>NZ_CP192509.1:0-4800000 GCF_050613215.1 Roseateles sp. L2-2
ATGAGCGCAGACTTGTCAGGTGCGGCCCTGTGGCAGCGCGGCTGCGAACGCCTGGCCGCCGAACTGCCTGAACAGCAATTCAATACCTGGATCCGACCGCTGCCTCCCGCGGAGGTCGCCCAGCAGGACGAGAACGGCCACGAGGCCGTGCTGGTGTCCCTCCGCGTCCCCAACCGATTCAAGCTGGACTGGATCCGCAGCCAGTATGCCGGCCGGATCGAGGCCATCCTGACCGAACTGGCCGGCAAGCCGGCGCGCCTGGAATTGTCGCTGGCGCCGCGCGAAGCCATCGCGCCGCTGCCGCGCACCTCGCCGTCCGGCCTGTCGATGGGCCAGGTGCTGCAGCAGCACGGCCTGCGCGGCGGAACCGGCGCCGCGCCATCGGGCGCACAAGGGGGCGCAGAAGCGACCTCCGTGGCCGCCCGCCCGGCCGCCGCCGCGGCACCGAATGCCGCCGCCCCGGCCACCGCCGCCAGCCTGATCCAGGGCGGCGCGGCGCCCGGTGTCCCGGCCAACCTGCCGCCGAGCGCCACGCGCCACCGCATCAACACCAGCCTGACCTTCGACACGCTTGTGCCGGGCCGCGCCAACCAGATGGCGCGCACCGCCGCGCTGCACGTGGCCGGCGCGCCGGGCCAGATGTACAACCCGCTGTTCATCTACGGCGGCGTCGGCCTGGGCAAGACCCACCTGATCCATGCCGTCGGCAACGCGCTGCTGAAGGACCGCCCGGACGCCCGCGTGCTGTACCTGCACGCCGAGCAGTTCATCTCCGACGTCGTCAAGAACTACCAGCGCAAGACCTTCGACGAGCTCAAGGCCAAGTACCACTCGCTGGATCTGCTGCTGATCGACGACGTGCAGTTCTTCGCCGGCAAGGACCGGACGCAGGAGGAGTTCTTCAATGCGTTCGAGGCGCTGCTGGCCAAGCGCGCCCACATCATCATGACGTCGGACACCTACCCGAAGGGCCTGGTGGACATCGACGAGCGCCTGACCAGCCGTTTCGACGCCGGCCTGACGGTGGCGATCGAGCCGCCCGAGCTGGAGATGCGCGTCGCGATCCTGATCAAGAAGGCCGACGCCGAGAACGCGCCCATGCCAGAGGACGTGGCCTTCTTCATCGCGAAGAACGTGCGCGCCAACGTGCGGGAGCTGGAAGGCGCGCTGCGCAAGGTGCTGGCCTACAGCCGCTTCTCGCACAAGGAAATCAACATCCAGCTGGCGCGCGAGGCCCTGAAGGACCTGCTGTCGATCCAGAACCGGCAGATCTCGGTCGAGAACATCCAGAAGACCGTGGCCGACTTCTACAAGATCAAGGTCGCGGACATGTACTCGAAGAAGCGCCCGGCGAGCATCGCCCGCCCGCGCCAGATCGCGATGTACCTGGCCAAGGAACTGACGCAGAAGAGCCTGCCGGAGATCGGCGAGCTGTTCGGCGGCCGCGACCACACCACGGTGCTGCACGCGGTCCGCAAGATCGGCGGCGAGCGCCAGAAGAACACCGAGTTGAACCAGCAGTTGCACGTCCTGGAGCAAACGCTGAAGGGATGAGGAAAAACGCCTTCGCCTTCAGCGAAAATGCCGCGTTCGCCCGTACAGCCAACAGTGGAGAGAGGTTGACATGATCGTGTTGAAAGACAGCCAGGACAAAGTGCTTGCCGCGCTGCAGGCCGTGTCCGGCATCGTGGAACGGCGCCACACGCTGCCCATCCTGGCCAACGTGCTGGTGCGCAAGCAGGGCCGGCAGGTGGAGCTCACGACGAGCGACCTGGAGATCCAGGTCCGGACCACGGTCGAATTCGACGGCGACGACGGCGACTTCTCCACCACCATCGGCGCGCGCAAGCTGATCGACATCCTGCGCTCGATGCCGTCGGACCAGACGGTGAGCCTGACGTCCAACCAGAGCAAGATGACGCTGCAGGGCGGCAAGAGCCGCTTCACGCTGCAGACGCTGCCGGCGGACGACTTCCCGCTGGTGCAGGAGGCGGTCGATTTCGGTCCCGCGTTCAGCGTGCCGCAGAAGACGCTCAAGGGCCTGATCAACCAGGTCCACTTCGCGATGGCGGTGCATGACATCCGCTACTACCTGAACGGCATCCTGTTCGTGGCCGAAGGCAAGATGCTGACGCTGGTCGCGACCGACGGCCACCGCCTGGCGCTGGCGCAGGCCGAGACCGACACCGAGATGCCCAAGCAGGAAGTCATCCTGCCGCGCAAGACGGTGCTGGAGCTGATGCGCCTGCTCAAGGACGGCGGCAAGGGCGACGACGAGAGCGCGCCCATCGAGATGCGCTTCGCCGGCAACCAGGCCAAGTTCAGCTTCAGCGGCATGGAGTTCGTGACCAAGCTGGTCGAGGGCAAGTTCCCCGACTACAACCGCGTCATCCCGAAGAACCACCGCTTCCACGTGCTGATCGGCCGCCAGCCGCTGCTGGCCGCGCTGCAGCGCGCGGCGATCCTGACCAGCGAGAAGTTCAAGGCCGTGCGCCTGTCCTTCGACCCGGGCCTGCTGTCGATCGCGTCGAGCAACGCCGAGCAGGAAGAAGCCAAGGAAGAGCTGGAGATCGACTACGGCGGCGACCAGATCGAGACCGGCTTCAACGTCACCTACCTGATGGACGTGCTGGCCAACATGTCGCAGGACATGGTGCGGGTGGATCTGAACGACAGCTCGTCGAGCGCCTTGCTCAGCATCCCCGAACACAACGGCTTCAAGTACGTCGTCATGCCCATGAGGATCTGAGGTCGCGCCGCGACCTTCGCTCCTCGGAGCGGGAACGTGGCGCACCCCCAGCCCCCGCCAGACGGGGGCTCCAGCTAGACAGTCAAACGGCCGCAGGGCGGCCTGGAACACCCACTGATGACCGATAACAGCACTCCTGAGAACACCCCGACGCCTGTGCCGCAGAACGACGGCGCGGGGTACGGCGAGTCCAGCATCCAGATCCTGGAAGGGCTGGAGGCGGTGCGCAAGCGCCCCGGCATGTACATCGGCGACACCTCGGACGGCACGGGTCTGCATCACCTGGTGTTCGAGGTCGTCGACAACTCGATCGACGAGGCGCTGGCCGGCTACTGCGACGACATCGTCATCACCATCCACACGGACAACTCGATCTCGGTGATCGACAACGGTCGCGGCATCCCGACCGGCGTGAAGATGGACGACAAGCACGAGCCCAAGCGCTCGGCGGCCGAGATCGCGCTGACGGAACTGCACGCGGGCGGCAAGTTCAACCAGAACAGCTACAAGGTCTCGGGCGGCCTGCACGGCGTGGGCGTGTCCTGCGTGAACGCGCTGTCCAAGACGCTGCGCCTGACGGTGCGCCGCGAGGGCAAGGTCCACCAGCTGGAGTTCAAGAAGGGCTTCCCGCAGGACCGCGTGATCGAGGTCCGCGACGGCTTCGAGACCAGCCCGATGAAGATCGTCGGCGAGACCGACAAGCGCGGCACGGAAGTGCACTTCCTGCCGGACACGGAGATCTTCACGCAGAACTCCGAGTTCCACTACGACATCCTGGCCAAGCGCCTGCGCGAGCTCTCGTTCCTGAACAACGGCGTGAAGATCCGCCTGGTCGACGAGCGCAACAACAAGGAAGACAACTTCGCCTTCGCGGGCGGGGTGCGCGGCTTCGTCGAGTTCATCAACAAGGGCAAGACGCCGCTGAACCCGAACATCTTCCACGCCCAGGGCGACAAGATGTCGGACCAGAACACCAACGTCGGTGTCGAGGTGTCGATGCAGTGGAACGACGGCTTCAACGAGAGCGTCCTCTGCTTCACCAACAACATTCCGCAGCGCGACGGCGGCACCCACCTGACGGGTCTGCGCGCGGCGATGACGCGGGTGATCAACAAGTACATCGAGGACAACGAGCTGGCCAAGAAGGCCAAGGTCGACGTCACCGGCGACGACATGCGCGAAGGCCTGGCCTGCGTGATCAGCGTGAAGGTGCCGGAGCCGAAGTTCAGCTCGCAGACCAAGGACAAGCTGGTGTCGAGCGAAGTGCGCGGCCCGGTGGAAGACATCGTCGCGAGCAAGCTGACGGACTGGCTGCTGGAGAACCCGGTCGACGCCAAGATCATCTGCGGCAAGATCGTCGAGGCCGCGCGGGCGCGCGAGGCGGCGCGCAAGGCGCGCGAGATGACGCGCCGCAAGGGCGTGCTGGACGGCATGGGCCTGCCGGGCAAGCTGGCGGACTGCCAGGAGAAGGATCCGGCGCTGTGCGAGATCTACATCGTGGAGGGCGACTCCGCGGGCGGCTCCGCCAAGCAGGGTCGCGACCGGAAGTTCCAGGCCATCCTGCCGCTGCGCGGCAAGATCCTGAACGTCGAGAAGGCGCGCTACGAGAAGCTGCTGACCAGCAATGAAATCATCACGCTGATCACCGCGCTGGGCACCGGCATCGGCCGGGGCGCGGGCAGCGACGACTTCAATCCCGAGAAGCTGCGCTACCACCGCATCATCATCATGACCGACGCGGACGTGGACGGTGCGCACATCCGGACACTGCTGCTGACCTTCTTCTACCGGCAGATGCCGGAACTGGTGGAGCGCGGTCACATCTACATCGCGCAGCCGCCGCTGTACAAGGTCAAGGTCGGCAAGCACGAGCAGTACCTGAAGGACGGCCACGAGCTGGACGGCTTCCTGCTGAAGGTCGCGCTGAACGACGCCGAGCTGCACACGGCGGGCGTCGGCACGGGTCCGGTGCTCAAGGGCGAGCAGCTCGAGACGATGGCGCGCCAGTACGTGGCGGCGCAGAACGTGATCGAGCGCCTGTCGGCCTGGATGGACGGCGAGGCGCTGCATCTGCTGGCTTCGGGCCTGACGCTCGGCCTGGACACCAAGGAAGCGGCGGACATCTCCGCGACGGCGCTGCAGGTCGCGCTGCACGACGCGGTGGTGCATGCGGAGGTCGATCCGCGCACCGACAAGCAGTTCCTGCGCATCAGCCGCCGTCATCACGGCAACGTGCGGTCGAGCATCATCACGGCGGACTTCGTGCACGGTGCGGACTATGAAGTCCTGGCCGAGGCCGGCAAGACCTTCAAGGGTCTGGTGGGCGATGACGCCGTGATCCGCAAGGGCGAGGGCGAGAAGGCCAAGGAAAGCAAGGTGGCAGACTTCCGCGCCGCGATGGCCTGGCTGATGACGCAGGCCGAGTCCAGCGTCGGCCGCCAGCGCTACAAGGGCCTGGGCGAGATGAACCCCGCGCAGCTGTGGGAAACGACGATGGACCCGACGGTCCGCCGCCTGCTGCGCGTGCAGATCGAGGACGCGATCGAAGCCGACCGCGTGTTCACGATGCTGATGGGCGACGAGGTGGAACCGCGTCGCGAGTTCATCGAGCAGAACGCGCTGAGGGCGGCGAATATCGACGTGTGATCGTTGCGTCTGTGAGGAACCGCTAAACGTTGAACGTCAGCTGAAAACGAAGGACCGAAACCCTGGATAACGCTGGACTTTCTCGTCGCTTGCAGCTGGTCGCCTCTCTGACGTCGAGCGCATCAAGTGGGCGTTTCTTTATCGGAGTTCGGGCTCGACCTGGACTCCGCTCGATTGGGAGGCGGCCATGAACTCTGTGCAGTTGACGCGACTTCTTAGCGGCCTGTGTCGCCTCAGCGGCGAGCGTGAGTGGCTTGAGTTCAAGGAAAACAACGACTCCCCGGACATGATCGGGGAGACGATCTCGGCCCTCTCGAACGGTGCTCGCCTGCGGAACGAGCCGTTCGCCTACCTGCTATGGGGCGTGCAGGATGGGACGCGCCAAGTCGTCGGGACCTCGTTCGAACCGGCCGCTGCTCGTAAGGGCAATGAGGAGCTCGAGCACTGGCTTGTTCGAATGCTCACCCCGAGGCTCGATCTGCGCTTTCACGAGCTGAAGTTCGAGGACAAGCGTGTCGTGATGCTCGAGGTCCCCGCGGCGCTACACATGCCTGTCCAGTTCTCGGGCACGGAGTACATCCGCATCGGAAGTCTTAAGAAGAAGCTCAAGGACTATCCAGAGAAGGAGCGCGAGCTCTGGCAAGTCCTCAATGCGAGCCGATTCGAGCAGGGCGTGGCTATGTCAGCCCTGGAAGCCGATGAAGTTCTGGCGCTTTTGGACTACCCGCGCTACTTCGAGATGACCTCTCAGCCGCTGCCCGGCAACAAGGAGGCGTTGATAGCCAAGTTGACTGCGGACAGCCTCCTGCGGGAAGGCATCGACGGTTGGAGCATCACCAATCTCGGCGCCATCCTCTTCGCCAAGAACCTCAACGAGTTCGGCCCTCTCGCGCGCAAGGGCCTGAGGGTCATCAAGTACAAGGGGAAGAACCGCATCGTTACCGAGCGGGAGGCGCCCGGAAATAAGGGCTATGCGGTCGGCTTCGAAGCGGCGATTGGCTACATCAACAATCTGCTTCCCCTGAGCGAAGAGATCGGCCAAGCCCTCCGCAAGGAAGTGCGAACCTATCCGGAGCTGTCAATCCGCGAGCTGGTGGCGAACGCCCTAATCCATCAAGATTTCACCATCGGCGGAACCGGTCCGATGGTTGAGATCTTCGATGATCGTCTTGAGATCACCAATCCCGGCAAGCCGTTGGTCGACACGCTGCGGATGATGGATGAGCCCCCTCGCTCGAGAAACGAGTCCTTGGCAGCCTTGATGCGTCGCATGAACATCTGCGAAGAGCGTGGCAGCGGGATCGACAAGGTGGTCTTTCAGGCAGAGATGTACCAGCTGCCAGCCCCGATGTTCATGCTCAAGGAGCAGGCCATGGTCGTGACGATGTACAGCCGTGTTCCCCTGAAGGACATGAGCAAGGACGATCGTGTTCGGGCCTGCTATCAGCATGCTTGCTTGAAGTACGTCTCTAACGAAGTGCTCACTAACACGAGCCTCAGGCGCCGCTTTGAGATCTCGGAAGGCAACTCTGCACAGGCTTCTCGCATCATCGGTGACGCTGTAGATGCTGGCTTCATCAAGGTTGCGAACCCAGACAACAAGTCTCGCAAGCTCACGCAATACCAACCGTTCTGGGCCTGATCTATTTGATATCGCGCGATATCCATCGCTCGCTAGCAACCTAAGTTGTTGATCTACTTGGTAAATCCTATTTGATGGCTATTTGATCGGAAGCATTTACAAGTAGTAACATCCGCCCAATCCTCTTTGATTGGTGGAACGATGTCGCGTGGATACCGAACGCAACCCGTTGATCGATCACGCATTTTTCTCTTTGACGGCTATTTGATACGTGAGTGCGCACTTCTCTTTTTTAGTGGGCCATGTGGCCTCCTAGTAGAGGCACTCAAACGCTCGTCACCGGGAGTCGCCGCGGAAATCCCAAAGGCAATCTACCTGTTGAGATGCCCAACCAATCGTGTGCAGCATGAAGAGTGAGTCGACAGACAGCTGGGAAGCTGACATCGACGCGACCCCCTTGCCGTCGGGAAAATTCGCGCCAATCCTGATCCTCGTTCCCCCGCCGGAAATCGGGCCTCCACTGCGACAGCAGCTCGAGGGAGAGTTCGACTGCCCAGAGCGAGCGAAGCTCGCCGCACTGGACGCGTTCGCGGCCATGTCCCGCGGCTGAGTCGGGACTCGGGAAGCTACTGAGTTCGCTCGCGACGGGGAGTCAGCGCCTGGCGCCTCGCGATCGGCAAACGACTTCGTGCACCGAGGAGCCGTCAGTAGATCGTTGCGCCACAAGCGATTGTTTCGTGGTGCGCGCGAAGCGTGTGGATCTACCTACGACGTCTGATCGAGCCTCGCTCGCCGCAACCCTGCTCACGATCAGATCCGCCGCTTCATACAGCTCCGCCAGCATGCTCGCAGACACGTGTAGCTCACCGGGATCCTCAGTGAGGCGCCGGCATTCACGACAAGAGGGTTCGTGATCGCTCTGCTCGGCAAGTGCACGTAGCTCTCGACAGACCGCGTCCGTAAGCGAGTACCAGCCCGATGCGAGGAAAGAGCTTCGCGGTCGGCCATTTTGGCAATTGAGGCTCGTGAGCCTGCACCAATGCGTCGAGCGCATCAGCAATCTTGATCAAGGGGCTTCGGGGAAGTCCGCTCTCGAGGAGATCGGGGATGAATTTCTGCCTCGACATGCGAGGCGATCCGCGTCTGCTTGAGTTGATGCCGGCGATCGTGATCCACATCCACAACTTCAAGTTCTCACGCATGTTGAAGGTACTAGAGGTCCAATCAATTCTTCTTGTCACATCTTGTCACAATTTCTTATTGGGTTTTCAACTGGCTAATCTCCGCCTTAATGCAATGCGTCAATGCGTAGTTTTAACGCGTTGATTTGCACGGACTTTCTTGGTTATGCACCGGGGTAGCTTGCCGAACGCAGTGAATATTTCATACACCAACGCGAAGCATTTTGATATCTCATACACCATCATTATCAGCATCGACAACTTCTCAAGACTTTAGTGAGCCTTGAAACTCAATGTCGCGACGTATACCCTAAACGCGAGAGCAACTGCGTTCCGAATCGAGTGGCAATTTTTTTGGAGATGACGTGAGCCCCTTCGCAAAGCTGTTGCGACAGTTCCGACTTGAATCAGGCCAGACGCAGGCCGCCCTGGCAGGTCGCCTGGGTCTGGAGCGTGGGTACTTGGCCTCGGTGGAGGCCGCTTGCAAGGCTCCGCCGGACAAAGGGCTACTGGTGCAGCTCTGTGCGGCACTTGGCTTGAGCTCGATCGACGCGGAACGCCTTCACCGCGCCCGCGAAAGGTCGGTGAGGAAGTACTTGTTACGGATCAATGCGTCGGAGGAGGCTTACGAGCTCACATACGAGCTGTTTGCCATCGTCCACGACCTGCCGGACAGCGATCTTCGGATGCTTCGGGGTCTGCTAAAGAAGTTTGCACCCACCACCGCTCCCGCGGTTGGCACCAACCCCATTGAGGCTCAAGAGGTGCAATCACATCTGAGGAACTCGAAGGAGACGCCCATGTAGAACGACAAATGGACGAACCTTTCGGATCGTCCATTTGGCGGCGCGCCGGTTGGCAAACGCACTTCAGAGGTGAAGTCAGTTTGAACGACGCGCCCCAGATGGTCAAGCCGATTCACGGCCAGGAGCCTTCACGGACTGGGAGTTGTTCCCCGTTCGAGGCAGCACCTGCACCCAGCTTTCGGTGACATTCCCGAAAGCCCTGACCATTTGCGTCTGAAAGACGCAGGGGTACCACTATGCACATCGCATTTTTCGGCGACGCCATATCTGGCCATCGCTCCTCCGCTACGCCGCCCCCCGCTTTCCAAGCCAGCTTGGCTGGATTCACCGATCTGAAATCGCAAGCTCCCACTGGAGCTAAGGCGATCCGAAAAATCCCCAGCCTTTCCAAATCTCTGGTTTGCATCAGAGGAGCGCTGGAGGATTCTGAGGCTGTGAAGACGTATGGATGGACGGATCCCGCACGGTATCGCCGATATTCCATTCCTCTCCAACGAGTTCTCCCGGCCATCCGAATCACGTGGCAAGACGGATGGTATTGGATTACGTGGATTCATCTCGATGTCGTCTTGGCACCTTTGCCCGCAGATATTCAATCTGTCAGCGCCAGTTTGGCGCGTCTCAATGTGCCCTTCGTCAATATCGACAGGCATCACATCAACCAATTCGCGCTCGCGCTGTCGGAGCGCCAACTGCGTCAGGGAGAAATCGGTCAACCGTCTCCCAGCCCGCTGGCTGCTGCGTTCGACCGCAAGTATCAGACCCGTCTCGACTCGGTCTTTGAGTCCATCCTCTTCGATGAAGGGGGCGCGCTGCCGAAGCGCGTTGAGCGCAAGCAAGCTCTGCATGACCAGCGCTCATTGCAAAGATCGGCCGTCCGCGACCGGGCACAAACTCGTCAACGGAGCGCTCAGATGACGCGCTACCAACACGCCTGTGGTCCCGTGCGCCAGGCCAGCCTCCTGTGAGCGCGCCCCTCAACCACTCCGGCATCGGCAAGGTGGTGCACGCACGCGTGACTACACCGCCTGTATCCGAGCCGGTCAGAGACCCCATCGACCGCAGAGGCGACAACTTCCGCGTGAAGTACGCCTCCGTCAAGCAAGCGCGCGCGATCGCCTGCGAGTCGATGTTGGAGAGCCAGGTTGCGATGCTGCTCGAGTTCGCGCGCGGCGTCGTCTGCTACTCCCAACAGCCACAGTAGCTCGCTCTGTGCGGCCGCTCCAAGCCGCGCCGCTACACCCCTGACTTCGCCGTCCAGTGGCGCAACCAACGCCATTGGTTGATCGAGGTGAAGCCAGGCGTCAAAGCTCGATCGCCCACGATGGAAGAACGACTGCTTCGCGCGCGCGAAGCAGCGGCGGAGCTCGATCTGCACTTCGTCTTGATGACCGAGGCTGAAGTGTCGCGCCCCAGTTTCCAAGGCATCGAGCGGTTGCTCGCAGTTCGTCAGCAGGAGCACGCCGCTCATCTGGGCATGAGCCCGGACGAGTTGGCACGCGTGGCGCATACCCGATCCGAGGACCTCAACACTCTCGGCCATTTGTTGGGCGACCGCGGCTGTATTCGCCTCTCTCACGCCACTTCTGTTCTCAACGAGCGAGGCGATGGCGAGCGTCGAGTGGACGCGCTGCTGGCGGAACGGGCGTTGGTCTGGAATGTCGACCACATGCTCCTTCCGTCGACCTTTGTTCATCTGTATTCGGAGTCGAACGATGAAGAACTGTTCTTTCCAAATCGGGTCCGGCGTCCTTCTTAACGACCGGCACTACGTCGTCGAAGCCTGTGGTCAGCGCACCATCACGCTTCAGGACATCGAAACCAAAGAATGCACCGTCGAGAGCCGAGCCGACGTGCTCCACGCGTTCCAAAGTGGCGCGCTGCTCTTCGATGATCTGCTCGCGGATGCGGATGCGCAGCCAGTCGTCTTGAAGGGCTTGTCGGACTACAACGAACGCGATCGACGGGATGTCGCCCTTAAGCGAGCCTTGCTCAACAGGTTGTGCCCGAACGGCATCGTACAGGTGCGTCGTGCGGATCTTCCCGCCGCCATTCGCGACGTTTGGTCTACGCTGCCAGGTGCCGAAGGGCGGCCGCCGCCGTCGCCGGCCACCTTCTATGACTGGCGCCGAAGATGGCTCCGAGCAGAACAACGCGACACCGCGCTTGTGAACCGGTTTGATCTTCGCGGTCGACGGCCCCAGCCGGTGCCCAAAGAACTGGCACCCATCCTTGACCAAGCCGTCGACAAGATCTATCTCCGAGCTGAGCGGGGAACGATCTCCGAAACGTGGAAGGCCGCGCAAGGACTTGTTGATGAGCACAACGAAGCGCGATCCGTGGAATTCAAGCTGCCTCGGCCGACACGACGGCAGATCGAGCGCGCCATAGAGAAGATCGGCCGCTATCAAAGGCTCTCCCGGCGGTATGGCCGCAAGGTCGCCGAAGTGAAGACTTCGGTGTATGGCAAGGGGCCAGGCGCTGAGAGACTCCTAGATCGCGTGGAGGCCGATCACGCGCGGTTAAACGTGATCTGCATCGACGCGGAAACGGGGGCGATATTGGGCCGCCCTTGGATCACGGTGCTCATTGACGTCGCCTCGCGGATGATCGTCGCAGCAGTCATCGGGTTTGAAACGCCGAACGCCCAGACGGTGCTTAGCGCACTGAAGCAGGCCATCTTGCCTAAGGATGCGCTGCTGCGTCGCTACAAGGTCAAGGGCAGTTGGCCAGCCTGCGGAGTCATGGTGTCCTTGGTCTGCGACAACGGGACCGAGTTTCATTCTGATGCGGTGGAGAAGGCCTGCACGGACATCGGCGTCACGCTTGTGTTCTGCCCCCGCAATGAGCCTCGCTACAAAGGCGTGATCGAGAGGTTCATGAAGACGATCAATCACGACTGCGTCCACACGCTTCCCGGAACGACGTTCAGCAACCCCAAAGAACGCGGCGACTACGACTCCGAAGGAAGTGCGGTCCTGACCATCGACCAGCTGCGCGCCCTGATGTACCGATGGATCGTGGAGGTGTACGCGCAGGAGTTTCACCGCGGCATCCAGGCGTCACCCCTGCAACGGTGGGACGAACTAGCGAAGCTGCGGCCTCCTGTACTTCCCCGGCATCCGGAGGTGCTGGACGTGATGGCTCGGCCCCAAGAGTTCCGCTGGCTCTCGTCCAAGGGCATCGAGATCAACAGTCAGTTCTACAGCAGTGATGTGCTGAAGGAGTTGTTCCACACCAAGGGCCGGCAGCGACTCACGGTCAGGCCGGATGGGGAAAATCTGGCGGAGATCGACGTGCTCCACCCCACAACAAACTCCTACTTCAAGGCCTTCAGCACAGACCCCGAATACGCGTGTGGCCTCACCGTGGAGCAGAACAAACTGCTGCGACGCGAGGGGCGGGCACGTTACGCGGGCTTGGATCACCGTTCGGCGTCGCGCGCGGCCAGGCATGAGATGACGGAGACGGTGAAAGCGCTCAAGTTGCAAGGCGAACAGCTGAAGGCCATCGCCGAAAAGCACCGCGCTGGCGGCACCGGCAAGGTTCTCGGCATAAAGGCCCAGACGCCCCTCCAGCGCGCAGCCCGTCAGCACGCTGACAAGGCTGATGCGTGCTTCGATCAGTCGAGCGAGCGACTGCCCAAGGCCGTACCCACCCCGGACTTCGTGCCCTTCGATCGCATCGAGGGGTTCCCGAGCACGGGTCAACGCAACCTCTTCTCTTGACTGGAGACCAACATGTCGAAGACTCCCATCATTGGAAGCTCCCCCGAGGTCGAGGCCAAAGTGGCGTCGTTCATGTCCGAACGGCTACTCCACGACAGCTTGTCCGACTGCATCACCCTGATCGGCTCGATGCGGTTGTCTGGGGTCCACCACAGAAAGAAGGCACGGGGCATGCTCATCAGCGGGCCCTCTGGGGTCGGCAAATCAACGATCGCGGAGCGCTTGCTGGAGCTCTCGCCTCGCCGAGAGGAGGTTGACCGGACCATCGTGCCCGTTCTCTACGTGGAGCTCTCCGGTCAGCCTACCGCCAAGGTCATCGGTAGCAACCTGTTGGAAGCCCTCGGAGACCCGCACTCCGAAAGCGGAAGTGCGGAGGATCGTCTGTTCCGAGCGGCAGAGTTGATGCGGGCATGCGGTGTCGAGCTGATCATCCTCGACGAGTTCCATCACATCGCGAACTTGGACCCTCGCAAGCGCGAGATCGCGTTGGACACCATCAAAAATCTGATGAACAAAACGTTCATCCCGATCTTGTTGCTGGGCGCAAACTCGAGCAAGGCGATCGTGCGAGCCAATCCTGAACTGAGCCGACGCTGCACTCCCAAGATCCAACTGGAACCGTTCAGCACCGAGGACGCCGAGCATCTCCACGACTTCCGACGACTGCTGAAAGCGTTTCACGAGCTGTTGCCGACGACTGGCCCCTCCGCACTTATCGACGCGTCCAACACGGGCCCTCTGTATCAGGCCTGCCATGGATTGATTGGCCAGTTGAGCCAACTGCTCGAGATGGCGCTGAAGGCCACGCTGTATGGAAAGTCCCAGACGTTGAGCCAAGAAGCCTTGCGGTGGGCGTTCGAGAGGACGGTCTATCCCGGCTGCAAGCGGCATCGCAATCCGTTCGATGCCAAATTCGATGGGAAGCCGTTGGTGGGGTCGGGGGAGCCCTTCCATGACATGCACGCCTAACAGGGCAGCCTCCCGCCTGCTTGTTCGCCCGGAGCCCTTCAAGTACGAGGGGCTCCGGGGGTTCATGCTGCGCTTGGCGGAAAGCAACGCGCTCAGCTCGGTCGTGGATCTGCATCGCCTTTGCTTCGGCGCACCGGACCGCCGCGCGATACAACCAGCGTTGCTGCAAGCCGCGGAAGCGAAGCTGGGCTTGCCCGATTCGACGCTCAGTCGGCTTGCGATTAGCTCGGTCCCCGATGATCGACAGCGGCGCATGTTCCTGGGTCACAGCTTGGAGGCCAAACACTTGCGAAAGGCTCAATGTGCGATTTGTCCGCTCTGCCTTGCGCAGCTGTCGGCGGCTCGGGCGGACTGGGAGCTGCAAGGACAGGTGGCTTGCGGCCATCATGGTTGCTGGCTAGTGGACCGTTGCTCACGCTGCAAAGCGGCGATCAGGTGGCGCAGGACAGGAGTTCGGATGTGCTCTTGCGGACAAGACCTGGCGCTCCTGCCAACTGCGTCCGCCCCCGCAGAGATTCGTCACCTTGCGCAAGCAATCTGTGCCCGACTGTTCGGCGCGCTTGCACAAGAGCCATGGCCGTCAAGCTTCTGCGCAGAGATGGAGCGATCGACGCTCGGCCAACTCCTTTGCGTGTCCCAGCTTCTGGACAGCCGACGCTTCGGAGCTCCGCGACCCGACTTTACGCCAAAGGCTTGCTGGACGAAGGAAATGGCCCGCCAAGCCTCAGTGGCGGCGTTGACTGCTGCGGCGCTGTCCCAGTGGCCCAAGGGTTGGCGCAGGCTGATCGATCAAACGATGGCCGGAGGTCGCGATCTACCGCGGCCTGAGCGCGGGCGTTACATCGTGGGCCGAACCCGCTGGGCGAGCAAGGTTCATCCGATGTTGAACCATCGATCGAACAGCGAGAGATCCGTTCCCGGACCCTTTAAGGCTGAGTTTCACGAACACATGGCAAGACGCACCGTTGAAATCCACGTCAACCGATTCTTCACGCTCGGATCCATGTCTCCTGCAAAGAGCCGTGACCACAAGCGCCTGCCTTTCGCCTCGGGGGTCTCCGGCAAATCGCTTACCGACGAAGATTGGATCTCCAAGGAGGTCATGCAGGACTTGCTGGGTGCGTCCGAGGAGCAGCTCGTCGCGATCTCTTCGGCTGGTTTGATCAGCTGTATGGATGGCTGGTACTCCGCGCAAGACTTGTGTGACGTCTCTGCCCTGCTGCAGCACGCGTCAGAGGAATCGTTTCGAGCGCCGATGCGCCGGTTCCACGCGCTTGACGAGATGAGCGGCGGCATCGACGGGGAGCTAGCGCAGACCCTTCGACAGGTCAAAGCGGGCCGGTTGCGCCTTTATCGAACCGGAACAGTCCGGCCGATGCGACTGGCTCAGCTGCTGCTGGCCAGACCTGATGAGAAGAATGCCCCCACGCGCAAATCGGCACCCGTCTCGACCTGGTGATTCCCATGAAACAACTTCTCGTACGTCCCCTTCCAGCTGACGATGAGAGCGCCCAAGGCTACTTGCTGCGCCTAGCGGCAGCCAACGTGCTCGCGAATACTGGAGCCCTGCACCCCGAGCATCTGCACATGCACGACTCACAGGCGAAGTTGCGGGGGCCAATCAACGGCATAAAGACACTGAACCGGCCCGATCCAGGCGGTCTTCCGGTCCGACACTGGAACACTAGACGCCCTCGCTACTGCCCAGCCTGCCTCACCGAAAGCGGTCACTGGCGCGCCGCTTGGTCGCTGAACTTTTGCGTAGCTTGCCCGCTTCATAAAGTGATGCTCGTCGACGACTGCCACCGGTGCAGCCGACCCTTGAAATGGCACCGAACTCAAGTGGCGCAATGCGCGTGCGGAGCAGACCTTCGACAGCGTGAGGCTGTCGGCGCAGGCGAGCATGCCATCAACCTTGCTTGCCAGATCGCCGCATTCTTGCGAGAGCCTCTCAAGGCGCAAGAGTCCGCCAGGGGCTTGCAGTTGTTGCTCGAGCGGGCCTGGCTTTTAGGGGCCTACCGGTTGCAGCTCACAACCCGCGCCCAAAAAGTTGGAGGCTTGCATGAAATTGCTCGCGCGGCACGCATAGTTGATTCCGCCTCGCGTGTTGTGGACGACTGGCCCCATAGCTACTTCCAGTTCCTCGAAGATGTGGCGAGTCGGTACGGACGGCCGGGGAGCTCAAGCATCATGAGTCACTTCGGTCCGCTGTACCGTGAGCTGTTCCGCGGGGATCGCCATGGGTTCAACTCGGACTTACGGGACGGCTTTGAAGCCTATTTGCGCACGCGTTGGAGAGGTCAACTCGCTAGGCGCAATAGACGTCTGAGCGCTGACGCGGTGGATGCTCATGCTTGGGTTCCCATCACCGCTGCGGCTAAGGCGATCGGCTGGTCGATCGCACGCGTGCGGCAAGGGATCGCTGACGGCAAAATCCGGGGGACGGTCCAGGCCAGACCTTCTGGTCGCATGACTGGCGTCGTTCACCGCGACGAACTTGTTCGGCTGCAGCAGATGGAAGGGACAAGCCTCGATCTGCTCTCGGCATGCCGAGCGTTGAGGGTCGGAAAGAAGCGGATCCATGAACTCATGGAACTCGGCAAACTGCGACCGTTGTCGGGGCCTTCAGTTGATGGCCGCAAGACGTGGGTATTTCACCGCTTAGACGTGGAGCAACTAGGTGAGTTCGTAGCTTCGCGTAGATGAGAACGTGTCGCCGGTATCGGTACGTGGTGTCGCCTCGAACCGACGAGGGATTGAGCGTGTCGCTCCTCAGCGTTGCACGCTTTTTTTGATCGTGGCACGAGCGAGTCCGGGATCCGTCCCGAATATGTGCTGAGGTGAATATGAAGCCCTTTGACAACGAGCGTTGGATCACAACCACCGAGGCCGCAGAGATGGCGGGGCTGTCACGACAGGTCGTGGAAAGGATTCTTAGATGCGGGAACTACGAGGGCGAGATCCGCTGGCCTGCTGCAGGAACGCATCCGAGCGTCAGGGCCGCCGAGTTTGAAGCCTGGATCGGGCCTATTCTGGCTGCGTCCGATCCTGGTGACCTAGAACAGATCCGCGCCGAGGCGATCCTCGAACCTCCGCCGTCGGCCATGGAGCTTAGCCCACATGAACAGGAAGCAAGGGACGCATCTCGGGCACGTGCGGCTGCGCTGGTAAAGAAGCTGAGGGACCGATGACGGCCCCAGAGGATGCAATCTCTGCGTACCAACCAGGCGGCGCTGCAATGCTGGTCAAGCCAAGCCCGTGCCTCAGAGGGATGCCGCTGGCTCGACCGCGACGACTGCGGGGAAACCAGCTCGCCTAAACGCGAACTTGCTTAACTCGCCTAGGAACCAACGGGAGCCACGGATATGAACAGTCCCATGAGAATCGCTACGTGGACAACCAAAGTGAGGAAGGCTGGAAGGATCGACCTACCGCCTGACGTGCTCGACTTCCACCCCGGCCAACGGATCTACTTCCACTTCACGCATCTGGGCGCAGTGTTCGGGGTCCGGCCAACAAGGACAGAGAGCGGGCGGCTGCTCTCATGCCGCCTTCGGCGAGTGCTTCGCTCCATCGCAGCTTATGGCCCCAGAACGCTGGGCGCACGGTCACGATCCGGCAGAGCCGCACCACCAACTACCCGCTTGCGAGCGAGCAGAACCCGACGTATCAAATTTTGAAGCTTCGAGCATGCTGAGTACAGAGCGAGTCACTGATTCATGAGCTTCAGACCAATTTTGCTGTGCGGCGATCCTCACGGACACTTCGCACACATTCTCGAAGCGACCGGCAAGCTCGATCCCGCTGCCGTGATCCTTCTTGGCGACATGGAACCCGAGGCGCCGCTGGAGACGGTGCTCGCTCCGCTGGCCGATCGCGTATGGTGGATCCCGGGGAACCATGACTCCGATCGAATCGTCGACATCGAACGTACTTGGCAAAGCGGGCTCGCGGACAGGAATCTGCATGGCCGGGTTGTGAGGCTCGAGGACGGGCGAAGGATCGCCGGCCTCGGGAACGTGTTTCGCGGGAATGTCTGGATGCCCAAGGGACCGGGCGGTGGAGCTGGCTCGCCCCCAAGCTTCAACAGCATGCGCCAACACGCGCGGTCAACACCTCGTCAGGATCGCTACGGTGACGGTCCCCACTTCAAGCACTGGGGCACTATTTACCCCGAAGATTTCGAGCGGCTCAAGCGCCAGCGAGCAGACATCCTGGTGACCCATGAGGCGAGCGGATATCACCCGTATGGCTTCCCCGTCCTCGATGAGCTCGCGCGCGCCCTGGGGGTTGTCCTGCTTGCCCACGGCCACCTTCACGATGCGCGGTGGCGCTTCGAGGATCAGTCGCGGGTATGGCAGGCCCAGGGCTTCAAGTCTGTGGGGGTGGGCTTGCGCGGTATTACTGCCGTCAGCGGTGATGGCGAGCTGGAGGTGGTGGTCCCTGGCGAGCTCGACGAGGCAAGCGCGCCTCGCACCAGCCGGGCGGCCGCGACTGCGCGTTCTGCTGAAGGAGCGAAGCCATGACCGTCGCCGTTCCAAAAGATTTCCCCCAACTTCCCATCGGCGGATCGGTGCCCGGTGTGCAGATCAAGTTCAGCCTGACGCGAGGGCCCGACGGCCTGCTTCACGAGCCGGGCTCTTTGCCGGCGGAGCGGGCCGAAGACTTTTTGCGCTGTTGCGAGGTGGTGGACTGGGCCGAGGGGTTCCTTCGTGAGAAGGCACTCAAGCCAAAGTACGCAGCGCTGACAACGGAACAGATGCTGGAGAAGTTCAAGGTCAATCTTGACCGCGACTTCGAGATGCCCGAGGCCTATCGCTTATGGATCCTCGCTCGTCTCGCGGACATCATGCAGCAGCGCAAGCGGCTCGTGCCCGATCGCTAATCAGCGAGGGTCGGACCGCACAGCTCTACAGAAAGGCCGCGACACCAGGTGATGCGTAAACTGGTTGGCTACTTGCTGTCAGCCAAGCTCGCAATCCGCATCGCGGCTCCACGGACTGACCTCGTCGCAAGGTCTGCAACCGAAGCGTTGTCACGGGCGATAACGTTGCGAACGGGCTGGCTAAATCAGTGTGCACCTGCGCCCTTCAAAGCAACGTGAGGGCTCATAACGCCCGGGCGATGCGTCACTCGAAGCGCGGCGCTAACAACTTTGCGCGAGATTGCCGACGGCCTTCGCCACCGTGTCTACGTCGGGTAGGGCGTTCACGCTCCTCCACGCGGCGACCAGAAGCCAGACGTACCCGATCGCTGGCAGCACGTACGCAAGGAAGAGAATTGGCAGCATCACGATCGACAACGCGCTATAGATCAAAGCTTTGTTGCGTGCACTCGCGCGAAGATCAAAAAGGCGTTCGTCGGAGAAGGTCCGCTTGAGTTCTTCGTCGTATATCGCCAACAGAAATAGCTTCGCCTTGGCCGATTTCGAGGGCTTGAGCGCAAGGATTCTCACGTTTCGACCCGGCTTAAGCGGGCGCGCTGTTTGGGCCGCCACGAACACATTTGCCAGATCGACTCGTCCGCTTGGGGTTTCGACCTCGATTTGGTTGTACGTGTGGACGTCCATATCTCGCATCGACTCGCCAACGAGACTGATGCGACCAACAATTACTTCAAGCTGCGACATCTGACTACCTGCTGACTCCCGTCCGCCCGGCATGAGGTGCGGGGGCTGCATAAAACCCACTGTAGTCGAATTTCGCATATTCCAGATTCGCATACATCGTAAGCGTCGCCATCCCGTGACGCATGCCGCGAATTCTGTTCAACCACCGCCACGCCGCCCTACTCGAGTTGCTCCGACAAGCACGCGTTGAGCAAGGCGTGAACCAGACCGACCTGGCGGTGGCTCTGCAACTACGGCAAACCGACATCAGCAAAATCGAACGCGGTGTGCGCAACATCGATGTGATCGAATTGCGCGAGTGGGTACGAGCGCTACGACTTGACTTCGTTGAGTTCTGCGGCGAACTCGACAGGCGCATCGAGGCCAGCGAAGCGCTGCGCGCGCGGACCACCAATTCCACGGGAAAATCTCGGAAAGGCTAAGCTCGCAGCGAAGACCGGTTGCGCGGCACTGGAGGGGCAAAAAGGGGCGTCTAGCTCGCCGGTTTGAGGAGGTGACCAGAGCCTCACATACCGTTCCTTTAACGAAAGTCGCGACTGCTGGTTTCCAACTTACCTAGAAGATCAGAGAGATCCTCCAGCCGGCTGGCAACCAAGCTGCACGCGTCGCCCTGGCGCTGCCATGTGCCATGCACGGCCATCAGTCGAGACCGCAGCAGCTCCTTTCGCTGCTTCTCCTTGACGCTTGGCCAAACGATCACTTGCACGTTTCCCGTCTCATCCTCAAGACTCAGAAACACCACGCCCTTGGCAGTGCCCGGCTGCTGGCGAAGCGTCACGATGCCGCAGTAATGCGCCGTCCTACCGTTCGGCATCGCAGCGAGGTCCTTCGCGGTACAGAACTTTCGCTTGGTCAGGAGCGGGCGTAGGAGTTGGAGAGGATGGCTGCGAAGAGTCAGGCCTAGGGTGCGATAGTCCCAAATCACTTCTTCGCCTTCGGCTGCAGGCGCGAGTTCCAGTACTGGCTCGTCCACGGGTGCCTGGCGCAACAACCGTGGCGCACGCTTGAGCGCCGCGGCGTCCCAGACCTGCTGGCGGCGATGACCGCTGAGCGATTGCAGCGCATCTGCAGCGGCCAACTGACGCATCTCATGCTGTTCCAGCTCGGCGACGCGTGCCAGCTCTTCCGCGCTTTTGAAATAGACGGTCTGCCTCGTTTGGGCGATACGTTGGGCCGACTCGGCTTTGAGACCGTCAACCAGCCGCAGGCCCAGCCGGACCGCGGGCTGGTGGTCGATGTTCTCCAGCGTGCAGTTCCAGTCGCTGTGAAGCACATCAGCAGCTCTCACCTCAACGCCCGCGCGCCGCGCGTCCTGCACAAGCTGGCTGGGGCTGTAGAAGCCCAGCGGCTGGCTGTTGAGCATGGCAGCGAGGAACTCAGCCGGATGGTGCTTCTTCACCCAACAGGACGCGTAGACCAACAGGGCGAAGCTGGCAGCGTGGCTTTCCGGGAATCCGTAGCTACTGAAGCCCTTCATCTGCTCGAAGACGTTCTTGGCGAACGCCTCGGTGTAGCCCCGCTCGAGCATGCCGCCAATGATGCGCGGCTCGTATTTGTCCAGGCTTCCCGTTCGACGCCACGCCGCCATCGCGCGACGAAGCCCGTCCGCCTCACCGGCGGTGAAGCCCGCGCACAGGATGGACAGCTGCATGCACTGTTCCTGAAACAGTGGGATGCCAAGGGTGCGGCCAAGCGCCTGCTCGATCTCCGGGCTCGGGTAGACCACCGGCACCTTGCCGCTGCGCCGGTCAAGATACGGGTGCACGGAGCCGCCTTGGATTGGCCCTGGGCGCACGATCGCGACCTGCACTACTAGGTCGTAGAAGCACCGCGGGCGGTGACGGGGCAGCATGCTCATCTGCGCGCGGCTCTCGACTTGGAACACGCCGACGGTGTCTGCCTTGCAGATCATGTCGTAGGTCGCAGGATCCTCGGCTGGGATGTCCTGCATCTCGAAGACGTGGCCCTTGCGCGCGCCGATGAAGTCCAGTGCTTTGTGTAAGGCGGTCAGCATGCCCAGCGCCAGCACATCCACCTTCAGCAGCCCCATCAGATCCAGGTCGTCCTTATCCCACTGGATCACCGTGCGATCCTCCATCGCCGCGTTCTCGATCGGCACGATCCGCGACAAGGGGCCGTTGGTGAGCACAAAGCCCCCAGGGTGCTGACTCAGATGCCGCGGGAAACCCATGAGCTGCTCGGTCAACAACAGCAACTGGCGCACGGCTAGCCTGCTCTTGTCGAGGCCGACCTCCGCGAGCAGCTCATCGCTGATGTCGAGATCCCAATGACTCATGCCTTTGCTGAGCTGTTCCAAAACGGCGTCCTCGAACCCGAGAGCTTTGCCCACGTCGCGCAGTGCGCTACGCGGTCGGTAGCTGGTCGCGATCGCAGTGAGGGCCGCGCGTTCGCGCCCGTACTTGCGATAAAGGTACTGAATCACCTCCTCGCGCCGCTCGTGTTCGAAGTCCACATCGATGTCGGGCGGCTCACCCCGTTCCTTGCTGATGAAGCGTTCGAACAGCATGCTGCTTCGCAGCGGGTCGATCTCGGTGATGAAGGTGCAGTAGCAGACCACCGAATTCGCAGCAGATCCGCGGCCCTGGCACAGGATGCCCTGCGACCTGGCGAATGCAACGATGTCGTACACGGTCAGAAAGTAGTGCTCGTACTTCATCTCCTCGATCAAAGTCAGTTCGTGCTCGATCTGCTCCTGAGCTTTGGCGGGGATGCCGCGTGGCCACCGGCGCCCCGCGCCCGTGTAGACGATGCGGCGAAGGTAGCTTTGAGGCGTCTCTCCCTCGGGTACGACCTCCTCTGGATACTGGTATTTCAGTTCGTCCAACGAGAAGTCGCAGCGTGCCGCGATCCGCAGCGTCTCCTCCATGAGCTCAGCGGGACATCGCTCCGCGATGCGTCTGCGAGTCCGCAGATGCTGTTCGGCGTTCTGTTTGAGCTGCAGCCCACAAGCGGTCAGCGGCAAGTTCAGTCGCGTGGCGGTCATGACGTCCTGGAGCGCCTTGCGCGAGCGCACGTGCATGTGAACGTCGCCCACGGCCACTACGGGCACTGCGGTGAGCTCACTGCACTCGCGCAGCTTGAAGAGCTGCACTTCGTCGTCCATGCGCCGAAGCTGTTCCCATCCCAGCCAGCAGCAGCCCACCCAGTTGCTCAGGAGCCAACGCGCGATGCTCGCCATCTGATCCTGGCTGCATTCGCGCTCTGGGATTGCCACAACCAAGCAATCCGCCAGAGTCTTGCTGTCAACTTCTTCAAGGTTGAGGGTGTAGGTGCCCTTGGGAGAGCGGCGTCGCAAATGGGTGATGAACTCGCACAGATTCCCGTAGCCGTTGCGATTCGTGGCAAGCACGACCAGCGTGAATGGCGCCGCGCCGGAGACCTTGAACTGGCTGCCGACGAGCAGTTTGATGCCGACGTCCTTGGCCACGACATGAGCCCGCACGATGCCAGCCATGCTGCACTCGTCTGTCATCGCGATCGCCGCATAACCGAGGGCCTTCGCGCGCTGGACCAGTTCATCTGGCGCGCTCGCGCCCTTCAAGAAGGTGAAGTTCGACGCACAGCGGAGCTCCGCATACTCTGGAATCACGATGGCGCTCCTGATCGCGCTACCTGCCGGAATGCCGGCCGCACTCGCGGTTCTCCTGCAATCAGCCTACAGATGTCGAACCGCCGTTTGCGCCGGTCCTCACCTTCGCGCACGAATGGATCGGCCAATGGGTGGTACTGCGTCGTCATCCCACGACGTCCCGCCACTCAGCCGAACACGCCATGAAGGAACCAGGCGACGCCATCGTCGAGCTTCGCCTGGAAGATCCACAGCAGCCCCGCGTGTCTGGACTCGGCCAACCAGTAGTCGCGCACGACCAGCCGTCCCTGGTCCAATGCTTCGTCACGATCCCACCAGCCGGCTTCTACGCATTGGGGTCCGGCCAGAAGCTGCAACTCACCTTGATACACGGGACGGTTCTTGCGCACGGCCAGCTTCAACGGTTCGGCTAGAACCCAGGTGGGCTGAGGAAGCGACGTACTGGCCTGAACCTTCCGCGGGTGCGGATTTGCTGCAGGCTGCCAATGGCCCATCCACTCCACACGGTGGTCCTCGCGCGTGACGCAGCGCCGCACCGCTGCTGGTCCCAACCTTGCGGCCATGCGTTCGAGCACTAGATGCAGCGACTCTGCGTCCTGCACCGTATCTGGCAACAGCGATGCGTTGGTGCCGGCTTGATCGTGGACCTGATCTGCAGTGAGAGCCAAGTCACCCGCAGGTGCGGCCAGCGCTACTTTGGCGAGGTGCTCCGCCAGCAATCGGCACAGGTGCTCGAGGTCTCGGCTGGGGTCGGCGGTTCCTACGGTGAGCGAGCCGCCCTCGCCAGCATCTTTGGACCGCATCGTGTCGTGCCACCAACGCAGAGTGAACGAGGTGACGCCGGCGTGGCGCGCGGCAAGCCATCCACACATCTGTACGAGCAGGCGACGCGCGCCTTGAAGCAGCGCGGGTGCATGTTCGACGCGAAAGGGAAGTTCTAGCTTGGCAGCGAACGAGTCGGGGAGCGTCTCCCAAACATGCACCTCCGGCGCCCGCCCGTAGGCCCAATCGAGCGCTTGAAGCAGCTGCTTGTCGAACCGTCGGCTCAGACCGCCACGCGGCAGGGCCCTGAGGTCGCCCAGCGTGCGACAGCCCGTCTGGGCCAGCGTGGTCGCGTGCGGTCGAACTGCAGTAAGGCATTCCATCGGAAGCGCATCGAGCATCGTCTCAAGGGGGCGCTTGAAGCCGTTCTCTATTCCGTTCCGGGCCAGCGCGTGGGCGGCGAGCGAGGTCGTGGCCCACGCAACCTGTACGACGCCGAGCTCATCAGCCTGCGCGACGACTCGGTCGCGCAGGGCACGCTTGCCGCCAAACAGGCGGGTGCTGGCCTCGACCTCCATCAGGACGGCGTCTTCGGAGACAGCAACGCGAGGCGTGAATTGCAACGCCCACACGGCGACCGCTCGAAGCGCGTCACGATTGGGTAGGTTCGAGGGCGACGTTTGGCTTGCGCACGGCGGCAGCAACAGGGCTGTCCACAGCATGACTTGGCTCAACGGCAACGAGGCGGCTGGGATAGCGCAGCCTCGGGGTCATGATCCTGTTCAGCCCGCCAGGCATGGACATCAGTCGCAGCTGGCCATCCATGGGCGGGCCCTTGCGTTTGATCACCTCGACAGTGATCTGCCAGTCGGTGTCCACGTGGACCGCTATACGCAAGGGCGCAGCGGACGCGTCCCGAGCTGCGGATTCGGGGCGACAGACAAAGACCGGGCCCTTGCACCGAGCCGAAAGTACTTGCAGCCGTCGGATCTGCTCAGCTCGTACAAGCGGCAGCCAGGCGATGACGGCGCCGCAGCTGCCCGCCTTCACCAACTGCTCGGTCGACCACAACCGATCCTTAGGCGTGTCAACGTCCACCCAGACCAGATATCGCTCGTCGACCCCCTCATGACGCAGGCCCGGCATGTGCGGTGAAAGCGTCGGACCGACCAGCGCGACGGTCTGGCCGCGCTGGGTAAAAGCCGCAATCATCGATCCCAGTAGGCGGAACTCGACCACTGAAAACTGGCTGACCAATACTTCCGTGAGCGCTGCACAGGGCCAACCGTTGCCGGGCAACACCGCGTCCAGCTCCGCGAACCCGGTGGGCTCGACTTCTGTCACCAAGCTGCCCAGCTGATCTCCTCGCCACAACGCAGCTTCTACTCCGGGCGCAAGCGGGTTATGCACGTGTGCAACGGCATTCTGATGGGGCGATATCAGGCTGACAGGAGGCGACGCTCCCGCCAACCCGGGCGAAGCGGGCGACATAGGCTGCTGGATAAAGACTGTATTTTTATACAGTATATGCAACGTCGAGGCTTGTCCAGCCCACGTCTTCCGCAGTCGCCGAGTGCGTTCGATCCGTCACAGATCCAAGTTCGATGGCATCGCAACGTCACTCAAGCGGCTGACCCACGGCGTTTATCGCCGTTCCGCGCGCTAAACGGTGCGTTCTATAAACAGCGTAATCCCGCATAATGCGCTCCATGAAGAGCAGGCTCATTCCTACGGCCCCCGTTCCGCGCACGGTAACGGATCTGGCTGCACAGCTGGGCAAGCGCATCCGGGTGGCTCGCATCCGGCGCAAGTTGCGCCAGCAGGACCTGGCCGATCGGGCGGGCCTGAGCCGCACTGCCATCGAAGCGGTTGAGTCAGGCAAGCTCTCCACCGGGCTAGGAACCTATCTGCGCGCCCTGTGGGCGATGGGCTTGGCTGACAACTTGGACCTGGTAGCCGACCCGGGCTTGGACCGCGACGGGCTGGCTTTGGAGCTCAACAGACAAACCATGCGAGTGCAGGTACAAAGAAAGGTCGACAACGACTTCTGAGGGGGATCAGGTCTACATCTGGCCATTCCCTCAGGGCGACGTCGAGCCGATGATCTGCTGGCGGCTGACCGTCGCACAGGAGACAGGGGGCGCGACATTGGCGGAGTTCCGCTACGGCCACAGCTACTTTTCTTGTGGGGACGCGATGGCCTCTGGACTCGATGCGCCTGCGCGCCGCTTCGATCGCCGCATTGAGCGCGAGGATTTGGGTCCGGAATGCGATGCCGTCGACCTGCCTGGCTCATTCTTGAGTTGATCACGCCGCGAGGTAGCGCTGGATGCTCTGCTCGATCTGCTGTCGCCGCTCTCGATGTTGGTGGCGATGAAGTCTGGTCGCGGCTGTTGACGCAGGCGCCTCGCGGCGGCCAGTTGTAGATCTTGGTGCCCGACTGAGCCAGTGCCGGTGCACGTGCTGCACCCTCATCAATGGCAGCGCGTCGTAGTTCCTCGACGGGCACGGGACATGCCACAGCTGGTCCATCAGTTCTTCACTTGATGAGGTGCCCGATGAGTCCGGACCATGAGCATGCCGAAGAGGATCCCGTCGTGGTTGCACTCACTGCGATGCAACGTCACGTCGAAACGATGACGCAGGCGCTATGCGCGCTTCATCTGCAGGCTACAGAGCTCCAGTCTGTCCTCTGCGCTGTGGTGGACACCCACCCCGATCCGGGTGAACTCAAGCGTTGCTTCGAGCACCAGATTGAGCACACGCTGCGGCACTTCCGCCCCAGCGACCTCGATGCTCTGAACTCGCAAACTCAGGCGTGGGTCGACCGCATCCATCGCCGCACTTTGGCGGTTGAGTCGACCTCTGCTGATGGATCTCACGAGAACGCCGCGCCTCGGCTGTTTCAGTGATATTCAAGCGCAACGGTAACTGAGGGCAGTTGGCACCGAGCGGCGCTTTCAACACCTGCGGTCGATTCGTCGGTGCGCCACCTCGCGGCACTTGTCCGTCGGTTGCCGCGACGCGAGCGCGTGAGATCGGTGGAGCGCATTTCATACGGCTCACCGCACTGCAATCGGATTCAGAGACCGGCGTCACACCGTCTCCCCGCTGGACCAGCCCGGCTCGCGACTGACCAACTCGCTCCGTCGTGGGGGGCATACGCTCCTGTAACTTCCGCGTCCACATGGTTGGACGGGATACTGATTCTTTCGGGCCTGACGATACTTTCACCATCCGCGCCTCAAGGAAGCTGCCGCATGGTGCGACAGCGGGATGCGCCACCGCCGTCATGCTTCATGTCATCACCGATAGTCGCATTCTCGATACTGCGTCTATTCGCTCCTCCTGGTCTCTTCGCATCGCGGCGTTCGCCGTCGCCACGGCTACGCTGACGGCGTGCGGCGGCGGGTCATCGGATGACGATGCCACGCCCGAAGCCAATCCCGCAACGATGGCCGCGACGCTGGTCCGCGTCGCCCCGGAGGCTGCAGGCACTCATTGCGCCGCGGGCGGCACTCGCGTCCAATCCGGCACGGACGCCGATCACAACGGCCAGCTCGCCAACGCCGAGGTGTCCAACACCCAGTACGTCTGCAACGGTGTGAACGGAAGCACCGGCGTCCAAGGTCAGTCCATGCTGGTACGAGTCCGCGCTGAAGCGGCTGGCGCGAATTGTGCGCAGGGTGGTTCGGCAGTGCTTGCCGGGCTGGATGGCGACGGCAATGGTGCGCTGGACTCCGGCGAGATCAGCAGCATTGCCTACGTGTGCAATGGCCCGAACGGCTCGAACGGTTCAACGGGCCTTACGGGTCCCAGCGGTCCCAGTGGCCCGAGTGGCCCGAGTGGCGCCCCCGGCCTCGACGCCTTGGTCGCAGTGGCTGCGGAATTGCCTGGCGCGAACTGCACCTACGGGGGGCAACGCGTGCAGTCGGGCCAAGACGGGAACCGCAACGGCGTGTTGGACGTCGGAGAAGTGTCGTCCACCGCTTACGCCTGCAGCGCCGCGCCGGCGGACACGCGCTGGGTGACTGTGACGGGAGCGACCGCGCAGGCCGAATCGAACACCGGCTATCTGGCCGCTTCGAATAGCGCGGTCGTCATCACTCTACCGGCGTCGCCCACGATCGGGGACTGGATCAAAATCACCGGCGTCGGCACCGGCGGCTGGACGATCGCGCAGAATGCGGGCCAGCGCATCACTACGATCGGACTGCCCGGCGGAAACGCAGTGAGCTGGGCGGCGCTGACGCCGATGGGTGCGTGGACCGCCACGGCCATGTCGGCCGACGGTGCACGGCAGGTGGCCACCTCGTCGTCCGGTGAGCTCTACACCTCAGAAAATGCCGGCGCTAACTGGACGCCTCGACTGACGGGGCAGACGTGGTCGGGCGTCGCCGTTTCGTCCGACGGACTGAAGCTGCTGGCCTCGACCAACGGGGGAGCTTTGTACCTGTCAACGGACGGCGGGCTCAATTGGTCCAACGACGGAAGCAGCCGGGCGTGGAGCGCCGTCGCCAGTTCGGCGGACGGCACGCATCTCGTGGCCACGGCCTATCTCGGCCAGATCTGGACCTCCTCTGACAGCGGCAGTAGCTGGACAGCGCGCGACAGTAGCCGTGCCTGGCGGACCGTCAACTCGTCCGCCGATGGACGCGTGTTGATCGCAGGCACCAACGGAGCGCAGCTGTACGTGTCGACCGACTACGGCGTGACCTGGAATGCGCGCGCGACTGCACAGTTCTGGTGGGGCTCTGCAGCGTCGGCCGATGGCCGGCGGCTCTACGCGACAGTCGACACCGGTGCAGTCTGGCGGTCCGACGATTTCGGTACCACGTGGGAAGCGGTGGCGATGAATCGCGATTGGCGCGCCATCGCCACATCGGCGGATGGTCGCTACGTCGTGGCGGCCACGAACGGCGGCACGCTGTACGAATCGCCGGACGGGGGCCTCACATGGCGTCCCGCCGCGGATTCCGGTGCATGGACTACGGTCGCCAGCAGTGCGAACGGTCTGACCCTGCTGGGCGGCAAGTCCGGTGGCGCGCTTTACGCAGGCGCGCGGCGGTCTACCACTACCACGGGGGTGACCGGCTCACTGTCGGGTGGGCATGGCGATGCGCTGCAGCTCCAATACATCGGCGGCGGGACGTTCATGCCGATCAGCTACGTCTCGGCGAACATGATCTTCACGCCCCAATAGGCGTCCCGAATGAAGAAGGAAGTCTAAGGTTTTCCCTGATCTTCAACCCCTTGAAGCGGCGCGTCCGAGTTCCTAAATCCGAATCGATTCGCCACAACTCGATTCGGACGAGGAACTGGATCATGGCCACACCGCAACACGACCTTGACCACGCTTCAGACGAGCGTTCCCCGCGACGGCCTCGTCTCCCGATGAGCCAGTCGCAGCTCCAGGCCTACCTGCTCGCACGCGAGACGCTGCGACGGCTCAAGGGCGGCCAGCGCCCCTGCTTCGCGCGCGACCCCGCCTCACCACGAGACGACGCGGGGCCGCCACCTCGAGCGCGCTGATCGGTCACGCCAAGCCGAGCGATCACCACCCGCCCTCCGACAAGCCATAGACGGTCGGATGGCGAGCGGGCGGCTGAATCTGCGTCGCACGATTTCAACGATCGACGCGTCCCTGCGTCGACATCTTTCATCGACCACGGAAAGGAGGTCTCTCATGTTCGATTCGGCATCCCCTCGTTCCCACGGCCTACTGGAGCAGCTCGCCCAGTTGCAGCAGGCGCTCTCCCGCTCGCTGACGTCGGAAGCATTTCCTGACGGCATCCGGGCCGCCGCCGCTGGCAGCTTTCCGCCCATCAATGTCGGGCGGACCGAGCGTTCCGTCGAGGTCTATGCGTTTGCGCCAGGCCTAGAGGCGCAAACCATCGATGTGACGGTCGAGCGCGGAGTGTTGAGGATATCTGGCGAACGGCGACCGACCCAGCGCGGCAGCGCCGAGGCGACGCAGGTCTACGCTGCCGAGCGCTGGTATGGCCGGTTCAGCCGAGCAGTGACCCTGCCGGACGACGCCGACACCGCCAACGTCGAGGCCAGCTACCGCGACGGCGTGCTGCGCGTGAGCATCGGCCTGCGCGAGGCCGCCCGTCCGCAACGCATCAACGTGCAATGACCCTGTGAACACCTGAAAGGAGCTGTCATGTCGCAACAGAACGAATTGACCCGCGCGTCGGGCGCCAAAGATGCAGTCGCAGCGAACGAGAGCGGCGCGCCGCGCCGCCACGCCCCGGACGCGCGCAGCGTGGCTCAGCCCTCCGTCGAGATCCTCGAGGATGCGGCCGGCATCACGTTACTGGCGGACATGCCTGGCGTTCCGCGCGAGAAATTAGACGTCCGACTTGACGGAGAAACGCTGGTGATCGAAGGCGAGGTCGCCGTCGAGAGCCCGGACGGCCTGCGCGGACTTTGGGCGGAGTTCAACGCGCCACGCTACCGCCGTGCCTTCGCACTAGGGCGGGAACTGGATGCCGGGCGGATCGAGGCTGGCATCAAGGATGGCGTGCTGACGCTGAGGATTCCAAAGCAAGCACATGCGCAGCCGCGACGGATCGCCGTCTCCACCAGCTAAGCGCGCTGCGGTGCGTCGCTCCCATGCAATCGAGGAGGCGCCGCAGCGCGATATTTTCCCCGCCGCGAAGCGGTAGGTGTGCAACCGCAGCAAGTGTCTGGAAAGTGGGCCCGCATCGACGTCATCGGTCGATCGGGCCTTTCGGGCCTTCAGATGAAACGGGCGCTGTTCGGCTCGATTGTGTCGAGCTTGCTCTCCGCCTTCGGCTGGCTGCTCGCCATCCCCAGACGTTTGCTGCGATCTCGCTGCTCATAGGCCTCGCGCCTGAAGTTGTCGGTACGACGCTCCATTGCAGATGCTGGAACGGCAGCCCCCTTCCGCTGATCGGCAGACATGATGACTCCGGTGATAGATGTAAGCAGCTGTTGGCAAACCGGCTGCCTGCGCTCTGCCCCGCGACGCTTACGGGAAATGACCTAACCGATTCACCAGCCGGCATGCGCTTTGCCAAAGCGACGAACAACCCACGTCGCCCCAGATGCCTGCGCTGCACTTGAAGTACCTCGGAGGCGTCACGCTCGCGCTCTACGACCGCGTCGTTCTGCTCGACCCAAAGGCGGACACCAGCAAATGCCTGTTCGAGCGGAAGGATCGATCGGATAGGCCAAGCCTCGTCGTCATCGTTCAGGACGTTGACGACGTCATGCTCGCTGCCTACGTGAAGCTTGAACTCGACCCTTTGAATGGGGAGCCCGGGTGGAAGATCTGACGACGACCCCAGTGACCTCGACAGGCGCCCTGACAGAGGAACAGCTGCAGGTGCTGGGTGCACTGCCGTTTGATCCCAGTCGCGCCAATCCCAAGGCCCTCGCGCTGCTGGCGGAGCTACAAAGACGCGCGCTCGTCGACATCGATCGTGAAAGTCAGGCGCTCATTCTGGGTGCCTCTGGTCGGCGCGCGCTCGTCTTGGCCCTTCACGCTCGTCGGACGCTGATATGCAAGATCTGATGCAAACTTCGCTCCATGCCAAGAGGGAGCGTCATGCCGGTAGAGCGTGTGGTGGGCGAGATGGAGTTGCGCCGTACTGATGTCGAAGGTGTCGGCGAGATCCGACTGGCCTCGACGACCTGCCCGGGCGGCAAGCTCATCGCCGACTTGGTTTCCATCAGAACGCCGTCAGGTGGTTTCGCGACCGCGGGGAGCGTCGCGCTGATCGTGATGGTTGACGACGTGAACGACAGGTTCACACGCCTGCGCGTGCTGCGGACGTTGGGAATCGACTGCGAAGACGATTGAGGGAGGACCGGATCGCCCACTGTTGTGGTCGGCGAGCAGAACCCGACCTTTCAGGTTGGGTCGGTGTCCAGTACGGCAGCGGACAGCCAGGCCAACAATGCCGGAACCGCGACCGGCTTCGCGAGATGCCCGTCGAACCCGGCATCGGCTGCCCGCTTGCGATCCTCGGCGGAGCCATAGCCAGTCAGTGCGAGCATGAGTGCCGGTCGGTGGGCGCCTTGCGCGGCCCGTGCAACGTCATAGCCGCTGAGCCCAGGAAGCCCGATATCGCAAATGAGCACTTGCGGACGCTTCAATCGCAGCGTCTCAAGGGCAGCCGGCCCGTTGTGAACGACCGCCACCCGGTGGCCGTGTCCTTCGAGAATCATTCGCAGCGAGTCGGCGGCGTCGACGTTGTCTTCTGCCAATAGTACGTCGCGCGACGCCGGCGCGGTCTTCGGCGAGGTGTCCACGTCGATGATTTCTTCGGCCTGACTCTCGCGCAGGGAGGGCAAGCTCACAGTGAACGTGCTGCCCTGCTCGGGGCCCGCGGAGTACATCGACACCTCGCCGCCATGGAGGGAGACGAGGCCCTTGACAAGGGCCAGACCGAGTCCGAGGCCTCCGCGCGAGCGCTCCAGCGAACGGTCTGCCTGCACGAAGGCGTCGAAGAGTTGGTCCTGCAGGTGCGGCTCGATCCCGTCGCCCTCGTCCTTAACGATCAACTGGACACGATCGCCCTCGCAACTCAAGCTCACGTTGACCTGATCACCGGTCGACGAGAACTTGATCGCGTTGTCCACGAGGTTGTCTATCACCTGGCGCAACCGCGTGCCATCCCCTTCTACCCAAGCTTCGCAGTCGCACCGGCAGTCGAGAAGGACGCCGCTGCCTTGCGCGGCGATCGAGTGGGCCGCCAGCGTATCGCGCGCCAGGGCGCACAGATTCACTGGCGCGCGCGTGAGCTGGACAAGCCCGCGCGTCAAGCGGGACACGTCGAGCAACTGGTCGATGATCCGACCCATGTGACCAACCTGCCGATCGACCAGGCGGGCGAGCGTCGACTGGCGCTCAGGCGGCAGCTCATCCAGCTGCAGCAGATGGGCGGCATAACGGATCGGCGTCAGGGGATTTCGCAGCTCGTGCGCCAACATGGCCAGGAACTGGTCCTTGCGCTCCGCCTGCTCGCGTTGTTGCCGCAGCAGGTCGCGCACCTGCCACTGCCGCCGTCGTGCGCGCAGCGCCGCGGACACCGCCGAGCGCAGCGCGTCCGGCGACATCGGCCGATGCAGCATTGCGACATTGCCTAGCTCCGCCACCGCGCTGAGAGGGAGATGCTCAGCGGATGCGCTGGCCACGATAATGACCGGCAGGTCCGACCACGGCGGCTGGGCCCGGATGCTCGCTGTCAGGTGACGACGGAGCGAAGGGGTCAACATTTCCTCCGCCACGAGCACCGATCCGGTCTCCAGGGACAGGCACTGCATCAACGAAGCTTCGTTCGCGCAGTATTCGCTGCACACGCCGGCATCGTTCAGAAGCTTGCGTGTGAGCGAGGCATCGCGAGGCGCCGCAAGGATAAGGACATCCGCACACAGGGCATCCGCCGCGGCGATGGGCGGCAGCGTCTCGGCCAGCATCTGGACTTCGCTCATGTCGCACGCGTCTCGTCGCCCTTGGCCACCGGCATACCCGACAGCAAGGCGTGATAACCGCGCAGCGGTTCCTGCACGTGGAGCCCCGGCAGTCCGATACGGAACTCGCGGATCGTCGATTCGTGTCCGCCCACGCGCCGCTTGATCACGGACAAGGCGCGCCGGATCTCGCCGTCGTCCTCGAAGTAGCGCAGCAGCATTGCGGCATCGGTCAGGTAGGTGACGTCCAGGGGCGACCCGCTGGGCTCGCCCACGAAGCCTTGCTGGTTCAGTGTCAACAGCGTGGCTACATCCCGGTTGGAGAGATAGGTCAACAGTTCGTGCATGTGCATGGCGAGATGCTTCTCGTCAGGCATCGCGGTCAGGTAGCCGTTCAGCGAGTCGATAACGACCATCGTGACGCCGTCCTCCTCCACCGCGCGCCGGATGAGGTGCGCAAATTCACCGGGGGAAAATTCGGCCGGGTCGATCTGACGCAACGTGATGTTCCCTGAGTCCACGCGAGCCCGGGTACACATTCCCAACGCATCCGCACGCGAGAGAAACACTCGGCGGGTCTCGTCGAACAGGTATACGGCAGCTCGACCGCCGCGCTCGGCGAGGGCATTCATGAATTGCATGCACAGCGTGCTCTTGCCGATGCCAGACGGTCCAGTGACCAACAGGCTGCTGCCGCGGTCCAGGCCGCCGAGCAGCATGCCGTCCAGCACCTCACTGCCACTGGTCAGTGTGGTGCCCCGACCCACGCTCTCCGACTCGGCGTCATGCTCGTTGGCGACCAGCCGCGGATAGACGACCACTCCCCCCATGTGGATGGCCGTGTCATGGAAGCCCTCCTGCATGGCCACGCCACGCATCTTGTGCACCCGCAGGCGCCGGCGTTGCTTTCCGTAGTCCGGTGCATGCTGGTACAGGCTGATGATGCCGTGCACGACACCTTCGCCGGCTTCATCGTTGTTGCCATGCAGCCCGGCCTCCTGGATGAGCAGCACTGTGGCGCCCATAGCGGAGAAGTGCTCGCGGAGCCGCAGGAGCTGGCGCCTGAACCGAAGCGGATCCCGTGCGAGCAGACGCACGTCGGAGAAGGGGTCAAACACTACGCGGCTCGGGCGAAGTTCCTCGGTGACCCGGAAGATTCTGGCGACGACGTCGTTCAGTTCGACATCACTGGGCGAGAAGAAGGAGTAATCGCCTTCAGCTTCTCCTGTGTCAACTTCTGCCAGATTGACGATATCCACACCGGTCAGGTCCCACCGGTGGGACCGGGCCGTGGCCATCAGTTGAGATTCGGTCTCCGCCAGGGTGCACCACAGGACTCGCTCACCAGACCGCACGCCTTCCAGCAAAAACTGAAGCCCCAATGTTGTCTTTCCGGCACCGGCTGGGCCTTCAAGCAGGTAGATATGGCCGGCCGGCAATCCGCCGCGTAGCACGTCGTCGAGACCAGAGCACCCGGTAGAGATTTTTTCTTCTATCGAGGACGTCGAGTAAATCGGCTTGACCATAGCTTGCATCTAAGTGATGCGCCACATTGGCAAGAAAAGCACCTGCCGCTGGCGAAAGACGTACCCGCCGACTACGACGCGGCCTACTCCGACGCAAGCCCGGCTACTCGTCTTACATCATCTGGAGAGTCCGGCGTGCTCTCCAGCTTTCCGCCGCTCGTGCGCCGCCGCGCTGACCCTGCAGACTTCCACGAGCCGGGGCGAAGAGATAGAGTTCATCAAGGATGAAGTTGGGACATGCTGGCTTCAGTGCACATTCAGTTCCAGCATCGCCCTGAAGAAGAAACTTCAACGGGAGTGGCGATGGAAAACACTTGGACCCCAGACTTTGATGCAAAGCCTTTGCCGTCGGGGAAGTTCGCTCCGCTCGTAAGGCTCTCGCGATCTGCGGGCGACGGCCCGCGAGAATCTAGTCTGACCTACGAAGGCGAATACCCGACGAAAGAGGCCGCCATCAACGCTGCGCGGCAGCACTACGGTGGACAGCGCCCTGAACGCTGAACCGGCGCGGTCTACGCCAAGCGCTGCACGTCACTTCAATCGTTTGAAGCGCACGCGATCAACGTACGTTTCGCCAGAAGTAGATTGCGAATGCTGCGATAGCACTTCGACAAGACCCTGTTCGGCAAGCTCATCCAGACGCTCAAGCTCACGTGAGAACCGCTCCATCGTCTCGATGACATCTCGATGGGCCTCAAACGAAAATTCCTCTTCGACCCCTACCTTGGCCATCTTGTAAATGTGATCAATGAGCATGGCGGCTCCAGGTACTGCTGGTGGGAACTCTAGAGGGCACGATCGGCAAGCTTTGAAAGAAGCGCGGCCGTACCCACTTTGGGCGAAATCACAACTGCTAGCTATCCGCGATCGCGCGGGGCACCCCCGCCAGGCTCAGCGGTCTTCCGATGCTGTTCGGCCAGCACCTCCGCCGGCGTGATGTTGGCCAGCAGTGCCTGGACCTTGTTTTTCCAGCCCGCCACCACGGCACTCTCGCCCTCCTCCATGGCCTCATAGCCAGTCTTCGCGACCTCGGCCGCCGGCTGCTTCTTTCCGCTGCCTACCTTGGTGTCAGTGAGGTCCGCCCGGCGGAAGAACTCCGTGTCCGTCGGGCCCGGCATCAACACGGTCACGGAAACCTCCGTGTCCTTGAGTTCGTTGCGCAGTGCATACGCGAATGAATCGATGAACGCCTTCGTGCCGTTGTAGACGGCCTGGAATGTGCCGGGCATCAACCCCGCGATCGAACCGGTGATCAGGATCTTGCCGGCGTTGCGATCGCGCATGTCCCGGCCAATGCGCTGGATCAGGTCCAGCGTCCCGGTGACGTTGGTGTCGATGACATGTCGCACGGCCTTGAAGTCCTGGTCTAGGAACGCGTGACCGAGACCGTGGCCGGCATTGGCCAGTAGGGCGTCCACCGGTCTGCCGCCAAGTTCCGCCATCAACGCATCCACGCCGGTCATGAGGGACAGGTCGGCCTGCAAGGTCCGGACGTGCGCTCCCTCGGCCCGGCAAGCGGCGGCCGTGTCGTCTTGAGGACGGTCGGCCGCGATCAACAAGTCGTACCCGTGACGGGCGCATTCGAGGGCCAACTCGCGACCAATGCCACTCGACGCACCGGTGACGACGGCCAGCGGCCGTGCGGAAGCAGGATTCGAACTCATGGCGACTCCTTGACCATCCCTCGGCCGGGACGGATGAACGGATTCACAGATCGAAGGGCGTGAGCACGACCTTGCGGCAGTCCTCTTCCTTCTTGTTGAAGATCTCGTAGCCCCGTGCGGCCTCGGTAAGCGGCAGACGGTGACTGACAATGACTTCAGGCTTGAGTTCGCCGTTTTCGATGTGCCTGAGGAGCTCCGGCATGAAGCGCTGTGCATGCGTCTGTCCGCTTGCAAAGCTGAGGCCCTTTTCGAAGGCATCGCCGAACAGGAAGCCGTGGATGAAGCCGGCATAGACACCCGGCACGCTCACGATGCCACCGCGACGTGTGGCAGCGATCGCCCACCGCAGCGAGGTGCCGCTGGAGCCCTCCAGCTTCAGTGTCGACAGCACGGTCTCCACGGTGCTGCCCTTGGCTTCGAACCCCACCGCGTCGATCGAGGCATCGACGCCGCGATGGTCAGTCTGCTCGATGATCAGTTGCGCCGGATCGTCGACCTGATCGAAGTCGATCGGCAGCACGCCGTACGTTTCCTTCGCGAAGGCCAGCCGATATGGGTGGTGGTCGATCATGAAGATCTTCTCCGCGCCCAGCAGCCGGGCGCTTGCGGCGGCCATCATGCCGACCGGCCCGGCACCAAAGATGGCTACGGTGGATCCTGCGGTGATCTGGGCGTTCAGCGCTGCTTGATAGCCGGTCGGAAGGATGTCCGAGAGGAAGAGCACCTGCTCGTCGCTCAGTCGCGTGTCCGGAATCACCAGCGGACCGACGTTGGCCTTGGGCACGCGCACGTACTGCGCTTGGCCACCCGGATAGCCGCCGTACAGATGGCTGTAACCGAACAGGCCGGCGCCGGAGCGGACGTCCTTCTTGTTCAGGATGGCGCCACGCCCCGGATTGGTCGTCTCGCAGGCGGCGAAGAGCTTGCGGCCGCAAAAGAAGCAGTCGCCGCAGGAGATGGTGAAAGGAACCACGACCCGGTCGCCACGCTTCAAATGGGTGACGCCCCGGCCGACGTCCTCGACGACTCCCATGAACTCGTGGCCGAGGATGTCCCCGGACTTCATGTCCGGGATCTTGCCGCGATAGATGTGGAGATCGGATCCGCAGATGGCCGTCGCGGTCACGCGAAGAAGGATGTCATCGTCGGCCGCCAGTACGGGATCTGGAACGGTCTCGACGCGAACATCTTTGGCACCGTGGTAGGTCAGGGCGAGCATGTTGGAACCCTCCGTGAGCGACGTCGCAGAAGCGCGCAGCCGCATGAAACGGATGCGGCAAGCGCGGCGCCCGGCGCGTCAGCATCGCGATGAGATCGACCGGCTCGAGGTCGCGACTCACCGGAAGAAGAAGTTGGAACGATGGTTGCCTGCATGTGCCCAAGGCTCCCTTCGTGAGCCGCAACCTGGAGCACTTGATGTCCCTTCGTTTCCTCGCCATTGCAGGCGGCGTCGCGTTCTTGACGACGCATCTGGTCAAGTCCATGCGCGACAAGCAACAGCCGACAACACCCTCTGGGTCAGCCAAGTCCGCAGAAGGGTCGCCGTCCCCGAATGTGGCATCCTCGGACTTGCCCACGTTCCCGACGTCTACAACCGCCGCGAAGTCCATGGCTGGGTCGACCTCCCCTACGGCAGTTGCCTCCTCAACTTCGAACTCTTCACCGTTGCACGACCGCACCGCGCAGTCGCAAGGCGTACCGGTCGGCGTAGCGGGTGGCCCCTCGTCGCCCACAACATTGAAGACCGAGCGGGGACAAAACAACGAAACAGGCAACGGGCAGGAACGGTCAATGTCGAGCCCGTCCGGCGAGTTGAGTAAGGTCTCGGACCAAAATTCGTTCGTACGGCCTGAACAGACGCGGAGCGTCTTAGGTCCGCAATGAGCTGCGCTGAACTGCGCTGAGCAGAAGCGTCAGCGTCTGACGATGCTGATGCTTCCATCGGTTTCCAGGATCGCAAGCTTCATGTCGCGGAGCCGGCAGTCCGCCTCGCGCAGAGCCTTTTCGACGTCTGCTGTTCCGAGGCGGTGCCGGCGCAGGACGTCCGGGAACCAGACGCCGTCTCGACCGATCAGCATCGGGGAACCTTCCAATAGGCGCTCCAAGCGCTTGCTGCGGGAGCTGATGAATCCAACCAGTCCGTTCATGGCGATCAACGTGGCGGCGAGGATCCAAGCCCCCGTTACCGAGTCGTCTCCACCACTAAGCCCGTTGCTGACAGCCTCGCTGAGCAGCATCACGACGAGTAGGTCGAAGGGCGTGAACTGACCAACAGTCCGCTTACCGGAGAGCCGCACCATCAGGAAGAGCGCGAAGTAGATGAAAGCCGCCCGAGCGAGCAACTCCCACCACGAAACATGTAGGTCGAACATGTCTCGTGTGAGCAAGAGCTATACCCAACCGACGTGATGAGCATTGCATTGGAGTGCGCGCTGCGAAAACCTGTGCGCGCCAGTGCCCGCCATTGAACGGGCCAATGGGGGCCATAGCGACATTTGTTGGCCAGATGCAGCGAACAGGAACGTTCCCTGCTGAAGAAGCTCTCGTTGTTCTTCCTACCATCAATGAGGACGTCCATGGCCAAGAAGCCCAGTGCCCCCGCCGCATCCGCCAAGCCCGAACGCCCAGGCGCGACGACCGCCGCGAAAGCGGCCGCGCGCAATACTGACAGCGGGCCCGCCACTGGCGCGTCCGACAGCGCCGGCGACGCGGCGCTGCAGAAGATGGTGGAGACCGAAGCCGCCGCCCGCGCGTTCGCGTTCAACGCCAACAAGGCCAGCGAGCACGGAGCGGACAACGGCGTGAAGCCGCCCGTCGGTGCGACTACCGAGTTCCCGTCGCGATTGCCGACGGCCAGCACACTGTCGGAGTCTCAGACCAGCAAAAAGACAGGCACACAGGCGCCTGAAGGCGGCAACGCCACGATTGCACCGCTGGACCGAGTGCGCGTCGATTCGTCCGGCCAGCCGCTGACGACGAACCAGGGTGTTCGCATCGCTGACAACCAGAACTCGCTGAAGGCCGGCACCCGCGGGCCGGTGCTGCTGGAGGACTTCATCCTCCGCGACAAGCTCACCCACTTCGACCACGAGCGGATCCCCGAGCGCATCGTGCATGCGCGCGGATCTGCCGCGCACGGCTACTTCGAGGCTTACGAGGATCTTCAGGACCTGACCAAGGCCGCGCCGTTCAAGGAAGCTGGCAAGCGCACGCCAGTCTTCGTCCGCTTCTCTACGGTGCAGGGCGAACGTGGCAGCAAAGACACGGCGCGCGACGTGCGCGGATTTGCCGTCAAGTTCTACACCGACGAAGGAAACTGGGATCTGGTCGGCAACAACATCCCGGTGTTCTTCATCCAGGACGCGATGAAGTTCCCCGACCTTGTGCACGCGGTCAAGCCGGAACCGCATCACGCGATGCCGCAGGCGGCCAGCGCGCACGACACCTTCTGGGATTTCGTCTCGCTGATGCCCGAATCCACGCACATGCTGATGTGGGTGATGAGCGACCGCGCGATCCCGCGCTCGTACGCGACGATGCAGGGCTTCGGTGTGCACACCTACCGCATGGTCAACGAGGCCGGTGAGTCGGTGTTCGTGAAGTTCCACTGGTCGCCGAAGGCTGGCACCCATTCGCTGGTGTGGGACGAGGCAGTGAAAATCTCCGGCGCCGATCCGGACTTCCATCGTCGCGACCTGTGGGAGCGCATCGAGGGCGGTGCCTATCCGGAGTACGAACTCGGCCTGCAGGTCTTCACCGAGGAAGAAGCCGCGAAGTTCAGCTTCGACATCCTCGACGCGACCAAGCTCATCCCCGAGGAGCTGGTGCCGGTACGCCCGGTCGGTCGCATGATGCTGAACCGCAACCCGGACAACTTCTTCGCGGAGACTGAGCAGGTCGCGTTCTGCACGGCGAACATCATCCCGGGGCTCGATTTCTCCAACGATCCGCTGCTGGCCGGGCGCATCCACTCCTACGTGGACACGCAGATCAGCCGGCTCGGCGGGCCGAACTTCCACGAGATCCCGATCAACTCGCCGATCGCGCCGGTGCACAACAACCAGCGCGACGGCATGCACCGGCAGGCGATCAACCGGGGACGCGTGTCCTATGAGCCCAACTCGCTGGGCGGCGGCTGTCCGTTCCAGGCCGGCGCGGCACAGGGCTTCACGTCGGTGGCGGCGAGGCTGCAGGCGCGCGAGGACCAGGCCAAGGTGCGCGCCAAGCCGGAGCTCTTCGCCGAGCACTACAACCAGGCCCGGCTGTTCTTCGAGAGCCAGACGCCGGCCGAGCAGGCGCACATCGCCGCGGCTTTCCGCTTCGAACTGAGCAAGGTCACGGTGCCGGCCATCCGCGAGCGGATGCTGGCCTCGCTGCGCAATGCGTCGGAGGAGCTGGCTCAGAAGGTGGCCGATGGGCTGAACATGCCGCTGCCCGAGCCGATGCCGCTGGCCATCGATCAGGCGCCCGAACCGGAGGTGCGCCGCTCCCCGGCGCTATCCCTGATGGCGCGGCCGGGCGACGGGTCGATCATGGGCCGCAAGGTCGTGATCCTCGTCGCTGACGGGGTGCAGGGGCAGCCCGTGTCCGAGGTGCACGCCGCACTGTTCGCGCAAGGCGCCGTGCCGCGCTACGCCGCGCCGCGCATCGGGCCGGTGGCGACTGCCGACGGTGTCGAGATCCAGGCCGACATCTCGCTCGAGAACGAACCGGGCTTCCTGTTCGACGCGCTGGTCGTGCCGGACGGCGACGCAGCCATCGACGGCCTGCAGCAGGACGCGCATGTCTTCGAGTTCATCCGCGACCAGTTCCGGCACTGCAAGCCCATCCTGGCGCTTGGACAGGGGGTTCGGCTGCTCGAGGCCGCCGGCCTCGGCCCGGCCATCGATCCTGACCCGGCGCCCGGCATCTTTATCGCTGGCTCCGCCGCCGACGGTGCGAATGCGCTAATCGAGGGGCTTGGAACGCACCGCCACTTCGAGCGAGAGACCGATCCGCCCAAAGTCTGAGCCACTTGCCCTCCCGCCGAATACAGCGGGAGGGCAAGCGAGACGATGCCGCTTGGAGGCATCTGCCGATCCGCCAGGCGGACGAGACGGACTAGCGACGGAGCCAGGTCCAGAACAGAACGGCGAAAAGTGTGGCCACGACGATCGTGGCGGGAGTCTCAAAGCCGTTCAACGTACAGAGCCCAGCAGCTATCGCCGCCATCGCTGCAGAAATCAGTGCTCGGACGGCCGGTGTGACGTGACGCATGTTGTCCTCCGAACTCATGCTGGCACTGCTCATGCACATTTGTCCGTCAGTGCGGCGACGAGCGATGAAAGCCGACATCTTTCGCCCGCCGCATGTCGGCGGTGATCAGAAGCGGAGCTCGCCTTCGATCGAGTCGTCCAATGTCTTCCCGATCGCCGCTCCGATCGCCATCTTCGCTCCCGCGACGATGTCGCCATGCTTGTTGTCCCAGTAGTACCCCGACATCGGCTCCACGGCTATTGTCGTGATGCGAGCATCGTCCTTGCCTTCGGTGAACCAGGTTTTCATCAGCGGGCTCCAGAGTTCATCGATCTTGGCTTGGTCGCGCGATACCGACGCGCGTCCGTGCACGGTGACGAAGCCCGAGTGCTCAGAGCCCTGGAAGAAGAGCCAGACCAGCGGGTTGTGAGCGATCTCGACGTTCTTGTGGCTGTCCGAGGCACTCATGAACCACAGCCTGCCTGCGTCGTCTACTTGCAGGACACCCATCGGTCGGGTCGCGTGAGATCCAGGGGTGCTGACTCCCGTGCAGAAAAAGCAAGTCTGGTTCTTCTTTACGGCGTCTCGAATGTGTTGGATGGCATCGGGGCCGCTCAGGTCCGCGCGGTTGACCTCGGGCTGCTGACGATTGATCGAGTCCATGATGTGATCCGGAGTTGGGTCCAGTGCAATGGCAAGGCGCATTCCGTTCTTCATGCGCGATTGGAAGGCATGTCTGGCGCCGCGGGCCAAGTTCGTGGAGGCCGGGATCCTGGGATGCCCTGTAGGTCTATGGCCGCTATCGGCGGCCGGAACGATAAGGAACCGCCATGTCCGACGAAGCTAGTTTTGCCAGTCCCTCCAAGTCCTCCGCCAGCAACACGATTGATATTTCGGACGAAGCCAAGGTGCAGGACTGGGCACGCAAGCTCGATGTCTCTGCTGCCCAGATTCGAGAGGCAGTGGGGCAAGTCGGCAGCAACCCGAGCGATGTGGAAGAGCATCTGAAGGGGACTCGCTCGACGACGAACGCCGAGCAGGTCAAGAAGGCCATCTGAGCCGCGGAGCGCGTGGATGACAGAGACCTATCCGGTGACACCCGATGGCCGGTACTTCGTTGTCAGGGGGCGTCTCTGGCGCCGGTCCAATCCCGCGCTACCTCCGGAGCAGGCGCAGTCACTGGTGAAAGATCTCATGGACGCCCGGCGGCGCCTGGCGAGGAGTGACTTGGCCGTGGAAGATCGCGCGGCGACGCGCGAACGGGTGGACGTGGCTAAGCGCTCGCTGGGAGAGCGCGGTGCCGTCTGGTGGCACGACGGCGCGCCAGATTTCAACCGGCATATGGTCCGGAACACACCCTACGCAGGCTGGTACGAATCGCTAGCTCAGGCGAGCTAACGCTAACGCACGATGTGAACTGGCTTGCTCATTGGCGCAGCGCCGCCTCCTACAAAAGGAGACGGTGCGCTCTGGCTGCAAGAGCATGAGGCAAGAAATATCTTGCGTGTCAGTCGACTTAGTGAGCGCTCCACAGGACCGATTTCATGCAAGTTCTGGACAGTATCCTGACCACCCCGACAGTCGCGCTGCCGCCATTCCCCACGCCCGACGTTGACCCGGTGGAAACAGGACTAGACGCTGGTCGTGATGCGTTGGACGCGATAGCAGGCCTAACAGCGGCCACAGAGCTGGGCGATGAGGGGCGCGCCGAAGCTGTCTATGGGGCAGCGATTGCCGGCGATCCCGACTCGGTCCTCGCCTACGGAGGACTAATCAAGCTGCTATGCCGCCAACGGCGTGAAGGCGCAGCCTTGGATCTGATCAACGCTGCACTGGATCGTTGCGACGAGAGCGCGCAGCTGCACTACCTGCGCGGCTACGCGCTGGAGTCGGCAGGGCGCTGGGCCGCAGCCATGGAGGCCTTCGGGAGAGCGCTCAGCCTGGACAGGACCTTTGCGGAGCCTCACTACCGACTTGGCCTCCTGTGCGAACGCCTTGGTGACCCGGTGACCGCCGCGCGTCACCTCAAGCGTTATCAGCGATTGCTTGTTGCACGAGGCACCAACCCCCTCCTGTGCTGACCTTCGATTTTGAAGTTCCCTCAACCCAGCCAACGCTAGGAGCAGTCATGCCAGCAACCACCTCCCGCTCTACTTCACGCGCAGCCCCCCGCGCCGCCGCCGCCCGCAAGTCTCCGGCGAAAGTCGGTAGCAAGCGCTCGCAAGACGCCGTGGCGCTGCTTCGCGCGGACCACAAGAAGGTCGCCGACCTGTTCGAGCAATTCGAGAAGTCACGGTCGCCCGCGAAGAAGAAGCAACTCGTCGCAGAGATCTGCCTGGAACTGACCGTCCACGCTCAGGTGGAGGAAGAAATCTTCTACCCCGAAGTCCAGGCCGCGCTGCGGGACAAGGAGTTGGTTCCCGAGGCCAAGGTTGAACATCAGAGCATCAAGGACCTCATCGCTGCGGTCGAAGGCGTCGAGCCCTATGGCGAGGATTACGATGCAAAGGTCAAGGTGATGGGCGAGTGGGTCAAGCACCATGTGAAAGAGGAACAAAACGAGATGTTCCCGAAGGCGAAGAAGTCGAAGTTGGACTTGATCGAACTCGGGGAACGCATCCAGCAGCGCAAGGATGAGCTGCTGGGCACCGCAGCCCGGGCGCACTGAGCACCGCAGGTCACCGGCGGGACAGTCGTCGCGCCGGCGGCCTCCTCCTCAGACTCGATCGGATCGCATCCACTCAGTGATTGCGCGCTACGTCAGTGGAAGTGTTGCGGCGGCGATCCGCGGCCGGACTCCCGCAGCGCCGCTCGAGCCAACTCCGTCAGCTGCCGGCTGCCAACCGGTTTTGTGACGAAGACGTCGAACCCCAAGCATGAGGCGAGCACTGGATCGAGGTCGGCCTCGCTGCCTGTCAGTGCTACGAGGTATGACCGATCGCCAAGCTCGGTACCCCGGATAGACGCGGCCGTCTCGAAGCCGTCCATGCCAGGCATATTGAGATCAAGGATGATCAGCTGAGGCCGAATCAGTTCGACCAGCAGCACGGCTTCGTGTCCGTCGTAGGTTGCCGTTGCGTCGAATCCCAGCGATTGGAGCAAGATCACCAGGGTGTCGGCAGCGTCGACGTTGTCGTCTACGACGAGGATGCGCGTGTTTGGATCGACGTTTGGGATGGACATGCCGAGATCTGGCAACGGCCGTGCCGGACAGCGGGTCCGGCCCGTATGGCGGAATGTCGAAGCGGTCGCTGCGACGATCGCGTTGCGTTCAACCGGCAATTCAGCGCGCTTCTATGAGAGCGCCTCGATGAGTGAGGTCAGGTCGTAGGGTTTGCGCAGCACAGTGAACCCTTCCTCACGGGCACGCTCGGCGATGTCGCTGTAGCCAGTCACGAGGATGCTGCGGATCCCGGGGTATTGCGCCTTCACCTGCCGCACCAGGTCGACGCCGTTCATCCTCCCTGGCATCACGATGTCCGTGACAAGGAAGTCGGCTGCAAACCCCGCCGCCAGTAGCGCAATCGCGGCCTCGGCGTCATCGACAACGCGGACCGCCAACCCTTCGGCGGAGAGGAGTTGATTGGAGGCATCGCGGACGTCCGGGTTGTCTTCCACCAGCAGCACTACCTTGCCTTCCATGGCAACCTGCCCTGCCTGACGTTCTGTCTCCTGCAACTCAGCTGCGTGAGTGGCCGGAAACGTCATGGTGACACTGCTCCCCCGTCCGAGTTCGCTGTTCACTTGGACTGCGCCACCACTACCCGTGACGAACGCCTGAACTTGAGCAAGCCCCAAGCCGGTGCCGTTGCCTCGAGTCTTGGTGGTGAAAAACGGCTCAAAGATCTTCTCTAGGATCTCGGGCTTGATTCCCTCGCCTTCGTCGGCAACCTCGATGGATATGGCTTGAGCAGCCTGCTCGCTCGAAGCCAATCGAGCGTTGATTCGGATGCGCCCGCCGCGTGGCATCGAGTCACTGGCGTTGGTCGCCAGGTTGGTGACGGCGATTTCAAGTTCGAGCGGATCCAGGGCAACCGTAGGCAGGTCATCGGCGATGCTGATCGTCAGATGGCACTGCGTACCGATCAGGGAGCGGAGCGCGTCCTCCATCTCCCTCAGAACCGGCCCGACCTGGAGCGCGCGCGGCTGGTTGCGGCGCCGACCGGAAAGCAAGGTGAGTTGGCGGGTCAGCGCTTCACCCTTTTTGACGCTGCGACGCATCACCTGCACATCGGCGTCGATGCTATCGCCAGCGCGCTTGCGGATGATGGCCAGTCGCCCAGTCAGCACCTGGAGGATGTTGTTCAGGTCGTGGGCCAGGCTCGCGCCCAGGCGGCCTACTGCGTCGAGCTTCTGGGCACGGGCCAGTTGCGCTTCGGCAGCTTCTCGCTTCTGTACCTGCGCCTGCAACTGCTCGGTTCGATGCTGTAGCGTCAGGTATGCCTCCGTCAGTCGCTTCTGCACGGCACGGAAATGCACCGCGATCACGCCAAGGACCACCGTGTTCGCGAGTAATCCTTCAATGCGAGCCATGTACCAGGCGAGCGAGTATCGGTGCCCGCTATGGGTGCTGAGCCAGACTCCCGCCCCTTCGGCGATGAGCACGAAGGCCAGCCAGAGGTAAACGGCTCGCCGGAACAGGCCGCGGCGCCAGATGAGAAAGACCGCGACGGCTGCGGCGACTACGCTGATGTAGGCACCGAGCCTGCTCACTGGGCCGAAGAGAAGACGCCCCCCATCGGGCCTCACCGCGCCAAGATCGGTGGCCTGCGAGGCGACAGCGAGCAGCACGGTGGCCAGGATGGCAGCCAGCAAGGGCCAAGCGCCGGGCCTCCGGTCGGCCGGCCGCGGCGTCGCGGTCTCCTTCAGGATGGCCCAGATGACGAAAAACCCAAATCCGGCGCGCCATCCCACAAATAGCCAGCTGACCGCGTGCGGCGAACCGAGCACGGGACCGTCTGCGAGGACGGCACCCGGAAAGGTCAGCACGTGCAAGATCGCCATCAGCGCCGCGAAGAGGTAGGCGGATGCCACGATGACGTGAGATCGGTGGGGGCGCGGTGTCGAAATGAGCAACCAGAACGTGGCCAGATCGATCATCGCAGTCGCTGCGCCATACATGCCGCTGATGTGCGCCAACGGCGGCAATGGCATCGACGCCCAAGGCGCCATCACGACGACAGAGCTCAGGATGAGCGCACATAGGAAGAGCACAACCCGGCGCTGGGTTGAACTCGCATCCTCCTGCACGAATCCGCGGTGCGGCATTACCGGTCCTTCAACGTGCCTGCGCCGAGCAACAAGCGAAGGTCAGCCTCAATCTGTCGGAAGTCCACTGGTTTGAGCCAGTAAGCCGACGCTCCCGCGTCGCGCGCCCGGAGCATATCTTCTCGGGAGGCCGAAGCGCTCAGCACCACGATGGGCATCGAAGCACCGAAGGATGTGGAACGCACCGCTTGGATCACTTCTACGCCATCCATGTCGGGCAGTTGCATGTCCAGAAGCACCAGGTCGGGACGCTTGCGTTCGACCTCGTCGATGCCTTGGGCCGCCGTGGCGACGACCCACAGCTCCAGAAGCTGGAACTGCCGGGACCACTCCGTCATCAACAGGGCATTGACGGGGTTGTCCTCGATATAGAGGAATTTTCCGCCAAGCTGGGGCGGTTCAGGCGTCAAACCATCCATGATCCCTCCACGCCGATGTGGCGAAGCCCTTCTTTTCGCATATGGCAGCCGATGTGCCTATGGTGGTGCGCCGCCTCGGGAAAACAGCCTCCAGCGTCGCACCGACTTTGGACTACGCTGCACGGCCAGTAGCCCGTGAGGCAGAACGACTTTCGATGCTCTTTGGGGGAGTGGGGCCAACGTGAAGGACGATGACCTGAGGGGCATCCGAGTGCTCATCGTCGATGACAGCATCGACGCTGCGGAGTCCATGGCGTTCTTGCTGGAAGGACTTGGTGCCGACACTTTGGTTGAGATCGATGGGCCCTCCGCGATAGACGCCGCAGCAACCTGGGCCCCGCACGTCGTGCTGCTGGACCTGGGCATGCCGGGGATGGACGGCTATGAGGTTGCGAAGTCCATGCGTGCCAAGCCTGCGCTGCACAGCGTGGCGCTCATCGCTCTCACCGGGCGCGGTCGCGACAGCGACATGGAACGTTCGGCCGCAACTGGCTTCGCACACCATGTCATGAAACCAGCCAACATTGAAGAGCTGAAGGCGTCGATTGTCATGGCCGTCGGCAGGAGCAGCTGACTTCCGCAAAAGGGCGCGGACGCTGCATGTCAAATCGCTGAGAGCTAGTGCCTGTCGGCCATTCCGACTAAGCCCGGAGGAGCCCAAAACTACCGTCGCGCGCTGCGTGCCTGACAATGCGCCATGAGCAATGACACTGACCCGCGCGACACGGTGCCGCACGCGCCACGGCACGCCACATTCGTGGACAGAGAAGGTTTCGGATCCGTCGGTGAAGGTCGGGACATCTTTTTCGCCGCCGTTGCCGCTACCCGGATGCCGATGGCCATCGCTGACCCGCGGCTCCCGGATGTGCCCCTGGTGTTTGCCAACAATGCCTTCCTCGAAATGACGGGGTACGAGCTGGATGAGTTGGTGGGGAAGAATTGCCGTTTCCTCCAGGGGCCTGATACGGACCGGGAAAGCGTTGCGCTGATCCGCGAGGCGATTCGGACCGAGAGCGAGGTGACGGTCGAGCTGATCAACTATCGCAAGGACGGAACGTCTTTCTGGAACGCGCTGTTCCTCACGCCGGTCAAGGATACGGATGGCAAGCTGGTCTACTACTTCTCGTCCCAACTCGATGTGAGTCGTCGTCGCGACGCAGAGGCGGCGCTGCGCCAATCCCAGAAACTTGAGGCCCTTGGCCAGCTCACCGGCGGGATGGCTCACGACTTCAACAATCTGCTGCAGATTATTTTGGGGAATGTGCAGCTCGCCGCGCGGATCGTCGACGCTCGCTTCGCTGGCGACGCGACGCTTGAGCGCTCGCTATCGCGCATTCGTCAAGCCGCGGAGAAGTCAGGCGCGTTGACTCAACAACTGTTGGCCTTTGCTCGGAAACAGCAGCTGCAGGGCCGCGTGGTAAGCCTGAACGAATCTGCGCGGCGTACCGTCGAGATGACGCGGGGCGCCATTGGAGACAACAACGAGCTTAAGTTGGACCTGGACGAGGATCTCTGGAGTGCGCGCGTGGATCCGACGCAGCTGGAGGCGGCGATCCTGAACCTGTTGGTGAATTCGCGCGATGCGATGCCCGATGGTGGAAAGATCTGGATCCGCACGACGAACCTGCTTGCGGCGGAGGAGGATGTGGGAGCGCTTGGCCTGCCGCGCGCGGGCCGCTACGCCACGATCGCAGTCAGCGACAACGGCAAGGGCATTGAGCCGGAAGTGCTGCCCCGCGTGATGGACCCCTTCTTTACAACCAAGGCGGCGACCGAGGGAACTGGATTGGGCCTGTCCATGGTCTATGGGTTCGCCAAGCAAAGCGGGGGCGCGGCAAGCATCTATTCCGAACTCGGCATGGGCACGACGGTCCGGCTCTATTTTCCGGCGCTTGATGAAGCGCCACAGCTCACGGAGTCCAGCCAGCCCGAAACAGGAGGCGGACGCGGCGAGCGCATCCTTGTGGTGGACGATCGCCCCGAGGTTGCGCAAACGGCGGCCGACATGCTGTCTGCGTTCGGCTATCAATGCGATGTAGCCACGTCAGCCGTACAGGCTGAACACTTGCTTGCCACGTCTGACTACGCGATGTTGCTCACCGACCTCATCATGCCCGGCGGCAAGAACGGCGTGGTATTGGCTCGGGAAGCGCAGCGTGCGAAGCCGCATCTGAGGGTGCTGCTCATGACAGGCTTTGCCGACGGTTCGCCGGAACGATGGGGTGGTGAAGGGTACGACATCGTCTTCAAGCCGTTCGCGATCAACGAGCTGAAGAAGAAGGTACGTCGCGCCTTCGACAAGTTCGCCAGCGGCTGACGGCGGCACAAACCTTGCCCATCGATGTCGGAGCCGGTGGCGGGCGCTGCCGGACTCGACAATCGGTTTGAGGCTTAAAGGAGTCGCCATGAACCAGCACGGACAACGAGGCAGACAAGATCAACGCCCCATCAACGCGTGGGACGAAGATGACCGCAATCGCGGTGGCCAGGGCAGCTATCAAGGACAGTCGTCGCGCGAGGGCTATCAGCCGGGCTACCAAGGGACGAGCTTCCAGGCAGATCGCGACCACATGCATGGCGGCGGGACGGGCTATGACAGTGGTAGAGACTACCGCGACAACTATCGCCAGGACTACCGCAGCCATGGCGATCTGCAGAGCCAAGGTGGCTATCGAAGCGGATACGACAGCGATGGTTGGTCGCCGGACCGCAGCCGTTCGGTGGGCGGCCGAAGCGGTGGGGGCTTCGGCGGCCAGGACAGCTACAGCGGCTCGGGCAACTACGGCACTCCGAGTTACGGCGCCTCCAGCGGGTACGGGCATGGCAGCCCGAGCGACTACCGCGACCAGGGCCCGAGGCACGAAGGCTGGCGCGAGGACAGCGGCCGACGATTTGGCGGCATGTCCGGCCCGAGCTACCGCAGTGACGCCAACGACTTTGAACGACATGCCGGCGGCGCGCGCGAGCAACGCGACTACCCGCAGGGCGGCGCTGGCGGCTACGGCCAGCAGTCGACGTGGCAGTCGCAAGGCCGCTCGCACTATGACCCGGACTACGAACAATGGCGCCACGAGCAGATGCGCAACCTCGACAACGACTATCACGGGTGGCGCCAGGAGCGATACCAGAAGTTCTCGGACGATTTCAACAAGTGGCGTTCGGAGCGCTCGTCGAGGCAAGGCTCTGGAGGCAGCGGTGCCGGATCGGAGAGCGGATCGTCCCCATATGCAGGGCAAAGCGGTGCCGACACGACGCGTTATGGCTCGGGCGGCAGCACGCCAGGGGGCAATGTCGCGTCTGGTGACGATCGGGCATCGACGACGAGCGGCGCCACGGGACTTCCCAGCACGTCCATCGGCACGCCGCCGAGCACGAGCGCCAGTACCTCTGAGACCTCGTCCGGCAAGACCAAATGAGGTCTGTCACCTGAGGATGGCCGCGCGGTAGTTCCTATCGCGCGACACTGCGCTTCCCCCATGCATCGTCGCCTGCCGGCGATGGTGCATGACCATCGGGACACCGGTCCCCGATCACTGGTTGTCGCGGTTTTGCCTGATCAAGGCCTGCAACTGCAATGCGTTGGCTGCGGCGGCGCCGGACGCGGTGTTGTCGAAGATGCACCAGATGTCCGAGCCGTCCGGCCACCGCAACAGTTCCTGCGCACGTCCCAGAAGCCAGTCGTCGTCATAACGGGACCAATAAGTGCGCGGAGATCCGTGCCACCGGTAATAAATCGTGGCGCCGCGACCGTTCGCCGCCTCACCCATCCACCCGCCTGGTTGGAAAGCGCCGGCAGGGTGGGCAGGGTCGGCGGCCACGCGTCCAATCCGTTCTTCACGCAGCAGCCGCTGGGCGGATGCGGTGAACCAACTCGAATGTCTGGGCTCGCACATCACCGCGCCGTTGAACGCGGCGCGAAGAGCACGGAAGAAGGTCCGCGCCGTCTTCGGTTCCAGGTCCAAGGACGGAGGCAACTGGACGAGCAGCACGGCCAGCCGCTCGCCCAGCCCCGCGAGCAACGCGATGAATGCGTCGACATCTGCCCGGGAGACCCTCAGGCGCGCGTCATGCGTCATCGCCTTCGGCAGCTTTGCTGAAAACCGGAAATCCTCCGGCGTTTCGCCGGCCCAGCGTTCGAAGGTGGACTCGCGATGCGTGCGGCTGAACGTCGTGTTGATCTCGGTGCACCCGAGGACGCGCGCGTAGCGATTCAGCTGGCTCTCGTCTCCCGGGAAGCTGCCGGCCACATCCCTGGGAATGCTCCAGCCGGCGGTGCCGATGCGAAGAGTGACGGACATGCCATAAGCTCCGCGTGAATGGCCTCCAAGGCATGGCAAGCGGCAAGCCGTGCTGGTCACGCCCTCACCGTCGGCCGTCGGCGGGCCAATTGCCGTGCGTGGAGATGGACAACCTGCTCGACGCGCTTCAATGGCCTGCCATGGTCGTCACGCTCATTGCCGCCTGGCTGGTGGGCGGACAGAGCGCACGGCGAAGGACCTGGGGCTTCTGGACCTTTGTCCTGAGCAATGTGCTGTGGTGTGTCTGGGGCGCCTTCAGTCATTCGTACGCCCTGATCGTGCTGCAGGTCGGTCTGTTCGCGATGAACCTGCGTGGCGTACGAAAGAACGAGCGGAGCGCGCAGGACCAGGACCCGAACGGGCGTTGACCGAGGATCACCCCGCAGAGAAGCGCTTCGAGGCCGAAGGGACTTCTCCATTTGGCGCGGGCACCGCCCTTGCTATCGAGCGGTTCAGATTCCCGCGGCGCCTTGCCATGCGGGTCGCCCTTTTCAGGAACCGGTCCATGCTTTCCACCGCGACCCTTGCGATCTTGCCCAGCAGGCGGGCCGCGCCCTCTGCGAGCGCCTGGCCATGAGCGACGTGGAGCCAGGTCGACGCTTGCGTGCCCTCATCGACGCGGGTCGGGCCGAACTGCCGCTACCAGGGCGTGGGCGCACCCTGGAGCGCTGGTCTGCGCTGGCGACCGTGGCCGCCGTGGATCTCTCGCTCGTCAAGCTCTTCGAGGGACACACCGACGCGATGGCCATCCTCGCGGACGCCGGCGGCGTTGCAGTGCCGCGAGGCACCTCATCCGCGGCGCCCGCCTACGGCATGTGGGCGGCGGAGCCTCCGGGGGCACGCGTGGCCTTTCGAGCATCGGATGAAGACACCGTCGCGCTGTACGGCGTCAAGGCTTGGTGCTCAGGTGCCGCCGCGTTGGATCGGGCGCTGCTGACGGTCTGGCCGGACGAAGGGGCGCACGCTGACCCGAATGAGGGGCCGTGGCTCGCGGATGTCGATCTGCGGCAGGCGGGCGTGACCATCGATGCGTCGCGCTGGAAGGCCGTCGGCATGGCGGACTCCGCGAGTGCATCGGTGCGATTCGACGCGGTGCCGGCTCGCCTGGTCGGGCCGGCGGGGTTCTATCTCTCCCGGCCTGGGTTCTGGCAAGGCGGCATCGGCATCGCCGCCTGCTGGCATGGTGCGTCGTGTGCGATCGCCAACGCCCTCGTGGCACAGGCCCGCGCGGCGGCGGTCGCCTCTTCCGGCACCGGCGCGAACGCCGCCGGCGATCCAGGCTGGCATCGGGCGCTGGCACTCGGCGACATGGATCGACTGCTCAGCGCCAATGCCGCGCTCCTGCGCGAAGCCGCCGCCTGGATCGATCGCCATCCCGACCGCGACGCGCGCGTCTGGGCGCTGCGGACGCGGGCCTCCAGCGATGAATGCGCCCAGCAGGTGCTCCGCGCGGCGACACGTGCGATGGGCGCCGGTCCGTTATGCCATGACGAGCGCCTTGCCCGGCTGGCAGCGGATTTGCCAGTGTTCATCCGCCAATGCCATGGCGACCGGGATCTGGCCGCGCTGGGTCAGGAACTCTCTCAACAGGCGGACACGACATGGACGCTCTGACCATCGATCTCACTTTCCCGCATCTGCAGCAGATGCCGCAGACGCAAGAACCCGACTTGACGTCGACGGGGGCGCCGTTGTCGCGCCGCCGGATCGAGGGCACCGGGACGCCTGAATGGGCTTGGCGGCAATGGATGCCGCTGTGGCAGGTGCCGCTGACTTCGATCGACGAGCTGGTGCCGGACGGATCGCGGGTCGTCGTCGTGGCGCCGCATCCGGACGATGAAGTGCTGGGATGTGGCGGCCTGCTGTCGCTGCTCGCGGCCCGGTCGCGCGCGACGACGCAGCGCTGGCCCTCGATATCGACGGTCCTCGTGATCGGCGTGACCGATGGCGGCGCCAGCCACGCCGGGTCGACGAGATGGACGCCGGCCCGGCTCGCCGCGCGCCGCCGGCAGGAGCGCACGCAAGGCCTGTGGCATCTCGGGCTGCGTGCCCCGATCCACGGGCTCGGACTTCCCGATGGTCAGGTGCGGCACCACGAGACTCGGCTCGTCGACGCCTTGGCCGGACAGCTGCGGCCGCACGACGTCGTCATTTCCACCTGGCGCCACGACGGCCATCCCGACCATGAAGCTGTCGGCCGCGCCTGCGCCAAGGCCAGCGCGGCATGCGGGGCCACGCTGCTGGAAGTCCCGGTGTGGACCTGGCATTGGGCGCGACCGGGAGACCCAGCCGTGCCGTGGCAGCGCCTGCGCCAGTTGCCGTTGACCGGGCGCGCGCTCGAGGACAAGTGGCTCGCGCTGTCCGAACACCGCAGCCAGCTGACGCCCGACGGAGACCGTCCGCCCGTGCTGTTCCCTGAAGCGGTGGATCGGCTGCTTCGCTCGGCGGAGTTCTTCTTCGTGTCGGAGCAGTCGTCATGAACGCCCGAGGTCCGTCAGGACAGGACGCGCTGGCCGAGCATTTCGAGGATCTGTTCAGGAAGGACGCGGACCCGTGGGGCTACCGCACGCGGTGGTACGAGCGGCGCAAGCGCGCGCAGATCCTCGCCAGCCTGCCGTCGGAGCGCTATGCGCGAGCCTTTGAGCCCGCGTGCGCCAATGGCGTGCTGAGCGCCGGATTGGCGGAGCGCTGCGACCGGCTGCTCTGCAGCGACGGCAGCGCCACGGCCGTGGCCCATGCGCGTCGGCGACTGTCCCGGCTGTCGCATGTCGAGGTGTCGCAGGCCCGCCTCCCTGCGCAGTGGCCCGAGGGACGCTTCGACCTGATCGTCCTGAGCGAGATCGGCTATTACCTCGACGACGAGGCCTTCCGGCAGACCCTCGAGGGCGCGATGGCGAGCCTGGATGCCGGCGGCACGCTGCTCGCCAGTCATTGGCGGCATCCGGAAGGCGACTATGTCCGCAGCGGCGATGAGGTGCATCGACTGATGAGTGCCGCGTTCCAGCGGCGTTCCGGCTGGACCCGACTGTCGCGTCACGAGGAGGAGGATTTCCTTGTCGAGGCCTGGAGTCCGGACGGTCGCTCGGTGGCGCGGCGCGAGGGCCTGCGGCCATGATCGGCGCGGTGGTTCCCGCCCATGACGAGGAGGCCCTGATCGGCAGGGCCTTGAAGGCCTTGCGGGTAGCCGCCGCGCATCCGGACTTGCAAGGCGAGGAAGTTCGCATCCTGGTGGTGCTGGATGCGTGCCGCGACCGGACCGGCGACATCGCCCACGCCTTCGGCGCGCAATGCCTGGCCGTAGACGCCCGCAACGTCGGCTTCGCTCGCGCGGCGGGCGCGCAGGCCCTGATCGAGCAAGGCGCGCGGTGGCTGGCGTTCACGGACGCGGATTCCGTCGTCGCGCCCTGCTGGTTCTCGCGCCAGTTGGCGCTGCGCAGCGAGGCCGTCTGCGGCGTCGTCGAGGTGGATGACTGGACGGGCTTCACGTCCGAAGAGCGCAGCGCCTACGAAGCCGGCTACCTCGACGCCGAGGACCACCGGCACATCCACGGCGCAAACCTCGGCGTGAGCGTGAGCGCCTACCAGCAGGCCGGTGGATTCCCGACTCTATGCACGCGCGAGGATGTGGCGCTGGTGGAGCGTCTCCACGCGCTCGGCGTCCGCATCGCATGGACTAACACCGTGCGCGTGGTGACGAGTGCAAGACAGGACGGTCGAGCCCCGGACGGCTTTTCGACCCACCTCGGCCGGCTGCGGTCCGCGTGAGGCGCGGTGCTGCCTGGGCATGCGTGTTGCCGCAGCCTGTTTGACGCGGATGCCGCACACCGACCTCGAACCAGGAGCTCGACATGTCCTCTTCCGACAAGATCGCCTTTCCGAAGCAGTCGCAGCCCTGGCCGGGCCTCGCGCGCGCCATTACGCCGCGATCCGACCACGCAGAGAAAATCATGCAGAGGTTCGGCACCGACACCCCCAAGGGATTGCCCGGCCGCGCTGCGGAGCTGGCGTCCGAGTGCATGCCGCTGGCCGCCTCCGAATGCAGCTACGCGACGGCCCAGGTATACGGCGACTCCGGCGGGCGCGGCGCTCTATGAGGAACCGCTGATCATGGCAAGCTCTTCCGCCGCCCGCGCGATCAACCATAAAGTTGCCAGCGGCACCGGTATGCCGCGGTCGCGCAAGGTGCTGCTGCTGGTGGATTTCATCAACCCGCTGGACTTCGCCGGCGCCGATGATCTCGCCGACGCTGCGGTGGAAGCGGCACGCGCCACCGCCCGTTTGAAGAAGCAGTTCCACACCGATGGGGCTTGCGTTATCTACGTCAACGACAACTTCGGCCAGTGGCGCTCGGACGTGCCGACGTTGCTGCGTAGGTGTCGCGGTGCCGGCGGCGCCGCGGCCGAACTGGCGCGCCTGCTGCCGCCCGCGAAGGCCGACCTGATGATTCTCAAGCCGCGGCACTCCGGCTTCTACGCGACGCCGCTCGACCTTCTCCTTGAGCAGCTCAGCGCAAAGGAGGTTGTCGTGACGGGGCTGGCCACCGACTACTGCGTAAAGTGCACGGCGATGGATGCGTACGTAAGGGGCTATCGCGTCGTCGTGCCCGCCGACTGCACCGCCGCCGAATCGGAGCCGCGTAAGCGCGCGGCCCTCGAATGGATGGAGCAGGCGCTAAAAGCGAGGATCACACCGTAGCAGGCCAAGCGGACTGCCGGCAATGTTCCACGGATGTCGCGATGAAGATCTCGTTACCAACGCTGATGGCCTTCCAGTCTGGGATCGGCGGAGGCCTGCGAGATCGCTGAAGGGAGGCCGGTCAGTCTTGAAGCCGTTCGTGCGTCATCGCAACCATGGCGTCGAGCACAGCCAAGCGTGCCAGCTCGTCGTCTTCGAACTCGCCGTCGAGGACGACGCGCAATGGCGGCTCCCAGGAGCGTTGGCGGAACAAGCACGAGAACTGGCGCGAAGCTACCGTTGGGCCGCAACTCGACATCGACATCAGCGTCCCATTCGTCCACGCGATCACCCTTTAAGCCACGCCATCTCTCGAGAATACCTTCGCGAGAACGGCAAACGAGTCCTGTCGCAACGTCCGGTGAAGATCACAAACCCAAAAGCGGCCCAGTTCAAGTTGGACCAGCGGATGTCCAAGAAGCGCTCTGGCTGATAGCTCCAAACAGCTGCGCGAGCTTCTTCGAAGAGGTTGTGCGAGCTGGCGGTAGCAGCGCAGGGGTGTATCTGAACTGCCCAACCTTGGAGCGCTTCAAGTGAAGCGAGCCCTGCTGATCATCTTGTCGATCGCGTTCCCGCTTGCCTGCGCCTTCGGGGGCATGGTGCTCATCTTGCTCTCGAACCCTGAGGTGCGCATCGACGAGGGATGGCGGCTCGGATGGCTAGGGCTGGCCAGCGGCCTGGCCGTTGGCGGCGCCGCAGTATGGGCGTTCTGGCGTGGACACCGTCTCAAGTGAGATAGTGTGCGCCCTTCAGCCTTGGACTTTGAACTCGTCGCGGTTGCGACCGCCGGCCTCGTAGTCCGCGAGCCATTTGGCGGCTCTGCCGCGTCCACTCCAAGTGTTGGACGGGTTGGCGGGGTCGCGGTACAAGACCGAAGCTTGAGAGCCAGACTTTCGAGCACCCTTGCCGCCGGCCGCTACGTACGGCGCTAGGGCGTCGACGCCCTCCGCGACCGTAAACCCGGCCGCCACGAGCTTCTTTGCGAAACCGTCCACGAGCACCTTGAGTTCTTCCCCGCGCTTCTCGTCGATCTGCTGCTCCAGCTCGCTGCGCAAGGCAACGAGCTCGGCGTACGAGAGGCGGGATACATCGATCTGGGACATTCGCTACGTGGCTGGTTGAGGTCGCAGCATCGTACTGCGCGTCGGAGCTCGGTCCCACAGTCAAGGGTCGGTACTTCGCTATACCCGGGAGCGAAAGGGTTGCGCATGGAACGCCATGCTGCATGGTGTCAAACCCGCTGGTCAGGTTCTTAGCTGCTCGTCACTTGGCTCCTCCTTGACTGAGGGGCGCCTGTTGAGCGTGCCCCGCCAGACGCCGACGGTCGGCCCGCGAAGTGCCGCTTGCTTGCGGTGGAAGTCGTTCATGAGTTCCTCAGCGAGCGCGGGATGCTGGATCCATACAGCTGTACTCGACCCGAGCCGTGAACGGCAATCAGCTGTTGCGCGGACAGCGCGTCGAGCACCAATCGGGTGCCCTGCGGTGACAGGCCCGCGGCTCGGGCCAGTTGGGGTGCGGGGTGCAGAGACTGATACTGATCGGCGAACAACACGCGCAACACCCGTAGGTTTCCGCCACTTCCAAGGATGCTCGTCAGCGGGTAGCGAGCGTGACTTTGAGACTTCGATGGCGCGGGCATGACTAGAGCTAAGCCCTGGCGCTCGAGAAAATCCAAGTTTTCAATTGGAAACTTGAGTTGCTCAGGCGACAGGTGCCCGGAGCTCGGAGCACGGACCCCTCGCAGGGCCGACACGGCGACCGTAGTTCAGCGCCGCAGGGTCCGCAACCGAACCAAGGGCCCACCACGACGGGTCCCGCGGCCTTCGCGAGGAGGTCACGTTCTGAGATCGTCAGACTTTCATAGGCTCTAATGCACACGAATCGAAGAGGCATGACGTCGCATCGAAGATCGTCCAGCTTTCTGGGCACCTCGGGCGTAGAACGTCCAGACAAGTCGTAGAACGTCACCTCGGAGGCGCAATAAAATGGCTGGAACGCAGTTGATTTACATGTGCGGTCAGTCCAGCTTTAACGATGGCCTCTCAGCGTCAGGCGACTCCGTTTCGCCAGACCATCTCACCAGGCCATCAGGCCCATCAGTTGGAAGACTGATGGGCCTTCTTCTTTGTCCAGATGGCCCGAGGCCGACATGACCTCCGTCATACGCGCCCCCTGTGAAGGGTTCAGCGGTGCCGCGCGCGCACGAGACCGCTCCGTAGACTGACCTCGTCGTCCTCCCCGGGCATCCACGAGATCTTCTGCATGTGCGCTCTCGCTTTCCGTTCCGCGTCCCTTTCCCTGATCGTGCTGTCGCTCGGCCTGCTGGCCGCGACGCCGCCGGTCCAGGCCCAGTCGATCAGCGTCAAGCCTGGCCTGTGGGCCAGCGCGAGCGTCAACACGCTCAACGGCCGCAAGATGCCGACGATCTTCGACATCAAGGGCGCGCTCACCGCGCAGCAGAAGAGCAGCCTGTCGGCCGCGATGGCGCAGCTCGGTCTGCCTGCGGGCGGCAGTCCGCACCTGGACTGCCAGAAGTCCGCCGAGTTTGCGCTCCCGAAGCCCGAGAGCGTCGAGCAATGCACCACGCAGCTCAAGCCCGCCGACGCCGCCAGCGGCACCTTCACGATGAGCTGCAAGAGCGACATGGTCAGCGGCACCGGTGTCGGCACCTACGAGGTCAAGGACAAGTCGACCGCTACCGTGAAGGTCTCGTTCAAGGGCTCGACCGCGCAAGGCCAGCCGCTGAGCTACGACTCCTCATCCGTTCACAAGTGGATCGGCAGCGATTGCGACGCGCCGCCGCCGGGCGTGGATCCCTCGCTCGCTGAATTGATGCGATAAGGCACGCAACGGCCCCGGGGGGCGGGGTGGGATCGACGTTGGATCGTTGACGTATGATGGTCATCATATTAAGCTCCGATCCCATGAACGCTTCGTCCTCTTCTTCCCGCTCCACGCGCAAGGAAGAATCCCGCGACCGCATCCTCGATGTGGCCTCCCGCACCGTCCGCCGCGCCGGCTTCGACGGCGTGGGCGTCGCCGACGTGATGAAGCAGGCTGGACTCACGCACGGCGGCTTCTACGCCCACTTCGCATCCCGCGACGACCTGCTGTGCGCCGCCGCGCTGCGCGCCGGACAGGACAGCCGGCAACTGCATCACAGCCATGCCGACCGGCTCGTGGCCGCCGGCGTGCCACCGTTCCGCGCCCTGGTGGAGACCTATCTGCACGAGAGCGGCATCGACAACGTCGACTGCGGCTGCCCGGTCGCGGCGCTGGTCGCCGAGCTGCCCCGCCAGTCGGCCGCCGTGCGCGGCGAAGGCCACGGACTCCTGCTCGGCATGCAAGGTCTCGTCATGGACGCGCTGGGCGAAGGCACCTCGCCGGAATCCGCCTGGCCGATCGCCGCGACGCTGGTCGGCGCCCTCCAGATGGCCCGCGCGATCGGCGATCGCGACCAGGCGATCGCCATCCTCGCCAGCACCAAGCGCGCGCTGCTGAGTCAACACGCTGAAGCCGCCGCCCAACCGGCCCGTTCGACCGCACAGGCCCGTCCGGCCGGCTGATTCCGCTTTCCATCGGGGGCCTTCGGGTCCCTTTTCTTTCCCCATCAATATGACGTGCGTCATATGAAACCAACGCGCCACGGCGCAGAAGGAAGTTCCATGCAGATCAAGGATGCCGTCGTCTTCATCACCGGCGCGAACCGGGGCCTCGGGCTCGAATTCGCCAAGCAGGCTCTGGCCCGCGGCGCGAAGAAGGTCTACGCCGCCGCGCGCGACGTCTCGACCATCACGCTGCCCGGCGTCGTGCCGGTGCAGCTGGACGTGACCAAGCCCGAACAGGCCGCCGCCGCCGCGCGCGCCTGCGGCGACGTGACGCTGCTCATCAACAACGCCGGCATCGGCCGCGTCGGCGGGATCGCCAGCGACAACGCCGAGACCGTCCTGCGCGAGCAGCTGGAGACCAACCTGTACGGCATCTTCCACGTCGCGCGCGCCTTCGCGCCGGTGCTGGGCCGCAACGGCGGCGGCGCCATCCTGAACATGCTGTCCATCCTCAGCTGGGTGAACACGCCGATGCTCGGCGCCTATGGCGTCAGCAAGGCCGCGGCCTGGGCGCTGACCAACAGCCTGCGCGCCGAACTCGCGCCGCAGGGCACGCTCGTCGCCGGCTTCCACGGCGGCTTCATCGACACGGACATGATCCGCGACTTCGAAGTGCCCAAGGCCCGCCCCGAGGACGTGGTCCGTCAGTCGCTCGACGAGATCGAGCAGGGCGCCGTCGAGATCACCGTCGACGACTCGACGCGCCAGGTCAAGAAGGCGTTGTCGGACGGGGTGTACCTGATGGATCCGATGGCGGCGCATTGAGCGCATCGACGGCGCGGAGCGCGCGCTCGTCGAAGAAGTTCACGCTGAACCGGCGGCGCAGGCGGAAGCCCAGGCGCTCGTAGAGCGCGATCGCCGTGACGTTGTCGGTGAACACGTGCAGGAAGGGCGTCTCGCCGCGGGCGAGGATGCCCTGCGCGACCGCCTTCATCAGCGATGCGGCGAAGCCGCGTCCCCGGCACGACGGATCGACGCAGACCGCGCTGACCTCCGTGAAGCCGGGGACCTTCATGCGCTCGCCCGACAGCGCCACGAGCCGCCCCTCCAGCCGGACGCCGATGTAGCGGCCCAGCTCGAGGGTGCGTTGCCCGAAAGGCCCGGGCTGCGTTGCGCGCACGAGTTCGAGGATGTCCGGCACGTCGGCCGTGCCCATCGTCAGCGTCTCGACGTCAGGTACGGACGCCATCGCCGACGGATCCACCAGCACCATCTGATCGACCGGCGCCCGTTTGAACGGCACGAGCCCGCCGAACGGACGCTCCTCTTCCGCCACCACGAGCACGACGGGCGATCCGATGCGAAGCAGTTCAACGAGCTGCGCGGAGGTGCCGGTCGTGCTGGGCTTCACGGCACCGAAGGGACCGACGTCCGGCGCGAAGCGCCAGGCGTTGTCCTCCCCGGCGGCGAGCGCGGCTTGCCGTCCCGTGACTGCATGCCAGACCACGTGATCGAGCAGTGAATCGTCGGACGGCGTCGGGACAGGAGAGGTCGGCGCGATGTTCATGCGCCTGGACTCTAGGCGGTCGGCGCGCCGGACGCCACGGTCATCCGCGACATGCCGGCGGTCATTCGCGACACGCCGGCGGCCGCTTCGCTCAGGGCGCGCTCGCGCGCGATCACTCCGCCTTCGCGCCCGCGGCCTTGATGACGGGATCCCACTTCTTGATCTCCGCCGCCGTCTGCGCGCCGAGCGCTTCCGGCTTGAGCCGGTCGCCCTGCGGCGGGACGACACCCATCTCCTGGAAACGCTTCGCGACGTTCGCATCCGCCAGGGCGTTGCGAAGCGCCGTGTTCAGACGCGTGATCACCGCCGCCGGCGTGCCCTTGGGCGCGTACACGCCGTGCCAGACGGCGAGCTCGAAGCCCGGCAGGCCGCTTTCGGCGAAGGTGGGGACGTTCGGCAGCTGCGGCACGCGGGCCTTGGTCGCCATCGCGTAGGCCTTCAGCGCTCCCGCCGCCACGTGCGGACCCGTGGCCACCGGCTGGTCGCAGATCAGATCGACGTTGCCGGCGATCACGTCCTGCAGCGCCGGACCCGTGCCGCGGTACGGCACCATGGTCACCGTCGTGTTCGTGGTCTGGCTGAACAGCATCGCGCACAGGTGCGAGGTCGCGCCGACGCCCGCATGTGCGAAGCGCACCTCGCCCGGCTTGGCCTTCATCTGCTTGATGACCTCGGCGACCGTCGCCGGCGCGAAGTTCTTGTTCCCCACCAGGATCATCGGCACGTCGCCGGCCAGGCTGATCGGCACCAGATCCTTGTTGGCGTCGAAGGTCAGCTTCGGATAGAGCGCGGGCGCCGTCGCGATGCCCATGTTGTGCAGCAGCACCGTGTAGCCGTCCGGCGCGGCGCGCGCCACCTTCGCCGTGCCGATCGTGCCGCCGGCGCCGCCCGCGTTTTCCACGATCACCTGCTGACCGAGGTCGCGCGTCATCGCTTCCGCGATCAGCCGGCCGATCACGTCGGTCGAACCGCCCGTCGCATAGGGGATCACCATCGTGATCGGCTTGTCCGGATACGCGGCGGACGCCGCCGTGGCCAACGCCATCGCCGCCGTCGTCACCGTGACGGCCAGGACCTTCTTCGCAATCTTTCGCATGTCTCGCTCCAAGGGGATAAGGAAGTGCGCCGCCGGTCCATCGCCGGTTGCTGCATGTCTGTCGCTGCAGGAAAGAAAAGCCTCCCGACGCGCCCCGTCAGGCCGCGCCGACACCGCCGAAGCTCATCAGCTTCAGTTCGGTGTATTCGTCCAGGCCGTGCCGGGAGCCTTCGCGCCCCAGTCCGGACTGCTTGATGCCGCCGAAGGGCACCGTCTCGCTCGAGATCGCACCGGTGTTGATGCCGACCATCCCGGACTCGATCGCCTCCGCGACGCGGAAGCAGCGCGCGACGTCGCGCGAGTAGAAGTAGCTCGCCAGGCCGAACTCGCTGGCGTTCGCCCAGGCGATCGCCTCCGCTTCGGTGTCGAAGGCCACCAGCGGTGCGACCGGGCCGAAGGTTTCCTCGTCCAGGCAGCGCATGCCGGCCTTCACGTCGAGCAGCACGGTCGGCTGCATGAACCAGCCGGGACCGTCGACCGCGTCGCCGCCTATGCCCAGGCGCGCGCCGTGGTCCAGCGCATCCTTGACGTGCGACAGCGCCTTGCGCCGCGCCGCCTCGTTGATCAGCGGGCCTTGCGTGACGCCGTCATCCAGGCCGTTGCCGGTCCGCAGGGTCCGGACGCGTTCGATCAGCCGCGCCGCGAAGTCCTCGTAGACGCCGCGCTGCACGAACAGCCGGTTGGCGCAGACGCAGGTCTGGCCCGCGTTGCGGAACTTGGAGGCGATGGCGCCCTCCACCGCAGCGTCCAGGTCCGCATCGTCGAAGACGATGAACGGCGCGTTGCCGCCGAGCTCCAGTCCCAGCTTCTTCACCGTCGGCGCGCATTGCGCCATCAGCAGACGGCCGACCGGCGTGGAGCCGGTGAAGCTGAGCATGCGCACCGTCGGCGACGCCGTGAGCACCGCGCCGATCTCGACCGCATCGCCGACGACGACATTCAGCACGCCCGTCGGCAGTCCCGCTTCGAGCGCCAGTTCCGCGAGCCGCAGCGCGGTCAGCGGCGTCAGCTCGGACGGCTTCAGCACCATGGTGCAGCCGGCGGCCAGCGCCGGCGCGACCTTGCGCGTGACCATCGCCGCGGGGAAGTTCCAGGGCGTGATCGCGGCGCAGACGCCGACCGGCTCGCGCACCACGAGCTGGCGTCGATCCGGCGACGCCGCCGGGATCGTCTCGCCGTGCAGCCGCCGCGCCTCCTCGGCGTAGAAGCGGATGTAGCTCGCGGCGTAGACGATCTCGGCGCGCGCTTCCGCCAGCGGCTTGCCCTGCTCCGAGACCATGATGCGCGCCAGGTCCTCGGTCTCGGCGATGACGAGGTCGAACCAGCGCTGCAGCACATCGGCCCGCGCGTGGCCGCCACGCCGGCGCCAGTCGACCTGCGCGATGCGCGCCGCCTCGACCGCCGCCAGCGCGTCCTGCGCCGAGTCCTTGCGCACCTGCCCGACGCGTTCGCCGGTCGCTGGATTGACGACGTCGAAGGAAGCGCTCATCGCGTCAGCTCCTGCCCACGAAGCGGTAGAGCTCGGTGTGATCCGCGCCGACGCCCAGCGACTCCGACGCCTCGGCGGTCATCGCGTACACGTCCTGCGCGAGCGCCATCGGCAGCCCCATCGCCCGGCCCAGCGACGCGGCGATGCCGACGTCCTTCGCCTGCAGCGCCAGCGAGAAGCCCGAGTTGAACGCGCCATTCAGCATGAACTGGTGGGCCTTGTTCTCGGTCGTGTTGTTCCGACCGGTCGAGGCCTGGATCACGTCGACGATGGTGGCCGGATCGATGCCGAAGGCCTCGCCGACGTGGATCGCTTCCGCGGTCGCGATCAGCGCCGCCGCCGAGACGTAGTTGTTGAGCGCCTTCAGCGCATGACCGGCGCCGACCGGCCCGACGTGCGTGATGGCCTTGCCCAGCGTCTCCAGCACCGGACGGACGCGCTCGAAGGCGGGGACGTCGCCGCCCACCATGATGGCGAGCGTGCCCGCCACGGCCTTCTTCACGCCGCCCGAGACCGGCGCGTCGATCAGCGTGATGCCGGACTCGGCCAGGCGCTGGGCGAGGGCGCGTGTCCGGTTGGGATCGGCAGAGCTCATCTCCACGACCACCGCGCCGCGCTTGAGCTGCGACGCCAGCGGCGCGACGACGGCGTCGACGATGTCCGAGTTCGGCAGCATGGTGATGAGGACATCGCAGGCCGCGTAGTCGCCGGCGCCGCTGGCGACACGGGCGCCGGGATGCGCCTCGGCGAAGCGGGCGGTGATCTCAGGCCGGGCGTCCTGCACCACCAGCGCATGGCCGGCGGCGTGCAGCAGGTGGGCCATGGGCGTGCCCATCATGCCCAGGCCGATGAATCCGATGGTCGTCATGGCCGCGACTCCTCAGGCGTCCATCTCTTTGAACACCTCGGCGGCGACCCGGAACGAGTCGATCGCCGCCGGGACGCCGCAGTAGATCGCCGTCTGCAGGAAGACTTCCTTGATCTCGTCGCGCGTCAGGCCGTTGTTGATGGCGCCGCGCACATGGAGCTTCAGCTCGTGCGGGCGGTTCAGCGCGGTGATCATGGCCAGATTCAGGAAGGAGCGCGTGCGGCGGTCCAGGCCCGGACGGTTCCAGACGTCGCCCCAGCAGTACTGCGTGACCAGTTCCTGCATGTCGATGTTGAAGTCGGTCGCGTTCTTGATCGAGTTGTCGACGTACTCGGCGCCCAGCACCTCGCGCCGGGTCGAGAGCCCTTGGTCGAACAGGGCCTGGTTCTTCGGGGCGTACGCACGGGTCATCGGAAACTCCTGGTGAATGGGGACGTGGATGGGAATGGGGGTGGGACGGGACGAACCGCGGCGATCCGTCGATGGCCCAATGTAGTCGGATTGTCTGACAATCCGACATTGGGAATACGCGGATTGAAAGCGGCAGCGTCGTGTTGTATGACAATCCGTCTGTATGAACATCGGGTGATCCGGACGTCCGGACATCGCCCGCCCACAGGTAGGATCCGGCCCATGAGCCTCGTGAAAGTAGCCCGGGAAGAGACGTCCTTGCGCCAGCGCGCCACGCAGGCGCTGCGCACCGCCATCCTGGACGGCGTGCTGGCCCCGGGCCAGAAGCTGTCCGAGCGGGAGCTCTGCGAGAGCCTGGACGTCAGCCGGTCCTGCGTGCGCGAGTCGCTGCAGCACCTGCAGGCGGAAGGGCTGATCACCATCATTCCGCACCGCGGGCCGGAGGTGACCAGCATCTCCCGCGACGAGGTGCGCGAGATCTACGAGGTGCGCGCCAGCCTGGAGAGCCTGGCCGGACGCGGCTTCGCGGTGAACGCCTCGGAGGGGCAGCGCGCGGCGCTGCGCGCCAAGCTGACCGAACTGGCCCAGGCGCACGCCGCCGGCGACCGGGCCCGGATCCTGACGATCAAGAACCAGTTCTACGACGTGCTGGTGGAAGGCTGCGGCAACACGGTCGCGGGACAGATGCTCAAGCAGCTGAACAACCGCGTGACGGTGCTGCGCCGGATCTCGATGGCGCAGCCGGGACGCCTGCCCGAGACGCTGCGGGAGCTCGATGCGATCGTCACGGCGATCGAGCAACGCGACGGCGAACTCGCCGCGCGGCTGTGCGGCGAGCATGTGAAGCAGGCGGCAGAGAACGTGCTCCGCAGCATGGGCTGAAGGCAGCCGCCGCGCCCCGGAGGAGCGGCGACGGGCGCGGAATCAACCGCCGGTCTTGTCCAGGTCGCTGGTGTCCTCGGTCCCCTGCTGCGTGATCAGGCGCTGCATCAACGCGAAGAACCGGTCGTAGAACTGCCCGGCAGGGATGGTTTCGGAGGCGACCTTCACCAGCGACTCCGTCGACGACGAGAGCGGCACCGAGATCGAGCCGATCGCGCTGACGCCCAGGCTGGTGGAGTTCGCGCTGCGCTTGACGTTGTAGCGGTCCTGCAGCGCCGAGACATAGGCGGTCGCGAGCTTGCCGCTGCCGCCTTCCGGCACGCACACCACCGTGAAGCTGATCTCGACGTGCACCTCGCCCTCGGGCTGGAAGCGCTTGGTGCCCGAGATCGAATCCGGCAGCGCCAGCCCGATCACGTAACCCTGGCTCAGCAGCGCGCGACGCGCCGCCTCGCAGGTGTCCTGCACGCTCGAATCGAACAGGCGCGAGAAGGTCTCGTCCGACGCGAAGCGCTCGTTCAGGTACACGGCGTTCTTGCGCTCGGCGGTGCTGGTGCCGAAGGTGCCGCAGCCGGTCATCGCCGCCGCGGCCAGCAGGGCCAGAGCGGCCGTCGCCAGCGGGTGGAAAGCAGTGGAGAAAAAGGAAGCAGGGCGTCGGATCATCGTCGTCGGGCCGGTGATCGGCCAGTGACGGATTATCCGCGCCCTGTCTTAGAGCAGCTTGAGGAAGCCGCCCGGTGCCTGCGCCGCGCCTTCAGCGCGCGAGGCGCACACGACCTCAATGCGTGGTCTGCGCCGTCAGCAGCGTCTGCCATTGGCCGTCGACGCAGGCCGACAGATGACGGGCACCGCCCGGGCAACGTTGCCAGTGTTCGGTCGCGGCCGACAGCAGCGCCGGCCAGTACGGATGGTCGCCGGCGCAGCGGCTGCGCGGGATCACGAGGGCGAGTTCCTGGACTTCCGCCCGGCCGTCGGCGTCGATGTAGGACAGCTGCGCCTTGACCACCACCGTCAGCGGCGTGGAGAGCAGCAGCTCGGCGTTCACGCAATGGGAAGGGCGGAAGTCGGGATGGGCGGGGGCCGGTGCCTGGGCGGCGCTTCCAACGGCGGCGGAGAAGGTGTTCATCTTGTTCTCGTCTCGGGTCTTCATTCGATGCCTGCATCCTATGAAGCACCTCTTCCGAACCCTGTGGGGCCCCTGCGCGACGGCTTGTAGGACAACGCCCCATTCGACCCGTGGGCGTTGCCGTTTCCGCTTGTCCTACAAGACATCGCGGACGCGGACGACAGGGCCGGCTGTTCGGGATACGTAGAGTCAATTCCAGCGCACCACGGGGTGCACAAGGAGCTGACAGATGGCCATCGCCGACCACCATTCCCTCGCCCTCCACGTTCATGAATTCGCCTGCCAGGTCCAATGGACCGCGGTCAGCGACCACGAACCGGTGCTGGGTCTGGAAGCGGCGCTTCCCTATCTGCTGGACCACGCCCCCGCGACGTTCGCCGAGCCGGCCCCTGCTGTCGTGTCGTCAGACCGCCACGCCGCGTGAGTCCGAGCCTTTTCATCAATCGAAGGAGATCAACATGATGATTCGAGCCACCGTTCTCGCCCTGGCCACCGCTGTGGGCGCCCTGACCCTGCTGCCCGGTTGCGCCGTGACCCGCGGTCAATCCTCCGTCGGCGAATACGTCGACGACGCCGCGGTCACCACCGCGGTGAAGTCCAAGTTCGTCGAGGCCAAGTCGGTCGACGCCTCCTCCATCCACGTGGAGACGCTGCAAGGCGAGGTGATGCTCTCGGGCTTCGCCAAGAACGCCAACGAGAAGGCCGACGCCGAACGCCTGGCCCGTGAAGTCAAGGGCGTGAAGCGCGTCAAGAACGAGATCGCGATCCGCAACTGATGCGCTGATGCGATTGACCTGATCGTGTGTCCGTCGGCGGCCTGACCAACCGCCAGCGGAGACACCGCGCGAATGGACGGCCTGCTTGCGCATCCCGTCCGTTCGCGCGTACCCGCTTGTGGTTCCGAGTCGTTCACGAGCCTTCCCATGGATGCCCAGCCCGCCAGCGCCGCCCTCACCTGCTTCCTCGTCGAGGACAACGCCGTCATCCGGGAGAACCTGGTGGCGACGCTCGAGGAGATGGTGGACCTGCGCGTCCTCGGCCATGCGGTCGACGAGAACGGCGCGTTGAGCTGGCTGTCGCAGGACCATCCCGGCTGCGACCTGCTGATCATCGACATCTTCCTGGCCCAGGGCACCGGCCTGAACGTGCTGCGCGCCGCCGGCGAACGCATGCCCGGTGCACGCCGGGTCGTGCTCAGCAACTACGCCACGCCCGACATGCGCCAGCGCTGCTTCGCGCTGGGCGCCGACAAGGTGTTCGACAAATCGGCCGAGCTGGAAGACCTGCTCGCCTACTGCGGCGGCCTGGTCGACGCGGCCAACCGCGAAGCCGGCGATGCCGCTACTCGATCAGCCCGTTCTTGAGGGCGTAATACGTCAGTTCGCTGTTCGTGTTGAGGGAGAGCTTCTCCAGCACGCGCGAGCGGTAGGTCGACACCGTCTTCACGCTCAGCGACATGCCGTCGGCGATGTGGCCCACGGTTTCGCCGCGCGCCAGGCGCAGGAAGACCTGCAGCTCGCGTTCCGACAGCGTGTCGTGCGCGGCCTGGTCGGCCGGCGAGCCGAGGCCCTCGGCCAGCAGTTCGGCCACGGCCGGCGTGATGTACTTGCGGCCGCGGAAGACGGTGCGGATCGCCGTGGCGATCTCCTCGGGGTCGCATTCCTTGTTGAGGTAGCCGCTGGCGCCCTGGCGCAGCAGCGTGGTCGCGTAGTGCGTCTCCGGGAAGCCGCTGAGGATCAGCACCGGCAGTTCCGGCTTGCGGGCCTTGATGGCGGCCAGGGTCTCGACGCCGCTCTGGTCGGGCAGCGAGAGGTCCATCAGCATCACGTCGAGCTCGCCGGCGCGCACGAGGTCCAGCGCCTCGCGGCCCGATCCGGCTTCGCCGGTGACGCGCAGGTCGACTTGTTCGGAGAGGAATTGCCGCAGCCCGGCGCGGACAATCGCGTGGTCGTCGACGATGGCGATTCGGATCATGGTGGCGATGGTCAAGTGAGCGAAATCGCTCAGGGAGTGTAGAGGATGAGCCTGAAGGACACCGTCACGAACCTGGGTCGCAAGACCTGGGCCATGCCGCTGGGCGTGTTCGTGGCCCTGCTGATGATCCTGATCAGCGAGCTGGCCTACTTCGGCGCCGTCTCGCAGATGGACCGTCTGGACACGCTGGGCCGGGCCCGGATGGAACTGCTCCGGCTGATGGCCCGCGTGACCGACGCGGAGTCAGGGCAACGGGGATACCTGATCACCCGCCGGCCCGAATACCTGGACCCCTACCGCTTCGCCGCCGAGGACGCCTCGCAGGGCCTGAGCTCCCTGCAGCGCATGTACGCGCAGGTCGGCGCCGAGGACGCGGAGCGCCGCAGCAAGGAGATCGCCGGGGCCGTCAGCGCCAAGCTGAGCGAGCTGCAGGAGGTGCTCAAGCTCTACGAGACCGGCCGCGAATCGGCCGGCCGCGAGCTCATGATGACCGACATCGGACGCGACCAGATGGAGCAGATCCGGCGCCGGTCCGCCGAGCTGCTGGCCGACGAGAACCGCCGCATCGCGCTCGGGACCGGCCAGGTCTACGACACGCTGATGCTGAGCCGCATCGGTGTGGCCGGCATGACGCTGCTGAGCCTGATCGTGTTCGTGCTGTTCGTGCGCAAGAGCCGGGCGCTCGACGTCCAGCGCGCCGAGCAGGCGCAGGAGGTCCGCGCCGAGCGAGACCGGCTGGAGGTCGAGGTGTCGCGCCGCACCGCCGAGCTGACGCAGCTGGCCCGCCACCTGCAGACCGCGCGCGAAGACGAACGCGCGCGTCTGGCCCGCGACCTCCACGACGAGCTCGGCGCGCTGCTGACGGCCGCCAAGCTGGACGTCGCCCGGCTGCGGCCCAAGCTGCAGGCCGGGGCGCCCGAGCTGATGCAGCGCCTCAACCACCTGACCGAGACGCTCAACAGCGGCATCGCGCTCAAGCGCCGGATCATCGAGGACCTGCGTCCCTCCACGCTCGACCAGCTCGGCCTGGTGCCCGCCCTGGAGATCCTGTGCCGCGAGACCTCGGAGCGGCTGGGCGTGCCGATCACGGTGGAACTCGATACCGCGGTCGACCTGGCACCGAGCGCCCAGCTGACCGCCTTCCGCCTCGTGCAGGAGGCCCTGACCAACACCGCGAAGTACGCGCACGCGACCGAGGTCACCGTCTCGCTCAAGCGCGAGTACGCGCAGGCGCTGGTCACCGTCACCGACAACGGACAGGGCTTCGAGCCGGGCCGCCTGTCGCTGGGTTCGCACGGGCTGCTGGGCATGCGTTTCCGCGTCGAGGCCGAACGCGGACAGCTGCGGCTGCGCAGCGCGCCGGGGCAGGGCACCGAGGTGTGCGCCTGGCTGCCGATCAAGCCCGATGCGCGCGACGAGCCGGACATCCCGCGGATCGATTTCCCGATTCCCGGCATGACGCCGATGCCAGCGCCGATGCCGGCGCCCATCCCGGCTCCGGCCCCGACCCAAGGACCGGGCCCGGCGGGCGAGGGCGGCCAGCCGCCGGCCGGCGGCGGCCTGTGAGCAGCCGATGAGCGGCCTGTAGGCGCGTTCCTACGGTGCGCCGGGACGCCGGGCGACCGGCGCTTCCGGCGGCAGCCGACCCGTGGGCGACGGGTGTCTGCCTAGAGTGGAGTCATGGATCCGCGGCCACCCGCGGAATGTTTGCGGAAGTTCCGCACCCGCGAAAGGAACCTCGCCATGAAGCACTCTTCCCGCCCCTCCGCCCTGTCCCTGCTGCTGCCCGCCGTGGTGGCCGCCGTCGCCCTGACCGCCTGCGGTCGTGAAGATGACGGCCGTACCGCCGGCCAGCGTCTGGACGACGGCATCTCCAAGATGGAGCAGAAGTCCGAAGCTGCCAAGCAGGAGACCCAGCAGGCCATGGACAACGCCGGCGCCAAGATGGAGCGCGCCGCCGACAAGGCCGGCGCCGCCATCGACGACGCGCAGATCACGACGTCCATCAAGACCTCGCTGGCCGGCGATCCGAAGCTGAGCGCGATCGACGTCAAGGTCGAGACCGAGAAGGGCCACGTGACGCTGGACGGCACGGCGCCTGACCTCGCCTCGCGCGACCGCGCGGGCTCGATGGCGCTGGCCGCCAAGGGCGTCCAGTCGGTCAACAACCGGATCAAGGTCAACGGCTGATTCCCTCCTCTGCAAGCCGTCTGACCGGGGCCCCGGATCGCGTTTCCGCGACCCGGGGCTTTCTGTTTGAGGTCGGGGCATTCCCGGCTTCTTGTCGTATTCGTGTCGATTCGTAAACCTTCTTCACGGGGCTGTCATCGCCGGCCCCTAGCGTGCCGCCCTGTCGCGTCACGGCCCTGTCGAGGGAGGCTGGACGCGGCAGTCCTCGAGCCACGAAAGATCGACATGAAGAAGACGAACGAACGCTCCACGCTCATCGCATCGCGCCGCATCGGCCTGACCCTGATGACGCTGACCGCCGCCGCGGCGCTGACCGCGTGCAACACCAAGGACAACGATCCGTACGAGATCCCCGGGAACAGCCAGGCGCTGCAGGCCCGGCTCGTGGACGCGCCGGTGGAAGGCGTCTCGTACGCCGCGGCGCCGTCGGGCATCACCGGCAAGACCGGCGCGAACGGCGTGTTCACCTGCAAGACCGGTGACACGGTGACCTTCAGCGTCGGCAGCGTGGTCGTGGGCAGCGCGTCCTGCACGGCGACGGTCGCCGCCGCCGACCTGGCCGGCACCGCCGTGCTGACCGACGCCAAGCTGCAGAACCGCCTGGTGTTCCTGCAGGCGCTGGACGAGGACGACGATCCCACCAACGGCATCAGGATCACGGCGGCCGTGCACGACACGCTGACCAAGACGCTGGACTTCACCCTGGCCGCGGCCGACTTCGACAAGGCCTTCGCCGCGCTGCTGCCGGCCGGCCAGAATGACGTCTACGGTCAGCCGTATTCGGGCCGCGCCATGAGCGCCAACCGCCGCGCCGCGGCGGTCGAACACTACGAATCGACGATGGCCACGCTGCTCGGCAAGACCGAGACCAGCAGCGCCACGCAGGACACGGCCGGCGGCGCGGTCGCGATCACCAAGTTCCAGATCCGCGCGGCCGACAGCCAGTACGTGCCCTACGAGGGCGGCAACGCGGACGCGAAGAAGGACTTCCCCAAGGGCTTCTATCCGGCCGTCGGGTCGGGTCTGGTCTACAAGGGCAAGAACGCCGCGGGCGCGATGGAGTTCTGGGGCATCACCGACCGCGGCCCCAACGGCGACAGCCCGAACGCGCCGCGTCCGGACAACGGCGCCGTCGTCACGACCAAGATGTTCCCGGCGCCGAGCTTCGCGCCGTCGATCGGCGTGATCACGCTGGGCAGCGAGGGCGCGGTCATCTCCAGCCTGAATCCGCTGAAGAACCCGAACGGCTCCAAGGTCACGGGCCGCCCGCTGCCTTTCGGCGCCGTGGGCAGCAGCGCCGAGGTGCCGCTCGCCGACACGCTGAAGTTCGACCAGACCAAGGGCAACTTCGACGCGAACGGCCTGGACAGCGAGACGCTGGTCTACGACGACGCGAACAAGGCCTTCTGGACCTCGGACGAATACGGCCCCTTCATCGTCAAGATCGATGCGGCGACCTTCCAGATCGTCAAGCGCTACGCCCCGGGCACGACCGCCGGCAGCCTGCCCGACGTGCTGAAGAACCGCCGCGCCAACCGCGGCATGGAAGGCCTGGCGATGGACACCGGCAGCGGCAAGCTGCACGGCTTCCTGCAGAGCCCGGTCGATCCGGTCGACAACGCCGGCAAGAGCATCGAGGCCGTGGACAGCGCCGACCTGGACCAGGACGGCAAGAGGGACGACAAGGTCAAGGTCCGCGACTTCGCGCAGTTCGCGCGCTGGATCGAGTTCGACCCGAAGACCGAGACCTCGAAGCTCTACGCCTACCCGCTGAGCTACCCGCTCGCCGCCAAGGGCGAGAAGTGGGACCGCAACCGCACCGGCAGCGCCAAGCTGGGCGACCTGGTGGCGCTGGGCAACGGCAAGTTCATCGTCGTCGAGCAGGGCGCGGACTCGGCCGGCGCGGTGCGCAACTTCCTGATGCTCGTCGAGCTGCCGGCGACGGCAACGGACATCGCGTCGATCGGCATCGAGCTGGAGAAGAACAGCATCGACGGCGTGACCGCCTCGGCGGTGAGCTGGGCGAACGTCGTGAAGCTGAAGAAGACGGTGCTGCTGGACCTGAACGCCGCCGGCTGGAAGGCCGAGAAGGCCGAAGGCCTGGCGATCGTCGACGGCAACACGCTGGCGCTGATCAACGACAACGACTTCGGCCTGAAGTCGGTGCTGGTGGACGCGAAGGGCAAGGTCGTCGCCGGCGATCCGACCGAGTGCACGGTCGACGTCAACGGCGTGATCGTCCAGGACGGCACCTGCGCCAGCGGCGCGGTCCTGTCGCGCGTGACGCGCGGCAACGAGGTGGATCGCCTGACGCACCTGTGGCTGTTCAAGTTCCCGAAGGCGCTCAACAGCTTCAGCGTGCAGTGATCGGCTGACCCGTCAAGGCGGGAACGTTCCCGATCCCATCTCCACTGACAAGCGCGCGGTCCTGACGGGTCGCGCGCATTTTCTTTGGAGGAATCCCATGACCATTGGCCTCACATCCCCGACCCACTATCAAGTCGGTGAGTCCATCTACGCCCACGTCGACAAACCCCGCGCCCACGCCCACGTCGACGCACCCTACGACCGGCTGCATGCCTCTCGACCCGTGGACCAGAACGTCTACGGTATGGCTTCGGCAAGCGCCATCGCCGCGCCCTCTTCGGACTACAAGCAGGTTTGCGTTCGCGGTTCGGACCAAGAGCGATTACAGCTTTCCGGCGGGGATGTCGTCGAGGGGGACTTTGCCTCGATCTCGATCGATGTGATCGCTGAGGCGCGCTCAGAGTTCCTCGCATCGTCGGTCTGCAAATCCTGGCTGAACCCGTTGGACGGAAGGCGCGGCGTGCCCATGACGCAGTTTGCGAGCGACGTGGCGAAGGCGATCACCGACGAGCACCCGGCCGGCCTCGGGCGGCTGGTGGCCCCCAAGTTTTCCTATGGTGCCGGCAAAGGGCTTCATCTGGCTGTCCAGTGCATCCACCACAAGAAGTATCCGGACATGCTGAAGACCCTGGCGGGAGATGCCGCGGAGGCCAATCGGCTGTTCGGTATCGCGCCTGAACGTGCGCTGGAGGAAGTGCTCAGCCAGGCCCTTAGCCAAGCCTTCCAGCGGCTGCCGCAGGACAGGAAAGACAAATGGACGAAGCGGGTGACGAATGAGAATGCGCAGGCGTGCAGTGACACCTTGAAACTGAGCCGATACCGTGCCTCCCATCCTGGCCCGGCCATCCTGAAGGGGCTCGTGTCGGTCGCCGACGGCGCGAGGTGATGACACGAGGCGCTGGGGACGTGGGCTAGCATCGGTTCATCCCATCCGATGGAGCGACGACCATGTACGCCAAGATCCTGGTTCCTGTCGACGGCAGCCCCACCTCCAACGCCGGCCTGGCGGAAGCGGTCCGGCTGGCCAAGCTGAGCGGCGGCGAGATCCGCCTGCTGCACGCGCTGGACCTGCAAGCCTTCGCGATGATGTCCAGCGCGGGGCTCGGCATCACGCCGGACAACTTCGAGCAGATCCGCGCCGGCGGGCAGAAGGTGCTCGCCGACGCGTCGGCCACGGTGAGCGCCGCGGGCCTGCGCGTCACGACCAAGCTCAGCGAGAGCCTCTCGTCGCGCGTCAGCGACCTGGTCGCCGAGGAGTGCAAGACCTGGGGCGGCGAGGTCATCGTGCTGGGCACGCACGGTCGCCGCGGCCTGTCGCGGGCGCTGCTCGGCAGCGACGCCGAACTGATCGTCCGCTACGCGGAAGTGCCGGTGCTGCTGGTCCGCGGTCCGAAGGAAAGCTGACGCGACGCATTGACGACCCACTGACAATGCATTGACGACGCTTTGACGATGCATTGGCGGCGCACCCGGCGCCGCCAGATCGACCCGACGCCAAGACGGGTCAACCCGACGTGTCGTCCGGCACCCTGCGGCGACAGCGGCCTGGCGGAGAATGCCCGCCAGCATTCACTCACCGCTGTCGAGCATGACCTCTCACCTCCTCGCCCGCACCGCCGCGGCCGCGCTTGTCGCGGCCGTTTCCTTTGGCACCGCCGCGCAGACGGCCGGCGCCACGCGCGAAGGGCCGCTCGACCAGTTGCCCTACACGCCGAGCCTGGACACCGCCGCGATGGATCGCAGCGCCGATCCGTGCGAAGACCTCTACCAGTACGCCTGCGGCGGCTGGATGGCCGCCAATCCGATCCCGCCCGACCAGGCGCGCTGGTCGGTCTACGCCAAGATGGCCAACGAGAACCAGCGCTACCTCTGGGGCATCCTGGACAAGCTCTCGGCCGCCGACCCGCAGCGCAGCGCCAACCAGGCCCGCATGGGCGACTACTTCGCCGCCTGCATGGACGAGTCCGCCGCCGATCGCCACGCGCTCGCGCCGCTGCGTCCGCTGCTGTCGCGCATCGAGGCGCTGAAGGACCGCCGTGAGCTGCCTTCGCTGCTGGCCTCGCTGCACCTGGCGACCAACAACGAGCGCCTGTTCTTCCACTTCACGTCGGGCCAGGACATGGCCGACTCGACGCGGGTGATCGCCTTCGCTTCCGCCGGCGGCCTGAGCCTGCCGGACCGCGAGTACTACTTCAAGACCGACGACAAGTCGCGCGCCCTGCGCGAACAGTTCATCGCCCATGTCGCGCGCAGCTTCGAGCTGCTCGGCGATTCGCCCGATGCGGCGCGCGCCCAGGCGAAGCAGGTGATGGCGATGGAGACGGCGCTGGCGCGCGCCTCGCTGAGCCGCGTCGACAAGCGCGATCCCTACAAGGGCTTCCATCCGATGAAGGCCGCGGGGCTGCAGGCGTTGACGCCCGGCTTCGACTGGGCCGCGTACCAGCGCGGACTGGGGCTGGACCCGCAGGCGGCCTACAACGTCACCGAGCCGGCGTTCTTCAAGGCGTTGTCGAAGGAACTGCGCCAGCGCGATCTCGCGCAGCTGCGGAACTACCTGCGCTGGCAACTGGTCAGCAGCCAGGCACCGACGCTGTCCGGCGCCGCGGTGCAGTCCAACTTCGAGTTCTTCGGTCAGACGCTGCAAGGCGTGCCACAGCTGAAGGCGCGCTGGAAGCGCTGCGTCGAACTGGTCGACGCGCAGCTCGGCGAGGCGCTGGGCCAGGAGTTCGTCGCGCGCAATTTCAGCCCGGACCTGAAGGACAAGACGCTGACGATGACGAAGCAGATCGAGGACGCGATGGCCGCACGCATCCAGTCGCTCGACTGGATGAGCGAGACGACCAAGCAGCGCGCGGTCGAGAAGCTGCACGCGATCGTCAACAAGGTCGGCTACCCGGACCGCTGGCGCGACTACGGCGCGCTGACGGTGGCGCGCGACGACTTCGCCGGCAACGTGATGCGCGGCAACGGCTTCGAACTGAAGCGTCAGCTCGCCAAGATCGGTAAGCCGCTGGATCGCGGCGAATGGGGCATGACGCCGCAGACGGTCAATGCGTACTACGACGCGCAGATGAACGACATCAACTTCCCGGCCGGCGTCCTGCAGGCGCCGTTGTTCGATCCGAAGCTGGACGACGCGCCGAACTACGGCAACACCGGTGGCACGATCGGACATGAGCTGATCCACGGCTTCGACGACGAGGGCCGGCAGTTCGACGCCAAGGGCAACCTGCGCGACTGGTGGACGAAGAAGGACGGCCAGGCCTTCGAACAGCGTGCCGCCTGCGTGACGAAGCAGTACGCGCAGTACGTGGTCGTGGACGACATCCGCATCAACAGCAAGCTCACGCTGGGCGAGGACCTCGCCGACCTGGGCGGCCTGGTACTGGCCCACGCGGCGTGGAAGGCGCAGATCGCCGACATGTCCCCGAAGCCAGCGGACCGCGACGGGCTGACGCCTGAGCAGCGCTTCTTCGTCGGCTTCGCGCAATGGGACTGCAGCCACGCCCGACCTGAATACGCGCGGGTGCATGCGCTGACCGACCCGCATTCGCCGGGGCGCTACCGGATCAACGGGGTCGCGGTGAACATGCCGGAGTTCGAGCAGGCCTTCCGCTGCAAGCCCGGACAGAAGATGGTGAAGCCCGACGCGGAGCGCTGCCGGGTGTGGTGAGACGGGTTCTCCGCTGAACTTCGGGAAATGGGATGAGGCACTGACACGGGGGTCCGGTCGCTGAGAGCGCCGGGCCCCTGTGCCTTCAACTTCATCCCTGCCACCATGATCCCACCCATTCCACCCCGTACCTATCAAGCGGCAACGTCAGCCGACGCGTCTTCCGATGCCCAAGCCGGATATCAAGACGTCACCCGGACGGCGTCCGACGACGGGCGAGCCGACCCGCGGAACTACACCACCCGCTTATTCGCGAAGCCCCATACCGACGCGCGTTGCGCTCAGTCGAAGGCACCCCAAGCGACGCCCGATCCGACTTTTGCAAAGGTGGGCCATCCGGCGACCCAGGCGCAGGCCGAGGACGAGACCAAGGAGGCTGCCAAGGAGATCCAAGCCAAGAAGGCGGAGGAACTGACCCAGGCGCAAGGCGAGATGGTCCAGATCATCAAGGGACTGGCGGCGGGGTTCGCGACTGCCAATGCCAAGGGACTTTTTGGTAGGCATAAAGACCCGAGCACCTATGGCTCCGGCGCGGTGAGTGCCAAGCTGGCGCGCGATCTGGGATCGGACGATTTCGGCAAATGTGCCGAGCGCCTGTATGCCGCCTGGGCTGCCAATCACCCACGAGAGCCCAAGGAGGCGAAAGAAAAGTTCGAAGCGAACGTGCAAGAACTGGCGGAGGGGGTCGTCGCCGGCCTCAACAAGGGCCAGCGGCAGGTGTTTGCCAGGCATCTCAAGAAACGCGAGGCGGTCAAGGGGGCGTTGGACGAGGCAGAGCCGTTGATGGCATCGACGGCCAGCATGCTGGCCCGCACTGCGGTGGCGCGGGGCCTGCTGGCCGTCGAGGTCTGAAGCGCGGCGCGGCTCAGCTGATCAACAGCTCCTCGGCCGTCTTCCCGGCGGCCAGCGCATCCTTGAACCAGTTCGGACGCTTGCCCACGCCGGTCCAGGTGCGGCCGCTGCCGTCGTGGTACTTCGGCGCACCCGCGCTGCGCGGGGCCTTGGCCTTGCGCGGTCCCGCGGCCGCCTTGCCGGGCTTGGCGGCCTTCGCCGCTCTGCCGCGGCCCGCCGACTTCGTCGCGCCGGCGCCGAACAGTTCCTCGGGCGTCAGCCCGTAATGATCGATGGCCTCGCGGATGCGGGCGACGACGCCGGAGATCTCCTTCGCGCGCAATCCCTCGGCTTCCTTCTTCAGCTTCTCGATCTGGGACAGGACTTGCTTCAACGACTTGGCCATTCAACGGGCTCCATTCGGGTGTTTGACATCGGGCATTCGCCTCTGCGTCGCAGACCTCCCGGCCGCGACTGTAGCGCTTGGTGGGCGCCGATGCGGAAACGACACAGTGTCTGCCCTCGATGCAGGATCGATTCGACCGATTCCAGTAGGGCGCGACGCGACAAATACGTCGTTTGAGGAGTCGACTCGCCCTCCGATTGCGCATTCATTGCGCTTGAGCAAAAACGCAGACATCTGGGCGTCAGGACCCCGCCGGCGCCGGTCGCCGCTCCGTAGAGTGAGCCGTGATTCATCTCCATTCACCGGACGGAGTGCCGCGATGGTTCGTTCCTCTCAGCCGGGCGCACGCCCGGGTCCGCCTGCCCTCTCCCCTGCGGGCTCTCATGCAGGCTCTCATGCAATGGCGCAGGCCATCAATACGCCGACCTACCTGCGGCTGCGCGACCAGATCCGCACCGACATCGAGGCCGGCTGCTGGCGGCTCGGTCAGCATCTGACCCTGCACGAACTCAGCGCGCATTACAGCGTCAGCAACGTGCCCGTGCGGGAGGCGCTGCTGCAGCTGCAGGGCGACGGCATGGTGGACATGCGGATGAACAAGGGCGCGGTGGTGCTGGCGGTCGACGCGCGCTTCATCGACGAGTATTTCGACGTCCGCGAGGCGCTGCAGTCCATGCTGCTGGCGCGGGCCTGCCGCTCGGCCTGGGCGGGGTCGGCGCACACGCTGGCCGGCGTGAGGGCGCTGCTGAAGCCCTTGGAGGAAGCCACCCGCCTCGCCCGTGTGCAGGACCTGATGGCGGCGGACGACGCCCTGCAGGATCACCTGGCGCGGCTGGGCGGCAACGACCAGGCGCTGGGCATGCAGGCCTCGCGCGGCCGGCTGCTGGAGGCTCTCCGACGCGCACGGATGGAAGTCTGGGCGCCGGAACTCGAGACGCTCGCCATCCAGGGCGGCGCGATGCTGCAGGCGCTGACGCACGCCGATCCCGCCCTCGCCGCCGAGGCGGTGCGCCGCCACGTGGCGGCCTCGCGCACCTACATGATGCGGCTGCTGAAGGTGCCCGAGCTGCCGATCCCGACTTGAGCCCGGACAGGGCCGGTGCAGCCGCCGGAGCGCGAGTCAGAGCGGCAGCGAGCTCGCCTTCAGGCAGCGCAGCACGAAGCTGGACTTGCTGTGCCGGACGCCCGGGATCTTGTAGAGCTTCTCGCGCAGCAGCCGTTCGTAGTCGCGCGTGTCGCGGACGGACAGGCGCAGGACGTAGTCGTAGTCGCCGGAGACCAGATAGGCGTCGATCACCTCGGGGATGGCTTCGAGGTGACGGGCGAACTCCGCCATCGCGGCGTCGGTGTGCTTGTTCAGCGTGAGCTGAACGATCAGCTGCTCCGGGCGGCCGACCTTCTCGGCGTTGACCTTGACGGTGTAGCCCTCGATCACGCCCGATTCCTCGAGCCGCTTGATGCGGGTCCAGCACGGGGAGGTGGTCAGGCCGACCTCCTCGCTCACTTCCTGGAGGCTGGCGCGCGCATTGCGCTGCAGGGCCCGCAGGATGGCGCGGTCGAACTTGTCGAGCTTGATTTCCTGTTCCATGTCGATTCTGAAGAAGGATTTGCTGCGATGGCGATTCTAGGAGGCAAGAACGGCAACGCTTCCCGAGGGAGCCCCGGGATACTGACCCGCATGAACGCACTGATCGATCGCGCCGTGCTGGGCGCCCCCGAAGCGACGACGCGCAACGGCGCGCAGACGCTGCTCGACACGCTGGTGGCCTGCGGCGTCGACACCGTCTTCGGTTATCCCGGCGGCGCCGTGCTGCCGCTGTACGACGCGCTGCACGGCGAGCCGCGGCTGCGCCACATCCTGGTCCGCCACGAGCAGGCGGCGGTGCACGCAGCCGAGGGCTATGCGCGCAGCACCGGGCGGCTGGGCGTGGTGCTGGTGACCTCGGGGCCGGGGATGAGCAACACGACGACGGGGCTGCTGGATGCCCTGTGCGATTCGATCCCGGTGCTGTGCATCAGCGGGCAGGTGAACAGCGCGGTGATCGGGACGGACGCCTTCCAGGAATGCGATGCGCTGGGCATCTCGCGGCCGGTGACGAAGTGGAACGCGCAGCTGCGTCCCGGGGACGACGTGGCGGCGCGCGTGCGCCAGGCCGTGGACATCGCGCGCGGCGGGCGTCCGGGCCCCGTGCTGCTGGACGTACCGAAGGATGTGCAGCTGGCGCCGGTTCGAGCGACCGCGGGCTTGCCGATCAAGACGCTCAGGGAGATGCCGGCCGTGGACGCCCACGCCATCGACCAGGCTGCGGACTGGATCGCGAGCGCGAATCGGCCCGTGTTTTACGGCGGCGGCGGTTTGATCAACGCGGGCGAGACTGCCTGCGCCGAGTTCGCCAGCGCGGTGGCGCTGAGCGGTGCGCCCTGCACCTTGACCCTGATGGGTCTGGGCGCGCTGCCGGCGTCATCCCGCCAGTGGTTGGGCATGCTCGGCATGCACGGCACGCTGGAGGCCAATCTCGCGATGCATCACGCCGACCTCATCGTGTGCGCGGGCGCGCGCTTCGACGACCGGGTGACGGGTCGGCTGGACAGCTTTGCGCCGGGCGCACGGGTGATCCACCTGGACGTCGATCCGGCGTCCATCGACAAGGTCCGCCGGGCCGACCTCGCGCTGTGCGGCGATGCGCGGGTGCTCCTGCCCCGGCTGCGCCACGCGCTGGCGCGCCGCGCCATGCCGCCCGAGCGACTCGCGGACTGGTGGACGCGCATCGACGCGTGGCGGGCGCAGCGCTCGCTGGATTTCGAGGACACGCCGGAAGTCATCGCGCCGCAGGCGCTGATGACGCGGCTGCAGGCGCAACTGGCCGGCCGCGACGCGATCGTCTCGACCGATGTCGGCCAGCATCAGATGTGGGCGGCGCAACACCTGGCCTTCGAGCGGCCGCGTCGGTGGCTCACCTCGGGCGGCGCCGGCACGATGGGCTACGGATTGCCTGCGGCGATCGGCGCGCAGGTGGCGCATCCGGACCGGCTGGTCGTCTGCGTCAGCGGGGATGCGTCCATCCTGATGAACCTGCAGGAGATGGCGACGGCGCGGCAGCACCGCGCGGGCGTGAAGGTCGTGCTCTGCAACAACGGCCACATGGGCATGGTGCGGCAGTGGCAGGAGTTGCATCACGGCGAGCGCTACAGCCACAGCTACAACGCGTGCATGCCGGACTTCGTCGCAGTGGCGAAGGGATTCGGATGGAAGGCGAGCCGCGTCGAGCGGCGCGCGGATCTCGACGCCGCGCTCGCCGAATGCCTGGCGAGCGACGGACCGTACTTCCTCGACGTCGCCGTCGCGCCGGCGGAGAACTGCTTCCCGATGATTCCCGCAGGGAAGGGGCATCAGGAGGTGATGCTGGGAGGCTAGTCGTCAGACTTGGATCGACATCAGGCCGTCTCGGGGGCGAAACGGAAGCTGACTTTGAGGTCGTTCAGCCAGGCGACATCCAGCAGCCCCTCGTGCTGCATTCGACCCACCACGATGCCGGCATGAATCCCGGCTCGTTTTGCAAATGCCGTCACAGCGGCCCGAGAAGGCGCGACATTGGGAAGCTCCCGCGCCAGGGCTGACGGGATCAATGCATCGCAGGCGAACGCATCCGCCTCGCGTTCCTCAAGGGAGTTGCTTCCCGCCTTGGTGGGGTCATCCAGGAAGACCGTGGACTTCTGCTGCCCATGCAGGAGGATGTGAGCGGCTTCATGGAAGAAGCTGAACCAGAACTTGTCGTTCGACTTCCCGTAGAGCGACAGCTGAATCAAGGGGCGATGGGGGTTGAGCCATCGGGCAACGCCGGAGACATGTGTCCTCGGCAGCGCCGGCACCAGAACAAACACAACGCCGGCCTCATGCAGGAGGCGGGTCAGTTCAGGTTCGAACTTCTTCGGAGGGAGCAGTGTGAGCGCCCGGATCTGCGCCAGCGCCTCGCGGAAACGGACGTCATCAAAGCGCGGACCGTCCGCCCGCTCTGCAAGTCGCTCACCCATTCGGAGCCAAGCCGAGATCGCACCGACGTCTGCCTGATCCTCACGGCTGCGTCGAAAAGCCAGTTGCATTTCACCGTATTGGCTCTCCCACTGGGCAGGACTTGCCACGCCGAAGAAGGACAGCAGCTCACCGACGATCGCCGGCTTTGACTTGGCATCCACCCGACGCTTGCTCAGCGCCCCCAAAGTCATGAGCTCCCTGATGGGGAACTTTTCCAGCCATGGGGCCATGTCCGCGTTGCGTTGCGCGGCTTCCTGCAGCGCAACCCTCTCGCGGTACTGTGCTTCACGGGTCAGCCAGAAGCCGATAGATCCTCCGACCACGTTGTGCAGCCGGACAGCAGCATCTTCCGAGAGCGGAACCTTGGCCTTGATCAACTGATTCACGTGCTTGAGCGAAAAGCCAAGCCGATCGGCAAGCTGCTGTTGCGTCCAGCCGCGCTCTTCGAGTACATCCAGGATCGTGTCCCCGGGCGGCGACACCCAGTCGGGCGCGAAGACGGTGTCAGTCATGGTAGTCCCCAATGAATTCGATACAGACGATGGTGACTGCGGTCCAGTCGATCGACATGTCGCCACGTCGAGGGATGGGATCGTTGGCAGGAGCGAACACCAGGCGCCATCCGCCGAACAGATCGAGTGCGAACTGACCGGTCCTGCTCCCCTTGAGTGGATGTGGGTTGCCGGCAACGAGGTCGCCGACATGGGTTGCGCCTTCGAGGTCCGACAGGCGAGTGCGAAGCTTCCGAGCCGCGATGTCCCCCAGCTTCTTCTTCGCGACCTGCGCTTTTTCGCAGAGTTCGCGCAGCTGTTTGTCCTTAAAACGGATCTCCAAGAGGACGCTCCTCGCGTCAAACAAGAGACAGATGACTTTACCAGATAGGTAAAAGTGAGGTGAATAGGGTCCGAATTGTTTGACCAAACAAGAATGCCCCACCCGACAGTGCGCCGAGTGGGGCCCGGGCAAAGGGAACGAACTCAGTCCGACAACGCCCGCATCACCGCATACAGATCCGACTTGCCTTCGAAGCCGATGCCCGGCAGGTCCGGCAGCGTGACGTAGGAGTTCTCCACCTTCACGCCGTCCGGGAAGCCGCCGAAGGGCTGGAACAGGTCGGGGTACGACTCGTTGCCGCCCAGGCCCAGGCCGGCCGCGATGTTCAGCGACATCTGGTGCCCGCCGTGCGGCACGCAGCGGCTCGCGGACCAGCCGTGTTCCTTGAGCATGTCCAGCGTGCGCAGGTACTCCACCAACCCGTAGCTCAGCGCGCAGTCGAACTGCAGCCAGTCGCGGTCCGGCCGCATGCCGCCGTGGCGGATCAGATTGCGCGCATCCTGCATGGAGAACAGGTTCTCGCCCGTCGCCATCGGGTTGGCGTAGTAGTTGCGCAGCGTCGCCTGCAGCTCGAAGTCCAGCGGATCGCCGGCCTCCTCGTACCAGAACAGGTCGTACTTCGACAGCGCCTTCGCATACGCGATCGCCGTGTCCAGGTCGAAGCGGCCGTTGGCGTCCACGCACAGCTTCTGCCCGTCGCCCAGCACGCTCAGGATCGAGTCGATGCGGCGCAGGTCCTCGTCCAGCGACGCGCCGCCGATCTTCTTCTTCACCACCGTGTAGCCGCGGTCGATGTAGCTGCGCATCTCGTCCTTGAGCTTGCCGTGGTCCTGGCCCGGGTAGTAATAGCCGCCCGCGGCGTAGACGAAGACCTTGCGGTCGGGCGTGCCGGTGCCGTAGCGCTCGGCCAGCAGCTGGAACAGCGGCTTGCCTTCGATCTTCGCGACCGCGTCCCACACCGCCATGTCGATGGTGCCGATGGCCACCGAGCGCTCGCCGTGGCCGCCCGGCTTCTCGTTGGTGAACATCGCGTCCCAGACCTTGTGCGCGTCCAGGATGCCTCGGCTGTCGAGCAGCGAATCGGGGTCGGCCTCGAGGATGCGCGGGATGAAGCGCTCGCGCATCAGCGTGCCCTGGCCGTAGCGGCCGTTGGAGTTGAAGCCGTAGCCCACCACCGGCTTGCCGTCGCGGATCACATCCGTGATGACCGCCACGAGGCTCAGGGTCATCTTGCTAAAGTCGATGTAGGCGTTGCGGATGGGGCTGCTGATCGGCAGCGTCTTTTCTCGGATCTCGACGATCTTCACGGGGAACTCCACTTCGGGTTGGCTTCGAACGGGTCGCATGATCCCGCCGGGCCCCCTCGCCAGGCCAATTCAGTTTTCGCAGCTTTTGATGCTTTGCGGGCACCGCCCCGCGCCGCCGCTCTCCCGCCAATCCCCCGCCACGACCGCCGCACCCTCGCCATGACGCTGAACCTGAGCTGGATCGATGACTTCATGGTGCTGGCCGCCAGCGGCAACTTCTCGCGCGCCGCGGAAGAGCGCCACATGACCCAGCCCGCCTTCAGCCGGCGCATCCGCGCGCTGGAGGAGTGGCTGGGCACCGACCTCTTCGACCGCAGCTCGCAGCCCGCGCGGCTGACCGACGCCGGCCTGTGGTTCCGCAAGACCGCGCAGGAGCTCCAGGCGCAGGTCGCCCGCGTGCCGGGCGAAGCCCGCGCCATCGCGGAAGCCAGCTCGCAGACGCTGCGTTTCGCGGCGACGCATGCGCTGTCGTTCTCGTTCATGCCGCGCTGGCTGCGTGCGTTGGAGGCGCGGACCCACGTCGGTCCGGTGAACCTCGTTTCCGACACCCAGCAGAAGTGCGAGGCGCTGCTGCTGCAGAGTCAGGTGCAGTTCGTGCTCGCGCACGGCCACCGGCAGGTGCCGGGGCCACTGGACGAAGCGGCGTTCGCCTGCGTCGTCGTCGGCCGGGATCAGCTGTTGCCGGTCTGTGCCCCCGACGCGACCGGCGAGCCGGCCCATCCGCTGTCGGCCGGCAAGGGAGGCAAGGGCGCCTCTGTGCCGCTGCTGGCGTACAGCTCGGAATCGGGGCTGGGGCGCGTCCTGCGCGAGGTCAAGGGCGCGGCGCTGGACCGGCTCCACGTGCAGCCGGTGTTCACGGCGCACCTGGCGTCGGTGCTTCGGACGATGGCGCTGGACGGCCGCGGCGTGGCCTGGCTGCCGAAGATCCTGATCGGCGACGACCTGGCCGCCGGGCGATTGGTGGTCGCGGGGGGCGAGGACTGGCACCTGGACCTCGACATCCGCCTGCACCGCGACCGCGGCGCGATGGGCGCGGCGGCGGAGACGTTCTGGAACGCGGTCGCCGGGAACGGCAGCCGGCAGTGACGGATCCGGCATGAACCTGCCATGAACGCGGATGTCGCGCAGCGCCCCCGCGGTGCCGGCGCGGCATCAAAGCCAACAAATCCGGCATTGGTGTGAAGCGGCGCGGGTCTCGATGATGGGTGCTGGCCGGGGCGGTCGCCTCGGGCAGAGCCACAGATCCCATCAGAGGACATCGAGGAGACACGCATGGAGAAGATCCGCAGGCGGCTGGCGTTGACCGGCATCGCGGTGGCGCTGGGCGTCGTGACGACGCTGGCGCGGGCCGAGTTCCCGGACAAGCCGGTGACGCTGATCGTGCCGTTCGCGGCCGGCGGGCCGTCGGACAAGATCGCCCGCGACCTGGCCGAGGCGCTGCGCAAAAAGCTCGGCCAGACTGTGATCGTCGAGAACGTCGGCGGCGCCGGCGGCACGCTGGGCACCTCGCGCGTGGCCAAGGCGCCGCCCGACGGCTACACGCTGCTGGTGCACCACATCGGCTTCGCCACCGCGCCGTCGCTCTACCGCAAGCTGCCCTACCAGGGCATCAACGACTTCGCCTTCCTCGGCCTGATCAACGAGGCGCCGTCCACGCTGATCGCCAAGCCGACGATGCCGGCCAGGACCTTCGACGAGCTGCGCAAGTTCATCTCCGCCGATCCGACGAAGATCAACCTCGCCCATGCCGGCGTGGGCTCCGCGTCCCAGCTGTGCGGCCTGATGCTGCAGGCGGCGATGAAGACCAACCTGACCTCGGTCCCGTACAAGGGCACCGGCCCGGCGATGACCGACCTGATGGGCGGCCAGGTCGACATCATGTGCGAGCAGGCCACCAACGCCGTGCCGCAGATCGAGGGCGGCAAGGTCAAGGCCTATGCCGTGACCAGCACGCAGCGCATGACGCTGCCTGCGCTCGCGGCGCTGCCGACGCTGTCGGAAGCCGGTCTGAAGGACTTCAGCGTGACCGTCTGGCACGGGCTCTACGCGCCCAAGGACACGCCCGCGCCGGTGCTGAAGAAGCTCAACGACGCGCTCAAGGCGGCGTTGAAGGACCCGGACCTGATCAAGCGCTCGGAAGCGCTGGGCATCAGCGTCGTCAACGACGGACGCCTGGAGCCGGCCGGCCACAAGCACTTCGTCGAGACCGAAGTCGCGCGCTGGAAGAAGGTGATCGAGGCGTCGGGGCAGTACGCCGATTGAGGCGCCAACCGACGCTTCAACCGAGGCGTCGATCGATGCGATGAGCGACGACCCACCTCCCGGTGGGTCGTCTCTTTCCGGTCACTGGGGCGTCGAGGCCTGCGGCTTGCCGGCCGTGCGGGTCTTCTCGATGACCAGGCCGCGGCGCTCCAGCAGCGGCTGGATCTGCGGCTCATGGCCGACGACGCCGCGGAACAGCGTCAGCGCGTCCTGGCTGCCGCCCTGCGACAGCAGCTTCGCGCGGAACGCATCGCCCAGCTCGCGCTTCAGACCGCCGTTGGCCTTGAACCACTGCACCGTGTTGGCGTCCAGCACCTCAGACCAGATGTACGCGTAGTAGCCCGCCGCGTAGCCGCCCATGATGTGGCTGAAGTAGGGCGTGCGGTAGCGCGGCGGCACCGCGTCGTAGTCGTAGCCTTCCTCGCGCAGCGCCTTGGCCTCGAAGGCCATCACGCCGTCGGCCGCGGGCACCTGGTCCAGCGGCAGCTGGTGCCAGCGCTGGTCCAGGCTCGCCGCGCTGAGGTACTCCGTCGTCGCGAAGCCCTGGTTGAACTGCTTGGCCGCCAGCACCTTGTCCAGCAGCGCGCGCGGCATCGGCTCGCCCGTCTTGTAGTGCTTCGCGTAGTTCGCCAGCACGCTCGGCCAGTCCGCCCACATCTCGTTGACCTGCGAGGGGTACTCGACGAAGTCGCGCGGCACCTTGGTGCCGGCCATGCTGGGGTACTTCACGTTCGAGAACATGCCGTGCAGCGCATGTCCGAACTCGTGGAACATCGTCGTCACCTCGTCCCAGGTCAGCAGCGTCGGCTTGCCGTCCGCCGGCTTGGGGATGTTGAGGTGATTCGCCACCACCGGCTTCTGGTTCATCAGCCCGCTCTGGTCGACGTAGGCGTTCATCCACGCGCCACCGCGCTTGGACGGCCGCGCGTACATGTCGGCGATGAAGATGGCCAGCTGCGAGCCGTCGGCGTTGAACACGTCGTAGACCAGCACGTCCGGGTGGTAGACCGGCAGGTCGTGGCGCTGCTTGAACTTCAGGCCGTACAGCTGCCCGGCCGCGTAGAACACGCCGTTCTCCAGCACGTTCTTCATCTCGAGGTAGGGCTTGAGCTGCGACTCGTCGAAGCCGTACTTCTCGGCCCGCAGCTTCTCGCTGTAGAAGCTCCAGTCCCAGGCCGCCAGCTGGAAGGTCGGGGCCTTCTTCGCCTTCTGCTCGCGGTCGATGATGGCCTGCAGCTCCGCGCCTTCGCGGCGCGCGGCGCCGACGGCCGCCGGCGCCAGCTGGCGCAGCATGCCGTTGACCGCCTGCTGGTTGCGGGCGGTCTCGTCCTTCAGCACGAAGTCGGCATGCGTCGCGAAGCCGAGCAGCTTCGCCCGCTCGGCGCGCAACGTGACCACGCGCGACACCAGCGCGGTGTTGTCGTAGGCGTTGCCGCGCGAGCCGCGCACCACCGAGGCTTCATAGATGCGCTGACGCAGCGCACGGTTCTCCAGCTGCGACAGCACCGGCTGGCCGGTCGTGTTCAGCAGCGCGATCAGGTACTTGCCGTCCAGGCCGCGTTCCTTCGCGGAGGCCGCGGCGGCGGAGATCTGTTCTTCGCTCAGGCCCTTCAGCTCGTCGACGCTGTCGACGGTCACCGCCGAGTCGTTCACTTCCGCCAGCACGTTCTGGTTGAAGCGCGCGCCCAGCTGCGCCATCTCGGCGTTGATGGCCTTCATGCGGGCCTTGCCGTCCTCGTCCAGCTTCGCGCCGGCGCGCAGGAACTGGTTGTACTGGCGCTCGATCAGGCGCTGCTCCTGCGCGCCCAGGCCGAGCGACGCACGGCGCTGGTACAGCGACTCGATGCGCGCGAACAGCACCGGGTTCAGCTGGATCGCGTCGCGGTGCGCGGCCAGCTTCGTCGCGTAGTCGGCCTGCAGCTTCAGGCGCGCGGGGTTGGCATCCGCGCCGGTCAGGCTCATCAGCAGCGTGGTCGCTCTGCCCAGCGTGCGGCCGCCGCGTTCGAGCGCGACGATGGTGTTGTCGAAGGTCGGCGCGGACGGGTTGTCGGCGATCGCGGCGACCTCGGCCAGCTGCTCGGCCATGCCCTGGTCGATCGCGGGACCGATGTCGGCGTCGCGGATCTTGTCGAAGGGCGGGTACTGCAGCGGCAGCGTGCTCGGGGCGAGCAGCGGGTTCGACACGGCGGCCGCGCTGGCCGCGGTCGCTTCCGCGGCGGGCGCGGCTGTCTGCGCCATCACGGGTGCGGTCACAGGAGCGATCGCGGTAGCGGTGAAGGCCACGGTGGCGGCCAGGACGAAAGGAATCCTCATGGGGGACGGGCCCGTCTTGTGGACGGGCGTTCGTGTTGTGCGAGGCCGCCACCTTAGCCGATGGCCCCGTCGAAACCGAAGGCCATGGGCGCCGTCCGCCCCGTGGAGAACCCGCCCCGGGACAACCCTGAGAGCCCCGCGATCCGGCGTCGACGCCGGTCCGCGACCGGTCCGCCGGATTAGCATCGCCGCACATGTCTGAACGCACCTTCCACTGGGCCGTGATCGGCCCCGGCTCGATCGCGCACCGTTTCGCCGAAGCCGTCTCGCAACTCGACGGCTGCCGCCTGCACGCGGTCTGCGGCCGCGATGCGCAGCGCGCGTCCGCGTTCGCCGAACGTTGGTCCCGGCCCGGAGAACCCGTCGTGCGCGCGCACACCGACCCCGCCGCGGTGATGGACGATCCAGCCGTCGACGGCGTCTACGTCGCGACGCCGCACGGCCAGCATTACGAGTACGTGCTCGCCGCGCTCCAGGCCGGCAAGGCCGTGCTGTGCGAGAAATCGCTGGTGCCCAACCAGGAGATGGGTCGCCGCCTGGTCGAGGCCTCGCGCACCCATCGCAGCTTCCTGATGGAGGCCGTGTGGACGCGCTTCCTGCCGCTCTACCAGGACCTCGCGGCCTGGCTGCGCGAGGGCCGTCTCGGCACGCTGCGCGGCATGCAGTCGAGCTTCTGCTTCCCCGCGCCCTACGACCCCGACAGCCGCATCTTCAGCCCCGCGCTGGCGGGCGGCGCGCTGCTGGACGTCGGCATCTACAACCTGACCTCGACGCGCTGGGTGCTGCAGCACGCGCTCGGCGAGGTGCCGCCGCTGGTGGACCTGGCGGTGAAGGCGCGGCTCGCGCCGACCGGCGTGGATGCGGGTCTCGCGGTGACGCTGGACTTCGGCGACGGACTGACCTCGCAGTTCCAGTGCGCCATCGACACCTTCGCGCCGAACACGATGCACATCCTCGGCGACGCGGGCGCGATCGTGCTGCCGGAGACCTTCTGGGAAGCGCGACGCGCCCAGTGGCTGCCGGCGCGCGGCACGCCCGAGACGATCGAGCGTCCGTTCGAGATCAACGGCTTCGAGAACGAGATCCGCGAAGCCATGCGCTGCGCGCGCGCCGGCGAGATCGAGAGCCCCGTGGTGCCGCATGCGGAGACGCTGGCGGTGCTGGGCTGGATGGACCGCATCCGCGCGCTCGCCGGCGTGAGATCGCCGTTCGACGACGCGTTCCCCCCAAGCGCCTGAAGAGCGCCGCAAGACAGCGACAGAAGAAAGCGACGATGGAGACAAGACCTTCCGACTTCGACGACTCGATCCCGGTCCCGCTGCCGGACAGTCCGGCCCTGAGGATCGAACGCGCCGCGCCCGACGATCTGCCGCGCATCGAGAACCTCATGCAGTTCTACAACTACGACCTGAGCGAGTGGACGCCGGTGGCGTTCGCGCACGAGGGCCGATACCAGCTGCGGCCCAAGGCGCCCTACTGGGCGCAGGACGACGTGCATCCGTTCCTGATCTGGGTCGGCGACGAGCTCGCCGGTTTCGCGGTGGTCGACAGGGAGTGCGAGCAGCCCGACTCCGACCACAACATGGGCTACTTCTTCCTTGCGCGGGGCTACCGCGGCCACGGCCTGGCGGCGCTCGCGGCGGGGGAAGTGCTGGCCCGTTTCCCCGGGCGCTGGGAGGTCTACCACCTGATGGCGAACACGCCGGCGGCGCAGTTCTGGCCGGGGGTGATCCGCAGCCGGGCGGCCGGGGAGATCGTCCGCGAGGTGCGCACCCTCCACGAGGACGAGTGCTGCCTCTACCGCTTCGTCGTTGCACTGCCCGCAGGCGCCTGAAACAGAAGAGGCGCCCTGGGGCGCCTCTTCATTCGTGTCGAAGGCCTGATTCAGCGCAATGCCGCCGCGCGAGGTCCGGTCGTCCCGGCGCTCGGCAGCCGCTTGATCAGGTGATTGAGCACCAGCGCGATCACGAGCAGCACCGTCAACCCGAACGCCCAGGTCACCCAGACCACTGGCACGAGCCAGCCGATCGCCGTGCCCGCCATCGGGGCGCCGGTGCCGGCCATCTCCAGCAGCCATTGCACGGTGCCTTGGACAGCCTCGAGCAGGCCGGTGTCGAGGAAGGGCTCGACCCAGGCGGGGAACTTGAACTCCACCGCGCTCTTGCCGAGCTCGGCCGCGCGGCCGGTGGAGAGGGCCTCCACCGTCCAGCGCACCAGGCCCGCCGTGGCCCAGGCCAGTCCGCTCCAGATCAGCGCGAACAGCCCGGTCACGGACCACAGGAAGGTCTTCATCGCGTGTCTCGCCTCAATCGTTCAGGACCTGTCCGTTCAGTCGTCGCTGGAGCCGGCGAAGCCGAAGATGCTCAGCAGGCTGGTGAACAGGTTGAACAGCGACACGAACAGGCTGACCGTGGCCATCACGTAGTTCCGCTCGCCGCCGTTCACGATCATGCTGGTGTGGAACAGGATCATGCCGGCCGACAGCAGCGCCACCACGCCCGAGACCACCACCGACAGCATCGGCAGCTGGAAGAACAGGTTGGCCAGGGACGCCAGGATCGCGATGATCATGCCGGCGAACAGGAAGCCACCCATGAAGCTGAAGTCCTTCTTGGTCGCCAGCACGTAGGCCGACAGCACCAGGAAGGTCGCGCCGGTGGTGCCCATCGCCATGGCGATGATGCTGGCGCCGCCGGCCATCTTCAGGATCGCGCCGAGCAAGGGGCCCAGCGTGTAGCCCATGAAGCCGGTCAGCGCGAACACCAGCGGCACCGAGGCGGCGCTGTTCTGCGTCTTGTGGATCGCGAACAGCAGGCCGAAGTAGCCGATCAGCGTGATGATCATGCCCGGCGCGGGCAGCCGGTACGCCACCGCGGCGGCCGCGACGGCGGCGCTGAACAGCAGCGTCATCGACAGCAGCGCGTAGGTGTTGCGCAGCACGCGCGCCACGTCGGCGCGCTGGGTGAAGACCGAATCGCCGCCGTGGGCGGTGGCGGGCGTCCAGCTCTGGGGGGACGCCGGTTGTCGTTGGAAGTCGCTCATGAGAAGTTCTCCTGGAGCTGGGGAAGTCGTGGAACCCGTTGGACGGGGAACGCGCTCGCGCGCGCATGAGGGGCTGACCTTAACGCCACCATCACATCGAATAAACCTGCTTAAAACTCATTTTGCTGAAGCAATTTCCGTCTCCAGTTCGTTCAGGTTGATCGGGGTGCCGCGGCGCTCCAGCAGCTTGGCGACCAGGGGGTGGTTCTGACCGCGGCGCGAGTAGATCGCGTGCACGTCTTCGACCACTTCGGTCTGGCCCAGCAGGTGCAGCCCGGCCATCAGCGACAGGTCGTCCGCGCCCAGGCGGCTGACCGGGAACACGCCCAGGCCGCGGGCGGCGAAGACGCTCATCAGCGCGCTGTCCTCGAACTCGCCGACGATCTGCGGGCGGATGTGGTGCTGTTCGAACCAGCGCTCCAGGCCCGAGCGCAGCGAGGCGTGGCGGGTCGGCAGCAGCACCGGCAAAGTCTCCAGCACGTACGGGAAGCCCTTGTTCGGCGCGCGACGGGCACGCTCGATCAGCTCGGCCGGGCCGTACCAGTCGACGGTGGTGCTCGCCAGCAGCTGGCTGGTGATGCGCAGCGTCGGATTGACCGGGGCGGGCTGGTCGGTGAGCACCAGGTCCAGGTGATGCAGCGCGAGTTCGCCGATCAGCTGGTCGACCTCGCCCTCATGGCAGACCAGGCGCAGCTGCGGGGTGTCCAGCACCGGGGCGAGCAGCGCGTGCGCGGCCAGCTTCGACAGCCCGTCGGACAGGCCCACCGACAGGCGCTGGACGCGCTGCGTGGCGGCCTCGTGAACCTCGTTGGGCACCATCTGGCCGATCTGGAAGATCTCCTCCGCCCGCGCGAACGCGGCCTGGCCGGCCTCGGTCAGCACCAGGCCGCGGCCTTCGGGCTTGAGCAGCTGGTGGCCCAGCGAACGTTCCAGCTCCCGCACCTGCGCGCTGATCGTCTGCACCGCCATGCCCAGGCGGTCGGCCGCCCGGGCGAAGCCGCCCTCCTTGGCGACGACCCAGAAGTAGTGGAGGTGACGGTAGTTGAGGGTGGACATGGCGGGGCCTCCGAAAAAGACGAACCGGGATGATAACGAACTTCGCTTAAACGGAAGTTAAGACAATCTAAGCGAAGGTTTTTCCGACAGCGTGTCGATCCGGTCAGGTGGAGTCCATGCCCCTGCCGGGTCGGTTCAGCGCGCGTTTGACGCGCATATCTTCACGCATTCTTCACGCCGCACTTCGTTTCTTGTGCGGATTGCAGTTCGGAAAAGCAGAACGCGCCTCAGGCCTCCCGGCCTGGGCGCGTTCAAGGCATCGCTCGGGGGGGCGTCGCGGACGACGCGTCGGAGCGGCGTCCTCAGATGGCGGCGAGACCCGCCTTCAGGTCGTCCCGCAGGTCTTCGATGTCCTCGATGCCGGCGGAGATCCGCACCAGCGAATCGGTGATGCCGAGCCGGTTGCGCGTCTCGACCGGGATCGACGCGTGCGTCATCAGCGCGGGCAGCGAGATCAGGCTCTCGACGCCGCCCAGGCTTTCCGCCAGCGAGAAGATCTGGACGCGTTCCAGGAAGCGGCGGGCGCCGGCCAGGTCGGTGTCGAGCTGGATGCTGATCATCCCGCCGCCGCCGCGCATCTGGCGCTTGGCCAGCGCGAGCTGCGGATGGCTCTCCAGGCCCGGGTAGTAGACGCGGCGCACCTTGGGCTGGGCTTCCAGCCAGCCGGCGAGTTCCAGCGCGCTCTCGTTGTGGCGCGCCATGCGCAGCGCCAGCGTCTTCAGCCCGCGCAACGCGAGGAAGCTGTCGAACGGGCCGGCGACCGAGCCGACGGCGTTGTGCAGGAACTCGAGCTGCTCGCGCAGCGCGGCCTGGCGCTGCTCGCCGCCGACCACCACCACGCCCGAGATCACGTCGCTGTGGCCGTTCAGGTACTTGGTGGCGGAGTGCATCACCGCGTCGAAGCCCAGTTCCAGCGGACGCTGCGACCAGGGGCTGGCGAAGGTGTTGTCCGCGATGGCCAGCGCGCCGTGCTCGCGCGCGATCTTCGCGACGGCGGCCAGGTCGGTCAGCGTGAGCAGCGGGTTGCTGGGCGTCTCGATCCAGATCATCTTGGTCTCGGGACGCAGCGCGGCGCGGACGTTCTCCGGCTTGCTGCTGTCGACGTAGGTGACCTGCAGGCCGGCGCTGCGCTTGCGCACGCGCTCGAACAGGCGGTAGCTGCCGCCGTAGAGGTCGTCGCCCGCGACGATGTGCGAGCCGGCGTCCAGCGTGTCCAGGATCGTGGCCATCGCGGCCAGGCCCGACGAGAAGGCGTAGCCCTGCACGCCGCCTTCCAGGCTGGCGATCGCGCGCTCGTAGGCCTGGCGGGTCGGGTTGTGCGTGCGGCCGTACTCGTAGCCCTGGTGCACGCCGGGGCTCTGCTGGCGGTAGGTCGAGGTGGCGTAGATCGGCGGCATCACCGCGCCGGTCGTCGGATCGGGATGCTGGCCGCCGTGGATGGCGCGCGTGTCGAAGCGCAGGTCGGCGCCGTGCAAAGGCGCGTGGCCCTGGTTGTCTTTGTCGTTGTGGCTCATGACAAGCCCTTTCGCAGGTGGTTCAAGAGATCGAAACGGGTGACGAGGCCGTGGAAGGCGTGATCGTCCGCGATCACGGCCACCAGGCCCTTGCGCAGCTGCGCGATCAGGTCGGACAGCGGCGCGCCGGGAGGCAGGGTCTGCACATCATGACTCATCGCGCTGTCCACGCTGTCCTTGAAGTGGCGCGCGTCCATGTGCATCTGGGCGAGCAGGTCGGACTCGTCGAGCAGGCCGACGAGCTTGCCGTCCTTGAGCACCGGCAGCTGCGAGACCTCGGCCTGGCGCATGCGCGAGAAGGCCGTGGCGAGGGTGTCCTCGGGGCTGACGCTGATGACGGCGCCGTCCTCGGGCAGGCGCGCGATCAGGTCGCGCAGGTCGCCCTTGGTGGCGCGCTTGAGCAGGCCCTGGTCGAACATCCACGGGTCGTTGTAGACCTTGGACAGATAGCGGGTGCCGGTGTCGCAGACCAGCGTGACGACGCGCTTGGGCGTGGTCTGCGCGCGGCAGTACTTCAGCGCCGCGGCCAGCAGCGTGCCGGTCGAGGAGCCGGCCAGGATGCCTTCGGCGCGGTACAGGTCGCGCGCGGTGGCGAAGCTTTCCTCGTCGGTGATCGAGTAGGCGTGGCGCACGCCGCTCAGGTCGGCGATGGGCGGGATGAAGTCCTCGCCGATGCCTTCGACGGCCCAGGAGCCGGCCTCGCCGAAGCTGCCGGTCTCGATGAAGTCCTTGAGGATGGAGCCCGCCGGATCGGCGAGCACCACGTCCAGCCCCGGACGCACCTTGGCGAAGAAACGCGACAGGCCGGTGATGGTGCCGCCGGAGCCCACGCCGCAGACCAACGCGTCGATGCGGTGGCCGACCTGCTGCCAGATCTCCGGACCGGTGGTGGTCTCGTGGGCCAGCGGGTTGTTGGGGTTGTTGAACTGGTCGGCGTACCAGGCGCCGGGGATGTCCTGGACCAGGCGCGCGGCGCGGTCCTGATAGTAGTCGGGATGGCCCTTGCCCACGTCGGAGCGCGTGATGTGGACCTCGGCGCCCAGCGCCTTCAGCTGCAGCACCTTCTCGGCGGACATCTTGTCCGGCACGACCAGCACGACGCGGTAGCCCTTGGCCCGCGCGACCAGCGCGAGCCCCAGCCCGGTGTTGCCGGCGGTCGCCTCGACGACCGTGCCGCCGGGCGGCAGCAGGCCGTCGCGTTCGGCGGCCTCGATCATCGACAGGCCGATGCGGTCCTTGATCGAGCCGCCGGGGTTCTGCGATTCAAGCTTCAGGAAGAGCTGGCAGGGGCCGGTGTCGAGCCGGTGCACGGGCACCAGCGGCGTGTTGCCGATGAGGTCCAGCACGGCGGGGCGCTCGACGGGACGTCCGGCGCGTTGCTGCTCGGGGGTGGAAGAGGTCTCCTTGGCACTCATGGGCGCTCCTTGTGATCCTGGTGGGATGGTCGGGCGACGCGTCCGGCGGGGGTGGTACCGGGCGCGGGCAAACCGCGTAGGTTATCCGCTGGAAGCAATGGCCTCCAAGCGCGGTTGTCGCAGCAGCTTATCCGCGGATGGCATGAGCGACCACCGTCCTCACGGCAGCACCGACGCGCCGAGTTCCGGGAACACCTTGCCGACCTTGCCCATCAGGTACTCGCCGTAGGTGCCGGCGAAGACGTGGAGGTTGCTGGCGTCCCAGCGCGACGCGCTGTCGTCCTCGGCCGGCGGCAGGCCGGGGATCGGCTGGACGCGGCTGGTGAAGGACGGATCGAGGAAGAGCGGCACCGACAGCCGGTCGTGCGTGCCGCGGTTGAGCTTCACGCGATGCGGCGTGCTGCGGTAGAGCCCGGCGGTCATGCGGTCCAGCATGTCGCCGATGTTGCTGACGAAGGTGCCGGGCATAGGCGGCGCCTCGATCCAGCCGCGACGGCCGTGGACTTCGAGGCCGCCGCTGTCGTCCTGGTAGAGCAGCGTGAGCAGGCCGTAGTCGGTGTGCTCGCCGACACCCCAGGGCGCGTCGACGGCGGCCTCGTCCGGCACGACGGGATAGTTGAAAAGCCGCAGCAGCACCAGCGGATCCGCGGTGGCGTGCGTCAGGAAGTAGGCCGGCGGCAGATCGAGGCTGAGCGCGATGCCGCCCAGCACGCGCTGGCCGACGGCGGTCACGGCGGCGAGGTAGTCCAGCACCGTGTCCCTCAATCCCGGCACGTCCGGCCAGAGGTTGGCGCCGTGCAGCGGCATGCCGGCCAGCACGCGCGGATCTTCCGGCGGGAGCTCCGCGCCGAGGTACAGCCCTTCCTTCCAGTCCGGCCGTCCCGAGGTCAGCTCGCCGCCGGCGCTGAAGTAGCCGCGCCAGGCGCGACCGCCGTCGGTCATCGGCCAGCGTTGCTTCTGTTCCTCGGGCAGCGCGAAGAACACGCGCGCCAGCCGGTCGAGCCTGTCGATCAACGCGGGGTCGACGCCGTGGTGGCTCACATAGAAGAAGCCGTGCTCGCGACAGGCCTCGCCGATCTGGAGGGCCGCGCGATGACCGCCGGGCGAGGCCGGATCGGCACTCGCCGGATCGTGCAGGCCCGAGATGTCGATGACGGGCACGCGGTCGTGGAGGAGGCTCATGGCCTGAGCATGCCGCAAGCGCGAGACCGCGTCGACGAAGGGGACGCAGAACGGGACGTGCGAAAGCCGCGCATGCATATGCCCAACCGTTCGTTCCGCGTGAAGGCCGGCGTTCCTAAGCTGATGTCCATCGTGAAGCAGCGCTCCCAGCGCTCCACCGACTTCAAAAGAAGGACTCCGACGCCATGACCTTGAACGTGACCCGCCGCGCCGTGCTCGTGATCGCCACCTCGGCCGCCATGCTGGGCATCGCCCACGCGGACCAGCTGGACGACATCAGGAAGAAGGGCGAGCTCGTGGTGGGCGTGCTCGGCACCGACGAGCCCAACAGCTTCATCGATCCGAAGACGCGCGAGATCGTCGGCTACGAGGTCGACCTGGCGAAGGCGGTGGCGCAGAAGCTCGGCGTGAAGCTGCGCCTGAAGCAGCTGGCGGTCGCCGCGCGCATCCCCGAGCTGCAGCAGGGCCACGTGGACGTGCTGGCCGCGAGCCTCACGCACAACAAGGAACGCGAGGCGGTGATCGACTTCTCGCTGACCACCTTCGTCACAGGCCAGAAGGTGCTGGTCAAGAAGGACAGCGGCATCAAGGCGCTGAACCAGCTGGCCGGCAAGAAGGTCGTGACCATCAAGGGCGGCACGCAGGAGCCCAACGTCCGCAAGGCCGTGCCGTCGGTGGACGTGGTCACCTTCGACACCGGTCCGCAGGCCTTCCAGGCGCTGCAGCAGGGCAAGGGCGTGGCGTTCGTCAACGACGAGGTGTCGCTGCTCGACCAGTACGCCAAGCTCGGTCCGGCCGCGTCGCAGTACGAGATCCTGTCGGCCAACCTCAGCGTGGAACCGCTGGCGCTGGGCCTGCGCAAGGGCGAGACCAAATTGAAGGCGCAGGTGGACGGCGCGCTGCGCGAGCTCGAGGCCGACGGCACCGCCGAGCAGCTCTTCAACAAGTGGTACGGACCGTCTACGCGTCTGAAGTTCCAGACGCGCAGTTTCAAGATCGATAGCGACCAAGTGGAGGGCTGAGCACGACCCAGATGAACTGATCTACCTTGTCATCCGATGCGAGCACGCCCCGGCTTAGTCCGGGGCGTTGTTTATTGCGGGAAGCGTCGATTCCATGCCTCATCTCGATTTCTCGGTACTGCTGCAAGGGCAGTTCCTCGACTGGCTGCTGGCCGGCGTGCGGCTGTCGCTGACGCTGACGGTGCTCGCGCTGGTGATCGCGCTGCCGCTGGGCGCGCTGATCGCACTGGCGCGGCTGGCACCGTTCCCGCCGCTGCGCGCACTGGCGTGGACCTACGTCGAAGCGGTGCGCAACGTGCCGCTGCTGGCGCACATGCTGTTCTGGTATTTCGCAGTGCCGGAGCTGCTGCCCGATGGCGTCAAGGCCTGGCTCTACGCCGGCAACGTCGAGGCGGCGGCGGCGCTGGCCGCGCTGGTGGTCTACACGGCGGCGTTCATGGCGGAGGACGTGCGCTCCGGGCTGCGGTCGGTGCCGCCGGGGCAATGGGAAGCGGCGAAGTCGATGGGCCTGCGCTTCGCCGGCTCGGTGCGATGGGTCGTGCTGCCGCAGGCGCTGCGGGCGACGGTTCCGCCCTTGATCTCGCAGACCTTGAATCTCTGGAAGAACACCAGCATCGCGACGGTGGTCGGCGCCGCGGAGCTGATGTACCAGGCGCAGCGCGTGGAGTCCGCGACCTTCCGCGGCTTCGAGACCTTCGCGATGGCGACGGCGACCTACCTGGGCGTGTCGATGCTGATCACCGGCGCGGGCGTGCTGTACCAGCGGCGGTATCCGGTGCGGCCGTCCGGCCATTGAGGCGGTCGTGATGACCAGGAGCACCAGGAGCGCATCGCGATGAGCATCGCCGAAATGATCGACACCTACTGGCTCTACGTGCTGGTGGGGCAGTACCCGAACGGACCGCTGGGCGGACTGGCGCTGACGGTCGTGCTGGCGGCGCTGGGGCTGCTGCTGGCCTTGCCGCTGGGCGTGCTGCTCGGTGTCGCGCGCGTGAGCCGGCGCGCCTGGCTGCGCTGGCCGGTGACCGCGCTGGTTTACGTCGTGCGCGGCACGCCGCTGCTGATGGTGGTGTTCTGGGCCTACTTCTTCCTGCCGGCGGTGACCGGCCACAAGACGGACCAGTTCAACACGATGCTGGCGGCGCTGGTGATCTTCGACGCCGCCTACCTGGCCGAGATCGTGCGCGCCGGCCTGCAGTCGTTGCCCTCGGGACAGCGCCTGGCCGCCGAGGCGCTGGGCATGTCGCGGGGTCAGTCCTTGCGGCTGGTGCTGCTGCCGCAGGCGCTGCGCCACATGCTGCCCTCGCTGGTCAACCAGTTCGCCTCGACGATCAAGGAGACCTCGCTGGGCACGATCATCGGGCTGTCGGAGCTGTCCTTCATTGCCGGCCAGGTGAACGCGCAGGTGCTGGTGCAGCCGGTCGCGGTCTACGGCACCTTGGCCGGGTGCTACTTCGTGATGTGCTTCGGGCTGTCGCGCCTCGCGCACGCGGTGGAGCGGAGAAGCAGCCGCCAGCGCGCTACACCCGTCACCGTACCCTCGACGGTCGACCGCTTCTACGCATTCATGCGATGGGTACTACGGAATCCAGTGAGCACGCTGGCAAGGAACACAAGAACCAGTCAGTGACGGAAGAGGGCGATGGGATCAACCTAGCAACTTCGCGATTCGAGGTGTGTGTCGAGTCACTGGAACGGTTTCGGTGACAACACCTCGAAGCAAATCCCGCAAAGGAAGACCGTGATCGATCAAGCTCTCTACCAACGCGCCCTCGCCGTCGCCGACCAGCCCGTCGAGGAGCGCGATCTCATCAATGCGGCACTCCGCGCATTCATCGCCCGCCAAGCTCAGTTCAGGCTTGCCGGCATGGGGGGAACCGCTCCCGATCTCCCCGATGTTCCTCGCCGTCGCCCGGACGAATCAGCGTGAACTCACCGCTGCATGCCCCAGCGCGTGACCGTCGCCTTCTCGATGGTGCTGAAGACGAGGCGTTCGACGAGCCATCCGATCAGGATGACCAAGGCCAGGCCTGCGAAGACCCGGTCAGTCTGCAGTTCGTTGCGGTTCTGGAAGATGTACCAGCCCAGACCGCCCTGGCCGGAGGAAGCGCCGAAGAACAGCTCGGCGGCGATCAGCGTCCGCCATGCGAAGGCCCAACCGACGCGCAGCCCTGACAGGATCGACGGCAGCGCCGCCGGCAGCAGGATCTGCGCGACGTAGCGCGGTCCCGTGAGTCCGTAGTTTCGGCCCGCCATGCGCAGCGTCTCCGGCACGGACGAGAAACCCGCCGATGCCGCCAAGGCCAGCGGCCACAGCACCGCGTGCACGAGCACGAAGATCAGACTCCCCGAACCCAATCCGAACCACAGCAGCGCCAGCGGCAGCAAGGCGATCGCCGGCAGCGGGTTGAACATCGCCGTCAGGCTGGACAGCAAGTCCCGACCCCAGCGCGACGAGGTCGCCAGCGCGGTCAGTCCGAGCGCGAGCACCACACCCAAGGCATAGCCCTGCAGCAGCAGCTTCAGCGAGATCCCCGCCCGCACCAGCAGTTCGCCGCCGTACAAGCCTTCCCACAGCGCCCGCGCCGCGGAGATGAACGAGGGGAACAGCAGATCGTTGTCCGCCGCGCGCGCAGCGACTTCCCAGAGCGTGGCCAGCAGCGCCAGCAACGCGGCCTGACGCCACGCGCTCGAATCCAGCGCACGACGCCAGAGCGGCGTCGATGCCACCGGCACGGGCACGTAGTCGGCGAGCGTTTCCTCGCGCTCGGCGCGCAGGGGCGGATCGAGCGGCCGCTGCGTCGGCAGCACGGTGACGGTCATCGGCGAATCCTCAGTTCAGGGCCACAGCGGCAGAGGCAGCCGTCGGGGTGGCCGCAGTGGCGGCGGCAGTCGCCGCAGCCGAAGCCGTCGACTCCGCGATCGGCTCATCGCCGAAGAGCAGGTGCTCGATGCGCTGCGCCTGCGCGGCGCGCTGCGCCGGTGTCAGGCCTTGCGCGTTCAGCTCTGCCCGCACCCGTCCCGGATGCGGCGACAGCACCAGCACCCGATGCCCCACGATCAGCGCTTCCTCGATCGAATGGGTCACGAAGAGCAGCGTGAAGCGCTCCTGCTCCCACAGCGCGAGCAGCTCGTCCTGCATGCGCCGGCGCGTCAGCGCGTCGAGCGCCGCGAACGGCTCGTCCATCAGCAGCACGCGCGGCTTCATCGCCAGCGCGCGCGCGATCGCGACGCGCTGCTTCATCCCGCCGGACAGCTGATGCGGATACGCCGATGCGAAGTCGCTCAGCCCCACGCGCGACAGCCAGTCGCGCGCCCGCTCCAGCGCCTGCTTGCGCGACGCGGTGCCCGACGCGACCAGCGGGAACGCCACGTTCTCCAGCACCGTCTTCCACGGCGGCAGCTGGTCGAATTCCTGGAACACCGCGATGCGGTCCGGTCCCGGTCCGTTCACCGGCTGGCCGTCGACAAGAATGTGTCCTTCCGCCGGCGTGACGAAACCGCCGACCGCCTTCAGCAGCGAGGACTTCCCGCAACCCGAGGCGCCCAGCAGCACGAAGCGCTCCGACGGCAGCACGTCGAAGCCGACGCGATGCGTCGCGCGGACCACCCCGCGATCGCTCTTGTAGTCGAGGCTGACGCCGTCGACCCGCAAGCGCGCTTGCCGCTCCTGCGGGAGCGCGCCCGCCTCGCCTCTGCCCGCGTCGCAAGCGTCGCACGCCCCGAAGGCAGGCACCGCGTCGAGCTGCTCCAGCACCGCGCTCATGCTCAGCTGCCGGCCGCGTTGTGCGGGTCGTCGAAGAAGTAATCCTTCGCCGACGCCGGCTTGTTCTTGATCGCCCCGATGCGATGCATGAAGGTCGCCAGCGCGAAGGTGTTCTGCGGCGTGATCTTGAACTGCACTTCCGGGTTCTTGATCACCTTGAGCAGCAGCTCCTTCGGCACCTTCGAGTTCTCGTTCTTGATGTAGATGTCGGCCGAGCGCTCCGGGTTCTTCGAGATGAAGTCCGCCGCCTCGGCCAGCGCGCCGATGAAGGCCTTGTAGGTCTTCGGGTTGTCGCGCCGGAACTTCTCCGTCGTGTACAGCACCGTCGCCGACGCCGGGCCGCCCAGCACCTCGTAGCTGTTCAGCACGATGTGGACGTTCGGGTTCCCCGCCAGGCCCTGCTCCTGGAACGGCGGGTTGCCGAAGTGCGCGTTGATCTCGGTGCCGCCCTTGATCAGCGCGGCCGTCGCTTCCGGATGCGGCAACGCGACCTGCAGCCGGTCCAGCTTGTTGAACTGCGCATCGCCCCAGCGCTTGGCCGAGGCCAGCTGCAGGATGCGCGACTGCACCGACACGCCCACCGCCGGCAGCGCGATGCGGTCCTTGTCGCCGAAGTCGTCGATGGTCTTGACGGCGGGGTTGCTGCTGGTCAGGTAGTACGGGAAGTTGCCCAGCGACGCGATGCCGCGCACGTTCTGCCTGCCCTGCGTCTTGTCCCACAGCGTCAGCAGCGGACCGACGCCCGCGCCGGCGATGTCGATGCTGCCGGACAGCAGCGCCTCGTTGATGGCCGGGCCGCCGGAGAGCTGCACGCGCTCGACCTGGATGTCGACGCCCGCGGCCTTGCCGTGTTTCTCGATCAGCTGCTGGTCCTGCGCGACGTTCAACAGCAGGTAGACGATGCCGAACTGCTCGGCGATGCGGATCTTGCCTTCCGCATGCGCGGAGAGCGACGACATCGTCAACCCGGCCGCCAGCGCGCCCGTGAGCAGGGATTTCAGGAGAGCGGGGCGGTGGAGTGTCATGCGGGGATGTCGCCTTCGATGGTGGTGCGGTAGAGATGTCGACGCAGGTGGTCGGGGCAGCCCGTCGCCAGATGCAGCAGCGAACGGTTGTCCCAGAACACGAGGTCATGAGGCAGCCACTGATGGCGATACACGATGCTCTTGCGGCTGCTGTGCTCGAAGAGCTGGTCGAGCAGGTCGCGGCTTTCGTCCTCAGACACGTCGAGGACGCGCGTCGTGAAGTGCTCGCTCACGAAGAGCGCGCGACGACCCGTCTCCGGATGCGTGCGCACGATCGGCTGCGAGGCCGGCTTCACTTCGGCGATCTGCTCGGGCGTGAGCTTCGGCCGCCACGGGTTGCGTGCGCGCAGCTCTTCGTACTTCGCGAGGTAGCTGTGCTCGGCGCGCTTGCCGGCGATCGCCGTCTTCAGCGCCAGCGGCAGCCCGTCATACGCGTGATGCTGGTTGGCGAACAGCGTGTCGCCGCCTTCGGCCGGCAGCTCCTGCGCGTGCAGCAGCGACCCCAGGCTGGGGCGCTCCTTGTACGACAGGTCCGAGTGCCAGTACTGCCCGGCATCGCCCAGCCCGACGGGTTGCCCCTGCGCATCGCGCACGTTGGACACCTGCAGGATCTCCGGATGGCCGGCCAGCTGGAAGTTGCGCAGCACGTGGATCTGCAGCGGTCCCCAGCGGCGGCTGAAGGCGATGTGCTGCGCCGGCGTGATGCGCTGGTCGCGGAACACCAGCACGTGGTGGTCCAGATGCGCGCGGTGAAGGCGGGCGAAGTCGGCGTCGTTCAGCGGCTGCGTCAGGTCCAGCCCCACGACTTCGGCGCCTAGCGGCTCATCGAAGGCGTTGATCTCGAAGTGCTGTGACGGCGCATCGGCGAAGGCCGCGGCGGCGGACGCGGGCGCCGGAACAGCAGCGGGAAGGGGCGGGGCGAGGGCTGTCATGGTCGCCGACTCTAGGCATCCGTCTTCCTCGCCGGAACGAAGCTGACGGCATGTCCAAGCGCGGAAACCGAATATCGGATGCCCGGGACGCGCGTGGTCCGGGGACCACCCCAATGGGCGAGGACGAGGCAATCCCTAGATGCCAGGCGTCACCACGCGCAATAACCCGTTTGCAATTCGTTTACAACTGCATGCGTATAGTGATGTTCTTCCCCGAACAAGAGGGATAACAACCAGAGGTGGGGAACCCCATGAAACAAGTCATCTGCGTCAAGTGGGGAACCGCCTACGGCCCTGAGTACGTCAACCGCCTGTACGGCATGCTGCGCCGGCACATCACCGGCGAGTTCCGCCTGGTCTGCCTGACCGACAACGCGGAAGGCCTGCGCCCCGAGGTCGACGCCTACGACCTGCCCGAGCTGGGCTGCGAATGGCCCAAGAAGTCGCTGGGCAAGTGGCGCAAGCTGGTGATGTGGAGCGCCGACATGGGCGAGAAGACCGGCCTGAAGGGCCCGGTGCTGTTCGTCGACCTGGACTCGGTGATCGTCGACAACATCGACGGCTACTTCAGCCACGGCCACCCGGACGACGTGATCCTGGCCCGCAACTGGGCCAAGCCGATGCAGCGCCTGGGTCAGACCTCGGTGTTCCGCTTCCCGGTCGGCAAGTACCCGCACATCATCGAGAACTTCCGCGCCAACCCGCAGGCGGTCGCGGACAAGCACGGCTTCGAGCAGCACTGGGTGACGGCATCGGTGCCGGGCGGCATCAAGTTCTGGCCGCACCTGTGGACGCGGCACTTCCGCCTGCACTGCCTGCCGCCGTTCCCGCTGCGCTACTTCAAGCCGGCCCGCCTGCCCGCGGGCGCGCGCATCGTGACCTTCCCGGGCGGACCGAATCCGGCCGACGTGCTGCTGGGTCGCTGGAACACGCAGGACCCGCCGCACGAGAAGCCGTGGGATCACTTCCGCGCCGCGTTTGCCGGCGGCGTCAAGCACCGCTGGCGCCACCTGCGCAGCTTCGTGCTGCCGCCGCCGTGGGTGGCCCAGCATTGGGTGGAGTGAGCCGCTGACTGCCGAGTCTGCTGGCCCTCACCCCCGCCCTCTCCCGCAAGCGGGAGAGGGAGTGAGAATGCACCGAGCTGACCGTCTTGCTCCCTCTCCCGCTTGCGGGAGAGGGCAGGGGTGAGGGCCAGCGGCGGCGGAAGTACTGCTAATGCGGCGCGCCGGGAGGCGCAGCCGGCTTCGCCAGGTCCTGGATCACTTCCAGCGCCGTCTTCACCTTGAACGGCTTGAGCATGATCCGCCGCACATCGAGCTCCTTGTAGAGCTGCGCGGTGGACAGGTCGCAGGCTTCCGCGGTCAGCGCGACCGGCGTGCCCGCCGCGCAGCGCAGCGCGCCGGCGCGCACGCTCTGCAGCAGCGCCAGCGCATCCAGTCCCTGACCGATGTCCAGCAGCAGACCGTCCATCGGCTGGCTTTCGAGCAGCTTGTGGGCGGCTTCCAGGCTGCTCGCTTCATGGACCTCCGCGATGTTCAGCTGACGCGCCACCATCGCGACGGTGCGCCGGAACAGCGAATGCGGATCGACCAGCAGCAGGTGTCGTTGCGTGCCCGGCATCACTGACCCTCCTCGACGGTCTGGCCCTGCAGCTCCGAGACCGCGAGATCCCGCAGGCTCATCAGGATGGCCAGGTCGGTCGGGTCCAGCGTGCGTCGTCGCCGGTCGATCAGGCACAAGGTGCCGATGCGCACCCCCGGGCGGATCTCCAGCGGCGCGCCCGCATAGAAGCGGATCTTCGGATCGCCCAGCACCATGGGGTTGTCCGCGAAGCGCGGATCCAGCGTCGCGTCCTCCACCACCATCACTTCGGAGACGTGGATCGCGTGGCCGCAGAAGCTGCTCTTGCGGTCGGTCTCGCAGACCGCCAGGCCGAAGCGCGCCTTGAACCACTGGCGGTTGTCGTCCACCAGGCTGATCAACGCGATCGGCACGCCGAATTCCTCGGCGGCGAACTCGACGATGCGATCGAAGCGTTCCTCGGGCGGCGTGTCCAGGATCAGCAACTCGCGCAGCGCCTGGATCCGGTCGGCTTCGTTGTCGGGAATCGGGGCATTCATCATGGAGGCGGTTCCTCGCTCTTCCGATGTTGTTCTCTCCCTGCGCGGCCACACTGCCGCCGCGCCTTCGAGGCACCAGACTATCCGAGTTGTCCACAGGACGCCACCCGGGTCGCCCTTGAGGGGGAACGACCGCAGTTCCCCAGGGGAACGACACGGCGGCCGATAGCGTCAGGCCTTGCCTCCTCCGGCATATGACGGTCCCGCAGCAGCTTGCGCCCAATGCGCATTGGCGAGACTCGCCGCGCGCGCCCAGACTCCGTTCCACGGGGCGCGCCCATGTCGCCCCCGCCGGCGGCGGCAGTACGGCCGCCGGGAAGGCATGGTGAGAGCCCAGGTCGCGACCGGGGGCCGCCCTCGGGGTCTTGGGGGAGGCGCTTCCGGCGGTGTCCGATCGCGGTCCTGGCGCTTTTCATCCGTCCCGGCCTTCTGCGCTGCTTGCATATGCGTTATGCGAGATAAGCAAATGCCCAAACAATCGTTCCTGGAATAAGGACTGTTTGGCAAGCTTCGCAGCCCGACCTTCAACGTCGCCGGCCCACGCCTGCTTGCCCTGTCCGCCATGACCCAGAACCACGCCCACCAGAACGCCCGCTCCCTGTTCTCCGCTTCGCGCCGCCAGGCGCTGATGCTGGCCGCGGCGGTGCCGCTGCTGGGTTCGTCGATGCTGGCGACCGCGGCCGACCAGCCGACCACGCTGCTCAACGTCTCCTACGACGTGGCGCGCGAGCTCTACAAGCAGATCAATCCGGCCTTCGTCGCCTCGTACAAGGCCAAGACCGGCCAGACGATCACGGTGAACCAGTCGCACGGCGGCTCGTCCAAGCAGATCGGTTCGGTGATCGGCGGCCTGGAAGCCGACGTGGTCACGATGAACCAGGCCACCGACGTCGACACGCTGGCCGAGAAGGGCCTGACCGGCGCCGACTGGCGCAGCAAGTTCCCGAACGCCGCCGCGCCCTACAGCTCGACGATGCTGTTCCTGGTCCGCAAGGGCAACCCGAAGGGCATCAAGGACTGGGCCGACCTGGCGCGTCCCGGCATCTCGGTGATCATCCCCAACCCCAAGGTGACCGGCAACGGCCGCTACGGCTACCTGGCCGCGTGGGGCAGCGTCATCGCCAAGGGCGGCACGGACGCGCAGGCCAGGGACTTCGTCTCCAAGGTGCTGGCCAACGTGCCGGTGCTGGACGGCGGCGGTCGCGGCGCGACCACCACCTTCACGCAACGCGGCATCGGCGACGTGCTGCTGACCTTCGAGTCGGAAGCCGAGCTGATCGAGAACGAGTTCGGCAAGGGCAACTTCGAAGTCGTCGCGCCCAGCATCTCGATCGAAGCCGACGCGCCGGTCGCGGTGGTCGACAAGGTCGCCGCCAAGCGCGGATCCGCCGCGCTGGCCAAGGCCTACCTCGATTTCCTGTGGACGCCGGAAGGCCAGGAAATCATCGCGCAGAACAACTTCCGTCCGCGCGACGCCGCCATCTTCAAGAAGCACGAGAAGCGCTATGCGCCGATCAAGCTGTTCACCGTCGACCAGACGCTGGGCGGCTGGGCCAAGGTCGGCAAGACGCACTTCGCCGACGGCGGCACCTACGACCAGATCATGGCCGCGCGCCGCTGATCGTCCGCTCCCGTTCCTGATCCCCGAGCTCCCGACCCGACGATGAACACCGCCGTGCTCCCCGCGACGCAGGCCGCCCCCGCGCCCGCCCGCAAGCGACGCCGCGTGCTGCCCGGCTTCGCACCGACGCTGGGCTTCACGCTCTTCTATCTCTCGCTGCTGGTGCTGATCCCGCTGTGCGCGGTCTTCCTGAAGTCCGCCGGCCACGGCGCCGAGGCCTTCTGGGCCGCGGCGACCTCGCCGCGCGTGCTGGCCTCGTACCGGCTGAGCTTCGGCGCGGCGCTGCTGGGCGCGTTCATCAACGTGATCTTCGGCTTCATTCTGGCCTGGTCGCTGGTGCGCTACGACTTCTTCGGCAAGAAGCTGGTGGACGCGCTGATCGACCTGCCCTTCGCGCTGCCCACCGCCGTGGCCGGCATCGCGCTGACCGCCCTCTACGCGCCCAACGGCTGGATGGGCCAGTGGCTGGAGCCGCTGGGCATCAAGGTCGCCTTCACGCCGCTGGGCGTGCTGATCGCGCTGATCTTCATCGGTCTGCCCTTCGTGGTGCGCACGGTGCAGCCGGTGCTCGAGGACCTGGATACGGAGCTCGAGGAAGCCGCCGCCTCGCTGGGCGCGCACCGCTGGCAGGCCTTCCGCCTGGTGGTGCTGCCGATGCTCACGCCGGCGCTGCTGACCGGCTTCGCGCTGGCCTTCGCGCGCGCGGTCGGCGAGTACGGCTCGGTCATCTTCATCGCCGGCAACATGCCGATGGTCAGCGAGATCACCCCGCTGATGATCATCACCAAGCTCGAGCAGTACGACTACGTCGGCGCCACCGCGATCGCGGTCGTGATGCTGGTGTTCTCGTTCCTGCTGCTGCTGGGCATCAACGGACTGCAGGCCTGGAGCCTGCGTCGCAACGGTCTGGACGGGAAGCGCTGACATGGCCGGATCCGCTGCATCGCTCGGCCGGGCCCGTTCGGCCGGCCACTACCAGGGCAACCCCGCCACGGCAGAGAAGCGCTGGGTGCGCTACACGCTGCTGACGCTGGGCCTGGCCTTCTTCGCCCTGTTCCTGCTGCTGCCGCTGGCGGCCGTCTTCACCGAGGCGCTGCGCAAGGGCTGGGACACCTACCTCGCCTCGCTGATCGAGCCGGACGCGGTCTCCGCGATCAAGCTGACGCTGCTGGCCGCGGTGATCTCGGTGCCGCTGAACATCGTCTTCGGCGTCAGCGCCGCCTGGGCCATCACCAAGCACGACTTCCGCGGCAAGCAGCTGCTGATCACGCTGATCGACCTGCCGTTCTCGGTGTCGCCGGTGGTCGCGGGCCTGATCTACGTGCTGATCTTCGGCGCGCAGGGCTGGTTCGGCCCGTGGCTGCAGGAGCACGACATCAAGATCATCTTCGCCGTGCCCGGCATCGTGCTGGCCACCGTGTTCGTGACCTTCCCCTTCGTCGCGCGGGAGCTGATCCCGCTGATGCAGGCGCAAGGCCGTGACGAGGAAGAGGCGGCGACGGTGCTCGGCGCCAGCGGCTTCCGCACCTTCTGGCATGTGACGCTGCCCAACATCAAGTGGGGCCTGCTCTACGGCGTGATCCTGTGCAACGCGCGCGCCTTCGGCGAGTTCGGCGCGGTGTCGGTAGTCTCGGGCCACATCCGCGGCCAGACCAACACGCTGCCGCTGCAGGTCGAGATCCTCTACAACGAATATCAGTTCGCCGCGGCCTTCGCGGTCGCATCGCTGCTCGCGCTGCTGGCGCTGGTCACGCTCGGACTCAAGCAGTTCGTCGAGTGGCAAGCCACGCGCAGTGTCGTGAAGGAAGAAGCATGAGCATCCAGGTCCGCAACATCCACAAGTCCTTCGGCAGCTTCACCGCGCTGGGCGACGTCAACCTGGACTTCCCCACCGGCGAACTGACCGCGCTGCTGGGCCCGTCGGGCTGCGGCAAGACCACGCTGCTGCGCATCATCGCGGGGCTGGAGACCGCCGATCGCGGCCAGGTGCTGCTGGACGGCGCCGACGCGTCCGACACCCATGTGCGCGAGCGCGAAGTCGGTTTCGTGTTCCAGCATTACGCGCTGTTCCGCCACATGACGGTGTTCGACAACGTCGCCTTCGGTCTGCGGGTGAAGCCGCGCAAGCAGCGTCCGCCGGAAGCGGAGATCAAGCGCAAGGTGCATGAGCTGCTGCAGCTGGTGCAGCTGGACTGGCTGGCCGACCGCTATCCGCCGCAGCTGTCCGGCGGTCAGCGCCAGCGCATCGCGCTGGCCCGCGCGCTGGCCGTCGAGCCGCGCGTGCTGCTGCTGGACGAGCCCTTCGGCGCGCTGGACGCGAAGGTGCGCAAGGAACTGCGCCGCTGGCTGCGCCGCCTGCACGACGAGCTGCACATCACCAGCATCTTCGTCACCCATGACCAGGAAGAAGCGCTGGAAGTGGCGGACCGCGTCGTGCTGATGGACCATGGTCGCGTGGAGCAGGTCGGCTCGCCGATCGAGGTCTACCAGCGCCCCGCGACGCCCTTCGTCTACGGCTTCCTCGGCGCGGTCAACCGCTTCGAAGGCCGCGTGGACAGCGGCATCGTGCGCGTCGGTGACCAGACGCTGGCGCAGGGCGCCGCCGCGTCCATCGAAGGTGCGCAGCAAGGTCTGGTGCAGGCCTATGCGCGTCCGCACGAGCTGGTGATCATCCCGTCGCAGGATGCGCCGGGCCTGCCCGCCACCGTCGAGCGGGTGCTGGCCTTCGGCGCCGCCGCGCGTGTCGAGCTGCGCGGCGCGCAGGGCGAGCACCTGGAAGCCGAGCTCAGCCGCGAGCAGGCCGAGGCGCTGCAGTTGTCCGCCGGCCAGCACGTGCGCCTGCAAGCGTCGCGTCTGAGCCTGTTCGGGATCGATCAGGCGGCATGAACCTCCAGCAGTTGCGCATCGTCCGCGAGGCGGTGCAGCAGAACTTCAACCTGACCGAGGTGGCGGCGGCGCTGTTCACCTCGCAGTCGGGGGTGAGCAAGCACATCAAGGACCTGGAGGACGAACTCGGCGTCGAGCTCTTCCAGCGTCGCGGCAAGCGCCTGCTCGGGCTGACCGAGCCCGGCAAGGAGCTGGCGGTCGTCGTCGACCGCATGCTGCAGGACGTGCGCAACATCAAGCGCCTGGCGCAGCAGTTCAGCAGCGCCGACCAGGGCCAGCTGACGATCGCGACGACGCACACGCAAGCGCGCTATGCGCTGCCGCAGGTCGTGGCGCGCTTCAAGGCCGCGTATCCGCGCGTGCACCTGGTGCTGCATCAGGGCAGTCCGTCGGAGATCGTCTCGCTGCTGCAATCGGGGGAGGCCGACATCGGCATCGCGACCGAGGCGCTCGGCAAGGACGACGCGTTCGTCACCTTCCCGTTCTACGAATGGCGCCACGCGGTCGTGGTCCCGGAAGGGCATGCGCTGACGCGCCAGCCGCTCACGCTGGAGGCGCTCGCCGAACAGCCGCTGATCACGTATCACGAGGGCTATACCGGCCGCGCACGCATCGACGCGAGCTTCGCCGCGGCGGGCCTGGCGCCGGATCTGGTGATGTCGGCGCTGGACGCGGACGTCATCAAGACCTACGTGCAGATCGGGCTGGGCGTCGGCGTGATCGCGGCGATGGCCTTCGAACCCGCGCGCGACGCCGGCCTCCAGCTGATCGAGGCGACACATCTCTTCCCGCCGAACACCACGCGCATCGCGCTCAAGCGCGGCCACTACCTGCGCGGCTTCGCCTATCGCTTCCTGCAGGAATGCGTGGCCGAGCTGACCGAGGAAGCGGTGCGCGAGGCGATGGACCCGGACGCCTGAGCGTCCCCGCTCACTTGGGCGCGCCGGTCGCCGGCTTCGCGTAGAAGTAGAACGCGTCGATCCGCGAGCCGTAGCGGGCCTGGGCCTCCGGGCTCAGGTGGGAGATGAATTCATCGCGCATGAACTGCCGCGCCTGCGGTGTGGAGAGGACACGCTCCACCTGCTCGATGGTCCGCTTGCCCCAGGCGTTGCGCGGGCAGGCGATGCCCGAGATCACCGGACTGCTGAAGCCTTCGATCGGCACGCTGACGAGATCGGCGGTCGACACCTTGCCGTTGCCGCTCGCACCGCCCGCATTGCCGGCGACGACGGCCGCGCGCAACTCCTGCTGGTTGGCGAGCACGAAGTCGAATTCGATCGTGTAGTCGGCGCGGCCGACGGCGATCATCGACAGCATGTTGCCGCCGAAATCGGAGGTCGTGTATTCGTCGATCACGCCGGCCGGACGCTTGGCCAGCAGGGCGTCGAGCGCCCGTCCATAGCTGCGTCCCGCGACGATCGCGCCGCGCAGCTGCTTGTCGGCCCAGATCTTCTCCAGGTCGGCATCACCGTCCGGCAGGCGCGGCACCTTCGGCAGCGCGCTGCGCCGCACCATCAGCTGATGCGGCGGAATCAGGTGGGTATCGAAGAAGTAGGCGACGGCCTCGCGCTCCGGCGTGCGCAGCACACCGAGGTGGCACGCCTGTTCGCCGTCCTCGACCATGCGCCAGCTGCGCTTGACGTTGGCGATCAGCACCTCGTGCTTCGCCGGCGTTCCCCAATTTGCAGTCAGATAGTCCGACAGCGGCTGCGCCAGACCGCGCCGCACGGGCACCGACGCCGCGCCGGGCGAGGGCGGCGCCACGGTGTCGACCTCGGGCATCAGCCAGGTGATCCTGTCGACCGCCCAGGCCGTGACGGGCGCGGACAGGGCGCCCAGGGCGAAGCACGCGAGGAACGAGGGCAGCAGGGAACGGCGATTCATCTTCTATGCACATGCATCCGGCGCGGGATTGCTTATCGATATTTGTTGGAGGACACCGGGGTCGCGGATTCGAATAATCAAACCGCATAAGCAAGCGGCTTTCCTGATGAACTTCCAACAACTCCGATCCGTCCGCGAGGCCCAGCGTCGCAACTTCAACCTGACCGAGGTCGCGCAGGCGCTGCATACGTCGCAGCCCGGCGTGAGCCGTCAGATCCGGGAGCTGGAGGACGAGCTCGGCATCGACATCTTCATCCGTGCCGGCAAACGGCTGACCGGGCTCACCGAGCCGGGTCGCAACGTGATGCCCATTGTCGAGCGCCTGCTGCGCGAGGCCGAGAACCTGCGTCGCGCCGGAGAGGACTTCGCCCGCGCCGACAGCGGTCATCTGCGCATCGCCGCGACGCACAGCCAGGCGCGTTATGCGCTGCCGCCGGCGGTGCGCGACTTTCGCGAATCGCATCCCGAGGTCAGCCTGCAGTTCACGCAGGGCTCGCCGCAGCAGGTCGCGCGTCTGCTGATCGACGGCGAGGCGGACATCGGCATCGCCACCGAAGCGCTCGCGCTGCATCCGCAGCTGCTGACGCTGCCCTGCTACCGCTGGACCCACACGGTGCTGGTGCCGCCCGGACATCCGCTGGAGGCCGAAGCCAACGCCGGCACGCCGCTGACGCTGGAGCGCCTGGCCGAGTTCCCGGTCATCACGTACGAGACCGGCTACACGGGCCGCTCCCACATCGACGATGCCTTCGCCGCGGCGGGGCTGGACCTCAACGTCGTGCTGGTCGCGATGGACGCGGACGTGATCAAGACCTACGTCGAACTGGGTCTGGGCGTCGGCATCGTCGCCGCGATCGCCTACGACGAGGAACGCGACCGGCATCTGCGCTCGATCGATGCGAGACATCTGTTCGCGGACAACCTGACGCGGTTGGCGGTGCGTCGCGACGCCTACCTGCGCGACTACGTCTACGCCTTCATCGAGACCTTCGCGCCGCCGCTGTCGCGCGAGCTGGTGGAGCAGGCGCGCGTCGCGCCGAACGGCTCGGATTGAGCGGCCCTCATCCCCTCGAGGGGTGCCGAAAGAAAATCCTCATGTGCATAGACCGGGTGCACAGCTAAGCAACGCAGAAAGCATTGGTTCATCGCGGCGAGGGCGCTTCCTAGAGTGACGGGCTCACCTGTTCACTCCCACAAGGAAGTCTCTTGAAGCAATTCGTCGAGCACGTGGCCCGCCACACCGGACCGGCCGCCACACTGGTCGCGGCGCTGGCCGCCGCCTTCCCCGTCACCGCCGCCTTTGCACAACAGGCCCCGCCGTCCGTCACGCCCGCGGCCTCCGCCGCGGCGCCGCAGGACGCGACGGCGGCCAAGGACGCACCGCTGCCGTCGGTGGTCGTCACCGGCTCGCGCATCTCGCGCGTCAACAGCGAAGGGCCGAGTCCGATCACGGTCATCAAGTCGGAAGACCTGGACCGCCTCGGCTACAAGAACGTCTCCGACGCGCTGAGCAGCCTGACCGAGAACACCGGCTTCACGCAGGGCGAGGACTTCGGCAACACCTTCACGCCGGCCGCCAACGCGATCAGCCTGCGCGGCCTCGGCCCCAACCACACGCTGGTGCTGGTCAACGGCCGGCGCGTCGCCGACTACCCGACCGCCTATGAGGGCTCGGTCAACTTCGTCAACATCGCCAACATCCCGTCCGCGCTGATCGACCGCATCGAGGTGCTCAGCGGCGGCGCGTCGTCGGTCTACGGCTCCGACGCGATCGCGGGCGTCGTCAACATCGTGCTGAAGAAGCATGTCGACGGCGTCACCGTGAACCTGCGCGCCGGCGGCACGGAACGCGGCGGCGGCGAGAACGCCCGCGCGCAGATCACCGGCGGTCTCGACGCGGGTCGGCTTCAAGGCGTGTGGGGCGTCGAGCTCAGCGGGCGCCAGCCGATCTGGAGCCGCCAGCGCGACTTCATGGCGGACACGACCTTGAAGGGCGCAGCGCCGTCGGTCGTCATCGGCCGTCGCAACGCCAACGGCGGCGCCTACCTGACGCCGACCGACGGCTGCGCGGGCGCGGGCTCGCTGTTCGAGGGCTCGGTCTCTCCCTACACGGCGAAGAACGGCACCTATTGCGGCAGCGGCCGCGCCTCGACGACCTACTGGACGACCCAGACCGGCAATCGCAGCGCGCAGGCGGCGGGCTCGCTGACGCTTGCGCTCGACCACGGCCTCGAGCTGTTCGCGGAGGGCCAGTTCGGCTGGGCAAGGACCGAGAACAACACCCGCGGTCCGACCTGGACCTCGGACATCGCCAACAAGGGCTACTTCCGCAACGCAACGACTGGCCAGTTGGAGATCTGGACGCGGCGCTTCGCGCCCGAGGAACTCGGCGGCGTGGACAACTTCAACCGCAAGTGGCAGGACGCGACGCACAACGTGGCCGTCGGCGCGCGCGGCGAGCTCACCGGCACCTGGACCTTCGAGGTCGCCGCCAACAGCTCCTACTACCTGAACCGCACGACGACGCCGCGGCTGACCGCCGGCATCGAGCAACTGCTGCTCGGACAGCAACTCGGCACCGAGGCCGACGGCACGCCGATCTATTCGGCCGATCCGGCGCGCCTGTTCCGACCGCTGACGCCGCAGGAAGTGGAGAGCGTCACCGACCGCAGCTGGACGCGCAACGCCAGCTGGAACCAGCAGTTGAGCGCGTCCGCCAGCGGCGAGTGGTTCCAGCTGCCCGGCGGACCGGTGCGCGCGGCCGTCGTGGCCGAAGCCGGCACGCAAGGCTTCCGCAACGAGGCCGATCCGCGGCTGGGGCAGGGCGTGTTCTACAACACGAGCGCCTCGGCGACCGTGCGCGGCACGCGCGAGCGGCTGGCGCTCGGCGGCGAGCTCAACGCGCCGATCACGAAGCAGCTGACCGCGACGCTCGCCGCGCGGCATGACCGCTACGAATTCGCCGGCCGCAGCGACGGCAGCACGACCTACAACGCGGGCCTCGAGTTCCGACCGTTGTCGTCCCTGCTGCTGCGCGCGCAGCACGCCACCAGCTTCCGCGCGCCGGACATGAATTACATCTTCGCGCAGCAGACGAAGGGCTATTACTCGTCGTCGACGGACTACTACCGCTGCAAGCAGACCGGCCAGCCGCTGTCGACCTGCGACTTCGCGGACGTCTCGCCGGGCTTCAACTTTGTGCGGACCGGGTCGTCGGACCTGAAGTCGGAGCGCGGCCGCTCCTGGGGCGTGGGTGCGGTGTGGCAGCCGGCCTCGTCCTTCGATGTGTCGCTGGACCTGTGGAAGATCGCCATCCGCGACCTGGTCACCGACCTCAGCGCCGACGGCGTGCTGCGCGACGAATCGGACTGCCGCACCGGCGTCAAGGACATCCAGTCGCCGACCTGCGTCGACGCGATCGCGCGCGTGCGCCGCAATCCGGCCGATGCGCTGGTCCGTCCGGGCGAGGTCGCGGAAGTCCGCGTCAACCCGATCAACGCCGCGAACGAATCGACCTGGGGCGTCGACGTCGGCACGCGCTACTCGTGGAGGACGGCGGCCTGGGGCAAGTGGACCGTCGACGCCAAGTACACGCGGGTAAAGAGCTTCAAGTACCAGCAGTTCGCCGGCGATGACAACCGCAACGTGGTCGGCACGTCCGACTTCAGCGACTGGCCGAGCCGGCTCAATGCCAGCGTGGTCTGGCAGACCGGCGACTGGACGCACGCGCTCTCGGCGCAGCGCAACGGCCGCATCCATCGGGAGGACCAGGAAGGCACGCTGGGCCCGTACTGGAACTTCAACGCCAGCACCGCCTGGCAGATCGGCAAGCGCACCAGCGTCAGCCTGATCGTCAACAACCTGTTCGACAAGATCCGCCGCGATCCGAGCGCCACCTGGCCGTATTACCCGGTCGGCTACTACTCGCCGCACGGGCGTCAGGGCTGGATCGAGCTGGAGCACCGCTTCGGTGTCTGATCTGCAAAGCAAAGCAGATCTTCTTCGTTCCCTTTGAATGTGGGCTTGCCTACATTGAGCGCTCCCCTCCACCCCCCGTGATGAGAAGAATCCCGTGAACTCACTTCGTCGCACTGTCTCGCTGCTCGCCACCGCCGCCCTGCTGAGCGGTGCCGCGCTGATGCCCGCGGCCCATGCCCAGGGCTCGGTCACGCTGCTCAACGTGTCCTACGACCCGACCCGCGAGCTCTACCAGGACTACAACGCGGCCTTCGCGAAGTACTGGAAGGCCAAGACCGGCGAGACCGTCACGGTGAAGAACTCGCACGGCGGCTCGGGCAAGCAGGCGCGCTCGGTGATCGACGGCCTGGACGCGGACGTCGTCACGCTGGCGCTGGCCTACGACATCGACGCGCTGCACGACCACGGCAAGCTGCTGCCGGCCGACTGGCAGAAGCGTCTGCCCAGCAACGCCTCGCCCTACACCTCGACCATCGTGTTCCTGGTGCGCAAGGGCAACCCCAAGCACATCAACGACTGGCCGGATCTGGCCCGCAGCGGCATCGACGTCATCACGCCGAATCCCAAGACCTCGGGCGGCGCGCGCTGGAACTACCTGGCCGCGTGGGCCTATTCGCTGAAGCAGCCGGGCGGCAACGCCGATTCCGCCAAGGCCTTCGTCAAGCGCATCTACGCCAACACCAAGGTGCTGGACTCCGGCGCGCGCGGCTCCACGACGACCTTCGTCGAACGCGGCATCGGCGACGTGCTCATCGCCTGGGAGAACGAGGCCTACCTGGCGGTGAAGGAACTCGGTCCGGACAAGTTCCAGATCGTCACCCCGAGCCTGTCCATCCTGGCCGAGCCGCCGGTGTCCGTGGTCGACAAGACGGTCGACAAGAAGGGCACGCGCAAGGTGGCGCAGGCCTACCTCGAGTACCTGTACTCGCCGGAAGGTCAGGAGATCGCGGCCAAGAACTACTACCGTCCGCGTGACGCCAAGATCGCCGCGAAGTACGCCAAGACCTTCGCGCCGGTGAAGCTGGTGACCATCGACGAGGTCTTCGGCGGCTGGCGCAATGCCCAGAAGACCCACTTCGACGACGGCGGCGTCTTCGACCAGATCAGCGCGGTGCGCTGAGTCCCGACGGGACCGCGCTTCACGCATTCAACGTTTGTCTCCTCGGTCGGTCTCGGGCGTCGTACCCACGGCGTCACAGGCAATCAGACCGTTCGCTCTGTGCGAGCAGCCCCGCCGGCCACCAGTCGGCGGGGCCTTTTTTCGTGAGGTCGCAACGCACCGGGCAGTGACCAACTACCGCTTCAGGAGCGGACCCGTGGCGGGCGGGCGACGATCGCCCCGCGCCGGCCCCGTATGCTGGCGCCTGTGAAGTTCCTCGCCTCGCCCGCCATGCGCCTCGCCGCGCTCCTGTCCCTGACCCTGACCGCGCTCATGACGGCAATGTCCGCGCATGCGCAGGGCAAGGCCGAAGGATCGACGCCGACCATCACCAGGATCACCTGGCTCGCGTCCGACCATGCGCCGCAGATGAAGGGTTCCGACGTCAGCGGCGTGACCGGACGCGTGACCGCTTATCTCGAGAAGCAGTGGCCGGGCGTCCGGCACGAGATCGTCTTCGCCAACGCGAAGCGCAGCTGGCAGATGATCGAGAACGGCGAGGACGTCTGCCGCGCCAACATGGTCCGCACGCCCGATCGCGAGAAGTTCGCCTACTTCATCAACACCCAGCTCACGCCGCCGCCGGGGCTGATCGTGCGTCGCGACACGCTCAGGCGCCTGCCCCGCAACGCCGCCGGCGAGGTGCAGCTGTCGCGCCTGCTCGCCGATCACACGCTGCGCGGCGCGCTGATCGACGGCCGCAGCTACGGTCCGGCGCTCGACGAGATGCTCGCCGCCCGGCCGGTCGACAGCACCGTCTCGCTCTTCTCGCCCAAGGACTTCGGCGCGCGCGTGCTGCAGATGCTCAGCCTCGGGCGCGCCGACTATTCGGTGGAGATGGACATGGCGCTCATCATGGCCGGCAATCCTCCGGACCTCGTCAGCGTGCCGATCCAGGGCGCCGGCGATCTGGTGATGGCGGGCATCGCCTGCCCGCGCACGGCGTGGGGACTCGCCGCGATCCGCGGCATCGACAAGGCCTACGGCCGCCCCGAAGGCGCCGCCAACCTGCGCGAAGGCCTGATGCGCTGGCTCACGCCCGAGACGAAGGCGCACTACGCCGCCCGCTTCGACGCGTTCTATCGCGAGCGCGCCAAGCCGTCCCGCATCGATCCCTGAACACCACCGCCGCCGACCATCACCGGCGGCGGGATCCGATCAGGACTGCCGCTCGACGCGGTTGCGTCCGCCGTCCTTGGCGCGATACAGCGCCTGGTCCGCGCGACCGAGCAGTTCCTCGACCCGCAGATCCTCCGGCCGCAGCGCCGTCACGCCGAAGCTCGCCGTGAGCGACGCCGGCGGCGCGCCCGTCTGCAGCTCCAGTCCGCTGGTCTCGATGTGGTGGCGCAGGCGCTCCACCAGGTGGGTCGCGTCCTCCAGCGAGGTCTGCGGCAGCAGCAGGCCGAACTCCTCGCCGCCGAGCCGCCCCAGCAGATCCTGCTTGCGCACGATCTGCGCGCACAGCTGCACCAGGTGGCACAGGGCGGCGTCGCCGCGCGCGTGGCCCAGCGTGTCGTTGATGCGCTTGAAGTGGTCGACGTCCATCATCACCAGCGACATCTCCAACCCGTAGCGCCGGCTGCGCGCGAGCTCCGCGTCGGCGTGCTCCAGGAAGCTGCGCCGGTTCGCGGCGCCGGTCAGCGCGTCGGTCGTCGCCAGGCGCTGCAGCTCGATCTCCAGCCGCTTGCGGTCGGTGAAGTCGACCAGCGTGCTCAGCACGGACGCCGCGCCGTCGTACACCACCGGCACCATCGACAGCAGCATCCACCGCTCGCTGCCGTCGGCCGCCAGCAGGCAGATCTCCTCGCCCTGCAGCCGGCCGTGCTCCTTGAACTTCACCTGCATGCGGTCGCGTTCGCCGGGCTCCCGGTAGAAGCTGATCGCCGGCTTGCCGACGACCTCGTCCAGCGTGCGTCCCGCGATCGCCGCCGACGGTCCGTTGGCGTAGACGATCAAGGAGTCCTGCTCGCGTGTCACCACCATCGGGATGGGCGCGTGGTCCAGCACGGCGCGCAGGCGCTCCTCGCTGTCCGCGAGCTCGCGCGTGCGCTGCGCCACCCGGCGCTCCAGGTTGGCGTTGAGCTCCTGCAGCTCGGCCACCAGCCGCGCGTTGTCCACCGCGTTGACGACGTTGGCGCACAGCAGTTCGAGGAAGCTCACGCGCGCCTCGGTGAACACACCCGCGGCAGCGGCGTTCTCCAGGTAGAGCGCGCCGACGGTCTGCCCTTGCTTGAGCAGCGGCAGCGCCAGCACCGACCGCGGCGGGGCGGCGTGGCGCTGGAAGTAGTCCTCCATCGTGGCCAGGCCGCGCGCGTCGACGATCAGTTCGCGCCGGCCGTCGCGCAGCACGCGGTTCATCAGCGCCAGCGGCAGTTGCTGGCCCGCGCGTTCCAACGGCAGCTGTTCGAGCAGGTGCAGCCTCGGCGATTCGCCGAGCGTCGCTTCGGCCTGCAGCACCCAGCGCACCGCGCCGCCGGTGCCGGCCGTGCCGCTCGCCAGCACGATGACCGCGCGCTGCGCGCCGGCGTTCTCGGCGACCACTTCCAGCAGGCGCCGCAACAGGCGCGGCAGGTCCGGCTGGCTGCTGATCGCGTGCACGGCCTTCGTCAGCGAACTGAGATCGGCCGCATCGGCACGGTTCTCGTGGGCATCGGCCGCGTGGGCCGTCGGCGCGTGGCCGTCTTCGAGCGGCAGAGACATCGCCTCGCCCGCCAGCGCCGTCACGCCCCAGGCCTTCCAGGTCTGCTGGAGACGCAGACGCGCCTGATCCGCGAGCGCCGGCTCGCGCTCGCGCCACGCATCGATCTGCGCGCGCAGAACGGCTGCCATGTCAAGCGGCGTGCCTTGCGAACCTTCCGCGGCCGCCAGCGCCTGGGCTAGCAGTTGGTCGATGTTTTCTACCGAGTCGCCGGCCAGCATCGCCTGTTGCGCCTGCAGCAGCGCGACGCGGTCGTGGAGATGGCCGGGACCCGCGTCCCGCCAGCGCTGCAGGCGGCGCAGTGCGTCGTCTTCCAAGGCCTGATCGCGCGGACCACCGGCCAGCGCGACGCGCTGCGATGCCCAGGCCGCGATGAACAGCAGCAGCGACTGCGCGTGCATGCCGCGTCCCGCCGCGAACAGCGCCCGGGCGTCCAGCGCGAAACGCAGTGCGGGCTCGGGCCGGTCGGCGATGAAGTGCAGCACCGCCTGCCAGCCGTGCAGGAACATCAGGCCGGTCTGATCCTGGCGTTCGCCGTAGGTGCGTGCAAGCGCTTCCCGTCCGTCGAAGCCTTCCTCCGGCAGCTGCGGTTGTCGCAGGGCGCGCACGAGACCGAGCAGCGCGTCCTCATAGTCCGCCGCCACCGGCTGGCGCATCGCGCGCAGGCGCTGGCCGTGCGTGACCAGTTGATCCTCGAGCGCGGGCAGCGGCAGGCCGGACAGCAGCGCATGCACGTCATGCACGTACAGGCCGAGGCCCGCATGCCGCAGGTTGCCGAATTCCAGCCCGTTGCGATGCGTCTGCATCAGGCCGTCCATGCTCACGCGCAGACCCTGCACCCAGTGGCTGAGGAAAGCGTGGAACGAGAAGCCCGCGTGCGCGAAGACCTGCATCCAGCCGTGGCGCTCGACGAGCTGCGTCGACATGCGGCCCAGGTCGTGGGCGAAGCGGTAGTCGCCGAGGAACTCCGCGCACATCAGCCCCAGCACCGAGTACGCCGACAACGCCTGCGGCACGTGGCCGTGGTCGACCATCAGCCGCACCTGGAACAGCGTCAGCAGCGGCAGCAGGGCCGGCCGCACGATGTAGGCGGCGGCGGTCATCTTCGCGGCGATCGAGATCAGCAGCAGCCGCTGCTCGTCGCGCATCGGCGCGCGCGCGGCCAGTGTGTCCAGACCGATGCCGGCGATCTCCTGCTGCAGGTCGGCCAGGAGTTGCATGACTTGCGCCATCGCGTCGGGACCGCCGGCGCGCGGCAGCTCCGCGCCGAGCAGCAGGAACAGCTCCAAGCCCAGATCCACGGTGTCGGCGAGCCGTCCCTGCGCGTAGAAGGCCTCCATGCGGACCTCCAGCAGTCGGGCCCGCTGGGCGTTGTCCTCGGCGTCGGCGATCGCCGATTCGAGCAGGGCATCCATGCGCGACGGACGACCGGCCAGGTAGGCCATGCGCGCCGCGTGATGCAGCCAGGCCGCCCGCTGCGGCGAGCAGGGCGCCAGTTCGAGCGCGAGCTCGGCGTAGTCCGCGGCGGGCTCGAACGCGGCCGCGTCCATCGCCTGCCGGGACGCCTGGGCGTTGAAGCCGGCCAGCGCCTGGCGCTCAGCCTCGTGATGCGGCTCATGCAGCAGCAGCCGCGAGGCGTTCAGGTGATGCAGCACCGTGTAAGGCAGCGGCACGTCCGGATGCGCGGCGCGATGGCCGTCGCGCAGCAGGCGGCCGATGCGCAGCTGCAGGGCGGGACGCTGGTCGGCGGCGATGCGCTGCAGGGCCGCTTCCTGCACGCGGTCGTGCGCGAAGGCGTAGCGCACCGCCTCGCTGGCCTGGCCCCGGAGTTGCGGCGCGTAGCGGTACAGCGCGCTCGCCGGCACCAGCAGCTGCGCCTGCAGCGCCGGCAGCAGATCGATGGCGAGCAGATCGGCCGGCACGTCCAGGGCGGTGGCCAGGTTGTCCAGGTTGAAGCCCGCGCCCAGCAGCGCCGCCACGCTGAGCGCCTGACGCGTCGGGTCGGGCAGGCGCTCGAGCTGCTGCAGCATCAGCGCGACGACGTTGTCCGCCGTGCGCGTCGCCGCGATGCGTTCCAGCGCATGGTCCCAGCGCTGGGCCTTGGTGTCGTAGTGGATCAGGCCGCGGCGGACGAGGTCCTCCAGCAGCCGGCGCAGGAAGAACGGATTGCCCGCCGTACGCGTCTGGCAGAGGCGGGCGAGTTCGTCGAGCCCCGCGTCTTCCTCGACCGGATCCCGGTGCAGGCTGTCGGCCAGCAGATGACGCGTGTCGTCCAGCCCCAGCGGGCCGACGCGCAAGGGCATGAAGCGCTCGCCGAGCTGCTGGCGCAGTTCCGCGAGCTCCAGCGCGACCGGATGACCGGGAGGGACCTCGTTGTCGCGGTAGGCGATGACGAACAGCGTGTGGCGCAGCGTCGCGTCGTGCAGGCACTCGCGCAGCAGCCGGCGCGAGGCGCGGTCGGCCCACTGCCAGTCGTCGAGGAACAAGGTCTGCGGCTCGCCTTCGCGCGCCAGCGCGGCCAGGCCCTGGCTGACGGCGCGCAGGAAGCGGTTCTCCGCCTCCGCCGGGCCGACCGGCATCAGCGGCGCGTCGAGCGCCAGCAGCGCCGTCATTTCCGGCAAGGCCTGCGCGAGCAAGGCGGCATTCGCGCCGAGGCGTTCCCGCAGCCGATCGCGCCACACCGTCTGCTGCGGCGCCGGCAGCGCCAGCACCTGCGCGGCGCGCTGCAGCAACAGATGCAGCAAGGGGCCGTAGGGCCGGTCCTGGCCGTACTGGTTGAACTTGGCCGCCGCGAAATGTCCACGTTGGGCCAGCAGGCTGCGCTGCGCCGCCAGCACCAGCGCCGTCTTGCCGATGCCCGAGAACCCCGCCACGGCGACCAGTCCGGCGCCGCCGGCCTCGCCTTGCGCGGCTTCCTCGAAGGCCTGTCCGAGCTGCGCCTGCGCCGACTCGCGGCCGTAGAGCCGACCGCTCGGCTGGAAGCGCACGGCGGCGTCGCCCTGGCCGGGCTCGAAGCCCGGCAGGCCGCGGCCCTGTTCGAGCGCGGCCTCGCACAGCTGCAAGTCGTGTCGAAGCGCCTGGTGGCTCTGGTATCGGCCCTCGGGCTCCTTGTGCAGGCAGTGCGCCACCACCTGCGCCAGCGGCGCGAAGACCTGGTGGTTGCGTGTCGTCGCCATCGGCGCCGTCAGCGCCAGGTGCGCATGCACGGCGCGCGCGGGATCGTCGATGTTGAACGGCGGCGAGCCGGTCAGCGCCTCCAGCAGCGTGGCGCCGAGGCTGTAGAAATCCGCCCGGTAGTCGACGTCGCGGCTCATGCGGCCGGTCAGCTCCGGCGCGAGCGTGGCGAGCGATGCCTCGATCAGCTCGGCCCGCTGGACCAGCGGGCGTTCGCGTTCGATCTCCGCAGCGAGTCCCAGATCGGCGATCAGCGCCTTGCGCGGTTCGATACCCGCACCCGTCAGCAGCAAGACCTGGCCCGGTCCGAGGTTGCGGTGGATCAGGCCATGTCCGTGCAGATGCTGGAGCGCGTCGACCAGGTCGAGGGCGATGCGGATCAGCGCGTCGTTGTGGAGGGTGCCCCGCCGCAGCCGGTCCCGCAACGTCTCCGCGCCGAGGTCTGGCAGTTGCAGCGCCGGGCGGCGCTCATGCTCGATCAGCGCGATCGGGCGCAGCACGAAGGCAGGATCGAGGCGCTGGGCCAACTCGAACTCGCGGCGCAGCCGGGCCACGGCGGCCGGGTCGGCACGGGGGTCGCGCAGGCGCTTGAGCAGCACCGTTCCGCCTTGGCCGTCGCCGACCCGGACGACCTCGCTCCGGCGGCCCTGGTGGAGCGTCCGCTCCGCCAGCCAGGCCCCAGGATCGGTCGCCTCCCACGCTCGTCTGTCCGTCATCCCATCCGCTCTCTGTTGTCCACGGACTGTAACGGCTGGCGGCAACGGGCCTGCCTCGCGCCGGCATCAGCATCGTTTCGATCCCGATTTATTCGTTCATTTGGCCTGTTTCAGTCATTGCCTCTTGGAGCCGATCCGAAAAGAGTGGGCGCCTTTTTCCTGCCCTCAAGAGCCTTGCCCATGACTCGATCCTCGTCCCTCCGTATTCCCACGATGCGAACAGCTGCGATGTGTACCTTGCTGCTGCTGACGGCCTGTTCCTCCGGCCGTTGGCTGCGGGAAGGCGCATCGCTTGTCGATGTGGACCACGACCTGTTCGACTGCGAGCGGGAATCCGCCCGCATGTACCCACCCTCGATCACGGACGCGCCGCAATTTGGCCGTGACTCTTCCACGGAAACAAAGAAGTGCACCAAGAACGGCGACACCACGGATTGCAGGACCACGACGACGCGCGCCTATGCACCGGTGAGCGACGCCAATGAGGGGCGTCGCTTTCAAGCTCGGGCCGCGTGCATGCGTGGCAAGGGCTACCACTGGCGGGAAGACCGATGACAAGCAAGCACTGACCACGAGGGGCCAGGGCCGCGGCCCGCCTCGGCTTCAGCTCCCGTACTTGATCGAGCAGCCGTAGGGCTTGGTGCTCGCGTGCGTGACCTTCTTGCCGGCGGCCAGCTCGCTCAGCGCCGTCTTCACATACGGATCGGCCTTGGCGATGTCGTCGGCCTTCGCGGTGGCGATGCTGTCGATGCCGCCCTTGTAGACCAGCACGCCTTGCGGGTTGACGATGAACAGGTGCGGCGAGGTCTGCGCGCCGTAGGCCTTGCCCAACTGACCGCTCGGATCGAGCAGCACCTGCGTCGGCGCCGCGCCGCGGTCCTTGTTCAGCTTGGTCGCGGTCGTCCCGTCGACATGGCCCTGCTGGCCCGGCGCGGAGGAGATCACCTGCAGCCACACGACGCCTTGCGCGGTGGCCTCCTTCTGCAGCGCCGGGATGTTGCCGCTGCCGTAGTGCTTCTTCACGTAGGGGCAGTCGTGATTGGTCCATTCGAGCACGACGGTCTTGCCCTTGTAGCTGTCCAGCGTGACCGTCTTGCCGTCGGCCGTCGTCGCACTGAACGCGGGCGCCGGCTGATCGATCTGCGCCTGCGCCTGCGCGATGCCGGTCATGGCCATCGTCGCCGCGAGCGCGGCGCCGGCCAGCACGGCACGGCGCGACAGCGCGCCGCGGAATGGAGCGATCGAAAGAAGCGAAGCGGTCATCGGGATGTTCATGACGAGGTCTCCAAGATGAAAACGGCTGTGGAAGGAAAGGGGACGAGCGTGGATGAGTCGGGGGAACTCAGGGGGCTCCGGCCCGCAGGGCCGTGGTGACGATGCCGGGCGTCAGCAGCTGCGGCAGCACCTGCGCGCCGCTGCCCGTTCCGGCGGGATAGAACAGGTACAGCGGCACGCCGCTGCGGTCGTGCTGCTTCAGCAGTTCGGTGATGCGCGGATCCTGGCGCGTCCAATCCCCTTTCAGGTAGGTCACGCCTTGCTTCTCGAAAGCCTCGCGCACCTCGTCGGTGGACAACGCGACCCGCTCGTTCACCAGGCAGGTGATGCACCACGACGCAGTCAGGTTCACGAACACCGGCTTGCCCTGCGCGCGCAACTGAGCGAGTCGTTCGGGCGAATAGGGCTCGTGATCGACCGCGGCGGTCCGCGCCGCGGCGCTCGATGTCGCTGCGCCCGGCGAGTCCGTGCCGCTGATTGCCGACAAGGTCGGCAACAGCGCCGCTGCCGCCACCAGCGAAGCGCTCGCGGCGCCCGCGCCGGTCCATTGCCAGCGCGACGACGCGTTCCGGCTCACCGAACGAATCCAGGCGGCGAGCGCCAGCAAGCCCATGCCCGCGAGCGCCACCAGCACGCCCATCGGGCCGGCCTGCTGCGCGATCACCCAGACCAGCCAGATGGCGGCCGCGAACATCGGGAACGCCAGCGCCTGCTTGAGCACGTCCATCCAGACGCCGGGTCGCGGCATGCGCCGCTGCAGCGCCGGCCACCAGGCCAGCGCGAGGTAGGGCAGCGCCAGGCCCAGTCCCAGAGAGAGGAAGACAGCCATCAACTCGATCGCCGGCTGCGCCAGCGCGTAGGCCATCGCCGCGCCCATGAACGGCGCGGTGCAGGGAGTCGCGACCACCGTCGCGAGCACGCCGGTGAAGAAGCTGCCGGCCAGGCCGGGTTTGCTCGCCAGGCCCTCTCCGACGCCCGCAAGGCCCGCGCCGATCTGCAACTGCCCGGCGAGCGACAAGCCCAGCACGAACATCAGCCACGCCAGCAGCAGCACGAACAGCGGCGAGTGGAACTGGAATCCCCAGCCCACGCTGTCACCCGCTCCGCGCAAGGCCAGCAACACCGCGCCGAGCGCGGCGAACGCAGCCAGGACGCCGGCCGCATAAGCGAGTCCCTGCCGACGATGCTCGCTCGCGCTGCCATGCAGGAAACCGAGTGCCTTGATCGCCAGCACCGGGAATACGCAAGGCATGAGATTCAGGATCAGGCCGCCGACCAGCGCGAGGCCCATCGCGGTCCAGAGACTGATGTCCGCCTCACCGCTGCCTGAGGATGCCAGCGCCGGTGATCCCGAGAGTCCGGGTATCGCGGGCGTCGTCTTCGGTGAGGCTGTCGACGTGGACGTCGGTGTCGGCGCCGTTGCGACACCGGTGACCGGCAGACTGACTTCCCACGCCTTGCCGTCGACCAGCAGCAGCCCGTTCATGGGTTTGCCGGCGGGGGCAGGTTCTTCGCCGACGGGTACGCGCAGGCGCCAGTCGTTGCCGGCGCGATCGAGCTGCGGCTTCGCCGCATGCTGGATGCGACCCCAGTCCTGCGGCATGAAGAGTGCCTGCTTGACGTCGGGGACGGCAGACGCGGGCCATGTGACGAGGAGATCCCTGCCTTCGATCCGTGCTGCGGCTGTGAACGGGGCCTTGCCGGGCAATGCGGCGCGCGCCGCGGACAACGCCGATGCGTCGGTCGACGCCTTGGCGGCGGTGCCGACAGGGAGCGACAGAGACAGCGTCGCCTGCTGCGGGATGCATTCCTCGCGGCAGACGAGCCAGGTCGCGTCGGCGTTCACGGTGGCGGTCGAGCCGGGGGCCAGGTCTTGCGGCAGACGGACTTCGGTCAGGAGGAGGACCTGGTCCTCGTAGCCGTAGTTGGTGATGGGGCCGACGTCGAAGCGTTTGGGTGCGGGCCACAGGATGTCGCCGGCGACTGCGCTCCTGGGCAGCGTCCATTCGATGCTGGTGGGTTGGCCCGAGTCGCCGGGGTTCTTCCAGTACGTGTGCCAGTGTGGGGCGATGCGCTGTTCGAGCGCGAGCAGCAGCGTCTGACCCGGCGCCACCTGTGAGGAGGCGCTGATCAGTCGGACCTGGACTTCATCGGTGGCGGAGCGATCGGTTGGCGGTGCGGCGTTTGCCGTGGGCATCAGGGATGCGAGACAGGCGAGGGTCGCCGTTGCGACGATGCCCGCCAGTGTGGCGGTGCTCGATGAGGCTGTGTATCGCAGCGGAGTCGTGGGCAGAAGACGCATGGGCGGGATGCTAGGCAATGGGCTTGACCCTCACAAGGCGTCGTCTTTCCTTGTTTCCTTACTTCCACGATTCGACGAAATCGGAAAAGCCGATATCTGTGATTCCGCTCCTCCGTGACCGACGCAAAGAATGGGAGGTCAGCGAGAGCGGGTGGGGCCGGAAGGGGGCTTGGGGTTCGCGGACGCGAGGCCCCATGCCCCGTGGAGAGCCCGCGCTTGGCAAGCCGGGGTAAATCAGCCTCAAGAGCGCAAAAACCGTCGCTGAAAAACGCTGAGAGCCTGACAACCCCTGCCAGGAACAGGCGTGCAAATCAGCCGTTCGGAATATCGGGTTCGACCAACTGCGCGAGGAGGGTGAGGGACTCTTGCCAGCCGAGATAGCAGGCTTGGGAAGGGATGACATCGGGGATGCCTTCCTGCGTGACGTGCATTTCGGTCCCGCAGAAAACCGATGTCAGCTCGACGGTCGTGGTCATGTCGCCCGGCAGATTCGGGTCATCGAAGCGGCTTGTGTAGCGGAGCTTCTTCCCGGGTTCGAGCTCGAGGTATTCGCCCCCGAAGCTGTGTGATCCGCCGGCTGAGAGGTTGTTGAAGGACATGCGCCAGGTGCCGCCGACCTTCGGGTCCATGTGGTGCATGGTGCCGGTGAAGCCATGGGGCGGCAGCCACTTGCACATTGCTGCGGCGTCGGTGAACGCGCGGTAGACGCGTTCCGGTGGTGCTTTCAGGACGCGGTGCAGACGGATGGTGAAGGGCATCGGGGTCTCCGGATTCGTTCTCGAATGGGAGATTGACGATAGCCCTGGAACGTGTCCGGCGCGAGACCCTGCGCCCCTGACAGGGATTCCCCGGGGACGTTCAGGCGGGTCCGGCCGGGCGCTGGATCAAGGCGCGTTCGTGGTTGCGCGGCGCAGCGTCAGACCGAGAACGACCACTCCAGGATGCCGGCGCGTTCGGGTCGGCGCTCGCGCGCGGCGCGGGCCCGGGCGGCCTCGACCCAGCGCTTGGCCAGCGGGAACGGACCGAATCCGGACTCCGTGTTGATGTGGCCGACCAGGCCGATGTTGCTGTAGCTGCTGCCCCAGCGCGTCGCCCAACGAAGAGCGCTCGAGGCGCTCATCCACGGGTCGTTCTGGCTGGCGATCAGCGCCGTTGGGCGACCCAGACGGTGGTGCGGCAGGCTCTCCGCGAGGCCGAACTTGTCGGGCTCCGCCGGCGCCACCAGCAGCGCCTCGCGTACCGGTGAATCGGGGTGGCGTTGCAGGTGGTGCGCCAGCGCCAGGCAGCCGAAGCTGTGCGCCACCACGATCCACTCGCCGGGACCGGCGTTGTCGATCCGCGCGTGGATGCGCTCCGACCAGCGCTCCAGGTCCGGATGACTGAAATCGCGCTGTCGCACCCGGTGTGCGTCGCGGTATTGCTGTTCGAGCCAGCTCTGCCAATGCGCCGGCCCGCTGTCATGCAGGCCGGGGATGATCAGCAGACGCGGTTCGGCGCTGCCGTTGTGCTGCGTCGCACGGAGAGGGTAGAGCGCCATGGCGATCTCCTGCTGGTCTCGGGCCGAAGGCTCACAGGGTGGCGATCGACACTTCGGTGGACTTCACCAGCGCGACGACTTCCTTGCCGACGGTCAGGTTCAGTTCCTTCACCGAGCGCGTCGTGATGACCGAGGTGACGATCAGGCCGGCGGCGGTCTGCACGTCGACTTCGGAGACGACGGGGCCCTCCACGATCTCCTTGATGGTCCCGCGGAACTGGTTGCGGACGTTGATGGCGGTGATGGTCATGCGAGGGGCTCCAGATAAGGTGGGGACGAGCTTAGGCAGCGACGCTCATTTGCCGAACGAAGCGCTTGATGGATCAACATGCGCGGATCAAATAAGCGTCGGCAGGGCAGGGCACCGTAAAGCGGAGGTAAAGCCGGAAGCCTCGGCTGCGCGATGCGCCCATCGGACGCCATCACGCGGGAATCTCCGTTGATGCCTGTCATGAGGCCCCATGCACAATCGCGAATCCCCTGCCGGCGCCCGCCGGCGCATCGTTCGACATGGATTCCCTGTCATGACTAAATCGTTTGCGCGCAGCCTGGTCGCGTTGTCGCTGGTGGCCGCCTGCTGCGGTCAGGCCTTCGGATTCGGCGCCGTCGGCCACAACACGGTCGGCGAAATCGCTGCCCAGTTGATCAAGGGCCACCGCGCCGACACCGAAGTGAAGCGGATCCTCGGTCCGGTCTCGCTGCGCGACATCGCCGTCTGGGACGACTGCGTGAAGGGCATCGACACCGGCAACGACTTCAAGTACGCCGTGACCGGTCGTTTCGCCGAATGCGCCGTGTTCGAAAACAACGCTGAAGAAGAAGCACGGATGCGCGACTACGTGAAGCGCAACTTCGAGCAGTGCGGTCCGAAGCCGGGCGAAGAGTCCTGCAACAAGCAGTACCACTACGCCAACGTCGCGATCCAGCGCGGCCGTTATGTGCCCGGGGCGATCGGCACCAGCGACCATGACCTGGTGCCCGCGTTGAAGGCGGCGATCCTGGTGCTGAAGACCGGCAAGCAGACGCCGCCGATGGACTTCAACGAGCGCGACGCGCTGGCGTTGGTCGTGCATGCGATCGGCGACATGCACCAGCCGCTGCACATGGGCTCGCTGTACCTGGACGCGGACGGCAAGCCGTACGACCCGGACACGCAGGGTGCCGACGCCCAGACGCACACGGTGGGCGCGAACGCCATCACGCTGCCGAAGCCGGACGGCACGCCTGGCGGCAACCTGCACAGCTTCTGGGACGGGATGCCGGGACGGCTGAGCGCCGAGCAGCTCGCAGCGATGCCTGCGCTGGCCAAGGATGTGCCGCCCGCGACGGGCAATCCCGACGACTGGCCCGTGCTGTGGGCCAGCGAGTCGCTGCTGGATGCGCGTGACGCGTTCGAAGGCATGAGCTTCGGCGCCCGGCAGCAGAGCCTGCGCGGTCCGCGTTGGCTGGCCACGCCGCCGGCGGGCTACGAGGCCCGCAGCCTCGAACAGACCCGTCTCAACGTCATCAAGGGCGGTGCCCGCCTGGCGCAGATGCTGGAGAGCATCTGGCCGGACAAGGCTGACAAGTCGGACAAGAAGTGATCGCAGAGCTCAGATGAACAAAAGCCCCGCCATGCGGGGCTTTTTCGTTTCTGAACCGGGCGCCTCAAGCGATCAATGCTTCGACCCCCTTCGACTCGACGAGCTGCAGGAGCCTGAGCGCTGCCCCGGTCGGCTGCTTGTTTGCTCTGGGCGATTCCCACTTCTGAACCGTCGACACGCTGACGTTCAGAAACGCAGCAAAGACCGATTGGCTCATCTTCGCCACTCGCGTACGGATCGCCGCGATCTGCTCGCTGGTGTAGGCCGGCGGCGGCATGCAAAGTGACCTGATCTTTGCCATGCTCGATTTCGACATCAGTCCGTAGGAGTTCAGATCCTCAGCGAACTCCAGCAAGTCGCGCAAGATGCGCGCGTTCTCAGGGTCCTTGGTTGCCATTGCAAATCTCCTTCAATCGTCCATCGAGGATCGACGCGGCCAAGTCCGACAGGCTCATGCTTTGCAGCTGGCAGGCAATTGCCAACGCGACGTCCACTGCTTCATCGGAAAAATCGAACCCGGGTTCGTTCTTTTCCCGCCCTGCCACGAAGAAGACGGCGTCAGCATGACGCTTGGCGACAAGCGCGCGCAAGCCTCCACGCTTGCCGCGCCCCGCTACTGCAATCCGCTTCTTGCATAGACCATGGCCAAGGTCCGCTTCAAACCGGCCGGCCTCGATGTCCCTGGCAGCTAAACAAAGCAGGCAGTCGGGCACCAATTTCTTCGCCCATCGATCAAACGCACGTGTCTTGAAAACCCTCTTCACATGATCTCCAAACTGTAGCACTAGGTGCCATAGTCTGTTCGACCAGTTCGACCCTGTCTCTGGCTCAAAGATGCGCTCTTGGTGTTGATGGGCAGGCCTGTGCACAACCCTGGGGATGAGCGATGAACAACTGGCAGGTTGTCCACAGCGGTTCCGCGATGCCGGAACTTGTTGTCTCTCCATCCCGCTGTTGCCCCGGGTTCCGCCCACATCGTTGCCCTGTTCGCAAGTCGTTGTTCTGACAAGCAATTCGGGCGTTGTCCACACGAACCCTCGAACACCTATTAATACGACCAAGGAGATATTCAATACAAGAAGATAAGAAAAGCGGGCGTGTCACACTCTCGGAATGTCTGCTTTACCTGCTTCTCCAGCTTCCCTTTTCACCGCTTCCGCGGGGTTCGAGTCGGCCTGCCAGATCGACGCGCTCCCCCCGGGGCACCGCTCCCGCGGTCTGCACGGTCACAGCTATCTGGCCACGGTCCGCGCGGAACTCCCCTCCGGCTGGGCGCCTTTCCCCGGCGGCGAAGTCAGCGCGCTGCGCGATTGCCTCGAGCGCTGCATCGCCCCGCTGGACCATGCGCTGCTGAACCAGCACATCACCCAGCCGACCGACGAGAACATCGCGCGCTGGATCCGGCATCGCCTGGAAACCGAGTTCAAGGTCCCCGGCATCACGCAGGTCGGCATCCAGAGCACCGCGAACTCCGGCGTCGACCTGGACGCCAACGGTCACGCGCATGTCTGGCGCCGATACCGATTCCAGGCCGCCCATCAGCTGCCCAACGTCCCGATGGGCCACAAGTGCGGCCGGATGCACGGTCATGGCTTCGAATTGATCCTGCACGCCAACCAGGACCTCGGCGAACGCGATCTGAGCATCGACTACGACCACCTCGACGAGCTCTGGGCGCCGTTCCACGCGCAGCTGAACTACCAGTGCCTGAACGAGATCGAAGGCCTGTCCAATCCGACCAGCGAGCTGATCTCGTCCTGGCTGTGGGCGCGCCTGAAGCCGCAGCTGCCCGAGCTGAGCTGGGTCACCGTCTACGAGACCGGTTCCAGCGGCGCCAACTTCGACGGCGAGCGCTACCGGATCTGGAAGGAGTTCACCCTCGACAGCGCCGTGAAGCTCAACCGCGCGCCGACGGAGCATCCACTGGCCGGCATCCACGGCCACACCTTCACGCTGCGTCTGCACCTCAGCGCGGCGCTGGACCAGGTGTTCGGCTGGGCCATGGACTTCAGCGACGTGAAGCTGCTCTTCGATCCGATCTACAAGGCCATGGACCACCATCCGTTGCATGAACTCGCCGGCCTGGCCGACTCGGACACCGCCAGCCTGGCTGCCTGGGTGCTGCAGCAGGCCAAGGCGCAGCTGCCGCCGCTGGAGCGCGTCGACCTGTACGAGACCCGCGGCAGCGGCGTCATCGTCAGCCATGGTCCTTTCGAGGAGCTGATCCCCGTATGACCTACGCCGTCAAGGAAATGTTCTACACGCTGCAAGGCGAGGGTGCCCAGGCCGGCCGTGCCGCCGTGTTCTGCCGCTTCGCCGGCTGCAATCTGTGGACCGGTCGCGAGCAGGATCGCGAAAAAGCCGTCTGCACCTTCTGCGACACCGACTTCGTCGGCACGGACGGGCAGGGCGGGGGCAAGTTCGCTTCGGCGGATGCGCTCGCGGAGGCCATCGCCGACAAGTGGCCCAAGGACGAGCACGGCCGCAAGACCGGCACGCCCTACGTCGTCTGTACCGGCGGCGAACCGCTGCTGCAGCTCGACGGTCCGCTGATCACCGCGCTGAAGACCCACGGCTTCGAGATCGCCGTCGAGACCAACGGCACCCAGCCCGCGCCCGAGGGGCTGGACTGGATCTGCGTCAGCCCGAAGGCCGATGCGGAGGTGGTCCTCACGAAGGGCCATGAGTTGAAGCTGGTTTATCCACAGCCTCTGGCCTTGCCGGAGCGCTTCGCGGATCTGGCCTTCGACCACTTCTTCCTTCAGCCGATGGACTCCGTCCTGCAGAAGCAGAACACCAAGGCCGCCATCGCCTACTGCATGGCTCATCCGCAGTGGAAGCTGTCGATCCAGATGCACAAGGTGGTTGGCATCGACTGAGGCGGCCGAGGAAAGTTATCCCCAATCCTGGCAGCGCTAGCGCAAGTCGGCGTTGGCTGCATAGCCAACAACGCTGTGGAAAACTTTCTGGCAACTGGCCGGTTCTCCACAGGCCGACGGGGGGCGGTCCTGGTTGTTGTCGATCCGTGCAACGCCAACAAGGCCCTCCACGCACAAGCTTTTGATGGTCACAAGTCGTTGGTTTTTAAAGGAATTTCCGACTTGTCCACAGAAAGTCCGTCCCTCTACTAAGACGACTAAAGAGTTATATAAAACCTTGATGTTGAAAACAGAGGCGGGAAATTTCTTTGCGACGTTGCTGTGTGGCGCTTGCAGCGCACACGGCGCTTGAGCGCGCCGCGCCGGACTTGCACACTGCCAACCCATGGACATTGCCGACCTGCAACGACGGCTGCGCGACTTCGCCGCAGCCCGCGACTGGGACCCGTATCTCACGCCGAAGAACCTGGCGATGGCGCTGGTCGTGGAGTCGGCCGAACTCGTCGAGATCTTCCAGTGGAAGACCGCCGAGGAATCGCAGCAGCTGCCGCCCGAGGAGCATCAGCATCTGGGCGAGGAAATCGCCGACGTGTTGATGTACCTGCTGCAGATCGCCGACCGGGCCGGCGTCGACGTGCCGGCCGCGGTCGACCGGAAGATCGCGATGAATGCGCGGAAGTACCCCGCCCCGACCGCATGAAGCGCACCATCGCCGTCATCGACTTCGAGACCACGGGCAACTCGCCGCAGGGTGGCGGTCGCGCCACCGAGATCGCCGCCGTGCTGCTGCGCGACGGCGAAATCGTCGGCCAGTACCAGAGCCTCATGAACACGGGCGCCTGGGTCCCGCCGATGATCGAGCGCCTGACCGGCATCAGCAACGAGATGCTCGAGGACGCGCCTGACGCAGCCCAGGTCATGCGCGAAGTCGCGACCTTCACCGAAGGCTGCGGCTTCGTCGCCCACAACTCGAGCTTCGATCGCGGCTTCTGGCTGCATGAACTCGATCGTGCGGAGGCCTCGCCGCGCATCGCGCCGGAGTTCGCGTGTACCGTGAAACTGGCTCGCCGCCTCTATCCGGAATCGCCCAACTGCAAGCTCGGCACCCTGGCCCGCCACCACCGCCTGCCGGACAACGGCCGCGCCCACCGGGCGCTTGCCGATGCCCTGACCACCGCGCAGCTGGTGCAGCGGATGCAGCGCGACATCGGGGTCGAACTCGCCGAATTTCTCGGGGAACTGAGCGTCGAACACGAGCTGCTGCTGCGATTGCAGGCCGTTGCGCGTCCGCTGTGGCACAAGGCCGCCACCGGTTATGCGCGCGACTTCCGTCGTCATCAGCAGGTGTCCCTGGTCTGAAGTTCGCATGTCGTGAACTTCGAAGCCGCGGTATCGCGGCGATGCGCACAGCGGCGATCAAGATCAGTAAAACATTTGCTGTCAAGATGCCCGTTTGGCCGCATTGACTGGGACAATCCCGCCCTTTCCCCGAAATGCGTTTGTTCTCCAAGTATGTCGAGTATTCAGATTCGCCCGGCCACACTGCGTGATGCCAAGGCCATCGCCCAGATCCAGGTGAGTTCCGCTCAGGACGCGTACAAGGAGTTCTGGCCCGACAGCGCCTTGAACGGCTTGTCCGTCGCCCAGCGTCAGGCCTACTGGCGCGAAGCCATCAACATGTGCGAGCCGCAAGTGCTGGTCGCCCACCTGGACAACGAGGTCATGGGCTTCGTCGGCTTCGACCGCTCCCGCGACAAGGGCACGCCCTCCACCACCGGTGAGATCTGGGCCATGTACGCCATGCCTGCCCACTGGGACAAGGGCGTCGGCCAGGCCCTGGTCGAAGCGGCGCAGGAAGGCCTTCAGGAAGAAGGCTGCACCCGCGTCACGCTGTGGACCTACAAGAACAACGAGCGCGCGATGCGCTTCTTCGAGATAGCCGGCTTCAAGGCCGAGAACGACAGCGTCAAGGCCGTCGACGTCGAAGGCCGCGCGCTGGAACAGCTCCGCCTGCATCGCTCGCTGGTCTGATCCCCGTGCTGGCGAAGCTGACGTCCAAGAACCAGCTCACCCTGCCCAAAAGCGTCACCGACAAGCTCGGTCCTGTGCAGTACTTCGAAGTGCTGCTGCAGGCCGGGCAGGTGGTGCTGACGCCGGTGCGCATCCAGCGCGGCGACGCGGTCCGGGCCAAGCTGGCGGAACTCGAGGTCGATGACGGCGTCATCGCGCAGGCGATGGCCTTCGCGTCCAAGGCTGCGAAGCCCGCCGCCAAGGCTGTGAAGGAGCCTGCCGCAACTGCCAAGACGGCCAAGAAGGTCGTTCGCAAGACCGCACGCCAAGCGACATGACCCGTCGATCGAAGAAGACGGCGGCTGAGCTCGCCGTCATCGATCCGGCGTTGATCCTGCGCGCGCTGCTGATGTCCGGCGGTGAAGCGCTCGGTCTGCGTCGTGCGTGGCAGCAAGGTCTGCTGCGACCGCTGGTGAGTCCCGAACTCGCGGCCACGCTGATGCGCGCATTGGCCTATCCGAAGCTCGCGTTGTCCGAAGCGCAGCAGCAGGAACTGCTCGCGGATTTCCTGCCCTACGCCGAGGTGGCGAAGCCGTCTCGAGGTCCGCGGATCGCGGCGGTGTCCGAGTCGGCGCAATCGCTCGTCGAACTCGCGATGCAAGGTGGTGCGTCACTGCTCTTGTGCGACGACCTGGTGCTGTCGGCATGGTCTGCGAACAGTCGCAGCCAGGCGGCCCGGCAACTCTGCACGGTCCGTGCGATGTCGGCATGGTTCCAGGTGTTGCCCCCCTCCCAGCGTGACATCCTGCTTTGCTAGATTCCGCGGTCGCTTATGTCCAGCTTTCACGACCGCATCCCCTCGAACATGTGGCGCGTGGTGTTCTACGAACGCCGCGGCAACCGGGTCCACATGGATCGCACCGGGCCTTGGCTCCCGGAGAAGTCGCACGCGCGGCAATGGGCCGACTGGTTCAAGGAACAGGGTTATCACGTCGCTCTCCAGGACCAGAACGGCGGGCTTGAAAAGCTGCACGTCGGCATCCCGGGTTGAGAGACCTTGGTAACGCTGGGCGCGACGTGTTCGCGCTGACTCAGGCGGCCGAGCGGAAGCCCTGACGGTCGAGCGCCCAACCCTCGGTGGGCGCGAGGTGGCTCTGGACACGCACGGTGCTCAGCCGCTTGCTCGCCGCACGTTGCACCAGCTGTTCCGCCTGCTCCGGGGTCAGTTGTTGCGCGAAGTGCGTCCAGCGCTTCTGCAGCAGCGGATCGCGCCAGGCATCCTCGAGCGCCCAGCGGATTTCCATCGGATCGGTGAGCGACTGGCAACGCAGCACGCGCGGCACCAGCGCAAGGACGAACTTCGAGAAGTCGGCGCGCTGTTGCGACGCCATCAGTGCCTCGAGGCGCGTCAGGCGCTGGCTCCATCCGGGCGTGGCCAACTGCCGGGTGACCAGGGCCTGCAAGGCTTGAATCGGGTTGAACAGGCGCAGGCGGTTTGGCGGGAGCACGAGCATGGGCAACTGCGCGGCCAATTCATGCGACATCGGCGTCACGAAACTCGTCAGGATGGCCATGCGTTCCCAGGCCTCGGCGTTGAGACCCCCGGCCATCGTCATCGGTCCCTGGCGCAGGCTCTGCGCCATCGCCCAGCAGTGCTGCCATCCGCGGTCCAGCTTGGCGACGTTGGCCGCATGGCTCAACAGGGCCAGGTTGCCGGCGGCATAGCCAGCGTCGTCGCGCACCCGGTCGATCGAACGACGTTGCGGGTGATCCTGTTCGTCGACGAACGCGAGGCGGCTGACCGGGCAGTGCGTGGTGTCGAGCTGCTGCAGGTAGTTGGGCGTGACCAGCAGGGTCTCGAAGCTGCGGCCGCGCTGCCAGGCGTGCAGGCGCAGCGAGAGCCACAGCTGCGTGTGGCGATGCGATTTCAGCGTCCGCGCGCCGAAGGTCGACCGGCCCAGTTGCCAGCCCTGCTGCAGCGGCGATTGACGGAACAGCTGGTCGACCGGCGGCGTCAGCCCGTGGTGGGCGTAGTCCCAGCCCAGTTCGAAGCCGACGCGTTCGTGGCTCGAGAGGCCGGTTTCGTCCCGGGTGTCGTCCACGGCCTGGACGGCAGTCATCGGCAGGGGCAGTTGCTGGATGGCGATGTCGTCGGGGGTACGGCGGAACGTGGCGACCATGGGGTTCTCCTTGAGGACTTGGAAACCGGGGCCCGGCGGTGGGAACTGCTTCAGGCTTGGGATCAAGTATTCAAGGGAGGTCGCTCATAGAATGAGCTACCCCACATGAGTCGACAGAAAGTTGTGGCCATCTGGTCCAGATCTGTCAGGAGAGCCCCGCATGGATCGCACCGAACGCTTCTACAAGATCGAGATGCTGATCCGCAGCCGCGGCTGCGTGAGCTTCGCGGAGATGCGCGAGCTGCTGGAGGTGTCGCCGGCGACGCTCAAGCGCGATCTGCAGTACCTGCGCGAGCGGATGGACGCGCCGATCGAGTACGACGCCGCCGAGAACGGCTACCGCTTCGGCCAGCAGTGGCGCGGCCAGCGGCATGAGCTTCCGGGCGTGTGGTTCAGCGAAAAGGAGCTGCACGCGCTGCTGACCATGCATCAGATGATGGCCGGGCTCGACGAGAACGGACTGCTGAGCCGGCATCTGCAGCCGATGCTGGACAAGCTCACCGGCATGCTGGGCGGCGACGAGGTCGAGGCGCAGGAGATGACGCGGCGCATCAAGCTGATCTCGACCGCGCGGCGACGCGTGCCTTCAGAGCATTTCGAGACCGTCGGCAGCGCCGTCGTGAAACGCAGGCGTTTGAAGCTGCGTTACCGCAAGCGCGGTCCTGGCGGCGGCTCGGTGAGCGATCGCGAGGTGTCTCCGCAGCGCCTGGTGCACTACCGGAACACCTGGTACCTCGATGCTTGGTGCCATGCCAGCGACGGCTTGAGACGCTTCGCGCTCGATGCGATGGAGGACGCGGAGGTGCTCGAGGACCAGGCGGCGCGCAGCCTCCCGCTGAAGGAGCTCGAGGGGGAGCTGGACCAGGGCTACGGGATCTTCGCCGGCGGCGATCCTCAGTGGGCGACCGTGATCTTCAGCGAGCAGATCGCCGCCTGGGTCTCCAGCGAGGAATGGCATCCCGCGCAACGCAGTGAATGGCTGCCGGACGGCCGCTGGCAGTTGGAATTGCCCTTCGTCGATGCGACCGAGCTGCTGATGGACCTGTTGCGGCACGCCGGCCAGGTCGAGGTGGTCTCGCCACCCGCGTTGCGCGAGGCCTACGTGAAGCGCCTCAGGAACGCGGCGGACGCCGTGGCCTGATCTCCCACCCGCCTTGCGTCTGAAAACGCCTCAGGGCGTGTTCTGAGGGCCTTCCTGGCCTTGTTCAGCAGCGTCCTCGGCGGCGTAGCGGGCCAGACGTTCGCTTTTCCAGTAGACGTCGTCCCCGCCCTTGCCGTCGAGGTTGGCCCGGTTGAGCACGCGGGCCAGCACGAAGAGCAGATCCGACAAGCGGTTCAGGTAGTGGCGCGGAGCGAGGTTGATCGTCTCGCTCGCGGCCAGCGTGACGACGGCGCGCTCGGCGCGGCGGGCGATCGTGCGGCAGACATGGGCGATCGCGGCGCTGCGGGTGCCGGCCGGCAGGATGAATTCCGCCAGGCGGGGCAGGGCGGCGTTGTGGTCGGCCAGCGCCTGGTCGAGGTGCAGCACCGCCGCCTCCTTCAGCAGGCTGTAGCCGGGCATGCAGAGTTCGCCGCCCAGATTGAACAGCTCATGCTGGATGGTGACCAGCAGGTCGCGGACGTCGTCCGGGAGCGGCTCGGCCAGCAGCACGCCGATCTGGGAATTCAGTTCGTCGACATCGCCCATCGCCTGCACGCGCAGGTGGTCCTTGGGGACGCGGGTGCCGTCCCCGAGGCCGGTGGTGCCGTCGTCGCCGGTGCGGGTCGCGATCTGGGAGAGTCGATTGGCCATGGCGGTGCCGCGCGGGCTGCTGAAGTGCAAACCCGGCATCTTGCCGCAACTCGTCCCGTCCGCCGCCGGACATGCCGATAGATCGGCCCACGAGCCCGCCGGCCCAAGGGCTCGCGGGCGAAGGCCGTCAGTTGCGGCTGCCGCTGCGGTGGAACACCGGACGGTGGTGGCTCATCTCGGCCGCGTGGCCGTGGATGTCATGGACGGTGTGGCGGGGAATGCCGACAGGTCTCGGGGCGTGATGCGCCTGCGGGCGCGTTCCCGGTTCGGGCCGCTCGGCGGGGACGCCGGGATCGATGTCGCCGGCCAGGGCGTCGTTGGGCAGGTGACGGAGCTGATCCATCCACCAGACCTTCAGCCAATCCATGCGCAGGGTCGCGACCAGCAGCAACGCCAGCAGCAGGGCCCAGATCGTCCATAACCACAGATGGGACATGGCGGACTCCTCATGTCGCGCGGGCAAGCGCGCGGTCCGTCCATGCTGTCACTGTGCGGGTCGCGGCGCAAGCGCGACGATGCAAGCGGATGCTGCGGCCGCCCTTCCTAGAATCGACCGGACAACACCGGCCGCGGCGCGCCTTGCGCATCGGACCGCGTGGAACCAGGAGACAGCGATGAATGCGCCTCGGGAATTCGATGATCACTCGGCAGCGACTCCAGCGGGGCGTCCACGCGTCGACGGGCCGGGCCATCAGCCCACCCATGCGCCGCGCCCGATGCCGGCGGAGATGCTCGAGGCCTTGAAGACGCGCTTCGGCGAACGCTGCAGCACCGCGATGGCGCTGCGCGAGCAGCACGGCCGCGATGAATCGCCGTTTGATGTGCCGCCGCCGGAGGCTGTGGTCTTCGCCGAAAGCAACGACGACGTGGCGGCGGTGCTGGCCTTGGCGAACGCGCACCGGGTGCCGGTGATCCCGTACGGCGCGGGTACGTCGCTCGAGGGCCACCTGCTCGCGGTCCAGGGCGGCGTCAGTCTGGACCTGTCGCGGATGAAGCGGATCCTGAGCATCAACGCTGAAGATCTGACGGTCACCGTCCAGGCCGGCGTGACGCGCAACCAGTTGAACGCCGAGATCCGTCATCAAGGGCTGTTCTTCCCGATCGATCCGGGCGCGGACGCGTCGATCGGCGGCATGTCGGCCACGCGCGCGAGCGGCACGAACGCCGTGCGCTACGGGACGATGAAGGAGAACGTGCTCGGACTGACGGTCGCAACGCCCGACGGCCGGCTGATCCGCACCGGCTCGAGGGCGCGCAAGAGCAGCGCCGGCTACGACCTCACGCGCTTGTATGTCGGCAGCGAAGGCACGCTGGGCGCGATCTGCGAGATCACGCTGCGGCTGTATCCGCTGCCGGAAGCGGTGTCGGCGGCCGTGTGCTCATTCGAATCGATCGACGCGGCGGTCCGGACGACGATCGCGATCATCCAGATGGGCGTGCCGATCGCGCGGTGCGAGCTGCTCGATGCGCATGCCGTGCGGGCGGTCAACCGCCATGACAGGCTGACCCTGCGCGAAGCGCCGATGCTGCTGATGGAGTTCCACGGCTCGGACGCCGGCGTCGCGGAGCAGGCGGCGACGGTGCAGGAGATCGCCGCCGAGCACGGCGGCACCGGCTTCGAGTGGGCGACGACGCCGGAGGAGCGCACGCGCTTGTGGACCGCGCGTCATCACGCCTACCTGTCGGCGCTGCAGACCAGGCCCGGCTGCCGCGCGGTGACGACGGACACCTGCGTGCCGATCTCGCGCCTGGCGGAGTCGATCAACATCTCCGTCGAGGAGGTGGAAGCCAGCGGGTTGCCGTATTTCATCGTCGGCCACGTGGGCGACGGCAACTTCCACATGGGGTATCTCATCGACCCGGCGATCCCGGAGGAGCGCGAAGCCGCGGAGCGTCTGAGCGCGCAGATGGTCGCGCGGGCCATCGCGCTCGAAGGCACCTGCACCGGCGAGCACGGCATCGGCCTGCACAAGCAGGGCTTCCTGCTGCAGGAAGCGGGGGAGGGCGCGGTCGATCAGATGCGAGCGCTCAAACGCGCGCTCGATCCGAACGACATCATGAATCCCGGGAAGATCTTCGTCTGAAGGGCCCGGGACCTCAGTGCTGGGGCGCCGGCACGCTCCAACGACGTGACACGTCGCCGCGTGCGTTCACGCTCTCCAGCTGGACGCCGAAGCCCCACAGGCGGGCGACGTGCTTCAGCACTTCCTGCGCACCGTCATGCAGCGGGCGGTCCTGATGCTGCTGGTGGCGCAGCGTCAATGACCGGTCGCCGCGCAGATTGACGTTCCAGACCTGGATGTTGGGCTCGCGCGTGGACAGGTCGTACTGCCGCGACAAGGCCTGCCGCACGTACTGGTAGCCCTGCTCGTCGTGGATGGCGGAGATCTCGTACTCCGCCTGGTGCTCGTCGTCGAGGATGGAGAACAGCCGGAAGTCCCGCATGATCTTCGGGCTCAGGTACTGCGCGATGAAGCTCTCGTCCTTGAAGTTGCGCATCGCGTGATCCAGCGTCGGCAGCCAGTCGCTGCCGGCGATCGCCGGGAACCACTCGCGGTCCTCGTCGGTCGGCTTCTCGCAGATGCGCTTGATGTCGGTGTACATCGCGAATCCCAGCGCATACGGATTGAGCTGCGCCATCGCGGGTTGCGCCACCACGTTGGTGTGCGACTTCAGCCACTCGATCATCATGCCGTCCGACAGGTAGCCGTCGTCGTACATGGTGTTCAGCAGCTTGTGGTGCCAGAAGGTGGCCCAGCCTTCGTTCATGACCTGCGTCTGGCGCTGCGGATAGAAGTACTGCGCGATCTTGCGGACGATGCGCACGATCTCCCGCTGCCAGGGCTCCAGCAGCGGCGCGTTCTTCTCGATGAAATACAGCAGGTTCTCCTGCGGCTCGCTGGGGAAGCGGCGCTTGCCTTCCTCCTTGGCCTCGTCCTCCAGGCGCCGCGGCAGCGTGCGCCACATGTCGTTGACCTGCAGCTGCGCATAGGACTCGCGGTCCTTGCGCATCGCCTGTTCCTGCGCCAGCGAGAGCTTGGCCGGCCGGCGATACCGGTCGACGCCGTGATTCATCAGCGCATGGCAGGAGTCCAGCGTCGACTCGACCGCGTCCAGTCCGTAGCGCTGCTCGCAGTCGGCGACGTAGTTCTTGGCGTAGACCAGGTAGTCGATGATCGACGACGCGTCGGTCCACATCCGGAACAGGTAGTTGTTCTTGAAGAAGCTGTTGTGGCCGTAGCAGGCGTGCGCGATCACCAGCGCCTGCATCGCCATCGTGTTCTCCTCCATCAGGTAGGCGATGCAGGGATCGGAGTTGATGACGATCTCGTAGGCCAGGCCCATCTGGCCGCGCTTGTAGTTGCGCTCGGTGGCGATGAACTCCTTGCCGTAGCTCCAGTGCCGGTAGTTCACCGGCATGCCGACCGAGGCGTAGGCATCCATCATCTGCTCGGCGGTGATGACCTCGAGCTGGTTCGGATAGGTGTCCAGACCGTAGCGCTCCGCGGTCTGGCGGATGACCTCGTGGTACTGCTCGACGAGCTCGAAGGTCCAGTCGCTGGGCGACGGCAGCGGATGCTCGGGCCGCTTCTCCAGCGGCCGCATCTGGGTCAGGGGTGCGCGGACGCGGCGGCCGCCGTATTCGTTGGCGCCCACGCCGACGCCGACTTGGCGGCGATTCTCCAGACTGCTCATGGTGGTGTCCTCCGGCGCCGCACTCACGCGGTCGCCCCTTCCTTCTTGAACAGGTCGCGGAAGACCGGATAGATCTGCGCCACCTCGACGGCCTTGCGCATCGCGAAGTGGTGCACTTCGTCTTCCAGCTTCGCGTACTCCTCCCACAGGTTCTGCTCGGCTTCCGCCACCTGCACGTAGGCGTAGTAGCGGCACAGTGGGAGGATCTTGTCGGCCAGCAGCTCGCGGCAACGGCCGCTGTCGTGATGCCAGTTGTCGCCGTCGCTGGCCTGCGCGCCGTAGATGTTCCAGTCGCCGGCCGGATAACGCGCGCGGATGATCTCTTCCATCATCACCAGCGCCGACGACACCACCGTGCCGCCCGTCTCCGTGGCGTGGAAGAAGTTCTGCTCGTCGACTTCCTGCGCCTGGGTGTGGTGGCGGATGAAGACGACCTCGATCTTCTCGTAGTGCCGCGTCAGGAACAGGTAGAGCAGGATGAAGAAGCGCTTGGCCAGGTCCTTGCGGCTCTCGTCCATCGAGCCCGACACGTCCATCAGGCAGAACATGACCGCCCGCGTCGTCGGCTGCGGCACCTTGATGCGGTTGCGGAAGCGCAGGTCGATCGGATCCAGGAAGGGGATGTTGGACAGGCGCTGGCGCAGCAGCACGATGCGCGCCTCGGTCTCGGCGATCAGCGCCTGGATCTCGGGCCGGCGCTTGTCCTCTTCCTGCTGCAGGGTCAGCAGCCGCGTCTCGAGCTCATGCAGCTCGCGCCGCTTGTCCATGCCCAGCGCGATGCGCCGCCCCAACGCACCGCGCATCGAGCGCACGACGTGCAGGTTGGTCGGCGTGCCGTCGGTGACGTAGCCGGCGCGGACCGTCTTGTACTCGGGCGTCTCGGCCAGCGTCGTGCGGGCCAGGTTGGGCAGCGCCAGGTCCTCGAAGAAGACCTGCATGAATTCCTCCTTGCTGAGGTGGAAGACGAAGTCGTCCTCGCCCTCGCCGGAGTCGCTCGCCTGGGAGCCGCCGCCCCCGCCCTGGCCGCCCTGCGGCTTGCCGATGCGGTCGCCCTTGATGTGCTCGGTGTTGCCGGGCCGCACGACCTCGCGGGTCCCGCCGTCGCCGTGGCTGAAGACAGGTTCGCTCAGGTCGCGCTTGGGGATCTGCACGTCCTCGCCGCGTTCCATGTCGCGGATGCCGCGCTTGTCCACCGCGCGTCGCACGGCGTCGCGGATCTGGTCCTTGTAGCGGCGCAGGAAGCGCTCCCGATTCCCGATCGACTTGTTCTTGCCCGACAGCCGCCTGTCGATGATCTGTTGAAGCCCGGTCATTGAGGGACCTTTCCGGTGGCGTTCGTTCGACTCCGTCCGACTCAGCTCGACTTCCTCACGCGCAGGTACCACTCGCAGAGCAGCCGGACCTGCTTCGGCGTGTAGCCCTTGTCGACCATGCGCTGGACGAAGTTCTCATGCTTCTTCGCCTCGTCGGCGCTGGCCTTGGCGTTGAAGCTGATCACCGGCAGCAGCTCCTCGGTGTTGGAGAACATCTTCTTCTCGATCACCGTGCGCAGCTTCTCGTAGCTGGTCCACAGCGGGTTCTTGCCCGCGTTGTTGGCGCGCGCCCGCAGCACGAAGTTGACGATCTCGTTGCGGAAGTCCTTCGGATTGCTGATGCCGGCGGGCTTCTCGATCTTCTCGAGCTCCGCGTTCAGCGCCGAGCGGTCGAACACCTCGCCCGTGTCGGTGTCGCGGTACTCCTGGTCCTGGATCCAGTAGTCCGCGTAGGTGACGTAGCGGTCGAAGATGTTCTGGCCGTACTCGCTGTAGCTCTCCAGGTAGGCGGTCTGGATCTCCTTGCCGATGAACTCCGCGTAGCGCGGCGCCAGCACTTCCTTGATGAAGCCGACGAACTTCTGTTCCGCCTCCTGCGGGAACTGCTCGCGCTCGATCTGCTGTTCGAGCACGTACATCAGGTGGACCGGATTGGCGGCGACTTCGGTCGAATCGAAGTTGAAGACCTTGGACAGGATCTTGTACGCGAAGCGCGTCGAGATGCCGGCCATGCCTTCGTCGACGCCGGCGTAGTCGCGGTACTCCTGGATGGACTTGGCCTTCGGGTCGGTGTCCTTCAGGTTGTCGCCGTCATAGATCTGCATCTTGCTGAAGGCGCTGGAGTTCTCCGGGTCCTTCAGACGTGTCAGCACGGCGAACTGCGCCATCATCTTCAGCGTGCCGGGGGCGCACTTGGCCTCGGCCAGCGAGGAGCCGCGGATCAGCTTCTCGTAGATCTTCACTTCCTCGCTGACGCGCAGGCAGTAGGGCACCTTCACGATGTAGATGCGGTCGAGGAAGGCCTCGTTGTTCTTGTTGTTGCGGAAGGTCTTCCACTCGCTCTCGTTGCTGTGGGCCAGCACGATGCCGTCGAAGGGGATCGCGCCGAAGCCTTCGGTGCCCTTGAAGTTGCCTTCCTGGGTCGCCGTCAGCAGCGGGTGCAGCACCTTGATCGGCGCCTTGAACATCTCGACGAATTCCAGCAGCCCCTGGTTGGCCAGGCACAGGCCGCCGGAGTAGCTGTAGGCGTCGGGATCGTCCTGCGCGTAGGTCTCAAGCTTGCGGATGTCGACCTTGCCGACCAGCGAGCTGATGTCCTGGTTGTTCTCGTCGCCCGGCTCGGTCTTGGCCACGCCGATCTGCTTGAGCACGCTCGGCAGCCGCTTGACGACCTTGAACTTGCGGATGTCGCCGCCGAACTCGTCGAGCCGCTTCACCGCCCACGGGCTCAGGATGCGGTTGAGGTAGCGGCGCGGGATGCCGTACTCGCGCTCCAGCAGCGGGCCGTCCTCGACGACGTCGAACAGGCCCAGCGGGCTCTCGTTCACCGGACTGTCCTTGAGCGCGTAGAACGGCACGTGCTCCATCAGCTGCTTGAGGCGCTCGGCGATCGAGCTCTTGCCGCCGCCGACCGGGCCCAGCAGATACAGGATCTGCTTCTTCTCTTCCAGTCCCTGCGCCGCGTGGCGGAAGTAGGAGACGACCTGTTCGATCGCGTCCTCCATGCCGTAGAACTCGGCGAAGGCGGGATAGATCTTGATGACCTTGTTCTGGAAGATCCGCGACAGGCGCGAGTCGTTGCGCGTGTCCAGCATCTGCGGCTCGCCGATCGCTTTGAGCATGCGCTCGGCCGCGGTGGCGTAGGCGAGGGGATTGCGCTTGCACTCGTCGAGGTACTCCTCCAGGGTGAGTTCCTCGACCTTGCTGCGTTCATAGCGAGCCGCGAAATGGCTGATCACGTCCATGCTGACCTCCAGTGGTGCATTGGGAGGCGACGCGCGTCCGTGCGACAACGGACCTCGCATCGTCCAGGAAGTTCTGGCGACGTCCATGACTCAAGGCGTCATCAGAGCTTTCCGAGCTCAGCAAGCATTCAGCAAACGGCCAGCCCATGCTGGTCCAAAGTGCGCGACCGTGGGCGGATGCCCCTCGGCAACCTCAGCGAGGGTGCGGCTTTTCGGGCCATGCTACCCCCATCGGAAGCGATGCGCGATAGCAAGACATGACCCCGTTGTACTCCCATGTCCAACGCCTGTGAAGCGCGAAAGTTGACGATCCCCCGACATGGGGCACCTGTGGGAAGTACGAAGAAGACAGCACGCATCCCGCGTGCCATTCTTGTGGATTGCCCGGTCGGCAGGCCCCCTGAGCGGGGGGCCAGCGCGGGTCACTCCTGCGCGCCGGGCGGTCGAAGTTTTTGCAGCAAGCCGTTCAGTTCGTCGAGAGAGCCGAAGCTGATCGCGACTTCCCCCTGCTCGCCGCGCTTGGTCTTCTTCTTGACGCGGATCTCCACCTGCGCCGTCAGCAGGTCGGAGAGCTCTTCCTCGAGTCTCAGCACGTCGCGGCTCTTGTTCGCCTTCACCCGCAGCAGCGGGGCCTGGCGCCCGCCGCCCTGCTGGCGCTGGACGAGCTTCTCGGCTTCGCGCACGCTGAGCTTCTTGGCGGCGATCTCGGTGGCGCTGGTGATCTGGTGGGCGCCGTCGAGCGCCAGCAGCGCGCGGGCGTGGCCCATGTCGATGTCGCCCGCCATCAGCATGTTCTGGACCGGCTCCGCGAGGTTCAGCAGTCTCAGCAGATTGGATGCTGCACTGCGAGAACGGCCCACGGCCTGTGCCGCCTGGTCATGCGTCAGGCCGAATTCGTCGACCAGCCGCTTCAGGCCCTGCGCCTCTTCCAGCGCGTTGAGGTCCTCGCGCTGGATGTTCTCGATCAGCGCCATCGCGGCGGCGGCCTCGTCGGGCACCGGCTTGACCAGCACCGGCACCTCGGCCAGGCCGGCCAGCTTCGCGGCGCGGAAGCGCCGTTCGCCCGCGATGATCTCGTAGCGGACCGCGCCGTCGGGCGCGATCGGACGCACGAGGATCGGTTGCATGATCCCCTGCGCCTTGATGCTCTCGGCCAGCTCGTAGAGCGAGCCTTCGTCCATGCGGGTGCGCGGCTGGTACTTGCCGGCCTGCATCTGCGCGAGCGGCAGCACGCCGGGTTCGCCTTCGCGCACCGCCGGTGCGTCGCTCACTTTGGGTCCGAGCAGGGCCTCGAGGCCCATGCCCAGGCCCTTGGGTTTCTTTGTCGCCATGGGGCGCGATTCTCCGTGATTCCGGGGGAGGGCCGTCGGCCCGATGTCGGGGGTCGCCCGGATCAGCCGGCGAGGCGCTTCAGCATCGCCCGGCCTTCGGGCCAGGCACCCAGTCCTGAGGCGGCGTTGATGTGCCCCAGCGGGCCCGCCAGCACGAATTCCGCGCCCCAGTCCGCCGCCATGCCGGCGGCGCGTTCAGGGGCGCAGAAGGGGTCGTCGTTCGAGGCGACGACGATGGCCGGGAAGGGCAGCCGAGGGCGCCGGATCGGTCGCCAGTTGTGCAGCTGAGGGGGCATTTCCTCGCGCTCGGTGTCGGGGGGCGCGACCAGCAGCGCGCCCGCGACCAGGCGGGTGTGGGACGAGTGTTCCGCCCAGGCCGCCACCAGCTGGCAGCCCAGGCTGTGCGCCACCAGCAGCGCCGGCTGGTCGTGCAGGCGCCCGTCCTGCTGCAGCACCTCGTCGAGGCGGGCCATCCAGTCGCCGCGACGCGGCCATTCCCAGTCGTTCTGCTCGACGCGGCTGTCGCCATGACGCCGTTGCCATTCGCTCTGCCAATGGTCGGGGTCGGAGTTCATCCAGCCCGGCAGCAGGTAGACCGGTCGCGTGATCGGGGAGAGGTCCAGGTCATTCGGCGGAATGGCGTGTGTTGACATCGGTTGGCCTTATGCTTCGCGCTTTCTTCGGGAGGGTCCCGGAGGCAGCGGATTTTGCAGGAGCGGCGATGAAGTACGCGGTGTATGTCGACGGGCAGGAAGGCACGACCGGCCTGCGCATCAATGAATATCTGGCGCAGCGCGCCGACATCGAGGTGCTGCGCATCGACGCCGACAAGCGCAAGGATGCCGCCGAGCGCGCCCGCCTGCTCAATGCCGCAGACGTCGCCTTCCTGTGCCTGCCGGACGCGGCTTCCCGCGAAGCCGCGGCGATGATCACCAACCCCAGGACCTGCCTGATCGACGCCAGCACGGCGCATCGCACGGCCCCGGGCTGGGCCTTCGGTCTGCCGGAACTGGCCAAGGGTCAGCGCGCGGCGATCCGTGAGTCCAAGCGCATCGCCAATCCCGGCTGCCATGCCAGCGCCTTCATCCTGGCGGTGCGTCCGCTGGTCGATGCCGGCCTGCTGCCGGCCGACGCGCTGGTCACGGCCACGTCGATCACCGGCTACTCGGGCGGCGGCAAGTCGATGATCGCGGAGTACGAGGCGGGCGGAAATCCGAAGCTGATCGCGCCGCGTCCGTATGCGCTGGGCCTGGCCCACAAGCATCTGCCGGAAATGATGGCCCACACGGGACTGACCACCGCGCCGGTGTTCATGCCCATCGTCTCCAACTTCTACAAGGGCCTGGCCGTCACCGTGCCGCTGCACCTGAGCCAGCTGCGCGCCGGCACCACGCCGCAGCAGGTTCGCGACGCGCTGGCCGCGCACTACGAGGGCGAGCGCTTCATCCACGTGAAACCGCTGCGCGACGCCGACACATTGGCCGTCGGTTTCTTCGACGTTCAGGCCTGCAACGACACGAACAACGTCGACCTGTTCGTCTTCGGCAGCGAGCAGCAGATCCTCGTGATGGCCCGTCTGGACAACCTCGGCAAGGGCGCGAGCGGCGCCGCGGTGCAGAGCATGAACGTGCACCTGGGCGTGGACGAGTCGCTGGGCCTGACCGGTCCGGACGTCAACGACATCTGATGACGGCATCGACGGGCGGCGGAAGCCGGGAATGGCGTCGGGATGACGCCGTTCCCTTGCACGACCTGGACGCCCTCCGCGACGGCGTCATCCGATACGGGCGCCAGCAGACGCAAGGCAGCGACGCCGAGGACATCGCCGTGGCGCTGTACGACGGCGACGAGCTGATCGCCGGCGCCTCCGGACGGACCGAGTTCCAACGCCTCTACGTCAACTACCTGTGGGTCCACGCGGATCATCGCGGGCAAGGCCTCGGTGGTGACAGCCTTCGCCAGCTGGAGGCGATGGCGCTGAAGCGGGGTTGTGTCGACGCGCTCATCGAGACGCTGCTGGACGAGACCGCCGAGATGTACGAGCACCTCGGCTACGCCTGCATCAGCCATGTGCACGACTTCGTGCCGGGCTTCACCCGCCACACGCTGTTGAAGGTCTGGCAGGCGCGGGACTAGTCCTGCGCCTCGGCCTTCAAGCCCAGGCGCGCGGGTCGTCGCTGCGGTAGTGGTAGCGATAGGCCTGCAGGAAGCCCAGGCGGGCGTACAGACGCTGCGCGGCGGCGTTGTCGGCACCCACCTGCAGATAGGCACTGCGGGCGCCCTGGCGGCGCGCCTCGGCCAGCAGCGCGGCGCACAGCTGGAAGCCATGACCTCGACCGCGCTGGTCCTCGGGCGTGAAGATGTCGAAGAGGCCTGCCATGCCGCCAGCCGGTGCATCGGCCGACGCACCCAGGGATGCGCCATTCGGATCCGTATCGATGGCCACCTGGCCGCAGGCGAGCAGCACGCCGCCCTGAGTCATCTGGAACGCTTGATGCGGGACGCTGGCCTGTTCGAGTCGGCGGGCGTGGCCCTCGATCTCTTCGGAGCTCGATCCGCGCAGCTCGCCGATCAATCGGGCGTAGGCGGACGGCGATAGCGGCTCGATGCCGTCGGCGTCGTCAAAAGCCTCCAGCGACGGCAGCACCATCACATCGGCCGGATCGAAGGAGGTCCAGCCTCTGGAGGCAAGCTGGTCGTCGAGGTCGATCGGTTGGCTGAAGGGCGTGAGGCGGAGGATCAGCGGCAAGCCGGCCTGCTCGAAGCTGCCGCGGCAGCGGCGAAGGATGTCGTCGAGGGGGAGGGTGCCGCCCGCCAGCGCATTGACGCATCGTGAGCGCTTGGCCTTGCCGGGAGACAGCCGGAGCAACCAGCCGTCGACCTGCGCTTCACGTGGAGCGGCCGCCGCGTTCAAGCCGGCCAGTTCGGCACGGCGGGCGAGGGCGTTCAACTCGGGAGACATCGCTCAACGGATCGCTCGGCAGATCGGTCAGCGCATGGCGCCGACGCGCTTCACCATTTCCTTGGCGAAATCGATGAAGGCGTGCGCGCCCTTGGAGCCGCCGTCGAAGACGACACCCGGGAGACCGTAGCTGGGCGCTTCGGCCAGACGGACGTTGCGCGGGATGACGGTGTCGAAGACCTTCTCGCCGAAGTGCGCCTTCAGCTGCTCGCTGACCTGCTGCTGGAGCGTGATGCGCGGATCAAACATGACGCGCAGCAGGCCGATGATCTGCAGGTCCGGATTCAGATTGGCGTGGATCTGCTTGATGGTGTTGACCAGGTCGGTCAGGCCTTCAAGCGCGAAGTACTCGCACTGCATCGGAACGACCACGCCGTGCGCCGAGCACAGACCGTTCAGCGTCAGCATCGACAACGAGGGCGGGCAGTCGATCAGGATGAAGTCGTAATCCTGTGCCGAGGCAGCCAATGCTGTTTTCAGGCGTTGTTCGCGTCGTTCCAGCTCGACCAGTTCCACTTCGGCACCGGCCAGCTCACGGTTGGCGCCCAGCACGTCGTAGCCGGCCTTCTCGCTGCGCTGACGCGCTTCGGCGAGCGTGGCCGACTCCAGCAGCACGTCATAGACGGTCAGCGGCAGGGCACGCTTGTCGATGCCCGAACCCATCGTGGCATTGCCCTGGGGATCGAGATCGACCACCAGCACCCGTTGTCCCACCTTGGCCAGTCCTGCAGCCAGATTCACGGTGGTGGTCGTCTTGCCGACGCCGCCTTTTTGGTTCGCAACGCAAAAGATCTTGGCCATGAATGGTCGGGTAGCAGGGGCTCTCGGAGGGGCGGAGCTTAACCGATGGCGGCGGTCGGACGGATCCAGAGCAGACACCGTTGAGCATCGAGCCCGGGGACTTCCAGCTGTTCCACGTGAAACACGGACAGATCCGGTGCGCGTTTGGCGAGTTCCGCGATCTCATCACCCGGGTGTTGGCCCTTCATTGCGGCCCACACGGCACCCGGCTTCAGGTGCATGCGGGTCCATTCGGTGAAGTCCGCCAAGGAGGCAAACGCACGCGACGTAATCACGTCGAAGGGGGCCGTCTTCAACTGTTCAACCCGCGAGTGCTCCGCGTGCAGGTTGGGCAGACCGATTTCGGCCGCGACCTGGGCGATGAAGAACGCCTTCTTGCCGACGGTATCCACGCAGGTGACGTCGATCGACGGATCGCAGATGGCGATCACGACCCCCGGCAGACCACCGCCGCTGCCGACATCCATCAGCCGCAGCGGCTGGCCGGCGGCATGGCGACGGAGCGGCGGAATCAGACTGAGGCTGTCCACGAGATGCTGCGTGAGCATCGCTTCGGGATCGCGAACAGCCGTCAGGTTGTAGACCTTGTTCCACTTCGACAGCAGTCCGAGGTAGGCGATCAGCCGGTCCAGCTGTTCATCGGTGAGGCCGAGCCCCAGCGTGTCGGCGGCAGCGGCGAGGCGGGGACGGAGGTCGAGATCGGTCATCGAAGAACGGAAGAGGGTGAAGTCAGGCGGCGGTCGAGTCGACGGCGGCTTGATCGGTGAAGCCCTTGAAGCGGCCTTTGCGCAGGTGGATCAGCAGCAGCGAGATGGTCGCCGGCGTGATGCCGGAGATCCGCGAGGCTTGCCCCAACGTCTCCGGGCGATGCTTGCCGAGCTTCTGGCGCGCCTCGAAAGAGAGGGCGGTGACCAGGCCATAGTCGAGATCGTCGGGCAGCTTCAGGTGCTCGAAGTTCGATGCGCGGGCCACGTCCTCCTGCTGCTTGCTGATGTAGCCCGCGTACTTGACGCCCACTTCCAGCTGCTCGATGACGGCGGCCGCGAGGTCGCTGCCCAGCGATTCGTTCAGGGCGGCGCGCGTGACACCGGACGCCGGTCGGGCGATGGACGCCACTTCGGAGATGGTGTCGAAGGTGACGCCGGGTCGGCGCAACAGGTCGATCAGGTTGTATTCGCGCTCAAGGGCTTTGCCCACGAGCCGCTCTGCATCGGCCGCCGGGAGGATGTTCGGATTCACCCAGGTCGACTTGAGCTTCTCTGTTTCACGTGAAACAGCGTCGCGCTTGCGGTTGAATGCCTCCCAACGAGCATCGTCGACCAGCCCCAGCTGGCGACCCGCTTCGGTCAAACGCATGTCGGCGTTATCTTCGCGGAGTTGCAATCGGAACTCGGCCCGGCTCGTGAACATGCGATAGGGCTCGGTGACTCCCTTGGTGATCAGGTCGTCGACCAGCACGCCCAGGTAGGCCTGGTCGCGGCTCGGCAGCCAGGCGTCCTTGCCCTGGACCTGGAGCGCCGCATTCAGACCGGCGAACAGGCCTTGGGCCGCCGCCTCTTCATAGCCGGTGGTGCCGTTGATCTGGCCCGCGAAGAACAAGCCGCCGATGGCGCGCGTCTCGAAGCTGGACTTCAGCTCGCGTGGGTCGAAGTAGTCGTACTCGATCGCATAACCGGGACGCAGGATGTGCGCGTTCTCCAGGCCGGGAATCGACCGGACAGCGGCCAGCTGGACGTCGAAGGGCAGGGAGGTCGAGATCCCGTTCGGATAGAACTCATGGGTCGTCAGACCCTCGGGCTCCAGGAAGATCTGGTGTGAGTTCTTGTCGGCGAAGCGGTTGACCTTGTCTTCGATGGACGGGCAATAGCGCGGGCCGACGCCTTCGATGACGCCGGTGAACATCGGGCTGCGGTCGAAGCCGGAGCGGATGATCTCGTGCGTGCGTTCGTTGGTGTGGGTGATCCAGCAGGGCAGTTGTCGCGGGTGCTGTGCGGCGTTCCCCATGAAGCTGAAGACGGGCACCGGATCCAGGTCGCCCGGCTGTTCCGCACACCGGGAGAAGTCGATGGTGCGACCGTCCAGGCGCGGCGGGGTGCCGGTCTTCAGACGGCCCTGCGGCAGCTTGAGTTCCTTGAGACGGCCCGACAGCGAGACCGCCGGCGGATCGCCGGCGCGGCCGGCCGCGTAGTTCTCGAGGCCGATATGGATCTTGCCGTCGAGGAAGGTGCCGGCCGTCAGCACGACGGCGCGAGCGCGAAAACGCAGTCCCGATTGAGTGACGGCGCCGACGACGCGATCGCCTTCCACCATCAGGTCGTCCACGGCCTGCTGGAACAGCATCAGGTTGGGTTGGTTCTCCAGCCGTTGGCGGATGGCCGCCTTGTAGAGGATGCGATCGGCCTGGGCGCGGGTGGCGCGGACGGCCGGCCCCTTGGAGCCGTTGAGGATGCGGAACTGGATGCCGCCCTCGTCGGTCGCCGCGGCCATCGCGCCGCCGAGCGCATCCACTTCCTTGACCAGGTGGCCTTTGCCGATTCCGCCGATCGACGGGTTGCAGCTCATCTGTCCGAGCGTCTCGATGTTGTGCGTCAGCAGCAGCGTGCTGACGCCCATGCGGGCGGCCGCCAGTGCGGCTTCGGTGCCGGCATGGCCGCCACCGACCACGATCACGTCGAACTCTTTGGGATAAAGCATGGCAAGGCGTCCAGCGGAATCGGCGATCGGGTGGGATCGAAGCCATCGCGACGCGCGCAGGGCGCGGAATCAGGCGAGGGGCAGCCGGCTGGCGTTCAGATGAGGGAAGGGCGTGATTTTACGCGGGGCTGTGGATAAGTCACTGCCTCAGGGGCATGCCGGGCGGACCTTGTCGGCGGCGCTCGCGGACGGCGGCGACAATCCGCCTCCCATGAATTGCCGTCCCTCCTGCGCCGCCTGCTGCATCGCCCCCTCGATCAGCAGCCCCATCCCCGGCATGCCCGACGGCAAGCCGGCCGGGGTGCGCTGCATCCAGCTCGACGAGGCGCTGCGCTGCAAGATCTTCGGACGACCGGAGCGGCCTGCCGTGTGCGGCTCTCTGCCTCCGTCAGAAGATATGTGCGGGGACTCCCGGGAGCAGGCGATGCGCTGGCTCGGGTGGATGGAAGAAGAGACCCGTCCCGTCTGAGCGCCAGGTCGATCCCTCTCTCCGGGGGAGAGGCGGAGGCCCTGCCGTGCCGTATCCTCTCGCCCCAAACAATGAGGGAGTTCCGAATGAAGCAGTGGGCTCTATGGCTGCCGTTGCTCCTGGCGCCGATCGACGGTGCCTGGGCGATCAACAAGTGCACGAACAAGGATGGCACCGTCTCGTTCCAGGACGCGCCTTGTCCGCGGGAGGCGGAGTCCAAGGAAATCGAGATCAAGGTGACGCCGTCGTCTTCGCGGCAGACTTCCGATCCGCGAATGCCTTCGCTGCCTAGCCTCGCTCGGGTGACCGATCAGCGCGTGCATCGCGCTTCCCGGGCGACCGCCGAAGTGGAAGCGATTGCGCTCAAGGCCCGGGACTGCCGCAACCACTTGTCCTTGGCCGGCAAGGACAAGAGCGACACGTGCAAGCGTTTCGCGGAACAGTCGGAAGCTCAACTCAAGCCGCAGGTCGACACGCTGCGCGACCTGAGTGAAGACTTCGATTTCCGCCAGAAGTACCGCCTCTACTTCGACCGCAGCGGCGTCGCCGCGCGCTCGGCGGCCATCGACACGCTCGCCATCAAGGAGATGCTCGCCGAGGCGACGGCCACTGCCGCTTCCGCGCCGAAGACATTGCAGCCCAAGAAGGGTGACATCCGCAGCTGATGCGGCGGGGCGGTCGCCGCCCGGCACGGGGTGCTGAAAGCACGCTGACAGCGCGCCCCGCGTAGAGTCGGAGTTTCCAGAAGAACTGATCGGAGACTCCGCATGATTCCCACCGACGAGGACCGCCGCCGCTTCCTCCTGCAGTCCGCCGCGCTCGGCGCCGCGGGGGCCGCATTCGGCACGTCGCTCCCCGCGCTCGCGCAATCGACCTGGCCGTCGCGCAACGTGCGCTTCGTCGTGCCGTTCGCGCCGGGCGGCAGCAGCGAGATCGTCGCCCGCGCCACGGCGGCCGAGCTCAGCAAGACGCTGGGGCAGTCGGTCTACGTCGACAACAAGCCGGGCGGCGGCGGCAACATCGCGATGGGCGAGGTCGCACGCGCTGAAGACCAGCACACCCTGATCCTCGGCCACATCGGCACGCTGGCGGTGAACCCGTATATCTACGACAAGCTGCCCTACGACCCGAACCGCGACTTCAAGCCCATCACGCTGCTGGCCAAGGTGCCCAGCCTCTACGTCGTGCATCCCGACGTGCCGGCGCGCAATCTGAAGGAGTGGGTCGCCCTCGTGCGCAAGAACCCGGGCAAGTTCAGCTACGGCTCGGCGGGCAACGGCAGCGCGGGACACCTGGCGATGGAATACCTGAAGATGGTCGCCGACCTCTTCATCCTGCATGTGCCGTACCGCGGCACCGGCCCGCAGCTGACGGACCTGCTCGCCGGGCGCCTTGAGGCGGCCTCGGTCGGCGCGCCGGCCATCATGCAGTTCATCAAGGCGGGCAAGCTGCGTTGCATCGCGACGGGCTCCAAGGAGCGGCTGCCGCAACTGCCCGATGTCCCGACGGTGGCAGAGCAGGGCTACCCCGGCTTCGAGATGACGCAGTGGTACGGCCTGTGCGCGCCGGCCAACTTGGCGCAGGCCAACGCAGACAAGCTGGCGATCGAATCGGTGAAGGCGATCCGTTCGGCCTCGGCCCGCGAGCGTTTGAGCCATGACGCGGCAGAAGCCGTCGGCAACACGCCGGCGCAGTTCACCGCCTTCATCGCGCAGGAACAGCAGCGCTGGAAGCAGGTCGTGGCCCGCGCCAAGATCAAGCCCGACTGAACCCGTCGGACGGGTTCGGAGGGGCCCGCCAGGGTCTCCTCAGCGGTGCTGGACCGATCGCAGGTCCTGCACCACGCGCCCGCCCTGGAGGCTCACGACGCGCTGTGCGGCGGCGATCGTTTCCGGGCGGTGCGCGATGACGATCCGCGTCAGCGGGAGCTGGCGCAGGCTCGCATTGACGAGCCGCTCGCGCTCCACGTCGAGCGCGCTGGTCGCCTCGTCCAGGAACAGGAAGCTCGGTCGCTTGTACAGCGCGCGCGCCAGCAGGATGCGCTGGCGCTGACCGCCGGACAGGCTGGACCCCATGTCGCCGATGAGCGTCTGCAGGCGCATCGGCATGGCCTCGATGTCCTCGAGCACGCAGGCCAGGCGCGCGCACTCGCGCACCCAGTCCGGATCGACGTCCAGGTCGAAGAAGCTGATGTTGTCGGCGATGCTGCCGGCGAAGAGCTGGTCGTCCTGCATCACCGTGCCGATGCGCTCGCGCCAGGCGTTGGCGCCCAGCTGCGGCAGGGCGACGCCGCCGATGCGGATCTCGCCGTGCTGCGGTGCGTGGATGCCCAGCATCAGCTTCATCAGCGTCGTCTTGCCGCAGCCCGAGGGGCCGACGATCGCGACCGACTCGCCCGGCTCGATGCGCAGCGAGCAGCCGGCGATGACCTCGGGCTCGCCGTCGGCATAGCGGAAGCGCAGGCCGTCGAGCTCCAGCGCCGCGTCGGGCGGCACGGCGCGGCCGGGAGCCTCGAACTCCGCTTCGGGCGCGGTCAGCACGATGTCGGCCAGGCGCTCGCCCTGCAGCCGCAGCATCTTCAGCGCGACCACCTTGTCGATCAGCCCCGCGACGCGTTGGCTGAACTGGTCCTTGTAGGCCAGGAACGCGAACAGCATGCCCACCGACAATGCGTTGTCCAGCACGAGCATCGCGCCCATCGCGACGATGACCACACGCTCCAGGCCGAACAGCAGCTTGTTGCCCTGCGTCATGCCGAGCTCGAGCTTGCGACCGGTCAACGACGCGTTCATCTGCTCGACGATCAGGTTGGCGAAGCGCGCCCCGCGGTCCGCCTGTGCGTTGAAGAGCTTGATCGCCTGCGCGCCGCGCAGCGATTCGAGGAAGTGGGTGTTCTGGCGCGCCTCGTGGGTCAAGGCCTCTTCCTGCGCGTCGCGCAGCGGTCGGAAGCAGGCCCAGCGCAGCAGCGCATAACCTGCCACCGCAGCGAGCGCCACGGCCGTCAGCCGACCGCTGTAGAGCACCATCATCGCCAGCGTCAGCAGCACCATCAGGCCGTCGAGGATGGCTTCGATGAAGCTGCCGGTGAGCGTCTTCTGGATCTCCTGCACGCTGGAGAAGCGCGACCAGATGTCGCCGAGATGCCGTTTCTCGAACCAGGCCAGCGGCAGCCGCAGCAGGTGCGAGAAGACGTTGGAGAGCCATTGCAGGTTCAGCGACGCCGACAGGATCATCACCGCCCACGAGCGCAGCAGTCCGACGCCCACCTGCAGCAGCACCAGCAGCGCGAAGCCGATGCCCAGCGTCACCAGCAGGTCGCGGTCGGCGCTGACGATGACGCCGTCGACAGTCCACTGCAGCAGGAAAGGCGCCAGCAGGCCGAGCAGTTCCAGCCCCAGCGCGAGGGCCAGGACTTGCGCGATCGAGCGCTTCAGCCCCGTCACATGGCCGAGCAGCTGGCGCCACTTGGGCGCGGGCGCTGGCGCCTTCCGGGCGAAGTCCATGCCCGGACGCAACTCGAGCGCGACCCCGGTGAAATGCTTGGAGACTTCGGCCAAGGCGAGTCGACGTTCGCCGTGCGCCGGATCGAGCACCACGGCCCGGTCTCCGTCGACGCGTTCCAGCACGACGAAGTGATTGAAGTCCCAGTGCAGGATGCAGGGCGTCTGCAGCTTGTGCAGCGTGTGCGGCTCGGCGCGCAGCGCGCGGGCGGTGAGGCCGAGCTGCGCGCCCATGCGCACCAGGTCGGCCATCGTCAGGCCCTTGAGGGAGACCGCGAAGCGGTCGCGCAGCTCGCCGAGCGTCCACCGCTGCCCATGCGCGCCGGCCACCATGGCCAGGCAGGCGAGACCGCACTCGGCGGCCTCCGTCTGCAGGATGGCGGGACGGCGGCGACGCCAGCCGAGGTTCAGCCGCGACAGGACGCCGCCGGACGTGGCGCTCGAGGCGCGAGCGCCTGAAGAAGGGGCATCAGACACGGCGGACGAGGCTCAGCAGCGGTTCGAAGATCCATTCGATCAGACGGCGCCGCTCCAGCAGCACGTCGGCTTCGAGCAGCATACCGGGGCTGAGCGTCTGGTCCTGGCCGTAGGCCTCGACCGACTGGCGCTGCAGCTGCACGGTGATGCGGTACATCGGCTCGCCCTGCGCCATCGCGGCGGGCAGTCCGAGCTGCGCGAGTTCCGCGGCCTGAAGCGGCGTGCGCGAGACCTGCAGCACCTCGCCTTGCTGCTGTCCGAATTTCTGATACGGGAACGCCTGGTAGCGCAGCAGCACCGCCTGGTGGGGGCGCAGGAAACCGACGGCGCTGGAGGGTGCGTAGAGATGCGCCTGCAGCGGCGTGCGAGCGGGGAGCAGGGCGGCGAGCTGGGTGCCGGCCTGGACGACCTGGCCGGGCTCGGCGAGCACGGTGCTCATCTGGCCGTCGCTGGGTGCGCGCAGTACGAGACGGCGGCGCGCCTCGTTCTCGACGCCCTGCGCCTGCAGCGCGGCGATGTCGCGGGCGAGTTCCCCCTGCTGGACCTGTGCCTTCAGCGGGATCGCCTGAAGCTCAGCTTGCAAGCCCAACGCCTCCCGCTGCAGGTTCTCGCGCTCTCGCGCCAGTGCCTGCCGTTGGGCCTGCAAGCCAAGCAACTCCTCCCGCTTGGTCTGGACCTGGGCGCTCGAGACGAACTGGTCTTTCGCCAGCGACTCGAGCCGTCCCAGGCTCTGCTGCGCCAGCGCTTCGCGCTGGGCATGCAGCTGCAGCTCGGCGTCGGCCTGCTGCAGTGTCGATGTGAGCGTGGCGATCCTCGCCTTCAGCGAGGCCGCCTGGCTCTGCGCGAGTTCCCGCTGCTGCGCCTGCGCGGCGCCCAGCGATTGCTCGCGATCCTTCAAGGTCCGCGACAGGCCGTCGCCGGTCGGATTGGCGCTGTCCAGCGACAACACGAACAGCACGTCGCCTTCGCGTACCTGCTGCCCGTCCTGGACGGGGCGTGCCATCACCGTGGCGCTCTGCGGCACGCTCAGCCGCATCACGCCCCGCTCGGGCACCAGCAGGCCGTTGACGCGGGCCTTGCGGGTGTATTCGGTGCTGAACAGGAAGGCCCCGACGGCGACCACGCCGCCCAGCGCCAGGATGCTCAGCCATTTCAACGTGGTCGGCCGATGCAATTGCACCGATCCCAGCCAGGCCTGCTGCTGCGAGGCTTGCGCCTCGGCGCGGAACAGCGCCACCACGATTTGCTACGCCTTGTTGCGAACCTGACGGATCGCAGCGTGAGGGAGGCTTACCAGGTGCCCTTCGGCGCGGGTTCGACTTCCGCGGCGGACACGTCGACCAGGACCGATTGGCCCACCAGCCACGTGCCCTTGGGCGCGCCGCCGCCGACATGCACGAGGGATTGCAGGTCCAACTCGACCAGACCTTCTTCGACTTGCGTGTTGACAGCGACGTTTTGCGGTTGGGCTTGCATGAGAGGCTCCAGATTCGGTGACGTGCCCAGGAAAGTGTTGAGCACGGAACGGATTGAAGCAGCGCGCGCACGCCCGCATAACTGTCAGCTCTTACAGTGTTTACAAGCTGGCGTCGAGGGCAGCATCAGCGAATCAGGCCGAGCCGCAAGGCCTTGAGCACCGCCTGGTGCTTGTTGGAGCAGGCCAGCTTGTGCATCGCGTTGTTGATGTGCAGCACGGCGGTGCGCTCGGTGATGCTGAGGATGGCGCCGACTTCCCAGGCGGTCTTGCCTTCCATCGTCCAATGCAGGCACTCGAGTTCGCGCGGCGTGAGCCGCGGCGATTCTGTGACCTTCTCTTCGGGCAGCAGCACGCGCAGCGCGGTGTCCACCGCGTGGACGGCGAACAGCTGCAGGTCCGCGACCATGCGCGTGAGCTGGCCCGAATCGCTGGGCAGCGGCTGATCGCGATCGACGCCGAGCACGAAATGCCGCCCCTCCGGCAGGTGCAGCGCCAGGCAGATGCCGGTGCTGTAGCCGAATTGGGCCTGCGATTCCCAGATGTCGCTCGCGCCGTGACGCGCGTAGGTCTGCCGGTCCCACACGATCGGCATGCTGTTGCGCTTGCAGTGCTGCATCACCGGATCGCGACGGCCGAATTCCGGCGCATGCATGACCTCCGCATAGCCGACGGGACAGTTGTCGATGGTGATGAACTCGGTCTCGGCCAGCGTATGGTCGACGACGGTGATGGCCGAGACCGTCTGGAAGTCCAGCTTATGGGCGAAGCGAATCACCTCACTGCGGAATTCCTCGCGTGAGCGCGCTTCCAGGACTGATTGATAACCGCCTTGCAGCATTGATCGCTCCGGCCCATGGCCGGCCTAGTGGGCCTCTTCGGTCGCCATGGCGGACCCGTTCGCCTGTCTGTGATCCGCCACGCGCCCGCATGGGCCGCATAGGTCACGTGACGCATTCACGCCCCTGACAGGGTTTACAGCTGGCGAGTCGACCGCTTCGTGACCACACTGCTGGTCAAGGGGAGAAGCAGCAACCGCGCCGATCCGCAATAGCCAAACCAAACAATTCTGACAATGACACCAGCTTGGATTGTGTACGCGTGGCCACGAATATTGTGTGATGTCCAGCGTTTGCCCCGCTTACAGTTCGCGCATTTGAGCACGCGCGTGTTGGTGACGGGAGACGAGGATCACCCGGCCATGGGGCAAACCCTGTGGAGCGGCGAATCCGAATTCGGTGCGGCCGGCGTGGCCTGGGACTGGGTGCGCATGCCTTACGGCGTCGTCTCGATGGTCGATCCGATGGCGCTCGTGACCAACATGCAGTTCCTGAACGGCGAGGGCGAGGTGCTCGCGCCGATCGAATCGGCCATCCAGCTCAACGGCATCGTGCACATGCTGCCGTGGCAGGAACAGGTCCAGCTGGCGCTCGCCACGCGGCACTGAAACGGCACCCCTTCGCACGGTCATCGCCCGCTCCTCCTTCGCTCAGCGCGCCACCGCCGCGCGCATCGAGCGGGCCACCAGCGCCAGCCCGCCGAAGGTGAGCGCCGCGCCCACGATCACCGTCGGCATCACTTTCGCGAAGGTCAGCGGCTCGCCCTTGAGTACCTGCATCATCAACTGGTTCTGACCCAGCCCCGGCACCCACAGGTGCCAGGACGCCTCGCCCCCCGGATTCACGATCGCCACCATCGGCGTCAGCGCAATGGCGGTGATGACGAGCGTCGTGCTGGCCTGGGCCTCCTTGAAGGTCTTGGTGCGGATCGCCAGCGCCATCAGCACCGCGGACAGGCCCGCGCCGAGCGGGATCTGCAGCAGCAGGAAGCGCAGCGCCTCGCCCCATCCGAACTGGAACATCGCCGCCAGCGCGTCGCTGCGCATGAGCCATTGGCCGGGCAGGAAACTGAGGTTGGAGAGCACCGCCACCAGCAGGCCCGCCATCAGCACGGCGGCCCACTTGCCCGCGACGATGGCCGAATGCGGCGCCGGATTGACCAGCAGCGGCTCGAGCGAGCCGCGCTCGCGCTCGCCGGCGGTGCTGTCGAGCGCCGCGGTCAGCGCGCCGTAGAGCACGGCCATCATGATGAACATCGGAAGCATCTGCGTGAGCCGCGTCGAGCGCGCCTGCATGCTGGCCAGATCGCGTTCCTGGACGTCGATGGGGCGCAGCTGCTGCGTGCCGATGCCGCGCATCGCCAGTGTCAGCGTCGCGCGCTCGGTGCTGAAGCCCTGCAGCAATCGGCCGAGCGCGCCGACGCCGGCTTCGGCGCGCTGGTTCGCGCTGTCGCTGACGATCTCGACCGTCGCCGGCTCGCCGCCGGCGAGCAGCGTCTCGAAGTCCGCCGGCACGACCAGCACCGGATCGCCGAGCTTCGAGTCACGCAGCTGCTTCTCATAGTCGGCGGGCGCGTTCTTGATCGTGTAGGTCTGGCGCTCGATGTAGTTGCGCAATGTCGGCGCGTGCTCGATGCCCGCCACGAGCACCTCGCGCTGCTCCGCGCGCTCCTGCAGCGAGGCCGCGAAGCCCGACATCAGCGTCAGCATCAGCGGCCCCATCAGGATCGACGGGATCAGCAGGCGCAGCAGCGTGCGGCGGTCGCGGAGGGCGTCGACGATCTCCTTGGCGAAGACGGTGCGGAAGGCTTTGAAGAACGGACCGTTCATGCGGACTCCAGGCGCGCGGACGCGGCTTCAGGGAAGGCGAGGTCGACGAAGGCGTCCTCGAAGCGCTGGCGGCCGGTCTGCGCGAGCAGGCCGTCGACCGTGCCTGTCGCGACCGAGCGGCCGTGGGACATCACGACGACCTGGTCGCAGAGCTGTTCCACCTCCTGCATGATGTGGCTGGAGAAGACGATGCACTTGCCGCCGCCCTCGGGCGAGCGCAGGTGGCGCAGCACCTCGCGCAGCGCGCGCGTGGCGACCACGTCCAGGCCGTTGGTCGGCTCGTCCAGCACGATGTTGGCCGGGTCATGGACCAGCGCGCGGGCCAGCGCGGTCTTCATCCGCTCGCCCTGGCTGAAGCCTTCGGCCCGGCGGTCGAGGATGGCGCGCAGGTCCAGCAGCTCGGCGAGCGACTCCGCCCGCGCCTGTGCCTGGTCCATCGGCATGTCCTGCAGCCGCGCGAAGTAGACGATGTTCTCGCGCGCCGTGAGGCGCGGGTACAGGCCGTGCGCGTCGCCGAGGATGCCCATGCGCGCCAGCGCCGCGCGCGGCTGTTTCAGCACGTCGACGCCGTCCACTTCGATGCTGCCCTGGTCAGGCGGGAAGAGGCCCGCGAGCATCCGCAGCGACGTGGTCTTCCCCGCGCCGTTGGGGCCGAGCAGCCCGGTGATGCGGCCGTTGGGCGCATCGAGGCTCAGGTGCTCGACGGCGACGACCGTTCGGGCCTGCCCCTTCTTGCCGAACAGCGCGCTCAGCGAGCCGCCTCCGCGCGTCTGGAAGGTCTTCTGGAGCGCATGCAGGCGGATCATCGGTCGGACTCCCGGGCGGCGGATGCTGCGGCTGCGATGGCGGCCGGCGTGGGGGGCAGGAAGGCGGGCGGGCGGGGGACGCCCTTGGCGCAGCTCGCGTCGACCTGCAGCGCGTCGGCGTCGCGCGGGGCGTCGATGAAACGGAACAGCACGTCGCGCATGCAGGGCAGGGTCAGCGCGACGCCGTGACCGGCGGCGCCGACGACGACGTGACGGGCCTGATCTCCCAACGCCGCCTTGACGCGTTGCCCGTGCCGCTCCGGCGTGGCCGGATCGTTGCCGCCGCTGGTGAGCAGGACGGGGCTTTTCGCAGGCGGGATCGTGTAGAACGCCGCGGGCACGTCGCCGCGCGGCCAGGCGCTGCAGACGCGGGCATAGAGGTCGCGGTCCAGCGTGCCGAAGTCGGGCGCGGGGGCTTCGGTCGATGTGGCGATGCGCGGCGCGTCCTCGGCGCAGACCACCGAGAAGTGCATGCCTTCGAAGATCCGCATCGCGCGCGAGCCGCCGCCCAGTTGTCCCGCCAGACCCGCCAACGCGTCGAAGCGTCCCAGCGACGCCTCATGCAGCGCGGCCGGCAGCGCGGCGGCGACGCTGGGCGCATACAGCGGCGGCCGGACCAGGCCGAGCAGGCCTTCGCGGGTCAATGTGGCCTCTTCCGGTCGACCGGTCAGCGGATGCGTGAACGAGGCCTTGCGCGGCAGGCTCTTGAGCAAGGCCTGCCATTCGGACTGAAGGCCGGGGAAACGCGCGGAGCAGGCCGCATCGGCCGCACAGGCGGTGAACACGGCGTCCAGCGCGCGCTGGGAATCCTGCGAGAACGTGACCGGCAGCACCATGTCGGGCGGGGCGACGCCGTCGATGACGCTGCGCCGCACGCGATCGGGGAACTGCCGCTGGTATTCGAGCGCCGCGCGCGTGCCGTAGGACGCGCCGACCAGGTTCCAGCGCGCGGCTCCCAGCGCCTCGCGCACGGCGTCCATGTCCTGCATGGCGATGGTCGTCGTGAAGAAGCGCAGATCGCCGTAGGGCAGCTGCTTCAGCGTATCGCGACACTGCTCCAGCAGCCGGACCTTGGCACCGGGCTTGAGCAGCTCGTCGAGGCTGCGGGCGTCGTTGTCCGGGCAGGCCAGCGGCGCGGAGCGTCCCGTGCCGCGCTGGTCGATGAACACCAGGTCGCGGCGGTAGTTCAGGCGGGACAGCCGCGGCATCACACTGGCCGTCAGCGCGATGGCGCTCTGCCCGGGACCGCCGGCGAGCAGCAGCACCGGATCGGGCAGCTTGTTGCGCGCCAGCGCGGGCACGACGACGTAGCGCACGTCGATGCGGACGCCGTCGGGGCGGGCTGGATCAAGGGGGCGCTGGACGCTGCCGCACAGGACCTCGGTGGGGACACCGTCGACGCGACACGGCTTCAGCGCCTGGTCGGGGGCGCCCGCAGCGGCCCAGGCCTCACTGCCGGCGAAGATCGCCGGCACGGCGAACGCGGCGCATGCGGCGGCCGTCGCGATCAGGGGCCGGGCGCGGAACGGCCGGGCTCGGGGGACAGGGCTTGCCCCGGGACGCATCGTCATCAACTCGCTCCTCCATGGTGCCCGGCGATTATGGCGAGCGGGAGGCGCGCGGCAGGGTGCCTTCGGTCAGCTTCCGGAACTGCTTTCCCTGCGGCCGAACATCCCCCATCCCTCCATGCTCATGACCTGCTCGTCCTTCTGGTTGAAGACTTCCCAGCTCGAACGCACCAGGCCGATCGTCGGGCGGCTGCGGCTGGCCTTCGTTTCCTGAACGGTCATGCGTACGCGCAGCGTGTCGCCGGGGCGCACCGGCTTGAGCCAGCGCAGGTTGTCGATACCGGGCGACCCCTGGCTGGTGGAGTCCAGCAGGTAGGCGTCGCACATCATGCGCATGACCAGTGCGCAGGTCTGCCAGCCGCTGATCGACAGTCCGCCCAGGACCGATGCGTCCGCGGCGGCTTCGTCAAGGTGCAACGGCTGCGGGTCGTACGCGGCCGCGAAGGCGAGGCCCTCTTCGCGGTCGACCAGGCGCGAGCCGAATTCGCGTACCTGGCCGACGGTGAAGTCCTCGAACGCATAGGTCTTGGCGGGGGAAGCGGTGCTCATGGGGAAGGGCCTCGGGCGGGATGTCGACCGGCCGACTGTACGAGTAGGATCGATGTCCCTGAAGGAGACCCCCCCATGAAGCTCTACTACAGTCCCGGCGCCTGCTCGCTGTCGCCCCACATCGTCCTGCGCGAGGCCGGCCTGGCCTTCGAACCGGTCCTGGCCAGCACCAAGACCCACAAGCTGCAGGACGGTACCGATTACTACGGCATCAATCCGAAAGGCTATGTGCCGCTGCTGGAACTCGACGACGGTCAGCGCCTGAGCGAAGGTCCGGCGATCATCCAGTACATCGCCGACCAGGCGCCGGGCAAGCAGCTCGCGCCGGCCAACGGCACGATGGAACGCTACCGTCTGCAGGAGTGGCTGAACTTCATCACCACCGAGCTGCACAAGACCTTCAGCCCGCTGTTCAACCCGGCGATCTCCGACGACGCCAAGGGCGTCTTCCGGACCAAGCTGCACGAGCGCTTCAAGTGGGTCGACGGCCAGCTCGCCGGCAAGCAGTTCCTGATGGGCGACCAGTTCTCGGTGGCCGACGCCTACCTGTTCACCGTGTCGAACTGGGGCCAGCACGTCGGCGTCGACCTGTCCGCCTATCCGGACCTGGTTGCCTACCGCGGCCGCATCGCGGCGCGGCCGGCAGTCCAGGAAGCGATGAAGGCCGAAGGCCTGCTGAAGCAGGCCTGACGACGTAGCGCGGGTGCCGGTCTTACTCCCTCTCCCGCTTGCGGGAGAGGGCAGGGGTGAGGGCCAGCGGCCGCGGCAGTGCCGAGGCCTCCTGGCGAGGTCTCCCGACCTCAGCCCTTCTTCTTGAGCAGCGACTCGCAGGCGCCCTTGTCGCCGGCTTCCTGCTTGGCGCAGACGCCGTCCAGCTGGGTGCGCAGACGACCGAGGGCGGCGTCGTGCTGCCCACCCGCGTTCCACGCCACCAGCTGGCTGCCGACCTTCTGCAGCGAGCGCGCGCTGCGTTCGTAGAACGCGCCCTTGTCTTTCTCGGCCTCGGCCAGCAGCTGTGCCGCGGCCTTCTCGATACGCGCCGAATCCTGCGGTGCCAGCTCCACCAGCGCGCTCAGGTAGTTCGATCCCCATTGCAGACGGGTGGCCGGACCTTCGCTCTTGTTGAAGGCCTCCTCGTACCAGCGCAGCGCCTCTTCCTTCTTGCCCTGCTTGCGGGCGTTGCTGCCCAGCGAGCTCATCAGGTAGTAAGGGCTGTGGCTCTTGGCGATGCTGGACTTCAGCAGCGCGTCGCTGTCGCTCCACAGGCCGGCGCGGCCGAGCAGATAAGCCGCCGAGGTGATCACCGCCTGGCGCTCATAGCCGTCGGTGACTTCCTTGTCGACCTTGGCCGCATGCGCCTTGACCTCGGTCAGCAGCGGCGCGGGCAGCTTGGGCGCGATGTCGTCCTTCTTCTGGTCCAGGCGCGCCAGCTCGACACGCGCCAGCAGCGATTGCAGCCGATCGGCGCGCGAGAGCGAGGCGTCGGCCTCAAAGCGCTTCAGCGCGACGTCGAACTTCGCGACCAGTGCCTGGCGGTCGGTGCCGGCAGCCGGGGCGAGGGCGCGCACGATGTCGTCGCCGTTGTTGCTCAGCACATCCATCTGCGCCCGGGCGGCGGCCGGATCGGCCAGCACCTGCTCGACGCGACCGCGCAAGGCCGCGTCAGCCTTCAGCGAGCCGCCGCCTTCGGTGGCGGCCAGCGCCTTCAGCCAGAGGCGGGTGGTGGTTTCGTCGTCGATGCCCTGGCTCGCGGCGGCGAGCTTCGCCAGCAGCGCCGGACGCTGAGCGGCCGGGACGAGCTGCTGCTCATCCGTTTCCCAGGAGTAGAAGCCGAGCAGCTTCCACTCGTTGGCGGAGAGCTTCTTGCCGGCCTGAGCGTCGGCCAGCACGGTCTTCACCGGACGTCCGCCCGCGAGGCCCAGCTGCAGCACGCGCAGCACCTGGGGCGCATCGACCTCGCCCGGCAGCCGCGTCAGCTCCTGCCCGTCGTTGCTGAACAGGATCATCGTCGGATAGCCGCGCACCTTGAAGCGCGCGCCCAGGCGCTGGGCGCCGGGGTTGTCGCCGTCGATGTGCACCGCGACGAAGGCGCGCGACTGCTCGATGAAGTCGGCGCGGTTGAACAGGGTCGCCTTCAACTGGTTGCACGGCGGGCACCACTTGGCGCCCCAGTACAGCAGCACCGGCTTCTTCTCGCCGCGCGCCTGGGTGAAGGCGCGCTCGATGTCGGCATCGCCGGAGGCCTCCTGCCAGGACACCGAGGCCGAGGCGCTGGCGGCCATGGCCGCAGGCATCAGTGCCGGCAGCGCTCCGATCGTGGACAGGGCCGCGGCGAAGGCGGTCAGGCGGGCGGCCGAGCGAAGACGACGGGCCATCGAGGTGTGGAAAGTCATGGCGGTGATCGCGGCCTCGTGAGCCGGCCGATGTCGAGGAAAGCCGGATTGTGGCGCCGCGCCGACTAAGCCGATATGCGGGACGCTTCTAACCTTTCTTGGCGCGCAGGACGGCGCCGCGCGCCAGGCTGTCCGGCGACCAGTGCTGGCGGACGTCGTAGTACTCCGGCATCGCGACCGCCTCGGGCGGCAACTGGACCCAGGGCTGCTTGGATGCGGTGAAGACGTGGATGTCCGGCGGCAGGCGGTCCGGCTCGTCGAGCGTGCCGACGCGAACGAAGCGCACCGCGTCGCCGCCGCCGGCGTAGTTGCTCCAGACGGCGATCGCGCAGCTCGGGCAACGCCAGATCTTCTGGCCCTTGCCGCTTTCGCTCGGATTCATGAAGGGCACGGGCTCCCCGGCCAGCAGCTCGACCCGGTCGGCCTCGATCATCGCGTTGAGCGCGAAGGCCGCGCCGCTCGCGCGCTGGCACCAGCGGCAGTGGCAGCAGTGGACGATCAGCGGGCGGCTGGTCATCCGGTAGCGGACCTGGCGGCAGTCGCAGCCGCCTTCGAAGGTGTCTTGTGCGTCGGTCATGGGGCCTCCTGATGCGAGCGCGCAGGATAGCGGTTCGACGTCACACCTCGCCCAGCAGGTCCTGACCTTCGTCGAGCGGCGGCGACTCCGGTGCCGCCTTGGCGAGGGTCATCCAGGTGCCGAAGTCCGGCTTCATGGCGCGGCGCGGCGCAGGCCGACCGAGCTCGAACCGGAAGCCTGCGCCGTCGATCAGGTCATGGGCGAACAGCACGCCGAAGGCGGGTGGAATCTCCTCGACCTCGGCGATGCCCGCGCGCAGCACGTACCAGCACTGTCCGCTGAGCGCCAGGTAGGCCTGCGACTTGGCGGGGCGGCGAAGCTCCGACAGCAGATCGGCGCGGCTGACCTTGATCTCGTGCACGGCCGGTTCAAGGTAGTCCTCGACGGTGGTGTTGCGCACCGAATAGACATCCGGCATCGCATTCACCCACCGCATCCGCTCGGGCTCGTCCTCGCGCGGCAGGCCGGCGCGCAGCGAAAGCCCGCGCCAGACGACGCGACCTGCACGCTGCAGTTCGACCGCCATGCGAGCGACCAGGTCCTCGTGGCGGTTGCGAACGCTCCGGTTCTTCTGGAGCCCGAGGTGCAGCGTCTCGATCCCGGAAGCGGTCAGCCGCAAGGTCTCGCGGCCGTGCGGATCGACCCGCCGTTCGAGCCAGCCCATGGCCAGCAGCTCCACCTCCAGCATGTCCTGGCACGGCCAGCCGGCCGAGCGCCAGAGCTGGCGCAGGCGGCGGACCTGGATCACGGTGGCACGGGAAGCGGGCGGGGACATGCGGCGATGTTGCCGCATGTCCTTGACACGCGCCGTCAGCAGGATCGCCACGAGGGCGCCGGCCTCGACGGTCCGGACGCCCCTGCGGCGCTCAACGCTCGCGCCGCAGGATGGCCGAGGGGGCGGTGTCGTCGCCCACCATGAACATCGTGTACACGCTGTCGGCGGCGATCGTGACGCCGCGATCCGTGTGCAGGGGCGTCGTCGACCCGGTCGACGAGATCGTCAACAGCGCGGCGCTGGCGGCGCCCACGGTGGCAAGGGTCGAGCTGCCCGGACCGACGCCCGACGCCACCGGGCTGTAGTCGACATTCATCGTGACGGAGATCCCCAGACCATTGGTCAGCCGCAGGCGGGCCTGGCCGGGAACCGTCGGCAGGCGGTTGTCGTCGTTCACCGTGGTCACCATGGGCGCGGCGGCCGTTCCGCGCAGCAGGACGGTGTAGTCGCCGCCCGCCACCAGCGTCGGCAGCGTGGACGAGACGGGCCGGCCGTCGACCGTGGCCGACAGCGACTGCTCGCCGGCCGGCACCAGCCGGTACGCGCCGATCGACGGCGAGGTCTGACCCGCAGACAGGGACTGGCCGCCGAGGCTGCCATCGACTCGACCGCCCGGCATCGCCGCGACCACCCGCGCGCGTGCCGATACGTTGTCGAGACGCTGCAGCTGCCCGCGTTGGGGCAGCAGCAGCGCGTGGACCAGTGCGCCGCCCACGCCGCCGCGCAACACCAGCGTCGCGACCTTGCCTGATTCCAGGGTCACGGCGGGAAGGTCGAGGCGCACATCGTCCCGCTTCCCGGCACCGGCGACGCGCAGGCGGTAGGTGCCGCTGTCGCGCGTCAGGAACCCGCTGCTGCCGGCGGCCGCCACGTTGGCGGCGAACGGCGTTGCCGCGCCCGTCGCGGCGTTGGGCTCGGTCAGGAAGACGTCGACGGGTCCGGCATCCGGCGCGAGATTCAGGACCATCAGCTTGCTCTTCCCTGAGGCGGGCTCGTCCTGCTTCTCCTCCAGCAGGCTGGTGCGCATGGCCCCGGCGGTCCCGTAAGCGATCACGGTGTAGTGCGCGTCCGCCTTCAGCGTTGCCGGCGACGTGGCAACTGTGGCGCTTCCGGTGCTGTTGCGCACCTGCAGCGACACGGGGCCTTCGCCGCGACCGGCATAGGCGCCCAAGGTGAGCGCGGCCACCGGACCCGCCAGCTTGTCCTTGTCGATCGCCAGGTCGGCGCTGGCCAGATCGGGACTCGCGTTGAGCAAACGGATCTGCGCCTGCTTGTCGTCACCACCGCCGCAGGCGGTGGTCAGCAGCGTGGCGGCGACGACGGCAGAAGCAGACAGCCATCGGGTGAGGCATCGGTTCGGAGTGTTCATGGTCGGAGGCAGCGGCCCGGACGGCGGGCATGGTGTGAAAGAAGCCTCCGAAGGCTAGGGGTCAGGCCTTGCCCGCGCACCAACTCCAATTGGTGGTTTTTTCGATTGTTCCGACTGGAACAGAGAGTCCGCTGACTCGAATGATTGACAGTGGCCGCGATGCTTTCGATGGGCGCACAAAAAAAGGCCACGCCTCGTGAGAGGACGTGGCCAACAGGGAGGAGGTTGCGCCGGGCCGCGGTCGTTGTGACCGCCGCGCTGGGTTGCGCGTTCAGTGGCCCGGGACCGGAGACTGTTCCCGGTCGATGACGCCCCGGCGGGGCGTCCGAAGATCAGTTCGACGAGCGCTCGCGGCGCAGCGAACCGACCATCGCATTGCTGTCGCCCATCACGAACACGGTGTAGACGTAGCCCGCCTGGATGCCGAGTTCGCTCAGGCTGTAGACCGGCGTCGTCGAGGACGGCGAGGTCACCGTGAGCAACGCCGAGGTCGACGCCGAGGTCGCCTGCGGCGTCGACGACGTGCCGGCCACCACGTTCGAGGCCAGCGCGCTGTAGTCGACGTTCAGCGTCAGACCGGTGGTGGCGCTCGCCACGCCGTTGACCAGCCGGATCTTGGCGGTCGTCGTCGGGTTCGTCGGCAGGCGGTTGTCGTCGGTCAGGACGGCGAGCTTGGGATCCGCCGCCGTGCCCCACACCATCAGCGTGTAGTCGCTGCCGGCCGTGAGCGGCGGCTTGGTGAACGACATCAGCGCGCCGTTGACGTAGACCGACAGGTCGGCCGTGCCGGCCGTGACCGTCGTGTAGTCGCCGATCGTGGGCGCCACCGAGGTCGGCATCAGCGACGTCTGGCCGATCGAGCCCGACACCAGCGCGCTGCTGCCCACGGCGGCGACCAGGCGGGCCCGGGCGGTGGTGTTGGGGAAGTTGGCCGTCGCGCCCTGCTGCTGGAGCTGGATGCCGTTGACGAGGACGCCACCGGTGCTGCCGGTCAGGACCAGCGTCGAGACGCCGGTCGAGGACAGCGTCAGGCTGGGGATGTCCAGGCGGAGGTCGGACTTGGAGTTCGCGGCGGTGATCCGCACGCGGAAGGTGCCGCTGTTGAGCGTGATGTAGCCGCTGCCCGAGCCGGTGGCGATGCCGCTGGCCACGGTGGAGGCGGTGTCCAGCGACTCGTCGGCGCCGGTGACGTAGACGTCCATCGCGCCGGCGTCCGGCGCGAGGTTCAGCACCAGCAGCTTGGACTTGCCGGAGGCAGCCGCGTCCTGGTCTTCCTGCAGCAGCGTCGTGCGCACCGAGCCCGCGGACCCGTAGGCGATCATCGTGTAGTGGCTGCCGGAGGCCAGCGTCGGCGTCGACGAGGCCAGCGTGCTGCCGACGTTGTTGCTCTGCACCTCGGTGCCGGTGGCGTCGGTCTTCACGTCGGCATAGGTGCCCACGCCGGCATAGGTCACGCCGGTGTTCACCGTCGTGCTGTCCACGGCCATGTCCAGCGCGGCATAGCCGATGCTGGCGTTGAGGAGGCGCATCTGCGCCGAGCTGCTGTCGCCGCCGCCGCCGCAGGCGGCCAGCAGGGCGGCGGTGGCCACGCTCAGGCCCCAGGCCCAGGTCTTGAATCGCATCGTCCGACACTCCGATTGAGAATGCGGCGATTGAACGCGGGTCGTGTTGCTGGGGCTTGTGGCCGCTTGCCAGCTTTGTGAACTTCGATATCAGCGTCGACACAGAGTTGCCGGCGTCGCCGGCGCGTCTCACCGTCCGGCCCCGCGGACCGCCCCGGTGCCACCCGGGAACTCCCCCTGGTACCACCTCTCTAAACGCGCGCGAGGTCCGGCGCTAGCATCCGCGCGATGAACGCCTACCCGCAGCTGCTGTCGCCCTTGGACCTGGGCTTCACGACCCTCAAGAACCGTGTGCTGATGGGCAGCATGCATACCGGGCTCGAGGACTCGCGCAAGCACATCGACCGCCTGGCCGAATACTTCGCCGAGCGCGCCCGCGGCCAGGTCGGCCTGATCGTCACCGGCGGCTACGCGCCCAACATCGCCGGCTGGACCAAACCCTTCGCAGGCACGCTGATGACCGGCGGCGCCGCGCGGCGGCACCAGACCATCACGCGCGCCGTGCACGCCGAAGGCGGCAAGATCGCGCTGCAGATCCTGCACACGGGTCGCTACGGCTACCACCCGTTCAACGTGGCGCCGTCGGCGTTGAAGTCGCCCATCTCGCCGTTCACCCCGCATGCCTTGAGCGAGCGCGGCATCGAACGCCAGATCCGCGCCTTCGTCCGCTGCGCCGTGCTGGCGCGCGAGGCCGGCTACGACGGCGTCGAGGTGATGGGCTCCGAGGGCTACTTCATCAACCAGTTCCTGATCAAAGCGACGAACCAGCGCACCGACGCCTGGGGCGGCGATTTCGAGCGCCGCATGCGCCTGCCGGTCGAGATCCTCACCCGCATGCGCGAGGCCGTCGGACCGGACTTCATCATCATCTACCGCCTGTCGATGCTGGACCTGGTGCCCGACGGCGGGAACTGGGATGAGGTGCTGCAGCTCGCGCGCGCCGTCGCGAAGGCCGGCGCCACCATCATCAACACCGGCATCGGCTGGCACGAGGCCCGCATCCCGACGATCGCCACCAGCGTGCCCCGTGCCGGCTTCGCGTGGGTCACGAAGAAGCTGCGCGACCAGCTGCACGCCGAAGGCATCCGCACGCCGCTGATCACCAGCAACCGCATCAACACGCCCGAGGTCGCGGAAGCGGTGCTGGCCGACGGCTCGGCGGACATGGTGTCGATGGCGCGCCCGCTGCTGGCCGATCCGGCCTTCGTGCGCAAGGCCGCGGAAGGACGCGCCGACGAGATCAACACCTGCATCGCCTGCAACCAGGCCTGCCTGGACCACGTCTTCAAGCAGGAGGTCGCCTCCTGCCTCGTCAACCCGCGTGCCGGCCACGAGACGCTGCTGCGCATCGTGCCCGTCGCCGCGGACCAGGCACGCAAGCGCGTCGCGGTCGTCGGCGCGGGACCGGCCGGCCTGGCGGCCGCGACGACGCTCGCCGAACGCGGTCACCACGTCACGCTGATCGACGCCGCCCAGGAGATCGGCGGCCAGTTCAACCTCGCCAAGCGGATCCCGGGCAAGGAAGAGTTCCATGAAACGCTGCGCTACTTCAAGCGGCGGCTGGAACTGCTCGGCGTCACGCCGCAACTGGGACGTCGCGTGGCGGCCGCCGACCTGATGGATTACGACGAGGTGCTGCTCGCCACCGGCGTGACCCCGCGCGATCCGCGCATCCCCGGACAGGACGACGGCATCGCGCGGGGTCAGGTCTTGACCTACCTCGAGGTTCTGCGCGGCGAGAAGCCGGTCGGACGTCGCGTCGCGGTCGTGGGCGCGGGCGGCATCGGCTTCGACGTGGCGGAGTTCCTGCTGGAGCAGGGCCACTCGCTGGCGCTGGACGCACCGGCATGGCGCAAGCACTGGGGCGTCGGCGACCCCGAACAGACGCGCGGCGGTCTCGCCCGTCCGCAGCCCGAGCCCGCCGAGCGCGAAGTCACGCTGCTGCAACGGCGCGCCGGCAAGCTCGGCGCGGGCCTGGGCAAGACCACGGGATGGATCCATCGCGCCGCGCTGAAGACGCACGGTGTACGGATGGTCGGCGGCGTCCAATACGAGCGCATCGACGAGCACGGCCTGTGGATCAGCCAGGGCGAAGATCGCACCGATCCCGAGCGCATCGACTGCGACACCATCGTGTTGTGCGCGGGCCAGGAACCGCTGCGCGAACTCGAGGCGCCCTTGCGCGCGGCGGGCCGGTCGGTGCAGTTGATCGGCGGTTCGGCCGAGGCCAAAGAATTGGATGCAAAGCGTGCAATCCTGCAGGGAACGAGAGTGGCGGCCTCGCTGTAACCCCTAGCAACATTTTCCGGCGGGCGTCGATACTCCGCCGGTCGTGCATGAGGGAACCCCCGCCACCCGCGGGCGGCGCCGACATGGGGCCAGTTGTTGCCCCTCCATTCATAAAAAGATCCTTGGGTGAGCCATGCGTCTTCGCCTGAACCGTCGTTGGGGGCGCCTTGTCGTGTCCGCGCTGCTGCCTGCGTGCCTGAGCACGCCGGCGTGGGCGGGTGCGTCCGCGTCCGTCCCCGCCGCGGTGCCGTCCGCGGCGCGGGCGATGGTCGCGCAACTGCCGGCCTGGATCGATTCGGGCTCCACCGTGTTCTGGCTGGGCGCCGGCTGCGTGATCGGCGGGCTGACGCTGGGCGTGATGGTCAGCCTCTTCCTGCAGCAGCGCGGCCGCCTGCACCGCCGTCGCGAGGAACTCAAGCGCGTTCGCCACGAACGCGCCCGCCTCAGCGCGCTGCTGAACGCGATCCCCGATCCGATGTATTTCAAGGACGCCAACGGCGCCTATGAGGGCTGCAATCCGGCCTTCGAGCGCGCTGTCGGCCTCACCGAACAGGAACTGATCGGTCGCCGCGACGCCGACCTGCCCAACCCGCCGGGCTGGGTCGACACGCAGTCCGACGGTCGCCTCCTGACCTGGCGCGATGACGGCAGCGACGCCGGCGGCGGCGCGCGTTGCCTGGACGTGTCCAGCGCCCGCGTGTTCGACGACGACCAGTATCTGGGCCAGGTGGCCATCGCGCGCGACGTGACCCAGCTGCAGCAGGCCACCGACGCCGCCCGCCGCGCCGCCACCGTGTACGAGCACTGCGGCGAAGGCATCATGGTCATCGACCACGAGCTGCGCATCGTCGACGTCAATCCGGCGCTGGTCGCGATGGTCGGCCATGACCGGCAGACCCTGCTGGGCAAGCGCCCGCTGCTGCTGCGCGACGCCGAACAGGACCCGGAAAAGCTGCGCGCCCTGTGGGCCGACATCGAGACCCGCGGCAAGTGGAGCGGCGAGGTGACCGAGCGCCACAAGAACGGCGACTCGATCCCGATGTGGGCGACCTTTGTGAAAGTGCCGGCGCCGTCGGGCGATCCGGAGCAGGTGCAGTACCTCAGCGTGCTGACCGACATCTCCCGCATCAAGCAGACCGAGGCGGAGCTGCTGCACCAGTCGCTGCACGACAGCCTGACCGGCCTGCCCAACGCGGCGCTGCTGCGCGACCGCATCGCGCGCCAGGTCGGCAATGCGCAGCGCGAGCACACCTGCGTGGCCGTGCTGTACATCGACCTGGACGGCTTCCGGGACGTCAATGACATCGCCGGCCATGCCGCAGGCGATCAGGTGCTGCTGACGGCGGCGGCGCGCTTCGCCAACGTGACGCGGCTGAGCGACTCGGTCGCGCGCGTCGGCGCCGACGAGTTCGTGGTCGTGCTGTCGGGGCTGGTGGATGAGGAAACCGCGATGCGGCTCGGCGACCGGCTGATCCAGGCGATGGACGAGCCGATCCTCATCGACCACCACCGCTTCAACGTCGGCGCCAGCATCGGCCTGGCGCTGTTCCCGGCCGACGGCACGCACGTCGACGAATTGCTGCGCAACGCCGAGGTCGCCATGGTGCGCGCCAAGCTGCACGCGCGGGGCTCCGTGCAGGCCTACCGGCCGGAGCTGACGCAGGCGGTGCAGCAGCGCTTCGAGCTGACCCATGCGCTGCGACAGGCCAACGAGGCCGCGCAATTCCGACTCGAATACCAACCCCAGGTGCGTCTGAGCGACGGCACGCTGATCGGCGCGGAGGCGCTGCTGCGCTGGCGCCATCCGACGCGCGGTCCGATCTCGCCGGCGGACTTCATCCCGCTGGCCGAAGAGACCGGCCTGATCATTCCCATCGGCCGCTGGGTGCTGGAGCAGGCCTGCGCGCAGGTGGCGCGCTGGCAGGGCCAGGAAGGCAAGCCGCAGCAGGTCGCGGTCAACGTCTCGGCCCGCCAGCTGCGACAACCGGACTTCATCGAGACGCTGGATTTCATCCTGGGCGAGACCGGCTGCCCGCCGAGCGCGCTGGAACTCGAGGTCACCGAGAGCCTGCTGCTCGAAGACGCCGAGCAGGCCATCAGCCTGCTGACGCGCATCTCCAACCGCGGCGTGCGCATCGCCATCGACGACTTCGGCACCGGCTACTCGTCGCTGGCCTACCTGAAGCGGATGCCGGTGAGCACGCTGAAGATCGACCGCAGCTTCGTCAACGAGCTGAGCAGCGACGCCAACGTCGCCGCGATCGCGCGCACGGTGATCGTGCTGGCGCGCAGCCTGAACCTGGACGTGCTGGCCGAAGGCGTCGAGACGATCGAGCAGGCGGAATGGTTGCGCCGCGAGGGCTGCGACTGGGCGCAGGGCTGGTACTACGGTCGCCCGATGCCGCCGGAGGACTTCGTCGTCACGCCGCCGCCCGAGCCGCTGCGCCGCGCGCCCAAGCGTCTGCAGCTGGCCTGAGGCCGATCAGAACGCCGATCAGGTATTGCCATCGCCGTTCGTCCGCCGACGCGGCGGCATCAGCCCGGAGGAGTTGGACGCCACGGACGAGGGGGAGGAAGGCGCTTCCGCCCACACCCGCCACTCCTTGGCGCTGACCTCGCGCACTTCGAGCCCGCGACGCAGGATGAAGCTGGAGTCGTGCCAGCTTTCCACCGGCCCCGGGAGGGAACGTCGCGGCGGCGGTGCGGCGCCGAAATCGGAATCGCCGAAGGTGCTGCCGCTGTCGGAGAAGCGGCTGTGGCCATGGCTGAAGTGGCTGTCGCCGTAATGGCTCGGCAGTTCGCTGTCAGGCCCGCCGCCTGCGAACGACCTGGACGCGGTGCGCGGCAGCTGGGACGGGGTCAGGGAGGACCGGTACTTCATCTCGGAAACCTCGGTATCACGGGGAGAGGCACTCCATGGTGATCCTGTCGGACGCCGCACGTCAGCCCGCAGATGGAGGGGCTGACGGGGGAGGAGATATCCCCCTTGAATTCGCTTGCATTGGTCGGCGGTGTGTGGAAATCACAGCCGCAGATCGCGCCGGCGCCGGGACAGCGCGGTCCCGTTCACAGCGGCAGCGCGGTCGTGTTCTTCACCTCTTCCATGACCGCGTAGGTGCGCGTCTCGCGGACGCCGGGCAGCGTCCAGATCACCGCGCCGATGAACTCGCGGTACGCGGCCATGTCGGACACCCGGGTCTTGAGCAGGTAGTCGAAGCCGCCGGCCACCAGGTGGCACTCCAGGATCTCGGGCCGGGCCTGGACCGCGGCGCGGAAGTTGTCCATGACGTCGTGCACCGTGCGGTCGAGCAGGATCTCGATGAACACCAGCATCTGCGCGCCCAGCTTGGCCGGGTTCAAGCGCGCCTCGTAGCCGAGGATGAAGCCGTCGCGGGTGAGGCGGCGCACGCGCTCCAGCACGGCCGTCGCGGACATCTGCACCTCCTCGGCCAGCTTGAGGTTGCTGATGCGGCCGTCCTGCTGCAACAGGCCCAGGATGCGGCGGTCGATCTTGTCCAGGTCTTCAACGCTGCTCATGCTGGATTCCATCCGGTGGGGGCCTGAAACATTGGTGAGTAATTCGGAGCGTTACTTCCTAAACTCCCGCTATTCGCTAGGGGAGCGCCCCTCGCACGAACATCCGAGGATTTTATGACCGCCTTCCCCCTCCCGCCGGAAACTTCCCGCCTGCCGGACCCGTACCGCGAGGAGCTTCCGCTGGTCCGCGCCCTGGCCGCGGAGATGAAGGGGCTGAACTGGCCCGCGGTGGTCGACCAGGCGCGCCCGTGGGTGCAGCAGGTGCGCGGCAACCCGGCGCCGTTCTGGGCGATGGAATCGCTGCTGCGCGAGTACCCGATCACCAGCGCCGAGGGCCTGGCGCTGATGCGCCTGGCCGAAGCGCTGCTGCGCGTGCCCGACGCCGAGACCGCCATCGCCCTGACCGCGGACCAGCTGGGTCGCGCCGACTTCGACGGCGCCTCGGACGGTCCGCACAAGATGCTGGCGGGCCTGGCGGCGAGCGCGATCTCGCTGTCCAAGAAGTTCCTGCCGGACGCGGAGGCCGATTCGGGCCTGATGAAGCGCCTGGGCGCGCAGACGGTCGTCGCCGCGACGGTGCGCGCCATCCAGCTGCTGGGCCGCCAGTTCGTGCTGGGCCGCAACATCCAGGAAGCGATGAAGGAGGCCGACACCGCGCGCAAGGCGCAGGCTCAACTGCGCTTCTCCTACGACATGCTGGGCGAGGGCGCCCGCACCGAGCGCGATGCCGAGCGCTATCAGGCGTCGTACCTGAACGCGATCGCCGCCATCGCCGCGGGCCGCAAGGCCGAGTCGCCGGAAGGCAGCGACGGCATCTCGATCAAGCTGTCGGCGCTGTTCTCGCGCTACGAGGTCCTGCAGCGCGAGCGCGTCTACGCCGAGCTGCTGCCGCGCGTGTGGCAGCTCGTCGAGAAGGCCGCGCAGGCCAACATCAACCTGACCATCGACGCGGAGGAAGTCGACCGGCTGGAACTCTCGCTGGAGCTGCTGGACACGCTCGCGGCGCGCATCGCGACGCACTTCCCGCAGTGGCGCGGTTTCGGGCTGGCGGTGCAGGCGTACCAGACGCGCGCCCGCGACGTCGTCGAGGCGGTCGCCGCGATCGCCCGCAAGCACGGGCTGAAATTCATGGTGCGCCTCGTCAAGGGCGCCTATTGGGACGGCGAGATCAAGCGCGCCCAGGAGCAGGGCCTGCCGTTCTACCCGGTCTACACGCACAAGCCGCACACCGACGTCTCCTACCTGGCCTGCGCGCAGGCGCTGCTGCGGCACCACGAGGTCATCTACCCGCAGTTCGCGACCCACAACGCCGGCACGGTCGCCGCCATCCTGCAGATGGCGCGCGCGCTGGGCGCCAAGTTCGAGATGCAGCGCCTGCACGGCATGGGCGAGGGCGTCTATCGCGAAGTGCTGAAGGACGGGACCATCCCCTGCCGTGTCTACGCCCCGGTCGGTGAACACCGCGACCTGCTCGCCTACCTGGTCCGGCGCCTGCTGGAGAACGGCGCCAATTCGTCGTTCGTGCACCAACTGGCGGATCCCACCGTGGCGCCGGAAGAGCTGCTGTCCTCGCCGATGACGGAGATCCGCGACGAGGCCTCGCTGCCGCTGCCGATCGATCTGTACCGCGACACGGCGGGCCGCGGTCGCGACAACTCGTCGGGCCTGGACCTGGCCGTGCCGGAGCAGCGTCAGGTCTTGCTGGACGCCCTGGCGGCCGGCACGGTGCCGGCCATGGTCGAGGCGACGCCGGAAGAGGTCGACGCCGTGATGACGCGCCTGCAAGGCGGCTTCGCCGGCTGGAACGCGACGCCGGTCGCCGAGCGTGCCGCCGTGCTGCGCCGCGCCGCCGACGCGCTGCAGGCGCAGCTGCCGCAGTACTGCGCGCTGCTGGTCAAGGAGGCCTACAAGAGCCTGGGCGACGCGATCAGCGAGGTGCGCGAGGCCATCGACTTCCTGCGCTACTACGCCGATGAGGCCGAGCGCCTGGCCGCCGACGGCGTCGCGCTGAACGGGCGCGGCGTGTTCGTCTGCATCTCGCCGTGGAACTTCCCGCTGGCGATCTTCGCCGGCCAGGTCGTGGCGGCGCTGGCCGCCGGCAACGCCGTCGCCGCGAAGCCCGCGGAGCAGACTCCCGTCGTCGCGCGCGAGTGCGTCGCGCTGCTGCATGCGGCCGGCGTTCCGGTCGACGCGGTGCAACTGGTGCACGGCCGCGGCGAGACCGTCGGCGCGCGCCTCGTGGCCGCACCGCAGACCGCGGGCGTGTGCTTCACCGGCTCCACCCAGGTGGCGCAGATCATCAACCGCCAGCTGGCGGGCAAGCCCGGCGCCGCGGCGCTGCCGCTGATCGCCGAGACCGGCGGCCTGAACGCGATGATCGTGGACTCGACGGCGCTGCCGGAGCAGGTCATCGATGCGGTCGTGCAATCGGCCTTCCGCAGCGCGGGTCAGCGCTGCTCGGCGCTGCGCCTGCTGGCGGTGCACGAGGCGGTCGCCGACGGCGTCATCGAGATGCTGCGCGGCGCGGTGAAGGAACTGCGCGTCGGCGACACGGCAGACCTGGCGACCGACGTCGGCCCGCTGATCGACGACGAGGCCTTCGAAGGCGTGTCCAAGGACGTCCAGCGCTTGAAGCGCGAGGCCACGCTGATCGCCGAGGCCGTGCCGGCCGACGGCTGCCCGCGCCTGCTGGCGCCGGTGGCGGTCGAGCTGCCGAGCATCGCCTCGCTGAAGAAGGAGATCTTCGGCCCGGTGCTGCACGTGGTGCGCTGGAACGGCGACGTCGACGGCGTCGTGCGCGAGATCAACGCGCTGGGCTACGGCCTGACGCTGGGCATCCAGACCCGGATCGACAGCCGCGCGCTGCGGCTGGCGTCGGAGGCGCGCATCGGCAACGTCTACGTGAACCGCAACATCATCGGCGCGGTGGTCGGCGTGCAGCCGTTCGGCGGCGAAGGCATGTCCGGCACCGGCCCGAAGGCGGGCGGCCCGCACTACCTGCTGCGCTTCGTCGCGCAGCCGAAGGTGGAAGCGCCGGCCGAGGCGCCGGCGCTGTCGACGACCGGCGCGGGCGCGGACCTGTCGCCGCTGTTCACCGCGCATGAAGCCTGGGCCGAGCGACCCGTCGAAGAGCGCGCGACGGCGCTGGAGCGCTCCGCCGCCGGCCAGGGGCCGATGGTGGCCGGGGCCTGGCGCACGCTGGCCGCCGGCGCGCGGCGCACGCTGGTCGACGTGAAGCTGCCCGGTCCGACCGGCGAGAGCAACGAGCTGCGCCTGCACGGCCGCGGCGTGATCGCGGTGCTGGCGCAGGGCGCCTCGCCGGAGGAACTGGCGCGCGCACTGGGTGCGGCACTGGTGGCGGGCAATGCGGTCGCGATCGTGGGCGGCGGCGATGTGGCGCAGGAACTGCGCACGGCGCTGATGCGCGGCGGTGTGACGGCGGCGGCGATGCAGCTGCTGCCGGCGGACCAGCTCGGCGCGGTGCTGCGGGCGACGCGACTGGCGGGCGTCATCGCCCCGGCGGCGCTGCAGGTGCCGGTGCAGCGCGAGCTGGCGGGCCGCGACGGCGCGATCCTGCCGGTCGTGCCGATGGTCGAGCTGGCCGACGCGCGTCAGCTCTACCGCCTGGTCGCGGAACAGACGCTGACGATCAATACGGCGGCGGCAGGCGGGAACGCCGCGCTGCTGGCGGGCGTGCACTGATACGGCAGGCCGGGTCGCGCGAGACCCGGCCTTCCAGCCGCCACCAGCCGGTGCGCGGCACGATCCAGACCTCGCCGCTCCTGAAGCGCCGCGGCTGCGGCCAGCATTGGTCCGCCCACAGCGCGGGAGCATCCTCGACATCGACGACCCCGGTCTGCAGGTGCATCACGGTGCCTCGAGCGAGCTTCAGCATCAGCGCCTGACCTGCGGCCAGCTCGAGTTCCTGAGGCGCCGTCGACGGCTGCGGGAGGCGGGCGGGCATGGCCGATGCAGGCGCGGCCCGCGATGGCGAGACCACCCGAGCTGAAGCGGCCGACCACGGCCAGGGAGTGGGCAGGAATCTCAGGACGGCGGCGAGGAACATGACGGCTTCGCCCGGAGGCGCCTCGTTGGAACGGACGTCCAGTGTTCCCATCGGCGACGCGGCCTGACAGGCACAGCGGCGCCATTTGTTCTGCGTAACAGCGACCGCGGCGCCGCTGTTCCGTATCGACTGCGCGCCGGCTGTTCCGGTGCCTCGCGCGAGCGCGGGCGCAGAATCGCCGGCATGGACGCTTCGGACCCCTTGTACGCGCAGGTCGCCGCGCATTACCGCCAGGCCATCGCGGCCGGCACGATGCCGCCGGGGAGCCGGATGCCGTCGGTCCGCACGCTGATGGGCCTGCACCGCGTGAGCCTCAGCACCGCGCTGCAGGCCTGCCGCCTGCTCGAAAGCCAGGGGCTGCTGCAAGCGCGCCAGCGCGCCGGCTACTTCGTCCGACCGCCGCGCCCGAACCGGCTCGCGCGTGCGGCCGAGCCGCGCGAGACGCAGGCCGATCCGGCGCGTTTCGTCGGCGTGCACGAGCGCATCTCCGAGATCCTCACCCGCGGCATCAATGCGAAGCCGGAGGTCAACCTCTCCGGCGCGTGCGCGCACCCCTCGCTGTATCCGACGCGCGCGCTGGCGCTGCACGGCCAGCGGCTGCTGCGACGGCGGCCGGAGATCCTCGGCACCCAGCCGGATCCGCAGGGCTTGCTCGCGCTGCGCCAGGGCCTGTCGCGCATGGCCTTGAACGCGCAGATCCAGCTCGACCCGTCGCAACTCGTGATCACCCATGGATGCACCGAAGCGCTCAGCGTCGCGCTGCGCGCGGTGACGACGCCGGGCGACGCGGTGGCGGTCGAGTCGCCGACCTACTACGGCCTGCTGCAGCTGCTGGAGAGCCTGGGCCTGCGCGCTCTGGAGATCCCGACCAGTCCGCACACAGGCCTGTCCGTCGAGGCCTTCGAAGCGGCGGCGATGCGCGAGCCGCGACTCAAGGCGGTGGTCGTCGTGCCCAACCTGCAGAACCCGCTCGGCGCGGTGATGCCCGACGCGGCCAAGCAGGCGCTGCTGGCGGTCTGCGAGGCCCGCGACCTGGCGCTCATCGAGGACGACACCTACGCGCTGCTGTGCGAGACGCCGCAGCGCGCGATCAAGTCCTGGGACACGACGGGGCGGGTGATCTTCTGCTCGTCGATGCACAAGACGCTGGCGCCCGGCATGCGCGTGGGCTGGATCTCGGCGGGGCGCTGGCAGCCGCGCGTGGAGATCCTCAAGTACGCGCAGAGCCGGCCCAACGAGATGCTCGGTCAGGCCATCCTGGCGGAGTTCCTCGCCGGCGGCCAGATCGAGCGCCACCTGCGCGCGCTGCGGGCCAAGCTCGCGACGCAGCGCGAGCAGATGGTGGCGGCGCTCTCCGACGAACTGCCGGCGGGCACGCGGCTCAGCCTGCCGCCGGGCGGGCCGAGCCTGTGGGTCGAGCTGCCCGAGGGGCTGTCCTCGCTCGCGCTGTTCGACGCCGCGCTGGAGAAGGGCATCCGGCTCGGGCCGGGGCTGATGTACTCGAACTCCGAGCGCTTCGACAACTTCATCCGCATCAACGCCGGCAATCCGATGGATGACGCGCAACGGCGCGCGATCGCGACGCTCGGCGAGCTCTGCGCGTCGATGCTCAGAGCGCGCTGAACGCCCGCGCGGGACCGGTCCCGCCCACGGGGCGGGACTAAACTGCCGCCCCATGAATTCCTGCATCGCATTCATCGGCGGGGGCAACATGGCCAGCGCCATCGTCGGCGGCCTGCGCCGGGCCGGTTTCCCGGCCGAGGACCTGCTGGTGGTCGAGCCTTTCGAGGCGCAGCGCGAGCGCCTCGCCGCGGACTTCGGGATCCGGCCGCTCGCCGCGGCGGACGCTTCGCTGTCGCGCGCGCGCGCCGTCGTCTGGGCGGTGAAGCCGCAGCTCTTCCAGGAAGCCGCCGTTCCGGTGGCGCCGCATGTCGCCGGCGCGCTGCAGCTGTCGGTGATGGCGGGCCTGCGCAGCGATGCGATCGCACGCGCCACCGGCGCGCCGCGCGTCGTGCGCGGCATGCCCAATACGCCGGCGCTGATCGGGCAGGGCATCACCGGCCTGTGCGCGAGCGCTGCCGTCACGGCCGAGGACCGCGCGCTGGTCGAGCAGCTGTTGCAGCCGACCGGCCGCACGCTGTGGGTCGACAACGAGGGCGACCTCGACACGGTCACCGCGCTGTCGGGCTCGGGGCCGGCCTACTTCTTCTTCCTCGTCGAGCACATGGTCGCCGCTGCGCGCGCGCTGGGCCTGGACGAGGCCAAGGCGCGCGAACTCGCGCTGGCCACCTGCGGCGGCGCCGCGGCGCTGGCGCTGCAATCGAGCGACTCGCCGACCGCGCTGCGCGAGAAGGTGACCTCCAAGGGCGGCACCACGCACGCCGCGATCACCAGCCTGCAGGCCGACGGCGTCGGCGAGGCGGTCGAACGCGCCGTGAAGGCCGCGCACCGGCGCGCCGGCGAGCTGGGCGACGAATTCGGCCGCGCTTGAGCGCGACCGCGCCCGACGTCGCCGGCCGCCAACTGACTGATATCTGAGAGCCGCTTCCATCCATGGGGATCGCTGATCGCTGGGGCCTGCGCGCGTGGCTGCGCGCGCCGGGTTCGCTGAGCAAGCGGCTGGCCGCGACCGGCCGTCGTTATGAGGTCCAGGTGTTGCGCCAGACGACCGCGCCTTTGCGACCGCAGGAACGTGCCGCGCTGGGGCTGCCCAAGCGCGGGCTGACGCTCGTGCGCGAGGTGCTGCTGCGCGTCGACGGCCAACCCCTGGTATGGGCACGGTCGGCGGTGCACGGCCACGCGGTGGCCGGTCCGTGGAAGGCGCTGAAGGGGCTGGGCAGCCGGCCGCTCGGCCATCTGCTCTACGACGACCCCCGCATCCATCGCAGCGAGCTGCAGCCGCGACGCGTCACGCGGCACGGCGCGACGAACCGTCAGATGCAGCGTCAATGGCTCGCGGCTACCGGGACCGAAGCACCCGCGCAGATGCAGTGGTCGCGCAACTCGGTCTTCACCCGGCACGGCCAGCAGCTGCGGGTGATGGAGATGTTCGTGCCCGAGGTCGCCTTGCGCGATCCCGGACCGCTGAGACGCAAATCGAAGGCGCGCCGATGATGGATCGATTCCGCCTCTGGCTGCAGGCGTTCCGTCCGGCGCCCATGCGCGTCGACGCGAGAGAACGTCTGCGCGTGGTGGCCGGCGCGATCGTGGGCCTCCTGCTGACAGGCGTGCTCACGGAACTGCTCTCGCGCCACATGCCGGGCGTGCCGTGGCTGATTGCGCCGCTGGGCGCGAGCGCGGTGCTCGTGTTCGGCGTGCCGGCGAGTCCGCTGGCGCAGCCGTGGGCGGTGGTCATGGGCAACACCGCATCGGCGCTGGTCGGCATCGCCTGCGCGCATCTGTTCGGCGGCACGCCGGAGCTGGCCGCCGCGATCGCCGTCGGCGGTGCGATCGGGCTGATGTTCCTGCTGCGCTGCCTGCATCCGCCCGGCGGCGCCGCGGCCTTGCTGATGGTGCTCAGCGGCGTCCACGACTGGCACTTCGCGCTCGATCCCGTGCTGCTGAACTCGGTGCTGATGGTGCTCGCCGGCATGGCGTACAACGGCGTCACCGGCCGCAAGTACCCGCACCCGCAGGCAACGGTCACCGCCGCGCCGGCGAAGGGCGGCGCCGCGACCGGGGCCGGTGGAGCCGCCGGGGCTGCGGGGGACGCACCGCCGTTCACCGGCGTCGACCTGGACACGGTGCTGGCGCACTACAACCAGGTGCTGGACATTCCGAGGGACGACCTGCAGGCGATCGTCGACGAGGCCGCGCTCCTGGCGGCGCGGCGACGGATCACCACGCTGCGCTGCGCGGACGTGATGTCGCGCGACGTGAAGTCGGTGGCGTGGGGCACGCCGCTGCAGGAGGCCTGGTCGCTGCTGCGGACCCATCACATCAAGGCGCTGCCGGTGGTGGACCGGGCGCAGCGGGTGGTCGGCATCGTGACGCTGGCGGACTTCATGCGAGGGGCCTCGCTCGACGTGCACGACGACTGGGCGACGCGACTGCGCCACCTGATCCGTCCGACGCCGACCACGCACAGCGACAAGCCGGAGGTGGTCGGGCAGATCATGAGCCGGCAGGTGCGCGTGGCCAGCGCGGACCGTCCGCTGGCGGACCTGGTGCCACTGTTCGCCGCCACGGGCCATCACCACATTCCCATCGTCGGCGACGAGGCGCGGCTGGTCGGCATCCTGACCCAGTCGGACCTGGTGGCGGCGCTGGCGCGGGTGGAGCGGTTCTGAGCGGCACCTGAACCACGCCTGAGCCGGGGCTAAGCGGACGTACAGGTCCCGCTCAGCTTCGCTGGGTATGCTGCCGCGGCCGATCCTGAACACCGTGCCGCCGATGGACATCGACCCCGACGAACTGATTGAGACCGCCCGCCAGGCCAACGAGCGGGCGGAGGCCTCTCCGTCGCAGTCGCGGCTGAATGTGGCGGTGGCGCTGACGGTGGCCTTGCTGGCCACGTTCATGGGTATCTGCAAGATCAAGGACGACAACATCGGCCAGGGCATGCAGCAGGCGCAGGCGGACAAGATCGACCACTGGTCCTTCTACCAGGCGCGCAACGCGCGGGAGGAGGTCGCCAAGGCCGCGCTGACGCAGCTGAAGCTGCAGGCGATCGGCGCGCCGGCGTCGGCCGCCGATGGCTACCGCGAGGCCATCGCGCACTACGAGACGCTCGCTGCGGACCAGGCCGCCAAGAAGGACGAGCTCCGCAAGCAGGCCGAGGCCGACCAGCAGCGCTACGACGCGCTCAACTACCGGGACGACCAGTTCGACCTGTCGGACGCCTTGCTGGCGATCTCGATCGCGATGCTGGCGGTGACCGCGTTGACGCAGCTGTGGTGGCTGTACGCGGCGGCGATGGTGCCGACGGTCTTCGGCGTGCTGATGGGCGTGGCGGGACTGGCCGGATGGCCGCTGCACCCGGACGCGATCGTGCAGTGGCTGTCCTGAGCCGGACGGCTCAACGCAAGGCCAGATCCGCCACCGTTCCCGCGAAGATCGCAAAGCCGACCCAGTGGTTCTCGCGGAAGGCCCTGAAGCAGCCGTCCCGGCTGCGGTCCTTGATCAGCGTGTAGTGCCAGACCACCTGCGCCGCCGCAGCCGCGAGGCCGGCCAGGAACCAATGGCCCATGCCCAGCCGCAGTCCCAGCGTGGCCCAGAGCGCGAGGAACGCGACGTAGAACGCCATCACGCCGATGACGTCGAAGCGGCCCAGCGTCAGCGCCGAGGTCTTGATGCCGATGCGGATGTCGTCGTCGCGGTCGACCATGGCGTACTCGGTGTCGTAGGCCAGCACCCAGAACAGGTTGGCGACCAGCAGTCCCCAGGCGGCCAGCGGGACCGAGGCGGAGATTGCCTGCAGGCTCCACTCGTGGCCGCCGAGCGCCGCGGAGAACGCCATCGGGATCCCGAACGAGAACGCCACGCCGAGCACGGCCTGCGGCATCGACACCCAGCGCTTGGTGAACGGATATAGGATGGTCACCGCCAGCGCGGCGAACGACAGCAGGATGGTCGGCGGATTGGTCGTCAGCACGAGCGCGAAGGCGACCAGCGCCAGCGCGGCGCCGAGCACGAGCGCCTGCTTCACGGAGATCAGCCCCGAGGTCACCGGCCGCTGGGCGGTGCGCTTGACGTGCTTGTCGAAGTCGCGGTCGGCGACGTCGTTGACGGCGCAGCCCGCGCTGCGCATCAGGAAGGTGCCGATCGTGAAGACCAGCAGCAGGTGCCAGCCCGGCCAGCCGTCGGCGGCCATCCACAGCGCGGCCAGCGTCGGCCACAGCAGCAGGTAGGTGCCGGCCGGGCGGTCCCAGCGGATCAGGTTCAGGTACAGCGACAGACGCGACGGCGCGGCGGGAGCGGGGGCTGCGGAGGTCATGGCGCTCATTGTCGCGCCGCGCAAGCCGCTCGCCTGTCGGGGATCGCTCAGCCGAGCTTGCGTCGCAGCTCCGCTGTCGAGATGTCGTCGATGTGGCGGAACGCGGGGGCGATCCGATCCATCTCCTGTGCGCCGACGCCGAACTGCTCGAAGTACATGCGCCATTGGCGGACGACGCACCAGACCTCGTCGATGGCGAGTGCCGCATCGCGCTCGGAAAGCGTGAATCCGCCGTGCGCTGCCAGCGCGTTGTCGAGCGTGGCCAATCGACCTGACGGCCCGATGCCCAGATGGAGGAATCGTTCGCTTGCCAGGCTGGGTCGAGGCATCACGTCGTAGAGCGGGCTGAGTCGCCAGCCCTGCAGTCGCGGATCCCACAGAAAGCCGTGATTGCGCAGATGGTCGTCGTCGTTGCTGACCAGGATGTTGAACACCATGCGCTTGAAGAGCTCGGTGTTGCCGGCGCGGACCGTATCGGGATGCGCGTAGCGGCGGATCGCCGCAGCGAGGTCCGCGTACGCCTTGGTCCGCGACTCGCTCTCTTCGCACCCCAGCCAGGTCAGGCCGCTGTTGAACGCCAGTCGTCGTTCCGCCAGGCCGTCGGCCGGTATTGCCTTGAGCAGGGTGGGATCGTCCTCGACGGCGGGCAGTTGATCGGAGGACCAGTAGCGATCGAAACGTCGGATCAGCATGACGTGACGGTCGCCGATGGTCAGCGTCTTGACGGGCGGCACGGACAGCGTGGCCTCGGCCGCCAGGCGCAACGCGGCGCATTCGATGGCGGGAATGTCCATGCGGTCCTGGCGGCTGGCGAATTTCGCCAGCCACAGCACGCCGTCGTCGTCCCGGACTGAGGCTTTCGGGCGCGCACCGCCCAATGACGCGCCGTTCATGAAGATGGCATCCAGATGTGCGGGGACGGGCGCACCTTCTTCGATGCGCTCCGCGGCTTCCATCAGGTGCTGCAGCGTGTGCCAGGAACTGACACCCGGACTCGGGCTGTCGGCCAGCCCCGTCCGCACATCGAGCGCGCCGACGCGTTCACTGCCGGCGTGGATCAGGTATTGGGATTCCGGCAGGCTGTTGGCCGGCACGCGCAGCTTGGCTTCGATGACTCGGCGTCCCCACGCGTCTGGCGCCGCGTCGCGGATGCCGCCGAAGAAGGGGAGGTTGTTGATCGGGCGCAACCGTTGACCACGGACCCGTTCACGATCGAGCAGACCCAGGCTCACCGGATCGATCTCGATGGCGTCTGGCCGTCGCAGGTAGTTCAACCCGTAGGCCAGCGTCGAACCCTGGAGTTCCTGATCCTGCTCGTTCAGCTGGAGCTGGCCGCAGGGTGCCCAGGCAGATCCCAGATGCGCGAAGACGGTGAGCTTGGTTTCCTTGGCCGCCATGAATCGCCCTTAGAAATCCAGTTCCTGCATTTCCGCCTGCGTCAGCCCGCGTACGCGTTGGCGCTGCTCTTCCTGCTGTTGCTGGAAAAGCGCCGGGTCGCTTTCGGTCAGGAGATGCGTGAGCGTCAGCCCCGGGGCGATCGCGTCCAGATAACGCAGGATCTGGCCGATGGCGAGGCCGGGGTCACCTCGTTCGATCCGGTAGGCGGTATTGCGAGACAGTCCAGCCCGGATGGCTGCGTCAGCCTGCTTGATCTGCCGGGCCACCCGCAACCGGGCGAGGCGCTCGCCCAACTGGGCGCTCTCGGTCTGCAAGTGTGCGGGGAGCACGGAAGCCTGGTCGACTTTCATGTTCGTTAAATCGAGCCTTAACGCGATAAGGCTCGATATTACGAGCATTCTGTCGAAATGGCTAGCAAAGCTAAGCCGATTCGATGTTCGTTAAATCGAGCCTTAAAGCGATAGCGCTCGATTTAACGAGCATTCACCGGCTTGCGCACCCGCTCCCACAGCGCGCCCGCCTCGCCCACCAGCCCGCGCCGGAACGCCAGCACGCAGACGATGAAGATCAGCCCGGTGACCAGGCTGACCGACTCGCCGAGCCCGGTGAACCACTGGATGCCGGTCAGGTTGGCCAGCCACTGGCCCAGGTCGCCGATCTTGTTCTCCAGGGCGATGATCACCAGCGCCCCGACGATCGGACCGACCATCGTCCCCATGCCGCCCACCAGCGTCATCAGGATCACCAGGCCGGACGTCGTCCAGATCGCGTCGGTCAGCGTCGCGAAGCCCAGCACCAGCGTCTTGGTCGCGCCCGCCAGACCGGCCAGCGCGGCCGACAGCACGAAGGCCATCAGCTTGAACCGCGCCGCGTCGTAGCCCAGCGAGGTCGCCCGCGCCTCGTTCTCGCGGATCGAGGTCAGCACCTGCCCGAAGGGCGAATGCACCGTCCGGTAGATCAGCCAGAAGCCGAAGATGAAGATCGCCAGCACCAGGTAGTACAGCGCGCTGTCGTTCTCCAGGTTGATGCCCAGCAGGCTGCCGCGCGGCACCGACTGCAAGCCGTCCTCGCCGCCGGTGAACGGCGCCTGCAGGAAGTAGAAGAACAGCATCTGCGCCAGCGCCAGCGTGATCATCGAGAAGTAGATCCCCGAGCGCCGGATCGCCAGCAGCCCGAACACCAGCCCCGCGACCGCCGCCATCAGCGTGCCGAAGGCGATGCCGATCAGCGGCGGGAAGCCCCAGACCTTCATCGCATGACCCGCCGCGTAGGCCGCGGCGCCGAGGAAGGCCGCGTGGCCGAAGCTCAGCAGCCCCGTGAAGCCGATCAGCAGGTTGAAGGCGCACGCGAACAGCGCGTAGCACATCACCTTCATCGCGAAGATCGGATACACGCCCAGGAAGGGCAGCAGCGCGACGGCGATGAACAGGGCGGCGTAGCCCAGCGGTTTCTTGTTCATTTCTCTTTGCCGAACAGGCCGGCGGGACGCACCAGCAGGACCAGGGCCATGACGACGAACACCACCGTGTTGGACGCCTCCGGATAGAAGACCTTGGTCAGGCCCTCGACGACGCCCAGCCCCAGGCCGGTCAGGATCGAGCCCAGGATGGAGCCCATGCCGCCGATCACCACCACCGCGAAGACGACGATGATCAGGTTGGAGCCCATCAGCGAATTCACCTGCAGGATGGGCGCGGCCAGCACCCCGGCGAAGCCCGCCAGCGCCACGCCGCCGGCGTAGGTCAGCGTCACCAGCCGCGGCACGTTCACGCCGAAGGCCTGCACCAGCTTCGGGTTCTCGGTGCCGGCGCGCAGCGTCGCGCCCAGCGAGGTCTTCTCGATCAGCACCCACACGCCCAGGCACACCACCAGCGAGGCCACCACCACCCAGGCCCGGTAGTTCGGCAGGATCATGAAGCCCAGGTTGGTCGCGCCCGAGAGCGCCTCCGGCGCCGAGTACGGCTGCCCGCCGACGCCGAAGAAGGAGCGGAACACCCCCTCGATCACCAGCGTCAGCCCGAAGGTCAGCAGCAGGCCGTAGAGGTGGTCCAGCTTGTAGAGCCACTGCAGCAGCAGCCGCTCGATCACCAGCCCGAACACGCCCACGATCAGCGGCGCGATCAGCAGCATCGCCCAGTAGTTGATGCCGAAGTACTCCAACCCCATCCACGCCAGGAACGCGCCCATCATGTAGAGCGCGCCGTGGGCGAAGTTGATGATGTTCAGCATGCCGAAGATCACCGCAAGCCCGAGCGACAGCATCGCGTAGAAGGACCCGTTCACCAGCCCCAGCAGGAGCTGGCCGAGCAGCGCCGGCAACGGGACGCCAAAGAAGTCGGTCATGCGGTGTCTCCGGCCTCAGCTCACTTCTTGACCAGCGGGCACTTCGAATCGGCCAGCTTGGTGAACGCGTCGTCGCCCGCGATGCGGGTCACGACCTTGAAGTAGTCCCACGGCTCGGAGGATTCCTTCGGCGACTTCACCTGCAGCAGGAACATGTCGTGCACCGCGCGGCCGTCTTCCTTGCGGATCGTGGCCTTGGTGTAGAAGTCGTTGACCGGCGTGGCCTTCATCTGCGCCATCACCTTGTCGCCGTCGTCGGACTTGGTCGCCTCCACCGCCTTCAGGTAATGCGTCACCGCCGAGTAGTCCGCCGCCTGCAGCGACGACGGCATGCGCTTCATCTTCTCGAAGAAGCGGCGCGACCAGGCGCGCGCCTCGGGGCTCTGGTTCCAGTACCAGCTGTCGGTCAGGTACATGCCCTCGGTGGTCTTCAGGCCCAGCGAGTGCACGTCGTTGATGAACATCAGCAGGCCGGCCAGCTTCATCGTCTTGGTGATGCCGAACTCGTTGGCCGCCTTCACCGCGTTGATGGTGTCGCCGCCCGCGTTGGCCAGGCCCAGGATCTGCGCCTTGGAGCTCTGCGCCTGCAGCAGGAAGGAGGAGAAGTCGCTCGCGTTCAGCGGGTGCTTCACCGCGCCCAGCACCTGGCCGCCGGACTTGGTCACCACCGCCGAGGTGTCGGCCTGCAGCGAGGTGCCGAAGGCGTAGTCCGCCGTCAGGAAGTACCAGGTCTTGCCGCCGGACTTGGTCACCGCCGCGCCCGTGCCGTTGGCCAGGGCCACCGTGTCGTAGGCGTAGTGGATGGTGTAGGGCGTGCATTCCTCGTTGGTCAGGCGCGAGGTGCCGGCGCCGATCGAGATGAAGGGCTTCTTCTTCTCCGCCGCGACCTTGGCCATCGCCAGGCTGGTACCGGAGTTGGTGCCGCCGATCAGCAGGTCCAGGCCTTGCGTGTCGAACCACTCGCGCGCCTTGGAGGCGGCGACGTCGGCCTTGTTCTGGTGGTCGGCGAAGACCAGCTCGATCTTCTTGCCGGCGACCTGGCCCTTCGCGTCGGCGATGGCCATGCGGATGGCCTCCACGCCGCCGGCGCCGTCGATGTCGGCGTAGACGCTCGACATGTCCGTGATGATGCCGATCTTGATCGTGTCGCCGGAAATCTGCGCCTGCGCGCCAAGACTGCCGCAGGCCAGCACCGAGGCCAGGGCAACGGTTTTGAGGGTCGTCTTCATCGCTTGTCTCCTTGTTCTAACGGCCTCATCGGGCCCATGCGGGTTTCAGACTCGAAGCTCGGGGAATCAGTAGGCGGATGTCGGTAGGCGGACGGGGCTTACACGCTCAGCAGCTCGTCCAGCAGCGCGCGCTTGCTGTCGAGCTGCGCGGCGCTGAAGGACTCGACCACCTGACCGTGCTCCATCACGACGAAGTGGTCCGCCAGCGGCGCGGCGAACCGGAAGTTCTGTTCCACCATCACGATGGTGAAGCCTTGCGCCTTCAGCGCGGTGATCATGCGGGCCAGCGCCTGGACGATGACCGGGGCCAGGCCCTCGGAGATTTCGTCCAGCAGCAGGATGTCCGCGCCGGTGCGAAGGATGCGGGCCACGGCCAGCATCTGCTGCTCGCCGCCGGACAGCCGCGTGCCCGGGCTGTGCCGGCGCTCGGCGAGGTTGGGGAACATCGCGTAGATCTCGTCCTCGGACATGACCTTGCCGCGGCCGCTCTTGAAGACCGGCGGCAGGCGCAGGTTCTCCTCGGTGCTGAGCGAGGCGAAGATGCCGCGCTCCTCCGGGCAGTAGCCCAGGCCGAGTCGCGCGATGCGATGCGTCGGCAGGGTGACGCTCTCCTGGCCGTGGACCTTGATCGAGCCGCTGCGGCGGTCGGTCAGGCCCATGATGGCGCGCAGCGTCGTCGTGCGGCCGGCGCCGTTGCGGCCCAGCAGCGTCAACACCTGACCCTGCGGGATGGCGAGGTCGATGCCGTGCAGGATATGGCTCTCGCCGTACCAGGCCTGAAGCCCTTTGATCTCGAGCGCGTACGCCATCAGTGCGCCCCTTGCAGCTCGGTGGCCTCGGACCCCATGTAGGCCTCCAGCACCTTCGGATGGCGGGACACGGTGGCGTAGTCGCCCTCGGCCAGTACGGCGCCGCGGGCCAGCACGGTGATGCGGTCGGCGATGCTGCTGATCACCTTCATGTTGTGCTCCACCATGAGCACGGTGCGGCCCTCGGCGACGCGCTTGATCAGCGCGGTGACGCGGTCCACGTCCTCGTGGCCCATGCCTTGCGTCGGCTCGTCCAGCAGCATCAGTTCGGGTTCCATCGCCATCGTCGTGGCGATCTCCAGCGCGCGCTTGCGGCCGTAGGGCAGGTCGGCGGCGCGCAGGGACGCCATGTCGCGCAGGTCGACGAGTTCCAGAAGCTCCAGCGCGCGACCGTCCAGCTTCGACAGGCCGCTGAGGCCCTTCCAGAAGTGGTAGCTGGTGCCGGTGAAGCGCTGCAGGCCGATGCGCACGTTCTCCAGCACCGTCAGGTGGGGGAACACCGCGCTGATCTGGAACGAGCGGATCACGCCGCGGCGCGCAATCTGCGCGGGCTTCTCGCCGGTGATGTCGTGGCCGTTGAACAGGATCTGCCCGCGGGTCGGCGTCAGGAACTTGGTGAGCAGGTTGAAGCAGGTGGTCTTGCCGGCGCCGTTGGGGCCGATCAGCGCGTGGATATGCCCGCGCTGCACTTGCAGGTCGACCGAGTCCACGGCGGTGAAGCCTTTGAACTCCTTGGTCAGTTTGCGTGTCTCCAGGATGAGGTTGCTCATCGGCGCAAGGGTGGGCGCCGGTGGTCCGGTGCCTCTGTAGTGGAGCCAGGAATATAGGGGCCCTGGCGGGGGCCCTCGACAGCGTAAAACCCTTTACGCAGCATTGCGCAAGGGCTAACCCTCGGGCCTCTGTGGACGCAGCGGCGCGGGGGTTCCACATGACGCCGCACGTGACTTTCACGGGGCTGACGCAGCGGTCCGCAGCGGCGTCTTTTTGAAGGGGCCAGGACATGCCACAACGCTGTCTTGACGAGCGCATGTCACCGGAATCTCCTGCGGGCGGACGGTGCTTCTTGCGAACGGGTCGGGCGATCGGCGTGAGGCGTGGCTATGCTGCGCGCCTGCTCGAACACATGCATGACATGCACAGGAGGTTCCCCATGATCCGTTCCGGAAAATTCGCCGCACTCGGCCTCGCGATCGCACTGGCCGCCGCGGGCGTGCAGGCGGCCGCGCCGCAGGTGAAGACGCAGGCGCCGGGCTACTACCGGCTGATGCTGGGCGACTTCGAGATCACCGCGCTGAGCGACGGCACCATCGATCTGCCGGTCGACCAGCTGATGGACAAGGCCAAGCCCGGCACGGTGGTGAAGGCCTTGAGCAAGAACTACCTGAAGCCGCCGGTCGAGACCTCGATCAACGGCTACCTGATCAACACCGGCACCAAGCTGGTGCTGATCGACACCGGCGCCAACGGCGTGTTCGGTCCGACGACGGGCAAGCTGCTCGCCAACCTGAAGGCGGCGGGCTACCAGCCGGAGCAGGTCGACGAGGTCTACATCACCCACCTGCACCCGGACCATGCGGCGGGCCTGACGAAGGACGGACAGGCGGTGTTCCCGAACGCCGTGGTCCGGATGGATCAGCACGACGCCGATTACTGGCTGAACACGGCGAATGCGGCGAAGGCCGCGCCGGGTCACAAGGACTTCTTCGGTGCGGCGATCGCAGCGCTGAAGCCGTACCAGGATGCGGGCCGCCTGAAGCCGTTCAGCGGCGAGACGGAACTGGTGCCGGGCATCCGCACCCATGCGGCCTACGGCCACACGCCGGGACACACCGTCTACATGGTGGAGAGCCAGGGCCAGAAACTGGCGGTGTGGGGCGACCTGATGCACGTCGCGGCGGTGCAGTTCCCGGATCCGTCGGTCACGATCAACTTCGACAGCGATTCGAAGCAGGCGATGCCGCAGCGCCAGAAGGCCTACGCGGATGCGGCGAAGAACGGCTACTGGGTCGCCATCGCGCACGTGTCCTTCCCCGGCCTCGGCCACGTGGCCGCGGACGGCAAGGGCTACCGCTGGGTGCCGGCGAACTACAGCATCAAGCCGTGATCAGCTAGCGCGGGCGGATTCGACTGAATCGCCGGAACCGCCGGCTTCGGCGTGACGCTCGAGGCCGGCGACCAGCGCATCGAACACCGCCCGGCATCGCGGGCTGTCCCGCAGGTCCTCGTGCATGGTGATCCACGTCTCCAGCGGGATGCTGAGCTCCTCCGCGAGCACGCGGCGCAGCGCCGGATCTCGCCGGGCCAGCGCGACCTGGCACAAGCCCAGTCCCGCGCCCGCGCGGACGAGGGCGAGATGGGCCAGGTCGCTATCGGTGCGCAGCGCGAAGTGCTCGGGCACCATCACGGGATAGCGTCGCGCCAGCTCGCGCACGTACGGCGCGGGCTGGTCGTAGCCGATCAGCACGTGGCCGTCCGCGACCAGCGCCTTCATCGAAGCCGGCGTTCCGCGAGCCGCCAGATAGCGCTCGTGCGCATGCAGTCCTACCTCGATCACGCCGACGCGTCGGGCGATCAGCTGCTCCTGCTTCGGCGGCGTCATTCGGATCGCGATGTCGGCCTCGCGCCGCAGCAGATCCTGTACGCGGTTGCTCAGCACCAGCTCGACGATCAGCGCCGGATGGCGCTCGCGAAGCTCCGCGAGCAACGGCGGCAGCACCTCCACGCCGACGACCTCGCTCGCGGTCACCCGCACGATGCCGCGCACGCCGTCGCCGTGGCTGCGCGCGGTGCGCTCGAGCGCGGCCGCGGTGCTGTCCATCGCCTCCGCGTAGGGCCTCAGCGCGAGCGCCGCTTCCGTCGGCAGCAGGCCGGTGGGCGTGCGCACGAAGAGCGATTGCCCCACCTGCGCTTCCAGCGCCGCCACATGCCGGCCCACGGTCGGCTGTGTCAGATCCAGCGCCCGCGCGGCGCCTGAGAGCGAGCCTTCCCGCAGCACGCCAAGAAAGGAGCGATACCACTCCCAGGCGATGCCGGCGCTGGAGGACGCGGAGGAGCGCGAGGAGTCGGAGGTCGCGACTGTGGAATTCGCAGGGGCAGGGGTATCCACAGATCGCGGGGAGTGCTTCGAAGCCATGCAGAAATGTATAGCCGCTCGCTCATGCTCGGTAATTTTCAGGAAAGACGCTTCTTTCCAGAATCCATGCCATGCCTTCACCCAACAGGACCCCGGCGGTCCGGCAGGAGCTGACGATGGATGCGATGACTTCGATGGATGCGATCGGTGTGCTGGCCGCGATGACGGCGGTGGCGCGGCGGACGGCGCTGGTGCTGGGCGCGAGCGGCGGCATCGGCGGCGCGGTGGCCAGGGCCTTGCGCGATGCGGGCTGGACGGTGCGGGCGCTCAAGCGCGGACTGGCCAGCGAATCGGAACACCGGGACGGCCTGCACTGGCTGCGCGGCGATGCGCTCGTCGCCGACGACGTGCAGCGCGCCGCGCAGGGCTGCAGCGTGATCGTCCATGCTGTGAATCCGCCCGGCTACCGCCGCTGGAGCGAGCTGGTGCTGCCGATGCTCGACAACACCATCGCGGCCGCCAAGGCGCGTGGCGCGACCGTCGTGTTGCCGGGCACCGTCTACAACTTCGGACCCGACGCGATGCCGCACCCCACGGAGGATTCGCCGCAGCGTCCCGTGACGCGCAAGGGCGCGATCCGCGTCGAGATGGAGCGACGACTGCAGGAAGGCGCCGAGCGCGGAGATTTCCGCGCCGTCATCCTGCGCGCCGGGGACTTCTTCGGCCCGGGCGCGGCGAACAGCTGGTTCTCGCAGGGCCTCGTGACGCCGGGCAAGCCGGTGACGCGGATCCAGCAGGCGGGGACGGACGGCGTCGGCCACCAATGGGCCTATCTGCCCGACGTCGCGACGGCGATGGCCGCGCTGATCGAGCGTTGCGACAGGCTGCCGGCCTTCGCGCGCTTCCACTTCGCGGGCCATTGGGATGCCGACGGGCGCCAGATGGCGGAAGCGATCCGCCGCATCGTGCAGCGACGCACCGGCGTGCAGGCGCGGATCACGCGTTTCCCCTGGTGGGCCGTGCGTCTGGCTCAGCCGGTGGTGCCGCTGTTCCGGGAAGTGGCGGAGATGCGCTACCTGTGGCGCGAGCCGCTGCGCATGGGCGAGGCGCGCCTGACCGCCGAACTGGCTGACATCGGAGGCGTCCCGCACACGCCGCTCGATGTCGCGATCGAGCGCACCTTGGAGTCACTGGGTTGCCTGCCCGCCGCTCAGGCCTCGGCGACCTTCAATCGAAGTAGTGCTGCCGCAGGCGTTCGTAGCGGCCATCCCGCCTGATGCGGTCCAGCGCGGCCTGCAGACGCCGCGCCAGCGCCGGATCGCTGTCCGCCGGCAGGCCGTACCAGTAGGACTTGTCGACGTCCATCGGCAGCACCGGGGTCAAGGTGGCGTAGGGCAGCTTCAGCTCGCGCAGGTGCCAGGCCGCGGCCCAGTCCAGCATCACGATCAGATCCATGCGGCCGGCCAGCAGCTTGCGCAGGTTGGTCGCGTCGTCGACGGCGAGTTCCAGCTCGACCTCGGGCCGCAGACCGTCCGCGATCAACTGCCGCGCCGCGGCCGAATCGCGCGTCACGCCCAGGCGCAGGCCGTTCAGCTCCTTCAGGCTCTGGGGACGCACGTCCGTGCGGTGGTTCAGCCGGTAGACGAGGATGCGCCGCGGGCTGATCGGCCCGACCCAGCGGTACTGGCTCTCGCGCTCGGGCGTGCGCGTCAGCGAGAACAGCACACTGTCCGTGCGCCGCGCCGCTTCCTGCACCGACCGTTGCCACGGCAGCACCTGCACGCGCAGCGGCATGCCGGCTTCGGCCGCCATCAACTTCAGCAGTTCGGTGCTGAAGCCGCGCGCCTCGCCGTTCTCGGCGTGGTTCAGCGGCGGGAGGTTCTCGGTGAAGGCGACCAGCTCGCCCGTGCCCGCATGCGCCGACGGACGCGCTGCCGTCGAGGCCATCGCCGCGGGCAGGGCGCCCGGCAGCAGGCCAGCCGCCAGCAGGAGGCAGCACAGACGGCGCTCCGGCAGGGGCTGGATCTCGTGGGGCATCGCGGCAGTGTAGGAAGGGGCGGTGACAGGCCGACAACGGTGTCGTTGCAGAAACGTCAACAAGGTCACGGCGGCCCGCCTCGGGAACCCAGTCCCTCCAAGGAGGGGTTGCGGAGAAAGACCTGACCCCTCAGGCGTCCATCTGCTTCTGGAAGACCAGGCCGGCGTGCTCGCGCAGCGCGTGGAACTTGATCTTGGGCCAGTTCTCCTGCATCGCGCGGAGTTCGCCGGCGTATTCGAGCAGCACCGTCGGCGCGTTCACCGCGTCCCAGGCGACGCGGTGCGCGTTGTGGTCGATGAAGCGGCGCAGTTCCTTCTCGCCGCCGTCCGCCTCGTCGCAGGTCACCCAGCGCGCGACGTTGTAGCGCGCCGGCATGACGCGGGCCTTGACGCCGTACTCATGCTCCAGCCGGTGCGCGACAACTTCGAACTGCAGCTGGCCGACCGCGCCCAGCAGCAGCACGCTGCCGGCCTCGGGACGGAAGACCTGGATCGCGCCCTCCTCGCCGAGCTGGCGCAGGCCCTCGCGCAGCTGCTTGGTCTTGAGCGGGTCGGCGACTTCCACGGACCGGAACATTTCCGGCGCGAAGAAGGGCAGGCCGGTGTACTGCAGCGCCTCGCCCTCGGTGATCGTGTCGCCGAGCTGCAGCACGCCGTGGTTGGGGATGCCGATGATGTCGCCGGCGAAGGCCTCGTCCAGCAGCTCGCGGCGCTGCGACAGGAAGCTCACCACCGTGTTGGGGCGCAGCTCCTTGCCGGAGCGCACGACCTTCAGGCGCATGCCGCGCTCGAAGTGGCCCGAGGCCACGCGCAGGAACGCGATGCGGTCGCGGTGCGCCGGGTCCATGTTGGCCTGGATCTTGAAGACGACGCCGGTGAACTTGGGCTCTTCCGGCTGCACGACGCGCTGCATCGCGGCGCGTTCGGCCGGTGCGGGCGCCAGCTCGACCAGCGCGTCCAGCACTTCCTGCACGCCGAAGTTGTTGACCGCGGAGCCGAAGAACATCGGCGTCTGCTGGCCCGCGAGGAAGGCGTCCTCGTCGAAGGCCGGCGCGGCTTCCTTGACCAGCTCGATCTCGCCCTGCGCGTTGTCGTACTGCATCCCGAAGCGCTCGGCGTAGGCCGGGTTGTCCAGGCCGTCCAGCACTTCCTCGGTGCCGGCGGCGCGGTCCTCGCCGGGCGCGAAGACCCGCATGCGCTGCTGGCGCAGGTCCATCACGCCGTGGAAATGCTTGCCCATGCCGACCGGCCAGGTGAAGGGCACCACCGTCATGCCCAGCTCGCGCTCGATCTCGTCCATCAGCGCCAGCGGTTCCTGGACCTCGCGGTCCATCTTGTTGACGAAGGTCAGGATGGGCGTGTTGCGCGCGCGGCAGACCTGGATCAGCCGGCGGGTCTGCGGCTCGACGCCGTTGGCCGCGTCGATCACCATCAGCGCCGCGTCGACCGCGGTCAGCACGCGGTAGGTGTCTTCCGAGAAGTCCTGGTGGCCCGGGGTGTCCAGCAGGTTGATGACGCAGTCGCGGTACTCCATCTGCATCACCGACGAGGCCACCGAGATGCCGCGCTGCTTCTCGATCTCCATCCAGTCCGAGGTCGCATGCCGCGAGGCCTTGCGCGCCTTCACCGACCCCGCGATCTGGATCGCGCCGGAGAACAGCAGCAGCTTCTCCGTCAGCGTGGTCTTGCCCGCGTCAGGGTGGGAAATGATGGCGAAGGTGCGGCGACGGCGCACTTCGGAGGGGATGCGGGAGAGGTCGGTGGACATGGCGTGCGGCGCGCGATCGGCGTCGGGCGCGGGAATGGACCGCCGCGGCAGCGGCGAAGGGCGGGATTATCGACGATGGTCGACAGGCGGCCCCGAAGGCCTCGGTTGGAAGGTTGTCATGTGCACGCGGCAAGTCGACTGACTACAGGAAGACAACAACCTCTTGCCCGTTTCAATGAAATCGCTGACTGCCTTCCGCGCGGCTTCTTCCGTCCTTTTTGCTGTCTCTGTCCTGCTGCCCATGGCGGCGGCGGCGCAGGGTGGCTGGAGGGAGTGGAACGGCAGGCACTACCGAATCGATGCGCAGGGCGACCTCAGCTGCCGGTCCCGCGATGGCGTTCAGTGCGCGGGTCCGGGGGATCGGCCTCAGAAGAAGCCCTCCACACTTTCCGAGTCCTTCGGCTTTCATCTGCTGTTTCACGACCTGTATGACCAGGGCGAATATGCCGAATGGAAATCCTTGTCGTGTGGCGACGAACATCGCAAGCATTACGGCGTCAGCGGTTATGAGTCCGCCGATCATTGGTGCAACGCGGCCCATGCCGCGCTGTTTGCCAAATGGACGGACTACCGCCCGCTGGGACTCGACATGCTGCTTTCGACGACTGCGGAAGGGCACGTCATGTGCCATTCATTTGACGGGGTCAACTGCTCGCGTCCCGCGGATGTCGAGCTCAAGAGGCGCGAGGCTGAAAAACCTGTCCCCTGTCGCAAGGGAGGCCTCAACTTCCTGGGCGCGGGAATTCATGCCGGCTTGTGTCCTGGGCCGGGACTTCCTCCCGTCAAAGCGTTGATCTGTGGCGAGCACCACCGTTCGGTCTGGGGAATCGACGGTTACAAGTCCTCAGGACACTGGTGCCGGGCCCCGGAGATCGTCAGACATGAACGATTCGATGATCTCGTGCTGAAGCCAGACAATTCCAAGGCCATCCCCATGGACGTTTGGCACCTGTCCCGCCAACCCGGCGTTCTTGTGACGGCGGACGTGGAAGACGGTGGTTGGTTGACCCTGAACTTGTCCCACGATCCCTCACAGCTCGATATGTCGACGTACGTGGGAGGGCCCAGTGAGTCCCAGGTGATGGTGAAGACGGGGGGGACTTTGGGCCGCTTGCGGGATCCGCTACAGCGGCAAGGCGACAAGTTCGTCGGACTGATGATGCGATTCTCGGCAGAGGGGACGATGTGTTATCACACTTGGTCCAGGGGCGGATCGAGATCCTTGCACGCGCCGAACGATTCGTCCTCCCTGATCAGAGCTCGACGCGGTTTGAGGCCCGTCGAAGTGCCTCAATGGAGTTTTGCGCCGACCCTGCGTCTCCACGCCGACGATGGGCCCGTGCGGATCCGTGAGGTCATCGTCGTCGCCGCCCGGCGGCTTCCTCCAGGTTCCGGATACCACGATTGGCCGGTATCTTGGAGCGGCTCTTTCTACTCCGAAGACTGCGATGGATTGGCAGAACGGTAAGTCCGTCTACATGTCGCCGATGAAGGGGCGCACCCGGGCCAGCAGGCGCTCGACGTACTCGTCCTTCTCCCCGACCGGCGCCGCGTAGGTCAGCGCATCGCGCGCGGCGGACTCGCCGGCCTTGCGCCACATGAGCCATGCGGACAGGTACTGCGACGCGAGGCAGCCTCCCGACGTCGCCACCGGGCCGCGGGCGTGGAAGGGCTCGTCGAGGACCCGCACGCCGGCTTCGACCAGCCAGGGCCGGGTGGACGAATCGGTGCAGGCCGGCGCGTCGCCGAGCAGCCCCAGCCGCGCCACCAGCAGCGCGCCGGAGCATTGCGAGGCGATCAGCTGCCGCGTCGGATCGAGCTGCAGCCGGTCCAGCACGGCCGAGTTCTCCGCGATCGCCCGCGTGTAGATGCCGGAGCCGAACCAGACGGCGTCCGCCTCGTTGGCCCATTCGAGCGGATGCTTGAGCTGGACGGTCACGCCGTTCATCGAGGTGACCGTCGGACCGGGTCCGCAGAGCTCGGCGGACCAGCCCAGCGGCTTGAGCCGGTTCAGCAATCCCAGCGGGATGAAGCTGTCGATCTCGTTGAAGCCGTCGAAGGAAAGGATGGCGATGCGCATGGAGTGACCCCGCAAGGCGATGCGGCCCACTGTAGCGCCGACGACCGCCCCGCCCAAGCCGTCGGGGTTATTGACCGCCGGAGCCGGCGTTGCCGCCGTTGCCGGTGCCGGTGCCCGGCGCCTGCGGCGTCCCCAGCGTGCCGAGCTGCGTGCCGATGCGCACCAGCAGGTGCTGGCGCACGCGCTGGACCACCTCGGCGGCGTCGACCGGGCCGAGTTCCTCGGCCAGCCGGGTCTGCACCTCGTAGTGCAGGTAGAGCATCCCGCGCAGCTTCTCGAAGCCGCTCTCGTGGCCGTCGCCGCAGATGCGCAGGTCGTTGTCGAGCACCCGCTCGATGACGCCGGGATCGAGCAGCCGCACGTGGCACATGATCGCCAGCTGCGCGATCTGCAGGTCCACGTCCTCGACGGTCTTCTCCCATTCCTCGTGGCTGTAGCGTTGCTTGGGCGTTCGCATGGTCACTCCTCCCCGGCGAGCAGCCGGAACGTGTGGCGGGCCATCATGAGTTCCTCGTCGGTGGGGATGACCCAGGCCTCGCACCGGCTGTCGACGGTGCTGATCCGGCGCTCGGCCGGTCCCTCGCGGTTCGCGGCGTCCTGCACCGACACTCCCAGCCACAGACAGCGCGACAGCACACGGCGACGGACCTCCGCGGCATGCTCGCCGATTCCGGCGGTGAAGACCAGCCCGTCCAGGCCGCCCATTTCCGCGGCGAGCGCGCCGATCTCGCGGGCGACGCGGTGGACGAAGACGTCGATCGCGAAGCGCGCCCGCGGCGCGTCGCTGGCCAGCAGCTGGCGCATGTCGCTGGAGACGCCGGACAGCCCCAGCAGCCCGGACTGCTTGTAGAGCAGCGTCTCGAGCTCGCGGGCGTCCATGCGCTGCTCATCCATCAGGTAGATCAGCACGCCGGGATCCACTGCGCCGCTGCGCGTGCCCATCGGGAGGCCGTCGACGGCGGTGAAGCCCATGCTGCTGGCGATGCTGCGGCCGCGGTGCAGCGCGCAGGCGCTGGCGCCGTTGCCCAGGTGCAGGACGACGGCGCGCCCGTCCGCGAGTCGCGGCGACAGCGCCGGCAGCCGCGAGGCGATGTACTCGTAGCTCAGGCCGTGGAAGCCGTAGCGGCGCACGCCGGCTTCGAACAGCGCATAGGGCAGGGCGAAGGCGTCGGCGACGTCGGACTGGCCGCGGTGGAAGGCGGTGTCGAAGCACGCGACCTGCGGCAGCCCGGGCAGGGCCGAGAAAGCGCGGCGGATCGGCGCCAGGTTGTGGGGCTGATGCAGCGGCGCGAGCGGCGTGAGCGTCTCCAGTTGCGCCAGCACCGGCGGCGTCACCCGCACCGGTTGCGCGAACGCGGTGCCGCCGTGCACGACGCGATGGCCGATGCCCAGCATCCGGATGCCGGGGAACTCGTGGGTGACGAATTCGACCAGGTGATCGAGCGCGCCCTCATGCGTCAGCGTGTCGCCGACGGGCCAGTCGCGCGAGCCGGCTTTCGAGCCGTCGGCATGCGACGCCTCGAAGTGGGGTTTGGCGGTGCCGAGGCCTTCGACCTGCGCGCGCAGTTCGAGCCTCAGCGGCCCCAGCCGGCGGTCCTCGTGCAGCGAGTACATCGACAGCTTGATGCTGGAGGAGCCCGCGTTGACGACCGCGATGAATTCGCCTTCAAGTCGTGCATCCATCGCTCACCCCATGATGTGATAACCGCCGTCCACGTAGAGCGTGGAGCCGGTGATGAGCCGCGCGTGATCGCCCGCGAGCATCGCGGTCGCGTAGCCGACGTCGTCGATCGTCGCCAGCGCATGGGCCGGCGCGCGGGCGGCGGCATCCGCGAGCAGCTGGTCGAACTCCTCCAGTCCTGACGCCGCGCGCGTCGCGATCGGCCCCGGCGAGATCGCGTGCACGCGGATGCCCGCCGGACCCAGCTCGTGCGCGAGGTAGCGCACCGAGGCCTCCAGCGCGGCCTTGACCGGGCCCATCAGGTTGTAGTGCTCGACGACCTTGCTCGCGCCCTGGAAGCTCATCGTGAACAGCGTGCCGCCGGCGGCGCGCATCAGCGGCTCCGCGAGCCGCGCCATGCGGATGAAGCTGTGGCACGAGATGTCCATCGCCAGCGCGAAACCGGCCGCACTGCTGTCGACGAGCCGTCCGTGCAGGTCGTCCTTGGGCGCAAACGCGATCGAATGCAGCGCCGCGTGGAGAACGCCCCAGCGCTCGGACACGGCGGCGAAGACGCTGTCCAGCGCCTCGGGATCGCGCAGGTCCAGCGGCAGCAGCATGTCGGCGCCGAGCGCGTCGGCCAGCGGCTTCACGTGCGGCAGCGCCTTGTCGTTGAGGTAGGTCAGCGCCAGATCCGCGCCCATCGCGCGGAAGGCGCGGGCGCAGCCGTAGGCGATGGACTGGTCGTTGGCGATGCCGGTGATCAGCACCTTGCGCCCGGCCAGCAGCCGGCCGAACTGCACGGCGGCGGAGTTCATGCGACCGCCTTGCGGCGACGCGCCGTCTTCGCTGCGGGGGAGGCCGCGATCGAGACCGTGGCCGCGGTCGCCGTCGTCGCGCCGGGCGCGGACAGCGCGAGCGCCATGTCGGCGACGCGGGCCGGGTCGACGTGCAGCAGTTCGTGGACGTAGCGGGCGGTCGGCGACTTCGGATCGGCGAGCTCGGATTCGCTCATCAGCACCGCGCTCGCGAGCGCCAGCGCCTGTTCGCGGTCCTCCAGCGTGGGCAGCAGCGTCGGCAGCGCCGCCATCGCCTCCTCCGGCGCGAAGGTCACGATCAGCGCCTGCCGGTGCAGCAGCGTCGCCCAGTCCTCGCCGGGGACCGCCTCGGCGGCGACGGCGCCTTCGGCGTCCTCGGCCATGCGGCGGTGGGAATCGGCCAGCAACTGGCCGAGCACCAGTCCGCGCCGCTGCACGACGCCGCGATGGGCGAGCCCCGCCAGCAGGATGCGGCAGACCGCGTCGGCGAAGCCGCCTTGCCCGACCTGTTCCAGCGCCATGCGACGACCTTCGCGTTCATCGGCGGCCGCGTGCGCGGCGCCCGAGGCGAGGTCCGATTCCCGCGGCGGCAGCAGCGCGCCCAGACCGCCCGGTCCGTAGACCGCTTCGACCCAGTGCACGAGCGTCGCGTCGCGCTGGTGTCCGAGCCGGTCCAGCGATTCGCTGATCGCGCGGGAGCCGAGCTGCTCCCATTTCAGCCAGGCGTTCTCCGCGTCGACCGTCTGACGACGCTCTCGGGCGTCGTCGGCGGCCTGCTTGATCCACGGCGCCAGCGGATGCAGATCGGAGAGGGCCAGATGCTGCTGACGCAGCGGATGCACCCAGCGCAGCCAGTCGCCGAACGCCTTGCTGCCGACCGCGCGCACGGCGGGCTGCAGCCACTGGCGGTAGCGGCGCATGTTCATCTCGGAAACCTGCGCGATCGTGGAGAAGAGGGCTTCATCGCGGCGGCATTCCGGGTTCAGCGCGCGCAGGTCGTCCACGGTGCGGGTCTCGAAGCTCACCGAGTAGTCGCCCGATTCGAGCGCCGCCAGCGGCGCTTCGGGATCGCGGGCAGCTATCTTCATCTCGTAGAGGCCGGGCGGCAGTTCGACGATCTGTTCGAGCGTGTCGAGAATCTGCTCATGCTCGCGCCGCGCGATGCCGCCGCCGACGAAGATGCCCAGGTGGCCGATCTTCGGATGCAGCATGTAGACGATGGTGCGACCCGCCTTGACCAGCGCCTTCTCGCTGCCCCAGACGTCGATGATCCAGTCCAGCGCCTGCTGCGGCGGGGTGATGTTGTCGCCCCAGGACGCGAAGATCACCATCGGCGCGGCGATGTTGCGCAGGTCCAGCCGGTAGCCTTCGAGTTCGACCTCGCCGCGCGCCAGGCGGTTCCCGATGAACAGGTTCTCGACGATGGCCTCGATCTCCTCGCCGGTCATGCGGAAGTAGCCGCCCCACCAGCGCTCGAAGTCGAGGAAGCGCTCGCGTTCGGTGTCGACGTTGGCGTAGAGGTGGTAGTACTTGTCCCACCAGCTGTTGGCGAGGTTGAGGTTCTCGAAGTTGGAGACCAGGTGCGCGCCGTCGAAGCGGTCGCCGCCGAGGTCCGCCGACAGCGCCGACATCCACGCGCCGCCGAGCGCGCCGCCCGCGTAACGCATCGGGTTCTGCTCCGGCGAGCCGGCCCAGTACGACAGCGGTGCGCCGTTCAGGATGATGGGGCCCATCAGGTCGCTGCGCACGGCCGCCAGTGCCGCAACGGCCCAGCCGGCCTGGCAGTTGCCGATCACCGCGGGCAGGCCCGGCGCCTTCGGATGGCGGCGGGCGACGTCCTCGATGAAGTGCGCCTCGGCGCGTGCGACGTCGAGCAAGGTCTGACCCTCGACCGGCTCCGGCTCGAAGGTGATGAAGTAGACCGGGTGGCCGGCGCGCAACGCGACGCCGATCTCGGAGTCCGGCTTGAAGCCGCCGATGCCGGGCCCGTGGCCCGCGCGCGGATCGATGACGACGATGGGCCGCCGCGCGGGATCGACGATGTCGCCGTCCGCCGGCAGGATGCGCAGCAGCGCATAGTTGCAGGGCTGCGGCAGGTCGCGGCCGTCGATCAGCAGTTCATGTTCGAACTTCAGCAGCGCGGGCTTGCCGGCCTGCAGATGGTGGAGGAACACGTTGCCGCGCTCGCGCATCGTGTCCAGCGTCAGCACCGTGCGCTGCCACGCGTCGGTCGCGTACGCTTGCCAGTCGTGGATCCAGTCGGAATTTCCGGACATTCGCCTTGCTCCCAGCACCGCCTCGCGAGGTCCGCTCGGCTTGATTTGTTGCACCGCAGCATGCATCATCGACCGCGACTCGTTGTCAATGTCCGAGGGAGACGCAGGGTGATCGACCAATGACCGAACAAACGCCCCATGCCCATCCGCACTACGACCGCCTCATCGAGGCGGTGCGCGAGCTGCCGCCGCTGCGCATGGCGGTCGTCCATCCGTGCAACGACGTGTCCCTGCTCGCGGCGACGGAAGCGGCGGCGCTGGGTCTGATCGAACCGATCCTGATCGGCCCGGCGGGCAAGGTGGCCGAAGCCGCCGCGGCGGCCGGTGTAGACCTTTCGCGCTATGCGCAGGTCGACGTGCCGCACAGCCATGCGGCGGCGGAGAGGGCCGTGGCGATGGCGCTCAAGGGCGAGGTCGACGCGCTCATGAAGGGCAGCCTGCACACCGACGAACTGATGGGCGCGGTGGTGCGACGCGAAGGCGGACTGCGCACCTCACGGCGCATCAGCCACTGCTTCGTCATGGACGTGCCGGGACACGCGCAGCCGCTGGTCATCTCGGATGCGGCGATCAACATCGCGCCGACGCTGGAGGAGAAGGTCGACATCGTGCAGAACGCGATCGACCTCGCGCGCGCGCTGCGCCTGCCGGAGGTGCGGGTGGCGCTGCTGTCGGCGATGGAGACGGTGAATCCGAAGGTGCCGTCGACGCTGGATGCGGCGGCGCTGTGCAAGATGGCGGACCGCGGGCAGATCACCGGCGCGGTGCTGGACGGCCCCTTGGCGATGGACAACGCCATCGACGCCGAGGCGGCGCGCATCAAGGGCATCGTGTCGCCGGTGGCGGGCAAGGCCAACGTGCTGATCGTGCCGGACCTGGACGCCGGCAACATGCTCGCGAAGAGCCTGAGCTTCCTGGCGCAGGCCTACGCGGCCGGGGTGGTGCTCGGCGCGAAGGTGCCGATCGTGCTGACCAGCCGCGCCGATTCGCGCACGGCGCGGCTCGCGTCGTGCGCGCTGGCCTCGATGCTGGCGCAGGCCCGCCGGGACGGGCGCATCAAGGCCGTGGGCTGATCACTCTTCCAGCAGCGAGCGCAGCATCCACGCGGTCTGCTCGTGCACCGTCAGGCGCTGGGTGAGCAGGTCGGCGGTCGGCTCGTCGCTGGCCTTGTCGACCAGGTCGAACAACGCGCGCGCGGTGCGGGCGACGCCTTCATGACCGTCGACCAGGATGCGGACCATGTCCAGCGCCTTGGGCGGCGTGGTCGGTGCGTCCGGCAGCGAGCTCAGCGCCGCGAACTGCGCGTACGACCCCGGCGCCTTGTGGCCCAGCGAACGGATGCGCTCCGCGACGGGGTCCACGGCGTTCCACAGCTCGGTGTACTGGGCCATGAACATCGCATGCAGCGAGTTGAACATCGGACCCGTCACGTTCCAATGGAAGTTGTGCGTGGTCAGGTAGAGCGTGTAGGTGTCGGCCAGCAGCTTGGACAAGCCTTGCGCGATCGCCGCGCGGTCCTTGTCGCTGATGCCGATCTGGATGGACGGCGCACCCTTCGCGGAGATTGCCTTGGCGGGAGAGGGGCTCTTCTTGGCCATCGTGAAACTCCTTGCGGAAATGGAAGGAAAAAGACGCCCCGCAGCCTAACCGATCCGGGTGATCGGCACAGTGACTGCGGGGCGACCGGTGGGTGCTGTTCAGGCGACGCTGTGTTGCATCCAGTCGATCAGCGACTGCACGTTGAGCGCGGCGCCGGCGGCCACCAGCAGCCATCCGAGTGTGCGTTGTCCGGAACGAGGGGTCATGTCTTGCTCCTTGCAGATGACAGCCGACGGGGTCAGACGGTGAACTCGATGTCGAGCGCGCTGAGCGCGGCGCGGACGACGCGACCGTAGTCCGGATCCGCCTTGTCGAAGTGACCCAGCTGACGATCCACGATGAAAGCCGGCACGCCGCGCATCGATTCGGCGATGTTGCGGCCGAGGCGCTGCTGCTGCGCTTCGCCGAGCAGGCGGAAGAGGGCGCCGGGCTGCGCGTAGTCGTCGTTGCCCTCCCGGTGGTCGAAGCGCGCCGCGTCGCCCTGCAGGCGCAGCGGCGGCTCGGCCACCGACGGATCCTGCGTCGCGCCGCCGAAGCTGTTGGGCTCGTAGTACGCGTTCGGGTTGCCGCTCGGCGTCCGGAAGAACTTCATGGACCCGTCCTTGTGATAGTGGTGGACGGGGCACTTGGGCGCGTTCACCGGCAGCGCTTCGTAATGCGTGCCGAGGCGGTAGCGGTGCGCGTCGGCGTAGCTGAAGATGCGCGCCTGCAGGACCTTGTCGGGGCTGAAGCCGATGCCCGGCACGATGTTGCTCGGCGAGAACGCGGCCTGCTCGATCTCCTCGAAGTAGTTCTCCGGATTCCGGTTGAGCTCCAGCACGCCGACTTCGATCAGCGGGTACTCGGCATGCGGCCAGACCTTGGTCAGGTCGAAGGGGTTGTAGGAGGTCTTGTCCGCGTCGAGTTCCGGCATCACCTGCACGGCCATCGTCCACTGCGGGAACTGACCCTGGTCGATCGCGCCGAAGAGGTCTTCCTGGTAGCTCTCGCGGGTCTGCCCGATGACGGCGGCCGCTTCGGCGTTCGTCAGCGTGCGATGGCCCTGGCGGGTCTTGAAGTGGAACTTCACCCAGAAGCGCTCGCCGTCGGCGTTCCAGAAGCTGTAGGTGTGGGAGCCGAAGCCGTCCATGAAGCGCGGGCTGGCGGGAATGCCGCGGTCGCTCATCAGGATGGTGACCTGATGCAGGCTTTCGGGGGAAAGGCTCCAGTAGTCCCACGCGGCGGTGGCGGAACGCAGGTTGGTGACCGGATGGCGCTTCTGCGTGTGGATGAAGTCGGGGAACTTGAGCGGGTCGCGGATGAAGAACACCGGGGTGTTGTTGCCGACCAGGTCCCAGTTGCCTTCCTCGGTATAGAACTTCAGCGAGAAGCCGCGGACGTCGCGTTCAGCATCGGCGGCGCCCTGCTCGCCGGCCACCGTCGAGAAGCGCGCCAGCATCGGCGTCTGCTTGCCGACCGCGCCGAACAGCTTGGCGCGGGTGAAGCGGGAGATGTCCTGCGTGACGGTCAGCGTGCCGAAGGCGCCCCAGCCCTTGGCATGCACGACGCGTTCAGGAATGCGCTCGCGGTTCTGGTGGGCCAGCTTCTCCATCAGCTGGTAGTCCTGCATCAGGACGGGGCCGCGCGGGCCGGCGGTCAGCGAGTTCTGGTTGTCGGCGATCGGCGCGCCGGCGCTCGTCGTCATGACCGGGCACTGGGCGGGATGTTGGGGCTTGGCACTCATGGGCACTCCTCGATGCTTCAGACAGGGACGCTTTGTAGGGGTCCGGACCGCCCTTGAACTCCCCCGGAAGGAAGACCTGAGCGGCGCATGAGGAGGACTTTAGAGAAATGCTATCGATGGCGATATTTGGATAGCTTAAGCGTGGCGATTGGGAAAAACTAAAGCCGCCCGGAGGCGGCATTGGCAAGGGGTCGGGTCTTGCGCGGCTTCACGACAACAACGTCACCCCTTTGAGCGTGCACGCATACACCGCGTTGCGCAGTGCCGCGACGGCCTCGTAGCGGGTGAACGTGCGGCGCCAGGCGAGCACGACGCGCCGCGTCGGCGCCGGCGCCTCGAAGGGCACGTAGCGCAGGTGCGGCGGGACGTGGTCCGGCACGCTCAGCGCCGGCACCACCGTGACGCCCATCCCGGACGCCACCATGTGCTTGATCGTCTCCAGCGAGCTGCCCTCGAAGCTCTTGCGGATGCCCTCGGCGTCCGTGGAGAAACGCGCGAACTCCGGGCAGACCTCGAGCACGTGATCCCGGAAGCAGTGGCCGTTGCCCAGCAGCAGCATGGTCTCGGCCTTGAGCTCCTCGGCGCTGATGCGTTCCTTCTTCGCCAGCGGATGCACCGCCGGCACCGCCACGACGAAGCTCTCGTCGTACAGCGGCGCCACCGCCAGACCCGCGTCGGGGAAGGGCTCGGCCATGATCGCGCAGTCCAACTCGCCGGTGCGCAGCATGTCCAGCAGCTTCTGGGTGAAGTTCTCCTGCAGCATCAGCGGCATGCGCGGATAGAGGTCGATGCAGTGCTTGACCAGCTCCGGCAGCAGGTAGGGCCCGATCGTGTAGATGATCCCCAGCCGCAGCGGCCCGTCCAGCGGATCCTTGCCGCGCTTGGCGATGTCCTTGATCGCGCTGGCCTGCTCGATCACCGACTGCGCCTGGCGCACGATGTCCTCGCCCAGCGGCGTCATCGTCACCTCGTTGGCGCCGCGCTCGAAGATCTTGACGTCGAGCTCCTCCTCCAGCTTCTTGATCGCCACCGACAAGGTCGGTTGGGAGACGAAGCAGGCTTCCGCGGCGCGGCCAAAGTGGCGCTCGCGGGCGACGGCGACGATGTAGCGCAGTTCGGTGAGGGTCATGGGCCGGCATTGTCCTCAGAAAGCGGCATCGTGACACCGTCCCGGTACACTGCCGCCCCACCCCCCGGACCCTCCCCGGACCTCCCTCCAGGGGACACGCATGACCGAACCGACCGCCCCTCCGAGCTCTTCCCCGGCGTCCTCGCCGACGTCCCTCTACGCCGTGCCGCGTCCCGCGGGCTCGTCGCCGGACCGCAAGCCCGTCACGCTGCAGCGCCTGCTCGACATGCACGCCGCCGGCGAGAAGATCGCGATGCTGACCGCCTATGACGCCACCTTCGCGCATGCGATGGAGGACGCCGGCGTGGATTCGATCCTCATCGGCGATTCGCTGGGCAACGTCGTGCAAGGCCTGCAGACCACCGTGCCGGTGACGCTGGAGGCGATGGTCTATCACACGGCCAACGTGGCGCGCGCGCGTCGCACCGCCTGGATCCTGGCGGACCTGCCGTTCGGCTCGTACCACGAGTCGCCCCAGGCGGCGTGGAAGAACGCGATGCAGCTGGCGCAGGCCGGCGCGCACATGGTCAAGCTCGAAGGCGGCGGCTGGACCACCGAGACGGTCCGCTTCCTGACCGAACGCGGCATCCCCGTCTGCGCCCATCTGGGCCTGACGCCGCAGACCGTCACCGCGCTGAGCGGCTTCAAGGTGCAGGGTCGCGACGAGGCCGGCGCCGCGCGCATCAAGGCGCACGCACGCGAGCTGGTCGACGCCGGCGCGCAGATGCTGCTGCTGGAGATGGTGCCGGCGGCGCTGGCCGGCGAGCTGACCCGCTCGCTGGGCGTGCCGGTGATCGGCATCGGCGCCGGCGCGGAATGCTCCGGCCAGGTGCTGGTGATGCACGACATGCTGGGCGTGGGCGGCGGCCGCAAGCCGCGCTTCGTGCGCGACTTCATGCAGGGCGCGGGCTCGATCGGCGAGGCCTTCTCGCGCTACGTGAGCGACGTCAAGTCCGGCGCCTTCCCCGCCGCCGAACACACCTACTGATCATGCAGATCCACCATGACATCGCCGGCCTGCGCGCCGCGCTCGCGGGCGGCCGCCCGGTCGCGTTCGTGCCCACGATGGGCAACCTGCACGACGGCCATCTGGCGCTGGTGCGCCAGGCCCGCGCGGCGGTCGGTCCGGACGGCCTCGTCGTCGCCAGCGTCTTCGTCAACCGGCTGCAGTTCGCGCCGCACGAGGACTTCGACCGTTATCCCCGCACGCTCCCCCGCGACGCCGAACTGCTGGAAGGCGCGACCTGCGACCTCGTTTTCGCACCCGACGAGCGCGAGATGTACCCCGAGCCGCAGGGCTACAAGGTGCACCCGCCCGTCGAGCTGGCCGACATCCTCGAAGGCCACTTCCGCCCGGGCTTCTTCATCGGCGTCTGCACGGTGGTCGCCAAGCTGTTCCAGATCGTCCAGCCGGACGTCGCCGTCTTCGGCAAGAAGGACTACCAGCAGCTGATGGTGATCCGCCGCATGGTCGACCAGTTGGCGATGCCGATCCGCATCCTCGCGGGCGAGACCGAGCGCAACGCCGACGGCCTGGCGCTGTCCTCGCGCAATGGCTACCTGAGCGAGCAGCAGAAACAGGACGCGCTGCTGCTGTCGCGCACCCTGAAGGCGATGATCGCGCGCTGGTCCGCCGGCGAGCGCGACCTCGACCGCATCGAGTCCGACGCGATGGCCTCGCTGCGCGACGCGGGCTGGGTGCCGGATTACCTGACGCTGCGCCGGCGTCACGACCTCGGCGCGGCGCGTGACGGCGAACCGCTGGTGGCGCTGGCCGCCGCGCGCATCGGCCAGACGCGTCTGATCGACAACCTCGAGTTCTGAAAGCCGACTGAAACCGGACGTGTCTTTCCGGACGGGATCCTGGGCCTTCCGGAACCCGCTCGGTGAGGTCCGACACTCTGTAAAGAGCGCGTTAGGGAAACCCCGATCAGATTTCGTGCGGCGCGCGCACCCGCCCCCATGACTTGTGTCAATCTGCCCTCGATACTTCGCGCTTCTTTGCCAGAAAGCGGGAGCCACGAGCTTCCAACGCGAGCCCACATGAAGTCGATCACCCTCACCTCCTCGATCTCCTCCAAGCCCCGTCTGCTGGCGCTCTCCGCCGCACTGGGCGGCGCGTTGATGCTGGCTGCCTGCGGCGGCGGCGGCGACGACAACAGCGGCAACCCGTCGCAGACGCCCAAGCCGAACCCGGTGCCGGTCGCGCCGACCACGACCTGCAGCGCCGCCGGCATCGCCGCGGCCAATCAGAGCACCGCGACCGCCGTCGTGTGCATGCTCACCAGCGACGGCGAGATGGTGGTCGAGCTCGACTCCCGCACGCCGATCACCACCGCCAACTTCCTGAAGTACGTCACCGCGAAGTACTACGACAACACGATCTTCCATCGCGTGGTGCCGAACTTCGTCGCGCAGGGCGGCGGCTTCACCACCGGCTACGTCTCCAAGGCCCCCGGCAGCGACCTGGGCGGCGCGATCAAGCTGGAGACCAACGTCGGCGTGTCCAACCTGAAGTACACGATCGCGATGGCGCGCACCTCGGTGCCCGATTCGGCGACCAGCCAGTTCTTCTTCAACTCGGTCGACAACAGCACCGTGCTGGACTACAAGACCGCCGCGGATCCCGGCTACGCCGCGTTCGGCCGCGTGATCCTGGGCCAGGCCACGGTCGACAAGATCAACGCCGAGCCGCAGCTCTTCAGCGGCGCCGAAGCGACGGCGACGGAAGTCCTGCTGTACTGGGTCATCCGCCTGAAGTGATCGGGTCCCCCGGGCGCCCGGGCCCCGCGCTACGCGGCCCGGCGCCAGGGGTCAGGCCTTGAGGTACTCGGTCTTGTGGCCGAGCCAGCGCTCGACCTGCAGCTGCGCGGCGCGCGGCTGTTCGTCGAGCAGCCGCGGCGCCAGCGCCCGCGCCGCGCTCAGCAACGGCGCGTCCTCCTGCAGGTCGGCGAAGCGCAGCAGCTGCGCGCCGCTCTGGCGCGCGCCCATGAACTCCCCCGGCCCGCGGATGTCCAGGTCGCGTCGCGCGATCTCGAAGCCGTCCGTGGTCTCCGCCATCGCGCGCAGGCGCGACTTGCCGGTGTCCGACAGCGGCCCGGTGTAGATCAGCACGCACACGCTGGCGACCGAGCCCCGCCCGACGCGTCCGCGCAGCTGGTGCAGCTGCGAGAGGCCGAAACGCTCCGCGTGCTCGATCACCATGACGCTGGCGTTGGGCACGTCGACGCCGACCTCGATGACGGTCGTCGCGACCAGGATCTGCATCTGCCCGGCCGTGAACAGCGACATCACCGCCGCCTTCTCCGCCGCCGGCATCCGGCCGTGCAGCAGCCCGACCATCTTCCCCGGCAGCGCGGCGCCGAGTTCCGCGTGCGTCTCCGTGGCGTTCTTGAGGTCCAGCGCCTCGGACTCCTCGATCAGCGGACAGACCCAGTAGACCTGCCGCCCGTCCTCGACGGCGGCCGAGATCTTCTCGATCACGTCGTCGCGCCGGCCGTCCGCGAAGACGCGCGTGACGATGGGGCTGCGACCCGGCGGCAGTTCGTCGATGGTCGACACGTCCAGGTCGGCGAAGTAGGTCATCGCCAGCGTGCGCGGGATCGGCGTGGCGCTCATCATCAGCAGGTGCGGTTCGAGCGGGCCTGAACCGGGCTCGGCGGCCCCGGCGGCCTCGTCCGCGAGCTTCTTGCGCAGCGCCAGGCGCTGCGCGACGCCGAAGCGGTGCTGCTCGTCGATGATCGCCAGCCCGAGGCGGTGGAAGCGCACCTTGTCCTCGATCACCGCGTGCGTGCCGACGATCAGCGTGGCCTCGCCCGAGGCGGCCGCGTCCAGCATCTTCTGCCGCGCCTTGCCCTTCACGCTGCCGGTGATCCAGGCGACGCGGATGCCCAGCGGTTCCAGCCAGCCGATGAGCTTGCGGAAGTGCTGCTCGGCGAGGATCTCGGTGGGTGCCATCAGCACGCACTGCCAGCCGGCGTCGATGGCCACGGCGGCGGCCAGCGCGGCCACCACGGTCTTGCCGGAGCCCACGTCGCCCTGCAGCAGCCGGTGCATGGGCTGCGGTCTGGCGAGGTCGGCGGCGATCTCCTCGGCCACGCGGTGCTGCGCGCCGGTCAGCGCGAAGGGCAGGGCGGCGAGCAGCCGCTCATGCAGCCCGCCGGGCGTGCCGCGCAGCGCCGGGGCGCGCAGATGGGCGCGCTCGCGCTGGGCGCGCTGCTGGCTGAGCTGCTGGGCGAGCAGCTCCTCGAACTTGAGCCGCTGCCAGGCCGGATGCGTGTGGTCCTCGAGCGTGGACAGACCGGCCGACGGCGGCGGGTGGTGCAGGAAGTTCAGTGCGTCGCGCAACGCGGGCAGGCCCTTGGGGACCAGCGCCAGCGGCAGCACTTCGTCCAGCGGCGCTCTGCGCAGCGCGGAGGCGACGGCCTTGCGCAGGTAGGCCTGCGGCAACTGGGCGCTGGTCGGGTAGACCGGCGTGAGCGAGGTCGACAGCGGCGTGTCCGCGTCGACCTTGCGGAAGTTCGGATGGACCATCTCGCGGCCGAAGAAGCCGACGCGGATCTCGCCGCGCACGCGCACGCGATGGCCCACCGCCATCGTCTTCTGATGCGCGGGATAGAAGTGGAGGAAGCGCAGCGTCACCAGCGCGCCGTCGTCGTCGCGCAACTTCACCAGCAGCTGGCGTCGGCCGCGGATCTCGATGCGGCACTCGATCACCTCGCCCTCGCACTGGAGCGTGTCGCCGTCGTGGGCGCGGTCCAGCGGGGTCAGCGTGGTCTCGTCCTCGTAGCGCAGCGGCAGGTGCAGCGCGAGGTCGATGTCGCGCGTCAGCCCCATCTTCTCCATCGCCTTCTGCGGCGCGGACTTGGCCGGCGCCGCATCCGGGCCCGAGCCCGCGCGACCCGGCTTGGCGGGCGGCGGCGGTGGCGATGGAGCGGTGCTGGCCTGAGTCATGTGGACGAGATTCTGCCTCGGGGCGATCCCCCGTTCGGGCGAGATGAGTCGGCGTTCAGATCGCGTGAAGCTGGTGCAGAATCCGCCCGCTAAAAAAGCAAACAAATTGAAACATCGGGAGGATTCCATGAGCATGAATGAACGCATGCGCGCCGGCTGGGCCGGCGTGCTGATCAGCGCCGCGCTGCTGAGCGCCTGCGGTGGCGGCGGCGACGACGCCCCGACCCCGCCTCCGCCGCCCCCGCCGGTGCAGGGCGTGGCGATTCCGGACAACCTGGCGATCGCCGCGTCCGCGACCACCGACGTCACCTCGGCCACCGCGTTCACCAGCAACGCCGCCGCGACCACGGGGCTGACCTTCGCCTGGACCTTCGGCGACGGCAGCACCAGCACGGACGCCAGTCCGAAGCATGATTTCGCCAAGGTCGGCGACTATCAGGTGACGCTGAAGGTCTCGAACGCCGCGGGCGCGTCCAAGGAGGTCAAGTGGACGGTGACGGTGCTCAACCGCGCCCACGTCCTGGGGCTGAACTGCACGGCCGCCGACAACGCCGGCTGGTGCTGGCAGGCGCCGCGGCCGACCGGCACCACGCAGAACGATCTGCGCTTCCTGGATGTCAACACCGGCTGGTCGGTGGGCGATGCCGGCGAGATCCTGCGCACCGTCGACGGCGGGCAGACCTGGTCCAAGGTCGCCAGCGGCGTGACGACCCGCCTGAACAGCGTGCGCTTCGCCGACGCGAAGAACGGCTGGATCGTCGGCGACTTCGGCGCGTTGCTGCGCACCACGGACGGCGGCGCTCACTGGACGCTGCAACCGGTGGGCACGGCCCAGTCCTACTCGCCCAAACTCCAGCTGGCCGGCGCGAACACCTTGGCGCTGGTCGACGGCTACCGCCTGCGCGCGACGGCGGATGGCGGCGCGACCTGGGTCGAGCAGAGTTTCCAGAACGAACCTCAGCTCGCCAGCGACGGCACGGTGTGGGTGATGGAGGGGCTGGCGCTGCGTCGTTCGACGGACTTCGGCAAGACGCTGGTCACCGCGCTGACCCTGGACGCGACGGACCGTCAGCCGGTCGTGCAGACCTGGGGCAAGACCGTCCAGGTGCGCAGCTACACCGAGACCTACGTGCCGGCCACGGGCACCACCTACGTGCAACGCTTCCGTCTAAGCACGGACGGCGGCCTGACCTGGGCCAGCTTCGAGGGGCAAGGGCTGCCCGCGAACTTCTGGCCGTTCTCGGGCTCGATCCAGATGCTCGACGGGCTGGTGGGCGCGCTCGCCTACAACGGCGTGCTGTATCGCACCCAGGACGGCGGACGCACCTGGGCCTCGCTGGGTTTCGTGCCCGGCGGATCGAACGCCGGCCTCTACTACTCGATGCTGGCGGAGGGCAACTGGTTGCGCCAGTACTACGAGAACGGCACCGGGGTCACCGTCTATGAAGTGTCGGCCGACGCCGGCGCAAGCTGGACGCGCGTGAAGGGGCTGCCGGAAGCGACCTACAACTACCGCCTGAGCCGCATCGGCGACCAGACCTGGCTGGCGACGAGCGGCTACAACGGCGCCACGTTGTTGAGCAGCGACGGCCTGCAGACCTGGAAGCGCGTCGCGGGTCCGGATCCGGATGCGGCGGCCAAGACGCTGACGGCCTTCTGGTTCTTCGAGGGCAAGCGCGGGCTCGCGCTGACGTACGGCGGCGACCTGATGGAGACGGTCAACGGCGGCCTGGACTGGACGGCGAAGCTGACCGGTCTGGCGCCGCAAGCCAGTTCGACGATCGCCAGCCGCTTCCAGTTCATCGATGCCAAGACCGGCTGGCTGCTGGCCGGCGACGGTCGCGTCTACATGACCGAGGACGGCGGCACCAAGTGGCTGACGCCGCTGATGCCGTCCAACCGGGTGGTGAGCGCCTTCCACTTCACCGACGCCGCCAACGGCTTCGCGGTCACGACCTCGGTGTCCTGGGTCTACCCGATGACGTCGACGGTGATGTCGACGACGGACGGCGGCAAGACCTGGACGGAGCAGTCCAAGCTGGACGTCGGCTACAACGACATCAAGTTCAGCGGCAAGAACGGCGTGATGGTCGGGGACGGCGGTCGCGTCGCCGTGAGCGCCGACGGCGGCAAGACCTGGACCGGCCGCTTCACCGGCACGTCCTCGTCGTTGCGCCAGCTGGCCTTCAGCGACGCGTCGACCCTGTGGGTCGTCGGCGACGGCGGACTGCTGATGTCCTCGACCGACCTGGGCGTGTCCTGGCAGGCGGCCGGCATCGGCCTCTCCGGACCCGCGCTGCGCGGCATCCGCTTCCTGGATGCGCAGCGCGGCTGGGCGGTCGGCGATGCGGGCACGATCCTGCTGACGGTCGACGGCGGCAAGACCTGGCGCTCGCAGGTGTCCGGCACGCAGCGCTCGCTGTCGCAGGTGCAATTCCTGGATGCGCGCACGGGCTGGATCTCGGGCGCCAGCGGCACGCTGCTGGCCACGGGCACCGGCGGCCAGTAAACGGGCCGAAGGCGTTGGAAGCCGGCCGGTGTCGCGAGACCCGGCCGGCTTTTTTCATGCGCCGGCGTGACCGATTGCCGGTTCAGGCCGGGCGACCGGGCATTTCCCCCGGGTCGGCGGGGCGCCTTCGGACACGGTCGGCTGCTAGGCTGTGTCGACCGCCCATTCCGGCATCCCGACGCCCCGATCGCCCATGACCTCCCGCCGCGAGAGCCTCGTCTGGCTGGCCGCCGCCGCGCCGGCGCTGTCGGTACTGAGTGCGACGCCGGCCCGCGCCGCCGATGCGCCGGTGCGGATGGTCGCCACCGAATTCCCGCCCTACACCGGCAGCGCGCTGCCCGGCGGCGGCGTCGCCTGCGAGATCACCCGCGCCGCGCTGCATCAGGCGGGGCGGTCGATGACGCTCACCTTCCGCCCCTGGGCGCGGGCGCTGCTCGAGTTCCAGCGCGGCGACCACGACGGCGTGATCGGCGCGTGGCGCTCGGTCGAGCGCGAGCGCACGATGCGTTTCCCCCAGCCGCTGGGCATCCTCAACCAGGTCGGCTTCATGGCCCGCGCGGATCGCCGGCGCCGCATCGACGATCTCGCCGCGCTGCGCGATCTGCGCATCGGCGTGGTCAACGGCTATGCGAACCCGCCCCGTTTCGAGGCGGCCAACCTGCCGGTCGAAGGCGCCGTCGACGACCTCGCCAACCTGCGCAAGCTGCTGGCCGGACGCGTCGATCTGGCGCTGATCGACAAGGGCGTCGGTGCGCATCTGCTGGAGACCCACCTGCGCGGTTCGGCGGGTCAACTGGTGTGGCTGGAGCCGTCGGTGTCGGAGGTGCCGCTCTACACGGTGTTCTCCAAGGTCCGGCCCGAGGGTGAACGCTTCGCCGTCGCGCTGAGCCGCGGCATCGGCGACCTGCAGGGCAGCGGGAAGCTCGCGATGCTGCTGCAGCAGGGGGCGCGCTGGCAGTAGTGGCAGTAGTGGGAAAATCGTCCCCATGTCCCGTACCTTCTCGGTGAGCGATTTCGATTTCGCTCTGCCTCCCGACCTCATCGCCCAGCATCCCGCCGCCGAACGCAGCGCCTCGCGCCTGCTCGACGGCCGGTCCGATCCGCCCGTCGACCGCGTCTTCCGCGAGCTGCCCGACCTGCTCAACCCGGGAGACCTGCTGGTGTTCAACGACACCAAGGTCATCAAGGCGCGCCTGTACGGCGCCAAGGCCAGCGGCGGCGCCGTCGAGGCCCTGGTCGAACGCGTGCTGCCCGGCACGCGCGAGGTCTGGGCCCACATGCGCGCCAGCAAGAGCCCCAAGGCCGGCGCGGTGGTGCGCTTCGCCGACGCGTTCGACGCGGAGGTCCTCGGCCGCTGCGGGCCGGACGACGGGCTCTTCCACCTGCGCCTGTCCGGGGATCCGTTCGAGCTGCTGGAGCAGCACGGCCATGTGCCGCTGCCGCCCTACATCGAGCACGGCGATTCGGCCGACGACGTGCGGCGCTACCAGACCGTCTTCGCGCGCGAGCCCGGCGCGGTGGCCGCGCCGACGGCGGCGCTGCACTTCGATGAAGCGCTCCTGGCGCGTCTGGCCGAACGCGGTGTCGGTACGGCGCACGTGACGCTGCACGTGGGCGCGGGCACCTTCCAGCCGGTCCGCGTCGAATCGCTGGCCGAGCACAAGATGCACAGCGAGTGGTTCCAGGTCACCGCCGGCACCGTCGACGCGATCGCGCGCTGCCGCGCCGCGGGCGGCAAGGTCACGGCCGTGGGCACGACGACGCTGCGCGCGCTGGAGTCGGCAGCGCTGGGCGGCGGGCTGAAGGCCGGCGCGCGCGAGACCGACATCTTCATCACGCCGGGTTTCGACTTCCAGGTCGTGGACCGGCTGGTGACCAACTTCCACCTGCCCAAGAGCACGCTGATGATGCTGGTGTCGGCCTTCGCCGGCTACGAGCCCATCATGGCGCTCTACCGCCACGCGATCGAGCAGCGCTACCGCTTCTTCAGCTACGGCGACGCCATGCTGCTGGAGCGCGCGGGGCGCTGAACGACGGGCGCGTTGTCACATCGGAGTAGGCTGCGTCGTCTTGTGGGCAAGACGACTCCGGACGACGCGCCATGACCGACACCGCTCCCGACACCGCTCCCGACACCGCTCCCGACACTACGCCCGCCGGCGCTCCGGCCCTCGACCCCGCGCCAGCCGCGCGCGCGTTGCGCTACGACCGCGACCACGCGCGGTCGCTGCGTGCGCTGGCCTACCGGATGCTGGGTTCGCGGGCGGAGGCCGAGGACATCGTCCAGGACGCCTGGTTGCGCTGGGCGGACGTCGACGAATCGACCGTGCGCCATTCGGGCGCCTTTCTGTCGCGCCTGGTGACCAACCTTTGCCTGGACCGGCTGCAGTCGGCGGCGGTGCGGCGGGAGCAGTACGTCGGCACCTGGCTGCCCGAGCCCCTGGTCGATGAATCCCGGGAATGGTCGCCCAGCCCGGAGACGCAGGCGGAGTTCGCGCAGGACGTGTCGGTGGCGTTCATGCTGACGCTGGAGCGCTTGTCGCCGCTCGAACGCGCTGCCTTCCTGCTGCACGAGGTCTTCGAACTGGATTTCGACGAGATCGCGCGCCGGCTGGACCGCAGCGCCGCGGCCTGCCGGCAGCTGGCGAGCCGCGCGCGGCAGCACGTCAAGGCCGACTACGCGCGCCACGAGGTCGAGGACGAGGAACGCCAGCGCCTGTTCCAGGCCTTCATGGGCGCGCTGCAGTCCTTCGACGTCGACGCCTTGGCCAAGGTGCTGACCGACGACGTCGTGCTGCTGGCCGATGGCGGCGGGAAGGTGTCGGCGGTGCGGACCCTCGAGGGCGGGGCGCTGGTGGCGCGCACCTTCGTCGGTTTCGTGAAGATGCCGTCCAGCCGCGACTGGCGCATCCGGCCGGCACGCGTCAACGGACTGCCGGGTTTCGTCGTCTACGGCGCCACCGGGGAGCCGATCCAGACCGTCGCGCTGCGGCCCGCGCCGGAGGCGGGGCGGATCAGCGCGATCTATGTGCAGCGCAATCCCGACAAGCTGGGCCACCTGCCGCGGATCGAGCCGCTTGCGACGCCGTCGACATCGATCCGGCCGGCCGCCGACCCCACGCCCGAAGACGGTGCGGCTTGAGCGGAAAACGGGCGCGATGCGCCCATCCGATGCGAAAACGCGCCGTTCTGGCGCGAAATGACAGCGGGAGCAACACCCGACCCCTCTTTCGGACTGTGGTGTCCCCCCGCGCCCACGGGGGGCCGCGTCTCCCTAGGTTTAGGGACAATCGAGGCCACAAGACCTACCTCTGTCCGGGATCCACCATGACGCTGTTCGCACGCACCACGATCGCCGCCGCCGCCACGCTGTTCAGCGGGCTGGCTGCCGCCGCTTCCATCGGGGGCCTGGTGAACACCGGCGCCGGACTGACGACCGGCAGCACCGACACCAACTACAAGTACACGGCCACCGGCAACGCCGCGGGCCTGTCCGGTTTCGGCGTGGTGAGCAACGGCAACGCGGACCCGTTCCCGAGCTGGCTGCCCAACACGACCTCCTCGTCGTGGCTGATCCCGGGTGCCGACCAGAACACCAACTACAGCCCGACCAGCAGCTCCACCTTCACCTGGACGCTGAACTTCGACCTGACGGGTTACGACGCCAGCAGCGCCTCGTTCAGCGGCCACTGGGCGGCGGACAACAACGGCGTGCTGCTGCTCAACGGCGTGGCGATCTCGACGATCTCCGGCCAGCGCGGCTACGCGGACTGGACCTCGTTCTCGGCGTCCAGCGGCTTCCTCGCCGGCCGCAACACGCTGCAGTTCATCGTGACCGACACGGTCGACCAGACCTACAACTTCACCGGCGTGCGCGCGGAGTTCCTGAGCTCCAACGTCAACGCCGCGATCGCGCCGGCCGTGCCGGAACCGCACACCTACGCGCTGATGCTGGCCGGCCTGGGTGCGCTGGGCTTCATCGCCCGCCGCCGCCGCGGCTGATCTGCCGCATCGGGGCCTCGTCGGCCCTGTGACGAAAACAAGAAGCCGCTGAGCGATCAGCGGCTTTTTTCATCGATCGATCAATGGACGATCAGTTGAACGGGGGCGACAACCGGCTGTCGCAGCCCTGCGCGTAGGAGAGCTTGCGTTTTCCACCGCGCGGACCGCCTGCGTCTGGGACACGGCGGGCCGTCACCAGCAGGAGTTCCTCGATCTTGAGATCGTCTCCTGGATTGGCGTACCAGGCGATGAGCGAGCCTGTCGGCACCTGCGGCGTCGGGGAGGCGCTGGCGCTGATCTTGATGGGTCGGTCATCTGCGTCGAAGAGTGGCAGGGTGTTTCCGATCAGCGTGTCGGAGGCAAAGAAATGCCCCTCGTGCCGAGTGTGGTCGGATGCGACGAAGAAGCACGCATTGCCACCGGCTGTGACCTTCATCGCGGCCGTGACGATGCCATCCGTGCGAGGCGCCCTCCAGTGGCCTTCCGTGGAGAAGGCGTTGGTGCCCAGGTGCACGCGCGGCTTTGATCCGAACTCGAAACCCAACGGCGCGCTCGAAAGCCATCGGCCTCCGAAAAGGATGGTTCGATCGAACGCCACATTCGACAACAAGGTCAGCGACCGACCTTCCGGCATCTTGAGGCGCACCACCACGGCGGGCTCGTCGTCGGCCGACCAAGGGTTGGTCATGATGTCGCGCCAATTCGCAGTCTGCGGCTCCACTGTCAGATGGGTGTGTCGCTCCTCGATCTTGGGCAGCCGGCACCAGCTGCCCGGGGTGTTGTACTGCGCTTCGGTGCATACCGCGCCCGCGGTTTCCATGGGTGCCTCGGGAGGCGCGGACTGGCCCGGTCTCACGTCGACACACTTCCCGCCTGACGAGTAGCACATGACGTGTCCTTCAGGCGTTTCCGACAACCAATGCCGGACGCCGAGCGCCGTGTAATCGATCCATTCGAACTCTGAGGAATGGCGCCCGATCAGACTCAGGTGCGAGGTCGCGCTGGTGCCGATCTTCGCGCGCTCGGCGGCCATCCATCGTCGATAGGGGTCAACCAAGTGGGGTGGGAGGTAGGGGAACGCAGTCTCGAACATCCGAAACGCACTTTCGCGGCTTTGCTTGGAGCGAGCCTCAGGGCTTGGTTCAGAGACAGCGAATACAGGTGCGCCGAGGGTGGTGGCCAAGGCGAACACCGCGCCGGCAAGAGTAGAACGAGACATGGAGACTCCACAGCAGACAGGCTGTCTCAGTGGAGGTGCGCGGACTGTCCGGCGCCAACGAAAAAGCCGCCCCTGAGGGCGGCTTTTGCGGGGAACCTCGGGGCTTACTCGTCCCCGCCGGTCAGCAGCGGGATCGAGCCTTCCGAGTGCTTGCCCAGCAGGCCGGAGCGGCTGTAGACGCCGAGCTTGTCGCGCGTGTCGGCGATGTCCAGGTTGCGCATCGTCAGCTGGCCGATGCGGTCGGCCGGCGTGAACGGGGCGTCCTCGACCTTCTCCATCGACAGGCGTTCCGGCGCGTAGGTCAGGTTGGGGCTGACGGTGTCCAGGATGGTGTAGTCGTTGCCGCGGCGCAGCTCCAGCGTCACTTCGCCGGTGATGGCGCGGGCCACCCAGCGCTGGGCGGTCTCGCGCAGCATCAGGCACTGCGGGTCGAACCAGCGGCCCTGGTACAGCAGACGGCCCAGCTTCATGCCGTTCATGCGGTACTGCTCGATGGTGTCCTCGTTGTGGATGCCGGTCACCAGGCGCTCGTAGGCGATGTGCAGCAGCGCCATCCCGGGGGCCTCGTAGATGCCGCGGGACTTGGCCTCGATGATGCGGTTCTCGATCTGGTCGCACATGCCCAGGCCGTGGCGGCCGCCGACGCGGTTGGCTTCCATGAACAGCTCGACCAGGTCGGGGAAGGTCCGGCCGTTGATCGCGACGGGCACGCCTTCCTCGAAGCGCACCGACACCGTCTCCGCCTTGATGACGACGTCGTCCTTCCAGAAGGCCACGCCCATGATCGGGTTGACGATGTTCATGCCCTGGTTCAGGAACTCCAGGTCCTTGGCCTCGTGGGTGGCGCCCAGCATGTTGGAGTCGGTCGAATAGGCCTTCTCCACGCTCATCTTGTAGTCGAAGCCGTTGGCGATGAGGTATTCGCTCATCTCCTTGCGGCCGCCGAGTTCGTCGATGAAGGTCTGGTCCAGCCAGGGCTTGTAGATCTTCAGCGCCGGGTTGGCCAGCAGGCCGTAGCGGTAGAAGCGCTCGATGTCGTTGCCCTTGAAGGTCGAGCCGTCGCCCCAGATGTTCACGCCGTCGTCGCGCATGGCGACGACCAGGGCGGTGCCGGTCACGGCGCGGCCCAGCGGGGTGGTGTTGAAGTAGGTGGCGCCGCCGCTCTTGATGTGGAAGGCGCCGCACTGCAGGGCGGCGATGCCTTCGGCGACCAGTTGCGCGCGGCAGTCGACCAGGCGGGCGATCTCGGCGCCGTAGGCTTTGGCCTTGCGGGGGATCTCGTCGTAGTCGCTCTCGTCGGGCTGGCCGAGGTTGGCGGTGTAGGCGCAGGGGACGGCGCCCTTGCCGCGCATCCAGTGCACCGCGGCGCTGGTATCCAGGCCGCCCGAGAAGGCGATGCCGACGCGCTCGCCGGCGGGAATCTTTTGGAGGATGGTTGCGGCCACGGGCAGTCTCGCGCGGTAGTGGGGAAAACAGCCGGCGATTCTAGGCTGCGGAGGGCGGCGAGGCTTCGCGGATGGGCGAGACACGTCGGCGGGGCGCTGCGGACCTGAGATTCAGTCGTCCGGCTTGAGCCAGCCGATCCGCCCTTGCCCGGACTCCTTGAGCAGCGCGATGAAGGCGTCGGCGGCGCCCTCCGGCAAGCGCAGCGTCACCTCGACCAGTGCCCCATGCGCCACGTCCACCAGTTGGGCCCCGGCCTTCTCGGCCTCCCGGCGCAGCAGGCCCTCCTGCGCATAGGGCAGGGTGCAGCGCAGCGTCCGCAGCCGGATCACCGGCACCTTGTCGGCCTTGAGGAGCGCCTGCGCGACCGCGTCGGTGTAGGCGCGCACCAGTCCGCCCGCGCCCAGCTTCACGCCGCCGAAGTAGCGCACCACCGTCGCCAGCACGCCCTCCAGGTCCTGGTGCCGCAGCACCTCCAGCATCGGCCGGCCGGCGGTGCCGCCGGGCTCGCCGTCGTCGTTGGCGGCGGACTGGCCGCCCGCCATCAGCGCCCAGCAGACGTGGGCGGCGCCGGGGTGTTGGGCGCGCAGCTGCTCGACCCGCGCCAGCGCCGCCGCCCGATCGGGCACCGATTCCACGCAGCCGATGAAGCGGCTCTTCTTGATGATCAGTTCGGCGTGGACCGGCGCGGCGAGGCTGTGGGGCATGGGCGCGATTGTCGCGGCCCGGCGCCGGGCTTCGTCGTCCGCTGCCGTCCGCTGCTAGGGCGTCTCGGACACGTCGCCCAGATGCCGGTGCTTGTAGCCGTCGATGGTGCCGTCCTTGAGCATGTCCTCGACCGCATGGCGCATCAGGTCGCGATCGGCCTGCGGGATGCGTTCCCGGGACAGCGCCAGCGCGCCGATGCTGCGCTCGTTCGGCGCGAAGGACAGCGCGGTGAATCCGGCGAACACCGGATCCGCGCGACGTGCCAGGGCCAGGCTGTGCGCGCCCAGCACGACCGCGTCGCCGCGGCCGGCCTTGAAGATGCGGATCGCGGTGGGCTGGTCGGGCGCTTCGTCGACGCGACCCTGGATGCGCAGGCTGGTGAGCCACGATTCCACCGTCGGCGTGAAGACGTAGCCGCGCACGACGATCACGCGGCGGCGCTTGTCGGCGAGGAAGGCCGCCGGCGTTCCGCTGGAGGCCGCCAGCGCCGGGCGCATCACCACGAACTGCTTGGACTCGATGTAGGGGATGAACTCGACGAGCAGCTCGCGCTCCTTGGTCATCAGCGCGGAGACCGTCATGTCCATCTGGCCGGAGGCGAGCCGCGCCCAGATGCGCACGCGCGATTCGGTGATGGCGATGAGCTTGCAGCCGCTGCGCCGGGCCACCTCGTCGACGACGTCCTTGTCGATGCCGGCCCAGCGGCCTTGCTCATCGCGGTAGTACAGCCCGCTGTATTCGTACAGGCCGACCGTGTACGGCCCGCAGGCGAGCGCCGACGCCGGCGCGATGGCGCAGGCGGCCGTCGCGACGAAGGCGGCGATCCAGGACCTCAACATGCTTCTCCCGGGAGTCTCCGCTCCCACATGGGCGGGAGTCTACGTCGCTCCCCGGGGCGGAGGGGGCGCGCCTCCCGTCGAACGGGGGCCGATAATCGCGGCCATGCTGAAGTTCGAACTGCTCAAGACCGAAGGCCGCGCGCGACGCGGCGTCATGACGCTCAACCACGGCGTCGTGCAGACGCCCATCTTCATGCCGGTGGGCACCTACGGCACCGTGAAGGGGGTGATGCCGCGCTCGCTGGAAGAGATGGGCGCGCAGATCATCCTGGGCAACACCTTCCACCTGTGGATGCGTCCGGGCCTGGACATCATGAAGCAGTTCGGCGGACTGCACCGCTTCGAGAGCTGGAACAAGCCGATCCTGACGGACTCGGGCGGCTTCCAGGTCTGGTCGCTGGGGGAGATGCGCAAGATCACCGAGGAGGGCGTCAAGTTCGCGTCCCCGGTGAACGGCGACAAGCTGTTCCTGACGCCGGAGATCTCGATGCAGATCCAGACGGTGCTCAACAGCGACATCGTCATGCAGTTCGATGAATGCACGCCCTATGAGTCCAAGGGCCAGCTGACGACGGAGAAGGAAGCGCGGCTGTCGATGGAGATGAGCCTGCGCTGGGCCAAGCGCTGCCAGGACGAGTTCACCAAGCTGCAAAACCCGAATGCGCTGTTCGGCATCGTGCAGGGCGGGATGTTCGAGAACCTGCGCGACGTGTCGCTGGCGGGGCTGAAGGACCTGGACCTGCCGGGCTATGCGATCGGCGGGCTGTCGGTGGGCGAGCCCAAGGCGGACATGCTGCGCATCCTCGATCACATCGCGCATCAGCTGCCGGCGGACAAGCCGCGCTACCTGATGGGCGTGGGCACGCCGGAAGACCTGGTCGAAGGCGTGCGCCAGGGCGTGGACATGTTCGACTGCGTCATGCCGACGCGCAACGCGCGCAACGGCCACATGTTCACCCGCTTCGGCGACCTGCGGCTGCGCAACGCGCGCTACAAGTCGGACGAGAAGCCGGTGGACGAGACCTGCACCTGCTACTGCTGCCAGAACTTCAGCCGCGCCTACCTGCATCACCTGGACCGCTGCGGCGAGATGCTGGGCCCCATGCTGACGAGCGTGCACAACCTGCACTACTACCTCAACCTGATGAAGGAAGTTCGCGAGTCGCTGGACGCCGGCGACTTCGAAGGTTTCCGGCAGCGGTTCGCGGCGGATCGGGCGCGCGGGGTCTGACTTCAGAGGGCCCTAAGGTGGGCCGTGCAAAGATGGCGTGATGCTGAAGTTGCTCTTCGCGCCCATCCGCTGGTTGATCCGCGTGGTCCTGGCCGTCGTCATCCTCTTCGAGGAATGGGGCTGGGAACCGCTCCAGCGCGCGATGGCCGCCATTGGCCGCCTGCCGGTGCTGCGCCAGCTGGAAGCCGTCGTGAGGCGTCTTCCGCCGTATCTGGCGCTGGTGGTGTTCTTCCTGCCCGGCCTGCTGCTGCTGCCGATCAAGCTGCTGGCGCTGTGGCTCATCGGCATCGGGCGGCCCGGGTTGGGCCTCAGCGTCATCGTGCTCGCGAAGGTCGTCGGCACGGCGGTGGTGGCGCGGATCTTCGCGCTGACGCAGCCCGCGCTGATGAGCCTGCCCTGGTTCGCGCGGCTCTACGGCCGCTGGACCGTGTGGAAGGAAGGCCTGCTCGTCTGGGTACGCACAAGCGCGGTGTGGCGGTCGGCGAGGGCGATCAAGTTGAGGATCAGGCGGTTGATGCGGCGAGGCACCCGCAGCGCTTGACGGTCGAGCGGGATGACCATGGTCAGCGGATGTCGATGCCACCGCCACCTAGACTCCCGCCCCATCATGCGCATTGACACGCCGTTCCGACTCCAACTCGTTGCCGCGATGCTGTCGGCCAGCGTCGGAACGGTATCCGCCGATCCGAACCCTGAGCCTTTCAGCTGTCCCGTCCAGATTCCGCTGACGAATCAGTCGCTCGCGTCCGCGCCGGCTGGCTGGTCTGCGACGACCGCTGGCAGCGAGCGCACGCAGCACGATCTGACCAATTTCGCCGTGAATGGCGGTCCTGTCGGCTCGCCCAATGGTGAGATCTACGACAAGGAAGAAGAGCGCAAGGACGGCAAGGGCGGCGCGACGCGCATGCAGCGCTGGAACCTGCAAGGCATGTCCGGCGGCTTCGCTGTCTGCAGCTACTTCCGAACACGCGTCGAGTTGGCGCGCTCGCTCGACGGTTACTCCAGCTGCGAGGTGACCTACAAGCGCTCGAAGAACAGCGACTTCAAGATCGCGTCGGCGAGCTGCCGCTGACGGCGGCGGAAGGACTGTCCGCAAGCCGGAAACGCAGAAGGCCTCCTTCCGGAGGCCTTCCTGCTTGCTACCGGATCAGGTCAGCTCACGCCTTCACCGGTTGCGCCGCTGCGGTGTCCTGCGGACCGAGCAACGCCGCCACACGCTCTCGCAGCAGGTCCGGCGTCACGTCCTTCGCCGGGATAGGCGCCGAGGCCGCCAACCCCACGCGACTGAACAGCCCGCGTCGGAACGGCCGCACCATCGCCTGCCCCTGCTCGACGCGCGAGAAGAACGAGCCCCACAGGTTCTGCAGCGCCATCGGCACCACCGGGATGTCAGGACGACCTTCCACCAGCTTCATCACGCCGCCCTTGAAGGCCTGCAGCGAACCGTCGCGCGTCAGACCGCCCTCCGGGAAGATGCCCACCAGCTCGCCGTCGTCCAGCACCGCCTGCGCGGCGGCGAAGGCCGCATCGTAGGTCGCCGCGTCTTCCTTCTGCGGCGCGATCGGGATCGCCTTGGCCAGCTTGAACATCCAGCCCAGCACCGGCACCCGGAAGATGCGGTGGTCCATCAGGAAACGGATCGGCCGCGGGCTCGCGGCCATCAGCAGGACCGCGTCGACGAAGCTCACGTGGTTGCAGACCAGCACCGCCGCGCCCTGCGTCGGGATGTGCTGGTCGCCGGTGACCCGGAAGCGGTAGATCAGGCGCGACAGCACGAAGGCGAAGAAGCGCAGCAGGTATTCCGGCACCACCAGGAAGATGTAGAACGCCACCACGGCGTTGGCGATGCCGACCACCAGGAACAGCTGCGGGATCGTCAGCCCGGCGCCCAGCAGCGCGCCCGCCAGGATGGAGCTGGCGATCATGAAGAGCGCGTTGAGGATGTTGTTCGCCGCGATGATCCGCGCGCGGTGCGACGGCTGCGCCCGCATCTGGATCAGCGCGTACATCGGCACGCTGTACAGGCCGGCGAAGAGCGCCAGCAGGCCCAGGTCGGCCAGCACGCGCCAGTGCGCATGGTTGGCCAGGAAGGCGCCCACGCTCAGCGGCGCCGACGGCGGCAGCCCGCGCGAGGCGAAGTACAGGTCGATCGCGAAGACGCTCATGCCGATGGCGCCCAGCGGCACCAGGCCGATCTCGACCTGACGGCGCGACAGCACCTCGCACAGCAGCGAGCCGACGCCGATGCCCACCGAGAACACCATCAGCAGCAGCGACGCGACCTGCTCGTTGCCGTGCAGCACTTCCTTCGCGAACGACGGGAAGTTGGCCAGGAACACCGCACCGAAGAACCACATCCAGGAGATGCCCAGCAGCGAGCGGAACACCGCCAGCTGGCCGTGCGCCAGCTTCAGGTTGCGCCAGGTCTCGGAGACCGGGTTCCAGTTGATGACCAGGTCCGGAACGGTCGACGGACTGGCCGGAATCGCCTGCGCCGTCGCGCGGCCCAGCAGCGCCACCACCACGCAGGCGATCGCCACGTGCTGCGGCCCGACGATCGGCGTGGCGACCAGCAGGCCGCCCGCCAGGTTGCCCAGCAGGATGGAGACGAAGGTCCCCATCTCGACCATGCCGTTGCCGCCGGTGATCTCGTGATCGTTCAGGTGCTGCGGCAGGTAGGCGTATTTCACCGGCCCGAACAGCGTGGAGTGCAGCCCCATCAGGAACACGCAGCCCAGCAGCACCGGCACGTTGACGGCGTAGAAGCCGTAGGCGGCCAGCGCCATGATGACGATCTCGAGCGACTTGACGAAGCGCATCAGCCGCGCCTTGTCGTACTTGTCGGCGAGCTGGCCGCTGGTGGCCGAGAACAGCACGAACGGCAGGATGAACAGCGCGCCGATGGCCAGCCCCGCCTGCGTCGGCGGCAGCCAGCTCACGTTGAGCTGGTAGGTCACCAGCACCGTGAAGGCGAACTTGAACAGGTTGTCGTTGCCCGCGCCGAGGAACTGCGTCCAGAAGAAGGGCGCGAACCGGCGCTGGCTCAGCAACGCGAACTGGCTGGTGTGGGAAGAGTCGCTCATGGGAGGGCTCGCTGTGGAAGTCGGGGAGGGAGGGCTCAAGGTCCGGAATCGGCCGCGTCAGGGTCCGCGAGGACCCCTCAGGGCGAGGCCTTCACGCTCTGCGGCGCCTGGCCGTAACCGCTGCGCGTGAGCCAGGTGAAGACGGTGTCGGCCGTCGTGGTTTCGATGTGACCCGCGAAACGCTTCGCGGACGGATGATCGTCGAAGGCGACGTTGGCCATGCCGATGCGCGCGCCCAACCGCTTGGCGGTCGACAGGCGCAGGTCGGACGGCTGGTAGCCCTGGCGCTTGAGCCAGTCCTGCGCCTGCGCGCGATTGAGCACCTCGCGCGGCGCGGCGGCGGTCGCCAGCGTTTCGAGCGCCCACTGGTTGCTCTGCTGGTACTGGCGCGACCACGGGTAGGCCACCATGTTGTAGTCCGGCGTGTGCAGCGCCGCCGCGCGGGCGTTCTCGCGCAGCACCGGCAGCAGGGCCTGCTGGAGCTCGGGCTGGAGCACCGAGAACGCCGCCTCGTAGCGGTGCGGGTTGTCCAGGAAGAACTCCCCCAGGCCTTGCCGGTACAGGTCGGCCTGCGCCGTGCCGCACTGGTTGAGCTTGTGCACCACGCGCCAGACGGGCTTGGCGTCGCCGCCGCCGCCGATGGTGTCGCGATAGACGAAACCCACGTGCGACCAGCGCAGTCCGTACTCGCTGAGATCCTGTCCCGCACGGGCCAGCAGCACGACGTCGGCGCCGCTGCGATCCAGCGCGGCGGCGGTGGCCTGCGCGAGGGCCATGCCGCGCTTGATCTGGTCGACGGTGGGCTTGGCGTTCTCGCACGGGCGGCCAGCCCAGGCCGGACCCGCGGCCAGCGTTCCCACCAGGGTCGCCGCCAGCACGGCGGTCGCCATGGTCGTCTTCATGGCCGGACGGCTGCTCATCGCGACACGCGGTCCTTGTCGGTGATGCGCTCGTTGTGGAGCAGCGAGGCGCCGATCTCGTTCGGGATGAAGGCGACCGCCTCGCTCGCCGCGGACAGGACGAAGCCGGTGCTGATCGCCGTGACGACGATGGCCGTGCCGATGGCGTTCGATGCGCCGACCGCCACCTTGCCGGAGAACTCCACGCTGATGCGCACGCCGTCGGAGGCGCGTTCCAGCACCCAGACGGTGCCGCGGGCGGTGCTCTCGACCGCGACGACCACCAAGGCCGCGCCGCCGGACAGCACCGCGGAAGGCGCGACGACCGAGATGGCGACCGGGACGGCCGACAGCGCGGCGCTGGCGTCGCTCGGGCCGTGGGCCCGGGCCGCGCCGGTCGAACCGAAGGCGAGGGCGGCGGCGGTCAGGAGAGAGAGCAGGGGGCGGAAGGTCGAACGGGGACGCATGGGAAGGCTCCTTGCGGTCGGAGAGATGGGACGGAGATCGGTGACGAGGTCAGCAAGGGCGTTCATTGAGCGGCGGCCGACACGGTCGGCGCGGTCTCGCGCAGGGCTTCGCGGCGGCCTTGCTGACGGGCTTCGGCCAGATCGGCCTCGTGGGCGTCGCGCAGCATCTTGGCCAGGGTGAAGACGTTGGAGATCAGGTAGAACCAGCAGACCAGCAGGTAGGCCTTCCAGACCGGCTGGATCTCCATGCGCCACAGGCCCCAGCCGGTGAGCGCCATCGCCAGCGCGAAGCCGCTCCAGACCACGATGCCCCACATCGGCGTGTCGGCGCGGGCGCCCTGGTTGTCACGGATGTACTTGGACAGCGCGAAGGCGGTGGACAGGCAGAACACGTAGCCCATGACCATGAAGGCGCGGTCCAGGTCGGCGCCCGGCAGCCAGGCCAGGCCGATCGCGCAGAGCGCGACGCTGATGCCGAAGGAGATCCACACCTGATAACGCCAGGCTTTGGTGTCGCGCTGGATGCGGATGTGCGGGGTGGTCATGTCTACGTTCCTCCTGGAATCCGGTCGTTCAGGACCGGTTGTGGTTGCCGGGGTCGTCGCCCCGTCGGGGGGTTGCCGGTGGCGATGGCGCAACTGTCGTCGCGCCGGCCCGGTTCCCCTTGCTGATTTGCGGCGAGTATCGCCCGCCGCCTGTCCGGGTATCGATCGGTGCTACCGCTCGGTCCGAGGCCCGTTCGTACGGCTCAGTCCCGCATTCAGGGAATCAGTCACGCCGCTGGAACGGGAAAGTGCCGGGCGGTCGCGAAGACCGGCGCGCTCAGCGCGTCTCCCTGCCACCGGGCGAAGCGCTTGAGGGCGAGATCAAACATCAGCGGGTGGTGGTTGCGCAATGCCCCCAAAGGAGCGACGTGCGCTTCGTCCAGCACGCCCGCGCGGACGAGCTGGGGCAGACGGACCAGCGGCAGCACGCCCGGCAGGGGGTAGTCGGAACCGTGCAACAGCCGGTCGTGCCAGTCCTGGCGTCGCAGCACGGTGCGCCAGACCTCGGGGCGGCGATTGAACTGGAACATCGCGGAGACATCGCCGAGCAGCAGACCGCGCCAAGCCGGCTCGTCCATCAGGCGGGCGAAGAGGTCGAAGGCCGGCGCGGGCCGGGGCCGGGGGAGGTCCAGGTCCATCGCCAGCCCCAGCGACGCGCAGTGCGCCGCGATCACGCGCACGCCGTGGCGCAGCGGCTCGCGCAGCAGCAGCGGGTTGCCGAGGTCCTGCCGGTCCGCGCCGGGGACGGCGTGTTCTTCCCCGCAATGGACGATCAGCGGCAGTCGCGCGGCCGCGAGTCGGTCGTAGAACGGCCGCAGGCGCGCGTCGCGCAGGTCGATGGCCATGCTGCTCGGCAGCCACTTGATCGCAAGCGCGCCGCCGGTGATCGCCCGCTCCAGGCGTTCCAGCGCGTCCTCCCGGTTCGGATGGATGCTGGCCACCCAGCCGAAGCGATCGGGGCGTTCAGCGGCGACCGCGCGGGCGTAGGCATCGGGGACGTGGAAGGTCGTCCAGTCGGGGCGCCGATGGCCGGCGGCATCCACCGCCTCGTCGAAGGCGAAGAGCAGCCAGCGCGCGCCCGTCGGGAAGGCGTCGGCCAGCGCAGTGAGGCGCCGGACATAGGCGCGGTCGATGTCACCCGAAGCGACGGAGCGCGGATCGACACAGGCGCCATTGAGGATCGCGTGCTTGCGGGCGAACTCGACCGGATGCCACCACTGCGACAGCGACGGCGCGATCCAGCAGCCCGATCCCGAATCGCCGGTGCCGATCAGGTGGGCGTGGACGTCCCAGAGCTGCGAGGGATCGATGCCGTCCCAGATGCGTTCGAGCCACTGCGGATCGACGCCGGGAATCGGCAGCGCGGCATGACCGCAGGGATTGCGCAACGGGCCGGCGGCGTCGGCCGCGAGCGCGCTGAAGAGACCGGCCGCCGCGGCGGCGCCGCAGCACAGGAGATGACGTCGGCGGAGCATGGTCGGCGCCCGTGGAAGTTGGAACGGACGCGATCGTCGTGAGCCGGGTCGTCGCCGGCGCGCTTCGCTTGCGTCGGTATCGCGTCGCGGGCCGGCCGGTCTCGAATACCGCTACCGGTCATGGGTTCCCGCCACCGACTTGCGCTAACGTCCGCCCCCATGGCGAGCACGCAATCCCTCATCGATCTCATCAAGGCCGAGCTGAAGCAGTCCGGCATCAGCTACGCGCAGCTGGCGACGGCGCTGGACCTGTCCGAGTCCAGCGTGAAGCGCATGTTCGCGGCGGGCGGCGAGATGCCGCTGTCGCGCATCGACGAGATCTGCCGCGTGTTGAAGACCGATTTCGCCGAGCTGTCGCAGCGTCTGGCCCGGTCGACGTCGCTGCGAAGCGAGCTGACGCTGCAGCAGGAGCGCGAGGTCGTCGCCGACGAGAAGCTGCTGCTGACCGCCATCTGCTGCCTGAGCCAGTGGAGCTTCGAGCAGATCGTCGCGACCTACCGGATGAGCGAACCGGACGTGACACGCGCGCTGGCGCAGCTGGACCGGCTGGGCATCATCGAGCTGCGACCGCTGAACCGCTACCGGCTGCAGGTCGCGAAGACCTTCCGCTGGCGGCCGCAGGGCCCGGTCATGGCCTTCTTCCGCGAGAACGTCATGCAGGACTTCTTCGCCGGCGGCTTCGACAACGACGCGGAACTGCTGATGCTGGTCCACGGCCAGCTCAGCCCGGGCATGGCGCGCGAGCTGCGCGACCGGCTGCAGCGGGTCGCCGAGGACTTCGCGCGCCAGCACCTGCTCGACCAGAAGCTGCCCGACGAGGAGAAGCGTCAGTTCACGCTGGTGATGGGCATGCGCTGCTGGCTGTTCGAGCGCTTCAAGCACCTGCAGCGGCCGGCGGCCGTGACGAAGGCGCTCAAGCGCTGAGACGCGGGGGGCGGCCGCTCACCAGAACTCCCACCGCCCGCTCCAGACCACCCAGATCCCGAGCACGCCGTTCGTCACCGCGTGCGCGATGACGGCGCACCACAGCTTGCCGGTGCGGATGTAGAGCCACGCGTAGGCCGCGCCGGCCACGATCGCCGCGAGCCACAGCGTGTGCGCGAGCATGAAGACGAAGGTCGACAGCACCAGCGCGCGCAGGCCGGCCGCGCGCGGATCGACCGTCTCGAACTGCGGGCTGGCGATCCAGCGCATCAGGAAGCTGCGCCAGAACAGCTCTTCCATCACCGGCACGATCAGCGCCGCGCCCAGCCAGCGGATCGCGATCAGCGGCCAGTCGACACGGCCGTCCGCCGTCATCGGCACGAAGGCGGCGGTCGCCTCGCCGAGCTGCATCCACGGCGCGTCGAGATGGATCCACAGGCCGAAGACGATCAGCCCGACGGCGATGCTCAGGCCGGCCTCGCGCAGGCTGGGGCGGTTCTGCCGGTCGAACTCGCCGTAGCCGCGCCAGAACCACGCCAGCGCGCCGCCGACCACCACCAGGTTCAGCGCGTAGATCCAGCGCGGATCGAGGCCCAGGGCGTTCTGCTCGGGCAAGGCGCCCCGCAGCGCCAGCAGCAGCATGAAGAGGGCGAACGGGACGATGCGGGCCCAGGCGGCTTGACTCAACGGCATGCGGCGAATGTACCGGCGCGCCGTGACGGCGCCATGCGGACAACCGAGAGGCCGTGTGCGGCGCAGTCTGCCGCGCAGTCAGCGGTGCAGCGAGAGGCCCTTGACCGCCTTGTCGACGGCCTTCTTCGGCCCGCGCAGCGCCAGCCCGACGAGGTCGAGCCGGTCGGCGTCCTCGGCGAGGAAGGCGTTGCGGTTGGCCTCGTCGTGGCCGGTCGAGAACATCGCGTGCACGTAGGGCACGAGGGTCAGGTTGTGCTCCATGCCCTTGCGGTGCGCGGCCTGCAGGCCGGCGAGGTCCGCCTCGAAGACCATCATCGGCTGGCCCAGCATGGCGGCGTACTGGCGGCCGAGGGCGTCGACGTAGGGTTCCCCGATCGCTTCCGGGGCCGAGGCCGCCACGCCCGTCGCGAGGAACGCGGTCACGTTCAGCCGTTGCCAGGTCGCGAGGTCGTTCCGGACGATGAGGGCCACTTTCGTATCAAACATGGGCGTCGCACGGCGTGCTTCAACTGCGAAGCCCGCATCGTCACGGCGGGCCCGCATCGCGGTCTAGAAGGTTTGTGCAGCGGCGCCGGTAGTCGGCCGGCGTGAGGCGGTAGGCGCGCTGGAACCAGCGTCCCAGGTGACTCTGGTCGGAGAAGCCGACCTCGGTCGCGACCTCGGACGGCCGATGGCCGCGCGCCAGCAGCGCCCGCGCCGCGCGCAGCCTCAGGCTCACGAGGTAGGCGTGCGGCGACTGGCCGAAGGACTGCTTGAACTGGCGCGTCAACCGGAAGCGGTCCATGCCGGTGTGCGCGACCAGGTCGTCGAGACCGACGTCCCAGGCCATGCGGTCATGCAGGAATTCGCGGGCGCGCTCTGCGAGCCTGGAGGAGTCGCCGCGGATCGGTGCGTCCGAGACGGCGACATGCCGGGCGAGCAGCCCGATCAGGCGGTCCAGGTGCTGGTCGCAGCCCAGTCGTGCTTCGCCTGTGTGAAGGGCGTCGAAGGCCGACTCGATCGCCGCGAAGAGCCGGGGATCCTCCGCCAGCGTGTCGCGGAACGCGGGCTGGATCGCCGACAGATTGCCGAGCCCGTGCTGCGCCAGCAGGCGGGTCGTCCAGTCCTGCGGCAGGTAGAGCATCGCGTAGGTGAAGCCGGCTTCCTCCGGCGCGTGGCCGTCGTGGACCGCGCCCGGCTCGATCAGGATCGCGCGGCCGGGCGTGCTCGTGTGCAGCGCGCGCTGGCAGCGGAAGCGCTGCACGCCCTGCTGCGTGATGCCGATCAGCAGCTCGTCGTGGCCGTGCGGGTCGTAGGCGTGACCGGTGAAGTGCGCCCGCACGGTCTCGATGCCGGTGCGCGGATCGCGTCGCAGCTGGATCCAATGGTCATCGGGCATCGGCGCGCTCCTGGCGGGTCCTGGCCGACTATGCAGCGGACGCCGCCGTGGTCGATGACGTCGATGATGCCGCGCCGGCGAACGCCTGGGTGAGCGCGTCGATGGCATGGCGGACCTTCGCCGGTTGCGCATCGCGCTGCGGCGTCATCACGTAGACCGGCAGCATCGGCAGCGACCAGCCCGGCAGCAGCGGCAGCAGGCGGCCTTGCGTCTGCGATTCCTCGACGTCCTCCGCGCTGAGGAACGCCAGCCCGACGCCGGCCTCGCAGAACTGCTGCAGGCTGAGCTGGTTGTTGCTGCTCGCGCGCGGATTGACCCGCAGCACTTCCTCGCGGCCGTCGGGGCCGACCAGTGAGAGGTTCCGGATCGCGCCGGTGTCCGAGCGCAGGAACACCCAGTCGTGCCGGGTCAGGTCCGACATCGACGTGGGGACGCCGCGTCGTGCCAGATAGGCGGGTGCGGCGTAGAGGCCGACCGTCCGCTGACCGATGCGCTGCGCGACCCAGCTGCTGTCGGGCAGCCGGCCGAAGCGAACGGCCAGGTCGATGCGCTTGGCGACGAGGTCGGTGAAGCCGTCGTCGACCTCCAGATGCAGGCTCATCCCTGGATTCGCTGCCAGCAGCGGCGCCAGTGCCGGACCGATCTGCCGCGCCGCGCCGACGGGTGCGCTGATGCGCAGCTCGCCTTCGGGCGCGTCGCGCAGGTGATGCAGCTGGGTCTGCGCGTCGCGTGCGGCGGCCAGCATCGCCTGGCAGCCCTGCACGAAGCGCTCGCCGGCGGGCGTGAGGCCGATGCGGCGCGTCGAGCGGTGCAGCAGCGTCACGCCCATGTCGCGCTCCAGTGCGCGCAGCTGCTGGCTGACGGCGGAGGTCGTCGTCTGCAGCTGCCGCGCCGCCGCGACCAGGCTGCCCTGTTCGACGACGGTCGCCAGCACGGCCATGCGGCGGAGTTGGTCCAGCATCGGGGGATTGTGTAGATCGTCTAAAGAATGGAGTCGGATTCTGAGGACTTCTGCGGAGATTGTGAAGTTTCTAAAGTCCACTTCATCGCGACATCCCGTCGCTGTCCCGAAAACCCTGGCCTCCCCGGGCCTCCCCGGAACCCCCTCGAAAGGAATTCTCATGAAAGTCGCCCTGATCGGACCGACCGGCTTTGTCGGCAAGGAAGTGCTGAAGGAACTGCTGTCCCGCGGTCACGAGGTCGTCGCCCTGGCGCGCGACCCGGCCAAGCTGGACGCCCGTGCCGGCCTCACCGTGGTGAAGGCGGACGCGAAGCAGGCGGACCAGGTCGCGGCCGCGGTGGAAGGCGTCGACGCGGTCGTCAGCGCCTACAACCCGGGCTGGTCGGTGGCGGACATCCACACCGAGTTCCTGGAAGGCACCCGCGCGATCTACGACGGCGTGAAGCGTGCCGGCGTGAAGCGCCTGCTGGTGGTCGGCGGCGCCGGCAGCCTGTACGCGGCGCCGGGCGTGCAGATCGTCGACCTGCCGGAGTTCCCGGACCAGTGGAAGCAGGGCGCGCTGGCCGCGCGCGAAGCGCTGAACCTGATCCGCCTGGAATCGTCGCTCGACTGGACCTTCCTGTCGCCCGCGCCGCATCTGGAGCCGGGCGAACGCCGCGGCAGCTATCGCGTCAGCCTGGACACGCCGGTGATGGACGCCAATGGACCGGCCCATATCTCGACAGCCGACCTGGCGGTCGCCATCGTCGACGAACTGGAACGCCCGCAGCACATCCGCCGGCGCTTCACCGTCGGGCACTGATCAGGCGCTCTGCTGCTCCAGCAGGTAATTGGCGTCGTCGTACTGGCCGAGCGTGTCCACGAGGGTGGGCAGGCATTCGGCCAGTTTGTCGTGCAGCACGAACGGCGGATTCACGACGAACATGCCGCTGCCCATCATGCCGAAGCCGCGCTCGTCGGCCTGCGTGACGGTCAGGCGCACGTGCAGCCAGCCCTTCTTGGCGACAGGTTCGCAAGCGGACTTCAGGCGCTGCACCAGCTGCGCGGACTCGACGGTCTGCAGCTGCGGATACCAGATCGCGATCGTGCCGTCGGCGAAGCGCTGCAGGCCCTCGCGCAGCGCGGCGACGACCTTGCCGTAGTCGGCCTTGATCTCGTAGGACGGGTCCATCAGAACGACGCCGCGGCGCGACGGCGGCGGCAGTTCCGCCTTCAGCGACGCGAAGCCGTCCTGCTGCAGGACCTGCGTGTTGGCGCGGTCCTCCAGGTAGCTGGCGAGGATGCGGTGATCGGTGCCGTGCAGCTCGTAGCAGCGCAGACGGTCGTCGAAGCGCATCAGCATGCGCGCGATGGCGGGCGAGCCGGGGTACTGCTCCAGCTTCTTGCCGGGGTTGAAGTCGTGCACCAGCTGCACATACTGCTGCAGCGGTTCGGGCAGGTCCTTGCGCGCGTAGAGGGCGGCGATGCCGCCGGCATGCTCGGCGTTCTTCTGGGCGTAGCGGCCGTCCAGGGCGTAGCCGCCGGCGCCGGCATGGGTGTCCACCAGGGTGTAGGGCTTGTCCTTTTCCGCCATGTAGCGGAGGACCTCGGCCAATACCAGGTGTTTGAGCACGTCGGCGTGATTGCCGGCGTGGAAGGCGTGTCGGTAAGCGAGCATGGGCAGGACTGTAGCGCGCCCCCGGCCATCGTTCCCCCGATGGGGGTAGCAAATCCAAGGCATCGGGTCTTCAACGGACCCATGAATGTGCAGGAGGGCCCGTCGCGGATCCGCGACGGCATCGCGGTCGGGTGAAATTCGACCCTCCGGAACGGGCGCAGGATTTCGATCTGTTGATGGAGATCCGAATGAGCCAGAAGTTGAACGCCCACCCCGTACCCGGCGAGAACGCTCGCCATCGAATGCTCGCTGATCACTCCTCCGCGTCGTTGATCGCGGCGACACAAACCGAGGAGTTGGTCATCGCCCTTTGTGGCCCCATCGGGACACCGCTCCGCGGTGTGGCGGAGACGATCGCCGAGGTGCTTCAGTCGACCTTCGGGTATGCAACGGAGCTCATCCGACTGAGCGATCACATCAAGCACCACGCCCTCGTGGCCGACATCGACCTGCCGGCGGACCCGGTTCTGCGTCTCAAGATCGTGAACCGTGTGGGCGACGAGATGCGGCAGCGTTTCGGAGGTGCGGTCCTTGCGGAACTTGCGGTCCGGCAGATCCGGCAAAGCCGGGATCTGAACGGCCGTAGCGCCCTGTCTCAAACCTTCGTGCCTCGGCGCGTCTGTCATCTGATCGACTCCATCAAGAATCAGCAGGAACTCGACTTGTTGAGGACGGTCTATCGAGAAGTGCTCTACGTGGTGGGGGTGTATTCACCGCTTCCGTATCGCGACACGGCGCTTCGGCTTGAAGGTCTTGATGACGCTGACATCTCAGAATTGATGGATCGGGAATCAGGAAAAGAACTCGCCGGCGGTCAGAGCGTCGATGGCACGTTCCCCCAGTGCGATTTCTTCCTGCGTGTCGACACCGATACGTCGGTGCAGATCCGACATCACATCGAGCGGTTTCTCCATCTCATTCTCGGCACGCGCGTGGTCACGCCAACCCGAGCCGAGGCTGCCATGCATGCGGCCTCAGCGGCCGCGACGCGCTCGGCCTGTTTGTCCCGCCAGGTGGGCGCGGCCGTGACGGACGCCGATGGCGACGTGCTTGCCGTCGGCTGGAACGACGTCCCCAAGGCGTTCGGAGGCCTCTACATGACGGATCTGGCCGGTGATCCGCACGGGCTCAGCGACAGGCGCTGCTGGACGCACGGTGCGAAGTGCCACAACGACGAAGAGAAGGATGTTCTGTCCACGCAGCTTCTGGAGGCCCTCACCCCGTTCATCGAACGGGATCAGCGCGCCGCGGCGGCGGAGGTTGTCTTCAAGCACCAGAAGTTGAGGAGCCTTCTCGAGTTCTCCAGGGCGATCCACGCAGAGATGCATGCGCTCCTGGGTGCCTTGAGGCACGGAGGAGACCGCGTGCGGGGCGGGAAGTTGTTCGTCACGACCTATCCCTGCCACGCCTGTGCGCGGCACATCGTGGCAGCGGGCGTCAAGGAGGTCTACTTCATCGAGCCGTACAGGAAGAGCCTCGCCACGCACTTGCATGGCGACGCGGTTACGGAAGACGAGCAGGCGGTGGACAAGGTCCGCTTCATTCCTTTCGATGGCGTAGCGCCGACCCGATACCTCCATCTGTTCCGCGTGAATCCCGGCTCAAGGAAGAAGGGGGGGCAGCTCGTGACCGTTGCGCCAAAGTCGGCAGGACCACGAGCACGCAGGAGCCTTGAGGCACTTCCCGCTTTGGAGAGCTTGGTCATCGAGTCGCTGCGACGCCGCAGCGTTGTCGATGTCGACATGCCCACTGATCAACCGCCAGGAAATCATGACCATGAAGACACCACATCAAATGCCTCTTGATCTTCGCGACCGCGATGAAGCTGCCGATCAGGCCAGGCCGTCCGGGCCGTGCGCGCAAGTACGTTCATTGACTCTGGAGCGGGCTCGAAGGGAAGTGCGCATGATGCGGGCCCTCGACGATCGGATCATTGCAAGCATCCAGCACATCGATGTGGTGGGCCTCCTCACGTTGGCAGCGGAGCGGGAGATGAAAGCACAGGCGCTTCAAACCTGAAACGCCCCCGGCGAATACGCCGTCCCCGCCGGCACGTCCTTGAGCCCGCACGGATGCTGGTACTGCATCGCCGGCTTGAGCGCCTGTCCGTCGACGGCGCCCGCGTCCACTGCGCGGCCGATCAGCGGCGATTCCGGTCGCAGACGGAAGTCGTAGCGGTCGGCATCGACGAAGCTGTCCAGCTCGACGAAGTAGTTGTGGTGCTGCTCGCGGTCCGGACCCGCCGGCAGCTCGTGCTTGCCGCACAGCAGGTTGTTGATCAGCCGCAGCTTCTGCGCCTGTTGCGCCATGCGCAGGTACACGCCGCCGGCCTGGCGCCGATCGACCAGCGTGTTGTTGATCAGGTGCAGCTCGTTGCGGCGGTTGGAGAGCCCCTCGCTGCCGTAGGCGATCAGGTGGTAGTTCTCGCTCGACGGGCTCTGCTGGATCACGTTGCCCATCACCAGCGCCACGCCGCCGTTGGGGAACTCGAGCTCGAAACTCGCGCGACCGGTCTCGTCGGTCAGGCGGTTGTAGAAGATGTGGTTCACCGCCGCCCGCGACTTCAGCAGGTGGCCGGATGCGCCGTGGTGGAAGTAGCTCGCCACCACCGACAGCTTGCCGATCGCGCCGACATAGCAGTTGTGGGTGCGCCCTTCGCCGGGTGCGATCGCACCGAAGTCGCAGCCGTCGATGCGCAGCTCGATGCTGCCGTCGTTGCCCGCCAGCAGGCCGTTCTCGTTGTCCTGGAAAAGGCAGTCGCGCAGGGTCAGCGAACCGCGCTCCAACCGGATGCCCGCGCCGTTGCGGTCCGGCACGCGCGCGCCGACGAAGTCGAAGCCCTCGATCGTCATCCGCTTGCCGGTCGTGACGAAGATGCCCTTGCCCTGCGCGTGCGCGCCCTTGGCCAGCATCCGCGCGCGGCCACCGACGGCGCGCAGCGTCAGGTCGTCCTGCGGCCAGACGGCGACATCGCCGGTGTAGTCGCCGGCCTGCACTTCGATCGTCATGCCGGGCTTCGCCTGCGAAGCGGCTGCCGCCAGCGTCTTCACCGGATGGTCCGGCCCGACGTGCATCACGGCGCCCGACGCGCCGCCTCGCTGGGCCTGGACCGGCAACAGCCAGGGCGGCAGCGCCACTGCGGCGCCGGCCTGCAGCAGGCGGCGGCGACCGATGTCGGTCCGCGGCTCACGGAGTCCGGATTCAAGCGAGGCGGGCAGGGAGAGCGGAGAGCGCGAGGAACCAGAGGGCATCGACAAGCTCCCGAGTCGGGACGGTGGAGGAGGGGACGCCGCGCAGAAGGCGGGGACGGCGTCCCCAGGCAGCCGGGCGAGTGTAGCCAAGCGTTACGGGCCGGCCGTGAAGGCGGCGCAAGGCCCCAGCCGGCGTCCGGGCTGTCGCCTAGGCGCTGCGGAGGCCGGATTCGCTCGCTAAGCTGCGTGCCATCGTGGTCCGGCACCCCTACCGGACGCTGTCCACCTTCACTGAATCCTCGACACCCTCATGCCCAGTCTCTTCGATCCCTTGCAAGTCGGCGCCGTCTCGCTGGCCAACCGCGTCGTCATGGCGCCGCTCACCCGCAACCGCTCCGTCGGCCTGGTGCCGGGACCGCTGGCGGTCGAGTACTACCGCCAGCGTGCCAGCGCCGGACTGATCATCAGCGAGGGCGCCCAGATCACGCAGCAGGGTCAGGGCTACCTCGACACGCCCGGGATCCATTCGCCGGAACAGATCGCCGCCTGGAAGCAGGTGACCGACGCCGTCCACCAGGCCGGCGGCAAGATCGCCGTGCAGCTGTGGCACGTGGGTCGCATCTCCCACGCGGACTTCCAGCCCGGCGGCGCCAAGCCGCTGTCGGCGACGGACCGCCAGGCCAACAGCAAGACATTCACCAAGGACGGCTTCGTCGACGTCGCCGCGCCGCGCGCGCTGAAGCTCGACGAGCTGCCCGGTGTGATCGAGTCCTACGTCCATGCGGCGAAAGCGGCGATGGCCGCGGGCTTCGACGCCGTCGAAGTGCATGGCGCCAACGGCTATCTGCTGGACCAGTTCCTGCGCGACAGCATCAACGACCGGACCGACGCCTACGGCGGTTCGATTGAGAACCGCGCACGCCTGCTGCTCGAAGTGATGACGGCCATCGCCGGCGCGATCGGCGCCGACCGCACCGGCCTGCGCCTGTCCCCGGTCACGCCGGTCAACGACGCGGGGCAGGACAGCGATGCGCAGAAGCTCTTCAACTACGTCGTGGAACAGCTGTCGCCGATGAAGCTGGCCTTCCTGCATGTCATCGAAGGACACACCGGCGGTCCGCGCGATGTGGCGCCGTTCGATTACGACGCGCTGCGCGAGCGCTTCAAGGGCGTGTACATCGCCAACAACGGCTACACCCGCGAGATGGCGATCGATGCCGTCGCCAAGGGGCACGCCGACGCGGTGGCGTTCGGTCGCAGCTTCATCTCGAACCCGGACCTGGTGCGTCGACTGAAGCTCAATGCGCCGCTGCAGAAGGCGCACTCGGCGACGATGTACGGCGGTGGCGCTGAGGGCTACACGGACTACCCGGCACTGGCGGACTGAGGGCCTCGGTACTGCCACGGCCGCTGGCCCTCACCCCAACCCTCTCCCGCAAGCGGGAGAGGGAGCAAGAAGTGGTGAGCGCGCTCGCCCAACCGCGCGAGGGGTAGAAGCGGTCAGCGCTGCGTCTTGGCCCGGAAGATCTCCGCGATGGAGACTTCGCGCGGGCCGGGGCGGACGGTGAAGGACTGTCCCGCCGTGATCGTGCCGGGCTGGCGAACCGCCAGGTAGAAGCCGCACCAGCCGCTCTGCGTCATCATCTTCGCGGCCTTGTTGAAGCCCATCACCGCGTTGAACTTGAAGCACGGATAACGCGGCTCGCTCACGGCGAGCTCGCAGTCCGGGAACACCAGCACGTCGCCGATCCAGGCGTCGCCTTCGGCGAGGCCGGAGAGACTCAGGTTCTCGCCCACGGACCCCCACGGCAGCGGATCGTCCCAGCCAGCCGCATGCGCCTGCGCACGCACCGTGCGCCAGAACGCGTAATGCTCGGACGGGTAGGCGTAGACCGCCTTGGACAGGCCGCCGTGGACGCTGGGATCGGCCTGCTCATCGCCTTCCAGGCCGAGCGGCCGCACCTCCACCGCGCCTTCCACCGGCCGCTTGCGGATGCCCGTCATCACCGGGCGCCTGTCGATGAGCAGCGGTTCAGCGCGGGCCGTGTTCAGACTGATCAGTTGCATCCGGCGATTCTGCCGCAGTCGTCGGGAGCCGGAACGCCGCCGGCGTCGTCTCGACCAGACCCGACTCCTGCCGACGCAGCGCGTCGCGCAGGCCGTCGAGTTCCCGCGCCTGGTCGCGCTCGCGCCGCAGGTGGTCGAGCGCGAAAGACAGGTCGCCGGCCATCTCGTCCATCAGCCCGAGCACCTGGGGATCGAAGTAACCGCGCTCGCCCGCGAGCAGGCTGATCGCGCCCACCACCTCGCCCCCGCGGCGCAGCGGGAAGGCCGCCATCGACTCGACGCCGGGCGGGATCATCGGCGCGCCGGTCGTGGCGAGGGTCGGATCCTCGAGCGCGTGGTTGCTGACCTGGTGGGTGCCTTCGAGGATCGCGCGCGTTGCCATCGAGCTGCGCGCGAAGGGCGCGTCGCGGGACCACTGCTTGGGCGCGCCGGGCATCAGGCGGTCGGCGGGACCGTGCTCCGCGACGCGCTCGAAGTGCTCGCCGTCGGTCAACACCACGGCCGCGAAGCGGGCGTGGCCGGTCTCGACGCAGATGCGGCACAGGCCTTCGAACAGGCGCTGCTCGGCGCGCGGGTCGTCGAAGGCCTCGGCCTCGCGACGCACGATCAGCTGGTTGGTCTGCGACAGCGCGACGTAAAGCCGTTGCAGCCGCTCGCGCGAATCCTGGCTGAGGCGCCGTTCATCGTCGTAGCGGGTCCACACCGTGCACACGACGACGCTGCACAGGCCGCCCGTCAGCAGCACCAGCAGCAGGCCGAGATGCGCGGCCTCGGTGGCGGTCTGCTGGGCCCGCTCGGTGTCCACGCGGGCCTGGCTGAGCTGGAACGCGATCAGCTCGTCCAGCATCCGCATCGTCGCCAGGCGCCGCTGGTTGAGCTCGCGCAGCGTGTCGGGCGTGGGCGGCTGGTTGGCGTCGAGGGCGGTCCAGAGCTGGTCGAGCAGCGGCTGGGTGCGGACGATCAGACCCTGCTCGGCCGCCGACATGTGGGTGGCGAGGTAGCGGGTCCAGAGCTGCCGGGTCGTGTCGGCGAGCCGACGACCGGCGCCGTCGAGCTTGACCGCGTCGGGCTGCTGCGCCTGCGTGATCAGCAGGGCGCCCAGCTGGTGCGGGCCGAGCGTGTGTTCGAGTTCGCGCAGCAGGTCGACGGGGACGAGGCGGTCCTCGTACAGCGACTTTGCGATGCCGGCGAGCCGCTGCGACTGCCACCAGCCCAGCAGCGCGGACGCGGCGACCAGCGCGAGCGCCAGACCCAGCACCAGGTAGAGGCGGGCGCGGAGCGACAGGCCGGTGGGAGCGGACATGGACGTCGGGGACCTCGACGGGGGAGGCGCCGAGCATAGGGCGTTTCGGCGCGCGAGCCGATCCCCGAAGCTTTGGGGGTGGGGCGACCGCGCCGTCGGCTGCGAGCGCCGGAAACGGCAACGCCGCGGCGTGGAAGCGCCGCGGCGTTGTGGTGGGATCCCCTGGGCGGGGATCGGTCGGATCAGCCGTTCAGCGGATCAACTGCCGCGGCGCAGCATCACGGCGCGCACGCTGGTGGGCGCGACGCCGGTCTGCTGCTTGAGCGCGCTCAGCGCGAGCGTGGTGACGAGGTCGTCGTCCAGGTCGCTGGCAGCGGCGGGCGCATTCACCCGCAACGTGCCGTCGGCCATCAGGACGACGTCCAGCGTCGCCGAGCGCTCGTCGCCGAGCGCCACGACCGCACGCAACTGGCGTGTCACGCCGCCGGACGACGCATCCGCGGCCGGGACCGGCTGTTGCACCGGCTTCAGCGCCAGGCTGTCGCCCAGGTCGTCGACGCGGAACATGCCCAGCGGCGTCGGTGCCGCGCTGCCGTTGTCGGTGTAGACCGGCAGCTGGCTCTGCAGCGGCTGGCCGTAGGCCGGCGCATCGACGGCCAGGCTGATCTGACCGCTGTCGCGCAGCATCTGCTCCAGGCCGACATTGGCGACGGCGACGTTGCCGCCGGTGCCGTTCGCGTTCTGGCCCGCGCCCGCGCCATCGCCGGACGCCGAGCCGCCGTTGGCGTTGCCCGCACCGCCTGTGGCGCCGTTGCCGTTGCCCGCGCTGTTGCCGTTGGCGCCGTTCAGACCGGAACCGCTCGTGCCACCGTCAGTGCCGGCCGAGCCGTTGCCGGCTCCGCCAGTGCTGCCAGCGCCGTTTCCGGAACCCGTGCCAGCGCCATTGCCGCCAACACTGCCGTTGCCGTTGCCGTTGCCCGCGCCGTTCCCGGCGTTGCCACCGTTGCCACCGCCGGCACCGTTGCCGACCTCGATCGTTCCCGCCGGATTGCCCGACGGACCTGCCGCGACCACGGCCACGCTGTTGCCGAGTCCGCCGCCGGTGCCGCCATTGCCGGTCGGCACGTTCGAGGTCTTGCTGCCGCCGCTGTCCTGCGTGGCGTTGCCGGCGACGGGCTGGATCACCAGCGCGCCGATTGCGGCCGGCACGATCTGCGGATTGACCGTGCCGGTCACGGCCGGCGACGAGTTTTCCAGACGATAGTTGGCCGCGTCCGCGCCGGTCAGCGTCAACTGCACGTTCACCGGCTTGTCGCTGCCGACGAAGGGCGTGTCGAAGCGGCCGGTGCCGCCGACGCTCACCTGATCGCCCGCCACGATGCCTTGCGGCGAGCCGATGACGAGCGTGGCCGAGGTGTCGCTGTTGAAGACCCCGGTGACCACGGTCACCGTCGGTGCCTGGATCGTGCGGGCGGTGACGTCACCGCGGGATTGCGCGGAGCCGGTGCTCAGCACGTAGTTGCCCGCGTCCGCGCCGGTCAGCGCGAGCTGCACGTCGACGGCCTTGCCGGTGCCGGCGTTCTTGTTGTCGAACTGGCCGCTGGCCGCGACGCCGAGCTGATCGCCCGCCACGACGCCAACAGCGCCGCCGGTCGTGACCTGCGCGGTGCGTGTGCCGTCGTAGACCTTGGTGCCGACCTGGATCGCACCCACATCCACGGTCTTGGCCGTGATCGAGGCCGAGCCTTGCGTCGAGCTGGAAGCCAGCACGTAGTTCCCTGCGTCCGATCCGGTCAGTGCGAGCTGCACGTCGACCGCCTTGCCGGTGCCGACGTTCTTCGTGTCGAACTGGCCGCTGGCCGCAACGCCGAGCTCGTCGCCCGCGATGACGCCGACAGCGCCGCCCGTGGTGACCTGCGCGGCGCGCGTGCCGTCATAGACCTTGCCGCCGACCTGGATCGCACCCACATCCACGGTCTTGGCCGTGATCGAGGCCGAGCCTTGCGCCGAACCGGAGGCCAGCACGTAGTTGCCCGCGTCCGCGCCGGTCAGTGCGAGCTGCACGTCGACCGCCTTGCCGGTGCCGACATTCTTCGTGTCGAACTGGCCGCTGGCCGCAACGCCGAGCTCGTCACCCGCGATGACGCCGACAGCACCGCCCGTGGTGACCTGCGCGGCGCGCGTGCCGTCATAGACCTTGCCGCCGACCTGGATCGCGACGACGTCAACGGTCTTGGCGGTGATCGAGGCCGCGCCCTGCGCCGAGCTCGAGCTCAGCACGTAGTTGCCCGCGTCCGATCCCGTCAGCGCGAACTGCACATCGACCGCCTTGCCGGTGCCGACATTCTTCGTGTCGAACTGGCCGGTGGCCGAAACGCCGAGCTCATCACCCGCGATGACGCCGACAGCGCCGCCCGTGGTGACCTGCGCGCTGCGCGTGCCGTCGTAGACCTTGCCGCTCACCTGGACCGCGACGACATCCACGGTCTTGGCCGTGATCGAGGCCGAGCCTTGCGCCGAGCTGGAAGCCAACACGTAGTTGCCCGCGTCCGCACCGGTCAGCGCGAGCTGCACGTCGACCGCCTTGCCGTTGCCGACATTCTTCGTGTCGAACTGGCCGCTGACCGTCACGTCGAGCTGATCGCCCGAGACCGCGCCGGTGAGGCCGCCGGTGGTGACCTGCGCATCGCGCGTGCCGTCGTAGACCTTGCCGCTGACCTGGATCGCGCCGACGCCCACCGTCTTGGGGGTGATCGAGGCCGTCGCGCCCGCGCTGGTGTCCAGCACGTAGTTGCCGGCATCGTTGCCCGTCAGGACCAGACCGGACACGTTGACCGCCTTGCCGACGCCCGCGTTCTTGTCCAGGAAGCTGACTGCACCGCTCAGCGCCGTGTCGTCGCCCGAGACCAGACCCGCGATGCCGCCGGCGGAGAGCTGCGCCGTCGTGTTGCCGTCGTAGACCTTGTCCTGCACCGCGCCGTTGGCGACGGTGACCGTCTTCGGCGTGACCTGGCCGATGGCGGCGCTGGCGCTGTCGGATACCAGGCGGTAGCCGTAGACGGCGGTGCCGCCGTTCTGGCCGCCGGCGATGACGACGCCGTCGACGGTCACCGTCTTGCCGGAGCCGACGTTCTTGGTGTCGTAGTGGGCCGAGCCGCTGGAACCGATGGCCAGATTCACGACGTCGCCGTCGATCCCGCCGGTGGCACCGAGCACCAGTCCGCCGGTCGCCGCGTCGACGTTGCCGTCATAGACCTTGGAGGCGCTGCCCGACAGGCCGACGGTCAGCGTCGGGGCCACCGTGTACAGGAAGCCGTCGCCGGCGCCCTGGACGGTGTTGCCGTAGCTGGTGTCGTACTGCTTGAAGGACGCGACCAGACCGCCGCGCGTGTCGCTCAGCGGCGAGGTCGAGTACACCTGCCAGGCGCCGCCGTTGCCGGCCTGCAGCGCGCTGGCGCCCGCCTGGTTGATGAAGTTGCGACCCGCGCGCAGGACGACCGGGGTCGCCGCGCTGCCGTCGTTGCCAGCGACGATCTGCTGCTGCAGCGTCAGGTCCGCGGCGGCGCCCTGGGCGCGCAGCGCGACGGTGCCGTCGGCCTGGACGCCCTGGAGGCCGTCGGCGGTGCCGACGATCAGCGATCCGGTGTTGGACATCGACAGCGCATGCACGTCCGCCGCCACCGTGCCGACCTGCTGCGCGCTGCTGAAGCTGGCGTCGCCGCCGCTGCGCAGCGCCAGCTTGCCGGCGGTGATGAGGACGCCTTGCTGGTTGCCGATACCGACCGTGCTGCGGTCGTCGAGCGAGACGGTGCCGCTGGAGCTGATGTTGTTGGCGACGTTGATGCCGCCGGCCTCGGCGCGCACGAGCACGCCGCCGTTGGTCATCGTGATCGCGCCGGCCTGGGCGAAGGTGCCGCCCAGCAGCTCCAGGCGGTTGCCCAGGGACAGCTGGACCGGTCCCACGACGCCCAGGTCGAGGTCGGACGCGTCCACGCGGAGCGTGTTCACGCCGTTGAAGCGCGCCAGCATCGTGTTGGTCAGGTCGGCCGTGGTCGTGCCGCCGACGGTGATGCCGGTGGCCGGGCCGGTGCGGTCGAAGACCACCGTGGCCTGCGCGCCGTTGGTCGTCACCTGGTTGGCCGTGCTGCTCCAGCTCGGCGCCTGCAGCGTGAGCTTCGCCGCGCCGCCGGTGAAGTTGATCGGCGCGTCCAGCGCCAGCGTGCCGGTGCCGCTGTTGAGCGTCACATCGGCCGCGCCGCGCGTGGTCAGGCCGGCCACGCCGTCGACGGTGCCCAGCGTGAAGCCGGCGGCGCTGGCCGGGTTCACGACGGTGGTGCCGCCGACGTCCAGCGCCAGCTTCGTGAAGCTGAAAGTGTCGTCGGTCAGCGTCGCGCCCTGGCCCGCGGTCACGGCCACGTTGGCCGCGGCCACGCCGCCGTTCACGCCGATCACCTGGCCGCCGCTCTTCAGGCTGACCGTGGTGGCGTTGGTGGTGATGTCGTTGTCGAAGACCAGGTTGCCGCCGTCGCTGCGGCCGACTTCCAGCGTCGCCGCGTTGACCTGGCCGATGGACGCGTTGCTCAGCCCGCCGCCCAGGTGCAGTTCGTTGGCCACCGTCATCTGACGGATCGTGACCTTGCCCGTGCCGTTCTTGGCGGTGATGCTCTGCGACAGGTTGACGTTGTCGCCGGTGAGCACGATGTTGCCCGTCGTGTTGTTCAGCGTGCCGGCGGTGACGTCGATGGTGCGGTCCACCATCTCGAAGCTGCCCGAGGCGTTGAAGCTGAAGTTGCCCGGCACGCTGATCGTGCCGGTGCCGTCGGCGCGGCCGATCGTCAGGTTCTTGATGCCGGGCAGCTTGGCCAGCGTCGTCGCGGAGGCGAAGCCGTTCGCGTCTCCGAGCACCATGTTGGTGGCCGGGTTGTAGGGCTCCAGACGCAGCGATGCGGTGCTCAGGTTCTGCAGCGTCGAGGTGCCCCAGTCGATGCGGTTGGCGCGCAGCGTCAGGACGCCGGTGCCGGTGTCCATGTTGACGTTGACGTTGCCGAAGTTGATCGAGCTGTCGGTATAGATGCTCGCGCCGCCCTTGAAAACGAAGGGCGTGTCGATGTTGACGTCGCCGTTCACGCTGAGCAGGCCAGCCAGGATCTTGTTGCCGTTGGTGTAGCTGCCGTCGGCGCGGAAGAAGATCCGGCCCGCACCCAGCACCATGCTGGAGTTCAGCGTCACGTCGCCGCTGCCGGTCGACACGTAGAGGTTGCCGCCGTTGGTGGACACCGGGGCGTTCAGCGTGAAGAAGCCGGCGCCGCCGTTGTCGGAGTCGGCCCAGATGCGGACATAGCCGCCGTTGGTGGTCAGCGAGCCGCCCACCGTCGCGCCGTCGGCGCCGTAGATGGTGATCGAGCCCGCGCCCGGCGTGCCGCTGCCGGGGACGGAGACATTGTGGGTCGGCAGCGCGCCGGACGGATTGGTGCCGGCGCCGCGCGCGATCATCGTCGGCGCGTTGAGCACTCGGCCCGAGCCGGTCGCACCGGCCACCAGCATCAGGCTGCCGCTGCCCGACACTTCCAGCACGTTGCTCGCGTTGGCGAACATCAGGTCGAAGTTGCTCGTGAACGCGCCGTCGGTCAGGTTGGACGGCGGCGTGAGGTGCGTGCCGCTGGAGGTGCCGGCCTCGATGCGCAGGCTGACGTTGGGCTGCATCGTGATCTTGCCGTCGCCCCCGTTGAGGTTCAGGTCGTTGACCAGGATGTCGCCCGTGGCCTGCAGCAGCACGTTGGCCTGCTGCGCCTCGATGTCCTTCTCGTAGACGACCGAGCCCGTCAGCACGTCGGTGCCGCTGCCGCCGCCGTTGATGGTGAGCGAGGCAGGATCCAGCAGCAGGTCGCCGGTCGCGCCCTTGGCGGCGCGCGCGTCGGCGCGGCCGCTGTACGCCAGCTCCTGCTTGCCGGAGACTTCGATGCGGCCGCCGTTGCCGCCCTGATCGCCGCCGCGCGATTCGACGCGGCCGGCGAAATCGGTACGACCGTCCGACCAGGTCACGACCTCGCCGCCGTTGCCGTTCACCGTCGCATTGGCGCGCAGCGTGGTCGCCGCGTCGACGCTGACCTTGTCTGCGTTCGTGAGGCTCGCGTCCTTGCCTTGCCAGCCGCCGCCGATGTGGATCTGGCCGCCGCCGGTGGCGCCGCTGGCGTCGACCGTGGCGCCGCGCAGCGCGATCGTGCCGCCGGTGACTCGCACGTCACCGCCCAGGCCTTGCGCGGAGCTCGCGTCCAGTCGGCCGGTGACGTTCACCTGGCCGTTGTCGCCGCCGTCGAGGATGATGCGGCCGCCTTGTTCGGACAGGCCCTTGGCCTCGACCACGCCGTCCATGTTGATGACGCTGGCGCGCAGTGCGCTCGCACTGGGGGCGCTCAGGACGACCTGGCGGCCCTGCACGAGGCCTTCCTGTGACAGCTCGGCGTCCAGCGCCGCCTGATCGACGCGCACCTGCAGCAGGCCGTCGCCGTTGAAGTCGAGCGCGACCTGCTGGCCCGCCGCCATGGCGACCTGGCCGGCGCTGATCGTGCCGGTGTTGACCACCGAGGCGCCCAGCAGCGCCACCACGCCGTCGGCGCGGATCGAGCCGTCGTTGCGGACCTGCGCGGTGCTGGTGCCGGAGAAGCGCGCGCGGCCGCCGAGGAAGTCGGCGTCGCTGACGTTCAGCGTGCTGGCGACCAGGCCGCCGACGTTGACCGTCGCGCCCTTGCCGAAGACCACGCCGCTGTTGTTGACCAGCCAGACCTGACCGTTGGCGGAGAGGTCGCCGAAGATCTGGCTGGGCGCGCCGCCGGTGACGCGGTTCAGCGCCACCGCGTCGGCACCGGTCTGGTTGAAGCGCACCGAGGCGTTGCTGCCGATGTCGAAGCTGTTCCAGTTGAGGATCAGCTTGTTGGAGGTCTGGTCGATGCGCAGCTGCGAGCCCTGCTGCGTCAGCGAGGCGTTGCCGGCGGTGATCTGGCCGCCGGTGGGCAGCGCCCCCGCATCGAGCGCGGCGGCGGGTCCGGCGAAGCTGCCGGCGGCGGCCGCCGCGATGGCGGCGGCGATGGCGCGGCGCACGGTCCCGCCGGTGCGCTTGCCGCGTCCGCGGGCGAATTCAGGCACGGCGACGAAGGCGCCGCAAAGCTCGTTCCAGACGAGGCGATAGCTGTGGTTCAACGATCCCATGGTGTTCTCTTTGCTCTAAGCGGTCTGTGCGGTCGGAGCAGCCGTCTCAGCGGGCCGGGAGCCGGGCGCGGGCGCGGGCTCGGCGGCGGGCTGAGGGTGGGCTGCGGCGTCGATCAATAGTGGAAGGAGGCCTGCAGCCAGAAGCGCTGGCGGTCGTCGCGGCCGTCGGCGTCGCGACCGGCCGCGGTGCGTCCGGCGTTGCGGCCGACCGCATGCGCCCAGCTCGCGCGCAGCGTCCAGCGCTCGCCGGCCAGGTTGGCGCCCAGGCCCGCGCCGCCCAGTCCGTATTCATTCGGCTGTCCGGCCAGCGCGCCGGTCCATGGGCGCTCGTGCTGCTCGATGCGGCCGTAGTCCGCGAAGGCGATCAGCTGCGCGGCCAGGCCGTTGCCGAGACGCAGCTCGCGGCGCAGTTCGGCGGTACCGATCCAGCCGTTGTCGCCGCTGGCCTCGCCGACCGGATAGGCGCGCACGCCCGACGGTCCGCCCAGCTGGAACTTCTCCGACGAGTCCAGATTGCGCGCGCTCAGCTGGCCGTAGCCGCCGACGAACAGCCCCCAGCCCGGCAGCGCCTGCGCGGTCTGCAGGCGCGAGAGGCGCCAGGTGGCCTTGTCGTAGCTGCCGGAGGTGCGGGCGGTCAGCGCGTCGGCGATCTGGTCGCCGGACTCGCGCAGCGCGACCGTGCCGCTGGTGACGCCCAGGCCGAAGTCGTTCTGCGCGCCGCCCAGCACGTTGTCCCAGGCGTTGCCGTAGACGTTGACCGTCAGGCGGTTGAGGCGGCGGTCGCGCAGCGTCTGGCCGAGCGCCTCGTCGACCAGCGTGCGCTGCTCGCCTTCGGCGGAGACCCAGAGGTTGCGCTCGCGGCCGCGCAGCACCGGGTAGCTCAGGCTGGCCGAGACGGTACGCGCGGTGCCGCGCAGGTCCAGTGGCTTGAGCTCCTCGCCGACGCGATAGTCCAGCCAGGTCGTCGCCAGCTGGGCGCGCAGGCCCGAGGCGCCGACGGCGAAGCCGTAGACCAGGGCGGCCTGGCGGCTGCCGTCCGTGCGCGACACGCTGGCCTGCAGCAGGTCCTCGCGGTTGAGCGGGCGGATCAGCGAGGCCGCGGCGCCGACGCGCCACTGGCCGGTGTAGCGGTTGTTGTAGTCGTCCACCGAGGCGTCGACCGCCCAGGCGCGGCCGGTGTCGGCGCGGACCTCGAGGCGGCTGGTGCCGGGCTCGTCGCCGCGTTCCAGCGTCGCGCGGGCCTGCACGCCGGGCACGTCGTTGATCAGCATCAGCGCGCGTTCGAGCTGCTCGTAGCGGACCGGGCCGGAGGCCAGCGCCGCATCGGCGATCGCGCCCAGGCGCGGGGCCAGCGACTCGTCGGCGCCGGTGACGCGCACGCGGTTCACGCCGGACTGCAGCCGGCCCGACAGGACGGCGATCTCCAGTTCGCCCTGGGTCAGGTCTTGCCGCGGCAGGTAGGCGCGGGCGAGCACGAAACCGCGCTTCTGCAGCGCCGCGGTGACGCGGGCGGCCAGCGACTGCAGTTGGCTGTGCGACAGCTGGCGGCCCTTGGCGTCGGCGACCAGCGCCTGCAGCTCGGGTTCCGGGATCAGGCCGTCCGCGCCGGTGAAGCGGATGCGGTCCACGCGGGCGCGCAGGCCGGCCTGCTGGTCGTCGCCCAGCGGCGTGTTGACGCCCGGGGCCTTGTCCAGGTCGCCGCGCTGCGTCGGCGGGGTCAGTCGGCGCTGCTCGTTGAGCAGCTGGCCGGCGTCCGGCGCCGCGGCCCAGGCCAGGCTCACGGACAGGCTCATCAGACTCAGCCCCAGGCCGGCCGCGCGTCGCCGCGTGCTGTACTTCATTCCCAATCTCCCGTTGTGTGTAGCAAGGGCGCGGTTATCCCGTGCGGCACCCGTCCGGAGTTCTGTCAATTCGCCGCCGATGTTTGGCGATTCGTTCAAGGCCGGCCGCGGGGGTCAGGCCGTGCCGGTTTCCGGTAGTTTTTCCGCTCCGTTTCCTCCCCCCCACATGGGCGTTTTGATCGCTGGGCGCCCACCGGACCGGGCCCTGCGGGCGCGATTCGCCGGGTCGGCCCGGACAATCCGCCGATGTCCCGTGCCGCGCCCGCTCCCGCGATCCATCGCCCGTTGCTGCTGCTGGTGGACGACCAGCCCGAGGACCTGCGCTGGTTGACCGCGCTGCTGCATCCGCTCTACCGGCTCACCTTCGCCGAGAGCGGCAAGGTGGCGCTGCAGAAGGCGCAAGGCCTGGCCCCGGACCTGGCGCTGCTGGACGTCGGCCTGCCCGACATGGACGGCTTCGCGCTGTGCCGCCTGCTCAAGTCGGACCCGGCGACGCGCGAGGTGCCGCTGCTGTTCCTGAGCGCCCACAACGACGTCGACAGCCGCATCGAGGGCCTGTCCAACGGCGCGGTGGACTTCATCAGCAAGCCCTTCCATCCGCAGGAGGTGCTCGCGCGCGTGCGGGTGCATCTGCATCTGGCCGCATCGCGTCGGACACCGTCGACGGACGACGTCGAAGCGGCGCCGGTCGAGGAGGTCGGCACGCCGGACCAGCGACTGCTGGCCGCGGCCCGCAAGTACATCGGCGATCACCTGGTCGAGCCGCTGACGGTGAACCAGATCGGCCGGCAGGTCGGGCTGACCGGGCGGCGCCTGCTGGCGCTGTTCCGCGAGGAGCTCGGGCAGACGGTGTCCGGCTACATCAGCGACGAGCGCGTGCGTACCGGACAGCGGCTGCTGGCCGACACGGACATGAGCATCGCGGACGTCGCATTCCACGTGGGGTATGCGAACGCCGGCAACTTCGCGACCGCCTTCCGGGAACGGAACGGGCTCAGTCCGCAGGCTTACCGGACGGCGTTGCGGGCGCGAGAGTCCGCCGCTTCCGACGCCCAGGAGCCCTGATGGCTGGTTGGCGCCTGTGGGTCGTCGCGCTGGTCGCCCAGATGGCCTTCGCCATCGCTCACGCGGGACCCGCGCCTGACCAGCCGGTGATCGCCTTGCATGGCACGGATCCCGGACGCATCGCCCTCGTCGATCAGGGGCAGCTCTGGATCGAACGCGCCGAGCAGCCGCCCCGCGACGGACCGGCGCGATGGCGTCCCGCCAGTCGAACGGCGCTGTCGCCGGGCTACACGCGCGATACCTACTGGCTGCGCTGGACGCTGCGCCAGGACGGGCCCGAAGCGGCCCGCTACATCCTGATGGTGGACCCGGCGCGCATCGAGTCGGTGGCGCTCTACCGCCGCCGGCTGCTGCCCGACGGTAGCGCGACGCCGTGGACCATGGCGCGCGCGGGCACCGATCTCGCCTTCGACCAGCGCCCGCTCGCGCTGCGCGAGAGCGCCTTCCCGATGCGCATCGAGCCCGGCGAGGTCTGGGAACTCCAGCTGCGTGCCGCGAGCCGCGGCGCGCTGGCGATCGAGCCGACGCTCTGGGTGGCGGAGGCGCTGATCGAGGAACAGCAATGGCGCGTGTGGCGCGACGGCATGTTGTCCGCGGTGGGGCTGACGCTCGCGGCGCTGGCGGCGGGCCTGGCGGTGTCGCTGCGCGATCGCGGTTATGCCTGGATCGCGGCCTTCCTCTCCAGCGCGATGGTCTACGAGATGGCGATGCGCGGCACGGCCTTCCAGCGCTTCTGGCCGGAGGCGACCGACTGGGCGCAGCGGGCCCTGGGCACGACGGGTGCGCTGACCACGGTCTTCCAGCTGATGGCGATGGCGACGGTGCTGCGGCTGCGCGCCACGCAACCGGCGGTGCACCGCGCGCTGGTGGCGGTGGTGGGGCTGAGCCTGATCGCGGTGGCGGCCTGCATCGCGGTGGACTACCAGACCGGCACGCGCATGGCGGCGCCGACCAACCTGCTGCTCACGGCCATCGGCCTGATCGCGAGCTTCCGGGCGATGCGGCGCGGCGACCCGGTGGGCGGCGTGTGGCTGTGCGCGATCGGGGGTGTCGTGCTGGGTATTGCGCCGCGGTACTTCAGCCTGCTCGGCTATCTGCCGTACGCCGACTGGATCGAGCTGGCGCCGTCGATGGTCGGCACGACCGGCGCGGCGGCCGTGCTGGTGACGATGCTGCGCTTGCTGCAGCGGGAACGTCGCCAGCATGCGCAGGCCCTGGAAACGGCCGTGCTGGAGCGCACCGCGGAGCTGGCCCGCGCCAGCGCGCACGCGCAGGCGAGCGACGCGGCGAAGGGCCGGCTGCTGGGCCACATCGGCCACGACCTGCGCGCACCGCTGGCGTCGATGGTGCAGCTCACGCGGCGGCTGGCGCCGGGACAAGATTTCGAGTCGACCCGGCAGGCGCTCGAACACGGCGGGGTGATGCTGCTCGACACGATCGACGAACTGCAGCGCTTCGCGCGGCAGCCGACGGCGGAAGCCGATCTGGAAGTGCTGAACGCGCCGGTCTACCTGCACGGACTGCTGCATGAGCTGGCGCTGCAGTCGCAGGCGCTGATGATGGCGGGCAAGACCCGGCTCTCGCTGGTGATGGATGACTCGCTGCCGGCGGTGTTGTCGCTGGATGCGCGGCGGCTCCGGCAGGTGCTGCTCAACCTGCTGTCGAATGCGGCGAAGTACGGGCAGGCGGGCGAGGTGGCGTTGAGGGCCCGCGCGGTGGGCGGGCGGCTGGTGCTGTCGGTGACCGACGAAGGCCCCGGGCTCGCGCCGGAGGATCTGGAGCGGATCTTCGATCCGTTCACGCGGGGCCGGCGCTCGGGCGACGTGCCCGGCCTGGGACTCGGCCTGGCCATCGCCCGTCAGACGGTGCGCGCGATGGGCGGCGAGTTGAGCGCGCGCAGCTCGGCGGGGCGGGGGAGCAGCTTCATCGCGGAACTGCCGCTGATCGAGGCGACCGAGGCGGAAGTCCAATGGCCGGCCTTGCAGACGCAGGCCGGCATGGAGCGGATCGGCGACGGCTGGGTGGCGGTCGTGTGGGACCGCTGCGCGGCGGTGCGCGAGGTGATGCTGGAGCGCTTGCTGCAATGCGGCTTCGATGCGCGGGAAGTCGAGCGGGCGGAGGACCTGCCCGAGGCGCTCGCCGAAGCGGCGACGGCGGGGCACGGACTGCTGCTGGCCTCGTCGCCGGAGTCGCTGCCGTCAGTCCGGGCCTGGCACGAGTGGCGCGCACGCTGGCCGGACATGAAGACGCTGCTGTGCGCGGCCGCGCCCCGGAAGGATTGGCCGGGAGAGGCCGGGCTCGTCAAGCTGCCGAAACCGGCGCCTCAGACGCTGTGGGTGCCGGCCTTGTGGGAGCTGTGCCGGGAGCAGGCGGATCTCCCGTCCTGACCGGAGCGCCCCGGAACGACAAAGGGCGCAGCGTCGCCGCTGCGCCCTTCGGGGTCCGGAGTTCCGGTGCTTACTTGGCCTTGCGGCGGCGCGCGGCGATGCCGAAGGCCAGCGCGGCGGCGCCCAGCAGGGCGATCGAGTCGGGTTCCGGGACGGCTTGGCCGGTCACCAGGGTCAGGCGGGCGGCGACGGCGTTGCCGTTCTGGCCCGAGCTGCTCCACAGCGTTTCGGCACGGCCCGACACGAACGGGTCCAGCAGCGAGGCGCCGATCACGAAGGCGTGGTTGGGCGTTGCGCTGAAAGCCAGCAGGTCGGCGATGGCGTCGTTGGTCAGCGAGACCGAGAAGCCGGGCATCGTGCCGGTCGGGCCGTTCAGCGTCGCCGTGCCGTAGGACTTGCCCGAGCCCAGGTCGGCGAAGGCGGCGGCCGAATCGGCCGTGCCGGTGCGCAGGCTGTTGATCGAGCCGACGTAGTCGAACAGGCCCAGATGCTTCTGCGCGTACTGTCCTTCCATGGTGCCGTTGGCGGATGCGAAGCTCAGCGTCGCGGAGAGAATGGTCTCGCCGGCGGCCAGGCCCGGCAGCGAGAACACGTAGAAGCTGCGGTACTCACCGTTGTTGTAGAAGCCCGTGATGGTGTTGGTGTTGGAAGGGCTGTGGGCCGAAACCGTCGAGTACCAGCCGTTGTCGGTGGTCAGCAGGGAGACGGTGGCGGCGTGGCCGGCGACTGCCGAGAAGGTCAGGGCGGCGGCGGCGACAAGGCGGGAGATCAGGGACATGGTTTTTTCAAGCGGAAACGAACGGTTCGTGTCCCTGAAAAGCACGACATGGGCCAGAGGCTGAATCCTGTTGAACGACAACGGGTTAGCGAAACATGTCCCAAATCCGTGGGACGGTATGTAAAGCAATCCGACACATTTATGGCGCGCAGCTTGCTGGGCGCTCGCGCGTGCGCCCGCGGTGGCGACGCATCAATCCATTCCCAAAACGCATAACCCCGACAGGCGTTGGAGTTACGGCGTGATTACATTGGAACCAGTGTTCGGCGAAGCACCACGCTGAGGCGCGGCATTGGGTCAGCTCCGCGGTCTCCTCCTCTGAAAGACGGGGTCGGGAGCCACCGGAACGGAGCTGACCCAATTCCGCTTTTCATATCCTCAAATTGGAAACCGTCATGAACCAACCCGTCATGGAAGGCTTGCGCCTGAACGTACCGGCCTACGTCAAACACCAGCGCCTCGTCGCCTGGGTGGCCGAGATCGCCGCCCTCACCGAGGCCAAGGAGGTCTACTGGTGCGACGGCAGCCAGGCCGAATACGACCGCCTGTGCCAGCAGCTGGTCGACGCCGGCACCTTCCAGAAGCTGAACCCGGCCAAGCGCCCGGGCAGCTACCTCGCGTGGAGCGATCCGACCGACGTCGCCCGCGTCGAGGACCGGACCTTCATCTGCACGAAGAACAAGCTCGACGCCGGCCCGACCAACAACTGGATGGAACCGGCCGAGATGCGCGCCCTGCTGCAGACCGGCGACAAGGCCCTGTTCCGCGGCGCCATGCGCGGCCGCACGCTGTATGTGGTGCCGTTCTCGATGGGCCCGATCGGCTCCCCGATCGCCCACATCGGCGTCGAGCTGTCCGACAGCCCCTACGTCGCCGTGAACATGCGCATCATGACCCGCATGGGTCGCGCGGTCCTGGACACGCTCGGCGACAACGGCGAGTTCGTGCCCTGCGTCCACACCGTGGGCGCGCCGCTCGAAGCCGGCCAAGCCGACGTGAAGTGGCCCTGCAACAAGACCAAGTACATCGTCCATTACCCCGAGACCCGCGAGATCTGGTCCTACGGCTCCGGCTACGGCGGCAACGCGCTGCTGGGCAAGAAGTGCTTCGCGCTGCGCATCGCCTCCACCATGGGCCGCGACCAGGGCTGGCTGGCCGAACACATGCTCGTGCTGGGCGTGACCTCGCCCGAAGGCAAGAAGCACCACGTCGCCGCCGCCTTCCCGAGCGCCTGCGGCAAGACCAACTTCGCCATGCTGATCCCGCCCGCCGGCTTCGAAGGCTGGAAGGTCACCACCATCGGCGACGACATCGCCTGGATCAAGCCCGGCAAGGACGGCCGCCTCTACGCGATCAACCCGGAAGCCGGCTACTTCGGCGTGGCCCCGGGCACGAACGTGAAGACCAACCCGAACTGCATGGCCAGCCTGGACAAGGACGTCATCTTCACCAACGTCGCGCTGACCGACGACGGCGACGTCTGGTGGGAAGGCATGACCGACACGCCGCCGGCCCACCTGGTCGACTGGCAAGGCAAGGACTGGACCCCGGAGATCGCCAAGGAGACCGGCGCCAAGGCTGCTCACCCGAACGCCCGCTTCACCGTCGCCGCGACCAACAACCCGGCGCTGGACGCCGAGTGGGACAACCCCGCCGGCGTGGCCATCGACGCGTTCATCTTCGGTGGCCGCCGCTCGACGACCGTGCCGCTGGTGACCGAGGCCCGCGACTGGACCGAAGGTGTCTACATGGCCGCGACCATGGGCTCCGAGACGACCGCCGCGGCCGCCGGCCAGCAGGGCGTCGTGCGCCGCGACCCGTTCGCGATGCTGCCCTTCATGGGCTACAACATGGCGGACTACTTCCAGCACTGGCTGACGCTGGGCGACAAGCTCGCCCAGTCCGGCGCCAAGCTGCCGGCAATCTTCTGCGTCAACTGGTTCCGCAAGGGCGCCGACGGCAAGTTTGTCTGGCCCGGCTACGGCGAGAACATGCGCGTCCTGAAGTGGATGCTGGAGCGCGTCGACGGCCAGGGTCAGGGCGTCGAACACGCCTTCGGCACCAGCCCGCGTTACGAAGACCTGAACTGGCAAGGCCTGGCCTTCACGCCGGAACAGTACAAGACCGTCACCCACATCTCGAATGAGGATTGGGCGACGGAGCTCAAGCTCCACGACGAGCTGTTCGTCCAGCTGGCCCAAGGCCTGCCGGCGGAACTGCCCGCCACCAAGGCCAAGATCGAACAGCGCCTGACCCAGGCCTGATCGACCGCTGAATTCCACCCGGCGACCGCCTCGAAAGAGGCGGGTCCGGGGGAGCCTGAAAAGGCAAAGCCCGCTCGAAGTGATTCGAAGCGGGCTTTTCTTTTGCTCGATCTGATGCGCGATTCGATGAGAGCCTGCGCTCACATCACGACGGCTTCAGACCTCGCGACCGGGCCCATACGGCACCCGGCGGTGTCGGCTGCTCAGCCGTTCAACCGTTGATTCAGCCGTTGCGGCGGGCGTTCGCGGCGCGCAGCTCAGCGGCGAAGGAGGGCATGCTCTCTTCGTACTGGGCGGCGAGGGCCAGGATCTCGCGCTCGGCGCGAGCCATCTTGGCGGACTCGATGCGGGCCTTGACGTTCGTGATCGTGCGGGCCCAGACGCGGGCGCCGATCGTGGCGAACGTGCCGCCGCGACGCACCGTGCGGCTCAGGGGAAGACCGAAGGTTTGGGTAGCGACGCTCATGGCGATTTCCTTTGATTGGCTTGTTTGGGTCGGCTCTGTAGAACCGATGGACCGAACTATAGGGTTTCCCCTAGGCATGACGCCAATGAAAGATGGGCATTGAATGTATGAACGCTGTGCATATCATGGGGCGAAGCGCGTCCAGGCCGTGATGCGCATCACGCGGCTGGCCGCCGAATGCCAAGGAATGCGCACGCCGAGGCCCCGATGACCGGTCCGGGAGGCGCCTTCCGACCGTTGCGCCGCCGCGATCTCCGTCTGTTTTCCGTGAAAAAGTGCCTTCAATGAGCTTCCGGAACCTCGATCTGAACCTGCTGAAGGTGTTCGACGCCGTCATGGCGGAACGCTCCATGACCCGCGCCGCAGAGCGGCTGTCGATGACGCAGCCGGCCGTCAGCCATGCGCTCAAGCGGCTGCGCGAGGCGCTCGGCGAGGACCTGTTCGTGCGCCAGGCCTTCGGGATGAAGCCGACCTCGCGGGCGGAGGGGCTCTGGCCGGAAGTCCGGTCGGCGCTGACCCGGCTGCGGGTGGCGCTGGATCCCGGCGACTACCAGCCGACGTCGGAGGAATACACCTTCCGCCTGGCGATGGCCGACGCGACGGCCGCGCTGATCCTGCCGCCGCTGATGCAGCAACTGGAGCAGATGCGCGCCCTGGCCAACGTCCACGTGCTGCCGCTGACGACGCGCGATCCTCGCCTCCTGCTGGAACAGAGCGAGGCCGACTTCGCGCTCGGCTACTTCCCGAACGCCGTCGCCGCGCTGAAGGGGCAGGGCGACATGGCGGCGATCCGGCAGCAGCGGCTCTACGACTCGTACTACGTCTGTGTGATGCGGCGCAGCCACCCGCTGGCCGACCAGGAACTGACGCTGGACGCCTTCTGCCAGGCGCATCACCTGCTGGTGAGCTTCTCGGGCCGGCCCTACGGCTTCGTCGACGAGGCGCTGGCGGCGCTCAAGCGCAGCCGCCGCATCGCGCTGACCGTCAACCAGTTCTTCACCGCCGGCCGGGTGGTGGCGCATTCCGACCTGCTGACGGTGCTGCCGCAGTCCTTCATCACCGCCACGGGTTACCAGGACGCGCTGATCTACCGGCCGCTCCCGATGCCGCTGTCGCCGGTGCACGTGGACGTGCTCTGGCACCTGCGCAACGAGGACCGCAGCGCCCAGCGCTGGATGCGCGAACGGCTGATCGACGCGGTGCGTCCGCCGTCCGGCCACACGACCGCCGACGTGAGCGGCGACAATCGCGCCCCATGAGCATTGCCCACGACCTTTCCGACGCCGAGTTCGACGAACTCGACGAACTCCTCGCCATCACGCCCGAACCGCTGGAGCCGCTGGACGCCTCGATGCTGGACGGCTACCTGGCCGGCGTGCTGGTGCAGCCCCGCCTGATCCCGATCGAGGAATGGCTGCCCCCCATCTTCGACTACGAAGGCCGTCCGCTGCCCGACGACGTCGATCCCGCCTGGCTGGCCCGCATCCGCGCGCTGGTGGAGCGCCGCTTCGCCTCGCTGAACCACAGCATGCTGGAGCAGGGCTGGTTCTACCCGGTGGTGCTGGACCTGGAAGCGGATGCAGCGGACGCCGACGGCACCGCTGAAGACGCTGCGGAAGGCGCCGCACCGGAAGCCGCCGCGCAAGCCGACGCCAAGGTCGACGCCAACGCCGACGAGCCCGTCGATCCGGACGCGCCGCAGCTCCCCGACGATCCGATCACCCAGGCCTTGCTGCCGTGGGTCGGCGGCTTCGAGTACGCCGCGGTGACCTTCCCCGACCTGCACGAGCAGGCCGACGACAACATCAACGCGCTGCTGGCGCGCCTGTACCGCCACCTGCCGGCCGAGACGCCGGAGGAAGTGGAGATCGTCGAGCTGCTGGACAAGGAGCATCCGCTCAAGAACATCGACGAGGCCATCGAGGACCTGATCCTGACCGTCGTCGACCTGCAGGAAGCGACGGAGCAGCAGCGATATCACGTTGAGCAGGTGCGCCGTGACACCCCCAAGCTGGGACGCAACGATCCCTGCCACTGCGGTTCGGGCAAGAAGTTCAAGAACTGCCACGGCGCGGCCTGATCTCCGCCGGCCGTCACGTCGCGCCTGAGGCGCGGCGACGGCGGCGAAGCCACAAGACGCCGGCCCTTGCGCCGGCGTTTCTCATGGTCAGCCGCCGGTCGTGAAGTCGGCGATCGACACGGTCCGCAGCGCCGTGTCCAACAGCGCGACATCGCCGCCGAGCAGGCGGCTGGCCTCGCGCGCGGCGCCGAGCACGGCGCGGCAGGCGTTCAACATCGTCTCGGGTGGAGACAACCGCACCCGCGGCCCTGAGACGGCGATCGCGCCCTGCACGCGGCCGTCGATGGCGAACACCGGCGCGGCGACCGAGGCCGTGTCCGGTTCGCGCTCGCCGTAGGAGACGCCCCATCCGCGCTCGCGGATGCCTGGGAAACGTTCGCGCAGGTCGCTCGAGAACGCGCACAGCACCTTGCCCGACGCGCCCTGGTGCAGCGCGTACTGCTGCCCCACCGCGACCGCCGCGCGCACCGAGCGCGCCGGCTCCCAGCGATGGATCGCGATCCGCGCCTCGCCGTGCCGGACGTAGAAGGACGCGGTCTCGCCGGTGTCGGTGCTGAGCTGCTTGAGCAGCGGCTCCACGATCGGCCCGACGTGGAACGAGCGTTGGTAGATCGTCGCCAGGCGCAGCGGCGCCGGTCCGATCGCGTACTGCCCGTCCGGCAGACGCCGCACGAAGCCACCGTGCTCCAACGCCGCCAGCAACCGCAGCACGGTGCTCTTGTAGAGGCCGGTGCGCCGAGACAGCTCCGCCAGCGACAGGGCGTCGTCGTCCTGGCCGAACGCGCCCAGCAGCGCGAACGCGCGGTCTAGCACGGCCACGCCGCTGGATCCGGCGGAAGCCTCGGGGTTCTCGGAAGGTGCGCTGTCTGATTCGGCCACGGGTAATCCCTCGTCTCGGGCATCACGGAGACGTCCTACAGTTCTATCAAACAAACCGCCGTTCTGCAAGATAGAACAAACACGGAGACGCGACATGACCCGGTTCCTGATTCCGCAATTCCTGAATTCGCAGTGCCTGATCCGCGGCGCCGCCTTCACTCTGATCGCCGCCGCGAGCGCGGGCATGACCGCGACGGCGGCGCTGGCCGCCGACTCCTTCCCGACCCAGCCCATCCGAATGATCGTCCCGTTCCCGCCGGGCGGCGGGACGGACATCGTGTCGCGGCTGATCCTGGAGAAGATGCGCGAGGACACCGGCTGGACCTTCGTCCCGGACAACAAGGCCGGCGCGGGCGGCAACATCGGACTGGACGCCGTCGCCAAGAGCAAGGCCGACGGCTACACGCTGGGCATGGGCCAGACCGCCAACCTGGCGATCAACCCCACGCTTTATCCCAAGATGCCCTACGACGCCGCCAAGGCCTTCACGCCGGTCGCGCTGGTCGCGGGTCAGCCGGTGGTGCTGGTGGTCTCGTCGTCCTCCAGCTTCAAGACGGTCGCCGACCTGGTGGCCGCCGCCAAGGCAAAACCCGGCACCCTGACCATGGCCTCCGCCGGCAACGGCACGGTGGGCCATCTGACAGGGGAACTGTTCTCGAAGCAGGCCGCCATCCAGGTGACGCACATCCCCTACAAGGGCGCCGGTCCGGCGGCGACCGACCTGCTTGGCGGTCAGGTGGACTACTACTTCGCGACGCCGCAGACGGTGGTGCCCTTCATCAAAGCCGGCAGGCTGCGCGCGCTGGCCATCAGTTCTGCCGCGCGGCTGCCGGTGCTGCCCGATGTCCCGACCGTGGCCGAGAGCGGCTTCAAGGGCTTCGACACCTCGGACTGGAAGATGATCGTGGCGCCGGCCGGCACGCCGGCGGCGGTCGTGACCCGGATGAACGCGCAGGTGCAGAAGGCCCTGTCCAAGGCGGCCACGATCGGCCAGCTGCAGTCCGAAGGCAGCGTGCCCATGGCCGGCACGCCGCAGCAGGCCGCGCAGTTCCTGGCGCGCGAGCAGAAGCGCTGGGGCGACGTGGTCCGCAGCGGCAACGTCAAGGTCGACTGACCGGCTTGGCGACGGAGCTTCGGATGAGTCCATCATGAGCCAATCTCCCTTGCGCGGCGTCCGCGTCCTCGACCTGACCAACGTGCTGGCCGGCCCCTTCGCCTGTCACCAGCTGGCGCACCTGGGCGCCGACGTCATCAAGGTCGAGGCGCGCGAGACCGGCGACCTCGCCCGCCAGCTCGGCGCCGACACGGCGCTGAACCAGGCGCACATGGGCGTGTCCTTCCTGGCGCAGAACCCGGGAAAGCGATCCATCACCATCGATCTGAAGCGGCCGTCCGGCAAGGCGGTGTTCCGCAGGCTGGTGGCGACGGCGGATGTCGTCGTCGAGAACTTCCGGCCCGGCGTGATGCAGCGGTTGGGCGTCGGCTTCGACGAGCTGCGCCAGGTCAACCCACGGCTGGTCTATTGCGCGATCTCGGGCTTCGGCCAGGACGGGCCGCTGCGCGACCTGCCCGCGTACGACCAGATCATCCAGGGCATGTCCGGGATGATGAGCATCACCGGCGGTCCGGACACCGCGCCGTTCCGGGTCGGGCATCCGGTGGCGGACACCATCGGTGGCCTCACGGCGGCGATGGCCATCGCCGCGGCGCTGGCGGACAAGGAACGCGCCGAGGCGACGTTCATCGACGTCTCGATGCTCGAAGCGGCGATGGCGACGATGGGATGGGCGGTGTCCAACCTGCTGGTCGCTGGCCGGGAACCGCAGCCGATGGGCAACGACAACGTGACGGCCAGTCCGTCCGGCACCTTCCGCACCGGGCAGGGCCTGCTCAACATCGCGGCCAACAAGCAGGAGCAGTTCGAGGCCGTCTGCGACACGGTCGGACATCCGGAGTGGAAGACCGATCCGCGTTTCGTCGATCGCCACGCGCGGCTGAAGCACCGGGCCGAACTCAAGCATCTGCTCGAAGCCGCGATGAGCGATGGCTCCGCTGCGGAGTGGTGGCAGCGCCTGAACGATGCGGGCGTGCCCGCGGGTCCGGTGTACTCCGTCAAGGAAGCGCTCGCGCATCCGCAGATCGCGGACCGCGGGATGGTTGCGAATTTCGAGGACGTGCCCGGCGTCGGGCGTGATGTCCGCGTGCTGCGCACCGGCTTCAAGCTGAACGGGCAGGCGCCGTCGGTGTCGACGCCGCCGCCGCGGCTCGGCCAGGATACCGAGGCCATCCTCGAAGAACTGGGTTACGGCGCCGCCGAGCGGGCCGCGCTGAAAGAGGAGAAAGCCGTATGAGCGCCAACGAAGGCAAGCCGACGCCGGTCGACGGACCGGTGCACGATCAACGCGTGCCGGACTGGTGGCGCACCTCGATCATCGAGATGTCGCCCGGCGTCATCCGCTACGGCGGCCACGCCATCCAGGACCTGATCGGGCAGGTCAGCTTCGCCCAGATGATCTGGCTGATGACGCGCGGCGAGCTGCCCGGTTCGGAGCAGGCCAAGCTGCTGGACGTCGCGCTGATGGCCGCGGTCGACCACGGCCCGCAGGCGCCGAGCATCGCCATCGCGCGCATGGCCGCGACCTGCGGCGTCGGGCTCAACAACGCGATGGCATCGGCGATCAACGTGCTCGGCGACGTGCACGGCGGCGCGGGCGAGCAATGCGTGGAGATGCTGCAGTCGATCGCGATGCGCATGGACGCGGGCGGCTCGCTCGAAGACGCCACCGCCGCGGGCCTGGACGAGGCCATCGAGCTGCGCGGCAAGTTCGTCTCGGGATTCGGACATCGTTTCCATCCGGTGGACCCGCGCGCGCCGCGGCTGCTGGAACTGGTGGACGAGGCCGCCCAGCTCGGCGTCGTGTCGGGTCGTTTCGCCACCATCGGCCGCGCGGTGGAAGCGGAGCTGCAACGGCGCAAGGACGGCCGTCGCATTCCGATGAACATCGACGGTGCGACCGCCGTGATCTACGCCGAGCTCGGCTTCCCGGCGCCGCTGGCGCGGGGGCTGTTCTGCATCTCGCGCTCGGTGGGCATCCTGGCCCACGCCTGGGAGCAGACGCAGCAGGGCGGTCGCAACAAGGGCCCGATGCCGCGCGAGTACCTGTGGACCTACGACGGTCCGCCGGCCAAGCGCTGAAGCGGTCGGGCGCGATGCTGCGCGCCCGGAGGCACGCCGCGGTGCGCGACGAACGCGCGTGCGCTCAGACCTCGATGACGAGGTCGGGCCGGTAGTCTTCCTGCTCGCCCTTGTTGGCGTAGCCCAGCGGATTGGCGACGACGCGGCAATGGTGCGGCGTTTCGCCGCGAGGCCCGGACGCGGACTCGACGACGTAATCGTGGGCGCAATGCAGGTGGCCGTGCAGCCACAGGTCTGCATAGGGCAGCAGATCGTCGAGCGAATTGCAGAAGCCGGCCGTGCCCGGCGTGAGGCCGTAGCGCGGATCGGCGCTGCGCAGGCTGGGCGCGTAGTGGGTCACCGCCACGGTCTTGCCGTCGAAGGGCCGTTCGAGCGCTTCGCGCAGCCAGGCCTGGCATTCGAGGGCCAGGTCGCGTTGCCGTTCCGCCAGCATGTGTTGTCCGTCGACCAGCGTCGAGAACCGGCGCAGGTAGTGGTTCGCCGCGCGGAACGCCTTCTCTCTCGCCGTCAGCTGCTTGGTCGGCGTCGCTTCGCGCGCGGCCAGCGCGTCGAAGTCCGCCCACAGCGTCGTGCCGAGGAAACGCACGTCGCCGATGACGATCTCCTCGCGGTCCAGCCACTCGATGCCCAGGTCGGCGCAGGTCTGGCGCAGCCGCGCATGGGCGGTGGCGAAGTCGATGCCGTCGTACTCGTGGTTGCCCGGGACGTAGAGCACCCGCGACCACGGCGCGCCGTCGCGCTTCGGCGAGAAACGGCCCAGGCCGAAGTCGTCCGTCACCAGCCGCGAGCCGGTCTGGTACGAGCCCACGTCGCCCGCGAGCACCAGCAGGTCGACATCCGGCGCGGCGGTCGTCTGGAAGTCGGTCTGGCGCTCGAGATGGAGGTCGGAAATCAGTTGCAGGCGCACGGCGGGTCGGCGGAGGGCGGATGTCGGAAAGCGCGATTGTCCAACGTCAAGGACGACGCAGCCTGCGGCATCGCTGCGGCTTTCCGGAAGCGGCCCTGTGACACACTGGTCCGAGGCCGGTCGTCGGCCGTCACAGAGGGAGATCACGATGAAGATCCTCGTCGCCGTCGATGGCAGCACCTACTCCAAGCGCATGCTGGCCTACCTCTCCGCCCACGACGAGTGGCTGGGCGGGGCCCACGACTACACCGTGGTGCACGTCGTCCCCGGCGTGCCGCCCCGCGCGGCCGCGGTGCTCGACAAGGCCGTGCTCGCCGAGTACTACCAGGAAGAGGCCGGGAAGGTGCTCAAGCCGATCCGCGCCTTCATGGACAAGCGCGGCATCAAGGCCCAGTACGTCGTCAAGACCGGGCACGCGTCGGACGCGATCACGGCCGTGGCCGAGAAGGGCCGCTTCGATCTGCTGATGATGGGCTCGCACGGCCACACGGCGCTGGGCAAGCTGGTGCTGGGCTCGGTGGCCACCAAGGTCATGGCCCACAGCGATGTGCCGGTGCTGCTGATCCGCTGATCCTCCGGCCCGGAATGCAAAAGGCGCCCGCGTGGGGCGCCTTGCGCGTCAGCCGCGTCGCGCGGCCATCCAGGAGAGCGGCGATTCCACCGCGGCCGGCGGCGCCGACTCCGATTCCAGCCCGTAGTCGCTGCGCCGGAAGTCCTCGTACTCGCTCTCGTCGCCGAAGCTCGCTTCCATGCCGAACGCGGTGCCCATGTCGGCCGGCTCCGGCTCGTGGCCGGCGGGCGGGTTGCGACGGAAAAGGCTCAGGGCGGAGGAGATTCGCATGATGGACCTCGTCGGAAAGCACGGGGTGTGACCGTCGCGCGGTGACGATGCTTCGCCGCGCGGTGAAGCACAGTTTGCGCGTCTTTGTCTTCAGGCAAATCCCCAGATCGCGGGTGCGTTGGAATCGCGCTCACAAATCCACACAGATTGGGGCGTGCCCGCCACAGATGACGCGAAATAACCACGTGCCCCACTTAGGTGTGATGCCCCCCTCAATCAGGGGTGACTATGCTCCGCGTCTTCCCTAATTCGTGGAAGCCATTGCTTTCTCATGTCTCCACTGATTCACAAATCAATGACCTGGGCGATCGTCGGCAGCGTCGTGCTGACTTCCGCCTGGCTGGCCAACTCCGTGCAGGACAAGCACGAGCGCGGCGGTTTCCGCATGCGCCTGGCCGAGCAGGGCGCCGCGCCCGCCTCGGCGTCGCCGTCCGTGACGCCGGCCCCTGTGCAGACGCTCACCAAGGTCCAGGTCGCCGCCCTCAAGCGCTGATCAAGGCCTCCCGGGCACCCCGGGCCAGCGCCTCCCCGATCTGATCCAGCAACGCCGGAGGCGCCCCGCCTTCCGGCGTTGTCGTTTTTCCGGGGCCCGCAGCGCCCGCCGCGGTCTCGCCGCCCAGCTTCCACTGGTGCCAGTACAGGGCCACCTCCACCTGGACTTCCGGGCGGAGCGCCACCAGCTCCCCGCTCGCCAGCAGCGGCCGCACCTGCAGTTCCGGCGCCACGCCCACCCCCCAACCCATCCGCACCGCGTTCACGTAGCCTTCGCTGGACGGCACGTAACGGGCGTTCAGCCGCGCCGAGCGCAGCCCCATCGCCTGCCGGACCCATTGCTGCTGGGCGTCGTCCTTGCGGTTGAACACCAGGAACGGGACCTGGGCGAAGTTCGCCGCTCCCAGCCCGTTGGGCAGCATCCGCGCCGCGAAGTCCGGGCTGGCGACGGCGATGTAGCGCATCACCCCCAGCGGCTGCGCGATGCATCCGCGCAGCGCCTGCGGCACGGTCGTGACGCAGCCCAGCACCTCGCCCTGACGCAGCCAGTCGTGGGTGAAGTCCTGGTCGTCGACGACCAGTTCCAGCCCGAAGCCCTCCCGCATCCCGCGCTGCACCAGCGGGTCCAGCGCCGGCAGCACCCAGGTCGCCAGGCTGTCGGCGTTGACGGCGATCGGGAGCCGTTCGGTCTGCGCCGACTGCACGCCGAGTTCCCGTACCACGTCCGAGCGCAGCGCCGCCAACTGGCGGGCGTAGCGCAGCAGGCGCTTGCCGGGATCCGTGAGCCGCAAGGGCCGTGAGCGCACCACCAGCAGCTGGCCGACCTGCGCCTCCAGGCTGCGCAGCCGCTGCGACACCGCGCTCTGCGTGATCGCCAGTGTCTCGGCGGCGCGTTCGAAGCTGCGTTCGTCAGCCAGCGCGGCCAGGCAGTCCAGGCCGGCGGCGTCCAGGTCTTTCATAAGCGTTCCTAATGGAGTCGCTGAGATATTAATCCCGCTTCATCAAAGACGGTGTGCTGCTGACAATCCGGCGCACATGTCATCACCCAGCGCAGCCCTGTTGCAAGGTTGGCTCACCGGAGCCGGCCTGATCGTCGCCATCGGCGCGCAGAACGCGCTGGTGCTGCGCCAGGGCCTGATGCGCCAGCACGTGGCGCCGGTGGTGGTGGTGTGCGCGCTGTCGGACATGCTGCTGATCTGGCTGGGCGTGTTCGGGCTGGGCCGGCTGATCGCCGCGAGCCCGCTGCTGATGGAAGTCTTCCGCTGGGGCGGCGCCGCCTTCCTGCTGGCCTACGGTGCCAAGGCCGCGCTGCGCGCACTGTCGCCCCGGGCCGGCCTGCAGGCGCAGGCAGGCAGCGCGACGCTGTCGGCGGTGCTGGGCAGCACGCTGGCCATGACGTATCTCAATCCCCATGTCTACCTGGACACGGTGGTGCTGCTGGGCACCGTCGGCGCGCAGCAGCCGGCCGGCCTGCAATGGCCGTTCGCGGCGGGCGCCTCGGTGGCGTCCTGGATGTGGTTCTCGCTGCTGGGCTTCGGCGCGGCGGCGGTGGCGCCGGCGTTGCGCCGGCCGGCGGTCTGGCGCAGCATCGATGCCTTGATCGCCCTCGTGATGGTCTTGCTGGGACTGCAGCTGATCCTGCGCCCGCTGGCCTGATCCCTGCATGTCCAACGCTGAATCGCAGCAGAACCACAAGTTCACCTGGAGCTCTCCATGAAGGTCATCGTCCTCGGCGCCGGCATCATCGGCATCCACACCGCCTGGTACCTGCTGGATCAGGGCCACGAGGTCGTCGTCGTCGACCGTCAGCCCGACGCGGCACTGGAGACCAGCTTCGCCAACGGCGCGCAGATCTCGGTCTGCTTCTGCGAACCCTGGGCCAACGCAGGCGCGCCGTTCAAGGTGGCGAAGTGGCTGTTGAAGGACGACGCGCCGCTGCTGTTCCGCCCGCGCCTGGATCCGGCGCAGTGGCGCTGGGGCCTGTCCTTCCTGGGCCAGTGCACGACGGCCGCGTTCGAGCGCAACGTCGAGCAGCTCGTGCGCCTGGGCCGCTACAGCCACGAGTCGCTGCAGTCGCTGGTCGCCGACACGGGCATCGAATACAACCGGCTGCAGAAGGGCATCCTGCACTTCTTCGGCAGCGAGGCCGACTTCGAGGCCGGCGCGCAAGGCGCCGAGATCATGCGCCGCCACGGCGTCGACCGCCGCGTGCTGAGCCGTGACGAGGTCCTGGCGATCGAACCGGCGCTGCGCTCGGCGCAGCATGCGGTGTTCGGCGGCACCTACACGCCGAGCGACGAATCCGGCGACGCACGCGTCTTCACGCAGGCGCTGGCGAAGCTGGCCGAAAAGCGCGGCGCGCAGTTCCTGTGGAACCACGACATCGTGACCCTGCAGCCGCAAGGCGGCGCGCAGGGCAACGAGATCGCCGGCGTGCAGATCCAGTCGCGCGAGACCGGCCAGACGCAATGGCTGAAGGGCGACGCCTACGTCGTGGCGCTGGCGTCGTACGCGCCGGCCCTGACGAAGTCGCTGGGCGAGCACCTCAACATCTATCCGGCCAAGGGCTACTCGGCCACGCTGCGGCTGAAGAAGCCGGAGCAGGCCAGCACCGTCAGCCTGCTGGACGACGCCCGCAAGATCGCGATCTCGCGCCTGGGCGACTTCGTCCGCATCGCTGGAACCGCAGAACTGGTGGGCCTGGACACCAGCCTGGACAGCCCGACCTCCAAGGTCCGCTGCGAATCGCTGGTGCGCCGCTACGAGGAGCTGTTCCCCGGCGTCGCCGACCTGTCCGAGCCGAACTACTGGACCGGCCTGCGCCCCAGCACGCCGACCAACGTGCCCTACATCGGCCGCAGCCAGAAGGCGTCCAACCTGTGGATCAACGCCGGCCACGGCACGCTGGGCTGGACGCACGGCGCCGGCTCCGGCCGTGCACTGGCGGAACTGATGAGCGGCAAGCGTCCTGCATTGGACTTCGGCTTTTACGGTGACGCGCTGCCTGCCAAGGCCGTACGAAGCTTCCAGCCCGCCTGATCCGGCGGAGCCCCTGCCGGCGTCACCGAGACGCCGGGACCCCTGAAACAAGGGCGCGGCTAGAATCCGCGCCCTTTTCGCATTTCCCGCCGCGCTGCCATGTCCTCATCGCTTTCTGACCTGCCGCGCGATTTCTGCGCCATCGACTTCGGCACCTCCAACTCGGCGGTGGCCGTGCCTGACCTCGCGCTTGAGGCCGGCCGTCCGGGCGCGATGCGCCTGGTGCCGCTCGAAGACGGCAAGGTGACCATGCCGACGGCGGTCTTCTACTTCGCCGAGGGCCGCCACGACGCCGACGGCCCGCCGCGCGCCTTCGGCCGCGCGGCCATGAGCGCCTACGTCGAGGGCACCGACGGGCGTCTGATGCGCTCGATGAAGAGCATCCTGGGTTCCAGCCTGATCGACCAGGTCACCGACGTCGGCGGCGGCCGCGGCGTGAAGTACATCGACATGCTGAGCGGCTACCTGAAGCGCCTGCGCAAGCAGGCCGGCGCCTCCGACGCGGGCGGCCACGAGCCGCGCCGGGTCGTGCTGGGCCGTCCGGTCTACTTCGTCGACGGCGAACCGGAGCGCGATGCCGCGGCGCAGGCCTCGCTGGCGGCCGCGGCGCGGGCGGTCGGCTTCGAGGACGTGCATTTCCAGTTCGAGCCGATCGCGGCCGCGTTCGACTTCGAGCAGCAGGCCGAGCGCGAGCAGCTCGTGCTGGTGGCCGACATCGGCGGCGGCACGTCCGACTTCTCGATCGTGCGCGTCGGGCCCGAGCGCGCGCAGCGGCTGGACCGCCGCGACGACATCCTGGCGAGCCACGGCGTGCACATCGCCGGCACCGACTTCGACCGCCACATCGAGCTGACCGGCATCCTGCGTGAATTCGGCTACCGCGCGCTCGGCCCCGCCAAGCCGGGCCAGACCCCGCGCGAAGTGCCCAGCGGCGTCTACTTCGACCTCGCGACCTGGCACCTGATCAACACCTGCTACAGCCCGCAGCGCGTGCTGGAGCTGCGCAACATGAAGAGCTTCTACGGCGACCCGCGCCACCATCAGCGTCTGATGACGGTGCTGGACGAGCGGCTCGGCCATGAGCTCGCGAATCGCGCGGAGGACGCCAAGATCGAGGTCGCCGGCGGCGGCGACTGCACGATCGACCTGCAGCTGATCGAGTCCGGCCTGACGGTGCAACTGTCGGAAGCCGCGGCGCTGGAATCGCTGCGCGGCGACATCGAGCGCATCGCCCAGGCGGGTCGCGAGACGGTCGAGCGCGCCGGGTTGAAGCCGTCGGACATCGACGCGCTGTACTTCACCGGCGGCTCCACCGGGCTGACCGTGCTGGCCGACCGCATCGCGGCGGACTATCCGGACGCCAAGACGGTGCGCGGCGACCGTTTCGCGTCGGTCGCGACCGGATTGGGCCTGCATGCGGCACGTCTGTTCGCTGCGTGATCCGGACGTGAGGCCGAGGGCCTGAAACCTCGGGATCACCCCGAGGGCTGACGTCGGACATCGTGGGAGGGCGCTGCTAGATTGCCGCCTTCCCTTGCTTCACGGTGCCGACACATGTCCAAGCCTCGCGCCTCGGCGTTGATCCCGCTGACCCTGTCCCTGTCCGCCGCGTTCGGCGGTCTTTCCGCGATCGCGGCACCGGCCGACGACGCGGCATCGACGTCGGCCCAGACCTCCGCCCTGACCTCCGCGGCGACCCTCGCACAGATCTATCAGCAGCCGTCCGAGGCGATCCGTGCGGTGCTCGATGCCAAGGCGCTGCCGGTCTACCAGGTCTCACCGGACCAGCGCACGCTGGCGATCGTCGTCAACCGCAAGTCGCGCGCGATCGCGGAGCTCGCCCGCCCCGTGTTGCGTCAGGCCGGCCTGCGTTACGACCCGGCCACCGACAGCCCGCAGCTGATCACCACGATCGAATCGCTGTCGTTGCGCCCCCTCCAGAACGGCGCGAGCGGCGTCGAACGCCCCGTCGCACTGCCTGCGGGCGGCGCCTTCCATCTCCTGCGTTTCTCGCCGGACGGCAAACGCTTCCTGCTGAACCGTCGCACCGACACGGCCGTCGAGCTGTGGGTCGGCGACGTCGCGACAGGCAAGCTCAAGGCGGTGCCCAAGCTCAAGCTGCACACGATGCTCGAGAACGACGTCGTGTGGCTCAACGACCATGAACTCGTCACGCTGACGGTGCCGGCCAAGCGTGGTGCTGCTCCCACCTTCGCCGCGCCGTCGGGCCCGGCTATCCAGGAATCCATCGCGCGCAACTCGCCGGAGCGCACGCAGCAGGACCTGCTGACCAACGCGCAGGAGGCGGCCGTCTTCGCGCACCATGCGACCTCGCAGCTGGCGCGCATCGACCTCAACACCGGCGCGGTGCGGCCGGTCGGCGAGCCGGGCATCTTCAGCCACCTCGAAGCGCTGGGCACGCCGGGTCAGGTCTTGACCATGCGGCTGCTGCCGCCGTTCAGCTACCAGGTCGGCTGGGACGACTTCGCGGCCCAGGCCGAGGTGCGCGGCGTCGACGGCAAGGTCGCGTCGATCGGCAAGGTCAAGCTCAAGGAAGGCGTGCCGGTCGAAGGCGTGATCACCGGCCCGCGCAACTTCTTCGCCTCGCCCGGCGCAGACGGCGCGGTCTACTGGGTCGAGGCGCTGGACGGCGGCGACAACCGCGCGCAGGTGCCGCATCGCGATCGTCTGATGCGTCTGGACGCGCCGTATACCGGCGAGGCGCGCGAGGTGCATCGCGTGCCGCAGCGGCTGTCGCGGCTCGAATTCGTCGAAGGCGGCAAGCAGGCGCTGGTGCAGGACTTCGACCTGACGAAGATGCGGACATCGACCGAGCTGGTCGCGATGGACGGCGCATCGCCGGCGCAGCGGCTGATCGAGCGCTCCGTGCGCGACCGCTACCGCGATCCCGGCACGCCGGTGCATCGCATGCAGCCGACGGGACGCCCGGTCGTGCGCCTGGACGGCGACGCGATCTGGTACTTCGGCACCGGCGCGAGCCCGGAAGGCGACAAGCCTTTCATCGATCGGCTGGTGCTGGCGAGCAACAAGAAGACGCGCGTGTTCCAGTCGGGCTCCGAGGCCAACGGCGGCGACAGCGCGCACTACGAGCGCCCGCTGGCCGTGCTCGACACCGAAGGCGCCCGCGTCCTGACGGTGCGCGAGAGCGTGAGCGAGCCCGGCAACGTGATGCTGCGCGGCGGTGCCGCGCTCGCGACCGCACAGGCGCTGACCGATGCGAAAGACCCGTCGCCGCAGCTGCGCGACATCCAGCGCGAGTTCGTCCGCTTCAAGCGCGCGGACGGCGTGGAGCTCTCGTTCTGGCTCTACAAGCCGCCGGGTTACAAGGCCGGCGAGCGCCGTCCGACCTTCGTCTGGGCCTATCCGCTGGAGTACACCGATGCGTCGACCGCGGGTCAGGTGAGCGGCTCCGGCAACCGCTTCAACACCTTCGCGGGCACCAGCCCGCTGATGCTGCTGCTGGACGGCTACGTGGTGCTGATGGACGCGACCATGCCGGTGGTCGGCGATCCGAAGACGGTGAACGACAGCTTCATCGCGCAGATCACGGCCAACGCGCAGGCGGTTATCGACAAGGCGGTGGAACTGGGCGTCAGCGACCGCGAGCACATGGTCGTCGGCGGCCACAGCTACGGCGCGTTCATGACGGCCAACCTGCTGGCGCACACCCATCTGTTCAAGGCGGGCATCGCGCGCAGCGGCGCGTACAACCGCAGCCTGACGCCCTTCGGCTTCCAGAGCGAGCGCCGCACCTACTGGGAGGCACAGGACGTCTACCAGAAGCTGTCGCCGTTCAATTACGCCGACAAGCTGAAGGAGCCGCTGCTGCTGATCCACGGCGAGGCGGACAACAACTCCGGCACCTTCCCGATCCAGAGTGCGCGGCTGTACCAGGCGCTGGCGGGCACGGGCGGCTCGGTGCGTTACGTCACGCTGCCGTTCGAGTCGCACGGCTACTCGGCGCGCGAGTCGGTGGGGCACACGCTCTGGGAGATGAGCGAGTGGATGAAGCGCCAGGTCGGCCCCGGCGCGCCGATTCCCCAGCCCTGAGGCTGAGCGCCGACGACCTCAGCGCGGGCGACGCGGCGGCGGTCCGCCGCGGCCGCCCGGGCCGCCGCGGTGGCCGCCGGAGCGCTGCGGCTTGGGCGCAGGGATCGGCCGGGACACATCGGCCAGCAGAAGGCTGGCGCGGACCAGGCTCTCGACGGCGTCGTCGAGTTCTTCGGGCGGCTCCAGGCTCTCGATCTCCTCGAGCAGGGCGTCGGCGTCCTCGAGGTCCTCGGGATCCAGGTGCATGTAGAGCTGGGCGAGCGGCTCGGTGAGTTCGGTCTCGTCCAGATTCATCAGCGCGGGGAACAGGTCCGCGGCGAGCGCGAAGCCGGCGACCCAGGGCAACACGGTCTCGGAGGCGGAGGCGTCCTCGTCGAGCTCGAAGACCCAGGGATCGAACCACTGGCGATCGTTGATCGCGAGCCGCAGGTCGTGTTCGCGGCGCTGGACGAGCTGCAACAGCGGCCGCGCGTCGTAGCGGGCGGGCGCGGGGCGGCCTTCCTCGGAATCCAGCACCCAGCGCCACCAGTCGGACAGCGGGACCGGCTTGGGTTGCAGGATCACCGCGACCAGGAAGCCGTCGAGCATGGAGACGTCCAGCGGCTCCAGCGGCGCGGGGACCTCGTCGAGCAGCGATTGCAGCTCGTCGAGATCGGCGTCGCTCCAGGCTTCGGGCGGCGCGGCGGGGGCCGGGGCGGCGGACGGCGCGTAAGGCGAGTTCGGCGCGGACGGGCCCGACGGTCCGAATCCCTGCTGCGGCCGCGGACCGCGCTGCGGCGTGCCGGTCTTGGCGGGGCCCCCGGAAGACTTGGGAGCGGGCCGGCGAGGCGCGGATTTGTTGGGGTGCTTGGGCGCGGTCATGGGTGGCGATTATCCGGGCGGGCTGTCCGGCACGCGTGCAAGCGCCACTTCTGTTCGCTACCGAACAGAAGTCATGGTTCGAAGGAGGCGATTCGTGTGCAGTTTTCCGTAATGTGGAGTCGCTCTTACGCCTGCTAACCATTTCGCGCATGTATCCCACCTTGAGGGGATGCCGCACGCTCAGGGTTCGCCCTAGAGTCCATCTACGCCCTCCAACGGCGCGGCCCCAGGGCCCCGATGGACGGCACCGATCCCAACGACGTCCTTTCTAGGACTTGCAACGCCCGGTCAGCTCTGCTGGTCGGGCGTCCTTTTTTGTGCCGTCCGGAAGGGGGCACGACAAGGCCACCGTTCATCGGCGATGCGATCGCATCGACTTCATGCTGACCTCACGCGTCATCCTCACAGTCCGGGACTTCTTCTTTTCCCGGAATGTCCATGTGGGTTCGTATCGCTCTGGTGCTGTTGACGCTGGTTGGGCTCGTCCTCTTCGGCCTCGGCAGTCTGCTCTCTGCCCTGCCGGATCCCTGTGACAACGACGTTGTGGCCGAGGTCCGATCGCCGCAAGGCGGACAGCGCCTGGTGGTGTTCGTCCGCGGCTGCGGAGCGACGACTTCGAATTCCACGCAGGTGTCGTTGCTGGCGGCCGACGAGCCGCTGGACAACGAAGGCGGCAACCTGCTCATCGTGGATGGCAACCGGGGGACGGCGCCAATCGTTCCGCACGGCGGTCCTTTCGTCGAGGCGCAATGGATCGACGAGCACACGGTGCTGCTCAGGCATCACGTGTCGGCGCGGGTCTTCAAGAAGAAAGAGCGTGTCGGCGGCGTGCGGGCAAGTTATCGACCCTTGGCCTCGTGATCCGCCGTCCGGGACCGCTACGATCCCGCGCCATGTCGACTTCGATGACTTCGTCCCCGCAAGTGCATCTGGCGCCGGTGAGCGCCGGCGACGCCGAAGCGCTCGTCGCCCTGCGCATCGCCGCCATGCGCGAAAGCCTGGAGCGCATCGGCCGCTTCGATCCCCAGCGCGCCCGCGAGCGCTTCCTGTCGAGCTTCGATCCGGCGCGCACACGGCACGTCGTCGTCGACGGACATCGCGTCGGCTTTGTCGTCACCACGCCGCAGGCGGCGTGGCTGTCGCTCGATCATCTCTACATCGATCCGGCGAGCCAGGGTCGCGGGATCGGCGCGGCGGTGCTCGCGGACGTGTTCGACGAGGCGAGGCGGCTCGCGCTGCCGGTGCGCGTCGGCGCGCTGAAGCAGAGCGATTCGAATCGCTTCTACAAGCGCCATGGCTTCGAGCTCGTGGAAGAGGGCGAGTTCGATTGCTACTACGTGAGGCCCTCGGGACCGTGATCGCCCTGAAGCGCGCTTCAACGGCCCGCGAAGTTCTCCGTCCGGTAACCGAAGTGCTCAGCCAGGCGTTTGATCGCGCCGTCGAACTTCTCGCACTCGAATCTGAAGCGGCCGCGATCGATGATCGCGGGTCCCAGCAGCGATGAGAAACGCTCCACGACGTCGGTCTTGGGAGACGGGTCGAAGAGCCAGAAGCGCTCGATGAAGCTGTCCGAGATCGTGCTGAGCGAATAGAAGGAGCGGAAGAACTGGTCCGACGCCGGCAGCGAATAGCCGATGACGAAGATGTTCTCCGCCGCCGCCAGGGCCTCGCTCGCCGAGCGCCAGACCGACTTCAACTGCTCCTGATACCAGCCCTTGTTCCAGGTCGGCGGCACGATGATGGGCTCCGGGTAGAGGTCCATGCCCCACTTGTCCGGTCCGTAGATCAGCTCCATGGTGTCGATCGGACGCTCGGCCGGGTGTTCCAGACCCAGCCGATCCCAATAGGTCCGCATCGGCAGCTTCCTGAGGGGCTGCGGCGCGATCTCTCCCGTTTCTGGATTCCGGAACCAGTTCAGGGAACCGTGCACCTTGTAGTGCGCGATGGAACGCTTGGATCGGACGGGTGAGCCCGCCAGCCCATAGTCCGGCTCGAAGCCGCGCAAGGTCAGCGCATAGTCCAGGCACAGGTCGTAGTTGAAGTTGATGACCGTGACCGGCGAGGCTTCCCGGTGATCCCGAAGCTCGATCAGCAATTCGGCGAAGGCGTCGTAGGGATACGGCGCGGGGATGACCTGCTCCTTGCCGTCGATGGGATAGAGGATCGCCTGCTCCAAGGTCCGCATGATCAGGTAGCGGAGGCTCTTGGGGAGCTGCTTGACCACCGACTCATCGAGATCGGAGAGCCTGCCGATCAGGCTCGCCATCTCGTAGGTGGAAAACAGGTTCTCGATGTTGTCGATGTCGATGGTGGACTTGACGAAGGCGCCTTGCAGCTTGCGGCGGGCATCGAGAATCCCTTCGAAGTGCGGCTGTGCCCAACCGGCTTCGCCGAGCCGGAAGATGCGCGTCGCGGCATCGATGAAATCGAACATCAACGGCCCGCCCGCGGCTCGCGACGCGCCGGCCCCCAGGATAAATACGGTCTTCATGGTGGTGTCCCGGACGGCCAAGCATGGGAGAACGCCGCCCCTCGCCGATGTTGACGGGGAGTCGTCCGTGCGTGCATCCACAAAGCTGAGGATGCGGACCCATCGCGCAGCGCGGGCGACACGCGCATGAGAGCGGATGAGAGGGCGGATGACGCCGGATTAAAGAATCCCTCTCCCACGGTCGCCTTGACGTCGATGGGCGCCCGGCACACGCATCGGTCGCCGCCGTGATCCCTTCGGCTCACGGACCTGATTGGGAACCGACATGGACACGACCTTCGACGACGCGGCCGTCACCGCCGCGGCCGCGACTTCCGCCGCCTCCGCTGCCACGAGCACTTTTCGCGACGCGCGCCACCTGATGGAGGACGTCGCCGCCCGCCTGCGCGACAGCCTGGCGCGGACGGAGACGGACCTCGCCGCGCTGTTGCATCTGAACGAGCGCGCGGAGTCCGAGCGCGACGAACTGCAGTCGCATCTGGACCAGGTCGCCGCCGCACGCGATGAGGCGCTCTCCCGCGTCGCCGAACGCGACGCCAGCATCGAGCGCCTCACCATCGAGCTGCGCCATGCGCGCGACATCGCCTCCGATGCGCTCGTCGGCAAGGCCAAGGATCAACTCGCGATCGCCGGCAAGGACGCGCAGCTCGTCGACCTCCGACAGCAGCTGGAACGCCAGGTCGCGACCTCCGCCGCTGAATCCGACAAGCGCCTCGCCGCTGAGATGGAACTCGTCGGCGCCACGACCGCGCGCGACAACTTCGCCGCCGAGATCGCCGACCTTCGTGCGCGCCTGGATGCCCAATCGGGGATAGGCGCCGCGGTCAATACCCCTCGCGCATGACCGCCTTGAGGTGATCGATCAGCAGGCGCACCCCCTGCGGGGTGTGGCTGCTCCAGGGGTGGATCGCGTAGATCGCATCGCCGAAGAAGCCGACCGCGCGCCAATCGGGCAGCACCTCGACCAGTCGTCCCTCCCGCATCGCGTCCTGCGCGCTGAAGTCCGGCAGCAGCGCGATGCCCAGCCCGGACAGCGCGCCGTCCCGCAGCACCTCGCTATTGCTCGCGCGGAAGTTGCCCTGCACGGGCACGCGGATGCGCTCGCGCTCCGCCTCGCCCGCGCCGCGCTCGAAGAACCACTGCGCCGGGCCCGGTCGCAGGTACGGCAGGCAGCGGTGCTGCGCCAGTTCCGCCGGATGCTGCGGGACGCCGGCACGCTTGAGGTAAGCCGGGCTCGCGGTCAGCAGCGCCCGCGAGGCGCAGAGCTTGAACGCCACATGCGTCTCCGGCGGCGCGCTCGTGTGCCGGATCGCCAGGTCGAAGCCCTCCTGCGCCAACGGCACCAGCCGGTCGGACAGGTCGAGCTCGATCCGCAACTCCGGGTATTTCTCGAAGAACGACGGCAGCGCCGGGGCCACGTGTTGCCTGCCCAGCGCCACCGGCGCCGTGACGCGCAGCAGGCCGCGCGGCGCACCCGCGGCGTCACGCGCTTCGCTCAGGCTGCGGCTCAGCAGCGCAAGACCCGGCTCCGCCTGCTCGACGAGTCGCGACCCCGCCTCGCTCAGGCGCACCGAGCGCGTCGTGCGCTGCACCAGCTGCTGGTCGAGGTGGCGTTCCAGCTCCGCCACCCGCTGGCTGATCGCTGCCTTCGACAGACCCAGCCGCTGCGCTGCCTTCGTGAAGCTGCCGAGACGGGCCACCGCGATCAACGCCTGCAGCTGCGACCACAGCAGCTCGTCGCGCGCTTCCCCCCGCAAGGACGAGGGAGCCTCGACTTCCGGGGGAACGGCGGGGGCGGACGCGGCAGTTAAGCGGGCGTCTGTGGGCGAAGGGGTGGGGGAGCGGCGGGCCATGATTGTTCAGTCTATCGAACAATGTGGTTGGTGATCTGGGCTAGGCAGGTGGGAGCGCGCTGCCTAGACTCGTTCCTACCCCCATAGGTCGGCGCGGTAGCGCGGGCCCCAAGAAGCAGGAGACCGCCGTGACCTCGTCCACCAACGCCCCCGTCGCCTTCACCGACGGCGCCGACATCACCCACTTCATCGCCGGTGAGCGTCGCCCGGCCACCTCGGGGCGCAGCCAGGCGGTCTTCAATCCCGCCACGGGCCAGGTCGCGCGTCAGCTCCAGCTCGGCAACGTCGAGGACGTGAACACCGCCGTCGCCGCCGCGCAGGCCGCGTTCCCCGCGTGGGCGGACGCGCCGCCGCTGCGGCGTGCGCGGGTGATGTTCAAGTTCCTCGAGCTGTTGAACCAGCACCGCGACCGCCTCGCCGCGATGATCACCGCCGAGCACGGCAAGGTCTTCACCGACGCGCAGGGCGAGGTGAGCCGCGGCATCGACGTCGTCGAATTCGCCTGCGGCGTGCCACAGCTGCTCAAGGGCGACTACACCGAGCAGGTCTCCACCGGCATCGACAACTGGACCACCCGCCAGGCGCTGGGCGTCGTCGCCGGCATCACGCCGTTCAACTTCCCGTTCATGGTCCCGATGTGGATGGCGCCGCTGGCCATCGCCACCGGCAATGCCTTCATCCTCAAGCCCAGCGAGCGCGATCCGTCGCCCAGCCTCGCCATCGCCGAGCTCTTCAAGCAGGCCGGCCTGCCCGACGGCATTTTCCAGGTCGTGCAGGGCGACAAGCAGGTTGTCGACGCGCTGCTCCACCATCCCGACGTGCGCGCGCTGAGCTTCGTCGGCTCCACGCCGATCGCGCAGTACATCTACGAGACCGGCGCCCGCCACGGCAAGCGCGTGCAGGCGCTGGGCGGCGCGAAGAACCACATGGTCGTCATGCCCGACGCCGACATCGACCAGGCCGTCGACGCGCTCATCGGCGCGGCCTACGGCTCGGCGGGCGAGCGCTGCATGGCGATCTCGGTGGCCGTGCTGGTCGGCGACGTCGCCGACCGCATCGTGCCGCTGCTCGCGGAGCGCGCGAAGGCGCTCAAGATCAAGAACGGCATGGCGCTCGATGCGGAGATGGGGCCGATCGTCACGCGCGAGGCGCGCGACCGCATCGAGGGCTACATCGCCCACGGCGTCGAGGAAGGCGCGTCGCTCGTGGTCGACGGTCGCGGGCATCGTGTCGAGGGGCTGCCCGACGGCTTCTTCACCGGCGGCACGCTCTTCGACCACGTGACGCCGGCCATGCGCATCTACAAGGAAGAGATCTTCGGCCCGGTGCTCGCCTGCGTGCGGGTCAAGGACTTCGGCGACGCGCTGGACCTCGTCAACGCGCACGAGTTCGGCAACGGCGTCGCCTGCTTCACCAGCGACGGCAACGTCGCCCGCGAATTCGCCCGCCGCGTGCAGGTCGGGATGGTGGGCATCAACGTGCCCATCCCCGTGCCCATGGCGTGGCATGGCTTCGGCGGCTGGAAGAAGAGCCTCTTCGGCGACATGCACGCCTACGGCGAGGAGGGCGTGCGCTTCTATACGAAGCAGAAGAGCGTCATGCAGCGCTGGCCCGCCAGCATCGCCAAGGGCGCCGAGTTCGTGATGCCGACGAGCAAGTGAACTGCCACGGCCGCTGGCCCTCACCCCCACCCTCTCCCGCAAGCGGGAGAGGGAGTGAGAATGCACCGAGCTGACCGTGACTCCCGCGCCCTTCAATGGGCGCAGCGCTCCCTTCTTACTCCCTCTCCCGCTTGCGGGAGAGGGCAGGGGTGAGGGCCAGCAGCCGTTGCACGCCGCCGATCGGCTAACCTTGCCGGATGTTTCCGACCGGCGACCCCTCTTCCGACCCGACCCAGCCCGCGGCGCTCGACGGCGTGCCGCTGAGCGAGCTGCTCGAGCGCGCGCGTCTGGCGCAGCAGCAGGCGCGGCTCGACGACGGCGTCGTGCTGGCCGACGCGATCTGGGATCGCGCCGACGCCGAGGGCTTCATCAACGAGCAGGCCGAGGCCGGCAAGCTGCGCAGCTTCTTCCGGCTGCGCCTGGGCGATCTGCCCGGCATGCTCGACGTCGGCGAGCGCGCGCTGCGCCTGATGCGGCCGCTCGGCGCCAGCCCCGCGATGTGCGAGCTGCTGCGCTGGATGAGCCTCGCGGCCTGCGAGCTCGGCGCCTACGAACAAGGCCTGGCCTGCGCGCATGAGGCGCTGAAGCTCGCCGGCGAGCTCGGCGACGTGCGGCTGCACGCGGTCGCGCTCAACGGACTCGGCGCCTGCTTCGAGCGCATGGGCGACCCCTGGCAGGCCGAGCGCCTGATGAGCGAGGCGGCCGGCCTGCTCCGCACCAACGCCACGCCCTTCGAGCGCGTGGTCACGCTCACCAACCTCTGCACCGTCGCCATCGGTGCCTACCACCTGCAGCGCGACGGCGCCGCGCCCGAGCAGGCAACGCGCACGCTTGAACGCGCACTCGAACTCGCCCGCGAAGCGCGCCCGCATTCGCTGCAGCTCGGCGATCGTTACGGCATCGCGCTCACCGCCTCCAACTTCGGCGAGGTCCTGCTGTTGATGGGGCGCCTCGACGAAGCCGAGCCGCTGCTCATCGAAGCCCGCGACGAATGCGAACGCGCCGGCTTCCGACTGCTGGACTGGCGCCTGCGCTGCATGCTCGCCGAGCTGCAACTCGCGCGCGGCCAGGCCACCGCCGCCTGGCAGCAGCTGCAGGCGTTGCGCGAGGAGACCGAACATCTCGCGCCCGGTGGCACGCCGTCCGCGCTGAACGCGCCCACGCTGCCCATCGCCTCGACGGCGTCCACCGCGTCGACGGCGCCGGCGAGTCCGGCGCTGAAGGACGTGCCGCTGTTCCTGCGCGTGCGGCTGCACCAGGCCAGCTATCGCGCCGCGAAGGCGCTGGCGCTGCTGGGGCCGTCGCTGTTCCACCTCGAACAGGCGCGCACGCTGGAGCGTCGGCGCGCGGTCTCGCAGCTGATGGCGCAATCGCAGTACTTCGTCTCGCGGATGGAGGCGGAGTTCGCCGCCGATCCGGCGAGCCTCGCTGCGCGCGACGCCGCCGAATTCAAGGATCCGCTCACGGGTCTGGGCAATCGGCGCTGCCTGGAGGCGCGGTTGCCGCCGCTGCTGCGCACGGCGGAGCAGGAGGATAGACCGCTCACCGTCGCATTGATCGATGCCGACGGCTTGCGCAACATCAACGAGCGCCACGGCAACGACATCGGTGATCGAGTCCTGCAGGAGCTGGCCGAGTTGCTGCGCGAGAACACGCGTGGTTCCGACCTGCTGCTGCGCTGGAGCGGCGAGGAGTTCCTCGTCGTCTTCCCCGACACCATCGCGGATCGCGGGTTCGAAGTGTGCGAGCGCATCCGTGCCAGTGTCTCGGTGCATCCGTGGCACGAGCTCGCGCCGGGCCTGGACGTCACGCTCAGCATGGGCCTGGCGAGTGCGCCGCCGTACGCGACGGACCTGCTCATTGCGCGCGCCAATGCGGCCGTCGAGCGCGCCAAGCATCTGGGACGCAATCGGGTCGCCCTGGCCTGAGTGCGACGCTTGGATCGGGGTCAACGACTTCCACTGGGGCCGGAATGGGGCTTGGGGTTCGCGGACGCGAGGCCCCATGCCCCGTGGAGAGCCCGCGCTTGGCGAAGCGAAGGAGGGCCCGACCTGAAGACCGCACAAGGTGACAGGTTTTGCCTGAGCCCGGGGCGTGACTGTTTCTACAATGAGAACAGTTCTCATCTGCCGCGTAAACCCCGGCCGATGACCCGCCCGCCAGCCTGATCTTCTGCTCCCCCGCGCCCTGCAACGCCAGTTGCCTGCGCCGCGCGACTCTGGGGCTGATCCCGCAAGCCTTCGTCTTCCACCTCCCTCCCCGGGGCTGGTGCGCCTGCGCGCGCCGGTATGCGGGCTCTCGCCTGCTCGATGCTGTTCTTTCACATGTCACGCTCCTCCCGAACTCCTGTCGCGGCTGCTGTCGCGTTCCTCCTGTCTGCCGGTGCCGCCGTGGCCCAGTCGACGTCGGTGCCTGCTCGCGATGTCGATGTGCCCGATGCCGAGGCGTCAGAACCTGCCGCCGAGTCCGCTGCTGAAGTCGCCGGCGAGGGCGTGGCCCGCGCCGACCGCCGCCGCGCGCTGGACCGTGTGACCATCAGCGCCGCGCGCAAGAAGCTCGAAGGTGCGAGCACGCGCCTGCCGCTGACCGCGCGCGAGACGCCGCAGTCCATGAGCAGTCTCGACGCGAGCCGCCTTGAGAACGAGACGCTGATCAGCATCAACGACGTGATGCAGAACATCACCGGCGTGAACGTGTCGTTCTACGACACGCAGCGTCCGTTGTACTTCGCGCGCGGCTTCCAGATCACCGACTTCCAGATCGACGGCGTGCCTACCTACAGCGGCGGCACACAGCAGGAGTACGACACCGTCTTCTACTCCCGCATCGACGTCGTGCGCGGCGCCAACGGTCTCACCACCGGCGCCGGCATCCCGTCGGCGACGGTCAACATGATCCGCAAGCGGCCGGAGAAGGCGTTCTCCGCCTATGGCGGCCTGGTGATGGGCTCGGAAGACTTCCATCGCGTCGAAGCCGACCTCAACACGCCGATCACGCGCGACGGCAGCGTGCGCGCGCGCCTGATCGCCTCGGCGCAGGAGAAGGACGGCTACCGCGATCGCCACAGCGAGACCAAGACCGCATTCATGGCCACGGTCGAGGCCGACCTGACGTCCACCACGACGCTGACCGTGGGCTACCAGGACCAGAACAACGTGCCGAAGGGTCCGATCTGGGGCACGATCCCGCGCTTCGCCTCGGACGGCTCGCTGGCCGACCTGCCGCGCGAGACCAGCTTCTCTCCGCCGTGGACGCGCTGGTCGCGCCAGAACGGCACCTTCTATGCGCAGCTGGAGCAGAAGCTCGGTGCCGACTGGACGCTCAAGGCCATCGCCAACCACAGCGAGGGCAATACCTTCAGCCTGCGCACCTACGCCAGCGGTTATCCGGATCCGAAGACCGGTGCAGGCCTCAAGCTGCTCGCCGCCGTCGGCAAGAGCTGGGAGAAGCGCGACAGCCTCGACCTCTACGCCTCGGGCACGCTGGACCTGTTCGGCCGCAAGCACGACCTGGTGATCGGTGCCAACGGCGTGAAGACGACGACCACCACGCCGACGCTGACCTCGGTCGCCTCGTGGAGCTACAACATCCCCGACATCCGCACCTGGGACGGCAACGCGCCCGCGCCGACCTTCAGCGCCACCGGCGCGAAGCGCGTCGCCGAGACCGAGCAGAGCGGCGTCTTCGCGATGGGCCGCTGGAAGCTGCTGGAGCCGCTGTCCCTGATCACCGGCGCGCGCCTGAGCTACTGGAAGACCGGCACCGACGCCTTCAACACGGCCGGCAACTTCACCGCCCGCACCGGCGCCTACAAGGTGACCGACGAGGTCTCTCCGTACTTCGGCGTCGTCTACGACGTCACCGACGCCGTCTCGTTCTACGCCAGCTACACCGACCTGTTCAAGCCGCAGAACTACAAGGACAAGAACGACAACCTGCTCGCGCCGGTCCGCGGCAGCAACACCGAGTTCGGCCTCAAGGGCGAGTTCCTCGACAAGCGGCTGGCGGTGTCGGCCGCGGTGTTCGAGGCCAAGCAGGACAACTACGCGGTGCGCGACTCGTCGGTGCCAGAGGGCACGTTGCCCGACGGCGGCTCCGCGTACATCGGCGTCAACGGCACGAAGACCAAGGGCTTCGAAGTCGACGTCGCCGGCCAGCTCGCGCCGGGCTGGACGCTGAACGCGGGTTACGCCAACACGCGCATCACGCGCAACGCGCTGGACCTGATCTACGCCAACCTGCCACGCCACACGGTGCAGCTGAGCACCAGCTACCGCCTGCGCGGCGCGTGGGAGCGTCTCACCGTCGGCGCCGGCGTGAACGCGCAGAGCACGGTCGCGGGCTACGGCATCCCGCATCCGACGCTGGGCACGGTGACCGTCACGCAGGGCAGCTACGTGCTGCTGAACCTGCACGCCAACTACCAGCTGAACGACCACTTCAGCCTCGGCCTGTCGGTCCGCAACGCGCTCGACAAGACCTACTGGGCCAACCTCGACTATCCCAACTACGGGGATCCGCGCAGCGTCATGCTGAGCCTGCGCGGCCGGTTCTGACGCTACTGTTAATATTTCCAGCTTTCGGGGGTGTCCGCATCGGCAAGAGGCGGCGCCGGCGCATGGTTGGGAGACGGCGGCGTGGCAGAGCAACTGAGATCGGATGGCGTGGAGGAAAGGAAGGCCCGTGGGGCCTTCTTCACTCCGCCCGAGATCGCCCGCTTCATGGTCGACTGGGCCGTGCGGTCCAAGGACGATGCCGTGCTGGAGCCGTCCTGCGGCGAGGCCGCCTTCCTGCTGCCGGCCGCGCAGCGGCTCCATGAGCTGGGCGCGACCCGGCGCGCCGTCGGGAAGCAGTTGCACGCGGGGGACATCCACCACGATTCCGTGGCGCAGGCGCACCAGGTGCTCGCCAGCGAAGGCTTCTCCGCGCAGATCGAGGTCGGCGACTTCTTCCTGAAGGACAGCGCCGCGAACTTCGACGCCGTCATCGGCAATCCGCCCTATGTGCGTTATCAGGACTTCAGTGGCGCCTCGCGCGCCGCGTCCCTGCAGGCGGCCTTGCGCCAAGGCGTCCGCCTGACGCAGCTGGCCAGTTCGTGGGCCGCCTTCACCGTGCATGCGTCGGCCTTCCTGCGCCCGACAGGTCGCCTGGCGCTGGTGATCCCGGCGGAGCTGCTGTCGGTGAAGTACGCGGCCCAGATCCGGCGATTCCTGCTGGACCGTTTCGCCAGCGTCCGGCTGGTGCTCTTCGAGACACTGGTGTTCCCCGGCGTCCTCGAGGATGTCGTGCTGCTGCTGGCCGAAGGCAGCGGCGGCGCGCAGTCGTTCGAGGTCTTCCAGGCGCGCACCGCGCAAGACCTGGCGACGACGCTGCCCAAGCAGTGGTTGAAGTTCGAGCCCGCGCCCGACGAGAAGTGGACCGGGGCCCTGGTGTCGTCGGACGCCTACCGCCTGTACGACGAGGCCGCGGCCGGCGAGGACTTCGAGGCGATGTCCGAGTGGGGCGCGACCTACCTCGGCGCCGTCACCGGCCACAACGATTTCTTCACCCTCACGCAGGCGGACGTCGAGCAATGGAAGCTGCCGCCGTCGGAGCTCGTCAGGATCTCGCCGCCGGGCGCGCGTCATCTGCGGGGGCTGAGCTATTCGGCCCACGACTGGCGGGCCATGGCGGCCGCCGGCGAACGCTGTTTCCTCTTCGCTCCCGGCACCGAGCTGTCGAGGGCCGCTCGACGATACATCGCGCACGGTGAAGCCCTGGGGGTGCCGACGGGCTACAAGTGCCGGGTGCGCGATCCGTGGTGGACCGTCCCGATGGTGGCGAAGCCGGACCTGCTGATGCCCTACATGAACCACGAGCGTCCGCGGCTGGTGCGCAACGGCGCGGGCGTGCAGGTGCTCAACTCGCTCTACGGCGTGAAGCTGAAGGCGTCGCGCAAGAAGCTGGGGCAGGAACTGCTGCCGCTGGCGATGCTGAACAGCCTGACGCTGCTCGGGGCGGAGATCGTCGGACGCGCCTACGGCGGCGGCCTGCTCAAGCACGAGCCGAAGGAGGCCAGCCGTCTGCCCCTGCCGTCGGAGACCGTGCTGGCGCAGGTGGCGACCCCGCTGAAGGACGTGCAGAAGGCCGTCGGCGCCCTGCTGGCGCGCAACGATCTGCCGGCGTGCGTCGCGATCGTCGACACCATCGTGCTGCGTCAGCATCTGGGGTGGTCCGAGGCGCGTCTGGGCGCCATCCGCGAGGCGCGGGTCGCATTGATGCAGCGTCGGCTGACGCGTGGAAAAGGCAAGCATGGCCAGGATTGACGAGGTGTTGTCCGCCGCGCTGCGGACCTTGCCGGAGAAGCCGGCGGACGACGCCAAGCAGGATGCGAAGAAGCGCTACAGCGAGCTGGTGTCGCAGCAGGTGGCGCTCGCGATCGCCGACGAGCTGCGGCATCGCGGCATGAAGGAAGCGCGGCCGGGACCGTCCGGCGAAGCGGGCGACTCCGGCGCGGAGCGGCGTATGGCCGGCGGCCTAGGCGCCAAGAAGGTGGACGTGACCTGGGCGACGGAAGAGTCGGGGCTGCTGTGCGCGGTCTCGGTCAAGACGATCAACTTCCGCGACAGCAAGACGAAGAACTACCAGAAGAACCTGATCAACCGGCGCGGCGACATGCTGATGGAGGCCGTGACCCTGCATCGCCGGTTCCCGTACGCGGTGCTCGCGGGATTCTTCTTCCTCGATCACGGGGCGGAACACGACGGCACGCTGCAGCGGCGGTCGACCTTCCTGAACGCGCATGCGCGATTGCAGCTGTTCTCCGGCCGCGGCGATCCCGCGGGACGGGAGGAGCAGTTCGAGCGCTTCTACCTGCTGCTGCTGGACGCCTCGCCGATGAACGTCGGCATCCGGGCCTTCGCCGTGGGCGATCCGAAGCAGGAGATCCCGCTCGGCGACGTGCTGGACGATCTGCTGAAGCTGGTCGCGCAACGCAACCCCGACTTCTACGAGTTCGACGAAGGCAAGCTCAAGCGCGCGTCCTGAGCCCCGTCCTGAGCGCCATCCTGGGCCACTTGCTGAGCCGCCTCCCCGGTCGTCATCGCACCGGCTCCAGCTCCACCGCCTGCACGACGTTGCGGCCCTGTCCCTTCGCGCGGTACAGCGCCTGATCGGCGCGCTTGAGCACCTCGGCGGCGCTGGCGTCCTCGCGCGCGGACTCGGCGATGCCGAAGCTCGCCGTCAGGGGCCAGGTCTGTCCTTCCCATGTGAACGGATGCTCCGCCAGCAGCGTCCGCATGCGCTCCGCCACCAGCGCCGCGCCGGCGATGCCGGTGTCGGGCAGCAGCGCGCAGAACTCCTCGCCGCCCAGGCGCGCGAAGCGGTCCACCTCGCGCAGGCAGGGCCGCAGCAGCGCGACCAGCGACTTCAGCGCCGCGTCGCCGGCCGGATGGCCGAGCGTGTCGTTCAACAGCTTGAAGCGGTCCAGGTCCAGCAGCACCAGCGCGTAGCCGTGACCGCGCATCAGACGGGAGTGCTCCAGGTCCACCGCCTCGGACAAGGCCCGGCGGTTGAGCGCGTCGGTGAGCGGGTCGCGCTCGGTCAGCCGGCGGATCTCCAGCACCAGCTTCATCAGCAGCAGGAAGGCGATCCAGCCGTTGATCAGCAGCGCCAGCACCAGCGACGCCCACAGCCAGGCAAGGTTGAAGGCGCTGGCGACGTCGATGTCCTCGGTGCGGCCGGGCGCGAGCGCCGCCTCCAGCGGCCGCGAAAGCAGCAGGAGGCCCACGACGACCAACGGCGAGGCCAGCAGCAGCGACGCGCGCATGTGAAGCCCGCGCGCGCGCATCAGTCGCCAGGCGTCGACGGCCGCCAGCAGCGCCAGCACGCACATCGTGCCGAAGAGGACCAGCTTGTGCGGCAACGTCTGCGGCCCTATCGTGAAGCGCGCGGTGAGCAGACCGACGCCGACGATCACCAGCAGGGTCGCGCGCCAGGGCGCCGGCCGGTCGCCCACCAGCGGCACGGTGATCCGGATCAGCCCGAAGGCCGCCACCGACAGGAAGTCCGACCAGCCGTAGTCCATCCGCGGCGCCAGGCCGAGCGCGTCGTGCAGCAGGAAGGACGCGCCCAGCGCGCCGTTCGCGCCGGCGACGCTCGCGCAGGCCCAGGGCGATTCGCGCAGGCCGACGGCCATCATCAGCCACACCGTGGCGGCCACGCCGAAGAGCACGACCAGCGCGGCGATCAGCGAGACCGGATCGGCGACGGGCAGCATCAGGCGAACTCCGTCTCGCCCGCGGCGCGCAGCACGCGGTTGCGTCCGCGCGCCTTGGCCGCGTACATCGCCGCGTCGGCCCGCGACAGCGCGCCGCGGCCGTTGGCGTCGCCCGGGCGCATCGTGGCCACGCCGAAGCTCGCGCTGATCGGCCAGAGCTTGTCGCCCCAGGCCAGCGGCTGCTTCTGCAGCAGGTCCCGCAGCCGTTCCGCGACCAGCATCGCGCCCTCGAGGTCGGTGTCGGGCAGCAGCACCGCGAACTCCTCGCCGCCGAGGCGGCCGATGCAGTCCGCATCGCGCAGCGTCTCGCCGAGCACGGCCGACAGATGCTGCAGCGCGGCGTCGCCGCCGGCATGGCCCAGCTCGTCGTTGATGCGCTTGAAGTGATCGACGTCCAGCATCAGCACGGCGTTGCGCCGGCCGCGATCGGTGCGGGCCTGCATGCGGGCCAGGTGCTCCTCCAGCGCGCGGCGGTTGAGCAGTCCGGTCAGCGCATCGCGACGCATCAGGTGGCGCACCCGCGCGATCAGGCGCTGGATGACGAGCGCGATCAGCCCTGTCGCCAGGGTCACGTCGACGACCAGGATCAGCATGACCAGCGGGGCGTTGACGCCCGGCCCCGTCAGCACGTAGGCCGGCGGCAGCCAGTCGAGCAGGGTGAGCGAGCGCCAGAAGCAGACGGTGGCGAACACGACGTAGGGCAGGACCAGGACGGCGGTGAGCGCGATGCGGAAGCCCGCGCCGACGGCCACGTCGCGGGCCGCCATCAGCGCCAGCACGCCGACGGCGATGTTGGAGAAGGCGCGCGCGCGGAAGGGCTCCGGGTCGCCGGCCGTGCAGGCGACCGCCACGACGCCGAGCAGGACGATGGCGACGATGTCGCGGGCGTTGTCGCGGTCCCGGGTGAGGGCGCGGGCGCCCGCGGTGAGGAAGCCGGCGGCGGCCAGGTCCAGCGGCAGCCCGATCAGCCGCTCCATCGAGTCCGGCAGCGCGGGCCACCAGCTCAGCGCGAGCAGGCCGTGATGGGCGGAGATCCGCCGTGACGCGCGCGGCGCGATGCGCAGCACCTCGCCGAGCGCGAGCCAGACGACACACGCGACGGCGTCGATCACGGCGATCACCATCAGCAGCGTGGCGGCGTCGAGCGGCGGCATGCGGACCATCATCGCAAAGCGATGCCGGGGGCACAATCGCGCGCATGACGAATGGTGTCCCTGACTCCGAGGGGGCGGTGCCCCCCCCGCCCATCACGCCCATCACGCTGATCACCGGCGCCGGTCGCGGCATCGGCGCGGCGACGGCGCTGCTGCTGGCGGCGCGCGGTCACGATCTCGCCCTCAATTACCGGCAGGACGCGCAGGCCGCCGAGTCCATCGCCGAGCGCGTGCGCGCGATGGGGCGTCGGGCGACGACCGTCCGCGCCGACGTCGCCGATCCCGCGCAGGTCGCGGCGATGTTCGCGGAGATCGACGCGCGGCTTGGCCGTCTCACCGGACTGGTGAACAACGCCGGCATGGTGGCCCGCAAGGCCTCGCTGGCGGATCTCACGCCCGAGCGGCTCCGGCGCGTCTTCGAGGTCAACGTCTTCGGGCTGATCTACTGCACGCAGCAGGCCGCCGTCCGGATGAGCACCGCGCAGGGCGGACGCGGCGGTGCGATCGTCAACCTGTCGTCGCGCGCGGCGCAGCGCGGATCGCCGGATCTCTATTCGGACTATGCCGCCAGCAAGGGCGCCGTGGACACGCTGACGCTGAGCCTGGGGCATGAGCTCATCGCGCAGGGCATCCGGGTGAACGGCGTGCGACCCGGGGTGATCGAGACCGACATCCATGCCGACAGCCTCCCCGCGGAAACGCTGCCCGCGTTGCTGGCGGAGGCGGCAAAGGGCATTCCCATCGGCCGGCTCGGCCGCGCGGAGGAGATCGCCGAAGCGATCGCGTGGCTGATGTCCGATGCGGCCAGCTTCACCGTGGGCGCGACGCTGGACGTGGCCGGCGGGCGCTGAGGCCGGTGGAGCGTCCGCCCTGGCAGGCCAGGGCGTCCGTGGCGCTCAGCGCCGCTCGACCAGGATGGGCGTCAGCGCCATCGACGAACGGACGCGGTCCGCGGCGGCGCGGGCGTCCTCGCGGCTCGCGAACGGGCCGGCCTGCAGGCGGTGCAGGTTCTTGTCCTTGAAGATCGTCAGCATGGGCGCCAGTTCCTCCATGCCGCGCGTGAAGCGCTCGCGCAACTGCTCGGCGCCTTCCATGCGGGAGAACGCGCCGAACTGCAGCCAGTAGCCCTGTGCGGCGGCGGTGATCTTCAGCGCGGGCACCGGCGCCTGCGAGTCGGTCGCGGCGATCGCGCCGGCCGTGGCGGCCGCCATCGCGTCGGCCTTGGACTGGCCCGTCGGCGGCAGGTCGCTGCCGGGCGGCAGTGCGGTGATGGGAATCGGCGTCATGCCGGCATCTGTCGTCGCGGCGGACGGCGATGCGTTGGACGTCGACGAGGTCGCGGGCCGGTCCGCCTTGGCGACCGGTGGAATCACCGGCGTCGGCAGCGGCACCTGGGCCGGCACCGGCGTGACCGGCGGACGCAGTTGCGCGGTGGTCGTCAGGTCGGGCGCGCCGCTGGGCGTGGCGGCGGCGTAGACGGGGGTGTCGGGGGCGACCTTCGGATCGGGCGACAGCGTGTCGCGGTCGCGCGTCCATGCGCCGGTGCGGATGTCCTCGTAGGTGATGCGCTCGATCTCGACCGGCGCCACGCCGTTGAGCACGTCCAGCTTGAGCGCGGCGGTGTAGCTCAGGTCGATGATGCGACCCTTGTGGAACGGACCGCGGTCGTTGATGCGAACGATGATCTCGCGGCCGTTCTTCGGGTTGCGCACGCGGGCGTAGCTGGGGATGGGGATGGTCGCGTGCGCGGCCGTCATCGCGTACATGTTGTAGATCTCGCCGCTGGACGTCGGCTTGCCGTGGAACTTGCGGCCGTACCAGGAGGCCAGGCCCTTCTGCACCAGCGGCTTGTCCTCGGCGATCGGCTCGTAGCGTTCGCCGAGCACTTCATACGGCTTGTTGGGGCCGCCCTTGCGGATGGATTCCAGCTTGGGCACCGCGTCGGGCACCTTCTTGAGGTCGGGCGGGATGACGGCGTCGGGGCCGTCGCGGTCCGGCCAGGAGGAGACCTTGGGGCCGCCGGAGGAGGGTCGGTTGGAGGAGGGGCCAGGGCTGGCGCAGGCGGCCAGGATCAGGGCACACGTCAGGACGGTCAGGCGCTGACCGGCGGGGCGGGCTTCAAACATGGCCGCAACCCTAGCAATGCGGCGCGGATTTGCCAAGGTTATGCTGCGCGCTCGCTTCTTCCCTTTCATGATCGTTTCGATCGTTACGTCCGCACCGTCATGAGCACCTACATCTTCTCCCCAGCGCCGCAGGCCGCCGTGGCCGTGCGCGGCACCGACGCGCGTTACGCCGTCAGCCGCATCTTCTGCGTCGGCCGCAACTACGCCGCCCACGCCCGCGAGATGGGCAGCGACCCGGATCGCGAGCCGCCGTTCTACTTCACCAAGCCGGCCAGCGCGCTGGCGCCGTCGGGCGGCACCATCCCCTACGCGCCGGGCACGAAGAACCTGCACTATGAGATGGAGCTGGTCGTGGCGATCGGCAAGCCGGTGTTCAAGGCGACGCCCGAGCAGGCCGGCGATGCGGTCTGGGGCTACGCCGCCGGACTGGACATGACGCGCCGCGACCTGCAGAACGAGGCCAAGGCCATCGGCCGGCCCTGGGACCTGGGCAAGGGCTTCGAGCACTCGGCGGTGATCACCGAGCTGGTGCCGCGTTCGGAGCAGGGCGACCTGACGAAGGGCGCGATCACGCTGTCGGTGAACGGCGTGGAGAAGCAGCGCGGCGACCTGTCGAACATGATCTGGAGCATTCCGGAGCTGGTGGCCAACCTGTCGCAGTTCTATCACCTGGAGCCGGGCGACCTGATCTACACGGGCACGCCGGAAGGTGTCGGTCCGGTGAAGCCGGGCGACAAGATCACCGGCGTGATCGAAGGCTTCGGCGAACTGTCGATCACGATCGGCGAGGCCGAGTAAACAGGCGCCGCGGGCGCGAGGCAGAGACCCGAGACGATGTTCGACCACAACGAGACCCTGGACGAGGCCCGCGCGCGCAACATCCGCGATGCGCTGTTCGAGGACATCGGCGTCAGCGACTGGACCGCGCGGCTGGTGCCGGCGGGCCGTCGCGTGACGGCGCATGTCCGCGTGCGCGAAGCGGCGGTGCTGTGCGGGCGCGACTGGTTCGAGGGCGTGTTCCTCGCGCTGGACGGGTCGTCGCGGATCGAGTGGTCGTATGACGAAGGCGCCGACATGGCGCCCGACACGGTGGTCTGCCGCATCGAGGCCGAAGGCCGGTCGCTGCTGTCGGCCGAGCGGCCGGCGCTGAACTTCCTGCAGCTGCTGTCGGGCACGGCGACGACGACGCGCGCGCACGCGCGGGCGATCGAGGGCGCGAGCCCGAATCCGCGCGGCTGCGCGGTGCTGGACACGCGCAAGACGCTGCCCGGCCTGCGGCTGGCGCAGAAGTACGCGGTGCGCGTGGGCGGCGGGGCGAATCAACGCCTGGCCCTCTACGATGGCATCCTGATCAAGGAGAACCACATCGCCGCGGCCGGCGGTGTGACGCAGGCGCTGCAGCAGGCGCAGGCGCTGGAGGCCGGCGTGACCATCCAGGTCGAGGTCGAGACCATCGAGCAGTTGCGCGAGGCCTTGAAAGCCGGCGCGGTCAGCGTGCTGCTGGACAACTTCAGCGAGCCGATGATGCGCGAGGCGGTGGCGATCGCCGGGGGTCAGGCCTTGCTGGAAGTGTCCGGCGGCGTGGCGATCGACCAGCTGCGCTGGATCGCGGCGACGGGCGTCGACCGCATCTCGGTGGGGCGCCTGACCAAGGACGCGAAGGCGGTTGACTACTCGATGCGGGTCGACGGCTGACGCTGACTTCGATATCAGCGACTCCTGCAATTCGGCGCCATATTCGGCGCCGAAGTTCTTTCTGACACTGGCTGTCTTCCCAACCGAAGGAGACAGTCATGACCGAAGCTTTGCAGAATGAGATATCGCGCCGTCTCTCGTTGATCGAGGACCTGCGCAAGGTGTTGGTCGACATCCCCGACCGCGGAGCGCCTCAGCTCCAGCCGGTATTCGGACTCCATCTCTGGCTGCTGGATCCGCAGCTCGACTCTATCGAGTTCGTTCCCAACTTACTCATCGCCGGAGCCGTGGCGGATCTGCACGCGTCTCTGGTACCGGACCGGAGCGTCGGCTTCTATTCGTGTGCCGCTTCCGATCCCGACCTCGACCAGAACGGCATCGATCAACTGATCGTCGTTGTGCTGACTCGGCCAGGGGTCAAGGCAGGCGCCAAGGAACGACTGGTCGTGTGGAATAGCGCCAAGCGACTGCGAGAGCTCAAACTGATCGGGCGCGACACGCGGGTCATGGGCTACCTTGTCGGCGAGCGCTTCGAGGGTTGTGAGGATCAGAAGATGGGGAATGCGAGCTTCGCCACGACGCAGCCACTCTTCTACGGGCCCATGTTGGATCGCGCAGAGAGCCGGCTCATCCACTTGGCTTGGCGGACGCGTCAGAAGCAAATCATGGCGTTTGCATAAGCCCCGACGGGCACCTTGCCAGTGCCCGCCACACCAAGCTTGTGCGCAACGGCGGTGCGCGGGTGTCGTTCTGGCTTGCATACAAGACAGATGAGCCTGGGAAGGCAGGGTGGACCCGCACTGGCACGGAAGCTGCAAAGCCCCGTGCATGGGCATCACCGCCACCGACATCAGCCAGCGCATCATCGATGCCGTGCTCGCGCAGAAGCTGGCGCCGGGCACGCGCCTCGGCGAGCAGCAACTCGCGCTGCTCTTCGACTGCAGCCGCACCATCGTCCGTGAGGCGCTGACTCGACTCGCCGCGCGCGGCATCGTCACCGTCAGCGCGCGCCGCGGCTGGTACCTCATCGCTCCTTCCCGCGACGAAGCCCGTGAAGCCTTCGAGGCACGCCGCGTCATCGAGCTCGGCCTGCTGCGCGGCCGACGCCCGCTCGACAAGCCCGCGCTCACGCGCCTGAAGAAACACCTCGCGCAGGAGAAGGCCGCCCTGCGCGGCGACGACGTCGGCGCACGCAGCTTCCTGCTCGGCGACTTCCACGTCTGCCTGGCCGAGTGCCTCGGCAACAGCCTGCTCGCCGACACGCTGCGCGACTACACCGCGCGCACCACGCTGATCGCGATGCTCTACCAGTCGTCCCACGACGCCGCGCAGTCCTGCCAGGAGCACGTTGCCATCGTGGCCGCGCTCGAGCAGGGCGACGCCGTCCGCGCCGAGGCGCTGATGGCCGAGCACCTCGCCAGCGTGCAGTCCGGGCTGCAGTTGGAGACCCAGACCGACGACCCGCTGCATCACCTGCGCCAGGCGCTCTCGCCGTTGGCGTCGAGTGCCTCCGCATCGTCTTCCGCCTCGCCGGCGCGCCGCTCGCGCGCACGCGCAGCGGTGGCCGACGCTTCCGATTCCGCCCCCGCCCCCTACCTAGGAGCCTTGTTATGAGCCACGCCGTCCGTCCCTCCGTCCGCGCTTTCCTGCCGCGTCGCCTGCTGCTGGCGGCGGGCTTCGGCCTCGGCCTGGGCGTCCTCTCGCTGGGCGCACAGGCGCAGACCGCGCTGGACACCATCACCAAGTCCAAGACCATCAAGATCGCGATCCCGACCGACTACCCGCCCTACGGCTTCGTCGGTCCCGACATGAAGCCGCAAGGCCTGGACGTCGCGATGGCCGAGCTGATCGCCGCCAAGCTCGGCGTGAAGGTCGAGCTGGTGCCGGTCACCAGCGCCAACCGCATCCCGTACCTGCAGACGAAGAAGGCCGACCTCGTCATCTCCACGCTCGGCAAGAACCCGGAGCGCGAGAAGGTCATCGCCTTCAGCTCGGCCTACGCGCCGTTCTACCAGGCCGTCTTCGCGCCCAAGAGCCTCGCGATCAAGAGCTTCGCGGACCTGGCCGGCAAGACTGTCGCCGTGACGCGCGGCGCGATGGAGGATCAGGAACTCGCCAAGGTCGCGCCGACGACGCTGGAGTTCAAGCGCTTCGAGGACAACAACGCGACCATCGCCGCGTTCGCCGCCGGCCAGACGCAGGTGGTCGCCACCAGCGCCGCCGTCGCCGGCAACCTGATGCAGCGCCAGCCCGGCCTGAACATCGAATACAAGCTGCTGCTCAAGGACAGCCCGTGCTTCATCGGCGTGGCCAAGGGCGAGGACGCCTTGCTCGCGAAGGTCAACGCGATCGTCGCCGCCGCCAAGCAGGGCGGGGAACTCGAAGCGCTCTCCAAGAAGTGGCTGGGCCGCGGCGCGGGCGAGCTGCCGCTCTGAGCGGCGACCTCGCTGCACCTCGACATTGATCGCGTCTAGCAGGCACCCCGGGAGCCGCCCATGATCGAGTTCGACTTCGGCGCCGTCCTCGCCGAATGGCCGCTGCTGCTGCGCGGCCTCGCATGGACGGTCGGTCTCACGGTGATCGCCGTGCCGCTCGGCCTGTTGATCGCGACGCTGGGCGCCTGGGCCCGCGCCTGCGGGTCGACGGCGCTGCGGCGCGGCGTCGGCGTCTACGTCGAGCTGCTGCGCAACACGCCCTTCATCGTGCAGCTGTTCTTCGTGTTCTTCGGCCTGCCGGCGCTGGGCGTGAAGCTGTCGCCGGAGGCCGCTTCGCTGATCGCGATGACGCTAAACCTCGGCGCCTACGGCACCGAGATCCTGCGCGCCGGCATCCAGGCCGCGCCCAAGGGCCAGTGGGAGGCGGCGCAAAGCCTGGCCCTCGGCCCGACGCAGGTCTTCACACGCGTGATCCTGCCGCCCGCGTTCAAGCGCGTGTGGCCGGCGATGACCAGCCAGATCGTCATCGTGATGCTCGGCACGGCGGTGTGCGGCCAGATCTCCACCGAGGAACTGAGCTACGCCGCCAACCTCATCCACAGTCGCAACTTCCGCGCCTTCGAGGCGACCTTCGTCGCCTTGGCGATCTACCTGGCGCTGTCTCTGATCACACGGCGCTTCCTGCTCTGGGCCGGGCCGAAGTGGTTCTTCGGCGGCGGGAGACGCTCATGATCGAGTTCACCCTCTGGGACATCCTGCGCAACCTCGCGCTCGCCCTGCGCTGGACCGTGGCGCTGTCGCTGATCGCCTTCATCGGCGGCGGTCTGGTCGGCGGCACGCTGCTGTGCCTGCGCATCGGACTGGGCCGCAAGACGCAGCGCGTGATCGGCGCGTACGTCGGCATCTTCCAGGGCACGCCGCTGCTGATGCAGCTGTTCCTCGCCTACTTCGGCGTGTCGCTGCTGGGCATCGACGTCTCGGCGTGGACGGCCGCCTCGCTGGCGCTGACGCTCTACACCAGCGCCTACCTCGTCGAGATCTGGCGCGGCTGCGTCGAAGCCGTTCCCCGCGGGCAGTGGGAAGCGGCGCGCAGCCTGGCGATGAGCTTCGGCGAGCAGCTGCGCCATGTGATCCTGCCGCAGGCGGCGCGCCTGGCGATCGCGCCGACGGTCGGCTTCCTGGTGCAGGTCATCAAGGGCACCGCGCTGGCATCGGTGATCGGCTTCGTGGAGCTGACCAAGGCCGGCGGGATGATCGCCAACGCGAGCTTCAAGCCCTTCCTGGTCTTCGGCTGCGTGGCGCTGTTCTATTTCGTGCTGTGCTTCCCCGTGAGCCTGGCCGCCCAACACCTCGAAAGGAAGCAGCATGGCCGCACTGCCTGACAAGCTGATCGATCACGTGATCGACCACCCGATCGACGACATGGACCCGCCGATGACGACGCCCGCATCCGGCGTGCCCATCGTGCGCATCACCGCGTTGCGCAAGTCCTACGGCACGAACGAGGTGCTCAAGGGCATCGACCTGGACGTGATGCGCGGCGAGGTGATCGCGCTGATCGGCAAGAGCGGCTCGGGCAAGAGCACGCTGCTGCGTTGCATCAACGGCCTGGAGCAGTTCCAGGAGGGCTCGCTGCGCGTGGCCGACAAGCCGCTGCTGTACGAAAGCGCGATGGCGATGCGCGCGCTGCGGCAGCAGGTCGGGATGATCTTCCAGAGCTTCAACCTGTTCCCGCACCTGAGCGTCGGGCGCAACGTGATGCTGGCGCCGACGCTGGTGAAGCGGCGCTCCGACAAGGATGCGGCGGAGCAGGCGCGGGCGCTGCTGGCGCGGGTGGGCCTGGCGGAGAAGTTCGATGCGATGCCCGATCAGCTGTCGGGCGGTCAGCAGCAGCGCGTCGCGATCGCGCGGGCGCTGGCGATGGAGCCGCAGGTGCTGCTGTGCGACGAGATCACCTCGGCGCTGGATCCTGAGCTGGTCGGCGAGGTGCTGCGCGTCGTCGAGTCGCTGGCCGACGAAGGCATGACGCTGCTGATGGTCACGCACGAGATGAATTTCGCGCGCAAGGTCGCGGATCGGGTGATCTTCATGCATCAGGGCCGCGTGCACGAGATCGGCACACCCGCCGATGTCTTCGGCTCGCCGCGGACGCCGGAGCTGAAGCAGTTCCTGAAGTCGCTCGACGATTGAGTACCCCCTGAAGGGGGCGCCCGATGGGGCGTGTCTCGGCGGCAACATCCCTCGCTGGCTCGATTCCCGGCTCACGAAGCGTTCCTAAACTGCTTCGTCATGAGCCAACGTCATTCGCTTGTCGGTACCGGTCTTTACCGCATTCCTCGCGCTGCCCAATTGGTCGGCGCAGATGTGCGCAGCGTGCGCCGATGGCTGAAAGGCTATTCGCGCCGGACGGCCTCAGGGACATCGGTCACTCTGCCTCTGTGGCTTCTCCAGTATGCCGACGACGAAGAGATCGGCGGCGACTATGTGCTGGGCTTCAAGGACCTGATGGAGCTTCGGATGGTCACGCAGCTGATCCGGCAAGGCGTGTCCTTGCAGGCGGTCCGCGCAACGATCGAAGTGGCTCGGGAAGACCTGGGGCCCTACCCGTTGCAGTCCAAGCGCTTCCTGACCGATGGAAAGCGCATCTTCATGGAGGTGCTTGGCGCCTCTGCTCAAGATCGACGGCTGTTGGATGTGAGGCGACGCCAGTACGTTTTCGATCGGATCGTCAGGCCAGCCTTGAAGGATCAGATCGACTTCGACGGCAACGGTCAGCCTTTGCGATGGTTCCCGCTGCCGAGGAAGCGCTTGATCGTGATTGATCCGACCCGTCAGTTCGGACATCCGATCATTGAGCGCACCGGCGTTCCGACCATCACCGTCCAGCAGTCCTACATGGCCGAGAAGGGGGCCCTGGACTTCGTGTCGAGGCTCTGGCGCGCGACGCCACAAGAGGTCATGGCGGCCGTCGAGTTCGAGCAAAGGGTCGCCGCATGAAGGTGATGTTCGACAACAACCTGTCGGAAACCATCGCCCGCGCGATGGCGGTTCTGTCCGAGGAGAAGCATCTCGCGGAGCGGGTTGTGCATCTGCAGGAAGTGTTTCCAGCGCACATGGCCGACACGGCATGGATGGATGGACTCGGAGCACAGGGAACCTGCTGGGTCGTGATCACGCGCGATCAGTTGAGCAAACGGGCGGGAGAGGAGCGCAAGGCGATACGACGGAACGGTTTGATCGCCTATGTGCTCGACAACCAATGGGCGTCCCAGACGTTCTGGCCGATGGCCTCCCGGCTGGTCGATTGGTGGCCCCTCATCGTCCTGCATGCGCGCACTGCGAGCGCTGGCGTTTATCGCGTTCCTTGGAAGAAGGGCACGGCACGTCAGCTGACTTCCTGCTGAAGGCCGGTGAGCGAGGTCTGCGACTGCAAGCCATCGCGTTAGCATCACTCCCCACGCAAGCGGCGTATCGACCGCGAGCCGTGACAGGGAGTCACCCATGAGATTCGGAGTCGGAGCGCGCCGTCTGGCGGGGATCTTGCTGGCCGCCTGCGCCTTGATCGCAGGAGCTGTCCATGCCGAAGGCCTGAAGCGGGGCGACCTCGCGCCTGATCGGCTCGGTCGCACCTTGGAAGGCGACGAGCTGAACCTCGCCAAGCATCGTGGCCAGATCGTGGTCGTCACCTTCTGGGCGACCTGGTGCCCTTACTGCCTCAAGGAATTGCCGCAGCTTGAAAGCCTGCAGGGCGTCGCCAAGGAGCGTCTGCGGGTGATCGCGGTGAACACCGAGGACAAGAAGGTCTTCCGCCGCGTCGCCGGCATCATGAAGGACTTCAAGCTCCAGCTCGTCAACGACGCCGACAAGTCCGCGCAGCGGGCCTACGGGGTGAACGCGCTGCCGCATCTGTTCATCATCGACCGCGACGGCCGCATCGCCGCGATGCACCGCGGCTACGGCGAGGACTCGCTGGAACAGATCCTCGAAGAGATCAACGCGCAGCTCGCGAAGGCGGTCCCGCCGGCAGCCGAGGGCGGTGCGGGAACTTCCGGACCGTCTGCGCCTTGAGTCGCTGGGCCGCGCAGCGGCCCCGTCCGCTCACGCGAACCAGTCCTCGTCCGGCAGCTGCTCGAACACCCGCTTCAGTCCGCCGCCCCAGCCCTGGCTGATCGTCTTGAAGTACGGATCGTCCTTGGTGATCCGGTGTGGCTCGGCCGGCGCGAAGCTGTCGGTCTTGTAGAGCAGCATGTCGATCGGCAGCCCCACCGACAGGTTGCTGCGGATCGTCGAGTCGAACGAGATCAGCGCGCACTTGGTCGCCTCGGCCAGCGAGCTGTCGAAATCGATGACGCGGTCGATGATGGGCTTGCCGTACTTGGACTCGCCGATCTGCACGTAGGGCGTGTCTTCCGTGGCCTCGATGAAGTTGCCCTGCGGATAGACGTGGAAGACGCGCGGCGCCTCGCCCCGGATCTGCCCGCCGACGATCAGGTTGGCGCCGAAGTCCACGCCCTGGTTCAGCTGGCCGACGCCGTCGCTGTCGCGCGCGACGACTTCCTTGAGCGTCTTGCCCACCAGCTCCGCGACGTCGTACATCGAGGTCAGGCTCATCAGGTGACGGCCGTTGACCGTCGCACGCTGGCGCAGCAGGCTCACCACGCTTTGCGTGGTGGCCAGATTGCCGGCCGTGAGCAGCGTGACGAGGCGCTCGCCCGGCTGCTCGAAGAGGTTCATCTTGCGGAACGTGGCGATGTGATCCACGCCCGCATTCGTGCGGGAGTCCGACGCGAACAGCAGGCCGGCGCGCAGCCGCATGGCAACACAGTAAGTCATGGACGGAAGGTTAGCGCATCAAGCTTGCAACGCGCCGTCGTGGTGCACGCTCATTGCTGGTCCGACGTGCCGGGCTTCACGAGCACTTCCGCCCGCATCGTCTCCATGCCGCCGCCTGTTCGTACACCGCGCACCGGACAGGCGTCCAGGTAGTCCGCACCGGTCGCCAGCTTCACGTAGCGTCCGTCGGCCAGGCACTGGTTGCTGATGTCGTAACCCAGCCAGCCGCCCGCCATGCCGTGCGCGGGAACGGCGCCTGCGCCGTCGGCCGCGGGCAGGCGCACCTCCGCCCAGGCGTGGCTGGCCACATGCTCGAAGTCCGTCGCCAGATAGCCCGAGACGTAACGCGCCGGCAGCCCCAGCAGCCGCGCGCAGCAGACGAAGACCTGCGCATGGTCCTGGCAGACGCCGTGACCGGTCTCGAAGGCCTCCGCCGCGGGCGTCGCCGCGTCGGTGTAGCCGCGCACGTAAGGCATGCGTTCGCCGATGGCGGCCATCAGCGCCAGCAGCGCGCCGTGCGCGTCGGCCTTCGCCGCGTCCGCGAAGCCGGCGGCGAACTGCCGCAGCTGGTCGTCCGCGCGCGTCAGCGGGCTGTCGCGCAGGAACAGCGGGGAGGGCAGTTCCTCCTCCGGATCCGGCGTGGGCGGCGCATCGTCGGTGTCCACCTCGCCGACCGCGCGCAGCACGATGTCGCGCCGCGGGCCGTCCAGGCTCAGCACGTGCATCGTGTTGCCGAACGCGTCCTTGCAGGCGCTGGCGGGCGAGGGCAGCTCCAGCTGCCAGTGCAGCACGCGCAGGCCGCGCGTGGGCCGCGGCGTGAGTCGCAGGTACTGCGTGCTGCGCGCCACCGGCGAGTCGTAGGCGTAGATGGTCTCGTGCGAGATGTGCAGGTGCATGGCCCGGTCCTGGTGGTTACTGCGCCTCGAAGTAGGCCTGCTGGATGTCCCGGCCGAGCCGCGCCGAATCCTCCAGGAATCCCGTCAGCCAGGGATGCAGTCCCTGGTCGAGGATCTCGTCCACCGCACCATACTCCAGCCGCAGCGCCAGCCGGCCCGCGCTCTGCTTGACCTTGCGCCCCGCGTCCTCGTCGCCGCCGCGCGCCTCGATCTGCGGCAGCACCGAGCGGATCTCGTCGCAGCACGCGCGCAGCGAGCGCGGCACGTCCGGGCGCAGGATCAGCAGCTCGGTCACGCGGCGGCCGTTCAGGCTGTCGCGGTAGGCCGCGTGATACGCCTCGAAGGCCGACAGCGAGCGCAGCAGCGCGTTCCACGCATAGAAGTCGGGGGCGCTCTCGCTGGGCGCGTCGACCGGCGCGAGCGTGTCCACCGCCGGCGCGATCAGCTGCGACTTCACGTCCAGCAGCCGCGCGGTGTTGTCCGCGCGTTCGACGAAGGTACCCAGCCGGATGAAGCAGTAGGCGTCGTTGCGCTGCAGCGTCCCGTAGGTCGCGCCGCGGAACAGGTGGGAGCGCTCCTTGACCCAGTCGAAGAACGACGAGGGTTCGGCCACGCCCTTGCGCGCGAGCTCGCGGGCTTCCAGCCAGCTGGTGTTGATGGCCTCCCACATCTCGGCGGTGATCTGGCCGCGCACGGCGTGCGCGTTCTCGCGCGCCTGCCGGATGCACGACAGCACCGAGGCCGGGTTCTCCAGGTCCATCCCCATGAAGCGGAAGAGCTGCTCCGCGCTCAGGCGCGGATGACGCGCCTGGTAGGCCTCGAGCGTGCCGGTGACGGCGAGCGGCGCGGCGAGCTCCGTCGCGGCGCCGCGCGACTGCGGCAGCAGCGACAGCGAGTGCGTGACGTCGAGCATGCGCACCAGGTTCTCGGCGCGCTCCATGTAGCGGCTCATCCAGTAGAGCTGTGCGGCGGTACGGGACAGCATGTCAGTTCTCCAGGATCCAGGTGTCTTTGGTCCCGCCGCCCTGCGACGAGTTCACGACGAGCGAGCCCGCCTTCAGCGCCACGCGCGTCAGGCCGCCGGCGACCATGTTGACCTCGCGTCCCGAGAGCACGAAGGGCCGCAGGTCGATGTGGCGCGGCGCGATGCCGCGCTCGACGAAGGTGGGGCAGCTCGACAGGCACAGCGTCGGCTGCGCGATGTAGTTGGAAGGATTCGCCTTGACGCGTTCCTTGAAGTCCGCGACCTCGGCGGCCGTCGAGGCCGGCCCGACCAGCATCCCGTAGCCGCCGGCGCCGTGCACTTCCTTCACCACCAGCTCGGCCATGTTGGCCAGCACATGGTCCAGGTCCTGGGGCTTGCGGCATTGCCAGGTCGGCACGTTGTGGAGGATCGGCTCCTCGCCGAGGTAGAAGCGGACCATGTCCGGCACGTACGGATAGATGGACTTGTCGTCCGCCACGCCGGTGCCGACCGCGTTGGCCAGCACGACATGACCCTGCTTGTAGACCGACAGCAGCCCCGGCACGCCCAGCATCGAGTCCGACCGGAAGGCCAGCGGGTCGAGGAAGGCATCGTCGATGCGGCGGTAGATGACGTCGACGCGCTTGGGACCGACGGTGGTCCGCATGAACACGAAGCCGTCCTTGACGAACAGGTCCTGGCCTTCGACCAGCTCCACGCCCATCTGCTGGGCGAGGAAGGCGTGCTCGAAGTAGGCCGAGTTGAACGGCCCCGGCGTCAGCACGACGACCGTCGGGTTGTCCGCCAGGCTGGCCTGACGGAGCGTGTTCAGCAGCAGCGCCGGGTAGTGGGCGACCGGCGCGATCGAGTACTTCGCGAACAGCTCCGGGAAGAGCCGCATCATCATCTTGCGGTTCTCCAGCATGTAGCTGACGCCGGAGGGCACGCGCAGGTTGTCCTCCAGCACGTAATAACCGCCGTCGGAATGTCGGATCAGGTCCACGCCGGTGATGTGGGCGTAGACCCCCAGCGGCAGGTCCAGCCCCTGCATCGCGGGCTGGTACTGCGCGTTGGCGAAGACCTGCTCGGCGGGGATCAGGCCGGCCTTGATGATCTCGTGGTCGTGGTAGATGTCCCACAGGAAGCGGTTGAGCGCGGTGACGCGCTGGCGCAGGCCGCGCTCCAGCATCCGCCAGTCGTCGGCGGGGACGATGCGGGGCACGGTGTCGAAGGGGATCAGCCGTTCGGCGCCGGCCTCGTCGCCGTAGACGGCGAAGGTGATGCCGACCTTGTGGAAGAGCAGGTCGGCCTCGGCCCGCTTCTTGGCCAGGGCGTCGGGCGTCTGCGCGTGCAGCCAGTCCGCGAAGGCCTGGTAGCTGGGCCGGATCGCGCCGCTTTGCAGCAGCATCTCGTCATAGTGGCCAGCGGCCGGAAGGGTCAGCGCATGCATGAGGTCTCCAGGGACGGACCGCCTCCGGGTGGCGGTCGGAAGGGGCCGGTTGCAAGCGCCGTGCCCACCCCCGTCCGGCGGGCGGGCCGGGCAGGCCTCCAGCTTGATCGCTTTTGGTGCGCCTGCACAGCCCGCCCTCCGACGGTGCCCGGACAGGGTCGGGCTTTGCCCGCCGCTGGTGCAGTGGCACTATCCCGCGTTGCGGGCTGACGCGGCTCTCGCTACAACTGCGGAGATGCACGACAACTCCCAGGTCCTGACGCCGCCTCCGGCGCCCGGCAACCCGAACGGCGCGGGCGGATCGAGCGTCGACGGCTTCGTCCCGCCGCGCGGCTCGCGCGCGTCGCTGGGCCGCTGGCTCACCGCGATGGTGCTGTCGGCGGTGGCGGCGGCGCTGCTGATCTCCGCGCTGCTGATCGAGAACTTCGCCCGCGCCCACGCCGAGCGCCGCGCGGTCGAGTCGCTGCGGCAGGTCGCGGTCGACTTCCGCGACGCGCTGGACCGCGGCATGGCGCAGCAGTTCAAGGAAGTGCGGGTGCTGGCGCAGTTGGAGCCCTTCCGCCGCTTCGACGATCCCGAGGCCATGCGCCGCGCGCTGGACCAGGTGCAGGTCGGTTTCGACCACTTCGCGTGGCTGGGCGTGACCGACGGCCAGGGCAAGGTGCTGGCCGCGGCGGGCGGGCTGCTGGACGGTGTCGACGTCTCCAAGCGGCCCTGGTGGCAGGGCGCGAAGGGCGGCCAGCCCTTCGTCGGCGACGTGCACGCGGCGCTGCTGCTGGAAAAGCTGCTGCCGCGCCAGAACGAGCCCTGGCGCTTCGTCGATTTCGCGATCCCGCTGCTCGACCAGCGCGGCCAGTTGCAGGGCGTCTTCGGCGTGCACCTGAGCTGGGGCTGGGCGCGCCAGATCAAGAGCGAGCTGATCGACGCGACGCTGTCGTCCCACCAGGCCGACGCGCTGGTCCTGGGCAAGGACGGCGTGGTGATCCTGGGGCCCTCCGACCGCGAGGGCAAGCAGATGCTGATCGGTGCCGAACACGGCGAGGGCCTGCGGCACCACGAGTCCGACGGCGTCGACTACTTCGCCGTCAGCGTGCCGAGCCAGGGCTACGGCCTGTATCCCGGCCTGGGCTGGACGGTGCTGGTGCGGCAGCCGGTGGCGGTGGCGCTGTCCGACTACTACGGGCTGCGCCGCCAGATCGTGCTCTGCGCGATCCTGCTGCTGGCGGCGGCGGTGCCCCTGAGCTGGTGGCTGGCGCGGCGCATGAGCCGACCGTTGAACGAGCTGGCCGACGCGATCGCGCAGCGGCGCCACCTGAGCGAGGACGCGCTCCCGACGGTCGGCGGCTACCGCGAGGCGGCGCTGCTGTCGCACGCGCTGACCGACCTCGCGCACCGGCAGGCCGAGCAGGACCGCTCGCTGGCGGAACTGAATGCGTCGCTGGAACTGCGCGTCGAGGCCCGCACCCTGGAACTGAACGAGGCGGTGCTGCGTCATGAGACCAGCGAGCGCCGGCTCCGCACGATCGCGGACAACCTGCCGGTGCTGATCTCCTATATCGATTCCGAAGAGCGGTTGCGGTTCCTCAACGCGACCTTCCGGACCTGGATGGGCATGGAGCCGGAGGCCGCGCTGGGTCGGACCTTGCTGGAGGTCATCGGGCCGGTGCTGCACGCGCAGCGGCAGCCCTTCCTGAAGGCGGCGCTGGCGGGGGTGCGTCAGCGTTTCGAGACGCGTTCGGAGACCAACGGCGTGGTGCGGGACATGCTGGCCGAGTACGTGCCCGACCTGCGTCCCGACGGCAGCGTCGCGGGGGTCTACACGCTGGCGACCGACATCACGCCGTTCAAGCAGGTCGAACGGGAGCTGGACCAGCTCAGCCGCGTCGATCCGCTGACCGGCCTGCCGAACCGGCGCCAGTTCGAGTCCCGCCTGTCGGAGGCCATCGCCCGCACGCGACGCGTGCAGCGGACGATGGCGCTGATGTTCATGGACCTGGACCACTTCAAGCAGATCAACGACTCGCTGGGCCATGCGGCCGGGGACGTGGTGCTGCGCGCCTTCGCCGACCGGGTGCGCGGGGCGATCCGGGAGACCGACCAGCTCTGCCGGCTGGCGGGCGACGAGTTCGTGCTGATCCTCGAGAACCTGCATGAACCGCGGGAAGCGACGCTGGTCGCGGAGAAGGTGCTGGAAGTGGTGAAGGCGCCGCTGACGCTGCAGGGGCAGGAACTGCGGCTCTCGACCAGCATCGGCATCGCCTGCCACGACGGCGGCGCGGAAGACGACGTGGCGCTGCTCGGCCGCGCGGACGACGCGCTCTACGCGGCGAAAGCGGCCGGGCGGGGCTGCTGGCGCCTGGCGGATTGAGGCAGCGGCATCGGGTGTAATGCAGCCATGGTTGCCCGCTCGACTCCCGCTCCCTCCACGCCCCAGCCGACGCTCAAGCTCCGCATGCGCGTCACCGTCGGCGACGTGATCGCCATCGGACCCGGCAAGATCGCGCTGCTGGAAGCGCTCGACGAAACCGGCTCCATCACCGCGGCGGCCAAGTCGCTGGACATGTCCTACCGCCGCGCCTGGCTGCTGATCGACGAAACCAACAAGGCACTGAAGGAGCCGGCCGTCGCCACCGCCGCCGGCGGCGCCAAAGGCGGCGGCAGCGCGCTCACCGAGTCCGGGCGCGCGCTCATCTCCCTCTATCGGCAGATCGAGGAGACCGCCCTCAAAGCCTGCAAGCCCGAGATCAAGCAGTTGCTGAAATTGCTCGCGTCCTGAGAGCAGCGCGCACGCCGGCAGCGCCGGTGCCCCTTTCCGCTCAATCTCCTCCTCGCCGCTCGGAATTCGCTCCAAGGGGCACCGGCGCCGCCGGCGTCGACACACCGAGAACCTCGGGCCTGGGCCTTCGCGCGCGGCCGTGCGCCCTGCGAGGCTGCCCGTGTTCGGGCGTCGTGCGGCGCAATATCCTGGGATATATTGCGAGCCTCCTTTGTGTCCAGCCCTTGAGGGACTCGCCATGCGCTCGATTCGCCCCGCCCAGATCGCCCGCCGCGCCGCCGTGCTGACCCTCGCGCTGATGGCCGCCGGCCTCGCGCACGCCGCCGACGTGACCGTCTCCGCCGCCGCCAGCCTGACCAACGCGTTCAAGGAACTGGCCCCGGCCTTCGAAGCCGCCCATCCCGGGACCAAGGTGCAGTTCAACTTCGCCGCGTCGGACGCGCTGCTCGCACAGATCGCCAAGGGCGCACCGGTCGACGTGTTCGCGTCGGCCGACCAGGAAACCATGGACAAGGCCCAGCAGCAGAAGCTGCTGGTCGAGGGCTCGCGTCGCAACTTCGTCAGCAACGCGCTGGTCGTGATCACGCCGGTGGAGAACGGCGTGACCCTGAAGTCGCTGGCCGAGCTGCAGCAGCCCGCCGTCAAGCGCATCGCCATCGGCAAGCCCGAAGGCGTGCCCGCCGGCCGCTACACGAAGGCCGCGCTGGAGAAGGCCAACCTGTGGACCGCCCTCGAACCCAAGGCCGTCTTCGCGCAGAACGTGCGCCAGGCGCTGGACTACGTGTCGCGCGGCGAGACCGAAGCCGGCTTCGTCTACGCGACCGACGCCTTCGTGCTGAAGGACAAGGTCCGCATCCTGTTCAGCGTGCCGACCGAGACGCCGATCTCCTACCCGATCGCCGTCACCAACGGCGGCACGAACGCCGACGGCGGCAAGCAGTTCCTGGACTTCGTCGCCTCGGCCGCCGGCCAGGCGGTGCTGGCCAAGTACGGCTTCCAGAAGCCCTGATCGGCCGACCGGCTGACGACCTTGGGCTGAGGAGCGCCGTCCCCCGTGGAATCCGCCTGGATCGCGCTCGCGCTGTCGCTGAAGGTCGCCGGCTGGGCAACCGCGCTCAACCTGGTGCTCGGTGTCGCCGCGGGCTTCGCGCTCGCGCGGCTGCGCTTCCCGGGCCGGGAACTGCTGGACGCCATCCTGACGCTGCCGATGGTGCTGCCGCCGACGGTGCTCGGCTACTACCTGCTGGTCGTCATCGGCAAGCGCGGTTGGCTGGGCGCGTGGCTGTGGGACACCTTCGGCATCAACCTGATCTTCACCTGGCAGGGCGCGGTGATCGCCGCGACCATCGTCGCCTTCCCGCTGGTCATGAAGTCCGCGCGCGCTGCCTTCGAAGGCGTCGATCCGCAGCTGGAACGCGCCGGCCGGGTGCTCGGCCTGAATGAATGGGCGCTGTTCTTCCGGGTGACGCTGCCGATGGCCTGGCGCGGCGTGCTGGCCGGCGTGCTGCTGGCCTTCGCCCGCGCGCTGGGCGAGTTCGGCGCGACGCTGATGGTCGCCGGCAGCATCCCGGGCAAGACGCAGACGCTGTCGGTCGCCGTCTATGAAGCGGTGCAGGCCGGTCAGGACGACACCGCCAACCTGCTGGTGCTGATCGTGTCGCTGACCTGCATCGTGGTGCTGCTGGCCGCCGGACGGCTGGCCGGGCCGAGGAGCACGACATGAGCTTCGAAGTCCGCGTCCGCAAGCAGGTCGAGGGCGGCGGGCGCAGCTTCGAGCTCGACGTCGCCTTCAGCACCGAGGCGCGGCGCACGGTGATCTACGGCCCGTCGGGCGCGGGGAAAAGCCTGACCCTGCAGGCGATCGCGGGACTGCTGAAACCCGACGAGGGCACGATCTACATCGACGGCCATCCGGTCTTCGACAGCGCGTCGCGCATCGACGTGCCGGCCCGCGAGCGGCGGCTGGGCTACCTCTTCCAGGACTACGCGCTGTTCCCGCAGCTGACGGTGCGACAGAACATCGCCTTCGCGCTGAAGCGCGGCTGGCGCAATCCGTCGCGCCACGACGGCGGGGAGGCGGTGGACCGCTGGATCCAGGCCTTCGAGCTGGAGCGCGTCGCGCAGCAGCGGCCGCACCAGCTCTCCGGCGGCCAGCGCCAGCGCACCGCGCTGGCCCGCGCGCTGGTGAACGAACCGCGCGCGCTGCTGCTGGACGAGCCGTTCTCCGCGCTGGATCCGGACCTGCGGGGCCGCATGCGGGCGGAGCTCGACACGCTGCTGGAGCGCATCGGCATGCCGATGCTGATGATCACGCACGATCCCGAGGACGTCGCGCGCTTCGGCGACCACCGCGTGGTGCTCCGCGACGGCAGGGTGCGCGACGCCGAGCCGGAACGATCCTGACAACGCTCGTCGCCCTGGCCCTGAGAATCAGGCGTCATGGAGAGCGACGACATGCGGCAGTCAGCGGTGGAAGGGGTCAGTCATTGCGACCTCGTCATGAAGGGCGGGGTCACCAGCGGCGTGATCTATCCGCGGCTCGTGGCGGGGCTTTCCGACAAGTACCAGTTCAAGAACATCGGCGGCACCTCGGCCGGCGCGATTGCCGCCGGGGCCAGCGCCGCGGCGGAGCTCGGCCGCCAGCGCGGCCATGCCGGCGCGTTCGAACGCCTGGCCCGGCTGCCGGAGGAGCTCGGCGCGGAACTGCCGGGCGCAAGACCTGGCACCGGTCGCAGCCGGCTGTTCACGCTCTTCCAGCCGGTCCCGGCGTTGCGCCGCCACTTCGACGTACTGACGCGGGCGCTCGGCAAGCCGGTAGGCGCGGCGGCGATCTCCATCCTCGGCGGGATGGTGGCGATGCACGGCGTCGCCGCCTTGGCGATCGCCGCGGTCGGTGCGGCGCTGCTGGTGCCGTATCTCCAGCTCCTGGCGTCCGACGGGGGCGCCGGACCCTGGCAGAAGCTGCTCGCCGTCGTGGGCCTGGCGGTGATCGTCGCGCTCGTGACCGCGGCGATGCTCGGGACGGTGCTGGTGCTCTTCGCCAGGAGCCTGCTCCGCGGGCTCAAGGACAACGGCTACGGCCTGTGCAGCGGGCAGACGCAGCCGGGGCAGGGCACGCGTGGCGAGCCCGGTGGATCGGGAGTGTCGGGTGTTGCGGGTGCGGCGGGTGAGCAAACCGCGCTCACCGACTGGTTGCACGGCTACTTCAACGAGCTGGCCGGGAAGAGCGTCGACGGACCGCCGCTGAGCTTCGGCGACCTGTGGGGCCCGGATCCGGCGACGCGCCGGATCAACCTGGAGGTGATCACCAGCGCGGTCAGCCAGCAGATGGTCTACAGCATCCCGTTCCGGCCCGGGACGCCGATGTTCTATTACGACCCGGCGGAGTGGTCGCGCCTCTTTCCGTCGGCGGTGATGACGGCACTGGCGGCGCCCTTCAACGGCAACCATGACGGCCCGGTGATCGAGAGCGCCCAAGGCCGGGAGCTGCGCCCCTTGCCCCGTCACGGCGATCTGCCGGTGGTGGTGGCGATCCGGATGAGCCTGAGCTTCCCGCTGCTGCTGTCGGCGGTGCCGCTGTACGCCGTGGACTGGTCGCGCACCGCCAACCAGCGCACGCAGGCCGCCGTGCGCGCCGCCGAGACCGCCGAGGAGCGCCGCCGCCTGCGTCTGCGGGCGACGCGGATCTGGTTCTCGGACGGCGGCATTGGCAGCAACATGCCGCTGCACCTGTTCGACGCGATGCTGCCGCGGCATCCCACCTTCGCGGTGAATCTGAAACGACCGCATCCGGACCACGTCATCCGACCGGGGGGGGCGGGCAACGACGGCGGACGGATCTTCCTGCCCGAGGACGACCGCGGCGGACGGTTGCGCCACTGGCCGGAACCGGACCTCGTCGACGACTGGGAGCAGCAGGCGCCGGGTGCGCGCGAGAAGGCGCCGCTGGCGGGGCTGGCCGGTTTCCTGTGGAGCATCGTCGGCACGATGCAGAACTGGCGCGACGAGATCCTGTTCCCGACGCCGGGCTTCCGCGACCGCATCGTCCAGATCAGCCAGAAGCCGGACGAGGGCGGGCTCAACCTGGCGATGCCCGCCGGGACGATCGCCGCGCTCGCGCAGGCGGGCGGCATGGCGGCGGAGCGCCTCATCGCCCGCTTCCATCCTTCGGGGGCCGAAGGCGGTGCGGGGTGGGACAGCCACCGTCGCGCGCGGTTGACGACCTTCCTCGGGGTGATGCAGCCGGCGACGGTCGGACTGGTGTCGGCGCTGGGGACGCAGGCAAAGACTGGCACTGGCACGGGAGCCGGGATCGGCCCCGAGACGGACGGGGGAACGTCGGCGGACTGGCTGGTGCTGCTCGACACGGACACGCGCTACCAGCGCTCCTCGGCGCTGCGGGCCGAAGCGGCGCGTTTCCTCACCGGCCTGGACGAGCTCGGCGCGGCGACGCCGCGCAAGCTGTCGGGTCAGCCGCGCACCCTGGACGTGGGCTCTCTCAAGCCGATCCCGCAGGTGCGGCTGACCCCTCGCATCTGAAGATCGCCCACGCCTCTGCCAAGCATTCCACAGGGCAGATGCGTCTTAACGGGCGCTTGATATCGGTGTACGGTACCGATGACAACATCGCGCCGCACCGCGGGTCCGATCTCCCTTCGGACCGGTGTCGAGGAGAACGAACATGATGTCCAACACGAACGTCCGGGGATCCATCGGCCGGCGGTTGGGGCTGGTCCAGGCCCTGGTACTGGTGATTGCGCTGATCGGATCGGCGATGGGTTACCTGGGGCTGAGCCGCGTGGCGGCGCAGACGGAGTCCATGTACCAGGAGACCATCGTCACCGAGCGCGTGGCCGCCGACTGGTACCGCAACGTCTACAACGGCGGGACGCGCACGACGGCGATCGCCGTGAGCGCGGACCCGACCCTGGCGACCTTCTTCGCGGAGCAGGCCGCCGAGTCGACGAAGTCCTCCAACGAGCTGCAGGCGCGGATGGACAAGCTGTTGAACTCGCCGGAAGAGCGCGCCGCCTTCGACCGCGTGATCGAACTGCGCAAGGCCTACATCAAGGTGCGCGACACCATCACCGAGGCGAAGAAGCAGGGCGATCCGGCGCGGGCCAAGCAGCTCTTCGACGAGCAGTTCAAGCCGGCCGCGGCGACCTATCTGGAGAGCATCCGCGTGGTGGCGCAGCAGCAGCGGGATCAGCTCGACACGGCGCTGAAGCTGCTGGCAGAGACCAACGCGCGTGCGCGGGTGGCGCTGGTGGTGTTCGGGCTGGTCGCGCTGGCGGCCGGCGGTGCGCTGGCGGTGTGGCTGACGCGCTCGATCACGCGGCCGCTCGCGCAGGCGGCGGAAGTGGCCGATGCGATTGCGCGCTTCGACCTGACCCGCCGCATCGAGACGACCAGCGGCGATGAAACGGGCCAGCTGCTGCGCTCGCTGAGCGAGATGCAGGGCGCCCTGGTGCGCCTGATCGGCGAGGTGCGGGGCTCGACGGACAACATCGGCACGGCCAGCGCGGAGATCGCCACGGGCAACATGGACTTGTCGGCGCGCACGGAGCAGACGGCCTCCAACCTGCAGCAGGCGGCGGCGTCCCTGACGCAGCTGACGGGCACGGTGCGCCAGACGGCGGATGCGGCGACGACGGCCAACCAGCTGGCGGGTTCCGCGGCGGAGACGGCGCAGCGCGGCGGCGCGGTGATGGGACAGGTCGTGGCGACGATGGGCGAGATCAGCGACAGCTCGCGGCGCATTGCCGACATCATCGGCACGATCGACGGCATCGCCTTCCAGACCAACATCCTGGCGCTGAATGCGGCGGTGGAAGCGGCGCGTGCGGGCGAGCAGGGTCGGGGCTTCGCGGTGGTGGCGAGCGAGGTGCGCTCGCTGGCGCAGCGCAGCGCGCAGGCGGCCAAGGAGATCAAGACGCTGATCGCGACGAGCGTGGAGCGCGTGGAATCGGGCTCGCGTCTGGTGAGCGACGCGGGCACGACGATGACGGACATCGTGACCAGCGTGCAGCGCGTGACGGACATCATTGCCGAGATCCGCGCGGCCTCGCAGGAGCAGAGCGACGGCATCAACCAGGTGAACGCCGCGGTGGGTCACCTGGACCAGATGACGCAGCAGAACGCGGCGCTGGTCGAGGAGGCGGCGTCGGCCGCGGAAAGCCTGAAGGATCAGTCGAACCGGTTGTCGACGGCGATCGCGGTGTTCAGGCTGAACTGATCAGGTCGATCTGATCAGGTCGATCTGAGGTGACCGGCACCGCCCGGGCCGCTCGGGCGGTCCGTGGCGGAACGGCCGGCGAGGATCTCGGCCTCGCGCTCCGGCGCCAGCGTGGCGACGAGCTTGGCGGCATCCCAGCCGGGCTCTCGCGGCGCGTGCGCCCAGGCGAGCGTGTCGGCAGCGGTCTCCTTGATAGCTCGGGTCGTGAGGCCTGCGGCCACGGCGCGGGATGCGTCGCCAAGCAGCATGCCGCCGACGGCCGGATCCTCTTCGGGCAGCCACAGCGGCAGCCCGGTCCACGGCGCGACGCCGAGCACGAGCAGCATGGCGTCCGGCTTCCAATGGAATCGGGCGTCGCTTCCCGGCGCCGCTTGCAAACAAGCGGCTAGCAGCGCCTGCATCGGCAGACGCGGCCCGACCGCGTTGAACGCGCCGGTGGTGCGCGACTCCGCCAGCGTCACGCAGAACGCGGCGAGATCGCGGACATCGATGACCTGCACCGGCCGTTCGGGCCGTCCGGGAGCGAGGACCTCGCCGCCGCGCGCGACGCGCGTCGGCCAATACGTGAATCGACCCGTCGGGTCATGCGGCCCGACGATCAAGCCTGGCCGAACGATCGCGTGCCGGTCAGGCAGAGCGTTCGCGAGTGTCTCTTCAGCCCGGGCCTTCAGCGGCCCGTAACCTTCGTCGCCTTCAGCGAGCGGCGTGGATTCGTCGAAGACGCGATGCGGCGGGAACACGCCATATGCCGAGATCGAGGAGACGAGCACCACATGCGGCGTGCCCGTATCGAGCGCGGCGACGGTGCGCTCGACCTGTGCGGGGTTGAACGCGGTGCAGTCGATGACCGCATCGAACGCGCGACCGCGCAGCGCGCTCATGTCGCCGTCGCGATCGCCGATGAGGCGTTCGACCTCGGGGAACAGACCCGGGCCGTGCCGCCCGCGGTTCAACATCGTGACCGTGTGGCCGCGCGCCAGCGCGGTGTCAATGACATGGCGACCGAGGAAGACGGTGCCGCCGAGGATGAGGAGGCGCATGGCGTGGCTTCGATGGACCTGTGGACGGACCAGTATCCGCCTCACCGGTCGTCAGAACGGAAGTTCCATCTTGGTCGCCTGGGCGCTGTCGAAAAGATGCTTCGTCAACGGGTAGTCGGCGTTGTCGCTGTTCGTGAAGAACTCGAAATCGCTTCCTTGCGCATCCCGATAGACGAAGCGGAAGACGCCGCAGTCCTCCCGACCATTGAACGAGTAATGGAGGGAGACGGCGAAGTCCTTTTCCTTCCAGGCGACCGCATCGAACAGGTCGTATTCCCAGGGGATCTCACCGGCCTCGGTACGTTGGAGGAGCCTTGAAACGAAGCGTCGGATCTTGTCAGGGAACATGGTTCTCAATCCTCTTGGCGGGCATGAAGCCAGCTCCATCGAGGCGCAGACCTGTCCGGTCGCGCTGGAGCAGAGGTGAGGAACTTTAGGCAGATCCGTTCGCGGAGCAATCGCACAAATGGCGGCAGCCGTATGAGCGAATTTGCGTGTCGGTGGGCCTGCCGATGGGGGATCGGCGTCATGCGACGACAGAAAGCAGAAAGCCGGTTGCCACGCTCGTGACAACCGGCTTCTCGGAATTTTGGTGCGACCGGCAAGAATCGAACTTGCGACTAAGCCTTCGGAGGGCCCAATGATATCCACTTCACCACGGTCGCCGCGGGAAGCGCGCATTCTAGCCTCGTTCTGAGGCCCCCCGAGCCGATCACGCCCATCCCGTCAAAACGGCACCATCGCGAACATCTGGACGAGCCGCTGCGCGACCCTCGCGCAACACCTGCCCCACCAACGTGCCGACCTTGACGAAAGCCCCAGGGTGGGGCGACAGGGGGCTGGCTATACTGCGCCGATTTGCTGTTCCACGGTCCGGTTTTCCCAGGGCGATCCGTCAGCCGACACCCCCTCAGAAACCCGGACTCGCTTCTGCCGTATTCGATTCGATTCGAGCCACGAGGAATTCATGAGCGGAACCCAGGACCACGCCAACGCCCAGGACACGCACGCCGAAGGACACGACGCCCACGAGGGCCCGATCAAGACCCCCAAGCAACTGATCGTCGCCGTCTTCTTCGCCTTCGTCATTCCCATCGTGATCATCGTGATGCTCGCGAACTACGTGTCCAGCGAGATCAAGCCCGGCGCCGGCGGCACCGGCCTCGAGGGTGAGGCCGTCGCCGCCCGCATCCAGCCCGTGGGCTCGATCGAGCTCAAGGACCTGACCAACCCCGCCGCGATGAAGACCGGCGAGCAGGTCTTCCAGGGCCAGTGCGCAGCCTGCCACGCCACCGGCGCGGCCGGCGCCCCCAAGCTCGGCGACCACGACGCCTGGGGCCCGCGCGTGAAGTCCGGCTTCGACACCCTGGTGCACTCCGCCCTCAAGGGCAAGGGCAACATGGGCCCGCAGGGCGGCGGCGACTTCAGCGACTTCGAGATCTCCCGCGCCGTCGTCTACATGGCCAACCAGGGCGGCGCCAAGTTCGACGACCCGAAGCTGCCCGCCGCAGCCGCCTCCGGCGCGGATGCCGGCGCTTCGGCTCCTGCCGCTCCGGCCTCCGGCGCTTCGCAGTAAGCCTCGCGCCCCAGAGACACGAAAGCCGACCCGCGGGTCGGCTTTTTCATGGGCGACGCATCTCGACGCAGCTCGGCGGCTCACGCCGCCTTCGCCGCAGGGTCAGGACTTGCCTGATTCGCCCTTGGGATCGGTCGGCGCCAGCAGCACCCCATGGCGGGCGATGAGCTCGGCATGCGTGGCGTTCGACATCGTCCAGCGTCCCGCTTCGAGCGCGTCCGCTGCCGGCCCCATGTCCTGCGTGTGGACCAGGCCCAGGCCCAGATCGGTCTCCAGGAACAAACGATCCTGATCGTCCAGCACCGCGCCAGCGACCTGCGCCTCGCGTCCGGTGTGGCTCAGCACGCGGCCGTCCGGCTGCAGGCGCCAGATCCAGGGCGCGGCCTCCAGCTGCACGTAGACCCGTTGCGGTCCGTTCTGGAAGAACCAGGCGCCTTGATCGTCCGAGGCGTAGTTGCGGTCAATGAAGCCGATCAGCTTGTCGTGCACGATGCGGCTGCCTTTCACCGTCGGGAACGGCCCGGCGGCCTGGATGCGCTCGTCGCGCATGTACCAGTCGCCGCGCGCGTCCAGCGCCAGCCAGCCGTAGCAGTGCGGCACGTTGGGCCACTTCTTCAGCGCCGCTTCGACGATGGCATCCATGCGAGTCCTTTCCGTGCGGCTCAGAGCCGCGTCGCGAGCCAGTCGGTCACGCGCTCGGGCATGGTGCGCACGTGGCCGGGCGGCCGGCCCGACGGGAAACCGACATGCCCGCCCTCGCGCGGCTGCCACAGCGTCACATGCGCGCCGACATGGCTCTGCTCCGGCAGGCTGTGTGCCGGCACGAACGGATCGTTGCGCGCGTTCAGCACCAGCGCCGGGATGCGGATACGCGCCAGGTGCGGCTTGGCCGACGCGCGCAGCCAGTAATCGTCGACGTCCCGGAAGCCGTGCACCGGGCCGGTGAAGATGTTGTCGAACTCGTAGAGGTTGCGCACGCGCCGCATCCGCTCGGCGTCGAACAGCCCGGGATGCTGCTTCAGCTTGTTCATCGCCTTGGGCATCATGGTCCGCAGGAACATCCGCGTGTAGACCAGCTTGTTGAAGCCCTTGCCGATCGCGTGGCCGGCCGCCGTCAGGTCGATCGGCGAGCAGACCGAGCAGACCGCCCGGACCGTCGATGCCGCGGTCTCGCCGGCCTCCTGCGCCCAGCGCAGCAGCGCGTTGCCGCCCAGCGAGATGCCGACGGCGATCATCGGGCCGCGGTGCGAAGCGCGCAGCTGCTCCAGCATCCAGCCGATTTCGAGGTAGTCGCCCGAGTGATACGCCCGCGGCGCGAGGTTGAGCTCACCCGAGCATCCCCGGAAGTACGGCATCGCGAAGGCCCAGCCCCGTTGCTGCGCCACGGCGGCGAAGGCCTGCACGTACTGGCTGTCCACGGAGCCTTCGAGCCCGTGGAAGAGCACGAGCAGCGGACGCTCGGCGGGCGCGGTTGCGGGCGCCTGGGCGTTCAACGCGCTCGTTGGCGCGGCGGCGGAATCGATGAGGTGCTCGACGTCGACGAAGTCGCCGTCCGGCGTCTGCCAGCGTTCGCGGCGGAACTGCGGCGGTGGGCCTTCGTAGCGTCGCGCGAACAGCGCGGGCCAGATCGTCTGCGCGTGACCTCCGGGCAACCAGGGAGGTGCCTGGTACTGCATGGACAACCCTCTCAATGCAGCGTCGTGGGCGCACCGGCGGACACGATCGCCAGTTCCTGCTTCACGTCCTGCGAGGTGCCCGGACTGGCATGGTGCGCGACCATGCGCCAGCCCAGCGCCGTCTTCAGGTAGACATTCGTCGCGACGACCCAGGCGCTCTGCGTGCCGTCCTCGTCCGTGATCTCGACGCGCTCCAGCACCTGGTGGATCGCCGTCTCGCCGTTGACCAGCCGGCGCTGGCATTCCGGATGCACGGGGATCGAGCCTCTGGCGAAGATCTGCTCGAAGCTCGCCCGGATCGCCGCCGCGCCGACGACGCGCGGCCCGCCCGGATGCACGCAGCAGACCTCGTCCTCGTCGCCCCAGACGGCCATCAGCCGTTCCAGGTCGCCGGCCTGCAGGGCCTCGTAGAACTGCGCTTCGGTGTCCTCCGGAGAGGCCAGCAGCAGGGCGGTCTGAGGCTTGCGCACCATGGGTCTCGTTCCTTGTTCAAGGGAGCGGGGAGGCCGACCGCTGAGCGGGCGGCCGTCGTGGCTCAGTGACCGGAGGGCAGGTGCTCGCCGGCCTTCAGCTTGTACAGCGTGCCGCAGTATGGGCAGGCGCCTTCGCCGGTGTGGCTCAGGTCGATGAAGACGCGCGGGTGGTTGCTCCACAGCGGCATCTTGGGGTTCGGGCAGAAGACGACGCCCGGACCTTGCAGGTCCTGGGCGGTGACTTCGACGGTGGCCTTGGGCGTGGTGGTGTTGGCGCTCATGATCTTGTTCTTGAAAGCTTGCGGAGGCTGGCGGTCGGTCCGGCGGTCGGGCGGCGAAGCCCGCCTCTGGTCAGACCACGCTCAGCCAGTGGGCGTACTTGGGATTGCGGCCGTTGACGATGTCGAAGAAGGCCGACTGGATCTTCTCGGTGATCGGGCCGCGGCTGCCGCTGCCCAGTTCGATGCGGTCCAGCTCGCGGATGGGCGTGACTTCGGCGGCGGTGCCGGTGAAGAAGGCCTCGTCCGAGATGTAGACCTCGTCGCGGGTGATGCGCTTCTCGACCAGCTGCAGGCCCAGGTCCTGGCAGATCGCGAAGATGGTGTTGCGGGTGATGCCGTTGAGCGCGCCCGCCGACAGGTCCGGCGTGTAGACCACGCCGTTCTTGATGATGAAGAGGTTCTCGCCCGCGCCTTCGGACACGAAGCCCGAGGCGTCCAGCAGCAGCGCCTCGTCGTAGCCGTCCTCGGTCGCTTCCATGTTGGCCAGGATCGAGTTGGTGTAGTTGGACACCGTCTTGGCCTGCGTCATCGTGATGTTGACGTGGTGGCGGGTGTAGCTGCTGGTCTTGACGCGGATGCCGCGCTTGAGGCCTTCCTCACCCAGGTAGGCGCCCCAGGCCCAGGCGGCGACCATCAGGTGGATCTTGTTGCCCTTCGGGCTGACGCCCAGCTTCTCGCTGCCGATCCAGGTGAGCGGACGCAGGTAGCAGCTGGCCAGCTTGTTCTCGCGGACGACCGCCTTCTGCGCTTCCTCGACCTGCTCGATCGTGAACGGCAGCTTCATGCGCAGGATCTTGGCGCTGTTGAACAGGCGCTCGGTGTGCTCGCGCAGCCGGAAGATCGCGGTGCCCTTGTCGGTCTGGTAGGCCCGCACGCCCTCGAAGGCGCCGCAGCCGTAGTGCAGGGTGTGGGTCAGCACGTGGATCTTGGCGTCGCGCCAGTCCACCAGCTCGCCGTCCATCCAGATCTTGCCGTCGCGATCGTCCAGGGACATGGGTCTTCCTTTGCGGCCGCTCAGGGGCCGGGTGCTGCGAAGTCGGGGATTTTATGCGGCCGGTGTGTAGTCGGGGGCCGCCGATTCAGGCTCCTGGGCGCGGATCAGCGTCCATCGCGCGACCACGCTGTTTTCCATGACCACGTCCACCGCGTCGCCGCCGGTGTCGGTCCAGCGATAGGTGTTCTCCTGGACCTTCACGCCCAGCGACTTGCACATGCGGATCAGGTCGATCAGCTTCATGCCGGCGTGCAGCTTCGAGTTCAGCATGATCGCGCTGGAGACGTGGCCCAGCGGCGATTTCTGGGCCGTGCGCATGACGCGCATCAGCTGCGAGAACTGCAGCAGCAGATAGAAGATGACGGCGGAAGTGCCCAGGATGGCGCCCTTCCAGCCGAAGTAATAGGTGCCGACGACGATGGCGGCAATGGCGAGAAGGATGCCGACGAGGCGGTTCATGCGGGGGAACTCCGAAGGGGGTGAGGCCGGACCCCGAAGCGATGGGGCCGAACCCGCGATTGTCGTCGGGCCGCGTCGGCGGCGGGTGTGGCGATTGCGGATGCCGGCGTCGTGGATCCCGACACCGGCATCGTTCCCGACGTCGGCGACGTCACAGCCCGCGCAGGATCTCGATGGCGTCCTCGATGCGGGCGACTGCGTGGACCGTCAGGCCGTCGATGGGCTTCTTCGGCGCGTTGGCCTGCGGCACGACCGCGATCGAGAAGCCGAGCTTGGCCGCTTCCTTCAGGCGCTCCTGGCCGCGCGGGGCGGGGCGGACCTCGCCGGCCAGGCCGACTTCCCCGAAGGCGAAGAAGCCCTTGGGCAGCGGCTTGCCGCGCAGCGAGCTCTGGATCGCGAGCAGCACGGCCAGGTCGGCCGCCGGTTCGCTGATGCGCACGCCGCCGACGGCGTTGACGAAGACGTCCTGGTCCATGGTCGCCACGCCCGCGTGCCGGTGCAGCACGGCCAGCAGCATGGCGAGACGGTCGCGCTCCAGGCCCACCGACAGCCGGCGCGGGCTGGGCCCGCCGCCGTCGACCAGCGCCTGCAGCTCCACCAGCAGCGGCCGCGTGCCTTCCAGCGTGACCAGCACGCAGGAGCCGGGCACCGGTTCGCCGTGCGTGGACAGGAAGATCGCGCTCGGGTTGGTGACGCCCTTCAGGCCCTTCTCGGTCATGGCGAAGACGCCGATCTCGTTGACCGCGCCGAAGCGGTTCTTGATCGCGCGCACCAGCCGGTAGCTGCTGTGGGTGTCGCCCTCGAAGTAGAGGACGGTGTCGACGATGTGCTCCAGCACGCGCGGCCCGGCCAGCGCGCCTTCCTTGGTCACGTGGCCGACCAGCACCATCGCGCAGCCGCCTGACTTGGCGGTGCGGGTCAGCTGCGCGGCGCATTCGCGGACCTGCGCGACGGAACCCGGCGCCGAGGACAGCTGCTCGGAGTACATCGTCTGGATGGAGTCGATGACGCAGAAGTCGGGCTTCTCGACCTCGATGGTGGCGAGGATCTTCTCCAGGCCGATCTCGGCCAGCACGCGCACCTGGGAGCCGTCCAGGCTCAGGCGCCGGGCGCGCATGGCGACCTGCGCGCCGGATTCCTCGCCGGTGACGTAGAGGACCTTCATCTGGCGGGACAGCGCGTCGACCGCCTGCAGCAGCAGCGTCGACTTGCCGATGCCCGGATCGCCGCCGATCAGCACCACGCCGCCGGTGACGATGCCGCCGCCCAGCACGCGGTCCAGCTCCTCCAGCGAGGTGGGGGTGCGCTCGAAGTCGCGGGCCTCGATCTCGGACAGGGTGGCGACGGGCTGGCTGCGGGCCAGCGCCTGGAAGCGGTTCTTGCCGGCGGCGGGCTCGGCGGCGGTCTCGACCAGGGTGTTCCAGGCACTGCAGGACGGGCAGCGGCCCAGCCACTTGGCGCTGGTAGCGCCGCATTCGGAGCAGACGTATTGGGATTTCTGGGTGGCCATGGACTGATTGTCGTCGCCGGTCCGACCCGCTCGCGGCAGGAGCCGCTCAGGCGCCGCCCGTGGCGACTACTTCACCCGGACCAGTTGCCACGCGTGCGGCAGCGAATCGGCGGCGGGCATCCAGTGATCGATGGCCGCGCCCAGCAGCACGCCCACCAGCAGCAGGCCCAGCGCCGGTCCCCAGGTCCGCCGGACCGCGCATCGCCACCAGCCTTCCTCGCTCATGCGCCGCCAGGCCATGCCGCCGGCGACGCTGGCCAGGGCCACTTCGACCGAGACCGCCAGCAGCACTTCCACGCCGAACAGTCCGAAGACGCAGAAGCCGAGTGCCGCTCCGATCGCCAGGATCAGTGCGATGGGCACGGCGATGACCAGGCCCTCATCGAGTCCGCCGACCGCGTCGCCGGTCGAACCCAGCGCGTCGCCGGCTGTGGACAAGTGCGATGGACAAGCTGTGGAAAAGGGTGTTGGCAAGTCGGTGGACAAGGCTGTGGATGCGCTTGTGGAGAAGTCTCCGGAAGCCCCGCCGCCACCGAAATCGCCGCCACCGCCGCTGCGGAACGGCACGGGGGCACGTCCGCGTCCGAGGCTGCCGGCGAGTTGGGAGCCGAAGTCCAGCAGGTCCGGCGTGCCGTCCAGCGGCGACCCGTCGTGACGCAACAGGGCCCGCGCCCACACGCGCAGCAGGCCCAGGTAGATCAGGTAGCTCGCCGGCAGCAGCAGGGCGTAGCGCCAGGCCAGCGCTTCGACGCCCATCGCCCGCAGTCCCGCCCCGCCCAGCATCAGCGCGCCGAGCATCAGCATCGCGATGACGAAGACATGGAGCCGGAGCAGGAACCTGCTGCGCAGTTGGCGCCTCAGTGCCTCGACCCAGCGCAGCCGCGCGTGCTGGCGCTGGGCGAACGACGGGGGCGTCGAGGCGTGAAGGGCGGGGCGGGCGCGATGGGCGTGCGGCATGGGCGGTGAGGGAGCGTGCGTCGTGGCACGTCGCTCCAGGATAGCGGGCGAGGGTCAGTCCGCCGCTGCGGAACGCTCGATCCTGCCCATCGGAGAACGCGAACGAGCACCTGTGGGATGACCGCCCGCGGATCGTGAAACACTGTCTGAACAGTCCGGCTGACTGACCGCTGGAGCCCTCACATGCAGACCAACGACCGATGACCCTGCCTCACATCGCCCTCGTTTCGGGACGGTTCAAGAGAATCCGGGCCGTCTTCTCGGAATCGTTCGCCAATGCGCGTCCGCACTCGATGTCTTACGACTGGTTTTCGGAGAGCGAGGTGGCCAGCCTCGACCGCGCGAAGGACGTCGACGCGCCGGAGCACGTCGACGACCAGTCGTGGCGGGACCTGGACATGCCGGCGTACCTCAGGCGCATCGGCCAGCGGGCCAGCCTGTGCGCCCGCCAGGCGACCTATCGGCGCCTCAGGCGGGGGGCGATCGCCCCGGGTGTCGTCGCCGACCTGCTCCAGGAGCATTCCCCTGCTGAACTCACCGCGTTGATCGAACCCGCCGGACCGATCCGGGAGGCCCTGCGCTGCGCCAGCGACGACATCACGCCGCATCTGTTCCACGGCGCCAGGATCGTCACTCCGGGCTGGGCCGAGCGTCTATGGCTGGCGCCCTGGGGACTGGCGCTCGTCTGGACCTTGCAGTGGCTGTTCGCCTGGCCCGCGACCGTCGGGATCGGTGCGACGCTGGCCTACGTGGGTCTCGTCGGCTTCGTGCAGATTCGGCTGTTCCCGCGCCTCCAGGAATGGAAGAAGCTGCGTGCCGGGCTGCTGCTGGTTCTCGCGTCGGCCCGATCGCTCGGAGAACTGGGCGTCACCCGCCGCGGCCGCCTGTACGGGGCGCTGACAGATGATCTGGCCGAGACGGATCGGCTCGCCGCGCTGATCTCGGGGCGTCTGTATGACCGCTTCGCGGCGATCGCGGAATACGCCAACCTGCTGGCGATGAGCGAGTACGCGACGCTGCGCGCGTCAGTGGAACGGTTCGAATCCGCCCTCCCGTCGCTGCGCCGGGTCTATGAGCGAGTGGCGGAATGCGAGGCGGATCTGTGCTTCCTTGAGCACGCTCTCTCCGCTGGCCAGCTCTGCGTCGCCAGGCTGGAGACGGACGGGGGTGTCGTCTTCACGGATCTGAAGAGTCCGCTCTTCGACGACTGCCAGCCGCTCAGCCTCCGGATGAGCGACAAGAGCCTGCTGCTCAGCGGGCAGAACGGCATCGGGAAGAGCACGCTGCTCCGGGCCGTCGGTATCAATCTGCTGGTCGCGCGCGCCTTCGGCGTCTGCTATGCCACCCAGGCGCGGGTGCCTCCGGTGACCGTCTGGGTGAGCATCGAGAACAAGGATTCGATCGAGGACAGCCAGAGCCTCTACATGGCCGAGTTGCTTCGCGCCGAAACCCTGGTCAAGGTCGCCGAGGCTGCTGGAAAAAAGGCCTTCTTCATCATCGACGAGGTCTTCCGCGGCACCAACAACATCGAATCCGTGGCGGCCGGGGCCGCAGTGCTGCAGCACCTTGCCGCGCATGCGCGTGTCGTTGTCACCTCCCACAACCTCGCGCTGGGGAAGATCCTGCGGCGAAGCTATCGGCCGCTCCATCTGGTCAGGACACAGGGCAAGGGGCTGATCCTCGAAGACGGGCTGCTGCCCGACACCAACGGGATCGCACTGATGGGCCGCTACGACTTTCCGCCGTCCGTCCTGCGGGAGGCGGACCGGGTGCGGGCCTGGTATGCCGACTACGTCCTTCAGCCCGGCGACTTCCCGCTGGAGGACGGCGCGGGCCGCGAGCCGACCCACAGCCCCCCAAAGGTCAGCGCGGCATTCACCAGCAGCAGCTCCAACCCCATCCGGTAGTCCCCGAAGAGGGTGGCCTGGTGGGCGTCGATCACCCAGCAAAGCGCCGGCGCCGCCAGCGCGACCCACGGCAGCACGCCGGCGCGCAGGGTCCGCGTCGTCAGGATGCCGAAGGCGAACAGTCCCAGCAGCGGGCCGTAGGTGTAGCCCGCCAGCTTCAGGATCAGGGAGACCATGCTCGGATCGTCCAGCCAGCGGAATCCCAGCGTCAGCAGCAGGAACACCAGCGCGTAGCCGAGGTGCACCGCCTTGCGGACGCGACGCTTGCGGGCCTCGTCCCAGTCGCGGCGTTCCTGCAGGCCGATCAGGTCGATGCAGGTGCTGGACGTCAGCGCGGTGATGGCGCCGTCGGCGCTCGGGAACAGCGCCGAGATCAGCGCGACCACGAAGATCAGCTGCACCCAGGCCGGCAGGTGGCCCATCACCACGGCGGGGAAGAGCCGGTCGCCGTGGGCGCTGATGTCCTGCTGCTGCGCGTACATCGTCAGCAGGCCGCCGAGGAACAGGAACAGCAGCACGACGACGGTCATGATGGCCGCCATCACCATCATGTTCTTCTGCGCGTCGGCCAGGCGCTTGACCGAGATGTTCTTCTGCATCATCTCCTGGTCCAGGCCCGTCATCGTGACGGCGATGGCCGCGCCGGCGAGCAGTTGCTTGGCCCAGTGCGAGGCGCTCATCGGATCGGTGACGAAGACGTCGGCGAGGCCGGCCGCGCGCATCGTCGACCAGCCGGAGGCCAGGTCCAGGCCCAGCGCGTGGAGCAGGAACACCACGCAGATCACCAGGCCGCCCAGCATGCCGGTGGTCTGGAGGGTGTCGGTCCAGACGATGGTCTTGACGCCGCCCTCCAGCGTGTAGAGCAGGATCATCACGAGCACCAGCAGCGCGCTGAGCCAGAACGGCATGCCGAACTGGGCCAGCACCAGGTCCTGCAGGATGCGCACGACGAGGTAGAGGCGGGCGGTCGCGCCCAGGGTGCGGGACAGGATGAAGAAGCCGGCGCCGGTGCGGTGGGCGGCGACGCCCAGGCGGGTGCCGAGGTAACGGTAGATGGAGCTCAGGTTGAGCCGGTAGTAGAGCGGCAGCAGCACGAAGGCCACGACGGCGTAGCCGGCGAACTGGCCGATCATGATCTGGAAGTAGCTGAACGCGCCGGCGCCGACCGAGCCCGGCACGCTGATGAAGGTCACCCCGGAGAGCGAGGTGCCTATCATCCCGAAGGCGACCAGGCCCCAGTGGCTGTTGCGGTTGCCGATGAAGAAGCTGTCGTTGTCGGCGCGGCGCGAGGTCCACCACGCCACCGCCAGCAGCAGCGAGAAGTAGGCGACGACGACGGCAAGCAGGACGGAGGCGGACATGGCGCGGGATTATTGGAGCGCCGCGGCGGCGGCGGCATTCCGAATGTGGCAGCAGGCATAACTCCGGCTATTCCCTGACCTTCGTCGGTCGGAAGGCGGCGTGCTACAACCTCGGCTCCGTTGAAGGAGTCGATCATGGAGTTGTCAGTCTGGCTGGGGTTTTTCGCGGCCTCCTGGGCCATCAGCCTGTCCCCGGGCGCGGGCGCCATCGCGGCGATGAGCGCGGGACTGAATCACGGCTTCCAGCGCGGCTACTTCATGACGATGGGCCTGATCCTCGGCATCCTGACGCAGATCGTGGTGGTCGGCGCCGGGCTGGGCGCGCTGATCGCGGCGTCCGAACAGGCCTTCGCGGTGGTCAAGTGGGCCGGCGTGGCCTACCTGGTGTACCTGGGCATCCAGCAGTGGCGCTCGCCGGCCAAGCCGCTGGTGGCTGAACAGGCGGAAAGCAAGCAGGTCTCGCGTCGCGACCTGGTGCTGCGCGGCTGGGGCATCAACGCGGTGAACCCCAAGGGCACGGTCTTCCTGCTGGCGGTGGTGCCGCAGTTCCTGAACCTGCACCACAGCCTGACCCAGCAGTACGCGGTGATCGGCGCGACGCTGGCCTTCACCGACGCCGTCGTGATGGCCGGCTACACGCTGCTGGCCGCCCGTGTGCTGCGGGCGCTGAAGTCGGAATCGCACCTGAAGGCGATGAACCGGATCTTCGGATCGCTGTTCGTCGGCGCCGGCGCCTTGCTGGCGACCTTCAAGAAGGCCGCCGACTGAGGTCGACGGCCAGTTCATCCCGGTGACACCCGCCAGGGCGTCGCCACCCACGGAAGGCCGCCCCCACAGGGCGGCCTCGTCGTTTCCACCGGACCGCTGAATGCCTCTGCGCACGGGCGGCCGGTACAGATCGCCGCCGCACATCATGTCCACCGTTTCCGACCGCTGGTTGTTCTGGGGCCCGACGCTGATCTGGGCCAGCACGTGGCACGTGATCCTCTACCAGCTCGCCTCTGGCGTGCCGGTGCTCAATTCCGTCGGCTGGCGCTTCGGCCTGGCGGCGCTGATGCTGGCTGGTTTCGCGCGCTGGCAGAAGCTGTCGCTGAAGCTGCCCTGGTCGGCGCACGGGCTGATGCTGGCGACGGGGATCGTGCAGTACAGCGGCAACTACTTCTCCGTCTACGAGGCGGAGCGTCACATCCCCAGCGGACTGGTCGCGGTGCTGTTCTGCCTGATGGTGTTCGGCAACGCGCTGTCGGGGCGGATCTTCTTCGCCCAGCGGGTGACGGGGCGTTTCCTGGCGGCGTCGGCGGGCGCGGTGGCGGGCGTGGTGCTGATCTTCTGGCCGGAGATCGCCTCGACGGGCGCCCGCCCGACGGCGGCCTACGGCCTGGCGATCGGCCTCGCGGCGGTGCTGGCCGCCTGCATCGGCAACGTGCTGACGCTGACCCTGACCCGCCGCGGCCTCGCGCTGGTGCCGGTGCTGGCCTGGAGCATGGGCTACGGCGCGGTGTTCCTGCTGGCGACGTCGGTGGTGTCGGGGCAGGGCCTGAACTTCGCGTGGACGCCGGCCTATGTGTTCAGCCTGCTGTACCTGGCGGTGTTCGGCTCGGTGTTCGCCTTCGTCCTGTACTTCAAGCTGGCGCAGCGTCAAGGAACGGCACGCGCGGCGCTGACCGGCGTGGTGATCCCGGTCATCGCGCTGGGGATCTCGGCGATCTTCGAAGGCTGGCGACCCACGCTGCTGGCGCTCGCCGGCATGGTGCTGTGCCTGGGCAGCATCTATGTGGCGACACGGCCGCAGCGGTGAGCGGCACGTCGTTTCCGGTTCGCACTCTCTCCCTGAGCTCTTGCTGATGGGCTCCCACTGAGGCGGGAACCGGGGTCGAGTCTTGCGTAATAGCAAGGTCGCCCGCTTCATTCGATCAGACGCTTCGTCCTCGATGACGGAGCGCCACTTGAGCAATTCCGTCGTTAACCAACTAGGTTAATATTCGATGGAAAAGCACAAGGCACATTACCCACTCAGCACGGTCAAGCAGTTGGTCTCCCAAGGCCGTATTCGAGCGACGCTCTCGGCGTCCCTGGGAGCGGAAGCGTTGGGCTTCGACGAAGAGGCAAGGGTCGGGGTGGTCCTGGCGTTGAGCCAGGGAGACTTCTACAAGAGCATGACCACGTATCACGACCATCGAGAGTGGCAAGACGTCTATCGGCCCACGACATCACGAGGTCGGCTCTATCTCAAACTCACCGTGGTGGAGGAGGTTGTGCTTGTTTCGTTCAAGGAGCTGTGAGATGAAATGTCCGGCTTGCGGATTCGCGAAGACGGTGCACGACACCCGTGATATCGAACATGTCTACAAAGGCATGTCCACGACCATCCCCGCAGTGACCGGAGACTTCTGCCCAGTCTGCGATGAGGTGACGATGAGCATGGACGAATCAGGTCGCGTCATGCGCGCTGTGCGGGCGTTCTCCAAGCAGGTGAACGCCACGCAGGTCGATCCGTCGTTCATCGCGGAGGTCCGCAAGAGGCTTGCGCTGGATCAACGCGAAGCCGGAGAAATCTTCGGCGGTGGCGTGAACGCCTTCTCCCGCTACGAGACCGGCAAGACGCAGCCGCCGCTCGCGTTGATCAAGCTGCTGCGGCTGCTCGACCGCCACCCGGATCTGCTGGAAGAGATCAGGACTTGATCGCTCCTGCCGCGCGGCGACGCCGAGCCGCGAATCCGACCGCTGCCACGCCGGCCAGCATCAGCGCGTAGGTCGACGGCTCAGGGACCGCCGCGGTGATCTCGGTGATCGACACGAGGCGGCCGCTGCCGTCGATGCGAACGCCGCTGTACAGGCCATCGGTCGAGTACAACGTGTCGAACCATTGCAGCTGGACGCAGGTCAGGCAGGTCGTGCCCTGCTTCAACATGTCCAGGTAGTAGGAAAGCGGTTCGAGGTCGTCATGGTTGTCGACCGTACCGCCGCTGAAGGGTGTGCTTCCGCTGAGTGTGACGTAGGTCTGGTAGCCGGCGCCGGACGCATCGAGCCAGAGCTCGGAACTGGACAGGCCCCAGCCCTCGGAGGATCGGATCACCTGCTGGGTGTCGCTCCAGACGCGGACGTTACGACTCCGGGTCGCCGAGGTGAAGACCTGATGAGTCACGCCTGCGGCGCCGTCGAAGGGGTTCGGCGAGGCGGAGGGCAGGGCGGGGACCTGGGACGCCTTGGCGTCGCCCGTCGCCCAATTGGCATACCGCTGGGTGGCCGACCACGAGTCGACGCCGCGGCCCGAGATCGGATCGGTCGAAGCGACGTGCGAGGTGAACAGGTTGGACCGCCCCGGAGACGCCCCGATCTCGAAGGTGAAACTCATCGAGAAGGGTTGGCGCTGGACGTTCAAGTCCTGCACGAAACCGTCGCAGTCGGACGATTCCTGCGGGCAGTCGACGGTCTTGCTGCCGATGATCAGGCTGCCCTCGAAGTCGACCTTGTAGGTCGTCGCCATCGCCATCTGGCTGAGACCTGCGCTCAGCGCGACGGCGATCCACTGCTTCTTCATGGTGTTCTCCCTCTCGTTGTGATCAATGCGCGGGTCGCGCTGCGACGACGTTCGTCAGGCCGACTTGCGACGGCGCGCAGCAAAGCCGAGCACTGCCACGCCGGCCAGCATCAGCGCATAGGTCGACGGCTCCGGCACCACGGCCGCGCTCAGGTCACGCACGCTCATCGCGGTGACCGTGCCCCAGTACTCGACGCTCCGGCCGCCCTGGGTGTTGCTGCCCAGACCCATGTAGACCGCGTTCTCGCAGCCGACGCATCCGAGGCTCCGGCGCAGCAGGTCCATGTACTGGCCGGTCGTGAAGCTCTCGCCGATGTTGTCCGGCGTCACGTTGAACGGCTGCCAGCCGAAGAACCCCAGTTGCTCGGAGAACTCTGCACCGGTCGCGTCCGCCCAGGTCTGGAACTGATTCAGGCCCCAGGATTCCTGGCGCCGTTCAGTGCCGGTCTCTCCCGGATAGCTATCGATCCTCCGTTGTCGCGTGGCCTCCTGAACGAGCGTGACGCTGCCCGCAGGCCTGTCAAAACGCGCCCATTCATACAGTTCTTCCGGCGCCAGGGCTGCAGCGGGCGCAGTCTGCCGATACGTGAACCCCATGGTCTGCGAAGCCATGTCCGTCCAGATCGGGCGCCCGCCGACGTCTGTGGAGTCAAAGCCGATCACCGATGCGTTGTTCATGCCGGCGTCCTTGCCGATCTCGAACACCATCGTGCGGGTGAAGCTCAGCGGCGCGATCGCTGTCTCGGTGTACTGGCCCGGATGGGCGCATCCCGCGGTGCAGTTTTCATAGGAAAGGTTCAGCGTGCCGCTGAACGTGACCTCGATGCGCTCGGCCCTCGCCGAGGTCGCGCCCACACCGGCGATGGTCGCCAGGGCGAGCGTCAGCCCGACCATCTTCTTGTTCATGGAAATCCTTCTCCCTGCGGGCGGAATTCTCTCCATGTCAGCTTTGCAAAGCGCCGCGCAGCCCCCTCGAATGGAGGGGGTCGCAACGATCCCTTACCTCTTCAGCGCGTCACTTCACCCAACCGATTTCCGCAGCGGTCTGCGGACCGACGAGCGTCTCGCTGAGACCCGCGGGGACCCGCAGTTCCCCCTCCCGGACCGGGACGCGGCCGGCCATCAGCTCAGCCGCCGTCTGCGGGTAGCGCGGTTCCTGCCGCGGCGCCGCATAACCTTCCGGGAAGACCGGCGCCAGCGTCGCCCGGTCGTACTTGTCGCTCGCGCCGAAGGTGTGCAGCGCCTCGTGCGCGATGACCACCTCGTTCTGCGCCTGCTGCGACTTCATCGCGAACAGGTGCACCAGGCCGAGCCGGCCCTTCTCCAGCCCGATGGAGTGCGGCAGCGCGCCGGCGAAGTCCGGCGGGTGGTACATCAGGAAGAGCTTCACGTCCGGCACCGGCGAGCTCGGCGGCGTCGAGCGCCACGCCCACCAGCGCATGCGCAGGCTCCAGGAGATCGCCGACAGCGGCCCCGCGTCGCGCGGCGGCGCCGGCGGCACGACGCGGACCCGGCCGCCGAGCACGATGCGCATCGGCTCCGACAGGCTCACGCCGTAGCGCGCCGCCTCCTGCTGGAAGTAGGGCGCCAGCCCCGCGAAGGCGGCGGCGTCCAGCCGCTCCAGATAGAGATCGGTCACTGCGTCGCCCGACGCGTTGATCGGATAGAGCGTCACGACCTGCGGCCGCTTCCAGGATTGCGCCTGCCAGCGGCCGATCAGCGTCGTGCCCGCCACCGTCACCAGGATCCCGAGCAGGATCAGGATGCGGAATGCCTTGAACATGGGGTCTCCCTCGAAAGTCGTCGTGTCCGGGCGGTCAGTCGCCGCGGACCTTGCCGCGCCCGGCCTTGATGTCGCCGCGCTGGCTCTTGGCCTCCAGGCGGCGTTTCTGCGATCCGTAGGTCGGCTTGGTCGCCCGGCGCGCCTTGGGCGTGTGCGCCACGCTCTGCGCCAGGGCGATCAGCCGGGCGACGGCGTCGGCACGGTTCTGCTCCTGGCTGCGCGACTCCTGCGCCTTGATCACCACGACGCCTTCGGCCGTGATGCGCTGGTCGCTGAGCGCCAGCAGGCGTTCCTTGATCAGCGCCGGCAGCGTCGAGCGCCGGATGTCGAAACGCAGGTGCACCGCGCTGCTGACCTTGTTGACGTTCTGGCCGCCCGGACCGCTGGCCCGGATCGCGGAGATCTCCAGCTCCCAGTCGGCCGGCGTCCAGTCCAGATGCATGACGCCGACGCAGGCAGTCCGAGGCGTAAGCCGACGCGCCGGGCCTCAGCCCAGCGTCTCGACGTGCACCGGCACGCGCTTGGTCACCGCGCACATCAGCTCGTAGCCGATCGTGCCGGCCGAGCGCGCCACCTCGTCGATCGGCAGCACCGAGCCGTGCGGGCCCTGGCCCCAGAGCGTGACCTCGCTGCCGATGCCCTCGTTCGGCAGATCGCTCAGGTCCACCGCCAGCATGTCCATCGAGACACGTCCGATGGTCGCGCTGCGCCGGCCGCCGACCAGCACCGGCGTGCCGTGCGCGGCGTGGCGCGGGTAGCCGTCCGCGTAGCCGCAGGCCACCGTGCCGATGCGCATCTCGCGCTGGGCGACGAAGCTGCTGCCGTACCCGACGCTGTCGCCTTCCTTGAGCTGCTGCACCGCCAGCACCTTGGCGCGCAAGGTCATCGTCGGCTTCAGGTCCCAGTGGGTGATGTCGTGTTCCGGGAAGTCCGGCGCGCTGCCGTAGGTCATGATCCCCGAGCGCACCCAGTCGGCCCGCACTTCCGTGTCCTGGCTGTGGCGCAGGATCGCCGCGCTGTTGCTCAGCGTGCGCGCGCCCGGCAGGTCGGCCGTCGCCTCCTTGAAGACGGCGGTCTGGTGCGCGATGCCGCGCGGGCCGTCGGCGTCCGAGAAATGCGTCATCAGCGAGATCTCGTCCACCTGCGGCAGCGCGTTCAGCCGCGTCCAGGCGCCGCGGAACGCGCTCGGCGTGAAACCCAGCCGGTTCATGCCGCTGTTGAGCTTCAGGAACACCCGGTGCGGCTCGTGCGTCTTGTGCATCGCCAGCCAGTCGACCTGCTGCTCGTGATGCACCGCGTGCCAGAGCTTCAGCCGCGAGCACAGTTCCAGGTCGCGCGCTTCGAAGCAGCCTTCCAGCAGCAGGATCGGGCCGCGCCAGCCCAGGTCGCGCACGCGCTGGGCTTCGTCCAGGTCCAGCAGGGCGAAGCCGTCGGCGCTGCGCAGCGCGTCGAACGCGCGCTCGATGCCGTGGCCGTAGGCGTTGGCCTTCACGACCGCGAACACCTGCGCGTCGGGCGCGCAGGCGCGGGCCCGGGCGATGTTGTGAGCCAGCGCGGGCTGGTGGACGAGGGCTTCGATCGGACGCGGCATGGGTCGCCATTGTGCCGCGCCATGAACGGCTTCACGCCCTCGACCGGCGCGTCGGGGGACCCCGCCCGATCGCGGGGGGATCACGGAAAAGCGGTGTCGGATAGCACAGAGACACTGTCCCGTGAAGCGCTGTTACGAAAACGAGCGCGTGCTATAAACCCGCCGCAGCGCTGCCCTTTCCCCACCCCGTGGACCCAGCGTGATCACCGCAGTTCCAGGTATGCCGGGTCGATGAAAAAAGGCTTCTACACCATCATGTCAGCGCAGTTCTTCAGCTCGCTGGCTGATAACGCGCTGTTCGTGGCCGCCGTTGAACTGCTCCGCACCAGCGGTGCCGCCGAGTGGCAGCGCGCCGCGCTGGTGCCGATGTTCGCGCTGTTCTATGTCGTGCTCGCGCCCTTCGTCGGAGCCTTCGCGGACGCGGTGCCCAAAGGCAAGGTCATGTTCATCTCCAACACCATCAAGGTATTGGGATGCCTGAGCATGCTGGTGGGGGTGCACCCGCTGATCGCCTACGCGATCGTCGGCCTGGGCGCCGCCGCCTACTCGCCGGCCAAGTACGGCATCCTGACCGAGCTCCTCCCGCCGTCGCAGCTGGTCAAGGCCAACGGCTGGATCGAGGGGCTGACCATCGCCTCCATCATCCTGGGCGCCGTGTTCGGCGGACAGCTGATCGGCGACAAGGCCTCGGCCTGGCTGCTGGCCATCGACATCCCCTACATCGACACCGGCATCGACACCGCGCCCGAGGCCGCCATCGCCTTCATGGTGGTGCTGTACTTCATCGCGGCGCTCTTCAACCTGCGCATCCCGCGCACGGATTCGCCGCTGCAGCCGATCTCGCACAACGCGACCGACCTGGTGCGCGAGTTCGCCGCCTGCAACTCGCGGCTGTGGCAGGACAAGCTGGGCCAGATCTCGCTGGGCATGACCACGCTGTTCTGGGGCGTGTCCGGCAACATGCGCTACATCGTCTTCGCCTGGGCGGCGGCGGCGCTGAGCTACGGCACGACGCAGGCGTCCGCGCTGGCGGGCGTGGTGGCGATCGGGACCGCCGTCGGCGCGATCGTGGCCTCCGCGGTCGTGCGGCTGGACAAGGCCACCAGCGTCATCCCGCTGGGCATCGGCCTGGGCCTGCTGATGCTGGTGCTGAACTTCATCAACAACCTGTGGGTGGCGATCCCGTTCCTGATCCTGCTGGGCGGCATCGGCGGCTACCTGGTCGTGCCGATGAACGCGCTGCTGCAGCATCGCGGCCACAACCTGATGGGCGCGGGCCGTTCCATCGCCGTGCAGAACTTCAACGAGCAGGCGTGCATCCTGGGCCTGGGCGCGCTGTACACGATGCTGACCCGCTTCGGCACCTCGGCCTTCGGCTCGATCACCATCCTCGGCCTGCTGGTCGCCGGCACGATGTGGGTGGTCGGCCGCTGGCACGAGCACAACAAGCGCCAGCATCCGGAAGAGCTGGAACGGCTGCTCGCGATCGCACGCAGCGACAAGCACTGAGCGGACCTTCCGCAGAAACGACGACGGCCCCGCGCGGGGCCGTTTTCTTTTGGGCTGCTCTTTCTGACTGCCGAGGCCGCTGGCCCTCACCCCCACCCTCTCCCGCAAGCGGGAGAGGGAGTCCGACCGGCGCCCTTCGCACGCTGCTTCCGCTGGCGCGAGGCTCACTTCTTACTCCCTCTCCCGCTTGCGGGAGAGGGCAGGGGTGAGGGCCAGCGGCGGTGGCAGTGCGGAAGCCTTCAGCGCCGCGCGCGTCCCCGTCCCGTCGGCGGTGCCGCGACGATGATGCCGCCGGTGGTCAGCACCTGGTCGATGTGCTCCGACCAGGCCCGCCCTATCTTCAGGCAGCCGCTGTGGTTGAGGTGGATCTCGTTGTGCCAGTCGCCGCTGATGCCGCTGGCACCCGGCGTCGCCGCGGCCAGCGGCACGGCGGTCGAGTCGAACACGAACAGCCCGGGGAACTGCTCCTTGTCCGCCATCAGCGTCTTCAGCAGCAGCGACAGGTGCATCACCATCAACCGGCTGACGGCGGCCCAGTCGGCCGCCGGGATCGCATAGGCCTTCAGCGCCGGATACAGCCACGGACCGTGTCCGGCATCCTCCGCGCCGGCCGGGCGCGGCATCGGCACGGCATAGCAGTGCATGAACACCGGCTTGCCCGCCGACGGCCCCTGGTCGCGCAGCGTCAGCAGGTGGCGCAGGTTGGCCTTCAGGTACTCGGCGTACGTGGCCCAACCCGGTTCCGAGAAATAGCGGCCGACGCCCGCGGACGGCGGGCCCCATTCGGTCTGGTTGCGCAGCAGGCGCAGGTGCAGCGGCACCTCGACGCCGTCGATCTGCGTCGGCGTCTGTGCCGCCTTGATCAGGTCGTTCCCGCCGACGGACATCAGGATGCCGTCCCAGACCGGCGCGTCCGGCGCGGTGAGCAGGCGGACGAAGTCGGGTGAAGACGCCAGTTCGACGACCTTGGACAGGCTCTCGCGCTGTCCGGCGCAGTTGATCGCGACGGCGGCCTTGGTCAGCACCAGTTCCTGGAGCAGGTTCGCATGCGCACTGAGCTTGGCCTGGGCGGTCGAAAACCAGGAGTCCCCTTGAGCCAGCAGGCGCCAGTGATAGCTCTGCAGGTCGGGCCCGGGCTTGGACTGCAAATCCTCGGGGGCAAAACAGGCCAGGTGATCCAAGAAGCTCTCCCTACTTTGGTGGACGGGTCACACGCGACAGGGTAGGCCGCGTGCATGACAGGCGCACGGCGCCCCGATTGGAGGTCAGGGTCAGTCCTTGCGCCATGCTACAAACCCTGGGCATTGTTGGCCGGTCCGCAGGCCGGTTCCAAGCCCTGTCGGGGGGGACTGTTGCACAAGCCCCACCCCTTGTGCGCATCTCCCGTGCGCCCTGTCCCTTCCTCTGTCCCTCCCTCTGTCGCCTTCCGTCGCCGGTTCCCGAATGCCGATCCTCGCCCTGATGCTCAACGCCACCATCTGGGGGCTTTCCTGGTGGCCGTTCCGGCAGTTCGAGGGGGCCGGCATGCACCCCCTGTGGACCACCGTGATCCTGTACGTCCTGTCCCTGGTCGTCGTGCTGGCCAGCCAGCGCGGCGCCATGGCGGAATGGTTGCGATCCCCCGGCCTGTGGGTGGTCACGCTGGCCGCCGGGATGACCAACACCGCGTTCAACTGGGGCGTCTCCACCGGCGACGTGGTGCGGGTCGTGCTCCTGTTCTATCTCATGCCGCTGTGGGCCGTGCTGCTGGCGCGGCTGGTCCTGGGCGAGCCGCTCACCGTGTCGGCCGGTCTGCGCATCGCCCTGGCGCTGGGCGGCGCGCTGGCGGTGCTGGCGCCGGCGGACGGCGGCTGGCCGCTGCCGTCCAGCCTGGCGGACGTGCTGGGGCTGGTCGGCGGCATGACCTTCGCGTTCAACAACGTGATGCTGCGCCGCGAGGCCGCCCGCAGCCCCGGCGCCCGGGCGCTGGCCATGTTCGCCGGCGGCGTGCTGGTGGCGGGCCTGTCCGCCTCGGCCATGGCCGGCCAGGGCCTCGCGCCGTGGCCGTCGCTGCCCGGCGCGGCCTGGCTGCTGCCGCTGGCGGGGATGGCGCTGCTGTTCTTCATCTCCAACCTGTCGCTGCAATACGGGGCGGCGCGCCTGCCGGCCAACGTCACGGCGGTGGTCATGCTCACGGAGGTGCCGGTCGCCGCGATCTCGGCGCTGCTGCTGGGCGGCGGCTCCCTGGACGGCAAGACGGCCGTCGGCGGCGCGGCCATCCTGGCTGCGGCGATGCTGGCGGCGCTGGAGCGGCGTCGCGCCTGAACCCTGGCGCCGCGCTAGGATGCACGCTGGTCCACCTGGACCGCGACGGGCTCCGGGCCGTCACCAGGATCACGAGGAGGTCCCCCCATGAGCGACAACGGCAAGACTGCCTTCGACTTCGACGCCGTCAGCATCGCCGGTGAGCCGGTCGAGCTGTCCCAATACCGCGGCCGCGTGCTGCTGGTCGTCAACACCGCCAGCGAGTGCGGCTTCACGCCGCAATTCAAGGGTCTCGAGGACCTGTGGCGCGACTTCCAGGCCCGCGGGCTGGTGGTCGTCGGTTTCCCGAGCAACGAATTCGGCGGCCAGGACCCTGGCAGCAACGAGGAGATCTCGTCGTTCTGCCAGCTGAACTACGGCGTGAGCTTCCCGATGATGGCCAAGGTCAAGGTCAACGGCGGGGAAGCGCACCCGCTGTGGCAATGGCTCAAGGGCGAGAAGCCCGGCATCCTGGGCACGCAGGCGATCAAGTGGAACTTCACCAAGTTCCTGGTCGGCCGCGACGGACAGGTGCTGAAGCGCTTCGCGCCGAACGATGCCCCCGCCGCCATCCGCGGCGAGATCGAGGCGGCGCTGGCCGAGTGACGCCCGCCGCCATGGCCGCCGACGCGGCCATGGTCGTCATGAACGTCATGGCCGGAGCGCGATCCGGCCGTAGCGCAGCCGCAGACGGCCTTCGTCCTGCCCGGCACGCAGCAGCTGGTTGATCGTCTGACGCGACAGGTGCGCGAGCTGCGCCAGCTCCGCCTGTGTCGCCTGCAGTTCCCGCCAGCCGTCGGCATCCGGCGGTCCGGCGCGCTCGTTGACCAACTGGCGCAGCGCGACCGTGAGGCGCTCCGACGCGCTCAGGTGCCGCGCCGCTTCCAGCAGCTTCAGGTTGCCCTCGAAGCGTTGCGCGAACTCCCGCATCAAGGCCCGCGCGAAGCCCGGCCAGTCGTCCATCAGCACGCGGTAGGCGGGCTCGCCGATGACCCGCACGCGGCTGTCCGACACGGCCGCCGCCTCGTAGCGCGAGGGCTTGCCGCTGATGAACGCCGCCAGCCCGAACAGCCGCGGCGCGCGCACGTGCTCCAGCACCGACATCCGGCCGTCGAGCGCAGCGAAGCGGGCTTCGATCTCGCCGTCCTCCACCATGTAGAACGCGGTCGGCGTCTGACCTTGGGCGAACAGCACCCGGCCCGCCGGGAGCCGGCGCGCCGGCATCAGGGCCTCCAGTCGCAGTCCTGGCGCGGCCGGCGGCGCAAGGTCGGGGAAGTTGGCGCAAAGGGCCTGGACGACAGAGGGGGTGGGCGAGGGCGGTCGCGGTGCGAGCGGCACGATGGGCGTCGGGAATTTGTCGGATACCCGACATTCTGGCGGCACCGGCGGTCCTAGAGTCGACGGTCATGGAAGACGCATTGGGGCGACTCGCCCACCACTTCGCCCGGTTCGCCGAGACCGACGGCCGCGACGATCCGCTGTATGCGGCGTTCGCGACGATCATCGGCGCCGATCCGGCGCTCATGGCGCTGCTGCTCGACGCTCCGGCAACGCAACGCAAGCCGGTGCTGCTGCTGGCCGCGCTGCACGATCGGATCCTGGCCGGCGAGCCGCATCCGCTCGCCGCGTACTACGCCAGCGTCGGCGGCACGCGAGCGCCGGACGGCGACCTGGCGGCGCTGCTGAGGGACTTCATCCGCCGCGAGGACGCCGCACTGCGCGCGCTGATCCGCACGCGCACCACGCAGACCAACGAGACAGGGCGCTGCGCCGTGCTCCGACCCGTCCTGCAGGCGCTCGCCACGCGACTCGGAGGCACCGAGGACCAACCGGTCGAGCTGGCCCTGTTCGAGTTCGGCTGCAGCGCCGGCCTGCTTCTGGGTGTCGATCGCCATGCCTACGACGACGGGGTCGAGACGACGCCCGGTGAGCGTCCCGACGCGCCGTTGATCGCCACCACCTGGCGCGGCGAGCGCCCCGCCGCGCTGCTCGGTGCGCCGCGCTGGCGGGCGAGCCGGCGCATGGGCGTCGACCTGCAACCGATCGATCCGGCCGACGAGGCCGCCGCCCGCTGGCTGCGCGCCTGCCTCTGGCCCGGAGACGCCGCGCGGCGGGAGCGCCTGGACCGGGCGTTGGCCGACGCCCGTCGACACCCGGTGCCGCTGCTGCGCACCGAGGACGGCCTGGCGGCGCTTGAGCGCTGGATGGACGAACTGCCCGCCGGCGTCACGCCCGTGATCTTCAACGTCTGGGTGCTGGCCTACTTCGACGCCGCGTCGTTCAAGACGCATGTCGAGCGCATCGGCCGGATGGTGCGCGAGCGCGGGCTCGCCTGGATCAGCGGCGAGGTCGGCAAGCTGGCGCCGATGGCCTCGCCGCCGGGCTGCCCGGTTGGCGAATCGCCCGGCAGCGGCACGCTGTGGACCTTGCAATGGCGCGATGGTGGCAAGGTCCGCACCGACCCGCTGGCCTGGTCGCATCCGCACGGACGGTGGATCGAGTGGCTGGACGCCGGCCGTGCCCGCTCAGCGTGAGGCCGCCGACGCCGGACTTGCCGACGTGCCGGGGACGAGCTTCAACTCGTTGACGACAGACTCCACGTCGTCGATCTGCTTCACCAACGCCTCGAGTGCCGACGCCTCCTCGGCGCTGCGCACGCAGCCTTGCAGCCAGATCCAGCGCCGCTGGCCGAGCGCCCAGACGCTGGTCGTCGCATCGAACCGGCCGTCGGCGGCGACGGCTTTCTGCACGCGCGGCATGATCTCCTTGTCGTAGAGATAGGCGTTGGGCAGCCGGCAGCGGCCGCTCTGGAAGCAGCTGGTGCCGCGCTCGATGCGGCCATGCGCCTGTGCCCTGGCTTCGGCCTCGCTCATCAGCGGTCCAGACGGGGCCGGACACTCGGACGGCGGGATCGCCGAGCTCAGCTGCACGAAGGGATCATCGAAGACGTTGCGGCGCGCTTCCTCGGCGACGGCAGCCGCGGGCAACACTGCGGGCACCACCGCGTGCAGGATCAGCGCGATCCGTGCGCAGACGCACAGACGATGGGCGATTGGCGGCGGTCGTCGCATGGCCGGGAGCTTGCCCCATCGCTTTCGAGCCTTCAAGCGGGCCGCCTTGATGGCTAGGATGGCCCGTCGCCCCCCACAAGAACGCCTGGAGACTCCGAAGATGACCGCCCCGATGTCTGCCTCCTCCTCCTTCTCCCGACTGCGCCGCGCGGCGCTGGCCCTGGCCGCGATGACCGCCCTCGGCGCGCAGGCGCAGACGGTGCCCGAGCTCCACGCGCTCGCCGCCAAGGAGCAGCCCGCGCTGATGAAGACACTGCAGCAGCTGGTCGAGATCGAGTCCGGCAGCTCCGACCGACAGGGCCTGGACCGCATCGCCGGCGTCATCGCGCAGCGGCTGCGCGAGCTCGGCGGCCAGGTCCAGCTGATCGATCCGGACAAGACCATCGCCTCGCCGACCTCGGACGCGGGCGACGGCCCGGCCAAGGTCGGCCAGATCGTGCAGGCCTCGTTCAAGGGCGGCAACGCCAACGGCAAGCGCCTGATGCTGATCGCCCACATGGACACCGTCTACCAGCGCGGCGGCCTGAAGCAGCAGCCCTTCCGCATCGACGGCAATCACGCCTACGGCCTGGGCATCGCCGACGACAAGCAGGGCGTCGCCACCATCCTGCATGCGCTGGCCATGCTGAAGTCGGTCGGCTTCAAGGACTACGCCGAGATCACCGTGCTCATCAACGGGGACGAGGAGATCGGCTCCCCAGGCTCGAACCCGCTGATCACCAAGCTCGGCGGCGAGCACGACGCCGTGCTGTCCTTCGAAGGCGGCGGCGGACCGACCTCGCCGGACACCATCCGCCTGGCCACCAGCGGCATCGCCTCCGTCGACCTCAAGGTCAAGGGACGTTCGTCCCATGCGGGCGCGGCGCCGGAGAAGGGCATCAATGCACTGACCGAGCTGTCGCACCAGATCCTGCAGACGCGGGACCTGTCGGATCCGAAGCGCGGCCTGCACCTGAACTGGACGATGTCCAAGGCGGGCTCGGTCCGCAACGCCATCCCCGAGCGCGCCGAGGCCCAGGGGGATGCGCGCGCGGACCGCTTCTCCGACTTCGACGCCCTGGAGACCGAGCTGCGCAAGCGCATCCAGAACAAGCTGGTCCCGGACGCGGAGGTGACCCTGAGCTTCAACCGCGGCCGCCCGCCGCTGGCGGCGACCGACGCGTCGCGCGCGCTGGCCGCGAAGGTCAAGGCCCTGGCCGACGAGCAGAAGCTGGAACTGGTCGTGCGCGACCGCCCGACCGGCGGCGGCACCGACGCCGCCTATGCGTCGCTCGCGACCAAGGCGCCGGTGATCGAGGGTCTGGGCGTGCGCGGCTTCGGCGCGCACAGCAGCGACAGCGAATACGTCGTCGTCGACGCGATCGCGCCCAAGCTGGTGCTCGTCACGCGCGTGGTGATGGCCATCGGCAGCGGCAAGGCGCTCTGATCATGTGATCCTGTCGAGCAGGTGATGCGGATCCCGCATCGTCATCGGGCCTGTACCGGTGCCTGTTCGCCGGGGCTGTTCCGGTGCGGGCGGGCGCGGCTGGGGATAATGGCGCGAGCCGTTTGTCCAACGTGGAGTTCCCAGCATGTTCCAGCACGTCGACGCCTATGCGGGCGATCCCATCCTCAGCCTGAACGAGGCCTTCCAGAAGGATCCGCGCACGCAGAAGATCAACCTGTCCATCGGCATCTATTTCGATGACGACGGTCGCATCCCGATGCTGGACTCCGTGCGCCGGGCCGAGCTGGCCGTGGTGGAACAGGCCGGCGCGCGGCCCTACCTGCCGATGGAGGGCGCGGCCAACTTCCGCACCGAGGTGCAGAAGCTGCTCTTCGGCGCGGACAGCGAGGCGCTGCAGAGCAAGCGCGTCGCGACGATCCAGGGGGTGGGCTCGTCCGGCGGGCTGAAGGTCGGCGCGGACTTCATCAAGCGCTACTTCCCCGACAGCGCGATCTACCTGAGCGACCCGACCTGGGACAACCACCGCGCGGTCTTCGAGGGCTCGTACATCGAGTGCCGCAGCTACCCGTACTACGACGCCCAGACCGGCGGCCTGCGTTTCGACGCCATGCTGCAGGCGCTGTCCGAAGCGCCGGCGCGCAGCGTCGTGCTGCTGCACGCGTGCTGCCACAACCCGACCGGCGTGGACCTGTCGCAGTCGCAGTGGGACGCGCTGATCCCGGTGCTGAAGGAGCGCGAGCTGATCGCCTTCCTGGACCTGGCCTACCAGGGCTACGGCGACGGGCTGGAGCAGGACACCTTCGCGATCCGTGCGCTGGCCGCGGCGAGACTCAGCTTCTTCGTCGCCAACAGCTTCTCCAAGAACATGAGCCTGTACGGCGAGCGTTGCGGCGCGCTGTCGGTCGTGTGCCCGGATGCGGCGCAGGCGGCCAACGTGCTGGGGCAGCTGAAGTTCACGATCCGTCGCAACTACTCGAACCCGCCGATGCACGGCGGCCAGGTCGTGGCCAAGGTCCTGGGCGACCCGGCGCTGCGCGCGCTGTGGGAAGGCGAGGTCGAGGAAATGCGCGAGCGCATCCTGGCGATGCGCAACGCGTTGTTCGAGGTGGTGTCGGCCAAGGTGCCGGGTCGCAACTTCGACTACTTCCTGAAGCAGCGCGGCATGTTCAGCTACACCGGCCTGACGCCGGAGCAGGTGGATCGCCTGCGCGAGGAGTTCGGGGTCTACATCCTGCGTTCCGGCCGCATGTGCATCGCGGGCCTGAACACGCGCAACGTCGAAGCCACGGCGAACGCCATGGCGGCGGTCTTGGCCTGAAGCACCGGCGGCAGCCCCGCTCACACGGACTCCCTCTCCCGCTTGCGGGAGAGGGCAGGGGTGAGGGCCAGCAGCCTCCCGCATGAACTGACCGGCGGTGCCGGATGAGCGCCGAACGCCTCGCCTGCGCGGGGATTTCGTTGACTGCCTCCTCCGCTGGCCCTCACCCCTGCCCTCTCCCGCAAGCGGGAGAGGGAGCAAGAAGGTGGCGGGCACTCCCCTTGCGCGCATTCAACAAGGTTATGGGTAGCGGCACCGCTTTCATTGGCTGAGGGTGTCGCGAATCCGTAACCTCCCGGACCATTCAAGAATGAATTCGTCCGGGATGAAGCAGCTAGTCGTGATCGGTGGGGGCGTTGTTGGCGTCACCACCGCCTGGGCCCTGGCGGAGGCGGGGCATCGGGTGACGCTCGTGGAGCGTGAGGCCGCGCTTGCCAGTGGTGCCAGCCGTGCGAACGGTGGGCAGCTCAGCTACCGCTATGTGTCGCCGCTGGCGGATGCGGGCGTGCCGTTGAAGGCGCTGCGTTGGCTGCTCGATCCGGATGGGCCCTTGCGTTTCAAGCCGGATGGCACGACGGCGCAGTGGCGCTGGCTGGCGTCGTTCCTGGCGCATTGCCGCGGGCCGGTGAACCAGCGCACGACCGAGCGTCTGCTTGAGCTGGGCGCGTTCAGCCAGCAGTGTTTCGGAGCACTGCAGCGGCATGCCGCGCTGGACGCCATCGCGTTGCGCACGCCGGGCAAGCTGGTTGTGTATCGCAAGGCGGAGGAATTCGCCCGCGTCGCCGCGCGCACGGCTGCGGGCGGGCCGGAACGGGCGCTGACGCGCGACGAGTGCCTCGCGATCGAACCGTCGCTGGGCGACGGCGGCGCGCAGTGGCTGGCGGGCGGCATCTTCACGTCCGGCGAGGCGGTGGCCGACTGCCACGCGCTCAGCGTTCAACTGGGCGAGCGGCTCGCGCGCCATCCCAATTTCCGAGGCCGGGTGAAGGCCAACGCCACCGGCTTCGTCGTCGAAGGCGACCGCGTCGTCGCGCTGAGGACCGACCAGGGCGATCTGGTCGCGGACGGCATCGTGCTGGCCGCCGGCCTGCAGAGCGCGGCGTTGGCCGAACTCGTCGACCTGCGCCTGCCGCTGTACCCGTTGAAGGGCTACAGCCTGTCCGCGCCGATCAACGGCGTGCACCGCCCGCCGACGGTCAGCGTGACGGACTTCGAGCGCAAGACCCTCTACGCCCGCATCGGCGACCAGCTCCGTGTCGCGGCGATGGTGGACCTGGTCGGCGACGACACGAGCATCGATCCGAAGCGTCTGGCCGCGCTGCAGCGCAACGTGCGCGAGACTTTCCCGAAGGCGGCCGACTACGACCGCGCCGTGCCCTGGGCCGGCCTGCGTCCGGCGACGCCCAGCGGCGCGCCCATGCTCGGCGAGACGCCGCTGCGCGGACTGTGGCTGAATGTCGGCCATGGCGCCCTTGGATTCACCTTCTCGTTCGGCTCGGCCCGCATCGTGGCCGACCTCGTCTCCGGCAAGCCCAGCCCGATCGCGCTGGACGGGCTGCAACTCCGCGCCGCCTGAGGCCCAGCGATGACGGCGGCCGCCAAGCCCGTCGCGCTGGAAGCGGCCTCGCTCGCCGAGGCGCTGCGGACCGCGGTGCTCGCGCAGGACTTCGGCGCCACCCGCGATCCGCAGGACGAGGGCCGGCCGATCCGGCATTTCCCGAGCATCGATCTCGCCGTCGTCGCGTTCCCGGAGAAGGGTGCGCCGGTCGCGGCCAACGTGCTGTTCTCGCGTGAGCATCCCGAGGGTCTCGTCGCCGACATCGCGGCGGATGCAGGCCCTGTGCGCAACATCCGCTACCTGGCCGATCAACGCGATGCCGAGGGCAACTCGATCGCGTGGCGGCCGACGTCGGACTGGTCCGCGATGGACTGGACGCCGCTGGCCGGCGAGGCGAGCAAGGCGGACGAGGCGGGCAAAGGCGGTGGCCGCGTGGTGGCGCCGTACCCGGCGTCGCTGCTGAAGCTGATGCTGCTGGCGGGCGTGGGTCGGCTGGTCGATCAAGGACGGGCCGGCTGGTGGCAGCCGCTGACTTACGCCGGACGTGAACGCGCGGTGTCCGACTGGGCCTACGACATGGTCACGTGGAGCAGCAACGAGGCGACCTCGGCGCTGGTGACGCTGATGCATGCCGCCGGTGCGATCCGTCGCGACGGTGGGCGCGAAGTGCGCAACGAGCTGCACACGCTGTTCGCCTCGCTCGGGCTGACGACGCTGCGCTTCGCCAACACGACGGCGGAGGGCGGCTGGGGCAACGGATCGGGATCGGGCGTCGGCCAGATCCAGATGACCGCGTGGGACACGGTGCGGCTGCTGTGGTGGCTGGACCCGGTGGCCCCGCGTGCGCCGTGGCTGCGCGACGATGCGCCGCGGCTGTCGCCCGAGAGCCGCAACCAGGCGATGCATGCCTTGCAGGATCAGGCGCTGCATCAGGTGCTGTCGAGCGGCGCGCTCGGCGGCGTGCCCGGCTGGGTGCCGGGGTTGCCGGCGCGCCTGCCGGGGCGCTGGCTCATGCCGGACGGCGGGCTGCATGCGGGCGAGGTGTCCCTGCCCGGCGACCTGCGCCGTTTCGCGACCGGCGGCGAAGTCTGGTTCGCGCACAAGACCGGCAACACGGAGAACTACACGTCCGATGCGGGCATCGTGCGCGGCATCCTGCCCCGACGCCGGCATTACCTCATCGCGCTGCTGAGCAACCTCGGCTCGCGCTATGCGCCGCACCCCGACTGTTCCACGACCTGGCGCATCCCGGCACTCGGCGCCGCAATCGACGCGCGGATGGCAGCGTGGCTGGAGTCCTGATCCATGGCTGACGACACCTTCCTGCTGCCTCCGCTGCCCGAGCGCGCCTGCCTCGGCGTGATCGCGCCCGCCGGCCCGCCGAGGGACGGCACGCTCGAGCTCGTGGTGCCGCTGATCGAGCGGCTGGGCTTTCGCGCGAAGCTGTTCCCGGGCTGCCACGGACCGGCGTTCCTCGGTCACCTCGCGGCGGACGATGGCCGTCGCCTCGCCGATCTGCACGAGGCGCTGGAGGATCCTCAAGTCGATGCGGTGATCGGCCTGCGCGGCGGCTACGGCTGCCTGCGTCTGCTCGACCGCATCGACCGCGCGCTGCTGCGCCGATCGAGCAAGCCGCTGATCGGCTACAGCGACCTGACGGCGCTGCATGCGCTGCGCCAACAGCTCGGCATGGCGGGGTGGCATGCACCGATGCCGGCTTCGGACTGGCACAAGAGCGATGCCGGCTGGGCCGATGCCGTCGCGCTGGCCGAGCGACTGCGTCGCGGCTTGCGCATGGGTGACTCACTCGGAGCGGCGCTCGCGCCGCATCCGCTGAATCGCGGCTCGACACCGGTGCGCGGCGTGCTGAGCGGCGGCAACCTGGCGGTGCTCGTCGCGCTGATGGGCACACCGTTCATGCCGGACCTGCGCGGCGCGGTCCTCTTCCTCGAGGACATCGGCGAGGACCCCTACAAGATCGATCGCCTGCTGTGCCAGCTGCGCCTGGGCGGCGCGCTCGACGACATCGCCGGCGTGCTGCTCGGCAGTTTCACCGACGCCGACTCGCCCTACGAGGTGCTCGCCGACTACTTCGGCGATCTCGGCATCCCCGTCCTCGCCGGCTGGCCGAGCGGCCACACGACGCCCAACGTCCCGCTGCCGATCGGCGTCGCGGTAACCTTGGATCCGGGCGAGAGAACGCTCAGGGCCTGAGCGCTGCGCCTCCCCCAACGGGGGGCCGCCTTCAGGACGAATCAGTCCTGGGCATGACCTGTCACTCAGCCCTCTCGCAACAGTGCGAAGAGGTCGATGTGGCGAATGTCGTCTATCTGGTCGAAGGCTTTCAACGGTGGATGCGCAAACAGGACCTGCGCAGACGCGGACCTGTGTCGCGCCGTGGCGGAAATGGAACGCGGGCTGATCGATGCAAATCTCGGTAGTGGACTCATCAAGAAACGGATCGCACGATCCGGGGCCGGAAAACGCGATGGGTATCGCGTGATCGTGGCCCATCGACAAGACGCTCCGTGGTTCTTCATCGAGGGTTACGCGAAGAACGTTCTCGCCAACATCGAAGCTTGGAGGCTCGACAGCTGCAAGCAAACGAACGCTCTCCTGAAGGAGATGGGCGCCGATCAATTGGCGAATGCCGTCGAATCAGGATTCTTGAAGGAGGTGATCTGTGATGCGCAAGCGCAAGTGCGAATCGATTGACCGAATGGTGAAAACTGGACGAGCCATGCACGCTCGCGGGTGGGTGAGCGACGAACGAATGACACGTCTGGCATGGTGCGGCATGCCGCCCCCTGCGCCGCTGACGCCGGAGGAAGTCCGAGCCATCCGGGAGGCGGAGGATCTGAGCATCTACACCTTCGCCAACATGCTCAACACAACGGCACGCCTGCTGCGACGGTATGAGCAGGGAATCACTCGCCCCACCGGGCCCGTCCTGCGCCTGTTGCACGCGATACGGGAACAGGGCATGGGGCGAGTGTTCCCACTGACTCCGCACGTTCTGGGCGACAAGGCGTAAAAAAACCCGCCGGTCTCCCGGCGGGCTTGGTGTCTGCGGGCCCGCCGCGCGAAGCGGCAGGCGGTGCCTGGTCAGAAGAACTTGTAGTCCAGACCCAGCGTGAACGAGCGTCCGCGCGGGTCGGCCACACGCGGCTCCCACGAGCTGCCCGACCCGGTGTTCGTGTCGTAGCTGTTCGCGAACGGCGGGTCCTGGTCGAAGATGTTCTTCACACCCACGGTGACCGTCAGGTTCTTGATGCCGCTGTAGGCCACGCTGGCGTGGTGCAGGTAGTACGGCTTGACCCACGGATCGAAGGCAGGTGCCGACGCGTTGCCGTTGGCCACGCCCGGCGGGACATAGCCGTAGTAGCCCGTGCTGTACTGCTGGCGCAGCGACCAGGCCCAATCGCCATACGTGTAGGTGATGTAGGCGCTGTGCTTCCAGCGGATGCCCAGCTCGCTCGACCGCGTGAACTGGCCGATCTCGCTCGGGCCGAAGGCCACGTTGTCCAGCAGCTTGGACCGCTTCTTCAGCAGGTAGGTGCCGTCCAGGCCCGCGCTCAGGCGGCCGCCGTTCATCGGCGTGCTGCCGCGCATCGACAGCTCCAGCCCGCGCGTCTGCGTCTCGCCGGTGTTCACCCAACGGGTGTCCACCGTCTGCAGCACGCCGTTGGCGTCGCGGAAGAAGGCCTGCGGGAACAGCTGGTAGTTGTTCAGGATCTGCGTCAGCGTCAGGCTCTGGATCTGGCCGTCACGACGGATGTCCCACAGGTCGACCGAGGCGCTGAAGTCCTTCACCGGCTGCCACACGAAGCCGATGTTGGACATCTTCGACTCTTCCGGCTTCAGGTCGGGACGACCGCCGAAGAGGGTGCTGAAGGTGACCGCCTGGCAGCCCGGCGCATTGCTGACCACGTTGGTCGGGCAGGTCGCCGGATCCGGCACGCCGGCGCCGGTGTACGGCGATTCGGTCACACCGTTGAACAGCTGGTTGAAGGTCGGCACGCGGAAGCCGGTGCTGTACGAGGCGCGGAACACCAGGCTGTCGATAGGCGCGTAGCGGATCGAGGCCTTGGGGTTGGTCGTGCTGCCGAAGCCGGTGTACTTGTCGTAGCGCACCGAGAGGTTCAGGTCCAGGTTCTTGACGATCGGGATGATGGTCTCGCCGAAGATCGCGCCCACCTTGCGCTTCACGCCGCTCAGCGCGTTCACGTTGTCGAACGGCGCGTTGAAGATCCAGGTGTTGATGTCGTTGGTGTTGACCGTCTGGTTGCCGTCGAAGCGGTACTTCTCGATCCGGTAGTCCACGCCCACCGCGCCCATCACGTCGCCGGCCGGCAGCTTGAACAGCGGGCCGGACGCGGTCGCGTCGTACTCGTCGGTCGTGTACTTGCCGCCGTAGAGCTTGGTGCCTTCGGCCGAGATCGCGTCCAGCGCCGCCAGCGCGGCCGGTGTCTGCGACTGGCCGGCCAGCAGGAAGGGATTGAGCACGCCCGTGTTGATCAGGTTGGCCAGGCCGACCCAGTTCTGGTAGCCGGAGCCCAGGACCGAGTTGCTCTTGCTGAAGGCCTGCGACGCGCCGACCTTGTAGTCCCAGTCCTTGAGGAAGGGCAGCGGGCCGTCCATGCTCAGCAGGTAGCGGCCGGTGTCGGTGGTGGTCTCGAACTCACGCGAGCCGCATTCCATGCAGCGCCAGCGGAAGGCCAGCGGCTTGCCGGCCTGCGAGGCCAGCGACGGGAAGGCGCCGACCAGCGCGTTCCACACGGTCTGGTAGCTGGCGCCGCTGGAGGGATAGGCCAGGCTGCGGAACGGGCTGGGCACCGCGGTGCCGTTGGGCAGGGTGATGGTCGCCGTGGCGCTGCCGCTGCTGATCTGGTTGGCCGAGAAGATCTTCTGCGACTCCGACTTGCCCAGCAGCACTTCGCCGGTCAGCGTGTGCTCGCCCAGCTTGAGCATGCCGCGCGTCACCAGGTTGGTGTTCTTCACCGGCTGCTGGATCACCGCGGCCTTGCCCGAGTCCCAGGCGCAACCGAACTGGTTGGCCGGCGACGCGGCGGCGGAGTTCCACAGCTTCTCGGCGTAAGGCGCCATGCCCGGCTGCGAGGCGCAGCCCGCGCCGCCCGGCAGGTCCAGGATGTTGGCGCTGGTCAGCGTCGCGCCGTTGTAGACCGGCGGCGTGATCGTGGGCGAGAAGAAGACCGTCGCGAACGGCGTGCCGCGCGTGTCCGGGGACAGGCCGCGTTCCGGCTGGAAGCTGTTGACGAAGTCGCGCTGCGAGCCGTCCAGGCGCTTGTTGTCCGTCATGGACAGCACGGCCATGACGTTGAAGCCGTCCTTGTCCAGGTTGCCGACGCCGCCGGTCACCGAGCCGCGGTAGATGTTGCCGCCGCCGTGCTGCGTCACGTCGGTGAAGCCGCTGACGGTCAGGCCGGTGTAGTCCTTGCGCAGGATGAAGTTGATGACGCCGCCGACGGCGTCGGTGCCGTAGGTCGACGAGGCGCCGTCCTTCAGCACCTCGACGCGCTCGATCGCGGCCATCGGGATCTGGTTCAGGTCGACGACGCCGCCGTTCAGGCCGTGCGCCGCGATGCGGCGGCCGTTCAGCAGGATCAGCGTCGCGTTGGCGCCCTGCAGGCGCAGGTTGGCGGAGGTCGCACCGTTGTTGCCCCGGGACTGGCCCGAGACCACGTCCGCGTTGGAGGCCAGGTTGTCCAGGCCGTTGCCGTTGGAGGAGAGGGTGGCGATCAGCTGCTCGGCCGACACGATGCCCTGGCGGTCCAGGTCGCGGCGCGAGATGGTCTGCACGGGCAGCGCGCCCTCGTCCTGGATGCGCTTGATGCTCGAGCCGGTGATCTCCACCCGCTCGATCTTCTGGACTTCCTGCGACCAGGCCGCCGCGTGGGCGCCCAGTCCCACCACGACGAGGCAGCGGGCGAGTTGATTCAGTTTCACGACCTTCTCCTTGTTAACCGGTCCGGCGTCCTGGGAACGCCTCCAACGACGGGGCGTCCGATGCGAGGGCGACCCTGGGGTGTTGCTGTGTTGCGAGCTGTGAACGATCTTCAAGCACGAGCGGTTTTCACCGTCATAGGAACGTCACCCATTTGTTGTTTCCGTCCCGATGAATGCTTGTCTCGCGCGTATAACCTGCGGGAATGCAGCGGGGCCGGGAATATACAGTCGCTGCTCATGCGAGCCTTCCCCGCCCTCCTGCCCACCGTTCTGGTTCTGGTCGCCGCGCTGGCCACGAGCGGCTGCGCCACCCTCGTCGATACCGCGCCGGCACCGGTCGAGACCGCGCTGCGGCAGGCCGGCGTGCCGGCCTCGTCGCTGGCGGTGGTGGCCTATCCGCTGGACGCGCCCGGTACCGGGCTGCGGCTGAACGCGGACCGGCCGATGGCGCCGGCCTCGACGATGAAGACGATCACCGCGGTCGTGGCGCTGGACCGGCTCGGTCCCAACAGTCGGGGACAGACCCAGCTGCTGGCCGCGGGCGAGGTCCGCGACGGCCGCCTTGAAGGACCGCTCGTGCTCAAGGGCGGCGGCGATGCGGACCTCGACTGGCCCGCGCTGTGGGCGATGCTGCGCGAAGTGCGCGAGCGCCACGGTGTGCGCGAACTGGCGGGCGGCATCGTCGTCGACCGCGGCCTGTTCAACCCGGCGCGACCGGACGTCGGCGCGCCGCGTTTCGACGAGCAGGCCGAGTTCCCCTACAACGTGATCCCGGACGCGCTGCACCTCAACGGCAGCCTGTTGCAGTACGACTTCTGGTCCGACGACCGCAGCCTGACGGTGCGGCCGTTCCCGCAGTTCGGCGGCCTGGCGATCGACACGAGCGCGGTCCGGCTGAACGACAAGCCCTGCAAGGACTGGGACGACGACTGGAAGCCGTCCCGCTTCGAGGCCTTGCCCGAAGGCGGCGGCCGGCTGGTGCTGGCGGGCGAGTTCCCGCGCGGGTGCCAGGTCTTGCAGTCGCTGAACGTGCTGGACCGCCAATGGGAAACGGCCCAGGCGCTGCGGCAGTTGTGGGGCTCGCTGGGCGGCACGCTGTCCGGCGACATCCGCGAGGGCACGACGCCCGAAGGCGCCCGCTTGCTGGCCCAGCACCGCGACCGCCCGCTGGCCGAGCTGCTCCGTCCGATCATGAAGGCCTCCGACAACGCGCTGGCGCGGATGCTGTTCCTGCGGCTCGGTGCGTCGGCGGCCCAGCCGGGCGAGGACACCCGCGAGGCCGCCGCGCGCGTGGTGCGCGAGTGGTTCGCCGCGCAAAAGATCGCCACGGCCGGTCTGGCGCTGGAGAACGGTTCCGGCCTGTCGCGCAGCGAGCGCGCCTCGGCCGCGCAGATGGCGGCGATGCTGCAGGCCTCGGCGCGCGGCGCGCACGGCCCGGAGCTGCTGGCCACGCTGCCGGTGGCCGGCGTCGACGGCACCCTGTCCCGACGCTTCAAGGGCACGGCCGCCGAAGGCCGCGCGCGGATGAAGACCGGCACGCTGCGCGACGTCGTGGCGCTGGCCGGTTTCGTGCCGGACTCCACCGGCAAGACCTGGATCGTCGTGGCGATCGTCAATGACGATCAGGCCTCGAAGGCGCGTCCCGCGATCGACGCGCTGGTGGACTGGGTGGCGCGGCACTGAGGGGGCGTCAACGCCGGGCGACTCGCGCGCCCGGCTAGAAGCGTCGCGACGGTGTCGGGGAGATCTTCCGGGCGAAGGTCTCCAACTGACTCAGGTATTGAACGCCGGCCTTGGGGTGGGTGCAGGTCTCCAACGCGTCGATGAGGTTGTTGAAACGATCCCGATCCGCTTGTGGCGCCTGCGCCAGATGATCGAACGCGCCTGCGTCGTAGCGCTTGAAGAACTGATTCCGATTGAGCAGGAACTCGGCGCTGGCGTTCTGCACCTCGAGGGGAGCGTTCGAGGTCGAGTTCGACAGCCATTCCGAATTGGCGGACTGGATACGCTTGAACTGTTCGATCTGTTGCTGGAAGGCGGTGAGGTCGCCTCGCTGAGCGCGTTCGCCCAGCTGCGCGGCCTGGATGTGGAGCCTGTCCCCCCAGCCGCCAAGTCCCGCCCGGAACGGCCCGCCGTAAAGAGGATGAAGCGTCGTCGATGCCCAGTGGAGCGCATCCCAGCAGCCTGACCAGTAGGCGGCCTCGCGCACCGCCATCTCGGGCGTGATCACGCAGGCAGCCCCGCCGGCGGCGCCGGGACTCCAGGCATCGCCCAGCCAGGAGTGGGACGCGGGGGAGTGGGGGATGGGAAGCATGGGAGGAACTGGTCGCAGCGGAAGGACGCATTGAGTCGAACCCGCGGGCTGGGCATCCGACACCCTTCAGGTCGATGGCGTCTCCGGCGATCGGTGCGCCGGCGCATGGGGCGAAGCGCTGTTCGCCGCCGCGTTCCGCGCCAGCGACGCGTCCAGCCGCCGGCGGCTCAGCCAGTTCGAGCCGTGGTAAGCACCGATCCACAACGCCAGCATGCCGACCAGGGCGAGGATGCCCTTGCCCAGGCTGCCTGACCCGCCGGACCGCGAGCGATCCTGCAGGTCCCACGAGAGGTCATGGCCGATCCAGTCGGCGGCCTGGTCCAGGGTCTTGGCGTGGGCCGCCAGCTGGTCGACCGGCACATGGTCGGACTTGCTGCGGAAGGTCTGCGTCAGGTGGACGCTGTGGCCTTCCATCCTGAACTCGCGCAGATAGGAGAACGCCTGCGCCTGGAAGGTCCGGACGTCGCTGTCCTTCTCCATCGGCGTCCAGGAAGCGGGCACGCGTTCTTCGACCCGCATGATCAGTTCCTCGCCCCGGCCGAAGCTCAGCGGCTGCTTGCGCAGCGCGATCTCCGGCTTGCGCAGCAGGTCCACCATCTCCGGCGACGGCAGCCCGGCCTTGGACGGCGCGCCGTGCTTGTCGCGCTCCCAGGGATCGTCGATGTCGTAGCGCTCGTGGGTGGTCACGACGTTGGCCTGTTCGTCGTCCTGCCATGCCAGCGGCGCGAGGGGCTTGATGCCTGCCAGGCGCGTGTAGTTGGCGTAGTACTTCAACGCCTTGGAGGCGTACTCCGGCAGGTTCTCCGAGAAGCTGCCGTTTCGCATGCGCTCCGCGGCCAGACCCTCGTAGCGGGTCGTGACCTCGAAACCGGCGCGATGGCCAGGGCCTTTGGCGAGGTCGAAGACCACCGCGATCCGGCGCCGGAAGATCGCCGCGTCGCCGGTCTCCATCCGGGTCAGGCCGGTCGTCTGCGGCGACAGCACCAGCGCCTGGCCGAAGTCGGCCGGAGCGATCCGATCCAGCGGCGCGCGCTGCGGCGGCTGCGTCGGGTCCAGCCAATAGGTCTTGCCGTCGACCACCGCCTGCACGATCGCGTGGTCGAAGACGCCGGCGGAAGGCAGCGCGTCGGCCAGCTTCTCGCGCATCTCGGTGTGGACGAGGGCGACGTTGGCCTGCAGGCCGAGGGCGCGCATCAGGGAGACGGTCAGCAGCGACTTGTCCTTGCAGTCGCCGAAGCGTTGCGCGAAGACGCGGTCCGGTGCGCGCGGTGCGTGCGAGCCCGTGCCCATCGAGATGGACAGGTAGCGCACCTGCTCCTGCGCCAGGCGCAACGCGGCCGCGGCGCGCTCGGCCGGCGCGGCATACGCGCCGGCGATGCGATCGACCTCCGCCCGCAGCGCCGGTGACAGCTTGGCCGGCGGCTGGTACAGCGGCGCGCCCCATCGGGCCACATCGCCCCAGTCCCGGAATTCGGTCCAGCGCACCTCGCTCCACGGGTCGAACCAGGACGGCGTGTGGTCCTCGCGTTGCACGGCGGGCACGTCGGTGGCGTCCCAGACCAGTTCCTGCTGACCGCCGCCGACGCTGCGACGCGGCTCGGGTGTGCCCGGCGAGGCACGAACCACGACGTCACGTCCGGTCGGCCACACCAGCCGGTTGTGGATGCGGGCGACAGGACTGCCGTAGTCCAGCGAGAAGCCGCCGAACTGCTTGCCTGCGTAGACCGGGTTCCAGCCGTTGACGGTGTAGGCGTACTCAAGCACGTCGCCCACACGGATGTCGTCGAGCTGCAGCAGCAGGGTCTTGCGGCCGTCGTAGATGCGCTGCTCCGCCTCGGGCTCCCGGTCCAGCGTGCGGGCGGACACGCGATCGCGCCACGGCAACCAGCGGCCGTCGCGCAGCACGCGGATCTGATGCAGCTGCAGGCGCTGGTAGGTCGGATCCCATTCGATGTCCACCTGACCTGCGTGGTCCAGCCCCTTGGTCGTGCGCACCCGCATCGCGAAGTGGCGGAAGTTCTGTCGCGTGCCATCCGGCGCGACGCGGGTCTGCGAATCCGCCAGCAGGTAGTCCATGCCCTGGACGGCGTTCTTGACCGTCCGTGTCGGGTCCGGCGCGACGGGGCTCACCCAGGCCGGCGTGTCGGCCAGCGCCGGCAGCGGCGCGGCGGAAATGTCGGCGGGCAGCAGCGCCAAGGGGGCGGCGACGGCCACGGCCATGGTCGCCGCCAGGGCGACTGCGGCCATGCGGCCGCCTGCCCGCGTCGTGCGCGGGTCTCGATCGATGATCATTGTTCGGAACTCCCTCAGCGCGCGATGCTAGCCGCTGCGGCTGTCGGAGGGGCCGGGCGGTTCCCCGGGGGCGCCAGAGATGGCGACGACCTCCCCGGTCGTCGCGGCGATCCTCAGAGCACCGCTGGCGACAACAGCCGCAGCGTGCCGGCGCGCGCGTCCATCTCGGCGGGCTGGCCCACCGGCACGGTGAACTTGCGCTTGATGTGGCCGATCATGGCGCCGCGGTAGACGGGCACGTTCAGCGGCAGGAAGTAGTCGTCGAAGACCTCGTCCAGCGTGAGCGTACCGAAGTTGCCGTCGCCCGGTCCGCACTGCGTGAACTTGCCCAGCACGACGCCGGCCAGCTGGTCGAGCGCGCCGCACAGGCGCAGCGTCGACAGCATGCGGTCGACGCGATAGATGTATTCGTTGATCTCCTCCAGGAACAGGATCGCGCCGCGCGTGTCCGGGAAGAACGGCGAGCCCGCCAGCGAGCTCAGCACCGCCAGGTTGCCGCCGACCAGCGGCCCGCGCGCGACGCCCGGGCGCAGCGTGCTGATGCGGTCTTCGCGCTGGACGAGGTGGGCGCCGCGCTCGCCCTGCGGGTTCTGCAGCAGGTCGGCCTGCGCGTCCATCGCGACGGCGCGGAAATGCTGGAGCGAGAACTCGTTCCACTCCGAGCCGGCGACCGGGCAGTGGAAGGTGATCAGTCCCGTCTGCCGGTGGATCGCATTGACCAGGCTGGTCAGGTCCGAGAAGCCGCCGAAGAACTTCGGCTTGCGGCGGATCAGCGCGTAGTTCAGCTTGTCGACGATGCGGTTGCAGCCCGAGCCGCCGGTCAGCGCGAGGATCCCCGCGACCTCGTCGTCGGCGAAGAAGTCGTTGATGTCCGCCGCGCGCTGGACGTCGGTGCCGCCGAACTGGCCGTAGCGTCCGCGTACGTTGGCGCCGAGCTTGACCTTGAAGCCGAGCGCCTCCAGCGTTTCGACGGCGATCTCGAGCGGCTCGCGCTCGTAGGTGGCGTTGGCCGGGCTGACGAGGCCGATCGTGTCGCCGGCCTTCAGCCGGCGCGCGCGCAGCGGGTCAGGGGGTGTCCCCGCGCGGGCATCGCGGGCGGGCGCGGCGGCCTGCGCCGCAGGCAATGCGCCTAGCGCGGTGACGGCGGCGGTGGCGGCACCGGTGAGGATCTGGCGACGGGAAGCGGTCATGGGATCTCCGGAGGGCAGGCGCGTGGGAGCGGCCGGGCGGCTGGACGGATCGGGCGGCGAGGCGACGGCGGGTGATCGTCAGATCACCAGCGGCAGCTCGCGGCGGACGCGCTCGCGGTCGCCGAAGTCGAAGTGCCACCACTCGGTGCTGATGGTCTGGAAGCCGGCATGGCGCATCGCCGCGCGCAGCCAGCCGCGGTGGCGGAGCTGATCGGCGGTCAGGCCGCCGGCGGCCAGCTGTTCGGCTTCGAACTCGGGGTGCGAGGCCGGCGTCATCTCGTCGAAGCCGGTGCCCATGTCGAGCTCGCGGCCGTCGGCGTCCAGCAGCGTGACATCGACCGCCATCCCGAACGAATGGATGGAGCGCCGCGCCGGATGCGCCAGGTACTTGGTCAGCGGCGTGCCTTCGAGTTCCGCCCAGAGTGCTTCCTGCACGCGTTGCGGGCGCAGGGCGTCCAGCACCACCAGCGTCACCCCGGGGCAGTGGCGGCCCAGGTAGGCCGCGGCCTCCGCGACGGCGTCCGCCGATTCGCGGCGCAGGTAGGCGCAGTCCAATCCGCCGTAGACGGCACGGCCGACGAAGTTGTCGGGCGTCGCGTAGCGCAGGTCCACCGCGATGCCGGGGATCGTCAGCAGCGAGCGGAACTCCGCGTGCGAGGCGATCTCCTCGCAGGGGATGGGCGGGGGCGGGGCGTTGGCGACGGAGGCGTCCGGAGTCATGGCGAGGCAAGGTGAAGCCGAAGGGAGCCGGATGATCAGACGCCGGAGCGCGTCACTCCAGGCTCTCGAGGTTGGCGCGGGCGGCGTCGCGCAGGTAGGTGACCAGCCGGCGCGCCGCCTGTGCCAGCGGCGCGCTGGCGGAGGTCAGCAGGTACAGCTGGATGCTCATGGCGGGCGCCAGCGGCCGGACCTTCACGCGGGTGCGGTCGGCCGAGGCGGCGGTGAAGGGGTCGACCGCGGTCATGCCGACACCGGCCTCCACCAGCGCACGGGCGAGCTGGTAGGTCTGGACGGTGATGCGGCTGTCCAGGTGGCGGCCTTCGGCCTCGCTGGCGTTGTGCAGCATGTGGCCGAGCGGATCGTCCTCGGCCATCGCGATCAGCTCGGACTGGATCTCCTCCAGCGGCAACGGACCGGTGCCTTGCGCCTCGGGGCTGTGCATCGGGCACAGCGCCATCATGGTGCCGCTGGCCAGCACCTCGGCCTTGATGCCGGGGTGGCGCGGGTCCTGCAGGCTGAGGGCGAGGTCGGCCTCGCCGAGCAGCAGCGCGGAGACGATCTCGCGCGTGTGGTTGGTGCTGAGCTGGCAGCGGCTGCGCGGGAAGGCCTGCGCCCAGTGCGTCATCGCCGCGGGGATCACCGACGCGCCCAGCGTCGGCGTCGCCATCAGGCGCAGGGATTCGGACTCGCCGCTGCGCAGGTTGGCGGCCAGGCGCCGGATCGCGACCAGGTCGCGGTTGAGCTTGTCGATCTCGACGAACAGGCGCTGCGCTTCCGGCGTCGGATAGAGCTTGCCGCGCACGCGGTCGAACAGCGGCATGCCGAGCTGCAGTTCGCAGTGCTGCAGCACCTTGGTCACGGCGGGCTGGGAGATGTGGAGCAGCTGCGCCGCGCCGCTGATCGTGCCGGCCTGCATGATCGCGTGGAAGACTTCAATGTGACGAAGACGCATGGTCACTCGCGGTAGACGTTCTCGAACATGACACCCCCGTTCGGCTGCATCTTGAAGCCGCGCAAATCCTTGCTGGTGGGGATGTACACCGTCGAGTGTGCCATCGTGATCCACGGGCGTTCCCGCTTGAAGATCTCCTGGGCCTTCTCGTAGAGGGTGATGCGCTTGCCCTGATCGGCGGTGGCGCGTGCCGCCTCGATGAGGCGCTCGAACTCCTGGTTGCAGAACTTCACGCCCGACTTGTTGGTCGCGCAGCTGAGGTTGGGCGTCAGGAAGTCGTCGGCGTCGCCGCTTTCGCCGGACCAGCCGCTCATGTAGACCGTGTGCTCGCCGGCGTTGGCGCGCTTGAGGTACTCGCCCCACTCGTAGGTGCGGATCTGCGCACGCACGCCGATGCGGGCCCAGTCCTGCTGGATGAGCTGCGCCATCAGCTGGCCGTTCGGGTTCGTCGGGCGGGTGACCGGCAGCGCCCACAGGTCCAGATCCAGTCCGTTCGGGAAGCCCGCCTGCTTGAGCAGCGCCTTGGCGCGCTCGGGGTTGTATTCGTTCTTGATCGCCCTGTTGTAGCCGGGGATCGCGGGCGGGAAGGGATTCACCGCCTGCATCGCGTCGCCGCGCGGGAACAGCGCGCGGAAGATCGCATCGCGGTCGACCGAGATGTCCAGCGCCTCGCGCACGAGGCGGTTGTCGGTCGGCGGCTTGCGCAGGTTGAAGGACAGGTAGGAGATGTTGAGCGCCTGGATCTTCTCCAGCTTGATGCGCTCGGGATGGCGGTCGATCGCGGCGACGTCGATGTCGCGCAGCGGCGAGGTGATCTGGCACTCGCCGGCGAGCAGCTTCTGCACGCGCACCGGCGCCTCGCGGCTGATGGTGAAGATCAGCTTCTGCGTCTTCTGCGGCTCGCCCCAGTAGTCGGGGTTGCTTTCCATGCGGACGACGTCGTCCTTGGCATAGCTGCGGAAGCGGTACGGGCCGGTGCCGATGGGCAGGCGGTTGATCTGCGGGGCCCTGCCCTCGCGCAGCAGCTGCTGGCCGTACTCCGCCGACTGGATGCCGGCGAAGGCCATCGCGAACCAGGTGACGAAGGTGACGTTGGGCTGGGTCAGCGTGAAGCGGACGGTGCGGTCGTCGAGCTTCTCCATCTTGGCGATCGCCTTGGCCAGGCCGAGGTTCTGCGGATAGATGAAGTTGGCGGGGAAGGCCTTGTTGAACGGGTGCTCGCGGTCGAGGAAGCGGCCGAAGGTGAAGAGCACGTCATCGGCGTTGAGCGTGCGGGTCGGCGTGAACCAGGGGCGGGTGTGGAAGCGGACGTTCTCGCGCAGCGTGAAGGTGAACTCGCGGGCGTCGGGGCTGATGGTCCAGCTCGTCGCGAGGGCCGGCTGCAGCGCGGTCCCGCCGCGCTCGAAGCGCACCAGGCCCTGGAACATCTGGTTGTTGACGTTGTTCGTGCTGGCCGAATCCCATAACCCCGGGTCGAAGCCCTCGGGGCTGGCGTCGGTGCAGTACACGAGCGGCTTGACCGCAGCGGCGCCGGCCGCATGAGCGACGGGAAGCACGGCGGACAGGAGCAGAGCCAGCGAGAGGGGAAGGACTGAGCGCATCGGGAGGAGGGCAAGCCGCGCATTGTCGAAACGCCGCTTCCCAGGTCACAACTGAAATGGGCGGGTTGGACCATAACACTGGGTTATGCAGGCGATTGCGGTGTCGCCAAGTTCCCACTTCATCACTCAAAACTACGAAAGCATCAATTCATGGATGACGGCTAGAAGCGCGATTCAATGGCTGCGCACATCATCATCCGCAGCTTCCCCTGGTCCTCCGGAACCAAGAGTCGTATATTCCACACTTGTAGCGACAATGTAGCTACGTTTGCGCAGGGGAACCTTATGAACCTAGCCATCAAATCTACCGAATTGCGATCCCGCGTCGAACCTGAGCTCAAGGACTCCGCTGCGGAGGTTCTGGCTCAATGCGGCCTGACTCTCAGCGATGCCATCCGTCTCTTTCTGACGCAGGTCGTGCTGCACAACGGACTTCCGTTCGAGGTGAAGGTGCCGAATGCGGAAACCCGCGCGGCAATGGAGGAAGCCCGTGCGATCACGCGCGCCCGATTCGGTTCCGGGAAGGAACTGATCGATGATCTTGAAAAAAAGGTCCGCCCGCGAAAAGCGCGCTGAGCCGCCCTTCATCACGGACTACGCCGCCAAGTTCCTGCGGGACTGGGAGCGGCTGTCGCATTCGGGCCGCTATGACATGCGACGCTTGAAGGAAACCATGCTTTTGCTGGTTGCCAACGAGGGGCCATTGCCGCCCGAGTACAAGGATCACGCCCTGTCAGGGCAGATGCGGGATCACCGGGAGTGCCATATCGGCGGAGACTTTCTGCTGATCTATCACGTGCGAGGCAATGAGATCGTCTTTGTCCGAGCAGGCACGCACGCGGAACTTTTCGGTTGCTGAGGCTGCGTTGAGCGTCAGATCACATCACAAGCCACTAGCCGCCCATCAATGTCACGCAACTCCGGCCGCACCTCCGCGCAGCGCGCGACGGCCATCGGGCAGCGTTGATGGAACGCGCATCCCGTCGGCGGCTTCAGCGGGCTGGGCAGCTCGCCGTGGATGCGGATGCGCTGGCGGCGGTCGGCCGGGCGCAGCGCCGGCGTGGCGCTGATCAGCGCCTGCGTGTACGGATGCAGCGGCTTGGCGAAGAGGCGGCGCTTGTCGCCGTGCTCCACCACGCGGCCCAGGTACATCACCATCACCTCGTCGGCCACATGCTCCACCACCGCGAGGTTGTGCGAGATGAACACGTAGCCGGTCCCGAACTCCTCCTGCAGGTCCATGAAGAGATTCAGGATCTGCGCCTGGATCGAGAGGTCCAACGCCGACGTCGGCTCGTCCGCGACGACGATGCCCGGCTGCATCACCATCGCCCGCGCGATCGCGATGCGCTGGCGTTGACCGCCCGAGAACATGTGCGGGTAACGCTGCAGGTGCTCCTGGCGCAGGCCCACCTTCGCGGCCAGCGCCTCGATGCGCTCCCTCCGCTCGGCGTGGCTCAGCGGCGTGTTGATGACCAGCGGCTCCGCCAGCGTCGACGCGATCGTCTTGCGCGGATTCAACGCCGCATACGGGTTCTGGAACACCATCTGCACGTCGCGTCGCAAGGCCTTGCGCGCTGAGGCGTCCGCGGCGTCTCGGCCGTGGATGCGCAGATCGCCGGAGGTCGGCGTCTCGATCAGCGTCAGCGCCCGCGCCAGCGTGGACTTGCCGCAGCCCGATTCGCCGACGACCGCCAGCGTCTTGCCGGGAGCGAGCGAGAAGCTGACGCCGTCCAGCGCCCGCACCGTCGCCTTCGGTGCGAACCAGCCGCGGCTCACGCGGTAGTGCCGGGCGAGGTCGCGCGCCACCAGGAGCGGCGCCGCGCTGGCGCTTGCGCCCGCGGCGACAGACTTGTCTGGCACGGCGGTCATGCGACGGACTCCTCGATCAACGGATAGAAGCAGCGCACGCCTTCGACGACGTCCGGACGCGCTTCGCGGCAGTGCGGCTGCACGCGCGCGCAGCGCGGCGAGAACAGGCACCCCGTCGGCCGGTCCAGCGCGCCCGGCACGATGCCCGGCAGCGCCTGAAGCCGCCGTGCGCCGCGGTTGTGCTCCGGGATCGCCTCCATCAGCGCGGCCGTGTACGGATGCTTCGGCGCCTCGAAGACCTCGGGCAAGGGGCCCGTCTCCACTATCTGGCCCGCGTACATGACGGCGACGCGCTGCGCCATCTCCGCCACCACGGCCAGGTCGTGCGTGATCATCACCAGCGCCATGCCCTGCTCGCGCTGCAGGCGCAGCAGCAGGTCCATGATCTGCGCCTGGATCGTCACGTCGAGCGCCGTCGTCGGCTCGTCGGCGATCAGCAGCTTCGGGGAACACGCGATCGCCAGCGCGATCATCACGCGCTGGTTCATGCCGCCGGACAGCTCGTGCGGATAGGCCTTCAGCCGGCTGGCGGCGTCGGGGATCTCGACCTGCTCCAGCAGTTCCGTCGCGCGCTGGCGCGCCGCGGCGCCGCGCAGGCCGAGGTGGGCGCGCAGCACTTCCTCCAGCTGGTGGCCGACGGTGTAGCTCGGGTTGAGGCTGGCCAGCGCATCCTGGAACACCATCGCGATGTCCTTGCCGATCAGCCGGCGCCGCTGCGAGGCGCTCATGCCCAGCAAGTCCCGACCCTGGAAGCGCAGCGCCGTCGCGCTCACCTGTCCGGGCGGATCGATCAGGCCCATCAGCGCCATCATGCTCACGGACTTGCCGGAGCCGGACTCGCCGACGATGCCCAGCACCTCGCCCGGCGCGACGTCGAGATCGACGCCGTCCACCGCCGGGAACGCGCCGAAGCGCACGCGCAGGTCGCGGATCTCCAGCATCACGAGACCCTCTTCAGGCGCGGATCGAGCGCGTCGCGCAGCCCGTCGCCCATCAGGTTGACGCTCAAGACCGACAGCAGGATCGCCAGGCCCGGCAGCGTCACCACCCACGGCGCGCGGACGATGTAGTCCCGGGCCGACGAGAGCATCGTCCCCCACTCCGCCGTCGGCGCCTGCACGCCCAGTCCGAGGAAACCGAGGCCGGCCGCCTCGAGGATCGCCGCCGAGAAGCTCAGCGACGCGTTGACGATCAGCGGCGCCAGGCAGTTCGGCAGCACCGCCGAGAACATCAGCCGCCAGGTCGACGCGCCGGCCACGCGGCTGGCGGTGACGTAGTCCTTGCAGAGTTCGGCCATCGCCGCGGCGCGCGTGAGCCGGACGTACTCCGGCAGGCTGCCGACGGCGATCGCGATCACCGTGTTCGTCAGGCCCGGGCCGAGGACCGTGATCACGCAGATCGCCAGCAGCAGGCCGGGCAGCGCCAGCATCACGTCCATCACGCGCATGACGACGGGTGCGAGCAGCCGTTGATGGAAGGCCGCCAGCAGGCCCAGCAACACGCCGGGGATCAGCGACAGCACCACCGACGCCAGGCCGATGCCCAGCGACACCCGCGCGCCGTGCAGCAGGCGCGACAGCAGGTCGCGGCCGAGCTCGTCGGTGCCGAGCAGGAATCGGGTCTGTCCGCCGTCCATCCAGATCGGCGGCGTCAGCATGTGCTCGCGGTACTGCCGCACCGGATCGTGCGGCGATATCCAGGGCGCCAGCAGCGCGGCCAGCGCCAGCAGCGTGAAGACGATCAGCGCGACCAGCGCGCCGCGGTTGGCGGAGAAGCCGCGCCAGAACTCGGCGAGCGGGCCAGGTGGCGCGATCGTCGGCGTGGTCGAAGGTGTGGAGGGGAGGGCGCTCATGGACGTCTCATCCCTGCTTGCGAATGCGCGGGTTCACCACGCCGTACAGCAGGTCCACCAGCAGGTTGACCGCGATGAAGGTGCAGGCCGAGATCAGGATCCCCGCCTGGACCACCGGATAGTCGCGCCGCGCGATCGCGTCGATCAGCCACTTGCCGATGCCGGGCCAGCTGAAGATGGTCTCGGTCAGCACCGCGCCGGCCAGCAGGCTGCCGACCTTCAGTCCGATGACCGTGATCACCGGGATCAGCGCGTTGCGCAGGCCGTGCACCAGCACCACCCGCGCCGGCGACAGGCCGCGCGCGCGGGCGCTGCGCATGTAGTCCTCGCGCAGCACCTCCAGCAGGCTGGAGCGCGTCATGCGCGCGATCACCGCCGTCGTGCTGGTGCCCAGCACCAGCGCCGGCAGCAGCAGGTGCCGCAGCGCCGAGCGCCACGCGCCGGCCTCGTCGTGCAGCGCCGCGTCGATCAGCATGAAGCCGGTGACGCGCTGGACGTCGTACTCGACCGCGATGCGGCCCGACACCGGCGTCCAGCCCAGGCCCACCGAGAAGAACATGATGAGGATCAGCCCCCACCAGAACACCGGCATCGAGTAGCCCACCGTCGCCACGCCCATCACGCCCTGGTCCAGCAACGAGCCGCGCCGCAGCGCCGCGCCCGTGCCCAACGCCATGCCGAGCACGATCGCCAGCAGCAGCGCGAAGAGCGCCAGCTCCGCCGTCGCCGGGAACAGCGCGAGGAACTCGTGCGACACCGGCTCGTGCGACACCAGCGAGCGCCCCAGATCGCCGTGCAGCAGGCCGCCGACGTAGTCCGCGTACTGGCGCCACAGCGGCTGGTCCAGGCCGAGCTCGTGCATCAGCCGCGCGTGCGTGGCGTCGTCGAGCGCGCGCTCGCCCATCATGATCGCGATCGGATCGCCCGGCACCTGCCGGATCAGGCCGAAGGCGACCAGCGTCACGCCGATCAAGGTCGGCAGCAACGTGGCCAGGCGGCGGAGCAGGAAGTTCAGCAAGGCGGGCGGCGGCGGGCGTGCGTGGCGGGTCAGTCGGGCTCAGTCGGGATCGATCGCGTCCGATCAGTACGCCGAGCGCGGCTGGTTGTCCGCCGGCAGCGGCTTCTTCATCAGCATCCCGCCGGGCGTCGTGACGACCTCCAGCAGCGCGGCGGTCTCGGCGTCCATGTCGCCGGTGAAGTTGGTCGGGCGGTACTTCATCTGGAAGGTGCTGATCACCTCGCGCGTGGCGGTGTCCAGCAGGCCGGTCTGCGGCGTCTGGTAGCCGATCTGCGCCAGCCGCTTCTGGAACCAGACGGCGTCCGGCACCGGCGCGACCTGGTAGATCGCCTGCTTGATCTGGACCTGCGCGGGATCGGGCCAGGCGATCAGGCCGGCGTCGGCCAGCTGCTTCCAGGGGAATTCCGGACCCGGGTCCTGCTTGCGGCCCGGTGCGATGTCGTTGTGGCCGAGGATGCGGTCCGAGCGGATGCCGTGACGCGCGACGATCTCCTTGACCAGCTTGATCACGTCGTCGATCTGCGCCTGCGGATAGGGCGCGTAGACGCGGCCCATCGGCGTCTCGGTGAAGCCGGGGTTCACGATCTCGATGCCGATCGAGGCCGAGTTCAGGTTGGTCGCGCCGCCCCAGTAGCTGACGCCGCCGTGCCAGGCGCGGCGGTTCTCGTCCACCAGCTGGTAGACCTTGGAGGGGGTCTCCTGCACCAGGTAGTGGGCCGAGACCTTGCCGCCGGTCGTCAGCACCTTCATCGACTTCTCGAAGTCGATCACGGTGTAGTGAATGATCAGGAACTGCGCGCGGCTGTCCTGGTTCTCCGACACATGGGTGCGGTCGATCTGCAGTGCCGTCGGCGTGGCGCAGGCCGCCAGCAGGGCGGCGGCGGCGAGGGTCAGGAGCTTGGTTTTCATGAGGCTTTTGCGGCGCTGTTCATGGCGCTTTTCATGACGCGAGGGCGGCCCGCCTCGCGGCGGCCAGGGCGGTGTCGGGTTGATGGACGGTGAGGGGCAGGTCTTGCGGCAGCGCGTCGCGCAGGCCGGCTTCGATCGCGGGATGCAGGTCCAGGACGCGTCCGGCGGCGCTGACCGGGCGCGGGCCCAGCCGGCGCACCAGCGCCAGCGGCAGCCGGGCGAGCTCGCGGCCCGCGCGGTGCAGCAGGGCGAGCGCGTCGGTGTCGTCGTCCGCGGCGGCGCGCGCGACGGCCAGCGCCAGCCGGCCGATCGAGCCGCGTCGCGCGGCGCTGTCGCCGCCGTACATGAAGGCGCGCGTCGTCGGCCAGTCGGCGCCGCCGAGCTCGTCGAACAGATGCCGCGCGAGCGGGGAATCGGTCCAGGCGCCGGGCGAGTCGTCCTCGCGCCGCCAGACCAGCGCGAGCGCCTCGCGCGCGATCCACTGGCCGCTGCCTTCGTCGCCCAGCAGCGGACCGCGGCCGCCGGCGCGGTGCAGCGTGCCGGCCTCGTCGATGAAGGCCGCGATGGCGCCGGTGCCGGCGTAGACCAGATAGCCCTCGCCGGGCCGGAAGAGGGCGTGCCAGGCTTGCGCGATGTCGCTGTCGCACTGGATCTGCGTCGGTGCCAGGCCCAGTTGCTGGGCGAGCAGGGCACGGAGTTGCCGGCCGGCGGGGCCGTCGGGCTCGCCGAGCCCGGTGATGCCGGCCTGCAGCCCGCGCAGCGCGCCCGGCGCTGCCTGCGACAGGACCGCGGCGGCCAGCGATTGCAGCGTCTGCGCCAGCACGACGCGTCCGGCGCTGGTGTCCAGCAGCAGCGCGCTGAAGCCGCCGACCTCGCCGCGCGCCACCAGCGTGCCGTCGGGCCGGGCCAGCGCCCAGCGCGTCTGCGTGCCGCCGGCATCCAGGCCCAGGCCCAGCGGACCGGATGCCGTGCCCGCACGGACGGGCGCAGGCCGGTCAGGGGCGAGGGAATCGGCGATGGCGGAAGGCGTGGAACTCATGGCGGCGTCGGCGCGCGGAGCTTACGAGGGGCGCCGTGCGTTCGCCATTGTCAATGCACGTGACAGGTATGAGTTGGGCTCATGGCTCGATGGGGGAACGGAGGCCCAGGATCAGGTGGGCGACGCGCCATGAAAAACGGGCTCCCGAAGGAGCCCGTTGCGTTGCCGTGAAGGACCGGCCGCGAGGGCCGGTCGATCGCGCGGATCGTGTTGCCGATCGAGTCGTGGATCAGAACTCGTAGGCAGCCGTGATCTGGACGGCCCATTGCGATTCGCCCTTGACCTGGCGGATGGCCAGGTTGTCGTTGATCGCGTTGGCGTTGGTGCGGTACACGTAGTTGCCCTGGGCATCGATACCGGCGAAGTTCACGAAGCTGCGACGGTTGCCGCCGGCCGACTGGAAGGTGACTTCGTCGATGCGGCCCCACTTCTTGTTGAGCAGGTTGCCGATGTTCAGGATGTCGAACGTGACCTTGCCCTTGTGCTGCGGGAAGAAGCCGGGCACTTCCTGGCTCAGGCGCAGGTCGAAGCTGTTCACGAACTGCGAGAACGAGCTGTTGCGCGGCACCACGGCGCCCTTGTACTTCGCCAGGTCCGGGTTGTTGTCGACGATGTTCCAGAACGCCGCCTCGTCCGCCGGGGTGGCGAACTTGACGCCGGGGGCGCCGCGCGAGGCCGGGATGTACAGCAGGTCGTTGCCGGCCACGCCGTCGCCGTTCATGTCGTTCAGGAAGGTCCAGCTGTAGGGCTTGCCCTTGCGGCCTTCCCAGAACAGGCCGACGTTGGTCTTCAGGTTGCTGATGAAGGCCTTCTGCCACGTCACGTTGGCCGTGAACCGGTCGCGGATCATGTACGCCGAGTTGGCGGCCACGTTCTCGTTCGGGTTGAAGATGGCGCGCGAGTTGAAGTTGGAGTTCGCCACCGACGAGGTCAGCGGGCTGACTTCCGACGCTTCCGTGTACGTGTAGGCGACGCCGAAGCCGAAGCCGTCACGCGCCGGGCGCTGGAACGACAGGGTGATGGCATTGCCGTCGCCCTTCTTCGTCTTCGTCGCCATCGTCACGTTGTTGTAGGCCTCGTTCGACAGCGCGCGCGAGCGGCCGCCGGCGCAGGCGCCCGCGGTGCTCAGGCTGCCGTTCGTGGCGGTCCAGCAACCCGTGGCGTAGCTCTGCGGCGTGTAGTACAGCGAGCGGCCGTCCGGACCGGTGGCGGTCGGATCGCCCAGGTTCAGATGCTGGTAGTAGATGCCGGTCTGGACCTTGGTGTAGACCCATTCCACGCCGAAGTTCATGCCGAAGAACGGCAGCTCGGCGTCATAGGCCAGGTTCATCTTCCAGACGGAAGGCTGGCCCAGGCCCTTCTGCACGAAGTCGACGTTGGCCGCCGGCGTGGTGCCGGACAGGATCGGCTGATTGTCCGGATTCGCGTTGAACACGCCCGACGCGGTGCCCGAGCAGGCGCTCAGACCCGCGGCGCCGCAACCGATGATGCGCGTGGCCATCCCGGTGTTGGAGTACGGGTTGGTCAGCCACACGGAGGCCGCGGCACCCTGGAACAGGCCGAAGCCGCCGCGGATCTGCTTCTTGTGGGTGGCGCGGTTGTCCAGCGCGTAGTTGAAGCCGAAGCGCGGCTGGAACAGGTTCTCGCCGTCGACGGTCTGCGAGTTGTCGTAGCCGAAGCCGCCGGTGGCGCGGGCCACCGTGTTGGCGCCGGTCACGCGGCCCGCCACCGGGGCGACGGCCGCGGCGGCGTTGAACGTCGGCTTGTCGTCCGTGCTCAGCTGGTCGACGCGGAAGCCGGCCGTGATGTTCAGGTCCTTGGAGATGTTCCAGGTGTCCTGCACGAACAGGCCGGCCTGCTGCAGCGTCCACTGCGCGATGCCGTTGTCCAGCGTGCCGCCGGCGACCGGCACCTGCACCTGGTACGACGACGGACGGCCGCGGGTGAAGTTCTCCAGCACGGCCGCCTGCACCTGCGCCGCCGTGGCGGTGCTGCAGTTGATGCTGCCGAAGCTGTAGGTCCAGTTGGCGCCGTTGGTGTTCTCGCAACCGAAGGTGTAGTTGCCGTTCACGTTCTGGAAGAACGCGTTGTAGATCTTGTTGCGCTGGATGTCGCCGCCGAACTTGATCTCGTGGTCGCCCTTCACCCAGGTCGCGCCCAGGTAGCCGTCGACGGTCTTGGTGTCGAGGACGTTGAACTGGCGGCTCTGCTCGGTGCCGAAGTTGACGAAGCGGTTGCCCGTGCTGGCGCCCGCCGGCGCGCCGTCAGGCAGCGCGCCGTTGAAGCGGATGCCGATCGCGGGCAGGTCGCTGTTGTTCTGCGGGACGCTGTTGTAGTCGCGGTTGGAGATCTTCAGCTCGGTCGAGAAGTCCGGCGTCCAGTCGGCGAACCACTGGCCGACGACGGTGTCGATCTTCTTCTTCTGCTGCCACCACTGCGAGGTCATCTGCAGACCGGTCGCGCTGTAGCCGCCGAAGGAGCCGTTGTTGGTGTCCGACTGCTCGGTGCGGGCCAGGCGGATGCTGGCGCGGTGCTGGTCGTTGATGTTCCAGTCGACCTTGGCCAGGTAGTCCTTCACCGACAGGCGCGAGGTGCCCATCACGGAGCCGGTGTCGATGCCGTAGGCGTCCTTGGCGGTCTTGGTGATCGCGTCGAGCTGCGCCTGCGAGATCGCGTTGTTCGTCAGCGAGCTGCCGATCGGGCCGAATTCCGGCTGCGCGCGGTTGCTCTTGAGTTCTTCGTAGTTGACGAAGAAGAACAGCTTGTCCTTCAGGATCGGGCCGCCCAGGGTGAAGCCCTTGGTGTCTTCCTTGAAGGGCAGGAACTGGGTGTAGCGCTGGTTGCCGCGGTCGAAGCGGTCGCCCACCATGTCATCGTTGCGATAGACGTAGTAGACGCTGCCCTTGTACTCGTTGGTGCCCGACTTGGTGACGGCGTTGATGTTGGCGCCGGTGTAACCCTTCTGGGTCACGTCGTAGTTGGACAGGTTGACCTGCACCGACTGGATCGCGTCGATCGAGATCGGCTGCTTGGCGGTCGGCAGGTTGTTGGCTTCCAGGCCGAAGCTGTCGTTGATGGCGACGCCGTCGATCGTGATCGAGTTGTAGCGCGAGTTCTGGCCCATGGCCGAGATTTCGCCGCGCTCCTTGTCGGTCTGCGCCAGGCGCGGATCGTTGCGGGCGTAGTCCTGCAGGTTGCGCGCGATCGACGCGTACGAGTCCAGTTCGGCGCGGCTGATCTGCGTGCCGGAACCCATCGTCGAGTTGTTGAACTTCGCGGCGGACGAGGTGCCGGTGGTGACCACGGTCTCCAGCTGCGTCTGCGCCTTGCCCAGCTGCACGTCCAGGCCCAGCGTCTCGGCCAGGGCCAGGTAGACGTTCTCGGAGACTTCGCGGTCGCCGCCCTTGGTCACCGTGATGGTGTAGGGGCCGCCCACGCGCAGGCCGCGTGCGCTGTAGCGGCCGTCGGCGTCGGTGGTCTGCGTGTTCGTGGAGCCGGACTCCTTGTGCAGGATCACCACCGTGGCGCCCGAGACGGGCTTGCCGTCAGCGCCGACCACGCGGCCGCCGATGGCGGAGGTGGTGTTCTGGGCCATCACCGGCGCGGCCGCCACGATGGCGACTGCGACGGATAGCGCCGTCCGCGAAAAACCCGACCAATCTCTTTGACTCATTTCCTGTGCTCCTGTGCGACGTCAGACCGAAAACCCGTTCCGAGGAGGCCGCCAAACGTTCCGCAAACGTTTTCCTTGGCCGACTTCAACGCGATGTACCCCGCGTCCCGTCTTGACCCACCCTCGATTTGTTATTGCGCGAGGCCGGCTTATGCAGCGGCCTTCTTCGCTTATGAAGCAAAAAGCCTACCAGCCGAAACCTGCCGCATCAATGCGGCAATATCGGGAGAGCTCCCCTTCACGTCGCGCTGTCAATGCGCCTTTCGAGCCCTTTTGAAGGGCGGTTCCAGGCACCTTGCCAACGCGTCAGCGGCGCAGTCTGGACAGCGATTGTTGAGGAGCTGTGACAAGTGTTCACTGGCGTTTGCGGTTGGTGCACCCGCGCAACACGTGGCGGAAACACAGCCCCGGGCCGGGGCGCGGCGACACGCGGCGGTGCGCCGCCTGGTCCCGTCTTCGAGTCAGTTTCCAAGGGTTTCCCCTAGGCTCGGCCACCGCACGCGACTCGGGGTCGTCGTTGCGCCGAGTCGACAGAAATCGCCTGGGTTCAGGCGACGAACGCCGCGCGCGCTCCCTCGTCGCCGATCGCGTTGATCGCGGACAGCACCAGCGCTTCGCCGGGAACAGGCTGGGCGATGCGTTCGTCCGGCGGCAGGACGTCGAAACGCCAGACGCCGGCCGGCGGGCGGCGCCACAGCGCGAAGCATCGTGCCGGTGTGCCGGCGACCGAGGCCCGCAGGCCGCCGTCGGACTCGCGCGACAAGGCCGGCGCTTCGCAGCCGGGCGCGGACAGCCAGGGCGTCGCCGGCGCCAGCGCCGCCTGCGCATAGGCGCCGTCGCGCAGCGTGCCGGCGATGCCGCGGCGGTTCTTCAGCAAGGCCACCATGCTGAAGTGCAGATGCCCGCCCGTGGCCGGCGCGCTGCGCATGAGTTCGACCTGCGCCGGGATCTCGTCGACCGGCCAGCCTTCGGCCTCGTTGCCGGCGCGGCTGGTGAACAGGCCCGGCCACATGTGCCGGCCCAGCGGGTTGACGCCCTGCCAGGCGCGCATCAGCGGCTCGAAGGCCTGCGGCTTCTGCGCGCGCGGCCAGTAGAGCTGGGGCGCGACATAGTCCAGCCAGCCCATCGCCATCCAGTGCTCGACGTTGGCATAGAGCTTGTCGTACTGCGAGAACCCGGTGATGCCCGCCGGACGCAGGTCGGGACGAGGCAGGCCGAAGGGGCTGATGCCGACGCGCGCGGTCGGGCGCAGCGCGCGGACCAGTTCGTACATCCGCCGCACCAGCTGGTCGACGTTGTCCCGACGCCAGTCCGCGCGCGGCAGTTTGCCGCTGCCGAGCAGGTAACGCTGCCAGCTGGGCTCGTCGGGGAAGTCGATGTCCTGCTTGGCCGCGTCCTGGACGGGGTAGGGATAGAAGTAGTCGTCGATGTGCAGGCCGTCGACGGCGTAGCGGGTGAGCAGGTCGCGGCAGACGGCCAGCGTGTGTTCCGCGGCGGCGGGCTCGCCCGGATCGATCCAGAGCTGGTCGCCGTACTTCTTCACCCACTCCGGCCGGGTGCGGCTGAGGTGCGTGGGGGCGGCGGCTGACTTTCCGCCGCTCTGCTTCGCGCGGTAGGGGTTCAGCCAGGCGTGCAGTTCGAGGCCCCGCGCATGCGCCTGCTCGATCCACAGCGCGAGGGGGTCATAGCCCGGGCCCTGGCCCTGCACGCCGGAGAGGTACTCGCTCCACGGTTCCAGCGTCGAGCGGTACAGCGCGTCCGCGCTGGTGCGAACCTGCAGCACGATGGCGTTCAGGCGCAGCGCGCGGGCGCTGTCGAGGATGGCGTGGATCTCGGCGATCTGCGCGGCGTCGCTGAGGCCGCGGCGGCTGGGCCAGTCGATGTTGGCGACCGTCGCGACCCAGGCGGCGCGGAACTCGCGCGGCGCGGGCGGCGGCGCGTCGTCGGGCGCGGGGCCCGGCAGCGCGGGTAGGGGCTGCGGCCGGGCGGTGCCGCAACCCGAAAGCGTGCCCAGGGAACCGAGCACCGGTGCGGCCAGGGCCGCGGTCATCCACTGTCGTCGTCGCATCGAAGGCTCTCACCGGGCGGCGCCGCAGGGGCCGCTCACACTTTCACGATCCAGCCGCGTCGCCACATCGCCCACGCGACGCCGTAGAACACCGCCACGAAACCGGCGGCGAACAGCAGCGAGGCGACCCGCGGATCCACCGGCAGCGCGCGCAGCGGCGCGAAGAACCAGGCCTTGAGCGTGACGCCCTCGGCGACGTGGATCAGTCCGAGGAGCCGGGCCACCAGGCCCGACAGCGCGAACAGGAACAACGCGTTCATGCCGAACACCACCAGCGGGCGGAAGCGTCTGGCCATCGCGTCGCGCATCCGCGGCAGCGGTGCGGCATCGAGCAGCCAGTAGAACACGCCGAACACCAGGCATCCCCAGCCCGTCGTGAGGAAAACGAAGGCGGGGGTCCAGAGATTCTTGTTGATGGGCAGGGTCCAGGCGTCGAGGACCTGCGCGACCCAGAGGCAGGCAAGGCCTGACACCAGGAACCAGGTCGCCTTCTCGCCGGGATCGCGGCCGCGGTGCGCCAGCCAGCGGCCGGCGAGCAGGCCGGTGATCTGGCTTGCAACGGCGGGGAGCGTGCTCAACAGGCCTTCCGGGTCCCAGGTCTTGCTCTTGGCCCAGAGGTGGCCGCCGAGCAGCGTCCGGTCCAGCCAGGCGCCGACGTCCTCGCCGGGTTGCAGCGAGCCACGATGCCAGACGCCCGTTGCGTCGGGAACGGCGACGACCGTCTGCACCAGGCCGTAGCCGAGCAGCAGACCCAGACACCAGATCAACTGGGCGCGCCAGCCGCACCAGAGCGCGATGGGCGCGACCAGGATCGTGATCAGGCCAAGGCGCTGCAGGACCCCGGGGATGCGCAGCGTCTCGAAGTGGAAGAACGGGAAGAGATTGAGCGCCAGCCCGATGAGGATGATCGTGGCGCCGCGCCGCCACATGTGGCGAAGCAATGCGGCTCGATCGGCGACCTGGCCGCGGCGGGCCAGGCTGAAGCTCATCGAGATCCCGCTGATGAAGACGAAGAACGGGAAGATCCAGTCGGTGAAGGTCCAGCCGTGCCACTCGGCGTGTTCGAGCGGCGCGAAGAGCTGCGACCAGTCGCCCGGGTTGTTGACCAGCAACATCGCCGCGATGGCGAAACCGCGGAAGGCGTCGAGCGACAGCAGGCGGTCGCCGTTCACGCCGTGGTTCACGGTGCAACCCCCTTGCGGCCGAAGCCCTCGGGGATCCGGATCAGCGCGGTCATGACCAGCGACGGGATCGTCGCGATCAGCACCCACGCGAAGAAGTGCGGATAGCCGAGGTGGTCCTGCAGCCAGCCGCTCCACATGCCCGGCAGCATCATCCCCAGGGCCATGAAGCCGGTGCAGATCGCATAGTGCGCCGTCTTGTGCGGCCCCTCGGCGACCAGGACCATGTACATCAGGTAGGCCGTGAAGCCGAGCCCGTAGCCGAACTGCTCGACCGCCAGCGCCGCGCTGATCACGGCCAGGCTCCCCGGGTGGGCGTAGGCCATGGCCAGGAACACGACGTTGGGCACGTGCATGGCGAGCACCAGCGGCCAGAGCGCCCGCTTCAGGCCGACGCGCGAAATGATCCACCCGCCGAGCAGCCCACCCAGCGTCAGCGCGATCAGGCCGACGGTGCCGTAGGCCAGGCCGACCTCCTTGTTGGTCAGCGCGAGGCCGCCCTTGTCGAGCGCATCCAGCAGGAAGGGCGTGGCGAGCTTCAGCAGCTGCGCCTCGGGGAAGCGGTAGAGCAGGAGGAAGCCCAGCGTCACCGCCAGCCCGGGCTTGCGGAAGAACGCGGCGAAGATCCGGAAGAAGGTGCCCGGCTCGCGCTGGGCGCGCGGGAGGGGCACGTCGGCCGACGGACGCGGCAGCCGCCACAGGTGATACGCCGCGAGGATCAGGAAGCCGCCCGCCAGCACCGCCATCACCCCTTGCCAGGCGAGCACCCAGCTGTCGCCGCGGTCGTGCAGTTCGCCGGCCAGCCACACGAGGCCGCCCTGGCCGCCGATGTTGGCGACGCGATAGAACGTCGAGCGCACGCCGACGAAGGCGGCCTGCTGGTGTTTCTCCAGGGCGAGCAGGTAGAACCCGTCGGCGGCGATGTCGTGCGAGGCCGAGGCGAAGGCCATCAGCCAGAGCACGGCGAGCGACAGCTGGAAGGCGCGCTCCATCGGCAAGGTCAGCGCCACCATCGCGAGCGCCGCACCGACGGCGAACTGCATCGTCACGGTCCACAGGCGCTTGGTGCCCAGCATCTCGACCAGCGGCGACCACAGCGGCTTGATCACCCACGGCAGGTAGAGCCAGCTGGTGTAGAGCGCGATGTCGGTGTTCGAGATCTCCAGGTTCTTGTACATGATGACCGACAGCGTCATCACGACCACATACGGCATGCCTTGGGCGAAGTACAGCGAGGGCACCCAGCGCCAAGGGCTGCCGGCGCTCGGGGAAACGGGTTCAGCGTGCATGGCGCTCAGTGTCGGCGCAAACGTGGCGGGGGCCGCATCGGGGATTGCAGCGCTTGCGTGAGAGGAGCGTGCGGGGACCGTTCACCGAGCGTGTACGACCGGAGCTCGACCGTGGATCGTCCGACGATCGACGCACCGGGTTCAGCGTTCGGCCAGCGCCGCGCGCACGTCGCCGTCGTGCCGCGCGAGCAGGGCCTGGGCGCCGGTGGCGTCGAGCCGGCGCAGCAGCATCACGGTGGCGGTCTTCACGTGGAAGCCGCATTGGTCGAGCGCGGCACGCGCGTCGGCCTCGTCGGTGTCGGCGGCGCGCATCGTCAGCGCGACGGCGCGCCGGACCAGCTTCGCGTTGGTGGCCTTCATGTCCACCATCAGGTTGCCGTAGACCTTGTGCAGCTTGACCATCAGCGCACTGGAGAAACTGTTCAGCGCGATCTTCTGGGCGGTGCCGGCCTTCAGGCGCGTGCTGCCGGAGATCACCTCGGCGCCGGTGTCCAGCAGGATCGGGAATTCGCCGGCGGCCAGCACGGCGGCGCCCGGATTGTTGGCGATGGCGATCGTCAGACTGCCGGCCGCACGTCCGGCGGCCAGCGCGCCCAGCACATAGGGCGTGTGACCCGAGGCGGCAATGCCGATCACCACGTCGTCGGGCGTCGGCGCGAGCGCCTCGATGTCGCGACGGCCCTGAGGCTCGTCGTCCTCCGCGCCTTCCACGGCGACGAACATCGCACCTTCACCGCCCGCCAGCACGGCGACCGCCCGCTCGCGTGGCCAGGAGAAGGTGGGGACCAACTCGACGCTGTCCAGCACGCCCAGCCGGCCGGACGTCCCCGCGCCGGCATACAGCAGCCGACCGCCCGCCGCGATGCGCGGCAAGGCCGCGTCCACCGCCGCAGCCAGCGCCGGCGCCGCCGCACGCACCGCCTCGACCGCCGCCCGCTGGTCGTCGATGAAGACTTCCATCAGCCGGGTGCTGTCGTACAGATCCAGGTCTTGATGGAGCGTGCTGGGAGTTTCGGTGTTCAGAGGGGTGGACATGGGTCGGCCTGGGCAGAAAGGGAGGCCCGCAAGGTGCGGCCTACTCTAGTGGGGGCGCACCCCCGCTGCCAATGAAACGCGGCGGGAGCGCCATAACCCACGGTAATCGCGAGGGCTCTGGCAAGGACTGCCACCTTCAGGGCGCAGGCACGATCCGGGCATGAGGCCTCGCGTCCGCGAACCTCATGCCCTGCTCGCGCCTCACCGACGCCCGTTCATGCGGGCCTCGGCGTCCAGCACGGACGGGATCACCTCGGCGAGCGCCACAGGCGTGGGCGCAGCATCGAGCTCGATCAGCACCATGTAGCCGCGATCGCGACCCTGCGCGGTGAAAGCCTGCAGCAGCGCGATCTGGTCGCTGTGCGCCATCACGCCGTCCGGGGACCAGTACTCCATCGCCACCAGGCAGCCGTCCGACGGCGTGCCCGGGTAGTAGCGGCTGCCGACGTAATAGCGCGGATCGATCGTGCTGCCGTGCATCAGCATCTCGTCACGCCCGGCTCGACCCGCCAGCCACGCCTCCTGCAGCGGCGCGTAGTCGCGCCACGACGCAGGCAGCAGCGAGCGGTAGCGGTCCAAGGTCCATGCCGGCTCGTTCGGGCCGGGGGCGCGCTGTTCGTACTCGGCCACGCTGGCCTCGCCAGGCACCTTCGTGTGCAGGTAGGGCGTCGGACCGATCCAGATGTTGGACGCCGCGCGGCCCGCGCCCTGGATGGTGAAGAGCCCTTGCGGCGTGTTGCCCAGCGTGATCGTGCCGGGGAGGCCGCTGCTGGACAGCGCCAGCTGTTCGATGTTGAACAGGCCGCCGTCGGGACGTCGGACGAAGCGGCCGTCGGCCTGCCGCACCAGCGCCAGCCCCATCTGCTGGCGACCCGGACGCTGGAAGCTGAACACGACCGGATAGCCCGGGCGGATCGCCAGCAGGTCGGCCAGCGGCGGCCGCGCCGTCTGCGGCACGCCCTGCGCGGCGGCGACCGCCAGCGCGAGCGCCTGCAGACGCGGCTCGTCGCGGTCGCGCTGCGCGAGTTGGGCCTGGATCAAGGCGAGGTCCGCCGGCTGACGCGTCTGCATCAGCGCGTAGGCGGCGATCGCGAATTCGCGCGGCGTGCCCAGCCGCGGCAGCAGCGGGCGGAGCAGCGGCGCCGCGTCGACCGCATAGAGCGTGTACGCCGCCGTCAGCAGCGGTCGCTGGACGTCCGCCGGCTGTGCGTCGAGTGCCGGCAGCGCGGCGAGCAGCGCCGGGCGGGCGGTGTCGATCTCGGTCCGGTAATGGGCGACGAGCTTCAGCGCCTGCGCAAACTCGCGCAACGCCGCGCCGTCCTGCGGCGCGGCCAAGGCCTGGGCGGAAGCGGTCCGGATGCGCGCCCGGTCGGTGCTCCACCGATCCTGGGCCTGGGCGGCGCTGCCGACCGTGGAGCGGAACTGCTCCGGTCGCAGCGCCTGCAGGGCTGCCGGGCTGAAGGGACCGCCGGGCGAGGCCCCGGGGGAGGGCGTCGGCGTCCGAGGCAGTTGGGAACAGGCCGCCAGGAGCAGCGGCGCCGCTAGCGCGGCCCAACGGGGCCAGGACTTGCCGGGGGCGTGGTCAACCACAGGATAAGTCTGCATGACGCCGGATTCTAGGGACGACCAGCTCTTGCCCCGCAGTCGTCGCGGCTTCGCTTTGGGATGCCGGGCTAGGCGCACACCGCAGCCATAGCAGCGCTATGGCGAGGATGTGCAACGACGCCGGGCGCCCAAAGCGAAGTTGCGACGGCTGTGGGGCGGCAAGTTCTGCCATGCGAACCCGGGCACGCTGATTGCAATCGACGCCTCCGACTGAACAAGGGCCGAAGAAGATGCTGTCGATCAGGGAGTTCCGCCGCCGTCTGGCAATGGCGATGACAGGGGCCGCCGCGGTGCTGGCGGTGCTCATCGCGGCCATGCCGCAGGACGCGTCCGCGCAGATCGCGGCGCTGCCGGCGGAGAACCCGGCGATGTCGGCGGCCTCGTCGGCGAAGACGCCGGCCGACTGCGCCGCGATCCGCGACAACGATGCGCGCCTGGCCTGCTACGACCGCCTGAGCGGTCGTGCCCCGGACGCGCCGCCGCCGTCGGCGGCCGCCCAGGTCCGGCTGCAGCCGGTGCCGGCGGCGCTCCCGGTGGCTGCCGCGGCGAGCTCGCCGCGCGTGGACGATCCCTGCTCGCGGCTGCCGGAAGCCTCCGGCAGCGCGCGCAACTATCTGGGCTCGACCTTGTCGGAGCGCTGGGAGCTGTCCTGCCGCGACCAGATGCCGCGCTTCCTGCCGCGTCCGCACCGGCCCGTCTACCTGTTGCCGGTGTCGTGGACCTCGCGCTCCAACCGCTCGCCGTCCCCCGCGTCGTCGGAGAGTCCGGACAACGGGGTGGTCCAGGCGCTGGACCTGGACAAGAACGAGGCCAAGTTCCAGATCAGCCTGAAGTCCAAGATCTGGGCGCTGGACGACCACGGCACGCTGTCGGTGTGGGGCGCGTACACGCAGAACTCGCGCTGGCAGGTCTACAACGGGCGCGAGTCGAGGCCCTTCCGCGAGACCAATTACGAGCCCGAGCTGATCGTGACCCACGGGACCGATGTCGGGCTGCCGTTCGGCTGGAAGGCCAGCATGGTCGGGCTGAGCTTCAACCACCAGTCCAACGGGCGGGCGGCGCCGCTGTCGCGCAGCTGGAACCGGGTGATCGGCGAACTCAGCCTGGAGCGGGACGAGACCACGGTGAGCCTGCGCCCCTGGTGGCGCATCCTCAACACCGGCAACGACGACAACCCGGGCATCCAGGACTACGTCGGCCGGGGCGAGCTGCTCGTGACGCAGAAGCTGGGCCGGCACGTCCTGGCCCTCACGGCGCGGCACAGCCTGAAGGGGGGCGACCGCTCGCGCGGATCGGCGCAGCTGGAATGGGCCTTCCCGATCGGCGGCGGGCTGCACGGCTACCTGCAACTGTTCAGCGGTTACGGCGAAAGCCTGATCGACTACAACTTCCGCGAGTCCCGGATCGGGCTGGGGGTCTCGGTCGTCGAGTGGCGCTGATCCCTCTTCCTGGGGGCGCGATCCGATGAATATGGCGCAAAGGTCGGGGCAGTCCCCATCGCCAGCCCGCAACGGCTGGACTAGGCTGCACGGATGTCCGCATTCATCGACACCTGCGTGATCTGGGTCGTGGTCTACCGCCTGGACGGGCGCGACCGCCAATGGGTCCGTGCGCTACCGCCCACGACGGAGGCGCAGGTGCGCGCGCTGCTGCTGGAGGAGCTCGACGAGCTCTACGGCGCGCGTTCGGAGCTGGTGTCCCTGCGCCAGGCCGAAGACGCCGAACGCGCCACGCTGATGGCCGGCGGCCTGCCGATGTGCCCGGTCGCTGAGCCTCCCGCCGGCGATCCTTGATCGCCCGCCGCGGTGGCGGCGAAACCACAGACCCGGGCGTCCTGGCGGCGCCGTCACGGCTTGATGTCGGTTTCATCGCGGTTACGGCCCCCGGCCCGAAGGCCTCACGCGAGAATTCCGCGCGTCGTGTCCACCGCTGTCAGCGGCGGCGCAGACCTGCCTGCCGCCGCCTGATGTCCACCACCTCGAACCCCCTCCCGACGCCTCGCCTGTTCGCCCTGGCCTGGCCGCTGTTCCTGGAGCTCTGCCTGGGCATCGCCATCGGGGTGATCGGGACCATGCTGGCGGCGCGGATCTCCGATCCCGCCGGCGCCGCGTTCGCTCTGGCCAACCAGCTGGCCGCGACGCTCTTCATCCTGTTCCGCATCATCGGCGCCGGCATCAGCGTGGTGATCACGCAGGCGCTGGGCGGCGGCCGGCGCGCGGTGGCCGACGCGACCGCGCGGGCGGCGCTCGGCGCGAGCACCTGGCTGGGCGGCTTCACGGCGCTGATGGCGCTGCTGTTCGCCGGCCCGCTGCTGCGCCTGATGAATGCGCCGGCGGAGGTGCTGCCGCTGTCTCAGCCCTTCCTGATGGCGCTGGCGCCGGCCATGATGCTGGATGCCTGGAACGCGTCGATGGCGAGCGTGATGCGCGCGCACCTGCGCAGCCGCGACACGCTGATGGTGCTGGTGGCGATGCAGGTGGCGCAGCTGCTGCTGTCGGTCACGCTGATGCCGGTGCTCGGACTGCCGGGTTTCGCGCTCGCGCTGGCGGTGAGCCGTGCCTTCGGCCTGGGCCTGCACGTGTGGCTGTGGCGCGCGCGGCTGGACCTTCGCCCCCAGGCGTCCGACTGGTGGCGCCTGCAGCGCGCGGAGCTCGCCGGCGTGCTGCACATCGGTCTGCCGGGCGCGGCCGAGAACATCGCCTACCGGCTCGCCTACATGGTGAGCGTGGCCATCGCGGGTCATCTGGGCGCCTCGGCGCTGGCGGCGCACAGCTACACCTCGCAGCTGATGTACTTCGTGCTGCTGCCCGGTCTGGCGACCGGCTTCGCGGCGGAGATCGTCGTCGGTCACCTGATCGGCGCGGGGCAGCTGCACGAGGCGCACCGGCTGGTGCGACGGGCGCTCGCGCGCGGGCTGCTGATCAGCGTCGTCGTTGCGGCGGGCGCGGCGGCGGCGTCGCCGTGGCTGCTGCAGATGTTCACCCACGACCAGAAGATCCTGGCCAGCGCGGTGGTGCTGATGTGGATCACGGTGATCCTGGAGCCGGGGCGGACCTTCAACCTCGTCGTCATCAACGCGCTGCGCGCGGCGGGCGACGCGAAGTACCCGGTGATGGTCGGTGCGGGATCGATGCTCCTGGTGCTGGCCGGCGGCAGCTGGCTGCTGGGCGAGGTGCTGGGGCTGGGCCTCGTCGGCCTGTGGATCGCCTACGCCGCCGATGAATGGATACGCGGCCTGTTGATGTGGCGCCGCTGGGCGCGCCTGGGATGGGTGCCGCAGGCGAGGGCGGTGCATCGGCGCTTGAGGGCGGCACGGGCGCATTGAGGACGTCGCTCCGCTGTCGGCCGAATTGACACTCGCGCACGAGTCCCGCGTGCGGACGCGGAAAACTTCAATCGCCGTCGCGACTTGCCGGTCCTGGCCCGGCCCTTGCTGCATGCGGCCTGCCGGGCGCGCAGACGCGTCGGCCACGCAGGGGGGTGACCACCAGCCCCGTGGCGATCGACCGCAAGGTCGACGCGCCACCGGGGAACGAGGGGATTGCCATGCCTGTGCTTGCCTCCGTCCTCCTCGCCGCGGCAGCGGCGACCCCGGTCGCGCCGGGATCTCCGCCGCCCTGTGCGCCGGCCCGGCCGTCCCAGTTGCGAGGCGATGTGTCCGTCGCCTCGGGACTGGCGCGCTACACCGACCTGAGCCCCGACGTGCGCGAGCAGCTCGCCCGCCGCATCGCGGACCTGCGCGTCGACGATCTGGTGATGCTCAGCCGCGGCGGCATCAGCGGCCAGCATCGTTATGACGACGAGATCCGCCACGCCCTCATCGGCGGCCAGCTGTGCGACCGGCTGGACCTGTCGGCCTGGAAGGCGTCCGACGAGGCCGGCGCACTCGTCTTCTGCCACGGCGGACAGTGCGTGGCGCTCACCGTCGACGGCCGCATGCTCGCGCGGCTGACGCGCCGCAAGCCCGACGCCTTCGACGCGCTGGCCCAGGCCCTGCGCGTGCGCCCCGGCGGCCCGCAGTCCGAGCTCGAACTGCCGCCGCCCGCCGCGGGCGCCGCGAACGGCTGGGCTCGGCAGCGTCTGCTGATCCAGACCCGCGCCGGCCTCGCCGACAAGGACCTCGACAGGATCCTCGCGCCGCACGGCGGCAAGGCGCGTCGCATCGGCCGTTCGTCGCTGGCCGTCGTCGACCTGCCGCCCAACGCGTCGGAGACCGCCGTGGCGATGATGCTCGCCCGCCATCCGCAGCTGAAGTCGGCCGAACTCGACATGCGCATCGCGCCCGCGATGACGCCCAACGATCCCTACCTGGGCAGCGAGTGGCACCTGGCGCGCATCAACGCGCCGCAGGCCTGGGACAACGCGCAGGGCTCCGGCATCCGGATCGCCATCCTGGACACCGGCATCGACGCCGCGCATCCGGACCTTGCCGGTCGCGTGGTCGCCGGCTGGAACTTCTACGACGGCAACGCCGACGCGAGCGATGTCCACGGCCACGGCACGGCGGTGGCCGGCGCCGCGGCGGCCGCGATGAACAACGGGATCGGCGTCGCCGCGGTGGCCGGACAGGCCCAGCTCATGCCCGTGCGCATCGCCGATCCTTCCGCCTACGCCTACTGGAGCACGGTCGCGCAAGGCTTGACCTGGGCCGCCGACCAGGGCGCGCGCGTGGCCAACATCAGCTACGGCGGCGTGGCCGGCAGCGCCGCCGTGCAGGGCGCGGCGGACTACCTGCGCAGCAAGGGCGGACTGGTCGTCGTCTCGGCCGGCAACAACGGCATCGACGAGGGCATCGCCCCGACCGCCAGCATGATCCCCGTGTCCGCCACCGACGAGACCGACAACCGCACCAGCTGGTCCAGCTACGGTGCCTTCGTCGCGCTGGCCGCGCCCGGCCAGAACATCTGGACCACGCAGCGCGGCGGCGGCTACGGCGCGTGGTGGGGCACCTCGCTGGCCAGCCCCGTCGTGGCCGGCACCGTCGCGCTGCTGATGTCGGCGCGACCCGCGCTGAGCAACATCGCGATCCAGAACGCGCTGTTCGGCACCGCCGTCGACCTCGGGTCGGCGGGGCGCGATCCGTACTATGGCTGGGGGCGCGTCGACGTGGCCGGCGCCGTCCAGGCGGTGCTCGCCGCGCCGGCGCCGGACACGCAGCCGCCCGGCGTCGCGGTGGGCGCGCCGCTGCCGGGCGCGCTGGTCTCCGGCCTGGTGGCGGTGGACGTCGCCGCCACCGACAACCAGGGCGTCGTGCGCGTGGACCTGCGCGTGAACGGTAGCGTCGTGGCGTCGGACACCTCGGCGCCGTTCGGCTTCAGCTGGGACTCGACCCGCGTCCCCAACGGTGCCGTCACGATCTCGGCCACCGCGGTGGATGCCGCCGGCAATGCGGGCAGCAGCGCGCCGGTGACGCTGACCGTGTCCAACGCGGCCGCGGTCGACACCCAGGCGCCGACGATCGCCATCACCAGGCCCGCGAACAATGTGCGGCTCAGCGGCAATACCGTGAGCATCACCACCGCCGCCAGCGACAACGGCGGCGCCGCCGGCATCCGCCAGACGCTCTACATCGACGGCGCCGAGGTGACCACGACCACCGGCGCGAGCCTGAGCTACACCTGGAACTTCAAGAAGGCTGCGGACGGCGCGCACACCTTCCAGGTCGTGGCGCGCGACGCCGCCGGCAACACCTCCGTGGCGACGACGCAGGTCACGAAGTAGCGCCCGCGTCGCCGGGCGGAAACGACAAGAAGCCCGCGAGAGCGGGCTTTCTGTCGGCGACGGGTTCAGCGCGGGAGGGCCGGCCGCGGAGCGAACCGCGCCACAAGGCGGCGCGACAGGCCGGCCGCCAATGCCGCGGCCGCGATCAGCGCCAGGCCGTTGGGTTCCGGCACGTTGCCGTTGTTGCCGCCCGCGCCGCCACCGCCGCCGCCGCAGGCGCCGGTGCCCTGGATGCAGCCTTCGAACTCGATCGACCGGCCGGCCGTGCCCACCCCCTGGAACTTCACGGCATAGGGGCTGGAGAACCCGATGCCCTGCGTCATGAAGTTGCTGGGCGAGGCGGTCGTCAGCGTCAGGTTGAAGGCGGACGACGCTCCCATGCGGAGGCCGTTGTTGATCGACCCGCCGGCGCACTGGTTGCCCGCGAGCAGGCACAGGTCGATGTTCTGGAAGGACGGGAAGTTCACGTCGATCGCCGCGCCCCAGGACGCGGAACCGGTGCTGGCGCCGGTGAGCGTCGGCGAGATCGCGGTGATGCCGAAGGCCATCAGCACGTTCTGGCCGGGGCCGGTCGAACTGTTGGTGACCAGGGTGGAGAACGTCGCCGTCTGCGCCGTCCAGGAGGTCAGCGTGAACTTGACGGTGGCGTTCAGCGTCGCGCCGTCCTGCGAGCCGGCGAACACCAGTGTGGCCGTGCTGTTCAGGCTGTTGAAGAGGACGGCGGCGGCCTGCGCCTGGCTGCACAGGGTCAGTGCCGCAGCGGCGGCGACCCAACGGAGTCTTGTTGGCTTCATGACCGATCCCTTCCGGAGCAGTGCACGTGGCTTCTTGTTCTCCCTGTGCCCGAGGCTACGCATAACCCGGGCCAACGCGCCAAGTCCTTGATATGGCGGATGTTTTCTGTCTTCTGATAAAGACGGCAGAGAAATTGTAAAAAATGGCGACACCGTACGGCATGCCGGCGAGTGCACTGAGCGCTCGTTCTTGTCAGTCAGTCCAGAGTCGAAGCGATTCCCAGCCCGCAGGAAAGCCGGCAGCTCGCAAGGCCAGTCCCTGCGCCGTGGGGAAGGCAGCAATGAGGGATTTGATCCTTTGATGCCAAGGGTCTCGCGGTGCGATCACCTGGAGCATCGAGCGCATGCAACTGAGGGTTCCGAAAAGGCGAGTCGGTCAAACGATGCGCCATCGTGAAAGACATCGGCGCTGGCGGCAAGACCATGGACTTTCAGGGAGTGAGCGTATCCGGAGAGCCGGTAGTACCCGACCTGACGAAGGACGTCGTGGGCCTGTTGTTCTTGTCGCACTTCGAGACCACGTCCTTGAAGCAGCGTGATCTGCTCCTCGGAGGATGTGAAGGGCTTGAGAGGGCGCGGACCTTTGTCGGTCGCGAGGGGAAAAGAGAAGTCCCCCACTTGAAATCCCGCGCTTTCGCCGGGCACAGAGGTGGGGGAGCTGTTGGGATGAATCATAGCGAGCCTCCAGGACTCCGGAATCGCACAGATGAGTAGGAATGCGTCGCGTGGCTCTTGTGCGCGTCGAGCCGTTTGTTCGACGGAGGCGAGAGCATCGGAGGGGTGTCGACCGCCAACAATCGCAAAAACTGGTGGACGTTCGCGCGACGTGGCGCCGATGCGAATCGGCTTGACAGTGCGGTGCGTGGTGAGCAGAGGGCCGCCGGGCGCACGCGTGATCCACCCCTATGATCCCGCCCGCGATGAACTACCTGCTCAAGCGCCTCGCCGTGCTGCTGCTGACGCTGCTGGCCGCCTCGGCGCTGATCTTCGGCGCGCTGGAATGGCTGCCCGGCAACGCCGCCCAACTGATCATGGGTCCCGAAGCGCCGCCCGAAGCCGTCGCCGCACTCGCGCGCCAGCTCGGCCTGGACCAGCCGGCGTGGCATCGCTATCTCGACTGGCTGGCGGGGCTCGTGAGCGGAGACCTCGGCCTGTCCTATGCCTACGGCGCACCGGTCGCCGAGCTCATCGTGGAGCGCCTCGCGCTGACGCTTCCGCTCGCGCTGCTGGCGATGGCGCTGACCGTCGTGCTGGCGCTTGCCGCGGGCTGGTGGGCCGCGAGCCATCAGGGCCGAGCCGGCGACCACCTCGTCATGGGCCTCACCCAGCTCGGCCTGGCGGTGCCGAGCTTCTGGCTCGGCATGCTGCTGGTGCTGTGCTTCGCGGTGAAGCTGCAGTGGTTCGACGCCGGCGGCTTCCCCGGCTGGCGCGAGGACCTCGGCGGCGGCCTGTGGCCGGGCCTGCGCGCGCTGCTGCTGCCGGCCGCCTCGCTGGCGCTGGTGCAGGCCGCCATCCTCGCCCGCGTCGCGCGCTCCGCGCTGCTCGACATCGTCCGCGAGGACTTCATGCGCAGCGCCCGCGCCAAGGGGCTCTCGCGCCGCGCCGCGCTCTGGCGCCACGGCCTGCGCCATGCGGCGATCCCGCTGCTGACCCTCGGCGGACTGCAGTTCGCCAACCTGCTCGCCGGCACCATCGTCATCGAGAACGTCTTCACCCTGCCCGGACTCGGCCGGCTGATGGCGCAGGCCATCGCCAACCGCGACCTCATCGTCGTGCGCAACGGCGTGATGGGCCTCGCCGCGCTGGTCCTGCTCCTCAACTTCGCGGTGGACCTGCTCCACGGATGGATAGACCCGCGGCTGCGCACGAGGACCGAGGCATGAGGGCCGAGGTATGAGGACGCGGACATGAAGCGCGCCGGATTCATCGTGGGCATCGTGCTCACCGCGCTGCTGCTCCTGACCGCGCTGCTGTCGCTGGTCTGGACGCCCTGGCCGCCGGAGCAGATCGACATGACCCGACGACTGGCCTCGCCGAGCGCCGCCCACTGGATGGGCTGCGACCAGCTCGGGCGCGATGTCTTCAGCCGCCTGATGGCCGGCGCGCGCAGCGCGTGGCTGGTCGGCATCGTGGCCGTGGGCATCGGGTTGATCGCCGGCACCGCGCTGGGCTTGGTCGCGGCGGCGCGGCGCGGCGCGGTCGAGGCCGTCATCCTGCGCGGCGCCGACCTCGGCTACGCCTTCCCCGCGCTGCTGCTCGCCATCCTGCTGGCCGCGGCGCTCGGTCCCGGCATGACGGTCGCGATGGCCGCGATCGGGCTGCACGCCGTGCCCTCGTTTGCGCGCCTGGTCAACGGCAGCGCCAAGAGCTGGTGGACGCGCGACTTCGTGCTCGCCGCGCGCGTCGCGGGCCAGGGGCCGTGGGCGATCACCTGGCGCCACGTCCTGCCCCAGTTGCTGCCGCTGCTGATCGTGCAGGGGACGACGAGCTTCGCGCTGGCGATCCTGGCCGAGGCCGGGCTGTCCTACCTCGGCCTGGGCACCCAGCCGCCGCAGGCCAGCTGGGGCCGGCTGCTCGCCGAGGCGCAGACGCTGATGTTCGAGGCGCCGCAGCTCGCGCTGGCGCCGGGCGTGGCGATCACGCTGACGGTGCTCGGTCTGAACCTGCTCGGCGACGGGCTGCGCGATCGACTCGATCCGAAGGAGCAGCCGCGATGAGCGGGCCGCTGCTCGACATCCGCGACCTCCACGTGCGACTGCCCAGTCGCCGCGGCGAGCGCCTCCACGCGCTGCGCGGCATCGACCTGTCGCTGGCGCGCGGCGAGAGTCTCGCGCTGATCGGCGAATCCGGCAGCGGCAAGACGCTGACGGCCCTGGCCGTGATGGGGCTGCTGCCCGAAGGCGCGGACGTCGAAGGCCGGATCGCGCTCGACGGTCGCGAGCTGCTCGTGCTCGACGAGGACGGCTGGTGCGGCCTGCGCGGTCGTCGCATCGCGATGGTGTTCCAGGAGCCGCTGACGGCGCTGAACCCGCTCCAGCGCGTGCTGGCGCAGGTGGCGGAGCCCATCCTCCTCCATCGACTGGCGACCGACCGGACCGCCGCCCGCGAGCGCGCGATGGCGCTGCTGGCGCGCGTGGGCCTCGACGAGCGACAGTCGCGCGCCTATCCGCACCAGCTGTCCGGCGGCCAGCGGCAACGCGCGCTGATCGCCATGGCGCTCGCCGCGGAACCCGAACTGCTGATCGCCGACGAGCCCACCACGGCGCTCGATGCGCGCCTGCGCGTGCAGATGCTGGACCTGTTGCGCGACCTGGTGACCGAACGCGGCATGGGCCTCCTGCTGATCTCGCACGACCTGGCACTGACCGCTCGCCGCGTCGATCGCCTGGCGATCCTGTACGGCGGGCGCGTGATGGAGCAGGGCGCCGGACCGGAGCTGCTCGAACACCCGCGCCACCCTTACACGCAGGCCCTGTGGGCCGCGCGGCCGCGGCTCGGCGCCGGACGTGACCAGGCGCTGCATCCGCTCAAGGGGAACGTGCCGGCGCTGACGCAGCTGGGCGAGGGGTGCCCCTTCGCGCCGCGTTGCCCCTTGGCGACGGCGCGCTGCGTTGCGGAGGCCCCCCGCTTCGATGGCCGGCTGGCCTGCTGGGAGGTCACGTCATGACCGCGTCGTTCCCGGAGACGCCCTTGCTGCAGGTCGAAGGCCTGGTCCAACGCTACGGGGGACGCACGGTCCTGCGCGACATCGACTTCACGCTGCAGCCTGGCGAATCGCTCGGCATCATCGGCGAATCCGGCGCGGGCAAGAGCACGCTGGCGCGGCTCGTGATGGCGCTGGAGCGCCCGCACCGCGGCCGCGTGCTGTGGGGCGGTCGGGACGTGAATGCGATGCCGGCGCGAGAGCGGCGGGCATTGCGGCCTCAAGCGCAGATGGTGTTCCAGGATCCGTACGGCTCGCTGGATCCGCGCTGGCGCGTCGGGCGCAGCGTGATGGAGCCGTTGCAGGCCTTGCCGATGGCCGACGCCGAACGCCGCGAGCGCGTGACGGAGGTCCTGGCCGCTGTCGGACTTGAAGCCGACGCCGCGCTGCGCTTCCCGCACCAGTTCTCCGGCGGCCAGCGCCAGCGGCTGGCGATCGCACGGGCGCTGTCGACGCGGCCCCGCCTGATCGTCGCGGACGAGCCGCTGTCGGCGCTCGACGTCTCGGTGCAGGCGCAGATCCTGGCGCTGCTGCGCGAACTGCAGCGGCGCGACGGCATCAGCCTCGTCATCGTCAGCCACGACCTGCCGGCCGTCGAGGTCCTGTGCGATCGCGCGCTGGTGCTGCGCGGCGGCGAAGCCGTCGAGCACGGCCCCGCCGCCCAGGTGCTGGGCGAACCGCAACACCCGTACACGCAGGACCTGCTCGCCGCTTTGGCATGATCCGCGGCCATGGACCTCCTGCCCACGACCGCCCTCGACCGCCGCCGCTTCCATCTGCTCTCGCTCGGCGCCGCCGGCGCGACCCTTGCCGCGCCGCTGTCGGCGTTCGCGCAGGGCAACGCGGGCCGCCCGCTGGTGCTCGGCATGACGCTCGAACCGCCGGGCCTGGATCCCACCACGGGCGCCGCCGCCGCGATCGGCGAGATCATGCTCTATAACGTCCTGGAGCCTCTGACCAAGGTGGCCGAGGACGGCAGTGCCCAGCCGCTGCTGGCGCTGCGCTGGAACGCATCGCCGGACCTGAAGACCTGGACCTTCACGCTGCGACCGGGTGTGCGCTTCCACGACGGCACGCTGCTGGACGCCGCCGCGGTGAAAGCCAGGTTCGAGGCCTCCGCGGCGCCGGACGGGCAGAACAAGGACCGCCGCGTCTTCGCCAACATCGCGTCCATCGCGACGCCGGATCCGCTGACGGTGGTCCTGGGCTTGAAGCAGCCGGAGCCGGAGCTGCCCGCGCTGCTCGGGCAGGCGACGGCGGTGATCACCAAGCCGCAGCCGGGCCGGCGCGATTCGACGGCGCCGGTCGGCACCGGTCCCTATGTCGTCGCGCAATGGCAGCGCGGTGCCAGCCTGACGCTGGCCGCCTGGCCGACGTTCCGCGACGCGGCGGCGATCCGGATCCCGCGCGTGCAGTTCCGCTTCATCAGCGAGCCGGCCGCGCAGGTCGCCGCGCTGCTGGCGGGCGACGTCGACGTCTTCCCGCGCGTGGCGGCGGCGCGCGCGCTGGCGCAGTTCAAGGCCCAGCCCAAGCGCTTCCAGGTGATCACCGCGTCGTCGCGCGCCAAGACCATCCTGGCGATGAACCATCTGCGCCCGGCGCTGAAGGACGTCCGCGTGCGGCGCGCCATCGCGATGGCGATCGACCGCAAGGCCGTGATCCAGGCGAGCGCGGACGGCTACGGCGTGCCGATCGGCAGCTTCGTCACGCCGGACACGCCGGGTTATGTCGACTGCACGGCGATCAACGCCTACGACCCGGCCGCGGCGAAGGCGCTGCTCGCGCAGGCCAAGGTGAGCGGTCTGCGCCTGTCGCTGAAGCTGCCGCCGGTGCCCTACGCGCGCCAGGGCGGCGAGCTGATCGCGTCGCAGCTGGCGGTGGTCGGCATCACGGTGACGATCGAGCAGATCGAGTGGGCGCAATGGCTGTCGGGCGTCTACGCCAACCGGGCCTATGACCTGACGATCATTTCCCATGTCGAGCCGCACGACTTCGGCAACTTCGCGCGGGCGGACTACTACTGGGGCTATCGCAGCGAGTCGTTCAACGCGCTGTATGAGCGCATGCAGAACGCCGCCGATCCCGCGCTGCGGGCGAAGCTGTTCGGCGAGGCGCAGCGCAAGGTGGCGGAGGACGCCGTCGCCGCCTTCCTGTACCAGCCGCAGTGGATCACGGTCGCGCGCGCCGGGCTGAAAGGCCTGTGGACGCGCACGCCGCTGTTCGCGAACGACCTGTCGGTCTTGAGCTGGGCCTGACCCGGGACTGAACCGGGACGGAGCTGGGCCGTAAGTCACGCAAGCCCCCGGATGCGGGGACGGCACGACAATGGGCTGTGGCGCGAGCGCATCGGCCCCGCGAACGCGGTGGCGGCTTGTCGGCTGTCATCCACCGGCCATCCAGCGAGAGGGCTTTTCCTCTACAGTGACGCCCCTTGACCGTGTAGCGTGCCCGGTTTGGGGAGGAGTCGGAGTGCCGAATGCCGTTTGATTTGCCTGAGACCCTGCAGCCGTTCCTGCTGCCGCTGCTGATCGTGGTCCCGTTGGCCATCCTGATCATCATCATCACGGTGCGCCGCGGCGACTACCGGGACTTCGGCGCGCCGCCGCCGCCGCCGCCGACCCCGCGTCCGCTGCCGCCGGGACCCGCCGCGACCTCGCCCGTGGCAACGCCGGCCGTGCCGGCCGCGCCTGGCGCCTCGGACGGAGCGCAGGAGCGCCTGCCGCTGCTGGTGGTCGACGATTCGGCCGTGGTGCGCGCCAAGCTGCTGAAGCTGTTCAGCGACGCCGGCCACGAGGTCGTCGCCGCGCGCGACGGCGTCGAGGCGATGGAGCTGCTGGGCCAGACCCGCTTCGGCGTGCTGATCACCGACCTCGAGATGCCCAACATGGACGGCTTCGAGCTGATCAAGGCGGTGCAGGGCGCGATGGCCACCGAGGACCTGCCCATGATCGCCATCACCGGCCACGAGGAACTGCATGCGCGCCTGCATCAGATCCAGGGGCTGTACGGCATGTTCCACAAGCCCTGGAACGACCGCGAACTGATCAAGCGCGTGGAGGCGCTGTCCCACCTGCGCAAACCGGTCGGCCCATGAGCGTCGGTCGCTGGCTCAAGTGCGGCGCGATCACGCTCGCCGTGCTCGCGGCCATCGGTGCCGCCGGGGCGGCCTGGCATGTGCACAAGAAGCTGCCGGTGCGCGAGGGCGAGCTGCAGCTCTCCGGCCTCAGCGCCCCGGTCACCGTCCGGTACGACGAGTGGGGCGTGCCCCACGTCGACGCGCGCAACGAGGACGACCTCTACCGCGCGCTCGGCTACCTGCATGCGCAGGACCGGCTGTTCCAGATGGAGATGCTGCGCCGGCTGTCGCGCGGCGAGCTGGCCGAGATCCTCGGCCCCAAGCTGGTCGAGACCGACCGGCTGTTCCGCACGCTGGGCATCCGGCAGCGCGCCGACGAGCTGGCCACGGCCTCGTCGGCGATCACGGCGCAGCCCGGCGCGGTGCGGGCGCTCTACGCCTACCTGGACGGCGTCAACCAGTACCAGGCCAGCCGGCCGGCGCCGCTGGAATTCGAGATCCTGGGCATTCCCAAGCGCCCGTTCACGGCGGCCGATACCTACAGCATCGCCGGCTACCTGGCTTACAGCTTCGCGGCGGCGTTCCGCACCGAGCCGCCGATGACGGCGATCCGCGACCAGCTCGGGCCGGAGTACCTGCGCATCTTCGATCTCGACTGGCATCCGAAGGGCGCGCTGGAGCAGCAGGCGCTGAACGCGCCGCGATCGCCCGGTGTGCCGGGCGGCGCGGACCGCCGCTTCGCCGATGTCGCCCCGATGCTGGCGCGCCTGGCCGAGGTCAGCGGCCGCGCCGCGGAACTCGCCGGCCTGCCGCAGTTCGAGGGCAGCAACGCCTGGGTCGTCTCGGGCAGCCGAACGGCCAGCGGCAAGCCGCTGCTCGCCGGGGATCCGCACATCGCGTACTCGACGCCGGCCGTGTGGTGGGAGGCGCATCTGCGCACGCCGCAGTTCGAGCTCTACGGCCATCACCTCGCGCTCAATCCGATGGCGCTGCTCGGGCACAACCAGCGCTTCGGCTGGAGCCTGACGATGTTCCAGAACGACGACGTCGACCTGATCGCCGAGAAGGTCAACCCGGCCAATCCGAACGAGGTCTGGATCAAGGACCGCTGGGTGGCGATGACCTCGCGCCAGGAGGTGCTCAAGGTCAAGGGACAGCCGGACCAGGTGCTGACGCTGCGGCGCTCGCCGCACGGGCCGATCGTCAACGATGCGATCCCCGGCGACCGCGGCGAGCGTCCGGTGGCGATGTGGTGGGCCTTCCTGGAGACCGAGAACCCGGTGATGGACGGCTTCTACCAGCTGGGCCGCGCGGACACGCTGGACAAGGCGCGCCAGGCGGCCAGCCTGATCCACGCGCCGGGGCTGAACGTGGTCTGGGCCAACGCGACCGGCGACATCGCCTGGTGGGCCGCGGCCAAGCTGCCGATCCGGCCCGAGGGCGTGAATCCGACCTTCCTCCTCGACGGCGCGACGGACGAGGCCGACAAGCCGGGCTTCCTGCCGTTCTCGGCGAATCCGCACGAGGAGAACCCGGCGCGCGGCTACATCGTGTCGGCCAACTTCCAGCCGGCGGGCGACACGCCGGTGCCGGGCTACTACAACCTGTCCGAGCGGGGCATCCGCCTCGACGGACTGCTGAACCAGGGCAAGCGCTGGGACGTCCAGAACAGCCAGGCGCTGCAGCTGGACGTGCAGACCGACTACGGTCCGCGCGTGCTGCGGCCGCTCATCCCGCTGCTGCGCGGCTCGGCCTCCGCGGAAGAGCAGTCGCTGGTCGAGGCGCTGGTGCGCTGGAACGGCGCCTACAAGGCCGACGCGGTGGCGCCGGTGCTGTTCCAGCAATTCGCGGCGGAGCTGTTGCGCGCGGCGATGAAGGATGAACTCGGCGACGTCCAGTTCGAGAACCTGCGCCGCACGCGAGCGCTGGACTTCGCGCTGCCGAAGCTGACGGCGGACAGCGAGTCGCCCTGGTGGGACGACCGCTCGACGCCGCAGCGTGAGACGCAGGCCGACATCGTGCGCAAGGCCTGGAAGGCGGCGGTCGCGCACCTGTACGCGACGCTCGGCTCCGACAGCGCCAAGTGGCGCTGGGACAGCGTCCACACGTTGACGCACGAACATCCGTTGGGCAAGCAGAAGCCGCTGGACAAGCTGTTCAACGTCGGTCCGTTCCCGGTGCCCGGCGGGCACGAGGTGCCCAACAACTTCGCGCAGCGCAACGGCAGCGCGCCGTGGGGCGTGGTCTACGGCCCGTCGACGCGGCGACTGATCGACTTCGCGAGGCCGCAGGAGGCGCTGGGCGTCAATCCGGTCGGCCAGAGCGGCGTGTGGCCGGATGCCCATTACGGCGATCAGGCGGAGCTGCTGGCCAAGGGCCAGTACCGCCGCGAATGGCTGAACGAGGCGGACGTGCAGGCGCACTCGCGCGGGACGCTGATCCTGAAGCCATGAACGCGAGGTGTGCCGCCGCGGCGCTCACGCGGGCGCGGGTGATCGTCGCGGCGCTCGCCCTCTCGGGCGCGTGGGCCGCGATGCCGGCGCGCGCCGTCGAGCTCCCGAAGCCAGCGGAGCTCGGCCGGCAACTGGATCCGCGCATCGTCCAGGCGGTGACGGTCGCGGTCCTCGAACCTCATCTGATCCACGACGGACGCATGCCCGAAGTGCGCTACGTCGGCTATCCCGCCGACGCCGTGCTGACGGCGCTGCTCGGCCCGGGATGGCGTTCACCGGGGCAGGAACTGACCTTCCGCGCGCTGGACGGCTTCATCTCGCGCATCCCGGTGGAGCGCTTCGCGCAGCATCGTGCGTGGCTGGTCCACGCGCGGTCCGACGGCGCCGCGTTCCAGGTGGACAACGACCAGAAGGGCGGGAAGCCGGTGCCGCTCGGCCCGTTCTACCTGGTGTGGGACAACAGGACGTCGAAGGCGCTGCAGGCCGAAGGCGGGATGCAGTGGCCCTACCAGGTGGTGTCGGTGGACGTGGGGCCGTCGTCGACGCGCGCGCTGCTGCCGGCAGGTCTGGCGACCAGGTACGCCGAGGCCGCGGAGCTCGCCCGCGCGCACTGTCTGAGCTGCCACCGCATCCGCGGTTACGGCGGCGACAAGATGCCGTTGGATCTCGATGTCGTGGTGCAGGGCTACGACCGGGCGAGATGGGTGCACTGGGTGCTCGCTCCCGCCTCGGTGCGTCCCGGCACGGCGATGCCGCCGATGGCCGAAGGCCTGCCCGCCGCGGAGCGCACCGCGATCGCGCAGCAGCTCTACGACTACTTGCGCGCGCTGCCGAAGCCCCAACCGTAGTTGACGTCGCCGTCGCCGTCGCCGTCGACGTCACGTCGGCGTGACGATGCGTTGGCAAGCTTGCGCGGAGCCGTCGAAGCAATGGTTCTTTACCCCGGCGAAACGCCCTCCCGTAGACGGGGTCGAGCGCTGCGGCGTTGAATAAGCCATCTGGACTTCCTGGGCGCCGTCGGACGGCGTGAGCAGATCATGAGCAGCAGCATGAACAAGCTTCGTTGGTTGATTCCCGTCGCGCTGGCGCTGACGGCGGGGCTGGCCTCGGCGCAGCATCACGGCGGCGGCGGAGCGCGTGTCGACATCGGCCTGCGCCTGGACAGCCGCTACCACCACGACCACTACTACCCGGCGCCGGGCTACGTCGCGCGAGGGCTGCCGGGCGGCGCGGTGTTCGTGGGCAACCGCTACTGGTACCACGGCGGCGTCTGGTACCAGCCCTGGGGCCCGAGCTTCCGCGTGATCGCGCCGCCGCTGGGCTTCGTGGTGCCTATCCTGCCGAGCGCCTACGTGTCGCTGCGCATTGGCGGCTACCCGTACTACTACGCCAACGGCGCGTACTACACGGCCGCCGAGCCGGGACCGGGCTACGTGGTCGTCGCGCCGCCGCCGGGCGCCGATGCCGCCACGCCTGCGCCGGTCGCGCCGCCGCGTCCCGATCCGATCATCTATCCGCGCAACGGCCAGTCGGCCGCGCAGACCGAGGCCGACCGCCAGGAATGCAACCGCTGGGCGACGACGCAGCCCTCGTCGATGAACGACGCCGGCGTGTTCAACCGCGCGGTGGAGGCATGCATGGACGGGCGGGGGTACAGCATGCGGTGAGCGCGGGTGAGGAACACCTCCTCATTTGCCACAGATCTGCCAATCCGAAATCAAATTCGATCACTCGATAGACCGGCGCGCCACACATCGCGTCGGTTATCGATGAGTTCATTGACGCAGGACAAACAGACATCGGATTGAGCGTCTGGTTGAAGAGCCCGGCGGAGGACGAGTCCTAGACTGATTCGTCCTCCTTCTCTTTGGACAGCGCTCAAGATGAACACGATTCCCCAGCCTGCGGAGCGGTTCCCGTTCCCCACGTCGCTTTGCCCACCCATAGCCGCTCAGACTTCGGCTGGAGGTCCTCTTCTGCCCGTGAAGCGGCGCGTCGTTCCCTATGGAATCCTGAAGGGGAAGATTCGCGTTTCCGAAGACTTCGATGCGCCTCTTCCCGACCATGTCCTCGCCAGCTTCGAAGGGCGTGTATGACCTTGCTTCTCGACACACACATCTTCTTGTGGGTGGTCGAAGGCTCCCAGCGACTGACTGCAGCGACGCGAGACCTCATCGATACGGCGGACGCCGTATTCGTCTCCGCGGTCTCGATCTGGGAGCTTGCGATCAAGGCTCGAATTGGTCGACTCGATGTGGACCCTGATGACCTGGTCGGAAAGATCAAGACCTGCGGCTTTGTTGAATTGCCGGTCAGTGCCGAGCATGCGGCGACGACGATGATCTTGGCGTTGCATCACCATGACCCGTTCGACCGCCTGCTCGTTGCGCAAGCGATCAGCGAGGCTGCGCATCTGATCACTGCAGATGGGCAACTGCCTCAGTACGGCGAACTGATCCTGCAGGTCTGAAGAGAGAGACGACGTGGGATGGTCAACGCGTGGTCACACCACGCAACCCGCCTCGCTTCCGTCCGTCGGCACCGCGCTGCTGGTGACCTGCACGCCGTACCGCTCGGCCGTCATGTGCGCCAGGATCGCGAGTGCGATCTCGGGCGGTGTGCGGGCGCCGATGTGCAGACCCACAGGGCCGTGCAGCCGGTCCAGCTGCGCATCGGTCAGGTCGAAGTGTTCCTTCAGCCGCGCGCGACGCTTGGCCTGGTTCACCCGCGAGCCGATCGCGCCGACGTAGAACGCCGGGCCGCGCAGCGCTTCCATCAGCGCCAGGTCGTCGAGCTTGGGATCGTGCGTCAGCGCCACGATCGCCGTGTGACCGTCCGGCTTCAGGCGCTGCACGACGTCGTCCGGCATCTCGCGCGTCAGCGGCGCGGCGATCAGCGTCCACGGGTAGTCGTCGCGCGGATCGCAGACCTGCACCTGGTAGTCGAGCGCCAGTGCCATCTGCGCCAGGTACTGGCTCATCTGCCCCGCACCGATGATCAGCAGCCGCCACTGCGGCCCGTGGTGCGTCACCAGTTGCGTGTCGCTCAGCACCAGGCGGTCCGCGCCGTCGCGCGAGTGCGCGCCGGGCTCCGCCAGCGAGACCGCACCGGTCGACAGTTCGAGCGTGCGCAGCACGCGTTCCCCGCGCGACAGCCGCTCCAGCAGCGGCGCGATCGCCGAGTGCGCGCCCACCGGTTCCAGCATCAGCTCCAGCGTGCCGCCGCAAGGCAGTCCGAAGCGCTGCGCCGCCTCCGCGCCGACGCCGTAGCGGATCAGCTCCGGCGTCTTCAGGGTCAGCGCGCCCTCGCGGATCTTCGCCACCAGGTCGTCCTCGATGCAGCCGCCCGAGACCGAGCCGGCGATCAGCCCGTCCGCCCGCACCGCGACGATCGATCCGACCGGCCGCGGCGCCGAGCCCCAGGTCCGCGTGATGGTGCCGAGCACGACGCGTTGATCTGCATCGATCCATTGCTGCACCTGGCGCAGCACCTGCAGGTCCATGTTGTCCATGCGCGCACCATAGCGAAATTCGTTCCACCCTGCGTCGGACGGCGCACATGTCCGCGCGGTCGCGCGGTCGCGTGAACGCGCGGACAGGCCCACAATCCCTCTCATGCCCATGCTCGCCCTCAACGACGACCTCGTCCTGCCCGTCCCCCAGGCGCTGGCCTGGAAGACGCTGCACGACCTGACCCTGCTTGCCGACAGCCTGCCCACGGGCGCCAGCCTCCAGGCCGGCGACGTCCCGGGTGCGTTCGCGCTGGTCCTGCCGGGATTCGAAGGCCGCGTGCTGCGGCTCGATCTCGACGCGCCACGGCGGCTGCGCCTGAGCTTCGAAGGACGCGGACCGCGTACCGGCGCCGTCACCGGGCAGGCGCAGCTCCGGCTGGAGCTGCTCGGCGACGATCAGGCGCTGCTGCACGTCGCGCTCGTGATCCAGGCCGAGCGCGAGACGCCCTCGAAGGTCGCGGGCCTGCAAGCGCTGCGGGCGCGGCTGGCCGCCTTCGCCGAGGCGGTCGAACGCCGCCATCCTTCCGACCGTCCCAAGCCGGTCATCGGGCCGCCCAAGCCCTGGTTCCAGCGGCTGGTCGACTGGTACATCGGCTGGTTCGCCGCGATCTTCAACGGGACCCTCTATCCGCTGCCGAAACCGCGCGATCCGAAGCCGCCTTCGGAGCGCTGAGCGCCACGTCCGGGCGTCACGCGATCGTCACCGAACTTGTGCATCGATGTAACTTGTTGATTCGCTTATAGAATCCGGCGCAATCCAACGGCCACCTCGCGGTGGCCGCTTCGTTTTCCGCCGGACGCGGCCCCCAGGGACCGTCGGCGACCGATTCCGCCGACCCCCATGGCTTCTCGCCTGTTCCCGCTGGACGCGCTGCGCGCGATCGCCGCGCAATTGATCGTGCTGCATCACCTGTCGGTCTACGGACCGATCGCCGAGGCGATGCACGGCCTGTTCCCGCTGCTGTCGGGATGGCTCTACGACTACGGCCGCATGGCCGTGCAGGTGTTCCTGGTCCTGGGCGGCTACCTCAGCGCGCGCGCCCTGTCCGCGCAGGAGCCGCAACTGCGCCGCTCCGCACCCGCCCTGCTGGCGCAGCGCTACTGGCGCCTGGTGCCGCCGTTCATGGCGGCGGTCGGCCTGACACTGCTGTCGTCGTGGCTGGTCCATCCGCTGCTGCCGGAACTGGTCCCCACCCAGGTCCACCTGACGCAGGTCCTGGCCCACGCGCTGCTGCTGCACGACCTGATGTCGGTCGAGGCGCTGACCGTCGGCGCCTGGTACGTGGCGATCGACTTCCAGCTCTTCGCGCTGCTGCTGCTCGTGATGTGGAGCCTGCGCTGCCTGCCGTTGACCCGAGCATCACGCCAGTGGCTGGCGCCGGCCGTCGTCGGCGCGCTGTGCGCCGCCTCGCTGCTGAAGTTCAACCGCATGGCCGGCCTGGACGCCTACGCGATCTATTTCTTTGGCGCCTACGGCCTGGGCGTGCTGCTGTTCTGGTGCCAGGGCTGGTCGCCCGTCGCGCGTCGCGCGGGTCTGCTGGCGCTGGGCGGCCTGATGGTCGCCGCGCTCGCGCTGCAGTTCCGCGAACGGCTGGTCGTCGCCGCGCTGACGGCCCTCGTCATCGTGCTGTGGCGCTGCGGCACGCTGCCGGCGTGGTTCCAGCGGCACGGGCAGGCGCCGGTGCAGGCCATGGCACGCCATGCCTACGCGCTCTTCCTGGTGCACTTCCCCGTCTGCCTGCTCGTGAACGCGATCTATGAGCATCGCGCCGAAAGCCCTGCGCCCATGCTGGATGCGCTCGCGCCGCTGGCGCTGGTCGTCGCCTGGGGGCTGAGCAATCTCGCCGCCTTGCCCTTCCATCGCTGGATCGAGGCGCCGCTGCTGCGCTGGCGACCGCGCGCCGCGGCGCTGCCGCAGGGCGTCGCGGTGCGCTGAGCTGAGCCTAGGCCCAGTTCTCGCGCGCGTTCTCGCGCCGCTGCAGGTCGGCGAGCGTCTTGCCGGGCTCGTCGCGGAAACGTTCTTCCGTCAGCTCCAGCTGCTGCACGCGGTCGACGCGGAAGCTGCGGAAGTCCTCGCGCAGCTCGCACCACGCCGAGAAGGTCCACACCGGACCCCAGAAGAAGCAGGCCAGCGGCCGCACCAGGCGGGTGCTGGTCTGGTCGCTCAGGTCGAGGTAGTGCAGGCGCAGCTTGGTGCGGGACTCGGTCGCCTGGCGCAGGTGGGTGAGGCGCTCGCGGGTGGCGTCGTCCAGGCCGCGCTGCGGCGCGTAGACGGTGAGGCTCTCCGCCGCCGCGCGCGCCGAGCCCGGCAGCACCGCGAAGATCTTGCCGAGTGCCTCCTCCGCGCGCTGGCCCAGCACCGCGTCGAGCTGCGGCTGCGCCAGCCGCACCGCGGCGACCAGCGACTGGGCTTCCTCGGCGCTGAACATCAGCGGCGGCAATTCGAAGCCCACCCGCATGCGGTAACCGACGCCGGCCTCGCCGTCGATCGGCACGCCCTGCTGCTGCAGCGCGGCGACGTCGCGGTAGACGGTGCGGATCGAGACCTCCAGCCGCTGGGAGAGGAACTCCGCCGTCGTGAGGCGGCGTCCACGGATGAGTTGGACGATCTGGAACAGTCGGTCGGCGCGGCGCATCCGACGATTGTCAGCGATGGGCATGACCTGTCCAGGTCGTCATCCCCGCTACGATGTATCGCATGGCTGACCCACATGTTGCGCTCCCCCATGTCGTGATCGTCGGTTGCGGTTTCGGCGGCCTGGAGGCCACGAAAGTCCTCGATGGCGCGCCGGTCCGCGTCACGCTGATCGATCGCAGCAACCACCACCTGTTCCAGCCGCTGCTGTACCAGGTCGCGACGGCGGGGCTCTCCGCGCCGTCGATCGCGTCGCCGATCCGGCACATGCGGCGTCACCAGCGCAACCTGACCGTGCTGATGGCCGACGTCACGGCGGTGGACAAGGCCGCGCGGGAGATCCGGCTCGCCGACGGCCAGCGCGTGGGTTACGACCACCTGATCGTCGCCGCCGGCGCGACGCACAGCTACTTCGGCAACGACCAGTGGCAGGCGCATGCGCCCGGGCTGAAGACGCTGGCCGACGCCTTCCAGCTGCGGGCGCGGCTGCTGAGCGCCTTCGAGCGCGCCGAGACCCTGCCCGATGCCGACAGCCGAGCACCCTGGCTGAACTTCGTCGTGATCGGCGGCGGCCCGACCGGCGTCGAGATGGCCGGCACGCTGGCCGAGATCGCCCGCCACACCCTGCGCGACGAGTTCCGCCGCATCGATCCCAGCCGCGCGCAGGTGCTGCTGGTCGAAGGCTCGGACCGGATCCTCGCGGCGTTCAAGCCGGCGCAGTCGGCACAGGCCCAGGCGCAGCTGGAACGCATCGGCGTGGTGGTGCGGACCGGCTGCCGCGTCGTCGGCATCGACGAGGAGGGCGTGGACCTCCAGACCGCCGACGGCGGCAAGGAACGCATCGCGTCGCGCACCAAGGTATGGGCGGCGGGCGTGGCGGCGTCGCCGCTGGCGCGCACGCTGCACGTGCCGCTGGACCGCGCCGGTCGCGTGGTCGTCGACGAGCACATGAACATCCCCGGCCATCCGGAGGTCTACGTCGTCGGCGACATGGCCGCGGCGACCAGCCTGGAGAAGGACGGCAGCCGCAAGCCGGTGCCCGGCGTCAGCCCCGGCGCGAAGCAGGCCGGCCGGCACGCGGCACGGCAGATCCTGGCGCGGATGCGGGGACGCTCGGAAGCGCCGTTCCGCTACATGGATTACGGCAACCTGGCGACGATCGGCCGCAAGGCGGCGGTCGCCGACCTCGGGACGATCCAGTTCAGCGGTTTCTCCGCGTGGCTGTTCTGGCTGTTCGTGCACGTGTACTTCCTGATCGGCTTCCGCAACCGCGTCCGCGTCTTCGCGGACTGGGCCTGGGCGTACTTCACCTTCCAGCGCCACGCTCGGATCGTGGTGGAGCCGCGCCCTGGCGTCGGAGACGACGCCTGAAGCACTGCCCCTGGCACCCCGATGAGGGGCGTCAGAGGTGGTCAGATGGGCGTGCAGATCTCGACCAGCGTGCCATCCGGGCATCGGACGTAGGCCACCACCTGGCCCCAGGGCTTGGTGATGGGCGGGGTCAGGCCTTGCGCGCCGGCGGACAGCGCCAGCGCGTAGGCGGCGGGGACGTCCTGCGTGGACAGGCCGATCTCCATGCCCAGCGGCGATCCGTCCTCCGCCTTCCGGTAGTCCTGGCCGAGGTTGCCGCGCGCGATGTCGTGCCGGGCGAAGGACAGCGTCGTGGCGCCGGTCTCCAGCTCGCCGTAGGCGCCGGACTCGTGCAGGAAACGTCGCCGCAGGCCGAAGGCGCGCTCGAAGAAGTCCAGCGACGCACCCACGTCCTCGACGTAGACGATCGTGTAGGCGAAGTTCAAGGCGCTCATGGCGGGCTCTCCGTGGAAGAACGATGACGACGGGACGGATGTCCCCTGCGTGCGGGGCGCCGGCGCGGGCCGGACCCCTCGTCGTCCCACGTCGGCCCCCCGATTCGGGTGGGCCGGCTTGTAGGACGAGGTCGCGTCCATGATGCGGACCGGCTGCTGACAGCGGATTGGCAGCTAGGATTGCCGCCCATGAGTGTCCCGTCCCCCGAGCCGCAACGGCTGCCCAACGGCCTGCTCTGGCTGGCGCGCCCGGTCGCGGGCACGCAGGCGGCGGTGCGCGTGGTGTATCGCTGCGGCGGTCGCGACGATCCCACCGGCCGCAGCGGCATGACGCATCTGGTGCTGCGGCTCGTCGCCGGCGCCAGCCGGTACCTCGAACCCGGCCAGTTCAACCGCCTGATCGCCTCGGCCGGCGGCCGCAGCGGCCTCGAGATCGACGAGGACTTCGCCGCGTTGCAGACCGTCGTGCCGGCGCAGCAGCTCGAACGCGTGCTGTGGGCCGAGGCCGAACGCATGAGCAATCCGCGGCTGGAGCCGGACACGCTGGCCACCGCGAAACAGCAGCTGCGCCAGGCGGTGACGGCGCCGCAGCTCAATCCGTATGCGCGACTGGACCTCGCCGTCCAGCGCAGCGGTTACCTGACGCATCCGTACCAGCGCGGCGCGCTCGGCGATCCGGAGCAGCTGAAGGACCTGGACATCGACGCCGTGCGCGCCTTCCATGCCGGGCGCTTCGGCTGCGACCGGGCGCTGCTCGTCGTCACGGGCGCGTTCGATGAGGCCGCGGTGGCGCGCTGGGTGCTGCATTACTTCGGCTCGATCCGGCCGCCGATGCCGGCGCAGGCCGGCCCGACGGCGGCGTCGACGCCAGGTCCCGTGTCGACGGCGTCGCAGCCCTCGTCGCCGGCCGCCGCACCGCCGATGCCGTCCCCCTTGCCGTCAGCGGCTTCTTCGACGTCCGCACTGTTCGCGGAACTGCGCGAGTCGCGCCGGCCCCAGAGCCAGACGCTGAAGCTGTCGCTCGCGCGTGCGCCGCTGCCGGCGGCCGCGCTGGTCTGGCAGGTGCCGCGCATCGACGATCCGTCGACGCCGATGTGGCAGCTCGCGCATGCGCTGCTGGGGCTGGGCCGTTCCGGCCGTCTGACCGACACGCTGGTCGACGAGAAGGCGCTGGCGCATCAGCTCAGCCTCCGGCTGGATGTGCACCGCGACGCGGGGCTGCTGGTCGCGCAAGCGCTGGCGGCGCACGGCCAGACCGCCGCGCCGGTGGCGCAGGCGCTGCAGCAGGAAGTCCTGCGGCTGGCCGACGAGCCGGTGACCGACGAGGAACTCAACAAGGCCAAGGCGCTGCTGCGGCGCCAGACGCTGTCGGACGACTGGACCGCCGACCGGCTGGCGCGATCGCTCGGTACGGCGTGGGCCGTGCGGGGCGACGTCGGCGCGCCGGCGAAGGACATGGCCGCGTGGATGAAGCTCGGCGGCGCGGACGTGCAGCAGTTCTGGCGCAAGCAGGTGGTGCAGGCGCCGGTCCTGACGCTGCTCGCTGACATCGGTGCCGCCGCGGGAGTGGCCGCATGAGCGTCGATCTGAACCGCCGCGGACTGATGCTAGGCGCCGCGATCGTCTCGGGATCGACGGCCTGGCCGGCGCTGGCGCAGGACGGTTTCGACCGTCCGCCCGAGGCGCCGCCCGTGCCTGCGCCGCTGCCGTTGCCGCTCGAACAGACGAAGCTCGCGAACGGCTTGCGTGTCGTCGTGCTGCCGCGCCCCGGTGCACCGCGCACGGCGGTCCGCCTGATCGGGGAGGGCGGCTGGCTGCGCGACCCGGCCGGCAAGGACGGCCTGGCGGAAGTCGCGCTGTCCATGCTCGCGCAGGGCGCGAAGCGCGACGGCGAGGAGATGGAATCCGCCGACATCGCCTATGCGGGCGATCTGCTCGGCCTGCCGCTGCGGCTGGAGCTGACGCCGTCGACGGCGGAGATCGTGCTGGAGGCCTTGCCCGATCAATGCGACGACGCGGTCAACCTGCTGGCGGATCTGACGCAGCGGCCGCTGCTCGCCTTTGAAGCGCTGGAGCACATCCGCAGCCGCGCGATCGATGCGCTGGTGCTGCGACGCGCCGATGCGCTGCTGCTGGCGCCGTGGGCGGCGCGGCGGCAGTTCCGCGGCCGCGCGCAGCCGGTGCAGACCTCGGCCAGCCTGAAGCGTCTGAAGCGCGACGACGTGCTCGGCTTCCACCGCCAGTACTGGCGGCCGGAGCGCGCGGTGCTGCTGTTCGCCGGCGATCTGAGCTTGCAGACGGCACGCGGCTTGGCCGAAGACTTCATGGGCGGTTGGCGCGTGGCGAAGCTGCCGCCGGCCGGGCCGACGCCCGCGGTGGCGTTGCCGGCAACGGCACCGACGCCGGCGGTCGCGCAGTTCCTGCCGCTGCCGCAGGGGCAGGGCTGTCGTCTGATCGTGCAGACGCCGGTGCCGCGCGGCACGCCGCCCGCGCTGCGCGAACTGGCACGCACGCTGATGCATCAACGGCTCGCGGCGCGGCTGCCGTGGCCGTGGGAGAGCGAGATGGAGTCGCTCAGCGGCGCGCTGTGCTGGCGGCTGAGCGTGACGCTGCCGGCGTCGGCGGTGCCGGAGCAGCTCGCGTTGTTGCGCGAGCAACTGCCGCTGCTCGCCGCGGAAGCGGTGACGCCGGAGGACCTCGCGCTGGCGCAGGCGCTGGCTCAGGGCGAGTGGGAGTTCGAGCTTGCCGAGGCGCCGGATGCCTTGCTGTCGCAGGCGTTGGCTGCGGGCGAACTCGACGACTGCGTCCAATGGCCGCAGCGCGTGCGCGCGGTGAGCGCGCCGGTGCTGCAGCTGCTGATGGCATCCAGCTGGCGCGATACCCGCACACACCTGCTGCTGCTGGGCGACGCCGGCCCGCCGGAGCCGGCGCAGCGGGCGTGGCCGGGGTTGGCAGCGACTACAATGCGGGCTGTCATTGGGGAGTAGCCGCTGCACCCCGCCTGTCTCCCGGCCCTTTGAAGGGCCGCTAGCGCGGCAGGCCGATTCAGCAGACCCGCGTCAACAGACTTGAGCCTTGGCTCATGGCGCGAGGTAGCCAGGAACCCACGGGTTCCCAGCCTGGCGAGACCTTTGACCATGTCCCCGGACTTTGCGGCCGGCGGCGACATGGTCATTGGTATGTCTCGGCCGCTGAGTCTTTCATGGAAGCCTTCCTCATCTCCACCGGCCTCGTGGCCCTCGCCGAAATCGGCGACAAGACCCAATTGCTGGCCTTCATCCTGGCGGCGCGCTTCCGCAAGCCGGGACCGATCGTGCTGGGCATCCTGATCGCGACCCTGGTGAATCACGCGTGTGCCGGCGCTGTCGGCAGCTGGATCACGACGCAGATCTCGCCGCAGACGCTGCGCTGGGTGCTGGGCGTGGGTTTCCTCGCGATGGCGGCGTGGACGCTGATCCCCGACAAGATCGATGAAGAAGAGACGGGCGGCAAGTTCCGCCTGGGCGTGCTGGGCACGACGATCGTGGCCTTCTTCCTGGCGGAGATGGGCGACAAGACGCAGATCGCGACGGTGGCCCTGGCGGCACGCTTCAACGACCTGTGGCCGGTGGTCGCGGGCACGACCTTCGGGATGATGATCGCCAACGTGCCGGCGGTGTTCGTGGGCGACAAGCTCGCGCACAAGATGCCGGTGCGGCTGGTTCACGGGATCGCGGCGATCATCTTTGCGGTGCTGGGAGTGCTCACGCTGCTCGGCGCCGGCGAATCGATAGGGTTCTGATCAATCAACGGACATGACCTCCCCGGGCACGAATCGCCCGGTTCATGTCCTTGATCGTCACCTTGCGTTTGGGCTTGCCGATCATTCCCGCCAGGCTGAGCGGGTGCTCCTTCGAATAGATCAGGTACTCGTGGGGCGCAAGCCTGAGGAACTCCACCCGGTCTCCCGGATTCAAGCGGAGTTCGTCCCGGACAGCGTCGGGAATGTTGAGCATCTGACCTTCTTCGTAGGTGCCAACCTTGACCAGGGTATCGAGTGCGGACATGAAGCTTCTCCTTCAATGGAACAGAAGCTCGCAACTCTAGGCAGACCGATCCCGCTTGGCACTTCCTCAAACTTGTCATTGAGGGGTGATGACCTGACCCTCTGAATGGGGCCCTCCGAAGAGGGCTCCGGTCAGCGCGCCGAGGCCTGTCTCACCGCGCGCTCCCACTGTGCCATCAGCGTCTCGGCACGGTCGCGCGACATGGTGGGGCGGAACGTGCGTTCCGTCTGCCAGTTGCGGCCGATGTCGCCGAGGTTGCCGTAGACGCCCGCCGTGAGGCCGGCGAGGTACGCCGCGCCGAGCGCCGTCGTCTCGATCACCTTCGGACGCACGACCGGGATACCGAGCAGGTCCGCCTGGAACTGCATCAGCAGGTCGTTCACGCACGCGCCGCCGTCGACGCGCAGCTCGCTCACCGGCGCGCCGCCGGCCGCCACGGCGTCGCGGCTCATCGCCTGCAGCAGCGCCGCGCTCTGGAACGCGATGCTTTCCAGCGCCGCGCGCGCGATGTGCGCCACGGTCGAGCCGCGCGTCAGACCCACGATCGCGCCGCGCGCTTCCGCGTCCCAGTACGGCGCGCCGAGGCCGGTGAAGGCCGGCACGAACATCACGCCGCCGGCGTCGGGCACGCTCTCCGCGAGCCCCTGCACTTCGCCGCTGCCCTTGATGGCGTTCAGCCCGTCGCGCAGCCACTGCACCACCGCGCCGCCGATGAAGACGCTGCCTTCCAGCGCGTATTGCGGCGTGGCGTCGATCTGGGCCGCGCTCGTCGTGATCAGCCCGTTCGCGCTGGTCTGGAAGCGCGGCCCCGTGTGCATCAGCATGAAGCAGCCGGTGCCGTAGGTGTTCTTCGCCATGCCCGCTTCGAAGCAGGCCTGACCGAACAGCGCGCTCTGCTGGTCGCCGCCGATGCCGCCTATCGTCAGCGCCGTGCCCAGATGCTCCGGCGCCACGCGGCCGAATTCAGACGCCGACGGCTTCACCTCGGGCAGCAGCGACTTCGGAATGCGCAGCAGCGTGAGCAGTTCTTCGTCCCACTGGTTATCGCGCACGTTGAAGAGCATCGTCCGCGACGCGTTGCTGACGTCGGTGACGTGCACCTCGCCGTTCGTGAGCTTCCAGATCAGCCAGCTGTCGATCGTGCCGAACGCGAGCTCGCCGCGATCCGCCGCGTCGCGCGCGCCGCTGACGTGGTCGAGGATCCACTGCAGCTTGGTCCCCGAGAAATACGCGTCGACCACCAGCCCCGTCTTCTCCTGGATGCGCGGACCGTGGCCCTGCTCGCGCAACGCGGCGCATTGCGGCTCGGCGCGGCGGTCCTGCCAGACGATCGCGTGATGGATGGGCCGCCCGGTCTTGCGGTTCCACACCAGCGTGGTCTCGCGCTGGTTGGTGATGCCGATCGCCTTCACCTCGGAGGCTTTCAACGACGCCTTGGTCAGCACTTCGCGCGCGACCGACAGCTGCGTCTCCCAGATTTCATCGGCATCGTGCTCGACCCAGCCCGGTTGCGGGTAGATCTGGCGGAACTCGCGCTGCGCCATCGCGACGATGCGCCCCTGCGCGTCGAAGACGATCGCGCGCGAACTCGAGGTGCCCTGGTCCAGGGCGAGCAGGTAGGTCATGGCTTGTCTCGCTCGTTGTGCTCGTGGCGTTTTTCTTGAACTGCTTTTCTGAGAGAACCCCGTCGCGATGCTACGGCGCGACCACGAGCTCCACGCCCGCGTCCGCCATCAGCGCGGGGAAGGGCTCCGGCGGCGGCTCGTCGGTGAACAGCGCGTCGATCTGCGGCAATCGGGCGACCTCGGCCATCGCGGGCCGGTTGAACTTGGTCGCGTCCGCCGCGACCCACACCTCGCGCGAGTGCTCGACGATGGTCCGCGCCACCATCACTTCGCGGTAGTCGAAGTCGCGCAGGCTGCCGTCGGACTCGATGCCCGAGATGCCGATCAGCCCGATGTCCACCTTGAACTGGCGGATGAAATCGACCGCCGCCTCGCCGACGATGCCGCGGTCGCGGTGCCGCACCGAGCCGCCGACCATCACCAGCTCGCAGTCCGGGTTGTCGCTCAGGATCATCGCGACGTTGAGGTTGTTCGTGATCACGCGCAGGCCCTTGTGGCGCAGCAGTGCGTGCGCCACCGCCTCCGTCGTGGTGCCGAGGTTCAGGATCAGCGAGCAGCCCGCCGGGATGCGCGCCGCGATGGCGCGCGCGATGCGCGCCTTGCCGTCGGCCTGCATGGCCTGGCGTTGGCGGTAGGCGATGTTCTCGGTGGTCGACGATGGCACGCGCACGCCGCCGTGGAAGCGCTGCACCAGGCCGGCCTCGGCCAGGCGCTGCACGTCCCGGCGCACCGTCTGCAGCGTCACGCCGAACTTCTCGGCGAGCGACTCGACGCTCACCGAGCCATGGGCGCGCACCTCCTGCAGCAGATCGTTCTGACGGGGGTTCGGATTCATGGCGCGCAGGCTAAAGGAACCGAAACGAACAATTGACCGGGTTAACCCTCAGTCGAAACGCGCATATTCGCGCTAAAAAGAAAAAAGAAGAACAGAATTGCGAACTTTCCAACGGCCATCGCAGGGTGGCCGTTTGACTGTCCGGCCAATTCGATCCAAGGAGACACCTTGACCGCCGCTTCGTTCCCCGACCCGACTTCCAGCGACCGCGCCGCTTCCGATGCAGGCGCCGTCGGTGCGCGCGATGCGTCCGGCTCCTCTGGCGCGGACGGGGAGTGCGACGTGCTCGTCGTCGGCGGCGGCATCAACGGCGCCGGCATCGCACGCGACCTTGCGGGCCGCGGCTGGAAGGTCGTGCTCGCGGAAGCCTCGGACTTCGCGGCGCACACCTCGTCGTCCTCGACCAAGCTGATCCACGGCGGGCTGCGTTACCTGGAGTACTACGAGTTCTCGCTGGTGCGCAAGGCGCTGCAGGAGCGCGAGGTCCTGCTCCGCAGCGCCCCGCACATCATGTGGCCGCTGCGCTTCGTGATGCCGCACGACGCGGCGATGCGCCCGGCCTGGATGATCCGCGTCGGCCTGTTCCTCTACGACCACCTGGCGCGCCGCGAAGTGCTGCCGGGCTCCGAAGGCGTGGACCTGCGCCGCTCGCCCTACGGCGAGCCGCTGAAGCCCGAGTACACCAAGGGCTTCGTCTACTCGGACGGCTGGGTCGACGACGCGCGGCTGGTGCTGCTGAACGCGCTCGACGCGCGCGAGCACGGCGCGGTGCTGCACACCCGCACGACCGTCACCGCCGCGAAGCGGCACGCGGATCACTGGACCGCGACGCTGCGCTGCGCCGACGGCGACCGCACGCTGAAGGCGCGCGCGCTCGTCAACGCGGCCGGCCCCTGGGCCGAAGGCTTCCTGCGCGAAGTCGCCGCACCCGCGCGCGGCGAGGCGCTCGCCACCAAGAGCCTGCGTCTGGTCAAGGGCAGTCACATCATCGTGAACAAGCGCTTCCAGCACGATCACGCCTACATCTTCCAGAATCCGGACAAGCGGATCATCTTCGCCATCCCGTACGAAGACGACTTCACGCTGATCGGCACGACCGACGTGGAGCTGGCGCCCGACGCGCTGGCCGGCTTCGGCAAGGCGCGCATCGACGATGGCGAGATCGCCTACCTCTGCGAGCAGGCCAGCCGCTACTTCCGCGAGCCCGTGGCCGCTTCGGATGTGGTGTGGACCTACGCCGGCGTGCGCCCTCTGCTGGACGACGCCTCCGGCGATCCGTCCGCGGTGACGCGCGACTACCTGCTGGAGACGCACTCGGACGGCGGCGCGCCGCTGCTGAGCGTGTGGGGCGGGAAGATCACGACCTTCCGCAAGCTGGCCGAGGACGCAGCCGATCTGCTGGGCGATCTGCTCGGTGATCGCCGCCGCGCCTGGACCGAACACGCCCACCTGCCCGGCGGCGACCTGCGCGAATGGATCGGAGCGCCGCAGCGGCCCGACACCGACTTCCAGCGCCTGCTCTCCGCCGTCGGCCAGCGTCACCCGTGGCTGCCGCCGTCGCTGGCGCGCCGACTCGCGCGGGCCTACGGCGCGCGTCTGGGACGCGTGCTCGGCGGCGCGGAGCGGCTGGACGACCTTGGCCCGGAGATTGCCCCGGGGCTGCACCAGGCCGAACTCGAATACCTGGTCCGCGAGGAATGGGCGCGCGCGGCGGACGACGTGCTGTGGCGCCGCTCCAAGCTGGGATTGCATTACACCGAGGTGCAGCGGATGGCGGTGGTCCAGTGGTTCGCCGACCGCGAGCACCTCTGGGCGAAACCGCCGGCCGCCGCGGCATGACCTGGCCCCGGCACGGGCGCCGGGTGAACCTCTGACCGACAAGAACGACATGCAGAACTTGCAGAGAGAGACAACGATGGAGCCGACTTCATGGAGCTGAGCCTTCGCGGCGTGAGCCACAAGGTCGGCGCGCAGCAGCATCTGTATCCGCTGGACCTGCGGCTGGTGCCGAACGCGGTCACCGTGCTGCTGGGCGCGACGCAGGCCGGCAAGACGACGCTGATGCGTCTGATGGCGGGCCTGGACAAGCCCAGCGACGGCACCGTGACCGTCGACGGGACGGACGTGACCGGCTGGCCGGTGCGCAAGCGCGACGTCGCGATGGTCTACCAGCAGTTCATCAACTACCCGTCGATGACGGTGCGCGACAACATCGCCTCGCCGCTGAAGCTGCGCGGCAAGCTCGACCGCGACGCCATCCGCAAGCGCGTGGATGAGCTCGCCGACAAGCTGCACATCGAGATGCACCTCGACAAGCTGCCCGCGCAGCTGTCCGGCGGCCAGCAGCAGCGTGTCGCGCTGGCGCGGGCGCTGGCCAAGCAGGCGCCGCTGATGCTGCTCGACGAGCCGCTGGTGAACCTCGACTACAAGCTGCGCGAGGAACTGCGCGAGGAACTCGGCCAGCTCTTCGCCGCCGGGGAGTCGACGGTGGTCTACGCCACCACCGAGCCGGCCGAGGCGCTCCAGCTCGGCGGCTACACCGCGGTGATGGACGCCGGCGAGCTGCTGCAGTACGGACCGACCGCGGAGGTCTTCCACCGCCCGGCGTCGCTGCGCGTCGCACGCGCCTTCAGCGATCCGCCGATGAACCTGCTCATCGCGCAGGGCATGGGCGACCGGCTGCAGCTGCGGCCCGGGCTCGACCTGGCGCTGCCGGGGCAGGGCGGCGTGACCGTGGGCGTGCGCGCCAGCGCGCTGCACGTCACGCAGCGCCCCGGCGACATCGCGATCCAGGGCGAGGTCGAGCTGGCCGAGATCTCCGGCTCCGACACCTTCGTCCACGCGCGCACCCAGATCGGCGAGCTCGTCGCGCAACTGACCGGCGTGCACGACTTCGAGCTCGGCGCTCCGCTGACGCTGTACCTCAACGCCGCCCACGTCCACGTCTTCGACGCGGCCGGCCTGCTGACACGCGCCCCCGAGCGCCGGGGAGCCCGCTGATGGCCCGCATCGACCTGGACCTCGCCCACGCGTACCGGCCCGATCCGAAGGAGGACAGCGACTACGCGCTGCTGCCGCTCAAGATGAGCTTCGAGGACGGCGGCGCCTATGCGCTGCTCGGCCCCTCGGGCTGCGGCAAGACGACGCTGCTGAACATCGTCTCGGGACTGCTGCGGCCCTCGCAGGGCAGCGTGCGCTTCGACGGCCGCGACGTCACCGCGCTGACGCCGCAGCAGCGCAACATCGCGCAGGTGTTCCAGTTCCCCGTCATCTACGACACGATGACGGTGGCCGAGAACCTCGCCTTCCCGCTGCGCAACCGCGGCGTGGCCGCCGACAAGATCAAGGCACGCGTCGGCAGGATCGCCGAGATGCTCGAACTCAACGGCCAGTTGAACCAGCGTGCCTCGGGCCTGTCCGCCGACGCGAAGCAGAAGATCTCGCTCGGCCGCGGGCTGGTGCGCGAGGACGTGTCGGCGGTGCTCTTCGATGAGCCGCTGACCGTCATCGATCCGCATCTGAAGTGGCAGCTGCGCCGCAAGCTCAAGCAGATCCACAACGAGCTCAAGCTCACGCTGATCTACGTCACCCACGACCAGGTCGAGGCGCTGACCTTTGCGGACCAGATCGTCGTCATGACGCGCGGCCGCGCGGTGCAGGTCGGCTCGGCGGGCGAGTTGTTCGAGCGCCCGAGCCACCGCTTCGTCGGCCACTTCATCGGTTCGCCGGGCATGAACTTCCTTCCGGCGGCGCTGGAGGACGGCGGCGGACTGAGCGTCGCAGGCCAGCCGGTGGCCGGCTCTGTCGATCCGATCACGGGTGCCTCGCTCTCGCGCGCCGAGCCTTTCATGGTCGGCATCCGGCCCGAGTACGTGGAGGTCGACGACGTCGGCGACGGCGTACCGGCGCTGCCCGGCACGATCACCGGCGTGGTCGGCCAGGTCCAGGACATCGGCACCTACTGGCTGCTCACCGCGAAGGTGGGCCCGCACACGCTGAAGGCGCGCCTGTCCGCCCACGCGCAGCCGCCCGAGGCCGGCGCCACGGTGGCGCTGCGCGTGCTCAATGCCCACACCTGCTTCTACGGCGCGGACGAACGGCTGATCGCCGGCGCGGCGCCCACGGGCGCGAGTTTCGCGGCCATCACCTCGGGTGCTCCGGAGGGCCTCGCATGAAACCGATCAACCAGAAGGCCTGGTTCCTCGTCCTGCCCGTGTTCCTGTGCGTGGCCTTCTCGGCCATCCTGCCGTTGATGACGGTGGTGAACTACTCGGTGCAGGACATCATCTCGCCCGAGCGGCGCGTCTTCGTCGGCACCGAGTGGTTCGCCGCGGTGATGCGCGACGAGGAGCTGCACGGCGCGCTGCTGCGGCAGCTGGGGTTCTCGCTCGCGGTGCTGCTGGTCGAGATCCCGCTGGGCATCTGCCTGGCGCTGTCGATGCCGGCGCAGGGCTGGCGCGCGTCGCTGGTGCTGGTCATCGTCGCACTGTCGCTGCTGATTCCCTGGAACGTCGTCGGCACGATCTGGCAGATCTACGGCCGCGCCGACATCGGGTTGCTGGGCGCCTCGCTGCAGGCGCTGGGCGTCGACTACAACTACACCGGCGACGCGACCGATGCATGGATCACCGTGCTGATCATGGACGTCTGGCACTGGACGCCGCTGGTGGCGCTGCTGTGCTTCGCCGGGTTGCGCTCCATCCCCGATGCCTACTACCAGGCCGCGCGGATCGACGGCGCCAGCAAGTTCGCCGTGTTCCGCTACATCCAGCTTCCGAAGATGCGGGGCGTGCTGATGATCGCGGTGCTGCTGCGCTTCATGGACAGCTTCATGATCTACACCGAGCCCTTCGTCCTCACCGGCGGCGGTCCCGGCAACGCGACCACCTTCCTCAGCCAGTACCTGACGCAGAAGGCGGTCGGCCAGTTCGACCTCGGACCGGCGGCGGCGTTCTCGCTGATCTACTTCCTCATCATCCTGCTGCTGTGCTTCATCCTCTACAACTGGATGCAGTCGCTCGGCACCCAAGACAAGAACGAGGTGGCCCATGGATGAACGCCGATTCCGCAAGCGCACGATCTTCCTGATCGCGTACCTGCTCTTCGCGCTGCTGCCCATCTACTGGATGGTCAACATGAGCTTCAAAACCAACGAGGAAATCCTCTCCAGCTTCAGCCTCTGGCCGCAGCACTTCTCGCTGGCCAGCTACAAGACCATCTTCACCGACCCGTCCTGGTACAGCGGCTACATCAACAGCCTGATCTACGTCGGCATCAACTCGGTGATCTCGATCACCGTGGCGCTGCCGGCGGCGTATGCGTTCAGCCGCTATTCGTTCCTGGGCGACAAGCACGTCTTCTTCTGGCTGCTGACCAACCGCATGACGCCGCCGGCGGTGTTCCTGCTGCCCTTCTTCCAGCTCTACACGACGCTGGGGCTGATGGACACGCACATCGCCGTCGCGCTGGCGCATCTGCTGTTCAACGTGCCGCTGGCGGTGTGGATCCTGGAAGGCTTCATGAGCGGCATCCCGCGCGAGATCGACGAGACCGCCTACATCGACGGCTACAGCTTCCCGCGCTTCTTCCTCACCGTGTTCCTGCCGCTGATCAAGGCGGGCGTGGGCGTGGCGGCGTTCTTCTGCTTCATGTTCAGCTGGGTGGAGCTGCTGCTGGCGCGCACGCTGACCAGCGTCAACGCCAAGCCCATCGTCGCGACGATGACGCGTACCGTCAGCGCTTCCGGCATGGATTGGGCGACGCTCGCCGCCGCCGGCACGCTGACCATCGTGCCGGGTGCGATCGTCATCTGGTTTGTCCGTCACTACATCGCGAAGGGTTTCGCGATGGGCCGCGTCTAAGGGAGGTCCACGATGTTCGATTGGATGGTGTGGACCACGCCGGTGGCCGTCTTCTTCAGCTGCGTGGTGCTGATGCTGGTCGGCATGACGGTGTGGGAGATCAAGTCGCCGACGACGCTGCGCAAGGGTTGGCTGCCGATGCGCACGACGCGCGGCGACCGGCTGTTCATCGGCCTGCTGACGGCTGCGTACATCAATCTGGCCTTTGTCGGCCTGGGCGCGAAGATGGCCGAGTGGTTCCAGCTCGAGGCCGAGCCCAGCGTGTGGATCAGCTTCGTCGCGTCGATGCTGGTGCTGGGACTGATCCTGCGAAAGGGTTGAACCGGCCGTGATCGAGCAGTTGACCAAGTAGTTGAAGCTTCAAGGAATTCGGCTTTCCCGTTCCCCCGGAGCCGCGATTCGTCCTCAAGCAGGGGGAGATTCGACAGACACAGGAGACAAGCGTGAACAAGAGCAAGTATTCCGCGCTGGCCGTGGCCGCATTGCTGGCGTTGGGAGCGAACGCCGCATGGGCCGGCGAGGCCGAGGCGAAGAAGTGGATCGACAGCGAATTCCAGCCGTCGACGCTGTCCAAGGACAAGCAGACGGCCGAGATGAAGTGGTTCATCGAGGCGGCCAAGAAGCTCCAGGCCAAGGGCGTGAAGGAGATCTCGGTGGTGTCGGAGACCCTGACCACGCACGAGTACGAGAGCAAGGTGCTGGCCAAGGCCTTCGCCGAGATCACCGGCATCACCGTCAAGCACGACCTGATCCAGGAAGGCGACGTCGTCGAGAAGCTGCAGACCTCGATGCAGTCGGGCAAGAGCATCTACGACGGCTGGATCTCCGACTCCGACCTGATCGGCACGCACTACCGGTACGGGAAGATCATGAATCTTTCCGACTACATGAGCGGCGCGGGCAAGGAGTGGACCAATCCCGGGCTGGACCTGAAGGACTTCATCGGCACCAGTTTCACGACGGCGCCGGACGGCAAGCTCTACCAGCTGCCCGACCAGCAGTTCGCCAACCTGTACTGGTTCCGCGCCGACCTGTTCGCGCGCAAGGACCTGCAGGACAAGTTCAAGGCCAAGTACGGCTACGACCTGGGCGTGCCGCTGAACTGGAGCGCGTACGAGGACATCGCCGCGTTCTTCTCCAACGACGTGAAGACGCTGGACGGCAAGCCGATCTACGGCCACATGGACTACGGCAAGAAGGACCCGTCGCTGGGCTGGCGCTTCACCGACGCGTGGCTGTCGATGGCCGGCGCCGCCGACAAGGGCATCCCGAACGGCATGCCGGTCGACGAGTGGGGCATCCGCGTCGCCGACGACAAGTGCACGCCGGTGGGCGCCTCGGTGGCGCGCGGCGGCGCGACCAACTCGCCGGCCGCGGTCTATGCGCTGACCAAGTACGTCGACTGGATGAAGAAGTACGCGCCCAAGGAAGCGACCGGGATGACCTTCGGGGAATCGGGCCCGGTGCCGGCGCAGGGTCAGATCGCGCAGCAGATCTTCTGGTACACGGCCTTCACGGCGGACATGGTCAAGCCGGGCCTGCCGGTGGTGAACGCGGACGGCACGCCGAAGTGGCGCATGGCGCCGGGGCCGAACGGTCCGTACTGGAAGGACGGGATGCAGAACGGCTACCAGGACGTGGGCAGCTGGACCTTCTTCAGCGGGCATGACGCCAACCGGACCGCGGCGGCGTGGCTGTATGCGCAGTTCGTGACGGCGAAGTCGGTGAGCCTGAAGAAGAGCATCCAGGGCCTGACCTTCATCCGCGACAGCGACATCCGCAGCGACTACTTCACCAAGAACGCCAACAAGTACGGCGGCCTGATCGAGTTCTACCGCTCGCCGGCGCGGGTGGCGTGGACGCCGACGGGCACGAACGTGCCGGACTATCCGAAGCTGGCGCAGCTGTGGTGGAAGAACGTGGCGCAGGCGGTGACCGGCGAGAAGACGCCGCAGGCCGCGATGGACACGCTGGCCGACGAGATGGACGCGGTCATGGCGCGGCTGGAGCGCGCGGGCATGGCCAAGTGCGCGCCCAAGCTCAACAAGAAGGAAGACCCGAAGAAGTGGCTGTCCGACAAGGGCGCGCCGTGGGCCAAGCTGGCCAACGAGAAGCCCAAGGGCGAAACCATCGCCTACGAGAAGCTGCTGAATGCGTGGAAGGACGGCAAGGTGCGGTGAGCGCGCCTTCTCCCTCTCCCGCTTGCGGGAGAGGGCAGGGGTGAGGGCCAGCGGCTTAAGCACGGCATAAGCCCTGGGCCCCGCCACATGCCACCATTCAGGCATGTTCAAGTCGCTGATCGATCTCTTCGACACGCTGGCGCCGGACGATGCGTTCCGCGGCTCGCGGGGCGGCGCGCCTTCGCTGCCGCTGGCGGCAGCGGTGCTGCTGGTCGAGGTGATGCGTGCGGACGCGGAGTACTCCAGCGTCGAGCGCGCCGCAGTGCGCAAGGCGCTGACCGAGCTGTTCGCGATGGCCGACGACGAGGCCGACGCGTTGACCGCGCAAGCCGAACGCACGGCCCGCACGGCATCCGATCTGTTCGCCTTCACCTCGCCGGTCGACGAGCGCTGGGACATGGCCGCCAAGCTGCGCCTGATCGAACTGATGTGGGGCGTGGCCTATGCCGACGGGTCGCTCGGCGACATCGAGCGCCACATGATGCTGCGCATCGCCGATCTGCTGCATATCCCGCAGGGCGCCTGCTATCACGCGCGGATTCGTGCGAAGGCGGCCGCCGGTCTCGGCGACGAAGACTGACCGGCGGCGTCGGTCCCGGGCTCAGCGCACGTTCTGGAAGACCACCCGCTCCGCCAGTTCGCGCGGCGCGGTCGAAGCGCTGCGCTGGATGTGGTTGAGCACCTGGCTGGCGCGTTCGCAGGTGATGGGCGCCGGGCCGGCGTTGCCGTCGGTCCACAGCTTGGAGAACGCGCCCGAGGCGGTAGCGCCGACGGTGCGGGACACGACTTCCAGTTCCAGCGCGGTCGGCTGCGGCGCCCGGACACGCGTCGGCGTGCCTTCGCTGGCGGCGTCCGTCAGCCAACGGGCTTCCAGCGCCATCGCTTCTTCCGGCAGCAGCCGACGCGGCACCGGCGAGCCGGACAGCCAGGACTGGCAGGTCTCGGCGCCCAGCGCCTGGGCGGCGGTCAGCTGCGCACGCACGACCTGCAGGTAGCGTCGGCGCAGGTCGCGCGACCCGCTGAGCAGCATCTCGCGCACGTTGGGCGCCAGCGCGCCCTGGGCGGCGATCTGCGCGCCGGCGTCGGCGTGCTCGGAGCCGGCCAGCGCCACATGCGCCGCGCGCATGCGTCCGGCCGCGTCGTCGATCAGGCCGGGGAAGCGCTGGTCGAGGCTGAACCACGCCTCGCTGGCGCGCAGCGCGTTGACGTAGTCGCTCAGCGGCGCGTACTGGCCGGGCTTGTCGCCGTCGGGCAGCGCGACGTCCAGCGTCTTGGGCGGCGGCTGGATCAGCGAATGACGCACCAGCTCGGCCGGCGGCGGGTACCACATCGTGCGCGACGGCGTGCTGAGCGTCTTCTCGATGAACTCCTCCGGCAGCGCCATGCGACGGTAGGTCCGGGCGAGTTCCTGGTTGGCGATCTCGTCGAAGGCCGGGTTGAAGGTGCCGCTGGTGGCGCGGTGGAAGCCGAGCTGCGCGCCCGGCATCAGCTGGCGCTTGTTGCCGGCCAGGAAGACCAGCGTGCAGGCGCTTTCGCAGTTGCCGATCGCGCGGGTGCCGACGCCGCGGTCGCGGATCAGCTTGACCATGCGCTCGGCCTCGGTGACGCGGCCGCCGGGGGAGGCGACCTCCAGCAGGCGCACGGTGGGGGACGCGTCGAACAGGCTGCTCAGCCGCCCGGCGTCGCCGGCGCCGATGGGGCCGTTCAGCTGCATCGTGCGGCCGTCGGCGCTGACGACCAGGCGCACGTTGCCGATCGGGTCGATGCCGCGGGCGAGCTTCCACAGCTCGGGCAGTTCCCCGAACACGCCGAAGGCCAGCGAGAACGCGATCTGCAGGAACGAGCCCAGCAGCGACAGCCGCGCGAGGCCGGAGATCAGGTAGGACCCGCCGGCGTCGACGTAGCCGCGCACCGCGCGCCAGGTGCCGACGGCGCTCCAGATCTCGACCATGATCAGCAGCGGCCAGACGATCAGCAGCGCGATCGCGACGCCCTGCAGGCCGTCGCTCTTGGTGGCGAGCCAGGCGACCAGGCCCTGCACGCCGGCGGCCAGGGGCCAGGTCAGGAGGACGTGGTTGATCCAGAAGCTCTGGGCCAGGCTCTGCTCGCCGCGCCAGTGGCTGGCGATGTAGCCGATGAGGAGGCCTTCGCCGTCGGCCGGGGCGGGGCGGCTGCGCTCGACGGCGGTGCGGGACAGGCGGTCATGCCAGGTGCGGCCTTCGGCGTCGACGCGGGCCCACAGGAACCCGGCGAACAGCGGGATGGCGGAGAGCAGGTAGCCGATCCAGCGGATCAGGGCCTGCACGGGCGACGGGCGTTCGCCGCTGCGGGCGTCCACGACCTTGATGCCGGCGACGAGCTTGCCGGGCGTGGCGCCCTGCCAGCTCCAGAACACGACGCAGACGATCAGCGGCAGCAGCCAGTTGATGGCGATGGTGCCGGGGCGCAGGTCATTCCACTTCGACACCGGGTCGCCGTACACGGCCCACATCAGCAGCGTGCTCGCGGCGACCATCAAGACGCCGTCGATGAACAGGGCCAGGGCGCGGGGCGCCAGGCCGACGGATTGGTTCGACATCCTCTTTCACTCCCTCTTGAGTCGGAAGTGTAAAGAGGGCGTGTCAGGCGCTACACGTCGGTTTCAAGACAGCGTCGGGGCTGTATTGATTTCGTCACAGGGGAGCGGGTAGGCATCCCCCTTTGGGAGGAGGGCGTGCGTCCGACGCGGCGGCGGCGGTCCGGCTCAGTCGTCCCACAGGAAGCGCCGGTCCGGATAGACCACGCTCTGCGAGGTGCGCACCACCACGCCGTTCTTGAAGTGGACGTTGAAGCGCAGCAGGTAGCCGTTCATCTCCGGCGGGATGTTCCAGTCCCAGACGTCCTCGCCGCTGAGCTTGAAGAACACGCGCTTCCGATCCTGACCGAGGATCCGCGTGACCTGCTCGGGCGTGAGGCCCGGCACGATGCGCGCGCGGTTGGCGGCGGACAGGCCGTCCGTCACCTGCACCAGTCGCCCCTGCGCATCCACGCGGACCATGTAGCAGGTCTGGCCGAAGGGCTGCGTCGCGTACTCCAGCGTCTGGCCGCCGTCGGCTTCCGGCCAGACGCGCGTCGGCGGGCCGTAGTACTGCTGCACCTCGGCGGCGGTCGTGGTGCCGGGGCGCATGCGTTCGTCCTTCACCGGCGTGGCGCAGCCGGACAGCGCGACCGCGGCCACCACCGCCACCGTCGTCGCGCCCAGCGGGCCCAGGCTCGTCCATTCGCGCATCGTGCTCTCCAGCAAGGGGGAACGACCATTGTGCGGCGATCCCGGCGACGCACAATCCGACTCATGTCGAGACCGCACACCCGGAAGGCGTTTCTGAAATCAGCGCTGCTCGCCGCCGGCCTCGTGGTCATGGCGGCGTCGTCCGCACGGGCGCAAGGGCAGACCGCGCCGCCCGGCGTCGCGCCGGCATCGGCATCCGTGCCTAGCGCGTCGGTTCCGGCCGTGTCCAGCGGGGCGCCGTGCGTGCTGCTGTTCGGCCAGGGCCGCAACTTCGATCCCGATCAGCCCGGCGCCAACCGCCGCTGGGACGAGGCCAACAGCGCCTTCAACCTCGCGGCGCGCGAGCCGCTGGTGGCCGCCGGCCTGCCGGTGATCAACGTGGTGCTGCCGGTGTCGGCGACCGACGTGCCGCGCAACCTGCAGGGCCTGCTGGCGGAAGTGCAGCGGCGCGGGTGCACGCGTGTGCTGGAGACGGCCCTCTTCGCCGACACGGCGCAGGGGCTGGTGATCGCGCGGCTACGCGTCTATCCGGTGCTGGGGATGCTCGGGCCGCAGGCGGCCGGCAGTCAGCCGCGGATCGGCGCGGTGGCCTACACGCAGCAGCAGGAATACGCGCTCGACGCGCGCGTGATGGATCGGGTGAACCCGTCCCGGCTGGGACGGGTCATGGCGGAGGAGGCTCTCCCGAGCCTCGCTCCCGGGCTCGGACGACCGTGATGGCCGTCCCGACTATCACATCGGCACGCCGGATGCGTCGTTGATCACTTGCGGATCGGAGCTCGGGTAGAGGTTCTGCACAGAACCCGGTGTCGAGAACAGCAGCACCACGCCCTTGGTGATGACGCTGTCCGTCGGCATCGTCAGGGACACCTCGTTCTCGTCGTTGGCCGGCGAGAAGTTGCTGGCGTTCATGCCCGGCGCGGAGCCGATGGTCTTGAAGGTCGCACCGATCAGCAGCAGGCTGGTGGTGTCCGCCTGACCGAAGGTGCACGCACCTGCCGCCGTCGGAATGTGGATCTCCGATCCGGGGATCTGATGGGTTCCCTCGCGATCGCTGAAATACTTGCAGTCGGCGAAATTGCCGTCTTCGCTGATGTTCGCCTCGACGTACACGGTGTAGGACATTTTTCCTCTCCTTGGGGTTTAGCTCATGAGGATCAAGGAGCGGGGCTTCCGGTACGGTCACGCAGCAGCCAGACCGCTGCGCGTTTGACGTCGTCCCTGTCCCCCTGACCCACGCAGGATTGGGCCTCAACCCAGGCCTGGGTGATCTGCTGATGAACCCGCAACGCTGGGGCTATCTTCACGACGGCGTCATTGATTTCTTTGCAGACCGCGAGCGTGTCCGCCGACGGAGCGCCGGAGCGCGTGTGGGGCTCCAGCATCAGGCGGATGCGTCGGATATCGACATATCCCGCGATGAACGCCAGGTCCGTGGCCTTGGCGGCCAGGATCGAGGCCTGCTTGCGGCGTGCGTCATCGATGGCGCGGAGAGCCGCTGCCACCTGCCCTTCCTTGTGGAGCGCCCGCGCGCTCACGATCGACAGGCGCGTCCAGGGATCCATCACCTTGTTCCCGGCGCCCTCCTGCTGGAAGCGCTCCAGACGTTCCTCCAGGGAGCGGGCGAGACGCACTTGCTCGGCCGGGGCGAGCGAAGGCAGACGGACGGTCAGGTCTGTGACCTCGCCCACCAGGGCGTTGAACCGCCATTGCGAGTTCGCCGGATCGTTGGCCTGGAGTTCGCGAAGAATGGCCAGCGAGGTGGCGGATTGCGCCATTGCCGCCTCGTGGCGCCCCATGTCGGAAAGCGCAGCAGCGTGCCAGCGCCGCATGATGGCTTCGCGATAGGCCCATGCATTGTCGCGGGGCGCGCCTTCGCGAACGGTCGCGATGATCGAGGCGCCTTCCGCGAACAAGCGCTCGGCCGCCTGGCTGAGGCCTTGCTGAAGGTAGGAGGTACCCAGCCAACTGAGGCTGTCCGCCAGATCCATTCGAGCCGCCGCATCGGGCTTGGGGTTAGCGGCGATGCCGCGGCGCTTGAGTTCAATCGATCGCTGGAAAAAGGCAGAGGCGCCCTCGAGATCCACACTCAGGAGACGCACCGAGCCCAGGCTGTTGTAGGCGTAGGACAGCTCGATAAGTGCCTCGAGGCTGTCCGGCTGGGCATCGACCCAGGCCTGCTCCGCGTCGCGGTAGGCGAGCCAGGCGTCGGTCGCCTTGTCGAGGTCGCGCGTGTAGTAGAAGACATGACCCACCCAGAAGGCGGCGGCTCCCTTGGCCTTGAGCCATTCGCCGGTGAGCTCAGGCGAGGGCGGCGGGCCTTCCAGCAGCTTGCGGGCTGCTTCGAGCGGCTCCAAGGCTTCCCTCAGGTTGCGTTTGGAGACGCGGACCTCGCCGATCACGGTCAGTGCCTTGGCCCGCTGCAGCCGCTCCATCGGCGTGGCGTCCTGATCCTGTGCCAGATAGCTCAGCGCCTTGCTGCCCACACTGTCGAGCAGCTCCAGCCGGCCGACCGGTCGCAGCTTGTCGGCGAACTCGCCCAGCATGTAGCTGAGCAGGTCTTCGGCCTGTTGCCGCCGCTCCTGCGCCTGATGCTCCGCCCGCTCCGCGCGCCGAGCCTGCAGCACGCTGACCCCCGTCAGGGACACCATCGCCAGCACGGCGACGCTGCTGGCCGCGACGCTCCAGCGATGCCGCCGGACGAAGCGTCCCAGCACGTAGAACCGGGTGTCGGGTCTTGCCGTGATCGGCTCGTGCGCCAGCCAGTGCCGCAGGTCGACGGCCATCGACTCCGCGTTGGCGTAGCGCTCCGAGGGCTTCTTCTTCAGCGCCTTGCCGACGATCGTGTCCAGGTCGCCGCGCAGCAGCTTGGCCTGGCGCGCGATGACGGGGTCGAGCTGGTCGCGCGCCACGTCCGACAGCCGCTTGGGCACCAGCTCCACGACCGCGCGCAGCCGGTCCAGGTGGGTCTGCGTGTCGTCGGCCGTCGGGTGGCGGCCGCCCAGCATCTGATAGAGCAGCACGCCCAGCGCGTAGACGTCGGTCGCCGTCGTGACGTCGGCCTGCTGGACCTGCTCCGGCGCCGCGTACTGCGGCGTGAAGGCGCTGCCGGCGCGTTGCGTGAGCTCGGTCGCCGCGCCCGAGTGGGTCGCGTCGTCGAGCAGCTTGGCGATGCCGAAGTCCAGCAGCTTCACCTGGCCCTCGTGCGTGACCAGGATGTTGCTGGGCTTGAGGTCGCGGTGCAGGATCAGCCGCGAATGCGCATGCGCGACCGCCGCCAGCACGTCGAGGAAGAGCTGGATGCGCGACTCGACGTCCAGCGCGTTGATCTGGCAGTAGCGGTCGATCGGCAGGCCGTCGACGTACTCCAGCACCAGGTAGGGCTGGTGCCCGTTGTGCACGCCCGCGTCGAGCAGCCGCGCGATGTTGGGATGCGAGAGCCGCGCGAGGATCTGGCCCTCGCGCTCGAAGCGGCCGCTGTCGCCCTTGCCGAACAGCCCGGACTTGAGGAACTTGACCGCGACCTGGCCCTCGAAGCGGCCGTCGGCCCGGCTCGCGAGCCACACCGCGCCCATGCCGCCCTGGCCGAGTTCGCGCTCCAGCTCGTAGGGTCCCAGCGATTCGCCGCTGAAATCGAGCGGCGGCAGTGCCGACGGCACCGGTCCCTGCAGCGCTTCCGCCGCGGGCTGTTCGAGGAAGGCTTCCCCGTTCAGCGCCTCGTCGCGCGCGAGCAGCGCTTCGAGATGCTCGGCCATGGCGACGTCGCCGGCCCGGATCTCCGCCAGACGGCGGGCGCGGTCCGGCCCCTCCAGGTCCAGGAGTTCGTCGAGCAGCGGACTCAGCGCGATCCAGCGCTGTTTATCGAGTGCGTCCATCGGGCGGGCGGGGTCAGACGTTGCGCGTCGGTCGTCGGGTGGCGGGGAAGGACGAATCCGTCGGATCCGACCCGTCGGGGGTCAGTCCTTGAGGCTCATCGACAGCAGGATTCTCGCCTTCTGCCAGTCGCGCTGGACAGTCCGTTCGGTGACGCCGAGGGCTTCCGCGATTTCCTGCTCAAGCAGCCCGCCGAAGTAGCGCATCTCGACCACCTGCGCCATGCGCGGATCGATGGTCGCCAGCTCGTCCAGCGCCTCGTGCACGCGCAGGATGTGGTCGTCGGACTGGGGCGTGCCCTCGACGACGGCGGTATTCAGCGTGAGGTCGGGCTGGTTGCCGCCGCGGCGCTCGGCCTGGCGCGCGCGCACCAGGTCGATGACCACGTGGCGCATGGTCCGCGCCGCATAGGCCAGGAAGTGGCGCCGGTCGGGGAAGCTCTGCCCCTGCGAGCCGGCCAGTCGCAGCCAGGCCTCGTGCACCAGCGCCGTGGTGTCCAGCAGGGTCAGGTCTCCTGCCTGGCGGATGCGCTGGCGCGCCAGCCGCTGAAGGTCGCCGTACAGCTGCGCCACCACCTGGTCGGCGGCGGCCCGGTCGCCTTGACCGGCGTCGTGCAGCAGTTCGGTGATGTCCTTCATGGAGCGGAACTCTAGCGGTCCCGTATGACCTTGTTACAGAAGTCGGGGCGACGGATGACGCGAACCGCGCCGTCCAGGCGTCAATTCTAGGGTTTTCACTGAGCAGATTTTTGTTAGCGGATGTCGGGAAGCGCGTCGGGGATCCGTTTTAGATAGATGAGGACACGGCTTGGTCAATGTGGCAAGGGAGGCCGGCATGGATCGGGCTGCTTCAGCGGGTCGTGTCCTCACCCTCGAATCATTCGCACCCCGCGGGCGGCCGATCACGGTCCAGGCGCGCGGGCGTGACCCCTCGTCCGTCTGGAGCAGTTGCGCATGAGTCCGTCCACCGCCGCCGCCGTAGCGCCCGCCGACGCCGTGGAGCAGGTCCGGGCCGGGCTCGTCAAGCCGGCGCGGCAGACGCCGGCGCTGTGGGTGCCGCGGGTGGATTCGCTGGCCGAGTTCGGCCTCATGATTTCGCGTCAGCTGACGCAGTGCCGCCGTTACGGCGGCCACCTGTCGGTGCTGTGGCTGGAAGCCGAGCCGGTGGTGCTGCCGGCGCAGACCGCGGCGGATGCCGACACGGACCATGACGGCGAGGGCGCCTCAGAACGCGCCGCCCCGATCGAGGCCCGGGAAGGGCTGATGACGGCGGTGGGCCGTCGTCTGCGCAGCCGGGTGCGCGGGACCGACATGGTCCTGCAGGTGGGAGAGACGAGCTTCGCGGTGCTGCTGCTGGACGCCGGCATCCCCGAGGCTCACCTGGTGCAGGACCGCCTGTCGACGGCGCTCAACGGCCCCTACGGCGTGGACGCGGTGACGATGCAGGTGCGCCTGCAGATGGGCATGGCGTCCTTCCCGGAAGGCGGCGCCCGCGGCACCGACCTGGCCGAAAGCGCGCGCCTGGATCTGCGCCGCCGGATGCGCTGAGACGGTTCCGGGCCTCGGGTCCGGAGCGAGGTCCGCGTCGAACCCGCAGTTCGCGATCGGGATCAGAGATCCTGGCCGTAGACGATGAACCCCTTGTGTTCCGCGACGCGGTCGTACAGCGCGCGGCCGGCGGCATTCGTCGTGTGGGTCTGCCAGTAGAGACGATGTCCGCCGCGCGCCTGGACGGCGGCGGTGACCGCCGCGATCAACGCTCGCCCCACGCCGCGCCCACGGACGTCCTCGGCGGTGAACAGGTCTTGCAGGTAGCAGGTGTCCTCGATCCGCGAGGTGCTGCGATGGAAGAGGTAATGCGTCAGGCCGACCAGGCGGCCGTCGAGTTCCGCGACGAAGGCATGCACGGGCTCGCGCTCGTCGAAGAAGCGCGACCAGAGCGCGGCCGTGACGGGCTCGGGCAGGGCGGTCTCGCCGGCGCGCCCGTAGAAGGCGTTGTAGCCGTCCCAGAGCGGGCGCCAGGCGGCGAGGTCGGACGGGGCGATCGGACGGACGACGAGGTCGGAGGACATGCGCGGCGAGGCTGAGGGCCGGAGCCCGGGTTGGAAAGGCCCGGATCATCAGCCCTCGGGCCCGCATGATCAACCGTCGATCGCGTGCGTGGCGTTCCTCGCGAAGGATCTGGTTAACGCGTGGTCGGGCCGGGCGCCTCGATCACCCGCACCACCTCGCTCCACGGCACCAACTTGAAGTTCTGCCGCCCCATCGGCCAGCGCTTGTGGCCGTCCTGGACGACGAGCAGGCCCTGGCCGAACTCGCCGCCCAGCGAGGCCGAGGTCACGTCCAGCCCGTCCGTCTCCGACGCCGCGTCTATGCCGCGCGCCGGGTTCAGTCCGATCCGGAAGCGCCCCTTCACCGCGTGCGGCGCATCCGCGTCGAGCACGACGTAGCTGTCGTTCCCCTGCGAGGACACGATGAGCCAGGCGCCGGCCGGACTGCGGTGCACCGCCATGCCTTCGACGTCCGCATGCAGCAGCTCGCCCACCGGCAGGATGACCGCCGCGTCGCCGAGCCGACCGTCGGCGTCGAGCGCCACGCGCCACAGGCCGCGCTTCTCCTCGCCGACGAAGAGCTGCCGGCCCGGCTCGTCCGCGACGCAGCCTTCCGGTTGCGTCGCCAGCTTCATGGCCGCGACCTGCTGCGACGACCAGACGTTCCCGCGTCGCATCACGCGCATCTGCACCAGACGTCCGTCCTTGTCATTGACGAACACGTCCAGCCCGCCCGCCGGATTGCGCGCGCTGCAGATGCCGTAGACCTCGTCCAGCCCCGTCGGCAGCTCGGCGAGCGTCGACACCTTGCCCGCGCCGTCGATGCCGAAGAGCAGCACGCTGCGCTGGTCGCGCTGCGTCGCCACCGCGAGGTCCCAGGCGCGGTCGCCGTAGCGCACGCGCTGGCGCAGGTCGACGTTGTTGACCCGGCCCACCGGCAGGAACTGCGTCTCGCGGCCTTGCAGGTCGTAGACCGCGAGGCCGCGCTTCTTGTCGGTGCCCAGGATGCGGCTGCGGGTCGGCTGCGTCGGGTGGACCCAGATGGCCGGATCGTCCGCCGCATCGCCGCCGCCGCGCACCGGCTCGGTCTGCGCCGAGGGCACCGCGACCGGGATCGCCGGGCGCGGATGCGCCGCGCGCGCCTCCAGCCAGAGTCCCATGTCCTGCGGCGCCAGTCCGGGCGCGACCAGCTCGCGGCCGGCGCGTTCGGGATCCGCGACGAAGGCCCACAGGCCGACGCCGGCCTCGGCGACGTACAGCGTGGCCTCGTCGTCGCGCACCGTGCAGCCCTTGGCGTCGGGCACCGTCGCGAGTTGACGCAATACCTGGCCCCGGCCGGAGTCCTTGCCTGTCGTGGACAGCAACCACTGCTCGGCCAATCCGTCGCTGCCCAGCAGGAACGCCTGCAGCGTCTGCTGCCGCGGCTCCAGGTACAGGCAGACGGCTTCCACGTCGAAGGCCGGACCGGCCCAGTGCGCGCGCTCACGCAGCTTCCGGTCGCGGACTTCGACGAGGCGCAGGGCGCCGGAGTCGGCGTCCTGCAGCAGCGCCACCGTCGTCCCGTCGGCCAGTTGGCGGCGGTCCCAGCGCTTGGCCCGGACGCCGAACTCGTCGATCACCTGCGCCTTGTCGTCGAGCAGGCGCAGTCCGCTCTTGCCGAGTTCCAGCGTCGGCTTGGTCGTCGCAGCGACGGCGGTTCCGCCTGCCATCGCCGCAGCCATCGCGAGAGCGGCCATCGTTGACTTCATCATCATCGTCATTCCGTGCAGACCCTCAGAACATCGCCAGCTTCAGGCTGAGCTTGTACGCGCGTCCGTACTGCTCGTACTGGGTGTTGAAGGCCTTGCTGCCCTGGTACACGTAGTAGCGCTCGTTGCCGATGTTCAGCGCCTCGAACTGGAGCTGCAGCTGCTTCGTGAGCTGCACGCGCAGCGACGCATCGATCTGGTTCTGCGTGTCGACCTTGCGGTCCTGCGCGGCGTCGAGCACGTCGCCGACCTCGAGCAGATACGGCGACTTGTGGTTCAGCGCGATCCGCGCGCCGAAGGCCGGCGATTCCCAGCCCAGGCTCAGGTTGACGCTGCGATCGGACTGGCTCGGCAGCGCGATACGGCGGCTGATGAGCCGGCCGCCGTCGTAGCCGCCGATGGTCGCGCGCGACTTCACGAAGCTGCCGTTGGCGCCGATCACCAGGCCGTTCCACGGCGCGGGCAGCGTGCTCAGCGCCTGGCTCCAGGAGAGCTCCACGCCGCGCACCGTCGCGTCGCCGCCGTTGGCGAAGGCTTCGACGTGGCTGAAGTCCTCCCAGCCCGGCGTGCCCGCCAGGTCGGTCTGGAACGCGAAGTCGCGGATCTTCTTGTGGAACACGTAGGCCGACATCGCGCCGTCGCGACCCACGCGCTGTTCCAGCCCGAGGTCCAGGTTGCGCGCGCGCAGCGGCTTGAGCAGCGGGTTGCCGATGGTCGCCTCGTCGCCGTCGACGGTCACGCCGGGGCTCAGCTGGCCGAAGGCCGGCCGCACCACCGAGTGCGTCAGCGCCGCGCGCAGCACCAGGCCCTCGTTCAGCTTCTGACGCAGCAGCACCGCGGGCAGCCAATGGCGCGAGCGCGTCTCCTCATGCACCGGGCTCAGCACGCCGTCCTTCCACGCGGTGCCGTCCGCCGTGAAGCGCACGCGCTCGTGGCGCACGCCGACCAGCCATTGCGTGCCGCCGCTCTCCAGCGTCGCCTGCAGGTAGCCGGCGTCGGTGCGTTCCTTCATGCCGTAGTCGTTGACGGTCGAATCGACTTCGTCGCGGAACGCGTTCAGGTCATCGCCGCCGTACAGGCCATGCAGCTTTCCGAGGTCGATGCCGGGGCCGAACGAGGTCCACGGATAGTCGACCGTGTCCCCGCCGACGAAGTTGCCCAGCCTGAGTTGCGCGTCGGTCAGGTTGTAGGGCGCCTTCTTCAGCACCTTGGCGCTGGGCGCGTAGGTTTCCTGCTCGTTGTCCTTGTCGCGGCGCGTCGCCTTCAGGCCGGTCTTGAGGTCGAGGTCCCAGCCGCCGAGGTCGAACTCGCGCTGCACATCGGCCTTCAGGTGGCGCACGCGGTCGGTGGCGTGGCTCTTCTCGATCTTGGCCTTGTTGAAGGCGTACAGCGAGGCGTCGTCCAGACCGGTGACGGCCGTCGGCATGGGCTTGACGGTGTCGGTGTAGCCCAGGCCGGAGAAGTCCGCCGTGAACGCGGACGAGGCCAGCGTGTCGGGCTTGCTCTCGCTGGCGCGGCCGGCGCCGGCCTCGGCCCAGAACTTCCAGTCGCCGCGCGACAGCTCGGTGCCGAGCACCACCGCGCTGGACTTGTTGATCTCCCTGCGCGCCTTCAAGCCGCGGCTGACAGTGCCGTCGCCGGTCTCGCCGGGGGCTTGCGGCTCCTCGAACTCCACGGCGATCGACTGGCGGTTCTCCTGGTCGGTGAACTTGCTGGTGAAGCTGCGCAGGTAGAACAGCGACGCGTCGTCCGGCTTGAAGTCGAGATTCAGCGCGGCGCCGACGCGCTCGCGGGTGATCGTGTAGCGGCGCAGCTCGAAGCTGTTGAGCTTGTCGCCGTCCCAGTCGCCGCCGGTCTCGACGTTGTCGCTCGCGAAGCTGCGCTGGTCGCCCGACAGCGCCACCGCCACGCCCAGCGTGCCGCCGGCGAAGCGGTCGGCGAAGGCTACCGAGCCGCGCGGCTTGGTCCTGGAGGCGTTGGCGTCGTAGTTGCCGCCCAGCTCCATCGTGAAGAGCCGGCCCGGCTGGTCGAAGGCGCTGAGCGTGCGCACGGTCACCGTGCCGCCCAGGGAATTGGCGTCCTGGTCCGGCGTCAGCGTCTTCTGCACTTCGAGCGAGCGGATCAGGCCGGCCGGCACCAGGTCCAGGCCGGGCGCGCGGCGGTCGGATTCGGAGGCCGGCGTCAGCGCGCCGTTGATGTTGACGGCGTTGTAGTCCGGGCCCAGGCCGCGGACGCGGATGAAGCGGCCTTCCCCCTGATCGCGTTCGACCGACACGCCCGGCATGCGGGCCAGCGCCTCGGCGGCGTTGTTGTCGGGCAACTGGCCGATGCCGTCGGCGTGCACGACGTTGACGACGCCCGTGGCGGTCGCCTGCTTGTCGAGCGCCGAACGCAGCGCCGCAGCCTGACCGACGGTGACGACGGTCTCGAGCTGGCGGGCGTCGGACGTCGCGGCCTTGCCGTCCTTCTTCGCTTCAACCCTGGCTTCGCTCTTGGGCTCGGCCTTCGTTTCGGACCTGGCGTCGGTCTTGGGATCGGACGTCTGCTGGGCCATCGCCGGCGCGGCGGCGAAGAGGCTGGACAGGCAGAGGGCGAGCAGGGTGGGGCGGGGCGGCGTGCGCATGGTCGGAGGTCGGTGAGTCACGGATGGCGACGCACGTTAGGAACCGCGGATGGCGGGTCCGTGACAGCGCGGCATTCTCGTGCCGCCCCGGCACGGACGGCTCCTCGACGCCGCCCGCATGAGCCGATCCGACCTCCGTGTGGCGGCCTGGCGTCAGCGGCCGCTGAACATCGCCGTCATGCGGTGCAGGAGGGCGTGGAGTTCGGCCGACAGCCATGCCAGCCACCCCTGTGCCGGGTGCGCGGTGGGCGGTGCGTCTTCGGCGGGGCCGACATCGGGTTGGATCGGCAGCGGATGACCGCCGGGCTTCACGCGGTGCGTCGATGGTTCCGGCGACGTCGCTTGGATCGATGGCGGCGGGCCTGGTCGCACGGTCGTCAGGGTGGGGAGGGGCTGACGGTGCGCCCGGTTGGTCCTCGCGAGCGACAGGTCGTCGGCATTGACGACCGGCGCTGCGGCAGGGTGAAAAGGCTCCGGTACGCGGGCCCGCGCGTCTTCAGGCGATAAGTTGCGCAGATTGCAGGCCTTCGCCCCGTCGCCGGTACCCTGCATGAGGTTGTCCGCCTCGCCGTAGGTCATGCCGCTGGTCGTCGGCTCAGGCGCGTTCAGCATGCAGGCCGACTCACCGCCGGAAAAGCGGTTGCTCGTGAAGACCAGGTCGTCGGGCGTCGTCGCGGTGGCGCTCCATCCAGTCGTTATCTGCGTGGTGTCGACGGTGGCTTCCACGAAGCTGTTGGCGATGACGTTCGTGCGCTTGATCGGCGGTCGCACCGCCTCGCCGTCGCTGGGCAGCAGACGCAAGGGCACCGCCAGGAAGGTGTTGCGGACTACCGTGGTGTCCTGCGGTGCGCGTAGCTCCACGGCAGGCTGCTGCTGATCGTTGCGGCCGTTGATGACCTTGAAGACGTTGTCGTCCAGTATGAGACCGACGGCGCCTGACAGGTACGCGAGGCGGAGAGGCTCGGCAGACTTCGTGTCGAGCGCCACCGTCATCCGGTTCTTGCGGATCAGGACGTCGACCGATGATTCGGACGACACGAGCGCGAGCTTGAAATACCCCGACGAGCGCTCCGGCGAGGTCGCGCGCCGCTGATCGTGAGTCTGGGAAGGATCTTCTCCGATCCAGTTGCCGATCACTTTCGCCTGGCGGGCGTTGGTCAACACGATGCCGGTGCCGCGGTTGCCGGGCCCGCGCAGGAAGACGTTGCCGTCGACGACGGCGGCACCGCTCACGCGCAACTGCGCATGGGGCGTTCGCGTGTTCTCGAACCTGTTGTTGCGGATGACGGCGTTGGAGCTGTCGAAGGTCCGGACGGTGATGTTGTCCAGGATCAGATGCTCGACCCGGATGTTCTTCGCGCTGTGGAGGACCTCCGTGATCTCCGACGCCGTTCCTGTCGAATTGACGAAGCGCGTCGCGCCCGCGGGGCTTCCGACGAGGACGTTGCCCGTTCGCAGCGGCAGATCCTTGTCGACCCGATAGGTGCCCTTGGGGAAGAACAGGCCGGTCTCGCGCGGCGCCAGTTGTTCGAGTACGGTCGTGATCCTGTCGCTCTGGTCCGCGGCGAGGTTGGCGGTGATGCCCTGGTCGAGCGCGCACACCATCCTGTAGCGAGGATCGATCTCAGGCATCTCCTCGTGGCCGCACATCTGCGGTGGTGCCGGCACCGCGGCATTCGCCGACGCCCCAAGGGGCAACAGCAGGGCGACGGCGATCGGGGTCAGCGGGAAGAAACGGGTGGACATGAAGCGCCCTCCGGCAGATGTGGCAAGCCACGGGAACCGATGAGTGGCGCGGGTCGGGTATTTCCGGACGCCCCCTGACGGGGGAAGCGCGCTGTTCACGAGTCGCGATAGTCGTGAGCCGTTTCGACCCCGCGGCGCTGTGTGACAACGGCTGTCACAGTCGCCGCCTAGCATCGCGCGCCATGAAAGTCGTGCTGCCTCGTCCGCCGCTGGTGCTCGCGCCGGTCGCGGGCTCGCGTCATTTCGGCCATGCGCTGCTGCTGGCGATGGCCGGCGTCACCTGGGCCTTCGGCTACTGGGCCGTGGCCAAGCCGACGACCCTCTGGCGCTGGATCGACATCGTCAGCGAGACCTCGATCGTCGCGATGCTGGCGCTGTGGCTGGTGCAGCTGCGCGCGAGCCGGCCCGCCGGCCGCGTCACGACCTGGCTGTGCCTGGGCCTGTCGGGCATGCTGCTGGGCGGCTGGGCCGACCTGATGGACGAGTTCTGGAAGTTCCCGCGCGCGTTCACCTTGCTGATGGGCATGGAGTCGAGCTTCCACGTCGTCGGCATGATCGGCCTGACCTTCGGGCTGCATCTCTGGCGTCAGGAGCAGCTCGCGTTGAACGCGCTGCGCGCCGGCCGCGAACGCGGCTATCGCGAACACACCCAGATCGACAGCCTGACGCAGCTGGGTGACGGCGCCTATCTGCTCGATCAGATCCGCCGGCAGCAAGACCTGGCACGGGCGCCGGGAACGCCGGCCGCGACCTCGATGCTGGTGATGCTCGGCTGGCAGGACCTGCCGGCGCTGGCGCGCCAGCACGGTCTGGCGGAAGCCGACCGCCTGCTGCAGGCGACGGGCCCGTTGCTGCTGCTGCAGCTGCGCGGCGGCGATCTGCTGTGCCGCTATGCGGCCGACCGATTCGTGGCCGTGCTGCCTGACGCCGATGCCGCGCTGCCGGGCGATCTGCTGGCGGCGCTGTCCTCTCACGTGCATCCGTGCGCCAACGGCCGCACGCGGGCGCGGCTGACCGCCCGCATGGCGAGCGCCCCGCTGGACCCGCACGAGGACGCCGAGGCGCAGGTGCTTCGTCTGCTGGAGCGCCTGCGGTGAGCACGTCGGCGGCCGCCGACGACGCGCTGCTCGTCCTGCGTCAAGCCTTGCCGGCCGGTGCCACGCCGCACCACGGCGCGGACCGCGCCTTCATCCCTTGGGCCTACCAGGGCGCGCTGCTGGCCGAGTTTGCGCGCAGCCGCGGGTTCGAGCCGCAGGAGTGGCTCGGCCGATGCGACGTCGTGCCGGGGCAGATGCTCTCGCCGCGTCAGCTGCTGTCGATGCTGGCGGCGCTGCAACCCCTGGCGCGCGATGTCGGTTTCGTCGTCGGGCCACTGAGCCTGCCGGGCCACTACGGCCTGGCCAGCCAGGCGCTGCAGCAGGCCGTCGACCTGCGCCAGGCCCTGCGCGTGCTGTGCGATTGGCCGGCGCGCCTGTCGCCGCTGCTGACGCCGCGCCTGGTCGAGACGTCGGACGAACTGCTGCTCGTGTGGACGGAGTCCTGCGGTGCGCCGGCCAGCCTGCAGCCGATGCTCGTGGACATGCAGATGAGCGCCGTCGTCGCGATGGCGCAATGGCTGGGCGGCGGGCGATCGCTGCCGTGGTCCTTCAGCTTCAACCGCACGCGCCCGCGCGAGCTCTCGCAGCACGCGACCTACCTCGGCGCCGACCTGCGCTTCGGCTGCCAGGTGGACGCGATGCGGCTGCCGCTGTCGGCGGCGACCGTGCCCTGGCCCACTGCGACGCCCGGTCGTCCGGCGATGGCCGCCGGCGCGTTGGCGCAGGGCGCAGATCCCGAGGCTGCGTCCCGCGGCCAGCTCGCCGCGCTGTACGACCACCTGCTGACGGAGGTCGGCGGCGATCCGTCGCTGGAGCGCAGCGCGCAACGCTTCGGCGTCAGTCCGGCCACCCTGAAGCGGCAGTTGGCCCAACTGGGCACGCACCACCAGGCGCAGCTGGATCAGGTCCGCGCTCACGCGGCGCTCTACCTGATGCTGCTGCGCGGCCAGCGCGGCGAGGCCGTGGCGCGCTCGCTGGGCTTCACCGACAAGAGCAACTTCCGGCGCTCCTTCAAGCGCTGGACGGGGATGACGCCCGGGTTGCTCTGAGCGGACGCTACTCCGAGCAGACGGACAAAGGCTCACCCCAGGTGGCGGTTCGGTAGGCCGAGAGGGATCTCCCCGGCTCGACGCTGAAATTCCTGGTCCCGACTTGCGGCGTGGGGAACTCGTAGCCGCACAGGGGGGCATCCTCGGGGGGGTCGGTCACCAGGTTCTTCGTGAATACCAGATCGTCGGGCGTCGTGTGCTCCGCACCGGCGCCGTTGACGGCGCTCACGACACGCACAGGAAATCCTCGGAACCAGTTGTCCTCGACTTGCGTGAGCTTCGTGGGCGCCGAATCAAAGCTACCGAAGCTCACGGATATCCCGTTGAATACGTTTCCGCGGACTTGCGTCTCGACAGGAGACCGGAACGTCACTGTTCCATGTTCTCCAAGGAACAGGTTGCGCTGCAGTTGAAGCTGCCTGGGCGAGAGGAAGTCCGCCAGCGACGGATGTTCCCTCATGTCGTGGGAGAGCGCCATCCAGTTGCCTTCGATCGTTGCGGGGATCGGCTCGGCCGTCGCGATGGCGCCGCGGTAGTGCCCCAGCCCGCGCGCGTCCCAGTCTGCCCCGAGCACCTTCTCCGCAAGCTCCTCCGCGTCGGAGCGCTCATGCTGGTATTTGCGGACGTCGCGCGTGTCGACGGCGCCGATGAGATTGCCTCGGATGATGATCGTCCCTGGAACGCCGCGCCTCCACCAGACCTCAGGGCTCAATCCGAGCTGGATGCCGGCACCGCTGTTGCCGGGTTCGCGCCAGAGCACATTGCTCTCGATGAGGTGTGCGCCGCCGCTGGGGATGTACATCTGGGGCCTGCTCGAAGCGGTGTGGCGCAGCACGTTGTGTCGGATAACGAAAGGACGTTCGTGGTCGACCTGGATCAACACGTTATGCAGGTGCAGGCTTTCGATCCTGTTGGCGTCACCTGATCCCGGGGCTTGTCCGATGGCGGGGGAGTACGGGCCGCTGCCCTTGAGGACGCTCTGTCCGTTTCGGCTTCCCACCAGGCCGGTGCCGGGCGGAAGATCGAGGTCATCGTTGATCGCGTAGCGGCCCGCGGGCAGGAATAGAAGCACCTGATCGGGATCAAGTCGGTTCAGCGCCATCTGGATCTCGCGCGTGACGTCGTGGGGCCGATCGGGCTGAATACCGAAGTCAAGCGCGCAACGCAGCCTGTGCGGTGTCTCGAGCGTGGGCATCGCCTCTCCGTTGCACTGCCCGGGTGGCGGAACTTCCGGTGCGGCACTGGCCCACAGGGGCAGCGCGGCCAGTGCTGCGACGAGTGGCGCAGGAAGACGGGGACTGGGCATCAAGGGACCTTTCAACGCGGCGGAAAGAATGCGCCGCTGCCTGTCATTGAAGCGCCCATGCCGCGCGCACGACATGGCCTGCGACTGCTCCGACGTGGCCGTCTCCTGCCTGATCCAGGCGAGGGCGGCCCCAGTCGCAGGCCGCCGGTTCATGCCTCAGACGACGCGGCGCGCCGACGCTCTAGACTCGACCCCATGCCCACGGCGTTCGAACATCCCGAGGATCAGGCCCAGTACCGCCGCCCCGCGCACCGCGCGGGCGTCGAGCTGTACCACGCCCACATCCTGCGCCATAGCTTCGAGCCGCACACGCACGAGGCCTACGGCCTGGGCGCGATCACCGACGGCGTCGGACGTTTCCGCTGGCGCGGCGGCGAGCACCTCGCCCCGCGCGCCACGCTGATGCTCATGAACCCCGAGGACATCCATACCGGCGAAGCCGCGACGTCCGATGCCTGGGGTTATCGGATGGTCTACCTCGACGAGTCGCTGCTGGCGGAGCTCTACGGCGGGCCGGCCTGGCGCTTCGACGCCGCCGTCGCGCACGACGCGGAGGCCGCCACGCGCGCCGCCGGCCTGATCGCCGCGCTGTGGCGCGCGCGGGAGCCGCTGGCCTTCGACAGCGCGTTGCTCGAACTGGTCCAGGGACTGAGCCGCCACGCGCATCGCGCGCCGGTGCGCCCGGACGGCGCGGCGCCGCGCTTCGCGCCGGTGATCGAGCACATGCGGGCCCACCTCGACGAATCACTGGACACCGCGCGCCTGGCCGCCGTCGCCGGTCTGAGCCCGTTCCACTTCCTGCGCAGCTTCAAGACGCAGCACCATGCGACGCCGCAGCAGGCCCTGATGGCCTTGCGGCTCAACGAGGCCAAGCGCCAGCTCGCCGCCGGCCATGCGCCCGCGCAGGTCGCGGCGGCGGTCGGCCTCACCGACCAGGCCCACCTGACGCGCGGTTTCTCGCGCCGCTACGGCATCACCCCGGCGCGCTACCAGCAGCAACTGGGTACAAGACGCCGGCCCTGACGGCGCGCGACACTGCGCGCATGCTGTCCGGACTTCTCTTTGCGCTCGCCGCCGGCCTGATGTGGGGCCTGGTCTTCGTCACCCCGCTGCTGCTGCCCGACTATCCCGCCGCCATGCTGATGGCGGGCCGTTATCTCGCGTTCGGACTGCTCGCGCTGCCGCTGGCGATGATCGACTGGCGGGAACTGAGGCGGCTCACCCGCGATGACTGGATCGCCGCCGTCAAGCTCAGCGCCATCGGCAACTTCCTGTACTACCTGACGCTCGCCGCCGCGATCCAGCGCGCCGGCGGACCGCTGCCGACCATGATCATCGGCACGCTGCCCGTCGTCATCGCGGTCTGCTCCAACCGGCGCAACGCCGCGCGCGACGGGCACTACCGCTGGCGGGACCTGGCCCCGGCGCTGCTGCTGATCGCGCTGGGCATCGCCTGCGTCAACCAGGTCGAGCAGGCGGCCGTCGCGCCGCAGGCGCTGGGGCGCTATCTGCAGGGCGCGGGTCTGGCGTTGATCGCGCTGGCCTGCTGGACCTGGTACCCGATCCGCAACGCCGACTGGCTGCGCGCGCACGCCGATCGCGGCCCGCGCGCCTGGGCCACCGCGCAGGGGCTGGTGACGCTGCCGATGGCGGTGCTGGCCTTCGTCGTCCTGGCGATCGCCGACGGCGCGGGCCTGCCGCTGCTGCCGGCCGGCTTCGACTTTCCCGCCGGGCCGCGGCTGTGGCCCTACGTCGGATTGATGACAGCGGTCGGGCTGTTCGCGTCCTGGCTCGGCACGCTGTGCTGGAACGAGGCCAGCCAGCGACTGCCCACCGCGCTGGTGGGGCAGCTGATCGTGTTCGAAACCCTGGCCGCGCTCGCCTACGCGCAGGTGCATCGCGGCGCGTGGCCGCCGCTGATGGGCGTGGCCGGGGTCGTGCTCCTGGTCGGCGGCGTGTGCTGGGCCTTGCGCCTCAAACCGGTGCCGCCGGGGCGGGAACGGCATCTGCCCGCCTCGTCGGCATGAATTTTCTGCCTCACGATCCCGTCCGACGCGCGCTCCTGAAGCGCGCTTCCGCCCTGACCGCCGCGAGCACCGTCGGTGCCGCCCTCGGCGTTGCCGCGTCGCCCGCGCGTGCGCAGAGCGCGCCGTCGTCCGATGCCGTACCCGCTCCGGCCCAGGGCGTCCAACAGGGCGCCTGGCGCGACCAGTCCCGCCTGCGCGACATCCCCTGGCGCCTGCGCCTGCCTGAGGGCGACCGGCCGGTCGCGCTGGTGGTGTTCTCGCACGGCCTGGGCGGCAGTCTCGACGGCGGCACCGAATGGGCGCAGGCCTGGGCCGAGGCGGGCATCGCCACGCTGCATCTGCAGCACGCCGGCAGCGACCGTGCGATCTGGCGCGGCGGGCTCCAGGCGGTGAAGGCCGCCGCGAGCGCCGAGCAGCTGATCGAGCGCGGTCACGACGTGCAGTTCGCCGTCGACCAGCTGCTGAAGCTGCAGAAAGAAGGTCAGGGTCCGTGGGCGCGCGTGCGGCCCGAGGCGCTGGGCATGTCAGGCCACTCGTTCGGCGCCCAGACGACCCTGGCGGTCGCCGGACGCGATTTCCGGGAGCGCAGCGCGCCCGACCTGTCCGAATCCCATTTCAAGGCCTTCGCCGCGTTCAGCCCGTCGGCCGGGCACTTCCCGGGCGGCATCAAGGGCATCACGCGACCCATGCTCTGCCTGACCGGCAGCCTCGACGGCAACCCGATCGGCCAGGAACGCGACGGCCGCTACCGGCGCGTCGTCTATGACACGTTGCCCGCCGGCGCGAAGGCGCAGCTGTGGCTCGAAGGCGCCGATCACATGAGCTTCGGGGGCGGCGGCGAGCGTGGCGCGGGTTTCGGCCAGCGGCTGCTCGGACGCGATCGCGAACGGGCGCCCGAGAAGCTCGCTGCGCATCACGCATCGCTCATCAAGTCCATCAGCACGGACTGGTGGCGTTGGCGTCTGCTCGAGGACGAGGAGGCGCTCACACGCCTGAAGTCGCCCAAGGGCCTGGACCCGAAGGACGAGTGGCTCCAGGGTTGAGTCGTGGCGTGCGTCAGGCTGCGAGCTCGTCTTCGGAGGGGCTGGAGGCGTTCGGGGCGTTGGACGGCGCCAGCAGGAGCGCCTTCGCCAACGCGCCGATGCGGCGCAGCGCGCGCGGGTGTTCCTCGCCCCACTGCCCGCCGACGCCCAACCGCACGCAGTTCCGGAAACGCGGGCTCGCCGAGAACATCATCCCCGGCGCGATGATGATGTGCTCCGCGAGGCAGGCCTCGTAGAGCAGGGCGGTGTCCAGTCCGTCGGGCAGTTCCACCCACAGGATGAATCCGCCGGCGGGGTCCGAGACGCGCGTGCCCTTCGGGAAACTCTCGGCGATCATCTGCCGGGCCTGGTCCACGCGCGCGGCGATCGTCGCCCGCAGGTGCCGCAGCGCGGCGCCGCCGCCGGCCTGCGTCAGCAGGTCCGCCAGCGCCAGTTCCAGCACGCTCGTCTGGCCGCCGGACTGCACCGCCTTGGTCCGCCGCAACACCTGGCCCCAGCGGCCGGCCTCGACCCAGCCCAGCCGCAGCCCCGGCGCGATCGTCTTCGAGAACGAGCCGCAGATCATCACGTGCCCCGTGGTGTCGAAGGACTTCACCGCGCGGCGCTTGTCCTCCTGCTCCGACAGGTCGTTGTAGAGCACGTCCTCGATCAGCGCCACGTCATGTTGCGCCAGCAGCGCCGCCAGCCGGCGGCGTTCCGCCACCGGCATCGAGGCGCCCAGCGGGTTCGACAGCGTGGGCACCGTCAGCACCGCCTTGACCTGCTGCGTCTCGAAGGCCAGCTGCAGTGCGTCCAGCGACATGCCGTGGCGCGGATGCGTGGGGATCTCCAGCGCGCGCAGGTGCAGGCTCTGGAGGATCTCCAGGAAGCCGTAGTACGTGGGCGATTCGAGCGCCACCACGTCGCCGGGCCTGCACACGGTGCGCAGGCACAGGCTGATGGCCTCCATGCAGCTGTTGGTGAGCACGACCTCGTCCGGGTCCAGCACGCAGCCCAGTCCCAGCGCATGGCGTGCGACGGCCCGGCGCGCCTCTTCCATGCCGGGGCCGAGCGGGTAGGTGCACAGCAGGTCGCGGTGGCGCATCACCGCCCGCGCCATCGCCCGGCGCACGCGGTCCTGGTCGAACAGCTCCGGCCCCGGGCAGGCCGCGCCGAAGGAGACGAAGGACGGGTCCTGCGACAGCGCCATGACCTGCACGCCCAGCTGGTCCAGCTGCACCATCCGGGACGAGGTGTCGGGTCGGGAGACGCGTGGTTCCGGGAGCCTGGGCGGGCGCGCCGCGACGAAGTAGCCGGAGCGCGGCCTGGCCTCGATCAGGCGGGCATCCTCGAGCCAGCGGTAGGCCTGCACCGCCGTCGACAGCGACACGCCGTGCTGTCCCGCCAGGTCCCGCACCGAAGGCAGTCGTTCGCCCCGCTTCAAGGTGCCCGAGCGGATCGACCGGGCCATCCGGTCGGCGAGTTGCATGTACAGCGGTAACAGCGGCGCGTCCATGCGTCGATTCTGTGTGCTCACAGCGGGCGCGGACCGATACAGAAAGGCGGCAAGCCGGCCAGCACAGGACTGCGTCGTGCGCGGGCTGTATGGCTCGTCTCCGTCAGCGGCTGTGGATGGAGCGCGACAGCCGGTTTTTTTATCGTGACGGCATGCAACCGTTCCGCCTGCTTCCCCCGCCGTTCCGGCTCCGACGCCAGCCCATGGGCTGGCCCGCGCCGGCTTTCGTCGCGCCCGGTCCCGGACCGGACGCCATCGTGCTGCCGACCGACGGCCGCCCGGTCGTGCTGCGCCTGCGACGCCCTGTGCGGCTGCTGGTTTTCGGCGGTCGGGCCTGGATCACCTGCGACGGCTTGCCGGACGACCACTGGCTGGTGCCCGGACAGACCTTGGCGCTGCCGGCGCCGGACGGCTGGTTCGGATCCCGGATCTTCGCCAGTGGCGAGGGCGCATCACTCGTCACCCTGAAGGCGGAGACGATCGATTAAGTCCAGGGCGTGTCCCCGGTTTTTCGCTATAACTCGGCCCTCGTAGGTTGCCGGATGACATCGAAGGATGTCGCCGGTGAAACAAAGACACGGGACCCGAGTCCCACGAGGGAGTTGCGATGAATCGATCCGCGATGTTGCGGGTGGCGCGCCTGGCCGTGGCCGGCGCAGTCGGAGCGACGCTGCTGACCGCCTGCGGCGGCGGTGGCGGCGAAAGCGGCGTGCCCCTGAACGGCGGCAGCAACGCCGGCGGCGGCAGCGGTGGTGGCGGCAACAGCGGCGGCACCGTCGGCGGCGGCAACACCGGTGGCAACACCGGTGGGAACACCGGCGGCCCGCTCCAGGCCAGTTCCACCTACGCCCAGCAATGCGCGCCGGGCAACACGGAAGCGGCCTCCAACCTCCGCACCGCGTCGCTGGGCACGGAGAAGAACTGGATCCGCGCCTACTTCGACGAGGCCTACCTGTGGCGCGAGGACGTGCCCTCGATCGACGCCTCCGCGGCCGCGTACAGCGGCGGTGACGTCGGCGCCGCGCTGAACGCCTACTTCGACGCCCTGCTGTCGCCGGCGCTCACCGGCAGCGGCAAGCGCAAGGACCAGTTCAGCTTCGTCATGAGCACGCGCGAATGGAACGCGCTGTCGCAGGGCGGCGTGGAGGTCGGCTACGGCATCGAGTGGTCGATGAAGTCGCCCACGCCGCCGCGCGGCCTGCGCGTGGCGTTCGTGGAGCCGGGCAGCGTGGCCGACCGGGCCGGCGTGCGCCGCGGCGACACGCTGGTGACCGCGGACGGCGCGGCGGCCGACGTGGGCGACTCGACGGGCGTGAACACGCTCAACGGCGCGCTCTTCCCGGACGCGGCGGGGTCCAGCCACCGCCTGGTGCTGACCTCGACGGCGGGCGCCACGCGCGACGTCTCGCTGGTCGCGGGCAACGTCACCAAGACGCCGGTGCCCACCAGCCAGGTGCTGACCGCCGCCGACGGCGCGAAGGTCGGCTACATGGTCTTCAACGACCATATCCTGACGGCGGAGTCGCAGCTGATTGCGGCGATGCAGAACTTCCGCGCCAGCAACGTGAGCGACCTGGTCGTGGACCTGCGCTACAACGGCGGCGGCTACCTGTTCATCGCCAGCGAGCTGGCCTACATGATCGCGGGCGGCACGGCGACCTCCGGCAAGACCTTCGAGCAGCTGCGCTACAACAGCAAGCGCTCGGCGGAGACCAGCAGCGCGGATTCGAAGACGCCGTTCTACAGCGAGTCCTGCCTGCCGTCCGGCGACAAGTGCTCGTCGGCGCAGCCGCTGCCGGCGCTCAACCTCAAGCGCGTGTTCGTGCTGGCGCAGTCGGGCACCTGCTCGGCCAGCGAGGCGCTGATCAACGGACTGCGCGGCGTCGACGTCGAGGTGGTCCTCGTCGGCGGCACCACCTGCGGCAAGCCCTACGGCTTCACGGCCAAGGACAACTGCGGCTACAGCTACTTCCCGATCGAGTTCGTCGGCACCAACAACAAGGGCTTCGGCGACTACGCGGACGGCTTCGTGCCGGCGGGTTCGGGCGCCACGGGGGTCAAGGGTTGCCAGGTCGCGGACGACTTCAACCATGCCCTGGGCGACACCAGCGAGGCGATGCTGGCCGCGGCGCTGCAGTACCGCAGCAACGGCACCTGCCCGGCGGCGAGTGCGTCGGAGGTCGGCCAGGCGCGGGCGATGGGCGTGCGCGCGGCCGGCGAGGACGCCGTCGCGCTGAGCCTGAAGAAGCTCGCGGCGCGCAGCAACCGGATCGTCGGCGGACGGCCCTGAGGCACCCAGGCGGCGCGTGTGAAGCGCGCCCCGACATGACGACGGCCACCCTCGGGTGGCCGTTTTTCTTGGCGTCCTGGGCGTCCTGGGCATCAGGACGCCTGTTCCCGACGGGAGGCGGCGGTCGAGGCCGCCGGAGGGTCAGAGCTTCGGAATGCGGATCCGGCTGATCATCAGCGAGCCCGAGACCGCGAACAGCAGCACCAGCGGGTGCAGCGTGAAGCCGCCCAGCTTGACGACGCCGAACCACAGCGCCTCGCCGATGGCGCCCTGCCAGGCGGCGACCCACAGCACGACCACGATCAGCAGCGAGGTCGGGATGGGCGTGCCTTCGAAGTAGGCGACCTTGTCGTTGCCGCCGGACAGGGTCTCGGCGGTGATGTTGTAGCGGGCCAGGCGCGACACGCCGCAGGCGACGAAGAAGCCCAGCACGATGCGGTCCCACAGGCCCTGCATGCCGCAGCCGTAGGCGATCACCGCCGGCGCGACGCCGAAGGAGATCACGTCCGCCAGCGAGTCGAGCTCACGCCCCATCGCGGAGCTCTTCTGGCGCCAGCGCGCGATGCGGCCGTCGAGCACGTCGAAGACCAGCGCCGCGGGGATCAGCGCGCAGGCGTAGTACAGGTGCTGCACCGTGCCGGTCTGGAGGAAGGTCATCACCGAGAACAGCGCGCCGACGCCGCAGAAGGCGTTGCCCAGGGTGAACCAGTCCGCCAGATGGAACTCGCGGATCATGGAGAAAGGCTTGGGTCGGTTCATGGGAAGCGAGCATAAGCGAAGGCTCTGCGCTTCGCGGCAAAGGCCGCGCCCGGGGTCAGGCGTCGCGGGGCGCGTCGACCTTGGGGGCTTCGGGCACCGCCGTCAGGCGGCCCCAGGCCTTGCGTGTGAGGTGCAGGGCGAGCAGGCCGAAGGGCATCCGCAGCCAGTGCGAGCGCACGTACAGCGCGCTCTCGGCCAGGGCATGGCCGGGCAGCCGGCAGCTGTCGTGGTCCGGGCGCAGCGCGCGGCGGTAGCAGGCGTCCAGCAGGCGCAGGGCCAGCGGACCCGGCGGCGGACCGAGTTCCGCCGGCAGCGCGTCCGGATAGGGCGTGTCCAGCAGCACCCGCGTGTAGCGCAGCGCCAGCCACAGCGGGCGGGACAGGCCGATCCGCCGCGCGCGCTCCGCCAGCCGAGGCCAGAAGCCGTCGATCGCCCCGAACTCGCGCATCAGCGCGTCGAGGTCGAACAGGTCGCGCAGGCCGTTGGGCAGCTCACCCTCGTGGAACAGGTGGGCGGCGCTGTGGAGCAGCATGTCCTCGGGCGGGAGGACGAAAACGCCGGGCAGGCCAGGCAAGGGCCGCGGCGCGTCGAACAGCGCCCGGCTGTCCAGCGCCGTGCGCGCCGTCGGCGGCAGCAGCGTGTGGTGCACGTCCAGCGAGGTGCCCCGGCGCTTGTGATGCAGCGGCGGCAGCTCATGCATCCACTCGCGGTAGTAGCGCTGGTCGTAGGCGTCCAGGTCTTCGTCGAAGTCCCAGCCGTGCACCAGCAGCAGCGTCTCGCAGCGCGGCAGCTGTTCGGGCGGGATCAGCAGGTCGATGTCGCTGAACATGCGTCCCAGCGCAGGCGCATGCTCGCCGAGCGCGTAGGCGGCGCCCTTGAGCAGGATCAGCGGCCCGGCCAGTTCGTCCAGGGTCTGGCGCAGCAGGTCGACCTCGCGCCTAAGCATCTGGACCTGCCGTCGCGACAGCAGCAGCGCCGAGCGCAGATGCGGCTGCACCGGCGCCGGCAAGGCGGCCAGCCAACCGCCAACCTCCATCAGCTCGGCCAGTTTTCCGGCGAGGTTGGACCGACGCGCCTGTCGCAGCAGCAGGTCCCAGTCGGTCAGGCTCAGCCCGGCGGCGATCGCGGGATGCAGCAGCACGCGGACCAGCAGCGGACGACGGCGTTCGCCGTGAGCGTGACCGGGGCCATGATCATGACGCGCGCTCACGGCGAAGCCTCCAGGAGCGTTTCGAAATGCGCCACGGCTTCGTCGAGCTGGCTGTATTCGAAGCGGTAGCACTCGCACGCCTCGACCAGCCGTCCCACGGCTTGGAAACCGGCCTGGCCGTGGACGTCGTAGTTGAAGGACTGCTCGGCGAGGTCCATGAACGCGCGCGCCCGTTCGATCGGCATCAGTTGCGCAGGCGCATCGGCGCGCCAGGCGGGGAGCACCACCCACGCGGGTTGCGCGGGCGAGAGCCGGTGCTCGATCGCGTCCTGCGGCGCGCGCACCAGCGCGACCGTGCCCTTCGAGGTGTTGGGCATGGACGCGCTGAAGTGCGCATCCGGCGCGAACGCGCGGATGACCGGGATCGACGCATTCTTCAGATTGATCGGCCGCGCCATGCCGTGGACCAGTCCGGTCGACATGTCCAGCAAACCGAGCTCGTCCGACAGCAGACGCCAGCCGCGATGCGCCAGCGCCGCGCACAGCGTGCTCTTGCCGGAGCCCGGAGGCGCGGGCATCAGCAGCGCGCGGCCGCCGCGCTCCAGCACGGCCGCGTGGATCAGCAGGTATTGATGGGCGTGCGCCGCGATGCACCAGTTGATGCCCCATTCGAGCATCGCCAGCGCCTGTGCGGCCGGCAGCGGCGTGAAGGAACGCTGCCCGTCGAACCAGAACTCGGCGCGGCCCTGGAGCCTGCTCAACCAGTGCGGGCTGCGCAGCACGGCCACGTGGAAGTCGACGAAATCGTTCTCGTCGACGAGCTCGAAGTCGCGGTACATCGCCGCGACGTCGCCGGCCAGGTGGGGGATGTCCGACCGGATGCGCACGGTGAAGGGCGACAGCCGCAGCGTTACGCCGCCGTCGCGCATCCGGGCCCGCAGCCCGGCGGTGTCGAGGTCCTGCAATCTCAAGCGACCGGCTCCTGCGCTAGGTCCTCGACGTCCACCGGTGTCAGCAGTTGGATGGCGACCAGACGGCGCAAATGGAGATCCAGCAGTTCCGCGAGCGCCTCAGGCGTGGGGATCTCGTCCCAATCGACTTCCCGCGCCAGGCGCGTCAGCAACTGGTCGCGGCGCAACGGCCCGTCGACCAGCCATTCGGCCAGTTGCACGCCGAGCGCGGCGATCAAGTGGGTGTCCCCGCTCTCGGGGTTGAAAAAGACCGCGTGCTGTTCGCCCTCCCAGGCGAGCAGCACGTCAGCGATCGCTGGCCTGCATTGCCAGGCGGGACCGGCCATCAGTCAGCGACGAGCCAGTTTTCCCTGAGGTACCGGGTGAAATCGTCGGCGTTCCAGGCCGGTCCGCTGGAGTTGGGCGGCTTGAACATGCCCGGGCCGTCGCTCGCCATCTTCACCAGCATGTCCTGCCCGGTAGACGAAATCACGCATTGCGCGACGCCGTTGCCGGCGAACAGCGTGTTCAGCCGTGCCATCGCCATCAGGGTGCCCAGGGCGCCGGGCTTGGTCTTGATCAGATTGTCGAAGTTGGAACTCGTCGTCACGCCGGGGCAGTTCCGGAGCGTTCCGAACAGCTGGCCGACCGTGAAGTTCTCGCGGGCGAACTTGACGGTCTTGCCCTTGAACCAGGTCTTGACGATGTAGTTCCAGGGAGGCGTGTTGCCCTGCACCACCGACCGTCCGGTGTTGTTGACGAAGTTGGAAACGCCCCAGCACTCCGTGTCTTTGAGCACCGCCGCGTTGGCGCGCGCCTGCACGCTGGCGCCGCCGTTGCGCAGGATCGCCGAGCCCCAGGCCGAGGTGGAGTTGCAGTGCCAGGCCATCGCGGGACGGCTGGCCAGCGTCAGACCGACCGGCACCACGCCGGCCTGGATGAAGCGGCGACGGCGTTGCGAGACGACGGATCCCTTGACCGGGCTGACCGGGGTCGGGGTGGCCGAAGACTGCGGGGTGTTGTCGCTGCTGTTGTCCATATGCTCAGCTTTCGTGGTGCTACGTCGTCCTGATTCCTGCGGACGTTCAAGCGGATCGGCGCTCCCGTCCGACCTGCGATCGCAGTGTTCCATACAAGCCTGCCCCGGGATACCCCGCCCAACCCCTTGAACGGGTGGCGTGCGGCGTCCGTCACACGCCAGATAAGTCAGCGCCGGCTTACACGGAATCCTTCGCCGTTGTTGAAGTTGTATCCATGTGTCCGCCGATGGATCCGGCGGCATGAGGCGGTCGGCTCATGCCGGTGACGCCTTCAGGCGACAGCGGCGGTGCCGCACCGTCCTTCCCCGCGCCGGCCTCGTCCGGAGTGTCCAGATCGTCCTCGACCAGGAAGCCGCCGCTCTGGTGCGCCCACAGCTTGGCGTACAGGCCGCCCTGGGCCAGCAGCGACGCGTGGTCGCCCTGCTCGACGATGCGACCCTGGTCCATCACGATCAGCCGGTCCATGGCCGCGATCGTCGACAGCCGGTGCGCGATCGCCACCACCGTCTTGCCTTCCATCAGCCGGTACAGGCTGCGCTGGATCGCGGCCTCGACCTCGGAATCCAGCGCGCTGGTCGCCTCGTCGAGCAGCAGGATGGGCGCGTCCTTGAGCATCACCCGGGCGATCGCGATCCGCTGGCGCTGGCCGCCGGACAGCTTCACCCCGCGCTCGCCGACGTGGGCGTCGTAGCCCTGGCGGCCCTTGGGGTCGCTCAGGCCGTCGATGAAGTCCGTCGCCTCGGCGCGTTCGGCGGCGGCGCGCATCTCCTCCTCCGTCGCGTCGGGGCGGCCGTACATCAGGTTGTCGCGGACCGAGCGGTGCAGCAGGCTGGTGTCCTGGGTCACCATGCCGACCTGGCGTCTCAGGCTGTCCTGGGTGGCGGTGGCGATGTCCTGACCGTCGATCAGCACCCGGCCTTTGTCCACGTCGTAGAAGCGCAGCAGCAGGTTGACCAGCGTCGACTTGCCCGCGCCCGAGCGACCCACCACGCCGATCTTCTCGCCCGGACGGATCGTCAGGGTCAGGTCGTGCAGCACGGTCTTGCGGCCGCCGTAGCTGAAGTCGACGTGCTCGAAGCGCACCTCGCCGCGGGTCACGGCCAGCGCTTTCGCGTCGGCCGCGTCCCGGATCGCGATCGGGCGCGACAGGGTGGTGATGCCGTCCTGCACGGTGCCGATGTTCTCGAACAGGCTGGCCATCTCCCACATGATCCAGTGCGAGATCCCGTTCAGCCGCAGCGCCATCGCCGTGGCGGCCGCGACCGCGCCGATGCCGACCTGCCCCTGCGTCCACAGCCAGACCGTCATGCCGGCGGTCGAGGCGATCAGGCCCATCGACAGCGCGTGGTTGACGATCTCGAAGCCGCTGATCAGCCGCATCTGGCGGTAGGCGGTGTTCAGGAAGTCCTGCATCGCGCCGCGCGCGAAACCGGCTTCCCGGTGCGAGTGCGAGAACAGCTTGACCGTGCTGATGTTGGTGTACGCGTCGGTGATGCGGCCGGTCATCAGGCTGCGGGCGTCGGCCTGGGCGGTGGCGGCCTTGCTCAGGCGCGGGACGAAGTAGCTCAGCGCCACGACGTAGCAGGCCAGCCAGCCCAGGAAGGGGATCAGCAGCGTCGCGTCGAAGCTGCCGACGACGCCCAGCATGGTCACGAAGTAGATCGTGATGAAGACCAGGATGTCGGTGACGATCAGCCAGCATTCGCGCACGGCCAGCGCCGTCTGCATCAGCTTGGCGGAGACGCGGCCGGCGAACTCGTCCTGGTAGAAGCTCATGCTCTGCGCCAGCAGGTGCCGGTGGAAGTTCCAGCGCAGCCGCATCGGGAAGTTGCTGGATAGGCCCTGGTACTTGCTGAGCGACTGCAGCGCGATCAGCAGCGGGCTGGCCAGCAGGATGCCGAGCAGCAACAGCAGCTTGTCCTGCTGGGTGGACCACCACTGCGCGGGCGGGACCTGGCCGAGCCAGTCCACGACGGAGCCCAGCATGGAGAACAGCAGCGCCTCGAAGGCGCCGATGGCGGCGGTCAGGACGATGAGCACCGCCACCAGCCCGCGCATGCCGTGCGAGCCGGCCCAGACGAAGGCGAAGAAGCCCTGCGGCGGTTGCGGCGCCGGGGTCTGCGGAAACGGATCGACGAGTTTTTCGAACCAGCCAAACACGGCGGTCTCCCTGTCACTTCTGCGAGACCGGTGAGCCTACAGGAGCCGGGTGTCAGGCGCACCCCACCCCCGCGCCGGTGGCGGGTGGGTGGGGCGAACGGGGGGAATCCGCGCGCGGACGGCCCCCGTTGGGGGAGGCTCCGCTTATTTGGCGGGCAGCGGCAGCAGCACGCCCTGCGCCTGCTTCGGTGCGGGGATGTGCAGCAGGGCCGACAGGGTCGGCGCGAGGTCGACGATCTCGACGCGCTGCTCGATGCGGCCCTGGCCGACCCACGCCGGCCCCCAGGTCAGCAGCGGGACGTGGGTGTCGTTCTCATAGGGGCTGCCGTGGGTGGTGCCCGTCACGCGCGAGCCGAACATCCAGCCCGCCTTCGGCACCACCTGCAGCGGCGCGGCGACGCCCGGATACCAGGAGCGACGGAACTGCTCGAGGTAGGGCGTCGTGGTGTCCGTTCCGGCCAGTTGCTCGCGGGTGAAGGCCGTCTGCACGCCGTCGACCTGCACGACCAGCGCCTTGGCGGCGGCGTAGACGGTGTCGGCGGACAGGCCCTTGGCCTTGATCGCCGCCTCGTCGAAGATGAAGCCGCTGCCGGACATGCCGATCACCCAGCGGCCCTCGCCGAACTGCTTCGCGAGCCCGGCGTTGACGAAGCCCACGGCCTGCGTCGGATTGATGCGTCCGGCGTCCCGGCCTTGCGACTTCGCCCACTCGGGGGTGTCGGTGAACCCGTGGTCGGCGGTCAGCACGGCGACGTAGTTGTCGCGCCCGACCTTGGCGTCGAGGTACTTGAACCAGTCCTGCAGGTAGGCGTCCAGGTGCAGGAAATGGTCGTGCGACAGACGCGACTCCGGACCGAAGGCGTGGTTGATGTAGTCGTGGCTGGACAGGCTGACGGACAGGAGGTCGGTCTGGTCGTCGGCGCCCAGGCGTTCGCCCTCGATGGCGGCCTTGGCGAAGGCCAGCGTCAGTTCGTCGCCGAACGGGGAGGGCAGGATGTTGCCGTAGAAGCGCGGTCCCGGGCCGTCCATGCCGGCGCCCAGCACGGCCGGCAGCTTGTTGCCGTTGCCGCTGTTGGCCTGCCAGGGCTGGCCGTCCGGCACGCTGCGGGCGTAGGCCGTCTCCGGCAGCATCGGGGACCAGGTCTTGCCGAAGAACTTGTCCGCCGGCTTGGCCGCGTTGAAGGCGTCGACCCAGGCGGGGTGCTTGTCCATGTAATAGGTCGACGAGGCGAATTCGCCGCTGCCGCCCATGTACATGTAGGCGGTGCCCTTGTGGCCGGCCGGCAGGATCGCGCCGCGGTCCTTGCCCGAGATGCCGATCACCTTGGATCCCGGCTGCAGCGTGCGCAGCACGTCGCCGACGGTCTCGACCTTGTAGTTGTTCGGGCTGGTGCCGGCCAGCGGCTCGGTCTTGTTGCCGATGTACTGGTAGCGCGCGTCGGCGGTGTTGTACTGCGGGGCGCCGGTCATCGGGTCGCGCCACTCGTTGCCGATGATGCTGCTGCGCTGCGGGTAGGCGCCGCTCAGCATGATCGAGTGGCCGGCCGCCGTGACGGTGTAGCCGTGGCCGTAGTACGCATTGGCGAACCACGCGCCGCGATCGAGGAAGCGCTTGAAGCCGTCCGGCTGCAACTGGTCGCGGTAGCCGAGCACCTGCCGGATCGGCAATCCGTCGACGACCATGAAGACGACCAGTCTGGGCGGTTTCTTCGCCGCGAAGGCGGACGCCGCGGGGCCAGGTGTTGCCGCGGCGGCGGCGGCGCCGGCGGGGGATGAGGAGGACGGTGCGTTGGCGCAGGCGGCCAGCGCGGCCAGGACGGGCACCAGCAGCCAGGTGCGACGGGTCAGGGTCATGGCGGATCGGGCTCCGGGACGAAGCCGCTGAAACAAATATGACAGCGGAGTATCCGCCTCCTCCCGCCCGGCGGGAGCGTCCGCCGGTACGTCTGCTCGCTCTGCGCGACGGGCAAACCCTGGCGGGCCGCCGCCGTCCGGGGACGGTCCGGACGGAAAAAAGGCCGGACACCACGCGGTGACCGGCCTATTTCACTTTCTGGTTGGATCGCTTGCGCGCTCCCCTCCTGTTATGGGAGGCGATTCTGCGGGCCGCAGGCAATGGGCATGCCCGGGTTTGCCCCAGGTGGGGCCTTCGATCTGAGAACTCCTCCTCAAGTGGGGAGGGTTTCGGCCGGAAATGATGCGTCGACGCGACGCTTCCGAAAGAGTTCTGGCGTGCGAGTCAATGACTCATCCGTGCGTGATGGCGTCGTCCAGGACTTCGACCCAGTGCCGCACGGGCAGGTCGCTACCGCTTTGGAGGTGCTGGATGCAGCCGATGTTGGCCGAGACGATGGCCTCGGCGGCCAGCGGCGCCAGGGCGGCGAGCTTGCGGTCCCGCAGCTGCTTGGACAGCAGCGGTTGCAGCACCGAATACGTGCCGGCCGAGCCGCAGCAGAGGTGGCTCTCGCTGGGGGCGATCGAGATCTCGAAACCGAGCTCGCGCATCAGGCGTTCGACGCCGCCGCGCAATTGCTGGCCGTGCTGGAGCGTGCAGGGCGGGTGGTAGGCGAGCTTGGGTCGCGACATCGTGGCGCCGGGTTTGCCGAGTCGCGAGCGCAGGGGCTGGACCAGTTCCGGCAGGTACTCGCTGAGGTCGCGGGTGAGCGAGGCGATGCGCACGGCCTTCTCCGCGTAGTCCGGGTCGTGCGCGAGCAGCCGGCCGTAATCCTTGACCTGGACGCCGCAGCCGGAGGCGTTCATCACGATGGCTTCGACCTGCTCGCCGTGGCCGTCCACCATCGGCCACCAGGCGTCGATGTTGCGCCGGGCGTCGTCCAGGCCGCCGTGGTGGTCGTCCAGGTGCGCGCGGATCGCGCCGCAGCAGCCGGCCTCGTCGGCCACCAGCGTCTGCACGCCGGCGGCGTCGAGCACGCGGGCGGTGGCCGCGTTGATGTTGGGCATCATCGCCGGCTGCACGCAGCCGAGCAGCATCAGCACCTTGCGCGGGTGGCTGCGCTGGGGCCACTGGTGGGCGCGCGCGTCGGGCTTGGGCGGGACCTTGTCCTTCAGCGCGCCCGGCACCAGCGGACGCAGCGCCTGCCCGATCCGCAGCGCCGGCTTGAACAGCGGCGAGGTCAGGCCCTCCTTCAGCAGCCAGCGCTTGACGCGCTCCTCGCGCGTGCGTTCGACCTTCGCGTCGACGATCTGCCGGCCGATCTCCACGAGCTGGCCGTATTGGACGCCGGAGGGACAGGTGCTCTCGCAGTTGCGGCAGGTGAGGCAGCGGTCCAGGTGCTGCTGCGTGGCGGCGGTCGGCGGCTCGCCTTCCAGCACCTGCTTGATCAGGTAGATGCGGCCGCGCGGCCCGTCCAGTTCGTCGCCCAGCAGCTGGTAGGTCGGGCAGGTGGCGGTGCAGAAGCCGCAGTGCACGCAGCGCCGCAGGATGGCCTCGGCGGTGCTGCCTTCCGGGGTGCCTTGGAATTCGGGGGCGAGGTGGGTTTGCATGGTCAGGCTGCGAGCCTATGGAGATGGGTTCCAGGGAATGCTTCGACGAATGCAGCTTGCATCGCTGGCTCCTCTGCGAAGACCGCCATCCAGATCGAGAAGCCCCCCTTGCCTTTGGCGTAACCGACGATCAGCTCGCGCATTTCGGGCGTGTCCATCTTCCGAAGACAGCGAAGGCTGTCCTCAGCCAAGCGCCAAAGCTCCATTCGATCCTTCCAGCGATCGTCGGCGACGCTGAGCTCCCGCGGTTCTTTTGACAGGCCGACCAGATGCAGCAGCGCCTTCGCTGCCGCCAGATCATTCGCCGCGAGCGTATCTCGGGCCTGGATGCGTCCGGATCGCAAATACTCGATGGCACGAAAAGTGTCGTGAGTGTCCGGAAACATCGACTCCACGCCCGTGACCTCGTGCGTCAGCTTGGTGCTGTTGCAGTTCGGGCAGGCGAGCAGAAAGTTGGTCCACTCGAATTCGAGGTGTCCGTAGTGAAGCTTCGGCAGCTTGTGCTCGACCGCAAGAGCAGTCGGAACGAAGCGCTCGCAGAAACTGCAATAGCGACCGAGGCGTTCTTTGAGGTGCGGGGCAGCATTGATATACGGCCGGAAAACGAAACGTTCGCCGTTCTCTTGGACCGGGTGGTCGCCCTTTTGCACCGAACGCATGGATCAAAGTCCCTTCGATAAGCTCTGCATCTTCAGCCAGGCCGCCGATGCGGGATCGTCGGCGAACTCCGCCAGCGCGCCGTCTAGACGGTGTTTGAGCGCCTCTCGTTCCTCGGGCGTTGAAGTCGGGCTCTCCATCAACTCCAGGTACTCCTGCGCAAGCTGTCGCTTCTCAAGGAACCGCTGACTTCGCTGGGGCTGATCGACACCCATCACCGTCTCAGCAATGTCCTCGATGCTGTGGTCCATGGCGTCGACACGATCTCCGGTGCAAGCATCGATCACGATCCCGCGCTCCAGCGCCGATTGAATCAAGAACGGCGAATGTGAGGCCACGACGAATTGGAGTCTTGGGAAGGTCTCCAGCAGATCGTCGATCACAGCACGCTGCCACTGCGGGTGCAGATGCATGTCGAGTTCATCGATCAAGACGAAGCCAGGCGCGTCCTGGAGACAGCGTTCGCCCAAATGCGAGTTGAGCGAAGCAGCTCGGACCGCGATCTCGAGGAAGAGCGCAGCGATCCGTTTCTGTCCGTCACTCAGTCGGTCGAAGGGGCGCCAGCCGGTGTCCTCGTGACGCACCATCAGGCGTGATTCGCGCACGACGTACTTGATATCCGTCGCATGGATGGCTTTCAGGACTGCCTGCTTTGCCACCCGGAAAATCAGAGGCTCCTGACCTTCTTGCAGTGACCTGAACTCGTTGTGTTGGAACCATTGAGCTAGCGTCGAGACATCAATCTGGTCGCTTTGAAAACGGTCCCACAGCTCCCGCTTCTGCTCGAACGGGCGGCCGAGATCAAGAGGCCTCGCGGTTCCAGCAAAAGCGCTCACCCCAAATCGCGCAAGCACTGGAACGGCCTTCGAGGTTTGCCCAAATAGCCAAGTTCGTACCGAATGGCCAAATTGATCGAGATCCACCGGTGGATCCATATCCGCACGGGGGTTCTGCTGCCAAACCCAAGAAGCAGGCGTCCGCAGAAGTGAAAGCGCCTGGGGCGACCCTTCCACATCGAAGACGACCCTCAGGATAGGCGGATAGCCGACCGTCATCCAGGATTCGCTAGAGGGATCAGTGGAGTAGGACGCCCGCACGTCCTCAACTTCAAACTCGTTTCCCTTAGGAAAACCCAGTTGTCCGAGCGCCGTAGAAAAGGGAATGGAAATGGCCTTGAGCAGAGAAGACTTCCCCGCTCCATTCACGCCCATCAGCAAGGTCAACCTCGGATCGAACCCGCAGTCGTAGCGTTCGAAGCGTCGGAAGTTTTCGATGTGGAGGGACTTGAGATACATGGCAGTCAGGCAGTGAGCCGTTCTAGGCGAGTCAGAGATCAGTGTAAAGACGCCCCGGATTGAAGATCCCCGCCGGATCGAACTGCCGCTTCAGCTCCTTGTGGATGCGCGTCAGCTGCGGGCCGAGCGGCGAGAAAGTGCCCGCCGACTTGTCGCTCGCGTAGAACATCGTCGCGTGCCCGCCCGCCGCGGCCACCACCTCGCGCACCTGCGCGGGCGCCATCGGCGTCACGACCCAGCGCTGTGCGCCGCCCCATTCCACGAGCTGCTCGCCGTGCAGCGCCATCGGCGGCGTCGTGGACGGCACCGCGATGCGCCACAACGTCGCGCCGCCCTGCACCGCGCGGCGCGCGCCGAGGAAGAACTCGTCGCACTGGTCGCGCAGTCCCAGCCAGAACGGCGCTGCCATCGGCTCCGGGATCACCGAGCCGCCGAGCTTCTGGATCGCCGCGCGGACCGCCGCCTCGGCGCCGGACAGGCGCACCACCAGCGCGCCGTCCCACCAGGCGCTCGCCGAGATCGGCAGCGGCTGCCCGCCCCAGCGGTTCATCCGCAGCAGCGCCTTGTCCTGCGAGGCCTCGAAGCGCAGCGTCGCGGTCGCGACCGGCCGCGGCAGCACCTTCAGCGTGACCTGCGCGATCAGCCCGAGCACGCCCATCGATCCCGCCATCAGCCGCGACACGTCGTAGCCGGCGACGTTCTTCATCACCGTGCCGCCGAAGTGCAGCAGCTCGCCCTTCGCGTCGAGCATCGTCAGCCCGAGCACGTGATCGCGCACCGCGCCGGCGGTCGCGCGCGCCGGACCGGACAGCCCGCTCGCGACCATGCCGCCTATCGTGCCCGTGCCGCCCGAGGCCGCGCCGACGAAACGCGGCGGCTCGAAGGCCAGGTGCTGCCCGTGCTGCGCCAGCAGCGCCTCCACGTCCGCCACCGGCGTGCCGGCCGCCGCGGTCACGTAGAGCTCGCTCGGCTCATAGGCCATCACGCCGTTGAGCGACAGCGTCGAGATCGGCTCGGCGTCGCCCAGCGGGCCGCCGTAGAAATCCTTGCTGCCGTGACCGGTCAGCCGCACCGGCCGGCCCTCCTGGAAACGCGCCGCCATCGCCTCCAGGGTCGCCATCAGTTGCGTCGAGGGGACGAAGCCGGCGCCCGGCTCCGGGTCCGCCGCCGCGGCGCCTGCTGCTTGCACTGCCATCAGAATCGCTCCAGTTCTGGGAATGAAAGTGCACCGCGCTTCACATGCATGCGGCCGTATTCGGCGCAGCGCTGCAGCGTCGGGATCACCTTGCCGGGGTTCAGCAACCCCTTCGGATCGAAGGCCCGCTTCAGGGCCAGCATGCGTTCGCGCTCCTGCGGCGAGAACTGCACGCACATGCTGTTGAGTTTCTCCACGCCGACGCCGTGCTCCCCGGTCACCGTGCCGCCCATCGCGACGCTGGTCTCCAGGATGTCCGCGCCGAAGCGCTCGCAGCGGTGCAGCTGGTCGGGATCGTTCGCGTCGAACAGGATCAGCGGATGCAGGTTGCCGTCGCCGGCGTGGAAGACGTTGGCGCAGCGCAGGTCGTACTTGCGTTCCATCTCCTGGATCGCCAGCAGGATGTCGGCCAGCCGCTTGCGCGGGATCGTCGAGTCCATGCACATGTAGTCCGGGCTGATGCGCCCGGACGCCGGGAAGGCGTTCTTGCGGCCGCTCCAGAAACGCAGCCGCTGCGCCTCGGTCTCGCTGACCTCGATCCGCGTCGCGCCGCTGGCCTGCAGCAACGCACTCATGCGGGCGATCTCTTCCTCGACCTCCTCCGGCGTGCCGTCGCTCTCGCACAGCAGGATCGCCTCGGCGTCCAGGTCGTAGCCGGCGTGGACGAAGTCCTCCACCGCCGCCGTCATCGGCTTGTCCATCATCTCCAGCCCGGCCGGGATGATGCCCGCCGCGATGATCGCGGCCACCGCGTCGCCGGCGCGGCGCAGGTCGTCGAAGCTGGCCATGATGCAGCGCGCCAGTTGCGGCTTGGGCGTCAGCTTGACGACCACCTCCGTCACCACCGCCAGCATGCCCTCGCTGCCGATCACGACGCTCAGCAGGTCCAGGCCGGCCGCGTCCAGCGCCTCGGAACCGAATTCGACCGGCTCGCCCTCGACGGTGAAGCCGCGCACCTTGAGCACGTTGTGCAGCGTCAGGCCGTACTTCAGGCAATGCACGCCGCCGGAGTTCTCCGCGACGTTGCCGCCTATCGTGCAGGCGATCTGGCTGCTCGGGTCCGGCGCGTAGTACAGGCCGTGCGCGGCCGCCGCTTCCGAGATCGCCAGGTTGCGCACGCCGCACTGGACCCGGGCGGTGCGCGCCAGCGGATCGATCGCGACGATGCGGTTGAACTTGGCCAGCGCCAGCGTCAGGCCTTCGGCGTGCGGCATGGCGCCGCCGGACAGGCCGGTGCCCGCACCGCGCGCCACCACCGGCACGTCCAGCGCGTGGCAGGCCTTCAGCACGCCGGCGACCTGGGCCTCGGTCTCGGGCAGCGCGACGGCCAGCGGGCGCTCGCGGTACGCGGTCAGGCCGTCGCATTCGTAGGGGCGCGTCTGCTCGTCCTGCCACAGCAGCGCGTGTGCGGGCAGCTCGGCGCGCAGGGCCTGGACCAGTTGCGCGCGGCGCCCGGCGCGGAAACCGGCCAGCTCGGCGGCCTGGTCGCCGGGCGGCTCGTGGGTGGAAGGAAGGACGGCGGTCATGGCGTCGAACTGTAGCCCCGCGCGCTGACCCCGGACTGAACCCCGCCCGGACGCCGGCCCCCCCGTTGGCGGGAGCCGTTCAGCGCGAACCCGGCAGCGGCCACCACAAGGCCTTGCGGTCCAGCGGCGTCTGCGCCGGCAGCAGCGGGTTGCTCAGGCGCAGCACGCGGCGCTGGTCGATGCGGTGGCGCTGCAGCAGATCGCCGAAGATCTGGCGCGACAGGCGCTCGAAGGTGCCGTCGACCACCAGCGCGTTCATGCCGCGCGTCAGGTCCGCCGCGAGTCGCGGACGGCCCGGTCGGACGAACATGTAGAGCGCCGCGGGATAGTGCAACAGCAGGTAAGGATCGATGACGAGCTGCTGCTCGGAGAAGCTGGCCAGTTCCGAATCGATCTCGAAGATCGAGCGCGGGAAGTAGTCGAAGCGGCCCGCCGACAGCATCTGGAACAGGCCCTGGTAATGCGTGCTGACCTGCACCGGCAGGCCGTTGGCGCGCAGCACGGCGGTGTCGGGCCAGTCGTGCATCTGACCGGCGGTGAGCCGGGCCAGGTCCTTCAGGTCGCGGATGTCGCGCAGGCGGTCCCAGTCGGCGGCGCGGGTCAGGCAGAGGCGCCAGCCGATCAGCCCCCGGTCCAGCGGCACGCGGATCGGCAGCAGGGTCTTCTCGCGCTGCGGATCGGTCATCGTCCAGAACACGTCGATGCCGGGATCGTCGCTAGCCATCTCCAGCAGCGCGCGGCTCTGCACCATCTCGGACTTCGTCTGGACCAGCGCGTAGCGCGTGCCGCTGCGCTGCAGCGCGGCGTGCAGCAGGCTGATGAAGTAGTCGACCTGCTTGTCCTGCTGCGGCAGATGGCGCGGATAGACGACGGTGGTCGGTTCCGGCGGCGCTGAGCCGGACGAGGTGCCGGGAGCGGACCGGGCGGCCGTCGCCACGTCCGGCAGCAAGGCCAGTGCGGGCAGGGCGCTGGAAAGGACCGAGGCCGCGGCGGCCTGCAGCAGGTCGCGGCGGCCGGCCATCAGGCGTCCAGGAAGACCGTCAGCACGCCGGTGTAGCCATGCAGCCGCGCGTGGGCGATCTCCCCGTTGGCGAAGAACCCGGCGAGCGGCACCTCGCCCAGCGCGTGCTGCACCCACTGCAGCTCCGCCGACGGCGAGCCGAAGTGCGGGCCGCCCCGGCCGGTGCAGCTGAAGTACAGCGCGCCGGCCATGCGGGCGCCGCGTTCCTCGGCTTCGGCGCGGATCTCGGTGCAGATGCGGACGAGGTCGCGGCGCGCGGCGTCGGGATGGCGTTCGCAGAAGCTCAGCAGTTCGCCCTCGCGCATCTGCTCGGCGACGGCGATGCCGCGCCGGCCGGGATCGAGCCCGACCAGATGGCGGACGCGGACCTCGGCGCCGTACTCGCGCCGGGCGCCCGGTTCGTCGCTGAGGCCGACCAGCGTGCGCCGGAACAGCGGCATCGCCTGCCGCAGCGATCCGGACTCGCCGGTGTAGGCGGGCAGTTTCAGGTCCTCGAGCAGCGCGTCCAGCGCCGGTTGCCCGTCGAGTCCGGTGACCAGCGGTCCGTCGCAGGCGGTGACGCGGCGCTCGCGGCCGAGCGGCTGGCAGCCCTGGCTGACGCGCGAGATCCAGCGCACGTCCGGGCCGAGGGCCAGCCCCGACAGGCCGCCCGCGAAGATGCCGTCCGCGATCTGCACGGCGTTGTCGCCGCCGCTGACCAGGCCGCCGAAGAGGTAGCCGCTGCTGCAGCGCTGGGAGAGTTCGCCGATCAACTCCTGCAGGTCGGGCGTGCCGCCGTCGGCGTGCAGCAGCAGGCTGCGGGATTCGCAGTCCGGGGTCAGCGGCTTCAGCCCCGAGAAGATGCGCCACTGTTCCGGCGGCAGGTCGCACAGCATGACGACCAGCGCCGGCTCGTCGAAGTACTCGACGCCGCTGGCGCTGACCGCCAGCGCGGACGCGCCGACCCAGCCGCAACCCGGCCAGCGTTCGCGGACTTCGTCCAGCAGCGCCTGCGCATGCGGCACGTACGGATGCGTGAGGTAGAGGAACCCCAGCGTCGGTGTCATGCCGGCGCGCTGACCCTCCAGCTGGGCGCCGGCGAGGGCCAGCGCCATGTGGGGATCGGGATGGGTGGCGTGCGCCTGGAGAAAGCGAGGCATGAACGGCCCTCGGGAGGCTGGCGGGCTCAAGGAGCCTTGCGTTTGGCGGCGGTCTTGCGCGCGGGCGCCGCCTTCCTGGCGGCCGGCTTGGCTGCGGATCTGGCGGGCGCCTTGGGCGCCGCTTTCGCCGTCGACCCGGCCGCCGGCCTGGGCGCCGTCGTCGAGGCCGCCGCCGCGGTCTGGGCCGTCTTCATCGCGTTGGACGCGACCTGCGTGAACTGCTGCGTCAGCGCGTTCCACCATTGCATCGGGTCGGCGCCGGCGGGTCTGGGGCCGGCGGCGTCGCCGGGCTTCGCCTCAGCCTTCGCATCGGGCTTCGTTCCCGGTTCAGCGTCGGCGCTCGACCTGGACGTGGCATCTGCCGTCGCCCCGCCTCGCGAAGCGTCCGCGCCGGGAGGCGCTGACGGCATCGGCGGCATGGGCGGCGTCTTCAGCACGTCCTTCAGGTCCGCCATCGGCACGTTCATCGCATGCAGCGTCGACAGCGTCATCCGCTGCACCTCCAGCGCCTGGATGGTCGCCGTGAGCATGCGGGCGTTGTTCTCGAGCCAGAACTGCACGGTGCGCAGCTCGTTGATGCGCTTGTCCAGCTCCTCCGGATCCAGCGTCGGCGCGACCCACTGGCCGAAGCCGGGGATCGCCGCGCCGGCGTTCTTCATCAACCCCTGCATGAAGTCGAAGCCCGGAACGAATTTGCTGAAGTCGGTGTCCGCCATGGTGTCTCCTCGACGCCGTCCTCGCCGGAACTCCCCGCGCACGGCGGAGAGGCCGGGGGCGGCCTTGCGCACTATCCTACGTCCTGGCGGCGACCGTCCGGTGTCGGGAAGGGCGGTGTCCGCGTCAGGTCGGAATGTGGTTCAGGTCGGCCCAGCCCGTCCACAGGATCTGGATGCCGATGCACAGCAGCACGAAGGCCATCAGTCGCATCATGACCAGGGTGCCGACTTCGCCCATCTTCATGAGCAGCCGGCCGCCGTTGCGGTAGACCAGGTAGACCACGGCGGCCGTGAAGGCCGCGCCGATGGCGGCCACGCCCGCGCCCATCACGTAGGGCACCGGCGATCTGGGGATCTGCGCGCCCAGCGCGATCGCCGCGGCGATGCTGCCCGGGCCGGTGGTCAGCGGGAAGGTGATCGGGAAGAAGCTGCGGCGGACGATCTCGGCCTCGGTGATGTCGCCGGGCGAGGCGTGCACGACGGCGGTCTGGACGTCGTCGGTCTCGTTGCGGGTGAGCATCACCCAGGCGCTGTAGGCCACCAGCAGGCCGCCGCCCACGCGCACGACCGGCAGCGAGATGCCGAACAGGTCCAGCACGTAGGTGCCCACCAGCAGCGACACCATGATCACCACCCAGCCGTTGATCGCGACCTGGCGCGCCAGCCGCTTGAGGACCTTGTCGTCGCCGCCGGCCGCGCCGATGACGATAGGCGCCACGCCCACCGGGTTGATGATGGGCAGCAGCGTCAGCGGCACCAGGAACAGCGATTGGAGGAAGGACGGCAGGGGGTCCAAGATGGGGACTCCAGGAGGGAAAGTCAGGGGAAGGGAAAGCGCCGGAACGGCGCGCGGCCCAGTGTGCCGCAACTCGGTCAACGCAACCCGGTCCGCGGCATCAGGGTTACCTCGAAGCCCTGGTCCTTGAGCAGGGCGGTGAGGGCGCGCGGTCCGGTCATGTGCATCGCGCCGACGGCCACCAGCAGCGACTGGCCGCGCTGGTGCAGTTCGGAGATGCGCTCGGCGAGGGCCGGATTGCGCCCGTCGTTGATGCGCTGCAGCGCGGCGCGGTCGGCGGCGTCGGTCACGCAGTCGCACCATTCGGCGTAGCGGTTCAGACGGGCGAGGTCGCCGCGGTCGTAGACCGTCACCATCGTGTCCAGCGTGCGCAGCAGCGACTTCGGGCGTTCGAGCTGCTGGAGGTTGGAACGCAGCTCATGTCGCGCCGCGTCGACGTCCGAAGGCAGCAGCGCGTCGAGCTGCCCCTGCAAGGTCTCCAGCGCCAGCACCGGCAGGCCGCGGTCGCGGGCCCACTGGCTCAGCAGCATCTCCTGGCCGTAGCGCACGTCCAGCCCGAGCGACCGGGCGCGCAGCAGCATGTAGGTGCTGGTCTGCAGCAACGGATGGATCGCCGCCAGCGCCTGCGGCTCCAGGCAGACCGACGCCGCCTGCGCGTCCAGGCGCCGGCGCAGCGAGGCGTCCAGCGGCAGTTCGGGCATGGGCGGCATCTTCCAGGCGTCGCGGTCCAGCGGATCGAGCTCCAGCGCGACGGCGTCGACCTCCTCCAGCGCCTTGCGCAGCCGGGGGCCGGGGGCAGCCCAGCTGGGCTTGCCGACGTGCAGGCTGGCGTACAGGTAGGAGGTCCGCCCGTCGCGCTTGAGCGTCCACATCAGGCCGCGGTCCTTGGCCTGTGCGGCCAGGCGGTCGGCGGACAGCGGCGCGGGCTCGGGCGCGCAGGACGGCTTGGCCGGCGCGGCGGACGCGCCGTTGCCGGTCAGCGCGGCCAGCAAGGCGAGCGAGCCGGCGGCGAGCGCGCGCGAGGCGCGCTTCAGGAGAGTCGACGGGAACGGATTCAGCATGGACGGCACGATGCCATAGAACCGGCCGCCTCCAAGGCCGGCGAAGCTCCCGCCGAAGAGGGAGACCAAAAAGGGGACGAAGGGGGAAGGAAAGGGGGAAGGAAGCGAGGACAAGACGCACGGGCGCTCGGGGAGGCGAGCGGGGTCAGGTCTCGCGCGCCCGGAAGCCCATCGGGCGGCGCTGGCGCACCTCCGGCTTCACCCGGTGCTCGGCTTCCAGCAGCGTCAGGAACTCGTCGGGCGACAGCGTCTCGCCAAGGATCTCCGCCTGCTGCCGCACGGCGGCGAAGTCGCCCAGCGTCAACGCGTCCAGCAGGCTCAGCCGGTCCGCATGCGCCGGGTCCGGCGCGGCGCCGACTTCGCGCTCGAACATCGTCAGCCGCTGGTCCGGCCGCAGCGCCTTGAAGCGGATCTTGAAGCTGAAGCGGCGCAGCGCGGCCTCGTCCAGATCCTCGAAGGCATTGGTCGTGCAGATGAAGAGCCCGGCGTGGCGCTCCATGCCGGCCAGCATCTCGTTGACCTCGCTGACCTCGTAATGCCGCTCGGCGCTGCGGCGGCTGCGCAGGAAGCTGTCGGCCTCGTCCAGCAGCAGGAGCGCGCCTTCGGCGGCCGCGGTCTCGAACATGCGGGCCATGTTCTGCTCCGTCTCGCCGACGTACTTGGACATCAGGTCGCTGGCCAGCCGCACCATCAGCGGCCGTTGCAGTTCCGAGGCGATGTGCGCCGCCAGGGCGGTCTTGCCGCTGCCCGGCGGGCCGTGGAAACACAGCGTGCCCATGCCGCGGCGGCGCAGCGCCTCGATCAGGCGCGGCAGGGCGAAGCGGCATTCGCAGTGGATCAGGTCGAGCGAGTAGCGCGTCGCCGACGGCCGCGCCTGGGGCGAGGCGTCGATCAGGCCGAGCGCCTTGTCGGCGTGCCGCAGTTGCCGGCTGACGAGGTGCTCGTTGGCGGCGGCCTGCGCGGCGGCGCGGGCGGCGGCATCGATCGCGCCGTCCGGGGCGGACGCGCCGACCTCCGCCGCGCTTCCCGCCAGCCGCGCGAAGCGCACCGCGGTGCGGACCTGCGCCGGCGTCAGGCCGCGGCGTTCGGACAGCCGTTCGGCGAAGCCCTCCGGCACCGGCAGTTCCTCCAGGGCCTTGCGCACCAGCCCCAGGCGCGCGCCCGGCGGCGGCGAAGTCAGTTCCAGGTGGTACTGGAAGCGGCGCCGGAACGCGGGGTCGATGTGCTCGATGCGGTTGGTGATCCACAGCACCGGCACGGGGTTGCTCTCCAGGATCTGGTTGACCCAGGCCTTGCCGTTGACGGTCATGGTCGCGGGCACCTCCAGCGCCGCGTCCAGCCGGGCCATCAGGTGCGCGGCGTCGCCGCTCAGGTGGGGAAAGACGTCCTCGACCTCGTCGAACAGCAGCGCCACGTCGCGGCTCGCCTTCAGGAATACTTGGCTGATCTGCAGCGAGCGGTAGCGGTCGCGACCGCTGAGCGCGTTGCCGTCGCGGTCGGCGTACTCGACCTCGTAGAGGGCGAGACCGGCCTCGCGCGCGGCGACCTTCGCCAGCTCCGTCTTGCCGGTGCCCGGCGGCCCGTAGAGCAGCACGTTCACGCCCGCCTGCCCCTGCGCCACCGCCTGGCGCAGCAGGGTGGCGAGCAGGGTCACGTCCTCGGCGATGAAGTCGAAGTCGGCACGCTGCAACGGGCTGGGCGTCACCGGGCGCGTGAACACCGCCATCAGGTCCTGCGGGCCGTCGTAGGCCCGCATCAGCACCGGCGGCAACTGCTCGCTGACCTTCATCAGGTCGGAGAGATCGGTGATGTTGTGTTCGGCGATCAGGTTCTCGATCATGCCGACCCGCTCCAGCCGCGAGCCGGCGCGCAGCGCGTCGGCCACCTCGTGCGGATCGACGCCGGCCACCTCCGCGATCGCGGCGAAGGCCTCCTGCGCGGTGTTGACCTTGAACTCGACGAGGGCGCCTCGCAGCTCGCGCTGATAACGCGCCAGCGTGCCGTAGAGCAGCAGCGCCCGCTCGGCCGCGTTCAGCTGCAGCAGGCGACCGAGGACGTCGATGTTCTGCTCGACCAGCGTGGAGGGGCTCCTCAGCCGGCCGTCCAGCGCATCGCAGGTGCAGGACAGCAGCGCGAGCAAGTCCTTGGGCGCGTCCTTGATGTACTCGTCGAGGTAGAAGAACACCGTGCCTTCGGCGAACGGGCCTCGCCACACGCCGTGGCGGGCGAGGAAGGCCGCATCGCCCAAGCGCTCATGACCGGCCCACAGCGAATGCCCCTGGCAACGCCGCGCCAGATAGCCGCGCACGCGCGAGAGCACCTGCGGCGGCCAGACGAGGTGGCGCGCCGTCAGCGCGAGCAGGCCGCTGAGGTCGCGTCGGGGATTGAATCGGTTGGCATGGCGCACCGTCAGCGTCAGCACGAAGTGCGAGCACATGCGGTCCAGCACCGGGCTGTCGGACAGGCCTGGAGAGTCCAGCGGAAGCTGCGAGCGCTTGGCCATGGTGCGTGCGGGGGGAACACCCCTGAACGGGGCGTGTCCGCACGATCTTGGCGCAGGGAAGGGGGGAGGACAAGCCCCCGCCGGATCAATGCATGATCACGGTCTGCTGGCCCAGGTTGGCGTACTGGGCGATGAAGGCGTCGAGGTCGTCGACGTCGGGACCCTGTTCGATGAGCGCCTCGACGCCCTCCTGGAAGGTCTGGGCGAGCGCGCCCTCGATGAAGATTTCCTTGCGGGTGAACTTGTCGACGATCTCGAAGCCGTCACGCTGCAACGCGGGCAGGTTGGTGTGGTCCACCTGCGCCGCGTGCGCAGCATCCCCGGCAGACGGAGCGACCGGGACATCGAACTGGACGACGATGTAACTCGGTGAGTCGTAGAGCATGTGCATGAAGGACTCCTTGGTTGGAGGAGTTATGGCCTGTTGCGACGGATTCAAGACCCGTCGCTCCCAACCAGGCCATGACCCATGGTGGCAGAACTTGCGGAACACGCTGCACCGTGTCTCAAGCATTTGTGGTGCCAACCGCACAGGGCGTCACGGATTGACGAACCGCAACGCGCACGCACAGGAAGTTCACCCAGTGGCCATGCACGCGGACGGACAGGTTCACTCCAGCAATCGGAGCGCCCACTGCTCGTCGTCGTCCAGGCTGAAGCGCAGGTCCACCGGCAGGAAACCCCGACGCCCGTCCAGCCAGGCCGACCATTGCAGGGCCGGTCGACCGGCCCCGCGTACCAGGTCGCGCCGCAGCAGCCAGCGGTCGCCGTCGCGCGCCGCGACCTCGAAATCCCAGTCGTTGACGCCCGTCGGACCGGCGACCGGCACGCGCAGGCGCTGGCCGATGGAGGGCGCCGGTTCCGCCGCCAGCATCGCAGCCAGCTGCAGCCACCAGGACAGCCGATCCTGAGTGCCCGCCGACAGCGGAAACGCTCGTGCGCCTACAAGCAGAACCGGTCGCGCGGCATCCCGGTCGAAGATCAGCAGCTCACGGTCGCGACCCTGGCGCGTCACGCGATGTCGTTCGGGCTGCAAACCTTGCGGGCCAACGCGCCCTTCGCTCCGCCAGACCGGCAGTTCGCGATCGCCCGCGCGGCGTTCGAGGGTCATCTCGAAGCGCTCGGCGCCGATGTGGAAGCTCAGCGCCGCTTCACCCGGCTGGCCGTCGATGACGAAGGCGTAGGCCAGCGAGCCTTCGCCGTGCAGCGGTAACGCGAGCAGCGCGGGCACAGGTCGGGTGTCCGGTTTGCGCACGGGCGTCGCACGCCGAGCGGCGCGGGGAACGACGGGCTGCGCGACAGGTTGCACCGTCTGCTTCACAACAGGTTCGGGTGCGGGCGGAGGGGGCGCCTCGATGAGCCGTGTCGCGACCGCCAGGCTGTCGACCGCCCGCGGCAAGGGCCGGTCCGACAGCGCGAGGATGGCGCCCGCATGCAGCACCAGGGCCCCCGCGAGCGCCGCCGCGAAGGCGATGCGCTCCTGAGGTGAAAATGCCGCCACCGATCGTCCGACGAATGACTGTCCGCTCACAACAATGAAACTCGCCACCTACCGCGATGGATCCCGCGACGGCCAACTGGTGGTCGTGTCGCGCGACCTGAGCCAGGCATGCTATGCCAACGGCATCGCCACGCGCCTGCAACAGGTGCTCGACGACTGGAATTTCATGGCGCCCCAGCTGGAGACGCTGTCGCAGTCGCTGAACCAGGGCCGTGCGCGGCATGCGTTCGCGTTCGACCCGAAGCAATGCCTGGCGCCGCTGCCGCGACTGGCGGGCTGGATCGCGGGCGAGGCCTACCCCGACCAGGGTCAGGCCTTGCGCGACCGAGGCCTCGCGTGGCCGGAGCGCCTCAGCGCGCCGCTGCTGCGCGCCGGCGGCGCGGAGGCGCTGCTCGGTCCCACTGAGCTGCTCGACCTGCGCACGCCGGGCCTGGAGCCCGAACCGCAGCTCGCCGCACTCATCGGAGACCTCGGGCAAGGTGCCGTGCCGTCGCAGGCGCTGGAGGCCATCCGGCTGCTGATGCTGGTCAGCGACTGGGTGCTGCGGCCGGTGCAGCAGGAGGAACTCGCCAACGGGTGGCCGGCGCTGCACAGCCGCCCGGCGCTGCAGTTCGCGCCGGTCGCCGTCACGCCGGATGAGCTGCCCGGCGCCTGGTACCTCGGCCGCGCGGCGCTGCAGCTGCAGGTCATGCGCAACGGGCGCAAGCAGGCGGTCGTCGATGCGAAGACCGGCATGAAGTGGTCGCTCGGCGACCTGCTCGCGGAAGCGGCCCTCAACCGGCCGCTGCGCGCCGGCACGCTGGTCGGCGCGGGTTCGCCGGTGCTCGGCAAGCCGGTGGTGCTGGAGTCCGGCGACAGCCTGCGCATCGAGTTCAAGCTCGGCGACGGCCCCGGCCCGTTCGGCGCCATCGACATGGACCTCGCGGAGTCGGAAGATGCGGCATCGGACGTCGCCGGCACCGACGACGATACCGAGGGAGACCCCCCGGCGCGTGCTGCCGCGGCTGATGCCGAAGGCGTCGAGGCTGCTGAGACCGCTGAGGCCGCTGAGACGGCCATCCCTGACGTTCAAGAAGGAGACACCGATGAACCTGTTTCGCCGTGACCTGATCGCGCTGCTGGGCGCGGGCTGCGCCTCGCCGTGGGCGATGGCGCTGAGCCTGAGCGAGGGCGACGCCGCCTCCGGCGTGCGCGCGGCGCTCGAACGCGGCGCCCAGGCGGCGCTGGCCGACCTGGGGCGGACCGACGGCTTCCTCGGCAATCCGCAAGTGAAGATCGAACTCCCGGGCGCGCTCAAGGACGCCGCGCGCCTGCTGCGCACGACCGGCCAGGGCAAGCGCATCGACGACCTGATCACCTCGATGAACCGCGCCGCCGAGCAGGCGATGCCGGAAGCGCGCCAGCTGCTGGTCTCCACCGTGCGCAACATCAGCGTCGAGGACGCGGTGAGGATCGTGCGCGGCGGCGACAACGCGGTGACGCAGTTCTTCGAGGACAAGACCCGCTCGCCGCTCACGACGAAGTTCCTGCCCATCGTGACCAAGGCGACCGAACGCCAGTCGCTGAGCGAGAAGTACAACGCGGTGGCCGGCAAGGCCTCGGGCTTCGGGCTCATCCGCAAGGAGGACGCCAACCTCCAGGGCTACGTCACCGACAAGGCGCTGGACGGCCTGTACTTCATGATCGGCCAGGAAGAGAAGAAGATCCGCCAGGATCCGGTCGGCACCGGAAGCGCCATCCTGAAGAAGGTCTTCGGCGGATGAGAACGGTGGGCCGGGGCCGGGCTTCCTACAATCGGAGCCCATGAACGCCCCGACCCCCGCCCGTCCCGCCGTCGCCCGCCCCGCCGTGGCCTACACCCGCGGCGCCGCCTTGCCCGGCATCCTGGCGCAACGCATCGCCGTCCTGGACGGCGCGATGGGCACGATGATCCAGCGCTACAAGCTGACGGAAGCCGACTTCCGCGGCGAGCGCTTCGCCGATCATCCCAAGGACCTCAAGGGCAACAACGACCTGCTGGTACTGACCAAGCCCGAGGTCATCAGCGAGATCCACCGCCAGTACCTGGACGCCGGCGCCGACATCATCGAGACCAACACCTTCGGCACGACCACCGTCGCGCAGGAGGACTACGGCCTCCAGGACTACGCCTACGAGATGAACGTCGCTGCCGCGCGCCTGGCGCGCGAGGCCTGCGACGCGTTCAGCACGCCGGACAAGCCGCGCTTCGCGGCGGGGGCGCTCGGCCCGACGCCGCGCACCGCCTCGATCAGCCCGGACGTCAACGACCCCGGCGCCCGCAACGTCGACTTCGACACCCTGCGCCAGGCCTACTACGACCAGGCCAAGGCGATGCTGGAAGGCGGCGTCGACCTGTTCCTGATCGAGACCATCTTCGACACGCTGAACGCCAAGGCCGCGATCTTCGCCGTCGACGAACTGATGGACGACACCGGCGAACGCCTGCCGGTGATCATCTCCGGCACGGTGACCGACGCGTCGGGCCGCATCCTGTCGGGCCAGACGGTGACGGCGTTCTGGCACTCGGTGCGGCACGCACAGCCGATCGCCATCGGCCTGAACTGCGCGCTGGGCGCGGCGCTGATGCGGCCCTACATCGAGGAGCTCTCGAAGGCCGCCGGCGACACGCCGATCTCCTGCTACCCGAACGCCGGACTGCCCAACCCGATGAGCGACACCGGCTTCGACGAGACGCCGGACGTCACCGGCCGTCTGGTCGGCGAGTTCGCCGCTGCGGGCTTCCTGAACATCGCGGGCGGCTGCTGCGGCACGACGCCGGACCACATCCGCGCGATCGCCCAGAAGGTCTCCGCCTACCAGCCGCGCCGCTGGGGCAGCAAGCTGTTCAGCGGGCTGGTCGCCGAAGAGGTCTGAAGCACCGCCCCACGGCGGAGCAAGAACTCCCTCTCCCGCTTGCGGGAGAGGGCAGGGGTGAGGGCCAGCGGCCTGGGCCGACCACGACGCCCGACGCCCGACGCCCGACGGACGTCAGGTTCCGTAGAGCTTCAACATCGCGTCCATGTTGATCCGCAGGCGGATCTCATGCGGCGCGAGGCTGGCCGTGATGGCCTGGGCCTGCAGGCGCGTGTCGCGCAGGACGGGCGAGGTCAGCGGCGTGCCGCTGCGGCCCAGCAGCGAGGCCACCAGCGGCGCGTTGGCGCTGTGCCCGCGTTTGAGCACCATGCCTTCCTCGCCATTGGCCAGCCGCACCAGCGAGCCCGGCGGATAGAGGCCGATCGCCTTGATCAGCGCGGCACCCGCTTCGTCGGGCTGCTGGAGTTCGTCGAGGTAGACCGCCCGCGCCGCCTGTGCCGCGGACAGCGGCCGGCGGCTGCGCCGCGGGCTCAGGCGGGCGCCGTAGACGTCGGCGCGCCGCAGCAGTCGCGCCATCAGCTCGCCGTCGGAACGGCCGGCCAGCGGTCCGGGGCCTGCGTCGTGGTGGAGGCGCACGGCCGTCAGCCAATCGTCGTCATCGACGCCGATCGCCAGCAGCGTCGCCGCCGCGCGATCGCCGTGGCCGGCGAGCTGCTCGCGCTGCGCCTCGCCCAGCGCTTCCGGACGCATCGCGTGCTGATCCTGCTGCGCGCCGCTGTCCAGGTTCATCGTCAGCGCCGCCAGGCCCAGCGTGCGGCGCCGGCCTTCGCCCCAACCGAGCTGTCGCGTCGTCATCTCCACCAGCGCCAGCGACAGCAGCGCATGCCGCGCGCTGTACTGCAGCGGCTCCTGGCCGGCGTCGTGCACCAGCATCGCCAGCGAGGCGTCCGGCTGCTGCGTGAGCCGCGTCAGCACCTTGTCGAGCAGCTCGGTCAGGCGCATCAGGAAGTCCGGCCGGCGCGCATCGCGCAGCACCTGCTGCGCATGCCACTGCAGGTCGGCCCAGATGGCGGTGTGCGCCGGCGCCGTCTGCTGCGGCATCGGCATCGGCCGGGTGGGCTTGTACTCGGCGGTCGCATTGGCCAGCGCCGACATCGACGCGCCCTGCAGCATCATCGTGTCGAGCTTGTGGGCCAGGGCGCGCTGGTACTCGCGCGTCTCGTGCGCCTGCACCCACGGCCCGCGGGCCAGCAGGTCGCGGACCTGTGGCGTGTCCGGCAGCGGATGCCCGGAGGCGAACAGCAGATGACCCGCCGCGTCGCGCAGCGAGAACGTCAGCACCTGTCCCACGCGCAGGCTGTTTGGTGGCAGTTGGACCAGATCCACGGTGCCTTCCCTTCGACGTGTCGTCGTCTTGTCGTTGTTGTGTCGTCGCTCTCGTCTCGACGCCCGGGGAGGATAGGGGCGCCGCGGGCGGGACAAGGCAATACGGCACGAACAAAGCGGGGTCGGACCGGTAGAATGCACGCTGTTCCCGCTCCCAGCAAGGCCGCACCCGCGCCCCTTGCGGCGGCGGTGGTTTCCGAGGAGCGTTGCGACAGGTCCCGTCACCCGGGTGCCCGCCAGGCTCGGAACGGCGGTGTCGGACTCCCGGACACCGCCTCACAACGGCGCTCACCGACCCGCGTTCCGCGGGGTTGCGGTGAGTTGCGCGGCCCCGTCTTTCGTTTCAGCTCACGTCCAGCTCCGAAAAGCGCCGCCGCCATGTCCGCCACCCATTCCGCTTCCGACGCCTCCGACAGACCCCCCGCGCCCGTCGTACCGGTCGCCGTGCCTCCGATGAAGCTCTCCGGCCTGGAGCCGGTGAACATCGGCGCCGGCACGCTGTTCGTGAACATCGGCGAGCGCACCAACGTCACCGGCTCGAAGGCCTTCGCCCGGCTGATCCTGAACGGCGAGTTCGAGGCCGCCCTGAGCGTCGCCCGCCAGCAGGTCGAGAACGGCGCCCAGGTCATCGACATCAACATGGACGAGGCCATGCTGGACAGCAAGGCCGCGATGGTGCGCTTCCTCAACCTGATCGCCTCGGAGCCCGAGATCGCCCGCGTGCCGATCATGATCGACTCGTCCAAGTGGGAGGTGATCGAAGCCGGCCTGAAGTGCATCCAGGGCAAGGGCATCGTCAACTCGATCTCGCTGAAGGAAGGTGAGGCGGAGTTCCGCCGCCAGGCCAAGCTGATCCGCCGCTACGGCGCGGCCACGGTGGTGATGGCCTTCGACGAGACCGGCCAGGCCGACACCTACGAGCGCAAGACCCAGATCTGCGAGCGCGCCTATCGGATGCTGGTCGACGAGATCGGCTTCCCGCCCGAGGACATCATCTTCGACCCCAACATCTTCGCGATCGCCACCGGCATCGAGGAGCACAACAACTACGCCGTCGACTTCATCGAGGCGACGCGCTGGATCAAGCAGAATCTGCCCGGCGCGAAGGTCAGCGGCGGCGTGTCCAACGTGTCGTTCAGCTTCCGCGGCAACGAGCCGGTGCGCGAGGCCATCCACACCGTCTTCCTGTACCACGCGATCCAGGCCGGCATGGACATGGGCATCGTCAACGCCGGCATGGTCGGCGTTTACGACGAGATCCCCGCCGACCTGCGCGAGCGCGTCGAGGACGTGGTGCTGAACCGCCGCGAGGATTCCACCGAGCGACTGCTGGAGGTGGCCGAGTCGGTCAAGGGCGCCGCCAAGGACGACAGCGCCAAGCTGGCCTGGCGCGCGGGCGACGTCGCCGCGCGGCTGTCGCATGCGCTGATCCACGGCATCACCGACTTCATCGTCGAGGACACCGAGGAAGCCTGGCAGGGCATCCGCGCCGGCGGCGGCCGCCCGCTGCACGTGATCGAAGGCCCGCTGATGGCCGGCATGAACGTGGTCGGCGACCTGTTCGGCGCCGGCAAGATGTTCCTGCCGCAGGTGGTGAAGAGCGCGCGGGTGATGAAGTCCGCCGTCGCCCACCTGGTGCCCTACATCGAGGAGGAGAAGCGTCTGATGGCCGAAGCCGGCGAGGACGTGCGCTCCAAGGGCAAGATCGTCATCGCGACGGTGAAGGGCGACGTGCACGACATCGGCAAGAACATCGTCACGGTGGTCCTGCAGTGCAACAACTTCGAGGTCGTCAACATGGGCGTGATGGTCCCGTGCCAGGACATCCTCGCGAAGGCCAAGGTCGAGGGCGCGGACATCATCGGGCTGTCGGGCCTGATCACGCCCAGCCTGGAGGAGATGCAGTACGTCGCCGCGGAGATGCAGCGTGACGACTACTTCCGCATGAAGAAGATCCCGCTGCTGATCGGCGGCGCGACCACCAGCCGGGTGCACACGGCCGTCAAGATCTCGCCGCATTACGAAGGCCCGGTGGTCTACGTGCCTGACGCGTCGCGCTCGGTGGGCGTGTGCTCGGAGCTGCTGTCCGACGAGCGCGCCACGCGCTTCATCGACGAGCTGAAGTCCGACTACGAGAAGGTCCGCGTGCTGCACGCCAACAAGAAGCAGACGCCGATGGTGACGCTGGCGCAGGCGCGCGCCAACAAGCACCGCGCCGACTTCTCGACCTACACGCCGGCGGTGCCGCGTTTCATCGGCCGGCGCCAGTTCCGCAACTACGACCTGGCCGAGCTGGCGCAGTGCATCGACTGGGGCCCGTTCTTCCAGACCTGGGACCTGGCGGGGCCGTTCCCGGCCATCCTCAAGGACGAGGTCGTGGGCGCCGAGGCGCAGCGCGTGTTCAGCGACGGCAAGCGCATGCTGCAGCGCCTGATCGAGGGCCGCTGGCTGACCGCCAGCGGCGTGATGGGCCTGTACCCTGCCGCGCAAGTGAACGACGACGACATCGAGATCTACAGCGACGAATCGCGCACCGAGGTGCTGATGACCTGGCGCGGCCTGCGCATGCAGTCCGAGCGGCCGGTCGTGGACGGCGTGCGCCGGCCCAACCGGGCGCTGGCGGACTTCGTCGCGCCCAAGGGCACGGTGCCGGACTACATCGGGCTGTTCGCGGTCACCGCCGGGCTCGGCGTGGACAAGAAGGAGCAGCAGTTCATCGACGACCTCGACGACTACTCCGCGATCATGCTGAAGGCGCTGGCGGATCGCCTGGCCGAGGCCTTCGCCGAGCGGCTGCACCAGCGCGTGCGGCTGGACCTCTGGGGCTACGCGGCGGACGAGACGCTGAGCAACGAGGAGCTCATCGCCGAGTCGTACCGCGGCATCCGTCCGGCGCCGGGGTATCCGGCCTGTCCGGACCATCTGGTGAAGCGGGACATGTTCCGGGTGCTGCAGGCGGAGGACATCGGCATGGCGCTCACTGAAGGCATGGCGATGACGCCGGCGGCCAGCGTGAGCGGCTTCTACCTGGCGCATCCGGAGGCGGCGTATTTCAACGTCGGCCGCATCGGGGACGACCAGGTGGCGGACTGGGCGGCGCGCATGGCGCTGGACCACGAGGCCGCGCAGCGGGCGTTGGCGCCGCTGCTGGGCTGAACCGGCAGATCCGGCGGGCTCGACAGCCCGTTGTCGCGAGGCTGCGGCGACGCGCCGGCGCAACGAAAACCGCATCACGCGGCCTTGTCCTACAGGCCGCGTTTCACCCCTTTACAAACGGGACAGTTTTCGGCCCCCGCGACTTGTAACAGCGTGGCATTCTTCGCCCATCCCCCGTTGCTAGGGGAAAACCATAAGAGGTGAATCATGGCGTTGAATACCAATCAGAAGATCGCGGCTGGGGCCGTGGGAGCGACCGTGCTGGTCGTGGCGGCCTTCTTCGCGGGGCGTCAAGCCGCGCCGTCCCTGCCCGATGCGCCGACGGCGGCGATGGAGCAGCAGGGCAACGTGGTCGACCGCAACGGCGCCAACGCCGCGGACGAGGCCCGCGCGGCCCGTCGTTCCGGCGATGACGCCGTCCAGCGTTCGGGCAACGATTCGCGCCGCGTGGCGCAGCAGGCGCCGCGCGACGTCGGCTCGACCGGTTCCGCGGACAACTACGGTTCGTCGGGTTCCGCCCAGTCCGAACCCCGCGAAGCCCGGATCTGCTCGGCGTGCGCGACGGTGCTGTCGGTCCACACCGAGGCCCGTCAAGGCCAGGGCACCGGCATCGGCGTCGTCGGCGGCGCGGTGGTCGGCGGCCTGCTGGGTAGCGCGGTCGGCGGCGGTACAGGCAAGAAGATCGCCACCGTTGGCGGCGCGGTCGCGGGCGGCTACGCCGGCAACGAGATCGAGAAGCGCCAGCGCAGCACCACCGTGTGGGTGGTCAAGATGCGCAACGCCGACCAGAGCAACCGCACGATGACCTTCAGCCACGACCCGGGCGTGCAGAGCGGCGACGTCGTGCGCGCCAGCGAAGGCCAGTTGATCCGTCAATAAGCGCGGCGCGGTCTCGCGCGAGCTCATCGACAACGCCGGCATCGCCGGCGTTGTCGTTTCTGGGTGGGCTCAGTCCAGCGGACGCGAGGGTCAGTCATTGCGCCCCGGCAGCGCCCGGCGCCACTGGATCGCTTCCGAGACATGCAGGGCTGTGATGACGTCACTGCCCGCGAGGTCGGCGACGGTACGCGCGATGCGCAGGACGCGATGGAAGCTGCGCGCGGACCAGGCCAGCCGGGCCGCGGCGCGATGGAGCATGGCTTCGCCCTCGGGCGACATGCTCAGATGGCCGTCGAGCTGTCCGGCAGCCAGCATCGCGTTCGAGCATCCTTGGCGCCTGACGGCGCGGTCACGCGCCGCCGCGACGCGGGCGGCGACGGTGGCGCTGGTCTCGCCGTCCGCGACGGCCGACAGGATGGCCGGGGACAGGACCGGGACCTCCACCGTCAGGTCGATGCGATCGAGCAGCGGTCCGGACAGCCGGTTCTGATATCGCGTCACCTGATCCGGCGAGCACCGGCAGGCCTTGGTCGGATTGCCGAGGTGTCCGCAGGGGCAGGGGTTCATCGCGGCGATCAGTTGGAAGCGCGCGGGGAACTCGGCCTGGTGAGCGGAACGCGAGATGTGCACGCGACCAGTCTCCAGCGGCTCACGCAGCGCTTCCAACGACATGCGCTGGAACTCGTACTGGGAAGCTTGATACCGGACGAGAACTCAGTTGAAAGAAGCAATCTTCATGTTGAAAGCCTGAAGGTCCCCCTTTTTCGCAGCTAGTCAGCTCCGAACGAACGACAACAGATGTTCGAAAGGAACGTTTGATGGGTCAACGTTCCTTGAGTGCGTGAGACGGGCCTTTGAGAGTGAGCCGAGCCACTTGAAAGCATCGTGAGGTCGAAGGGGCGGGCAAGTTTGGACTTTTGGCGCCTGGAATCTTTCGACTTATCCACCGGCGGCGGCTGGGGCCGGACAACCGGAAGGCTTGGTAGTGAACAACCTATTAGCTGGGCGCCGAGGAATGTTTTTTGGGTCTCCCGCTTGGCTTTGCGGGACGTTCCACCGAACCGTCGTCGGCGACTTCTCCAAGTCTGCGACGAGCCTCGCCGATGAGCTCCTCGGGAAAGAGAGCAAACGGCGCGGCAATGGCCGAAAGCTGTTCGAGGGACACCTTCGCCTCACCCCGTTCTAGCTTGCCCAGGTAGGCCAGGTTTACGCCTGCGCGAAGCGCAAGTGACTGTTGACTCCAACCTGCAGCAGCTCGTCGCGTGGCGAGTACGAGTCCCAAAGCAATCTTTAGCCTGTCTACCGGGTCCATCCCGCTTCGCTCACACAAAGCGTCGGAGTGTTCCCAAAAGACCCTCCGAAATACAGATGCTATAAATTAGTTATTTTAAAGTGCTATATTTCTACGGGTCGCGTTGCGTGTGGTGCGCCGTCGCTGCATACGTCTCGCGATGCCTTCAACTTCTATCGCGTGAAATCATGACCAGTCACGACGGACTGCCCCCCGAGGGCCTTAGTTTGACGTCGAACAATTTGTTCATCGTTGACGTCAATGTGGACAGGCTCTCGGGCTCAAATCCTGAACGACGGGCGTTCACGGACATCGAGGCCGCTGTCGAGTTCATCGATGGGCGGGCTGCTCTGTTCAACGCGTTCCTTGCGCCAATCGGACTCGGCACAGACGCGATGTTTTACGGCTTGGTCGTCGAAGCTTTGAAGTCTCGGACGTCAGATGCCATCGCACTCCGATTCGCCAGCGCTCCTGAAGTGACGCTAACTTGCGGAGCGGCGATGCCGGGCGCTACTTTCGAACCTTTCTACCGAATCTATCCAGGGCGGACGCGATGAGCGATAACCGGCTGCCGACCTGCCTCATCAATCCACGAGGAGCACTGCATCCACGGCAGGCCGGTGCGTCGGGGACCGTTGATGGGCGTGAAAACTCGCTCGATGTCTTTCAGCTCAAGAGGTCCCGGTCCATCTATCGGGCGAAGACTTGACGAGCCGGTGATTGATGGACGAGGTCATGAGTGCAAGCGAACGTCCCACCATCTTCCTGAACCTTGACGGCGTCGCACATCGAGCGGAAATGGCTTACCTCCTGCCGATGGGTGTGTCCGGGCCAGAGGTGCCGAAGCCCTTCGAGTGGGTACATGCTCTGCGGCCTCTGGCAGACGAACTGGACGCTGACGTGGTTCTCCGCACCTCAGCGACCATGGTCTTGGGCTTCGAGAAGGTGAAGGCAATGGCTCCTTCCTGGCTCCAGGAGCGGATTGTTGGCAAGACGGGCGACACCATCGTCTGGCTCACGCTCTACGAATCGAGGAAGCTCAACTCGAGCTGCGGCGTGGTCCGCACTTACGTTAAGGAGCATGGACTGCGATGGTGGGCCGCCTTGGACGATGACGATGACGGCTGGCAACACGACAAGTACATGCGCTCGCGCCTGGTGAAGTGCGACCCAGCAATGGGCTTGTCCGACCCCGGCATCATCAAGCGGCTCAAGAAGGTTCTGGAGGCAACGAGATGAGCTCAGTAGCTGATGGCAGGGCTACGCCAGAGACGCCTTCCTCATCACTCCTGTTCTTGGACTTGGATGACGTCATCGCGCTCAATACGCATTACACCGGGCGCGATGCGGCACGAGCGGTCAATCAGCCCACCAGGGTGCCACCGGATTTCCATGAGCGTCTGTTTGCACGTGGGGCCGTTGCCGCCCTGAACCAGCTGCTGTCCGAATTCCGTCCTCGGGTGGTCCTTACGACATCGTGGTTGCGGCTTCTAGAGAGGAATGGCTTTCTGTCCCTCTTCGAGCATGGCGGCGTCCATGTCGGCGCTGATGACCTTCATCCGGTGTGGGAAGCGCCAGAAATCTACGGCCTTGGACGAGGAGCCTCGATTCAGCGTTGGCTCGCCAAGCACTATCGGGGCGAAGACGTCCTCATCCTCGATGACGACTGCTCGGGCGCCACACTCAGGGAAACGCCCTGGATGCGACAGGGTCACGTGTTGCTCTGCCAGGAGGGCGTGGGTTTCCACAACGGCTTGCTAGACGCTGCGCGCGCTGCATTTCGAACGCCCTTCGGTCCGCGGAGCGTTTGGAACCCGCCGCCCAGACTGCGATGAGCCATCGTGGGAAGCGCCTCAGGGAGACCATTCGTGACATCAGCCGATGACCACACCAAGCTGACAGGCGACGCGCACGATTCCGGATTCGTGCCGGACGCGCACCAGCGTGAGCTTATCGACGAAGCTGTGCGACAGAACCGACAGAGCGTCAGTGCCGGCCACTTCATCCCCGAAGACCTTCGACGGCGCATGCAGGATGAAGCCGATGTTCGAGCCCGAGAGACCGAATGTCCGTGAAGGTCGCGGAGGACATCAGGCGCGTCTACCCTCGCGCTGAGATGGTCGATTTGCGCGGCATGTCGAGCAACCTTGTGGAAAGTCGTCGCCGATGTCACTGCTTGGCTGCTCGACGCGATGCACCTCGACGCCGCTGACCTTCCCTCGTTGGCAGCCGGTCGACATCTCCTCAAGGAAAACGCAAGCGCGCAGAACCGCTGGCCGAGGGGAGAATGCTTTCATGACAGACCAGCCCATCCTCAAGATGACATCCTCCAGCTTCGAGGCGGCGCGAGCCCGAGCGGCGGCGGCTGCGATAAAGCCGCCGGCGTTCGAGGGAGAGTTACTCAAGGCGATGAGGGGGATGACAACTCGGTCTGAAGAAATGATGAGGCAAGTCGCGAACTCCGACCCCTTCCGAGAGATTCGGAAGACGCTGGTCCACGACTGGCGCGCAGACTTCGGGATGAACGTCCGGAAACTCTCCGAAGATGCCGTTGGAGAAACCTTCCGTCGCCAGATGAAGTCTCTGATGGAAAGCATCGGCGGCATGGGACGCCCCGACGACGTGCGGGCCTCGTTCCTCAAGACCGCTACCGGGCTGGATACGGAGCAGTTGATGGGAGGCTGGACCTCTCAGAGTTTCCTTCGAGAGCTGGCCGGTCAATCCGTGCACAAGCAGTTCGCCGAGCAAGCTTCGCGCTGGAGCACCTCGCATGAGGACCTGCTGCGAAGTCTCAGCCAGTTTCGCGAGCCCCTCGATTGGTCGTCTGCTCGGCAGATACTCGATATGTTCGTGCGCGCGCCGAGCGTGGCAGGTCTAAGCGAGAAGCTGGAGGAGGGACAAGGCTCGTCTGATGACCAGGCGAAGCGAGAAACCGAAGATGCAGCGGTTCATGAACTGACGGCAAGTGTCGAAGCGCAGCCGACTCTCCAAGATGCCTTGAATCAGATTCTTGCTGCTATCGACCGGAACCAGCAGCCTAGGCTCCAGCTGTACCTTGTCGGCGTTCTCCTTCCCATTCTTCTGATGGCGTTCAACCTCGTACTTGCGCCGGTTGCGGACTTTCATCTCAAACAAGCGCTGGAGGCAACGAAGCCCGAGAACAAGAAGGGCGTGCAAGTTGTGGCTCGACAAGCCGTGTCAGACGTACGTCTGCTCAAGGAGCTGCGGTTCGTCGGCGCAAAGCGCCTGCAGGTGATGGCGAGCGCACGCGCCCGAGGTGCCGTCGTCGGTCAGCTTCGGTTCGGCCAGGTCGTGCGCGTGGTTGAGAAGGAGCGTGACTTCACGCTGATTGTTTGGAAGAGCGAGGACGGCAAAGCAGAACTTCAAGGGTGGGTGTTCTCGCGGTACCTCGAGCGCTTCAAGTAGCCGCGTTGTCCAGGCGCGGCCCAGTCTACGGCCGACGTCCAACAGGCCCCTCCGCCTCGCACTCGGAAGGCGAAACTGGCTATGACCCGCGCATCGTTGGCAAATCAAAATCGATAGTCCCACACCTCGCAGTCGGGCGGGTCATTGGGACCACCGGTGCAAGAATTAGCCACGGCGAAATTGGTCGACCACGAGCTCGGCCATCAGTAATCCGCCACGGGGAGACGGCATGATTGCGGAAGATGGGGCTGGGCGGGATGTGCCAGAGGCGGGTGGAAGTGCCTCGCTCGTAGGCTATTTCTACCAAGCGAAGGTGTCGGTTTGGGTAGCGCTGGATTTGCTGCTGCGTACTCGTTCTACGGACAGCATTGAGCTTGAGCCAGCGAACCACGAGGATATCCGTGCGGACCTCGGAGATGAGGACTCCCCGGCTGCGGTGGGTGGCAAGGTCAAGGTCGCATCTCGCACTCTACAGGTTCAGATTAAGTGGCGAAGCACCACAGTCTGGAACGTCTCCTCGCTCAACACCCTGCTGCGAAATGGCAAGGACCGCGCATCAGCCTCAAAGCTGCTTGAGGACGCATCGGTCAGCTACCTGCTCATAACGAACGCCGCCGTGAATGGTGAGGCGAAGGGCAACGTTGTGCGGCGACTTGACGGCCTGCCGGGCAGTGCGGAGGTCGCGAAGGGACTTTTGCAAGGTCACCCCGACAGGGCGGTCTCCGGGCGAGTCGCCATCCGCGAGATGATGGATGAGGAGAAGCTAGACGCCTTTATCCAGCGCCTGTTAACCGAGACTTGTAAGGTGCCTTGGTCGCGTTGGAAAGCTTGCTTCAACGAACTCAACGATGAGGTGCTGGCTCGCATGGCCAGGCCAATTGGTAGAGGATGGTCGCGGGAGGAAGTCGAGGAGGTCATACATCGCCACGAGGGGTATCTTGCTCCCTCGGCCGAGCTTGACCTCTACGTTCGCCCAAGCAACTGGGCGCAATTGATTACTCGTCTTAAGGTGCAGCACGCCGTTGTTCTGCATGGTCCTTCAGGTACGGGCAAGTCCATCACGAGTCGCGCGCTTGAAGCGGAGCTAAGGGTAGCGGGCGATGCTCTAGAGGTGAGGCGTGTCCGCGAGGCTCATGAGGTGGACCTACATCGGAGCGCTCCTACGCTTTACGTCGTAGACGACCCTTGGGGAAAGAACGGCTTCGAGGCTCACACCGCAGCCTGGAACGAAGACCTGCCGCACATGCTGCGCGCTGCGCGGGAGAACCTCAAGTTCATCGTCACCAGTAGAGACGATGTCATGTACGCCGCAGGAGCTTCGCAGGTTGTAGGTGAGTGGCAGGTTGCTCTCGAGCGGCAGCAATATTCGGAGGGCCAATGGGACGACATGTACCAACGGCGCTTATCTACGCTCCCGAGGGACGTTCAGGAAATCGCTCACACCTACCAATACCTCCCGCTTGAAAAGCTAACAACTCCGTTTGAGATGCAGGTCTTCTTCGATGAGTTGCGCAAGGTGAGACCGAGCCCCCGAGGCTCAGTGAACAAAGAGCACGTGGAGGGCGCCATCAAGGCCTCCCAACGACAGCGGATTGAAGAGCTCATTGCCAGCCAGATGGAGCAGCGTAATGAGGTGCGTGAAGCCATTTGTGTATGGGGCATCTTTATTGCCTTTAAGGCGTTGACGTATGAAGAGCTGGGTACTGTGGTTGACTCGCTTTGCGAGTTGCGCGACGAGGCCTACGAGAAGGTTGAGGATGTTGTTTCGTTCCTTGCCGCAGGACATCGACTGAGGCAAGTCGAGAACGTCCTGGACTTCCATCACCCGAGCGTCGAGTCTGGTTTGCAGAAGGTAGTCCTGAAGAACCCTCGGCCGGCCAAGGGGGTGCTGGTAGACCTCTTGCAAGCCTTGATGGCCACGAGCCACCCAGAGCTGGGCGCGGCCTGGGGGGAGTCTGCGGCAGCGCGACTTGCAGTGGCCGCTCGGCGTTTGGACAAGCTCAGATTCAGTCTGCCTGTCGCTGTGCAAGCGAACGTCGATGCTCTACTTGAACGTCAGCTGATTTCAGCAAACGGCGACCTGACGGAGGCTCTCAAGTTGATGGTGGATGCTGGTTCCCCGGATACGGTTCTATCGCACCTTTCGCGGCTTTTGTTGGAGCGGACTACGTACAACCCGTTTGAGAAGCCAAGAGCGCCAATCGCGCTGGAGCCGTCGGAGGCCGCGCTTCTTCGAGAACATCCCTCCACGGCTCGAATTGTCGAGCGCTACATCGAAGAAGTGCTCCCAGTTGACCGAGGGCCCTTCAGAGATGGGTTGACGAAAGTCCTCCAGGACTTGGCGGGCCCAACACCGAACGCCTATATCAACGCAGCCATCGCCTGCGTTAAGGGCGGCGACTACACCGACGGGTCAGGTGATGTGTTTGCCGAAGCAGTCAAGGACCTGGACCTCGCGGAGCAGGTAGTTCATGTTGCTGTAGCCGAAGCGCAGTCCTTCAAAGAGTGGGGCGACCAAGAAGGGATTCGCAATGGCTTCTACAACGAACAGTATGAGGAGTATCACGACCAATTTGCCGGAGAGAGCTGGTACGGGCTGTCCGCTTGGCTAGACCAGTTCGTAAGCGAATGGCGCAGCCATCGCGATTGGAGGGAGCTGGCCAAGAAGCCGTATGCGCTGCAGGTTCTCAACTGGTGGCTCAGGTCCGCCAGCGGCATCAAAGCTGGAAGTCTGCTCTACCCTGGAGAGGAGGAGTTCCACTTTCTCTTGGAGCGAACGCTTAACACGACGCATGAATCAGCGTTCTGGGAAATGGCGAGTGGCGCTTGGTATGCGTCCGCCGACACCGCTTTGCTGCATCGGCTGTACTCGCCGCCCGAAGATGTTCGGCTGTTTCATAGCGCAGCTAGTTGCTTGGTAAAGGCCGCGCCACATCTGTTTGAACGATTGAAGGTGCGTTTGACGGAAGAAGGAAACGACAACCAATTGGTGGAGGTCGTGGTTGCCCTCGATGAAGTGCTGGGTCACCCAGAACATCCCCACGCTAGGCGTTCGTTCGACTCTGACGAGGACTGGGAGGATAAGGAGCGGGTGCGCGAGCTGGACGGAGCTTTGCTGAGCCAGTGGCTATCTGGATTCGAGGCTGTTGTGGCCGAACTCCTTCGCGCGGTCGTTGCTCCGCCCGGACCAGGACGAACACTCTCCGAGGAAGCTCGGGAGTTGCTGCGAACCTTGCGCCTCGGCTCAGAGCAAGGGCGACTTTGGAGGCTTGAGACCGCGACGCAGAATGGGTGCAGCAGTGCGGCCGACTTCCGTAACGCGCTCGAATTCGCTTCGTCAAACGCGCAGGTGACCAGATGCGTCGAGCTTGCAGCCCGAGCAGGCGAGTGGGTAGTGGTTGAAGAAGCGTTGTCGCATCCGTACTCCAAAGCCCAAGCGACTGCAATAAAGGCTATTGCGAGCCGCGACAGCGACGAGCTGTCTGCCGGCGTATTAGCGCTAAGGTCGAGTCGGAGTCGGTTCGTGAAGTCGGCGCTTCTCGATGCAATCGAGAGCCGTATAGAGCCGCGCTATCTCGATGACCTTGTCGCGCTGGCAGGCGATAAATGGGAGGAGGTCGACCCAAACAACGACTTCTACTATCCCTACGCGCGTCGAGCAGCTAGGCTCCTTGCGCAGCTAGGTGCGGCTGTCGCCGGTCGAACGAAGGAACTTCTGGAGATTGCGAAGTCGACGGAGGACTATGACCTAAGAAGTAGGTTGCTGAAGCTCAACCTCGAGTGGGGGCGGGATGAGGATTTAGCCGCGGTTCTTGCCCTCGTCAGCGAACGTACTCCGCAAGGGCTCGGGGCAGCGACGGCAAAGCTATGCGTCGAGTTCCATCAGCGCTTTAGTCCAGCGCTCGTCGTCGGATTGACGCCTCCCTTTATCGCGGCTCAGCCTTTGCACATCGCAAGTGCTCTCGTGCTTCTAGTGGGAGTACACGGGACTTCGGAAGCGGTTGAAGAGTTGGCAGTTTCCTTGGGGTCATCGCCGCGCCGCCGTGTTTTTCTGGTCCTTCTTGCTCTGGCAACGGGTAAGCGCGCAGCCCTGCGCGAGGCCGTCTGCTCACTGCTGCCTGCACAGCATTCCTGTCTCCAGCTCTTCCTACCAGAGCCGGCCGTAATTGCGCGTTCGGCGTTGGACGACTTGGGGCCGCCGGACGCTGTGGAACTGGTGCTCCGCTGGCTCGGAACTCGGGTTGAACCCAAGGCGCCTGCAGAAGAGCCATTCGAGCGCTAAAAGCCAGCTCGTCCGGTGCAAGGTCGCGTTCTGCTGAAGCCTTCTTCGAAGCAGTCTGCCCGAGCGCTGAATTCAAGATGCTCGACGCTCAGAAGGTGGCGCGGCGCATTGGAGCGAAGTAGTCTGTCCCTGCTCGGCTTGGGCTTGGGCGATGCGAACCGCTACTTGTTGGCCCGGGGATACAGCCTCAACAACTCGCGTTGATATTCGTCAGTGAGCCTGGTGACCGCCTTGTCTGAGCGCTTGCTCTGTTGCTCGAACTGAGCCGCCTTGAATTTGTAGTTGTTGTCCTGTTTCGCCAACTGGAACAGTGCTTCGGACACGGCTTCCGCAGCTAGTGCTAGTTGGGCTCTCCCTTCGTCTGAGCTCGCGTTCCACTCGTATTTGGGCGAACGCCAAAGCATGGCGAGGCGAAGAGCTGCGCCCCCTAGGGAGTCCCTCACAACGGCAGCCCTTCTTTCGTCGTCCAGTTTTCTGTTCGGGAGGTACCAACACCACTCGTCGACAGACTTCCCATCAAGCGGATTGCGGAGCTCCCTGAAGCATTCACCGCTTCTCGCTTCCATAACCTCCGCCGCAGTTTCCACGTCGGTGAACACGCGCATACCTTTGCCAGCCGTCTCATACGTGGCTGCTCGAGTCACCGCATCGCCCGCCACGAATGCCCCGAGCGACTTTCGGGTCCTGTCGGGCTCCACAATGTCTCCGTATGCTAAGCCGCCCCTCACCAATAGGCCTTGAGCTACTGACTCCTCCAGCAACAACCGGCCGCAGTCCGTCACTGCTCCGACGTCCTCACTCCATAGGAACGCACAGTCGGAGAGCTGGGCAATCTTTACCGCCGGGAAGGTCTTCCCGGCCTCAATCAGAACGGCTCGAAGTTTCATTAGAAGCCGGGCCGCGAGTATCTGATGAGGTGAAGGCTTGGCGAAGTCCACTTCCCAAGGCTCGCAGGCTTCGCTAGTGAGCTTAACCCGCCCTCTCGTGAGTGCGCTGAATCCGAGCATGTCGATGAAAAGAACAGCCCCCTTGTAACATTTCATATGGTTCACTCCCAGACTGGCGATTCAAATGCGGGCAGGGGCTCGCCCCTTTAATTGATGCGCTTGGTGCTTAAATCGAATCGAAAACGACTCTTTTCGTTCCTCATGGAGAAGTATCAAGAAGAAGGAGTACTTAAGTCTTTCGCAATCAGGAGACGCTCGTCCTTGGACAGCCTGAGAACTACATTCGAAGCGAACTCAGGGGGGAACTTGCCGACACCGGTAGAGAAGATGATTTGGAAGGGCTTATCCAATGGGTTTTCGAGTTCATTAATCTGCCGCAGCACTTTTACCAAGGCCTCAAGGTCGATGCCCGCCGTCTCGGGCGTGTCAACTAAGAGCAGGCGGGGGAAGGGAATGTCCGACAATAATGCGAGCTGCAGCAGGGCAAGGTAGTAAAGGAAGCGCTTTGGCACCTTGGCACTATGCTCGCGGTATTGCCCCTCATTGATGATTGGCAGATAGGTTTGCGTGTCGATGACGGCACTTCTGCAGTCAGCAACTGCTGAGGTCATGAAATTGTTGTACACGCGGTCGAACTGGGAAATCTGATTCTGCAATTCGACCTTTGAGGCGCTGTCTAGGCGCTGAACCTCCAGCTTCGCGATATCGAGCGCTTTCTTCTTATCGCTAACGCGGTTCAGTAACGTGCCAAGTTTATTCTCCAATCGAAGAGCTTCTTGGCACTTGGCGAGTTGTTCCCGCACCTCCAGAAGCCTGTCGTCGAGTTCTTCAAGTGCCGCCTCAACGCGCTCAGGGCCGGCTCCCGCGTCTGAAATTCTTTCCCGCCTGTCGGAAATTTTGCGGAGGATACCTTCACGCTCCTGGTTCCAATGTGCGTGTTCGTCTCGGACTCCACGAATTGCCAGGCGGAGCGTCCCCAAAGCTTTTGTTTTGCCCTTCAGAATTTCTAGGTACTCCGCGGGACTATAAAAGAATCTTTGATAGTCCAACTCTTCTACGGCATGGCCGCAAACACAATGCCCTGGAGTCCGGGAAACATCGTTCAGGCAGTAGGGGCAGGTGTCGCGTGAGAATAGGTTGAGCTGGCCATGAGCGTAGATGACTTTATTGATTCTCTGAATGTCAGCCTCTAGCGCTCGTTCGACATCAACAAGCCGGCCCGCTTCGTTAAACAACTGCTCTCGTTGCTCATCGATATCTCGTCGCTGCACCTCCAGCTCGCGAACCTGCTGCAGTTCCGCCGCGAGTGTTTGTTGAGCTTGCTCGTTTCCGAGGTGTCCACGTGAGAATGCTTTGCGAGTATCAAGTAATGATGAGATTTGGTTTTCCAGCTCCGCAATACGCTCGGTCAATGCTTTGGAGTTTGATATTTCTTTCGCACCGCTGGCGCGGAGTAAATGGTCAACTATGTCTTTGTATTCTTGATGAACCGCCCTTGCGGCCAAATGGTCTCGCTCGGCATTCTTTTGCACGCCAATAGCGGCATATAGTTCCATCAGAGTCTTGCCGACAAGAATTTGAAAGATAGCCCGACGAATTTCTAGTGAATCAGAGACGAAGCTTGCGGTATCCGCGGGTTTATAGATTCCGTTGGGGTCCGGGCTCTGGTTGTGATAGACAAGGCGTGCGAGGTCAGTGAAGTTTAGTTTGAACTGCTTACCTCCCTGAAAGATGTCCACTACCGGAATGTTCAGAGCAGCAAGCAGCCAGTCGGAGAAAGTTGCAGCCTCTTCGCGACGGAAGATGGGGAAAGTCTGTGCCTGCAGTTCTTCTGAGACCCCATCTACTTCTTGAGTTGACTTAATAACTGTAATGGAATTATCACCTAAGCGCCGGCTAAGGGTAAATGTTTGACCTCCAATGCCGATTACTAGTCGAACCAGATTGTTCGAGTCGTTCACGACTTCTTTGTGAACCTCGGTCGAAGCTGGGTCAAATTCCTCGACTCTTCCGCCGAGTCCGTAATAGATAAGATTGAAAAATGTCGACTTCCCCGTCCCGTTGGGGCCCTCAATAATCGATATGCCGTCTGCAAACGTCGGAGACTCAAAGTAATATCGGTCGCCGATGTATTCAACCTTTCGGATGCTCAGGAAGCCCATACGCGTACCCCTCTATCTTGGTAAAGGCGTTCCAAGAGTGTGTCGAACGTCAACATGGATAACCGTGGCAGCAGTTTCTTGAGTCTTTCAGCGTTAGCCTTCTCTTCGGAAAATGCGTCGTTGCTGAAGAAGCTCTGTGGAATCTGATTATTGGTGAGGGAAATATCCAAGATTTGCGCGTTATCTGTTCGCTGCATCTTTAGAAACCCCCGGCGCTCCATCGAGAAGATGATTTTGAATACTTCCCGCTTATGCAGTTCTGCATTCGCATAGCTTGAGAATAGAAGTTCGCGGTCAACAGGATTGGCCACTTTCGCCCCATTGGTCCGTTCCAAGAGGTCGATTAGCCGAGGGTCGCCAAGAAACTGAATCAAATATGCAATCTTGCGGTGGTCCTTCACGCGCCGCGCGGTGCCGCCGAGGTATTCAAGTACTAGAAGAATGGAGTACGCGACGAAGTAGAAGTCCTCACCCGAGATGAAGAATAAGGGGCGCTTACTCTTGTGCGGACCTGGGCGCCCCTCAGATGATGTTGGTTCGTTATGGTTCGACACTTTTTGCCTCGTCGAATGCTAGGAAGCAGTCGTCAAAAAGGGTGAGCACTGAACCCTTGATTGAGTGGGCGTCACGAAGAGCGTATCGATACCGACCTCTCAAAGAGGAGATATGGTCTTCTGCCAATTTTGTTAGTTCGCCGAGTATGTCTGTTATCTGCAGTTGGGTTAGCGACGCTGAGGGCGGATGCTTCATCAACAGATGGTCTTCACATACTCCTAGAATCCGGCGCAATAGACTCTTCATCTCGCGCTCGCCTTCTGGCTCCACAGCTCTAGCTAGGCTGCAACTGCGCGCGAGAGCCTTCAAAAGCCGGGGGTCGAAGTCGGGGCAAACAGTTGTTATTTTCTCAGCAAGATTACGGAAATCTTCGGTGTCTAGTTCGTCCCATTGTTTCCACACCGGGTCTTCGTAGCGTTCGTCCTGGGCGGGGGAGAGGAGAATTTGCTGAAATATGGTTTTGAGAGAATCGGTGCTGATAAGGCGGTCAATGCTTTTCTTTGCGCCTGAGCGTCTCTCTAATTCGTCAAGAAGCGCCGAAAGGATGAATCGTTCAAGTCCGGTATGACGGTGGTTGAACAGGCGACAGCTTCGAATTTGGTGGAGGGCTGTATCTTCAAGGCTTTCGTTTGACTCGTTGGTAATGGTCCAGTCGATTGATTCTAAGAATTTTGAAAATTCCGAGAGGGTCATCGCTTCCACGAGTGCTTTGTATCCCTTGCTCGTGTCGGGATACTGTTCAAAATATTCGTTCTTCACGATTCCGAAAGCTACCAACGTCTCTTCGTCGTCTAGCTGAATGCCAAAACTCAGGTGGCTTAGGATGTCGTAATGTTTTTGCGTGGCGTCGAGGCCAAGCTGTTTCCTGAGTTCGGCAGATATGCGTTCTTGAGCGACCTCGGCCGAAGCATAGATGCCGAGCCTGACGTCGTTAGAGCGCATGAACGAGAAGTACAAGTCTAGGAACGCGACCAGCGTATTCTTTACGGCTTTTGAGTTAAGGCTAATACGCGAGCCGTAGTACTTATTCTCTTCCGCCGTGATTGGCGAATCGCTACTTCCGTCATACAGGACCGAGTCTTCCAGTAACTCCATCGCGCAATAGACTTGACCATCCCTATTCTCCTGCACACGCTGGAGGAAGCGGATTGCTGCTCGAAGCTTCTGAAAGCGAAAGCCTTTGGTCTTGTCACCCGCCTCCCGGCTGATGTGTTCGACGCTAATTGCGGACTCTTCCGCTGCCATAACTCCTCCCAGTTCATTGCATGTTCTTCGTTCTTTGTTCGAATGTACATGACACGCGCGAGATGGGAGACTTACGAGATATCGACGCTGTGTTAGGCCCCCAATGTTGGGGGGCGTGACGACAAGCATGGCTTGCTGACCGTTGCGACGGGGCCAAGTTGGGAGGCGTTGAACTCTTGGCTGGCCCCCGCCGCCGCTACCTCTTCAGAGACGTCCTCATTAGGTGTAATCGCTGCATGACGACCCCTCTTTATCCGACCTTTGAGAAGCGGATAGACGACGCGACCACCCGCATCGTTACCCGGCAAGTCGAGCCTTGGCTCTTCATGAACCAAGGCTTGGCCGTTCAGCGTCACGACGGCCGCACGATTGCCTACAGTGGTGTCCATTTCGACGGCTCTCCCCGAATGGTCTTCTGGGGCGGATACATCGAACCGTTTCTGCAGGACTTGGTCTTACAGGAGCTGAAAGAGGCGCGGACGTTGGCCAAGGAACGGGAGGTCAATGGAAGCGAAGTCCTGGTCGAGGTAAAAGGCCTGCTGACTTCGGCGCTCCACCGGGTGTTCGCCAAGATGGCCGATGTCGACCAGCGCCTTCGAGGTGGCGGCTATCCATCGCAAGTCCAACTACGCCCGGTAGAAAAGGAGCTCGCGCAAGTGCAGGCGTTCTTGGACCGCCACGTCCAAGCGGAACTTGAGATGTGGAAACCGCGCCCTTCATACGAAGCGTGGTACGACCGGAACAAGTTCCTCATCTGGGCGGCTGGAACCTTCCTCACCGTGGTTGGCTTGGGGATGAAGTTCCTATGACGTCGAGTGCCGTTGACGAACGACTTGCACAGGCTGCGCGTTCTGGGCCTGCCGCCTACTACCCGGCGGTTATCGAAGCGACGAGGGAAATACACGCCCGGCTCACGGCACCGGACAAGCTAGCCGCGCGGATTTACGGAGGCGACGTGGCGAGGCTCAAGGACCTGCTTCGTGTGTCCGTCATCTTGAACGACTACACCAGCGTCGGATTCAACGGCCCTGGCGATTGGAAGGTCACCCTCCCTGAGCCGCAGCGGTACCTCGATATGTTCGGAACAGAGCAGCTGCGTTTCAACGTCAGCCGGGAGGTGATGGAAGCGAACGCTCTGGACTTGGAGAACCCGATGTTGGGTCCTTGCTTCCTCTACTCCGGAAGTTCTGCCCAGCGACCGCTGATGACGGCGACCGCAGAATTCATCGAGTCCGGCAACGTCATGTTCCAACCGAGCCGCGGACTAGTGTCGAAGAAGGCCGCGCCGAACTCTTGGCATGTTATGGGTGTCGACGCGAAGCAGCCGCTTGACGTTTGGGAACCAGACCCTGAAGCAACTGGTGTGGCCGCGGCTCGACCTCCTCGCATGGAGATAGAGGGGCCCGGCACGGATGTAGAGACGCTTTTCGAGGTCACGCTGCCGTTCCTGTCCGGCATTCCGCTGCGTCATCTGCACGGCATGCACCAAGAGGAGCAAGACCTCATCCTAGCCTTCCGAGCCGCCATCCGAGCCGCGATTCGCGAGAGCAAGAAATCGTCGTTGACGGCCGCCGAAGTCGTTGCGGACGTAGTTCAGCCGAAGGTCGCTCAGATTGACCGGAAGTTGAAGTCCTTGCGGCGCGTGCATGGCTTGAAAGTGGCTGGCGCCGCCGTGGGTACCTTCGCCTTGGCCTTCTCCGCGTTCAGGAGCGCGGAGCTCGTGTCCGGTTTACTCACGCTGGCTTCAGCCAGTGGTGTGGGTATTCTCGCCAACCAAGGCGCTGACTACCTTGCCAAGCGCGATGAGGTTGCTATGGACCCCTACTACTTCCTCTGGAAGGTCAGGCGGGCACGCAGCACGAAATGAAGCGAGGCCGACGCGGCCCGCATCGGGCCGCAGGTGCGGCCACCGGTTGCGGATGCCCGATACAGTTCCGGCATGCCGATGATTGCCTTCTTCCCGTGGATGCAGCTTCGTACGCCGCTGCGCGAGGGGCGGTTCCATGTCTTCCCGGTTGGACATGGCCACGAGATGCCCGATGGGGTCTTGCGATGCGTAGAGCTCAACGCCATCACGAAGGTCCTTGCTCAGTACAGGGTCTCGCCGACAACGGGCATTGCCGTCCACACGCTCGTGGAGGTTGATGGGCACCCCATCGGCACGGACCTTGATGAGCAGACCCGCATCGAGCTGTTCGCCTTCGCGCAGAACCTCGCCGTCAGTTCGCTTGCCAGCCGACGCTTCACCAGCAACATCCTGGACCGGCCTTCATGCGGAGGCCATTACCAGCTCATCATCCAGTCCTTCACGGAACCGTACACCGGAGGCACATCCATCGCGTATCGGCGCAAGGGCAGTTGGATAAACGTCATGATGTCCGGCGAGGCGGCGAAGTTCTTTCTGCCTCCGCACCTAGTGGACCGGACTCATGCGCCAGTCGACATTGGGCTGCTTCATGCGCTTCAGAACGTTGGGACACTGCGCGGTGACCTAAAGGAACGCGTGCGCGACTCTGTTGCCCAGTTCTTGGTCGCGAACAGCGACTCACCAGACATCCCCTCAGACGCGGAAAGCCTTGCGACCTATGCAGCCCTCGAGCGGCTGTCGGGTGCGTCCCAGAAGCTCCCGGACCTTCAGGCGAAGGTGGCCGACATCCTTTCGGCCGCGTTGGCTCATCCGGCCTCGAATGAGGTGCTTCAGCGACTGCAGATTGACGCTGAGCAGGACACCGTCCGCGCATGGCTTGCAGGGCTCTATAAGCTGCGCGGCCATACCGGACATGGAAAGCCCGGGGATTCGGCGCCGAAGGATTGGCTGCAACATGACCACCTCTTGGCTGGTGCGTTCGTGTATGCGTTGGCGCTCAAATGCCTCTTCTACCGGCATAACCTCTACCGACTGCGGCTGGAAGACGTGGCCCACGTCCTAGGCTTGCCGCTTCTCCTGGAGGACCGTCCGTTCTTCCCTGCAACGCCAGCGCCTGACCAGGAGGCCGCAGTAGCGGCCGGGGAGGCTGCCGACCTGTTCGGCGACCCCGTTCCCCGTGGTTGGATGGGCGGATTCCATCGCGTGAACAAGGCGCTGTTGGAAGTGGAGCTAGGGCGAGGTATCAGCGCCGCCATTGATGAATCGGAGCAGTTGGCGCGTCCAGGAGTCGACCAAGACGGCGGAAGTCAATCAACGTCCTAGCCTGCCCAAGATTTGATATGTCGCCGGTCATCCAACCCCAAAATGCCGATGCCCCAGCCCATGCGGTCGGCGTTGACGCAAGCGAGCGGCTAGTGCTACTTTTGCTCGAGGTCGACTCTCTTGCGACCGGATTACGGCCGGCGCTGACGCGGTCCAAGACGGCCTCGATTCGAGAACTGGGTAAAGATGTGGATGCGCTTTGCCAAGCGATGCGTCTTGCAATCTCTCTTGAGCACGACGCAGCATCCATCTCGGATGCTGCGCGGAGCCTAGCCCGGGCCTGTGGAGACCTGAAGCTACGGTGCGAGAAAAGCCGATTGGACATGACCACGCGCGCTGCAACTCTGTTGCTGTCGACGCTGTCCCAACGCTTGCGTGACGCTACAGATGCTTGGGCAACGAACCTGCTGCAGACAACGAGCCAGGACGCGTAGGCGCGGGTGCGTTTGAGGACTTGGGACACCCGGGCGGGCGCGGGTCGCGCTACGGGCCTGGCGGCGCGTGCGCCATGGCAACCATGGCATCGAGGACCGCGATGCGGGCAAGCTCCTCATGCTCGTATTCGCCCTCTAGCCTTCGGCGAATCGGTCGGCCGACCGACGCCGGCGGGATGAGCACGAGGACGGCCCCATATTTGCCATTAGGCAGCAGCTCGACATCAATGTCGGCATCCCACTCATTCATGCGGGCGCTCCTTCGAGTATTCCCTCTCATCAAGGATAGGCCCCACGGCGCGATGACTAGAGCGTCGTCCTTACACCTGGTGCAGGAACTGTCGCCACCGGCGTATCTGGCGCTGCAACGATGCGAGTGACTCTCGCACCTTGGAACGCTCGCTCAACAGCCTCTGACGACACCTGCAGGGCTTCCTCGGCTGTCCGGGCTGCGGTGATGAACTGAAGTTCCACAGAGCAGATGGCGCCGGCGCCAACCAGCGACTCTGAACAACCAGCATCATCAAGCCGCTGCAGCAGCGATTCAAGGAGTGGGTCATGCTCGGCTAGCTCCATCTGGAGCGTGAACTCGAACTCGAGCTGTGCTGCGGCGCCCACTAGCAGGTCCTCCGGCGAACGCTCGAGCTGACTCATTGCCCCGTTACCAAGCTGACCTCACCAGCGGCCTGCTCATCATGCGTGGGCGGCAGCGGCAGGTGAACTTCCAGGTTCTGTTCGGCCCGCGAGTTCTCAAGCAGGAGTCGCTTCGAAGGGTCAGCCTTGATGCGGCTGCCGGCTTCCATGATGGCCCCGCGGTGCTCCGGCCTGCGATGCGACCAATCTGCAAGCAACGCCCCATGGCGCTCAGGATAGACCGCCCACCATTCAACGATGGTCGATGCGTCATTCAAGTCGAGAAGCATGCACGCCCCTTGAAGTTGGTCACCAACTATACTGTATGCGCATACAGTATTGCTCATGTTGGTTCAGGCACTTCGACTTCGGCGGCGGGGCGTCCGGCTCTCTGAAGCCGAACTGCGAGCGGCGGTACCGCTCACAGGCCTGCTTCGCATGCGAGACAGCGCCTACCAGGGACGGGACGGCCGTGGCAAGCAGGTGTGCCTTCTCATGCCGACGACGGGCGGTGTAGTTCCCATAGTCGAACTGTTCTCCGCGAGGGTTCTCCGGATTGAAGACCGCGGCATCCTCATCGGTGGCCACGAAGAGGTCTGGAACCGGAAGCAGCGGACCGCCTACGTGCAGGTCCTATGGCTCTGGCCGATGCCGCCAGAAGCGAGGGAGGCGCCGCCGCCCTCTTCCGTGAACAGTCCCGAGGTACGTCGGCTCATTGAAGCACTCGATGCCATGGCTTGACCAAACCGTAGCTCCGGCACGCCCTATGACGCACTCGGAACTACTGAGGCTTTGTGGCAATTTGCGACAAAGAAGCGGAAAACAACACCATGTTGGCGACAGTTGACGGCACTTGGTTGGGACGTTAGCTTTCGGATGAAGCCGTCCCGTAGGCTTCATACGCTCATGTTGGCGAAGCCGGATTCTCGGCAGCGGTTCATCTTCCATTTGCCAGCTCCAGGCTGGTGATGGATTGCTCTGTGAGCGCGACGAGCAGTTGAACCAGATGAGGTCAAGATGGCACTGACTCAGGGACGGGTGGAGCAGCTTCGGCGCAATGCAGGCCGCCTGAAGAAAGGCGCCACTGAGCGAAATTTCACGCACGGGGAGGCGCTGAATTTAGTTGCCCTCGCCGAGGGGTTCAACAGCTGGCGTGAGCTTGAAGCGTCAGCGTTGCCCGCCGCTGACGCGCTCAAGATTGAGCAAAGTACAGCCGGGTCGGACCAGGGCATGGATTCGAAGCCTAGCGAGTTCTGGCCGTGGGGGTTCGATGATGAGGCGTGGCGCCTAGGGTTCTCTGGCCTTGCCCAGGTGGTCGACGTCGTCATCAAGATGCACGGGCGTCCACCATCTACGAGCGAAGAAGTCAACGCACTCAAGCTGCTGACGATGGTGAACTATCACTGCAGCGACTTGGTCGACGATGCGCTCCTCGTTCATGCTTGCCCTCACGCAGTCGGGACCCAAGTCGCGGAACGCTCTGCTAGCGAGAAGTTGCACCGTGTTCCCACCACTAAGCTCGAAGACGGCGGGCTGACTGGGGCCGCGGACCAATGACCGGCGATAGCAAGCCTACGAGCTGGCGCCGTTCCAGTCCGACCTCCGCTCCCTGCGGGCTAGAAGTGACTCCAACTGCTCGCCTCCGCCATGCGCGGCCGCCGGCGAGTCGTGCGACTAGTAGGGATGAGCAATGAGGGCTCCTCTCTTGGGCACGGAGGGCTGGCATGCCTACACCTACCAGCGGCTGGAGGAACTCGGGCGTGCCTGGCACGACGCAGAGGAACCACCGGATGGGGTGGGTGTTCTGTCTGGTGGGGAGTATCGGGCGCTCGTGCTCGCCCGTGGGTATCACCGCCTATTGCAAGACCCGCTGGCCGACTTCCTCTATATCGACGACTGGTTGCAACGCTGGGTCCTGCATCACCGAGGCCTCCTGCATTTGGCGGGGAGAACGGTCGGCTAGTTGCTTGAATCGACCCCTCTTCTCTGATGCGAGAAACGGCTGAAGTACGTCGCTCGAGCGGCGAAATGGGGCCGTGACAGCGAGCTCTTTGAAGGTGCTAACTGGGCTCTGGGGCACCGCTGGTCGCTGCCGCCGCGTGCATGTGACGTTCCGCTCGAAGAATGATGTGCCTGAAGAATTGAAACACCTGGATGAACCGGACATGTGCTCCACGTCGCGGCGGGCGCAAGTCCTGTCGTCGCCGGCACGGGCTACGAGAATTGGCCCGGCGATGGCCCGAGGGGCTACAGGGGCGCGGCTCGGTAGCGTGGCCGCGGTCCTGAAGTTCGACTCGTCGGAAGCTCCCTTCGCCGTGTACTGCGAGCTCGCTGCCGCTCGGATTGGAGCCCTTCTGGGTGTGCCGGTGGCTCCGGGAGCCCTATGCGAACTCCCAGACAGCCTCGCATTCGCAAGCCTCCTCATAGGCCAACCTGGCGCCCGCTTTCCGCATGTAGAAGGTGGTCAAGCCCAAGCCGTCGTTGACCGCTATCCGGCGGAGTGCGCCGGGTTGCTAGTGTTCGATGTCTTGATTGGAAACTGGGACCGATATGGCAATGTGAAAGCTGGGCTACGTGCACATGTGCCTGGCTTCATTCTTGGTTTTGACCATGCGAACTCGTTGCTGATGGCGGGCGAGGAGCCGCTTCAAAGCGTGGGTTTGCTTGCGGCGGAGGGTAGCCCTATCCTTCATCGCCATCTGTTTGGCGCCTACCTTCTCGAGTCCACGCTGGAGCCCTGGATTGCAAAAGCGCAGGCATTGCGTGCAGACCTCGTTCGCTGTTGCGTCGTTGGGCATTCCGTGAATGGCGCGGAGCTGTGGATGCAAGGCGCAATCGCTTATGCGTTGAGCCATCGGCTCGGGCACCTGCGTGGGTTGTGTCGCGCCGTTTTACAAGGAAGCGGAGGTTCAAGATGAGCTCGCTGTCTTTGGCGTACGTGCCTCTCCGAGGCGAAGGTGTTGAGCCGGTGCTGGAAATCAATACCTCGAGTGACGCGCATATACGGGGTCTTGGAATCGAGGGTGGGCAACTGGTCGACCCTCGGCCATTCGTGGCGATGTTTCCTGAAGATGCAGACCAGGTGGGTGTCTTTGCGGAGTGGGTGACTCACCTAGCCGTACTTGTCGATGCCGGTGCAGGCATGACCGAGATTCGAGCGTGGCTGGAGGATGCCGACCCGCCAGTACTTCTACCGGCGGGCGACGGCAGGGCGAACTGCTTCGAAGGTCGACTCAGTGCATCGACGTCTCCGTCCTTCGGCCTTGAAGCCGCCGTGGAGGCGGTGCGCTTCCTCTTCGAGGCGGAAGGCGTTCGGCTTGCATCTGCTGAGTGTTGTGGCGGCACGATGAATGAGCTTAGCGACTTCCTCTTGTTGGACGCCGACGGCAGTATTTGTGCATGGGTGCAGCTCAAGGAAGGCGTGGGCGACATGACGCCGACCATCGGTCTGAAACTAATTGACCGACTCAGCCATCGCCACGCAGCGTTCGACTACAGCGCTCCAACGCTTCGCAAGCAGCTTCAAGACTGGCTGGCTGAGAGGGGCTGGTATCGGCCATCGCAGCGAACCAAGCCAACTTAGCTGAGCGGCGCTTGCGCTTGAGACGCCACTCAAGGTGAGCGGCAATCTTCCGACTGGGCAACCACACCAGATGGTGCAGAGCGGCCGGTCTATTGAGCCGCGTGAAGAAGCTCCCTCGACCCGCTTGATGCGCCTGTAGGCGAACGGCCGGGAACTCCGAAATGCCGATGTAGCTCCTGCCACTCTGACAGATGAGAAGGTAGAGGCAGCACGGCCTGCAAGGCCTAACGTCGCCCAGCATGGAACAGCGCCTCCTCGGTCTGCTCTGGTGCGAATGCTTGGTAGTACCGAATCGCCGTGGTCTTGGTGATGCCAAGCGTCTGCGACAGGATGGACGGCAAGCGAAGCCCCTCACGGTAGTAGCTCGCGAGGGAGGTCGTATAGAGCGACCGCGCGGATACCCCTTCGCGGATGGTGAACGGGCGCAAGGAACCAGGATGCAAGGGTTGGCCGCTCATCCTGCCAGGGAACAGGTAGTCCTCGTCAACTAGCGGTCGACCGCGACGCCGTTCCTCGATGCCGAGGTGTTGCAACACGAGCGCCGCGATTGGCCCCGGAAGTGCCACTGGAATCTTGCCAAATCGAGCTTCGACGGTTCCCTTGGGTCCAACAGAAAAGTGCTGGCGCCGAAGAGAGCACGCTGCCTTTGCTTGCCGGGCGAACACCAGCATCAGAATGCACAGCAGCCGTTCTCTGACGGTGTCTTCCGTGCCTTCCAACCATTTGACCAAGAGCTTGTTCGCCTCTTCCGGCGGGCGCAGGAGGTGGACAGGGAATGGCCTGTCGACGAACGGTCCGAGGAGCGGGTTGAAGAGCGTCTCTTCTTGATTCAAGTACCTGATGAACCGACGGAAAGAATCACGGTGCCCCGGGAACTCGACAATGAACGCATCAACGCTTCCTTGGTCGATTGCTTGAACCGAGACAACGGACTCTGGTAGACCTTCCAAAAATCTCCACGCTGCGCGCAAGAGTAGGGTGATGGTCCGAAGCTGAAGCACCGCGTCCTCGCCGTGCCAACCACGCCGCTCACCTGTCGCCTTGAATCGTCGGAGCGAGCCTTCGAAGCGGACCAACAAATCGAGCTTCCACTGAGTTCGGGTCTGGCGAAGGATTTGCGTCTGAGCCAACCGTTCTGCGGCGTCCACGAGTTCCGCCCGTGAATTGGCCCTGCACCGGCCTGTCTCAAGCAACCAAGACACGATGTGGAAGTGACGCTGAAGCTCGTCGGGGGAGAAGTAGTCGACAAGGTTCGCAGTCTTCAAGGCTTCGACGGAGTCGAGGCCATCAGCCAAGCGCTGAAAGAATGCTTGATTGCGAGCTAGATGGCGTTTGGTGATGCCGCTCAAAGAAACCGTCGTTAGCCAGTGATTGCCGAAATCCTCATATAGCTGCTTGAAGTCTCCCTGGGACATCGCCGCCGATTGCTCGCGAAGGCTTGTGAGCAGCCACTTGCGCTTGTAGCAGACTTCACATTGGGTGGAGAGGTGCCGCGGTGTCTGCTGCTTGCAAATCTCGCAGGTGATGTTGGGAGTGAGTTCGCACTGTCGGCAAATTGGACGGCCATCTTCGGTGCGTGTTGCGACGATGCGCGAATGTCTGCAGATGCTGCAAGTTGCGTACTTCCCTGGATTAGCGCACCGCCGGCACTTTGGTGCGTGGCCCCGTTTCTGTCCGGATATGAGATGGCGCGATGCTCGGCCGCAAACGGAACAGTGTGGGGGAGAGGCCGCCAGCGTCCGACAGCGCGCACAGGTGTGCGGTCCGTCAGCGGACCATGTCGACCTCGGCATCCGAGAGCCGCAGCTGGCGCACTTACAGGCAATCTCGGATGCGCTGCACTTGCCGCAGTAGGCGGGGGATTCTCCGCGGTAGCTGCGCGTAGTGGCCCCGCAAGTGGCGCAAGCTGCGCTGCAAAACTCTCGGGCGTAGCAGACGTCGCAGACCGCTCCTACGACGGTCCGGCGTGCAACCTTTCGGTCACGACCGCAGAGATAGCAGCGCGCGACTTTCATGGCTTCTTGGCGTTGTCGAGTGCGGGTCGTAGCGTTGCCACGTTGGGGCCGGTCACGTCTGGTGGAACCGCCGCTGGCGCTGTCGATTTGGCGGGTCTGCGCTGTTGCTGGTTGGCTGTCGGGGCGCTCGCACGAATGAGGTCCGATGCCTCGCAGTCAAGCTCAGTCATGAGAGCCGCAAGGACTTGCATGTTCAACCGCTCTGGCAGCTTCGCGACGATGCGGGCCAGCTGATGACTCGTGATGTCAATGCCATAGGGGACGATGCGGCGATGCAGTTCCGTGGAGCTCCGGATTCCGCGCTCGGACATCACTGTGTGAAGCCGCCAAACTAAATCGACGGATGCCTTTTCTGTCATGGTCGTTGTCAGTGGTCAAAAGTTTGAAGGAAGCCATTTGTTGGAAGACGTCGTCTTCTGGCTGCGGATTTCAGAGCTGATGGATGCCCCAGTGAGCTCGACTTCCGAGCACACGCGTGCGCGTAGGGGAAGCAACTGTCGAAGAGGGCATTTAGGGAGCTGCGGCGCATCGTCATCCTGAGTCAATCCTTGTTGGAGGTCCCTTCGGGCGTCACCTTGTCGCCGGCCTTGGTCTTAGGCCTGGGAACGGCCTTGGCCGCCTTATCCGCGCGCTCGAGGCGCGCCTTGATGAGCCGTGCGGCCTCTTGCTTGACGAACGAGTCGGGCAGATGGGTGTAGCCCTGGGTCGTCGCAGCGAAAGCGTGTCCAACCTTTTGCTGAGACGCATGGAGAGACTTTCCCTCCCGAGCGTCATCACTGACCGCCGTATGTCGCAGACTATGGGGAGTGAGGTCCGAGGGCAGGTTGGCCGCCTCCACCGCCCTTCTGAAACGAGCGTGAAAGCCTGCATAGCTGAACGGCCCTCCGTGTTCGGTCAGGAAGAGGTGTTGCTCGTCAGCATTTTTGGCCTTGGCTAAGAACGTGGGGCGGACGGTGTCGACGTACCACTTCAGGACAGCGGGTGTCGATGGGTCCTCGACAGGCGCGGTGCGCCACTTTTTTCCTTTTCCGAAGACCCGCCACATGCCGAACTGGCCGAATTCTGGGAAGTCGAAATTCGGCTCGAAGGACTTGAGTTCGAGGTGAACGACCTCATCGGCTCGCCAACCTTCGGAGAGCGTCGCTGCGAACATCGCCTTATCTCGTTGCAGGCAACGCAGTTGGACATGGGCCCGCTGTTTGTAGGCGATTTCGATATCGCGTTTTAGGCAGTCAAAGAACTGTTCGACTTCCTCATCGGAGAAGCTGCGACCTCCGCTCTCTCTGTCGCGCTCATCCTCGCGCTTGTGAATGATGCTGTTATCGGCGGTGACGATTTGCACCAGGTCATGCTGATAGACAGCTCGAACGGCGTTCCTTAGCTTCGGCGTGGTACTCAGGTACTCGAAGAACTTCTTAACGGTACTTTGGTACTTACGCTGGCTAGAGGCCTTCAACTTCGAATCGCGATACAGCGACTCGCTCCACCGCTCAAAATCGTCAGCCGCCATTTCGCCTGGGATGCGGTGCGCGAACTCCACGAGCGCCAGGATGACTGAGCGCCCCTCAGTAATCGTCGATTCGACATGGCCCAATGAGCGTCGTCGCGTCTCATAGGCTGACAGCATGCTTACGAGCAGGTCGCGTTGAACCGATGTGAGCCATGCCGGGAGGTCGTCCTCTGGCGGGACTGGCTTTGGAAGAGGACGTCCCATGCCTCAGCCCCGATGCCCTTTGACGCTGCCAGCCTCATTGACGTCGGCGGCGTCCTTCTGAAACTGCTTCGCCGGCCATCGCCTGAATCTCTCCACGTGCTTGACGTAGACCCCTACGCACGAACTTGGAGGTGATGCGCGGCATGGCGTGCGAGTGCGGGGGCGGCAGCGCATCAAAGCTCCTGGTCGGACGTTTGATGGCAAATTAGGTCATTAAACGCGCATATTCAATGTTTAATGCAAAAAATGAACGTTAAACGTCCACATCAATCTTGGATGCGGGGCTTCAAACGTCCCATCCGAACATCTGTTGTGTCTGAATTAGTGCCAAGTACTTGATTCGCAAGGACTTTCAGACACTCAAGCTTTCAAGCCAAAGTCAATCTAGAGTCAACAGAAGGCAATTCGTCGAGGAAAAGCACGCCGTGCTGGGCGAGTGTGATCTCGCCGGGCCGAGGCGGCGATCCTCCACCGATCATCGCGGCGGCCGAAGCACTGTGATGCGGGGCCCGGAAAGCGCGCTGCGCCCACAAGGATGGGCGGAACTGCCCGTTGGCGCTGAGCAGTGCGGCGGATTCCAGCGCTTCCGATTCCGACAATGGCGGCAGCAGCGTCGGCAGCCGCCGCGCGAGCATCGATTTGCCGGTGCCCGGCGGCCCCACCAACAGGATGCTCAAGCCGCCTGCCGCCGCGATCTCCAGCGCGCGTTTAGGTCCGGACTGTCCCTTGATGTCGCGCAGGTCGAGCGGCGTCTCGCCGCGCGGCGGCGGATCGCGCTGCACGCGTGGCAAAGGCGTCTCGCTGCCGGGCTGCAGCGCATTCACGAGGTCGAGCAGGTGCGCCGCCTCCCTCACGACGAGCCCCTGCACCAGCGCCGCCTCGTCGGCGCAGCCGCGCGGCAGGATCAGCGCCCGATCGAGCTTCGCGGCGCGCAACGCGAGCGCCATCGCCAAGGCCCCTTTGATCGGTCGCAGCTCACCCGAGAGGCCGAGCTCGCCCGCACATTCGATGTTCGCGAGCATCTCCGCATCGATCTGCCCGCTCGCCGCCAGCAGGCCGAGCGCGATCGGCAGGTCGAAGCGCGCGCCTTCCTTCGGCAGGTCGGCCGGCGACAGATTGACGGTGATCCGCTTGTTCGCCGGGAACTCCAACCCGCTGCTCTGCAGCGCGGCGCGCACGCGCTCGCGGGATTCCTTGACCTCCAGGTCCGCCAGCCCCACCAGCGTGAAGCTCGGCAACCCATTGGCCAGGTGCACTTCCACTTCGACCGCGGCAGCCGACAGACCGTCCAGCGCGCGGCTGTGGATGATGGAGAGGGACATCGCCATGGGGTTCGCCGTGTTTTCAACGGGGCGGAAGATCCTTGGTCACGGTGGCAATGGCGTCCTTGGTCGCCTTCAGCAGTTCCGCGCCGGGAAGACCAAAGCTGTCAGAGATCGGGTCCTTGGCCGGGAGCGCCGTCTTGTCCGTATCGACGGTGAGGCTGAAGGTCGCCCGGATCAGTCCGATGGCGAGCACGACGTCGGCGACTAGCAGCGCGGTCACCACGGCTACCGCGCCGTGCGGCCAAGTGGCGCTGTCGGGCGGCGCAACGGGCGAGTCGTCTCCGACCGGGGTCGCGCCGACAGGCATCGCTCGCACCGGATCGTCGATCGATGCGGTCAGGCGTGCCACCTCGAAGAACGCCTGTGTCGAGGCATGCAGACCCAGCGTGATGACGATCAAGACCAAGGCTGACAAGCCGAGGGCGATGCTTCGGAAGAAGATTCGCGCGCGCGCGTCCACTGAGCCCAAGCGAAACGACTCGGCGCGGCGGTCGGCGTCAGAGGCATTCAGCGGAGGTGACGCTGCTGGCTCCGTTGGGGTAGCGCACGCTTGGGGATGAGTCATGGGGTTCTCCGTCGGCAAAGGCGGGAGGAGGCGTTCAATGGCCGGCCAGCAGCAACTGATAACGCAGCGCGACCAAGCTCTCCGGCACGTCGAACCACTCCACGATCTGTCGTGAGTTCCTGGCCCAGCCGCTCGCCATGCAGAAGCGGAGATGCTCGGACGGCACCAGCAGGGTCGCGGCGAAGAGGCTCGCATCCTTGTCGTGCGGGCTGGGTGGGTCGTCGCCGAAGTTTCGCCAGGCCTTGAGAGAAGGATCGCGGTGACGCAGAACGATGTGGCCCAGTCCGCGTGCCACGGCGACACGCTGACGCAGGGGCGGCTCCTGGCGGTCGATCGCGAGACGAAGTTCTCCGCCCGGTCCGTGGTAGATCGGCGAAGACTCGTCGCCGGTCAGCTCTTGGAGCGAGACCCCCATGCTCCGCGCGATCCGCCCTGGCTGTACCGGAAGGGCGTCGTTCCAATAGCGCCCGACGAGCCAGTTCGCTGCGGCCGTCGGCGCCATGTGGGAGAGATCTACCGGCCAAGCAGCCGTCACCTGATTTCCTTGCATCTGCATCGCTTGCGCACCCATCCGGTTCACGAGCTCCGCAGTGTCCGCAGCGAACGATTTCACGGCTAGCACCCTGTTGGGGCGTTTCGAGGGTTAACCAATCCCCCATCCGCGCATGCATTTGGTGCGCTTTGACGCTTGACGGGGCGGGATCGGCAACCGTTCGTGGCTGCGTGAGCCGGAATGGGGCCCTTTCGGGGGAGACGCGTGCGATCGCGAGAACTTGGCACAAAAGCTGCAAAGCCTCCTCCGGAAAGCAGTCGCCCAGAGTCGCCCCAAACAATCAGGAGTCCCCGCGCATGAAGTCCATCGCCGTCGTCCGCGCCGCAGCCGTCGCCGCCATTGCCGCCGTCGCCCTCCCGGCGCTGGCCCAGGAGGCCAGCCCGCTGTCCTTCAACGTCAGCGTCACCTCCGACTACCGCTACCGCGGCATCTCGCAGACGCGCCTCAAGCCCGCCCTGCAAGGCGGCGTCGACTACGCCCACTCCAGCGGCTTCTACATCGGCGCCTGGGCCTCCACCATCCAGTGGATCAAGGACGGCGGCGGCGATTCGGACGTCGAGATCGACACCTACGCCGGCTACAAGACCGAGGTCGGCGGCGGCGTCACCGTCGACGTGGGCTTCCTGCGCTACAACTACCCCAGCAACAAGCTGGCCACCAGCGCCAACACCAACGAGCTGTACGGCGCCGTCTCCTTCGGCCCCGCCACGCTGAAGTACTCGCACGCCATCAGCAACCTGTTCGGCTTCGCCGACTCCAAGCAGAGCGGCTACCTCGACCTCACCGCCACCTTCGATGTCGGCGGCGGCTTTTCGCTGACCCCGCACGTGGGCCACCAGAAGGTCAAGAACAACAGCGGCGCGAGCTACACCGATTACTCGGTCACGGTGAACAAGGACTGGTCCGGCTTCACCTTCGGTGCGGGCTTCGTGGCCACGAACGCCGAAGGCTACATCGGCGCCAAGGGCAAGGACCTCGGCAAGAACGGCGTGGTCGTGTCCGTCAAGAAGGTCTTCTGAGGAGCTACGAATGAAACTGATCACTGCCGTCATCAAGCCCTTCAAGCTGGATGAAGTGCGCGAGGCGCTCAGCGCCATCGGCGTCCAGGGGCTGACCGTCACCGAGGTCAAGGGCTTCGGCCGCCAGAAGGGCCACACCGAGCTGTACCGCGGCGCGGAGTACGTCGTCGACTTCCTGCCCAAGGTGAAGATCGAGGCCGCGGTCTCCGACACCGTGGTCGAGCAGGTCATCGAGGCGATCGAGAACGCCGCCCGCACCGGCAAGATCGGGGACGGCAAGATCTTCGTCTCCCCGCTGGACCAGGTGATCCGCATCCGCACCGGCGAGACCGGACAGGACGCGCTCTGAGCACGCCGATTGACGCTGTCTTCCAAGACCCAACGAAAAGAGTCCCCAACATGAAGAAACTACTCGCCTGCCTGGCCTTGGCCGCGGCAGCCTTCACCAGCCTGGCCCCCGCGGCCATGGCGCAGGATGCGGCCTCCGCGCCCGCCGCCGTCGCCAGCGAGACCACCGCCCAGGCGCCCGCGCCGTCGGCCCCGGTCGCCGATGCCGCGGCGCCCGCCGCCTCGGCCCCCGCCGATGCCGCCTCGGCCGCCGCCGCCGCGCCCCCCGTGATCAACAAGGGCGACACCACCTGGATGATGGTCTCCACCCTGCTGGTGATCATGATGACGGTGCCGGGTCTTGCCCTGTTCTATGGCGGCCTGGTCCGCAGCAAGAACATGCTGTCGGTGCTGATGCAGGTGATGGTGACCTTCTCGCTGATCGTCGTGCTGTGGGCCCTGTACGGCTACAGCCTGGCCTTCACCGAAGGCAACAAGTTCATCGGCGGCTTCGACCGGCTGTTCATGAAGGGCATCTGGGACAACGTCGCCGGGACCTTCGCGCCGGGTGCGACCTTCAGCAAGGGCGTCTACATCCCCGAGATCGTGTTCGCGGCCTTCCAGGCGACCTTCGCCGGCATCACCTGCTGCCTGATCGTCGGCGCCTTCGCCGAACGCATCAAGTTCAGCGCCGTGCTGCTGTTTATGGTGATCTGGTTCACCTTCAGCTACACGCCGATGGCCCACATGGTCTGGTTCTGGATGGGTCCGGACGCCTACTCGTCGGCCGCCGTGGTCGATGAGATGAACAGCAAGGCCGGCCTGATCTGGCAGTGGGGCGCGCTGGACTTCGCCGGCGGCACCGTGGTGCACATCAACGCCGCGGTCGCGGGCATCGTCGGTGCCTTCATGGTCGGCAAGCGCATCGGCTACGGCAAGGAAGCGTTCACGCCGCACAGCCTGACCCTGACCATGGTCGGCGCCTCGCTGCTGTGGGTGGGCTGGTTCGGTTTCAACGCCGGCTCCGCACTGGAAGCCAACGGCTTCGCCGCGCTGGCCTTCATCAACACGCTGTTCGCCACCGCCGCCGCGGTGCTGGCCTGGTGCGTCGGTGAGGCGCTGCTCAAGGGCAAGGCCTCGATGCTGGGTGCGGCCTCGGGCGCCGTGGCCGGTCTGGTCGCGATCACCCCGGCCGCCGGCAACGTCGGCATCGGCGGCGGTCTGGTGATCGGTCTGGTCGCCGGCTTCGCCTGCCTGTGGGGGGTGTCGGGTCTCAAGAAGCTGCTGGGTGCGGACGACTCGCTGGACGTCTTCGGCGTCCACGGCGTGGGCGGCATCGTCGGCGCGCTGCTGACCGGCGTGTTCAACAGCCCGAGCCTGGGCGGACCGTCGGCCGTCGGCGACTGGGTCACCGCCGCGACCATCGCGCCGGACGCCTACTCGATCGGCACGCAGGTCTTCACGCAGCTCAAGGCCGTCGTGCTGACCATCGTGTGGTCGGGCGTGGTCTCGGTGATCGCGTTCAAGGTGGTCGACCTGGTGATCGGTCTGCGCGTCTCCGAAGAGGAAGAGCGCGAGGGCCTGGACATCTCGTCGCACGGCGAAACCGCGTATCACAAGTGATCGCCAAGTAAGAGCTTCAATCTCCTGCAATGCTCAAGCCGCCCTTCGGGGCGGCTTTTTTTCGTGCGCGCCTCCCCATAATCCGCCGCCATGAACCTCCGCTTTGTCGAAGCCTTCCACTGGGCCGCCTCGCTGCGCAGCGTCACGCGCGCGGCGGAGAAGCTGCACATCACGCAGTCCGCGCTGTCGAGCCGGATCGCGACGCTGGAGGAGGAACTGGGCGTCGTGCTGCTGGACCGGCGCGACAAGCAGTTCCGCCTGACCGTCGCCGGCCAGCGCTTCCAGACGCTGGCGCAGCGGCTGCTCGACGTCCAGCGGCAGGTGAAGGAGGAGATGGGCGGCACCGGCGGCGCGGGCCGACCGGCGGTGCTGCGCATCGGCGCGATCGAGTCGGTGGTGCACAGCTGGCTCACCGGCTGGCTGCAGGAGATGCGCGCGGCGAATCCGGACTTCGAGCTCGAACTGACGGTGGAGACCTCGCCGGTGCTCGTCGACCAGGTGCGGCGGGGCGCGCAGGACCTGGTCTTCGCGGCGATTCCGGCGGCGGACGCCGGCGGCGTGCGCACCCGGGCGATGGCCTCGATGCCCATGGGTTTCGTCGGTCGCTCGGACCTGCACACGAAGCGGCGATACGGGCTGTCGGACCTGGCGGGTCACGACCTGCTGACCTTCCAGCGTGGCTCGCAGCCGCACCAGGCGCTGCTGCAGATGTTCCAGGAATCGGGCCTGCCGCTGCCGCGCGTGCATGCGATCTCGTCGATCTCGGCGATGGTGCAGCTGGTGGAAGGCGGCTTCGGCATCGCCACGCTGCCGGTGGCGGTGGCGGAGCAACTCGCGAAGCGGACCTCGCTGCGCGTGCTGCGCAGCGACACCGACCTGGTGCCGCTGCCGATCCACGCGAGCTACCGCGAGGACCCGAGCTCGCAGCTGACGGAGTCGGTGCTGGACTCCGCGCTGGACCACGTCGCGCGGCAGGCCGCGGGGAAGGCCGCGGGGAAGGCCGCGGGGAAGGCTGCGGGAAGGGCGACAAGCCGGACTTCCGGGAAAGCCCGCATGGCATCGGCGGCGCCGAGGCGCTAAGCGGAAGTGCTGCTGTCGTCATCGAGAAAATCGATGACGGAAGGCGGAAAATTTCCGTTGGATCGCGGGGCCGGGCGACTTCCACAATCCGCCCCATCGTCAGACAGCCACCGCGATCCCGCCATGAGCCCCTCGACAGATCCCCTCGATCCCGACGCGTCGTCCAGCGCGCTGGACGTCCGACTCGCCGCACGGCGCGGCGGCTTCACCGGCCACACCAGCGGCCTGGCCGGCGAGTTCGTCCAGGCGAATCTCGCGATCCTGCCGGCGGCGCTCGCGGCGGACTTCCGGCGCTACTGCGCGCTGAACCCGCAGGCCTGCCCGCTGCTCGGCGTGACCGAGCCGGGGGAGGCGACGCTAGCGGCGCTCGGGGCCGACCTCGACCTGCGCACCGACGTGCCGCGGTACCGGGTCTGGCGGGACGGGGCACTCGTCGACGAGCCCACCGACGTGACGCGCTGGTGGCGCGACGACCTGGTCGCTTTCGTCATCGGCTGCTCGTTCTCGTTCGAGCATGCGCTGCTGGCCGAGGGCATTCCACTGCGCCACGTCGAGCAGGGGCGCAACGTCGCGATGTACCGCACCAGCATCGCGACCAGGCCGGCCGGCGTCTTCCGCGGGCCGACCGTGGTGTCGATGCGGCCGCTGACCGCCGCCGATGCGATCCGCGCAGTACAGATCACCTCCCAGCTGCCGCAGGTGCATGGGGCGCCGCTGCATCTGGGCGATCCCTCCCGCATCGGCATCAGCGACATCGCCAGGCCCGACTACGGCGATGCGGTCGACATCCGCGACGGCGAACTGCCGGTCTTCTGGGCCTGCGGCGTCACGCCCCAATCGGCGATCGCGACGGCGCGCCCGCCGTTCTGCATCACGCATGCGCCCGGTCACATGCTCGTGACCGATCTGCTCAACCGCGATCTGATCGCGGCCTGATCGACGCCTGGAAACAAAGGAACGACACCATGTGGCTCAGAGACACCACGGCCCCCGAGCGGCGCACGCTGGTCGCAACCTTCGCCGGCTACGGCGTCGACGGTTTCGACTACATGATCTACACCTTCCTGATCCCCACGCTGATCGCGGCCTGGGGGATGAGCAAGGGCGAGGCGGGCGCGATCGCCACCGGCGCGCTGCTGACGTCGGCCATCGGCGGCTGGGCGGCGGGCGTGCTCGCGGACCGCTTCGGCCGCGTCCGCGTGCTGCAGTGGACGGTGCTGTGGTTCGCGCTCTTCACCTTCCTCAGCGGGTTCACGACCTCGTTCGGGCAGCTCTTCTTCACCCGCGCGATGCAGGGCTTCGGCATGGGCGGCGAGTGGGCGGTGGGCTCGGTGCTGATCGCCGAGACGATCAAGGCGAAGCACCGCGGCAAGGCCGCCGGGCTGGTGCAGAGCAGTTGGGCCATCGGCTGGGCCGCGTCGGCGGTGGCGTTCTGGGGGCTGTACTCGGTGCTGCCGCCGGAGACCGCGTGGAAGGTGCTGTTCTGGATCGGCATCCTGCCGGCGGCGCTCATCCTCTACATCCGCCGCAATCTCGACGAGCCGCCGGTCTACCTGGCCGAGCAGGCGCGCGCCAAGGCCCGCGGCGAGCGCGCCAACTTCCTGCGCATCTTCTCGCCGGCGCTGCTGCGCAACACGGTGCTCGCCAGCCTGCTGGCCACCGGCATGCAAGGCGCGTACTACTCGGTGACCACCTGGCTGCCCACCTTCCTCAAGACCGAGCGACACCTCTCGGTGCTGGGCACCAGCGGCTACCTGCTGGTGCTGATCGCGGGCTCGTTCGCCGGCTACCTGACGAGCGCGTGGCTGAGCGATGCGATCGGCCGGCGGCGCTGCTTCATGCTGTTCGCGCTGATGGGCGGCGTGCTCGTGCTGGCCTACACGCAGATGCCGATCACCGACGCGATGATGCTGGTGCTGGGGTTCCCGCTCGGCTTCTTCCTGTCGGGCATCTTCTCGGGCATGGGCGCCTTCCTGTCGGAATTGTTTCCCAGCGACGTACGCGGCTCCGGCCAGGGCTTTTGCTACAACATCGGACGGGCGCTCGGCGCCGCGTGCCCGGCGCTGATCGGCCACTTCAGCACGCAATATCCGCTGGGGCAGACGCTGGGATGGATGGCGGCGCTCTGCTACGGCCTGGTGATCGTCGCGGCGCTGGCCTTGCCTGAAACCCGGGGACGCGAACTCGCGCCCGCAGCCGCCTGAATGAACGCTTTGGACCTCATGATGCAAGTCACTCCTTCTCCCGATCGCTGGCAGTTCTGGATCGATCGCGGCGGCACCTTCACCGACCTGGTCGGACGCGCGCCGGACGGCACGCTGAAGACGCTCAAGCTGCTGTCGGAGAACCCCGAGCACTACCGCGACGCCGCAGTCGAAGGCATCCGCCGCCTGCTCGGCCTGAAGGCCGGCGAGCCGATCACGGCGGACCGGGTCGACTGCGTCAAGATGGGCACGACGGTGGCGACCAACGCGCTGCTGGAGCGCCGCGGCGACCGCACGCTGCTGGTGACGACGCGCGGCTTCCGCGACGCGCTGCGCATCGCGACCCAGGCGCGGCCCAAGCTGTTCGAACGCCACATCCAGCTGCCCGAACTGCTGTACGAGCGCGTCGTCGAAGCCGACGAGCGCGTCGACGCGCAGGGCGGCGAGATCACGGCGCTGGACGAGGCCGCGTTGCGGGTCGAGCTGCAGGCCGCGTTCGACGCCGGTCTGCGCGCCTGCGCCATCGTGTTCCTGCACGGCTGGCGCGCGCCCGACCACGAGCGCCACGCCAAGCGCCTGGCGCAGGAGGTCGGCTTCACGCAGGTCTCCGTCTCCCACGAGGTCAGCCCGCTGATGAAGCTGATCCCGCGCGGGGACACGACCGTCGTCGACGCCTACCTGAGTCCCATCCTGCGCCGCTACGTCGATCAGGTCGCGGCCGAGATGCCCGGCGTGCGGCTGTTCTTCATGCAGAGTTCCGGCGGTCTCACCGAGGCGCGCCGCTTCCAGGGCAAGGACGCGATCCTCAGCGGCCCCGCCGGCGGCATCGTCGGCATGGTGCGCACGGGCGAGGCGGCCGGCCACGACCGGCTGATCGGCTTCGACATGGGTGGCACCTCGACCGACGTCAGCCACTTCGCCGGCGAGTTCGAACGCGCCTTCGATACCGAGGTCGCCGGCGTGCGCATGCGCGCGCCGATGATGAGCATCCACACGGTGGCGGCGGGCGGCGGTTCGGTGATCGCGTTCGACGGCGCGCGGCTGCGCGTGGGGCCGGCCTCCGCCGGCGCGAACCCCGGCCCCGCGAGCTACCGCCGCGGCGGTCCGCTCGCGACGACGGACGCCAACGTGATGCTGGGGCGCATCCAGCCCGCGCATTTCCCGAAGGTCTTCGGGCCGGGTGCGGACGAGGCGCTGGACGGCGATGTCGTGAAGTCGCGCTTCGGCGAACTCGCGGTGCAGATGTCCGCCGCCGGCAAGCCGATGACGGCCGAGGACGCCGCCGCCGGCGCGCTGCAGATCGCCGTCGGCGCGATGGCGAACGCGATCAAGCGGATCTCGGTCGCGCGCGGCTACGACGTGACCGGCTACACGCTGCAATGCTTCGGCGGCGCGGGCGGCCAGGCGGCCTGCCTGGTCGCGGACGCGCTCGGCATGACGCGCATCCTGGCGCATCCGTTCGCGGGCGTCCTCAGCGCCTACGGCATGGGGCTGGCGGACCAGACCGCCATGCGGGAAGCCTCGATCGAACGCGCGCTCGACGCCGACGGGCTCACCGCCGCGCGCGCGACCGCGGCTTCGCTGGCCGCTCAGGCAGGGGGCGAGCTCGAATCGCAGGGCGTTCCCGCCGATGCGCTGCGCACCATCGCGCGGGCGCAGATCCGCTATCAGGGCACCGACACGGCGCTCACGTGTCCGCTGCCGCTCGACGGTCCGGCGGACGAGGCGATCGCCGCCATCCGCGAGGCCTTCGAGCAGGCCTACAGCCGCCGCTTCGCCTTCCTCATGCCGGACCGCGCGCTGGTGATCGAGGCGGTGTCCGTCGAGGCGCTCGCCGCCGGCGCGTCGCTGGAGGCGCCGGTCGACGGCGCGACCCCGGACGCCGGTGCGCATCACCCCGAGCCGCTGGAACGCGTGCGCATGTACTGCCTGGCCGACGACCAGCCCGCCGGCTGGCGTGACGCCGAACTGCACCACCGCGAGTCGCTGCGCCCGGGCGCCCGCATCGACGGTCCGGCCATCGTCGCCGAGCGCAACGCGACGACGGTGGTCGACGCCGGCTGGCGCGCCGAGCTGCAACCGTCCGGCGACCTGCTGCTGACGCGCATCCGCGAGCGCACGCGCGCCCATGCGCTCGGCACCGAGGCCGACCCGGTCGTGCTGGAGGTCTTCAACAACCTCTTCATGAACATCGCCGAGCAGATGGGCCTGCGGCTCCAGAACACGGCCCATTCGGTCAACATCAAGGAGCGGCTGGACTTCAGCTGCGCGCTGTTCGACGCGCAGGGCCAACTGATCGCCAACGCGCCGCACATGCCGGTGCACCTGGGGTCGATGAGCGAGTCGATCCGGTCCGTCATCGCGCGCAATCCGTCGATGAAGCGCGGCGACGTCTTCGTGCTCAACGATCCGTACCACGGCGGCACGCACCTGCCCGACATCACCGTCGTGACGCCGGTGTTCCTGGACGAGGGCGACGCCGCGCCGGGCTTCTTCGTCGCCAGCCGCGGCCACCATGCCGACATCGGCGGCATCACGCCGGGCTCGATGCCGCCGTTCTCCAGGGACATCGTCGAGGAGGGCGTGCTGATCGACAACTTCCAGCTGGTCGAGCAGGGCCGGCTGCGCGAAGCGGAATTGCAGGCGCTGCTGTGCTCGGGTCCGCATCCGAGCCGCAATCCGGCGCAGAACCTGGCCGACCTGCGGGCGCAGGTGGCCGCCAACGAGAAGGGCGTGCAGGAACTCCAGGCGATGGTGGCGCAGTTCGGACGCGCCACCGTCGAGGCCTACATGCAGCACGTCCAGGACAACGCCGAGGCCTCGGTGCGGCGCGTGATCTCGGTGCTGAAGGACGGCGCCTTCACGCTCCCGCTGGACAACGGGGCCCGCATCCAGGTCGCGGTGACCGTGGACGCGGCGGCGCGTCGGGCCACGGTCGACTTCACCGGCACCAGCGCGCAGCAGCCCAACAACTTCAACGCGCCCAAGTCCATCACGATGGCGGCGGTGCTCTACGTGTTCCGCACGCTGGTCGACGACGCCATCCCGCTGAACGCCGGCTGCCTGAAGCCGATCGAGGTCATCGTGCCCGAGGGCTGCATGCTCAATCCGCACTTCCCGGCGGCCGTGGTCGCGGGCAACGTGGAGACGTCGCAGTGCGTGACCAACGCGCTGTACGGCGCGCTCGGCGTGATGGCGGCCGGCCAGTGCACGATGAACAACTTCACCTTCGGCGACGCGACGCACCAGTACTACGAGACGATCTCCGGCGGCTCCGGCGCCGGGCCGGGCTTCGACGGCACCTCGGTCGTGCAGACGCACATGACGAACTCGCGGCTGACCGACCCCGAGGTGCTGGAGTTCCGCTTCCCGGTGCGGCTGGACAGCTATGCCATTCGTCAGGGGTCCGCGGGGGCCGGGCGCTGGCGGGGCGGGGAGGGCGGCGAGCGCCGCATCCGTTTCCTGACGCCGATGACGGCCTCCATCCTGAGCAACGGCCGGGCCTCGGGCGCCTTCGGCATGGCCGGCGGGCAGCCGGGGGCGGTCGGGGAGAACCTCGTCGAGCGCGCCGACGGCCGGACCGAGGTCCTGGGCCACATCGGCCAGGTGGCGATGGCGCCGGGGGACGTTTTCGTCATCCGCACGCCCGGCGGGGGAGGGTACGGCGCTTTTTGAGGCCCCCCTTGAGAAGGCGTGAGTAACCCCAATGTGGGCGTGCCTAGAATCGGAACACCGCCCCCCGGCTGTCCAGGCGCCCGCTCATCATGGTCCCTCACCTCATCACCGCCCTGACCGGGCCCATCAATGAACTGGAGCAGCGCGTGCTCGAGTCGATGCCGGCGATCGAACGCTGGTTCCGGCTCGAATGGATGGAGCACACGCCGCCGTTCTACACCTCGGTGGACCTGCGCAACGCCGGCTTCAAGCTGGCGCCGGTGGACACCAACCTGTTCCCGGGCGGCTTCAACAACCTGACGCCCGAGATGCTGCCGCTGGCGGTGCAGGCGGCGATGGCGGCGATCGAGAAGATCTGCCCCGAGGCCAAGAACCTGCTGCTGGTCCCGGAAGCGAAGAACCGCGGCAGCTTCTACCTGTCCAACCTGGCGACGCTGGTCCGCATCTTCTCGATGGCGGGGCTGAACGTGCGGCTGGGCTCGCTGGACGAGTCGGTCAAGGAACCGACGACGGTGGCGCTGCCGGACGGCCACTCGCTGACGCTGGAGCCGCTGATCCGCCAGCGCTCGCGGCTGATGCTCAAGGACTTCGATCCCTGCACCATCCTGCTGAACGACGACCTGTCGGCCGGCACGCCGGACGTGCTCAAGCACCTGCACGAGCAGTACCTGCTGCCGCCGCTGCACGCCGGCTGGGGGCAGCGCCGCAAGAGCCAGCATTTCCGCGCCTACGAGGAAGTCTCCAAGAAGTTCGCCAAGCTGCTGGGCATGGACCCGTGGCTGATCTATCCGCACTCGGTGGCGGTGGACGGGCTGGACTTCGCGACCGGCGCCGGCCTGGACGCGCTGCAGGCGCAGGTCGACGCGACGCTGACGCGCACGCGCCGCAAGTACAAGGAATACGGCATCCAGGAGAAGCCCTTCGTCATCGTCAAGCCGGACGCCGGCACGCACGGCCTGGGCGTGATGACGATCCGCGACGCCAAGGACCTGGACGTGCTGGCGATCAAGGCGCGCGACAAGCTGGCCAAGCTGGAGGGCGTGCCCGCGCTGTCGCAGGTGCTGGTGCAGGAAGGCGTCGTGACGCACGAGCGCATGCACGAGGCGGTCGCCGAGCCGGTCGTCTACATGATGGACCGCTACGTCGTCGGCGGCTTCTACCGCGTGCACGCCGACCGCGCCGAGGACGAGAACCTCAACGCGCCGGGGTCGAGCTACGTGCCCCTGGCCTTCGCGCACTCCTCGCACCTGCCCGCGCCGGGCGAGAAGCCGGGCGCCAGCGCGCCCAACCGCTTCTACATGTACGGCGTGATCGGACGCCTGGCGATGCTGGCGGCGAGCTACGAACTGGAGACGACCGATCCGGACGCCGAGGACTACGCCTGAGGCCGGGCCGCCTGCGGACGCAGGCGGCCGAACCAGTGCGCCAGGCGTTCCTTGATGCGCTGGGGCCGAGGGGTTTGGGGCGCCGCCTCGAACAACTCGCGGAGCCTGGCGGACCTCTCGGGCGAGGGCGCCTCCACCGAGGTCTTCGCCCACGCCTGCGCCGGGCGCTGCACCGGCACCTTGGTGTTCAGGTCGAACGGCGCGCTCGTGGAGGCCTTCAATTTCGCCTTCCAGGCCTCCCGCTTGGGTCGCGGGGGAATGGGGGGAGGCTCCTGCGGGGTCGCCCCGCCGGAGGACGCCACGCTGGGGGACGCCACGCTGGGAGGTGGCATGGGGTAGGGAGCCACCTGCTTCCCGCGAAAGCGGTTCAGCAACCGGACGCAGAATCTGGCGAAGTGGTGCGGGATGAACTCGGGATGGACGAGGCCGAGGCAGGAGGTGTCGAAGCAGGACGTGGCGCTCTTGATGGACGACAAGGTGGACTCTCCAGATCACGGGGACGTCCCGCGACAGGTCTTCTCAGTTGCCGCGTGTGCGTGATGGTTCTCGTGACCCCACGCTGTGCCGCTCCCCGCGTGAAGACGTCCGCCCCCAGGGTCAGGTCTTGCCGCCCTCCGTACGCGCGGCTTCCACCAGCAACTGCCTGAAACGCTCCACCGCCTCGACCTGCGTGTCGGGCAGGTGCCAGACGCTCATCGGCCCGAGTCCCAGATCCACCGCGTGCGGCAGGATCACGACCACCTCCTGCTTGGCGGCGGTCATGGCCATGTCGTGCGGCATGACGGCCACCAGCGGCATCTCGCGCATGAGGCTCAGCGCCAGCATCGCGTCGCCGCTCTCGATCAGGTCGACGGGCGGCGTCAGTCCCATCTCCTGCCACAGCCGGTCCATCAGCGTGCGCGTGCGCGTGCCCGGCAGCTGCCAGATCCAGCGCTGCTGGCTCAGCACTTCCCAACTCAGTTTCGGCGTGCGCGCCAGCGGGTGCTGCGCGCTCATCGTGAGGACCTCGGGTTGCGGCAGCAGCGACACGCGCGCCAGTCCCAGCGGCTCGTCCTGCGGCATGGCGCGGGCGACGACCAGGTCCAGGGTCCCCGCCTGCAGCTCCGCGAACAGCGAGCGCAGCGCATGCGTGCGCACGCTCAGCGTGACGCCCGGGTTCTCCCGCTTCATCGCGGTGATGGCCGCGGGCAGCAGGCGGGCGAGCGAGGCGTTGGTCGCGCCGATGCGCACCTCGCCGGACGCGCCGCGCACCATCGTGGCGACGTCGCCCGCGGCGCGTTGCAGGTCGGCGTCGAGCTTGCGCGCCAGCACCAGCAGACGGCGTCCCAGCGGCGTGGGCTGCATGTGGCGTCCGCGCCGCAGGAACAGGGTTTGTCCCAGCCCCTGCTCCAGCTCCGCCAGCGTCTTGCTCACCGCCGGCTGCGTCACATGCAGCTGATCGGCCGCAGCGCTGATGTTGCCGGTGTCGTTGAGGGCCAGCAGCACCCGCGCATGCCGCAGCGACATGCGTCGGATGACGAAGTGTTCGGCGGCTTCGGGCGACGTCGATGACGCATTCATAACCAAAGTTTCACAAGTCCATCACAAAGCATCATGGCCCGAAAGAACGTCCTCCTTAACGTGAGCCGGTCTCCCCTGAGTTCTCCCCCGAGTCCTCCCCGCATCACGTCACAGGAGTCTTCCTTCCATGGTCCGTCGTCTTCACCGTCCGCACCGTCCGGGTGCCCTGCAGCCCCTCAAGCCACTGAAGCCCTTGCACGTGGCGGCGGCTGTCGCCCTCGCGCTCGCCAGCCAGGCCCACGCCCAGCAAGCCCCGGCCCCGTCGGCCGCCGCGGCGTCCGCCGCCGATGAATCGAAGAAGCTGGAGCGCGTCGAGATCACCGGCACGCTGATCAAGCGCACCGACAAGGAGACGCCGTCGGTCGTCCAAAGTATCACGCGCGAGGACATCCGCAACTCCGGATATGCCAACGTCGAGGAACTGCTGCGGGCGAATTCTGCCGTCGACCTGGGCTCGATCGGCGACGGCGCCGCATCGGGCTTCGTCGGCGGCGTGTCGACGATCTCGCTGCGCGGCTTCGGCTCGCAGGGCACGCTGATCCTGATCAACGGCCGCCGCACCGCGCCGGTCGCGGCGGTGGACGTCAACTTCGGCCGCGGCACGATGATCAACGTCAACACCATCCCCAAGGAGGCGATCGAGCGCATCGACATCCTGAAGGACGGCGCGTCGGCGATGTACGGCTCCGACGCGATGGCCGGCGTCGTCAACTACATCCTGCGCAAGGACTACCAGGGCATCGAGGGCAGCGCCTCCTACGGCGCCAACGACCGCGGCGTCGGCGCGACGAAGAACGGCGCGATCACCTTCGGCTTCGGCAACCTGGACACGCAGCGCTTCAACGTCTTCGGCGGGCTGGAGGTGTCCAAGCGCGACAGCGTGATGGCCAACGAGTTGAAGGACCGCGGCAACCTCGCGCTGCAGAACCAGTACCTGACGTCCAACGGCTCGCTGGCGCGATTCACGCCGGATTCGTCGGCGTCGTTCTACGGCAACTACTACCGCGTCCCGACCAGCCTGACGGGCTCGACGCCGATCGGCGGCATCAGCGTCGCCAACAACAGCCTGTCGGGCGTCAACTACCTGGGGACGCTGTCGGGCTGCCCGGCGGACCGCACCGTCGGACAGGGCGTGCCCAACCGGCCCGCGGGTTTCCTGCCCACGACCGGCTCGCTGCCGACCGGCCTGTGCCGTTTCAGCCTGGACGACGCCGACGAGGTCGTCGCCAAGCAGGACCGCCAGAGCGGCATGGTGCGCGGCACCTTCGCGATCAACAACGACCTGACCGCGTATGCCGACCTGATGTACTCGAAGACCAAGACGACCGAGCAGCGCGTCCCCTACGCGCTGACCACGTCGCTGGTGACCTCGGGCAATCCGGTCGCGACGACCTGGCCCAAGCTGGACGGCAGCTTCCTGCGCCAGAACGCGATCATCCTGCCCGTGGGCCATCCGGACAATCCGACCAACGGCACGGCCAACCCGCAGCAGGTGCAGCTGATCTACCGCTTCGAGGATCTGCCGAAGGGCGACATCAACGTCCTGCGTTCCACGCGCCTGACGGCGGGCCTGGAGGGCACGGCCTTCGGCTGGGACTTCGACACCGCGATCCTCGTCAGCCAGAACAACAACGAACGCTTCCAGGAAGGCCGCGTGCGCAGCTCGCTGCTGAACGCGGCGATCGCCAGCGGCAGCTACCGCTTCGGCAAGCCGAACTCGCCCGAGGCGATCGCCAGCGTGTCGTCGACCGCGTACAACGAAGGCAAGTCGCAGCTGGTCTCGTGGGACCTGCGCGGCAGCCGCGAGCTGTTCCAGTTGCCCGGCGGACCGGCCGCGATCGCGGTGGGCACCGAGCTGCGCCGGGAGAAGCTCGACGCCATCCCCGACGACGTCTACGGCACCGGGGACTACATCGGCCTGGTGGCCAACGGCGCGTCGGGCAGCCGCAAGTCGTATGCCGCGTTCACCGAGCTGAGCCTGCCCGTGGTCAAGCAGCTGGAGCTGCAGGCCGCGGCGCGCTACGAGCACTACGACGACTTCGGCAGCAGCACCACCGGCAAGGCCGGCTTCAAGTGGACGGCGCTGCCCTCGCTGATGGTCTTCCGCGGCACGGCGGCGACAGGGTTCCGCGCGCCGGCGATCTCGCAGATCGGCAACTCGTTCGCGCTGTCCTTCCACAGCTTCCAGGAACGCCGCGTCTTCGACAGCCTGCGCTGCGACACCAGCAATCCGAACGCGCCCGTGAGCAAGGCGCCGGTGTCGGTGAACCGCGACTGCAACGTGCTGGGCTTCACCGCGGTGCCCTCGGGCACCACGAGCCCGGGCAGCATCCCGACGGTGATCAGCGCCAATCCGAACCTGGAGCCGGAGAAGTCCAATTCCTTCACCGCCGGCATGATCTTCACGCCGAGCAAGTACGCGGACCTGGCGATCGACGGCTGGTACTTCCACCGCAAGAACGAGATCCGCTCGCAGCGCGGCGTGGACATCATGGACGAGTACAACGCGAACCCGAGCTCCGGGAACGTGCAGGTGGTGCGCGATCCCAACCCGGAGACGTGGCTGCCGGGCGTGGCCAACAGCGGCCCCATCATCATGCTGGTGCGCCAGTACGGCAACAACGAATGGACCAAGACCTCGGGCGTCGACTACGACCTGAACATCCGGCTGCCCGCGATGGCCTGGGGCAAGTTCAGCATGAACGTCAACGGCACCTACACGGCGCGCTACGACCAGCTGGTCGTGAAGGGCCAGGCGGTGCAGCACCAGGTCGGCACGACCACCTCGGACATCTCCAAGACGCGCGCCAGCGCGACCTTCAAGTGGGACACCGACCAGGCGCGGGGCTGGATCCGCTTCAACCATGCGGACCCGCTGTCGAGCACGGTGTGCTCGTCGCTGACGACCGCGCAGCGGACGTTCCTGGGCAACCTCAACCGCTGCCGAGTCGGCCGCGACCGCACGATCGACCTGGGCGCCTCGTACAGCGGCATCAAGGGACTGACGCTGTCGGCCAGCGTCATCAACGTCACCAACGACTACGACCGCGCCAACGGCATCCCGACGGTGTTCAGCTACTACGACAGCGGCGCGTCCAACCTGCTGGGACGCCGGTTCAACGTGGGGGCGAGCTACGTGTTCCAGTAAGCGGGCTGCGAGCCTCCGGCATCGTGAGATGCCGGAGCGGCCCCTGCACGGGCTTGTTCCGCGCCCGCGGCGAGGGGCATCTCGCCTTGCAGTGGAAAGTGAAGGCGAGCAGCCCGGCGAGGTCCTCGGCGCGTAGTTGGGCGACGAGGTCGACCGGCACGCGTTGGCAGGCTTCGCGGACGACTTCGGCGTCGTCCCAGGACAGGTCCGGGCCGCCGGCCCACACGGCGTCCCGGACGGCTACGGCGGCGCAGATCAGGGCGCGCAGGGCATCGGACTGATACGGCTTGGGCGGCCTCGACGACTCCTCGCGGATCACCACCGGTTGCCCGAGCATCCGGGCGATGTCGCAATGGTTGAGGAGGTCATACAGCGGATCGGGTTCGGGGACGCCGGCGTGTACCGGGAGGACATAGCGATCGCCGGCGGCCACGGTCTTCGCGAGCGGGGCGGTATCGGCCGGCAGGGGGACGATGCACATCGGCTTCCCCTCGAGAGAAGTCGGCCAAGCGGGCAGCCGCCCGCCGGCTGCGGCGTCCGGGGGCAGGGCGCGGATCAGGTCGGGGGTGCTGCAAACGCGCTCGATGGTCCGCTCATACAGCGACGACTGCAGCTTGCAACCCTCGTTGTAGAACTCCCCCAACAAGCGGCCGAGACTGGCCTGACGCTGGTGGTGGAGGATGGCGTCCGGGGTGCTGGCGGCCAGGCCGGGAACATGGGACGCGATCAGGGAGCGCAGGGCGGCGAAGTGCATGGGGGGAAGCGGGTCGGGAGTGAACGAGGCGGGTCAGTTGCCTCGCGCAAGCCCGCCGTTGCAATCGGGTGCAGGTGGATTTTCCGGGCGCAAGCGCAACCGGTGCCGGCCGTCAACCCCGTCCCCGCAACGCCGGCAGGCGCCCATTGACGCACCGCACAATGGAAGGCAGACAATACGCGTTTTCGACTTCCGGCGGCCCGGGCGGCCGTCGCGACCCTTGTGAGTTCACACCACGCGCCCCGTACGCCGGCCGCCCTGGCCGGCCTGACCATCGGCGCCCTCGGTGTCGTCTACGGCGACATCGGCACCAGTCCCCTCTACGCGCTCAAGGAAGTCTTCCACGGCGCGCACGTTCCCATGACGCACGACAACATCCTCGGGGTGCTGTCGCTGCTGTTCTGGACCATGACCATCGTGGTCTCCTTCAAGTACGTGCTGCTGATCCTGCGCGCCGACAACAACGGCGAGGGCGGCCTGATCGCCATGCTCGCGCTGGCCACGACGGCGGTGCGGGAGAAGCCCACGCTGAGGCGCGGGCTGATGCTGGTGGGGCTGTTCGGCACGGCCATCTTCTTCGGCGACGCGGTGATCACGCCGGCGATGACGGTGCTGTCGGCGGTCGAGGGCATCGAGGTCTACGCGCCGCAGTACCACGACGCGGTGGTGCCGATCTCGCTGGTGGTGCTGGCGGGGCTGTTCGCGGTGCAGCGCTTCGGCACCGGGGGCGTGGGCAAGGCCTTCGGGCCGGTGATGCTGGTGTGGTTCACCTCGCTGGCGCTGCTGGGCATCCCGAAGATCGTCGGCAATCCGCACGTGCTGCAGGCCATCAACCCGATCTGGGCGATCGAGTTCTGCACGCACTACGGCTGGATCGCCTTCGTCGCGCTGGGCGCGGTGGTGCTGGTCGTGACCGGGGGCGAGGCGCTCTACGCCGACCTGGGCCACTTCGGCAAGCAGCCGATCCGCATCGCCTGGTACAGCTTCGTGATGCCGGCGCTGACGCTGAACTACTTCGGCCAGGGCGCGCTGCTGCTGGACCGGCCGGAGGCGATCAAGAATCCGTTCTTCCTGCTCGCACCGAGCTGGGCGGAGATCCCGCTGTTCGTGCTGGCGACGCTGGCGGCGATCGTGGCCTCGCAGGCGCTGATCACGGCGGCGTTCTCGGTGACCAAGCAGGCGGTGCAGCTGGGGCTGCTGCCGCGCATGCGCATCGTGCACACCTCGGTGCGCGACATCGGCCAGATCTACGTCCCCTTCGTCAACTGGGGGCTGTTCGCCTTCGTGGTCGTGGCGGTGGCGTTCTTCGAGTCGTCGAGCAAGCTGGCCGGCGCCTACGGCGTGGCGGTGACCATCGACATGACCATCACCACGGTGATGACCTTCTTCGTGATCCGCTTCGGCTGGCGCTATCCGCTGTGGCTGTGCGTGGTCGCGACGGGCGCGTTCTTCGTCATCGATGCGACCTTCCTGGCGTCCAACCTGCTGAAGGTGGCGCACGGCGGCTGGTTCCCGCTGCTGATCGGCTTCGGCATGTTCACGCTGATGCTGACCTGGAAGCAGGGCCGCCGGCTGCTGTCGGACAAGCTGCGCGAGGACGCGATCGACCTGAAGAGCTTCCTCGAGGCGGTGTTCATCAACCCGCCGACGCGGGTGCAGGGCACGGCGGTGTTCCTGTCGGCGGAGGTGGGCGTGACGCCCAACGCGCTGCTGCACAACCTCAAGCACAACAAGGTGCTGCACGAGCAGAACCTGTTCGTCAGCGTCAAGCATCACGAGGTGCCGTGGATCGGCTTCGAGAAGCGCGTCGAGGTGGAAAGCCTGGACAACGACTGCTGGCAGGTCAACCTGCACTTCGGCTTCAAGAACGAGCCGGACGTGCCGGACGCGCTCAAGCTGCTGGAGCAACGCGGCGTGCACCTGGACGAGATGGAGACCAGCTACTTCCTGTCGCGGGACATCGTCATTCCGACGATCGGCTCGGGCATGGCGCTGTGGCGGGAGAAACTGTTCGCGAGCATGCACCGCAACGCGGCCGCGGCGGCGGACTTCCTCCACCTGCCGGCCAACCGGATCGTGGAGCTGGGGTCGAAGGTCGAGATCTGACGCGGGCGTCGCTATGCTGGCGGTCATGAATCGCTGGCTGAAAGACCTGTCCCTGTCCGCCGTGGTCGCGGGCTTCGTCGCGGTGCTGGTGGGCTTCACCAGTTCGGTGGCCATCGTGTTCCAGGCCGCGCAGGCGCTGGGCGCGACGCCGGCCCAGACCAGCTCCTGGATCTGGGCGCTCGGGCTGGGGATGGGGCTGACCAGCCTCGGACTGTCGCTGTGGACCCGGCAACCGGTGCTGACCGCGTGGTCCACGCCCGGCGCGGCGCTGATCGCGGGCGTCTCCGGCATCTCGATGCCGGAAGCCGTCGGCGCGTTCATCGTCTGCGGCGCGCTGATCCTGATCGCCGGCGCGACGCGCTGGTTCGAACGGATCATGGACCGCATCCCCATCGCGATCGCCTCGGCGTTGCTGGCCGGCGTGCTGGCGCGCTTCGGGCTGGACGCCGTGCTGGCGACGAAGACGGCCCCGGCGATGGTGCTGACGATGGCGCTCACCTATGTGCTCGCACGGCGCTTCCTGCCGCGTTATGCGACCCCTCTGGTGCTGGTCGCCGGCATCGTCGTCGCCGCCTCGCAAGGGCGGCTGCATCTGGAAGCCGTCGAGTGGGGATGGGCCTCGCCGGTGTGGATCACGCCGTCGTTCTCGGTGACCGCGCTGGTCGGCGTGGCGCTGCCGCTGTTCCTGGTGACCATGGCCTCGCAGAACCTGCCCGGCGTGGCGGCGCAGCGGGCGTCGGGCTACCAGACCCCGGTGTCGGCGAGCATCGCGGCGACCGGCTTCGCTTCCATCGTCTTCGCGCCCTTCGGCGGCTACGCGTTCAACCTGGCGGCGATCACCGCGGCGATCTGCATGGGGCGCGAAGCGCACGAGGATCCGGCGCGGCGCTACATGGCGTCGGCGATGGCGGGTGTCTTCTACCTCGCCATCGGATTGGCGGGCGGCGCGGTGGTGGGACTGCTGACCGCCTTCCCGCGTGAGCTGATCGCGGCCGTGGCCGGCCTGGCGCTGCTGGGCACGATCGCCGGCGGCCTGTCGGCCGCGCTGAAGGACGAGGCGCATCGCGACGCGGCCATCCTGACCTTCCTGGTGACGCTGTCCGGGCTGAGCCTGCTGGGCATCGGCTCGGCGTTCTGGGGCGTGGTCGCCGGTGCGGTTTCTCTTTTGGTGCAACACTTCCGGAAACCTTGAGACTCCTGCTGAAAGCCTTGCCCATGAAACTGCTGTTCGTCGCCGATCCGCTGTCGACCTTCAACACCTACAAGGACTCCACCTTCGCGATGATGCGCGAGGCCGCCAGGCGCGGCCATGAACTGTGGGTCTGCGAGGTGCCCGACCTGCTGTGGGTCAGCGGCGGTCGCGTGACCGCGCATGCGGCGAAGCAGCTCACGCTGACGCCGGAAGCCGTCGCCAGCCAGGCCGGCACCAAGCTGGCCGTGTGGCACGAAGTGACCGCCACGCAAGACCTGGCCCTGGCCGACGTCGACGCGGTGCTGATGCGCAAGGATCCGCCCTTCGATTCGGAGTTCTTCTACGCCACGCACCTGCTGGAGCAGGCGGAGCGCGAGGGCGCGCGCGTGTTCAACAAGGCCGCGTCGCTGCGCGACCATCCGGAGAAGCTCGCGATCCTGGAGTTCCCGCAGTTCATCGCGCCGACGCTGGTGACGCGTTCGGCGGCCGCCATCCGCGCTTTCCACGCGGAGCACCAGGACATCATCCTGAAGCCGCTGGACGGCATGGGCGGCATGGGCATCTTCCGCGTGAAGGCGGATGCGCTGAATCTGGGCAGCATCATCGAGACGCTGAACAAGAACGGCGCGCAGTCGGTGATGGTGCAGCGCTTCGTGCCGGAGATCGTCAAGGGCGACAAGCGCATCCTGCTGATCGGCGGCAAGCCCGTGCCGTACTCGCTGGCGCGGATCCCGCAGGGGACCGAGGTGCGCGGGAACCTGGCCGCGGGCGGCAAGGGCGTCGCGCAGCCGCTGACCGACGACGACCGCCGCATCGCCGAGGCCCTGGCGCCGGTGCTGGCCAAGCGCGGTCTGCTGCTGGTGGGCCTGGACGTGATCGGCGACAAGATGACCGAGCTCAACGTGACCAGCCCGACCTGCTTCCAGGAAATCATGGAGCAGACGGGCTTCGACGTCGGCGCGGTGTTCATCGACGCGTTGGAAGCGGCGATGGCCGCGGCGCGCTGAGCGCGGCTGCGGTCGTCTGAGGACATAGCCATGACGTTCGAATTGATCAGCGAGCACGCCAGCTTCGGCGGCGTGCAGCGTTTCCATCGCCACGACTCGGCCGAGATCGGCCTGCCGATGCGCTTCGCGCTGTTCCTGCCGCCGGGCGGGGCGAGGGCGGTGAAGGGGCTGGTGGTGTTCCTCGCGGGGCTGACCTGCAACGAGGAGACTTTCACGATGAAGGCCGGCGCGCAGCGGAAGGCGGCGGAGTTGGGCCTGGCGCTGCTGATGCCGGATACGAGTCCGCGCGGCGACGCGGTCAGCGCGCTGCCGGGCGCGACGGCGTCCTGGGACTTCGGCGTCGGGGCGGGGTTCTATCTCGACGCGACGCAGGCGCCGTGGTCGACGCACTGGCGGATGGAGAGCTACCTGATGCGGGAGCTGATCCCGCAGGTGCAGAAAGCGTTGGCGCTGGATGCGACGAAGACCGGTATCGCCGGTCACTCGATGGGTGGGCACGGCGCGTTGACGCTGGCGCTGCGGCATCCGGGGGCGTTCGCGTCGGTGTCGGCGATCGCGCCGATCGCCGCGCCCAGCCGCTGCCCGTGGGGCGTGAAGGCCTTCACCGGCTACCTCGGCGAGGACCGCGACGCCTGGCCCGCGCATGACGCGAGCGCGCTGATCCAGGCGCAGAAGGGCGCGCCGTATCCGAACGGGATCCTGGTCGACCAGGGACTGGCGGACAAGTTCCTCGTCGAGCAGCTGTATCCGGAAGCGCTGGAGTCGGCGTGCGCGGCGATCGGCCAGCCGCTGACGCTGCGCCGTCACGAGGGCTACGACCACGGCTACTACTTCATCGCGACGGTGATCGATGATCACCTAGCGCATCACGCGCGGCAACTGATCGGTTGATCGTCCCGCCGCGTCGCCACCCCCGAGGCCGCCATGCGCATCGCCCTGCTGTCCGACATCCACGGCAATCTGCTCGCGCTGGAGGCGGTTGTGGCGGATGTGCGGCGACGGGGCGTGGATCAGATCGTGAACCTGGGCGACATCCTGTCGGGGCCGCTGCAGCCGTTGGAGACGGCGCAATACCTGATGGCGCAAGGCTGGCCGACGATCGCCGGCAACCATGAGCGACAGCTGCTAGCGATCACGGCGGAGAAGCCGGGCGGCGGTTCCGACCGCTTCGCGCGCGAGCGTCTGGGCGAGGCGGAATTGGCGTGGCTCCGTTCGCTCCCGAAGACGGTTCAGCTGACCGAGGACGTCTTCCTGTGCCACGGCACGCCGCGCAGCGATATCGAGTACTTCCTCGACACGCAGGACGGTCCGCGCTTGAGAGCGGCGTCAGCCGGCGAGGTCGCTGAGCGACTCGGCGATCAGGCGTCGGCACTGGTGTGCTGCGGCCACACGCACATTCCGCGCGTGCTGCGCAGCGCGGGAGGGCAATGGCTGGTGAATCCCGGCAGCGTCGGTCTGCAGGCTTGGGACGACGACCATCCGATCCGCTACGTCGCGGAGAACGGATCTCCCGATGCGCGTTGCGCGATCGTGGAACGGACCGCTCAGGGTTGGCGCACCGAGTCCATCAGCGTGCCGTACGACCATGAAGCGATGGCGAGTCTCGCTTCCCGGAACGGTCGGGAGGACTGGGCGAGGTGGTTGAGGACGGGGTGGGCGGACAGCTGAAGCCGCCCCTCACGAGTTCATCGGAACATTCGCAAACACGAAGGCCGCAGGAATCTCCAGGTCGAGGGACTCCAGCCGAAGGGGCGCATCGGCGATGAACTGGTGCAGGCTCCAGCCGCCATCCGGACCGCGACGGTGAATGTCGATGCGACGTTTCACGCAGTCCACCAGCACGTACTCCCGCAATGATGGAATCCTGAGGTACTCCTCACGTTTCACGCCGCGATCTTTCGCGCGCGTCGACTTGGACAACACCTCGATGAGCAGCAGTGGTGACCGCATCTTCATCTGGTCCGCAGTCAGGGGTTCACAAGTGACTGACACATCAGGGAAGTAGTGGTTCTCTCCGACGCCCTGCAGACGAAAGTCGGCCATGAACACGCGGCAAGGCGTGTTGAGCAGATGAATGTTCAGCGCGGTGGTGAGATTGACGCAGGTCGTGACATGACCGGCCGTGGCACCGGTCATCGACACGATCCGACCGTCGATGAACTCGTGCTTGCAGTCTTCGTCAGCGTCCCAGTCGAGGAACTCCTGCCCGGACAGCCTGGGGTCCGGTGCGTCCAGCCCCTTGAACACCGCCGCCACGTCGAGCCGGAGGTCGATCGACACCAGTTCGGCCACCTCTCCTGCGCGGAAGGTCAGCGTCTTCCAGTGGCCGCCGTCGTCACGGCGACGGACCTCGATGGAACGCGCCGCCATGTCGACACTGACATGCTCCCGTATCGTGGGTAGCCGCCTGGCGGCGATCGAGCGGCGCACGATGTCCGCGGCGCGGGGCTCGCTGCCCACCAACTCGAACACGAGCAACGGATCCGGCCGGGCAGCGAAGCGCGCCGCGACCATCGCATCAGGCTGGATCACCGTGTGGTCGTCGACCACGACCGCCTGCCCTCGAATGGACGACGCCAGTTCGCCGTCGCCGAGGTGGCGCTTGACTGCCGCGGTGATGTTCACCAGCACCCGGAAGAACGCGGGATCGCGAGCGGGCAGCGGAAACTTCTTCCCGCCGACGAGTTCGTGGGAGACCTCTTGATCGTTTTGCCACTGCAAGAAGTGGTCGGCGGTCATCAGCAGCTCATTGAACAAGGAGGACATTCACCACTCCTGCAACTTCGTGAGGGAAGGTGGTGATTCTTCGAAGTCTGTCGCCTGACGTCTCTCACCTCGATCAGCATGAAATCCAGGCGCAGCCCCCGATTCAAGGAGCTTGGGTGACCGAGATGAGGAGGTCGGTTCCGGATGCTACGGCGAGGGCGCCGAAGTTTCCTCTTTCGGCGCGTCCGCCGGCACCGTCTGACGGTGCCCCGCCGCCGCCTTGTATCGCTTGACGAACGCATCCACCTCCGCCGGATCGATCACGTCCTCCAGGCGGTCGAAGCCGTCCGGCGCGCGTTCCTCGACCATGTCGAGGATGTAGTCCAAGCCCTCCTGCCGGTTCAGCTCGACGATGCGCGCGCACATCGGCCGGCGCTCGGCCTCGTAGTGGTCGAGCGCGGTCTCCACGCGCCGTTCCTCGCGCAGCGCCCGCGCGATCGCCTCGGCGTCGAGGATCGCCTGCGTCGCGCCGTTCGAGCCGATCGGATACATCGGATGCGCCGCGTCGCCCAGGAGCGTGATGCGGCCGTGTCGCCAGCGCGGCAGCGGATCGCGGTCGACCATCGGCCATTCCAGCAGCTGCGTCGCGCTCCCGATCACGCCCGGCACATCCAGCCACGGGAAGCGCCAGCCGCCGAAGGTCGGCAGCAGATCGTCGATGGAGCCGGGCTTGTTCCAGTCCTCGCGACCCGGCGCAGTCAGCCCGCCGCCGAGACCGTCCTCGCGCAGGCGACGGTCGCAGATCCAGTTGATCAGCTGCAAGCCGTCCGGCCGCGGCGGCTCGATCGGATAGACGACGAACTTCGCGCGGCGATGACCTGCCTGCACCATCGTCCGTCCGTCGAGGAAGGGCTTCGCCAGCGACGTGCCGCGCCACATCATCATCCCGTTCCAGCGCGGCGCGCCTTCATCGGGATGGAACTGGCGCCGGATCGCCGAATGGATGCCGTCCGCCGCGATCAGCAGATCGGCGCGTCGCTCGACCGGCGCGCCGCTGGCGTCGGTCCCTTGCACGATGACGCTGTCGCCATCCGTCCGAGCCCCGGTGGTGCGCCAGCCGCTGACGACGCGCTCCGCGCCGAGCCGCGCCGTCGCCTCGCGCCACAGCATCAGCTGCAGCTCGCCGCGATGCACGCTGAACTGCGGATGGCTGTAGCCGCCGGCCAGGCCGCGGCGGTCCTCGTAGATCGTCTGTCCGTGCCGGTTGGCGAAGATCAGCGCCGACGTCGGCACCGCCATGGCCTGCAACGTCGGCATCAGTCCCAGTCCGTCGAGCACCGCCACCGCGTGCGGCAGCAGGTTGATGCCCACGCCCAGCGGCTTGAGTTCCGCCGTGGCCTCGCAGACGGTCACGCGGTGTCCGTCGCGCTGCAGCGCCAGCGCCGCGGTCAGTCCGCCGATGCCGCCGCCGGCGATCAGGATGTCGAGGGCCATGGGAATCTCCAGGCGTCGTGGAAGGTGACGCGGCGCCGCCCTGGCGGGCGAGCGACCGTGCCGGTCCGATCGAGTCAGGGTAAGCGAGATAGTTGCGCTATGCAACAGTACCTAAGCTGATCCCGATGAGCCGATCCAAGCCGTCGAATCCCGTGCCCGAGCCGCCGGAAGCGCCCTTGCTGCCCGTGCCCGGGCTGGATTACGGCGTCCTCGACGACCTGCTCGGCTACGCGTTGCGGCGCGCTCAGAACGCGCTCTACCTGGACTTCTATCGCGCGACCGCGGAACTCGACGTCAGCCCGCAGCGCTTCGCCGCGCTGGTGCTCGTCGGACGCAATCCGGGCATGCGGCAGGGGCTGCTCGCGCAGGCGATGGGCCTGCATCGCAGCGGCGCGCTGCGATTGACGGACTGGCTCACCGACCGCGGCTGGGTGGAGCGGCGCGACGACGCCGAAGATGCGCGCCGCTGGGGCCTGTTCCTGACGACGGCGGGCAAGCGTCAGCTCACGGTGCTGGAGCGCCGCGTGCGCGCGCACGACGAGCGACTGATGGGCGGACTCGGCGAACGTGCCGCGCGGCTGAAGGCGGACCTGGAACGCCTGGCGGAGATCGCCGCGACGTCAGGGATGACAACGACGGAAAACGACGGATAACAACGACGGAGACAAGCGATGAACGATGTCGATCGGAAGCTCAACCGCCGCGATGCCGGCGTGCTGCTCGGCGCGGCGCTGGCCGGACTGGCCGGCCCGCTGCGCGCGCAGACCGCGGCGATGCCGCGCATCCTCGTCGGCTTTCCGGCCGGCGGCTCGGTGGACGTCAGCGCGCGGCGCCTCGCCGAGGCCTGGCGCGGACGTCTCGCGGAGAACGTGCTGGTCGAACAGCGCGTCGGCGCCGGCGGCCGCCTCGCAGTGACCGCGCTGCGCGACGCGCCGCCCGACGGGGGCACGATGCTGGTGAGCCCGTCGTCGATGTTCACGATCTACCCGCACGTCTACCGCAAGCTGGCCTACAAGCCGGAGAGCGACGCGATCGCGGTCTCCCCGATGGCCAACGCGACCTGCGGCTTCGGCGTCGGCCCGATGGTGCCGGCGACGGTGAAGACGATGGGCGACTTCGCCGCCTGGGCCAAGGCGCATCCGGAGCAATCGTCCTACGCCTCGCCCGCGGCCGGCGCGATGCCGCACTTCCTGGGCGACCAGTTCAAGCGCGCCGCCGGCATCTCGCTGACGCACGTGCCGTACCGAGGCGCCGCGCCCGGACTGCAGGACCTGATGGGCGGACAGATCGCCTCGGGCTGCTTCCTGCTGGGCGACCTGCTGCCCTACGTCGCCGGCGGCCGCGTGCGCATCCTCGGCGTCACCGACCACGAGCGCTCGCGCTTCGCGCCGGAGGTGCCCACCTTCGCCGAACAGGGCTTCAAGGGCATCATCGGCGTCGAGACCTACGGCCTGTTCCTGCCGCCCAGGACGCCGGCCGCCGTCGTCGACAAGGTCTTCGACCTGGTCCGCGTCGCGCTGCGCGAGAAGCAGGTCGTCGAAGGCCTGGCCAAGCTGGGTTGCGAGCCGCTGGCGATGCAGCCGGCGGATTACGCGCGCCGGCTCGCGGCCGAGCGCACGCAGTGGGGACCGATCGTGGCGGCGTCCGGGTTCTCCTCGGACGACTGAGCGAGCCGCCGCCACGCGAAGAGCGCCAGCGGGATCGCGAGCAGCGACAACGCGAGCGCCAGACCGCCTGCGGCGCCCCACCCCCAACGTTCGACGACCGTGCCCATCAGCGGCGGGCCGAGCAGCGCGCCCGAGGCGCCGAATTGCGTGAGGCGTCCGCTGGCGAGCGGCAGCCGCTCCGGCGTCCGCGCGGCCAGCGGCAGCAGCGCGAAGACCAGGCTCGGGAACACGCCGGACGCCGCGTTGATGCCGATGGCGAGCGCCGCCTGCCAGGTGGGCGCGCCGCTGTCGCGCATCACGCCGAGGTAGAGCAGCCCCGACACGCCCAGCGAGAGGACCATGCCCACGGCGATCGCACGGGACAGGGCGCCGTGGCGCCTCAGCAGCCACGCGCCGATCGCACTCGCGGGCACGTTGGCCAGCGCTGCCGCGGCGGTCCAGGTGCCGGCGTCGCTCAAGGACATGCCGCCTTGAGTGAGCAGGCTGGGCAGCAGCGCGAGCAGGCCGACCTCCGCGATCGCGTACATGCCGAAGGCAGCGACCAGCGCCCACAGCAGCGCGCCGGTCGGTCCCGGCGGATGGCGGGATTCGACGGCGTGGGGGTCGTCGTCCACGCGGATGGCCCACAGGCCGATCCACAGCAGCAGGCCGCCCGCGACGCTCAGCGCCTGCGCGGGCCGCCAGCCGGCCCAGCCCGCCGCGTGCGCATAGGCCCCCGCGCCGATGGCCATGCCGACCGGGAGGAAGGTGCTCCAGAGCGCCATCGCCGCGGCCTGGCGCTGGCCTTCGGCGGCGCGGGCGATCAGCACCGGCGCGGCGACCACGATGGCGAGATAACCGAGGCTCTCGACCAGCCGCGCCAGCGCGAGCAGGGCCAGGCCATGGGCGAATCCCGCCGCGGCCGAGCCGACGGCGAGCGCGAGCACCGCCGCCGCCAGCGCACGCTTCAGCCCGAGGCGCGGCAGCCAGCGACCCGCCGCGCCGCCCAGCGTGGCGCCGCAGACTTCGAGCAGTGAGGTCAACGCCGCCATCGCGGCCAGCCCGAGCTGGAGCTCGCGGGCGATCGGCGGCGACAGCGCCGCCAGCTTGCCCAATTGGGCCGCGGCGAACACGCCGCAGAGGTAGTACAGCAAAATCCTCACTTCGGTCCTCCGGTACCGATCATCCTGAACATCGACATCGACATCGACATCGACATCGACATCGACATCGACATCGACATCGATCCTTCCTTCTTCCGATTGCCCGCCGCCGCGCCATGAACCACTCGCCGCTGCTCTCCTGCGATGCCCGCCAGCTCGGCCGCAGCCTGCGTCAATGGCGCACGCTGCGCCGCTTGAAACAGGGGGCGGTCGGCGCCGAACTGGGCGTCTCGCAGACGACGGTGTCGCGTTGGGAATCCGGAGTCGCCGCGCCCTCGCTGGACGAGCAGCAGGCGCTGCGGCGGCTGATGGCTGCGAGGCTGGACAGCGCCGCCGATTTCGAACTCGGCCGCCTGGTCGAACGCGCGCCCGGCGCGGTGCATCTGATCTGCGATCTCAGCCATCGTCTGCTGGCGATGTCGCGCAGTCGCGAACACCATTGCCGCCTGCCGCGCTCCGAGTTGATCGGACGTGCGCTGTGGTGCTACGCGACGCCGGAGATCGTGGCGCAGGAGGCGCGGCTGGACGCGCTCGGCTGGTACGAGCCGGCGCCCGGCGCGGTCGAGTTCGACACCGGCGCCTCGGTGGAGCAGGACATGCCCATCCTGTCGAGCCGGATGCGTTGGGTGCGCTTCCAGCTCTCGGACGGGAGTTTCGTTCGGTTGACCGAGACGATCTCGTAAGGCGGCCATGCCGCGAGGCTACGGACCGCCTCGCACGCCGTCCACGAATAAAAGATTCACTGCGCCGATTCAGCGCGGCAGCAGCCGCAGCCGCAGCGGCGTCGCCGGACGCAGCGTGATGTTGAGCACCGGGGTCGGCGGCGGCGCTTCGGGCACCGGCGCGAGGCGATGCCGTTGCAGCACCATCGCCGCGATCAGCGTGATCTCCATCAGCGCGAAGTGGCCGCCCAGGCACACCCGCGGTCCCGCGCCGAAGGGCATCCAGGCGCCGCGCGGGATCTCGCGATGCCCCGCCGCCGGATCGAAGCGTTCCGGGCGGAAGGCGTCCGGTTCGTCGAACCAGCGCGGGTCGCGCTGGATCACGCCCGGGGTCAGCCGGATCATTGCGCCTCGCGGGAGGCGCAGGCCGGCGATCGCCATCTCGCCGGTCAGTTGGCGGGAGAAGAGGGCGGGCGCCGGCGGATACAGGCGCAGCGTCTCCTTGATGCACAGGCTCAGCCACGGCAGGCGGGTCAGGTCCGCCGCCGTCGGCGTCCGGCCGCCGAGCACCGCGTCGACCTCGTCGGCCGCGCGCTGCTGCGCATCGGGATTCGCGGCCATGCACCAGCCCCACCAGGTCAGCGCGGCCGCGCTGGTCTCGTGGCCGGCCAGGAAGGTCGTCATGCATTCGTCGCGCAGGGCGGTGTCGTCGAGCGCGGCACCGTCGGCGTCGCGCAGCGACATCAGCATCGCGAGGAGGTCGTCCGGCGGCGGCTCGCCGCGCCGTGCGCGCTCGCGGCGTCCGGCGAGATGGCCGCGGATCAGCGTGTCCAACGACCGGAGCGCGCGGCGCTTGCCGCGTTTCCACGGCGCCCACAGCGGGGCGCTCACCGGCACGTACATCTCGCCCATCGCGATCCTGCCGAGCTCGTGCACCGCCCAGGAGGCTTCGGCGACGACATCCTCGCGCTCGCCGGTGGAGAACAGCGTGCGCAGGATCACGTCCATCGTGAGCAGCGTCATCAGCTGTTCGAAGTCGATGTCGACGTCCGATGTGCCGGATCCAGCGGCGGGACGATCCAGGGCGCGATGGGCGGCATCGACCATCAGCGGGACGAAGCCCTGCACGCGCTGCGGCGCGAAGCCCGGCTGCAGCAGCTTGCGCTGACGCTGCCACGCCGGTCCCTCGGCGACGAGCACGCTCTGTCCGTGCGCGTCGGCGAAGACCTGCGTCGCGCGCTCCCAGCGGATCATTCCGTCGTGACCGGCGATCAGCAGCTCGCGGACCTGGTCGGGATGGAAGAAGTTGAAATCGTCCAGGCCGAGCAGCCGCTGGTGGACGATGTCGCCGTATTGCTGCTGCAGCCGCTGCATGTGGCCGAGGTAGTCGCGGCGCATGGACAGGACTTCGGGCAGACCCGCCCAGCGCGGACGCGGACCGGGCACGGTGTCGGGGATCGCAAGGACGTGGCTCATGAGGCCGCATGGTCGCCGCCTCAATCCTCGACGTCTTGAATCGAAGCGACATCGTGCGTGTCCGTACTGCCGCCGCCGCTGGCCCTCACCCCCACCCTCTCCCGCGGTGCGGGAGAGGGAGCAAGACGGGCGGTGCGCCTAGACTGCGACGCATGGACGCTCCCCTGCATCCCGGTACCGTCGCTCGCCTGCACATCCCGCCTCGCGCGCTGGAGGGCTGTCTCTACGCCTACCTATGGCGAGACTTGTCGGCGGCGAACGAGCAAGGAGACACCCTGACCGATGCGCAATGCCAGAGCTGGTTCCCCGCGACGCCGCTGTGCGGACTGAGTTGGACCCTGAGCGGGCGCGTGCGGGAGCTGGCCGTGAGAGAGGAGGGCGCCTCTGGTCGCAACGGCGATGGCGAGTCGGGTCCCTGGCTGCCCAGCAGCGTCATCGGCGGTCCGCGCGGCGGCCCCAAGCGCTTCCAGGCGACGTCCGACTGCCGGGCTTTCATGGTCGCGATCCGGCCGGAGGCGCTGCAGGCGATGACGGGCGTCGACCTCGGCCAGCTCAAGGACCGGATGCTGCCGCTGTCGTTCATCGACGATCCCGCGTGGCAGGCGCTCGACGCCGCGATGCTCGCGGCCCCCGACGAACAGACGGCCCGGCGCACGCTGGAGGACTTCCTGCTGCCACGTTGGCGCGCTGTGCGCGACGAGGTGCTGGCGGACGATCCGCCGCCGCGCGGCTATGCCGGCTGGATGCAACACCTGGCACTGCGCGCGATCGCGGCGGGTCACGGGCGCAGCGTCCGGCAGGCGGAACGCCGCATCAAGCAGTGGAGCGGTCAGAGCCTGCGCGCGCTACGCCTGGTCAGCCGCGCCGAGGCCACCTTCCAGCAGGTACGCAAGCTCGACGAGGACGAGGGCGCCGTGATCTGGAGCGCGCTGGCGCAGGACCACGGCTACGCCGATCAGGCCCACCTCTGCCGCGAGACCCGCCGCCTCAGCGGCTTCAGCCCCGAGGAACTGCGCCGCCGCGTCGCCCAGGACGAGGCGTTCTGGGCCTACCGCGTCTGGGTCTGAGGGAGTCGTCACGCCCTTCGAGGACAATCGCCCCATGGCTGTCCTTTCCCTCACCAACGCCCACCTCGCTTTCGGCCACGTGCCGCTGCTCGACGGCGCCAATTTCTCCCTCGAAACCGGCGACCGCGTCGGTCTGATCGGTCGCAACGGGACCGGCAAGTCCTCGATGCTGAAGGTCCTCGCGGGCATCGAGAAGCTCGACGACGGGCTGCTGCAGCTCGAAAAGGGCCTCACCAGCGTCTACGTGCCGCAGGAGCCCGAGCTGCGCCCCGAGGCGACGATCTTCGACGTCGTCAGCGAAGGCGTCGCCGAAGCCAAGGCGCTGCGCGAACGCTACGAGGCGCATGACGAGAACGACGACCTCGGCTGGGTGCAGGAGCGCATCGAGCAGATCGGCGCCTGGAACTGGGAGCAGCGCGTCGACGAGACGCTGCACCGCCTGGACCTGGACGGCGGCCGCCGGATCGGCGAACTCTCCGGCGGCTTGAAGAAGCGCGTCGCGCTGGCCCGCGCGCTGGTCGCGCAGCCCGACGTGCTGCTGCTGGACGAACCGACCAACCACCTGGACCTCGACGCGATCCGCTGGCTCGAAGAGCTGCTGAACGGCTTCAAGGGCTCGCTGCTGCTGATCACCCACGATCGCGCCTTCCTGGACAACGTCGCCAACCGCATCGTCGAACTCGACCGCGGCCAGCTGCGCGGCTATCCCGGCAACTTCGCCGCCTTCCAGGCCGCCAAGGCCTACGAGCTGGAGAACGAGGCGCTGGCCAACGCCCGCTTCGACAAGCTGCTGGCCCAGGAGGAAGTCTGGATCCGCAAGGGCGTCGAAGCCCGCCGCACCCGCAGCGTCGCCCGCGTGCAGCGCCTGCACGAGATGCGCAACGAACGCCAGGCCCGCCGCGACGTGCAGGGCAAGGTCCGGCTGGACGTCGCCACCGGCGATTCCAGCGGCAAGATCGTGGCGGAGCTGGAAGGCGTGTCCAAGCGCTTCGGCGACCGCGTGATCGTCGACGGCTTCACCGGCACCATCCTGCGCGGCGACAAGGTCGGCCTGATCGGCCCGAACGGCGCCGGCAAGACGACGCTGCTGAAGATGATCCTCGGCGAACTGCCGCCCGACAGCGGCACGGTGCGCCTGGGCACGAAGATGTCGGTCGCCTACTTCGACCAGATGCGCGACGCGCTCAACCTCAGCGCGACGCTGGCCGACACGATCAGCCCCGGCAGCGAGTGGATCGAGATCGGCAACCAGCGCAAGCACGTCAAGAGCTACCTGAGCGACTTCCTGTTCTCGCCGGCGCGTGCGGAATCGCCGGTGTCCAGCCTGTCCGGCGGCGAACGCAACCGGCTGCTGCTGGCGCGCCTGTTCGCGCGGCCGGCCAACGTGCTGGTGCTGGACGAACCGACCAACGACCTGGACATCGAGACGCTGGAGCTGCTGGAGGAACTGCTGGCCGAGTACGACGGCACCGTGTTCCTGGTCAGCCATGACCGGCGCTTCCTGGACAACGTCGTGACCTCGACCATCGTCAGCGAAGGCGGCGGCAAGTGGCGCGAGTACGAAGGCGACATCGAGGACTGGCTGCAGCAGTCGCAGCGCGCCGCCGAGATCAAGGCGCGCCAGGCCCCGGTCGCCGCGCCCACGCCGGCGCCCGCTTCGGCCCCCGCGCCGGCACCGGTCGTCGCGACCAAGCGCAAGCTCAGCTACAAGGAGCAGCGCGAGCTGGACGAGATCCCGAAGCAGATCGGCGCGCTCGAAACCGAGCAGAAGCACCTGCAGGCGTTGCTGAACAGCACCGAGCTGTACCAGCAGGGGGCCGCCAGGATCACGGAGGTCACCAACCGCGCCGCCGAGATCGACGACGAGCTGCTGACGCTGATGACGCGCTGGGAAGAGCTCGACGGGAAGTGATGGTCAGGCGGGCAATCACCTTGATTGCCCGGCCCTGAACTTCAGGCGCGGACGGTCAACTCGCCCAGGCCTTCGTAGCGGGCGGTGACCGTCGCGCCCTTGGCAAGCTTCGTCGCCACGCGCCAGGAGCCCGTTGTGACGACGCTGCCCGCCGGTACCGTCAGCCCGCCGCGCGTCGCGATCTGCAGCCACCCGGCGACCACCCAGGCCGGATCGTTCAGGCCGTGGCCGCCGACGCCGCCCATGGGCGCCTGCCCCTCGACGATCAGCTCGCAGGGCTGGTTCGCCCAGTCGTGGCCCGGCTTCCAGGCCTGCCACGGACCCAGCGCCAGCGCGCCGTGCGTCTGCGCGTCGGCCAGGCGCAGGGTGTTGTCCGCTCCCAGGCCGCGCTGCCAGCGCGAGCCCAGCCATTCCACCGCGACGCACATCGCATCGATCAGGTGCTCGGCCTGGCCGGGCACCAGCGCGGCCGCCATCTCCGGGGTCACGTCTTGACCCAGGCGCAGGGCGATCTCAGCTTCCGCACCGACCAGCGCGAACTCGCCGAAGTCACCGCCGTTGCGCAGGCCGCGCACCTCGCGTGCGCGTTGCGGCGGCAGCGGCGAACTGCCCAGCGCGCCCTCGCGCGACGAGCCGCCGCACTTCCAGAACTGCACCCGGCCGGGCGAGAGCCAGTCGAGCCGCTTCGCCAGCTCGGCCTGCGCCAGGTAGGCGGCGGCTTCATCGGGCAGCGACCACGCGGCATCGTCGAGCAGGGTGTCGGCGGTCCAGGCCTCGGCGAGCGCAGCGCCCAGGTCGACGGGGGAGGAGGTGGAGATCGTCATGGGCGTCGATCTTATGCGTGACGCTCGTCGGCATCTCGACGAGCGTTCGGGCGAAGGGGAGGGTGAGTGCGATCCGGCGCTTCAGCGCATCAGCGCTTGAGCGCCTCCCGCGCCCGCTCCAGCGCCTGCCAGAACTTCGGATCCTGCGAGGTCGCGAAGTTGATCCGCATCAGCGTGCCCGGCGTGCGCGTCGGGCTGAAGAGGATGCCCGGTGCGATCAACCAGCCCTGGTCCATCATCACAGGCGCCAGGCGCTCGGTATCGGCGCCCACGTCGACCCAGCCGAACAGGCCCGCCGGTGTCGCGGCGAAGCGGCAGCCGGCGTCCTCGGCCAGTCGTACGCAGCGTTGGCGCGCGGAGACCAGCTGCGCGGCGATCCGTTCCGCGTGCTTGCGCAGCAGGCCCTGCTCCAGGCACAGCGCGACCGCGCGATCCATCAGCGGACTGGTCGTCAACGACGCCAGCAGTTTCAGGTCGGTGAGGCGCGCCATGCGTTCGGGGCTCGCCGCGACGAAGCCGACGCGCCACGCCGGCGACAGCATCTTCGAGAAGCCGGAGACGTAGATCGTGCGCCGCAGCTGGTCCAGCGCCGCCAGCCGCGGCGCGTGGTTGGGCGCGAACAGCGCGTAGGTGTCGTCCTCGACGATCAGCAGGTCGTGCTCGTGCGCCAGCTGCAGCACCTGGTGCGCGTGCGCCAGGTCCAGCGTCGCGCCCGTCGGGTTGTGCAGCACCGACACCGTCACATACATGCGCGGCCGGTGTTCCTCGATCAGCCGGCGCATCACCGCCATGTCCGGCCCGTGCGCGCCGCGCGGCACCGGCAGCAGCCGCATCCCGGCCTGCGACAGGCGCGCGTATTCGATCGCCCAGCCGGGGTCGTCCACCAGCACGGCGTCGCCGGGCTCCAGGAAGGCCCGCGTGATCAGGTCCAGTCCGTGCGTCGCGCCCACGGTGCTCATGATCTGGTCCGGGGCGGCCTGGACGGCGATGTCCAGCAGCCGACGCGACAACGCGCGGCGCAGGCGCTCGTCGCCGAGCGGCTCGCCGTAGCCGGACAGCAGCGCGTCGTCCGCGTTCGCTGCGAGCCGTCGCAGCGTCGACTGCAGCAGTCCCAGATCCAGCCATTCCGCCGGCAGCGTGCCCAGCCCCGGCGAACGCCGCGCGTCCGCCTGGAACATGCCGCGGATCAACGCGCTGGCGTCGACCGGCGGCGGCAGTGGCGCCGGAGAGACATCGTGGGCGGGTGTCGGGCGCGGCGGCGGCATCCGGGTTTCGCGAACGAAAAACCCTCGCTTCTTCCGCGCCTCCAGCAGGCCTTGCGCGAGCAACTGGTCGTAGGCCGCCACGACCGTGTACGGACTGACGCCGTGATGCCGCGCGCAGTCCCGCACCGACGGCAGCCGCGCCCCGGGCAGCAGCAGCCGCTGCTGGATCCGCGCCGCGAAGCGCTGCGCCAGCTGCTGCGCGAGCGGCTGGCTGGCGTTGCGGGAGAGGGCGACCGGCGCGACATTCGCGCTGTTGGGCGCGCTCATGCTGCCGTGGGCTGTGCTGGTGTCCATGCCGATACAGATCATGCGGTGGTATGGCGCAGTGTATTGGTGCTGTGCTGGTCGACGCCTTAGACTGGTCCGCTCAACCGGAGACAACCCCCCATGAACCGCAGTCCCTGGACCCAGGCCCGCCGCGCGGCGCGCATGAACCCGTCCATCATCCGAGAGATCCTGAAGGTCACCGAGAAGCCGGGCATCCTGTCCATGGCCGGCGGCCTGCCCAGCGCGGACACGTTCCCGGTGGAAGCCATCAAGACCGCCTGCGACCGCGTGCTGACGCACAACGCCAAGGAGGCGCTGCAGTACGCCGCCAGCGAGGGCTTCGCGCCGCTGCGCGAGTGGGTGGCGGCCAAGGTCGCGACGCTGGGGATCAACGCCTCGCCGGACCAGGTGCTGATCACCAGCGGATCGCAGCAGGGGCTGGACCTGGTGGGCAAGCTGCTGTGCGACTCCGGCGCGCCGGTCGCGGTCGAGACGCCGACCTACCTCGGCGCGCTGCAGGCCTTCACGCCGTACGAACCGATCTTCGCCAGCCTCGCCAGCGACGACGAAGGCCCGCTGCCTTCGGCGATCGAAGCGTTGCCGCACGACGCGCCGGGCACGCGCTTCGCGTACCTGCTGCCGAACTACCAGAACCCGACCGGCCGCGTGATGAGCCTGGCGCGCCGCCAGGCCGTGGTTGCCGCGGCCCGCAAGGCCGGCGTGCCCATCGTCGAGGACAACCCCTACGGCGACCTGTGGTTCGACCAGGCGCCGCCGGCCTCGCTCAGCTCGCTGTGGCCCGAAGGCAGCATCTACCTGGGCTCGTTCTCCAAGGTGCTGACGCCGGGCTTCCGCCTGGGCTACATCGTCGCGCCCACCGAGCTCTATCCGAAGCTGCTGCAGGCCAAGCAGGCCGCCGACCTGCACACGCCGGGCTTCAACCAGCGCGTGGTGCACGAGGTCATCAAGGGCGGCTTCCTGGACGAGCACGTGCCCAAGATCCGCGCCCGCTACAAGGCCAACCGCGATGCGATGGCCAAGGCGCTGGAAACCGCGCTGCCGCCCGGCTGCGAGTGGCAGACCCCGGAAGGCGGCATGTTCTTCTGGATCCGCCTGCCCGAGGGACTGGACGCGATGGCGCTGCTGCCGCGCGCGGTCGACGCCGGCATCGCCTACGTGCCGGGCGCCGCGTTCTACGCGCACCAGCCGGACACGCGCACGCTGAGACTGTCCTTCGTGACGCTGACGCCCGACCTGATCGCCGAAGGCGTCGACAAGCTCGGCCGCGTGCTGCACGAGGCGCTCGCGCTGACCACCGCCGAAACGGCGCCCTGATCGACGAGCCGTCGTCGGTACCCGCACGGGCACCGACACCGACACCGACCCCGTCCGGGGTCGGGGCTTGTCCCCTGTTCCCGTCACCCGTCACCGCCCCGACAGGCGGAACGGATCGACTCGCCTTGCTTTTCCGAGGGTCCCCATGTCCGAACTCCGCCGCTTCGTTCAAGTCGATGTCTTCACCGCCGAGGCGCTGAAGGGCAACCCGCTGGCCGTCGTCATCGACGGCGCCGGCCTGGATGACGCCACGATGGCGAAGTTCGCCGAGTGGACGAATCTCTCCGAAACCACGTTCCTGCTGCCGCCCACGCATCCGGACGCCGACTACCGCGTCCGCATCTTCACGCCGGGCGGCGAACTGCCCTTCGCCGGGCATCCGACGCTGGGCTCCTGCCATGCGTGGCTGTCCTCCGGCGGGGATCCGAAGCGGCCCGGCGAGGTGGTACAGGAATGCGCCATCGGCCTGGTGCGCATCCGCCGCGACGGCGCACGGCTGGCCTTCGCCGCGCCGCCGCTGCTGCGCGAAGGGCCGGTCGAACCGGCGCTGCGCGAACAGGTGGCCCGGGCGCTGCGCGTCCCCGACGCCGACCTGCTGGACGTCGTCTGGGTGAACAACGGCCCCGACTGGATGGCGGCGCGCCTGGCCTCGGCCGAGGCGGTCCTGGCGCTCGAACCGGACTACGTGTCCATGGGGCGACTCAAGCTGGGCGTCGTTGGCGCTTATCCTGCGGGCTCGCCGCTGCAATTCGAGGTGCGGGCCTTCGTGCCCGGACTCGGCCCCGCTGAAGACCCGGTCACGGGCAGCCTCAACGCGGGTCTGGCACTATGGCTGCAAGGCGCCGGTCTGGCGCCCGACCGCTATGTGGCCGCCCAGGGCGCCGCCCTCGGGCGTGCCGGCCGGGTGCATGTGGCGAAAGAGGGCGGACATTGCTGGATTGGCGGCGATGTCACGCCGTTGATCCACGGTCAGGTGAGGTTGTGAAGCCATGAGCATGGAAGTCGATCATCTCGTCGTCGCCGCGAACACCCTGGAAGAGGGCCGCGCCTGGTGCGAGCGCGTCCTCGGCGTGTCGCCTCAACCCGGTGGGCGCCATGCGCTGATGGGCACGCACAACCTGCTGCTCAACATCAGCGGGCCGCCGACCTATCCGCGCTGCTACCTGGAGATCATCGCGATCGATCCGGAAGCGCCGGATCCGGGCCGGCCGCGCTGGTTCGACCTGGACCAGCCCGCCGTGCGCGAGCGCCTGAAGGAGGACGGCCCGTCGCTGCTGCACTGGGTGGCGCGCGTGTCCAGCCTGGACGCGACGCTGGCCACCTGGTCGGGCGAGGGCGTCGACGCCGGTGAGGCGGTCGAGGCCGCCCGCGGCGACCTGAGCTGGCGCATCGCGCTGCGCGAGGACGGCCGCCGGCTGCGCAAGGAAGGGCTGCCGGTGCCCATCGAGTGGAAGGGCGACGCCCATCCGACCGACAAGCTGCCGGAAAGCGGCGTGCAGCTGCTGGGCTTCGAAGCCCGCGACGGTCTGCGCGCGCAGCTCTCGACGCCCAAGGGCACGGTCGAGCTGGAAGCGATCGAAGGGACCTTGTCCGATGCGCCGACGCAGTCCGGCGACCTCGACGACGTCCTGCCGGCCGCGCGCTGAAGTTCCGATGAAGGGCGGCTCAAGCGCCGCCCGAGAGCCGCTGAAGTGACGACAAGAACCCGATGAGCACGCTGGATCTGTTCCGAGAGGATGCGCAGCTGCGCGAGTGCGACGCGACGCTGCTGCGCGCCGACGAACGCGGCCTGCTGCTGGACCGCACGGTGTTCTATCCGCAAGGCGGCGGGCAGGCCGGCGACGCCGGCACGCTGACGCTGCCCGGCGGGCGTGAGCTGCTCATCGCCGACACCCGCAAGGGCGAAGGCGGCGAGATCCTGCATCTGCCCGCGCCGGATCAGGACCTGAGCGGACTCGACGCCGGCACGCCGGTGACGGCGCGCATCGACTGGACGCGCCGTCACGCCCACATGCGCTTCCACACGGCGACGCACCTGCTGTGCGCGCTGGTGCCGCATCCGGTCGACGGCTGCTCGATCACCGCGGGGTATGCGCGGCTCGACTTTCACATGACCGACGCGCTCGACAAGGACGCGCTGACGGCCGGCATCGCGCGGCTCGTCGCCGAGGCGCATCCGGTCGGGCACCGCTGGATCAGCGACGAGGACCTCGACGCGAATCCGACGCTCGTGCGCAGCATGAGCGTGCAACCGCCGCGCGGCACCGGCCGTGTCCGCTTGCTGGAGATCGACGGCGTCGACCTGCAGCCTTGCGGCGGCACGCACGTCGCCAATACGTCGGAGATTGGCGCGGTCGTCGTCACCAAGATTGAAAAGAAGTCGGCCAAGACGCGGCGTGTCGTGCTCAGCTTCGCGACATCCCCATGAGCGGTCTTCGCGTGCTCGGACGCGCGGCGTCCATCAACGTCCGCAAGGTGTTGTGGGTCGGCGTCGAGCTGGGCCTGGACCTGCAGCGCGAAGACTGCGATGTGAAGGCCGAAGCCTTCCGCGCACTGAACCCCAACGCGATGATGCCGGTGCTGATCGACGAGACCGATACGGCCGGTCAGGCCGGCGCGCCGTTCTCCATGTGGGAGAGCAACAGCATCTGCCGCCACCTCGCACGTCGCGAGGGTCGCGTCGACCTGCTGCCCGACGAACCCCGGCAGGGCGCGCTCGTCGAGATGTGGATGGACTGGCAGGGCGGCGAACTGAACAACAGCTGGCGGTATGCGTTCATGGGCACCGTGCGCAAGAGCGCGCAGCACCAGGATGTCGCGTTGATCGACGCCAGCGTCGCAAACTGGAACCGGCACATGGCGATGCTCGACGCCCAGCTCGTGCGCGCCGGCGGGCCGTTCGTGCTCGGCGAGACCTTCACGCTCGCGGACGTGGTGCTGGGCCTGTCCGCCCATCGCTGGCGCGCCGCGCCGATCGCGCATGCGGATCTCCCCGCTGTCGAGGCCTGGTACCAGCGACTGCTGGCCCGTCCCGGTTTCGCGACCCACGGCCCCGCCGCCGGTCCTTGACGAGCGCCTCTAGACGCGACGCTTGATCGCCGGAACCGTCTCGCTACACTCGCCCGCTGTGGACACGCCTGAGATACGACTGATCTGCCCCGATTCGCCCCCGTTGTGGGAAGAAGCGCGGGTGATCATGCGCGAATACGCGCAGAGCCTGGACATCGACCTGGACTTCCAGAACTTCGACCAGGAACTCGCTTCCCTGCCCGGCGAGTACGACGCGCCGCAGGGCACGCTGCTGCTGGCGCTGGTCGACGGCCAGATCGCGGGTTGCGGCGGATTCCGGCCGATGACCGATTCCGACTACGCCAACGCCTGCGAGATGAAGCGCCTGTTCATCCGCCCCGCGTTCCGCCGCTTCGGCCTGGGTCGCACGATGGCGCAGGCGCTGATCGATCGCGCCACCACCGCCGGCTACTCCAGCATGCTGCTGGACACGCTGGACGACATGGAAGCCGCGCGTGACCTGTACGAGAGCCTGGGCTTCGAAGAGATCCCGCCGTACTACTTCAACCCGATCGCCGGCGCGCATTACCTGAAGGTCGACCTGGACTGAGTCCGGAGCGCCGCCGGAACGACGCCGGGGCGGTCCCGCCAGTTCGTCGGCAGGGTGATCCGGTTTCGTCGGGTTACGGGCATAGCATGGGGGCATGAGCCAACAGCCCCATGCCGCTTCGACGACGTCCTCGGACGACCTCTACCGCCTTGAGCCCGCGTCGCTGACGCCGGCGCTGCTCGGGGAGTCGCCGTTCTGGCACCCTCTGGAGCAATGCCTCTATTACGTCGACATCCCGGGCAAGGCGTTGTTCCGGCTCGACAACGGCGCGGACACGCCGACCCGCTGGCCGCTCAACGACGAGCCGGGGTGCATCGTGCCGCTGCCCGACGGCAAGCTGCTGATCCCGCAGCGCAACGGGCTGTGGCGCTTCGATCCGGCCACCGGCGCGTACGAGAAGCTGCTCGACCCGCCCTATGACGCGTCCAAGCGCCGCTTCAACGACGGCAAGGCCGACGCGAAGGGTCGGCTGTGGGTCGGCACCATCGACGACGCCCGCCAGCCGGAATCGGCGCTCTACTGCCTGCGCGATGGCGCCTTCGAGCAGGTCCAGGACGGTATCACCGTGTCCAACGGCCTGGCCTGGAGCCCGGATGGTCGCACCATGTACTGGGCCGACACCAAGGCCCATGAGATTTACCGGTTGAGTTTCGATGCAGAAACCGGCACCGTCGGCCCACGCGAAGTTTTCGCCAGCTTCGAGAAGCGCGCGCCGGATCAGTCGCTGGAAAGCTACGGCGGCCGGCCGGACGGCGCGGCGGTCGACGTCGAAGGCGCCTACTGGATCGCCATGATGGAAGGGCAGCAGCTCCTGCGTCTGTCGCCGTCGGGCGAGGTGCTCCAGCGCGTCGAACTGCCCGTGCGATGCGCGACCATGCCGACCTTCGGTGGTGCGGACATGCGCACCCTTTTCGTCACCACCGCACGGGAAAAGCGCAGCGAGGCCGAGCTGGCCGCCCAGCCCTGGGCGGGCTGCGTGCTGAAGATGCGCGTGGCTGTGCCGGGGCTGCCGGTTCAGTTCGCACACTGGGAAGACTGAGGGCTTTCCGGGCGACTGGGGGGGGGCAGGTGTTGCGCGCACACCGCGCGCAGGCCTGTGCTGAAAGTGATGTGAAAGCCGATGAACAGGGCTCGGGAGAGCTCTAGGCGTGGTTCGTCCGGGCTGTCAAGTCGGCGCGGATGGGCCGGCGCGACGGGCTGTTAAGGGCTTGTAAGGCCAGAACCCCTATAATCCCGTGGTTTTGCAGCTCGCCCCCTGACGCCGTGAATCCCGATCCAGCGCACGCACCCGTTGCGTCGCCCGCAGCGCCGCCCCGGCCCGTTCCGACGAACGACCGCGGCACCGCCAGCCAGGATCCCTGGGACGATGGAACGGAAGGAGATGCGGCTGCCGAACCGGCTTTCAAGCCCCTGACGCGAGAAGAAGCGCAGGACTTGCGGGCCCGGCTCCCGGCGATGTCCGTCTGGTCCTTGTTGACCTGGCAGGCCGCGGCGGGGGCGGTCATGGTCGCGCTGTGGGGTCTGCTGTCCCTGCAAGCCGACAAAACCTGGTCGGCGCTGTTCGGTGCCGCCTCGGTCGTCCTGCCGAACGCCCTGATGGCGTGGGGCATGACGCGGCAATCAGCCAGGGACGCGGGCACACCGATGCTCACGTTCGCGGTCTGGGAGCTGGTGAAGATCATTCTGGCGGTCGCCATCCTGGTGGCGGTCGCCGTGGGTTACGCATCGTTGAGTTGGGCGGCAATGCTCTCGACCCTCGTCGTGACCTTGAAGGCAAATTGGCTGGCCCTGCTCAGGCGGGGTCGAATCAGAAAATAGAGACGGAAACACCACCATGGCAGCAGAAGGGCACGCGCCGACTTCGGGTGAATACATCACCCACCATTTGCAGCATTGGCAGAAGAATTTCGCCTTCGAAGATGTGAAGCAGACGGGCATCGTCGACTTCAGCGTCTTCAACTTCGATTCGCTCATCTATTCGACGGTCCTCGGCCTGCTGGCCGTGTTCATCCTGTGGCGTGTCGCACGCAAGGCGCATGCCGGCGTGCCGGGCCGCTTCCAGGCCGCCATCGAGATCCTCGTGGAACTGGTGGACAACCAGGCCAAGTCGGTCATCCACAACGAGAAGAGCCGCAAGGTCATCGGCCCCGTCGCCCTGACCGTGTTCGTGTGGATCTTCTTCATGAACGCCATGGACATGCTGCCGGTGGACTGGCTGCCGACGCTGTTCACCAACTACGTCGCCCATGACGCGCACCACGCCTACCAGCGCGTCGTGCCGACCGCCGACCTGTCGACGACCCTGAGCCTGTCGTCCTTCGTCCTGGTCCTGGTGTTCTTCTACAGCGTCAAGATCAAGGGCCTCGGCGGCTGGGGCCACGAGCTGATCGCCGCGCCGTTCGGCGACCACTGGGCGCTGTGGCCGTTCAACTTCCTCATGCAGGTCATCGAGTTCATCGCCAAGACGGTGTCCCATGGCATGCGACTGTTCGGCAACATGTTTGCCGGCGAGCTGGTGTTCATGCTGATCGCCCTGATGGGTGGCGGCTGGGCCCTGACCGGAACCGGCATCGGCCTGGCCATCGGCCACGTCCTCGCCGGCACGGTCTGGACGCTGTTCCACATCCTTGTGATCACGCTGCAGGCCTTCATCTTCATGATGCTGACGCTGATCTACCTGGGCCAGGCGCACGACGCGCACTGATCCGGACGGACAGCTCGATCCCTGCGATTTCTCGATTCCTTTTCCCTTTCTCTTTATCTAACTCTCTCAGGAGCAAAACATGGAAAACATCCTCGGTCTGGTCGCTCTGGCTTGCGGCATCATCGTTGGTCTGGGCGCGATCGGCGCTTCCATCGGCATCGCGCTGATGGGCGGCAAGTTCCTGGAATCGTCGGCCCGTCAACCCGAGCTGATGAACGAACTGCAAACCAAGATGTTCATCCTGGCCGGCCTGATCGACGCGGCCTTCCTGATCGGCGTCGCCATCGCGCTGCTGTTCGCGTTCGCCAACCCGTTCGCCGCCACGCTGCTGGCCACCGTTGCTCGCTGATCGAGCCCGAACCCTTTCACGACTGAAAGGCTCGTGCCGTGAATATCAACGCTAGCCTCTTCATCCAGTGGATCCCCTTCGCGATTCTCGTGTTCGTCACGATGAAGTTCATCTGGCCGCCGATCGTGAAGGCGCTGGACGAACGTGCGAACAAGATCCGTACTGGACTGGCCGCTGCCGACCAGGCGAAGGCCGAGTTGGCCACCGCCAACAAGAAGGTCGACGAGCAACTGGTGCAGGCCCGCAACGAAACCACCAAGCTGCTGTCCGACGCTGAAAAGCGCGGCGCCGCGATCGTGGACGAAGCGAAGAAGCGCGCAGAAGACGAAGGCGCCAAGATCATCGCCGCTGCCCAGGCTGAAGCCGAGCAGCAGTCGGTGCGTGCCCGTGAGGCCCTGCGCGAGCAGGTCGCCGCGCTGGCCGTCAAGGGCGCCGAGCAGATCCTGCAGCGCGAGGTCAATGCCGGCGTGCACGCCGAATTGCTGAACCGTCTCAAGACGGAGCTGTAATCATGGCTGAACTCGCAACCATTGCCCGTCCCTACGCCGAAGCGCTGTTCCAGGTCGCGTCCTCCCAGGACCTCAAGACCTGGAACGAGCAGCTCGCCGCGCTGGCGCTCGTCGCCGGCGACAGCCAACTGCGCCAGTTCTCCGAGGATCCCAAGGTGACCGCCGAACAGGTGTTCCAGGTGGTGTCCGCGGCGAGCAAGCAGTCGCTGGTGCCCGGCGTTCAGAACTTCCTGCGCGAGGTGATCGCCAACGGCCGCCTGTCGGCGCTGCCGGCGATGGTCCAGCAGTTCCACGAACTGGCCAACGCCGCGTCCGGCGTGTCCGATGCGCACATCTTCAGCGCCTTCCCGATCGAGCCGGCCCAGCTGGCCGACGTGGTCGCGTCGCTGGAGAAGCGCTTCGGTCGCAAGCTGCAGGCGCAGGTTGAGCTGGAGCCTGGCCTGATCGGCGGTATCCGTGTGGTGGTCGGCGACGAGGTGCTGGACACCTCGGTGAAGGCCCGTCTGGAACGCATGAAAGTGGCGCTGACTGCCTGAAGCCTCGGCTTCAGGCTTCGGCCCGACTGCCTGAGATCCCCCCGATTCACCCTGGTGTCCCGCTTCGGCGGGATGCCGCTGGGAGCAAGCAATGCAACTGAATCCTGCTGAAATTTCCGAACTGATCAAGAGCCGCATCGAAGGCCTTGGCGCGTCCACCGACGTGCGCAACCAGGGCACCGTGGTGTCCGTGTCCGACGGCATCGTGCGCGTGCACGGCCTGTCCGACGTGATGCAAGGCGAAATGCTGGAGTTCCCGGTCGCCCCGGACGGCACGCAGACCTTCGGTCTGGCGCTGAACCTGGAGCGCGACTCCGTCGGCGCCGTGATCCTGGGCGCCTACGAGCACATCGTCGAAGGCGACACCGTGAAGTGCACGGGCCGCATCCTGGAAGTGCCGGTCGGCCCCGAGCTGATCGGCCGCGTGGTGAACGCGCTGGGTCAGCCGATCGACGGCAAGGGCCCGATCAACGCCAAGATGACCGACGTCATCGAGAAGGTCGCCCCGGGCGTGATCGCCCGCAAGTCCGTCGACCAGCCGGTGCAGACCGGCCTGAAGTCGATCGACTCGATGGTGCCCGTCGGCCGTGGCCAGCGCGAGCTGATCATCGGCGACCGCCAGACCGGCAAGACCGCCGTGGCGATCGACGCGATCATCAACCAGAAGGGTCAGAACATGACCTGCGTGTACGTCGCGATCGGCCAGAAGGCGTCGTCGATCAAGAACGTCGTGCGCGCCCTGGAAGCCGCCGGTGCGATGGAATACACCATCGTCGTCGCCGCCTCCGCGTCCGAATCCGCTGCGATGCAGTACGTGTCGGCCTACTCCGGCTGCACGATGGGCGAGTACTTCCGCGACCGCGGTCAAGACGCGCTGATCGTGTACGACGACCTGTCCAAGCAGGCCGTCGCCTACCGTCAGGTCTCGCTGCTGCTGCGCCGCCCCCCGGGCCGCGAAGCCTTCCCCGGCGACGTGTTCTATCTCCACAGCCGTCTGCTGGAGCGCGCCGCCCGCGTGAACGCCGAGTACGTCGAAGCCTTCACCAAGGGTGAAGTCAAGGGCAAGACCGGCTCGCTGACCGCGCTGCCCATCATCGAGACGCAAGCCGGCGACGTGTCCGCCTTCGTCCCGACGAACGTCATCTCGATCACCGACGGCCAGATCTTCCTGGAAACCAACCTGTTCAACGCCGGCATCCGTCCCGCGATCAACGCCGGTATCTCGGTGTCGCGCGTCGGTGGCGCTGCCCAGACCAAGCTGATCAAGTCGCTGTCCGGCGGTATCCGTACCGACCTGGCCCAGTACCGGGAACTGGCTGCCTTCGCGCAGTTCGCTTCCGACCTGGACGCGGCGACCCGCAAGCAGCTGGACCGCGGTGCCCGCGTGACGGAACTGCTGAAGCAGGCGCAGTACAGCCCGCTGTCGATCAGCCTGATGGGCGCGTCGCTGTACGCCGCGAACAAGGGCTTCATGGACGACATCGAGGTCAAGAAGGTGCTGTCCTTCGAGCACGGCCTGCACCAGTTCCTGAAGACCTCGCACGCCGCCCTGCTGACCAAGCTGGAAAACGACAAGGCGATGGACAAGGACGCGGAAGCTGAACTGAACGCCGCGATCACGTCGTTCAAGAAGTCCTTCGCCTAAGCAACCATGACCGGGTCTCGCTGAAGTCAGGCAAGACCCGGCCCTCACAGGAGAAATCATGGCAGCAGGCAAGGAAATTCGCGGCAAGATCAAGTCGGTCGAGAACACCAAGAAGATCACCAAGGCCATGGAGATGGTCGCCGCTTCGAAAATGCGCAAGGCGCAGGATCGGATGCGCGCGGCCCGTCCGTACGCGGAGAAGGTCGGCAACATCGCCGCCAATCTGTCGAAGGCCAACCCCGAGTACCGTCACCCGTTCATGGTGGCGAACCCGGAGGCCAAGTCGGTGGGCTTCGTCGTGGTCACGACGGACAAGGGTCTGTGCGGCGGTCTGAACACCAACCTGCTTCGTGCGGCGACCGGCAAGCTCAAGGAAGTTGAGTCCGCGGGTCAGAAGTCCGAAGTGGTGGCGATCGGCAACAAGGGTCTCGGTTTCATGAACCGGATCGGCGCCAAGGTCGTCGCGCACGCGACGCAGCTCGGCGACAGCCCCCAGCTCGAAAAGCTGGTCGGCCCGGTCAAGACGCTGCTGGACGCGTATGCGGACGGCAAGCTGTCGGCGGTCTATCTCTGCTACACGCGCTTCGTCAACACGATGAAGCAGGAGCCGGTGGTGCAGCAGCTGCTGCCGCTGACGGCCGAGTCGCTGGAGACGGACGCCGCGGGTCACGCCTGGGACTACCTGTACGAACCCGACGCTCCGACCGTGATCAACGAGCTGCTGGTGCGCTACACCGAAGCCCTGGTCTATCAGGCCGTGGCCGAGAACATGGCGTCCGAGCAGTCGGCGCGCATGGTGGCCATGAAGGCCGCGACCGACAACGCCGGAACGCTGATCGGCGAGCTGAAGCTGGTCTACAACAAGACCCGCCAGGCCGCGATCACGAAGGAACTGTCGGAAATCGTCAGCGGCGCCGCCGCCATCAGCGGTTGATCTCGCGATCGATCGCAGGCAACAGATTTGAATTGAAGGAACGAAGAAATGGCTAACACTCAATCGGTGGGCAAGATCGTTCAGTGCATCGGCGCCGTGGTGGACGTGGAGTTCCCGCGCGACCAGATGCCGAAGGTGTTCGACGCCCTCAAGATGGAAGGCACGACCCTGACGCTGGAAGTCCAGCAGCAGCTGGGCGACGGCGTGGTGCGCACCATCGCGCTGGGCTCGTCCGACGGCCTGCGCCGCGGCAGCGAGGTCTACAACACGGGCGACATGATCCAGGTCCCGGTCGGCCAGCCGACGCTGGGCCGCATCATGGACGTGCTGGGCAACCCGATCGACGAGCGCGGCGACGTGTCGCGCGAGAAGACCGCGGCCATCCACCGCAAGGCCCCGGCCTACGACGAGCTGAGCCCGTCGCAGGAGCTGCTGGAAACCGGCATCAAGGTCATCGACCTGATCTGCCCGTTCGCCAAGGGCGGCAAGGTCGGCCTGTTCGGCGGCGCCGGCGTGGGCAAGACCGTCAACATGATGGAGCTGATCAACAACATCGCCAAGGCTCACTCGGGTCTGTCGGTGTTCGCGGGTGTCGGCGAGCGTACCCGCGAGGGCAACGACTTCTATCACGAGATGTCCGACGCGGGCGTCGTGAACCAGGAGGACCTGAGCAAGTCGAAGGTCGCCATGGTCTACGGCCAGATGAACGAGCCCCCGGGCAACCGTCTGCGCGTCGCGCTGACCGGCCTGACGATGGCCGAGTCCTTCCGCGACGAAGGCCGCGACGTGCTGTTCTTCGTGGACAACATCTACCGCTACACGCTGGCCGGCACGGAAGTGTCCGCGCTGCTGGGTCGCATGCCGTCCGCGGTGGGCTACCAGCCGACGCTGGCCGAGGAAATGGGCCGTCTGCAAGAGCGGATCACGTCGACCAAGGTCGGCTCGATCACCTCGATCCAGGCCGTGTACGTCCCTGCGGACGACCTGACCGACCCGTCGCCCGCCACGACCTTCGCCCACTTGGACGCCACCGTCGTGCTGTCGCGTGACATCGCGTCGCTGGGCATCTACCCGGCCGTGGACCCGCTGGACTCGACCTCGCGTCAGATCGACCCGAACGTCATCGGCGAAGAGCACTACAACGTGACGCGTTCGGTGCAGTCGGTGCTGCAGCGCTACAAGGAACTGCGCGACATCATCGCGATCCTGGGCATGGACGAGCTGTCGCCGGAAGACAAGCAGGCCGTGGCCCGCGCTCGCAAGATCCAGCGTTTCCTGTCGCAGCCCTTCCACGTCGCGGAAGTGTTCACCGGCGCGCCCGGCAAGTACGTCCCGCTGAAGGAAACCATCCGTGGTTTCAAGATGATCGTGAACGGCGAATGTGATCACCTGCCCGAGCAGGCGTTCTACATGGTCGGAACGATTGACGAGGCTTTCGAGAAGGCCAAGAAGATCCAGTAAAGCCCGTTCGACGGCGCGGTCCTGAGGGACCCGCCGTCGATGAGCTGACCGGACTTTCCACCTCTCGATCAAGGAAACGCAATGGCAACCCTCCACGTGAACGTGGTCTCGGCGGAAGAGCAGATCTTCTCGGGCGAGGCGAAATTCGTGGCGCTGCCGGGCGAAGGCGGCGAGCTGGGCATCCTGCCCAAGCACACCCCGCTGATCACCCGCATCAAGCCGGGCGCCGTGCGCATCCAGCGTCCCAACGGCGATGAAGAGTTCGTCTTCGTCGCCGGCGGTCTGCTGGAAGTGCAACCCGACGTCGTGACCGTGCTGGCCGACACCGCGATCCGCGGCAAGGACCTCGACGAGGCCCGTGCCGAGGCCGCGAAGAAGGCCGCCGAAGACGCGATGAAGAACGCCAAGAGCGACATCGACTTCGCCAAGGCGCAGAGCGAATTCGCCGCCATGGCCGCGCAGATCGCGGCCCTGCGGAAGTTCCGCGCCAAGCGCTGAAGCAACGACTGGCCCCATCCGGCTACCCGCCGAGCAGCCCGCCTCGCGACATCGAGGCGGGCTTTCTTCATCATGACTCACCGCTTCCGCGTCGTTCGCTGGGCCGCCTGGGCCCCGGGTCTAGCTTCCCGGGACGCCTGGCGCGTCTGGCTCGCCTCGCCCGCGCCGCTCGCGGCCGAGGGCCAGCCGCCGCTGTCGGAGGTGCCGGCGATGATGCGTCGTCGCATCGATCCGCTGGGCCGCGCCGCGCTGCAGGCCGCCTGGTGGGCGCAAGGGACCCCGGAAGAGGGAGCGGGTGCGATGCCGGTGATCTTCGCGTCGCGCTGGGGCGAGATCGCCCGCTCGCTGACGCTGCTGCAGCAGTTGGCCGGCGGCGAGCCGCTGTCGCCGACGCACTTCAGCCTGTCGGTGCACAACGCCTCGGGCGCGCTGTACTCGATGGCACGCCAGGACCGGCAGAACTACCTCGCCGTCGCCGGCGGTGAACACAGCGCGGAAGCCGCGTTCTGCGAAGCGCTGGGCCTGCTGGCCGACGGCGCGCCGCAGGTGCTGGTCGCGCACGTCGACGCGCCGCTGCCGGAGGCCTATGCGGCGCTCGGACAGATCGAGCCGTCCACCGCCGATCCCGCGCTGATCGCGTGGGCCTGCGTGCTCGCACCGGCCGACGACTCGGCCCCATCCTTCGCGCTGGAGACCATGGCCGCCGACAGGCTGACGCCCGGGACGCCGTCGTCGCCATGGCTCAGCGGCAGTCTCCCGGTGCTTGCGTTGCTCGCTGCGGCGGATGCGCCCGACAGCGCAGCAGGCGCCGCATCGCTGGACCGCCTGATCGACGGACAGCCCGGCGGCTGGCGCTGGTCGCGTCTTCCCGCGCGTCCGGCCCTTCCGGCAGACACGCCCTGAGCCGATGTCATGGGCGCGCTCCTCGACCTCCTCGACCGCACCGTCGGCCGCGCCTGGCGCGTGCTCGCGACGGCGATCGCCTTCGCGAGTTTCGGCGTCGGCGGCCTGATCCTCTGGCTGCTCTGGTTCCCGGCGCTGGACCTGCTGGTCCGCGATCGCGATCGCCGCATCGCGCTGGCCCGAACGTCCATCCATCGAACGTTCCGCCTGTTCATCGGCTGGATGCGGATGCTCGGCCTGATCGGTTTCGACATCCGCCATCGCGAGCGTCTGCATCGCGGCGGACTGCTGATCCTGGCCAACCACCCGACGCTGATCGACGTCGTGTTCCTGATCGCGCTCGTGCGAAACGCAGACTGCGTGGTGAAGTCCACGCTGGCGAGCAATCCCTTCACCAGGGGCCCGGTGCGGTCAACAGCCTACATCTGCAACAATTCCGGGGCCGAATTGCTGCAATCCTGTATGGACAGTCTTGCCGCGTCTGGCAACCTGATCATCTTCCCGGAAGGTACGCGCACGCGGCCCGGCGAGCCGCTGCGCATGCAGCGCGGCGCCGCCCAGATCGCGACGCGCGCCGTCCAGGACATCACACCGGTGACCATCCGATGCACCCCGCTGGGCCTGACCAAGGGCCAGCCGTGGTGGCAGGTGGCATCGCGGCGGCTGCACTTCGACATCTGCGTGGGTGAAGACATTGCGGTGGCGCCGTTCCTGGCGGCCAGCGGCGGCGAACCCGCGCTGGCGGCCCGGCGGTTGACCGACCATCTGACCGATTATTTTTCGAATGAACGAGGGAGCCATGCAGGCGCTGGAACGTGACATCAAACTGCTATTGATCGAGGCCTTGAATCTCGAGGACCTGACGCCCGAGCAGATCGACTCCGAAGACGCGCTCTTCGTGACCGGCCTGGGCCTGGATTCGATCGACGCGCTGGAACTGGGACTGGCGCTGCAGAAGAAATACGGCGTGAGCATGGCCGCGGACTCGGAAGAGACGCGCCAGCATTTCGCCAGCATCAGCGCGCTGGCCCGCTTCGTCGCGGCGCACGGCAAGGTCGCGGCCTGAGTCAGGCCGGCAGGGAGGATCCATGACGAATGAAGACATCTTCGCGCGCCTGCGCGACATCCTGATCGAGACCTTCGACATCGAAGCCGATCGCATCACGCCCGAGGCCCGCCTGTACGAGGACCTCGACATCGATTCCATCGACGCGGTCGACCTGATCGTCAAGCTCAAGCCGATGGTCGGCAAGAAGCTGCAGCCCGAGGCCTTCAAGGCCGTGCGCACGCTGCAGGACGTCGTCGACGCGCTGCAAGGCCTGATCAAGACGCCGGAGACCGCCGGCGCCTGACGCCCCGGAGCTTCCATGGCCCGCGCCGCGTTGTGGTTGCTGACGGCGGCCTATCCCCTGCTCGTGTACCTCGGTCTGGCGCATGCCCAGCCGCGCGACCTCGCGCTGCTGCTGGCGGCGCTGGCCGCGCTGCGCGCGCTCGCCCGCCGCGGCAGCGCGGAAGCGCGGCTCTGGTGGTGGAGCGCCGCCGGCGCCGCGCTGCTGGCCGGCGCCGCGGCGCTGATGAACGAAAGCCTGCCGCTCAAGCTCTACCCGGTGCTGGTGAACGTCGGCCTGCTGGGACTCTTCGGCGTGAGCCTGTGGCAGGGACCGCCCATCGTCGAGCGCCTCGCGCGATTGACGGAGCCCGACCTGGATGAACGCGGCCAGCGCTACACGCGCCGCGTCACGCAGGTCTGGTGCGGCTTCTTCGTCATGAACGGCGGCATCGCGCTGGCGACGGCCTTCTGGGCCGACGACAAGCTCTGGGCGCTGTACAACGGCCTGGTGTCCTACGTGCTGATCGGATTGCTGATGGGCGGCGAATACCTGGTGCGCCTGTGGGTGCGCCGGCACGACGCGGTCCGGGCCTGATCCTCCTTCCCCATGAGCCTGCTGAAGACCCTGTGCGCGCTGATGAGCGCGTCTCCAAGCCCCGGCCGACCGCTGGCCCGCCGCGCGGGCGTGCTGCTGGATGACGCCGCTTTCCACGCGCAGGCGCGTCGCTGGGCGGCGGCCTTCGCGACGCTGGACCGCGACGTGGTCGGGGCGGCCAATGCGGTCGACGCGGTCGTTGCGGCCGCTCCGGGTGCGCCGCATGTGGCGCTCCACTTCGAAGACACCGTCGAATTTGCCGCCGCACTCTTCGGTCTCTGGGCCGCGGGCGGCACGGCCTGGCTCCCCGGCGATCTCCAACCGGCGACGCTGCAAGCGCTGCGCGGCCGGGTGAGCGCGCTCGCGAGCGACGCACCGACGACGGCGCCAGGTCTTGCCGAGGACGCTGCGCTGCCGCGCATCGAGGCGGCCGCGACGCCCGACGATCGCACCTTTGCGCCGCTCGACGCCGAAGCGGAACGGCTGGTCATCTTCACTTCCGGCAGCACCGGCCTGCCGGGCGCGATCCCGAAGCGGCTGCGCGAGCTCTTCGCCGAAGTCGACGCGCTGGAGCAGGCCTTCGGCGCCCGCCTCGACGGCGCCGAGATCCTCGGCCTCGTGTCCCATCAGCACATCTACGGCCTGTTGTACCGCGTGCTGTGGCCGCTGGCGGCGGGCCGCGTCCTGCATGCCGAGCGCCTGTCCTACGTCGAGACGCTGCTCGCCGCGCTGCGCGAGGGCCCGCGCTTCGCGGTCATCGCCAGCCCCGCGCACCTGAAGCGTCTGCCGCCCGCCGAGAGCGCGCCGCAGGTCGATGCCGACCATCTCGCGCTGATCTTCTCGTCCGGCGGTCCGCTGCCCGACGAGGCGGTGCCCGATTGCCGGCGCCTCTTCGGCCAGGCGCCGCTGGAGGTCTACGGCAGCAGCGAGACCGGCGGCGTGGCCTGGCGCCAGCGCGACGCCGGCGCGCCCACGACATGGACCGCGCTGCCCGGGATCGACTGGCAGGCCGACGACACCGGCACGCTGCGCATCCGCTCGCGCCATCTGCCCGATCCCGCTGAATGGTTCGAGAGCGCCGATCGCGTGCGCCTCACCGCCGAAGGCTTCGAGCTGCTGGGCCGCGCGGATCGCATCGTGAAGATCGAAGGCAAGCGCGTGTCGCTGCAGACGATCGAGACCGTGCTGCGCGACAGCGGCTGGCTCGAAGACCTGCGCGTCTTCGTGCTGGAACCCGGCGCGCGCGAGCAGCTCGCGGTGGCCGCTCAGCTCAACGACGCCGGCTGGGCCGAGCACGACGCGCGCGGCAAGGCCGCGTTCGCGCAGCTGCTGCGGGACCGCCTCGCGCCCCACCTGGAGCGCATCGCGCTGCCGCGTCGCTGGCGCTTCCTTTCCCAGCTGCCGGTGAATGCACAGGGCAAGGTCACGGTGGCCGCGCTGACGCGTCTCTTCGATCCTCGACGTCCGGGCGTGCGCCTGCTGGCGCGCTCGACGAACGAAGTCACGCTGCGGCTCAGCGTCGACGCGAGCCTGCCGCAGTTCGACGGCCATTTCCCCGGCCATCCGATCCTGCCGGGCGTGGCCCAGCTCGACTGGGTGATGCTGCTCGCGCGCGAGTGGCTGCCGCTGCCGCCCACGGGCCAGGCCGCCGGACAGGCGGACTTCGCCGGCATCGACAACCTCAAGTTCCAGCAGGTGATCTCGCCCGGCATGACCGTGGAGCTCACGCTCGCCTTCAGTGCGCCGCTGCTGAGCTTCAGCTATCGCTCCGCCGCCGGGTCCCACGCCGTCGGCAAGATCCGCCTGCAAGGCACTACACCATGAACCTCACCGCGGTCGTGCCCGTCTACAACCATGGCGGCCCGGTGGGCGGCGTCGTGCGGGCCCTGCGCGCGCAGGGGCTGCCGGTGCTGCTGGTCGACGACGGCAGCGAGCAAGGCTGCGCCGCCGTGCTGGACGCATTGGCCGCCGCCGACGCGGAGGTGCGCCTGCTGCGCCTCGCGGTCAACCAGGGCAAGGGCGGCGCGATGATCGCCGGCCTGACGGAGGCGCAACGCCTGGGCTTCACGCACGCGCTGCAGATCGACGCCGACGGCCAGCACGACGTCGCCGACCTGCCGCGCTTCCTGGCCGAGGCCGAGACCTTCCCCGACCACTTCATCTGCGGCTGCCCCGTCTACGACGCGTCGGTGCCCAAGGGCCGGCTCTACGGCCGCTACGCGACCCACGTCTGGGTGTGGATCAACACGCTGTCCTTCGCGGTGAAGGACTCGATGTGCGGCTTCCGCGTCTATCCGCTGGCGCCGACCGTGGCCCGTCTGAAGCGCACGCGCATCGGCCGGCGCATGGACTTCGACGTCGAGATCGCGGTGCGCCTGGTCTGGGACGGCGTGCGCGTGCGCAACGTGCCGACCCGGGTGCGGTATCCCGAGGACGGCGTCTCGCACTTCCGCGCGCTGCGGGACAACGTGCTGATCTCGTGGATGCACACGCGGCTGTTCTTCGGCATGCTGCCGCGCCTGCCGCTGCTGCTGTGGCGCAAGGTGGCGGCATGAGCGATCCGCACGGGACGGCGGCGTCGGGCGGGCCGGGCGAACCGAGGGAACCGCGGCATTGGGCCCAGTTCGGCGAGACGACCTTCGTCGCCGGCATCTGGCTGCTCTACGCGCTGCATCGCGTGGCGGGACGATGGCTGTTCCGCTCGGCGATGTTCCCTGTCGTGTTGGTGCACTGGCTGAGCCGTCCCGCGCTGCGTCGCGACAGTCTCGACTACCTGCGCCGCGTGCATGCGCAGACCGGCCGTGCGGCGCCGACCTGGCGCGACAGCGTCGCGCATGTCGCGCTCTTCGCCGACACCATGCTCGACAAGCTGCTGGCGATGGCCGGCCGCTACCCCGCGGAGCGCGTCAGCGTGGACGGCAAGGACGAAGTCCTGGCGCACCTGCGCACGGGCCAGGGCGTCGTGCTCGCGACGGCCCACATCGGCTGCCTGGAGTTGTGCCGCGCGCTCGCCGGCCGGATGCCGGGCCTGCGCCTCAACGTGCTGGTGCACACGCGCCACGCGCAGAGCTTCAACCGCATCCTCGACCGGCTGCAGGGCGCCGACGCCATCGCGGACGGCGCGAGCGTGCGCCTGATCGAGGTCACCGGCATCGACCCAGCGCTGGCGATGCAGCTGGCCGAGCGCATCGCCGCCGGCGAGTGCATCGTCATCGCCGGCGACCGCGTGCCGGTCAACAGCGGCCGCACCCTGACGCTGCCCTTCCTGGGCGCGCCGGCGCGTTTCCCGATCGGGCCCTACCTGATCGCCGGGCTGCTCAAGTGCCCGCTCTTCTTCATGGGCTGCGTGCACGAGGGCCGCGGCTACGCGCTGCGCTTCGAGCGCCTGGCCGACCGTATCGCGCTGCCGCGCGGCGACCGCGAGGGCGCGATGACCGCGCCCGCGCTCGCCTACGTCGACGCGCTGACACGCTGCCTGCGGCGTTCGCCGCATGACTGGTTCAACTTCTTCCCGTTCTGGAATGCCCCCGATGTCGAGTCCTGAGACCCTGCTGCCCACGGTGACCTTCGACGGCGGTCCGCTGCGCATCGAGGACGTCGCCGCGCTGGCCGAACGCCGCGCCGAGGCCCGCCTGTCCACCGACCCCGCCTTCCAGGCGCGCATCCGCGCCGGCGCCGACTTCGTCGCCCGGCTGCTGGCCGAGGACGGCGTCATCTACGGCGTCACGACCGGCTACGGCGATTCCTGCACGGTGGTGATCCCGCCGCACCTGGTCACGGAACTGCCGCACCACCTTTACACGTACCACGGCTGCGGCGCCGGCGCCTACCTGACGGCCGAGCAGACGCGCGCCGTGCTGGCCGCGCGCCTGAACTCGCTGGCGCAGGGCATGTCGGGCGTCAGCCTGGAACTGCTGCAAGGCCTGGAGCAGCTGCTGCGCCACGACGTGCTGCCGCTGATCCCGTCGGAAGGCTCGGTGGGCGCGAGCGGGGACCTGACGCCGTTGTCCTATGTGGCTGCCGTGCTCTGCGGCGAGCGAGAAGTGATGTGGCGCGGCGAGCGCATGGCCGCCGCCGACGCGTTGAAGGCCATCGGCCTGACGCCGCACAAGCTGCGCCCGAAGGAAGGCCTCGCGATCATGAACGGCACGGCCGTCATGACCGGCCTGGCCTGCCTGGCGTGGACGCGCGCCGACTACCTGAACCGCATGGCCACGCGCCTGACGGCGATGAACGTCGTCGCGAGCGCCGGCAACGCGCACCACTTCGACGAGACGCTGTTCGCCGCCAAGCCCCACCCGGGCCAGCAGAAGACCGCCGCGCGCCTGCGCGCGGATCTGGCGGTCGACGCGCCCAGCCGCAACTCGCATCGCCTGCAGGACCGCTACTCGCTGCGCTGCGCGCCGCACGTCATCGGCGTGCTCGAAGACGCGCTGCCCTTCCTGCGCCAGCTGATCGAGAACGAGCTCAACAGCGCCAACGACAACCCGCTGATCGACGCCGAGAACGAACGCGTGCTGCACGGCGGCCATTTCTACGGCGGCCACATCGCGCTGGCGATGGACACGCTGAAGAACGCGGTTGCGAACGTCGCCGACCTGCTGGACCGCCAGCTCGCGCTGCTGGTGGACACCCGCTACAACCACGGCCTGCCGTCCAACCTGTCGGGCGCGTCCGGCGAACGCGCCGCGATCAACCACGGCCTGAAGGCGCTGCAGATCAGCGTCTCCGCCTGGACCGCCGAGGCGCTCAAGCAGACGATGCCGGCGTCGGTCTTCAGCCGCTCGACCGAGTGCCACAACCAGGACAAGGTCAGCATGGGCACGATCGCCGCGCGCGACTGCCTGCGCGTGCTGGAGCTGTCCGAGCAGGTCGTCGCCGCGATGCTGATCGCCGCGCGCCAGGGCCTCGCGCTGCGCGCGCGCCAGCAGCCGGAACCGCTGGCGCTGGGCGCCGAGGCCGCGGCGATGTTCGAGGAACTCTCGACCCGTCTGCCGCTGATCGAGGAAGACCGCGCGCTGGACCGCGAACTGATCGCGCTGGTGCAGGCGCTGCGCGAGCGGCAGTGGAGGCTCCATGACGACTGACGCCGACGACGTCGGCCCGGATCGCAGCGCCGACCGCAAGTCCGACCACGCGCCCGATCTCAGCCATGAGATCGAGCTCTCGCCGGCCTTCCACGACATCGACGTCATGGAGATCGTCTGGCACGGCAACTACGTGAAGTACCTGGAGCTGGCGCGCAGCGCGCTGCTGCAGAAGTTCGACTACGACTATCCGCAGATGCGGGCGTCGGGCTACGCCTGGCCGATCGTCGACATGCGGCTGAAGTACGTGGGCACGGTCGAGTACGGCCAGGCCGTGCGCATCCGTGCCGAGATCGTCGAGTGGGAGAACCGCCTGAAGGTCGAGTACCAGGTGCGCGACGCGGCGACCGGCCGCGTGCTCAACAAGGCCTACACGATCCAGGTCGCGCTGGAGATCGCGTCGCGGCAGATGCAGTACGTCTGCCCGCGCGTGCTGTGGGACAAGCTCGGTGTGAGGCCGGCATGACGACGATGGGCAAGATGGCTCCGATGGATTCGAGCGATCCGATGTACTCGATGGGCACAATGCCCACGACGAGCGTGGATCCGGGCCGTCGCCGGCTGCTGGCGCTCGCCGCGCTGTCGGCGATCGGGCTGCCGGCCACCGCGCTCGCGGCGACCGACGAAGCCACCCTGATGAAGGGCGTGCAGGCGCGCCTGCGCCAGCCCGAGTGGCTGCGCGGCGACTTCGAGCAGTCGAAGCAGGTGCCCGGCTTCAAGAAGCCGGTGGTCTCGCGCGGCGATTTCGTCGTGGCGCGCGGCCGCGGTGTGCTGTGGCGCACGCGCACGCCGTTCGAGAGCGAACTCCGCCTGACGCGCGACGAGATCCGCGCCAGCCAGGGCGGCGCGACGTCGATGAAGATGGACGCGCAGCGCGAGCCCGCGCTGCGGCTGGTCAACGAAATGATGTTCGCGCTGCTCGGCGGCGACGTGGGTGCGCTGGCCAAGCTCTTCACGCTGGACGGCGAACTGACCGGCGCCGGCGCATGGAAGCTGGACCTGCGTCCGCGCCAGGCGGCGTGGCTGCAGGTGCTGCAACGCCTGGCCCTCAGCGGCGACACGCACGTGCGCGCCGTCGAACTGGTCGAGGCCGGCGGCGACGTGACGCGCATCAGCTTCTCCAACCTGCGCGAAACCGCCCCCGAGGGCGGTGCTCGGCTCTTCGACTGAGCGCCGCATGACCGCTCCCGTGTCGCGTCCTCCGCGCGGTCACCGCCTGCTTGCCTGGCTGTGGCTGGCGGTGGTGCTCGTCATCGCGGCGCACCAGGCGTGGCTGTGGACGCGCCCGGCCGGCGTGCTGGACAGCGACGTGCTCGCGATGCTGCCGCGCGACGAGCGCCGCCCTGCCGTCGCTGAAGCCACGCGCGCGCTGGCCGATGCGGGCGAGCGGCGCGTCGTCGTGCTGATCGGCGCGAAGGACCTCGCACAGGCGCGCCGGGCCGGTGACGCGTTCGCCGACGCGCTGGGCGACGGCGTCGCGCTGCGCTGGCGCGTCGACGAGGGCGAGCAGAACACCTGGTTGAACTTCTACGCGCCGTGGCGCGCCGCGCTGCTGACCGAGACGGATCGGCGTGCCCTGCACACGCAGTCGACCGGCGCGCTCGCCGAGCAGGCGCTGCGCGCGCTGCACCAGCCGGTGGGTCTGCCGCGCATCGGCTCCTGGGCCGAGGATCCCTTGAACCTGCGCGGCCGCTGGCTGGCGGAGCGCGCCGGCATCAGCCGCGTACGCGTCCAGGACGGCCGCCTGACGGTGACCGACGGCGATACCACCTATGCGGTGCTGATGGCCGAATCGACGGCGCCGGCCTTCGCCGTCTCGGCGCAGCGCGCGCTGGTGTCTCGGCTCGAAGCGGCTGGCGACGCCGCGCGCAAGGCCGTGCCCGACGCGCGCGTGCTCATGGGCGGGGTTCCGCTGTTCGCCGCCTCCGCCGCGGCGCAGGCCGAGCGCGAGATCCACACCATCGGCGTCGGCTCGCTGATCGGCATCGTGCTGCTGACGTGGTGCGCGTTCCGCTCGCTGCGGCCGCGCGTGCTGGTGACGCTGTCGATGGCGGTGGGCCTGGCGGCGGCGGTGTCGGTCACGCACGCGCTCTTCGGCGGCCTGCACCTGATCACGCTGGTCTTCGGCGCGACGCTGCTGGGCGTCGCGGAGAACTACGGCAGCAACTACTTCTGCGCCCGCATGGGCCTGCCGCGCGAGGCGCGCTGGGACATGCTGCGGCGCCAATGGCCGATTGTCAGCCTCGCGATGCTGACGACGGTGATCGCCTACGCGCTGATCGGCATCGCGCCGTTCCCGGGCCTGCGCCAGATCGCGGTGTTCTCGTCGGCCGGCCTGCTGGGTGCGTTCGTGACGGTGATGCTCTGGTTCCCGTGGCTGGACGGCGAGTCCGCGCCGGCGACGCGTTTCGGCCTGTGGCTAGGGGGCCTGCGCGCCCGCGTGCCGCCTGTCGCCTCGGGCCGCGGGACGCGGACACGGATGTGGGCCGCGGTCGTCGCCGCGACCTTGTTCATCGTGATCGGCCTGTCCCTGCTCAAGCGCAACGACGACATCCGCCAGCTGCAGAGCGCGCCCGCCGCGCTGATCGACCAGCAGCGCGAGGTCAGCCGCGTGATGGGCCTGCCAGGGGTCGCGCGTTTCGTGCTGGTCGAGGGGGAGAGCGAGGAGAACCTGCTCTCGCGCGACGAAGCGGTCGTGCACGTGCTGACGGCCGAGGGCATCGACGCCCAGGCCGTGTCGCAGTGGCTGCCGTCGACCCACACGCAGCAGGAGCACGCCGCGCTGATCGCGCGCCGCGCCGCGGAGATGAACGGCGCGCTGTCGAAGTCGCTCGGCGAGACGCTGCCCCCGCCGACGGCTGCGGCCAGTGCGCCCTTGCTGCCGGCGCAGTGGCTGGCGTCGCCGGTGTCGGAGCCGCTCCGCCACCAGTGGTTGGGTCGTGGCGCGGACGGCCTCTGGCGCAGCGCGGTGCTGCTGCGCGGTGGCGACACCGCGCTGGACACGGCGCGCCTGCAGGACGGACTGGGCCGCATCCAGGGCGTGACCTGGGTCGACAAGGTCGGTGAGATCTCCGCGCTGCTCGGCCGCTACGCGTCGCTGTTCGGCGCGATGGTCGTGGCTGGGCATCTGCTGGTGTGGCTCGCGCTGCTGCCGCGCTTCGGCCGCCGCGCGTGGCGCGCGCTGGTGCCGACCTCGCTCGCCACGCTGCTCACACTCGCCGTCTTCGGCACCGTGGGCGTTCCCCTCACGCTGTTCCACCTGCTGCCGCTGCTGATCCTGCTCGGCCTGGGTGTCGACTACGGCATCTTCCTGCTCGAACAACCCGGCCGCAGTGAGATCCAGCCCTTCCTCTCCGTCAGCCTGGCCGCGCTCTCCACGCTGCTGGCCTTCGGCCTGCTCGCGCTGTCGACGACCCCGGCCCTGCGCGCCTTCGGCCTGACCCTGCTGATCGGCGTCACGCTCGCCTGGTGGCTTACGCCGCTCTTCATGCCGGCCGATGCGGCCGACAGCGACTCCAAGAATCCGAACGGCGCCACCGCGCCCGCCCCACCTTCATCACAAGGGACCCCATGACCACGACCCCGACCCAGGACACCGCAGCGAACGGTGCCGCCGAGGCCATCGACAAGCGCTTCTCCCCGCCCAAGCAGAGCGCCTTCGCCGCGCGCTATGAAGCGCAGAAGATCGCCTTCGGCCCGGTCGTCTTCCAATGCGTGCGCTACGCCTGGAAGCGCGGCATGCTGGAGACGCTGGCCGGCGCCGGCGACGCCGGGCTCAGCATGGAGCAGTTGGTGGCCGACGGCCGCTGGACCGCCTACGCGCTCAAGCTCGCGCTGGAGTCCTGCCTGTCGGCGGGCGTGGTCGAACTCAAGCAGGGCCGCTGGGCGCTGGACAAGACCGGCTACTGCCTGATCAGCGACCGTATCACGCAGATCAACATCAACTTCGTCCAGGACGTCTGCTACCAGGGCCTGTTCGACCTGGAGCGCTCGCTCGACGAGGAACGCCCGCTGGGCCTGGCCCACCTCGGCCCGTGGCCGACGATCTACGAGGGCCTGTCGAAGCTGCAGGAGCCGGCGCGCACGAGCTGGTTCGAGTTCGACCACTTCTATTCCGACACCTCCTTCCCGGACATCCTGCCCGACGTCTTCGCCACCGCGCCCAAGCGGGTGATGGACATCGGCGCGAACACCGGCAAGTTCAGCCGTGCGGCGCTGGCCTACAACGCCGACTTCGAGCTGAACCTGGTCGACCTGCCGCAGCAGCTCGAACTGGCCCGCGCCACGCTGACCGAGGCCGGCTGCGTCGACCGCGCGAAGTTCCATGGCCGCAACATGCTCGACGACGGCGCCGCGCTGCCCGAAGGCATGGACATCATCTGGATGAGCCAGTTCCTGAGCTGCTTCGGCGAACCGCAGATCGCCAGCATCTTCCGCCGCGTGGCGGACGCGCTCGCGCCCGGCGGCCAGGTGCTGATCCTGGACACGCTCTGGGACCGCCAGCGCTACGACATCGCCGCGTACTGCCTGATCAACACCTCGCCGTACTTCACCGCGATGGCCAGCGGCAATTCCAAGGTCTACCAGAGCGGCGACTACCTGCGTCTGGCTGCCGAGGCGGGCCTGAAGCTGGTCACCATGCGCGACAACATCGGCTACTGCCACAGCCTGATGCGGTTGACGAAGGCGTGATGCACCCGATGAATCGCCGGATGCGCCGGACGCTGCAGGCGTCGCTTCTCGTTCCGCTCGCCGCGCTCGCGGTGGCGGTGACGGGGTGCGCGTCGACGCAGGCGCCGGTGGCCCCGACGGCCCCGATCGCTCCCCCTGTCTCATCGACTTCCGCTTCGACGTCGGTCTCGACCGCGATGCCGACCCCGGACGTGGAGGCGATGCCGCTGCCGATGCTGCGACTCGCGCCCCTGCTGCTCCAACGCAACGTGAGCCTGAGCCAACGGCTCACGGTCACGCCGCTGGACGACAGCGGACGCGCGCCGCAGGTCGTCGACGTGCAGCTGGAGATCGATCCCGAAGGACTGCGCCTGGCCGCGTTCGCGGTCGGGCAGCGCGTGCTGCTGATGGTGTGGGACGGCGTCGAGCTGCAGACGCGGCGCCATCCGCGCCTGCCCGCCGAGGTCGACGAGCAGCGCATGCTGCGCGACATGACGCTGGTCTACTGGTCGGCCACCGCGTTGCGCGGCGAGCTGCCGCCGGGCTGGACGCTGCGCGACACCCCGGGCCGTCGCGAGCTGATCGCGGGCGCGGACCTCGCCCATCCGGTCATCGATGTCGCCGTCTCCGGGGACCTCGCCGGGGACAGCCGGATCGTCATCACCAACCAGCGGGAGCACTATCGGCTCCTGATCGAATCCCGACCCCTGGAGTCCGGCCGATGAGCGTGGCCGTCTATCTGCATGAACTGGGCGTCGTCTGCGCGCTGGGCAGCGGCGTCGAGGCGCTGCGCGCCGGCGTCTTCGCGGACGCGCCGGGCGGCGTCGCGCCGAACGAGGCGATCTGGCCCGGGCGCACCCTGCACCTGGGCGCGGTGGACGCCGCGCTGCCGGCCGTCGACGCGCGCCCGCTCGCCGAGCGCAGTCGCAACAACGCGCTGCTGCTGGAGGCGATCGCCCAGATCCGGCCGGCCGTCGACGCGGCGATCGCGCGCTTCGGCGCGAGCCGCGTCGGCGTGGTGCTGGGCACCAGCACCTCGGGCGTCGGCGAAGCCGAGCAGGCCTGGATCGCTTCGACCCATGCCGGCGGCGAGACGCCTCAGCTGCCCGCGTCCTTCCACGTCGGCCAGCAGGAGATCGGCGCGCCCGCGCTGATGCTCGCGCGCGAGCTCGGCACCGCCGGCCCGCGCCATGTGATCTCGACGGCCTGCTCGTCCAGCGCGAAGGCGCTCGCGAGCGCCGCGCGGCTCCTGCGCGCCGGCCTGTGCGACGCCGTCGTCTGCGGCGGTGCGGACTCGTTGTGCCGCTTCACCGTCGCGGGCTTCGCAGCCTTGGACTCGGTGGCGGAGGCGCGCTGCAACCCGATGAGCGAAGGCCGCGAGGGCATCAACATCGGCGAAGCCGCCGCGCTGTTCCTGATGACGCGCGAGCCCGGCCCGGTGCGCCTGGCCGGCTGGGGCGAGACCTCGGACGCGCATCACATCTCGGCGCCCGAGCCGAACGGCACCGGCGCGCTGGCGGCCATGCGCGCCGCGCTGGCGCAGGCTGGCCTGCAGCCGTCGGACATCGACTACCTCAACCTCCACGGCACGGCCACGCCGCAGAACGACGCGATGGAGAGCCGCGCGGTCGAAGCGCTGTTCGGGCTCGACCTGCCGTGCAGCTCGACCAAGCCGCTGACCGGCCACACGCTCGGCGCCGCCGGCGCGCTGGAGGCCGCCATCGCCTGGATACATCTGCGCGACAACCCGGACGGCCGGCTCGCGCCACACTGGTGGGACGGCCGCCGCGACCCGACGCTGCCCGCCATCCGGCTGGCCGCGCCGGGCGAGCGCCTGGGCCGCGCGCCCCGTCACGTGCTGAGCAATTCCTTCGCCTTCGGCGGCAGCAATGCCGCGCTGATCCTGAGCCGACACGATGTCTGAGCCGATGAATCCGTCGACCCCGTCCGACGTGCCGCAGTCCGAGTCGGGCGTCGGCGACGCCGCCGCCTTCGACCTCGTGTTCCCGATGCCGGCGGCGGACCTCGTGCCCCACGCCGGACGCATGAGCCTGCTGACGCGCGTGCTGTCCTGTGAGGAGGACCGCCTCGTCGCCGAGGCGGCGCTCGCCGGCGACCAGCTCTTCCACGACAGCCAGGGCGATGGCACCGGCATCGGCGGCTGGATCGGCATCGAGCTGATGGCGCAGGCCGTGGCCGCGTGGGCCGGCGTGCAGGGCCGCGCCCGCGGCGAGCCGCCGCGCATCGGCCTGCTGCTCGGCTGTCGCAAGTACCGCAGCACACGCGGCCGCTTCGAGGCCGGCGAGACGCTGCGCATCGAGATCGCGCGTGAGTTCCAGGCGGACAACGGCCTCGGCCAGTTCGCCTGCGTGCTGCACCTGGCGGGCGGCACGCCGCCCGCGGCGGACGAGCCGCCGCTGGCCCAGGCGCAGCTCACGGTGTTCGGACCGCCCGATCCGGCGGCCTTCCTGGCCGGGGTGACGACAGGATGACGCCGTGAAGATGGCGTGAAGAGGCGCTCCGCGCGTCCGACGAGAATTCAAGAAAAGACCGCTTACCAAGCTTCATGAAGAACAACAACGATTCCAACGACACCGTCCTGGTGACCGGCTCCAGCCGGGGCATCGGTCGTGCGGTGGCGCTGCGCCTGGCGCGCGACGGCTACGACGTGGTGGTGCACTGCCGCAGCCGCGTCGAGGAAGCCGACGCCGTCGCGGCCGAGATCGCCGCGCTGGGCCGCCAGGCCCGCGTGCTGCAGTTCGACGTCGCCGACCGCGAGGCCGCGTCGACCGCACTGCTGGCCGACGTCGAGGCGCACGGCTGCTACTACGGCGTCGTCTGCAACGCCGGCATCGCCCGCGACGGCGCCTTCCCGGCGCTCAGCGGCGAGGACTGGGACCAGGTCATCCACACCAACCTGGACGCCTTCTACAACGTGCTGCATCCGCTGACGATGCCGCTGGTGCGCCGTCGCAAGCCGGGCCGCATCGTGACGCTGGCGTCCGTGTCGGGCGTCATGGGCAACCGGGGTCAGGTCAATTACAGCGCCAGCAAGGCCGGTATCATCGGCGCCACAAAAGCGTTGGCGGTCGAACTGGCCAGCCGGCAGATCACGGTGAACTGCGTCGCGCCCGGCCTGATCGCCACCGAGATGGTGGACGAGCGGATCCTGGAGGAAGCGATGAAGCTGATCCCGGCGCAGCGCGTCGGGACGCCGGAGGAGGTGGCCGCCACGGTGGCCTTCCTGATGGGCAAGGATGCGGCCTACATCACCCGGCAGGTGATCTCGGTCAACGGAGGAATGGTGGGATGAGGCGCGTCGTCGTCACGGGCATTGGGGCGATCAGCCCGCTGGGCTGCGATTGGACCTCGGTGCTGGCGCACCTGCGCAGCAGGCGCAACGCCGTCCAGCACATCGACGAGTGGGACGAGTACGAGGGCCTGAACACCCGCGTCGGCGTGCCCGCCGCGCCGTTCCACCTGGACCCCGTCCGCTACAACCGCAAGGCCACGCGCAGCATGGGGCGCGTCGCGCTGATGGCGGTGCGCGCCAGCGAGATGGCGCTGGAGCAGGCCGGCCTGCTCAACGATCCGGTGCTCAAGGGCGGCAAGGTGGGCGTGTCGTACGGCTCGTCGGCCGGCACGCCCAAGGCCATCGGCGACTTCGGCCGCATGCTGCTGGAGAAGAGCACCGAGGGCATCAACGCCACGACCTACATCAAGATGATGTCGCACACGGCGCCGGTGAACATCGGCGTGAGCTTCGGCCTGACCGGCCGCGTGGTGACGACCAGCAGCGCCTGCACCTCGGGCAGCCAGGGGCTGGGCTACGCCTACGAGATGATCCGCAGCGGCCAGCAGATCGCGATGCTGGCCGGCGGCGCGGAGGAACTCGACGCCACCGAGGCGGCGGTCTTCGACACGCTGTTCGCCACCAGCGTCAAGCACAACGACAGCCCGTCGCTGACGCCGCGGCCCTTCGACGTCCACCGCGACGGTCTGGTGCTGGGCGAGGGCGCCTGCACCTTCGTGCTGGAGGACTACGAGCACGCCAAGGCGCGCGGCGCGACCATGCTGGCCGAGGTGATCGGCTTCGGCACCAACAGCGACGGCTGCCACGTCACGCAGCCCAACGCGCCGACGATGGCGCAGGCGATGCGCCTGGCGCTGGAGAGCGCCGGCCTCGACGCGGCCGCGATCCCTTATGTCAACGCGCACGGCACCGCGACCGAGCACGGCGACGTGGCCGAGTCGCGCGCCACGAACGAGGTCTTCGGCGCCAAGGTCGCGATCTCGTCGCTGAAGAGCTACATGGGCCACACGCTGGGCGCGTGCGGCGCGCTCGAAGCCTGGATGACCATCGAGATGATGCGCGAGGGCTGGTTCGCCCCGACGCTGAACCTGACCGAGGTCGACCCGCGCTGCGGCGAGCTGGACTACGTCACCGGCGACGGCCGCGCGCTGCAGACCGACCTGGTGATGAGCAACAACTTCGCGTTCGGCGGCATCAACACCTCGCTGATCTTCCGCCGGATCTGAGCCCGCGCGCGCGGGCCCTGCCTCACCGCCGTACCGCACCACTTCAACGACCACAACGACCTCAACGTCCTCCAGAAAGGGAACCCATGACCACGAAGAACACGTACGCCCTCGTCCTGAAGCGCTCGCTGGCCGTCGGCGTCGCCGCGCTGGGCCTGGCCGCCGGTGCCGCGCACGCGCGCGACACGGTGCTGCAGATCCCGCTGGCGGATGTGCTGGCCATGCCCGAAGCGCAGGGCAAGCTCGACGGCTCGGTCAAGTTCTTCCTGGCCGGCGCCAAGACCCCGCGCATCGAGAAGCGCATGGGCTCGGACAGCTCCAACCAGAAGACCAACGGCGTCGGCAAGTCCGATGAATTCGGCTGCAAGTGGGCCGCGCTGAGCGCGCTGATCGCGTTCCAGAACAGCGCCAAGCGTGAAGGCGCAAACGCCGTCGTCGACATCGTCAGCTACTACAAGAAGAACGAGACCAAGAGCGACACGACCTTTGAATGCCACGCCGGCGCCATGATCATCGGCGTCGCGCTCAAGGGCACCTACGCCAAGATCGCCGAATAAGCGGCGGATTGTTTTCCCCTCGCGCCGCGCAGGACGGCGCGCGCGGGGGCTGGAACCCAGAACCGTCCGAACATAGGGAGTAACGAATGAAGAAGCTGTTGATCTCCGCCGTGATGGCGGCGACCCTGGGCGTCGCCGCCACCAACGCCCTGGCCGCCCGCACCCCCGTGCCGCTGCTGGAACAGGAGCGCGTGACCGTGACCAACGCCGCCGGCAAGGCCCCGGGCGCCGACGCCATCAAGGACGCCATCATTCGTGGCGGCGCCAAGCGCACCTGGCAGGTCCGCGAAGAGAAGCCCGGCGAACTGCTGATGGTGCTGGACAAGCAGAACGGCAAGCACGAGGCGGTGGTCTCGGTGACCTACGACGATTCGAGCTTCCAGATCAAGTACGTGTCCAGCAAGGACCTGCTGTGGGGCACCAAGGACGGCGTGCCCCAGATCCATCCGCTGTACAACGGCTGGGTGATCAACCTGGGCAAGGACATCCAGGAAGAACTGCGTCGCTGAGTCGCTATCGCCCCATCATCATGCGTCGTCAATTCCTCCGACTCGCCGCCACCGGCGCCCTGGTGACCCTGGCCGCGCTGCAAGGCTGCGCCACGCGGGTCACGACCACCGAAAAGACCAACCCGCCGCCGGCCGAGGCTTTCGCCGCGTTCAGCCGCATCGAGGTGCTGCCGATCCGTCTGGCCGACGGTGTCACGGCGGACACCCGCCCCATGGCGCGGTTGCAGACCAACTTCGACAAGAACCTGGTCGGCTCCAAGCGTCTGTGGAACGCGGGGCCGGACAACGGCCGCAAGCTGACGGTCACGCCGGTGATCGAGCAGCTGGAGTTCACCGGACGCGCATCCCGCGTGCTGTTCGGACCGCTCGCCGGCAGTTCGGGCGTGCTGATGCGCTTGAAGATCGCGGACCAGACGGGCCGCGAGATTGCGTCGCCGGTGTTCTTCCAGCGGGCCGAGGCCTGGGCGGCGGGCTATACCGTCGGCATCCATGACGATCTGATGCTGACGCGCGTGGCCAACCTGGCCAGCGCCTACCTGCTGGACAACTACAAGGTTGCCCGCGGCGGCCCGACCGGCGCCGACGACCAGGCCATCGCGAACAAGTGATGCGGACATCGGCGCACGGAGTGAACACCGCGACGCCGATATGTCTTCGCCTGGCGCTGACGACGCGGACCGGCCTGTCCGGTCCGCCGTTGTCTGCCCAGGACCTCCTGCCGGGTGAACGCACCCGGCTCGCGGGGCTGAAGCTCGACGACGCGCGGGAGCGCTTCGTCCAGGGACGCCGGCTGCTGCGGCAGTTGACGGACTTTCCTCCCGACATCGATGCCCACGGACGCAGCACGCTGCCGTCCGGGCACGTCAATCTTTCCCACAGCGGCGACTGGCTGTTCGCCGGCGGCTGCGCGCTGCCGATCGGCGTCGACCTCGAAGTCCTGCGACCCCGCCGCGGCGATCTGCTCGCGTTGTCGCGTCAGGTGCACGGCGACGCGCAATGCGCGGAGATCGAGCGTCTGCGGGCCCTGGGCCGCGACGACGACGCGCTCGCGGCCTTCTACGGCTGGTGGACGCTCAAGGAAGCGTGGCTGAAGTGCCGGGGACGCGGACTCGACTTCGCGCAGATGCGTGCGCTCGACTTCCATCCGATCGACGATGTCGGCGTGCCGGCCGATGCGCCTCGCGCGGACTGCGCCTGCGCCCGCCTGGAAGGCCTCGGCCTGATGCTCGCTGTCGTCGTCGATCCGGGGCCCGCAGGGCGCGGTCTGCGCCCGCATGACCTTCCCGACGCGATGGCCGGCGAGCCGTTGCGCTGGCAACTCCTAGAATCGCGGCCCTCCGCCTGAAGTTGTTGCCGCCATGTCCACCCCGATCGCCATCACCCGTCACCAGGGCCTCGAAGCCCTTGAACTCCGCGCCCCTGGCGGCGCCCGCGCGACGCTGCTGCTGCACGGCGCCCATCTGGTGTCGTGGGTGCCCGCCGGCGCCGATGAGCAGCTCTTCCTGTCTCCGAAGAGCGCCTTCGCCACCGGCCAGGCGATCCGCGGCGGCGTGCCGGTGATCTTTCCGCAGTTCTCGACCCGCGGCCCGCTGCAGCGCCACGGCTTCGCGCGCGGCAAGCCCTGGCAACTGGTCAGCGCCGAGTCGGGCAAGGAGGACGCGCTCGCCGTCCTGCGACTGACCGACGACAACGCCACCCGCATGGTCTGGCCGCACGCCTTCGAGGCCGAGATCAGCATCCGCATCGCCGGTCGCGCGCTGCAGATCGAGCTCGCCTGCGAGAACAAGGGCGACGCGCCGCTGAGCTTCACCGCGGCGCTGCACACCTACCTGCGGCTGACGCAGATCATGTCGGCGTCGGTGCAGGGGCTGTCCGGTCTGGCGTACTGGGATTCGACGGTCGACCGCGCCGGCACCCAGCACGAGGACCTGCTGCGCCTGGACGGCGAGACGGACCGCATCTACCAGGATGCGAAGCACGACCTGACCCTGCGCGACGGCGACCGCCGCGTGGCGATCCGCCAGCAGGGCTTCACCGACGCCGTGATCTGGAACCCCGGCCAGGCCAAGGGCGACGCGCTGGCGGACATGCCCGAAGGCGGCTGGAAGCAGATGCTGTGCGTCGAGGCCGCGCAGGTGCTCAAGCCGATCGAGCTGCCGCCGGGCGAGACCTGGGCGGGGATGCAGACGCTGGAACTGCTCTGAGCCTGCGCCGCCGGATCGGCGGCCACACGCGGTAAGCTGGCCCGTCCATCACCGCACGGAGCCCGCATGGCCGGAAAGAAGTCCAAGAACGGCAAGCTGTCCAAGTCGGAGTACCTGGAGCGCCTGCAGCCGATGCAGGTGGAGCTCAACAACCTCGGGCGCTGGCTGCAGCACACGCGCAAGCGGCTGCTGGTCATCGTGGAGGGGCGCGACACCGCCGGCGAGGGCGGCGTCATCAGCGCGATCTCCGAGACCCTGAGCCCGCGCCAGTGCCGCACCGTCGCGCTGGGCAAGCCCAGCGAGCGCGAGCAGGGCGAGTGGTACTTCCAGCGCTACCTGTCGCATCTGCCGGCGGCCGGCGAGATCGTGCTCTTCGATCGCAGCTGGTACAACCGCGCCGGCGTCGAGGCGGTCATGGGCTTCTGCACGCCGCAGCAGACCAAGGACTTCCTGAAGCAGGCGCCTGAGCTGGAGCGCCTGCTGGTCGACGACGGCCTGCTCCTCTTCAAGTACTGGCTGACGGTCGATCAGCAGCAGCAGGAAGAGCGCTTCGCCGAGCGCGCCGAGGATCCGCTCAAGCAGTGGAAGCTCTCGCCGATCGACCTCGAAGCGCGCCAGCATTACGAGGACTACGGCCGCGCGCGCGACCGCATGCTGGAACACACGCACACCAAGCAGGCGCCCTGGACGCTGGTGGATTTCAACGATCAGCGGCGCGGCCGGCTGACGCTGATCCGCCATCTGCTGGACCACCTGCCGGATGTCAGCGTGCCCGCCAAGGAACTCGAGTTCCCGCCGGTCGCCGGCGGCCTCAAGGAAGAGCGCTTCGGCTGGAAGCTCAAGCCGATCAAGAGCTTCTGAAGTCGCAATCGGGCTCCTGTACTTCCACGGCCGCTGGCCCTCACCCCCACCCTCTCCCGTAGTGCGGGAGAGGGGGCCACCCCACTGCTCCTGCTCCGAATGGCTCGGTGCATTCTCACTCCCTCTCCCGCTTGCGGGAGAGGGCGGGGGTGAGGGGCGCGCGCAGCGCGCGGGGTCGAGGCAGTCAAAAAAGCGCTACAGCACCACGACCGCGTCGGGCAGCTCGTTGCGCGGCACGCTGCCGGCCTCGGGCGGGAAGTGCTGCGCGAGCAGCGCTTCTACCGCGCGGATCGCTTCCACGAGTCCCTGCTCGAACTGCCCGCCGCGCAGCGACTGCCGCAGCCCGTCGACGATGGGCTGCCACTGCGCCGCGCTGACGCGCCGGTTCAGCCCGCGGTCCGCGACGATCTCGATCGCGTGTTCCGCAAGCAGCAGATAGATGAGCACGCCGTTGTTGTGCTCGGTGTCCCACACGCGCAGCTTGCCGAACAGCGCCAGCGCGCGCTGCCGCGCCGTCAGACCGCGCCACAGATAGCTGATCGGCAGGCTGGCCTCCACGCACAGGCGGATCTCGCCGGCGTGGCTCAGCTCGCTCTCCGTCACGCGCGCGGACAGGCGCGCCAGCGCCGCCGCCGGCAGCACGCGCCGCACGTCGGCCTCGTCCCAGAAGCGGTGGCGGAAGAATCGCCCCAGCCGGCTCGTGTCGCCGGCACGGCGCACCTCGTGATCGCTCGGTCGCTCCATCACCAGTCTCCCGAAGCGCCGCCGCCGCCGAAGTCGCCGCCGCCGCCGGAGGAGAACCCACCCCCGTCGCTGCCGCCGCCCCAGCTGCCGCCGCCATCACCGCCGCCGCCGCCCCAGATGATCGGCGGCACGATGCCGCCCGAGCTGTGGGCGCTGCGCCGGTAGCCGGCATAGGACGGGCTCGCGCTGCGCCGCCGCGCCGCGCCGATGCCCAGCACGCCGACCAGGATCAGCGACGCGACCGCCGCGCCCGCGCCCAGCAGCAGGCTGTTGCTCAGCCCCCAGCCGACGGCGCCCGCGCCGACGCCGGTGAACAGGCTGCCGACCTTGCGGCCGAAGATGGACGTCAGCACCGCGCCCACCAGCGGCACGGCGAGGAACGCGATCATGGCGATTTCGCCGATGTCGATGTTGTGTCCGCCGGACTTGGCGGGACGCTGCGTCGGTGCCGGCAGATGCTCGCCGCGGATGCGCGCCTGCAGCGAGTCGATCGCGCGGTTCAATCCGCCCGCGTAGTCGCCGGCCTTGAACGCGGGCGTGATGTCGCGCTCGATGATCTGCCGCGCGGCCAGGTCGGGCACCGCGCCCTCCAGCGCCTTCGACGTCTGGATGTTGATGCGCCGGTCGTCCTTCGCGACCACGATCAACAGCCCGTCGCCGACGTCGCGTCGACCGATCTTCCACTGGTCGCCGAGACGCTGCGCGAACGCGGCGATGTCCTCCGGCGCGGTCGTCTTCACCATCAGGACGACGATCTGCGGACCGGCTTCGCGCTCGAAGGCCGCGAGCTTCGCATCGAGCGCGTCGCGCTGCGCTGCGCTCAGCGTCGCGGTCTGATCGATGACGCGACCGCTGAGCGGCGGCACCGGCTGCACATCCTGCGCGCGCGCCCGCGGCAGCAGGCCGACGCTCATCATCAGGCCGAAGCAGAGCAGCGCGAGGAGCCGCGCCAGGTGCTGCCGCGTCAACGAAAGCGAGGCCGCCCGCATGCGCGGGGCCTCAGTTCGACGCGGGCGAGGCCGCCGGGGCCGGCGCCGTCACGGCGGGCGCGGCCGGCTTGTCGAAGTTCACCGTCGGCGGCGCGGAGATCGCGGCCTCGTTCTGCACGGTGAAGTTCGGCTTGGTCTCATAGCCGAAGATCTTCGCCGTCAGGTTGGACGGGAAGCGACGGGTCAGGACGTTGTATTCCTGCACCGACTTGATGTAACGATTGCGAGCAACGGTGATGCGGTTCTCCGTGCCTTCGAGCTGCACGCGCAGATCGCGAAAGCCCTGGTTGGCCTGCAGCTGCGGGTAGCGTTCGCTGACGACCATCAGCCGGCTCAGCGCGCCGGACAGCTCGCCCTGCGCGGCCTGGAACTTCTGCAGCGCCGCCGGATCGCGCGCCAGTTCGGGCGTGACCTGGATGCTGGTGGCCTTGGCGCGCGCCTCGACGACCTTGGTCAGCGTGTCCTGCTCGAAGCTGGCCTCGCCCTTGACCGTGTTGACGATGTTCGGGATCAGGTCGCTGCGGCGCTGGTACTGGCTGAGCACCTCGGACCAACTGGCGTTGACCTGCTCGTCCAGGCTCTGGAACTCGTTGTAGCCGCAGCCGGTGAGCGCCATCGGCGCGCCGACGATCAACGCGGCGGCCGCCGTGGCGCGCAACCTGGCCCCCACGGTGGCGCGGGCCTTGGGTTGAACGGTGTCGAGCGGGCGGGACAGTGTCGAAGTCATCAGCGGATCCTCCATGTGCGCAGCGGCATATCGTGTGCCGCGTCCCGGAATTCAAGGGCAAGGTGGTCCGAGCATAATCCCGTCCCCATGAGCGCCCCCCTTCAGAACGACGTCTTCCTGCGCGCCTGCCTGCGCGAGCCCACCGAGTACACGCCCGTCTGGCTGATGCGCCAGGCCGGCCGCTACCTGCCCGAGTATCGCGACACGCGTGCCAAGGCCGGCAGCTTCATGGGCCTGGCCACCAACCGCGACTACGCCACGGAGGTCACCCTCCAGCCGCTGGAGCGCTACCCGCTGGATGCGGCGATCCTGTTCAGCGACATCCTGACCGTCCCGGACGCGATGGGCCTGGGCCTGTCGTTCGCGCAGGGCGAGGGCCCGAAGTTCGAGAAGGTCGTCCGCGACGAAGCCGCCGTGAATGCGCTGGCCGTGCCGGACATGGACAAGCTGCGCTACGTGTTCGACGCGGTGACGTCGATCCGTGGTGCGCTGAACGGCCGCGTGCCGCTGATCGGTTTCTCGGGCAGCCCGTGGACCCTGGCCTGCTACATGGTCGAGGGCGGCGGCTCCGACGATTACCGTCACGTCAAGAGCCTGATGTACGCGCGTCCCGACCTGATGCACCGCATCCTGTCGATCAACGCCGACTCGGTGGCCGCCTACCTGAATGCACAGATCGAAGCCGGCGCGCAGGCCGTCATGGTCTTCGACTCCTGGGGCGGCGTGCTGGCCGACGGCCAGTTCCAGCAGTTCAGCCTGGCGTACTCGCGCCGCGTGCTGTCGCAGGTCAAGGGCGAACACGATGGTCGTCGCATTCCCAAGCTGCTGTTCACCAAGGGCGGCGGGCTCTGGCTGGACGAGATCGCCACCGCCGGCGCCGACGTCGTGGGCCTGGACTGGACGGTGAACCTCGGCCGCGCACGGGCGCAGGTGCAGGACCGCGTCGCGCTGCAGGGCAACCTCGATCCGAACGTGCTGTTCGCGCCGCCGGCCGCGGTGCGCGAGCAGGCCCGCGCGGTGCTCGACAGCTTCGGCGCGCCGCAACGCGCGGACGGCGGCTGGGGCGGCCATGTGTTCAACCTGGGCCACGGCATCAGCCAGTTCACGCCGCCGGAAAGCGTGGCCGAACTGGTCGACGAAGTGCATAAGCATTCGCGCAAACTGCGCAAGGCCTCGACGTAGTTATCCCCAAATCCGTGCATGTCACCGAAACGCAGCACATGCACGGGATCCGAGCTAGGGCTTTCCCCGATGGGCGCGTAAGTCGTTGATTTAAAAGGGAGCATCGCGTTTCCCCGGGATTTGACGCCGACGGGCCTCCGCGGCGGCAATCCCGGCGGCCCCCGAAAAGCCGGGGCGTTTCCCACAAAGTTATCCACAGGCTTCAGCCCCCGTTGTGAACACCCTTGGAAATCAGGCACTTGGCGCGTTTTCCTCATGGTCGATGGAGACCGGGAGGGACGCGACGCCGCAGCACACGGACGGCCAAGCGCGGGCGCTCCACGGGGCAGGGGGGATCCCTCCAGGACCCCCCAGCCCCATTCCGGCCCCACCGACACTCGCTGACGCCGACACGGAGCAGCGATCAGGATGAGCGAGTCCCCGTTGCGGCGCGTGCGGGTGGCCGTCGAGGCGCCCCAGCACAGCGGGCTGACCGAGCCGCTGGATTACCTCGGCCCGCAAGACTTGACCCCCGGCACCCTCGTGCATGTGACGCTGGGCCGCCGGGACGTGATGGGCCTGGTCTGGGACAACCTGCCCGAGGGCCAGGACTTGCCCGAGGACGAGCAACTGCCGGAATCCGAGCTGCGCCCCGTCGGCGAGGCGCTGGATGCCTTGCCGCCGCTGTCGGACCGCTGGCGCCGGCTGGTCGAGTTCGCGGCCGGCTACTACCAGCGCAGCGTCGGTGAACTGGCGCTGGCGGTGCTGCCGCCGCAGCTGCGGGACCTCGACGCGAAACAGCTGCAGGCGCGGCTGAAGAAGCTCGACAAGGCGGAGGCCGAAGCGGCGAAGGCTGCTGCTGCTGCCAACGCGACCGCGACTGAATCGACCGAAGCCACGGACGCGCTCGAAGCCACGGCGTCGGCGTCGGCACGTCCCGCACTGACCGCGCAGCAGCAGGCGGCGCTGGACGCACTGGCAGAACTTGCAGCCCGCGAGGCACCGCAGCCCGCGCTCCTTTGGGGCCTGACCGGCAGCGGCAAGACCGAGATCTACCTCCGCGCCGCCGAGGCCGCGCTCGAACGCGGCCAGCAGGTGCTGGTGCTGGTGCCCGAGATCAACCTGACGCCGCAGCTCGAAGCGCGCTTCGCCGAACGCTTCGCGGGTCGTTCCATCGTGTCGCTGCACAGCGCGCTGACGCCGGCGCAGCGGCTGCGCAACTGGCTCGCCGCTCACCTGGGACGCGCGCAGCTGGTGCTCGGCACGCGGCTGGCGGTCTTCGCGTCGCTGCCGCGGCTCGGCCTGATCGTCGTCGACGAGGAGCACGACCCCTCCTACAAGCAGCAGGATGGCGCGCGCTACTCGGCGCGCGACCTGGCGGTCTATCGCGGCCATCTGGAGAAGGTGCCGGTGGTGCTCGGCTCCGCGACGCCGTCGCTGGAAAGCTGGCAGCACGCGCTCGGCGGGCGCTACCGGCGCATCGATCTCACCGAGCGCATCGGCGGCGGCGCGCTGCCGCGGGTGCGGCTCTTCGACATGAACCGGCTCGAACGCAAGAAGGGCGTCACGACGACGCTCTCCGTGCCGCTGCTGGACGCGCTGCGCAAGCGCCTGGAGCGGGGCGAGCAGAGCCTCGTGTTCCTGAACCGCCGCGGCTACGCGCCGGTGCTGCATTGCGACCAGTGCAACTGGAAGAGCGACTGCCCGCATTGCAGCGCGCACCAGGTCTTCCACAAGGAGGACCGGACGCTGCGCTGCCACCACTGCGGCGTGACGACGCGCGTGCCGCGCGCCTGCCCGTCCTGCGGCAATCCGGACATCGCGCCGTTGGGGCGCGGCACGGAGCGGCTGGAGGAGCAGCTCGCGCAGGCGCTGCCCGGCGCGCGCGTGGCCCGCATCGACGCGGACACGACGCGGCTCAAGGGCAGCCTGGAGGAACAGCTCGCGGCGGTCCACGAGGGCGACGTCGACATCCTGGTCGGCACGCAGATGGTCGCCAAGGGTCACGACTTCCGCCGCATCACGCTGGTGGCGGCGGTGAACCCGGACGGGGCGCTGTTCAGCAGCGACTTCCGCGCGCCGGAGCGCCTGTTCTCATTGCTGATGCAGGCCGGCGGCCGCGCGGGACGCGACGCGGCGCAGGCGGCCGCGAGCGAGATGTGGATCCAGACCTGGTACCCCGAGCACGCGCTTTACCAGTCGCTGCAGAAGCACGACTACGAGGCCTTCGCCGGCAGCCAGCTGCATGAGCGGATGACGGCCAACCTGCCGCCGTTCGCACATCTGGCGCTGGTGCGCGCGGAAGGGCGCAGCGTCGAGGCCGCGCGCGACTTCCTCGTCGCGGCGCAGGAGGCGGCGCAGGCGCTGCCCTTGTCGCTCGGGCTGCTGCTGTATCCGCCGGTGCCCATGGCCATCGCGCGCGTGGCCGACAGCGAGCGCTTCCAGATGCTGATCGAGGCCGGCAGCCGCGCGCAGCTGCTGCGTTTCCTGCGGGCCTGGCTGCCTGAGCTGCACGCGCTCAAGCGCCGTCAGAAGGGTCTGACGCGATGGGCGGTGGATGTGGATCCGCTGGCGATCTGAGCAGCCCGGCGCGGGGCCGCGGCTCAGAGCAGACGGGCGAGCGCTTCTTCGAGTACCGGCCACGCGGTGCGTGCGGCAGCGAGCGCGTCCTCCGAGCCCGTCGCGGCCTGTTCGGCATCGAGCTCCAGCTGGCGCGCGACTTCAGCCGCCTCGGCGTGCCCCAGCGTCAGCAGTACGCTCTTGAGGCTGTGCGCGAGGTGCCGCAGCTTGACGTGCTCGCCGCGCTCGCAGGCGAGGCGGCCGGCGGCGATGTCCAGCGGGAACTGCAGGCGGCAGCGCGCCAGGAAGGCCTGGTACAGCGCGGCGTTGCCGCCGAAGTACTGCTCGATCGCCGCCTGATGGATGGACGGCATGGCGGCCGGCGGCGGCGCGTCGCGCAATCCGTCCAGGCACGATTGCAGATCGCCGAGCGAGCACGGCTTCGACAGGAATCGCGTGACGCCGAGCGCCTCCAGCTGCTCCCGCACGGCCGGGTTGATGCCCGCGCTGAACACGGCCAGCCGCGCGTTGCCGCGCAGCTCCGGCCGTTGCTTGAGCGTCTGCAGCAGATCGAGGCCGTGCCGGCCCGGCAGCATCAGGTCGCTGATGACCAGGTCGAAGCTCTGCGTCGCGAGCGCCAGCAGCGCCTCGTCCACGGAGATGCAGGCCTGCATGCGGACTTCGTCGTCTTCCAGGGCCATGGAGACGAAGCGCTGCAGGGTGGTGTCGTCCTCCACCAGGAGGACCCGGACACGGGACGCCATGATCAGGAAACCGCCGACATCAACCGGCTTCAACCGGCATATTGCGGCTGGCGGGCCTGGATACGCTGGACGGCGGCGCTGAGCAGCGGCGGCAGGTCGGTCACGAGGCGCGGCTTGTGCACCAGCGGCAGCCCGGCCAGCGCGAACGCGTAGGGCGCCCGCTGCTGCTCGTCGAGCGCGGTGACGAAGATCAGTTCGCTGTTGGCGAATTGCGGCTGCGAGCGCAGGCTGGTCACCAGCGCCGCGCCGTCGATGCCGGGCAGCAGGATGTCGACCAGCAGGATTTCCGGCTGCAGCTGGCCGTACATGACCAGGCCGCCGATGCCGTCGTTGGCCGTGTGCAGGTCCAGGTCGGGGAACTCCTGCTGCGCCAGCAGCATGACGAGGTTCTGGTAGTGGACCGAGTCCTCGATCAGCAGCGCCTTCAGGCGCGGCGGGGCGCCGTCGCCGGGCGACAGGTCGGCCGGCTTGGTCGGCGCCAGGCCGCGGCCGGTCAGCCAGGCGTCCAGCGACGCCCGCAGGATGCGGCGGTGGCCGCCCGGCGTGCGCCAGGCCTGCAGCTCGCCGCGGTCGACCATCAACTGCACCGATCGGACGGCCATGCCGAGGCGCTGCGCGACTTCACGCGTGCTGAAATCCTCTTGCATGTCGTCGGGTGTACGGGCAATAGCAGTCATGAGTCAATTTTGCCGAATTAACCAAACATGTAGGTGGGCAATATCCCCAGTTATAAGCGATAAAAGTGATATCGGGTGTGACTTCGTCGGGGTGGGGGCTTCCCTCGCGCTCGCGTGGGGCGAACTCTGGTGCAATCCGGCCAGAGGAGATGCGATGACGAAGCGATGGACCGGACAGGCCGCGACGGTCCGGCTGGCCCGGATCTGGGCGGCGGGATGGCTCGCGGCCGCGACGACGGGAGCGATGACCGGGGCGTGGAGCGCCACGGCGTCCGCGCCTGAGCCCGCGCCTGCATCCGCCAACGCCAACGCCGGCGCCAACGCAACGGCCGGAGCGAGCGGATCGGCCAGCCCGGCCGCTGCGACCGGCACCGGCGCGGTCAACACGGTGCTGCAGCGCGTCCTCGCCAGCGGCGTGCTGCGGGTCTGCATCTGGCCGGACTACTACGGCATCACCTACCGCCATCCGCGCGACGAGACGCTCAGCGGCATCGACATCGACCTGTCCAACGAACTGGCCAAGGAGCTGGGCGTCCGGCTGCGCTACGTCGAATCCTCGTTCCAGCGCCTGATCCCCGACCTGGAAGGCGAGCGCTGCGACGTCGCGATGTTCGCGGTCGCGGTGCTGCCGCAGCGCGCGGTGGCGCTGTCCTTCACGAAGCCCTACCTGCAGAGCGACATCTACGCCGTGGCGAGCCGCGCGAGCCGCGTGGTCAAGCGCTGGGAGGACATCGACCAGGCGGGCGTGGTGGTTGCCGTGCAGGCCGGCACGTCGACGGAGCGGGTGATGCGGGAGTCGCTCAAGCGCGCGACGCTGCACGTGGTGCAGCCGCCCGCGACGCGCGAGCGCGAGCTGGAATCTGGTCGCGCCGATGTTTTCATGACCGACTACCCCTACAGCCGGCGGATGCTGGACAACGCGGACTGGGCGCAGCTCATCGCCTCGCCCCGGCCCTTCCACGTCCTGCCTTACGCCTACGCGATCAAGCGCGGCGACGCCGCTTGGCTGGCGCGGCTGGATGACTTCGTCGCGCGGATCAAGCGCGACGGGCGGCTGCGCGCCGCCGCCGAGCGCCACGGCCTGGGCGCGATCGTGGTGCCCTGAGGCACAGTCGCAGCGATGCTCGGTCCCGCCGTCCGGTCCCTCCTTCGCCTGCGCCGCGCCACGCTGTGGGCGGGTCTGGCCGTGGGCGCCGGGACGCTGGCCGGGCTGATCGGCCCGGCCTGGGTCGGACGCCAGGAGGCGATCGACGAGGCGCGCGCCCGCGGCGCGCTGCTGGCGCAGGTGCTGGAGAGCGACGCGAGCCGCACGATCGAGACCGCCTCGCTGTCCCTGCACGCCATCGGCGACGGGCTGACGCGCACGGTGGCGGATCCGCACGAGGCGCAGCACCTCGAAGAACACTTCAGCCACGTGCTGGTCGGCATGCCCTTCATCCGCAGCGTGTCGCTGCTGGACACACGGGGGCGGGTGCTGATCAGCACGAACGCCGACGAGATTGGACTGGAGATCCCGCTGGACGATTTCGGCCGCCTGCCCGGGCCGGACCGCGACATGCTGATGCCGCTGAAGCCGGGACGCGGATTGGCGGACCTCGCGCGCGGACGAGGGGCGCGCGGCTCGCCGGTCGGCATGCTGCCGCTGCTGCTGCAACTGCCGCAGGCGCCGGACGAGCCCGCCGGCGGCGCATCCTCGCCCACGCCGCTGGGCATCTCGCCCGGCACCCGCGAGGAGGACCCGCGCTGGCTGCTGGCGCTGATCAATCCGGACGCGCTGACGCAGGTCCAGCAGCGCGCGCTGCCTAACGGCCGCAGCGCGGCGTGGCTGGCGTCGACCGACGGCCAACTGCTCGCCGCGATGGAGACGCTGCATCAGCTGCCCGGCCAGCGCCTGGACGGCCATCCGGCCTTCGACGGCCTGCGTCGCGGGCGCGAGCACGACACCTACATCGGCGCCGGCGCGCTGCCGGGCGAGGTCATCGTCGCGTACCGCGCGGCGCCGCGGCGGCCGCTGATGGTGGGCGTCGAGCAGTCGATCGAGGAGGTCCTGGCGCGCTGGCATGCGGGCCTGCGCTGGCTGCTGCTGATCGGCTCGCTGGCGCTGGCGCTGATCGCGCTGGCGACCATCACCGTGCGGCGCAGCCTGCAGGCGCGGGCGGAGGCGATGGAAGCGCTGGAAGGCGCGCACGAGCAGCTCGCCGACCGCGAGCGCGACATGCGCGTGCTGCTGAAGAGCGTGCAGGAGGTGATCTTCCGGACCAATCCGGGCGGAACGCTGACCTTCGTGAATGCACGCTGGACGACGCTGCACCGCGGCCGTCCGGACGAGGCCGTCGGACGCCGGCTGGCCGACATCGCCGAGCCGGCCGATCGCGACGCGGTGGCGAGCCTGTTCGGCGGCGACGAAGGCGTGCGCAGCGTCGAGGCGACGATCCGGAACGGGGAGGGCGCGCCGCGCCGCTACCAGATCGCGACGGTGCCGCTGCGCCGCGACGGCGAGCTGCTCGGCTACGCCGGCAGCGCGGTCGACATCACCGAGCGCGCCGCCGCCGAACGCCTGACGCGCCAGGCGCGCGACGCGGCGGAGGAAGCCTCGCGGACCAAGACGGAGTTCCTCGCCAACATCAGCCACGAGCTGCGCACGCCGCTGCAATCGATCCTCGGGTTCTCCGAGCTCGGCATCATGCGCAGCGGCGGGCAGGAGCGGCTGCAGGCGATGTTCTCGGACATCCACGGCTCCGGGCAGCGCATGCTGGCGCTGGTCAACGACCTGCTGGACGCGTCCAAGCTCGACGCCGTCGGCGCCCTGGAGCTGCGCGCGGAGGACCTGCGCGAGCCGGTCGACGCGGTGATGCGCGAACTCGCGCCGCTCACCGCCAAGCGCCACCTGACGCTGGCCGTCGACCTGCCCGCGCCGATGCCGGGCCGCGTGGACCCGCTGCGCTTCCAGCAGGCGGTGCGCAACGTGCTGGCCAACGCCATCAAGTTCGCGCCGCAGGGCGGCACCATCGAACTCCGCGGCGGCCGCACGCCCGAAGGGGCGCTGCACCTGTGCGTCGCCGACCGGGGCCCGGGCATCCCGTCCGACGAGCTCGAACGCATCTTCGATCCCTTCGTCCAGTCGAGCGCGACCAAGGACGGCTCAGGCGGTACCGGACTCGGCCTGCCGATCAGCCGGCGGATCGTCGAGATGCACGGCGGGCAGCTGTACGCTCAGAATCGCGACGGCGGTGGCGCAGAATTCCACCTGATCCTCCCCGCGCACGACACGCCGGCGGCGGGGAGCGAGGCCCAGGCTGCCGACTGAGCAGACTGACCGACCGACGGGCCGACGACATCGACGCCCGCACCAGGAGCACACCATGAAGTGGGAAGGCAATCGCGAGAGCGACAACGTCGAGGATCTGCGCGGATCGGGCGGCGGAGGAGGAGGCGGCGGCGGGTTCCCGATGCTAGGCGGCGGACGCGGGATCGGCATCGGCGGCATCGTGGTCGCGCTCCTCGCCTCATGGGCCTTCGGGATCAACCCGCTCACGGTCCTCAGCGCGCTCGACGGCAGCGCGGTCCAGACCGGACCCGGACCCGCCCAACGCCCCGTCGAGCACAGCCGCCCCCAGGACACCCCGGCGAAGTTCGTCAGCATCGTGCTCGCCGATACCGAGGACGTCTGGACGGCCCTCTTCAAGGCCGGCGGCAAGACCTACGAAGTGCCGACGCTCACCCTCTTCGAAGGCCAGTCACGCACGGCCTGCGGACTCGGACAGGCAGCCATGGGACCGTTCTACTGCCCCGGCGACAGCAAGGTCTACATCGACCTGAGCTTCTATCAAACCCTTCGCGACCGCCTCGGCGCCCCCGGCGACTTCGCCCAGGCCTACGTCATCGCCCATGAGGTGGGGCACCATGTGCAGCACCTGCTCGGCATCACCCAGAAGGTCGATGCCGCACGCCGCCGTCAAAGCGAACAAGCCGCGAACGCCACCAGCGTGCGCGTGGAACTCCAGGCCGATTGCTTCGCCGGCGTCTGGGCCCACCACTCACAACAATCGAAAGGCTGGCTCGAAGCCGGCGACATCGATGAAGCCCTGAACGCCGCCGCCAAGATCGGCGACGACACACTCCAACGCAGCGCCGGACGCGCCGTCGTGCCCGAAAGCTTCACCCACGGGACCAGCGAACAGCGGCAGCGCTGGTTCAAACGCGGGATGGCTCAAGGCGACTTGCGAGACTGCGATACGTTCTCGACGAAGCAGCTCTGAGAAGCTCTGAGACCGAGCACGACTCGCTTACTGCGACGCACCCGAACCGGCAGCGGGACGAGGCTTGGCCTCAGCCCTCGGATCTCCGACGCAGCCCTTCAACCACTGGCTCATCTCCCATTGCACCTGTCCCGCGGATTCGCGAGCCGTGTAGCCGTGCGCTTCGAAGGGCAGCAGCACGTAGCGAGCAGTTCCGCCCAGACCCGCCAGGGCCTGGTACAAGCGCTCGCTCTGCATGGGGAAGGTGCCCGAGTTGTTGTCAGCCTCGCCGTGAATCAGCAACAACGGATCCTTGATCTGGTTGGCAAAGAGGAAGGGCGACAGCTTGAGGTACACGTCCTTGGCGTCCCACAGCGACCGGCGCTCGCTCTGGAATCCGAAGGGCGTGAGCGTCCGGTTGTAGGCGCCGCTGCGCGCGATGCCGCATCGGAACAACTTCGTGTGCGCCATCAGGTTCACCGCCATGAACGCCCCGTAGCTGTGACCGCCGATCGCCATCCGGCGCGGATCGACGACGCCCAGATCCTCCGCCTTGTCCACGATGGCCCGCGCATTCGCCGTGATCTGCTCGATGAAGCTGTCGTTCATGTTGCGCGAGTCGCCCACCACCGGCATCGTCGCGTCCATCAGCACCACATACCCGTCCATCAACAGGTTCAGCGGGCTGATGCCGGAGAAGCTCATGTACCGGCCCGGCGATCCGCTCAACTGACCGGCGATCGACGCGTCATTGAACTCCAGCGGATAGGCCCAGACCAGCGCAGGCCGCTTCTCGCCCTCACGCAGATCGGGCGGCAGGTACATCCAGAACGAGAGCTCGACGCCGTCGTTGCGCTTGAAGCTCACCAGCTCGCGCCGCACACCCTTCAGCTGCGGCGTCGGATCCTTGATCCGCGTCAGCGGCGTGACCTTGCCGTTCTCGCGCAGCACCAGGTTGGGCGGCTCGTGCTCGGTCTCGCGCTGCGTGAGCAGCCGACGATCCTCCAGCAGCGCCACGGGCTGTTCGTAGACGCCCTCGGCCGACTGGAACAGCCGCTGCACGCTGAGATCCTTCAGCGAGAGCTTGTCCAGGAACGGGCGGTCGCCCTTGGGACCGGCGCCCTGTCCCGACAACAGCAGGTCGCCGTTGAGCGTCTGCGCGACCTGGTGGCCGTTGGTCAGCGTGCGCATGAACGGATAACCGGGGTGCCGGTAGCGCTCGCGCACGGAGTGCTCGAACAGGGGCCGGCTCTGTTTGCCGTTGAGCGGCAGCAGGTAGGTGCGCGACCAGCCGCGGCTGCGGTCCTCTTCGGTCAGCAGGCCGTGGACGCCGTCGTCGAGGAAACGCAGCCGCGTGAAGCGGTAGGGCATGCGCTGGACCTCGGAGGGATCGCCCGTGTAGGGCGGATCCAGCCGCATGACGCGGTCGCGGAACGCGGCGCGGGTGGCCGGGTTGCCGCCGTCCAGCGCCTCGATCCAGTAGATCGCCGCATCCTTGGTCGGTGAGGGATAGAACACCCGCGGACCCGGCAGCGCGCCGTCGATGGCGACGCCCTGCTTGAGCGGCATCTTCGCCAGCTCGCGGATGACCTTGCCGTCGCGCTGGCGCACTTCGACCACGGTCGGGAAGTCGTCGAAGGTCAGGTTGTAGCTGAACGGTCGCACCAGCCGCTCGGTCAGCAGCGCCTGGCCGGTGCCGACGCTGGAGACGCTGGTGAACAGGCCCGGCGCGCCGATGTCGCGGCTCTGCCCGCTGGCGATGTCGATCAGCGTGAGCTGCGAGCGGGCGTAGTGTTCGAACAGATCCTCGTCGCGCGGGTTGCGCAGCAGGTCCGGGTAGGTGCGTTCGGGCGAGGCCTTGCCGTGCGTTTCCTGGATCGCCGGGCCGGTCTGCGCCCGGCTGGGCGCGGCGCCGCGGTCGTCGGGGATGGTCAGCACGACGGCCTCGCGGGCGTTCAGCCAGGCGATGTCATCGGCGTCGACGGCGTTGTTGAGCCGCACGTTGTAGATGCGCCAGAGCTGGCCGTTGGACGTCGAGCCGGCCCACAACTCGTCGGCGGTGTCGGTGCGACGGGAGAGCAGGAAGCGCTGCCCGTCCGGCGCCCAGAGGAAGTTGTGCCAGGTGCCGCCGGCGGGCAGTTCGACCTCGCGTTCGGCGGCTTCCGGCTCCAGCAGCGAGCGCAGGCGCACGCGCTGGACCGCGAGCAGGTTCTGCTGGCTGGCGTTGCGCGGATCGAAGCGCGCGCCGGCCAGGCGCAGCCCCGGTCGCGCCAGTTCCTCCAGCGGCGTGTAGCGGCGCTGCTCGACGAGCGCCAGCGCCTGCCGGTCCGGGGACGGGATCAGCCGCGGCAGCGCCGGGGCGTCGAGCAGGTCGCGGATCGCGGCGGACGGCTGCTTGTACGGCGCGGGCGCGGCGGCGGCCGGCCCGGCCATGCCGCAGAGCGTCGTGGCGAGCAGGGCGAGCGCCAGCCGTCGGACGGCGGAGGCGGCCGGGATCTGGACCTGGACCGGGACCGGAGCCGGGACCGTGAACGCGGCGGGGCCACCGACGGGCGGAAGGCGCAGGCCGACAGAGGGGACGCGGGAGGACATGGGGTCGAAGTATCGCTGCGCTAGGATTCGCGCCCATGATCGAGCCGCCCTATCCGCACGCGCAGGACCCCCGCGCACCGCACGACCCGGCCCCCCGGGCCCCCGCGGTGCTGCCGGCCGTCGGCGAGCGCCTGGGCGTCTGGCGCGTGGCGACGGTGCTGTTCGAGTGCGCCTCGGGCGTCTGGTATCGCGTGGAGCACGGCAAGGCCGCGGCGCAGACCGGCCTGGCGCTGGTCTACCGCCACGAGACGGACGCGCAGGCGGTGCTGATGCGCTTCGCGGAGGACTCGGAAGCGCTGACGCGCTTCCAGCACCCGGCCTACGGCGCGCCGCTCGACAGCGGGCTCAGCCCCGCCGGGCTGCCTTACCTGATCGTCCCGGCGATGGAAGGTGCGCCGCTGCTCCGCGTGGCGATGGCGCTGCCGCTGAAGCGGCGCATGCAGCTGCTGCTGGACCTGATCGAGATGCTGGACGCCGCCCATGCGCACGGGCTGGTGCTGCACGAGCTGGATCCCGGCACGCTGTGGCTGAGTCCCGCCCAGCAGTTGCACTGGCTGGGCCAGGGGCTCACGCCGCGCGACAGCCAGGCCCCCGCCGCGCTGGTGCGCGCTGCGGAGCCGCTGGCCAACGCGCGTCAACGCGCCGGCGGCCGCCCCGACGCGAACAGCGAGACCCACGCGCTGGGTCGTCTGCTGGGCATGCTGGTCAACGGGCGCCTGCCGCGTCGCGACGCGACCGAGGACGGTTTCGAAGAGGAACCCGAGCCGGGCGCGACGCCCGTGGCGTCGCTGCAGTCATGGCTGTCGCTGACGGCCGCGCAGCGCGAGAGCCTGGACCAGTTGCTGGACCGGGCCATGATGGATGGCCGCTCGTTCACCGATCGCCAGCTGCTGGCGCAGGCGGTGCGGGACTGGATCGCGGTCGAGCCCGCCCCGGCGCGCTCGACGTCGGGCAGCGGCGGCACGGCCTCGGCGCCGATGCCGTTGCTGCCGTCCCCGCCGCCGCTGGAGGCGGACGACGACCGCCCGAGCTCGCCCCGTGCGATCGGTGCCTCCTGGGCGGAACGGCTGGCCGGCATCGCGTTGGTGCTGGCCCTGGCGGCCATCGTCGCCTGGCTGGTGGTGCGCGGCGGCTGAGCGCACCGCGCGCGCCGACAGGGCACCGACCGCGCACCGATGCCACATCGGCAATGAGTCGCTGACCGACCTCGATGAACTAGCCCTCGCGCAGGAGTGAGGCAGCGCCCTTGGTCGACGCCCATTCGAATCGACAACTTCGCGCTTGCGATCGACTTGGAAGAGTCATGCATCGGTCGATGAAGGCGGATTGTCCGAGGCGGGGACGTCTGCCTACGATCGTTCTCCTGTCGCCGGGGTGGCGACTCGAGGAGGAAGCGCGTGAGTTTCGAAATCCGGCCGATGTCCGCTGCGGACTGGCGCAATTGCTGGCGGGACTCGGTGACCGATCCCGAGTGTTCGCCGTGGCTGCGCGGCGTGCTGGAGAGCTGCATCGACGGCAAGAACGCGCACTGGATCCGGCTGTCCGTGCGATGGGCCGTGGACAGGGGGACGGGCGACTACCTTGTGCGGCTGCCCTCGCTGATCGGACGTCAGATCGCGGACCAGTTCTGCGCCCGTGTGGGCGACCGGCTCTACGGCCTGTGCGGGCTGGGCATCGGCGAGGCGCAGGTGTTCTTCGCCGGCGGCTCGTCGCCGTCCTACGAGGCGATGGGCCGGGTCCACGGGGTGCTGTCGGAGGCGTTCGCGGTCCATGGCTCGCATGGTGAGGACATCGGTCGCGACCCCATCCGCATGCCGATCTTCATCCCCGGCGCGCTGGTGCCCGAGGTCCTCGCCGCCGAGACCCGCGGCCGTTGACGGCGTGACCTCCGCGACCCCGCGTCGCGGGGCTGCCGGGTGGTGGAAGGGGCGCCTATCATGGGCGCATCCATGGACGCCCTCCGCAGACACCTGCTCCGTCATGCCGCGCTCGGCGCGATGGCCGTCGGCATGACGGGCGCGATGGAGGCGGCGCAGGCGCTGCCATCGTCGGCCGGCGCGCCGGGCGGGGTCGGCGGACCCGGCGCGGGTCGACCCCGGTCGACGCAGGTGCTGATCGCCGGCACGACCTTCGCAAGGCTCTTCGAACCCGCGCCCGCCGGCGGCAAGCCCAGCGGCCTGGCCGTGGACGTGCTCGACGCGATCCTGATCCCCGCCGGCCTCCAGCCGCGCTACGAGTTCTATCCCTGGCTGCGCGCACAGTCGATGATCGAACACGGCCCGACGCAGATCCTCGTCGGTCCGTACCGGACGCCGGAACGCGAGAAGCTGATGCGTTTCTCGCGCCAGGCCTTCTACGAGGATGCGCTGGTGTTCTACGCGCGCCGCCGCGAGGAGGGGCTCTGGTGGGGCGACTTCCAGGCGCTGGTGCCGCTGCGGATCGGCGCGGTGCAGGGCTGGGTCTACGGCGACCGCTTCGAGCAGGCGCGTCGAGGCCTGAACGTGACCGCGGTGCGGGACCTGAACACGGCGCTGCGCATGCTGCAACTCGACCGGCTGGACCTGATCGCGGCCAATCAGCGCAACTCGGAACCGGTGATCCAGGAACTCGGGATGACGGACCAGGTGGCGCTGTGCGCGCCGCCGTTCGCGCAATTGCGCGGCCATTTCGCCTTCAGCCGCGATGCGGCGGGGGAGCCCTGGATGGCGCTGGTCGACGCCGGCATGCAGCGACTGCGCGCCAGCGGCGAACTGCAGCAGATGGCCGCCCGGCGCGGCGTCGCGCTGCCGGACTGACTGCCTTCAAGTCTTCAGGCCTTTCGGCCTTCAGCTCAGCTCAGCTCAGCTCAGCAGCAGGAGCGCCAGGCCGATCGCGGCCGGGATGGCCTGGATGAAGAGGATCTTGCGGCTGGCCGTGGCCGCGCCGTAGAGCCCCGCCACCAGCACGCAGGCCAGGAAGAAGACCTTGACCGGTCCGCCGGCGGCGCCCAGCACCAGACCCCAGATCAGGCCGGCGGCGAGGAAGCCGTTGTAGAGGCCCTGGTTGGCGGCGAGGACCTTGCTCGCCTCGGCGAATTCCTGGGTCAGTCCGAAGGCCTTGCGGCCCTTGGGCGTCGTCCAGAGGAACATCTCCAGGATGAGGATGTAGACGTGGATCAGGGCCACGAGGGCAATGACAACGTCGGCGACGTTGGCGGCAAGGGCTAGTGTTGTGTTCATGGTTCGCACTGTACGTCCCGCTATCATCCCCGGCCCCTCCGCGCTTTCCTGTCCCGAACGTTCCATGTCCAAAGCCCTGCTCAACCCCGCCCAACTGGCGGCGGTGCATCACCTGTCGGGGCCTTGCCTGGTGATCGCGGGCGCGGGCTCGGGCAAGACCAGCGTGATCACGCAGAAGATCGCCAAGCTGATGTCCGAGGGCTACCGGCCGAAGAACATCGCGGCGATCACGTTCACGAACAAGGCCTCGCAGGAAATGCGGGAGCGCGCCAAGCACCTGGTGGGCAGCAAGGCGGGGTCGGAGCTGCTGGTGTCGACCTTCCACTCGCTGGGGGTGCGCATCCTGCGCCAGGACGGACGCCACCTCGGGCTGAAGGAACAGTTCTCCATCCTCGATTCGGACGACGTGCTGTCGGTGCTGCGCGATGCGGGCGGCACGACCGACGCGGCGACGGCCAAGTCCTGGCAGTGGACGATCTCGCTCTGGAAGAACCAGAACCTGAGTCCGCAGCAGGCGCTGGCCTACGCGAAGGACGACATGGAACGCGCCGCCGCCGTGGTGATGCAGCGTTACCAGGAGCGGCTGACCGCATACCAGGCGGTGGACTTCGACGACCTGATCGGCCTGCCGCTGAAGCTGCTGCAGACGAATGAAGAGGCGCGCGGCAAGTGGCAGGAGACGCTGCGCTACGTGCTGGTGGACGAGTACCAGGACACCAACGCGGTCCAGTACGAGCTGCTGAAGTGCCTGGTGGGCGATCGGGCGATGTTCACCGCCGTGGGCGACGACGACCAGTCCATCTACGGCTGGCGCGGCGCGACGATCGAGAACCTGAAGAAGCTGCCGGTGGATTTCCCGCAGCTGAAGATCATTCCGCTGGAGCAGAACTACCGCTCGACGAGCGCGATCCTGCGCGCGGCCAACAACGTGATCGGCGGCAATCCGAAGCTGTTCCCGAAGACGCTGTGGAGCGAGTTCGGCGAGGGCGATCCGATCTCGCTGATCGAGGCCGACGGCGAGGAGCACGAGGCCGAACGCGCCGTGGCGCGCATCCAGTCCATCCGGGCCAACGAGCCGACGACGAAGTTCTCCGACTTCGCGATCCTGTACCGCGCCAACCACCAGTCGCGGATCTTCGAGCAGGCGCTGCGCCGCGCCGAGATCCCGTACAAGGTCTCCGGCGGACAGAGCTTCTTCGACCGCACCGAGATCAAGGACCTCTGCGCCTGGCTGCGGCTGCTGGTGAACCAGGACGACGATCCGGCGTTCCTGCGCGCGGTGACGACGCCCAAGCGCGGCATCGGCCACCAGACGCTGGGCCACCTGAGCGAGTTCTCGGCGAAGTGGAAACTGTCGATGTTCGAGTCGCTGTTCGCGGAGTCGCTCAAGGCGACGCTGTCGAGCAAGGCGCTGCACGGGCTGCACGAGTTCGGCCGCTACGTGGTCGACCTCGAGTACCGCGCGCGCCACGCCGTCGGCGCCGAGGAGGGCAAGGCGCTGATCATGGAATGGCTCAAGGACATCGCCTACGAGCAGCACCTGATCGACCAGGAAGACAACGAGAAGGTCGCGCAGGCCCGCTGGGGCAACGTGCTCGACTTCGTGGACTGGGTGGCCAAGCGCTGCGGCGGCGAGATCTCGACCGACGGCGGCATCACCACCGAAAGCCCGCGCCAGACGCTGCTGGAAGTGGCGCAGACGATCAGCGTGATCCTGTCGCTGGCCGAGCGCCAGGAAGAGCAGGACCAGGTCGTGCTCACCACGCTCCACGCGTCCAAGGGCCTCGAATGGCCGCACGTGGTGCTGGCCGGCGTGAACGAAGGACTGCTGCCGTTCAAGGCGGAGAACGACGAGCTCACCCCCCAGCGCGTCGAGGAAGAGCGTCGTCTGATGTACGTCGGCATCACCCGAGCGCGGCGCACGCTGGCGGTGTCGACACTGCGGCGGCGCAAGAAGAACCGGGAGACAGTCGTCGGCGTGCCCAGCCGGTTCATCGCGGAGATGAAACTCGGCGAAGGCGGCGTCAAGGAAGACCCCCGGGAAAAACTCAAGCGGATGCGGGAACAGCTCGCCGCCAAGGCCGCAGACACCGCGGCGAAGCAGGCGCAGGCGGCGAAGGACGATCGCTGATTCCTGCGCCACGCCAGGCGCGGGCACTCCACGCAGCAGGGGGCGTCCCTCCGGGAACCCCCAGCAGCATTCCGGCCCCACCCACACTCGCTGACTGCGCGCCGTCGACGGATGTGGCAGTTGACTGGCAAGACCTGTCACTCGAACAGTCAGTGACGGTCGTGGGCGAACGATTCTTACTGGTTCGAGTCATTTCGCGGCGACGCACTGCTTTCTAGCATCCGGTCCCTCTGCGCCCGCCGAGGAGACCGACCATGGCCGATGCCCCGCTTTCCTGTTCCCCGTTCCGTGACACGCGCACCCCGGCCGAAGCCGAGGAGCGGCATCGCGCGATCGAGGCGTCCGTCGACGAACTGCGCAAGGCGCACTGGGACCAGTCCACCCTGCCGCTGAATCCCCACGATCTGGCCGACGGCGCCGGCGTCGAGGTCCGCGATCGCGGCGGACCCGCGGAGCCGATGTATCCCTATCGCGGCCGGCTCCTGTATCTGGACGACCGCCCGGTGATCGAGCTCAATCTGGCCGAGGAACCGATGCGACGACGCATCGTGCTGGCGCACGCGCTGGGCCACCACGTGCTCGGCCACGGTCCGGTGCCGCCGGAAACCGCCCCCAATCTCTCCAGCCACAGCCCGCATCGCATCGAGCAGGAAGCCCATCGCTTCGCGCTCGACCTGCTGATGCCGGCCTTCGCGATCTACCGGTTGATGAACCAGGGCGTGGTCAGCGCGCGGCGGCTGTCGGAGAAGTTCCTCGTGCCGGAGTCCGCCATGCATGAGCGCCTCCAGGCCCTGGATCGGCACTGGTCGCACCTGTGAGCAGGTCGATGGACCGGGAGCTGTGCCCACTTGTGAGCGGACTTGTGATCGGAAACCCCCCTGTAAGGTCTGCCAGAACACCCTGTTCCGGGGGGTAGGGGCCATCGGCAAACGGCAGAATGCGGGCGCATGACAGCCTCCGCCGCCAAGTCCGCTACCAGGCTCGCCGCCGCGCTCCCGCTGCTGACCTTGCTCAGTGCGGCCGCCGCCATCCTCGCCTTGTCCCAGCCGGCGCAACTGCCGCCGGCCCTGGCCTTCCTGTTCAAGCCGCTGACGACGGTGCTGATCCTGCTCTACGCCTGGCCGCGGGGCGCGGAACGCCCGCGCCTGTCGCGCTGGCTGCGCGCCGGGCTGCTGTGCTCGCTGGCAGGCGACGTCGCGCTGCTGTGGCCGGAGCAGGGCTTCCTGCCCGGCCTGGTGAGCTTCCTGGCCGCCCACGTCTGCTACATCGTCGGCTTCTGCACGCGCAAGAAGCTGGGCGCGGTGCGCTGGCCCTTCCTGATGTTCGGCGTGATCGCGGCGGCGGTGCTGGGACGGCTGTGGCCGCACATCCCGGGCGAGCTGCGGGCGCCGGTGGTCGTCTACGTCGTGTGCCTGTCGGCGATGGCCGCGCAGGCCTGGGCCTGGTGGCGCGGGAGCGTCGGGCAGCCGGATGAGCCGCTGGCGCGCTGGGCCGCGTGGGGCGGCACGCTGTTCGTGCTGTCGGACGCGATGCTGGCGATCAACAAGTTCGCCGGGCCGCTGGAGATGGCCAGCTTCTGGGTGCTCGCCAGCTACTGGCCGGCGCAGTGGTGCATCGCGAGCAGCCTGGAGCGGCGTCGCGCATGAACTTCGTCCTCCCCCGACGCCCCGCCGCCTTCGCCACGCTGGCGACCGGCCTCTTCAGCGCCGTGCTGGGCCTGTGGCTCATGCGGCATTACCCGGTCGAGCCGATCGCCGCCACCGCGCTGTGGGCCGCGATCGCGGTGGCCGGCTTCTTCGGCTGGCGCGTGCTGCCGCTGCTGGTGCCCGCGCTGGTGCCGGTGATCGGCTTCGCGCCGTGGACCGGCTGGATCACCTTCGAGGAACTGGACCTGCTGGTGCTGGCCATTGCCGCCGGCGGCTACACCGCGATCGCGCTGACCGCGCCGCCGCACAAGCCGGTGGCCTGGCGCTACCGCACGCTGCGCTGGCGCGCCGCGGTGCGGGTGCTGATGGCAGTGTTCGCGCTGTCGGCCTTCATCGCCATCTGGCGCGGCTTCGATCAGGCCGGCGGCGTGGACTTCGGGTTCTGGCAAGGCTTCCAGGAGCCGATGAACAGCCTGCGCGCGGGCAAGAGCTTCTTCCTGGTCCTGATGTTGCTGCCGCTGTGGCAGAAGGCGTCGGACCTGCGGCCGTCGTCGGTGCAGCGGCTGTCGCGCGCGGCCTGGGTGCTGGTGCTGATCACGACCTCGCTCGGCGCGCTGTGGGAGCGCTGGGTCTACACGGGCCTGCTCGATTTCTCGACCGACTACCGGACGACGTCGCTGTTCTGGGAGATGAACGTCGGCGGCGCGTCGCTGGACGGCGCGCTGGCGCTGAGCCTGCCGTTCGCGATGCTGTGGGCGATGCGCGAGCGCCGGCCGCTGCGCTTCGTGGCCGCGCTGGCGGTGCTGCTGCTGGCGTTCTATGCGTCGCTGACGACCTTCTCCCGCGGCGTCTATCTGGCGGTGCCCGCCGGCATGGCGCTGTGCGCGATCCTGTGGGCGGTGCAGCGCCGCGAGGCTCCCGAGACACCGCGGCAGGATCCGTCGGCGTCGGGATCCTTCCCGGGCGCGGGCAGCAAGGTGCCGCTGGGCGGCGCGATCGGTGTGATCGCGGGAACGGCCCTGGCGGCCTGGGTGCTCTTCGGCGCCGGCGGTTATCGCGCGTTGCTCGCGCTGGCCGGGAGCGTCGCGGTGCTGCTGGCGATGCCGGCCTCACGCGCGGCCTGGCCGCGCGGCCAGATGCGGGCGCTGCTGGTGCTGTCCATCGTGCCGGCGCTGATGCTGGCGCTGCTCGGCGGGCTGCTGATCGATCTCGTGCCCAAGGGCGCGTACCTGATCGACGGCGTCGTCGTGCTGATCGGACTGGGCCTGGCCTGGCTGTGGCGCGGCGGACTGACGCAGCCGTCGCAGGCCTTCGCGCTGGCGGCGGTGTGGATGGCCTCGCTGGCCGGCGCGGGCCTGGTCGCGACGCACTGGGGCGGCGGCCGGGACGCGATCGGCATCGCCGCCGTGCTGACGCTGCTCGCGGTCGCGTGGATCGCGACGCAATGGTCGCCCCGGGTCGGCGCGGGCCTGCGCACGGCGAGCTGGCGCGTGCGCGGCCTCGTCTGGACCGCCTGCCTGCTGGCCTGCGCGGTGGTCGCGGCGCTGGGCGGCGGCGCGTACATCGGTCAGCGGATGTCGACCGGACAGCAGGACTTCGAAGGCCGCCTGGAGCACTGGCGCGTCAGCCTGGGCCTGCTGAAGTCCATGGACGAATGGCTGCTGGGCAAGGGCAGCGGACGGTATCCGGCGAGCTTCGCCAACGGCGGTCCGTTCGATGAGCGCGTCGGCGACTACCGCCTGAACCCGCCGCGGTCGGAAGTGCCCGCCTCGGGCCTGCCGGGCGCGGAGCCCTTCCCGCATCCGACGGTCACCTTGACCAGCGGCCTGCACACGATGGGCAACGGCGAGATGTTCCGGCTCAGCCAGCGCGTGCCGGCGGTGTCCGGCGAGGTCGCGGCGACGGTGATGCTGCGCACGCAGTTCAAGACACAGCTGCGCGTCGAGGTGTGCGAGAAGTTCCTGCTCTACCCGATGCGCTGCGTGGACCGCGAGGCCGTCGTCGAGCCCAAGGGCGGCGCCTGGCAGCCGGTGCAGCTGAAGCTCGGTCAGGCGCCGGCCGACTTCGGCGGTCCTGCCTGGGCCCCGCGGCGGCTGGTCGCGTCTGTGACGCAGAACTGGCGCGGCGGCGTGATCGAGATCGCGTCGATTTCCATCGTGGACAGCGTGCACGGACCAGTGCTGCGCAACGGCGATTTCAACGACGGTCTGGCACGCTGGTTCTTCACCAGCGACCGCAACCACATGCCTTTCCACATGAAGAGTCTGCCGGCGCATGTGCTATTCGAGCAGGGCCTGTTCGGCCTCGCGCTCTGGACCAGCCTGCTGGTGACGGTGCTGGTGCGGCTGAGCTTCGGCGCTGGACGCCACCATCCGCTGTCGCCGGCGGTGGTGGGCGGGCTCGCGGGCTTCGTGATCGTGGGACTGTTCGACAGCCTGATCGATGCGCCGCGGATCGCTTTCCTGTTCTACGCGCTGATGGCGCTCGGCCTGGGGCTGCGTGCGTCGTCGCGCAAGTCGCATCGGCCGGGTGACCCGGACTCGCGACTGGAGCTGGAGACTTTGCAACCAGAGCTGGAGTCGGCCTTCGAAGCTGCTCCCGAAGTCCGCCGCGCGATGGCCGCCGCGGGCGTCAAGCTGAAGGGGCCGCCGCGCTGAGGCAGCGGTCTTGTTGACTGCCGAGGCCGCTGGCCCTCACCCCCGCCCTCTCCCGCAAGCGGGAGAGGGAGTGAGAATGCACCGAGCCATTCGGAGCAGGAGGAAGAGCGGACCGGAGGAGCAGGAGGAGCAGGAGGAAGAGCGGACCGGAGGAGCAGGAGGAGCAGGAGGAAGAGCGGACCGGAGGAGCAGGAGGAGCAGGAGGAAGAGCGGGCCATTCGGAGCAGGACCGCTGGGGTGGCCCCCTCTCCCGCACTGCGGGAGAGGGCGGGGGTGAGGGCCAGCGGCGGTGGAAGTACGGAAGCCTTCCCCCGATCCGCTCGACGTCACATCCCCTTGAACAGGTGCGTGTAGCTCCGGCTCACTTCGAGCTTTTCATCCAGACCACGGACGCCCACAAGCTGGCGACCGCGGAAGTCGCGGCTGATGCCGTTGATGGCCTTGACGTTGACCAGCGTCGAGCGGTGGATCTGCCAGAACAGCTTCGGATCCAGCTCGTCGACCAGTTCCTTGATCGGCTTGCGGATCAGCGCCTCGACGGTGGTCGTCTGGACGCGGGTGTACTTCTCATCGCTGATGAAGAACAGCACGTCCTCGACCGGGATCATCTGGATGGTCTGTCCGACCGAGGCCTGGATCCACTGCAGATACTGCGGCGTTCCGCTGGTGTTGTTCACCCGCGCCGACAGCGAGTGCAGCAGCTGCTGCAACGTTCCGGCGCTCGGGCCTTCCGGCTCGACCTCGCCGCTGCGCAGCGCCAGACGCTTCTTGATGCGTTCAACCGTGACCATCAGCCGCTCGCGCTCGGCCGGCTTCAGCACGTAGTCGCAGACGCCCTGCTCGAAAGCCTCGACCGCGTACTGGTCGTAGGCGGTGATGAAGACGATCTCGGGCAGCGCCCAGTCGTCGTCGTCGGGCAGCTGCGCGATCTGCTTGGCGGCCTCGACGCCGGTCAGGCCCGGCATGCGGATGTCGAGGAAGACCAGATCCGGCCGGTGCTCCTTGACCAGCTCGACCGCTTCCAGGCCGTTCTTGGCCTCGGCCACGATCTGCAGCTCGGGCCAGACTTCGGCGATGCGGCTGCGCAGCTGCTCGCGCATCAGGCGTTCGTCGTCCGCGAGGATGGCGCGCGGGCCTTGGGGGGTGTCGCTGGTGTCGCTCATGGGAGGCGATGTTAGGGCAGGTGAAGACCGGTTCAGGTCGGGGTCAGGCCTTGATCAGGCGTCGATCAGGCGTCGATCAGGCGTGGAGTGACGGCTCGGCCGGCGAGGACCCCAGGGCCGGCGCCGAAGGCGCGGCGGCGGACTGCGCCCGCGGCGCCTTGCGCGGCTTGTCGCGCACCAGCAGCCAGACGACCAGGCCGATGACCAGCAGCGGCGATCCGACCACCGCGCCGACGCTGGCCAGCGCGGCCAGGGCCACGAGCGCGACCGCGCCCAGGATCAGCAGCGGCAGGCCGAGGCCGAGCAGCAGCACCAGCGGCACGACCAGGCAGAGCACGACGAGGGCGACGATCAGGCCGATGCCGGCGCCGAAGGCGTCCGCCAGGCCCATGCCGCTGAGGATGACCTCTTCGCCGTCGACGGTGAGGTGCACGCCCGGGACGTCGCCGAGCAGGTGGACCATGCCCCAGCCGAGCAGCAGCGCGCCGCCGACGAGGATGACTCCGAGGACGAGGAAGGTCTTGAACAGCGTTTTCATGCGTGTGCTCCTTGCGTTCCTGGCGTGCCCGGTTCGGGCGCGTGGTGGGCGGACGTCCGGTAGGGGACGGTGATGATGACGACGGTGCCGGAGGGCTGGTTCTCGGCGACGGTGACGCTGGCGGCCTTGCCGTAGAGCAGGGAGAGGCGCTCGCGGATGTTGGCCAGGCCGACACCGGTGCCCGAGGTCGCGGCGCGGCCGAAGCCCAGGCCGGTGTCGGCGACGGTGACCTGCAGCTTGCCGTGGACGATCTCGGCCTTGAGCAGCAGGCTGCCGCCTTCGGCCTTGGGTTCGAGGCCGTGCTTGATGGCGTTCTCGACCAGGCTCTGGATCATCATGGGCGGGAACTCGGCCGACAGCAGGCCGTCGGGCACCTCGATGCGGGACACCAGACGCTCTTCCATGCGGACCTGCAGGATCTCGAGGTAGGGCCGGATGACGGCCATCTCGCGGCCCAGGTCGCGCACGCCGCCGTTGGCGTTGGCCTCGCGCATGGTCGGCATCGAGGCCCGCAGCAGCGCGATGAGGTTCTTCTGCATCTGCGAGGCGCGCGGCGGATCGGTCTCGATCAGGTGGTCGATGGAGGCCAGCGTGTTGAACAGGAAGTGCGGCTCGACCTGCGCCTGCATCGCGGCCATGCGGGCCTCGACGACCTGGCGGCGCAGCGATTCGGCCTCGGCCGTCTCGGTGGCCTTGGCGGCCTTCACCTCGGCCTGCAGCCGACCCTTGTAGCTCGCCTTCAGCAGCGCGGAGGCCAGCACCACCAGGATGGCGAGCTTGTCCAGGAAATCGCCCAGGTGCACGGTGCGGTAGCGGGTCTTGCGAGAGGTCTCGCGCTGGACCTGTTCGAGCTCGTCGCGCGCTTCCTCGGCGTCGGCCTTGGCCTGACGGGCTTCCTCGGCGGCTTCTTCGAGGGCGCGCCTGGCGTCGGCGGCGGCGGACTTCACCGCGTCGCGGATGGCTTCGCGCTGCTTCTCGTTGGGGATGCGGATGTCGACGGAGGGCAGGTTCGGATCGACCGCCCCTTCGGCATCGGCCGCAGAGGCGGCGCTGGCCGCGGCGGCGACCGGATGGCGCGGCACGATGCGCACACCGCGGCTGTCGATCTGGACCTCATAGCGCAGGCCTTCGCCCTCGACCGCGTCGGAGGCGCCGTGTCCGGCCTGGGAACCGGCGTCCTCCGCGTCGATCGGCTTCGTGGCCTTCTCGACCCGCTTCTGCGCCTCGGCCACCTTCTTCTCGGCCTCGGCGGCGCGCTGCTTCTCGCGGCGCTCGCGCTCGGCGTCGCGATCGCGGCGCAGGTCCTTGGGCGGATGGATGGTCTCGGTCGTCTCGACCGGCAACTGCCAGCTGAAGGAGAAGGGCGGGAGGGTCTGGAGGATGTTGGCGCCGATGACCAGCATCACCGCCAGCAGCGAGAAGCGCTTCCAGGTGATGGACACCAGCCAGCTGCCGTAGGCGTGGAAGAGCTGCTCGGCAGTCTTCATGATGCTCTGCCAGCGCTGGCGCGGGGTGGGGGAGGCGGGAGTCGGCGCGTTCATGGGAGGACCTGTCGTATGCCTCGCACTGTACGCAAGACCCCGGCGTCCCCGGGGCGGCGGGCGACGCGCCGTGCGGACGGCGGGATGGACTGCACCGATCGGCGACAGGCCGGAGGCCCGGACGGCCCCCGCGCCCCGCATCGGTGCGGGTGCCGCAAACGCAGAAGGCCCGCTTTCGCGGGCCTTCCGGCATTGGTGAGAAGTATTCCCGGAGGGATTACTGCTTCACGGCCTCGACCTGGACGATGACCTTGATGTCCTTGGAGAAGCCGTACTGGATGCCGTAGTCGACGCCGAAGGCGGTGCGGTCGAAGGTGGTCTCGAAGTCGCCGCCGCAGACTTCGCGCTTGAGCATCGGGTTCTCGTAGCAGTTGAAGTTGGTGGCCGTCAGGGTCACCGGCGCGGTCTTGCCCTTGAGCGTCAGCTGGCCGGCCACCGTCGCGACCTTGTCACCCGAGAAGGTGAACTTGTCGCCGACGAACTTGGCCGTCGGGTTGTTGGCCACGTCGAAGAAGTCCTTGCTCTTCAGGTGCGTGTCGAACTGCGACGAGCCGGTGCTGATGCCGTTCATGTCGAAGGTGATCTCGACCTTGCCCGACTTGCCGGCCTTGTCGAACTGCACGGTGCCTTCCTTCTTCTCGAAGCGGCCGCGGTTGGTCGAGGTGCCGAAATGCTTGATCTCGAACGTGGCGTAGGTGTGCGTCGGGTCGATCGCGTAGGTCGCGGCTTCGGCTTGCGCCAGGCCGGTGACGGCGATCAGGGAGGCGAGCAGCAGGGCTTTCTTCATCATGGTGGTGGGTCCTTGTCGACCAGGGGTCGCAACAGTGGTGGAAACCGCGGCGGGTACCGCGGTGGAAAGGAACCGGGCGAAGGACCCGGACCGGTTGGAGAAATCAGGGGGGCCGCGATCCGCGGCGAGATCGGCTTACAGCGGCGCCATGCCGGTGATGGCCAGCTTGAACTTCACTTGCACGTCGTTGGCGACGATGGAGGTGTCCTTCCATTCGCCTTCGCCGATCTTGAAGTCCAGGCGCTTCATCGCGAAGCTGCCGGTCGCAGTCGTCGTGCCGCCGGCCTGCGCCAGCGCCACCGGCACGACCACGTCCTTGACCTGGCCCTTGATGCTGAGCTTGCCGGTGGCCTCGAACTTGCCGCCGCCCAGCGACTTCAGCGCCGTGCTCTGGAAGGTGGCGGTCGGGATCTTCTTGGTGTCGAACCAGTCGGGCTTGACCAGTTCCGCGTCGGTCGCGGCGTCACCGATGGTGGCGCTGCCCAGCTCGATCGACAGGGTCACCTTGCCGGCCGCCGCGTTCTTCGGATCGAAGGCCAGTTGGGCGTCGAATTTCTTGAAATGGCCGTCCACCGGCACGCCCATCTGGCGGAAGGTGAAGGCGATGTCGCTCTGCGCCGGCACCAGCTTGGGCGCGACCGTCGCGGCGGCCGCCGCAGGAGCGGCCGCCGGCTTGGTCTGCGCCATCGCCGGCGCGACCAGGAAGAGGGCGGCGCTCAGCACCGACAGCGCGGTGATCGAGAGATGGGTGGCCATGCGTGCGGTCATGAGGTCCTCTGCCAGTCTGTGAAGCGAATCTGTGAGCCGGGTCGGTCGGGTGACCGGGAGCCCGTGGGGGTCAGGTGTTGTTCGGGTCGCTCGTGTCGTTGCGGGCGATGCGCTCAGGCGCGGCCCGGGAGCATGCGCCGCAGCAGGCCGTCCTTGTCGAGGACCACATGCTTGACCACGGCGCCAAGGTGGGCAAGGACCAGCAGGCCCAGGCCGTAGGCGAAGAACTGGTGGACCTGCTTGAGCGATTCGGCGAGTTCCTTGTCCTTGCCGACGAAGTCCGGCAGCGGCAGCACGCCGAACCACACGATCGGGAAACCCGCGGCGGAGCTGTAGGCCCAGCCGCTCAGCGGCACCGCGAAGAACGCCGCGTACAGCAGCCAGTGCACCGCATGCGCGCCGAATTTCTGCCAGCCCGGCATCGGCAGGTCCGCCGGCGGACGGTGCGTGAGGCGCCACAGCAGCCGCAGCGCCGACAGCGCCAGGATGGTCACGCCGGCCCACTTGTGCCAGTTGAAGAGCTTCAGCCGCGTCATCGAGAAGGGCAGGTCGCTCATGTACCAGCCCACCGAGAAGGTGCCGATGATCGCAATGGCGAGCACCCAGTGGAAGAGCATCGCCAGGCCGTCGTACCGGGTCTTGCCCACGGGCGTGACGACGGCTCCCACCGGGGGCACCGGCGTCGCGGAGGACACCGGCGGCATCGGCCGGGCGGCCGAGGTCACGGCCACCGGGGGCGCGGCGGGATCGAGCGTCTCGGCGGGCAGCGTGGGCTGCTGGTCGGGGTCGTTGTTCTGGTTGTCGTGGGCAGTCATGTCGGGCTCGCGTCCTTGGGAAGACCTGGGGCGTCGGGAGGTCCGGAATGGGATGAAGTGTCAGCGTGGGCCGGACATCGTCGGTTCAGGGGAACTGAGGCCACTGTTCATCCAATTTGAATGGGGAGCCCGGTCACGCTTCACAGATCCGTCATGGGCGGGGTCGAGACTGGCGCCCGCTCCGTCCTTGGAGCGATGGCTGGGAGTTGCCATGGACCTGATCGCCAAGATCGAGGCGGTGTTTCACCGCCGCGGACACCTGCAGTACGGCGACGAGCGCCGGGAACCTGTCACCGCGCTGGAGCACGCGCTCCAATGCGCCCAGCTCGCCGAGTGGGCCCACGCGGAGCATAGCCTTGTAGTCGCCGCGCTGCTGCACGACATCGGGCAACTGATGGACGGTGGTTCTGCGGACCCTCTGCGGGACGACGAGCACGAGTTGACCGCGTTGCCGCTGCTGCGCGCCGGGGGCCTGGGCCCGGAAGTGGTAGAGCCGATCCGCCTGCATGTCGCTGCAAAGCGGTACCTGGTCAGCACCGATCCGGCCTACGGGCCGGGGCTGTCCGACGCCTCCCGCCACAGCCTCGCGCTGCAGGGCGGGCCCATGAATGCGGAGGAACGGCTGCTCTTCATGGCCCACCCGCAGGCGAGCGCCTCGCTGCAGCTGCGCCGCTGGGACGACCTCGCCAAGCGGCCGGGCATGCTCACGCCGCCGCTGGGGTACTACCTCGTGTTGCTGGAGGAACTGCTGCGGGACGCGCGCGCGCCGGAGCGGGTGCGCCTCGTGTAAAAGAATGTCTCCCTCTTGAGGGGGATATCGAAGCCCCCGGCCCCTTTGCATACTTAATCCCGATCGCGCGCTGCCTGGACCTCAGCGTCGTGATCAAGGGGAGGAGTGCTATGCCGACCTACCAAAGCCCGCAAGGGTGGCGGTGGTCGGCATAGTTTTATCTGCGTGGCGCAGAGCGAACGCTTGGGCGAGAACGGAATCGGCAAGATATATTGCCCGCCCAGAACAAGCTTTACACAACCCATGCAGTTCCCTTCGCGGCAGCGGCCAGGCGCTGCCTGTTCCGGTCATGCCGGGTGAACGCAGCGCCGAGCAGGCGAGCGTCGAGCTCGAACTGCTGCGTCTGATCGGCAAGCAGGGCCGTCGCGTCCCCTATCCGGTGAGCATCGCCGCGCTGATGATGGCGGTGATGGCGGCCAGCGTGATGTCGCCCTGGCTGGCGTACGGATGGCTGGCCGTGGTGTTCGCGGTGCTGGCGACGCGCTGGGCCGTGCTGGGCCGCCTGCCGGAGATGCAGGACCGCCCGCTCGGACAACGCATGGACTGGGCCGTGTGGCTGAGCCTGGCCAACGGGCTGGTCTTCAGCGCCTCGCTGATCGCGGCACCCCACCTGAGCGACTTCCAGCGCATGGTGCAGACCATCGTGCTGCTGGGCCTGTGCGCCGGCGCCGTCGCGACGACCGCCGGGCACCGCGTCGTGTTCCAGGTCTTCCTCTGGCCGGTGACGCTGGCCACCGCGCTGTCCTGGGGCCTGTTCCACCAGGTCGGCGCGGAACACCGCTGGCTGGACTGGGTGCTGTCGGCGCTGATCGTCTTCTTCGGACTGATCCTGACCGGACTGGCGCGCGATACCTACCGCGTCTTCGCCGAATCGGTGCTGATCCGCCTGCAGCAGAACAAGAGCAACCAGCAGCTGCGCCAGGCGCTGTCGCAGGCCGAATCCGCGATGGCGGCCAAGACACGTTTCCTCGCCTCCGCGAGCCACGACCTGCGCCAGCCGATGCACACGCTGTCGCTGTTCGGCGCGGCGCTGGACAAGCGGCCGCTGGACGACGAGGGCCGGGTCATCGTCACGCAGATGAACCTGGCGCTGCAGTCGCTGTCCTCGCAGATGGACGCGCTGCTGGACATCTCCAAGCTGGACGCCAACGTGGTGCCGGTGAACAACCAGGTCTTCGCGCTGCAGCCCTGGCTGGGCCGGCTGCAGCGGGAGTTCCAGCCCGCGGCGATGCGCAAGCACCTGCTGCTGCGGCTGGACTGTCCGCCGGAGGCCTGCGTCGAGAGCGACCCCGTGCTGCTGGAACGCGTGGTGCGCAACCTGATCGACAACGCGCTGAAGTACACGGCGCGCGGCGAGGTGGCGATCGAGGTCAACCGCGGCCAGGACGAGGAAGTCTGGCGGCTGTCGGTGCGCGACACCGGCATGGGCATCCCGGAGCACGAGCAGCAGCGCATCTTCGACGAGTTCTACCAGGTCGGGAATCCGGAGCGCGACCGCGCCAAGGGCCTGGGGCTGGGGCTGTCGATCGTGACGCGGCTGGTGGACCTGCTGGACCTGCATCTGGCGCTGCGCTCGACGCCGGGGCACGGGTCGAGCTTCATGCTGAACGTGACCGCGGCCGACATCGCGCTGGTGCGGCCCGGCTCGACGCCGACGCAGGGACCGGCGCTGCCGCCGATGCGCGTGCTCGTGATCGACGACGAGGAGCCGGTCCGGGTCGCGATGCATGCGCTGCTGACGGCGCACGGCTGCCAGGTGCTGCTGGCCGGCACCACGCGCGAAGGCCTGCTCAAGAGCATGGGTCAGCAGCCGGATCTGCTGCTGACGGATTTCCGCCTGCGCGGCGGCGAGGACGGCATCAGCGCGGTGCGTTCGCTGCGAAGCGCGTTCCCGGGACTGCCCGCCTTGATCGTGAGCGGCGACACTGCGCCCGAGCGTCTGCGCGAGGCCCACGAGGCGGGACTCACGCTGCTGCACAAACCCGTCACCGAGGAGCTGCTCATCAACGCGATGCAGGCCGCGCTGGCTGAATATCGCAGGGAGGGGTCCGATGTCTCGCCCGTTCGCGGAGGCGCCGAAAGCCCCGTCTGAGGTTGCGACGCCGTCCGGAACGGCGGACGACCCCTCGACCCCCGCGCCGTCGCCACCGCGACCCTCGGGCACGCGCTGGTTGTCGAGACCGCTGGAGGACTGGATGTCCGAGCGCCTGGCAGCGCCTGGATCCGACGCGACAGCCGGCCCGGCTTCCGGAGCGGCACCCGGCCCGGCAGCCGTGGACGTGCTGATCGTCGGCAGCGGCTACGGCGGCGCCGCGGCGGCGCACGCGTTCGCGGGACGGCGCGGCGACGACGGCCGGCGCCTGAACGTGGTCGTGCTCGAGCGCGGCCGCGAGTACCTGCCCGGCGCCTTCCCCAGCCGCTTCGCCGATCTGCCCGGACATGTGCGGCTCGCGCGTCCCGGCGCGGAGGCGCCCATGGGGCGCCGCGAGGGGCTCTTCGACCTGCGACTGGGCCCGGACGTCTGCGTGGCGCTCGCCAACGGCCTGGGCGGCGGCTCGCTGATCAATGCGGGCGTGATGGAGCGTCCCGATCCGTCGGTGTTCCGCGAGCCCGGCTGGCCGCAGGCCTTCCTGGACGAGGACATGACGCCGTGGTTCGAGCGCGCCGAGCGCTTGCTCGGTGTCCGCGACGAGGCCGGCCACAACACCATCGAGCGCCTGCGCACGAACGCCGGCTTCAAGCCGCGTCGCCTGGAGGCCTTGAAGGCACTGGCCCCGGCAGATGTACGCGCAGCGCGGATCCAGGTCGCCATGGACGCCAGGGCGCGCGGCGCCGCCGACTGGTCGCACCAGCCCTGCATCGCCTGCGGCGACTGCGCGACGGGCTGCAACCACGGGGCCAAGCAGTCGTTGGACACGGGCTTGCTGCTGCAGGCCTGGCGGCAGGGCGCCGAGCTGGTCTGCGGCGCGAGCGTCGAGACCCTCGCGATCGCGCCGGGTCTCGGCTGGCGCGTCACGCTGCAGCACACCGACGAGCTGCTGCGCCAGCGGCAGGGCGAGCCCTTCGAGGTGCTCGCGCGGCGCGTGGTCCTGGCGGCGGGCAGCCTGGGATCGACGGAGATCCTGATGCGCTCGCGGGACCGCGGGCTGCCGCTGTCGCGCCTGGTGGGGCAGGCGTTCTCGGCCAACGGCGACGTGATCGCGGTCGGCCACGAATGGCCTCGCGCGGTCCATGCGGTCGCCGACGAGGACCAGCCGCCCGCGACCCGGCAGGTGGGTCCGACGATCACCGGCGTGTGGGAGGCGGGTCCCGATCACGTCATCCAGGACATGGCGATTCCCGGCGCGTTGCGGACCCTCTTCGAGGAGAGCTTCGCGCTCGCCGCGACGCTGGATTCGCTGGCGCGTCCGAACGCCGGGCCGCACGAGGAGCGGGCCGACTTCGACGATCCCTTCGCCATCCGGCCGTCGGTGACCGAACGGCAGCTCCCGCTGGCGATCATCGGCCGCGACAGCGGCACCGGGCGGCTGGTGCGGCGTGAAGGCTTCGAGGAACCCGGCGGGCTGCAGGTCGACTGGCCCGGGGCGCGCGACGAGCCGGCGATCGTGCGCCGGCACGAGGCGCTGGAACGCTGCCTCCGTGCCCAGGGCGCGCGGCTGCTGCGCAATCCGCTGTGGCAGCTGCTGCCGCCGGAGATGGCCTTCCTCACCAACGACGCGCGCGGGCCGATGTTCAGCGTGCATCCGCTCGGCGGCTGCGCGATGGGCGATCGAGGCTCCGACGGCGTCGTCGATGCGATCGGCCGGGTGTTCTCCGGCGACGGCGACGCGGTGCACGACGGGCTGGTCGTGCTGGACGGCGCGATCGTGCCGGGCTCGCTCGCGATCAACCCCGCGTTGACGATCAGCGCGCTGGCGCAGCGGGCGCTGGATCGTTTGGCCGCGCTCTGGCGGCTCGATGCGCCGTCGCCGGTCGCGATACGCCGCGAGCCGGTGCGACCGGTCTTCCGCCCACCGACCGAGCCGGGCCCCGGCGACGCGACGGTCATCGAAGTGCGCGAGCGCCTCGGCGGCTTCGTGCGCTGGACCGGGGCGCCGGGCTCTCCGGTGAAGTACCTGGAACTCTGCGTCGTCTTCCGGCCCAAGGTCCTGGTCGAGCTGTTGAGACCCGGCCCCGAGCGGCGGCTGATCGTGGCGCCGGGTAGCCGGCTGCGTGTCTTCGAGACGCGCGAGCGGCGACCGGGATGCTTCGAGATCGTCGGCCCCCGGCCGGGGGACGGCCGCCTCTGGGCGCACGAGGAGCGCAGCGACGAGCAGGCGCTGTTCACCGCGCCGCTGGCGCAAGGCGATCTGACGCTGTTCCAGCGCGAGGATTCCGGATCGCTGCGGCGGCACCTGCGCGGCCTGTGGGCCTGGGCGATCAACCGGGGCGTGCGCGATTCCTGGCAGGGCCTGATCGACTGGGCGGGGCGGCGATCGCCGCCCAAGGCGCCGGGCGCGGCGCGTGCGGGACTGCGCGCGCGGGCCGTCAACGCCTGGCACCTCGCCGGGCACGCGGGGGAGGCGCGGGTGATGCGTTACCGGGTGCGCGTCGCTCCGGACGCGTCCCTGCCCGACTGGGCGGGCGGCTTGCACGACCATCCATTGAACGGCTGCAAGCGGATCAGCTACACGCGGCGCGGCAATCCCTGGACGCAGCTGAGCCGCATGACGGTGAGGCCGATCGCCGGCATGACGCCGCCGCCGGGCGCGCGGGACATCGTGCTGAGCCTGGACATGCACCACCTCGCCCGCGAGCGGATGCCGCTGCTACGCATCCGGCACGCGCGCGACATTCCCTCGGCGGCGCGCGACGTCGGCGCGCTGATGGCCTACATCGCGCGGATGACCATCGGCGTGCATGCCTGGACCTTCCGCAAGCCCGACGAGGCGCCGCCGCGGCTCATCTCGCGCCTGCCCGGCGCGGTGCCGGGACTGCCGGACCCCCTCGTGATGGAGATGGCCGCCGGCCGCTGGGGCGACGCGGGCGCGCAGCGTCAGGACCTCGACCGTCCGGCGCGGGACGACGACGACCGGCCTGTGCTGATCCGGCTCACGCGCTACGGCCGTCCGGGCGGCGAGCCGGTGCTGATGATCCACGGCTACAGCGCCAGCGGCACGACCTTCGCGCATCACTCGGTGCGGCCGGGTCCGGCCAAGCTGCTGTGGGACGCGGGTCACGACGTCTGGGTGCTGGACCTGCGCACCAGCGCCGGACTGCCGACGGCGACGCTGCCGTGGACCTTCGAGGAATCCGCGTTCAACGACATTCCGCTGGCCGTCGATCGGGTGCTGCGCGAGACCGGCCGCGCGCGGCTGAACGTCTTCGCGCACTGCATGGGCTCGGTGATGCTGCACATGGCGCTGCTGGAGCCGCGCGAGCAGCCGTGGGAGCGCCACTTCGCGCTGCGTGCGCTGCTCAAGGACAGGATCTCGAAGCTGGTGATCTCGCAGGTCACACCGCTGATGGTGATGTCGCCGACCAACAGCCTGCGGGGCGTGCTGATGCAGTACCTGCGGCCCTACCTGCCGCTGGACGGCTACGCGTTCCGGCCGGACGGGACGCCGACGCTGTTCGATCACCTGCTCGACCGGCTGCTGGCCAGCCTGCCGTATCCGGACGCGGAGTTCGACCTGGAGAACCCGCCGCCCTGGCCGCCGTGGCGGATGCGGCGCACGCCGTGGACGGCGACGCGGCATCGCATGGACCTGCTGTACGGACGCGACTTCGCGATCGGGAACGTCGATCGCGCCGTGTTCGATTTCATCGACGACCACTTCGGGCCGCTGAACATGGACACCGTTGCGCAGGCGATCCACTTTGCGCGCTGCCACGAGATCACCGACTGGCAGGGGGCGAGCATCTACCTCGACAGCCTCGCGAAGAGCCTGGCGCTGCTGAAGGCTTTCCCGGTGCTCTCATTGCACGGCGAAGACAACGGGCTGTGCAGCGCCGACAGCGCCGAGTTGCTGAAGGACTACTACGACCAGGCCGCGCCGGGGCGTTATCGCTACCGGCTGATCGCGGGCCACGGACACCAGGACTGCCTGATCGGACGCCACGTCGCGACGCAGGTGTTCCCTCACGTGCTGGCGTTCCTGGCCGAGGAGTCGTCGCCATGAGCGTGCTGCTGAGCGCGACCCGTCGCGGCGCGGCCGCCACCGCGTTGCTGATCGGCGCGGAGGCGCCCGGACATCGCGTCGAACGCGCGGCGCCGGAGGCCGGCCGCGTGCCGCTGCTGACGGCGCTGCGGCCGGAGCGCGGCTGGCCGCACTGGGTGCTGTGGGTGCCCATGCGATGGCGTGGCGGATGGAACTACGAGCAACTGCCGCTGCCGTGGCGGATCGAATCCTTCGTGCCGCCGGGTGTGGGGCAGCCGGGCGCGCCGTGGCGGATCTCGCAGGCCGTGGAGGCGTTCCCTCAGCCGGCGCGTGTGCCGCCTGACATCGATGAAGTCGGGGATTCCGGTGGTGTCGATCTCGATGCCGATGTCGTCGATGAAAGCGCCGTCGACATGCACGGGCTGCTCCTGGTGGCGTTGTATCTCGAACCGCGCGCGCTCGCCATGGAAGGCGCGCATCGCGGCGTGATGCACGAACTCGGCGACGAGGAACTGCAGGCGCAGGTCGACGGTGCGCTCGAACAGCTCTTCGAGCTGCCGCCGCATCGCTGGGCGCATGGCTTCGTGCCGTCGCCGGACGAGTCCGGGACCGATCGGCATGACGAGCGCCCTGGCGAGGGCGTGTGCTTCGCGCTCGCGGCGTGCCAGTACCCGCCGGGGTTGCTCGATGTGAGCCCGGGCTGGGAGCTCGACGCTTCGCAAGCGGGGCCGGGACTGGCGTCGCTCGCGCGCCTGCATCGATTCACGCGATCGACGGCGCGGGGGCGGGCGTGCTCGCTGGTGCTGTTCGCCGGCGACCAGATCTATGCGGATGCCAGCGGCGGATTGGCCGACTCGCGCAGCGGCATCGAGCGATACGCCCGCGGCTACGGCGAGTTCAAGGCAGGCCCGGCGCGACTGCTGCCGCCGACGGTGGCGCGGGTCGTTCATGGAATCGACGACCACGAGATCGTCGACAACTGGGAGCCCAGCCCGGGCGCGAGTCACGACGGCAATGGCCCGTGGTTCGACGTTGCGCGGCAGGCGGCTTGGCATCACCGATGGGAAGCGGGTGCGCGGGTCGGCGGGCCTGGACTGCTGTGGCACGACTTCGACTGGCGTGGTGCCGCGTTCTTCATCGCCGACGCGCGCTGCGAACGCGAGTCGCGACGCGTCGCGAACTGGTCGAGCGCGCGGCTGTGGTCGACCTCGCAACGCGATGCCTTCGGCGACTGGCTGTCGCGCAGCGCGGACCGACCGAAGTTCGTGCTGAGCGGCTCATTGCCGCTGCCGCGGCGTCGGACCACGGTGGAGCATGCGGCGAGCTGCCTGCGCTCCGACGCGTGGGACGGCTACCCGCACAGCCTGCATGAGCTGCTGGGCGCGGTGTGGCACCACCAGGCCTCGGGTCTGGTGTTTCTCTCAGGCGACGAACATCGCTCGGGCTGGGTGAGCGCGGAGATCTCCGCCGTCGATGGCGACGACAGCGAAGATCGCACGCCGGTGCGTATCCACTCGGTTCACAGCTCGGCGCTCTATGCGCCGTGGCCGTTCGCGATCACGGTGGTCGAGGAACTCGCCGCGCCCGACGTCTTCGAGTTCGACGGCCCCGATGGCCGCCGCCTGAGATGCGTGGTCAGCGCGTGGTCGGACCACCCGGGCGACGGCTTTGCGGTCTTGCGCGTGCGAGGCTCGGACATCGAGCTCTGGTTTGACCGATCGGGTCAAAAATCGGAGGTGCCGGATGGGGTGTTGTCATCCGGAAATCTTGACGCGTGAGGCAGCGCGCACCTAGACTTCAAACCTTCAAGATCTACCCTTCTGCAGAGTGAAAGAGGTAGTGCCGCCCGAGCAATCGGGTCCCAGCTGGAATGGGAGTTCGCGGTAACGCGATAGAGAGCTTTGCGTGCGACGGCCACCTTCGGGTGGCCGTCAGTTTTTGTACCCGCCGCAGCTTCAGGCCTTCAACTGTTGGCGGGTGCAAGTCGCCCTGAGCAGCGTTGCGAAGCTGATCCTCCGCCCTTTGATCAGCCGCGGTTCCAGCGACTCCTTGCTGTAAGCCGATTGCACCTTCAGTAGCAATCGACGTTTGCGCTTCGGGTCACGACTGACGTCAAAGAACATCACGTAGTGTTGGCGAGGCGATGAAGGGTCGTCGTCGACCGACTCCGTCGTGATGAAGTTTTGTGGCAGGTCGCGGGCGAATCGGATCAAGCGCTGTGGCAATTCATGGATCAATCGAGGCAGGTACTTCAACGACAGTGCATGGCGCTGCTCGCAGAGCACACGGATGTCCTGCCCGTCATTAAAGAGTTCTCCCCTGGGAATCGTCTTCAGGGGCCTGCCGTCCCATTTGAGCGATCGCGTGAAGCAGTGGCTTGAGAAGTGGACCACCACGACGATGTCGTAGCCCAGACCTGGGTCAATGAGAAATGCAAACGGATCCAGATGACGCATGTCCCACGGTTGTCCGCATCGGGCGACTACGCGACGTCGATGGGCTGGAGCGACTGCTTCCAGATGCTCGGCGATGGGGATCTGGGTAATGACGGCGTTTGCAGAAGCGGTGCCTCGATCGTTCTGCGGGAGCGGGATATGCATGACAGGAGTGCCCTCGACATTGAGAGGGCAGTCATGTTTCCGACTCGATTCCGCTCGCGCCTTGCGCCGCGTCAACGATTCCGTTGGTCAAGCAGAACTTGCGATGTCTGTCGCCAGGCGGCGACCGTCGATGAGTAGGGATGGCGCGCCTGATGACTGGTTCATGCCAGTCGCTGCCCAATGTGGCAGTACCGGGCGAACCCCGCATGCGACGGCCACCTTCGGGTGGCCGTCTGTCTTTCTCGGGTCCATTGGCCTGGCGCGTCGACGTCCGCCGACGCGCCCGATGCTCAACTGCTCACGCAGGTGAAGCTGGCGGCCTGATTGGGATCGGCCGGTGCGCCGTTGTACTTCGGCCAGGTCGGATAGCGGCAGAGCGGCCGGTTGGCCGTGCCGGCGGGCGAGAGGTCCGAGGCGGCCTTGGTCTGGCTGTTGCCGGCGACGATCTTGTCCGCCGGGTCGATGCCCTTCTCATACCAGTCCGACAGGATGCCCAGGCTGTCGAACACCGGGATGAACGGTCCGGTGTCGCCGTGGCCGTTGCCCGGGATCAGGTAGAAGCGGACCGACGCATCGATCTTCGCCTGACCGTACTTGGCCACCAGCGCCTGGTAGTACTCGACCGACGAGTCGGTGCTCACCACCTCGTCCGCTGTCCCGTGGGTCCAGACGATGCGACCGCCGCGCGCGAAGAACCGGTCGAGGTCGGTGCTCGCCGCGTCGGTCTGCGTCGACACCTCGATGATGCGCGACTGCCAGCTGCCCGGGTTCGCCGGGTCCACGCTGGTGGTGTTGAACGCGGCGTCGCGGGTGATGAAGAACTTCATCCACTGGTCGCCGGTCAGGTAGGCGTTGGGCGAGTTCGCCTTCGTGCCGGAGGTCACCGCCAGATAGTTCGGCGCCTGCGGACCGGTGCCGTTGGGTCCGAAGTTCCGCGAGCTCGAATAGGGCGGTCCGAACACCATCCCCGCCATCAGGTTGTAGCCGCCGTAGCGCGTCACGTTGTTGGCCAGCGGATAGCTCAGCTGCAGCGGACTCGACATCGCGCGCACCGTCGCGATCTGCGGGTCGGAGAGGCAGGTGTCGCCGGCGTCGGTGCCGTTGGGGCAGCGCAGGCTGGACAGCGTGGCATCGGCGCGCGCCTTGCAGGCCGGGAGGTTGGCGATGAGCCCGTCCTGCACGCCGTCCAGCGTGTCGCAGGACGCCATCACCGCGTTCAGCAGCAGCGAGGTCTTGGCGGGATTCAGCCAGCCCGCGCCGCCGTTCTGGAAGATCGAGCGACCCAGCTGGATGTTGGACAGCCGCAGGCCGGTGTAGTTCAGCGCCGGGCGGTTGATGAAGATCGCGTCGTAGCTGTCGGGCCAGTTCTGCGCCGCCGACAGGGCATCGCGGCCGCCCGTCGAGCTGCCGATGAAGTAGCTCTTCAGCGGACCGTCGACCTGGTACAGGCTGCGCACCAGCAGCCGGGCCACGTCCTGCGTCTTCTTCAGGCTCTGGCGGCCGTAGTTGCGCAGCGCCTCGTCGCTGGTGGCGAAGGAGCCGTTGGTGATGCCGCCGACATGGCCGGAGTCATCGCCCAGGGTCACGTAGCCGCGCGTGAGCGGCGTCGGGGTGTCGTTGCCGGCGAAGTTGGTCGGGTCCAGGCCGGTGATCAGCACGCCGTCGAAGCCGCCGCCGCCGTACTGGAGCATCTTGCCGTTCCAGGTCGCGGGCAGGTTGACCTCGAAGTTGATGACGGGCGCCGTCGGGTCGACCGGCTTGATGCGGCCGAGCACCTTGCAGAAGCTGCCGTTGAGGTTGCCCGCCGCGTCCGCGGCGACCATCGTCGCGGAGGCGATCTCCGCCCCGGTGGACGGCAGGCTGATCTGCGCGGCGGTCGCCGTGAAAGTGGCGGCCGCGCTGCACGACTGTGCGGTGATCACCGCGGGCTTGAACGGCGGCGTGACATCGACGTTGTCATCGCCGCTGCCGCAGGCGGACAACAGCAGCGCCAAAGTCACCGGCGTCGCGGCAAAAAGGGCGGAAAGGGCGGGAAGGGGCCTGACCTGACGGTCCGGCGCTCTCGAAACTGGCATGGAGGTCTCCGGTTCTTGTTCCCGTGGAGGACACGGGTGAGCCCATCGTGGGCAGCGACGGCGGAGACGTCAAATATCTCGAAATAGGAATCTGCATACGTAATTCATATGGACATCGCTGTTCGCCCGATTGGGTGACTGCCGCCGCGGAAGGGGCGCCGTTCTTCACATGCGACACTGCCGGATGAACGAAATCGAGCTGCGTTTCCAGATCCCCGAATCGCAATGGCCCGCCGTGCGCCGCTGGGTGGCGGGGACCGGCAAGTCCGTCGCGACCGAGGAGCGCCTGCAGGCCTCGTACTTCGACACGCCCGAACGCGACCTGGCGCGCGCCGGCTTCGCGCTGAGGCTGCGCCGCGAGGGCGAGGTCTGGGTGCAGACGCTCAAGGGTGCCGCGCCGGACGGCATGACGCGCCTCGAACACAACGTTCCGCTGGGCGCGGACATCCCCCAGCTCGACGTCGCGCGCCACGCCGACCATCCCGCCGGGCAGGCGCTCCAGGCCCTGCTCGCCGAGCTGCCGGAGGGGGCCCTGCAGGCGCTGTTCCGCACCGACATCACCCGGCTCACGCGCCCGCTGCGGACGCCGCACGGCACGGTCGAACTCGCCCTCGACCGCGGCGCGCTGCTCGCCGGCGAGGGCGACACGCTGCGCAGCACGCCGGTCGCCGAACTCGAGATCGAACTGAAGAGCGGCGAAGCCCGCGCCGTGCTTGAAACCGCGCGGTCCTGGGCCATCGAACGCTTCGGGCTGTCGCTGGAACTGCGCACCAAGGCGCTGCGCGGCGACCTGCTCGCACGCCAGCTCGACTGCGCGCCGGTCGCCGGGTCCCATGCGATCCACTGGACCGGCGACATGACGCGCGACGACGCGCTCCACGTGCTGCTGCGCGACTGCCTGGAGCCGGTCGTCGGCAACGCCTCGCAGATCGCGAGCGGACGGCATCGTCCCGAGCATCTGCACCAGATGCGCGTCGGCCTGCGCCGCCTGCGCGCCGGTCTGCGGCTGCTGGCGGCGGACGACGACGTCGCGCTGCACGCGCTCGCCGACGGCGCCGGACAACTGTCGCGCCGGCTCACCGCCGCGCGCGACGCCGATGCCCAGGCCGAGGCCGGCTGGCGCCTGGCGATGCTCGCGGCCTGGCGCGTCGAGCGCCCGTCCGCTGCATCCGCTGCGTCCGATCTGCCGCCCGCGACGCCCATCGATGTCGCCGCACTGCTCCTCACGCCGGAAGTCCAGGGCTGGATGCTCGCGATCATCGGCTGGCTCGCGCGCCCCGCACCGGACCACGCGCCCGAGGAAGAGCAAGGCCTGACCCTGGTCCACCGGCACGTCGCGCAGTGGCGCGCCGCGACGGACAAGCAGGTCAAACGTTTCGAGCGTCTCGATGTCGAAGGACGCCATCACCTGCGCCGGCGCCTCAGACGCCTGCGGCTCGCCATGGAACTGACCTTCGCGGTGCCCGGCGGCGCCGATGGGGACAAGCTCTCCAGGAAGGAGATCGAGGCGCGGGCCCGTCAACTCGCGCGCGTCCACGAGGCGGCGCAACGGCTGGGCGCACTGAACGATCTGGAAGTCGGACTTGCGCAGGCGCGCGAGCAACTCGCCCTGGCCATGGCCCGCGGCGATGTCCCGGCGGCGGCGCAGGCCGGCTTCTCGCTGGGATGGCTGAGGCCGCGCCAGAAGCAGGCGCTGGCGAAGGCGGCCAAGGCCGTGAAGGCCGTGAAGGCCGTGAAGGGCCTGGCGGCGGGGAATGCCTCGAAGCGCGCCAAGCCCGCCAAGTCCGCCAAGGGCCGCAAGCCCGACTGAAGCGTCACTCGCGAGCCGGACTGAAGCGCTTCGGCCGACTGACTTCACTGAGGAGCGCGCTCACCGCCTCCTGCCGAGGTGGCAGGGCGCACCCGCTCATTCAAGTCACTGCGAGGCCCGCATGCCGCTGATCCATTCCCTGCCGTTCACCGAACTTCCTCCGCGTCCCGGCGACGATGTCCCGGACCGCGCCCGGATCCCCGGGCTGCTCGCCCTCGCGGTCGATCCGGACCGGCTTCGCGAGACGCAGGCGCTTGCCGCCAGAAGATTCCTGGACCCCGACGGCGAGGTCTATCCCGCCGACGGTTGCGCCCTCCTGCTGACCTTGCTGATGCGGGAGGCGGGCTTCGAGCTCCAGGAGCGGTGCTGGGCGATCGACGTCCCGGCGATGCTGCTCGCGCGCGGCTGGGTCGAGGTGTCTCCCGGCGACCAGCGCGCCGGCGATATCGGCAGCACCTGCCGCGAGCAGACGCATCACGGCGAGGACCATGTCTTCCTGGTCGTCCGCTGCGTCAACCAGGACGAGATGATCGTCGTCGACAACCAGGCCGCCTACCCGCACTTCCGATGGACGAACGGCCAGGACGGCAAAACGCCGGCGGCGATGTTCTATCGCGCGCCGGCGTCGGTCTCGGACTGAGAGGGCTGGAAGAACGGCGGCGTCAGGCGTCGCCGCCGAGATGACGCGCCGCGCCCAGCATCTCGTGGACGTCGTGCGTCATCACCGCCAGGAAGGCGGCCAGGCCGATGTAGTACGCCGCGTACTCCCACTTCACGCGGGTCGGCACGGCGTAATAGGTCTGCGCCTCTTCGCTGTCGGCGCGGTACTTCCACGCCTTCATCAGCTGCGGCGCGGCCAGGAAGGCGATCAGCAGCAGCATCGGGCTGGGTCGGTAAAGGAACAACCCGACCAGCACCGGCACGCCCGCGAACCAGATACGCGGCGACAGCACCGCCGTGATCCGGCCGCCGTCGAACGGCGACATCGGGATCAGGTTGAACAGGTTCAGGAAGAAGCCCGCGTACGACACCGCCAGCAGCCAGTCCAGGTTCCAGCTGCGCGCCAGGAGGTAGCAGACGGTCGCGCCCACCGTGCCCAGCAGCGGACCGCCCAGCCCGATGTAGGCCTCCGTCTGCGCGTCGTGGGGCATCTCCTTGAGCTCGATCCACGCCCCGACGAAGGGGATGAAGGTCGGCAGGCCGACGTTCAGGCCCTTCTGGCGCGCGGCGACGTAGTGGCCCATCTCGTGCACGAACAGCAGCACGATGAAGCCCACCGCATAGCGCCAGCCGTAGACCCACGCGTACAGCAGCACCGACAGCAGCATCGTGCCCCCGCTGAGCAGCAGCTTGCTCAGCTTGACGCCCGAGAACAGCAGGAACAGCAGCTTGGTCATCGGCTCAGGACTCCGCGGACTCGCTCTTCTTGCGGCCGAAGAACTTCATGATGGCGCCGCCGAAACCGACGACGGCCAGCAGGATGATCTTCGCGAACTTCAGGAAGAACGCGCCGATCACTGCCAGCAGGCCCAGCTTCTTCGCGCCCACGCCCAGCACCAGCGCGGCCAGGCCGTACTCGGCGACCTTGTCGGTGCTGCTGTTGAAGTCGGCGTAGCGCTTGCCGTCGTTGAACTCCAGCGCGCCCAGCAGCTGCTGCGCGTCGCCCTTGTACTTGGGCAGTTCGTCCAGGCCGGTGACCAGGTTCAGGCTCATGTAGCCTTCGCGGCCCAGGGCGTAGGTGTTGTAGTTGACGCCTTGCGGCTCGTTGGCCGGTGCGCCGACCTCGCGCGACTTCATCGCCCACACCAGGCGGTGCGAGTCCGCCGCGTAGGTCGGTTCCTGCGCCCAGCCGGTGATCTCCAGCGCGCGGCCGCCCATCTTCTTGCGCTCGTCGTTGCTGGCCTCGGTGCCTTCCTTGAAGCTCTTCAGCATGTCCGCCGAGTCCCAGTGCTTCGCGTCGTCGTCCTTGATGTAGCCGGACTTCTCGAAGCGCAGCGTCGCGAACCAGTCGGCGTCGCCGCGCGGGAACACCACGCCTTCCAGATCGCTGTAGTCGCCGGGATTGCCCATCGCGCGCATCAGCTTGGCTGCATGCGGCTGCGGCACGTACACCTTGCCTTCGGGCAGATGCAGCACGGCCTGGCTGGACAGCTTCACGTCCTGCGGCCCCTTCACGATGTCGTTCTGCGCGGCGACGAGCACCTTGGCGAACTCGTTCTCGCCGGACTGCGCCGAGGCCGGGCCGGTCGCGACGAACATTGCGCCGAACAACGCGAAGGTGAGGGCTCGCAGGGTGCGAGCGAAGGGGGTGGTGGTCATGGGATTCCCTCGAAACGGTAGGTCGAACCTGGCCTCTGACGGGCCGAAGGGTGCGAGTCTATCGATGTGAGTCGTCGGGAAATCCGCACTTCCCCCATCCGGGGGCATGAAAAAGCCAGTGCAGTGACCAAAGACATACAGCCCGCCCGGAGACCGGGACGGGCTGTATCGATGATTGCCAAGGCCCGATCGCCAAGGCCCGAGGGCAGCGAGCGGGGGTGGGGCCGGAGTAGGGCTTGGGGTTCGCGGACGCGAGGCCCCATGCCCTGCGGAGAGCCCGCGCTGGGCCTTCCGTCAGCAGCGGCCGAAGAAGAAGGTCAGGCCACCTCACTCCACTGCTTGGACAGCTGGTCCCACTTCAGGCGCGCCGCCTTCAGGTGGCGCTCCTTCACGTGGCCGTAGCCGCGGATCTCTTCCGGGATGCGGGCCAGCTCGACGGCGGTGGACAGGCGCTCGGTGGTGAGGCCCTTCGCCAGGATCGATTCGATCGTCGCGCGGTAGTCGACGATCAACTGGCGTTCCATCTTGCGCTCTTCCGTATGACCGAACGGATCGAAGGCGGTGCCGCGCAGGCCCTTCATCTTGGCCAGCATGCCCATGGCCGGGCGGACCCAGCTGCCGAAGGGGCGTTTCTGCAGATGGCCGTGGTCGTCCTTCTTGGCGAGCATGGGCGGTGCCAGGTGGTGCACCACCTTGAAGTCGCCTTCGAACTGGCCCTTGATCTTGTCCAGGAACTTGGTGTCCGTGTGCAGGCGGGCGACTTCGTACTCGTCCTTGTAGGCCATCAGCTTGAACAGATAGCGCGCGACGGCTTCCGTCAGACGCGTCCCGCCCACCGGCGCTTCCGCCTGGCGGACCTTCTCGACGAAGGCGCGGTACTGCTCGGCGTAGGCGGCGTTCTGGTAATCGGTCAGGAACTCGACGCGCTTGGTGATCAGCTCGTCCACGCCCTGGCGCTTGACGAAGTTGATGACCTGCTGCGCCGCGAACAGCGACTGCACCGCGGCCAGGTCGTGCGCGCAGCGGCGGCCCCATTCGAACGCGGCCTTGTTGTTGTCGACCTGCACGCCGTTGAGCTCGATCGCGCGCATCAGCGCCGCGTGGCTCAGCGGGACGCGGCCCTTCTGCCACGAGAAGCCCAGCATCAGCGGGTTGGTGTACAGCGAGTCGCCCAGCAGCTTCACCGCGACTTCCTCCGCGTCGAACATGCCCAGGTGCGAGGCGCCCACGGCCTTCTGCACGGCGGCCTCGCAGGCGGCGCCGGGGAAGGACCAGTTGGCGTCGTTGACCAGCGTGGCGGTCGGCGATCCGTGCGTGTTCAGCGCCACGAAGCTGCGGCCTTCGCGCATCACGGCCAGCGTCGTCTTGTTGGCGGCGACGATGGAATCGCAGGCGATCACCAGATCGGCCTCTGCGGTGCCGACCTTGGTGCAGTGGATCGCGTCCGGCGTGTTGGCGATCTGGATGTGGCTCCAGGTCGCGCCGCCCTTCTGCGCCAGGCCGGCCGCGTCCTGCGTGATCACGCCCTTGCCTTCCAGATGCGCGGCCATGCCGAGCAACTGGCCGATGGTGATCACGCCGGTGCCGCCGACGCCGGCCACGACGATGCCCCAGGCCTCGACCGCGTTCGGGATCGACGGCTGCGGGATCACCGGCAGCGACGCGTCGAACGGGCTGACGCGCTTGTCCTTCTTCGGCTTCTTCAGCTCACCGCCTTCGATGGTGACGAAGCTCGGGCAGAAGCCCTTCACGCACGAGAAGTCCTTGTTGCAGGTGTTCTGGTTGATCTGGCGCTTGCGACCGAACTCGGTCTCCAGCGGCTCGACCGACAGGCAGTTCGACTGCACCGAGCAGTCGCCGCAGCCTTCGCAGACCAGCTCGTTGATGACGGTGCGCTTGGCCGGGTCGACCAGCTTGCCGCGCTTGCGGCGGCGGCGCTTCTCGGTCGCGCAGGTCTGGTCGTAGATGATGACCGAGGTGCCCGGGATCTCGCGGAACTGGCGCTGCAGCGCGTCCAGCTCGTCGCGGTGATGCACGGTGACGCCGGGCGCCAGCGGCTTGCCGTCGTACTTCTCCGGCTCGTCGGTGACGATGATCAGCTTGGCCACGCCTTCGCTGACCAGGCTGTTCATGATCTGCGTGACGCTGTGGCCCTCGGGGCGCTCGCCGACCTGCTGGCCGCCGGTCATCGCGACCGCGTCGTTGTAGAGCACCTTGTAGGTGATGTTCACGCCCGCGGCGATGGACTGGCGGATCGCGAGGATGCCGCTGTGGAAGTAGGTGCCGTCGCCGAGGTTGCTGAAGATGTGCTTCTCGTCGGTGAACGGCGCCTGGCCGACCCAGGGCACGCCTTCGCCGCCCATCTGGGTGAAGGTCGCGGTGTTGCGGCCCGGCATCCAGGTGACCATGTAGTGGCAGCCGATGCCGCCCACGGCGCGCGAGCCGTCCGGCACGCGCGTGCTGGTGTTGTGCGGGCAGCCGGAGCAGAACCACGGCGTGCGGTCGGCGCCGCCGGCGGTCTTCTCTTCCGACTTGAGCGACTGTTCCTTGGCGTCGATCAGCGCGACGCGCGCGTCGAGGCGCGCGGCGGTGTCGGCGTCCACGCCCAGCTTCTTCAGCCGCTTGGCGATGGCGCGCGCGATGATGGCCGGCGTCAGGTCGGCCTGCGGGCGCAGCAGCCAGTTGCTGCTCGGGTTCGGGTGGCTCCACTCGCCGCCGCTGCGGTCGCCGTCGGTCTCGTCGAACTTGCCGAGCACGTTCGGGCGCACGTCGGGACGCCAGTTGTACAGCTCCTCCTTGAGCTGGTACTCGATCATCTGGCGCTTCTCCTCGATGACGAGGATCTCCTGCAGCCCGGTGGCGAAGTCGCGGGTGATGGTCGCTTCCAGCGGCCACACCACGTTGACCTTGTGCAGCCGGATGCCCAGGCGGCGGCAGCTGTCGTCGTCCAGGCCCAGGTCGTGCAGCGCCTGGCGGGTGTCGTTCCAGGCCTTGCCCGAGGCGATCAGGCCGATGCGGTCATGCGGCGTGGCGATGACGTTGTGGTTGAGCTTGTTGGCGCGGACGTAGGCGAGGGCGGCGTACCACTTGTGGTCCATCATCCGCGCTTCCTGGTCCAGCGGCGGATCGGGCCAGCGGATGTGCAGGCCGCCCGGGGGCATCTGGAAATCTTCGGGCATCAGGATCTCGACGCGGTCGGGATCGACGCTGACGCTGCTGGACGATTCGACGATCTCCTGGATGGTCTTCATGCCCGACCACAGGCCGGAGAAGCGGCTCATCGCGAAGGCGTGCAGGCCCATGTCCAGGATCTCCTGGACGCTGCTCGGGAAGAACACCGGAAAGCCGACCGCCTTGAAGACGTGGTCGCTCTGGTGGGCGGCGGTGGAGCTCTTGGCGATGTGGTCGTCCGCGGCGATGGCGATCACGCCGCCGTGCTTGGACGTGCCGGCCATGTTGGCGTGCTTGAACACGTCGATGGAGCGGTCCACGCCCGGGCCCTTGCCGTACCACATGCCGAAGACGCCGTCGAACTTCGCCTTCTCGGGGAAGAGTGCGAGCTGCTGGGTGCCCCAGACGGCGGTAGCGCCGAGTTCCTCGTTGACGCCGGGCTGGAAGACGATGTGCTGCTTGGCGAGGTGCTTCTTCGCGGCCATCAGGGCCTGGTCGTAGCCGCCCAGCGGGGAGCCGCGGTAGCCGGAGATGAAGCCGGCGGTGTTGAGGCCGGCGATGGCGTCGCGGGTGCGTTGCAGCATCGGCAGGCGGACCAGCGCCTGGACGCCGCTCATGAAGGCGCGGCCCTCGTCGAGTGCGTACTTGTCATCCAGCGTGACCTTCTCGAGGGCGCGCAGGATGTGTTCGGGCAAGGGGGCGTTCATGCGGGGAGTCTCCTGATGGGTGGCTGACTTCCGGTCCCCGCTTGTGGCGAGGCCGTGTGCCTTGGCTGCCGTCGCGCCAAGTATGGCGGCGCGCGGAAAACGCAGAGAACAGTGTAGGAAACAACGCCCGGCGAGTGTTTGCTAGTTCTGCGCCGGGGACGGTCGTTTGAGCAAGAATCTTTCCCGGAATGAAGAAAGGGGTTCGAATGGCATCGAAAAACGGAGCATCAGGGAAAACCATGAGGGCGACGGCGGGTTCTGCCGGCGGCGACGAAGGGATCGATCGGGGTGCTGATCGGGGTGCCGATCGGGGAGACGACGCGGGCGGATCCGGTGCTCCGGCAAGCGGCGAACTCGACCGGTATCACGTGGCGATCCTGGCCGAGCTGCAGCGCGAGGCGCGCCTGTCGAATGCGGAGCTGGCGACGCGGATCGGGCTGTCCCCGGCGCCGACCTGGCGCCGGGTGCGGTGGCTGGAGGAGCAGGGCTTCATCACGGGCTACCGGGCCGAAATTGACCGGCGCCGCCTCGGCCTGGGCGTGCTGGCCTTCGTGCGCGTGGACGCGGACCGCAACAACGGCGCCGCGACCAAGCAGTTGGAGGAAGCGATCCGGCAACTGCCGGAGGTGATTTCCTGCCACTACATCAGCGGCGCCGGGACCTTCGAGCTGGAGGTGATGGCCACGGATCTGGATGCGTTCAGCCGGTTCTCGATCGACACGCTGCTGAATCTGCCGAACGTGAAGGACATCCACACCAGCTTCTCGCTCGGGGAAGTGAAGGCGGGCGGAGCGTTGCCGTTGGGGCATCTGAAGCCGAAGGGCTGAGGCCATCACCGAAAGAAGGCTTCAGCACTTCCACCGCCGCTGGCCCTCACCCCCGCCCTCTCCCGCGGTGCGGGAGAGGGTGCCACCCCGGTGGTCCTGCGGCGAAAGCCTCGGTGCATTCTCACTCCCTCTCCCGCTTGCGGGAGAGGGCGGGGGTGAGGGCCAGCGGCCGACGCAGTACGCGGGTCCTGTACCGGTCGCACTGCCGACCCCCTGTACCGGGTCGGCGGAGAGCCCCGCTGGCATAGTCGACGATCCCCCCTCGCTCCCCGGCCGCCATGACGCTACCGCTCCGACATTTCCTGCTTGCGCTGTCCGTGGTCGCCATCTGGGGAAGCAACTTCGTCGTGATCCGCTGGGGCCTGAACGCGTTCCCGCCGCTGCTCTTCGCGGCCCTGCGCTTCACTTTCGCCGCGCTGCCCGCGATGCTCCTGCTGCCGCGTCCGAAAGTCGGCTGGCGCAACCTCGCCGCCTACGGCGCCTTCGTCGGCGTCGGCCAATTCGCGTTGCTCTACCTCGCGATGCGCTCGCAGATCTCGCCGGGGCTGGCCTCGCTCGTCATCCAGACGCAGGTCTTCTTCACCTTGCTGCTCGCCATGCGCATGAGCGGCGAACGCGTCCAGGGCTTCCAGTGGCTCGCCCTCGTCACCGCCGCGGCCGGTATCGGCGTCATCGCCTCGCACACCGACGGCACGACCACCGTGCTGGGCCTCGGCATGGTGCTGCTGGCCGCGCTCTGCTGGTCCAGCGGCAACATCGTCGGCAAACGCGCCGGCGCCGTGAACATGCTGGGCTACGTCGTCTGGAGCAGCGCGTTCGCCGCGCCCCCACTGTTCGCGCTGTCCTTCGTCGTCGAGGGCCCGACGCAGATGGGCGAAGCACTCCAGCACGCCGGCATCGGCGCCTGGGCCGCGGTGCTCTGGCAGTCGGTCGGCAACACGCTCTTCGGCTACGGCGCGTGGAGCTTCCTCCTGTCGCGCCATCCCGCCGCGACCATCGTCCCGATGGCGCTCCTCGTTCCCGTGTTCGGCATGAGCTGCTCGGCACTGCTGCTCGGCGAAGGTCTGCCGCCGTGGAAGCTGATGGCCGCGGCGCTCGTGATCAGCGGACTCGCGATCAACCTGCTGTGGCCGCATGTGCGCGGCGTGCTGCGGGCCGCGAAGGCATGAGCGTGAATCTAGTCTTGATCGTGCACCGCACGGTCACCCGGGCCTTGGCGGCGATGGCGCTGACGTTGTTCGGCGCGCTCCTGCCGCTGAGCGCGATGGCTCAACTCGTTCCGCCCGAGAAGGGCAAGGCAGCGGCGATTCCCTCCGTGCGTGATCAGGAGATCGCCCAATGCCTGCCCGGCGAAGTGCAGACCTGGGGCGACGGCCGCGATCGTGCGATCGCGACACGCTCCTTGCGCTTCGCTTATCGCCACGACAACGCGCCGCCCTGGTTCAGCGAGCCGCAAGTGATGGCGCTGGTGAAGCGTTCCGCCGAGGCGTGGTCCGCCTGCGGGCTGAAGTTCGCCGTGGTTGCCGTGCCCAGCGGCCAGGTGCCGCCCGAGGACGCCATCCAGATCCTGTGGAGCGACGTCGGCAGCCGCGGCCAGTTCGCGCTGGCCAACGTGACGGCGCGCAGCCTGTCGATCGGTCCCGGTCTCTTCGCGCTGCTGCGCGAGCGCAATCCCAAGCACCCCGCCGACCAGACGCTGCAGATGGTGCTCTCGCACGAGATGGGCCACTTCCTCGGCCTGATGGCGCATTCGAAGCGCTGCGTCGACACGATGTCCTATTACGACAACGGCAAGGGCGAGCGCTGCGCGCTGCGCGATCCGAAGAGCTGGGGCAGCGTCGTCGAGTACCGCTCCATGCTGCCGACCGCGTGCGACATCGATCGCTGCAGAGCCGTGAACAAGTAGAGGCGGTCGGGCCGTCGTCGCACAGACGGACGCTGGGCTCGCAGGCATTGAACAAGCGTCGTCGGCGCGGCGTATGCTGAGACGATGAACTCGAATCGCCGCCTCGTTCTTGCCGCCGCCTTGCTCGGCGTCGGCGCTTCCGTGATGACGCCGGCCCGCGCGCAAGGCCCCAAGCAGAACCTGCAGGTCGAGATGCGCTGGGTCGAGTCCGAGCTCAGCGGTTCCACGGTCGCCGGCATCCGCGACGGCAGCACCGTCGTGAGCACGGGTGGCAGCGTGTCGGCGCGCGGCGGCGTCGCGCTCTCCACCGAGAACCGCGAGCAACGTCAGCAGCTGTTCCCGCGCCTGCTGGTGCTCAACGGCTCGCAGGCCTCGTTCACGATGACCGAGTCGACACCCATCCAATGGGTCGACGTGGCGATGGATCGTCAGCAAGGCGAGCGCGACCGCGTGGTCGTCGTGCCGCGGCAGGGCATGGCCGAGCGCGTGCGCGGCATCGTCGTCCGGCCGAAATGGCCGGGCGGTCGCAGTCCGGTGGATGTCGAGGTCCGCGCCTCGGACCAGGCGCAGATGCCGCAGGGCGGCGCCTATGGCACTTCGCTGCCCGACGGCCAGCAGCGCCCGAGCACCGACGTCCTCAGCACCGTGCAGGCGCCGCTCGGCATCTGGGTCACGATCGCGCGCACGGGTAGCGTGACGGCCAGCGCCAACCGCAACACGTACAGCACGCGGGACGCGGAAGTGCAGAAGCTCCGCGAGTTGCAGCTTCGGGTCGACGTGGCGCCATAGGCGAAGGCCGCCGCCATAGACCAGGGCCGCCGAGCAGCGAAGTGGATCCATAAAGGTTTCTCCGAAGTCGTTGCATTGGTCGAATTGGTATTTGACTGGTGTTAATTTCCGGAGTGATCCGCTAAGCTGCGGCGTCCATTGGAGGCCCCGCATGTCCGTTCGCGTTCTGTCCCGCATCCCGACCCCGTTGACTGCCGCGATCGCCGCGCTCGGCGCGATGGCCGTCTCCGCCGCCATCGCCGCGACGCCAGCTGCCGATGCGAAGGTCGATCAGAAGGCCGGTCAGAAGGCCGGTCAGAAGGCGGAAGCGCCGGGCTACCCCCTCTTCGGCGCCAAGCCGGTCGAGTTCGAGCGCACCGGCGGCAAGATCGTCGGCATCTACGTGCCCAATTGGGAGCCGGTCGAGCTGATCGAGCGCGTGCCCCCGCAAAACCTGACCCATGTGCTCTACGCCTTCCTGCGCCTGTGCGGCCCGGGACAGCTGGAGAAGGACGCCGCGAAGTGCGTCGGCAAGAAGGATTTCGAGATCGGCACCGGCCCGATCGACGCGCGTTTCAACACCGCGTTCCAGCGCTACAAGCAGCGCGCGCCGCATCTGAAGATCGTCGCCTCGGTGGGCGGGTGGGGCGGATCCGATCCGATCTTCCACCTGGTCGGCGACCCGGCGAAGCGCGCGGTGTTCGCGGCCTCGGCGCAGCAGTTCCTGCGCGACCATCCGGCCTTCGACGGCATCGACATCGACTGGGAGCATCCCGGCAACAACGGTGCGGCCAACGGCGTGCAGCTTGGCAGTCCTCAGGACGGCCAGTCCTACGCGGAACTGATGACCGACCTGCGCAAGGCGCTGGACGCGCTGACCGCGGAGACGGGCCGTCCCTACCTGCTGACCACGGCCGTGAATCCGATGGATTCGATCGTCGGCAAGATCAACTTCAAGGACGCGTCCAAGCCGCTGGATCTCGTCTTCATGATGACCTACGACTTCTACGGCATGTGGTCGCCGGTGGCGGGACATCACACGACGCTGCGCGCGTCGTCGCCGCAGGCGGACGACAGCCTGGAGCGCGCCGTGGCCAACCTGGAGAAGGCCGGCGTGCCGCGCTCGAAGCTGGTGGCGGGCGTGGCGATGTACGGGCGCGGCTTCACCGGCGTCAGCAAGACGACGGCGGGCGCCGCGAAGACCGGCGCCTACCCGGGCGCCGAAGGCGCGCAGGGCTACCGCGAGATGGCCGGCCGCATCCTCGACGCGAAGGGCAACGGCCGCGCGGGTTACCAGTCCATCTGGGATCCGGTGACGCAGTCGTGGTCGCTGTTCAACCCGACGCAGAAGCTCTGGATGGGCTACGACGATCCGCGGGCGGTGCTGGCCAAGGGCCGCTTCGTGCGCGATCAGGGCCTGGCGGGCGTCTTCGCCTGGGAGCTGAGCCAGGACAACGGCGACCTGCTCAACGCGATGAACCGGGGCGTCGGCAACGTGCCGCTGGCGACGCAGAAAGAACCGCGCCGGTAACTCGCACGTCGTTCCTCCGGGCCTACGATCGCAGCCATGACTGCCATCACCGCTCCTGCTTCCGCACCTTCTCCCGATGCCGCGACGGCCGCCGCCGCGCCTTCGCGCCTGCGCATCGCCCTGATCGCCCACGACGGCAAGAAGGACGAGATGGTGATGCTCGCGACCGAGTTCGCCGGTTTCCTCGGTGGCTGCGAGCTGGTGGCGACCGGCACGACCGGTTCGCGCCTGACGGCGGAGGTCGGCCTGACGGTCGAGCGCATGCTGTCCGGGCCGCACGGCGGCGACCTGCAGATCGGCGCTCGCCTGGCGGTCGGTCTGGTCGACGCGGTCGTCTTCCTGCGCGATCCGATGACGCCGCAGCCGCATGAACCCGACATCAACGCGCTGGTCCGCGCCTGCGACGTCCACAACGTCGCCTGCGCCACCAACGTCACCAGCGGGCGGCTGATGCTGCGCTCGTTGCAGGTGCTCGGCACGGGCGGCGGGCGGGAGTAGAGTCGTCCGTCGACGCCGGGCTCCGTCGATCGCCCGGTGGACGACACAAGGAGACTCCGATGCAACGACGTTCCCTGATCGCCTCGGCGGCGGCCCTCCCTGCGCTATCCGCGCTGGCGGCCCTGCCGGCCCGTGCACAGACCCGTCCGCCCATGATCGCAGCCGAACAGTACTGGTTCATCTTCCTCGAGACCGGCAAGCCGGTTCCCGACGACAAGGCTGCCGTGGCGGCGATGCAGACCGGTCATCTGGAAAACTTCAAACGGCTCTTCGCGGACGAAAAGCTCTTCGCGGCGGGACCGTTGCGCGATCCCTTGAAGCAGAAGCGCGGCATCGTCGTGGTCAAGGCGCCCAACCGGCAGATCCTGCTGAGCTACTTCGAACCCGACCAGTACATCCGCGAGGGCTACATGGTGGTCAACGCGCAGCCGGCGACGGTGCACCAGGCGCTGCACCACACCGGCATCGATCCCAACGGCATCGAGGAGAACCGCATCGTGCTGTTCAGCCGCGCGGAGGCGAAGGACAAAGACGCGGTGCCAATCTTCCTGCAGCGGGCGCTCGACGAAGGCGTCATCGGGGCCTGGTATTCGCTGGAGGACGGGCCGATCGGCGAGGTGGTGTTCTCGCGTGGCACCGATGAGACGGCGCTGCGCAAGACGATGGCCGAGTACCCGGGGCTCGTGGATCAGCGCGTGACCATGAAGATCTGGGGGCAGTGGCTGGGGAAGGGCGTGTTGCGGTAGCCCCAATCGCTGCTCATTTGGTTAACAAATTGACCAAACGCCGGGGCGTTGGTCAGTTTGCTGACCAACTCACCGCGCCAGCGGCAACGGATAACTCGCCAGACTCGCATGGCCTGACTTCGACACGGCCTGCACGCCGAAGATCAGGTTGTCCTTGGACAGCGGCAGCGTGACCTTGGTGACGTTGCCGACATCCTTTGCGCCCTCCCAGGCCTGCGATTCGCTACGGCGCCAGACGATGCGATAACCCGCCAGTTCAGGATCGACGTTCGCGGTCCACAGCAGCGTCGTGTCGTTGGTCAGCTCGCGCGCATCGATGCGCGCACCCTTCACCGGCGACGGCGCCCAGGCCAAGGTCGCCAGACCCGCGAGGTTCACGCGCGCCACGTCGGCCACGTAGCCGAAGTCCACGAACTCCGGCAGGTCGCCGTAGACGACGCCACCCTCGGTGCGCAGGTTCTGGTGCTGGTGACGGAAGTCCTCGAAGGGCTCGGTGAATCGCACCGCCGCGTAGCCGCGCTCCAGGAAGGGGAGGTGATCGCCGCCGCGCAGGTAGCGGTCCCGACGCTGGATCAGGTCGATGTGGAAGTCCGGCAGGTAGCGCTCGCCCTCGGCCTTCAGGTGACGGCCGAACTGCTGCGTCGGCAGTTCCTCGCCGCCGCCGGCCACCGCCAGCGGCTGCAGCTGCGCGCGGATCGCCGCGTTGGTCTTCACCTCGTCCTCGTTGGCCGGGCTGTTGGCGTTGGCGTTCACCAGCAGGCGCAGCAGCGGATCGAAGCCGTCGGCGAAGAGGCGCAGCCGCTTCGGATCGTGCTCGCCCTTGTCGCCGCGCGAGCTGCCGACGATGTCGTTGGTGATCATGCCTTCGACGTTCAACCCTTGCGCGCGGGCGCGCCGGGCCCAGTGGCGGGCGCCGAGCAGGCCCTGCTCCTCGCCCGGAACGGCCATGAACACGAGGGTCGCGTCGAAACGCTGCTTGGCTGCGGCGCAGGCCATCTCCATGACGGCGGCGGTGCCGGAGGCGTCGTCGTTCGCGCCGGGCGCTTCGCCTTGCGCATCCATCACGTCGCTGTTGCGCGAGTCGTAATGCCCGCTGACCACCAGCACGCGTTCACGCGGCGTGCCGGCGGACGCGCCGGGCAGCGTGGCCACGACGTTCACCAGCTCCGTCGGCGCCGAGAGACGGTTGCCCGCCGGCTCGATGAACGCGTCCATGGTGACCTGCAACCGGCCGCCGGTCTTCGCGCTGCAGTCCTTCAACTGCCGCTCGATCCAGCGCCGCGCGGCGCCGATGCCGCGCGTGTCGCTTTTCGTGTCCGACGCCGTATGACGCGTGCCGAAGGCGGCCAGCTTGCGGATGGTCGACTCAATGCGTTCGGCGGAGATGTCCGCGAGCAGGGGCGCCACGCGCGGATCCAGCGGCGGGGCCGCGGTCTCCGAGGCGGCGCGCGCCGTCGCCGACGCCGGCCCCGAGGCCGGCGTGGTCTGTGCGAAGGCGGATGAAGCGATCAGCGCCCAGACAGCGGCGGCGGTGGGGAGGAGGCGGCGGCGATGGAGGGTCATGGGTTCAGTCGTTCAGTCGATCAGGCGAGGTGTTGCTTGAGGAAGTCCAGGGTGCGCGACCAGGCCAGTTCGGCGGCGGCCTCGTCGTAGACCTCGGGGCGGGTCTTGTTGGAGAAGGCGTGGTCCGCGACGTAGCGGTGGATGACCGGAGCCTTGCCGCCCGCCTTCATGCGGGCCTCCAGGGCGTCGACCTTCTCCGGCGTGCACCAGTCGTCGCGCGTGGCGAAGTGGCCGAGGAAGGGCGCGTCGATCTTGGCCGGATCGGCGAACTCGGCCGGCGGGATGCCGTAGTAGCAGACCGCCGCCTGCAGGTCCTTGAGGTTGACGCCGGCGAGGATGGTCAGCGCGCCGCCCATGCAGTAGCCCATCACGCCGACCTGGCCGCAGCCGAGGTGCTCGCGCAGGTGGGTCAGCGCGCCCTGCAGGTCCTGCGTGGTGGCGTCCACGAAGTCCAGGCCGTCCATCATGTGGCTGGCCTCGTCCGCGTTGGCGGCGATGCGACCGCGGTAGAGGTCGGGCGCGAGCGTCGTGATGCCGGCGGAGGCCAGGCGCTCGGCGATCTCCTTGATGTGGGGTTTGAGGCCCCACCATTCCTGGATGAGGATCATGCCCGGCGCGCCGTCGCCGGCGCTGGCGAGATAGCCGCTGATGGTGCCGCCGTCGGGGCGGGCGAAGTCGATCATCTGGCCCATGTGGAACTCCCAGTGCGAGAACGGAGGATGAGAGGAAGAATCGGCTCCCTCGAAGAACATCGCCGACGACCCCTGCGGGCGGTCGCATCCTGAGGGAGGAACCCGTGAGTCTGCACGAGCAGTTGTACCAATGGACGGCCAGTCAGGGCCTGGATGCGACCAGCGCACGCCGCTTGCGGGCGCTCAGCGGCGTCGATGATCCGCCGGGCGATCCGTGGACGCCGCTGCGCCGCGGCGCGGGCGCGCTGGCGGCAGGGTTGATCGGGTTCGGGCTGATCCTGTGGGTGGCGGCGAACTGGGACGACTTCGGGCGGTTCATGCGCTTCGGGCTGCTGCAGGCCGTGCTCGCGGTCAGCCTGATCGCGGCGGCAATGCTGCGTGCGTGGCGCGCACCGCTGGCGTTGGTGGCCTTCCTGACGCTGGGCGGCCTGCTGGCCTTCTTCGGACAGACTTACCAGACGGGCGCCGATCCCTGGCAGCTGTTCGCACTGTGGGCCGCGCTCGGACTGCCGATCGCGTGGGCGTCGCGCTCGGACTTGGCGTGGACGCCGTGGGCGCTCGTGGTGGCGACGGGGATCGGTCTGTGGATGGAAACCTTCGGCGGGCATTCGTGGCGCTTCGACGCGTCCACGGTGCCGGTGCATGCGATCGGCTTCGTCGCCTACGGTCTGCTGTGCGCGGGACTCGCGCTGCGGCCCGCCGCGGCGACGCAGCCGTGGGCGTGGCGTCTGGCGGTGCTGGCGTCGGTGATCGCGGTCTCGGGAACGGCGTTGGGCGGCTTGTTCGCGAGGGACGTGGCGCCGCAGTTCTTCCTGGGACTGGGTGTGATGGGCGTGGGCCTCGTGCTGGCGTGGCGACGCGGCGAGGTCTATGCGCTGAGCGCGCTGGCGTTGGCGGTCGATACGCTGCTGGTCGTCGGGCTGGCACGCGTGGTCATCGACGCCAAGGGCGATGTCGGCGGGGTCTTCCTCATCGGCCTGGTGGCTTGCGCACTGCTTGCAGTCAGCGTGAGTCTGATCATGCGGCGCGTGCGCGCGATGGAGGTTCGGGCATGAGCGGCCAGGACTGGAAGGCGCAAGCGCTCGCCGAGGGTCTGGTGCCCGCGGAGGCCGACGCGCCGGAGCGGCCCTGGCCGGTGGTGCTGCTGACGGCGCTTGGCGCCTGGCTGGCGGTGCCGCCGTTCCTCTTCCTGTTCGCGATGCTGTTCGGGGGCGACTGGGATCGCGGCCCGATGCCGTACATCGAAGGCATCGCCTTGATCGCGCTGTCCGTCGTGCTGCTGCGGGCGCGAGCAATTCCGCTGTTCCTGGAGCAGGCGGCGGTGCCGTTGCTGCCGACCGGTCTGGTGTGCCTCGGCTATGGACTGCAGCGCGACCTCTCGCACGCCGGTGCCGCATTGATCGGCCTGGCCATCGGCGCTGCGCTGATCGTGCTGCTGAAGCAGGGATGGTTGCGGGGATTGCTCGGCGTCGGCATGGCGGCGCTGGCCGGGTACCTGGGCCACCTGTGGTTGGAGGGGACCGTGCCGAGAGGCTGGTACGAGCATGACGGAGGCCTGTCGCAGGCCGCGGCCGCGCTACTCCTCGCGGAAGGACTCTTGCTGTGGATCGTTCGGGATCGGCTGGGTCGGGAGGCGCGGAGCGCGTCTTCTGCCGCAGCGCTCGAAGCCGCGCTGACGGGGTGGTGGGTCGCCGTGCTGGTGATGCATGCGGTGGCGGCTGGCTGGTCGTTCGCTGCGGCCGGCGCGTTCTCGGGCGGCGCGCTCATGCGCGGCACGACGGTCGGCTTGACCACGGCCCATGTGGTCCTGCTGGGCACGAGCCGGGCGCTGTCTGTGCTGTTCGCGCTCGCGGCTGCGCTGTGGGTGCTGCGGCGCTGGCGCCCCTCCGGCGCGTTGAGGCTCCTGCCGCCAGTGCTGGTGCTGGCGGCGCTCTCCGCGCTGATGCCCGCGCTCGGCGGGATCCTGCTGGTGCTGGCGCTGATGGCGTCGACCCGGCGCTGGCGCCTGGCCGCGCTCGCCGGAGTGGCGGCGGTGTGGGCGATCGGCGCGCTGTACTACGAGTGGCAACTGCCGCTCGCGCACAAGTCGCTGGCCCTCGTCGTGATGGGCGTAGCGCTCGCCGGGTGGGTCCGTTGGCTGGCGTGGCATCCGACGGCGCCTTCGTCGGACGAAGGAGCGCGGCCTGCGCTCACGCTGCGCGGTGGCGCAGCGGTGCTGCTCGGCGCGGGCGCGGTGGCGCTCGTCCTGGTGAACGTCCTGATCGCCAGTCGGGAGCAGCTCATCGCCGACGGCCGCCCGGTCTTCGTGAAGCTGGCGCCGGTCGATCCGCGCTCGCTGATGCAGGGCGACTACATGCGCCTGAACTACGACCTGCCGAGCGTGGGTTGGCGTTCCCGCTCCGACCTGGACGCTTCACTGCTCTGGGGCGCGCGTCCGCGCATCGCCGTGCTGCTCGATGAGCGCGGCATCGCGCACTCGCCGAAGCTGCTCGCGCCGGGTGAGGCGGTGCCCGCTGGCGCGCAGGTGCTGGAGTTGGCGCCCAAGGGGGGCCAGTGGACCTTCGTCTCCGACGCGTGGTTCTTCAAGGAGGGCGAGGCCGATCGCTGGCAACCGGCCAAGTACGGCGAGTTCCGCGTGACGCCAGAAGGCAAGGGCCTGCTGGTGCGCGTGGTGGGGGAGGATCTGAAGCCGTTGTGAGCGATCAAGCAGGTGCCGGGCCCCAGCCGTCGATGGCGACCTGATAGTGGGTCGACCTGCCGGCGCCAAAGCGCCGCAGACAGCCGAGCGCTTCCAGCTCCAGCAATTCCCGGGAGGCGGTGGCGCGCGAGGTCTCGCCGATCTGCTCGTACTTGCGCGTGCTCATGCCGCCTTCGATTCCCGCGGGCCCCGCGTCGATCAGCGTGTTCAGCATGGCGCGTTGGCGCGGCCCGATGTCGTGGCTTCCATGTTGTGTACGCGAGACGATGGGGCTGAGAATCGCCTCGAATTCTGAGTCGATCTGAACGGGAAATCGCCTCATCCAGGGGTCACTCGTCCAAGCCTTCCGGCTCCCCGCCGTCCACCATCAGGTCGATGAGTTCCTTCAGGAACGCGAGGGCTTCCTCGGAGGTGGCAAAGTAGTACTCCCCGCCGAGGTCGGCGGCGTCGCCGTCCGGGCCGACGTGGACGACGGACCAGCCTTCCGCGCCGCCCCCGATCGCGCAGATCCCGAAACAGCCGGGTGCCAGGTCTCTCGCAGAGCCGGCGGTGACGAAGATGTCCTTGCCCCGATGGGCGAAATAACGTTTGAGCACGAGGAGTTGGAATGAAGGCAATCTGGAACGGCGAAGTCATCGCCGAAAGCGACGACACCGTGGTGGTCGAGGGAAATCATTACTTCCCCGTCGCCTCGCTGAAGCGCGAGTTCACCACGTTCAGCAATCACCGCACGTCCTGCCCCTGGAAGGGCCAGGCGCACTACTTTAGCCTGATGGTCCACGGCGACATGAACCCGGACGCCGTCTGGTATTACCCGGAACCCTCGGAAGCCGCCGCCGAGATCAAGGACCGCGTCGCCTTCTGGAAAGGCGTCCAGGTCACCGAGTAAAAACGATCGCGCCGCCCAGCTTCCCAGCCGGCGGCGCGACAGTCCTGCGATCAGGCGATCGCAGGATCAGAACATCAACGGATCAGCCGATCACAGGTACAGGCGGATGATCTGCGCCGTCCAGATCGCTTCCTTGCTGCTGTCGCCGGTCTCCCAGCGCTTCAGTTCCGCTTCCAGGTAGGCGCGCGAATCCGGCGTGCCCAGGTCGCCGATGGACTTCAGCGCCATCGCGCGGTCCGCCCAGACGCCGTCGCGACGCTCGTACAGCGCCTTCAGCATGCCCATCTGGCCGGTCGCGCCCAGCGTGCCGACCGACGAGATCGCAGCCAGTCGCACGTACTCGTCGCCGTGGCGAGTCAGCTCGACGATGCGGTCCACCGCCTTCGGGCTGTTGCTGAAGCCCAGCGCGTAGACGTCCAGGTAGGCGTCGCCGGCCAGCTTGTCGCCGGTCAGCTTGTCCAGCAGGCGCTGCACTTCCGCATCGCTGGCCTTCCAGCCGTACGCCTGCGCGGCGATCTTGCTCGCCAGTTCCTTGACGGCCAGGCTCAGCGGCTGGTTCATCGTCGGTTCGATGACCTCCTCGAAGCTCCACACCGGCACCTTGCCGCGCTTGACGAAGCTGGTCACGCGCTTCTTGCCCGACGGCGTGTCGATGTCGGCCGACAGGTAGGTGAAGGTCACGAACGGCGAGAAGCCGTTGGAGCGGTGGTTCAGCATGCGGAAGGTCTGCAGCGACAGCGCCGGCTGGCCGGTCTCGCCCGTCTTGACCTTGGCGTTGATGCCGCGCGAGGCCAGTTCCGCCTGCAGCGTCTCGGCCAGGAACACCGGGGCCTGGATCGGGCCTTGATCGGTGCGCAGGCCGGCGGGCAGGATGCCGGTGCTGAAGTCGCGCTCGGCGCCCTTGCGCAGGTCCACCACGGTGATGGTGGTGTCGGCCGGCGCCTGGCCGGTGCCCTTCAGGCCGGACGGCGCCGGCGTCTTCACGAGATAGCTGGCCGGCGCGCAGGCGCTCAGCAGGGCGGCCACGCCGACGGCGGCCAGCGCGCGCCAGGCCGTAGAAGTACGGATCATTGAGTTTCCCTCGAGAGATCGTTTGGTTGTTGTCGCGCGGTCCGATCGCACAGGAAAACCCGAACGTTCGCATCGCGGCGCGCGATCCTAGCGTCGCCCGTACGGCCGTGCCATCCCCCTCGTTGGGTAAGGCAGGGTCAGCTGTTGCGCGGCCACAGCACCCACAGGCGCAGCGGCTGCTTCATCCGGCCGGCCTGGGCTTCGGCCTGCTCGCCCCAGCCCCAGAAGTAGTCCGCCCGCACCGCGCCGACGATCGCCGCGCCCGTGTCCTGCGCCATCACCAGCCGCCGCATCGGCGTCGTCGACAGCGGCTCGGTCGTGTCCAGCCAGACCGGCGTGCCGTAGGGGATGCTGGCCTTGTCCACCGCGATCGAGCGACCCGGCGTCAACGGCACGCCCTGACCCCCGCGCGGACCGACCGCCAGGTCGGGCAGGGGCTCCTCGCGGAAGAAGACGTAGCGCGGGTTGGCCCACATCGCTTCCTTGAGCCGCTGCGGGTTGCGCCGACCCCAGTCCTTGATGCCCGGCCACGACGCCTCCGTGGCGCGCAGTTCGCCTTGGGCGATCAGCCACTGGCCCATCGAGCGGTAGGGCTGCTCGTTGTGCGCCGCGAAGGACAGCCGCACCCAGCGGCTGGAGCCGTCGCGCTCGGTCACCCGCAGCCGGCCGCTGCCCTGGATCTGCATCACCAGCGCGTCCAGCGGATCCTGCACCCAGGCCAGGCTGAGCCGGGACAGCGCCGCGTTGCTCTCGATCTGCTGGCGCGTGTCGTAGGGCTTGCGCTGCGGCAGGTCCAGCGGCGGCGCCAGCAGCGGGACGCGGAACTCGCCCTGCGACTGGCGGCGCGCCGCGAGTTCCGGCTCGTAATAGCCGGTGGCGACGCCCTCGCGCTGGCCTTCCAGCGATTCGACGCGGTAGGGCTGGAGCCGCTTCATCAGCCAGACCATCGCGTCCCAGTCGCCGCCAGGCTTGTAGGCGCGGGCCTGCGCGCAGATCGAGGTCCAGCCGGGCATCGGCTTCTCGCAGCCGCGCAGCAGCGCGGGCCACCATTCCAGCGCACGGTCCTGGCCCCAGCCGGGCAGCTCGTTCCACAGGGCCGCGACCCAGCGCGAGCGCTCGCGCTGCAGCACGCGACGGCCGGCGCTGTCGTCCTGGCCGTTGAGCAGCTTCTCGGGATCGATCGTCGATTCCGCCGCGACGGCGTCGGCGCCGACGAGGACCGCGGACAGGCCGGCGGTCGCGCCGCCCAGCGCGCCTAGAATCGCCAGCGCCGCGCTCCAGCGGCGAGTTCTGCAACGGATCGGACCACGAATCATGGGCGTGATTTTGCTGGAGGCGCTCGGCGCCCTCGCGCTGCTCGTCTTCATCGTCTGGTGGACGATGTTCTCCGGTCGCAAGGGCGGCGAGCGACCCGACGACAGCGACGCCGCCTGAGCGGCGCCGCGGTCGATCGTTCGCGCGCCTGTCCTGCCTTCCTGAGGTTCAGCCCTTCGGCGGGACGAGGAAGCTCATCGGCTGACGGCGCATCCGTGCCCAGATCGCCGCGCGCACGCGCTTCTGATCGGCGAGCCGGATGCCGCGCGAGCGCAGCGCCACCTTGAACGCCAGGAAGAAGCTGACGCCCACGTTCAGCACGCCGGTGCCCAGGATGCTGATGACGCAGAGCCAGAACGGCCAGTGCTTGAGGACGTCGAGTCCCAGCGCGCCGGCCGCCGCGGCCAGTTGACCGGTGGACAGCGTCACGTGCCTGACCTCGATCGGCAGACCGAAGAAGCCCAGCAGCGCCGGCACCAGGCCGAGCATCAGGCCCAGGCTGATGTTGGCGGTCAGTCCGGAGATGTTGTCGCGCCACCAGCGCGACCAGCGCGCCGCCCGGCCCGCGCCCAGCCGCGCGACGATGCGCGGGTTCCACGCGATCGCGCTGTCCAGGCGGTGGAAGACGAACCAGTTCTCGACCCAGCCCGCGATCAGGCTGGACGCGAACAGCAGCACCCCGGTGAACGCGGCGAAGAACAGCGAGGGCCCCAGCACGGTCAGTGCATGCAGCACGTGCTCGGCCTCCTTCACGCCGACCAGCGGCTTGCCGAAGCTCAGCCAGGCTGCCAGCTGGACGATCAGCACCACCGGTGCGGCCAGCGCGAGGTTGCCGAGGATCCCCGCCGTCTGCGAGCGGAACAGGTGCGCGACCTCGTCGACGAAGGCCTGCAGGCCGGTGTCGCTGTCGATGTGGCGGAGCTTGTCGGCCAGCGCCGGCGCGGTCATCGCCGGCTGCTTGGTCGCGACGGTCCAGTGCAGCAGCAGGATGAGCACGAAGCTGCCCGCGTAGTTCACGCCCGCCCAGAAGCCGCCCCAGAACGCGGACAGTCCCAGCGCCATGATCGCGAACTTCATGAAGGTGGTGCCCGCGATCACCAGCCCGCCGCCACCGGCGCGGCGCAGCATGTCGCCGTACTCCTCGCGGTTGCGGGTGATGTAGTGCTCGCCGGTCTCGGCGCTGCGCTCCGCGACCTTGCGCGCCAGCAGCGAGTAGTGCCGCGCGAACAGCGTCCGGATGCTGCGGCGGTCGTGCACGACCGCGACCAGCGCCGCCACCAGGCGCAGCAGCTCGCGCTGCGGGTGATCCGCCAGCAGCACGGCGAGCAGGTCCTCGACGCGGCGCAGCCGCGCCTGCATCTGCTCGACGCCGAACATCAGGTCCACCGAGACGCCGTGCTCCTCCAGGTGGTCCGGCACGGAGCGCACCGCCGCCCGGCATTCGTCGAGCAGGCCGCGCAGGTACTGCAGCCGGCCGGGCAGGGCGGCCCGGTCGTGTTCGACGAGGGCGTGCTCGACCTGCTCCCACGCGGTGGCGAGGTTGCGGAACGGGCGCCGCGCCAGCAGCTGCGGATCCATCCGCACGCGCAGCGCGCCGGACAGGCCGGCCGAGCGCACCGAGCTCACCAGCACCGTGATCGCGGCGCGCATCTCCTCGCGCCAGTCGCCCTCGGGCGCGCCGGCGAAGAGCAGGCCCAGCCGCTCCAGCAGCTCGTCGTCGACGGCGGCGATCCACTGTTCGTCGGCCTCGTGCGGGAACAGCAGCTCGAACAGTTCGGACAGGTCCTTGGTGTCCGCGCTCAGCGGCAGCAGGCGGCGGCGCAGGCGGCCGAGGAACTCGTTCCACAGCGCCATGCGCGGCGCGAAGCCGACTTCCGCGAACAGGCTGATCGCGTCGACGTCGGCCCACACGCTGGCGATGACCTCGGCGAAGGCCTTGGCGTGGTCCGGATGACGCTCCAGCATGCGGAGCAGGTATTTGAGGCGCAGGATCGGCAGTGGCGCGGACGGCGCGGACGGCGCCCGGTCGTCCTTGAGCGGCGCGTGGCGCAGCCACTCGATCAATCGCACCAGCCAGAGGTTGCGCTCGGCGAGCGGCGCCTGCGGATGCGCCGCGTTCAGCAGCGCGGTGAGGTCCCAGCCCTGGCGACGGAACATCAATGCAGGGAGCCCGTGTCGGCCAGCAGGAACTCGGGCACGTCCGCGTGGAAGACTTCGGCCTTGTCCGTGACGCACAGGAAGCGGCCGCTCATCGTGCCGTGGCGGGTCGCGATCTGCGCCCAGGAGCTGTACTGGAAGCGCTCGCCCGGCTGCAGCAGCGGCTGGTGCCCGACGACGGCCAGCCCGTGCACTTCCTGTTCCTTGCCGTTGCCGTCCACGATGGTCCAGTGGCGGCCGATCAGCTGGGCGGTGACGTCGCCCCGGTTCTCGATCGTCACGGTGTAGCCGTACGCAAACTCGTTGCGGTCGGGGAAGGTCTGGTCGGCGAGCGGCTCGACGGCGACGCTGCAGTGGAAGTGCGGATGGGCCATCGCCGGATTCTAGGGAATCCGCGAGGCCCCACGTGGGCTATGCTGGCTACCGCACACAGCAGAAACAGAACCCGCTCGAACGGACCACCACACGCGACCGGCACGCACCGGACGCCATCCGTCATGGAGACAAGGGCAGGACACCCGTTGGCAGTTCCCCGTCCCAATCGACGCCAGGCCATGGCGCGCGGCTGCGCGCTGGTCGGCGTGGCCGCGACGGTCGCCGTGGACCTGGGGCTCGTGGCGGCGAACGCGGCGAACTCGGCGAGGGCCGCGCCGTCCGGCCCCCCGACGCCCGCCGTGCCGGGCGCCGGGGCGACCGGGCCGTTGACGCTGCGCAGCGCCGCCCAGGCGGGCGCGCCGGCCAAGTACGCGTCCGGCGATCCCTTGCGCCCCGGCCTGTGCGGCGAGATCGTCGCCGCCGTGATGCGGACCGATCCCGACCTGCACATCGAGGGCCTGAACCAGCAGGTGCCGCTGCGGCGGCTCGAACTGATGCTGAGCAACGGCGACCTCGACGTGTTCTTCTGCCTGCTCAAGTCCGAGCACCGCCATGCGCTGATGCGCTACCTGCCGGTGCCGCTGTACCGGATCTCGCACGTGCTGGCCATGCGTGCCGGCGACGAGCGCGCGCCGCGCACCTGGGACGAGTTGCGCGCCTTCTCGCGCCGCCAGCCGCTGCTGCTGGCGCAGGGCACCAAGCTGGCCGCGACGCTGCAGGAGGCGGACGTGGCCTTCATCGAATCCGCGCGCAGCGACAGGGAAGCGCTGCAGATGCTGGTGCGCGGACGCACGGGCGGCGTCTACGGCCAGGACTTCAACCTGCGCCAGGCCGCGCGCGGCGCGGGCCTGGAGGCGCGCGTGCGCATCGGGCCCCAGGTCTTCGAGGAGGAGACCCAGTACGTCGTGGTCTCCCGCCATCTGCCCGAGGCGGCGGTGGAGCGGCTCACCGACCGTCTGCGCCAGCTCAGCGCCTCCGGCGAGATCGCACGGCTGGCGGAACGTTACCGCTAGCGGGCGACCTGCGGCGTCCGCCAGGCGCCGCAGCCTTTCTACAATCGTCGCTTTTCCCGCCAGCGGCTCCGCGCCCGCCCCGCCATGAACCCGCCCACCTACCGCATCGCCCCCAGCATCCTGTCCGCCGATTTCGCCAGGCTGGGCGAGGAAGTCCGCAACGTGCTGGCCGCCGGCGCGGACTGGATCCACTTCGACGTGATGGACAACCATTACGTGCCCAACCTGACCTTCGGGCCCATGGTCTGCGAGGCGCTGAAGAAGCACGCGGTCAAGCCCGACGGTACGCCGGCGCCCATCGACGTGCACCTGATGGTGCAGCCGGTGGACAGCCTGGCGCAGGCCTTCTGCCGCGCCGGCGCGAACCTCGTCAGCTTCCATCCCGAAGCCAGCCAGCACGTGGACCGCACGATCCAGCTGATCAAATCCGAAGGCGCGCAGGCCGGCCTGGTGTTCAACCCGGCCACCCCGCTGGACGTGCTGGAGTGGGTCATCGACAAGGTCGACCTGGTGCTGATCATGAGCGTCAACCCCGGCTTCGGCGGCCAGAGCTTCATCCCCGGCGCGCTGAAGAAGCTGCAGCAGGCCAAGGCGATGATCCTGGCCAGCGGCCGCGACATCCGCCTGGAGATCGACGGCGGCGTCAAGGTCGACAACATCCGCGAGATCGCGGCCGCGGGCGCGGACACCTTCGTGGCGGGCTCGGCGATCTTCGGCAAGCCGGACTACAAGAGCGTCATCGACGCGATGCGCGCCGAGCTGGCGCTCTGAGCCCGGAAGCGTCGCCCCGGTGACCCGACTGCTGCTGGTCTGCGCGGCCAACCTGTGCCGCTCCCCGATGGCCGAGGCGGTGCTGCGCCTGCGCGCCGGCGAGCTCGGCCTGACCGAGGTGCACTCGGCCGGCGTGTTCGCGTCCTCGCGCGCGCATCCGGTCGACAAGCGCGCGCTGGCCGTGCTGGAACAGCGCGGCTACGGCATGGACCGGCGCTGGCGCTCGCGCAAGGTGAAGACCGACGACTTCGACCGCTACGACCTGATCCTGGCGATGGACCGCAGCGTGCTGCGCGGCCTGAAGGCGGCGAGGCCGGCGGTCTCGCCGGCGAAGCTGGGGCTGTTCCTCGCCGGCATGACCGGGCTGGGCCTGGACGAGGTGCCCGACCCGTACTACGGCGCGGGCAATGCCTTCGTCCACGTGCTCGACCTGATCGAGGCGCGCGTGCACACGTGGCCGAGGGACGAGGCGGTGTTCCACAAGACGGGTTGAGTCTAGACCTGGAGAGGCGGTGATGAGCGATCGGTTGGCGCAAGGGCCGGACGGCCAATGGCGATGCAAATGGTGCGAGGCCCCCGGCTTCGACATGTACCGCGACTATCACGACCACGAGTGGGGCTACCCCGTCCACGAGGACCGGCGGCTGTTCGAGAAGCTCTGCCTGGAGGGATTCCAGTCGGGTCTGTCGTGGCGGACCATCCTCGCGAAGCGCGAAAACTTCCGGAAAGCCTTCAAGCAGTTCGAGATCGCCAAGGTCGCGAAGTTCGGCGAGGCCGACGTCGCGCGGCTGCTCGCGGACGAGGGCATCGTGCGCCATCGCGGCAAGATCGAAGCGGCCATCCACAACGCATCCCGCGCGCTGGAGCTTCAGAAGGAAGCCGGCTCGCTGGCCGCGTTCTTCTGGCGCTTCGAGGACCCGGAGGAGGGCGGCGACGTGCGGCCCACGTCGGAGACCTCGGTGAAGCTCTCCAAGGAGCTGAAGAAACGCGGCTGGAAGTTCGTCGGCCCGACGACCGTTTATGCGTTCATGCAGGCGATGGGGCTTATCAACGACCATGCCCCGGGCTGCATCGGCCGCCAGACGGCGGCGGTTGCCCGCGTTGGCTTCACGCCGCCGCGGTGATCCCGGGCCGGCATGGGGCTTGGGGGGCCTGGAGGGATCCCCCATGCCCCGTGGAGGCCGCGCTCGGCGATGGCAGGTGGGCGGACCCCGTCAGTCCGCGACTCCTGGCGCGGGATGCTCGGTCAGGCGCGTCTCGGCGACCTCCCGCGTGTCCGGCCCCTTCCCGCTGAAGCGGTCCAGCGCCAGGTAGATCACGGGCGTGATGTAGAGCGTCACCGCCTGCGACAGGATCAGCCCGCCGACCACCGCCAGGCCCAGCGGCTGGCGCAGCTCCGCGCCAGCGCCCAGGCCCAGGGCGATCGGCAGCGCGCCCATCAGCGCGGCCAGCGTCGTCATCATGATCGGGCGGAAACGCAGGATGCAGGCCTCGCGGATCGCCTGCTGCGGCGTCATGCCGCCGTTGCGCTGCGCGTCCAGCGCGAAGTCGATCATCATGATCGCGTTCTTCTTCACGATGCCCACCAGCATCAGGATGCCGATGGTCGCGATGATGGTCAGCTCCATGCCCGCGAGCTGCAGCGTCAGCAGCGCGCCCACCGCCGCCGAGGGCAGCCCCGCCAGGATGGTCAGCGGATGGATGTAGCTCTCGTAGAGCACGCCCAGCAGCACGTAGATCACCGCGATCGCCAGCACGATCAGCAGCAGCTGCCCGCCCTGCGAATCCTTGAACACCGCGGCGTCGCCGCCGTAGCTGGTGATGATGGACGGCGGCAGGCCGATCTCCTTCGTGAACTGGTCGATCTTGGCCGTCGCATTGCCCAGCGGCACGTCCGGCGCCAGGTTGAAGCTCAGCGTGATCGCCTGCAGCTGGCCCTGGTGGTTGACCGCCGTCGGGCCGAGCTCGCGCTTCACGCTCGCGAAGGCCGTCAGCGGCACCATCGTGCTGTTCTTGCCGCGCAGGTAGATCTTGTCGAACGCGTCCTCGCTGAGGCGGTCGCTGTCGGTCGCCTCCATGATCACCTGGTAGGTGTTGCTCTCGGCGTAGATGCTGGAGACCTGGCGTTCGCCGAAGGCCGAGTACAGCGCGTTGCGCAGGTCCTGCATCTGCACGCCGAGCAGCGTCGCGCGCTCGCGGTCGATGACGAGGTTGGCCTGCAGCCCGCGCAGCTGCGAGTCGCTGGTGACGTCGCGGAACACCGGGTCGTTGCGCAGCTTGTCCTGCAGCTTCACGGCCCAGGTGTTGAGCTCGCCGGTGCTGACCGACTGCAGCGTGAACTGGTAGCGGCTCTTGGACTGGCGGCCGCCCAGCTGCAGGTTCTGCACCGGCCGCAGGTAGACCGCGATGCCGGGCACGCCGCGCAGCTTCTTGCGCAGCTGCTCCAGCACCTGCGGCATCGCCGGACGCTCGGCGCGCGGCTTCAGGTTGATGAAGAGCCGCCCCGTGTTGACGTTGCCGCCGCCCCCGCCGCCGCCCACCGCGGCGGACACCGACGACACCGACGGATCGTCCTGCACGATCTGCGCGACGCGTTCCTGCAGCACCGTCATCGCGGCGAAGGAGATGTCCTCGGACGCTTCGGTGCTGGCCTGGATCTGGCCGATGTCCTCTTCCGGGAAGAAGCCCTTGGGGATGACGATCCAGAGCCACGCGCTGGCGATGAAGGTGGCCAGCGCCACCACGCCCACGACCCAGCGGCGCGCCAGCGCCCAGTCCAGCGACGTCGTGTACTTGTTCAGCACCCAGCCGAAGCCGGCTTCGAAGGTGCGTCCGAGCGCGTTTTCTTCGACCTCGTGATGGCTGCTCAGGAAGCGGCTGCAGAGCATGGGCACCAGGGTCAGCGACACGCCGGCCGACACGCCGATCGCCAGCGACACGACGACGGCGAACTCGTGGAACAGCAGCCCGATCACTCCCGGCATGAAGAAGATCGGGATCAGCACGGCGATCAGCGAGATCGAGATCGACATGATGGTGAAGGCCATCTCGCGCGCGCCGCGGATGGCGGCGTCGAAGGGCGCCATGCCGTCCTCGACGTGGCGGTAGATGTTCTCCAGCATCACGATCGCGTCGTCCACCACCAGGCCCACGGCCAACGTGATCCCGAGCAGCGAGATGTTGTCCAGGCTGTAGCCCAGCGCGAACAGCAGCGTCACCGCGCCGATCAGCGAGATCGGCAGCGACAGCGTCGGGATCAGCGTCGCGACCATGCGGCGCAGGAACAGGAAGATCACCATCACGACCAGCGCCACCGTCAGCGCGAGCGTGAAGTAGACGTCGTGCAGACCCTCGCGGATGGACACCGAGCGGTCGTTGAGCGTGCTCATCTGCACCGAGGCCGGCAGCTGCGCGGCGAAGCGCGGCAGCATCGCCTTCACCGCGTCGACGACCTTCACCGTGTTGGCGTCGGGCTGGCGCTGCACGGCCAGCACGATGGAGCGCTCGCCGTTGAAGTTGGAGAAGGACTTGACGGTCTCGTAGCTGTCCTCGACGTCGGCGACCTCGCGCAGGAACACCGGCGCGCCGTTGCGCGTGGCCACGACGATGCCGCCGAAGGCGTTGGCGTCGCGCAGCTGCTTGTTGGCCTGGATGGTCAGCGTCTGGCGCGCGCCGTCCAGCGTGCCGACGGGGGTGTTGGCGTTGGCGCCCTTGACGGCGGCCTGCAGCTCGTCGAGCGTGATGTTGCGCTGCTGGAGCAGCTCGTTGCGCGCCTTGATGCGCACCGCGAAACGCTTCTGGCCGTAGATGGACACCTGCGCCACGCCGTCGATGGTCGACAGGCTGGGGGTGATCAGGTTCTCGGCGTAGTCGTTGAGCTCGGACAGGTTGATCGACGGCGAGGTCAGCGCCACCAGCAGCACCGGCGCGTCGGCCGGGTTGACCTTGCGGTAGGACGGCGGCGTCGTCATCTCGACCGGCAGCGCACGCAGCGAGCGGAACAGCGCGGCCTGCACGTCGACCGCGGCGGCGTCGATGTCGCGCGCGGAGTCGAACTCCAGCGTCAGCGAGCTGTTGCCCAGCGTGTTGGTCGAGGAGATCGTCGTGATGCCGGCGATGGTGGAGAACTGCTTCTCCAGCGGCAGCGCGACGGACGAGGCCATGGTCTCGGGGCTGGCGCCGGGGAGCACGGCCTGCACGTTGATGACCGGCGTGTTGAAGCTGGGCAGCGCGGCGACCGGGATGCGGCTCCAGGCGGCGATGCCGGCGACGACCAGCGCCACGTTCAGCAGCACGGTCATGACCGGCCGGCGGATGAAGAGTTCGGTGAGATTCATGGCAGCTTCCGCGGGGGCTGAAGGCTTCGGGACGTCAAGTCGTCGACGGCGTGGACCGGAAGGTCTGGAGGTCGGACAGCCGGATCAGGGCGCGGCGACGTCGGTGGCGGCGGCGCCGCCGCCCGCGGCGGCCGAGGCGGCGGCCAGGCGCGCGGCGGCGGCCGGATCGACGGCGGCGGGCTGCGTGCGCAGCGGCGTGCCGGGGCGCAGGTTCTGCTTGCCGTCCAGCACCACGGTCGCGCCCGCGTCGACGCCGTCGACGACGGCCATCTCGCCGAAGGTGTAGCGCAGCTTCACCGGCTTGAGCAGGGCGGTCTTGTCGGGGCCGACGACGTAGACCTGGCGATCGTTGCCGCGCAGGATGATCGCGGCCTGCGGGATCACGATCGCGTCCTTCATGCTGCGCAGCGTCATGCGCACGCGCAGGTACTGGCCGGGCCAGAGCTTCTGCGCGTCGTTGGTGAACTCGGCCTTCAGCTTGATGGTGCCGGTGGTGGCGTCGACGAGGTTGTCGACGAAGGTCAGCTTGCCGCGGGCCACCGATTCGACCGGCTTGCCGCCCTTGCTGTCCTTGCGGGACGGGCCGCCTTCGATCGAGGGCAGCACGACCTGGACCTCGGGCGGCGTGACCTGCGCGCCGGTGGCGCCGGGGCGCATCGCGTCGAGCACGGGCGCGAGCTCGGTCTCGGGCAGGTTGAAGCTGATGGCGATCGGATCGATCTGGACGATGTTGACCAGCGGCGTGCCGGTGGCGCTGGCCTGGACCAGGCTGCCGGGCCAGACGTTGACGGCGCCGGCGCGGCCGGCGAAGGGCGCGCGGATCTCGTTGTAGCTGAGCGCGACGGAGGCGGACTCGACGGCGGCGGCGTCCGCGTCGACGAGGCTGCGGCCGCCCTGCAGGCTGGCCAGCGCGGTGTCGACGGCGCTCTGCGCGACGAAGTTCTGTGCGAGCAGGTCCTTCGCGCGCTCGTACTGGCGCTGCAGGTCGCCGAGCGCAGCCTTGTCGCGGGCGAGCTGGGCGCGGGCCTTGTCGAGGTTGGCGCGGTCCGCACGTTCGTCGAAGCGGAAGAGCACCTGACCCTTGGTGACGGTCTGGCCGTCGTGGACGAGCACGTCGCGGATGGTCGAGGTGGTCTGGGCGCGCAGGTCGACCTGGTTGATCGGCGTGACGGTGCCGGAGGCTTCGACCGTGACCGGGACGTCGCGGCGCTGCGCGGTGACGACGCCGACGGTCTGGGTGCCGGCGGGACCGGAGGCTCCTCGGGCCGCGGCGGCAGGGCCGGCCTCGCCACCGTCACGGGAGGCGGCGCGCGACTTCCACCACCAGCCCCCGCCCGCGACGAGCAGCACGACGATCAAGGACAGGACAAGGGGCTTGCGGCGCATGAACACGTTCTCCAACGACAGTCATCCAGGGAGCACGTTGCAAAGCTCCCTGAGGGCGCGGAAGGTTAAGTCCGGTCCTTTCGATGATTGTTTCGTTCAGGTTAATCCTGCGCGTGCGGGAGGAAAACCTGTGCGATTGGAGCGTGAACGAGCGTTTCCGGCAGGCGTCAGAAGGCTTGCGGACTGCCTGCGCCGCTGGCCCTCACCCCCGCCCTCTCCCGCAAGCGGGAGAGGGAGTGAGAATGCACCGAGCCATTCGGAGCAGGATCACTGGGGTGGCCCCCTCTCCCGCTTGCGGGAGAGGGTGGGGGTGAGGGCCAGCGGCCGTCAGAGTACGAGTGCCTTCGCGAGCGCCGCGCCGACGACGGCGTTGTGCTTGACGAGAGCGATGTTGGTGACCAGGCTGGCGCCGCCGCTGAGGTCCTTGATGCGGGCGAGCAGATAGGGCGTGACCGCCTTGCCGCTGATGCCTTGCGCGGCGGCTTCCTGGAGCGCCTGCTCGACGAAGCCGTCGATGACGGCCTGGGGCATTTCATGCACGGCCGGCACCGGATTGCTGATCACCGCGCCGCCGCTCAATCCGAGCGCCCATTTCGTCCGCAGGAACCGCGCCTGGTCCGCCGGCGCGTCGATGCGGAAGTCCGCCTTCAATCCGCTGTCGCGCGTGTAGAACGCGGCGAAGTTCTCCTGCCCCACCGACAGCACCGGCACGCCGTGCGTCTCCAGGTATTCCAGCGTCAGCGCCAGATCGAGGATGCTCTTGGCGCCCGCGCAGACCACGGCCACCGGCGTGCGGGCCAGTTCCTGCAGGTCAGCGGAGATGTCGAAGGACGTCTCCGCGCCGCGATGCACGCCGCCGATGCCGCCGGTGACGAAGACCTCGATGCCGGCCAGGCGCGCGCAGATCATCGTCGCGGCCACCGTGGTGGCGCCGACGCGCCCGGTCGCCAGCGCGAAGGGAAGGTCGCGTCGGCTGAGCTTCATCGCATCGGGCGACTGACCGAGCAGCTCCAGCTGCGCGTCGTTCAGCCCGACGCGGATCTTCCCGTCCAGCACGGCGATCGTCGCGGGCACGGCGCCGTGTTCACGCACGATCGTCTCGACCTCGCGCGCGGTCTGCACGTTCTGCGGATACGGCATGCCGTGCGAAATGATCGTGGACTCCAGCGCCACCAGCGGACGGCCTTCGGCGCGCGCGGCAGCCACTTCGGGCGAGAAGTCGAGGAGGTTCTGGTCGATCAGGTCTTGCGTGTTCATGCGGGTGCTTTCGGGTTCGAAGGAGTCGTTCAGACGAGCAGCGCCGGGCTCAGCGCCTCGCTGACGGTGGCGTCGCTCTGCAGCGTCAGCGCGGCCAGCCGCAGGCCGAGCGCGCAGGCGCCGCGCAGGTCGTCGGGATCGCGGTGCAGCGCGGCGGCGATGCCGGCGGTCATCGCGTCGCCGGCGCCGGTGACCTCCCGGATCGAGGCCGGATCCAGCGACGGAGGCGGCAGCAGGACCAGGTCGTCGCCGTCGGAGAAGCGCACGCCCTGCGGGCCGTCGCTCATCACGAGCCGCTGCAGTCCCGCTTCGTGCAGGGATCGCCAGGCGGCGCGCAGGGCGTCGTCATCGGGCAGGGCGCGGCCGCAGAGCGCCTGCAGCTCGCCGCGGTTCAGCACCAGCAGCTCGACGCCGCGCAGGTCGGCACCGAGCCGCGCCATCTTCGGCTCCGAGACGGCCACCAGCAGCAGGCGCTGGTCGCGCAGCCGCGCCTCGGCGCGGAGCTCGTCGAGCGTCTCGCGCGGCAGGTTCAGGTCGGCCACCAGCCAGCGCGCCGGCGCGCGTTGCGGCGCGGTCTGGCGCAGGAAGGCGGGATCGAGCCGATCGGTCAATTCCATGTGGGCGAGCGCAAGCACCAGCTCGCCGTCGGGATCGAGCACCGCGGTGTAGCTGCCCGTCGCCGCGTCCGCCGCCTGCAGGCAGCCCGCGCAATCGACGCCCAGTCCCTGCAGCTGCGTCAGCAGCGTCTGCCCGGCGGCGTCGCGGCCGACGGCGGTCAGCAGATGCACCGGGAGACCGAGCCGGGCGAGGTTCTCCGCGATGTTGCGGGCGACGCCGCCCGCCGATTCATGCTGGCGCGCCGGATTCGAGCTGCCCATGCGCAGCGGCCCGACCGAGCGCAGCTTGCGGTCCAGGTTCGTGCCGCCTATGCAGACGATGGGCTGGCGTTGCGGCAGCACGTAGGCGCGGCCGAGGATGCGCCCCTCGCGCGTCAGCTGTCCGAGATGACCCGCCACGGCGGAGCGCGACAGCCCCAACTGGTCCGCCAGTTCCTGCTGGCCGATGAAGGGGTTGGCCTCGACCAGCGCCAGCAGTTGTTCCTTGGAGGAGAGTTCCTTGGGGGGCGTCATGGCGGCGGATTCTAGAGAGCTTCAAACCTTGATGCAAACATATGTCCTTCAATAAGACATTTGTCTATGCTGATGGGTGAGGACGCAAGGGACTCGCGCGATTAGCGAACTTTGCATACGCTTGACGCGCTCCCACAGACCGGTCACGGCGGGGAGTGCGCCGCATCAAACAGTCAAGGAGGACGCCATGCGGAAGAACTTGCCCGTCACCCAGCGCCAGTACGACTTCCCCGCCGACGCGACGCTGATGTCCACGACGGACACGAAGAGCCGGGTCACCTACGCTAACGAGGCCTTCGTCGAGGCCAGTGGCTTCACGACGGAGGAGCTGCTCGGCCAGCCCCACAACATCGTCCGGCATCCCGACATGCCGCCCGAGGCCTTCGGGGACATGTGGCAGACACTGCAGGGCGGCGAGTCCTGGACCGGGCTGGTGAAGAACCGGCGCAAGAACGGGGACCATTACTGGGTCCGCGCGAACGCGACGCCGGTGATGCGCAATGGCCAGCCGGTGGCCTACATGTCGGTGCGCACGCGGCCGTCGGCCGAGGAGATCGCCGGCGCGGAGCGCCTCTACGCCGACATGCGCGAAGGGCGCGCCAGGCACCTGCGCATCCACAAGGGCGTGCTGGTGCGCACGGGCGCGATGGCGTGGACCTCGATGCTCAAGACCATGCCGGTCAGGTGGCGGGTGCGGCTGCCGCTGCTCGCGCTGACGATCGCGGCGATCGTGTCCGCGTGGATGAGCGCCGCGACGCTGGCCGCCGCGGCGATGTGGATAGGCGCCTTCGTGGTGGTCTCGCTGCTGGCGATGTGGTTCCTGGAGGCTCAGGTCGTGGCGCCCATGGAGCAGCTCGCCCGCCATGCCAAGCGCGTCGCCAGCGGCGACACGCGCGAACCGCTGCAGATGGACCGCGTCGACGAGATCGGCATGGCGCTGCGATCGCTCAACCAGCTGGGACTGATGTTCCGCTGGGTGATCGACGACGTCGCGGCCCAGGTGGTGACGGTGCGGTCGTCGAGCGGGGACATCCTCAACGGCAACAACGAGATCAGCGCGCGGACCGAGCAGGCCTCGGCGAGCCTGCAGCAGACGGCCGCGTCGATGGAGGAGATGAGCGCCACCGTGCGCAGCAACGCCGACGCGGCGCGGCAGGCCGAGGATCTCGCGCAGGGCGCGAGCGTGGCGGCGGCGCAGGGCGGCGAGGTGGTCCGCAACGTCAACGAGACCATGGTCGGGATCACGACCTCCAGCAAGCGGATCGGCGACATCATCGGCGTCATCGACGGGATCGCGTTCCAGACCAACATCCTAGCGTTGAACGCGGCGGTCGAGGCCGCGCGGGCCGGCGAGCAGGGACGCGGGTTCGCGGTCGTCGCGAGCGAGGTGCGATCGCTGGCGCAACGCAGCGCGGCGGCGGCCAAGGAGATCAAGCAGCTGATCGGGGAAAGCGTCGAACGCGTGGAAGCCGGCGGACGTCAGGTCGACGAGGCCAGCAAGGCGATGCACGAGATCGTCCAGCAGGTGAGGAGCGTCTCGGCGCTGATCTCGACCATCGGCAATGCGACGCGCGAGCAGGCGACGGGCATCGCCCAGGTCAGTCAGGCCGTCAGTGAACTCGATCGGACGACCCAGCAGAACGCCGCACTGGTGCAGCGGTCCGCGGGGGCGAGCGATTCACTCGAGAAACAGGCCACGCAGCTGGTGCAGGCGGTGGCCGTGTTCCGGATGAGTTAGAAGAACCCCAACTTCTTCTGCGAGTAGCTGACCAGCAGGTTCTTCGTCTGCTGGTAGTGGTCCAGCATCATCTTGTGGGTCTCGCGACCGATGCCGGATTCCTTGTAGCCGCCGAAGGTCGCGTGCGCCGGATAGGCGTGATAGCAATTGGTCCACACGCGGCCGGCCTTGATGCCCTTGCCCATGCGGAAGGCCGTGTTGATGTCGCGCGACCACACGCCCGCACCCAGCCCGTACGGCGTGTCGTTGGCGATGCGCAGCGCCTCCTCCTCCGTCTTGAAGGTCGTCACCGCCAGCACGGGGCCGAAGATCTCCTCGCGGAAGATCCGCATGTCGTTGGTGCCCTTGAAGAGCGTCGGCTCGATGTAATAGCCCCCCGCCAGGTCGCCGCCCAGCTGCGCGCGTCCGCCGCCGATCAGGCACTGCGCGCCCTCCTGCTTGCCGATCTCCAGATACGACAGGATCTTGTCGAGCTGCATCGACGAGGCCTGCGCGCCCATCATGGTCTCGGTATCCAGCGGGTTGCCCTGCTTGATCGCCTTCACGCGGTCGATGGCGCGCGCGATGAACTTGTCGTAGATCGACTCGTGGATCAGCGCGCGCGACGGGCAGGTGCAGACCTCGCCCTGATTGAACGCGAACAGCACCAGGCCCTCGATCGCCTTGTCGAACAGGTCGTCGTCCTGCGCGGCGATGTCGGGGAAGAACACGTTCGGGCTCTTGCCGCCGAGTTCCAGCGTGGCCGGGATCAGGTTGGTCGCCGCGGCCTGCGCGATGACACGGCCCGTCGCCGTCGAGCCGGTGAAGGCGATCTTCCCGATGCGCTTGCTCTGCGCCAGCGGCATGCCCGCTTCCTTGCCGTAACCGTTGACGATGTTGAGCACGCCCGGCGGCAGCAGATCGGCGATCAGCTCCGCCAGGACCAGGATGCTGACCGGCGTCGACTCGGCCGGCTTGAGCACGACCGCGTTGCCCGCGCCGATCGCCGGCGCCAGCTTCCAGGCCGCCATCAGGATCGGGAAGTTCCACGGGATGATCTGGCCGACGACGCCCAGCGGCTCGTGGAAGTGGTACGCGATGGTGTTGGCGTCGATCTCGCTGAGGCCGCCCTCCTGCGCCCGCAGACAGCCGGCGAAGTAGCGGAAGTGGTCGACCGCCAGCGGCAGGTCGGCGTTCAGCGTTTCGCGCATCGGCTTGCCGTTGTCGACGGTCTCGGCGTAGGCGAGCAGTTCCAGGTTCTGCTCGATGCGGTCGGCGATGCGCAGCAGCACGTTGGCGCGCTCGGCCGCGGGCGTGCCGCCCCACTTCTCGGCGGCGGCGTGCGCGGCGTCCAGCGCCAGGTCGATGTCGGCGGCGGTCGAGCGCGCCGCCTGCGCGAAGACCTGCCCGGTGATGGGCGTGATCACGTCGAAGTACTGGCCGTCGCGCGGCGCGACCCACTGGCCGCCGATGAAGTTGTCGTAGCGCTTCTTGAACTGCACCGGCGCGCCGGCCGCGTTGGGCTTGGCGTAGATCATGGGGTTGTCTCCTGGTGGTTGAAGGCGAGGACGCCGGGACGGTCGTTGCATGGGGCGTGCCAGCGCGGGCTTCGCGCGCAAGACCCTGCTTGCCGGGCGGAAAGCCTCTTCCCATCGCGGTCCGAATTGGTCAGGATCGGTCCAGCCTGGACCACACGCCTCGACGGCGGGACAGGTGTTCCGGAATGGAACACCCAAGGAGACAACGGCATGGTGAAGACACCGGGCGGGGCCGCTTTGGCCCCGCGACTGCTGCGCGCGGCGCGGCGCGAACTGCTGGACACGGGCCGGCTCAGCGTCGAGACGCTGGACGAAGGGCTGAGCCGCAGCTGGCTGCGCAGCCGCGACTTCGGCCTGAGCCCCGTCGGCCGTCCGCCGGGCGCGCCGCACGCGTCGGGCGCGCAGCTGCGGCGGGCGCTGGAGCGCCAGCATGAACTGGTCGCCCACGCGCGACCGGTGATGGAGGACCTCTTCGCACAGACCGGCGACGGCGAGGGCCTCGTGATCCTGGCCGACGCGCAGGGGCTGCTGCTGGGGGCCCTGGGCGACGGGCGCTTCGTCGACCGTGCGCAGCGCGTGGCGCTGCGACCCGGCGCGATCTGGGACGAGCGCTGGCGGGGCACGAACGCGATCGGCACGGCGCTGGCGGAGCAGCGGCCGGTGGCGGTGCTCGGCGGCGAGCACTTCCTGGAGCGCAACGCCTTCCTCAGCTGCACCGCGGCGCCTATCCGCGATCCGCAGGGGCGCGTGCTGGGCGTGCTCGACATCTCCGGCGAGCAGCGCGGCTTCCAGCGGCACACGTTGGCGCTGGTGCGCTCGGCGGCGCGCATGGTCGAGCACCGGCTCTTCCAGACGCGACACGCTGACGGGCTCCGTCTGCAGATGCACGTTCAGCCGGAAGGGCTGGGGACGCCGACCGAGGGCCTGCTCGCGCTGAGCGAGGACGGCTGGATCCTCGGCTGCAACGCGGCGGCGCTGGCCTGGCTGGGGACCGACGCGGCACGGCCGAGTCCGCTGGAGTCGGTGCTGCCCGTGCGATGGGCCGAGTTGATGGACTGGGCGCGGCAGGACGGCGAGGGCGCCCGGATGCTCCACCGCGACGGCGCGCCTGCGCTGTGGTTGCGACTCGATGCGCCGCGCGGGTGGCGGCGGCCCGCCGCGCCCGCTGCACCTGTTGCGAACCTCCGGGCTTCTGAGAATCCGCCGCATGCATCGACGGCGGACGACGCTCTGCAGGCGTTGGACCTCGGCGACGCCGCGATGCATCAGGCGGTGTTGCGCGCGCGTCGCGTGCTCGACAAGCCGATCCCACTGCTGCTCCAGGGCGAGTCCGGCGTCGGCAAGGACCTGTTCGCCCGCGCGGTGCACGACAGCGGCCCGCGCCGCGATCGTCCCTACGTGGCGGTGAACTGCGCCGCGCTGCCGGAGACGCTGATTGAAGCGGAGCTTTTCGGCTACCGGCCGGGCGCGTTCACCGGGGCGTCGCGCGAAGGCGCGGCAGGGCGGCTGCGCGAGGCGCACGGCGGGACCTTGTTCCTCGACGAGATCGGCGACATGCCGCTGCCGTTGCAGGCGCGGCTGCTGCGGGTGCTGCAGGACCGGCAGGTGCAGCCGCTGGGCGGCGGGCCGTCGGTGCAGGTGGACTTCCAGCTGATCGGCGCGAGCCACCGCCCGCTGCGGCCCCTGGTCGCGCAGGGCCTGTTCCGCGAGGACCTGTATTACCGGCTGAACGGCCTGACGCTGTGCCTCCCGCCGCTGCGGGAGCGCCAGGACTTGCCCGTGCTGGTGGCGCGCCTGCTGGCGGCGCTGGAGCCGACCCGGCGCGTGGTGCTCGACCCGACGCTGGCGAGGGAGTTGAGCGCCTACCGCTGGCCCGGCAACGTGCGCCAGCTGGAGCAGGCGCTGCGCATCGCTTGCGTGCTCATGGAGCCCGGCGAGTCGGTGATCCGTCGCGGGCACCTGCCGGACGATCTCGTGGAGGAGCTGGATCAGCACCGGTCGATGGCCATCCCGGTGCTCGTGCCGCCGCCGACGCGGACATCGAGCGCATCGACGTCCCGATCCGGCGCGTCGTCGCAGCGGGCCGCTCCGGCGGAGGCGCCGCCCGCGATGCTGCGGGACCAGTCGCGGGCGCATGCGCGGAAGGTCCTCGACGACTGCGACGGCAACCACTCCGCGGCGGCGCGGCGTCTGGGCATCGGACGCAACACGCTGTACCGACTGCTGAAGTCGCCCGGCGCGTAGAGGGAAACGACCGCGCGTGGATGCGCGGAGTGGCCGCGTAGGTCATCGCCTCACAGGCACATCAGCGATCCGCCGAAGCCGCGCTGGGGAGAACCCGCCTTTCGAGCCCATCGGCTGCTGCGTATTCTTTCGTTCATGCGGTCCAGGGTTTCTTGGTGGTGGATCCGCAGAGGCGCAAGCCGGACGTCAATGGGTAAGGCGGACATTCGAAAGGATGTCCGCCTTCGTCTTTTGCGGGCTGTGGACGTGGTGCGTTGGCTTGGCTCAGACGGAGAACTGTTGAATCGCTCGACCTACGCGCGCGCTTTCCATGAGCACGCTCAATTCCTCCGTCAGTTGAAAAGCGGTGCCGCAGGGAATGCGCATGAAGTTGTAGACGAGGCTGACCGAGTAACCGCCGTCGATGTCGACGTCCCAGCCCGCAATGATCCGACCCTCCTTCTCGTTCTTGGTGCTTCGGATCACGAGCCGTTGAGGGAGATCGGAGATGTTCATGGTCTTCTCGTCCTCCTTGTTCCGAAACTCGCCGACGTAGAGCTCGGCATTGCCGAAGGTTGCGCTGCGGATCGCAAGATCCAGTTGATCGAGGATGCCCCGAATCTCCGCGCGTTCGGCCTCAGCAGTGTTTGCGGTCGCGACTCCCTCCTGGATGTGTCGTAGGAAATCAGTCATGAGGAAGTCCTTTCTAGGTGTCCGATGATGGGAAGGTGGTCGAAGATGCCCTGGGGAAAAGTCTCGTCGTTGTCCAACGCCGGGAGGGTCGACACGCGGGTGTTCTCCTCATTCAGACGCCAGCCGGATCGGCCAAGAAGTAGCGCCGAGGACACGATCAGTTGATCGAAGGTGTGCCAGTCGGAGTACTGCCCCGCGGGGTGGTGATAGGTGCCGGCATCGCAGTCCTGGTCTTTGGTCGAGCGCAGCGGAAGTGAACTGAGATGACGCCAGAACGGGTTGTAGAGAAAGTTCGGATTCCTGAGGACCTTGTTCCTGTCCCGGCTCGCATAGAGGTACCGCTCCAGGCCCTCATCGAAGGGCTCATCATTGAAGTCTCCGATCAGGATGAGGTTCTCCCACCTGAGCGAGCAGAGCTGATCGTCTATCCAACGCCTCAGGTGGGCCGCGATGTGGGTCCGCGCGCTATCGCTGCGATCCAGGTGGAGCCTGCTGGGCCAGTGCGACGCGATCAGGCTGAAGGGGGCGCCGCCTTCGTGCGGTCGGATCAGAAAGTGCAGGCCCACCTTGCAGGTGCGCTCCCCATCGTTCCTGACGATGGGCGAGCTGAAATCCACGGTGACGCGATTCGTCCTGCTGAGCACGCAGAACGAGAAGCGGCCCAGGCCGGCCTTATGGAAGGCGGGAAGCCATGTGAATTCGGAACGAGCGATCGGGCAAGCCTCCCGCAGGCCCTTGACGCTGGACTCCGCCATCTCGCCCAGCACGATGACATCCGCCCGGTTTTCCTCCAGCAGATGGCACAACATCTTGCTGGCCAGCTTGAAATCATCGGAGCTCGCCCTGTCGGGGGCTCGCGGCGGCGATAGCCCCGTGTTCCACCACGCAATGCGAAGGTCCCGATCGGGATGGTGTTGTTCAGTCGGTTCGTCTGTCTTCATGGCCGGAATACATCCTCGGCAACGCTGCGTTCGACATCGCCGAGCCCTGGCTGCCGGCGCCTGCTCCACTGCGGAATTTCGCGGGGAGGGCAGTCACTCTACGGGGGCGGGATTCGCAAGGCCAGCGTCGGAGCGCTCTCGAATTGGTGGACTTTCAAGCCGCAATACCGCTCATAAACTAGACCACCCACCGAAACCTGTGGTGGATGATCTGAACCGCGTTCCATGAAGCTCTACGAGACGCTCGCCGACGACATCGAACGCCAGATCCGCGGCGGCGTCTTCCGCCACGGCGACCGCCTCCAGTCCGTGCGCGAGACCAGCAAGCAGCGCCAGCTCAGCGTCACCACCGTCATCCGCGCCTACGTGCTGCTGGAGAGCCGCGGCCTCATCGTCAGCAAGCCGCAGTCGGGCTACTACGTGCAGCTCAGGCCGGGCGACGCGGCGATAGACGCACCGGCCGCGCCCCGACCGATCGCGGTCTCGTCCTCCGTCGACGTCAGCCGGCTGGTGCTGTCCACGCTGCGCTCGATCGCCGCGCATGATGCGGTGCCGCTCGGATCGCCGTATCCGGACACCGGCAGCTTCCCCTTCGAGAAGCTCAACCGCTATGCGTTCGCCGCCGGGCAGGACCCCGCATTGCGGTCGCTCAGGGACGCGCTGCCGCCCGGCCACCCGCTGCTGATCCGCCAGATCGCGCGGCGCTACCTCGACAAGGGCCAGGCGGTCGACCCGGCCGAAATCCTCATCACGATGGGTGCGACCGAGGCGCTCAACCTCTGCCTGCAGGCCGTCGCCAGACCCGGCGACGTGATCGCCGTGGAGACGCCCACCTTCTACGCGATGCTCCACGCCATCGAGCGCCTGGGCATGCGCGCGCTGGAGATCCCGACCGACCCGGATCTCGGTCTGGATGTCGACGCGCTGGCCGCCATCGCCGCGACGCAGCCGATCGCTGCCTGCATGGTGATGCCGAACTTCCAGAACCCGCTCGGCTTCCAGATGCCCGACGAGCGCAAGCGCGCGCTGGTCGAGCTGGCAACGCGGCTGGACATGCCGCTGATCGAGAACGGCGTCTACAACGAGCTCTACTACGGCGCGGTGCCCCCCAGCACGCTCAAGGCCTACGACACGCACGGACTGGTCCTGCACTGCGGCACGTTCTCGAAGACGCTGACCTCGACCTTCCGGATCGGCTGGGCGCTGCCGGGCCGCTACCGCGACGAGGTCGAGAAGCTGAAGTTCCTCAACACGCTGACGACGCCGCCGCTGCCACAGGTCGCCATCGCGCGCTTCCTCGAACGCGATGGCTACGAGGCCCACCTGCGACGCTTGCGCAAGGCCTTCGCCCAGCAGGCCAACCTGATGCGCGCGATCGTGCTGCGCTTCTTCCCCGAAGGCACGCGCGTCTCGACGCCGGTCGGCGGGTATGTGCTCTGGGTCGAACTCCCGCCGGCCATCGACGGCCTGCGGCTCTACGAACTCGCGCTGGAGCGCGGCATCACGATCGGTCCCGGCTACATGTTCTCGGTGAGCAACAGCTATCGGCACTTCATCCGGCTGAACTACAGCACGCCGTGGTCCCCGGCCATCGAGCAGGCCGTCATCACCGTCGGCAAGCTGGCCGCGACCTGCGCGCGGCAGGACTGCTGATCTGACTGCTGCGCCCGGACTGGGCCGGGCGATCGGGTTGGGTTTGGTCAGGTCAGCTGAAAGGTCTCCGTCGGCGCGACCCGTTCCGGCAATGCGCGTCCGCTCAACGCCAGCACCGAGCGCTCGATCCCGCGCGCCATCGCGTCCAGCGCCAGCGCGTTGGGCGCCAGGCCGAAGGGCTCGGCGACCTCGTTGGCGACGGCCTCCAGAGCGATCAGCGTGTAGGAGAGGAACACGCACAGCAGCGGCGTGAAGAACTCCGTCGCGTCCACGAGGCCGAAAGGCAGCAGGAAGCAGTAGGTGTAGACCGTGCGGTGCAGCAGCACGCCGTAGGCGAAGGGGATGGGCGTCGAGGCGATTCGCTCGCTGCCGCCGATGGCCTTGCCGATCTCCGTCAGCTGCGTGTCCAGCGCCCAGAAGCGCGCGTCGCTGAGATGCCCGTCGTCCTGCAGCGCGCAGAGCTTCTGCCGCACCGCGTGCAGCGCGGCGCTGGAGGACTGCGGGTCGCGCCGCAGCTGGAAGGCATCGCGGCGGCCGACCAGACGCACCAGGTCCTCTTCGGGATCGGTGCCGCGCAGCTCGTGCTTGAGCGCGTAGACGGCGGCGAGCAGCTGGTCCGTCACCGGCCGCGCCATCGTCTTGTCGGGCAGGTAGCAGAGCAGCTCCGACACCAGCGCGCGCGAGGCGATCAGCAGGTTGCCCCACAGGTGGCGCGCCTCGTTGAAACGCTCGTAGCTGGCGTTGTTGCGGAAGCCCAGGAAGATCGCCAGCGTCAGCCCGAACGGCGTCATCAGCGTCGCGTTCAGCGGGATCTTCTCGCCGAAGACCTGCCCGTGCGTCGCCACGGCCAGCATGCTGACCGCCGCCATGAAGCCCAGCTGCGGCAGGATGGCCGGCAGCACCGAGCCGTGCCACACGAACAGCAGGCGGAACCAGCTTTGCTTCGGTCGGATGATCATTTGGAATGTCCAGGCGGTTGCGTACTCCGGGCTCCATGGTGAAGAACGGGGCCTCCCTGCGGGGCATGCAGTTCCGACCGGCGCCAAGGAGCACAGTTGGCCACCCTCGCGTGGCGTGGCGACCACGGGATGCCGGCCGGATGTCGGTTGAAAACGGGGCGACCACCGATGGCATGGGGCCTTCCTGGCGTCGGCCCCCTATGTTGTCAGGCGCGCCGATGGGCCGTTCGGCGTAGCCTTCGGGCCGTCGGAATGGGATATCGACCAGCGATGGACGGCCAGCGATGGCCAGGAGGCGGCCTCATGGATGACTCCGGACACGACGCCGCGCAGCGGCCCACGTCGGCGGCGGCCGCCGCGATGCTGGGACAGATGAAGCGCGCGGTCTTCGACGGCTCGCGCATCGCCGTGATCCAGCGCGACCTCCAGAACAACGTGCTCTACGCCAACGCCGCCGCGCTGACGATGAGCGGCGTCGACCACGTCGACCAGCTGCGCCTGGACCGCCTCTTCGCCGGCGAGGCGGGGCGCGTGCTCGACGAGGAGACGCGCGGACGCCGCAACCGCGAGCTCGGCGCCTACCGCGTCACGCTGACCTGCCAGAACGATCCGGAGCGGCAGGTCGCCGTCGAGGTCACCGGCCTGCCGCTGATGGACGATCACGGCACGGTCGTGGGAGCGCTGGGCTTCTTCCGCAACCTGCAGCACCAGGTGCTGACCGACCAGGTGCGCGCGCTCACGCTGAGCCGCGCCGGCCGCGCGGACCTGCTGCCGCTGGTGGCCGAGGCGCTACGCCGCGAGCTGCCCTTCGACCTGATGCTGGTGTCGCGCGTCGTCGAGGACGACAGCGCCTGGGAATCGGAGATCGTCTTCAACCACCCGCCGTTCCGGCAGGACGTGCCGACCGCGTGGTACGAGCTGAACGCCGCGCAGCGCGCGTTCATGGAGAGCCAGTGCGGCGGCGTCCACGACTTCGAGACGGTGATGAGCGAGCCGCCGTGGTCCGACATGGCCGAGGAGCCGATGAGCCGGCAGATGCACGCCATGGACCTCAAGTCCAGCATGTGGCGTCGCATCACGCGCGGCGAGGGCGACGACGAGCGCACCGTCGCGATCATGACGCTGCTCAGCCGCGAGCGCGGCGCCTACGGCGAGCAGCACCTGGCGCTGTTCAACCAGCTGCCGCTGATCGAGGCGGTGCTGTGCAGCCTGGACCACGCCGAGCGCGAGCGCGACCGCCGCCAGCTGCGCATGTTCCGCGAGCTCAACCGATGCGTCGACATCCAGGGCGCCTGCCGCTGCCTGTCCGACGCGCTGGTCGAGATCTTCGGCTGGCAGCATGTGTCGCTGTTCCGGATCGACAGCGCGCGGGACGCGATCGTGCGCGTGGCCTCGGCCCGGCGCGGCGAGGACGGCTTTGCCGTGGACACGGGCGTGTCCTGGGGCGACTACGCGCAGGGCCTCTGCCAGGGCATCCTCGGCCGCGTCGTGCGGACGATGCAGCCGCAGAAGATCCCCGACGTCACGCGCGATCCCGAGTACCTCAAGACGCCCGACGGCGAGCCGATCCGTTCGGAGCTGGCGGTGCCGATCGTGTTCTCGGAAGGCGAGCGGGTGCGCTTCATCGTCAACGTCGACGATCCGCGCGTGAGCGCGTTCTCGCGCGAGCACGTGCGGCAGCTCGCCGACATCGCGCAGGAAGTGGCCGGCGCCATGGAGCGCATCAGCGACCTGACGCTGATGACGGAGTGCGTCAACAACGTCTCCGACCCGATCATCGCGACCGATGCGAAGCTGCGGATCCGCCGTGTCAATCCGGCGGCGGAGGCGCTGTTCGGCGTCGCACGCAAGGCGCTGGAAGGACGCAGCCTGCTGGAACTGTTCCAGAACCCCGAGCCGCTCGCGGCGCTGCTCGACGGCACCGAGGCCGGCGACCGCATCGGCGAGCTGCGGGTGTGCCGCCGGGCCGCCGCGATGGACGAGGCGCCCGATGCGGGACCTGCCGCCGCCTCCGATCCCTCGGCGTCGGGAGCGGGCGCAGGCGCTGACGCGGGAACCGATGCCAGCGGACTGCCGGTCTTCATCACGCGGCGCGACTTCCCGGGCAAGCTCGGCGGACACGTGTTCATCGCGCGCGACCTGCGGCCGATCCGGCGCTCGGTGCAGCTGGAGTTCCTGGAGGAGACCGCCTACGAGCTGGCGGTCGAGACGCAGGCGCCGCTGGGCATGGCGATGTCCTGCCTCGAGGATCAGTTGGAAGCGGCGTTCGGCTCGGACGCGGCCCGCGAGCAGGCGCGCGGCCGCGAGCTGCAGACCGTGCTCCGACAGCTCGGCCGCGTGAAGCACGCGTTCACGCGGCTGGCCATGTACAACCGCGAGGCCCGCGTCTCCTCGCGCGTCGCGAGCACGATCCGGCTCGACTGCGAGATCGACGCGCTGCTCGCCAGCCTGGCGGCGTCGGAGCGCCGCAAGGTGGTGTTCGAGACCGCCGCCCGCAAGGTCGAGGTCGAGGCCGACCACATGCAGCTGCACATCGTCGTGGAGAGCCTGCTGTCGGTGTTGCTGCGCGCGGCGCCGGAGACGGCGATGGTGCGGCTCACGCTGGTGCCGGACGACGAGCTCGTGTTCCTGCGCCTGCGCGGGCGGCTGCCGCCGGCGCGCCGGCACGGCGAGCGCTTCTCCGCGCCGGAGGCCGCCCAGGCGGACCTGCGACTGGCCAATCCGCTGCTCGGCAAGCTGATGAAGAACCAGGGCGGCGCGCTCAAGGCGGGCGTGCTGCCGGACGGCGACACCGAGTTCGTGCTGAGCTTCCCGCGCCGGAGGGGCCATGGCTGACATCCTCCTCGTGCTCAGCCCGCAGCAGCAGGGCAGCCTCGGCCCGCAGATCAAGAAGCAGCTGCGGCAGCTCGGCCGCCACACGATCCAGGAAGAGACCAACCGCGAGACCGGCCTGGAACTGCTCACGGGCCAGCCCTTCGACTACATCATCGTCGGCAGCCAGCTGGCCGACGACGCCGGGGCGGTCGTCGCCGAGGACGGCGGACTCGCGTTCTGCCGCGAGGTGCGGGTGCTCGGCAACACGCCGATGATGCTGCTCGCGCCGGCGATGACCACCGAGCTGAACATGGCCTGCATCCGGCTGCGGGTGACGCTGCATGCGGATCCGGCGTCGGCGGGCAGCTTCGCGCTGGAACTGCTCGGCTTGGAATCGCCCGACGCGGACGGCGTCGGCAATGGCGCACTCGCCGTGCGTGGCGGCCGGGCCCGCGTCGCGCCGCTGAATCCGTGTCTCGACATCCGCGTCACCGCGATCGCCGACAACTGGCGCTTCGAGATGCACGGCATCGACTTCCAGTTCCAGGGCGCGGGGCCCCTGACGGTGAGCAAGTCGGCGCGGCTCGACTGGCAGGCGCAGTACATGCACGAGCCCGATTGGTACAAGGAGTTCTCGCGCATCGGCAAGAGCATCCGCATCGCGCTCTGCGAGGACCAGGAGAGCTTTCGCCTGCAGCGCGAGAACGCGCGGCTCAAGGCCTTCCAGCAGCTCGGCGACGCCGGCAAGGACGTGACGGACCGCATCACCTTCGAGGTGTCGGAGGATTGCTATCCGTTGCTGCTCGAGGCGATGTTCGAACCCTCGCAGGAAGTGCCGTGGCTGGCGAAGGCGGCGTCGATGTCGCGACGGCTCGCCGCGTCCAAGGAGAGCCAGAGCAGCCTGTTCGCCGGCCCGGTGGCGGCCCGTCGCGCGCTGCTGATCTGCGCCGACACGCATGGCACCGCCTACGACGACCAGCTCAAGGGCGGCGCGCTGCAGCTGGCGCCGCTCACGGCGGTGCGGCGCGAGTGCTCGCGGGTGAAGAAGCTGCTGACGCGGCCCGATGCGCGCAGCGGGCAGCCGCTCTTCCATGAGCGCAACGTCACCGTCATCGGTCTGGACGGACCGCTCAGCCGGGAGAGCCTCGTGGCGGCGCTGGGCGACGGCGGCTGGGACCTGATCCACTTCGCCGGCCACACCTGCTTCCAGCCGGCGGGCGCGCGGCAGCTGGGCGGCACGGGGTTCCTCTTCGTCGGGCCGAAGGAGGAGCCGCAATGCGTCGACTTCGGCGACATCCTCAGCTACCTGCGTGACACGCGCTTCGTCTACCTGAGCAGCTGCGAGAGCGGCAACTCCGGCTTCGCGACGCTGGCCGCGGAGGCCGGCATCCATGCGGTGCTCGGCTATCGCTGCCGGGTGAACGACCGGACCGCGGCGGTGCAGGCGCTGCTGTTCTACCGGATGCTGCAGCGCAGCCGCTCGCTCGATGCCGCCTTCGGTCACGCGCGGCGCCGGCTCTACCGGCGCTACGAAGGCCAGGACAACGCCTGGGCCTCGGCGATGCTGGTCACGTCGGGCGTCCCGTCATGAGGTCGAGCGAGAGTCCCGCCGCGGCGTCGGCGGGGTAGAACGCCTCATGGCCGTGCGCGGCGCGCAGGGCCGGATCGTTCCACGGCGCCGTGCGCGCCGACCGGTAGTTGAAGAGCAGCCGCGCCCCCGGCACGTTCCGCACGACGGTGTGGAGCGCCTCGTCGTCGGGGTGGTTGAAGATGCTGCCGTCGGTCGAGATCAGCCAGGTCGCGCAGTCGATCCGGCTCAGGAAGTCCTCGCTCAGGTTGGCGGCGGAACCGTGGTGGGCCATCTTCACCGCGTCCAGGCGCAGGCGCGGCTCGCCCGCGGCGCCGGCCAGGCGTCGCAGCGCGGCGGTCAGCGTCGGCGCGTGGGCGTCGCCGAGCAGCGCGATGCGGCGGCCCTGGTACTCGGCGATCACCGCGATGCTGGAGCCGTTGGCCACGGCGTTGTCGATCGGGCCGAGCGCCAGCGCGGTCGAGGACAGCATCTCCTCGGGCTTCGGCCGCCGGCGCAGTCCGCCGGAACGGAACGCGGCGCGGCCTTCGAGGCGGGCGCTGAGGGCGACTTCATCGGTGGCGTCAAGCTCGGCGCGTTCCAGCGCGCGGTCCCACGCGGCGCGCAGCTTCTCGAGTTTCTCCAGCGTCGGCGACAGCAGGGTCAGGCGCAGGCCGCCGGGCAGCTCGCGCACCGGCAGCGGGCCGATCGCCGGCACGAAGATGGGTGCGCCCTGGAAGGCGGCGTTCCACTGCCGGTCCTCGATGCGGACGCTGATCATCGAGCCCTGCAACGCGCTGCGTTGGGCGTTCACGTCGGTACCGGGCGCGTTCGGCCCATTCGGCCCATTCGGCGCATTCGGCGCGCCCGACACGCCCGTCGCGTTGTTGGTGTGGGTCGCGCCGGCGCGGGGCGGAGGCGGCTCCTTCAACGGCTGCGCGATGTGCGGCCAGCCGTTGAACCAGATGTCGCGGAAGGTCGCCAGCTCTCGGTGGTTCAGCAGCTTGAGGCAGCCCTCGATGTGATCGCCGTCGACATGCGTGATGACGAGCAGCTCCAACTCGCGCTGGTCGGCGGGCAGCGCGGCCAGCCGCTGCGACAGCGCGCCGTAAGCGCCTATCGGCCCTCCATCGATGAGGACGCGATGCGGGCGTGCGGCGTCGCCGTACTCCAGCAGCAGACAGTCGCCGTGGCGCGCCGGCAGCAGTTCGATGCGGAAGATGTCGGGCATCGCGGGGTGTTCGGGCGCAACGTCCGTGGAGCGGTCTCAGTTCAGCGCGTGCTTCGGATACGGCCAGGCCGGCGACTGGTGTCGCGTTGCCACGTGCGGCGCGCGTGAGCGCACCGCGGCGTCGCTGACCGCGTAGCCCCAGTTGATGAGCTCGCACTGCTCCTGGTCCTTGAAGCGGTCCAGCCGGGTTCGGATCGCCGCCAGGTCCGCGACGCGCGCGGGGGCGACGGACAACTTGGCCTCTTCGGTCGCCGGGTAGTCGGCCATGTCGGTGTCGATGGCCCAGAACGCGCCCTTCGCGTCGCCGCGCGCGTAGGCTGCGATCAGCATGCGCTTGCGCAGCGCCAGCGCCTGGTTCAGGCCGATGTCCATCGTGCGCATCAGCTGGCGCGGCGCCATCGTGCCGATGCCGGCGTCGATGTCGAAGGGCTTGCCGGCGTCGCTCACGAGCACCGTCTCGTAGCGCCCCCAGACCGTCTCCAGCCCCAGGTTGTCGTACACGCCGCCGTCGGCCAGCATCAGCCGGCGGCGGTAGTCGATCTGGTCGTAGAGGTCGGCGCCGTCGACCTTCGTGAAGTCCTCGGGCCGGACGTCCAGCTCGATAGGCGCGAGCACCGGCGGGAAGGCGCTGGAGCAGGCGACCGCCGTCGCCACGTCGAAGCGCGGCTTCGGGATCAGGCCGATGCGGTAGTCGCCGGCGTAGGGCTTGGAAAAGCGGAAGCTGACGCCGGTCGCGTAGTTGGTCGCATTGAAGACGAAGCGCGGATCGTCCGGCAGCGACTGCAGCGACGCGTCGAGGCCCAGGCGCTTGCGGTATTCGTCGGCGACGGCTTCGCCTGCGGAGCGGAAGGGATTGAACGCGCCCGACAGCACCGAAGCGACATCGATGTTGCGCGCGCAGAACTCGCGCAGCGGGGCGGCGACTTCGGCCTCGAACAGCGCGGAGCGGCCGTCCTCGCCGAACGCGAGCCGCGGCCAGCGCACGGCCAGCAGCCCCGAGGTGATCGAGCCGCCGGACACGCTGGAGATCCGCGCCAGCCTGCCCAGCGCGCCGAGCTCGTTGAGCCGCCACAGCACGCCGACATGGAACAGCACGGCGCGGAAGCCGCCGCCCGAGAGTGCCAGCGCGATGCCGCTGGTGCGCGCGTCCTGGTCGAAGGGCATGGCGGGTCTCCCGCTGTGTGGATCGTTCAGCCTAGGCGCGGCGCGGGCCGGTCGCAATCTGTCAAGTTGGGGATGACGGAGGAAATGAAGGGGACGCGCGGCGAAGATTTCAAACTTGTAATGTGGCTGTGCGTTTCGCGTGGGAGCCCGATTTCTACAGTGCTTTCCAAGCAGTCGGCACCAGGCCGCTGCCGATCCACCCCATGACCAGGACGCCGCCGGCGCCCCTCCACGCGAAAGAGCCTCATGAACCGCAAGACCTTCCTCGGCCAGCTGATGGCCACCGCCTTCGTCGCTTCCTTCTCCGCCGCCGCCCTCGGCGTCGCGCATGCCGAGACCGATGCCGCGCCGTCCGCCCCGCAGGCGTCGGCCGTCACGGCCAAGTCCGCGCCGGTCGCCGTCCGCAACGTCGTGCTGGTGCACGGCCTGTACGCCGACGGCTCCAGCTGGGGCAAGGTGATCCCGCTGCTGCAGGCCAAGGGCCTGCACGTGACCTCGGTGCAGAACCCGCTGACCAGCCTGCAGGACGACGCCGACGCGGTGAAGCGCGCGCTGGCGCAGCAGGACGGCCCCACGCTGCTGGTCGGCCATTCCTACGCCGGCATGGTGATCTCCGAGGCCGGTGCCGACCCCAAGGTCAGCGGCCTGGTCTACATCGCGGCCCGCGCGCCGGACGCCGGCGAGGACTACCCCGCGCTGACCCGCAAGTTCCCGACCGCGCCCGCCGCGGCCGGCCTGAAGTGGAACGGCGACTGGGGCAGCCTGTCGCAGGACGCCTTCCTGAAGGACTTCGCCGGCGACCTGCCGTCCGCCGAGGCGCTGAGCTACTTCGCCGTGCAGCAGCCCTTCGCCCGCGCCGTGGCCAGCGGCAAGACGACGACCGCCGCCTGGCGCGTGAAGCCGAGCTGGTACGCCGTGTCGACGCAGGACCGGACCATCAACCCCGACCTGCAGCGCTTCCTGGCGCAGCGCATGGGCGCCGCGACGATCGAGCTGAACGCCAGCCACGTCTCGCTGCTGTCGCAGCCGCAGGCGGTCGCCGACCTGATCGTCAAGGCCGCGCAGGGCCAGCGCTGAGTTGCTGCCGATAATCCGCCCCGTGATGCCGGCGCCGCCTCGGGACCCCGAGTCTGCGGGCGGCGCCCAAGGAGCAGGGATGCGTGTCCTCGTCGTCGAAGATGAACCGAAGCTGGCCGGCTACCTCCGCAAGGGGCTGACGGAGAACGGCTACGTCGTCGACGTGGCCGCCGACGGCATCGACGGCCGCCACCTGGCGCTCAACGGCGAGTACGACCTGATCGTGCTCGACGTGATGCTGCCGGGCATCGACGGCTTCAGCGTGCTGAAGGCGATCAAGGCGGAGAAGGACGTCGCCGTGCTGATGCTGACCGCGCGCGACGGCGTCGAGGACCGCGTCCACGGACTGCAGGAGGGCGCGGACGACTACCTCGTCAAGCCCTTCGCGTTCTCGGAACTGCTCGCGCGGCTGACCGCGCTGCGGCGACGCGGCGTGCGGTCGGGATCGGGCGCGGGCAGCGGCACCGGCGGCGCTTCGGAAACGATGCTGACGCTCGGCGATCTGCAGCTCGATCTCGCGCGTCGCAAAGCGTTCCGGGGCGGACAGTCGATCGATCTCACGAACAAGGAGTTCCTGCTGCTCGCGTTGCTGATGCGGCGTCGCGGCGAAGTGCTGTCGCGCACGGTGCTCGCCGAGCAGGTCTGGGACATGAACTTCGACAGCGACACCAACGTCGTCGACGTGGCGGTGCGGCGGTTGCGCGCGAAGGTCGACGATCCGTTCGAGACCAAGCTCCTGCGCACCGTGCGCGGCATGGGCTACGTGCTGGAGGCGCCCGCGTCATGAGCGCAGGCCGGCTAGGCTCCATCTCCGCGCGGCTGGTGCTGATGCTGGCGCTGGTGGCGGTGGTGGTGTTCTCCGCCGCCGGCTTCCTGCTGCACAAGGCGCTGGAGCAGGTGCTGATCGCCGACGAGCGCGCCGACCTGATCGGCAAGACGGAGGTGGTGAAGCACTTCATCGGCGAGGCGCAATCGATGGACGACCTCCCGATGCTGCGCCGCCATCTGGCGGCGACCAGCGTCGGCGGGCGCTTCCGCTGGAACGTGTGGCTGGTCGGGCGTGACGGTGAGCTGCTGTACGGCGCGGAGCCGATGCCGCCGTCGGTGCAGCGCGACGGCGACAAGGTCTGGCTGCGACGCAAGGACGGCGTCGAGCTGCGCGGTGCGCATTTCCTGTTGCCCGACCACGCGGTCTTCCCTGACGCGCAGGTGCTGATCGGCATGGACCCTCGGCCGCGCCAGCAGATGCTCGCGACCTACGACGACGCGGGGCTGATGGTCGGCATCGCCGGGGTGCTGTGCACGATCGCGCTGGCCTGGCTCGCGACGCGTCGCGGACTCCGCGCGTTGTCGGCGCTGTCGCGCGAGGCCGAGGTGATCCAGCCCGGCGCGCTGTCGCGCCGGCTCACGCTGCCCGAGGACAGCGCCGAGCTGATGCCGCTGGCGCAGCGCTTCAACGAGGTGCTGTCGCGCATGGAGGAGGCCTGGAACCAGCTCGAAGGCTTCAACGCCAATGTGGCGCATGAGCTGCGCACGCCGCTGGCGATCATGATCAACGGCGCGGAGGTGGTGTTGTCGCGGGACCGGCCGGAGGCCGAGATGCGCGACGTGCTGGAGTCCCACCTGGAGGAGCTGCGCGGCATGGCGTCGATGATCAACGACATGCTGTTCCTCGCGCGCGCCGACCAGGGCGACGCGGCCGCGGACCTCGTCGACCTGTCCTTGCGCGACGAGGCGCACGGCGTGGGCGAATTCGTCGAGATCCTGCTTGAGGAGAAGCATCAGCGCCTCTTCGTGGACGGCGAGCACCGGCTGCCCGCCAACCGCGCGCTGCTGCGCCGCGCGCTGGTGAACCTGCTGACCAACGCGTCGCGGCATGCGCCGGAAGGAGCGACGCTCACGGTGCGCATCGAGCGGTTGCCCGATGCCGACGGGGCACGGATCGTCGTGATCAATCCGGGCGAGCCGATCCCCGAAGACATCCGTCGCCGCATGTTCGACCGCTTTTGGCGCGGCGAGTCTTCGCGCTCGAAGGCGGGGGACCGTTTCGGCCTCGGTTTGGCCATCGTGCGCGCGGTGGCCCGCATGCATGGCGGCGAGACTTTCGTCGACTCTGCGGACGGCAGGACCGAAATCGGTTTCACGCTCCGCGCGGCCAACCGTGCCGTTGTGACGGATAACGCTGTGCGTTAGTGGCCACCAGGGTTCATCCGAGGTCGAAAGGGTCGATAAATGACGCCATGAAACTCCGAACCCGAATCCTCTTCCTGTGTCTTGCCGCGCTGATCGGCATGGTGGTCCTGGCCGCGGTGTCGCTGACGACGCTGCGCCAGACGATGATGAAGGAGCGCACCGCGCAGCTGTCGACGCTGGTCGTGCTGGCGCAGTCCGCGCTGGAGAAGCTGCACGAGCAGGAGGCGGCGGGCAAGATCACCCGCGAGGAAGCGCAGAAGCAGGGCAAGCTGATCATCGGCAGCTTCCGCAAGGACGAGCTCTACTTCTTCGTGCGCGGCTACAGCGACGACGTCAACCTCGTGCATCCGAACCCGAAGCGCGTCGGCATCGTCGACGCCAAGGGCGGCAAGGAAGCCGGCGTGCGCTACCGCACCGCACTCGAAGGCAAGAAGATCGGCACCGTGATCGCGCTGGGCACCCGGCCCAACACGAAGGACGAGGTCGAGAAGCTCTACGCGGTGGTCCGCTTCGAGCCCTGGGACTGGATCATCGGTTTCGGCGATTACATCGACGACATCGACAAGGCCTTCTGGCGCAGCGCCGTCGTGTTGCTGGGCATCGGCCTGGCGCTGATGGCGGTGGTGGGCGTGCTGGGCTGGCGTCTGGCCGGCAGCATCTATCGCCAGCTGGGCGGCGAGCCGGCGTATGCCTCGGACATCGTCCACCGCATCGGCGCGGGGGACCTGAACGTGGCGGTCGACCTGCGCGACGCGCATGCGGACAGCCTGCTGTCCGCGATGGACCGCATGCAGCGCAGCCTGTCGACGACGGTGGGCCAGATCCGCGGCTCCACCGACACGATCGCGACGGCCGCCGGCGAGATCGCCGCCGGCAACCGCGACCTGTCGTCGCGCACCGAATCGCAGGCGAGTGCGCTGGAAGAGACGGCGGCCTCGATGGAAGAGCTGACCGCCACGGTCAAGCAGAGCGCCGACAACGCGCGCCAGGCCAACCAGCTGGCGATGTCCGCGTCGGAGATCGCGGTGCAGGGCGGCAAGGTCGTCGACGAGGTGGTGGCGACGATGGCGTCGATCAGCAGCTCGTCCAACAAGATCGTCGACATCATCGGCACGATCGACGGGATCGCGTTCCAGACCAACATCCTGGCGCTGAATGCGGCCGTCGAGGCGGCGCGCGCGGGCGAGCAGGGCCGGGGCTTCGCGGTGGTGGCGTCGGAAGTGCGCACGCTGGCGCAGCGCAGCGCGACGGCGGCCAAGGAGATCAAGGCGCTGATCGGCGACTCGGTGCAGAAGGTCGAGGCCGGCGGCGCGCTGGTGACCCAGGCGGGCGCGACGATGTCGCAGATCGTTGGCAGCGTGAAGCGGGTCACCGACATCGTCGGCGAGATCTCCAGCGCCAGCCAGGAACAGACCGCGGGCATCGAGCAGATCAACCAGGCCATCGCGCAGATGGACCAGGCGACGCAGCAGAACGCGGCGCTGGTGGAACAGGCGTCCGCCGCGGCGGAATCGCTGGAGCAGCAGTCGCAGGTGCTGGTCACCGCCGTCGGCGTGTTCTCCTGATTGCTGACTGCCGAGGCCGCTGGCCCTCACCCCCACCCTCTCCCGCAAGCGGGAGAGGGAGCAAGAGGAGCCAGCGCTGCGAGTCGAACAGGTCGGACTCCCTCTCCCGCTTGCGGGAGAGGGCAGGGGTGAGGGCCAGCAGCCTCCCGCATGAACTGACCGGAACTCACGCCGCAGCTCGCTCGCTGAACTGCGTGTAGCCTTCCGCGCCGCCGCCGAAGTACGCCGACTGCGGCGCTTCGAATAGGGGCAGATTACCCTTCAACCGGTCGACCAGATCCGGGTTCCCGATGAAGGGTTTCCCGAAGGCGACCATGTCCGCGTGGCCCGACGACGTCGCAGTCAACGCGCGCTGGCGGTCGTAGCCGTTGTTCGCGATGTACGCGCCGCCGAAGGCGTAGCGCAGCGCTTCGACATCGAAGGCGTCAGCCCCGTTGCCGGCGTGCAGCTGGCCTTCCACCACATGCAGATACGCCAGGCCGCGCTCGCCGAGCTTGCGGGCCAGGTAGCCGTGCGTCTGCGCCGGCGTGCTGTCGATCGGCGTGTCGCCGATCGCGGTCGACAGCGGCGACAGTCGCAGGCCGACGCGGTCCGCGCCCCACACCTCGGTCACGGCGTCGACCACCTCCAGCACGAAGCGGGCGCGGTTCTCGATCGAGCCGCCGTACTGGTCCGTCCGGCGGTTGGTGCTGTCACGCAGGAACTGCTCCAGCAGATAGCCGTTGGCGGCGTGGATCTCGACGCCGTCGAAGCCCGCGACCTTCGCGTTGACCGCGGCGCGGCGGTAGTCCTCGACTAGACCGGGCAGCTCCGACAGTTCCAGCGCACGCGGCGCCGACGGCGGCTCGAAGCCGGCCTCGGTGAAGACGACCGTGCCCGCCTGCAGGGCTGACGGCGCAACCGGCGCGGCGCCATCCTTCTGCAGGCTCACATGCGACATGCGGCCCACGTGCCACAGCTGCAGGACGATCTTGCCGCCTTCGGCGTGGACTGCGTCGGTGACTCGCTTCCAGGCGTCGACCTGCTCGGGCGTGTAGATGCCCGGCGTCCAGGCGTAGCCACGACCCTGGCGGGAGATGTTGGTCGCCTCGGCCACGATCAGCCCGGCGGAGGCGCGCTGCCGGTAGTACTCGACGGCCAGCGGCGACGGCACGCCGTCCGAACTCGCGCGCGACCGGGTCAACGGCGCCATCGCGACGCGGTTGCGGACCTCGATCGCGCCGATGCGGCCGGGGGTGAAGAGGATCGGATCGTTGGCGGTGTGAGCAGGCATGGCGGTTCTTTCCAGAGAGTGACAGGACGAAGTCTGGACATAGCCACCACATTCATCCAATTTATCCGTTGAACAACAGATATGCGTCGGGCAACATGGCTGGATGCGATACGACCTGAACCTGCTGCCGGTCTTCCTGGCGGTGATGGAGGAGCGCAGCGTGACCCGCGCGGCGCAGCGGCTGGGCATCACGCAGCCGGCGTTGTCCAACGCGCTGACGCGGCTGCGGGCGATGCTGATGGATCCGCTGTTCATCCGCGAGCGCTACGGCATGCAGCCGACGCAGAAGGCGGAGGAGCTCGCGCCCATCATTGCCGCCGCGCTGGCGAGCCTGGACACGGCGATCCTCGGCCAGCAGGATTTCGATCCGGCGAAATCGACGCAGCTGGTGACGCTGGCGCCGAACAGCTACGTCGAGCTGGTGCTGGTGCCGGCGATCGTCGCGCGGCTGCGGGAGCAGGCGCCGAACATGGCGGTGCGGCTGACGCCGTTCGGCACCGACCTGGCGGAGACGGGCGTGATCTCGGGCTCGACGGCGATGGTGCTCGGGCGGGTGGTCGATCCGCCGGACAACCTCGTCGTGCAGCACGTGATGGACGACGGCCTCGCGTGCATCGTGCGGCGCGGGCATCCGACGGTGGACCGGAAGATGACGCGCAAGCAGTACGAGCAGCTCAAGCACGTGAACATGCTGCCGCCGGGCCGGCTGCGGGTGGGGCTGTTCCAGGCGCTGGAAAAACAAGGATTGAAGCGCGACGTCGCGGTGTCGGTGACGCACTTCCTCGCGGTGCCGGAGGTGGTCGCGGTCACCGATTACTGCGCGACGCTGCCGGCGCAGATCTGCCGGAAGCTGGCATCGGACAAGCGCCTGAAGGTGCTGCCGTCGCCGGTGGATCTGGGCACCTTCCCGGTGGAGATCGCGTGGCACGTCAGATACCGGGACGACCCGGCGCATCGGTGGCTCAGGGCGCTGGTGTCGGAAGTCGCCGCGGAGGTCGCGGCGCAGGGCGAGATCCCTTCGCCGAAGAAGGCGTGAGCCGCGGCTAGGATGCCGGCATGCCTGCACTCGCTCCGACTCCCACCGCCTTCATGCTCGACCTCGACGGCACGCTCGTCGACACCTTGGGCGATTTCGTCGCGGTGCTGAACCGCGTGATGGCCGACATGGCCTTGCCTGCCGTCCAGCGCGACTTCGTCGAGCACACGATCGGGCAGGGCAGCGAGCACCTGATCCGCAGCGTGCTCGCCGAGGTCGGCGCCCCTCAGGAACATTACGAGCAGGCCTGGGCGCTCTACCAGCGCCACTACGAGGTGCTCAACGGCGAGCACGCCGACGTGTTCCCCGGCGTGATCGAAGGCCTGGACGCGCTGAAGGCGCTCGGCCTGCCGATGGCCTGCCTGACCAACAAGCCCGCCGCGTTCGCGCGGGAGCTGCTCAAGCGCAAAGGCTTGGATCGCTACTTCGACCGCGTCTTCGGCGGCGACGACTTCGAACGCAAGAAGCCCGATCCGATGCCGCTGCTCAAGACCTGCGAGGCGCTCGGCTCAGCGCCGGCGACGACCTGGATGATCGGCGACTCCAGCAACGACGCGCGTGCCGCGCATGCCGCCGGCTGCCCGATCGCGCTTGTCAGCTACGGCTACAACCACGGTCAGCCGATCCGCGAGGTGCCTGCGGAACGCTACATCGACCGGCTCGACGAACTGCTCGGCTGAGCGTCCGTCGGCCAGCACGCTCAGCGGCTGCTGCCCGCCGCGTTGCGGTTGCTGGTCGCTGCCGCCGCCTTGCCGCCGCCCAGCAGCGCGACCTTCAGGTCGCTGTCCGCCGGCGACTTGCCCAGCCAAATCTTCAGCAGCACGTTGAAGAAGTCCTCGCCCTTGATGGGCTCGCCGGGGATCAGCTGGCCGTTGACGAAGACCACCGTGCCCGTCCCGGGGATGTAGTCCACGCCGAAGCTCTCGCCCGTCTTGAGCTTCTTCTTCTGCACGAAGATCTCCGACATGCGCAGCACGCCGACGATGGAACGCCCGAATTCCTCGCGCGTCGCGTTCTGCTCCATGCCCTTGGTGAAGAGCTTGCCCAGCTCCTCGCCGTCGATGTCCCGCAGCATCTGGATGTGCATGCGCTTGGGGCCCGTGTTGGCCAGCACCGCCTCGGGCGTCGTCGCCTTCGCGTTCATGTACAGGCCGGCCGTGTAGACCTTGAAGATCGCCTTGTAGCGGATCCCCGCGCCGTTGAGCTGCAGCTTCTGGCCGGCCACCTCGACGTTGCCGTCGTACTTGACGCCGGCCAGCTCGATCGGCGCCGTGGCGACCGCGGCCGCGGAAGCCGCCCCAGGCGTGGACTGGGCCGACGCCGCGATCGGCGTCGACAACGCGGCCGCGAGCAGACCCGCGGTCATCAGGACTTTGCGCTTGGACATGTGTCTCCATTCCCTCCGGAAGGATCGGTCGACTCCACGGTCGACTCTGATGCGAAGTATCCGACAGCGATGCGAAGCCGGGCCTCCGGGAATCCTCCTGCTGGATCCTGCTGATACACTGGTCCGCACCATGTTTATCACGCGCAAGCACATCAAGGGGTCGAACGACCGGGGAGCCTGGCCCTGGCGATCCTGGTTCGACTTCTCCTGAAGCCGCCTGCTGCTTGCCGCCCGCCGTCCACCCCTATCCCCCGGACGCGGGACCGTCACACTTCCTCTGCACCCTACCGGACGGGGCAGGTCCAACAGGCGACCTGAGTTACCGCTTGCGCGCGCGTCGTGATGCCCTGCGTCACTGATGACACGCCGCATCCGACAAGAGGTTTGACGACGTGATCACCGAACTGGAATTCCAAAGCCTGGCCGCCGACGGCTACAACCGCATCCCGCTGATCAGCGAGGCCTTCGCGGACCTGGAGACCCCCCTCTCGCTCTACCTGAAGCTCTGCGCCGGCAACGGCCCGGGCCGCCACAGCTTCCTGCTGGAATCGGTGGTCGGCGGCGAGCGCTTCGGCCGCTACTCCTTCATCGGCCTGCCCGCGCGCACCGTGCTGAAGAGCGAGGGCCCCGTCACCCGCGTGATCCGCGACGGCGCCGTGATCGAGACGCATGAAGGCGACCCGCTCGCCTTCATCGAGGCCTACCAGCAGCGCTTCAAGGTCGCGCTCAGACCCGGCATGCCGCGCTTCTGCGGCGGACTGGCCGGCTACTTCGGCTACGACGCCGTGCGCTACATCGAGCCGCGCCTGGCCGCGTCCACGCCGCAGGGCGGCCTGCCGACGCCCGACGTGATGCTGCTGCAGTGTGAGGAGCTGGCCGTCATCGACAACCTGTCGGGCAAGCTCTACCTGATCGTCTACGCCGACCCCGGCCAGCCCGAGGCCTACTTCAAGGCGAAGAAGCGTCTCACCGAACTGAAGGACAAGCTGGGCTACTCGGTCGCCGCGCCGCGCGTGGTGCGCGCGCAGGCGCACCCGGTCGAGCGCGAGTTCGCGAAAGCCGACTTCCTCGCCTCCGTCGAGAAGGCCAAGGCCTACATCGCCGCCGGCGACTGCATGCAGATCGTCTTCGGCCAGCGGCTGAAGAAGCGCTACACCGAGTCCCCGCTGAGCCTCTACCGCGCGCTGCGTTCGCTGAACCCCAGCCCCTACATGTACTTCTACGACATGGGGGACTTCCAGATCGTCGGCGCCTCGCCGGAGATCCTGGTGCGCCAGGAGCAGACGCCCGACGGCCGCAAGGTCACGATCCGTCCGCTGGCCGGCACGCGTCCGCGCGGCGGCACGCCGGAACAGGACCAGGCGCTGGAGGTCGAACTCAAGGCCGATCCGAAGGAGCGCGCCGAGCATCTGATGCTGATCGACCTGGCCCGCAACGACACCGGCCGCATCGCGCAGACCGGCAGCGTGAAGGTGACGGACGCCTTCGCGGTCGAACGCTACTCGCACGTGATGCACATCGTCAGCAACGTCGAGGGCCTCCTGAAACCTGGCGTGGGCAACATGGACGTGTTCCGCGCCAGCTTCCCGGCCGGCACGCTGTCGGGCGCGCCCAAGATCCGCGCGATGGAGATCATCGACGAGCTCGAACCCGTCAAGCGCGGCATCTACGGCGGCGCCTGCGGCTACCTGAGCTTCGGCGGCGACATGGACCTGGCCATCGCGATCCGCACCGGCATCGTGATGGACCAGGTGCTCTACGTGCAGGCGGCGGCGGGCATCGTGGCGGACTCGGTCCCCGAGCTCGAATGGAAGGAGACCGAGGCCAAGGCGCGCGCGCTGCTGCGCGCCGCGGAACTGGTCGAAGAAGGCTTCTGAAGCTGAAGTGAACGAAGGAGCAACGACATGCTGCTGATGATCGACAACTACGACAGCTTCACCTTCAACCTGGTGCAGTACTTCGCCGAGCTCGGCGCCGAGGTGAAGACGGTCCGCAACGACCAGATCACGCTGGACGAGATCGCCGCGCTCAACCCGACCCATCTGGTGCTCTCGCCGGGGCCGTGCACGCCCAAGGAAGCCGGCGTCTGCGTGCCGGCGATCCAGCGCTTCATCGGCAAGATGCCGATCCTGGGCGTGTGCCTGGGCCACCAGAGCATAGGCGCCGCGCTGGGCGGCCACATCGTCCGCGCCAAGGTGCAGATGCACGGCAAGTCCTCGACGATCACGACCGACACGCAGGGCGTTTTCAGCGGACTGCCCGAGCGCTTCGACGTGATCCGCTACCACTCGCTGGCGATCGAGGAATCGACGATCCCGAAGGAGCTGGAGATCAGCGCCCGCAGCGAGGACGGCGAAATCATGGGCGTGCGTCATCGCGCGCTCGCCGGCACCGCGACGCCGCTGGAGGGCGTCCAGTTCCATCCCGAATCCATCCTCTCGGAGCACGGTCACGCGATGCTCAAGAACTTCCTGGAGTTGGCACGATGAACGAAGGCAGCAAGGCAGCAGGTCATCCCGGCGCGATCGTCGATCTGCGCAGCGATACCGTCACCCAGCCGACCGCGGGCATGCGCGCCGCCATGGCGTCCGCGCCGCTGGGCGACGACGTCTTCGGCGACGACCCGAGCGTCAACGCGCTGCAGGCGGCGCTGGCGGAGCGGCTCGGCTTCGAGGCCGCGCTGTTCATGCCCACCGGCACGCAGAGCAACCTGTGCGCCTTGATGGCGCACTGCCAGCGCGGCGACGAATACATCGTCGGGCAGTTCGCCCACACCTATCGCTGGGAAGGCGGCGGCGCCGCGGTGCTGGGCTCCATCCAGCCGCAGCCGCTGAACCACGCGCCGGACGGCTCGCTGCCGCTGGCCGACATCGAAGCCAACATCAAGCCCGACGACGCGCACTTCGCGCGCACGCGGTTGCTGGCGTTGGAGAACACGATAGGCGGCAAGGTGCTGCCGATGGACTATCTCGCCGCTGCATCCGAGCTGGCGAAACGCCACGGCCTGTCGCGCCATCTCGACGGCGCACGGCTGTTCAACGCGGCGGTCGTCGTCGCCGCGCGCGAAGGCGGCGATCCTTACGACGCGGCGAAGCGCATCTGCTCGCACTTCGACAGCGTCTCGGTCTGCTTCTCCAAGGGACTGGGCGCGCCGGTCGGCTCGGTGCTGTGCGGCTCGCGCGAGCTCATCAAGAGTGCGCATCGCTGGCGCAAGATGCTGGGCGGCGGCATGCGCCAGGCCGGGCTGCTCGCATCGGCGGCGCACTACGCGCTCGACCACCAGGTGAAGCGCCTGGGCGAGGACCATGCGCTGGCCAAGCGCCTCGCCGAAGGACTGCAGGGCCTGCCGGGCCTGACGGTCGAGGCGCCACAGACCAACATCGTCTTCTGCGACGTCGACAAGGGCATCGCGGCCAAGCTGGTCGAGCATTTGAAGTCCGAAGGCGTGCTCACGACCGGGCTGTACAAGCTGCGCTTCGTGACCCATCTCGACGTGGACGCCGCCGGTGTGGACCGCGCGGTCGCGGCCACGCGCCGGTTCTTCAACGCCTGAGCGGGAGATCGTCATGCCCATCACCGACAACGAGGCGCTGACCCGCGTCATCGAGCACCGCGAGATCTTCCACGACGAGATGCTGGCGCTGATGCGCCGCATCATGAGCGGCGACATCTCGCCGGTCACCGCGGCGGCGATCCTGATCGGCCTGCGCGTCAAGAAGGAGACCATCGGCGAGATCACCGCCGCCGCGCAGGTGATGCGCGAGTTCTCCGTCAAGGTGCCGATCGAGCCGGGCCCGCATCTGGTCGACGTCGTCGGCACCGGCGGCGACGGCGCGCACACCTTCAACATCTCGACCTGCTCGATGTTCGTCGCCGCGGCGGCGGGCGCGCAGGTCGCCAAGCACGGCAACCGCAGCGTCTCGTCCAAGACCGGCAGCGCGGACGTGCTGGAGGCGCTCGGCGTGACGCTGTCGCTGCCGCCGCAGGCGGTCGCGGAGTGCGTGCGCCAGACCGGCATCGGTTTCATGTTCGCGCCCAACCACCATCCGGCGATGAAGAACATCGCGCCCGTCCGCAAGGAGCTGGGCGTGCGCACGATCTTCAACATCCTGGGGCCGCTGACCAACCCGGCCGACGCGCCCAACATCCTGATGGGCGTGTTCCATCCGGACCTCGTCGGCATCCAGGTCCGCGTGATGCAGCGCCTGGGCGCGCAGCACGCCGTGGTCGTCTACGGCAAGGACAACATGGACGAGATCTCGCTGGGCGCGGCGACGCTGGTCGGCGAGCTCAGGAACGGCGAGATCCGCGAGTACGAGATCCATCCCGAGGACTTCGGCATGCCGATGGTCGCGAGCCGCAACCTGCGCGTCAGCGGCCCGGAGGAGAGCCGGCAGGTGCTGCTGGGCGTGCTCGGCAACGAGCCCGGCGCGGCGCGCGACATCGTGCTGCTGAACGCCGGCGCGACGCTGTATGCGGCCAACGTCGTCGAGTCGATCGCCGACGGCATCGCGAAGGCGCGTGTCGCGATCGAGTCCGGCGCCGCGCGCGCGAAGCTGGACCAGTTCGTCGCCGAGACGCAGCGGCAGGCCGCCGCGAACGCCTGAAGCCGCCTGAATCCGTCTGGAATCGAGAGAGTCGTATGTCTGACATCCTGGATCGCATCAACGCCGTCAAGCGCGAGGAAGTCGCCGCGGCGTCGGCCCGCGTGCCGCTGGCCGCGCTGCGTGCCGAAGCCGAATCGCGCGCGGAGCCGACGCGCGGTTTCGTGAAGGCGCTGCGCGCGAAGATCGCCGACGGTCGCAGCGGCGTCATCGCCGAAGTGAAGAAGGCCAGCCCGAGCAAGGGCGTGTTGCGCGAGGACTTCCGTCCCGCCGACATCGCCCGCAGCTACGAGCAGCACGGCGCGGCCTGCCTGAGCGTGCTGACCGATGCGCCGCATTTCCAGGGCTCGGTCGAGTTCCTGAAGCAGGCCCGCGCGGCCTGCGCGCTGCCGGTGCTGCGCAAGGACTTCATGATCGATCCGTACCAGGTCTACGAAGCCCGCGCGATGGGCGCGGACTGCATCCTGCTGATCGCAGCGAGCCTGGACGACGGGCTGATGGCGGAGCTTGAAGACTGCGCGCTGGGCCTCGGCCTGGACGTGCTGGTCGAGGTGCACGACGGCGCGGAGCTGGAGCGCGCGCTGCGCTTGAAGACGCCCATGGTCGGCATCAACAACCGAAACCTCAAGACTTTCGAGGTCACGCTGGACACGACGCTCGGGCTGCTGAAGCACGTGCCGGCGGATCGCCTGCTGGTGACCGAGTCCGGCATCCTCGGACCCGACGATGTGCAGCGCATGCGCGAGGCGCAGGTCAACGCCTTCCTCGTCGGCGAGGCGTTCATGCGCGCGCCGGATCCGGGCGCGGCGTTGTCGGCGCTGTTCCGCTGATGGCCGCGACGCTCAAGACCCTCGACTGGTCGGCCGGGGACGGCTGGCAGCCGCTGATCGACGCCTGGCGCGCGAGTGCCGATGGCCAGCGCATCGAGGCGCTGCTGAAGACGCGCCTTGCGGAAGGCGCGGTGATCTATCCGCCCGATCCGCTGCGCGCGCTGCGACTCACGCCGTTGACGAACGTGAAGGTCGTCATCGTCGGCCAGGACCCGTATCACGGGCCGGGGCAGGCGGAGGGACTGTCGTTCTCCGTGCCGGTGGGGGAGAAGCTGCCGCCCTCGCTGCGCAACATCTTCAAGGAACTGCAGCGCGACCTGGGGCAGCAGCCGGCGATGTCGGGCCATCTCGGCGAGTGGGCGCGCCGCGGGGTGCTGCTGCTCAACACCAGCCTGACCGTCGAGGACGGCGCCGCCGCCTCGCATGCGAAGAAGGGCTGGGAGTCGCTGACGGATGCGCTCATCGTTGCAACCGCGCAAGACCCGGCCCCCAAGGTCTACCTCCTCTGGGGGGCTCATGCGCAGGCGAAGGCGCCGCTGATCGAGGCGGCGGGGCATCAGCATCTGGTGCTGCAGGCGAATCACCCATCGCCGTTGTCCGCCACGCGTGGTCCCGCGCCCTTCATCGGCTGCGGGCATTTCTCGGCTGCAAGTACCTGGCTGAAGGGGCAGGGCGTCGAGCTCGGCTGGTCCTTGGATTGACCGTACTGCCGCGGTCGCTGGCCCTCACCCCTGCCCTCTCCCGCAAGCGGGAGAGGGAGTAAAACAGGCCTCCGCTCTTTTCTCTCAGAGCCATAACTGGTACGTTGGTGGTCATAACCACGCAACCCCTCTGAAAGGGGCCCCGGCATCAGGGTTAAGTCCAGTGCGCTACCAATTGACGCTCTGCGTTTTTTGGTACTAAACTGGTATTAATCATGACAAGCCACCCCCTGGCGGACGCCTGGTCCGCTCCTCTGCAGCCGCGATTCGCGGGCGTCCGCTTCCTGGTGGGAGTGGATGGCGGTGGCACCGGCACGCGGGTCCGGCTCAGCGACGTCCACGGGCAGCTGCTCGGACAAGGCTGGGCGGGGCCGTCGGCGCTGGGGCAGGGCATTGCTCAAGCCTGGCGCCACATCCAGATGGCCGTCCAGGAAGCGGCGGCCAAGGCCGGCATCGAACGTCTGCCGCTCGGCGAGACCGCCATCGGTCTGGGCCTCTCCGGCGCGGGCGTCGCTTCGCAGGCGCAGGCCTTCGTCGCGCAGCAGCCGGGCTACCTCCACATCGAACTCGTGAACGACGGCACCACGTCCGTCATCGGCGCCCATGCGGGCCGGCCCGGCGGCGTGATCGCGGCCGGCACCGGCACGGTGGGCGAGGCGCTGCGCGCCGACGGCTCGATGGTCTGCGTCAGCGGCTGGGGCTGGATAGGCGGCGACGAAGGCAGCGGCGCGTGGCTCGGCATCCAGGCGATGCGCGTGGCGCAGAAGGCCATGGACGGACGCGTCGACGCCGGACCGCTGGCGCGCGCCGTGTGGGCCGTCGCCGGCTGCAAGGACGGCCAGGACCGCGACGCCATCAACGCCTGGGTCGCCCAGGCCGGCCAGCATGCGTACGCGCAGCTCGCGCCGCTCGTCTTCGAACAATCGGAATCCGATCCGGCCGCCGCGGCGCTCGTCGCGCAGGCGGTCGCGGAACTGGAGCAGCTCGCGCTCGCGCTCGATCCGACGCGGCAGCTGCCGCTGTCGCTCGCGGGCAGCGTGGCGCAGCGGCTCGCCGCGCTTTTCTCAGGCAACATTCGGGCCCGTTGCGTGTCGCCCCAGGGCGACTCGGCCGACGGCGCGCTGCGGCTGGTCCGCGGCGCTCTCTCCGACCCCCGTTGAAGACGAGAAGCCCGATGAGCACCAAGCTGCCCTTCCAGTTCAAGCCCGATCCCGCCGCCGCGTCGCCGCTGTACATGCAGCTGGCCCACAAGCTGGCGCAGGCGATCCGAGAAGGCCAGTACCAGGCCGACGAGGCCCTGCCGTCGGAACGCGTGCTCTCCGAGTCGCTGGACCTCTCGCGCGTCACCGCCCGCAAGGCGATCGATCGCCTCGTGGAACAGGGCCTGATCGTGCGCAAGCGCGGCTCCGGCAACTACATCGCCCCGAAGCTCGAACAGCCGCTGTCGCGCCTGACCAGCTTTTCGGAAGAACTCCATCAGCGCGGCTTCAAGCCCAGCAGCCGCTGGCTGACGCGCGGCTTCGCCATGGCGGCCCCGGACGAGCAGCTCTCGCTCGGCCTGACGACCGGTCAGCGCGTCGCGCGCCTGGAACGCCTGCGCCTGGCGGATGCCGTGGTCATGGCCTATGAGCTCTCGATCCTGCCCGAGGCCGTGCTGCCCGATCCGCAGAAGGTCGAGTCCTCGCTGTACGAGCACCTCGCCCAGCACGGCGGCGCCCCGGTGCGCGCGCTGCAGCACATCCGCGCCATCAATGCCGACTCGCGTCTCGCGGGCCTGCTGCAGGTGCCGGTGGGCCAGGCGGTGCTCTTCATCACCCGCGTGGGCTACCTCGACCAGGGTCAGGCCGTGGAGCTCACCCATTCCTACTGCCGCAGCGACTACTACGACTTCGTCGCGGAGATGAGGCGAGACGGATGACGACCCAGCACATCGACGGATTCATATTGACACCCAGCGGGTTCATCCGCGGTGTGCTGGAACATGACAAGGGACGCGTCGTCCGCATCGACGGGACGCCTGCGCCGGAATACGACGTGCGCCACGGCGCGCAGGACCTGCCCATCGTCCTCCCGGGCTTCATCGACACCCACGTCCACGGCGGCGCCGGCCGCGACACGATGGAAGGCGGCGACGCCGCCGCGCAGCTTGCGATGCTGCATGCGAAACACGGCACGACCTCGCTGCTCGCCACGACGATGACCGCGCCGCTGGACGAGATCCGGCAGGCGATGCGGGGACTGGCCGAACTCTGCGTCGTGCGCCCCGAGGGCGGCGCCCGCGTGCTGGGCGTGCACCTCGAAGGGCCGTACATCAATCCCGGCAAGCTCGGTGCGCAGCCGGACTTCGCCAAGGCCGCGTCGATCGCCGAAATCCGCGAGCTGCATGCGATCGCGCCGATCCGCCTGATCACGCTGGCGCCGGAACTGCCCGGACATCTCGACCTGGTCACGCAGCTGCGCGTCGCCGGCTTCCAGGTGCAGATCGGCCACTCGCTGGGCACCTACGAGGACGGCGTGGCCGCGCTCGGCCGCGGCGCCGGCGGCTTCACGCATCTGTTCAACGCGATGACGGGCCTGCACCACCGCGAGCCCGGCATGGTCGGCGCCGCGCTGGCGCACGCGCAGTACGCCGAGATCATTCCGGACCTGCTGCACGTGCATCCCGGCGCGATCCGCGTCGCGCTGCGCAGCATCCCGCATCTGTTCTGTGTCACCGATTCGACGGCCGCGGCCGGCATGCCCGACGGCGAGTACAGCCTGGGCCGCCACCGCGTCACCAAGTGCCTGGGCGGCGTGCGCCTGCCCGACGGCACGCTGGCCGGATCGACGCTGACGATGGACCAGGCGCTGCGCAACCTGGTGCTGAAACTGGGCCTCCCGATCGAGGACGCGTCCAAGCGCGTGTCGACGAACGCGGCGGACTATTTGGGTCTGGACGATCGGGGCCGTCTGGCGCCGGGCGCCTGGGCGGATTTCGTGGTGATGGACCGTGGCTTGCAGTTGCAGTGCGTGGTCGTTGAAGGAGAAGCAATTGACCTCGCGAATGCTGGATGAGGCGCTGAGCGCGCCGCAGGTGGTGGCCCGTCAACTGGCCGCCGATCAGAACGCCTACGCGGCCCTGGGCGACGCGCTGCGCGAGCAGCCGCCGACCTCGCTGCTGACGATCGCGCGCGGCAGTTCGGACCATGCGTCCCACTACCTCGCCTACCTGGTGATGGCGCGTCTGGGCCGACTGGTGACCTCGCTGCCGATGTCGCTGATCACGCTCTACCAGAGCAAGATCGAGAGCCAGGGCCTGGTGTCCTTCGCCTTCTCGCAATCGGGCCAGAGCCCGGACCTGGTCTCGCCGACGCAGTACTTCCGCGCCAACGGCGCCCGCACGGTCGCCTTCGTCAACGCCGACGGCTCGCCGCTGGAAGCCGCCGCCGAGCACGTCTTCCGACTGCATGCCGGCGTGGAGCAGAGCGTCGCCGCGACCAAGAGCTACATCGCGCAGCTGGTGGCGGGCGCGCGCGTCGTCGCCGCCTGGCAGGGCGACGAGGACCTCTCGGCCGCGCTGCAGACCCTGCCGCAGGCGATGGAGCAGGCCGCGAAGCAGCGCTGGGACGTGGCGGTCGACGTGCTCAAGGGCGCGGACAAGCTGTTCGTCATCGGGCGCGGCACCTCGCTGCCGATCGCGCTGGAAGCGGCGCTCAAGTTCAAGGAGACCTGCGGCATCCAGGCCGAGGCCTTCTCCGGCGCGGAAGTGAAGCACGGTCCGATGGCACTGGTGGACGAGGGCTATCCGCTGCTGGTCTTCGCGCCGCGCGGTCCCGCGCAGGCGGGGCTGCTGGCGCTGGCCGAGGAGATGCGCGGCCGCGGCGCGCGCGTGCTGCTGGCGGCGCCGGAAGGCACGCCCGGCGCCGAGCTGCCGCTGACCTGCACCGGCAACGAGGACCTCGATCCGATCACGGCGGTGCAGAGCTTCTATCCGATGGTCGAGGCGCTGGCGCAGGCGCGGGGTCTGAACCCCGACCAGCCGCGGCACCTGGCCAAGGTCACCAAGACGCACTGATCGCGCAAGCGCGCATCCATTCCCCATCCCCAGCCGTCGACCCGCGGGCCAGGCAGAAGAGAACGACATGAGCGAGACAGCATTCCATCCGGGCCGGCTGGTGATGGTGGACATCCAGGGCAAGACGCTGGACGCGACGACCGCGGCCTTCCTGCGCGACAACAGGATCCGTGCCGTCTGCCTGTTCCGCAAGAACCTGGGCACCGAGGCCGAGGTCCGGCAGCTCACGCGCGATCTGCGCGAGGCGATGGGCGCGGATGCGCTCATCGGGCTCGACCAGGAGGGCGGTTCCGTCGTGCGGGCGACCTTCCTGCCGCAGCCGCCGTCGGCGATGGCGCTGGGCGCGGCGGGCGACGAGGGGCTGGCCGAGCAGGTCGGCGCCGCGGTGGCGCGCGGGCTGCGCGGCATCGGCATCAACTGGAACTTCGCGCCGGTCACCGACATCAACAACAACCCGGCCAACCCGGTCATCGCCGAGCGCAGCTTCGGCGAGACCGCCGACACCGTCACGCGCCTGGCCGGCGCGTGGATGAAGGGCTCGATGGCGGCGGGCGTGGCCTGCTGCATCAAGCACTTCCCGGGACACGGCGATACGCACGTCGACTCCCACCTGGACCTGCCGACGGTCGAGAAGTCCCGCGCCGAGCTGGACGCGCTCGAACTCAAGCCCTTCCAGGCGCTGCGCGACGTCGCGCCGTCGATCATGACGGCGCACATCGTCTATCCGAAGATCGACCCGCAGTACCCGGCGACGCTCTCGAAGACCATCCTGGGCGGCATCCTGCGCGACGAGTACGGCTACGACGGCGTCGTCATCACCGACGCGCTGATGATGAAGGCCATCGCCGAGCGCTACGGCTATGCGAAGGCGGCGGTGCTGGCCATCAACGCCGGCGCCGACATGATCCTGGCGCAGGGCTCGCTGGACGAGCAGGCGCAGGCGATCCATGCGCTGCAGGACGCGCTGTCGCGCGGCGGCTTGAGCGTCGAGCGCGGTCGCCAGGCCGAAGCGCGACTGGACAAGCTGGCGCGCGATTTCCCCGTCCGCTTCGACGACTACCAGGGCGCGCAGCGCGAGGCCGACGACGTGCTGATGCGTCGCGCCTGGGCCGCGGGCCTGAGCGCGCTGCGCGGCGCGAAGCCGCCGGCGGTCGATCGTCCGATCCGCGTGCTGGTGCAGGATGAAGTGCCGACCGACGGCGTCTCCGAAGCCGGACCGACCGGCGCGCAGGTGCGCGCGCTGTTCGAGGGCTACGGCGACGTCGAGTTCGTCTCGCTCGGCGACATCGCGGCGCTCGACTGGGCGACCGTGCCGAGCGACGGCCGCTTCACGATCGTGGCTTCGACGCACCGCGCGCGCTACGGCGCCAACGCTGCCGCGTGGCGGCCGGACCTGCATCTGGTGCTGTGGAATCCGTTCCAGGCGCTGGACGTCTCCGCGCCGACGGTGATCAGCTGGGGTTACGCCGACGGCGCGCTGGGCGCGCTCGGCGCCTGGCTGCAAGGCCGCGGCGAGGCCGGCGGCCAGTCGCCGGTCACGCTGGATTGAAGCCGGCTTCCGCCGCCCCGCTCAGCACCGCATCGCACCGAGGTCCTCCCCCATGAGCTCTTCGAAGAGTCCCCCCGCCGCCGACGCGCGCAGCGACCGCAGCCCCATCCGCTGGGTCTCCAGCCTGTACTTCGTGCAGGGCATGCAGTTCTTCGTCGTCATGCTGATCGCCGGCCTGATGTTCAAGAACATGGGCGTCGCCAACGACCAGATCGCGCGCTGGACCGGTCTGCTCGGCCTGGCCTGGGCGTTCAAGCCGCTGTGGAGCCCCTTCCTGGAGCTGGCGCGCAGCAAGAAGCTGATCGTCGTCGCGGGGCAGTACACCGGCGCGGTGGGCCTGGGCCTGATGGCGGTGGCGCTGCAGCTGCCGATGTGGTTCGCGGCCAGCATCGCGGTGCTGTTCCTGCTCGCCTATGCGTCGGCGACGCATGACATCGCCTGCGACGGTCTCTACATGGCCTCGCTCGACGACAAGCAGCAGGCGGCCTACGCCGGCTGGCAGGGCGCGTTCTTCAATGCGTCGAAGTTCCTGACCCTCGGCGGACTGCTGGTGCTGGCCGGTCATCTGGAGCGCGGCATCGGCGTGATGAACGCCTGGTCGGTGATCTTCGCGATGCTGGCGGTGCTGCTGTTCGTGCTGGCCAGCTACAACGCGTATGCCTTGCCCGGCACGCTCAACACCGAGCACCGCGATCTCACGGTCCGGGGCGTCTGGCAGACCCTGGACGAGGTGATCCGCGATTTCCTCGGCAAGCCGGGCATCTGGCTGATGATCCTGTTCATCGTGATGTTCCGCTTCGCCGAAGGGCAGGTGCAGACGATCGGACCGCTGTTCCTGATCGAGCCGCGCGAGAAGGGCGGTCTGGGTCTGACGACGGAACAGGTCGGCGGGATCTACGGCACCGTGGGCACGGCGGCCTTCCTGGTCGGCAGCATCGTGGGCGGGTACTTCACGAGCTGGCTGAGTCTGCGTCGCGCGATGCCGTTCCTGATCGTGGCGATGGCGGTGCCCAACGCGACCTTCTACTACCTGGCCGTCACGATGCCGGCGGATCTGTGGCACGTGGGCTTCGCTGTCGCGGTCGAGATGCTGGGTTACGGCTTCGGCTTCGTCGGGATGATCCTGTACATCATGCAGGCGGTGGCGCCGGGCAAGTACCAGACGGCGCACTACGCGCTGGGCTCGGGGGTGATGCAGCTGGGCTTCATCCTGTCCAAGACCATCAGCGGCGACATCCAGATCGCCATGGGCTACGAGCACTTCTTCCTGTGGACGATCGGCTGCGGCGCGCCGGCGCTGATCCTGCTGATGTTCATCCGCATGCCCGGAAAGACGCAGGGCGCTTCGGCGTCCCCGTCCGCCGGCTCGGCGGAACCCTTGGAGCGCGTCGTATGAAAGCCTGGATCGCAGCGACCTTGGCTGTGGCTTCAATGTCCGCGCAGGCGGGCAAGGAGCCGGCGTATTTCTTCGACGACTTCAGCTACGCAGACACTGCGGCGATGTTCAAGCAGGGCTGGACGGCGCGTGACGCGGCTGGCCATCCGGGGCTGCCGGGCGCGCGCTGGGCGCCGGAGGCCTTGAGCCTGGTCGACGGCAAGCTGCGTCTGCGCGGCACGACCGACGGCACCGGCGCGGGCACGACGCAGGTGCAGGTCTGCCACCAGCGCAAGTATCTGGCCGGCACCTACGCGGCGCGGGTGCGCTTCAGCGACCAGCCGGTGAGCGGCGCCGACGGCGATCCGGTGATCCAGACCTTCTACGTGGTGAGCCCGCTGAAGCACGATTTCGATCCCGAGTTCAGCGAGCTCGACTGGGAATACCTGCCCAACGGCGGCTGGGGCAGCGAGAAGACGCGGATCTACGGCATCACCTGGCAGACGGTGCGTCTGGATCCCTGGCTGGCCTTCAACCAGCAGCACGAGGAGTTCGGCCCGCTGGGCGCGCCGGGCAAGGACTGGCACACGCTGGTGATGCAGGTCGCCGATGGCCGCACGCACTGGTTCATCGACGGCCGCAAGGTCGACCAGCACGGCGGCCGGAACTATCCGGTGGTGCCGATGTCGATCAACTTCAACCTGTGGTTCTCGCCGGAAGGCCCGCTGCCGCAGGGACCCGCCGGGGGCCCGCCGCGCGTGTACGAGGAAGACGTCGACTGGGTGTTCCACGCGAAGGACGCGGTGCTGAGTCCGGCCGCCGTGGAGGCGCAGGTGAAGCGCTGGCGTGCCGCCGGCGTCAAGCGCCTCGACCAGGTGCCGGCCGCCGAGCCGGCGCTGGAGAGCCGCTGCGACTTCTGATCCTTCCGACTTCCTTCCCATGAATGCTCCCTCGAAACGCATCGCGTCCGTCGACGCGCTGCGCGGTCTGGCCGTGGCCGCGATGCTGCTGGTCAACAACCCTGGCGACTGGGGCTACGTCTATGCGCCGCTGGAGCACGCGGCCTGGAACGGCTGGACGCCGACGGACCTCGTGTTTCCGTTCTTCCTGTTCATCGTGGGCGTGTCGCTGTCCCTCGCGATGGGCGCGCGGATCGAGGCCGGCGGCGGCGATGCGCTGCGCGGCACGGTGATCAAGCGCGGGCTGCGCATCCTGGTACTCGGGCTGGTGCTGCATGCGCTCGCCTGGTGGCTGATGGGCAAACCGGCCTTGCGCATTCCCGGCGTGCTGCAGCGCATCGGACTGTGCTTCGCGTTGACCGGATTGATCGCGATCCAGTGGCGGGCGACCGGCCAGCGTCTCTGGCTCGCTGCGCTGCTGCTCGGCTATGGCGCGTTGCTGCTCTGGGGCGGTCCGCTCGACAAGGCCGGCAACATCGCCAGCCGCGTTGACGCGTGGCTGCTGGGACCTCACGGGTATGAGTGGGACCCGGTCACCGGACTCGGCCACGATCCGGAAGGCATCGTCGCCACGCTCGGCGCGATCGCGACGACGCTGCTCGGTTGGCGATGCGGCGAGGCGCTGCGCAGCGGCGCGCTGAAGCAGCTCGCGACCATCGGGATCACGGCGGCTGCCGCAGGCTTCGCACTGGACGCCATCGGCCTGATGCCCATCAACAAGAACCTGTGGACGCCGTCGTTCGTCCTCTTCACCGGCGGGCTGGCCGCGCTGGCGCTGCTGGGCGCGCATGCCTTGATCGATCGACTGGGCTGGCCGCCGCTGTTCCGCAGCTTCGGCGTCAACGCGATCGCCGCCTACGCCGGCGCGTGGATGTGCACGGTGTTCCTGGCGGGCTTCGGTTGGATGGACCCGCTCTACGCGTACGGCTTCGGCTGGCTGGAGCCGATCGTCGGGCCGTATGGGCGCTCGCTCGCCTTCGCGCTGGTGTTCGTCGCCGTCTGGTGGGCGATCGTGCGCGTGCTCGACGCACGCCGCATCTACATCAAGGTGTGAACCCCGACGCGCCGTCCGGCGCGCGGACGGACAATCGGGCGATGAGCTTTCCCATCCGCATGCCGCCCGACGTGCAGTCGCTCACCATTGGTGGCCATCAGGTCCTGCTGATCGACCACTTCCTCGAAGATCCGCAGGCGCTCGTCCAGGCCGCCTGCGCCAGCACGTTCGAGCTCTGCCCTGGAGCGACCGAAGGGAAAGGCTATCCCGGCATGCGCGCCAACGCGCCCGAGGCCTATTCCCAGGAACTGGTGTCGCTGCTGGATCCGCTCATCAAGATCAACTTCGGCATCGACGAGGACCTGCCGCTGCGCAAGACGCCGTGCATGTTCTCGCTCACCACCTTGGCGCCGGACCGGCTCGGCCCGCTGCAACGCGTGCCGCACTTCGACTCCAGCGCGCCGCATTACATGGCGGCGCTGCTGTACCTCTGCGACGGCCGTCATGGCGGCACGGGGTTCTATCGGCACAAGGCCACCGGGCTCCAGCAGATCGGTGCCGACGACACGGAGCGCTATGGCGCGTCGATCCGCGACCAGATCGAGCGCCGTCCGCCCCCGCAACGCTACTTCGACGCCGGCGATGAACACTTCGAGTTCCTCGGCAGGCTGCCAGCGAAGTTCAACCGGCTGGTCGTCTACTCGGGCGGACTCATCCACACCGCCTGCGTGAATCCCGCGCTCAGCATCAGCGACGACCCGCGCCACGGCCGGCTCACGGTCAATACCTTCGTCGACTTCTGAGGTCGCTTCGTCCGCGCAGCCAAGCGCGGGCTCTCCACGGGGTGAGGGGGCTCCCTCCTGGACCCCCTCACCCCATTCCGGCCCCACAGAGATCCGCTGACTGCCGTGTGGGGGGAGTGGGGAGGGGGCGTTCGGAAACAAAAAAGCCCGGCACGAGCCGGGCTTGAAGAGGGCCAGGAGACCCTCGGAGATGTTCTGGAATCAGAACTTGGCGTTCAGGCCGATGCGGTACGTGGTCTCGCCCATGAAGGACCAGGCCGGGTAGCCACCCTTGAGCGACTGGCGCAGCGTCGTGTTCGAACCCGCGGCGCCGTACTGCACGTCGTCTTCCTTCGTCAGGTTGATCGCCTCGAAGCTCAGACGCAGGTTCTTCGTGACGTTCCAGCCCAGGCTCAGGTCCAGCGTGCCGTAGTCGTCATGCATGCGGTTGCCGTAGTAGCCCGTCTCGCGAACCATGTACTTGGAGCGCCAGTTGTAGGCCAGACGCGCGCTGTACACGTCGGTTTCGTAGAAGCCGAGCAGGTTCACGTTGTGACGCGAGGACAGCGTGAACATGTTCAGCTCGTCCTGGTAGCTCGTCTTGGGCGCCTTCGCATCCGTGAACGTGTAGTTCGCCACCACGCCGAAGCCGTTGTCGAACGAGTGGTTCAGCTGCGTCTCGATGCCGTTGATCTTGCCGCCGCCCGCGTTGATGTAGCGGTTGATCGTCCAGTTGTCGAGGCCGGTGTCCGGGCTCACCAGACCGATCTTCTGATTGACCTGCGTCGTCGTGGTGATGAAGTTGTCGATCTTCTTGTGGAAGACCGCCGCCGACACCAGGTTGCCACGGCCGTAGTAGTACTCGATGCCGAGGTCGACCTGCTTGGACGACTGCGGCTTGAGCGCCGGGGTACCGTAGTTGACCGTCTCGTTGTTCTGGACCTGGTCGTTCCAGCCCAGCGTCGCGCCGGCGAACATGTTGTCGTAGTTCGGACGCGTGATCGCCTTGGACGCGGCGAAGCGCAGCAGCGTGTTGCGGTTGATGTCGTACACGACGTTCAGGCTGGGCAGCCAGTCGTGGTACGTCGAGCTCTGCTGCTGCTTGTTCGTGCTCCAGCCGATGTTCTGCGCGACGTCGCCGGCCGCCAGCGGCGTGCCGTCGAACACGTAGGCGTCGTTGCTCGCCTTCGTGCGGATGTAGCGCAGGCCGAAGTTGCCGTGCAGCGCGTCCTTCTCGAAGTTGAACATGCCGTACAGGGCGGTGTTCTTCTCCTCGATCTCGCCGTAGCCGCCGCGCGACTGGGTCCAGCTCGCCACGTTGGCGTTGGCCAGCGCGAACATCGCGCCCAGGTTGGGCTTGGGCACGCTCCAGCCCGGCGTGCCCATCGGGATGGTGCCGCTGAACAGGGAGTCGGTGCTGGCGCTCACCGGCGTGGTCACCATCGTCGGACGGTATTCGTCCTTCGTGAAGGTGTGCTTGGTGGCGCGGACGCCGGCCTTGAACGCGGTCAGGATGCTGTAGTCCAGATCGATGGTCACATCGGCCTGGGCGAAGTCTTCCTTGTCCTTGTTGGGACCGCGCGCGGTCGCCCAGGATTCAGGCGTGGAGTTCGCACCCAGCGCGCTCAGCGGGACGGTCATGTCCTGGCCCGGGGAGATCGAGATCTTCTTGCCGGTCGCGTCGGTCGTGCCCCACCACTTCGGCAGGCCCGGCGCGTTGCCCCAGCCCAGGTAGCTGTAGTTGGTCGTCAGCGAGGTGCCGCCGTCGGCCTTGGTCGTGCCGGCCGAGCCTTCGATCTTGAAGCCGTCGCCCTTGAACGCGCCTTCCGCGACCACGGTGTCCGAGGTCATCTTGGCGGCGCGCGCCCAGGTCTGCAGGAAGGTGCTGGTCGCGTTGGCCTGCGTGATGTTGGTCTTCTGGCACAGCAGCGCCGGATCCGGGCTCGGCTGGACGCAGGCGTTGGTGTCGGCGTAACCCTTGCCCGGGTCCTGCAGCGTGTACAGGTAGTGGGTGGTGTTGGACGCGTCGGCGTCGTACTCCAGGCGGGTGTAGTTCAGTCCGAGGTCGATGCTCTTGGTCGGGCGCGCCTGCAGGCTGACGTTGAACGCCTTGCGCTCGCGTTCCTGCAGGAAGGTGCCCGGCGTCACGTCGCCGGACCAGCGGCCGTCGGCCTCGATGCCGCGGCGCATGTAGTCGCCGCGTTCCAGGGCGCCGGAGACCAGCACGCCGAACATCTTGCCGCTGTCACGCCAGCTGTACAGGCCGGACACTTCCTTGGTCCAGTCCTTGCTGACCGTGCCCTTGCCGCCCTTGACGCTGACGAAGACCGCGTTCGGGTCCAGGTCCAGCGGCTTGCGGGTCTTGACGATCACCGTGCCGCCGATGCCGCCTTCGGTCAGGTCGGCCTGGGAGGACTTGTAGACCTCCATGCCGCCGATCAGCTCGGGCGGCAGCAGCGAGTAGTTGAACGAGCGGTCGATCGCCTTCTGGTCATACCAGCCGGTCGAGGCGACGCTGTGGCCGTTCAGGGTGGTCAGGGTCATCTGCGGGTCGGTGCCGCGGATCGACACCGAGGCGCCGACGCCGAAATCGCGTCCCACCGAGATGCCGGGAATGCGACCCAGCGCCTGGCCGACGTCGGAGTCGGGCAGCTTGCCCACGTCTTCGGCCGAGACGGCATCGACCACCGCGTTGGCGTTCTTCTTGATGTTGGCCGCCGTCTGCAGCGATGCGCGGATGCCGGTGATCACCACCTGGTCCAGCTGCGTGTTTTCTTCTTTCTTCTGTTCCTGCGCCTGCACGGCGAACGCCGCGCTCAGCAGCGTCAGCGTCACCGCCGCCGCGATTGGGGTCTTGTTGACCTTCATGATGAACTGCTCCTCGAGTGGCCAGGGAGTTGTGGCCGTGATGAAGACTTGGCACCTGAAATCACGACACCCTTCGGCGGAGTGGCATGCAGCTGGCGCCCCCGATACACCTCAATGCAACCAATGCCATGCCACTATAACGAGCGGTAAAGCCACTTTGCTACCAGTTTCAGGCCGGTGTTTTCCCTGCTGTGGCATCGCCGCGACCCGCATGGACAGCGGTGTCCGGGTGTCCAAGGTCAGGGTGCCGGCCGGCCCGCGCCGGGGCCGGTTCATGAGACCACTTGGTCGCAAATTGGTATTAAGAGTGGTCCGCGTCGCCGCGTGCCGGAGCGTGCGCTGGGGCACATTCAGGACGCATGGGCGGGCAGGGTGGGGCGGGTGCAGTCTCGCTCGCCAGAGAGCGCCAATCGCACGCGTGCAGTTCCAGGCGGAATTTTTGTTTGCGCCAAAAAATAACGGTGCTATAGTCGTGGGCTTGCCTTGGAGGGGTGGCCGAGTGGTTAAAGGCAGCAGACTGTAAATCTGCCCGCTAACGCGTACGCTGGTTCGAATCCAGCCTCCTCCACCAAGGCAGACCAATGCAAGAGCAACGAAACGGGTGATCGTCACCCGTTTCGCGGTTCGAGCGGTTGGGATTGGAAAACTCCCGGGCGGGAGTAGTTCAATGGTAGAACCTTAGCCTTCCAAGCTAATGACACGGGTTCGATTCCCGTTTCCCGCTCCATCGGAAGTTGAAGGTGTCGTGTCGAGAGATCGACACAGGTTTGCTGATAACGTCATCAATCCTGTGTCGATGCCCATGTGGCTCAGTGGTAGAGCACTCCCTTGGTAAGGGAGAGGTCGCGCGTTCGATCCGCGCCATGGGCACCACCTCTCTTCTATCCCGTTTCTTGATTGATCTGATCGCCAGGAGCGCATGATGGCAAAAGGCAAGTTTGAACGTACCAAGCCGCACGTGAACGTGGGCACGATTGGCCACGTTGACCATGGCAAGACCACGCTGACGGCCGCGATCGCGACCGTGCTGTCGAAGAAGTTCGGCGGCGAAGCCAAGGCGTACGACCAGATCGACGCGGCGCCGGAAGAAAAGGCGCGTGGCATCACGATCAACACCGCGCACGTCGAGTACGAGACGGCCAACCGCCACTACGCGCACGTTGACTGCCCGGGCCACGCTGACTATGTGAAGAACATGATCACGGGCGCGGCACAGATGGACGGCGCGATCCTGGTGTGCTCGGCCGCTGACGGCCCGATGCCCCAGACCCGCGAGCACATCCTGCTGGCACGTCAGGTCGGTGTGAAGTTCATCATCGTCTTCCTGAACAAGTGCGACATGGTGGACGACGCCGAGCTGCTGGAGCTGGTGGAAATGGAAGTCCGCGAGCTGCTGAGCAAGTACGACTTCCCGGGCGACGACACGCCGATCATCAAGGGTTCGGCCAAGCTGGCGCTGGAAGGCGACACGGGCGACCTGGGCGAGCAGGCCATCATGCGCCTGGCTGACGCGCTGGACACCTACATCCCCCAACCGGACCGTGCCGTTGACGGCGCGTTCCTGCTGCCGGTGGAAGACGTGTTCTCGATCTCGGGCCGCGGCACCGTGGTGACGGGTCGTGTCGAGCGCGGCATCATCAAGGTCGGCGAGGAAATCGAGATCGTCGGTATCCGCGAAGTCCAGAAGACGACCGTGACCGGCGTGGAAATGTTCCGCAAGCTGCTGGACCAGGGTCAAGCCGGCGACAACGTCGGTATCCTGCTGCGCGGCACCAAGCGTGAAGACGTCGAGCGCGGCCAGGTGCTGGCCAAGCCCGGCTCGATCAAGCCGCACACCCACTTCACCGCTGAGATCTATGTTCTGAGCAAGGAAGAGGGCGGCCGTCACACCCCGTTCTTCAACAACTACCGTCCCCAGTTCTACTTCCGCACGACGGACGTGACCGGTGCCGTGGAGCTGCCGAAGGATAAGGAAATGGTCATGCCTGGCGACAACGTCAGCATCACCGTGAAGCTGATCGCTCCGATCGCCATGGAGCAGGGTCTGCGCTTCGCCATCCGTGAAGGCGGTCGTACCGTCGGCTCGGGCGTCGTGGCAACGATCATCGAGTAATTCAAGTCAGAGACCACAGGGGCATAGCTCAATTGGCAGAGCGTCGGTCTCCAAAACCGAAGGTTGGGGGTTCGAGACCCTCTGCCCCTGCCAACGATCAGCGATAAGCGAACGTTGGTCCTAGTGGTCAAGCCAAGCCCGCGGGAGTCATCTCGGCGGGCTTTGGTGCTGGTGGATCCGCTCAAATGTTTGGGTGGATGAAGGCTGCGACACAGCGTCGTGGCACGGAAGTGAGTTCAATGTCCAATCCTCAAGTCGAAACCGTCACGACGGGCGCCGACAAGGTCAAGCTGGCCGGCGCCGTGGTGCTGCTGGTCGCGGCGATCGTGGCGTTCTATGTGCTGAGCAAGCAAGGTCCGTGGGTGCAGTGGGGCGCCCTGCTGGCGCTGCTGGCTGCGGCCGTGGCCGCGTTCTTCACGTCGGAGTCCGGCAAGTCGCTGATCGCCTACGGTCAGGATTCGATCAAGGAAGTGGGCAAGGTGGTCTGGCCGACCCGCAAGGAAGCCGGCCAGATGACGCTGTACGTCTTCGTGTTCGTCGTGGTGATGGCGCTGTTCCTGTGGCTCACCGACAAGACGCTGGAGTGGGTGTTCTACGACCTGATCCTGGGTTGGAAGCGCTGAGCGAGAACGGATAGGGACCAAGATGAGCGAAGATCAAAACGTCGTTGCGACCGAGTCGACCGCGCCCGCTGGCCCGGCCAAGCGCTGGTACGTCGTCCACGCCTATTCCGGCATGGAGAAGGCCGTGGAGCGCAACCTGCGTGAACGCATCGACCGCGCCGGCATGCAGGACAAGTTCGGCCGCATCCTGGTGCCGACCGAAGAAGTCGTCGAGCTGAAGAACGGCAAGAAGGCCGTGACCGAGCGCCGCTTCTTCCCCGGCTACGTGCTGGTCGAGATGTTCATGGACGACGACAGCTGGCATCTGGTCAAGCACACGTCCAAGGTCACCGGCTTCGTCGGTGGCGCGAAGAACCGCCCGGCGCCGATCTCGGAAGCCGAGGTCATGAAGATCGTCAACCAGATGCAGGAAGGCGTGGACAAGCCGCGCCCGAAGGTCGAGTGGATCGTCGGCGAGATCGTCCGCGTCAAGGAAGGTCCGTTCACCGACTTCAACGGCAGCATCGAGGAAGTCAACTACGACAAGTCGAAGCTGCGCGTCTCGGTCACGATCTTCGGTCGTGCGACGCCCGTCGAACTGGACTTCGCCCAGGTCGAGAAGGTCTGATCGCGCAAGAAGCGTCATGGCGGCCTCGGCCGCCATCGGTCGTTTCAGGAATAAGAGCTTGAAGGGGCTCGCCGGCGCAAGCCGGCACATCCTTCCGTGACCAGTCCGCAACGAGAGGCGGACAAGAGGAGCAAGGGTAAGTCTCTGACCAGCCCCTTGCGTTAGCACTCAGGCGATGCGGCGAGGCCGTCGCGTTGCCATCAGGAGAAAACATGGCCAAGAAGATTGTCGGCTACATCAAGCTGCAAATCCCGGCTGGCAAGGCGAACCCGTCGCCTCCGGTCGGTCCCGCGCTGGGTCAGCGTGGTCTGAACATCATGGAATTCTGCAAGGCGTTCAACGCCCAGACGCAGAGCTATGAGCCGGGCCTCAAGCTGCCCGTCGTGATCACCGCTTTCGCGGACAAGAGCTTCACCTTCATCATCAAGTCGCCCCCGGCGACCGTGCTGATCAAGAAGGCAGCCAAGATCGACAAGGGCTCGCAGCGCCCCCATCTGGACAAGGTCGGCAAGCTGACCCGCGCCCAGCTGGAAGAGATCGCCAAGACCAAGCAGAAGGACCTGACGGCCGCCGACATGGATGCCGCTGTCCGTACCATCGCCGGCTCCGCCCGCTCGATGGGCATCATCGTGGAAGGTGTCTGACATGGCCAAGCTGACCAAGCGTCAACAAGCCCTGCAGGGCAAGGTGGAATCGACCAAGCTGTACGCGTTGTCCGACGCGATCAACCTGGTCAAGGAATGCGCCACCGCCAAGTTCGATGAAGCCATCGACGTGTCGATCCAGCTGGGTGTCGATGCGAAGAAGTCGGACCAGGTGGTCCGTGGCGCCGTCGTGATGCCCAACGGCATCGGCAAGACCAAGCGCGTCGCCGTGTTCGCCCAAGGCGCCAAGGCTGAAGAAGCCAAGGCCGCCGGCGCCGACGTCGTCGGCATGGAAGACCTGGCCGAGCGCGTCAAGGCGGGCGACATGCCCTTCGACGTCGTGATCGCCTCGCCCGACACGATGCGTATCGTCGGTACCCTGGGTCAGATCCTGGGCCCGCGCGGCCTGATGCCGAACCCGAAGGTCGGCACCGTGACCCCGGACGTCGCCACCGCCGTCAAGAACGCCAAGGCTGGTCAAGTCCAGTTCCGCGTCGACAAGGCCGGCATCATCCACGGCACGATCGGCCGTCGCTCGTTCGACACCGACAAGCTGGAAGGCAACCTGCGCGCGCTGGTCGAGGCCCTGAACAAGGCCAAGCCGGCTTCGAGCAAGGGCATCTACCTGCGCAAGGTCGCGGTCTCGTCGACGATGGGCGTTGGTGCCCGCGTGGACGTCGGCTCGATCAACGCATCGGCCGCCGCCTAAGCTGCATTCAATTGAGGCGTCGCGCGAGTCTGGCGTGATGCTGATGAATTGGTGGGCTGGCCGGAGTTTCTCCGGCCAGGTCATCCAAGACCGCTGGCGAGAGATCCCGCAGTTCTGGGGAGATCGCTTAATCGGAGGCTTCCGCCTCCGGCCAGCGCAGATGGCGGTCCCGCTGAAAGGATTCGAATCGCGATTCGTCGCGATGGGTTCCTGACAGGAGGTCGCTGATTCCGGTGCCCGAGATGCGGTGGTCAAACACCGCGTCGAGGGCGAAATGTGAGGAGTAGACCTTGAGTCTCAATCGCAACGAGAAAGCAGCCGTCGTGTCCGACGTGGCAGCGCAAGCCGCCAAGTCCCAGACGCTGGCGTTGGCTGAGTATCGTGGCCTCACCGTTGAAGCCCTGAACAAGCTGCGCGTCACCGCGCGTGCCCAAGGCGTGTACCTTCATGTCCTGAAGAACACCCTGGCACGTCGTGCTGTCGCCGGCACCTCGTTCGAGGCCGCAACGGACGCCATGGTCGGCCCGCTGATCTACGGCTTTTCCGAAGACGCTGTCGCGGCTGCCAAAGTCATCGCTGACTTTGCCAAGACCAACGACAAGCTCGTCATCAAGGGTGGTGCCTACGGCGGCAAGGCTCTGGACGTCAATGGCGTGAAGGCGCTGGCGGCTGTCCCGAGCAAGGAAGTCCTGCTGTCGCAGATCGCCGGCCTGCTCAAGTCGCCGGTGCAACGCACCGCGGCCGTGCTGGCTGCCCTGGCTCAGCAGAAGGGTGGCGGCGCCGAAGCCGTCGCCGAAGAAGCTCCCGCCGCGGCCTGATCGACGCTGCATTCGCGCATTCAAATCTCTCTGTATTTAGGAACCTATCATGGCATTCGACAAAGACGCTTTCCTGGCTGCCCTGGACAGCATGACCGTTCTGGAACTGAACGACCTGGTCAAGGCGATTGAAGAGAAGTTCGGCGTGTCCGCCGCTTCGATGGCCGCTCCGGCTGCTGGTGGCGCCGCCGCCGGTGGCGCTGCCGCCGCTGAAGAAAAGACCGAGTTCACCGTTGTCCTGACCGACGCCGGCGCCCAGAAGGTCTCGGTCATCAAGGCCGTTCGCGAAATCACCGGCCTGGGCCTGAAGGAAGCCAAGGACCTGGTCGACGGCGCTCCGAAGCCCGTCAAGGAAGGCATCGCCAAGGCCGACGCCGAAGCCGCCAAGAAGAAGCTGGAAGAAGCCGGCGCCAAGGTCGAACTCAAGTAAGACCTTGTGGGGATCCGGTGACCTGTTCACCGGGTTCCGCACCGCGAGAGGGGTGGTCCCATGGGGCCTCCCCTTTCCTCGTTTCAGGGTTTGTCCTGGGACGGTTTCGGTTGACAAAGTGCAATCGAAAGCATCGTGCTGTATCATGCACGGTTCTTTCGAGTGTTCTCTGATCCGACTGCAGAGAACGGTTTGGTCGGACCGCGGTCAAGCCGTGCGTCACGCGTGGGGTGCAACGCCCTCCGTGCCGCCCGGTGATCGGGGTTGTCCGCCAGCGGTTGGTAGTGGCCAACCACCAAGCTTCGTGGTGCAACGCCCGAACAGCCAGTCGCCGACGCAGCGCGCCTCCAGGCCAGGGGCGCGCTCGACACGGAGTCTTTATGGCGCAAGCAACCCCCTACAGCTACACCGAGCGCAAGCGCATCCGCAAGAGCTTCGGCAAGCGCGTGAGCGTGCTCAACGTTCCGTACCTGCTGACGATGCAGAAGGAGTCGTACGTCGACTTCCTGCAAAAGGATGTCGCGCCCCTGAAGCGCAAACCGGAAGGCCTGCAAGCGGCGTTCCTCTCCACCTTCCCGATCACGTCGCACAACGGGTTCGTGGAAATGAAGTTCCTCGAATTCAACATCGCCAAGCCGCCGTTCGACGTTCGCGAATGCCAGCAGCGCGGTCTGACCTTCGCCGCGGCCGTCCGCGCGAAGCTGCAGATGATCATCTACGACCGGGAAAGCCCGCAGCCGAAGACGGTCAAGGAGATCAAGGAGCAAGAGGTCTACATGGGCGAAGTGCCGCTCATGACCGACTACGGCTCGTTCATCATCAACGGCACCGAGCGCGTCATCGTCTCGCAGCTGCACCGCTCGCCCGGCGTGTTCTTCGAACACGACAAGGGCAAGACCCACTCGTCCGGCAAGCTGCTGTTCTCGGCCCGCATCATTCCGTATCGCGGCTCGTGGCTGGACTTCGAGTTCGACCCGAAGGACATCCTGTACTTCCGCGTCGACCGCCGCCGCAAGATGCCGGTCACGATCCTGCTCAAGGCCATCGGCCTGAATCCCGAGCAGATCCTGGCGCACTTCTTCGTCTTCGACAATTTCCGCCTGATGGACTCGGGCGCCCAGATGGAGTTCGTGGCCGAACGCCTGAAGGGTGAAGTCGCGCGCTTCGACATCACCGACAAGAGCGGCAACGTGCTGGTCGAGAAGGACAAGCGCATCACCGCCCGTCACGTGCGCCAGCTGGAGCAGTCCGGCACGCAGCATGTGACCGTGCCGGAAGACTTCCTGCTCGGACGCGTCCTGGCCAAGAACATGGTCGACCCGGACACGGGCGAGATCATCGCCAAGGCCAACGATGAGCTGACCGACTCGCTGCTGAAGAAGCTGCGCGGCGCCGGCATCAAGGACATCCAGGCGCTGTTCACGAACGAGCTGGACGAAGGCGCGTACATCAGCCAGACGCTGGCCTCGGACGAGACCGCCGATCAGCTGGCCGCCCGCGTCGCGATCTATCGCATGATGCGCCCCGGCGAGCCGCCGACCGAAGACGCGGTCGAGGCGCTGTTCAACCGCCTGTTCTACAGCGAAGACACGTACGACCTGTCGCGCGTCGGCCGGATGAAGTTCAACGCCCGCGTGGGCCGCGACATCCCGACCGGTGCGATGACGCTGTCGAACGAGGACATCCTCGACGTCGTCAAGATCCTGGTCGAGCTGCGCAATGGCCGCGGCGAGGTCGATGACATCGACCACCTGGGCAACCGTCGCGTCCGTTGCGTCGGCGAACTGGCCGAGAACCAGTACCGCTCGGGTCTGGCCCGTATCGAGAAGGCCGTCAAGGAACGTCTGGGCCAGGCCGAGACCGAAGCCCTGATGCCGCACGACCTGATCAACTCCAAGCCGATTTCCGCGGCGCTGAAGGAGTTCTTCGGTGCGTCGCAGCTGTCGCAGTTCATGGACCAGACCAACCCGCTGTCCGAGATCACGCACAAGCGTCGTGTCTCGGCCCTGGGCCCGGGCGGTCTGACCCGCGAGCGCGCCGGCTTCGAAGTCCGCGACGTGCACCCGACCCACTATGGCCGCGTCTGCCCGATCGAAACGCCGGAAGGCCCGAACATCGGTCTGATCAACTCGCTGGCGCTGTATGCGCGCCTGAACGAGTACGGCTTCCTGGAGACCCCGTACCGCCGCGTGGTGGACTCGAAGGTCACCAACCAGATCGACTACCTGTCGGCCATCGAAGAAGGCAAGTACGTGATCGCCCAGGCGAACGCGTCGCTGAACGAAGGCGGTCAACTGGTCGACGAGCTGGTCTCCGCGCGTGAGAACGGCGAATCGGTGCTGACCTCGCCGGAACGCATCCAGTACATGGACGTGGCGCCGACGCAGATCGTGTCGGTCGCGGCCTCGCTGGTGCCGTTCCTGGAGCACGACGACGCGAACCGCGCGCTGATGGGCGCCAACATGCAGCGTCAGGCCGTTCCGACCCTGCGTCCTGAAAAGGCGTTCGTGGGCACGGGCGTCGAGCGCGTGGCCGCGAAGGACTCGGGCACGGTGGTCGCGGCGCGCCGCGGCGGCGTGGTCGATTACGTCGACACGAACCGCATCGTGATCCGCGTGAACGACGACGAGACCGTGGCCGGTGAAGTCGGTGTCGACATCTACAACCTGATCAAGTATCAGCGTAGCAACCAGAACACCAACATCCACCAGCGTCCTATCGTCAAGCGTGGCGACAAGGTCGGCGCGGAAGACATCATTGCCGACGGCGCATCGACCGACCTGGGTGAACTGGCCCTGGGCCAGAACATGCTGGTCGCGTTCATGCCGTGGAACGGCTACAACTTCGAAGACTCGATCCTGATCTCCGAACGCGTGGTGGCCGAAGACCGCTACACCTCGATCCACATCGAGGAACTGGTGGTCATGGCCCGTGACACGAAGCTGGGCAGCGAGGAAATCACCCGCGACATCCCGAACCTGAGCGAACAGCAACTGGCTCGTCTGGACGAGTCCGGCATCGTGTACATCGGTGCCGAGGTGAACCCGGGCGACGTGCTGGTCGGCAAGGTCACGCCCAAGGGCGAGACCACGCTGACGCCGGAAGAGAAGCTGCTGCGCGCGATCTTCGGCGAGAAGGCTTCGGACGTGAAGGACACGTCGCTGCGCGTGGACCAGGGCACCAACGGCACGGTCATCGACGTGCAGGTGTTCACCCGCGAAGGCATCCAGCGCGACAAGCGCGCCCAGCAGATCATCGACGACGAGCTGAAGCGCTTCCGCCTGGACCTGAACGACCAGCTGCGCATCGTGGAAGCCGACGCGTTCGACCGCGTCGAGAAGCTCCTGGTGAACAAGATCGCCAACGGCGGTCCGAAGAAGATCACCAAGGGCACCGTCATCTCGAAGGACTACCTGGCCGAGGTCGAGAAGTTCCACTGGTTCGACGTCCGTCCCGCCGAGGACGACATCGCCAATCAGCTGGAGTCGATCAAGAACTCGCTGGAGCAGACCCGTCACAGCTTCGACCTTGCCTACGACGAGAAGCGCAAGAAGCTGACGCAAGGCGACGAGCTGCCGGCCGGCGTGCTGAAGATGGTCAAGGTGTACCTGGCCGTCAAGCGTCGCCTGCAGCCTGGCGACAAGATGGCCGGCCGTCACGGCAACAAGGGCGTCGTGTCCAAGATCACCCCGATCGAAGACATGCCCTACATGGCCGACGGCACGCCTGCCGACATCGTGCTGAACCCGCTGGGCGTCCCGTCGCGGATGAACGTGGGCCAGGTGCTGGAAGTCCATCTGGGCTGGGCCGGCAAGGGCATCGGTCAACGCATCGGCGACATGCTGCAACGCGAGGCCCGCGTGGCCGAGCTGCGCGACTTCATGGACCAGCTGTTCAACCAGAACGGCGGCAAGTCCGAGGAGCTGGCGCAACTGAGTGATGACGAGATCCTCGGCATGGCGCAGAACCTGCAGCACGGCGCCACCTTCGCGACCCCCGTCTTCGACGGCGCGAAGGAGAGCGAGATCCGCGCGATGCTGAAGCTGGCCTATCCGGACGACATCGCGGCGAAGAAGGGCCTCACGCCCACCCGCACGCAGGCCTTCCTGTATGACGGCCGCACCGGCGAGCAGTTCGAGCGTCCCACGACGATCGGCTACATGCACGTGCTGAAGCTGCATCACCTGGTCGACGACAAGATGCATGCCCGCTCCACCGGCCCGTACTCGCTGGTCACGCAGCAGCCGCTGGGCGGCAAGGCGCAGTTCGGCGGACAGCGTTTCGGCGAGATGGAAGTGTGGGCGCTGGAAGCCTACGGCGCTTCGTACATCCTGCAGGAAATGCTGACGGTGAAGTCCGACGACGTGAACGGCCGTACGAAGGTGTACGAGTCCATCGTCAAGGGCGAGCATTCGATCGAAGCCGGCATGCCCGAGTCGTTCAATGTGCTGGTGAAGGAAATCCGTTCGCTGGGCATCGACATCGAGCTCGAGCGCAACTAAAGAGAACAGGAGAATCGTATGAAGGGTTTGTTGGACCTGTTCAAGCAATTCACGCCGGACGAACATTTCGACGCGATCAAGATCGGGCTGGCCTCGCCCGAGAAGATCCGCTCGTGGTCGTTCGGTGAAGTGAAGAAGCCCGAGACCATCAACTACCGGACGTTCAAGCCGGAACGTGATGGCCTGTTCTGCGCCAAGATCTTCGGCCCGATCAAGGACTACGAGTGCCTGTGCGGCAAGTACAAGCGCCTGAAGCACCGTGGCGTGATCTGCGAGAAGTGCGGCGTCGAAGTCACCCAGACCAAGGTGCGCCGTGAGCGCATGGGTCACATCGAGCTGGCCGCGCCTTGCGCGCACATCTGGTTCCTGAAGTCGCTGCCGTCGCGTCTGGGCCTGGTGCTCGACATGACGCTGCGCGACATCGAACGCGTGCTGTACTTCGAAGCGTACGTCGTGGTGGATCCGGGCATGACCCCGCTGAAGAAGTTCAGCATCATGTCCGAGGACGACTACGACGCGAAGCGCATCGAGTTCGGTGACGAGTTCATCGCGCTGATGGGCGCCGAAGGCATCCAGAAGCTGCTGGCGGAAATGGATCTCGACGTCGAGATCGACCGCCTGCGCAACGACATGACCGGCTCCGAGCTGAAGATCAAGAAGAACTCCAAGCGCCTCAAGGTGATGGAGGCCTTCAAGCGCTCGGGCATCAAGCCGAACTGGATGGTGCTGGAAGTGCTGCCGGTGCTGCCGCCGGACCTGCGTCCGCTGGTGCCGCTGGACGGCGGCCGCTTCGCGACGTCGGACCTGAACGACCTGTACCGCCGCGTCATCAACCGCAACAACCGTCTGGCCCGCCTGCTCGAGCTGAAGGCGCCTGAGATCATCGTGCGCAACGAAAAGCGCATGCTGCAGGAAGCCGTCGACTCGCTGCTGGACAACGGTCGCCGCGGCAAGGCGATGACCGGCGCGAACAAGCGTGCCCTCAAGTCGCTGGCCGACATGATCAAGGGCAAGAGCGGTCGTTTCCGTCAGAACCTGCTGGGCAAGCGCGTCGACTACTCGGGTCGTTCGGTCATCACCGTGGGCCCGACGCTCAAGCTGCACCAGTGCGGCCTGCCGAAGCTGATGGCGCTGGAGCTGTTCAAGCCCTTCATCTTCTCGCGCCTGGAAGCGATGGGCATCGCGACCACGATCAAGGCCGCGAAGAAGGAAGTCGAGAGCGGCACCCCCGTCGTCTGGGACATCCTGGAAGAGGTCATCAAGGAGCATCCGGTCCTGCTGAACCGTGCGCCGACGCTGCACCGCCTGGGCATCCAGGCGTTCGAGCCGGTGCTGATCGAAGGCAAGGCGATCCAGCTGCACCCGCTGGTCTGCGCGGCGTTCAACGCCGACTTCGACGGTGACCAGATGGCCGTCCACGTGCCGCTGTCCATCGAAGCGCAGATGGAAGCCCGCGTGCTGATGCTGGCGTCGAACAACGTGCTGTTCCCGGCGTCGGGCGAGCCGTCGATCGTGCCGTCGCAGGACGTGGTGCTGGGTCTGTACTACGCGACCCGCGAGCGCACCAACGGCAAGGGCGAGGGCATGGTCTTCTCGGACATCCCCGAGATGATCCGCGCGCTGGAAAACGGCGCGGTGGAGATCACCGCCAAGATCAGCGTGCGCCTGACCGAGTACGTCAAGGACGGCGAGGAATGGGTCGCCCAGACCAAGCTGACCGACACGACCGTCGGCCGTGCGCTGCTGTCCGAGATCCTGCCCAAGGGCCTTCCCTTCTCCAACATCAACAAGGCGTTGAAGAAGAAGGAAATCTCGCGGCTGATCAACACCTCCTTCCGCAAGTGCGGCCTGAAGGAAACCGTGGTGCTGGCAGACAAGCTGCTGCAGTCCGGTTTCAAGCTGGCCACGCGCGCGGGCATCTCGATCGCCATCGACGACATGCTCGTGCCCAAGCAGAAGGCCGAGCTGATCGACCGCGCCGAGAAGGAAGTCAAGGAGATCGAGCAGCAGTACGTCTCGGGTCTCGTGACCGCCGGCGAGCGCTACAACAAGGTCGTCGACATCTGGGGCAAGACCGGTGACGAGGTCGGCAAGGTCATGATGTCGCAGCTGTCCAAGGAGAAGATCCTGGACCGCAACGGCAAGGAAGTCGAGCAGGAGTCCTTCAACTCGATCTACATGATGGCCGACTCGGGCGCGCGGGGTTCCGCAGCGCAGATCCGCCAGCTGGCCGGCATGCGCGGCCTGATGGCGAAGCCGGACGGCTCCATCATCGAGACGCCGATCACGGCGAACTTCCGCGAAGGCCTGAACGTTCTGCAGTACTTCATCTCCACCCACGGTGCTCGTAAGGGCCTGGCGGACACGGCGCTGAAGACCGCGAACTCGGGTTACCTGACCCGTCGTCTGGTCGACGTGACGCAGGATCTGGTCGTGACCGAGACCGATTGCGGCACGGACAACGGCATCAACATGCGCGCCCTGGTGGAAGGCGGTGAGGTGATCGAGTCCCTGCGTGACCGCATCCTGGGTCGCGTGGCCGCCATCGACGTCGTGCATCCGGAAACGCAAGGCGTCCTGCTGACCGCCGGCAACATGCTGGACGAAGACATCCTGGACATGCTGGAAGCCGCCGGCGTGGACGAGGTCAAGGTCCGCACCCCGCTGACCTGCGGCACCCGTTTCGGCCTGTGCGCGAAGTGCTATGGCCGTGACCTGGGTCGCGGCGGCATGGTGAACACCGGCGAAGCGGTGGGCGTGATCGCCGCCCAGTCGATCGGCGAACCCGGCACGCAGCTGACGATGCGGACCTTCCACATCGGTGGTGCGGCGTCGCGTGCGGCGGTGGCCTCGAGCGTCGAAGCGAAGTCGGACGGCATCATCGGTTTCAACGCCACGATGCGCTACGTCACGAACGGCAAGGGCGAACTGGTGGTGATTTCGCGTTCCGGCGAAATCGTCATCTCGGATCCGCACGGCCGTGAGCGCGAGCGTCACAAGGTGCCTTACGGCGCCCTGCTGAACATCAAGGCGGACCAGACCATCAAGGCCGGCACGATCCTGGCGACCTGGGACCCGCTGACCCGCCCGATCATCACGGAATTCGCCGGTCAGGCGAAGTTCGAGAACGTCGAGGAAGGCGTCACCGTGGCCAAGCAGGTCGACGAGGTGACGGGCCTGTCCACGCTGGTCGTGATCGACCCGAAGCGCCGCGGCGCTGCCAAGGTCATCCGCCCGCAGGTCAAGCTGCTCGATGCCAATGGCCAGGAAGTGAAGATCCCCGGCACCGATCACTCGGTGACGATCGGCTTCCAGGTCGGCTCGCTGGTCCAGATCCGCGACGGTCAGGAGCTGGCTCCTGGTGAAGTGCTGGCGCGTATCCCGGTGGAAGGTCAGAAGACCCGCGACATTACCGGCGGTCTGCCGCGTGTGGCCGAACTCTTCGAAGCCCGCTCGCCGAAGGATGCCGGCTTCCTGGCAGAACAGACCGGCACGGTCTCGTTCGGCAAGGAGACCAAGGGCAAGGTCCGCCTCGAGATCACCGATCCGGAAGGTCGCAAGCACGAGCTGCTGGTGCCCAAGGAAAAGAACATCCTGGTGCACGAAGGCCAGGTGGTGAACCGCGGCGAACTGGTGGTCGACGGCCCGGCCGATCCGCAGGACATCCTGCGTCTGCTGGGTATCGAAGAACTGGCGCGCTACATCGTCGACGAAGTGCAGGACGTGTACCGTCTGCAGGGCGTGAAGATCAACGACAAGCACATCGAGGTGATCGTTCGCCAGATGCTGCGTCGCGTGCAGATCGTCAACCCGGGCGACTCGGCCTACATCGCCGGCGAGCAGGTCGAGCGTTCGGAACTGTTGGACACCAACGACCGCCTGCGCAGCGAGGGCAAGCTGACGGTCACGCATGCCGACGTGCTGCTGGGTATCACGAAGGCTTCGCTGTCGACGGACTCGTTCATCTCCGCGGCGTCGTTCCAGGAAACGACCCGCGTGCTGACCGAAGCCGCGATCATGGGCAAGCGCGACGAACTCCGTGGTCTGAAGGAGAACGTCATCGTGGGTCGCCTGATCCCGGCCGGTACCGGCATGGCCTTCCACCAGGCGCGTCGCGCCAAGGAAGAGATGGACGATGCCGAGCGCCGTTCCATCGCCATCCAGGAAGCCGAGGAAATGGCGGCCGTGCAGCTGTCCGCGCTTGACGCGGCCAGCGACGCCGGCGCCAGCGAGTAAGCGCAAGGACATCGAGCCGCTCGCGGCTTGATCCGAAGGCTGCCGTCCCGAAAGGGCGGCAGCCTTTTTCATTGGCGCACCGGAATCAGCTGGAAGACGTCGCGGCGTTCAGCTTCAGCCAGGCAGCGGGAGACAAAATGGGAAGTCCAAGCTTCGCCGCGCGTTTGGCTACCTTGAGGACGGCCCGATCGCGGGAGATGAGGCTCGTCGGGCGCGAGGCGGCCAAGGCCAGGCCGAGATCGATGAACTTCTGGTCGTCGGTGTCACTGCAGCGCGGGCGCGCGATGCCGAGTTCCGGCTCGTCCACGAAGCGGCAATGCTGTTGGAAGGCTTCATCGATGCGAGCGGGATCGGGTGCATAGCGCGCGGCCACGCCGCGGCCGATCACATGGAGAAGCTCCGCCTTCATGGCCAGCGTGGCGGTCCAATGTAAGCGCCGGCTTACTACGGCCGCGATCAAGGGCGCCAGGGTGGTTTCGTCGAAAACCAGCCAGTCCATCACGATCTGCGTGTCCAGGATGACCAGTGGCGCAGGGGTGTCGGCGTTGTCCGGAAGCAGCGGAAAAGCAGTGGAAGCGGCGTCGTTCATAGGGTCCGGGAGCATAGCGCCTTGTGTGTTCGGGATGAACTCGCCTACAATCGCCGGCTCTCCAGCATGTCTTGATGCGTCCCGAGTCCAGGTTTCGAACCGGACCGGGGTTGATTCGAGCGTGGTGCCGCAAGGCGCTGCGCTTTTGTCGCTTGTGGAAGGCCCTCGATATCGCGGGTTTCCGGAAGGCCAGGGTGCGCTGGGGTTGTGACTTCAAACGGGAACAAGTTACTTATGCCAACCATCAATCAGCTCGTTCGCCACGGTCGTGAGACCGAGGTGACGAAATCCAAGTCGCCGGCCATGCAGTCGTGCCCGCAACGTCGTGGCGTCTGCACCCGCGTGTACACCACCACCCCGAAGAAGCCGAACTCGGCACTTCGTAAGGTCGCCAAGGTGCGCCTGACCAACGGTTTCGAGGTCATCTCGTACATCGGCGGTGAAGGCCACAACCTGCAAGAGCACAGCGTCGTACTCGTGCGCGGCGGCCGGGTCAAGGACTTGCCGGGTGTGCGTTACCACATCGTGCGCGGTTCGCTCGACCTGCAAGGCGTCAAGGATCGCAAGCAGTCGCGTTCCAAGTACGGCGCGAAGCGTCCGAAGAAGTAAGGCTCAACAGCCAAGGTCTTGGTGGCCGAGAGGTCATCGAATTTTTGCGGCCCGAGTGCCTGTGCACCGGCAGCCGAGTAAGTGGATCCCCCCAGATGTCGGTGGAGATCCCCGGCGGGGCGAGAGCCCTGACCAACTGAAGCATTGAAGGAAGAATCCATGCCACGTCGTCGCGAAGTACCCAAGCGCGAGATCCTCCCGGACCCGAAGTTCGGTAGCGTTGATCTGTCCAAGTTCATGAACGTCATCATGGAGTCGGGCAAGAAGGCGGTCGCAGAGCGCATCATCTACGGTGCCCTGGAACAGGTCGAGAACAAGTCCGGCAAGGACCCGCTCGAGATCTTCATGATCGCGATCAACAACGTGAAGCCCATGGTCGAAGTGAAGTCCCGCCGCGTTGGCGGTGCGAACTACCAAGTTCCCGTGGAAGTTCGCCCCGTCCGCCGTCTGGCCCTCGCCATGCGCTGGTTGAAGGAATCCGCGCGCAAGCGCGGTGAGAAGTCGATGGCCCAACGTCTGGCCAACGAACTGCTGGAGGCCTCCGAAGGCCGTGGTGGCGCGATGAAGAAGCGCGATGAAGTCCACCGCATGGCAGACGCCAACAAGGCGTTCTCGCACTTCCGCTTCTAATCAAGACCTCTCTGGCCGCCTCGGGTTACTACTGACCCGATGGCGGCTCCATGCATTTGGAGTGACACCATGTCCCGCAAGACCCCCATCGAGCGCTACCGCAACATCGGTATCTCGGCGCACATCGATGCCGGCAAGACCACCACGACGGAACGCATCCTGTATTACACCGGTGTGAACCACAAGATCGGTGAAGTGCACGACGGCGCTGCCACGATGGACTGGATGGAGCAGGAACAAGAGCGCGGCATCACGATCACGTCGGCCGCGACGACCTGCTTCTGGAAGGGCATGGACATGTCCTACCCTGAGCATCGCTTCAACATCATCGACACCCCCGGACACGTCGACTTCACGATTGAAGTCGAGCGTTCGATGCGCGTCCTGGACGGCGCCTGCATGGTGTACTGCGCCGTCGGTGGCGTGCAGCCCCAGTCGGAAACCGTCTGGCGCCAAGCCAACAAGTACAAGGTGCCCCGCCTGGCGTTCGTCAACAAGATGGACCGCACCGGCGCGAACTTCTTCAAGGTCGTCGACCAGATGAAGACTCGCCTGAAGGCCAATCCCGTCCCCGTGGTCATCCCGATCGGTGCGGAAGAAAACTTCAAGGGCGTGGTGGACCTCTTCAAGATGAAGGCCATCATCTGGGACGAAGCGTCCCAGGGCATGAAGTTCACCTTCGAAGACATCCCCGCTGACCTGGTCGAAGTCGCCCAGGAATGGCGCGAGAAGATGGTCGAGGCCGCTGCCGAAGCCACCGAAGAGCTGATGAACAAGTACCTCGAGACGGGCGACCTGACCGAGGAAGAGATCAAGCTCGCGATCCGCAAGCGCACCATCGCGACCGAGATCCAGCCGATGCTGTGCGGCACCGCGTTCAAGAACAAGGGCGTGCAGCGCATGCTGGACGCCGTCATCGACTTCCTGCCGTCGCCGCTGGACATCCCGCCGGTGGCTGGCACGGACGAAGATGATCAGCCGATCACGCGTCAACGCACCGACGAAGAGAAGTTCTCGGCGCTGGCCTTCAAGCTGATGACCGACCCGTACGTCGGCCAACTGACTTTCGTGCGCGTCTACTCGGGCGTGCTGCAGTCGGGCGCGACCGTCTACAACCCGGTCCGTGGCAAGAAGGAACGTATCGGCCGGATCCTGCAGATGCACGCCAACCAGCGTGAGGAAATCAAGGAAATTCTGGCGGGCGACATCGCGGCTTGCGTGGGCCTGAAGGACGTCACGACGGGTGAAACCCTGTGCGATCCGGACAGCATCATCACGCTGGAACGAATGGTGTTCCCGGAGCCGGTGATCTCGCAGGCTGTCGAGCCGAAGACCAAGGCCGACCAGGAGAAGATGGGCATCGCGCTGGGTCGCCTGGCTGCCGAAGATCCGTCCTTCCGCCTGCGTACCGACGAAGAATCGGGCCAGACCATCATTTCCGGCATGGGCGAGCTCCACCTGGAAATCATTGTCGACCGCATGAAGCGCGAGTTCGGCGTTGAAGCCAACGTGGGCAAGCCGCAGGTGGCTTACCGCGAAACCGTCCGCAAGCCGGTGACCGACGTCGAAGGCAAGTTCGTGCGTCAGTCGGGCGGCAAGGGCCAGTACGGTCACGTCGTGTTCTCGCTGGAACCGCAAGAAGCCGGCAAGGGCTTCGAGTTCGTCGACGCCATCAAGGGCGGCGTGGTGCCGCGCGAGTTCATCCCCGCGGTCGAGAAGGGTGTCATCGACAGCCTGCCGAACGGCGTGCTGGCCGGCTACCCGGTCGTGGACGTGAAGGTCACGCTGACCTTCGGTTCGTACCACGATGTGGACTCGAACGAAAACGCGTTCAAGATGGCCGCCTCGATGGGCTTCAAGGAAGCCTGCCGTCGCGCCAGCCCGGTCATCCTCGAGCCGATGATGGCCGTGGAAGTCGAAACGCCGGAAGACTATGCTGGTACGGTGATGGGCGACCTGTCCAGCCGTCGCGGCATGGTGCAGGGCATGGACGACATGGTCGGCGGCGGCAAGATCATCAAGGCGGAAGTTCCGCTGTCCGAGATGTTCGGCTACTCGACCTCGCTGCGTTCGGCCACGCAAGGCCGTGCGACGTACACGATGGAGTTCAAGCACTACAGCGAAGCTCCGAAGAACGTCGCCGACGCGATCGTCACCGCTCGCGCGAAGTGATGAATTGAGCCGGTGCTTTCGAGTGCCGGCTCGCTTCGTTCTCGATATCGAATCGTCTTCGCAGTGACTCCTCCCGGTTGCCGGTCGCCGGGGTTCCAGGACACTGCGGAAACGCTAAACCAACAGACCGGACAGATGCTCTTTTTGGAGAATTGAAATGGCAAAAGGCAAGTTTGAACGTACCAAGCCGCACGTGAACGTGGGCACGATTGGCCACGTTGACCATGGCAAGACCACGCTGACGGCCGCGATCGCGACCGTGCTGTCGAAGAAGTTCGGCGGCGAAGCCAAGGCGTACGACCAGATCGACGCGGCGCCGGAAGAAAAGGCGCGTGGCATCACGATCAACACCGCGCACGTCGAGTACGAGACGGCCAACCGCCACTACGCGCACGTTGACTGCCCGGGCCACGCTGACTATGTGAAGAACATGATCACGGGCGCGGCACAGATGGACGGCGCGATCCTGGTGTGCTCGGCCGCTGACGGCCCGATGCCCCAGACCCGCGAGCACATCCTGCTGGCGCGTCAGGTCGGTGTGAAGTTCATCATCGTCTTCCTGAACAAGTGCGACATGGTGGACGACGCCGAGCTGCTGGAGCTGGTGGAAATGGAAGTCCGCGAGCTGCTGAGCAAGTACGACTTCCCGGGCGACGACACGCCGATCATCAAGGGTTCGGCCAAGCTGGCGCTGGAAGGCGACACGGGCGACCTGGGCGAGCAGGCCATCATGCGCCTGGCTGACGCGCTGGACACCTACATCCCCCAGCCGGACCGTGCCGTTGACGGCGCGTTCCTGCTGCCGGTGGAAGACGTGTTCTCGATCTCGGGCCGCGGCACCGTGGTGACGGGTCGTGTCGAGCGCGGCATCATCAAGGTCGGCGAGGAAATCGAGATCGTCGGTATCCGCGAAGTCCAGAAGACGACCGTGACCGGCGTGGAAATGTTCCGCAAGCTGCTGGACCAGGGTCAAGCCGGCGACAACGTCGGTATCCTGCTGCGCGGCACCAAGCGTGAAGACGTCGAGCGCGGCCAGGTGCTGGCCAAGCCCGGCTCGATCAAGCCGCACACCCACTTCACCGCTGAGATCTATGTTCTGAGCAAGGAAGAGGGCGGCCGTCACACCCCGTTCTTCAACAACTACCGTCCCCAGTTCTACTTCCGCACGACGGACGTGACCGGTGCCGTGGAGCTGCCGAAGGACAAGGAAATGGTCATGCCTGGCGACAACGTCAGCATCACCGTGAAGCTGATCGCTCCGATCGCCATGGAGCAGGGTCTGCGCTTCGCCATCCGTGAAGGCGGTCGTACCGTCGGCTCGGGCGTCGTGGCCACCATCATCGAGTAAATCTTTTGCTGGTACCCGTCGGGTACCGGTGAGGCGCGCTGCCCGCTTCGGCGGGTGGTGCGTCCCCCACTCGGCGGCGCCATCGCTGCCTCCGCGATGCCTTGCGCATTGCGTCGCTCTTTGAAGGAAAAGTCATGTCTACCAAGCAAAAGATCCGCATCCGGCTGAAGGCCTTCGATTACAAGCTGATCGACCAATCGGCCCTAGAAATCGTGGAAACCGCCAAGCGCACCGGCGCGATCGTCAAGGGTCCCGTGCCCCTGCCGACCCGCAAGGAACGTTTCGACATCCTGCGTTCGCCGCACGTCAACAAGACGTCGCGTGACCAGTTTGAAATCCGCACCCATCAGCGTCTGATGGACATCGTCGACCCGACCGACAAGACGGTTGACGCGCTGATGAAGCTGGACCTGCCGGCTGGCGTGGACGTCGAGATCAAGCTGCAGTAATGCAGTCGGGCGCCGGCGCGATCCGGCCGCTCTCTGAAAGGCGACCCTCGGGTCGCCTTTTTCTTTGGGTGCCGATGGCGCTCGGCTTGCGGTGTGGTCAGGGTTGACGCTATACTCCGCAGCTTTTCCGCGCCGGGATTCCCTGGTGCGGCTTCGTCGCATCGCCGTCGAAGGGGTTTGGGGCCTTTACCCCTGTCCTCATCGAAGGAGCGATGCTTGTCGGCCCGGCCAATCGATGTCGGGTGTGTGAAATGACTTCAGGCGCGCGGCGGTGTCTCCGTCGAGGCGTTCGGGGTCAGGAGAAAACCATGAGTCTTAGCAATCGTCTCGGATTGCTGGGCCGCAAGGTGGGCATGATGCGTGTGTTCACGGTCGACGGTGATACCGTCCCCGTGACCGTGCTGGACGTGTCCAACAATCGCGTGACCCAGGTCAAGACCGAAGAAACCGACGGCTACAGCGCCATCCAAGTGACGTACGGTGCCCGCAAGGCCTCCCGCGTCACCAAGCCGCAAGCGGGTCACCTCGCCAAGGCTGGTGTTGAAGCCGGTGAAATCATCAAAGAATTCCGCGTTGATGCCGCGGTCGCCGCCGAATACAAGGCCGGCGCTCAAGTCCCCGTGACGCTGCTCGCCGCCGGCCAACTGGTCGACGTGCAAGGCACCTCGATCGGCAAGGGCTTCGCAGGCACCATCAAGCGCCACAACTTCAGCTCGCAGCGCGCTTCGCACGGTAACAGCCGTTCGCACAACGTTCCTGGCTCCATCTCGATGGCCCAGGATCCGGGTCGCGTGTTCCCGGGCAAGAAGATGTCGGGCCACCTCGGCGACGTCACCGTGACCGTCCAGAACCTGGATGTCGTCCGCATCGACGAAGCCCGCCAGCTGGTGCTGGTCCGTGGTGCCGTTCCTGGCGCGAAGGAAGGATTCGTCGTGATCCGTCCGGCCGTCAAGGTCAAGGTCAAGAAGGGAGCCAACTGATGCAACTCGAGCTCCTGAATGAGCAGGGTCAGGCGACGTCGAAGGTCGACGCTCCCGACACCCTTTTCGCTCGTGATTACAACGAGGCCCTGGTGCACCAGGTGGTCGTGGCTTATCAAGCCAACGCCCGTCAAGGCACCCGCGCCCAGCTGACCCGCGCTGAAGTCCGTCACTCGACGAAGAAGCCGTTCCGTCAGAAGGGTACCGGCAACGCGCGTGCTGGTATGACGTCCTCCCCGCTGTGGCGTGGGGGCGGTCGCATCTTCCCGAACAAGCCTGACGAGAACTTCTCGCACAAGCTGAACAAGAAGATGTACCGCGCTGGCATGGCCGCGATCCTGTCGCAGCTGGCCCGTGAAGGTCGTCTGGCCGTCGTGGACTCGATCTCGATCGAAGCCCCGAAGACCAAGCTGCTGGCTGCCAAGCTCAAGGGCATGGGTCTGAATCACGTCATGGTGATCTCCGACCTGGTGGACGACAACCTGCTGCTCGCTTCGCGCAATCTGCCGAACGTGCTGGTCGTCGAGCCGCGTTATGTCGATCCGCTGTCGCTGGTCTTCTACAAGAAGGTCCTGGTGACGAAGGCTGCGATCGAGCAACTGAAGGAGATGCTGGCATGAGCGCGCCCAAGTTTGCTGATGGCCGTCTGGCCAAGGTGCTGCTCGCTCCGATCGTGTCCGAAAAGGCCACGATGGCTGGCGAAAAGCACAACCAAGTCCTGTTCAAGGTCTTGCGCGACGCGACGAAGCCCGAGATCAAGGCCGCTGTTGAACTGATGTTCAAGGTCGAGGTCGACGCGGTCAACGTCGTCAATGTCAAGGGCAAGACCAAGCGCTTCGGTGGCCGTCAAGGCCGTCGCGACCACGTCAAGAAGGCGTACGTGTCGCTGAAGGCTGGCCAGGAGCTCAACTTCTCCGGGGAGGCTGCGTAATGGCCGTCGTTAAAGTCAAGCCGACTTCGCCTGGCCGTCGTGGCGTGGTGAAGGTGGTGCACAAGCACCTGCATAAGGGCGCTCCCGAGGCTTCGCTGCTGGAGCCCCAGAAGCAGAACGCTGGCCGTAACAACAACGGTCACATCACGATGCGCCACAAGGGCGGTGGTCATAAGCACCACTACCGCGTGGTGGACTTCCGTCGCAACAAGGACGGCATCCCGGCGAAGGTCGAGCGCATCGAGTACGACCCGAACCGTACGGCTCACATCGCGCTGGTGTGCTATGCCGACGGCGAGCGTCGCTACATCATCGCTCCGCGCAACCTGGAAGTCGGTTCGACGATCCTGAGCGGCGCGGAAGCCCCGATCAAGGTCGGCAACACGCTGCCCATCCGCAACATCCCCGTGGGTTCGACGATCCACTGCGTGGAACTGCTGCCGAGCAAGGGTGCCCAGATCGCCCGCTCCGCCGGTACTTCCGTGGTGCTGATGGCGCGTGATGGTTCCTACGCCCAGATCCGTCTGCGCTCCGGCGAAGTCCGCCGCGTGCACATCGACTGCCGCGCGACCATCGGCGAAGTGAGCAACGAAGAGCACAGCCTGCGCCAGTACGGCAAGGCCGGCGCCATCCGCTGGAAGGGCATCCGCCCGACCGTGCGTGGTACCGCCATGAACCCGGTCGACCACCCGCACGGTGGTGGTGAGGGTCGTACGGGTGAAGGTCAGGCCCCTGTGTCGCCGTGGAACACCCTGACGAAGGGCTACCGCACTCGCAACAACAAGCGCACGCAGACTTTCATCGTCTCGCGTCGCAAGAAGTAAGGGGTAGACCCACATGGCTCGTTCCCTCAAGAAGGGTCCCTTTGTGGACCACCACCTGATGGCCAAGGTCGACAAGGCCGTTGCCATCAAGGACAAGAAGCCCATCAAGACCTGGTCGCGTCGCTCGACGATCCTGCCCGAGTTCATCGGTCTGACGATCGCTGTGCACAACGGCAAGCAGCACGTGCCGGTCTATGTGTCGGACCAGATGGTCGGTCACAAGCTGGGTGAATTCGCTCTGACCCGCACCTTCAAGGGCCACCCGGCCGACAAGAAGGCCGGGAAGAAGTAAGGATGACGACGATGGAAACCAAAGCAATCGTTCGTGGCGTCCGCCTGTCGTTTGATAAGGGCCGCCTGGTGGCGGACCTGATCCGCGGCAAGAAGGTGGATCAAGCGCTGAACATCCTGGAGTTCACCCAGAAGAAGGCCGCGCTGATCATCAAGAAGGCGCTGGAATCGGCCATCGCCAATGCCGAGCACAACGACGGTGCCGACATTGACGAGCTGAAGGTCACTTCGATCTACGTGGAGCAGGGCACCACGCTGAAGCGGTTCTCCGCGCGCGCCAAGGGCCGCGGCAATCGCATCAGCAAGCCGACCTGCCATATCTACGTGACCGTCGGCCACTGAGCCTGAAGGAAGACTATGGGACAGAAAATTCATCCGACTGGCTTCCGCCTGCCCGTCACCCGTAACTGGGCGTCGCGCTGGTACGCGAACAACCAGAACTTCGCCAGCATGCTGGCTGAGGATCTGCAAGTTCGCGAGTTCCTGAAGGCCAAGCTGAAGAACGCCGCCGTTTCGCGCATCCTGATCGAGCGTCCTGCCAAGAACGCCCGCATCACGATCTTCTCGGCCCGTCCGGGCGTGGTGATCGGCAAGAAGGGCGAGGACATCGAGAACCTGAAGGCCGAGCTGGCCAAGCGTCTGGGCGTGCCCGTCGCTGTGAACATCGAGGAAGTGCGCAAGCCCGAAATCGATGCTCAGCTCATCGCCGACTCGATCACCCAGCAGCTCGAAAAGCGCATCATGTTCCGCCGTGCGATGAAGCGCGCGATGCAGAACGCAATGCGTCTGGGCGCCCAAGGCATCAAGATCATGTCCGCCGGCCGTCTGAACGGCATCGAAATCGCTCGTACCGAGTGGTATCGCGAAGGTCGTGTGCCGCTGCACACCCTGAAGGCTGACATCGATTACGGCTTCTCCGAGGCCAAGACCACCTACGGCGTGATCGGCGTCAAGGTGTGGGTGTATCGCGGTGACCGCCTGGCCAATGGCGAGGCTCCCGTGATCAACACCCCCCCGGGTGCCGAAGATGATCGCCGTCCCCGTCGCAATGCCCGTCCGGGCGCGCCGGGTGGCCGTGGTCGTGGCGACAAGCCTGCCGAAGGCGGCGACAAGCCTGCTGCGAAGCGTGTGGTGCGCAAGCCCGCCGCTGACGGCGGCCAGGCGTAAGGAGAACTCAACATGCTGCAACCCGCTCGTCGCAAATACCGCAAGGAGCAAAAGGGCCGCAACACTGGTGTTGCGACCCGCGGCGCGACCGTCGCTTTCGGTGACTTCGGCCTGAAGGCCACCGAGCGCGGCCGTATCACGGCTCGTCAGATCGAAGCGGCTCGCCGCGCCATCTCGCGTCACATCAAGCGCGGTGGCCGGATCTTCATCCGGATCTTCCCGGATAAGCCGATCTCGCAAAAGCCTGCCGAAGTCCGTATGGGCAACGGCAAGGGCAACCCGGAGTACTACGTGGCTGAGATCCAGCCCGGCAAGGTGCTCTACGAAGTCAACGGCGTGCCTGAGGCACTGGCGCGCGAGGCGTTCACGCTGGCCGCTGCCAAGCTGCCGCTGCGCTGCACCTTCGTGGCGCGCCAGCTCGGCGCCTGATTGGAGAACACCCCATGAAAGCATCTGAACTGCGCGCGAAAGACGTGGCTGCCCTGAAGAAGGAAGTCACCGATCTGCTGAAGGCCCACTTTGGTCTGCGCATGCAAAAGGCGACGCAACAACTGACCAACACTTCGGTGCTGGGCAATACGCGTCGTGACATTGCCCGCGCCAAGACCATCCTGGCCGAGAAGAAGGGAGCCGCGAAATGACGCAAGCTCAAGAGAAGAACACCCGCACCCTGATCGGTCGCGTCGTCAGCGACAAGCGCGCCAAGACGATCACCGTGCTGGTTGAGCGCCGTGCCAAGCACGAGCTCTACGGCAAGATCGTGGCCCGTTCCCGCAAGTACCACGCCCATGACGAAAATGGCGAGTACAAGATGGGCGACGTGGTCGAGATCGCCGAAGGCCGTCCGCTCTCGAAGACCAAGAGCTGGGTCGTGACCCGTCTGGTCCAGAAGGCTCAGCTGGTCTGATCGCCGATGTCGCGCGTTGAGCGCGACGTGGTCAGGGGTGGGTGACCACTCATGGCTGTCAATGGCTGGAACATCGGAATTCCCGGTGTCCAGCCATTTTTCGTTTTTCGCGGCACACTCTGCCGCTTTCATTCACCGACAACAGAATCAGGAGCGCGACATGCTGAAAGTGGGCGATCGACTGCCGGCCGGCAATCTGCAGGAGTTCATCGAAGTCGAGGGCGAAGGCTGCTCGCTGGGGCCGAATAGCTTCGACATCGAGAAGCTGACCGCGGGGAAGACCGTGGCCATCTTCGCGCTGCCTGGTGCGTTCACGCCGACTTGCTCCGCCCAGCACGTGCCGGGCTATGTTGCGCAGGCAGATGCGCTCAAGGCTGCGGGCGTGGATGAAATCTGGTGTGTGTCCGTCAACGATGCGTTCGTGATGGGTGCTTGGGGTCGTGAGCAGAAGACGGCTGGCAAGGTCCGGATGATGGCCGACGGCAGTGCCACCTTCACCCAGGCGACGGGACTGACGTTGGACCTCGTCCCACGCGGCATGGGCTTGCGCTCGCAGCGTTATTCGATGCTGGTGACGGACGGTGTCGTCAAGAGCCTCAACATCGAGGCGCCGGGCAAGTTCGAGGTCAGCGACGCCGGAACGCTGCTCAAGCAGGCGCAGTCGCTCTGACGCGCAACAACATCAGTTGACAGGCGGATTGTGCTTGCCGCATAATCCGCAGCTTCGCCGAATGGTGGCTCCGTCGCTCGACGGGTCCTGTGACCAGCGCACAGGGCAGCAGCCTTCGGTTCTAGGTTTCTTGCCCATTTAGGCCAGACGCGGGTCGCCGCAAGGTGACAGGTGATTGGCTTACGGGCCCAAGACTGACCGCTCTCTGGATGGCTGCGATGGTCGCAGTTGCCTGAGCGGGAAAAGTTGGGGACAGACATGATCCAAATGCAATCGCGACTCGATGTCGCGGACAACACTGGCGCCAAGTCCGTCATGTGCATCAAGGTGCTTGGTGGTTCCAAGCGTCGTTATGCGCATATTGGCGACATCATCAAGGTCAGCATCAAGGAAGCTGCGCCGCGTGGCCGCGTCAAAAAGGGCGAGGTTTACAACGCGGTGGTCGTGCGCACTGCCAAGGGTGTGCGCCGCCAAGACGGCTCCCTGGTCAAGTTCGACGGCAATGCCGCCGTGCTGCTGAACGCCAAGCTGGAGCCCATCGGCACCCGCATCTTCGGCCCGGTCACGCGTGAACTGCGTACCGAGCGCTTCATGAAGATCGTGTCGCTGGCGCCTGAGGTGCTCTAAGCCCCGCTCAGACAAAGGTATTGCCATGAACAAGATTCGCACAGGCGACGAGATCATCGTCCTGACCGGCCGCGACAAGGGTAAGCGCGGCACCGTGACGCTGCGCGTGGACGCTGACCATGTCGTCATCGACGGCATCAACGTCGTCAAGAAGCACGTCAAGCCGAACCCGCTGAAGGGTACGACCGGCGGCATCGTCGACAAGTCCATGCCCATCCATCAATCCAACGTGGCGATCTTCAACGCCGCTTCCGGCAAGGCCGATCGCGTGGGCATCAAGCTCGGCGCCGACGGCAAGCGGGTGCGCGTGTTCAAGTCGACCGGCGAAGAGATCAAGGCCTAAGGGGTAAGACATGGCTCGTTTGCAAGAGTTCTATCGCGAGAAGGTCGTCCCCGGTCTGACCGAGAAGTTCGGCTACAAGTCCGTGATGGAAGTGCCGCGCATCACCAAGATCACGCTGAACATGGGCGTGAGCGAAGCGGTCGCTGACAAGAAGGTCATGGATCACGCCGTCGGCGACCTGACCAAGATCGCTGGCCAGAAGCCCGTGGTGACGAAGTCGAAGAAGGCAATCGCCGGCTTCAAGATTCGTGACGGCGTGCCTATCGGCTGCATGGTGACCCTGCGTGGCGCCACGATGTACGAATTCCTGGACCGTTTCGTGACCGTGGCCCTGCCGCGCGTCCGTGACTTCCGCGGTATCTCGGGTCGTTCGTTCGACGGTCGCGGCAACTACAACATCGGCGTCAAGGAACAGATCATCTTCCCCGAAATCGAATACGACAAGGTGGATGCTCTGCGTGGTCTGAACATCAGCATCACGACGACTGCCAAGACGGACGACGAAGCCAAGGCACTGCTGGCTGCGTTCAAGTTCCCGTTCAAGAACTGAGGTGACCCGTGGCAAAACTCTCGATCAAGCAACGTGAGCTGAAGCGCGCCCAACTGGTCGCCAAGTACGCGAAGAAGTACGCGGAACTGAAGGCCATCATCGACGACAGCAAGAAGTCGGACGAAGAGCGCTATCTGGCCCGCCTGGAGCTGCAGAAGCTGCCCCGCAACGCCAACCCGACCCGCCAGCGCAACCGCTGCGAGCTGACCGGCCGCCCCCGTGGCACGTTCCGCAAGTTCGGCCTGGCACGTAACAAGATTCGTGAGCTGGCCTTCAAGGGCGACATCCCCGGTGTCGTCAAGGCCAGCTGGTAATCGGCAGGTTTAGGAGATTTCGTATGAGCATGAGTGATCCTATCGCCGATATGCTGACCCGCATTCGCAACGCCCAGAGCGTTGAGAAGGCCAGCGTCGTGATGCCTTCGTCGAAGCTGAAGGTCGCGATCGCCAAGGTCCTGAAGGATGAAGGCTATATCGATGATTTCGCGGTGCGTGGCGATGCCGCCCGCCCCGAGCTCGAGATCGCGCTGAAGTATTACGCCGGCCGTCCGGTGATCGAGCGCATCGAGCGCGTGAGCCGTCCTGGCCTGCGCATCTACAAGGGCCGCCACGATATTCCCCAGGTCATGAATGGCCTGGGTGTGGCGATCGTCACCACCCCGAAGGGCGTGATGACCGACCGCAAAGCACGTCAAGCCGGTGTCGGCGGCGAAGTGCTCTGCTACGTCGCATAAGCCAAGGAGAGACAGACAATGTCCCGCGTTGGAAAAATGCCGGTCGTCCTCCCGCAAGGCGTGGAAGTGACGATCAGCGCTGAGAAGATCAGCGTCAAGGGTGCCCAAGGTACCCTGTTCGTGGCCGTGAACCCGCTGGTTACGGTCAAGCTCGAAGGCGGCAAGCTGACGTTCGTTCCCGTCAACGAATCGGCAGAAGCCGATGCGATGAGCGGCACGATGCGCGCCCTGCTGGCCAACATGGTCAACGGTGTCAGCAAGGGCTTCGAAAAGAAGCTGAACCTGGTCGGCGTGGGTTTCCGCGCCCAAGCCCAGGGCCAGAAGCTGAACCTGCAGATCGGGTTCTCGCACCCGGTTGTCAAGGACATGCCGGCTGGCATCAAGGTCGAATGCCCGACCCAGACGGAAATCCTGATCAAGGGTGCCGATCGCCAGGTCGTCGGTCAGATCGCCGCTGAAGTGCGCGCGATCCGTCCGCCGGAGCCCTACAAGGGCAAGGGCATCCGCTACGCCGACGAAAAGGTCTCCCTCAAAGAGACCAAGAAGAAGTAAGGAGCCGCGCCATGCTGAACAAGAAGGAACAACGCCTGCGTCGTTCGCGTCAAACGCGTGCTCGCATCGCCCTGCAGCGCGTGGCCCGTCTGACGGTCTTCCGCTCGAACCTGCATATCTACGCCTCGGTCATCTCCGAAGACGGTCAGCGCGTGCTGGCCTCCGCTTCGACGGCCGAGAAGGAAGTGCGCACGCAGCTGTCCGGCAAGGGTGGCAACGTGGCCGCCGCAAGCCTGATCGGCAAGCGCATCGCCGAGAAGGCGAAGGCCGCTGGCGTCGAGAAGGTGGCTTTCGACCGTTCGGGCTTCGCTTACCACGGCCGTGTCAAGGCCCTGGCTGAAGCCGCTCGCGAAGCCGGCCTGCAGTTCTGACGCTCAAAGGATTAGGAAATGGCAAAGTTTCAACCCCGCGCTCAGACCGAAGGCAACGACGACGGCCTGAAGGAAAAGATGATTGCGGTCAACCGCGTCACGAAGGTTGTGAAGGGCGGCCGCACGCTGTCCTTCGCTGCGCTGACCGTGGTCGGTGACGGCGATGGCCGCATCGGCATGGGCAAGGGCAAGGCCAAGGAAGTTCCGGTCGCCGTGCAAAAGGCGATGGAATCGGCCCGCCGCAACATGGTCAAGGTCCAGCTGCGCAACGGCACCATCCAGCACAACGTGGTGGGTGAGCATGGCGCTGCGCACGTGATCATGGCACCGGCTCCGGCTGGTACCGGCGTGATCGCCGGCGGCCCGATGCGCGCTGTCTTCGAAGTGATGGGCGTGACCGACATCGTGACCAAGAGCCACGGTTCGACCAACCCTTACAACATGGTTCGTGCCACGCTGGACGCGCTCAAGCGCTGCTCCACGCCTGCCCAAGTGGCGGCGAAGCGCGGCAAGACGGTTGAAGAAATCTTCAACTGAGCGCCAGGAGATCGAGATGTCTGAAAAGAAAACGCTCACGGTCAAGCTGGTCCGTAGCCCGATCGGCTGCCGTGAAGATCATCGCGCGACGGTGGTCGGCCTGGGTCTTCGCAAGCTGAACAGCACGAAGACGCTGGAAGACACGCCGGCGGTCCGCGGCATGATCAACAAGATCGCCTACCTGGTGCAGGTGCTGTAAGCACGGCATCGACGAGGAACACAAGATGCAACTCAATACCATCAAGCCCGCCGCTGGTGCCAAGCACGCCAAGCGTCGCGTGGGCCGTGGCATCGGCTCCGGTCTGGGTAAGACCGCAGGCCGTGGCCACAAGGGACAGAAGTCGCGTGCCGGTGGCTTCCACAAGGTCGGCTTCGAAGGCGGTCAGATGCCGCTGCAACGTCGCCTGCCCAAGCGTGGTTTCAAGTCGCTGGCTCGTCCGTTCAATGCGGAAGTGACGCTGTCGGAACTGAACCTGCTGACCAGCGAAGAGATCGACCTGCTGACGCTGAAGGCTGTCGGCCTGGTGTCCGAGCTGGCCAAGGCTGTCAAGGTCATCAAGTCCGGCGAGATCACCCGCAAGGTGAGCATCAAGGGTCTGGGCGTGACGGCCGGCGCGAAGGCGGCGATCGAAGCCGCCGGCGGCTCCGTCGCTTGATCAGCCAAGCACAGGACTAGGCAGCAGTGGCAAGCAACGCATCACAGTTGGCCAAGAGCGGCAAGTTCGGCGACCTGCGTCGCCGCCTTGTGTTCCTGGTGCTCGCGCTGGTCGTCTACCGTGTCGGGGCGCATATCCCCGTGCCCGGCATCGATCCGACGCAGCTCCAGCAGCTGTTCAAGGGTCAGCAGGGCGGCATCCTGAGCCTGTTCAACATGTTCTCGGGCGGTGCGCTGTCGCGCTTCACCGTCTTCGCGCTGGGCATCATGCCCTACATCTCGGCCTCGATCGTCATGCAGTTGATGACGTACGTGGTGCCGAGCCTGGAAGCGCTGAAGAAGGAAGGCGAGGCAGGGCGTCGCAAGATCACGCAGTACACGCGCTATGGCACGTTGGGCCTGGCGATCTTCCAGAGCTTGAGCATTGCTTTCGCGCTGGAGAGCTCGCCGGGTCTGGTGCTGAGCCCGGGCTTCGGCTTCCGCATCACTGCGGTGACGAGTCTGGTGGCTGGCACGATGTTCCTGATGTGGCTGGGTGAGCAGATCACGGAACGTGGCCTGGGCAACGGCATCTCGATCCTGATCTTCGGCGGTATCGCCGCGGGTCTGCCGGGTGCCATCGGTGGTCTGCTTGAGCTGGTTCGCACCGGCGCCATGAGCGTGATCTCCTGCCTGCTCGTGATCGCGATCGTCATCGGCGTGACCTACCTGGTCGTGTTCGTTGAACGTGGTCAGCGCAAGATCCTGGTCAACTATGCCAAGCGGCAGGTTGGCAACAAGGTCTACGGCGGCCAGAGCTCGCATCTGCCGCTGAAGCTGAACATGTCGGGTGTGATTCCGCCGATCTTCGCGTCGTCGATCATCTTGTTGCCGACCACGCTCGTGAGCTGGTTTGCGACCGGTGACAGCATGCGCTGGTTGAAGGACATCTCTGACGCGCTGCGTCCGGGACAACCGATCTACGTGCTGCTGTATTCGGCCGCGATCGTGTTCTTCTGCTTCTTCTACACGGCGCTGGTGTTCAACAGCCGTGAGACCGCAGACAACCTGAAGAAGAGCGGTGCGTTCATCCCCGGGATTCGTCCTGGAGATCAGACGGCTCGACACATCGACAAGATCCTGTCCCGGCTGACGCTGGCGGGCGCGGTGTACATCACCGGCGTGTGCCTGCTGCCTGAGTTCCTGACGCTGAAGTACAACGTCCCGTTCTACTTCGGTGGCACCTCGCTGTTGATCATCGTGGTCGTCACGATGGACTTCTGGGCCCAGGTCCAGTCCTATGTGATGAGCCAGCAGTACGAGTCGCTGCTGAAGAAGGCCAGTTTCAAGGCCAACTGAAGGCGCCAGGCAAACAGAATATTGGATTCCAATTTGGCACGTGCGAAGGTATGGCGAAAGATGACGTCATTCAAATGCAAGGGGAGATTCTGGAGAACCTCCCCAACGCAACCTTCCGAGTCAAGCTGGAGAACAGTCACGTCGTTCTCGGTCACATCTCCGGGAAAATGCGGATGCACTACATCCGCATCCTTCCCGGCGACAAGGTGACCGTCGAATTGACGCCGTACGATTTGAGTCGTGCTCGCATCGTGTTCCGGGCGAAGTGAGCTTTTTAGCAATCCCCGGATCAACGCTGATTGAGCGAACAGAGTAGGTCAAGGAGCAGACCATGAAAGTTTCGGCATCTGTCAAGAAGATGTGCCGCAATTGCAAGATCATCCGCCGTAATGGCGTGGTGCGTGTGATCTGTACCGATCCGCGGCACAAGCAGCGCCAAGGCTGATTGGCCTAACGACTGCAAGCGAATTAGAGGACGCACATGGCACGTATTGCTGGTATCAACATTCCGCCGCACAAGCACACGGAGATCGGTCTGACTTCGATCTACGGCATTGGCCGTACGACCGCGCAGAAGATCTGCAACAGCTGCGGTATCCCGCTGGACAAGAAGGTCAAGGACCTGAACGACTCCGATCTGGAAAAGATCCGTGAGGAAGTCGGCCGCCTGACCATCGAGGGCGACCTGCGTCGCGAGATGTCCATCAACATCAAGCGCCTGATGGACCTCGGTTGCTACCGTGGCTTCCGCCATCGTCGCGGCCTGCCGGTGCGCGGCCAGCGTACCCGTACGAATGCCCGTACCCGCAAGGGTCCGCGCAAGTCGGCGGCGACCGGCAAGAAGTAATCCGCGGCATCTGAAGAAAGCTAACCATGGCAAAAGCACCCAATAACCAGGCTGCCCAGCGCGTTCGCAAGAAGGTTCGCAAGAACGTTGCCGACGGTATCGCCCACGTCCACGCTTCGTTCAACAACACCATCATCACGATCACTGATCGCCAAGGTGGTGCGCTGTCTTGGGCGTCGTCGGGCGGCCAGGGCTTCAAGGGCTCGCGCAAGTCCACGCCTTTCGCTGCCCAGGTGGCTGCCGAAGTGGCTGGCCGCGCTGCCCAAGAGCAAGGCATCAAGAACCTGGACGTCAAGATCAAGGGCCCGGGCCCGGGTCGCGAATCGTCGGTGCGCGCTCTGGCTGCGCTCGGCATCCGCATCAACTCGATCTCTGACGTGACGCCGGTGCCGCACAACGGTTGCCGTCCGCAGAAGCGCCGCCGCATCTAAGCGGTGCTGCTGAACGGTCGCGATTAGTGCGATAATCTCCGGTTCGTTCAGAACACGCCGGCTGGTGCGCGAGCGCCAGCCGGCCGTTTTGCTGAGGGGCTGAAACGCACCTCGGCGGGTCACGGTGGAAACGCCGACCCGGTTGAAGTCTCTGACTTCTTGAAGCCCACCGTCCGAGCCTACAAAAACACCGGCCGGACTCGCGCGTTGCACGGAATGTCTCCGAGCTCGCGTCAGATTGATGAAGGACACGCAAAGTGGCACGTTACCTCGGCCCGAAGGCCAAACTTTCCCGCCGTGAAGGCACCGACCTGTTCCTGAAGAGCGCCCGCCGCGCCATCAGCGACAAGGCCAAGTTCGACACGAAGCCTGGCCAGCACGGCCGCACCTCGGGTCAGCGCACGTCTGACTTCGGCCTGCAGCTGCGCGAGAAGCAGAAGGTCAAGCGCATGTATGGCGTGCTGGAGCGTCAGTTCCGCCGCTACTTCGCTGAAGCCGAGCGCCGCAAGGGTTCGACCGGTGTCAACCTGCTGGTGCTGCTGGAATCGCGCCTGGACAACGTCGTCTATCGCATGGGCTTCGGCTCGACCCGCGCGGAAGCCCGCCAGCTGGTCTCGCACAAGAGCATCACCGTGAATGGCGAAGTCGTGAACATCGCCTCCTACCTGGTGAAGGCCGGTGACGTGGTCGCCGTGCGTGAGAAGTCCAAGAAGCAGCTGCGCATCATCGACAGCCTGAAGCTGGCCGAGTCGATCGGTCTGCCGGCCTGGGTGGCCGTGGACGCCACGAAGCTGGAAGGCATCTTCAAGAAGACGCCGGATCGCGACGAGTTCGGCGCCGAGATCAACGAGTCGCTGATCGTTGAGCTGTACTCGCGTTAATTCTTTCGTGCCTGCCGAGCGGCCCTGCAAGGGCCTGCTCGGCTTTTCCTCGTCCGGGCTCGCCAGCTGTTTAGGGGCGCGCCTGGTTGGTCCCTCAGCCTTATCGGTGTAACGAACCGAGGGTATTGAAAGAAAGACCTCATGCAAACGAATTTGCTCAAACCCAAATCCATCACTGTGGAGCCCCTGGGCGGTCATCGCGCCAAGGTGATCCTGGAGCCGTTCGAACGCGGCTATGGCCACACGCTGGGCAACGCCCTGCGTCGCGTGCTGCTGTCCTCGATGGTGGGTTATGCGCCGACGGAAGTGACGATCGCGGGCGTGCTGCACGAGTACTCCGCCATCGACGGCGTTCAGGAAGATGTGGTCCACATCATGCTGAACCTCAAGGGCGTGGTGTTCCGTCTGCACAACCGTGAGGAAGTGACCCTGGTCCTGCGCAAGGAAGGCGAAGGCCCGGTCACGGCCGCCGACATCCAGACCCCGCACGACGTCGAGATCATCAACCCGGATCACGTCATCGCCCACCTGTCGCAAGGCGGCAAGCTGGACATGCAGATCAAGGTCGAGAAGGGTCGCGGCTACGTGCCCGGCAACATGCGCCGCTATGGCGACGAGCCGACCAAGGCCATCGGCCGCATCGTGCTGGACGCCTCGTTCAGCCCGGTGAAGCGCGTCAGCTACGCCGTCGAGAACGCCCGCGTCGAGCAACGTACCGACCTGGACAAGCTGGTCATGGAGATCGAGACCAACGGCGCCATCTCGCCCGAGGAGGCGATCCGTGCTTCGGCCAAGATCCTGGTCGAGCAGATGGCCGTCTTCGCGCAGCTGCAGGGCACCGATCTGGTCGACGTGTTCGACCAGGCTCCGGCCGCCCGTTCCAGCAGCTTCGATCCGATCCTGCTGCGTCCGGTCGACGAGCTGGAACTGACCGTGCGCTCGGCCAACTGCCTGAAGGCCGAGAACATCTATTACATCGGTGACCTGATCCAGCGTACCGAGACCGAGCTGCTGAAGACCCCGAACCTGGGTCGCAAGTCGCTGAACGAAATCAAGGAAGTGCTCGCCTCGCGCGGCCTGACCCTGGGTTCGCGTCTCGAGAACTGGCCGCCCCAAGGTCTCGACAAGCGTTGATTTTTGAAAGAGGACGGGTCTGACGATCCGTCCGGTGCCCCCGGCAGTACCTGATCCGGCTGCTGGCAATAACTGAAGGAAGGAAAGCACCATGCGCCACCGTAACGGCCTCCGTAAACTGAACCGCACCAGTGAACACCGCGCCGCGATGTTCCGCAACATGGCGGTCTCGCTGCTGAAGCACGAAGCCATCAAGACCACGCTGCCCAAGGCGAAGGAACTGCGTCGCATCGTCGAGCCGCTGATCACCCTGGCCAAGGAAGCGACTGTCGCGAACCGCCGCCTGGCGTTCGACCGCCTGCGCGACCGCGACATCGTCGTGAAGCTGTTCAACGAACTGGGCCCGCGTTTCGCGACCCGTCCGGGCGGCTACACCCGCATCCTGAAGATGGGCTTCCGCGTGGGCGACAACGCCCCGATGGCGTACGTCGAGCTGGTGGACCGCCCTGACGCCGCCGAAGGCGAAGGCTCTGCTGAATAAGCAGCGACTCGCATCCGCTCAAAAGGCCAGCAGCAATGCTGGCCTTTTTTCTTGTGTGTCCGCGATACGCGCAACGCGGGCAGGGCATGGCGTCTGTCCAACGTCATGCGGGCCCGCTTGGCGCTAAGCTTCGCGCCTTTCCGACCTCACGGCGACGCGAGCCCACCGGCCTGCATGCGCCCCGCGTTCATGACCCCCATTGCCCTGATGCGACGCCTGTTGCCGGCGCTGTTCCTGCTGCTGGCGCTGGCCTCGGCCTTCCTTGCCGGACCGGCGCGCGCCGACGATTTCCTCGATCCCGAACAGGCTTTCAAGATCGATGTGCAGTTGACTGGAGATCGCGAGTTCCAGGTGAACTTCACGATCGCGCCCGGTTATTACATGTACCGCGACCAGTTCAAGCTGGACGCGACCGACGCGAAGTTCGGCGACATCGCCTGGCCGACCCCGAAGCGCAAGTTCGACGAGACCTTCCAGAAGGAGGTCGAGACCTATCGCGATCACCTGAGCATCAAGGTGCCGGTCGAGGCGCTGGCCGCTGGCCCGCTGAAGCTGGTGCTGACGGGACAGGGCTGCGCGGACAAGGGCCTGTGCTACCCGCCGATGAAGAGTCAGCTGACCCTCGGCCTGAAGGGCTTCGGTGGTGATGGGGCCGTGAAGGTCGGCGCGGCGCCGGATGCGCTCAGCGGCTTCGGCGTTGCCAATGCAGTGGCGGCCACGCCTGCCGACGCGTCTCCGGCAAAGGCAGCGGAAGATGCGCAGGCGTCGACCGCGAAGTCGCCGGTCGGATCGCCGCTCGACGATGTGCTCGCGTCCGGCCGGCTATGGCTGGTCATCGGCGCGTTCTTCGCCGCCGGCGTCCTGCTGTCGCTCACGCCCTGCGTCCTGCCGATGCTGCCGATCCTGTCCTCGATCATCGTGGGTCAGGGCGAGGCTCCGTCACGCGCCCGCGGCTTCTTCCTGGCGTTCAGCTATTCGCTCGGCATGGCGCTGCTCTACACGGCGCTGGGCGTGGCGGCAGGGCTCGCTGGCGGCGGTCTGGCGGCCTACCTGCAGAAGCCCTGGGTGCTGACCCTGTTTGCATTGCTGCTGGTCGGGTTCTCGCTGTCGATGTTCGGCGTCTACGAGATCCAGTTGCCCAGTCGCTTCACCGGCGGCGTCTCTGACGCCACGCAGCGCCTGCCCGCCGGCAAGTTCGTCAGCGTGTTCGTCATGGGCGGCTTGTCCGCATTGATCGTCAGTCCTTGCGTGGCCGCGCCCTTGGCCGGCGCGTTGCTCTACATCAGCCAGACCGGCAATGTGGCAATTGGCGGTCTGGCGCTGTTCGCGCTCGCCTGGGGCATGAGCGTGCCACTGCTGCTCCTGGGACTCTCGGCCGGCACGCTGCTGCCGCGCGCAGGCGCGTGGATGGAAACGGTCAAGTACTTCTTCGGCCTGCTGCTGCTCTCGGTGGCGCTGTGGATCGTGCAACCGGTGCTGCCGCCGGTGATTGCTCAGCTCCTGTGGGGTGCGCTGCTGGTCGCTGTAGCGGCCCTTCTGGGGCTCTTCCAACGCACAGAGGGAAGCACTCCCCGCGTCTGGCTGCGAAAGAGTGTGGCGGTGGCTGCGATGGTGTTCGGCGTGGCGCAATTCATCGGCGTCGCCGCCGGCGGAACCGATACGTTGAAGCCACTGGCCGGCGTCGTGGGCGCCAGCAAGGTCACGGGTGTGGCGTCCGCATCGGAATCCTCAGCGGTCAGCTTCCGCAAGATCGCGACGGTCGCCGAGCTGGACGACGCGTTGCGCAGCGCCGGCAGACCGGTGATGCTCGACTTCTACGCCGACTGGTGCGTCTCGTGCAAAGAGATGGAGCGTTTCACCTTCACCGACGCGCGCGTGCAGGCCAAGTTGAACGGTGCTTTGCTGCTGAAGGCCGACGTCACCGCGAACAACGCTGGCGACCGGGAACTACTGAAGCGCTTCAAGCTCTTCGGCCCGCCGGGAACGATCTTCTTCGACGCGAAGGGCGAGGAACTGACCGGCGTGCGCGTGATCGGCTTCCAGGACGCCGAGCGCTTCCTGCAATCGCTGCAGGCCGCCGGCCTTTGATTCTGGAAAGACTGTCGCCGAAAGTTGAAGCGGCGGTCCTTTCCGTGCTACACTCTCATTCTTCAGTCGCGGGGTGGAGCAGTCTGGTAGCTCGTTGGGCTCATAACCCAAAGGTCGTAGGTTCAAATCCTGCCCCCGCAACCAGAATATTGAACGTTGTCCCAGGACGGCGTGGTTGAACGAAACGAAAGCCGATCAGGCGTTTGAGATCGTTCAACAAATCGGCAGATCAGCGTCATCGCTGGTCGCCGAGCGGTACAGCCGCGGGGTGGAGCAGTCTGGTAGCTCGTTGGGCTCATAACCCAAAGGTCGTAGGTTCAAATCCTGCCCCCGCAACCAATCGAACGAGGGCCCTCATGCGAGGGCCCTTTGTTTTTTCCGCGCGTCAACTGATCTTCAGCCGCGCGCCGTCATCCGGAGCGATCAGGCGCCCAATGACGGCGGCCGCGCCGAAGCCGTGTCGCGCGAAGACGTCCAGCACGTTGTCGACGGTTTCCGGTGCGCATGACACAAGCAGGCCGCCACTGGTCTGCGGATCGCTGACCAGTGCTTGTGTTTCCGCCGGCAGCGAGGCGGCAAGTGAGATCTCGGCGCCATAAGCGGACCAATTGCGTCCGGATGCTCCGGTGATCAGGCCCTCGGAGGCCAATGATCGAACGCCTTCGAGCAGGGGTACCGCCGCCCAATCGATCTCGATCCCGCAACGTGAGCCACGTGCGATCTCGAGCGCATGCCCCGCGAGGCCGAAGCCGGTCACGTCGGTCAGCGCGTGGACGCCGTCGAGTGCCGCCAGTTCGGGGCCCGGCGTGTTCAGCCGGGTGGTCGTCTCCAGCATCCGCTGGTAGGACGCGTCGTCGAGTCTGCCCTTCTTCAGCGCCGCCGACATCACACCCACGCCGAGCGCCTTGCCGAGCACGAGCACGTCGCCGGCCTTGGCGTCCGCGTTGCGCTTCACGCGCGAAGGGTGGACCAATCCGAGCGCGACCAGTCCGTAGATCGGTTCGACGGAATCGATCGTGTGCCCGCCGGCGATCGGGATGCCGGCCTGACGGCAGACGGAAGCGCCGCCCTCAAGGATGCGTCCGATCGTCGTTGCACTCAGCACGGCGATCGGCATGCCGACGAGGGCCAATGCCATGATCGGACGCCCGCCCATCGCGTAGACGTCGCTGATCGCATTGGTCGCGGCGATGCGGCCGAAGTCGTATGGGTCGTCGACGATCGGCATGAAGAAATCGGTCGTCGCCACCAGCGCCTGCTCATCGTTGAGCCGATAGACCGCTGCGTCGTCCGAGGTCTCGATGCCGACCAGCAGCTCCTTGGGCACCGGCAGGGCGTTCGTGCTCTTGAGGATCTCCGACAGTACGCCCGGTGCGATCTTGCATCCGCACCCTCCGCCGTGGGAGAGCGAGGTCAATCGCGGCTCAGAGGCCGGGGCTGGAGTGGGCGAGGTGGCGAGGGACGTCATGGCGCCGCAGCTTACCCCTGGCGCTTCAAACCAGCGAGGGTGTGGGGTGACCCGCCAGTCGGCGCTGCAGGGCGACAAAGGCCTCCATGGCGTGCCACAGCGGCACATAGCGGGACTCGTCGCCGTCGAGCGCTGCCAGCGCCAGGGCGCAGGCTTCGAGTGTGCTGCGCTGTGTGTCCGCATGGGCGCGGCGGATGGTGTAGCGCGAAGGCGGCGGCGCATCGAGGGCGAGTCGCGGCAGCGCCTTGAGCCAAGGGTTCAAGGCGAGCAGCCGGCGACTGCCGCGCCAGGTGCCGTCGAGCGCCACCAGCGTTGTCGTTGTGGCCTCCGCAGCCACCGAAGTTGTCTGATGGTTCGACGAACGTATCGGTGCTTCGCCGTGTGCCCTTGGATAGAGCAGGACCAGTCCATCGAGGGAAGGCGGTGGCTCGAAGCGCTCACCGACGCGTAACTCCACGCGCGACAGGCAACGCGCCAGCAGCGCGCCGGTTCCCTTCGCATGTCCCGCCTCGTCGGCGTCCTGGAGGATGAGCAGCGCTGCGCCGTTCTCGACCCGGCGCACGTAGGCGCACCAGCAAGCGACAAGCGGCCGTCCGCATCCCTCGCAGAGGGGGCGTCGGCCGCTCAGGCCACCGTCGGTGGCGGACATCGGAGGGTCAGCGCGGTTGGCGCGGGGGCCTGCGTCCGTCGTTCGGACGTCCTGGGCCGTCACGGCGCGGGCGGTCGCCGCGCGGACCTTGGCCCGGACCTCCAGGATGGCCGTCGCCTCGCGGTCCACCGCCACGACGTTGCTCACCGCCGCGAGGCGGGCGGTCATTGCGTTCCGGGCGCGGCGGCTGTTGCGCTTCTTCCTCGCGTGCCAGCTTCAGCTGGGCCTCCAGCTGTTCCTGGCTCAGGCCCTTCAACGCGCAGAAGTTCGCCGGCGTCAGCGTGGTGCGCGAGAAGTCGCGCAGCAGCTGCGCACGTTCCTGGCGGCCACGATCCTCCTCGGCGCGACGAGCGTCGGAGATGCCGCGGCGACGTGTCAGTTCTTCCTGGGCGGCGACTCTGTGTTCATCGCTGAGCTCGCCGGCCGGCTGGCCGTCCAGATCGAAGCGCGTCTTGGCGCGGGTCAGCGCAATCAGATAGCCGGTGCCGCCGGTGTAGCGACGCAGGAACGCCGACAACTGAGCCTTGGTGAACTGGCCAGGTGCGCGTTGCTGGATGTCTGACTGCACGCGCAGCTTCAGCGGCTTGGCGCCGCCGGCGAACAACGCGGGGAACAGTGCCTTCAGCTGCGTGGCGACCGCCTGGACATCGACTCGGCCGCCGTCGGCCGCCTTCGCCTGGCCGGGCGCTGCTTCGCTGGGAGCGGCATCGCTGGCGTCGGCGCTCGCGCCGGCCTCGTCGGAGGCCTCGACCGCTTCGGGAGCGGACGACAACGCCTCCGACGCTGGTGCCGTCGGCGCGGCGTCAGTCGTTTCGGTGGCGGGGACCTTCTGATCGGGGAACTCGGGAGAGGTCACTTCGCCTTGCGGCGGGGTGCTGGAGGACATGCATCAAGCGGCGCGGGGCCGGCCTTCGGGGAAAAGGGGGGATTGTGCCCATAGCCGCGCGGGCGTGGCAATTCGCGCTGATCGACGGAAGTCGTCCGTCCTGCCTGAAGGCGACTTCCGGGGGTGAAATCAGGTCTTCGGTTCGCAGGCGGGCTTGCAGATCAGTTCGGTCCGGCCCAGGATCCGCTTGGACTGCAGGCTGCTCGGCGGCCGGTGGCGGCCGCACTTGAAGCAGGAGCGGGTCTGGCCGCTGCCCTGGAACGGCGACCCTCCCAGCTTGGAGGCATAGCGCAAGCCGTCATCCCGAACGGCGGTGCAGGTGTCTTTGCTCATGGTCTCGCTTCGCTTGGCGCTCTTGTTCGCACCGGCGGGCTCGTGTCCCGTCGGCGCATCGATTCCCTCGCCAACGATAGTAGGTGGGGCGTGTGACGCCCCGCTACATCGCTTGCCCGGGGGTGAAAGCACCGCCCGACGAACGGCGGCTTTTACGCCGACAATCGCCCGCTTGCCCGGCAGCCCGGGCGTTCGAGAACCATGGCCAAACTGTTTTTCCGCTACGCCGCGATGAATGCCGGCAAATCCACCGCCCTGCTGCAGGTCGCGCACAACTACGAGGAGCGCGGCCACGCGGTGCGCCTGTTCACCGCCGGGGTCGACGACCGTTACGGCAAGGGGATGGTCACTTCGCGACTGGGGCCGCAGCGGGTGGCGGAGGTGTTCAACGGCGAGACGGATTTCCGCGCGCTGCTCACCCAGTCGCCGGGCATCGCCTGCATCCTCGTCGACGAGGCGCAGTTCCTGACGAAGGACCAGGTGTGGTCGCTGCACGAGGTCGCGCACATGCGCCACGTGCCCGTCATCTGCTACGGCCTGCGGACGGACTTCCGCGGCGAGCTGTTCACCGGTTCGGCCGCGCTGCTGGCGCTCGCCGACGAGATGGACGAGATGAAGACCATCTGCGATTGCGGCCGCAAGGCCACGATGAACATGCGTGTCGACGCCACCGGTCGCAAGCAGACCGAAGGCGCGCAGGTCGAGATCGGCGGCAACTCCCGTTACCGCGCGGTCTGTGGACGCTGCTTCCGGGCGTCCTGAGGACAGCGTGTCCTGCGGCCGCCCGGCAACCGAGGCTTACTTCTTCGTCAGCTGCTCTTCCAGTTCCTTGCAGGAAGGAGCGCAGACTGGCTGGGACTTGCCCAGCAGCTTGCGGGACTTCAGCAGCGCCCGTGGGCGATGCTTGCCGCAGAGGAAGCACGACATGGTTGCCGCGCCAAACGAGGAGGTCGCCGCGAACGGCGAACCTGGAGCTTTAGAGCGATAGCGCAGACCATCGGCTTCGATGGTCGTCTTGGTCGTATCCTTGGCCACGCTGTTCCTGATCCTGATAAGAGTTTGAAATGCCGCGCCGTCCGTCCCAAGTTCCCCCCAGGGGCAGACGGCGAAACCCGTATTTTCCTATAAGCCGGGGCCTCCCCGTACCGGGGCATCGCTAATGACCTCGCGCGAAGGTCGCCCGAATCGGCTCCAAGAGACATTCGCCACCCTGCGCGGGCCCGCCGTTCCGCTGCTGGCGGACCCCCATCGGGGGGTGGTTGGCGCGTTCTAGGGAAAACACCTAGAATGCCGCCGCGCCGTTTCACCGTGGCGTCAACAACAAGGACACACAGGGAGCGAGCGCAGCGATGGAAAGGATCGAAGGGCTGTTTGCCGCCATGCGGGCGGCCAGTCAGGACATGGAATGGCCGGCGACCGAGGCCCGCGACAGCGGCTTGGAAGGCGGTCTGGAAAGCGGCCTGGAACACGGTTTGGAAAGCGCGGGCGATCGGGCCGAGCGTTATGCGCAGGCCGTCAGCGAGGCCCTGTGCGGCTACTTCCGCAGCTCGCACGCCAGCCTCTGGCTGCTGGACGGCGAGCCCGGCGAGTACCGTCTGCGCTGCCTCGGCGCGCACGCGGTCGACGGCGCGAGCGATCAGCGCCCGGTCTGCGAGCAGCGGGCCTATCCGGGCTACTTCGACGCCCTGCTGTCGGGCGGCGTCTTCAACTGCGCCGATGCCCAGGCCGATCCCCGGCTGAGCGGGCTGGAGCCTCCGCCGACCTGGCGCGCGATGCTGGACGTGTCGGGCCAGATCAACGGCAAGACCTTCGGCGTGATCGCCCTCGGGCAGCGCGACACCGCGCGGGTCTGGACGAAGCGCGAAGAGCTCGACCTGCGTCGCGCCACGGCGAAAGCCTGCCTCCACCTGCACGCGCTCCGGAACGAGCTCGAGACGGTCTGATCCAGGGCGCGCCTGCCACGGCGCGCTCGTCCACACTCAACTTCGACCGACCGGTCGGATTAATCTCTTGCGAAATGTCAATGCGGCATCCACTGACGGACCGCTGAACGCTTCCCGCTAGAGTCGGTCGCCACACGTCCCCATGGACGACCAACCCCCGGGCGACGGCCTTCGGAGCGGTCGCGACGGCGCCGGCATGCATCGGCGACGCGCGGTCAACGGCCTTTGCCCGGTACCACGACAGGAGACAAGGTGGACGGGGCGATTGCAAGCATCCTGGTGCTGGACGGGGTGACCAACGGCGCGATCTATGCGCTGCTGGCGCTGGCCCTGGTCCTGGTCTTCGCGGTCACGCGGGTGATCTTCATCCCGCAGGGGGAGTTCGTCGCGTTCGGCGCGCTGACGCTGGCGGGCCTGCAGCTCGGGCACACGCCGCTGACGATCCACTTCCTGATCGCGATGGCGCTGCTGGCCGCGGTCCTGGATCTGATCGCGGCTGCTCGTGCCGGACGGATCGCCGCCGAGTGGATCCCCATCGCGCTGAGGGCCCTCCCGGGCGTGGCCATCGGCTTGTGCGCGCTCTGGCTGGCGCCGATGAAGCTGCCGCTGGTGGCGCAGGCGCTGCTGACGCTGGCGGTGGTGACGCCGATGGGCGGGCTGCTCTACCGGCTGGCCTACCAGTCGCTGGCGGACGCGTCGGTGCTGGTGCTGCTGATCGTCTCGGTCGGCGTGCACTTCGCGCTGACCGGGCTGGGCCTGGTGTTCTTCGGCGCCGAGGGCTCGCGCAACCCGAGCTTCTGGGACGCAAGCTACTCGGCGGGACCGCTGATGTTCTCGGGCCAGACGCTCATCATCGTGATGGCCTCGGCCGCGCTGATCGTCGGGTTGTGGCTGTTCTTCGAGAAGAGCCTCTACGGCAAGGCGTTGCGGGCGACCGCGGTGAACCGCCTCGGCGCGCGGCTGATGGGCATCTCCAGCGCCTCCGCCGGCCGGCTGTCGTTCACGCTGGCCGCCTTCATCGGTGCGCTGTCGGGCATCCTCATCAGCCCCACGACGACGATCTTCTACGACAGCGGTTTCCTCATCGGCCTGAAAGGTTTCGTCGCCGCCGTCTTCGCGGGCCTGTCGAGTTATCCGGGCGCCGCGCTCGGCGCGCTGCTGGTCGGACTGATCGAATCGTTCAGCTCCTTCTGGGCCAGCGCCTTCAAGGAGGTCATCGTCTTCACCTCCATCCTGCCGGTGCTGCTGTGGCGCAGCTGGCGCGACCCGCACCACGAGGAGCACTGACGTGGCCGTCTCCGATCCCTCCGCCGTGAAGGCCGCCGGCACGCCCGCTTCCGCCGCGGCTGCTTCGAAAGTCCCCCGCCCGTGGTCTCGCCGCATCGTGCCGGCGCTGCTGCTGGCCGTGCTGGCGGTGCTGCCGCTGCTGCCGGTCCCCGAGTTCTGGATCACCCAGCTCAACTACATCGGCATGTTCGCGCTCGTCGCCTTGGGGCTGGTGCTGCTGACCGGCGTCGGCGGGCTGACCTCGTTCGGGCAGGCCGCCTTCGTCGGGGTCGGCGCGTACACGACGGCGCTGCTGAGCGCGCGCTACGGGCTGTCGCCGTGGATCGGCCTGGCCGCGGGCCTCGCGATCACGCTGGGCATCGCGCTTGTGCTGGCCCTGATCACGCTGCGGATGTCGGGCCACTACCTGCCGCTCGCGACGATCGCCTGGGCGCTGAGCCTGAACTTCACCATCGCCAACATGGAGTCGCTCGGCAAGTACGACGGCCTGCTCGGCGTGCCGGCGATCACGCTGTTCGGCGTCAGCCTGGCGGACGGCCGCGCGATCTACTACCTGATCTGGCTGTTCGCGATCCTGGGCGCGATCGCCGTGCGCAACCTGCTGGACTCGCGCCCGGGGCGGGCGATCCGGGCGCTCGGCGGCGCGACCATGATGGCCGAATCGATGGGGGTCTCGACCTTCCGCTACAAGGTCGTCGTCTTCCTGATCGCCGCGCTGCTGGCGTCGGTATCGGGGTGGTTGTTCGCGCATGTCCAACGCACGGTGAACCCGAGCCCCTTCGGCCTGAAGATGGGCATCGAATACCTGTTCATGGCCGTCGTCGGCGGCGTCTCGAGCGTCTGGGGCGCCTTCGTCGGCGCGGGCGTGTTCAAGATCATCGAGGACCAGCTTAAGGAGCTGTTGCCCGCACTGCTCGGCAGCAACGGCAACTTCGAGATCATCGTGCTCGGCGTCGTGCTGGTGCTGATGCTGAAGTACGCGCCCAAGGGCCTCTGGCCGTCGCTGCAGACGGCGCTGTCGCGCTGGTGGCCCGCGCGTCCGCGCGAGCGGAATTGGGAAGGTGCCGCGCCGCTGGCGTCGCGCGCGAAGCCGCAGGCCGGATCGGTGCTGCTGAAGCTCGACAAGCTGCGCAAGCAGTTCGGCGGACTGGTCGCCGTGAACGATGTCAGCTTCGAGCTGCGCGCCGGCGAGATCATGGGCCTGATCGGCCCGAACGGGGCCGGCAAGTCGACGACCTTCAACCTGGTCTCCGGCGTGCTGGGTGCGACCAGCGGCGAGCTGCGCTTCGCCGGCGAACTCATCACGGGCCTGCCCGCGCGCCAGATCGCGCGTCGCGGCATGTCGCGCACCTTCCAGCACGTGAAGATGATCGCGGACATGACGGTGCTGGAGAACGTCGCTCTGGGCGGCTACCTGCGCTCGCACAGCGGCACGACGCGGGCGATGCTGCGGCTCGATCGCGCGGAGGAGAAGCGCCTCTTCGCCGAAGCCGAGTCGCAGCTGCGCCGCATCGGCATGCAGGACCATCTGCATGAACTCGCGGGGAACCTGGCGCTCGGACCGCAGCGACTGATGGAGATCGCCCGGGCGCTGTGCAGCGACCCCTCGCTGCTGCTGCTCGACGAGCCCGCCGCAGGCCTGCGCCACAAGGAGAAGCAGGCGCTGGCGGCGGTGCTGCGCCAGCTGCGCGCCGAAGGCATGAGCATCCTGCTGGTCGAGCACGACATGGACTTCGTGATGGGACTGACGGACCGCATCGTGGTGATGGAGTTCGGCACCAAGCTGATCGAGGGCACGCCCGCCGAGGTGCAGGCCAGCCCCGAGGTGCGCGCCGCCTACCTGGGAACGGAACACTGACATGAGCGACTTGCTGAAGGTCAGCGGATTGCATGCGGGCTACGGCCGCGCCGAGGTGCTGACGGGGCTGGACCTGCGGTTGCGCGAAGGCGAGGTCGTCACCGTCGTCGGTCCGAACGGCGCGGGAAAGAGCACGACGCTGAACGCGCTGATGGGCGTGCTGCCGGCGCGCGGCCAGATCGTGTTCGACGGCGAGGACATCCAGGGCCTGGGCCTGGAGGACCGCGTGATGAAGGGCCTCGCGCTGGTGCCTGAGAAACGCGAGCTGTTCACGACGATGTCGGTCGAGGACAACCTGGTGCTTGGCGGCTTCCGCCCCATGCGCCTGGGCGTGAAGGGCTGGCGCGACGAGTTGGAGCGCGTCTACGCGCTGTTCCCGCGTTTGAAGGAGCGTCGCGCGCAACTGGCCGGGACCTTGTCCGGCGGCGAACGGCAGATGCTCGCAGTCGGCCGGGCGCTGATGGCGCGCCCCAAGCTGCTGATGCTCGACGAACCCAGCCTGGGCCTGGCGCCGCTGATCGTGAAGGAGGTGTTCCGCATCGTCGCGCAGCTGCGCGAGGCGGGCGTCTCCATCCTGCTGATCGAGCAGAACGCCCGTGCCGCGCTGGAGGTCGCCGACTACGCCTACGTGCTGGAGACCGGCGAGATCGCGCTCGAAGGCCGGGCCGCCGATCTGGCCAAGGATCCCCGGGTGATCGAGACCTATCTGGGCGCGAGTCGCCAGGCGCCGTGAGTCGCTCCGCGGTTCGCCGCGGCGTGACGGAAACGGCGTACGCCCGCGCCGCACACCCCGAATCGGGGGGAGAAGCGTGACGCCCGTGAAACACCCGTGCGGGGGCGGCCGACCATAATTCGGCCAATCCCCGCCATGGCTCTGCTGTCCTCCCTCCGCAAACTGCTCTCCGGTTCCGGCGACACCAAGTCGACGGGCGGAGCGTCCGCCACCGGCGGAACGTCGAAGGGCGCGGCCGCCACGCCCGCGTCGGCCCAGCCGGCCGGCGCCCCGATCGCGCCCGTGCTCTCGCCGGTGTCTTCGCACTCGCAGGGCCCCGGCATGATGTCGACCCAGACGGCCGTCTACACCGGCGGGGACATCGTGTTCCCCAGTCTCGACGCGTCGCCGGAATGGCTGCACTTCAGCACCCGGCTGTTCGGGCTGTCGCGTCTGAAGGATGTGCCGCCGTCCTCGGGCGAACAGGGCCTGATGCAACGTCTGCAGGCGCAGCGCGGGTCGCAATGGGCCGACCTGCTGCCCCGCTTGCCCGCCGTCCTGCCGCAACTGATGCGCCTCGTGCGCCGCGGCAACGTGTCGTCGTCGGAACTCGCGCAGCTGATGTCGCGTGATCCGAGTCTCGTGGGCGAGCTGATGCGGCTGGCCAACTCGCCCCGCTATCGCACCGAGCGCGAGATCACCGATCTCGCCGGCGCGGTGATGGTGCTCGGCCAGCAGGGGCTGGACCAGTTGGTGATGAGCGTCGCGATGCGGCCGCTCTTCCATCACGGCAAGGGCCGTTACGGCAGCCGCTCCGGCACGCTGCTGTGGGACCTGAGCGAGCGCACCGCGTTCGCGACCGCACGTCTGGCGAATGCGGGCGACGACGAGTTCTCCGCCTACCTCGCCGGGCTCAGTTCCCAGCTCGGTCTGATGGCCTTGCTGCGGGCGCTGGACGGGATGTCCGCGCCGTCGGTGCCGCCGCTGGATCGCGAAGGCCTGCATCGCCAGCTGCTGCCGCTGACGGCGGCGTGGTCGGCGCAGATCGTCGAGCATTGGGGCTTCCCGCCCCAGGTCGCCGAAGCGCTGGCGCCGCGTCCGGGCCGGGGCGCAGAGTCCATCGTGCTGGCCCACCTGGTGCGGCAGGCACAGGCGGTGGCGCTGCGTCAGCTGATGCAGCCGGGACTGCAGCCTGCGCAGCTGGGCGACTGGTCCGCCGCGCAGCAGCGCTGCTACGCGGATCTCGAACGCGAGTTCAACGCCGGCGCTTCCTGAGCGCTCAGAGCGACCTATCGCCGGCACCTCTCGCCAGCGGTATCGCCCGGGGGAGCGGGCGAGCCTTCAAGCGCCGCGGCTTCGCGCCAATCCCCAGGCCGTCAGTCCGAACACGCCTTCGAACAGCAAGGCCAACGCCGCAGCCGGCAGTGCGCCTGCGAGCAGCAGCGTCTGATCGTTCAACGCCAGTCCGGTGACGATGCGTTCCCCATATCCCCCGGCGCCGATGAAGGCCGCCATCGTGGCGGTCCCGACGGACAGGCTGGTCGCCGTGCGCAGGCCCGCGAGCATCACCGGCAGCGCCAGCGGCAGTTGCACCGAACGCAGCACCTGACCCCGCGTCAGTCCGAGCGCGCGCGCCGCGGTCGTCAATCCTTCGGGCACTTCGCTGAGACCCACCGTGCAATTGCGCAGGACCGGCAGCAGCGCGTAGAGGGTGAGCGCGATCAATGCCGGCACCGGTCCGATCCGGTTCATCGCCCAGATGAGCAGCGCCAGCATCGCCAGGGAAGGCACGGTCTGCAGCAGCGCGCAGACGGCGAGCAGCGCCTCGCGCCAGCGCGGCCACGGGTGCAGCGCGACCGCGAGCGGCACACCCACCAGCGTGGCCAGCGCGACGGCGCCCAGGACCAGCGCCAGATGCTGCAAGGTGAGGCGTCCGAGATCCGGTCCGGTGAGTCTCGACCACAGACCGGACCTGGCCGTCTCGGCGCCCGGCGAAGACGAGGGCGCGGCCGATGCGGATCCGGATGCGGATGCGGATGCGGATGAGCCGGAGGCCGCAGACTTCTGACCGTGAGCCGCCAGGAACTCCCGTGCGATCGCATCGAACGGCTGCCGCTTGACCTCGGCCTGCGCGTTCATCGCGATCATGGCGGTTTCGTCGATGCGCCCCTGCAACTTCTGCAGCGCCGCCCAGGCGCGCGGATGCCGTTGCGGCAGATCGATGCGATACAGCAGCACCGCGTCGTAGCGCGGGAAGAAATGGCCGTCGTCCGCCAGCACCGTGAGGTCGAGCGCCGCGATCTGCGCGTCGGTCGTGTAGACGTCGGTGACGTCGATCTGTGCGTCGGCCAGCGCGCGGTAGGCGAGACCGTGATCGAGCCCCGTCGGCGACTGCGGCAGCGCGTAGCGCTTCGACAGGCCGGGCCAGCCGTCGGCGCGCCCCAGGAATTCATTGCTGAGGCCGAGCTTCAGCGCCGGCTGCGCCTTCAACTGCGACAGCGTGGTGAGCCCGAGTTCGCGCGCCTGTGCCGACCGCATCGCCAGCGCGTAGCCGTTGTTGAAGCCCAGCGGGACGCCGATCGCCAGGCCCAGCGGCCGCAGTTCCGCCTGCAGCTGTTCGAGCGGCGCGCCGGTGGCGGGGTGGCCGAGGATCTCGCGTTCGATCGTGCCCAGGTATTCGGGGTAGACGTCGATGCTGCCCGCCTTCAGCGCCGCGTGGACGATGGCGGTGTTGCCCAGTCCCTGGCGGACCTCGACCCCGGCGGACGGATCGTCGGCGCGCACCGTCTGCGCGAGGACCTCGGCCAGGATGTAGCTCTCGGTGAAGCGCTTCGAGCCGATGCGCAGCGGCTCCGCGGCCCAGGCGCCCGACGCGCCCGTCAGCGCCGCGCAGACCAGCAGGAGAAGGAGGGGCCGCAGCCGTCGGAGCAGCATCATCGGCGCAGCATAGTCGAGCCGGTCCGGGTGCGCGCCAGCGTGCGCAAGACCTGGCCCGCGAAGGCGTCGGCCGCCGCCGAGCCGGCCGACGCCTTGCTGCGCATCAGCACCACCGACATCGCCGGCAGCGAGGTCGCGGGCGGCATGCCGTGCCGCTCGTCGAGGAGTTCCATGCCCTCGGGCACGCTGCATCGCGTGAACAACGCGATCGCCAGGCCGCTCTCCACGGCGGCCAGCATGCCGGCGGGGCTGGCGCTGTCGCAGACGATGCGATGCGGCCGCTTCAGCGCGGCCAACGCGGACAGCGCCGCCTTGCGCGCGAGGCTGCCCGACTCGTAGACCGCGACGGGCAGCGGCGTCTGACGCCACGCCTCGAAGCGCGGCGCGCCGAACCAGGCCAGCGGTTCATCGAACAGCGGCTGACCGCGCCCCACGCGATCTCGCGTCACGACGGCCACGTCGACTTCGCCGCGCGTCACCCGCGGGATGAGCACCGTCGACTGCTGGCAGACCAGGGTCAGCTCCACCGCCGTGTGCCGGCCGGCGAAGTCGCGCAGGACCGGGGTGAGGTAGGGCAGGGCGTAGTCCTCCGGCACGCCGATGGTGAGCCGGCCGTGCAGCGTCTCGCGCCGCAGCGCCTGGACGGCCTCGTCATGCTGGGCGATCAGGCGGCGCGCGTGGCCCAGCAGCTCGCGCCCCGCCGGCGTCAGGTCCAGGCGTCGCGGCGTTCGCATCAGCACCGGTTGGCCGACCGCCTGTTCCAGCTTGGCGATCTGCATGCTCAGCGCGGATTGCGAGCGGTGCACCAACGCGCCCGCAGCCGTCAGCGAGCCGGCGTCCACCGCCGCGACGAAGGCGCGCAGCCAATCCAGTTGCAGGTCGGTCGAGGGCATCCGGTCCTCCGCCCAGCGGGCATCCATTCGATTCCGTGATGCTAAGCGTGAAGAGGATTCGCTTTGCCGAATGAAGGTGGCGACACAGACTCGACGGATGTCCTCATCGCTCGTTTCATCCCCCGCTTCTCCCTCCAGTGCGCTGGACCGACGCTCGCGCGAAGGCCAGGCGCTCATGGTCGGCGGCGGGCTGCTGCTCGGCACGATCGGCGTGTTCGTCGAGGAGGCGGGCCAGGATCCCGCCACGACGGTGTGGTTCCGCTGCGTGTTCGGCCTCGCGGCGCTGCTGCTGTGGGGCGCCGTGCGAGGCCAGCTCCGCGAGCTCGTGCGGCTGCGCGGCCGTGCGCTGGGCGCGGTGCTCGCCGTGGGGCTGCTCACGGTGGTGAACTGGGGGCTGTTCTTCGCGGCGATCCCGCGTTGTTCGATCGCCGTGTCGACGGTGGTGTTCCATGTGCAGCCCTTCTGGTTGATGGCGATGGGAGCGTTCTGGCTGCGCGAACGCGTCACCCGTGCGCAGTGGTCGGCGGCGGCCGTCGCGTTGTGCGGACTCACACTGGCGACAGGCATCGCGGACGAGTTGTTCGCTGCTGGCGGAGCGTGGACGGGGATGGCCGGCGGCGCCATGGGCCAGTCCGGCTATGCGCTGGGCATCGGGATGTGCCTGCTCGGTTCGGTGAGCTATGCGGCGGCCAGCTTCATCGCCAAGCTCGAAGCCGACCGCGCCGGATCGTTCGCGTTGTCGGCGGGCCAGTGCGTCGTGGGCGCGGTCGTGCTGCTGCCGTGGCCGCTGATGCACGGATTGCCGGCGTTCGGCGCATCCTGGGGTTGGCTGGCCGGACTCGGCGTGCTGCACACCGGCCTGGCCTATGTCGTGCTGTACGCCGGCATGGCAAGGCTGGGCACCGGTCGCATCGCGGTGCTGCAGTTCGTCTATCCGGGCACTGCCGTGCTGGTCGACTGGGCGGTCTACGGCCGAGCGCTGAGCCTCTCCCAGATGGTCGGTGTCGGCCTGATCGCCGCGGCACTGTGGACCCTGCGGCGCCGCGCCTGAGGAGGCGATCGCTCGGCCCGGGATTGCGGCGGCCTGTCCGTCCCAGGATGCAGTTGGTCGCCGCGGACGAGCGGCGGACCGCGCGGGTTCGTAGAGTGCATCGCACACCTCGAACCAGGGAGCATCCTGTGAACCAGCCGTCGAGCTCTTCGTCGCCATCGCCGTCGCCATCGCCTTCGTCGCTTCGGCCCGCCTTCGCTCCGACCGGCTTGCCGGCCGCCTCTGTGCGGAAGCCCCGCGCGGTGCTGCTGATCGGTGCGCTCACGCTGGCGCTCGGCGCCTGCGCGCAGCCCGCGCCGCCGCCGCCGGCCTCGGAAGGCTTCAGCGCCGGCATCACGGTCGACAGCAAGACCGACGGTTCCGAACTCGACACGCCGCTCTATCCCGGCGCCGTGCCCTACAAGGATCACGACGAAGACAAGTCCAGCGTGCAGATGAGCCTGTGGGGCGGCCTGTTCGGCATGCAGCTGGCGGCGGGGAAGTTCCAGAGCCGTGACGACGTCGACCGCATCGGCAGGTTCTATCGCCGCGCGTTGTCGCGCTACGGCACGCCGCTCGACTGCGGCGCCGCCGACGCGCCGCGGGGCAAGCCCAAGGACGGCGGTCCGTTGACCTGCGACGACGACAAGCCCGATGCGGGTGGTCAGCTCTACAAGGTTGGCCTGCCGAAGAACTTTCGCGTCGTCTCGGTGAAGCCTTTGCCGGACGGATCGACGCAGATCAGCGTCGCGCGGGTGCGCTTCCGGTGAACGCTCCCGGCAGGACCGCCGTGCGCCGCGGTCCCGGCCAGCTCAGCAAGCGGGCGAAGCGTTCGTCGACGCCATCGCCATCGCTGCTGTCCCCCGCCTCCGCGGTCTCCGGCGAACCTCAGTTCGAGGCGACCCCGGCAGACGAGCGCTCGAAAGATCTGGCCATCAATGAGACCGTGGCGCCGCCAAGGAACTTCAAGCGATCACCTGCTGCGTGAACGCGCGCAGATGGTCCATCAGGGTGTCGGAGGCTGATGCCGCGGCCTCGCCGTCGCCGCCCGCGATCGCTTCCGCCAGGCGCTGATGGGCGCGCGCCCCGACGGCGACATCGCCCAGATGCCGGTACGCGTACCAGAAGCGCCGGCACTGGATGATCATCGGCAGCACCGCCGCCACCGCGTAGCGGTTGCGGCAGGCCGTGTGGTTGACGCGGTCCAGCGCCTGGTCCACCCGCATGTAGGCCTCGAGGTCGTGGCGTTCCGCCGCCTCGGCCATCAGCGCCGCGCAGGCCAGCAGCTCCGAACGCTGCGCCGGCGACGCCCGCCGCGCCGAGCAGCAGGCGATCAGCCGCTCCAGCGGCCGACGCGCCTCCAGCAGGTCCAGGTGTTCCGCCAGCGGCATGTCGCTGACCAGCAGGCCGCGCCGCGGCTGCTGCGCGATCAGCCCGCTGGCGACCAGCCGCATCAGCGCCTCGCGCGTGGGTGTCCGCCCCAGGCCGATCCGCGCGATCAGCTCCGACTCCACCACCGGCGCGCCCGGGCGCAGCTGCAGGGTCGCGATCAGCGTCTCGATCGCGTCGTACGCCTGGTCCGCCTGGCGGCGTTTGTCGACGTCCTGCAGGTCTAGGGTGTCTGAAGTCATGGGCGCGGATCATCGCAGGTCTGCCATGCGGGCAATCCCTGGGGTGGGACCGGATTGAGTTTGCGCAGGTCAACCCCAGTTAAATCCGCGTCCGGCGGGCGCCGGGCCGGCCGGGTGGGCCGCATACAATCACCGGTTCTTCCGTACGCCAGGACCTCGTGTCCGGCGGCGCTCCGGCCCGCGGGCCGACGCCAACGCAATTCCTGAGGATATCGACGTGTTTATCTCCAACGCTTTCGCCCAGGCCGCGCCTGCTGCCTCGTCCGACCCCACGGGCGGCTTCCTGCAGATGCTGCCCCTGGTGGCCGTCTTCGTCGTCATGTACTTCGTGATGATCCGTCCCCAGATGAAGCGCCAGAAGGAGCACAAGACGATGGTCGAAGCCCTGGCCAAGGGCGACGAGGTCATCACCGGCGGCGGCATGCTCGGCAAGGTCGTCAAGATCGGCGAGCAGTACCTGACCGTCGAGATCGCCTCCGGCGTCGAGATCCAGGTGCAGCGCACGTCCGTCGTGCAGGTCCTGCCCAAGGGCACCGTCTCGAAATAATCCGAAACCCCGACCCGGGGCGGCCGCGCCTGGCGTGACCGCTCCCTGACGACCCGGCCCGTGCCACGCACGCGCCGGGTCGGTTTTCAGAGGCACCCGCGGGCCCGATGACTGCATCGGCCGACGCGGCGCCTGGTTTGCAGAGGATCTCCTCATGAACCGTTATCCGCTGTGGAAGTACGCGCTGCTCGTCGTGGCGCTGCTGGTCGGCCTGATCTACACCTTGCCCAACCTGTTCGGCGAAGCGCCGGCGGTGCAGGTGTCCAGCGCCAAGGTCGTCGTCAAGATCGACGACGCGGTCCGCCAGCGCGTCGAGCAGGCGATCACGCAGGTCGGCGTCACGCCGGACTTCGTCCATCTGGAAGGCGGCTCGATCCGCGCCCGCTTCCATGACACCGACGCCCAGATCAAGGCCAAGGACGCGATCTCGAAGGCCCTGAACGGCAACGAGACCAACGATCCGACCTACATCGTCGCGCTGAACCTGGCGTCCCGTTCGCCGGCCTGGCTGAGCGCGCTGCACGCGTTCCCGATGTACCTGGGCCTGGACCTGCGCGGCGGCGTGCACTTCCTGATGCAGGTCGACATGAAGTCCGCGCTGACGAAGAAGGCCGAGTCGATGGCCTCCGACGTCCGCACCATGCTGCGCGACAAGACGATCCGCCACGCCGGCGTCAGCCGCGAAGGCAACGACGTCGTCATCAACTTCCGCGACGAGGCCGTCCGCACGCAGGCGCAGAACCTGCTGCGCGACCAGGTGCCTGATTTCGCCTGGACGCCGTCCGGCGCCGGCACCGAGCTGCGCCTGACCGGTTCTCTGACGCCCAAGGCGGTGATCGCCGTCCAGGACGCCGCGATCAAGCAGAACATCACCACGCTGCACAACCGCGTCAACGAGCTGGGCGTCGCCGAGCCGGTGATCCTGCAGCAGGGCCGCGACCGCGTCGTCGTCCAGCTGCCGGGCGTGCAGGACACGACCAAGGCCAAGGACATCATCGGCCGCACCGCGACGCTGGAAATGCGCATGGTGGACGACAGCGCCGAGGCCAACGCCGCGCTGGCGGGCACCGGTCCGGTGCCCTTCGGCACGGAGCGCTTCACCGAGAAGGACGGCGTCACGCCGATCATCGTGAAGCGCCAGGTCGTCGTCACCGGCGACAACCTGAACGACGCGCAGTCGAGCTTCGACGAGAACCATCAGCCCTCCGTGACCCTGAAGATGGACGCCAAGGGCGCCCGCATCGTCAAGGACGTCTCGCGCGAGAACATCGGCAAGCGCCTGGCGATCCTGCTGTTCGAGAAGGGCAAGGGCCAGGTCGTGACCGCCCCGGTCATTCGCGGCGAGCTGGGCAACAGCTTCTCCATCACCGGCGGCGCCATGTCCACGCAGGAAGCCAGCGACACCGCGCTGCTGCTGCGCGCCGGCTCGCTGGCCGCGCCGATGGAGATCATCGAGGAACGCACCATCGGCCCGTCGCTGGGCAAGGACAACATCGAGAAGGGCATCGCGTCGGTGACGTGGGGCTTCGTCGCGGTGGCGATCTTCATGTGCCTGTACTACATGATGTTCGGCGTGTTCTCCGCGGTGGCGCTGGGCTTCAACCTGCTGCTGCTGCTGGCGGTGCTGTCGATGATGCAGGCCACGCTGAGCCTGCCGGGCATTGCCGCGATCGCGCTGGTGCTGGGCATGGCCATCGACGCCAACGTGCTGATCAACGAGCGGGTGCGCGAGGAACTGCGCGCCGGGCTCGCGCCGCAGCAGGCGATCCACGCCGGCTACGAACGCGCGTGGGCGACCATCCTGGACTCCAACGTGACGACGCTGATCGCGGGCCTGGCGCTGCTGGCCTTCGGCTCGGGTCCGATCAAGGGCTTCGCGGTGGTGCACTGCCTGGGCATCATCACCTCGATGATCTCGTCGGTGATGTTCTCGCGCGCGCTGGTCAACCTCTGGTACGGCGGCCGCAAGCGGCTGAAGTCGGTGTCCATCGGCACCGTCTGGAAGCCCGGCACGACCGCGCTCCCGACCGAATCGACGGCGGACGCCGTCGAGGCCAAGTAACAACGGCTGCGGCCCCCCTAGCGAGCGCACCCCGCCATGGAATTCTTCCGAATCAAACGGGACATCCCGTTCATGAAGCACGCGTTGATCCTCAACGCCGTGTCCTTCCTCACCTTCGTCGCCGCGGTCTTCTTCCTGGTCACGAAGGGCCTGCACTTCTCGATCGAGTTCACCGGCGGCACGGTGGTCGAGGTCCAGTACGCCCAGGCCGCCGACATCAACAAGACGCGTCACACCGTCGAGCAGATGGGCTTCGGCGAGATCCAGGTGACCAACTTCGGCACCTCGCGCGACGTCATGATCCGGCTGCCGATCAAGCCCGGCGTCAAGCAGGACGAGGTCGCCGACCACGTGTTCGCCGAGCTCTGCAAGGCGGAGAACGGCAAGGTCGTCGACCACCGCGAGATCACGCCGCAGGGCGAGTCGATCAATCGCCAGGCCTGCGCGGTCGGCGACGCCGAACCGCTGAAGAAGACCCGCAGCGAGGTCGTCGGCCCGTCGGTCGGCGCCGAGCTGGCGCACGACGCCGCGATGGCGCTGGGCTTCACGGTGATCGGCATCATGCTGTACCTGGCCTTCCGCTTCGAGTGGAAGTTCGCCGTGGCCGGCATCATCGCCAACCTGCACGACGTGGTGATCATCCTGGGCTTCTTCGCCTACTTCCAGTGGGAGTTCTCGCTGGCGGTGCTGGCGGCGATCCTGGCGGTGCTGGGCTACTCGGTGAACGAGTCGGTGGTCATCTTCGACCGGATCCGCGAGGCCTTCCGGAAGTACCGCAAGCTCAACACCCACGAGATCATCGACCACGCGATCACGTCCACGATCAGCCGCACGATCATCACGCACGGCTCGACGCAGATGATGGTGCTGTCGATGCTGCTGTTCGGCGGCCCGACGCTGCACTACTTCGCGGTGGCGCTGACGATCGGCATCCTGTTCGGCATCTACTCGTCGGTCTTCGTGGCCGCGGCGATCGCGATGTGGCTGGGCGTCAAGCGCGAGGACCTGGTCAAGGCCGGTCCGGCGAAGGCCGGGGACCCGGATGACCCCAACGCGGGCGCGGTGGTGTAGTAGAGTCATCCGCACTCCTCAAACTCGAGCTCGATGACCGCCGCCGACGCAAGATCCCAGGCCCTGGCTTCGCAAGCGCGGCGCGTCCATACGGAGGTGCTGCTGCGAGGGCTGCCCGCCATGGTGGCCGTCCTCACCACGGCGGTGCAGGACCAGCTCGCTCAGCCGGCGGAGCACTCCCTGCAGATGGCCCGTCGCGACGCCTTCGAGGCGTGGCAGCGGTCCTCGACGCCCTGGCACGCGAGGCTGGGCAAGTCGCTGCGGCATGCCTACCACCACGGCGCAGGCGACTCCCGGTCGGCCTCGCTGTCGTCGCGGCCGCAGAACCTGACCCTCGTCAGCGACGACACGATCGAGCGCGAGATCATCGCCTCGCGGCTGGCGCTGGCGATGATGGACAAGGCCAGCTGGGAATTCAGCGACCTGCGCAATCGCATGCAGTCGCTCGAACGCGTCGACGACCTGCCGCAGCAGGACCTGCTGCGCGCGCAGGTGCTGTCGCGGCTGGTGCTCGACGCCTGGTTCGAGGCCGGGCTGAGCAGTTCGGTCTGGCAGATGCTGCAGCGCTGGCTGCACCATGAGTTCTCCCAGCTGCTGAACGAGGCCTATCACGAGGCCAACCACTGGCTGATCCAGCAAGGGGTGATGCCCGAGGTGGACCTGCGGCCCTTCATCCGCCGCAACGCGCCGGCCGGGGCCATGACGCAGGCCGCGCCGCTGGGTCCGGCCCCGGGGCCGGGTCATGTCCACGGCGGCATCGCGCCGCAGGCGGGACCAGCCGGTCATGCGAGTGCCGCAGCCGCGCAGGCCGCCGGTCCTGTCGGAACGCCGGCCAGCCAGTCGGCCCAGCAGGTGATGGCGCAGTTGCAGCGCGTCCTCGCGCGGCATGTGCCCGAGCTGGCGCAGCAGGCGCCCGCGCCGACCCGTTCCGGCGGCATGCCTGCGGCGGGACCGGCGACGCGCAGCGGACTGCCCGCCGCGCCGGCCGGTCCGGGCACGATGTCCGGGTATGCGGGCGCAGCGGGTCCAGCAGGCCATGTGAATCCTCAAGGCCAGTTCGGCAGCCCGTCGACGCGGACCGGCTCGCCGCGGCTGAGCGCCGCGATCAACCATGCCCAGGAAGCGGTGCAGCGGCGCGCGGACAAGGTCGCGACCGTCGATCAGCAGCTCACCGCGCCGCAGGCGCTGGACGAGATCCGCCAGCGCAATCAGGCGCTGAAGCAGGTCCTGAAGAACGCGGCCGACACGCCGGCCGAGCGCGCCACGATCGAGCTGGTCGCGCTGCTGTTCCAGGCCATCCTGCAGGAAGAACGCATTCCGCCGGCGATCCGCGTCTGGTTCGCCCGGCTGCAGATGCCGGTGCTGCGCGTGGCCGTCAGCGAGCCCGATTTCTTCGCCGCCGACGATCACCCGGCGCGCCGCCTGATCGACCGGATGGGCTCCTGCGTGATGGGCTTCAGCACCTCGACCGCCGAGATCGGCGACGCGCTGGAGCGCGAGATCAAGCGCGTGGTGCAGGTCGTCGAGGCCTATCCCGACACCGGCAGACGCGTCTTCCAGACCGTGCTGACCGAGTTCGAGAAATTCCTGGATCACTACTTCGAGCAGGAGAACGAGGTCTCGAAGAAGGGCGTGTCGCTGGCTCAGCAGGTCGAGCAGCGCGAGACGCTGGCGATCCAGTACACGATCGAGCTGCGCAAGATGCTGTCCGAGGTGCCGGTGCAGGACGGCGTGCGCGACTTCCTGTTCCAGGTCTGGGCCGACGTGCTGGCCGTGACCGGCGTGCGCTACGGTCCGCAGGCCGAGCAGACCAAGGCGATGAAGCGCGCCGCGGCCGACCTGATCTGGTCGGCGAGCGCGAAGGTGTCCCGCGAGGACCGGGCCGAGGTGATCCGTCGCCTGCCGCCGCTGCTGAAGACGCTGCGCGACGGCATGGGCCACGCGGGCCTGACGCATGAGCGTCAGGACGAGCACATCCGGTCGCTGAACAATGCGCTGGCTGCGGCGTTCACCGCCAAGACCGCGGCGATCCCGCGCGAGCGGCTGGACGACCTGATGAGCCAGCTCGAGACGCTGGAGGCGATGCTGCCGTCGCCCGATTCCGGCGAGATCAACGAGACGCTGGTCCGCGACCTCTCCAGCCACGAGTGTGAAGGGCTGGAAGTGGTGGCCGAAGGCGGTGCCGCGCCGACGACGGCGATGCTGGCGTGGGCGCGCGAGTTGCAGGTCGGCAGCTGGTACATGCTGGACTACCGCGGCCGGGTCGAACCGGTCCAACTGGTCTGGCGCGGACTGCGGCACCACCTGATCCTGTTCGTCTCGCCGCAAGGGCGGGGCGTGCTGTTCCAGCTGAGCCGGCTCGCCGCGTTCCTGCAGGCGGGGCTGATGCTGCCGGCGCAGGACGAATCGCTCACCGTGAAGGCGACGCGCAACGCGCTCGCAAAGCTCGAAGTCGATCCCACCCGGCTGCTTGCCTGAGCCAGTCGGCGCTCTCTTTCACGCTCTTCCATGCTCTTCCACGCACGAAAAAACCGGCGCCGCGCTGCGGGGCCGGTTCTGCGTGCTGCCGTCGTCCGGCAGCGGGAGGCGTCTTGGACGCCAGGCGTGATCAGTGGATCAGGCGTTCTTCCGGCGCGACGAACAGCTCGTCGAGGATCAGCGCATCGGGCTCTTCGCCCAGACTCCAGAACACCATCAGCACGATGATCTTCAGGTCTTCCAGGTCCAGCGGGCCGCCGGGGATGGCCATCGCGCGATCGATCACCATCTCGCGCATGGCGGTCGGCAGCACGCCGGCCGAGGCCAGGAAGCTGATGAAGCCGACGGAGCTCTCGCCCAGGTGGTCCTGCTCGTCGCGCGTGTAGACGCGCATACTGCGTTCGCCGGGCTCGCCGTGATGCGACTCGGCCGCGCCGGCCAGGCCGTCCAGCCACGACAGGGCGTCGCGGATCTCGTCGTCCTCGAACCCGACCGCCGACAGTTTCCGGGTCAGTTGTGCGTGATCCGGGCAGGCGTCGGGCCGCCAATAGGTTTCGTACAGGTAGACGAGGACGTCAAACATGGCGGGGACTATAACCGACGCCCCGAAAGCCCTTCCGCCCGAAATGAGCGGTCCGACGCACGGATTTCCCCGTCCAGGGAGGCGAAAACGCTGCTTTGACGAAGTCCGGCTTCACGTGGTCCGGCGGCGCTGGAAGAGCGCTCCCGGCAGCCGCGCCACACGGCCGTCCAGCTCCAGGTCGAGCAGCGTCGCATTGAGTTCGTCCTGCGCCCAGCCGCTGCGCTGGGACAGCTGTTCGAGGGAGACGGTGTCGCGACCGATCGCGCGCAGGAGCGGGTGGTCGTCATCGCCGTCCTCGTCGTCGTTCCCGTTCCCGCCCGTCCTGGCGCCCTCCGGGTCGGCCTGGCCCCGACCGCTTGGCGCGATGCCGGGCTCGGGCTGCTCGTCGAGGGCTAGCGACGCGGTGCGAGGCAGGCCGCCGGCGGGCAGCTCGTGGAGCAGATCGTCCAGTTCCTGGACCAGGCAGGCGCCCTGCTTGAGCAGGTGATGGCAGCCCTTGGATTGCGGCGCATGGATAGGCCCGGGCACGGCGAAGACTTCCCGGCCGGCTTCGGATGCCTGCCGGGCGGTGATCAGCGAGCCTGACTTCATGGCGGCCTCGACCACCAGGCAGCCCTCTGACAGTCCCGCGATGATGCGGTTGCGCTGCGGGAAGTTCGGCGCCATCGGCGGGGTGCCGACGAAGTATTCGCTGACGAGCAGCCCGCGCCGCGCGACATGGCGGGACAGGTCCGCGTGATCCAGCGGGTAGACCTGATCCGGCCCGGTGCCGAGCACCGCGATCGTGCTGCCTCGCGTGTTCAGCGCGGCCTCATGCGCGGCGCCGTCGATGCCCTGGGCCAGGCCGGAGACGACGCAGAAGCCCGCTTCGCCCAGACCGGCGGCGAAGTAGCGCGCGTTCTCGTCGCCTTGCGGACTGGGCCGCCGACTGCCGACGACGGCGACGCAACGTTCGCCGAGCAGCTCGCGACGTCCGTCGAGGTAGAGCATCAGCGGCGGATCCGCCGTGTGCAGGAGGGGGAGGGGATAGTCGGGCGCGCCCAGCAGCAGGATCGAGCGGCGCTCGCCGCTGCCCAGCCAGTCCTCGGTCCGACGCACCAGCCGAGCCAGATGTTCCGGTCCGCGGTCCAGCAGCGTCGCCTCCTCGGCGCCGAGGATGGCGCCCCAGCCGGCGCGGCCAGCCTTCAGGACCGCGCCCGGGGAACCGTGACGCGCGAGCAGCCGTCGGGCCGCTCCGCGGGAGACGCAGGACAGCAGGTGCAGCCAGTCGCGGAGTTCGTCCGGGCGCATCCGTGCGGTCCTCGGGGCGAACTGGTCCGGAGAGCCGACGCGCTGACCGCTGCGCCTACGGTTGCGCTTACGGCTGCGTGAAGCGGTCGCCGGAGACGACCGGTTCCTTGGCCGTCAGGATCAACGCATACGACACGCGGTCGAACACCTGGAAGACGAAGAGCTGGCCATGACGCTCGTCAGGCAGCTTGATCTCCTCGCGGCGCTCCGTCGTCGGGTCGCGCACGATGCGGCCCTTGTGCCACAGCGCCAGCACATGGCCGCGCTCCATGCCGTCGACGCGCCCCTTGTTCAGCGCCACGATCTGGTTCTGTCCGGCGGTGATCGCATCGCCGTAGACCGACACGATCGTGCCGTTGACCACGCCTTGCGGCGCGTGCGGGACGTAGCTGGTGTAGCCGCGTTCCGGGACCGGGGCCAGGCGGTCGCCCGGCTGGGCTTCCACGCGGTTCAGCGTGATCGTCAACGTGGCCGGTACCTCGACATTCTTGCCGTTGGCGGCTACGCCGGGGCGGGTCAGGTCGGCGGTGCCGACATAGACGGCCTCGTAACCCAGCACTTCCTTGGTGTCGGGATCGCGCAGCGGGCGCGGCTCGCGGAAGACGCGGAAGGAGGTCGCTTCCGCAGGCAGGTTGCCGCGGGCATAGGCCAGGTCGCCCTTGGCCATCCAGACGCGGCTTTCCTGTGCGGAGACGATGCGCGGCGACGCGGCCAGCTCATTGCCGTTGAGCACCACGGCCTCGTTGAGGAAGGGCTCGATCAGGTGTTGCGGGATCGCGGCGATGGACCCGTCGTAGAGCGACTCGGCGCGCACCCGCGGCGACAGCTTCACGGTGCCGCCCGGGCCGCCGGCGCCGACGTCGCGGCCCAGCTGGAGGCGGGCGCGTCCGTCGGACTTGATCAGCATCAACACCTGACCGGGGTAGATCAGGTGGGGGTTGCGGATCTGCTCGGTGTTCATGCCCCAGAGCTCGGGCCAGCGCCACGGGCTCTTCAGGAACAGGCCCGAGATGGCCCACAGCGTGTCGCCCGTCTTGACGGTGTACGTGTCGGGGGCGTTGGGCGCCAGCTCCGACAGGGGCACGCCGGCCTGGGCGACCTGCTGCGCCGTCTGGCGCTGTCCTTGGGTGATGGGGAAGTCCCCCGCCGCGAACGACGGTGCGGCGGCAAAGGTGCCCGCCAGCAGGGCTGCAGAAATCATCGTCAAGCCCAGCGGCCGCCTTTGCGTCATTACTTGTTCTCCGCGCGCCGAGATCGAAGGCCCCTCGTGGCCAGTGGCGCTTTTGTGACGAGGGCCAGACTGACCGCCAAATCGGCGAAAATCAACCGTCTCGCTGGCGGCGATTCTGCCCCGGTTCAGGGGGCCCGGCAATGAACCGGCCCGCCCTCCCTTGCAAGCCCTTACAAACCGGCGTTGTGTGCTGTCCACAGCCGCGCACCGCGCCCCGCGTCCTCACCATGGCGAAACTTTCCATTCTTCGATACCCCGATCCGCGTCTGCACACGGTGGCCAAGCCCATCGCCGCGGTCGACGACCGTCTGCGCCAGCTGGCCGACGACATGCTGGAGACGATGTACGACGCCGACGGGGTCGGCCTGGCCGCGACCCAGGTGGACGTGCATGAGCGCCTGCTGGTGATGGACGTCTCCGAGGAGCGCAACCAGCCGCTGGTGCTGATCAATCCGGAGCTCGTCGCCCGCAGCGAGGAGATGATGGAAGGCGAGGAGGGCTGCCTCTCCGTGCCGACCATCTACGACAAGGTCATGCGCCACAAGAAGGTCACCGTGCAGGCGCTGGACCGCGACGGCCACACCTTCCAGTTCGACGCCGAGGGCCTGCTGGCCGTCTGCGTGCAGCATGAGATGGACCACCTCGCCGGCAAGGTGTTCGTCGAATACCTGAGCCCGCTCAAGCGCGAGCGCATCAAGACCAAGCTGGTGAAGAAGGCCCGCGAGGACGCGAAGCACTGATGGCCGCCGATCTGGCTGCTGGCCCTGCTACTGGCTTGAACGCCGGCTCGAACGCCGGCCTGCGCGTCGCCTTCGCCGGCACGCCCGAGTTCGCCGCCGTGGCGCTGCAGGCGCTGCTGGATGCCGGCTTCGAGGTCCCGCTGGTGCTGAGCCAGCCGGACCGGCCCGCCGGCCGCGGCATGAAGCTGCAGGCTTCGCCGGTGAAGCAGCTCGCCGTGGCGCGCGGCATCGCGGTCGCGCAGCCGCGCAGCCTTCGGCTGGACGGCAAGTTCCCCGACGAGGCCGAAGCCGGCCGGCAGGCGCTGCTCGATGCACGCCCCGACGTGCTCATCGTCGCCGCCTACGGGCTGATCCTGCCGAAGTGGGTGCTGGAGCTGCCGCGGCTGGGCTGCCTGAACATCCACGGCTCGATCCTGCCGCGCTGGCGGGGCGCCGCGCCCATCCACCGCGCCATCGAGGCCGGCGACGTCGAGACCGGCATCACCATCATGCAGATGGACGAGGGCCTGGACACCGGCGACATGCTGCTGCTGGAGCGGCTGCCGATCGCCGCGGCGGACACGACCGCGAGCCTGCACGACAAGCTGGCGACGCTGGGCGGCCGTCTGATCGTGGAGGCGCTGGAGCTCGCCGCCTGCGGCGGCTTCCATCCGGTGAAGCAGCCCGAGGCGGGCGTCACCTACGCCCACAAGATCGAGAAGGCCGAGAGCCAGATCCTCTGGTCCGACGACGCCGCGCAGATCGCGCGCCGGCTGCGAGCCTTCGATCCCTTCCCGGGCGGCGTCGCGCAGCTGGACGGCGAAGCCGTGAAGGTCTGGCGCGCCGAGGTCGTCGAGGCCGACGGCTCGCTCGGCGAGCCGGGGCAGGTGCTGGCGGTGTCGCCGGAAGGGCCCGTCGTCGCCTGCGGCGCCGGCAGCGTCCGGCTGACCGAGCTCCAGCGCGCCGGCGGCAAGCGCCTGCCGGCGGCGGCATTCCTGCAGGCCCGGCCGCTGCAGGTCGGCGTCCGGTTCGCTTAACCCTGACTGAACCGTCGGACAAACCGGCCCGGTGCCGGCTTGAAGCTTGCCACCTTGCCGTCACGTGGGACATCGGGACGGTGTACCGTTCCCTGGGTTTCTGTTCGCGGCCGCGGCCGCAGTTTTCGAGGAGTGATTGCGATGTTCAACCTGATGAAGACCGCCATCCTGATGGCCGCCATCACCGCGCTGTTCATGGTGATCGGCTCCCTGCTGGGCGGCCAGACGGGCATGCTGATCGCGCTGGTCGTCGCGGTGGGCATGAATTTCTTCAGCTACTGGTTCTCCGACAAGCTGGTGCTGAAGATGTACAACGCCCAGGAAGTCGATGAGCGCAGCGCGCCGCAGTTCTACAACATGGTCAAGGAACTGGCCGAGCGCGCCCAGCTGCCGATGCCCAAGGTCTACCTGATCCAGGAAGACGCGCCCAACGCGTTCGCCACCGGCCGCAATCCGGAGCACGCCGCCGTGGCCGCGACCACCGGCATCGTGCGCGTGCTGTCGGAGCGCGAGCTGCGCGGCGTGATGGCCCACGAGCTGGCGCACGTGAAGCACCGCGACATCCTGATCTCGACGGTCAGCGCGACGATGGCCGGCGCGATCTCGATGCTGGCGAACTTCGCGATGTTCTTCAGCCCGCGCGACAGCGAAGGCCGTCCGGCCAACCCGATCGTCGGCATCCTGGTGGCGATCCTGGCGCCGATCGCGGCCTCGCTGATCCAGATGGCGATCAGCCGGGCGCGTGAGTTCGAGGCCGACCGCGGCGGCGCGGAGATCTCCGGCGACCCGCAGGCGCTGGCCAGCGCGCTGGACAAGATCCACCGCTATGCCCAGGGCATCCCGCTGGAGACCGCCGAGCGTCACCCGGAAACGGCGCAGATGATGATCATGAACCCGCTGTCGGGCGGCGGCCTCAAGGGGCTGTTCAGCACCCACCCGTCGACCGAGGAGCGCATCGAGCGCCTGATGGCGATGGCGCGCAGCTGAACGGCTTCGCCACGAAACACCGCCTCCGGGCGGTGTTTTTCATTGGATCGAGGGTGTCGGGGTCGGCGGCACAATGGCCCGATCCCGCCGGTGCGCCTGATTCAGGCGCCTGTCCCCGGCGGCCGAAAAGGACAGCATGACCGCCTCTTTCCGTCCCCTGACCGTCCTGGCGGCGCTGCTCGGCGCCGCCGCGCTGCTGGCCGGCTGCGATCAGCTCGGCATCGAGGATCCCGCCAAGGTCGCCGCGGCCAAGCAGGCCGAGGGCAAGGCCATCGGCGGCGCCTGCCGCAACGCGCTGCGCGCCATCGAGGACTGCTACGCCCTCAACCCCAAGGCCCAGAAGGCCGCGGTGTACGACGGCTGGCGGGAGATGGACGAATACATGCGCGAGAACAAGCTCGAAGGCACCCGTCCGCAGGTGGCGAACCCGCAGGCCAGCCGGCCCGCCGCCGCAGCCTCCGACGACGAGGAAGAGTCGCCGCGCACGGCCAAGGGTCAGGTGGGCGAGAAGCCCGCGGACAAGGCAGCGGACAAGGGCAAGGGCGGGCATTGAGCGGCCGCCGGGGCGTCCGGCGCATCGGTCCGCCGTGCAGCTGATTCCCTGGATGGTGCAGTTCGTCATCGCCCGCTCGCGGGGCGGGCTGGTCGCGACGAAGATACGATCATCCGAAAGATCAGGAGATCGCTCATGACCACCACGTCCTTCCGCGCCACCCGCCGCCTGTTTGCCATCACCGCGCTGAGCCTGGCGTCCATGGGCGCCGTCGGCACCGCGCACGCCTGGTCGCTGAGCTTCGGCAGCTCGCAGCGCATCGAAGGCAACGGCGACGTCGCCGCCGACGCCCGCGATGTCGGCGCCTTCGACGCGGTGGCGCTGTCGGGTGACTTCAAGGTCCTGGTGCGCCAGGGTTCGACCGACAAGGTCGAGGTCAAGACCGACCGCAACCTGTTCAGCTACATCGAGACGAAGATCGTCGACGGCAGCAAGGGCCGCACGCTGGAGATCTCGCCCAAGCGCGGCTTCAGCCTGAACGCCCGCGGCACGCCGACCATCACGCTGGACATGCGCCAGCTGAGGGGCCTGTCGATCTCGGGCTCGGGCGACATCCGCGTCGAGCCGATGAAGACCGGCAACCTGGACGCCAGCATCGCCGGCAGCGGCGACCTGCGCGTGCAGGGCCTGGACGCCGACCACGTGACGCTGCGCGTCGCCGGCAGCGGGGACATGTCGTTCAACGGCAAGGCCAACGCGCTGTCCGTGACCGTGGCCGGCAGCGGCGACGTCAAGACGCGCGAACTGGTCGTCGACGAGGCCAAGGTGAGCATCTCCGGCAGCGGCGACGTCACCGTGGCGCCGACCCGCAAGCTGGACGTGCGCATCGCCGGCTCGGGCGACGTCGGCTACGTCGGCAGTCCGGAGATCAGCATGTCCAACGCCGGCTCGGGCTCGGTGCGCAAGCTGAAGTGACCGCCGACCTGACCTGACGTGATGGCCTGAGGCAACGCCGCGGGGCGTTCCGGGCGCTGTGTGGACGCCCCTCACCGCGACAGCGGGCGAGGGGCGATTCGTTTGTGCAGCGCGCAGACGACAATCGCGCCCATGGCGGAAGGACTCTCGGCGCTGGTGCGCCACCCGGAATTCAAGCGCGGTTCCAAGGAAATGCTCGGCATCACGCTGGGCATCTCGGCCTGGGGGCTGGTGACCGGCGTGGCCATGGTCAAGAGCGGACTGGGCGTGGGCCTGTCGCTGCTGATGAGCCTGGCGGTCTTCGCCGGCAGCTCGCAGCTGGCCGCGCTGCCGCTGCTGGCCAGCGGCGCGCCGCTGTGGGTGCTGTGGGCCACGGCCTTCTGCGTCAACTTGCGCTTCGTCATCTTCAGCGCCCAGTGGCGCCTGTACTTCGAGCCGCTGCCGCGCGCGCAGCGGCTGGTCATCGGCTACTTCGCGGCCGACCTCAACTACGTCGCCTTCCTCAAGCGCTTCCCGGACCTGAAGCCGGACCCGGCCAATCAGCTCCCGTACTTCTGGGGCGGCGTGGCGACCAACTGGTTCGCCTGGCAGGTTCCGGCCATCGCCGGGATCCTGCTCGCCGACCGCATCCCGACGAACTGGGGCCTGGGCTTCGCCGGCGTGCTGGCGCTGCTGGGGCTGAGCTACTCGCTGCTCAAGGACCGCAACACCTGGATCTCCGGCGTGGTCGCGGGCTGCGCGGCGGTGGCGGCGTACGCGCTCCCGCTGCGGCTCAACATCCTCGTGGCCATCGCCGCGGCGGTGGCGGTCGGGCTGCTGATGGAGAAGTGGCTGCCGCCGGCGAGCCCGTCCAGCCCCTCCGGCGCTTCCGGCGCTTCCGGCGCTTCCGGCTCGTCGGGCTCCTCCAACGGGAGGTCCGCATGAGCGTGTGGGAGGCGGTGCTGGGCATCCTCGGCATGGCGGTGATCACGATGGTCACGCGCAGTTTCTTCATGATCCCGGACCGCGAGATCCCGCTGCCCCAGTGGGTCCGCGACGGGCTGCGCTACGCGCCGCTGGCGGCGCTCGCCGCGGTGATCGTGCCGGAGATCGTCATGACGCAGGGCGAGCTGATCCACACCTGGAAGGATGCGCGGCTCTACGCGGCGGCCGTGGGCACGGCCTACTTCTTCTGGAAGCGCGGCATCCTCGGGACCATCGTCAGCGGCACCGCGGTGATGCTCGCCTTGAGGATAGGCCTGGGCTGGTGAGCGCACGCGTGGAGCCGGCGGTCGCCGGTTTCAGCGGCGTTCCGTAACCCGCCCGGACGCGGGCCGTCGTCACGCGGCTGTTAAGCTGCGGCCCGATTTGCCGGGCTTCGCGCGCTGCGTCTCTGCCGCGCGCGGTGGCCCCGGCGCACCGCTTTCCAACTACTCGAAGCTCATCCCATGAACGTCTTGCGTTTCGCCGATCTGATCGCCGCCGGCAAGGTGGCCGACCAGCGCGTCTTCATCCGCGCCGACCTGAACGTGCCGCTCAACGACGCCGGCCAGATCACCGAGGACACCCGCGTCCGCGCGTCGATCCCCGCGATCGAGATGGCGCTGAAGGCCGGTGCCGCCGTGATGGTCACGTCCCATCTGGGCCGCCCGACCGAAGGCGAGTTCAAGCCCGAGGATTCGCTGGCGCCGGTCGCCAAGCGCCTGGGCGAGCTGCTCGGCCGCGACGTGCCGCTGGTCGCGAACTGGGTCGACGGCGTCGACGTCGAGCCGGGTCAGGTCGTGCTGCTCGAGAACTGCCGCGTCAACAAGGGCGAGAAGAAGAACAGCGAGGAACTGTCGAAGAAGATGGCCGCGCTGTGCGACATCTTCGTGCACGACGCCTTCGGCACCGCGCACCGCGCGGAAGCCTCGACCTACGGCATCGCGCAGTTCGCGAAGATCGCCTGCGCCGGCCCGCTGCTCGCCGCCGAGATCGACGCGATCACCAAGGCCCTGGCCAATCCGAAGCGCCCGCTGGTGGCGATCGTGGCGGGCTCCAAGGTCTCGACCAAGTTGACCATCCTGAAGTCGCTGTCCGCCAACGTCGACGGCCTGATCGTCGGCGGCGGCATCGCCAACACCTTCCTGCTGGCGGCCGGCCTGAAGATCGGCAAGTCGCTGGCCGAGCCCGACCTGGTCGGTGAAGCCAAGGCCGTGATCGAGGCCATGAAGGCGCGCGGCGCCGCGGTGCCGATCCCGGTGGACGTGGTGACGGCCAAGACCTTCGCTGCCGATGCGCCGGCCACGGTGAAGGCCGCGACGGACGTGGCCGACGACGACCTGATCCTGGACATCGGCCCGAAGACGGCGGCCCTGCTGGCCGAGCAGCTGAAGGCGGCCGGCACCATCGTGTGGAACGGCCCGGTCGGCGTGTTCGAGTTCGACGCCTTCGCGAACGGCACCGAGACCATCGCGCGCGCCATCGCGGCGTCGGACGCGTTCTCGATCGCCGGCGGCGGCGACACGCTGGCGGCGATCGCCAAGTACGGCATCGAAGACCAGGTGGGCTACATCTCCACCGGCGGCGGCGCCTTCCTCGAAGTGCTGGAAGGCAAGACGCTGCCCGCGTTCGAGATCCTGGCCAAGCGCGCGCAGGGTTGAAGACCCTCGCTACCGCCTCTGCCCTTCTTGCCCCCTCTCCCGCTTGCGGGAGAGGGCAGGGGTGAGGGCCAGCGGCGGTGGCAGTACAGCAGTCGCGCGGCGGCTGGACATCGAGGGCGCCGTCGAGCGCCCTTTTCTTCGACCCGGTCCCACGCAGGACTCGGGCGCAGAGGGAGGAAGATCATGAGCGACATCGACATCGACGGCGCGGCGCCCGCGGCGCACGGCACGGAGACGGGCATCGCGCCCGTCTGGCTGGCGCTGGCCGCGCTGGCGGCGTCGTTTTTCCATCAGCTGATGCTGCTGATGCCGGCGGCGCTGGTGACGCTGGCGCCGGCCGCGGTGTTCGACAACTGGCTCTTCTGGGGCGCGGGCGTCCTGGGCTTCGTGCTGATGGCCTGGCTGGCGCAGCCGAGCCGGCACGGATCGACGCAACACCTGAGCCGCGAGCAGGCGCCGCGGCTCTACGCTCGCGTCGACGAGATGACCGATGCCATCGGGGCTCCGCGCCTTCATGCGATCGCGATCGACAACAGCATCAACGCCGGGGCGCTCGAAGAAAATCGCGGCGTCTCGCTGCGGCCGACCCGGCGGGTGCTGATCCTCGGCCTGCCGCTGCTGCGATTGCTGGACACCGCCGCGGCGGAGGCCGTGATTGCACATGAGCTGGGGCACTTCTCGCGCCGGCATGGGCGGCTCGGGCATTGGCTCTATCGCACGCGGGCGGCGTGGACCGCCTGGGCCGCGAGCGTTCGCGAGGATGAGGACGACAGCAGTCCCTGGGATCGCGCCGGTGCGAACTTCGCGGAGCTCTTCCTCCCGTGGTTCAGTCGCGCTTCAGAGGCGCATTCGCGACGCTGCGAATTCGAGGCCGATGCGCTGGCGGCGCAGTGGGCGTCGCCGGAGGCGTTGGCGCGTGCGCTGCTGTTGATCGAGATCGCCGTCATGCGCCAGGGCGATGCGTCCACGACGCTGGACCTGGATGCACTGCGCGCCAGCGCCGAGCCGCCCGCGCAATGGACCGACGAGCCGGTCCAGGAACTGATCGCGCGCCCGCCGACGCCGGAGGAAATCGCCGAAGCGCTGCGCCATCGTCAGCCGCAGGGCAGTCATCCGCCGCACCGCCAGCGGATGGAGGCGCTCGGCGTGGCCGGTGAGTCGCTCAATCTGCGGCCACCCGCCTGGGAAGAGAGTGCCGCCGCCCAATGGATGGGCGGCGTGTGGCCGGAACTCTGTCAGGCTCAAGGGCCGTGGGCAGGCGCCGCCGAGCGCCTGAGCTGGGCGATGGCGCATGCGGCGTTGGTCGGGCTCGATGCGGACAGCCAGCCCGTGCTATCGGAATTGCCGGAGTTGCCGGAGTCGTCGGACGAAGCCGCTTGGCGTCGTCTCCATCGCCGGCAAGCCCAGGCCCAGGCGGCGATCGAGCACGGACGGGTTCAGCCTTGCGATCTCGCGCCATCGCAGATCGAGGCGCTACGCCGGGCCGTGTCGGTCAACTCGACCATCGTGCAGGCTTGGCTTTTCGACGTGCCGGTCGAGCCGTCGACTGTGGCCGTCGTGCTGCGCATCGATCCGGAGCGGATGATCGCGATGAAGCTCAGCCTGGAGCAGGTTGCGACGACCTTGGCGTTGACGATGAGACTCGTGCTTCCAGCGGGACGCGACTGGATGCCGCGCTTCAGCTATATGACCGAGGGACTTCCACCTGAACTGCAGGCGCGCGTCGATGCGACGCCTCGACTGAAGGGCTGAATGGCGTACTGCCTCGGCCGCTGGCCCTCACCCCCGCCCTCTCCCGCAAGCGGGAGAGGGAGTGAGAATGCACCGAGTTGACCGGACGGCTCCAGATTCTCCGAACCGCTTCGGATTGACCGGAGGGATTCAGATCCCCAGGTAGGCCGGCAGTTTCCCGTCCGCCGGCTTCACCGCCGCGAAGCGGGCGGCCAGCTTGGACTGCAGCGCGACGGGCAGCGGCGCGAAGCCGGTGCCGCGCGTCAGGTCGTCGCCGTGCATGAAGCACCAGTACAGGAAGCTCATCACCGGCGCCGCGCCGACGCCGGTCGCGGGCGTCGCGTCGATCAGGATGAAGCTGGTCATCGTGATGGGCCAGCTCTCCGCGCCGTCGCGGTCCATCAGCGACGCCAGGTCGTCGCCCTTGCGCGAGAGGTCGCTGTTGGCGATCGCGGACTTGAAGCCCGCCTCGCCCGCAGCCACCCACTGGCCCGCCGCATTGCGCAGGCGCACGCCGTTGAGCTTGTCGCGCTGCACGCGGTCGTAGCTCACGTACGCGATCGTGCCCGGCGCCGCCTTCAGCGCCTTGGCCATGCCGTCGTTGCCTTCAGCCGCCTCGACTTCTCCGGGCCACTTCGGCTGGGCGTTCGCGCCCACGTCTTTCGCGAAGGCCGGCGACACCGCGCTCAGGTATTTCGTGTAGCCCTCGGTCGTGCCGGACTTGTCCGCCCGCACGATGCGCTTGACCGGCAGCGCGGGCAGCGCGACGCCGGGATTGAGCGCGGCGATGCGGCCGTCGTTCCACTTCGCGACGCGACCCATCATCAGCTCGGCCAGCAGGTCGCCGGTCAGCTGCAGATGGCCTTCCGGCACGCCTGGCAGGTTGACCACCGGCACGATGCCGCCGACCAGCATCGGGATCTGGACGAGCTTGCGCTTGGTCAGCTCGTCGGAAGCCAGCGGCGAGTCGCTGCCGCCGAACGCGACGCCGCGCGCAGTGATCTGCTTGACGCCGTCGCCCGAGCCGGTCGGCTTGTAGCTCACGGCCTGACCCTTGGCCTTCTCGTAGGCCGCGGCCCACCGGCCGTACACCAGCGAGGGGAACGACGCGCCGGCTCCGGCCAGCGCGGCGGTCTGCGCGAACAGGGCGCGCGGCGCGCCGAAGGCAAGGGTGATGGGGAGGGTGGCGGTCAGGCGAAGCAGCGCACGGCGCTGCGAAGCGGACAGGGAAGCAGCAAGGGAAGCAGGCACGGCGGAGGCTCGAAAGAGGTAGTCGACAGCGGGGCGCATTCTAAGGAGCACGGTCTTCGCACGTCGTGATCGACGACCGGGTGCCGGCACTTGCGCTCGGATATAGGGAGCTTGCTCCAACTTGCGGGCAAATCCCGATGCGGATTCCATCGCGGGCATCGGCGATTGCCATCTTTGCATGGGAGTTAAAGCTGAATTCATCGCACCGCCGGAGCCGGAGGATTAAGCTTTGCGCCCCCCAGGCCCCATTACCGCGCGGTTACGGAGGCGCGTTGTTGCGCCGCGCAGACCGCCCCGCAGGGCGCCGGGCCCCCTTCATCGCGACGGAGATTTGCATGACCGACAAGAACGACGACCTCGACCTGAGCCCGGCCGAGGCCGCACTGCGCGAGGCGGCGCGGGACTACCACCGCTTCCCGACGCGCGGCAAGATCGCCGTCACGCCGACCAAGCCGCTCGCCAACCAGCGCGACCTGTCGCTGGCCTACTCGCCGGGCGTCGCCTATCCCTGCCTGGACATCGAGCGCGACCCGTCGCTGGCCGCCGACTTCACCTCGCGCGGCAACCTGGTCGGCGTCATCACCAACGGCACCGCCGTGCTGGGCCTGGGCGACATCGGTCCGCTGGCCGCCAAGCCGGTCATGGAAGGCAAGGGCTGCCTGTTCAAGAAATTCGCCGGCATCGACGTCTTCGACATCGAGCTGGCCGAGCGCGATCCCGACAAGCTCGTCGAGATCATCGCGGCGATGGAGCCCACACTGGGCGGCGTCAACCTCGAGGACATCAAGGCGCCCGAGTGCTTCTACATCGAGAAGCAGCTCAGCGCCCGCATGAACATTCCCGTCTTCCACGACGACCAGCACGGCACCGCCATCATCTCCAGCGCCGCGCTGCTGAACGGCCTGGAACTCGTGGGCAAGGACATCGGCACGGTGAAGGTCGCGGTGTCGGGCGCCGGCGCCGCCGCCATCGCCTGCCTGGACGTGATGGTCGGCCTGGGCGTGAAGCGCGAGAACGTCTTTGCCGTCGACTCCAAGGGCGTGATCCAGAGCGAGCGCGCCGACGCCGGCAAGCTCGACGAGTCCAAGCGCCGCTACTGCCAGATCACCTCGGCGCGCACGCTGGCCGACGTCGTCAAGGACGCGGACGTCTTCCTGGGCTGCTCGGCCGCCGGCGTGCTGACCGCCGAGATGGTCAAGACGATGGCGCGCCAGCCCATCATCCTGGCGCTGGCCAATCCGGAGCCGGAGATCCGTCCCGAGCTCGCGAAGGAAGCGCGCCCCGACTGCATCGTGGCGACGGGGCGTTCGGACTATCCGAACCAGGTCAACAACGTCCTGTGCTTCCCCTACATCTTCCGCGGCGCGCTGGACTGCGGCGCGACCAAGATCACCGAGGCGATGAAGCTGGCCTGCGTGCGCGAGATCGCCGAACTGGCCAAGGCCGAGACGCCGCCGGAAGTCGCCGCCGCCTACGCGGGGCAAGACCTGGCCTTCGGTCCCGACTACATCATTCCCAAGCCCTTCGACAGCCGCCTGATCCTGCGCATCGCGCCGGCCGTGGCCAAGGCCGCCGAGGAGTCCGGCGTCGCCACGCGTCCGATCCAGGACATGGCCGCCTACCGCGAGCAGCTGTCGCGCTTCGTCTACCAGACCGGCATGTTCATGCGCCCGGTCTTCGCCGAGGCGAAGGCCCACCCCGCCCGCGTCATCTACGCCGAGGGCGAGGATGAGCGCGTGCTGCGCGCCGTGCAGGTCGCGCTGGACGAAGGCCTGGCCAAGCCGACGCTGATCGGCCGCCCGGAAGTCATCGCCATGCGCCTGAAGCGCGCCGGCCTGCGCATCAAACTGGGCGAGGACGCCGAAGTCATCGATCCCGAGAACGACCACCGCTTCCGCCAGTACTGGGAGGCGTATCACCAGGTCATGGGCCGCAACGGCTTCACGCCGGAGATGTCCAAGTCCGCGGTGCGCCGCTCCAACACGACGATCGGCGCGCTCGCAATCCAGCTCGGCGACGCCGACGCGATGATCTGCGGCACGGTCGGCCGTTTCGACTCGCACCTGGAGCACATCCAGAACCTGATCGGCCTGAAGCCGGAGGTCTCCAACTTCGCGACGATGAACGCGCTGATGCTGGAGCAGCGCACGCTCTTCATCGCCGACACCTTCGTCAACGAGGATCCGACGGCCGAGCAGCTCGCCGACATCGCCTGGCAGGCGGCCGAAGAGCTGCAGCGCTTCGGCCTGCCGCCCAAGGTGGCCTTCCTGTCGCACTCGATGTTCGGCAGCAGCAAGCGCGCGTCGGCGGTCAAGATGCGCCGTGCCCGCGACCTGTTCGCCGCGGCTTACCCGACCATCGAATGCGACGGTGAAATGCATGGCGATGCGGCGTTGTCGGAAGACGTCCGCAACAACTTCCTGCCGGAGTCGACCTTGTCCGGTTCGGCCAACCTGCTGGTGCTGCCGACGCTGGACGCTGCGAACATCCTGTTCAACGTGCTGAAGGTCGTGGGCGGTCAGGGCGTGACGGTGGGTCCGATCCTGCTGGGCGCCAAGCGCCCGGTGCACATCCTGACGCCGTCGGCGACGGTGCGCCGCATCGTCAACATGACGGCGCTCGCCGTCGCGGATGTGAAGGCCGCGGCAGCCGGGAAGTCCTGAGCTTCCTTTCGTTGGAAACTCAGCCGTAACTTGTCGAAACCGACCGGAGCGGTGCCGACCGCTCCATAATCGGTCGCTGTAACTAAATTTCAGACAGAGACAAGACATGTCCCGTGCCACCAAGATCGTCGCCACCCTCGGTCCTGCGTCGTCGTCCCCCGAGGTCCTGGAGAAAATGATCCAGGCCGGCGTCGACGTGGTGCGGCTGAATTTCTCGCACGGCAAGGCGCAGGATCACATCGACCGGGCCCGCATGGTCCGTGAGGTCGCTGCCCGTGCCGGCCGGCAGGTGGCGATCATGGCCGACCTGCAGGGGCCGAAGATCCGCGTCGGCAAGTTCGAGAACGGCAAGATCGAGCTGATCAACGGCACGCCGTTCGTGCTGGATGCCGACCGCACCGAGCCGGGCAACGAGATGGTCGTGGGCCTGGACTACAAGGAACTGCCCCGCGACGTGAAGCCGGGCGACACGCTGCTGCTGAACGACGGTCTGCTGGTGCTGACGGTCGAGGCGGTGCGTGGCTCGCAGGTGCACACCCTCGTGAAGCAGGGCGGCGAGCTCTCCAACAACAAGGGCATCAACAAGCAGGGCGGCGGTCTGACCGCGCCCGCGCTGACCGGCAAGGACATGGAGGACATCAAGACCGCGATGTCCTTCCAGTGCGAGTACCTGGCGGTGAGCTTCCCCAAGAACGCCACCGACATGGAGATGGCGCGCCAGCTGGCCAACGTCGCCGGCGAGCCGTACCGCCACAAGCCGGGGATGATCGCCAAGATCGAGCGCTATGAGGCGATCCCGCACCTGGAGGCGATCCTGAAGGCCTCCGACGGCATCATGGTCGCCCGCGGCGACCTGGCCGTGGAAGTCGGCAACGCCGCCGTGCCCGCGCTGCAGAAGCGCATGATCAAGATGGCGCTGGAGCTCGACAAGGTCTGCATCACCGCCACGCAGATGATGGAGTCGATGATCGTGAACCCGGTGCCGACGCGCGCCGAAGTGTCCGACGTCGCCAACGCCGTGCTCGACGGCACCGACGCCGTCATGCTGAGCGCCGAGACCGCCGCCGGCCGCTTCCCGATCGAGACCATCCAGCAGATGGCCGCGATCGCGCTCGAAGCCGAGAACGCCGAGTTCGTGACCCTGGACACCGACTTCGCCAACCGCCAGTTCGGCCGCATCGACCAGTCGATCGCGATGGGCGCGCTGTTCACCGCGCACCACCTGGGCTGCAAGGCGATCGTCGCGCTGACGGAGTCCGGCTCCACCGCGCTGTGGATGAGCCGCCACCGCATCCACGTGCCGATCTTCGCGCTGACCTCGCAGGTGCTGACGCAGCGCAAGCTGGCGCTGTACCGCAACGTCACGCCGCTGCTGATGCCCAACTTCAACGACCGCGATGAGGCGCTGAAGGCCGCCGAGGACCTGCTCATCGAGCGCGGCGTGCTGATGCCGGGCGACACCTACGCGATCACCTGCGGCGAGCCGATGGGCTACCCGGGCGGCACCAACATGCTGAAGGTCTGCCGCGTCGGTTGACGCCACGGCTGACGGATCGGCAGACCCTCGGAGCGTTCCCGTGACCCCGCTGCGCCGCCGCGATCTGCTGGTCGGCGGCGCGGGCGCGGCGATGCTCGGGACCCTGCGCGCGCAGGGCGGGACCGGAGGCGTCGGAGGGACAGGCGGCGCGGGCACCGCTGGGGCCGCTGGGGCCGATTCGGCGCCCTGGTCCATCGTCGACGACAAGACGCCGGTCCGGCTCGCGATCAGCGAGCAGACCCACAAACCCTTCGTCCTGCCGCTGCTCAAGCAGATCGGCGAGGCCGCCGGCCTGCAGTGGGAACTGCTGTTCCTGCCCTGGCCGCGCGCGCTGCTGGGCGCGCAGCTGGGCGAGCATCTGGTCTTCGGGCTGTCGCGCAGCCCGTCTCGGGACAAGCTCTTCGCCTACAGCCAGCCCGCGTTCACGAGCCGCGGCTGGCTGGTCGTGCCCAAGGCGAAACCGATCCGGTTCGATCGATTGGAAGACCTGCGCGGACGATCGCTGTGCGTGGCGCGCGGGTCGACCTACGGCCCTGCGTTCGAGGAGGCGCGGCATCAGCAGCTGTTCCGCGTGGAGAGCGGCGGCACCGATCTCGCGGGCCGGGCGCGCATGCTGGCGGCGGGGCGTTGTGACGTGCTGGTCGCCACCCACAGGGGCAGCGCCGCCGCGTTGGAGCGGCGTCTGCGCGGGCTGCGCAACGGGTCGCAGCTGCAGGTGCTGCCCAAACCGGTGGTGGAGGAGGGCATCCTCTTCGCCGCCGCCAAGGGCAGTGATCCGGCAACGCTGCTGCCTCGGCTGGACGAGGCGATCGCCCGCAGCCGCGCCGCGATCCAGACACTGGTCGACAGCAACCTCTGAGTGTCCGAGCGCCGTGCGGTGGCGGCTCGCCGCGAGGTCTCCGACCTCAGCCGTTGCGCGCGGCCTGCACCAACGCGGCGATGCGCGGCGTCATGTTCAGGGGCACGAGTTCCACTTCCTGGTGCGCCCGCGCGAAGACGCGGAACAGCTCATCCGCGAAGGCGTGGCCGACATCGGTGACGCCGTCGAAGTCCACCTCCGCCCGCTTGAACTGCGGCAGCCGCGCCGCGACGCGACGGGCCTGCGCGCGCGAGTCCAGCATCTGCCCCGCCACGACCACCAGGTTGAGCATCACCCGCGTCTGGTCGAAGGCGATGCCGGTGCCGTCGACGCTCCACTGCTCCAGCACCTGCTCCAGCGTGCGCTTGCTCTCCAGCGACATCGCCATGTAGATCGAGCTGCCCTGGCGCGGCAGTCCCTTGCCGTCCTTCCACGCGTTGCCTTCCCAGGCGCGGCGCTGGAACGCCTTGCCGTTGGCATGGATGTCGAAGACGTCCGCCAGCTGCGAGCTGAAGAACAGCCCGCGGCCGGTGTGCGCCTGCGGCTGCGTCGTCAGCCGGCCCTTGCTGAGCTCCAGCATCGCGTGGCGCGCGTCGGTCAGCTCGTAGGTGTCGCGGATCTTGTCGAAGACGCCGCAGCCGTCGTCCGACACCAGCAGCTGCGCGTGCGTCGTCGTCTGCCGCAGCGACACGGTGACGCTGGTGCCGCCGCTGTGGTCGATGGCGTTGTTCACCAGCTCGGTGAAGCCGTGCTGGATCATGCGCGCGACGTGGCGCGGCAGCGAGAAATGGGGCGCGTAGTCGCGCTGCCAGACCACGTCCTCCATCAGCCCGTGCAGCGTGTAGCTGCGCGCCACCTGGCGCAGCGCGCCCGGTCCGAAGACCGGCCGCCGCGCGGTGCCGGAGCGCGTCAGCCACTGCGCGTCGACCAGCCGGCGCAGGGCGTTCAGCGTGGCGCGGTGGCTGGCGCCGGTGCGTTCCTCGACGAAGGCGGGCAGGTCCAGCGAATGCTCGTTGGCGGCGGCGGTGATCCAGAGCGAGAGCTGATCGATCGCGAGACGGGTCATGAAATTCCTGGAAGCGGCGGTCGCGCGGGCGATCCTCGCCGTCGGTCGCGGGGCAAGGCACGGCGCTTGCTCCGACGGGCCGGGACGCCCGGGCGACAGCCTACCGGCCGCTTCCGCCGCCGCGCAAGCGCACAGACCCCTGTCCGGGGGGAGCGCCCTGGCGCGGATGCGGTGTGCGCCCGCCGCGGTCGCCCGGACATCCCCGGAACAACCTGCTGAAGGGCTCGGAAAGACGAGTTGGTATGGCACCAGTTCGGGGGGAGCCCGCTGTTCGTTACAGAGGCCGTCATGGCGGCTGGCTAGAATCCCGATCAGTTACGGCGCGGTTACGGCGAGGTCGACGGCGAAGTCCGGCGCCCGCCCGCGGCCACAGGATTTTTCACTATCTCGGAGAACTCTCATGGCACTCGTCTCGATGCGCCAGCTGCTGGACCATGCGGCCGAACAGGGCTACGGCATCCCAGCGTTCAACGTCAACAACCTGGAGCAGGTGCAGGCCGTCATGGCCGCGGCCGACGAGGTCGGCGCCCCGGTGATCCTGCAGGCCAGCGCCGGCGCCCGCAAGTACGCCGGCGAAGCCTTCATCAAGCACCTGATCCAGGCAGCCGTCGAAGCCTACCCGCACATCCCGCTGGTGATGCACCAGGACCACGGCACCAGCCCCAAGGTCTGCGAAGGCGCGATCAACCTGGGCTTCGGCTCGGTGATGATGGACGGCTCGCTGATGGACGACGGCAAGACCCCGTCCAGCTTCGACTACAACGTGGACGTGACCCGCCGCGTCGTGCAGATGGCGCACAAGGTCGGCGTCACCGTCGAGGGCGAACTGGGCTGCCTGGGCAACCTGGAAACCGGCGACGCGGGCGAGGAAGACGGCATCGGCGCGGACGTCAAGCTGGACCACAGCCAGATGCTGACCGATCCGGAAGAGGCCGCGACCTTCGTGAAGGCCACGCAGCTGGACGCGCTGGCCATCGCCATCGGCACCAGCCATGGCGCCTACAAGTTCTCGCGCAAGCCCACGGGCGACATCCTGGCGATCTCGCGGGTCAAGGAGATCCACAAGCGCATCCCCAACACCCACCTGGTGATGCACGGCTCGTCGAGCGTGCCGCAGGAACTGCTGGCGATCATCAACCAGTACGGCGGCAAGATGAAGGAGACCTTCGGCGTGCCCGTCGAGGAGATCCAGGAAGCCATCAAGCACGGCGTGCGCAAGATCAACATCGACACCGACATCCGCCTGGCGATGACCGGCGCGGTGCGCAAGTTCCTGTTCGAGAACCCGGACAAGTTCGACGCCCGCGAATGGCTGAAGCCGGCCCGCGAAGCCGCCAAGCTGGTCTGCAAGGCGCGCTACCTGGAATTCGGCTGCGAAGGCCAGGCCCCGAAGATCAAGCCGCGCAGCCTGGTCGACGTGGCCGCCGCCTATGAGCGCGGCGAACTGGCGCAAGTCGTCCAGTAAGCTCCGGACGCGTCAGAACGTCCCCGAACGGACCGGCCTCGCGCCGGTCTTTTCATTTCGGCACGCTCACCTCCGACCTCGTCTTCTGGAATTCGCTCATGGCACATGCGTTCACCTACGGCACGCTGATGTGGCCGGACATCATGGCCCGCGTCTGCGGCGGCGACGCCGAGCCGTCCGCGCCGCCGGTCGCGGCGACCCTGGCCGACCACGCGCGCCATCCGGTGTGCGGTCACGACTATCCCGGGATGATCCCGGCGACCGGCCATCAGGTCGTCGGCAGGCTCTACCTCGACGTGCCCGAGTCCGCGTGGGAACGCCTGGATCGCTTCGAGGGCGACGATTACGAGCGTCACGAGGTGCTGGTGACCCTGGCCGACGGCAGCTGGCAGCGGGCCTGGACCTATCTCTTCAAGCCGCAGGCCGCGGCACGGCTCGACGACGGGGATTGGGACGAGACGCGCTTCGAGCGCGAGGGCAAGGCGCGCTTCCTGTCGCGCTACGTCGGCTTCACGTCGCTCTAACTCGTTCGGGCGCATTCCGGAGCGTCCTGGAGCGTCCTGAAGCGGATGGACGGGTCGCCGGGGGCGGCGGGGTTTCCTGTGCCGCCTCTAGAATCCCGGCTTTGCCGTTCCGTCCGACCGCACACCCATGACCGCCGCCCTGCACACCTCGTCGATCACCTCCCTTCCCCTCATCGCACGCGGCAAGGTGCGCGAGAACTATGCGGTCGGCGACGACCGCATCCTGATGATCGCGTCGGACCGCATTTCGGCCTTCGACGTCATCATGAGCGAGCCCATCCCGGGCAAGGGCGCGCTGCTGACGAAGATGGCGCTGTTCTGGTTCGACAAGCTGGACGGCATCGTCCCCAACCACCTGACCGGCGACGATCCGCTGTCGGTGGTGACGGAGGCGGAAAAGGCCCAGGTCCGCGACCGCGCGATGCTGGTCAAGCGCCTGAAGCCGCTGCCGATCGAGGCGGTGGTGCGCGGTTACCTGGCCGGCAGCGGCTGGTCCGAATACAAGGCCAGCGGCAAGGTCTGCGGCGTCGAGCTGCCCGCCGGCCTGCAGAACGCCAGCAAGCTGCCGCAGCCGATCTTCACGCCCGCGACCAAGGCGGAGATGGGCGACCACGACGAGAACATCGATTTCGAGCGCTGCGCCGAGATCATCGGCCGCGAGCTGGCCGAGCGCGTGCGCGACATCGCGATCCAGCTCTACCAGCGCGCCGCGGACATCGCGCTGACCAAGGGCATCATCATCGCGGACACCAAGTTCGAGTTCGGCCTGGACGCCGATGGCACGCTGACGCTGATGGACGAGGTGCTCACGCCCGATTCCTCGCGCTACTGGCCGGCGGAGAGCTACGCGGTCGGCAGCAACCCGCCGAGCTACGACAAGCAGTTCCTGCGCGACTGGCTGGAGCAGGCGACGGTGGACGGCCAGCCCTGGGGCAAGGTCGCGCCGCCGCCGGCGCTGCCCGAGGACGTGATCGTCAACACGTCCGCGAAGTACCAGGAAGCGCTGGACCGGCTGACCCGCTGAGGCCCGGCATGCAAGACGCCTCAGCCCCGCCTTCCTCCGCTGCTGCCGGCCCGGCCGCTTCAGCCGGATCAGCCGGATCAGCCGCCGCGGGGCCCGTGGTCATCAAGTCCCGGCTGCTGAAGCAGCTGGACAAGGACATCGCCGCCGCGACCTCGCCGACCGCCTCGGCCGCGGCGCGGGCCAAGCGGGCGATGCTGCTGGCGCGCCACGGCGCGGTGGGCGAGGCGCGCGAGGCGCTGACGGCGCTGCATCAGCTGTCGTTCCAGCATCCGCATCCGGAGATCGGGGCCTGGCTGCACATGGCCGAAGGCCTGATGAGCTACTACAACGGCTTCGTCGCGCAGCAGGCCTGGGACCGCATCCAGCGCGCGCATGCGATCGCGGGTACCTCGCCCGCGTTGATCGAGGTGAGGGTGCTGGCGTCGGCCTGGCTGTCGCAACTGGCCTTCATCCGCCACGACCCGGTGGCGCTGGTGGACTACGCCAAGCGCTGCCTCGACGAGGCGCTGCCTGAACACAACGTGGCGCAGGCCCGGCTGGCCATCACGATGGGTCTGGCCTGGCACTACGCCGGCGACCTGACGACGGCGCAGCGCTGGTACATCCGCGCGCGCCGCCATGCGTCGGTGGAGGGCGACGACGCGTCGCTGTCGGCGCTGATGTTCAACATGGCCGGCATGCGCGCCTCGCAGCTGCGGCGCGAGAGCCTGTCGAGCCAGTCGTGGCGCGGGACCGAGCTGATGCTCTCGGTGGACTCGGTGCACCACTTCGACGAGGCCGTCGGCGCGCAGATGATGACCGAGCTGACGCCGGTGCTGCGCGCGCAGGTGCTGACGATGCAGGGCGGCTTCGACGAGGCCAGACGACTCTACGAGGAACATCTGCCGCAGGCGATGTCGCTGGGACTGGAGCGCCTGGGCAGCAGCCTGCTGTCGGACCTGGCCTGGTGCCGGGCCAACCTCGGGCAGCACGAGCACGCGCTGCATCAGGCGCGCGAGGCGGAGATCGAACTTGATCCCGAGTGCGAGCTCGACGACCGCGCCATCACGCACAGCCGGCTCGCGCAGACCTTCCGGATGCTCGGCGAAACGGCCGACGCGGATCGCCACCAGGCGCTGGCCGACGAGGCCTGGCGGCAGTTCGCCGAACAGCAGCAGCAATGGCGCGACCTGCTCGCAGGCAGCGCGCTCGAAGCCTGAGCGCTCATTCCCGCGTCGCGAAGCGCTTCGCGACGAAGCGCCAGATCATCGCCGTCGCATCCGGCCCGGCCGGATCGCTGAACGGCTCCTTCGCGGTCCCGCCGCTCCACGCATGCCCGAGGCCGTCGATCTCGACGAGCGTCGCGGCGACGGACCTCCCGCGCTTGAACTCCACGACCGTCATGGGCAGCCGTTTCCCGCGTTGCAGCCGGCGGTCGTGCACCGTGGCAGCGCCCGCGGCAAGCGCCCACTGGCGGACCGCCTCGAAGGCATTGGACGCGGCGACGACGCGATCCTTGTTGCCCTGGATCACGAGCAGCGGCGGCCATGCCGTGCCGCCATCGACAACGGCGGCGCCGGCGTTGCCGCGCATGGCACGCAGCGCCGTCGTCGCGGAACTCGCCAGGCCCGGCGGTACCCCCGAATGCATCGCGACGGCCTGGAAGCGTTCCGGATGCAACGTCGCCAGCAGCGCCGCCATGCCCGCACCCGCGGAGAGCCCCACGACGGCCACGCGCTCGCGATCGGCGCCGTGGAGCAGGCAGACCTGGTCGATGGCGGCGAGGATCAGCGCGGCTTCGCCCTGTGCGCGGCCGGACTCGGTCTCGAACCAGTTCCAGCAACGCTGCGGATTGGCGAGCCGGCTCTGCTCGGGATAGAGCACCAGGAAGCGCTCGCGCGCCGCAAGCCGGTTCATCCGCGTGCTGCGCGCGAAGCCGGCCGGATCCTGTCCGCAGCCGTGCAGCATCACGATCAGCGGCGGGCGTTCGCCCGCGCTCAACCCGATAGGCCGGAAGAGCCGGAAACGCCGCATGCCGGCGCGTGCGGTCGCCAAGCCGGACAGCCAGTCGCCGAGACCGGGCGACGGATGCGGTGGCGTCTTCGTCAGGCCGGGCATGGCGTCCTTGGTGGCATCGCGGGCGACCTTCGTCGCCGCGCGCACGACCTGACCCGTGACGGCGCGCAGGCCCTTGTTCCAGGCCTTGCGCAGGGCGGCGGTGGAGGAGCGTTTGGGCATGGGCGATCCATCAAGGGGCTGCGCTATTCTCCGGCCGCGGCGAATCGACCGTGAACTCGACAAACAAGACGTGAGCGCGACGACTCCCGACTTCCTCTCCGCGCTGGGCATCGACGCGCAGGCCACCGACCGCGACGTGCGCCGGGCTTACGCGCGGCGGCTGAAGGCGATCGATCACGAGACCGAGGTCGAGGCCTTCCACGCGTTGCGCGAGCACTACCAATCCGCGCTGCAATGGGTCGCCGAACGCGATCGGCAAGGCGTGCGGCAAGACCCGGCACCGGAAGCAGCACCGGCACCAGCGCAGGAAGCGGACTTCGGCGCGAGCAGCGAACAGGACGTCCCTGTCGACCACATCGCGAACACTGTCGCGGTGCCCGCACCCCTCGATGCCATCGAGGCAAGCGACGATCCGGACCAGGCCGTGTTCGACGAATTCAACGCGAAGCTGTCCGCCGAGGTCGACAGCGAAGCCTCCGCCGAAGCGGCGTTGACCGCCGCACTGCGGGATCCGCGGCTGGCGAGCATCGATGCACCGGCGCGTTTCGAGATGCGGGTGGCGATCCTCCTCGCCAACGGCTGGCAGCCCGGACACCAGTTCCTGCTGCTGCCCGCGATCCGCGTCTTCGACTGGCAGCGGGATTTCCGTCGCCTGGAGACGCTGGGACAGGTCGGCGAGTTCCTGCACGCGGCGATCATGCAGCGGGACTACTTCTTCGCGCTCTCGCGTGACGTCTTCGAGGTCTACGCGGAAATCGTCAGGCGGCTGCGCGACGGCAAGGATCCGAGCCGCCGCCTGCTGATGGAGGACATGTCCAAGCTGCGGATCCTCACGGCGCAGTTTCCTGATTGGTTGCATGTCGTCACGTCGATGGAGAACGTGCGACGCTGGTACGCGCTGTTCGACGCGTCGCCGGAGGCGAAGCGCTGGGAGAAGGAGGGGCGGCCGGTCGGCGTGCTTTACGCGGCCCCTGCGGAGGTCCCTCGACGCCGGTTCGCCGCGGGCGGCTGGTTGATCGCGCTGCTCGTGCTGGCGCTGCCGTCGCTGAAGAGCTGCATCGACGGGCTTTGACGCGTCCACTGAGGCTTCATCGCGTTCATCGGCGCTTTCATCGGAGCGCGCCCTGCCGCGTTAACGGGGCCCGCACACCGATTGCCGCATCCGCTGGCATGATCGCCCCCATGTCTTCGACACGCTGGTCCCTGGCGGACCTCCCGTGGTCCCGCATCGAGCCGGAGCGCGTGCGCGAGCACGACGCGCTCTTCCTGCTGGTCTGCAGCGCCTCGTTCATCGAGAGCGGCAGCGACATGTACACGCGCAACCTGATCGACCACTTCGCCGACGATGCCGAGGTCGGCGCCTGGCTGCGCGAGCAGTGGGAGCCGGAGGAGCTCCAGCACGGCGCCGCGCTCAAGGCCTATGTGCGGCACGTGTGGCCGGGCTTCGACTGGGAGACGGCGTATGCCGGCTTCTTCGACGAGTACGCGCGGCTGTGCACGATGGACGAGCTCGAACCGACGCGCGGCCAGGAGATGGTGGCGCGCTGCATCGTCGAGATGGGCACGACCACCTACTACCAGGCGCTGCATCAGGCGTGCGACGAGCCGGTGCTGCGCGACCTGTTCTGGCGCATCCGCTGCGACGAGGTGCAGCACTACAAGCACTTCTTCGCCTTCTTCCGCAAGTACCGTGAGGTCGAAGGGCTGCACCGCGGTCAGGTGCTCGCCGCGCTGGTGCGTCGCGCGTTGGAGCTGCGCAAGGAGGATGCGTCGATCGCGCTGAGGCATGCGGTGAACGGACGCCTGCGCACGGGCGCCGCCGATGGCGGTCCGGCGCCTATCGCCAACGCCGAGCAGTTGACGAAGGACGCCATCCAGCTCGTCAGTTCGAACCTGCCGATGGGATTGGCCGTGCGCATGACCTTGAAGCCGCTGTTGCTGCGCCCCGGCGTGCAGCGGGTGGTCGAGCGTCCGCTCGCGGCCATCGGCCGCCGTGTGCTGCTGACGTGACGCGCGTTGAAGCGTTCCGTTGAGCGCGGCCTCAGGCCGGCGTCCAGCGCCCCGCCACGTTCTTCAGCAGCAGGTTGATCGCCGCCAGCTGGCGGTTGCGCACCGACAGCAGCGAGGCTTCCGCATTGAAGGCGCTGTTCTGCGCCGTCGTGACGTCCAGGAATGAGACCGTGCCCGCGCGGTACTGGTCCGTCACCAGCTCGAGGTTGCGCTGCGCGGCGTCGAGCGCTTCCTGTTGCAGGCGCGCTTCCTCGCGCAGGTGATCGGTGAGGATCAGGTTGTCCTCCACCTCCTGCAGCGCGGTCAGCACGGTCTGGCGGTAGGTCGAGGTCGCGACCTCGGCGCTGGTGCGCGCCTGCGCGCTCGCCAGCTTGCGCTGACCGCCGTCGAAGATCGCCTGCGCCAGCGAGGGCCCCAGCGACCAGAACAGGTTGGGCGCCGACAGCAGATCGCTCAGCGTGCTGTTGCGATAGCCGGCGCTGCCCGACAGCGTCAGCGACGGGAAGTACGCCGCGTCCGCGACGCCGATCTGCGAGTACGCCGCCGCCACGCGCCGCTGCGCGGCGGCGATGTCGGGCCGGCGCTCCAGCAGCTGCGAGGGCAGCATCTCTGGTACCGCCGGCGGCTTCGGCAGCGTCGCGCTCTTCGTCAGATCGAGCGCCGACGGCGGCAGCCCCAGCAGCACCGCGATCGCGTGTTCCAGCTGGCCGCGCGTGGAGCGCGTCTCCAGCAGTTGCGCCTCGGCCGAACGCAGCTGCGTCTGCGCCTGCAGCACGTCGCTGCGGGCCGCAACGCCGCTCTGGTAGCGCGCCTGCGTCAGGTCGAGGAAGCGCTGATACGACTTCACGCTGCGGTCGTACAAGGCTTCCTGAGCCTCCGCAGTCCGCAGCGAGAAGTAGGTCTGCGCCAGCGTGGCCTGCGCGCTCAGCCGCGCCGCGGCAAGGTCGTCGGCACTCGCCTGCAGCGAGGCGTTCGCGCCTTCGCTGGCCAGACGCAACCGTCCCCAGAGGTCTGGCTCCCAACTCGCGTTCAGCGAGGCCTGCACGCTGTTGGTCGGTCCGCGGTTGATCGAACCGTTGGTGACGTTGCCGTCCGGACTCTTGCTGCGCGTGCCGGAGAAGCCTGCGGACAGCGTGGGGAAGAAGGCCGAGCGGCTCGCTTCCAGCGCGGCGCGGGCGCCTTCCACCTGGGCGACCGCCGCCTTGAGGTTCTCGTTGCCGATCACCAGCCGACGCTGCAGGTCGTCGAGGACCGGGTCGTCGAACAGCGTCCACCACTGCTCGGGGACCGGCTCGGCGGCGGCGGGGCGCGCCTGCTTCCAGAGCGCGTCCTCCTTGAACTGTGCCGGCGCCGCGACCGGCGCGGGCGGATCGACGCGCGTCACCGCGCAGCCGCTCATCACGGCGATCAGCGCCGTCATCGCCGCTGCCGCCGCGAGGGTGTTGAGGGCCGTGCGCGGGCGTGTGGCGGAGACGGAGGAGGCGTTCTTCATCATCGGGGTCTGCATGTCTGTGCGCATGTCTGTCTGCATGTTTCAGCCCTGCAGGGTCGGAGCCGCGGGCGGCTCGGGATTCATCGGGGGAGCGGCGTCTGGCGCGCCGCCGGCCTTGGCCGCGTTCGCGGCGCGCTTGGCTGCGCGGCGCTTCATCACGCGCTGGCGCAGCCGCTCCATCGTCACGAAGACGACCGGCGTCGTGTACAGCGTGAGCACCTGGCTCAGGATCAGGCCGCCGACGATGGCGATGCCCAGCGGCTTGCGCAGCTCGGCGCCGTCGCCGCTGCCCAGCGCCAGCGGCACCGCGCCGAAGATCGCCGCGAAGGTCGTCATCAGGATCGGGCGCAGCCGCAGCTTGGCGGCTCGGAAGATCGCCGCGCCGGCCGTGAGGTGCGTCGTCGTGCGCTGCCGCGCGATGGCGAAGTCGATCATCATGATCGCGTTCTTCTTGACGATGCCGATCAGCAGGATCACGCCGATCAACGCGATGATCGAGAACTCCGTGTTGAACATCATCAGCGCCAGCAGCGCGCCCACGCCCGCCGACGGCAGCGTCGAGAGGATGGTGACCGGATGGACCAGGCTCTCGTAGAGCATGCCCAGCACCAGGTAGATCGCGATGATGGCCGCGCCGATGAGGATGGGCTGCGACTTCAACGCGTCCTGGAAGGCGTTGGCCGTGCCGGCGAAGGTGCCGCGCACCGACACCGGCACGCCCAGCTCCGACATCGCGTTGTTGATCGCGTCCGTGGCCTGGGACAGCGAGACGCCCTCGGGCAGATTGAAGCTGATCGTCGACGCCGGCGAGCCGCTCTGGTGGTTCACCGACAGCGGCGTGTTGGTCGTCTCGACGCGGCTGAAGGCCGACAGCGGGACCTGCGCGCCGGAGCTGCTCGTGACGTAGAGCTTGCGCAGCGTCTCCGGCCCCTGCAGGTATTGCGGCGCCAGCTCCATCACCACGCGGTACTGGTTCAGCGGGTTGTAGATGACGCCGACCTGGCGTTGACCGAAGGCGTTGTTCAGCGTCGTGTCGATGGTGCTGACCGTCACGCCCAGCCGCGCGGCCGCGTCGCGGTCGATGACCAGCGAGGTCTGCACGCCCTTGTCCTGCTGATCGGTGTTGACGTCGGTCAGGTCCGGCAGCTGCGACAGCGCGTTGCGCACGCGCGGCTCCCATTCGCGCAGGACTTCGAGGTCGTCCGCCTGCAGCGTGAACTGGTACTGCGCATTGGCCTGCCGCCCGCCGATGCGGATGTCCTGCACCGGCACCATGAAGAGGTTGGCCCCGGGCTCGTGCGCCATCTTGTCGCGCAGCCGGTTCACGACCTGGTCGGCCGAGACCTTGCGCTCCTTCAGCGGCTTGAGCGTGATGTAGAAGTTGGCGCCGTTGCGCTGCCCGCCGCCGGTGTTGCCGTTGACGTTCTCGACCGCCGGATCGGAGAGGATGATCTCCATGAAGCGGTCGACCCGCTTGCGCATCATCTCGAAGGAGCTGCCCTGGTCCGCCTGCACGCCGCCGATCAGCACGCCGGTGTCCTGCTGCGGGAAGAAGGTCTTGGGGATCGCGCCGTAGAGATGCACGTTCAGCGCGACCACCGCGACGAGCGACAGCAGCGCCACCGGCTGGTGCCGCAGCGTCCACATCAGCGAACGCCGATAGCCGCGGGCCAGCCCGCGATTGAAGCGGCCGGCGGCACGCGCGAACCAGCCCTTGCGCTTGGTCGCCGCGCCGGGCTCGGGCTCCTTGCGCGGCTTGAGCACGCGCGAGGCCATCATCGGCGTCGTCGTCAGCGACACGATCATGGACACCAGGATGGAGGCCGACAGCACCACGGCGAATTCGCGGAACAGCCGCCCGACGACGCCGCCCATCAGCAGGATGGGGATGAACACCGCCACCAGCGACAGGCTGATCGAGATCACGGTGAAGCCGATCTCGCGCGCGCCGCGCAGGGCGGCCTCGACGGGCTGCAGGCCCTGCTCGATGTAGCGGGTGATGTTCTCCAGCACGACGATCGCGTCGTCGACGACGAAGCCGGTGGCCACCGTCAGCGCCATGGCCGACAGGTTGTCCAGGCTGTAGCCGCACAGGTACATCACGCCGAAGGTGCCGGCCAGCGAGACCGGCACGGCGACCGCGGGCAGCAGCGTCGCGCGCCAGCTGCGCAGGAACAGCAGCACCACGAGGATGACCAGGCCGACGGCGATCGCCATCGCGCGCTGCACCTCGTCCAGCGAGGCACGGATGGTCGGGGTGCGGTCGCTGATGACCTTGAGGTCGATCGCCGGCGGGATCGAGGCCTGCAGGCGCGGCAGCAGCTCGCGCACGTGCTGGACCGTCTCGATGATGTTGGCGCCCGGCTCCTTCTGGATGAACAGCAGGATCGCCGGCTGGCCGTTGGACGCGCCGTAGTTGCGCACGTCCTGGACCGAGTCGCTCACGTCCGCCACGTCGCGCAGCCGCAGCGCGGCGCCGTCGCGGTAGGACAGCACCACCGGCGCGTATTCGGCCGCGGTGCGCGCCTGGTCGTTGGCGCCGACCTGCCAGTAGCGGCCGGACTGCTCGACCGCGCCCTTGGGTCGGTTGGCGTTGGTGTTGGTGATGGCCTGGCGCACCTGGTCCAGCGAGATGCCGTTGGCCGCCAGCTTGTCCGGGTTGAGCTCGACCCGCACCGCCGGCAACGCGCCGCCGCCGACGTTGACCTGCCCGACGCCGCCGACCTGCGCCAGCCGCTGCGCCAGCACCGTCGAGGCGGTGTCGTACATCTGGCCGCGCGTCAGCGTCTGCGAGGTCAGCGCCAGGATCATGATCGGCGCGTCGGCCGGGTTGACCTTGCGGTAGGTCGGGTTGCTCGGCATGCCGGTCGGCAGCAGCGTGCGCGCCGCGTTGATCGCGGCCTGCACGTCGCGCGCGGCGCCGTCGATGTCGCGGCTCAGGTCGAACTGCAGCGTGACGTTGCTCGATCCGAGCGCGGAGCGTGAGGTGATCTCGGTGACGCCGGCGATGCTGCCCAGCGCGCGCTCCAGCGGCGTCGCGACGGTCGCGGCCATGGTGTCCGGGCTCGCGCCCGGCAGTGAGGCGGACACCGAGATCGTCGGGAAGTCCACCTGCGGCAGCGGCGCGATCGGCAGGAAGTGATAGCCGAGCATCCCCGCCAGCGCGATGCCGATCGTGATCAGCGTCGTCGCGACCGGCCGCGCGATGAACGGCGCGGAGATGTTCATCGCAGGTCTCCGCCCGGACCGGTCGGTCCTGCAGGATCGGCGATCTGCGGCGCGTCGGGACCGCGGCGTTCCTCGGCGGCGCGCGTTTCGCGCTTCACGCCGCGGCGTTCGCGCCAGCGCTGCGCCATGCGCGCGAAGCCGAGGTAGATCACCGGCGTCGTGAACAGCGTCAGCAGCTGGCTCACGATCAGGCCGCCGACCATGGTCACGCCCAGCGGGTGCCGCAGCTCATGGCCGACGCCGGTGCCCAGCATCAGCGGCAGCGCGCCCAGCAACGCGGCCATCGTCGTCATCAGGATCGGGCGGAAGCGCAGCAGCGAGGCCTGGTGGATCGCGGCGCGCGGCTCCAGCCCCTGTTCCCGTTCGGCTTCGAGCGCGAAGTCGATCATCATGATCGCGTTCTTCTTGACGATGCCGATCAGCAGCACGATGCCGATGATCGCGATGATGCCCAGGTCCAGCCCGCCGAGCAGCAGCGCCAGCAGCGCGCCGACGCCGGCCGACGGCAGCGTCGACAGGATGGTGACCGGGTGGATGTAGCTCTCGTAGAGCACGCCCAGCACGATGTACATCGTGACCACCGCCGCCAGGATCAGGAACAGCGTGCTCGACAGCGAGTTGCTGAACGCCTCCGCCGCGCCCTGGAAGCTGGTCTCGACGCTGATGGGCAGGTCGAGGTTGGCCTGCTCGGTCTTGATGGCCTTGACGGCGTCGCCCAGCGCGACGCCCGGGGGCAGGTTGAAGGAGATGGTCGCCGCGGGGAATTGCGCGACATGGTTGATCGCCAGCGCGACGGGTCGTTCGACGATCTGCGCAACGGAACTCAACGGCACCTGCACCGAGGTCGTCGACGTCGTGCCGGCGGCGTTGGTCGCCGTCGTGCTGCCGGGTACGTACAGCCCTTCGAGCGCGCGCGGACCGCTGCGGAACTCCGGCGCCGCTTCGAGCACGACGCGGTACTGGCTGGACTGCGTGTAGATCGTCGAGATCAACCGCTGCCCGAAGGCGTTGTAGAGCGCGGTGTCGATCGCCGCGATCGTCACGCCGAGCCGGCCGGCCGCCTCGCGGTCGATCTGCACCCAGGCCTGCAGACCCTGGTTCTGCAGGTCGCTGGCGACGTCCGCCAGTTGCGGCAGCGCCTTGAGCCGCTCCAGGAGCTGGTCGTTGGCCTTCTGCAGGTCGCCGGAATCCGGCGAGCTCAGCAGGAACTGGTACTGCGTCTTGGACACGCGGTCCTCGATGGTCAGGTCCTGCACCGGCTGCATGTAGGCGGTGATGCCCGGCACCTGCCGGTTCGCGTCGCCCAGCCGCGCGATGATCTCGGTCGCCGACGCGTGACGCGACGCGAAGGGCTTCAGCGTGATCTGCATGCGGCCGGTGTTCAGCGAGGCGTTGGCGCCGTCGACGCCGATGAAGGACGCAATGTGGTCGACGTCGGGATCCTTCAGGAAGACCTCGGCGAGCTTCTGCTGGCGCTCGCTCATCGCGTCGAAGGAGGTGCTCTGCGTGGCCTCGGTGATGACCTGCAGCAGGCCGGTGTCCTGCACCGGGAAGAACCCCTTCGGCACGACGACGTACAGCAGCGCGGTCAACGCCAGCGTCGCGAAGAAGCCCAGCAGCGTCAGCACCGGGCGGTCCAGCACCCAGTCCAGGCCGCGGCCGTAGGCCTGGATCATGGCCTCGAACTTCTCGCCGAACCAGGTGCCCAGGCGCGAGTGCTTCTGCTCCACCTCGGGCTTGAGCAGGCGTGCGCTCATCATCGGCGTCAGCGTCAGCGAGACGAAGGCCGAGATCAGGATGGACACGGCCAGCGTGATCGCGAACTCGTGGAAGAGCCGGCCGACGACGTCGCCCATGAAGAGCAGCGGGATCAGCACCGCGATCAGCGAGACCGTCAGCGAGATGATGGTGAAGCCGATCTGCTTCGATCCCTTGATGGCCGCCTCCATCGGCGAGTCGCCTTCCTCGACGTAGCGGGCGATGTTCTCGATCATCACGATCGCGTCGTCGACGACGAAGCCCGTCGAGATGGTCAGCGCCATCAGGGTGAGGTTGTTGATCGAGAAGCCGGCGAGGTACATCACGCCGAAGGTGCCGATCAGCGACAGCGGCACCGCGACGCTGGGGATCAGCGTGGCGCTGCCGCTGCGCAGGAACAGGAAGATCACCGCGACGACCAGGACGATCGCGAGCAGCAGCTCGATCTCGGTGTCGTCGACCGAGGCGCGGATGGTCGTCGTGCGGTCGGACAGGATCTGCACGTCGACGGAAGCCGGCAGCGTGCCCTGCAGCTTGGGCAGCAGCGCCTTCACGCGGTCGACGGTCTGGATCACGTTGGCGCCGGGCTGGCGCTGCACGTTCAGGATCACGCCGGGCGTGGTGTCGGCCCAGGCGGCCAGGCGCAGGTTCTCGGCGTCGTCGACGATCTCGGCGACGTCGCTCAGCCGCAGCGGGTTGCCGTTCTTCCAGGCAATGATGAGGTTCTGGTACTCGGCGGCGGAGCGCAGCTGGTCGTTGGCGTCGATGGTCGACGCGCGCTGCGAGCCGTCGAAGCTGCCCTTGGCCTGGTTGACGTTGGCCGAAGCGATGGCGCTGCGCACGTCGTCCAGCGACAGCCCTAGCGCCGCGAGCGCGCGCGGGTTCGCCTGGATGCGCACGGCGGGGCGTCGGCCGCCGGCGATGCTCACCAGGCCCACGCCGTCCACCTGCGACAGCTTGGGCGCGAGGCGGTTCTCCACCAGGTCGTGGACCTTGATCACCGGCAGCGACGGCGAGGTCACCGCGATCGTCATCACCGGCGCGTCGGCCGGGTTGACCTTGCTGTAGACCGGCGGCATCGGCAGGTCGCTCGGGAGCAGGTTGCTGCCGGCGTTGATCGCGGCCTGCACTTCCTGCTCGGCGACGTCCAGCGACAGGCCGAGCGAGAAGCGCAGCGTGATCACGGAGGCGCCGCCCGAGCTCGACGAGGTCATCTGGCTCAGCCCGGGCATCTGGCCGAACTGGCGCTCCAGCGGCGCGGTGACGGTGGTCGAGATGACGTCGGGGCTCGCGCCCGGGTAGAGCGTCGTGACCTGGATGGTCGGATAGTCGACCTCCGGCAGTGCCGACAGCGGCAGCAGCCGGTAGGCCAGCAGGCCGGCCAGCAGGATGGCCAGCATCAGCAGCGAGGTCGCGACCGGCCGCTCGATGAAGGGACGGGACGGGTTCATGGCCATGGCCTGTTGCCCCCGGCGATCAGTTGCCGCCGCCGGACGCCGCCTGCCGCTTGGCGCGTTCGGCGCGGCGCTCGGCGATCCAGGCTTCCCGCTCGGCGGGGCTCATCTTCATGACCTTCTCTTGGACGTCGGGCGGCAGACGGTCCAGCCAGGCCGGACGTTCGCCGCCGGCTTGTGCGGCGTCGTTGCGCGCCTCGGCGGTCGGTGCGCGCAGCGCGGCGTCGGCCGGATTGCCGGAGCCGCTCGCGGCGCCTTGCGGCGCCGATGCGCCCGAGCTGCCCGAGCTGCCCGAGGCCCGGCGACCTTCGCCCCAGGCGCCGGAGCCGGCACCGCCCGGCGCGCTCGCGCCGCGACCGCGACGCGGCGCCGCATTGGCGCCGGCGCGCTGCTTCGGATCGGCGGCGATGACCTCGACCTTCGCGCCTTCACGCAGGCGGTCGACGCCGTCGATGACGACGCGCTCGCCCGGCTCGATCTTGCCGTCCACGGCCATCCAGTCGCCGTCGACCGCGCCGGTCTGCACGACCCGTGTGGAGACGGTGTTGTCCGCGCCGACGACGTAGACGTAGAAGCCCTGCGAGCCGCGCAGCACCGCGGCGGCCGGCACGGCCAGGCGGTTCTGCTCGGTGGCAAGCTGCAGCTTCACGCTGACCGACTGGTTGGGGTAGAGCGCGTCGTCGTCGTTCGGGAACAGCGCCTTCAGCTTGATCGTGTCGGTGGCGATGTCGATCGCGTTGTCCGCGGTGGCGAGCTTGCCGGTGGCCAGACGCGTCTTGGCATCGCGGCTCCAGGCCTCGACGGTCATCGCGGTCTTGCCCTTCAGTCCGGCGCTGACCTGCGGCAGCAGCGCCGACGGCACCGCGAAGGTCAGCGCGATCGGGCGCGTCTGCGTGATGCTGACGATGCCGTTGGTGTCGCCGGTCTGGACCACGTTGCCGATGTCCGCCTGCTTCAGGCCGACGCGGCCCGAGATCGGCGCCTGCACGCGGCTGTAGGTGACCTGCAGCCGAGCGCTGTCGACGGCGGCCTGGTCTGCCTTGACGGTGCCGACAAGCTGATTGACCGTGGCCTGCTGCGTGTCGACCTGCTGGCGCGCGATCGCGTCCTTGGCGAGCAGGTCCTGGTAGCGCTGCAGGTCGATGCGGGCGTTGTCCAGCGTGGCCTTGTCGCGGGCGAGCTGGCCTTCGGCCTGACCGAGCGCGGCCTGGAAGGCGCGCGGATCGATCTGCGCGAGCGTCTGGCCGGCCTTGACCTGCTGGCCTTCGGTGAAGTGGATCTGCTGCAGCACGCCGCTGACCTGCGCGCGCACGACGGCGGTGTTGGAGGCGCTGATCGTGCCGATGGCGGCCGCGGTGTGGCGGATGTCCTGCAGCCGCGCGGGCATCACCGACACCGGCTGCACGCGGTTGGCGGCGAAGCGGCCGCCGCGACCGCCACCGGCGGCACCTGGACCGCCGGGACCGCCCGGGCCTCCTGCACCCGCGGGACCGCTCGCCGCGGAGGCGGGACCGCCCGCCGCGCCGTCGGCGCCGCGGCCCTTCCACCACCACCAGCCGCCGGCCGCAACGGCCAGCACGACCACGCCGAGGATCCAGGGCGTCGACCGGCCCTGCTGTCGCCGAAGCGCCGGTGCGGTGGAGAGGGGGGAGATGACGGTCCCCGGCACGCCGGGCAGGTTCTTGTTCGTGTTCATTCGGGCGGGCGATGCTTGCTATGTCGCTACCCTAGTATCTGGCGACAGCAGGCTGGTGTACCCGAGGAAAAGAATCGCAAAGCGTCGGGGCTAACCCGCGTATTCGCGGGGATCGGCGTGCGCGGCAGCCATGAAAAATGCCGCTCGAAAGCGGCATGTCCGTGGGGGCGCGACGGGCTCAGCTCTCGGCGAGCAGCTTCTCGATCGTGCCGTGCAGCGCCGCGAAGTCGGGCTCGCCGACGAAGCGCTTGACGATCTCGCCGCGCTTGTTGATCAGGAAGGTCGTCGGCGTGAGCTGCACCTTGCCGAAGCTGCGGGCGATCTCGCCGGTGCTGTCCATGGCGACGCCGAAGGGCAGGTTGCGGGTCTCCGCGTAGTTGGCGACGTAGGCCGGCGGGTCGTAGCTCATGGCGACGGCCAGCGTGTCGAAGCCCTTGTCCTTGTACTTCTGGTGCGTCGCGATGACCTGCGGCATTTCCTTGACGCAAGTGGTGCAGGAGGTCGCCCAGAAGTTGACCAGCATGACCTTGCCCGGCCAGGCCTGGACGGAGGCGTGCTTGGAGCCGTCGAGCAGCACGTAGTTCACCTGCGGGGCAGGTTCGGGCTTCAAGCCCTCATAGGCGAGGCCGGCGCCGATACCGACGGCGGCGACCAGCAGCAGGAGTCCGGACCAGCGAGGCAGCTTCATGGGGCCGGAGTGTATGCCCGGGGCTGTTCGCCCATCACTTTGGTGGGGCTTAAGTCAGGAGCCTGTCAGGGCACCCGTCGGGTCGACGCGACGGGCGAGGCCCCGACGGGTCAGAGTGCCTTGGACAGTTCAAAGAGCAGCACCGACGGCAGGGCATCCTGCAGGTTCTGACGCGAGATCCGCGCCATGTGGTCCGCGGTGGCCGTGGAGAGCTGCGTCTGCTGCTCGCCGTCCAGCACTTCGATGAAGCTGAAGTTGGGCACCTCGCCGACGATGTCGGCGCGCAGGCGGTCGAAGTCGGCATCGCGCATCGACTGCTCGAAGGCGATGCCGTGCGGCAGGCCTTCCTCGCAGAACTGCAGCGCCTCGTCCATCGAGCCGACGGCATCGATGATCAGTCCCATGTGGCGCACGGCGCCTTGGATCTCCTGACGCACCTCGCGGCGCGGCGAGACGATCAGCAGGTGGCAGCCCGCCAGCGGCTTGGAGTTGTGCGAGGGCGTGGGATCGTCCAGCTCGGGCCGGTCCGGCCGCGCGGGCGGTGCCAGTTCTTGCTGGACGCCGGGCTCGTCGCCGGCCACGTGCGGGAACTCCAGCGTCAGCATCGTGATGCCGGCCTCGTCCTCGCGCAGCGGCAGCGCGCCGAGGGTCAACGCAGTCTGCTCGATCAGGCGCCAATGCAGGGAGTTCAGCGACTCCGGCGGAGCGTTGATCGCCGCAGACGGGGCGCTGCCCAGGTCCAGCGAGCGGTGAGCGAAACGGCACATCAGACGCGCCTTGGCAGGCCACGGCGTCAGATCCAGGCGCATTTCCAACGACGAATGCGTGTTGGCGAGCGCCCAGTCCATCACCGCGTTCAGCAGCGAGAACAGCAGCGACGCGTCGGTGTGGACCTCGATCGGCTGCAACAACTGCCGGATCTGGATGCCCCGAGCCTGCGTCTCACGGCTCCGCTGCGTCAGCACGCCGCGCAGCACCTGCGTCAGCGGCACGCGCTCCCGCGACAACCGCAGCCGCCCGGACGCCAGCCGCGCCAGCTGCTGACTCACCATGCCCGCCTCGCGCGCCTGCGCCACCGAATCGCGCAACGCCCGCAAGCCCTGGCGATCGATCTGGCCCGTGCTGATCAAGGTGTGGATCCGCTCCAGCGCCGCACTCAACGGGCCGGCAATCTCGGCACCGAGCTGCTGGACGATTTCACCCCACTGCGAATCGCTCGGGGGCTGCGCCATGTCATTGGCGGCCAACGGCGCGGCAATGGAAGGGGGCGGGCGGGACATGCTCTCTCGTTCTTGTACGCCTCCGGCGGCATGCCGGGGCAGGGGAGGCGCCATGGTTCCGTGCAGCCCCAAGCGAGGCCATCCCGTGAGTCGGGGGCAATCGCCCCCCTGGGTGGATGGCGTGAAATGGCTCACGATTGCCCGGGGATTCGGGGCGGATGGCGGACGGGCATCGCCTGCTTTTGCCAAGCGTTGGCCGCCAAGTCATGAGGCTGTCAGACCTCTGGTCTTCCAGCGCTCGCCGGCGTCGTTCAGTCCACTGGACTGAACTCGGTCCGGCTCTCCCCCGGAGTCAAGCTCCGAAACCTCACGACTTGCCGTCCCCAACCACCGCCGTCCTTCAACGGGTTCGCGACCGAGGAGGTCGTCAGGCCCCTTTGGCCTGGCGCTCTGCGAGCATCAGGAGACGTTCGGTCAATTCCTTCGGCGCGGACACCATCACCTGATGACCCGTCGGGATCTCGAAAAGCTCCCAGCCGGGCTGCGCGCGGGCGCGCTCCCGCGCCGCCGCGATTGTGAGGAGCGCGGGACGGTTGCAGTCGATGAAGGTGCGCGGGCGCTTCAGCCACGCGGCCTGGTCGAAGTCGAGCGGGCTGTCATAGACACCACCGGGCTGCGGACGCTGGCAGCGCATCATCCAGTCGAAGTCGTCCGGCTTCAGGCCCATGCCGTTCGGCTCGGTCACCGGCAGATGGCCGAACTTCGCGATCAACTCGCGACGCTGGGTCTGCGTCTCCGGCGCGTGGCGGCTGGACCAGGATTCGCCCGGCTCCGGCACCACGGCGTCCAGATAGACCAGCCGCGCGATGCGGTCCGGCATCTGGTCCGCGACGCCCGTGATCACCATGCCGCTGTAGCTGTGCCCGACGAGGAGGACGTCGCTCAGTTCCTCGCACTCGATGACCGCCTTCACGTCGTCGATGTGCGTCTGCAGGCGGATGTCCGCATGCGGCTGGTGGGCGCGTTCTCCGACGCCGCTCAAGGTCACCGGGAAGACCTGATGTCCCGCCGCCCGCAGCGGTCCGAGCACCCGCTTCCACGCCCACGCGCCCAGCCAGGCGCCGTGCACGAGCACGATGTTCACGCCCTTGCCGGCGGACTCTCGACCGTGCTTCTCATCCTGGTTGCTCATGCAATGACCCCTTCTTGCCGCCACGCGGCGATTGCGTCGGGGCCGTGTCCGAGCTCCGCAAGCACCTCGTCCGTGTGCTGCCCCATGAGCGGCGGGGGCAATCGGTAGGCCACGGGCGTCTCCGACAACTTCATCGGACTGGCGACGACCCGCAGCGCATCGCTGTGCGGATGCGGCATCGAGACCACCATCCCGCGGTGCTGGACCTGCGGGTCGTCGAAGACCTCGGAGAGGTCGTTGATGGCGCCGCCCGGCACCTTGGCGGCTTCCATGGCATCCAGCCAGTGCTGTCTCGGTCTCTCCGCGACGCGGGCGGCCAGTTGCGGGACCAGTTCGTCACGATGCCGGACCCGCTGCGCATTGGTCGCATAGCGCGGGTCGCGCGGGAGTTCCGGCAAGCCCAGGAGCTCGCAGAACTTGACGAACTGGCCGTCGTTGCCGACGGCAACGATCAGGTGGCCGTCGCTGGCCTGGAAGACCTGGTAGGGCACGATGTTCTGGTGGGCGTTGCCCATGCGACGCGGTGCCTTGCCGGTCGTCAGGTAGTTGGCGCCGAGGTTGGCCAGCATCGCGACCTGGGTGTCCAGCAGGGCCATGTCGACGACCTGGCCCTGGCCGGTGGCGTCGCGGTGGCGCAGCGCGGCGAGGATGGCGACCGTCGCGTACATGCCGGTGAAGAGGTCCGCCACCGCCACGCCGACCTTCTGGGGACCGCCGCCGGGCAGCGCATCGGCCTCGCCGGTGACGCTCATCAGGCCGCCCAGGCCCTGGACCGCGTAGTCGTAGCCGGCGCGGTCCCGGTAGGGGCCGGTCTGTCCGAAGCCGGTCACCGAGCAGAACACCAGCCGCGGATTGATCTCCAGCAGTGCTGCGGCATCGAGTCCGTACCGGGCCAGGTCGCCGACCTTGTAGTTCTCGACCAGCACATCCGCCCGCCGGGCCAGTTCCCGGATCAAGTCCTGACCCCGCGGGCTGGCGATGTCGATCGCGACCGAGCGCTTGTTGCGATTGGCGCCGAGGTAGTAGGCGGCCTCGGCGGTGTCCTGGCCGTCCCGGTCCTTCAGATAAGGAGGGCCCCATCCGCGGGTGTCGTCCCCCCCGGGATGGCCGCCCTTGGGGGGGCGCTCGACCTTGATCACGTCGGCGCCGAGGTCGGCCAGCGTCTGCGTGCACCAGGGACCCGCCAGGACGCGGGAGAGATCCAGCACGCGCACGCCCTTGAGGGCCATGGCGGAGGGCGTGGGGGAGTTCGCTTCGCTCATCGGGCCATTGTGACCCCTCCATAATCATCGGATGCGCCCCTCGATCCGGCTTGTTTCCATCCTCCCGCTGGTGCTGGCCGCCGGCTGCAGTCCGGCGTTGAACTGGCGCAAGGTCAGCCCGGATGGCGCTCAGGTGCAGCTGATGTTCCCCTGCAAGCCGGATCGGGAAGAACGGACGCAGCCCGGGCCCTCCGGCCAGGGCGTGTCGGTGCGATCGATGAGCTGCAAGGCTCGCGGCGCCCAGTTCTCGCTGACCTGGACCGATCTCGGCGACGCCGGGGCCACCTCCGCCGCGATGCGGCGCATGCACGAGGGCATCGCCCGGCAGATGGCGCCGCAGGCGTCGGCGCCGCTCGGCGTCCGGGGCATCGCCTCCGATCCGGAGGCGTTCCAGCAGGCCTTCGAGGCCCGCGCGGGACAGCCTCGCCAGCAGGTGCGGCAGGCGGTGTTCTCGCGCGGCGCGCGTCTGTATCAGGTGCTGATGCAAGGCGAACGACTGGATCCGGAGGCCTGGGACGTGTTTCTCGGCTCGGTCGAGCTGCCACCCTGAACGGGCGCCAGACGGCGGGCGCCATGAAGGCGGAGGGGCCGGGCATCCTCCCCACGATTGCGGGTTTGTGCGAGCCACGCCCGCATCATGCTGCGGCGCACGATAATGCTGCGCATGTCCGGCCTGCTGTTGATCGCTCACGCCCCGCTGGCCACCGCGCTGAAGCAGGTGGCCGAGCACACGTTCCCGCATTGCTCGCTGCAGTTGAGGGTGCTGGACGTGACGCCGGAAATGAGTGCGGACGACGTCGAGTCGCAGGCGCGCGCGCTGATCGACGCCTCCGGACACCAGCAGACCCTGGTGCTGACCGATGTCTACGGCGCCACGCCGACCAATGCCGCGCTGCGTCTGCAGGGCGAGCAGGTGAAGGTGCTGACCGGCGTCAACGTGCCGATGCTGTGGCGCTCGCTGTGCTACGCCGGCGAAGGGCTGGATGCGCTGGTCCAGCGCGCCAGCCAGGGCGGCACGCAGGGCATCCTGTGCGACGCGACGGCCCCCTGCGCTTCCAACAATTCCTCGTCCCGAACTTCCTGCCCATGATCAAGTCGACCCTCACCATCAGCAACAAGCTGGGCCTGCATGCCCGTGCCTCGGCGAAGTTGACGAAGTTGGCGGGGGGATTCAAGGCGGAGGTCTTCATGACCCGAAACGGCCGCCGCGTGAATGCCAAGAGCATCATGGGCGTCATGATGCTGGCGGCGGGCCTCGGCGCGGAGGTCGAGCTCGAGACCTCCGGCGAGGACGAGCAGGCCGCTCACGACGCCATCACGGCGCTCGTGAACGACAAGTTCGGCGAAGGCCAGTAAGCGCAAGGCCTGGCACTTCGCCGGTGGGGGCTCAAGCTCCCAGGAAATGCTTCCGGTACCGCGCCGGCAGATCCGCGATGCGCATGATCATCGGCAGGTCGGCGGTGTTGAAGTCCGGATCCCACGCCGGACGGCCCAGGATGCGCGCACCGACCCGCAGATAACCCTTGATCAGCGGCGGCGGTTCGACCACCAGGTCCTGGCGCAACTCGTCGACCGGCAGCGGCAGTCGCGGACGCACCTGCCAGGCGATGTCGGCCATGTGGCTGGCGTCCAGCTGGCGCCACAGGCTGGCGGCATAGTGGCCGCCGTCGCGCATGCTGATGCTGGCGCAGCCGATCATCGTGTCGAGGTCGTTGCGGACCATGAACTCGGTGAGCGCGCCCCACAGCGCCATGATGGCGCCGCCGTTGCGGTGGTCCGGATGGACGCAGGAACGGCCCAGCTCGACCATGCGAGGGCGCAGGGAGCGCAGGCGGGTCAGGTCGAATTCGGTCTCGCTGTACAGGCCGCCGGCGCGGCGGGCCGCCTCCGGCGTCAGCACGCGGTAGGTGCCGATGACCTCGCCGGGTTGCCCGTGCTTGTCGAGCGTGCGCACCAGCAGATGCTCGCAGAAGGGGTCGAAGAGGTCGATGTCGTGCCCGGCGGGCGCGCCGACCGGCACGCTCAGGCGCGCGCCCATCTCGTCGACGAAGATCCGGTACCTCAGGCGCTGGGCCTGGCGGACTTCGTCCTCCGTGCGCGCCCAGCCCACGTGGAAGCGAGTGCGCGCAGCTTCGACAGCGACGTCTTGCGAGCTGGCTGGAAGTGACCTCCGTGGCGCTTCGGCGGGGCGCAGATCGGAGAAGGGCAGGGTAGGCAGCGGCAGATCCCTCATGGCAAAGCCTCGCTGAAGTGATGGCCGCGATGCTGAGCGGGCGGGGTGACGCGTCGGTGACCTTCAAGTGAACGAACCGTGACAGTCGCGTGGTGGTCTCGGGCTTTGGCCCCCGCTGCTAAAGTCGGCGCATGAGTTTCCAGGTCTTCGGCATTCCCGTTTCTCGCGGCGTGGCGATCGGCCGCGCCGTGCTGGTCGCCTCCAGCCGCGTCGACGTCGCGCATTACTTCATCGCCGCCGCGGATGCGGAGCAGGAGTACGCCCGACTGGTCCGCGGGCGCGACGTCGTCACCCGTGAACTGCAGGGGCTGAAGGCCGAGTTGCCCGAGGACGCTCCCCATGAGCTGGACGCGCTGCTCGACGTCCATCTGCTGCTGCTGAACGACGAGGCGCTCGTCGACACGGCGCGCGACTGGATCGTCGATCGGCACTACAACGCCGAATGGGCGCTGTCGGCGCAGCTGGAAGTGCTGGCCCGGCAGTTCGACGAGATGGAAGACGACTACCTCCGCGAGCGCAAGGCGGATCTGGAACAGGTCGTTGAACGCATCCTCGCCGCGCTGGCGGCGGAACTGGACGACGCGCCCGCAGGCGGCCCCGCCGCTGTCGTTGCGCGCGACTTCGCCGGGGAGGATCCCCTGCTGCTGGTGGCCGCGGACATCGCGCCCGCTGACATGATCCAGTTCAAGCGCAGTGTCTTCCAGGGCTTCATCACCGACATCGGGGGGAAGACCTCTCACACTGCCATCGTGGCGCGAAGCATGGCCATCCCCGCCGTGGTGGGAACGCGGGAAGCTTCCCGGCTGATCCGCCAGGACGACTGGGTCATCATCGATGGCGATGCCGGTACGGTGATCGTCAATCCCTCGCCGATCGTGCTGGAGGAATACCGCTTCCGGCAGCGGCAGTCTGAACTTGAGAACGCGCGCCTCGCCCGGCTGCGCCATACGCCGGCCATCACGATGGACGGTCAGCGCATCGAACTGCACGCCAATATTGAATTGCCCGGCGACACCGTGGCGGCGTTGGCGTCCGGCGCCACCGGCGTGGGGCTGTTCCGCAGCGAATTCCTGTTCATGAACCGCGACGGCGACCTGCCCAGCGAGGAAGAACAGTTCATTGCCTATAAGAGTGCAGTCGAAGCGATGGCGGGACTGCCGGTGACGATCCGGACGGTCGATATCGGTGCCGACAAGCCGCTGGACCGGATGTCGGTCAACGAACTGCGGCACGAGCATGTGCTCAATCCCGCCATGGGGCTGCGGGCGATTCGCTGGAGCCTGGCGGAGCCGAGCATGTTCCGCCAGCAGTTGCGCGCCATCTATCGCGCGAGTGCCTTCGGCAAGGTGAAGCTGCTGATCCCGATGGTCGCCCACTTGGGGGAGATCCGGCAGGTCCAGGAGGCCGTCAAGCGCGTGAAGGCGCAGCTCGACGAGGCGGGCCAGGCGCGCGGCGAAATCGAACTGGGCGTGATGGTGGAGGTGCCGGCCGCGGCGATCATGCTGCCGCAACTGCTCAAGCACGTGGACTTCGTGTCGATCGGGACCAACGACCTGATTCAGTACACGCTGGCCATCGACCGCGCCGACGAGGCGGTTGCCCATCTCTATGACCCGTGGCATCCCGCGGTTCTGCAGTTGCTTGCGAACTCGATCAGGGAAGCGCGGGCGGCGGGGAAGGAAGTCAGCGTCTGCGGCGAGATGGCCGGTGATGCCGCCTTCACCGATCTGCTGCTGGGCATGGGGCTGACCAGCTTCTCGATGCATCCGTCGCAGATCCCCTCCGTCAAGCAGCGTGTGCTTCGGGCGGATGTGCCGCGACTGGCGGCAGCGCTTCCCCGCATCCTGGAAAGCGACGAGCCGGCGAAAGTGGCGCTGGAAGCACTGGCGCCGCAATCTCGACTCCACTGACGGGGCCTCGCCGCCGGCTTTCCAGCGGTCGAACAGCGCACGTTCAATGAAAGTCGTATGACGGGAGTTGCGTGGGTGAAAAAACTCGTGCTAGACTAGCGGTCTTCGCTGTTCACGACATTGTTTTGAACGGCGGCCTCGGAGGGTATGCCGAGGTGCCGAATGAATAACCAGCAAAAAGCCGGTTCTAGTTTGGCGGCGAGATTCTCGCAGTCGACGATGAAAATAATTTCTCTGACTGCTTGACGGATTCGAAAGAAATCGTTCATAATCTCGCTTCTGCGCTGCTGACGACAAGTCAGCGACGCGACGAAGAAAGCAAGCGACGGGCTGAGGCCTTGAGCGAAAGCTGCTTCGATGTTCTTTAAGAATTTACAGCCGATAAGCGTGGGCGTCTGGACGAGCGACCTGAGAAGGTTAAATCGCTAGATGCTCACGGAAGAAAGAATGAAGCTATGAAAATAGTCTTTGTTCGATTCCGTTGAGTTTATTCAAGATCGAACTGTAGAGTTTGATCCTGGCTCAGATTGAACGCTGGCGGCATGCCTTACACATGCAAGTCGAACGGTAACGCGGGGCAACCTGGCGACGAGTGGCGAACGGGTGAGTAATATATCGGAACGTGCCCAGTTGTGGGGGATAACTGCTCGAAAGAGCAGCTAATACCGCATACGACCTGAGGGTGAAAGCGGGGGATCGCAAGACCTCGCGCAATTGGAGCGGCCGATATCAGATTAGGTAGTTGGTGGGGTAAAGGCCTACCAAGCCGACGATCTGTAGCTGGTCTGAGAGGACGACCAGCCACACTGGGACTGAGACACGGCCCAGACTCCTACGGGAGGCAGCAGTGGGGAATTTTGGACAATGGGGGCAACCCTGATCCAGCCATGCCGCGTGCGGGAAGAAGGCCTTCGGGTTGTAAACCGCTTTTGTCAGGGAAGAAAAGACTCCTACTAATACTGGGGGTTCATGACGGTACCTGAAGAATAAGCACCGGCTAACTACGTGCCAGCAGCCGCGGTAATACGTAGGGTGCAAGCGTTAATCGGAATTACTGGGCGTAAAGCGTGCGCAGGCGGTTATGCAAGACAGATGTGAAATCCCCGGGCTCAACCTGGGAACTGCATTTGTGACTGCATGGCTAGAGTACGGTAGAGGGGGATGGAATTCCGCGTGTAGCAGTGAAATGCGTAGATATGCGGAGGAACACCGATGGCGAAGGCAATCCCCTGGACCTGTACTGACGCTCATGCACGAAAGCGTGGGGAGCAAACAGGATTAGATACCCTGGTAGTCCACGCCCTAAACGATGTCAACTGGTTGTTGGGAGGGTTTCTTCTCAGTAACGTAGCTAACGCGTGAAGTTGACCGCCTGGGGAGTACGGCCGCAAGGTTGAAACTCAAAGGAATTGACGGGGACCCGCACAAGCGGTGGATGATGTGGTTTAATTCGATGCAACGCGAAAAACCTTACCTACCCTTGACATGCCAGGAATCCTGCAGAGATGTGGGAGTGCTCGAAAGAGAACCTGGACACAGGTGCTGCATGGCCGTCGTCAGCTCGTGTCGTGAGATGTTGGGTTAAGTCCCGCAACGAGCGCAACCCTTGTCATTAGTTGCTACGAAAGGGCACTCTAATGAGACTGCCGGTGACAAACCGGAGGAAGGTGGGGATGACGTCAGGTCATCATGGCCCTTATGGGTAGGGCTACACACGTCATACAATGGCCGGGACAGAGGGCTGCCAACCCGCGAGGGGGAGCTAATCCCAGAAACCCGGTCGTAGTCCGGATCGCAGTCTGCAACTCGACTGCGTGAAGTCGGAATCGCTAGTAATCGCGGATCAGCTTGCCGCGGTGAATACGTTCCCGGGTCTTGTACACACCGCCCGTCACACCATGGGAGCGGGTTCTGCCAGAAGTAGTTAGCCTAACCGCAAGGGGGGCGATTACCACGGCAGGGTTCGTGACTGGGGTGAAGTCGTAACAAGGTAGCCGTATCGGAAGGTGCGGCTGGATCACCTCCTTTCTAGAGATGACGAGACCGTTGTCTGGCTTAGGTCAGAGAATTGAGTCGAGTCCACATAAGCGAGTTCAGCGCGCCCACACTTATCGGCTGTAGACACGCAACAGTGAGTGAGAAAACGCGTGAGCCTGGCGAGCTGGCCTTGCCGGTTGGCGCGATTGCAGGAGCACGCAAGAAACGCGTGGGTCTGTAGCTCAGTCGGTTAGAGCACCGTCTTGATAAGGCGGGGGTCGCTGGTTCGAATCCAGCCAGACCCACCACGATGATCGTCAAGATCTGGGGGATTAGCTCAGCTGGGAGAGCACCTGCTTTGCAAGCAGGGGGTCGTCGGTTCGATCCCGTCATCCTCCACCAATCACTTCACAGGGTGGCAAACCACAGCAGCGGACAAGCGCTGTTGTGGTTTGCCAGTCTCGACTTTTTAAGTCGGCTGTTGTTCTTTAACAATTCGTAGAGTCGAATCAGCGTTGCTGGCGGAAAGCCTGGGCACTCGTAAAGGGGTGACCGGCACCGTGCCGCCAGCGACATTTGATTGCGTCAACAAACTTCAACTCTGAAAAGAGTAGAAATTGAAGAACGGCGAACGCGTGATACTCAAATAAATGCTCAAGTTGTTGAGCATCTGTCCTTGACGACATCTGCGGATGTCAAAGTTATAGGGTCAAGTGACTAAGTGCATGTGGTGGATGCCTTGGCGATTACAGGCGACGAAGGACGTGATAGCCTGCGATAAGCTTCGGGGAGCTGGCAAATAAGCTTTGATCCGGAGATTTCCGAATGGGGAAACCCACCTCGTTTAGAGGTATCGCACACTGAATACATAGGTGTGCGAGGCGAACCGGGTGAACTGAAACATCTCAGTAGCTCGAGGAAAAGACATCAACCGAGATTCCGAAAGTAGTGGCGAGCGAAATCGGAGTAGCCCTCGTGTTTTAGCAGTTGGCATATCAGAACGGAATGGAAAGTCCGGCCATAGCGGGTGATAGCCCCGTATGAGAAATGTCGATTGTGGAACTAGGCACGAATAGAGTAGGGCGGGACACGTGAAATCCTGTCTGAATATGGGGGGACCATCCTCCAAGGCTAAATACTCGTAATCGACCGATAGTGAACAAGTACCGTGAGGGAAAGGCGAAAAGAACCCCGGGAGGGGAGTGAAATAGATCCTGAAACCGCATGCATACAAAAAGTAGGAGCCCGCAAGGGTGACTGCGTACCTTTTGTATAATGGGTCAGCGACTTACATTCAGTGGCGAGGTTAACCGAATAGGGTAGCCGTAGAGAAATCGAGTCCGAATAGGGCGATTCAGTCGCTGGGTGTAGACCCGAAACCAGGTGATCTATCCATGGCCAGGATGAAGGTACCGTAACAGGTGCTGGAGGTCCGAACCGACTAGTGTTGCAAAACTAGCGGATGAGCTGTGGATAGGGGTGAAAGGCTAAACAAACCTGGAGATAGCTGGTTCTCTCCGAAAACTATTTAGGTAGTGCCTCAAGTATTACCTTCGGGGGTAGAGCACTGTTTAGGCTAGGGGGTCATGGCGACTTACCAAACCTATGCAAACTCCGAATACCGAAGAGTACAGCTTGGGAGACAGAGCACCGGGTGCTAACGTCCGGACTCAAGAGGGAAACAACCCAGACCGCCAGCTAAGGTCCCTAAAATTGGCTAAGTGGGAAACGAAGTGGGAAGGCTAAAACAGTCAGGATGTTGGCTTAGAAGCAGCCATCATTTAAAGAAAGCGTAATAGCTCACTGATCGAGTCGTCCTGCGCGGAAGATGTAACGGGGCTAAGCCAGTTACCGAAGCTGCGGATGCACAGTTTACTGTGCGTGGTAGGAGAGCGTTCTGTACGCCTGTGAAGGTGGGTCGTGAGGCCTGCTGGAGGTATCAGAAGTGCGAATGCTGACATGAGTAGCGTTAAAGGGGGTGAAAAGCCCCCTCGCCGAAAGCGCAAGGTTTCCTACGCAACGTTCATCGGCGTAGGGTGAGTCGGCCCCTAAGGCGAGGCAGAGATGCGTAGCTGATGGGAAACAGGTCAATATTCCTGTACCGATCAATAGTGCGATGTGGGGACGGAGAAGGTTAGCTCAGCCGGGTGTTGGATGTCCCGGTTCAAGCCTGTAGTCGTGCCTGGTAGGCAAATCCGCCGGGCTTAGATGAGGGGTGATAACGAGTCTGCTTGCAGACGAAGTGAGTGATACCCTGCTTCCAGGAAAAGCCACTAAGCTTCAGCTATTGACGACCGTACCGCAAACCGACACTGGTGCGCGAGATGAGTATTCTAAGGCGCTTGAGAGAACTCTGGAGAAGGAACTCGGCAAATTGACACCGTAACTTCGGAAGAAGGTGTGCCTTTAGTAGGTGATCCATTTACTTGGTTAGCCCAATGAGGCCGCAGAGAATCGGTGGCTGCAACTGTTTATTAAAAACACAGCACTCTGCAAAGACGAAAGTCGACGTATAGGGTGTGACTCCTGCCCGGTGCTGGAAGATTAAATGATGGGGTGCAAGCTCTTGACTGAAGTCCCAGTAAACGGCGGCCGTAACTATAACGGTCCTAAGGTAGCGAAATTCCTTGTCGGGTAAGTTCCGACCTGCACGAATGGAGTAATGATGGCCACACTGTCTCCTCCAGAGACTCAGCGAAGTTGAAATGTTTGTGATGATGCAATCTCCCCGCGGAAAGACGGAAAGACCCCATGAACCTTTACTGTAGCTTTACATTGGACTTTGAACAGATCTGTGTAGGATAGGTGGGAGGCTTTGAAACCTGGTCGCTAGATCAGGTGGAGCCAACGTTGAAATACCACCCTGGTGTGTTTGAGGTTCTAACCTTGGCCCGTTATCCGGGTTGGGGACAGTGTATGGTGGGCAGTTTGACTGGGGCGGTCTCCTCCCAAAGTGTAACGGAGGAGTTCGAAGGTACGCTAAATACGGTCGGAAATCGTGTTGATAGTGCATTGGCATAAGCGTGCTTGACTGCGAGACTGACAAGTCGAGCAGGTACGAAAGTAGGACAAAGTGATCCGGTGGTTCTGTATGGAAGGGCCATCGCTCAACGGATAAAAGGTACTCTGGGGATAACAGGCTGATACCGCCCAAGAGTTCATATCGACGGCGGTGTTTGGCACCTCGATGTCGGCTCATCTCATCCTGGGGCTGTAGCCGGTCCCAAGGGTATGGCTGTTCGCCATTTAAAGAGGTACGTGAGCTGGGTTTAAAACGTCGTGAGACAGTTTGGTCCCTATCTTCCGTGGGCGCTGCAAGATTGAGAGAGCCTGCTCCTAGTACGAGAGGACCGGAGTGGACGCACCTCTGGTGTATCGGTTGTCACGCCAGTGGCATCGCCGAGTAGCTAAGTGCGGAAGAGATAACCGCTGAAAGCATCTAAGCGGGAAACTCGTCTCAAGATGAGTCTTGCCGGGGCCTAGAGCCCCCTGAAGGGTCGTTCAAGACCAGGACGTTGATAGGCTGGGTGTGGAAGCGCAGTAATGCGTTAAGCTAACCAGTACTAATTGCCCGTGCGGCTTGACCCTATAACTTTGACACTCAAAACGTCAAGGTGAGTGGTCACGCAGATCAACTCCCATCCCGGGATGTCTGATCGAAACCGTTCTTCAAACCTGAAGACGCAATCAAACCAAAGCTGATTTGACTCTACCGAATTGGGCCTGCTGAGCTCCTCAGCAAGCCAACCAGTCAAGCCTGATGACCATAGCGAGTCGGTCCCACCCCTTCCCATCCCGAACAGGACCGTGAAACGACTCAGCGCCGATGATAGTGCGGATTCCCGTGTGAAAGTAGGTCATCGTCAGGCTAATATCCGGAGACGCCCGGTCGGATGACCGGGCGTTCCTTTCTCTGCTTGCAGAGATCAGCGCTTCGCGGAGCGTTGATCTCTGAGGCTGAGACGGTGTCGATCTGATCATGAGAATGATTGTGAAAGACGCTTGACAAGTTCAAACGAACTCGTTTATAGTCTCATCTCTTCGCTGCTGACGACAAGTCAGCGACGCGACGAAGAAAGCAAGCGACGGGCTGAGGCCTTGAGCGAAAGCTGCTTCGATGTTCTTTAAGAATTTACAGCCGATAAGCGTGGGCGTCTGGACGAGCGACCTGAGAAGGTTAAATCGCTAGATGCTCACGGAAGAAAGAATGAAGCTATGAAAATAGTCTTTGTTCGATTCCGTTGAGTTTATTCAAGATCGAACTGTAGAGTTTGATCCTGGCTCAGATTGAACGCTGGCGGCATGCCTTACACATGCAAGTCGAACGGTAACGCGGGGCAACCTGGCGACGAGTGGCGAACGGGTGAGTAATATATCGGAACGTGCCCAGTTGTGGGGGATAACTGCTCGAAAGAGCAGCTAATACCGCATACGACCTGAGGGTGAAAGCGGGGGATCGCAAGACCTCGCGCAATTGGAGCGGCCGATATCAGATTAGGTAGTTGGTGGGGTAAAGGCCTACCAAGCCGACGATCTGTAGCTGGTCTGAGAGGACGACCAGCCACACTGGGACTGAGACACGGCCCAGACTCCTACGGGAGGCAGCAGTGGGGAATTTTGGACAATGGGGGCAACCCTGATCCAGCCATGCCGCGTGCGGGAAGAAGGCCTTCGGGTTGTAAACCGCTTTTGTCAGGGAAGAAAAGACTCCTACTAATACTGGGGGTTCATGACGGTACCTGAAGAATAAGCACCGGCTAACTACGTGCCAGCAGCCGCGGTAATACGTAGGGTGCAAGCGTTAATCGGAATTACTGGGCGTAAAGCGTGCGCAGGCGGTTATGCAAGACAGATGTGAAATCCCCGGGCTCAACCTGGGAACTGCATTTGTGACTGCATGGCTAGAGTACGGTAGAGGGGGATGGAATTCCGCGTGTAGCAGTGAAATGCGTAGATATGCGGAGGAACACCGATGGCGAAGGCAATCCCCTGGACCTGTACTGACGCTCATGCACGAAAGCGTGGGGAGCAAACAGGATTAGATACCCTGGTAGTCCACGCCCTAAACGATGTCAACTGGTTGTTGGGAGGGTTTCTTCTCAGTAACGTAGCTAACGCGTGAAGTTGACCGCCTGGGGAGTACGGCCGCAAGGTTGAAACTCAAAGGAATTGACGGGGACCCGCACAAGCGGTGGATGATGTGGTTTAATTCGATGCAACGCGAAAAACCTTACCTACCCTTGACATGCCAGGAATCCTGCAGAGATGTGGGAGTGCTCGAAAGAGAACCTGGACACAGGTGCTGCATGGCCGTCGTCAGCTCGTGTCGTGAGATGTTGGGTTAAGTCCCGCAACGAGCGCAACCCTTGTCATTAGTTGCTACGAAAGGGCACTCTAATGAGACTGCCGGTGACAAACCGGAGGAAGGTGGGGATGACGTCAGGTCATCATGGCCCTTATGGGTAGGGCTACACACGTCATACAATGGCCGGGACAGAGGGCTGCCAACCCGCGAGGGGGAGCTAATCCCAGAAACCCGGTCGTAGTCCGGATCGCAGTCTGCAACTCGACTGCGTGAAGTCGGAATCGCTAGTAATCGCGGATCAGCTTGCCGCGGTGAATACGTTCCCGGGTCTTGTACACACCGCCCGTCACACCATGGGAGCGGGTTCTGCCAGAAGTAGTTAGCCTAACCGCAAGGGGGGCGATTACCACGGCAGGGTTCGTGACTGGGGTGAAGTCGTAACAAGGTAGCCGTATCGGAAGGTGCGGCTGGATCACCTCCTTTCTAGAGATGACGAGACCGTTGTCTGGCTTAGGTCAGAGAATTGAGTCGAGTCCACATAAGCGAGTTCAGCGCGCCCACACTTATCGGCTGTAGACACGCAACAGTGAGTGAGAAAACGCGTGAGCCTGGCGAGCTGGCCTTGCCGGTTGGCGCGATTGCAGGAGCACGCAAGAAACGCGTGGGTCTGTAGCTCAGTCGGTTAGAGCACCGTCTTGATAAGGCGGGGGTCGCTGGTTCGAATCCAGCCAGACCCACCACGATGATCGTCAAGATCTGGGGGATTAGCTCAGCTGGGAGAGCACCTGCTTTGCAAGCAGGGGGTCGTCGGTTCGATCCCGTCATCCTCCACCAATCACTTCACAGGGTGGCAAACCACAGCAGCGGACAAGCGCTGTTGTGGTTTGCCAGTCTCGACTTTTTAAGTCGGCTGTTGTTCTTTAACAATTCGTAGAGTCGAATCAGCGTTGCTGGCGGAAAGCCTGGGCACTCGTAAAGGGGTGACCGGCACCGTGCCGCCAGCGACATTTGATTGCGTCAACAAACTTCAACTCTGAAAAGAGTAGAAATTGAAGAACGGCGAACGCGTGATACTCAAATAAATGCTCAAGTTGTTGAGCATCTGTCCTTGACGACATCTGCGGATGTCAAAGTTATAGGGTCAAGTGACTAAGTGCATGTGGTGGATGCCTTGGCGATTACAGGCGACGAAGGACGTGATAGCCTGCGATAAGCTTCGGGGAGCTGGCAAATAAGCTTTGATCCGGAGATTTCCGAATGGGGAAACCCACCTCGTTTAGAGGTATCGCACACTGAATACATAGGTGTGCGAGGCGAACCGGGTGAACTGAAACATCTCAGTAGCTCGAGGAAAAGACATCAACCGAGATTCCGAAAGTAGTGGCGAGCGAAATCGGAGTAGCCCTCGTGTTTTAGCAGTTGGCATATCAGAACGGAATGGAAAGTCCGGCCATAGCGGGTGATAGCCCCGTATGAGAAATGTCGATTGTGGAACTAGGCACGAATAGAGTAGGGCGGGACACGTGAAATCCTGTCTGAATATGGGGGGACCATCCTCCAAGGCTAAATACTCGTAATCGACCGATAGTGAACAAGTACCGTGAGGGAAAGGCGAAAAGAACCCCGGGAGGGGAGTGAAATAGATCCTGAAACCGCATGCATACAAAAAGTAGGAGCCCGCAAGGGTGACTGCGTACCTTTTGTATAATGGGTCAGCGACTTACATTCAGTGGCGAGGTTAACCGAATAGGGTAGCCGTAGAGAAATCGAGTCCGAATAGGGCGATTCAGTCGCTGGGTGTAGACCCGAAACCAGGTGATCTATCCATGGCCAGGATGAAGGTACCGTAACAGGTGCTGGAGGTCCGAACCGACTAGTGTTGCAAAACTAGCGGATGAGCTGTGGATAGGGGTGAAAGGCTAAACAAACCTGGAGATAGCTGGTTCTCTCCGAAAACTATTTAGGTAGTGCCTCAAGTATTACCTTCGGGGGTAGAGCACTGTTTAGGCTAGGGGGTCATGGCGACTTACCAAACCTATGCAAACTCCGAATACCGAAGAGTACAGCTTGGGAGACAGAGCACCGGGTGCTAACGTCCGGACTCAAGAGGGAAACAACCCAGACCGCCAGCTAAGGTCCCTAAAATTGGCTAAGTGGGAAACGAAGTGGGAAGGCTAAAACAGTCAGGATGTTGGCTTAGAAGCAGCCATCATTTAAAGAAAGCGTAATAGCTCACTGATCGAGTCGTCCTGCGCGGAAGATGTAACGGGGCTAAGCCAGTTACCGAAGCTGCGGATGCACAGTTTACTGTGCGTGGTAGGAGAGCGTTCTGTACGCCTGTGAAGGTGGGTCGTGAGGCCTGCTGGAGGTATCAGAAGTGCGAATGCTGACATGAGTAGCGTTAAAGGGGGTGAAAAGCCCCCTCGCCGAAAGCGCAAGGTTTCCTACGCAACGTTCATCGGCGTAGGGTGAGTCGGCCCCTAAGGCGAGGCAGAGATGCGTAGCTGATGGGAAACAGGTCAATATTCCTGTACCGATCAATAGTGCGATGTGGGGACGGAGAAGGTTAGCTCAGCCGGGTGTTGGATGTCCCGGTTCAAGCCTGTAGTCGTGCCTGGTAGGCAAATCCGCCGGGCTTAGATGAGGGGTGATAACGAGTCTGCTTGCAGACGAAGTGAGTGATACCCTGCTTCCAGGAAAAGCCACTAAGCTTCAGCTATTGACGACCGTACCGCAAACCGACACTGGTGCGCGAGATGAGTATTCTAAGGCGCTTGAGAGAACTCTGGAGAAGGAACTCGGCAAATTGACACCGTAACTTCGGAAGAAGGTGTGCCTTTAGTAGGTGATCCATTTACTTGGTTAGCCCAATGAGGCCGCAGAGAATCGGTGGCTGCAACTGTTTATTAAAAACACAGCACTCTGCAAAGACGAAAGTCGACGTATAGGGTGTGACTCCTGCCCGGTGCTGGAAGATTAAATGATGGGGTGCAAGCTCTTGACTGAAGTCCCAGTAAACGGCGGCCGTAACTATAACGGTCCTAAGGTAGCGAAATTCCTTGTCGGGTAAGTTCCGACCTGCACGAATGGAGTAATGATGGCCACACTGTCTCCTCCAGAGACTCAGCGAAGTTGAAATGTTTGTGATGATGCAATCTCCCCGCGGAAAGACGGAAAGACCCCATGAACCTTTACTGTAGCTTTACATTGGACTTTGAACAGATCTGTGTAGGATAGGTGGGAGGCTTTGAAACCTGGTCGCTAGATCAGGTGGAGCCAACGTTGAAATACCACCCTGGTGTGTTTGAGGTTCTAACCTTGGCCCGTTATCCGGGTTGGGGACAGTGTATGGTGGGCAGTTTGACTGGGGCGGTCTCCTCCCAAAGTGTAACGGAGGAGTTCGAAGGTACGCTAAATACGGTCGGAAATCGTGTTGATAGTGCATTGGCATAAGCGTGCTTGACTGCGAGACTGACAAGTCGAGCAGGTACGAAAGTAGGACAAAGTGATCCGGTGGTTCTGTATGGAAGGGCCATCGCTCAACGGATAAAAGGTACTCTGGGGATAACAGGCTGATACCGCCCAAGAGTTCATATCGACGGCGGTGTTTGGCACCTCGATGTCGGCTCATCTCATCCTGGGGCTGTAGCCGGTCCCAAGGGTATGGCTGTTCGCCATTTAAAGAGGTACGTGAGCTGGGTTTAAAACGTCGTGAGACAGTTTGGTCCCTATCTTCCGTGGGCGCTGCAAGATTGAGAGAGCCTGCTCCTAGTACGAGAGGACCGGAGTGGACGCACCTCTGGTGTATCGGTTGTCACGCCAGTGGCATCGCCGAGTAGCTAAGTGCGGAAGAGATAACCGCTGAAAGCATCTAAGCGGGAAACTCGTCTCAAGATGAGTCTTGCCGGGGCCTAGAGCCCCCTGAAGGGTCGTTCAAGACCAGGACGTTGATAGGCTGGGTGTGGAAGCGCAGTAATGCGTTAAGCTAACCAGTACTAATTGCCCGTGCGGCTTGACCCTATAACTTTGACACTCAAAACGTCAAGGTGAGTGGTCACGCAGATCAACTCCCATCCCGGGATGTCTGATCGAAACCGTTCTTCAAACCTGAAGACGCAATCAAACCAAAGCTGATTTGACTCTACCGAATTGGGCCTGCTGAGCTCCTCAGCAAGCCAACCAGTCAAGCCTGATGACCATAGCGAGTCGGTCCCACCCCTTCCCATCCCGAACAGGACCGTGAAACGACTCAGCGCCGATGATAGTGCGGATTCCCGTGTGAAAGTAGGTCATCGTCAGGTTAATACACCGCCAAACCCCTCGATCAGCAATGATCGAGGGGTTTTGTCTTTTCTGAATCGTTTCCGAGATTTAGCTCCCACGCACGGATATCGTTGACGAATCCTGGCGCAGCGCACCGGTCCGCACGAGGTCCTGCAGCAACTGCGCCGTCCATTCGCCAAGCGATTCAGCGGAAAAGAACCGCTGCCATGTGCTGATAAGTATTGGAGTGGCCTGAAGCCACGCAATTAGCTCCGCCGCCGAGCTTTGCCGAACCTCCAACATGTGGAAGACGGTTAAGGCTTTCGCCGCATGCAACGCATGTCGCGTTGGCTCACGTTGGAAGTAGTTGAGCCGCTCGCGCGCAGAGCTCAGGGCTCCTGGGACATCTTGAAATGGTGCGCCGTGGCCGGGAATCACGACTCTTGGCCGAAGGTTTTCGATGATGTCGAGCGTGGCCGAGACTTCAGCGAACGCATTTGCGCCGTCCAACTCAGGGAAGACGATGCCGAAACCTCGTTCCCAAAGCGCATCCGCGGAGATCAGCGTCGCGCTTTCAGGTTCGAAGAGGATCACGGAGTGAGGATCGTGACCAGGGGCTGAATGGATCTGCCATTCGCGCCCAGCTTGCTGAAGCACGTGGCCTGGCTGCAGCTTGCCGGTAGGACTGAAACGCTCGCATTGCTGTCCGGTCAGCCGATAACTCAGCGCTGATTCGTCCCAACTCTCTATAGCTGTGAAGTCGCCAGGCGGTATCAGGATCGGGCATCTATACCGCTCGGAGATCGCGCGATTCCCACCGCAATGGTCAGAGTGGAGGTGCGTATTGGCGACGAAGCGAACTGCTTCTGTCGACCGCAAAGCGGCAGCGACCAGTACGAGCGTCTGCTCGAAATGGGATGCATATCCGGTATCGACAAGCACGGCGCCCTCGTCAGGCGTAGTCCCATGCAGCAGAACATTGTTGGATGAGAGCCACCCCCGCTCTAGCACCGTAATGCTGGATGGAAGCAGAGGTGGTTGATTCATCGTCGCGAGAGCTCTGGTCTGGCCGTGGTGCTATTGACGGAGTTCACGTCGGAGGATTTTCCCGACATTGGTCTTGGGGAGTTCATCCCGGAACTCGATGTACTTGGGGCGTTTGTAGCCGGTCAACTGCTTGTGGCAGTAAGCGGACAGATCCTCTTCGGCGAGCGCCGAATCCTTCTTGATGACGAAGAGCTTCACCGCTTCGCCCGAATGTTGATCGGGGACACCGATCGCTGCGCATTCGAGCACGCCAGGGTGCAGGTTGACGACCTGTTCAATCTCGGTGGGGTACACATTGAATCCGCTGACCAGAATCATGTCCTTCTTGCGATCGACGATGCGTGTGAAGCCGTCGGCATCCATGACGCCGATGTCGCCGGTCTTGAAGAAGCCGTCCGGGCCAATCGCTTGAGCCGTGTCTTCCGGTCGATTCCAGTAGCCGGCCATGACCTGGGGGCCGCGGATGCAGATCTCGCCGCGCTGGCCCAGGGGGACGTCGTTCCCGTCGTCATCGCGGATGGCGATCTCGGTATTCGGCACTGGCAATCCGATAGATCCGTTGAACTGGTCGAGATCGAGGCGATTCACCGTCGCGACCGGTGAAGTCTCGGACAGGCCATAACCCTCGACGACTGGACAACCAGTGATGCGCGCCCATTTCTCTGCTGTGGCCTGCTGGACGGCCATCCCTCCGCCGTTCGAAATCACCAATTCACTGAAGTCGAGCTTCGCGAAGGCGGGATCGTTGGCCAAGGCGTTGAAAAGCGTGTTGACGGCCGGGAACATGTTCACGCGGTAGTTCCGCAGGGTTGCGATCAGGCCTGGGATATCGCGAGGATTGGGAATCAGCAGATTCATGATCCCCATGCGGGCGCCGAGCATGTAGCACGCTGTCAGGGCGAAGATGTGATACAGCGGCAGCGCGCAGACGATGGTCAAGGGCTTGTCGCCGAGCTTGTTGAGCATGGGCGCGAACCACGCTTCACTCTGCAGGATGTTGGCGACGACATTGCGATGGAGCAATGTGGCGCCCTTGGACAGTCCCGTCGTTCCGCCGGTGTACTGGAGGAAAGCAGGGTCCTCTGCGCCTACCTGGACCGGCTTCAACGACAAGCCAGCACCGTCTGCGAGCGCCTTGTTGAAGCGCGTGACGGTGCGGCCGTCGGTGAGCGGGAGCCGGAACTCCGGCACCATCTTCTTCACATGACGGATCACGAAGTTGATCAGTGGTCGGCGCCACCACCCGAGCATGTCGCCCAGACCGGTGAGCACCACATGCTTGACCTGCGTCCGATCGATGACCTCCGACAAGGTCTTGGCGAAGTTCTCGAGCACGATGATCGCCTCGGCGCCGGAGTCCTTCAGCTGATGCTCGAGCTCGCGCGGCGTGTACAGCGGATTGACGTTCACCACGACATATCCAGCACGCAGGATCGCAGCGATCGTCACCATGTACTGCAGCACGTTCGGCATCATGATGGCCACGCGCGCGCCGCGGCTCAAGCCGCGCTGCTGCAACCAGGCACCCAGCGCGGACGAGAGTTCGTCTACCTGCGCAAAGGTCAGGCGCTGGTCCATGCAGGCCGCCGCATCGCGGCGGGCGTGCTTTCGGAAGGCCTCCTCAAGGAGGGCCACCAGCGAGGGATAGATGTCGACGGGGATCTCAGCGGGAACGCCCGGCGGATAGTTCTTCAGCCAGGGCTTGTCGGTGTGCGTTGCAGTCATGTCTCCTCGTCGCGTTCTTGGTGTGTGGCGGGGGTGCCCCGGAGGAACTGCCGATGCTGGCGGCTGGCACGGCCTCGTCGTAGCGGGGATGCCCTAGGCAGGCTCGTCACGTGAGGGACAACGTCGGTCTTCCGAGGCGCAGCGTCGTGGTTCTCAGAATTTTCCGAAGCGGCGCTCAGGTCGAGCCCGCCTCTACACTCGACCCTTTGCCCGGGAGTCCGGATGAACGGCCGGCTGCAGCGCTTCTTCTCCCTGTTCCGTTGGATCGTCGGTCCGCTGCTGGCCGTGTGGGCGGGTGCCCACTGGGGCGCATCGATCGGCATCGCCGTCCTGGCGTTGTTCGTGTTCGGACCTCCGCTGACGATGCTGCCGCACTTCCTTGTGCTGCGCGTCGTGCCGCCGGCGCCTGGGCTGCCGACTGCCCCGCTGGGGGACCTGCTGCAAGCGTGGTGGCGGGAGGTCGTCGTCGTGACGAAGGTGTTCTGCTGGTATCAGCCGTGGGCCGAGCACCGGGAGCCCGATCTGGTGCCCGAGGCGGCGCAGGCGCGCGGTCGCCGCGGCGTGGTGCTGCTGCACGGCTACAACTGCAACCGCGGCATGTGGAACGTCTGGATGAAGGCGTTCCGCGCGCGAGGCGTCCCCTTCATCGCAGTCACGCAGGAACCTGCGTTTGGCTCGATCGACCGCTACGCCCCTCAGATCGACGCGGCCATGCGCACGCTGCAGGAGCGCACCGGCCTGGCACCGCTGATCGTCGCGCACAGCATGGGTGGCCTGAGCGCTCGCGCCTGGTGGCGCAGTCAAGGTCACGCCTTCGATCGCATCCACCGCATCCTGACGCTGGGCACGCCGCATCACGGCACGCTGCTGGCGAAGTTGGGCACCACTGAGAACGCCCGCCAGATGCGAGGCGACTCGGAATGGCTGAACCAGATGGCGCGGGATGAGCCGGCGCAGTTCGCCAGCCATTTCGATTGCCTCTACGGGCACTGCGACCAGATCGTGTTCCCGGCGGAGACGGCCATCCTGCCGGGTGCCCGCGTCCTGCACCTCCCGGCGCGTGGACATCTGCAGCTGGTGTTCGAGCCCCAGGCGTTCGAGCGGGCCTTGCACCTGCTCGAAGAGCCCGCCCTGAGCGCACCTGTGAAGGTGAGCCGGGCGGGTTGAGTCAGTCGGTGATCAGGCGTCGGCCTTCAGCACGCCGCGGCGGATCTGGTCGAGCTCGATGCTCTCGAACAGCGCCTTGAAGTTGCCTTCGCCGAAGCCTTCATTGCCCTTGCGCTGGATGATCTCGAAGAAGATCGGCCCGATCACTTCCTTGGTGAAGATCTGCAGCAGCAGTTCGTGCGGCGCGCCCTGGTGTGCGGCGCCGTCGATCAGGATGCGCAGGCGGCGCAGCTCGTCGAGATTCTCGCCGTGCTCCGGCAGACGCTTGGCGACCAGGTCGTAGTAGGTCTCGATCGTGTCCTGGAAGACCACGCCGGTGTCCTTCATGCCCTCGACGGTGCCGTAGATGTCGTCGGTGCCCAGTGCCACGTGCTGGATACCCTCGCCGTGGTACAGGTCCAGGTATTCCGCGATCTGGCTCTTGTCGTCGCTGCTCTCGTTGATCGGGATGCGGATCTTGCCGCAGGGGCTGGTCATCGCCTTGGACTTCAGGCCGGTCAGCTTGCCTTCGATGTCGAAGTAGCGGACCTCGCGGAAGTTGAACAGGCGCTCGTAGAACTCGGCCCATTCCTTCATGCGGCCGCGGAAGACGTTGTGGGTCAGATGGTCGATGTAGGTGAGGCCGTGGCCTTTGGGCGTCGACTGCACCGGCTTGCCGTCGGCGTCGAGCAGCGGCACGAAGTCCACGTCGTAGATGCTGATGTTGCCGATCTCGCCGGCGGCCGCACCGTTCTTGCCTTGCCAGCGATCGACGAAGTAGATCAGCGAGTCGCCGATGCCCTTGATCGCCGGGATGTTCAGCTCCATCGGGCCGGCCTTGTTGTCGAATCCCCAGGCGCCCAGTTCCAGCGCGCGGCGATAGGCGAAGGCGGCGTCCTTGACGCGGAACGCGATCGCGCAGATCGAGGGGCCGTGCATGCGCGCGAAGCGCTGCGCGAAGGCGTCCTGCTCGGCGTTGATGATGAAGTTGACATCGCCCTGGCGATACAGGGTCACGTCCTTGTGGCGATGACGGGCGACAGCGACGAAGCCCATCGAGGTGAACAGCGCGCCGAGCGCCGCGGGATCGGGGGCGGCGAACTCGATGAATTCGAAGCCGTCGGTGCCCATCGGGTTGTCCCAGGGGGTGAATGCCATGTGTGTCTCCGAAGCCCGGTCAAGGGGATCTGGTCAGAAATGCGATGGCGTCACTGTAGAAGGTGGGGGGCGCAGGATTTCTGCGATCCGTATCGTCCAGAGGATGGGTGGCGCAGGAATCCTGCAAGAATCCCGTCATGGACAAGCAGATCGAGCTTGATGCGATCGACCGACGCATCCTCCACGCCCTTCAGGCCGATGGCCGCATGACCTACGACGCCCTGGCGGCGCAGGTCAACCTGTCGTCGTCCGCCGTACTGCGACGTGTGCGGCGGCTGGAGGAGGGCGGCGTGATCACGGCCTACGTGGCGCTGGTGAATCCGGAGCGCGTCGGACTCGGGCTCACGGCCTACATCAACGTGAGGCTCGAGAAGCACACCGAGAGCCACAAGCGCACGCCGATGGACCTGTTCCGGGCGGCTGTTCAGACCTGGCCCGAAGTGGTGGAGTGCGCCGCCCTGACGGGGGAGATGGATTACCTGCTGCGCGTGCTGGTCGAGGACATGAGCCACTACGCGCGCTTCATCAGCGACACCCTGCTGCGCCATCCCAGCGTGCAGGACTGCAAGACGAGCTTCGTCCTGGACCGCTTGAAGAACACGACGGCGTTGCCGGTGTGATCGGGCCCGAGGTCCAAGGTCCTAGGCTCGAACCCGGAGCCTCAACGCCAATCGCGCCCCTTCAGCGGCGTTCCAGCACCACAGCGAGTTCGAACCATCCCCGCTCGTGCGGACGTTGCACGTAGGGTGGCGCGGGCCACTTCCAGAGGGCAAGGGGGAACAGCGCACGCACGGCGTTGATGTCGCAGTGGTACGGCGGGCCGACGACCTGACCGTGTTCGGACTCTTCGCGACGCGCCTGCATGAACAACGCGAGCAGCCGTCCGCCGGGCTTGAGCCAGCGCTGCAGTTGCTCGGCGTAGGTTGTCCATTGATCGGGATGCAGGGCGCAGAGGCAGGTCTGCTCGTAGACGAGGTCGAGCGGCTGATCCGGACGCCAGGCCAGCACGTCCGCCTGCTCGACCCGTCCCGGCAGATGCTCGTCCTTGAGCTTGGCGCGGGCGGCCTCGACGGCGGCAGGCGTGTAGTCGAGCCCGGTCACGTCGAGTCCCTCCCGGGCCAGGACGGCCAGCTCGTGGCCGCGGCCACAGCCCGGCACCGCGATGCGCTGGCCCTTGCCGAGCAGCCCTTCGCTCAGCCAGGCGGCCAACTGCGGATGCGGCGCGCCGCGGTCCCAGCCGGTCTGACCGGTCTCGAACCGCTGTTGCCAGAACGCTTGATCGGGTCCTGCCATGGTGTCAGACGACGCCGTCGACTTCGTGGACGAGTTTGAGCGTGTGAGCCGGAGAGAGACTCATCAGCTCGCCGATCTCGATGAGGTCGTCGGGCACGGCCGGGTTCTCCCAGCTCAGCGCGGTGTGCCGCGCCAGGCGCACCGCCAGCATCACGCTGCGCACTTGGGGATCGTGGACCTTCTTGTCGTCGACGATGTGGGCGAGCAGCTCCGGCAGATGCCAGGTGCGCATCAGTGCCTGCTCCAGATCGCCAAGCTCCACATTGAGCACCGCGCGCTGAGCGGCGACGCTGCGCAGCGCCGGATCCGCTTCCTGGCGGCGCTGGATCTCGAGCGCCAGATCAGGCGCCTCGCACCACAGCAGCATTTCGGAGAAATCGTGCAGCAGCGCGGCGCTGTGGACGACGGCCGCGTCCGGGTCGGCGCGGTGCGCGGCGAAACCCAGCGCGAAGCGGGCCGCGCGCTCAGCGCGATGCAGCACACGCTGGATGCCGGCGAGCGCATCTGGCCGATCGGCCAGCCGCTGCTCGACCGTCGGCTGTTCGCCGAAGGCCTTGAAGAAGGGGGTGATGCCCATCAGCACCAGCGCGGCCGTGACCGTCTCGGTGTCGGTCAGCAGCCGGCTGGAGCGCTGCGACGCGGCATGCGCCAGCAGCTTGAGCGTCATCAGCGGGTCCTTGCTCAGGAACTCGCCGAGGAGGTGCGCGTCGACCGCGTCCTCATTCGCGCGCCAGAGTTCCAGCTGCTCGGCCGTGCTGGCCAGCACCGGGATTTCCATGTCGCGGAAGCGGGCCGTCCACGCCGCCAGATCCGGCAGGGGCCGGATCAGCGGCTGGAACGTCGCCTGCTGGGCTGGGGAGGGAATCGGCGGATTCCCCGACCCGTTCCCGGACGGGGCAGACGCAGCGGGCGGAGCGCTCTGGGTCATGAAGCGGGGTCGTCGCGTGGGCGGCGATGCACGGTGAATGTTGTTCATCGTATATCGGCTCGGCCCCTGCGAGCTTGATCCCCACCGCGGCCAAGGCGACCGCGAGCCAGAGCGGCATCACAGCCGTTGCACACCCGCGAGGGTGCCCTGCAGTTGGCCGTCGACGTAGATCCGGCCGGTGCCGTCGGCGTCGACATGGAACTCCAGCCCTTCGGCCGGTGCGTCGCGGCGCGCCGCCGGCGCGACGTGCCACGCCCAACTGATCAGGCGCCCGCCGGCGCTGAGCAGCAGGATCGCCAGCCAGCCGCGGAGGCTCTGCTGGCGGGCCAGGCCATGCATGCGGCCCGGCATCAAGGTGAACTCTTGCATTTCTTGTCTCCCTGGGCGGCCTGCGCCGGACCGGGAAGACATCCCGTTCCGTCGGAGGCTACCCGTTCAAGGGCTGAAGTCGTCGTGCCGCTGAAGCGCGCGCTTCAGGGCCTGCTGTTCCTGCTGGCGGCGGCCGCCGGCGGTGGGGCCGTGACGGCCTGCGGAACGGCCGTGGCTCAGGGCCACGAAGGGATTGCGCGGCTTGCGCGCTGTCACTGCGAGACGCGGACGGGGAGTGGTGAACTGGGCCATGGCAGCCTCCTGTGATGACGGACGGAAAGGGAAGGGGAGTCCCGGGACGGCGCCTGACAGCGCGGCCGTTGCGGCGGGGGCTCAAGAGTTGCGCAGATGATAAACATCTGATTATCAAGCGCAAGTGATTTTGCTCGGACGTTGTCCCATGGCGACGGGACGCGCGCAGGCGTACGCCTGCCTGGCCGGCGAGGCGCGATCAGAAGGGCGGGAAGGAGAGTCAGCGCGAACCGCTGACGCAGACGCCGATGGAAGCGCTCAGCGCTTCTTCGACTTCAGCGGCGCGATGCTGCGCTGCAGCTTGTGCCAGTCGTCGATATCGGAGGTCGCCGGGGCGGCCGCCTTGGGCGCCGGCACGGGCGGTGCGTTCGGCGCGGGCGGGGTGAGCACCTCGCCCAGCAGGTCCAGCAGCCGCGTGCGCGCCCGCTGCGGATGCCGGCGGTAGTAGGTCAGCACCAGGCCGACGATGAAGCGTTCGTCATCGTCCTGCGGGAGGCTGGGGGAGTTGTCCGCCGACGCCGGACGGCCCGCATTTGATAAAGCCGTGTTGCCCTGCGAGGTACCGACCGCCGGCGCCGCAGCACCGAGCGCGCCGTGCTCCTGATCCATCCAGCCGTTGGGCTTGTGGGTCAGCTGTTCGAACTGCCGGGCCAGTCGTTCGCCGATCTGCCGGGAGCGGCTCTTGATCTGGCTCCAGTAACTGGGCTGGATCTGCAGGCGCTCGGCGAAACGGCGCTCCAGGCCGCGCAGGGCGGCGGCATCGGGATGTTTGATCGTGGCGGCAACAAACTCGTCGAACAAGCGCATCGCGTTGTCCAGGCGGATCTGCGCGACGTCTCGGTGGGCGGAACACATCCCCCAATGATAAAGCTTCGTTCACAAACGCTCAGGCCCCGCCCCGGGGCTCGCACCCTGCCCATCGGCGTGGTAGCGCTACGGCAGGGGGAGGTCGCCGACCGCGAAGGGCTACTCCTCGTCCTTCAGGTGGTAGCCGGCGGCCAACTGGGCCTGGGTGTTGGGGGGCACCGCCTCGTAATGGGACAGCACCATCGTGTAGCGCCCCTGGCCGCTGGTCATCGCGTTGAGGCGGTTCTGGTAGGCGCTGAGCTCGGCCAGCGGCGCCAGCCCGTCCACGCCGATCTGTCCCGGCACGCTGCCGCGCGTCCCGAGCACCTGACCGCGCCGCGAGGCCAGGTCGCCGGTGATGTCGCCGGTGGCGTTTTCCGGCGCGCTGATCTCGACCTGCACGATGGGTTCCAGCACCACGGGCCGCGCCTCGCGCACCGCTGCGATCAGCGCGCGTTTGCCCGCCGTGATGAAGGCGACTTCCTTGGAGTCCACCGAATGATGCTTCCCGTCGAAGACGGTCACCCGCAGGTCGACGACCGGATAGCCGGCCACAACGCCCTGCGCCAGCGCCTGCCGCACGCCCTTCTCGACGGCCGGCATGAATTGGCCGGGGATGGTGCCGCCCTTGACCTCGTCGCGGAACTCGAAGCCCGCGCCGCGCTCCAGCGGCTCGATGCGCAGCCACACCTCGCCGAACTGCCCGGCGCCGCCGGTCTGCTTCTTGTGGCGGTAATGGCCTTCGGCCTTGGCCGAGATCGTCTCGCGGTACGCGATCCGCGGCGGCTGGGTCTGGACGTCGAACTTGTAGGTCTCCTTGAGCCGGTCCAGCAGCACCCTCAGATGCAGTTCGCCGAGCCCATAGACCAGCGTCTCCCCGCCCTGCGGCCCGAGGCCTTCCTCGTGGCCGCCGCCGCGTTCCAGGCGCAGGCAGGGATCTTCCTCGACCAGGCGCGACAGCACCTCCCACAGCCGCTGCTCGTCGCCGTGACGGCTGGGGCGGATCGCCACGCCGTGCACCGGCGTCGGCAGCGCGATCGGCGCGAGGTGCAGATGCTCATCCTCCTGCGCGTCGTGCAGCACCGCGTCGTAATGCAGCTCATCGATCTTGGCCAGCGCGCACAGGTCGCCGGGCAGCGCCTGCTCGATCTCCACATGCTCCTTGCCCTGCAGCATGAACAGATGCGCGACGCGCACCGCCTTGCGGGCATGGCCGACGAAGAGCTGGGCGTTCTTCTTCAGCGTGCCCTGATGGACGCGCAGCATCGCGAGCTTGCCGAGGTAGGGGTCCGACTGGATCTTGAAGACGTGCGCGACGACGTGCTGCGCCGGATCCATCGAGACCAGCAGCGGTTCCGCCTCGTCGCCTTCGCGCCGCATGAACTGCGGCGGGTTGGCCTCATAGGGATTGGGGAGCAGCTTCTCGATCACGTCGAGCAGCTCCGCGACGCCCGCGCCGGTGCGTGCCGACACGAAACACACGGGGATCAGATGACCCTCGCGGAACGCCTGCTCCAGCGGGGTGTGCAGCTCGGTGGCGGGCACGTCGCCCTCGTTGAGGTAGCGGTCGACGAAATCCGGATCGACTTCCACGACCTGCTCCACCAGCGCGCGGTGGGCGGCTTCGACCGAGCCGAAGTCGCTCTCGCCGCTGCAGCCGAAGAAGCAGTCCTGCACCTTGGTCCCGCCCGCGGCGGGCAGATTCAAGGGCAGGCATTCACGGCCGAAGGCTTCCTGCAGCTGGGCGAGCAGCGCCTGGGCGTCGACGCCCGGCGCATCGATCCGGTTGACGATGATCAGCCGCGTGAGGCCGCGCCCCGCGGCCGCCTCCATCATCCGGCGGACCATCAGCTCCAGGCCGTTCTGCGCGTTGACGACGACGGCGACCGATTCGACCGCTTCGAGCGCCGGCAGCGCCTGCCCGATGAAATCGGGCGCGCCGGGCGTGTCGAGCAGGTGGATGCGCAGACCCTCGTGCGCGATGTGCATCTGGGAGACCTGCAGCGAATGCAGCATCCGCTTCTCCAGCGGATCGTGGTCGCTGACGGTGCTGCCTTTCTCGATGCTGCCGGCGGTCTTGATGCTGCCGGATTTCAGCAGCAGGGCCTCGGCCAGCGAGGTCTTGCCGGCGCCGGCCGGGCCGGTGAGCGCCAGGGTGCGGATCGCCGCGATGCCGGGATGCTGCGGCAGCGCGGCGCCGCCTGGGCTGCCGGCGGTCGTGCCTTCCGGATCGGAGGAGGGGGTGGGGGACATGGCTCGTTCCTCTCAGGCAAGAGTTGGACGTGGGTCTGGAGCCGGACTGCGGCCAGCGTAGAGGAAGCGCCGGGCCTGCACAAGCAGGGGCATCCGGCCGGAGCGGGGCCGCGCACGGCGATTGCCCGCGATGGCGGGAGGATGACCCGAGGATGTCCAGGGACGAGGCAGGGTCGGTGGCGCCGATTTCATCCGCTTGCAACTCCGTTTCCGCGCCGGCCTAGACTCGTCGTCTTCACGGCGTCGTGACGCCGTCGCGGGCGGCCGGTTTTTCGACCGGCCCATCGATCAGCACAAGGAGAACGGGCATGAGCGTGGCGGAATGGATGTCGACCCTGGCGGTCGCGATGGCGGCCACGGCCTGTGGCGGCGGTAGCGGGGGCGGCGACGACACCGCCGCGCCCAGCCAACCTGGCGGCGGTGCCGCCGCGCCGTCGATGCAGACGCTGAACAGCACGCTCGACCGCCCCTGGGGCCTCGTGCAGTTGCCCGACAACCGGCTGCTGGTGACGCAGAAGGGCGGCACGATCGTGCGCCTGTCCGCGGCCGGCAAGACCGAGGCGACGATCACCGGCGTGCCCCAGGTGCTGGACAGCGGCCAGGGCGGGCTGCTGGGCATCACGATCGATCCGGACTTCGCGACCGCGGGCAGCAACTGGGTCTATTTCTCCTACGCTGAAGCGGGCACCGGGACCGAAGCCGGCAAGGCCGGCACCACGGTCGCGCGCGGCCGGCTGGAAGGCGACGCCCTCACCAGCGTGCAGGTGATCTTCCGTCAGGCGCCGAAGGTGGACGGCACCGGGCACTACGGCTCAAGGCTCGTCTTCGCGCGTGACAAGACGCTCTACATCACGACCGGCGAGCGCATGAAGGGCAGCCCGTCGCAGGACCTGCAGCAGACGCTGGGCAAGGTGATCCGCGTGAACCGGGACGGCAGCATCCCGGCGGACAACCCGACCTTCGCCGCGGGCGCCAAGCCCGGCATCTGGAGCTACGGCCATCGCAACATCCAGGGCGCCGCGCTGCATCCGCAGACGGGCGAGCTCTGGCTCACCGAGCACGGCCCGCAAGGCGGCGACGAGGTCAACATCGCACGCGCCGGGAAGAACTACGGCTGGCCGATCAAGAGCTACGGCTGCGAGTACGGCTCGCCGGTCGGCGACGCCTGCCGCATCGGCGGGGGCACGCATGCGCCGGCCTATGTCGAGCCGCTCACGACCTGGACGCCGATCTCCGTCGCGCCGGCGGGGCTGGTGTTCTACACGGGCAGCCTGTTCCCGGAATGGCGCGGACAGCTGATCTCGGGCTCGCTGGCGGGCACCGCGCTGTGGCGCATCACGCTGAACGGCGACACCGTCACGGGCAAGGAGAAGATGTTCGGTGACCTCGGCGAGCGCTTCCGCGACGTGATCCAGGCGCGCGACGGCGCGTTGCTGACGGTGACCGACGGCGGCAAGCTGATGCGCGTATCGCGCTGAGGCGCGGGAGCGCAGGGGCGCTGTGGCGCCGGAGCGCTGACTGTCGTTCAGTCCAGCCGCTTCCAGTACAGCGCGGTCGCCTGCAGCTCTCCCTGCGGGTTGGCGGCGAAGAACGGGATCTCGCCGCTGCGGTGGAAGTCTTGCGACTGGTAGAAGGCTTCGGCCGCCGATCCGGCTTCGGTGTCTAGCGTCAGCAGGCTGAGGCCAGCGTCCCGCGCGGTCTGTTCCAGCACGGCCATCAGCTGCACGGCGACGCCGCGGCGCCGCGCGTCGCGATGGACCATCAGCTTCATCACGTCCCCGCGATGGCGCTGATTGGGCTTGCCGCAGAGCGACAGCTGCACCGTGCCGAGCACCCGGTCGCCTTCGCGTGCGACCCACAGCCGATGCCGCGGTCCGAGCTGCTCGAACACGCCTTCCCAGTACTCGCGCATCTGCGCCTCGTCGACGTCTTCGAGGAATCCCAGCGAGCCGCCGCCGTCGACGACGTCGAAGAACAACTCGCCGAGCGCCGGCATCCAGTCGCGGTCGGTGCCGCGCAGTTCGATCAGGTCCATGAGGGTTCCTTGGGTTCCGGGTTCAACGTCTTGCCGAGGCACACCGCGTCCTCGCGCCCGACGTAGCCGCCGTAGTTGGGAATCTCGGAATAGCCGTGCCGCCGATAGAAGCGCAGCGCGCGGTCGTTGACGCGCCGCGTCTCCAGCCACAGCGCGCGATAGCCCATGACGAGCGCTTCGCGCTCCAGCGCGATGAGCAGGGCGATACCGACTCCGCGGGTGCCGTCGCGGGCGAACATCCGCTTGAGCTCGGCCACCGGCGCGACGCCGGCCTGCGCGAGCGGCCGGACCGCGCCGCAGCCGAGGAGCGCGCCGTCTTCGCCCCGTGCGACCAGGAACACGGATCGTCCCGCCGGCATCGACGCGGCCTCGAACCCGCTGGCGCCCGAATCGCCGCTGAGCGACGCCAACCGCTGGTTGAGCAGATGCATCAGGAGCACGGCATCGGGATGCGAGACGGGAACGGCCTCCAGCAGCGACCGCGTCGAGGTCGCGTCGGCATGGTCAATCGCAGGCATTTGTGGCATCGTCCAGTCTTCATTCAAACCGTCGATCAAATACTAACCAATGGTTAGCAAATCCACAAGCGGCGGCCGCGCGACGATGCCGGATCCGCGTCCGAGCGGTCCGAAGGGCCTGCACAACACCTCCGGCGTCGTGCAGGACAGGCCGGACGGCGCCGCGCAGGCGCGACCGCAGGCGAAGCCGCAGCCGCGCGTGCGCCAGAAGGTGGCCAAACCGGAAGGGCCGTTGAAGCGCCAGGCGCAGCGCAAGGCGATGAACGAGGGCGAGCTGGATCTCGACGTGGACGGCGACGCGGCGCTCGACCTTGGCGTCGGAGCCGGCACAACGCCGACCGCGTCCCAGCAGCGGCGCGCCGCGCACAAGTTGGCGCTGGAGGCCGGCATCCTCGCCGCCGCGCGCGAGCTCTTCGCCGAACGCGGCGCGGAGGCGCTGACGCTGCGCGAGGTGGGCGCGGCGGTGGGCTACTCGCACGCGACGCTCTACAGCTTCTTCCACGACAAGGGCGAGCTGCTCGCGCGCCTGGCCGAGGACAGCCTGCGCACGCTGCTCACGCGGCTGCAGGGGGCGGCGGACGGGGCCGCTTCAGGCGGGGAGGCCGCCGCGGTGGCGCGGGCTTTCGTGAACTGGGGCTTGCAGCACCCGCACGACTACCGGCTGCTGATGCTCGACACGCCGGCCGCGCTGCGCGAGTCGCTGATCGCGGGCCTGGACGGGCTGATCGCTCCGGCGGCGTTGCCGGCCGCGCGCGCCGCGGCGCTCTGGGCCGGGCTGCACGGGCTGGTGATGCTGGAGCAGGGCGGGCTCGCCGCCCTGGGCGGCGTTGCGGCAAGAGCCCGGCGCATCGAGGCGCTGCTCGCGGGGCTGCTCGACGTGCGCTGACGAGCGCTGATGCACGCGGAGGCGCGCGCGGTGCTCAGACCAGATGCGGCAGTCGCTTGTAGTACATCGCGGCGGCCTGCAGCTGGCCTTCGGCGCCGTGGCAGTGATCGGGGATCTGGCCGGCGCGCTGCCAGCCGAGATGCGCGAACACCGCTTCCGCCTGCGAGTCGGCGCAGGTCTCCAGCTGCAGCAGGAATCGGCCTTGCGTCGCCGCCGCGCATTCCAGGCGCGACATCAGCTGCCCGGCCACGCCGCGGCTGCGTTCCTGGCTGTGCACCATCAGTCGTTGGACTTCCCCACGGTGGTGCGCATTGGCCAGCGGGCACAGCGAGAGCTGGACGGCGCCGAGCAGACGCCCCGGGCCTTCGGATTCGCAGGCGATCCACAGCATGTGGTGCTGGCCCAGTCGCGCGAAGACGCCGTGCCAGTAGTCCAGCGCCTGGTAGCGCGACAGCGGCGCCAGGAAGCCCAGCGTGGCGCCGAGGTGGACGTTGTCGATCAGCAGGGTCGTCAGGGCGGGCAGCCATTGCAGGTCGCGGGAGGTCAGCTTGACCACCTCGATCGGCGCGCGCTGCAGGTGCTGCGACGCGGCGGCATCGCTGGCCAGCGGATTGAGGGCGCGAGGGGCTCGGGCGTGGACGGCCGTGGGGCTGAGGGCGACATGCATGGCGGGAACTCCAGGTCTTGGTACGACGACGTCCCGACCCATCTCGTGGATGGCGGTGGGGACCTGGAAAACCCTGACGCAAACGTCATGCCAACCGGGCGCTGGCGCGCATCGACTGGGCGATTGGCGCGCGGTGGGCGCGACAGGCGTGAACCGCGTCACGGCCCGCAGGGGTCGAGGCGGGACATCGGCTCTCGATGAGGTCTGATCCGTCGGCCTCGGCGGCTGCAGCAGCCATCCAGGCGGTGCGCGGGCTTGCGTGTCCGAGGTCGTTCAGGCGGGCACGGCCACGCTGAGCTCGGCTTCGAGCCCCGGTTCGGCGCACAGACGCCCCTTTCCCTGGCGTTTGGCGGCATACAGCGCCGCTTCGGCGCGGTGCAGCAGGTCCTCGATGTTGCGATCACCGTTGCGCAGCTTGGCCCAGCCGGCGGAGTAGCCCAGCGTGAAGCCGAGCTCGCGCGGCGCGAGTTCGAGCAGCGCGTCCCGCTGCCGCCGGTCGAGCGCGGGTGGGCCGACGAGGTCGGAGCGCGCCATCAGCACGGCGAAGCGCTGGCCGTCGATGCGTGCGACGACGTCGCCCAGGCGTTTCTGCTCGTCCAGGCAGCGGCCGAAGAGCGCGAGGGCCTGGTCGCCCTTGGCTTCGCCGTGCGTCGTGTTGATCGCCTTGCAGCCGTCGACGTCCATGACGATGAGCATCAGCGGCTCGCTGTAGCGGCGAGCCATCGAGATCATGTCCACGGAGCGCTGCTGGAACGCCCGGCGGTTGGACAGCCCGGTGGCCGCGTCGATCTGCGTGAGGCGGCGCAGCTCGGCTTCGCTCTCGCCGCGCCAGGCCACGAGGATCGCGACCGCCGCGGCCAGCACGCAGACGTTGGCGACGACGGCGAACACCATGTTGAGCGGATGCGGCGCGTCGAAGCTGGGCAGGTTCGCGGTGTCGAAGCCGGCCAGGTAGGCGCGCGCCAGGTTGAGCACGGCCAGCAGGCCGAGGCTGACGGTGAACAGCAGCCGCCAGCGCCGGTTGCCGACCGGGCCGCGCTTGACGGGTTGCATCAGGCTGGCGCCCAGCGCCAGCATCTGCAGCCCGATGCAGCCGTTGGACCAGGCCAGGCGCAGCCCGTAGTTGTCCCAGCCCGCGCCGTAGCCGACCATCACCAGCACCGGCATGCCGTACTGGAAGAGCCGGCCGGCCCGACCCGGCAGCCAGCGGTCGGCGGCCATCCACAGCAGCGTGAGGCTGAGGCTGAGCAGGCCGAGCGCCACGATGGCCGTCAGGCGCATGCCGTCGGGCGGCAGGAGCAGCAGGGCCCAGCCGGCGGCCTGCGCGGCCGCGCTGAGCTGCGCGCGACGGGCGGCGATGCTGTCGCACCAGCCGAGCAGCAGCGGCAGCAGCAGCGCCAGCGCCAGGGACTGGATCAGCATCAGGCTGAACAGCGTCGGGACGTCGAAACGCATACGCGCGGCACCCGCCGGCGAGGCGGGCTGGAGCTGGTCATGACAGGGCATTGTGGCCGTAAAGTCGCGCTCCGATGACCCCTTCCAACCCCGCGATTTTCTCCATCCCGCCTGAGGGCCTGCCGTTCGCCTACGCCGGCGGCTACGCGCCGCAATGCGAGGGTGTTCACGCGCTGGTGCGCGATGCCGATGGGCGTGTCCATGCCCGACTGGCGGCAGCGTTGTCGGGCAGTCCGACCTGGCTGCATCTCGCCGAAGGCGGCACCCGCCTGCATGTGCTCCTGGAAGACGGCCACGAGCTGGCGACTCTGGCCGTCGACGCGGCGGACGGAACGCTGACCCTGCTGTCCCGCCACGCGACGGGCGGCAAACTGCCGGTGCATCTGGTGCTCGACGCGATGGCGAGTAGCGCGGAGGCAAGTGACACCGGGGCGAGCGACGCTGCGCGCCACGCGTGGGTCGCGCATTACGGCGACGGCACGCTGCGCCGTGCCGCGATCGACGCGGACGGCGCGCTTCAGCCCACGGATCGCGTCATCGCTCCGAGGGGCCATGCGGAGGCGGTTGCCGATCCGGCCGCGCCGGCGCATGCGCACATGGTCCGTCGCCATCCGCGATGGCCGCTGATGCTCGCCAGCGACCTCGGGCGCGATCTGATGAGGGTGTGGCGACTCGACGCCTCCGCAGCGGATCCCGTGGAACTCGATGGCCTGAGGCTCCCGACGGGCTCCGGTCCCCGTCATTTCGTCTTCCACCCGCAGGATGACGCGCAGGTCTATCTGCTCAACGAGCAGGCGAATGCGCTCGACTGGCTGGGCCTGGACGAGGCGGGTCGACTGACGCATCGGCTGCGGCTCAGCAGCCTGCCTCCCGGATTCGAAGGCCTGAGCTACGCCTCGGACCTGCTCATCGCGCCGGACGGCCGCCGGCTGTGCGCGCTGAACCGGCTGCACGATGCGATCGCCGTCTTCGATCTCGACGGGCAAGGCCGCCCGTCCTGGCGCGGCGAGACCTGGGCGCAAGGCAGCTACCCGCGAAGCGCGACCTTCAGCCCGGACGGACACGAGTTGTGGGTCAGCCTGCAACGCAGTCATCAGATCTGCGTGTTCCGACTCGACGTCGAGGCGCTGCCGCGCTTCGACGGTACCTTCATTGCGATGCCGGGCGCGGCCTGCGTGGTCTTCCGCTGACCCGCCGAGCGTCAGCTGTCTTTTCTCTTGCCCCTCTCCCGCATTGCGGGAGAGGGGTTGGGGTGAGGGTCGTGGAACCGCTCGTTCGAGCCTTCGATCGCTCAGCCGAACTGCCGTCGATACCGCGATGGCGCCGGCAGCCCCATCAGCCGGAAGTGCCGCCGCATGGACTCGGGTGAGCCCAGTCCGGCGAGATCCGCGACCGCCTCGACGTCGAGCGCCTCACGCGTCTCCAGCAATTCCTTCGCGATGGCGACGCGCTCGCGCGTCAACCATTCGAGCGGCGCAAGCCCGGTCGCCTCCTTGAACCGGCGCTGTAACGTGCGCGCGCTCATCGCGGCCCGACGGGCCATCGACGCGACGGTATGCGCGTCCCGTGGATGCGCGCGCAGCCAGTCCTGCAACACCGCGATGGGACTGGCCTCATTCGAAGGCATCGGCCGCGGCACGAACTGCGCCTGTCCTCCCTCGCGATGCGGCGACATCACCAGCCGCTGCGCCACCGCATTCGCGACGCGCGGGCCGTGATCGCGCCGCACGAGGTGCATGAGCATGTCGAGTCCCGCCGCGGATCCCGCCGAGGTGATGAGCTGCCTCTCGTCGACATAGAGCGCGGTCGGATCGACGTCGATCAGCGGGAACTCCTGCGCGAGCCGCTCGGCATATCGCCAGTGCGTGGTCGCGCGCTTGCCGTCGAGCAGCCCCGCATGCGCGAGCACGAAGACCCCGGAGCAGATCGTGCAGAGCCGTGCGCCGCGCGCGTGGGCGGCGCGCACGGCCTTGAGCAGTCTCTCGGGCGGTCGCTCGGCGGCATCCCGCCAACCGGGAATGACGATGGTGTCGGCTCGTCGCAGCATTGCCAGCGTGTGCGGTGCCTCGACGCGAACGCCGCCGGTACCGCGCAGCGGGCCGGGCTCCGCGGCGCAGATCGCGTGGCGGTACCAGTCGACACCGAGTTCCGGGCGTTCGAGCGCGAAGAGCTCGACGGCGCAGCCGAACTCGAACATGCAGAGCCGGTCGTAGGCCAGGATCGCGACAAGATGAGGCATGGCGCGATCTTACCGATCAACGGCATTCCGGCCACTCGTCCGAGCAGGCGACCTTCGCGACACTGACCGCCATCGATCCACTCCGCTGAAGGAACTTCCGATGAGTTCGACCCTCTCCGCTGTCGCCGCCGTCCCCGCCGCACCGAGCGCCCAGGCGCTTGCCCATTTCGAGCAGGCCTTCGGCTTCGAGACCGACTGCTGGGACGTGCACGACGCGTTCTCGCGCGGCGTCGAGGACTTCGTGCTGCTCGACGTCCGCAGCCACGAGCTCTACGACCGCGGCCACGTGCCCGGTGCAACGAGCCTGCCGCACGGCAAGATCACCGAGGGAAAGATGGCCGCATATCCGATGGACACGCTGTTCGTCGTGTACTGCGCCGGCCCGCACTGCAACGGCGCGCACCGCGGCGCCATCCGGCTCGCGAAGCTCGGTCGGCCGGTGAAGCTGATGATCGGCGGACTGACCGGCTGGATCGACGAGGGTTTCGAGGTCGAGTCCGGCGAGCCTACAGCTGATTGAGCACAGGGCTCCACAGCGCGCTGAGCTTGCGATATCCCGCCTTGGTCGGGTGGATCTCGTTGACCCAGTCCGCGGTGGGGCCCGTGTCGCGGGTCGAGGCCGGGGTGAGCGTGCCCTGCGTGTTGACCACGTGCACGGAGCCGTCGGGGACGGTCGCCGCGATCTGGAAGAGCAGCGCCTTCAACCGTCTCAGCATCAGCGCGGCGACGGCGGCCCATTCGGTCTCCGGCACGCCGAACGTGACGAGCGACGGCTGAAGCCACGGCCCCTTGCCGAAGCCGACGCCGGAGGGCCGCGGCACGGCGAGGTCGTAGGTATGCAGCACCACCGGGATGCTGCGGTTCACGTTCCTGTCGCGCTCCTGGAGCATCTGCTTCACGACCGCTTCCAGATAGACGCTGAAGGTCGACCATCCCGCGTTGGAGAGGAACCGGTCCTCGGCGATGCCCTGTCCCCATTCGTCGCGGGTGGCGAGCAATCTCTTGTCGCGCGGATGGGCAGGACCGACGGCGGCGGCGTCGATGAGGTCGTTGCCGCCGCCGGACAGCAGCAAGGCGCTCCACGGCTGGCGCAGCGGACCGTTGAGATAACTGAGGAATCGCCGCTCGCGCGTCGCGTCCACCATCCGCTTGAGTACAGCCCCGGGAGACGCGAAGTTGACGGCGCAGGCGACGATGTCGGTCGACATGCCGTCGAAGAGGTTCGAGGACTTCAACGGCAGCGCGCCCAGCGAGAACCACGAATCGCCCTGGGCGAGGAACTGCCGGTTGAAGTCGGAGAGCGGCGCCGGGTTCTCCTTGTTCTCTACTTCATCGGGCGTGAAGACGGTGATGACGGGCATGGGCGGCTCCTCGCTGGCGCCGATGCCGACACGCACCGGACGATCCAGGCTAGCGAGGAGGGCGTCGCGCGTCATCCGCGGTCTGTCCCTGGATGACGCGGCGTGAGACGCCGCCGCGTCGGTCGCGGTATCCGACGCCGCTCAATGAGAGGACACGAACGCCTCGTCGTCCTGCTCCGGGATGGCGAACGAGGCCTTCAAGCGCGCGACCTCCACCTGCGGCGTCCGACCGAAGAGCCGGCGGAACTCGCGGCTGAACTGCGAGGCGCTTTCGTAGCCGACACGGTCCGCAGCCGCGGCAGCCGTCATGCCCTTGTGCAACATCAGCAGCCGGGCCCGATGCAGGCGCGTCGACTTCAGGTACTGCATCGGCGTGGTCTGCGTGACCGCCTTGAAATGCGCATGGAAGGCGGCGAGGCCGAGTCCCGCCTCGCGCGCCAGGCGCGAGACGTCGAGGCGTTCCGCGTAATCCGCATGGATGCGCTTGAGCGCCAACGCAATGCGACCCAGATGCCCGCGCTCGCCGAGCACGCTCCGCAAGGTCGCCCCCTGCGCGCCGCAGAGGACGCGGAAGTACAACTCCCGCAGCAACGCCGGACCGAGCACCGCCGTCTCGACGGGATCCACCATCGCTTCGAGGAAGCGCAGCAAGCTGCCCTCGATCCGGTCATCCATGGGCGAGGCTTCCAGCCCGAGCGGCGCCGCCGGTCCGGGTAGCGTGTCCTCGCGGGCGATGCCGCTGTAGTCGATCGCCAGCGCGACCTCCGCGGCCAGCGCCGGATCGAGCCTCAGATACGCAGCCAGCAGCGGCGCCTCCTCGCTCGCGTCGGTCTCCATCGTGAACGGCACCGGCACGGCCACCACCAGGTAGTGGCGCGCGTCGTAGACGAGCGTGCGGTCGCCGATGAAGCCGCGTTTGCGGCCCTGGCAGACGAAGACGATGCCGGGCTCGTAGAGCACCGGCGTGCTGTCGAGCGGGCGGTTGCTGCGCAGCCAGCGGACCGATTCGATCGGGCTCACGGTGTAGCCCTCGGTAGGAGCGAGCTGGAGCAGCAGGTCGCGGATCTGGTACTGGCGAGTGGGGGCGGTCATGGGATGTCGCGGATTCTCGTCTGCGAGGGAACCCGGCGGCGGCGCGATGGAGGAATAGGCAAGACCCGTGGGGCCCTGGGGCTGCGCAAACGGGCCGTGGATTCCTAGCATTCCCAGCCATGAACACCACCTCTGCAAACGCAAGCGCCGCGACAGACCCCTCGCCGTCGTCGGAGCGGACCGCCAAGACCTTCCTCATCACCGGCGTCAGCAGCGGCTTCGGCCGCGCGATCGCGGACCGCGCGCTGGCCGACGGTCACGTGGTCGTCGGTACCGTGCGCAACGCCGAGGCGGCGCGCGACTTCGAACAGCGCTGCCCCGGCCGTGCGCACGCGCGCCTGCACGACGTCACGGCGCTCGATCTCGCAGTGCCGCTCATCGCCGCCATCGAGGCGGATATCGGTCCGATCGACATCCTCATCAACAACGCGGGCTACGGCCACGAGGGCATCCTGGAGGAGAGTCCGATGGAGGACCTGCTGCACCAGTTCCAGGTCAACGTCTTCGGCGCGGTCGCGATGATGAAGGCGGTGCTGCCGTTCATGCGCGGCCGTCGCGCGGGACGCATCTTCAACACGACGTCGATGGGCGGCTTCATCACGATGCCGGGCATCGCGTACTACTGCGGCAGCAAGTTCGCGCTGGAAGGGATCTCGGAGGCGCTGGGGAAGGAGGTCGCCGCGCTGGGCATCTCCGTCACGGCGATCGCGCCGGGCTCCTTCCGGACCGATTGGGCGGGCCGGTCGATGGTGCGATCGGAGCGCGGCATCGCCGACTACGACGCGATCTTCGATCCGATCCGCGCGAGGCGGCAGGCCGTGAGCGGCCGTCAACTGGGCGATCCAGCGCTGGCGGCCGGCGTGATCGTCGATCTCGCCGTCGGGGAAGCACCGCCGCCGGCGCATCTGCTGCTCGGCAGCGATGCGCTCGGACTGGTGCAGCAGAAGCTGGCCTCGATGAACGAATCCATCGAGACCTGGCGCGCGGTGACCGTCAGCACGGACGCGCCGATCGAGTGACGTCGGCGAGTGACGTCGGCTGGTGACCTCGGCTGGTGACGTTTGCGGGTGACGCTCACTTCACCGGAATCGCCGTCCCCCTATCCACCGGCACCGCCGTCACGCTGTTCTGCGGCGAGCCTTCGATCACACGGTCCGAGTAGGTCAGATAGACCAGCGTGTTGCGCTTCTCGTCGACCATGCGGACGACGCGCAGCCGCTTGAACACGAGCGAGGAGCGTTCGGAGAACACCTCTTCCTGCTTGGGCAGCGGCTTGGGGAAGCTGATCGGGCCGACGGCGCGGCAGGCGATGGACGCTTCCGACTTGTCCTCGGCCAGGCCGAGCCCGCCCTTGATGCCGCCGGTCTTCGCGCGCGAGACGTAGCAGGTCACGCCGTTGACGGCGGGATCGTCGTAGGCGTCGACGACGATCTTGTGGTTCGGGCCGATGAACTTGAACACCGTGCTCACTTCGCCGATCTCCTCGGCGCTGGCGGCCGTGCAGGCCGAGGCGATGAGCGCCAGCGCCGCAGCGGCGACGGAGAGGATCGCCGCGCGGCGGGAAGGACGGGAACGGCCGGAGAAACGAGGGCTACGCATGCTGAGGGCTCCTTGGATCCATGGTTGTAGCACGCGTGCCGTCGCTGAATTGCGAAGGGATCCAGCGGTCCCGCAGGCCCAGGAACGGCAGCTCCACGAGCCGGTACAGCAGCCAGCCGCCGATCAGGCAGACCGCCGCGATCACCGGCACCGTCCAGCCTGAGGTCCGCGTCAGACCGATCGCCGCCAGCGGCTTGACCAGGGCATAGGCGATCGGCTTGTGGGTCAGGTACAGCGCGTACGACCAGCGTGCCAGCGCATTCGCGCCGGGGATCTGCGCGCGCGCCAACGGACCCTGCGGCGCAAGCACGGCCAGCACCATCAGACCGAAGCTCCAGGCGAGCGCGCTGTAGCCCCAGCTGCTCATCGCGTGACCGTAGCCGTAGTCGTCGATGTAGTAGAAGTGCAGCATCAGCGTCAGCATGCCGAGGCTGGCCGCCGCGCCGATCGCGAGCAGCGTCTTCGCGCGTTGCATCAGCGCCGCCCAGAGGTCCGCGTGACCGTGCTTCAACAGCGCGATCGCGACGCCGGGCAGGAACTCGTCCAGCCGCGCGAGGCTGCCGTAGTAGAGATGCGGGTAGTAGCCGAGCGCCGGATCCTGCGTCCCATACAGCCGCCACAGGTGATCGCGCCAGACGATGGCCGCCAGCGTCAGCACGCCGATCAGCGACCATGCCAACGCGCGGCGGCGCCGCTTCAGCGCCGCGCCCAGCATCAGCGCCGCGGGCAGCATCAGGTAGAACTGCTCCTCGATGCACAGGGACCAGGCATGCGAGAACGCGGTGCCCGGCGTCAGCGCGATGTTCTGCGTGAAGGTCAGGAAGCGCCACAGCGGCGGTGGCTCGCGTCCGCCCATCACCTGCGGGAACAGCCAGTAGAGCGCCAGCACCACATAGAAGTTGGGCAGCGTGCGCAGCAGGCGCCGTCCGTAGAAACGCGGCAGCGAGAGCCGCCCGCCGCGCTTCATGCCGCCCATCAGCTGGTTGGCGATCAGGTAGCCGCTCAGCACGAAGAACAGGTCGACGCCCGCCCAGCCGATGCGGCTCAGCCAGCCGAAGGTGGGAACGCCGCTGACGAAGACCTGATAGTGGTACGCGAAGACCAGCAGGATGGCCGCGGCGCGCAGCGTGTCCAGGCCGTGCAGGCGCGGCGAACCCGGGACGGGCAGGGCAGGGGATGACATGAGCGGGGTCCGGCCTCGAGGCCGTGTCGTGTAGGCGGCGGCGATTCTCGGCGCGCCGCCCGGCGCCGGGCCGGATCGTGCGACGAAATCGTCGGGCCGGACGACGAGACCCCGGCGGAAGGCGCGTTACGGGCGTTACGGGCCATCCGGGCGTTACGGGCCATCCGGGCGATACGGGCGTTTCGGGAACTACGCGCGGTGTCGTTCCCGGCTGTCCGCCGGCGCCTGTTCCCGCTCGGTCATGCCGTAGTCGCGCAGCACCGAAGCGACGCGCAGCCGGTAGTCGGCGAAGACGCCCCCGCGGCCTTCCGATTGGGCGCCGCGGTGCGCCTCGATGCGGCGCCACTCGCGCACGGCTTTCTCGTCGCGCCAGAAGGACAAGGACAGCAGCTTGTCCGGATCGGAGAGGCTCTGGAAGCGCTCGATGCTGAGGAAGCCGTCGACCTCCTGCAGCAGCGGCTTGAGTTCGGCGGCGAGTTCCAGATATCGGTCGCGTCCATCGGCGCTAGGGATGACTTCGAAAATGACGGCGATCATGAGCGGGGCTCCTTGTCCAGATCGTGCTGGTCATGCTGATCATGCTGGTCATGCAGCGCGTCCGGCTTGTCCAGGAATTGCGGGATGTCCATGTTGGGCAGCGAGAGCGCTGCGGCCGGCTCCGGAAGTCGCAGGCCGGTCTGCTCGGAGAGCCAGGTCAGCGCCGCGTGCAGGCTGGTGAGTGTCAGGCCTTGCCCGGGGCAGCGGTGGGCGCCGTCGCCGAAGGGATGATCGGTGCCGGACAAGGGCACGCTCACCGGCTCGGCGGGTTCCTGCCGTACATCGAAGCGCCGGGTCACGCGCACCGCGCCGCCGTCGCACGCGATGCGGAGCAGCCCGTCCCGCGAAGGCAAGCGGCCGGTGATCCGCCATTCGAGCAGTGCGTGCCCGAGCAGTGCCGTGCCCGCCTCGTGGCTCTGCCAGATCAGCGCCAGCCGGTTGGCGGTGAACGCGGCGCGGTCTGTCCATCGGTCAGGTGCCGCATGGCGGAGCAAGGTCCATTGCAGCGGCGCGTCCGGCGAAAGACGCTCTGCATCGTCGAGCGCATCCAGCAATGCGGCGACGGCGTCGCCGCCCGCGTGGACCGCGTCGGCGTCGGCATTCGCACCCAGGCCCGCCGCCATCGCGCGCAGGGCGGCGTGCAGCCGTCGCTGCGCGTCGACATCGCGGATCTCGATGCCGAGCAGGCTCGCGACCGTCGACGCCGGAACCGCCCAGGACCAGTGCGACCAGTCTCCTTGCCATGCGATCGCAGCCTGCCGCCGCGCATGGGCGCGGACGTCGTCGTCCGACAGGGCCATCAGCGCGCGCGTCAACGCCGCCTTCTCCGGAGGATGCGCGGCATCGTCGCGCTGACGCAGCCAGCGCGCGAAGACGTCGGCCAGCGGCCCGCCGTGCGCGCGCAGCGGCGGCGGCAACGGCTCGCCGGGCGGACGCATGCGCAGATCCGGATCGAGCAGTGGCGAATGGAAGGGACAGGAGGAGGTCATGGGGGAATCTTCGCGATGGTTTGCCGGGAACGCTTCGCTTAGCATCGAAGCATGATTGACGCCCCCACCGCCGACGAGGCGCTGGCCCACATTGCCGCCAGCATGGCCGAGCCGGTGCGTGCGCGCATGCTGTGCTGCCTGATGGACGGCCACGCCCGCACGGCGACCGAGCTCGCCGCCGTCGGCGACGTCGCCGCGTCGACGGCCAGCGCGCACCTGGCCAAGCTGCTCGGGCAGGGACTGGTCGGCTGCATGGCGCAGGGCAAGCACCGCTACTACCGGCTTGCCGGGCCGGAGGTCGGCCAGGCGCTGGAAGCGATGCTGGTGCTGGCCGGCCTGCCGCGTCCGCGCTTCGAGCCCAGCACGCCGCCCGCGCTGCGCCAGGCCCGCCGCTGCTACGACCACCTCGCCGGCCACTGGGGCGTCCGCCTGCACGACCACGCGCTGCGCCTGCAATGGATGACGCCGGATCCCGACGAGGTCCGCGGCTACCGCTTCACCGACACGGGCCTGGACGCGTTGCGCGGGCTGGGCGTCGATGTCGCCGCCGCCACCGGCGCGCGTCGCCGTCGCCTCGCCTGCGCCTGCATGGACTGGAGCGAGCGTCGCCCGCACCTGGGCGGCGCGATCGGCGCCGCGTGGCTGCAGGCGATGCTGGCGCAGGACTGGCTGGACCCCGATCCCGACAGCCGCGCCCTGCGCGTGACGCGCCGCGGACAGACCCGACTCGAACGACTTCTGGAGGACACGACGACATGAGCACCTCGATCCACGTGGGCATAGGCGGCTGGAATTTCGAGCCTTGGCGCGAGACCTTCTATCCCAAGGACCTGCCCGCCTCGCGCGAGCTGGAATACGCCAGCCGACAGCTGAGCGCCATCGAGGTCAACGGCACCTACTACTCGACCTTCAAGCCCGCCACCTTCGCCAAGTGGCGCGACACCGCGCCCGAGGGCTTCGTGTTTTCGCTCAAGGCCAACCGCTTCGCGACCAACCGGCGCGTGCTCGCTGAGGCCGGCGAATCGGTGAACCGCTTCATCGACAGCGGCGTCGCCGAACTCGGCCCCAAGCTCGGGCCCATCGTGTGGCAGTTCGCGACGACCAAACGATTCGACCCGGTCGACTTCGGCGCGTTCCTGAAGCTGCTGCCCAAGGAATCCGCCGGCGTGCCGCTGCGGCATGCGCTCGACGTCCGGCATGAGAGCTTCCGCTCGCCGGAGTTCCTGGCGCTGGCGCGCGAGCACGGCGCGGGCGTCGTTTTCACCGAGTCCGACGACTATCCGCCCATCCCCGACCTCACCGCCGACTTCGTCTACACGCGGGTGATGCGCACGCGCTCGGAGCTGGTGACCGGAGTGACGGAGGAGGAACTCGACGGCCTCGCGGCGAGCGCGTCGCGCTGGGAGTCCGGCGGCCAACCCGACCGGCTGCCGCTGGTCGAGGCCGACCGCGCGCCGCCCAAGCGTGCGCGCGACGTGTTCGTGTTCTTCATCAGCGGCGCGAAGGAGCGCGCGCCCGCCGCCGCGATGGCGCTGATCGAGCGCCTGTCCTGAGTCGTGAGGCAGCGGGCGCATCGGCGTCCGCTGTCAACTGCGCGGCAGCGCGACGCCGACGGGGCGCCTAGAGTCGGCGCTCACCCGGGAGGTTCTGCATGCCGTCGTTCGTCGCTCCGTCGTCCGCCACCGTCCAGCAATGGCTCGTCGCCGTCGGGGACGTCGTGCGACGCGGCCAGCCCGTCGTCCGCCTCGAGGCGATGAAGATGGAGCACGAGCTCCCGGCGCCGGCCGATGGTCGCATCGAGGAGCTGTTCGCCGATGAGGGCGAGTTGGTGCGCGAGGGCGACGCGCTGATGAGCTGGAGCCTGGCGAAGTCCGCGGAGGCTGAGCCGCGCGCGCAACGCGACAGGGCGGTTGAATCGTCGACGACGGGCGAGCGCGCCGACATTCGCGCCTGGCGCGAGCGCCACGCCCTGCTGGCCGACGACGCCCGGCCCGACGCGATCGCCAGGAGGCATGCGCAGGGCCAGCGCACGGCGCGCGAGAACGTCGATGCCGTCTGCGATCCCGGCAGCTTCACCGAGCTCGGTGCGCTCGCCGTCGCCGCGCAGGCCGCGCGCCGTCCCGTCGAGGAACTGCGTGCCCAGACACCGGCCGACGGCGTCGTGACGGGCGTGGCGCGATTGCACGCCCGGCAGATTGCCGTGATGGCTTACGACGCCACCGTGCTGGCCGGCACGCAGGGCTTCCGCGGTCATCAGAAGACCGACCGCCTGTTCGAACTCGCCGAGCGCCGCAAGCTGCCCTTCGTGCTGTTCGCCGAGGGCGGCGGAGGTCGACCCGGAGACACCGACATGCCGGTCGTTGCCGGACTGCATGTCGCGACCTTCGCCCGACTGGCGGCGCTCGCCGGCCAGGTGCCGACGATCGGCGTCGCGGCCGGCCGCTGCTTCGCGGGCAACGCCGCGTTGCTGACCTGCTGCGATCTGATCGTCGCCACGCGCGACAGCAACATCGGCCTCGGCGGCCCCGCGATGATTGAAGGCGGCGGTCTCGGGCGTTTCGAGCCCGAGCAGATCGGCCCCGCGCCGGAACTCGCGCGGGCGGGTGTCGTCGACGTGCTGGTCGACGACGAACAGCAAGCCGCCGCTCACGTGCGCGCCTTGATGGGCTGGATGTGCCGCATGCCTGCAGTCACTGCGCCCGACCAGCCCGACCAGCCCGACCAGGCGCCGCTCGACCACGCGATTCCGGAAGTCCGCCAGCGCGCCTATCCGGTGCGCGAGATCCTTGACCGGCTCTTCGACACCGGCTCGCTGATCGAGCTGGGACGCGGCAGCGGCGACAGCGTGATCACCGCCGCCGCATATCTGAAAGGCCAGGCGGTGGCCGTCGTGGCGAGCGATTGCGCCGTGCTCGGTGGCGCGGTCGACGGCGCGGCTTCGCGCAAGCTGGCGCGCTTCTGGCGCCTGTGCGAACGGCTCGGTCTGCCGGTCGTCAGCCTGATCGACAGCCCGGGCTTCATGGTCGGCCCCGAAGCCGAATCCACCGGGCAACTGCGCGAGGCGGGCGAACTGTTCCGCGCCGCCGCGTCGCTGACGGTGCCGCTGACCGCCGTGGTGATGCGGCGCGCGTTCGGACTCGGCGCGATGGCGCTGGCCGGCGGCAGCCTGCATCGCCCGATCGGCTGCGCCTCGTGGCCGAGCGGCGAATTCGGCGCCATGGGGTTGGAAGGCGCGGTGCGGCTGGGCTACCGCAAGGAGCTGGCCGCCGTGCCCGACGGGTCCGAACGCCAGGCCCTGTTCGAACGCCTGCTCGCCGCGCAGGTGGCGCGTGGTCAGGCGCTGGCGATCGCCGAGACGCTGGAGATCGATGCCGTCATCGCGCCGCGCCAGACGCGCGACTGGATCGCCGCGCTGATCGGGGACGCCGTTCCGACGCCGTGCCAACAAGGGCCTGACGCGGGTCGGACGCCTTTGTAACGAACAACGCCCGCGATGTAGGGGGGCGCTCGGGGGCCTCGATCACTACACTCCTGCGTCATGGCGTCCATCCACATCCCTACGCTGATGTTGGCGCTGCTGAGCGGTTTCGCGATGCTCGGCGTGCAGCTGTGGGCGGCGCAGCGCAGCCGCCTGCACTACCTGGACCTCGGCGTGTGGACCTGGGGTTCGTGGACGCTGCTGTTCGGCTTCGTGGGGCTGGCGTCGCGGATGGTGCTGCCGGTCTGGATCTCCGCGCTGCTCGGCAACGGGCTGATCGCCCTGGGCATCGTGTTCTACAACGAGGCGATCCACCGGCACGTGCTGGGGCGCTCGCTGCCGCGCTGGATGTGGTGGGGCGGCCCCGCGGTCGCCTGGGCGCTGACCGCCTGGATGCTGGCCTGGCCGCTGGCGCTGCGCACCAGCGCCATCTCGCTGGTCTTCGCGGTGCTGCTGCTGCCGGCGATCTTCGTGCTGCTGGGGCCGGGATGGCGCGGCGAGGCCTCGCTGCGCGCCGTCGGCGTCACGCTGGTGGCCGCCGCGGCCAGCCTGATGCTGCGCAGCGTGCATGCGCTGACGAATCCAGACGAGTACCTCGACCTGATGCAGGGCAGCCTCGGCCAGGGCCTGACCTTCCTGTTCAGCTTCATCTGCCTGATCGGCGCGGGCTTCGGGTTCGTGCTCGCCAACTTCGAGCGCATCGCGCGGCGCATGGAGGAGGTCGCCTCGACGGACGGTCTCACCGGCTGCCTGAACCGCATGACCGCCGACGCATTGCTGCGGCATGAGCTGGAGCGCGGCCGGCGCGAAGGCACGCCGCTGGCCTTCGTGCTGCTGGATCTGGACCACTTCAAGGACGTCAACGACTGCCACGGACATCACGCCGGCGACGACGCGCTGCGGGCCTTCGCGGCGGAGGTGCGGGCGCGGCTGCGCGCCTCGGACGTCGTGGGCCGCTGGGGCGGCGAGGAATTCGGGCTCGTGCTGCCGGCCACCGACGGCTCGGGCGCGAGGAGCCTGGTCGAGCAGATCCGGGAGGCGGTGGCGACGTTGCAACTGTGCGACGGCGACGGGCGCGCCTTCACGCTGACGGTGTCCGCCGGCATTGCGGTGGCGGAGCCGGGCGGTCAGTTGAGCGCCGACCAGCTGTTCATGCGCGCCGACCGCGCGCTGTATCGCGCCAAGGACGGCGGCCGCAACAACGTGCAGGTGCACGACAGCAACTGGGAGTTGGGGACGGAGTCTCCCGTCGCCTGAGCCCCGTCGACGCTGCGGATTCGTCTCTGCGAGCCTCAGCAGTTCTCGTACTTCCAGTTCCGCCGCTTGCCTTCGGCGATCCACTCGACGGCCTGCGCCAGGCGGCGCTCGCGCGTCTCGGCCTTCTTGGCCTCGACGATCCAGTCGATGTAGTCGCGCCGCTGGCCGGGCGGGAAGGCGTCGAAGGTCTTCTGCGCCGCGGGATTCGCGCGGAGCGCCGCGGCCAGGTCGTCGGGCACTTCCGGCGGCGGCTTGGGCGCGGAGGCGCGCGCGGGGCGGGCCTTCACGCCGTCCTCGATCAACTGCATCGCGCGCTTCAGGATGGCCTTCTGCTCGGCCTTGGGCGGCAGGTCCTTGATCGAGGTGAGCTTGCCGAAGTCGCCCATCGCGCCGCCCTTGGCGTGGTCGGCGCCGACGGCCGCCTCGCCGTGCCAGAACCCGATCGAGCAATGCGCCTTGAAGGCGGCCATGCCGGTCAGGATCTTGTCGCGGTAGGTGAAGTTGGGGAAGCCCCACTTGATCGTCTCGACGACGTCGGGGCAGTGCGCGTGCACGGTCGCGCGCCAATGGCGCAGCAGCTCCTGCGCGAACGGGGCGGCGCGGTCGATGTAGGCGTCGACGCGGGGATCGAGGGTCGGCATGGTCCGACCAGCGTAGCGCGTCGGAGGCTGCGTGACCATCGTGGTCTATGCTCGGCCCATGCATGTGAAGCGCTCCAACTCCCTCTTTGCCCGCCTGCCGGCGGCCCTCCCGATCTGGTCGCTGGCCGCGCCGCTGGCCGCGATCCTCGCGCTGGTGGGCCTGACGGCCGGCGCCAATTCGACGCTGGTGCTGGGCGTGGTGAGCGTGCTGCTGATCGCCGCGGTGCTCGCGGCGGTGCATCACGCCGAGGTCGTCGCGCACCGCGTGGGCGAGCCCTACGGCTCGCTGGTGCTGGCGGTGGCGGTGACCATCATCGAGGTGGCGCTGATCGTGTCGCTGATGCTGGCCGGCGGCGAGTCGACCAATGCGCTGGCGCGGGACACGGTGTTCTCCGCGATCATGATCGTGTGCAACGGCGTGCTGGGGCTGTGCATCCTGGTCGGCGGCTGGAAGCATCAGGAGCTGGCCTTCCGCGTCGAGGGCACGAGCCCGACGCTGGCGGTGCTGGCCGCGCTGTCGGTGCTGACGCTGGTGCTGCCGGCGTTCACGACGAGCTCGGCCGGACCGACCTTCACCACCACCCAACTGCTGTTCGCGGGCGGCGTGTCGCTGGTGCTCTACGGCGCCTTCGTGTTCGTGCAGGCGGTGCGGCACCGCGACTACTTCCTGCCGGTGACCGGCGTCGACGATCAGGACGCGCACGCGGCCCCGCCGAGCTGGCGCGTGGCCGGCACCAGCCTGGCGCTGCTGCTGGTGTGCCTGGTCGGTGTCGTGGGTCTGGCGAAGCTGCTGGCGCCGACGATCGAGCGCGGCGTGCAGGCGATCGGCGCGCCGCCGTCGCTGGTGGGCGTGATCGTGGCGATGCTGGTGCTGCTGCCGGAGACGGTGGCGGCGGTGCGCGCGGCGCTGCACAACCGGCTGCAGACCAGCCTGAACCTCGCGCTGGGCTCGGGCCTGGCGAGCATCGGCCTGACGATCCCGACGGTGGCGGTGCTGTCGCCGTTGTTCCCGCACTCGCTGGTGCTGGGGCTGACGCCGCTGAGCATGGTGCTGCTGTTCCTGACCTTCATCGTCGGCGGCCTCACGCTGGGCGGCGGCCGCGCGACGGTGCTGCAGGGGGCGGTGCACATGGTGGTGTTCGTCGTGTTCCTGTTCCTGGCGGTGTTCCCGTGACGGCTGCGATGCCGTGAGGCGCCGCCGCCTCGTGCGGCGCGACGCAATGACAAGAGCCGCCCGAGGGCGGCTCTGTCGTTTGCGGCCTGAGGGTGATCAGTCGTTGACGCCGACGATCACGCTGGAGGCCTTGAAGATCGCGGTCGCTTCGGCGCCGGCCGCGAGCGCCAGGCCGGTGGCGCTGTCGTTGGTGACGACGGCGACCAGCGCCTGACCGCCGGAGAGCTCCAGCACGACCTCGCTGTTGACGGCGCCGGTCGCCACGGACCGCACGCGGCCCTGGAACTGGTTGCGCGCGGAGAAGCGCGCGTTGCCGACGTCGGTCAGCAGCACGACCGACGGCGCCTTGACCAGCGCGAAGGCGCTGCGACCGAGCTTGAGGCCGAGCTCGTTGCGGCTCTCGCGCGTGACGGTCGCGACCACGCGCAGGCCGGAGGCGGTTTCGATCTCGATCTCGTCGTTGATGCTGCCGTCGCGGACGGCGGCGACGGTGCCTTCGAAGAAGTTGCGGGCGCTGGCTTTCATGGGGTCAATCTCCGAGGACGATGAGCGGATGGAGGGTGATCGCCGCGGGTGTCGTCGTCGGAGCGGATGTGGGCGCCGCAGCCTGATCGACGCCCATGCAGACGGCGAAGTCGCCGCAATCATCGCATTTGGGCGGACGCAGGCCGGGGCGACCGAGCGCCTCGCCCAGGCTCAGGAACAGATGGCGTTTCCATCGAAGGTTCCGCACGTTGCTGTCGTGCAGCGTGGGGAACGCCAGCCGCATCAACCGCGAGACCTCGGGGCGCTCCTGGAGCCCGAGGTCCTGCCACAGGTGGTGGCTGCCCATGGAGGCGCTGGCGAACCAGCCCGACAGCCGCGCGTGCGAGGAGTCCCTGGCCGCCCGGTGCTCGAGCAGGAAACGATAGAGCGGTCCCGTGAGCGCGGCAGGATCCGGCGCATTCGGTGGGAAGTCCCCCGCGTCGGTACGCGACTGGACGTGGCGGCCGACGGTGGCGAACAGCGTCCGATCCGCCTCGTCCCATTGGCGAGGCGCTTCGGACAGCAGCCGCGTCAGAGCGGCTTGATCTCGATCTTGCTCAGCCATTTGACGTGACGAGGTCCGCTGCGCAGGTCGCGACCGGAGACGAGCGCGATGCGGCCTTCGCCGTCGTCGAGCGCCTGTCCGTCGCGCTCGAAGATCACCAGCACGCCGGCGCCGACGTCGGTGTTGGTCAGTTCCGGCCAGGAGAAGGCGACCTTGTAGCCGTCGCTGGCGGTCGCGAGCACGGCCATGTACTTCCACTCATGGCGATCCTTGCTGACCACGCCGGCCTTCTCCAGCACGGCGGCCAGACGCACGCCGCGCACGGTGGTGGACTGCTCGCGCCCGTCGACCTCCTTCTTGAGCGTGAAGGTCCCGAGCTGGTCGGCGGGGAAGGTGCGCAGGTCGTCGACGGTGAGCGTCAGCGGCGCGCGCACGGCGCCGCCGACCTGGAGCTTCTCGGTCACGGGGCCGGCGGCCCAGACCGCCGATGCCATCGACGACATCAGCGTGAAGGCCACGCCGGCCGCCAGCGCGGCGCGACGGGTGGAAGGACGGATCGACATCGACGCTCCTGATCCCGACGCGCGGGCTGCGCGTCGATGGCGAAATATATCGCTGGATATGGCGGGGCTAGAAGCCGTTCCGATCAACGATCCCAACTCGAAGCTTTCGGACCGTACTCCCACATGAACGGCACGCCGGTCTCCCCGAGCACCCGTCGCACGATCGCCGGATAGAGCCGCTCGGCCATGACGTCGTTGGACAGCAGAACGACGCAGGCGCGGCGTTGTTCCACGCACACCATCGTGTTGCCGGTCTGATCGTCGTGGCCGCCCTTGAAGTAGCCGCGCCCTTGGGGGCCGTCGAAGACGACGACACCGAGTCCGGCGGCCAGGTCCGACCGCCGCTGCGACGCTGGCAGCTCGGGCTGCAGCGTCGGGAACTGCGAGGCTGTCGTGATCGGCGCCTGCGGACGAACCATCTCCGCGCGGCTGCGCGGCGAGAGCCCGTCGCCGCGCGCGAGTCCGGCTGCGAAGCGCGCGAAGTCGTCGATCGTCGTGTCCATCGAGCCTGCGGCGCGCACGCGGCTGCGAGGATCGTGAGGCACCCATCGGCGGGTCTCCGTCACGCCGTCCGCCAGATTGGCGGCGAAGTCCGCGCGCCACTTCATGTCCGTCATCGTCATGCCGAAGCGGTCGAACACGCGCCGCTGCATCTCCTGACCGAGATCGAGCCTCAGCCGCCCCTGTTCGAGAACGAACTGCAGCAGGATCAGGCCTTCACCGGAATACGCGTAGCGGCTCCCGGGATCGAAGTGGAAGCGCAGCTTCCCGTCCGGTTCCAGGAAGGCGAAGTTGCCGAAACCGCTGCGATGCGAGAGCAGCATCCGCGGCGTCAGCGCCCGCCACCGCTCGTCGCCGCGCAGGTCCGGCCACGGGGCGTAGCGGGAGTCCTTCGGATAGTCCGGCAGCGGACGGTCCAGCAAGGTCGCGATCGAGGCGTCGAGGTCCAGCTTCCCTTCGTCCACCAGTTGCATCACCGTGTACGCGAAGACGGTCTTGGTCAGCGACGCGCCGTACATCACCGTGCCGGTCTGCAGCGCCTGACCGCCCGCGTTGCGATGACCGTAGGTGCGTACGGCGCGGATCTGGCCGTCCTCGATCACGGCGATCGCCAGGCCCTTCACCTCGCCCGAGGTGATGGCCGCCCGGATCAGCGATTCCGCGCCCTCAGGGTCGGCGACCGTCGCGGCGGCGATCGCAGGCGCGGTCGCAGTCGCCGTTGCAGATGCGTCCGTAGACGCAGTGGTCGTGGTCGGTCTCTGCGCACATCCGTTCAGCATCGCCATCGACGCGATCAAAGCGCCCGACGCGAGGCGGAAGGTGAGCGCGAACCAGAATGCGGCGATGCCACGCGGGCTTTGGGATAACCTGTCTCTCACGGCAATCTCCCTCCAGGTGAATGACATGGCGTTGCGCCTCCACTTCCATCCGCTGTCGTCGTTCTGCCACAAGGCGCTGATCGCCTTGAACGAACTCGACATCGAGGTCGAACGCTGTTTCCTCAACCTCGGCGACCCGGCGCAGCGCGCCGAGTTTCTCGCACGTTGGCCGACCGGCAAGATGCCGCTGCTGGTCGACGGCGACCGCGTCGTTCCGGAGACCAGCGTGATCATCGAGTATCTCGCCCGGCGATACGCCGGGCCGGATCAGCAACTGATGCCGGCGGATGGGGACGCCGCGCTGGAGGTCCGGCTGATGGACCGGCTGCTCGACCTCTACGTGATGCTGCCGATGCAGGCGATCGTGGGCGATCGGTTGCGCGCCGAAGAGGACCGTGATCCGATCGCCGTGACCAAGGCGCGCGAGACGTTGACGATGGCCTACGGGATGCTCGACGAGCGCCTCGCCGATCGCGCGTGGGCCGCCGGCGAGCACTTCAGCATGGCCGACTGCGCGGCGGCGCCTTCGTTGTTCTACGCGACGACCCTGGTGCCGTTCGCACCGACGCAGCAGCGGCTCGCCGCGTACTTCGAGCGCCTGATGCAACGCCCGTCGGTCGTGCGCACGCTCGACGAGGCGCGGCCGTTCTTCAAGTTCTATCCGTATCGGGAAGCCCTGCCGACGGAGTACCGTCCTCAGGACGTCTGACGCCGGTCAGTCCTCGATCCACCGCAGCGCCGGCTCGGCGATCGCGACCTGCAGCAGGCTGCCGGGTGCGAGTTCGGCATCCTCATGCCGCCGCCACATCGTCAGCGTCTGGCCGCCGGGGCCTTCCAGCTCGCAGGCCACGCGCTGCTGACCCGGATAGCTCGCCCGCAGCGTCGCCGTGAAACGCAGCGCCGCGCAGGACGCCTCACCACACGGCCGCTCGTCGGCGAGCGCCAGCGCCTCGACGGGTGCGATCCAGTGGCCCGCGTCGCGGCGCCAGACGCCGTCCAGCGTCTGTGCGTCCAGGCGATTGAAGATCCCCAGGAAGTCGGCCACCCGACGGTTCGCCGGCGCACGCCGCAGCTCGCGCGGCGAGGCGCATTGCGCGATGACGCCATCGAACATCACCGCCACGCGATCGGCGATCTCGAAAGCCTCTTCGCGATCGTGCGTCACGATCACGCAGCTCTGGCCGAGCTCGCGCTGCAGCTGCCGGAACTGCCGCCGCAGCGGCAGCCGGAAATGCTCGTCGAGCGCCGAGAAGGGCTCGTCCATCAGCAGCAGCATCGGGCGCGTCGCCAGCGCCCGCGCGAGCGCCACACGCTGCCGCTGTCCGCCCGACAGCGCCTGCGGCAGGCGGTCGGCCAGCGCGCGCAGGTCGATCAGGTCGAGCAGTTCGTCCGCCCGCGTATCGACGAGCGCCGCTTCCTCGCCCCGCGCCAGCGGGCCGAAGCGGATGTTCTCGCGCACGGACAGGTTGGGGAACAGCGCGTAGTGCTGGAACACCATGCCGACGTCGCGCAGCTGCGGCGGCAGCGTCTGCACCTCCTGGCCGGACATGGCGATCGTCCCCTGGTCCAGGTGCTGGAGTCCGGCGATCGAGCGCAACAGGGTCGTCTTGCCGCAGCCCGACGCGCCCAGCAGCGCGACGACCTCGCCGCGCGCCAGCGTCAGGTCGATGCCGCGCAGCACCGGACGGCCACCCAGCGCGAGCTGTGCGCCACGGACCGCGAGTTGCGGCGGCAGTTCGGTCTCGGGAACCGTCGCGTCGGAGATCGAAGAAGAGGCGTTCGAGGTCATCGCACGGGGATCAAGGAAGTGGGAAGGCGTTGACGGCGACGTCGACTTGGCGTTCGCGTTGGCGTCGTCACGACGTCCAGCGCCGCGTGAGCGCGACGACCGCCGCGACGATCGCGCCGACGCCGGCGAAGGCCAGCACCATCAGTGCGGCCGCCTGGTGGCCGTTGGCGTTGCGCAGGCTGTTCATCAGCGGTTGCAGCAGCTCCAGCTGGCCGCCGAGCAGCAGGTTGGCGATCGCGAATTCCATCGCCGCCGTGACCCACGCGAGGAGGAACGCGGCGAGCAGCGCCGGCGCCAGCATCGGCAGCAGCACCCGTCGAACGGTGTGCCCATCGCTGGCGCCGAGCGTGCGACCCGCCTCGATGAGCGAGGTGGCATTCAACTGCGCAAGCGCCGATTGCAACGTCTTGTGGATCAACGGAAAGAGCGTCGGCGCGACCACGGCGACGTAGACCAGCGGCAGCGGCAGCCAGCCGCCCCAGCGGCCGACGAAGAGCTCCAGCGCGCTGATCGCGATCACCACCGGTGCGATGGCGAAGGGCAGCAGCGCGACGAGGTCCAGCGTGCGTTGCAGGCGCCGCGCGCGCGGGCCGTCGTCGAGCTGGACGGCGAGCGCGGCGGGAATCGTCGCGAGCGCGCCGCAGACCAACGCCAGCGTCGCGCTCGCCAGCGCGAGCAAGGTGGTGCGGAGCACGGCGCCTTGCACGCGCGGATCGCCGACGGCCTCGGCGATCCAGCGCCAGGTCGGATCCTCCGGCCACCAGTGGCGGTCCCAGCGTCCGGTGAGTCCGTACACCAGCAGTGCCGCCATCGGGACGAGCACCACGATCAGCAACGCCGTCAGCGCCGCCGTCGAGATCAGGGGACGGTTCGCCGTCGACGCGGACGACGCGGACGAGCGGGTCGAGCGGGTCGAGCGGGTGGACGGGGTCGGCGTCGTCGACCGGGATGTGGCGTTCATGCGCGGCCTTTCCGAAGCCGCGCGGCCAGCCAGCGCGTCAGGCCGATGACCACGGCGAGCATCAGGAACAGCACGAGCGCCAGCAGCGCCGACAGCTCGGGCTGGGCAAAGATGTCGCCGCTGACCAACGAGGCGATGCGCACCGCCAGCACGTGGGCGGCCGTGCCGCTCAGCGCGAAGGGCGTGGCGAAGGCGGCCGCCGCGTTGGCGAAGAGCAAGCCGAAGACTTCCACCAAGCTGGGCAGCATCAGCGGCAGGCCGATGCGCCGCCAGTACAGCACGGGCCCGGCGCCGAGCGTCGCGGCCGCGTCCTGGAGCGAGCCGTCCAGCATCTTCACCGGCGCGATGAGCAGCAGTGTCGCCAGCGGCGCCTGGAAGCAGACGTAGGCGAGCAGCAGGCCGTCGAGTCCCTGCAGATCCACCCACGGCGCGAGCCCCGCGGCCTGCATCGCCGCCGTCACGATGCCCTGCGCGCCGAAGAGCAGCAGCAGCGCCACCGCGAGCGGCACGCCGGAGAAGTTGGCGCCCAGGCTCGCGAGCAGCGTGACTGCGGATTCGATCCTGGGCACGCGCAGCAGCGCGATCGCCGCGCCGAGTCCGATCGCCAGGCCGATCAACGCGGACAGCGCGCCCAGCCACAAGGTGTTCCAGGCCGCTTCGAGGTAGTACGTGTCGGCGGTCAGCTCACCGATCGCGCAGCCGTTGCCCTGGCCGACGCAGTCGACGAGCAGCGCGATCGCGCGCCAGCCGAAGGGCAGCAGCAGGGCCGCCGCCGTCAGCAGCAGCAAGGGACCGGCGAGCCGCGTGGCGGTCCGCGCATTCAGGCTCATGCCGTCGCGCCTCCCGGGGCGGCGGCGATGCCCAGCCGTTCAAGGATCCAGCCGGCGATGGCGGTCTGCCGTTCCGGCAGCGCCAGACCCACCGCGCCGTCGTGCGGCACCCAGACCAGCGGCACCTCGCGCTCGACCGGCAGCGGACCGCCGTGCATGCGGTCCGCGTTCATGCCGTGATCGCTGGTGACCAGCAGGTCGAAGCCTTCGGCGTGCCAGCGCGGCAGCAACTGCGCGAGCAGCATGTCGAGCTTGCGCGCGCTCATCGCGTACTGGGTCGATTCGCCGCCGTGCACGTGACCGGCGAGGTCCGGTCCCATCGGATGGATGAACAGCAGCGACGGCCCCTGGACCGGCAGGTGCGCGCGGCGCAGCGCCTCGGCATCGGCCAGCAGATGGCTGTCGGGATAGTCGTCTTCCCAGTACCAGCGCGCGGCCTGGAGGCCGCAGCCCTCAGGCACCGCGTCGCGATGCCGCAGCGGATCGAAGACCTCGCCCGCCAGCAGCTCGTAGAACCAGTGGTACGCGGCGATCGCCGCCGGAACGCCTTGCGCGTCCAACTGCTGGAACAGGTGGTGCGAGAGCGCCTGCCCGGCCTGGCCGTTGCCGAGGATGCCGTGCGTCAGCGGCGGCTCGCCGTTGATCACCGTCGCGTACAGCGGGCGCGACAGGCTCGGCAGCTCGCAGCGCAGCGAGCGCCACTGCGCGCGACCCGCCTCGTTGAGCGCCTGCAGGTAGCCCATGTAGTCGCGCGCGGTGTCGGCGCGCAGACCGTCGGCCAGCAGCACGACGAGCTTGCGCGCGGGATCCGCGGCCTGCGCAATCGCGGCGGCGGCCTCTGCCGCAGCGTCGAGCGACGACGAGGACGCCGGCAGGACGGCAGCCGGCGCGGCCGAGGTAGCGCCTGCCGTGGAGGTGGGCGTGTCGGCGTTCGTCGGGACGCCGGGAAGCGGGGCGGCGTTCTGATTCATCGCGCGGCTCCCAGCACGTCGCGCTGCCACGCGCGCGGCAGCTTCTTGACCTCCTCCGTCCAGACGGCCGGCTTCAGCGCACGCGCCTTCGCGTACTGCGCTTCAGGCACCAGCAGCGCCTTCAGATCCGTCGGCAGCGGCAACTGCGCGATCCGGATCGGTCGAGCATGGCCGCGCGCGAGGTTCATCTGCCCCGCGTCGCTGAAGATGTATTCCCTCGCCAGCATCGCCGCGTTCGGATGCGGCGCCCAGCGGTTGAGAATCGTCGTGTAGCCGCTGGTGACCGAACCGTCGGAGGGGATCAGTACCTCGTAGTCCGCCGCGTTCGGCAGCTTCGCCCGGTAGGACAGGGCGTTGAAGTCCCACAGCAGGAAGACGTCGGCCTCGGCGCGTTCCATCAGCGCGGGCGTGGCGTTGGTGCCGATCAGCCGCTTGTCCTTGGCGATCTGCGCGAACGCGGCCAGCGCCGGCTGCAGCTTCGTCTCGTCGCCGCCCAGCGCCACCGCGGCGGCCAGCACCGCTGCGTTCGACTGCGCCGCGCGGCCGACCTCGCCGATCATCACGCGCGCCTTGGACGCGAACAGCGCCTGCCAGCTCCGCGGCACGTCCTTCAGCCGCTTGCGGTTGACCGCGAACGCGATCGTGCCCGTGTACGCCAGCGCCCAGTGTCCTTCGGCGTCCTTGGCCCAGTCCGGGATCTGCGCCCAGGTCGTGGGCTTGTAGGGTTGCGTGATGCCGCGCGCCTTCGCGATCGCGCCGAACTCGAAACCGACGTCGCCGAGGTCCGCGCTCGCGTTGGATTTCTCGGCCTCGATCTTGGCGATCTCCTCGGCGCTGCTCATGTCGGTGTCGACATGGGCCAGGCCGTAGAGCCGCTGCAGATCGGCCCAGGTCGCGCGCCAGTTGGCCCAGTCGTCGGGCATGCCCAGGCTGTGCACGCGGCCTTCCTTGCGCGCGGCGGTCATCAGCGCGTCCAGCGCGGCAGAGGCCGGCTGGCCGCCCTGGGCCGCCTGGGCGAGGGCTTCAAACGCAAAAAGCCCGAACGAGGCGGGCAGGGTGGCGGGCACCAGGGCAGGCAGCGAAGCGGGCAGGGTCCGCAGCAGGCTGCGTCGGGACAAGGTCATGCGGTCTTCTCCTTGGCCGGGAAACGCAGGCCCGACAGCGTCAGTTCCTTCGTCACCTTGGCCTTTCCATTCACGTCGCACAGCGCGAAGCGCAGGCGGAGATCATCCTCCCCTTCGGTGACAGGCTCGACGTCGAGCAGACCGAAGTTCAATTCCGCCATCACCGCGGAGCGCCGGTTGCGGTTGGGCGTGGGGATGTCCCAGACCTCGGTCAGGCCGCTGGAGGTCGCGTCCCACAGCGGATAGCCGCCGGCGACGTCGATGCTGGACATCTCCGCGTAATGCATGTCTCCGCTGAGGAAGACGACGCCTTCGGCGCGCGTGCTGCGGATCAGCTCGACCAGCCGCGCGCGTTCGCGCGGGAAGTTGGCCCAGCCTTCCCAGCCGCTGCCGTCGGCCGCGAACTGCACGCTGGAGCCGATCAGCCGCACGTCCGCCGGCACGCGCAGCTGCGCTTCGAGCCAGGTCCATTGCGCCTCGCCGAGCAGCGTCGCTTCGAGCCGGTGGTCGGGCACGTACCAGCCCGTCATCGGCTGTCCGCTGAGCTTGGCCCGCAGCACCATCGCCGCGTAGCTCGACTTCAGCGACGGATCCGCCGTGAGCATCGTGCGGTTGAAGCGCAGGTCCGGCAGGATCACCTGGATGCGCCGGCCGAGCGCCTCGAAGACGTAGCTCTGGTAGATGCCGTCCGCGCGCCGGCGCGGCGAGTCCGCCGGCTCGTTCCACGCGTCGCAGAACAGCTGCTGCGAGAGCTGCTTGAGCGGGTAGTCCGCGCCTTCGTCGTCGTCGCCGAAGTCGTGGTCGTCCCAGATCGCGACGTGACGCGTCGAACGCCGGAACGCCTGCAGCGGTTCGACCGCCATGAACTCGGCGTAACGCTGGCGCAGCGTGGCCTCGTCGCGGGCGTCGGCGTACAGGTTGTCGCCGAGGAAGACGAACAGGTCCGGCTTCGTCGCCCCGATCGCCCGCCAGATCGGCTGCGGCTTGGACTGTTTCGCGCAGGAACCGAAGGCGACGCGGAAACGCCGGGGCGTTTCTGCATCGACCTTCGTCCCCAGGTCGGCAGTCGGGGTCGCCGGGTCCGCCGTGGCGCAGCCCGCCAGCGGCGCGGCCATCGGCACCGCGAGCGAGCCCGCCAGCAGCTGACGGCGCGTCAGCCGGGCGCCCGCTTCCACGGGTCCCTTCACGTCATCGACGTCCCCGGCCATGGCCTCAGAACTTCCCGGTCAGCGTCACGAAGAACTGACGGGGCGCGCCCGGCAGCAGCGTGGCGTAGGTGCCGTTCGGATCGCTGTTCGTGAAGCCGTTCGAGCCGATCGTCGAGATGTAGTGCTTGTCGAACAGGTTGGTCACGCTGCCTTGCAGGCTCAGCTCGCGCAGCATCGAGATGTTCTTGAGCTTGTAGCCCGCGCTGACGTTCACCAGCGTGCGGTCCGGGACAGAGGCGTCGTTCAGGTAGGAGTAGTAGCGCTTGGACATGTAGTCCACGCCGATGGTGCCGAACAGCGCGCCGTCGTCGTAGCCCAGCTGCGACTTGATCATGGTGTCCGGTGCGTCGGCCACGCGCTTGCCGCGGATGGCGATCGTGTCGGTGCCGCTGACCACGTCGTCGCGGTAGGTCGACTTCGACAGGCTCACGCTGTTGTACCAGGTCAGCGCCGAGGCCAGGCGGAAGGACAGGGCCGCTTCCACGCCGGTGGCGCGCACGTCGCCGACGTTGGACAGCACGACCGGGTTGCCCTGGATGCCGGTGCCTTGCTGCACGCTCAGCAGGCGGTCCTTGAAGTTGACCAGGTAGGCGCTGACCGAGCCTTCGTAGCCTCGGCCGCTGGTGCGCCAGCCGGCTTCGATGGTGTCGGAGGTTTCAGGCTTCAGGCTGCCCTTGATCGCGTCGAAACCGGCGGTGCTCGTCGCGAACGGCGAGGTGCCGGTCGCGGCGCCCTGGTAGGCGCGCATGTTGCGGGCCAGCGTGCCGTACAGCTCGTTGTTGGCCGACAGGCGGTAGTTGATGCCCAGCTGCGGCAGGAAGCCCTTCTCCGCGTTGATCGAGCCCGACGGCATGTTGGTGCCCATTTCCAGCTGGCCGTCGATCTTGACCTTCAGCGCCTTGAAGCCGGCGCCGACGGTCAGGTCCTTGGTGACCGACCAGGTGTCCGACAGCGAGAACTGCGAGGTCTTCGTGTTGAACGCGTACTGCCACTGCGTCAGGAAGGGGTTGCTCGGGAACTGGTAGACGCTCATGCCGGCCGAGGCGGCGTAGAAGCGGCGGGCCTGGTCGAAGTCGTTGTCCTCGAACCAGACGCCGGCCTTGACCAGGTGGTCGCCGAGGTCGAACTCGGCGTTGGAGACCACGCCGCCGCGCTTGATGGCGTACTCGGTCGTGCGCACCGAGATCGGGGTGCCGTCCGGCGAGGCCTGGTACGGCGTGAACCACAGGCCCATGCCCTTGTTGTGGTGGTAGTAGGCGGTCGTCTTCCAGGTGATGTTCTGCGCCAGGCGCAGGTCGGCGGAGACGCCGTACAGCTCGTCGTTGCGCAGGCCGGCGCCGGCGTAGTACTGGTCGTCGCAGGCGGCCACGTAGGTGCTGCCGTTGTTGCCGCACAGCGTGTTGGCGGCGTTGATCGCGGCGTTCCAGTTCGGATAGAAGTTGTCCAGCGTGTCGCCCTTGCGCTTGATCAGGTCCAGCGACAGATCCTGGTAGTCGACTTCCTTGCGGCGCGAGGTGTTGATGAAGGCCGACAGGCGGCTCTCACCGATCGCCTTGGTCCACTTCAGGTTCCACTGCTCCTGCTTCTGCTGGCCGTCGCCCTTCCACTTGTCGGCGTCCTGGTTGGTGTAGCTGACGTAGAAGTCGCCCACCACGGTGCGGCCGCTGTCCACGCGCACGAAGGTGCGGGCGGCGGAGTCGCTGCCCACGGTCTGCGAGGCGCGGAAGCCGAACTGCTGCAGCGGGTCGCTCGAATAGAACTGCAGCGTGCCGCCCAGGTTGCTGGACGAGGCCGCTTCCAGCGCGCCGGCGCCTTGCGACAGCGAGGCGCGGCCGACGTTCTCGCTGGAGATCGCGCGGCTGATGTGCAGGCCGTTGAAGTTGCCGTAGGACATGTCGCCCAGCGGCACGTCGTCGAGGGTGAAGCCGAGCTGGTTCTGCGAGAAGCCGCGCACGGTGAAGCGGGTCGACCACTCGTAGTTGCCCAGGCCGTCGGCGGACTGGAAGTTCACGCCGGGCAGGCGGGCGACGGTCGCCAGCGGGCTGCTGCCGGCCAGAGCGTTGTCGAACTCGGTCTGGCTCAGGCTCTGCACGGAGCGCAGCTGGCCGCGGCCGACGGAGACGGTGACGCGTTCGAGCTCGGAGCGATCGGACGACGACGAGGAGGCGGTCGTGTCGGCCTTGGCCGCATCGGTCGCCGGGGTGGATTGAGCGGCGGCGGGGAAGACGTAGGCCAGGCTGAGGGCCAGGACCAGGGCGGTGGGCATCGGGTGCTTCATGGTGGGGACTCGGTGCGTTGAGGTGTCGGAGGAGACGTCGGCAGAGAAGCCGGTTTGACTAACGAACGGACCGCACTGTCACAACCGTCCACGACAAGACAACGACAAACACGAAAAACCACAGCCGAAGTCGCCTCAGGTGCTGGATATCCACAACATCACAAATAAATCCTCAAACTGTCATGAAGGCGCTGCGTGGGTTTGGGTGAATGCGAAGTCCGGTGACGGCCGACCCCATCGACAGGACTGGGGCGGTCCGGGCACCTGCAGGGAGAACGAGCGATCCATGTGGTCCCAGGAACGACACGACAAAATCCTCTTGCTGCTGCGGGAGCGGCACCGCCTCACCACCGACGAGGCGGCGCGCGAGCTCGGCGTGTCGCGCGAGACGGTGCGGCGCGACCTGATCGAGCTGGAGCAGGGCGGCAAGCTGGCCCGTGTGCACGGCGGCGCGGTGCAGTCGGAGGTGCCGCCCGAAGCCAGCTATGCGGAGCGCGCGCAGTCGCGTCGCCGGCAGAAGCAGGCGATCGCGCGGCAGGCGATGTCGCTGGTGAAGCCGGGGATGAGCCTGTTCATCGACGCGGGATCGACGACGCATGCGCTGGCGCAGGCCTTGGCCCAGGCGCAGGAGCTGCGGGTGATCACGAACTCGGTCGCGGTGTGCGACGCGATGGCCGGGCGCCAGGGGCACGAGCTGCTGATGCTGGGCGGGGCCTACGTGCCGGAGACGTCAGGGACCTTCGGCGAGTTCACCGTCGCGGAGATCGCGCGGCATCGGGTGGACATTGCGCTCATTTCTCCGACCGCGCTCGATGCGCGGCAGGGCGCTTCGAGCTATCTGTGGGCGGAAGTGGCCGTCGCGCAGGCGATGCTGGCGAGAGCGCGGCAGCGGGTGCTGCTCGCCGATTCCAGCAAGCTGGGACAAGGCAGCCGGATGCAGGTCTGCGATTGCGCGGACATCGATGTGCTGGTCACCGACAACGAGGCGGATCCCCAGGAGCTGGATCGGCTCACCCGCGCCGGGGTGGCGCAGGTGGTGTTCTGAGAGGTTCAGTACTTCCACCGCCGCTGGCCCTCACCCCCACCCTCTCCCGCAGTGCGGGAGAGGGGGCCACCCCAGTGATCCTGCTACGAATGGCTCGGTGCATTCTCACCCCCTCTCCCGCTTGCGGGAGAGGGGGCCACCCCAGTGATCCTGCTACGAATGGCTCGGTGCATTCTCACTCCCTCTCCCGCTTGCGGGAGAGGGCGGGGGTGAGGGGCGCGCGAAGCGCGCTGGGTCTAGGCAGGCAGCGGGCCTGGGGTCAGGTCAGAACAGCGCCATGCTCAGCTTGCGGCGGTACTGGTCGACCAGCGGATCGGACGGGGCGACGGTGTTGTGGCCCGACAGCTGCAACCCGCCCGCCTGCGGCGCGGCGGCTCCGTGCGCCGCGGGCGCCGGCTTCGTCATGATCTCCAGGATGGAGACGTAGGTCTTGCGCGCGAGCTGGTCGTTCCAGGTCTTGTCACGCATGATGATCTCCAGCAGCTCTTCCATCGCGCCGGTGAAGTCCCGGCCGGCGAAGAGACCCTGCGCCAGCGCGAAGCGCGCATCGAAGTCGCGCTTGTTGTTCGCGATCGCCGACTGCAACGCCGCCGGGTCCAGGCCTTGCTCGGCGCGGTCCGCCGCAGCGATCCACGCGGCCAGCGCCTGGAATCTCGCGTGCGGCGTGATGGTGTCCGCGGCCTGGTGCGCCACCGGCGCGAACGCCGCCTTGGCATGTTCCAGTTGATCGTCTTCCAGCAGCGCACGGATCAGGTCGAAGCGCGCCGCCTCATTGTTCGGATCGGCCTGCACCGCCGCCTGCAGCTTCTGCAGCGCGCCGTCGGCATCGCCTTCCTCCAGCAGCGCCTGCGCCTCGGCCAGGTCCTCCTCGGCCTCCAGCGCCTCGCCGGTCGGGACGTGACGGTCCAGGAACTCGCGGATCTGCGCCTCGGGGATCGCGCCCACGAAACCGTCCACCGGCTGCCCGCCGACGAACATCACGCAGAAGGGGATGGACCGCACCCCGAAGGCCTGGCTCAGCTGCGTGGCGATCTCCGGCTGGTCGTCGCTGTTGAGCTTGGCCAGCTTCCACCGGCCCGCGTAGGCCACTTCCAGCTTCTCCAGCATCGGACCCAGCGTGCGGCAGGGACCGCACCACGGCGCCCAGATGTCCAGCAGCACCGGCTGCTGCATGGAGGCCTGCAAGAGGTCGGCTTCGAAGTTCTGGAGGGTGATGTCGGTCATGGTGGGGGCAGCGGGGCGGGAGCAGGAGGCGGCACGGTGGCTGGACCGGACGACCGTCGGGCGGACGTCGAACGGCAAGAACGGCACCTGAGGCTCCCCGCCTACAATTCAAGGTTTCACGATTTGACAGATCGAGGACCGACCCGTGAGCAGCGCCACCACTCCCGACATCGCCCCCGTCATCGGCGTGGTCATGGGCTCCAGCAGTGACTGGGAGACCATGAAGCACGCCGCCGACATTCTCACCGAGTTCGGCGTGCCGTTCGAGGCGCGGGTGGTTTCGGCCCACCGCATGCCCGACGAGATGTTCGCCTACGCCGAACAGGCCGAAGGCCGCGGCCTGCGGGCCATCATCGCCGGGGCCGGCGGCGCCGCCCACCTGCCGGGCATGCTGGCCGCCAAGACGCTGGTGCCGGTGCTCGGCGTGCCGGTCGCCAGCCGCCATCTGCAGGGCGTGGATTCGCTGCACTCGATCGTGCAGATGCCCAAGGGCATCCCCGTGGCGACCTTCGCGATCGGCAACGCCGGCGCGGGCAACGCGGCACTGTTCGCCGTGGCCGTGCTGGCCCGCGACAACCCGGACCTGCGCGCGAAGCTGGATGCCTTCCGCCAGCGCCAGACCGCCGCCGCCACCGCGATGACCGAGGAGCTGCGCTGATGCCGCTGCTGCCGGGTGACGCGACGCTGGGCGTGCTGGGAGGCGGCCAGCTGGGCCGCATGTTCGTCCATGCCGCGCAGGCGCTGGGCTATCGCTGCGTGGTGCTGGACCCGGATGCGGCCAGCCCCGCCGGCGCCGTGGCCCAGGAGCACCTGAAGGCCGATTACCTCGATCCGGCGGCGCTGGACGACCTCGCCCGCCGCTGCGACGCGATCACCACCGAATTCGAGAACGTGCCGGCCCGCGCGCTGGAACACCTGGCGCGCGTGCGCGTCGTCGCGCCCGGCGCGTCGGCCGTGGCGATCTGCCAGGACCGCGCCCGCGAGAAGGCCCACTTCGACGCCAGCGGCGTGCCCTGCGCGCCGTACGCCGTGCTGGGCGCGGCCACGGACCTGGGCACCGTGCCGGACACGCTGCTGCCCGGCATCCTCAAGACCGCCCGGCTCGGCTATGACGGCAAGGGCCAGCGCCGCGTCGCCGACCGCGCGCAGCTCGCCGCCGCCTTCGATGAACTGGGCCGCGTCGACTGCGTGCTCGAACAGATGCTGCCGCTGGCGCTGGAACTGAGCGTGCTGGTCGTGCGCGGCGCCGACGGCGAGGTCGTGACCTTCCCGGTCCAGCAGAACCTGCACCGCGACGGCATCCTGGCCGTGACCGAGGTGCCCGCGCCCGACGTGGACGAGGCGCTGCAGGCGCAGGCGCGCCGCTCGGCCGCCGCGATCGCGACCGGCATGGGCTACGTCGGCGTGCTGTGCGTGGAGTTCTTCGTGCTGAAGGACGGCCGCCTGGTCGTCAACGAGATGGCGCCGCGTCCGCACAACTCCGGCCACTACACGATGAACGCCTGCGACGTCTCGCAGTTCGAGATGCAGGTCCGGGCGATGACCGGCCTGCCGCTGCGCGAGCCGCGTCTGCATTCGCCGGTGGTGATGCTGAATCTGCTGGGCGATCTGTGGTTCGACGCGGACGGTCGCGAGCGCGCGCCCGACTGGGCCGGCGTGCTGGCGCTGCCCGGCGCCGAGCTGCACCTGTACGGCAAGGCGCAGGCGCGCCACGGCCGCAAGATGGGCCATCTGAACGTGATCGGCGCGACGGCCGAGGATGCCCGCGCCAGCGCCCGACGCGCCTGCGCGCTGCTCGGCCTGCCCGAGACGTGGTGAACGTGCTGAATCTGCTGAGCGTGGTGACGACGTGGTGAAGGATTCCGGCTTCCAGGTGCTCGACGGCCAGTCGCCCGAGGCGGTCCGCGCGACCGCGCGCGTGCTGGCCGCCGGCGAACTGGCGGGCGTGCCGACCGAGACCGTCTACGGCCTGGCGGCGCGCGCCGACCAGGACGAGGCGGTGGCGAAGATCTTCGCCGCCAAGGGTCGTCCGAGCGACCACCCGCTGATCGTGCACGTGCTCGACGAGCAGGGCGCACGCGTGTTCGGGCAAGACCTGTCGCCGGTCGCCCACCAGTTGATCGAGGCCTTCTGGCCCGGCCCGCTGACCCTGATCGTGCGGCGCGTGCCCGGCATCGCCGCGGCGGCCGCCGGCGGCCAGGACACGGTGGGCCTGCGCTGCCCGTCGCATCCGGTCTTCCGCGCGCTGATGGCCGAGTGCCGCGCCCTCGGCGTCGAGGGTCTGGCCGCGCCCAGCGCCAACCGTTTCGGCCGCGTCAGCCCGACCACCGCCGCGCACGTGGCCGATGAGTTCGACCCCGGCCTGACCGTGCTGGACGGCGGCCCCTGCGACGTCGGCATCGAGTCGACGATCGTCGACGTCAGCCGCGGCGGCCTGGTGCTGCTGCGCCCCGGCGTGCTGACGCCGGAGCAGCTGGAAGCCGCCGCGGGTCGCCCTTTACACGCGCCCGACGCCCAGGCGCCACGCGCGTCGGGCACACTCGCTGCGCATTACGCGCCGCGCGCGACGGTCCGGCTGATGGACTCCGAAGCATTGCGTACAGCGCTGTCGGGCGACCGTCCGGCGGGGCTGGCGGTATATTCCCGCTCGTCCTTTGACGGGACGGACGCTCCGGCGCTGCACCGGGCCATGCCGGCCCAGGCGCGCGCCGCGGCGCGTCAGCTGTTTGCCGTCCTGCGCGAGCTGGACGCGGCCGGCGCGACGGAGATCTGGATCGAGGCGCCCCCGCAAGAGGCCGCCTGGGATGGGGTGCGGGACCGCTTGTCCCGCGCGGCGGCGGCTTTCGCGCCCCGCTGAGTTTTCGAGATTTGGAGAGTTCATGAAGAGTGTGAAGCGCCACCTGGCCGTGCTGCTGGGTGCGACCGCGATGCTGGCCGCCTGCGGCGGCGGCGGCGAACAGATCGACCCCTTCCGTCCGACGCGCGTCCTCGCCTTCGGCGATGAGACGAGCACCATCCGCTCCGACGGCACCAAGTACTCGATCAACGGCACCGACGCGACCACGTCGGCCGTGACCTGCACCCTGAACCAGGTCTGGACGCAGCAGCTCGCGGGCCACTTCGGCCTCGTGTTCGCCGAATGCAATCCGGACAAGCTGGCCACGCCGACCGCGCGCATGTACGCCGCCCCGAACGCCAAGGTCGCCGACGTCCAGGCGCAGATCGACCGCCAGTTCGCGCTCGACGGCTTCAACCCGAAGGACCTGGTCAGCATCCTGGCCGGCGCCAACGACATCCTCGAGCTGTACGCGCAGTTCCCGGCGCAGGACGCCGGCACGCTGGGCAACGCCGCCCAGGCGCGCGGCGAGGCACTGGCCGCGCAGGTCAACCGCATCGCCGACGCCAACGGCCGCACCATCCTGTCCACCGTGCAGGACCTGGGCCTGTCGCCGTTCGCGATCCGGGAGAAGTCGCTGCACGCCGACACCGACCGCGCCGCGCTGCTGACCGAACTGTCGCGCCGCTTCAACGCCGGCCTGCGCCTGAAGATCCGCAACGACGGCCACTTCATCGGCCTCATCCTGACCGATGAGCTGATGGGCACGATGAGCCGCTTCCCGACGCTGTACGGCGCCTCCAATTCCACCGACGTCGCCTGCCTGGCCAGTTCGCTGCCGCCGGTCTGCACCGACAAGACGCTGGTGGCCAACGCGACCTCCGCGACTCACATGTGGGCCAGCGACCGCCTGGTCGGTCCGATCATGCACAACAACATGGCGTCGCAGGCCATCAACCGGGCCATCAACAACCCGTTCTAAGGTCGAATCTCCTGCGCGCATCGCGCGCCGCTTGATGACGGAAGTGTTGCAGCCGCGCCTCGAAGGGGTCAGGTTGTGCGTCCGTCATCCCAAGGACCCTGGCATGCTGTGGCTTGTCAGGGTTTTCCTTTTGTAAGCGTCGACGGACGTGCGCTTAAAGTGATCCCTGAGAAAAACGAACGACCGTTCGATTTAGTGCCGACCGCGATGCCAGGACGGTGCAGACGACGGAGACAACCCCTGGAGAAGTCCGAATGAACAGCCAATTCAAACTGGCCAGCCTGACGCTGGCCGCCGTGGCCATGCTGAGCGCCTGCGGCGGCGGCAGCAATCCTTCGAGCGACGATCCCCCGCCGGCGCGCGGCACGCTGGAGCTGGGCCTGAAGGCCGGCGCGGCCACCGCCGTGCAGATCGACGCGGGCACCCTGGCCAAGGGCATCCAGCCGATCAGCGGCAAGGCCGCCTGCGACGTGGACGTGCGCTACGTCTACTACTGGACGCGCGATCCCCAGGGCCTGCCGGCCACCGCCTCCGCCGCCGTGCTGGTGCCGGCCGGCACGGGCGCCGCCTGCACGGGCAACCGCCCGGTGGTGCTCTACGCCCACGGCACGACGACGGACCAGGCCTACAACATCGCCGACATCCAGAACAACGCCGAAGGCTCGCTGGTCGCGGCGTTCTACGCCGCCCAGGGCTTCATCGTCGTGGCCCCGAACTACCTCGGCTACGACCGTTCGGGCTCGCAGTACACGACCTACCTGAACGCCGAGCAGTCCGCGATCGAGATGATCGACGCGATGCGCGCCGCCAAGACCCACCTGGCCGCCGAGAGCGCCGTCAAGCCGTCGGCCAAGCTGCTGCTGGCCGGCTACTCGCAAGGCGGTCACGTCGCGATGGCCACGCAGAAGGTGATGGAGCGCGACTACGGGACCGAATTCCCCGTCACCGCCGCCGCGCCGATGTCCGGCCCGTACAACCTGGTGGGCTTCAGCGACACGATCGTGAACACCGGCCCGGTCAACGCCGGCGCGACGCTGTTCCTGCCGCTGATGCTGACCAGCTACCAGAAGGCCTACGGCAACATCTACGCGGCACCGACCGACGTGTACGCGTCGCAGTACGCCGCGACCGCCGAGACGCTGTTCCCGTCGAAGAAGTCGATCACCACGCTGATCCAGGAAGGCAAGCTGCCGAACGACCCGACCTTCACCAACCTGTTCGGTACCGGCGGCCTGCTGAACCCGGCCTTCAAGACGGCGTACCCGACCTCCAACTTCCGCAAGGCGCTGGTGACCAACACGCTGCTGGGCTGGACGCCGAAGGCGCCGGTCGCGCTGTGCGGCGGCTCGGGCGACCCGACGGTGTACTTCACCAACACGGTCCAGGCGCAGGCCGACTTCGGCTCGCGCGGCAAGCTGTACCCGGCGTCCAACCTGGAGAGCTCGGCCTCCATGGCCTGGGCCGGCCAGGTGACGGCGGCGACGATCGCGGGCGGTTTCGCGCAAGCCAAGGCGGCCACGTCCGCCGCGGCCGGCGGCGGTGCGGCCGGTGCGGCCGCGGTGCAGGGCGCCTATCACGGCACGCTGGTTCCGCCGTTCTGCAACGCGCTGGCGCGCGGCTTCTTCCAATCGGTCCTGGCTGCTCAGCCGTAATCGTTGACGACCAGTACGGAGACATCATTCATGAAGAAGAACATCACCCTCATCCTGGCCGCCTCGCTGATGGCACTGGCGGGCGCCGCCCGCGCCGAGGAACCGGCGGTCGGCACGCACACGGTCTACCTGGGCCTGGCGCACATCGACGTGAACAGCAAGGCCGGCCCGCTGGAAGGCGGCAGCCGCCAGTTCCCGGCGCCGGGCGCGCAGATCCGCGTCGGCGACGCGACCACCACGGGCTTCGGCTACACCTACCGCTTCGCGCCGCGCTGGAGCGCGGAACTGGCGCTGGGCATCCCGCCGTCGCACAAGATCTACGGCAACGGCGTGCTCGCCAACGCCGGCCAGATCGCGGTCGTGCGCCAGATGCCGCCGACGGCCTTCGTCAACTACCACCTCGGTGAGTGGCTGCCGAAGTTCCATCCCTTCGTCGGCGCGGGCGTGAACTACACCTACTTCGAGAAGAAGCGCAGCACGCCCACCGGCGACGCGATCAGCGGCGGCCCGACCCGCATCACGCTGGAGAACTCGTGGGGCCTGGCCGCCCACGCGGGCTTCACCGTGGCCTACACGAAGCAGTGGTCGCTGAACGCCACCGTGGCCTACGCGGACGTGCGCAGCAAGATGCGCTCGTACACGACGACCAAGGACGGCGTGGAAGAGCTGCACACGGACATCAACTTCCGTCCGGTGGTGTACACGCTGTCGCTGGGTTACTCGTTCTGATCGGACCTCTGATCGAACACGGGCCCCTCGCGGACGGGGGATCTCCCCGCCCCGCGATGTCCCGGGCCACTACACTTCAGACATGAGCGTGTTGCTGGCCCTGGATAGCTCGACCGAACACATGGCTCTGGCTCTCGTGGGCCAGGGCCATGCTGCTTTTGTGGACGCCGACGGCGGGGCGCTGGCCTCCCAGCGGCTGGTCCCGGATGTGATGGCGCTGCTGCAGCAGGCCGGTCTGGCGCTGTCCGCCGTCGAGGCCGTCGGCTTCGGTCGCGGACCCGGCGCCTTCACGGGGCTGCGCACGGCGTGCTCGGTCGCGCAAGGCCTGGCCTTCGGCGCGGGCAAGCCGGTGCTGGCGCTGGACAGCCTGATGCTGGTGGCCGAGGACACGCGGCAGCAGCTCGTCGCCGCGGGCGAAGACGATCCGGAGCTCGACGTGTGGGTCGCGATGGACGCTCGTATGAACCAGATCTACCTCGGCCGCTATCGCTGGAACGGCGCGCGCTGGTCCACGGTGGCCGAACCGCTGCTGACCGATCTCGACCCGCTGCGCGCGCTGTGGCGCGAGGAGCCGCCGGCGATCGTCGCCGGCTCCGCGCTGGGCGCCTTCGAGCTGGAGACCGGCGCGGCCCGCCGCTTCCCCACGACCGTGTCGCGCGCCCGCGCGCTGGGTGCGCTCGCGCAACAGGCTTTCGATGCGGGCCTCGCGGAGGACGCCGCCAACGCGCTGCCGCTGTACGTGCGCGACAAGGTCGCGCTGACGACCGCCGAGCGCGAAGCGGCCAAGGCCGCGACGCTCGCTGCGGGCAACGCCGCTGCTGCAGACGCCGCCGCTGCCGACACCCAGGGAGTGCCCACCCGATGAGCGCCCAACCCCGCGACCTGACCTGGCCGCCGTCGCTGCAGTCCCTGCAGCCGCTGCGCGCGCTGGACCTGGACGAGGTGATGGCCATCGAGGCCGTCGCCTACAGCCATCCCTGGACGCGCGGCAACTTCATCGATTCGATGGCCGCGGGCTACGCCGGCTTCGTCATGCGCGACGAACAGGCGCGGGTCTGCGGCTACTTCCTCGCGATGCAGGTGATCGACGAGATGCACCTGCTCAACATCACCGTCACCGCGGAACGCCAGGGCCAGGGCCTCGCGCGTCGCATGCTGGACGCGCTCAGCCTGCTGGCGCGGGCGCGCGGCTGCCACCAGGTGTGGCTGGAAGTGCGCGAGAGCAACGTCCGCGCGCGCCGGCTGTACGAGCGCTACGGCTTCGTGCAGAGCGGCCTGCGCCGCGGCTACTACCCCGGCGCGGACGGCCGCGAGGACGCGATCCTCATGACGCTGCGTCTGACGGAGCCCGTCGCATGAGCTGGAACGAACGTCAACGCGCGATGCTGGAGGCGATGGGCCTCAAGCTGTGGGTGCCGGCTGGCGGCGCGGCGGCCCCTGAGGCGAGCGTCGCGCCTGCCGCGCCGACGCCCGCCGTGTCGCGTGGCGCAGCGCCTGCGCGCGCCATCGAACCCGCCGTCGCACCGGCTGCGGCTCCCGCATCGCGCGAACCCGCCGGTGAGTCGGACGTCGCCGTCGTCGAGCCGCCCGCGCCGCGCCGCGCCGCAGAGGCACCGGTGAGAGCGCCTGCGGCGAAGCCGACGCCGGCCCCTGCGCCCGTGACGGCCGCGGCTGCGGCCGATGCCGCGCTCGCCCAGGCGCGCGGTCTGGCGCGCGAGACGATTGCCCGGCTGGACTGGCCCGGCCTGCGCGACGAGGTCGCCTCGTGCCGCGCCTGCAGCCTGTGCGAGTCGCGCAAGAACACGGTGTTCGGCGTCGGCAACGAACGCGCGCACTGGATGGTCGTCGGCGAAGCGCCGGGTGAGCAGGAGGACCTGCAGGGCGAGCCCTTCGTGGGCGCCGCCGGCAAGCTGCTGGACAGCATGCTGCGTGCGGTCGGCCTGAGCCGCGGCGAGGGCACGCCGGAGCGGCAGGTCTACATCGCCAACACGCTGAAGTGCCGGCCGCCGCGCAACCGCAATCCGGATCCGTCGGAGCTGGCGCAGTGCGAGCCCTACCTGCAGCGCCAGATCGAGTTGATCCAGCCGCGCATCATCCTGGCGATGGGCCGCTTCGCGGTGCAGCAGCTGCTGCGCAGCCAGGAGCCGATCGGCAAGCTGCGCGGCCGCGTCCACCGCTACCAGGGCGTGCCGCTGGTCGTCACCTATCACCCCGCCTATCTGCTGCGCAACCTGCCGGACAAGGCGCGTGCGTGGGAGGACCTCTGCCTGGCGCTGAAGACGCTGGAGGAGTCGCCTCCGCGCGAGGACGGCGCCGCCGCCGCGGGAGCTTCGAGCGCCCCGGGTGTCACGCCGTCGACGGCCGGGACGGACTGAATGAACGCGCCGGTGCCGCCTCTGCCGCCGGCTGGTTCGGCGCCGTCCGCGGAAGACCAGGCCGCGCAGTTCCGGCTGCTGGCCGACAACGTGCCGGTGCTGATCGCGGTCTTCGACGCCGCCACGCGCACCTGCCGCTTCGCCAACCGCCAGTACGCGCGCAGCTTCGGCCTGGACGAGGTGAGCGTGCTGGGCCGCACTTTCGCGCAGATCATCGGCGAGGAGGCCTCGCAGGAGATCGAGCCTCACGTGCAGCGCGTGCTGCGCGATCGCGTCAGCGTCAGCTACGAGCGTCGGCTGGAGCGCCGCGACGGCAGCCCCCGCTGGATCGAGGTCAACCTGATCCCTTACGTGCCGCCGGGCTCGGAAGAGGTGCAGTCCAGCTTCGTGCTGATCTCCGACATCACCCGCTTCCGCGAGGCGGAACTGGCCGTGCGCGACTCCGAGGAGCGCATGGGCAAGTTCATGCAGGCGTCGATGGAGGGCATCGTCTTCCACCGCGACGGCGTGATGACCGACGTCAACCCGCCGCTGTGCGAGCTGGTGGGTTACGCGCTCGAGGAACTGGTGGGGCGCTCGGCGCTGTCGATGATTGCGCCGGACCAGGTCGACACCGTGCGCGACGTGATGATGAGCGGCAGGGAGACGCGCTACCCGACCGCGATCCTGCATCGCAGCGGCGAGCGCATCGACGTCGAATTCATCGTGCGCACGCTGTGGCGCAACAACGAGCGGCTGCGGATGACCATCGTCCGCGACCTGCGGCCGCACCTGGAGGCGCTGGCGCGCATCCAGCACCTCGCGCAGCACGACCCGTTGACCGGGCTGCTGAACCGCGCGACCTTCATGGAGCGGCTGCGCGAGCGGCTCTCGCAGGGCAACGCGCGCCGCGCGGCGCTGCTGTTCATCGACCTCGACAACTTCAAGCGGGTCAACGATTCGCTGGGTCACCTGGAAGGCGACCGTGTGCTGCAGACCGTCTCCGAGCGGCTGCGCGGCGGGCTGCGCGGCAGCGATCTGGTGGCGCGTTTCGGCGGCGACGAGTTCGTCGTGCTGCTGGAGGACGTGCACCAGCGCAAGGACGTGCAGACGGTGCTCAACGCGCTGCTGAGCGTGGTCGAGGTGCCGGTGCAGGCGGACGGCCGCGACCTGTCGGTGACGCCGTCGATCGGCGTGGCGATGTATCCGGAGCACGGCGATTCGCCCGAGGAACTGCTGCAGCACGCCGACACCGCGATGTACCTCGCCAAGACAGCGGGCCGCGCGACCTACCGCTTCTTCGAACACGCGATGGCCGAGAACGCCTACGCGGACCTGGTGCTGGAGACCGAACTGGCGCAGGCGCTGACGGCCGACCAGTTCGTGCTGTTCTATCAACCGCAGGTCGACGCGCGCACCGGCGAACTGGTCGGCGCCGAGGCGCTGCTGCGCTGGCGCCATCCGGAGCGCGGCCTGCTGACGCCGGACGCCTTCATCGTCGTGGCCGAGCGCCATCGCCTGATGCTGCCCCTGGGCGAATGGGTGATGTACGAGGCGGCGCGGCAGACGCGCGCCTGGCATGAACGTGGCGTCGCGGCGGTGCCGATCGCGGTGAACCTGTCGAGCATGCAGTTCCGGCTGGCGAGTTTCTCGAAGTCGGTGGCGCACGTGCTGAAGACGGCGGGCGTGCCCGGCGAGTGGCTGGAGCTGGAACTCACCGAGCGGATGCTCACCGAGGAGATCGACCGCCTGCCCGAGCTGCTGCAGACGCTGCGCTCGCAGGGGCTGGCGATCTCGATCGACGACTTCGGCACCGGCTACACGGCCTTGAACCAACTGATCCGGCTGCCGCTGGACAAGCTCAAGATCGACCAGAGTTTCGTCGCGGTGCTGCCGGACGATCGCGGCGCGGCCGCGATCACGCGCGCCATGGTGCAGATGGCCAAGGGCCTGGGCATGCGGGTGGGCGCCGAAGGCGTGCGCAACGCGCGGCAGTGGCACCTGCTGGCCGAGTGGGGCTGCGACGAGCTGCAGGGCGAGGTGATCGCGCCGGCGATGCCCGCCGAAGAATTCGAAGCCTGGCTGGCCGCGCGCGGCAAGCCGACGCTTCCCGGAATCGACACATGACTTCAAAGACACCAGATTCCGCCCGCCTGAACGGCGCGGCGTCCGCGCCGCATGGCGCTTCCAACGAGACGCAGGGCGCTTCCCCCGGAACGCATGGCGCTGCCCGTTCGGCCGCGGCGGGCCACGCGACCGATCCGGCCATGACCGCCGTGCTGCGCGACGAACTCGCCGCCGCGGGCGGCTGGTTGCCCTTCGACCGCTACATGAGCCTGGCGCTCTACGCGCCCGGCGTGGGCTACTACGCCAACGCGCGCCGCAAGTTCGGCACGATGCCGCAGCAGGGCTCGGACTTCGTGACGGCGCCGGAGCTGTCGCCGCTGTTCGGTCGCGCGCTGGCGAAGCAGGTCGCGCAGGCGCTCGCGGTCAGCGGCACCGACACGGTGATCGAGTTCGGCGCCGGCAGCGGCGCATTGGCCGCGCAACTGCTGGAGACGCTGGACGCGGCGGGGACGCCGGTCTCGAAGTACTTCATCGTCGACCTGTCGGGCTCGCTGCGCGAGCGGCAGGCCGAGCGGCTCGCGCGCTTCGCGCCGCGCGTCGAGTGGCTGGACCGCTGGCCCGACGAGATCCACGGCGTGCTGGTCGCCAACGAGCTGCTGGACGCGATCCCCGTCGAGGTGTTGCGCTGGGACGGTCAGCACTGGCTGCAACGCGGCGTGACGATGGACGAGCAGGGCGCGCTGTCCTTCGACGACCGGCCCGGCGAGGCGCGTCCGCCGACGCCGCCGGAGCACGATGTCGGCTTCGTGCCCGGCACGGTGACCGAGGTGCACCCGCAGGCCGAGGCCTTCGTGCGCACGCTCGCGGAGCGCCTCAAGCGCGGCGCGGCGTTCTTCATCGACTACGGTTTCCCGGAGTCGGAGTACTACCACCCGCAGCGCACGGGCGGCACCTTGATGTGCCACCACCTGCACCGCGCCGACCCCGATCCGCTGGCCCTGCCCGGACAGAAGGACATCACCTCGCATGTGAACTTCACCGGCATCGCGCTGGCGGGGCAGGACGCGGGGCTGATGGTGCTGGGCTACACGAGCCAGGCCAACTTCCTGATCAACTGCGGCCTGGTCGACCTGATGAGCGGCGCCGACCTCGCGCAACGCGGCATGGCCCACCGGCTCATCGCCGAGCACGAGATGGGCGAGCTGTTCAAGGTCGTCGGCTTCGCGCCGGGCGAGGGCTTCGACGCGCTGGGGTTCAGCGCGGGGGATCGGTCGCATACCTTGTGACGCGACCCCGCGGCACGACGTCCCGTCCGTCATGCGCGGGTTCCCGGCGGATCTTCAGGCCTTCGCGTCCGCCGGTGCCAGGTGCTTCGCCAGGAAGGCCAGCATGTCGCGGTAATAGCGCCTCTGGACGGCGCGCGACGACAGGCCGTGACCCGTGTTCAGCGGCAGCCATTCGACGGCCTTGCCGTGCCGGCGCAGCGCCTTCAGCATGGACTCGCTCTGTTCCCTCAGCACGCGCTGGTCGTGCCAGCCGTGGACCAGCAGCAGCGGCGCCTCGATGCGATCGGCGTTCCGGAGCGGGGAGACCGCGTCGAGCGACGCCTTCGCCGTGTCGGGATCGCCGACCAGCTCCCGCCACATCCGGCGCGACGCGGCGGTGGAGTCGTCGGCCCAGTTGTTGCTCATCTGGGTGGCCAGGTCGCTGATCCCCGCGAAGCTGACGCCGCAGCGGTACAGCCTGGGCGTCTTCACCAGGCCCCACATCGCCGCATAGCCGCCGTAGCTGGTGCCCACGATGGCGATGCGGGCGGGATCCGCGATGCCGCGCCGGATGAGGTCCTGCACGCCGTCGGTGATGTCGTCCTGCATCGCCAGCCCCCACTGACGGTATCCGGCGCGCAGGAAGGCTTCGCCGAAGCCGGTCGACCCGCGGAACTGCGGCTGGAACACGGCGTAGCCCTGCGCGGCGAGCAGTTGCACCTCCGGGTCCCAGCCCCAGTGGTCGCGGGACCACGGTCCGCCGTGGATCAGCACCACCGTCGGCGCCGGACCCTGGCCGGCCGGCCGCGTGAGGTAGGCGGGCACCTTCAGGCCGTCGCGTGCGGCGTAGCGGTAGGCCTGGGTCGGGCGCATGGCGGCGGGATCGATGTCGGGCATCGCCACGCCGACTTCCGCCATGTGCAGGGTCGCCGTGTCGAGGGAGTACCAGCGGCCCGGATCGACGTCGCTGAAGCTGTGGACCAGCACGTGGCCGCTGAGCTTCGCGCCCTCTGGCGTGGCGCGCGCGTGCTTCGTGCGGAGAAGGACATTCACCGTGTCCGGCAGGGCCGCATCCACGGCCTTCTGCACGCGGGCCCAGCGGGTGTCGAACCAGATCCTCTCGGGCTTGAGCCCTCCGGTGACCACGGACTCGAAGGTCGACGAGTCCCGATCGGAGAAGCCGAGGATGTCGTCGGTGTCGTGGCCCGCCATGAGCTCGCCGAGCGCGCGGCGGGCCGTGTCGTAGCGGAACACGGCGTGAGCGTCCCGGTCCCCGCGGGTCCAGACGGCCAGCGTGCCGTCTTCCAGCGCGCGCATCGGTGTCCAGGCGGGCAGGTCGGCTTTCTCCTGTGCCAGCTGTTCCCACTTGCCGCCGGCGGGGCGGTACCACTGGGTCCAGACGACATCGCCGGACCAGCGCGAGCTCTTGCGGGTGGTCGCCGCGCGCAGCCTGCCGTCGACGTCGAAGGCCGTGTGGGTGAGCGTGTCCGGCAGATCGATCGCCTCCGTCGCGCGCGCGCCGCTGCGCAGGTTCACGGTGTGCAAGACCTCCTTCTCGGACAGCAGCAGCCGTTCGGCACCGTCGGGCGCATCGGCCAGCCGCTGCAGGAAGTCGCCGTCCAGCCGGCGGATCAGCGTGCCGTCCGGCTTCATCACCAGAGAGACGCTTCGAGTCGTCCGCAGGACCAGCAGGTCGGGGCCGATCCAGTGCACGTCCCGGGCGTGGCCGTCGATGCGGGCGCGCCAGCGGTCGGCCTCGCGGGTGTTGGGCGTCACCGAGTGCGCCTTGCGCGTCGTCAGATCGAGGACGAAAGCGAGCGGCATGTCGGCGGCGTCGCCGACGGCCGCGAGATACCGGCCGTCCGAGGACAGACTGGCTCGACCCATCGTGTGGTCGGCGAAGAGCGTGGCCATCGAGATCCTGCCGGGGCCCGTCGGCATATCGGCCGTATCGGCTGTGTCGGCGGGATCTGTCGGCACGGGGCCGGAGGTCGATGCGGGATCGGCCGCCCAGGCAGGCAGCAGCGCATTCAGCGCGGCGGCGGCGAGCCATTGACGGCGCGCGAGCGAGGGCACAGCGGCGGGGACGTCGCTCGTCGGCGACTCATTCGGTTCGATGGGCATGGGCGGGCACTGTAGGGGGATCGCCCGTCGCGTCTGCGATTCCTGCCCTGTCGTTTTCCCGGGGCTGTCCTCCGGTGTGCGCGTGGCGCGACAACGCGAATGACCCATGTTGGTGGGAATTCAAGGGAGACTGACTGGCATCAGTGGGGGGCCGTTCCCGAGGACGTTCGAGTCCCGGCTCGTGCTGTTCAATGACCTCTCCATTCGAATGCGCCGCATCGGCGCGAAGCCGCGAATGAAGCGAGGTGTCATGCAGCAAGAAGAATTTCGAATCGAGGTTCAGTCGAGGATCGCCGGACGTTCGGCGTTCGATCTGAACAGGAGCCACTTCCGCACGATCGCGGCGCAAGAAGCTCGCAGCTTCGTCGCCGAATGGAAGGCGGAGAAGATCTATCCGTTCCCCGACGATGAACCGGCGACCCCGCTCGAGTTGATTGAGCGACAGGTTTTCGACATCGTCGCCCTCAATGTCGCCCGCCATCTTCCGGACTTCGAAGACGCGGCGCCGAAGAGCAAGGCCCTCCACCTGCGGATGCTTCGACAGGCCATCGAGAAGGGCCCAGAGGATCTTCAACTGATCCTGACGGAGGTCCTGAACCTCCCCCTTCGACAGCAAGAAGTGCTTGCCGAACTGCTGCGAGAGGACTCTCTGTCCTCGATCATCAACGGCGCGAAAGTCGTCTCTGAACGGCTCAAATTCCTGAATGGCCTGGAAGCGATCCTTTTCGACAAGGGTCCGAAGCAGCGCTTGAAGGAGCGGACTCAGCTGCATCGGATCCTTGCCGAGAATCCTTGGGTCTTCGGTGAGGAGTTCCACCTTTCCGTCGACGACATGTCGCTGACCGAAGTGCTGCGCAAGCACCAGTCCCGCCTCGGCGAGGACATCGTGATCGATGCGCCGGTCAAGCATGTGTCCCAGACACGCGGCATTGTTGACCTGATGTTCTCAAAGCAGACCCGACGATATCGCGCCAACGACCTGACTCATCTGATCGTCGAGCTCAAGGCGCCCAGGGTCAAAGTCGGCAGCGACGAAATCGCTCAGATCATGGGTTACGCGATCTCGGTCGCCGCAGATGAGCGCTTCCGTAATGTGGACACCCAATGGGCGTTCTGGGTGATCGGCGACGACGTGGACACGGTAGCCAGGTTCACGATCGGCGAGAACACCGCGTCCGGCCTCATCCACAGGACCGGCAATGTCTCGATCTACATCAAGACATGGGGTCAGGTGCTTGACGACAACCGGGCCCGCTTGCAGTTCTTCAAGGAGCGACTGGAGCTTCAGGCCGACAAGGGCGCCGCGATCAAGCATCTGCATGAGCGCTATTCAAGCTACTTGGAAGGCGTCATAGAACCGATCGACCTCCAGTAGCAGGCAGACGCGACCTCAGCGCGGTCGATCGCCCTCACACGCCCTGAGCGCCGCCTTGCGGGCTTCGTGGATCGCCTGGCCGATGGCTGGGCCCTTCTTGCCGGCCGCCAACGCGGCGGCGGAGATCGCCGCCTGATCGACCGACTGCACCGCACGCAGGTCGTGGAGCAAGGCCTGACGCTGCGGATAGGGGCGATCATGCAGCCCCGTGCGGCCGCGGGCGTCGCACTCGCAGGCCAGCAGCAGCTGCGCGAAGCGCTCCGGCCGACGCAGCGCGTCGCTGCGCTCGATCAGGCGCAGGCGGGCCTCGGCGCTGAAGTCCAGGCTCTGGTGCACGTTCGTGTGCTCGCGGGCGACCAGCTCCGCCAGCTCCTTGCAGTCCGACGGCACGCGCCAGCGCTGCGACAGCGCCGCCGCCAGCTCGACGCCGCGTGACTCGTGCTTCAGGTGGCGGGGCCATTCCTCCTCGGGCGTCGCGCCCTTGCCGAGGTCGTGGCACAGCGAGGCGTAGCGCACCGGCAGCGGTGCCTCGACGCGCGCGCATTCCTCCAGCACCAGCAGCACGTGGACGCCGGTGTCGATCTCCGGGTGATGCGCCTCGGGCTGCGGCACGCCGAACAGCCGTTCCAGCTCCGGCGCGATACGCGCCAGCGCGCCGCTGTCGCGCAGGATCTCGATCATCCGCGCCGGGTGGCGCTCCATCAGGCCGCGGGCGACTTCCTGCCAGACCCGCTCGGCGACCAGCGCATCGGCTTCGCCGGCGGCGACCATCTGGCGCATCAGCGCCATCGTCTCCGGTGCCACGGTGAAGTCGCCGAAGCGCGCCGCGAAGCGCGCCAGCCGCAGGATCCGCACCGGATCCTCCGCGAACGCCTCCGACACGTGGCGCAAGACCCGGCCCTCCAGGTCGCGCCGGCCGCCGTACGGGTCGACGATGCTCCCGTCCCCGGCCTGGGCCATCGCGTTGATGGTCAGGTCCCGGCGCGCCAGGTCCTGCTCAAGGGTGACATCGGGGTCCGTGTGGAACTGGAAGCCGTGGTACCCGGCGGCCGTCTTGCGCTCGGTCCGGGCCAATGCCACCTCTTCATGGGTCACGGGGTCCAGGAAGACCGGGAAATCCTTGCCGACGGGCGTAAATCCCTTGTCGATCAAGGACTTGGGCGTGGCTCCGACCATCACCCAATCGCGGTCCTGGACGGGCAGTCCCAGGAGCGCGTCCCGGACAGCCCCCCCGACGAGATACATCTGATCACTCATGTTGCGGCGCAGCATCCCTGATAAAGGGGATACCTCCTTTAGGCTATCTCTCCGTATATTCACCAATGCCACCTGCACACCAGTGCCTGTTCAAACAGGCCAGCTACCGAGAGAGACACGTAGTCAGGCAGGCCGGCAAAGCAGTAGGGAGTATCTTGAATGAAGTCTGTTCTTCTCCTCCTGCTGGGCGGAATTGGTCTCGCCGCCCAAGCGCAGGAGCAGCAAGCGCCGGACACGAACTCCGTGCACGTCGCCGCTGACACCAGTTTCACCCGGCAGAGCCAGCCCGCCCCCGCGCAGCTGGCCGATGTCAACGAACAAGAGGGCGCGGATACCGTCGTGCCGTCCTTCGTTTCCGAGCCCACGAACCAAGCCATGATGCTCGGCGGCCTTCTCGCCGCAGGGTTCATGGTGCGCCGCCGCCGCGACAACTGATCTCGCGCCGGCCCACCTCGCCGCTTTCGCTGACCTGCCCGCACAGGTCGCCGAAAGCGGTTTTTCATTTCAGGGCTTCAGCACCGGCACCGGGCCGCTGATGTCCCGATAGGGTTCCTCGAAGTCGAGGAAGTCCTTCTCCGCCATCGCATCCGCGATCCAGTCGCGCACCCCAGGCGCCGCCTGCACGGCATCCGTGTAGGCCTTCAGCGGCGCCGGCAACGGCAGCCCGTAGCGCGTCACCCGAATCACGACCGGCGCGAAGAAGGCATCGGCCGCGCCGAACTCGCCGAACAGGAACGGGCCGCCGCTCTGCGTCAGCGCGTCGGTCCACAGCTCCACGATGCGGGCGAGGTCCTTGCGCAGGCCGGCCTCGGTCTGCAGCAGCCGCGCACCGACGGGCGCCAGGTCCGCGTCGATGTTCATCATGCAGTGGCTGCGCAGCTGGCCGAAGCCGCTGTGCATCTCCGCGCAGAGGCAACGCGCCCGCGCACGCTGGCGCGCGTCGCGCGGCCAGACGGCCTTGTCGGGGAAACGGTCGGCCAGATACTCGACGATCGCCAGCGAGTCCCAGACCGCCAGTCCGTCGTCGACCAGCACCGGCACCTTGCCGGCCGGCGTCACCGCGCCGATTTCGCGGTAGAAGGCCGAATCGGGCGTGAAGTCGAAGCGCACCTTGCGCTCCTCGAAGGCGATGCCCAGGGCCTTCATCAGCACCCACGGGCGCATCGACCAGGACGAGTAGTTCTTGTTGCCGATGATCAGCTGCATGTGAAATCTCTCTGCGTGGAGGAGGGGCGTCGCGCGCGCTTCCGGCACCTGGAGCGCCCGGGGTTCCTGAAGCGCGTGGAGCGACTGAGGGTCAGTTCGTGCCGTTGGCCGGGATGTCCGGCGCCGACGCCGCGGCCGGGCCGATGACGCGGCCGAGCCGCTCGCGCAGCACGGTGCCGCCTTCGCGGCCCATCAGCTGCGCGTAGATCGTCGCGTTGGACAGCACCTTGCGCACGTAGTCGCGGGTCTCCCAGATGGGGATGTTCTCGGTCCAGATCGCGGCATCGAGCTGCGGACCGTCGCGCCAGCGGCGCGGCCGGTTCGGACCGGCGTTGTACGCCGCCGCGGCCATCGCCTGCGAGCCCTCGAAGCTGTCCATCACCAGCTTCAGGTAGCCGGTGCCCAGCCGCAGGTTGGTGTCGCGGTCGTGCAGCATGTCGGGCTTGAAGTCGACGCCCAGCTTCTTGGCCGTCCACTTCGCCGTCGCCGGCATCACCTGCATCAGGCCGCCGGCGCCGACGTGCGAGCGCGCATCCATCATGAAGCGCGACTCCTGCCGGATCAGGCCGTAGACATAGGCGGGGTCCAGGCCCATCGCCGTCGACTGCTTGAACACGTCCGCGCGGTAGGGCATCGGGAAGCGCTGGGCGAGGTCGATCTCGGTCTTCGTGCGCTCGCTGGTCTGGATGCAGCGCTCCCAGAGCTCGCGCTCGCAGGCGGCCTGCGCCACCGACAGCAGCTCCCGATCCGACAGGCCGCGCAGGCTGAAGTTCCATTCGCGCTGGCCCTCGCTGCGCAGGCCCACGGCCAGCAGCATCATCGCGCGCTGGATGCCCGGATTCGCCAGCGCCTGCGCGCGCTCCGGCGCGGTCAGGTCCGCCGGGGTCGGCGGCAAGGGCAGGCGCAGCTTCAATTCGTCGGCGGCCAGCTTGCCGTAGAAGCTCAGCGGCGAGGCGATCGCGCGCAGCGTCTCCTGCGACTCGCGGCGCTGGGCGTCGCCGGCCGCGCCGTTGGGCGCCAGCTGCTGCTGCGCCTTCGCGCGCCAGTACTGCCAGGTGATGTCCTTCTGGTCCGACGGCTTCATCAGCGCGATCGCGGCGATCAGCTGCTCGGGCCGGCTGGCGCCTGCGTCGCCGCGCAGCGCCGCGCGGGCCATCCAGCTGATCGTGTCGTCGCTCCATTCGACCGGACCCAGCTTGGCCTGCAGCTTCACCGCGCGATCGAAGTGCTCGTTGGCCTCGTCCTTGAGGCGCAGCGCGGCCTGTCTGCCGTACTGGGCCCAGAGCCACGCGGACAGGTCGTTGGGCAGCTTGGCCGCCCAGCGGCGCACGTCGTCATCGGCCTTGTCGTAGTCGGTGGCCAGCAGGCGCATCAGCGCCAGCATCGTCAGCTCGGCCTTGGCGCGCGGGGAGGCGGCGGCCTTGCGCTTCAGGTAGCGGTCGGGCTTGTCCATCAGCTCGGCCAGCGCCTCCTGGTCGGGCTTGGACAGCAGTGCGCCCGCCTGTTTCACCGCGCGCGGCTTGTTGGTCTCGACGACGAGGCGCAGCTTGCGCCAGACGTCCGAATCCTTGAACTGGCCGTTCTCGTGCAGCGTGGTGGCCAGCATGTTGCAGCCCTCGTCCGCGTCGCGTTGCGCGAACCAGGCGGCGCGCGCGGCGTCACGCAGGTCGCGTCCCGGCGGGTCGGCCAGCAGCACGTAGCAGGCGACCTCGCGGTCGTCCTGCATCTTGTAGGCGGCGTGGTCGCGGCGGAAGTTGGCCCAGTCGCGGCGGTGTCCCAGCTCCAGCAGCCAGTCGTTGCGCAGTCGGTCCTCGACGTAGGCTCCCGGCCAGCGCGCGTAGAACGCGTTGAGCTCGGGCTGCTGGGCTTCGGACAGCCGCGCGTTCAGCTCCCAGTAGTCGAACCACGGGGCGAGCGGATGCTGCTGGTCGAAGGCGGCCTGGCGCATCGCGGCCAGCCGCGAGCGGTCCCGGACGCGCCAGGCCTCGCGGGCGTCGGTGACCAGATCCGGCAGCGGCGGCAGCGCGTTGGGCACGACGTTGAAGGTCGTGCTCGACTGCGCGAGGGCGGGCGACGCCGTGAAGAGGGCCGTGCCGGCGACCCCGGCGGCCAGGCCAAGGCCGCCCAGGGCCCCCAGGGCGCCGACGGTGGCCGAGACGGTCACGGTGGCGGCGGCGAGGGCGGTTACAGTGATCCGAGCGAACTTCATGCCGACCTGCGATGAGTGACTCCCCCACGGCTCCCGAAGCCGCCGGTACGACCGGCAAGACCTGGCCCCATGAGCGAAGCGAATTGCGCCGCGCCTTGCTGGCGCGACGCCGTGAATGGTGGGCCGGTCCCGAGGCGCGTCTCGCGGCCGACAAGCTGGGCGAGCAGCTGCTTCCACTGCTGCGCCAGCTCGAGCCGCTGACCCTCGGCCTCTACTGGCCCCTGGAGGGTGAATTTAACGCAGCGGCCTGGGCCTCGACCCACAAGCTCGGGGGGGAAATGCAATTGGCGCTGCCCTTCGCGCGTAAAGCCGGCGATCGCGGACCGGCCTCAATGGATTTCCGGCGCTGGGACGGGCAGGAGCCGACGGTCAAGGATGAGTGCGGGATCCCCAGTTCGACCGGCCCGGTGCTCGTGCCGGAGGTGCTGCTGGTGCCGTGCCTGGGCTACACACGGGAAGGATTCCGGCTGGGCTACGGTGGCGGCTACTTCGACCGCTGGATCGAGGCGCATCCCGGCGTGACGACCATCGGTTTGGGCTGGAGCTGCTGCGAAGCAGCGTTCGAAGTGCAGCCGCATGACCAGGCATTGACCGTGGTGCTGACCGAGCGCGAACTCATCGCGCCCTGACCTTCTTACTCCCTCTCCCGCTTGCGGGAGAGGGCAGGGGTGAGGGCCAGCGGCGGTGGCAGTATGGCTCAGCCCGAGTTCTCATCCACCGGCGGGTCCGGCTCGCCGATCGCGCGGCGGGTGATCGCCGCCTGCTCGCTGATCCATTGCGCGAACTCGGCGACCTCGGGCCGCGCCCGACCGTGCTCCGACATCATGAGCCAGTACACCGTCGGGCAATCGGTGCGGCCGGCCTCGCCGAACGGCTCTACCAGTTCGCCCCGTTCCAACGCCTCATAGATCATCGGCAGGCGCGCCAGCGCGACCGCCTGGCCGGACACCGCCGCCTGGATCTGCTGGTAGGTGAAGTTCAGGTACATCCAGCGCCGCGGCTGCAGGTCCGGCGCGCCGTGCAGCGCCAGCCAGCGCCGCCAGCTCAGGAACAGGCCGCTGGGACGCTGATCGTCCTCTTCGGCCAACGTGTACTGCCGCAGGTCGGCTGCCTGGCTCAGCGGCGGTCCCTGGCCATCCTGGGCCTGCTTGGCGACCCACGGATTCACCACCGGCGTCAGCATCTCGCCGAACATCCGCCGCGCCGTCGGCGCCACCCGGTTGGGCGCGGCGTAGCGCAGCGCGACGTCGAACTCGCTGTCGTCGATCTCGACGAGCTGGTCCAGCGCCGAGACGCGGATGTCCATGTCCGGATGCTCGCGCTGGAACGCTTCCAGCCGCGGGATCAGCCACAACGACGCGAATGACGCGAAGGTCGTCACGTTCACCACGCGCCGCCCGCGCGTCGTCCGGATCTGGCGCACGGTGCTGTCCAGCCGCTCCAGCATGGGCTCCACGGCCGACAGCAGCAGCTTGCCGTCCGGCGCCAGCTCCACATGCCGCGTGCCGCGCTTGAACAGCGTCGCGCCCAGTTCCTCCTCCAGCGACCGGATCTGCCGGCTGATGGCGGACTGGGTCAGGTAGAGCTCCTCGGCGGCGGCGCTGAAGCTGAGCCGCCGGGCCACCGCCTCGAAGGCGCGCAGCGGACCGACGGCGAGCGGGCGATGGCGGGTCGGATTCATGAGCGGATGGTATCAATCGATGCTGCAAGACTCATTGGACCGGCATGCGGGTCAACCCTACTATCTGTCCATGTCCACGAGGAACGCCGCCGGTGCGCGGACCGCCCGATGGACCGGGAGTCGATCATGAACGTCATGCAAAAGTCATCAATCCAGGTCAGCCGCGACGACGCCGCGTGGACCTTGTCACAGGGCGAGGCCATGAGCCTGCCGATCGGCCCGGGCCGACGTGAACTGCATGTGCTCGACGGTCGCGTCTGGGTGACGCAACGCGGCGACCTGAACCTGCCCGCGCAGGACTTCTGGCTGTCGGCCGGTGAAACGCTGGAAGTCGCCAGCGGCACCGAACTCGTCGTCGAAGCCTGGCCGACCGCCCGCTTCCAGCTGATGGTGCCGCCGCAGGCCTGCGCCAACCAGCTGGCGCGCCGCGTCGTCAGCCGCCTGCCTTCTTTCGGGCAGCTGTTCGGCCAGCGCCTGGCGAACGCCTGACCGCCGGGGACTTCGTCGTGACGCCCTTCAGCGCCCTGGCCGGTTTCTCCTTCGTGTCGGTCCTCGGCTCGGCGCTGGTGCCGGCGCTCTTCTTCGGCGTCCTGGCCTTCGGCTTCGCATTGGCGGAGCGCAAGGCCGACTCCATCGCCAGCCGCCCCCAGGGCAGCATGAGCGCAGGCGATTCCAGCGTCTCCTCCGGCGGCCGGAAGTAGTTCAGGCTGGCGACGTCCTGTCGCCCGTCCTTGCCGGTCTTCGAATACCGGAACGGCTCGCAGCCGGCGTCCACGTAGCGGGACTGGCTGACGGCGTCCGCCTTCAGGTAGAGCTCGTCGCGGCTGATGATGGCCAGGAACAGGCCGTCCACGTACAGCCCGAAGCCGCCGAACATCCGCCGCGCCAGCACCGGCCCGAGCGGGGCGAGCAACTCCATGCAGTGATTCGCGAAGTCCGCGCCCGCGCCGGTGACGCGGCGGACGGTTCCCGTGGTGGTCGTGCGTGCCATGGCGTGGACTCTAGATCAGCGCTGGCGCCCTGTCCGCGAGGCGGCCACAATGGCCCGCACCAGGACCCGTCGGGTCCGCAAGGGAAGGCGAATGGGCTGGATGGATCCGAACGACAAGCTGCCGATCTCCGAAGACCGCCAGGCGCTGCGCGAGCGCCTCATCCGTGAGCGCCTGGACCTGCCGGGCCGCCTGGAACTCGCCGACGTCGTCCAGAGCGTGCTGCGCGTCTGGCTGGTCGGCCGCAAGGAAAAGCGCATCGCCGCCTACTGGCCCATCAAGGGCGAATTCGATCCGCTGCCGGCGCTGTACCGCTGGAGCGAGGTCGACGGCGACCGTCGCATCGGCCTGCCCGTCGTCGATCGCGAGGAAGGCCGGCTGCGATTCCACGTCTGGTATCCCGGCTGTCCGATGGAAGAGGACGCCACCGGCATCACCAAGCCCAAGGACACCGAGGCCTTCGATCCGGAGCTGCTGCTGCTGCCCTGCCTCGGCTACGGACCGGGCGGCATCCGCATGGGCTACGGCGGCGGCTTCATGCTGCGCACGATCGCGCAGATCCAGCCCAGGCCGGTGGTCGTCGGCGTCGGTTTCAGCCACGGTTTCCAACCGACGCTGACCGCCCAGCCGAACGACGTGCGGCTCGATGCGATGCTGACCGAGATGGGCGTGGTCTGGGAGAATTCCCGCGCATGAGTACCGCCTCGAATTCCGCCCTGAGCCCCGCCTGAGCCTGCCATGAGCGCCATTGATCCCCACGCCCCGAACACCTTGAGCGCCCTCTACGCCGCCCACCTCGCGGAGCAGCAGCGCCGCACCGAACACGCGCTGCATCGCGGCGGATTCGACGCCCTGCTGATCGCGTCGGGGATCGAGAAGTTCGCCTTCCTCGACGATCGTCCCTACGTCTTCCAGCCGAACCCGCACTTCAAGCTGTGGGTGCCGCTGATCCGTCATCCGGACAGCTGGCTGGTGATCCGTCCCGGGCACAAGCCGCGACTGGTCTACGTGCAGCCCGAGGACTACTGGCACGTGCCGCCCGAGGCGCCGAGCGGCTTCTGGGTGGATCACTTCGAGTTGATCGTCGTTCGCAAGCCGGAGGAGGCGCTGCCCTACCTGCAGGTGCCGGGCACGCTGGCGATCGTCGGCGAAGCGGATGCGGCGCTGGGCGACATCGTCCCGAACAACCCGCCCGAGGTGCTGAACCCGCTGCACTACGCACGGGCCGCGAAGACCGGCTACGAACTGCTGCGCCTGCGTGAAGCATCGGCGCTGGGCGCGAAGGCGCACCTCGCGTCGCAGCGTGCTTTCCGCGAAGGACTGTCCGAAGCGGCCATCCACAACGCCTACCTCGACGCCTGCGGCTTTGCCGAGCGTGATCTGCCCTACGGCAACATCGTCGCGCTCAACGAACACGCGGCGGTGCTGCATTACCAGTACCAGGACCAGCGCGCGCCGGCGCAGTCGCTGTCGCTGTTGGTGGACGCAGGCGCGCACAGCTGCGGCTATGCGTCCGACATCACGCGCACGACCGGCAACGGCGACGCCACCTTCCAGGCGCTGATCGATGCGATGGAAGCCGCGCAGCTGCGACTGGTCGACCGCGTGCGCGCCGGTGTCGACTACCGCGACATCCACCTGGCCTCGCACCGCGAGACCGCCGGCGTGCTGCGCCAGCTCGGCATCGTGAAGATGGACGAGGAGGCGATGCTTGCGCAGGGCGTGACCGCCATCTTCCTGCCGCACGGCATCGGCCACCTGCTGGGCCTGCAGGTCCACGACATCGGCGGCTTCATGGCCGGCGAAGACGGCGGCACGATCGCCAAGCCGGACGGACATCCGTACCTGCGCCTGACGCGCGTGCTGCAGCCCGGCATGGTCGTGACCATCGAGCCGGGGCTGTACTTCATCCCGATGCTGCTGGACAAGCTGCGCGCGACGCCCGCGGCCGCGAACGTGGACTGGGCGCTGGTGAAGCACCTGAGCGCCTTCGGCGGCGTCCGCATCGAGGACGACGTCGCCTGCCGCGCGGAAGGCGCGCCGGAGAACCTCACGCGGGATGCGTTCGCGGCGTTGAGCTGATCTGGGCTGATCAGAACCGGTAGCCGACGCCCACACCCACCAGCACCGGATCGATCTTGAACTTGCCGAGGTTCACGCCCTTGGAGCGGACCTCGGTGTCCATCTGAAGCTTCTTCACGTCGACGTTGATCGACCACCGCTTGTCGAGCATCACGTCGAAGCCGGCCTGCGCCGCCAGGCCGATGCTGTTCTTCTTGATGGTGGGCGCCAGCGACGTCTGCACGGCGGGGTCGAAGCGGACGTCGGAGAAGCTCGTGTAGTTCAGGCCCGCACCGACGTAGGGGCGGAAGCTGCCTTCCGGGTTGAAGTGGTACTGCAACGTGAGCGTCGGCGGCAGGTGCTTCACCGAGCCGATCTGCTGGCCCTTGCTGTAGAGCTTGTGACGCTGCGGCACCGTCAGGACCAGTTCGGTGGCCCAGTTCGGCGCCATGAAATAGCTGAAGTCGACCTCGGGGATGGTCTTGCGGCTCAGCGACAGGCCCAGGCCGGTCTTGTCCTTCTCCGCCGGGTCGATGTTCACCGCGCGGGCGCGGAACACCCAGGGGCTGCTTTGCGCGTGGGCCGCCGGCGCCATCGCGGTGGCCAAGGCGGCGAGCGCGACGCCGGCGACGATCGCGGCACGGAAAGAGGCGAGGGTGGGGGTACGGGACATGCGGTCACTCCTGATCAATGGGATGACCGGGATTGAACGCGGACTGCGCCGTGAAAACCTTGACCGTTCACAAGGAACGGTGGCGAACCGGAGCGGTTCCCTGCGACAGCGCGAAGCGTTTGCGCCTTATCAAGCTTTCGCGGCGAGGCCGAGGCGTTCACACAACGCCAGCGTGAGCGCGCTCTGGTTGAGCGAATAGAAATGCAGCGCCGGCACACCGCCGGCGATCAGGCGTTCGCACAGCCGGGTGACGACATCCAGTCCGAACGCGCGCACCGAGGCGGCGTCGTCCATGTAGCCTTCCATCTTCAGCGCGACCCAGCGCGGGATCTCGATGCCGTCGCGCTGCGCGAACTGCGCGATCCGCGAGAAGTTGTTGATCGGCATGATGCCCGGCACGATGGGCACGTCCACGCCGATCGCCCGCGTGGCGTCGACGAAATGGAAGTAGGCGTCGGGGTTGTAGAAGAACTGCGTGATCGCGCCGCTGGCGCCGGCCCGCACCTTGTCGGCGAAGAACTGCAGGTCGCGCGCCGCGTAGCGCTGCTGCGGGTGGTACTCGGGATAGGCGGCGACCTCGATGTCCCAGTCCGCGCCCTGCGTCTCGCGGATGAAACGCACCAGCTCGGCCGCGTAGCGGAACTCGCCCGCCGTCGCCGTGCCGCTGGGCAGGTCGCCGCGCAGCGCGACGACGCGCCGGATGTTCTGGTCGCGGTAGGTCGCCAGGATCTCGGCGATGTTCTCGCGCGTCGAGCCGACGCAGGACAGATGCGGCGCCGCATCGAAGCCCTGCGCGGCGATGTCGGCGACGGTCGACAGCGTCTTCTCGCGCGTCGATCCGCCGGCGCCGTAGGTGACGCTGAAGTACTGCGGGTTCACCGCGCGCAGCTCCTGCACGACGGTCTTCAGCTTCTCCGTGCCGACGGGCGTGTTGGGCGGGAAGAATTCGATGCTGACAGGCGTCTTGGGCGTCGTCATGGTTTCTGGACCCAGATGAAGAATTCGGTGTTGCCGTCGCCGCCGGTGACCGGGCTTTCGAACCAGCCCTTGACGACGAGGTCGCGCTTCTCGGCGGCCGCCAGGGCCTGCTCCTTGAGCACGACGTACTGCGACTTGTCCTTGACGATGCCGTTCTTGTTCAGGGCCTTGGGGCCCAGCTCGTACTGCGGCTTGATCAGCAGCAGCGCCTGGCCCTCCGGCTTGAGCCAGCCGACCACGTGCTTGAGCGTGCCGATCATCGAGATGAAGCTCAGGTCGCCCACGACCAGGTCGAAGGGCTCGGCCGGGACGTAGTCCTTCACGTGCATGCCTTCATGGGCGGTCACGCGCGGGTCGGCCTTCAAGGTCTCGTGCAGCTGGCTGTGGCCGACATCGATGCCGGTCACATGCGTGGCGCCCGCCTTGAGCAGCACGTCGGTGAAACCGCCCGCGCTCTGGCCCATGTCCAGCGCCGTGAGGCCCGCGACCGACACGCCGACCTTGGCCAGCGCGCCTTCAAGCTTGAGCCCGCCGCGCGAGACGTAACGCAGCTCGGCGTCGTCCGTCACGCGCAGGGGGGTGGTCTCGGTGAGGTCCTCGCCGCACTTGCGCACGACGGTCCAGCCCTTGGGACCTTCCCACTCGACCGCGCGCGCGTCGATCAGCCGCTGGGCGGCCGAGCGCGTGGGCGCCAGGCCAAGGGAGAGAAGCAGCTGGTCAGCACGCATGGTCGGGTCTCGGGTCGGTCAATCAATAACGGTAGGTATCGGGCTTGTAGGGGCCCGACTTCGACACGCCGATGTAGGCGGCCTGCTCGTCCGTCAACTCGCTCAGCTGCGCGTTCAGCGTCTTCAGCTGCAGGCGGGCGACGTGCTCGTCCAGGTGCTTGGGCAGCACGTAGACCTGGCCGACGGCGTAGGCGTCCTTGTGCGCGAACAGCTCGATCTGGGCGATCGTCTGGTTGGCGAAGCTGGACGACATCACGTAGCTCGGGTGGCCCGTGCCGCAGCCCAGGTTCACCAGGCGGCCCTTGGCCAGCAGGATGATGCGCTTGCCCGGCTTGCCATCAATACCGGGGAAGATCACGTGATCGACCTGCGGCTTGATCTCTTCCCACTCGTACTTCTCGATCGACGCGATGTCGATCTCGTTGTCGAAGTGGCCGATGTTGCAGACGATGGCGTTGTGCTTCATCGCGGCCATGTGCTCATGGCGGATCACGCCCTTGTTGCCGGTCGTGGTGACGAAGATGTCGGCCTTGTCGGCGGCGTATTCCATCGTCACGACGCGGAAGCCTTCCATCGCGGCCTGCAGCGCGCAGATCGGGTCGATCTCGGTGACCCAGACCTGGGCCGACAGCGCGCGCATCGCCTGCGCCGAGCCCTTGCCCACGTCGCCGTAGCCGGCGATCACGGCGATCTTGCCGGCGATCATCACGTCGGTGGCGCGCTTGATGCCGTCCACCAGCGACTCGCGGCAGCCGTACAGGTTGTCGAACTTGCTCTTGGTGACCGAGTCGTTGACGTTGATCGCGCGGAACAGCAGCGTGCCCTTGGCCGACATTTCCTTCAGGCGGTGCACCCCCGTGGTCGTCTCTTCCGTGACGCCGATGATCTCGGCGCTCTTGCGGGTGTACCAGGTGCCGTCCTCGGCGATCTTCTTCTTGATCGCGGCGAACAGGATGCGCTCTTCCTCGCTGCCCGGATTGGCCAGCACGGAGAGATCCTTCTCGGCCTTCTGGCCCAGGTGCATCAGCAGCGTCGCGTCGCCGCCGTCGTCCAGGATCATGTTCGGGCCTTCGCCCGGCGTGCCCTTGGCGCCGAAGTCGAAGATGCGGTGCGTGTAGTCCCAGTAGTCTTCCAGCGTCTCGCCCTTGTAGGCGAAGACGGGGGTGCCGACGGCGACCAGCGCGGCGGCGGCGTGGTCCTGCGTCGAGAAGATGTTGCACGAGGCCCAGCGGACTTCCGCGCCCAGCGCCTGCAGCGTCTCGACCAGCACGGCGGTCTGGATCGTCATGTGCAGCGAGCCGGTGATGCGCGCGCCCTTGAGCGGCTGCGCGGCGGCGTATTCCTCGCGGATGGCCATCAGCGCGGGCATCTCGCTCTCGGCGATCTTGATCTCCTTGCGGCCCCAGTCGGCCAGCGACAGGTCTTTGATCAGGTACTGGTCTTGGGCCAGCGGCTTCAGTTGGGCGTTCATGCGGACTCCTGCGAGGAAGGGCCGTCGACGCCAGCGATCAGGGGATTGGGGAGGCGTTTGGAGGGCAAGTGCTGGGGCATCTGCCGCTCGGTCCTCACCCGGCCTGCGAAGGGTCGACGGGTGAGCGCGGTTGCCATTGCCGCGGACGTGTCGCCGCGCGGCGGTTCCGAGCCTGGCCTCGATGGGATGGGAGGTCGCAACGCTCCTCGGAACAGGGCTGGATTGTAGTCATGTTCTGTGCGGCGGTTGGATGACGGCATCGTGGTCGGGGCCACAATCGCCCCCCATGCGAACGATCCCCCCGCTCAGCGACTGCCCCCGCGCGGCCTGGCGCCCCCTGCGCGGGGTGCTGACGGACATCGACGACACCCTGACGGCGGAAGGCGCCATCGCGCCGGCGGCGCTGGACGCGCTGCACCGGCTGCATGCCGCCGGCGTGCCCGTCATCGCGATCACCGGGCGTCCCGCCGGCTGGAGCGAGCCCTTCGCGACGGCCTGGCCCGTGCGGGGGATCGTGGCGGAGAACGGAGGGGTGCTTCTCCATCGGGAGGGGGACGGCCTGTCGACCGAATTCGCCCAGGACGATGCCACGCGACTGGAGAATTTCGCCAGACTGCAGGCGTGCGCGCGGGAGATCGTCGCGACGGTGCCCGGCGCCGTGCTCGCGCGCGACAGCGCTGGCAGGCTGACCGACATCGCCGTCGACCACAGCGAATTCACGATGCTGGACGACGAGGCGATCGCCGCCGTCTGCGACCGGATGCGCGCGCACGGGCTGGTGGCGACGGTCAGCTCCATCCACGTCAACGGCTGGATCGGCGACCACAGCAAGTGGACGGCCGCGTCGTGGGCGGTGAAGCGGCTGACGGGCCTGGACTTCGATCCCGCCGAGTGGGTGTACGTCGGCGATTCGACGAACGATCAACTGATGTTCGAACGGATGCCGTTGACCGTGGGCGTGGCCAACATCGCGCGTTTCCTGCCGATGCTGGATCACCCGCCCGCTTACGTGACCGCGACCGAACGCGGTGACGGCTTCGCGGAAGTGGCGCGGGCGCTGCTGGCGGCGCGCGGGTAGGCCGGTTCGTCGACGACCGGACGATGCGGGCGCGGCTGGCGTCCTTCGACCGGATCCCAGGCATGCCGGCCGACCAGCGCCGAGATGCCCGGCCAGTCGTGGCCGCGCGGCAACACACGCGCCAGCGCGGCATGGCTGACCCGGCCGCCGACGGCGACCAGGCGTTCCGCCACCTCGATCCGCCGACGGCGCAACCGCGGCAGCAGCCAGCGGTTGGTCGGACGTTCGCGCAGCACGCTGGGATGCGGCATGCAGCGGTGTTCCGCCATCAGCAGGTGCCGCAGCAGGATCTCGAGTCCGAACGGGTCCAGGCTGCGCCAATCGGTGCTCAACCGCGCCAGCGCGAAGCGCAGGTTGGCTTGCGCGTCGGAATGCGCGACATGGAAGCGGGACGGGCCGGTCATGAACATCGAGACCTCCGGAAGGCGGGAGCACCGCACCGCTGCGGCAAGCGCGGCGCCTGTCCTTGATGTCGGCCTTCGGAAGCGGGTTCTGAACCGGGGGATGTCCCCGAAAACGTCACGAAACGAAAACACCCCCGGAGTCGGGAAGGGGGCGGAACGGGGCGTTTCCCCAAAAGGAAAGGGCCGCGCGAGGCGGCCCTTCGGGTGGGGTTCGGAGAATCGTCAGCCGGCGTCCGGATGGCGTGTCTTCCAGGCGCGCAGGGCCTGTCGGTACGCATCCATCGCCAGATCGTGCAGGTCGAAGATGCACGGATCGCAGCCGTTGCCGCAGCACGCATCGATGTCCGGCTGCGGCGGCGGCACGGGCATCGGATCGTCTCCCGCCTCGAACGAGGCCGGGACGGCGGCGGAATCGGACTGGACGTCGGTCATGGCAGACGTCAAGGCGTTGGTCTGGGCTGGCGATGCTCCCGCGCGGTCGGCTGGAGGCCTCCCGCGGCAAGGCGCGTCAGCGACGGACCGGCGGCGGGCCCGAGTGGTTCGAACGCTGCAGGTGACGGAAGGTGATCCGGCCCTTGGTCAGGTCGTAGGGCGACATTTCCAGGGAGACGGCGTCGCCGGCCAGGATGCGGATGTGATGCTTGCGCATCTTGCCGCCCGTGTAGGCGATGACCTGATGGCCGTTTTCCAGCGTCACGCGGAAGCGCGAGTCCGGCAGGATTTCGTTGACGACACCCTGCATTTCAATCAGTTCTTCCTTGGCCATACGGCTTGCTCCATGCTTGAAGATGAAAACGGCGCCAGCCGCGGTCTGCCGCAGGCCTTCGCCTTGGATATCAACGGCGCGCGGCTCAGTGGCTGCGCGCCCAGGCGGTGCCTTCGGTCTCCGCATAGCGCAACGCGGCGCGGCGGGTCTCGAAGGTCGGCACGAATCGCATGACACGATCAATGCTGGCCATGCCGCGTCCCGACTGGATCGAGACGGCCGCGGCGAAGCCGCCGTCGGCATGGGGTTTGGTCATCGGTGAGACAAGGAATCGCCCCACCTCAATGCGTTTGTTCTGCATCATTATTTTGAGGTGTGCGCCTTGACAGGCAATCGCAATAAGCAACCGTCTTGGCGCGGTGTGGGAAGGTGTGCCATCTCCATTCGATGATACGAACAGATGGGGCACGGAAAGTGGCACCAGTTGCCGATTAGCCGAATGGCGAACAGACAGGCCGAAGCCAGAAACGCTCAAGCGCACGAACCGGGGGGTGATGCTGGTGCGAGCCGCTCGCAGAAGTGTCCTTGGGAGGGACCGGAGGGGCTGCAGAAGAAGACCTGAAGAGGGTGGTCTTGTGCGAGTCAAGCGGCGATTGTAGCCCAAGCGCGAGATTCGCGCATCTCCCTGGATCACCCCGGGGTGCGGGGAAGCGGAGGGGGCCCGGTGCGCACGCCTTCGGCGGATCGTGCAAGCGGTGTGCCGGAACCGGCACGTGCGATCGCCGCCCCGTTCCTAGGATTCATCCGTCCCCCACACCGGCCCCGGCATCCCGCCGCCGGCCGGCCCTGAATCCTCTGAACCCCTGAAGGACGGAACTCCATGAGCAAGATCTGGTTCATCACCGGCGCCAACCGCGGCTTCGGTCTCGAGATTGCCAGGGCGGCGCTGGCCGCCGGCGACCGCGTCGTCGCCACCGGCCGCAAGGTCGACGCGCTGAAGGCGGCGTATGCCGACCACGGCGAGAACGTGTTGTGCCTCCCGCTGGACGTCAGCCGCGAAGCCGAGGCCGCCCACGCGGTCGAACAGGCGGTGGCGCGCTTCGGCCGCATCGACGTGCTGGTCAACAACGCCGGCTACGGGCAGCTCGGGCTGTTCGAGGAAATCAGCGCCGCCGACATCGAGCGTCAGTTCGCCACGAACGTCTTCGGCCTGATGCACGTCACCCGCGCGGTGCTGCCGGTGATGCGCCGCCAGCGAGACGGGCACGTCATGAACATCGCCTCGGTCGGCGGCTTCCGCGGCTTCGACGGCGCGACGGTGTACTGCGCGACGAAGTTCGCCGTCGACGGCTTCACCGCGTCGCTGGCGCCCGAGCTCGCTGGTTTCAACATCCGCGTGACGGTCGTCGAGCCGGGATTCTTCCGCACCGACTTCCTGGATGCCAGCTCGGTCCGTTATGGCACGGCGTCGATCGCGGACTACGCGACGCTGCCCACACCGCCGCTGTCCACCTACGAGGCCTACAACCACCAGCAGCCGGGCGATCCGGCGAAGCTGGGACGCGCCTTCGTCGAACTGGCCGCGATGCCGAAGCCGCCGCTTCACTTCGTGGCGGGCTCGGATGCGCTGGGCATGGCGCGCGAGACCTTCGGACTGCGCGCGGCGGAGATCGAGGCGCACGCCGCCTTGTCCGCATCGCTGGACCGCGACGACGTCTGATCCGCGACCCCACCGGCGGTCACCGGGCGCGGCTACCATCCCGCCCCGGGACACGTCGGCCGGGGAGGGCGCGATGCAGGTACGCGGCACGCCGTCATGACGGTGGCGCATTGGGAGCCGGCGGGCCGGGGCCGCCGCAGGATCGCGGGGACGGCGGCGCTGCTCGTGCAGGGGACCGCCGTCGTGCTGCTCTGGCTCGGGTACGGCAAGGCGTTCCTGGATGTCGGCACGAGGCCGCGTTCGATCGAGATCGCCCTGGTGACCGCGCTTCCGAAAGAGATCGAAGATCGATCGATCGTCGTGGACCCGCCGGCGCCTTGGACGCCGTTTCAACGCCGCGATTACAGGCCCGCGCCAATCTTCGTCGCGCCGCCCGAGGTGACCATCACCGCCGCGCCGCCGTCGACCTCCCTCCAGACGGTCGCGGCGCCTGCGCAGCCGGCCTCGGGCGCTTCGGCGCCGCTCGGCAACGGTCGCACGACGCTCAACCTCGCGCTACCGAAGCCCGTCCCCGCGAGCGACGCGCGCGTGCGCATGGCCGACCAGATCCGCAACGACGACCGCTCGCACAGCGCGCCGCGCACCGTGGAGTCCGCGATCGCCGATGCCGCCGGCACCCTGCCCATCGTGACCGCCGTCTCGACGAGCGGCTCCGGCTCCAAGGTGATACGTCAGGGGAGCAAGTGCACGCGGGTCTACGAGAACCGCGTCGCCGCGCTCAACCCCACGGACGACCGTCTCAAGGACGCGCCGGCGATGGTGGGGAACTGCTTCAGCAAATGACGGAAGTCGCGCCGCTGATGGCCCCTTGATCGGGCCGCCGCGGCTCAGGCGGTGAACCGCGCCGCCGGCGTGTCGCGTCGCTTGGCCGCATCCCGCGACGGTGGCGCGCCGTAGAGGCGGCTGTACTCGCGGCTGAACTGCGACGGGCTCTCGTAGCCGACCGCGTGGCCGGCGCGCGCGACTTCCAGGCCTTCGGCGATCAGCAGCCGGCGCGCCTCCTGCAAGCGCAGCTGCTTCTGATACTGCAGCGGACTCATCGCCGTCAGCGCGCGGAAATGGTGGTGCAGCGACGACGCGCTCATGTGCGCCTCCTTCGCCAGCGATTCGATGCGCAGCGGCTGCGCGTAGTGGGCTTTCAACCAGCGGATCGCGCGGTGCACGCGCTGCGTCTGGCTGTCGGCGCGCGCCACCTGCGCCAGGCGCTCGCCCTGCTCGCTGCGCAGCACGCGGTAGACGAGCTCGCGCATCGCCATCGGGGCCAGCGCCGCATGGTCCTGCGGGTGGTCGAGCAGCCGCAGCAACCGGCCGGCCGCGTCCAGCATGTCGGGCGTCACCGCGCTGACGAAGACGCCTCGACCGGTGTCCTCGCCGCCCGTCGCCGGCGCGACGGCCTTCGGCACGCCGCTGCGCGCGACCAGCTCGGCCACCTCCTCCGGATCGAAATCGAAACGCAGGCAGAGGTAGGGCCGCTCCGGCGTCGCGTCGATGACGCGGGCGCTGATGGGCAGGTCGGTCGTGAAGACCATGAAGCGGGCCGCGTCGTAGACGTAGCGCTCCTCGCCGAGCATGACCTCCTTGGCCCCCTGCAGGATCAGGCACAACGCGGCCGGTTGCACGGCATGCGCGAACTCCCCGCCCGGCGCGCTGAAGCGGATGGCCCACAACCGGGGGAAGGCGGTTTCCCAGAGGCCATCGCCCGGCGCGTGCCGCGCCAGCAGCGTGGCGAGCGAGGCGGTCTCGGTCGACAGCGGATTCATGCGCGCGTTCTCATCCCGCGCGCAGCAGCTGCTCGATGTCCGCGCGGGGCGGCGTGCCGAAGAGGCGGCGGTATTCGCGGCTGAACTGCGAGGCGCTCTCGTAGCCGACCTGATGCGCCGCGGCCGCCGCATCCAGCCCTTCGCCCAGCATCAGCCGGCGCGCGTGCTGCAGCCGCAGCTGCTTCTGGTACTGCATCGGCGACATGCTCGTCAACTGCTTGAAGCGCTGGTGCAGCGTGGAGGCGCTCATGTGCGCGACCGCGGCCAGCTCGTCGATGCTGATGGCTTCGCTGAAGCGGCGGTTCAGCTCGTCGATGGCGCGCGACAGGCGGCGCGTCGCGCTGTCCTGCTGTGCCAGCGCGCGCAGCCGCGGACCCAGCGGCCCCGTCAGCACGCGATAGAAGATCTCCCGCTGCAGCAGCGGCGCCATCACGCGCTGGTCCGAGGGGTTGTCCAGGAGCTGCATCAGCCGCAGCGCCGCGCTCAGCAGCGACTCCGACACCGGCGCCACGTTCATGCCCGACTGCGCCGACGGCGAGGCGTCGGTGCTGGCCGGGCCGACCTCCAGCATCAGCTCCGCCAGCGTCGCGGTCGAGCAGTCGATGCGCACGCACAGGTAGGGCTTGTCAGGCGTGGCTTCGATGACGCCACCCTTGGGCAGCATCGGCATGGACACCAGCAGGAAGTGCAGCGGGTCGTAGTACAGCGTCTCGGTGCCGAGCTCCACCTTCTTGCGCCCCTGCAGCACGATGGCCAGGCCGGGCTCGTAGAACGCGGGCGCGGTCTTGGGCATGCTGCAGCTGGCCTTGATCAGGTGCAGGCAGGGCATGGCGGTCGGGCGGGAGCCTTCGCCGTCGATGTGCCGGAGCGTCAGATCCACCATCTGCGCGCGCAGGGCCTGCAGCGCGTCGGGGAAGCCGTCGGCGAGGGGAATCGGTGTGGGTGCGACCATGCATCGGATTGTGCAAGTCCGTCGCGCGCGCCGCCAGCGCCCGCGAGCGCGGCGGACCGGGTTCCGGAGGATCGGGCAAGGATGGGCGAGCATTGCGCTGGTTCCGCAGGGGGGCGGATTCCTAAGCTCTCGGTCATCGCGGCGGCCGTCCGGTCGTCGCGCTTTCACCGCTTTCGAAGGAGTGCCGCCATGACCATCATGTCCAGGGAACCGCTCAACAACCTGCCCCAACTGCCGCGCCGTCGGCTGGGCGCGCACGGCCCGGAGGTCTCCGCGCTCGGGCTCGGCTGCATGGGGATGTCCGATTTCTACGGTCCCGCCGACGAGGCCACGTCGATGGCCGTCCTGCACCGGGCGCTGGACCTCGGAATGAACTTCCTCGACACGTCCGATATCTACGGCAACGGCGCCAACGAGAAGCTGCTGTCGGGGTTGCTCGCCAACCGCCGCCGCGAGGTGGTGCTGGCGACCAAGTTCGGCATCGTCCGCAATGCCGACGGGCTCTCGGCCGGCGTCGACGGCCGGCCGCTGCACGTGCACGCGTCCTGCGACGCGAGCCTGCGCCGCCTCGGCGTCAACCACATCGACCTGTACTACCTGCACCGCGTCGACAGGTCGGTGCCGATCGAGGAGACCGTCGGCGCGATGGCCGCGCTGGTGCGCGCCGGCAAGGTGCGGCACATCGGCCTGTCCGAGGCGTCGGCCGAGACGATCCGCCGCGCCCACCAGGTGCATCCGATCGCGGCGGTGCAGTCCGAGTACTCGCTGTGGACCCGCGACGTCGAGGCCGAGGTGCTGCCGACCTGCCGCGAGCTCGGCATCGCGCTCGTGCCGTACAGCCCGCTGGGGCGCGGCTTCCTGACCGGTGCGATCCGCAGCGCCGATCAGCTGGCCGCCAACGACTGGCGGCGCGTCAATCCGCGCTTCCAGGACGGTCACCTCGCGCAGAACCTCGCGCTGGCCGATGCGATCGTCGCGCTGGCCCGCGACCACGGCCTGACGCCGGCGCAGCTCGCGCTGGCCTGGCTGCTGGACCGCGGTCCGGATGTCGTGCCGATCCCGGGCACCCGCTCGATCGCGCGGCTGGAGGAGAACGCGATGGCCGCCCGCCTGCGGCTCAACGACGTGCTGCGCGAGGACCTGCGCGACCTGCTCGACGAGTTCCCGGTCGCCGGGGAACGCTACCCCGAGGTGTCGATGGCGCTGGTGAACGCCTGATCAGTCTGATCGCCGTCAGTCCGCAGTCATTCCTCGAGTCCGAGGAACACGGCCATTCCGTAGTACGCCTCGTCGAGCGCGGCGCGGAAGGCCGCGTCGCGCGGCCGCTTGTCGATGAAGCCGAGGTCCGGGACCAGCGTCCCGCCCTCGACCTTCAGGTTGGCCCAGCCGATCATCCGGTCGCCCCAGAGCATGGGCAGCGCGTAGTGGCCCATCGTCCGCTTCACGGCGGGCGTGTAGGCCTCGAAGCGGTAGGCCCAGCCCCACAGGCGTTCGAAGCGGCGGCGATCCCACACCAGCGGATCGAAGGGGGCAAGGAAGCGCAGCCGTTCCGGCTCGACCCTGTGGGCGCGCGATGCGGGGTTCTCGTCGGCGGGCCAGTACCAGACCTCGCCGTCGACCTTGGCATGGCCCCAGCGGGTCTTGGCCTCCTTGAGCACGTTGCGCGCCTCGACCTGCAGATGCGGCGCGCCGTAGCCGCTCAGCAGCGAGGTCAGATAACCCAGGCTCGCCGACGGCAGCGGGGCGTAGAGCGCGACGATCATGTCCAGCAGCGCGCCGGCGCGTGCGTGGCGGGCCTCGGGGCTGTCGTCGTCGAGCGCGTGGGCGATGGCCTCGTAGACGCGAGTGCCGGAGTCGCGCCGCGCCACGCGCAGCAGGCCGCGGTAGTGCATGCCGTCGAGCAGCTGCGTGCTCGCATTGAGCTCGCCGCCCCAGTAGCCCTCGACGCGCCCGTGGCTGAAGGCCTGCTGCACGTGCTGCGGATGGGTGCGGCCGCGTGAGCGGACGAAGTCGAGCACCTCGGCGGCGCGCGCGTTCATCGCCTCGTCCCAGGGGCGCTTGGCGGTGCGCGGGTGCAGCAGCGCCAGCGCCTCGCGCGGCAGGAAGCCGTAGTTGACGAGGGCGTCCTCCTCGACCGCGAGCTTCGTGTATCGCGCTTCGAGCTGGCCGGCGCGGTAGTCCTTCACCCGATGCATCAGGATCAGGTCCTGCGCCCGCGCCGGGGCGCGGATCGGGTCGGCCTGCACGAAGCCCAGGCGCTGGATCGCCCGCAGCAGCGTCGTCGGCTTGAAGAAGGTGCGGGCGATGGCGTGACGCCGCAGCGCGTCATGGTCGATCACGGGCATTCGGGAGCGGTGGTCGTCGAAAACCGTGACGGTACCCCGGCACAGCACCGGATGTGTCAGGAGCAAGCAACTCAGAGCGGCGCGAAGCCGCTCGGCGCCTGCTCGACGGTGTCCATCTGCATCTCGAAGCTGAAGAAGCGGTTGCGGCCGCGCGACTTGGCCGTGTAGAGCGCGTCGTCGGAGCGCCGCAGCAATCCTTCGACAGTGGTGTCCGCATCCGGCACGCAGGTGGTGATGCCGCCGGACAGCGTGACGTGGGACTCGACCGAATCCGGATGACGCATGTTGCAGTTGCGCAGCGTGCGCATCACCGCCCGCGCGAAGGTCATCGCGCCCGACCGCGGCGTGCCGGGCAGGATGAGCGCGAATTCCTCGCCGCCGTAGCGGGCGGCACAGTCGCGCGGTCGCCGGCAGGTTTCCTGCAGCAGCAGCGCGACGCGCTGCAGGCAGGCGTCGCCGGCCAGGTGGCCGTAGTTGTCGTTGTAGCGCTTGAAGTGGTCGATGTCGCACAGCACCAGCGTCAGCGGCGTCTGGTCGCGCCGCGCGCAGGCGATCTCCTGCGCCAGCCGGGCGTCGAAGGCGCGCCGGTTCATCAAGCGCGTCAGCGGGTCCTCGCCGGAGAGCTTCTCCAGCCGCGCGTTGCTGTGGCGCAGGTCGTCGGAGACCTCCTGCAGCCGGGTCTGCATGCGCCGCAGCCGCTGCATCGCCCGCAGCTTGGCCTGCAGCACGGTGTTGGAAACGGGCTTGACCAGATAGTCGTCGCCGCCGGACTCGATGCCCTGCCAGAGGTCCTGGTCGCGGTCGCGGCTGGAGAGGAAGATGATCGGCGTCCAGCCGCCGTTCTCATGGGCGCGCATCTGGCTGGCGACCCAGTAGCCGTCGTGGTCGGGCATCTCGACGTCGAGCAGCACCAGATCGGGATGTTCGCCGTCGAAGCAGGCCAGGGCGCTGTCGCCGCCGTCCGCCTCCAGCGTGTGGTGACCGATCGCCTGCAACTGGCTGCACAGGAATCCGCGCGTGCTCGCCTGGTCGTCCACGACCAGGATGCGCAGCGGAGGGAGCGAGGCAGGCGGCAGCGAGGCGGAAGCGTCCATGGCCGGGCATCGTCGACAGGCGGCAACAAGATGTGCCGGAGCCGATTATGCGGGGCCGGTCCCCTCGAACGCAGTTCGGGTATGCCTCAAGTCGGGGACGAGCGCGGCGCGGCGGGGGGCGGTGGGGTGACCGCGCGACGCTGTTCCGCCGTGTCCATCTGCATCTCGTAGCTGAAGAAGCGGTTCCGGCCGGTGGACTTGGCGTTGTAGAGGGCGTCGTCGGCGCGGATGATCAGGCCTTCGGCGCTGGTGCTCTCGTCGGGCAGGCAGGTGGTGATGCCGCCCGAGAGCGTGATCGTGGCGCCGGTCGGCGAGTCCGGATGCGGGATCGCCGCCAGCTCCACCGTGCGCATCAGCGCGCGGGCGTAGGTCATCGCGCCGGAACGCGGCGTGTTGGGCAGGACCAGCGCGAACTCCTCGCCGCCGTAGCGCCCGGCGCAATCGCTCGGGCGGCGGCAGGTTTCCTTGAGCAGCCGGCCGATGCGGCGCAGGCAGTCGTCGCCGGCGACGTGGCCGGCCGCGTCGTTGTAGCGCTTGAAGTGGTCGACGTCGCACAGCATCAGCGTCAGCGGCTTGCCGTCGCGGCGGGCGAGGTCCAGTTCCTGCTGCAGCCGGGCGTCCAGCGCGCGGCGGTTCATCAGGCCGGTCAGTGCGTCCACGCTGGAGAGTTCTTCCAGCTGCGCGTTGGCCGCGCGCAGCTCCTCGGACATCTGCACCAGGCGCGATCGCATCTGCGCCAGGCGCTGCATCGCGCGCAGCTTGGCGTGCAGGATCATCGCGGAGGCCGGCTTGACGAGGTAGTCGTCGCCGCCGGACTCGATGCCCTTCCAGACGTCCTCGTCCTGGTTGAACTGCGACAGGAAGATGATGGGCGTCCAGCCGCCGGGCTCGGCCGCGCGCATCTCGCGGCAGGTCCAGTAGCCGTCGTGACCGGGCATCTCCACGTCCAGCAGCACCAGGTCGGGCCGGTAGCGGCGGAACAGCTCCAGCGCCCACTCGGCGCTGTCGGCTTCCAGCACGCGGTGACCGGCGCGATCCAGTTCAGCCGTCAGCGCCACGCGGGTGGCGTTCTGGTCGTCGACGATCAGGATGGTCAGCGGGGACGGCGCGGTGGGCATGGCGTGCATGCGGTCATTCTGCCGCGACGGCCGGGATCCGGAAACGACAAGGGCCGCGCGAGGCGGCCCTGAGTCGGGGGATCAAGTTTCCGCGTGTGCGGCAAATGACCGGTTCGGGGTGAGGGGAATTACAGACCTGCGGCCGCCCGCAGTTCCTTCGCCTTGTCGGTACGCTCCCAGGTGAACTCCGGCTCTTCGCGGCCGAAGTGGCCGTAGGCCGCCGTCTTGCCGTAGATCGGGCGCAGCAGGTCCAGCATCTGGATGATGCCCTTGGGGCGCAGGTCGAAGTGCTCGTTGACCAGCGCGGCGATCTGCTCGTCGGGCAGGACGCCGGTGCCTTCGGTGTAGACCGTGACGTTCATGGGACGCGCGACGCCGATCGCGTACGCGACCTGGATCTGGCACTGCTTGGCCAGGCCGGCGGCGACGATGTTCTTCGCCACATACCGGGCGGCGTAGGCGGCCGAGCGGTCCACCTTGGTCGGATCCTTGCCCGAGAACGCGCCGCCGCCGTGCGGGCAGGCGCCGCCGTAGGTGTCGACGATGATCTTGCGGCCGGTCAGGCCGCAGTCGCCCTGCGGGCCGCCGATGACGAAGCGGCCGGTCGGGTTGACCAGGTACTTCGTGTCCTGCAGCCATTCCTTGGGCAGCACCGGCTTGATGATCTCCTCGATGACGGCCTCGTAGAACTCGGGCTTCATCTTGTCGCCCAGCGACATCTCGGGCGCATGCTGCGTCGACAGCACGACGGTGTCGATGCTGTGCGGCTTGCCGTCGACGTAGCGCATGGTGACCTGGCTCTTCGCGTCAGGACGGAGGAAGGGCAGGCGGCCGTCCTTGCGCAGCTGGGCCTGGCGTTCCACCAGACGGTGCGCGTAGTAGATCGGCGCGGGCATCAGCTCCGGCGTCTCGTCGCAGGCGTAGCCGAACATCAGGCCCTGGTCGCCGGCGCCGGTGTTCAGATGGTCGTCCGAAGCCTGGTCCACGCCCTGGGCGATGTCGTTGCTCTGCTTGTCGTAGGCGACGAGCACGGCGCAACCCTTGTAGTCGATGCCGTACTCGGTGTTGTCGTAGCCGATGCGCTTGATCGTGTCGCGGGCGACCTGGATGTAGTCGACGTGCGCGTTGGTCGTGATCTCGCCCGCCAGCACCACCAGCCCGGTGTTGCAGAGGGTCTCGGCCGCGACGCGGGAGCGCGGGTCCTGCGCCAGGATGGCGTCGAGGATGGCGTCGGAAATCTGGTCCGCCACCTTGTCGGGGTGGCCTTCAGATACGGATTCCGAGGTGAAGAGGAAATCGCTCGCCAATTTAAACTCCTGTATTCAGTCTTCGTGCACTGCCTTCTGGCGTTGCCGAGACGGGAGTCAGGCGGCGAACGCTTTAGCGGGATTTATGAGTCGCCCCGCAAGTTGTCCAGATTAACTCGGCGACTGGGGCGGCATTATAGGAAAGAGCCCGAACAGGGCGCCGGACGGTCGATGGGAAAACTGGGTACATATGCGCTGATCAGCCTGTTGTGGCTGCTGCACTGGCTGCCGCTGCGCTGGCTGGCCGCCCTCGGATGGGGGCTGGGCGCCCTGCTGCACCGCGTGGCGGGGTCGCGGCGGCGCGTGGCCTTGCGCAACGTCGAGCTCTGCTTCCCCGAGAAGCCGCTGGCCGAGCGCCAGGCCCTGGTGCGCGAGCACTTCGGCTGGCTGGGGCGCAGCCTGCTGGAGCGCGGACTCCTCTGGTACGCGTCGGACCGGCGGCTGCTCAAGCTGATGCGCATCGAGGGCAACATCAAGCTCTCGGAACAGGTCGACCGCCCGGTGATGTGGCTGATGCCGCACTTCGTGGGCCTGGACTGGATCGGCCCGGCGCTGATGCTCAATCAGGCAAGACCTGGCGCCAGCATCTACCAGCGCCAGAGCAACGCGCTCTTCGACGAGGCCCTGCGCAAGGCGCGTTCGCGCTTCGGCACGACCAAGCTGGTGGACCGCCATGAAGGCGTGCGCAGCGTGCTGCGGGCGATCCGCGACGGCTACTCGTTCCTGAACCTGCCCGACATGGACTTCGGTCCGAAGGACTCGGCCTTCATCCCGTTCTTCGGCGTGCCGGCCAACACGCTGCTGGCGCCGGCCAAGATCGCGCAGACCATGAAGATGGTGGTGCAGCCGGTGATCGTGACGATGCTGCCCAAGGGCGAGGGCATCGTCATCCATGCGCACGAGCCGCTGGAGAACTACCCGAGCGGCGACCTGGAAGCCGACGCCAACCACTTCCACCGCTGGCTCGAAGACCGGATCCGCGAGCACCCGGCCCAGTATTTCTGGGTCCACAAGCGATTCAAGACGAGACCGCCCGGCGAGGCGTCGCTGTATTCCCGATAATCCGCTCCCATGAAACTGCGCTTCACCAAGATGCAGGGCGCCGGCAACGACTTCGTCGTGCTGGACGCCACGCGCCATCCGATGCCGCTGACCGCCGATCAGCTGCGGCGCGTGGGCGACCGCCGTTTCGGCGTGGGCTGCGACCAGATCCTGGTAATCGAGGCGTCGAAGACGCCCGACGTCGACTTCGGCTACCGCATCTTCAACTCGGACGGCTCCGAGGTGGAGCAGTGCGGCAACGGCGCGCGCTGCTTCGTGCGCTACGTGGTCGACAAGGGCCTGACCGACAAGCGGACGATCCGCGTGCAGACGATCAACGCGTTGCTGGAGCTGCGCCTGCAGGACGACGGCCGCGTCACGGTCGACATGGGCGCGCCGGTCTTCGACCTGCCGCGGATCCCGTTCGATCCGAAGGACACGACGCCGCGCCTGGAGAACGGCTTCGAGCGCTGGCCGCTCGCGCTGGGCGACGGCATGACGGCGGACGTCGCGGTGGTGTCCATGGGCAATCCGCACGCGGTGCAGCGGGTCGACGACGTCGACCACGCGCCGGTGGGCATCGTGGGGCCGCTGGTCGAGCACCATGCATCGTTCCCCCGGCGCGTCAACGTCGGCTTCCTGCAGATCGTGAGCCGCGGCGAAGTGAAGCTGCGCGTCTTCGAACGCGGCGCCGGCGAGACGCTGGCCTGCGGCACCGGCGCGTGCGCGGCGGTGGTGGCGGGCATCCGGCTGGGCTGGCTGGACGCCGCGGTCGAGGTGCACACGCGCGGCGGCGACCTGCGCATCGAATGGGCCGGCATGACGCCGGGAGGCCCGGGGCTGTCCGCCCCGGTCTACATGACGGGGCCGGCACAGACGGTCTTTGAAGGAGAAATCGAACTGTGAGCGGCATCGAAGGCATCACCGAACAAGACATCGCCGACTACCTGGCGAATGACCCGGCGTTCTTCGAACGTCACGCCGAACTGCTGGCCAACGTCCGGATCTCGCATCCGCACGGCCAGCGCGCGGTCTCGCTGCAGGAGCGCCAGGCGGAGCTGCTGCGCGACAAGATCCGCGGCCTGGAGCACAAGATCATCGAGATGATCCGCAACGGGCAGGAGAACGTCGCCATCGCCGACCGGCTGCACCGCTGGACGCTGGCGCTGATGCTGACGCGCGACGACAGCCAGCTGCCGGAAGTGCTGCTGCGCGAGCTGCGCCACCAGTTCCTGATCCCGCAGGCGGGCCTGCGGCTGTGGAACGTCGACGCCGGTCACGCGCTGGCGCCGTTCGCGGCCGAGGTCAGCCCCGACGTGAAAGCCTTCGTGGGCAGCCTGAACCAGCCGTACTGCGGCATCAATTCGGGCTTCGAGGCGGCGCGCTGGCTGGAGGACGACGTGGCCTCGCTCGCGCTGGTGCCGCTGACGACGGGCGCGCCGGCGCAGCCGTTCGGGCTGCTGGTGCTGGGCTCGCCGGATCCGACGCGCTACACGGCCGAGATGGGCACCGAGTTCCTGGCCCGCGTCGGCGAGATCGCCAGCGCCGCGCTCTCGCGCCTGCTGGACGCCGATCCGCACGCCGTTCCTCCGGTTGCGCCCCCGGTTGCCCCCCATGCCGCCGCTCAGCCTGACTGACGAACAGCAGCGCTACCTGGAACATCTGCGCGTGCAGCGCCGCCTGGCGGAGCGCACGCTGACGCTCTACACGGACGCGCTGCAGCGGCTGACCGGGCTGGCTTCGGTCGAGGACCTGAACCTGCTGCGCCTGTCGGCGCATCAGGCGCGGCGCTTCCTTGCGAAGCTGCACGGGGAGAAGCTCAAGCCGCGCACGCTGGCGCTGATCCTGTCCGCGTGGCGCGGCTGGTACCGCTGGCTGGGCCAGAACGGTCTGGTCGATGCGAACCCGATCGCCGATCTGCATGCGCCCAAGCAGGGGCGGCCGCTGCCGAAGGCGCTGGGCGTCGATGACGCGGTGCGGCTGGCCGAGCATCGGCAGGACGCGGCCGATCCGGTCGCCGAGGCGCTGGAGCGCTGCCTGGTCGAGCTGCTCTACGGCAGCGGCCTGCGGGTCTCCGAACTCGTGGGCCTGGACCAGCGCCATCAGGCGTCGTCGGCCGGCTGGATCGTGCCCGAGGACGCCGAGGCGCAGGTGCTCGGCAAGGGCGCCAAGCGCCGTGCGGTGCCGCTGGGCGGTCCGTCGATGAAGGCGCTGCGGGCCTGGATGTCGGTGCGCGGCCAGTGGGCGGCGGCGGACGAACCGGCGCTGCTGGTCGGACCGCGCGGCCGCCGGCTCAATGCCGACCAGATCCGCAAGCGCCTCAAGCAGCGCGCGCTGGCGGCGGGCATGCCCACGCACGTCCATCCGCACATGCTGCGCCATTCGTTCGCGTCGCACCTGCTGCAGAGCAGCGGCGACCTGCGCGCGGTCCAGGAACTGCTGGGCCACGCCAACATCAGCACCACGCAGATCTACACCCGGCTGGACTTCCAGCACCTGGCCAAGGTCTACGACGCGGCGCACCCTCGCGCCCGAAAGAAATAACCGACTGTCCCTCGATGCGCCGCCTTGACCTGACCTCCTCGCGTTTCCCTTCCCGCCCGCTGCTGCTGTGCTCCGCCCTGATGGCGGCGCAGATGCATGCGAACGCCGAGTCGAGCGAGGCGTCGGCGCCGCGGGTCATCACGGCCACCGACAGCCGTCCCGCTGCCTTCGAGCTGAACTGGTCGCCGGTCAAGATGCCCACGGGGCAGAAGACGGCCTTCCTGGGCGCGCACTACATGGTGGCGGTGAACGAGGACTGGGGCCTGGGCCCGGCCGCGTACGGCGCGGCGAAGGGCGAATTCGGCGGCCTGTTCACGGTCGGCTTCAACGTGCAGCGGCGCTTCCGCATCACGCCGGAGGTGCACCTGGCGGCCAGCCTGTACGCCGGCGCGGGCGGCGGCGTGAGTTCGGACAAGGTCCGTGCCGGCGGCGGCCTGATGCTGCGCCCGGAGCTGTCGCTGCGCGGCGAGTTCGGCAACTGGTACACCGGGATCGGCGTCTCGCACATCACCTTCCCGAACGGCAACGGCAACATCAAGGACACCGGCATCGCCTTCACGATCGGCCGGATGGATCGTTTCCTGAGCTTCAACCCGAGCGACTCGGGATCGCCGGGACGCGCGGGCGACCGCACGGGCATGGGCTTCGACGAGATCGCGTTGAGCGCGGGCGTCGAGAAGCCGCGCAGCGGCAGCCGCACGCGCGGCGGCGTGCCGCTGACGGGCCGCAAGGGCAAGGCCGGCGGCGACCTGCGCCAGTACTTCGGCGACGGTTCGTCGTGGTGGGGCCTGGAGGCCTCGGGCGCGGCGTCCGGCGGACACGACGGCTACATGGAGATCCTCGCCAACGCCGGCCAGGACTGGGGCATCGGGAGCGAGCGGCTGCGCATCGGCGGCCAGTTCTCGTTCGGCCTGGGTGGCGGCGGCGACATGGACACGGGCAACGGCTGGCTGGTGCGGGTCGGTCCGACGCTGCGCTGGATCACGCCGTGGGGTCCGACCCTGCGTCTGGACGCCGGCTATATGAAGGCGCCGTGGGGCCATTACGACTCCGTGCAGGTGCGCGGGTCGCTGGCGCTGCCGCTGGAGAAGGTCACGCGCATCCTGAACACGCCGCCGCTGGAGTCCGGCACGGTGCGCGCGCAGGCGCTGTACCTGAGCATGCCTTACTTCAAGGAGTTCAAGTTCAAGGACGGCTCCAAGGACAACGTGACCGGCCTGGGCATCGGCATGACGCGCGACTTCGGCGGGCCGTGGTACGGCGTGGCGCAGGCGGGCAGCGCGGCGCTGGGCAAGGCGGGCGCGTTCTCGTACGGCATGTTCGGCCTGGGCGCGCATTCGCCGAAGTGGAGCGGCGTGCGCGTCGGTGCGGAAGCGATGGTCGGCGCGGCGGGCGGCGGCAATGTCGCGGTCGGCGGCGGTGCGGTGACGCAGGGCGAGCTGTGGGCGCAGTGGGAAGGCACGGGCCGCGACCGCCTGCGCGTGAAGGTCGGCGTGGGCCAGTGGAAGGCCCTGGGCGGCGAGAAGCAGAGCACCCCGATGGTCAGCCTGAACATCGGCTGGGCGTTCGGCACGCTGGGGCCGGCGGCGCAGCGCTGAGCGCCTGTCGAGCAGGCGACGCCCGCCTGACTCGAACGAATTATTGAGTTTTATCGGTCCAACCGATAAATTATCGGTTTCCTGATAATTGACCGATAAAACGATGATCTCCTTCCCGCGGACCGATCTGGCCGAACAGTTGGTGCCCGCGCTGATGGGAAAATCGCTGTTCGGAGATGCGCACAACGGCTTGTTCCTGTCGGCGCCTCGTCGCACCGGCAAGTCCACGTTCCTGCAGAGCGATCTGAAGCCCGCGCTGGAGGCGGCCGGCGTGGTGGTGGTCTACACCGACCTCTGGACCGACACGGTGCGCGATCCGGCGGTCGTGATCGCGGAGGCGATCGGGCGCGCACTCCAACCGCAACTGGGACTGGTCGCCCGTACCGCGAAAAAGGCCGGCCTGGACAAGCTCAGCATGGCGGGATGGCTGCAGATCGACACCAGCAAGATCGGAACGCTGGAGGGGCTCACCCTGGTCGACGCCTTGCGCGCGTTGCATGAGACCGCGGGCAAGCCGGTCGCATTGATCATCGATGAGGCCCAGCACGCGCTCACCAGCGAGCGGGGCGAGGCGGCAATGACTTCCCTGAAATCCGCGCGCGATCAGCTGAATAGTCGCGATGCGGTGAATCTGATGCTGGTGATGTCGGGCTCGGACCGCGACAAGCTGATGCGCCTGGTCAACTCCAATGCTGCGCCGTTCTTCGGCTCGCATGTGCAGGCGATGCCGCCGCTGGGAGCGGACTTCATCGCTTACGTTGCCTCTCTGATCGAGGCGCAGCGGCCGTCGCTGGCACCCGTCGATCAGGACGCGCTTCAGCGGGCCTTCGAGGCGATCGGCCACCGGCCGCAGCTCTTCATGGCGGCGCTCGGTGAGGTGCTGAGTCCGTTGTCCGGCATCCGGGGTCGTTTTGAGGAAGCGCTCCTGAACGCGTCCGCCGAGCATCAGCGCAAGGACGAATCGCAGATGGAGGCGGACTTCCTCGGGCTCAAGCCGATCGAGCAGGTCGTGCTGTGGCGGATGCTGGAACAGGCCGGCAGGTTCCGTGCGTTCGACTCCGAAGCCCTGCGCTTCTACAGCGAGTTGCTCGCGCAGCCGATCAGCGTGCCCATGGTGCAGAGAGCCCTCGATTCGCTGCGGCAGCATTCGCCCGTGCTGGTGTGGAAGTCCGCGCGGGGCGAGTACGCGGTGCAGGATTCGGCCATGCACAACTGGTTCGACCAGCGTCGCAAGGCCGGGGACTGGCCGCCCGTGCCGCCGCAAGTGCGGCGGGGCGGGGACGACGACTGACCCTCCGCCATCGCGGACAATCCTCCCCATGAAATCCATCCGTCTCCGCGACGGCAAGGAGCGCTCGCTCCTCCGCCGCCATCCCTGGGTCTTCGAGGGCTCGATCGCGAGGGGCAAGGCCGACGCCGGCGAGACCGTGCGTGTCGAGGCCTTCGACGGCAGCTTCCTCTGCTGGGCCTCCTTCAGTCCGGAGTCGTTGATCCGCGTGCGTGCGTGGAGCTTCGACGAACAGGAGCGCATCGACGCGGCCTTCTTCGAGCGCCGCATCGCCGCGGCGCTGGCGCTGCGCGCGCGCATGCCGATCGATTCCGACGCGGTGCGCCTGATCCACGGCGAGGCCGACGGCCTGCCGGGCCTGATCGTCGACCGCTACGGCGACACCCTGAGCGCGCAGTTCCTGTCCGCGGGCACCGAACGCTGGAAGCAGACCATCGCGGACCTGCTGCTGGCGCAGACCGGCCTGACGCGCATCTACGAGCGCTCCGACGCGAATGTGCGCACGCTCGAAGGCATGGAGCCGGTCACCGGCTGGCTGCGCGGCGAGGGCGGCACCGAGCTCGTCATCTCCGAGAACAGCTGGAAACTGAGCCTGGACGTGGCCGAGGGTCACAAGACCGGCTACTACCTCGACCAGCGCGACAACCGCAGGAAGTTCGCCGAGGTCGTGAAGCACTACGGCTGCCAGTCGGTGCTGAACTGCTTCAGCTACACGGGCGGCTTTTCGGTCGCCGCGCTTGCGGGCGGCGCGACGGAGGTCATCAGCGTCGATTCGTCTGGCCCGGCGCTGGCACGCGCGACGGCGCACGTCGCGCTCAACGGCTTCGACCCGGCGCATCACACGGCGCTGGATGCCGACGTCAACCACACGCTGCGCGACATGCTCAAGCAGGGACGCAGCTTCGACGCAATCGTGCTGGACCCGCCGAAGTTCGCGCCGACCGCCGCGCACGCGGAGCGCGCCGCGCGGGCCTACAAGGACATCAACCGCCTCGGCCTGAGGCTGCTGAAGCCGGGCGGCCTGCTGTTCACGTTCTCGTGCTCGGGCGGCGTGGGCCCCGAGCTCTTCCACAAGATCGTGGCCGGCGCCGGCATCGATGCGGGCGCGGACGGCCTGATCCTCGATCGCGTCGGCGCGACGCCGGATCATCCGCAGACCATCTACTTCCCCGAGGGCGAGTACCTCAAGGGCCTGCTGATCCTCAAGCGCTGATCCGCAGGACTGCCCAGGCCGCTGGCCCTCACCCCCGCCCTCTCCCGCAAGCGGGAGAGGGAGTGAGAATGCACCGAGCCAGTCGGAGCAGGAACACTGGGTGGGCCCCCTCTCCCGCACCGCGGGAGAGGGCGGGGGTGAGGGCCGGGGTCTGGGCAGTACTGAAGACGTTACGCGCGCGTCACCCACGCGCCGCCGGGAGGGCCAGGCGCGGCTCGAACTTCGCGCGCTTGACGCTGAAGAAGGCCTTCACGTTGCGGACGTTGGCCTGCTGCGTGAACAGCCGCTGCACCAGCGCGTGATACGCCGGCATGTCCGGCACCTGCAGCACCAGCACGAAGTCCGGCCCCGGCGCGACGCGCCAGCATTGCTGGACTTCGGGCGCCGCGACGGCGATGGCCTCGAACGCATCGAGGTGCTCCGCGCCTTGCCGGTCGAGCGTGATCTCGACCAGCGCCGACAACCCGGCGCCCAGCTTCTCCGGCGACAGGATGGCGACCTGTTTCTCGATCACGCCGGTCTCGACGAGCCGCCGAACCCGACGCAGACAGGTGGCGGACGACACATGGGCGCGCTCGGCCAGCGCCTGGTTGGACAGCGAGGCGTCCTGCTGGAGCAGGTCCAGCACCCGCAAGTCGATGGCGTCCAAGTTGATAGAAGATTCCATCGTTGATATTCGGATGAAAGAATTCACCAGATCATGAATGATGTGATGAATTCTTTCATCAATCGGCGAATGTTGAAAGCATTCTCCTCGCCGACCTGCCTAGCATTCCGCCATTCGCAAATTCGTCCGGGTCTCCGGACAGACACACGGGGAGAACCAACATGTGCGGCATCGTCGGCGCGGTCAGCCAGAAAGACATCGTTCCCATCCTGATCGAGGGCCTGAAGCGCCTCGAGTACCGCGGCTACGACTCGTGCGGCGTGGCGGTCCACCAGGACGGTCAACTGCGCCGGGCGCGCAGCACCTCGCGTGTCGCCGAGCTGCAGGCCTTGGCCGCGCAGGACGGCGTGGCGGCGGGGACAGGTATTGCGCACACGCGCTGGGCGACGCACGGCGCGCCGGCGGTGCACAACGCGCATCCGCATTTCTCGCACGGCCCGGGCGCCGACGCGCACCAGCAGCCGGGCCGCGTGGCGCTGGTCCACAACGGCATCATCGAGAACCACGATGAACTGCGCGCCGAACTGAAGTCGCGCGGTTACGTCTTCCACAGCCAGACCGACACCGAGGTCATCGCGCACCTGGTCGACTTCCACTACCACGGCGACCTGCTGGAGGCGGTGCAGACGGCGGTGGCGCAGCTGCGCGGCGCCTACGGCATCGCGGTCTTCCACAAGGACGAACCGCACCGCGTGATCGGTGCCCGCGAGGGCTCGCCGATGGTGCTGGGCGTCGGCAAGGACGAGTACGCCGGCGCGAACTTCGTCGCCTCCGACGCGATGGCGCTGGCCGGCGTGACCGACCAGATCGTGTACTTGGAGGAGGGCGACGTCGTCGACCTGCAGCTGGGCCGCTACTGGATCAGCAACAAGGATGCGACGACGGGGCGTTTCGTCAACGTCGAGCGCGAGGTGAAGACCGTGCACGCGCACAGCGGCGCGGCCGAGCTGGGCCCGTACCGGCACTACATGCAGAAGGAGATCTTCGAGCAGCCGGTGGCGATCGCCAACACGCTGGACGCGGTGCAGGGCATCAGCCCGGAGCTGTTCGGCGACGGCGCGTTCCGGGTGTTCAAGGAGATCGACTCGGTGCTGATCCTGGCGTGCGGGACCAGCTACTACGCGGGCTCGACGGCGAAGTACTGGCTGGAGAGCATCGCCAAGATCCCGACCAGCGTGGAGATCGCCAGCGAGTACCGCTACCGCGACAGCGTGCCGAACCCGCGCACGCTGGTGGTGACCATCAGCCAGAGCGGCGAGACGGCGGACACGCTGGCGGCGTTGAAGCATGCGCGCTCGCTGGGGATGCTGCACACGCTGACGGTGTGCAACGTGTCGACGAGCGCGATGGTGCGGGAATGCGCGCTGGCCTACATCACGCGCGCCGGTGCTGAGATCGGCGTGGCCTCGACGAAGGCGTTCACGACGCAGCTGGTGGGCTTGTTCCTGCTGACGCTGGCGCTGGCGCAGACGCGCGGGCACCTGAGCGAAGCCCAGGAGCAGGAGCACCTGAAGGCGCTGCGCCATCTGCCGGTGGCGGTGCAGGCGGTGCTGGCGCTGGAGCCGCAGGTGATCGCGTGGAGCGAGGAATTCGCGCGCAAGGAGAACGCGCTGTTCCTGGGCCGCGGGCTGCATTACCCGATCGCGCTGGAAGGCGCGCTGAAGCTCAAGGAGATCAGCTACATCCACGCGGAGGCGTATCCGGCGGGTGAGCTGAAGCACGGCCCGCTGGCGCTGGTGACGGCGCAGATGCCGGTCGTGACGGTGGCGCCGAACGACACGCTGCTGGAGAAGCTCAAGAGCAACATGCAGGAAGTGCGCGCGCGCGGCGGCGAGCTGTTCGTGTTCGCCGACGGCGATACGAAGATCGACAGCGAGCCGGGGCTGCATGTCATCCGCATGCCGGAGCACTACGGCGCGCTGAGCCCGATCCTGCATACGGTGCCGCTGCAGCTGCTGGCGTATCACACGGCCTGCGCCCGCGGGACGGACGTGGACAAGCCGCGGAATCTGGCGAAGAGTGTGACGGTGGAGTGATCGGGCTAGGGGCGACGATGACGTCGCCCCTGATCAGGCTGATCAAGCCACGTTCACAACGACCTTGCCGCGAATGGGCTGCCCGAGGTGGCTGCCCTTCTCCAGCGCGGTATGCGCCGCGCCCATCTCCGCCAGCGGGAAGGTCGCGCCGATCACAGGCCGGATGCGCTCGCGTTCGAGCAGCTCCTTCAACGCCTGCAGCTTCCCGCGGTTCTGACGCGTGAAGACGAAGTGGTACTCCGCGTTCACGCCCCAGGCGTTCACCAGGTTCTGCGGTGTGGCGATGTCCACGATGGACACGACCCGACCCCCGTCCGCCAGCACGAGCGGTGAGCGCTCCAGCGTCGGACCGCCGATGGTGTCGAACACCACGTTGACGCCGCGCGCGCCGGTCAGCTCGCTCACCTGATCGACGTAGTCGGCCGCCTCGTAGTCGATGGCTTCGTCCGCGCCGAGCGAACGCACGAAATCGGCTTGCGAAGCGCGGCAGGTGGTGATCACGCGAGCGCCCATCGTCTTCGCCAGCTGGATGGCGATGGATCCGACGCCGCCCGCCCCGCCGTGGATCAGGACCGTCTCCGCCGCTTGCAGACGTGCGCGCGATACCAGCGATTCCCACGCCGTTCCACCGACCAACGTGATGGACGCTGCCTCCGCGTGGCTGAGGTTGCGCGGCTTGTGCGTCACGAGCTCCTGCGGCACGACGTTGAACTCCGCATAGCTGCCGCCCTTGGGCCCGAAGATCTTGGGCGTGTAGAAGACCTCGTCGCCCGGCTTGAAGTCGTGGACTCCTGGCCCCACGCGTTCCACCACACCCGACACGTCGTGTCCGATGACTGCAGGCAGCGGCACGTAGGCGGGATAGTCGCCGCGGCGGATCTGATAGTCGAGCGGGTTGACGGAGGTGGCGACCACGCGCACCAGCAGTTCGCCGGCCTCGACCGACGGCACGGGGATGTCTTGCAGTTGCAGGTGTTCGACGCCGCCGAAGGCGGTCAGGACAATGGCTTTCATCAGAGGTCTCGAAGTTGGGACACGATCATTGTCATATCGACGTTTTGCGATACGTCGAGTCGAAGAATTTCCCCCTCTCGTCGTTCCTGGCAATTGCGGGACGGATGCGGCGCGCAGGCTCATCTGCTATCCGCGCGACGCCGTCTTCGCTTGACCGCCTAAACTCGGCGGTCCTTTCATCGATGCCGCCTATGTCCGAAGAAGTGCCGCTGGTTCGCGTGCTCGTGGTGTTGTCCAACACCCAGCGGCTGGACATCCTGCGCAAGCTGAAGACGCCGGCGCTGTTCCCGCCGCAGGACGAGGGCGACCCGGACACCGACGGCGTCTGCGTGTCGTCGATCCAGGCGGGGCAGGGCCTGGCGTTCTCGACGACCTCCAAGTACCTCGCCGACCTGGCAGGCATCGGCCTGGTGACCACCAAGCGGATGGGCAAGTGGTCCTACTACAAGCGCGACGAGCGCGCGATTGCGGCGCTCGCGAAGCGGCTGGCGCGGGAGCTGTAGTCGACCGAAAAAATTGTCTGGCTGGCTCGCCTGGTGAGCCAGCCGGATGCGAGGCTCCCTCCCACAAACATTCCGTGGGAGGAACCATTGATGGACTTCGTATCCTTTGCCGGTGCTCTGAAAGACCTGTTCTCCGCGCTCTCCGCATTTGGCCTGACCGCAGGTGGCACGGCCATCGTCGCGGTCTGCGCTTTGCTTTACAGCCGGACGTCGTCGGCCCACCCGGTGCTTGCGCTGCTGTGGATGCGCTTCTTCGGCAAACTGACCATCGACGATGCGAAGGTCCAGAAGCATGTGGACGAGCTGAACAGTCTTTCCCGCTTCACCTTCTTCACGCGGATCCGTTCCCAGACCTTGCGTGACGCCCATGGCGTGCTGGACTGGTGCCAGCAATGGAACGTGGCGCCCTCGCTCGTGCACGCGTGCGGCGACAACTTCGATCTGACGCTGCCCGGGCTCAGGAACGGCAAGGGACCCAAGCGTTGGGCGCTCGTGTTCCTGTTCTTGGTCTCTACTCTCATGACGGGCGCCGGAATCGCCAGCGCTGCGTTCATGGTGCCGGACGCCGCCTTGGTGACGTTCAACGAATCCCGCAACTCACTCTGGCTGTCTGAGACGTCGGCGCTGCGTTTCCCAGCGCGCGGGAAGAAGAGACTTGAACAGCGCGACTGCAAAGAGCCGCGAGGCGAGTTGAGTCAACGCACTGGATTTGCCGAAGGCGAGGTAGAGGTGCTGTGCTCCTTCTTCTCCGGCAAGGACGAGCCACCTGCCGAGTATGTGGAGCGGAACGTTCAACAGAACAGGGCCGCCTTCGGTGCGGTGGGGGCGATGAGCCTCTTCTTGGCCCTTGTAATCTGGGGTGAACTACGCCGCAGCCTCGCGGCACGTCAACTGGCAAAACATCTCCTGAGGCATGCGGGAAAAATCGAAGCTAAGCCCATCGAGGGCGAAGAAGCCGAGCCCGACGCCCCATCGCTTGGCACGCTCGCCATGGATGCAAAGCGTCTGGCCCGACAGGATTGACGCGGGCTCCCGATCTCAGCTCGCCGATCCCCCGAAGCGCACACGCTCCGGCTCTTCCAGCGGCTTGGGCGCGCTGCTGGCCAGGCAGTTGGTCGAGTCATCCAGCGTCAGCACGAAGTTGTTGATCGGGTTGTCGAACTGGTAGCTGAGCGAGTAGATCGCGCCGTACACGCCGAGCGGCGCACGCGACGGATTGAAATAGGCGCCGAAGACCCACTTGCCGTAGATCCCCAGCGGCGACTGTTCGTACACCTGGTTCTCGAAGGTCGTCTGCGCCTTCATGATCTGCGTGGCGGGGTTGATGGTGTATCGGCTCACCGCCTTCTTGCCGAGCAGCTTGCCGAACTTGTCGCGGCAGGCCGCGTCCTTCGACGGATCCGCTGATCCGTTCTTCTGCAGACCGGTGATCGACCGGATCTCGGTGGTGGTCGTGCCTTCCTTGGGCGTGCTCGGCGGATCGCCGGCCGCCTGGGCCGCGAAGGCCGACAGCAGCAGAGGGAGGAGGGCGACGGAGACGTGACGCTGTGCCATGGTGTGAAGTCCTTTCTCGCCGGCACTTGCCGGCGCGGCCATGGTCGTGGGGCGCCGGACCGCCGCCCATCGGCGCTCCGCTGAATCCACGTACTCCCGAATCCTGAGGCGCCACGGCGGCGTTCGCTTTCAAGCCGTTGCAATCCAAAACCCCATTTTTATGAAAGCGCTTTCAGAATCCGGGTTTCTTGCCTAGGATGGTTGGCGCAGGAGACAAGTACGGACCGGACGAGCGACGACAGAGCGCTGGCCGGACCGCGCCCATCGGTGCCCTGCACACACCATCGAAACCTCTTGGAGATCTGAATGGGATTGCAGAACCGCCTCGACGCGCAGGGACTCCTGCGCGCCACCGCGCTGGGCTTGCTGGTCACTGCCGCCGCGCAGGCCAACGCCAGCGTGACCAACCCGACCATCGGCCGCCTGCTGTGGTCGGAGGAATTCAACGGGACGTCGTTGAACACCTCCCTCTGGACGCCGTACGACGGCAACGGCTGCCAGATCAACCTGTGCGGCTACGGCAACGCCGAGCTGGAGTACTACAGCCCGAACAACCTCTCGATCGCCAACGTGCCGTTCGAGCCGAACACGCGCGCCCTGGCCATCCAGGCACGACGCCAGACCATCGGCAGCAACGAGTTCACCTCGGGAAAGATCGACACCTTCAACAAGGTGCAGGTCAAGTACGGAATGATCGAGATCCGCATGGCGACGCCGCAGCTGCAGACCGGCCTGTGGCCGGCCGCCTGGCTGCTGGGCACCAGCCCGCAGGTCTGGCCGCGCAAGGGCGAGATCGACATCGCCGAGCTGGGCCACAAGTCGTCGGCCTGGGCCGCCGCGGGCGCACCGGGACCGGACTACTTCGTCGGCGCCAACGTGATCACCTGGGCGGAAGCCGCCTGCGTGCCGGGCAATGAATCCTGCGCGGCCTCGACCGCGTGGCAGACCAAGAATTGGTACAAGCCGACGAAGTCGTTCGCGAACCGCTTCGTCAAGTACCGCTTCTACTGGACCGACAGCCAGATGCGTTTCACCGTTGTCGATGACGACGGCGAACACGACATGTACGACCAGCCGCTGCCGGTGAACACCGAGGCCCTGCGCGCGCCGTACTACTTCCTGCTGAACCTGGCGGTCGGCGGCAACTTCACCGACGCGGCGAATCCCTCGCAGGTGACGGCGCCGCTGCCGGGCACGATGTACGTGGACTACGTCCGCGTGTACGAGCTCGACGGCAAGGGCGAAGTGAAGCTGGGCAACCAGACCGTGCCGGAAGCGGCCGGCAAGTTCGGCGTGTTCACGGACAACGCGGCGATCACCAACAAGCTGCAGGCCGGCAGCACGTCGGACATCTTCCTGTGGAACGGTGCGTCCACCGGCGCGGGCAACATCCAGCCGGCCGAGGGCACCAACGTCATCGCGTGGAGCTACAACACGCCGGGGCAGTGGTTCGGCGGCGGCATCCAGGCGCGTCAGCTGCGTGACCTGACCAACTACCGCAACGGCAACCTGAAGTTCCGCATCAAGATCCCGGCGAACGTGTCGTTCAACATCGGCATCGGCGATACGTACACCAACCAGAACTGGGTCAACTTCCCGGCGAACACGACGGCCTTCGGCCTGGTGCGCAACGGCGAGTGGGCGACGGCGACGGTGCCCATCTCGACGCTGATCGGACCGAAGGTCGCGCTGCAGTCGATCGCGGACATCTTCATGTTCTCGGGCGACAACACCAAGCTGCCGACGCAGACCTTCCAGTTCGCCATCGACGACGTGTACTGGGACACGGGCACGACGACGCCGACGGATCCGACGACGCCGACCAACCCCACCACGCCCGACGGCATCTCGCAGCCGACGGCGACCTCGGTGAAGTTCTCGCAGGCGACGGGCACCTGGGCCGACGTGCACTACACGGTCAACGGCGGCGGCCAGTTGAACGTGCGTATGCTCAAGGAAGGCAGCGGCAATGCGTTCACGGTGTCAGGTCTGAAGAAGGGCGACGTCGTGCGCTACAGCTTCACGTACTGGGACCCGGCGCGCAACGGCGCGTACGACACGGCTCAACAGAGCTACACGCTGAAGTGAGCGCCTGAGCAGGAGCGCCGCGGATCTCTCCGAGGCGCTCCTTCGACGGACGACATGCTTGTCACAAGGCCGCCTTCGGGCGGCTTTGTCGTTGGGCTTGCGATGCCGGGCAACGGCGTGTCGAAGAAAATTTTCGAGGCGCTGTAACTTCAGCGGCGACGGCCACGAATAGAAGGGTGCGGAACGCGCAGGAGCGCTCCGCTTCATCAACCTGAACCTTCTTACGGAGTGCCCCCATGATCAGCAAGACCCAATCCGCCGCCCTGGCCGCTGCCGCCGCCATGTTCGCCCTGTCCGTCCAGGCGGCGCCCGCGCCCCAGGGCAGCAGCGGCCTGGCCGTGGCCGCCAGCGACAAGGTGCATTGCTACGGCGTGCACGAGTGCAAGGGCAACGCGGACTGCAAGACCACGGAGAACGCCTGCAAGGGCCAGAACGAGTGCAAGGGCCACAGCTTCAAGGGCATGAGCGCGGCGTCGTGCCTGAGCGCCGGCGGCACGATCGGCGACCTGTCCGCGAAGAAGTGAACCCGTGAGGCCCGCCGGACCTGTCTCGCGCGTCGCGCAGCCGAGCCCGGGCTTCGGCCTGGGGCTGCGCAGCACGCACTATCGGGACTTCCTCGAAACGCCCCAGCGGGTCGACTGGCTGGAGGTGATCTCGGAGAACTACCTCGTGCCCGGCGGCAAGCCCTTGGCCATGCTGGACGGCATCCGCGCCAAGTACCCCATGGTGATGCACGGCGTCTCGATGAACCTCGGCGCGGTGGCCGGTCTGGATGCGGACTATCTGCGGCAGCTGGCGGCGCTGGCCCGTCGCGTCGAGCCGCTCTGGATCTCCGATCACCTGTGCTGGACGGGCGTCCACGGACGCAACCTGCACGACCTGCTGCCCTTGCCCTACACGGACGAGGCCCTGCGGGTGGTGGTGCGCAACATCGGCCAGGCGCAGGACGCGCTCGGCCGCCGACTGGTCGTCGAGAACGTCTCCAGCTATCTCGACTACGCGGACTCCAGCCTGACCGAGGCGCAGTTCGTCGCCGAGGTCGCTCGACGCGCCGACTGCCTGCTGCTGGTCGATGTGAACAACATCCATGTGAGCGCCGTGAATCACGGATTCGATGCGCTCGCCTACCTCGATGCCTTGCCTGCAGAGCGAGTGCAGCAGATCCACGTCGCCGGTCACAGCGACCACGGCGATCATCTGATCGACACGCACGACCAGCCGGTCGCCGAGCCGGTCTGGCAGCTGTACGCCGAGGCCCTCCGACGATTCGGCCCGGTGGCGACGATGATCGAACGGGACGACCATATTCCGCCGCTGGCGGAACTGCTGGTGGAACTCGATCAGGCCCGCGCGATCACCGCGAGCACCTGGCCCGGCAACGTCGCAAGGAAGGCCGCATGAACGCCATCGATCCACCCCTTCTGCCTCTTCAGCCCCTTCAGCTCCTGGACCTGCAGCAGTCGTTGCAGGCTCATCTGATCGGGCAACCCAGTCTGATCGACACCCAACTGCGTCGCGGGCCCGGCATCGCCGCGGAGCGGCGCCTGTCCATCTACCACCATGCCTATCGCGCACGGCTGCATGAGACGCTGGCGGACAGTTACGGGCACACGCGGCGATACCTCGGCGACGACTGGTTCGAGCGCGATGCGCTGGCGTTTGTCGAGCTCCACGGCTCGCAGCATTTCAGCCTGCGCTGGTATGGCGCGGACTTCGCCGAGTGGCTGTCGCAGCGGTGGCCGGACGATGGCGAGATCGCCGAACTGGCCGCGCTGGACTGGGCGCTGCGGAGCGCCTTCGATACCGCCGATGCGACGACGCTCACGATGGCCGATCTGGCGTCGCTGGCGCCCGATGACTGGGCCGAACTGCGCCTCCAGCTGCCGCCCAGCTATGCGCGCCTGAAGCAGTCCTTCAACACGCTGGCGCTGTGGCAGGCGCTCGATGGCGACGAGACGCCACCCGCAGCGCAGCCGTTGGCGAAGTCGCTGGACCTGCTGATCTGGCGGCGCGGCCATTCGCCGCATTTCAGAAGCCTGAGCCCGCTGGAGGCTCAGGCGTTGGACGCGCTGGCTTCGGGTCGCACGTTCGCCGAGACGTGTGCGGTCCTGGCCGAAGCGCAGCCCGAGCTGAGCGTCGCTGCGGAGATGGGCATGCTGCTGCGTCGCTGGGTGGACGAGGAACTGCTCGTTCGTTGAGCAGCGACCAAAGTCGATCAGCACGCTGACGTTAAGACGGCGTGAAAGAAGCGAGGCCTCGCGGGATGCGACGCCGTTTTTTTGTGCGCTTCGTTGGCGCGCTTCGGGTGGGTCTCAGGGTTAGCCCCCGATCCTTCCGTCAGAGGTAAAGGTCGCAACGCCAGGTTGATTGATCGGGTCGGGTGCCGCTTTGACACTCCGCCCGCATACCGCCACCCATGGCGGACCTGGAGACAAGCATGACCCTGACTCGACGCCAGTTGATGGGTGCCGCCGCCGGCACCGCCGCAGCCGTCTGGCTGCCCACCGCGCACGCGCAAGCGAGCGCGCTGAAGATCTCCCACCAGTTCCCCAGCGGCACGCTGACCGAAGGCGACTTCCGCGACCGGCTGTGCCGTCGCTTCGCCGCGGAGGTGGAGAAGCGCTCGGGCGGAGCGCTCAAGGCGGCGGTGTATCCGGGCTCGTCGCTGATGAAGACCAACGCGCAGTTCTCGGCGATGCGCAAGGGCGCGCTGGACATGAGCCTGGTGCCGCTGTCGTATGCGGGCGGCGAGGTGGCCGAGACCAATGCGGGTCTGATGCCGGCGCTGGTGCCCAGCTACGAGCAGGGCGCGGCGTGGAAGACGGCGGAGGTCGGCAAGCTGCTGTCCAAGGTGCTGGACGACAAGGGCGTGATGATCGTCAGCTGGGTCTGGCAGGCGGGCGGCGTGGCCAGCCGCGCGCGGCCGCTGGTGACGCCGGACGATGCCAAGGGGCTGAAGGTGCGCGGCGGCAGCCGCGAGATGGACATGATGCTGAAGCAGGCCGGCGCGTCGGTGATCACGCTGCCCTCCAACGAGATCTACGCGGCGATGCAGACCGGCGCGATGGACGCGGCGATGACCTCGTCGACCAGCTTCATCTCCTTCAAGCTGGAGGAGATCGCCAAGCACCTGACCTCGGGTCGCGAGCGCACCTACTGGTTCATGCTGGAGCCGCTGATGATCTCCAAGGAGGTCTTCAACAAGCTGCCGAAGGCGCAGCAGGACATCGTCATGGGGGTGGGGGCGGAGATGGAGGTCTTCGCGCGCGACGCGGCGAAGGCGGATGACAAGGCGGCTGCGGCGATCTATGCGAAGGCCGGCGCCAAGGTCTACGACATGGACGACGCGACGCTGAAGAAGTGGCAGGCCATTGCGCGCGACACCGCGTGGAAGGACTTCGGCGAGAAGAACGAGTCCTGCGCGGCCATCCTCAAGGCCGCCCAGAAGCTGCTGTGAGGCGCGGATGAGCCACGGCTTTGAACTGAAGCCGGCGGTCGCCGGCATCGACCCCGACACGCCGGCGGTGCTGCTGCCGCTCGCGCGGCTGCTGCACCTCATCAACCAGGGCGTGGTGGTGCTGGGCATGCTGGCGCTGCTGGTGGCCTCGTGCGTGCTGACGTACAGCGTGGTCTCGCGCTACGTGATGAAGGCGTCCACGGACTGGCAGGACGAGGCGGCGGTCTTCTGCCTGGTCGGCGCGACCTTCCTCTGCGGCGCCTTCGTGCAGTCCTTGCGCGGGCACGTGGGCATCGAGGCGATGGCGGGGCTGCTGCCGCGGTCGGTCAACCGGCTGCGGCTGGCGCTGGTGGACCTGATGTGCACGGCGTTCTGCGCCTTCTTCGCGTGGAAGTCGTGGACGCTGTTCCACGAGGCCTGGGTCGAGGGTCAGACGACCTCGTCGTCCTGGGCGCCGCCGCTGTGGATTCCGTACGGGCTGATGGCGATGGGCATGACGCTGCTGAGTCTGCAGCTGCTCGTGCAACTGACTGCCCGGATCAACGGGCTCTTCAAGAAAAACAACTCGGGAGTCGCAGCATGAGCATGCTCGTCCTCGGCTCGCTGTTCGGCAGCGTCACGCTGTTGTTCATGTTCTCGGGCGCGCCGATCGCGTTCGCGCTCGGCAGCGTGGCGGTGCTGTTCATGGCCCTCTTCATGCCGGCGTCCGCGCTGGACACGGTCACGCAGAACGTCTACGAGGAGATGGCCAGCATCACGCTGCTCTCCATTCCGCTGTTCATCCTGAAGGGGGCGGCGATCGGGAAGTCGAGAGCCGGGCAGGACCTGTACGCAGCGATGCACGTCTGGATGGGGCGCATCCCCGGCGGGCTGGGGATCGCCAACGTCTTCGCCTGCGCGCTGTTCGCGGCCATGGCCGGCTCCAGCCCGGCGACGTGCTCGGCGATCGGCAGCGCGGGCATTCCGGAGATGCGCAAGCGGGGCTACTCGCCCGGATTCGCGGCCGGCATCATCGCGGCCGGCGGGACCTTGGGCATCCTGCTGCCGCCGTCGATCACGATGATCCTGTACGCGGTGGCGGCGGAGCAGTCGCTGGGGCGCTTGTTCCTGGCGGGCATCGCGCCGGGCGTGCTGCTGGTGGTGCTGTTCGCGGTCTACGCGGCGCTGCGCTACCGCAAGGAGTACGCGCTGGCCGAGGCCGAATACAAGCGCACGGGCGCGGCCTCAGCGCTGCTGTCCAAGGAGACCTTCACCACGCGTCAGAAGTTCGAGATGCTGCCGCGGGTGGTGCCCTTCGTGCTGCTGCTGATTGGCGTGATGGTGGCGCTGTACGGCGGCTTCGCGACGCCGTCGGAGACGGCGGGTCTGGGCGCGCTGCTGGCGCTGGGCTTGATCGCGGTGATCTACGGGGTGTGGCGGCCGCGGGATGTGGCGCCCATCCTCACGTCGACCTTGAAGGAGTCGACCATGCTGATGTTCATCATCGGCATGTCGCTGCTGTTCTCGTACGTGATGAGCTATCTGCACATCAGCCAGGCGGTGGCGGAGTGGATCGTCGGCATGCACCTGTCCAAGTGGGTGCTGCTGGCGGCCGTGCTGCTGATGGTCATCCTGCTGGGGTTCTTCCTGCCGCCGGTGAGCATCATCCTGATGACCGCGCCGATCATCCTGCCGCCGCTGAAGGCGGCGGGGTTCGACCTGATCTGGTTCGGGATCCTGATGACGATCGTGATGGAGACGGGGCTGATTCACCCACCGGTGGGGTTGAACATCTTCGTGATCAAGAACATCGCGCCGGATATCGACCTGAGGGACATCATCTGGGGCGTGCTGCCGTTTGTTGTCCTCATGCTGCTGGCAGTGCTGTTGATCTGCATCTTCCCGAGCATCGCGACGGGGTTGCCGGATTTGGTGATGGGGAAGGTGGTGGCGGGGCACTGAGACGTTGTAGGTGAACGCGCACGACCGACATCTGAGTCTCCCCCGGTTTTCACTGAGATGACGCTGCTTTCAAGAAGCCGCGAAAGGGCGAGGGCATTTGGTGTTAGTACAGACGCTGATTGCCGACTACCGATTGCGCTCTTGTGCACGAACGCGGCGCAAGACTCGACCCCGAGCTGTCGAGCGAAAAGTATCCGTCTCCGGAGCGCTCACTGGAGAGACGCTTACCCTCCGGCGGGCCTCGACTTCATTGGCAGCGAAAGCGAAGGCGCATAAGAGCCTCCATTAGTTCCTTCGAAATCGAACTCGTAGATCACAAGATCCCCAAGCGCGAGTTGCCTCTGTCCAAGCATGAATGTGAAGGAATTCGGCGCGGCAATAAACAAATGGAGCCTGCTTCCCTTCGTTCTGGCCACTCGGATCTCCTGGGTGAGACCTTCTGCGAGCGCGAACGCATGAGTGCCGCTTGCCACAGCTTTTGCACTTGGCCCGCCCCTCGGGGTAGCCACCAGAAGTTCGGATACGGGCAATCCCGTTGCGTCAATGTAGGACTTGACGTCCTTCGATATGTCGTGGGTGAGGCTGACCGCGACCGCCAAATCTCCCGGTGCACCTCGGAGACATTCTCGCGCAACCTCCCACTTCGGCCACGCTGGATTCACCTCGGTGTCGCCCGCAGCCCAGACGACACGGTTCAAGACGCGCTGCTCAAGTTCTACACGCCTTCCCGCCTTGATGTTTAGGACTGCCCCCGCAGCAAAAGCCAACGTGGCGTGTGTGTCGAGAATGAGCCGCAGATGCTCGTTGGCGGCCGCCGCATCGATCAAGAACTTTTGCAGCCTCGGGTAGATCTCCATTTCCCAATCTGCATCGTCGCGAATCTGCCGATCGTCGAAGTGCTGCACAAGATCCAGCACTTCGACACACCGATCCTGGAGAGCATCGATGGGATGCTCGAAAGACTTGACTCCGAAGACGATGTGCGATTTGGGAGGGGCTTCGAAGAGCTTTTGCTGATGACAAGCATCGCGGAAGGAGTTGCGATCAAACTCGATCCGCCCCATCGCCAGCCACTGAAACGTCAGATCGTCGTACCAGCAAGTGCTCTCGGCATCCGGAACTCTCCGCATGCCGCGCAATTCGAGCAGCGGGTCGAGACTATCGCGAAGGTCCAGCAGAGATCTCGAATCGACACCTAGCCCCAGTGTCTGGGTCAGCAGCTGCAACTCGGTATCGCTGACCCCCAGGTGGTCGCGCCAAGACTTCCGTACCTTGCCTGCAATGCTGGCATCAGTAGTGCCATCAAAAAGGCGATCGACACGCAGGAATCCGTTACGGGAGGAGATCATTCGGCGCAGCGGGTCGCCGTAGCGAATCTGCCAGTTGGTGACCAATCGAAAACTCGATCCAATGCCAGCGGGCGCGTGAACGCGTTGTGCATTGAGCGCTCGCTCAAGCAACGAGTACGAGCTTGCGTTGATGAAGTCTGGCTCAATGAGATCCTCATACGAGAAGTCGCCTATGCCGACGTGCCACTTGCACTGATAGTGCTCACGCTTAAGGCTCGCACCGCGATGATCCTGACGGCCGCATGCATTCTCGTACTCGACCCAGATATCGTCGAAGCCCTTGGGACCACTCTCGAAGCCGACTTTTGCAATCCCGCTGTGAGGATCAAGTAGCCGGAGGGCCTTGAGCCAGAATTGTCGAGCTTGATAGGCATGGCCATCTCTAATGACCGCGACCGCTTGCGTCACATGAGCTCCTTTGGATCACGCATCATTGAATGGCGGAGTGGGTTCAATGGATTTCGCCAATGTGATCGCTTCTGCGGCCGTCATCGGGCCTGCGGGATAGGCATTGAGGATGATTGCAGGCAGGAGACGTTGCGTCAGATCGGAGTACGTTAAACCGTAGCCGCGTGACTTGCCCGCACCTGTGGCTACGGCCAAAGCGGCGATGTCTGCTGCTGTGAATCCCACGCCGCCGAACCAGCGTCCAAGCACTTCTCGCCGTTGCTCGTCCGTAGGTCTGGAGAAAGTCAAAATGTCAGCGGCACGACGGCGCACGGCGGGGTCGAGGGCGTTTAGGCGATTGGTGCACATGATGACCGCAGCCGGCAATTGGCCATTGGCGATTCGATCGATGCCGCGAATGAAAGCGTTGACGCCAGCCCGATCTTCGTGGTGCATCTGCTCGGTCTCCCGAGACTGAGCTAGAGCATCAGCTTCATCGACCAGCAGAATGACTCCGCCGCGGGCCGGACCCGTTTGCGACTTCAACTTGCTCGCTTGGGCATAGGCTTGGTCGAACGCAGCGGTGACCAGTTGGGTCATCTCACCGACGCGACCTTGGCCCCGCGATGCGAGGCTCAAAGGCATCAGCGTGATGTCGATGTCCTCTTGTCGGGCCACCTGATCACCGATTGTCTCCGCGAGCTCGGTCTTCCCGGACCCGACGTCACCGGCAAGAACCACCAACGGTGGCCGCCGGAGGACCGCGTCGATGAGACGCGGAGCGTCCGGATGATGTTTCTTCTGCCACGTCCGCAACCCGCTCGGGTTGATCAGGATGCTCAGAATGTTGGTGAGCCTGCGCACCTTGTCATCCATGCCAACAAGCCTGGCCAAGCGGTCACGAGCGTCTGGATCTGGGAGGGTGATCGTGCGCTCGAAGAGCGCGGTCGTTTGAGATTGAGACATCAATAGGTCCTGACACTGGCACGAGCAAGGGAACGGTTACCAGAGGAGTACGACCGGTCATCCGCGAAATAGCCATTTGCGACTGTCGGCTGCGCTGCTCCAGTCCGCTGAACTGGCAGGTTTTGTTTGAACGTATCCTTCTGAGTTGACGACAAGGCGTCGTAACTACTGCTATACGTCAGATAGCTGTAGAAACTTGCTCCATCGATGTTCTTGCCTGGCAAGATCTTTCCGGGGTCGTCGTCGCCCGAGTCGGCCTGCATATCGTGGGCCGTGTAGCGCAAGGTAGGTTCGATCCACTGACCATCGCGGCGGAAGCCATATGCGACAGTGGCAAGATATCCGTTGCGCAGTAGCTCAATGACCTCCGTCTCGTAGCTGGCGATATCGAGATCGGAAGGCTGGCCGTACAGGCGCTGCATCCGCTTGAGATCGGTCGCAACTTTGGCCGCGAGATGTCTCGCGTGTGTGACCGTGAACGTGCTTGAAGCGCTCGTGGTGAAACTGGAACTCATCGCGATCAACCCTGGAATGATGAACCGAAGACCTTCTGCCAGTAGTAGACGGTCAACTCTTTGGTCTGGGCCGCGAGTGCGGCGTCGATAGCGTCTCCAGCGTCGAGCGCTGCTTCTACGATCGCGTCGGCTTGAGATTCGGTATATAGACGCGTCACGTTGTTGGACGCGTTGATCGGATCAATGATTTGAATCGGATCGGTGGACTCAGGAACCGCGGATACTTCGTAGTGATCGGTGAAGACGATCCGCTCGCGCAGTCCCGAGCGGGCGACATATGTAAAGAACGCCTGCAATGCCTCGGGGTAATCCGACATGTCCAGACCCTCGTCGCAAAGTCTGGCCATGATCAACTCAATCATGAAGGACTTGAAACGGAAGCCATCGCGTTCCTGTTTCATGCGCCTGGCCCAGAATTTGGCGAGGCGAACCACTTGGGCGAAGTGAACCTCTTGCTTACGCTTGCGCTTGCGCGCGAACTCGACGTGCAAAGGAATGCTGGTTTCAAGGAATGACCCGTCATCCTGGCTAATTAGATCTCCTCGCCAGTCTGGCAAGCCAGCATAAAGAACGGGCACCACATCCACATCCAATCCAGTCCCGCGGAACGAGACCGTTACCGAATAGGTTTGGGGCTTGACCTGGTCCGGACTGAAGTTCGGGAAGGCCTTCCGAAGCCTCTCCGCGAGATAACGCAGAAGTGCAGCTGTGTCGTGAGGTGCGTCTGACCCACTGATGTAGACCGCCATGTCAATGTCGTTCAAGGAACGTAGGGCGGTCCCCTTCGCTAAGCTTCCCGACAGCTGAATCTTCTTCAACGCGAAATCTGGGTGCTCGGCGATATAGCCCTCCAGCTTCTCGCGGAGACGACGCGCTTGTGCGCGAAACTCGTCTGCCTTGTCCTTGGGAAGATTCACCTTCTCTTCTGCGAACCGGACGATGTCGCGGTGATTGATGTGAGCGCGTGTCATGGGCCCCTCTGATCTGGCGTATCAGCGTTTGTGCTTGGTAGGGTCAACGAGGACATAGCCCTGTCCAGGCCGCGGGGTCGGCGGCAAGGGTTTGCCTGCCACGCCGGTCACCTCCGTGCCCGTTTTGGGGTTCTGGTATTGACCGGATTGCGGCACAGGTGTGCCGGGCTTCAAGATCTTGCTCATGCGAATGCTCCTTGGTAGCTCGTTGAGGGCAGGAGCTGGAATTGCTCCGCCGCACAGCCACTGTAGGGTTCGCCGCGTGAAATGTGTCACGCGTTGCAGCAGGTCCCTTGACATGGGAAAGCTCACTCCGCAGCAAACGCACAGGCCTGTCAAGATTCCTGCACAGGCGCGGCCTCTTGCATGTGAGATCCTCCGGCCCAATTAGCCGGAGCCCCAAAAATGCCAAGAATCGCCGTCATCGAGGACGATCGTGCTATGAACCAGCTGCACTACGAAATGCTGGCGCAGATCGAAGACGTTGAATTGCATCAAGCCTTCAACACCGCCGAGGCGAGGGCATTGCTCGCATCGACCGAGTTCGATTTACTCGTTCTTGACATCGAACTCGAACCTGGCGGTCCGTCCCCAAAGGGTGGCATCTCGCTATTGAGCGAATATGGTTCTACAACACCGGTCATCATCGTTACCGGGATGCCCGAAGAGAATCTTCACGAGATCGCACTCGACCTCAAGGCTTTTGAGTTTGTGCGCAAGCCCGTCAGCCGCGTCGACTTTTTAAACAAGGTTCGGCATGCGCTGGCGTTTCGCGACATCTACAAGTCCAAACGTAGCGATGATTCTTGGCCCACTTACCTAGAAGTCGATCCAAGTCGAAAGCCGCAGCTTATCTGGCGAGGAAAGCAAATCTATTTGAGCAATACTGAACTCTGTATCGTGTATCTGCTGGCTGAAACGGTTGGGAAGACGGTTGAGTACGAAAAGTTCTTTGACGCGTTGAAGACGGGCCAATCTGAGAGAGTTGTCCAGCAACACATCTCAAATCTCAGAAAAGCTTTTGTCGAGGTTGATCCTGGTTTTGACCGCATCATGACGAATCCGATGAAGGGATACTTCTGGAAGGCTGATGCGAACTAAACCATTTCGCCGGATTGCCCCGTGGCGCTACACCATCGGTGCGCTACTTGGTGCGGTTGGGATTATCGGATTGATACTCTTTGCCCTCTATGACTCAGTAACATCGGCAAAGGTCAGTGAGCAGCAGGTTCGCGAAAATACACAGGCCGCTGAGTTGTCAAACTTCTTGCTTGCCACTCGCGAACCAGACGGCTCATCCTTGCTTGAGAATCCCTCCGACTTCTCCGAGTCAAAGAGGGAATTGCGGTTCGTTCAGTTGAGGAAGAGTTTCTACAGCTATCTTCTGAATAGGCAGAATGCAAGAAATATAGCGGCAGAAAAGATTCTGTTTGAGGTCCCCCGTCCATGCGTCACGGAGCTTGTTCAAGGCTCTGATGGGATCGATCAGACAAGTAATTTCAGCGTTCAGGCTTGCTTCGCCACTATTCAGGGTGATCAATCTGGACGATACGCTTACTTCGCCTTGCGCTACCCTTCAGAACAAATCCAACGCCACAAGTGGGGTGCGGGACTGAAGGGTAAGGATAGGATCATCCTAAGGTTTGGCTCCGCGCGCGAGACGTCTATCGTCCTGGTCTACCGAGCGCCGACATTGGCGATGTCGCGATATCCGTCCCAAATTGATCGCTTTGCTGGCATTCATGAGTTGACTGCATTTGCCGTTGCGAGTCCAGATAGGCCACTCCATCAGGTGAATGCTCAGGCATTTGAACGCCGCGGGGATGGAGACGACTCTCGAAACTACGTCACCGTTGTTGGTCGGATTGATGCGGGCCTTCTTGACGCTCAGGCTGAGGCTTCTCAGGTTTGGCCGACGCCATCAATCGCCGCTACTAGAATCGGCCTGGATGTCTATCGCCGCGCCTCAGACGGAAGCGAAGAGCACCTCAACGTTCCGATTGGATTTAAGGGACGTTCGTTGGTGTCGCTGCAAAATGCGTATCTGGCGACCGTACCTTCACGATCGAAACTGGTTATTTCTCGCAAGGTAGGGGCGGTCAGCACGGTTGTGTGGTCGTCAGCCAATCTGTCTTTGCCCGCCGCGCCACGACGATCGGATTTACAGCAGCGCGTCTTTGATTGGTGGGCGCCCAAGCTGATGGCTATGGCGCGCTATAGGCCGGATCCGTCTGTTTATTCGGTGCCATTCTTACTTCCGGCGCCGGCAGGGGAACTAAAGGCAGATTTAACTGCGCCTCCCGTCACCCTCCCTGGTTTTGCAACCCGCGCGTTCGGTTGGTTGACGGCGGCATTGTTGTTAACGCTCATTTTGACGGGTTTCTTGGCTTTCGCCGTCGTTCGCCTTCGGATCTTGACTCACCGCGCATGGAAAATGAAGTCGGGTGAAATTGATCTGGATGAATTCAACGATGTCGACAAACGGCGGGATGAATTCACCACCCTATGGCGAGTTTTGAGGCAGTTTTACCGCCGAAGTCGGTCGAATCACAACTTCTGGATTCGGCAAATGCAACAAGCTGCGGCTGAAAAGGCTCAGCAAGTGCGCATGCTTAAAGCGCGGCTTGAGTTGCGGCAGGAACGGTTGACTGCCATCGGACACGAAATCAGATCGCCACTCGCCAGCTTGATGGTCCGCTCTGAAGGTGACGAGGTTCAGCAAAACTATCTTCGGCGAATCCACAACGCCATTGAAGCGATTTTCGATGCGGCGACAGTTGAAGATGGGATACAGAATCAGAAGATCGTATGCATGCCGGTGGATCTCGCGGACTATCTTGCGCGCCTCGTTGAAAATTCAAAAGAGCGGTTCCGTGGGTTGGTTTATGTTGGGCCAACAGCAGGTGTCGTCTGCCTGATCGACGACATTTACTTGGAAACGGTGTTGAACCATTTGCTCAACAACGCGGTTCGCTACCGAACTGCCGGCAGCGAAATTTCGATCCGCCTAAATTGCCCGGTTGACGCCAGCGAAGCTACTGTCGAGGTGTATAACGAAGGTCAAGCAATTCCTGCGGATAACTTGAAATCAATATTCCTCTACAAGACCAGCGAAAGTTTCGATCCGCAGAATAAGGGAATTGGCTTGTTTGCAGCGAAGTCCTACCTGATTGGCATGAATGCGACAATTGTCGCTGCAAATCGAGATAAGGGTGTATCTTTCATAATCGCTGTCCCGATGTATATCTAGAAGTAGGTCGCTACCTAACGTTTTGGCGTTATGACCTAGCCTTCTGGGATTTCACAAGTTTCGCAAACTAAGCTCTATCACTTCGCAACCCATCGCAACTTCATCGTTGCCCCCCAGCCCATCCGCTGCGAACATTGTGAACTTCCCCATTTCACAACTTGCAATGGACTGGCCTTCAGCGCTGTCGAGCGCTTCTTCGACGGAGATGCTTCGCAGCGAGCTGGTGCTCCCGCGGCACGCGAACCACTACGGGACGCTTTTCGGCCCTGAGGCGCTCTCCTGGCTCGGCCAGAACGCCCACATGGTCGCGGCCCGCTTCTGCCACCAGGACATCGTCATGGTGGCCGTGAAGGACGTGCAGTTCCTCGCCCCGGTCCCTGTGGGCTCCGTCCTCCACATTCACTCCGGCGTGACCCGCGTCGGCGGCACCTCGATGACCGTCGAGGTCCACGCCCGCATCGACAATGCGGCCCCTTCCGACGTCCTCCGCGCCACCTTCGAGATGGTCGCCGTCGACGGCGGAAAACCCTGCCGAATCACCCCTCGCACGCCGTCCGAGCCTCAGCCGCTACCCTAGGCTGCATCGGGCCTCCGAGCCATTCCCCCTTCCGAATTCCATCTCCAGGAGACATCCCCATGAGCGACACCACGACCGCGAACGCGGCAGCCGCACCCGCCTTCAAGCCCAAGAAGTCCGTCGCCCTGTCCGGCGTCGCCGCCGGTACCACCGCCCTGTGCACCGTCGGCCGCACCGGCAACGACCTGCACTACCGCGGCTACGACATCCTCGAACTCGCCGAACGCTGCGAGTTCGAAGAAATCGCCCACCTGCTCGTCCACGGCAAGCTCCCCAACGTCGCCGAGCTGCGCGCCTACAAGGACAAGCTCAAGGCCCTGCGCGGCCTGCCCGCCGCCGTCATGGACGCGCTCGAAACCCTCCCCGCCGCCGCCCACCCCATGGACGTGATGCGCACCGGCGTCTCCGCCCTCGGCTGCTCGCTCCCCGAGAAGGACGACCACAACCTCCCCGGCGCCCGCGACATCGCCGACAAGCTCATGGCCTGCCTCGGCTCCATGCTGCTGTACTGGTACCACTACAGCCACAACGGCCGCTCCATCGAGGTCGAAACCGACGACGACTCCATCGGCGCCCACTTCCTGCACCTGCTCCACGGCAAGCCGCCCACCAAGAGCTGGGAACGCGCGATGCATACCTCGCTGATCCTCTACGCGGAGCACGAGTTCAACGCCTCCACCTTCACTGCCCGCGTCATCGCCGGCACCGGCTCCGACATGCACTCGGCCATCGCCGGCGCCATCGGCGCCCTGCGCGGCCCCAAGCACGGCGGCGCCAACGAGGTCGCCTTCGAGATCCAGAAGCGCTACGACACCCCCGACGAAGCCGAGGCCGACATCCGCCGCCGCGTCGAGGCCAAGGAAGTCGTCATCGGCTTCGGCCACCCCGTCTACACCGTCTCCGACCCCCGCAACGAGGTCATCAAGAAGGTCGCCCACCACCTGTCCCAGGACGCCGGCTCGACCAAGATGTACGACATCGCCGAACGCCTCGAAAAGACCATGTGGGACGCCAAGAAGATGTTCCCCAACCTGGACTGGTTCAGCGCCGTCAGCTATCACATGATGGGCGTCCCCACCGCCATGTTCACCCCGCTGTTCGTCATCGCCCGCACCAGCGGCTGGGCCGCCCACGTGGTCGAACAGCGCCAGGACAACAAGATCATCCGACCCAGCGCCGTCTACACCGGCCCGGAAGACCAGGTCTTCGTCCCCCTGGCCCAGCGCCCCTGAGGACACGACGACCGCGATGACCGCATGAGAGAAGTTTCAGCAATGCCAGCCACGACGCCCGCACCCACCATCGCCTCGGCGATCCCGCTCAACGAGCAATGGCGCAAGCCGCTGGCCGGCACCGCGCTCGACTGGTTCGACGCGCGCGCCGCCGTCGAGGCGCTGCGCCCCGGCGCGTGGGAACGCATGTCCTACACCGCCCGCGTCCACGCCGAGAACCTGGTGCGCCGCTGCGAGCCCGCCGCGCTCGACGACTGCCTGCTGCAGCTCGCCGACGGCAAGGCCGATCGCGACTTCCCCTGGTACCCGGCGCGCGTGGTCTGCCACGACATCCTGGGCCAGACCGCGCTCGTGGACCTGGCCGGCCTGCGCGATGCGATCGCCGACCAGGGCGGTGACCCCGCGAAGGTGAACCCGGTCGTGCCGGTGCAGCTGATCGTCGACCACTCGCTGGCCGTCGAGTGCGGCGGCTTCGATCCTCAAGCCTTCGAGAAGAACCGCGCGATCGAGGACCGCCGCAACGAGGACCGCTTCCACTTCATCGAGTGGTGCCGCACAGCGTTCCGCAACGTCGACGTGATCCCGCCGGGGAACGGGATCATGCATCAGATCAATCTGGAGCGGATGTCGCCCGTCGTGCACGTGGACCGCGGCGTCGCCTATCCCGATACCTGCGTCGGCACCGACAGCCACACGCCCCACGTCGACGCGCTCGGCGTGATCGCCGTCGGCGTCGGCGGACTCGAAGCGGAGAACGTGATGCTCGGCCGGGCCTCGTGGATGCGCCTGCCCGACATCGTCGGCGTCGAGCTCACCGGCCGCCGCCAACCCGGCATTACCGCCACCGACCTGGTGCTCGCGCTCACCGAGTTCCTGCGCAAGGAAAAGGTCGTCGGCGCCTACCTGGAGTTCTACGGCGACGGCGTCTCCGGACTCACCCTCGGCGACCGCGCCACCATCTCCAACATGGCGCCCGAATACGGCGCCACCGCCGCGCTCTTCGCCATCGACGAGCAGACCCTGACCTACCTGCGCCTCACCGGGCGCGAGGAAGCGCAGGTCCAGCTCGTCGAGACCTATGCGAAGGCCGCAGGACTCTGGTCCGGCGAAGGCAACACGCTGTCGGGTGTCGTCTACCCGCGCGTGCTGAAGTTCGACCTGGCCAGCGTCGTGCGCAACATGGCCGGTCCGTCCAACCCGCATCGCCGTCTGCCGACCTCCGCGCTGACCGAGCGCGGCATCGCCGGCCCGTGGACCGAAGAACCCGGCCGCATGCCCGACGGCGCCGTGATCATCGCGGCCATCACCAGCTGCACGAACACGAGCAACCCGCGCAACGTCATCGCCGCCGCGCTTCTCGCGCGCAACGCGCGTCGCCTGGGCCTGACGCGCAAGCCGTGGGTGAAGACCTCGCTGGCGCCCGGCTCGCGCGCGGTCACGCTGTACCTCGAGGAAGCCGGCCTGCTCGGCGACCTGGAGGCGCTGGGCTTCGGCGTCGTCGCCTATGCCTGCACCTCGTGCAACGGCATGTCCGGCGCGCTGGATCCCGCCATCGATCGCGAGATCGTCGAGCGCGACCTCTACGCCACCGCCGTGCTCTCGGGCAACCGCAACTTCGACGGCCGCATCCACCCGCGCGCCAAGCAGGCCTTCCTGGCCTCGCCGCCGCTGGTGGTCGCCTACGCGATCGCGGGCACCATCCGCTTCGACATCGAACGCGACGTGCTCGGCGTCGTCGAGGGCCGCGAGATCCGCCTGAAGGACCTCTGGCCCGAGGACGACGAGATCGACGCGCTGGTGCGCGCGAGCGTGAAGCCGGAGCAGTTCCGCAAGGTCTACGAGCCGATGTTCGCGATCACCGCGGCCTCGGCCACCCAGACCGAGCCGCTGTATGACTGGCGCGCGCAGTCGACCTACATCCGCCGTCCGCCGTATTGGGAAGGCGCGCTGGCCGGCGAACGCACGCTGCGCGGCATGCGCGCGCTGGCCGTGCTGCCGGACAACATCACCACCGACCACCTGTCGCCGTCCAACGCGATCATGATGGACTCGGCCGCCGGCGAGTACCTCGCCAGGATGGGCCTGCCGGAGGAGGACTTCAACTCCTACGCCACCCACCGCGGCGACCACCTCACCGCGCAGCGCGCCACCTTTGCCAATCCGACGCTGAAGAACGAGATGGTCCGCGAGGCCGACGGCACCGTGGTCGCCGGCTCGCTCGCGCGCCTGGAGCCCGAGGGCCAGGTCATGCGCATGTGGGAAGCCATCGAGACCTACATGGAACGCCGCCAGCCGCTGATCATCATCGCCGGCGCGGACTACGGGCAGGGCTCGTCGCGCGACTGGGCGGCGAAGGGCGTGCGCCTCGCCGGCGTCGAGGCCATCGTCGCCGAAGGCTTCGAACGCATCCACCGCACCAACCTGATCGGCATGGGCGTGCTGCCGCTGGAGTTCCTCGCGGGAACGACGCGTCTGACGCTCGGCCTGGACGGCTCGGAAACCTACGACGTGTCGGGCGCGCTGTCGCCGCGCGCGACGCTGACGGTCATCGTCAACCGCCGCAACGGCGAGCGCATCGAAGTGCCGGTGCGTTGCCGCCTCGACACCGCCGAGGAGGTCGAGGTCTACCAGGCCGGCGGCGTGCTGCAGCGATTCGCGCAGGACTTCCTGGCCGCGGCCGAAGCGGCCTGAGGTCGCGCGGTGCTCGACGGAACCTCGCGAGCACCGCGAACCTCGTGAACATCGGGAACAACGACGGAAGCAGTCATGAGTTTTCTCCCTCAAGTGAAGATCCCCGCGACCTACCTGCGGGGCGGTACCAGCAAGGGCGTGTTCTTCCGCCTGGACGATCTGCCCGAGGCCGCGCGCGTGCCCGGCGCCGCGCGCGACCGGCTGCTGATGCGCGTCATCGGCAGCCCCGATCCCTACGGCAAGCAGATCGACGGCATGGGCGGCGCCACGTCGAGCACCAGCAAGACGGTGATCATTTCGCGCAGCACGCAGCCCGGTCACGACGTCGACTACCTGTTCGGTCAGGTGGCGATCGACACCGCGCTGGTGGACTGGTCCGGCAACTGCGGCAACCTGTCCGCGGCGGTCGGACCGTTCGCGATCCAGGCGGGCTTCATCGACGCCTCGAAGCTGCCGCGCGACGGCATCGCCACCGTGCGCATCTGGCAGGCCAACATCGGCAAGACCATCGTCGCGAAGGTGCCCATGCGCGATGGCCAGGTGCAGGAGAGCGGCGACTTCGAGCTCGATGGCGTGACCTTCCCGGCGGCGGAGGTCGAGCTGGCCTTCCTCGATCCGGGCAATGACGACGCGGACGGCGACGACGCCGGCGGCGCGCTGTTCCCGACCGGGAACGTCGTGGACGTGCTGACGATGCCGGAGGACCTCGTCCCCGGCGGCCAACTGCGCGCGACGCTGATCAACGCGGGCATCCCGGCGGTCTTCGTCGATGCGAAGGATCTGGGCTACTCGGGCACCGAACTGCAGGACGCGATCAACGGCGACGCCGCGGCGCTGAAGCGGCTCGAAGCGATCCGCGCGCACGCCGCGCTGCACATGGGCCTGATCAAGACGCTGGACGAGGCGAAGACCCGTCAGCACACGCCGAAGCTGGCCTTCGTCGCGCCACCGTCGAGCTATTGCTCGTCGGCCGGCAAGACCGTCGAGGCCGGCGACATCGACGTGCTGGTGCGCGCGATGTCCATGGGCAAGCTGCACCACGCGATGATGGGCACGGCGGCGGTGGCCATCGGCACCGCGGCCGCGATCCCCGGCACGCTGGTGTGCGAGGCCGCGGGCGGCAAGGCGCTGCCGGCGGTGCGCTTCGGCCATCCGTCGGGCACGCTGCGCGTCGGCGCGGAAGCGGTCCAGGAAGGTGGCGCCTGGCGCGTGACCCAGGCGGTGATGAGCCGCAGCGCGCGCATCCTGATGGAAGGCACTGTGCGCGTGCCCGCCGAGTCGCTGTGATCGGCGGTCGCTGATCCCGCCATCGACATCCGTATCGAATTCGACTTCAGACAATCAAAGAGAACTGACATGACATCGACCCGCAAGACGCTGCGCGCGCTGGTGAACGAACGCCGTGGCGTGCTGGTGCCGGGCGCGTTCAACGCGTTGTCGGCCAAGGTGATCGAGGACCTCGGCTTCGAGGCGATCTACGTGACCGGCGCCGGCGTGACCAACATGTGGTTCGGTCTGCCGGACCAGGGCTTCATGGGCCTGTCCGAGATCGCCGACCACACCGCGCGCATCCGCGACGCGGTGAACCTGCCGCTGATCGTCGACGCCGACACCGGCTTCGGCAACGCGCTGAACGTGCGCCACACGGTGCGCGTGCTGGAACGCGCCGGCGCGGACTGCATCCAGCTCGAAGACCAGGTGGCGCCCAAGCGCTGCGGCCACTTCACCGGCAAGGAGGTCATCTCCACCGAGGAAGCGGTGAGCAAGATCAAGGCGGCGGTGGATGCGCGGCGTGATCCGGACTTCCTGATCATGGCCCGCACGGACGCCTGCGCGACGCAGGGCTTCGAGGCCGCGATCGAGCGCGCGCAGCGCTTCGCCGAAGCCGGCGCGGACATCCTGTTCGTCGAGGCGGTGACCAAGGCGGAAGAGATCCGCGCGCTGCCGCAGCGCCTGGCGACGCCGCAGCTGATGAACATGGTGATCGGCGGCAAGACGCCCATCACCGATGCGGGCGAGCTGCAGCAGATGGGTTACGGCGTCGTGCTGTACGCCAACGCGGCGTTGCAAGGCGCGGTGGCCGGGATGCAGAAGGCGCTGGGCGTGCTCAAGACGCAGCGCCGCATCGACGAGGATCCCAACCTGGTGATCCCGTTCGCCGAGCGCCAGCGCCTGGTGAACAAGCCGGAGTGGGATGCGCTGGAGAAGAAGTACACCTGAGCCCCTCGACGACCGCGCAGTTCGTGTTCCCCTCTCCCGCACTGCGGGAGAGGGGTTGAGGTGAGGGTGGTGGCCGTGCGACGACCCTCACCCCCGCCCTCTCCCGCAGTGCGGGAGAGGGAGTGAGAATGCACCGAGCCATTCGGAGCCGGAAGAGGAGTGGGCCATTCGGAGCCGGAAGAGAAGTGGGCCATTCGGGGCAGGAGCACTGGGGTGGCCCCCTCTCCCGCATCGCGGGAGAGGGTGGGGGTGAGGGCCAGCGGCCTCGGCAGTCAACGACAGCCCCCTCCCAACAGAGAGTCACCGGGCCGTGGACTTCCTGAGCTCGTGCATCATGCAGCCGTAGTCCTTCAGCGGCATCAACCCGATATCGGCGCGGGCGCGATCGATGCCTGCGAGGTTCGCGACCGCCAGTCCCTGCCGCAGCGCACCAGCCCAGTCGTGCTGCGTGTCATAGCGCCGAGCATCATCGCAAAGAGCTTCTTCCCCCATCGGTGGGGCTGCTTTATGAGGTCGACGTTGATAGCGTCAAGAGATGAAAAACTTGCCTGGTATCGCCCTTCTGCTGATGACAGCCGTCGCGACGTGTCCGTTGAAGGCGGCCGACTTGCCGACCACGGTCACCATTCGCGCGCTTGATCTGCAACGGGCGAAAAGCGTCGCGATGACTTACGAGGTGGTCTGCCAGGGCCATACCTATACCTTTGCCTCGGCCATGTCGCCTGTGGATCGACGGTCCGATTCGCTGTCGGTCAAGGTGGATCGATCTGCCCGGTCCTTCGACCTGAGTCAGAGTGACCTGGGGAGGTTGATGGCAGATCGTGGCGGGTTCGGAGAACTGGGCTTCGCTTGCGGTGACGGGGTCTACGCACGCTATGAGGGCGCCCGCGCGGCGGCTCCGGGCGGATCGTTGACGCCCGTGAGTCGGCTGTTCAAGATCTCGCCCGAGGGGCAGATCAGCGAAATAGATCCTCCCTGATCAGGGAGGCTTGGGACCATGTATCGCTGCCGCGGCACCTGTGGCCGTTGGCGCGGAGCTTGCTTTCTCAGGGCTTCAGGAAGTCGTTCTCGACCCACGCGGCCGCACTTGCCTCGTTGAACTTGAAGCCCGCAGCCACGCGCACCTGCGCGAGCTGCTCGCCGTCGTCGTTCAACGCAGTCAGCGTCGCATACGGGTTGTCTTCATCCGGAACGATGTCGAGCAGGACCTGGATGCGGCCATTCGCCGTATCCAGCTTGACACTCTTGTGCAGCCGCGCGTGCAGCTGCTGTTCATGCCGGCGCAGCACTTCCGAGGCCGTCTTCACCAGTGTGTGGAACGCCGCTGCGTCCAGCGGCTTCGGATTCTTCTTGTCGCGGCCCATGGTCCACGGACCAACCAGAGCCGGCTCGGCTTCGCCAATGAGGGTCATGGCGACGGCCCAGCCCTCATCGTCTTCGTTCTTGATGACCTGCGCGGTCCAGCGCTCGTCCTGCCACGTGCGCGGCTCCTGGATGATGGGGCGTTCTTCGTCGGGGAAATTCGTGCTCATGGCGATGAAGGTACCACGCGGGCGAGGGCGTCGAAGCGACGCGGGGCGGCCTTCGCGACCCTTGCGCCGACCGGCGACAATCCGTTCATGACCGAGTCCGCCCCGCCGCCGCAAGAGCAACCGCGCAACCCGTTGCACGGCATGACGCTGGAAGCCATCGTGACCGCGCTGGTCGACGAATACGGGTGGGAGGGCCTCGACGACCGAATCCCGCTGCGCTGCTTCGCGTTCGAGCCGAGCGTCAAGTCCAGCCTGAAATTCCTGCGCAAGACGCCGTGGGCGCGCGAGAAGGTCGAGGGTCTCTACCTCTTCATGCTGCGGGAGCGGCGGAGGAACACGACGCGGCCGTGACCGGCGAGACCATGGACCAGCCGAGCGCCTGGTACAGCGCGGCGCCGGCCTCGGTGGCCACGAGCACGCCCTGACGCGCGCCGGCGTCGCGGGCCGCATTCGACAGCGCGCTCATGACGAGCCGACCCAGCCCCTTACGCCGGTGGGCTTCCACCGTGACGATCTGATCGAAGGTGGCGAACCCGCCGTCGATGGCGGCCTGTCCGCTGGCCGCCAGCTCTCCTGACTCGGCAACGATCGTCACCATGGCCAGGGCGCCTCGTCGCTCGGTCTGGGCGCGATATCCCGCGATGACCGGATCGGCCCCGCCTGCGAGGGGAATGCTCATCAAGAACTCCGGCTCATGGATGGTCCAGTCGCCGGACAGCAGGCCGGTCACGTGCTCCCGGCGCGCGCAGATCTTCAGCCAAGTCCCGGGGCCAGCCTCGGTGGCGACCAGCGTTCGAAGCACGTCCCGATCGAATCGAGGAAAAACGTAGCGTGCGACCTGATCCGGCTTGCCGACATGGATCTCGAAACAGCCCGCACGTTCGATCGGCGCCGCAGTGCTCCGCGAGATCGCCCAGCCATGCGCCCAGGCGCGGGCGACGATCGATGGGTCGAGCGGACCGGACGCGGGCACGGCGGTTGAAGTCGAGGTGAGGGCGTTCATCCGGGACATCTTCTGCCGCACAGGGCGGGCGCGTAGAAGGTCATGGCCCGAGCGTCCCGATGCTTGGGCTCATCGGCCGGGAAGTCACGGCCGGTTCACATCCCAGACGGGTAGATCGAGAGCCAGTCCCGATGCCTGGATCGTGCGGGCCCGACTTCCTCCGCGGACGGATAGAACAGATCGGCGCCGCCGTCATACGGCGCGTAGATGCTGCCGCGATCGAAGTTGGCGAAGAGGAGATGTCCGGCGCGATCGTGCGCCCGATCCGCAATCAATCGATCGAATCTTCCGCGTTGCCAGATCACGGGCAGCGCGCAGAACGCCATCTGGTCCCGCTCAGCATCTTCTTCCACGGTGAGGACCAGTTCGGGCGTCCCATTCAGCGCCTTGAGCCACGACGCCTTGCAAGCCCATTGCACGGCCTCCGGCCCGCTCGAAAATCCCGCAACGAACAGCAGGCACGGCGCACCTTCACCCAGCAACTCGCTGGCGACCACGTTCTGGCGCCGAAGCACCTCGGCGAGTTCCGTTTTGTCCTCGGGATAGCGCTTGGATTCAGGAAGGCTGTGGATGCGCAGCCAGCGATCCTTGAGCGACGACTCGCGGCAGAGGTGACCCGCAGGCAGTGCGTCGCCGAAGCGGCCGATCCAGGCCTGAGCGGCGGGATGCAGCGGACGCCTGCCGGCCGGGCCGCGCGACGGATGCAGGCTGGTGCGGAACAGGGGCATCGACTTCACCCCGTGAACCGATACGACACCAGCGACTCGCTGTCGCTGTCCGTCACCAGCGCCTTGCCCGCGGGCGGGAACGCGCGCTGGACGCAGTGCTCGCGCGGGCACACGCGGCAGCCGGGCCCGATGGGGATCGCCTGCTTGGACACCGTGCTCTCGTCGAAGGCCAGGCCCTCGGCGTACACCAACTCCCGCGCATGCGAGATGTCGCAGCCCAGCCCGATCGCGAACAGCTTGCGTCGCGCCAGGTAGCCACCGCCGCCGTGGCGCTCGATCGTCCGGGCGATGCCGAAGAACCGGCTGCCGTCGGGCATCTCCGCGATCTGCGTGAGGAAACGCCCCGGCTGCGCGAAGGCCTCGTGCACGTGCCACAGCGGACACGCGCCGCCGTGTCGCGCGAAGTGGAAACTCGTCGCGCTCTGCCGCTTGGAGATGTTGCCCGCCTGGTCCACGCGCACGAAGTAGAACGGCACGCCGCGGTTGCCGTTGCGCTGCAGGGTCGAGAGACGATGGCACACCGTCTCCACGCTCACCTGGAAGCGCTGCTGCAGCAGCTCGATGTCGTAGCGCGCGTTGCGCGCCGAAGTGAGGAACTCGCCGTACGGCAGCAGCGCGGCACCGGCGAAGTAGTGGGCGAAGCCTTGCCGCGCCAACGCGCGCGTCGCCTCATCGACGAACGCTCCGGCGCCGAGCTCGGCCTCGATGGCATCGGACTCGGCGATCAACGCGTACTGCGTCGCCAGCTGGAACGCCTGCTGCGCATCGCTCAGGAAACGCGGCATGCGCAGCAGCTTCCGACGCGCGTCGTAGTGACGCAGGAACGCGTCTGAAGACTCCTCCCGCGTCTCCGCCTCGTCGCCCACCTCGGTCCTGATCCCGTAGCGCTGCGACAGCAGATCGCGCAGCGGCTGCGCGCGATGGCCGGGCACCAGGCCGAGCGTCTCGGCCAACTGCTCGCCGCGCAGGTCCAGTTCGTCCAGATGGTTGTTCCTGCGGTTCAGGTGATCGCGCACCGCCTCGTGCGGCAGCGGCTCGCCGCGGAACGAGGGCGGCGCGCCCGCCGCCTCGCGGCCCTGCTCGCCGTAGAAGCGGTCGATCATCTGCGAGTGCTCGTCCTGCAGCCGCAGGTAGCGCTGATGCAGCGCGACGTAGGACTCCGCCAGCTCCGGCGCCTGCTCCACCAGCCGCGCGACCTGCGCCGGCGCCATCACCGTCGTCGTCAGCGAGCGGTCGCGCAGCGCCGCGTCCAAGTCCGCCAGCAGCTGCTGGTCCTGCTCCTCCGAGAACTGCCCGATGCCGCCGCCGAAGACCTCGGCCAGCTTGATCAGCACGCTCGCCGTGACCGGCCGCTGGTTGGTCTCGATCTGCGACACGTAGCTGAGCGACAGCGCCAGCCGGCTCGCCAGCTCCGCCTGATTCCACTGCAGCTGCTCGCGCAGGCGGCGGATCCGCGGACCGATGAACAGCTTGCGCGAGGAGCTCGTCGGGCTGCCGTGAGGGCTGTCGGTGCGTTTCACAGGATTCGCTGATTTCACAGATTGGGTGTGGAGTGTTTTGCCGCCGCACCGCTTCACAAGAGGAAGAACTGGCTTCTTGCAAAGTGTGTGGATAGATTCTCTGTGAAATTCAACCCACCGTCGAGTGCACCGCCGAAGACATCGCGAACGGCCCGCAACGATGGCATCGACCCCCTGGAGACAGCGCATGAGCCGCGAAGATCTGCCCCGCATTCCGTTGTTGATCAACGGCGAATTCGTCCAGTCGCGCAGCACCGAATGGCGCGAAGTGATCAACCCGGCGACCCAGCAACGCCTGGCCCGCGTGCCCATGGCCACGCCCGACGAGGTCGAGGCCGCCATCGCCGCCGCGCAGGACGCGTTCAAGACCTGGCGCAAGGTGCCCATCGGGCAGCGCGCGCGCATCTTCCTGAAGTACCAGCAGCTGATCCGCGACAACATCAAGTCGCTGGCCGCGACGCTGACCGCCGAGCAGGGCAAGACCCTCGCGGACGCCGAAGGCGACGTGTTCCGCGGTCTGGAGGTCGTCGAGCACGCGGCCAACATCGGCTCGCTGCAGATGGGCGAGCGCGCCCACAACGTCGCCGGCGGCGTCGACACCTACACCCTGCTGCAGCCGCTGGGCGTGTGCGCCGGCATCACGCCGTTCAACTTCCCCGCGATGATCCCGCTGTGGATGTTCCCGATGGCCATCGCCTGCGGCAACACCTTCGTGCTGAAGCCGTCCGAGCAGGACCCGATGGTGACGATGCGGCTCGTCGAGCTGGCGCTCGAAGCCGGCATTCCGAAGGGCGTGCTCAACGTCGTGCACGGTGGCGAGGACGTCGTCAACGCGCTGTGCGACCACGCCGACATCCGCGCCATCTCCTTCGTCGGCTCGACGCGCGTGGGCACGCTGGTCCACGACCGCGCCACCAAGGCCGGCAAGCGCGTGCAATGCATGATGGGCGCGAAGAACCACGCCGTCGTGCTGCCCGACGCGCACAAGGAACAGACGCTCAACGCGCTCGCCGGAGCGGCCTTCGGCGCGGCGGGGCAGCGCTGCATGGCGGTGTCGGTCGCGGTGCTGGTCGGCGCCGCGCGCGAGTGGCTGCCGGACCTGATCGCCAAGGCCAAGGGATTGAGCGTGGGCGCCGGCGATTCGGCGACGACCGACGTCGGTCCGCTGATCTCCTGCGCGGCGCGCGATCGCGTCGAGAGCCTCATCGCCCGCGGCATCGAGGACGGCGCGACGCTGGCGCTCGACGGACGCCTGCCGCCGCTCAGCGGCCAGTTGAAGGAAGGCAACTTCGTCGGCCCGACGGTCTTCAGCGGCGTGAAGCCCGGCATGACGATCTACGAGCAGGAGATCTTCGGCCCGGTGCTCTGCGTCGCCGAGGCCGCGACGCTGGATGAGGCGATCGCCATGATCAACGCGAATCCGAACGGCAACGGCACCGCGCTGTTCACGCAGTCCGGCGCGGCCGCGCGCCGCTTCGAGGACGAGATCGACATCGGCCAGGTCGGCATCAACGTGCCCATCCCGGTGCCGGTGCCGCTGTTCTCGTTCACCGGCTCGCGCGCGTCCAAGCTCGGCGACCTGGGGCCGTACGGCAAGCAGGTGGTCCTCTTCTACACGCAGACGAAGACGGTGACCGCGCGCTGGTTCGACGACGCGTCCACCGGCGGCGTCAACACGACGATCAGCCTCAAGTGAGCCGCGACCCTGACCCGGTGAGGACCTGATGGACTTCGAGCTCGACGAGCAGCAACGCGCCTTCCAGCAGGCGGCGCGCGACTTCGCCCGCGACGAGATGGCGCCGCATGCGGCCGGGTGGGACGCGCAGTCGTTCTTCCCGCGGGACACGCTGCGCCATGCGGGCGAACTCGGCTTCTGCGGGCTGTACGCGCCGGCGGAACGCGGCGGGCTCGGCTTGCCGCGGCTGGACGCGACCATCGTGCTGGAGGAACTCGCGGCGGCCTGCCCGTCGACGACGGCCTTCCTCAGCATCCACAACATGGCGGCGTGGATGGTGAGCACCTATGCGACGGAAGAGATCGCGCGGCGATTCGGACCGGCCCTGTGCAGCGGGGAGAAGCTCGCGTCGTACTGCCTGACCGAACCCGGCGCGGGCTCGGATGCCGCCTCGCTGCGCACGACCGCGCGGCGCGACGGCGACGACTTCGTGATCGACGGCAGCAAGGCCTTCATCTCCGGCGCTGGGGCGACCGACGTGCTGGTGGTGATGGCGCGCACCGGCGGGGCCGGGGCGGACGGCATCTCCGCGTTCCTGGTGGCGGGCGATTCGCCCGGCATCGAGTACGGCCGCAAGGAAGAGAAGATGGGCTGGAACAGCCAGCCCACCCGCGCCATCGCCTTCGACGGCGTGCGCGTGCCGGCCGCGCATCTGCTGGGCGAGGAAGGGCAGGGCTTCCGCATCGCGATGCAGGGGCTGGACGGCGGGCGCATCAACATCGCGACCTGCTCGGTCGGCGCGGCGCAGGGCGCGCTGGCGGCGGCGCAGCGCTACATGCACGAGCGCCACCAGTTCGGCCGCGCGCTCGCGGACATGCAGGTGCTGCAGTTCAAGCTCGCCGACATGGCGACGGAGCTGGTGTCGGCGAGGCAGATGGTGCGGCTCGCCGCTTCGAAGCTCGACGCGAAGTCGCCCGACGCGCAGGTGTACTGCGCGATGGCCAAGCGGTTGGCGACCGACATCGGCTTCAGCGTCTGCAACGAGGCGCTGCAGATCCACGGCGGTTACGGCTACATCCGCGAGTACCCGCTGGAGCGCTACCTGCGCGATGCGCGCGTGCATCAGATCCTCGAAGGTACCAACGAAATCATGCGCGTCATCGTCGCGAGACGGATGTTGCAGGACCAGGCGCCGGAGGCGATCCGATGAGGTCCTTCGACGAATGCACTGAGAACTCCGGACGGCCACTGGCCCTCACCCCCACCCTCTCCCGCGATGCGGGAGAGGGAGCCACCCCAGTGCTCCTGCTCCGGTCAGCTCGATGCACTCTCGCGCGCGCTCTCTCTCGCTCTCTCTCGCTCTCTCCCGCTCTCTCTCGCTCTCTCTCGCTCTCTCTCGCTCTCTCTCGCTCTCTCCCGCTCTCTCCCGCTCTCTCCCGCTCTCTCCCGCTCTCTCCCGCTCTCTCTCGCTCTCTCGCTCTCTCCCGCTTTCTCCCGCTCTCTCCCGCTTGCGGAAGAGGTGGCAATGGCGCCCCTCTTACTCCCTCTCCCGCTTGCGGGAGAGGGCAGGGGTGAGGGCCAGCGGCCTGTCGAAGTCAGCTGACCTGAAACCCATCCCCACCCACAACTCCCTTTCAGTGACCCCATGAACGACATCACCGATACGAGTGCCGCCTACGCCGGCCTGCGCCTCGAATGCCGTGGCCATACCGCGATCGTCACGCTGACGAATCCGCCCGCCCACACGTGGACCGCCGACAGCCTGGCCGCGCTGACGCGGCTGGTCGGCGACCTCAACCGCGATCGCGAGATCTACGCGTTGGTCATCACCGGCGACGGCGAGAAGTTCTTCAGCGCCGGCGCCGATCTGAAGCTCTTCGCCGACGGCGACAAGGGCGTCGCCGCGACGATGGCGCGCCGCTTCGGCGAGGCCTTCGAAGCGCTCGCGGGATTCCGCGGCGTCAGCATCGCGGCGATCAACGGCTATGCGATGGGCGGCGGACTCGAATGCGCGCTCGCCTGCGACCTGCGCATCGCGGAGTCGCATGCCGTGATGGCGCTGCCCGAGGCGACCGTCGGCCTGCTGCCCTGCGCCGGTGGCACGCAATGGCTGAGCTGGGCCGTCGGCGAAAGCTGGGCCAAGCGCATGGTGCTGCTCGGCGAGCGCGTCGATGCCGAAACGGCCCTGCGCATCGGACTCGCCGATGACCTGGTGCCCAAGGGCGGCGCGCTGGCGAAGGCGCTGCAGTGGGCCGAACGCGTTCAGGCGCAAAGCCCCACCAGCGTGACCGCATGCAAGCGCCTCATCCAGGGCGCACGCACCGCGCCGCCGCAATCGCAACTGGCCGCTGAGCGCGAGGCATTCATCGGCCTCTTCGAGACCGAAGACCAGCGCGAAGGCGTGCAGGCCTTCCTCGGCAAGCGCAGCCCGCAGTGGCGCAACGCTTGAGGAGAAACGATGACAGTCATTCAGAACGTCGATCGGGACACCAGCCGGGACGCGCGGACGAGACAGGGCGAGCATGCCGAGGCCCCGGTCCTGTTCCGCACCATCGTGACCGCATCGGGCCACCGCTTCGGCCGTGCCACGCTGAACGCGCCGGCCAGCCTCAACGCGCTGACCTTGCCGATGGTCGATCTGCTCCAGGCGCAGCTGAACGCGTGGGCCGACGATCCGCAGGTCGCGGGCGTGGTGCTCGACGGCAACAGCGAGAAGGCATTCTGCGCCGGCGGCGATGTCGTCGGCCTCTACCGCGCGATGCGCGCGGCCGGCTCCGGCAAGGTGCCGCGCGACGCCGCCGAGTTCTTCGAGCGCGAGTACCGCCTCGATCACACCATCCATCGCTATCCGAAGCCGTTGCTCGTCTGGGGCCACGGCATCGTCATGGGCGGCGGCATCGGCCTGATGGCGGGTGCATCGCATCGCGTCGTGACGCCGCGTAGCAAGCTGGCGATGCCGGAGATCACGCTGGGGCTCTACCCGGACGTGGGCGGCAGCTGGTTCCTCTCGCGGCTGCCGGGACGGACGGGGCTGTTCCTCGCGCTCACCGGTGCGCCGCTGAACGCCGCCGACGCGCTGTGGGCCGGACTGGCCGATCGCGCTGCGCGCGCCGAGGACCACGGTGCCTTGCTCGAAGGCATCGCGCATGCGCGTTGGAACGGCGAGCAAGCCGCGGACGCCGAGCGCCTCGACGATCTGCTGCGCGCGCTGCCGGCCGCCGAGCTGGCGCCGAGTCAGCTCGCACCGCATCGCGATCGTATCGACGCGCTGATCGGTCCTCACGACACGCTGGCGACGATCGCGCCGCGATTGCGCTCCCTGGCTTGCGAAGGCGACGCCTGGCTGGCCGCCGCCGGGTCGACGTTCCAGAAGGGCTCGCCGACTTCCGCCGCGCTGGCCATCGCCTTGCAGCGCCGATTGCGGCACGCCTCGCTCGCCGAAGTGCTTCGTTTGGAGTACCAGGCCTCGGTCGGCTGCTGCGTGTTCCCCGACTTCGCGGAAGGCGTGCGCGCGCTGCTGATCGACAAGGACAAGACGCCGCGCTGGCAAGGCGCCGCGCGGGACGAGGGCGGCGACGCGCATCTGGACGCGCTGCTCGCGCCGCGCTTCGCCGGCGAGCATCCGCTCGCCGATCTGCGTTGAACGCACCGCATATCCAACGACAAGGAGACAAGACCATGAGCAACGCGACGATCGCCGAACGCATCGCCTTCATCGGCCTCGGCCACATGGGCGGGCCGATGGCGGCCAACCTCGTGAAGAACGGCTACGCCGTTGCCGCGTTCGATCTGAGCGAACCGGCGCTCGTCGCCGCGCGCGCGGCGGGCGTCACCGTGGCGCCGTCGGCCGCGGCGGCCGTGGAGGGCGCATCGGTGGTGATCTCCATGCTGCCGGCCAGCAAGCACGTCGAAGCGCTGTTCCTCGGCGAAGACGGTCTCGGCGGCCTGCTCGCGCGCATCGCCGCCGGCGCGCTGGTGATCGACTGCAGCACCATCGCTCCGGCGAGCGCGCAGCGCGTCGCCCAAACGGCGCAGGCGCGCGGTCTCGCGATGATCGATGCGCCGGTGTCCGGCGGCACGGCGGGCGCAGCCGCGGGAACGCTGACCTTCATCGTCGGCGGCGAGGCGGCCGCGCTGGAACGCGCCCGCCCCGTGCTCGCCGCGATGGGGAAGAACATCTTCCACATGGGCGCGTCCGGCGCCGGGCAGGTCGCCAAGCTGTGCAACAACATGGCGCTCGGCGTGATCATGGCCGTGACCGGCGAGGCGCTGGCGCTCGGCGTGTCGCACGGCCTCGATCCGCAGGCGCTGTCCGCGATGATGGCCGTCAGCACCGGCCGCAGTTGGGCCACCGAGGTCTGCAACCCCTGGCCCGGCGTGAAGCCGGAAGCGCCCGCTTCGCGCGGCTACACCGGCGGCTTCGGCAGCGACCTGATGCTCAAGGACCTCGGCCTGGCGGTCGAGGCCGCGCTGCAGGTCGGCGCGGCCGTGCCGCTCGGCGAGCTCGCGCGCAATCTCTACGCGCTCAACGGCCGGGCGGGACGTGGCGGCCTGGACTTCTCGAGCGTGCAGCAGCTGCTCACGAAGTCCTGAACTCTGGGCCCTCCACCCCGGCCCTGAACCCTGAGCCAGGGCTCGGGCGCTGCGGACGTCAGCGTCCGTCGAGCTTCGCCACGACCTGATCCGTGGTCATGACCGCGTTGGCGATGTAGCGGAAGTTGACCAGCGCGCTCAGATAGCCGTCGCCGTCGGGCAGCTTCGGACCCGCGACGGCGTCGCGGACCACGACGACCTCGAAGCCGCGTTCCAGGAACTCCCGCAGGTGGGACTCGACGCAGAGGTTGGACGCCATGCCCGCGAGCACGATCTTGTCGATGCGCTGCTTGCGCAGCTGCAGCATCACGTCGTTGCTCTGCGGGCCGTAGAGCTTGTGCGGCGCCGCGACGATGGTCTTGCCGTCCTCGATGGCGGCCTTCAGTTCCGGAATGAAGTCGGCGCCCGAGTCGCGGAAGCCTTCCAGCGTCAACGCGCCTTCGCGGTCGAACATCCCGAGCTTGTGCTGCACCGTCTCGGCCGGCGCTTCATGCAACCAGCGATGGTCGTGGGGATAGTAGTAGTGCGGCGAGATCGCGACCGGCAGGCCGGCCCGCTTGAAGCCGGCCATCAGCTGCTGCAGATGCGGGACCAGGCGCTGCTCGGTAACGCTTTCGCCGACGATGGACCAGCCCTTGCCCTTGGGGCTCATGAAGTCGATCTGCGGATCGATGATGACGAGCGCCGTGCGCGCGTTGTCCCATTGGAACGAGGAGGGCGGCAGCGCAGGCTTTGCGGGATCGGCATACGTCGCCGGAAGCGGCGGCGCGGTCTGCGCCATCGCGGTGCCCGCGACCATCGACAGCGCGAGCGTGGCGACTAGCGCCAACGCGCGCGCGGCAGGGAAGGTCGCGACGCGACCGAAGGAGGAAACGGGGATCATGGGGGGGCTCCTGTGCGGCTCGTGGATGAACGACCTCAACGATAGGAAGCCCATGGTTCGGCTCGGTCCGGTGCTGGTTCGGCATCGGTCAGAATCGGCCGCCCCGGCGTTGTCGTCCATCGACGCCAGCCGTTCCCGCAGCGCATAGTCACGGTCATCGTCGCCCTCGCTGCTCTCGTCGCCGCCGTCCTGAAGATGTCCGCCCGTTCCCTCGACCACCTGCTCCAGGCCTTGCAACTGACCGCGGGGGCCTTCGATCTCAACGAGCCCGCGGACGACTGGCAACCGGTGTCCGCCGGCACCTGGCCCAGCCTGCTGGTCGTGGTGCTGGCGGGGCGACTGGCGCTGGACTGCCCGTTCACCGGGCAACACGTGCTGGGCGCCGGCAGCCTCGCCGCGCTGCGCTGTCCGCGGCCCATGATCCGCAACGCCTCGTCGGCGGACGAGGCGCCGACGAGGCTCGTCTTCGGCGGCATCGCACCGCTGCTCGCGGACGGCAATCCCTGGATCACCGAAGACGGGGCGTTGATGAAGACCGCCATCGGCGGCAGCGATCTGCTGCGCACCGTCGAGGGCGAGCTGCTGGACGAGTCCCGCTCGTCGGCGCCGGGCGCCGGCGTCGTCGTGGACTGCATCGTCAAGCGGCTGTTCACGACGCTGATGCGGGACCAGGTCGTGCTGCCGGCGCGCGATCCCCGGACGCTGCGACTGGCCCGCGCGGCCGAGTTCATGCGGGCCAGCCTGGCCCACGCGCACTCCATGGAGGAACTGGCGGAACGGGCGGGCATGAGCCGCACGGCCTTCCACCAAGGCTTCTCGCAGCTGTACGGGATGTCGCCGTTCGGCTATCTCACACGACTGCGGATGGCGCAGGCGCAGACGCTGCTCACGAGCACGGACCGCTCCGTGAAGGCCATCGGGCTGGACCTCGGCTACAAGAGCAGGAGCAGCTTCTGGGCGGCGTTCAAGACCGCATTCGGCGTGGATCCGACGGCGTTCAGGACGGCTCGCCGTCTCACTCCGCCCTGAGTTCGGCGGACTTCGTCGCCGCGGATGCCGTGGACGCGATGGACGCGATGGACGCCTGCGAGGCTCGCGCGGCGATCAGCGCCAGGCTGGTGAAGTCCACCGGCTTCGTGAGGTGCGCATCGAAGCCGGCGGCCGTCGCGCGGCGCTGGTCTTCCTCCTGGCCCCAGCCGGTCAGCGCCACGATCTTCACGCCGTGGCCGACCTGCTCGCGCACGTTCCGGCAGGCCTGGTAGCCGTCGATGCCCGGCAGGCCGATGTCCAGCAGGACGAGGCCGGGTTCGAAGGTCCGCACCTCGTCGACGATGCGCGTCGCGTCGTAGGCCACGCGGACCTCGCCGCCGCACATCGACAGCAGCATGGCGACGCCGTCGGCGGCGTCCTGGTTGTCGTCGACCACCAGGACCCGCAGGCCCGCCAGATCTGCGTCGCCGTCGTCGCGCACGGGTGCCGTCGCGACGGCGACGGGCGTCCTCGCCGGCAACCGGATGACGAATTCGCTGCCGTGACCGGCGCCCAGGCTGCTCGCCTCGATCGAGCCCCCGTGCAGCGCCATCAGGCTGCGCGACAGCGCCAGGCCGATCCCCATCCCGCCGTGCCGCGAGCTGTCGGACCGCGCCTGCGTGAACAGGTCGAAGATGTTGGGCAGCACGTCCGCGGCGATGCCGACGCCGGAATCGCTGATGTGGAGCACCTGCTCCAGTCCGTCCCCGGACGCGGCCGGCTCGACCATCGCACGGAGGGTGATGCGGCCGTCCGCGGCGGTGAACTTCACCGCGTTGTGCAGCACGTTCGAGATCACCTGCGACAGCCGCGTCGGGTCGACGTCGAGCAGCCGTTCCGGATCGTCGAGATCGACGACGAGATCGATGCCGCCGGCGACGATCTGGCTGCGATGCGCCTCGAGCGCGCTCTCGACGAGCGATCGCAGGCTCACCCATTCGCGCTTGAGCTGCACCTTGCCCGAGCGGATCCGCGAGACGTCCAGCAGGTCGTCGATCAGGTGGACGACCTGCGCGATCTGCCGCTCCATCATCGGCCGCACGCGCTCGATCAGCCTGACGTCGCCGTTGGCGCGCTTGAGCACCTCGATGCCGCTGCGGATGGGCGCCAGCGGATTGCGCAATTCATGCGCGAGCACGGCGATGAACTCGTCCTTGCGGCGGGCTTCCTCGTTCAGCTCGCGTTCGCGCGCCAGCAGGGCTTCCTGCACCTGGTTGCGCTCGATCAGGTCGGCGGCCTGCCGGCCCAGCAGATCGAGGAAACGCAGCTCGCGTTCGCTGAGCTCGCGCGGCTCCGCCCAGTGCGTGGAGAACATCCCGATCGGACGACCCGAGCGGCTGAGCAGCGGCGTGGACTGGGCGCAGCGCACGCCGTCGCCGAGATGGAGGCGGTTGGAGCCGTCCAGGTCCGGATCGTCCGGGTCGTCGAAGCGCACGAAGGTCCGTTGCCCCGCGGCGAGCGCCCGGCCGCAGGGCGAGCCCGACGACGCGTCGACCACCGCGAAGTGCGCCGTGACCTCGGGGCTGAAGCCGCGCGAGGCCAGGAAGGTCAAGGTGCCGGTCTGCTCGTCGAGCAGCTGGATCGTGCCGGCGTCGCCGTCGATGATCTCGATGGCCGCCTCGAGGATCTCGCCGAACAGCGTCGAGCCGCCGTCGGTGCCGATGAGCCGTGCGGCGACGTCGCGCAGGCGGCGCGTGTCGTTGAGCTCGCGCGTGATGACGCGCTCCACCTGCTCGCGCTCGTTGAGCAGCGCGGTGATGCGCTGGTTCTCCCATTCGAGCAGCTCGCGGGCGTCGGCCGCGGCGGCCAGCGCGGCCGAGCGCTGGTCTTCGAGGTCCTGCGCGTCCAGCTGGGTGGCGATCAGCTTGGCGAAGAGCTCCAGCGTCTGCTGCAGCACGGGATCGTCGAGCTTCGCGGGCTGCGGGTCGATCGCGCACAGCGTGCCGAAGAACGACCCGTCCGCGCGGAAGATCGGGATCGAGACGTAGCTCTCGAAGCCGTACTGCTTCGGCGTGTGGTGGTGGCGGAAGTGTTCGTGCTCGCTGGCGCTGCCGAAGATGACGGGGCGGCCGTGCTGGCGGATCTCGTTGCAGATCGTCGAGACCAGTTCCAGCTCGTCGCCGGGCTTGAGCCCGAAGGCGATCTCGTCGCGCACGGCGCAGGCGGTCCAGGAGGTGTCGGTCACGCGGGCGACGGCGGTGAAACGCATCCCGGTCAGACGCGCGGTGGCGTCCAGGATGGTCGGCACCACGGCCATGCGGCCGATCGCGTCGATGTACTGCTGTTGCGTGCCCATCGGCGAATGTTAGCGCTGTCGCCCGGATCGCTGCCGGCCGGGGCGAATGCGGGTAAGCACGGAGAGCTCGGACGAGGCCGGATCAGGCGGCGTCCTCGGATCTTCAAATGCCGATTGAAAGAGTTCGGGCGGAGGCCGCCTTCTCAGCGGCGTCCCGCCGGCCTACATTGCCTGCGCGCGCCACGTCGGCGACGCGTCAGAAGTTCAACCTCGACAGGCACGCCATGTCCCAAGATTCCTCCTCCCCGTCCGCTGCGGCCGCTGCGACCGCTGGCACGACAGCGGCGAAGCCCGCCTACATCTTCTTCATCAAGGAAGCGACCCTCGACGCCGACGAGATGGCGAAGTACGGCGCCGCCGTCGGCGCGACCTTCGACGGGCACGACGTGCAGGTGCTCGCCGCCTACGACGCGCATGAGGTCGTCGAGGGCGCGCCGATGGAGGGTGTGGTGCTGCTCGCCTTCCCGTCGCTGGAAGCGGCGCGAGCCTGGTACTTCAGCCCGGCCTACCAGGCCGCCGCGCAGCACCGCTTCCGTGGCGCCAAGTACCGCGCCGTCATCACCGAAGGCCGCGTGATCGGCTGAACAGCCGCTCAGCCGATCCCTCGGCCACTCGATCTTCCGGTCACCCGGTCACCCGGCCACCCGGTCACCCGGTCACCCGGTCAGCTCGCCGCGCTCATGTGTTCGACGAAGGCCTTCACCTTCGGCGGTACCCGCGCCCCTGCGGCGTAGAGCAGATAGGCGGCACGCTCATACGTGCCGGCGGGTGTCCACGCGTCGAGGACGCGCACCAGCCGCCCGGCGTCCAACCCTGCCTGCGCGGAGAACAGCGGCAGCAGCGCGATCCCCGCTCCCTGCTCCGCCGCTGCGGCGAGCGCGAGGCTGTTGCCGATCGCATGCCGCGGCGCGATGGCGACGGTCATCTGCTCGCCACCGCGCTTCAGCGGCCAGTTGGCGTCGAACGCGCCGAAGCCCAGGTGGATGCAGCGATGTCGGGTCAGCATCTCCGGACGCTCCGGCGCGCCGTGCGCCGCCAGGTACGCCGGCGAGGCCACCAGCACGTAGGGCGTGTCGAAGAGCTTGCGCGCGACCAGGTCCTGCGGCGGCTGCGCCGTGATGCGCAGCGCGACGTCGACGCGCTCGGCGACGACGTCCACCGGGCGGTCGTTCAAGGAGAGTTGAAGATCGACGTCCGGATACGCCGCCGCGAAGGCGGCGAGCCGAGGCGCCAGCCACAGCTGCCCCAGCACCACCGGCGCCGATACGCGCAGCACGCCGGACGGCCGGGCGCCGTAGCGCGCGGCGAGCGCGTGCACGTTGCCAGCGGCGTCGCGGATGGACGCGCATTCGCGCAGCACCTGCTCGCCGAGCTCGGTGAGCGCCATCGAACGCGGCCCGCGGATCAGCAGCTTGGCCGACAGCGCTCGCTCCAGCCGCGCCACGCTGCGGCTCATCGACGACGGCTCCACGCCCAGCGCCCGCGCGGCCTGCGAGAAGCCGCCGTGCTCGACGACGTGCCAGAAGGCCACCATCTCGTCGAGCATCAACGCGGTGCGATCGCCGCGGCGGCTGCTGTCGTTGTCGGGCGGGGTCGTGGTCACTCGCGCGGCGCTTCAGAAGGGGCGCTCATGATAAGTGCCGCAGCGCCGGCACGTGGGGCTCGTCCTGTCGCTCAGCGCTCCAGCGGCAACTCGCCGAAGCGCCCGTCGGCATAGTCGATGAGCACCTTGCGCACGTCGTCCATCGTCGACATCACGACGGGTCCGTGCTTGACGAAGGTTTCCCCGATCGGCTTCGCGGCCAACAGCACCGCATGCGTGTCAACGCCGGCCTCCAGACGGACGATGCCTTCCTCGCCGGCACGCACCGTGGTGGCGCGACCTTCCGGCAGGACCCGCGCCTGCTCCCGTGCATGCAAGGTCGCTGCGCCCGAGACGACGTAGATCCACGCCTGCTCGTCCGACGACAGCGGGTGGGAGAAGGTGCCGCCGGGCGACAGCGCGATGTCGAGCAGCGTGAACGGCTCCGGCGTGCCCGTCGCGCCGGCGACGTCGCCGGACCGGCCCAGCACGACCCGCACGCGATGGCCGTCGTCCTCGATCACCGGGATGTCCTCCGCGCGCACCAGCAGCGAATGCGCGGGCCCGTGCTTCAGACGTCCAGGCAGGTTCACGAAGATCTGCAGCGCGTGCGTGCGCGCGCCGGGCTCTGGCACTTCCTCGTGCGCTGCGCCGCCCGCCGCGGCCAGCCAGTACAGGTCGCCGGCGCGCAGCGTGAAGCGCTTGCCCAGCGTGTCGCGGTTGAAGAAGCCGCCGGTGGCGTCCTCGAACATCATCGTCACCGCGGAGATCCCCGCGTGCGGATGCGGCGCGAAGGTCGGTCCGGTCATCACGAAGTGGTCGACCATCAGCAGCGGGTCCATCCGGCCGCGGAACATCTCTTCCGAGAAATGGCGCGCCGTGAAGTTGCGGCCGATGGCGTGCGGGCTGCCGGTGATCGTGTCGCCGACGCGGTCGGCGGCGACCTCCGCGGTCGCGAGGGTGTCGGTGGGGTCCATGGGGTGTGCTCCAGCGGACGCGCGAGTCGCGTCCTCAGGGAAATTCTGGAGGCCGGACTCCGCCCGGAGAAGCCGTCGGAACCGGATGCTGCTTCCAACCGGCTGGATGATGGCGGGCCGCCGGGACGGCCTCGGCGCGGCGCGCGCCGGGGCGCGTCGGCGATCAGTCCAATCGCACCGCCTCAGGGAACGCGTCGGCGATGTGCTCGATGAACGCGCGTGTGGCAGCGGTCATGCCGCGGCGGCTGGGCATCAGCACGGTGATCGTGGCGTCCGCGGCGATCCAGTCGGGCAGCACGCGCTGCAGCAGCCCCGCGCGCACGTCGTCGCGGCACACGTAGGCGGGCAGGGCGACGATGCCCAGGCCGGCCGCCGCCGCCTGCTTCAGCGTCACCATGCACGAGCCCAGGATCCGCGGCCGGATGCCCACCTGCACCACCTGCTCCGGATCGTCCGCGCGGCGCAGCCGCCACGACGGCGTGACGCTGTCGCGCTTCATGAACAGGCTGGCGCAGCCGCTCAGGTCGTCGGGCGTCTCCGGCGTGCCCACCGTCTTCAGATACCCGGGCGATGCGAACAGGTGCCACGGCGCCTCCGCCAGCGGACGCTGCACCATCGTCGAATCGGGCAGGGCGCCCGAGTACGCGCGGATCGCGAAGTCGAAGCGGTCCGCCACGATGTCCACGTTGTTGTCGCCCGCGTGCTGGACGATCTCCACCTTCGGGTGCTTCTCCAGGAAGCTGGACACCATGCGCGCCATCGCGAACTGCGCCGTCGCCGTCGCCACCGTGTAGCGCACCGTCCCGGCGGGCTCCTTCGAAAGGCTGCGCATCGCCAGCTCCGCCTCGTCCGCGCGGGCCAGCGTGGCCACGGCGTGGCTGTAGAACTCCATGCCGCTTTCGGTGAGCGACACCTGCCGCGAGGTCCGCGCGAACAGCGTGACGCCCAGCTCGCGCTCCAGCTGCTGGATGCGGTAGCTGATCGTCGACACGGGCCGCTCCAGCGCGCGCGCCGCGGCGGACAGGCCGCCGCGGTCGGCGACTTCGACGAAGTATCTGAAATCGTTGAGATCGAGCATGGGCGTCCTCTTGTCGGCGTGCTCTCGTCGATGTGTCTCGGCGGCCTCCTCCTGGAAGCCTCGGGTGAACGGTGAGCGAGCGGATTGTGGCGTCGTTTGAGCGCCGGATCCGCGCGCTTCTTCCGACCCGTTGGAAGGTCGATTCAACGCAGCCCCGTTGATCCACCGGGGGCCGTCGGATGGAATGAGTTCACTCCGGCAGCACAGCGCCAGGCCCCTCGGGATCCACCCGGGGACGTCCCCGAGCGGCGACCGATCCGGAGTCCTTCAACCCTCAAGGAACCACCATGAAGACCAAGCGCACCCGCATGAATCGCGACAACACCGCCGTCCTGCTGATCGACCATCAGGTGGGCCTGCTCACCGGCGTCCGCGACATGACCGTCAGCGAGCTCAAGCACAACGTCGTCGGCCTGGCCAAGGCGGCGAAGGTGCTGGGCCTGCCGGTGGTGGCGATCACCACCGCCCGCGACAGCATGTGGGGCCCGACGGCGCCTGAGCTGAAGGACGCGCTGGGCGGCGGCGAGATCATGGACCGCTCCACCGTCAACGCCTGGGACTTCGCGCCCTTCGTCGACGCGGTCAAGGCCACCGGCCGCGACCACCTGATCATCGCGGGGCTGTCCTTCGAGGTCTGCGCCTCGCTGCCGGCGATCTCCGCGCAGGAAGAAGGCTTCCAGCCGATCGTCGCCATCGACGCCTGCGGCACCTTCTCGGCCGCCAAGCGCGAGGCCGGTGTCGCCCGCCTGACGGCCCTGGGCATCGAGGTCTCCGACTACGCGACGCTGATGGTCGAGATCATGGCCGACAACGCCGATCCGAAGGCGCTGGAGGTCTACGCCGCGCTGGACATGCCCTTCGCCGTGCTGATGGGCCAGGTCGCCGGAGCGCTGAAGCAATGACCGCCGCCTACGACACCCTCATCGTCGGCGGGGGCTCGGCCGGCGCCGTGCTCGCCCACCGGCTGAGCGCGGACCCGTCGCGACGGGTTCTGCTGCTCGAAGCCGGGCAGGCCTACCGCCCCAACGTCTTCCCGCGCGACCTGGCCGATGCGGACACGGCCGGCGGCCCCGACGGTCACGACTGGGGCTACACGGCGGAGACCGGTATCGACGGGCGCAGCATCCGCGCGCCGCGCGGCAAGACGATAGGCGGCTGCTCCGCGGTCAACGCGGCGGTGGCGATGCGCTCGCGGCCCGAGGACTTCGCGAAGTGGCGCGCGCTCGGCGTCGAGGGCTGGGACTGGGAGGAGGTGCTCGCCGCCTTCAAGGCCATCGAGAACACGCCCGACGGCGAGGACGACTTCCGCGGCCGCAGCGGCCCGCTGCCGATCCGTCATCGTCGTCCCGACGAGTTGACGCCGGCGCTGAACGCCTTCGTCGACGCCACCGCGAACCTGGGCTTCGCCCGCGTGGACGACTTCAACGGCGGCGACCAGGCCGGCGTGTCGCCGTATCCGCTCAACGTCATCTCCGGGCGTCGCATCAACACGGGCATCGCCTTCCTGGACGAGGCCGTGCGTGCGCGGCCCAACCTGACGATCCACGGCGGCGTCGAGATCGACAAGGTGCTCATCGAGGACGGCCGCGCCGTGGGCGTCGTTGATGCCGATGGCAAGACCTGGCGCGCGAACGAGGTGATCCTCAGCGCGGGTGCCTTCGGCAGCCCGGCGATCCTGATGCGCTCCGGCGTGGGACCGGCGGCGGTGCTCTCGCGGCTCGGCGTGCCGCTGGTGGCCGATCTTCCCGTCGGCGAGGGCCTGCAGGAGCATCCGTTCTATTACAACGTCTACGCGTTGACGCCGGAGGCGGCCGGCATGCATCCGGCGGCGGGCGCGATCCTGTGGGCCGCGTCGTCGGAAGCGGAAGCCGGCGATCTGGACCTGCACGTCTCCGCCACGCACCTGTTCGATCCGGCGCTCAGCCCGACCGGCGGCGCGATCGTGCTGGCCGTGGCACTGACGCAGCCGGAGGCGCGCGGCAGCCTGGAGATCGTCGACCGCGATCCGCGATCGGCGCCGCGCATCCGCTACAACTTCCTCGGCACCGGGCGCGATCGTTCGCGGATGCTGGAGGCGGTGCGGATCTCCCGCGCCATCGGCCGCCAGCCGCCGTTCGCGGACCTGGTCCATGCGGAGATGGCGCCGGGCGCGGACGTGTCCGACGGCGACGACCTCGCCCCTGCGATCGCACGCAACCTCGACGGGTACGCGCATCCCACTTCCACCTGCCGCATGGGGCGGCCGGGCGACGGTGTCGTCGACGGCGGCGGCCGCGTGTTCGGCATCGACGGGCTGTTCGTGATCGACGCGTCGATCATGCCGCTGGTCCCCAGCGCACCGCCCAACATCACCACGATGATGATGGCCTGGCACCTTGCCGGCCGCAGCCTGGGAGCACCGGCATGAGCACGGAAACGATCCCTCTGATGGCGGCCGACGTGGCCGCCTCGCGCGAACTGCGCGCGCAGTTCAGCCGCTTCTGGTCCACCACACCGGGCACGCCGCGCGAGGTCTATGACCGCTTCATCGGCGCGACGCCGATGGCGCCGGGCGTGACGACGAGCCAGGTGTTCGACGCGCCGGCCCCCGGCTGGTGGTGCGAGCCCGCCGATGCGGCCGCGACGCGCGCCGGACGCGCGATCCTCTTCCTGCATGGCGGCGGCTACGGCCTTGGCCACGCGGGGCCGTACGCCGGCTTCGTCAGCCAGATCGTGGCGCGCTCGGGTGTGCCGGCTTTCGCGCTGGAGTACCCGCTGGCGCCGGAGGCGCAGTGGCCGACGGCGCGCGATCTGGCGGTGTCGGCGCTGGCCGCACTGACAGAACGTTTCGAGTCCGTCGCGGTCGTCGGCGATTCCGCCGGCGGCGGCCTGAGCTTCGCGACGGTGCTGGAGGCGCGGCGGCGCGGCCTGCCGGTGGCGGCCATCGCGACCTTCTCGCCGTGGACCGATCTGAGCCTGAGCGGCGAGAGCGCCCGCGATCCGGCGGTCGTCGATCCGCTGCTGGCGGTCGACTACCTGAGGGCTTCGGCGGCGGCGTATCTCGGCGCGACGCCGGCGGACGATCCGCGCGCCTCGCCGCTGTTCGAGCCCGACCTGCGACTGCCGCCCACGCTGATCCAGGTCGGCAGCGACGAGGTCCTGCGCGATGACGCGATCCGCATGGCCCGCGCCGCCGAAGCCGCCGGCACCGACGTCGAGTTGCAGGTCTGGCAAGGCCTGCATCACGTGTTCCAGCTCAATACGCAGGAACTCGCGAGTGCGCGTCTGGCGCTGGACCGGACTGCGGAGTTCCTCGTGCGTCATCTGCGTTGATTCAGGCAAAGGCTTGTTGACTGCCGAGTCCGCTGGCCCTCACCCCCGCCCTCTCCCGCGAGCGGGAGAGGGAGTGAGAATGCACCGAGGCATTCGGGGCAGGAGCACTGGAGTGGCTCCCTCCTCCGCAAGCGGGCGGGGTGGGAATGCACCGAGGCATTCGGGGCAGGAGCACTGGGGTGACTCCCTCTCCCGCTTGCGGGAGAGGGCAGGGGTGAGGGCTAGCAGCGTTACGAACGAACAGACAGCAATCGCAGGATGACTGCCATCACATCGTCGAGCTGCAGGAGCGCCTCGCGGTTAGTGAATCGCAGGACATGAAACCCATGGGCACGCATGTCGGCTGTGCGGCGAGCATCGTAGTCAGCATTGCCAGGGCAGCCGTGCTGTCCCCCATCGAGCTCGATGACGAGGCCCGCTTCAACGCAGGCGAAGTCCGCGAAGTACGGTCCGATGGGATGTTGGCGCCTGAACTTGCAGCCCGCGAGCCGTCGATCTCGCAGGCGGCACCATAGCGCGCGCTCGGCGTCGGTGCTGAATCGCCTGAGCGACCGGGAAGCGCGTTTCCGACCAGGGTGGGGAAGCTCGACGTCGTCCATGGCGGACGAGTTTGCGTTGGAGCGACGCTCTTGAACCTCACCAGCATGGGGGAGTTCATTGACTGCCGAGTCCGCTGGCCCTCACCCCCGCCCTCTCCCGCAAGCGGGAGAGGGAGTGAGAATGCACCGAGGCATTCGGGGCAGGAGCACTGGGGTGGCCCCCTCTCCCGCGCTGCGGGAGAGGGTGGGGGTGAGGGCCAGCGGCGGTGGACGTGCTGAAGCTTTCTTGCTTTCTCCCGCAAGAGAGCGAATAAGAATGCCTTGAGCTACGCGAAAGGCTCGACTCAGCGCGCCATCGACGTCGCCGCCAGCAGCATCCACGTCGAGTGCGGGATCCACTGCTCCACCCAGCGCCATTGCTCGTCGTCCGGGCCGGGTCCGAAGGCGATGCCCTCGCCGGTGTCGCTGCCGACCGCGCCGGTGATGCCGTTGGAGATGCCGCCCGCGAACATGTCGCCGGCGCTGGACGCCACCGTCGGCGGATTGCGCTTGCCGAAGCCGTAGAGCATCGAGATGCCGTAGGGGTTCTTGCCCAGTGTCCAATCCACCTGGTCCTGCGCATACGCGGCCCAGTCGGCCGGCAGGGCAGGGGACACCTTGCGGCCTGCCACCGCCACTGCGGTGCTCAGCGACAGCAGGCGCGCACTCTCACCCTGCCACCAATAGCCGGTCTCGTTCTTGTGCGGAATGAAGAAGCCTTCCAGCACCGGACCGTCCGCCTTGCCGTCCTTCGCGAGCTGGAAGGATTGCCGCGCGTAGCCGAACGGATTGGAGACGCGCCGCGTGATGTCGACCTCGTGCTGGAGCGCCGCCTTGATCACCGTGCCGGCGCGCGCACGACGCGCGTCGTCGGTCTCGATGTCGAGGTAGTAGCCGAGGCTCAACACCGGCAGGCCCGCCTCGACCGCGTGATAGTAGGGACGCGAACCACCGTCGCTGATGAAGCCGCCGTCCGCGGCCTGTCGCTGCATCAGGCTGTCCGCGCGCGTCCGCGCCGCGTCAAGGAAACGCGCCTCCTTCGTCGCGCTGAACAGCTCCACCGCGGCCATCAGCGCGGTGTAGTCGTCGATGATGTTCTCGACGCCGTTCGCCGTGTACTGCGCGTTGAACTGCTGCAGATGGTCGAAGCCCTTGATCGCATCGGCGAGGTAGGTCTTCCCGTCGACGCTGCCATGCCGTCCCGACTGCTTCGCCAACATCGACGCCCGCGCCAGCGCGGCGATCGCCATGCCGCCGCCCGCGCGGTAGGCCGAGCGGTAGAGCGTCGTGTAGCGCCCGTCGTCGCCCTCGTAGCCGACGACCATGCGCTCGGCGCCTTCCGCCCCCCACTTGTCGAAGACCGTCGTGTAGAAGTAGCCCTCGGCGTCGAGGATGCGATGCAGGTAGTCCGCGCCCCAGAACGCTTCGTCCTGGGCGCGCTTGAGCAGCCCCGCGCGGCGGTACAGGTCGGCTGAAGAGTCCGCCGTGAAAGCCAGCGCCCAGGCCGCCATCGACGTCTGCTGCGGGTTGAAGAAATTCGCGTAGCCGAGGTGCGACAGGTACTTGCCCGTGTCGCCGCCGGCGTCCTTCCAGCCGCCGTGCACGTCGACGAAACGATCGGTCTCGAAGATGCGGATGCGCCGGTCGCCCTTGCCGGTATGGCGACTGCGATGGAAGTAGTCGAGCAGCTTGTCCGCCGTCGTCGCGAACAGCGCCTGTTCACGCACCCGGACCGGTGCGGAGGTCACGCGCTTGCCGTCCAGCGTCGCCTCGACGCGGTAGACGCCCGGCGTCTGCACCGCTGAGAAGTCCGCCTCGAAGTAGCGCTTGCCCGAGCCCCAGGCGGAGAATCCCGGCAGCGGTTTGAGATCTCCCTCGGCGACTGTCTTGCCGCCCGAGAGCACACGGTAGCGGCCCGATTTCGCTGCGCCGGTCGATTCGACGACCGCGCGCTTGGGGCCGGCGCGTTCCAGCGCCACCTGATTCAGTTGCACCAGCAACGGATCCGTCGGCAAGGCGACGGAGACCGTCGTCTTGCGTTCGTCCGTTGCCGCGTGCGAGGCCATGGCGGCGGTCCCGAGGACCGCCGCGACCGCGAAGACCGCGGCCACCGCGAGCGCGGAGCGTCGTGGGGAATGCGCCGCGCGGGCGGTGACGTCGGTCTTCATGCGATCAGTTCCAGGCCATGTTCTTGGACCACTTCACGCCCGAGCTCGGGCACTTGCCGGAGTTGTTCGGGTACTTGCTGTTGATGACGCTGTTCACCACGCCGACGTTGCCCATCGTCGGGTCCTGCTTGTAGATGTCCAGCGCCATGCTGGCGCGCCAGCAGTTGCCCTTGTCGTCGCCCAGGCTGGACGACGAGAGCCAGCGAATGTACTGGTCCGTCAGGTAGGTGGCGAAGCAGGTCTCGTTGGACATGCTGGCGCAGTTGCCCGCGTTCTTCACCTGCGTGAACGCCGAGATGCTGCCGATCGAGCCCGTGTTCACCTGCACCTGGAAGGCCAGGCCGACCAGGTTGTACTGGCTGAAGCTGGTGAAGCCGATCTTCTTCAGCGCGTCCAGCACCGGCAGCAGCTTGTCGCTGTCGATGTGGGCATAGTGACTCATCACGTACTGCGCCTGGCGGTTGTCGAAGTCCGACTGCAGCGCCTGGCAGATCTTGGTCAGCGCCGCCTTCTTCTTCGAGTTGGTCCGGGACAGGTTCGGATACGGGTCCAGGCGCGAGTCGTCCGCCTTCATGTCCGCCGCCGCGATGCCGGTGACCTGGACGCCCCAGTTCTTCATGTCGGTGTTGGTCGCACCGGTCTTGCCCAGCACGTAGGGCGCGTAGGCGTTCTTGAAGTAGTCCGGGAAGTCGCCGACCGTGGTCACGCCGACCGGGCCGAAGGTGTCGCCGCGGTAGTCGGAGATGCCTTCGTTGTGCTCGTAGTCGACCTCGCAGTAGCGCCAGGGTTCCGGGTCTTGATAGTTGGTGGTGCCGTTCTCCGGATAGGCATCCATGCTGAGCACGGCCTGCCACTGGTTGACCGTCAGCTTGCGGCCCTTGTCGAAGACGTTGCCGTAGACGCGCGAGTCGCCCACGGGAATGACGCCGGCCGCCGCGGCGGCCTTGGTGGCCGTCACCAGCGGCTGGCCGGTCGCCGTGAAGGTGTTGGTGTAGAACCAGCCGTCCTGCACGTAGACGCTGGGTTGGCCGCTGGCGTTCGGCGCCTTGGTCTTGCCGGCCGCGATCGCGACGCCGGTCAGGGACGAGCCGCAGACGAGGGCCAGGACGGTGAGCGCCGCTTGCACGCCGATGCGGCGGACGCTGGGGGTACGAGATTGCATGGTGGTTGCCTCCGAAAGACACGGGGGTAGGGGGGCGTGGCCTGCGCCACGGGAATGGGTTCCCGAGAGCCGCTGCCCACCACTCTCACCAAGCCGGTCCTGCGCTCGGGGGCGTGGGTCGCTGCAGCCCATGGGCGGCGAATGTAGGCGGAAGATTTCATCGATGCAATAAATAAAACCACTGGATGTGTAAATTGATTTGTCAGCGGACCCCGTGATGCCGTCGTGAAGCTGCGTCAGAATGGGGGATACCCGAAGGACCAGCCGCCAGCATGAGAACCACCAGTCGAGGGGCCACCCAACAGTCCAGCGCGCCCTACAACCGCCGTGTGGTGCTGGACTTCATCCGCCAGCAGGGCGCGGCGTCGCGCAAGGACATCGCCGACAAGGTGTCGCTGAGCCCCCAGACGGTGGCCAACATCACCAACGACCTCGAAGCGATCGGCCTGATCGTGTCCAGGCGGCAGAAGGTCGACAAGTCGCGCGGCCAGCCGCCCATCGCCTTCGAACTCAACCCGCAGGCGGGCAACGCGATCGGGATCAGCCTGGAGCCGGGCCGCGCCTCGGCGGCGCTGGTGAACCTGGTCGGCGAGATCCGCAGCCGCTGCGAGGTCGACATGGACACCAGCGACCGCCGCCAGATGCTCGCCGCGATGCTGCAGCTGGTCGCGCAGCTGCGCCGCGAATCGACCGAGCCGCTGTGGGGCATCGGCGTCGCGCTGCCGGGACCGCTGGGCCACACCGACATCAGCTTCGTCGGGCCGACGGCGCTCGAAGGCTGGAACGACCTGTCCGTGCTGGACGAGCTCGGCGAAGTCACGGGGCTTTCCGTTTTTTACCGGATCGACAGCGTTGCCGGCGCCCTGGGCGAGACGCTCTTCGGCGTGGCCCGCAACCTGGACAACTTCTTCTATCTGCACCTCGGGCTGGGCCTGGGCGGCGCGCTGGTCATCGGCCGCGCCGCGTATCCCGGCTCGAACGGCAACGCCACCGAGATCGGCCACGTGCCCATCGTCCCGGGCGGCACGCCGTGCTATTGCGGCAACCGCGGCTGCCTGGAGCGCTACGTCTCCATGCACTCGCTGGCCGAGGCCTTGAAGGTCTCCGACCACGACGTCTGGTCGCTGGACCTGTCCCAGCGCCTGAAGGACCCGAAGGACAAGGCGCTGCACCAGTGGTGCCGCCAGGCGGCGGACCGGCTGCGCGACGCGGTCTGCATGATCGAGAACATGCTGGACCCGCACTCGATCGTCATCGGCGGCTCGGCGCCCAAGGTGCTGGTGGAGCACCTGGTCGCGCTCGCGCAGCCGTGGCACCGCTCGGTGCGTGGAGGCGTCGCGACGGCGGAGACCCGGCTGCTGCTGTCGGACCGCCAGGACGACAGCTCCATCCTCGGTGCCGCCGTGCTGCCGATCTACGAGATGCTGTCGCCGCGCCTGGAGACGCTGCAGCAGGACCGCCGCGGCGAGGCCGACGTGGCCGAGCTGCTGGGCCATCGGGCGTCCATACCTCGGCGTGGGTAGTCCGGATGGACCGTCGGACGGGCGAGACGGAGTGAGGGTAAAGCCACCTGGGGGAATCCCTTGATTACTTAAATCCAATGGATTTAATTATTGACGCTGTGTTCTGAGTGCTCCTACAGTCGGCGCCCATGGACACGGCACGACCTCTTTCCCATTCCCCGCTCAGCATCGTCGGCGACGTCGGCGTCGACCTCGTGCTGGGCAGCCTGACCGGCTGGCCGCAACTCGGCACCGAACTCCTGATGCCCCGCAGCGAGCTGCGCCCGGGCGGCTCCGGCGCCAACGCGGCGCTGGCCGCGCGTCACATCGGACAGCGCGCGCACCTGATCTCCGCAGTCGGCAACGACCACTTCGGCCAATGGCTGGCGGAGCAGTTCGCCGGCATCGAGACCGACCTCGAGATCTGCGACATCGAGACCACCATCTCGGTGGGCCTGATGCACACCTGCGGCGAGCGCAACTTCTTCACCACGCACGGACACCTGCAGCGGCTGTCGGCCGAGCATGTGCTCAAGCATCTGCAGCCGGCCGACGCGCCGACCGAGGCGCCGGCCATCGCGCTCTTCACCGCGCCCTTCCTGCTCACCGACCTGCGCCCCCGCTACGCCGCGCTGATGGCCGAAGCCGGACGCCGCGGCTACCGCGTCGCGCTGGACACCGGCTGGCCGCCGGAAGGCTGGAACCGGGAGGAGGTGATGAGCTGGCTGCCGCACTGCGATCACCTGCTCATCAATGAGCTGGAGGCGCAGAGCATCGCGGGCACCGAACACCTCGACGACGCGCTGGCCCTGATCGGCCGCGCGCTGAAGCCCGGCGCGAGCCTGATCGTGAAGGTCGGCGCGCGCGGCGCGCTGGGCTTGGAAGCGGGAGGGCGCGTCCAGCACCTCACCGAGCCCGCCGACATCTTCGACACCATCGGCGCCGGCGACGCATTCAACGCCGGCTACCTCGCCGCGCGCATCCGCGGCGGCGATCTTGCCGAAGGCCTGGCCGCGGGCTGCCGCACCGCCGGGGCCATCCTGCCGCGCTTCCCGCGCAGGACCATCCGAGCCGGCGAGTTCGCCGACTGCCTTCCCTCCAACGTCCCCGCCTGAGGAGCCGCCATGAAGCACCGCGCCTTGATCGTCGGCTACATCCTGGTCATCTGGTTCGTGATCTCCTTCGTCACCAACCTGATCGGCCCGCTGATGCCGATCATCATCCAGGACTTCCACCTGAGCCTGGGCCTGGCGGGCTTCCTGCCGTTCTCGTTCTTCCTCGCCTACGGGCTGGTGTCCATCCCCGGCGGCCTGCTGGTGGAACGCAAGGGCTCGCGCTTCACCATCCTCACGGCCTTCCTGCTGAACGGGATCGGCTCGCTGGCGATCGCGCTGTGGCCGAGCTACATGACCGCCGTCGGCGGGCTGTTCGTGATCGGCCTGGGCATGGCCCTGCTGCAGGTCGTGATCAACCCGCTGATGCGCACCGCCGGCGGCGAGCCGCACTTCGCCTTCTTCTCGGTGATGGGGCAGCTCGTCTTCGGCCTGGCGTCGTTCCTCAGCCCGATGGCCTTCCAGCTGCTGATGGAACGTCCCGATGCGGCCAAGGGACTCGCGTGGGTGCCGTTCTACTGGATCTTCGTCGTCGGCTTCATCGCGCTGATCGTCGCCAACCAGACGCTGCCGCTGCCTGAAGTCCAGCTCAAGGACGACGAGCGCGCCGGCGGCTGGTCCGCCTATCGCGAGCTGCTCGCGCGCCGCGACGTCCGCCTGTTCTTCCTCGGCATCATGGCCTACGTCGGCACCGAGCAGACGTTGGCGAACTGGATGTCGCAGTTCCTCCAGACCTACCACGGCATCTCCGCCACCGGCGACGGCGCCGACGCGGTCGCGGGCTTCTGGGGCCTGATGTCGCTGGGCTGCCTGCTGGGCCTCGGCCTGCTGAAACTGCTCGACTCCCGCGTCGTGCTGGCCGGCTTCACCGTGCTGGCGATCGGCAGCGTGGCGCTCGCGCTGTTCGGCTCCGCGCACGTCGCGCAGCTCGCCTTCCCGGCCTCGGGCTTCTTCCTGTCCGTGATGTTCTCGGTGGTGTTCTCGCTCGGCCTCAACTCCGTGCCCCACCACCACGGCGCGTTCTCCGGCGTGCTCTGCACCGGCATCCTCGGCGGCGCGGTCGTGCCGCTGCTGGTCGGCCTGCTGGGCGACGCCATCGGCCTGCGCGCCGCCATGTCCACCGTCTTCCTCACGCTCCTCTACATCCTGAGCGTGAGCGCCTGGGCGCGGCCGCTCGTGACCAACGAGACCGTTCCGCTGTCCCGCCTGCTGTCCCGGTTCAAGCCCAGTCCCGAGGCCTGATCCGTCCGCTCCGTACCGCCTCCCCCCTTTCAGCCAGCGTCCACGGCCTCGTCGCCGGGACGGAGGCTGCCTGCCAGACCCATGGAGATCCCAGTGATGAGACCCGATCGAGCCGCTTTCCGTCCGGCCCTCCGAGCCGCCTTCGCCACCACCGCCACGGCGGCCGCCGTGAGCCTGCTGGCCGCCACGGCCCTCGCGCAATCGCAGACCGCGCCGGCGCCGCAGGCCGAGGCAAAACCTGACACCAAGACGGATGCCAGGACGGACGCCAAGACGGACGCCAAGAGCCGCGAGATCTCCGAGAAAGAGAAGAACGAGCTCCCCGTGATCACCGTGAACGCGACGCGCGTGAGCTCCGGCCTGCTGCAGACGCCGGTGGCGGTGACGGCGCTGACGCAGGAGTCGCTGACCCGCGAAGGCATCCACGATGTACGCGGCCTTTCCGGCAAGGTGCCCAACCTGCAGATCTCGCAGGGCGCTGATTCGGGCGTGCAGATCAACATCCGCGGCGTGGGTTCGACCAACTTCACCGAGGTCGGCGATCCGGCGGTCGGTCTGCACGTGGGCGGTCTCTATTCGCCGCGGCCGCAAGGCGCGCTGGCGCTGATGTTCGACCTGGAGCAGGTCGAAGTGCTGCGCGGCCCGCAGGGCACGCTGTTCGGTCGGAACTCCACCGGCGGCAGCATCAACATCATCCCGGCCAAGCCCGAGTTCGGCGCGACCTACGGCTCGGCGGAACTGGACCTGGGCAACTACCGCAAGCGCCAGCTGAACGTGATCCAGAACATCGCGGTCAACGACACGATCGCGCTGCGCGCCACCGTCAGCACGATCAAGCGCGACGGCTGGATCAACCAGCAGCAGGACTTCACCGACGTCGACATGCCCGAGCACGGCTTCGTCGCCGACGGCATCCCCGACGTCGACCAGCGCCGCAACGTCAAGGTGCCGCGCAGCAAGTACTACTACAACCGCGACGAGTGGGCGGCCCGCATCGCCGGCCGGGTGAAGCTCTCCAGCGACCTCGAATGGCTGGTCGCCTACGAGAAGTTCCAGAACAACGGCGCCGGCGAGATCGCGATGAAGGATTGCGACATGGCCGCCGGCACCGACTTCGCCTGCCCCGGCGGCAAGTGGGACGTGAAGGTGAACGTGCCGGGCAAGACGGACATGTCGATCGACACGGTGCGCTCCAACCTGAACTGGAAGCTCAACGACCGCTCCACGATCGAATACGGCTTTGCCTACGCGACGCAGAAGCGCTCGCAGCAGTCGGACGACGACGGCGGCTACTACCCGTTGTCGCGCCAGGTCACGGCGACGCTGCCGGTGGGACCGGACGGCGACTGGGGCACCTGGCCGATCCGCGACGAGACCTCGCTGACGCTGGGCTCGACCTACAAGTCGCAAGTGCACGAGCTCCAGTTCAAGCATCACACCGACGAGGTGCAGCTCGTCACCGGCCTGTTCTGGATGCACGAGAAGAACGCGATCGATTACGCGCAGGAGCAGCTGGTCACCGCGCCCTTCGGCTTCCCGACCAGCCAGTACTACGCCCAGCCCGATCGGCAGATCGACGCCAAGGCGCTCTTTGCGCAGGCCGATTGGACCTTCCTGCCGACCTGGATCGCGACGGTGGGCGGCCGCGTCAGCTTCGACAAGAAGACCGACAAGGGCGGCCGCGTCTACGGCAGCTTCGACGGCTCGACGCCGGCGTACTACAACGGGCTCTACGACCCGGGCACGCCGGGTACGCCGGGCTTCCGCCCGCACAACGGCCGCGACCTGACCGAGCAGATGGGGCCGTTCGCCGGTCCCGGCGCCTACGGCCTGTGGGGCGAGCCCGCGGGCAACGACCACGGCGAGAGCTGGAAGAAGTTCACCTACCGCCTCGGCCTGCGCAAGCAGCTGACGCCGGCGGACATGGTCTACACCTCGCTGTCGACCGGCTACAAGGCCGGCGGCTTCGGCGACAAGGACGACCGCTGCGGCGGCAAGGAATGCGTCGACGGCCCGGCGGGTCCGCAGTACACCTTCTTCCCCTACAAGCCGGAGACGGTCACCAACTTCGAGCTCGGCTACAAGGGCCTGATGCTGGACAAGCGCCTGAGCCTGTCGGCGACCTTCTTCTACAGCCGCTACAAGGACATGCAGGTCACGGGCGACTTCTTCGCCTCCAAGGTCAAGCAGGTGGGCCCGTGCCCGGACGACAACCCGACCTGCGACATCGTCACCAAGTGGCAGACGGTCAACGTCGGCGTGGTCGACATCCCCGGCCTGGAACTGGAGGTCGACTACAAGCCGTGGAAGGGCGCGCGGCTGGGGGCCTTCTTCAGCTACATCAACAGCAAGATGAAGGACTACCCGTCCTTCAGCGACAGCTGGAACTGCGGCGTGCGCGCCGAGATGGGCGCGCCGGCATGTCCTGACCCCTACACCGGCCCGATCCGCGAGAACGCCGGCCGCCAGATCTACGACATCACCGGCAACCACCTGCCGCTGTCGCCCAAGTACAGCTTCGGCGTGAACTTCTCGCAGAGCATCCGCTTCGGCGAGGGCTGGGAGCTGACGCCCTGGGTCAACGTGAAGTGGCAGGACAAGATGTACTTCACCCTGCGCAACCTGGACAACGCGCACATCTCCGATGGGCAGAAGGCGTTCGCGAAGGTCGATGCGAGCCTGCGGCTGCAGGCGCCCAAGGACTGGCATGCGGAGCTCTACGTGCTGAACGCGACCAACAAGATGACGAAGAACTCCGCGCAGGACGGCGGCGGCTTCGTGCGCGGCTACTGGAACGATCCGCGGACCTTCGGGATCAGGGTGGGGATCGATTACTGATCCTCCGGCGAAGTTCCGCCGCGAAAGTCTGCCGCGAAGTCCGGCGCGAGGTCCCGGGATGGGACCTCGCGCCGGGATGAGTCAGCTCAGGAGCGCCATCAACCGGAGTGCCGCCGGCGAGAGATAGGCGTTGGTCCGGTAGGTGACGACCAGCCATCGCTTCATGGTCGTCTCCTTCAGCACCACTTCGCGCAGCGGGTAGCTGCCGATGGTGACGTCGAGGTGCTTGCGCGAGACGAAGCTCAGCAGGCCCGTCTCCGCGATGAGCGCGGGCAGCATGTGCAGCGTGCTGCTCTCCACCTGCACGTCCGGCCGGGGCAGGCCGCGCCGCACGAAGGTGTGGTCCAGCCAGTCGCGCGTCGGCGCGCCCTGAGGCTGCAGCACCCAGCGGTAGGTACTCAAGTCCTTCAAGGACGGCTTGCCGTTGAAGAGCTCATGGTCCGCGCTCGCTGCGACGACGACGTGATCCTCGACCAGCCTCCGGGACACGAAGCCCGATTCGGGCACGCCTTCTGTGCCGACCACCAGGTCCAGCTCGCCGGCCCGCAGCATCGGCATCAGCACGTCCACGAGCGACACCGTCGTCTTCAAACGGACGTCCGGCGCCTCGCGCAACAGACGTCGCACGGCTTGAGGCAACTGGTACTGCGCTGCCGTGGGCACAATGCCGAGCCTGACCACGCCCGATAGGCCGCGACCGATGTCGCCCACTTCGCGCTGCGCATCCTCGACGTCGAAGCGCAAACGCTGCGCCCATCGCAGCATCACGCGGCCCGCCGGCGTGAGGCGGATGCCGCGACCTGAGCGCTCGAAAAGCGGCGCACCGGCTTCCTTCTCCAGACGACGGATCGCACTGGTCAGCGCAGGCTGCGTCCGGTGCAACCGCTCCGCCGCCTGCCCCACGTGTTCCAGCTCGGCGATGGTCTCGAAATAGCGCAGATCCCGCAGGTCCATATCAAAAGCCAGATTTATCGATTACCAAGAATAATGGATTGGATCTGATCCTGCATTCGTCGAATACTTGTTCCATCGAGACCCGCCAACGGGTCCGTCCAGGAGACAAGATGAAGCGTTCGACAGGGTCCTCGCGACTCTCCCAGGCCTTCGCGGTGGCCGTCCTTTCCTGCTGCAGCGTCGCGGCAATGGCCCAGAACTACGCCAGCAAGCCGATCCGCGTGATCGTCCCGTTCCCGCCGGGCGGCGGCACCGATCTGATCGCGCGTGAAACCACCCAGGCGGTCGCCAACAACACCAAGTGGGTGTTCGTCATCGAGAACAAGCCGGGCGCCGGCGGCAACCTGGGCGTGGGCGAGGTGGCCAAGGCCGCGCCGGACGGCTACACCCTCGTGCTGGGACAGACCAGCAACCTCTCGATCAATCCGTCGCTCTACCCCAAGCTCTCCTACAACCCGGTCAAGGACCTCGCGCCCATCACGCTGGTCGCGGACGCGCCGCTCGTCTATGTCACCAGCGCCGCGTCGCCGCACAAGACGATGACGGAGCTGATGGCCGCGGCGAAGAAGAGCCCCGGCACCATCAACTTCGCCTCCGGCGGCAACGGCACGGTGTCCCACCTGGCCGCGGAGCTGCTGCAGCGCACGGCGGGCGTGAAGTTCACGCACATCCCGTACAAGGGCGTCGGCACCGCGCTGACCGACGTCGTCAGCGGCAACGTCGACCTGTATCTCGGCAGCCTGCCCACGCTGCTCGGCCACATCCGCCAGGGCAAGCTGCGCGCGCTGGCGGTGACCTCGGACAAGCGTCTGCCGGAACTCGCCGCCGTGCCCACCGTGGCGGAGTCCGGCTTCAAGGGCGCCTCGTCGTCGACCTGGTTCGGCTTCCTGGCACCCAAGGGCACGCCGCCTGAAGTGGTCGCGCGGCTGAACGCCGAGTTCGGCAAGGCGCTCAAGCAACCGGCGCTCGTCAAGAAGATGAGCGACGAAGGCGCGAACGTGCTCACCAGCACGCCGGCGGAGTTCTCCAAGCTGATCCAGGACGACCTGACGCGCTGGAACAAGGTGATCAAGGACGCGAACGTCCATCTGGAGTGACGCCAGGGCGGTCATCGACGTCGACGTCGATGTCGACACCAGAGCTGGCGCCGATTCCCGTCGCGTCCACCGCATTTGATTGATCGGCCACGAGAGGCCGTTGGAGATTCCCATGAGTGAAACGACCGTGCTGCCCGACGTCATCCGCAACGTCCGACGCGTCCCCGCCGACATCGTCAGGCAGCTGTCCGAGTTCCCGTCCTCGATCCTGGCGGACGTCGCCGGCCGCCGCGGCGCGCTGCACGGTCGCATCCAGCCGCTGGCCCCTTCCATGCGATGCGCCGGAACGGCCATCACCGTCGAGGTCCGCCCCGGCGACAACCTCATGATCCACGCCGCGATGGCGATCGCGCAGCCCGGCGACATCATCGTGGTCGACGGCAAGGGCGATCTGTCCAGCGCCTTGATGGGAGAGATCATGTCGCAGCAGTGCGTGGCGCTCGGCGTCGCCGCCGTGGTGATCGACGGAGCGGTGCGCGACAGTGAAGCGATCCGCGCGCTGGGCTTCCCGATGTTCGCCGCCGGCCTGAATCCGAACGGGCCCACGAAGTCGATCTCCGGCCGCCTCAACCATCCGATCTCGATCGGCGGCGTGACAGTCCATCCGGGCGACCTGATCGTGGGCGACGCGGACGGCGTCACCGTGGTGGAGCGCGACAAGGCGGCGTCCCTGATCGCGCTCGCGCACGAGAAGGTGAAGGCGGAGACCAAACGCATCGCCGGCATCCGCAACCGCGAAGCGCTGCGCCCCCCGTGGCTCGACGGCGCGCTGCGCGCCGCCGGCGTGATCAAGGGCGGGGAAACGCTGTGAGCAAGGGCAGGATCCTCGTCACCGGCGCGGACCTCGCGCCCAAGGCGGCCGCGCTGCTGGCGGACTACGAGCTGGTCTTCGCGGGAAAGACGCCGACGCAGGACGACATCGTCGCACTGTGCGGCGCCCACGACCCGGTGGCGGTCATCGTGCGCTACAGCGGCGTGAATGCTGCGGCGATGGCGGCGGCGCCGAGCCTGAAGGTCGTCTCCAAGCACGGCAGCGGCACCGACACCATCGACAAGGCGGCCGCCGCGCAGCGCGGCATCCAGGTCCGCGCGGCGGTGGGCGCGAACGCCGCGGCCGTCGCCGAACATGCGCTCGCGCTGATGCTGGCCTGCGCCAAGTCCGTGGTGTCGCTCGACGCCCGCATGCGCGACGGGCACTGGGACAAGTCCACGCACAAGAGTGTCGAGCTCGAAGGCCGCACGGTGGGCCTGATCGGCCTGGGCGCCATCGGCCTGCGCTTCGCGAAGGTGGCCGATGCGATGGGCATGCGCGTGATCGGATTCGATCCCTTCGCCAAGTCCGTGCCGTCGTTCGTGCAGCGCGTGGGGCTGGACGAGATCTGGCGCGATGCGGACGTCGTCTCGCTGCATTGCCCGCTCACCGCCGAGAACGCCAGGCTGGTGAACGCGGGCACGCTCGCGGCCTGCAAGCGCGGGGTCATCGTCGTCAACACCGCCCGCGGCGGACTGATCGACGAAGCCGCGCTGCTGGCCGCCGTGCAATCGGGACAGGTGCTGGCGGCCGGGCTGGACAGCTTCGCGGTCGAGCCGATGACGGCCGACCATCCGTTCCTCGCCGAGCCGCGCATCCTGCTGAGCCCGCACATCGGCGGCGTGACCGCGGATGCCTACGTGAAGATGGGCGTGGGCGCGGCGCGCAATGTGCTGGAGGTGCTCGAAGGCGGCTCATGAGTTTTCTACACTCCGTGCCGGTGCATCAAATGCTAGGCAAGGGATGACCCCCACTGCTCGGAAGTTCTCGAAGGTCGCGCTGGTCGCGGCGGTCCTGGCGATCGCCGCCTACTGGTACTGGTCGCCGTGGCTGGCGATCCATCAGATGCGGAACGCGGCGAAGGCCGGCGATGCGACGGCGTTCAACGAACGCGTCGACTATCCGCTGCTGCGGGAGAGCCTCAAGGGTCAACTGTCGACGGCGGTCGGCGCCAAGGCGACGGAGCGGTCGGAGTCCGGCAGCGACATCGCGAAGGCGGGCGCCGCGCTGGGCTCGCTGTTCGCGACGGCGATGATCGACCGCATGGTGGACGCCTTCGTGCGGCCGGAATCGGTCATGCGGATCATGCAGGAGGGCAAGCTGATGCCGCGACGGGAGTCGCGGGCGAAGCAGCCCGAGGGCACGTCTTCCGATCCGGAGGGCGATGCCGAGGGCGGCCAGTCGTCGGCCAAGCGGGAGCCGATCTGGACGACGGAACGCCCCGGCGTCGACACCTTCGTCCTCTACGCTCGCCGCGCGGGACAGGCCGAGGATCGCAGGACCGGGCTGGTCTTCCAGCGCCGCGGCTTCGCATCGTGGGTGCTGACGGAGATCCGGATTCCGGCGTTGTGAGGGCCTATTTCGTCGCGTTGAGATAGTCACCTACCAGGCTCTTCGCGATGTCGCTCGCCACCAATCGATCCAGGGTCTCCTTCGTCAACGGGTCGGCCTGCTCTTTCTTGAACGTTTCCTGAGCAATCGCGTAGTTCGTTCCCGCTGGGAACTCCCTTCGCTCAGCGGTGATCGGATTGATCCGGAGCGTGCTCATGAATTGATGAGTCTGCTGATCGGCGTACATTGAGGTGCTGACGATCAGATTGCATCCCTCCTGTTGCGCTTTCTTCAGGAGACGGCGCATGTTGGCCGCGATGTCGGTGGCCTCCACGGGGTGAGGCATCTCGATCACCCTTTGTCCGGCCCCTTTCAGTTCCGCGGACACGAACTGACCGAAGGAGTCATTCAGCCGATTCCACATTCGATTGACCTGTGGATCGCTGGGAGACATGTTGCTCCCCTGGCTGAAGACGACCACGCATTTGGACGCGGGTGCTTCCTGTGCATTCGCGGTGCCGGAAGCCAAGGCCAGAAAAAGGCTCAACGAGAATGTGAAACGCATGGTATATGAGTGATTAGGCGCGGGTGGATCCTAGCCGAACGGTGAGGCGGCTGATGCTGGACCTCCACTTTGGGCACCTCCGCAGGCAAAGAGATAACTTGAGACTGCCCCTTCAAAGACGTCTCATGCGACACCTCCACTTTGTCTTTCGACCGTTGAAGATTCTTCTTAGCAACAGCAGCACGAAAGAAGGCGCAGCGATGACTGCCGTGGCTCGCCCCCCGGATCACGTAGGCTCGTAAAATTCTCCTGACCTGACCACGGCGGTGCGAAATGAGCAAGACGCAATTTCTTCTGTGCCCGATCTTTGAAGAACGCGAGCCACTCGGCCAAATCTTGGTAATCGAAACGCCGGTCAAGGCTGGCGACTTCTTGACTCAGGGCGACACGTACGTGACTGTGGAGTCCGACAAGGCATCACTGGAATTTCCAGCGCCTTTCTCGGGGCGGGTCATCCAGATGCTTGTCAAGGTGGGGGACGTAGTTACACCGAACACTCCGGTTATGGAGATCGAGCCGATCAAGAACGTCGTCCGCGACGACCTAATGGATGGTCTTTCTACAGGACATGTTTTTGCTCCTAGCACTGTCTTCCTAGTTCACGGACATAACCAAGGCATCCGTGAGATGTCGGCGCGGCTTCTGGAAAAACTTGGCTTAAAGGTCATCATCCTCAATGAACAGGCCAGCCAGAGTGACACCATCATTGAAAAGCTCGAACGCTACGCCGATGTCCATTTCGCGGTGGTGCTTATGACTGCTGATGATGTCGGTGGTCGGAAGCAACCAGATGGACAGACTCTGCGAGACCGGGCGAGGCAAAACGTGGTCCTCGAGCTCGGCTACTTCATGGGCAAGATCGGGCGAAAACGCGTTTGCGTCCTATACGAGAATGGTGTAGAGCTTCCCTCTGACTATTACGGGGTCGTCTACATCGAAATCGACGGTGGCGGAGCGTGGCGGTACGCGCTAGCGAAGGAACTCAAGTCAGCTGACCTTGAAGTCGATCTCAACAAACTCTAGCGGGTCGATCTGGGCTGAATTCTTCCGGCCGTGAGCACTAATCCGTAAGTGGCACCTTGGTCCTACGGGCCGCAGCGTTGAGCCTGGAATGGCTGGCGAGACGCAATAGGCTCAATCCGAGAGGCTATGTCAGCTCTTGGCCTGAATCCGACATCAACCACAGCGGTCAACTTGGGCGCGCATCGCCTCGAGAGGTGAATTCGATCGCCGTATTCACAAAGGTTTGCACAGATTCATCAGACACATCGGCAACTGATCAAAAGACAAATTGCAAAGGTGATTGACATTGAGCATTATCCTCCGGCCCTTGGAAGACGCAGGGATTCCCGCGCTCTTCGAATTGCTCCAGCACTACGATCTCTACCGATACCTGACATTTCCACCGCCGAGGTCCATGGAGGAACTGGCGCTTCGGCTGGAGGTCGACGTTCGATCGGGCGGTCAGGTCTTCACAGTTCATCGAGAAGACGCGCCTGAACGGCCAGTGGGTTTCTGCCGCTACCGGGTCGAAGGGGCAGGCAGGTGCAACGTCGGATACACGATTGGTCGCGACTTCTGGCGACAGGGATACGCCACGCGCGTGGTGGCAGCACTCATCGAGGAGTTGATCTGTCGAAGGGGTGTCGTCGAAGTTGTGGCCGAAGCGAACATTGACAATGTCGCTTCGATCCGCGCTCTTGAAAAGAATGGGTTTCTCTACTCGGGCGCCACAGCGACCACATTGAAGTTTGAGCCCAGCTACGAGTTGGAGTACTCGCTGCGACTCGAAGGGGCCGCACAGTCCGACGCCGCTGGCCCGCTCTGAAGATCTACCATTCGACAAAGAGAATTTTTCGATGGCGACGATTCAACAATTCGTATTGGCCAAATGGCGGCGATTCGACGCTGCTGTTGACGCGACGCTCGACGCAGACTCTCCCACTGCACGAGCCGCAATTGAAAGCGCAGCGCTCGCGCGGCCCGACGTGAGCGAAGCTCAACTGAGCATCCTTGACTTTGAACAATTCGTTATCGGCACTGTGATGCTCAATCGAGCGTTCATTGCCGGTGAGACCAGCGAAATGGGCGACTGGATTCAATGGGCGCTCACAAATGTTCCCACTGACGATTTCAAGCATGAAATGTATGTGGGTAGAGTTGAGGACTTCTACCGGATTCGTGTGATCTACGAATGGCCGAGATTCCACGACATCATGGTGGCCTTCTTCACTGCGCTGTACGAGTACGCAAGGCGCAGGACGGCGTTTCTTGAGGTTTGTGTCTATCTGCTGCCTCTTGCGTTGAAGACGTTCTATAGCGCGATGGAGCGGCCCCCCCAGTTCATCACCGGCGCGGACATTCATCTCGGCACGTTCATCTTGACCTGGATGGCCAAAGAGCAGCCTGAAGAAGCTGCCGATCTGGCGCAGCGACTCGAAGGATTCGCCACAGCGGCACGACTCGCAAAGCGGCAGCGGTACGCATTCGCATTGGCCTTGTCAACCGCAGGGGGATCCTTTTCGAGTCGCGGCTCACACCATTGGGCTGACTACGCGATGAGACGTCTGAATGCGCATGCTTCAGACATGGACAGAGTTCAGCTCAACGCCACGCTGATGCGCACAGACGTTCATGGATCAGCCGACGCCGAGGCATTGATCACCCTGATGGAAGTCGCGCGGTCTCGACGATCGAGCGGTCAGACGCAAGTTCGCGTTGCCCGAGAGGCGGCGATTTCGACAATCCTGGTTCAACCGTATTTTGTGAAGGTGCTTGCCATGGGGCGAGCTGATCTGGTGCTGCGAGGACTGCAAACCTGGTACAGGCAGGGCTCGGTCGACGACGGTCCAGACTCAGAGCGCCTTCTCGTTTCGCTGCCGTTCGGTGAATCTTGCTCCTCTTATCTTTGCGAGCGGCAGTTGGTGGAACTCGCCAGGGAGACGCAGTGGCCGCTGCTCGCCGTATCCCGCGCGATGAACTCGTTCTTGCAGACTTATGCCACCGTCGCCGGCGCAGACAACAGCGATCTCGAGATCCCCGAGCGACCCGGGTATCCGCTGGAGCACCAGGATGGCCTGATTGAGGCGTTGATCGATGCCTACTGCCCGGCGGGCATCGAGATTCCCGGCGATCCATCCGCACAACTGATCCTGCCCACAGAGGGTCATCCAATTCAGGCAACGCAGTTGCAGGCATGGGGCCGCACCTGGCCAATCGCATCTTCCTTGGCGCGACCCCGCCGAGACCGACAGATACGCAAGGCTCTCCTATGGGGAGGCGGTGATGCCCTTTCCGCAGGTATGGAGCTCGACATGGTTGAGCATGCATTGAGCAAAGCGGGCGTTCGGGTCGTGCGCCCGGCTCCCCCGACCTACACGCGCGAACTTTTCCTTGAGCTCTACCGCGACGCGGCGTTCGATCTCGTATGGGTCGCGTCGCACGGTGAATTCGACCACTGGAAACCGCATGAGGTGCAGCTGGAGTTGGCGCGCCACCTGCCTAAGGTTGGCTTGGAAGAGCTATGGGGACTCGCGCCAGAGACCGAGGAGCGCCGACTGCTCTTCTTGAATGTCTGCGACGGTGCCCGGTTCGCCGACCCGGGCCTGCTCCCGCGAGTTGGCCTCGCTCCAGGTCTTGCTGCAGGATGTCAAGCAACCATCTCCCATCTTTGGCCGGTTCGTCTGTATCCCTCAGCGGCCCTTGGAGCGTTGCTCGGCCATGCAATCGCGCGTGGGCTGAGCTTCTTCGAGGCTTACGTGTCCGCGCTGCAAGGTCTTGCGAAACCTGCGCAGCACGTGGCGAAAGATCTCGAGCGCCTGTATGGCCGCCGCCAGGATGGGGGACGATTTGAACTCGTTGAGCGGCTGGAGATGCAGGAGGTCGATTTCAGCCGTATTGAGACATGGGGGTCGGCCGCGTTCTTTGAGTGAGCTTGAGTCAGCTCGGCATGTCGCTTTCCTGAGAGGCGCTTCGATGCGGCCCGACCATCTCCAACCAGGCAAGCTTCGCTCGGAATTCTTGCGCGGTTTTTTCAGCAAGGCGCCGATGGCGACGGGCGTCGTGCGTCGGTGATCCTCCCGTCATGGGACGACAGTCATACGAAGCGAGAGGTCCCTCTCGGGCGGACAGTGAGCCGCGAGGGCCGGCGGCATCGCCGCGCGCCGCCGCAGCCGCGAGGACCCGTCCGGTCGACGCGACCGGCCCTGTCGCGGCGGGCTTCCAGAACTCGCCGCGCATGACCGCGCAACGCGCCGACATCGCCCGGCTCTTCGGCGACGGTGCGAGGGCGGCGGCACGACCCGTGGTCCAGCGGGGCGCCACGTTCAACCTGGCCGGCGTCTCCGATGCGGCCGAACTGCGCGCGCACGGTTTCAAGCTCGAGGACGAGATCCGTTTTGCCGCCTCGATCCCGACGCTCGACGCGGCGCTGATCAATCTGGTCTTCGAGCACCTGACGAGGACCCAGTTGGAAACGAAGGTGCCGAACAAGGCGCCGGACGGATTCTGGAAACCGCTGATCACGGCGCGGCAGCAGCTCGGCGCGACGGACTTCGACGCCTGGTTCCTGCGCGTCGGCCTGGCTGTCACCGATATCCCCAACCTGCGCATGACCCTCTCGGATAAGGACTCCACGGCCTTCGAGAAGGCGCAGACGCTCGCCGCCAGGGCCACACCGCTCCCGCAGTTCGCCGGACGGAGCTACGAGGACATCGTGCAGGCGCTCGCCGGCCAAGGCTACGTCCGTCAGGAGCGGTTCCACGACGTCTCGGACGAAATGGCCGAGCCCTATGGGCAGGACGTCTGGACGTCCGAGGAACACCTCGTCGTGCGCATCAAGGTCGGCGGTCGCAGCATCAACGGGAGATTCCGGCGTCCGCCCCACGTCGTCAAGGAAGTGAGCAAGGTGCCGCACGCCTTCGGCGTGAGCGACATCCTGGCCAAGATGACCGACAACAACGTGCTGATCCCCGCCGGCACGCTGTACTCCGCCCGCGACATGCAGACCTGGTATTCGCAGAAGTCGGGCAACCAGTTGCCGGCCGACGCCTACCAGCATCCCGAGGCCTCCGGCAACCAGGGCTTCATCGACCTGTTTCACCGATGGACCGAGGGTGCGCACACGGCCATCGGCGCAGTGCCGGCGGTATCCATGACCGGCGTTCCCGCCAAACTCCAGCCCTACGTGCCGCGTTTCCAGAAGACGCAGGCGGCCGTCGCAGATTTCCGCGCCCTGCTCACGACCGCCGAGCGTGTCGCGGCGTCGCGGGGCGAGAACCCGGCCATCAACAAGATGCTGAAGGACCTCAACGTCAGCCATCATGCGGCGGCGCTCGCGCGGGTGGACGGCGCCCAGGACAAGCTCTATCAGACCAATCCGCAGGACTACGTCGCGAAACAGCACCTGGTGTACGAAGCGCTGCTCCGCTGGAAAAAGGCGCTGACCGACCTGCTGGCGACGGAGCCCCCGGTCAAGAAGAGGAAGCCGTACTTCCAGCGCCTGTTCCTCGATCTGGCGACCATGGTCAACGACCATGCGCCCGACGGCTGGGCAGCGTTGAAGAGCCCTCACAAGAAGTGACGGCAGCCCGCCGCAGCCAGAATGGCTCATGCACTTCCCGCTGACGCTGTTCCCGACCTCCGGCATGCACACCTACGACCCCGCCGCGCCCAACCTGCCCCACAACCCGTTCAACTCGATCGTCGGGCCTCGACCCATCGGGTGGATGTCGACGAAGAGCAAGGCCGGCGTTGTGAACCTGGCACCGTACAGCTTCTTCACGGCGCTGAACTACACGCCGCCCATCATCGGTTTCTCCAGCATCGGTCGTAAGGACTCGCTGAGGAACATCGAGGAGACCGGCGAGTTCGTCTGGAATCTCGCCACGCGCGATCTCGCGGAAGCGATGAATGCGACCTGCGCTCGGGTGCCTCACGGCGTCAATGAATTCGAGCTCGGGAATCTGACCGAGGTCGCCTCCGTCAAGGTGGCGCCGCCGCGCGTCGGGGAGAGCCCCGTCGCCTTCGAGTGCAAGGTGTCCCAGCTCATCCAGCTGAGCTCCAAGGACGACGAGCCCGTGGACACCTGGCTGATCCTGGGTCAGGTCGTGCTGATGCACATCTCGCCGTCGCTGCTGAAGGACGGCGTGTTCGACACCGCCGCGGCGGGGCTGATCCTGCGCGGCGGCGGCCCGGGCGACTACTTCGAGCTCGGGGAGAAGTTCTTCATGGCCCGACCGGACTGAGCGACCGTTGCGACGCGCGCGGACTTCAGATTTCCGGACGCTGCTTCGCATCGGTTGACGTCCGGCGGGCGGGGCTCGTTAGCTTGGGGGATGAGAGTCAATTCCCCTCACTCAGGACTGGGCGCCACGCCCGGGGCCGATGCCTGGTCTTCGGCCATCGACAAGTCTTCGACGACAGGCTCCGGGCGCGCGTCGGGCAATCCGCCAGAAGGCGCCGCCGACGGTCTGCGGGAACGTCGGCCGCCTGCCGCGGCGGGTTCGCGCACAGCGGTCGCGCCGCGCAGCGCCATGCCTCCCGGCATAAAGGCCATGATGCCTGACGCATCTTCCCCGGAGCTGCATCCGGCGGTCACGCGTGGCGCGCAGCTGCCGACCTTCGAGGCGAAGACCGCCCACCTGCCTGAGCAGCGTTTGAAGGCCAACGAAGCCCTGCGCGACAAGCTCGACGCCGGCATGTTCCCCTACCAGCGCATCGCCAAGGGCAACTACCAGCCGAGCGATCCGCTGTCGTCCGCCGTGGCGGACAAGGTCTGGAGCGCGTCGGAGCGGGTCGGCAGTCCCGGACAGAAGGGCCTGCTCCCGTCGAGCCAGGTCGAGCGCCCGACCGGCACGCTCGTCGACAACCGGAGCGGGCTGGTCGTGTCCGTGCTGGTGAATCACAAGGACAAGGACATCGCCGCCGTCTTCGGCGGGACGACGGCGGGCCGCGTGGCCGGATCGCCGGTGCGGCTGGCGCTGGGCAACGCGGAGATGGCGATCCCGCAATGGACCGCCAACGCGCGGACCGCGCTCGGACTGCCGACGAAGAGCCACGACCAGGCGCAGCGCGTCGTCGGCGCCTTGAAGGAGCTTCAACAGACGCCGCAGTTCAGCCAGTTCGCCGACTACTCCGTGTCGACGATGGGGCACTCCAAAGGCGGCGGAGAAGCGGCGTCGTCGGGGATCGCCAACTACTCGCTCGGTGCGCCGGTGAAGGTCACCGGCTTGTCGTCCGCGCCGCTCAACGACTCGCAGCTGCGCCAGTACGCGAAGCTCGGCATCGATGTGGCCGACGCGGAGCAGCACATCGACGTCTATTCCGTGAAGCTGGACGTGGTCCCCAACCTCGGCCATCTGTTGCGCGGCGTGGGCGCGACCGTCGTCGGGACGGAGCACTTCTTCTCCGGCGGACTGAGCGATCCGCTGACCCGCCACGTGAAGAGCGACCAGCTCATCCGCGCCCAGCTGACGCGGCAGGACGACGCCATCCGGCTCAGCGCCGGCGGCTGAGGACGCCGCCGGGCCGGTTCGTCCGGAAGCGGCGCCGGTCGGTCCGCAACATCACGAGGGCCGCGCCCAGCCCCGCCATCACCAGGGCGCCGGAGTCCGGCTCGGGCACGTCGTTGTCCGGCGCATCCGGGTCGCGGGGCGACAAGGCGAGGGTGCCGGCGTAGGTGGCGACGGCATCGCTGTTGATGCCGGACGCGATGATCGAATAGCTGCCCGGGTTGAGCAGCGGGGTGGCGAGCGTCCAGGTTTCAAACGGATCGCGGGTCAACTCCGCCGCCAGCAGGTCGCCGAACGGGCCGCGCAGCAGGACGCTGGTGAAGTCGATGTTCTGGTCGCCTCCCACCGCGGAGGAGAGCATGAGCTTCACCGTCTGCGGGCTGCCGATCGAGAAGGTGAAGACGTTGGAGAACGCGCCGGCGCTGGGCGTGCCGATGAAGCCGGCGCTGCCCGCGGTGAGGTCCAGCGGCCCGCCGTTCGCCGAAGGCTGCGCACCGGCACTTCCCGCCAGCGCGATGGTGCCGACGTAGGTCGCCAGGGCCGCACTGTTCGTGCCGCTGGCCGTGAGCGTGTAGCTGCCCGGCGCCAGGCGGGCGTTGCTGATGACGTGGCCGGTGAACGGGTCGGGCGTGAACTCGGTGGCGCTGATGGGACCGGAGGGGCCGGTCAGGACGATGCTGGAGAAGTCGAGGTGATGGTCGCCGTTGACGACCGACGACAGCAGGATGTTCACCGTGTTCGGATTGGTGAGGGTGAAGGTGTAGGTCTGGGAGAACACACCCGCGCCTGGCTTGCCGATGAATCCGGCGGTGCCGGAGGACAGGTCGACAGGACTGGCGCCTGCCGGGAGGCCATGCCTCCAAGGAAGGCGGCTGCGGCGAAGGCGATGAAGGGCGGAATGTTCATGGTGCGTTCTCCTGGTTCCTCTGGTTCCTCTTCGTTGAACGAGATCTCCGATCGGAACGGGACACCGCGGCGCGGCGCGCGAGTCAGCCGTTTGAGGGACAGAGGACCCGGTCGACCGAATTCGGCGCTCAACCCCGCGTTGGATTGGCCGATATTGCTGACATGAACATCACCAACTCCCCCAGCGTCGCCGCAGCCGTCAGCTCGGCCTCCAACGGCACGCCTGGCACGGTCGGCAACGCCGCCAGCCTGTTGGTGCTCCGCAAGGCCATGGACGTCCAGGAATCCGGCGCCGCCGCGCTGCTCGCCGCCCTGCCGCAGCCGCCCGCCCTGGCCACCGAAGGCTCGCTCGGACGCAACCTCAACACCTACGCCTGAATCCGCTGCCCGATCCGGGCTGACCGGCGGGCTCGACGGGGTCGCTGCGGAGGGGCAGGGTGCGGGAGCACCTGCGGCATGATCGAGGCCTTCTACCTCGCTGCCTCCTCCCATGCGTCTGAAGCACATGCAGTTCTACGGGCACTTCGATGCCCGCTGTGACGTCGCCGGCTTCAGCATCGCCCGGCTGCTGGCGAACAATCCCGCGCATCGCGTGGAGCCGCATGAGCACGAGGACGGGCATTTCGTCGTCGTGCTGGAGGGGCGCTACCGCAGCAGCGCCCGCGGTGTGACCACGCTGCTGGAACCGGGCGACGTGTTGTGGAATCCGCCGGGCACCCGTCATGTCGACACCTTCGCGGGTGCGGGTGGGCGTTTCCTGGCGCTCAGCGTGAAGGCCGGGTTCGCAGGGGCGCTCGGGCTGGCCGACGGTGGCGCTCGGCAGCTGTTGGGAGCGCCTCGACAGGCAGCGCTGAGCCTGGCGGGCCTGCCCCTGTCTTCGGACCTGGGCGGTCTGCTCGACTCGGAGGAAGCGTCCCAGCGTCTGTGCCACCTTACGCGCACGGTGCCCGGGCGAGGCGACGCGGCTGTTTCTGCGCGCGTCGACGCCCGCGAGCCTCTCTGGCTGCGGCGTTGCATGGAGCAGCTCCTGGACGAATGCGACCAGCCGCTGCGCCTCTCTGCACTCGCGCTGGAGGCGGGTGTTCATCCCGTGTCCTTGGCGAGGGCGTTCCGGCATCACTACGGCATCTCGCCCGGCCAATTGCAGCGGCGCGCTCAGCTGAACCGGGCGGCGCAACGCCTGAAGGGCGGGCAGTCGATCGCCGAGGTCGCGATGCAGTCGGGCTTCGCGGATCAGAGCCACTTCACTCGGCTGTTCCGAGCGGAATACCGCTGCACGCCAGCGGCGTGGCGAGCCGGGTTCAAAACGTTCTAGACGCCGCTCCGAAGGGCCGGGGAACATGCGCGGCATGAACACACCTCGTCGCTTCTGTTCCTTGTCGGGCGCCCGGCTGCGCCGTTGGGTCCTGCCTTCCGCGATCGTCATGCTTCTGAGCGCCTGCGCAGCGCAACAGGTGACGCCCGCCGAGGCTGCGCTCCTTGCTCAAGACCGTGCCGCGCTGGAGGCGCTTCCGGGCGCGACCAGCGTGCTGCTGCAGCGCCACGGCCGGGTGGTGGTCGAGCTGTACGCCCGTGGCGCCGATGCGCAGACCCTGCACAACACGCGGTCGGTGGGCAAGTCCGTCACCGGGCTGCTGGTGGCGGCCGCGGCGCAGGACGGCTTGCTGAAGCGCGAGACACCCGTGTTCGGCGAGCTCTCGGACGCGCAGCCCTTCGCGAACGATGGTCCCGTCAAGCGCGGCATCGTGGTGGAGGACCTGCTCACCATGACGTCCGCGCTCGACTGCGACGACAACCAGCCCGACAGCCCCGGCAACGAAGAGAACATGTACCCGCAGCCGCGCTGGCTGCGCTGGGCGGGCGACATGCCCACGCGCTCGGTGGCGCGGGATGCGCAGGGGCTGGGGCCGTTTGCGTACTGCACGGCTGGCGTGTTCCTGCTGGGTCAGGTGCTGGAGCGCCGGGTACCGGGCGGGCTGGAGGCCTATGCGCAACGGCGGCTGTTCGAGCCGCTGGGCCTCTCGACCTTGGAGTGGTCGCGCTCGCCCAGCGGCGAGACGATGACCGGCGGCGGCCTGCGCCTGCGCACGCGCGACTGGGCCTCGCTGGCGCAGATGCTGCTTCGCGAAGGCGCCGGTCCGAAGGGCCAGGTGTTGACGCCGGAACAGGTCGCCACGCTGCTGACCGTGCGACGGTCAACGCCTTTCGGCATGGAGTACGGTGAGCTCCTCTGGCGCCGCGACTATGAGCTGCGATGCGGCCGCGCGAGCGCCTGGCTGATGTCGGGCAACGGCGGCAACAACGTGCTGATCCTGCCCACGCTCGACGCGGTGGCGGTGCTCACGCGCACGCATTACAACCAGCGCGGGATGCATCAGCAGAGCGCCGAGTTCCTGACCGCGTTGCTGGAGCGGCATGTGTGCGGAGCGGAGGCGCAGCGCTGAGCCGCTAAAGTCCTTGCCATCGACCTCGGGAGTCTCAGTGGAGAGAGAGACTCCGAGCCGGTCGCTGCGTAGGATCCATCTCAGCCATGACCGACTACAAGCTTGCCAATTCGCTGGCGAATGATGCACTCGAACTGTGGGGCTCAGGCCAGCTCGCGGAGGCCGCCGATCGCTATGGCCGTGCCATCGCCATCTGTCCGACGTATCCCGATTGGCACGGCGCCTACGCCGGCGTTCTTCATCAACTTGGTCGGAACGAAGAAGCCACGCGCGAGTACGAGACCGTGCTGACGCTGGAGTTGGAGCAGGGCGCTGCGGAAACCAATCCCGCGGTGAAGGTGGCGAGATATTTTCTCGCCGACCACCTGAGAAGGAACGGTGAGCCTGCGAAAGCACTTGCGGTCCTGGCGCCGGCACAAGGCGCGTTTCCCGGCGACTGGCTGATCGCGACCGCGCGGGCGCTTGCTCCATTCGCAGTCGGCGAGATCGCCGAAGCGAAGGCGGTGGCTCAGCAAGCGATCGGCAACGCGGAGACAGAGTCCAAGAAGGCGGAGCTTGCGGAGCATCTCAGCGAGGTGCTGGGTGGAAAGGTCGGCGAGCATTAGGATTGCTTGCACGGGCTTCGACCAGAAGCGTAGTGCAGCTGACCTTTTTCGCTCCGTGCGCCGCAGTTCTGAGAGAGCGACGGCTCCCCGGGGAGGAGGCCCACGGACATGCAAATCATCTTTCTCGCGCTCTTCTATTACCCGCTGTGGGGCATGGCGCTGCTTTGGTGGTTCTGCCGAAGCTCAGGGCCGACGAGGGACGTTCGCATGCGCGGATTGTTCGCACTGTGCGTCGCTGCAGCTGCTGCAATTGCATTCACGCCTGCCACGTTCGGCACGGAGGGTTCTGCCTTCTTCGTTCCTTGGTGGATTCGTCTTCTGGATCGTCAGCACACGCTGCTGATCCCTTGGGCAGGATCGGTTGTCTTTCTCGTGGCGATCGCCATTAACTGGTTCACAGGGTCAACCGCCCCGAAGCAGCTGCCACCGCCCGCACAGCGCCGACCAGATGATGCTCGATCCCACCTGATGCGTGAGGGCCTAGTCCGACCAGCCCCAGGAGTTGACGAACACAGTACTGCCGACGAAACCAGGAGTTGATACCGAGGCGCTGCTTGGAATCGCAGGATGACGCGGCTCAAGCCGCAGCGGCAACGCAACGCCAGGGCATTGAAGCGGCCAAGTCCATCGATGGCGTCATGCTCATACCTTGGCGAGGAACGCCGCCGCATCACCTGCTTCGCACTTCCAGTCTGCGAAGACCCCGACCAGGTCGCATTCCACGCAGTGGCAGGCAATGTAGTACCAGCGCACGTCATGGGTTCCTTCGTACACGGAGACGCCGGACACCAGCTCGAACACCTCGTTCTCGCACACGCACTCGTGCGCCTCCGGCGAGGCTTGTTCGAGGTAGTCCGCACTGTCGCCCATCAGGTGCTCCTGCCCGCAGTCGGTGCAGGTGCGGATCGCCACACCAGCCTCTTCATCGGTCTGCAGCGCGAAGGTCCGGCATCCGCAATCGCATTTGGACGTGGCAAACCTGGTGGCCTCATGGCGATTCGCAACGCTGTAGCTGCGCAGTTCGGCTTGGGTGTCTCCGGAAGTGGTCCCGTACCAGTATTCGCCCTTCTTCGTCAGTGCCATTGATGCTGCTCCGTTCTTCAAGATGGGATTCCCGGCAGGCATGCCGCCGGCCTCGCCCGTATGTCTGGATTCTGCCTTGGGGGCCGGTGCGTCATCGTGAACCGCTTGGATTGCGGTGAGCGTCAACGGGAACTGCGGACACCCTCCAATGACCATTCTCGGAGACTGCGGCCATACAGCCTCGGACTCGTTCGGCGCCTTTCAGCCGTAGGCAGCGACGGCAGCGCAGCGGAAGCGGAAGAGGACATACGATGCACGGCCCCCCAGTCCCGCTCACCTCCTAACGCACCAAGCCCATGCTGTACCGCCTCTACTGCTCAAGCGGGAACCTCCACGGAATTCCTGAGTACATCGGGTACTCCGAGATTGGTGATGACGGCTACTGGAAGCGCTATGTAGAGATTGGAGCGAATGGGATTGCCTTGCGCTACGACCGAGCCCATAGTGCCGACACTTTTGGCGTCCTACCCGAAGGACAGTGGGACGAGACGGAAGCGTCGCTGACGGAATACGGCAATCTGACCGCCATCTCCGCTGAACTGTTCGAGGCCGTCTGGCAGACGACGCGTTGTGTCAACGTCGGCTAACAGCCTCAGCCTCAGCCTCAAGCCAACGGCTGATCTGCAGCAGAAGCGAACCCTCGGCCCACCGCTTTCGTGATCAGCACCTGCCTCTGCCGTTCACAATCCGTCGCCATGAATGTTGAAGTCGTCCCTATCGCCGAAACCCACGCGGAAGGTTTCCATGCTTGTCTCGACGCAGTGGCCCGGGAGAAGAAGTACCTGGCCCAGATCGAGGCGTTGCCGCGCGAGAGCATCAAAGAGTTCGTTCGTGAGAACGTCGCCACTGGTGCTGCGCACTTCGTTGCCATCGACGGCTCGATGGTCGTTGGTTGGTGCGACATCCTTCCTGCTTGGGCCCACGCGAACCGGCATTGCGGTTCCCTGGGAGTGGGCTTGCTTCCTGCCTATCGAGGGCAAGGTGTCGGACGGCGCCTGCTTGCCGCATGTCTTGCGAAAGCGAAACAGAACGGCATCACAAGGGTCGAGCTTGAGGTGCGAGCTGACAATCAGCACGCCATTGGGTTGTATGAGCGCATGGGGTTTGTGCGCGAAGCGACGAAGCGCAACGGCATGCGCTTTGATGGCCATTACTTCGATTCGATCCAGATGAGCCTGCTCTTCGAAGACGAGCCGTAAGGCGAGTAATGTTCGTCCTACTTCGCGTGGGGACTGTCACTCGAACTCTGCGCGAATGACCGCAGCGCCCGGCCCGCCGACCTTCACGACCCGCTGACGTCGCCCTTGCCAGAATGCACCATGGAAAAATTCTTGAAGTTCTTCAAGACGCACCGCAAGGTATTCGGCCTGCTGGGATTGCTGCTGGTGGTGACCAACCCTGAGTTGCGCGCGCTGATCATGCTGGCGGATGCCGTCGGCGCTGGACTCCTCCTGCTGACGATGAGCGGCTATTTGAGGCTCGTCTGGCAGACCGTCATGTCGCAGGGACCCGACGTGGCGAGCAAGACCTGGCACGCGGCCATACGAGGTCTGCAGGGCATGGCCATGAGCCGTAACATCCTGGCGTTGGGCCTGATGGCGCTTGGCCAATGCCGATGCCTGCTGGCACTGAAGCGTCCCACCTGATCTCCGGCGCGGCCTGTCGGCCTGGCCGCACGGTTATTGATTCTTGGACGGATAACGCCGACGAAGCTCCTCCACGGACGCCGCGACCAGCTGTTCAAGCACAGCCGAGTCGACGTCGGCGAGCTTCTTCACATACAGGCAGCCTTTGCCCGCCTTGTGCTTCCCCAGCTCGCTGAGCCAGTGCTCTGCGTCGTCCCAGTCCGGCGCCAGATAGAGGACGAACTCCTTGCCTCGGAGCGCGAAGCCCACGAGGCTGGACGTCCCCGAACGTCCGGATGCGTAGGTGTAGTGGTAGCTGCCGAAGCCCACGATGCTGCCGCTCCACATCTTGGGCTGCTCGCCTGTGACGGCCGTGAGCAATCGGACTAGCTGTTGCGCATCGGCGTGCTGCTCCGGAGTCGCCTTGGCAGCGAGGTAGTCCTGCACCGCCTCGGGGACGATGAACGTGTTGGCGTCGGATCCCATGGCACCCCCTGATCGCGGCTGAATAGGCACTGCGACTTTAGCCGCGACCCCTGGGGACTGGCCTGGCCGCAGACACCGATGGCCACGTCCGACGTCCTAGTAGTCGGGGTAGCCGTAGTACGGAGGCACATCGACCGGCAGCCAGGGCCAGTCCGACCGCTTCTTGAGGGCCCGTCTCGCCGCGGCAAACTCCTCTTCGGTGAGGAACATGCCGTGCAGGTCATTGCCGCCGTAGAACGCGTAGAACTTGTGGGAAGAGGTCTGGAGATTCGCGTTGACGATGTCGAAGAACGCGACCGTCGCCCGCTCCCAGCAGGCGACGTTCGTGGTGCCAGAGTCCCAGACCTGGAACCTCTTCCCGGCGGCCGAGATGGCATAGCTCGGCTCGCTATCGTCGATGTGCTCGATGACTTCGATGGGTGATTCCGCAAACTGCTTCAGCAGGGGCTGCAGCTTCATGTATGCGGACAGGATGCCCGTCTCCGAAAGGTTCTCGGCATCGAGGTGGATCAGCTTGTCGTAGTCGAGCGGCGCTTCGCACGCCTCGCCCTCGCCCTTGGGCTCGGGTTGGGGTTCGGGTTCAGGCGCGCGCGCCGGTTCAGGCGCTACGCCCTTGAACATGGACCTGAGTCGGTTCAGGAAGGAGGTCATGCGGCGTCGATGTCAGAGGCGCGGTCGGATCGATACCGTCACTTGCGCGCAGCCTCGGCCGCAGCCGCCGCCCGCAGCTTGTCCTTCTTGCTCGGCCGCTTGCCCTTGATGCCGCCGGTGGCGGCCTCAGGCGAGGCAACTTCCGTCGGCTCGAATCCCGCGATCCGCTCGCGCGCGACGCGCCGTCCCTGGCGCTTCTCGATCAACCGGAAGTGCGACTCCGTGGCCGCGCTGATGAAGCTCACCGCGAGCCCGCTCGCACCGGCCCGCGCCGTGCGGCCGATGCGGTGCGTGTAATCGTCCGCCGCGCGCGGCAGGTCGTAGTTCACCACCACCGGCAGCCGCGCGATGTCGATGCCGCGCGCGCCCAGGTCGGTGGCGACCAGCACCTGGATCCGACCCGCCTTGAAGTCCGCCAGCGTGCGCGTGCGCGCGCCCTGGCTCTCGTCGCCGTGGAAGGCCGCGGCTTCGAGACCGCCGCGTCGCAGCTTGTCAGCCACGTGATCGCAGGCGTACCGCGTCGCGACGAAGACCAGCACGCGCGTCCACTGGCCCTGCTCGATCATGTGACGCAGCAGCGGCGTGCGCTTCGCCACGTCGACCTCGACCGCGTGTTCCTCGATCTGGCCTTCGGTCGCCGGCTCGCCGGCGATCTCGATCCGGACCGGGTCATGCAGCAACTGGTTCGCCAGCGTCTGCACCGACTCCGGGAAGGTGGCCGAGAACAGCAGGTTCTGCCGCCGTTTCGGCAGCAGCGCCAGCACCTGCGCCAGCTCGTCGGCGAAGCCGGCGTCGAGCAGCCGGTCGGCCTCGTCCAGCACCAGGCACTCCACGTCGCCGAGCTTCAGCGCGTTCTTCTCGATGATGTCGAGCAGCCGGCCCGGCGTCGCGACGACGACGTCCGCACCGCCGCGCAGCGCCATCATCTGCGGATTGATCGACACGCCGCCGTACAGCACCGAGACCTTCAGCGGCTCGTCGAGGAAACGGCCGACCTGGATCACCGTCTCGCCGACCTGCGCAGCGAGTTCGCGCGTCGGCACCAGCACCAGCGCCTGCGTGCGGCGCAGCGCGGGACGCACGCGGGAGTCGATGCGATGCAGCATCGGGAAGACGAACGCCGCCGTCTTGCCCGAACCCGTCGCCGCGGACCCCAGCAGGTCGCGGCCTTCAATGATCGGAGGCATCGCGGCCGCCTGGATGGGCGTCGGCACCTCGAAGCCGAGCTCGTCGGCGGCGCGCACGAGGCGCGACGACAAGCCCAGTGCGGCGAAGCTGTCCACGGCGCTCACAGCCGACGCACCTTCACCGACTTGCCCTTGACCTTGCCCGCGTTGAGCTTGCGCAGCGCCTGGTCGGCGATGTCGCGCTCGACGGCGACGTAGGTCGAGAACTCGTTGACGTTGATCTTGCCGATCTGCGCACCGTCGAAGCCCAGGTCCTTGGTCAGCGCGCCCAGCACGTCGCCCGGACGGATCTTCTCCTTGCGGCCGCCCAGGATCTGCAGCGTCACCATCGGCGGATGCAGCGGCTCGGCGCCGGGCTCGGTGGTGAGCTCGCTCAGCGGATGCCACGGCGTGACCGTGCCCTGCATCTGGTCGATGCGTCCCACGCGACCCATCTCGTCGAGGCTGGCCAGGCTGAAGGCCCAGCCTTCCTCGTCCGCGCGGCCGGTCCGGCCGACACGGTGCGTGTGCACCTCGGCGTCCGGCGTGATGTCGACATTGATGACGGCTTCCAGCTGCGCGATGTCGAGCCCGCGTGCCGCGACGTCGGTCGCCACCAGCACGCTGCAGCTGCGGTTGGCGAATTGCACCAGCACCTGGTCGCGGTCGCGCTGGTCGAGGTCGCCGTGCAGTTCCAGCGCGACGATGCCCTCGGCCTGCAGCACGGCGACCAGGTCGCGGCACTGCTGCTTGGTGTTGCAGAACGCCAGCGTGCTGGCCGGACGGAAGTGGTTGAGCAGCAGGCCCACCGCGTGCAGGCGCTCGTTCTCCTTGACCTCGTAGAAGCGCTGGCGGATCTTGCCGGCCGCGTGCTTTTCCTTGAGCGTCACCTCCTGCGGCGCGCGCATGAAGCGCGTCGCGATGGACTTCACGCCGTCCGGGTAGGTGGCGGAGAACATCAGCGTCTGGCGCGTCTTCGGGCAGTTCGCGATCACCTGGGCGATGTCTTCCGCGAAGCCCATGTCGAGCATGCGATCGGCCTCGTCCAGCACCAGCGTGTTCAGCGCCTCCAGCGTGAGCGTCTCGCGCTGCAGGTGGTCCAGGATGCGGCCCGGCGTGCCCACCACGATGTGCGCGCCGTGAGAGAGGCTCGCCAGCTGGTTGCGGATGGGCGCACCGCCGCACAGCGTCAGGATCTTGATGTTGTCCTCGGCGCGCGCCAGGCGGCGGATCTCCTGCGTGACCTGTTCGGCGAGCTCGCGCGTCGGGCAGAGCACCAGCGCCTGCACGGCGAAACGGCGCGGATTCAGGTTGGTCAGCAGCGGCAGCGAGAACGCCGCCGTCTTGCCGCTGCCCGTCTTGGCCTGGGCGATCAGGTCCTTGCCGGCCAGCGCCAGCGGCAGGCTGGCGGCCTGGATGGGCGTCATCGAGAGGTAGCCGAGCTGCTGCAGATTCGCCCGCATCGCGGGCGGCAGGGGCAGGCTGTCGAAGGAGGTGGCGCTAGGCGCCGCCGGCGGCTGCGAGGCAGCGGGGGCCGCGGGTGCGGCGCCGGTGGGATCGGTGCGGGTCATGCACGATTGTCGCCCAGCGGGTGTGCCATGAAGAAACAGAGCATCTGATCGCTCGCATCCGGGCCCAGCCAGTCGGTGCCGGAGGCGCTCTGGTCGCCGCCGGACCAGCCATGGCCGCCGCCTTCGATCAGCCAGAGTTCGGCATGCACGCGCCCCTGCGGCGTCACGTGCGTGCGCCGGGTGTAGGCGCGCGTGCCCTCGCGGCCGTTCTCGACGCGCTGGGCGCCCGCCACGCCGGACGTGGCGTCGGCGTAGACCTGCTCGCCGTTGAGCGGATGCACGGTCATGTCGCGCGTGCCGTGGAAGACGATGGTCGGCGTGGGGCGGACAGCGTCGACGGTCTTGGCGTGCTTCTCGGCCTTGGCGTCAGTGGTCGGTTGAACCGTCGCGTCCTTCGTCGGCTCGTCCGTCGCCCGGCGCGGAGGCTGTCCGCTGCGCATCATCGCCATCGCGCCGTTGGCGTCCTCGACGGCGCCGTGCGGCAGGCCCGAATGCACGCCGACGGCGGCGAAGAGCTCCGGATAGGCGCGCCCGAGGATCACCGCCATCGCGCCGCCGGCGGAGAGCCCCGCGATGTAGACGCGGTTCGCGTCGACGCGGTGGGTGGCCATGATCTCCTGCGTCAGCGTCGCGATCAGCGCGGGTTCGCCGCGGCCGCGTTCCTGGTGGCTGGTCTTGAACCAGTTCCAGCAGCCCTGCGGATTGGCCTTGGCCGACTGCGCCGGATAGAGCACCAGCCAGCCGTTGCGACGCGCCATCTCGTTCATGCGCGTGCCGGCGGCGAAATCGTCGGGATCCTGCCCGCAGCCGTGCAGCATCACCAGCAGCGGACGCGGTTCGTCGCGGTCGCCCGGCGGGACATAGAGCTGATAGTCGATGGAGGCGCGGCCTTGCACGGAAGTGCTGCGGAGGAACTGTTCTGCGAGCGTGCCGCTCTTCTGTTCGAGCGGGAGATCGATGAGCATTCGAAGGCCGATGGCGCCGGGGGCGCGTGTGTCAGTGCGTCGATTGAAGCACGGATCCCCCGTCGGGCGCATGAATGTTTGCGATACCCGCCTGGGCGTATCGCCGCGGCGACGGGCCAGAATGGCGGCGCCATGTTCCACACCCATCGCCGCCACCTGGCGCCCCAGGTCACCGCCAAGATCGTCGACAGCCGCACGCCGTCGTACGAAACCGAATTCCACGCGCACGACGAGTACATGGTGCTGATGCCGCGCTCGGGCGGCATGGTGGTGCGGGTGCGCGAGGAGCAGAGCGCCTTCCGCATCAACGCCGCCTGCATGGCGCTGGTGGCGCCGGGCGTCGAGCACGCGACGGCGGCGACCCGGCCGCAGCAGCAGCACCTGGCGCTGTACGTCGACCAGGCCTTCGTCGAAGACTGCGCCAGGCGCATCGGCGGCGGCAAGGGCGCGCCGACCGTCCTGCCCGCACCGCCGGCGTGCGGCGTCTGGCGCATGAGTCCCTCGCTGGTGCACATGCTGCGCCTGCGCGAGGAACTGGCCGGCGTGGACGCCGAGCACCGCGATTCGCCCCGGATGCAGGCGACCGAGCGGCTGATCGCCGCCGAGTGCGTCACGACGGCGCTGACGACGGCGAACGCGCTGCCGGCGCATCGCGGGCGGGACGCCCTGCTGATCCACGAGATCCTGGCCTACCTCGAGGCCCACATGGCGGAGCAGCTCACGGTGGACGACGTGGCCGCGCAGTTCCTGCTGTCGCGCCGGCACTTCACGCGGCTGTTCCGCGAGCGCACCGGTCACAGCATGATCGAGCTGCTCAACGGCAAGCGCCTGGAGCGTGCGCAGCGCCTGCTGCAGGACCCGCAGACCAGCGTGATGGACGCGGCGCTGCTGGTCGGGTTCGAGACGCCGTCGTACTTCGCCCGGCTCTACCGGCTGAAGTACGGGCATCCGCCGTCGCGACGCTGAGGGCCGGGCCCGCCGGCGGACCGCACGCGGCATGGATGCGCATCGCCCCGCGTCGCACGGCGCCGCTGCCGATGGCCCGATCGTTCTAGTCGTTTGGCCCGAACGAAGGCGCGCATCCGCGCCGGGATCGCGATCCTTCAGGCCTGTCGCTCTCCTCCAAGGACTCGCCATGAAGCGCTCTCTCTTCCTGCTGCTCGGTGCGGCCGCCGTGTGCGCGCCGGTCGCCTCGGCGCTCGCCGACGCCTACCCCAGCCGTCCGATCACCATCGTGGTGCCGTTCCCGGCGGGCGGCGGCACGGACGCCCTGATCCGGAGCCTGGCGCCCGCGCTGTCGCAGGAGCTGCACCAGACGGTGCTGATCGACAACAAGGCCGGCGCCGCCGGCACCATCGGCTCCGCCGCCGTCGCGCATGCGGCGCCGGACGGCTACACGCTGGGCGTGGCGACGACGAGCACGCACGCCGTCGCCCTCGCGGTGGTCAAGGGCGCGCGCTACGACCCGCTGCGCAGCTTCGCGCCGGTGGGCCTGATCGGCTTCTCGCCCTACGTGCTGGTGGCCCGCCCGACGCTGCCGGCGAAGACGCTGGCGGAACTCATCCGCGACGCCAAGGCCGCGCCCGGCAAGCTGACCTTCGCCTCGGTCGGGCAGGGCTCGCTGTCGCACCTGATCGGCGAGCAGTTCAAGCAGGCGACGCGGACCGACCTCGTGCACATCCCCTACAAGGGCGCGTCGCCCGCGCAGACCGAGCTGATGGGCGGTCAGGTCGACCTGCTCTTCGACAACCCCGCGACGCTGGTGCAGCAGATCCGCGGCGGCCGGATCAAGGCGCTCGCGCAGACGCAGCGCAGCGCGCTGCTGCCGGAGGTGCCGACCTTCAAGGAAGCCGGCCTCGCGGGCTTCGAATCGCAGCTCTGGTACGGGCTCGTGGCGCCGGCAGGCACGCCGCCGGCGGTGGTGAAGCAGCTCTCCGACGCGCTGCGCAAGGTGCTCGCCAACCGGACCACCGTCGCCACGCTGCAGAGCAACGGCGTGGCGCCCGCCGAGGGAACGTCCGCGCAGTTCACGGCGACCTTGAACCAGCAGGTGCCGTACTGGGCGAACGTGGTGAAGACGTCCGGCGTGGTGATGGAATGAGCGGGCAGATGACTCTCCCATCGGGGTCGCACGCTGGAGCTCGTGCTGCAGATGCCGGTCATGGTGCTCGCGAGGTTGGTCGCGGAGAGGCGCTTCGGGTGCGCGTCTTCGCCGCCGCGGACGGCAGCGGCGGAAATCCTGCGCCCATCGTGCTGGACGCCGTGGGCATGAGCGATGCGCAGATGCGTGCCGTCGCCGCCGAGGCCGGCCACGAGAGCGGCTTCGTGCTGCCTGCGGAAGACGCCTCGCAAGCCGACTTCCGGTTCCGCTTCTTCGTTCCCCGCCACGAGATGGAGATGTGCGGTCACGCGACGGTCGGCGCGCTGTGGTGCCTGCGGGAGGCGGGGATCTGGAGTGCGCCGCGTGCTCGGATCGAGACGCTCAGCGGCGTGGTCGAGGGCTTCGTCCGCGGGTCGGGATCCCCGTCGGAGCGCATCGAGATCACCCAGCCGGTGGGACGCGTCGAACCCATCGTCGATGCCGCCGTGGTGCGGCGTATCGCCGACGTGTTGCGCGTCCCCGCCGACGACCTGCTCCCGCATCCGGTGCTGAACGCCGCGACCAGCCGGGTGAAGACGCTCGTGGCCCTGCGCTCGGTGGCGGCGCTCGACGGCTTGAAGCCGGACTTCTCCCGCATGGAAGCGCTCTGCGAGGAGATCGGCTCGACGGGGCTCTACCCGTTCGCCGTCGAATCGCTGGAGCGCCGCATCGTCCATGCGCGGCAGTTCCCGAAGTCGTCGGGGTATCCGGAGGACGCGGCCACCGGCATCGCCGCGGCGGCGCTGCTGTTCGGACTCAAGACACTCGGTCTGGTGCCGGTGGACGACGCGGAGGTCGTCGTGCATCAAGGGCGGGCGATGGGGCAGGGATCCGAGATCCACGTGCGATTCCATCGGGCGGCGGACGGCGAGGTGCTGGGCTGCTTCCTCGGAGGGCGCGTGGTGGCCGACGCTCACGCGTGACGCGCATGGGCTTCCTCAAGGGCCCTCTGCGCGGCCCTCGCCATCGCGGTCGCGCTCGTAGTGCCTGACGAGCGGGAAGGGCGGCAGCCAGGTCTCGCGGCGGACGGTCCACAGCTCGTAGGTGGGCGTCAGTTGATCCGGCGCATCGAGGGCGCCGAGGTGGACCTCGATCTCGTCGCCGGTGCGCGAGAACACGGAGGAACCGCAGCGCGGGCAGAAATGCCGGCCGCGGAATTCGTGGGTCTCGCCCCAGAGCGTGACGGCGTCCTGCGCAAAGATCGCCGACGCGTGGAAGAGCGCGCCGTGGTGCTTGCGGCAGTCGAGGCAATGGCAGAGGCCGACCCGGTAGGGCCGGCCCGTCGCGACGAGGCGGACATCGCCGCAGAGGCAGCCGCCGGTGAATCGGTCCATGGGGCGTTCCTCCTGCCGACTCATGGCGTCTTGGCCGGCTCGCAGGCCACGCGCTTCATCGGGTAGTCGATCCCCCGCGTCGCCCCGTTGCGTTGCCCTTCGATCCGCGCGGCGAGTCCGGTGTCGCCGACCGCCTTGTAGAGGATGCGCTGCGGGAAGTCGTGCGCCGGGTTCTCGAAGGTGACCGCGCGATCGCCGATCGATGTCGCGACAAAGGTCGCTTCCTTCTGTCGCGACGGCAGGGCGATGTAGACGACCTGGCCTTCGGCATTCAGGCGGATCTGCAGGAACTCGTGCTCGACGGTACGACCGTTCTTCACCGTGCGGCCGATGCCGAGCATCGTGCCGCCGGCCAGCGGCAGCCAGTGCTCGACGGAGCCGGGCTCGCCCTTCTCCGCGGCCCAGCAGCCGGCGAGCCAGCTCAAGCGTTCGAGCTGGGCGTCCTCGGCATGCGCCGACGGCGCGGCGAGCGTTGAGAGCGAAGCGAGGATCAGCACGCGGGCGGCGGCAAGGGAAGGACGCATGGCGGTGTCTCCGGGCACTCGATGCTCGAATCTACCGCCGGCGGCCTGCCGCCGCCACCCGGGATCAGGCGTTCCGCTTCTCCACCAACGCCTTGAGCGTTCCCAGATCGCGCGCCACATGGGCCGCGTCGCTCTCGAAGGCCTCGTCGGTCACGTCGGGCATGCGCAAGAGCACAAACGCCACCACGCAGCCGTCGCCGGACGGCGTGACCCGCATCGCGTTGTGGAAGCGCTGCCCGTCCGGCAGCGTCACGTCGTGGTCGAGCACGCGGAACGCGTTGCGCGGCGCCAGCTCGACGCGGATGCGACCCATCGGTGATTCCGCGAACCAGCCGTCGGCTTGCTGCTGGATGCCGGTGGCGAGACCTGACGCCCACAGCGGCAATCGCTCTGGCGCGCAGGCGAAGTCGTAGACCTCGTCGGCGGACACGTCGATCGTCTCGGAGATCACGCGGGCGGGATGGGTGGTCATGGGAATCTCCTGTCGAGGCGGTTCATGGTTGCCTGTCGACAGCGGCAAGGCAAGTGCCACCCCTCATGCCGCAGGTCTCGGCCGCTGCGCCTGCTTCTGCATTTGCGCCTTGCCGGCAAGCCGCACAATGACTGTTCGGCATCCCCAAACAATCCCTCGACATGGATCGATTCGACGCGCTGCAGGCCTTCGCCCGCGTGGTGGAGGCGGGCAGCTTCACCAAGGCGGCCCAGACGCTGCACATGAGCAAGACCACCGTGACGCAGCTGGTGCAGCAGCTGGAGGCGCGGCTGCGCGTGAAGCTGCTGCATCGGACGACGCGGCAGGTCCGGGTGACGCCCGACGGCGCCGCGTACTACGAGCGCGTCGTGCGCGTGCTGGCCGAACTCGACGACGCGGACACCGCGCTGTCGGATGCGACGAGTTCTCCGCGAGGCCGGCTGCGCGTCGACGTGCCGAGCCCGTTCGCGCGCATGGTGCTGATGCCGGCGCTGCCGGACTTCCATGCGAGACATCCGGAGATCCAGCTCGACATGGGCGTCAGCGACCGCATCGTCGACGTGATCGGCGATAACGTGGATGCCGTGCTGCGCGGCGGCGAGGTCACGGTGCCGTCGCTGATCGCGCGGCGGGTCGGAGATCTGCAGCTCGGCGTCTTCGCCTCACCGGACTACCTCGCGGCCGCGGGGACGCCCGCGCACCCGCGTGAGATCGAGGAACCTCACCACCGCATCGTCGGTTTCCTGCGCGCCAGCAAGGGCACGGTGATGTCCATCGAGATGCGACGCGGCGAGGAGGCTGTCGAGGTGCGCGGTCGCTACGTCGTGGCCGCGGACGACGGCAACGCCTATCTGGCCGCCGGGCTCGCCGGGATGGGCGTGCTCTGGCTGCCGCGCTACATGGCCGATCCGCACGCGGCGCGCGGCGAACTGGTGCCGCTGTTCACCGAGTGGGACATGGATCCGATGCCGATGTACCTCGCCTATCCGCCCAACCGGCACGTCAGCGCGAAGCTGCGCGTGTTCATGGACTGGATCGAGGAACTGATGGCCCGACACGCGCCGATGGCGTCGCAGCGGGCCTGATCGGCGGGATTGTTCAGGGCGCGGCGTTGGCCGATCCCGAGCCCGCGCCGCGGCGGCTGTCGACCCACGCGTCGACGACCTGCTCCAGCACCGTCAAGGGCACGTCGCCGGTCAGCAGCACGACGTTGTGGAACTGCTTGATCTCGAAGCGGTCGCCGAGCTGCTGGCGCGCCTTCTCGCGCAGTGCCTCGATGCGCAGGCGGCCCAGCATGTATGCGCAGGCTTGCCCCGGCCAGGTGACGTAGCGGTCGACCTCCTGCGGCGTGATGCCGTAGTCGATCGCCTGCTGCCGGGTCCACTTCATCGCATGCAGGCCGGTGTCCACGACCAGACGTCGCGCCCGGAACAGGGCGCCGTACAGCTGGCCGAGGTGGCCGACCGGATCGCCGTCGTACCAGCCGTTCTCGACGGCGAGCTGCTCCGAGTAGAGCGCCCAGCCTTCCACATAGGCCGAGCCCGCCATGTACGCGGCGCGGCGACGGAAGTAGGGCAGGTCCTGGGCCTCCATCTGGATCGTGAGCTGGAAGTGGTGGCCCGGGATCGCTTCGTGGTGCACCAGCGTCCGCATGTCGGCGATCTCGAAGGTCGGCCCCGCCAGCGGCGCCCAGAACACACCCGGCTGGGAGCCGTCCGGCGCGGGCGTCGTGTAGTGCGCGGCGGCGGTGGGCTCGGTCAGCGCGGGCTCGCGGCGGACCTCGACCGGCGCCTTCGGCATCACGTCGAAGATCAATCGAGCGCGCGCCTCGGCGTCGCGCAGGTAGGCGGTGTAGCGGTCCAGCAGCTGCGCCTGCGGCGCGGCGCCCGTGGGCTGCCGGTCGGCGTCCATCTTGCGGTAGCGCTGCTCGATCGTGCCGTCCGCGTAGCCGAGCTGGCGCAGCAGGCCGTCCATCTCGCCTTCGATGCGGGCGACCTGCTTCAGGCCGATGGCGTGGATCTCGGCCGCGGTGAGCTCGGTGGTCGTGTTGGCGCGCAGGCGCGCCGCGTAGAACCTGTCGCCGTCAGGCAGGCGCCAAACGCCGGCATCGTCGGTGGTCAGCGGCAACTGGGCGCGCATCAGCGCCAGGCCGCGCTTCCACGCGGGGACGATGGATTTCGCGACGATGGTCTCGGCCCGCGCGCGGGCGCGCTTGCGGGCGCCGTCGTCCATGTCCTTCAGGCCGGCCATGCGCTCGGTCAGCGAGATCACCAGCGGGTTGCCTGCCGGCGGCGCGGCGACGAACTGCTCGATCTGGCCGATCGTCGTCGCGGTGATGAAGCGCGGCATCAGCACGCCCTTGGCCTGCGCCGCGCGGGCGCGGTCGATGCCCTGGTCCATCTTCGCGGCCAGGCCTTCCATCCGTTTCAGGAAGCTGCGCACGTCGCGCGCGCCGCGCATCGGGTGCTCCTGCACGAGGAAGGTGATCGGACCGACGTGCACGCCGGCCATGTGCTCGAAGACGTAGCGGTGATCGAGGAACTCGGCTTCGGACACGTCCTGCTGCATCACCCAGGCCATGAGCGCGGCGGAGGTGCGCTGCGTGGGCGTCAACGCCTCGCGCGGGAAGCGGGCGAGCTCGTCCAGCGCCTGGCGGTCGCGGGCGATGTCGGCCAACTGGGCCGCCCGCGAGCGCTCGTCCCATTGACCGTCGAGCCGGTCCTGCGTGGGGCCGTTGAAGTACTGCATGCGCGTCGCATGTTCGGGCTGGCTCTTCATGCGGGCGGCGGCGGTGCGCTCGGCCCAGGCGTCGAAGTCGGCGGCGCCGTACGTGGTCTTCCCGGTCGCCGCGAGGGCATGGAGGGCGGGCGCGGCAGTCATCCATCCGGCGACGCCGGCGGCGAGCAAGGTCCGGCGCCGGACGGGCAGCGCGGGGGCGGATCGGGTCGTCTTCGTCATGTGCTCTCCCTGGTCGACGAGGCGTCGATTGGAACGGGAGGCAGGGTACTCGGCTATTCGTCACTCCCGGGCGAGCGGGAAAGTCCGGATGGGCGGGATGGGCGGGATGGCGTCAATCGCCGCTGAACTCGTAGTCGGCGAACTCGGCGTGGCTCCACTTGATCAGGACCTTGAGCTTGGCCGCGGCACCGGCGGGCAACGCCGACCGGTCGAACTGGCAGAACACGCTGACGTTGCCGTCCTCGCCGAACAGGCTGAGCTTGCTGCCGGTGCCGCAGGCGAACGGCTGGCCGTCGAGTTCCGGCGCGATGCTGGCGGAGGTGTCGTCATGCCCGCCGGTGAACGTCGCGCGGAAGCTGAAGCGCTGGGGCGCGGCGCCGGCGGGGAGGGTGCAAGTGATCTCGCGCCAGTCCATCATGCGGTCGGTCTCGACGCAGGCGGCGGCCTTGAGCGAGGTGCCAGGCGTTGCGGTTGCGGGCGTCTGGGCCTGCGCGGAGGTGCTGAAGTTCGCGGAAAGACCGCAGAGAGCGCAGATGGGGAGCAGCAGGGCGATCGTTCGCATGTCGAGCCTCGATGCATGAAAGCGGGCCATCTTCGCCAGGCTGTGTGACAAGGCGACACGCGCCGTCTTTGATCGTTGTCATCCGGAAATCTTGCGGCGGGGTATCGACGTCGATAAACTGCGAAGCTCAAGATCTACATTGAGCGCGGGGTGAGAAAGGTAGTGCCGCCCGAGTCATCGGGTCCCAGCTGGAATGGGAGTTCGCGGTTTCCGCGATAGAGAACCTCGCAATGCGACGGCCCCTTCGGGGGCCGTCTGTCTTTGTGGCCTTCGCGTTCGGCGTCAGGCCTTAACTCGTTGTCCCAGACTGGTTGTCTTCAGGATCTTGAAGAGGGACACCCGTCGCCGCTCTCGCTGGCGTTGACGAATCAATTCTTTCGCATACGCGGACTGCACGTTGAGAAGCAGGCGGCGCCTGCGTTTGAGATCTCGAAGCACTTGGAAGAAGACGACATAGTGGCGCGGATCGCGGACGTCGCTGTCGTCCATCGCTTCCGACGACATGAAGTTCAAGGGATCTTCCCCTGCAACTTGGATGGCGCTGCTTCGCAGCTTCCGGATCAGCGCAGGTAGACGAAGTTGCGAAAGCTTGACTCGCTCTTCGCAGAGCACGCGCACCTCGCGTCCGTCGTCGAACAACTCATCCGAGGGGATCTCGTGTTGCGCGCGACCGTCGCGCACCAACGACCGTGTGAAGCAGTGGGACGAGAAGACCACAACAACGATGACCTCGAAGCCGAGCCCCGGGTCAACGCGGAATGCGAAAGGGTCGAGGTGCGACAGATCCCAAGCTTTTCCACCTCGAACGACATTCCTGAACCGGTGGTGAGCACGAACGGCATCCAGGTGATCGGCAATCGGTACCTCGATGACGGAAGAATCTTCTCGAACAGGGCGCGGCTCGCCCTCCAGCGTTGAACTGCACATGACTTGGCGGCCCTGGTGATGACGGGCCGGTCATGTTTCCGATGAAGCACTCCTGCGATGTTGCGCGTGATCAAGGGTTCTGCAGGTCAAGCAGAACGTGCTGCGTTCGTCGTGAGTTCGCGACCTTCAATGTGTGAATCGATCGCCGCGAGTGACTGAAGAATGTAGTCCCGAGACTGACAAGCGCAGTGCCTATGGAGGCCATTGCGGCACACCGCACACGACTCTAAAGTTCGAAGCTCAAGTTCTGTCTGGGCGGGGTGAGATGGGCAGAGCCACCCGAGTGATCGGGTTCCAGCTGGACTGGTCGTTCGCAGCAATGCGATAGAGAGCCCCGTATGAGACAGCCACCTCTGGTGGCTGTCTCTCCTTCAGGCTTCGATCGAAAAATCAGCCGTTCACACGAACTGCGCCGCCGCGTTCGCCGACGCCCACGCCCACTGGAAGTTGAAGCCGCCCAGATGGCCGGTGACGTCGAGCACCTCGCCGATGAAGTACAACCCCGGCGCCTTCAACGACTCCATCGTCTTGGACGACACCTCCTTGGTGTCGACGCCGCCCAGCGTGACCTCCGCCGTGCGGTAGCCCTCGGTGCCCGCGGGCACGACCTGCCACGCGGACAGGCGCTCGGCGATCTGCTCCAGCTCCGCATGCGTGTACTGCTTGACCGGCTTGGACACGAACCACTGCTCGCCGATCAGCGTCGCCATCTTCTTCGTGAACAGCTCCGCCAGCAGCGTCTTGAGCTCCGCATTGGGCCGGTCGTTGCGCTGCTGCGCGAGCCAGCCTGGCACGTCGAGGTCGGGCAGCAGGTTGATCTCCACCGCCTGGCCGGGCAGCCAGTACGACGAGATCTGCAGGATCGCCGGGCCGCTCAGGCCGCGGTGCGTGAACAGGATGTTCTCGCGGAAGCTCTTGCCGTTGCAGCTGACCAGGCAGTCGACCGAGGTCCCGCTGAGCTCGTTGCACAGGTCCTTGAGCTGGTCCGTGATCGTGAACGGCACCAGCCCGGCGCGCGTGGGCAGCAGCGTGTGGCCGAACTGCTTCGCGACCTGGTAGCCGAAGCCGGTCGCGCCCATCGTCGGGATCGACAACCCGCCGGTGGCGATCACCAGCGACTGGCAGCGCATCGGTCCCGCGGTGGTCGCAAGCGCGTAGCCCGTCTCCGTCTTCTCGATCGTCTCGACGGTGGTGTCCAGCATCGGCGTCACGCCGACCTCGGCGCACTCGGCGAGCAGCATGCGCAGGATGTCGATGGACTTGTTGTCGCAGAACAGCTGTCCGAGCTTCTTCTCGTGGTGCGGGATCTGATGCTTGTTGACCAGTGCGATGAAGTCCCACTGCGTGTAGCGCGCCAGCGCCGACTTGCAGAAGTGCTTGTTCTGCGAGAGGAAGTTGGCCGGCTCGGTGTACAGGTTGGTGAAGTTGCAGTTGCCGCCGCCGGACATGAGGATCTTCTTGCCGGCCTTGTTGGCGTGGTCCACGAGCAGCACGCGGCGGCCGCGCTTGCCGGCCAGCGCGGCGCACATCAGCCCCGCGGCGCCCGCGCCAATGATCACGACATCGGTGTCCTGCACGTCCACAACTGCTTCCCTTCGACCCTTGAAAACCCGCTTGCTGAAACCCGTCCGAGCCCGCTCGGAACGCGCTCGGAGCCCGCTCCGCGCCGCGCGGCACGCTGCGGGCGATGGGCGCGGGACTTTAACGCATGCGCTTGTGCCGGGTCTTGCGGGCCCCGGCATCGGCGGCTAGACTCGCGACCTCTTTTCTGACTGCTGCTGCAGAAAAGGTCCTCAACCGCGGCTTCGCGCCGGCGGTTGCCCCTTTTCGCCTGGGTGATCCAGGCCTCGGGCGCCTTCCGGCCCCGGAGCGCACAGCATCATGTCCCACTCCCTTCGACTCCAGCGCGCGTTTGCGCGCTCGCACATCGACCTGCGCGTCGAGGACGGCGTCTACACCGTCCGCAACGACAGCGCCCAAGCCACCATCCTGCTGCCGGCCTCGCTGCCGCTGGAGGAAAAAGCCGTCAAGCAACTGCTCGCCTTCGCTTCGGTGAAGACGCCCGGCGGCGACGCCGCCGTCTGCGCCGCGTGCGCGACGCCCGACTTCCATCCGGGCTCGATCGCGCCGGTCGGCGCGGTGGTCGCAACGCCGATGGACGTCGTCATCCCGGCCGCCATCGGCACCGACATCAACTGCGGCATGCGGCTGGTGACGACCGGCCTCTCGCTGGCGCAGGCGGCGCCTCACCAGTCCGCTCTGATCGCGCGCTTGAAGGCGGTGCTGCTTGAGAACGCCCGCAACGTCCCGACGCCGACGCAGGCCTTCAAGGCGCTGTTCGACGACGGGCCGCTGGCCTTCCTCGACCGCCTCGCGCCGGAAGGCCTGTGGGCCGGCGTCGACCTCGACCGGCTCGCGGCGGAGGTCGATCGCTGCGTCGGGCTCGACCGGCTCGGCGGGCACTCGCGACACGCGCCGCATGCGTTCGTCGACGGCCGCGATCGCTTCCGCGATCCCTGCCTCGGCACGCCGGGCGGCGGCAACCACTTCGTCGAACTCCAGGTCGTCGATCGCATCCTCGACCGGCATGCCGCCTATGAGCACGGGCTGCGCGCGGGCGACGTCGTGGTCATGATCCACAGCGGCTCGCGCGACATGGGCTTCCATGTGGGCGCCCGCTGGATGGACCGCGCCCGCGACGCATGGCCCGCCGGCGTGCGTCATCCGGAGAGCAAGCTCTACGCGCTCGAAGGTCCGCTGGCCGGCGAGTACCTCGAAGCCATGGGCGTCGCCGCCCGCTACGCCTGGGCCAACCGCGTCGTGCTGGCGGAGATGGTGCGGCGGGAACTGGCGGACCTGTTCGGTGCGGACAGCTCCAAGCTGGTCGTGGATGTGCCGCACAACGTCGTGCTCACCGAGCACGGGCTCAACATCCATCGCAAGGGCTCGACGCCGGCGCACGAAGGGCAGCTCGCGCTGATCCCGGGCTCGATGGGCGACGGCTCGTACGTGGCGCGTGGGCTCGGCCATCCGGACTGGCTCTGGTCCTGCAGCCACGGCGCGGGTCGGCGGATGCGTCGCCAGGAGACGCGACGCCTGCAGGCCGTCGACCGCAGTGATGCGGGCTGGCAATGCGTGACCCTGCGCGAGGAGCGGCGCATCGAGGAAGCGCCCGAGGCCTACAAGCCGATCGGGCCCGTCATCGATGCACAGACGAGCGCGGGGCTCATCGAAGGCGTCGCGAAGCTGCGGCCGTGGGTGACGTTCAAGGCGTGAAGCAGCCCGTCAGAACGCGTGCCGGATCCCCATGCCCAGGCCCGTCTGCGAGCCGCCCGCCGCCGGCGTGCTGCCCGCCGCCGCGGCCGCGTTGCTGACCCCGAGCGCGAGCGTGCCGTCGTTGTCGATGCGGCCTGCGGTCGCGTAGACCGACGTGCGCTTGGACAGGAAGTAGGTGCCGCGCACGGCCCATAGAGTCGCCTCGTTGGCGCTGTTCTTGTAGTCGAGCTTGAACAGCTGCGCGTCGAATCCCCAGCTCGGGGTCAGTGACCAGGTCGCGCCGGCGTACCAGAGGTTGCTCTTGGGCGTGAGGACACTGGCGTCGTTGCGGCGCGCGATCAGCCCCGCGGCGAGCTTCCAGTCGCCGGTCTTGAACCAGCCCGCCACCGTGCTGCGACGGTCCTTCATCGCGCTGCTGGTCAGGCCCGCGAAGGCGCCGGCGCCGCCGCGGATCTCGTCCACCGCGGCTGAGAGGCCCCACACCGGCGTGTCGTACTTGACCATCGCCGACCACTCCCGGCACGCGTTCTTGTCGGCCGCGTTCTCGCCGGCGCAGTTGGTGCCGGAGGGACTCGGTCCCGCGTTGACCGCGTCGCGACCGGGGCTCCAGGTCGCGCCGACGGTGAAGCCGCTGAACTGGCCGCGGTACGCGATGGCGTTGTCCACACGCGCATTCGGCAGGTAGCTGTCGAGCGAGCCCGACCCGAACATCGCCGGGCCGAGGATGTCCGCATCGGTCTGCGACCAGAACAGCATCGAGTACTGCCGCCCGAGGCTGATCGTGCCCCAGCCGCCCTGCAGGCCGACGTAGGCCTGTCGGCCCCAGGCGCGGCCGCCCTGGTTGAGCGTGCCGCTGTCGGCGCCGATGCCCATCTCCAGCGTGAACACGGCCTTGAGCCCGCCGCCCAGATCCTCCGTGCCCCGGAATCCCAGCCGCGACGGCGCGTAGCCGCCGCTCAGGCCCGGCATGCGGGTCAGGCTCGCGCCGGCTGCGCCGACGTTGTTCAGGTACTCGACCGGCACGTCGAGCAGCCCGTAGATCTGCACGTTCCCCGCAGTCTGCGCCTGTGCGCTCCCGCTGGCGGCGCCTGCCGTCAACACGGCCGCTGCCGTGGCCAACGCCGTCCTCGCCGCATGGGCGATCGTTCTTGTCGTCATCGCTTGTCTCCTCGTTGCTCTTGTCGATCCGGTCGCGCCCGGCACCCGGAGCGACGCGAAACCGGCGCGACTCTAGGCAGCGGGTCGCGCCCCGGATAGATGGCGCGAACGAGGAGGCGATAACCGTCCGTTATCGCTGGCTATCATCCGCCCGCATGAAGCTCACGAACTTGCGGGCGCTCGTCGCCGCGGTGGAGGAAGGCAGCCTGCGATCGGCGGCGCGGCGCGTCGGCGTGTCGCAGCCGGCGTTGACCAAGATGGTCCGGGAGTTGGAACGCGAGCTGGAGACGACCCTGCTGCTGCGCTCGACGACCGGCGTGCTGGCGACGGCTCAGGGGATGGTGCTCTATGAGCGCGCCTTGGCTGCGGATCGCGAGCTGTCGCACGCCCGCGAGCAGATCCAGCAGCTGAGCGGCCGCATGACGGGCTCGCTGACGATAGGCGCGGTGCCGCTGGCGGTGATGCTGCTGGTGCCCGAGGCGCTGCGCACCTTCGGCGCCGAGTTCCCCGACATCCAGCTGCGCATCGTGGAAGAGCTCTACATCGCGCAGCTCACGCGCGTGCGCAAGGGCGAGGTGGACATCGCGCTCGGTCCCTTGCCTGAGCATCCGCCGCGCGGGGAGTGCACCGTCGAGTCACTGATGCCGATCGACATGGTGGTCGTGGTGCGCAAGGGGAATGCGCTGGCGCGTTCGAAGCAGCTGGCCGACCTGGCCCAGGCGCGCTGGGTCTACACCGGCGCGACCGAGGCGACCGGACTGGCGCGCACGCTGTTCGAGACGAACGGACTGCCTGCGCCGCCTGCCGGGGCGGTGGTCAATTCAACGCTGGGGTTGCTGTCCGTGATCGCGAGCGGCAACTGCGTCGGCCTGCTGCCCCGGCAGATCGCCGCGCATCCCTTCGCCGCGCAGTTCCTGCAGGTGGTGCCTGTGAAGGAGGCGCCGCTGCGACTGACGCTGGGCGCGATGGCGCGCAACGATGCGGCGGTGAAGCCGGCGGTCAGGCACTTCATGGCGCACCTGCATCGGGCGGCGTACGTCATCACGCACGGTCGCGCTTGACGCTTCAGCACTGCCGCCGCCGCTGGCCCTCACCCCCCGCCCTCTCCCGCAGTGCGGGAGAGGGAGCCACCCCCAGTGCTCCTGCCCCGAATGGCCCACTCCTCTTCCTGCTCCGATTGGCTCGGTGCATTCTCACTCCCTCTCCCGCTTGCGGGAGAGGGCGGGGGTGAGGGCTGCGGTCGCCGCAGTACGGCACACCCGCCATGCCGGAACTGAATAGCAGCTAGTCCGGGCCATAACTTGGACGACGAGGCGCGGCTCTCCACAATGCACCGCAGTCGGCCCGGCAGGGCAGCGCCATTGCCGCGGTCGTTCCCAGCGAACCAGAGAGCCTCATGATCATCGACGTCCACGGTCACTACACCACCGCTCCCGCCGCGCTCGGCGCCTGGCGCGACCTGCAGATCGCGGGCCTGAAGGACCCGTCGCGGGCGCCCAAGGCCAGCGACCTGAAGATCTCCGACGACGAGCTGCGCGAGTCGATCGAGACCAACCAGCTCAAGAAGATGAAGGAGCGCGGCTCCGACCTCACCATCTTCAGTCCGCGCGCCAGCTTCATGGCGCACCACATCGGCGACTTCCAGACTTCCGCGACCTGGGCGGCCATCTGCAACGAGCTCTGCGCCCGCGTGGCCGAGCTCTTCCCCGAACACTTCGTCGGCGCGGCCATGCTGCCGCAGAGCCCCGGCGTCGATCCGGCGAGCTGCATCCCCGAGCTCGAGAAGTGCGTCAACGAGTACGGCTTCGTCGGCATCAACCTCAACCCCGACCCCTCCGGCGGCCACTGGACCAGCCCGCCGCTGACCGACCGCCACTGGTACCCGCTCTACGAGAAGATGGTCGAGCTGGACATCCCCGCGATGGTCCACGTGAGCACCAGCTGCAACGCCTGCTTCCACACCACCGGCGCGCATTACCTGAACGCGGACACCACCGCCTTCATGCAGTGCCTGACCGGCGACCTGTTCAAGGACTTCCCGACGCTGAAGTTCCTGATCCCGCACGGCGGCGGCGCGGTGCCCTACCACTGGGGCCGCTTCCGCGGGCTCGCCCAGGAACTCAAGAAGCCGCTGCTGGACGAGCATCTGCTGAACAACATCTTCTTCGACACCTGCGTCTACCACCAGCCGGGCATCGACCTGCTCACGAAGGTGATCCCGGTGAAGAACGTGCTGTTCGCGTCCGAGATGATCGGCGCCGTGCGCGGCATCGATCCCGAGACCGGCCACTACTTCGACGACACCAAGCGCTACATCGCCGCCACGCCCCACCTCAACGACGAGGAACGCCAGTTGGTCTACGAAGGCAACGCGCGGCGCGTGTTCCCGCGGCTGGACGCACGACTGAAGGCGCAGGGCCGCTGAGCGCCGTGCGGTGAGACACTCCTGGGCACGCTTTCTGCTTCGTGCCCGGGATGAGCGCCACACCTGACGACCCCACACCGCCCACACCGCCCGACTCCACGATCGTCGCGGAGCCCCTCGCCGACCTGGCGATCCGCTCCCACACGGCCTTCGAGGACGCGCAGGCGATCTTCACCGGCACGCTGTTCGTCTCGCTGGCGCTGATCCTGTTCGCGCAGGTCGGACTGCTGACCGGCGGCACGGCCGGCGCGGCCTTCGTGCTGCACTATGCGACCGGCGTCAGCCTGGGCAAGCTGTTCTTCGTCATCAACCTGCCGTTCTACTGGTTCGCCTGGACGCGCATGGGCCGCGAGTTCACGATCAAGACCTTCGTCTCGATCGCGCTGCTGTCGGTGCTGACCGAGTTCTCACCCCAGCTCTTCGCCATCGACCGCATCCACCCGGCCTATGCCGCGATCCTCGGCGGCGCGCTGCTGGGATCGGGCTGCCTGTTCCTGGCGCGGCATCGCGCCAGCCTCGGCGGCGCCACCATCGTCTCGCTCTACCTGCAGAAGGCCAAGGGCTGGCGCGCCGGCAAGGTGCAGATGGCCATGGACTGCGCGATCGTGCTGCTCGCGCTCACCGTGGTCGACGTGGAGCGCGTGGCGTACTCGGTGCTCGCGGCCGTCGTGATGAATCTCTTCATCGCCGTCAACCACAAGCCCGGCCGCTATGCGGTGCTGTGAGGGAAGAACTTCACCGCGGCGGCGATCAGCAGGATCAGGCCGATCCAGAACTCGCCCCAGCCAGTGCTGCGCGTCTTGATGCGCAGGGCCAGGTGGGCCAGGCCGCCGAAGAACACCAGCCATGAGGCGATCAGGAACGCGGCCAGCGTCATGACGCCGAACTGCCGCGCGTAGAGGCCCCAGTTGATCGGATGACCGGCGCGCGACGCTGCCCCCGGGGCGGCGGAGATCGCCGCTGACCGTCTCGCCGCGTTGTCCGCGTCGCGATTGGCCTGTTGCAGGCGACGCTGCTGGTGCTGATCCGGCTTGGGCGCCGTGCCGCCGCGTCGTTCGGTGCGGGCCGCGTTGATCCGCTCCTGGCGCGCCGCCTTGATCTGGCCGGTGGTCTGCTGGAGCACCGGCTCGGGCCGGTCCGCCGGCTGCCACCAGGCGCCGCGTGCAAGCGCCGGGGCTTCGCCCTCCGCCGCCTTCTTGCGGAACAGCGCACCGAAGGCCGAGCGCTTCTTCGCCGAGCCGCCCGGCAGCGCCAACGCCTGCTTCAGCAACGGTGCACCTTGCTGCCGGTCGACCATCGCGACGAATCGTCCATAACCGACCAGCACCTCGCGCGTCGCCGGCTGGCCGTGCCAGCTCGCTGCCTCGACGCCCTCGCGCGTCGCCTTGTGCAGCGCCGCGCGCAGCTTGCGGCGTTCCTCGCGGGACACCGAGGGCTTGTCGTTGACGACGACGCCCGTGACCTCCTGGCGCGAGCCCGCGCGCATCACGCGCTGCTTGTCCGGATGCGGCGTGAAGCCTTCATCGAGGAGGACATGTCGCGCCTGGCGCAGCAGCGTGCCGACCTTGGCCGCGCCTTCGCCGGAGGCGGAGAAGGTCAGGTCGTCCGCATACCGCGTGTAGGTGAAGCCCAGCTTGTCGGCCAGTCCCAGCAGCCGCCGGTCCATCTTGCGGCACAGCACGTTGGTCAACATCGGGCTGGTCGGCGCGCCCTGCGGCAGCACGCGATCGCGGCCCTTGCCGCCGACGAAGAAACGCTCGCCGTCGACTTCCAGCTCGTCGCAGGGGTTCTCGCTGCAGAGCAGCGCGAGCATGGTCGCGACGCGCTCGTCGTAACCGAGCCCGCGGAACACGCCCTTGATGCGCGGGAAGGTGACGGTCGGGAAGAAGTCCTGGATGTCGAGGTTGATCACCACCGCGCGGCCGGTGTGCGGCGCGGCGTTGGAGACGATGCCGCGTCCCGGCAGGAAGCCGTGCGCCGCCGCGTGGCAGGGCACCTTCGCGAGCAACTGGTCCAGCACCCAGTACTGCGCGCGCTTGAGCCGCGGCATCGGCGCGGAGATGGTGCGCTGGCCGCCGGTCTTCTTCGGCAGCAGGAAGCGGCGGTAGTGCGTGGTGCGGGCCACCTCGCGGTGGAAGCAGAGGAACTTGAGCTCGGGCAGCGTCAGGCCCATCGCGCCGGCGAGGTCCAGCGGCGTCGCGAGCGCGGGAAGTCCGTCGAGCAGCGCTCGCGGCTTCGCGCCCGGCTCGCCGGTCGCGCCGGTGGGGTGGATCGCATCGGCCGCCGGCGCCTGCAGACCGCCGGACACGCCGGCGCCGAGGTAGCCTGCGTCCGTCTTGCGGGCGGCGTGCCAGCGCAGCGCGCGTTCATGGCGTCGCTGCTCGCGGGCCTGCGCGGTGGCTTCGCGGCGTGCGCGCGACTCCGCCATGCGCTGCTCGCGCATGGCCTTCATCGCGGCTTCCGGATCGCTGTGGGTGCGCAGCGTCGCCTGCACCTCGTCGAGCGCGCGCGTGAGTTCGATCTCGCGCTCGATCAATGCGGATTCGATGCTGGGCTTGCCGTCGCCGACGGGCCAGAAGCCCATCCGTTGCATCTCTTCCAGCACGACGGCGTCCTTCGAGGACGCACGGATGCGCTCGATGATCTCGGCGCGGGTCAGGACACGGTCGCTCATGCGGCGCCTCCGGCTGGGAGCGCCGAGGCGGATCGCGTCAGCGGGACACGGTCGGGGAAGGGGCGCGGGGAGAAGAAAAGGAGTGCAGCACGCTTCTCGTCGAAGAGCCTGGAAGGCTTGAGGGACGGGCGCTGTCCACTCGACGCCGCGCGCCTCCCCATCGCACGATTCGCTTCAGGGAAGCCCCATTGGAATCTGCGATGGGGAGGCTGCGCGGCACAGTGAAGACGGCGCCCGTGACGCATGGAACGGCAGGTGGCAAGGACGGCGAAACACCGCCCGGGTTGCAAGAGCCTGCGCGCTGCACTCGAAAACAGTTTAACCGCGGCGGTCGTCATGCGGCCTCCGTGTTGGTGCCAGGTGTTGCGGACGCTGTCGTCGCCGAGGTGACCGGCGGGGGCGACGTGGCCGGCGGCAACTCGGCGAGCCGCGGCTGCGCCAGCTGGCGCAGGGCCAGCATGTGGGCGCAGGGACCGCGGCGCAGACGGTTCTGGCGGAAGAAGTTGCACTGGCAGCTGCCGTCGACGAGCTGCTGATCCGCGTTGAGGATCAGGCGCGGCGTGAAGAGCTGATCCTTGAGCTTGACCTCGCCGTCGACGACGATGCGCGCGCCGTGCGACAGGATGTCCCCGAGCTTGGCACGCCTGTCGTGGATCAGCGCGAGCGCGGCCGACTCCTCGGGGCCGGCGAAACGCAGCGTCTCCATCGGCAGCGGCTCGCGGGCGAGTTCGCGCCAGGCGTAGCGGTGGGTCGGCAGGTCGAAGACCGCGCGGCCGGCCTGCACCCACAGGCCGAGCGCCGCGTCGACGTCCGCCTTCGGCAGGCCCGTCTTCGTGCACAGCGCCTCAGCCGAGGCCATCCAGTCGCCTTGCAGCGCGCCGGCGACAGCCAGCTTCGTCGCGTCGCTGACCTCGTGCCGCGGCTGCAGCAGGTCGAAGCGGCCGGCGTCCGACCAGTCGTTGGCAGTCCAGCCGGAGAGGCCGAGCGTGACGGTGATGTCGCCGATGTCCACGACCCAGAAGCTCGGCATGCCGGTGCCCAGCAGGTGGACGCGAACGCGCGTCGCGAGCGCGATCAGCCGCTCCAGCGTCAGCAACCGGCGGCGGCCCCAGACGCGGATCGTGCGCGGCTCAGTCAACGGCGCGCCGACGATCGCGCTGCGACGCGCGGTGAGTTCGATGTTCCAAGGCTCCAGCACCATCCGCGCCGGCCCGTTCGGCGCCAGCTCGAAGCGCAAGGACCGCGGGCCGGCGCGTTCCTTGTGCTGGCGCAGCACGGCGCAGAGGTTGTGCAGGTCCATCGGATGCAGCTCGACCACGGTGGCCGGCAGCGTCATCGCGCTCGACACCTGCAGGAAGCCGCGCACCCAGCTGTCGGGCAGGTCGATCTTCTCCTCGCGGAAGGCGGGATCGTCGCCGGTGGCGACGGTGAAGCCGGCCGGATCGACCTGCAGCCGCGTGGCCTTGTAGTCGCGGATCTTCTGGAACTCGTCGTAGAGGCTGGCCGAGTAGTCGATGTTGGTCGTGCCGCAGGCCATCTCGCCGGTGCGGTCGAAGACGTCGTGCCGCACGCTGACGGCGCAGTAGGTCGACTCGTCCTGGCTGAAAGCCTCGAAGAGCACCCGCTCCGGATGCACCGTGATCACCGGGTCCAGCACGAACCAGGCGTCGCGGTTGTTCCAGAACAGCCAGCTGAAGTAGGCCGACTGCGCCTTGTAGAAGGGCTCCAGCAGCTTGATCTTGCGCTGGCGCAGCGAGCGCAGTTCGGTGTTGATCTCCTCCGAGCGCTGCTTCAGGTCGACCGCCTGCGCCATGAAGCGCGCGAGCATCGACTGCTCGTTCTCGGCCAGCCAGGCGCGGTAGGCGGACTTGTCGCGGCCGCGGTAGCGCAGGTCGCTGACGACGACCGAGTGCAGCGCGGACAGCGCCTCGCGGAAGGCGAGGTGCGCATGCGAGTCCCGTCGCAGCAGGCCGTCGAAGGCGACCGGCGGCCGCAGCGTGTCCGGCGCGAAGCTGAAGGCCTGCGACGCCGAGGTGTCGTCGACGGTGGTGCTGCCGTAGTACTTGTAGCGGAACTGCATCGTCGTCAGGCGGCGGAGGCCGGAGAAGTCGAAGGACCCGGGGAACCGGAAGGACCTGCGCGCGTCGGCGCGACGGGCAAGGCCCCTTGCGGCCCCGCGGGCTGCTTCCAGTTCAGGAAGGGCAGCGCGATGCCGGGGTGCTTCGCGGCGATGTCGCGCAGGCCGGCGATGTACTGGGGCTTGTCGGTCAGGCTGGCGGTGACGACCTGGCGGGCGAAGATCTCGGCGACGACCGCAGCCGTGCCGGCGTCGTCCGTCTGCGCGCGCAGGAAGGCGGTGATGCGCGACTTGGCGGCGCGACCGCGATGGACCTGGCTGAGCACCGTCAGGAAGTAGGGCGTGAGCGCGCGCAGCCGTTGCGCGAGCTGCGGCTTGTCGTCGGTCGGCAGTTCCAGCAGCCACTGCGTGACGAAGAGCTGCACCTGCGTGCCCGGATGCTGGCTCAGTCGCGTGAGGCAGAGCGAGGCGTCAGCCGCGCTCATGCGACGCACGAGGCGCGCACGGCCCAGCGCCTGCACCCAGGCCTTCGGATGGTCGACCCAGGCGATGAGCAGCTCGACCGCGAGCGACTCGTCCGGCAGCCGCTCGCCGAAGAGCGTGCGGGTGTAGTCGATGGCGTCGTCGAAGTCGGCTTCGGCGAGGGGGAGCAGTTGCTCGGCCTGCTCGGGCGTCGGCGTCGACGGCGGCGCGGGCAGTGAGAGGTCGAGCGCCTGCATGGACCAATGCCGCACCGTCGTGTCGGGATGACGCGCGAGCGTGGCGAGCTGCCGCAGCGAGAAGTCCGAAGGTGTCAGCGACATCAACGCCCAGGCGCCGTAACGCTGGGCGCCGGCGCTTCGTGCCTGCAGCGCGCGCCAGGTTCCGGACGGATCGCGCGCGGGCGCGACGGGGGCCAGGTCTTGCGTCAGCCAGCGCAGCGCATCGGTGTGGGCGCCGTCGCCCGACTCGGTCTGGAACAGCGATCGGTGCAGGCGGTCGGCGATCAGGCGGGCGAATTCGGCATCGCCGCGCGCGACGCGCAGCAACGCGGGACCCACCGCGCCGCGGATGCCGGCATGCGCGTGGGCGGCGAGATCGCCGATCAACTCGACCTGACCGCGCAGCACTTCGTCCGGCAGCGCGGCGAGCAGGCGCACGCCGCAGGCGCGGCGGTCGGGATCGTCGGCGCCGATCAACTGCTTCATCAGCGCCGGCGGCAGCAGCGTGACGCCGGCCGGATGCAGCAGCAGCCAGGTGACGCCGACCTGCACGATCGGCACCGCCGGATGGTCCAGCAGCGGCAGTAGTGCGCCGAGCTGTCGCAGCACGGCCTCGCCGGCCGGCGCGGCGAGCGGGCCGGTCAGGAGCTGCTCGATCAGCGCGGCGCCTTCGGCGAGGCCGGGATCGGCGGCGTCGGCGGCCAACAGCGCCGGCGGCAGTTCGTCGAGCAGCGCCTGCGGCGTCGCCAGCAGCGCCAGGCCGTGACCCTGCTTGCGGGCGCGTTCCTGGCCGCTGAGCAGCAGCGCCACGATCAGGTCCGGGAAGCCGGCGAAGGCGCCCGGATCGCCGGCGATGTGCAGCAGCGCGAAGTCCCGCGCGGCGGGGTGGGCGCTCGACGCCATCAGCTTGAGCCACTGGATCTGCTCGGCCGGCGAGCCGCGCTCGACATGCGCGCTGGCGACGACGAAGCCGGTCTCGGCCGTCGGCGCGTAGGGACTGCGCAGCAGCCGCTCGAGCACGGCGGGCGCCTGCCGGGCGAGGAAGTCGGCGTGGTCCTGCAGCGCGCGGGCGACCACGGCATGGACCAGCGCGCTGCGGCTTTCCATCGCCAGGCGCAGCAGCGCTTCGGGATGCGCGTCCCACATCTCGCGCAGGCCTTCGGCGCGCTCGGGCAGCGCGCGCGTGACATCGATCGGCTCGCGGGTCCAGACCCGCTTCGCCCGTCCGCGATCTCCGTCGCCCTCGCCAGCGACGGCGTTGCGGCCGTTGTCCCGGTCGCCGCGGTTCGGCGCTCGCGCCAGCAGCAGCCGCGTGACCAGCAGCCAGTTCGCGCCTGCCGGGTAGTGACGCATGACCGTCGCCCAGCGACGGTCGACGTACTCGGAACGATGCTCGACGGCGGCAGCGGGGACTTCGTCGTCGCGCAGGCCGAGCAGCAGCTCGACGGCGATTTCGGGCGCATGCGGATGTGCGATCGCGGCGAGCCGGCGCACGCTGCGCAGGCCGCGCAGCCGCAGGTACTCGCGCGTCAGGCGGCCATAGGCGCGGGCGGGCTTGCGTTTGCTGCCGCCGCTGCGGACGATGATCTCGCCATTCGACGGGTCGCGATACTGGCGCGTCGTCAGACCGCCCTTCGCGGGACGGGTGTTTTCGAAGCGCGCATGCAGCACGGCGACGACTTCCGCATCACGGCGCAGCTCGGCGGCCTTGTAGACGTAGCGCATCGCCTGGAAGGCTTCGGCCTGCACCGGCAGGGCGCGCAGCAGCGAGAGCACCCGTTCGCGCACCGCAGGCCGGGCGAGCGCGATGTCGTACCAGTCCTGCATCAGCTCGGGCCAGTCGAGACGTCGGGCGTCGAGCGGCTCCAGCAGCGCAACGACCAGCTCGGGACCGTCGAGTTCCAGCGCGAGCTCCGCCGACCACTGGCTGGCCAGCAACTCGGCGTGCGCGGCGAGGTCCTCCGGTGACAGCAGCATCAGCCGCGCCTGGTGGGCGAACCGTTGCGTCGCGGGGCTGCGGCCGCGCTCGGCCAGGATGCGCATGGCTTCGGCCGCGCCGGGATCGCCGAGGCGGCCGATCGCTGCTGCGAGGCACAGGTCCAGCAGGTCGCTGCCGCTTTCGAGCAGTTCGACGAGGCGAGGCACCAGGCCGCGCAGCGCGCGTTGCGCAGCGGGATCGGCCTCGGTGCGGTCGCTGCATTCGGCGACCCGCCAGGCGGAGCGGGTCTGACGGTCGGCGGATTCGAGTTTCCAGCGCGCGGGTTCGAAGCGCGCGACCAGCGCGGCGATGCGCGGCGGAACGGGGCCGACGGACGATGTCGACGATCCTGACGAAGTGGATCGCGTGCCACCCGGCGTCCCGGCGGCGTTGGAGGAAGAGGACCCTGCGGTGTCGTGTTCCGCCAGCGTGTCGAAGCCCTGGCGGCGGATCAGCGTCTCGCCGGCGACGAGGCGTCGGCGGATGAAGTCCAGTGCGCGGCGCTCGGCCTCGGCGAGCGGGCAGGGCGTGGCGGTCAGCGACGATTCGCCGCTGTCCTGGCGGACGGTGACGACGTAACGCGCGCCGGCGTCGCGGCCTGCGGGCATCTCCAGTTCGACCAGCTCCACCGTGCAGCGGCGCTCGCGCGGATGAACGCGTGACAGCGTCGCGGATGCGATCTTCCTCAAGCTCTTCTCCCCCTGGGTCGGGCGATTCTAGGGGGGTGGTGACGACCTAGGGGGAGGGGGCCGACCTAGGGATGTGCCCCATCCCGGGGACTGCCTAGTCTGGCTCACGGCTTCTTCACGGCTCGATCCCGGGCGGTGGATTCGAAGCGATCGTCGCAGGAGGTGCCCCATGCCCACACGCCAGCTGATGCTCACCCAGCTCAAGTGCGTCGTCGACACGAGCGAGGGCGGCGACGATTCGCCCTATGTGCTCGTCTTCATGGCGCATCGCAATGTGCCGGGCGGCAAGCTGCACCGCCTGCGCGACTCGGACTGGGACGACAACTTCAACGTCAACTCGGTGGACAACACGCGGCGCATCATCGATGAGTCCGAGGCCGGCGGCGCCTTCGTCTTCGTGTTCATGCTCGAGGAGGACTGGGACGCGGACCTGGGCGGCGGCGGAATCCTGCAGGTGATGATGCAGAGCATCTGGAACGCCTACGGACAGAGCGGCTGGAGCAATCTGACGCCGGCCCAGTTGCGCTCGGTTGTCGGCCCCAAGCTGTCGAGCATTGTCTCGGGGTCGCTGTCCAACGACGAGTACCTCGGCTGGCACAGCTTCGTGGTGCCGACGGTGACGACGGAAGCACCGCTCACGCCGCTCAACTTCAGCGGCGACGGCGGAACCTACAAGCTCACGTTCACGGTGAGGATCAAGGGCGGATGACGCCGCGCGACCCTCGCCGTGTCGGGAACCGGTCTCCAGGGCCTCCCTAGCCCGGCGTCCCGGCCTGTCGGCGGCGGAATTCCGTCGTCGGCAGGCCGCCGACGCCCCAGTTCTCGAGCTCGACCTCGTCGATGACGACGAAGGTCATGTGATGCGGCTTCCCCATCACCTCGAACAGCAGATCGCTGACGCCCTGGATCAGGGCCGCCTTCTGCTCGGGCGTGGTGGCGCTGGCGCCGGGGACGGTGCCCTCGCGGGTCACCTTGATGTTGACGTAGGGCATGAGGGCTCCTTCGTGGGTCTCGGGTCGAAGCGGTCGTACGCTGCAGTCTTGCTCAGCGGCCGGCGTGCTGGCCGCCGTCGACGTTGAGCAGCTCGCCGGTGACGAAGCCGGCGCGCTCCAGATACAGCACGGCATCGACGATCTCGCTGATCTCTCCCATGCGGCCCATCGGGTGCAGCGCGGCGAGGAAGGCGTGCGTCTGCGGCGCATGCATCGGCGTCTTGATCACGCCGGGGCGCACCGCGTTCACGCGCACGCCGGTCTTGGCGTACTCGATCGCGAGCGAGCGCGTGACCGCGTCCAGTCCGCCCTTGGTCAGGTTGGCCATCGCGGCCGGCACGCCGGCGATCGGATGGTCGACCAGCGTGGTCGTGATCTGCACGACGTGACCGCTCTTCTGCAGCAGCATCTGCGGCAGCGCCAACTGCGTGACGTGGAAGAAGCCCGCGACGTTGACCGCGAACGCGTCCTGGAAGTCCTGCGGCGTGTACTCGGTGAAGGGCTTGGCGATGAAGATGCCGGCGTTGTTGATCAGCGTGTCGATTCGGCCGAAGCGGTCGAGCGCGGTCTGCACGACGCGTTGCGCGACCAGGCGGTCGCCGATGTGGCCGGGGACCGCGACGACGTCGGCATCGTCGCCCTGCTGGATGTGACGCGAGTTGGCGACGACGGCGTAACCCTGCGCGCGATACGCGGCGACGAGCGCGGCGCCTATGCCTTGCGAGGCGCCGGTCACGATGGCGACCTTGCGGGCGGTGGTGTTGGAAGTCGTGGACATGGAGAAGCTCCTGTTCATGCGGGATCCGGAGGATCCGGGTGGGTCGGGACGCCGCGGAGATCAGAGTTCGTTCGGCGTTGGACGCAAGGTTAGGAGCCGGCCTTTCCAGGCGGTAGCCGCTATCCTGTCTCAATGGCTGATCAAAAACGCACAGGGCTCCGAGGGGCTGTGGACTGGGAGGATCTGCGGGTGTTCCTCGCGCTCGGACGCCACGGCAGCCTGTCGGCGGCGGCCCGCGCGCTGACGGTCAATCACGCGACGATCTCGCGGCGCATCCAGGCGTTGGAGGACAGCCTCGGCGAGAAGCTCGTCGATCGCCGGCCGGACGGCTACGTGCTGACGGCGGCGGGGCGGCGCGCGCTCGCGGCGGCGGGCGACATGGAGGCGGCGGCGCAGTCGCTCGCGCGCGAGGGCGTCCACGGCGACGGCGGCGACGGCGGCGTCGTGCGCGGGCTGGTGCGGGTGAACGCGCCGCCGGCGCTGTCGCAGGGCTTCGTGATCGACCGGCTGGCGCGGCTCGCGGTGCAGCATCCGGGGCTGGACATCGATCTCGCGACGGACCTGCGGGCGGTGAGTCTGAACCGGCACAAGGCGGACATCGCGGTGCGTCTCACGCGGCCGACCGATGGCGACTACATCGTCAAGCCGCTGGGCGCGATGGGCTTCGGGTTCTACGGCACGCCGGAGGTCTGCGAGACGGCGGAGGCCGGCGCGGAGCCGGTGTTCGTCGGCTTCGACGAGGAGAACGCCGACATGCCCGATGCGGCGTGGCTGGCGAAGCACTTCCCTCGTGCGCGGGTGGCGTTCCGCGCCAACAACCACATGTCGCAAGCGATCGCGGCAAGGACTGGCGCGGGGCTCGCGGTGCTGCCGCATTACGTCGGGCGGCAGGCGCCGGGGCTGCGTGCCTGCGCGCTGACGCCGGTGCGCGACCCGCGCGAGATGTGGCTGCTGATCCGCGGCCAGGACCGGAAGGACCGGGCGATCCGCACCGTGGCGGATCATCTGCAGCGGGTGTTCGAGGAAGAGCGGGAGCTCTTCCTCGCCTGAGCCCTGCCTCGCCTGAGCCCTCAGGTCACGCCGAGTTCCTGGAGATTCAACAGGCGGCTCACCTGCTCCTCGTCCTCGCGCGTCGCCGGCTGGTAGACCACCATCCCGAGGTCCGGCCGCTGGTCGACGGAGAACGACGAGTACTCGAAGGCGATGAGGCCGACGATCGGATAGCGCAGCCGCTTCACGCCTTCGCCGAAGGCTTTCACGTCATGCTCGCGCCAGTAGCGCTCGAACTCGGGGCTGAGCGCGCTGACCTCGCGCACGAGGGCGTCGACCTTCGTCGTGTCGCCGACGCGCGCGGAGTCCGCGCGGAAGGCCGCGACGACGAAGCGCGCGACGCTTTCCCAGTCGTCCTGCGCCGCGCGCACGCGCGGGTTGCAGAAGATCAGCTTCACGATGTTGCGCTGCTCGGGCGGCAGCGCGTTGTAGTCGGTGAGCACGGCGGTCGCCGCGCGGTTCCAGCCGACGACGTCCCACAGCGGCGTCTTCACGATCGCCGGGCTGAGCGTGAGCGCGTCCAGCACGCGCTGCAGCCGCGGCGTGATGCCGGCGGCTTCCGGCGCACGGAGCTCGGGCGCACGACCGAAGGCGAGCAGGAAGAGATGCTCGCGCTCCACGTCGGTCAGCAACAGCGCGCCGGCGATGCGCTCCAGCACGACCTCCGACGGCGCGCCGCCGCGGCCCTGCTCCAGCCACGTGTACCAGGTCGGACTCACGTGGGCGCGCTGCGCGACTTCCTCGCGGCGCAGACCGGGCGTGCGCCGACGCGTCATCGGCAGGCCGAGCGCGGCGGGGTCTAGCCGCTCGCGGCGATCGCGCAGGTAGGCGCCGAGCGGGTTGTCCTTGGCCGCCTGCGCCTGCACGGGCGCTGAGGGAAGCTCGGCAGGATGAGGCAGGGAGGGAAGGGGAAAGACGTTGTTCATCCTGTTAGCCGCCATACCTGGATAAGGTCACTACTACACCGGGATGGATTCTGCGCGGACGATGCATCGCATCAACTTTCGAGGGTTTCTCTCATGCGCGTTTTCGTCACTGGAGCCACGGGCTTCGTCGGGTCGGCGGTGGTCGATGAATTGATCGAGGCCGGTCATCAGGTGTTGGGGCTGGCGCGTTCGGACGCGTCCGCAGAGGCGCTCGTCCGGGCCGGCGCCGAGGTGCATCGAGGCACCATCGATGATCTGGACCGCCTGCGCTCGGGCGCGGCGGCAGCCGATGCGGTCATCCATACAGCGTTCGATCACGACTTCTCCCGCTTCGCGGAGAACTGCCGCCGCGACGGCGTCGCCATCGAGGCGCTGGGCGAAGCGCTGATCGGATCGGCGCGTCCGCTGCTCGTGACGTCGGGTCTGGCGATGGCGGTGTCGGGTCGTCTCGGTCACGAAGGCGATCCGTGCCTGCCGGTGTCGGACGGTTATCCGCGAGTCTCCGAGCCGACCGCGCTGGCGCTCGCGGCGCGCGGCATCAATGCGGCGACCGTGCGGCTCTCGCCGACGGTGCACGGCGCGGGCGATCACGGCTTCGTCCCGATCCTCATCGACCTCGCGCGCCGCACGGGGCGCTCGGCCTACATCGGCGACGGTCAGAACGCATGGAGCGCGGTGCATCGGCGCGATGCGGCGGTGGTGTTCCGCCGGGCGATCGAATCGCCGAAGGCCGGTGCGCGCTGGCACGCGATCGCCGAGGAGCGGATCGCGTTCAAGGACATCGCGACGGCGATCGGCGAGCGGCTCTGCGTGCCGGTGGTGAGCCTGTCGCAGGGGGAGGCGCCGGCGCACTTCGGCTGGTTCACGAAGTTCGCCGGCTTGAGCCTCGCGGCCACCAGCGCCGTCACGCGGGAGGCGCTCGGCTGGATGCCGAAGCATCCGACGCTGGCGGAGGATCTGGATGACGCGGGTTACTTCGACGCGAAGGTCTGAGATGCACGCGGCGCGCGCCTGCGCCTCCGGCCGTGGACACGAACTGACTCAGCTGTCGTAGCGCTTCGGGACCTTCTTCCGCTGCTGCTTCAGTTGCTCTGCCAGTGCTTCGGCCTGACGGACCTCGGCTTCGCTCAGGTTCGCGAAAGGCATACCAGGGAACGCCCTTTCGCGTAGCTCCTTCCATGACGGGCCGGACTCGCTTTCGTCGATGATGTAGAAGGCGCGCGCCTCGATCGCCGTGAGCCCGAGCTTCATGCCCTCCAGCGAGAGGGTGCTGGCCACGTGGGACTCTCCTTCGATGAACTCCTTGCGCAAGCCGGCCAGCAGCGGTTGCCGCATGGCCTCGGGCGGGCGGTAGTCCACGGCACGACCGTAGATCATCGCCACTTCGTAGACGCCGCCGCGCAGGGCCTTCTCGGCGAGTTCGGTCAGGTGGGTCTGCATCTCCTCGGTGATCGACTGGCAGCGGCGCGCGCGCTGCTCGGTCATGTCGGCGACGGTAGCCAGCTTGTCCGGCGTCAGTTTTGCGGTGGGCTTGAGATTCCGGATCTTTTCCCCGAGGCCTTCCAGCCCGCGGCAGGTTGAGAGCGTGATCGCAGCCTGCGCGGCCTGCTGAGTCGTTCCACCGTGGATGGCCATGAGCACGGATTGGCCGAGATCGACATCTGCCGCAGGAGGCCCCAGCCTCGCGGGCGGCGCGGACGTTGCGATCTGCGCCGGCTGAACCTGCCGATCGAGACCGATGGGTTCGCCGACGGTGGGCCGCGTCGCCTCGGCCAGGTGCGCCCGCGCGGGCTGCGCGCGAGCGAGGTCGACGCGATCGCCCTCAACGGGGTTCTTCCACAGCCAGGCGAGCGTCGCCGCCGCGAGCACGGCGACCAACATCAGAAGCACGGCGGTGCGACGTGAGAGGGTCATGCAATGCTCCATGACAAGGTGAACGGCGACGATGGGTCCTCGTGGAGGACTGCGAGATTCATCCGGGCGACGTATCCGGCTTCTTGACGCCGCGCAGCCAGGTCTGCGCAAGCAGGTCGGCCTGCTTCTGCTCGTCGTCGGTGTATGGCGGCGTGGGCTTGTCGAATTCGAACGGCGTGCGGGGGCGTTTTGAACGACTCGTACGGGTGCTGTCGAGCGCGTCGAACGCGATCTCGTAGGCGCGCGTCTCGATACGCGAGAGTTCGAACACATCGGGATGCCGCGCGAGCATCAAGGGTGCGATGTCGTCCCCTCCGAAGAAGTCGGTGCGCAGGGCTTCCTTCAATGGAGCTCTCATCGATGGCGGCGGATCGAAGCCAACGAGTTCGCCGTAGATCGCGGCGACCTGTCGGGAGCCCGCGAGCAGCGCCCGCTCGGCGAGCTCCTTTTCGCGAGCCATGAGATCCGGGGGAATGGATTGGCACTTCCGGCCACGCTCGCTGAACGCGTCGATCGCGATGTTGCCCGCTTCGCCGGCAAGCCGGCCGTCCGCCCTCATCCGTTCAATGTGCTGCATGAGGTCCGGATTGAAGCGGCAGATCGACATGAGGTTCACCGCTTCGCTGAGCAGCTTGGGAGAGCCGCCGTTGAATGCCGAGATCACGATCTGGCCGTAGTCGCGCATCGCGGCGGACGCGCCGACACTGGGCGGCCGGACGAGAGGATCGTCAATCGGTGCGGCTACCCCGCGACGCGGTGCGGCCTGTCTTGTTGCCTGGGCGGGGAGCGACGCTTCGCTGGCGACTGCTTCGCGCGTTGCGCGTGCAGGCTGCGCGGCGGCCTGCACCGTCGAGGAGGGCTCGATCGGTTCAAGCGCGGCGGGTGTCCTCCAGAGGTACGTCACGGCCGCGATGGCGACCAGAACGGCCATTGCGGCGCCTGTAAAGAGTGCTCCACGTCCGGTAGTCGGGCGTCGTCCCTTCACCGCGCTCATCCCTTCCGCCTTTCCGGCGGCTTACGTTCCTGCTTGAGGCGCTCGGCGATCGTTTCGGACGCGCGAACCTCTTCCTCGGACATGTCGCGGAAAGGCCCGTCCTGCAGCATCGCTTCGTGGAACGGCCGCTCCGCTTCCCGCGCCTCGGACATGGACACCAGGAAGTAGGCTCGCGCCTCCGCCTTGGAGAGACCCAACCGCCCGCCGTTGAAGGCAAACTCCTTGACGATGTCCCGATCGCCGTCTCGGAACGCGGCGTTCATCGCGTCGAGCAGCGGCTGGCGCATCGCCTCGGGCGGGCGATAACCGACGGAGCGTCCGTAGATCAGTGCCACGTGGCCGGCGTCGGGGCCGCCCGCCTCGACGGCGCGTGCCGCCAGCGCGCCGCGCTGGGCCTGCATCTCCGGCGTGATGGACTTGCATCGGTCTTCGAACCATTCGGCGGCGGCGATCCGGCTATTCCGCTTTGGATCCTGCGAGCTCAATTTCCTCGCGGCGCCCGACAGGTCCACCAGCGAGAACTCCAGACACGTCTGCAGCAAGTACGCCGCCTGGCCAGCCTGCTTGGGCGTCCCTCCGTGCATGCCGATCAGCACGATCTGACCGAAGTCTTCCGTCGTCGGCGGCTTGAACACCGGGGTGTCGTTGATCGCCACGCTGCTGGCCGCAGGGGCGGCCGGCACGGCGGACGGCGCAAGCTTCTCGGTCTTCTCGATCTTCTCGGCGGCCGCGACGCGGGGCTCTGAAGCACTGGTCGACACGGACGCGAGCGGCTGAGCCACGGCGGGCGTGACCGCCATCGCGACCTGCTCGTCCTTCGGCGATTCACTCCAGAACTGGACGGCGACCGCCGCGGCGGCCAACAGCAACCCGCCCGCCACGATCCAGCGGCGTGGATGATCCATCTTCGACTCCCTGCGATGCGGTCGTTCGCCGCATTGACGCCGCGGATGTTAGCGACGCAGGAAACGAAAAAGCCGACGCCCCCCATCGGAGGGGAATCGGCTAGTGTTCGATCAGGGGTTGGCCCTCACCCCCACCCTCTCCCGCAAGCGGGAGAGGGAGCGAGAGTGCACCGAGCTGACCGTGTTACTCCCTCTCCCGCTTGCGGGAGAGGGCAGGGGTGAGGGCCAGCGGCCTCGCGCAGTCCTTACTTCGGCTGCTTGACGATCCGCAGGTAAGGCTTCGGCGCCTTCCAGCCTTCCGGGTAGATCGTCTTGGCTTCGTCGTCGGACACCGAGCCCGCGATGATCACGTCGTCGCCGTGCTTCCAGTTCACCGGCGTCGCGACGCGATGCTTGGCGGTCAGCTGGATGGAGTCCAGCACGCGCAGGATCTCGTCGAAGTTGCGGCCCGTGGTCATCGGGTAGGTCAGCGTCAGCTTGATCTTCTTGTCCGGACCGACGATGAACACCGAACGCACCGTCGCGTTCGTCGCCGCCGTGCGGCCGTCCGACGTGCCCGGCTCTTCGGCCGGCAGCATGTTGTACAGCTTGGCCACGTTCAGGTCGGTGTCGCCGATCATCGGGTAGTTCACCGCGGCGCCTTGCGTCTCCTCGATGTCCGCCGCCCACTTCGAGTGGTTCTCGACCGGGTCGATCGACAGGCCGATCAGCTTGGCGTTGCGCTTGGTGAACTCGGGCTCGATCTTGGCCATGTAGCCCAGTTCGGTCGTGCACACCGGGGTGAAGTCCTTCGGATGCGAGAACAGGATGGTCCAGCTGTCGCCGATCCAGTTGTGGAAGTCGATCTCCCCCTTCGTGGTCTTGGCGGTGAAGTTCGGGGCGATGTCGTTGATGCGCAGAGACATGGTGGGCTCCAAGGTTGAAAGTGCCGTCGCCGGCAGAGGCGGACGGGCAAGCCGGGCGATTCTCGTCGTCAATCCTGCCGTCGGGGGCGCCCGAGGAGGCGGAGCGACATTCTTGTCCTCCAGATTGACGACGGACGGAGTCTGCCCAATGGCCTTACTCGACCCGCGACTTTACTCATGCGCAGACCGGATGCTCACTGGCCGAAGGTCCAGTTCGCACCGATCGTCCACCAGCCTTCCTTGGGCGTCCGCGCGGTGGCGGCGGTTCTCGCGTAGCTCAGGTCGAGCGTCAACTGCTCGCTCAGCGTGCGACGCAGGCCGAGCCGCGACAGCGGCCGTTCGCCGTCATGGAAATGCTCGGCCAGCGCCTGCCAGGCGGGCGTGATCTGCCACTCGACGGCGACACCGCGCTGGGTGCGGTCGTCGGCGCCCTTCAGTCGGGAACGTCCCAGGTTCAGGTGGAAGGCCAGGTCCTCGCGCGGCGTCCAGGTCAGGGGCACCAGCAGCGACTGCTGCGAGCGCGGGGTCTGGTCTTGCCACCCCAGTGCGGCGACCAGGCCGATCGCCAGTTGCGGCCGCAGGGCGGTCGCCCATTTGAGCTGCACGCCGCGCAGATGGAGCGACGGCGCACCCCGGGAGGTCTCCTGATCGGCGTTGAGGCCGGCTTCGACGCCCAGGATGTTGCAGCCGATGCCGGCGTGCCGGAGCTGGCGACGGTCGAGGTTGGAGCGCTCGGCCCAGAGTTCGACATTGCATTGGCCGGGGTCGTCGATCGAGGCGTCGTCGACGGCGTGATGCCCGCCGGCGGCGAGGCAGGGGACGGGCAGCAGCGGGCCGGCGAGCAGGGCCAGCAGAGCCGGCAGGAAAGGGCGCATGAAGGACTCCTGTGCGCACTGTCGGGCACGCCGGTTGGGGCGTGATGACGGTGCGGGTCACGATGGATCGGATCGGGTGAGTCGTCGCGCGATGGCGACGGTTGCCTCGGGAAGGCGATCGATGCAACAGGAGAAGGAGAGGGCGCGCCGCTGCGCGCCGCCGGAGCCGGTCAGCGCGTCAGTCGTGCGGCGGCCGTTCCGGCTCGCGTCGCGAAGGGACTGGGGGCACTGTCCACGGGGGCTCCAAGGGATGAAAGGCGCGGATTGTGGCATCGGTCAATGGCCTGGATCAACACCCTTGAGGGCTGTGTCGAATGGGCATCGGTTCACTTGGAAATCATCCGGGGATCGACCGCCCGTCGCTAGACTTTGTTCTCTCGCCCCAGGCTGCCCCCCGTCCTAACAGATCGTGGACGGGCTGTGCCCCTGGGGCGATGTTGTTTCCAGCCCCATGGTCCGAACGGATCGTCGCGCACAAGAAAACTATCGCCCCGATAAACCCCGACTGTTGCTGTCCCGACTAGGCGAGTCCTAGACTCGTCCGCGCTCGCACGCTGCAAGGCGGACCAGTGGACTGAACCCCCAGGCTCAACTCAGGAGGAAGACATGTCAGGCGAATCCGAATCGAAGTGCCCGTTCTCGGGCGGCACCCACCACCACGCGGTGGCCGGCACCAAGGGCAACCGCGACTGGTGGCCCGAGCAGCTCAACCTCTCCATCCTCTCGCTGCACTCGTCCAAGACCAACCCGATGGGCGAGGACTTCAAGTACGCGCATGAGTTCCAGACCCTCGACCTCGACGCGGTCGTCAAGGATCTGAACGCGCTGATGACCGATTCCCAGGACTGGTGGCCCGCCGACTACGGCCACTACGGTCCGTTCTTCATCCGCATGGCCTGGCACTCGGCCGGCACCTACCGCGTGCAGGACGGCCGCGGCGGCGCCGGCACCGGCGCGCAGCGCTTCGCGCCGCTCAACAGCTGGCCCGACAACGGCAACCTCGACAAGGCCCGCCGCCTGCTCTGGCCGATCAAGCAGAAGTACGGCCGCAAGCTGTCCTGGGCCGACCTGATGATCCTGGCCGGCAACGTCGCGCTGGAATCCATGGGCTTCAAGACCTTCGGCTTCGCCGGCGGCCGCACCGACGTCTGGGAACCCGAGACCGACGTGTTCTGGGGCCCGGAGACCACCTGGCTCGGCGATGAACGCTACGCCGGCGACCGCGACCTCGCGAACCCCCTGGCCGCCGTGCAGATGGGCCTGATCTACGTGAACCCGGAAGGTCCGAACGGCAATCCCGACCCGGCCAAGTCGGCGCGCGACATCCGCGAGACCTTCAAGCGCATGGCGATGAACGACGAGGAAACGGTCGCGCTGGTCGCCGGCGGCCACACCTTCGGCAAGGCGCACGGCGCGGGCGAGGCCCATCACGTCGGCGCCATGCCCGAGGGGGGCGCCGTCGAGGAGCAGGGCCTGGGCTGGAAGAACGCGTTCGGCGAAGGCATGGGCGTGTACACCATCACCAGCGGCATCGAGGGCGCCTGGACGCCGACGCCGACCAAGTGGGACAACAGCTTCTTCGAGACCCTGTTCGGCTACGAATGGGAGCTGACCAAGAGTCCCGCCGGCGCGCACCAGTGGACGCCCAAGGGCGGCGCGGGCGCGGGCACGGTGCCCGACGCGCACGACAAGAGCCGCAGTCACGCACCGATGATGACCACGGCCGACCTCGCGCTGCGCGTCGACCCGGCGTACGAGAAGATCTCCCGCCGCTACAAGGACAACCCGGCCGAGCTGGCGGACGCCTTCGCGCGCGCCTGGTACAAGCTGACGCACCGCGACATGGGGCCGGTGTCGCGCTACCTCGGCAAGCTGGTGCCCCAGGAAGAGCTGATCTGGCAAGACCCGGTACCGAAGGCCGATCATCCGCTGGTCGACGACAAGGACGTCACCGCGCTGAAGGCCAAGCTGCTGGCGAGCGGCCTGAGCGTGTCGCAGCTGGTGACGACGGCCTGGGCCTCGGCCTCGACCTTCCGCAGCGGCGACAAGCGCGGCGGCGCCAACGGCGCGCGGATCCGGCTGGCTCCTCAGAAGGAATGGCCGGTCAACCAGCCCAGCGACCTCGAGAAGGTGCTGAGCAAGCTGGAAACGGTGCGCAAGGAGTTCAACGGCTCGGCGGCCGGCGGCAAGAAGATCTCGCTGGCCGACCTGATCGTGCTGGGCGGTTCTGCGGGCATCGAGGCGGCGGCGAAGCAGGGCGGCCATGACGTCGTCGTGCCGTTCACGGCGGGGCGCACCGATGCGTCGCAGGACCAGACCGATGTCGAATCGATGGGCTACCTGGAGCCCGCGGCCGACGGCTTCCGGAACTACGTCCGCAAGGACCTGGTGAAGCACACGGCCGAGCTGCTGATCGACAAGGCCCAGCTGCTGTCGCTGAGCGCGCCGGAACTGACGGCGCTGATCGGCGGCATGCGGGTGCTCGACACCAACGTCGGCCACACGAAGCACGGTGTCCTCACGACGCGGCCCGGCACCCTGAGCAACGACTTCTTCGTCAACCTGCTGGACATGCGGACGAAGTGGCAGAAGTCGACGGGCGACGAAGCCGTGCTCGAAGGGCGGGATCGCACCTCGGGCGCTGCGAAGTGGACGGCGACGACCGCTGACCTGGTCTTCGGATCGAACTCGCAGCTGCGGGCGCTGTCCGAGGTGTACGCGTCCAAGGACGGCGAGAAGGTGTTCGTCGGCGACTTCGTCAAGGCCTGGACCCGGGTGATGAACCTGGACCGCTACGACCTGATCTGAGCGGACGCGGGGCCGCCGCCCGGGAGGGCGGGCGGCCCCGCAAGCCATCTGCCCGCCGTAGGCAGATTGGCTACGGTGTAGGCAATTTGGCTACGCGGCCAGGGTCGGCAGCCTCTCCCGCTGACCCTCTGCTACGTTTGGTTCCAGAAATCTTTCCATTCGTTTCCTAAGATAGTGGGATGGACGTCCCTTCCAACAAGCCGGCCCACCGGCAGTTCCCCACCTCGATGATCGTTGCCGCCCTCCTGGCGTTGGGTCTGGGTGCGTGCGGCGGCGGGGGCGGCGATGCCGCGCCGACGCCGGACCCGGTCACGCCCACCTCCCCCACGAATCCCACCAATCCGACGAACCCGACGAACCCCGGGCCGACGGATCCGCCCCTCGTCGCCGGGACCTGCGACCTGCCCAACTTCAAGCAGGACCTGCTGGACCGCATCAACGCGCTGCGCGCCGCCGGCGCGAGCTGCGGGTCGTCGGGGAACTTCCCGGCCGTCTCGCCGGTGGTCTGGAACGACAAGCTGACGACGGCCGCCGACGGCCACGCGCTGGACATGGCGACGAAGAACTATTTCAGCCACGACAGCCAGGACGGCCGCAGCTTCTCCACCCGCATCACCAACGCGGGCTACACCTGGGCCGCGGCGGGCGAGAACATCGCCGCCGGACAGACCACCGTCGAGTCGGTCATGAGCTCGTGGCGCAACAGCCCCGGGCACTGCGCCAACCTGATGTCGGCGAACTTCGTCGATGTCGGCGTCGCCTGCCGGCCGGCCGCCTCCTCGGCCAACACCTACAGCAAGTACTGGGTGATGGACCTCGGCAAAGCCCGCTGAGCTAAGCCTCGCAGGACAACTGCCCGTCTTGCTCCCTCTCCCGCTTGCGGGAGAGGGCTGGGGTGAGGGCCAGCGGCGGTGGAAGTGCGGAGGTCTCAGCGATGCTTACGCCCGCTTCGGTCGCCGCACGGCTCGCACCTTGCCGCTGTTCCCGCCGCCGCAATAGAACAATCCGGCCCCGTCGGACTCCAGCCCGCTGACACCCACGTTCGCCGGCATGGTCAGCCGTTCGATCACGGCGCCGTCGGCCGGATCCACGCGACGCAGTTCGCTCTCATCGCCCTCCCAGGTGCCGTGCCAGAGTTCGCCGTCCACCCAGGTCACGCCGGTGACGAAGCGGTTGGACTCGATGGTGCGTCGCACCGCGCCGGTCTCCGGATCGATCTGGACGATCTTGCGATCCCGGTACTGCCCGACCCACAGGCTTCCTTCCGCCCAGGTGAGTCCCGAATCGCTGCCCTGGCCCGATGGCGCCGGAATGGTGCCGACGACGCGACCGCTCTGCGGATCGATCTTCTGGATCTGCGAATCGCCGATCTGGTAGAGGTGACGGCCGTCGAAGGCCGTGCCGGCGTCCGCGGCGCACGGCAGCGTGCGCTGGACCTCGCCGCTGGCCGGATCGATCGCCAGCAGGCCTGCCGCCGTGGCGGCCCAGACGCGGTCGCCGTCATGGCTCACGCCGTGGACGGCAGGCGCGCCCGGGTAGGGACCGAATTCGCGCACGACCTCAGCCATGCGGGCCGCGGGCAAATGCGCGTTGGAGGCCATGCGCGCCTCGGCGTGAGGATCGCAGGCGTCGGACGTGGAGGCGGAATTGGAAGCCGTCATCGTGTTCTCCTTTGCGGCGAACCGTCGCCGCATGGACCTCAATCTATCCAGCCGTCGGCGGAGCAGGGAGTAACAAGATCGTCGCGATTCCCGTCATCGGCGGCGCGAGCCAGCGCTTCGCCCGCGCCTGACCGATGGCGCGCACCCGTCCTGCCGCCTCGAGTTCCGAAAGCGCGCGCTGCACCGTCCGCTGGCTGGCGCCCAGCGCCATCGCGAGCGCCGACGTCGACCACGCCGCGCCGTCGGCCAGCAGGGCCTGCAGCGACGCGGTCTCGCCTTCCAGCGGCGGCACGAGCAGGCAGACCGCGCGCTCGTCCGCCACGCGCAGCGCGAAGCCCTCGCGCGTCGCTTCGATGCGGGCGACGGGCTCGATCAATGCGCGCAGGCGGCCCAGCTCGACGCGCAGCCGCGCGCGATGTGTCTCGTCGGGATGCCGGGTCCTGAACGCGCGGAGGATGAGCGTCGCCCGATCCGCGTCGCCCGGCCAGGATTCTGCGAGCACCCGTGCGAGTGCGAACAGCACGGGTCGACGCGAGAGATCGACGTGGAGCCCGGCGCCGCGAATGGTGCGCCGGCAGGCGTCCACGACGAGCATCGGCGAGGACAGCAGGGCCTCGACCTCCTCCAGCCGCAAGCTCCTCGCCTGACCGCCGTCGATGCGGCGCGCGGCCGGATGATCGAGCGAGGCGCGCAGATCGTCCGCCTCCGCGATCAGGGCCGCCACGCCCGCACGTTGCGCGGCGACGAGCGCCTGTTCGACGGCGACCCGGGCAGCACCGACGCGCAAGGCCCGCATCGCGAGTTCCGCCGAGGCCAGCGCGACCATCGCGACCAGCAAGGGCGGCGCACCGGAGATGTCTTCCGCCGGCAGCGCGTCGGCGGCCTGATCCACGCGACCCAGCAGGATCAGGCGCCTTGCGGCGACCAGCCGAGCCTGCAGCGCGTTGGCGCGATCCTCGTGGGCGTCCAGCGTCGCGGCGGCCTGCAGCAATGGGCGCGTCGGATCGCCGAGATCGCGCATCGCCAGCGCCACCTCCGCTTCGGCGACGACGCAGCGCGCGCGGGCGACGGCTTCTTTCGGTCCGAACGCCTTGGCGGCCTGACGCAGCAGTTCGCGAGCGCGCGCGTGCTCGCCGAGCTGCGCCATCGCGATGCCGCGCAGCGCGAGCGCGGCCGGGTCGTCGCGCAAGGCGACCCGTTGCAGCGCGCTCAAGGCATCCCCGGCGGCGAGGAAGCGGGCGGCGGCGGTGATCAGAGCGTCCATGAGGTCGGAGCTTAAGCGCCGACGCTGCCGTCACGGGCCGGCGAGGATCCCGCGGCCCCGGAGGTCAGGGAGACCCCGGGTCGGCAGGTGGGAAGGGCCCCGAATACACTCCTGCCCATGGAACTGAAGATCGTCGTCTATTCGAAGTCCGCCTGCCCGCAATGCGACACGGCGAAGAGTCTGCTCAAGTCCCGCGGGATGGACTATCAGGAGATCCTGATCGACGACGAGGCCGAGCGCCTGGCCTTCTACGAGAAGTGCGGCCCGTCCGTGCGCCAGATGCCGCAGGTCTTCATCAACGACCAGCGCGTCGGCGGCGTCACCGGCCTGCAGGCCGCGCTGAAGCAACTGGGCCGCTGATCGCGGCCAGCCTCGCGGCGTCCTACGCCGCGACGGCCTGAACGCCTACAGGCGGGCGCCGCCGCGCGTTTCAGACTGGACCTTTCAGCCGCCGATCTCCGTCGGCATGGGAGTCCTCTCATGGCGCAGCCGTCCACCGCCTCCCCGCAGGCGTCGTCCTCCACGCCCGCGTTGAAGGACGCGAAGTCCCTGGCCAAGGCGAACGCGAAGCCCTATCCCGGCGACAGCCCCGAGTACCGCACCGCGCGCGAGGCGCTGCTCGCCGAAGAGGTCGAGCTGCGACGCCATCTCTGGCGTGTGGCGGAACAGCGTCGCGCGTTGCCGCTAGGCGGCGAGGCCGAGCCGTACCGCTTCCTCGACGAGAACGGCAAGGACGTCGGCCTGGCCGATCTCTTCGGCCGGCACGACACGCTGGTCACCTACTTCTGGATGTACGGCCCGCAGCGCGAGCGGCCGTGTCCGATGTGCACGTCCTTCCTGGGCTCGCTGGACATCCCGCTGCGCGATCTCGATCAGCGCGTCGCCGTCGCGGTCCTGGGACGTTCGCCGGTGTCGCGGCAGCTCGCCTTCGCGCGCGAACGCGGATGGCGCAACCTGCGCTTCTTCCAGCTCGTCGGCGATCAGTTCACGACCACCTTCAAGCTGATCGACGACAAGGGCTTCGAGTACCCGGCGCTGACCGTCTGGGTGCGGCGCGGCGACAAGGTCTTCCACTTCTGGAGCGCCGAGAACGGCGGCACCGAAGACCCCGGCCAGGACGCGCACGGCGCGCCGGAGATCGCGCCGCTGTGGAACGTGCTCGACCTGACCCCCGGCGGACGGGGGACGAGCTGGTATCCGAAGCTGGACTACTGAGGGCGTGACGGAGGACGGGGCTGGCTGTCGGAAGGAGACGCTAAAGTCGGCGGCCTGTTCGGCCTCCTACAACGACTGCGAAAGCGCCCATGTCCCTGCTCGACGTCCCCAGCCCGATCGACCTTCGCGAGATGTCCGACGCCCGCCAGTGGGCCGACGAGGCGATGGTCAAACGGCCGTGGCGGACCGAGTTCTTCGCGGCCTTCGCCGAGGCGCTGGACGCCGGCAACGCCCGTCGCGTGCTGGAGCTCGGCTCCGGTCCGGGTTTCCTGGCGCAGTCCCTGCTCCAGGCCTTGCCTGCCATCGACTACGTGGCGCTCGACTTCTCGCCGGCCATGCATCAGCTCGCCGCCGAGCGCATCGGCGACGACGCGCAGCGCGTGCGTTTCGTCGAGCGCAGCTTCCGCGAGCCGGACTGGGTCGAGGGCCTCGGCCCGTTCGATCACGTCGTGACGAACCAGGCCGTGCACGAGCTGCGCCACAAGCGGCACACGCGCGCGCTGCATGAGCAGGTGCGAGGGCTGCTCGCGCCGGGTGGCCGCTACCTGGTCTGCGACCATTTCGCGGGCGACGGCGGCATGAAGAACGAGCAGCTCTACATGAGCATCGAGGAGCAGCGCGTCGCGCTCGCTGAAGCCGGCTTCGCGCGCGTCGAGCCGTTGCTGCTCAAGCGCGGCCTGATGCTGTACGCCGCGTCGGTCGAACGCTGAGCGGCTCACCCGATCGGACGCGCACGCGCGCCTTCCCGGCGCGCGGCGTCTGATCAGCGTCCGGCGATCACTTCGCCGGCGCGATCCCCAGCAGGCCGTCGCGCGTGCTGCCGCGGACCTTGGGGCCGATCCAGACCTTCATCATCATCGGGAAGAAGCTCTCGCCCTGGATGGTGTCGCCGACCTTCTGGCCGTTGACGCTGAATTCCGTCGTCTGCTTCGCGGGGTCGTAGTCGATCGTGACCAGGTCGCCCTTGAGCAGCTTGGCGCGGTTGCCGAAGACCACGCCCAGCTGCGCGGTCTGGATGATGTTCTTCGAGAACTCCTCCGCCGCGTTCTGGCGGATGCGGTCCAGCATCGCGTTGGCCAGGTCCCGCGAGGACACGTCGCGCATCATGTAGAAGGTGATGCGCTTGGCGCCCTTCTCGGCGACCGCGGCTTCCATCGTCGTCTGCTTCTTCGGCAGGTAGAAGGCCACCGCGGTGGAGCGCGTCGACAGGATGCTCGACGTCGCCGCGCCGTTGAGCTGCAGCGTCTGGTTGTGCAGCAGCGCCGTGTCCTGGAACTTGAAGCCCTCGACCTCCACCTCCGCCGCGAAGGCGAACGAGGACATCGCGGCAAGGCCGATGAACAGGGCGTTCCGCACGGAGCGGATGAGGGTGGAACGTTGCATGGTGAAGTCTCCTCGCAGTGACGCGTCGTGTTGTGGGATTGAGCCGCGAGCCGACCCGATGCGGTGGCGAAAAAAGTGGCGTGGCTCGTGGCGTCGCGAGTTCGAGCCGATGGTGACGGCGATCGCGTGGCGCGTTGCGGACCGGATTAAAGCGCGGCGGGGTGTGGCGCGTCAGCCCCGGAAACTGGGGCCGTGCCTCTAATCCGAGGCTCGATGTGACGAATGGCACAAGCCCTGGCCCCTTCCGCTGGCACGATGCGCTCCGATTCGAAATTCAGAACCATCCGGAGGAGATCCCCGTGTTCATCGACCTTCCGCGCGCGCGTCCGTCCGCGCTCGCCGCCTTCGTCACGCTGTCTGTCGTCGCCGGCGCCGCGCATGCCACCGAGAACAGCCAGGTCCGCGCGCTGCTCGGCGCACCGTCCTACGAGATCTCGACGCCGCAGTTCCCCGGCGTCTACCTTCAGACCTGGTACCAGCACTACGAGGCCGACAAGCTGCGCGACGCCGACGGCAACACGCCCACGCGCTCGCTGACCATCCCCGGCGTCGGCGCGCTGCCGCTGACGGTGAACGGCTCGATCAAGGCGGATGTCTTCGTCCCGCGCCTGACCTGGGTCACCGAGAAGATCGTGATGGACGGCCGCCTGGGCTTCTCCGCCGCGTTCCCGCTGGTCAAGCAGACCAACGACTTCACGCTGACCACGGTGCTGCCGGCCGGCCTGCCGGCCACCGCCGTGGCGCAGATCAACCAGCAGCTGTCCGCCGCCGGCGGCGCGCTGTCGGGCACGCGCAGCGGCATGGCCGATCCGGAACTCGCCGCCTACATCGACTGGCAGCAGGACGAATCGCGCGTTGCGTTGGGCGTCGCGTTCAACCCGCCGATGGGTTCGTACGACGCGAGCCGCGCGGTCAATCCGGGCGCGGGCAAGTACTGGACCTTCAAGCCGCTGCTGGTGGCTTCGCGCGTGTGGGAGAACGGCTTCGCCGTCGGCCTGCGTGCGACCTACTCCTTCAACACGCGCAACGACGACACCGGCGTGCGCTCCGGCCAGTACCTGCATGCGGACTGGTCCGGCACCTACAACGTCAACGACCAGTGGAAGGTCGGCGTGCAGGGCTACGTGCTCAAGCAGTTCACCGCCGACAACGGCGGCGCAGCCGGCGCCAACAAGGTGCAGGCGCTGTCGGCCGGCCCGCTGATCGCCTACCTGGCGGAGAGCGGCGAGTGGGGCGTCGACTTCAAGGTGATGAAGGAGTTCTCGGTGCGCAACCGCCCCGAAGGCACCGTCACCTGGCTGCGCCTGAACTACCGGTTGAACTGATCCCGGTTCTCAGCGCTCGTACAGCTCCAGCGGCAGCCCGTCCGGATCCGCGAAGAAGGTGAAGCGCTTGCCGGTGAGCTCGTCGACGCGCACCGGCTCCACGGCGATGCCCTTGGCTTCGAGCTCGCGCTTGCCGGCTTCGACGTCGTCGACCTCGAAGGCCAGGTGGCGCAGCCCCTGCGCCTCCGGGTACGAGGGCCGCGGCGGCGCGTCGGGAAAGCTGAAGAGCTCGATCTGCCCCCCGTCGGGCAGCGCCAGGTCCAGCTTGTAGGAGCGTCGCGCCTCGCGATAGGTCTCCGCGATCACGCGCAGGCCCAGGACCTCGGTGTAGAAGCGCCGCGAGCGCGCGTAGTCGGCGCAGATGATCGCGGTGTGATGGATGCGCAGCAGCATGGTCATTCCGTTCGGTTCGTCGTCGTCTTTGTTGTCGTCCTCGACGACGGCCGACCGGCCATCAACGCGGCCTTCAGTTCGTCGACATCGACCGGCTTGACCATGTGGTCGTCGAAGCCGGCCTCGCGCGTCTTCTCCCGGTCCTGCTCCTGGCCCCAGCCGGTCAGCGCGATCAGGCGCGGACGGCCGATGTCGTCGGCCATCGCGCGCAGGCGGCGGGCGACCTCGTGGCCGTCCATGTCGGGCATGCCGATGTCCAGCAGGATCGCGTCGGGCCGCAGCTGGCGCACCGCGCCCAGCGCCGACGGCCCGTCGTAGGCCACCGCCACCTCCGCGCCCATCAGCCGCAGCAGTTCCGCCGTCGTGTCGGCGGCGTCGCGGTTGTCGTCGACCAGCAGCAGGCGCGCGTTCAGCGGCGCGTCCTCCTGGACGGGAGCCGGCACACCCGCCACCGCGGCGGCGATCTCCGGCAGCCGCAGCTGGAAGCTGCTGCCCCGTCCCGGTCCGTCGCTGGTCGCGGTGAGTTGTCCGCCGTGCAGGCGGGCCAGCGTCTGCGACAGGCTCAGTCCGATGCCGAGCCCGCCCTGCGAGCGGCTGTGGGAGCGGTCCAGCTGCGAGAACAGTTCGAACAGCTGCGGCAGCTGTTCGGCCGAGATGCCGATGCCGTTGTCGGTCACGGTCAGGACGGCGTCGCCGGCATCGCGCGCGATGTGCACGTCGATGCGGCCGCCCGCGTCGGTGTAGCGCGCCGCGTTGTTCAGCAGGTTCACCAGCAGCTGCGTGAGCCGCACCGGGTCGCCCTGCACCCACGGCGCGGGGCCGTCGAAGCGCAGCGTGAGCCGGTGCCCCTCGCGATCGATCAGCGGGCGGCTGCTCTCCACCGCCGCGTCGACGACGCCGCTCAGATTCACCGGCTCGTGCCGCAGCGTGATCAGGCCGCGGCTGATGCGCGAGACCTCCAGCAGGTCGTCGACCAGCCGCACCATGTGGGTCACCTGGCGTTCCAGCAGCTCGCGGATGCCGGTGAAGCGGTCCTCGCGATCGGCGGCGGCCAGCAGGTGCACCGCGTTGCGGATGGGCGCCAGCGGATTGCGCAGCTCGTGGGCCAGCGTCGCCAGGAACTCGTCCTTGCGCCGGTCCGAGCGCAGCAGCCGTTCTTCCCGCTCCTGCGCGAGCGCCTGATGCCGGGCGCGTTCGACGGCGACGCGGGTCCGGTGCGCCGTCTCGCGGATCAGCGACACGTCGTCGGCGCTCCAGGCGCGCGGCGACTCGTCGTGCACGAACAGCAGCGCCACCAGACGGCCCTGCTCCAGCACCGGCACGTTCACGATGGACCGCACGCGCATCGCGTCGAAGCGGTCCAGATGGGCGGACGTGCGCGGATCCTCGCGGACGTCGGCGATCTCGACGACCTCGTCGCGCTTGAGCTGGTCCACGAAGCTGCCGTAGTCGCGGAAGCGGCGCTGGCCGGCCAGGCTGTCGAGGCCCCCGCGGCGCCAGTCGCGGTCGATGCGCACGGTCTCCGTCTCGTGGTCGACGGTGCAGTAGCCGGCCCGTGTCGCCGTCAGCATCATCCCCAGCATCTGGGCCGAGGCGAAACCGATGTCCGCCGGCGAGCCGACCTCGCGCAGCCGCTCGCTCAGGCCGGCGAGCGCCGCGCCGCGCTGCTCGCCGCGCACGCGCGCCGTGACGTCGACGCCCTCGACGAAGATGTGCGTGACGGCGCCGCTTTCATCGCGGATGGGCTGGTACACGAAGTCCAGGAAGTGTTCCTCGGTCTGGCCGTCGGGCCCGTCGCTCCCCTGGGCGACGAACTGCGCGGCGTGCGCCGTGTAGGCGCGGCCGCTCTCGTAGACCGTGTCCAGCAGCGTCACGTAGCCCTGCGCGGCGGCGTCGGGCAGCGCCTCCGCGACACTGCGGCCGATCACGTCGCGATGCCCGATCAGCCGCTGGTAGGCGGGGTTGACGCTCTCGAAGCGGTGCTCCGGTCCCGCCAGCACGGCCATGAAGCTGGGCGCCTGTTCGAAGAGCTGGGTCAGGCGTTCGCGCTCGCTGCGCACGCGGCGCTCGGCCGCCACCTTGCCCGTGGTCTCGACCACGATCGCCATCACGCCGGCCGGTTCTCCGTCGTCGTCCAGCAGCGGCGAGTAGTCGAGGTTCATCCAGACCGTCTCCGCGCGGCCGTGGCGGTGAAGAACCAGTTCCTGGTCCTCGTAGTTCAGCGTGCCGCCGGCCAGGCCGACGCGCATGACGTGGTCGTTGAAGTCCGCCACCTCGGGCCAGCCCTCGCGCACGTTGCTGCCCAGCAGCTGCGGATGGCGCGCGCCGGCGAACACGCCGTACGCGTCGTTGTAGATCATCACGCCGGGCTCGCCCCACAGCATCACGATCGGCGTGCGCGCGCGCAGCATCAACGCCGTCGCGTGGCGGACATGGTCCGGCCAGTGGGCCAGCGGCCCGAGCGAGGTCGCGCCCCAGTCGAAGGCGGCGATCAGTCGCGCGATGTCGCCGCCGCCGCGCAGGAAGGGCGGCAACGCGGTCGGCGGCGCTGGCATCGACGCAGGCGCTGCGTCGGCGTGGGAGGGATCGGAGGGGGCCACCAAGGCGCGCTCCTGCGGGGCTGAGGATGGGCCAGTATCCGCCGAACCGGACGCTCCGCCGGCGCTCATCGACGCCGTCGGCGCGCCGGGGCGCTGACAGGCGCCTTTGGACGACCCTGGCCCGGTGCGGTCAGTGCGCGCCGGCGCTCACCATCACGTCGCGCGGTCCGGCGACGAAGCGGTACTCGGGCGCCGGCATCGACGACGCCTCGTCGTCCAGCGCGTAGACGTGCAGGTGGACGGCCTCTCCGCCGGCTTCGAACTGGCAGTGGCCGCCGAAGCTGGTGCCCTTGGCCAGACGGCGGTCCAGGTCGTCGTCGTCGTCGTGGACCTCGGCGTTCACCCAGACGTAGTCGAGGCCCTGCGCGCCGTGCTCCACGGCGGTCGAGCGCACCGGCTGGCCGTGCAGCATCGGGCGCAGCAGCGCGACGCAGCGGTCGTGCTGCGCGGTTTCGTAGGCGGTCATCGCCGGCTTGCGGCCGGTCGAATCCGATCCGCAGGCGCTCAGCAGCCCGCACAGGACCGCCGCTGCGACCACGGCGCGCACCGCGGTCGCAGGGCGCTGGATCGAACGAAGGTCAGTCACGGCAACTCCTGGATCGCCCTGCTGGACCGCAGGACGAGACGCGCAGCGTAGCCGGCCTTCGTCAAGCGCGTGTGAACGGGGTCATGTGCGATCTGCGCGCAGCCCCCGATCCTTGGGACATGTCGCTGGGTGGCGCCGGGACACCGCGGCGTCCACCGGTCGCGTCGGCGCGGACTCGCCGTCAGGGACGCCTGTCCGCACATCGCGCCGCGCTGCAGTTCATCCCGTCCGGATAACGGACTGTCGCAGCGACCTCCGCACCGCGCGTGGCTGCCTAGACTGCGCCTCGATTTCAACTTCCGAGGGAACTCGTCATGACCATCCGCTCCACCGCTGTCGCCCGTTCGATGGCCCTGCTGCTCGCCGGCGCTGCGGCCGTGCTGTCCACCGGCTGCGTGATCGCGCCCAACACCGCCGAGGCCACCACGCAGCGCATGGAGGACGTCCGCAAGATGAGCGAGCAGGCCACGGCCACCTGCGGCGCGGGCAACGTCAAGGAAGTCAATGCGAAGAGCTACAGCTGCAAGTGATCGTCACTGACCGGCGCTGACTGCTGACAGGACCCGGCGCGCGGCCCCTCGAGGGCCGCGTATCGTTGTCGCTCACGTTCAGACGGGAGACGGCGACATGAACACCGAAGGACCTGATCGGCCGCTGGCCGGGCGCGTGGCCGTGGTCACCGGCGCAAGCCGGGGCGCGGGACGCGGCATCGCGCTGGAACTGGGCGCCGCCGGCGCGACGGTTTACGTCACCGGTCGCAGCACGCGCGCGCAGCCGGCGACGCAGTACGACCGCCTGCAGGCCTTGAGCGGGATGTCCCGCATTCCGGGCACGGTCGACGACACCGCCGACGACGTCACCCGGCTCGGCGGACACGGCATCGCCGCGCGCTGCGACCACACCGACGAGGCGCAGGTGCGCGCGCTCTTCGAGCGCGTGCGGGCGGAGCAGGGCGGTCTGGATCTGCTGGTCAACAACGCCTGGGGCGGCCACGAGGTCTTCAGCGGCGTCTTCGACGCGCCGTTCTGGGAACGCCCGATGGACGAGTGGGACGCCATGCTGGACCGCGGCGTGCGCAATCACCTGCTGGCGAGCCGCGCCGCGGCGCCGCTGCTCATCGCGCGCGGCGGCGGGCTGATCGTCACCACCACCTTCTGGGACCGCGACCGGTTCCTCAAGGGCAACCTCGTCTACGACCTCGCGAAGGCGTCGATGACGCGCCTGGCCGGCGCGATGGCGCAGGACCTGCGACCGCATCGCGTGTCCTCGGTGGCCGTTTCGCCGGGCTGGATGCGGACGGAGTTCGTGCTCGCCGGTCATCACACCGACGAGGACCACTGGCGGGAACGCCCCGAGCTGGCGGGCACGGAGTCGCCGCGTTACGTCGGCCGCGCGGTCGCGGCGCTGGCCGCGGATCCGCAGGTCATGGCGCGCACGGGGCGTGTGCTGCGCGTCGGCGACCTCGCGGTCGAGTACGGCTTCACCGACATCGACGGACGACGCGTGCCGCCCTTCGAGATGGACAAGGGCTGACAGGGGCATCGTCCTTGCGCGATCATCCCGACTCGTCTTGTCGAGTCCAGGATCCGCCGCCATGCCCACCTCCAGCGCGCCTTTCGCTCCGTTCTTCCTCGGCACCCGGCTGCCGCTGATCCAGGCGCCGATGGCCGGCGTGCAGGACGCGCGGCTGGCGCTCGCGGTGAGCAACGCGGGCGGGCTGGGATCGCTGCCCGCCGCGATGCTGACGCCGGAGGTCCTGCAGAAGGAACTGCAGGCGCTGCGCGGCGGCACCGACAAGCCGTTCAACGTCAACTTCTTCGCCCACACCTCGCCCGCGCCGGATGACGCGCGCGAGTCGCGCTGGCGCGATCGGCTCGGTCCGTACTACGCCGAGTTCGGCATCGATCCCGCGCAGATCAAGGCGGGACCGGGCCGGGCGCCGTTCACCGCGGAGATCGCCGATCTCGTCGAGCCGTTCAAGCCGCCGGTGGTGAGCTTCCATTTCGGATTGCCGTCGGCGGAACTGATCGCCCGCGTGAAGGGTTGGGGCAGCCTGGTGCTGGGCAGCGCGACCACGGTCGACGAGGCGCGCTGGCTGGAGGCGCACGGTGCCGACGGCGTGATCGCGCAGGGCTGGGAGGCGGGTGGGCATCGCGGCCACTTCCTCAGCGACGACCTGACGCGCCAGCCCGGCACGATGGCCCTGCTGCCGCAGATCGTGCGCGCGGTGAGGGTGCCGGTGATCGCGGCGGGCGGCATCGCCGACGTGCGCGGCATCCGCGCGGCGCTGGCGCTGGGGGCGTCGGCGGTGCAGCTGGGCACGGCCTTCCTGCTGTGCGAGGAAGCGACGACGAGCGCGCCGCATCGCGCGGCGCTGCGCGATCCGGCGAATCACCACACGGCGGTGACGAATCTCTTCACCGGTCGGCCGGCGCGCGGCATCGTGAACCGCTACATGCGCGAGGTCGGGCCGTTGAACGACGCGGCGCCGCAGTTCCCGCTGGCGACCTCCAGCGTCGCGCCGCTGCGCGCGAAGGCTGAGGCGCAGGGCAGCGGCGACTTCTCGCCGCTGTGGTCGGGGCAGAACTTCGCCGCTGTGCGTGAGATCGGCGCGGCGGCGCTCGTGAACGAGCTCAGCGCGGCGTTCTGACGGGCGTCAGTACTGCCACCGCCGCTGGCCCTCACCCCCGCCCTCTCCCGCAAGCGGGAGAGGGAGTGAGAATGCACCGAGCCATTCGTAGCAGGAGCACTGGGGTGGCCCCCTCTCCCGCTTGCGGGAGAGGGCGGGGGTGAGGGCCAGCGGCCTCACGCAGTCAAGGCAACGGCGCACCCCGCGCCGCCACGTACAGCGCGTACCACTCGTTGCGCGTGAGCTGAACCTTCAGCGCATCGCCGCAGGCGCGGATGCGGTCGGGGTTGGCCGATCCGATGACGGGCTGGATGCGCGCCGGGTGTTTCATCAGCCACGCCAGCAGGATGCCTTCGGTGCTGACGCCGTGTTCCTGTGCCATCTTCTGGACCAGCACGCGGGCGGCTTCGTCGGCGGGGTCCTGGGCGGTGTCCCCGCTGAAGCGGCCGCGGGCCAGCGCGGCCCAGGCCTGGAGCTGGATGCCGTGCTGCTGGCAGTGTTCGAGCGTGCCCGTCCACGCCAGCGCGCCGGGCCGCGCCGCGGCCTGACGGTCGTTGAAGCAGGTGCCTGCGTCCAGCGGCTCCAGATGGCCGAGGCCGAGCTCCAGCTGGTTCACCACCAGCGGCTGCTCCAGCGCGCGGCCGAGCCAGGCCATCTGGCCGACGTTCATGTTGGACACGCCGAAGTGGCTCACCTTGCCCGCCGCGCGCAGGCGCTGGAAGGCTTCGGCGATCTCCTCCGGCTGCATCAGCGGATCCGGGCGATGCAGCAGCAGGATGTCCAGGCGCTCGGTGCCCAGGCGCTTCAGGCTGGCCTCGACGGCCTGGACGATGTAGCCGCCGGAGAGGTCGTAGCGGCCCGGGCCCTGGTCGTCGGCGAAGCGGATGCCGCACTTGCTCTGCAGCACGATGCGCTCGCGCAGCGAGGGCTGGCGGCGGAAGAGCTCGCCGAAGACCGACTCGGCCTTGCCGCGGGTGTAGATGTCGGCGTGGTCGAACAGCGTGACGCCGATCTCCAGCGCGGCCTCGACGGCGGCCTGCGCGTGGTCGACGTGGGCGGCGGTGAACGGGGAGTCGTCCCAGTGGCCGCCCAGGCCCATGCAGCCGTAGGCGAGCGGGCTGGCGGTCGGGAGGTGCTGCTGCAGCGGAAGTGTGGTCATGTCGAGGCGGCCGCGTGAAGGGCAAGAGCGCCTGGAACGGCGCGAGGCCGCGATTGTGACGCCGGGCTGCGCGGCCGGGTTTCAGCGCGGTTTCAGGCGCCTGGCGATGGCGGTTCGACGTCGTCCCGGTTGTCCTCGCCGCCCTCGTTGTCCTCGTTGCTCTCCGCATGCTCGGCGGTCGCGCTCGACCCGTCGGCCGCTTCCAGCGCCGCCGCATCGACGTGAAGCCGGAGCAGCGAGACCAGCCGCATGAGCGCGGCACCGGCGGAGCGCCCGTGCGCTTCGTCCGACTCGTCCATCGCGGTCAGCACGCCGCCTAGCCCTTCCGCCAGCGCGCGCCAGCCAGCGAGCGCCAGGCGGCGCTCCAGTCCGCGCGCCTCGCTCCGCCAGGCGGCGGGAAGTTGGTTGCGGCCATGGTGGAGCAGCGCGGCCATCAGCGTCCGCAGCGCCGCCGGGCCGTCGGTGGCGGAGGAGGTCGCGTCCGGCATCGCCTCCGGCGCCGGCACGTGCCCCAGCGGCAACCCCGCCAGCGCGGAGCCGGCCCGCGTGTCCAGGTCGGGCACCGTCAGGCGGCCGGCGCCCGCGATCGCCCAGATCTCCAGTTCCGGCAGCGCGCCGCGCCATCGCAGCATGCCGGCGATGTGGGTGGGCGCGGCGTCCGCGCCGGTCAAGGCCTGCGCGATGGCTTCGAGCGCATGAGGCGTGTGGCGCTCATGCGCGCGGCGGGCGAGCAGCGGCGCGCCGTCCGCGTCGCGCAGCAGCGTGGCGACCGTCTGCTCGTGGGCGTCGTAGAACGGCGTGCCCCAGTCGGCCGGCGTGAACACGACGAAGCGGCGCGCCGCGTGGCGCGGCGTCACGTCCGGGTGCGGATGCAGGAGGCGCTCGCGCCGCAGCTGCGCGACGCGGTCGGTCCGCAGCGGCGCCCGCAGCGTCTGCCAGTCCGCCGTCTGCGGCAGCGGTTGGTTGCGATCGCTTCGATGCCTGGCCAGACGCAGGCTGCCGTCGGGTCGACGACGGGCCTGGCGGGAGATCAGCTGTCCGAGCCCCAGCATCGACATCAGCAGACCCGGCGCCAGTCGCTCGCTGGCGCGGATCGCGGCCTCGTTCCCGGCCTTGTCGCCGGGCACCTGCCAGTCGTGCCGGAGCAGCAGCAGCGTGCCGGTGTCCAGGTCCGCCATGACCAGCGAGGTGCGCCGCGCGTCGCCGTCCCGCGCCGTGCGCGCGCCCAGGCAGGTCAGGCGCAGGCGGTCCAGCTCGACCTCGCCCGGCTGGCCGGTGCCCCACGCGTCGCCGGCATGGCCGGGCCGCGCGCCGGCGGCCAGGCGCAGGCCGAGTTCGGCGATGAGGTCGACACCTTCCGCGGCGTCGTGGCGCGCGCTGCGGCGCGCGTAGGCGTCGCTCCAGGCTTCGAGATCGTCCAGCGTGCCCAGCAGCCAGGCCGCGTCGCCCGCTGCGCTCCGTGCGAGCGACAGCGGCTGCGCCAGCGCCGACGCGCCGCCGGCCGCGCCGTGTCGCAGCAGCGCCGCGGCGAGGTGCTCGAAGGGCGCGCGATCGACGGTCGGCGTCTTGCCGCCGGAGACCGTCGGCGCGAGGCGCACCGAGGCCGCGCCCGTGAGCCCGAGGCGATGCGCCTCCCGGAAGGCCCACACGCCCAGCGCCACATGCTCGCAGGCCGTCGCGCGGATGCAGTCGCATCGAGCCGCCTCCAGGCCGGCGCCGGCCCAGAAGCGCACGGTGGCGCTGGGCAGGCGCGCGGTGTCACAGGGTTCTCCGTCCGACGCCCCCGCCTGGGTGCGCGGACGGACTTCGATCGACAGGCCGTGTTCCCGCAACGCATGGGCCTGGGCCAGCACCGCGGGCGGCAGCATCGCGAGGAGCACGTCTTCGCCCACTTCATGGACCGGCGGCGGAGAGGGCGCGCGTGCAGCGGCGGCCGCTGATGCGGTTGAAGGCGACGACGTTTCAGCCGCTTCCGCCGCTTCCGCGGAAGGCGGCGTCACCGCGTCTGCCGGCGCGTCGGCGGCAGCGGTCAGCCCGTCGTGCTCATGGGACTGATCGGCGGCGACGGCCGGCCTCGCGAGCACGGCCTCGCGGTACGCGAGCGCCGCGATGATCCGATGCCGGCAGATGCCCGCGGCGCCGCAGCTGCAGCGCACGTCGGGCAGCGTCACGGCGCGCGGCCAGCGGCACTCGATGCCGTCGTCGAAGCGCGCGCTCAACTGGCCGTCGACGTCCACCTCGATCGTCGGCCGGTAGCCGCCGGCCAGCTCGCGCTGGGCGCGCTTGACGATGCCGGCGTTGGCCGCGTGCGTCAGCGCTTCCGGCGTCAGATGCAGCAGGTCCTCGCGGATCGGGGCGTGGTCGCCGAGGCTCATCCGAGTTTCTCCGCCAGCCAGCCCGCGAGCTGCCCCGGCGTCATCGCGCCGACGTGCGCGCCGGCCTCGACCAGCCTCCCCGCGAGTTCGCGGTCGTAGACGGGATCCGCGCGTTCGTCCAGCGCCGCGAGGCCCAGCACCGTCGTTCCCTGCGCGGTCAACGCGCGGACGTGTCCGACCAGCACCTGCGGATCCATGCCCTCGTAGAAGTCGCTGACGATCACGACGATCGCGCGTCGCGGCACCTCGATGAGGTCGGCCGCGTAGCCGACCGCGGTGCCGATGCAGGTGCCGCCGCCGAGCTGCACGTTGAGCAGCAGCTCGACCGGATCGCCGGTGTGGCCGGTCAGGTCCACGACCTCGGTGTCGAAGGCGATCAGGTGGGTCTTGATGCCCGGCAGCCCGCACAGGCAGGCCGCCGTCACCGCCGCGTGGATCACGGACGGCACCATGCTGCCGCTCTGGTCCACCAGCATCAGCACCTGCCACGGCGTCATCACGCGCCGGCTGTCGACGCGGAAGCGCGGCTCCCGCACGACCAGCCGGCCGCTGGCCGCGTCGTAGTGGCGCAGGTTGCGCCGCAGGGTCTCGCGCGCGGCGAACTGCGACGCCGGCCCGCGCGCGGCGGTGCGCTGCGGCTGCCGCCTGCCGTTGAAGGCCTGCTCCACGCGCGTCGCCATCTTCTCCATCAGCTGCCGCACGACCTGCGCCACCAGATCGCGCGCCATCGCCAGCACGGCTGGATTCATCAGGTGCTTGGTCCGCAGCACCGCCTGCAGCAGCGCCACGTTGGGCGTCGCGCGGGCCAGCACCTCGGGGTTGGTGACGACGTCGTCGATGCCGTAGCGCTCGATCGCATCGCGTTCGAGGCGCTCGATCGTCTCCTTGGGGAAGAGCGTGTGGATCTCGTTGATCCATTCCGGCACGCTGAGCGGCGAGGCCCCGAGACCGCCGCCGCGATCGAGGCGGTCCTCGGGCGCGAGGCCGCCGCCGTCGTCGTCCCGGCCATAGAGCCAGGCCAGCGCCCGGTCCATCGCGAACGCCTGCGCGCCGGCGACGCCCAGGCTGCCGGTGCCCGCTTCGCCGAGCAGCAGCCGCCAGCGGTCGGCGATGTCCAGTTCCGGCAGCGGCGCGCTCACAGGCCCAGCTCCCGCGCGGCGGCCAGGGCCCGCGCCTCGATGCGTCGCGCGTTCAGCAGGGCGGCGCTGCGGCCGGAGGTCAGCAGCCAGGGTGAGACGACGCCTGTGCCACGCGGACCGGTGCCGGCACTCGTGCCGATGCCGGTGGTGGTGCCGTTCCCGTTCCCGTTGCTGGCACCGGGCGCCTCGTCGCCCAGGAGCCGCGCCGCGTGCGCCGCCACGGCGCCACGCTCGCGCGGCGGCAGCCAGCCCATCGCGCCGCGCAGCGCCGGCAGGGCGGCGAGGAAGTCTTCGGTGCCGATGGCCGCCAGCGTCGCGTGCAGCGCCCGCGCGATCGCATCGTCGGCGGTCGCGAGCGAACGCGCGCAGGCGAACAGGCCGTACAGGAAATCGCCCAGCGCGTCGCGCGGCGGCATGGCGCGCAGCACCGCCATCACGCGGGCGCGCGCCGTCCCGTCGTCGCCGAGCGCCTCCAGCGCATAGGCCAGACCGAGCGCCGCGCCGCGCAGCGCCGGCGGTCGACCGGCGCCGTCGGCCAGCCGGACCATCGTCGAGAGCACGGTCTCGCGGTCGAGTGCGGGCAGATCCAGCTGCAGCAGCGATTCGAAGACGGCGACCGCGCGCACGTCGGCCTCCGCCTGTGCGGGCGAGGACGCGGGCACGGACGCGGCGCCGGCGCTGCCGCCCTCCGAGGACGACGCGTCGGCGTCGGACGCCAGTCCGCGATCCTCGAGCAGCCCCGTCAGCCGATCCGCGATCGCGCCCAGCGTGGCTTCGAGCATCGCGCGCGGATCGTCGCTCCAGAAGCCGGTGCGGGCCAGTTCCGCGAGCGTGCGCGCCGCGCCGGCCAACGCGCCGTGATCGTGGCAGCGCGGCAGGCCGTCGCGCAATTGCGCGGCGAGGTCCTCGCCCATGTCGAGCAGGCCCGCGCGGACAGCCGCCAGCAAGGTGCCGGTCAAGGCCGCCGGGTCGCCGCCCTGCGCGCCGGCCCGCTGCGCGAGCGCCTGACGCGCCGCGCCGTCCAGCGTCGCACCGTGGATGGACGCTTCGATCAGGTCCGCGTGCCAGCGGTCGTCGCGCCGCAGCTGCCAGTGTTCCTGGAAGTGCAGCGCCGGCGCAAGCGAACGCGCGCCGCCCGGCGCGGCCATGCTGCGCAGCTGGACGCCGCCGACGCCGATCACGCGCAGCTGCCACAGCAGGCGCGAGCGCGGACGGTCTTCCGCACGGCGGCGGTCCAGCACCAACGTGTGCGAGGAGAACGGGATCAGCAGGTCCGCCTCGGCCAGGCGCCGCTCGGCGTCGCGCAGCAGCGGCGGCTGCGGCGTGTCGCCGTGCAGGCGGCCGCCGCCGTCGCCGGTCAGCGCGAGCAACGCCTCGCGCAGGATCGGGTGATGGTCGCCGCGCAGCAGGCCGTCGCCGTGCCACGGGGCGGGCGTCTCCAGCGCCTCCTTGACGACGGCGCTCAGCAGTCCGTCGAGCAGGTCCGTGCGCAGCGGCGTGGTCCGACCGCGCAGCGCCGCGAGCGCGCGCGTGTGGTGCTCGAAGGCGATGACGTCGGCGGTCGAGCAGGACACCTGCTTCCGACGCAGCCGACTCACGATCACCGCCATGGAGCGCTCCGCCGCGCTGGCGGCGCCGTGGTCCCAGAGCCAGCGGTAGTACAGCGGCGACGGCAGTCCCGCGCCGTAGCCGCCGAGCGCGTCGACCTGCCGGTCGCTGAAGGGCACCAGATAGCTGCCGGCCTGGCGGGGATCGGGTGGCACGGGCGCGAGCGGCTCGGGCGGCAAGGAATCGGTCGACAGGGAATCGGTGGACTGGGAATCAGTGGACTGGGATTCGAGCGGGGGCTCCGTTGCGCCGCGGGCTCCGGCGGCGGACTGGTCGCGCCATGCGCGCCAGGCCTGGTCGATCGGCGGCTTGTGCCAGCCGCCGCAGACGACCAGCACGCGCTCGAAGCGCGCCGTCGCCCAGCGGACCCATTCCGACATCAGCGCCTCACGCGCGCGGTCCTGCGCCGTGCCGGGATCGTCTCCGCGCAGCTCGTCGAAGTAGGCGTCGAGCCGTTGCTCGAATGGCGTTGGCGAATCATCGCCGTCGGTGTCGACGTTGACGTTGACGTTGACCTCGTCAGCTTCAAACAGGTGGTCCCACAGCGCGTCCGGGCCGTCGCAGCGCAGGCGCTCGCGCAGCATCGCGTCGACGCGGCCGTAGCGGCTGCGCGGCTGTCCCGCCGTGCGGCGCGTGTCGTCGGGCATCGCGCGGTAGGTCCAGTGCGGCAGGTCGATGAATCGCACCTGCGCGCCGGCCACCACGCCGTGCCGCAACGCGATCCATTCCGGCGAATGCGACAGCAGCGGGTACCAGCACTGCGCCGGCTTGCCGTCCGCGGCGTGGGCGTGGCTGTAGATCGCCAGCGGCGGATCGTGGTCGAGCATCAGCTCGCCCAGCCGTGCGTTGAAGTCGGACGGCCCCTCGATCAGCACGGCCTGCGGGCGCTCGCGCGCGATCGTGCGCGCCACCAGCCGCGCGCAGGCGGGGCTGTGGTGGCGGATGCCGAGGACGCGCGGCGGCTTCATTCAGGCAGCAGATGCCGCGCCGCGTGGAAGGCTTGCCAGTGCTCGCCCGCGCGCTTGCCGGCGCGCTGGTCGATGTAGCGCCGGATCTTCTTGAGGTCGTCCGCGTTGTCCTTGGCGGCCGCGCCGGCCAGCGCCTCGACGATGTCGGCCGCGCGGCCCGCGTCGCCGCGCAGGTAGTGGCCGCGCAGGGTGATGGCGTGGGCGACGCTGACGGCCTCGGCGGTGCTGACGACCGTCGACAACCGCTCGCCCGCCTGGCCGTCGCGGCCGATGCCGGTGCGCAGTTCGCGGAAGACCGTGACCAGCACTTCGAGCACGTCGGGCGAGGGCGTGACGCTCAGGCCGTCGCGCGCCAGCAGCCGGTCGACCTCGGTCCGCACGAGCGCGAGTTCCTCGTCGTAGTCCGCGATCGGGAACACCGTCTCGAAGGCGAAGCGCCGCTTCAGCGCCGCGGACATCTCGTTGACGCCGCGGTCGCGGATGTTGGCGGTGGCGATCAGGTTGAAGCCCGGCGCCGCGAAAACGGTACCAGCGGTCGTGCCGGCATCGGCCAGCTCGGGCACCATCAGCAGCCGCTCCGACAGGACGGACAGCAGCGCGTCCTGCACCTCGGGCGGGCAGCGGGTGATCTCCTCGAAGCGGACCAGCCGTCCCTCGCGCAGGCCGCGCATCAGCGGCGAAGGCACGAGCGCGCGCTCGCTGGGACCTTCGTTGAGCAGCAGCGCATAGTTCCAGCCGTACTTGATCTGGTCCTCGGTCGTGGCGGCGCTGCCTTGCACGGTCAGCGTGCTGGTGCCGCTGATGGCTGCGCTCAGCAGCTCCGACAGCAGGCTCTTGGCGGTGCCCGGCTCGCCGACCAGCAGCAGCGCGCGGTTGGACGCGAGCGTCACCAGTGCGCGTTCGAGCAGGCTGGGCGCGCAGACCAGCTTGCGCCGGTGGCCCTCGCCGCCGGCGATGAAGCGGATGACCGCACCCATCGACAGGCGCCAGCCGGGCGGCACCGGGCCGCGATCCTCGGCGGCGAGGCGGGCAAGCTCGTCGGCATAGAGGAGCTCCGCGGGCGGACGCTGCATGGCGGCGGACTTGGCTTGCGCCGGGGCGGCCGACGAAGCAGCCGATGCATCGGCCTTCGCCGTGGTCGCTGCGGCGGCGGTGGTCTTGCGGGTCATTTCGCGGGTTCCTTCCAAGGCGCGAGCAGGTCGGCGTCGCGCAGCATCTCGCTGGCGACGACCGCATGCAGGCGGTCGAACGTCTCCAGGCCGTCGTCGCCCCAGGTGCCCTGGCGGCGCAGCACGATGCGCGGGATGCGCTGCTTGGGCTCATAGGTCGGATCGCCGACGATGGTGCCCGGGTCGAGTTCCAGCTCGATCGACAGGCCCGCGGCGACGGGGCGCTCGAACTGGCCGACCCAGCCGGCGTCCTGCGCCTGGCCGCGTTCCCAGCCGCGGTTGACCAGGCCCAGCACGCTGCCCGTGGCGATGGCCTTGTCGGCGAAGCGCGTGATCGACTTCGCGGTGCGCTCGGCGTCGGTCAGCGCGTAGGTCTCGCGGCCCAGCTGACGGAAGGGCTGCAGGATCTCGTAGTCCGCGAAGACCTGGCCCATCGAGGCGAGCTCCGCGGCCGGGATCTCCAGCGGATGTGCGATGCCCACGGTCTCTCCGTCGGCGAGCTGCGCGGTGTCGTCCTGGGCGTCGGCCAGGGTCCAGTCCTCGGCCACGCGGAACAGCCGCGTGACGCGGTCGCCCTCGTAGACGCCCCAGGCGACGCGGGCCGCGAGGTGGCGCATCAGCGGATGCGACAGGAAGAAGGCGCGGAACTCCTCGCCGGTCCAGCGCCGCCGCGCGGTCATGGCCAGTTCCATGCGCATGACCTGCAGGCTGGCGATGGCCTTGGCGTCCTTCTTGAGCAGCTTGTAGCGCTCGGTCGCGGCGCCCGCGAGCGCGGCGTCGTCGCTGCGGATCGGCTTGGGCAGGTCCTTGAGCCGCGCGCCGGCGCCGTCGCGCACGAAGGGCTTGAGCGACTCGTCGAAGCCGATGCGGAACTGGCGCGGGCCGAAGTCCAGCGTCAGCGTGCCGCCCTCGTCCAGGCCGAGGTCGGGGACCAGCCGGTCGGCGAGCTCCTCGGACGTGAGCCCGCGGGCCTCGGCCAGCGCGGCGATCTTCTCGCGGGCGCGGTCCTGCAGGCCCTTGAACTTGACCTTGCCGGCGATGCCGTTGAGGTGCATCAGCGCGGCGTCGGTGCCGATGGCCACCAGGAGGTCGAGGCCGGACACGGCGCGCTGATGCGCCGATTCGCCGGGCCATTCGCGGATGCGCGCGGCGAGGCGGCGCGCGGTGTCGTCGTCGCCGAACAGGCCCAGCGCCTGGAAGGCCCAGCCTTCCTTGGCGGGGGCGCCGTTCTGGAGCCAGGCCTCGCAGAGGTCCCAGACGAACGCGCTCAGCGAGCCCGGCGTGCACAGCGCCTTCAGCTCGACGATGCCGGCGTAGGGCGCCTCGACCTTGCTGATCGCCAGCATCAGCGCGACCGATTCCGCGTCGGGGCCCGACAGCATCAGGCCGTTCTCGCGCAGCACCGGTCGGCGCATCGCCAACGTGACGGCGAAGGCGGGCAGCTTGGGCATGCGCGCGGGCAGCACCAGCAGCGGGTCGGCGTCGATCAGCGCCCGCAGCGCGGCTTCGACCTCGGGACCGAAGGCCGCGGCGGCCTCGCGGGCCGGCGCTTCGCCGTGCGCGGTCATGAACCAGCGCAGGCCGTGCTGGCCGTTCTCCCGGGCGGTCTTGTCGGCGCTGAAGGCGGACACCAGCGCCCCGGCCAGGAAGGTGCCCGGATGCGCATTGGCCCAGGCGATCGCCGCGGGTTTGGCCTTCTTGAGGTTGCGCAGCGTGTGCAGCATCGCGGGCACCAGCCCCACGCTGTCCACGGCGTTCGCGATCGGCAGGCCGATCTCAGGCAGCGCCGCGACCAGTCCGATCAGGCCCGGCACCGCCGCCTCGCCGTGCCGGTCGAGCAGCGCGTGGATGTAGGCGGGCTTCCAGTACCAGGTGTTCCAGTAACGGCTCGGATAGCTGTTCCACAGCGCGAGCGCCGGGGCGGGCGGCAGCGTCATCAGGATCTCGGGGTCGACGCCGTAGAACCATTTCTTGGTGAGGACGAAGTCGCCGTCCTCGAGCGGCACGCCGGCCAGGATACGTGCACGTCCTTCGGGGCGGATCTGCATGTCCGACAACTGCTCGTCGAGCTTCTTGTCTCCGCTCCGGATGACGACCGGCTTGATCTCGATCACGCGCACGGCGGCGCTCTCGGCGGGGCTCAACGCGATGCGGACCGCGCGACCGGCGGCGGTCAGATCGAGCGTGGGCAGCGGGGTGAGCTTGACCTTGCGCGTCCACGGCAGATCGCGCAGCAGCGCGGGCAGTTGTTCCGCAGGGCACTCGGCGGCCTGGTTGCGCGCGAGCACGGCGTGCAGGCGATCGCGGAGCTCCGGAGCGAGCTCCTGTTCGGCGACGGCGAGCGCATCGGGCGCACGCAGCACCAGTCGCTGCAGCCAGCTTTCGAGGAAGGCGTTGCGGCCGGACAGGGCCTCGCCGGCGGTGCTCGCGATGACGGCGGCCGGATGGGTCTCGGCGATGCGGTCCAGCAGGTCACGCACCTCCGGACGTTCCAGCATGGTCGCGAGCAGGCGGGGCAGCGCCGGCGCGCGCAGGCGTTGCAGCAGGCCGGTGACGGGCGTGATGCTCTCCTTGCTCGTGACCATGCCCAGCAGCCCCGTGAGCAGCGGAGCGGCGGCCTCGCCGTGTTGTCGGAGCTGCAGCAGCAGGCCCGATTTCATCTGCGAGACGTAGCGATGACGGATGAATTCGCGCAGGCGTTCGAGGATCTCCTCGATCGGCAGCGTGGCGTCGAGGAACACGCCGAAGTGGTCGCGCTCGACCGGCAGCTGACGCACCCAGTCCAGGCGCCGCGGGAAGAGCATGGCGCGAATGCGCAGCGTGGACTGGACGCTAGCGTCCATGTCGCCCAGGCGTTCCTCGACCTGCGCGTGCGTGGCGTCGTCGCAGCGCGCGAGTTCGCGGCGGATCGGGCGCAGCGCGGAGTCATGCAACCAGCTTGCGGCGAAGTAATGCCGATCGCCGATCGGCCCGAGGGCGATCGCGATGTCGGTGGCGAAGGCCACGCCGCGCAGCGCCAGCGCCCACTCGGTCAGCCAGCGCAGGCCGGTCTGGGGACGGCTGCCGCTGACCGCTTCCTCGGGCGCCATGATGAAGTCGGCCGTCAGGGCCTGCAGGAAGCACTGCACCCAGTCTTCGAGGGAGAGATCCTGCAGCGCGTCGCGCGTCAGACGCTGGGCGAGTTCGTCGTTGGTCCAGCGGGTGAAGCCCGGCCAGAGGTCCAGGAGGGTGCGCTCGAGGTCGGCCTTGTGATAGTGGACGTAGGTGGGATCGCGCCGGGGCAGCGCCGTCTCCAGCGAAGCCGCCGCGGGACCTTCGGGCGCGTGCACGCCGCGCAGCGGCGGCAGGGCCTCGATCAGCGCGGCGGTCCAGGTCAGGCCGCCGGACGGCCAGTCGATGGCGGGCAGCGGGCCGCCCGCGGCCGGCGCGGCGGCAGGCACCGGCGCCTTCGCCGTGGGGGCCGGAGCAGTTGCGGATGTTGATGTCGATGCCGCCTCCGGAGCGGTCTCGGTCTCGGTCTCGGTCTCGGTCTCGGTCACAGCTGCGACTGGCGCTGCGGCGCGCTGCGCAGTCTTCCTCGGAGCTGGCGCAGGAGCCGGCGCGGCGCTGGTCTGCGAGCTCGAGGCGCCGTCGGCGGCGACCTCACCGCCGACCTCGCTGTAGCCCTTGCCGGTCTTCTCGCGGACGAGCGTGTCGAGGTCCTTGATCGCGGCGGCGTCGCTCGCATGCGTCTTGGTCTTTTCCTGGCCGTTGGTGCCGATGCGGCCGAAGCGCACGGTCACTGCCGCGCCGTCGCGCGAGACTTCCCAGAATTTGCTGGCACTGCCTTCCACCAACTCGAAACGCCGCATCGCTACCCTCCCTGAAAGTGCTTTGGGAGGGGACTATAGCGGCGCGATCTTGTCGGTTTCTTCGCGCGATCGTGACGGCAAGTTCAGCCGGGCAGCACGTCCACGCGCCAGGCGTTGCCGGCCCGCGAGACCTCCAGATGCGAGTCGAAACGCACGTCCAGGAAACGCGCGATCACGCCGAAGTTGGTGCGGCTGTGTTCGGTCAGTTCCGTGCAGGTGAAGGCCGCCGGGCGGCCCGATCCCGCGACCGCCAGCGCGAGCGGCAGCGCCAGCTGGTCCGCCAGGTGCGGGCCGGCGGCGCCGGCGGAGAGCTCGTACGCGCGCATCTCCTTGAAGACGGTCTGCGCGACTTCCTCCGCCGACAGGCCGCGCTCGCCGAAGGCGATGAAGACCTCGGTCAACTGCTCGTAGGCGAGCGTCGTCATCAGCGCGTTGCCGGGTCCTTCGTTCTGACGCGCCGTGCCGACGCGCAGCTGGTGGCTGTCCCAGCCGGTCAGTCCTTGCAGCGCTTCGAGTTCGCGGTCCGCGACGCCGCGCGGGAGTGCCGGCGCCAGCACTTCCGCGAAGGCCTCCAGCGGCTCGCCGCGTTCGAGCAGGTCGAACGGGCGCAGGCCGCCGTCGGCCGGCGTGATCACCGCCTCGATCTCACCGCCGCCGGCGGGGAAGAAGCCGTGACGACGCAGCGTCAGGTCCAGCTTCGCGCCCGCGCGACGGATCAGCGGCGCGAAGCTGCGCTGCAGGAAATGGAAGGGCGGCGCCATCGGGTTGTGCGTGCCGCCGGACAGGTGCAGGCGGCTGGGGCCGTCGGCCAGCATCAGCGGCGGCAGGACGGTCTGCAGCACCAGCGTGCAGCTGCCCGCAGTGCCGACCGCGAAGCGGTAGTCGCCGGCATGCACCTGGCCGGGACGGAACTCCAGCGCCTGCGAGCCCAGCTCCGCGCCGATCACCGTCGCGCCGCAGACCTCCTGCGCGGCCAGCACGCAGGTCAGGTGCTGACGCATCAGGCCCGGCTTGGGGCGCTTCGCGCGGATGTTGGCGATGCGCAGCGGCGTGCCGGTGCACATCGAGAGCGCCAGCGCCGTGCGCAGGATCTGTCCGCCGCCTTCGCCGTGCGAGCCGTCCAGTTCAATGAGCTTGTTCTTGTTGTCCATGTTTTTCTCTCGCGATCCGGCGCCGCGCGGTTCCTCTGCCGCGCGGCGCCGGTCTTCTCGTTCTCTACTGCTTCATCCCTTCACACACACCACCTGCTTCAGCGTGTGCACCACTTCCACCAGGTCCTGCTGGGCCGCCATGACCGCGTCGATGTCCTTGTAGGCCATCGGGATCTCGTCGATGACGTCCTTGTCCTTGCGGCACTCGACGCCTTCGGTGGCTTCGCGGTGGTCCTTCAGCGTGAAGCGGCGCTTGGCTTCCGTGCGGCTCATCGTGCGGCCGGCCCCGTGCGAGCAGCTCTCGAAGCTCTCCGGGTTGCCCTTGCCGCGGACGATGTAGCTGCGCGCGCCCATGCTGCCGGGGATGATCCCCATCTGGCCCTTCTTCGCGCTCACCGCGCCCTTGCGGGTCACGAACACGTCCTGGCCGAAGTGGGTCTCCTTCTGCACGTAGTTGTGATGGCAGTTGACCGCTTCGATGTGGCTCTCGAACTTCTTCCCGATCACCTTCTTCGCGGCCCCGATCACGCGGCGCATCATCACCTCGCGGTTGGTCTCCGCGAACTTCTGCGCCCAGCCCACCGCACGCACGTAGTCGCCGAAGTACTTCGCGCCTTCCTCGAAGTACGCGAGGTTCGCATCCGGCAGGTTGGCCTGATGCTGCATCGCGTCCTTCTTCGCCAGCTCGATGAACATGGTGCCGATCGCGTTCCCGACGCCGCGCGAACCCGAATGCAGCATGAACCACACGAAGCCCAGTTCATCCAGGCAGACCTCGATGAAGTGGTTCCCCGTCCCGAGCGTGCCCAGGTGCTTGTGGTTGTTGGTGTTCTTCAGCTTGGGGTAGTCGCGGCAGATCTCGGTGAAATCCGCCTCGAGGGTCGCCCAGGCCGCGTCGACCATGTCGGGCGGGTTCTCCCACGCGCCCTCGTCGCGACCCTTGGGGTTGCGACCGTGGGGCACGGCGGCCTCGATCGCGGAACGCAGGGGACCCAGGTTGTCCGGCAGGTCCTCGGCACGCAACGTGGTCTTGCAGGCCATCATCCCGCAGCCGATGTCGACGCCGACCGCGGCCGGAATGATCGCCTTCAGCGTGGGGATCACCGATCCCACCGTCGCGCCGATGCCCAGGTGCACGTCGGGCATCGCCGCGATGTGCTTGAACACCACCGGCAGCTTCGCCGCGTTCATCAGCTGCTTGCGCGCTTCATCTTCGACGGGCACGCCCTGCGTCCACATCTTCACCGGCACGCCGTCGGCGACTTCCATCTCGTTGTAGTTCTTCATGATTCGTTCCATTCAAAAGCGCGGTGACAAGGAATCGGCAAGACGTTTTTCTGAGCTACCGGCTTGCGCCGGGCGGGATTCGGACCCGCGACCTCCGCGCCCCGAAAGGCGGGTGCTCTACCGATGTAGTCCTGCCTGCATTCACCGCAGAAACAGGGTGCTGGGACTAGCCCGGGCAGTTGCCGCGGTGAGCGATGACAAGGGATGGTGAAACGTGTTCCTGCTCTACCAGACTGAGCTACGGTGTCCCGAAGGACCCCGGCGGGATTCGAACCCGCGACCAGGGCATTAAGAGTGCTGTAGTTCCACCGGCATTCATCGCTCGCCGCGGCAACCGCATCCGTTGCCGTCGACAGCCTTCATTCCATCATTCAATCCTTCACTGCGGATCCAGCGACACGCGTTCGATCTCGCGGACCCAGTGGCCGGCCTCGGTCGCCCCGGCGGCAAACTCGCCGACCATCCGGAACACCGCGTCCGAGAAGCCGCCGACGTTCATCACGTCCTTGCGCTCCACCGCCTGCGTCGAGGCGCCGGGCTGGATGTCGATGCACACCAGCTTCGCCGTCGGGCACCGGGCCTTGATCGCCTCCCACTGCGCCATGGTCTCGGTCGCGCCGTAGCGGCGCGCGTCGATCCACGACTCGTTGTCGGACACGATCACGACCAGGTCCACCTGCGCCCGCTCTTCGTTGAGCTGACGCAGCGGCGCGCTGACCGAAGTCCCGCCTCCGCCGACCGCCGCCAGCTTGGCCGCGTTGGTCATCACCGAATCGCGGGCATTCAGCTTGACCGACACGACCCGCTGCTCGAAGGGCATCACGCGGCAGCCCGGGTTCTTGCGGACCAGCGCCGCGGCCACCAGGGCGGCCACGTCGATGCATCGCACCACCGAAGTCGCCGAGCCGCGCCCGCCGGTCACCGCCGAGGACATCGATCCCGACACGTCCGGGCAGACCACGATGCGACCTTCGATCGCCGGCACGTTGACCAGCGCGGCCTCCATCGCGTCCTGCAGCGCTTCGCGGATCTCCGCCGGCACGTCGGACGCCTCGTCGGACGTCGCGTGGAACGCCGTCATCAACTGGTACGGCAGCACGCGGGCCGAGGCCACGGCCTTCGGATCGCGCAGCAGCGCGGCCAGTTGCGCCGTCATCTCCGGACGCTCGAACACGCCGTGGCGTGCGAAAGCGTTCAGGTTCTGACGCACCATCTGCCAGGAGCCCTGCGCCGCGATGCGCGCCCAGTGCGAGTCGTTCAGCGGCAGCGCCGTCAGCATCTGGAAGGGCACGGGCGGCAGGTCGTCCGCCGTTGCGCCTTCCGTCTTGCCGGACAGCAGCGCCCGCTTGAAGCGCTCATAGGCCAGGGTCGCGGGCGGCAGCGCCGCTTCGTCGTACGGACGGCCGATCAGCCAGGCGAACCACGCCGCGCGCCAGGCTTCCGCCGGCTTGGGGTGGACCATGCGGACCACGTCGGCCAGCGTCGGCTCGTTGCCGATCGATGCCTGCAGCAGGCGCTGCTCGCTCGCGTTCATCAGCCATTGCTGGACCAGCTTCTTCGGACGCGATCCCAGCGACTTGCGGCCGGTCTGGCCGGATCGCAGGATCTGCACGAAGTTGCGCAGCATTTTGCCGTTGTCGATCACACGACCGAACACGGGCTGCAGCAGCGCGACGTCGCGTTGCGCCAGCACGGCGGCCAGCAGCGCGGGCATGTCCTTCATGTGACCGGACTGGCGGGCGTAGACCGCGGTCTTGGCCAGGAAGGCGGTGTCCACGTCCTGAGCCAGGGCCAGCGCATCTGCCAGCTGGGATTGAGCGTCGGCGTGGAACGTCGACGTCATGCAGCCGGTGGCCGCCAGTTGCGCCAGGTGGTGCCGGGTCTTGTAGCCGTAGGCACGGGCGCCGGACTGGTTCACCGCGTCCGCGGCGGGCGGCAGCTTGCCGGGCGTCGTCTTGAAGAGTTGCGTGTTGACCATGTTGTCCTCCCTGTCGGATGTCGTTCGGCGTTGCTGCGATGCGGCGTCGCCGTGTTGTCTTGCCTTCTTCATTGCAACGCCCGTGCCAGGTCTTGCCAGGCCGGGCCGGGTCTTGCCTGGATTCCAATCAAGCCGTTGATTCATAAGGGAAAACTTTTCTTCTTCCAGAGAGGCGGGACCAGGATTGCAGCCCTCCATTCGTCCAGAGGCCTCTCTGGGACTGGATGGCTGGCTAGATAACTAGCGAAAAAGCTAGATCATGGAAGTGGCGCGGATAAACTGCAGCCCATGGCGAAGAAGAATGTGGTGATCGGCTACCTGGGCTCGCAACTGGACGGCGGCATGGGCGCCGGCCGGTGGGAGAAGTGGCGGCCGACGATCTCGCTGGTGTCGCAGCCGGACGTGGTCGTGCACCGGCTGGAGCTTTTCCACGCGCCGCAACACCTGGCCCTCGCGGAGCTGGTGCGGACCGACGTCGCCAAGATCTCGCCGGAGACCGAGGTCCATCTGATCGAGATGCCGCACGAGGACCCCTGGGACTTCGGCGAGGTCTACGCGACGCTCTACGACTGGGTGCGCGGCTACCGCTTCGATCCGGCGCATGAGCAGTACTGGGCCCACATCACCACCGGCACGCACGTCGCGCAGATCTGCATGTTCCTGATGGTGGAGGCGCGCTTCATCCCCGGCGTGCTGCTGCAGACCTCGCCGCCGCGCAAGTGGAAGGAGGGCGAGCCGGGCTCGATGACGCTGATCGACCTGGACCTGTCGCGCTACGACCGCATCGCGCAGCGCTTCGAGGCGGAGCAGCACGACGCCGTCGCCTTCCTGAAGAGCGGCATCGCGACGCGCAACCGCCGCTTCAACGCGCTGATCGAGGAGATCGAGCGCGTGGCCGTGCATTCACGCGCGCCCATCCTGCTGGCCGGGCCGACGGGGGCGGGCAAGTCCTTCCTCGCGCGCCGCATGTACGAGCTGAAGCAGACGCGCCACCAGCTCGAAGGGGCCTTCGTCGAGGTCAACTGCGCCACGCTGCGCGGCGACGGCGCGGCGTCGACGCTGTTCGGGCACAAGAAGGGCTCGTTCACGGGCGCGATGGCGGATCGCGCCGGCCTGCTGCGCACGGCGGACGGCGGACTGCTGTTCCTGGACGAGATCGGCGAACTGGGCCTGGACGAACAGGCCATGCTGCTGAAGGCGATCGAGGAGAAGCGCTTCCTGCCCGTGGGCGCCGACCGCGAGGTGGCCAGCGACTTCCAGCTCATCGCCGGCACCAACCGCGACCTGCGCGCGGAGGTCGCCGCGGGGCGCTTCCGCGACGACCTGTTCGCGCGGATCAATCTCTGGACCTACAGCCTGCCGGGGCTGCGCGACCGGCCCGAGGACATCGAGCCCAACGTCGACCACCTGGTGCAGCAGGCCGGACGGGAGAACGGCCGCGCGGTGCGCTTCAATGCGGAGGCGAAGGCGCGATACCTGGCGTTCGCGCAGTCGCCGCGCGCGCCGTGGAGCGGCAACTTCCGCGACCTGTCGGCGTCGGTGACGCGGCTGGTGACGCTGGCCGAAGGCGGTCGGATAGGCGCGCCGCTGGTGGATGCCGAGATCGCCCGGCTGGAATGGCTGTGGGAGCGGGAGACCGTCGGATCCGGCCGCCCGGGCAAGTCGGGCAGGGCGGGCGCGGACTGGGAGGGTGGGGAGGGCGGCGGAAGCGGCGAAGCGCTCCTGGCCGCGCTCTTCGATCCGCCCGTGCTGGAAGCGATGGACCTGTTCGACCGCCTGCAGCTCGCCGCCGTGCTGCGCGTGTGCGCGGCGGCCTCGTCCCTGTCCGAAGCGGGTCGGCAGCTTTTCCACGCGAGCCGTCAGGCGCGCAGCGTGCTCAACGATGCCGACCGCCTGAGGAAGTACCTGCTGAAGTTCGGACTGTCCTGGGACCGCATCGCCGCGGCGCGATGACCGATGCCTCCGCCACGCCTGTCTGCGCGCCGCCACGCCTTCACACGATCCGCACCCGTTCCCCGTACGGCAGCCCGGATGCTTCCGCAGGACCGGTCACAATCGCCGATTCCCCGCCTATGACTTTCGACCGGTCCCCCTCCGCCACCTGCGCCTGCCCCGTGCCCGCGACGACGATGCGTCTTCGCGTGGCGGCTTGGCTGCTCGTGGCATTCGGGACGGCGATGGCGGCGCCAGGGAGCATGGCGGCGGCGAAGGCCAACGTCACATCCGTACCCGCATCCGCATCCGCATCCGCGGCGCCGGCTGCGTCGAAGGCGGCGCCGGCGGCGGCCTCCGCGCCGGCGTCAGGTCCGGTCGCGGACCTGGGCGCCAGCGGCGACCTGTCCGATCCGGTGCGCGCCGTCAGTCAATACAAGATCGACCTCTGGCAGACCGAACAGGGTCTGCCGCTCAACACCGTCCAGGCCTTGCTCCAGTCCCGCGACGGCGGCCTGTGGATCGGCACCGGCGGCGGTCTGGCGCGTTTCGACGGGAAGCGCTTTGTGAGCTTCGACGCCGCGCAGGCGCCGGACGTCGCCTCGCAGCCGGTGTTCGCGCTGCTCGAAGACCGACGCGGCCGCCTGTGGATCGGGCATCCCAACGGCGTCGCCGTCTACGAACAAGGCCGTTTCTTGCCTGCGATCACCAAGGCGCAGGCCGGAGGGCGGCGGATCTGGTCGCTGGTCGAGGACAAGTCCGGCGCGATCTGGGCTGCCGGCGACGGCGGGCTGGTCCGCTGGAAAGACGGCGCGGTCAAGGTCTACGGGGCCTCCGACGGCCTGCCCACCGCGAAGCTGCGCAGCGCCGCCTTCGACACCGCCGGCACGCTCTGGATCGGCACCACCGGCGCGGGCCTGCTCGCGATGACGCCGGACGGCAAGTTCAAGGTGTTCGACACGGCGGGCGGCTTCCCGCATGCGCAGGTGCGCTTCGTGATCGCCGATCCGGCCGGCGGCGTCTGGGCGGCGACGGCGGGCGGCGGACTCGTGCGGATGCCAGGGCTCGATCCCTCGACGATGCGCGTCTACACGACCGCCGACGGCCTGCCCAGCGACCACCTGACCGCGCTGACGCGCGACGCCCGCGGCAACCTGTGGATCGGCAGCTGGGGTGCGGGTGTCAGCCGCTTCCGCGACGGCCGCTTCAGCACGATCTCCACCGGCAACGGCCCGGGCACCGGCCTGGCCGGGAACCAGATCTGGTCGCTGATGGCGGACCGCGAGGGCAGCATCTGGGTCGGCACCTGGGTCGACGGTCTGAACCGGCTGCGCAACCGCGCGTTCACCGTGCTCGGCACGCCCGAGGGGCTGAGCCATGACAACGTCCGCTCGGTCATCGCGGCGCGCGACGGCGCGGTCTGGGCGGCGACCTCCGGCGGCGGCATCAACCGGCTGAAGGACGGCCGCATCACGACGCTGCGGCAGGCCGACGGGCTGCCGACCGACGAGATCTCCACCCTGCACGAGGCGCGCGACGGCACGCTCTGGATCGGCACCTACACCGCCGGCGTGGCGCGCCGTCGACCGGACGGCCGCATCGACACCTTCGGCGCCGACAGCGGCCTGCCGGGCGTCGAGATCCGCGCGATCTTCGAGGACCGCGCCGGCACGGTGTGGGTCGGCACGCGGACGGCGCTGGCGCGTTTCAACGGCCACGGCTTCGACGTCGTCACCGCGCCCGGCCTGCCCAATGAGGGCGTCGCGGCGATCCTGCAGGACAGCACGGGCACGCTCTGGTTCGGCACCACCGGCCAGGGACTGGTGCGCTGGCGCGACGGCAAGGCGCGCCAGTTCACGACGGCCGACGGCCTGCTGTCCGACTGGGTCATCGCGCTGAAGGAGGACGCCCACGGCGAGCTCTGGATCGGCACGAACGGCGAAGGCATCAACCGCATGAAGGACGGCCGCATCGGTGCCGTCAAGCCGGCGGACGGCCTGTGGGACGGGCTGTCGCAGGTCTTCCTCGAGGACCGGGGCGGCTACTTCTGGATCACCTGCAACCGCGGCTTCTACCGCGTCGCACGCAACGACCTCGACGCCTTCCTCGACGGCCGGCTCAAGCAGGTGCGCTCGGTCGGCTTCGGACCCGGCGACACGCTGCGCGCCACCAGTTTCGCCGGCAATCTGCAATCGGCCGGCGCGATCGACGCGCGGGGACGCGTCTGGCTGCCGTCGTCGGCAGGACTGGTCGTCGTCGACCCCGAACGCCTGCCCGGCGGCGGCGAGCCGCCGACGGTGCGCATCGAGCAGATCAAGGTCGACGGCGAGCCCCTCGCGCTCGACGGCCAGCCGCTGGAGTTGCCGCCGGGTCCGGTGGCGCTGTCGGTCAGCCTGGCGGCGTCGACGCTGCGCGAAGCCGATCGCGTGCGCTTCCGCTTCTGGATGGAAGGCCTGTCGCGCGGCTGGACCGACGTCGGCAACGACCGCGAGCTGACCTTCCCGGCGCTTTCGCATGGCCAGTACAAGCTGCGGCTGGCGGTATCGGGCGACGGCCAGCGCTGGCGCGAATCGGCCACGCCGCTGCCGGTCACCGTGCAGCCGCGCTTCCATGAGACCGGCTGGTTCCACTTCCTCGTCGCCCTGGGAGCGATCGGCTTCTTCGCCGGCGCCGTGATGTTGCGCATGCGCCAGCTGCGCGAACGCCACATCGAGATGGAGCGCCTGGTGGCCCAGCGCACCGAGGAACTGCGCCAGGCCAACGAGCATCTGAAGCAGCTGTCCTTCCTCGACGCCGTCACCGGGCTGCCCAACCGCCGCCGCTTCAACGAGGCCGCCGACGAGGAATGGCGTCGCGCGCGCCGCACCGGCACTTCGCTTGCGCTGGTGCTCGCCGACGTCGACGCGTTCAAGCGCTACAACGACCAGATGGGCCATCTGAAGGGCGACGAATGCCTGGGCGCCGTCGGCGCCGTGCTGGGCGCCTCGATCGGGCGCGCCGGCGATCTGGCCGCACGCTACGGCGGCGAGGAATTCGTCGTGCTGCTGCCCGGCGCCGATCGCGACGCGGCGCTCAAGGTGGCCGAGTCGGTGCGCGCCGGCATCGAATCACTCGCGATGCCGCATCCGACCTCGCCCGCCGGGCCGGTCGTCACCATCAGCCTCGGCGTCGCCGCCTGCGTGCCCAGCGACTCCTGCACGCTGGAAAGCCTCATCGCCCAGGCAGACGAAGCCCTCTACGTGGCGAAGCGCGAAGGGCGCAATCAGGTCCGCTGATCGGTCGACCGAGCAGTCGCCGGGCATGCCGGTGCCCCCGGGCGCTCAATCTCCTCCTCGCCGCTCGGAATTCGCGCCCGGGGGCACCGGCATGCCCGGCTCCTCCACCAGCCGGGACGGGCGAAAGGATTTCATTCCGGTGAAGCGGGAGTGGGTGTACAACTCAGGCTCCGCGTTACCCGTGTCCGTGCGCGCCCCCTTCGCGCACGTCGACCCGGCTCCACAGCGTCCGTCCGACCGTTGCCGACCATGACGACTCCGCAGACCGTCCGCCAGCACAAGGGCCGCACCTACATCCTCGATTCCCACGGGCCCGGCACCGGCCCCTGGCGAGGCCGCTTCGTCGTCAAGGGCGAAGAAGACGGACGCCCCGGCGTCACCGCCTGGCACGAACTGGACGACGAATTCCCCTCCGCCGACGAAGCAGTCGCTCACGCGGATCGCGTGGCCTGCCAATACATCGCCACGTTCGCTCAGCAGGCATAGAAGGTCGTTCCCGGAACAGGCAAAGCCTGCCGGACCGTTTCTTGCCCCGCCGAAGTCCGACCGTTCGGCCTCAGGGAGAAAAAACATGCCAACGTTGTCCAACGTCAATATCGGCACGCGGCTGGCCGCCGCATTCGCCGTCGTCATCGTCCTGCTGCTGCTCGTGCTGGCCGTGGCCGTTTCGGTGCTCAATCGCACCAGCGGCACGATGGACCGGGTGGTGGAAGACCGTTATGCGCAGATCGCCGTGAGCGACGACATCAAGAATGTCGGCGACAAGGGCGTGATCGTCATCGGCCGTCTGCTGATGGCCACCGATCCGGCGCAGGCCAAGCGCTACATGGACGATTACGCGGCCGTGCGCGCCGCCAACACCGAGAACTTCGCGAAGTTCGAGAAGATGCTCAACACCGACGAGGCGAAGGCCATCTTCGCCGAGCAGTCGGAGGCCCGGAAGGCCTACGGCGCCGCGGTGCGCAAGCTCTTCGACCTGGTCGCCGCCGGCCAGCGCGACGAGGCCATGGCCGTCTACCAGGGCGACATGGCGCAGTCGCAGATCCGCTACTACGCGCTGATCGACAAGATGGTCGACTACCAGGCCAAGGCGATGGCGGACGACGTCGTCGCGGCCAAGGAAGACGCGAAACGATCCAAGCTGTGGATGACCCTGGTCGCGGCGATCGCCGTGGTGCTGGGGGTGGTGACGGCGATCAGCATCACGCGGTCGATCACGCAGCGCATCCACGGGGCCATCCAGTTGGCCGAGGACGTGGCCAAGGGCGACCTCACCCTGCGCCCGATGCCGCAGAGCACCGACGAGATCGGCCGGCTCATCGGCGCGCTGCAGCACATGGTGCGCAGCCTGCATCGCATCGTGTCGGAAGTACGGCAAGGCGCGGACACCATCTCCGCCGCGGCGAAGGAAGTCGCGCAGGGCAATGCCGATCTCTCGGCGCGCACGGAGGCGCAGGCGAGTGCGCTGCAGCAGACGGCCTCCGCGATGGAGCAGTTGACCGCGGCGGTGCGCATGAGCGCGGACAACGCGGACCAGGCCAACGCCAGCGCCGCGTCGGCGTCCGAGGTGGCCGGCGCCGGCGGGAAGGCGGTGGGCGAGGTGGTCGCGACGATGAGCGCCATCTCGGCGTCCTCGCAGCGCATCGGCGAGATCATCGGCACGATCGACGGCATCGCGTTCCAGACCAACATCCTGGCGTTGAATGCCGCGGTGGAAGCGGCACGCGCCGGGGAGCACGGACGCGGCTTCGCCGTGGTGGCGTCGGAGGTGCGCGCGCTGGCGCAGCGGTCGGCGAGCGCGGCCAGGGAGATCAAGTCGTTGATCGTCCAGTCGACCGAGCAGGTCGATGCGGGCGGACGGCTGGTCGAGCAGGCCGGTGCGACCATGACCCAGGTCGTCTCGGGCATCCAGCGCGTCAGCGGCGTCGTCGCCGAGATCAGCGCCTCCAGCCGCGAGCAGAGCATGGGCATCGAGCAGGTCAACGCGGCCATCATCCAGATGGACGACACCACGCAGAAGAACGCCGCGATGGTCGAGCAGAGCACCGCATCGGCCAAGGCGCTGCAGGACGAGGCGGCCCATCTGAACAACGCGGTGCGGGCCTTTGTACTCTGACGGCCGCTGGCCCTCACCCCGGCCCTCTCCCGCAAGCGGGAGAGGGAGCAAGAAGGCTGCGGGACTTCCACGGCCGCTGGCCCTCACCCCAACCCTCTCCCGCAAGCGGGAGAGGGAGTCATTCCCGCGGTCCGATGCTTCTCCCGCAGGCGCGAGAGAGTTTGAAGGGATCCGGTGGGACTCCCTCTCCCGCTTGCGGGAGAGGGCGGGGGTGAGGGCTGCGGTCTTTGCAACTCACCAGGGAGTTTCAAATGAACGATCGCATCCACGACGGCGCGCCTGCGGGTGAGTCGTCCACGCGCTGGCGACCCGAAGTGCTCGCCTTCATCGAGGCCCATCGCCGCGACGGTCATCGCAGCGCGCGGCTGGATCCGCTCGGCGTGTCGCGTCCCGCGGATCCGACGCTGCTCGACCCGGAGCGCTTCGGCCTGCAGCCCGGCGACTGGCTCTCGCCGCGGGGCACGCCGCTGTGGAGCGCCCGCACCGTCGCCGATCTGGACCGCGCACTGAAGGCCATCTACTGCGGCGGTCTGGCGCTCGACGCCAGCGCGGTGCGCGACGCCTCGCGCCGCGACTGGCTCCATCACGCGATGGAATCCGCGCCACCCGGCGCGGGCGGCGCTACCGAACGCCTCGCGCTGCTCGACCGGCTCATCCGTGCGCAATGCTGGGAGGAACACGTCGCCCAGGCCTTCCCGCATGCGAAGCGTTTCTCGCTCGAAGGCAACGAGACGCTGATCCCGCTGCTGGACGCACTCTGCGAGCAGGCGGCGGGTCATGGAGTCCGGCGCCTCTTCCTCGGCATGCCGCACCGCGGCCGCGTCAACGTGCTGGTCAACCTGATGGGTTTCCCGCCTGCGGGCGTGCTCGATTTCTTCGATCCGAAATCGCCGCATCCCGAGCGGCACACCGACCTCATCTACCACCTCGGCGGTGAGCGCGAACTCGACACGCCGCAGGGTCGCCTGACGCTCACGCTGGCGCACAACCCCTCGCACCTGCAGAGCGTGCATCCCGTGCTCACCGGTCTCGCGCGCGCCTGTCAGGACGCGCTCGGGCGCGAGCGCGCGGACCAGGACGGACGTCGTCTCGTGCTGCCGCTGATGCTGCACGGCGACGCGGCCTTCGCCGGACAGGGCGTCGTGATGGAGACGCTGATGCTGGGCGGCAAGCCGGGCTACACCGTCGGCGGCACGGTGCACGTGATCATCAACAACCAGGTCGGCTTCACCGAGCCGAACCCGATGAGCGCCTGGCCCGCGCAGTACTGCACCGATGTCACGCGCATGGTCGACGCGCCGGTCCTGCGCGTGAACGCCGACGAGCCCGAACAGGCCCTGCGCGCCGCGGCGATCGCGCTCGACTGGCGCGCGCGTTTCGGCTCCGACATCGTCATCGACCTGATCGGCTACCGGCGGCTCGGCCATTCCGAGAGCGACGTCCCGGCGCTCACGCGGCCGCGCATCCACGCGCTGACGCAGACGCATCCGACCATCGTCGACCGATACGCCGCCGCGCTGCGCGCCGATCGCGTCCTGCCTCCGGGCACGGACATGGCCTCGCACGTCACGCGCAGCCGCGTGCGGGCGCATCAGGCCTTCTCCGATCCGACGATGCCCGAGGCGGACGACGCGCGGTCGCCGCTGCGCCGACCCGGTGAAGTGCCAGCCCTCGACGCGGCCGGCGTGCAGGCGCTGGTCGATCCGATGACGCAACTGCCCGCGGGCTTCGAGCCGCACGCGATGGTGCGCACGCTGACGGACCACTGGCGGCGCATGGCCGGACTGGCCGATCCGCCGCTGCGCGCCGACTGGTGCTTCGCGGAGAACCTCGCCTACGCGACCATCCTCCAGGGCGGGCTCAACGTGCGCATCTCCGGCATGGACGTGCGGCGAGGGACCTTCCTGCATCGGCAGGCGGTATGGACCTCGCAGACGACTTCACAGACGACCGCGGCGATGGGGTCGGCGGGCGAGGGTGCTGCGACGGAGTTCGTGCCTCTACGGCAGATCGGTGGCAGAGGCGATCGCGGTGCCGACGGCGTCGGTGTCGGTGTCGGTGTCGGCGGCGGCGCCGGTCCCGGCGATCCGTCGCGGGGGCGCTTCGACATCTTCAACTCCCCGCTGTCCGAGGAGGCGGTGCTCGGTTTCGAGTACGGCTACAGCGTCGGCGCGCCGCGCACCCTGACGGTGTGGGAGGCGCAGTTCGGCGACTTCGTCAACGGCGCGCAGGTCTTCGTCGATCAATACATCAGTTCGGGCGAGGAGAAGTGGGGTGACACCTCCGCGCTGGTGATGCTGCTGCCGCACGGCAACGAGGGCATCGGGCCGGACCATTCGAGCGGCTACCTGAGCCGTTTCCTGCAGCTGTGCGGCGAGGACAACCTGCGCGTGGCCTGTCCGTCGACCGCGGCGCAGTGGTTCCACCTGCTGCGTCGGCAGGCCTTCGACACCCTTCGCAAGCCGCTGGTGGTGATGTCGCCCAAGGGCACGCTGTATCACGAGAAGGCTTCGCACGCCGACATCGCGGACCTGACCGACGGCGGCTACCAGACGGTCATCGACGACGTCGCGGTCGAGCGTCCGGCGCAGATCGAGCGTCTACTGCTGTGCAGCGGCAAGGTGCATCACGACCTGGAGCGCGGGCGGCGGTCGGTCGCCCGCGCGGATCTGGCGCTTGCCCGCATCGAGCAGTTCTATCCCTTCCCGGCGGATGAATTGACGGCACTCTTCGCGCGCTACCCCGGTCTCGTCGAGATCACCTGGGTGCAGGAAGAGCACCGCCAGCAGGGCGCGTGGACGTTCATCCGCGAACAGATGGACGCGGTCCTGCCGCAGCATGTGCAACTGCGTTGCGTGGCGCGTCGTGCGAACGGGTCGGGCGCCACCTCGTCCCACGCGATCCACCAGCTGGAGCAGGTGGAGCTGGTCGCCCGCGCGCTGGGCGAGGCCTGACCCCTTCCGCGGCCAGAAAGTCCCAAGGCCCGGGGTCAGCGGGTGCGGCTGGGGCCGGAATGACTCTGGGGGTTCCCGGAGGGATGCCCCCTGAGTCGTGGAGAGCCCGCGCCAGGCCTATCGCGGTTGGGCGGTCCCTCTTACTGCCCCAAAGAATCCGTGCGCCTCCTGCTCGAACTCGTCCCCCGACCTTGCCCCTGGGGCCGCCCCAACTGGAGGATCTCGATCGCGTGGCAAGCTGCCTCGGTGGCGTCGCTGAGCGCCTCGTTCTCCGTTGCCCAGGCCGACTCCGAGACCGGGTGGACGACATCCAGGCTCCCGGCCGTGTCGAGTTCCTCCCCGAAGGCGTCGGTGGCGTCGCTGCGCCGCCGTCCGGTGTCGAGCAGCTGGTAGCTGCCGGTGAAGGCTCCGCCGGGGGCGGGCATCGATTCGACGCGGTAGCTCACGCCGCGGTACTGTCCATCGCGTTGCATGCGGGTTCTCCCTGGTGTGCGATGTTGCGAAAGCGGCAATTCCCACGCCCGGCGGAGCGGCACTATGTCGCGGTCATGAAGGACGTCGTTGCGATCCGGCGGACGGCACCGGTGTCATGACGGACGGTGTCCGAGGGCGCTTTGCAGTTGTGACAACATCCACGACTTCAGCCCTGAAGTCGATTGCCGATCTTGGAAGCCCTGCTCGCCCGCCTGACGTCGACCGTCCCCGTCGCCCGCAACCTGGAACAGCTGACCCGCCCCTTGCTGGACATGCTGGGCACGGTCACCGGGCTGGAGTCGACCTACCTCACCACCATCGACCTGCGCGCCGGGGAGCAGCATGTGCTGATGGCGCGCAACACCGGCAAGATGATCATCCCGGAGGGTCTCACGGTTCCGTGGTCGGACACCTTGTGCAAGCGCGCGCTGGACGCCGGCCGCATGGCCACCAGCGATGTGGCCGCGTGCTGGGGCGACTCCGACGCCGCGCGCCAGCTCGGGATCCAGACCTATGTGAGCGCCCCCGTGCGCGACGACGGCGGCGAGCTGCTGGGCACGCTGTGCGCCGCCAGTGCGGAGCGTCGCACCATCAGTCCCGAATCCCAGTCGCTGCTGCGGCTGTTCTCGACGCTGGTGAGCCAGTTCCTGCAGCGCGAGCGGCTGGTGGCCGAGTTGCGCGCCGCCAACGAGCAGCTGGCGACCTACGCCCTGACCGATGCGCTGACCGGATTGCCGAACCGCCGCGCGCTGTTCGACGAACTCCAGCGCGAGCTGCAACGCGCCACCCGCGACGGCACCTGCGTGCTGCTGGGCTGCATCGACCTGGACGGTTTCAAGTCGGTCAACGACCAGCTGGGCCACAAACGCGGCGACCTGTTCCTGCGCGAGATCGCCCAGCGCCTGTCGCTGGAGCTGCGCGGGTCGGACATGCTGGCGCGCGTCGGCGGGGATGAGTTCATCGTCGTCGGTCCGGGCGTGAGCCTGGGCGGGCTGCCGCGTTCGGCGGGACCGCTGGTGGATCGCGGCGAGCCGGCGCAGGCCGCGCGCACGCTGGAGCAGCGCGCCGCGTTGGCGAGCGTGGGCCGCTTCGACCTCGACGGTCACGCGCTGCAGTACGCGGGCGCGAGCGTCGGCGTCGTGGCGCTCGATCCGGCCGGGCTGAGCGTCGAGCAGGCGCTGCATCTCGCCGACGAGCGCATGTACGAGGTCAAGCGCCAGCGTCGTCGCAGCATCGCCGTGCCGGCGGTATTGGCGGCGCAGACCCAGGCCGCGGACTGATCAGCGCGGACGCGCCAGCATCACCTTCTCGATGAGCAGGTCGACGTCCACCGGCTTGGCCAGGTGGTCGTCGAAGCCGGCGGCGATCGCCGCGTCGCGGTCCTGCAGCGTCGCCAGCCCCGTCAGGGCCACCGCGTACAGCGGCGCCGCCGTGCCGAGCGCGCGCTCGCGGGCCCGCAGCCGTCGCACCAGCGAATAGCCGTCGGCGCCGGGCATCGCCACGTCGCTGACGAGCACATGCGGCGGATGTTCGGACGCGGCGGCGATCAGCTCCCAGCCCTGCTCGACCGATCCCGCCGCGCGCACCTCCGCGCCGGCCAGTTCCAGCAGATGCCGCAGCGCGTCCAGCGCATGGGGATCGTCGTCGACCAGCAGCACGCGCAGGCCGACCAGGTCGTTGACCGTGGTCTCGCGCGGCGCCGTCTCGGGCGTGTCCGAGGCCAGTTCCACCGCGGGGAAACGCACGGTCAGGCGCGTGCCGCGGCCTTCGCCGTCGCTGTGCGCCGTGACCGTGCCGCCGTGCGCCAGCACCAGGTGGCGGACGATGGACAGCCCCAGGCCGAGACCGCCGTATTCGCGCGTGCGGCTGATGTCCGCCTGCGTGAAGCGGTCGAACAGCCGCGGCAGCAGTTCCACCGGAACCCCGATGCCGTTGTCGACGACGGCCAGTTCCACCGTCGGGCCGATGCGGCTCAGCGACACGGTGATGCGTCCGTCGCTCGGGGTGAACTTCAGTGCGTTGCCGACGAGGTTGGCCACGATCTGCTGCATCCGGCGCTGGTCGCCCTGGATGCGGTGCGGCTGCTGCAGGCCGGTGCCGCTCAAGGTCAGGCCCTTGGCCTGTGCCGCCGGCTGCAGACCGTCGACGACGCTGCGCACGCAGGCCGCGAGGTCCAGCGGCCGCATCTCCAGCGTCAGATGGCCGGAGGCGATCCGCGACACGTCCAGCAGGTCGTCGATCAGCTGCGCCTGCGCCTGGCAGTGCTTGAGGATGGTGGCGATCGCCCGCGTCGCGGTCGCCTCGCCGAGCGTGCCGCGTTCCTGCGACTGCTTCAGCACCGAGGCCCAGCCCGAGATCACGTTCAGCGGCGCGCGCAGTTCGTGCGACACCATGCCGAGGAAATCGTCCTTGGCGGTGTTGGCGCGCTCCGCGTCGTCGCGCGCATGCTGCGCCGATTCCAGCGCGCAGCGCAGTTCATGGATGTCTTGGAAGGCGATCACCGCGCCGTCGATGCGTTCGTCCGCGGTGCGGTAGGCCCGCACGTTGATCAGCCACCAGCGGCCTTCGGTGTCCTGGTGCTCGTGCTCGACCGGGGCCAGGCCTTGCACGGCGGCCTGCACCAGCTGTTCGAGCTGGCCCACCGCGAAGCGCGAGGTCACGTTCACCACCGGCTGCCCGATCGCCTGGCCCAGCGCCGCGGGATCGATGCCGAAGAGCTGCGCCACCTGCGGCGACGCATGCCGCAGCCGCAGCTGGCGGTCCAGCACCACGACCGGCAGCGGGATGCCCTCGACGAGGTTGCTGAGGTCGTCGTTGGCGAGGTCCAGCTCGTCGTTGCGCGACTTGAGCTCCTCGTTCAGCGAGAGCAGCTCCTGGTTGGCCGATTCGAGCTCCTGCTTCGCGCTCTGCAATTCCTCGTTGGCGCTCTGCAGTTCCTCGTTGGTGCTGAGCATCTCCTCGTTGGCGGTGCGCAGCTCCTCGTTGGCCGATTCGAACTCGACGACCAGCGTGCGCAGCTGCGCCTGGGTCGCCTCGAGCTCGTCGGACAAGGTCGTGACGGTGCGTTCGAGTTCGTCGACGCGGGCGCGTGCGCCGCTGGGCGAGAACGGCGGCGTCGACAGCGCCGAGGTCACGTCCGCGACGGGTTCGTCGGGCTCGAGCGCGAAGGTCAGCAGGAAATGCTGCAGCGCCTCGCCGGCTTCCAGCGGCAGGACTTCGAGCACGTAGCGCCGGTCGTTGAAGGCGACGCGTTCGCGCCGCACCGGCTGGCCGGTGCGCTTGGCCTCGACCAGCGCCGTGCGTACGGGCACGTTGAGCGCCGCGTTCAGCAGGCGGGGCAGCGCGAGCGTGGCCTCGCCGCTGGCCGGCGCGATGAAGGCGGAAACGTCGCCGCGGAACTGCACCACGTCGCCGCCCTGGCTGACGACGAAGCCGGGCGGCACGTAACGCGCGAGCGCGACGCGGTTGGCGGCCTCGCTGACCAGGTCCGGCGGCGGCGCCTGCGGCACGCGCGGCGCGTCGCCGTCGCTGACCCAGGGGCGCAGCGCGTCGATGGGGAACAGCGGCCGGTGGCGGCGCGAGTTCGGCAGCTTGCGGTACAGGTGCGGCGCGCCGGCGTGCTCGAAGCCGTCGGCGACGGAGGCCGCCTCGGCGCGGCCCAGCAGCATGAAGCCGTCGTTGCGGCAGGCGTAGTGCAGCACCTCGAAGACATGCTGCTGCGCTTCCTTGCGCAGGTAGATCAGCATGTTGCGGCAGCTGATCAGCCCCATGCCCGAGAACGGCGCATGCGTGAGCAGGTTGTGCCGCGCGAAGACGCACATCTCGCGCAGGTCCTTGGCCACGAGGTAGCCGCCGGAGCTCGGCACGAAAGCGGTGTCGCGGAAGGGCTGCGGCACGTTCTCCAGCGCGGCGGCGCTGTAGCGGCCGGCGCGGGCGGTCTCGATCGAGGCCTCGTTCAGGTCGGTGCCGAAGATCTGCACGCGGCGGTTGATGCCCTCGGCGTTCATCGCCTCCTTGAGCAGCATGGCGATCGTGTAGACCTCCTCGCCGCTGGAGCAGGCCGGCACCCAGATGCGGATGGGATCGTGGCGCAGCGCCAGCAGCTTGGGCAGCACGACCTGGCGCAGCACGTTGACGAACTCCGCGTCGCGGAAGAACGCGGTGACGCCGATCAGCACGTCGTCGCGCAGCGCGGCGGCTTCGTAGGGATCGGTGCGCAGGAACTGCAGGTAGGCGCCGACGTCGCGATCCTTTTGCAGCAGCACGCGCCGCAGGAAGCGGCGGCGCAGGTTGACGTCCTTGACGTAGCCGAGGTTGACGCCGGCCTTCTGCTGGACGATGGCCAGCGCGGTCTCCAGGGCGTCGACGTCCTGCGCCACGCCGGCGGAGCCGGGCAGGTCGCTCTCGTGGTGCGGCTGGCCGAAGCGGCGCAGCAGCGCGGCGGGGATGTCCTCCGGCGGCAGCACCTCGTCGACCAGGCCGGTGTTGATCGCCGCGACCGGCATGCCGTCGTGCGCGGCCGTGTTGGGCGCCTGGGCGAGTGCGAAACCGCCGGTGGCCTTCAGGTCCACCAGGCCGGCCGCGCCGTCCTGCCCGGTGCCCGACAGGATGACGACCGCGCCGTCCAGGTCGGGGTCCTGCGCCAGCGAGGCCAGGAAGGCGTCGATCGGCAGGTGCAGGCCGGGCGTGCGGCGGGTGAGGCGGAAGTGGCCGTCCAGCGCCATGACGCCGCAGTTCTCCGGCAGCACGTAGACGTGGCCGTGATGGACCTTGGTGAGGTGCTCAAGGCGCTCGACCGGCAGCGCTGTGCGCTCCTGGAGCACCTCCGGCAGGCGGGTGACCTCGTTCGGGTCGAGGTGGGTGATGACCAGGACCGCGAAGCCCGGTTCGTTCGGTAGCGCACCAAGCACGGTGCCGAGCGCATCGATGCTGCCCGCCGATCCGCCGAGCACCACCACCCGCAAGGGTTGTCGCTCCTCAGTGTCCACCCGCTATCCCGTTGTATTGATTGGAAAACTGCGGCGCAGTCTACCCCCGTCGGATGACCGGTTGGGCGCAAGGACTCTGGCCGCGACGCGGGCGGTCGAAGGGATACTTCGGCCCCATGTCTCCCTCCATGTCCACCACGCCCTGGCAACACACGCACGTCTTCGACGAGGGCAATCCGCTTGCCGCCCGCAATACGCGATGGGCCGTGCTGCTGACGGTGCTGATGATGGTCGCGGAGATCGCCGGCGGCTACGTCTTCAATTCGATGGCGCTGCTGGCCGACGGCTGGCACATGAGCTCCCATGCGGTGGCGCTGGGCGTGTCGCTGCTGGCCTACGGCGCGGCGCGACGCTGGGCGAAGGACGGCCGCTTCGCCTTCGGCACCTGGAAGATCGAGATCCTGGGCGGCTACAGCAGCGCGCTGCTGCTGGTCGGCGTCGCGGGGCTGATGCTGTGGCAGTCGGTGGAGCGGCTGATCGCGCCGACACCCATCCATTACGACCAGGCCATCGCGGTCGCCGCCATCGGGCTGGTCGTCAACCTGGCCTGCGCGTGGCTGCTGCGCGGCGAGCACCACCATCACGGGCATGACCACGGGCACGACCACGCACACGGTCATGATCACGGCCACGGCCACGGCCACGGCCACGGCCACGGCCACGGCCACGGCCACGGCCACGGCCACGGCCACGACGGTCACGACGGCCATGCCGACCTGAACCTCCGCGCCGCCTACATGCATGTGCTGGCCGACGCGGCGACCTCGGTGCTCGCGATCGTGGCGCTGCTCGGCGGCCGGCTGTGGGGCGCGGACTGGCTGGACCCGGTGATGGGCATCGCCGGCGCGGTGCTGGTGGCGGTGTGGGCGCGCGGGCTGCTGCGCGACACCGGCCGCGTGCTGCTGGACGCCGAGATGGATGCGCCCGTCGCCGACGAGATCCGCGAAGTCATCGCTACCGCCCCGTGGCCGGCCGCGATCGCCGACCTGCACGTGTGGCGCGTCGGTCGCGCGCAGTACGCCTGCATCGTCTCGCTGGTCACCGACAGCCCCGAGGCGCGACCCGACGACGTGCGTCGTCTGCTGGCCGTGCACGAGGAACTTGTTCACGTCACCGTCGAGATCAACCGGCCCGACCGCGCGACTGTCTGATCCGCGCCGCGGACCTCGCCGGACACCCGCCGGCGCGCCGCCACAATCGCGGCCCATGAAAACCAACTACCTTCTCGCCGCCATCCTGGTCAGCAGCCTCATCGGCGCTTTCGTGGCCAACCGTTCGATGAAGACCGCCTGTGCGGTGGCCTCCGGCGCGATCGCGCTCTACGCCTTGCTGCGCCAGGTCATCTGATCAATTCCATCAGATCGAAATGATCGATCTGATGACGGCGAGGCCTGGCTTCACGCGTGCTTGATGCGCGCTCGACCGGCTGGCCGATCGTTGCGGCCTTTCGTCACCCCCCCTCCGACATCCCCCCGAGACCACCCTATGGTGGGATGGCACTTGGGCCGTCCCCCGCTGATAGTGGGGACTCATCAGGAGAGGACCCATGCGACAACGATTCGCGCCACCCGCCGGGGAACCCGGCCGCCCCTTCAACTCGGCCATGCAGCGCATCCTGCGGCAGACCGAGGTGTTGCTGCAGCGGCGCATTCCCTTCAGCCCGTCCGGCTGGCCCGTCGAGGACCCGCCGGCCTTGGAGGGCCTGGAGGTCACCGAATCCACCTGGGACGAGTGGACCGAAGCGATGGCGCATCAGAGCCGGGGCGCGTAGGTCGCCCGTCCCGCGCGCGGGTCGCCCGCCTCGGTGCCGACCTCGCGCGAACTTGAGCCGGTGAAGCGGCCAGGACATCCCCCAGTTCCGATCGCTCGGTGACGCAGTTCACCGAGCCCGCGACGACCGCTGCGTTCGTTGCGCTCATCGCGGCATGCCGGGAGGCGGCCGCGGCGAAGAATCCGTTCACCCCAACGAACGAGAGCGCTTCGCCATGCACGTCAAGTCCAACGCTTCTTCGTCGCCGACGGCTCACGTCGGCGCTCCCGCCTCCGCCGGTTCGGCGAAGTCCGCCAAGGCCGGCAACGGCGGCGCCGACTTCACGAAGATGCTGAACGACGCGAAGGCCGGCGCGCCGGCGTCCGCGGTCACGGCACCGATGGCCGCCGCCCCGGCGGTCGCTGCCGGCGCGTCGACCCTCGCGACGCCAGCCTCCACGCTGTCGCTCGACACGGCCTCGCTGGCCGCGCGCGGCTGATCGTCGCCGGGAGCCTTCCTTGAGCAGCGTGCCCCTCCTGTCCGGCCTGATCGCCCTGGCGACGTCCTCCGACGGCTCGCATGAGAGCGGCCGCGCCGCCTCGTCGGGCGGCGGGTCCTCGGCTTCCTCGCGGGGCAGCGGGCCCAGCCTGACGCTGGGACCCGTGCTCGGCGTGACGGCGACCATCAGCGCCAAGGGCCTGCAGGCGCTGGCGGGCGACGCGGTCGATGCCGTCGAGACGGTCGCCGATGTCGTCACCGACACGGTCGGCGATGTCGCCGGCGGCGTCGGCAACGTGCTCGGCAATGTCGTCGGCTACGGCGTGATGGCCGCGCTCGGCGGCGGCGCCATCCTCGACGAGCTGGTCTGAGGGTCGGGTCATGCGCTTGACGCTCATCGCGCCCATCGCCGTCATTGCGCTGACGGGCCTTGGCGGTTGCAGCGCCCTGAGTCCGGTCCCCGCATGGGAACTGCTCAAGGGCGCCGGCACGGCGACCTCGACGGCGCTCGCGACCGCCGCGCCGGCGAAGGCCAGCAACACGGTCCATCACGGCGATGCGCCGGTGCGCACGCTGTGCATCGAGTTCAACCGCAACGCGCCGCTGGAGGACCTGGTCCCGGCGCTGCAGGCGGAGCTGAAGGGGCAGGGCGTGGAGAGCCGCGTGTACGAGCCCGGCACGGGCCTGCAGCAATGTGGCGTGTGGCTGCGCTATGTCGCGACGATCGAATGGGGCGTGCCGCCCATGGCCAGCGGCTACCGCGCCAACCTCAGCGCCGCGTCGCTGAGCCTGCATCGCGCCGACGGGACGCTGCTGTCGACCAGCAGCTACGTCGCCGAGGAGAACTTCGGCCTGGCCCGCTGGGCCGGAACGCGCAACAAGATCGCGCCGGTCGTGAAGGCGCTGATCACCGGTTTCCAGAGCTGAGGGAGAGGGATGTGATGTGGACGAATGAATCCCGCCGCGCCGCCGCGCTGGCGCTCGTCGCCATGGCCGCGCTGGTCGGCTGCGCGGGCGCGCCGCCCACGGTGGCCGGTCCGATGATGGTCACGCCGCCGCAGGCGCCGATGTACATCGAGCGTCCGAACAACGGCGCGATCTACCAGCCGAGCATGTCGCCGACCTCGCTGTTCTCGGGCGAGAAGCGTCCGAGCGCGATCGGCGACACGCTGAAGGTGGACATCCAGGAGACGCTGAAGGCGAGCCAGAAGCAGACGACCGACACGAGCCGCGACAACAAGCTCGCGGTGCACGGTCCGGGCGGCCAGAGCAAGATCGGCGTGGTGGAGCGGCTGCTCAACGTCGACGCCGCGGCGGCCGGCAGCGATTCGTTCAAGGGCTCGGGCACGACGGAGACGGACAACAGCTTCACGACCACGGTGGCGGTCAGCGTCATCAACGTGCTGCCCAACGGCAACCTGCTGGTGGCGGGCGAGCGCAACGTGGGCTTGAACAAGGGCGTGAACACGCTGCGTTTCTCGGGGATCGTGAATCCGCGCGACATCCGCCCGGGCAACCTGGTCTCGTCGCGCGACGTGGTGAACGCGAGCCTGGAGAGCGTCGCGCAGGGCGACGTGTCGGAGGCCTCGTCGCGCAGCTGGCTGCAGCGCGTGCTGGCGAGGAGCCTGTCCATCTGGTGATGGGCTGATTGACGCGCGGTCAACCCGCAAACCGGGCCGAGGCCACGGGCCTTATCGACCGATCGAGGTCGGCGGTCCGCTTCTATAACCCACGATTCGCCGCAACGGCATTCGCAAAAGTTCCGCAGGAAAAGCGGAGGGCGGAGCCTTGTCCGGCGGATCTCACGCAGAACACATCATGAGCACGAGAGGGACGCGGACGCCGACGCAAGACGGCGCACCGGACGCGACGAGCGACGACTGGCTGGCCGACGGCCAGATCCGGACGTATCGACGCGGCCAGAAGATCATCGAGGCCGGCACGCCGCTGGCCGAGTGGATCGCGATCAGCGGCGGCGCGGCCTTCCTCGCGGCCAAGGTCGCGGCGGACACGCGTGTGGCCGTGGCGGCGCTGTGGCTGGGCGACGTGATCGGGGCGGACTCGCCGCTGGGCAAGCTGGCGGCACGGTACGACGTAACGGCGTTGGTCGACGTGACGACGATCCACATCCCGATGCCGCGGATGAAGGACACGAATGCGCCGGACCGCGACGCCGCGACGGTCGAGCTGTATGCGGCGACGGCCTCGCGGCTGCAGGACCAGATCACGATGCGCTTGGCCGGCAACGGCTTCCAGCGCCTGATCAGCGTGCTGGCGACCTTGGCTGCGGCGCTGAGCAGCTCGCAGCGCGCGGGCACGGTGGGCAACAGCCTGGCGCTGCCGGTGTCGCAGGCGTGCATCGGGCAGTTGTCGGGGCTGTCGCGCCGGCAGACCTGGATCTACCTCGGGCAACTGGCCGAGCGCGGCTGGAGCCGCACCTCGCGCACCAAGGTCACGCTGGAGGGCCTGAACGCGTGGCTGAGCCTGATGGGGGAGGTTGAATCGCGCGGGCTCGACTGCATCGCGACGGTGGATCAGTGCGACATGACGTTGTCGCAGCTTGCCAGCGCGCGGACGCCGATGAAGTGACCCGAACGTTCAGGGTCAGGTCTTGGCGAAGCTGATCTCCGCCGCCTTCTTCGCCTCCATCTTCGGCCCGAAGCTGTTGAGGTTGCGCAGGATCAGCGTGTGGTGGTCGATGATCTGCGGCGCGGTGAGGTCGCCGTACGCGATCGTCGTGTGGCCGTCCTCGACCAGCGTGACGTCGTAGCCGGAGCTCAGCGCGCGGCGTGTCGAGGTGTCGACGCAGAAGTCGCTCTGCGCGCCGCAGATGACGAGGTGCTTCACGCCGAAGCCCTTCAGCACCGCGTCCAGATCCGTCTTGTGGAACGAGTCCGGCGAGGTCTTGAAAACCCGACGGTCGTCGGGCTTCACGTGCAGGCGGTCGTCGATCTGCCAGCCCTCGCTGCCGTGGCGCAGCGGCTCGTAGCCGTCCTCCTCGTGCTGGACGAAGACCACCGGCGTGCCGGTGTCCCGCGCCTGCGCGATCAGGCCGTTGATGCGACCGATCACGGCGTCGACCTCGTGACAGGCGTACTCGCCGACGCAGAGGGCGCGTTGCAGATCGATGATGAGCAGGGCAGTGGTCATGGCGTCCGGCGGTTGTCGATGAACAATGCCGGCCAGCATAGCCGGCAGGCCACCGGCCTCGCCGTTCGTCACGTCCTCCGACCTTGTCCCCGCTTTGCGGTGCCGGACCGCCTCCGCGATCCCCGCTTCAGAACTTGTAGTTCAGCACCACCCGCATCGCGCGGTTGTCGCCGCGGATGTTGTTGGGCTTGTCGAGGTTGAGGTTGTCGCCGCCCAGCCGGTTGGGTGTCGCGCCCGGCTGCGGCGCGTTGCCGATCCAGTCGTCGAAGCCGCCGTAGTTGTCGGCGCCGAGCACGTTCAGCACGTCCAGCCGCAGCGCGACCTGGTGGATGCCGTACTTGAAGGCCTTGCCGATGCTGATGTCGACCTGCCGGAAGCTCGGCGAATCGCCCTCCCCCAGGAAGCACTGCGGCGTGCCGCCGATGCAGTTCGTCAGACGCCGCGGGAAGCCGCTCGCATAGGTGCCCTTGGCCGAGAACGTCAACCCCCACGGCAGCAGCTTGTCGGTCATGAACGCGCCGACCAGCCGGTGCCTGTCCACCAGCGTGCTCGGATTCCAGCCGCGACCCGCGCGGCCGTAGGTCCAGTCGAAGGTGTCGTTGCTCCACTGCAGGTTGGTCGTCTTCGCGTCGCTGTAGGTGTAGGCCAGCGTCGCCGTCCAGCCGGACGATTCCGAGTACGGCTTCTCCGCCTTCACGAAGACCGAGTCCGTGCGCGTCCGGCCGATCGAATCGCCGAGCACCAGTTGCCCGAAGCCGGGCGGTCCGCCCCACAGCGGATCGATGGACGACTGCTGCGCGAAGCCGCCGTTGGCGTCGCGGTTGCCGCTGAACCAGACGAACTGGTTCTTCGCCTCGACGCGGCTCAATGCGATCTCGCCGTTCCACGTCTTCGTCAGCGCCTGCCGCAGCCCGATGCTGAACTGGTCCGCATAGGGCATCTTCAGGTCGTTGCGGATCAGCCAGATCTCGCCGCCGGCGGGCTGGTTCTTCTGCGCCTCGTCCAGCGCGTGATTCGCCATCGTGCGGTCGTAGCTGCGGCCGTAGCCGCCGAAGACCACCGTGTTGCGGTTGCCGAAGACGTCGTAGGAGAACCCGACCCGCGGCGCGATCGCGTTCTTGAACGCCTTGCGGGAGTTGCCGCTGCTGATGTACTGCGAGATGTCGATGCCGCCCTTGGCCAGCGACTGCGCGTAGGTCTGCCCCGCCGGCGGCACGATGCCGTAGCGCTCGCCGTCCAGCGCCATCAGCGCTGCGATGCGGTCCGCCGGCGTCGCGTACGCGTTGTTGAGCATGTTGTCCTCGTAGTCCCAGCGGACGCCGAGGTTGAGCTCCAGCTTGTTCGTGACGGCCCAGTCGTCCTGCAGGTACAGCCCCCACTGCTTGTTCTTGAAGCTGGCGCCCGAGGCCGCCGACGCGCGTCGGATGTTGCACTGCGCGCTGGTGCTGCCGTTGTTGGAGACGTTGGTGCCCAGGCAGTTGGTGCCGTCCCAGTAGGGCAGGCCGGTGACGTTGTCGATCAGCACCTCGACCGCGTCGACCGAGTTGGCGGTGCCGCTCAGGTCGTAGCGCATGTCCTTGAGCTTCACGCCGCCCTTGATCACATGGCCGTCGAAGCCGGTGTAGGTCAGTTCCTCCGACACGAAGGTGCCGCGCTGCTTGCGCCGCTGCGCGTCCGGCGAGCCGCCGTCCAGGATCACGTCCTGCGAGGCCGTCAGCACCTGCGGCGACGCCGTCGACACCTTGTAGCGGACCAGCGGCGTGTCGGACGCCGACTTCGGGTTCCAGAGGTAGTCCTCGTAGCCGATGCGCGCCTCGCTGAGCCAGTCGTCGCGCGACCACTCGTGCTTGAGGTCGATGCGCGTCTCGTCGTTGCGGCGCTCCTTGTCGTTGCCGGGCAGCGAGAGGTTGCGGTCCTCGGCGATGCGGTCGGTCTCGCGGCGCAGCCGCGCGCTGAGGGTCAGGCGATGCTCGTCGTTGAGCTGCGCGTCGAGCTTGCCGAAGAACAGGTCCTCGTGGAAGGGATCGACCTGGCTGCCGCGCCGCGCGAGCAGCTCCGGCACGATGCCGGCGTTGGGCAGCTTCTCGAAGTTCTGGCCGGCGATCTGGCGCGAGTCCTCGATGCGCTTGGCGTCATAGGCGACGAAGAAATGCAGCTTGTCCTTGACGATCGGACCGCCGATGCTGGCGCCGTACTCGTACTTCTCGGACGAGGGCCGCGAGATGCCCTGGGCCTCGCGCTCCTTCTCGAGCGAGTTCATGGACCGCCAGTTGGTGCCGGTGCGGTCGCCGTAGATCTCGCCGTGGAACTCGTTGGTGCCGGACTTCGTCACCGCCGTGATCGCGGCGCTGCTGACCTGGTCGAACTCGGCCTTGTAGTTCTGCGTCAGCACCTTGTATTCGGCGATCGCCGATTGCGGGAACGGGTTGCCGCGCGTGTCCGACTGGCCGCTGACGCCCCCGCGCAGGATGTTGTTCTTCTGGCCCACGCCGTCGATGAAGACGTTCAGGTGGTCGAAGTCCTGCGCGCCGGATTGCACGCGGCTGAGCCCACTCGAATCGGTCGAGAAGGCGACGCCCGGCGCGAGGTCCGCCGCGCTGAGGAAATTGCGCGTGGTCTGCGGCAGCGCCTCGATCATGCGCTGCGACACCACCGTGCCGAGCTGCGAATCCTTGACGCCTTGCCGACTCGCGTTGCCCTCGACGGTCACGGTGCCGAGCTGGATCGCGTCGGGCGTGTCCGCCACGGGCGCTGCGCCCAGGTCGAGCGACGCGCTCTCGCCCACGGACAGCGTGATGCGTTCGGTCTTGATCGGCTTGCCGTCCGCGGCGGCCACGCTCACGACGTACTCGCCCGGCGCCAGTCCGATCAGCGCATAACGGCCGTCGGCGCGGGTGCTCGTGCGGTAGCGGGCGCCGTTGGCGCTGTTGGTGGCGGTGATGGACAGTCCGCCGGGTTGGACACCGGCTGGCGCATTGACCAGGCCGCGCACGGTCGCACGGCTCACCTGCGCCTGCGCGGACGGGGCGATGCCGGCCGCCAGCGCGACGACAACCGCCAGCGCAAGCGCGGAACGGGTGACGGAGGGGACGGTGGGGAAGGAGGGATGGCGACGGGAGGCGGTCGTCGACCGCGGACGCGGGGCAGTCATCGACCGCGCGTCAGGTGGACGGTCCGGCCTTGGCGCGGCGCATCTGCTCCGCGAAGACCTGTTCCATCGCCTTCTTTTCAGGCAGCACGTACACGATGCCACCGCGCTTGCCGAAGGTCGGCCACAGGGTCTGCTCGAAGAATTTCACCGGCATGTTGATGCAGCCGAAGCTGATGCGGTTGTCCTTGGGCGTCGGCGACGCGAGCCGCTCCAGTCGACGCTCCGCGGGGTTGGTCGGGCGCACGCGGTGCATGGACACGGCGGCCTCGTAGTCGACCCAGAGCACGTCCTCGTGCCCGGCGTTCTTGCCCGGCTGCGCAACGAAGCGGCCGGCTGGCGTGGTGCGCTCGGAGGGCTTCACTTCGGCGATGGGCCGCAGGCCGATGCCCGCGACGCTGTCGTCGCCGGCGGCGTAGCCCAGCAGCACCGGCGTGGTCGCCTGGAGCTTGCCTTCGGGGCTGAACACCAGCACCTGCGCCTGGCGCTTGTCGAGGATCGCGAACGGGCGTCCGTTGTGATCCCAGCCCGCCATCACCCACTGGGCGAGTTGTCGGGCCTGCTTGGAAACCTTGGTCTTGCCGAAGTCGGCCGTGCCGGTCCGCAGCACTGGTGCGGGGGCCTGGGCGACCGGTTGGACCGGTGCGGATGGAGTGTGTCGGGCCACGACGGGCGGAGCCGATCGAAGCTGCTTCATCAGGAAGGTTGCCGCCGGCCAGGCCAGCAGCGCGCCGGCCAGACCCAGGACCAGTCCCTGCGCCGCCCATCCCGCGCGTTCCCGCAGGTGTTCAGGGATCCAGCCCCACCCCGTCCCGGAAGACGGCTTGGGCGGAGGAGGATCGCTGAAGAAGTACCCGCTGGAGGCGCGCAGCATGGTGGGCTTTCAGGGAGAGATCAGGTCCGGGCGTGGCGGTGCGGACTCACCGATCAGTTGCGGTCGGCGCGCGGGGCCGGCGTACCGGCGCTGGTGGGCTCGGCCGGCAGCGGGTCCTGCGTCGATTGGGTGGATTGCGGCTGCTGGTTCTGCCACTGGTCGGTCGACGACGGCTGGGTCTGCTGCGACTGTGCTTCCGGCGTCGTCTGCTCCTGCTGCGTGGTCGCCTGGTTCGACTGGTCGGCCGGCGTCATGCTCTGGTCGGCAGGGGCCTGCTGTTCAGTCTGGGTGGCGGGGTACTGCTCCTGCGTGGCTTGCGTCTGGGTGGACTCGGTCGAGTTCTCGACCTGCGCATACGCCAGGCCCAGCACGCTGGCAAAGGCGGTCAGGGCAACGGCACCGGTCACGAGGGATTTGGTCGCGTTCATGAGTTCTCTCCTTTGGGCTTGAGGGGCCGATCGGTGGAGATCGGTTAGGACCAACTTTGGACCGTGGACGGGGCGTCGAACGTGGGTTGAGGTCGCGACGGCTTGTAGGACAAGTGGCAGGTTTCAACCCGATACATCCACGTGTTCATCGGGGCAAACGGCGATCCCTCGCGGTTTCCTGCGCCCAAGAAAAAGCCGGACGGCCCGGGTCGGGCGGTCCGGCGAAGAAGGCGCTGATGGACGCCTTCAGAGACAGGAGACCCCCGAACAATAGGCATTCACCCCGATCCCATAAATGCTGCGGCGCGCAACGCACCGTTGTGGGGGCCTCAACAATCCGCGGCGGTGCGTGTCCCTCCCCGTCCCTCCTGGGGCGGACACCGCTCACGGGGGGTGTTGTGCGTTTATCGCCCGAATGACCGCCGCCACATTCGGTTACCGCCCGGCGTTCCATAGACGCCGGCTGTCGTGTTCGTGCGATACATGTCCGCTCGCTATGTGTGGTTGTCAATGGATGTCAATGACATGCGTCAAGATCGCGACGCCGCGAGCGTTCTGCCCCAACTTTTTCAGCCCGTCACCAGAAATCGTTTTCCTAACGGTTTCTTGATGCCGAAAGGGACGGGGAACGTCGGAACACGGGACGCGGCCGAATGGTGCCGTTTGAGGGTTCGTCGCCGTTCGTCATCAGCGGGCCGCGTTGCGGCCGCCTTTCTTTTGTGATTGAGGAGGACCCATGTCTACTGTGCTGACCGATCAGGGCGGCGGATCCACCAGCGGGAGCTGGCTGGACAAGGAGCGCACCATCGCCGCTCCCGGCTTCAACCGCTGGCTGGTGCCGCCTAGCGCGCTCGCCATCCACCTGTGCATCGGGATGGCCTACGGCTTCTCGGTGTTCTGGCTGCCGCTGTCCAAGATGCTGCAGACCGCCGGGACCGGCGCCGCGTGCGGCAAGGATGTGGGCTTCTTCGCCCAGCTGTTCACCACCCAGTGCGACTGGAGCGTCGCGACCCTGGGCTGGATGTACACGCTGTTCTTCGTGTTCCTGGGCTGCGCCGCCGCGATCTGGGGCGGCTGGCTGGAACGTGCCGGTCCGCGCAAGGCGGGCCTGGTCTCCGCGGTCTGCTGGTGCGGCGGCATGCTGATCTCCGCGATCGGCATCCACACCCACCAGTTCTGGATGATGATCCTGGGCTCCGGCGTGATCGGCGGCATCGGCCTGGGCCTGGGCTACATCTCGCCGGTGTCGACGCTGATCAAGTGGTTCCCGGACCGTCGCGGCATGGCGACCGGCATGGCCATCATGGGCTTCGGCGGCGGCGCGATGATCGGTTCGCCGCTGGCCGTCGAGCTGATGAAGCACTTCGCCACCCCGACCGACGCGGGCGTGATGCAGACCTTCGTCGTCATGGCCGTCGTGTACTTCCTGTTCATGGTCGCCGGCGCGATGGGCTACCGCGTGCCGCCCACCGGCTGGAAGCCTGAGGGCTGGACCCCGCCGGCGGCGCAGGCCACCAACACCATGATCACGCAGCGCCACGTGCACGTGAAGAAGGTCTGGGGCATCCCGCAGTTCTGGCTGGTGTGGATCGTGCTGTGCATGAACGTGTCCGCCGGCATCGGCGTGATCGGCATGGCCAGCCCGATGCTGCAGGAGATCTTCGGCGGCAACCTGATCGGCGTGTCGGCCAAGTTCAGCGAGCTGGACAAGACGCAGCTGGCCGCGATCGCCGCGATCGCCGGCGGCTTCACCGCGTTGCTGAGCCTGTTCAACATCGGCGGCCGCTTCGTGTGGGCGTCGCTGTCGGACAAGCTGGGCCGCAAGCTGACCTACACCGTGTTCTTCGTGCTGGGCGGCCTGCTGTACGCCAGCCTGCCGAGCAGCGCGGCCGCCGGCCACAAGCTGGCCTTCGTGGGCGCGGTCTGCATCATCCTGTCGATGTACGGCGGCGGCTTCGCCACCGTGCCGGCCTACCTGGGCGACCTCTTCGGCACGCAGATGGTGGGCGCGATCCACGGCCGCCTGCTGACCGCCTGGGCCACCGCCGGCATCCTGGGCCCCATCGTCGTGAACTACATGCGCGACTACCAGCTGGGTCTGGGCATCCCGCGCGAGCAGGTCTACAACCAGACGATGTACATCCTGGTGGGCATGCTGGTCATCGGCCTGATCGCCAACCTGGCCATCCGTCCGGTCGCCGACAAGCACTTCATGACCGACGCCGAACTGGCCGTCGAGAAGAAGCTGGCCCATGAGAAGGCCGCCGCCAACGAAGTGGGCAGCGGTCCGGGCGCCGGCGCCGCGACGCCGACGGTGCTGGTCGCGCTGGCCTGGCTGGCCGTGGGCATCCCGCTGGCCTGGGGCATCTATCGCACGCTGCTGAGCGCCGCGAAGTTCTTCAGCTGAGCTTGCGCGCAAGACCCGCCGGCAGCGCGAGAGCGTCTGACCGGCTAGCATGACCCTCGCCCCGGCGGCCGTCCACGACGACCACGGGGCGACTCTGTTTCAAGACCTCGCGTTGGGCGAGGGGCGGACAGGGAACAACGATTTTTGGAGGACTCGATGAGCGAGCAGAAGATCCACTTCTACAAGGGCCCCGCGGGCGGTTGGGGCGCGCTGAAGAGCGTCGCGAAGCACCTGCAGGCGCAGGGCGTCGCGGTGAAGGGGGCGAAGACGCTGCTGTCGGCCAACCAGGCGGACGGCTTCGACTGCCCCGGCTGCGCCTGGCCCGACCGGGATCACCGCTCGACCTTCGAGTTCTGCGAGAACGGCGCCAAGGCGATCGCCGCCGAGGCGACCGCGCACCGCGCCACGGCCGGCGTGCTGGGCGGACACACCGTCAGCGAGCTGGCCGAGTGGTCCGACTTCGACCTGGAGAACCTGGGCCGCATCACCGAGCCGCTGGTCTACGACCGCGCCACGGACCGCTACAAGCCGATCGCCTGGGACGACGCCTTCGAGCTGATCGCCGCGCGCCTGAACGCGCTGAGCAATCCCAACGAGGCGATGTTCTACACCTCGGGACGCGCCAGCAACGAGGCCGCGTTCCTGTACCAGCTGTTCGTGCGCGAGTTCGGCACCAACAACTTCCCCGACTGCTCGAACATGTGCCACGAGCCCAGCGGCCAGGGCCTGAAGCCGACCATCGGCATCGGCAAGGGCACGGTGACGCTGCACGACTTCGAGAAGGCGGACGCGATCTTCATCATGGGCCAGAACCCTGGCACCAACCACCCGCGCATGCTGGGCGAGCTGCGCGAAGCGTCCAAGCGCGGCTGCAAGATCGTCAGCTTCAACCCGCTGCGCGAGCGCGGCCTGGAGCGCTTCGCCGACCCGCAGGACAAGATGGAGATGGCGACCCTGGGCAGCACGCCGATCTCGACCAACTATTTCCAGCTGCGCATCGGCGGCGACATGGCCGTGATGAAGGCGCTGTGCAAGCGCGTCTTCGAGCTGGACGACGCGGCGGTGGCCGCCGGCGGCGAGCGCGTGCTGGACCTGGGCTTCATCGCCGAGCACACGAACGGCATCGAGGAATTCGAAGCCAGCATCCGGGCTGAAAGCTGGGAAGCGCTGGAGGCCGAATCCGGCCTGTCGCAGGAGCAGCTCTGCGCCGCCGGCGACCTGTACGCGCAGGCCAAGCGCGTGATCATCTGCTGGGGCATGGGCATTACCCAGCACCAGCACTCGGTGGCGACCATCCAGCACATCGCGGCGCTGCTGATGCTGCGCGGCAACCTGGGTCGCGAAGGCGCGGGCGCCTGCCCGGTGCGCGGCCACTCCAACGTGCAGGGCGACCGCACGATGGGCATCTACGAGAAGCCGCCCAAGGCGCTGCTGGATCGCCTCGGCCAGGTGTTCGGTTTCGAGCCGCCGCGCGAGAACGGCTACGGCACGGTCGAATCCATCCAGGCGATGCTGGACGGCAAGGGCAAGGTGTTCTTCGCGCTGGGCGGCAACTTCGCCTCGGCGACGCCGGACACGATCGCGACCTGGAAGGCGCTGCGCAAGACCGACCTGACCGTCCACGTGACGACCAAGTTCAACCGCAGCCACACCATCCACGGCAAGGAGGCGCTGGTGCTCCCGTGCCTGGGCCGCACCGAGATCGACATGCAGGCCGCCGGCCCGCAGGGCGTGACGGTGGAAGACTCGATGAGCATGGTGCACATCTCCAGCGGCATGAACGCGCCGGCGTCGGAGCACCTGCTGTCGGAGCCCATGATCGTGGCGCGCCTGGCGGCCGCGACGCTCAAGGGCCGCTCGAAGACGCCGTGGCTGTGGCTGGTGGAGGACTACTCGCGCATCCGCGACAAGATCGAGGAAGTCTTCGACGACTTCGCCGGCTTCAACGAGAAGATCAAGGTGCCGGGCGGCTTCCGCCTGCGCAACACCGCGTCGGAGCGGGTCTGGAACACGCCGACCGGCAAGGCCAACTTCATCACCTACGCGCTGCCGACGGACACGCCGCTGCATCAGGCGCGCGCGCGGCTGCGCGGCGACGAGAAGACGGTGGTGTTCAACCTGGCGACGGTGCGTTCGCACGACCAGTACAACACGACGATCTACGGCAACGACGACCGCTACCGCGGCGTGTGGGGCCATCGCCGCGTGGTGTTCATCAACAAGGACGACCTGAAGACCATCGGCATGAAGGCCGGCGAGTGGGTCGACATCACCAGCGTCTACAGCGACGGCGACACGCGTCGCGCCGAGAAGTTCGTGCTGATCGAGTACGACATCCCGCGCGGCTGCCTGGCGAGCTACTTCCCGGAGACCAACTCGCTGGTGCCGCTGAGCAGCGTGTCCATCGGCGCGGGAACGCCGACGTCGAAGTCGATCCCGGTGGTGTTGACGCTGCGCCCGCAGGACGCGCCGCTGCCGCAGGACCAGGCCCGTTCGGTGGCCGGGGCGACCGCCTGAGGCGCGCACGATGAACCGCGCCGACGCGCCAGTCGCCGACGTCCGCGACGCTCCGGACCGAGAGGTCGAGGAGACGATCGAGGACGACGGCGACATGGCCGCGCAGGCGCGTTTCGCGTTGGAGACGCTGGCGGAGCTGGACGGCGGCAACGGCGTGTCGCTGCCGCGTCTGGCCAAGCGCACGGGGCTGCGCGTCAGCGTGCTGCTGCGGCTCTACACGCTGATGAGCGACGCGCGCGTCGGCGACGCGCAGGGACCCGGCTGGGTGGGCCTGCGCGTGGATGAGGACGGCCGGTGGATCGCCAGGATCACGCCGGCCGGTCGCGGCGACGAGGGGATGGATTCGTGAACGACGCCTGCGCGCTACCCGGCGATGAAGACGCGCCACTGCCTTCCGCGCTGATCGCGGTGCGGCCGGAGCGGCTAGGCGCCACGCGCGCGGCGGACGAGGAATTCGTCGCCGAAGAGGTGCCGGTCGCGCTGGAGTACAACGGTCTCTCGCATGCCGTGATGCTGGCGACGCCGCTGGACCTGGAGGATTTCGCGCTCGGCTTCTCGCTGACCGAAGGACTGCTGGGATCGCCGGCGGATCTGCTCGACGTGGAAGTGCGCACGCGACCCAACGGCGTCGCGCTGCAGCTGCGCGTCACCGCGCGCTGCGAGGCGCTGCTGAAGGAACGCCGCCGCAGCATGGCCGGCCGCACGGGCTGCGGCCTCTGCGGCACGGACAACCTCGATCAGGTCTTCCGCGTGCCGGATCGGCCGGTGCCGCCGTTGCCCGCGGCCCTTGGCGACGCAGAATCCCTCGTGCCGGCGTTGTCGCGCGCGATGCGCGAGCTCGCCGCCGCGCAGCCGCTGCAGCAACGTACCGGCGGCATCCACGCCGCCGCCTGGTGCCTCCCCGACGGCAGCGTCGTCCTCGCGCGCGAAGACGTCGGCCGCCACAACGCCCTCGACAAGCTGATCGGCGCCATGGCCAAGGCCGGCATCGACGCCTCGCAAGGCTTCGCCGCCGTCACCAGCCGCGCCAGCTTCGAGATGGTCCAGAAGGCGGCAATCGCCGGCATGCCGATGCTGGCGGCGGTCAGCGCGCCCACGCACCTGGCGATCCGCACGGCAAAGTCCTGCGGACTGCGGCTCGCGGGCTTCGTCCGCGAAGGCCGCGCGACGCTCTACGCCTGAGCACCTCAGAACTTGCAGCCCATGCCGAGCTGCGCGGTGATGTCGATCTGCGCCGATCCGTCACCCTTCCGACTGAGCTTCGAAGGCATGCGGAATCGCGCCGCACATTCGGTGGCATCCAGCCCGAGTCCCCGCAGCATCTGCTTCGGGCCCGACATGCCGATGCTCAGCGCGTGATGCGCGCGCTTGGGCGGCGGGCCGATGGGCGCACCTTCGCGCGGGAGCTCGACCACCTGGATGTCCAGCCCGCGATTCAGCATCACGTTGGATCGCGCGCCGTCGGCGCTCGCTGCCGGGGACGTCTGTAGTCGCGAACGTAGCGCCGCGAGCGACGCCTGCAACGCCAGCGGCCGACGCGCCGCCTCTGCCGGCGCGCTTCCCTCCTGCACCGCCATCGGTGCGGATGCCGGAGGCGCCGGATCCGCCACCGACGGCGCCGCCGCGGCGATGCCCGCGATCCCGAGCGTGGCGGTCACGCCGACGACGTACCGCCACCTCCTGCTTGAGGCGTGTCCCATGTGGTCCTCCGAACTCCAACCCGCGAGCCCTCACGGTGCGCGCCGGTGCTGAAGCGCGGCTGAAGCCGGGATCAGGACTTTCCCCCGTGGGCATGGGGGATCTGGTTGACTGCCTAGTCAGCTGGCCCTCACCCCCACCCTCTCCCGCAAGCGGGAGAGGGAGTGAGAATGCACCGAGGAATTCGCCGCAGGATCACTGGGGTGGCCCCCTCTCCCGCACTGCGGGAGAGGGTGGGGGTGAGGGCCAGCGGCGGTGGTAGTACTGAAGCGTTCAGTCGAGCGTCTGCCGGTATCTGAGCAGCGCGATGGTCCCCGCGACCAGCAGGAAGATGAGCATCGGCCAGAGTTCCGGCACGAGCTGCTGGAACGAATTCCCCTTGAGCATGATCCCGCGCACGATGCGCAGGAAATGCGTGAGGGGCAGCGCCTCTCCGATGACCTGCGCCCATCGCGGCATGCCACGGAACGGGAACATGAACCCCGACAGCAGCATCGACGGCAGAAAGAAGAAGAACGTCGCCTGCAGCGCCTGCAACTGGTTCTTCGCCAGCGTCGAGAAGGTGAATCCCACCGCCAGGTTGGCCAGCATGAACACGCCGATCATCGTCAGCAGCAGGGTGAAACTGCCCGCCATCGGGATCTGGAACAGCAGCGCCGCCGCCAGCAGGATCACGCCCAACTGCACGTAGCCCAGCACGATGTAGGGCAGGATCTTGCCGATCATCACTTCCAGCGGACGCACCGGCGTCGCGAGCAGGTTCTCCATCGTGCCGCGTTCGCGTTCGCGCGTCATCGCGAGACCCGTGAGCATCACCATCGTCATCGTCAGGATGGTGCCGATGAGGCCCGGGACGATGTTGTAGCGTGACAGGCCTTCGGGGTTGTAGCGCCGATGGATGCGCCATTCGAAGGGCATGCCCGGCGAGGCGCCGCCTGACGTAGCGGCCGTCGCAGCGCCGCTCGGATTCGCCGCACCGATGAGGTCGCGCCGCAGCGCCTGCGCGCCGAGTTGCGCGAGCGCCGCCAGCGCATTGCTGGACGCCGACGGATCCGTCGCATCGACGCTCACCAGCACCGCCGGCTGTTCGCCGCGGATGACGCGGCGGCTGAAGTCCGGCGGGATGACGATGAGGAACTGCACCTCGCCGTCCTCGACCAGCGCGTCGCCCTCGCGCTCCGACGCAGGTCGGGCCTGGACGCGGAAGTAGCCGCTCTGCGCCAGCGCCGCCACCAGGCTGCGCGCCATCGGCCCGCGATCCTGCGTCACGACCGCGGTCGGCAGTCCCTTGGGATCGGTGTTGATCGCATAGCCGAAGAGCAGCAGCTGCAGGATGGGCACGCCCACCGCCATCGCGAAGGTCGGCCGGTCGCGCAGCATCTGCTGGACTTCCTTGATGAAGATCGCCAGCACGCGCGCGAGGCTGAAGCGGCTCGACGTCATCGCGCGGCCTCGAAGTTGTCGGGCGTCTTGCTGATCAGGCTGATGAAGACGTCCTCGAGATTGGCCTCGGCGCGTTCCCATCGCAGGTCGGCATTGGCACCACCAGCGTCGCTCGCGCCACCGCCGTTGCGGTGCGGCGCGATGGCGCGCTCCAGCGCCGCCTCGTCCTGGCCGGCGACGTGCAGGCTGTTGCCGAACGCGGCGACGCTGAGCACGCCCTCGGCGCCGTTGAGCGCCGCGGACAGGTCGGCCAGGCGCTTCGGATCCTCCGCGTGCAGCGCCCACACGGTGAGCTTCGCCTGCTCGATGATCTCGCGCTGCGTGCCGCGCGCGAGCAGCTTGCCGTAGGCGATATAGGCGAGCTCATGGCAGCGCTCGGCCTCGTCCATGTAGTGCGTGGAGACCAGCACCGTGATGCCGTCGGCCGCCAGGCGATGGATCTCGTCCCAGAAGTCGCGCCGCGCCTTCGGGTCGACGCCCGCCGTGGGCTCGTCGAGCAGCAGGAGCTTGGGGTCGTGCAGCAGGCAGGCGGCGAGCGCCATGCGCTGCTTCCAGCCGCCTGACAGCGCCCCGGCCAACTGGTCCTGGCGGGTCTTCAGACCGAGCCGGTCCAGCGCCTCGTCGACGCGACGGGCGCGGTCGTCGAGTTCGAAGAGCCGCCCGATGAAATCGAGGTTCTGGCGGATCGAGAGGTCCTCGTACAGCCCGAAGCGCTGGGTCATGTAGCCGACCTGCCGCTTGATCTCCCCGGCGCGCTTGCGCATGTCGAGGCCGAGGCAGGTGCCTTCGCCCTCGTCGGGCGTCAGCAGGCCGCAGAGCATGCGGATGGTCGTCGTCTTGCCGCTGCCGTTGGGGCCGAGGAAACCGCAGATGCGGCCGCGACCGAGCTGCAGGTCGACGTGGTCGACGACGGTCCGCTGGCCGTAGCGCTTGGTCAGGCCGCGGACGTCGATGGCAAGTTCACCGGCGGTGTCGCTCATGGGCGTCCCGTCGACGAGGCGGCAACGGCGATGGCCACGGGTCGGACCTCCAGCGGCTGGCCGGGATGCAACCGGAGCGCCTGCGCCGGTTCGGGACGCGCTTCGACCAGGAACACCAGGCGCGAGCGCTGGCTGTTGGAATAGATGACGGGCGGCGTGTACTCCGGCTGCGGCGAGATGTAGCTGACGCGCGCCGCGATGGGCGCGCCGCAGCCGTCGCAGCTGAGTTGCACGGCCTGCCCCTGGCGCAGCGAGGCGAGTTCGGGCTCCGGCACGTAGAAGCGCGCCTTGCGCTGCGCCGGCGGCAACAGCGACACGACCGGCTGCCCGGCGTTCACGTATTCGCCGACGCGGTAGAAGGTGTCGTCGACGAGCCCGGCGGACGGCGCACTCTGGCGCGTCTGCGATTCGCGCCACTGCTGCTGGGCCAGCGCCGCCGAGGCCGCCGCCGTGTTGGCGCGCGCGGCGGCCTGCTGGTCGGTGCGGGCCGGCAGCTCCGCCACGCGCAGCGAGGACTCCAGCTCCCGCACCCGCTGACGCGCCTGCGCCGCGGCGGCGCGCGCGTCGTCCAGCCGCGAGGCGGAGATGAAGCCCTGTCCGATCAGCTGCTGCTGCCGCGCGAGGTCCGAATCCGCCAGCGTCGACTGCGCGCGGGCCTGCGCCAGCTGCGCCCGGCTCATGGCGATCTCGTCGGGCCGGCGGCCCTTGGCGACGTCGGCCTGTTCGGCACTGGCCGCGGCGAGCCGGGCGTCGGCCTCGGCCCGGGCGGCGCTCACCGGCGTGACGTCGATGCGGAAGAGCGGCACGCCGGCGTTCACGGTGTCGCCGCGCTGGACCGCGAGCTCGACGAGCTGTCCGGCGACGGGGGCCGCCACGTAGACCGGCTCGCCTTCCGCGTAGCCGGACCAGGCCGGAGGCGGTTCGTCGCCGCAAGCCGTCAACAGTGCCAGGGAGGCCACGGAGACCAGGACGGGAAGACACAGGCAACGCGACATCTTCGGCATCGACGCGATCTCCGGCGACGGGGTGACAACGATTATTGCCCCTGCGCCACCAGGGGCAAGACCGATGCCTCGCTGCGTTTAGATGATGGTCGACATTACATTATTCATGTCGATCAACATTGAAAACGCGTCATTGAGACGCCCCGCAACCCCCGCAAGGACATCCCCATGGACTTCAAGAACACCGTCGCCTTCGTCACCGGCGCCAACCGCGGCCTGGGCAAGAACTTCGTCAAGGCACTGCAGGCCGCCGGCGTGAAGAAGATCTACGCCGCCGCGCGCGACCCCTCGACCATCGATCTGCCCGGCGTCGTGCCGGTGAAGCTGGACGTGACGAAACCGGATCAGATCGCGGCCGCCGTGCGCGCCGCCGGCGATGTCACGCTGCTGATCAACAACGCGGGCATCACGCGCGGCTCGCCGCTGCTGGGCGAGAAGGCGCTCGCCGCCTTGCGCGACGAATTCGAGACCAACGTCGTCGGCCCGCTGGAACTCACGCGCGCCTTCGCGCCCGTGCTGAAGGCGCAGGGCGGCGGCGCGGTGGTGAACGTGCTGTCGGTGCTGAGCTGGCTCAACCTGACGGGTGCGGCCACCTACAGCGTGTCGAAGGCGGCGACCTGGTCGGTGACCAACGGCCTGCGCCAGGAGCTGAAGGGGCAGGGCACCGCGGTGGTCGGCCTGCACGTGGGCTTCATGGACACGGACATGACCGCCGGCCTGGAAGCGCCCAAGGCCGATCCGCTCGACGTCGCGCAGCAGGTGCTGGACGCACTCGCCGCCGGTCGCGACGAGGTCTACGCCGACGAGCTGACGCGCGGCGTCAAGGCCGGCCTGTCGGCCGAGCAGGGCAGCTACCGCGGCGGCGTCTGAGCGGACTCAGGGCCAGACGCGCAGCAGCCAGTCGTTCAGCGTCTTGACGCGGTCCGGATCGGCGCCGAGCGTGCCGGCCTTCCACACCGCGTACTGCAGCTTCTGCTCGGCGGTGCTGCGGTAGTCCGTCGACGCCATGACGTAGACGCCGGGCGACTTGAGCGTCAGCGGCTGCTTGGTCACGTCCAGGCAGAACGAGAAGCCGGCGGTGGGCTCGGCCTCGCCGAGGTCCATGTTGTTCGGATCGCACCGGCGCCAGATCGCCGGATCGGTGGCGGTGTAGAGCTGGTTGAACTGCTTGAACGCCCCGTTGAGCAGCTTCAAGGTCAGGCCGGCCTGCAGCTTGTCGAGGCGGCGGAACGGCGAGCTCTGCGTCGCCTGCGTGGAGACGGCCTCCATGAAGTTGATCGGGTTCAGGTGCTTGACCACCGCCGCCTTGCTGAAGCGCCCGCGGTTGTTGATGATCGAGCGCGTGTCCGTCGGCACCCACAGGGGGATGTTGTTGTTGACGAACTGCGCCGACTTGATCCGGGCCTGCAGCAGGCGGATGTCGCTCATCAACGCGAAGGTGGACTGGGCCGGCGTGGCGTCGCCCAGCGTCTGCGACAGCAGCGAGTCGAAGCCGGTCAGGTAGGGCCAGTCCACCGAGTAGTTCACCCAGTCGCTCTGCGCGCCCGGATTGAGCGTGACCTGCATCTGGTACCAGGCGTTGGTGCGCGTGTAGGAGCCGGGCTTGTTGCCGGTCTCCCAGGCGAGCAGCCACTCGCGGGTGATCTTGCCGGTGGCGTCGTTGTCCTGCTGGTAGACCATGTGCGGCGCCAGGAAGAAGGCGCTGACCGTGTTGAACGGCCAGCCGCGCTTCTCGCCGCGCCCCGCCCAGGTCTTGGCCGTCGCGTCGTAGTCGCCGATGAACCAGCGCTGGTCGCCTTCCATGCCGTAGCGTTGCGCCCATTCCCATTGCTGGACGAGGTTCCACTGCAGCGCGCTGCCGACGACGCGTTCGATGAAGGCGTTGGTCGTGAAGGCGGCGGGCTCCGTGGCGACGCGCGTCGGCGAGGCCAGCTTCTGCAGCTGCGCGGCGCCGACCTGTGAGCCGTAGAGGCCGGTCTTGGCCAGGTGGTTGCCGCGGCCGCCGCCGAGGAAGGCGTACAGCTCGAAGCCGGACGGCTTGAGCAGGCTCTGGATCTCGTTGCGCTGCTGCGGGGTCAGGTGGCTCCAGTCGCCGAAGGTGGCGGAGCGGTGCGACTCCAGCCAGGCGGTGATCTTCTTCGACGTGCCCAGCGGATCGAGGCGCCGGTTGTCCGCGGTGAAGGTCGCGCCTTTCTCGAACGAGCCGGCCGCGTCCGCGCCGGTGGGCCAGATGTCCAGCGGATGGATGGCCGGCAGGTAGGAGTTCCAGTCGGGGAACTGGATGGGGAGAGGAACCTCGCGGGTGTTGAGCGTCGTGTTGACGTCCATCACCTTGTCGACGTCGGCCTGCGTCAGCGCGAGCGCCGAGCCGTCCAGCGGCTTGCCGAACAGCGCCTTGACCGCATCGGTCGGCGAATCGAGGACGGCATCCAGACCGGCGCCGGCGGACCATTCGGTGACCGGCTTGCTGTCGAGACCCGCGCCCGGCTGGTACGGCGGATTCCACGGCGCGGCCTGCGCGACGTGCGCCATGTCGCGCAGCGCGTATCGCAGATAGGCGGCGATCTGGCCGCCTTGCGCCTCGGTGAGGCCGTGGAAACGCGAGCGCTGGACGATCGAGTTGTTGGAGTAGTTGAAGTACTGCAGGTCGCGGCCGTCCGAAGCATGGCAAGACGCGCAGGCCGCGCGGATCTGGCGCGGCACCAGCGTCGACTTCAGCAGCGTGTTCTCGGCCTTCCACAGCTTCTCGCCGGCGGCGACGTCGGTGGTCAGCGTGCGGCCGGCGACCTTCTCGGCGTTGACGTCGGTGCGCTGCACCGCGTTGGTCGCCAGGCTCTGGCCCTGCGCGTTGCGGAACTGCAGGTCGATGACGCGGTAGCCGTTCGACTCGCCGTCGCTGCCGTTGAAGCGGAACTGCACGAGGTTCACGCCGCTGATGAGGCGCGCCTTCGTGGCCGCGTCGAGCGTGAGCTTCATGCGGGCGGTGTAGAGGCCGCCGCCGCGCTTCAGGCCGCCCTGCACGCGTTCGGCATCGGCCAGCACCATCGTGGCGTCGGTGATGTCGACCCAGGGGACGGCACCGGCATTGGCGGTCGACGTGCCGCCGAGGATCCGCAGGCTCGCCTTCACGGCGGCCGGTGTTTCGCTGGTCGCCTCGTGTTCCGGCGGTCCGAAGAAGCTGCAGCGGTGGCAGCGCAGCCACAGCTCGGTCGCGGCGCCGACGCCGCTGACGTCGAGCGTCAGGTTGGCGGTGGCAACGGTCGGCGCGCTCGGCAGGCCGGCGCCCAGCAACTCCAGCGGCAGACGCAGCGGGGTCGTGGCGGTCGGGCCTGGGGCAGGTGCCGGGGCCGGCGCGGGCGCTGGCGAGGGTGCAGGAGCGGGGGACGGCGCGGGAGACGGTGCGGGGGAAGGCGCCGGCGCTGGAGAAGGCGCAGGCGAAGGTGCCGGGGCCGGTGAAGGTGCGGGGGAAGGCGCAGGCGCCGGTGAGGGAGCAGGTGCGGGAGACGGCGCCGGCGAAGGGGCAGGCGCCGGGGAGGGCGCCGGCGACGGCGCCGGAGAAGGCGAGGGTGCCGGCGCAGGCGAAGGTGCCGGCGCGGTCGGTGTCGTCGACGGAGGCGGTGCGGGCGGCGCCGGTTCCGGATCCGCCGGAATCGTCGGCGGCATCGGCGGGGACAGCGGCGGCGGGATCTCGGCGGTGGGATCTCCGCCTGTGCCGGTGCCTCCTCCCGAGCCCGTTCCGCCCGATCCGGTACCCGTGCCGCCGCCCGATCCAGGATCGACGCTGACGGGCGGATTGGTCTGCGGTTTGGACTCATCGCCGTTGCCGCCGCCGCAGGCGCTCAGCGCCGCGAGCAGGGCAGCGGCCAGCGCGGCGCGGCTCGATCGGACGGCGGCGCGACGCAGCCATTCGGCGGAGGTGGGACGGGGGGCGAGCGCCATGCGGATTCCTCTCGGCGCTGCGGCCGGCGTGTTCGGTCCCGACGCGCAGGTCGCGCGTCAGGGCAGCGCATTAAAGTGGTCCGCTACTGGTCGCGTCAATCGATCGCGCCTCTCTGAAATCGACCGTTACCCGTGTTGCCGAATCCGTCGATTCGCACACCACGCGCCTACCTCTTGCGAGGGAGGCGAGGGCCCTCGCAAGCGGGTAAGGCATGACCCGGCACCATGAAAAAAGCCCCGCGGCGCAATCGCGCCTGCGGGGCTTTCGGAGCGGGACGGATCCGTCGTCAGCCGACCAGACCCAAGGCCCTCGGCAGCGCCAGCGACAGCGTCGGCCAGTAGGTGACGACCATCAGGAAGCCCAGCATCGTGAGCAGCCACGGCCACACGGCGACGGTGAGTTCGGTGATCCCCATCTTCGTGATCCCCGACGCCACGTAGAGGTTCAAGCCCACCGGCGGATGGCAGAGGCCGACTTCCATGTTCACCGCCATCAGGATGCCCAGGTGCACCGGATCGACGCCGAGCTTGGCCGCCACCGGGAACAGGATGGGCGCCATGATCAGCACGATCGCGGCGGGGTCCATGAAGTTGCCCGCGCCCAGCAGGATCAGGTTGACCAGCAGCAGGAACACGAACAGTCCGAAGCCCTGCGCCGACATCCACGCGGCCATCGTCTGCGGGATCTGCTCCGAGGCCATCAGGAAGCTGAACAGCACCGCGTTGGTGATGATGTACAGCAGCATGGAGCTCATCGCCGCGGCCTTCAGCAGCACCTTGGGCACGTCCTTCAGGCCCATGTCCTTGTAGACGAAGACCGAGATGATGAAGGCGTACACCGCCGCCACGGCAGCCGCTTCGGTCGGCGTGAACTTGCCGCTGTAGATGCCGCCGATGACGACGACGATCAGCATCAGGCCCCAGAAGCTGTCGCGGAAGGCCTTGAAGCGCTCGCCCCAGGTGGCCTTGACCATGCGGGGGTAGTCGTACTTCTTGGCGCGGTACCAGGTCGTGATGCCCAGCAGGATCGACAGGCACACGCCCGGCACGACGCCGGCCATGAACAGCTGGCCGACGGACGCGGTGCCGACGACCTCGCCGTGCGGACCCGTCGCCGACATGCCGGCCGTGGCGATGGAGAACATCACCAGGTTGATCGACGGCGGGAACAGGATGCCCAGCGCGCCCGACGTCGTGATCACCCCGGCTCCGAACTGCTTCGGATAGCCCTGCTTGGTCATCGCCGGCAGGATGATGGAGCCGACCGCGACCACCGTCGCCACCGACGAGCCCGAGATCGCCGCGAACATCGCGCAGGCCAGCACGCCGGCCAGGCCCAGGCCGCCGTACCAGTGGCCGATCATGGTCGTGGCGAAGTGGATGATCCGCCTCGCCACCCCGCCATGCGTCAGGAAGTTGCCCGCCAGGATGAAGAACGGGACGGCCATGATCTCGAACTTCTCGATGCCGGTGAACAGCTTGAGCGCGACCGATTCGATCGGCACGTTCGTCATCGTGAAGAGGTAGGTCAGGACCGTCAGGCCCAGCGAGATCGAGATCGGCATGCCGGTGAGCATCAGCACCACCAGCAGCGAGAAGATGATCAGCGTGTTCATGCGCGGTCTCCCTTCGAAGCTTCCTCGGCGGTCTTCACCGAGCCCACCGCGGCGACGTCGTCCTCGATGCCTTCGACATGGCCGTGGTCTGCGTGCGGCGCCTCACCGGTGCGGATGAAGGTCCAGCACACCTGCAGGAAGCGGAAGCACATCAGGTAGGACCCCAGCGGCACGCAGGAGTAGGCGATCCAGGTCGGGATCTCCAGGTCCGGCGAGGTCGGGCCTTCGAAGAGGTCGGGGTTCTCGATGCCGAAGGCATGCGTGAACGCGTAGTGCGCGCCGTTCTCCCACACGAAGGTCGCGCCCAGCGTGCCCACCGTCGCGGTGAAGACCGCGCCGGCCAGCAGGCTGAAGATCACCAGGTACTTCGCGTGTTCGGGCTTGAGCTTGCGCACCAGCACGTCGACGCCGACGTGGGTCCCGGCGCGCACGCCGTAGGCCGCGCCGAACTTCGCCATCCACACGAACATGTAGATGCACAGCTCCTGCGCCCAGCTCACGTCGATGCGGATGACGTAGTCCTGCACCGCCGGCACGCCGGCCAGGAATCGGTGCAGCACGGCCATCGCGATCACCAGCGTCGCGGCGCCCATGAGGAACGCAATGAGCGTCTCCTCCAATCGATCCAGCCACTTCAATGACATGGCGGTCTCCTTCAGGCAAAGAAAAGCCGCGCCGCCTAAGCAGGGCGCGGCTGAGGAAGGACGGTGAGCGGCTTACTTCGTCGGGGGGACGAAACCGGCGGCTTTATAGGCAGCCTCGACGGTGCCCTTGCCCACGCGCGACTCCATCTCCTTGTGGACCGGCATCAGCGCCAGCTTCCACTCGTTCACTTCCGCCGGCGTCAGCGTGTAGATGGTCGTCTTGCCGCTGGCCTTGATCTTCTCGAAGGCCTGCTGGTTCTCGGTCTGCGCGATCGCGTTGGCGTAGGTCGTCGCGTCCTTGACGGAGCTGTCGACCACGGCCTTCAGATCGGCGGGCAGGCCGTCATAGAACTTCTTGTTGATGATCAGCGCGTAGGCCAGGTGGCCGTGGTTGCTGATCGTCGTGTGCTTCTGCACCTCGTAGGTCTTCTGGGTGTAGAAGTTGGACGGCACGCCTTCGGTGCCATCGACCACGCCGGACTGCAGCGCCTGGTACAGCTCGGAGAAGGCCATCACCTGCGGGATCGCGCCCAGCGCGCGCATCTGCGCGTCCAGCACCTTGGAGGACTGGATCCGCATCTTCAGGCCCTTGAAGTCCGCCACGTGGTGCAGCGGCTTGTTGGCGCTCATGATGTGGAAGCCGTTGTCCCAGAAGGCCAGCCCCTTGATGCCCTTGGGCTCGAGCTTCTTGAACAGCTCCATGCCCAGCGTGTTGGTCGTGTTGCGGAACGAGGCGTCGTCCTTGAACAGGAAGGGCAGGTCGAAGACCTCGAATTCCTTGACGCCCAGCGGGCCGAACTTGGCCAGCGACGGCGCCAGCATCTGGACCGAGCCGAGCTGCAGCGCTTCCAGCTCTTCCTTGTCCTTGTAGAGCTGGCTGTTGGGGTAGACCTCGACCTTCAGGCGGCCCTTGCTGCGCTCCTCGGCGAGCTCCTTGAAGCGCTGCGCGCCCTTGCCCTTGGGGGTGTCGGGGGCGACGACGTGGCTCAGCTTGATGACGATCGGGGCTTGCGCGAACGCCGTGGCGGCGGCGCCCATGCCGGCGATGGCGAGGGCAGCCGACAGCAGCAGGCGGCGGGGGAATTTGGCGGACATGCGGTCTCCTGGTGTTCTTCGCGAGTGTTCTTCGGGATCCGCCCATCAGGCGCAGTGACGACCTGTCGCGGAATGTGGCGGATTGTGGAAATCCGGTTCCCGCGCCGCCAGTTGTGGACTTCCACATTGGGGAAACACGTATCCCGCGGGGCCCGTCGTGCGCTCTGCGCAGCGCAGCACCTAGACTGCCGCCATGGCCGCGTCCCGACGTCTCCTCCACCTGCTCAAGCGCGCGAGCTGGGCCCTGCCCGTGCTGCTCGCGCTGGCCTTCGCCGCGTCGGTCGGCGTGTGGCTGCGCTTGAGCGACATGCGCGACCTGGAGGAGGAACGGCTGACGCTGATCGCCGACTCGCTGTCGCTGGAGGCGCGCATCTCCGACTGGCTCAATGCGGAGCACGCGGCGGTGGACCGCCTCGCGCAGCAGCTGCCGGGGAGCGTCGACGACCAGATGCTGCTGAACCATCGCGCAGTGGCGGAAGGACTGCGACGGCTGTGGGTCAGCGTGACGGTGCTCGACGGCAACAACCGCGTCATCGCGCACGTGCCGCAGCAGACGCCGCAGGCGCTGGCGCCGTCGCGGGAACGCAGCGGCGTGAGCCTCGACGAAGGCGGACTGACCGCGCACTGGAGTTCGCCGCGGCCGCAGGGCGGCCGGCTGGTCGTGCGCTTCGCGCCGAGCGCGCTGCTGCGGCAGACGCTGCCGTGGTGGCTCTCGCAGAAGTACGACGTGCGGCTGGTCGACGCGTTGGGTCAGCGGCTCGCGCAGGCGGGCGACGCGCTGGCGCTGCCCGACACGCAGAGCTACCGCGTCAGCGTCGATCCGGCGATGCGCGAGACCTGGCTCGAACTCAACACGCGCGTGCCGCATCGCCCCTGGTGGTACACGCTGGCGGCGGGATTGATGGGCGTGTTCCTGCTGCTCTCGGCCTTGGCCAGCGGCATGCTGCGTCGGCAGATGCGCGAGGTGCGACGCGCCGAAGCGGAGGCGCGAACCGAGGCGGCCTGGCGCCGCGCGGTCGAGGATTCGCTGACGGTGGGTCTGCGCGGTCGCGACCTGGACGGCCGGCTCACGCATGTGAACCGCGCGTTCTGCGATCTGGTGGGCTACAGCGGGGAGGAGCTGCTGGGTCAACTGCCGCCCATGCCGTACTGGCTGCCCGACGAGATGGAGGACAGCCTGCGCCGCCATCAGCGCAACATGGCCGGCGGCGCGCCGCGCGAGGGCTACGAGGCGCGTTGGATGCATCGCGAAGGCCACGAGCTGGACGTGATGATCTTCGAGGCGCCGCTGGTGGACGCGAACGGCGTGCAGATCGGGTGGATGGGATCGATCGTCGACATCAGCGCGCGCAAGCAGACGGAGGAGCGGGACCGTCGTCGCACGGAGGCGCTCGCGCACCAGGCGCGGTTGAGCACGCTGGGCGAGGTGGCGTCGGCGCTGGCGCATCAGCTGAACCAGCCGCTGGCGGCGATCGCCGGCTACAACGCGGGCGCGCTGCGGTCGCTGGAACGCGCGGGCCAGACCGACGAGATCGTGATGGAGGCGCTGCGCCGCCTCGGCGAGCAGGCGCAGGAGGCCGGGCGCATCGTGCAGCGCATCCGCGCGTTCCTGACGCGCCGCGCGCCGCAGCCGGAGCGCTGCGCGGTGCCGGAACTCGCGGCGCGCGTGCTGGCGCTGCTCAAGCGCGACCTGCGCGGCGTGCTTGTCGAGGTCGCGATGCCAGCCGGCCTGCCGGATGTGCAGGCCGACGCCGTGCTCATCGAGCAGGTGCTGATCAATCTGGTCCGCAATGCGCTCGACGAGCTGCACGGCAAGCCGGGCTCGCAGGTGCGCATCGCCGCCCAGCGCGTCGGTGACCGATTCGTGCGGGTCGATGTCGACGACAACGGGCCCGGGCTTCAGGGACGCGGCATCGACCAGCTGACGACGGCCTTCTATTCGACGAAGTCCGAAGGCATGGGCATGGGGCTGGCGATCTGCCGGTCGGTGATCGAGGCGCACCATGGCGGCATGGAAGCCGGCGCGAGCGCACTCGGCGGCGCGAGGATCAGCTTCACACTGCCGCTGTGCCCGGGACAGGGCGCGTGCGACGGCAGCGAACCGGCGACAGGTGCCAGCATCGGCAGCGGCATCGGACAACACAAGGAGGGCGCGCGATGAGCGACCCACAGGCGACGGTCCATCTGGTGGACGACGAGGCGGCGGTGCGCGACGCGCTGGCCTTTCTGATGCGCACGCACGGGCTGCGCGTGGAGCCGCACGCGAGCGGTCCGGCGCTGTTCGAGGCGCTGGATCGCGCGATCGAGCCGCACGGCTGCATCGTGCTCGATGTGCGGATGGAGCCGCTCTCCGGCCTGCAGGTGCACGACGAGCTGATCGCGCGCGGCGTGCCGCTGCCGGTGATCTTCCTGAGCGGCCACGGCGACATCCCGATGGCGGTGGACGCGATGCAGAAGGGCGCGCTCGACTTCGTCGAGAAGCCGTTCAACGACCAGGCGCTGGTCAACAAGGTGCAGCGCGCGATCGCGACCGACATCCACCGCTGGCGCGAATCGCGCGCTCACGCGGACGTCGCCGGCAAGCTCGCCAGCCTGACCGACCGCGAACGCGAGGTCGCGGTGCTGGTCGCGGCGGGCAAGCTCAACAAGCAGGTCGCCGACGAGCTCGGCATCGCGATCCGCACGGTGGAGGTCCACCGCGCACGGGCGTTCACGAAGCTGGGTCTGCGCTCCGCGGCGGAGCTGGCGACGATGCTGGAGCGGTTCGAGGTGAAGGGCGGCTCAGGCCGCCCGGATCACCAGTGACACGTTACTGCCGCCGAACGCGAACGAGTTGCTGACCATCGCCTTCGACGCATCGAAGGCGCGGGGATCGCGGATCACGTCCGCGATCTCTTCGAGTTCGCTCTTGCCGATGTGCGCGCTCGGCGGGAGTTCCCTGCGACGCATCGCCTGAACGCAGGCGACGAGCTCCAGCGCGCCGCCGGCGCCGATCAGGTGACCGTGCAGCGCCTTGGTCGCGCTGACCGGCACGCCGCGCACGCCGAAGACGCGCGACAGCGATTCCGCCTCGACCGTGTCGCCGACGTCCGTCGCCGTGCCGTGCGCGTTCACGTAGCCGACCTGCGACGCCGCGATGCCCGCATCGGCCAGCGCGGCGCGCAGCGCGCGCTCCTGGCCGTCGGCGTCGGGCCGCGACAGGTGCACCGCGTCCACGCTATGTCCATAGCCGGCCAGCACGGCAAGCGCCGACGCGCCGCGTGCGCGGGCGTGGCTCTCCGTCTCCAGCACCAGCGCCGCCGCGCCCTCGCCCAGCACCAGGCCCTTGCGCGCGTCGTCGAACGGCCGGCAGCTGCGCGACGGATCTTCCGGATCCGCCGGCGCCATCACGCCCATCGCCTGCCACGCGGCCACCGAGCCCGGGTTCAGCATCGCCTCCGAGCCCCCGACCAGCGCCACGTCCGCGCGGCCCTGGCGCAGCAGCATCAGCGCCTCGCCGATCGCCTGCGCCGAGGAGGCGCAGGCGTTGGAGATCGTCAGCATCGCCGCCTTCAACCCGTACTTCATCGCCAGGTGCGACGCGGCCGAGTTGCTCATCACCCGCACCACCGTGTACGGATGGATGCGCGGCGTCTCCTTGGTCAGGTGTTCGCCGTAGGACTGCTGCAGCGCGTTCGAGCCGCCCAGCCCCGTGCCCCAGGCCACCGCCGAGCGTTCCGGCGTCGCGGAGGTCGCCGGCAGGCCGGACTGCGTCCAGGCCTCGCGCGCCGCGTGCAGCGCCATCAGGCTGTGACGGTCGTGCAGGTTGCGCTGCGCCGGCGGCATGTCCTGTCCCAGCGGCAGCGTCACCGCCGCCGCCGCGAACGGCACCACGCCGCGTGTCGGTTCTCCGGGCTGCAGCGTGACCCCCGAGCGTCCCTGCGCCAGCGCCTCCGCCAGCGAGTCCGCGTCCGGGCCGAGCGCGCTGCACGCGCCGATGCCGGTGATCCATACCGCTTCCGGGCTCATGCCGGTACCGGCGCTCAGGCGGCGACGGCCGCGGGCGTGCCGCCGGCGTCGACCTTGGCGGCCAGCTGCGCGTCCACGATCGCGGCCAGGCCGATGATGGTCGGCTGCTTCATCGCGGTCTCGTGGTCGATGTCGATCAGGAACTTGTCCTCCACCGCGAACATGAAGTCGACCAGCATCAGCGAGTCCAGACCCAGTTCGGCGAAGGTGACGTCGTTCTTCAGTTCGTCCCCGGTCATGCCCAGCTCGTGGCAGGCGAGTTCACGGAGTTGATCAAGCGTGTTGCTCATGGCGGAGGTCCTCGGTCGTGGTCAGGGGGGAAAGGGAAGGAGACAGTGCCTCGACGGGCACCATCCGCTGCAGGAACTGGCGCGCCGCCTGGGTGACGGCGCCGCGTTCGTTGTCCAGGGTCAGCATGTGATAGCTGTGATGGAACCAGTGCACCTCGGGCGTCGTGGCCAGGTGGCGCTGGAGTTCCAGCACGGAACGCGGACCGCTGACGTCGTCCTCGCTCGCATGCAGGACGACGGCGGGCGTCGCGATCGTGTGCAGCCGGCGGCGCACCAGGCGGATCATCCGGGAGGCCTGGTAGAGCGACGCGGCCGGCAGCCGGTCCGCGCCGGCGGCGGAAACGTGGCTGGAATTCATCGCCTGGGCGACCCACTCGCGCAGGCGCTCGTTCTTGATGCCGTAGGGCGGCGTCTCGCGGAAGGCCAGCCACTGGCGCAGCGGCGGCACGTAGGCCAGCGGCAGCAGGCGGCGCCACGGCGAGACGTTCCAGCCGTCGAAGTGCAGGCTGGTCGACAGCAGCATCAATGCCGCCGCCGGGCGCTTCAGCGCAAGCGCCAGCGCCAGCACCGCGCCCATGGACAGACCGCCGACGGCCACGCGGGCGTGCCTGGCGGCCAGGGCGTCGAAGTGCGCGGCGGCCATCTCGACCCACTGCTCGAATGGCGGGACCGGGCGGCGCGGCGCCCGGTCGGCGGCCGGCGCGCCGGCGACCGGGGGAACGACGCCGTAGCCGTCCAGCGCGGGCGCTTCCACGACGTAGCCGGCGTCGCGCAGCGAGCGGGCCAGCGGCATCATTTCCAGCGGGTTGGCGCACAGGCCGTGCAGGAGCAGCACGGCGGGTCGGGGATCCGGCCGGGAGGAGACGTCGGTCAGGGTGGTGTTCGGCATGGACGGCAGTCTGTCCAAGCTCGCTGTTGCGGACTTGACGACAACCTGTCCGGAACCTGTCAACGCCGTTGCCCTCAGGTTTCTGACAGGTGACGGATTGGCCCGTGCAAGGCTCTAGGCTTATGCTGACGCTCCATGCGAATCCTCCTGGTCGAAGACGATGAGTTCCTGGCGGAGTCCACCGCCCGGGCGCTGCGCTCGCAGTCCTGGGTCGTGGACGTCAGCGCCCGCGGCGAGCCCGTGCCGCTGTCCTTGCGCGAGGACCGCTACGACCTGCTCATCCTGGACATCGGTCTGGCTGGCATCGACGGCTTCGAGACGCTGCGGCGCGTGCGCGCGCAGGGCAGCACGACGCCGGTGCTGCTGCTGACGGCCCGTGACGCCGTCGAGGACCGCGTGCGCGGCCTGGAAGGCGGCGCCGACGACTACCTGGTCAAGCCCTTCGCGCTGAGCGAGCTGATCGCCCGGGCCCGCGCGCTGGTGCGCCGCAGCCAGGCGCGGACGGGCAACGAATTGAGACTCTCCTCGCTGCGCATGGACATGGAGGCGCGTCGCGCCTACATCGCCGAGGAGCCGCTGGCGCTGTCGGCCCGCGAATGGGACGTGCTGGGCTTCCTGCTGGCGCGCGCTGGCAAGGTGGTGGCCAAGGAGCAGATCGCCTCGGCCAGCAACGGCTGGGAGCAGGGCGTGAGCGACAACGCGATCGAGGTCTGCGTCTCGCGGCTGCGCGCCAAGATCGAGCCTGCGGGCCTGCAACTGCGCACCGTGCGCGGGCTGGGCTACCTGCTGGAAGAGATGCCGCCCGCGCCGGCGGCCAAGGCCTGACCGCCGCCGCGGCATGAGCGAGTCGTCCCCGCCCGGCGGCCGCCGGACCTTCAGCCTCAAGCAGCGGCTGCTGATCTGGCTGATGTTCCCCGTGCTGGTCGCGGTGCCCGCGGCCGGGTTCATGCTGTACCGGGTCATGCACGACACGGCGATCTCGTGGCTCGACCAGGCGCTGGGCGACACCGCGCTCGCGGTGGCCAGCCTGCTGAAGGAGCGCGACGGCCAGGTCGTCGTCGACGTCTCGGGACCGACCGACCGCGCGCTGCGCTTCGACCGGACCGACCGGGTGTACTACCTGGTGCTCGACCCGTCGGGCGAGGTGGTGCTCGGCGACGCGCAGCTGGCGCGGCTGAAGCTGCCCAAGCGCAAACCCAACGAATGGTTCTTCACGCTGGCGACGCTGGACGGCGAATCGCTGCGCGCGGCGGTCCTGGGGGCCGCCTGCGGCAACGGGCATGTCTGCCAGATCCTGGTGGCCGAGACGCTGAACAAGCGCGACGCGCTGCAGCAGCAGCTGGTGGTGGTCGTGGGCCTGCTGATCGGCGGCATGGCGATCCTGCTGGCGGGCGCCGGCTGGTGGGCGACCTACCGCGGCCTGCGACCCTTGTCGCAGCTGAGCGCGGAGCTGGAACAGCGCGACCTCGCGCGCCTGGAGCCGCTGCAGCACGACGTGCCCGGCGAGCTGCGGCCGTTGATCGCGGCGTTCAACCGGCTCTTCGAGCGACTGCGGCGGGCCTCGTCGGCGCAGCAGGACTTCCTGGCGAATGCGGCGCATCAGCTGCGCACGCCGCTGACGTCGCTGCGCACCGAGATCGACCTGGCGCTGCTGGAGCCGCACGACCCGCAGATGGAGCCGGTGCTGAAGCGGCTGCAGGGCTCGGTGGACCGCAGCGCGCGGCTGGCGACGCAGATGCTGTCGATCGCGCGCGCCGAGGCCGAGCCCGGCGGACGCGAACAACCGGTGAACCTCCGGGACATCGCGGCGCAGGTGGCGGAGGACTGGGTGCCGCGCGCGCTGCAGTCCGGCGCCGACATCGAGTTCGAGCTGGAGAGCGCGCCTATGCTGGGCCAAAGCTTCCTGCTGCGCGAGCTGCTGTCGAACGTGCTGCACAACAGCCTGAACTACGCCGGTCCGAATCCGCGCATCACGGTGCGGACGGGCTGCGACGGCGACTGGGCGCGCATGGAGGTCGAGGACAACGGGCCCGGCATTCCTCCGCAAGACCGCGAACGCGCGCTGCGCCGCTTCGAGCGCGGCAGCGAGTCCAAGGGCACCGGCAGCGGCCTGGGCCTGGCGATCGCGCTGGACATCGCGCAGCGGCACCGCGGGAAGCTGGAGCTGCTCGATGCGACGACGGGTCAGGGCTTGCGGGTGCGGTTGAGCGTGCCGCGCGCGCCAGTCAGTTCCTGACGAAGGCGATCGCGTCAAACATCCGCTGAAGTTTCTCGACGCGCGCTGGTGCCAGGAATTGCCTCGTCCAGGCGATGCGCCCTAGCAGCACCGATCGCAGCGCCGGATCCACGTCCGTCGAAGCGCCCAGCCGATGCAGCTCGGCCTTCAATCGATCAAAGTCCTCGCGCGCAAGGTTCGGCTTCGCGTTGACGACGACGCCGGTCACTTGCTGTCTGCCGCCAGCGGGCATCGCGTGCGTCTTGTCGTGGCGCAGCCGGAAGCCTTCCTCCTCGACGATCGCCTGCACCCAGGCGCGGAACTCGCGCTGATCGCGGCGCAGCGTGGCTGTCCCTGAGAACACGAGGTCATCCGCATACCGCGTGTAGCGCGCGCCGAAACGATGGGCGAGCCCGTCCAGCCGCATGTCGAGCGGGAACGCGCAGAGATTGGCGAGCGCCGGCGATGTCGGCGCGCCTTGCGGCAGGTGCGGAGAGGCGAGCCGCTTGGCGCCGTCGAAGTCGATGGCGCCGTCATCGCGCAGGCGTTCGCGCACCGGGGCCGGCGTGCGGGCGGTGCAGAGCGTCGTCAGCCGCGCGACGACCGCGTCGGAGAACCCCAGCGTCCGGAAGGTCGCCGCGATCCGCGCGCGTCCGATGCTGGGAAAGAAGTCGCGCAGGTCGAAGCGGATGACGAAGTCCTGACCGACATGCACCGCGGCGTTCGTCGCGACGTTGCGGCCGGGCACGAAACCCTGGGCCGCCTCGTGGCAGGGCAACCTGTTCAACAGGCCGTCGAGCAACTGGCGCTGGATCGTTTTCAATCGCGGCAGCGGCGCCTCGATCAGACGCAGGCCGCCGCGACGTTTCGGCACGAGCAGGCAGCGGTAGTGGGGCGTCGGCGCGACATTCGGACGAAGCGGCGTAGCGTTGGCTTCCCGGTATTGACGCGCGGGACCGGCGAAGTGATCGAGCTCGTCCGTCGTCAGGCCGAGCCACGCCGCCAGGTCGGCCTCCGTCGGCCAATGCGGCAGCACGAGGTGTTCCAGCGCGAAGGGCAAGGGCCGCATCCGCGAGGGCCGCAGCAACAGTCGCCGCATCTCCGGTCGAGGGAAGCGTTCCGCATCGAAGCCTTCATGGAAGGCGTTGAGCTCCAGGAGCGCGAAGGCGAAGCTGTTCACCGTATGCGCGCGCCACACCGGCCCGGGCCATCGCGCGAGGTCGTCGCACAGCGGCTTCAACCACGGGCGCGCCTCGGTGCCGAGACACTGCTCCGCGCGCGCCAGCAGCGCACCGGCCTCGCGCGCACGTGGCGATTCATCGTCCGCCTGCAGCGCGCGGGCGAGCGAGATCGCGATCCAGTAAGGGTGACTCATCGGCACGGCGCGTGGAGCAACGGTCAGGGCAACGTGGGGGCAACAGGTGACCCCCGGATGCGCCGCCAACTGACGGGTCTCGACGGATACAGGTCCGCGCGGCAGCGCGGTGCAGGTATCGGCGCCGGATGAGTAGCGAGAGAAAGCGCCGCGGGGATACCCCGCGGCCGGAGGCGCGAACGCTTCCGAAGGCTTGGCGGCGACCGGAGGTCGGCGGCGATTATGGGTGCGGGCCGTGACGACGCTCAAGCACCCTCACGGGGGTGTGAGGCCTCAAGCCGCGCTCAGCACCGCCTGCTTCGTGCCGTTGGCCTGCAGCGGGATGTACTCCGCATCCGACTCGGTGCGCTTGGCCTCGCAGCTCGCGACCAGCTGCTTCTGCCACAGCGAGTGGCGGTCGAACAGCTCCGCGATCCAGTCGACGAACACCCGCAGCTTGGTGCTCAGGTGCCGGTTCGGCGGGTACACGACGTACAGCGGCAGCGGATCCGATTCCCAATCGCAGAGGAAGGGCACCAGCTCGCCCGAGTCGATGTGCGGCTTGATCATGAAGTAGGGCGCCTGGATCACGCCCAATCCCGTCAGCCCCGCCGTCATGTACGCGTTGCCGTCGTTCACCGACACCTTGTAGTGGCCGTAGATCTCGTAGCGCTGGCCGTTCTTGCTGTAGTCGAACGGGAAGCGCTTGCCGGTGCGCGTCGAGAAATAGCTGACCACGTGATGCTGGTCCGACTCCAGGTCCAGCGGATGCTGCGGCAGGCCGTGCTGCTGGATGTAGGCCGGCGAGGCGCAGCAGCCGTAGCCCCAGTCGCCGATGCGGCGCGCGACCAGCGACTGGTCGGTGATCTCGCCGCCGCGCACGACGCAGTCGACGTTGTCGCCGATCAGGTCCACCGGCCGGTCCGACACGCCGAGGTCGATCTGGATGTCCGGATGTCTTGCATAAAACTCCGGAAGTGCCGGAATCAGCAGCAGCCGCGCAACAGACGACGCCACGTCGACGCGGATGCGGCCCTTCGGCGCTGCCCGCGCATGCGACACGGAGCCCTCGAGCTCTTCGATGTCCGACAGCAGCCGCGTCACCCGCTCGTAATACGCGGCGCCGTCCGGCGTCACGCTCACGCGCCGCGTCGTGCGGTTCAGCAGCTTGACCTTGAGGTGGTCCTCCAGCGACTGGATCAGCCGCGTCACCGCGGTCTTGGGCAGGTCCAGCGATTCCGCCGCCCGCGTGAACGTTCCCGCTTCCACGACGCGCGCGAAAGCCTGCATGGCATTGAGCTTGTCCATCCGTGACCCCTTGAACCCTTGACCCCGACTGCTGCGGCACCGCCGCGACTGCTCCAACACAACGGCGCGTCTGCGCGCGCGCGAGGTCGCCATCCTGCCCGATCGATTGTTTCGTCGATGAAACGCTGAAGCGCGTCCCGGGCTATTTATCGGACGGCGTCCGTTGTCTAAATTTCGCTGCATTGCAACATGACCGGTCTGCCCCCACGGGGAGCAGGCCTTTGGCCCTGCCATGGACGCGCTGCCGCTCACCTCCTGCCACGACGACCTCCTGCCCGCCGGCGACGGCGTGGTGCCGGTGCGCGTGTACAAGAGCGCCGCCCGCCGCAAGGACGCGCCGGTGGTCATGCATCTGCACGGCGGCGCCTTCACCCGCGGCGACCTCGACAGCGGCGAGCTGGTCTCGCGCCTGCTGGCGGACGCGGGCGCGGTGGTCGTCGACGTCGACTACCCCACCGGCGAGGAAACCGTGTTCCCGACCGCGCTCAAGACGCTGGACGCGCTGCTGGCCGGCCTGCACAAGGCGCGCGCCAAGCTGTCGGGCAAGGGCGCGCCGCTGATCGTCGCCGGTGAAGAAGCCGGCGGGAACCTCGCGGCGGCGCTGGCCCTGATGGCGCGCGACCAGGGCCATCGCAAGCTGTCCGGCCAGATCCTGATCGGGCCGATGCTGAACCCCTGCATGGGCACCGCCTCGCTGCGCCAGGCCGATGCCGGCTACGGCGAATGCCGCTGGATGCACGGCTGGCGCGCCTACCTCGGCGAATGCGAGGACGGCGACCACCCCTACGCCGCGCCCGCCAACACCGGCCGCCTGTCGGGTCTGGTGCCGGCGCTGGTCGTCAGCGCCGACGACGACCCGATGCGCGACGAGGCCCTGGCCTACGCCCGCGCGATGAAGCGTGCCGGCGTCGACGTGCAGCAGGCGCTGATCGCCGGCCCCAGCGGCTGGCCCTGCAGCCTGATGAAGCTGCCCTCGCTGTCCGCCCTCCAGCTGCCCTGGGCGAGCGCCCTGCGCCAGAAGCTGGCCGATTTCCTGTCCCTGATCCCACCGGCCGGCAGATCCCGGCTGCAACCCGCCTGACCCCAAGAGCCCTCCAAGAACTCCCAACGTCTACCCCCGTCACCGGAGCACCACCATGAACAAGAAGATCTTTGCCACTTCGCTCACCGCCGTCGCCGCGGTCGTCGGCGCCCTCGTCGTCGGCCTGCACAGCCAGCAGGCGGTCGCCAACCAACCGTCGGGCGCGCCGCAGGCGATTCCCGTCTCCGTCGCCACCGTCGCGAGCCAGGAAGTGGCCGCGTGGGACGAGTTCTCGGGCCGCCTCGAAGCCGTGGAGCGCGTCGACGTGCGCGCCCGCGTCTCCGGCGCGGTGCAGTCGGTGCACTTCCGGGAGGGCGCGCTGGTGAAGGCCGGCGACCTGCTGATCACCATCGATCCCGCGCCCTACCAGGCCGAGGTCGACCGCGCCGACGCGCAGGTGCTGGCCGCGCAGGCCCGCGTGACGTACTCGAAGAGCGAGCTGGAGCGCTCCACCCGCCTGTGGAGCGAGCGCGCCATCGCGCAGCGCGAGCTCGACGAGCGCAGCAATGCGTCGAATGAAGCCAACGCCAACCTGCGCGCCGCGCAGGCCGCGCTGCAGTCGGCGAAGCTGAACCTCGGCTACACGCAGGTGAAGGCGCCGGTGGCCGGCCGCGTCGGCAAACTGGAGGTCACGCAGGGCAACCTCGTGGCCGCCGGTCCGGGCGCGCCGGTGCTGACGACGCTGGTCTCGGTCAGCCCGATCTACGCGAGCTTCGACGCCGATGAAGGCACCGTCGCCCGCGCGCTGAACGAGCTGCACGGCAACGCCAAGGGCGCCGCCGGTGACCTGTCGAGCATCCCTGTCCAGATCGGCACCGCGGCCACCGCCGACACGCCGTTCAACGGCAAGCTGCAGCTGATCGACAACCAGGTCGACGCGCGCAGCGGCACGGTGCGCGTGCGCGCGGTGCTGGACAACAAGGACGGCGCGCTGATCCCGGGCCAGTTCGCCCGCATCCGCCTGGGCCAGGCCAAGACCCGCGCGGCGGTGCTCGTCAACGAGCGCGCGGTCGGCACCGACCAGAGCAAGCGTTTCGTCATGGTGGTCGGCGCCGACAACACGCTGAGCTACCGCGAGGTCCTGCTGGGCGCCAACGTCGACGGCCTGCGCGTCGTCACGTCGGGCCTGAAGGCCAACGAGCGCGTGGTCGTCAACGGCCTGCAGCGTGTGCGACCGGGTGCGCTGGTCGCTCCGACCATCGTCCCGATGAACGCCAAGGCCGAGATCCAGGCCAAGGACGGCGCCCCCAAGGCGGACAAGACCTGACCTGAACCCGAAGGGGCGGGCAAGACCCGTCCCCATGGGGCTACGGACAGCCTTCGGGGCGGCGCGACGCCGCCCCGCGGGGGACCCTTTGCCGTTTTCTCCAGTCGACTTGAAAGACTGACATGAATCTCTCCAAATTCTTCATCGACCGCCCGATCTTCGCGGGTGTGCTGTCGGTGCTGATCTTCGTCTCCGGGCTGCTCGCCGTGCGCGTGCTGCCGATCTCGGAATACCCGGAAGTCGTGCCGCCGCAGGTGGTCGTCCGCGCGCAGTACCCCGGCGCCAACCCCAAGGTCATCGCGGAAGCGGTGGCCACGCCGCTCGAGGAATCGATCAACGGCGTCGAAGGCATGCTCTACATGGGCAGCCAGGCGACCACCGACGGCCTGATGACGCTGACGGTCACCTTCAAGCTGGGCACCGACCCGGACAAGGCCCAGCAGCTGGTGCAGAACCGCGTCTCGCAAGCCGAGCCGCGCCTGCCCGAGGAGGTCCGCCGACTCGGTCTGACGACGGTCAAGAGCAGCCCCGACCTGACCATGGTCGTGCACTTGCTGTCGCCCAACGACCGCTACGACATGACCTACCTCCGCAACTACGCGGTGCTGAACGTCAAGGACCGCCTCGCGCGCATCCAGGGCGTGGGTCAGGTGCAGCTGTTCGGCTCGGGGGACTACTCGATGCGCGTCTGGCTGGACCCGCAGAAGGTGGCGGAGCACGGCCTGTCGGCCAGCGACGTCGTCCAGGCGATCCGTGAGCAGAACGTGCAGGCGGCCGCCGGTGTGGTCGGCGCTTCGCCCGGTCTGCAGGGCATCGATTTGCAACTGCCGATCAACGCGCAAGGCCGTCTGAACAACGAGCAGGAATTCGGCGACATCATCGTCAAGTCCGGCGCCAACGGCCAGGTGACGCGTCTGCGCGACCTGGGCCGCATCGAGCTGGGCGCCGCCGAATACGCGCTGCGCTCGCTGCTGGACAACAAGTCCGCCGTGGCGATCCCGATCTTCCAGGCCCCGGGCTCGAACGCGATCGAGATCTCGAACAACGTGCGCGCCACGATGGCCGAGCTGAAGAAGGCCATGCCTGAAGGCGTGGACTACTCCATCGTCTACGACCCGACGCAGTTCGTCCGTGCGTCCATCGAGTCCGTCGTCCACACGCTGCTGGAAGCGGTGGCGCTGGTCGTGCTGGTCGTGATCCTGTTCCTGCAGACCTGGCGCGCGTCCATCATCCCGCTGCTGGCGGTGCCGGTGTCCATCATCGGCACCTTCGCGGTGATGCACCTGTTCGGTTTCTCGATCAACGCGCTGTCGCTGTTCGGCCTCGTGCTGGCGATCGGCATCGTGGTGGACGACGCGATCGTGGTCGTGGAGAACGTCGAGCGCAACATCGAGGCGGGCCTGAGTCCGCGTGAGGCGACCTACCGCGCGATGCGCGAAGTGTCGGGTCCCATCATCGCGATCGCGCTGGTGCTGGTCGCGGTGTTCGTGCCGCTGGCCTTCATCACCGGCCTGACGGGTCAGTTCTACAAGCAGTTCGCGCTGACGATCGCGATGTCGACGGTGATCTCGGCGGTCAACTCGCTGACGCTGTCGCCCGCGCTGGCCGCGATGCTGCTCAAGGGCCACGACGCGCCCAAGGACTGGCTGACCCGCGCGATGGACAAGGTGCTGGGCCGCTTCTTCGGCGGCTTCAACAAGCTGTTCAACCGCGGCGCCAAGGCCTACAGCGGCGGCGTGACCAAGGCGATCTCGCGCAAGATCATCATGCTGATCGTCTACGCGGGCCTGCTGGGCCTGACGGTGGGCCTGTTCAAGGCGGTGCCCAGCGGCTTCGTGCCGGCGCAGGACAAGCAGTACCTGATCGGCTTCGCGCAGCTGCCGGACGGCGCCACGCTGGACCGTACGGAAGACGTGATCCGCCGCATGAGCGAGATCGCGATGAAGACCCCCGGCGTCGACCACGCCGTGTCCTTCCCTGGCCTGTCGATCAACGGCTTCACCAACAGCTCGAACTCGGGCATCGTCTTCACGCCGCTGAAGCCTTTCGACGAACGCACCGGCAAGGGCCTGTCCGCCGGTGAGATCGCGGGCAACCTGAATGCGCAGTTCGCGCAGATCCAGGACGCCTTCGTCGTGATGTTCCCGCCCCCGCCGGTGCAGGGTCTGGGCACCACGGGCGGCTTCAAGTTCCAGCTGGAAGACCGCGGCGGTCTCGGCTACGAGGCGCTCGACGGCGCGGTGAAGGCCTTCATGGCCAAGGCGCAGAAGGCGCCGGAACTGGCGGGTCTGTTCAGCAGCTACCAGGTCAACGTGCCGCAGCTGTACGCGAACCTCGACCGCACCAAGGCGCGCCAGCTGGGCGTGGCGGTGACGGACGTGTTCGACACGATGCAGATCTACCTGGGCTCGCTGTACGTCAACGACTTCAACAAGTTCGGCCGCACCTACACGGTCCGTGTGCAGGCGGACGCCGCCTACCGCGCCCGTGCCGAGGACGTCGGTCTGCTGAAGGTGCGTTCGGCCTCGGGCGAGATGGTGCCGCTGTCGGCGCTGATGAAGGTCGAGCCGAGCTTCGGTCCGGAACGCGCGATGCGCTACAACGGCTTCCTGTCGGCCGACATCAACGGCGGCGCGGCGCCGGGCTACTCGACCGGCCAGGCGCAGGACGCGGTTGCGCGCATCGCCGCGGAGACGCTGCCCCCGGGCATCAGCTACGAGTGGACCGAGCTGACCTACCAGGAGATCCTGGCCGGCAATTCGGGCGTGTGGGTGTTCCCGCTGGCCATCCTGCTGGTGTTCCTGGTGCTGGCCGCGCAGTACGAGAGCCTGGCGCTGCCGGTGGCGATCATCCTGATCGTGCCGATGGGTCTGCTGGCGGCGATGACGGGCGTGTTCCTGAGCCACGGGGACAACAACGTCTTCACGCAGATCGGGTTGATCGTGCTGGTGGGCTTGTCGGCGAAGAACGCGATCCTGATCGTGGAGTTCGCCCGCGAGCTGGAATTCGCCGGCAGGACGCCGCTGCAGGCGGCCATCGAGGCGAGCCGGCTGCGTCTGCGTCCGATCCTGATGACGTCGATGGCGTTCGTGATGGGCGTGCTGCCGCTGGTGCTGGCCACGGGCGCGGGCGCGGAGATGCGCAACGCGATGGGCGTGGCGGTGTTCGCCGGGATGATCGGCGTGACGGCCTTCGGCCTGTTCCTGACGCCGGTGTTCTACGTGGTGGTGCGTCGCCTGACGGGCAACAAGCCGCTCAAGCAGCACGGCGAGGTGCCGCATGACGTGGAAGCGTTCGTGCAGCCCGCGCAGGGCGAGGGCCACGACTTCGGCCCGGGCGGCAACGCCCGCCCGCATCCGGCCGCGCCGCGCCACGAGCACGAATAAAGGATTCGAGCCATGAAAACGAAACTGATGATGACGACGTTGCTGGCGGCCCTGGTGCTGGCCGGTTGCGCGACGCCGCCGCCGATCGATGAGTCGCGCCTGCCGGCGACGCCGACGGCTTTCAAGACTCAGGCGCCGCAGGCGACCGCGACGGTCGGCGAGGCGCGCTGGGCGGTGGCCCCGCCCGCCGATGCCGAGCCGCGCGGCGACTGGTGGCTGGCGTTCGGCGATGCGACGCTGAACGATCTGATCCGCCGCTCGCTGGTCAACAACAACGACCTGCAAGGCGCTGCGGCGCGACTGGCGCAAGCGCGCGCCTTGCTGCGCAGCACGAATGCGGATCGCCTGCCGCAAGTCGGCGCGAGCGCCGGTGCGACGCGAGGCACGGTGGCGGGCCAGGGCCCGGCTGCCACGACGGTCTACAACGCGGGTCTCGGCGCGAGCTGGGAGGTCGATCTCTCCGGTCGCCTGTCGGAAGCGACGCGTGCGGCTTCGCTGGACGCGCAATCGCGTGAAGCGCTGCTGCAGTCGACGCGGCTGATGGTGCAGGCGGATGTGGCGCAGACCTACCTGGCGCTGCGTTTCGCCGATCAGGAACGTCGACTGGTGCGCGACACGGTCGCAGCCTACCGCGAGACGCTGTCGCTGACGCAGCGTCGCTATCAGGCGGGCGACGTCGCGGAACTGGATCTGGCGCGCGTGCAGACGGAGGTCGCTTCGACCGAGGCCGAGGCGATCAGCCTCGACCGTCGTCGCGCCGAGCTGGAGAACGCGCTGTCGGTGCTGCTGGGCGAGCCCGCCTCGGGCTTCAAGGTGGCGGAAGACACGGCGCTCGCGCCGCTGCCGGCGATTCCGGCGGGTCTGCCGAGCACGGTGCTGGCGCGACGTCCTGACGTGGCCGCGTCGCAGCGCAGCCTGCTGGCGGCGCAGTCGCGGGTGGGCGTGGCGCAGGCCGCGTGGTTCCCAAGCCTGACGCTGACGGCCAACGGCGGCTACGCGTCGCCGGAGCTGAGCGACGTGTTCCGCTGGTCGGCGCGTGCGTGGTCGGTCGACGCGCTGCTGTCGCTGCCGATCTTCGACGGCGGCCGCCGCAAGGCCGGCGTGGAATCGGCGAAGGCAGGGCTGGATCTGGCGATGTCGAGCTATCGCCAGCAACTGCTGCAAGCGCTGCGTGAGGTCGAGGACTCGCTGGTCGGTCTGCAGACCTTGTCGCAGCAGGCGGAAGTGCAAGGGCAGGCCGTGCAGTCGTCGACGCGTGCGACGGCGCTGTCGGACTCGCGCTACCGCAACGGGCTGGTCAGCCAGCTCGACCTGCTCGACGCGCGCCGCAGCGAACTGCGCAACCGCCGCGCGGCGCTGCAGGTGCAGGCGGCGCAGTACCAGGCGACGGTCGGACTCGTCCGCGCCCTGGGCGGCGGCTGGACCACCCCAGCCTGAGCCCCGGCCGGGCAAGACCCGGCCCCTTTCAATGCGACCGGACCTTTACCGGTGCCCCTTTGGGCGTGCAGGGATGCACGCCTTTTTTTTCGTCCGTGGCCTGCTCAGGCTTGAAGGGATGCCGCGCGCGACCCTGCCTAGAATCGTCGCAACCGAAAGGAAGCATGAAAACGGTCTGGATCATCGACGGCGCCTACCTGTTCAACGTGGGTCGCGGCCGTCCGTTCGATTACCTGAAGCTCAAGAACGAGCTTGTGCAGCGCAACGGTGGTCCGATCTACGAGAGCTATTACCTGAACTCCACGCGCGACCTGGCGACGGACCAGCAGAACGCGTTTCACACGTGGCTCAAGGCGGCGCCGCCACGCGGACCGAAGATCCGCGTCCAGCTGTACGAGATGAAGAACCTGCACCTTCAATGCCCGGATTGCGGCGTGCAGTTCGACCGCGAAGTGCAGAAGGGCGTGGACGTCGCGATCGCGACGCTGCTGATCAAGCTCGCGGTGCAGAACGTCTATGACCGGTTGATCCTGTCGGCGGGCGACGGCGATTTCGAAGAGGCGATCTCTTACGTCAAGTCGGATCTCAAGAAGGAAATCTGGGTCAGTGGCCTGCAGGCCAATCTGTCGACCGACCTCCAGTCCTACGCGGACGAGGTCGTGTGGATGGATGACCTCTATCCGGCGATCGCCAGGTGAGGGCTGACGGCGAAGCCCACGCCTGAACAGCGTTCCCGCCGCGGACATTTTCCCATCCGCTTCCTGCGGGCAGGAATGCTTGCCCGTTCCTCATTTTCCCCCAGCGATTTCAGTCACGGCCCTGACCTATTGCCGTAGGTCGGGGCGGCTTCTCCACGAGTGGAGGTCATGGCTGACCGCGCTTGCACCACCTAAGGTTCGTCGCTGACAAACAGGGGCCTGGGGAATGAAATGAGGCGTAAAGTTGACGAATGGCGACAACTATCGACCAAGGATCATTCAAAACGCTTCTCCGCGATCACCCGCGGGGAGAGCCTGTGGACATGGGCGTGTTGCAACGCGAAGGCATCTCCGCTTTCCGTGCGTCCGCCTGGGCTCGTACCGGATGGCTCGACCATCTCGGTCGAGGCGTCTATGCCGTCGCGGGCGATGAGCTGTCGCGAGATGGCGCTCTCGCTTTCCTGGCGCGTCAGGTGCCGGGATTTCACGTGGGCGGAAAAACGGCGCTGGCTTGGCATGGCCTGGAACACGACATCGCGTTCGACGAGGTCCTCAGCCTTTGGGGCGATCGACCCAAGGCGATCCCGGCGTGGATCGCCGAGCGGTTTCCCGTCCGGTACCAGACGACGCGGATCCTCGAGAAGCAGGCTCATGCCTCGCTGGGACTGAAGCCCCTGCCCGCCGGCGATCCTCGCGTGCTTGTCTCCTCACCGGAGCGGGCCATGCTGGAGATGCTGAGCGACCTGGGCAAGACGCAGAGCCTTGCGGACGCCCGCCGCCTGATGGAAGGGCTTGGCGGTTTGCGGACGAAGGTGCTCGATCAACTGCTGGCGCGGACGGATCGGATCAAGGTCGTCCGCGCGGCCGCACACCTGGCTGCGGACCTCGGCCTGCCTTGGGCGGCCGTGGCGCGCACGCACAGCGACCGCCTTGGCGGTTCGCGCTGGATCGCCGTGTCCAAAGCTGGGGAGAGACTGGACTTTCGATGACATTCAATGCGCGGTACGTCGACACGGTGCGACTGCTGCTGGAAATCCTCCCGATGGTGTTCGCCTCGGGGCGGTTCGCGATGAAAGGGGGCACGGCGATCAACCTGTTCGTGCAGGACATGCCCCGACTCTCCGTCGATATCGACTTGGTCTGGGTCGATCCAACGCCAGACCGCGAGGCCGATCTCGCAGGAATCACGGGCGAGTTGAGCTGCTTGGCAGCGGCGCTGAGCAAGCAGGGACTGCAAGTGCAATGGCCGACGCGCCTCGATGGCGAGGAGGTGCGACTCCTCGCCGCTCGGAAGACAACGCGGGTGAAAGTGGAAGCGAACGCCGTGTTTCGGGGCACGTTGCTTCCGGTTCGTTCCTCGCCGCTCACGGCGGCGGCTGCCGAGATCTTCGACAGCGACGTCGCAGTTCCGACGCTCGCTGTCGAGGAGTTGTACGGGAGCAAGCTCGTGGCGGCGATGGACCGTCAACATCCGCGCGATCTGTTCGACGTGATCGGCATGTGGCAGCGGTTCGGATGGAACTCCCGCGTCGTCGACTGCTTCGTCGGATACCTCGCCGGGCACAACCGGCCAGTGCATGAGGTGCTCTTCTCCGCGCCCCGATCTCTGCAACTGAGTTACGGCAACGAATTTCGCGGCATGACGCGCACGCCGGTTTCCCAGTCAGAGCTCGAATCCGTTCAGCGGCAACTGCTCGCCGAGCTGCCCGGACAGCTCACCAAAGCGCATCGTGAGTTTCTGGCTTCGCTGGTACGGGCAGAGCCAGACTGGTCCTTGATGCCCTTCGCTCATCTGCGGCACTTGCCTGCAGTGCGGTGGAAGCTGGACAACCTCGCGGTGCTTCGCAAGAAGCAACCTGCGAAGTTCGAAGAGCAGTATCGAAAGTTGATGGAGGGGCTGGAGCGTTGATTCGCCCTCGGCAATGCCCACCCGCCTGCGCCAGCAACCGGTCTCAGTCACTGCCATGCCCTTTTTCCATATGCCGGGATGGCTTCTCCGTCACTAGAGGCCATGGTCTCGTGGCGGCGCCACGGCCACCATCCGGGATCAAAGACAAGAGACGGCCATGACGACTCGAACAATCGCAGGAAAGACGGAGATCAGCGGGGAGGAAATCAAGAAGCACGTCCGGATAAACGATCCGTGGCTCGATCGGGAGATCGAAGTCCTCCGCCGCAGGCATGAGGTGGCCGACAAGCTGCGGACGCTGATGAACGACCATTACCTGGAGACGCGCGAGACGCCGGACCTGCAGGGCATCATCGAAGCCAACACTTGGTTGTTCGGCAGCTCTTACGAGACGCTTGGCGCGGAGGAAGACTCGTTCACCGAGATCGCCAAATCGCTGCGCGATGCAGTCAAGGGGATCGACGACATTGCTGTGGACGACCTGGATGCGGCTGATGCCTCTGCCATCGACGGCACGAGGAAGCAGACGGACTTGTTCCTCGCCCGCAAGGTCCCGCACCACGACTCGATGGGTCGGAAGATCTATCGTTGCATCGTGGTGGAGATCAAGCGTCCAGGTATCGCGCTCAACTACAAGCACCTCCAGCAACTGGATGGCTACGCACAGCTGATCAAGAGGCACGCGGAATTCGGCAGCGAAGCGATGCACTTCGAACTCATCCTGATCGGGCGCAAGATCTCCGAGACAGATACGGAGATTCGGAGCCGGATGGAAGGACAGGTCGCGAAGGAATTGCTCGGCCTGGTCAGCGACGAACGGCGCATGAAGCGCTTCGTGCTGAACTGGTACACCTTGCTGGACAACTTCCTGCTGACCAATCAAGCCATGATCGACGCGCTGACCTTGAAGCGCGAGTCGTTCGCACACTCGTCGCGACCGGAGCTCATCGCCGACATGCAGAAGCAGGCGGCCTGACTGGGCGCGAGGGACGTCGAACCTGAGTGAGACCTCAGCCGCTCAGCAATGCCCACCCGCCCGCGCCCGCAGCCGGCGCCAGCCGGCACGCATGAGCCACGTGCCGATCCCGGCCAGCAGCAGCACGATCACGAACGCCCCGCCGGCTCCCGCCGGCGCGCCAGCGCCTTCCGCGGCGCCGATCAGCGGCTTGATCGCGTTATAGCCCGCCACCACCGCCGCGATCCACAGGACCGCTCCGCCCAGGAACTGCCCGAGCGCCACCAGCTTGTTCATCCCGTCACTCCGTCCAATTCGGACACTGCAATGCGTGCAGCCTAACGGGCCTCGTGGCTGCCGCGCTCAAAGCCCCTCGGTGAGAAACGGCATCACCGCCGCCAGCAGCGCGTCCGGCGCTTCCTCCGGGATGTAGTGACCGCAAGGCAGCGGCCCGCCGTCGACGTCCGTCGCGACACGCTGCCATTCCTCCAGCGGCTCGAAGCATTTCGCCACCACGCCTTGCGCGCCCCAGTACACACGCAGCGGCATCGCCAGCTTCGCGCCGGCGTCGCGGTCCGCGCGGTCGTGCACGAGGTCGATGCCCGCTGCCGCCCGGTAGTCCTCGCACATGCCGTGCGCGGTGCCAGGTAGTGCCAGCGCGCGCTGGTACTCGGCGAACGCGCGCGGATCGAAGGCCGACAGGCCCGCATGCCGCCTGCCCATCACGTCGAGCGCATACGCCGCCGGATCGGCCTCGATGAGCCGCTCCGGCATCGGCGCCGGTTGGATCAGGAAGAACCAGTGCCAGTACGCCCGCGCGAAGGCCTCGGTCGTCTGCTCGTACATCGCCAGCGTCGGTGCGATGTCCAGCAGTGCGAGGCGCTCGACCGCCGTCGGATGATCCGCCGCCATCCGGTGGGCGACCCGCGCGCCCCGGTCATGCGCCAGGACGCGGAAGCGCTCATGCCCGAGCACCCCCATCACCGCGATCAGATCCTGCGCCATACGGCGCTTGCTGTAGTTGCCGTGGTCCTCGTCGCCCTTCGGCTTCGACGAATCGCCATACCCGCGCAGATCCGGCATCACGACGGTGAAACGCGCCGCCAACGCCGGCAGCACGCGATGCCAGATCACAAGCGTCTGCGGATGCCCGTGGATCAGCAGCAGCGGCGGACCTTCGCCGCACACGCGCGCATGGATGCGCACGCCGGGCTCGGTCTCGACGAACAGCCGTCGCGTCGACGCAGGAAACAGGGCATCGGCCGGATGCGGCTCGACGGTGAAGTCCGCCGCGAAGGCGGACGCGCCGACGGGGCCGGCAGTGGAGGAGGGCGCGCTCATGCGCCGATGCTAGGCGCGTCGTCCTCGTCCCCGCTGTCGGGAATGAGACACATCGCCCGCGAGCGCCGCTCCCACGCCGCGAGCGCGACCAGCACCGCGCAGGCGAAGGCGCTGGTCGCCACCGGCGGCCAGCCGTGCACGAACGGCCCGGCCGCCGCCAGCACCAGCACCGCCACGCCGTGCGACCACGGCCAGCGCCCGACCACCGTGCGCTTGAACAGCCCCACGCCGATCACGTAGAGCGCCACGCCGCCCAGCAGGCACAGCGCCGTCTTCAGATCCGTGTGACCGTCCGGATGCGCCAGGACGAATTCATCCGCCGCCGCGTTGACGATGATCCCCGCCACGATCGGCAGGTGGATGTAGGTGTAGGCCAGCCGCGCCAGCCGCCCCGGGTCGTCGCTGTGGACGATGCGGCCCGTCGCGAAGTCGTTGGTCGTGTCGAAGTACAGCCACCACAGCGCGATGCTCCCGGCGAAGGACACCAGGAAGGCGAGCAGGCTCATCGTCGTCAGCGGCTCCTCCGCGAACGTCGCACCCGTCACCAGCAGCGACTCGCCCAGCGCGATGATCACGAAGAGCGCGCAGCGCTCGGCCAGATGGCCGCCGGAGATCGTCCAGTCCGCCGTCGTCGATCGCCCCAGCCCCGGCACGAAGAAGCCGGCCGACGGTCCGACGACCTCGATCGCCAGCGCCGCCACCCACAGGGGCACGCGCATCGACGGTGTCAGCGCCCCGGCGATCCACAGCACCGCCGACACCGCCAGCCAGGCCCCGATGCGCTGGAAGTTGCGCACCAGGCCCGCGTCCGCGCCGCGCGCCGCCCACAGGAAGAACAGCGTCCGCCCGACCTGGATCGCCGTGAACGAGGCCGCGAACATCAGCGCGCGTTCCCCGAAGGCCTGCGGCAGCGAGACCGACATCAGCAGTCCCGCCAGCATCATCGCGAACAGGCAGATCCGCACCGGCAGGCGCTCCGGGTCCAGCCAGTTGGTCACCCACGAGGTGAAGATCCACACCCACCAGACCGCCGCCATCAGGAACCCGGTCTGCAACGCGCCCGACAGCGTGACGCCGTCATGCGCGAAATGGCCGATCAGCGTGTGCGACAGCTGTGTGACGGCGAAGACGAAGACGAGGTCGAAGAACAGCTCGACGAAGCTGACCTTCGCGTGGCCGTGCGGGTCGGGCCGGCGCAGGAGGGGAACGGTGGGCATCCCCGGACTGTCGCATGCGTGCACCACCGAGCCACCGGGGCCGATGCCGGCTTGACGCCAATCGCACGGCCATCCCCATAATCGCTCGCATCGCCCCCCGGCCAAGCCGTCGCCACGGCCGGGCGAGCGGCACGCTTCCTGCGTGTCCTCAGCGATCCCTTCGCCTTTCTTCCGCGTCCCCGCGCGTCCGCCTTTCCAACTTCAGACCTCGATCCGCCCGAGCCGTTGCATGCGTTCCTCCGCCGAGACGACCCATCGCACCAGTCTCGGTCGCGGCGTGGGCCTGCTGATGGTGGCGCTGCTCGCGATGGCCGTGATCGTGGCGCTGCTGGCCTGGCGCGCCCGAACGACGCTCGACGACCTGCGCCGCGCCGACCGCATCAACACCATGCTCTCGGCGATGGTGCTGCTCACGGAGGATCTGCTGAACGCCGAAACCGGCCAGCGCGGCTACCTGCTGACGCAACGCGCCAGCTACCTGCAGCCCTATCGCGACGCCCTCCGCGGTCTCGACCGCCGGGTCGAGGAGGTCCTGGCCAGCGACGACGACCCCGCGCACGCGGCCCGGCTCGCCCGCATCCATGAGCTGGTCCAGCTCAAGATGACCGAGATGAACCAGACCATCCGTCTGCACGATTCCGGCCGTCACGAGGAGGCGCTGGAGCTGGTGCTCGGCGACCAGGGCCTGCACCACATGGACGAGCTGCGCGACCTGCTGGGCGAGCTCACCTCGTCGCTGCGCGCCGAGCGCGCCGCCATCAGCGAGCGCCTCGCCCGAGAAGCCGGCCACACCGAGCTGCTGCTGCTCGCCGGCCTGGCGATGCTGGCGCTGTTCACGGTGATGGCGACCTCGCAGGTGCTGCTGCGCTCGCGCGACCTGCTGCGCACCGAGAAGCGCCTGCGCGGCATCGCCGACAACGTGCCGGCGCTCATCAGCCATTTCGACGGAAAGGGCCAACTGCGCTTCGCCAATGCGGAGGTCGGCCGCGTGCTCCACACCGACCCCGCCAGCCTGCTCGGCAAGACGCTGGAGGAGATGCGCGGCGTGGAAGGCGTCCAGCAGCTGCGCCCGTACATCGAGCGCGTGCTGAACGGCGAGTCCGTGGCCTTCGACGCGGAGCAGGTGATCGAGGGCGAGACGCTGCATTTCCACCAGAGCTTCGTCCCGGAGTTTTCCGGCGGCCGCGTCGAGGGCTTCTACGCCTGTTCGATGGACATCACCGAGCGCAAGCGCGCCGAGGCGGCGGTCGCCGCCAGCGAGCGCCGGATGAAGGCGATCACCGACAACCTGCCGGTCTTCATCACCTACATCGACGCGGAGCGCAAGCTGCGCTACACCAACGAGACGATGCGGAGCTGGTTCGGCCTCGATCCGCAGGCGTCGCTGGGCCTGCACATCGACGAGGTCTTCGGCGTCGAGAGCACCAGCCAGCGCAGCGCGCAACTGGCGCTCGCGCTGGGCGGCGAACGTGTCGAGTTCGAGGTCACCTCGACCATGCTCGGCAAGCAGCGGCACCTGCGCTCGATCTACGTGCCGGACGTCGGGCCGGACGGGCGCGTGGCAGGCATCTTCACGCTGTCCATCGACATCACCGTCATGAAGCAGGCGGAGGCGCAGCTCGCGCGGCTGGCCAGCTCGGACGCGCTCACGGGGCTGCCGAACCGGCGCGAGTTCGACCAGGCGCTGGCCGGCGCGCTCGCCCGGCAGCGGCGTCAGGCGCGGGACGGCCGGCTGCTGGCGGTGCTGTTCCTGGACATCGACCACTTCAAGGCGATCAACGACACCCACGGCCACGGCGTCGGCGATACGGTGCTGCGCGACTTCGCCACCGTGCTGCGGCGCGTCGTGCGCGGCAGCGACCACGTGGCGCGGATCGCGGGCGACGAGTTCGTCGCGGTGCTCGAAGGCCTGAACCGGCCCGAGGAAGCCGAGCAGGTCGCGGCCAAGATCGTCGACGCGGTGCGGGCCGCGCAGCCGGCGGGCGTTCCGATCACGGCCAGCATCGGCATCGCCAGCGTCGCCGACGGCGAGGTGCCCGCGGCGAGCCTGATCGAACTCGCCGACCGCGCGCTGTACCAGGCCAAGCACCAGGGCCGCGACGGCTGGGCGGCCGTGCGATGGCCCGGGCAGGACCAGAGACGCTGACGCCCGGGCCGACGGACGACCTGGACGGTGGAGGTGGGCGCACGTCGTCGACGGCCCGCGCTGGCGGCCGACGCGTCCGGCGACGATCGGCGATGATGGCCCGATGCAGAACTCCCGCTTCCTCCCGGGTGTCCTCATCGCCGCTGTGCTGGGCCTGGGACTCTCCGCCGTCTCCGCTGTCTCCACCGCTTCCTCGGCGTTCGCGCAGACGGCCGCAGCGCCGCCGGCCGATGCCGGCGCCGGGCCTTCGCGCCTTTCGCAGCCCTTGCGCCCGCTGACCAACGACACCGGCGAACGCATCCAGGCCTGCACCCTGTGCCACGGCGCGCAGGGCCGGGCGACGACGCAGGGCTACTTCCCGCGTCTGGCGGGCAAGCCTGCGGGCTACCTCTTCAACCAGCTGCAGAGCTTCCGCGACGGCCGCCGTCATCACGCGTTGATGGCCGGGCTGCTGCGCAACATGAGCGACGACTACCTGCGCGAGATCGCCGGCTACTTCGCCGCGCTCGACGTGCCGTATCCGGCGCCGGGACCGTCCGGCCTGAACACCGAGCAGCAGGCGCGCGCGGAACGATTGATCCTGCAAGGCGATCCGGCGCGCAAGGTGCCGGCGTGCACGGCCTGTCATGGCCCGTCGATGGCGGGGCGTGAGCCGGCGATCCCGGGGCTGCTCGGGCTGCCGCGCGACTACCTGGTCGGCCAGCTCGGCGCGTGGCGCAGCGGGCTGCGTCGCGCGCACGCGCCGGACTGCATGGCCGACGTGGCGAAGGCGCTGTCGACCGACGACATCGCCGTCGTCGCGAGCTGGCTCGCCGCCAAGCCCGCCGGCGCCCATCCGGAGCCGCCGTCGACGACGCCCTTGCCGGTGCAATGCGGAGGGCTGGCGCCATGAGCGGGGATTCGACCTCCACAGGGACCTCCGGCGAGACGTCCAGCGCGGCGCCGATGAGGACCTTCGTCCGGCTGCTGGTCGGCGTTGCGATCGCGGTCCCGTTGATGGCCGCGTTGCTGCTCGCCGGCGCGTGGGGACGGGAGCTCTGGCTGTCGGGGCGACCCTCGCTGGCCGGCGCACAGGACACCAGCCCTGCGGTGATCGCACGAGGCGCGTACCTCGCGCGCATCGCCAATTGCGCCGGCTGCCACAGCCCGCGCGGTGGCGCGCCGCTGGCCGGCGGACTGCCGCTCGGCACGCCGTTCGGGACCCTGTTCAGCAGCAACCTGACGCCCGATCCCGAGACGGGTCTCGGCCGCTGGAACGCCGACGACTTCTGGCGCGCGATGCATCACGGCCGCAGCCGCGACGGGCGGCTGCTCTATCCGGCGTTTCCGTACACCAGCTACACGGCGATGTCGCGCGAGGACGCCGATGCGATCTTCGCGTGGCTGAAGCAGCAGCCGGCGGTGACGCAGACGACGCCACCCCATCAGCTCGGCTGGCCGTACCGCTGGCAGTCCGCGCTCGCGGTGTGGCGGCTGATGTACTTCACGCCGGGCGATGCGCCGTCGCACGATGAACCGGGCGTCGATCGCCGTGCGACGCAGGGCGCCGCCGGCCAGGCGACGCTGGAGCGAGGTCGCTACCTCGTCCAGGCGGTCGGCCATTGCGCCGAATGCCATGCGCCGCGCAACCGGCTCGGCGCGTTGCGCGACGCGGCAGGACTGCGCGGCGGTTGGGTCGGCGTGCAGGGCTGGATCGCGCCTTCGCTGGCCGATCCGCATGCGGCGGGCGTGCAGGATTGGTCCGAGACGGAAGTGCGGTCGTGGCTGCGGACCGGCTGGTCGACCCAGGGCGCGGCGCTCGGCCCGATGGCGGATGTCGTCGCGGAGAGCCTCCAGCATCTGACCGACGCCGATGCGCAGGCGATGGCCGTGTACCTGCGCGGACTGCCGCGCGAGGGATCGACCGCGGCGGAGTTCAAGCCGGCCTCGTCGGCGCAGATGGATCTCGGCCGGCAGGTGTACGCGAAGCACTGCGCCGACTGCCATGGCGATCAGGGACAGGGGCGTCAGATCGCCGGCGAACCGGCCTATCCGCCGCTGGCGGGCAACCGCACGGTGACGCTGGACGCGCCTCAGAACGTGCTCCAGATGCTGGCCGACGGCGGCTACGCGCCGACGACGCCGGGTCACCCGCGTCCGTACGGGATGCCGCCGCTGCGGCAGGTGCTCACGGAGGCCGAGATGGCCGCCGTCGCGACCTTGATCCGGCAGAGCTGGGGGAACCAGGCATCGGCGGTGACGGAGCAGGAAGTGCTGCGCCTGAAATGAGCGGGCTCAGGGGCACAAAAGCACACGAAAAGCGCCCTCGGCTCGCGCAACGGGCGCGCCATATGGGGACGGGCCACCCTTGATTTCAAGATCTTGAAGCGCGGCTTCTCGCTCCTAGGTTGGGATGCATGGCGGACACGTCCCGCCGCGATCCACCCGCAGGAAGCCAAGGAGCCCCGCATGTACCGTCAACTGTTTGCCCGTGAGCTGTTCAACGACCTCGACCGCTTCCAGCGCGAGATGAGCGGCCTGTTCGAATCCACCGCCAGCCGCGCCACCCCGCGCGGCGGCTACCCGGCCCTCAACGTCGGCCTGTCGCCGGAAGCCGTGGAGGTCTACGCCTTCGCCCCTGGCCTGGATCCCGCCACCATCGGCGTCGACCTGGACCGCGGCGTGCTGAGCCTGTCCGGCGAGCGCGCGTCCTCGTCGTCGGAAGCTTCCGCAGCGACGGCTGCGACTGCCGCGACCGCCGAAGGCGAGACCGCCGCCCCCGCCGTGAAGGCCGCCGACAAGACCCTCGTCCATCAGCGCGAGCGCTTCGCCGGCAAGTTCCGCCGCGTGGTCAGCCTGCCCGACGACATCGATCCGGAACAGGTCTCGGCCTCGTACAAGGACGGCGTGCTGCGCGTCAGCGTCAAGCGCCGCCCGGCACCGCAGCCGCGCCGCATCGACATCCATTGAGTCGCGGACCCCGCCGTCCACCGATCCCAGACACGAACCGAACCCGATTCGAAAGAACACCATGACCACTGCCGTGCACACCCCCGCCGCCGATGCGGCCGAGCAAGTGAAGACCAGCGCCTCGACCGCCGCGCAGGCCGCGCGTCGTCGCGATGACTATGCGATTCAGCCCGCCGTCGACGTCCTCGAGGACGCGCAAGGCCTGACGCTGTTCGCCGACCTGCCCGGCGTGCCGCGCGAACAGCTCCAGCTGCGCGTCGACAAGGACCGCCTGATCATCGAGGCTGAAATGCAGCTCGACCTGCCGGACGGCTTGAAGGCCGGCCATGTCGAGGTGTCGCGCCAGTTCTACCGCCGCGCGTTCACGCTGAGCAAGGAACTCGATGCCGAGCAGATCGGCGCCGAGCTCAACAACGGCGTCCTGCGCGTGCGCATCCCCAAGGCCGCGCATGCGCAACCGCGCAAGATTGAGATCAAGCTGGGCTGATCGTCACTGCAGGCGCGACAGCGTGACGTCCGGCTCCGGCGGTGCGGCCATGGCGGCGAAAGCCGCATCGGCCGCTTCGCCAGCGCGGGCCGCGTCGTCCAGGCTCACCTGCAATCGGCGACGCATCCACGGTCGCAGGTCTTCCAGCGGACCGACGTCGGGCAGCAGGCTCCAGTCCTGCAGCGCCTGCACCGCGTGCGGCACCGGCTCCTGGCCCACCAGCGCCCGTTGCAGGCGCTTGGCCGATTCCGGCATCTCCGCCAGGAAGTCGGCGTCCAGGTCCTTCGCGCGGCGCATCAGGCTCTGCCGCATCATCGAGAGATGCGCCATCAGCCGGTAGCCGTGGTCGAGCACCGTGTTCAGCTCCTGCAGCGGCGGACGCACCCGGCGCGGTTCGGCCGCGCTGCGCGTCAGCGCCGCGGACAACGCGGCCAGCGCGTCGTAGGCCTGGCGCCGCGCCATGCGCTGCGTGAGCGCGCCGGCCGGCGTCATCTCGGCGGTCATCGCCTGCATCGCGTACTGCTGCAGGGCGGCGCGTGCCCGCTTGAGCGCGCGCGGCAGGTTGCGACGCTCCCAGGCCGGCAGCACGTAGCTGAAGGCCCAGGCCAGGATCGCGCCCAGCACCGTGTCCGCGAGGCGCTCGGAGATCGCGATGCCATGCGTCGGATCCGCCAGATGCGACTGCAGCAGCGCCATCACCGTCGCCGCGATCGCCGTGATCAGGTAGCGGCGCGTGACGAACGCATGCGCGATGCCGACCGCCACCTGCAGCACGACGATCCACAGCGTCTGGTTGGGGATCAGCGACAGCGCCAGCATCAGCCCGCAGCCGATCGCCGTGCCGAGCACCCGCATGTTGCGGCGCTCCAGCGTCTGGTCGAGGCTGCCGCGCAGCACCACCGCGACCGACAGCACCAGCCAGTGCGGGTGCGAGGCCCACGGCAGCGCGAGCGCGATGAAGTAGGCCGACGACAGCGCCAGCGCGCTGCGCAGCGCATGCCGCATCACGGGTGAGTCGAGGTGGATCTGCGCCTTCAGCAGGCCGATGGGCCAGCCGACCGGCGTCACGAAGTTGCGCAGTTCGCCGGCGTCCAGCGCCAGCGGCGGCAAGGGCTGGGCGGCATCGAGCGCGCGACCCATCGCCAGCACTTCGCCATCCAGATGCGACAACCGGTCCTGCAGCACGAGCTGCAGCCGCGTGCGCGGATCCTGCGGTGGCAGGTCCGGCCACTGCGTCGGTCGAACGGTGTTCATCGCCGGCGCGCGCTCGTCGAGCAACGCGTCGCGGTATTCGTCCAGCAGCACAGCCAGCGACCGCAGGCGGCTGACCAGCGCCGTGCGCATGTGCTGACCGACCGGGTCCTCGCCCAGCAGTTCCAGGTCCAGCCGGCTCGCCAGCATCAGGTCGCGCAGTTCCACGACGTGCAGCAGCACGGCCGCGCTGCGCGGATCGGTCTTCGCGCGCGGGAAGACCTGATCACGCGCCGTCTGCAGCAGTTCCGCGAGCTGGGCCTCGTTGCCCAGCCAGTCGCGCATCGCATGCGCCGCGCCGCCGCTGCCCAGCAGCTCGGCCCGCGCGCTCATCAGCTGCGCCAGGCCGTGCAGCGCCTCCGCCAGCGCGAGCCGGTGGAAGCGGCGCTGCAGGAAGGCGCTGGAGATCACGCTCCACACGAGGTACAGCGCGATGCCCGCCGCGCCGCTCGCCAGCACGATCATCAGCGGCTGCGGCGGCCACGCGAGCGCGAACACCATCGCCAGGATGGGTGCGAAGGACACGGGACCCGCGCGCGGGCCCCAGCTCAGCAGCATGGCGCTGCCGAAGGCGAGCACCGCCACCAGCGCGCCCATCGCGCCGTGATACGGATGCAGGACCGCAACCAGTCCCACGGCCAGCAGCGTCATGCCGCCGGCGGTGAGCACGCGGTTGCGGTTGCGCCGCACGCTGCCCGGCAGATCGGCCAGGCTGGCGCAGATGGCGCAGGCCATCGCCAGCTGCGAGGCGACGTGCGACAGCTCGGCCGGGGCCGCATGCGACACGATCACCTGCACCAGCATCACCCCGAGGGCGACGCTGAGGCCGTTCCACCAGTGCGCCGGCCAGTGACGCCAGCGACCGGCCGCCATCAGGCTTCCCGGACGCGCTGGTTCAGATGGGCCAGGGCCTCTTCGACCTGGTCCACCAGCACCAGGCAGAGATCGCCCGGCTGCAGACGCTCCAGCGCGCGGTCGATCGCGACGAACTCGCCGCGGATCTCCTCGATGTGCTTGGTCCGCGTCGCGCCCTTCAGCCCCTGCTGCAGCAGCGCCAGGACTTCACCGTCCTCGCGGCCGCGCTGGCAGGCGTCCTGGAACAGGATGGCCTCGTCGAAGGCCTCGCCCAGGATCTGCGTCTGGATGCGGATGTCCTCGTCGCGGCGGTCGCCGGCGCCCGAGATCACCACCGAGCGCTTGTTGGCCGGCAGCGCCTGCACCGCCTGCACCAGCGCCCGCATCGCGTCGCCGTTGTGGCCGTAGTCGGCGATGACCGTCGCGCCGCGATAGTCCATCACGTTGAAGCGGCCCGGCACGCTGTCCGGATCGCTCATGAAGCTCGCCAGCCCGCGCCGGATCGTGTCCCAGTCCAGGCCCACGCCCCAGGCCGCCGCCACCGACGCCATCGCGTTCTCGTTCTGGAACGGGATCGCGCCGCCGCGGGTGAAGGGGATGTCGCGCAGCGGGATCGACTCGCGCCACGCGCCCTGCGCCGCGACCAGCGCGTCGCCGTCGACGTAGACGCAGCGCTTGCCCTGCGCGCGGTGCGTCGCCATCAGCGGATGGTGGCGGTCGCTCGCGAAGAAGATCACCTGGCCCGGGCAGACGTCGGCCATCTTGGCCACGACCGGGTCGGCGGCGTTCAGCACCGCGTAGCCGTTGGGCGCCACGTTCTGCACGATCACGCGCTTGACCAGCGCCAGTTCCTCGACGGTGTTGAGGAAGTTCATGCCGAGGTGGTCGCCCTCGCCCAGGTTGGTCACCACCGCCACCTGGCAGCGGTCGAAGCCCAGGCCTTCGCGCAGCACGCCGCCGCGCGCGGTCTCGAAGACCGCCGCCTCGACGTCCGGGTGCATCAGCACGTTGCGCGCGCTCTTCGGGCCGGAGCAGTCGCCGCTGTCGGTCTGGCGGCCGTCGACGTAGACGCCGTCGGTGTTGGTCATGCCCACGCGCAGGCCCTGCGTCGCGAACATGTGCGCCACCAGGCGCGAGGTCGTCGTCTTGCCGTTGGTGCCGGTCACCGCCACGATGGGGATGCGGCCGTCCTCGCTCGCGGCGCCGCGGTTGCCGCCGTAGATGCTGGAGATGATGGCCTCGCCCACGTCGCGGCCCTTGCCGTAGGACGGGCTCAGGTGCATGCGCAGGCCGGGCGCGGCGTTGACTTCGACGATGCCGCCGCTCTGTTCCTCGAGCGGCTTGAGCACGCTCTCGGCCACGACGTCGACACCGCACACATGCAGGCCGACGACCGTCGCCGCGGCGATCGCGCGGGCGGCGACTTCAGGATGCACGTCGTCGGTCACGTCGGTCGCGGTGCCGCCGGTGGACAGGTTCGCGTTGTTGCGCAGGATCACACGCTGGCCCTTGTCCGGCACCGACTCGGGGGTCAGGCCTTGCAGGTCCAGGCGCGCGATCGCGATGTCGTCCAGACGGATCTTGGTCAGCGAGGTCGCGTGACCGTCGCCGCGGCGCGGGTCCTCGTTGACCTTGTCGACCAGCTGGCGCACCGTGTGCACGCCGTCGCCGGTCACGTTGGGCGGATCGCGGCGGGCCGCGGCCACCAGCTTGTCGCCGACGACCAGCAGCCGGTAGTCGCTGCCGGGCAGGAACTTCTCGACCATCACCGTGCCGATCTCGTCCGCGGCCTTGTAGGCGATCTCCATGTGCTCGCGCGAGGCGACGTTCACCGTCACGCCCTTGCCCTGGTTGCCGTCCAGCGGCTTGACCACGACCGGCAGGCCGATCTCCAGCGCCAGTTCCCAGGCCTGGGCTACGGTCTCCACCGGCGCGCCGATGGGCACCGGCACGCCGGCCGACTGCAGCAGGCGCTTGGACAGGTCCTTGTCCTGCGCGATGGATTCGGAGACGGCGCTGGTCGCGTCGACCTCGGCGGCCCAGATGCGGCGCTGCTTCACGCCCCAGCCCAGCTGCACCAGCGAGCCCTGCGTCAGGCGGCGGAACGGGATGCCGCGCTTGCAGGCGGCGTCGACGATGGAACCGGTCGAGGGGCCGAGGCGGATGTCCTCGTCCGTCTCGCGCAGCGCCTTGACGGCGGCGTCGGCGTCGAAGGCGGCGCCCGACTGCGCGGCGTTGATCAGCTCGACGGCCTTCTCGAACGCGGCGCGGCCGACGTCTTCCTCGCTGTACTCGACGACCACCTGGTAGGTGCCGTCCTCCGACGTGGTGTGCGTGTGGCTGTAGGTCACCGGGCAGCCGGCCTGCGCCTGCAGCGCCAGCGCGGCCTGCTCCAGCACGTGGGCCAGGGTGATCGGCGTCTTGGCGCTGCTGGCCGGCCGGAGCGGACCGATGCCGGGGAAGCGTTCGCGCAGGCGGGCCTCGAAGCCGGCCATGTCCGCGATCGTGCGTTCCGTGTCGCTGCAGTGCACGACCGCCTCGATGGCGGTGTGGCGGCTCCACATGTTGGGACCGCGGAGGGCGCGTGTGCGGGAGACTTCCATCTGTCGTCTTTCGGGTTCGACTGTTCTTCGAAGGGGCGGGTCGGCTGGTGAGGCGCGGCGGCTCGCTGGTCGGTGGTTACTGCGTCAGGCTTACTGCGGCAGGTCCGGCACGAAGGTGTCCAGGCCGGCCGAGATCAGCTCGGGCGAGATGCCCATGGCCCAGCCGGTCGCCACGGCGGCCAGCACCGCGTCGGTCGCGATCTCCTGGCCGACCGCGCGGAAGCGGGCCTGCAGCGATTCGACGTTGGCGCCGGAGGTCTCCGAGGTGCCCTGCGCCAGCATCGCGGCGCCGCCGCGCAGGAACACGCCGCGGCCTTCCTTGCCGCGGTGCTCCGTCAGCGCGGCGTTGCCGGCGTCCAGCGCGTAGAGGATCACTTCGCCGTCGGACAGCTCGGCCATCTCGGCCACCTTGGGCTCGTCGGCGTTCAGCACCGCGACGCCGTCGGACAGCACCACGTCGACCTGCGTGCGCAGCACCTTGAAGAGCTGGTCCTCGGTCTGGATGTCGTGGTTGTCGAGCTCGGCCACGCGGCCCAGGTCGGTGACGACGCCCACCTGGCAGCGGTCGTAGGCCAGGCCGTCGCCCAGGATGGTGCCGGCGCCGTTCTCGACCACGATGGCGTCGACGGCGCGGTTCATCAGCAGGCGGTGGCTGGCGGCCCAGGTCGCGCTGGGCTTGCGCTCCACGCGGCGGGTGCCCAGGAACAGTCCGTCGCCGCAGGCCAGGCCGACGTGGCGGCCGTTCAGGTGCAGCAGCCAGCCGACCAGGCGCGCGATCTGCGCCGTGCCGCGCGAGCCGGCCACGCCCACGATGGGGATGCGGCCGCTTTCGTCCTCGGCGAACAGGTGGTCGATGATGGCCTGGCCCACCGGCTGGGGCATGCCCTCGGCCGGCTTCAGGTGCATCAGCAGGCCGGGGCCGGCGTTGACCTCGACGATGGCGCCGCCGGTTTCAGTCAGCGGCTTCGAGATGTCGCTGCAGACCAGGTCGACGCCGGCGATGTCCAGGCCGACGGTGCGCACCGCCAGCGAGACGGCGTGTGCCACGTCCGGGTGGATCTGCGCGGTGCAGTCGATCGCGACGTTGCCGTTGCGCTGGATCAGCACGCGGCGGCCGGCTTCGGGCACGCCGTCGCCCGACAGGCCCTGGCGCTGGAGTTCCAGCAGCACGACCGGGTCGTCGGTGATGGTGATGCGGTTGAGCGGGAAGTCCTCGGTCGTGCCGCGGCGCGGGTCGGTGTTGATCTGCAGGTCGATCAGCTCGACGACGGTGTGCGTGCCGTCGCCGGTGATCCAGGCTTCCTCGCCGCGGGCGGCGGCGACCACCTGGCCGCCGACGACCAGCAGGCGGTGCTCCATGCCGGGGATGTAGCTCTCGACCAGCACTTCCGAACCTTCCTTGTCGGCGAGGTGGAAGGCGGCCTCGACGTCGGCCTCGTGACGCAGGTCCAGCGTGACGCCGCGGCCGTGGTTGCCGTCGGACGGCTTCACGACGACCGGCAGGCCCAGGTCCTGGGCGACGTCCCAGGCCTCGGCGGCGGTCTTGACCGCCTGGCCGGCCGGAACGGGCACGCCGACGGACTTCAGCAGTTCCTTGGTCAGGTCCTTGTCGCGCGCGATGCCCTCGGCGATCGCGCTGGTCATGTCGGTCTCGGCCGTCCAGATGCGGCGCTGTCGCGCGCCGTAGCCCAGCTGGACCAGGTTGCCGTCGTTCAGGCGGATGTGGGGGATGCGGCGGTCCGTCGCCGCGGCCACGATGGCGGCGGTCGAGGGGCCGAGGTAGCAGTCGTCCAGCTTGTCGCGGATCGCCACGACGGCGGCGTCGACGTTGAAGTCGTCGCCGTTGATGGTGGCCATCAGCAGCGCGTGGCCCTGCTCCAGCGCGCAGCGGGCGACCTGCTCGTCGCGGGCGCGGAAGACCATGCGGTAGACGCCGTGTTTCGAGGTCGACCGGGTCTGGCCGAAGCCGGTCGGCATGCCGGCCAGGTTGAGCAGCTCGATGACGATGTGCTCCAGCACATGGCCCATCCAGGTGCCCTCGGTCAGGCGCTGCAGGAAGCCGCCGCGCTCGCCGACGCCGCAGTGGTGCTCTTCCAGCGCCGGCAGGCGCGCGCACAGGCGTTCGGTGAAACCGGGAATCAGGTGGGAGGGGTGTTCTTCCAGGCCACCCAGGTCCAGCCAGGTTTCCAGCACCGGACGGTAGGTCCACATGTTGGGGCCGCGCAGGTAGTTGATGCGCAGGAGCTTGATGTCGTCGTGTCGGCTCATGAGGGGTGGAAACGTGGAAGAGGGTCGCCCGGCGGACCACCGGACAATGATGCGAAGCACAATTGTGCGCTTAAGCCAAAATTGTGCGAAACATGCCACGAACCGGCTGGACCGGGTCTTGCCCCGTTGGGGGGCCACGGCAGAAAAGTCTCGAAGAAACTCAACGTTTCGCAGATCGCCAGAAGAATCAAAAATGCAGCATTCACATCCTGTCGCGTTGGCCGGTGCCGGCGGCGTCCCGGCCGGCCAGGCCTTCGAAACACGCCTGCGGCGTGGCGAAAACGTCCGGGCCTCGCTGGAGGTTGACCTCGACGGGCGTCTGCGCTTCTCGGCGGGCGGTCTGCGACTCACGGATCAACGGCTGCTGTCGCTGGAGGCCTCCGAGGACGCGGGCGGGCCCCCCGTTTTCCGGGAATGGCCGCTGACGCCGGACCTGAAGCTGGTGCTGTCCGACCACGCCGGACTGGGCGCGCTGGAACTGGTGGACGCCGACGGCCGGCTGGCGCAGTGGCGCTTCACGATGCGGGCCAACCTGCAGGCCCAGCGCTTCCAGGATGCCTTCAACCGCCGCGACGAGGTCGAGGCCCGGCTGGACGAGGAGCCCGAGCTCTGCCCGAGCTGCCAGGCCGTCCTGCCGGAGGACAGCGAGGAGTGCCCCTCCTGCGCCCGCGAGCTGCACACGCCGCCGTCCACCTGGGTGCTGCTGCGGCTGTGGCGCTTCGCCGGGCCTTACCGGGGTCAGCTGTTGCTGGGCTTCCTGCTGATGCTGGGCGCGACCGGCGCGACGCTGGTGGCGCCCTACCTGACGATGCCGCTGATGGACGACGTCCTCATTCCGTTCCAGCAGGGCAAGCAGATCGACACCATGCTGGTGGCGCTGTACCTGGGCGGGCTGTTCGGGGCGGCGATCGTGTCCTGGATCCTGGGCTGGGCCAAGACCTACATCCTGGCGCTGGTGTCGGAGCGCATCGCCGCCGACCTGCGGACCGCGACCTTCGACCACCTGCTGGGCCTGTCGCTGGAGTACTTCGGCTCCAAGCGCACCGGCGACCTGATGAGCCGCATCGGCTCGGAAACCGACCGGATCAGCGTGTTCCTGTCGCTGCACGCGTTGGACTTCATCACCGACTGCCTGATGCTGGCGATGATCACGGCGATCCTGTTCCACACCAACCCGTGGCTGGCGCTGGCCACGCTGGTGCCGCTGCCCTTCATCGCCTGGCTGATCCATCTGGTGCGGGACAAGCTGCGCACCGGCTTCGAGAAGATCGACCGGGTCTGGGGCGAGGTGACCTCGGTGCTGGCGGACACGATTCCCGGCATCCGCGTGGTGAAGGCCTTCGCGCAGGAGCGCCGCGAGGCCGAGCGCTTCCGCACCGCCAACAAGCACAACCTGGTCGTCAACGACCGGCTCAACAAGACCTGGAGCCTGTTCACGCCCAGCGTCTCGCTGCTGACCGAGATCGGCCTGCTGGTCGTCTGGGCCTTCGGCATCTGGCTGATCGCGCATTCGCAGATCACGGTCGGGACGCTGACGGCCTTCCTGGCTTACATCGGGCGCTTCTACGGCCGGCTGGATTCGATGAGCCGGATCGTGTCCGTGACGCAGAAGGCGGCCTCGGGCGCGAAGCGGATCTTCGACATCCTGGACCACCAGTCCAACGTGCCGGAGCCGACCCAGCCGGTGGTGCTGGACAAGGTGGCGGGCGAGCTGTCGCTGCAGGACATCGGCTTCCGCTACGGCAACCGGACGGTGATCCGCGACCTCAACCTGGTGATCAAGCCGGGCGAGATGATCGGGCTGGTCGGGCACAGCGGCTCGGGCAAGAGCACCATGGTCAACCTGATCTGCCGCTTCTACGACGTGACGGAAGGGGCGATCAAGCTCGACGGCGTCGACCTGCGGCGCTTCAAGCTGGCGGACTTCCGACGTCACATCGGGCTGGTGCTGCAGGAGCCTTTCCTGTTCTTCGGCACGATCGCGGAGAACATCGCCTACGGCAAGCCCGAGGCGACGCGCGAGGAGATCGTCGCCGCGGCGCGGGCCGCGCATGCGCATGAATTCATCCTGCGGCTGCCGCAGGGCTACGACTCGCTGGTCGGCGAGCGGGGTCAGGGCTTGTCCGGCGGCGAACGCCAGCGGATCTCGATCGCCCGCGCGCTGCTGATCGACCCGCGCATCCTGATCATGGACGAGGCGACTTCGGCCGTGGACACGGAGACGGAGAAGGAGATCCAGAAGGCGCTGGACAACCTGGTGCGGGGCCGCACGACGATCGCGATCGCCCACCGGCTGTCGACGCTGCGCAAGGCCGACCGGCTGGTGGTGATGGACCGCGGCGAGATCGTCGAGGTCGGACCGCACGACGAGCTGATCGCCAAGCAGGGCGCCTACTGGCGCCTGTGGGAGGCGCAGGCCCGCCGCGTGGACGCGGAGGAGCAGGACAACGTCGTCGTCGTGGCTCCGAACGTCAACGTCCACACGGCCACCCAGGCCTGATCGCGACTAGGATCCTTCATGAACAACATCCAGAACCTGGCGCGCAATGCCTTCGGCCGGCTGAGCCTGGTCGATGACGCCGGACAGACCCACGACAACGTCACCCCGGTCCGGGCACATCCGCTGAGCGCGCCGGACGAGGGCATCTCGCTGGTCGGCACCGACGGGCACGAGATCGCCTGGATCGACCGGCTGACCGACCTGCCGCACACTCAGCGCGAGCTGCTCCAGGACGAACTCGCACACCGCGAAATGACGCCGACGGTGCTGAAGCTCCTGGAGGTCTCCACCTTCTCGACGCCTTCCCAGTGGACCGTCGAGACCGACCGCGGCACCACGGAATTCATCCTCAAGAGCGAGGAAGACATCCGCCGGATCGGCGAAGGGCGGCTGCTGATCGCCAGCTCCCACGGGCTGCACTTCCTGGTGCCGGACCGGTTCGCCCTGGATCGGCATTCGCGGAAGTTGCTCGAACGCTTCCTCTGACTGCCTAGGCCGCTGGCCCTCACCCCCGCCCTCTCCCGCAAGCGGGAGAGGGAGTCCGACCGCGGCCCTTCTTACCCCCTCTCCCGCTTGCGGGAGAGGGTTGGGGTGAGGGGCGCGCGCAGCGCGCGGGGTCTAGGCAGTCATGCAGCGCTCTTGCCCCCTCTCCCGCTTGCGGGAGAGGGTCGGGGTGAGGGCCAGCGGCCGTGGCAGTACTGGAAGCCTCTTAAGCATTTATGCGATACCCGAAGCGGCAAGGACCTGCCCTACAATTGACGTTTACGTAAACGTAAGACGAATCATCCAGCGGTTGCCCGGAGAGGCGGCCGCGGAGGTGGTCGAGGAGACAAACCCATGAGCCTGCCCGGTCTGAATTTCCATCTCGGCGAGGACATCGACGCCCTGCGCGACGCAGTGCGCGAGTTCGCCCAAGCCGAGATCGCCCCCCGCGCCGCGGAGATCGATCGCAGCGACCAGTTCCCGATGGACCTGTGGCGCAAGATGGGCGACGTCGGCGTCCTGGGCATCACCGTGCCCGAGGAATACGGCGGCGCCGCGATGGGCTACCTGGCCCACATGGTGGCCATGGAGGAGATCAGCCGCGCCAGCGCCTCGGTGGGCCTGAGCTACGGCGCCCACTCCAACCTGTGCGTCAACCAGATCAAGCGCAACGGCACAGACGCGCAGAAGCAGAAATACCTGCCCAAGCTGATTTCCGGCGAACACGTGGGGGCGCTGGCGATGAGCGAACCCGGCGCCGGCTCCGACGTCGTGTCGATGAAGCTGCGGGCCGAGGACAAGGGCGGCTACTACGTCCTCAACGGCAACAAGATGTGGATCACCAACGGTCCCGACGCGGACACGCTGGTCGTCTACGCCAAGACCGAACCCGAACTCGGCGCCCGCGGCATGACCGCCTTCCTGATCGAGAAGGGCATGAAGGGCTTCTCGATCGCGCAGAAACTGGACAAGCTCGGCATGCGCGGCAGCCACACCGGCGAGCTGGTATTCCAGGACGTCGAGGTCCCGGCCGAGAACGTGCTGGGCCAGGTCGGCGGCGGCACCAAGGTGCTGATGTCGGGCCTGGACTACGAGCGCGCCGTGCTGGCCGCCGGTCCGATCGGGATCATGCAGGCGGTGATGGACAACGTCGTCCCCTACATCCACGACCGCAAGCAGTTCGGCCAGTCGATCGGCGAGTTCCAGCTGATCCAGGGCAAGGTCGCCGACATGTACACCGTGCTGCAGGCCGCCCGCGCGTTCTGCTACACCGTGGGCAAGAACCTGGACGCCCTCGACGGCGCCCACGTCCGCCAGGTGCGCAAGGACTGCGCCTCCGTCATCCTCTGGTGCGCCGAGAAGGCCACCTGGATGGCCGGCGAAGGCATCCAGATCTTCGGCGGCAACGGCTACATCAATGAGTACCCGCTGGGCCGCCTCTGGCGTGACGCGAAGCTCTACGAAATCGGCGCGGGCACGTCCGAGATCCGGCGCATGCTGATCGGCCGGGAACTGTTCGCCGAAACGATGTGAGGCCTTCGCGGTTGCGACAGGCGCGTGTCGGTCCGTAACCGCGACAATCCACGTCCATGAGCACGAACGAACTGCAAGACCTGCTGGACAACAACAAGCGCTGGGCCACCGCGACTGAGGAACAGTCGCCCGGCTTCTTCTCGCGCTTGCTCAAGCAGCAGACGCCGCAATACCTCTGGATCGGCTGCGCCGACAGCCGCGTCCCCGCCAACGAGCTGGTGGACCTGCTGCCGGGCGAGCTCTTCGTCCACCGCAACGTCGCCAACGTCGTGGTCCATTCGGACCTGAACTGCCTGTCCGTCATGCAGTTCGCCGTGGACCAGCTGAAGGTCCAGCACATCATCATCGTGGGCCACAGCAACTGCGGCGGCGTGCGCGCCGCGCTGGAAGACCTGCGGGTCGGCCTGGTGGACAACTGGCTGCGCCACGTCCAGGACGTGCGCAACCACCATCAGGAATGGCTGGACCAGGTCGTCCCCGACCAGCGCGCCAATGCGCTGTGCGAGCTGAACGTGCTGGAGCAGGCCCGCAACGCCTGCCAGACGACCGTGGTCCAGGACGCCTGGGCGCGCGGCCAGGAAGTCGCCGTGCACGGCTGGGTCTACGGCCTCCACAACGGCCTGCTGAAGGACCTGAGCATCACCGTCGGCAAGGCCGAGGACGTGGGTCCCGCCTACCGCAGCGCGCTCGAGGCGCTGCACCGCCGCTACGAGGCGGCCATGGGCCGCTGAACGCCATGTTCCCCCACGAGCTCAACGATCCGCGCGCGTTCGAGATCGCGCAGACGATGCTCGAGGGTTTCGACAAGCACTACCGCCTGTTCCGCGCCGCGTCGGCCACGGCCAAGACGCGTTTCGAGCAGGCGGACTGGCACGGCCAGCAGTTCGCGCAGCGCGAGCGCATCGAGTTCTACGACCTGCGCGTGGACGAGGCCGTCATCGAACTGGAACAGCGCTTCAAGACCAGCGCGCTGCCCAGCGAAGTCTGGCAGCAGGTGAAGCTGCACTACATCGGGCTGCTGACCCGGCACCTGCGGCCGGAGCTCGCCGAGACCTTTTTCAACTCGGTCACGACGCGCATCCTCCACCACAGCTACTTCCACAACGAGTTCATCTTCGTCCGGCCGGCGATCTCCACCGAGTTCATCGAGAACGAGGAACCCGCCGCCCAGCCGACCTACCGCTGCTACTACCCCTCGCAGGACACGCTGCGCGACACCTTCATGCGCATCGTCTGGAACTTCCAGCTGGCGCTGGAGTTCGAGGACCTCGGCCGCGACGTCGACCTGGTGCTGAAGGCCGTCGGCGAGGAACTGGGTGCCTTCCGCTGGCGGACCAACTTCCAGGTGCAGGTGCTGTCCTCGCTGTTCTTCCGCAACAAGGGCGCGTACATCGTCGGCAAGATCATCAACGGCTTCACCGAGACGCCGTTCGCGCTGCCGATCCTGCACAAGGAAACGAGCGACGGAACGACCGAACGCCAGCTCTACATCGACGCCGCGCTCTTCGGCGAGGATGAGCTGCAGATGCTGTTCAGCTTCGCGCGGGCCTACTTCCTCGTCGACATGGAGGTTCCGAGCGCCTACGTGCAGTTCCTGCGCTCGCTGATGCCGCGCAAGCCGCGCTCGGAGATCTACGCGACGCTGGGGCTGCAGAAGCAGGGCAAGAACCTCTTCTACCGGGACTTCCTCAACCACCTGCGACACAGCAGCGACAAGTTCCGCATCGCGCCCGGCATCAAGGGCATGGTGATGCTGGTCTTCGACCTGCCGTCCTACCCGTTCGTGTTCAAGGTCATCAAGGACTTCTACCCGCCGCAGAAGGACACGACGCGCGAGCAGATCCAGTCCAAGTACCTGCTGGTGAAGCAGCACGACCGCGTCGGGCGCATGGCCGACACGCTGGAGTACACGCGGGTCGCGTTCCCGCGCCACCGCTTCGAGGACGAGCTGGTCGCCGAGCTGAAGCACTTCTGCCCCTCGCTGCTGGAGGAGACCGGCGACGACCTGGTCATCAAGCACCTCTACATCGAGCGCCGCATGGTGCCGCTCAACATCTACCTGCAGGAGGCGTCGCCGGCGCAGCTGGCGCACGCGGTGGTCGAGTACGGCAACGCGATCAAGGACCTGGTGGCGGCCAACATCTTCCCCGGCGACATGCTGTGGAAGAACTTCGGCGTGACGCGCCACGGCAAGGTCGTGTTCTACGACTACGACGAGATCGAGTACCTGACCGACTGCAACTTCCGCAAGGTGCCCGAGGCCCGCAACGAGGAAGAGGAGATGTCGGGCGAGGTCTGGTACGCGGTGAACAGGCTCGACGTGTTCCCCGAGACCTTCGGGCCCTTCCTGCTCGGCCATCCGGGCGTGCGCGACGTCTTCATGGCGCACCACGCCGACCTGCTCGATCCCGCGTTCTGGCAGACCCACAAGGAACGCATCCTGGCGGGACACGTCGAGGACGTGTTCCCGTACGACCCGCACAAGCGCTTCCACGTCCGCGACGTCGCGCCGGCCCTGAAGGTGCCGGAGCCGCAGGATCGCGAGCTCCCCATTCATTGACGTACACACACTGATTTCTCAGAAGGAGGCTTTCATGTCCGATTCCATCGTCATCGTTTCCGCCGCCCGCACGCCGATCGGCGGCCTGCTGGGCGACTTCGCCGGCCTGGCCGCGTGGGAGCTGGGCGCCGTCGCCATCAAGGCGGCCGTCGAGCGCGCCGGCATCCCGACCGACGCGATCGAGGAAGCCTTCCTCGGCAACTGCCTGATGGCCGGCCAGGGCCAGGCCCCGGCGCGCCAGGCCGTGCTGAAGGCCGGCCTGCCGCAGTCCGTGGGCGCGGTCACGCTGTCCAAGATGTGCGGCGCCGGCATGCGCGCGACGATGTTCGCGCATGACACGCTGAAGGCCGAAAGCGCCGACATCCTGATCGCCGGCGGCATGGAGTCCATGACCAACGCGCCGCACCTGATGTTCGCGCGCAAGGGCGTGAAGTACGGCGCCGCGCAGATGTACGACCACATGGCGCTGGACGGCCTGGAAGACGCGTACGAGCGCGGCAAGGCCATGGGCGTCTTCGCCGAGCAGTGCGTCGACAAGTACGCCTTCACGCGCGAGGCGCAGGACCAGTTCGCGATCTCGTCGACGGAGCGCGCCAAGCGCGCCAACGAGGACGGCAGCTTCGCGTGGGAGATCGCGCCGGTGACCATCGCCGGTCGTGGCGGCGACACGGTGATCTCGCGCGACGAGCAGCCGTTCAAGGCCAAGCTCGACAAGATCCCGACGCTGAAGCCGGCGTTCAAGAAGGACGGCTCGATCACGGCCGCGACCTCGTCGTCGATCTCCGACGGCGCCGCCGCGATGGTGCTGATGCGCGAGTCCACCGCGAAGAAGCTCGGCGTGACGCCGATCGCCCGCATCGTCGGTACCGCGGTGCACGCCAACGCGCCGGAGTGGTTCACGACCGCGCCGGTCGGCGCGATCCAGAAGCTGCTGGCCAAGAACAACTGGGACGCGAAGAGCGTCGACCTGTGGGAAGTCAACGAGGCCTTCGCCGCGGTGACCATGGCGGCGATGGCCGAGTTCAAGCTGCCGCACGAGATCGTCAACGTCAACGGCGGCGCCGTGGCGCTGGGTCACCCGATCGGCGCCTCGGGCGCCCGCATCCTCGTCACGCTGCTGGGCGCCCTCAAGCACCGCAACCTGAAGCGCGGCGTCGCGGCGCTGTGCATCGGCGGCGGCGAAGCGACCGCCGTCGGCGTCGAGCTGATCTGAGGACGGACCGGATGACGCAAGTTCTCATCATCGGCGCCTCGCGGGGCATCGGCCTCGAGCTCGTGAAGCAGCACCGCGAGCGCGGCGACACCGTCGTCGCGACCGCGCGTGACGACGCCAGCCTCGAGAAGCTGAAGTCGCTCGGTGCAACGGCGATCAAGCTGGAGGTCTCCGACGTCGTCAGCATCGCGGGTCTGGCCTGGCAGCTCGACGGCTACCAGTTCAACCGCGTCCTGTACGTCGCCGGCCTCTACGGTCCGAAGACCATCGGCCTGCAGCCGCCCAGCGCGGACGACTTCGACGCCGTCATGCACACCAACGTGCTGGGCCCGATGCGCGTGCTGCCGCAGCTGCTGGACGCGCTCGCGCCGGACGCGCGCATCGGCATCCTGTCTTCGCGGATGGGCTCGATGACGCTGCGCGCGAACTCGGCGGGCTGGGTCTATCGCGCGTCGAAGGCGGCGGTGAACTCGGTGATGAAGGACCTGTCGCTGACCCTCGACGGCCGCGCCGTCTGCGTCAGCCTGCATCCGGGCTGGGTCAAGACCGACATGGGCGGCCAGGAAGCCGACATCGACGTCGCCACTAGCGCGTCCAGCCTGCGCGCGGTGCTCGACGGGCTGAAGGCGAGCGACAACGGCGGGTTCTTCAACTACGACGGCACGCCGCTGCCCTGGTAACAGGTTCGCCCGGAAAACCGAGAGCGCGTCTCCTTCTTTCTCCCTCTCCCGCTTGCGGGAGAGGGCAGGGGTGAGGGCTGCGGTCGTCCGATACTCACTGACCACAGATCAAGATTCAGGGAGAGAACGATGAAGCGGTGGGCGCGTGTGAGCTTGAAGATCCTGGGCGGTCTGCTGCTGGGCGTGGTGACGCTCGCGGCGGCCTGGGCGGCGTTCAACAACCGGCTGGTCGATGACGCGCCGCGTCCGGTGCCGGAAGCGCTGCGCGTGCCGGCGCCGACATTGCCGCCGGAGCGCAATGCGGTCTTTGCGCTGCTGGGTCTGGCCGAGGCCGGAGACGACCCGCACTCGGCCGGTCTGCGGCGATGGGCGGCGATGGATGCCGGCGCCATCACATCCCTGCCGGCTTCGCCGCGCAAATGGCCGGCAAGCGAGACCCGCCAACCGGCCAGCAAGGCCTGGGGCTGCGACACGCAGACGACCGATTGCGTCGCGGTCTGGATGCAGGAGGCCGATGCCCTGCGAGCATTGACCGCGGCTCACGCCGACATCGGCCGTCGCTGCGAAGCCGTGGCCCAGACGGGCATGGCGATCGACGAGCCGATGATCACTCCGTCCGCCGAACTGAAGACGGCCGGGCAGCTCTACATCCGGCGCGCGACGCTCCTGCCCTGGCAGACCACCGTGAATTGCCTGCGCTGGCTGCACCTGCGATCGGCGCTCGCGGGCCAGTCGGGCGATCGCTCGGCCATGCTGACCTTCGTCAAGCAAGCCGACGCGCTGACGGGGGCGATGCTGGACGGCACCAACACCTTGATCGGCGTCAATGTGGCCGGCGCGATGGCGCGGCGCCATTGGCGTGTCGTCACCGATCTGGCCGCCGTGTATCCCGCAGCCGCCCCTGAACTGCGCGCGATGCTGCGCCCGATGTCGGCGCGGGCGGCGGACACCTCCCGCTGGATCCGGACCGAGGCGAACTTCGGCCGCGAAGCCGTGCGCGAATACGCCTGCATGGATCTCGGCGCCGACGCCTCGGCGATGTCCGCCGACAGCCCGTTTCACTGCGAGCCTCGCTTCTGGGCCATGCCCAATGCCACGCAGCACCTCCTGGACAAGTACTGGTTGCAGGCCGAAGCCAAGTCCGGCGGCGGTGCGCTGAACATGCTTGACTGGGAGCCAGATCCGTCAGCGGACTGGGCCTTGGGCTTCCCCTGGCGCAACTCGATCGGCGGAACGCTCGTCGCGGTCGCCGCGCCCGGTTTTCCCATCTACGTGCGCAAGCAGGCGTCCCTGATGCTGCTCAACGAAGCCGCCCGCCTCGCGCTGGCTGCGGGCGACGTCGAGCCCGCGAGGCGCGCGGTCTGGCTGTCCCAACAACCGATGGACGCCCGCCTGCGCGAACGACTCGCTATCGACGGCGAACACGTCGTCGCGCGACTCTGGGCGCCCGTGTCCAGCCAGGACACGCTCCGCTACCGCATTCCCTCCGGCGCCACGAGCGCCGCCACCGTCACGGGATCCAACCCGGATCCGTCTCCGACCAAGAGTTGACCAAGAGCCGACCATGCTGCTTTCAGAAGACCACCGCGCCGTGCAGGACGCCGTCCGCGCCTACGTGCAAGACCAGATCGCGCCCAAGGCGGCCGCGTGGGACAAGTCCCACCAGTTCCCCGCCGAGGAGCTCAAGGGCCTGGCCGCGCTGGGCTGCTACGGCGTGGCCGTGCCGACCGAGTACGACGGCGCGGGCCTGGACTACCTGGCGCTGGCGATCATCCTGGAGGAGATCGGCGCCGGCGACGGCGCGACCTCCACGGTCGTGAGCGTCAACAACTGTCCGGTCTGCAGCATCCTGATGGCCTTCGGCAACGAGGACCAGAAGCAGCGCTTCCTCAAGCCGCTGGCGCGCGGCGACATGCTGGGCGCGTTCTGCCTGACCGAGCCGCATGTGGGTTCCGAGGCCGGCGGACTGAAGACCACGGCGGTGCTCGACGGCGACGCCTACGTCCTCAACGGCGTCAAGCAGTTCATCACCAGCGGCAAGAACGGCGATGTCGCCATCGTGATGGCGGTGACCGACAAGGCCGCGGGGAAGAAGGGCATCTCCGCCTTCCTGGTCCCGACGACCACGCCCGGCTACGTCGTGGCGCGCATCGAGGACAAGATGGGCCAGCACGCCAGCGACACGGCGCAGATCCTGTTCGAGAACTGCCGCGTGCCCGTCGCCAACCGGATCGGCGAGGAAGGCCAGGGGCTGAAGATCGCGCTGTCGGGACTGGAAGGCGGCCGCATCGGGATCGCGTCGCAGTCGGTGGGCATGGCGCGCGCGGCCTTCGAAGCGGCGCTGCGCTACAGCAAGGAGCGCGTCGCCTTCGGCGTGCCGATCTTCGAGCACCAGGCGATGCAGCACAAGCTGGCCGACATGGCCACGCAGATCGAGGCCGCGCGCCAGCTGATCTGGCACGCCGCCGCGCTGAAGGACGCCGGCCAGCCCTGCCTGAAGGAAGCGGCGATGGCCAAGCTCTTCGCCAGCGAGATGGCGGAGCGGGTGTGCTCCGCCGCGATCCAGATCCACGGCGGCTACGGCTACGTCAGCGATTTCCCGGTGGAGCGGATCTACCGCGACGTGCGCGTGACGCAGATCTACGAAGGCACGTCCGAAGTGCAGAAGATCCTGATCGGCCGCGCGCTCGTCTGAGCGCCGCAGCGGCCTCACGACCCTGCGGAACCGCGGGCCGGTGGACCGGCCCGCTCAGTCTCATTCGCTTTCCTGGACCAGCCGCGCGTTGAGCGGCTGCACCGGCCGCGCGTTCCTGCCGACCAGCTTTCGGAACGCGTCGATCTGCCGGGCCGACAGCGTCACCGGTTCCTTCAGCACCATCCAGTGCACGCCCTCCGAGCAGGGCGGCGTGGTCAGCGAACCGGCGAAGTCGTAGTAGCCGAGCGACTTCGGCAGCAGGCTTGCGAGGTCCAGCGACAGCTCGTCCACGGTGATCTTCTCGCCCACGCGCGGCAGGTGCTGGAACACCGAGCCCCAGGCCGCGTTCGAGCGTCCCGCGCGGATCAGCACCGCCACCACGCCGAGTTCGCCCGCCGCGTTCTTGTGGACGAAGTGCGCCACCATCGGCAGCGACTTGCCGTTGATGTGTTCCTCGCTGGGCGTGTGGAAGTGGAATTGCAGCAGCTCGTAGCTCTGGCCGCCGACGGCCAGCGAATTGCCGGCCGGCAGGTTCACCTGCACGGTGTGGCCGTTGTTCCAGATCGTCGGCGCGGCGCTGCCGTAGTGGAAGTCGAGCGCGGGCAGCGCGGCCTTCACCGGCTTGACGATGTTGATCGGGCTCTGCTGATGGCCCGAGGCGCATTCGGCGAACGACGGATCGATCTCGCCCCAATGCGCGGCGCCCTTGTCGCCGGTGTACTCCCAGTGCGCGGCCGCGACGGCGGGCAGGGCGGAAGAGAAGAGGCCGACCGACAGGGCGGCGAGGAAAACGCGTGCGTGAAGTGCCATGAGGATGCTCGAAGGAAGCGCAGAGGAATCGGATCAGTGAATGACAAGGGCCGCGCGAGGCTAGCGGTCGAGGCGTGATCAAAGTGTTAAGAAGTCGTTGAGGAAAACGATGTCTTGCGAATGCTTGTTCACGGATCCGAAACCGTCTTCCGCGCGATGTCCGACGAGCGACGTTGGCGTTTTCCCGCGTCCCCCTTCAGACGGGTTGCCTGCGGGAGGCGTGGGACGTAGATTGCGCCCCGCTGGCGACAAGACCTGACCCTGGACGGGGCATCGGGCGCCGCCTTCGATCAGGGAGAAGCTCATGTTGTCGACGATGCGGCGGCGCCTGCCCGCCATGGGAAGTCTTTTCGCGCCGGTGCTGGCGCTGGTGGTCTCGGGGATGCTGGCCGGCTGCGGCGGCGCCGTCGAGAAGGCCGTCGGGAATCTGCTGGACGAGACCAAGGTCCCGTACTCGCTCAGCCAGAACACGGCGGACTGCAAGGCGACCGAGCCGGGCTCGGCCTGCACGGACGTCAAGATCTACGCCACGAAGCGGCATGACGGCCCCGTCACGGTCCGGCCGATCTGGACCGAGATCCCGGACAACAACGCCCCGGTCCGCGTCATCGACCACGTCTATCGCGACAACGAGGCCAACGGCGACGTGAGGATCAGCGTCGGGTTCATGACGCAGATGCGGCCGGGTGTCTACACCGGCACGATCGAGATCAACATCCTGAGTCTCGAACTCTTCACCAACTACGTGCCCAACAAGGTGCGGTACCGGCTGGAGGTCGGCAACAACGGCACCGAGAACCTGACGACCCTGCCCGCGGTGATGCCGGGTCGGGAGAGCTGGTCGGGATTCGGCGGCGGCGGGACGCGCTCGGGGTATGTGCCTCTGTCGCTGGATGCCACGAAGTTCAGTCCGCGTTGGACCCGCTGGATCGCCACGCCCGCGAATACGTACGGCGAGGGTCTGCATCTGGGGCAGGGACTGATCGCGGTGCCTGACATGATCCTCGGCAGCGGCGGTGCCACGACCAGCAACGCGACGGTGATGTCGCTCAAGGACGGCACCGATCTGTGGAAGGGCCTGTTGCCGGACGTTCCGATCCAGGTGACCGGGCGCGGCGACCGTCTGTACTGGCAGGCGTCGAACAGTCGGGTGATGGTGACGTCGACGACGGCGGGGACGCTGGTCGGGGAACACACGGCCAAGGGCAACACGGTGGTCGCGCCGGGCTGGACCTTCGCCGGCGGGCGTCTGCTGATGCCGACGGATCCGGAGGTCAACTACCTGTCCGCGCTGGACGTGGCGGACATCAAGACGCCGGTGTGGACGACGACCGTGTCGGACCGGATCGTGGGCGTGAACTACTCGGCCTGGGGAGCGACCGCCGACGTGGATGCCGGCCTGACGTACGTGAACACGGGCGGCGTCTACCGCGTGCTGCGCCTGAGCGACGGCGTCATCACGGCGGAGGCGCAGGTGCCGACACGGGAAGACCTGGGCCTGGGGCAGGTCTGGAGCTACGAGGCGCCGGTGCTGCCGGAGGACGGGGTGAGCGCCGTCCTGCTGAGCCATCGCGACCTGGCGCGCGGGACCGCCATGCAGAACCATCTGACGGTGGTGGATCGCGCCACGGGCGCACAGCGCTGGGACGCGACGGGACAGTTCATGGACCATCCGGTGACGGCGCATGGCGTCGTCTACGCCGCCAACCAGTCGACCAAGGCGGTGGAGGCGCGCAGCCTCGCCGACGGCTCGCTGCTGTGGACGTGGGCGATGCCGACGACGGACAGCTTCTGGCAGCGTCAGATGGTCCTGACGGACACCCACCTGTTCGTGTCGACCGACAAGCAGACGGTGGCCATCGATCTGGCGACGCGCACCGCCGCCTGGCAGGTCGCGACGGGCGGCTGGCTCGGCATGACGCCGGAAGGCGTGCTGGTGCTGTACTCCGCCATGACCGGGACGGGCCAGCTGTCCACGGTGAAGACGTTCAATCTGCGTTGAACGCAGGCGAAGGGCGCGCCAGGGCAGTGAGCCCCGGCGCGCTGGCGTGCGGCGCCGGCCGGGGTCAGTTGGCCTCGACGGAGCGCTTCACCTGCCGGTTGTGGTCTTCGTGCACGGCGATCTCGACGAGGGCGAAGTAGCTGGTGACCTCGTGGATCAGATCCACGGCGATATCGCAGAGCGTGCCGTTCTTGCGGCGCATCTCCATCGGCACGTCGAAGTCCTGCAGCAGCGCGGTCAGGTGCGTGAGCCGGTCGCGCATGCTGATCAGCGCGTCGCCGACGGTGATGTCGCGCGTGAGCCGGTGCGGGCGGCAGAAGGTGCGACCGGGTTCATCCAGGTCGTAGCGGTAGGGGTTGCCGGCGGCGGTGTTGAGCACCTCCACTGTGCGTTCGGAGTTGAGTTCGAGCGGCTTGCGGAGCAGCATGGGGCGCGGCGCGCTCGGCGTCGGATCCAGGTCCAGGTGTTCGAGCGCGAGATGCTCGGAGATGCGGAAGTTGCTGCGGGCGACGGATTCGATGAAGCGGGTGGACAGCATGGGGAGAGGTCCTTTGCCAACATCAGTTGAGGGAACCCACCGGACTCGTTGGCGATGAAAAGGGTGGGCGAGATGTTCAGATTCACGGCAAGTTCCTGCGTGCGACCGTCCTCGCGGATTGGTCCATCTCGCCCGAAGAAATCGGACAACGTGGCCACTGAGTGGCTGCTCTTGGAACTTGCAGGTGTCTGATCACCTGAACGCAATTCTTCGCATCCCCGCGCCGATCGTCTATTGAGCGAATCAGTAGTCGTGGCGCTCCGCGTCTCAGTTTTCAGTAGGGTGCATCACTTGAACTAGTGCCCGCATCTGCTGGACGTTCACTTGCCCTGGTCGACGTCGTCGTCAGGCGGCAATTCCGGCGGCACCGGCAGATCGGATCTGGCGATGTGGATCTGCTCGCGCGTTACATCGATGCTGCGGCATTTGCTCGGGAAGTACTCGCAGAGCAGGACGGTCTGCCCCTTGGCGTCGCGGACGGACTTGTCCGTGAAGATGAACAGGCCGGCCGCGGTGGGCGATGGGAATCGCAGGGCCGCCTCAATGTCCGCTCGGCTGATTGGATCGAGTCGCTCGGCATATCGCGCGAGGTTGTTCAAACCCTGCGCGACCCATTCGCCGGTGTTCATTGCGAAAGCGCCGTGGATGATGAGCGCCGATGCAAGCCGGCCGTCTCGCCAAGGCACGACATGCAGGACACGTCCGGAGAGCGCCACCTCCGCGCACGCCGAATAGCAGCCGCCAGCCACGTAAACGTCCAGTTCCTGCGCGCGCGAGGCCAATCTTGCCGCGGGAACCCCAAATCCGCCCGGCACGTCGATGAGCCAAAGCCGGTGAATGGATGGATTCTCGTCAAGTATCCTGATCGCTTCGTCGACCAATTGGTTGAGTATGGCTGTGTTTCTCACAACGAGAGCGTCGCCGTCTCTGTACACCTGTCGCTGCTGCGTCGGTACGTAATTTGGTCCCGCAGAAGAAGACGCGCTCAATCCAAGTAGAAACATCAATAGCAGGGCGGAAATAGATCTCTTCATTGCATCTCCGGAATGAAAAAAGCCGTCCTCGAATCAGAGGGCGGCATCGGGGCAATTGCCTCCGGATCTCCCAAGTCGACACAGCGAAGCCGGCCAGCGGGAAATCCGCATCAGTCTAGAAATGAAGCTCTCGTTTGAACCTCGGGATATTTGCTTAACAAATATCTGCGATGAGGTCTACTCAAATTGCTGAAAGGCGTCGCCGCGCTTCCAGTCAAATCAACTAGTGAGCGCTGCGCTCATTCCTCATCGATATTCAGTCCGGATTGCCACACCGGCAGGGCTGCGTCGAACATCGAGGGCGCGCTTCCCAGCGCTTTCGGATCGCGGACCAGCTTGATCCACGTCAATGTGTCGTGGTGGCTGCCCGGCAGCAGGTCGCGGCTGCGTTCCTGCATCAGCCACGCGTGCAGCGCGGCGTATTGATCGGGGTGGCGCTGCGCCGTCCAGCCCAGCGCGACGAGGTCGCCGTAGCCTTCCTCGCGGCGCACGGACTTCATGGACAGGTAGGCGCGCTGCAGGTCCGGGCTCAGGCCTTCGGGCACCGGCGTGGCGGAGAAACCTGCCGGCAGGTGGAACCAGGCACCTTCGAGGTAGCGGCGGCAATGGCCGAGCTCGTGCGCCGCCATCAGTTCGAGCGCGCTGTCTTCCAGGCCGGCCGGCAGGCGCTGCGTCGTGGCCTCGCCCTCGGGATTGCCGCGCAGGCTGAGCACGAACTTGCAGCGGCCGTCCTTGAAGCCCAGTGCCAGCGGCGCGGCGTCGGGCGCGTCCTGCGGCTGCACGACGATGTCCACCGGCATGCCCGAAGTCCGCGCATGCTGCAGCACCGGAGTCATGCCGGCGATCCAGCGTTGTTCCAGCGGCGTGAGGCCGGCGCCCTTCGCCGTCAGGCCCGACAGGGCGAGGGCGCCGCACAGCGCGACACGGAGAACGACGAGGGAGTGCTTGAACATCGGGCGGGCCTGCAGATTCCAGGGCTGGAGCGGAGCGAGGACCGGGCCGGATTGCGGGGCGCCTCGCGCGAAACCCGATGGTGAACGGCGACAGCGGCCAATGCGCACCGCGTGCGGCCACAAGCCGGTGGGTCGCGTGACAGGTTTCGCGTCGTCGGCGGGCTCGCGTCGATGGCCTTCATCGCCCGATCTGGCGCCGCGGCCGCTGATCGTGAGTTCGATCACTCAGCGCGTCCGACCCATTTCCTGCAAGGCTCCGGATGCCCGTCGACAAACGTCAATTCCTGACCCTCGCTTGTTCCGGCCTGGGCCTGGCCGCCTGCATCGAGGAGCCGACCTCCGCCATGCCGGCGATCCCCGCAAGCTCCGCGCCCCCCGCAGCGCGGGCCGCGTCATCGCCCTGGCTGCCGCTCCAGGTCGGCGACATCATCGACGTGATCGCGCCGTCGTCGCCGCCCGCCGATCCGGCGGCCACCATCGCCGCGATCCAGGCCTACTTCGCCCGCACCGACCTGAAAGTCCGTATCCCGGACGGACTCATTGCTCCCACGCAGCCGCTGCAAGCCGCCAACACGGCCGAGCGCCGCGTTGCCTTCATCGAGCAGGCGCTGCATTCCGATTCCAAGGCCGTGTGGGCCATCCAGGGCGGCGGCTGGGGTTCCGAACTGATGCCGCTGCTGCAGCGCATGCGTCAACCGGCACGGCCCAAACCGGTGATCGGCTTCAGCGACGTGACGGCACTACACATCTTCTTCAATCACGTGTGGGGCTGGCCGACCCTGCATGGCATCGAGCTCGGCGCCAACGGCGACATCGGCGCCGGCTGGAATCACGATCACATCGATGAGATGCTGTCGGTCCTGCGCGGCCACCGTCCGACGCTCAGTTATCCGCTCACCGCGCTGAACGATCCGGCCGCCAGGCCGGCGGTGCTCGACAAGCTGCGGGTCGTCGGCGGCAACAGCCTGCTGCTGTCGGCCTTGAAGGGCAGCGTCGATTTCACGACCGACACCGCCGGAGCGATCCTGTTCATCGAGTCGATCGCCAACGGTCCCGGCGAGGTCTCGCGACTGCTGGACGGCTTCCTGTATTCAACCCTGGTGCGGCAAGCCGGCGCGGTGATGTTCGGGGACTTCATCCACGTCGGCGGACTGCCCAATCCGCCGCAGGAGCAGCAGAAGTTCGACTACATCCAGCGCCGCTTCGGCGCGGCGCTGGCGTCGACAGGGACGCCCGTGCTGCGTGCGGAGAACCTCTTCGGCCACGGCCCGGTCAATCGGCCGTTGCCCTTGAACACCTCCGCCCGCCTCACCTTGGGCGAGCGACCCCTGCTGGCCGTCCAGGCGGGAAACGCCTGAGGGAGAGGGTGACGCAGGGTCCGACGCCAATTTCTGCGTCGCCTGGCGGCATTCCGGGCCTGCGGATGTCGGATGGCGCTCGTTCACCGGGTCACTCAACGCGCTCCATCACTCTGCATGAACGAGCCTTCGATGCCCAACAGCTCCGCTCCGCAATCATCGTCCCCTCCGCTGCCACCGCTGCCGGCCGGCGCTCCGGGCTGCCCGGTGCCAGGTCTGAACGCCTTCGTCGACATCAGCCATTGGCAGCAGACCGTCGACCTCGACGCCGCGCACGCCGCCGGGCTGGTCGGCATGATGCACAAGGCGACGCAGGGCGCGAGCTTCGTCGATCCGACCTGGGCGGCACGCGCGAGGAAGGCGCGCGAACTGGGCCTGCTGATCGGCGCGTACCACCTCTGCACCAACCAGCTGGTGGAGGATCAGATCGACCGTTTCCTTGACACCATCGCCACGAGCGGCAGCTCGGCGGGCGTGGTGCCCGTGCTCGACTGGCAGCACATCGCCATCCCCAGCCAGGGCACGATGACGCAGACGTCGCTGGTGGAAATGATCAACCAATTCCATGACCGCACCGGCATCTACCCGATGCTGTATTGCGGCTACTGGGCGCTGGCGAACCTCGCGCCCCGGCAAGGCACCGGGACGCTCCGATCGTGCCCGCTGTGGCAGGGCTTCTACTCGTCCCACTTCGGATGGCTGAGCGACATCTGGGACGACTGGACGATGCTGCAGTACACCGACGGCACGCTCGGCCCGTCGCCGCATGAGTTCCCCGGCCTTGGCACCGTGGCCCGCGACACCTTCAACGGCACGCTCGAGAACGCGCGGAACTTCTGGGCCGCGCACGCATTGAGGAAGTAAGCGGGTCGCCGGGCAGGCCCGGCATCGCGACGCGGCGCTCAACCCAGCGCCGTGTCCAGCACCATCATGAGTGCGAACCCGAGCATCAGCCCCTGCGTCGCCCAGCGTTCATGGCCCTTGCGGTGCGACTCGGGAATGATCTCGTGGCTGATGACGAACAGCATCGCGCCCGCCGCGAAGCCCAGTCCCCAGGGCAGCAGCAGCGGCCAGGCGGACACGACCCACGCGCCCAGCACCGCGCCGACGGGCTCGACCAGCCCTGACGCCGCGCCCAGCAGCAGCGCCTTGCGCCGCGAGTAGCCCACGGCCATCAGCGCCACCGCGATGACGAAGCCCTCGGGCAGGTCCTGGATCGCGATGGCCAGGCTCAGGCTGGCCGCCGCGACCGGATCGTTGGCCGCGAAGGCCACGCCGATCGCGAGGCCCTCCGGCAGGTTGTGCAGCGTCACCGCGATCACGAACAGCGTCGTGCGCCGCAGGCGCGTCGGGTCCATGCCCTCGCGGCCCTTGATGAAGTGTTCGTGCGGCAGCCAGCGGTCCATCGCCATCAGCGCCCACGCGCCGAGCAGAACCGCCAATGCGACCTGGGTCGCGGCGCCGGTCGGCGTCGAATGCGCGCGCGCGGCCTCGAGGCCGGGAATGATCAGCGAGAACGAACACGCCGCCAGCATCACGCCGGCGCCGAAGCCCATCAGCGCGTCCTGCCCGCGCGCGGAGAGGCTGCGCGTGCCCAACGCGGGCAGCGTGCCGAAGGCCGTCGCCGCCGCGGCGAGCAGGCCCGCCTGCAGTGCCATCGCGATCACCGAGCCGTGGCCGACGCCGCCGGCCGGCTTGATCCACGTCCAGCCCTGCTGGAGCAGCAGCACCGCGCCGATCAGCAGGATCGCGAAACCGAAGACCTGGCGCAGCCGATGCCGGCGCGCCAGGCTCCGTTCGTCTCGGGTGATCGCGTCAGAGTCCGCCATCGGTCAGTTTCGCGGGATCCAGCATCTGCTGGAGGGTGGCGCGGTCGAAGTCGGTCATCTCCTCGGCGACGTCGACGATGGGGCGCTTCTCCGCATAGGCGCGCTTGGCGATCGCGGCGGCCTTCAGGTAGCCGATCTCGCGGTTCAGCGCGGTAACCAGGATCGGGTTGCGCGCCAGCGCGTGCTGTAGCCCGTCGGTGTTGACCTTGAAGTCGCGGATCGCCTGCTCGGCCAGCGCCTTGGTCGCCGCGGAGAGCAGCGCCAGGCTGTCGAGCAGGTTGGTCGCGATCAGCGGCAGCATCACGTTGAGCTGGAAGTTGCCCGACTGGCCCGCGATCGTGATCGCCGTGTCATGACCGATGACCTGCGCGCAGACCATGGTCACCGCTTCCGGGATCACCGGATTCACCTTGCCCGGCATGATCGACGAGCCCGGCTGCAGCGCGTGCAGCTCGATCTCGGCGAGGCCGGCCAGCGGGCCGGAGTTCATCCAGCGCAGGTCGTTGGCGATCTTCATCAGCGACACCGCCAGGCCCTTCAGAGCGCCCGACAGCGCCACCGCCGTGTCCTGCGCCGACAGCGCGGCGAAGAAGTCCGGCGCCGGGCGGAAGCTCAGGCCGGTGAGCGTGGACAGCTCCTCGGCGAAACGCTGCGCGAAGTCCGGATGCGCGTTGATGCCGGTGCCCACCGCGGTGCCGCCTTGCGCGAGCTCGCACACCGACGGCAGCAGCGCGCGCAGTTGCGCGCGGCGCGCCTCGATCTGCGCGCACCAGCCGCCGAGCTCCTGGCCCAGGCGCAGCGGCATGGCGTCCATCAGGTGGGTGCGGCCGGTCTTGACGTGATGGCCGTCGCTGCGGATCTTGTCCTGCAGCGTCTGCACCAGCAGGTCCAGCGCCGGCAGCAGCTCGCCTTGCAGCGCCTGCGCGGCGCTGATGTGCAGCACCGTCGGGATCGAGTCGTTGCTGCTCTGGCCGGCATTGACGTGGTCGTTGGCGTTGACCGTGACCGGGTTGGCCACGCCGCTGCCGATCAGCCGCGTGGCGACGGTGGCGATCACCTCGTTGGCGTTCATGTTCGAGCTGGTGCCCGAGCCGGTCTGGAAGATCTCCACCGGGAAGTGGCTCATCAGCGCCGGGTCCTGCAGCAGCTGCGTGGCCGCGCGGTCGATGGCGTGGCCGATGTCGGCCGGTACCTGCTCCAGCGCGATGTTGGCGCGCGCCGCGGCGGCTTTCTGCAGCACCAGCGCGCGCACGAAACGCTCGGGCATCGGCTGGCGGCTGATGGCGAAGTTCTCGACCGCGCGCTGGGTCTGCGCGCCGTACAGCGCGTCGACGGGCACGGCGACTTCGCCCATGGAGTCACGTTCGATGCGGGTCGCCTTGGTGGCCTTGGTCATGGGGATGCTTCTTTCCTGGTCATTCCTGGAGGGGGCTGCGGCTCAGACGCCAATGGAAGCGCTGCAGGCGCGCGACGAGGGCGGCGTCGCCCTGGGCGTCGGCCAGCCGGTGCAGCGCCGCCAGCGGACGGTTGAGCTGATCCAGGCAGGCACATCGCCAATGCCAGGGTAGCAGCGTGTTGTGAGAGGCGCCGTACAGCAGCCGGAGGGCCTGTTCGTGAGCGGGGATCGCGGCCAGGACGCCGGCCTCCACCAACTGCTCCAGCGCCAACTGGTGCTGCCGCAGCAGCGCCGGTTCGTCGGGGGCGAGTCCGCAGGTGATCTTCAGCGCCATCCAGCGCAGGCATTCGACGCCCGGATGATCGGCGGCCGCGCAGCCCCCGTCGACCGCCATCGGAGCGGCGCGCGCCTCCCCCGCGGGAGGGAGACCCACGGCGGACGGGGGCACGGACGGGCCCCGGGGAGCGGGCAGGCGGGACGGCAGCAAGGGCATGGCGGCTCCTGACGATCGAGGCGTGAACCGGGGAACACCGGAAACACGGCGGACACGGGCTGGCAGGGACGCTTGCTGTGGCGGAACGGGAAGGAGATCCGGCAAGACCGGCGCCCGACGCAAAGGCAAAAAGAAAAGAGAGGTCGAGCCGCGAAACGATGCCGAATCGGATCGCGGCGCAACCTCTCTGCAATTTGCATTGGTCGCGCGGGGTCGGAACCCGCAGGAGTCTTCTCGTTTGTGGACCATCCTAGATGAGAATTGCTCTCATCTGCAAGCCCCGAGGAGGGATGCGCTTGCGAGGCCTGGGGGTTTTGGGCGAAGGGGCGTCAGATCAGCCGAAGGTCCTTGGGGCGGACGCCGGGGAAGACGCGGGCGAGCGCCTCGTTGGACAGGCCGAACTGGCGCTGCCACAGGCCGCCCAGCACGGCGCGGTAGTCGTTGAGCACCGGGTAGTCGCGGTTCTGGAACAGCGTCGACGCGGTCAGGGCGATCTGGACGCCGGCGACCGGGCCGCCGGACGCCAGGCTGCCGCCCAGCAGCCAGTAGACGCTGCCGTGACCGTGGTCGGTGCCGCGGTTGCCGTTCTCGCGGAAGGTGCGGCCGAATTCGCTGATCACCATGACGGAGGTCTGCCGCCAGACGTCCGGGCCGAGTTCGTCCGCGATGGCCGCCAGGCCCCGGCCGACTTCCTCGAAGCGGTTGGCCAGCTGGCCGGTGGCGCCGCCCTGATTCACGTGCGTGTCCCAGCCGCCGACGTCGATGAAACCCAGGCTGAAGCGGCCGCGCATCAAGGTGGCGATGCGGCGCGCCTCCAGCTCGAATCCCTTGGCGGGAATCGCATTGCGACCGGCGGCGTCGGTCATCGTCTTCATCCGGTCGGGGGACAGGTCTCGCGCCAGCTCCTCGCGGAGCGCGAGTCCTTCCTCCACCGAAGCGCCCAGACTCTGGCCCTGGTACATGCTCGCGATCAACGCGCGGTTCTTCGCGTCGACGGCAGGGCGCGCGGTCTCGCGCAGGCCGGCGTTGGCGATGCGGACCGGTCCACGGAAAGCGATCGGCAACTGGTCCGTGAACGACAGCGCCTGCTGCGCATCGAGCTCCGCAGCGAGGCGATTCAGGAAACCGGAGTTGTAGTCGCGGGAGCCACCCACCGGCTGGCCCAGCTCGATGCTGTCCTGCGTCTCGAAGTGGCTGCGCGAGAGGTCCTCCGTCCCGGCGAACGGGAGGAATCGCGCCTGACCCGCCTGCGCCAGCGGGAACACGCTGTTGCGCAGGGCAGGGTGCAGGCCCCAATCGGCATTCAGCGGGAGCGCCGAGGCCGCGTCCGTCGGCGACGGTCTCGCGATCGCGATGCGCGGGCGCTGCTCGTAGTAGAAGCTGCTGCTGGTGGGGATCAACAGGTTGGTGGCGTCATAGCCGCCGCGCAGGAACACCAGCAGGAAACGCGGCCTGTCCGCGCCCGCCGCGAACAGCCGTGCGCCGGACATCGCCAACGGGGCCGCGGCGAGCGTTTGCAGGAGGTGACGTCGTTGCATGGTCAACGGCTCCGGTCAGCGATACATGAAGTCAGGACTGGAGAGCCACAGCGTCAGCCATTGCTGCGGCGTCGTGGTCTGCGCGAGCGCCGTGCGCGTCGCCGGTGCGAGCGTCGGTTCGACGCGCAGGCGCAGCGGCTGCAGGTCCGGCAGCGGCACCGGCGTGTTCGTCCCCTCGGGGCGATACAGCGCGACCGCGCCGCCGCCGATCTGCCGCGCGACTTCGAATCTCAGCGTCATCTGCCCGGGACTGTTCCAGGCGTCCGCCGTCAACGGATAACCGTCCGGCGTCTGCTTGTCGTAGAGGCCCTGTCCGAGTCGACGGAGCCAGTTCTGCAGCGGCTGCGCGTTCTGCAATTCGCGCTGCTCGAAGCCCGCGCGCAGGCTCGACAGCAGGTAGACGTGCGGGTCCTTGAACCGCGGCGAGTCTGCCGAGGCGAACTGCGGCGCGTAGAGCATGGGGCGCAGCGTTGCGGGCAGGTCGCCCTTCGTTCTGAGGAAGGCGGCGCTCATCGCGTCGACCACGTCCCGCGGCGGCTGCTCGCCGAGGAAGAACACCGCGAGCTTGCCGCAGACGAAACGCGCCGTCGCCGGCTGCGCGACCAGCAGGTCCAGCACCTCGTCGAGTTCCTCCGCGCCGCGGCCCTTGATCGTGCGACCGAGCAATTGCTTGTCGCCGAAGTCGTGGCGGCCGGGGTGGAACTCGAACAGGCCGTCGCGCTTGTAGAGCGCCTCGAAGCGCGGCGCGACCTTCGCCGGCTCGGGATCGACGCGCACGCCGAAGCCCGTCAGCACGCGCGCCAGCTCCTGCACGTCGCGCTGCGTGTAGCCGCCGTCGACGCCCAGGGTGTGGAGCTCCAGCAGCTCGCGCGCGTAGTTCTCGTTGATCGCCCGGACGGCGTTCTGATCGTTGTCGAGGTAACGCAGCATCGCCGGATGCCGCGCGACCGCGCCCAGCATTGTGCGGAACGAACCGAGCGCATGCGGACGCAGTGCGCGGTCCTGGTAGTCGGCCAGCATCAGACGGATGTCGCGCTTGCCCTGGTGCACGTTGAAGTGGTTGAACCAGAACCACGACAGCTGTTCGAGCAGTTGCTGCTGGGCGTAGAGCTCGCGCAGCAGCTGACGTTCGCCGGTCTCGCGCGCGGCGAGCCCCTGCGCCTCCTGATAGGCCTTGCGCGCGGCAACGCGTTCTTCTTCGGTCCCGCCCTTGTTGTCGCCGTTGCGCCGGAAGGATTCCGCCGCCCACACGCGCGACGGCAGCGTGCCTTGGCTGATGCCCATGGCATCGATGCGGGCCTGGACCGGCGCGGGCATCTTCGCGCTCGCATCCGCACGGAGCTGGCGTTCGACATAAGGACCCCAGCCGAGGCGTTCGATCTCGCCCAGCTGCGACTGCGTCGCGCCCCAGCCGATGCGGTTGGCCGCGCGCAGGCGCTGCGAGGCGTCCATCGGGATGTCGGGCGCCGAAGGCAGTCCGCCGCACGCCGCGAGCGCTGCGGTCGCCGTCGCGCCGAGCAGCAGCGACCGGCGTTGAAGTCCGGTGGTCGCAGCGCTGATCGAGGCGGTGGTCGAGGCGGTGGTCGAAGGTGACATGCGACAAGCATGCCGCCCTCGTGTCGACCGTGTCCAGTGGCCTTTGCGCTACTTCACAGTTGTAGCGCCCGTTCCGCCGTGTCCCGGCGCCTGCGTTTTCAGAGTTCGGCGACGCCCTTGACCCGTTCGGGCGCCTTCGTCATCGGCACGACGGCGATGGGCGCTTCGACCGCGCGACCGTGGAAGCGGTCCAGCAGATCCTTCCACTGCGCGCGCACGGTGACGACGTTCGCCAGCTTGACGTGGCCGTAGCCGCGGATGCCTTCGGGCAGTCGCGCGAGCTTGATGGCGACGTCGAGCTTGTCCGCGCTCAGGTGCGCCAGCAGCTCGTCGACGAGCGCCTCGTAGTCGCGAACCAGCTGGCGTTCGATGCGGCGCTCCTCGGTCTTGCCGAAGATGTCGAGCACGCCACCGCGCAGGCCCTTGAACTTCGCCAGCGTCTTCAGCGCCTTGAAGGTCCACGAGCCGAGCTCGACCTTCTTCGCGCGGCCGTCTGCACCCGGCTTGGACAGCAGCGGCGGGGCCATGTGGAAGCTCAGGTGATCCCAGTCCTCGAACTGCGCCTTCAGCGCGGCTTCGAACTTGCCGTCGGTGTAGAGGCGCGCGACCTCGTACTCGTCCTTGATCGCGAGCAGCTTGGCGTAATAGCGCGCGACGGCCTTGGTCAGGCGCAGGCCCTTGCCTGCGTTGCCCAGAGCGGACTCGGCGGCGCGTACGCGCTGCACCAGCGCCTCGTAGCGAGTGGCGTAGGCGGCGTCCTGGTAGTCGGTGAGGAAGGCCTTGCGGCGCGCGATCAGGCCGGGCTGGCCCTCCTTGTCGTCGAGCTGGTCGAAGTTGAACCACTGCACCGCGGAGCCCGGCTGTTCGCCCGCCAGGCGGCGCAGCGCCTCCGGCGCGGCGATCGCGAGACGACCCAGCGCGAACGCGGTCTTGTTGTTCTCGATGGCGACGCCGTTCAGCTCGATCGCGCGCATCAGCGCCTCGAAGGACACCGGCACCAGGCCGCGCTGCCAGCACGCACCCAGCATGATGATGTTGCTGGGCATGGTGTCGCCCATCAGGCGCTTGGCGATGTCCTGCGCGTCGATGCTGGCGAGCAGGTCCTTGCCCTCGCCGACGGCGTGGCGCATCTTCGCGATCAGCGCGTCGGCCTGCAGGCTCGCGTCCGGGTTGCGGACGAAGGCGGCGGTCGGCAGCTCATGCGTGTTGGCCAGGATCACCGTGCGGCCGGCCTTGATGGTCGCCAGGGCGTCGGCGCTCGCGCCCACGACCATGTCGCAGGCCAGCAGCACGTCGGCCTGCTGCGTGTCGATGCGGACCTGGTTGAGCAGGTCCTGCGTCGGCGCCACGCGCACGAAGGACAGCACCGCGCCGCCCTTCTGCGCGAAGCCCATGAAGTCCAGCACCGAGCTCTGCTTGCCTTCCAGATGCGCGGCCATGGTGACCAGCGCGCCCACGGTCACGACGCCGGTGCCGCCGACGCCGGTGACCAGCATGTCGAAGGGCCCCGTCCACGCCCAGGGCGCGGGCGGCTGGATCGCGGCGATCTCGCGCGACAGGTCCGCCGGCCCGAAGGCCGCGCCGGCGCGCTTTTTCAGCTTGGCGCCGTGCACCGACACGAAGCTCGGGCAGAAGCCGTTCACGCAGCTGAAGTCCTTGTTGCAGCTGCTCTGCTCGATCACGCGCTTGCGGCCGAAGTCGGTCTCCACCGGCACGACCGACAGGCAGTTGCTCGCCTGGCCGCAGTCGCCGCAGCCTTCGCAGACGGACTCGTTGATGAAGATCCGCTTGTCGGGGTCGGGGAACTCGCCCTTCTTGCGGCGGCGGCGCTTCTCCGCGGCGCAGGTCTGGTCGTAGATCAGCACGGTGACGCCGGCGATCTCACGCAGCTCGCGCTGCACGGCGTCCAGCTCGGACCGGTCGTGGAAGGTCGTTCCCGTCGGGAAGAGGCCGTGGTGGCCCTCGTACTTCTCGATGTCGTCGGAGACCACGACCAGGCGCTTGACGCCTTCGGCCTCGACCTGGCGCGCGATCTGCGGCACCGAGGTCTGGCCGTCGACCGGCTGGCCGCCGGTCATCGCGACCGCGTCGTTGTAGAGGATCTTGTAGGTGATGTTGGCCTTGGCCGCGATGGCCTGCCGGATCGCCAGGTAGCCCGAGTGGTAGTAGGTGCCGTCGCCCAGGTTCTGGAAGACATGCTTCTCGGTCGTGAAGCGCGAATGCGCCGCCCAGTCCACGCCTTCGGCGCCCATCTGGATCAGGCCCGAGGTGCCGCGTTCCATCCAGCTCGCCATGAAGTGGCAGCCGATGCCGGCCAGCGCGCGCGAGCCTTCGGGGAGCTTGGTCGAGGTGTTGTGCGGGCAGCCCGAGCAGAAGTAGGGCTGGCGGCGCACCGCATCCGCACTGTTGGACAGCAGGCAGGGCGTCAGGAAATCGACGACCAGATGGCGCCGGTCCAGCGCCGGGTTCAGACGCGCCAGCCAGTCGGCGACGGTCGGCATGATGCGAGACGGCCGCAGCTCGCCGAGCGCGCTCAGCACGGCGGCCCCGTGTTCATCGGACTTGCCGACCACGCGCGGACGTTGCGCGTCGGGCAGGTGGTAGAGCAGTTCCTTGATCTGGCGCTCGACGACGGGTGCCTTCTCCTCGATGACCAGCATGTCGGTCAGGCCCTGCGCGAACTCGCGGATGCGCGTCGGCTCCAACGGGTACACCAGGCCGACCTTGTAGACCCGCACGCCGGCGGCGGCCAGCGCGTTGGGGTCGAGGTCCAGGCGGCGCAGCACTTCCATGAAGTCGTAGTGCGCCTTGCCGACAGTCACGATGCCCAGCGACGCGCGCGGGCTGACGACGATGTGCTTGTCGATCGAATTGACTTTGGCGAAGGCCAGCACCGCGTCGATCTTGTGCGCGAGGCGCGACTCCAGTTCCAGCGACGGCAGGTCGACGGAACGGATGTGGAGGTTGGTCGGCGGCGTGTGGTCGACGGGCAGCTCGAAGTCCATGGCCACCGCATCGAGGTCGACCGTCATGCCCGACTCGACAACTTCCGAGATCGCCTTGAAGCCGACCCAGGCGCCCGAGAAGCGCGACAGCGCCCAGCCATAGAGGCCGAATTCGAGGTACTCCGCGACGTTGCCCGGATGCACCAGCGGCATCGACCAGGCCTGCAGCGCGAGGTCGCTCTGGTGCGGCGTGGACGAGGACACGCAGCCGTGGTCGTCACCGCAGACGACGAGCACGCCGCCCTGCTTCGCCGTGCCGTACACGTTGCCGTGCTTGAGCGCGTCGCCGGAGCGGTCCACGCCCGGGCCCTTGCCGTACCACATGGCGAACACGCCATCGACGGTGCGCTTCGGGTCCAGCGCCACGCGCTGCACGCCCAGGCAGGCGGTGGCGGCGAGGTCCTCGTTGATGGCGGGCAGGAAGTTGACTTCCGCCTTGTCGAGGAACTTCTTCGCCTTCCACAGCTGCTGGTCGACCATGCCCAGCGGGCTGCCGCGGTAGCCGCTGACGAAGCCGGCGGTCTTCAGGCCCTGGCGTTCGTCCTGCGCCTTCTGCATCAACAGCAGGCGCACGAGCGCCTGGGTGCCGGTCAGGAACACCGGTCCGGCGCTGGCGGCCAGGTTGTCGGAGAGCTGGTAGGGGCGCAGGGCCGGCGCGACGGCAAGACTGGCTTCGGTCATGGCTTGTCTCCCCAATGGGGCGAGCCGGCCGGGGCGGGCCGGTCGGCTCGGATTTGTAGATGGATCGATGAGGGGATTCTTTCCGAGACAATGGGAACTTTCTTGCTCCGTTTACTAGTGCGGCAGCAAGGATCGATCAAGTCATACTCAGAAAGCGCGGATATGGAGAATGAACGTTTCGATCGGGCGACCCGCTTGATCCTGGAGGCGTTGCAGGCCGATGCGCGCCAGAGCACCCAGCAGCTGGCGGACAAGGTGGGGCTCTCGGCGACGCCGGTCTGGCGCCGGGTCAAGGAGCTCGAGGAGCGCGGCGTGATCAGGCGTCACGTGGCGCTGGTGGACCGGGAACAACTCGGCCTGTCGATCTGCGTCCTGGCGAACGTCAGCCTGGTGCGTCACACGGAAGGGGCGGTCGACGCCTTCGAGGCGATGGTCGCGGGCAGTCCGGAGATCGTCGAATGCCAGGCCATCACCGGCGAGGCGGACTACGTCATCAAGATCGTCGCGCCCGACATGAAGGCCTACGACCAGTTCCTGCAGAGCAAGGTGTTCCGTGTCCCGGGCGTGGCCAGCGTGCGCAGCAACGTGGTGTTGCGCGAGGTGAAGTACGAGACCGCGTATCCGGTGCCGTGATGGTGTTCCTGCGCGTTCTCCTCAATGGGCATCGCGTTTTCGACGTGAGATCCTGACGCCATGTTCTCCGTCTACGGCACTTCCGGAAAGATTCTCACCGGCGGCCTGGAGCAGGTTCGCGACCTGGCTCCGGTGCAGGCGGTGGCGCGCACGCGCGCGGTGGCGCCGATTGCGCGGCAGGGCGACCTGACGCCGTCGACGGTCGTGCTGGCGGGGGTGGGGCAGGGCGCTGGCGGCGGCGTCGGGGGCGGGCCGGGATTCGGTCCGTCGGCCTACATGGCGCACGAGGCGCTGGCGGCCTACGCCGGCGACACCACGCGCGTGCCGCTCACCCAGGTGCATCAGCTGATGAGCCGCAAGCTGATCAGCGTGATGTCGGGCTCGTCGCTGCGTCAGGCGATGCGGACGATGTCGCGCGTCGGGGTGGCTCAGGCGCCGGTGCTCGGGGAGCAGGGCGAGGTGCGTGGCCTGGTGTCGCGCGGTGATCTCACACGCGGTCTGGCGGAGGATCTGGAGGAGATGGCCGAGATCATGGTCATCGCCCGGCGGCTGGCTGCGCCCGTGGACGATGTGATGTGGACGCCGGTGCCGGTGGCGCAGTCCGACACGCCGCTGCGCGAGGCTGCGCAATTGATGCTGGACCTTGGCCTGCCGGGTCTGCCGGTGGGCGACGACAACGGCCGCCTGATCGGCTTTCTCTCGCGCAGCGACCTGCTGCGCGGCATGACGCACGAACCGCCGCTGGACCTCTGGTCCTGACGCGTGCGACGCCTGGGGCGCTCGAGGGCGCCCAGGGTCAGTACTTGCGCATCCCGCGGTCGGCTTCTTCCTGCTCGATCGCCTGCAGCGTGCGCCAGTCGGTGCACACGAACACGCCGTCTTCCACGATGCGGTCCGGCAGCGAGCCGTCGCCGCGGGCGACCTTCCCGTCCTTGCAGATCAGGGTGCCGCGCGCCGAGCCCTGGTCCTGCAGCGCCTTGCCGATGACCATCGAATCCCGCGTGTACAGCGTCAGCATCAGCAGCGCGAACAGCACGCCCAGCATCAACGCCACGCCCACGACGATGTCGCTGACGTCGCGCAGGGCCGACGGCGGCGCCGGCTGCGCCACCTGCGCACGGGGCGCGGCGGCGAAGCTGCGGCCGTCGTCCCGCGAGGCGCTCGCAGGCGAACGCGACGTGGACGGGCCGGATCGCGCGTTGGCGCGAGACAAGCCGGGCGAAGGACGGGTGGTGGCCATGTTCATGAGACGGATCGCTTTGCCAAAAAGACAACCAGCTGGGCGGACCGGAGACGGACGGGATGAAGGCTACAGGCGACCGGCCTCGTCAACTACTTAAATGCGGGTCTCCCCACCAAAAATGCACGGGTGATCCCACCCCTTTCCGTTGGTTACAGCAGTTGCAGAACTAAGATTTCTGCACCTCCAAAGAGCGCCTTCCGGGCGTTCTGAAGCGCCCGAAGTGGCGCAGTGCGCACACCGCGCGAAACCACACGCCGACCCTGCGTCCACCTTCGCGAGCTCGATTCACCATGTCCCAATTCGATACCCCCCTCACGGACGCCGCACATCAGGCGCTGCAGAAGTTGTCGCACGAGTTGCCCGACGCCTGCGAACGCCTGGACTACGTCAAGCGCATGACCGATCAGGCCGCCAACAAGGTGCTGGGGATCGTCGAGTCGGCGCAGGAGGACGCGCAGGCCGTCGCGCGCCAGGGGCATGAGTTGTCGGAATCGCTGCAGCGTCTGGCCGCGTCGCCGGACCTGAGCGTCGAACGCGCGCGCGCCATGATGCGGTTGTGCGCCGCCTATGCGGCCGGCGCCGCCGGTTTCGCGGACCGCGTGAAGGGCCTGCAGACCGAGATCATGATGGCCCAGGACTTCCAGGACCTGTCCGGTCAGGTGATCAACAAGGTGCTGGGCATGCTGCGCCCTGCGGAGGAGCCGCTGCAACAGCTGCTTGCCGCGCAGGGACATGCCGCCCCGGCCGCCGCTGCGGAAGAACAGCTCGCCGGCGTGCAGACGCCGGACAAGGCGCTGCAGCAGGACGACGTCGACGCGATGCTGGCCGAAATGGGGTTCTGAGCCTGACGCCCGGCGTTCGATGAACGCGGCGGTCCCTGCTCAGGACCAGAGCATCGGATCCACCTCGTAGTAGCGCCGCAGTTCGCCGTACAGCGCGGGATGCGCCTGTGCCAGCGCCCACGGCTGCCCGAAGAAGCGCTCGCTGGAGACCGCGAAGAACTCTGCCGGCTCGGTGGCCGCGTAATCGCCCAGCGGATCGGGCTCGCCCGCGGCCAGCCGCGCGCGCAGCAGGTCGAAACTCTGCTGCATCACCGCCGCCCAGCGCGCCTGCCGCGCCCGGTTGCCCAGCCACGGCGCGCCGTTGGCCAGGCCCTTGACCTGATCGAGCTGGTGCGCGAATTCATGCACCGCGACGTTGTGGCCGCGCTCGGGCTGCGCGGCGTCTCTCAGCACGTCGTCCCAGGACAGCACGACCTGGCCCTCGCCCCACGATTCGCCGCTCAGCACCTGCCGGTCCTGCATCTGCAGCGGGCCTTGATGCCGCACGCGGTCGACGATGAACGCGCCGGGATACACCAGCACCGTGTGCAGCTTCGGGTAGTAGCCGCGGGCGCGGCCGAGCAGCGGCAGCGTCGCCAGCGCGGCGATGGTCACGCGGACCTCGTCGGTGATGACCTGGCCGGCGCAGCCGATGAAGGATTTCTCTGCGAGGAAGACCTGCATCTGCCGCTTGAGCTTGAGCTGCAGGTCCGCCGGCAGCCGCGCGACCTGCGGCACGTTGCGGCGCAGGATGGCGCGCCATGCGGCGGGGAAGGCCTTCGCACGCAGCCGGGCGCGGCGGCGCGCCTGTCGCCAGGAGTGGCTCATCAGCCAGAAGCAGATCAGCGCCGCGAACAGCGCGAGCAACAGCAGGGTCATGGCGGGGAGCGCTTCGGCGGCGCAGTTGCGCGCGGCGCGCCTCGATCTGCGCGCACCAGCCGCCGAGCTCCTGGCCCAGGCGCAGCGGCATGGCGTCCATCAGGTGGGTGCGGCCGGTCTTGACGTGATGGCCGTCGCTGCGGATCTTGTCCTGCAGCGTCTGCACCAGCAGGTCCAGCGCCGGCAGCAGCTCGCCTTGCAGCGCCTGCGCGGCGCTGATGTGCAGCACCGTCGGGATCGAGTCGTTGCTGCTCTGGCCGGCATTGACGTGGTCGTTGGCGTTGACCGTGACCGGGTTGGCCACGCCGCTGCCGATCAGCCGCGTGGCGACGGTGGCGATCACCTCGTTGGCGTTCATGTTCGAGCTGGTGCCCGAGCCGGTCTGGAAGATCTCCACCGGGAAGTGGCTCATCAGCGCCGGGTCCTGCAGCAGCTGCGTGGCCGCGCGGTCGATGGCGTGGCCGATGTCGGCCGGTACCTGCTCCAGCGCGATGTTGGCGCGCGCCGCGGCGGCTTTCTGCAGCACCAGCGCGCGCACGAAACGCTCGGGCATCGGCTGGCGGCTGATGGCGAAGTTCTCGACCGCGCGCTGGGTCTGCGCGCCGTACAGCGCGTCGACGGGCACGGCGACTTCGCCCATGGAGTCACGTTCGATGCGGGTCGCCTTGGTGGCCTTGGTCATGGGGATGCTTCTTTCCTGGTCATTCCTGGAGGGGGCTGCGGCTCAGACGCCAATGGAAGCGCTGCAGGCGCGCGACGAGGGCGGCGTCGCCCTGGGCGTCGGCCAGCCGGTGCAGCGCCGCCAGCGGACGGTTGAGCTGATCCAGGCAGGCACATCGCCAATGCCAGGGTAGCAGCGTGTTGTGAGAGGCGCCGTACAGCAGCCGGAGGGCCTGTTCGTGAGCGGGGATCGCGGCCAGGACGCCGGCCTCCACCAACTGCTCCAGCGCCAACTGGTGCTGCCGCAGCAGCGCCGGTTCGTCGGGGGCGAGTCCGCAGGTGATCTTCAGCGCCATCCAGCGCAGGCATTCGACGCCCGGATGATCGGCGGCCGCGCAGCCCCCGTCGACCGCCATCGGAGCGGCGCGCGCCTCCCCCGCGGGAGGGAGACCCACGGCGGACGGGGGCACGGACGGGCCCCGGGGAGCGGGCAGGCGGGACGGCAGCAAGGGCATGGCGGCTCCTGACGATCGAGGCGTGAACCGGGGAACACCGGAAACACGGCGGACACGGGCTGGCAGGGACGCTTGCTGTGGCGGAACGGGAAGGAGATCCGGCAAGACCGGCGCCCGACGCAAAGGCAAAAAGAAAAGAGAGGTCGAGCCGCGAAACGATGCCGAATCGGATCGCGGCGCAACCTCTCTGCAATTTGCATTGGTCGCGCGGGGTCGGAACCCGCAGGAGTCTTCTCGTTTGTGGACCATCCTAGATGAGAATTGCTCTCATCTGCAAGCCCCGAGGAGGGATGCGCTTGCGAGGCCTGGGGGTTTTGGGCGAAGGGGCGTCAGATCAGCCGAAGGTCCTTGGGGCGGACGCCGGGGAAGACGCGGGCGAGCGCCTCGTTGGACAGGCCGAACTGGCGCTGCCACAGGCCGCCCAGCACGGCGCGGTAGTCGTTGAGCACCGGGTAGTCGCGGTTCTGGAACAGCGTCGACGCGGTCAGGGCGATCTGGACGCCGGCGACCGGGCCGCCGGACGCCAGGCTGCCGCCCAGCAGCCAGTAGACGCTGCCGTGACCGTGGTCGGTGCCGCGGTTGCCGTTCTCGCGGAAGGTGCGGCCGAATTCGCTGATCACCATGACGGAGGTCTGCCGCCAGACGTCCGGGCCGAGTTCGTCCGCGATGGCCGCCAGGCCCCGGCCGACTTCCTCGAAGCGGTTGGCCAGCTGGCCGGTGGCGCCGCCCTGATTCACGTGCGTGTCCCAGCCGCCGACGTCGATGAAACCCAGGCTGAAGCGGCCGCGCATCAAGGTGGCGATGCGGCGCGCCTCCAGCTCGAATCCCTTGGCGGGAATCGCATTGCGACCGGCGGCGTCGGTCATCGTCTTCATCCGGTCGGGGGACAGGTCTCGCGCCAGCTCCTCGCGGAGCGCGAGTCCTTCCTCCACCGAAGCGCCCAGACTCTGGCCCTGGTACATGCTCGCGATCAACGCGCGGTTCTTCGCGTCGACGGCAGGGCGCGCGGTCTCGCGCAGGCCGGCGTTGGCGATGCGGACCGGTCCACGGAAAGCGATCGGCAACTGGTCCGTGAACGACAGCGCCTGCTGCGCATCGAGCTCCGCAGCGAGGCGATTCAGGAAACCGGAGTTGTAGTCGCGGGAGCCACCCACCGGCTGGCCCAGCTCGATGCTGTCCTGCGTCTCGAAGTGGCTGCGCGAGAGGTCCTCCGTCCCGGCGAACGGGAGGAATCGCGCCTGACCCGCCTGCGCCAGCGGGAACACGCTGTTGCGCAGGGCAGGGTGCAGGCCCCAATCGGCATTCAGCGGGAGCGCCGAGGCCGCGTCCGTCGGCGACGGTCTCGCGATCGCGATGCGCGGGCGCTGCTCGTAGTAGAAGCTGCTGCTGGTGGGGATCAACAGGTTGGTGGCGTCATAGCCGCCGCGCAGGAACACCAGCAGGAAACGCGGCCTGTCCGCGCCCGCCGCGAACAGCCGTGCGCCGGACATCGCCAACGGGGCCGCGGCGAGCGTTTGCAGGAGGTGACGTCGTTGCATGGTCAACGGCTCCGGTCAGCGATACATGAAGTCAGGACTGGAGAGCCACAGCGTCAGCCATTGCTGCGGCGTCGTGGTCTGCGCGAGCGCCGTGCGCGTCGCCGGTGCGAGCGTCGGTTCGACGCGCAGGCGCAGCGGCTGCAGGTCCGGCAGCGGCACCGGCGTGTTCGTCCCCTCGGGGCGATACAGCGCGACCGCGCCGCCGCCGATCTGCCGCGCGACTTCGAATCTCAGCGTCATCTGCCCGGGACTGTTCCAGGCGTCCGCCGTCAACGGATAACCGTCCGGCGTCTGCTTGTCGTAGAGGCCCTGTCCGAGTCGACGGAGCCAGTTCTGCAGCGGCTGCGCGTTCTGCAATTCGCGCTGCTCGAAGCCCGCGCGCAGGCTCGACAGCAGGTAGACGTGCGGGTCCTTGAACCGCGGCGAGTCTGCCGAGGCGAACTGCGGCGCGTAGAGCATGGGGCGCAGCGTTGCGGGCAGGTCGCCCTTCGTTCTGAGGAAGGCGGCGCTCATCGCGTCGACCACGTCCCGCGGCGGCTGCTCGCCGAGGAAGAACACCGCGAGCTTGCCGCAGACGAAACGCGCCGTCGCCGGCTGCGCGACCAGCAGGTCCAGCACCTCGTCGAGTTCCTCCGCGCCGCGGCCCTTGATCGTGCGACCGAGCAATTGCTTGTCGCCGAAGTCGTGGCGGCCGGGGTGGAACTCGAACAGGCCGTCGCGCTTGTAGAGCGCCTCGAAGCGCGGCGCGACCTTCGCCGGCTCGGGATCGACGCGCACGCCGAAGCCCGTCAGCACGCGCGCCAGCTCCTGCACGTCGCGCTGCGTGTAGCCGCCGTCGACGCCCAGGGTGTGGAGCTCCAGCAGCTCGCGCGCGTAGTTCTCGTTGATCGCCCGGACGGCGTTCTGATCGTTGTCGAGGTAACGCAGCATCGCCGGATGCCGCGCGACCGCGCCCAGCATTGTGCGGAACGAACCGAGCGCATGCGGACGCAGTGCGCGGTCCTGGTAGTCGGCCAGCATCAGACGGATGTCGCGCTTGCCCTGGTGCACGTTGAAGTGGTTGAACCAGAACCACGACAGCTGTTCGAGCAGTTGCTGCTGGGCGTAGAGCTCGCGCAGCAGCTGACGTTCGCCGGTCTCGCGCGCGGCGAGCCCCTGCGCCTCCTGATAGGCCTTGCGCGCGGCAACGCGTTCTTCTTCGGTCCCGCCCTTGTTGTCGCCGTTGCGCCGGAAGGATTCCGCCGCCCACACGCGCGACGGCAGCGTGCCTTGGCTGATGCCCATGGCATCGATGCGGGCCTGGACCGGCGCGGGCATCTTCGCGCTCGCATCCGCACGGAGCTGGCGTTCGACATAAGGACCCCAGCCGAGGCGTTCGATCTCGCCCAGCTGCGACTGCGTCGCGCCCCAGCCGATGCGGTTGGCCGCGCGCAGGCGCTGCGAGGCGTCCATCGGGATGTCGGGCGCCGAAGGCAGTCCGCCGCACGCCGCGAGCGCTGCGGTCGCCGTCGCGCCGAGCAGCAGCGACCGGCGTTGAAGTCCGGTGGTCGCAGCGCTGATCGAGGCGGTGGTCGAGGCGGTGGTCGAAGGTGACATGCGACAAGCATGCCGCCCTCGTGTCGACCGTGTCCAGTGGCCTTTGCGCTACTTCACAGTTGTAGCGCCCGTTCCGCCGTGTCCCGGCGCCTGCGTTTTCAGAGTTCGGCGACGCCCTTGACCCGTTCGGGCGCCTTCGTCATCGGCACGACGGCGATGGGCGCTTCGACCGCGCGACCGTGGAAGCGGTCCAGCAGATCCTTCCACTGCGCGCGCACGGTGACGACGTTCGCCAGCTTGACGTGGCCGTAGCCGCGGATGCCTTCGGGCAGTCGCGCGAGCTTGATGGCGACGTCGAGCTTGTCCGCGCTCAGGTGCGCCAGCAGCTCGTCGACGAGCGCCTCGTAGTCGCGAACCAGCTGGCGTTCGATGCGGCGCTCCTCGGTCTTGCCGAAGATGTCGAGCACGCCACCGCGCAGGCCCTTGAACTTCGCCAGCGTCTTCAGCGCCTTGAAGGTCCACGAGCCGAGCTCGACCTTCTTCGCGCGGCCGTCTGCACCCGGCTTGGACAGCAGCGGCGGGGCCATGTGGAAGCTCAGGTGATCCCAGTCCTCGAACTGCGCCTTCAGCGCGGCTTCGAACTTGCCGTCGGTGTAGAGGCGCGCGACCTCGTACTCGTCCTTGATCGCGAGCAGCTTGGCGTAATAGCGCGCGACGGCCTTGGTCAGGCGCAGGCCCTTGCCTGCGTTGCCCAGAGCGGACTCGGCGGCGCGTACGCGCTGCACCAGCGCCTCGTAGCGAGTGGCGTAGGCGGCGTCCTGGTAGTCGGTGAGGAAGGCCTTGCGGCGCGCGATCAGGCCGGGCTGGCCCTCCTTGTCGTCGAGCTGGTCGAAGTTGAACCACTGCACCGCGGAGCCCGGCTGTTCGCCCGCCAGGCGGCGCAGCGCCTCCGGCGCGGCGATCGCGAGACGACCCAGCGCGAACGCGGTCTTGTTGTTCTCGATGGCGACGCCGTTCAGCTCGATCGCGCGCATCAGCGCCTCGAAGGACACCGGCACCAGGCCGCGCTGCCAGCACGCACCCAGCATGATGATGTTGCTGGGCATGGTGTCGCCCATCAGGCGCTTGGCGATGTCCTGCGCGTCGATGCTGGCGAGCAGGTCCTTGCCCTCGCCGACGGCGTGGCGCATCTTCGCGATCAGCGCGTCGGCCTGCAGGCTCGCGTCCGGGTTGCGGACGAAGGCGGCGGTCGGCAGCTCATGCGTGTTGGCCAGGATCACCGTGCGGCCGGCCTTGATGGTCGCCAGGGCGTCGGCGCTCGCGCCCACGACCATGTCGCAGGCCAGCAGCACGTCGGCCTGCTGCGTGTCGATGCGGACCTGGTTGAGCAGGTCCTGCGTCGGCGCCACGCGCACGAAGGACAGCACCGCGCCGCCCTTCTGCGCGAAGCCCATGAAGTCCAGCACCGAGCTCTGCTTGCCTTCCAGATGCGCGGCCATGGTGACCAGCGCGCCCACGGTCACGACGCCGGTGCCGCCGACGCCGGTGACCAGCATGTCGAAGGGCCCCGTCCACGCCCAGGGCGCGGGCGGCTGGATCGCGGCGATCTCGCGCGACAGGTCCGCCGGCCCGAAGGCCGCGCCGGCGCGCTTTTTCAGCTTGGCGCCGTGCACCGACACGAAGCTCGGGCAGAAGCCGTTCACGCAGCTGAAGTCCTTGTTGCAGCTGCTCTGCTCGATCACGCGCTTGCGGCCGAAGTCGGTCTCCACCGGCACGACCGACAGGCAGTTGCTCGCCTGGCCGCAGTCGCCGCAGCCTTCGCAGACGGACTCGTTGATGAAGATCCGCTTGTCGGGGTCGGGGAACTCGCCCTTCTTGCGGCGGCGGCGCTTCTCCGCGGCGCAGGTCTGGTCGTAGATCAGCACGGTGACGCCGGCGATCTCACGCAGCTCGCGCTGCACGGCGTCCAGCTCGGACCGGTCGTGGAAGGTCGTTCCCGTCGGGAAGAGGCCGTGGTGGCCCTCGTACTTCTCGATGTCGTCGGAGACCACGACCAGGCGCTTGACGCCTTCGGCCTCGACCTGGCGCGCGATCTGCGGCACCGAGGTCTGGCCGTCGACCGGCTGGCCGCCGGTCATCGCGACCGCGTCGTTGTAGAGGATCTTGTAGGTGATGTTGGCCTTGGCCGCGATGGCCTGCCGGATCGCCAGGTAGCCCGAGTGGTAGTAGGTGCCGTCGCCCAGGTTCTGGAAGACATGCTTCTCGGTCGTGAAGCGCGAATGCGCCGCCCAGTCCACGCCTTCGGCGCCCATCTGGATCAGGCCCGAGGTGCCGCGTTCCATCCAGCTCGCCATGAAGTGGCAGCCGATGCCGGCCAGCGCGCGCGAGCCTTCGGGGAGCTTGGTCGAGGTGTTGTGCGGGCAGCCCGAGCAGAAGTAGGGCTGGCGGCGCACCGCATCCGCACTGTTGGACAGCAGGCAGGGCGTCAGGAAATCGACGACCAGATGGCGCCGGTCCAGCGCCGGGTTCAGACGCGCCAGCCAGTCGGCGACGGTCGGCATGATGCGAGACGGCCGCAGCTCGCCGAGCGCGCTCAGCACGGCGGCCCCGTGTTCATCGGACTTGCCGACCACGCGCGGACGTTGCGCGTCGGGCAGGTGGTAGAGCAGTTCCTTGATCTGGCGCTCGACGACGGGTGCCTTCTCCTCGATGACCAGCATGTCGGTCAGGCCCTGCGCGAACTCGCGGATGCGCGTCGGCTCCAACGGGTACACCAGGCCGACCTTGTAGACCCGCACGCCGGCGGCGGCCAGCGCGTTGGGGTCGAGGTCCAGGCGGCGCAGCACTTCCATGAAGTCGTAGTGCGCCTTGCCGACAGTCACGATGCCCAGCGACGCGCGCGGGCTGACGACGATGTGCTTGTCGATCGAATTGACTTTGGCGAAGGCCAGCACCGCGTCGATCTTGTGCGCGAGGCGCGACTCCAGTTCCAGCGACGGCAGGTCGACGGAACGGATGTGGAGGTTGGTCGGCGGCGTGTGGTCGACGGGCAGCTCGAAGTCCATGGCCACCGCATCGAGGTCGACCGTCATGCCCGACTCGACAACTTCCGAGATCGCCTTGAAGCCGACCCAGGCGCCCGAGAAGCGCGACAGCGCCCAGCCATAGAGGCCGAATTCGAGGTACTCCGCGACGTTGCCCGGATGCACCAGCGGCATCGACCAGGCCTGCAGCGCGAGGTCGCTCTGGTGCGGCGTGGACGAGGACACGCAGCCGTGGTCGTCACCGCAGACGACGAGCACGCCGCCCTGCTTCGCCGTGCCGTACACGTTGCCGTGCTTGAGCGCGTCGCCGGAGCGGTCCACGCCCGGGCCCTTGCCGTACCACATGGCGAACACGCCATCGACGGTGCGCTTCGGGTCCAGCGCCACGCGCTGCACGCCCAGGCAGGCGGTGGCGGCGAGGTCCTCGTTGATGGCGGGCAGGAAGTTGACTTCCGCCTTGTCGAGGAACTTCTTCGCCTTCCACAGCTGCTGGTCGACCATGCCCAGCGGGCTGCCGCGGTAGCCGCTGACGAAGCCGGCGGTCTTCAGGCCCTGGCGTTCGTCCTGCGCCTTCTGCATCAACAGCAGGCGCACGAGCGCCTGGGTGCCGGTCAGGAACACCGGTCCGGCGCTGGCGGCCAGGTTGTCGGAGAGCTGGTAGGGGCGCAGGGCCGGCGCGACGGCAAGACTGGCTTCGGTCATGGCTTGTCTCCCCAATGGGGCGAGCCGGCCGGGGCGGGCCGGTCGGCTCGGATTTGTAGATGGATCGATGAGGGGATTCTTTCCGAGACAATGGGAACTTTCTTGCTCCGTTTACTAGTGCGGCAGCAAGGATCGATCAAGTCATACTCAGAAAGCGCGGATATGGAGAATGAACGTTTCGATCGGGCGACCCGCTTGATCCTGGAGGCGTTGCAGGCCGATGCGCGCCAGAGCACCCAGCAGCTGGCGGACAAGGTGGGGCTCTCGGCGACGCCGGTCTGGCGCCGGGTCAAGGAGCTCGAGGAGCGCGGCGTGATCAGGCGTCACGTGGCGCTGGTGGACCGGGAACAACTCGGCCTGTCGATCTGCGTCCTGGCGAACGTCAGCCTGGTGCGTCACACGGAAGGGGCGGTCGACGCCTTCGAGGCGATGGTCGCGGGCAGTCCGGAGATCGTCGAATGCCAGGCCATCACCGGCGAGGCGGACTACGTCATCAAGATCGTCGCGCCCGACATGAAGGCCTACGACCAGTTCCTGCAGAGCAAGGTGTTCCGTGTCCCGGGCGTGGCCAGCGTGCGCAGCAACGTGGTGTTGCGCGAGGTGAAGTACGAGACCGCGTATCCGGTGCCGTGATGGTGTTCCTGCGCGTTCTCCTCAATGGGCATCGCGTTTTCGACGTGAGATCCTGACGCCATGTTCTCCGTCTACGGCACTTCCGGAAAGATTCTCACCGGCGGCCTGGAGCAGGTTCGCGACCTGGCTCCGGTGCAGGCGGTGGCGCGCACGCGCGCGGTGGCGCCGATTGCGCGGCAGGGCGACCTGACGCCGTCGACGGTCGTGCTGGCGGGGGTGGGGCAGGGCGCTGGCGGCGGCGTCGGGGGCGGGCCGGGATTCGGTCCGTCGGCCTACATGGCGCACGAGGCGCTGGCGGCCTACGCCGGCGACACCACGCGCGTGCCGCTCACCCAGGTGCATCAGCTGATGAGCCGCAAGCTGATCAGCGTGATGTCGGGCTCGTCGCTGCGTCAGGCGATGCGGACGATGTCGCGCGTCGGGGTGGCTCAGGCGCCGGTGCTCGGGGAGCAGGGCGAGGTGCGTGGCCTGGTGTCGCGCGGTGATCTCACACGCGGTCTGGCGGAGGATCTGGAGGAGATGGCCGAGATCATGGTCATCGCCCGGCGGCTGGCTGCGCCCGTGGACGATGTGATGTGGACGCCGGTGCCGGTGGCGCAGTCCGACACGCCGCTGCGCGAGGCTGCGCAATTGATGCTGGACCTTGGCCTGCCGGGTCTGCCGGTGGGCGACGACAACGGCCGCCTGATCGGCTTTCTCTCGCGCAGCGACCTGCTGCGCGGCATGACGCACGAACCGCCGCTGGACCTCTGGTCCTGACGCGTGCGACGCCTGGGGCGCTCGAGGGCGCCCAGGGTCAGTACTTGCGCATCCCGCGGTCGGCTTCTTCCTGCTCGATCGCCTGCAGCGTGCGCCAGTCGGTGCACACGAACACGCCGTCTTCCACGATGCGGTCCGGCAGCGAGCCGTCGCCGCGGGCGACCTTCCCGTCCTTGCAGATCAGGGTGCCGCGCGCCGAGCCCTGGTCCTGCAGCGCCTTGCCGATGACCATCGAATCCCGCGTGTACAGCGTCAGCATCAGCAGCGCGAACAGCACGCCCAGCATCAACGCCACGCCCACGACGATGTCGCTGACGTCGCGCAGGGCCGACGGCGGCGCCGGCTGCGCCACCTGCGCACGGGGCGCGGCGGCGAAGCTGCGGCCGTCGTCCCGCGAGGCGCTCGCAGGCGAACGCGACGTGGACGGGCCGGATCGCGCGTTGGCGCGAGACAAGCCGGGCGAAGGACGGGTGGTGGCCATGTTCATGAGACGGATCGCTTTGCCAAAAAGACAACCAGCTGGGCGGACCGGAGACGGACGGGATGAAGGCTACAGGCGACCGGCCTCGTCAACTACTTAAATGCGGGTCTCCCCACCAAAAATGCACGGGTGATCCCACCCCTTTCCGTTGGTTACAGCAGTTGCAGAACTAAGATTTCTGCACCTCCAAAGAGCGCCTTCCGGGCGTTCTGAAGCGCCCGAAGTGGCGCAGTGCGCACACCGCGCGAAACCACACGCCGACCCTGCGTCCACCTTCGCGAGCTCGATTCACCATGTCCCAATTCGATACCCCCCTCACGGACGCCGCACATCAGGCGCTGCAGAAGTTGTCGCACGAGTTGCCCGACGCCTGCGAACGCCTGGACTACGTCAAGCGCATGACCGATCAGGCCGCCAACAAGGTGCTGGGGATCGTCGAGTCGGCGCAGGAGGACGCGCAGGCCGTCGCGCGCCAGGGGCATGAGTTGTCGGAATCGCTGCAGCGTCTGGCCGCGTCGCCGGACCTGAGCGTCGAACGCGCGCGCGCCATGATGCGGTTGTGCGCCGCCTATGCGGCCGGCGCCGCCGGTTTCGCGGACCGCGTGAAGGGCCTGCAGACCGAGATCATGATGGCCCAGGACTTCCAGGACCTGTCCGGTCAGGTGATCAACAAGGTGCTGGGCATGCTGCGCCCTGCGGAGGAGCCGCTGCAACAGCTGCTTGCCGCGCAGGGACATGCCGCCCCGGCCGCCGCTGCGGAAGAACAGCTCGCCGGCGTGCAGACGCCGGACAAGGCGCTGCAGCAGGACGACGTCGACGCGATGCTGGCCGAAATGGGGTTCTGAGCCTGACGCCCGGCGTTCGATGAACGCGGCGGTCCCTGCTCAGGACCAGAGCATCGGATCCACCTCGTAGTAGCGCCGCAGTTCGCCGTACAGCGCGGGATGCGCCTGTGCCAGCGCCCACGGCTGCCCGAAGAAGCGCTCGCTGGAGACCGCGAAGAACTCTGCCGGCTCGGTGGCCGCGTAATCGCCCAGCGGATCGGGCTCGCCCGCGGCCAGCCGCGCGCGCAGCAGGTCGAAACTCTGCTGCATCACCGCCGCCCAGCGCGCCTGCCGCGCCCGGTTGCCCAGCCACGGCGCGCCGTTGGCCAGGCCCTTGACCTGATCGAGCTGGTGCGCGAATTCATGCACCGCGACGTTGTGGCCGCGCTCGGGCTGCGCGGCGTCTCTCAGCACGTCGTCCCAGGACAGCACGACCTGGCCCTCGCCCCACGATTCGCCGCTCAGCACCTGCCGGTCCTGCATCTGCAGCGGGCCTTGATGCCGCACGCGGTCGACGATGAACGCGCCGGGATACACCAGCACCGTGTGCAGCTTCGGGTAGTAGCCGCGGGCGCGGCCGAGCAGCGGCAGCGTCGCCAGCGCGGCGATGGTCACGCGGACCTCGTCGGTGATGACCTGGCCGGCGCAGCCGATGAAGGATTTCTCTGCGAGGAAGACCTGCATCTGCCGCTTGAGCTTGAGCTGCAGGTCCGCCGGCAGCCGCGCGACCTGCGGCACGTTGCGGCGCAGGATGGCGCGCCATGCGGCGGGGAAGGCCTTCGCACGCAGCCGGGCGCGGCGGCGCGCCTGTCGCCAGGAGTGGCTCATCAGCCAGAAGCAGATCAGCGCCGCGAACAGCGCGAGCAACAGCAGGGTCATGGCGGGGAGCGCTTCGGCGCTTCGCTGCAAGACTTCGAAGATGCGCGCGGGCGGAGCGCTTTTCAAGAGCGGGTCAGGTGTTGCCGCTTGCAATCGTTGTTCGAACAGGAGTGCGGCGTCGGCGCGACGAAGTCGGGCCCCCGGGGCGATTGCCAGTCGATCCGACGACCGGGACGCCCGATCCCGTCACCCGCGACCCGGACAATTTCGGCCTGGACGACCGCGGACTTGAGCGCTGATTGAAGCGCCGCCACCAGACGGTCGCCTTGTTACGAACAGACGAGTCAAGAGGGAGGGCGGCGACCGGCCGGAAGGCGCGGTGGCCGTCGAGGCAATTTGAAGTTTTCGGAAGTGCAGGCGACGTCGCTGAGGACGTCGCCGTTCGACGTCAGTCCGCTGCAGCAGTACCGCGCGAAAGTCCAGCAGGAGATGCTGGACGGCGCGCCGCCGTCCGTGGTGCTGCGCCTGTCTCCGTTCATCGGGACGGAAGGGCCGCTCAAGGAGATGTACGCGCGCAACAGCGCCGACGTCACCTATGGCCGTCACCCGCTCGGGCAGGAAGCGCCGCCGGTCAGCCGCGTGGAGACGCCGGCGTACTCTCACGGCAGTTTCACCGCCGTCAGCTTTCCCGACCTGAGCGTGCAGGTCGAACTCGGACCGATGCTGGTCAGCCACGTCGATCGCGCGGGCGGAACGCCGCGCATCCTCGACGTGACTGCCTGAATTCAGACCGTTTCCGTGCGCGCGGCGCGGACCGCCTCGCTGAGCACGTCCAGCACCTCGATCGAGTCGTCCCAGGCCAGGCAGGCGTCGGTGATGCTCTTGCCGTACTCCAGCTTGGACGGATCGTCCTTGCCGGGGCTGAACTTCTGCGCGCCGCCCTTCAGGTGGCTCTCGACCATCACGCCGAAGATGCTGGTGCCGCCGGCGCGGATCTGCGCGGCGATGTCGCGCGCGACGTCCAGCTGGCGTTCGTGGTTCTTGCTGCTGTTGGCATGCGAGCAGTCGACCATCAGCCGCGTGTCGAGCTTGGAGGTCGCCAGGTCCGCGCAGGCTGCCGCGACGCTCTGGGCGTCGTAGTTCGGCGCCTTGCCGCCGCGCAGGATCACGTGGCAGTCGCGGTTGCCCTTGGTCTCGACGATCGCGACCTGGCCGTTCTTGTGCACCGACAGGAAGTGGTGGGGCCGCGCCGCCGCCTGGATCGCGTCGGTGGCGATCTTGATGTTGCCGTCGGTGCCGTTCTTGAAGCCGATGGGCGCCGACAGGCCCGAGGCCAGCTCGCGGTGCACCTGGCTCTCGGTGGTGCGCGCGCCGATCGCGCCCCAGCTGATCAGGTCGCCGATGTACTGCGGCGAGATCACGTCCAGGAACTCCGAGCCCGCCGGCATGCCCAGCCGGTTGATCTCCAGCAGCAGTTGGCGCGCGATGCGCAGGCCCTCGTCGATGCGGTAGCTCTCGTCGAGGTAGGGGTCGTTGATCAGCCCCTTCCAGCCCACCGTCGTGCGCGGCTTCTCGAAGTAGACGCGCATCACGATCTCCAGCGTGTCGGCGTGCTGCTCGCGCAGCGTCACCAGGCGCTTGGCGTACTCCAGCGCCGCGGCCGGGTCGTGGATCGAGCAGGGCCCGATGATCACGAGCAGGCGGTCGTCCTTGCGCTGCATGATGTCGCGGATGCGCTGGCGCGTGCCGACGACGAGCTGCTCCATGGCCGTGCCACGGATCGGGAAGAAGCGGATGAGGTGTTCGGGAGGCGGCAAGGGCGTGATGTCCAGGATGCGTTCGTCGTCGGTCTGGGAGGTCTTGTCCTGCGGCGAATACCAGCGCTCCGCCTGCGTGGCGCTGGGATAAGGACTGGTCGACTTGGCATTCATGGGTGACGCTTTCAGTGGTGGGCTGCTTGGCTCTGTGTGCTCGGGGCCCGGCCGAAAAAAAACCGCCGGGCTTGGGGCCCGGCGGTTTTCGAGGATTCTTTGGCGCTCTGCTTATGCGTTCGCCTCTCCTCCGCCGGGGCGGTGCGAGAACCAAAAATAAGCAAAGTAGAACTTGGGTGCGGAACGCATGGGACCAATAGTGCCTGTGCTCACCGCAGCGCGTCAAGCACCGCGGGGTGACAGCCGCCCGTGTCGTGCGACGACATCGGGCAAGCCATCCTTCGTGGATTCCAGGGGCAGCGCCGGATCAGCGCGGGGTCAGGCCGTGCCGCCGACGGTCAGCCCGTCGATGCGCAGCGTCGGCTGGCCGACGCCCACCGGGACGCTCTGGCCTTCCTTGCCGCAGACGCCCACGCCGGTGTCCAGCTGCATGTCGTTGCCGATCATGGTGACGCGGGTCAGCGCGTCCGGGCCGTTGCCGATGATGGTCGCGCCCTTGACCGGGTACTGGATCCTGCCGTTCTCGACCCAGTAGGCCTCGCTGGCGGAGAACACGAACTTGCCCGACGTGATGTCGACCTGTCCGCCGCCGAAGTTGGTCGCGTACAGGCCCTTGTCGATGCTGGCGATGATTTCCTTCGGATCCTTGTCGCCGCCCAGCATGTAGGTGTTGGTCATGCGCGGCATCGGCATGTGGGCGTAGCTCTCGCGGCGGCCGTTGCCGGTGGGGGCGACCTTCATCAGGCGCGCGTTCATCGCGTCCTGGATGTAGCCCTTGAGGATGCCGTCCTCGATCAGCACGTTGCGCTGCGAGGCGCAGCCCTCGTCGTCGACGTTGAGCGAGCCCCGGCGGTCGGGGATGGTGCCGTCGTCCAGCACGGTCACGCCCTTGGCGGCGACGCGTTCGCCGATGCGGCCGGAGAAGGTCGACGAGCCCTTGCGGTTGAAGTCGCCTTCCAGGCCGTGGCCGACGGCCTCGTGCAGCAGCACGCCGGGCCAGCCCGGGCCGAGGACGACGGTCATCTCGCCGGCCGGGGCCGGGCGCGATTCGAGGTTGGTCAGCGCCGCGCTCACCGCCTGCTCGACGTAGGAGGCGATCATCTCGTCGGTGAAGTAGGCCAGGCCGAAACGCCCGCCGCCGCCGCCGGAACCCACCTCGCGGCGGCCGTTGCTCTCGGCGATGACCGTGACGGACAGGCGCACCAGCGGCCGCACGTCGGCGGCCAGCGTGCCGTCGGCGCGGGCGATCAGGACGACCTCGTGCTCGGCGGCCAGGCCGGCCATCACCTGCGCGATGCGCGGGTCCTTGGCGCGGGCCAGGCGCTCGGTGCGCTCCAGCAGGGCGACCTTCTGCGCGCTGTCCAGGCTGGCGATCGGGTCGGCGTCGCCGTAGAGCGAGCGGCTGCCGGAGACGACCGGCTCGGTCGGCACCTTCACGCGGCGGCTCTGGCCGGCCGAGGCGATCGCGCGCACGGTGCGGGCGGCGTCGAGCAGCGCGGCTTCGGAGATGTCGTCGGAGTACGCGAACGCCGTCTTCTCGCCGGCGACGGCGCGCACGCCCACGCCCTGGTCGATCGAGAAGCTGCCGCTCTTGACGATGCCTTCCTCCAGGCTCCAGCCCTCCGCGCGGGTGGTCTGGAAGTAGAGATCGGCGTCGTCGACGCGGTGCTCCGTGATCAGGCGCAGGGCCTGCGAGAGCGACGCATCGGTCAGGCCGAAGGGTTCGAGCAGCTGGGCACGGGCGGTGACCAGGCGGGCGAGGGTGGGTTCGCGCGAAATCATCGGCTGATTGTAGGCATCGCCCGGGGCGGGCGCTCGCCGACGGGGGCGACCCTCCCCGGGGGATGGTGACCAGTCGAGGTCGGTTGCCCGAAGCGGAGGGACGGCGGCGCGGCGTAGCGATCCGTAGCAATCGCTTCACCGATCTTTACGGCGACCCGGTCGCCGTTTCCGACGGGACCCTCGTTGTCTCCCCAGCGGCAACGAAAACCGCAGCCAACCTCCCAAGGAGAACCTCGATGAAGCGCATGTCCCTGTCGATCGCCCTCGTGTCCAGCCTGCTCGCCGCTTCGGCGTTCGCCCAGACCGCCGCGCCGGCCTCGACCGCCACGCCGCGCGTCGACCAGCGTGAAGCGAACCAGCAGCAGCGCATCGCCAACGGCGCCGCGTCCGGTCAGCTGACCGCGAAGGAAACGCAGCATCTGGAGAAGCAGCAGGCCCGCGTCGACAACGCCGAGGCGAAGGCCAAGTCCGACGGTGTCGTCACCGCGAAGGAGCGCCGCCAGCTGCAGCGCAAGCAGGACGTCGCCAGTGCCGACATCCGCCGCGCGAAGCACAACAACAAGACTGCGGGCAAGTGATCCAGACCTGACTGCCGAGGCCGCTGGCCCTCACCCCAACCCTCTCCCGCAAGCGGGAGAGGGAGCAAGAGGAGCCAGCGCTGCGAGTGGAGCCGGTTGGACTCCCTCTCCCGCTTGCGGGAGAGGGCGGGGGTGAGGGCTGGGGTCTCCGCAGGAAGATGAATTCAGGACGCCGCGTCGGCGTCCTCGTCATCCTCGCCCTGGGCGTCCTGCTTCCACTCCAGCGCCTGCTGGTAGAGCGCCTTGCGCGACTCGCCGGTGAGCTCCGCGGCCAGCGCCGCGGCCTGCTTCAGCGGCAGGTCCCGCACGAGCACGCGCAGCGTGCGCAGGGCCTCCTCGGGCAGGCCGTCGGTGTCGGACACCGTCGGCGCCGCATGCAGCACCAGCACGAATTCCCCGCGCTCGCGTTGCTTGTCCTCGGCCATCCAGGCGGGCAAGGTCGCGCAGGGCGCGGTGTGGATGGTCTCGAACTGCTTGGTGACCTCGCGGCATACCGTCAGCGTCTGCTCGGGCGCGAGCTCCGCCAGCAGCGCGATCAATTCCTGGATGCGATGCGGCGCCTCGAACAGCACCTGGCTGTGCGGCGCGCCGGTCAGCGCCTGGAGCGCGCTGCGGCGCTCCGCCGCCTTGGTCGGCAGGAAGCCGACGAAGCGGAAACCCTGCGCCCGCGCGTCGCCCGCGACGCTGAGCGCCGCCGCCGCGCTGCTCGCGCCGGGCAGCGGCACGACGCGCACGCCGGCCTTCGCCGCCGCGGCGACCAGCACCGCGCCGGGATCCGAGATCGCCGGCGTGCCCGCGTCGCTGACGTAGGCGATGCGCTCGCCGGCCAGCAGCCGCGCCACCAGTCCTTCCGCCGCCTGCTGCTCGTTGTGCTGGTGCAGGGCCACCAGCGGCTTGTGCACTCCGAGCCATCTCAGCAACTGAGCGCTGACGCGCGTGTCCTCGCAGGCGACGGCGTCGACCAGGCCCAGCACGTGGATCGCGCGCAGGCTCAGGTCGGCGAGGTTGCCGATCGGGGTCGCGACGACGTAGAGCGTGCCGGCCGGGTGTTGCTGATGACCGGCCGCGGCGGCAGCGGCGGCGATCAGCGAAGCGGACGGGGACGTCGACATGTTCAAGAACTTCTCCAGGGGAAGCGCGGACGCCGGAACGGCCGTGGACAGGCAGGCGCGCGGGGCCGAGGCCGAACAGCGCGCCCTCGACCATCTGAGGCGGCAGGGCCTGCGGCTGGTGGCCCGCAATTATCGGGTGGCGCGCGGACCGTCCGCGCGCGGCGGCGAGGTCGACCTGATCCTGCGCGAACGCGACGGCACGCTGGTCTTCGTCGAGGTGCGCGCCCGCGAGAGCGACAGCCACGGCGGCGCGGCGGCCAGCGTGACCCGGCACAAGCAACGGCGTGTGATCTTCGCGGCGGAATGTTTCCTGCGCACGCAGCGCATCGTGCCGCCGTGCCGGTTCGATGTGGTGGCCGTCGACGGCGAAAGGATCGAGTGGCTGCGGGGAGCGTTCGATGTGCCGGCGGAGCATTGACACGACCCTCACCCCCGCCCTCTCCCGCAGTGCGGGAGAGGGAGTCATTCCCCGCATTGCCACCCTGGATGGCCCCCTCTCCCGCACTGCGGGAGAGGGATGGGGTGAGGGTCTTCACCGCTTATCATCCCCGCCATATGTTGGAACAACGCATACAACAACAGTTCTTCGAAAGCGCGGACCTGCTGTACCAGATCGCCGAGAGCCTGTCGCGGCCGTTGGCGACCGCGGCGCAGATGATGGTGACGGTGCTGACCGGCGGCGGTCGCGTGCTGACCGCGGGCCTGGGCACGTCGGCGGCGGACGCCACCTACATGGCCTCGCTGCTGTCGGGCAACTTCGAGCAGGACCGGCCCGGCCTGGCCGCGATCGCGCTGGACGCGCAGTCGCAGGGCTACGCCGATCCGGCGTCGGCGCTGATGCGCCAGATCCAGACCTTCGGCCATCCGGGCGACCTGCTGCTGCTGTTCGAGGCGCAGGCCAGCGGCGCCGCCGCCGCACTGCTGCAGGTGGCGCACGGCCAGGAGATGAGCGTGATCGTGATCAGCGGCACCCAGGACGACGACTGGCGCGGCACGCTGCTCGACACCGACGTGCAGCTGCGCGTGCCGCACAGCCGCTTCGCCCGCGTCGCGGAAGCGCACCGCCTGCTCACGCACTGCCTCAGCGACGCGATCGACCTGCAACTGCTGGGCGCCGGCGAATGACCGCGCGCCGCGCAGTGTTCGTCCGTTGATCCCGACCCCGACGGCGATGCCGACGACTTCCTCCCCGACTTCTCCAAGGACCTCCGCATGACGACCCCGACCCGCTGGAACCGCCGCCTGATCCTTGCCGCCGCACTCGGCGGCGCCCTGCTGCAGACCGCCTGCGTGCCGCTGATCGTCGGCGGCGCCGCCGTGGGCGGGGCCTTCGTGGCGACCGACCGGCGCACCTCCGGCACGCAGCTGGAGGACCAGGGCATCGAGCTCAAGACCTCCAACCGCATCCGCGAGCAGCTCGGCGACCGCGTCCACATCAGCGTCAACAGCTACAACCGCATGGTGCTGCTGACCGGCGAGACCCGCAACGACGAGGACAAGGCCGCCGTCGAGCGCATCGCGCAAGGCGTCGAGAACGTCGGCAGCGTGCTCAACGAGGTCGGCGTGGGCATGCTGAGCTCGCTGTCCAGCCGCGCCAACGACGTCGCCATCGCCGCCAAGGTCAAGGCCAGCCTGGTCGATGCGAAGGATCTGATCTCGAACGCGTTCTACGTGGTGGTCGAACGCGGCAACGTCTACATCATGGGCCGCGTGACCGAACGCGAAGCCACCCGCGTGACCGACATCGCGCGCGGCGTGCGCGGCGTGCAGAAGGTCGTTCGCGCGATGGAGATCATCAGCGAGGCCGACCTCGCCGCGATGGGCCAGGCGCAGCAGAACAAGCCCAAGACCAACCCCTGAACGACCTCGTTCTTCTCCTCGAAGGGACCGCCATCGCGGTCCCTTTTTCATTGGCGCGCGGCCGGCGACGGCACGCGCCGAAAAAGGGGGCGCATCAGTGTCGCGACCCTCGCGAACGGTGCGATCCCGACTCGTCGTTTTCGAGTTTTTTAGCGACTCCTTTGACTTGCCTCACACATGAAGGCAGTCGCTGCTGACGGATCGGTCAGCGCTCCTCATCATCGCGCCTCTCTCAATAAGCAAAGCGGAGGCTGAGACGATGTACTTCCCCTATCTCCATGGCAAACAGAAGGAGGTGCTGGCCCTGCGGCACCTCGCGCCGGTGCTCGGATCGGAGGGCCGGTTGCAGCCGGTGCTGGAGCCGGTGCGTCAGGCGGCGACCTCGGTGCGGCACACGCTCGAGGCCTGCGAGACGCACCGGCTCCAGGTCTGGCTGGTGGTCAATCCGATGCGCCAGGACTTCGAGCTGCTGCCGTCGGCGCAGTCCCTCGAATGGGGCCGGCAGCTCTTCACCTCGCTGCCGAAGCGGCAATGGATCCACCCGACCCTGATGCTCGGGCCGTCGCTGACGCCGAGCGTGATGCGGCGCTTCGTGCAGCTGTTCGGCGCCCGGCCGATGGGGCTGGTCGTCCTGCCCGATTCGCCGCCGCTGCACGAGGTGATGTCGCTGCTCGGCGGCGCGCAGATCCGCATGGTCTTCTTCAAGGACATCGAGCCGACGACGGCCGCGCGCGCGATGCTGGGCGGCGCGGGATGCGTCTGGGTCGAGGACCGCCGGCTGCCGGAGACCCTGGACCTGCGCGCCAGCGACCGCCACCTGTTCACCGACCGTGCGCTGACCTTCGCCCGCGACGGGCTGGCCGGGTTCTCGGACTACACGACGCTGCCCTCGCGCCCGGAGGCGCCCGAGACCGCGTCCCGGCTGGCGGCCTTCCGGCTCAGCTGTCTGCGGACGATGCCCGCCTCCGGCGAGTTCTGGATCGAGCACTTCATGGGCGGACGCCTCGGTCCGGAGGAGGGCGGCGCGGAGGCCCGCTTCCGCCAAGCGCTGCTGGCCTTCCACGCGGCGCTCGAACGGCCCGACGTCTGCTTCGGTCCGACCGAGGCGGTGCGGCGCTACCTCTCCGGCCTGATCGACGACGTGGTGCCGACGCGCGCGCTGAGCAAGCAGTGGGAGGTCATGCACCACCTCGAACTGGTCAGCGGCGTGCTGGCGGGACGCTTCCCGCCGGCGCCGGCGGGGGCGTCGCCGCACAGCCTGCTCACGACGGGTCCGCGCTCAGGCGCACTGGTATTCCGCTGAGCACCGAGGTGCCCGAAACCGGGTCCCGGGCCTCGTCGTCCAGCAGCAGGTTCATGTTGACGCCCGGGTGCCGCGCGGCGACGGCGAGCCGGCTGCCGGCGAGGTCGTGCCCCCAGCCGTGCGGCAGGCTCACCACGCCGGGCCGCATGTCCGCGCTCAGGGCGATCGGCGCGATCAGGCTGCCGCGCGCGTTGCTCAGGCGCGCGGACTGGCCGTCCGCCAGACCCGCGCGCGCGGCGTCGTCGGGATGGACCAGCAGCGTGCAGCGGTCCCGGCCCTTCGCCAGCACCGGCAGGTTGTGCATCCAGCTGTTGTTGCTGCGGGTCTCGCGACGGCCGATCAGCAGCAGCTCGTCGCCGGTCGGATGGCGCAGGGCAGCATCCGCGTGGACAAGGTCCGCCAGCAGCGCCGCCGGCGCCAGCTCGATGCGGCCCGAGGCCGTGCGCAGCACCTCGGGGATCCGCGGCTGCAGTTCGCCGAGGTCGATGCCGTGCGGCGCGGCGCGCACCTGCTTCAGCGTCAGGCCGTCCGGCTTGGCGCCGAAGCCGTCGCCGTACGGGCCCGAGCGCAGGCCCAGGTCCAGCCAGCGCGCCGGGCCGGCGTCGCCGTCCAGCATCGCGAAGAGGGCCTCGGCCTGATCGCCCGCCTGGCGCTTGAGCTCGGCGCGCAGCGCGGCGTCGTCGAAGGCTTGCAGGTCCGCATCGGCCGGCTGGCCGGCGACGATGGCGGCCAGACGCAGCAGCGTCTGCCATTCGCCGCGCGTGTCGGGGCCGGCGGGCACGACCGGGCCGGACCAGCGCGCGTGATTGCGCCAGGACAGCTGCGCGAACACCATGTCGTAGTGCCAGTCCTCCAGCGGCGACGGCGGCGGCAGGATCAGGTCGGCATGGCGACTGGTCTCGTTGATGTACGGGTCGAGGCTGACCATGAGGTCCAGGCCGTCGAGCGCGCGTGCCAGCCGGGCGCCGTTCGGCGACGAGAGCACCGGGTTGCAGGCGACCGTGATCAGCGCGTGGACCTGGCCGTCGCCGGGGGTCTCGATCTCCTCGGCCAGGCAGCTGATGGGGAACTCGCCCATCACCTCGGGCGCCTTGCCGACGCGGCTGCGACGGCGGCCGGTAGCGACGCCCTTGCCCTGGCCGGGCTTGCCCAGGGTGTTGGCCGCGAAGGCGGCGGCCTTGGGGAACATCAGGCCGCCTTCAACGTCGAAGTGGCCCGTGACGATGTTGAGCGCGTCGATCAGCCAGCTGTTGAGCGAGCCGAATCGCTGCTTGCAGGTGCCGAAGCGGCCGTACAGGACGGCCTTCGGCGTCGTGGCGAACTCGCGCGCGAGCCGCCGTTGCGCGTCCGCGGCAATGCCGCAATGCGCGGCGCCGCGTTCGGGCGGGAAGTCGGCGACGGCGGCGCGCAGCACGTCCAGGCCCTCGACGTGCTCGGCCATGCGGCCGAGATTCACGAGGCCCTCCTCGAACACCGTGTGCAGCAGCCCCAGCAGCAGGAAGACGTCGCCGCCGGGACGGATCGCGAGGTGCTCATCGGCGGCCTGCGCGGTCTCGGTGCGGCGCGGGTCGATGACGACGATCCGGCCGCCGCGGGCGCGCATCGCCTTGGCCTTGCCGCGGTAGTCGGGGCTGGTCCACAGGCTGCCGTTGCTGACCATCGGGTTCGCGCCGAGGCAGATGAACAGGTCGGTGCGAGGCAGGTCGGGCACCGGCACGCTGAGCCAGTGGCCGTACATCAGCCCGCAGGCGAGCTGCTTGGGCATCTGGTCCAGCGTCGAGGCCGAGAACAGGTTGCGCGTGCCCAGCGCGCGCGCCAGGTGCGGGAAGTAGCTGAACAGGCCGATCTTGTGCGAGGCCGGATTGCCGATCGTCAGCGCGACGGCGTCGGCGCCGAACTGGTCGCGCAGCGGGGGCAGGCGTTGCGCGATCTCCTCGAAGGCGTCCTCCCAGCTGACCGGATCGAAGCCGGAGCGGTCCGCGCGGCGGCGCATCGGCTGGCGCAGGCGGTCGGGATCCTCGTGCAGGTCCTTCAGCGCAAAGCCCTTGGGGCAGAGATAGCCGTTGCTGAAGGGGTCCGAGTCGTTGCCGCGGATGGACACGATGGACGTGCCTTCGGCGGAGCTCCGGGTGCGGATCTCAAGCCCGCAGCAGGCTTCGCAGAGCGGGCAGATGCGGGTGTGCGTGTGCTCGGTGGTCGTGGCAGCCGAGCTGCTGGCGGTGGCGGCGATGGCCATGGCTGTCTCCCGTCGTTTGCCGACGATTGTGGGAGCGGCCCAGTGCCCGCGAGGTCATGTGCGCGACATCACATCTGCCGGAACAGGTGGGTGTAGCTCTCCGCGACGATCAGCGCGTCTTCGCTTTCCTTGAGCTTGACCTGCATGCGGCCGCGGAAGTCGCGCGAGACGCCGGCGACCGCCGCCGCGTTGACCAGCGTGGAGCGGTGGATCTGCCAGAACTGCTGCGGATCCAGTTCCTCGACCAGCTCCTTCAGCGGCTTGCGGATCAGCGCCTCGCCCTGGCGCGTGGCGACGCGGGTGTACTTGCTGTCGGACTGGAAGTACAGCACCTCGTCGACGGTGATCAGCTTCAGCGTCTGCCCGACCGATGCGTTGATCCAGCGCAGGTACTGCCGCTTCGTCGTCGCGCCGGCCTGCGCGCCGAGCTGGCTCAGCACCGCGCTGAGGTCGGCCGGCGGTCCCGCCAGGCGCTGCTTGATGCGCTGGATCGCGGTGAACAGCCGCGCCGGTTCGAGCGGCTTGAGCAGGTAGTCCACCGCGCCCTCGTCGAAGGCCGCGACGGCGTACTGGTCGTAGGCGGTGACGAACACGACGTGCGACCGCCCCTGCACCTGCCGCGCCACGTCCAGGCCGGTGGCGCCGGGCATCTCGATGTCCAGGAACAGCACGTCGGGTTTGACCTCGTGCAGCAGGCGCAGCGCCTGCACGCCGTCGCCGGCCTCGCCGAGGATGTCCAGCTCCGGCCAGAGCTGCGAGAGACGCTCGACGAGTTCGTGGCGCAGTGTTTCCTCGTCCTCGGCGACGACGGCGGTCGGATGCGGGGTCATGCGGGCAGCTCCAGCGTGAATTCGGTGTCGTCGGCGTTGCTGCGGCACTGCAGCCGAGGCGGCGGCGTGCCGGGCGCGCGCTCCAGGCGCTCCAGCCGCTCGCCGAGCGCGTGCAGCGCGGCTTCTTCGCCGCCCAGTCCGCCGCGGTCGAAGGACAGGCTCAGGCGCAGACCGCCGCCGGGCGATTCCTGTGCGCTCAAGCGGGCCTGCGACGGCAGTCGCGCGGTGTCGCGCAGCATCAGCTGCGCCAGCGGCAGCAGCAGCATCGGCGGCACCGCCCGCGCGGCGAGCCACGCGGACCACTCCGTCGACAAGGTCAGCAGTCGCCGGTGCCGTCCCGCGACCACGGCGAGGTAGCTGTCCAGCAGGGCCGCCTCGGAGGCCAGCGTCACGCCGCGGTCGCGCAGCCGGGGCAGGGCCACGCGCAGGTGGCGGATCAGGCGCTCCATCTGATCCGGCGCCTCGTGGTCGGCGCGGCCGTAGGCGCGCTCGATGTCGACCAGCGTGTCGAACAGGAACTGCGGCTCCACCTGCGCCTGCAGCGCGGCCAGCCGCGCGGCGACCGCCTCGCGCTGCATCGCGCTCTGCTCGCGCAGCATCGCCTCCAGCCGCGCGCGGGTGCGCCGCCGCCGCATGACCATCTCGATCCAGGCCACGGACAGCCCGGCATGCACGCAGATCGACAGGCTCTCGCCGATGAAGTTGAGCCAGCGGATCGGCAGGTAGGGACCTTCGCCCTTGCGCTCGCGCGCGAGCTCGGCGATCGAGGGCAGCTGCAGCAGCGGCATCAGCTGGCTGTAGAACAGCTTGGCCAGCAGCGCGCCGATCAGGACGGCGGCGCCCAGCCGCGCGATCCGCCAGCGGTCGTCCAGCGCGCTGCGCGCGGCGGGCAGCCAGGTCAGCAGCAGGGCCAGCGCCACCAGCAGCGGCGTGATCATCTGGTTGGCCAGCGCGGCCGGCCAGCGCGGGTTGTCCATCACGTAGAACACCGAGGACACGTCCAGCAGGCCGAAGAACACGCCCATCAGCAGGAACCACGACAGCTCCTCGCGACGCAGCGAGCGCCACGAGTGCCACACATGGGGCAGCCAGCCGGCCGGGCTCATGGGGCGGCCCCGGCCGTGGCCGCGGCGCTTGCCGAAGAGCTTGATCCCGCCAGCCCCGTGTGGCCGGCGCTCGAGAGGGGCGACGCGCCGCCCAGCGGCACGCGCACCCGCGCGACCACGCCGCGCGGCGCCGCCGCTTCGAGTTCCAGGCAGGCCTCGCGGCCGAACATCGCCGTCAGCCGCGCCCGGGTGTTGGCCAGGCCCACGCCGCTGCCGCCGCTGGCGGCGAAGCCCTGGCCGGTGTCGCGCACCTCCAGCACCAGGCCCTGGCCGCCGGGCTCGCGCCGGGCGGAAATGTCGATGCGGCCGCCTTCGGGCAGCGGAGACAGGCCGTGCTTGATGGCGTTCTCCACCAGCGTCGGGAGCACCATCGGCGGCAGGGGCGTCGCGAACAGCGCGGCGTCGGCCTCGATGTCGAAGCGCAGCCGCTCGCCCATGCGCATCTGCAGGATGGTGAGGTAGCTGCGCGCCAGTTCCAGTTCCTGTCCCAGCGTCGACGTGCCCTGGCGCATGCTGGGCAGGGCCGCCCGCAGGTAGGCGATCAGGCTGCCCATCATGTCGCGGCCGCGTTCGGGCGCTGTCTCGTAGAGGCGCTTCACGTTGGCCAGCGTGTTGAACAGGAAGTGCGGCTCGATCTGCGCGTTCAGCGCGGAGAACTGCGCCTCCATCTGCTGCGCCTGGAGGCGGTCATGCTGCCGGGCCAGTTCGGCCAGACGGGCCTGGGCGCTGCGTTCCTCGCGCACGCCGTGCAGCAGCGCGGCGAAGAAGCCGCCCAGCACCAGCCACAGCAGCGAGGTGGACAGCACCCAGTCCCAGTGCAGCGGCGCGTCCGGATCGCCCAGGTTGGCGACCTTGTAGCGCAGCAGCGTGCCGACGGTGGCCCCCGCGGCGATGGCCACGGCGCGCACGCCGACCGGCCAGCGCGTGCGCCAGCGGGTGAGCAGCGCCTCGACCAACGCGAGCGCGGCCAGCACGCTCAGCGCGGTGAGCAGCGTCTGCCGGGTGAAGCGCAGCCACTCCATGCCCCACGCGCCCATGCCGTCGTCCTGCGTGAGCCAGGTCAGCGCGCGCGAGCCGGCCATCGCCAGACAGAAGTAGAAGGCGGCCGCGATCATGCGCAGGTTGAAGAGCTGCAGCGCGGCGTCCCGCGCCGAGCGGCGAGGCTCGGGCGTATCGCCCAAGGCGGCACTGCCGACGGCGGCGCTGCCGGCGGAGGCATGGCCGGCGGGCGTGGGACCGGGCAGGGGAGGGAACGCATCGGACATGGTCGCGATTCTGTCCGCCGTGCGCAGGGGGCGCCAGCGGGCGTGCGACGAAGCCGCCCAGGGCCGGACGAGTCCGGCATCCATGGCGCGGAGGCGGCATACTCGCCGCCCATGAAGATCCATATCGGAAACGGCGCCCGCCTGTTCGTGGACGTCGAAGGACCCGGCCTGGTGCCGGACGGGGCGCGGATGCGCGAGAAGCCGACGCTGATCTGCATGCACGGCGGACCCGGTTTCGACCATGCGGCGTTCAAGCCGGCGTTCAGCCAGCTGGCGGACATCGCGCAGATCGTCTATTACGACCATCGCGGCCATGGCCGCAGCGATCCGCGTCCGTCGTCCGAGTGGACGCTGGACATGTGGGCCGACGACATCGTGCGCCTGTGCGACGCGCTGGGCATCGAGAAGCCGATCGTGCTGGGACAGTCCTTCGGCGGTTTCGTGGCGCAGCGCTACATCGCGCGGCATCCGGGGCATGCGTCGAAAGTGATCCTGTCGAGCACCTCGCACCACATGGGCCTGGCACGCAAGCTGGACGCGTTCGAGCGCCGCGGCGGTCCCGAGGCCCGTGCCCTGGCGGAAGCGTTCTGGAGCCGCCCGACGCGCGAGACCTTCGAGGCCTACTGGTCCGGCGTGCGCCACCTCTACAACACGCAGCCGGCGGCCGATCCCGAGGCGGGCGGCCGCACGCTGGTGAACCTGGACATCCTGCTGCACTTCGTCAGCGGCGAGAAGCAGGACCTCGGGCTCCTGAAGGGGCTGGAGAAGGCGCAGTGCCCGGTGCTGGTGATGGTCGGCGAGGACGACCCGGTCTGCCCGCTCGAAGACGCGCTGGAGATCCACGACGCGCTGCCGCCGCAGTGGCGTCAGCTGGCGCGCTTCCCGGGCGTCGGGCACGGCGCCTGGCGTGACGATCCCGTCGCGGCCTTCGCGGTGCTGAGGAAGTTCATCGCTGATTGAATCGTCAGCGGTGACGCTTTGCTCCCTCTCCCGCTTGCGGGAGAGGGCGGGGGTGAGGGCCAGCGGCCTGGGCAGTCAGAAAGATGGCTTCAGCACTTCCACCGCTGCTAGCCCTCACCCCTGCCCTCTCCCGCAAGCGGGAGAGGGAGTAAGAGGGGTCAGGACGCGACCAGCGCCTTGAGATCGCGCTCGACCAGCGTCGCGTCGCCGAGGTTCAGCTCGATGACGCGGCGCAGGTGGGTGATGCTCTCGATGTCGATGCCCAGGCAGAGCAGCCCGGCGCGATCGCCTTCCACGTGGGCGAGCTGGGCGGCCATCGTGATCCGCCCGTCGTGCGGCGCCAGCGGCAGGTCCAGCAGGCACAGCGCGCCGGGTTCCACGCCCGAGCCGGGCGGCAGCAACAGCAGCGCGCCCTTGAGCGACAGGTCCAGCACCTGCACCGGCAGGCGTTGCTCGACCGTCACCAGCTGCGCCGGACCGGCGAAGGCGATGCGGGAGAAGTGACGGCGTTCGGCGCTCATGATGTCGTCGAGGGTATGCCGGCGCTCAGAGCTCGGCGTAGATGGTGCTCTTCTCGATGGCCTGGTGCAGGCGCGAGGGCGCCAGCGGTTCCAGGCCCATCGTCTCCAGCAGGTACCACGAGGCGCGCAGCAGCGCGGAGGTGGCCTGACGGAGCTCGGTCGATTCGGGCGACTCGGCGCGCGACAGCATCGCCTGCAGCTGGCGGGACTGGTGGTGGCCGGACACCTCGGGCACTTGCGACGGCGCGTGGGCCTGCGTGAGGCGGCCCAGCAGCTGCTGGACCTCGTGGCCGTGCTCGGGAGACTGGATCAGCCGCGCGAGGTCGCCCAGCAGGCGCTCGCCGGCGGCCGCCAGCAGTTGCGCGGAATGGTCCGCGCCGCCGCCCACGTAGAGGGCGGACGCCATGTCCAGGTATTCCAGCGCTCGCGCCAGACGGGGCAGGTCACTGCTCACTGCATGTCCTCCTTGATGCACTCTTTTCACGACTGCTGTTCGCATGCGTCGCCGGTCCTTGATCCGCGTTCCCTTCCTGGAAACCCGGTCCCTCCGGACGGCGGGAAAGAGGAGTGTATCGGCGCGCCGCGGCCCTGCGCACACCGTTTGTCACGACGACGGGTAGCATCCATCGGTTCGCAGGGCGGGCACTCTTTTTGCCGTCCGACCTGACCCGGCGCCGGCGGATGAGTGACCCGACGCCATCCCGACTTACCCGGAGATTCACATGGACCGTCATGACATGCCGACCGAGGGACTGATCGATCTGAGCGAGGCGCCGTCGCTGCGCACGCGTCGCGACGCGCTGGGGCGGCTGGGCCGCTACGCCGCCGCGGGGCTGGTGCTGCCGCCGGGTCTGGCGGTGCTGCCGGCGTTGGCCGCCGACAACGAGGACGACACCTACGACCAGGATTCGGTGCTGAAGGAAGCGACCGACTTCTTCGGCGAGACGACCGAAGGCCTGGCCAAGGTGATCGAGAAGGCCTTCAAGGACCAGGGCCGCCCGAACGCCTACATCAAGGGCCAGGAAGCCAGCGGCGCCGTGACGGTGGGCCTGCGCTACGGCGACGGCGACCTGATCATGAAGCGCGGCGGCGGCGGCAAGGTCTACTGGGCCGGGCCGTCGGTGGGCTTCGACGTGGGCGGCAATGCATCCAAGGTGTTCACGCTGGTCTACAAGCTGCCCAAGGCGAGCGCGATCTATCGCCGCTTCCCGGGCGTGGACGGCAGCCTGTACTACATCGGCGGTGCGGGCGTGAACTACCAGCGCGCCAACGGCATCACGCTGGCGCCGATCCGGCTGGGCGTGGGACTGCGCGCGGGCGCGAGCGTGGGCTACGTCCACTACCGGCGCGAGAAGTCGATCAATCCGTTCTGAAGCCCCGCGAGGGGCAGGCCGGCGTTCAGCCGGTGCGCAGCGGCGCGCCTTCGCGCTGGCTGCGCGCGAGCGCCTGTTCGGCGCGACCGAGCAGGCCGCTGCCGGTATCGCCCGGACCGCGCCAGGCCGTCAGGCCCATGCTGAGCGGACCGGCGGTCGGCTGCTGCTGCATCCACACGGCGCGGAAGCGCTCGCAGACCTTGCGGCCGGTGGGCAGGTCGACGTCGTGCAGCAGCATGAGCATCGCTTCGCCCTGTCCGAGCGCGAGCACGTCCTGAGCGCGGCACTGCTGGCGCAGCATGTGCGGCAGCGCGCCCGCGGGCGCCCGCGCCGCGCCGAGCGCGACCAGGCACCAGGCCATGTCGGGGGAGTTCTGCTGCTGGCGCTCGACCAGCCGCGCCAGCAGCTGATCGCGCGAGGCCAGCGGCGAGGAGGCGCCGGACTCGATCGCCAGCGCATGGAAGCGCTTGAAGTGGGCGAGGGCGACGTTGTAGTCGCCGTGGGCCTCGGCCAGCGCGCTGAAGGTTTCCTGCATCGGCGCGTGATCGTCGCCGTGGGTCTTGCGCAGCTCATCCAGACGGGAACGGGCTGCGTCGAGTTGGCCGTCCAGGATGAGACGGCGGGCTTCGGCGCAGCCTTGTTCCAGATCGCCCAGGGTGCCGGGGCTGGATCGCAAGACCTTGTCTACAGTCATAACGGAAAAGAATAGCGTCCGCTATACGACCAAACCATGGGACGAACCCGGGGAAACGCCGTTGCACTCGCATCAAATGGTGTGTGCGGCGCAAGTGCGTGCTTACCGGTGGTCACGCCGACGACGGATTGGTGACGAGCGGATGAGCGCTTCGCGACGTCGGGATGAAGCGGGCGATGCGCGATTCGGATGACGACGGCGTGCCGACGCCATGACGCTTTCGTGGTTGGGGGACAAGGGTCGGGGAGGGGCGGGACTAGGATGGTCCGAACCCGTGGATGTCGATCTCGATGGAGACCCTCGCATGACCCAGCAGACCGTGCCCCCGACTGTTCCCCCCAACGGTTCCCCGAACGGTTCCCCGACCGCGTCCGCGGTCTCGACGCACCTGCCGCTGCAGGGCACGCCCGAGACATTGCCGCCGCAAGACATCAGCGCCGAGGTGCTGCTGGAGAAGTACGCCAAGGGCGGTGAACGCAGCCTCGAGGAAGTCAGGGCGCGGGTGGCTCGCGCGCTGGCGGCGGCGGAGTCGCCGGAGCAGCGCGCGCACTGGGAGGCGAAGTTCCTGGAGGCGCAGCGGCGCGGTTTCGTGCCGGCGGGCCGGATCGCGTCGGCGGCGGGGACGGGGCTGTCGGCCACCTTGATCAACTGCTTCGTGCAGCCGGTGGGCGACGCGATCGCGGAGGAGGAAGACGGTCATCCCGGCATCTACACGGCGCTGACGGAAGCGGCGGAAACGATGCGGCGCGGCGGCGGGGTCGGTTATGACTTCTCGCGGATCCGGCCCAAGGGCGCGTATGTGAAGTCGACGCAGTCGAGCGCGTCGGGTCCGGTGAGCTACATGCGGGTCTTCGACCGCAGCTGCGAGACGGTGGAATCGGCCGGTTCCCGGCGTGGCGCGCAGATGGGCGTGCTGCGCTGCGACCACCCGGACATCGAGGAGTTCATCCATGCGAAGGACCAGGGTGATCTGAAGAACTTCAACATCTCGGTCGGCGTGACGGATGCGTTCATGGAGGCCGTGGAGGCGGACGCGGACATCGAGCTCGTGCACAAGGCGACGCCGGGGTCCAAGCAGCGTGCGGCCGGCGCGACGCAGCGGGCGGACGGGCTGTGGGTCTACCGCCGGATGCGGGCGCGCAAGCTGTGGGACCTGGTCATGCGCTCCACCTACGACCACGCGGAGCCGGGCGTGCTGTTCCTGGACCGGATCAATGCGGACAACAACCTGCATTACTGTGAGTCGATCAGCGCGACGAATCCGTGCGTGACGGCTGACACCTGGGTGTTGACCGGGGACGGCCCGCGGCAGGTCAGCGACCTGATCGGGACACCGTTCCTGGCGATGGTCGACGGCAAGGCCTACCGGACGGAGTCGGCCGGGTTCTTCCCGACGGGAACGAAGCCCGTGTTGAGCCTGAAGACGAAGGAAGGACATTCGCTGCGGCTGACCGCGAATCACCTGGTGAGGAGAGTCCTCAAGCGTTCCCGCTATTTGACCGAGACCGATTGGGTAGCGGCTGGTGCGTTGCAGCCGGGGGATGAGGTCGTCCTCCACGAGCATCGCTCGTTCGAAGGGTGGGGCGGCGACTACTCAGCCGCACAGGGATACCTGATCGGGGCGCTGTTGGGCGACGGATGGCTGAGGGATTCCAAGGCAGTGCTTTCCGTGTGGGCACCAGAACTGCATCAGGCAGTCAACGGCGTGATGCCGGTCCATTCGGCGGAAGGGATTGCCGCTGCAATCTCGGAGGCGATCGCGACCTTGCCTCATCGCGCCGATTTCCGCGGTTGGCAACGCCCGATCGCCGCGCAAGGTCAGATGCGGATGGCGTCCGCGCCCCTCCGCGATCTGGCTTTTGAGCTTGGCATGCGATGTGGCCCAGGGGGTAAGCGGATCACGCCCGTCATGGAACGGGCGTCGTCGGCGTTTCAAGCTGCATTCCTGCGCGGCCTGTTTGACGCTGATGGTTCAGTGCAAGGCACCCAGGAGAAGGGCGTCAGCGTGCGTCTGACCCAGTCCAACCTGGGCACGCTTCAAGCCGTGCAGCGAATGCTGCAGCGACTCGGCATCGTAAGCACGATCTACGTCAACCGGAGGCTCGCGGGGATGCGTGTCCTGCCGGACGGAAAAGGCGGACAACGGGAGTATCCCCACCAGCCTGTCCACGATCTGGTCGTCGCACGCGACAACCTCCAGGTCTTTGCGGAGCGCATCGGCTTTGCGGACACGGCAAAGGCCGAACGGCTGGCGCAGCGCCTGGTTTCACAGAAGCGCGCGCCAAATCGCGAGCGCTTCGTGGCGACCGTCGCTTCGGTCGAACTCGATGGCGTCGAGCCCGTCTACGACGTGACGGTCGAGCACGTGCACGCCTTCGACGCCAATGGTCTGATGGTCCACAACTGCGCCGAGCAGCCGCTCCCTTCCTACGGCTGCTGCTGCCTCGGCTCGATCGACCTGACGGTCTTCGTGAAGGACGCGTTCGTGGCGAAGGCCTCGTTCGACGAGGCCGAGTTCGCCGACATCTGCAAGACCGCCACCCGCATGCTCGACAACGTGCTCGACGTGACGCCTTGGCCGCTGCCGCAGCAGGCGCGCGAGGCCGCCAACAAGCGGCGCGTGGGGCTGGGCTTCACCGGCCTCGGCGACACGCTGGTGATGCTCGGCCTGCGCTATGACGGCGAGCCCGCCCGCGCGATGGCGCGGCGCATCAGCGAGATCATGCGCGACGCCGCCTATGAGGCGTCCGCCGACCTCGCGATCGAGCGCGGCGCGTTCCCGCTCTTCAACGCCGACCTCTATCTGTCGGGCGGCAACTTCGCCTCGCGGCTGCCTCCTTGGCTGAAGGACAAGATCCGCGCGCAGGGCCTGCGCAACTCGCACCTGCTGTCGATCGCGCCGACCGGCACCATCTCGCTGGCCTTCGCCGACAACGCCAGCAACGGCATCGAGCCCGCGTTCTCGTGGAGCTACACCCGCAGGAAGCGGATGCCCGACAACTCGTTCAAGGAGTACGCCGTCGAGGACCACGCCTGGCGGCTCTACCGCCACCTGTTCGGCGCCGACGCACCGCTGACCGACGCCTTCGTCACCGCGCTCGAACTGCAGGCGTCGGATCACGAAGCGATGGTCGCGGCGGTCGCTCCATACGTCGACACCTCGATCTCCAAGACCGTCAACGTTCCGGCGGACTATCCGTACGCCGACTTCCAGGATCTCTACCGGCTGGCCTGGAAGAGCGGGCTCAAGGGCCTCGCGACCTATCGTCCGAACAGCGTGCTCGGCGCGGTGCTCAGCGTGGAGCCCATCGCCAAGCCGGAGCCGCTGAAGGCCGACATCGGTCCCAACCAGCGGCTGCGCGTCGAGCGCCTGCCCAAGCCGGTGCTGGCCTCGCTGCGCTGGCCGAGCCGGCCCGAGATGCCCGGCGGCAACCCGGCCTGGTCCACGATGATCCGCCACCCGCATGGCGACTTCGCGCTCTTCGTCGGTGAACTGCCGGCGGAGGGACCGGATGCGGGCCTCTTCGGACGCACGCTGCCGTTCGAGGTCTGGGTCAACGGCGCCGAGCAGCCGCGCGGCCTCGGGGCGCTGGCGAAGACGCTGTCGATGGACCTGCGCGCCAACGACGCGGCCTGGCTGCGACTGAAGCTCGACGCGTTGGCGACCGTCGCCGAGGAGCGTGCCTTCGAGATGCCGATGCCGCCGCTCGGCGAAGCGCGCCTGTTCCCGGGCGTCGTCGCGGCCACTGCGGCGGTGATCCGCTGGCGCTGCGAGCAGCTCGGCGCGCTGCAGGAAGGCGGTCCGACGCCGGTGCTCGACGCGATGTTCTCGCGCGAGGAGCCGCGCACCGGCACGGCCGGCACGCTTGCCTGGGCGGTCGACGTCGACAACCCTGCGACCAGCGAGCTGTTCACGCTCACGCTCAAGGAAGTCAGCCTGCCCACGCCCGACGGCGGCAGCGTCACGCGGCCCTGCGCGATGGGCTTTTCCGGCAACTATCCGAAGGCGCTGGACGGGCTGGCGCGTCTGCTGTCGCTGGACATGCGGGTGCTCGACCCGGGCTGGATCGGCATGAAGCTGCGCAAGCTGCTCAACGTCGGCGAGCCGCTGGGCCACTTCATGGCGCCGGTGCCGACGCTGTCGGGGGAAAGACGGCAGCAGGTGTGGCCGTCGACGGTCGCGTATGTTGCGCGTCTGGTCATCCACCGCTACGCGATGCTGGGCGTGCTGGACGAGAGCGGCTATCCGCTCGTCGACATGGGGCTGATGCAGCAGGCGCCGCTCAAGGCCGCGGGAGCGACCGCAGGGGCGGCGCGCGCCGCCTCGGAAGCCGGCGGCATCGTGGCGATGGCCGGCAAGAAGTGTCCCGAGTGCGGCAACGCCACGCTCATCCACCGCGACGGGTGCGAGTTCTGCACCGCGTGCGGATTCGTGGGGCAGTGCGGGTGACCGCGCCGCCGGGCGCCTTGCCCGGCGTGATGCCAGGCCTGATGCCCGGCGTCAGGCCTGAATCCAGGCCCGACATGAGCCCTGAGGTCAGGCTTGGCCCGGGGCCTTGTCTTCCGTGGGGGCGTCGCCGCCGGCCGGTCCGCCCTGGGTGACCGGCTCATCCGCGGGGGCGTCCGAGCCCGCACCGCTGGCCTTGCGATGGGCCTTCTCTTCCTTCTTCTTTTTCTTGGCCAGCTCGCGTTGGCGTTTTTCGTATGAGTAGTTGGGGGTAGCGATATCGGCCTCCGATAGGTTGGGGGTGATCGATGAGCCTGACGTTTCCGCCATTGCGCGAATCCGGGCCAGTTCCTGGCGGTGGACGTTGGTCCCGGTGGTGGTCAATCGAAGGCCGCCGCCATGCCATTCCAGCCAGTCCAGATCGACCAGGCGGTCGATCAGCTTTTCCGGAATCTCGTTGGCCTGACGCCGCTGGAGCGCATCGACACTCTGCCGCAACGAAGCACGGAGCTCGTCGAGGGTTTGTGGGACAGGCATGGTGCTCCTCCTCCGATCTCACCCCGCGACATGCGGAGCGAACAGATTCGCCAAGCAATCAAGGCGAGGACTTGCACGGCTTCCGACAGGAGAGCGAAGCGAAGACTTCGGGATGACAGGCTCACGGTCTATCGGCTGATCGTAGCGCAGACCCGCGTGCGAACCTTTTTGACGGAAAACGAATCCGTTAAGACGGCGTTTGCGTACAGCGTCATCGGTGGGGCACTTCGGCCTCGCCGCCAACCCCCGAGGAGCTGCGATGACCCCGATGAACGCCCTGAATTCCCGCACCACGTCCGTTCTTGCGCTGCTGGCGCCGGTCGCGCTGCTCGGCGCCTGCGCCATGTCCGGTCCGTCGGGCTCGGCCGGGCCCGCGTTCTCCCAGGCCGGCCTGCCCGCCGCCGTGCAGGTGCCGGACGGGCACAAGGTGTCGATGGAGACCGTCGGCGTCGGCAAGATCACCTACGAATGCCGCGCGAAGAAGGACATGGCGGGGCAGTTCGAATGGGTGTTCGTCGGCCCGGATGCGGCCTTGAACGACAGACGCGGCACCATGGTCGGCAAGTACTACGGCCCGCCGGCGACCTGGGAAGCCCGCGACGGCTCCAAGGTCACCGGCACGCAGGTGGCGGTGGCGCCCGCGGCGGCCGGGAGCATCCCGTTCCAGCTGGTGAAGGCCAATCCGGCCGTCGGCATGGGCGCCATGCAGGGCGTCAGCCACATCCAGCGCGTGGCCACCAAGGGCGGCGTCGCGCCGCAGACGATGTGCGACGCCGCTGGCGTGGGTCAGAAGCAGGTCGTCGACTATCAGGCGGACTACATCTTCTGGGCGCCAGTGGCGATGCGCTGAGGCTGCCAGGCGCAAGAGGTGGCTGACTGCCACCGCCGCTGGCCCTCACCCCAACCCTCTCCCGCAAGCGGGAGAGGGAGAGAGAATGCACCGAGCCCACCGCATGGCTCCCTTCTTGCTCCCTCTCCCGCTTGCGGGAGAGGGCAGGGGTGAGGGCCAGCGACCTTGGCAGTCAGAGGACGACGGCATCTCTCCCGCCAGCAGGCGAGGGAGCGCGTCGTGGTGCCGTCAGACGGCGGCGCCGCGCTTGCGCAGGCGCCAGCCCAGCATCGCGATGCCGGCGAGGAGCAGCGCGTAGGTCGACGGTTCCGGGACCGCGCTCAGCGTCGTGAAGCCGTTGCTGAAGCTGTAGGTCGCCGTCAGGCCGTTGACCTTGGTCGCGGCGACGAGGTTCAGGAAGCTCGCGTCATGCGACAGGTCGCCGGCGAAACGCAGCGCGTAGCCGGCGCCGAGCTGCGTCACCGTCAGCACGCTGCCCGCCACCACGCTGCCGATCGAGGCGAAGTTCAGTCCGCCGCCGTCCAGTTCGAACGCGCCGCTGCCCAGTAGCGACAGGCTCGCAAAGCTCTGGTTCCCGCCGATCACTTTCAGCGCGCCGCCGTTCACTTCGAGCGCGCCGGCCGCGCCCAGGCGTTGCTCGCCTTGCAGTTCCAGGACGCCGCCGTCCAGCGTCACCGTGCCGATGTGCTGGCTCTGGCCGGTCAGCACGACGCGTCCGCTCTCGACCTGCAGCTGGTTGACGTTGCTGAAGGCGCCCGCGTAGTTGAACTGGTTGCCATTGCCGACTTCGAAGCGCACCGTCGCCGAGCCCGCGCCGCTGGCGCCGTGCACGTCGCCGAGGATCAACGCCTGCCCGCCGCTGACCACCAGCGTGCTGCGGCCCGCGCCGAGGTCGATCGCCACGCCGCTCGCGCTGCCGTCGATGCGGCCGGCGTTGATCACCGTCGTGTCGTAGTCCGAGGCCGAGCGGATCGCCGCCGCCGTCCCGCCGCCGACGATGACGCCGCCGGCCTGGTTCTCGATACGGACCAGCTTCCCGCTGCCGCCCAGGCCGCCGATGTAGATCGCCGAGTCGCTGTCGCCGCGGATCATGCCGCCGGCGCCGTTGACCACCGTCGCGTTGGCATAGAGCGCCTCGCGCTGACCGGCGTTCGGGCCGCTGGTGATGTCGTTGCCGACCAGCGAGATCCCGCGACCCACTGCGTTGGTGTTGCCGACCGCGACCAGGCCTTCGATCAGGCCGGTGTTGCGGATCGTGCCGCCGCCCGCCGAGATGCCTTCGCTGAAGGCCAGTCCCGCGCCCAGCGACGAGAACGCGTTGATCGAGCGGATGGTGCCGCTGTTGATCAGATCCAGCGGGCCGTCGACATCGACGCCGTCCCCGTCGCCGGTCACGCCGTTGCCGGTGATCAGTCCGGCGTTGCGGACCGTGATCACCTGCAGCGCGTTGAAGCCGTCGAAGTTCAGGCCCGCGCCGTTCATGCCGCGGATCGTGCCGCCGGCGGCGTTGTTGATCGCGCCGGTCCAGGCGATCGCCGTTTCCGGGCCGCCGGTCACGCCGTGACGGCCCCCTTCGAGCAGACCGCCCGACAGGTTGTTGAACGTGATGCCGCTGTTGGCCTGGAAGTCGATGCCGTCGCTGCTGGAGCCCGTCGTCGTGATCGAGCGGATGGTGCCGGCGTTGTTGACGATGCCGTTGACGCCGGGACGGATCGCATCCGCCTCGTAGGCCAGCATCAGCGCGCCCGCCTGGTTGTTCACGATGTTGACGCCCGAGGCGATCGCGTTGAAGTCGACGACCTGGTTGCCGCCCGCCGACGCGTTCGTCGAGATCATGCTGCCCCAGTTGGTCAGCGTGACGCTGGCCGGGGACTTGTTCATCTGGATCAGGTCCGCGTCCTGCGCGCGCATGGAGGCGGTGCTGTTGCTCGCGCTGCCGTTGACGATGATCAGGTTCTGCACGCCGGTGTTGTCGCGGATCACGCGGCCCGTGCCCGTCTGCACGATGCTGCCGAGGTTGTTGAGCGTCGCGTTGTTGCCGCTGACCGTCACCGCCACCGTGGAGCCGCCCACCGTCAGCGTGCCGGTGGCGCACAGCGCGCCGGTCTGACCGTTGCCGCTGCCCAGCGTCTGTGCCGCGGTGACCGCGCCGCAGAGGTCGAAGGACGCGGCGCCGGCCGACCCGGCCTGCAGCAGCAGTGCGGCGAGCGCCAGTCCGCTCAGGCGGAAGGCCGGAGCACGGCGGAGGTCGGACGGGGAACGGCGGGGCGCGCGGTGGACCATGGCGGAGGATGTCTCGTGTGAAAAATTCACGCGATGCTAGGAGGCCCGGACCTCGCGCGGCACCGCCCGAGCAGGGTGCTCTGCAACGCCGTTCTGACACACGCCTGTCATCGAGCGCTGACCTCCCGCGCGGGTCGGGTGGTAGCGGAACCACCCCGACGTCGACGTCGGAAATCCTCGGGATCCATCGGGGAATTCCTCCGCCCGTGATCCCCGTCACGGCGCCGTTCCCCCCGGATGCGGGGGAGCCCGAACCGCTTCCCTCACTGTGTCACGCGGCGGGGCGAGTGACACATTCGCTTCACGAGTTTCAAAAGTAGCATTTCGGCTGTTTCGACGCTTTCCAGGGACAGGTCATGAATGCGCTTTCGGTCAAGAAGCAGTTGATGTTCGCTTTCGCCGCGCTGGTCGCGGCGGTCGTGCTGGTCAGCGTGGTCGCGCTGCGCGACCTGGCCGCCGCGGATGCCCGCTTCAGCGGTTTCGTCCACGGCATCAACGAACGCGAATCGATGGCCGTCGACGTCCGCATCGACGCCAACCGCCGCGCCATCGGCGTGCGCGACATGGTCATCGTCAAGGAAGCGGCCGACATCGAGGCGTCGAAGAAGATGGCGCTGGAAGCGCACGCCGCGATCGGCGAGCACCTGCGCAAGCTGCGCGACGCGGTTGCCGCGGCGCCCGACGCCACGCCGCGCGAGCGCGAGCTGCTGGCGAAGATCGTCGAGGTCGAAGGCAAGTACGGCCCGGTCGCCGCGCGCATCGTCGAGCTGGCTGCCGCCGGCAAGCGCGACGAGGCGATGGACACGATGACCCGGGACTGCCGTCCTCTGCTGGCGGCGCTGCTGACGGCGGCGCGCGAGTACGTCGACTACGCCGGCAAGGCCGGCGACGAGGTCACCGCGGCGTCCACCGCCCAGTACCAGGCCCAGCGCTGGTGGATGAGCCTGATCAGCCTGGCCGCGGTCGGCGTCGCGGTCGGGCTCGGCTGGCTGATCACCCGTCGCCTGATGACGGCGCTCGGCACCGAGCCGGCGCAGCTCGCCGACGCCGCCCACCGCATCGCCGACGGCGACCTGCGCCCGGTGGAGGGCGCCGCCTCGGCGCCGGCCGACAGCGTGCTCGCCTCCATGGGCGTGATGCAGTCGCAACTGGTCACCCTGATCGCCCAGGTGCGCGGTTCGGCCGACCAGATCGCGATGGCCAGCGCCCAGATCGCCCAGGGCAACAACGACCTGTCCGCGCGCACCGAGGAGCAGGCCTCCGCCATCGAGGAGACGGCTGCCTCCATGGAGCAGCTCAGCGCCACCGTGCGCCAGAACGCCGACAACGCCCAGCAGGCCAACCAGTTGGCGCGCAACGCCAGCGAGGTCGCCGTGCGCGGCGGCGAGGTGGTCGGCCAGGTCGTCGAGACCATGCGCGGCATCAACGACAGCAGCCGCCGGATTTCCGACATCATCGGCGTCATCGACGGCATCGCCTTCCAGACCAACATCCTCGCGCTGAACGCGGCCGTCGAAGCGGCGCGCGCCGGCGAGCAGGGCCGCGGTTTCGCGGTCGTCGCCTCCGAAGTGCGCAGCCTGGCCAGCCGGTCCGCCGGCGCCGCCAAGGAGATCAAGCAGCTCATCGGCGACAGCGTCGCCCGCGTCGAGCAGGGCACCGGGCTGGTCGACCAGGCCGGCGCCACCATGACCGAGGTCGTCGGCGCGATCCGCCGCGTCTCCGACATCGTCGGCGAGATCAGCGCGGCCAGCGTCGAACAGAGCAGCGGCGTCACGCAGGTCGGCGAGGCCATCACCCAGATGGACCGCGCCACCCAGCAGAACGCCTCGCTGGTCGAGGAAAGCGCCGCCGCCGCCGACAGCATGAAGCAGCAGGCCGCCGACATGGTCGGCGCGGTGGCGGTCTTCCGCATCGGCGAGGACGACCGGTCCTCGGGCTCGACCTCGACCGCGTCGTCGTCCTCTCGCGCCGCTCTGCGCGGCGCGTCCGCGACGGCGTCGACGACCGCCCGGACCGCATCGTCCGTTCCGCCGCGAGCCACCTCGGCGCCGGCGTCGCAGGCTGCGGCTTCCCCGCGCCGCCCGGCACTGGCCAACGCATCGGCCCCGGCCGTCTCGCGCCCGAACGTCCGGGTGGTCGCCGCCACGTCGGCACCGCGGCGGCATTCGGCGCCGACGCCGGACCTGCAGGTGGTCCGCCCGACCGCCGCGCCCGCCAGACCCGCCGCCAAACCGGCCGCCGAGCCGGTGCTGGCAGGGGACGATGACTGGACCTCGTTCTGATCCTGCGCGCCCGGGACTTCCCTGTCCCGAAAGAGGAGGATGTCGGGCGGGGGCGCTCCTGACTATGCTTCGCGCACCGGCGCGGTGCCCGCGGCGGAGCCCGAGGAGCGCGCCATGCCGGCCACCCGTACCGCCAGTCCCCTGGCCCGATTCGACTATCCGCATTCGGCACGCCGCGAAATGCTGCCCTTCCTCCCGCCGGGGAGCCAGCGCGTACTGGACGTCGGTTGCAACACCGGCGCCTTCGGGGAGGCGGTCAAGCAGACCCGCCCCGGCACCGAGGTCTGGGGCATCGAGCCCGACGCCGGCGCGGCGGAACGCGCCACCCAGCACCTGGACCGCGTGATGCAGGGCTTCTTCGGCCCGGGCCTGCCGCTGCCCGAGTCCCACTTCGACGCCATCACCTTCAACGACGTGCTGGAGCACATGCCCGATCCGTGGGCGGCGCTCAACCATGCCGCGCCGCTGCTCGCCCCGGGCGGGGTCGTGCTTGCTTCGCTGCCCAACCTGCTGCACCTGGACACCATCTGGCCGCTGGTCCATGACCGCGACTTCCGCTACGAGCCCTGCGGCGTCCGGGACCGGACGCACCTGCGCTTCTTCACCCGCACCAGCGCGCTGCGCATGTTCGAGGAATGCGGCTACGAGGTCCTCAGCGTCCAGGGCATCAACGAGCAGTGGTACACCTCCTCGATCCGACGCCGGCTCGCCTTCCGGCTCTTCGGCCGGCAGCTCGAAGAGACCAAGTGGGTGCAGTTCGCCTTCGTCGCCCGACCCCGGGCGCCCCGGCTGGTGTCCTGAGAACCTGGAGACGCTGAAGCTCCGCGGTCTCTGCGGTCCATGCCGCCTCTGGGGCCGCCGCAGTGGTGCGCGGGGGCCTTGAATCGCCCCACCGCCGACGGGTGTCCTCCGCAGCCGCGACAATGCGCCGCATGCGCGCCCTGATCGACCTGCTGATCCAACACGACTTCCTGCTCGTCTTCCTCGTGACCTTGGCGGCGCGCATCGGTGCGCCCGTGCCGGCGGCCCCGCTGCTGGTCGTGGCGGGCGGACTGGCCGCCGCGGGCCGCCTGTCGGCGCTGTCGTTGGTCGTGGCGGCGGTGCTGGCCAACGTCCTCGGCGACGCCATCTGGTTCATCGCCGGCCGCAGCTACGGCCACCGCGTCCTGCGTCTCCTGTGCCGCGTCTCGCTCTCGCCCGACGTCTGCGTGCGCCAGAGCGAAACCCTCATCGCGCGCTGGGGCGGCAGCTCCCTGCTGGCCGCCAAGTTCCTGCCCGGCATCTCCGTCGTCGCCGCCCCGATGGCCGGCGCGCTCGGCATGGGCTGGCGCCGTTTCGTCGCCTACGACGCCGTCGCCGGCCTGGTCTGGACCGCCTGCTTCCTCGGCCTCGGCCTCATCTTCAGCGACCAGATCCAGGACGTGCTGGACTTCCTCTCCAACGCCGGGCTCTACGCGGTGATCGCCATCCTCGCCGTGCTGCTGCTCCTCGTCGGCAACCGCTGGCGGCGTCGCCGCCAGATGGCCAAGCTGCAGGGCGAGGTCGAGCGCATCAGCGTCGAGGACGCCGCCGCGCTCGTCGAGCAGGACATGGCGCCGCTCTTCATCGACGTCCGCAGCGATCCCGGCCGCGCCGCGGATCCGCGCACGCTGCCGGGCGCGCTCAACATCCCGCTGACCCGCCTGCCCGAGTACGCCGAGCAACTGCCCGACGACCGGCTGCTGGTGCTGTACTGCAACTGCCCCAACGAGGTCTCCGCCATCCAGGGCGCGCACGAACTGCTCAAGCGCGGTCACCCGCGCGTGCTGGCGCTCGACGGCGGTCTGGACGGCTGGCACGAACTGCAGCGTCGCCAGGGGCGCGACCGCGGCGATAGCGGCGACGGCGACGCGGCGGGACTGCCGCTCAAGCCGACGACCAGCGCGACGGCGGCATCACCGGCCGCTTCGCCCGTGGCTCCGGCCGCCCTGCCGCCCGCCGCGCCCGCCGTCCCCTGATCTGAGGAGGGGAGGCTCCCGCGGCTGGCCCGGCGCTTGCATACTCGCGCCCATGACCGTTGCCGTCCTGCCTGCCGCCCTTCCGGTCGTTGCGCCGACCATCCTCGACCTCGAGGCTTCCGGGTTCGGGCGCGGCAGCTACCCGATCGAGATCGGCTTCGTCGAGGCGGGCGGACTGCCCTTCTGTTCGCTGATCCAGCCCGCGCCCGACTGGGAGCACTGGGACGAGGGTGCCGAGGCCTTGCACGGCATCACGCGCGAACTGCTGCTGCGCCACGGTCGCCCGCGTGAATGGGTGGTCGACGAGCTCAACAAGCGTCTGGCGGGCCAGACGGTCTACTCCGACAGCTGGGGCCACGACTATCCGTGGATGAGCAAGCTCTTCGACAGCGTCGGTCGCCTGCCGCGGTTCCGCATCGAGGACCTGCGCCGTCTGCTCAGCGAAGACGAGGCGCTGCGCTGGAACGCGGTGCAGCAGGAGGTGCGGGCCGAGGCCAAGCTCAGGCGGCATCGCGCCAGCGCCGACGCCAAGGTCCTGCAGATGACGTTGATGCGTTTGAAGCATGGTCCATTGACGCCGACGGCGACACTGGATGGACGCAATCCGGGCGACTTCGGCAACTGCGGCTGATCGCTCGCGCCAGCAACGCAGTCTGCTGCTCCCCAAACCTCACGGGGTCAGTTGATCTCTGTGGGGCCGGAATGGGGCTTGGGGTCCCTGGAGGGGTGCCCCATGCCCCGTGGAGAGCCCGCGCTTGGCAACTCGGAGTCTGACGGCGCAGGCGCCTGCGCCGACTTCCGTTCCGCGCAGAGGCTCCCGCTCGATCTCCCGCGTCCCGCGCGTTTCGCGCGGTAGAGCTGTTCATCCGCCTGCGTCACGAGGTCGTCGATATCGGCCTGCCTGGCCCATTGGACGCAGAACCCGACGCTGGTGCCGATGTGGAGTTCGAGCGCACCGATGCGGAACGGCATCGTCAGCGCGTGCACCAGCTTGTCCGCGACGACCTGTGCGTCGACGGGTTTTGCGACATGGGTGAGGAACACGGCGAACTCATCCCCGCCGATGCGTGCGACCAGGTCCTGCGGCCGCAGCGCATGCCGCAGCCGCCCGGAGACGGCTTTCAGCAGCGCGTCCCCGACGGGGTGACCGTACTCGTCGTTGACGGGTTTGAAGCGGTCGAGGTCGAGGTACAGCAGGGCCACCAGTTCGTCGCGGTCGGTGGCGCGGCTGAGTGCGGCGTTGACCTGCGACGCGAAGCCGGCGCGGTTGAGCAGTTCGGTGAGCGGGTCCGTGTTGGAGGCTTTCAGCAGCCGCATCTGTTCCTGCTTGACGTCGGTGACGTCGCGCGCCACGCCGTAGGCGCCGATGATGGTGCCGTCGTCGGTGACCAGCGGTGCGTAGGTCAGTTCGACGTAGCGGGTCTCGCCGCGGTCGTCGCCGTCCAGCGGCATCGGGCGGCTCACGCCGTCGTCGTCGCGCATCTCGACCACGCTGGTCTCGCCCGCGAAGGCGCGCTGGATCAGCGGATGGACGGCCGGGTACAGGTCGTTGAACACATCCGCCGCGTGGCGGCCTTCCCAGGATCTCTCCGGGATGTCGAAGCGCCGCTCGAAGGCCTTGTTGCAGAACAGCACGCGTTCGTCGGTGTCGACGGCCAGCATCATGACGTTGACGCTCTGCGCCATCGCGCTCATCACGGCCTGGCTGCGTTCGCGTTCGCGGCGGGCCGCGAGTTCGGCGCTGATGTCCGCGATGGTGCCGGCGTGCGCGACGATGCGTCCGCCCAGCCGCATCGGCCGCATGCGCAGCCGCACCAGCATCTCCGTGCCGTCGCGGCGCGTCAGCTGCCGCACGCGGTCGACCGGCTCGCCCACCGCGACCAGCGCGGCCCATTGCTCGCGCGTCAGCTCGCGCTCCGACGCCGGCAGGCGGTCCAGCCAGCCCCAGGCCAGGTCCTTGCGGTCGACTTCCAGCAGGCGCAGATAGGTCTCGTTGGCGTAGACGGTGCGGCCCAGCAGGTCGCAGCGGAAGAGACCCATCGGTGACGCATCGGCGGTGGCTTCGCGTTCCGCCTCGCGCAGGCGGGCGCGGTTCTGGATCCGCGTGAACCAGGCCATCAGCCCGACCGCGATCGCCGTGACCAGCAGCGAGAAGCCCAGCACCGCGCGCCGCTGCTGCAGATAGCCGGCGAGGATGCGGTCGCGCTCGAAGGACACGAACAGGCGCAGCGGGTAGTCCTGCAGCACGCGGTACGAGACGATGCGGTCCTGACCGTCCGCGGGGCTCTTCGACACCATGAACTGGCCGCTGGCCGGCGGGCTGGGCGGCAGCACCTCGCCGCCCGGCACCTGGCGCATGTTGGTGCCGACCAGGCCCGGCACTTCGGGCCAGCGGGCCATCGCGACGCCGTCGTCGCGTTCCAGCAGCACGGCCATGCCCGAGCGCATCGAGCGCGTCCGGTACAGGCGCAGCAGCGCGTCGAGGTCGATGAAGCCGACGGTGGCCGTGAACGGTCCGGTCGGCGCGCTCAGGCGCGTGGCCATCGGCAGCACGAAGTGGGCGCCCGGCCGCAGCCGGATCGGCGTACCGAGGATGACGCTGGGCGCGCCCGGCCGTCCGAGCTCGGACAGGAAGCTGTTCGGCCCGAGGTTCACATAGGGTTCGCCGGTGACCGACGGGATGCGCCACAGGCGTCCGTCGGCGCTCGCGAGCATCACGTCGGTGATTCCGCGCGAGTTGTCGCGCAGCGAATCGGCCAGCAGCGACACGGTGGCGTCGAGGTCCTGGCGATCCGTCTTGCGCGTGAGCAGCAGCAGGTCCAGCGTGCGCAGGCTGCCTTCGGTCTCGCGCAGCAGCTGCTCGGTGTCCTGGGTCGCGTTGAGCGCGATGCCGTGCAGGTCGTCCTGAAGATCCTCGACCAGCGACTTCGGATACAGCAGCGCGAACCACAGCACCAGCGCCCACAGCACGATCAGCACCAGCCCCAACGCCAGGAAGGGGCCGAAGACCACCACGCGCCTCACCTGGAGGCGCTCCGCGACGGACTGGCTGAACGAGGGGGCGGGCATCGGTCGGATTGTGGCCGTGCCGCGTACGCCTTCAAACGCCCAACAACGGGGGCCCGGACGGTTTTTTCGGGGCGTCGGGCACGTGGCTGTCCGGGTCGTCGCGGGCCAGCTCGCCCAGGCAGCGCAGGCACAGGCACTGGTCGGGCCAGCGCGCGGCGAGTTCGCGCTTGAGGCCCTCGCCCAGCCGCGTGCCGAAGCAGGCGCACCAGCCGTCATTCACCCCGCAATGGAAACCGCCGCCGCAGCGCGGGCAGGCGGTGTCGATGGCGCTGGCGGTGCTGTCGGCGTTGATCGTGCTGGCGGGGAGCGGCGTCGGCGTGCTCATGACGACGGATTGTCGGCGATGCTCAGCCGAACAGTCCGCGATGCTGATCGCGCAGCAGGTTCTTCTGCACCTTGCCCATCGCGTTGCGCGGCAGCTCGCTCTCGACGAAGACCCGCTTGGGCACCTTGAAGCCCGCGATGCGGTCCTTCAGCGCCGCGACCAGCGTCGCGCCGTCCAGCGTGGCGCCGGATCGAGGTACCACCACCGCGATCACGCCTTCGCCGAAATCCGGATGCGGCACGCCGATCACGGCCGACTCCGCCACGCCGGGCAGCTCGTTGAGCCAGCCTTCGATCTCCGCCGGGTACACGTTGTAGCCGCCGGTGATGATCAGGTCCTTGCTCCGTCCCACGATGGTCACGTAGCCCCGGTCGTCGCGCCGGCCCACGTCGCCGGTCTTGAACCAGCCGTCGGCGGTGAACTCCTCCTTCGTCTTCTCCGGCATGCGCCAGTAGCCCGAGAACACGTTGGGCCCGCTCACCTGGAGGTGACCGATCTCGCCGTCGCCCGTGCTGGGGCAGGGCGCGCCCGCGTCGTCGACGATGCGCAGCCCCACGCCCGGCAGCGGACGGCCAACGGTACCGCCCCGGCGCTCGCCGTCCTCTTCCCTGTACGGATTCGAGGTCAGCATGACCGTCTCGCTCATGCCGTAGCGCTCCAGGATGGTGAACCCGGTGCGGCGTTGCCACTCGTGGAAGGTCTCGATCAGCAGCGGCGCGGAACCGCTGATGAACAGCCGCATCCGCGCGCACGCATCCTTCGTCAGCGTGGCCTGTTCCAGCAGCCGCACATACAGCGTCGGCACGCCCATGAACAGCGTCGCGTCGGGCAGCCGCGCGATCACGCCGCGCGGATCGAAGCGGTTGAACCACAGCATCTTCGCCCCGGCCAGCAGCGCCCCGTGCGACGCCACGAACAGCCCGTGCACATGGAAGATCGGCAGCGCGTGGATCAGCACGTCGTCCGCCTTCCAGCCCCAGTGATGCTTGAGCACCTCCGCGTTGGACAGCAGGTTGCCGTGGCTCAGCATCGCGCCCTTGCTGCGACCGGTGGTGCCGCTGGTGTACAGGATCGCGGCCAGCTCATCGGCCTGCTTCTGCGCCGGCTGGTGCGTGTCGGGCATCTGCACCGCGCGGTCCAGCAACGTGCCGCTGCGGTCCTCGTTCAGCGTGAACACCCATGGCACCTTCGCCTGGAACGCCAGCTTGCTGATCCAACCGAAGTTCTTCCCCGCGCAGATGACCACGGCCGGTTCCGCGTTGCCGATGAAGTACTCGAGCTCGGCCGCCTGGTAGGCCGTGTTCAGCGGCAGGTAGACGTAGCCGGCGCGCAGCACCGCGAGGTACAGCAGCAGCGCTTCGACGCTCTTCTCCGTCTGCACCGCGACGCGGCTGCCCGCGGGCAGGTCCAGCGAGTCCAGCAGGTTGGCGATCATCGCCGTGGCGCGGTCGATGTCGCGCCAGCTGTAGCGCTGGCCGGCGTCGGGGCCGTCGGCCAGCTCGATCGCGCAGGCGTCCAGGTCGTCGGAGAAATTCGCGCGCAGCGCGGCGAACAGGTTGGCGTTCGCGGTGGCTTTCTGGGGAGCGTTCATGTCGGGAGTCGCAGGCCGGGGTTCAGGCAATCAATCCAGTTTCGCACCGCTGCGCTTGACCACGTCGGCCCAGCGCACGACCTCGCCGTGCACGAACTTGCCGAAGGCGTCGCCGTAGAGCGTGGGCATGTCGGTGCCCAGGCCGGTCCAGATGTTCTTCAGCTCCTCGGTCGCATAGGCCTTGCGCAACTCGGCCTGCATCGCGGCGATCACTTCCTTGGGCGTGCCCTTGGGCGCCCACAGGCCGTACCAGGTGGAGACCTGGTACTGCGGGATGCCCGCTTCCACCGCGCTCGGGATGTCCGGGAAGCCTGGCGCGCGCTTGGACGAAGCGACGGCCAGCGCCTTGATGCGGCCGCTGCGGATGTGCGCCGCCGACGAACCGAGGCCGTCGAACATCAGGTCCACCTGGCCCGCCATCAGGTCCTGCAGCGCCGGACCGGCGCCACGGTAGGGGATGTGGGTGATGAAGGTCTGCGTCTGCAGCTTGAACAGCTCGCCCGCCAGGTGGTGCGAGGTGCCGTTGCCCGCCGAGCCGTAGTTCAGCTTGCCGGGGTTCTTCTTCAGGAATTCCAGCAGGCTCTTCACGTCGGTGGCCTGCACCTTCGACGGGTTGATCACGATCACCTGCGGCACGCTGGAGACCAGGGCGACGGGGATGAAGTCCTCCTCCAGCTTGTAGTCGAGCTTGGGGTACATCGCCGGGGCGATCGCGTGGTGCACCGCGCCCATGAAGAAGGTGTAGCCGTCCGGCGCGGCCTTGGACGCGAGGGTCGCGCCCACGGTGCCGCCGGCGCCGCCCTTGTTGTCGATGATGAACTGCTTGCCGGTCTGCTTGGTCAGCACGGCCGTCAGCGGCCGCGCGAAGGCGTCGGTGCCGCCGCCGGCCGGGAAGGGCACGACGATGACCACCGGCCGGCTCGGCCAGGCGGCCTGCGCGAACGCCGACGGCGCGATCCCCGCGCCCGCGGCGGACAGGGAAGCCAGGGCGGCGGCGCCCAGCAGGCGGCGGCGGGTCGTGGAAGTCTGGGTCATGCGTGTCTCCTGTGGGCCTCTGCGGGCCGCGGTGTCGGTAAGCAAGGACGGTGGAAAGATCAGAGCAGACCGCCGACGGCGCGCGCCGTCGCGATCTCTCCCTGGGTGAAGGCTTCGTGGTGTTCCTCGATGCGGTCGAGGTCGTAAAGGTAATTGACCATCATCCCGTGCGACTGTTTCAGTCCTTTGGCCGAGCGGTCGCCGCCGGGGTTGAGTCGTTCCAGCCGGGCGCCGTTGTCGAGGTGGAAACGTGCCACCGGATCCCCGCCCGGCAGCGGCGTCTGTCCGATGAGGTAAACGGCGGCGAGGCGGCGCAGGTCGGCCTGCAGCGCCTCGTCGTCCAACGCCGCCGGGCTGGCGAGCTCGGTCGGCGAGTGGTGCTTGAGTCGCTCCAGCGCCTCCGCTGCGCGCGATCGCTGCGCGGGTTTCAGACCGGGCAGGTCGGCCAGGCGCGAGGGCAGGGCGGACGGGGTGGGAGGGGCGCGTCCCGGGGCGGCGTCGTCCGCCGTCCGCAGCGCCTGCAGCCAGCGTGCGAAACCCGGGATCGGCGACAGCGTGCAGAACAGCTTCAGCCGCGGCAGTTCGCGTCGCAGGTGTTCGGCCACGCGCTTGATCAGGAAGTTGCCCAGCGAGACCCCGCGCAGGCCCGGCTCGCAGTTGCTGATGGAATAGAACACGGCGGTCTTGAAGCTGTTCGGTGGCATCGCTTCGCTGCGCTTGCCGATCAGCGGCGCGATCGCGTCCGGCATGTCGGGCAGCAGCGCGATCTCCACGAAGATCAGCGGCTCATTCGGCAGTTGGGGGTGGAAGAACGCGAACAGCCGCCGGTCCGGCAGCAGCCGGCGCCGCAGGTCATCCCACCCGTCGATCGCGTGCACCGCCTCGTGGTGGATGATCTGCTCCAGCAGGTGCGCCGGCGAGTGCCAGTCGACCTGTCGCATCTCCAGGAACCCCGGGTTGAACCACGAGGACAGCAGGTGCAGCAGGTCGGCGTCGACCATGCGCCAGTCCGGGTGCGAGGACAGACCCTCCAACAGCCGGCGGCGCATCCGCACCAGCGTGCCCGTGCCGCCGGGCGCGCGGTTCAGGCGGCGGAACAGCTCCTGCCGCGGCGGCTCGCTCACCTCGGTCAACTGGCCCAGCGTCTCGGTGCCCGGCGCGTCGGCATACGCCTGCGCGGCGCGCAGCACGGCCGCGGGCTCCGGATTGAAATCGGCGGCCAGCTTGTCGAACACGGCCGGCCACGCGTCCGCCGGCAGCGCGCCCATCCGGCCGATCAGATCATGCGCCAGGCCCAGGCTGTTCGCCTGTCCGCGCTCCGACAGCAGCTTGTGCGCCAACGACAGCACCTGCCTTGCCGCGCGCGCTGACGTCCAGGAATCCACGATGGCCATGAGGGCGGTTTATAGCCGGATCGCCTCTCGCGCGGCTCGAAGTCCGCCTCGGGGATTCCCCAGGGCTTCGCCTGCGTGGACGGCCTTCGCACCGCGGAGGCGGCTGCTACATTGGGCCGCATCAGATCCGGGGCGGCGCCGCGTGCGGCCGCCCGACCCCGGACACCCTGCCGTACTGCGCAAGGCCCAGGACGAACGTCCAGGAGACAAGTCATGAACGACATTCCCCAGGATGCCGAAGCGGTGCTTCGGCTGGCCGCGCAATCGATGTTCGACGTGCTGGCCAGCACCGCGCAGGGCGCGATGGTCGTCAACCGCGAGCACCGCGTCGTCTGGATCAGCGAAGGCTACAAGCGCTTCCTGCCCGCGCTCGGCTTCGGCGACGAATCCGAGTTCGTCGGCCGGCGCGTCGAGGAGGTCGTCCCCAACACCCTGATGGCCCAGGTCATCGACACCGGCCAGCCCATCCTCGTGGACCTGCTGACCAACAAGGCGGGGACCTTCCTCGTCAGCCGGCTGCCCTTGCGCGGTCCCGGCGGCGACGTCATCGGCGCGATGGGCATGGTCCTGCTGGACCATCCCGAGACGACGATGCAGCCCTTGATGAACAAGTTCGCCTGCCTGCAGGCGGAGCTCGACGACACGCGCCGCCAGCTCGCCGCCGAGCAGTCCCGCAACCGTCGCGCCAAGCATCGGATCGTCGACTTCGTCGGATCGAGCGCGGCGGCGGTCGAGGTCAAGCGCCATGCGCGCCGCGTCGCCCAGACCGAGGCCACGGTGCTGCTGCTCGGCGAGACCGGCACCGGCAAGGAGTTGCTCGCCCATGCGATCCATGCGGCCTCGCGGCGCGCGGCCAGGCCGCTGGTGTCCGTCAACATCGCCGCCGTGCCCGAGACCCTGCTGGAGGCCGAGTTCTTCGGCGTCGCCCCCGGGGCCTACACCGGCGCGGATCGCAAGGGCCGCGACGGCAAGTTCAAGCTGGCCGACGGGGGCACGCTTTTCCTCGACGAGATCGGCGACATGCCGCCGGCGCTCCAGGCCAAGCTCCTGCGGGTGCTGCAGGAGCAGGAACTGGAGCCGCTCGGCAGCAACGAGGTCGTGAAGGTCAACGTCCGCGTGATCGCGGCGACCAGCCGGGACCTCGCGGCGATGGTGCAGCGCGGCGAGTTCCGTGCCGACCTGTTCTACCGCCTGAACGTCCTCCCGATCCGGCTGCCCGCGTTGCGCGAGCGCTCCGAGGACATCGAGGCGCTGGTCGACGTGCTGCTGGCCGACATCGCGCGGCGCAGCGGTCTCGCCCCGAAGCGCCTGGGCGCCGCGGCGCTCCAGGCCCTCGAAGGCAAGACCTGGCCCGGCAACGTGCGCGAGCTGCGCAACGCGCTGGAGCAGGCCTTCCTGATGAGTGACGAGGACGAGCTGCTCCCGAGGCACTTCGGACTGCACGAGACCGCGATCACCACGGGCGGTGCGGACGTTGCGGCGGCCGGTGCCCCTCCGAGCGACCTTCCGAGCATGCGCAGGAGTGGGAGCGAGGAGGGGTACCGGTCGCCGCAACGTGTGCTCGGTGCAGCCACGGAGACTCTGCCGGCCCGCAAGGCCGAGCTGGAGCGCGCCGCCATCGCGCAGGCGCTCAGAAGCACCAACGGCAATCGTGTCGCCGCCGCCCGTTTGCTGGCGATCTCCCGCGCCACGCTCTACGAAAAGCTGGCGAAGTACCCCGAACTGGCCTCTGCCTGACGCGTACGGCAACGAGTGGCCCCTGGCATGGCGCGCGGATGCGACGCCACATCGTCACGTTTGACCCGTGTTCATGGGCTTCTTCGAGGGTTCGGGGGGCTTGTCGCACGGTGTGCGGCATGCGCATATTCGAGGTCAGGGCAGAAGACGAGGACCGGATGGACCGGCCCGCCCAGGAGACTTCATGAACACGCTCACCACGACCGCGACCGGATTCCATGCGGACGCGCCTTCCGGCGTCCGGACGACCACGACCTCCGCCTCGACCTCGAAGGCGTCAGCGCCCCGGGCCTGGACCCTGGCCACCAAGCTGCGCGTGGCGGTGCTGGCCGCGGTGGTCGGCTTCGTCGTGCTGGTGATGTGGCTGAGCCACCGCTCCGCGATGAGCCTGCTGGACGTCAAGATGATCACGACGGTCGAGCAGGTCAAGAACGCCGAGCAGATCGCCAAGCGCTACTTCGACAAGATCGGCGCCGGCGGCCTCACCGAGGCCGACGCGAAGAAGCAGGCCGCCGCCGAGATCGGCAAGATCCGCTACTCCGGCAACGAGTACATCTGGATCAACGACATGACCCCCAAGATGGTCATGCACCCGATCAAGCCGGAGCTCAACGACAAGGACCTGTCCGGCAACAAGGACCCCAACGGCCTGAAGCTGTTCGTCGCCTTCGTCGACACGGTCAAGGCGCAGGGCAGCGGCTTCGTCGACTACCTCTGGCCCAAGCCCGGCGCCAAGGATCCGGAGCCCAAGCGATCCTACGTCGCCGGCTTCAAGCCCTGGGGCTGGGTGATCGGATCGGGCGTCTACATCGACGACGTGTCCGGCATCGCGCGTCGCGACGCGACGGTCGCGCTGGTGCTGGTGATCGCCGTGGGCATCGCCGCGCTGATCGCGGTCGAGTGGTTCGCCCGCGGCCTCAAGCGCCGGCTCAACCAGATGCGCGAGGTGGTCGAGGCCGTGGCCAACGGCGACCTGCGGGCGCAGGTGGTCGGCGGACAGGGCGCGGGCAACGACGAGATCGGACAGGTGCTGACGCAGGTCGCGGCCATGCAGGGTCGCCTCAGCGATCTGGTGCGCGCGATCCGCGACGCCACGGACTCCATCCAGCATGCCTCGCGCGAAGTCGCGATGGGCAGCCAGGATCTCTCGCAACGCAGCGAGCAGGCGGCGTCCAGCCTGCAGCAGACGGCGGCGTCCATGCATGAGCTCACGCAGCAGGTCACCCATTCCGCGCAGGCCGCGCATCAGACGAATCAACTGGCCATCGGCGCGGCCGACCGCGCCAAGCTCGGTGCCGACGTCATGGGTGAAGTCGTGCAGACCATGGACGGCATCGCCGGCGCCAGCCGCAAGATCGCCGACATCATCTCCGTCATCGACGGCGTGGCGTTCCAGACCAACATCCTGGCGCTGAACGCGGCGGTCGAAGCGGCCCGCGCGGGCGAGCAGGGACGAGGTTTCGCCGTCGTCGCTTCTGAAGTTCGGGCGCTCGCGCAGCGCAGCGCCAATGCGGCCAAGGAGATCAAGGCGCTGATCAACGACTCGGTCACGCGTGTCGACGCGGGCGGCGCGCAGGTCGGCCGTGCCGGCGAGGCGATGGGTCAGATCCTGCAGTCGGTGCAGCAGGTCAGCGGCACGGTCGCCGAGATCAGCCAATCGAGCGCGGGCCAGTCCGACGGTCTCGCCCAGATCAACCAGGCCGTGAAGCACCTGGACGACATGACGCAGCAGAACGCGGCGCTGGTCGAGGAGACCGCTGCTGCCGCCGAATCGCTGCAACAGCAGGCCCGCCTGCTCAACGAGCACGTCGCCACCTTCCGCACCTGAGGCCCTGTCCGATGTCTGGACACTGACCGCATTCCAGACACTCTTCCGCTGCTTGCCGTACGCCGCTGTCTGGATTCCGGACAGCGGCGTTGTCGTTTCCGGGGCCCGGTCCTCAGCGGGCCGCTTGAAGAATCGGAGTCAGCGAGCGTGGGTGGGGCCGGAATGACTCTGGGGGTTCCCGGAGGGACGCCCCCTGAGTCGTGGAGAGCCCGCGCCTGGCCTCCCGACGTCGGCACGGACCTTGCGATGGGGTCACCCCGAGACCGGCGCACGACCGGTCCGCCCACAGGAGACAAGTTCCATGACCCATGGCTTCATCCGCGCCGCGACTGGCGCGGTTCTGGCGCTGTCCGCCGTCTTGAGCATGAGCGCCACCGCGCTCGCGCAGGGCAAGGAAATCCGCATCGCCCACGTCTACAGCCGTACCGGTCCGCTGGAGGCTTACGGCAAGCAGACGCAGACCGGCTTCCTCATGGGCCTGGACTATGCGACCGGCGGCACGATGACCGTGGCGGGCCGCAAGCTCGTCGTCATCGAGAAGGACGACCAGGGCAAGCCCGACGTCGGCAAGAGCCTGCTGGCTGCGGCCTACGGTGACGACAAGGCGGACATCGCCGTCGGCCCGTCGTCGTCGGGTGTCGCGCTTGCGTTGCTGCCGGTGGCCGAGGAATACAAGAAGATCCTGCTGGTCGAGCCGGCGGTCGCCGATTCGATCACCGGCGACAAGTGGAACAAGTACATCTTCCGGACCGGCCGCAACAGCTCGCAGGATGCGATCTCCAATGCCGTGGCGCTCGACAAGCCGGGGACGGTGATCGCCACGCTGGCGCAGGATTACGCCTTCGGACGCGACGGCGTGAAGGCCTTCAAGGATGCGATCAAGAAGGCCAAGGTCGTCCATGAGGAGTACCTGCCTACGACGACGACCGACTTCACCGCCGGTGCGCAGCGGCTCATCGACCGGCTCAAGGACCAGCCCGGTCGCAAGGTGATCTTCATCATCTGGGCCGGGGCGGGGAATCCGTTCAAGATCGCCGACCTGGACCTCAAGCGCTACGGCATCGAGATCGCCACCGGCGGCAACATCCTGCCGGCGATGGCCGCGTACAAGGCGCTGCCCGGCATGGAGGGCGCGACCTACTACTACTTCGGCATTCCGAAGAACCCGGTCAATGAGTGGCTGGTGGCCAACCACTACAAGCAGTTCAAGACGCCGCCCGACTTCTTCACCGCCGGCGGCATGAGCGCGGCGATCGCGGTCGTCGAGGCACTCAAGAAGACCGGCGGCGACACCGCGACGAACAAGCTCATCAAGGCCATGGAGGGCATGAGCTTCGAGACGCCCAAGGGCCGCATGACCTTCCGGCCCGAGGACCACCAGGCGATGCAGTCGATGTACCACTTCAAGATCAAGGTGGATCCGGCCTTCGCCTGGGGCGTGCCCGAACTGGTACGCGAGATCAAACCCGAGGAGATGAACATCCCCGTCCGCAACAAGCGGTAGGGCCGAAGGTCCGGCTACATCAAGGAGGTTTCCGATGAAGTTCTCCGTTCTGATCCGTTCGCTCGGCGCCGCGATGGCGCTCACCGGGGCGGCCCATGCCGCCGTGCCGCTGCCCTCGCTCAACATCGACAAGACCCAGATCACGGTGTCGGGTCTGTCGTCGGGCGGCTTCATGGCCAACCAGCTCGGCTACGCGCATTCATCGACGTTCAAGGGCGTCGGCGTCTTCGCCGCCGGGCCCTACAACTGCGCCGGCCACAGCAACTACACCGCCTGCATGTACAACGCGACGATCTCGTCGTCCGCGCTGAACACGATGCAGGCCGACCTCAACAACTGGAGCGGCACGGCGATCGACGCCAAGAGCAACGTCGCCTCGCAGAAGGTCTTCCTGTTCGTCGGCCTGAGCGACACCACCGTCGGGCCCAACCCGATGAACGCGGTGCAGACGCAGTACCTCAACAACGGCGTCACGGCGGCCAATCTCGACTACGTCCAGCGCAGCGGCACCGCCCACGTGCTGCCGACCGACTTCGACGCCGCCGGCAACAACAGCTGCGGCAGCAGCGCGTCGCCCTACATCGCCAACTGCGGCTATGACGGCGCGAAGGCGGTGCTCACGAAGCTCTACGGCAGCTTGAGTGCGCGCAACAACAGCCCTGCCGCGGCCAACTACATCGAGTTCGACCAGACCGCGTTCAGCACGAACCCCGGTCTCGCGGCGACCGGCTGGGCGTATGTGCCGGCCAACTGCGCCGCCGGTCAGCTCTGCAAGCTGCATGTGGCGCTGCACGGCTGCCAGCAGAACTACGCCACCATCGGCGACAAGTTCGTGAGGAACACCGGCTTCTCGCGCTGGGCCGACACCAACAGCATCGTCGTGCTGTTCCCGCAGACGAAGGTCGACAACACCTCGCGCTCGACTGCCGCCAGCGGCCTGCTGCCCAACCCGAACGGCTGCTGGGACTGGGTCGGCTGGTACGGCTCCAACTTCGCGCAGAAAGCGGGCACGCAGATCGGCGCGATCAAGGCGATGGTGGACAAGGTGGCCGGCGGCACGACCGGCAACCCGGGCGATCCCGGTGATCCCGGCGACCCGGGCACGCCCGCGACCTGCTTCACCTCGTCCAACTACACACACTCCATCTCGGGCCGCGCGTACGCGCTCTACGGCATCACCTACGCCAACGGCTCCAACCAGGCGATGGGTCTGTGGAACATCTTCGTCACCACGACGCTGAAGCAGACCGCGCCCAACTACTACGTGATCGGCACCTGTCCCTGATGCTGGAGACCCGCGACCTCACCATCCGCTTCGGCGGGCACACGGCGGTGGACCGCGTCAGCTGTGCCTTCCATCCGGGCACGCTGACGGCCATCGTCGGGCCCAACGGCGCCGGCAAGACGACCTACTTCAACCTGATCTCGGGGCAGCTCGTCGCCAGCGCCGGGCGCGTGCTGCTGGACGGTGAAGACCTGACCCGAATGACGGCACCGCTGCGCACGCGGCGCGGACTGGGGCGCGCCTTCCAACTGACGCAGCTGTTCCCGAGCTTGAGCGTGCTCGAGAACGTGCGTCTGGCCGTGCAGTCGCGGCGCGGCGAGGGCCTGCGAATGCTGTCCGTCTGGCTCAACCATCGTGAACTGATCGAAGAGGCGCGCGCGATCGTCGAACGCGTGCGGCTCGGCCACCGCGTCGATGCGACCGCCGCGAGCCTGCCTCACGGCGATCAGCGCAAGCTGGAAGTCGCGATGCTGATGGCGCTGAAGCCCAAGGTCTACCTGTTCGACGAACCCACCGCGGGCATGAGCGTCGACGAGGTGCCGGTGATCCTCGACCTGATCCGCGCGCTGAAGGCGGAAGGGACGCACACGATCCTGCTGGTGGAACACAAGATGGACGTGGTGCGGGAGCTGGCCGATCGCATCGTCGTGCTGCACAACGGGCAGCTCGTCGCGGACGGCGAGCCCGAGACGGTGATCGCCTCGCCGGTCGTGCAGAGCGCGTATCTGGGGCTCGCCATGCCGGAGGTCGCATGACAGCCTCGACGCCCAAGACCCTGCTGCGCCTCGAAGGCGTGCACACACACATCGGGGCGTATCACATCCTGCATGGCGTCGATCTGGCCGTCGTCGAGGGCGAGGTCACGATGCTGCTCGGCCGCAACGGCGCCGGCAAGACGACGACGCTGCGCACGGTGATGGGCCTGTGGCGTGCGAGCGCGGGCCGCGTGCTGTTCGACGGCCGCGAGATCCAGGCCACGCCGACGCCGGAGATCGCGCGTCTGGATATCGCCTACGTGCCCGAGAACATGGGCATCTTCGGCGACCTCACGGTGCGCGAGAACCTGCTGCTGGCCGCGCGGCAGGCGCGCTCGCTCGATGACCTCGATACCGCGCGCCTGGAGTGGCTGTTCGGGCTGTTCCCCGCGCTGCGCAAGTTCTGGCTGTATCCCGCCGGCAAGCTGAGCGGCGGGCAGAAGCAGATGCTGGCGATCGCGCGCGCGATGGTGGAGCCGCGTCGGCTGCTGCTGATCGACGAACCGACCAAGGGGCTGGCGCCGGCGATCATCCGCAACCTCATCGACGCGCTCGGCGAGATCAAGCGCGGCCGCGACGGCGTGCGCACGACGGTGCTGCTGGTCGAGCAGAACTTCATGGTCGCCCGCGCGCTGGGCGACGGCGTGGCCGTGATGGACGACGGTCGCGTCGCACATGCCGGCCGCATGGCCGATCTGGCCGACGACGAGGCGCTGCAGCAGCGGCTGCTCGGCCTTTCCCTGGCGGCACACCAATGACCCCGAATCCGCAATCGCATCCGCATCCGCTGGCGAGCCCGAACCCGACCGATCCCGTTCCCAGGGCCCGCTTCGACGCGATCCCGCTGCTGCTGGTCGTCGCGCTGGCGCTGGCGGCGCTGCCGATGATCGGCTCGATGTCGAGCTGGGCCACGCTGACCATCGCCGGCCTCGCCATGGGGCTGATCGTCTTCGTCATCGCCTCGGGCCTGACGCTGGTCTTCGGCCTGATGGACGTGCTGAACTTCGGCCACGGCGTGTTCATCGCGCTCGGCGCCTTCGTCGCGACGACGGTGATGGGCGCGATGAACACTTACGGGGGCTTCGTGTCGAGTCCGTCGCTCATGGTCAATCTCGCCGCGGTGGCCGTCGCGGCGCTCGCCGGCATCGTCAGCGCGGCGGCGCTGGGCCTGGTCTTCGAGCGCGTGCTGGTGCGGCCCGTCTACGGCATGCACCTGAAGCAGATCCTGATCACGATGGGCGGGATGATCATCGGCGAGGAACTGATCAAGCTGGTCTGGGGCCCGCAGATGATCCCGCTGCAGCCGCCGGAATCCCTGCGCGGCGCGCTGGTGCTGGGCGATGTGGCGGTCGAGAAGTTCCGTCTGCTGGCCGTCGTCGTCGGCCTCGCGGTCTTCATCGGGCTGCTGTGGCTGCTCAACCGCACCAAGCTCGGCCTGCTGATCCGCGCCGGGGTCCAGGACCGCGAGATGGTCGAGAGTCTCGGTTACCGCATCCGGCGGCTGTTCGTGGCGGTCTTCGTCGCCGGTTCCGGCCTGGCGGGCCTGGGTGGCGTGCTCTGGGGGCTCTACCAGCAGAGCGTGATCCCGCAGATCGGCGCACAGGTCAATACGCTGATCTTCATCGTCATCATCATCGGCGGGCTGGGCTCGACGCTGGGCTGCTTCGTCGGCGCGCTGCTGGTCGGCCTGATGGCCAACTACTGCGGCTTCCTCGCGCCCAAGGTGGCGCTGTTCTCCAACATCGGGCTGATGGTCGCCGTGCTGCTGTGGCGGCCGCAGGGCCTCTATCCGGTCGGCCACCGTTGAGCGGAGCGAGCTTGCCATGCGCCTGATCCGTTCGCTGCTTTCCCACGACCTGCCGCGCAGCCGCCTGCTGGCGGCGCTGCTGCTGCTCACCGTGCTCGGACTCGCGTTCGCGCCGTTCGTGTTCCCGGGCACCAAGGCGATGAATGTCGCGGCCAAGATCCTCGTGTTCATCGTGCTCGTGGGCAGCTACGACCTGCTGCTCGGGTACACCGGCATCGTGAGCTTCGCGCACACGATGTTCTTCGGCATCGGGGCCTACGGCGTCGCCATCGCGAGCTCGCGAATGGCGCCGGGCTTCACGGCGCTGGCGCTCGGCATCGGCGGCGCGCTGGCGGTGTCGCTGCTGCTGGCGCTCGTCATCGGGCTGTTCTCGCTCCGTGTGAAGGCGATCTTCTTCGCGATGATCACGCTGGCCGTCGCGGCGGCGTTCCAGGGCCTGGCTTCGCAGCTGTCGGACTTCACCGGCGGGGAGGACGGGCTCAACTTCAGGCTCCCGGCGCTGCTTTCGCCGTCGACGGAGTTTCTTGAGGAGCCTGTGCTCGGCGTTGTCGTCGACGGTCGGCTGTTGACCTACTACCTGCTGTTCGTCGTCGCCGTGATGCTGGTGCTGGCGCTGCTGCGCATCGTCAACTCGCCGTTCGGCCGCGTGCTGCAGGCCATCCGGGACAACGACTTCCGCGCCGAAGCCATCGGCTACCGGCTGGTGACCTACCGCACGCTGTCGACGCTGCTGGCGGCGGTCTTCGCCACGCTCGCCGGCGCGCTGCTGGCGATCTGGCTGCGCTACAACGGGCCGGACACCTCGCTGTCCTTCGAGATCATGCTCGACATCCTGCTGATCGTCGTGATCGGCGGCATGGGCACGATCTACGGCGCGGTGGTCGGCAGCGCGTTGTTCGTGCTGGCGCAGAGCTACCTGCAGGATCTGATGCGGATAGGCGCGTCGGCGGTGGAGGGCGTGCCGGTGCTGTCGCAGCTGATCGCGCCGGAACGCTGGCTGCTGTGGTTGGGCGTGCTGTTCGTGCTGGCCGTGTATCACTTCCCGAACGGGTTGGTCGGACGCCTGCGGCAGGCGAGGAGGGGATCGTGACGTCGACGTCGAACTACCTGCGCTGCGAGGGCCGCGAGATTCATTTCCAGGCCTGGGGCGACCCGGGTGCGGAGCCGGTGGTCGCCTGGCACGGCCTGGCGCGCACCGGGCGCGACATGGACGAACTGGCGGCCCACCTCGCGGGGACGGGCCGCTACTTCGTGGTGTGTCCGGACACCCTCGGACGAGGGCTGTCGCAGTGGAGTCCGGATCCAGACAACGAGTACTGCCTGGCGTTCTACGTGAAGCTGGCGGTGGCGCTTGTCGATCAGCTGGGGTTGCCGGAGTTCCACTGGGTAGGCACGTCGATGGGCGGCGCGATCGGCCTGCTGGCCGCGGCGACCTCGCTGCGCGGGCGCATCCGGCGGCTGGTGCTCAACGACATCGGCCCGGAACTCGCGGAACCGGCGATCCAGCGCATCCGCAGCTACGCGGGGTCGCCGTCGGCGTTCGATACCGTGACGGCGCTGGAACAGTACTTCCGTCAGATCTACCAGCCCTACGGCTGGATGAGCGATGCGCAATGGCGGCGCTTGACGGAGAGCTCTGTGCGTCGGCTGCCCGATGGGCGCGTGACGCCGCATTACGACCCGGCGATGGTCCGCCAGTTCTTCGTCCATCCGGACGATTACAAGCGCTGGACCGAGTGGGACTCGTTGAGCCTGCCGGTGCTCTGCCTGCGCGGGGAGAGTTCGGATCTTCTGCTGCTGGAGACGGCCGACGCGATGCGCGTGCGCGGTCCGCGGGCGAAGGTGGTGACGATCCCGGGCTGCGGGCACGCGCCAGCGCTGAACGTGCCGGAGCACTTCACGATCGTGCAGCGGTTTCTTGAGAACGGGTGAGCGTGCGGCATGCGAGGCCTCATCGCTTGATGAGCCAGCCCAGCACGCCGCCGAACACGGTCGTCAGCGTCGACAGCGCCCACTGATGGCTGTCATCGGCAGCGCAGGTGTTGGCAAGCACGAAGATGCTGAAGCCAACGAGCGTCAGCAGGATGACGTTGCTGACCACGAACAGTCCCAGGTCCTTGAATCGACGGACGCTTGCGTCAGCCGAAGGTTCTGGCGAGCTGAAGGTGCCCGAGAAGGTGACCCCGGGCGCTTGCAGTGCATCAGAAGCCAATGAATTCCTCCTTCAGCGTCGACCGTTGATCCGCGTCGACGACGCCAACCGCATGTCCGTTGCGGATGGCGCTGCGGGCCATCAGGAAGAGCGACACCGCTCGCGCCAGAAACTCGGGAAAACTGAGACTGTCTGCGGCGTAGATGCGCTCCAGCGCGCGGTGCTGGTCGTCAGGCATGTCCAACTGAAAACGCACGGTCATTCGCGACTCCTTCGTCTGGTGCCCGGACATCGGGCACGGATCGAAAGTGGAGCACGCAGGCAGCGCTCAACGCCAGTGCCGCGACGGGGGATTCGCGGAAGCTTTGCGCGCCGTCAAAGACCCTCGAAATAACGAGCGTCCCCCCGTTGTGGCGACGCTTCGTCCCTCGTCGGAGGGATCCCTCGCGGGGTCAGTCGTTGAGCTGCGGCAGATCCAGCCAGCGCGCCAGGCGGCGGCGCAGCGTCAGGAAGTCGAGCGGCTTGGTCAGGTGCTCGTCCATGCCCGCCTTCAGGCTGTCGGCGACGTCGCTGTCCAGTGCGTGCGCGGTCAGCGCCAGGATGGGGAAACGCGGCAGCCGTCCCTGCGCCTGCTGCTCCCGCAGCCGGCGCGCGCATTCCAGGCCGTCCATGCCCGGCATCTGGATGTCCATCAGCACCAGGCTGGGGGCCGCCTGTTCGCACAGGTCCAGCGCTTCCTGGCCGTTGCGGGCGAGCTGGGTCTTCAGCCCCATCAGCGCCAGGAACTCCAGCGCGACGACCTGGTTGATCGGGTTGTCCTCGACCAGCAGCACGAAGGGCTCGCCGGGCGCCGGACGCTGGCCGGAGACGGAAGGGTCGGTCATCGTGGACGGGGGAGCGGGCTTGGCGGACGCGTCGGAGGTCATCAAGACCAGCGTGGTCTCGGAACTTCCGGAAAAGGGATGGCCGTCGTTTCTGTCCATGTCGCTTGTCGTCCCCGATCCGATCAGGATGCGGGTATTCCCTAGAAAAGTCGTCCGCCGTTCGGGTGGGACCGGCATCGTGTGTTGCTCGGCGACGACGGGGTCCATTGTTGCCGCACCCCCCGAAGACTAGCAAGTGTGCGGAAGTCATCAATCGGAGGCCTTGACAAGAGGTAGGCGAAGGCTTCCTGAGCGGTCGCGCGCTTGCAATTGCTTACCACTGTGTCGTGCCCGCCGCCACGGACGCCCGCCGGACGGTTGCCCTCCCACGGTCCGCCGCCCGTTCGCCCACTCGTTGACCGCTGCTGCCAATCCGGGGCGCGGCGCTCCCTAGAATCATCGCCCACTGCCTTTTTCGAGGCGCGAGAGACGACACCACATGTCCGATTCCGATATCCGCATCCGGGGCGCCCGCCAGCACAACCTCAAGAACCTCGACCTGGACATCCGCACGGGGGAGCTGACGGTGGTGACCGGGCCCAGCGGGTCGGGCAAGTCCAGCCTGGTCTTCGACACGCTGTATGCCGAGGGCCAGCGCCGCTACGTGGAGACCTTCTCCGCCTACGCGCGCCAGTTCCTGGACCGCATGGACCGCCCGGCGGTCGACAAGGTGGAAGGCGTGCCGCCCGCCATCGCGATCGACCAGACCAACCCGGTCCGCACCAGCCGCTCCACCGTCGGCACGATGACGGAGCTCAACGACCACCTGAAGCTGCTGTTCGCGCGCGGCGCGGCGCTGTTCGACCGCGACACCGCCCTGCCGGTCCGCCATGACACGCCGCAGACCATCTACGCCGAGCTGCTGGCGCGCACCGTCGGTGACGACCCGCGCCTGGTGCTGACCTTCCCGGTCGAGCTGCCCGAGTCGGTCAGCGCCGGCGAGGTCGAGCAATGGTTGTCCGCCTCCGGCTTCACCCGCGTGCAGTCGGAGCGCGTCGTCAACGGGCGCAAGGTGCTGGACGTGGTCGCCGACCGCTTCCGCATCCAGGGCGTCGAGCAGGCGCGCGCGATGGAGGCGATCGAGCTGGCGCTCAAGCGCGGCAGCGGCCGCCTGACGGTCCACGTGCTCAGCGCGGAGGAAGGCGTCGAGCCGACGCTGTGGCGCTACTCCACCGGCCTGCATTGCCCGGAGAGCGACATCCGCTACGCCGATCCGCAGCCGGCGCTGTTCTCGTTCAACTCGGCGATGGGCGCCTGCGAGACCTGCCGCGGCTTCGGCCGGGTGATCGGCGTGGACCTCGGCCTGGTCATCCCCGACGAGCGCAAGACGCTGCGCGGCGGCGCGATCAAGCCGATGCAGACGCCGGCCTGGAAGGAGAGCCAGGACGACATGTTGAAGTACGCCGGCGACGCCGGCATCCCGCGCGACACCGCGTGGAACCAGATGACGCAGGCTCAGCGCGACTGGGTGATCGACGGCAGCCCGAACTGGAACGGCAACTGGAACAAGCAGTGGTACGGCGTGCGCCGCTTCTTCGAGTACCTGGAGAGCAAGGCCTACAAGATGCACATCCGGGTGCTGCTGTCGAAGTACCGCAGCTACACCGAGTGCCCGACCTGCCGCGGCGCGCGGCTCAAGACCGAGGCGCTGCTGTGGCGCGTCGGCTCGAAGGCGCTGGCGGACGCGGCGCTGCCGGCGGACAAGCGCTTCATGCCCGAAGGTGTCAAGTGGACCCGCGCGCAGCTCGAAGCGCTGCCGGGCCTGTCGGTCCACGACCTGATGCAGCTCCCCATCCATCGGCTGAGACGCTTCATGGACGAGCTGCAGTTGCCGGGCTCGCTGCTCGACGAGGCGCTCAAGCTGCTGCTGGACGAAATCCGCAACCGGCTGAAGTACCTCGTCGACGTCGGCATCGGCTACCTGACGCTGGACCGCCAGAGCCGCACGCTGTCCGGCGGCGAAGTGCAGCGGATCAACCTGACGACGGCGCTGGGGACCTCGCTGGTCAACACGCTGTTCGTGCTGGACGAGCCCAGCATCGGCCTGCATCCGCGCGACATGAACCGCATCGTCGAGGCGATGCAGCGGCTGCGCGACGCGGGCAACACGCTGGTCGTCGTCGAGCATGACCCGGCCGTGATGCTGGCGGCGGACCGTCTGATCGACATGGGCCCCGGACCGGGACAGCAGGGCGGGCAGATCGTCTTCGACGGCACGCCGGAGCAGATCCGGTCGGCCGACACCCTGACCGGCTCCTACCTCGGCGCGCGCAAGCACGTCGGCATGGGCCTCAAGCGCGTGGTCGAGGAGAGCACTCCGCGCCTGATCCTCGAAGGCGCGCGAGAGCACAACCTCAAGAACGTCAGCGTCGAGTTCCCGCTGCAGCGCATGGTCGCGGTGACGGGCGTGTCCGGCTCGGGCAAGAGCACGCTGATGCAGGACGTGCTCTATCCGGCGTTGGCGCGCTGGTTTGGCCAGGCCACCGAGACGCCGGGGCAGCATGACCGCCTGCTGGGCGCGGACTGGCTGGCCGACGCGGTCTTCGTCGACCAGTCGCCGATCGGCAAGACGGCGCGTTCCAACCCGGCGAGCTACGTCGGCGTCTTCGACGAGATCCGCAAGCGTTTCGCCGACACGCCCATGGCCAAGGAGCGGAGCTACGGCGCCGGCATGTTCAGCTTCAACGCCGGCGACGGCCGCTGCCCGACCTGCGGCGGCTCGGGCTTCGAGCACGTCGAGATGCAGTTCCTGTCCGACGTCTACCTGCGCTGCCCGGATTGCGACGGCAAGCGTTTCCGCGCCGAGCTGCTGGAGGTCAAGCTCGAGCGCGCCGGACGGCAGCTCAGCGTGTCGGACGTGCTGGAGCTGACCGTGGCCGAGGCGCTGGGCGTCTTCAAGGACGACCGCGAGGTCATCAACAAGCTGCAGCCGCTGTCGGACGTCGGGCTGGACTACCTGACGCTGGGGCAGCCGGTGCCGACGCTGTCGGGCGGCGAGGCGCAGCGGCTCAAGCTGGCCGGCTACCTGGCCGAGGCGGCTTCCAAGCCGCGCCAGGCGACGGCGACCAAGGGCACCTTGTTCCTCTTCGACGAACCGACGACGGGGCTGCACTTCGACGACATCGCCAAGCTGATGCGCGCGATGCGCAAGCTGCTTTCGGCGGGGCACTCGCTGATCCTGATCGAGCACAACCTCGACGTGATCCGCGCGTCGGACTGGGTCATCGATCTCGGGCCCGAGGGCGGCGAGGACGGCGGTCTGATCGTCGCGACCGGCACGCCGGAACACCTGAAGGACCACCCCACCTCGCACACCGCGAAGGCGCTGCGCGACTACGCGCTGGAGATGGACCGGGCGCCGGTCAAGGTCTCGGAAGGCCAGCCGCTGCAGTCGCTGCTGCGCCGGCGCCGTCAGGAAGACGAGGTGATCCGCATCGTCAACGCGCGCGAGCACAACCTGAAGTCGGTCGACGTCAGCATCCCGCGCGGCAAGTTCAACGTCGTGACCGGCGTGTCCGGTTCGGGCAAGAGCACGCTCGCCTTCGACATCCTCTTCAACGAGGGCCAGCGCCGCTATCTGGAATCGCTGAACGCCTACGCGCGTTCGATCGTGCAGCCGGCGGGCCGGCCCGAGGTCGACGCGGTGTGGGGCATCCCGCCGACGGTCGCCATCGAGCAGCGCCTGTCGCGCGGCGGCCGCAAGAGCACGGTCGCGACGACGACGGAGGTCTGGCACTTCCTGCGCCTGCTTTACGTGAAGCTCGGCGTCCAGCATTGCGCGCACGACGGCACGCCGGTCAAGCCGCAGAGCGTCGAAGCCATCGCCGCGCAGCTGCTGCGCGACTTCAAGGGCAAGCACATCGGGCTGCTTGCGCCGCTGGTGGTCAACCGCAAGGGCGTCTACACCGACCTGGCGAAGTGGGCGAAGCAGCGCGGCCATACGCACCTGCGCGTGGACGGCGAGTTCCTGCCGACCAGCCCGTGGCCCCGTCTGGACCGCTTCAAGGAGCACAGCATCGAGCTGCCGGTCGGCGACATGACGATCACGCCGGAGACCGAGGCCGAGCTGCGCGAGCTGCTGGCCAAGGCGCTGGATCACGGCAAGGGCGTGGTGCATGTCCTCTCGCCGCTGGACGGCCTGCACGAGGCGCTGCGCAGCGGCAAGGCCACGCGCGGCATCGGCGCGCTGCGCGTGTTCTCCACGAAGCGCGCTTGCCCGCAGTGCGGCACCAGCTATCCGGAACTCGATCCTCGGCTGTTCAGCTACAACTCCAAGCACGGCTGGTGCACGACCTGCGTGGGCACGGGCCTGTCGCTGACACGCGAGCAGCGCAAGGCGCTCGACGACACGCAGCAGGACAAGGACAACCGCGGCCGTGAGCAGAGCTTCCCGGCGGAGGAAGCCGAGATCGAGGACCTGAGCGACGCGCCGTGCCCGGATTGCCACGGTGCGCGGCTGAATCCGGTGGCGCGCGCGGTGAGCTTCGAGCACGAGACCATCGGGACGGTCGCGTCGTGGAGCGTGAAGGAGGCCCGCGAGTGGATCGCCGCCCTGACGCTGACCGGTCGTGACGCGGAGATCGCGCGCGACGTGGTCGTCGAGATCAAGGGCCGCCTGGAGTTCCTGGAGGAGGTGGGGCTGGGCTACCTGACGCTGGACCGCGCGGCGCCGACCCTGTCGGGCGGCGAGGCGCAGCGCATCCGTCTGGCGGCGCAGCTCGGCAGCAACCTGCAGGGCGTCTGCTACGTGCTGGACGAGCCGACCATCGGCCTGCATCCGCGCGACAACCAGATCCTGCTGAAGGCGCTGGCGACGCTGGGCGACAAGGGCAACACGCTGGTGGTCGTCGAGCACGACGAGGACACGATCCGTCGCGCCGACCACATCATCGACATCGGCCCGAGCGCGGGCAAGCGCGGCGGACGCGTGATCGCCGAAGGCACGGCCGAGGAGATCGCGAAGAACCCCGATTCGCTCACGGGACGTTTCCTGTCGAGACCGCTGGTGCATCCGCTGAAGGAGCGCCGCGTGATGGAGGCGGACGCGCCTAAGCTGACGGTGCTCAACGCGACGCTGCACAACCTGCTGGGCGTGACGGTGGACGTGCCGCTGCACCGGCTGGTGGCGATCACGGGGGTGTCGGGCTCCGGCAAGTCGACGCTGGCGCGGGACGTGCTGCTGGCCAACATGGCCGCGGCGGTGCCGCTGCGCCGGGCGCCATCGAAGTGGGTGGGCTGCGACGCGGTCGAAGGTCACGCGCAGGTGGACCGCGTGCTCGAAGTCGACCAGACGCCGATCGGCAAGACGCCGCGCAGCTGCCCGGCGACGTACATCGGCTTCTGGGATGCGATCCGCAAGCTGTTCGCCGAGACGCTGGAAGCGAAGGCGCGGGGATACGCGCCGGCCCGTTTCAGCTTCAACACCGGCGAGGGCCGCTGCCCCGGCTGCGAGGGTCAGGGCATGCGCACGATCGCGATGAGCTTCCTGCCGGACGTGAAGGTGCTGTGCGACCAGTGCCATGGACAGCGCTTCAATCCGGAGACGCTGGCGGTGAGCTGGCGCGGCAAGAGCATCGGCGAGGTGCTGCAGATGGAGGTCGACGAGGCGGTGGAGTTCTTCGCCGCGATGACCTCGATCTCGCACCCGCTGAAGCTGCTGCAGGACGTGGGGTTGGGCTATCTGACCCTGGGGCAGCCGAGCCCGACCTTGTCGGGCGGCGAGGCGCAGCGGATCAAGCTGGTGTCCGAGCTGGTGAAGGTGCGCGACGACGTCACGCGCCGCGGCCAGAAGGCGCCGCACACGCTGTACGTGCTGGACGAGCCGACGGTGGGTCTGCACATGGCGGACGTGGAGAAGCTGATCCGCGTGCTGCACCGGCTGGTGGACGGCGGGCACAGCGTGGTCGTGATCGAGCACGACCTCGATGTCATCGCCGAAGCGGACTGGGTGCTGGACCTCGGACCGGAAGGCGGCTCCGCCGGCGGCCGGGTGGTGGCACAAGGCAGACCGGAAACGCTGGTCGAGCAGGGGACGCACACGGGGAAGGCGCTGCAGCCGGTGCTGGCGAGACGGTGAGTTCGCTTCGACGTCCAAGTGAACTCACGTGGACCTCGCCATCTGGCCGCGGAATCCACGCTGGATCCGCGGCCAGAAGCATGTGCTAACGAGGAAGCGCGTTCAGTGTGAATCGAGGACGACCTTGACCCACTTGAACGACGTCGAGTGTGATCGTCGTCGAGCGCTTCAACCACTCCCTGTTGATGAGTCCAGGATCTTCGACAAGGGGGCCGATCTTTCCCTTGATCAGTCCTTCTGAGGTCTGAAACTCAAAGGACCTGCTGTTCGGAAGCACGCCAACAAACTCGCCGTTGTAGGACGCTCGATCTTCCTTGATGTTGCTTTCCTGTAGCCGCGCAGCTGAATGCTCCAGTTGACGGAGGTCGTCGTACCGGAAGAGTTTCTGTTTGAACTCCAACCCGCACCAGGCTTGGTGATGTTGAAGCAGCCCGAGGAACTCGGAAATCTTCTTGACCGCACGGGGGTGAATGGCATCGACCAGTTCTGCGACATCGTCGTCGCTCCCTAGCGCCGATGCTTCGAGCAAATGCTGCATCGTCTGCAGCGCTTCTCCAGCCTTCTCGCGTTCCGGAAGAAGAGCGCCAGATGGAAGCTCAAATTCAAAGCCGAATGAGCCAATTGCGGTTCCGGTGATCAGCAACTGATTTTTGCCCCGGTCCGGGATCGGACCCATGAAGCGCAGGCTTTCGTTGAGGCCGGCTGCGACAGCTGCGAAAGCGTCCGCGAACGCGTTCGACGCTTTGCCGCCGAACTCGGCGGAGATGCCGCGGCTTCCGACCACAGGCCGGCCACGGAATGTGAGGCGCGCTCGTTCCGGCGTGGGACGGCTGGCCTCGATGTCGTAGGCTGCCTGCGCGGATTTCAGCCGATTCTGGAGTGACGACCTCCGGATCGCAGCGGAATCGGGCATCTGTTCGAGCAGCAGTTGAAGCTCCCGAATCTCGGAGAGAAGTGCATCGCTGCGATTGATCATGGTGTCACCCCAAACGCAGCCTTGGTGGCCGCGATTGCCTGCGCTGCCAATGGATCCTGCATCGCATCCAGGTCGACCTGCACGAAACCCTTCCAAACGCCGTCACGCCTGTGGGACCACATGCTGTGCCAATACGCCACCTGCTGAATGGCTGCGGGGCTCATCGGCATGCCAAGGACGTCCCAATACGAATCCACTCGGAACGTCTCTTTCACATGCGCGTGATCGAACAACTGAGGATTCTTCGCCACGAGTGACGTTTCGGTCTCTCCTGCGGGAATCTCGAAGAACGTGACGACATCAATGTCGCGTGGGGACCGACCTTCCGTGGCTTCCACGTTCTCCAGGAAGCTTCCATCCAGCCATTGGAAGCCCGTCGTGATTCCAAGGCGGTGAATCTGGCTTCGAAGCTGCAGCAGGCCCTCAGCGATTTCAAGTCGCTCGGCACTGTTCGCCATGCCGTCCACGAACACATGCAGCGGAACTTTGTAGGGTGAACGGTCCGGGTCGCTGCCAGTCGCTCCGGGCCTGACTGGCGGAATGATGCCCTGTAGGTTCCAAGCGGGAATCATGCAAGCGTCTCCTGACCCTGAGTTCGTTCAATTGCTCCAGCAGACTGGAGCAAAGACGACTGTAGATGAGTTCAAGCAGGGTCAAAAGAAGGCGTGGTGCGTGCCAGGTGGTGCCTGAACCATCTCACACTTCCGGATACGCCCTGATCTCGATCAGATGCCTGTTCGGATCGTTGAAGTACAGCGTCGGTGCCGCGCCTCGGGCGCCGATCTCTTCACCGGGCCCGGTGTTGGTTCCGACCGCGTGGAAGCTCGGTCCGTAGCCGATGCCGGCAGCCTTCACGCGTTCGAAGATGTGCTCGAACTCCTCGGGTGACACCGAGAACGCGTAGTGCTCCATGCCAGGTGTTCCCCATGGCGCGAGCTGCAGCTGACAGTCCCGGCCGACGCGGATCACCGTGAACGGACCCGATTCGCCTTCGTTCGTGAAACCCAGGATGCCGACGTAGAACGCGACGCTGTCGGCGAGGTCGTTGACCCTGAGGATGAGGTGATCGAGGGCGGCCATCGCGGCGCTTCCGGAGCTATCGTTCGGCCCGCGCGCGGCGAGACGCTCAATGCGGCTTGCGCCGCTGCCGCTGTTCGAAGTCGTCGCCGTGATAGACGTTGCCGTCCCAGGTGCCGGAGCGGTGTTTCGCCCGTGCAATCGCGTCGAGCGCCGCATCGTGGGCCGCGCGGCGGCGTTCGCGAGAATTGAAGCGGCCTCGCAGGCTGAACCCGCTCATGCGCTGCCCCAGCCGCTTCAACCAGGCGCGCCAGGCCAGTTGATGCCGGCGCGGCAAGGCCATGTCGATCGCGAGGAACACGCAGGTCAGCAGACCGAGAGTGGCGAGGACTTGGGCGAACATACGTCGGCGCTGTGAATCACACCTTGCTGGTGTGTAAGCCGACCACTATACGCGAGGCCCCGCGAGGCGTCTGTCAGTCGCGATGCCGTCCATGGCCGTGGCCGTGGTCGCCCCGGTCACCCCGATCTCCGCGATCGCCACGGTCACCGCCGCGATCCCAGCCGCCCCGGTCGCCACCGCGGTGGTCGTCCCGACGCTCCTCCCAGCGGCGGCCTTCCCAGCCGCGACGGTCGTCGCGGTGGTCGTGCCAGTCGCGGCGGCCGTCCCAATGATCACGGCGCGGCGGATCCCAGCGCGGCGGCGGGGGCGGTGCGTACACCGGCATCGGATGCACGTGCGGGCGGCCGTAGTAGGCCGGCGCATAGGCGCGGGAGTACCAGCCCTCCTGCACGAAGTACACCTGGCGGCCGCAGGCGCCGTAGTAGCCGCAATGGCGTGCCCAGGACCGGTAGTGATGCGGCGGCACGCGCAGATAGAGCGGCGGCGCCGGCGCGTACACGCGCTCGATCACCATCGGCTGCGCGTACACCACGTCGGGACGGACGTTGCCCACGTCGATCCGGCCGTAGAAGCCCGGCTGCCCGACGCTGATGGACACGCCCACGTCGCCCGCGAAGGCCGCCGGCGCGCTCAGCGCGCCGACCGTCAGCGCCACGGCGCCGAGGATGCGTTGAATCAGGTGCTTCATCGAATACCTCTTTCTGGTGCTTCCGGTTCGCTTCGCGACCTTTCCCCCTGCCGGAGGTCATGGGCGAGGCGTCCGGAAAGGGCCTGCCTAGGGAAAGTATGGACAGTTAACGCGCGCTTGACGGATGCGGTGGACAGCCGAGGGGTAAGCAGTTGTTGACCGCGTCCCTAGAATCCCGCGTCCCCCGCCGACCCTGCGGGACGTGGAGCAACGATTGAAGCAATGGATCCTCACTTCCCTGGCGCTGGCGACCCTGGCGACGGGACTGGCGACCAGCGAGGTCTCGCTGGCACAGACGGCCGCCGCACCGGTGGCCGTGACCAACCGGCCGCTGACGCTGGAACAGCTGTTCCGCGCCGAGCCCTATCGCGGCGAGTCCGCCAAGGACGCGAAGTTCAGCGCCAGCGGCCGTTACGTCGCCTACCTGTGGAACCCGTTCGGCGAAGCCGGCAGCGACCTCTACGTGCATGACACGCAGACGGGCAAGACGCTGCGCGTCACGTCGCCGACGCTGATGGCCGCGGTGGAGACCCCCGAAAACCTGGAGCGCTACGCGAAGAAGCTCAAGCAGAAGCGCGACGAGCTGGCCGAGCGCCAGGTGCGGGAAGAGGCGCAGGCTGCCTACCTGCGCGGCGAGCCGGTGGACCTGGAGCAATGGGAGCGCAAGGCCATCGAGGAAATGAAGGTCGAGCTGGCCGAGCGCAAGGCCCGCGACGAGGCCCGCAAGGCCGCCGAGAAGGCCGCGTGGGGCGACGCCGCCGTCGCGGCGGCCGCGCCTGCTTCCGGCGCGTCGGCGCCCGAGGCGAAGAAGCCGGCCAAGGATCCCAAGGACATGGCGCTCTGGGAGCTGCGCGACGAGCTGAAGAAGAAGCGCGAGCGCGAGAAGCTCAAGCCCGAGGACCTCTATCCCGGCGTGTCGCAGTTCGTGTGGGCGTCCAAGGGCGAGGAACTCGTGCTCGCGTACCGCGGCCAGCTGCTGCGCTGGAAGGCCGGCAGCGAGCGCGCCGAGCCGCTGCTCGCCACGGGCCGCACGCTCAAGCCGGTGGCCTACGCGCCGGACGACCAGTTCCTGATCGTGCAGGACGAGACGCGCGTGCTGCGCGTGCGCCTGGCCACGGCCGGCATCGAGGTGATCAACCGAGAGCTGTTCAATCCGGACGACGAGGACCGCAAGTTCAAGATCGCCCAGACGGCGATGAGCGAGGACGGCCGCTGGATGGCGCTGGTGGCCAACGCGCCGCTGGTCGGCGCGGACGGCAAGCCGCTGCCCAAGCCGGGCCGGCAGGTCGAGATCATGAATTTCAACGACCGCTGGGCGACCGCGAAGAAGGTCGACCGCGAGGTCTCCGACGACAAGCGCGGCGTGCCCTCGATGGCGATCTACATCCGCAAGGTGCCGACGCCCGGCGCCGCGCCGGAACGCCAGCCGCAGCCGGTGTTCACGCATCCGGGCGGCGACAGCTGGTTCGAGATCTCGCCGGTGGTGTGGGCCCGCGACGGCAGCGTCTACGCCTTCACGACCTTCGAACGTGAGAAGGATCAGTTCCGCGTCTACCTCGGCAAGCCGGGCGAGGCGAAGCCCGAGATGGTGCTGGAGCGCCGCGCGCCCATCCACCACGAGCTGGTCAACGTGATGACGCCGTCGTTCACGCCGGACTCCAGGCAGCTGGTGCTGATCCTGGCCGACAACGGCTGGCGCCAGCCCTACGCGATGAGCCTGGCGGCCGGCGCCGACCGGTCGGTGAAGCCGCTGCTGACGGGCGAGTTCGAAGCCTTCCAGGTGCTGGGCTTCACGCCGGATGCGAAGACGATGTTCGTCGTCGCCAACAAGGACGACTACGCGGCGATGAACGTCTGGCGCGTGGACCTGAAGGACGGCCGCATGACGGCGCTGGGCCGCTCGCCGGACTACCACCGCAACGCGGTGGTGGCGCGCAACGGCCAGTGGGCCGCGGCGGTCGCCGGCAACTGGGCCGAGCGTCCCGAGCTCAAGCTCCTGAAGGGTCAGGCCCCGGCGGCCGGCGCGGAAGCGGGCAAGCTGCTGACGCAGAGCCACGATCCCGCCTGGGCGCAGGTCGACGTGCTGCGTCCGGAGCGCTTCAGCTTCAAGAACCGCCACGGCGACACCATCCCCGCCTACGTCTTCAAGCCGCTGGGCTGGGCGCCGAGCGACAAGCGCGCGGCGATCGTCTACACCTACGGCGGCCCGCTCAACGACCGCCACTCGGTCGAGACCGACAGCTTCCAGCCGACCGGCTACGTCTTCGCGATGTACATGGCGGCCAAGCACGGCTACGTCACGGTGACGGTGGACCCGCGCGGCCACTCCAACTACGGCGAGAAGTTCGCCGATGCCAACTGGGAGAAGCCGGGCGCGCCGCAGACGGAAGACCTCGAGGACCTGGCCGCGTACATGAAGGCCAACCTGGGCGTCGACGGCGCGCGCATCGGCCTGAACGGCTGGAGCTTCGGCGGCTTCCAGACCCAGTACACGATGTACACCAAGCCCGACCTGTTCGCGGCCGGCATCGCGGGCGCAGGCCCGACGGAATGGGAGAACTACAACAGCTGGTACAGCGGACGCACCATCGGCAAGGTCGACCGGACCAAGCCCGTGCTGCGCAAGTACTCGCTGCTGCCGCTGGCGAAGAACCTCAAGAAGCCGCTGATGCTGGTGCACGGCATGCAGGACCCGAACGTGCTGTATCAGGACACGGTCAACGTGTACCGCGCGCTGCTGGAGTCGGGCAAGGAAGGGCTGGTCGAGCTCTTCCTGGATCCGGACGGCGAGCACGCCCTCGGCGGCGCGGTGAAGGCCGTCGGCTGGCATCGCAAGTACGAGGCGTTCTGGTTGCGCAATCTGGGACCGGCGCAGCAGAAGTGATGCCATAGTGCTTGGCGTGTCGGCGCCCACCTGCTGAAGGTGGTGCGTTGGCCGCCAGGTCGCAGGGCCCTGGCGTCAAGCGCCAGAACCCCGCGACCAGCCGTCCCCCATCAGCCCCGCACTTCGTCGGTTTTGCGACCGAGAATTGCGGGGCTTGTCGTTTCAGGGATCAGGGCGCCGCGACGACCGTCTTCACGCGCTCACCCACCTTGGGCAGTGCTTCCCCGCCGTAGCGGCCGTTGAGCAGCTTCAGCTGCGCCTCGGTGATCACCGAGCCCTTCGCCATCTCGGCGAAGCCGCCGGCCGGGTAGGACCGCAGCGCGACCTTCCACGGCTTGGCGAGTTTCCTGTCGTCGGCCGTCAGCGCACGGAAGCTTTCCTCCGCCTGCGTGAGCGCAGCGCGACGCGACTGCAGCGACTGTCCGTCCTTCGCCGCGTACACCAGCGCGTACACCGCGCCCTTGGCGCTCGTGATCAGCGTGATCTCGGCATTGCCGCGCTGGCCTTGCGCGTTCTTGCGCACGCCGCTGAAGTGCGTGGCCTTCAGGCCGTTGATCGTCTTCGCGTCCGTGCGGCCCTGCTCCGCACCCCAGCGGCGCAGGATGTCGTCGTGCACCGTGCCCGCCTTCTCCGGCACCGGCTGCAGGATCAGCGCGGCGTCGCGCTGCGGACTCATCACCGTCAGGGTCTCGCTGCCGTTCTGCAGCGCCCAGCCGGTGGGCGCCGTCAGCGCGATGTCCAGCGTCGGATGCAGGAACTGCTGACCGCGCACCAGCCCCTGCGACGGGCTGTCGCCGAAGACCATGCCGTCGATCGCCTGCAGGAAGGCCGCACGGTTCTCGTCGACCGGCTTGTCGCCGGTGAGCTGTGCCGCCTCGTCGCGGATGCGCTGCAGGCGCTGATCGTTGCTCGGGTGCGAGGCCAGCCAGCTGTTGCCGCTCTGGGGTTGCTTGCCTTGCGCCCTGGCCTGGTCGGCGGCGAACTGCTCCTGGTCCTTCAGCACCTGGATCACGTCGACCATGTGCTTGGGGTCGTAGCGGTTGCGCGAGAGGTATTCGGCGCCGAGCTGGTCCGCCTGCAGTTCCTGGTCGCGGCTGTAGGAGGCGATGTAGCCCGCCGCGGCGTTCTGCGACACCTGGCCCGCGAGGTCCGTCGCGCCGCTGACGCCGCGCGATTCGAGCACCGCGCCGAGCACCGTCGCCGCCAGCACGCCGATGCCGGCGTTCTGCTGCCGCGTCGCGCGCTGCGCGCCGTGGCGCGCCGTCACGTGGCCGATCTCATGGCCCATCACGCCGGCCAGGTCGGCCTCGTTCTCCATGTACGCGAGGATGCCCCGCGTCACGTAGACGTAGCCGCCCGGCAACGCGAAGGCGTTGACCTCCGGACTGTCGAGCACGGTGAAGTGCCACTCCAGCTCCGCCCGATGAGACTGCGCCGCCAGCTTGTTGCCCAGCGCGGTGACGTAGGCCTGGAGCTTGGCGTCGTCGACGACCGAGTACTCCTTGAGCACGTCCTGATGCGCCTGGCGGCCCGTCGCGACTTCCTGCTGCGGGCTCATCGCACTGCGCTCGGTGCGGCCGGTGACCGGGTTGACGACGTTGGTGCCGCAGCCGGCGATCGTCAGCAAGGCGGCGGTGGCCAGCACCGCGAACGGGAAGGAGCGCTTCATCGGGTCATCGGTCTCCGGTCTATCTCAATCCGCCTGCGAACGCAGCGTCCACAGCGTCAGCACGCCTTCCGGCACCTCGCGGCTGAGCGCGTCGCGCCAGTGCAGGTCGGTGAGCTTTTCCTGGTCCTCGGCGCTGAGCTGGCTCTCGTCGCCGCCCAGCAGGGCGATCGGCGCCAGCGCGGCCGCGGTCTTGATGTGGTCGAACAGCGGCGTCCAGGCCTCGCCGTCCTGGTCGACGCCGATCATGAAACCGGTGCACCAGTCCTCGGCGTCCACCAGCTGCTGTTCGCCTTCCTCGGCGACGCTGAAGATGGGCTCCCACTCGTCCTGCTTGGAGGTCCACTGCACCGACAGGCTGTGCACGTGACGCAGCAGCAGCAGGGCGATCTTCTTGCGCTGCTTGCCGCTGGAGAACGGATCGCCGCCGCCCCAGACCGGGCTCATCCATTCGGCGCCGGGCTTGCCGCTCAGCGGCAGCGGGCTCAGCAGCTGCGCGCTGAGGTAGCCGTCCAGCGCCTCGATGTTCATCGCGGCGTCGTTGTCCAGCTCGGACAGGAAGTCGTCCAGGTCCGACAGTTCGTCGTCGGTCAGCGGGGTGTATTGCGCCTTGTCGGGCTGGTACTGCGGAAAGTCCATGTCGGATCCTGGAGAGTCGGGCGATGTTCAGTGGAATCAGTGGCGCTCAGCCGTGGCGGCCGTGACGGCTCTTGGGCTTGCGGCCGTCCATGTCGGTCAGCTGCGTCTTGAGCAGGGCCATCAGCACGCGGGCGTTGGCCTCGGTCATGACCAGCAGCGTGCTGGGCTCGATGCCCTCCACCGGCTCGCGTTCCTTGACCAGGGCGTCCAGCTTGAAGGTCACCAGCCCGCTGGTGGAGGAGTTCGAGGCGCCCTTGAGCTTCTGGACTTCGATGTGATGCGTCTTCATGCCGTCATTCTCGGCGATGACGCAGGCGCTGGATACCGGTCACCGCCGCCACGAGGACGACCCCCGCCAGCAGGCCGGTGATCGCGTCGCCCAGCACCTCGACGGCCGTGCGCGCGAAGCCGCTCACGCCCATCGCCTCGACGACGTGCTGGATCGCGTGGTGCAGGAAAGGCGCGCCGTGCGTCAGGATGCCGCCGCCGACCAGGAACATCGCCGCCGTGCCCGCCACCGCCAGGACCTTCATCAGCCACGGCGCCAGCCACAGCAGGCCGCGGCCCAGCGCCTGCTTCCAGGCGGCGGCCTTGCGGCTCAGCCAGAGGCCGACGTCGTCCAGCTTGACGATGCCGGCGACCAGGCCGTACACGCCGATCGTCATCAGGATGGCGATGCCGGACAGCACCATCAGCCGGGTGGTGAACGGCGCATCCGCCACCGTGCCCAGCGTGATCGCGATGATCTCGGCGGAGAGGATGAAGTCCGTGCGGATCGCGCCCTTGACCTTGTCGCGCTCCAGCGCGGCGAGGTCGATGGCCGGGTTCGCCACCGCTTCGGACAGCGCCGCCTGATGGGCGTCGTCCGCCTCGGTGTGCAGCCACTTGTGGGCGAGCTTCTCCATGCCCTCGAAGCAGAGGTAGGCGCCGCCGATCATCAGCAGCGGCGTGACCAGCCAGGGCGCCCAGGCGCTGATGGCCAGCGCGGCCGGGACCAGGATGGCCTTGTTGAGCATCGAGCCCTTGAAGACGCCCCAGACCACCGGCAGTTCCCGGTCGGCGCTGACGCCGGTGACCTGCTGCGCGTTGAGCGCCAGGTCGTCGCCCAGGACCCCCGTCGTCTTCTTGGCGGCCATCTTGGAGAGCAGCGCCACGTCGTCCAGGACCGTGGTGATGTCGTCGAGCAGTGCGAGCAGGCTGGAGGCCATGGCGGAAGGATCCCGTTCCCTGAAAGTGATGATTTGTGCGAAACCCGCCTTTGTACCGCAAGCCATCGGGCTTTCGGCTCGCGGACAGCGGTTTCTCCGCCCTTGGAGCTCCTCGCGACCGTCACGGAATTGAAGCCGGTGGCACACTCCGGCGTCATGAAACGTCGCACCGCCTCCCTGCTGTTCGCCGCCGCCCTCGCCGCGGTGTCCGTGACCTCGGTCCACGCCGCCGACGCCGTCCCGGGACCGGGTCCCTACGACGAGCAGGCCGACGCCCGTGCCGACATCAACAATGCCGTCGCCCGCGCCGCCAAGGACGGCAAGCAGGTGCTGGTGGTCTACGGCGCCAACTGGTGCAAGGACTGTCTGGCGCTGAACAAGGGCTTCAAGGACGGCCACCTCGGCGCCGCCGTCGACAAGCGCTTCGTGACGGTCAAGGTCAACGTCGGCCGCTTCGACAAGAACGTGGACGTCGCCAACCAGATGGGCGTGACGCTGAAGAAGGGCATCCCGACCGTCGCGGTGATCGGCGGCGACGGCCAGGTCCTGGGCACGACCAAGGGCGGGGAACTCGCCGACGCCCGCAACATGGGCGAGGACGCCGTCATGAAGGTGCTGGAGTCGCTCGGCAAGAGCTGAGGCGGCGTTCCGGGATCCATGCGTAGGCAGTCATCCCGAGCGCCCGAAGCCGCAAGCTGAAAGCCGGTTTGCTGCGGCGGACGGGTTCCAGGTTTTGCTGTTGAGTCCTGACCCCCGATAGCCCTTCGGCTATCGCCTCGGCCCCGCAGGCCCCGCGATCAGGGGTCAAGTCTTGCGCCCAGGCCGGAATCCCGGCCCGGGCGCTTGTCTTTTGTGCGCTCATCGCCTATTTGTTGGGCATGGCCAGGCCTCTTCGCATCGAATTCCCCGGCGCCGTCTATCACGTGGCGACACGTGGCGACGCGCATGTGTTCTCCGACGACGAGGACCGGCAGGTGATGCTCGGCCTGATCGAGCAGGCGGCGGAACGCTTCGACGCCCAGGTGCTCGCCTACGGGCTGGGCCGCGAACACTACGAACTGCTGCTGTTCACGCGGCAGGCCAACCTCTCCCGGCTGATGCGCCATCTGAACGGCGTGTACACCCAGGCGCACAACCGCCGGCACGGGCAGATCGGGCACGTTTTCCAGGGGCGCTTCAAGGCGGTGCTGGTGGATCGCGAGCATCTGCTGCTCGACGCCTGCCGCTATGTGGAGCTGATCGGGCGGCGCGCCGGGCTGGCGTCGTCGCCGACGGCCTGGCGCTGGAGCAGCCTGCAGGCGCACGCCGGGCTGGTGACCGCGCCGGAGTGGCTGGAGATCGACGGGCTGTGGACCAACGTCCTGGGTCGCGTGCCGCAGAACGCGGCGGATCGCCGCAAGGCGGCGCAGCGGTATCAGGCGATCGTGGAGTCGGAACCCGACCTCGACATCTGGAGCCAACTGAGGCACCAGATCTTCCTGGGCGATGCGGCCTTCGTGCAGCGCACCGTGCGGCTGAGCGAGCATCCGCCGCGCTCGCCGCGCCCGCGTCGCTGGGGCGATTGGCTCAAGTCCAGCGGCAGCCGGGAAGAGGCGCTGTATCGCGCGCATACCGAGGGCGGTCAGTCGATGACTGAACTTGCGCGTGAATTGGGACTGTCAGTGTCCCGAGTCAGCCGGCTGATTGCCGGCCATGAACGCCAGCGCTGAACAGCGGCTGAAGGCTTAATGCAGTGCCCGGGCGGGAGCTGCAGGGCACGCTGCTACCGATTCGTCAGACTCGGCCGCCTCGTTCCAGGCGGCCGTCGTCATTTCACGAGCGGCGCTCAGCTGATGGCAGAGTTCGGCGACGCCCAGGCCATCGGCCTGACCTTCTGGCATCGGCAGGGCCGACACCTCGGCCGGCAGATCCGCCAGCGCGCCCAGCAGCTGGAACAGCAGTTCCAGATCCGGTTCGGCGTCCGGCGCCCGTTGCTGGCGAGCCAGTCCCAGGCTGCGGCACAGGTAGAAGCAGGCTTCCGCGGCCTGATCCGACATCGCGTGCGACATTGCCAGCTGCTCCAGCGACTCGGCCCGGGCCGCCTGGGCGGCCGGATCGTCCGAGCGGTCCGCCAACGCGTCCAGCGCGGCGGACGCCGGCGGGACGGCGATCACGTCGTCGTCCTGGGGCAGCAGCTTGGAAGCGGTTTTGGAGTTCGCCATAAGGATTCAGCTGGGGAACAGCGGTTCAGCCAATCAACGACACAGATCCTAGGCAGCTACCGGCAAACGCGCCTCCCACGGGTTGGGGGGAACGCGCTCCAGTTCGGCGACCAAGTGCCGAGGCCCGGGAACTTGTCACACTTCGTGACACGAACAAGCCGAGCTTACGGCCTTTCATCGCCGATTTGGGTGAATCACTTCCCTTTCTTGGGGCGGCTCCAGCCCGAAATCACGGTTTGTCGGCCACGCGCCACAGCCAGGCCGCCGGGTTCGACGTCCTTGGTGATGGTCGATCCGCCGCCGATGGTGGCCCCGTCGCCCAGGGTGACGGGCGCGACGAGCACGCAGTTCGAGCCCACGTGCACGTCCGCGCCGATGGTCGTGCGGTGCTTGTTGGCGCCGTCGTAGTTGGCCGTGATGCTGCCGGCGCCGTAGTTGACGCGCTCGCCCACGGTGGCGTCGCCCAGGTAGGCCAGGTGGTTGGCCTTGGCGCCCTTGGCCAGCGTCGAGTTCTTCACCTCGACGAAGTTGCCGATGTGGACCTCGGCGCCCAGCTGCGCGCCCGGGCGCAGCCGCGCGAACGGGCCGATCAGCGCGCCTTCGCCGACGCTGGCGCCGGCGGCCTCGCCGTCGATGTGGGTGAACTCATGGATGCGGGCGTTGGCGCCAATGGTGGCGTTGCGGATCACGCAGTTCGCGCCGATGCGCACGCCGTCGCCCAGCGTCACCTGGCCTTCGAAGACGCTGTTGACGTCGATCTCGACGTCCTTGCCGCAGGTGAGGGTGCCCCGCAGGTCGAAGCGGGCGGGGTCGGCCAGGCGCACGCCGGCCGTCATCAGCGCCTCGGCCTGGACGAGCTGGAAGCGACGCTCCAGCTGCGCCAGCTGCGACGGGCTGTTGACGCCCAGCACTTCGGTCTCGTCGCCCGTCTTCACGCCGACGACGGACACGCCTTCCGCCACCGCCATCGCGACGATGTCGGTCAGGTAGTACTCGCCTTGCGCGTTCTTGTTGTCGAGCTGGCTGACCCAGCGCTTCAGCGCTTCGGTTGGCGCGGCCATGATGCCGGTGTAGCACTCGCGGATGCTGCGCTGCGTCTCGCTGGCGTCCTTGTGTTCGACGATGGCCTTGACCTGCTCGCCCTCGCGGACGATGCGGCCGTACCCGGTCGGGTCCGCGTACTCGATGGTCAGCAGCACGAGCTTGTCGCCGCCGCAGGCCTCGACCAGCGCGCGCGTGGTCGCGGTGCTGATCAGGGGCGTGTCGCCGCTCAGGATCAGCGTGGTGCCGCCGGCGACCAGCGCGGGGACCGTCTGCTGGATGGCGTGCCCGGTGCCGAGCTGCGGCTCCTGGCGCACGAAGCGCAGGGCCTCGCCGCTGACGCCGGTCTCGACCTGCTCGGCGCCGTGGCCGGTGATCACGATGCGGGCCTGGGCGTCCAGCGCCGCGGTGCTGTCCAGCACGTGCTGGAGCAGCGCGCGGCCGGCCAGCTTGTGCAGCACCTTGGGCAGGCTGGACTTCATGCGGGTGCCCTTGCCCGCGGCCATGACGACGATGTTCAGCGACATAAGAAAAATCGCGGTTCCCTGTTGGAGAGACCGCGATTATCGGGGTGACCGGGGTGCGCCGGACGGCGCGCCGGGTAGGGCCGTCCTACTTCGACGGCGTCAGTTGCACCGTCACGCGGTGCGGCTCGGGCCGGGTCTGCGGGAAGTCGGTCAGGGAGGCCTCGAAGAGCGCGCCGAAGAGCTCCTTGCCGCCTTCGGTCAGACCGTCGTTGGAGGCGCGCGCCTCGTACAGCGGCTCGTTGGTCTTGCGGTCGCGCAGCAGCATCGCGACCTCGCGGTCGTAGCGGCGCTCCATCATCGGATCCATCGGGTAGGAGTAGCCCCAGCGGCTGTAGTACGGGCGCCAGGCCGGACCGTAGCGCCAGCCCCAGTAGCTGCCGTTCCAACGCCACCAGAGCGGGTCGTCCCACGGGGCGGGGCCGGAGCGGCTCACGCGCGCGCCCAGCGACACGACGACGTCGGCCGCCTTCGGGTCGGCGGCCTCGGTGAAGCCGGCCTTGAGCAGCGCGCCGCGGGCGGCGTCTTCGAGCGAGGCCTGGTTCGCTTCGTTGCGCTGCTGGGAGGGGAGGCGCTCGAAGGCGAAGGTGCCGGGCTGGCGACTCGCCGGCCAGCTGCCGAAGGTCTGCGCATCGGCGGTGACGCTGTTGAGGGCGGCGCAGCCGGTGAGCGACAGCGCGGCCGCGGCGCCCAGGCTCAGCAAGGCGACTCGACGATTCAGGGTGAACATGATGACCTCCAGTCGGATACCGCGATGGACCGTCGACCAGGGCAGTTGCCGCGCCCGGTGACGTTTCCTAGCCGCCGGTCTTCGGCGTGACAGTGCAACGATTGTGGCCCCAGCCGGTTGACCCGCGCGTGCGGGCGGCGTGACGGTGCGGTAAGCGGCGGGTTTCTCTTCGTTGGAAAGCGCGAAGCCTGCAGTACTGCCACGGCCGCTGGCCCTCACCCCTGCCCTCTCCCGCAAGCGGGAGAGGGAGCAAGAAGGGTGATCAGCCCTCGGCGGCGGAGTAGGCCTCGCCGGCGTCGTCCACGGGGGCCGGGACTTGCCCCTTGGCGCCCGGACGGATGATGTTGACGACGCCGGTGGCCGGCGCCGGGGTGCCGCACTGCTCGTCCTCGTCGAAGGCGATGTCGCCGTCGGCCACCGGCGCGCCGGTCGCCTGGATGGTCTCGAACGGGAACAGCTGGCGGTCCATCATGTGCGAGGTCACGATGTTGCCCATCGCCGTGAACATGTTGTCCACGCGGCCCGGGAAGCGCTTGTCCCAGTCCTGCAGCATGGCCTTGACGGTGGCGCGCTGCAGGTTGGGCTGGCTGCCGCAGAGGTTGCAGGGAATGATCGGGAACTCGCGGTGCTCGGCCCAACGCTCCAGGTCCGATTCCTTCACGTAGGCCAGCGGGCGGATGACGACGTTCTTGCCGTCGTCGCTGACCAGCTTGGCGGGCATGCCCTTCATGCGGCTGCCGAAGAACATGTTCAGCATCAGCGTGGTGACGATGTCGTCGCGGTGGTGGCCCAGCGCGATCTTGGTCGCGCCGAGCTCGCCCGCCACGCGGTACAGGATGCCGCGGCGCAGGCGCGAGCACAGCGAGCAGGTCGTCTTGCCCTCGGGCACCAGGCGCTTGACGATGGAGTAGGTGTCCTGCTCCTCGATGTGGAAGTCCACGCCGCGCGACTTCAGGTAGGCGGGCAGGATGTCCTCGGGGAAGCCGGGCTGCTTCTGGTCGAGGTTCACCGCGACGATGCTGAACTTGATCGGCGCGCGGTCGCGCAGGTTGATCAGGATGTCCAGCAGCGAGTAGCTGTCCTTGCCGCCGGACACGCAGACCATGACCTTGTCGCCGTCCTCGATCATGTTGAAGTCGCCGATCGCCTGGCCGACCTGACGGTGCAGGCGCTTCGAGAGCTTGTTCATCTCGTGCGCGTGCTTCTTCGCGGCCTCGGAAGCCTGGATCGCCTCGGCGGCGGCGCTGTCGATGTCGGTGGCGGGGGAGAGGATTTCAGTTGTCATGGGATCACCACTGGCCGCATTCGGCAGAGATTGCGACTTGGCAGTCGGGGAAGATTTCGAGCTTGGTCACCTTGATGCGCACGCCCACGACGCCGGGCAGCTTCATCAGCCGGACGCAGAGCTTGCCCAGCAGGGCTTCGAGCAGGTCGGTGTGTTCGGCAGTGCACTCGTCGATGATGATGGTGCGCACGCGGCGGTAGTCCAGCACGTGGCCGATGTCGGCATCGCGCGAGACGATGGTCTGCGCGCCGAGGTTGATCTCGGCGTCGACCAGGATGGGCTGCGGGCCCTCGCGCTCGAAGTCGAGCACGCCGAGGTTGGCGCCGAAGCGCAGTCCGTTGATGTGGATGACCTGGCGGTTGTTGCGACGCAGCGCCGGGGGCGGCTGCGATTCGCGCAGCGGGCGCAGGAAGGCTTCGATCTGCTTGGCCGCGACGACGCCGTCGCCCAGCGCCGTCTGCACGCAGGGATGCTGACGGCCGCTGGCGTCGCCGGCGACGAACAGGCCCAGCACGCCGAAGCGCGGTTCGTCGCGGAAGGGCTGCGACGGCGCGGTGACACCAGCGCGCTGCAGCGCATCGGCGACGAGCAGCCACGCGGAGGGTGCGGGCTCGTAGCCGAGCAGCACGGCGACGTGGTCGAAGTGCTCCTCGCCGTAGGCCTTGGAGGTCACGGTCACGCCGTCGGGCGAGGCGACCACCGCGGTCGGCAGCGCCTGCGCGGGGCGGCGACGCAGGCCGGGTGCGCCGTCCAGCTGCTGGATCAGATGACTCTGCGCGCGCCATTCGGAGCGCGACCACAGCGTGACCGCATGACCGCGACCGGCGAGGTACAGCGCGTTCTCGATGGCGTTGTCGCCGCCGCCGAGCAGCAGCACCTTGCCCGGGGGCAGGCGGTCGCGGACGGCGGTCAACTCGATGGCGTCGAGCACGCGATCGTGGCGGTCCCGCTCCGGATAGAGCGGCGACGGATGTCGCGGGGTCAGGCCGGTGGCGAGCAGCAGCGACCGCGCGCGCAGCGGCCGCAGGTTGCCGGTGGCGGCAGGTTCGGCGGTGTCGCCGGCCTGCGCCGCGAATGCGGGGCCGCCATCGAGGTAGAGCGTCCAGCCCTGTTCGGCCTGCCAGTCGAGGGTGTTCACCGTCTGGCCGAGCACCGTGTGCACGCCCGGCTGCGCGGCGGCGTGGCTCGCATAGCGCTCGCCCAGCTCGGCGAGTGATTCCCCCGGGGCGCCGAGCAGCCAGTCCTGCCGGTAGTCGAGCGGTCGCAGGCTGTCGCACAGGCGCGGGGCCTGCTCGATCAGCGCGACGCTCAGGCCCAGCTGGGTGAGCCAGCTCGCGGCGCTGCAGCCGGCCGGACCGCCGCCGATGATGGCGGCGTCGACGAGCGCGGGCAGGCTGGCGGGCAGTCGGTCTGGCGTGGGCTGGGACATGGCGTGGCGGGGGAGGGCGGCAGCCGCGGCGGCCGATGGGCGCCGGAGCAAACCCGCGATTATCCCGGATGGCCGCCGGAATGGCCCATCGGGGGACTTGCCGCGCCGGAATCGGCCGTCAGGCCCTCCTGGACGCGTTCCACGACCCAGTCGATGAACACCCGCACGCGGGGCATCATCTGCCGCTGCTTCGGGAACATCACGGAGACCGGCATCGGCGGCGGCGGGGTTTGCGGCAGCAGCTCGACCAGCTCGCCGGATGCCAGCAGCGAGGCGACGCCGAAGCGCGGGCACTGGATGAGCCCCAATCCCTGCAGACAGCAGGCGCGATAGGCCGGGGCCGAGGTGACGCAGACAGGGCCGCGCATCGTGAGCGTCTGCAGCCTGCCGTCGACGAGGAACTCGAAGGGCGCGACGCGACCGGTGGCGCTGGACTGGAAGTTCACCGCCTGATGCTGGCGCAACGCGTCGATGCTCGCGGGCAGGCCGTGCGCGGCGACGTACTCGCGGCTGGCGCAGGTGACGGACGAGAGGTCCGCGATTCGACGCGCCACCAGACCCGACTCCTGCGGCGTGCCGCCCCGCAGCACGCAGTCGACGCCTTCGCGAACGAGGTCGACCAGCCGGTCCCCTGTGCCGACGATGAGTTCGATGCCGGGATAGCGCTTGCAGAAATCGCCGAGATGCGGGAAGACGAAGGCGGCCGCCAAGCCGGCCTGCAGGTCGACGCGCAGCCGGCCGCGCGGCTGCTGGGCGGCCTCGCCGAGCACGGCTTCGGCCTGCTCGACCTCCTCCAGCACGCGCCGGCAGCGCTCGTAGTAGAGATGGCCTTCGGGCGTCGGGCTCACATGGCGCGTCGAGCGCGTCAGCAGGCGCGCGCCGAGCCGCTTCTCCAGGGCCTGGACGGCGTAGGTCACGTTCGAGCGCGGCAGGTCCAGTTCCTCGGCGGCGGCGGTGAAGCTGCCGAGGTCCACGATGCGTGTGAACAGATGCATGGCGTCGATGCGGTCCATGGGGCCTCCGGACTGAATGCCATCCATTGTGCAATTCAGTTGGACAGTGATGTCGATATTGAGCGATTTATCTGTCGGATGAAACCGCTCAGCATTCGGACCTCTTCTCCATCGTCTTCAAGGAGTCCGACCATGAGCAGCAACACCAACGCTTCAACCACTGCCCCGGCGCCTGCCGCCCGCATCGCCCTGATCACTGGCGCCAACCGCGGCATCGGCCGCGCCACGGCGGTGAAGTTGGCCCGCGATGGCCTCGACGTGATCGTCACCTACCGCTCGCATCGCGAGGAAGCAGAGGAGGTCGTCCGCGAGATCGGCCAGATCGGACGCACGGCCGTGGCGCTGCCGCTGGACGTCTCGCGAGTGGCCGGCTTCGGCGCATTCGTCGACGGCGTGCGCGACGTGCTGCGCGAGACCTGGCACCGCGAGACCTTCGACGTCCTGATCAACAACGGCGGCGTGCAGGTCGCGCAGCCGACGCTGCAGGCGACGCCCGAGGCCTTCGATCAACTGGTCGACGTGCACTTCAAGGGCGTGTTCTTCCTGACGCAGCAGCTGGTGCCGCTGATCGCGAATCCGGGCGCAATCGTCAACATCTCCAGCGGCACGGCGCGCTTCTACGTGCCGGAGCGCGCCATCTACAGCGCGGTGAAGGGCGCGGTGGAAGTGCTGTCGCGCTACCTGGCGACCGAGCTGGGACCGCGCGGCATCACGGTCAACGTCATCGCACCGGGAGCGGTCGCGACCGACTTTAGCGGCGGCTTGCTGCGCTCGAACGAGCAGTTGCAGAAGCACATCGCCTCGCTGACGCCGCTGGGCCGCTTCGGTGTTGCCGACGACGTCGCCGGCGCGATCGCCGCGCTGGTGAGCGAGGGCAACCGCTTCGTCACCGGGCAGCGGATCGAGGTGTCGGGTGGGGTGCACCTCTGACGCGGCCCATGCCGCCGACGCTCGGCCTCAGAAGCACTCGTCGAGGAGCAGGTGGAAGTCGAGCCTGCGCGCGTCCGGCTCGGCGATGCCGTAGGCGCTGAACAAGGTGTCGCGCAGGGCGGGATCGAACTCATCGAGACAGTTCGCCAGGATCGCGAGATCGCGGTAGCGATCCGCGATGCCTGCCCGTCCGAGGTCGATCACGCCGACGACGTCACCGTCTTCATTCATGAGGATGTTGTCGAGGGAGAAGTCGCCGTGGCTCACCACCGGGTCTTCGGTGAACGGGAGCATGGCGTTGATCGCGGCCCAGACTTGCTGCGGCGTCCAACCTTGACGCGCCTCATCGAAATCGTCGGCATCGATGAGACCGGCGGCCAGGCGTTCACGCGCGACATCGAGTTGCAGCCGGTGATTCGCATGGAAGGGGCAGGTGTTGACAGGCAGCTTGTGCAGGTCGCCCAGGAATCGACCGAGGGACGTCACGATCGCTGCGGCGCGACCGGGCTCGTCGGCGAGCCATTCGTAGGCGGTGCGGCCGGGCAGGGCGCGGGTCAGCAGCCAGGCGGAGCCGTCGGCCCATTCGAAATGCTCGATGCGAGGTGTCGGCCAGCGATCGGCGAACCACCGCAAGCGGGCGAATTCATCCACGATGGCGTCCGCCGCGTCGCCGTCGCCGACCTTGAGGTACAGCGTCGGTGCATCGGATCGATGCAGCCGGTACACGGACGCGCCGGCTTCTCCGACGAGGTTGCGGTGCCAGTCGTAGCCGGCGAGTCTGGCCGCGAGAGCCGATGGCAATTCAGGCGCGCGGGCCGGGATCTCTCTCGGAGCGTCGGACTCGTCGTGGTCGGTCATGAAGCGCGGTGATGCGTGGAGGCCCGGATGAGTATCGGCGGGCGGCGCTGATTCGCCGTTCAGCGCCCCGGCGCCCGGCACTCGAAATACAGCATGTCCTCCCACTCGTCGTCGAGTTGAAAGCTCCGCGTCGAGCGCCCGAACTCGGTGAAGCCGTTGCGTTGCAGGACCTTGATCGATCCGGCGTTCCCGGCGCGGGCTTTGGCCTCGACGCGGACCAGGCCCAGCTCGCCGAACGCTTTCTCCAACACGAGCCGTACCGCCTCCTTCGCATGGCCCTTGCCGTTCTCGGCCTCGGCGATGCGGTAGCCCAGTTCGCAGGAGTGATAGTGCTTCCGCTTGATCTGGCTCAGATTGATGCGGCCGACCAGCGCGCCCGCGAGGTCGCGGATCAGGAACTGGTGACCCGTGTCCGCGTCGGCTTCACGACGCGCGGTCGCGATGGCGGACTCGATGCCGCCGTCGGCATAGTAGGACGCCGGTCTCGCGTTGATGCGGGCTTCGAAGAACGCGCGGTTGTCGACTTCGAAGCGGCGCAGGTCGGCGAGGTCGCGCTCGGAAACAGGGTGGAGGCTCAGCATGGGCGCCGAGCATAGCGGCGGCCCGTGCCGAGCTTCATGTCGTTCAGCGCTTGAAGCGCTTCCACACCCGCCACCCCAGCAACACCGCCAGGATCGTCCCGTACACGATGGGCTCGGCGAAGTTGTTCTTCCCCGCGCGCATCCAGATGAAATGCATCAAGCCGACGATCGCGATCGCGTAGACCAGCTTGTGCAGCATCTGCCAGCGCGCCGCGCCCAGCGCCTTGATCGCGCGGTTGAACGAGGTCGCGGCCAGCGGCACCAGCAGCAGCCACGCGACGAAACCCATCAGGATGAACGGCCGCTTGGCGATGTCGCGCAGGATGTCGGACAGGTCCAGGCCCTTGTCGAGCCAGCCGTAGGCCAACAGATGCAGGCTGGCGTAGAAGAACACGAACAGCCCCAGCATCCGCCGGAATCGCGCCAACGTCGGTTGGTTGAACCAGGTGCGCACCGGCGTCACCGCCAGCGTGATCCACAGGAAACGCAACGCCCAGTCGCCCAGGCCGCGGATCAGCGTCTCCGCCGGATTCGCGCCGAGCCGGTCGGCGAAGGCACCGTAGACGTACCAGCTCAAGGGCAGCAGGCACAGCACGAACAGCACGACCTTCGCCGCCGGATGCAGCAGCGGATGACGCCGCTTCATCAGAAGTTCTTCTTCAGGTCCATGCCGGCGTACAGCTGCCCGACCTGCGCTTCATAGCCGTTGAACATCAGCGTCGGGCGCCGCTTGGCGAAGAGCCCGTCCTCGCCGATGCGGCGCTCGGACGCCTGGCTCCAGCGCGGGTGGTCGACCTGCGGGTTCACGTTGGAGAAGAAGCCGTATTCCTGCTGCGCCGCCTTGGTCCAGCTGCTCACCGGCTGCTTCTCGACGAAGCGGATCTTGACGATGGACTTGGCCGACTTGAAGCCGTACTTCCAGGGCACCACCAGACGCAGCGGCGCGCCGTTCTGGTTGGGCAGCACCTCGCCGTAGAGGCCGAAGGCCATCAGCGTCAGCGGGTGCATCGCCTCGTCGATGCGCAGGCCCTCGACGTAGGGCCAGTCCAGCACGCCCGAACGCACGCCCGGCATCTGCGCCTTGTCGGCCAGCGTCGTGAACTCGACGTACTTCGCCTTGGCCGTCGGCTCCGCCTTCTTCAGCAGCTCCGCCAGCGAGTACCCCACCCACGGGATCACCATCGACCAGCCTTCGACGCAGCGCAGGCGGTAGACGCGTTCCTCCATCGGCGCGACCTTCAGCAGGTCCTCCAGGCCGAAGCGGCCCGGCTTGGCGCACTCGCCCTCGATGACGACCGACCAGGGCCGCGGCTTGAGCGTGTGCGCGTTCTCGGCGGGGTCCGACTTGTCGGTGCCGAACTCGTAGAAGTTGTTGTACGAGGTGACGTCCTTGTAGGCCGTCAGCTTCTCCATCACGGTCGCACCGGCGACGGCGCTCTTCGCGCCGGGCAGCTTCGCGAGCTTGCCGGGACCGGCCGTCTGCGCGTGCGCGGCGCCGGACAGGCCGTTCAGGCCCAGCCCGGTCAGCCCGAGCGCGCCGGCGGACTTCAACCAGTCGCGGCGGCTGTCGTAGACCTCGCGGGAAGTGATCTCGGAGGACGGGATGCGTCGACCGTCGCGGGGCTTGTGGAAATGCATGGCGGGACCTCGGGGGAAGGAAGGTTCGAACCTTACGCGTTCGGCTGAAGGTTTTCATGAGGGTCTGCTTAAGCAGCCCCCTCGCCCCCCCGGTTCGGGCGCCCCGCGCGCGCCTTACAGCGTCCCGTAGGAGTGCAGCCCCGACAGGAACATGTTGACCCCCAGGAAGGCGAAGGTCGTGACCAGCAGCCCGATCAGCGCCCACCAGGCGCTGACGACGCCGCGCAGGCCCTTCATCAGCCGCATGTGCAGCCAGGCCGCGTAGTTCAGCCAGACGATCAACGCCCAGGTTTCCTTCGGGTCCCAGCTCCAGTAGCCGCCCCAGGCTTCCGCCGCCCAGAACGCGCCCAGGATGGTCGCGATCGTGAAGAACGCGAAGCCCAGCGCGATGGCCTTGTAGGACAGGTCGTCCAGCACCGCCAGCGTCGGCAGACGCGCCGTCAGCGGGCCGCGCAACGCGACGCTGGCCGCCAGGAACACTGCCACGCCGGCCATCTTGCCGGCCCAGCCGTTCAGGCCGGCCGCGAGCTCCGGCGTGACGTTCGCGCCGTAGCGGAAGCCCACCAGCACCAGCACCAATCCCACCGGCACGCCGATCAGGCCGATCACCAGCGCGCGCAGCTTCTCCGTCTTCAACAGCGTCGCCAGGGCCACCATCGCGGCCATCGCGAAGCTGCCGTAACCGATGAAGTTCGCCGGCACGTGGATCTTCATCCACCAGCTCTGCAACGCCGGCACCAGCGGTTGGATCTCGTGCGCCTCGCGGGCCATCGTGTACCAGAGCAGGAAACCGACCGCCGCGCTCACCACCAGCATCACGTACGCGCCGAGCGCCCGCGTCGCGAAACGCTGCTCGTAGTACAGGTACATCAGCGTCGTCAGCCAGGTGAAGAGGACGAAGACCTCGTACAGGTTGCTGACCGGGATGTGGCCGATGTCGGGCGCGATCTGGTGGCTCTCGAACCAGCGCACCATCGTGCCGATCAGCGCCATGCCCACGGCGCCCCAGGCCAGCCGCGTGCCGATCGCCTCGGCCGCGCTCTCGCCGTCCTTCTTCAGGAAGCCCATCCAGTAGAACAGCGTGCTCATCCACACCAGCACGCTCATCCACAGGATCGCGCTCTGGCTGGACAGCATGTACTTCAGGAAGAAGACCTTCTCCCCGGCCGCCAGGTCGGCGCCGAAGTTGTCGGTCTGGCGCAGGTAGAGCTGGATCGCGAACAGGCTGGCCGCGCCCACGATCAGGCACAGCAGCCGCAGCGGCCGCCAGAACCAGCCCAGCGCGATCAGCGCCGGCGTCGCGCCGGCGAGGATGCCCTTCTCATAGACGTCCATCGAGCCGTGGTAGCGGCTGAAGGCGAAACCGGCGCCCAGCAGCACCAGCGCCGCGAAGATCCAGTCGAAGAGAGTGCGCCCCTGGAAGTAGCCGTGCTTGCCGATGACCAGCGAGCGCGTCGGCGTGCCTTCGCTGGCGCCGGGCAACTGCGAGGGCAACTGGGAGGGCAGTTGCGACGGCAGGTGGGACGAATCCGCGGTGGTGGTGTTCATGTCAGGCCTCCTCATGCAGCAGGCGCTGCTTGAGCGATTCGAATTCGACGGGCAGGTCGGGGGTGTCCCGGTTGCTGGACAGCGCCATGCGGATCCGGGTCTGTTCGTTGCGGCCGGGCGCGGCTTCCAGCCAGATCCAGAGACGGCGCTCCTTGACGTAGAGCATCGCAAACACGCCGATGATGAGCAATACCGCTCCGAGGTAGACCAGCGTCTGCCCCGGCGCGCGGGTCACCTGGAACACGCTGGCCTGCACCTGCTGGAAATCGTCCAGCTGCATGAGGACCGGCGAGGGATAGAACATCGCGTCCGACAGCGACAGCACCGACTGCGTCATGAAGGTCTGCGTCGCTTCGCCCGGTTCGGGCGCCGGACGGCCGAGTTGTTCCTCGGACTGCTTGTGGAGTTCGAACAGGCTGCCGTTGAGGATGCGGAGCAGCACTTCGGACACGCGGGCGCGTTCGGCCTGCGGCACTTCGCGCTCGACGAACTGCGACAACGCCGGCAGGCCGCCCGTCACCGCGTCCTGCGCGGGCGCATCGGCCTTCAGGCCTTCCGCACCGGCGAACAGCGTCAACGTGCGCAGCGCGGTCGCTTCCAGCTGCGCCTGCATCGCCGGCTTGTCGCCCGGGCTGGCGCCCATCGCATAACGACGGGCCGCCTGCAGCCGCTGCGCCGGATCGGCCAGCGCGCGTCGCAGCGCCAGCCAGCCGTCCATGCTGTCCTTGGCGTCCACGGGGATGCGCAGGTAGCGGAAGTTGTCCGAGAGCGTGTCGCGCACGCCGAGCAGGTAGACCCGGTGGCCTTCGAGCTCCAGCGGCAGCATGTAGTTGTTGTACTCGCGCGCCTGGCCGCTGGCGTCGCGCAGCTTGTAGCTGAAGGACGGGCCGACGTTGCGCAGCGTCTTCTTGCCTTCGAGGTTGGCGCCCGAGCCCAGGTGCTGCTCCAGCCGGCCGACCAGGTCGACCTTGCGCACGTCGGTGCCGTTCTTGTCCTTGCCGTCGTCGGCGAAGTTCTCGACGTTGATGACGCGCAGGCCGGTGAATTCGAGCCCGTACTTCTCGCCGTCCGCCGTCAGCGTCGTCGTGCCGTTGACCTTGCCTTCCAGCGGCGTGTCATGCGCGGCCTGCAGCGCGCGCAGCTTGAGCTTCATCGAGGAGCCGCCGTCCTCGAAGCTGCTCTGGTACAGCGTGACGCCGCGGTAGGTCACCGGCTCGTTGACCTTGACCGTGGCCGTCGTCGAGCTGCCGTCGCGGCGGTCGTGCAGGACGATGTCGCTGGCGAACAGCTTGGGCATGCCGGTCGCGTAGTACTCGACGATGAACTTCTTCAGCTCGACCTCGAAGGGCAGGTCCTGCACCACCACGCCGCTGGGCATGGAGATCAGCGCGTTCGACGAGCGGTTGCCCTCCGGCACGTACAGGTTGCCGCGGAAGCTCGGGTTGGCCGGCGTCAGGCGGTTGACGTCGGTCACCTTGGTGAGGTCGTCGCCCTGGTAGATCTGCTTGCCCTGCGCCCACATCATCACGCGCACGACCAGGTCGCCGTCGAACAGCCCGCCCAGGCAGATCAGCACGATCGCCGAATGCGCCGCCAGGTAGCCGATCTTGTGCGCCGAGCCCTTGCGCGCGCCGATCATGACGCCGCCGTTGCGCACCTGCGCGCGGGCCTTCCAGCCTTCGGCGCCCAGCCAGGCGTTGACCTGACCCAGCGCGGCCTCCGGATTCATGTGCAGGTAGCCCAGCGCCTTGTGCCTGAAGGACTGGATCGACTGCTCGCGCATCGTCTCCTTGTAGGTCTTCAGGTCGCGCAGGATCTTGGGCGTATGTCGCGCAATGCACAGGCTGGTCGACACGACCAGGAAGCCCAGCATCAGCAGGAACCACCACGCGCTGTAGACGGTGTAGAGGTCGAACTTGCCGAACAGCTCCGACCAGAACGGTCCGAACTTGTTGACGTAGTCGGGCATCGGCTGGCGCTGCTGCACGACGGTGCCGATCACCGACGCGATGCACAGCACGGTCAGCAGCGCGATGGCGAAGCGCATCGACGCGACCAGCTCCATCGCGTCGTCGAGCACGGCGCGCGCGGCGGCCTGGGCCGTGCGGCCGGGCGGGCGGGGGGGACGCTCTGGGGACATCTCGGGGGACGACTGGATCATGGCCGGCATTCTCGTTGCCCCGGGTGACGAATCGGGCGAGGGCCGGCAAAAGCGAAGGCCGGTGATCGGATCACCGGCCTCGTTCGTCGGAACCTTCCCCGAAAGGTGCGCCCCCGCGGGCGACGGCTCAGCGCAGGCCGGCGATGTAGTCGGAGACCGCCTTGATCTCGCGGTCGCTCATCTTGGCGGCGATCGCCAGCATCTGCGGACTGTTGGGGCGGCCGCCGGCGCGGAACGCCGTCAGCTGGGCCTCGGTGTAGTCGCTGTGCTGGCCGCCCAGGCGCGGGTACTGGGCCGGGATGCCGGCGCCGTTGGGGCTGTGACAGCCGGCGCAGGCGGGCACCTGCTTGTCGGCGATCCCACCCCGGTAGATCTTCTCGCCCAGGGTGATCAGCTCCTTGTTCTTCGCGAAGCCGGGCTTGGAGCCCTTGCTGGCGTAGAACGCGGACACGTTGCGGATGTCGTCGTCCGTCAACGGCGCGGCCATGCCCGACATCACCGCGTTCTTGCGCTTGCCCGACTTGAACTCGTGCAATTGCTTGGCGAGGTAGTCGGCGTGCTGGCCGGCGATGATGGGATTGGCGGGGCTGCCGCGGGTGCCGTCCGCCGTATGGCAGGCGGCACAGACTTGCGTACTGATGGCCTGGCCCTTGGTCAGATCGGGCTTGGCCGCTGCGGTGGGTTCATTGGCGTTGGCGGCGCCGGACATCAAAACCATGCTCGACAACAAGAAAGCGGCAGTCTTCATGAATGTTGAGGGTTGGGTGAGCGCAACCGCAGGATCTTACAATGCACCTCTTTAGAGCCCCGCAGCCCGATGACCGATTCCAACAAGAAACCCGCCCCTGCGGCCCCAGGGAAACCCGCAGGCCGTGGCGCGGGACGCGCTGGAGCATCAAAGAAAAAGCAGGGGCCCGGAAAAACGGGTATGCGCGCGGCCGCCAAGGCCCGCGCGAAGAACGCGGAAAAGGCGAAAGCGCAAGGCCTGCCCCCGCCGGTGAAGAAAACGGCCAGCGCCGAGCCCATGACTCCGGGCAAGCGCGCGCTGGCTTGGACGCATACCGCGCGTTTCCTGACCACCGCGAGCCAGCTCAAGCACCTGCCGGTCGACGGCGTGCTGCCGGGCGAGGCGCGGGCGCGCGAGGAAGCGGCGCTGGCCGAAGCCGAGGCCGCCGGGTTCGACGAGGAATTGCTTGACGAGGACGACGCCGACGTCGGCGCACCGGATTCCGCTCTGGCAGATGACCCGGAATCCGAGACGACCGGCGAGGGCGCGGCGCAGGCGCAAGACCTGGCCCCGCGCGGCCTCCCGGAGATCGCCTTCGTCGGCCGTTCCAACGCCGGCAAGTCGACCGCGGTCAACACGCTGGCGCAGCAGAAGCGCCTGGCCTTCGCGTCGAAGACGCCGGGCCGCACGCAGCACATCAACCTGTTCGCGGTGGGTCCGCGCGACGCGCCCGATGCGTTGTTCGCCGACCTGCCCGGCTACGGCTACGCCGCGGTCGCGCGCGACGCCAAGCTGCGCTGGCAGCGCGTGATGGCCGACTACCTCGGCCAGCGCGAGGAACTGGCGGGCGTCGTGCTGATGGTCGACTCGCGCCTGGGATTGACCGACCTCGACAAGCAGCTGCTCGAATACGTCTCCGACCGCGTCACCGCCGGCGAGGTCAGCCTGCTGGTCGTGCTGACCAAGGCCGACAAGCTCAACCGCAAGGAAGGCGCCGCCATCCTGGCGCAGGTCCAGAAGGACCTGGGCGTGCTGGCGACCGAGGATTCCGACATCGGCGTCACGCTGTTCTCGGCGCTGAGCAAGCAGGGCCTGGAGGACGTCGCCGAGGTGATCTACGACTGGGCGCACGCCGAGCCGCGCGAGACCGACGGCGAGGATGAGGAAGGCGACGAGTCGTCCGAGGACGACTCGGACGATGACGCTGCGCTGGCTTAAGGCCGGCCGATGAACACGTAGAACGCGGTGCCGCCGCGCGGCGCGTAGCCGATGCCCACGTACAGCGGCCCCAGTCCGGTGTCCGAGCCCAGGAACACGCTGCTCGCGTAGCGCAGGTCCTTGGCACTGATGTCGCGGTGCGAGAGCCAGGTGTTGCCGGCCTCCAACGTGCCGCCGATGAAGAACCCGCGCGACAGGAACGGCTGGTCGTTCAGGCGCCGGTAGTAGGTCGCCCGCGTGAACAGCAGCGAGTTGCCGCTGAGCTGGTTCGGGTTGTAGCCCGACAGCTGGTGGAAGCCGCCCAGCGTGTAGCCGCCCAGGCCGGTGTCGTCCGGTTGCTGCGACGCCACCGCCCGCGCGTACAGGCTGACGGTGTGGCCGCCGAAGCTGCGCACGACGTTCCCGTCCGTGTTCAGCCGCAGGAAGCGGCCGCTGTTGAGGTTGCGGTTGTCCTGCCGGCCGCCTTGCGCCTCGACGGTGAAGCGGTAGCCGTGCTGCGGGAAGTTCGCGTAGTCCAGCTGGTCGACGACGGTCCGGAGCCGGAAGCCGCGCTCATAGCTGGTCCAGCGCAGCTTGCCCATGTCCGGGGTGAGCAGGGTGATCAGGTCGGGCTTGGCGTGGCGGATCTGCGTGATGGCCCCCAGTCGCACCTCGCCCCAGCGGCCCCAGGGCTGGCCCACGTCCAGGCCGACGGAAGCGTCGCGCCGCACCAGCCGCGCCTGGCCGATGCTGGCGTTGTCCGGGTCGTTGTCGTCGTAGACGATCTGCTTGCGCTGGTTGGCCTCGCCCCAGGCGCTGACGAACCAGTCGTCGGCCACGCCCAGCTTCAGGCCCAGCGGGTGATAGAGCTCGGTGTAGAGCCGCGGCGTCTCGCCGATGGTGATCTGGTTGCGCCACTCGGTGCCCTTGTCGGTCAGCCAGTGGCGGTTGTGGCTCAGCCGCAGGTTGAAGAAGCTGTCGCCGCCCGAGTCCGTCGACAGGTCCATCCCGACGCGGAAGTAGTTCGGCCCCCAGGGCTTGTCTTCCATGTTGAAGACCAGCGTCTCGCCCTCGGGGCGCTGCTCGACGTGGTAGTCGACGCGGTTGTAGTCGCCGCTGGAGGAGAGGAAGCGCATGTCGCGCTCGGCCGTCTCGTTGTTGAAGGGCTGGCCCGGCTTCGATTCGAGCTGGCTGCGGAAGCGTTCCGGATTCGTGTTGTCGGAGCCCTCGAGCTTGACCGCGGCGATGAACACGCCCGGCGCCTTGGTGCCGATGCGCGCGATCTGCCAGTCGGTGTAGGTGCGCTCGTCGACGGCGTAGGCGCGCAGCTGCGGCAGCAGCGCCTCGGCGGCTTCCTCGCCGGCGCGGATCAGCTCCTTCACCTTGTCGAAGTCGCCGGAAGTCAGTTTCCCCAGTGAGGGCGTGATCAGCAGGTCCTCGCCGGCGGACATGCTGGCGATGGAGCGCTGCACGTTCTGCTCGGTGAGGATGTTGATCATCTGCGCGGTCAATCCGAGCAGCGAGTTCAGCGTCTCGCGACCGCCCACCGGCGTGCCGACGTTCACCGCGATCAGGCGCGTCGCGCCCATCTCGCGGGCGACGTCGACCGGCAGGTTGTTGACCAGCCCGCCGTCGCCGAGGATGCGGTCCTCCCATTCGACCGGTGCGAACACGCCCGGCACGCTCATGCTGGAGCGCAGCGCCAGCGCCAGGTCGCCCTCGGCGAGGATGCGCTCGCGGCCGTTCTCCATGTCGGTGGCGACGGCGCGGAAGGGCGTCGGCAGGCGGTCGAACTTGGTCTGGTCGCGTACCGGCAGCGTCAGCCGGCGCAGCAGCGCCTCCAGGCCGCGGCTGGAAAGCGTGCCGGTGGGCACGCGGACCTCGCCGTCGCGCAGGCCGAACTCGATGGTGGCGGAGAACTCGAAGTCCTCCTCCTTGCGGCGCTGCGACAGGTCCTGGCGGTCGACGCGGCTCGCGAACAGCCGGTCCCAGGCGATGCGGGAGAGCTCGCGGTCCAGGTCGTCGGCCGACATGCCGCTGGCGTAGAGGCCGCCGATGATCGCGCCCATCGACGTGCCGGTGACGATGTCGACGGGGATGCGCTCGCGCTCCAGCACCTTCAGCACGCCGACGTGGGCCAGGCCGCGCGCGCCGCCGCCCGACAGCACCAGACCGAGCTTGGGCCGCTGGGCCTGGTCGGCTGCGGGCGTCGCCACGGGACCCGGGGGCGGATTGGGCGGGACCGTCTGCGCGAGCAGGCCGACCGGCGCGACGAACGTCGCCGCGGCAACGGACAGCACCAGGCGACGGAGCCAGTCCAGGTGGCGGATGCTGCGGCGAACGCCGGGACGGAGACGGAGAGGGGCGCAGGATTCTCGGGACACGGCGGACATCAGGCTGACGACACGGGCCCCGCGGCAACGGCGCGAGGCGGGCGCATTGTGACCCGAACCGGTTCGACATCGCACCCGACATCGAACCGGCGGGCGTCCCTCAGTGCTCGTTGCCGTTGTGAGGCGCGCGGTCCAGGTCCAGCATCAGCGTGCCGATGGCGCGCTGCAGCAGCGGCTCGTCTTCCAGCTGCGTGATGAGGCCGTTGGCGACGAGTTGTTCCAGCGCGCCGCGCGTCACCGAATGGCGCTCGTCCGCGACCTGGCCGATGAACAGGAACATCTGCCGGCTGTCGCTGATCCAGGCCACCTGCGCGGTGATCCACTCGCTGCGGTGGAAGAAGTGGTACCAGCCGCCGATGTGCACCCCGGCGATCCAGTCCTGCAGCGCCGCGTGGGCATGGGGCGAGTGCTCGTCGCTGTACAGGGCCACCGGCACCGTCGGCAGCTGGCCGCGATCGACGCGCTCGTGAGCCCAGCGCGACGGGAGTTGCGACTCGCGTTCGTCGAGCAGCTGCTGCAGCAGTTCCTCGGGCGTCTGCGCCCGGCGTCGCAGCGGCGCCGCTGCGGGTGCGGCCTCCTCGACCGCGGGCAGTCCGCGCAGCACGCGACCGTGCTGGCGCATCAGCTCGTCGAGGAAGGTCTGCCGCTGCATGGGTGGCAGCGCGATGGCGTCCATGCCGCGATCCAGCGCGCGGACCAGGTCCGGCAACTGCGCGCGCAGACGCACGCGCGCCGCCTCATCCGGCTGCGGCGACACGCTGTGCAGCAGCGCGTCCACCAGTTCGATGTAGGTCTGCGGTTCGGCGGCGTCCCGGCCGTGCTGGACCATCGCCTGCGCGATGACCTCGACCCACGGGCCGAGCAGGAAGCGCCGCATCAGCTTGCCGGCGTGGGCGTCGTCGAGCTGGTGCTGCAGCTGGTCGCGCAGCATCCGCTGCCATTCCTGGCGGCGCTGTTCGCGGTCCAGGCGCTCGAGCGCCAGGGCGCTGCGCTGGCCGCGGGCCTCGGCCTGCGCGCGGATGTGGGACTCGACCTCGGTCAGCGCCTGCTGGAACTGCAGGGCGTAGGGATGCTCGGCGTCCAGCAGCGGCTGGATCACGCGTTCCAGGAACTGCAGGAAGGCCTTCAGTTCCGCGTCGTCGCTGCGCTGGAAGCCCGCGCCGTGCGCGGCCAGGCGGTTCAGCAACTGCCAGGTCGGATGGTCCTGGCGACGCAGCAGCGTGGGATCGGTCTTGGACAGGCGCACGATCGCGACCTGCAGGCGGCCCATCAGGACCTTCATCGGCGGCTGCAGGCTGTCGTCGGCCAGGATCTGGTCGTACAGGCGCGACAGCAGGTCCGAACCGGGCCGGCCGGCGCCCGGGCCCAGCCGGGTCGGCGCCGCGGCCAAGGCGCCCGGCGTGCCCGGCGCGGCGGAGGACGGCGTCGCGGCGCGCGCCGCACCGAGCTCCGCGGCCCGCGTGTTCATCAGGTCCAGCTTCATCGCGACCTGGTCCAGCGTCGCGTTCTGCGTCGGGGTGTCGGTCAGGGTCTTGAACTGGCGCAGGCGCAGGTCCGACTCCTTGATCGCCGAGCCGTGGCTGGTCAGCATGCCGGTCAGCTGCGCCTGTCTCAGGCTCTGGCAGAGCAGGGTATAGATCGGCTGCAGCCGGACGGCCAGCGGATGCGCCGCCATGCGCATCAGGGCATACCGGCCGTCGGCGTCGAGGTCCACGCCTTCGATGGCGCGTGCCAGGGCTTGCGCGAACAGCGCCGCCCGCAAGGGGTTGTCGTTCTTCAGCGGCCGCGCGATGCCGCGCAGCGCGGCGAAGAAGTTGCTCAGCTGGTGCAGCTCGGCCCGGGACTGGTCCTCGATCGCGTTGATCACGTGGGAGATCGCGACGTCCTTCAACGCCTGTCCTTCGTCGACCAGACTGAGCGACAGGTCGCCGCCGCGCTGGGGCGTCCGGTCCCGTTGCAGCGGGTCACCGCCGTCGCGGGCGATCTTCAGCAGCAGGCTGAGCGAGCCTTCGAAGTCGGCGGCGAAGCTCGCGCGCCGCTTGGACCAGCCAGCCAGCAGCTGGTGGTATTCCAGTCGACTCTTGAGTTCGTCCTGCAGACCGTTGTAGACCGCATGCGCCAAGGTGGGCACGTGCGCGAGCATGTCGTCGAGCAGGGACTGCTGGGAAGGCGAAGACGCTTGGACCATCATTTGTGACAAGTTGTCAGCCGCATTATGGTCGCCCCTCATTCAGGTGACATCCCCTGGGGCACGGGGACGTGCGACCTGGGGAAAGCCCGATGGTTGCGCGACCGCGCGGCCGGCGGGGACGGCTGATTCTGGGCGACTGCCGCGTCGGGTACCGGCAAGGGCCGAGCCTACTTCGTATCGAAGCGAAACGGATCGGCGACCCCGCCCCGTGTCGCGCTCAACGGGACAGCAGGCATCCAGGCAGCTGCAGGACGCGGCCGTGCTTGCGCATCAGCGCGTCGAGGAAGTCCTTCCGCTCCATCGCCGGGAGCGCAATGGCCTCCATCCCGCGGTTCAGCGCCTCGATCAGGCTGGGCAATCGGGCCCGGAGACGCTCGCGGGCGGCGTCGTCCGGTTGCGGCGAGATGCTGTGTATCAGGGTGGTCACCACGTCCATGCAGCTTCGCGTCTCCGAGGCCTCCGCGCCGTGTTGGAACATGACCTGGGCGATGACCTCGGTCCAGGGGCCGAGCAGGAATCGCCGGACCAGCTTGCCGGCCTGGGCCTGGTCGAGCTGGCGCTGCAACTGGCCGCGCAGCCTCCGCCGCCAGGCCTGGAGGTGCTGTTCGTGATCCTGCCTGTTCTTGCCGTTTTCCTTGTCCTTGTCCTTGTCCTTGTCCTTGTCGTTGCCGCCGGCGGACCGCAGGGCGGCGGGCTCGGACATGGCGGCCGTGGCGGATACGTTGGACGGGACGCTCGAGTCGGGATCCGGGCGGGATGAGGGAGCCGGCGCGAGCGCCGCGCGGGGCGTCGCGTGCTGCGTCGGCATGTCGGGGACGGTACCCAACCAGCGCTGGCGTCTCTCCGCTTCCTTGCTTGCCGAGCCGTGGCTGGTCAGCAGGCCGCTCAACTGTGCGTTTCTCAAGCTTTTGCACAGCGAGACGTAGAGGCGGTGCAGGCTGATCGTCAGCGGCTGCGCGGCCAGCCGCATCAAGGTGTAGCGGCTGTCGGCATCGAGCGGCACGCGGTCGATCGTGTGCGCCACCGCCTGTGCGAACAGCGCGGCCCGCAACGGGTTGTCGCTCTTCAATGGACGGGCGATGCCGCGCAGCGCGGCGAAGAAGTTGGTCAGTTGATGCAATTCGGCCCGGGACTGGTCCTCGATCTCCTGGGTCACATGAGCGATCGCGACATCCTTCAGGACTTGCGCGTCATCGACAAGACTCAAGGACAGTTCATCGCTCTGTTGAGCGTGGCGATCGTGTCGCAGCGGCGCGCCGCCTTTGCGGGCGGTCATGATCGATTGGGAGAGCCTGCCTTCGAGATCGGCGACGAAGAGGCCCCGTTGCTTGTTCCAGCCGCCCAGGAGCAACTGGAATTCGAGGCGGCGCTTGAGTTCATCCTGCAGGCCGTTGTCCACCGCATGCGCCAATGCGGGGATCTCGCCCAGGGCCTGCTCGATCAGGAATTCGAGGGAGCGCGATGACGCTTGGACCATCATGTTGAACCGGTTGCCCGCCACGACGACGATTGGCAATCTGGGTACGCGGGAAGGAGGTCCGGGTTCGCATCAAGTCGACGCCGTGCGGGCCCACCGCACGAAAACGAAAAAGGGGTCGCCGAAGCGACCCCTTTGCAGAGCGATGGTGCGCGACCCGAGGGCCGCGCACCGGGCTCAGGCGGACCTTACATGTCCATGCCCATGCCGCCCATGCCGCCGGGCATGGCCGGGCCGGCGGACTCGTCCTTCGGCGCTTCGGCGACCATGCACTCGGTCGTCAGCATCAGCGAGGCCACGGAAGCAGCGTTCTGCAGCGCGGTGCGGGTCACCTTGGTCGGGTCCAGGATGCCCATCTCGATCATGTCGCCGTAGGTGCCGTTGGCCGCGTTGTAGCCGTGGTTGCCGGAACCGGCCAGCACGGTGTTGACGACGACCGACGACTCTTCGCCGGCGTTGTAGACGATCTCGCGCAGCGGGGCTTCGATGGCCTTCAGGATCAGCTTGATGCCGGCGTCCTGGTCGGCGTTGTCGCCCTTGATGGCGCCAGCGGCCTGACGGGCGCGCAGCAGCGCGACGCCGCCGCCGGCCACGATGCCTTCTTCAACGGCGGCACGGGTGGCGTGCAGCGCGTCTTCGACACGGGCCTTCTTTTCCTTCATCTCGACTTCGGTGGCGGCACCGACCTTGATGACGGCGACGCCGCCGGCCAGCTTGGCCACGCGCTCTTGCAGCTTCTCGCGGTCGTAGTCGCTGGTGGCTTCCTCGATCTGGACGCGGATCTGCTTGACGCGCGCCTGGATGTCGTCGTTGGAGCCGTTGCCGTCGATGACGGTGGTGTTTTCCTTGCCCACTTCGACGCGCTTGGCCTGACCCAGGTCAGCCAGCGTGACCTTCTCCAGCGACATGCCGACTTCCTCGGCGATGACCTTGCCGCCGGTCAGGATGGCCAGGTCTTCCAGCATCGCCTTGCGGCGGTCGCCGAAGCCCGGGGCCTTCACGGCGACGACCTTCAGGATGCCGCGGATCGTGTTGACGACCAGGGTCGCCAGCGCTTCGCCGTCGACTTCTTCGGCAATGATCAGCAGCGGACGGCCCGACTTCGCGACGGCTTCCAGGGTCGGCAGCAGATCGCGGATGTTCGAGATCTTCTTGTCGTAGAGCAGGACAAACGGGTTGTCCAGGATCGCCGACTGCTTTTCCGGGTTGTTGATGAAGTACGGCGACAGGTAGCCGCGGTCGAACTGCATGCCTTCGACGATGTCGAGCTCGTTGTCCAGGCTCTTGCCGTCTTCGACGGTGATCACGCCTTCCTTGCCGACCTTGTCCATCGCCTTGGCGATGATCTCGCCGACGTCCGCGTCGGAGTTGGCGGAGATGGTGCCGACCTGGGCGATTTCCTTGGAGGTCGTGGTGGCCTTGGAGGCCGCCTTCAGCTGCGTCACCAGGGCGGAGACCGCCTTGTCGATGCCGCGCTTCAGGTCCATCGGGTTCATGCCGGCGGCCACGTACTTCATGCCTTCGCGGACGATGGCCTGGGCCAGGACCGTGGCGGTGGTGGTGCCGTCACCGGCGTTGTCCGAGGTCTTGGAAGCGACTTCCTTGACCATCTGGGCGCCCATGTTCTGCAGCTTGTCCTTGAGCTCGATCTCCTTGGCGACCGAGACACCGTCCTTGGTGACGGTGGGGGCGCCGAACGAGCGCTCCAGCACCACGTTACGGCCCTTGGGGCCCAGCGTGACCTTGACCGCGTTGGCCAGGATGTTCACGCCTTCGACCATGCGGGCACGGGCCTCGCCGCCGAAGACAACGTCTTTTGCTGCCATGTGTATCTCTCCGAAATCTTTATCTGGATGAATTCAGGTTCGCGTGTCGCCGATTACTTGGCGATGACGGCGAACAGGTCTTCTTCACGCATGACCAGCAGTTCATCGCCGTCGACCTTGACGGTCTGGCCGCTGTACTTGCCGAACAGGACGCGGTCGCCGACGGCGACGTTCAGGGCGACGAATTCACCCTTGTCGTTGCGCTTGCCCGGGCCGACGGCCAGCACTTCACCCTGGTCGGGCTTCTCGGCGGCGTTGTCGGGGATGACGATGCCGGAGGCCGTCTTGGTTTCGTTTTCCAGGCGCTTAACGATCACGCGATCGTGCAGAGGACGCAGTTTCATCAGATCTCCTTGACTGTGCAGACTTGCTTCAAGGACCCGCTGTGCGTTCATCGCACCAGCCAGCCCCTCACAAGAAGTAAGCCCCGCCAGCGGTGCCGCGGGGCTTGTTAGCACTCGACCATCGCGAGTGCTAGCAGGGAGATTATATGGACGGGTCTTGACGTTTCAAGGGCGCGGTTGAACACCCCAGCCGAAGACATGGTCCAGCGACCACCGGCCGGGCCCGCGGCCGACCAGATAGAGCATGGGCGCCGCCCAGCTGAGGTGGGTCGGCCAGCCCGAGGGGTAGACGAAGAGCTGGATCACCGCCGTCATCCCCAGGACGCCGAGCGCCGCGACCCGGGTGAACAGGCCCAGCACCAGCAGGATGGGGAGGACGTGCTCGGCCGTCGTGGCCAGGTAGGCGGCCAGTTCGGGCGGGATCAGCGGGAGCGCGTAGTCCTGGCGGAACAGCAGGAAGGTGGTGTCGGTCAGCGTGAACCAGCCTTCGACCTTGGTGCGGCCGGACAGCCAGAAGACGCCGGCGATGCTGAAGCGGCTGGCCAGCGCGATGAGGTCGGGAGAGATGAGGCGCTCCAGACGCTGCCGGATCGCGGCCAGGGACCAGGCGGCGCCGGATCCGGCGCGGGAGGTGGGGGTCAGGGTGTTCATGGGGAGATCTCCGTGACGCCGGTGAAGGCGCCTTGATTGAGCAGGCGGCCCAGCGCGGCGCCGGGTTCGAAGGCGGGGAAGCGGGCCTGGACCGCGTCGAGCGCGGGGCCGAGCGGCTCCCCCGCGGCGCAGGCGTCGAGCAGGGCGCACTCGGCGAGCTCGATCTCCAGGGCGATGACGGCGCCGGAGGGCCGGGTGAGCAGCGCGCCCTGTCCGTGCCAATGCGGCGGATTCGGATCGTCGGCCGCGGTGCGCGCGGCCTGCCACAGGCTGAAGAATGGCCAGTCGCCGGACCAGCGCCATCGCGCCGCAGGGTGCGGTACCAGGCGCGACGCGGCCAGCCGTTCGGGGTCGAAGCGTGCCAGCGACCTCAGGTCGAGCACCGGTGCGTCGGCCGCGACGTGACTCTCGTTCCAGAGCCGGTCCAGGAGCGCGACGTCACTGAGCCAGGGCAGCTCGCTGCCGGCGAGCGCCGCGTCGAGGAATTCGGGAAAGGTCGCGCCGTAGTGCTGCAGGTCGCCGCCCGACGGCGGTTCGGCGCGAACGGCATCGAGCGCGACGGCCTGCATCCACGCGTCTCCTGTCAATCGTTGGACCGACGGATACAGCGACATCAGCGCATCCGCGCAGCCCTTCAGCACGGTGTTGCGGTAGACGGCGAAGCCGGGCTCGTTCGCGACGTTGCCGAGTGCCGCCTCGGCTTCCGGTTCTGCCCAGAGGTGTCTCCAGAACTCCGACTGGAATCTGTCGAGGGCCTCGGGGGCCGTCGATCCGCCAGTGGAGGTGGCTCGCGAGACGACTGTCGTCATGCGGGTACCTCCTCCAGCGAGCGCATGGCCGCACCCAGCACGGACTGCGCCTGGTTGCGCTCGACGATCAGGTCGGCGAACGGTGGCAGGTTGCCGTCGCGCTCGACCAGCGTCGGTCTGGGACCGATGCGCCGGGTCAATCGCTCCAGCAACGCCCAGACCGGAGCCGAGACCGCGGCATCGTGGCTGTCGATCAACAGACCCGTCGAGGCTTCCGTCGAGGCATCGGCATCGGCGCGATGGCCGGCGACGTGGATCTCCATCACCGCGTCGCCGTCGATCGCATCGATCCACGCTTCGGCATCGATGCCGAGATTGCTCGCCGACACGAACACGTTGTTCACATCGACCAGCAGCCCGCAGCCGGATCGCCGGACCAGTTCATGCAGGAAATCGACCTCGCCCCACTCGTGGGCGAGGGTCAGGTAATGCGTGGGGTTCTCGATGGCGACGCGCCGTTGCAGCGCGTCCTGCATGCGGGAGAGATTCGCGGCGACATGACGCAGCGCCTCCGTCGTGCGCGGCACCGGCAGCAGGTCCGGCGCATAGGCGCCGACCAAGCGGCTCCACGCCAGGTGTTCCGACACCAGCGCCGGTTGCAGCCGGTCGGCCAGTGCGACGAAGCGGCGCAGATGGTCCGGATCCGGCGGCGCCGCGCCGCCCAGCGACATCGACACCCCGTGCAGCGACAGCGGATGTGTCGCCCGCAGGGCCTCGAGCAGCGCCAGGCGCGGGCCGCCCGCGACGAGGTAGTTCTCGGGATGGACCTCGAACCAGAGCCCGGGATCGCGCGCGGCCAGCGCGTCCTCCGCGAACTCGGGCTTGAAGCCCAGGCCGGCGCCTAGCGTGTGCGTCATGGCGGCTTGAGGGTCAGGACTTGATGGCGGTGAGCGAGCCCATGCCCTTGGGCGTCTTGATCGTCGTGCAGGTGCCGGCGGGGACGTACTTCCAGGCGTTGGCCTGGTAGTCCATCTTGGAGGTGCCGGCGCAGGTGGTGCCGGGGCCGGCGGCGCAGTCGTTCTTGCCGGCCATCGAGACGCCGTAGCAGCGCTCCTTCTCGGCGGCGGCGGGCTTGGCGTCCTGCGCCATCGCGGAGGCGGACAGGGCGGTCAGGGTGACGAGGGCGAGGCTGAGGGTGGTCGACTTCATGGCGGGCACTCCTTGTGCGTTGAACGGAAGATTGCGTTGGAGGAAGAGCGGGGAGGCTTGTTCCCGCCCCGTTCCGCAAGCTAGTTCGCGGCCGATCGACCCGGGGTTACAGCGTCGGCGAAATTTTTCTGGATCTTTTTTTCCGACCCCCTGTAACCTTCCGGCCCCATGACGCGAATAGATCCCGTGATCGCGACAGAGCATGAGTTGCACGACCTTTTCGTGGCCGGGCTGGACGGGGACGCGGGGGCTTACCACCGCTTCCTCCAGCGCCTGGGGGCGTTGCTGCGCGGGTACTTCCGCCGGCGGCTGCAGCAACTGCCGGACGAGGTGGAAGACCTGGTGCAGGAGACGCTGATGGCCGTGCACACGCAACGTCAGACCTACCGCCGCGGCGAGCCGTTGACGGCGTGGGTGCATGCGGTCGCCCGCTACAAGCTGGTGGACCTCTGGCGCCGGCGGGAACGGCACGACGCGTTGAATGAACCGCTGGACGACGATCTCGCGGTGTTCGCCAGCGCGGATCACGAAGCCGGCGATTCGCGCCGGGACCTGAGCCGGTTGCTGGATCAATTGCCGACCAACCAGCGCCTGCCGATCCTGCACACGAAGGTCGAAGGGCTGTCGGTCCAGGAGACCGCCCAGCTCACCGGGCTGAGCGAGTCGGCGGTGAAGGTCGGCGTGCACCGGGGATTGAAGACGCTGGCGCGGCTGTGGAAGGACATGACATGAAAACCGACGACCTGATCGGCCTGCTCGCGCAGGACGCCGCCCCGGTGCCGACGCGCACGGGGGAGCGGCGTTTCGCCGTTGCGCTGCTGGTGGGGGTGGCGCTCGCGCTGGCGTGGGTGCAGGGCGCTTTCGGCATCCGCTCCGACCTGGCCGAGGTGATGGCCATGCCCGCGTTCTGGCAGAAGGTGGCGATGCCGCTGGCGGTGGCCGCGACCGGCCTGGTCGTGGTGTTCCGGCTGGGGCACCCCGGCGCGCGGATGAACGGCTGGTGGATGGGGGTGTGGCTGCCGGTGTCGCTGCTGTGGATCTGGGCGGCGATGGTGCTCTGGATGGCCGAGCCTGCTGCGCGCGTGCCGCTGATGCTGGGCACCACGTGGCGGGTGTGCGTGTTCAACGTGACGGCGACGGCGTTGCCGATCGGCGTCGGCCTGCTGTGGGCGCTGCGCGGGCTGGCGCCGACGCGGCCCGTGCTCACGGGCGCCGCGGCGGGCTGGCTCGCCGGCGCGGTGGGGGCGTGCGTCTACTCGCTGCACTGCCCCGAGATGGCCGCGCCCTTCGTCGCGATCTGGTACGTGCTCGGGATGGGCATGTCGGCGGCGCTGGGGGCGCTCGCGGGGCGGCATTGGTTGAGATGGTGAGCGTGGCCGCCGGTCACGCGATATACGACAACGGCAACGCCGTCGTGAACTTCAGCTCCTCCATGGCGAAGCTGGAGCTCACGTCTGACAGCTGCGTCCCCGCGATCAGCCTGCGGTAGACCTGGTCGTAGGCCGCGATGTCCGGCACGACCACGCGCAGCAGGTAGTCCACGTCGCCGCTCATCCGGTAGAACTCCACCACCTCCGGGATCGCCTCGATCGCCGCGCGGAACTGGTCGAACCAGGCCTGCGAGTGCACGTTGGTCCGCACCGACACGAACACCGTCACCCCGACATTCACCTTCTTCGGGTCCACCAGCATCACGTTCCGCGTGATCACCCCGGACTCCTTTAGCCGCTGCACGCGGCGCCAGCAGGGCGTCGTCGACAACCCGACCTCCGCCGCCAGATCACTCACCTGCACCGACGCGTCCCGCTGCAGGATGTCCAGAATCTTCCGGTCGATGGAATCCAGTTTCGTCATATCAGCCAATCTTGGAATGCATTTGCCGAAATCGGCCAAGGAAAGATGGATTTTGCACGTGGATTCCAAGCGTGAATTCTGACAATCGACGGCCATGGAAATCTATCTCGACGCCAACGCCACCACCCCCGTCCTGCCGCAGGCCCGCGACGCCGCCCTGTCCGTGATGGCGGACGCGTTCGGGAACCCGAGCAGCATCCACGGCAGCGGGCTCAAGGCCCGGGCCCGTCTCGACGCGGTGCGCGCCACCGCACGTCGCGTGCTGGGCGCGCCCAGCGGCCGGCTGGTCTTCACCAGCGGCGCGACAGAGGGCATCCAGACCGCCGTGCTGTCCGCGCTGACCGCCCTACGGCAGCGGCGCGAGGCCGGGCAGACCATCCCGCCGCGGCTGCTCTACGGCGCCACCGAACACAAGGCCGTGCCCGAAGCGCTCCGGCACTGGAACACGCTGCTGGGCCTGGACCTGGAGATCGTGGCCATCCCCGTCGGCCTCGACGGTCGCCATGACCTGGCCTGGCTGCGGGCGAACGCGCTCTCGGCGGGCCTGGTGTGCACGATGGCGGCGAACAACGAGACCGGCGTCATCAGCCATCTCGACGGCATCGCCGACGCGCTGCGCGGCAGCGGCGCGCTGTGGCTGGTCGACGGCGTGCAGGCGCTGGGCAAGCTGCCGCTGCTGCTCGGCGAACGCGCGATCGACTATGCGCCGTTCTCCGGCCACAAGCTCTACGCGCCCAAGGGCGTCGGCATGCTCTACGTCCGCGAGGGCGCCCCGTTCACGCCGCTGATGGCCGGTGGCGGGCAGGAAGGCGCGCAGCGCTCGGGCACCGAGAACATGGCCGGCATCGCCGCGTTGGGCGCGGTGCTGGAGGCGCTCGAAGGCGGCGGCGTGTTCGCCTCGCTGGGACAGCTGCTGGATCGTCGCCAGCGGCTGGCCGACGCGCTGCGCGAGGCCTTCCCCGGTGTCGTGTTCAACGCGCCTTTCGATATCAGCCTGCCGACGACGCTCAACGTCTCGGTCCCCGGGCTGAGCGCGAAGCTGCTGCTGGACCTGTTCGACGCCGCCGGCCTGCGCGTCAGCGGCGGGTCCGCCTGCGGCGCGGCGAAGGCGGCGCCCAGCTACGTGCTGCAGGCGATGGGCCTGCCGGCGTGGCGCGCCGGTTCCGCGGTGCGGCTGTCCTTCGGGGCGGCGGACGCCGAGTCGACGATCGATGAAGCCTGCAGACGCCTGCGCGCCTGCGGCGAGTCGCTGCGCGCGACCTGCCAGAGCCCCGCGCCGAACGAGACGCCGCAGGCGCCGGAACTGCTGACGCGTTTCGCGGTCGATGGGGCGTGCTGCTACGTCGTCGCCGACGTGGCGAGCCGCCGTTGCGTGGTCGTCGATCCGCTGCCGGAGCTGACCGGCACGCTGGCGCAGTGGATGCGATGTCGCGGGCTGACGCTGGCCGCGATCCTGGACACGCACAGCCACGGCGACCATGCGTCGTCGGCGCAGGCGCTGCGGGACGCGACGACGAGCCTGCTCGCCGAGGAAGCGCTCGCCGACCGTGTCGACGCGCTGGGATGGCCGCGGGACGGCGAGGAGATCGCGCTCGGCGCGCACCGACTGACGCGCCTCGCGATTCCGGGGCACACGGAAGATTCGACGGCCTATCTGCTGCATGAAGCCGATGAACTGATCGCGACCTTCGTCGGCGACACGGTGATGCCGGGGGCGCTGGGTCGCAGCGATTTCGAGCAGAGCGCGCCGGCCGCCTTCGGCTCGTCCCTGAAGACGCTGGAACGCCACGTCGGCCTGCACGGCCTGCTGCTGCCCGGTCATGACTACGACGACCGCTTCGCGACGACGCTCGCCGTGGAGTGCGGCGCGCAGCCGCTGCTCGACGGCGTGCTGAACGGCCGTCTGAGCGCGGAGGCGTTCGCGATCGGCAAGGGCGTGCTGGAGCACGACCTCGCGCCGACCGAATACCAGACCATGGCCTGTGGCGCGCGTGTGGATTGCGCGCGGGCGACGGAACGGGTGGAGCTCGATGTCGCGGGCCTGCAGGGGATGTTGGGCGACGGCTTCGGGCCGAAGCCGGTGCTGGTGGACGTCCGCGAAGCCTACGAGGCGCGGATGAGCCCGACCGAGGAACTGGCGCCCGAAGCGGTGCCGCTGTCGGCGCTGGTCAACGCGCTGCCGCGTTGGCGCGCGCTGCCGGAGCAGACGCCAGTGATCTTCTTCTGCCGCAGTGGCAATCGCAGCGCGCAGGCGGCGCGGGCGCTGCGGCGGCTCGGTCATGGGCAGGCGTGGAGCCTGGCCGGCGGGTTGGCGCTGTGGCCGACTGTGCGGACTGCCACAGTGCTCGACGCCATCGCGATCTGAGCGCCGAAGTACTGCAACGCCCCTCACCCCAACCCTCTCCCGCAGTGCGGGAGAGGGGGTAAGAAGGAAGGGCTCAGAGCGACGGCAGCGCTGCGCTCCCGAATCGCGTGCGACACACCTGCTGTCCGGCCGCATTCGTCTCGAAGTCGCTCGCGAGCATGATCAGCCGCGACCCATCCGCGCTCGGCAGCATCGGCGACGAATAGTTCTGGCACCAGTTCGTCTGCGCCGGCGGGCTCAGCGGCTTCACCGGCGCTTCCATCGTCGTCCACGTCCCGCTGCCGTCGGCGGTCGAGCTCAGGAAGATCGTCGCGCCGTTGCCGTTCGCATCGACCTGTCCGCCCGCAGTGAACAGGATCTGTCCGATCAGCGCGATCCGCTGCCGGCCCGGCAGCCACACGTGCGTCGGCGCATGGCGGAAGAAGCGGCCGTCGGCCGTCTTCGGCTCCGGTCCGCGCACAGCCGGGTCGCCCCAATCCAGCCCGTCCGCCGAGCGCTTCAGCGCCACGCGGCAATCCAAGCCCGCAGTGCTGCAGTGCTCGTAGCTCAGCAGGAAGCTGCCGTCGCCGAGCCGGCTCGTCACCGCCATGCCGGGGCGATCGGTCGGCTTGACCGCCGACGCGATCACACGCGGCGCCGTCCAGCTAGCGCCGTCCGTCGTGCTCATGATCTTGAGCGTCTGCGACACGCCCGCCGAGGTCCCGTCCGTCTCGTCCGAATACAGACAGGCGAGCGCGCCGTCCCGCGTCACGAGGAACTCCGGTTCCCAGATGCCTGTGCCTTCCCCGCCGCGCGGCTTGTTGCCGACGCCGCAGTTCGCCAGGAAGCGCCAGGTCTTGCCCCCGTCGTTGCTGCGGTGGATCGGATGCGTCATCGGCTGGCCGGTCGTGTCCTGGCCGACCGAGGCCGACCACAACAGCGTGCCCGCCGGCAGCGCGCCGACCGCCGACGGCAGCTCATAGACCGAGCCGCAGCACAGGCCCTTGGGCCAGGCGGCATCGGTCACCGCGCCTTGCGGCTGAAAGCTCGCACCGTCGTCCTTGCTGAGGAACAGCTTGCCCTGGCCGCGATCGCCGTCGAAGGTGATGGTGCTGGCGAGCAGCGCGCCGTTCAGCGAGGCATCCGTCTGATGCTGGAGCCGGATCAGCCGTGGATAGAAGGCCGGCGCGTCGCCGTTGAGCAGCGTGCCGGTGCGGGTGACGGGCGGCGTCGTGGTCGGCGGCGGGGCGGTGGGCGTCGCGGTTCCTGAGCCCGACGAGCCACCGCCGCCGCAGCTGGCGCAGGCGGCGAGCAGGAGGCCGATCAGCAGCGCCGAAGCGCCGGTCGCCAGCGCGCGGAAGAGGGCGGGCTTCGGGACGGAAGCCGAAGCGGAAGTGGAAAGCGGGGAACGATGCGTCATGGGGCGCTCCTGGTCAGACTTCGCCGGAGGGCTTGCGCTGCGGCACGCCCGAAGGGATGGCGCGGCCGAAGTCGGGCCGCCCGTCCGCCGTCCACGTGAAGCGCTGGATGCGCATCGTGCGGCCGTGCGCGTCGTTCTCGGCGCTGTCCTTGGCGTGATAGACCAGCCAGTCCTCGGTGCCGTCGGGCGACTTCGTGAAGCTGTTGTGGCCCGGGACGAAAACGCCGGGCGCGCCGCCACCGGGGCTGGGCTCCGGACTGAACACCGGCTTCGGATGCTTGGTCCAGCTCTTCGGATCCATCGGGTCCTTGCCGGTCAGCTCCAGCAGCCCGAGGTAGTACACCGCCGCCGTATGCCCCGCCGAATACACGACGAAGTCGCGCCCGCCATGCCGCAGCGGCTGCGGCGCTTCGATCCAGTAATCCTTGGGCTGGACTTCCCACTTGCCGTCGACCTTGTGCCAGCCACGTTCCCAGTCGTGCTCGCCCTGGACGATGCGCACGCCGGGGCCGATCGCCTTGGCCGGACTGGACATGGGCGCGATCCACAGCCCCGAATCGGCGTACATCCAGAACAGCCGGCCGTCGGCCAGTTGCAGCACCGAGCCGTCGATCGAGTAGCGCTCATGCGCCAGGTGCACGCGCCCCAGATCGCGGTACGGCCCCATCGGGTGATCGGCCTCCAGCACGTAGTGCCGGTGGTTCGCGTCGACCTGGTCGGACGCGGTGAAGTACAGGTACCAGCGGCCGTTGAGGTGGTGGAGCTCCGGCGCCCAGATCATGGCGCTGCGCGGTCCGCTCGGGTCCGCCGTCCAGACCTTCTTGCGCTCGGCCCCGCGCCAGTCGCTCAGACGCTCGGAGCGGTAGACCCACACGCCGCCGTTCGGATCGAAGGTCGCCGTCAGGTAGTACGCGCCCTCGTGGAAGACGACGAAGGGATCGCCGGCCTCGCGGTCCGGCAGCACGGGATTGGTGAAGGTGGTCGACATGGCGGTCCCGGAGGCCGCTTTCACGGCGGACGAAACGGAGGAGGAAGTGGCCGCTGAAGATGCGGCAGGCCGGGCGGAAGAAGCGCTGGCGCAGCCGGTCGACATCGCGGCGCCCGCGAGTCCCAGTCCGGCGGCCAGACCGAGCCAACGGCGGCGCGGCAGGTCCGCGTCCGTGTCTGGATGCATGGGGAGGTCTCCTGTCCCGCCGCATCGGCGCGGCCTCATGCCGCGCCCCGGGTGGGATCGGCGCGGATGGTAGACCGGATCGGTCGTTAATAACAAGTATGTTTGTTACTAACGAGCGTCATCGAAGTGGACGGCTTAGCGCATTTCGCGCGGTCTGGGTGACGCCGACGCGTCCGCGCCGACGGCGTCGGGGCCGTGTCCGCGCGGGAAGTCGAACGCGATCCGCATGACGATGTCCTGCGGGTAGTTGCCGAACTTGCGGCCGAACAGGTTGAGGCCGCCGCGGTTGCGGGCGTCATCCTTGATCCCAAGCCTCACCTTGATGTGGTTGGTCTGCGGCAAGTCCAGATCGCCGATCTTGACCGCGCCCAGCGCGACGCCGTCGATCATCGAGCCCTTCTCGCCCACGCTCCACTGCTTGAGCAGTCCGTGCGTGGTGCGGTCCACCTGCCACCAGCTCGGCATCAGCAGCGAGGGCTTGCCGCCGTAGTCGCCGGGGCTGGTCCAGGTGCCGATCTCCCGGTCGTTGATCCAGAGCGTGATGTCGGACGGGAAGTCCTCGTTGAACTGCGGCGCCTCGGAGCAGATCTCCATCGAGAGCTCCAGGTGGCTGGGCACCGCGCCGTAGGGCAGGTTGTTGGGGAAGGCGTAGTCCACATAGCCCGAGCCGCCGAACCACAGCAGCTGCGCATAGACGTGTTCCGGCTCGAAGAACGAGCGCGAGTCGTCCAGCATCCCGATGATCTTGCTCTCGCTGACCAGGCCGCAGGTGGGCTTGGCCTCGACGTGGCGGTAGCTGCCGATCGGCATGCTGATCGAGATGACGTTGGGGCGGGACTCGATGGCCGCGCCGGGCAGGCGCAGGCGGACCTCGTCGTAGCGCTTGGAGCAGAGCTTCTGCTGGCCGCGGGTGCCGGGCTCGACCTCGACCGAAACCAGTCCGACGGCCTGCAGCTGGTTGATGTTGAAGCTCACCGTCGAATGCGGGAGGTTCATCGCGCCCGCCAGCTCCGAGACGTTCAGCACCTGGTGCGTGAGCAGGCCCAGCATCGCCTGTCGCGTGTCCGAAGCCAGGGCCTTGGCGACGGCCAGCGCCGCGTCCCCTTCGACCATCAAGACCCGGCTGCCCGAGACCTCCACCATTGCGCGTCCCCCGAAGAATTTTCGCGAGTTTATGCGGATCGCTCGTTCTCTCTGAGGTCCTAGGGTAAAGACGGATCATTAATAACAAACAAGTTCGTGATAATGGCAGCCATGAACCCCGCACACCACGACGGGCGAGGCGCCGAGACCGCCACCTCCGCTGATTCCCCCGGCCGCGTCCATCGCCGCCGCAATCCGCTGACCGGCCGTCACGTGCTGGTCTCCCCGCACCGCACGCAGCGGCCCTGGCAGGGCGCGCAGGAGTCGGTCGACGAGACTGCGCTTCCCGCTCACGACCCCAGCTGCTATCTGTGCGCCGGCAACGCCCGGGCGAACGGTCAGCGCAACCCGGACTACACCGGCACCTTCGTCTTCACGAACGACTTCGCGGCGCTGCAGCCGGCGCGCGGCGACGAGGCGGACCTCGTCGTTGCGGACGACGCAGGCGCGGACCTGCTGCAGGCGATGCCCGTCGCCGGCGAGTGCCGTGTGCTCTGCTTCTCCCCGGACCACGCCCGCACGCTGCCGGAACTCGAATTGCCCGAGCTGCGGGCGGTGGTTCAAGCGTGGATGGACCAGTCCGCCGACATGGGCGCGCGCCATCGCTGGGTGCAGGTCTTCGAGAACAAGGGCGCGGCGATGGGCTGCTCCAACCCGCACCCGCACGGCCAGGTCTGGGGCCTGGACCAGTTGCCCGACGAGGCCGTGCTCGCCGACACGCATCAGCGCGAGTACCTCGATCGCCACGGCGAACCGCTGCTGGTGCGCTACGTCCGCGATGAACTCGCCGCGGGCGAACGCGTGATCGTCGAGACCGAGCACTGGGTCGCCGTGGTGCCGTACTGGGCCGCCTGGCCGTTCGAGACGCTGCTGCTGCCGAAGGCGCACACCTTGCGCCTCGAGGCGATGACGACGGCGCAGGCCGAGGACCTCGCGGTCGCGGTGCGCCGTCTCACGACGCGCTACGACAACCTGTTCCAGTGCTCGTTCCCGTATTCGATGGGCTGGCACGGCGCGCCGCACGGCGCGGGGCAGCCGGACGACGACGCCAACCGCCACTGGCAGTTGCACGCGCATTTCTATCCGCCGCTGCTGCGTTCGGCGACGGTGCGCAAGTTCATGGTCGGCTTCGAAATGCTCGGCGAGGCACAACGCGACCTCACGCCGGAGACCGCCGCGCAGCGCCTGCGCGAGGTCAGCGACACCGTGCATTACCGGCAGGCGCGCCGCGCCGCGCGGGCGGAGGGCGCATGAGCCAGGATCTTCAAGCGACACCGCGCGAGCGCGCGGTGCAAGGATTCGAGCGCGCCTTCGGCAGTTCGCCGGAACGCCTGAGCCGCGCGCCGGCGCGCGTCAACCTGATCGGCGAGCACACCGACTACAACGAGGGCTTCGCGATGCCCTGCGCGATCGACCGCGACACGGTCGTCGCCGCGGCTCGTCGCGATGACGATGTCGTCGAGGTGATCGCCTGCGATCTGGCCGCCGAGAAGGGCGGCGAGGGCGGCGAGGGCGGCGAGGGCGGTGCGCGAGGCCGCTTCCGCATCGGCGAGGCGGCGGATGTCTCCGTCAGCCCGCAGTGGCTGCGCTACGTGCAGGGCATGGTCGCCGTGCTGCGCGAGCAGGGCCACGCCGTCGGCGGCGCGACGCTGTCGATCGCGGGCAACGTGCCGCAGGGCGCGGGCCTGAGTTCCTCGGCCTCGCTGGAGATGGCGATCGGCCAGGCCTTGTCCGCGCTCAACGGCTGGACGCTGCCGCCGACGACGATGGCGCTCGCCGGCCAGCGCGCCGAGAACGTCTACGCCGGCTGCCGCTGCGGCGTGCTGGACCAGCTGTCCTCGTCGCTCGGCGTGAAGGGCCACGCGCTGCTGATGGACTGCCGCAGTCTGGAGGTTCGTCCGATCCCGATGCCCGAGGACATCGCGGTCCTGGTCGTCGATTCGAAGATCCAGCGCGGCCTGGTCGACAGCGAATACAACCTGCGCCGCCAGCAATGCGAGGCCGCAGCCAAGGGCCTGGGCGTGAAGGCGCTGCGCGACGTCGACGACGCGTTGTGGTCGCGGCTCGGCGGGCAGCTCGACCCGGTCGTGCGCCGACGCGCGCGTCACATCATTTCCGACAGCCAGCGCTGCGCCGGCCTGGCCGACGCCCTGACGCGCGGTGACTTCGCCGCGATCGGCCAACTGATGCGGGAATCCCACTGGTCCATGCGCGACGACTTCGAGATCACCGTTCCCCCGATCGACGCGCTGGCCGCGCTGATGCAGGACGTCATCGGCGACCACGGCGGCGCGCGCATGACCGGCGGCGGCTTCGGCGGCTGTGTCATCGCGCTCGCACCGCGGGCGATGGTCGACGAGATCCGTGTCGCCGTCGAACGCGGCTACCGCTCGCCGGACGGGCGCGCGGCGGAGGTCCACGTCTGCGCCGCCTCCGACGGCGCGGGAGTGCTGGCATGAGCGCCGCTGATGTGACCGGGACCAGCATTGCCTCCGCCGCAGCCGCTGACGTGCCGTTGAAGACCTTCGCGCTGCGCTCGCCGGATGGCCTACGCATCACGATCACCGATGCCGGCGCATCGTGGATGTCGTGCGAAGTGCCTGTCGACGGCGAGGACCGCGAGGTGCTGCTCGGCTACCAGACGCCGGACGACTACCTGCGCCAGCCGGGCTACCTCGGCGCCGTGGTCGGTCGCTACGCCAACCGCATTGCGGGCGCGTCCTTCGAGCTCGACGGCCGTCACTTCGCGCTCGACGCGAACGAGGGCCCCAACCAGCTGCACGGCGGGACCGTCGGCTTCCACCGCAAGATCTGGGACGTGGCGCATCAGGACGAGCACACGCTGGAACTGGCGCTGCGCTCGGAAGACGGCGATCAGGGCTATCCCGGCCAGCTGGATGTCCGCGTGACCTACCGCGTCGAGGCACCGCTCACGGTCAGCGTGAGCTTCGAAGCCCGTACCGACGCGCCGACGCTGGTGAACGTGAGCAGCCATGCCTACTTCAACCTCGACGGCCCGGGGCGCGACATCCTCGATCAGCAATTGCAGATCGCGGGCGCCCGCTACCTGCCGGTGCGGGCCGACCTGATCCCGACCGGCGAGCAGCAGGGCGTCGCGGGCACGCCCTTCGACTTCCGCCAACCGCGCCGCATCGGCGACGCGCTCGAAGCGCTGCGCCGGCTCGACGTCCAGCCGGCCTGCCACGATCACTGCTGGCTGATCGACGAGCCGGAGGGCGAGGGCGCCGCGGCGACGCTGCGCTCCGGCGACGGCCGCCTGACGCTCGCGCTGCACAGCGACGCGCCCGGCCTGCAGTTCTACGCCGGTGAGTTCCTGCCCCAGACCCCCGACCGCAACGGTCGCCCGCACATCAAGCACGGCGGCCTCGCGATCGAGCCCGAGGCGCTGCCCGACAGTCCCCACCACCCCGAATGGCCGCAACCCGGCGCGGTGCTGCGTCCCGGCGAGGTCTACCGCCATCGCCTGACCTACCGCTTCGTTCCGTCGTCCATCTCGTCCTCCTCGACTTCCACGTCGTCCTCGTCCACTCCGGCCGACAAGGCCTGACCCCGAGATCCTCATGAGCCATCCCGCCACCGCCCCCGCCGCCGTTCCCGCCCGCTGGACGCCTGAGCAGGCCCACGCCTGGTTCCAGGCACAGCCGCCGTCGCTGGGCGCGAACTTCATCCCTGCCTCCGCCATCAACCAGCTCGCCATGTGGCAGGCCGAGAGCTTCGACGCCGAGCGCATCGATCTCGAACTCGGCTGGGCCGCCGGCCTGGGCATGAACACGATGCGCGTGTTCCTGCACGACCTGCTGTGGGCGCAGGACGCCGCCGGTTTCAAGTCGCGCATCGGCCAGTACCTCGACATTGCCGATCGCCACGGCATCAAGACGATGTTCGTGCTGTTCGACTCCTGCTGGGACCCGCATCCGAAGCTGGGCCCGCAACGCGAGCCCATCCCCGGCGTTCACAACTCCGGCTGGGTGCAGAGCCCGTCCGCGACGCAGCTCGCCGACCGCTCGACCTGGCCCGCGCTGCGCGCCTACGTCGAGGACATCGTCAAGACCTACGGCCAGGACCCGCGCGTCACCTACTGGGACGTCTGGAACGAGCCCGACAACCAGGGCGGCGGCATGGGCTACTACCTGCCGCGCGAGGCCAAGGACAAGATCGCGCTGGTCGCGGAACTGATCCCGCAGGTCTTCGACTGGGCGCGTGCGCAGCAGCCCTCGCAGCCGCTGACCAGCGGCGTGTGGCTGGGCGACGACTGGACGCCCGGATCCAAGGAACTGAACGCGGTGCAGCAGGCGCAGCTGGCCGGCTCCGACGTCGTCAGCTTCCACGACTACAGCTGGCCCGAGAAACTGGAAGCCCGCATCAAGCAGCTGAAGGCCTACGGCCGTCCGCTGATCTGCACCGAGTACATGGCGCGCAGCCTGGGCTCGACCTTCGACGTCGCGCTGCCGATCGCCTGGCGCGAGGACGTGGGCATGCTCAACTGGGGCTTCGTCGACGGCAAGAGCCAGACGAAGATGCCGTGGGACTCGTGGAAGAAGCCGTACACCATCGATCCGCCGCTGGTGTGGTTCCACGACGTGCTGCACACCGACGGCACGCCGTACCGCGAGCGCGAAGCCGAACTGTTGCGGCAACATGGCGCCCGCAAGCGTTGAACGGACTCACCGCCGATCGACGTTGAGCGGACGACGGTGACAGACACGGCGGACGGGGCGCGATGACCCCGTCCGCCAACCAGAGGTGCTGCGATGGATGGCGCCCGGTAGGAGACGTATGACAGCAAGCATCGAGTTCGCGGCCGTGGCCAAGCGCTACGGGTCCGTGGAGATCATTCCCGACTTCTCGCTCACCATCGGGGCGGGCGAGTTCATCGTGCTGCTCGGCCCGTCGGGCTGCGGCAAGTCCACGCTGCTGCGCATGCTGGCGGGGCTGGAGAGCGTCTCCGGCGGCCGCATCCTGCTCGCCGACCAGGACGTCACCGCGCTGCCGCCCGGCCGGCGCGGTCTGGCGATGGTGTTCCAGCAGTACGCGCTCTACCCGCACATGAGCGTGTTCGACAACATGGCCTTCGGCCTGCGCAACATCGGCATCGCCGACGCCGAGGTGCGCCGCCGCGTCGAGGACGCCGCGCGCATGCTGGAGCTCGACACGCTGCTGCAGCGCCGCCCGTCGCAACTGTCCGGCGGCCAGCGCCAGCGCGTCGCGATCGGACGCGCCGTGGTGAAGGAGCCCAAGGCCTTCCTCTTCGACGAACCGCTGTCCAACCTCGATGCCAAGCTGCGCAACCGCACGCGCATCGAGCTGGCGCGTCTGCACAAGCGGCTCGGCGCGACCATGGTCTTCGTCACCCACGACCAGGTCGAGGCGATGACGCTGGCCGACCGCATCGTCGTGCTCAACGGCGGTCGCATCGAGCAGGCCGGCGCGCCGATGGACATCTATCAACGTCCGCGCACGCGCTTCGTCGCGGGCTTCGTGGGCAGCCCGTCGATGAACTTCCTGCCGGTCGAGCGCGTGAGCGATCAGCAAGGGTGCATCGCCGTCCGGCTGCCCGGCGGCGCGGTCGTCACGACGCAGATCGCGTCGAAGTCGATCGCGGGTCAGCTCGAAATCGGCGTGCGGCCTGAAGGCCTGCGCCTCGCGGCCGACGGCCCGATCACCGGTTGCGTGGAACTGCTGGAACGCCTCGGCGAGCGCAGCCTCGCGCACGTCGGCCTGGGCGACGGCACGGTCGTCGTGTCCGAGGTGCCGGTGAACAGCACGCTCGCGATGGGCGAGACGGTGCGCCTGCGGCCCGATCTGGAACAGGTCCATCTCTTCGACGGCGCGGGTCTCGCGTATCACGCCGAGCCGGCGTCGGACGGCGTGCCGGCCGAAGCGTTCATCGCGGGCGCGACCGCAGCGGAGGTCCGATGAGCGCGACCGCTGCCATCGCAGCGACCGACTCCGCTGTGGGGGCCGCGCGGCCCGTCACCGATGCGGCGGCTGACGTCATCTCCGGCGCGAAGCCGCCGCGCGGCGCGCTGGGCCGCTCCGCGATGGATGGCCCGGCCTGGGTCGGCTGGGCCTTCATCGCGCCGTTCGCGCTCTGCTACCTGGGCCTGCTCGCGGCGCCGGTGCTGGAGGGCTTCTGGCTCTCCTTCAACGCCGTCGACCTGCTGACCGGCAAGGGCCAGTTCGTTGGCCTGGCCAACTTCCTGGACCTGGTGCGCGACGAGGTCTTCCTGCGCTGCGCGCGCAACACCATCTTCTTTGCGGCGATCTGCACGCCGGCCTTCGTCGGCCTGGGCCTGGCGCTCGCGCTGGTGCTCAACCGGCCCGGGCGCACCGGCGCCTGGCTGCGCGGCACCTTCTTCGCCTCCAACGTGCTGTCGGTGACCGTCGTCACGCTGATCTGGCGCCTGGTCCTGCTGCCCGACCGCGGGCTGCTGAGCCAGAGCCTCGCGGCCTTCGGCCTGCCGGACCTCGCGCCGCTGAGCAACGAATCCCTCGCGCTGCCCTTCATCGCGCTGGTCACGCTGTGGTGGGGCATCGGCCTGCCGATGATGCTGATCCTCGCCGCGCTGCAGCAGATCCCGCCCGACCTCTACGAAGCCGCCGCCCTGGACAACGCCAGCCGCTGGCGCAGCTTCCGCTTCATCACGCTGCCGGCGCTGCGCCGCACGCTGATCATGGTCGCCATCATCCAGGTCATCGGCCAGCTGCAGGTCTTCGGCCAGGCGCAGCTGCTCACCAACGGCGGACCCAACAACAGCACCCGCACGCTGGTGATGTTCATCTACGAGGCGCTCTTCGACCAATGGGCGCTGGGCTACTCCGCCGCGGCGGCGCAGATCCTGTTCGTGCTGATGGTGCTCGGGGTCTCGTTCCAGCGCTGGGCCGAGCGCCGCGAAGGAGCGCAGACATGAGCGGCCGCGTCTGGCAGAACGGTCCCTGGGACCGCGTGCTCCTCGGTTCGGCCATCGCGCTCGCGCTGCTGTGGATGCTCCCGCTCGCGTGGGTCTTCGCGCTGTCGCTGAAGTCGAACGCGGTGCTGATGGAGCGCACCGACGCCATCCTCACCACGCCCTTCACGCTGCGCAACTACGCGGACATCCTCGCCAACCCGGCGGTGTTCCGCTGGGTGCTCAACAGCTGCATCGTCGCGCTGGTGCAGACGGCGCTGGTGCTGTTCATCTCCTCGCTGGCGGGCTACGGCTTTGCGCGCTGCGAGTTCCCCGGCCGCCGCATCGCTTTCGCGCTGGCGCTGGCTGGCCTCGCCGTGCCGGAGCCCGCGGTCGTGATCCCGTTGCACCGCATCTTCGCGGAGCTCGGCCTGCACAACAGCTACGCCGGGCTGATCCTGCCGCGTCTGGCGGCGCCGTTCGGCGTGTTCCTGATGACGCAGTTCTTCAAGGCAATCCCGCGCGAACTGGAAGAAGCCGCGCTGATGGACAACGCCTCGCGCTGGAAGATCTTCTGGCGCGTGATCCTGCCGCAGACGCTGCCGGCGCAGGCGACGCTGGGCATCTTCAGCTTCCTGGCGGCCTGGAACGACTATCTGTGGCCGCTGATCTCCGCGACCCGTCCCGAGATGTACACGCTGACGCTGGGCCTGGCGGCCACGCAGACCAACTTCGCGCAGTCCGAGGGCCTGGGCTTCCTGATGGCGCAGGCGGTCTTCGCGGCGCTGCCGGTGCTGGTGCTTTACGCCTTCTTCCAGCGGCACATCGTCGCGGCGGTGGCGGGGGGGAAGGCGGCATGAGGCAGCAGTGCAACAAGCAGAACGCAAGCTCGCGCGTGCGCTCCCCATTGCGCCGGCTCGCCGTCGCCGCGTGTCTGAGCCTTGCAGGCCTCGCGGCCTTCGCGCAAGGACAGGCGGGGCAGGGCGGTGAAGTCCACATCACGCTCGCCCGCTTCTTCGGCAGCTGCGACGCCGAGTACGGTCAGGTGACCGATCCGTCCAAGGCCAGCAGCGAGTGCGGCATCATCACCGCGCTCACCAACCGCTTCAACGCGCGGGAGTCCGGCCGCATCCGCGTCGACACGCAGGTGGTGGAGCACTCGGCCTACTACCAGCAGCTGGGCGCGCGCATCGTCGGCGGCGACCTGCCGAGCATCGCGATCATGCACAGCTCGGTGCTGGGCGACTTCGCCAAGCGCGACCTCCTGCAGCCGCTCGAAGACGGCTTCGCGCGGGAAGGCGTCGCCGTCGCCGACTTCACGCCGCATGCGCGCCACGGCGTGACCTTCGCGGGCCACGTGGTCGCGCTGCCGTACGACTCGCACGCGGCGCTGTGGCACATCAACCTCGGGTTGATGAAGCAGGCGGGACTCGTGGATGCGAAAGGCCATGCACGCCTGCCCAAGTCGACCGCCGAGGCGCTTGATCAGGCGCGCGCCTTCAAGCGCGCGACCGGCAAACCCTACTTCGTCTGGCTGACGCTGAACGATCCGAGCTTCTTCGCACGCTCGGTGCTGGGGTTGGTCGCGCAGCAGGGCGGGACGCTGTTCCCGCGCAGCGACCAGACCGTCGACCTGACGTCCCCGCAGGTCCGCGAGGCCGTGCAGTTCATGCGCACCGTCTACGCGGAGGGCCTGTCCACGCGCAACATGGACTACAGCGCCGCGCTGCAGGCCTTCATGGCCGGCGCCGGCGGCGTGATGCCCAACGGCACCTGGCTGCTGGGCGACCTGACCACGCGCGCGGCCAAGCCCGGCAATCCGCTGAGCAATCAATACGAGGCGGTGCCCGAGCCGACGCTCTTCACGCAGCCCGCGACCTGGGCCGACAGCCACGTGTGGGTGATGCTGCGCAACCCGCGGCAGACGCCGCAGGAGCGCGCCGCCGCGCTGCGTTTCCTCCGCTTCCTCAACGACGAGAGCCTGGCCTGGGCCCGCACCGGGCAACTGCCCGCGCGGCAGTCGGCGGTCGACAGCGCCGCGTTCAAGGCGCTGCCGATGCGCGCGTCGCTCGGCCCGGTCGCCGCGCACGGCACCGGCCTGCCGACGACCGTCGCGCGGCAGTCCCGTGTGATGGGCCTGCTGGGCGACACGGTGGCTTCCATCGTCGTCTCCGGCGAGCCGCTGGACGCGACGCTGGCCAAGGGCCAGCAGCGCATCAACCGCCTGCTGGAGCGCGAATCGCGCTTCCTCGGCGCGACGGCCACCGAGGCCGGCGTGGCGCCGACGGCACAGGCCAGCGTCTCTCATGGTTTGCGCTAGGTTTATAACGAATTAATTGGTGAATAATCACAAAAACCGAACGCTAAGGTCCTGAAAGACCGTGTCGGAATGCCCGGTTCCGGCGGAGATCCCGCGCACCGGGGCGATGACCAGCACAACCAGGTGGTGGCAGGCGCCGAATCTCGTCGAATACTGCAAGAAAAGTTGTTTGTATTAAAACCCGGCCCGGACCAGGCGCGCGTTCCTCCCCGCGCACCGGTCACGAGGCCCTTGGAGACAACAATGAATCGAATCCCCCACTCCCTCCGGCTGTCGCCGATCTCGGCGGCGGCCTGCCTGACGCTGTGCCTGGCCGGCCAGCAGGTCCTGGCGCAGGACGCGCCCAAGCCGGCGGCCGCACCGGCCGCTCCTGAGACCGCCGCCTCGGGCGCGGCGGGCACGAAGCTGGAACAGGTCGTCATCGTCGGCCAGCGCGCCAGCCGCGCGGCGGCGGTGCAGACCAAGCGCGACGCCGACCAGGTCGTCGAATCCATCGTCGCCGACGACATCGGCAAGTTCCCCGACAACACGGTGGCCGAGGCGCTGCAGCGCGTCCCGGGCGTGCAGACCGTCGTCAACTTCAACAACGAGATCGTCAATCCGCTGATCCGCGGCATCGGCGACATCATCACGACCGTCGACGGCCGCGAGATGTTCACCGGCGTGGGCCGCGGCTTCGCGTTCCAGGACCTGCCCGCGGAAGCGATCTCGCGCGCCAACGTCTACAAGTCGGCCGGCGCCAACCTGATCGAAGGCGGCGTCGCCGGCGCGATCGACCTGCGCCTGCGCAAGCCGATGGAATTCAGCAAGGGCCTGACGCTGGTCGTCAACGGCCGCGCCAGCCAGGGCGACTACGCCGACAAGCCCAGCACCAAGCTGGGCGTGCTCGGCTCCTACCGCACCAACACGCCGGCGGGCGAGATGGGCGGCCTGGTCGACATCTCCTACGCCGACCACAAGTTCAACCGGCCGATCTCGTTCAACTGCGATCCGCGCTCGGGCACCAACGGCCCGCCCGGAGCGCCCGGCCTGGTGCTCCCGACCTGCGTCGGCGGCCTGACCGACACCGGCGAGTACCAGCGTCCGCAGGTCAACGCGTCCTTCCAGTGGCGCCCCAACCAGGAGAACGAGTTCTACGTCGACGGCCTCTACGCGGGCTACCGCGCGAAGTTCGCGACCTTCTTCATCTTCTCGGACATCTTCGCGGCGCAGAACATCACCAACCCCAAGGGCAGCGACGACTGCTTCGATGCGCACGTCGATGGCGCCGGCTTCCTCGGCCCGTCGTCGCAGCCGATCCAGCGCCTGTGCAACGGCGTGTCGGCGACCTTCAACAACGTGCCCGGACTGACCAGCACGCAGGCCAAGAAGCAGTCCACCGACCAGCGCGTGCTGGCGGGCGGCTGGAAGTACAACTCGGGTCCGCTGGCTATGAACCTCGACCTGTCGCGGATGGAGTCGACCAACAGCAACCGGACCATCATCGTCGACCTCGGCAAGCAGATCAGCGCCGTCGACATCGTCATCAACAACGGCGGCTACGGCACGACCAACATGCCGGGCAACCCGCTCGGCCAGGCGACGGACTTCCGCTTCGCCAACTCGCTGTTCCAGGACATCAACCGCGCGAAGTCCAAGCAGGACGCGGTGGCGCTGAGCGGCAACTACGAGCTGGGCGGCTTCATCAGCAACGTCGACTTCGGCGCCCGCATGACCAAGCGCGAATCGCACTGGCGCGCCAATGCGCCGGGCGGCCCGAACGCGCCCGGCGGCAACCGCGTGACGCTGGTGAGCAGCGCGACGCAGCTGCCGAGCAACTTCCTGATCACGGCGCCGAATTGCATCCCGCAGATCAACAACTGCTCGCCGTGGATGACGCCGAATCCGGACTACCTGCTCAACAACACGGACACGTTGCGCGCCTTGTACGGCGGCACAGCGGGTGATCCGGGCTACGACCCGCTCAACAACTACGACAGCGACGAGAAGACCTACGCCGTCTACGTGCAGCCGCACTACGAGACCAAGCTGGCGGGTCTGCCGCTGGACGGCGTGATCGGCGGCCGCTTCGTCCGCCTGGAGCGCGACATCAGCGGCGCCGGCCGGGTCAACGGCGTGGTGACGCCGCAGACGGCGAACTCGACGGCCTCGCGTTTCCTGCCCAACTTCAGCGCCAAGCTGGAGGTCGTGCCCAACCTGCTGGTCCGTGCCACCGCCGGCAAGACGATGTCGCGTCCGGCGCTGGGTGATCTGAACCCGTCGCTGACCTACTCGATCCCGACCAACGCCAACATCCGCCCGAGCGGCAGCGGCGGCAACTCGGAGCTGAAGGACCAGACCAGCACGGCCTACGACCTGTCGATCGAGAAGTACTTCAACAAGGGCAGCTACCTGCAGGCGGCGGTCTACCACCGCGTGCTGAAGAACCGCGTCGTGCGCTCGACCGCGCCGGAGGTCATCGACGGCGTCGAGTACGACATCAGCCGTCCGCGCAACCTGGGCAAGGCGACGCTGAAGGGCCTGGAGCTGAGCGGCCAGTACTTCATGGACTTCCTGCCGGGCGCGTTCAGCGGGCTGGGCGTCTTCGGCAACTACACGCTGGCGGACAGCGAGGTGAACACCAAGACCGATCCGCTGTTCGGCAAGCCGCTGCTGGGCGTGTCCAAGCACAGCTTCAACGCGGGGCTGCTGTACGAGAAGTACGGCTTCACCAGCCGCCTGACCTACACCTGGCGGAGCAAGTTCAACGAAGGCTCCTTCGGCTGCCTGCTGGCGCCGTCGGCCGAGAACGGCATGGCGGTCGCGGCCTGCGACCCGAACGTGCCGCCGACCTACAACCGCGTCAAGGACTACGGCCGTCTGGACTTCGCGATCGGCTACGCGTTCAGCGAAAAGCTGAGCGTGAGCTTCAACGCCAACAACCTGACCGGGTCGAAGTACTACAGCTACTTCCAGAACGAGAGCTTCCCGCACGACATCCGGTCGGACGACAAGTTCTACGGGTTGAGCTTCAACGCGAAGTACTGAGCCTTTCCCGAGGCCTCTTCACTTCCACCGCCGCTGGCCCTCACCCCCACCCTCTCCCGCAAGCGGGAGAGGGAGCAAGAAGGGTGGGGTACTTCGACGACCGCTGGCCCTCACCCCTGCCCTCTCCCGCAAGCGGGAGAGGGAGCAAGAGGAGCAGGCGTCGCGAGCAGAGTCGGTCGGACTCCCTCTCCCGCTTGCGGGAGAGGGCGGGGGTGAGGGCCCGCGACCGTCGCAGACAAAGGAGTTTTCATGCGTCAAGCTCGTCCGGCTGCACGCCGCCGTTTCGTTCTCGGATCCGTGGCCATGGGCGCGATCGCCGCGCTCGGGGCGATGCCCGCTGCGTTCGCCGCCGACAAGAAGATCGTCCTCGGCTTCTCCCAGATCGGTGCCGAGTCGGAGTGGCGCACCGCCAACTCCGCCTCCATCAAATCCGCGGCGAAGGAGTCCGGCATCGATCTCAAGTTCGCCGATGCCCAGCAGAAGCAGGAGAACCAGATCAAGGCCCTGCGTGCCTTCATCGCGCAGAAGGTCGATGTGATCGCGCTCTCGCCCGTCGTGGAGACCGGCTGGGGCACGGTGCTGCGGGAGGCGAAGGCCGCCGGCATCCCCGTCATCCTGACCGACCGCACCGTGCAGGAGACCGACACCACGCTGTGGGCGACCTTCATGGGCTCCGACTTCGTCGAGGAAGGCCGTCGCGCGGCGAAGTGGCTGACCGACAAGGTCAAGAGCCGTCCTGCCGGCAAGGAGATCCGCATCGTCGAGCTGCAGGGCACCGTCGGCGCGGCGCCAGCACTGGATCGCAAGAAGGGTTTCGAGGAGGGCATCAAGGCCGATCCGCGCCTGAAGATCGTGCGCTCGCAGACGGGCGACTTCAGCCGCGCCAAGGGCAAGGAGGTCATGGAGGCCTTCCTGAAGGCTGAGGGTCGCAACATCGACGTGCTCTACGCGCATAACGACGACATGGCGATCGGCGCGATCCAGGCGATCGAGGAAGCCGGTCTCAAGCCGGCCAAGGACATCCTGATCATCTCGATCGACGGCGTGAAGGGCGCGTTCCAGGCGATGGTCGCGGGCAAGCTCAACGTGACCGTGGAATGCAGCCCGCTGCTCGGGCCGCAGCTGATGCAGACGGTGAAGGACCTGAAGGCCGGCAAGACCGTGCCGCGCCGCATCGTGACCGAAGAGGGCGTGTTCCCCGCGGAGGTCGCGGCGCAGGAACTGCCCAAGCGGAAGTACTGATGAGCGTCGTGCTGGAGGCGCGCGGTGTGGCGAAGGCCTTCCGCGGCGTGCCCGCATTGGTCGACGCGGCGCTGACGCTGCGTGCCGGCGAGGTGCAGGTGCTGATGGGGCAGAACGGCGCGGGGAAGTCGACGCTGATCAAGATCCTCGCGGGCGTGCAGGATCGGGATGCAGGGACGATCGCGCTCGACGGCGTGGCCTTTGCGGCACGCTCGCCGCTGGAGGCGCAGCGCGCAGGCATCGCGGTCGTGCATCAGGAAGTCCAGCTCTGCCCGAATCTGTCGGTGGCGGAGAACGTGCTTGCAGGACGCTTCCCGCGCCGCTGGGGCGGCGTGGCGATCGACTGGCCGAAGGTGCGCGAGGAGGCCGGCGCGGCGCTCGCGCGACTCGGCATCCAGGCCGACGTGCGGCGACCGCTCGGCGACTTCCCCGTGGCGGTGCAGCAGATGATCGCCATCGCCCGCGCGCTGCATCAGCAGGCACGGGTGCTGATCCTCGATGAACCAACGTCGTCGCTCGACGAGGCAGAAACGGCACGGCTGCTCGCCATGATCCGGCAACTCCGCGACGAAGGCGTCGCGGTGCTGCTCGTCACCCACTTCCTCGACCAGGCCTACGCGGTGGCAGACCGCTTCACGGTGTTCCGGAATGGAGAGTTCGTCGGGGAGCGGCCAGCGACAGAACTGGTGCGCATGGAACTGGTGACGTTGATGCTCGGTCGGGAGTTCAGCACTGCCACGGCTGCTGGCCCTCACCCCCACCCTCTCCCGCAAGCGGGAGAGGGAGTGAGAATGCACCGAGCTGACCGGACCGCGCCACCCGTCTTACCCCCTCTCCCGCTTGCGGGAGAGGGCAGGGGTGAGGGGCGCGCGCAGCGCGCGGGGTCTGGGCAGTCAAGCGGCCTCTTGCTCCCTCTCCCGCTTGCGGGAGAGGGTGGGGGTGAGGGCCAGCGGCCGTCGATCCTCTCCACCCTGGGGCTCGGGCGCCGTGGCGCGGTCGAGGGCATCGATCTGCGCGTTGCTGCCGGAGAAGTGCTGGGCCTGGCCGGCCTGCTCGGCGCGGGCCGGACCGAAACCGCGCGCCTGCTCTTCGGCGCCGATCGCGCCGACGCCGGCGAGATCCGCATCGACGGCACCGCCGTGCGCCTGCGCAGTCCGCGCGACGCCGTCCGCGCCGGCATGGCCTTCTGCCCGGAGGAACGCAAGGTCGACGGCATCGTCGCCGAACTCAGCGTGCGCGAGAACATCGTGCTCGCCCTGCAAGCCAGACGCGGCGTCTTCAGAACGCTGACAGGCACCGCGCAACGCGAGCTCGCCCAACGCTTCATCACCCAACTCGGCATCAAGACCGCCGACGCGGAGACGCCCATCGGCCTGCTCTCCGGCGGCAACCAGCAGAAGGCGATCCTCGCGCGCTGGCTCGCGACGACGCCGCGCCTGCTGATCCTCGACGAACCCACCCGCGGCATCGACATCGCCGCGAAGCAGGACCTGATGGACCAGGTGCTGTCGCTGTGCCGGCAAGGCATGGCCTTGATCTTCATCTCGTCGGAGCTGCCCGAAGTCCTGCGCGCGAGCGACCGCATCACCGTCCTGCGCGAGCGTCGCCAGGTGGCGGAGCTTGACGCGCGCGGCCTCGACGAGGACCGCCTGCTGCACGTGATGGCGGGCGCCGCGGAGGCCCACGCATGAGCGCCCCCGCCTTCCTGCGTCGCCGGCGGCGTGCCGCGGACGCGGACGCAACCCTCGACGCGCGCCCCCCTCGCCCGAGGCGAGGCGCGGACCACCACGCTGGCGCCCGTCACGCCGCCTACGTCCTGCTCGCCCTCTGGGCGCTGAACGCGATCCTGAATCCGCAGTTCCTCAGCCTGCGCTGGCAGGACGGTCACGCCTACGGACCGCTGATCGACATCCTGAACCGTGCGGCCCCGCTGATGGTCGTCGCGATGGGCATGACACTGGTGATCGCGGTACGCGGGATCGACATCTCGGTCGGTGCGGTGGTCGCGATCGCGGGCGCGGTGGCGGCGTCGCTGGTGACTCGCGACGGTGCGGCGATGCCGATGACGGCGGCGATCCTCGGCGCGCTCGGCGCGGCGGCGGTGTGCGGCCTGTTCAATGGCCTGCTCGTCGTCGCCGGCGGCATCCAGCCGATCATCGCGACCTTGATCCTGATGGTCGCCGGCCGAGGGATCGCGCAGCTGATCACCGACGGCCAGATCATCACGATCTATCACGAGCCCTACTTCTTCCTCGGCAGCGGCTTCCTGCTCGGACTGCCGTTCGCGCCATGGATCGCGCTCGGCGTCGCGGCGCTCTTCGGACTGTTGAAGCACCGCACCGCGCTCGGCCTCTTCCTTCAAGCCAGCGGCGCCAACCCGGCTGCCGCGCGGCTGGCCGGCGTTCACGCTGCCGGACTGATGCTGGCGGTCTACATCGCGTGCGGCCTCTGCGCCGGCGTGGCCGGCCTGATGATCAGCGCCAACATCAAGAGCGCCGACGCCAACAACGCAGGTCTGATGCTGGAGCTGGACGCGATCCTCGCGGTGGCGCTGGGCGGGACCTCGCTGCTCGGCGGCCGGTTCAGCCTGCGCGGCAGCCTGCTGGGCGCGCTGATCATCCAGACGCTGACGACCAGCATCTACGCGCTGGGCATCGCGCCCGAGGTCACGCTGGTGGTGAAGGCCGCCGTCGTCTTCGCGGTGTCGATCAGTCAGGCGCCGGCATGGCGCGTCTGGCGCGAGCGCGGGCAGCGGCGCGCGGGAGCGACGTTATGAACGCACGCTCCCGTCTTCACGTCCGTTCGCTCGTCCACGCCCGCGACCTGCCGAGCTGGGCCTCCGTGCTGCTGCTGGTGGTCGGCACGCTCGCCGGCGCGTCAGCCTATCCGGGATTGCTGTCCAGCCAGGTGCTGCTGAACCTGCTGATCGACAACGCCTTCCTGCTGGTCGTCGCCGTCGGCATGAGCTTCGTGATCCTCTCCGGCGGCATCGACCTGTCGGTGGGCTCGGTGGTGGCACTGACGACGATGCTGCTGGCGCTCGGTGTCGAACGCGCGCACCTGTCGCCGCTGGTGCTGATCCCGCTGCTGCTGCTAGGCGGCGCCGCATTCGGCGCGGCGATGGGCGCGGTGATCCACGTCTTCGCGATCCCGCCCTTCATCGTGACGCTCGCCGGCCTGTTCCTGGCGCGTGGGCTCTGCTATCTGCTGAGCGTCGATTCGATCCCGATCACCGACGCGACGCTCACCGCGTGGTCGCAGTCGCGCTGGTCGCTCGGACCGCTCGGCGAGATCACTCCCGGCGCGGTCTGCGCGCTCGTCGTGCTCGCGCTGGCGGTCGCTGTGTCGCGCTCCACGCCGTTCGGCCGCGCCGTCTTCGCGCTCGGCGGGCAGGAGACCTCCGCGCGCCTCATGGGCCTGCCCGTCGCCGCCACCCGCATCGGCGTCTACGCCCTCAGCGGCGGCTGCGCGGCGCTGGGCGGCGTGCTCTTCGGCATCTACACGCTGTCGGGCTACGGACTTCATGCGCAGGGTCTGGAGCTCGACGCGATCGCCGCGGTGGTGATCGGCGGTGCGCTGCTCAGCGGCGGCATCGGCCACGTGCTGGGCGCGCTGACCGGCGTGCTGATGCTGGGCCTGATCCAGACGCTGATCCTGTTCGACGGCACCCTGAGCTCGTGGTGGACCCGCATCGTCATCGGCGCGCTGCTCGGGCTGTTCTGCGGACTCCAGCGCGTGATGGTGCTGTGGCACGGCCGCTCGACGCGGCGCTTCTGAATCCCTGAACGTCTTCATCGGAACAACGAGGAACTGATCGATGTCATCGAAGTCTCCCGCCCGCATCGCCGCGATGTTCGCGACGGTCGCCGCCTTCGCCACCACGGCCATGACGCCCATGATCGCGACGGCGCAGCCCATGCAGGACGCGCAGGCCGTCGTCGCCCCGGCACCGCATGTGCGCCTGACCACGCCTTGGACCGACGAGGCCCTGAAAGCGCCGGTTCCGTTCCCGGAGTACCCGCGCCCGCAACTGGTCCGTACCGAATGGCTCAACCTCAACGGCCAGTGGGACTACTGGGGCGGGAAGGGCGCGCCGGACGCGCGTCTTGCGCCGGGTTCCGCGCCGCGCTTCCCCGAGAAGACCGAGCGCGTCCGCGTGCCGTATCCGGTGGAATCGATGCTCTCCGGCGTCGAGCGACTCGGCGAGGTGAACCTCTGGTACCGCCGCGGCTTCGAGATCCCCGCCGCGTGGAAGGGCCGGCGCGTCCGCATCAACTTCGGCGCGGTCGATCGTCTGGCCACCATCTACGTCAACGGTACGCGCGTCGGTCAGCATGAGGGCGGCTACACCTCCTTCGGTTTCGACATCACGCCGCTGCTCAAGCCGGGCCGCAACGAGCTGGTCGTCGCCGCCTTCGATCCGAGCACCAACGACGGCACGCTCGGCAAGCAGTCGCTGAAGCCAGGCGGGATCTTCTACACGCCGAGCTCCGGCATCTGGCAGACGGTGTGGCTGGAGCCGGTGGGCCAGGCGCACATCGCCAAGCTCGACATGACGCCGGTGGTCGGCGAGCAGCGCCTCGCGCTGACCGTGCGCGCCGGCGAGACGAAGGGTCTCCAGGTCGAAGCGGTCGCGCTCAAGGACGGTCAGGTGGTCGGCCGCGTGCGCGGCGCCGCCGACAAGGCGCTGTCGCTGCCGGTGCCGCAGCCTCGGCTCTGGTCCCCCGACGATCCCTTCCTCTACGACCTGAAGGTCACGCTGCGCCGCGACGGCAAGGTCGTCGACCAGGTCGACAGCTACTTCGGCATGCGCAGCATCGAGGTGGGCATGGTCGACGGCGTGCCGCGCCCGCTGCTGAACGGCAGGTTCGTGTTCCAGTTCGGGCCGCTGGACCAGGGCTTCTGGCCCGACGGCCTCTACACCGCGCCGACCGACGCCGCGCTCCGCTTCGACCTCGAGGAGACGAAGAAGCTCGGTTTCAACATGGTCCGCAAGCACATCAAGGTGGAGCCGGCGCGCTGGTTCCACTACGCCGACAAGCTCGGCCTGCTGGTGTGGCAGGACATGCCGCAGGCCTGGGACGCCGAGACCGACCTCGCCGTGCGCGCGAAGACCGAGATCGAGTGGCGCGAGATCGTCGACCAGCTGCGCTCGGAAACGTCCATCGTCACCTGGGTGATCTTCAACGAGAGCTGGGGCGACTTCGAGCACCGCCGCATGGCCGCGCAGTTCCGCGCGATGGACCCGACGCGGCTGATCAACGCGCACTCCGGCATCAACTTCGCGCCGCATGACGAAGGCGGCGGCGACCTGATCGACCTGCACGACTACCCGGGCCCCGCCGCGCCGACGTACCAGCCGTGGCGCATCGCCGTGCTCGGCGAGTACGGCGGCAACAGCCTGAAGGTGCCCGGTCACATGTACCGGCCCGAGTCGAAGTGCTGCTACCACCTGTTCGACAGCGCGGCGGCGATCAACGACGCCTACGTCGCGCAGGTCGACAAGCTGCGCGGCTTCCGCGCCGACAAGGGCCTGAGCGCCGCGATCTACACGGAGACGACGGACGTCGAGGAAGAGCTCAACGGCTTCTTCACCTACGACCGCCGCGTGAAGAAGCTGGACTTCGACCGCGTGAGCAAGGTCAACAAGGCGTTGATCGACGGCCGATAAGCACGTGACCCCGGCGGCGGCCGAAGAGCCGCCCCAATCCCCTGACCGGCGCCGCTTACCTCGCCGATCGACGACAGCAACGCGGCCCGCGAGGCCGCACATGGAGACACGCATGAGCAAGTTCGCTTGGAGTGGGTGGCGCTGGCTGCTCGCGATGGTGATGGCGGCGACGGCCTTCGTCGCCGGACCGTCGCAGGCGGCGGAGACGGTCCTGGGCAACCAGGACAGCTTCTACCCGCGGATGATCCGGCTGGCGGCCAGCGGCGGCGCCAACGGCCGCCTGATCGCGTCCTACGACCTCGGCGGCGCGCAGTCGCTGATCTACGAGAGCACCAACCAGGGCGCGACCTGGACCCAGGTCGGCAGCGTCACGGTGCCCGAACCCTGGCACTGCTGCAGCGGGATGTGGGAGGTGCCGCAGCAGCTCGGCTCGACCGCGCCCGGCACGCTCTTCTGGGCGACGACGACGCGAAACGGCAGCGCGTATTCGATCCGCATCTACCGCAGCACGGACGTCGGCCGGACCTGGACCTCGCACGCGATCGCGGCGACCGGCAGCGTCGGTACGTGGGAGCCGGAGTTCTCGGTCGACAGCGCCGGGCGGTTGCTGATGTTCTATTCGAGCGAGGAGTACAAGTCCGGCGGCTTCAACCAGCTGATCGCGCACAAGGTCTCGACCGACGGCGGCCTCACCTGGAGCGCGGACACGATCGACGTCGGCATCAGCGACAACGGCGACCTGCGTCCCGGCATGCCCATCGTGCGCAAGCTGCCCAACGGCAGCTACGTGATGAGCTACGAGATCTGCGGGTCGCGCAGTTGCGATGTGTACATCCGGACCTCGACCAACGGCAGCAGCTGGGGCACGGCGAGCAACATGGGCACGCGCGTCGAGTCGACGGCGGGCAACCACTTCTCGCATGCGCCGACGGTGTCGTGGATGAATGACGGCAGCGCGCAGGGGCGCTTGCTGCTGATCGGGCAGATCGTGCGTCGCAACGCCGGCAACGCGATCAACGACGACGTCAACGGCCGCATCTACATGTTCAACACGAACGGTGGGGCAGGGCAGTGGACCGAGTCCGCCGCGCCGCTGGTCACGCCCAACACCGGCACCGATCCGTGCAGCAACTACAGCAGTCAGCTGCTGCCGTCGGCGGACGGAACGCGCGTGCTTCAGATGGCCAACATCGCCTGCCGCGTGCAGTTCGCGAGTGCGCCGCTGAACCATCCGGTGGCGGACGGCGTCTACCGCCTGGTCGCGAAGCACAGCGGGCAGGTGCTCGACGTGACGGGCTGCTCGACGGCCGTCGGCACGCAGATCGAGCAGTGGAGCTGGGTCGGCGGCGACTGCCAACGCTGGCGCGTGACCAACACCGGCAACGGCGACTACACGCTGACGGCGCAGCACAGCGGGCAGCAGCTCGATGTCGACGGCTGCTCGACGACCAACGGCGGCAAGGTGCAGACCTGGACGGCGGTCAACAACAACTGCCAGAAGTGGCGCATCGAGCCGGTCGGCGACGGCTACTTCCGCGTCATCAACAAGAACAGCAACCTGGTGCTGGACGTGGACGCGTGCTCGACGGCGGCGGGGACCAAGGTCCAGCAATGGAGCTGGATAGGCGGCGACTGCCAACGCTGGAAGTTCGAACGCGTGAGCCCGAACAACGCCGCCAACGGCACCTACAAGGTGATCGCGAAGCACAGCGCGCAGGCGCTGGACGTGGCGGGCTGCTCGACGGCCGCGGGCGGGCTGGTGCAGCAGTGGCCCTACAGCGGCGCCAACTGCCAGCGCTGGAACGTCACCGCGACCTCGGACGGCTTCTACGAACTGACCTCGGTGAACAGCGGCCTGAAGCTGGAGGTGCAGGACGCCTCTCTGGCGATGGGGGCTCAGGTGCGGCAATGGACGTCGAACAACGCAGCCACGCAGCGTTGGGGCATCGAGAACGTCGGCGCCGGCTACTGGCGCTTCATCAACAAGAACAGCGGCCGCGTGCTCGACGTGGACGGGTGCTCCACGGCCAACGGCGCCAAGGTCCAGCAATGGGAATGGCTGGGCGGCGACTGCCAACGATGGGCGATCTCGGCGCCGTGACGCCTTGACGCCGGGTTGAGAAGCCATCGACCAGGATCGATCCAGCAGTGACAACAAGGAGAGAGACATGAGACGAATCCGAGCGCTTGCGGGCGCGATCCTGGCGATGGCCGCGGTGACGGCGACGGTGGGCGCTGCGGCACAGAGCCCGACGACCGCCTCGCCTGCCGCGGCGCGACCCGCAGTCGTGGCGAACCCGGCCCACACGGCCGGTCCGCCGAGCGCGGCCGCGCTCGCGCAGACCGGGCCGGAGGCCTACCTCTTCGCCCACATGACCGATGCGCGCTACGGCGTGCTGCACTACGCCGTGAGCCTGGACGGGCTGCACTGGACGAAGCTCAACGGCGGCAAGGCCGTCAACGAGGAATACCACGGGCACCCGTCCATCGCGCAAGGCCCGGACGGGCGCTTCTACCTGGTCGGCAACAAGAGCGACGACGATCCGGACATCCGCTTCTGGGTCTCCGACGACCTGATCAAGTGGCAGGTGTTTGGTACGTACCGGCCAGACCTGTCGAAGGTGGCAGGGCTGCCCAACGCGATGCAGCGCATCGGCGCGCCCAAGCTCTACTTCGACAAGCCGTCGAATCAGTTCGTCGTGCTGTGGCATACGGCAACGGTGCCAGGCGTTCCAGAGGATCCCGAGCGCTACTGGTCCAGCCAGCGCACGCTCTACGCGCTGTCGCCGGACCTGAAGCGCTTCGACGCACCGCCCAAGCGGCTGTTCAAGTGGGAGATCGCGACCATCGACACCTTCCTGATCGCGAATCCGGAAGGCGGCTACTGCGCGGTGATCAAGGACGAGCGCTACCCGTCCTACATCTGGACGACCGGCAAGACGATCCGCATGACCTGCGCGAAGGACCTGCTCGGCCCATACCCCGAGCCCGGCCCGGCGCTGAGCCCCGCGTTCCGCGAGGCGCCCACGCTGGTGCGCGCGCCCAACGGCGTCGACTGGTTGCTGTACTACGAGCAGTACGCGGGCAACGGCTACGGCCTGTCGATGGCGCCACGGCTGGAAGGTCCGTGGGTGGAGGTCTGGGGCAACTCGCGCCGCAAGGAATGGGACCGCTTCGAGATGCCCGCGCAGCTGCGCCACGGGTCGATGATGCCGATCACGAAGGCGCAGTACGAGGCGCTGCGGAAGGCGTATCCGGAGAGATAAGCCTCAGGCCGCCAAGGCATCACCAGGGCACGCCCAGAAGGAAGTCGACGAGCGATTGCGAAGCGAGGCCACTGAAGTGCTGGTCGGACAGGCCGGGCCTGTTCCCCTGGGGCCTGCCGATCACGACGCTCATCGGATCGCCTGGGAAGAGGAACTGGCCGGTCATGCTGATCTGGGCCTTGAGACGTTCCGAACGTTTCTCGCTGACAGGGTCGGCTGGCTCGGCGTGTTGCTGGAGAAAGGCGTCGGCGGCTTGCCACCGGGCGTTCCACTCCGTTGCCAGCATTGGCGCTATCAACTCCTCCAGGGTACCCGAGCGGGAGGCTGCGTCATGAAACACGAACAGGCCGACATGCGGGCTTCCCGTCGCCCAAGCGCCGTGCAATGGAGACAGTCGCCCGCGCAGCAACGGAGCAAAGTCGATGGAGAAGGTGGCCTCGCGCACGGCAACCGCTGCATCCGCGTCGAAGAAGAACGCTGCCGCGACGGTCGTGATGTCGGTTCCGAACGCTGGATTCAGGACAGCGGCCACATCGTCGAGGAGATCCATTGCGGCCCTTGCCGCAGCGTCGCCCTGGCACCGGACCAGCACGTAGAGCGTGTCGCCAGCTCGGACGACGGCGTCAAACGCAGGCAAAGGCGCATGTGCCGCGGCCCTCAACTGCAGGTCATTCAAGCTTCGATTCGAATAGCGCCTGACGATCAGGCCTTCCAGCTTGGGCCTGAGCGGGTTCTCCGGGTCTGGAACGGGACCGAGCGGTGAAGGCAGCTTGCCGACGGGACCGCCGACCCAGGTGGCTTGAGCCAGTTGACCAAGACTGCGTGCGATGAAAGTGACGTCGTGATGCCCTTCGCAGAAAACAAACACTGCCTTCATTCACATCCTCCGCAGATCGACATCGCCAACCTCGACGGCACGCTTGAGGTCTGAGCCGCCGATTCGAACAACCGCTTGTTGGCCGTCATCTCCGCGCTTGAGCAGGTAGGAGACGATCTCGTCGATCCGGTAGCCATTCAGCAGGAACGCATCGACGGTCTCCTTGCTGTGCGTCGTGAGAAACACCTGGCAGCCGAACTCCACGGCAAGTTCATGGACGAACTTGGTGAAAGCGATGAGAAGCGAGGTGTGGAGTGCGTTCTCGAACTCGTCGATGAGGACCACGCCTCCGCGTGCGCCCGCGAACAGCAGACCCGTCAGGAAGACGCGTTGCAGTCCCTCGCCGAACGACGACAGGTCGACGGCTTCCGGGAAACTGTCGTGTGTGACGAGGAAGCGACGATGCTCATTGGCGAGCGCCACGTCACGCAGGTCCGGATCGATGTGCGTTCGAATGAACTCGACGACGCGGTCCTTCAGCTTCCATTTGATGCTCTCCTCGTTGCAGCGCACGAGAAGCTCGGGGTCCGACAGCGAAAAGGGCGAATGGAACACCGAACTGCTGAGCCAGCGAGGCTCGCCGGTCAGGCGCGTTCGACGTGAACGGCCGGCGAAAAAGTCCGTCATCGACGACCGGGTCTCGCTCCCGTGCTTGACCACGATGCGCAAGGTCCGCAGATAAGCGGCCCAGTCCTCATTCTTGTCTTCCGGCCGGTCCAGGAGGTCGATATCCAGCGTGACGGCGCCCGCACTCCCTGTACCGGCCTGAGCGCCCAGCAAGACAAGGGACGGCAACTGGGTCACGGCAAACGTGGGACTCGCGACAGGGTCGATACGAGTCCGACGGCGCAGAAGCTCGAGCAGCGCGCGGGGGTCCGTCTGGTTGGCCAGCAGATAGATCGCTTCCAGTACGCTGGTCTTGCCGGCGTTGTTGATCCCCACGATGAGATTCACGCGCCCCAGGTCTTTGAGGGACAGTCCCGCCAGACCGCGGTACTGCTTGATGTCGACGAGGCTGAAGCTGCTTCCCGTGGGGTCGGAGTGAATTCTCCAGGGTTGGTCGGAGACGCTGGCCGTTTCCGGGTTCCCCCGCCATGACGGGGCGTCGAGGCGCGTCACGAGCGTGGCGAGGCGATCGAAATCGCTGCTCGACATGTGGCGCAGAAGGTCCACAAGGCGCTCGGGGCCGTCAAGGTTCTCGCGGATGATGATGCATGGCACCTTGTCAAAGATCGCAGGGTCGAGTTGACCGAGCGCCTCCGCCGGCTCCCTCCTTCGGGGTTCCAGGTGTTTGAGGGCTGCGACCCGTCGATTGCCTTCCACGACCAGATATCGCTGCGTGGACAGCTTGCGTACGATGATCGGCTCAATGTCCTGCCACCCGTTCTGGAGAAGGCTTGCGACGATATCGCCGACGTGCTCTCCATGAGCGCCCAGGAACTGCCGCAGCAGGCGCCGCTGGACGGATTCGTCAGTCACGTGACTCCCAGCGAGCGATTCGTCAGCACGCTGCCTGGAAAGGCGACCGTTGTCCGGATCGAGGTAGAGACTTGACAACGCCAACATCGCGTGACGGCTCCCGCCATCGGCGTCGGACATTGGCAGGGCGGCTGCATCGGTCATCGGGTTCTCTCTTGCTGGGCGGGAACGGCATTTCCCCTGGGCATGCGCCTGATGTGATTCTGGCTCAGTCTCAGAGGTCCGAATCTCATCCATGGATCGCCGGTGGTCGAGCGGGCGCCGTCCTCCCGATCGGCCGGACTCTTTCTGGCGCGCGGAGAGCCCCGACTCCGGGCCATCCCTGAATTGACCGTCGTCGCGACTGCCTCTATGCTCGGGTCATGAAAGCGCTTTCACGCGCTGGCCTGACACGACAACAAAAGGTAGTTCGATGACGGAGACAACTTCAGCGGGCGTACGCGCGTCCCTGCGATGGACCCTGTCCGCCAAAGGCGCGGACCTGGCGAGCTCGACACGCCTGAAAGCGCAGCCCGAGCTCGCGCTTCAGCCGGTGGCGCAACTGATGGCCGATGCCGCGATCGCCGGCATGCCCAAGCTGGTCGTGAACAGCGCGCGGCGCTTCCAGCGGATCGAGGGCTTCGGCGGCGCGTTCACCGAGTCTGCCGCGACGACGTGGCAGAAGCTGCCGCCCGCCGAGGCCAACGCGCTGCTCCATGCCTACTTCGACGCGACCGCGGGCCACGGCTACACGTTCAACCGCGTCCACATGAACAGCTGCGACTTCTCGCTGGGCAACTACGCGCATGCGGACGTGCCGGGCGACGAGGCGCTTGAACACTTCAACATCGACCGCGACCGCCGCGCGCTGCTGCCCATGATCCAGGCCGCGATGAAGGTCGCGCCGGGTCCGATGAAGCTGCTGGTATCGCCCTGGAGCCCGCCCGCGTGGATGAAGACCAACGGGCAGATGAACAACGGCGGCAAGCTGCTGCCGCAGTACGCGAAGGCCTGGGCGCAGTGCTACGTGAAGTTCATCCAGGCCTATGAGGCCGAGGGCGTGCCCGTCTGGGGCGTGTCCGTGCAGAACGAGCCCGATGCCGTCCAGCGCTGGGACTCCTGCGTCTACACCGCGGAGGAGGAGCGCGACTTCGTCCGCGACCACTTGGGCCCCGCCCTGCATGCGGCCGGACTGCAGCGCATCAAGGTCGTCATCTGGGACCACAACCGCGACCAGATGGTGCAGCGCGCCGACATCGTGTACTCGGACCCCGAGGCCGCGAAGTACGTGTGGGGCTGCGGCTTCCACTGGTACGTCGAGGACCACTTCGACCACGTCGGCCTGCTGCACGACGCGTATCCCGACAAGCAGCTGCTGTTCACCGAGGGCTGCCAGGAAGGCGGACCGCACATCGGCTCGTGGAACACCGGCGAGCGCTACGGCCGCAGCATCCTCAACGACCTGAACCGCTGGACCGTCGGCTGGATCGACTGGAACCTGCTGCTCGATGAAACCGGCGGTCCGAACCACGTCGGCAACCTGTGCAGCGCGCCCATGCTCGCGGACCGCGAGCAGAACCGGCTGATGCCGCAGAGCTCCTACGACTACCTCGGCCACTTCAGCCGCTTCATCAAGCCGGGCGCCTTCCGCGTGCTGTGCTCGGCGAGCAGCCAGGACCTCGAATGCACGGCCGCGGTCAACGAGGACGGCAGCGTCGCCGTCGTCGTCATGAACCGCAGCGAACGGGAGCACCGCTTCTCGCTGCGCATCGACGGCCAGGCCGGCGTCGCGTCGCTGCCCCCGCGCTGCATCGCGACCTACGTGCTGCCGCGCTGAGGGCGACGTGGACCGGCACTCCGCCCTCGCCGCCATGGCCGCCCTCCACGGCGATCGCTCGGAGACGCCCGCCGCCACGTCCTCCACGGCCTATGCCTGCATCGAGGCGCTGTACGTCTACCCGGTGAAGTCCTGCGCCGGCGTGCGCGTGTCCGACCTGCGCTTCGACGCCGACGGCCGCATCGTCGGCGACCGCGAATGGATCGTCGTCGACAGCCGCGGCGAGCTGGCTTGGCTCGGCTCGCATCCGAAGCTGGCCCTGCTTCAGCCCAAGCTGCTGACTGACGCGCTGCTGCTCTGCGCGCAAGGTCAGCAACCCTTGCGGCTGGCGCGCGAAGCGGAAGGCGCGTCGACCTACGCCCTGATCTGGAATCCGGAGGAAGGCCGCATGGTGAGCCATCGCGGCCGGGATGCCGGCGCGGTGGCGGCGCAGTTCCTGCGCGAGGTCACGGGCGACGAACTCCGGCTGGTGAAGCTGGACCGGAGCGCGGCGTTGGCGACGGCGCCCAACGCCTTGCACGCGGTCTCCACGGGCTCGGTGATCGAGCTCAACGAACAGCTTGCCGTGCTGGGGCGCGCGCGCGTCGACGTGCGGCGGCTGCGGCCCAACCTCGTGCTGCGCGGCCTGCAGGAGGCGCTGGTGCCGTTCATCGAGGAACACCTGCTGCAGCTGGTCTGGCGGGACGGGGAGGGCTGGTGGCGTCGCATGACGCACGCGGCCGCCTGCGAGCGCTGCATCGTGCCCAACGTCGATCCCGACACCGGCGAGGTGCAAGGCGGCGTGGACGCGGCGATCGCGGCGCTCAGTGCGCAGCGCTGGCCGGGTCAGGCCTCGCGCTTCGGCGTCTATCTGCGGCCGCCGACCGGCGGCTCGATCAGCGAAGGCACGGTCATGACGATGGAGCTCGACTTTTGAGCGCGAACAACGACGAGGGCGGTCGCATCCGCCAGGGATTGACCCGCCGCGGGATGCTGGCGGCGATGACGGCGCCGGCGTGGTCCGGCGTGCTGGTGGTGCCGGCGCTGGCGCAGACGCGCGAGGTGCTGACGATCGCGGCCTTCCCGCTGATGGACGAGATCGCCAAGGCGGCGATCCCGGCGTGGCAGGCGATGCATCCCGACGTGGAGCTGCGCATCCTGATGCGCCAGTACACCGACCACCACACGGCGATGACGACCGCGCTGTCGACGGCGGTGGGCCTGCCGGACGTGATGGCGCTGGAGTCGAGCTTCGTCGGCCGCTTCGCGCAGGGCGGCGGGCTGGACGACCTGCGTCAGCCGCCGTTCGGCATCGAGGCCTTCCGCTCGCGGCTGGTGCCCTACGCCTACGACCAGGCGGTGGCGCGCAGCGGCGCGGTGGTGGCAGTGCCCGCGGACATCGGACCGGGCACGATGCTGTATCGCAAGGACATCATCGAGCGGGCCGACGTGGCGCCGGAGGAACTGACGCGCAGCTGGGACAACTACGTCGCCACCGGCGAGCGCATCAAGTCCCGCACCGGCGCGTACCTGATCGCGAACGTGCAGGAGATCAAGGACATCCTGATCGCCGACGGCCTGAAGCCGGGCGAGGGCATCTACTTCGACACCGAGTCCCGCGTGCTGGTGAACTCGCCGCGCTTCGAGCGCGCGTTCGAGGTCGCGCTGCGGGCGCGGCAGAAGGGCCTCGACGCGAAGGTGCCCGCATGGTCGAACGACTGGGGCGCGGGCTTCAAGCAGGGGCGGCTGGCGACGGAGCTGTCGGGCGCGTGGCTGGTGGGGCAGCTCAATGCCTTCATCGCGCCGGAGACCAAGGGGCTGTGGCGCGCGTCCTCGCTGCCGGGCGGCTCGCATGCGCCGTATGGGGGCACCTTCTACGCGATCGCGCGCAAGTCGGCGGCCTCGCGCAAGCGGCTGGCGTGGGACTTCATCCAGCTGATGTCGCTGAACCCGCAGCGGCAGTTGCAGGCGTTCAAGTCCTACGACGCGTTCCCCGCGCTGCGGGACGTCCACGACGACCCGTTCTTCAGCGAGCCGGTGGACTTCCTTGGCGGACAGCGCGCGCGGCTGCTGTGGCGCGACGACGCGCTGCGCATCACGGCGCTGCCGGTGCACAAGCAGGCCAAGTTCGCGGAGGAAGTCGTGCAGACCGAGCTCGACCAGGTGCTGCGCGGAAAGAAGACGATCAAGGCGGCGCTCGCGGATGCCGAGCAGCTGCTGCAGCGGCGCGCGAAGCGCTGATCATCCACAGACACGGAGACCTGGTTCATGAAGCAACGACTGACGCGTCGCTGGGCGGCGCTGCCGCTGCTGGCGGCCCTGGCGATCGACAGCGGCGCTGCGCTTGCGCAGGCGCAGACGGCGACGGGCAAGGGCGGCGCGGCGACCGGTCCGATCGGACTGCCGGCGGGATACACGCTGGTCTGGTCCGACGAGTTCGACAAGGGCGCGCTGCCCGACGAGGCCAAGTGGGCCTACGACACCGGCATGAACAAGCAGGGCTGGCACAACCGGGAGAAGCAGTACTACTCGGGCCCGCGCGCGGAGAACGCCGCGCTGAAGGACGGCCGGCTGGTGATCACGGCGCGCAAGGAGTCGCTGTCGTCGCAGCCCGACTGGGGCGGCCAGAAGTACACCTCCACGCGGCTGATCACGAAGGGCAAGGCCGAGTGGACCTACGGCTACTTCGAGATCCGCGCGAAGCTGCCCTGCGGGCAGGGCACGTGGCCGGCGATCTGGACGCTCGGCAGCCAGGGCGACTGGCCGGCGTCGGGGGAACTCGACATCCTTGAGCACATGGGGCAGAAGCCGGACTGGGTGTTCAGCACCGTGCACACGACCTCGGGCCACGGCGGTCACGGCGTCGGCGACGGCCGCAAGCTCGCCACGGCCTGCGGCGGGTTCCACAACTACCAGATGCTGTGGACGCCCCAGGAGATCCGCTTCGGCATCGACGGCCAGGTGCACGCGGCGTATCCCAACCTGGGCCAGGGAACGGCGCAATGGCCATTCGACAAGCCGCAGTTCCTGATCCTCAACCTCGCGATCGGCGGCGACCTCGGCGGCGAGATCGACGACAAGATCTTCCCGATCGGGTACGAGGTCGAGTACGTGAAGGTGTATCAGGCGGGGAAGTGAACGCGCCTGAGGCCCGGCCTCAGATTCAGCTTCAAGCGCCTGTCAACGACTCCGCCAGCGCCACCGCATCCGCCCCCGCCGGAATCCGCATCGGCGCCTGCGGATCCGTGACGGCGCGCCAGACGGCCTCGGCCACGTCCTGCGCGACGGTCACCGGCGTCGACAGGTCGCGCACCGCCGCGAAGACCTGATCGCGGAACGCCACGTAGGCCTCGGGGACGTCGGGGCTCATCAGCTTGCGCGCGTTGTCGCCGAAGCTCGTGGTCGGCGAGCGGCCCGGCAGCACGAGGCGCGCGCGGATGTTGAAGGGCGCGAGCTCCAGCGCGAGCGACTCGGTGAACGCATTCACCGCCGCCTTGCTGCCGGTGTAGACCGACAGCAGCGGGAGCGACTTCAACGTCACGCTGGAAGTGACGTTCACCACCACGCCCGCGCGGCGTTCGCGGAACTGAGGCAGCACGGCCTGCGTCATCGCGATCGTGCCCAGCACGTTGGTCTCGTAGAGCGCGCGAGCGTTGGCCATGTCGACGGCCTCCAGCGGGGACAGCAGGCCGACGCCGGCGTTGTTGACCAGCGCATCGATCGGGCCGGCGTCCCAGAGGCATTGGCGGATGCTCTCGGCATCGGTGACGTCGAGCGGCAGCACGCGCAGCGCTTCGGACTTCGGTAGCAGGTCTTCGCGCGGCGTGCGCATCGTCGCGACGACGCGCCAGCCCTGGTCGAGGAAGAAACGCGCCGTCTCGAGGCCGAAGCCGGACGAACAGCCGGTGATCAGGACGGTGGAAGCACGGGACATCGGGAACTCCTGGTTGGGGAAGTCCGCACGATAGGGCGTGCGTTCAGGACTGACTACACTGCGAAGTCCATACATTTGTCGAGATCGTCCAGATGATCGACCCCTTGGCTGAAGTCGTCTCGCTGTTGCGGCCGCAGGCGCCGTTCTCGAAGCTCGTCGTGGCCTCGGCGCCGTGGGCGGTGCGCCGCAGCGAGACGGGCCGGCCGTTCTACTTCGTCGCGCTCGAAGGAGCCTGCCATCTGACGATCGACGGCCCCACCCACAGCGAGACGATCACGGTGCACGAGGGCGACTTCGTGCTGCTTCCGGCCGCACGCAACTTCGCGACCTCCAGCCTGGATCGCCAGCCGCCGCGCGAGGACGAACCCGTCACCACGCCGATCGTGCCCATGCCCGGCGGCGCGCGCATCGGCGATCCGGCGGGGAAGGTCGACATGCGGATGCTGGTCGGCCACTGCGTGCTCGGATCACCGGATGCGGAGCTGCTGGTGTCGCTGCTACCGCGATGGGTGCACGTCCGCGGGGAGAGCCGGCTGTCGACGCTGGTCCAGCTCGTCGGAGACGAATCGCGCGCTGATCGGCCGGCACGGGAGATCGTCATGTCGCGCCTGCTGGAGGTGCTCCTGATCGAGGCCTTCCGCGCGACGGCCAGCACGGCGGCCACGCCGGGTCTGGTGCGCGGGCTCGCGGATCCGAAGCTGGCGCAGGCGCTGCGGCGCATGCATGAGGCGCCCTCGTCGCCCTGGACGGTCGTGGAGTTGGCGAAGGAGGCGTCCATGTCGCGCTCCGCCTTCTTCGAGCGATTCAGTCGTGCGATCGGCGTCGCGCCGATGGAGTACCTGCTCGCCTGGCGCATGGCGCTGGCCAAACAATGGCTGCGGCAGCGCGAGCTGTCGATCGCGGAGATCGCCGAGCGCGTGGGCTACAGCGCCGTCGGTCCGTTCGGCGTCGCGTTCACGCGGCACGTGGGCATGCCGCCGGGGCGATTCGCCCGGCAGGCAAACGAAAGCATGAATGTCGAAGTCTGACCTGTCCAAGTCCGTGTCGAGCGGCGCCACGCTGCTGGGCCTGGTGGCCATCCTGTTCTGGAGCACCTCCGTCGGCGTCACGCGCAGCACGATCGAATTCCTCGGCCGGACCGGCGCGCCGGCGATGCTGTTCACCGTGTCCGCGCTGCTGCTCCTGCCGACGCGCACCTCGCTGCGCGAGCTGCCGCGCCGCTACCTGTGGCTGGGCGCCGCGCTGTTCGTCGGCTACGAGCTCTGCTTCGTCCTGGCGCTCGGTTTCGCGCGCTCGCGCCACGAGGCCATCGAGGTCGGCATGGTCAACTACCTCTGGCCCAGCCTCACCGTGTTGTGCTCCGCGATCGCCGGCCGCAAGCGGCTGAATGTGCTGATGCTGGGCGGACTGGCGCTGGCGTTCGCCGGGGTGATCGCGGCGTCCTCGCCGCCGGAAGGGTTGTCGCTCAGCCAGTTCTTCCACAACGCGGCGTCGAATCCGCTCAGCTACGGCCTGGCCTTCATCGGCGCCATCGTGTGGGCCCTCTACAGCACCTGCACCAAGCACATGGCCGAAGGAAAGAACGCGCTCTGGTTCTTCATGGCGCTGAGCGCGGTCGGCTTCTGGATCGTGCACGCGTGCAACGCGGAGCGGACGCCGATGAACTGGTCCACGCATGTCGTCATCCAGGTCGCGCTGGCGAGCGCGGCCGTGACGCTGGCCTACATGCTCTGGAACATCGGCGTGCTGCGCGGGAATATCCACCTGCTCGGCCTGGCGGCGAACGGGACGCCGCTGATGTCGGCGCTGTTCGCATCGGTACTGCTCAGCGCGCCGCTGCCGACTGTGTTCTGGGGCGGCGCGGCGATGGTCGCGGTGGGGTCGCTGATCGCGGGGATCGGGGCTAGAGCCGCTCGTCCAGCTGCCTGAGCAGGTCAGATCGCAGTTGATCGACTTGCGCGGCTTGGCGGTCCAACTCATCCACCTGTGCTTTTATCTGCTCGATCTCCGGCACGAGATGGATTCGGCGATTCGCCAGCACGGAGTCATGGAAGATCTCGACCTCTTCGAATCGACGGAGGGCTGCGTCGGGCAATTCAATGCCGATCGATGAATAGAGGCGCCGCATCTCTACACGCAGCGGCGGTCGGTCGTCGACCAGCGCACTTTCGATATGGGCAAGACGATCTTTCAAGCCGATGGACTGATAGGTGAGCGATTTGAATTTGGCTTTGAGCTCCACCGCCAACTGAACGATCCGTTGTGTTGATTCGTAGCGGGTCTCATTGCTTGCATGCATAGGAACGACCGAGGTTTGAGGAGATGACGTGGTCACTTTTGAGCTCCACGACGGAGGAGTCCGTCGTCGTAGTCGATCGCGTAGATTGCGTAGAGCAGATCAAGCGCCAGGCTGAACCAGTCGAAGGACAGCGGCTGCCTTGGATTAGATATGTAGCGAGCCGATAGCACGCGGTCCCAAAGCTCTGCGACGGACATCGCGTCCTGCAGGTGTTCGAGGATGTCCGCACCGACGCTCAGCAGGGCGTACTCCGGGGCCAGGCCTTTGGTTGGAAGGATCATTGGGAGACGCCATCAGGCGCTCGCTCGAAGATGTGGCAACCATCGAAGAGATATGCCAACAGCGCTTGGGCCGCGACCTGTTGTGGAGGCGTGACATGGCCGATGCCGGTGACCAACTCGAAGAGCGCGGCCATGATCTCGCTGGGTGGCAGTAGCTGCGCTTTGAAGTAGTCGTACTTGGCCGAGAACATCGCTGAGATCCGGTCCTTCAACATCGGATCGTCAGATTTTTCGAAGTAATCGGCGATCAGCTTTGTGTTGACCCAACCACCGGAGATCAACATCTTCCAATGATTCGGGAGCTGGTTGAAATTCAGCTTGTCCAAAGGCGCGGGCCTCAATTCGATCGGCTGGAAATCGCTGGTGTCGGCGGTCGCACCGAGGTCTTGCACAAGTTTTCGTAGCACGGCGATATCGAGGTTTTCGACGTCGCCTTCTGATGCTGCGGGTCCCAGCAGGACTGAGATCCGCCCCGTGCTCATCTTGAAGATGACCTCGATGAACGATTCGAGTCCGAAGAAGCCCAACCTGATTGCGGGATGGGCGCGCTCCAAAGTCGTCAGCGCCGCCATGGCCTCGACAGGCATGCCGTCGATCAGGTTGTGGACGAAGTGCCACTCCCTCATGAGGTCCGGCAGCGCCATGGCGGCTGTCGCGAAGTCGGTGTCGATCTTGCGGGCCAGCCGGGAGGCCTGACGCGTGTGGCCGTTCAATGCGCCGAAGCACTGGTACAGCCGGCCGGCGGAGCGGAGATAGCCATCGCAGCCCTTGTCTCCCAACCTGCCGAAGGACCGGACCCGAACGAAGTCGTCGCCATGCGCCAGCGCCATGACGTCGCTGAAGAACTGCTGGAAGGCCTCGCCGCTGCATTGCCGCAGCCGGCGCTCCAGGGCGATACGCCACCAATAGCGCTGTTCAACGTTGATCTCTGAGTCGAGTGGCATGGCGAAGGCGGGCTTGCAGCGTGTCGCAGCGGGATCTCGCTGCAAGACGGAAATTCTGCGGTCGCCTGACCGGGTCCGATTTCACCCCTGTGCCCGCGGCGCAACGCCTCGCCTAACCGATTCCTGCTGACGAGGGATGGCAGCAGGGCCTGCTGCCATGCGTATGCCAACTCGATTCCTACATTGGTGGGAGCCGATCGCCAGTCCTCTCCCCCGGAAGGCGGTAGGCCCAACCCCCAACACGTCCAGGAATCTCCATGTCCCTCACCGTCACCCCCCACCTCAACTTCCGCGCCCAGGCCCGCGAGGCGTTGAGCTTCTATCACGGCATCTTCGGCGGCGACCTGATGGCCGTGACCTATGGCGAGGCGCACGCCGCGCGCTCCGAGGCCGACACGGCGCTCCTGCTGTTCGGACAGGTCGTCGCCCCCAACGGCTTCCGCGTCATGGCCTACGACGTGCCGATCGATCTGAGCTGGGACCGCGGCGACCGCGCCTTCCTCGTGTCCATCCAGAGCGGCGAGGCCGACGAGATCTCGGCCTTCTGGAAGCAGTTGGCCGAGGGCGCCTCGATCCTGCAGGATCTCGCGCCCTCGGCCTGGTCGCCGCTCTACGGGATGCTCACCGACAAGTTCGGCGTGACGTGGGCGTTGAGCGTCGCCACGTTCTGAGCCGGGCAACACCCGGCCCCGTGAAGGCTCAGGCCTTCGCCTGCAGAAGCTCCACCTGCCGGCCACTCAGCACCGGCAGGATGCGCTGCACCACCAGCGTCTGGTAGTGGGCCGAGGCGCGATGCGCCTCGATGGCGGCCTGGTCTGCGTAGCGCTCCAGCAGGAGCAGCTCGCCCGGGGTGCCGACACTCTGGAACGCCTCGTAGCCCTTGCAGCCGGGCTCGTCCAGCGATTGCTCGCGCAACGCGGCGACCAGCCCCAGCACCTCCGGCACCGCCTCCGGCGCCATCCGCCAGCGGGCCACGACCACGAGCGGAGTGCCGGCGCTCATGCCACGTCCTTGTTCAGCGCCGCCACGATCTCCTTGGCCAGCGGGGCGCCGGACGCCGGGTTCTGGCCCGTCATCAGGCGGCCGTCGACGACGACCTTGGGCTGCCACACGTCTGCCTTCTCGTAGGTCGCGCCCTGCTCGACCAGCGCACTCTCCAGCAGGAAGGGCACGTCGGCGATGGCGTAGCCTTCCTCCTCCGCATTCGAAAAGCCGGTGACGCGACGGCCTTTCAGGAACGGCGTGCCGTCCTCGAAGTTGGCGCCGGAGAAGGCCACCGGACCGTGACACACGGCGGAGACGATCTTGCCGCCGTTCCAGGCGCGGATCACGGCCTGCTTCACGTCGGGATCGGTCGCGATGTCGGCCATCGGGCCGAGGCCGCCGGGGAAGAAGATCGCGTCGTAGTCCAGCACGTCGACCTCGGACAGCTTGCGGCTGCGCGACAGTCGGCGGAAGGAGGCGCTCTCACGGAAAGCGCGCTGCGCCGGGTCGGATTCGTCATACGCGTCCGAGGGCGGCGTGCCGCCGAGCGGCGACACGAAGTCCACCGCCACGCCGGCGTGGTCGAATACCTCGAACGGATGCGCCACCTCGGCGAAGAAGTAACCGGTCGGACGGTCGCTCGGACCGATGTGGGCGGTGTTTGTCAGGACGAAAAGGACATGCTTGACGGTCATGATGTGCTCCTTGGCGGTGCCCGCGTCGCGGGCGGATTCGAAGGTCGTCGCTCCCCTGGGGGAGATGGATGTCGACGTCGCCAGGGAATGATGGGCGTCCGACTTCAATTCATGAAATTTATTCGATGGATATCAGTCATTCACAGCGGAGCAGGACTCCCGCAGCGGCCTGGCTCACCGAAGCCGCACGCGTGTTGAGCTTCCGCGCGCCGCGCTGGGAGCGGCTGGAGGGTGGGCCGTGGACGCTGGTCGGATTCGTGCTGCTGTCGCTGGCTGTCGGCCTCGGCCTGCAGCGCGAGGCGATCGACGGCGCCGCCACCTTCGAGTGGAGCGCCATCTACAAGAGTTGGAGCGGCACGGTCGTGTCCGTGTGGATCTGCTGGCTGCTGCTCGCCTCGGCCGGGCGGCGCGAGCCCGGTCCCGTCAACGTCGGCACGTTGGTGACGCTGCTTGTCGCCGTGACGCTGTTGCTGAACATCGCCGACGGCGCCATGGCCAGACTCTCGCCGGCGGTGTTCGGGCCTTCGGACGCCTGGCCGGACTGGGCGCGATGGGTCGCCTGGTTGTTCCCGATGGTCTGGGAAGGGTTGGCGAGCCTGCGCCTGTGGTGGCGGCTCACCACCTCCGGCGTGGTGCGCGTGATCGCGATCCTGCTCACGCCGCTGCCGATCGCGATCAGCGGCTGGCTCGATCCGATGTACTTCTGGTGGCCGGCGCGGTCCGCCGAGGCGGGCGCGGAGTACTCAGGACTCTCGCTGAGCGAAGAGGTCCTCGACAAGCAGTCGACGCTGATCGCCGAAACCCTCCGTGCGCTGCCGCCGTCCCAACCGGGCCTGGTGAACGTCTACGCTGCCACCTATGCGCCGTATGCCTCCCAGGACGTGTTCATGCATGAGAGCGCCGTCGTCGCGAAGACGATGACCGAGCGCTTCGGCACGGGCGGACGTACCGTCCAGCTGGTGACGAATGCGAAGTCGCAGGACACGATCCCCTGGGCGACGCGGCCGAACCTGCACCGGACGATCGCGCGCATCGGCGCCGTCATGGACCGCGAGAAGGATGTGCTGTTCCTGCACCTGACCTCGCACGGCGGTCGCGACGGTCTGCTCGCCACGGATTCGTATCCGCTGGAGAGCGAGCCCATGACGCCCGCGCTGCTCAAGCAATGGCTCGACGAGGCGGGCATCCGCTGGCGGGTGATCTCGGTCTCGGCGTGTTTCTCCGGCAGCTGGATCGAGCCGCTGGCCGATGACGGCACGCTGGTGATGACGGCGGCGGACGCGACGCACACCTCGTATGGCTGCGGCTCGAAATCGCCGCTGACCTTCTTCGGCCAGGCGATGTATGTCGACGCGCTGAAGCAGACCTGGTCCTTCCAGCAGGCGCATGAGCAGGCGCGCCAGCTGATCGAGGTCCGCGAGAAGGAAGCGGGGAAGACCGATGGCTACTCGAATCCGCAGATCCGTGAAGGCGCCGGGATCGGCGAAGTGCTGAAGCGCTTGGAGGCGCAGCAGCGGGATCGTTGATGTTGATGGTGATGGCACCATGAAGAAGACCGCCCTCGGGCGGTCTTCCTTCTTCGCGTCGTCATGTCAGTGCAGAAAGTGGAGCATTGCCATCACCGCTGCCATCATCCCCAAGCCGCCGAACATCGTCGTGACGGTCGAGCGTTGTATGGCAACCATCTGCGCAGAGAGCTCATTCTTCAGATTGACCATGTCCATCTTGAACTCCGCCTTCAGCAGCGCCAAGTCACTCTTGGTGGCCATGTCCTTCAGATCTACCTTGGTCGCCATCTCCTTAAGATCACTCTTGGTCGCCATCTCCTTCAGATCGCTGGTCGTGGCCATCTCCTTCGTCGCCTCGCGGACTTCAGCGCCCACGTCCTCTCGTATCGCCGCCGTAGCCGCGCGGGCCTCCTTGTCGGGAATGCCGGCGCTCTTCAGCGCCAGGAACACATCGATTTCCATTCACCACCTCACTTTCAGCGAGTCATTGCGGAGAGATGAATCTACGCTCGCGGGTCCGATCTGGCACTGACTGGTTCTGGGGTTTCGTCATCGCGAATAGACGCGGATGAGTAGTCGGCATAGGCAGCAATGAGTGATCGCAGCGCACGCTGTCCAACCATCGCAACACCTGACCCCGAATCGAGTACGGTCATCGCGACATCCCATTGCGCGACCGCGCTCGTTCGCTCAGAATCGAGTCCATCATGAAGACCTCCCAAGTGATCAAGGCGACTTTCGCCACCTGACGCGCCCTCCGATCGCATTCGGAAGGCGTGCGCGCCTTCCGGTCTTCCACAGAACCCCGGCAGGCCCAGCGCCCCCCGGGGTTTTCTGTTTTCCGCTTCCTGAATTCTTCCTTCTCTCCGAGTTCAACCATGCGCACCCGCACCTACGACAAGCTGATCGCGACGATTCCCGTCCGCCGGACTTGCGTCCGCGCGCGCCCGCGCTCCGGCTCTCGATCCGGCATTCCGCCGCATCCCTCTCGACGCTAGCCCGCATCAGGTGAATCCGCCTGAGGGCAGCGTCTTGCCCTCAGATTTCGAAAGAAGGATTCACCATGAACTCGCGCCACACGACCCATAAGCCCCTGCGCAACCTCGGCGTCATCGCCCATGTCGACGCCGGCAAGACCACCACCACCGAACGCATCCTGTTCTACACGGGTGAAAGCCATCGCATCGGCGACGTCAACGACGGCACCACCCGCATGGACTTCGATCCGCAGGAGCGCCGCCGCGGCATCACGATCAACAGCGCCGCCGTGTCCGTCCAGTGGAAGGGCACGCAGCTCAACCTGATCGACACGCCCGGGCACATCGACTTCAACATCGAGGTCAACCGCTCGCTGCGCGTGCTCGACGGCGCGGTCGTGGTGTTCGACGGCGTCGCCGGCGTGGAGCCGCAGACCGAGACCAACTGGCGCCTCGCGGACAAGTACCGCGTGCCGCGCATCGCCTTCATCAACAAGCTCGACCGCGTCGGCGCGGACTTCCTGCGCGTCGTGGCGATGATGGAGGAGCGTCTCGGCGCGACCGTGCTGCCGCTGCAGCTGCCGATAGGCGCGGAAGGCGACTTCCGCGGCGTCGTCGATCTGATTGCGATGAAGGCGTTCGTCTGGGAACGCGACGACGCTTCGGCGCCGTACGTCGAGTCGGACGTGCCCGCCGCGATGCTGGACCAGGCGCGCGCCCATCGCGCCCGCCTGATCGAGACCGTGGTCGAGCAGGACGACGCCGTGCTCGCCGCGTGGCTCGACGGTCAGCCGATCGACGACGCGACACTGCGCCGCTGCATCCGACGCGGCGTGCTGTCGGGCGCGTTTGTGCCGGCGCTCGCGGGCTCGGCGTTCCGCAACCGCGGCGTGGAGCCGCTGCTGGACGCGGTCGTCGACTACCTGCCGGCGCCGGAGGACATCCGTCGCGCCGACATCGACGTCGCGGAGCAGTCGCCGTCCGACCCGGACGGTCCTTTCGCCGCGCTCGCGTTCAAGGTGGCGGCCGACGGTCACGGGACGATGGTCTTCGTGCGTGTCTATCGCGGACGGCTGCGACGCGGCGACGCCGTGCTCGACGTCAACACGGGGCGCATGGAACGGGTCGGGCGGCTCTACGAGATCCACGCGGACGACCGCGTGGAGCGCGACGAGCTGCGCGCCGGCGACATCGCGGCCGTGATCGGCCTGAAGGAGACGCTGACCGGTCACACGCTGTGCGAACCGGCGAGCCCGTTGCATCTCGAGGAGATCAGCGTGCCCGAGCCGGTGATCGACGTGGCGATCGAGCCGAAGACGCGCGACGACGTGGCGCAGCTGTCGAAGGCGCTGCAGGCCATGCTGCGCGAGGACCCGAGCCTGCGCATGCGCTTCGACGGCGAGACCGGGCAGACGATCCTCTCCGGCATGGGCGAGCTGCAGCTGGAGGTCTCGATCGAGAAGTTGCGCGCGCGTCACGGCGTGGAGGTGCAGGTCGGCCGACCGCAGGTGGCGTATCGCGAGACGCTCGGGCGGGCGGTGGACGTGCATCACGTCCACAAGAAGCAGAGCGGCGGCCCCGGTCAGTTCGCCGAGGTCGTACTGCGCTTCGAGCCGCTGGCGCGCGGCGAAGGCCTGCGTTTCGAGAGCCGGGTCGTCGGCGGCGCGATCCCCCGCGAGTTCATTCCCGCGGTGGAGGCGGGCATCCGGCGCGCGGCACTCAGCGGCGTGATCGCGGGCTTCCCGTGCGTGGACTTCCAGGTCACGCTGCTGGACGGCGGTTTCCACGAGCGCGATTCGTCGGCCATGGCGTTCGAGCTCGCGGCGGCGAATGCGACGCGCGAGGCCTTCGCGAAGGCCGATGCGCAGTTGCTGGAGCCGGTGATGGCCGTCGAAGTCGTCACGCCGGCCGAGTCGCTCGGTGACTGCATCGGCGACCTGAATCGCCGGCGCGGGCTGGTCCGTGGTCAGGAACTGCGCGGCACTGCGATCGTCGTTGACGCCCAGGTGCCGCTGAGCGAGATGTTCGGCTACATCGGCAACCTGCGTGCGCTCTCGTCGGGCCGCGCGTCGTTCTCGATGCAGTTCGAGCGTCACGAACTGGCGCCGCGCAAGGTGCGCGATGCCGTGGTCCAGTGATCGATTGATCGACGGACAGGCTGGTCGACCGGTCGGCCACTCGACTGATCGTCGTCTGACAGCCGCCTGAGGAAGGCGGTCCCCAAGGGAGCCCGTGAGAACGGGCTCCCTTTTTTTCCGTCGGTGGGGTCAGTGCGAGGTCTTGCGACGACGCGTCGTGAAGCCGAGCGCGCCCAGGCCCAGCGCCGCGAGCAGCATCGACGTCGGTTCCGGCACCGCCGACACCGCGAGGTTCAGCGACGCGTTGAGCGGCTGCACGTCGCTCCACAGGTAGCTGAGGCCGTGGTTGAGGTTGCCGGCATCGGTGATCAGGCCGATCTGCGCGAGGCCGCCCTGCAGCGCGTCGAAGTGCAGCGTGCCGAGCAGCAGCGAGGTCTGACCGCCGTTGGCGACGCCGGGGAAGCTCGATCCGCCGAAGGTGCCGGCGCCCAGCCACGGGCTGTCGTCATCCCAGCCGGCCGCGGCGGTGAAGCTGCCGAAGGAGAGCCTGGTCGTGTCGTAGCTGAGGCGGAAGCCGAAGGACAGCAGCTCTTCATCGGAGGGCAGGCCGCCGAACGGATCCACCAGGCTGATGAGCAGGTCCACGCCTTCGCCGACCTTGGCCGGACCGGCGGCGGTGAGCGAGACGGTGGCGGCGTGGGCGGCCGGTGCGAGCAGCGAGGCGATCGCCAGCGCGGCGGCGGCGAGCAGGGGGTTGCGGAGCATGAGGGTCATGAGGGTTCTCACAGGGTGCTGAAGAGCTGGTACCAGACGCGGTAGTCCGCTTGCGTGATGCACTTGTCGCCGTCCATGTCGGCCAGCGGCTCGAAGCGCGCGTCGCCGGCGCAGCTGCCGATGGCGTTGCGCAGCGTGTCGCGATCGGCGGCGGTGACGGCGCCGTCGGCGTTCACGTCGCCGTTCTTGCGGATGCGGACCGGCAGGCGCGCCGCGGCTTCGCCGTAGCCGTCGTTGAGGAACAGGCCGAGGAAGTAGTCGCCCTCCGGCTGGCCCGCGAGCGCGAACACCTGCGATCCCGACGGGCTCGCCACGTAGTTCCACTTCAGCGAACCCGGGCCGCCGGGCGTCATGCCGACGCGGTAGAGGCCGATCCAGTTCGTCGTGCTCGACGGCAGGCCGGTCCAGGTCAGCGACACGCTGCCGCCGATCCGCACGCGGTCGACGTCGGCCTTGAACGTGGCCGTCGGCGTGCTGGGCGGCAGCACCGGCGGCGCGTTCCACGTGACCTGCGCGAGGCCGTTCAGCACCGGGTCGGTGAAGTCGAGGCCCGCACCTTCGACGTGTCCGGCCAGGCGGCGCTGGAAGGTGTTGTCGCCGTCCACGGTGACGAGCAGGTCGTACCAGCCGTAGCTGGCCGTGACCGCGCGGACCTGGTCGCGGCTAGCTCCCGCCGGCACGTCGATCGTCACCACAGTCTTGTCGCCGTAGGCGTTGTCGACGATGCGGAAGCGCATCGTCTGCGTGCTCGCGTTGCGCAGCGTCAGCGTGATGCTCGCGCTGGCCGGCTGTTCCTTCAGGCTGGTCGCGGCCAGGCGGCCGATGCCGTCGAAGCTCATGCGGAACTCGCGCAGGAAGCCGTTGTCGCCGTGCACGGCGAGCTGCAGCGGTGCGCTGCTCCAGTTCCAGACTTCCTGGTCGATGCGCTTGCCTGGCTCGACGGTGTAGTGCCACGGGCCGTCGGTGCGCAGCGTCGAGTAGACGATGAATGCGGCCGTGACGCTGCCTTCGTTGGCGAAGCTCAGCGCGAACTGCTTCGCGTTGGTCGCGGCGATGCCCTCGACGGTCGAGCGGTACGGCAGCGGCGTCGCGCGGCGCGGGATGCCGCTGGCGGCCTTCTCCTGGCGCGGCAGGCTCTGGTTGGTCGGCGGCAGCGCGTCCTTGGTGCCCCAGCCCTTGAAGTACACGGCGTTCGCCGGCACCGAGGACGGGAACTCGGCGCCGCCGGACTTGAAGTCGAAGGCGCTGGTCATGTCGCCGCAGACCGCGCGGCGCCACGGCGAGATGCCGTTGCACTGCACGCTGCTGCGCGGATGGCCGAGCGCGACCAGCCATTCCTCCGTGAAGCGGATCAGCGAGGTGTGGTCGAACAGCTGCGAGCAGACGCGGCCGCCCTTGCTCCACGGCGAGATCACCATCGTCGGCACGCGCGGGCCGAGGCCGATCGGCTGGCTGTTGGCGATCTCGCCCTGCGTGGCGTTGGCCATCGTCGTGCGGCCGCGGTCGCTGTTCAGCGGCGCCATCACCGACGGCATGTGGTCGAAGAAGCCGTCGTTCTCGTCGTAGGTCAGGATCAGCGCCGTCTTCGACCAGACCTCGGGCGTCTGCACCAGCGCCTGCAGCAGGCGCGCGGTGAAGTTCTCGCCGGCGTTGGGCGTGTCGTCGGGATGCTCGCAGTACTCGGTCGGCGCGCAGATGTAGGACACGCGCGGCAGGTTGCCGCTGCGGACGTCGGCGGCGAACTGGTCGATCAGCCATTGGCCGGTCGTGCCCGCCGCGTTGGCTTGCGTCGAACCTGCGGCCAGTGCGCGGCCCTTGCGGTACAGCGGCGAGGCGCTGGTCAGCTTCTGGCCGTTGGCGTCGGTACGGAAGTTCTTGAAGTACTGGAGGTAGTTGTCGCCGTAGTTGTCCCACTCCTGATAGACCTTCCAGCTCACGCCGGCGTTCTCCAGGGTCTCGGCGTAGGTCAGCCACTCATTGCCCTTGGCGGCGGGGTTGTCGTTGGCGATGTCGCCGTTGTAGGTGCCGTTGGTGACGTTGTAGAGCTTGGAATCGGCGATGCCGGTGACGACCGCGTTGCTGTGGCCGCTGAGGGCGTAGAAGCGGTTGGGGTCGGTCGGGCCGAAGATGGAGCAGTGGTAGGCGTCGCAGACGGTGAACGCGTCGGCGAGGGCGTAATAGAAGGGCAGGTCGCTGCGATCGAAGTAGCCCATGGTGCGGGACGACTTCTTGGGCACCCAGACGTTCCAGTCCTTCCAGGTCGCCTCGGTGCCTTTCCAGCTGTGGTCCAGGCCGACGCGCAGCGCGTTGGTGTTGCGGATGTCGAAGTGGTACGGGAGCACCTGGGAGCCGACGGCGGTGCCGGGCTGCATCCAGACGGGCTGGCCGGAGGGCAGGGCGATGGGGCGCGGATCGCTGTAGCCGCGCACGCCGGCGAGGGTGCCGAGGTAGTGGTCGAAGGAGCGGTTCTCCTGCATCAGGATGACCACGTGCTCGATGTCGGCGAGGGTGCCGGTGGCGTTGTTGGCGGGTGTGGCGAGCGCCTGTCGGAGGGTCTGCGCGAACGCATGGCTGCTGGCCATGCCGGCGACCGCGGCGGTCAGGAAGGACCGGCGGGATGTCGTGCTCATGAAGCTTCACCTGGGAGGTCGTGAAGCGCGTGATTTTTTTCGCGGAGGAAGTCAGCAGCGTGAAGGGCGGACGTAGCGCCCGGCGTGGGCGACACAATCGGTGCGAGCAGCGGAGGGGCGTAGTTCGTGTCGCCCGGTCAGACCCGCCGCGGTGTCGCGGAACGGCCCGGTGGGTCTCGCCGATCGATACCGCGCGATCGCGGCGCGGGTGGCGACGGCGGTCCCGCCCACACTGCGCGTCGTTGCTTTTCAACGAGGGAAGAAATGAAGCGCGTGATCTGGACGCTGATCCTGGGGGCGGTGGTGCTGGGCGTGATGCACTGGAGCGGCAAGCACGGCAACGTGGTGCCGAACTGGGCCTTCCTGGTGATCCTATCGCCGGTCATCTGGATGACCATCGCCGAAGACGACCGCGACGACTTCGACCGTCCGCTGGATGGGGTGTTCGGCGGGCTGGCGCTGATCGTGCTGCTGATCGGCAGCGTCGGCGCGCTGCTCGTCGGCCTGGTGGGACTCGGGCTGCGCAACGGGCACGGCTGGGAAGCCTTGCTCGTGTACGCGCTGCCGGCCGGCATCGCGGGGTTGGGGTTCTGCGTGCTGAGCTTGATGCGGTCGAGGGAGTGAAGGCTCAGCGGGCGCCCAGCAGGCCCATGCGGACGAGACTCTCTGCGGTCGCGATCACCGCTTCGGCGTCGCCGCGCGGTTGCCAGCCAAGCACGCTCCTGGCCTTGCGGTTCGAGAGGTGCTTCACCTTGCCGAGCTCGGGCAGCAACTGGCGCAATTCGGGCCTGAAGCGGGCGGCGAGGCGCACGAGCCAGTTCGGCAGTTGCCGCGTCGGCACCAGCGTCGCCGTTTCGCCGAGACCGGCCCGCAGCATCTGCGCCACCGCAAGCATTGACACGCAGTCTCCGGCGGAAGCGAGGAAGCGCTGGCTGGCCGCCTGGGGATTCGTCATCGCGCGCAGATGAAGTTCGGCGACGTCCCGGACGTCGACGACACCGAAGTGCAATTGCGGGCAGGCGCTGACGTGGCCGTCCAGCATGCGCTTGACCAAGGCGATCGACGACGAGTAGTCGGGACCGAGCACCGGACCGAAGATCCCGACCGGATTGATCACTACAAGCTCCAGGCCGCGGCCCTCTGCGGCGACGAAGTCCCAGGCGGCGCGCTCGGCCAGCGTCTTCGACTTCACGTAGGCGGTGCTGCCGGATTCCAGACGACTCCAGGAAGATTCGTCGAGCGGATGGGCGAGCTTGGTGTGCCCATACCCGATCGCGGCGAACGAGGACGTCAGCACCACGCGCCTCACGCCGGCCGCCCGTGCGGCTCGCAGGACTCTCAACGTGCCCTCGCGCGCGGGGACGATCAGCTCATCTTCATGCTTGGGCGTCCCTGGAGGAAATGGCGATGCCGTGTGCAGCACGTGATCGCAGCCGGCAACGGCCTCCGCCCATCCGGCGTCAGCGCCCAGATCCGCGACCACGATGTCGAGGCGGGTGTCGGGACCGGCGCCGCCTTGCCGGACCATGTCCCGCACCACGGACGCCCGGCAGGCTGAGCGCACGGTGGCACGGACGTCATGGCCGGCCTGGAGGAGTTGGACGATGCAGTGGCTGCCGAGGAAGCCGGATCCGCCGGTGACGAGGACCTTGCTCATGGATCATTCCTCCAGATGGCAGCAGACGCGCACGCACAGCCGGACGCGTCTCGAGAATTCCTGAGGTGTCGGCTTGCCGTCCTTCCAGGTGAGGCCGCACAGGAACAGCACTTGCGCGACGTCCTGCGGCGACCGGTTCGAGGGGACATCCACGAACTCGGGCGCCGATGCCAGCGCCTTGACGATGCGCTGCTGGAAGGCGAGCTTCACTTTCTCGACCTCCTTCGAGGAGAGCTGGTCGCCGGCCTCGATCACGTCGAAAGCGCTCGGCGTGAAGGTGACGAGATGGCGACCGAACCAGGCGTCCATGGCGGCGGCGAGTCGCTTGGAGAGCGGCTGGTCGGTGCGGCCGAGCGCTTCGTCGACGAGCGTCAGACCGTCCGTGAGGTACTTCTGCATCGCGGCGACGAACACCTCGTTCTTTCCCGCGAAGTGCAGGTAGAGACCCTGCTTGGAGATTTGCGCCGCAGAGGCGAGATCCTCGATCGAGGTCTTGCGGTAACCGCGCTGTCCGAACTCCCGGATCGCCGCGTCGAGGATGGTGTCCCGTCGCGCATTGGTCGCGGTCGGCTGAGCTTCGCTGCTTGATTTCATTTGACCAAGTGTACTGAAATGGTCAAAATGGTCAACCTAATGGTTTTTGCTGATCCTCCACTACCATGTGGCGGCATGACTGACGCCACCGCTCTGCTCGCCGCCTACGACTCCCAACTCCGCTCCGACGCCGAGACGCCGAGCGCCATTGCAGTCACGCGGCTGGGGTCGTTGCGGCTGGTGACCTTCGCACGCGGTCGGGGCTTCGTGACGTATCGCGATCTTGGCGGCGCGGATGCGCAGGAAATCCATCGGCTCGTCGGAGAGGCGCTACTGCACTATCAGGCTGATCCCGCCATCACCCATGTCGAGTGGAAGTCACGCGGGCACGACCTGGCACCGGGGCTGCATGAGGCGCTCCTCGCGCATGGCTTCGAGCCCGATCCGCCGGAGTCGATCATGATCGGCGAGGCGCGACTGCTGGTCGCCGATGTCCCGCTGCCGGAGGGCGTGACGATGCGCACCATCCGCGAGCCGCAGGAGGTGGCGCGCATGTGCGCGATGCAGGCGGAGGTCTTCGGCGACCTCGATCCGGATCCGATGACGCAGTCGCTGCTGGAGCGGCTCGCGCGCGACGACGGGATGTCCTTGTGGATCGCAGAGGCCGACGGAGAGCTGATCACCGCCGGGCGGTTGGAGCCGGTGGCCGGAACGGCCTTCGCCGGGATCTGGGGCGGCGCCACGCGTCCGGCGTGGCGCGGGAAAGGCATCTACCGCGCATTGACCGCAGCGCGGGCGCGCGAAGCGCTGGCGCTGGGGAAGACGCTGATCCACAGCGACTCCACGGACTTCTCGCGGCCCATCCTCGAAGCCTCGGGGATGGTGAAGGTGTCGACGACGACGCCGTACAACTGGCAGCGCCAGACGGCGCGCGGTGTCACGCCCTGACCCCCTCGGTCGCGGGAGCCGGTACCGAGAAGACGAGACTATCGTCGCTGGCGAGGCGGCGCACACACTGCGCGGCGTCGCAACCAACCGCTCCGGCCTCCACGTCCATGTCGCCCCGCTTCATCTTCCTGGCCTTCAGCGTGCTGCTCTATCTGGGCTCTCTCGCGCTGCCGGCGATCCGCTTCGCCAACGGCGACCATCACAGCGGCTTCTTCCTGCTGTGTCTGGGCTACCTCAACGGCACGGTCCATTGGCTGGCGAATCCCCTGGTGTGGGCGGCGTGGGCGCTGCTGGCCCTGCGACGGCCTGTGCTCACGCTGATCGTGCTGGGCGCGGCCGTGGCGTTGATGCTCGGAGCGCTCCAGGTGCGTGAGGCGCTCTGGTCCTGGAACAGCCTGGCGGCCGCCCGCTTGAAGGTCATCGGCCTCGATGCGGGCTACTGGGTCTGGCTCGCGAGCGCCGTTGTCGCCGGGATCGGCGCTCTGGGCGAGTGGGGCAGCCGGGTGGTCGAGAAGGCTGGCGAATCGCGGTGAACTGAACGCCAGCCCGGCGCTTTGCGACGCGTCGCTCACTTCGCCGGGTCTTCTTCCGGATCCTGAGTGCCCTCAGCCGCATGACTGCCCGCTGCTCCGAGCCCAAGTCCTGCGCCGAGGCCTCCAGCACCTGCGGCGCCGCCACCGCCACCGCCACCGCGCGAGCCGCCTTCGCGCCCACCGGCGCCACCGCCCTTGCCACCGCCGCTGCCCGCGGGCCTCAGCGGACCCTGCTTCGGGATCACGACGGACGCCGGGATCGGATCGAGCTCCAGCACCTCGCGGATGAAGTCGCGCAGCGACGCGACGAGCGCCGCCGTCTCCACCGGCTTGCCCGTGACCATGTCCTGCGCCGCCTGTGCGGCGAGGCGGACCTGCTCGTCGGTGCCGAGCAGGATGATGTCCGACAGCGCAGCCTCGACGGCGTCGCGCATGCGGCGTGCGCGATCCGAGGCGCCGATCGCCATCGTGCCAGGCTCGGCGAGCTGGCGCAGTTCCCGCAGATGGCGCGGATCGACGGCGAGCGTGCCGGTGAACGATCCGCCCAGCGTCTTGTACGCGGCGATCAGCGTCTTCAGCCGCTCATTGATCTGACGGTTGGCGCGCTCGCGCCGCTGCTGCACCGACTGCATCACGAGCAACCGCACGCCGACGGCGATGAGCGAGACGATGACGAGCCCGATCAGCGTCGAGAGCATCGTCTGCCAGGAAGTGAAGTCGAGTGCGCCGCGCATGGTGGATCTCCGGGGGGAGTCGCCCAACGGGCAAGACCTGGGCCCAGATAGGCGTTTTCCGCCCCGCGTGCGGATTTCACGAACGGCGCGGGCAATCCCCGGGACGGGCGTGTCGGCCGAACTTACAGCTGGCGACAGTTTGTCCCCTATAACGGCTTCTAAGTGATTGACACCATTCAGCTTTCGGCGCATGGCACGCATCTCGCTGAAGCAGGGGGCAATCAAACGAGGATGAGGATCCGTTCCATGTCGAAGACTTTCAAGAAGATGGCCGTCACGGCCGCCCTGACCTTGGCCGCTGTCGGTGCCCAGGCCGCCGCAGTCGGCACCTATGGGGTGAACGGCGTCACGGGGCTGAATGCCCTGGGCAACACCGTCGTGTCGCTGGGCAGCCTGAACGCCGCCAGCCTCAGCACCGTGGACGTGCTGCTGCTGGGCCGCGGCGCGCCCGTCAATGCAGACATCGCCAATTTCGTGTTCAACGGCGGCAAGCTGATCACCGAATGGTCGTCGGCGCAGTACGGCATGAGCCTGCTGGGCGGCGTTGCGCGAGACAACTACAGCTCGTATCGCAACGGAGACACGATCAGCATGACCGCCGCCGGCATTGCGCTGGGTCTGACGTCCTACTCGGACAGCGGCTCGACCGAGTTCTTCCAGGACTTCCTGAGCCTGGGCCGCGGCACGGTCTACGGCACGCGTGGCTCCAACGGCGCCACGGCGCTGGTCGGCGGCTCCTACGGCCGCGGCACCGTGTGGGTGGCCGGCTACGACTGGGGTGACCAGGCCGCGGCGCCCACCCTGCGTTTCCTGGACAGCGTCATCGACGCCAAGATCCCGGAGCCGACGTCGCTGGCCCTGGCCGCCATCGCGCTGATGGGCCTCGGCTTCTCGACGCGTCGCAAGTCGCGCTGAGCGCCCGGGCATGGACCGGCGTCGCCGGTCCTGCTCGCCTCACAACGGGCTGCCTTGGGGCAGCCCGTTTTGTTTCAGGGGCCGCGAGTTCATCCGCATGAAGCGACCCGCACCCCGCGCAGTGCCCGCTCACCGATGCAGACCTCTTCGTCGCCGCAGTTGGAGCGCATAGCGCTGCATCAGCCCTTGGGGCCGAGATCGTCGTCTTGATCGTCGTCAAGCTGGTAAGCCCCGGCCTCGAACTCCGCGAGGGCCCTGTGCGCGGCCGCGACTTCCGAGGCAGGCACCAGCACACGTACGCCGCCGAGCGCCGGCGACAGCAGCGAATAGTTCCGCACCATGTGCTCGTCCGCGAGATGCGGCGTGAGGTGGACCGCTTCCAGCACGCCCTTCAGCAGGTGGGCTTCGGTCGGTGAGTCCAGCGTCGCGACGCAGACGAAATCATCGGATGTCGGATCGTTGTGAGCTGGCATGGGTCCTCCGGTGTGGTGAAGCATAAGGCGTCCGGAGACACGCACAATCGACGGGCACCCCTCAGTGTTCGGAGACCTCATGCGCCTGCTGCCCTTGATCGTCCTGAGTGCCTTGCTGTTCGCGCCCTTGGCGCATGCGCAGGACAAGGTGTTCGACTCCCACGTCCATCTGTGGAACGGCGAGACCTCGCTGCGGGAGTACCAGCAGCAGTTGAAGTCCGCTGGACGGTCTTCTGGAGACGGCCTGGCGGCCATGTGGTTTGGTGGACCGAACCAGGCTTTGGTCGGCGATCCCGACAGGATCCGCGTTGGCAACGACAGCGTGGTCGCGCTCGCGAAGCAGCATCCCGAGCTGCTGCCCATCGCCACCGTGCATCCCTACGACGGCGACGCCGCGCTGACCGAACTGGCGCGCGTCGCGAAGCTCGGCGTGAAGGTGCTGAAGATCCATCCGCACACGCAGCGCTTCGATCCGGACGACCCGCGCGTGCTGGCGCTCGTGAAGCGCGCCGGCGAGCTCAACGTCATCGTGCTGATGGACAACGCCAACATCCTCCCCGGCGACAGCGAGAAGCTCTTCAATCTCGCGCTCAAGGCGTCGAAGACGAAGTTCATCTTCGCCCACATCGGCGGCTTGAACTTCCGCTTCTGGAACATCCTCGCGCTCGCCCGCACCGCCGAAGGACTCTTCGGCGACAACATCTACTTCGACATCTCCGCGACCAGCGTCATCGTCGCCGGCTCGCCTATCGCGGACGAATTCGTCTGGACGCTGCGCAACGTCGGCATCGACCATCTGCTGCTGGGATCGGACTTCCCGCAGCTCACGTTGCCGCAGACGCTCGCCGCGCTCGACCGGCTGAAGCTCACCGACGAGGAGAAGGCGAAGATCCGCTACGGGAATGCGCGCAGGCTGTTCGGCTTGCCTTGAGCGCACGCGCGGTGTCAGGTCTGAACAGGGGGACGTTGGCAGGCGCCGCGACGACGGCGAAGCGGCGCTGCGAGGACGCCTGACGCTTCACACCTAGGCCAGGCTCCAGGTCTTGAAGACCATGTACGTCCCATGCAGGCCGAGCATCTTGTCCTCTTCGCCGTGACGCCAGACCTTGCGGATCTTGTCGAACATCACCCGAGGTGGGGCGGCTTTGCGAGGGCAGTGGAGCCCGGCCAGCACGCGCAGGATATGGATCGTTCGCATGCGCACGAGCGCTCCGATCATCGGTCGCTGGCCGTGATGTCAAGATACCTTTCCAGCGCGCAACCGAAGGCCAATGCGTACTTCAGGACATCCGGACCGTTGGGCTTGACGTCGAAATACTTGCAATACTCGTCCACCCGCTTCACGGCGTTGCGCAGCAAGAAGAACTCGCTGGTCGGGTTCTCGATGACGTCACAAAAGGACTCCACGTCGGCTTGGTAGAGGTCCATGAGGCCCACGCCCACCCCGGCAAACTCTGGGTCGTCGATGTCGCGACCCTTGTACAGAGCATCGAAGTCCTGCGGGAGCGGCTTCCAATCTAGAAAGGCGACCCCCAGCTTCTTCAGCATGAGGAAGTTCTGCTGGTTCGGCGAGAGTTGAGCAGGCGTCGATGGGGCAGGCGCGGCCACTGCCGCGGCGACTTGGTTCACTGGGATCATGTGTTCAGGCCAAAAAAAAGCACGGGAAGCCCGTGCTCTCGTCGGTGCGACCTTGAGTTATTCGTCTTGGAAGGCTCTCGAGAACTCAAACGGGTCGTCGTTCAGCGAAGCGAGCAACGCGACGGACGAGTTGGTCCCACCCGTGCCACCCACGGCGTTCCGGGACGCTTCCTGACTTTGCTCCAAGGACGCGCGTAGCGCATCGTTGCCAGCCAAGCGCTCACCGAAAGCGATAGCACGAGCTTCCCAGCGTGCAATGTCAGCAGAATCAAAAGACATTCTTCGACTCCTCTCGGAGCTAACGGTCCAAGCGACCACGGGCAAATGATAGTTCGGACCAGTCCAGGAAATAACGGATGTGACCGAGGCTTGGCGCGTCGCGCGCACCTTTCCTTGACTAATCGCAACTCTAGGCTGGAATCGCCGCCTTCGGCCCCGTCGCCGCCGGCGCATACCGCGCCACGTACTGCTGATGCCCCGGCAGCTGCCGCACCGTCTGCTCGATGCGCTCGCGCATCTCGCCGAGGAAGCCACCCAGTTCGCGATCGTCCATGAGGTCCGCGATCGGGTGATGCTGCTCCGGCATCAGACCCTGACCCAGCATGACCTGGATCCACGAGTTCTCGGTGAACAGCTCATTGGGCACGCGAAACACGCGCCCCGTCTCCCTGAACAGGTCCAGCCGATGCTGCAGCGAGGCCGGCACGCCCATGGCCCGCATGTCCCGCCACATCGGCGAGTCCACGCGGTTCGTGACGTGGTAGTGCAGCACGATGAAGTCGCGGATGTGCTCCAGTTCGTGCGCCATCTGCGCGTTGTACTCGTCCACGTCGGACTGCCGGATGCCGTCCTTGGGGAACATCTGCATCAGCCGGATCGCGCTGCGCTGGATCAGGTGGATGCTGGTCGACTCCAGCGGTTCGAGGAAGCCGCTCGCCAGGCCGATGCCGACCACGTTGCGCTTCCACACCACGTCCCGCTGACCGGGCTTGAAACGGATCACCCGCGGCTCGGTCAGCACCTCGCCCTCGATGTTGCCCAGCAGCGCCGCCCTGGCCGTGTCGTCATCGGTGTAGCGGCTGCTGAAGACCACGCCGTTGCCGACACGGTGCTGCAGCGGGATCTGCCACTGCCAGCCCCAGGGATGCGCGATCGAGCGCGTGTACGGCACCGCCTCGCGCACGCCCGCGGTCTGGACCGCGATCGCGCTGTCGCACGGCAGCCATTCCGACCAGTCCTGGTAGCCCACCCCCAGCGTCTGCCCCAGCAGCAGCGAGCGCATCCCCGTGCAGTCGATGAACAGGTCGCCCTCGATCTCCGTGCCGTCCTGCAGCTTCAGCGCGCGCAGGTCGCCGTCCGGTCCGTGCCGCAGCACCTCGGCGATCTTGCCTTCGACGCGCACCACCCCCAGCGCCTCGCTGAAGCGCCGCAGGTAGCGTCCGTACAGCGTCGCGTCGATGTGGAAGGCGTAGTTCATGCCCGCCCGCGGCAGGTGCGCGAAACGGTTCTCCTGCGCCGCGCGCAGTTCCAGGCAGTAGTCGCCGTAGTCGGTCGCCAGACCGCGCTCCCGGCCCTTGCGCCAGAAGTGCTGGAAACCCGCCGTCCAGTGGTCCGTGCCGGTGGTGCCGAAGGAGTGGATGTAGTCCTCGCCGACATCGCGCCAGCCTTCGAACTTGATGCCGAGCTTGAAGGTGGCCTGCGTCGCGGCCATGAACTCCTGCTCCGGAATGCCCAGCAGATGGTTGAAGGTCAGCAGCGTCGGGATGGTGGCCTCGCCGACGCCCACCGTCCCGATCTCGTCGGATTCGACCAGGCGGATGTCCAGGCCTTTGCCCAGCGTCTTGGACAGGCAGGCGGCCACCATCCAGCCGGCGGTGCCGCCGCCGGCGATGACGACGCGGCGCACCGGAGCGCGCGAGGGGTCGGTCGAAGGGGCGTCGGTCGAAGGGGAATGCTGGCTCATGGAGAGCTCCTCAGCGTTGCAGGCGTTTGATCAGGTGGGCGCGCAGGTGCAACGCCCCGTCGGCGCTCAGCGGCGCCAGCGCGTGGCGCGCAGGCGGGGGAATGTGGGCCGCGGTCTCGCCGTCGGCGTGGAACACGTAGTGATCGAAGATCCCTTCCCACGCGCGGCGCTGCGCCGGCGGCAGGTCGCGCATCGTCAGCAGCGCCAGCATCAGCGCCGCCACCGGGGAGTCCATCTGGTCCGGCGACTGGCGCCACCAGTAGTTCACCAGCACGTTGAAGCCTTCCAGCGCCTCCACGTGGTGCCACCACATGCTGGGGATGTAGAGGGCATCCCCGGCTTCGAGGACGGCCTCCTGACCGTTGGCCAGCGCTTCGGAGAAGCGCGGGTAGCGGTCGAGATCGGGTCGCTTCAGATCGACCAGGCTCACCGGCTGACCGGCCGGCGTGAAGTCGAGCGGCCCGACGTAGAGGTTGGGCAGCTGCTCCGGCGGGAACAGCGTGAATCGGCGCCGCCCGGCGACCACGCAGGCGATGTTGTCGGGCAGGTCGTAGTGGGCCGCGATGCGGCTGCGATTGCCCAGCCACACGCTGACCAGCGGATCGGGGTGGCCGACGTCGAGGTCGTTGTGCGCGCGGAAACCGGGCAGGCAGGTGTCCACGCTCGTCGATCCGACGTAGAAACACGGCGGCCGCGGGTCTCGCTTGAGCTCGAGCAGGGCTTCCATCACCGCGGGCAGCGGGGCGTCGTGGCGGCCGAAGTTGAAGCCGCTGAAGTCCGCGTTGTAGAAGAAGCGTCCCTCGATCTCCGGCGGGCCGGTCATGATCGCGACGGGTTCGTCGCGCCAACACTGGCGCAGATAGTCGACCGCCGCACGGTCGGACCGGCGCGCCGCCTCGACCATCGGCCAGTGCGCGACGACGCCGCGCAGCACGACCGGCTCGGCCCGTTCGAGCAGGTCGTCGGGCAGGCGGCCCGGCGTCGCGACGATCTCGCGGATCGATTTCACGTCATCGCCTTCGTCGTCGTCACCGGCGCGGCCTCACGAGCCCGAGCGGCGATGCCGCTCGATGAGACCGCGCAACTGCGCCATCGAGGCGACGGCCATGTAGACCGGTTCAAGGAAGCCGGCGCGATGCAGCGCGCCCAGCGCCTCGGCGTCCAGCGCTTCCAGACGCTCCTCGTGGATGGCCTGGAAGCCGGAGATGCGCGAGATGCCGCCCTGGTCGGATTCGATGTCCAGCACGAAGGACTCCAGCAGACGGTGCGTCAGCAGCGCATCCATGAAGGCGGGCAGCGCCAGCATGCCTTCGTGGATCGCGCGCAGCAGCGAGGCGGCCCGTTCGACCATCTCGGTCGGCTGACCGTGTTCGTCGAACAGCGCCGCATCGTCGTCCTCGGCCAGCCGCACGCGCGGATGCGCGAGGTCGACGTGGAGCTGCAAGTCGTCACCGGCGGCCCCCGGAGCCCCCGGAGCACCCGCCGAAGGCGAGCGGCCGATCATGAAGGGCTGCCGCTCGAGGGACCAGGGCAGGTAGTGCGCCTCCCAGACCGTCTCGGAGCCCGCATGCGCGAGGAACAGGTTGCGGCCTTCGACCAGGCCGAAGAGCGCCACCGGATACAGCCCACCGGCGCCGTCGTCGCGGAAGACGATCGGGTAGTGCGCCTGCGCGTTGCGGAACTCGGCGGGGAAGATCGGCGCCAGGATCGCGCCGTCGCCGTAGGCCGTGCCTCGGCGGGTGACCACGCGCATCGCGGCGTGGTCGCGGCTGTTGAGGAGGACTGAGGTCATGGGGCGATGGTGGCGGAACGCGGTCCGCCCGGAAAGGGGAAAAGCCTGGGCTTGAAAACAGCCCGGCGCGCGGGGCCGGTGAGGGCATCGCGCGCCGGGCGAAGGGCCGTCGGAGTCGGCCCGGAGCTCACATCGCCGCGGCGATCAGAACTTGTAGCGCATGCCGACCATGTAGCGACGTCCGGTCGAGGTCACGTTCAAGGTCTCGGACTTGGTCCGCCCGTAGGTGCGGTAGACCTCGTCCGTCAGGTTGATCGCCTCGGCCTGGAAGCTGAGCCGCTCGCTGAAGTTGTAGCCCACGCTCAGGTCCAGCTGCTTGTACGGCTCGACATAGACCGGCGCGGACCGACCCAGCGTGTTGCCGTCGTTCAGCGCCTGCAGGAACTTGTCGCGCCAGTTGAAGGCCAGGCGCACGCTGAAGCGCGCATCCTCGTAGTAGCCCACCAGGTTGGCGGAGTCGCTCAGGCCCACCAGCGCGTACTGCTGGTCGAAGCTCATCGGGTCGTACTTCAGGCCCGACTTCACGTGCGTGTAGTTGGCCTGCACGCCGAAGCCCGACCGGCCGAACGCGTGCTGCACGTTCAACTCGTAGCCGCTCAGGCTGTTGTTGTGCGTGTTGGCCGGCACCGTGATCTGGAAGTTGGCGACCGGATCGTCGGGCTGGCCCTGGATCGTGCCCTGCGCGTTGCCGTTGTCGTCGAAGCCGGTCCGCACCACGCCGTTGGTCCCGTTGTACTTGTTCAGGATGTAGTTGCGGATGCAGGTGATGTCGCCGGCGCAGGCCCCGGTCGTTGACGCCTCGGTGTACAGCTTGCCGCCGACCGGCGTGTGCAGGTTGAACGGCGTGGCGTTGACCAGCGTCGTGCCGATGTAGTTCGAGATGTTCTTGCGGAAGAACCCGGCCGAGATGTAGCTGGACTTCGCGTAGTAGTACTCCAGCGAGAAGTCGATGCTCTTGGCCTTCAGCGGCTTGAGGCCCGGGTTGCCCGAGGAGCCGGTGCCGCCGTTCAGGCGCGCCAGCTCGTTGAGCGTCTGTCCGCCCTGGATCTGGTCCCACAGCGGCCGGCCCAGCGAGGTGCCGTAGCTGGCGCGGAACTTGAGCTTGTCGGTGATGTCCGCATCCCAGTCGATGCTGGGCAGCCAGTACTTGTAGTCGCCGCTCTGCGTGGTGAAGCCCGGCGTGCCCTTCTGCACCGTCAGCTCGTTGTTGGACCCCCAGCTGATGCCGGTCATGATCGGGACCAGCGCGGTCGAGGTCACCTTGGTCTTCTCGTAGCGCATGCCCAGCGTGGCGCTCATGGGCACCCACAGCTCCCACTCGCGGGTGTACTCGGCGTAGGCGCTGGTGGACTTCTCCGTCGTGCGGCGGTCCACGTCCCAGTTCGGATTGGCCAGGTACTTGCTCGACGACAGGCCCTTGGAAGGATCCGCCTTGTCCGCGGCCGCCGCGGCCAGGTTGCGCAGCGTCGCGAAGTCGAAGGTGTAGAAGTTGGCCGCCAGTCGCGGATCGTTGCCGCCGCCGATGTGGCTGAAGTAATCGTGCAGGTTGGCGGGGATGAAGATGTTGTCCGGGTAGTCCGCCGCGCTCGTCGCGCCGCCCCAGGTGTCCAGCTGGACGTTGGAATAGGCGGAGCGGTTCTTGACCTTGGTCTGTCCGATGCCGAAGTCCACCTTGGAGGCGTCGTCCAGCTTGAACGAGCCGCGGCCCTGCTGCTGGTCCACCTCGGAGCGCATGTAGCCGTTGCGGAAGGCCGAGCCCGTCACCAGCTGGCGCGTCGCGTCGGGCTGCGAGCCGTCGATGATCAGGATCGGCATGTCCTGCGAGAAGTCGCCGGTGGTCGTGCCGCGGTTGAAGCTCGCGGTGCCGATCACGTTGTTCGATCCCCAGGGACTGTCCGCGCCGGAAGTCGCCGTGGACTTGTGCGCGTCGAATTCGAAGCGCAGGCGGTCGGTGGCCTTCCAGTCGAGGTTCAGGCCGACCGACTTGTTGGTGTTCTTCGTCGCGAAGTCGCCGCCGCCCATGGCCAGGTCGGACGTGGCCGGCACGATGGTCTCGGTGTAGGTGATGGGCGATGCGACCGGGCCGTTGGTCCACGAGCTGCTGGAGGCGCCGAAGTTGAACCAGGCCGAGTAGTCGTTGCGGCGCGTGTGGACCTTGTTCTGCGAGCCGGTGAAGTCCACCGTCGCCGTCAGGTCCTTGGTCGGCGCGTACTGCAGCGTGAGTTGACCGTTCGTCCGGTCGCGCCGGATGCCGTTCATGTTGTAGTTGATGTTCTGCGGGACCGAATACACGTCGGTCGCGCCGGGCCGGTTCGTGATGTTCTGGCCGCCGGGCTGGCCGGTCTGCGGGATCGAACCCCAGCCACCTTCGTCGCCCTTGAAGGGCAGCCAGCCGCCGGGAACGCCGGCGTTGTTGTAGCCCGCGTCGCGGCGCTGGAAGCTGCCCGACAGGGCGATGCCGAACATGCCGTCGGCGAAGGTCGTGCTGTAGATGCCGGAGACTTCCGGCGTCACGCTGTCGCCCTTGAGGTTGTCGGGCAGGCGCGAATTGCCGCCGTCGTGCACCGCCTTGACGCCGATGCTGGCCACGGTCTTCTTCGAGTCCAGCGGGCGCGCGGTCTTGATGTTGATGGTGGCGCCGATGCCGCCGGTGGGCGTGCTGGCGCGGCTGGTCTTGTAGACCTCCAGCGCACCGATCGATTCCGACGCCAGGTTGGCGAAGTCGAAGGCGCGGGAGTTCGACGGCGCCGTGTCCAGGATCGACGACGACGGCATCTGGCGGCCGTTGAGCAGCACCAGGTTGAAGTCGGGGCCGACGCCGCGCACGGTGACCTTGGAGCCCTCGCCCAGCGAGCGGTCGATCGACACGCCCGAGATGCGCTGCATCGACTCGGCCAGGTTGGTGTCGGGGAACTTGCCGATGTCCTCGGCGACGATGCCGTCCACCACGCCGCGTTGCTGGCGCTTGAGGTTCAGCGAGGTGTCCAGCGACTGGCGGATGCCGGTGACGACGACGGTGTCGATCTGCGCGTCGGCCTTGCGCTGGGCTTCGGAGGCGGCCGCTTCAGGCGCCGCGGGGGCCTGCTGCGCGTGAGCGGCAGCGGCGAAGAACAACAGGGCGCAGGCAGCCGCGACGGGCTGACGTTGCAGGCCGCGGACCTGCCGCTGTCGGGTGGGGTGGACGTGCTTCATCTTGTCTCCTTGTTATCTCTCAGTCTTGACCATGACCCCCATGCGATGGCGGGCCCGATTGTCTGCAGGGCAAGCTGGATCCGTGTATTCGGCGGTAACTTTGAAAGCGCTTTCAGAATTTATCCGCTTCAGCCAAGGGCCCTCTACTGACTTTCCCTAGCGAGGGGTTCCGCGCCACACACGGGCGCGGGGGGTACTGCGGAACGGGGGCGCGGCTCAGGCCGCGACAGGGACGGCGGCGCGCGGTTCGAGCGCGCGCGTCTCGGCGTCGAAAGCCAGTGCGTGGTCGGCGGCGGCGATCAGGCGGACGGTGTCGCCGTCATGCAGCGACGCCGCGCCCGCGGGGAGCTTGGCGGTGAGCAGGTCGGCGATGCCGTCGACGCGCAGGTGCAGGATCGAGGTGTCGCCCAGGTGCTCGGCGAGCACGACCGTGGCGGGCACGGCGCTCTCGTCGCCGCTTGTCCCCAGAAGCAGGTGCTCGGGCCGCAGGCCGAGCCGGTTCGCCGCGGGTCGCGCGGCGCCGCCGAGCGCGTCCCACAGCCGCCGCGCCGCGCCGGGCGCGTTGGACGTCGGGCGCTCGATGAAGTTGATCTTGGGCGCGCCCAGGAAGCTGGCGACGAACTCGTTGGCCGGACGGCGGTAGAGGTCCATCGGCGCGCCGAGCTGCTCGATGCGGCCCTTGTTGAACACGGCGATGCGGTCGCCCATGGTCATCGCCTCGACCTGGTCGTGGGTGACGTAGATCATGGTCGTGCCGAGCTGCTGATGCAGCCGCGTCAGCTCGATGCGCATGTCCACGCGCAGGGCGGCGTCCAGGTTGGACAACGGCTCGTCGAACAGGAAGACCTTGGGCTTGCGCACGATCGCGCGGCCGATGGCCACGCGCTGGCGCTGGCCGCCGGACAGCTGCTTGGGCGTGCGCTGCAGCAGGTCGGTGATGCGCAGGATCTCGGCGGTGCGGCGCACCTGCTCGTCGCGCTCGGAGCGGCCGACGCCGGCCATCTTCAGCGCGAAGCCCATGTTCTCCGCCACCGTCATGTGCGGGTAGAGCGCGTAGCTCTGGAACACCATCGCCGCGCCGCGGTCGGCGGGGCGCAGGTCGTTGGCGCGGTTGCCGTCGATCAGCAGGTCGCCGCCGGAGATCTCCTCCAGGCCCGCGATCATGCGCAGCGTCGTGCTCTTGCCGCAGCCCGAGGGGCCGACGAAGACCATGAACTCGCCGTCCCGGACGTCGAGGTCGATGCCCTGGATCACCTCGTGATCGCCGTAGCGCTTGCGGATGCCGCGCAGCGTGACTTGTCCCATGACGGTCTCCCGATCAGCCCTGGCGCGCGGTGCGCCGTTGTGACACTTGTTGCACGACGAAATCCTTGTAGGCCAGCGCGCTGTCCTTGGGCGTGCGCCGCTGCGTCGCGTAGTCGACGTGCACGATGCCGAAGCGCTTGGCGTAGCCCGAAGCCCATTCGAAGTTGTCCAGCAGGCTCCACACCATGTAGCCGCCCATGGGCACGCCCTGCGCGAGCGCGTCCCCGACGGCGGCGATGTGCGTGTCGAGGTAGCGGGTGCGGTCGGCGTCGTGCACGCGGCCGTCGGCGCCGACCGGATCCGGGAAGGCGCCGCCGTTCTCGGTCACGTACAGGCGCTTCGCACCCGGGTAGTCGCGCTTGATCGACACCAGCAGGTCGGTCAGGCCCTGCGGGTAGACCTCCCAGCCCATGTCGGTCAGTTCCAGCCCGCTGGTCTTGTTGTCGACCGGACCGTTGGCGCTGATCATGCCGCGCGAGTAGTAGTTGATGCCGACGAAGTCGATGGGCACCTGGATCTTGGCCATGTCGCCGGCTTCGACGTAGGGCGCGTCGTGGCCGAGGTAGTCCAGCACGTCCTGCGGATAACGGCCCTCGAAGAGCGGGTCCATGTACCAGCGGCGCAGCTTGCCGTCTTCGAGCCGCGCGGCGGTGCGGTCGGCGTCGGAGTCCGTCGCCGGGTACATCGGCGCCATGTTCAGCACGATGCCGAGCGAGGCCTTCAGCTTGAGCGCGCGCATCGCGGTGATCGCCAGGCCGTGGCTCAGCAGCAGGTGGTGCGAGACCTGCGCGGCGATGCGGCGGTCCTTGATGCCGGGCGCGAAGACGCCGGATTCGTGGCCGAGCTGCGCAACCACCCAGGGCTCGTTGTGCGTGGCGATGGAGGCGACCTTGCCGCCCAGGCGCTTGGCGATGCCGACGGCGTACTCGACGAAGCGTTCGGTGGTGACGCGGTTGCCCCAGCCGCCGATGTCCTGCAGCGCCTGCGGCAGGTCCCAGTGGTTCAGCGTCAGGTAGGGCTTGAGACCGCGCGCGAGCATGCCGTCCACGAGCTTCTCGTAGAACGCGAGGCCGGCCTCGTTCCAGTCGCCTTGCCCGGTCGGCTGCACGCGCGGCCAGGACACCGAGAAGCGGTACGCGTCGACGCCCAGGCTCTTGATCAGGTCCAGGTCCTCTTCCCAGCGCTGGTAGTGCTCGCAGGCGACGTCGCCGTTGCTGGCGTCCGCGATCACGCCGGGCTGGCGGCAGAAGGTGTCCCAGATCGACGGGCCCTTGCCGTCGGCGTCGTGCGCGCCTTCGATCTGGAAGGCGCTGGTGGCGACGCCCCAGACGAAGTCGGCGGGGAAGTCCTTGGCGGCGGCCGTGGGCAGCGCTGACGAAGCGGCGGAGGAGACAGGCGTGGAAGATGACATCGAGGGTGTTGTTCTAGGTGTGGGAGGAGAGGGCGCGGGCGTCGGGTGTCACTTCACCGCGCCGACGGTCAGGCCCGAGATGAGCTGCCGCGAGCACAGGACGAAGAGCACGATCAACGGCAGCGTGGCGATGGCGGATCCGGCCATCAGCGCGCCCCATTCGGTGTCCACCGGGCTCTGCAGCGATCGCAGCGCCAGCGGCAGCGTGTACATGTCGGGCGAGCGCATGACGACCAGCGGCCCGATGAAGTTGTTCCAGGAGGAGATGAAGGTGATCAGCCCCAGCGTGCCCAGCGCCGGCTTGAGCAGCGGCAGCACGATGCGGGCGTAGATGCCCAGCTCGCCGCAGCCGTCCATGCGGGCGGCCTCGACCAGCTCACGCGGCACGGCCGAGCCGATGAACTGGCGCATCAGGAAGATGCCGAAGGCGCTGGCCGCGCCGGGGATGTAGAGCGCGCGCGGCTGATCGATCCAGCCGAGCAGGTCCATGATCATGAAGCTCGGGATCATGTTCATGAAGCTGGGCAGCAGCATGGTGCCCATGACCAGGCCGAACAGCGCCTTCTTGAAGCGGAACTCGTACATCGCGAAGGCGTAGCCGCCCATCGAGCAGAACAGCAGCGTCAGGCCGGTGTTGCAGATGCCGACGTACAGGCTCAGGCCGAGGTTGCGCCAGAAGGGCAGGCGCTTGGTGAGGATGTCGACGTTGGCCAGGAAGTCGTCGCCGAACCACATCGGCGGCGGCAGGCTGAAGATCTCGGTGCGCGAGTGCGTCGCGAAGACGAACATGAAATAGAACGGCGCCAGCATGATCAGCGCGCCGGCGCCGACCAGCAGGTAGGCCGACCAGGTCGTCATGCGCGGCGGCTGCGCGGCGTGCGGCGCGGCGGCGTCGAGGGGGGCGTGCATCGTGGTGCTCATGGCAGGGTCCGGAGGCTCCGCGGGGTCCGTCGTGTCCGAGTGACGTTCATGGGGGCCTCAGTCGTCCTTGCGCCGGAAGGCGCGGTTGGTGAGCCAGGTCAGCCCGGCCACGATGAAGAACAGCAGCCACGACATCGCGCTGGCGGCGCCGAAGTCGTTGAAGTCGAACGCGTTGCGGTAGAGGTAGACGGCGGCGCTCATGCCGGCCTGGTCGGAGCCGCCCTTGCCGCCGGTGAGGATGAAGGGTTCCTCGAACAGCTGCAGCCCGCCGATGACGCTCAGCGTCACGCCGAAGAAGATCATGGGCCGCAGGCTGGGCAGCGTGATGTGGAAGAACTGCTGCAGGCGGCTGGCGCCGTCCATGGTCGCGGCCTCGTAGAGGTCGGGCGGGATGGTCTGCAGCGCGGCCAGGTAGAGCACGACGTTGAAGCCGACGTAGCGCCAGAACACGATCATCGAGATGGCGGGCTTGAGCGCGTCGGGGTCGTTGAGCCAGTCGACGGCGGCCTGCGGCATCAGGTGGCCGATCAGCGGGATCTCGCGCACGGTGGCGATGGCGAGGTTGATCAGGCCGTAGTCGGTCGAGAACAGCGAGCTGAACAGGATCGCGATTGCGACAGAGGACGTGATGTAGGGCAGGAAGTAGGCGCCGACCATCGGATTGCGCCAGCGCTTGAAGGCGATGTGCAGGAAGGTGGCGAGCGGGATGGCGACCAGGTGCTGCGGCACGCCCGAGGCGATCGCGAGCCAGCCGGTGTTGCGCAGCGACTTCCAGAACCATTCGTCCTGGAGCGCGAAGGCGAAGTTGTCCAGGCCGACCCAGTGCATGGCGCCCAGGCCGCTGGTCGGTTCCCAGCTGTGGAAGGCCAGGTAGAGCGAGAACAGCAGCGGGAACAGCCCGAAGACCACGAACAGCAGCAGGAACGGCGCCAGCAGTGCGTAGGGGGCGTAGCGCGGCGACAGGCGCAGGGCTTGGGGAAGGCGGAAGCTCATGGCGATGGGTCCCGGGTCAGCGGTGCGCGCGCAGCTGCAGCAGACGCTGCGCGTCGGCCAGGGCGGTGGGGATGTCCTTGCCGCGGTCGAGCACCTTGTCGAGTTCGGTGTCGATCACTTCCTTGGCGAAGTTGTCCTGCTTGTGCACGGGGTAGGCGCGGATGTGGTCGGCGGCCTCGCGCCAGTCGCGGCGGGCCTGCTGGCCGCCGAGGAAGGGCAGCGGCAGATCGTAGAAGGCATCGGTCTGGGCGGCGATCAGGGCGGGGAAGGCGTCCTGCGCCTTGAAGGCGGCGAGCTGCTGCGTGCGGTTCATCGTCATGAAGCGGATGAACTCGTAGGCCATGGGCTTGCGGGACGCGTCGGCGTGGCGGGCGATGGCGAAGAAGGTGCCGCCGTAGGCGGCGAAGGCGCCCTCGGGGAGCTGCGCCGAGCGCCACTTGCCGCGGGTGCTGGGGGCGAGCCAGGTGTTCAGGTGGCCGGCCAGCCAGGCGCCCGACATCTGCGTGGCGATGCCGCCGCGCTTGAAGCCCTCGGACCAGTCGGAGGACCAGGCGATGACCTTGGCGTCGAGCTGCTGGCGGCGCACGGCGCGGGCGAGCTCGAAGGCGCGGACGAAGCGCGGCGTGTTCACCAGCGGGCGGGAATCCTTGTCGAAGAACAGGCCCTCGCCCGGCTCGAGGCCGGTGCGGATGAGGATGTCCTTCATGTCGCGGGCGTGGGCCATCAGGTAGGCGCCGGTGGCGGCCTTGATCTTCACGCCGGCGGCGACGTAGCCCTCCCAGCTGCCGGTCAGGTCGGACTCCTTGAGTCCGGCCTTGGCGAGCAGGTCGGTGCGGTAGAGCAGGGCGCCGGGGCCGATGTCCGTGGGGACTGCGAGCACGGCGCCCTTGGGCGTGGTGGCCTGGTCGAAGGCGTAACCGACGAAGCGCGACTTGTCGGCGCTCAGGTTGTAGGGCGGACCGGACAGGTCTTCGAGGCCGGTGCCCTGCGCGAAGCGGCCGAGATAGCCGATCTCCAGCGCCATCACGTCGGGCAGGCCCTTGGCGGTGGAGAGCGCCGTCGTCATCGCGGTGTGGTGGTCGTTGAGCTCGCGGCTCACGATCTTCACGTCGACGTCGGGATGGAGCTCCTTCCAGGCGGGAAGGGCACTGCGGACGATCTCGTCGATGGCGGGGAAGGCGGCGACAGTCAGCGTGGTGGTGACGGTCGGGGGCGCCGTCGAGGGAGCGGCTGACGTGGTCGAGGGCGTCGATGCGGAAGCGGAGGTTTGAGCGGCAACGCCTGACCCTGCCTGGGCGACGCCCAAGGTCAATGCCATCGCCCATAGGCATCGTGCCCACTGCCGCATGCTGTCTGTCTCCGTCGTCGTTCTGTTTATGAAAGCGCTTTCATGATAACGAACGAGAGAGTGTGACCGTACCAGGGTTATCGCTAGGGAGGGTGGCCGGCGCTCTTCTTACTCCCTCTCCCGCTTGCGGGAGAGGGCAGGGGTGAGGGCCAGCGGCGGTGGCAGTACCGAGGCCCGATCAGAGCGAGCGCGTCGACGACCGGATGATCAGCCGCGGCTCGGGAAGCTGCGCGGTGGGATTCTTGTTGCCCAGCAGATCCAGCAGCGCCTGCGCGGCGCAGCGACCGAGTTCGAGGCCCGCCTGGTGGATGGTCGTCAGCGGCGGAATGCAATGCGCCGCGCCGGCCAGATCGTCGAAGCCGACGATGGAGACGTCCTCCGGCACACGCAGCCCGCGCCGATACAGCGCCAACGACGCACCGAACGCCATCTGGTCGTTCGCCGCGAAGATCGCGGTGAACGGCTCGCGGCTGTCGATCAGCCGTTCGACGGCCATCACGCCGCTGTCTTCCTGGAACAGACCGGGCAGCACCAGCGCCGGCTTGTATTTCACCCCCGCCGCTTCCAACGCCGCGCGGTATCCCCTCAAACGCTCCTGCGCATCGGGGTGGACCGGATCGCCGGTGATGAACGCGATCTTGCGGTGACCCTGCGTGAGCAGGTGATGCGTCGCGAGCCGCGCGCCTTCGAAGTCGTTGAAGTTCAGCGCATACAGGCTGGGCGCCTTCAGCGTCCGGCCGGTGACGACGACGGGCAGTTCCTTCGCCAGCTTGCGCAGCGACTCGTCGCTGAGCCGGCCGGTGAGCACGATGATCCCGTCAACGCGGCGCGCGCGCAGCGTGTCGATGCAGCGCTGTTCTTCCTTGGCGTTCCAATGGCCGCTGGCGAACAGCGGCACATACCCGGCGGCGTCGAGGACTTCCTCGATGCCGCGCAGGGCGACGCCGTAATACGGGCTGTCGATGGCCTGGGTCACCACGCCGACGCTCAGCGAGCGTCCGCCGGCCAGCACGCGGGCGATCGGATTCGGGACGAAGCCGAGGTCCGCGATCGCGCGGTCGACGGCGTCCTTCTTCTCCTGGCTGACGACGGCGGTGCCGTTGAGGATGCGCGAGACGGTGCTCGGCGAGACCCCGCTGACTTCGGCGACCATGCCCAGCGTCACCTTCGAGGGCGGCGTGCGGGCGGACTTGGTGCTCTTCATGAAGGGGATAGCGTTGTCGTTGCGCGGCGAGTGTAAGGGACGGTTGCCGGGTGGGGGAAAACGGATGGACGGGCGATAGTCGCGCGTTTGGCGGACGACCGGATCGCGACGCAGCCGCCCCCGGGACTTGAAACAATAATCTCTCCAGACGGCGCTTGGGAGCCTATGTTTGCGTCGACCGAAGGGAACTGGACGATGAATTGGAGACTTGCAGGGACTTGCTCGCTGACTGGCGGCGAGGACGGCACCTTCATGCCGGCGGGACTGAAGGTGCGCCTGCTGGCCGGATCGCTCCATCAGTTCTGCATCGGTCTTTGTCTCCTGGACAAGGGGTTGGTCGAGAGCCTGGATCTGGTCGAATCAGACAGCGACCGTGTGCTTCGTTTGACCGCTGGCGCCCGCTCCACATCGGTCCAGTCCATCAAGAACAAGATCGTTTTGTCGCTGGATGGCACGGAGCTTGAACGATGGGTGCACTTCACGCTTCGCACCGTGCGTGACGGTGTTGCGGAGGTCGACCACCTCGACGTGGATGCGCGTGTCGAAGGCGGGGAAGCTGAGGCGACGACCATCGTGGTGGTCTTTCCCGGTTCCGGATCATCAGGACGGTGAGGGGGCTGCCAAATCGAGGTGGTTCCGGTCAGAGGAGGACCTATGGACATCGTCAGCGTTGATCCGGTGGATTGGGTAGGTTCCCATCCGCAGAAGTTTTTTCCGACTGGCAAAGTCGAGCCCATTGGCCTCCTTGCCTACTTGATGGCTGACGTCATCGAGTTGGGCGGAGGCACCTGTTCAATGGTTCGAGACGGAGAATGGTGGCTCGTCGGCAGCGACTTCGACTGGCTTCAGCACGATCGATATTCGGCATCGGAGCTCTTCCGTCATGTGGTGCCGGCTCCGGGACACGGTGAGCACTCGATGCGTGGAGAAATTCTTCTTGCGACGTTTGCCAGGAACGTGAGCGTCTCGCTGGGGCGAGATCTCTTACGAGTCAAGGGCAACGCACCACCGCAGAAGACTGTGGATCGCGCGAAGGAGTTTCGGCGCGCCATTGTGTTCTCCATGTAAGGGCAGGGCCGGAATTCATGACGACAGGAAATTCGTTTTCTTTGGATGTCCTGACCTACGAGTTTTCTCGGGCCAGCGACAAATACGATGCCAACTGGCTTCAAGTCCGAATTCGAGCTCAGACCGATTCGTCGTCGTGGACCGCGTCATCGGCGTGTCTGCTGACCTGGGAACTGGTCAGGCTTCGACACTGGTTCTCGGCGCTGACGACGGGAGTCGGAGCGACGATCTCCTTCATCGAGAACGAACTCGCTTTCCGATTCGACCGGGAGGGCGGGAAGTTGGTCGTCGTCCTGGACTACGCATTGCATCCCAACGAAGGTTCCTATCGGCACGGCATCGACACGGAATGTCTGCTGGAGCTGGATTGGAATGAGCGGCGCAGGCAGGAGATCCTGACGAGTCTGGATGCGCTGATCTCCCGGTTCCCAGAGCGGGCAGTGCTCGCTTGAGCATGACCCGGGATAAAAGAATTCAGGGGAAGGGTATCTGATGCAGCTCACGGACGAAGAAACGTTCGCGCTCGGCAGGCTTTTCGCGGGCACCGATGCCTTGGATGCGGCCATCGCCTCGACGGCGCATCGAGCGACTGTCATCGAACGAAGCTCGACGACCTGCGGAGCATTCGCCACCATTCGTTTTCCGGATCCACTGCCATCGGCCATTGGCGCCTTGCAACGGGACTGGAACTTCTCGCATCGCGATCTGGAGCACGGCGGATCTCTGATGGCGTCGTTGGTCTATCCAGATGTGATTGAGCTGGAGTTCGTGGCCCACATCGAGCCGTGGCCAAAGGCGTTTGATCCAAGCGCGTTCAGCGAGGACGGTTCCGTCGATCCGATCGAATCATGAAACTCCAGAGATTTTGGGTCGTTTTCAGGAATCCCCCCGCCTTCAGCCCCTTGGGGATCGGGTGCGGCATTTCGGCGTTTGACCATCACGATGCGCTGAAGCTGTTGGAAGCGACCGTGTTCAAGGAGCATGGTGCCCTGGAGATCGCATCGATCGCGGAGGACGTCGACGTCTCCACATTGAATCCGCTTCATGTGCTGCCGAACATGGGGTCGTGCCTGATCCGAGGCCTCTGGTTCCCCCAGACGTGAACGCATGGAAGACGACGAAGATATCGCAGCGCGCGTGGCGCTCCTCTTTCGAAGCTATGCCGACAAACTGTCGGCCGACGGTCGCACGCACGTGGACCATTACATCGACGTCGGCGAACTCGAGATGGCCTTTGAGTCCTTCGTGCTCACGTTGATGGAAGAGCGAATCTCCCCGGAGGCCGAAGACCGAGTTGAGATGCGAGCCATCGGGGTCGCGCTGAAGCTGGACAAGGAAACTGTGTTCCGTCCCGATTTCTGGGAGGCCGCACAGTCTTATTTCGATTGGTTGGCATGAAGGTCCGTTTCGACTCCACCACCCTTCATCAGAGCGGAAGCGGCGCCATCACCGGCGTCGTCCATTTCGACTTTGACCCTGGGTCGCAGTTCCCCGTTGCGGAGTGGAACGACTTCGTGGTCGTGATTGCAGCCTGGTGGCTGACGGCGATCGAGGAGATCGAGGGCGGCCAACCCAGCGCCAGGCTGCAATTCATGGACGGTCCCTACTGGATCGTCATGAAGCGGCAGAACGCAACCACGGTGACGCTGGACTGCATTGAGGACCGGCGCGGTGCGGACGTTGCCTGTTCAGCCATCGTCGAGGTGGCAGTGCTTCGCGCTGAAGTGCTCCGGTTCTCTCGTGATCTCATGAGGGCATGCACGGAGCAAGGCATGCGCTCAGCCGATCTTGAACATCTGCGACGTGGGCTGGAGAAACTCCCCGTTCAACACGTGTCGTCAGTCGGTCTCCTGCGTCTCGCTGTACTCCGATACGCACTGCTTCCGCCGGTGTTGATGTGGCGCGACCACGCTGGCGAGCGCGACGGCGTCGACCTTGAGCGCGCCGTGCGCGGCGGACTACCCGATCGGCGGACGGCGGCCCAGCGCCTTTGCGACTTCATCGACCGCGACGCTTCGAGCGCGTCGACCGACGATCTGCGTCGATCGATGATCGGATTCCTGCGATCCGTTCCGTTGCTCGACATGGACGAGGTCGGTGATGTGGCGGACGTGGCAATGGAACTGACAGACACCGAGGTCATGGCGTTTTTCGATGGCAGCGCCGTCCCCACTTGGTTGGAGCCGCACAATGACGAAGCCAACCTGTTCTATGCCGGGGGCGTCGAGGTCCATTACGACTGGTACAACGGGATCGAAGACAAGTCTCCGCTGGCGCTGGTGCGCCTCTATCTTCAGCAACTCGTCGCCTTGGAATCCGAATGACCCGCTCCGAAGCGATCGATCTACTGGCTCGGCATGAGCTTGCCGAGCTGACCGCGTCAGCCCGCGAGTCTCACCTGCTCAACTGGTGGTCCATCGATGAGGAAGATGAGGAGTTCGCCGGGTTGCCCGTCGAGCTGAAGCAGGCGCTGCTCGACACCGACGCCCCTGCAGATCCGAGCCTTCGACTCTTCGATCCGCTGTTGCTGATCGCCCTTCGGTATTGTCATGTCGGCGTGCGCAACGACTATCTCAGCCGACGTCTCGCCGCTCTCGGCATCGACGCGGCGGTTGACGGGCCGGTCGAACCAATGGTCGCGTGCCCGTGTTGCGGGTATCGCTCCCTGGGTCAACGCGGCCACTATGAGATCTGCCGCGTCTGCTTCTGGGAAGACGAAGGCAACTCCCCGTTGGACCAAAGGAGCGGGTCCAATCACATGACGCTGCGCGAGGCGAGAGAAAATTTCCAGCGCATCGGCGCCTGTGACGAAGGCTCGTTGGTGTTTGTGCTCCCGGACGGTCGCGATCGCTACGCCTGATCCGTGCCGAGGCACTTCGGGCGGCCTGCGCCCGACCCCACCGCCCGACCGTTAAAAACCCCCGCTTCCCGGCCACCTCACAGGCGAATCTCCGGGTTGTCCTGTCGCTGTAACGAAGCGTTGCAAGACTCGCGGCGCCTCCCCAGCACCGGCCTCCCAAGGTCCCGCCGCATGTCTCTCAAACACCGTCTCGCCGTCGTCGCGCTCCTGTGCGGCGCCGTCTGCCTGCTGCCCACCGCGCAGCTGGGCTTCAACCTCCTGGAAGCGCTGCGCACCGTCAAGGCGCAACGCGCCGCGCTCCCCGCCAACCAGGCCTGGCAGCGCGTGATCGCCGATCTGTCCGAACACCGGCTCGCCTCAGCCACGGCGTCCAGTCATCCGGAACAAGCCGCCGCCCGCGACGCCGCCGCTGCGAAGATCGAGAAGGACTTCGAAGCAGTACTCGCCGAACTCGACAACGTGCGCCACAGCGATGCGCTGACTGAAGAAGCGACGAAAGTCCGCGAGCAGTTCAAGGCGCTCCACGCGAAAGGCGTGAGCCAGATGCTCCAGGTCCAGACGCCCCAGTACCGCGTCGTGTTCGATGCGATCTTCGATGCGGTGGCGCAACTGAATGCGCGCTCCGGGCTGCTGATGCAGCAAGACGGCGCCACCTACTTCAACGTCGTCGCCGGTCTGCAAGTCGCGCCCCAATTGACCGACACGCTGGCGGAGCTCGGCGCGATCGGCGCCGCCGCCGCGGTGGACGACGTCGCTGCGGTCGGCAATGCCGCCGGGCGTTACCGCGCGGACCTGCGCCAGCTCAATGCCGCGCTGCGCCAGGCCGCCGTCGCCGATGAAGCGCACGCCGCCGACTACGCCGAGACGCTGCAGCGCGTCGCCCAGCAGCGCCAGGTCGTGCTAGAAGCGCTCGACGCGTCGGCGAAGGATGTGAACTACCCGCTCGATCAACTCGTCGCCACGCTGAAGAAGGGCGCGGTGCTGCAGTCGGAGCTCTCGGCGCGCGTGATGGACACGCTCGCGCAGCGGCTCGACGACAGCGAGTCCGCCGTCGCGCACCGCTTCCTTCTGACGACCGTCGTCGTGATCGGCGGGCTGATCGCCATGGGTCTGGTGCTGTGGCGCACGCTGCTCGGCGTCTGGCGTCCGATCCGCGAGGCCGAGACGCTGACCGAGCGCATCGCGCAAGGCGATCTGACCGCGGAGTCGTCGTGGCATACCAACGACGACCTCGGTCGGATGCTCGATGCGATCCGCTCGATGCGCGATCGGCTGCGTGGTCTGGTGACGCAGATGCAAGTCGCATCGGGTGAGATCCACGGTGCCGCCGACGAGATCGCCTCCGGCAACCAGGACCTCAGCGTGCGCAGCGAGCACGCCGCTGCGCGCGTGCAGGAGGCGTCGAGCAACGTGCAGCGGCTGTCGGAGACGCTGGACGGCACGGCGCAGGCTTCCGTGCGCACGCGCGGGCTGGCCGACGAGGCCAGCGCCAGTGCGGCCGCCGGCGGCCGCATGGTGCAGGGCTTCGTCGAGACGATGAGCTCGATCGGCGCGAGCTCCAAGCGCATGTCGGAGATCGTCTCGGTGATCGACACGATCGCGTTCCAGACCAACATCCTGGCGCTGAACGCTGCCGTCGAAGCGGCGCGCGCCGGCGAGCAGGGCCGCGGCTTCGCCGTGGTCGCGGCCGAGGTGCGCAACCTGGCCAAGCGCAGCGCGGGCGCGGCCGGCGAGGTCAAGGTGCTGATCGGCGAGTCGGTCACGCGCGTCGAACGCGGTCAGGCCGAAGTGCAGGCCGCGGGCACGGCCATCGCCGGCATCGAGCGCGGCATCGGCCGGGTCAGCGCCGAGATCGAGCGCATCGCGCATGAGGTGGCCGAGGAGGCGATCAGCCTCCAGCAGCTGCGCGGCACCTTCACCGATGTCGAACGCATGGTCCAGCAGAACGCCGCGCTGGTCGAGGAAGCCGCCGCGTCGGCCGCCTCGCTCAACGATCAGGCGGAGCGGATGAACGAGCTGGCGTCGGCATTCCGGCTGGGTTGATCGCCGGATCGATCGAGGGATCGGTCGCGGTTCCGATCGCATGACCCGCGCCGGCGACCAGCCGCGCACGGGCTTCGTCGAGCACGTCCACCAGCTCCGACGAGGCGACGTGCACCGCGAAGCTCGCCTGCGAGGCGTCGGGTTCGCCCGGCGTGTCCATGCGATCGACGCGTTCCGCGTCGTGCAGCCACAGGGCGAGCCGGTAGGCGCGCTCCAGTAGCGCCGCCAGCTCGCAGCGTTCATCCCGCGCGTTCATAGGCCACGCCACAGGTTCGCAATGCCGAGCGCGATGAACACGACGAACAGCGCGCGCTGGAAAGTCGTCGGGCTGATCCTCGCCCGCACGGCGGCGCCGACGCCCAGTCCGGCGAACGCGGCGGCGAGCGCCACCAGCGAGGACACTGTCAGCACCGACCCGCTCTCGAACGAATGCAGCCGAGCGGCCAGCGACAGCGTCGCGACGGTGAAGGACAAGCCGAGTGCCTGGATCATCGTGTCCTTGTCCAGCCGCAGCGCCTGGAGGTAGGGCACCAGCGGCAGCGCGAAGACGGCGGTCGACGCGGTGACGAAGCCGGTCGCCAGTCCGGCGGCCAGGCCGATCCACCACGCGTGCGGCGACACCTGCGGCACGACCGGTTTCCACAGCCCCCACAGGCCGTAAGCGACGAGGATGACGCCCAGCGCGAGCCGCGCGTCGATAGGCGCGATCGAACTCAGGTCGGGTCCCCAGACGGTGCTGACGATCATCCCGAGCCACACGGGCCAGAGCGTCGTGACGATGCGTCGCCAGGCCGGTCCCTGGCACTGCGCGATGTTGGTGACCAGCGACGGCATCACCAGCAGCGCCGCGGCCTGCGCGGGCGCCATCCACAGGCCGAGCAGGCTCATGGCGACGGTCGGCAGGCCCATGCCGGTGACGCCCTTGACGCCGCCGGCCAGGACGAAGACGAGTCCGATGCCGAGCCAGGGTGCGAGCGCCGCGAAGGAGGTGGAAGCCATGCGGCGGATCTTCGAGTGGAGGCGCGACGCTGTCGATCTCGATGTGCGGCGGATATCCTTCGTGTTTGCAAGAGGATGACCTCGAAGACCGCAGGACCTGGAACGCCTCGATGACCGCAACGCGCACCACCGCCCGCCCGATCGACTACCGCGTCGATCCCTTCGACCTGCAGCTGTTCGAGGCGGTCGTCGTGCACGGCTCGATCACCGCCGGCGCGGCGGCGATGAGCCTGTCGCTCGCCGCCGCGAGTGCGCGCTTGAAAGGCCTGGAGCACCGGGTCGGCGTGCGGCTGCTGGATCGCTCCAAGTCCGGGGTGGTGGCGACCGACGCGGGTCGCGCGCTGTCGCGCCAGGCCAGGCGGGTGCTGTCCGAGTTGGATTCGCTGCACATCGAGATGTCGGCCTTCGGCCGCGGGCTGCGCGGCACGGTGCGCCTGCTCGGCAACACGGCCGCGCTGGTCGAGGCGCTGCCGCCGCGGCTCGGCCGCTTCCTCGCGGAGCATCCGGACATCGACGTCGAACTGCAGGAGGCGCCCAGCGACGCCGCGCTGCAGGCCTTGCGCGAAGGCGTCGCCGACGTCGTGATCGTCACGAACCACGTCGACACGACGGGGCTGACGGCGCGGCCCTGGGTGGAGGACGAGCTGGTCGCGCTGCTGCCCGCCGTCAGGCGGGGACGGGCGCCAAAGAGCGTGCGTTTCATCGAACTGCTGGACCGTCCGTTCGTCGGCCTCGGCGCCGACGCCGGACTGAGCCGCTATCTGCTCGCGCAGGCCGCACGCAGCGGCCGCGTGCCGCATCACCGCGTGCGCGTGTCCGGCTTCGAGGCGATCGTCCGGCTCGTCGAAGCCGGGGCCGGCGTGGCAGTGATGTCGCGCAGCGCGGCGGAACGCGAGCGGACGGAGGGCGTCCATATCGCCAGTCTCGACGAGCCGTGGGCCCGCAGGACGCTGATGCTCTGCCATACGGCGCAGGCGCTGGAGCAGCCGGGGGTGATCGCGTTGGTGACGGCGCTTATGGGCGGCCAGGATTGAACCTAAGAGGTTCAACCCTCCTGAATCTGTAGTTCTGACCCTGATTTCTGTGTGAGAGCGGCTGAACTCCACGAGTTGCAGTCATTGATGAATCGGACATAATTGTCCGAGAGTTCGTTGCATGACCGGCAACGAATTCATCAGGCGAGTGCGAGCGCTCGCACGCACGCGCGGCGTACCGGTTCAGTTGGACGCCAAGCGAGGAAAGGGGAGCCACCAAGTGCTGTTCCTGGGGAAGACAAGGACGACTGTCCGCAATCCGAAAGACGAATTGAAGACGGGGATGCTGCATGCCATGCGCACTCAGCTCGGAATTCGCGTCACTGACCTATGAAGGAGAAAGCCGTGGAACGATTCGAGTACGCCGTGCATCTGGAGCCTGCATCCGAGGGCGGATTCGTGGTCACTTGCCGGGACCTGCCGGAACTGATCACACAGGGCGAGGATGTTGATCACGCGCTAAGTGAAGCCAGCGATGCCATGGACGAGGTGTTTGCGCTCTACATGTCTGAGGGCGCCGCCTTTCCGGCACCGACGCGGGCCCGTCGTCGTGAACATCTCGTGTCGCCGCCGCCGGAGACCGTGGCCAAGGCTGCCTTGCACGCCGCCATGCAGTCCGCCAGCGTGTCTAAGGTTCAACTGGCGCGCCGGCTTGGCGTCGACGAAAAGGAAGTCCGGCGGTTGCTGGATCCCCATCACGCCTCCAAGCTGCCGCGTATCGCCGAGGCGGTCCAGTTGCTCGGACGGCGCCTGGTGATCGGCTTGGAAGACGTCGCCCTCCGCGGCGGCCGCTAGCCCTTATGAGCAGCAGACGCGGCCCATGCGATCCGCAAATATCTGCAGTTCACCGATTCAATTTCATGAATCGCCGGTCAGCCCCTAGATTGGGAACACGCTCTTCCTGAAAGGACTTCCCATGGCTCTGAAAGAACTCCTCCCCGGCAAGCTGGGATTCGGCACCGCCCCGCTGGGCAACATGTTCCGCGACATCCCGGAAGCCGAGGCCCGCGCCACCGTCGACGCCGCCTGGAACGACGGCATCCGCTACTTCGACAACGCCCCGTTCTACGGCGCCGGCCTGGCCGAGATCCGCATGGGCGACGCGCTCGCCGGCCGCCCGCGGGACGAATACGTCATCAGCACCAAGGTCGGCCGCCTGATCCTCGACGAGGTCGAGGACGTCAGCGCCCGCGACAACGGCGAGAAGGGCGACGTCTTCAAGTACGGCCGCCCCAACAAGATCGTCAACGACTACTCCGAGGACGCGACGCTGCGCTCCATCGAGGACAGCCTCAAGCGCCTGAAGACCGATCGCATCGAGATCGTCTGGGTGCATGACGTCGCGCAGGACTTCTACGGCGACGAGTGGCTGGGCGTGTTCGAAGGCGCGCGCAAGGGCGCCTTCAAGGCACTCGACCGGTTGCGCGACGAAGGCGTGATCAAGGCGTGGGGACTGGGCGTGAACCGCGTCGAGCCGATCGAGCTGGTGATGGCGCTCGACAGCGCGCGGCCCGACGGCTTCCTGCTCGCCGGGCGCTACACGCTGCTCGACCACGACCGCGCGCTCCAGCGCGTGATGCCGGAGGTCACGAAGCAGGGGCTGGGCATCGTCGTCGGCGGTCCGTACAGCTCCGGTGCGCTGGTCGGCGGGCCGAACTTCGAATACGCGCCCGCCACGCCGGCCATCCTCGACAGGGTCGCCCGCATCAAGGCGATCGCTGACCGTCACGGGATCAGCATGAAGGCGGCGGGCTTGCAGTTCTCGCTCGCAAATCCTGCGGTTGCCGCCGTGATTCCCGGTGCCAGCCAGCCGAGCCGGCTCGCGGAAGATCGCGCGGCGCTGAACGAGAAGGTGCCCATGGACTTCTGGCGCGAACTGCGTCAGACCAAGCTGGTGCATCCGGACGCACCGCTGCCCGGCGGCGTCTGAGCGGCATGCCCCGTCCGGGCTACGGCGCCTGACGGGGCCATGCCTGCGACGGGCAGGGAGCGGGGAGGGCGCGGGAAGGCATCGGGCTAGGGGCGTCGGGCGTCCGGCTTGCCGGGACGGTTATCGTTCCAGCTTTCCGCCTCGTCGCGCGCCCCATCGTCCATGTCCCTGCCGACCGCGTCCCGCCTCCCTCCGCTCTTCGTCGTGTTCAACCGCGCCTCGGGCCGCGGGGACCGGGATGAAGTCGGCCCCGCCGTCGAGGCCGCCTGCCGCGCCGCGGGGCGGGAGTGCCAGTTGTTGCCCGTCGAGAGCCCCAATCAGCTCGCCGACACCGCCCGCGAGGCCGTCCGCCTGGCCCGCGAGGTGGACGGCGTCGTCGTCGCCGCCGGCGGCGACGGCACCATCAACTGCGTGGCGCAGAAGGTGCTCGGCAGCGGCTGCACCTTCGGCGTGCTGCCGCGCGGCACCTTCAACTACTTCGCCCGGACGCACGGCATCCCTTCCGACATCGACGGCGCGCTGCGTGTGCTCCTCAATGAAAGCCCCTCGCCGGTCCAGGTGGGCCTGCTGAACGACCGGGTCTTCCTCGTCAATGCGAGCCTCGGGCTCTACTCGCAGTCGCTGGAGGACCGCGAGGTCTGGAAGAAGCAGTTCGGCCGCAGCCGCCTGATCGCCGTCGGCGCGGTGCTGGCGACCATCCTGCGCGGCCATCGCAGCCTCGGCTTGACGATCGAGTTGCACGGGCAACCGCGCAATGTCCGGACCCCGACGGTGTTCGTCGGTAACAACGCGCTCCAGATGGAGCAGGTCGGCCTGCCCGAAGCGCAGGCGATCGATCGCGGCGAGCTGGCCGGCGTGATGCTCAAGCCGGTCGGGCGCTGGGGGCTGCTGAAGGTGCTCGCGCGCGGCGCGATGGGCAAGCTCGCGGAGGCGGACCAGGTCGTCAACTTCCCCTTCACCCGCCTGACCGTGCGCAACCGCAGATTCGGCGCACGCCGCGTGAAGGTCGCCACCGACGGCGAGGTGCTGTGGATGCGTCTGCCGGTGCGCTTCGAGGTCGCGCCGGAGCCCTTGATGCTGATCCGGCCCGATGGGTTGTCGGAAGAGCGCCGGCAGGCGCAGGAGAGCGGCCGATGACGGTCGTGCTCCAGATGTCCGACCCGCATTTCGGCACCGAGCGGCCGATGGCGGTGGGTGCGCTGGAGCGGCTGTGCGGCGAGCTCAAGCCCGACCTGCTCCTCATCACCGGCGACATCACGCAGCGCGCGCGGCCCATCGAGTTCTCGCGCGCGAAGGCCTTCGTCGAGAAGCTCGGCGTGCCGGCGCGGCTGGTCATCCCGGGGAACCACGACATCCCGTTGTACGCGATGGCCACGCGTTTGCTGCATCCCTACCAGCGCTACGAGCGCGCGTTCGGGCCCGCCGAGGACGGTGAGTTCGAGACCGACGACCTGCTGGTCGTCGCGCTCAACACGACGCGCCGCTACCGGCACAAGAACGGCGAGGTGTCCGACCCGCAGGTCGAGCGCACCGCGCAGCGGATCGCGCGAGCGAAGCCCGGGCAGGTGCGGCTCGTGGCCGTGCATCAGCCGGTGGCGGTGATCAAGACCGTGGACGTCTCCAACCTGTTGCGCGGCCACGCGAAGGCGGTGCGACGCTGGTCGGAGGCCGGCGCGGATGCCGTCGTCGGCGGCCACATCCATCTGCCCTACGTGTTGCCGTTGCACGAACGAAGGACGGACCTGCCGCACCCGGTCTGGGCGGTGCAGGCCGGCACGGCGCTGAGCGTCCGCGTGCGCGGCGGGATCCCGAATTCGGTCAACGTGATCCGGACGGGCCCGGCGCGCACGGCCGTCGTCGAACGCTGGGACGTCGACGAGACGGCCGGCGTCTTTCAGCGCGTGAACTCGACGCCGCTGGCCTGACGCCCGGCGCGTCTTCGCCTTGCCCAGCGCGCGAGTTCGATGCTCACGATCGAGACGGTGAGCCAGGCGGCGCCTGAAGCGAAGCCGGCCAGCACGTCGCTGGGGAAATGCACGCGCAGGAAGATGCGGCTCGCGCCGACCGAGAAGGCCAGCGCCGCTGCCGCGATCCAGGCCGTCACATGCCAGCGTCTGGGCAGCAACCGCACGGCGAGGTAAGCCAGCATCCCCATCGCGATCACCGAGCCGGAGCTGTGGCCGCTGGGGAAGCTGAATCCCTCCTCGGTGAGCCACTGGGTCGGATGCACCGGGCGGGCGCGTTCGAAGATCTGCTTCAAGGTGGGATTGAGCGCGGCGTTGCCCAGCATCGCCAGCGCCCAGCCGAGCGCGAGTCCGCGGCGGCGCAGGACGAGCAAGCCCACCGTCACGGCGAGGCCGAGCGTGATCAGCGTTTCCCGGTTGCCGACGAAGGTGATCAGGTAGAACAGATGCAGCGCGAGGTCGGGCACCTGTTCGATCATCGCGACGATGAAGGCCTCGTCGAGCTGACCGAGCGTCTGCTCGGTGTGCAGCTCCTCGGCAATCTCGGCGAACAGGTATGCGCCGCCGACGATGAAGGCGAAGCCGGCCGCGAAGCGCAGCAGCAGCGAGACCGGAGAGAGCGGCTCGGGCGCGGCGGCCTGTCCGCCGCGGTCCGGCAGCAGCGCGCGCGCAACCAGCCAGGTCGTGCCGGTGACCAGGACCAGCAACGCGCCGTAGATCGCCAGCGCATGGGCGCCGGCGAAGCCGGCGGCGTCGAGGAGGGAGACGTGGGACATCCGTCGATTGTTAGCTCAACATCCACGGATATTTCTGCATCGACCTTCGATACAGCCATTCGAAAAGATCGACGGCCACGGACACGTCGTTGCGCTCGTACACGCCGAGCATCGCCACCACGTAGTCGCTCGCCTCGACGCCGCCGAAGCTGAGCGGTGCGCAGTGGCCGGCCAGCAGGGGCATGTTGGCCGACAGTTTGACGGATCTGGACTCGCGGACTGCCTTGAACTTGCTAGCCAGGCTGTCTCCCGACACCCTGTTGCGGCTTCCGCGCGACAAAGAAAAAAGCCGGACCTCGCGGCCCGGCTTTTCCTTGCAGGAGGGACGCTGGTCAGGCGTCCTGAAGAAACTCAGTACATCATCCAGCCGTTGCGGGCGACGCGGCGCAGCGAGAAGGCCAGGTCCGGACGCTCGGCCGACTGCTCGGCGGCGGCTTGCAGGACGGCTTCGCGGGGACGCAGCTCGATGGAGGCGTGGACGAATTCGACGACGGCGTGGCCGGCGCGCAGGGCCAGGCTCACCAGACGCTCGCCGGCGGCGCTCGCGGTGCGCGCCCGGGCTGCGTCGGCAGCCATCACTTGGATGTTCAGCGTGGTGGTGGTCATGGCGGTTCCCTTCTGAGGTGATGTTCGGTGGCGCTTGGCGGGTGGCCGTTGCGCCATGGACGTCATATTGCGGTTTTCACGTACGGCACGCCAATTGCACTTGGGAATCGGGTCATCACTGCCGGAAATGACCCGTGACGGATTTAGCATCCGGGCCATGAGCACCCCCCGCCCCGTCAACTTCCGGACGCTGGACCTGAACCTGCTGCGCGTCTTCGACGTGGTGATGGAAGAACGCCACGTCACCCGCGCCGCCCACCGGCTGGCCATCACCCAGCCCGCCGTCAGCAACGCCCTGAGACGTCTGCGGGAAGCCACGCACGAGGAACTCTTCATCCCGAGCTCCACCGGCGTCGAGCCCACCCCCCACGCCCAGTCGCTCTGGCCAGTCGTCCGCCGGGCCCTGTCGGCGCTGCAGCAGGCGCTGGAACCCCAGGTCTTCGACCCGCGCGCCGCCGGCAACACGGTCAGCTTCACGCTGGCGATGGCGGACGCGACCGCCGCGCTGGTGGTGCCGCAGCTGAGCCGGCGCTTCCTGGAGGAAGGCATCCACGTCGGCCTGCGCGTGGTGCCGCTGACCACCCGCGACCCCCGCGAGCTGCTGGAGCAGGGCTGGGCGGACCTGGCGATCGGCTTCTTCCCCGATCTGACCGAGCAATTGCTGGTCGAGGACGACAGCACCGCCTTCCGGCGCGAGGCGCTCTACGCCAGCCGCTACGTCTGCGTCATGCGGGCCGACCACCCCCTGGCCGCGCCCGGCGCCCTGACGCTGGACGCCTACTGCGCCGCGCCGCACCTGCGCGTGAGCTTCGCCGGCCGGGCGCACGGCTTCGTCGACGACGCGCTGGCCATGATCGGGCGCAAGCGCCGCGTGGCCATGACGGTGAACAGCTTCTTCACCGGGACCATGGCCGTGCAGCAGTCCGACCTGATCACGGTGCTGCCGGACAGCTTCGTGCCGGCGACCGGCTTCGCGGGCCAGCTCGCCTGCCGGAACCTGCCCTTCGCGCTGCGCGGCATCGACATCAGCCAGGTCTGGCACATCCGCGCCGAACCGGACCCGGCGCAGCGCTGGCTGCGGCAAATCATCGGGGAAATCTCCGACGTGATCGCCGCCGGCGCGCGGGCGCTGCCGCAGACGGCCGGCGCGGTCTGACCTCGTCTGACCTCAGCCTGAAGGCACGCTGAAGGAAGGCCGCCCTCGTCGCTGCCGTCCGGGACCCGGTAATCCCTGCGAACCCTCGCAGCTTTTGTCTCCTTCCGCCAGGCGGACAGGGCGCCTACATTGCGCCTTCCTCAGATGAGAGTCGTTCTCATCAACGCCAGAGAAAGAGACCAGACGATGCGCCGCGCCACTCCCTCGTTCCGCTTCCATGTCCGTCCGATCGGCGCCGCCGCGGCGGTCGCGCTGTCCGCGGTCGCCCTGGTGCCAGGTGTTGCGCAGGCCAACGTGCCTGCCGGCGGTGAGCTGACGCTTTACACGACGCGCGAGGTCGCGCTGGTCCAGCCGCTGCTGTCCGCGTTCACCGCGAAGACCGGGACCAAGGTCAACACCGTGTTCGTGAAGGACGGTCTGCTGGAGCGCGTCAAGGCCGAAGGCGCGCGCTCGCCGGCCGACCTGCTGATGACGGTGGACGTCGGCAACCTGATCGACCTCGTCGAGGGCGGCGTGACCCAGCCGCTGAAGTCGGCCGAGGTCGACGCGGCCGTGCCGGCCAACCTGCGCGCCACCGACGGCCAGTGGACCGCGCTGTCGGTGCGCGCCCGCGTGCTGTACGCCGATCCTGCCCTGAAGGCGACGGCCATCCGCTACGAGGACCTGGCCGATCCGAAGTGGAAGGGCAAGGTCTGCACGCGCTCGGGCCAGCACCCGTACAACACCGCGCTGGTCGCCGCGATGATCGCGCACGACGGCGAGGCCAGGACCGAGCAGTGGCTGCGCGGCCTGAAGGCCAACCTCGGCCGCAAGCCCACCGGTGGCGACCGCGACGTGGCGCGCGACATCCTGGGCGGCATCTGCGATGTCGGCCTGGCCAACTCGTACTACGTCGGCCAGATGAAGGCGTCCAAGCCCGGCAGCGACGCGCGCAAGTGGGGCGACGGCATCCAGGTGCTGAAGCCGACCTTCGCGAAGGGCTCGGGCACGCACGTCAACATCAGCGGCGCCGCGGTGGCGAAGCACGCGCCGAACAAGGCGGCCGCGCAGGCGCTGATGGAGTTCCTCGTGTCCGAGCCGGCACAGCAGCTCTACGCGCAGACCAACTACGAGTACCCGGTGCGCACCGGCGTCACGCTGGATCCGCTGATCCAGTCGGCGATCGGCCCGTTGAAGGCCGATCCGCTGCCGCTGACGGAGATCGCGCGCCATCGCAAGCAGGCCAGCCTGCTGATCGACAAGGTCGCCTTCGACCAGTGATCGCGTGAGGCGGGTCTTCGACCGGCCGCATGCGGTCGGTCCGCTCTGGCGCCTGACGGCCCTGGCCGTCGCGCTCGTCGTGCTGGCGCCGCTGGTCGCGCTTGCGTGGACGGCGCTGGGCGCCGGGGTCGCGCATTGGGCCCACCTGTTCGAGCACGTGCTGCCGCGCGCCGCCGCGCAGACCGCGACGCTGCTCGCCGGCGTCGGCCTGTTGACGGCCGTCGTCGGCACCGGCTGCGCCTGGCTGGTGACGCGCGTCGACTTCCCCGGTCGCACGGTGCTGCGCTGGGCGCTGCTGCTGCCGTTGACGGTGCCGACCTATATCGCGGCCTACAGCTACGTCGATCTGCTGCATCCGATCGGACCGTTCCAGGGCGCCGTGCGCGCGCTGCTCGGCTTCGATTCGCCGCGCCAGTTCCGGTTGCCCGACGCCCGCTCGATGGGCGGCGCGGTGCTGGTGCTGTCGGCGGTCCTCTATCCCTACGTCTACCTGAGCATGCGCGCGATGTTCGCGACGCAGCCTGCGCGGTTGCTGGAAGCGGCGCGACTGCTCGGGGAAGGGCCGTGGGGCGCGTTCCGGCGCGTCGCACTGCCGATGGCGCGGCCGGCGCTCGCCGTCGGTGTCGGGCTGGTGCTGCTGGAAGTGCTGAACGACGTCGGCGCGTCCGAGTTCCTCGGCGTGAGCACGCTGACCACGACGATCTACACGACCTGGGTGACGCGCTCGGATCTCGGCGCGGCCGCGCAGATCGCCTGCGCGATGCTGGCGATGGTCGCGTTGCTGGTCTGGCTGGAGCGGCAGGGACGTCGCCGTCAGCGCGCCGGCAGCCTGCGCGCGATGCGCGCCGCGGCGCCGCGTCGGCTTCGCGGAGCCTCAGCGTGGCTCGCGACGACGGCGGCGTTGCTGCCGGTGCTGATCGGCTTCGTGCTTCCCGCAGGGCATCTCGCGGTGTTGGCCTGGAAGCGGGCGTCGGAGGGGCACGGCCTGTCGAGCGAGGTCGTCTCCGGCGCGATGCATTCGGCGGGTCTCGCCTTGAGCGTCACGGCGATTGCTGTCGCGGCGGGGCTGGTGGTCGCCTGGGCGGCCCGCTCCACAGGTGGCGCCGGACGCGCCCGCGCCTGGTGGCTGGGCAGCGCCGCATTGGGCTACGCGGTGCCTGGCACGGTCCTGGCGATCGGCCTGCTGCCGCCGGCGCTGGCCGTGGACGGCTGGATCGCCGGGGCGCTCGGCCTGCCGGGCCTGCCGCTGATGAGCCTCGGCGCGGTGCTCGTCGTGGCCTGCGCGATGCGATTCCTTGCCTTGCCGATCGGCGGCGTCGAGGCGGGGCTGGCGCGTCTGCCGGCGCCGCTGGAACAGGTCGCGCGCAGCCTCGGCGAGACGCCGTTCGGCACGCTGCGGCGCGTGCATCTGCCGCTGCTGCGTCCGGCGCTCACGGCGAGCGCCTTGCTGGTCTTCATCGACGTGATGAAGGAACTCCCCGCGTCGTTGCTGCTGCGGCCGGCGAACGTCGAGACCCTGCCGACGCTGCTCTACGCCGAAGCCGCGCGCGGGAGCTACGAGCATGGCGCGCTCGCGGCGCTGCTGATCGTGGCGGTGGGCCTGCCGGCGGTGCTGCTGCTGAGCCGGGAGCCCGCCGCGCCGGCGACGACAATGCCGCCCGAGCCGTCTGTGCCCCCTGTGTCGGACGCCCGATTCGAGGCGAAAACATCCGCCGCACTGCCGCCATGAAAGAAGTCCCATGACCACGCTCGCCCTCGAGGACCTCCGTGTCCGCTACCCGGGCGCCGAAGCCGCCGTGCTGAAGGGCTTGTCGCTGACCTTGCCGCTGGGCGGCATCGCCTGCCTGCTCGGCCCCTCGGGGTGCGGCAAGAGCACGGCGCTGCGCGCGATCGCCGGCTTCGAGCCGCTGAGCGGGGGGCGGGTCCTGCTCGGCGATCGTGTGCTGTCCGGCCCCGGCGTCCACGTCGAGCCGGAGCACCGTGGCGTGGGTCTGCTCTTCCAGGAGATCGCCCTGTTCCCGCATCTGACCGCGGCGGCCAACGTCGGCTTCGGCCTTCGCCGCCGGCCGGGTGCCGAGCGCGATCATCGTGTGCGCGAGCTGCTGGCGCTGGTCGGGCTCGACGAACTGGGATCGCGCATGCCTCACGAGCTGTCCGGCGGTCAGCAGCAACGGGTGGCGCTCGCCCGCGCGCTGGCGCCGTCGCCGCGCCTGCTGCTGCTCGATGAGCCGTTCTCCAGCTTGGATGCGGTGACCCGGGACAGGCTCGCGACGGAAGTGCGGGACATCCTGCGCGATGCCGGCCAGACCGCGCTCATGGTCACGCACGATGCCGACGAAGCCGAGGCCATGGGCGACTGGATCGGCGTGATGGCGGGCGGGCGGCTCGTCGAATGGCGACCCACGCAGGCGATGGCGACCGGGTGAAACTTGGTGGACGATGTGCGGAACGGCAGGCCAGCGCATCCTGGTGTACACCGCCTATCTCGACCTGCTGAATCGCGAAGACCCATGAGCTTCTTCATCCGCCCCGCCGTGCCTGCCGACATCGTCGCCTGCATTGATCTGCGTGGCCGCACGCGCGAGAACGCGGTGCCCGCCTCCCGTCTGGCCGAGCTCGGCATCACGGAAGCGTCCTGGTCCGGCCAGGTCCGCGACGGCGAGCTCCCGGGCTTCGTCGCCGAGTCCGGCGGCGTGCTCGCGGGCTACTGCTTCGGCGACGCCGGCAGCGGCGAGATCGTCGTGCTCGCGCTGCTGCCCGAGCACGAGGGCCACGGCCTCGGCCGTGCGCTGCTGGAGCGCACCGTCGCACATCTGCGCGGGTTGGGGCATCAGCGCCTGTTCCTCGGCTGCTCGGACAACCCGGCGCATCGCTCGCACGGTTTCTATCGCCGACTCGGCTGGCGGCCCACCGGTGAGCGCGATGGTCTCGGCGACGAAGTGCTGGAACTGCTGCCCGACTGAGCCCCCCGAACTGGGCGGCTTCCCCTCGGTTTCTCTTGATGCGACCTTGATGCGGGACGGGCTACGCTCGCCCTGAGCGTTCCTGCATTCCAGAACAAGCGAGACAAGCCATGCTCATCAACTGTGTCGCCTACCGCGACGGCCGCCGGCTGGCCGATATCCAGCCGGAAGAGATCAGCGAGTACGTCAAGCTGCCCGACTGCTTCGTCTGGGTCGCCCTGCGCGACGCGTCGACCGAAGAAGTCCTCGCGATGAAGGAGGAGTTCGACCTCCACGAACTCGCCGTCGAGGACGCGCTGCACGGGCAGCAGCGGCCCAAGGTCGAGGAGTACGGCGACACCCTGTTCGCCGTGATGCAGACGGTGCAGTTCACGCCGACGGACGAGCTCTGCACCGGCGAGGTGTCCATCTTCGTCGGCAACAACTTCGTGCTGTCGATCCGCAATCGCGTCGCGCAGAGCCTGCTGGGCGTGCGCGCCCGCGCGGAGAAGGAGCCGCACATGCTCAAGCGCGGTCCGGGCTTCGTGATGTACGCGATCATGGACGCGGTCGTGGACCGCTACTTCCCGGTGATCGAGGCGCTGGAGACGGAGCTCGAAGCGATCGAGTCGCAGATCTTCGAGCCGGGCGTGACGCGCGAGAACATCCGCCGGGTGTACGAGCTCAAGCAGCGCGTGACGGTCGTCAAGCATGCGGTGTCGCCGCTGCTCGACGCCGTCGGCAAGCTGGTGCGCGGCCGCGTGCCGCCGGTCTGCGAAGACACCCGCGAGTACTTCCGCGATGTCTACGACCACCTGGAGCGCATGCAGTCGGCGCTCGACTCGCTGCGCGATACCGCGACCACCGTCATCCAGGTCCACCTGTCGATGGCGGCGATCGAGGATTCGGAGACGACCAAGCGGCTGGCGGCCTGGGCCGGGATCTTCGCGGCCGCGACGGCGTTCGCCGGCATCTGGGGCATGAACTTCGAAGTCATGCCGGAACTGAAGTGGCGCTTCGGATATCCCGTCGCGCTCGGCGTCATCGCCGCGACCTGCGGCGTGCTCTTCTGGCGCTTCCGCAAGGCTGGCTGGCTCTGACGCGCTCGGTCTCTCTTACTCCCTCTCCCGCTTGCGGGAGAGGGCAGGGGTGAGGGTCAGCGGCGGTGGAAGTACTGAAGCGCTCTTCCCGACTCAGATCAACTCAGCGATCGCCTTGCCCATCTCCGTCGTGTTCGCCGTTCCGCCCAGGTCGCCGGTGCGCGGCCCCGACGCCAGCGTCTTTTCGATCGCCTTCAGGATCGCGTCATGCGCGGCCTGCTCGCCGAGGAACTGCAGCATCAGCGCGCCCGACCAGATCATGGCGACCGGGTTGGCGATGTTCTTGCCGTAGATGTCCGGCGCCGAGCCGTGCACCGGCTCGAACAGCGAGGGGAAGTTGCGCTCCGGGTTCAGGTTGGCCGACGGCGCCAGCCCGATCGTGCCGGTCGTCGCGGGTCCCAGATCCGACAGGATGTCGCCGAACAGGTTGGACGCCACCACCACGTCGAAGCGTCCCGGCTGCAGCACGAAGCGCGCGCTCAGGATGTCGATGTGCTGCTTGTCCACCGTGACCGACGGATACCCGGCGCCGACCGCGTCCGCGCGGCCGTCCCACCACGGCATCGAGATCGCGATCCCGTTGCTCTTGGTCGCCACCGTCAGGTGCTTGCGATCCCGGCTCTGCGCCAGATCGAACGCGTACTTCAGCACCCGGTCCGCACCGAAGCGCGAGTAGACCGATTCCTGGATCACGATCTCGCGATCCGTGCCCGCATACATCACGCCGCCGAGGTTGGTGTACTCGCCCTCGGTGTTCTCGCGCACGACGAAGTAGTCGATCTCGCCCGGCTTGCGGTTGGCCAGCGGGCAGGGCACGCCTTCGAACAGGCGCACCGGACGGAGGTTGATGTACTGGTCGAATTCGCGGCGGAACTTCAGCAGCGAACCCCACAGCGAGATGTGGTCCGGCACCGTCGCCGGCCAGCCCACCGCGCCGAAGAAGATCGCGTCCTGGCCTTCGAGCTGCGCCTTCCAGTCGTCCGGCATCATCTGGCCGGTCTCGGCGTAGTAGTCGCAGCTGGCCCACTCGATGTGGGTGAACTCGAACTGGATGCCGAAGCGCTTCGCGGCGGCGTCCAGCACGCGCAGCCCTTCGGGCATCACTTCCTTGCCGATGCCGTCGCCGGGGATGACGGCGATCTTGTACGTCTTGCTCATGGTCGTGCTCTCGATCGTGAATTCAACAGGGGTCAGTAGGGCGAGCCGGTCGGCGCCGGCAACGGCGGGGCCAGGTCGAAGTCTGCCGCAAGGCGCCGCGTGGCCTGTGCGAGCAGCGTGACGTCGATGCCGACCGCCACGAAGGTCGCGCCCAGGGACAGGTAATGACGGGCCAGCTTCGCATCGCCGGTCAGCGTGCCGGCGGCCTTGCCGCTGGCGACGATGGTGCGGATCGCGTTGTCGATGGCCGCCTGCACGTCCGGATGCGTCGGGTTGCCGCGATGGCCCATCGAGGCCGCCAGGTCCGCCGGCCCGATGAACACGCCGTCGACGCCGTCCACGGCGCAGATCGCCGCGAGGTTCTTCAGGGCCGTCGCGGTCTCGGCCTGCACCAGCACGCAGGCCTCGCCGTCGGCTTCATCGAGGTACTGGCGACGCAGGCCCCAGCGCGACGCGCGCGCCACCGCCGCGCCGACGCCGCGCACGCCCAACGGCGGATAACGCGTCGCGGCGACCACCGCCGCCGCCTGCTCGGCCGTGTCGATCATCGGCACCAGCAGCGTCTGCACGCCAATGTCCAGCAGCTTCTTGATGCCGTCCTTGTCCGCGTTGACCGCGCGCACCACCGGATGGGCCGGGTAGGGCGCCACCGCCTGCAGCTGCTGCAGCGTGCTGGTCAGCTCGTTGGGCGCGTGCTCGCCGTCGATCAGCAGCCACTGGAAGCCGGCCGTCGCGCAGACCTCGGCGCTGTAGGCCTGCGCCATCGACAGCCACAGGCCGACCTGCGGCCGTCGCGCGGCCAGGCCTTGCTTGAAGGTGTTGGAGAAGTTCATGGAGGCGCTCATGGAGGCAGGCGGCGATGCGGTCGTCGAGTCGCTGGAGGGTCTGGAGGGGCTCACGACAGTCCGCCCTGGCAAACGTACTTGATGCGGAGGTAGTCGTCGAGTCCGTGCGTGGAACCCTCGCGGCCGTAGCCGGATTCCTTGACGCCGCCGAAGGGCGCGGACTCGGCCGCGATCGCGCCTTCGTTGAGGCCGACGATGCCGCTTTCCAGCGCGTCCGCCACGCGCCAGGCGCGCGCGATGTCCCGCGTATAGAAGTAGGCCGCCAGGCCGAAGGGCGTGTCGTTCGCGGCGGCGACGACCTCGTCCTCGGACTCGAAGCGGAACACCGGCACGACCGGGCCGAAGGTCTCCTCGTGCCACAGCAGCATCGCCGTCGTCGCGCCGGTCAGCACGGTCGGGGCGAAGTAGTTGGGGCCTGTCGCGACGTCGTTGCGCACGCGCTCGCCGCCGGTGATGACCAGGGCGCCGTGCTCGACGGCGTCGTCGACGTGGCGCTCGATCTTGTCGAGCGCGCGGGCGTTGATCATCGGGCCGATCTGCGAGTCGGGACGGCTGGCCGGTCCGACCTTCAGCGCCCGCACACGCGCCGCGAGCTTCTCGACGAACAGGTCGTGGATGCCCGCCTGCGCGAACACGCGGTTCGGGCACACGCAGGTCTGGCCGCCGTTGCGGAACTTGGCCGCCATCAGGCCCTCGACGGCGGCGTCGACGTCGGCGTCGTCGAAGACGATGAAGGGCGCGTTGCCGCCGAGTTCCAGCGACAGCTTCTTCAGCGTCGAGGCCGACTCGCGCGCCAGGTGCTTGCCGACCGGCGTGGAGCCGGTGAAGGTGATCTTGCGCACCCGCGCGTCGGCCAGCCAGACGTCGACGACTTCCGGCGTGCGCTCGCGCGAGGCGCACACGATGTTGAGCACGCCCGGCGGCAGGCCGGCTTCGACGGCGAGCTCCACCAGCGCCAGCGAGGTCAGCGGCGTGTCCTCGGCCGGCTTGGCGACGACGGTGCAACCGGCGGCCAGCGCGGGCGCGATCTTGCGGGCGATCATCGCGGCGGGGAAGTTCCACGGCGTGATCGCGGCGACGACACCGACCGGCTCGCGCAGCGCGAGCATGCGACGCCCCTGCACCGGTGCGGGGATCACCTCGCCGTTGGAGCGCGTGGCTTCCTCGGCGAACCATTCGACGTAGCTGGCTGCATACGCGACCTCGGCGCGGCCTTCCGCCAGCGGCTTGCCCTGCTCCTGCGAGATCAACGCGCCCAGGCGGTCCTGGTCGCGCAGGATCAGATCGTTCCAGCGCTTGAGGATGGCCGCGCGCTGCTTCGCCGGCACGGTGCGCCAGGTGGAGAACGCCGCATGAGCGGCGTCGACCGCGCCGCGCGCGTCGTCGGCCCGGCTGTCCGGGACCTCGGTGATGAGGCTGTCATCGGCGGGATCGACGACCGGGAAGCGGTCGCCCGCGGCCGCGTCGCACCAGCGACCGGCAATGTGGTTCTTCGTCTGCATGGAGACCTCGGGATCAGGAAGCGGAAGCAGGAGGCGGAAGGCAGAAGCGCCAGGGCGAAGCGCTCAACTCACGATGCCCAGATGCCAGGGCACGAACTCGTGGTCGCCGAGGCCGAGCAGCTCGCTCTTCGTGAGCTCGCCCGATGCGGAACGCAGGATGTGCTCGAAGATCTGCTGACCCATCTGCTCGATGGTCAGCGCGCCGTCGATGACCAGGCCGCAGTTGATGTCCATGTCCTCTTCGAGGCGCGTGAACATCGGCGTGTTGCTCGCGAGCTTGATCGTCGGCGCCGGCTTGGAGCCGAACATCGAGCCGCGCCCGGTGGTGAAGCAGATCAGGTTGGCGCCGCTGGCGATCTGGCCGGTGACGGCCACCGGGTCGTAGCCCGGAGAATCCATGAACACGAAGCCCGACTGCTCGATGGGCTCGGCGTATTCGTAGACTTCCTGCAGCGGCGTGGTGCCGCCCTTCATCGCGGAGCCCAGCGACTTCTCGAAGATGTTGGCGAGTCCGCCGGCCTGGTTGCCGGGACCGACGACGCCGTTGAACTGGCCGTTCTGGCCGCGGGTGTATTCCTCCCACCAGGCCAGCCGGTCGAGCAGCTTCTGGCCGACTTCGGGCGTGACCGCGCGGCGGGTGAGCATGTATTCGACGCCGTGGATCTCCGGCGTCTCCGACAGGATGGCGGTGCCGCCGTGGCGCACGAGGATGTCCATCGCCGCGCCCAGCGCCGGGTTGGCGCCGATGCCGGAGAAGCCGTCCGAGCCGCCGCACTCCAGCCCGATCTTCAGGTGCGACGCGCTGACCGGCTGCCGCGTCACGCGGTTGGCGATCGGCAGCATGGCCTCGACGGCGCGGATGCCGGCCTCGATGGTGGCGCGCGTGCCGCCGGTGTCCTGCATCACCAGCGTCTTCAGCGTTTCGCCGGGGACCAGGTGTTGCGATTCCATCAGGCCGGCGACCTGGTTGCGCTCGCAGCCGAGCCCGACGATCAGCGCGCCGCCCAGGTTGGGATGTTTCGCATAGCCGGCGATCGTGCGGCGCAGCAGGTCGAAGTGGGGACTGGGCGACGACATGCCGCAGCCGGTCGTCTGCGCGAAGGCGACCACGCCGTCGACGTTGGGGAAGTCCTTCAGGCGCTCCGGCGTGAAATGCTCGGCGATGCGGTTGATCGCCGTCGACGAGCAGTTCACCGAAGCCAGGATGCCGATGAAGTTGCGTGTCGCCACGCGGCCGTCGGCGCGCACGATGCCCATGAAGGTGGCGCGCTCCGACTCGGGCAGATAGTCGACGGGTTTCACGTCGGCGCCGAAGGCCGGATCGCGGTCGAACTCGACCAGCGCAATGTTGTGCGCGTGCACGTAGTCGCCGGGCTCGATGTCGCGCGCGGCGACGCCGATCACGGCGTTGTACTTGCGGATGGGCTCGCCGGCGGCGATGCGGCGCGCCGCGATCTTGTGACCGGCCGGCACCTGCGCCTTCAGGCGCAGACCGAATTCCGGCAGCTCCTGACCCAGCGTCAACACCTGGCGCGCGATCAGGACGTTGTCGTCGCGATGCAGGCGCAGCAGCGGCGACGAGGTCGCCATCGCGGCCGACGCGGCGGCGACCGCGTCGGAGGTGGTGGCGCCGGACGCGTTGATGGCCCCTGCGTCAGCGGCCCCTGCGGCGATCGCGGTCATGCTCAGCCCTTCGCCAGCAGTTCGCGCAGCTTCAGGCGTTCGATCAGCTGCGTGTCCTTGCGGTAGGTGGCGGCGATGTACTTCTCGTAGTCGGGCTGGTCGAGGTACATCACCGGCGAGTCGATGCGGTCGCAGGTGGCGATGAAATCGGGATCCGCGGCCGCCTTGCGGAAGGCGTCGCGCAGCTTGGCCACGACCGCCGGGTCCATGCCCTTGGGCGCGCCGATGCCGTTGGGCGCGTCGACGACCAGGTCGTAGCCGGCTTCCTTGAGCGTGGGCACGTTGGGGAAGTCCTTGGTGCGCGTCGCGCCCCAGGTGACCAGCAGGCGCAGCTTGCCGGACTTGACGTGCGGCGCCCACGAGGTGGAGTCCGCCACCGCGTCCACCTGGCCGCCGAGCAGGTCCTGCAGCGCCGGGGCGCCGCCCTTGTACGGGATGTGGTTGAGCTGGATGCCGGCGAGCAGGTTGAACTCCTCCATGCCGACGTGGGTGGCGCCGCCGATGCCGGCGCTGCCGTAGGTGATCAGTCCGGGCTTGGCCTTGGCGGCGGCGACGAACTCCGCCAGCGTCTTCCACGGCGAGTCGGCACGCACCACCAGCCCGAAGGTCTGGCCGTTGACGCGGGCGAGGTAGGTGAAGTCCTTGAGCGGGTCCAGCTGCACGGTGCGCAGCTGCGCGAAGCGGGTCACCGAGATCGGCACCTGGCCGATCGTGTAGCCGTCGGGCTTGGACGTCGACAGCACCTTGGTGCCCAGCATGCCGGACGCGCCGGCGCGGTTCTCGATGATGATGGTCTGGCCCAGGACCTTGCCCGCGGCCATGCACAGCGAGCGCATGGTCACGTCGGCGGTGCCGCCGGCGGGCCAGGGGCAGATGAAGGTGATGGCGCGCTCGGACGGATAGGCGGCGGCGTGCGCCAGGCGAGGCAGTGCGAGGGCGCTGGCGCCGAGGCCGGCGGCGCCGGCAAGCAGGACGCGGCGGCGGTCCATGCGGATGGTCATGTCTTGTCTCCTGGCTCAGGATCGATGCTCGCACCGATCGGGATCGTGGGCTGGGGCCTCGTTGGGCTCCGGGCGCTTGGCCAGTCGCCGCGAGGTCTCTGTGCGATGCATTGTGGGCATCCCCTCCATGCAGCTCAATTGAAGAACTGGACTGCCTTCATGTCATGAACGGCATGAAGGGCCGCCAAGCTCCTAAGATCGGCCCATGAGCCAGATCGACCGCGTCCTCCGTTCCAACCTGAAGCTGCGCCACCTGCAGATGCTGGTGGCGCTCGACCAGTTCCGCCATCTCGGCCGGGCGTCGGAGTTCCTCTCGCAGACGCAGCCGGCGGTGTCCAAGTCGCTGGCCGAGGTCGAGCGCATGTTCGGCCTGGACCTGTTCACGCGCTCCACGCGCGGCACCGAGCCCACGCCTTTCGGCGAGGCCGTGGTGCGCTTCGCGCGCTCGGTGCTGTCGGACTTCGCGCGCACCCGCGACGAGATCGACGCCGTGGCCAGCGGCGCGGCGGGGCGGGTGAGCGTCGGCGCGATGGTGGTGGCCACGCCGGGGCTGGTGGCCGGCGCGGTCGAGCGGCTCAAGCGCCATTCGTCCCTGACGACGGTCCACATCGAGGAAGGCGATCTCACGCGGCTGCTGCCGCGGCTGCGCGTGGGCGAACTGGATGTGATCGTCGCGCGGCTGGAGCCGGGTTACGCGGCGCCGGACCTGGCGACCGAGCCGCTGGTCGAGGAGGCGATGCGCATCGTCGTGCGGCCGGACCATCCGCTGGCGGCGGCCCGCAGGACGAAGCGGCCGCCGTGGGCCGAGCTCGCCCGCATGCCGTGGGTGATGCCGCCGCCGTGGGCCTCGTCGCGCATCAAGCTGAACCAGATGTTCTATTCCCAGCAGCTGGATCCGCCCAGCGACATCGTCGAGAGCGCGTCCTTCCTGGTCACGCTCACCTTCCTGCGCCAGCGCGGGGCGGCGGCCTTCGTGGCGGACAACGTCGCGCGCTATCTCGCCAGGGAAGGCCTGGCAAAGGCGCTGGCGATCGACGTGCCGATCGAACTCCCGCCCGTGGGCCTGCTGACGATGCGCAACCGCCGGGCGTCCCCGGCGGCGGAACAGTTCATGACCTGCTGCCGCGAGGTGGCCGCCGCTCAATCGCCGCAGCGATCCCGACGACCCCAGGCGCCTCACCAGCCCAAGGCGGCGTCGCGGAAGCTGTCCAGGGCCAGCTCGTAGTTCAGTTCCCCGAGCAGACCGACCAGCCGGTCGCGGTCCGTGTTCCAGGCGTCGACCACGTGGCGCCAGGCCGGCGCCAGCGAGCGCGGCTCGGCCTCGTCGTCGGGGATCTCGGCCTCGATGGACGCCGGCGGCAGGTCCGACGGCAGCATCAGGCGCGACGGCACGGGCGGCCGGTCGGCGTCCTCGTCGTACTGCGTATCGGCGTCGCCGGCGTCGGTGCCGGGATCGATGCGCCAGCGGCCGTCGGCCTGCACGGTGATGCGCGGGCGCAGCCACGGCTCATGGGCGCGGGGGTTCAGCAGGTGGCAGCTGCGGTGGCGGGCGTCGACGACCAGCAGGCTCAGCACCGAACCCCGGCCGTTGGCCAGTTCCTCGACGTAGTCGGGATGCTCCTGGGGGCCGTCGACGTCGACGACGAAGTAGCGGTCGTCGATCCATTCGCCCGATCCGTTGATCGAGCAGCCGAAGGTGAGTTCCTGCGGATAGGGCAGCAACCGGCCGTCGAGCCAGAGCGCCGCGCCGTAGGGCATCTCGAAGACGCGCTCGGTGTCGGGGTACTCGGGCGTGCGCCCGTCCTCCCACCAGACGACGGCCCGGTGCAGCCGGCCCGGCGCGTCCGCGATGCGGAAGCCGGCGGTCCGCCATTCGGGCCAGGAACTCCAGACGCGGGACTCGACGCGCTCGTCCAGCCCCATCGCGCGCAGGTCGCGGGTGCTGGCGTGCTGCAACAGATGCTGTGCGAAGTGCCGCCACATCGCGGGGCCCAGCACGCGGGCGATGGGCTCGGCGTCGCGCAGCCAGTCCAGCAGCAGCGGGACGATGGGCGCTTGCCGGGACCACAGCGCATGCGCCGCGATGGAGCGCGCCCAGCGCCGTTCCAGTGCGCGTTCGCCCGGTGCGTCGGGCGCGGAGGGCGCAACAGCCGGGTTCGGCGGGTTCGGCGGCGAGGCGGGGTCGGGGAAGCCGTCGGACGACGTCAGTCCGAAAGGCGTGGGAGGCATCCCGACCGGTGAGGGCGGGATGGGCGAGGGAGGCAAGTGGTACAGCGGCATCAGGTGGGGCGCACCGGGGTGAGGGAGGCGGTGGCGCACGAGCGGGGCAGATGGGAGTCCCGGGGGAGGGTGAGTCCGTCGCCGTCGTCGGGGACGCCCGGACACGGGGTGCGGGGCCGGGTCTTGCTCGCAGGCGCCGGCATCGGGAAAAGCTGCCGGAGGCGCTCTTCCATTCATGGGGGATGACACCGCGGGCGCGGCGCACCATCCTGGTGGTCTGGGAGGCAATGGCCATGACCGAACCAGGACCGGACCCGCAGGAACCCCGTGAGGACAGCGCCGGAAGCGGCCCGCGCGTGGCAGTCGTCGCCGTGCACGGCGTCGCGGACCAGGCGCCCGGGGCCACGGTGCATGCGCTGGCGGCGCTGCTGACGGTGCGTCCGCCCGAAGGCGTGCAGTACCGCGATGCGACCTGCGACTGCCTGCTGCTGCAGGTGCCGGTCCTCGAAGGCTGCGTGCCGGCCGCCTGCGACCCCGACGACCGGCCTTCCGCGATGAAGGCGTTGCGGCAGTCGCTGCGGTCGGACTTCCAGCGGACGGGCTGGCTGGACGCTTCGGCGCGCGGTCAGGCGGAGGATCGCGCGAAGGCGCAGCACTACCAGTCGACGGTCCGGTCCGCACATGCGGCCAAGGGCATGGCGACCCAGGCGCCGGGGGATCCGTTGAAGGGCGAACCCGACGCCGGCATCGCCTTCACCGACTACCTGCTCTTCAAGGCGCAGCGGGGCAAGGCGGCCACCGAGCACGTCGAGGGCCACCGCATCCGCATCACCCGTGAGGACGAAGCGGTACGGACCACCCAGCGGGTGGACCTCCACGAGATGTACTGGGCCGACCTCTCCCGGTTGTCCAGCGCGCTGCCGACCATCCTGACCGAACTGTTCACCATCCTGTTCCGCCTGTCCAAGCTGGCGCGCGACACGATCGACCAGGCGCGTCATGCCGCCGATGCGGCCGGCGCGCCGGCGGGGATCCGGCAGCGCTGGGCCCGGCTGTCCTGGCTGCAGACGGCGCTGGACTGGTCCTTCGCCCACCTGCTGTCCAACCTGTTCCTGCAGGCGCTGCTGCTGGGGACCTTCATCGTGGTGATGTCGGCGCTCAACGAGGACCCGCGCGGCGAGACCGCGCGCAGCGTCCAGACGATGCTCGCGGTGGGGCTGCCGGCGCTGGCCTTCTGGTGGCTGGTGTACCGCCACGTCCGGACGGCCGTCGGGCGGGTGCTGCTGTTCCTGCTGGCGGTGGCCGCCGGCTTCGCCCTGAAGGCCTTCGCCGCGCCGTGGCTGCTGGGGGTGGCCGTGCTGGCCGTGCTGTCGCTGCTGTGCGACGCCGGCCTGAATCTGGCCGACCGGCGCTTCGTGTCGACCCGCCAGATCGGTCTGGCCTTCCTGGCGGCGAGCCTGGGCACCCTCGCGACCGTCATGCTGTGGTTCTCGCCGAAGGAGGACCTCTGGATCTGGTGGACCGCCGCGGCGCTGCGCGCCTTCGAGCTGATGCTGATGGGCACCTACGTCTGGTGGATCATCGCCGCCGCGCTGCTGGTGCCGTGGACCTGGTACGGCGTGCGGCAGGCCGGGCTCGGCGACGCGGCGCGGGCCAGCGTGGCGACGGCGCGGCTGGGCCTGTTCGTGTCAGTCACTTCCTTCACCGCGGTGGGCATGGTGATCTGGGCCGCCGGTCATCAGGTCCTGGAGCGGGCCGCCGGCAAGTGGGGCTACCGGCCGTGGCTGTTCGACCTGCAGTTCGAGGTGAGTGCCGACGTGTGGGGCTTCCAGCATCGCGCGGCCGACATGGTGCGCGCGCTGCCGGCGGAGAGTTTCCTGACGTTGCGCTATGTCTACAGCACGGCGACCTTCTTCCTGGTGGCGATGCTGCTGCTGGCGCTGGTGGCCTACGTGCTGGTGACGCTGCTGCCCAGCGTGCTGGCCGAGCTGCAGCGCAGCGTGGGCACCGCGGGCAACCTGGGCCGCTGGCTGACCGGCGGCTACCAGCGTCTGGAGGACTTCATCGCGCTGCTCGCGATCGCGAGCGCGCTGGCGACGACCTACATCGGCGGCGTCTACCTGGTGGATCTGCTGCGTCTGGTGGAGCCGTTTACCGCGGCGGACCTGAAGCAAGCGATCTCCGGCACGGGGTTCGCGTCCCAGTCGCTGCTGGCGCCGTTCGTGATCGGCTCGGTGTCGGCGCTGGGCGCGTTGACGCTGTTCGGCCGCACCTTGTCCAAGTACGCGCCGTGGCTGCGGGCGCCGCTGGACGCGATGCTGGACGTCGACAACTACCTGAGGGAGTTCCCGCGCAACGCGATCCCGCGCGCCCGCATCTTCGCGCGTTACGTGGCCCTGCTGGAGCACCTGAAGCGGGACGGCGCCTCGCGCATCGTGATCGTGTCGCACAGCCAGGGCACGGTCATCACCGCCGACCTGCTGCGCTACCTGACCTACCGCGCGATGCGCGATCCGACCAGCCGCGCGGGGCAGCTGGGACAGTGGCTGCAGGACATCGAGGTCCACCTGTTCACGGCGGGCAGTCCGCTGCGACAGCTCTATGCGGCGCGCTTCCCCGACCTGTACCACTGGGTCCGCACCGGGCCGGTGCTGGATCAGCTCGGCATCGACAAGTGGACCAACGCCTTCGCCGCCGGGGATTATGTCGGGCGCTGGATCTGGGAACCGGCGTCGCCGCGGGCGGTCCACCAGTCCGCGTTCTATGCGCCGGGCGCGGCGGCACTCGATGAGCCGCCGCGCAAGGACCTCTGCGTCGGCGCGGGGGCGCACACGCACTACTTCGACGCCGACAGCGCGCTGGTGGCGCGCTGCGTGGATGAGTTGATCCGGTCCTGAAGCGCCTCAGCGCCTCTGCGCCTTGGCGGCTCAGCGCCGCCGACGCCACCACAACCACGCCCCGGTGACGCCCATGCCGAACAGCGCCAGCCCGAGCACGCCGGTGATCACGCGGTTGGGGAGTCCGAAGAGCTCGCCCGCATGCAGCGGGTAGATCCACGCGGTGGACCGGACCGCGAGGTCGAGGTCGTCCCAGCGCTGCTGGCTGAGCACGCGGCCGTCGACCGGATGCGCCCAGATCGAGGACAGCCCGTTCGGATGCGGATCGCCTGCGAGCTTGAAGCGCAGGCGCACCGGCCGCGTGTCCGCCGCACCCAGCTGGACGAATCCGAGCATCGCGCCCGGCCAGCGCATCCGCGCCTCGGCGACGACCAGGTCCAGCGGCACGCGATCGCCCGTGGTCTTCTCGATCTTGGGCGGCTTGGGCGCGACGTCCCCGACCAGCGCGTTCAGCCAGCCGCCGATGGGTCGGTAGGCCATCCACGCGCCGCTCGCGACGGTCACGGCGATCATCAGGCCCAGCACCGCACCGCCGAAGCGGTGCAGGTCGAAGAGGCTGCGCGTCGTGCCCTTGTCCAGCTTCAGCTTGAAGGCGTGCTTCCACTGCGCCGCGTTCATCGGCCACCAGAGGATCAGGCCGGTGAGCAGCAGCAGGAGATACGCCAGCGCGGTGAAGGCGAGCGTCGCCTTGCCGGTGTCGCCGAGCAGCAGCTCGCTGTGCAGCTCGAAGATGAAGTTGGCGAGACCTTCCGTCTCGCCGCGCCGGCCCAGCTCGACGACGCTGACCGGGTCCAGGTAGACCGTGCCCGCCCAGCCCGGCGAGCGCACCGCCACGCGCAGCGACTCGCCGTCCTCGCGGGGAGGACGGATGGTCATCGTCGCCTTGGGGCCGAATTCATCGGCCACGCGGCGGCGCAGCGTCTCGAACGGCGTGCTCGACGCGACGACGGCCGTGGCCGCTTCATGGGTCGCGTCGTGGGCGGGCGCCCGGAAGAGCTCCGGATGCAGGGACTCGTCGAGCGGGCGCAGCACCGTCATCAGCGAGCCGAGCAGCGCCGCCGCGGCGAGCAGCATCCCCAGCGTCAGCCCGATCCAGCGGTGCAGCCACATCCACACGCGGCGCGCGGTCATCAGAGCCATGGCTCGTCGCTCCCCGGGCCGGCGATCAGAAGTCGACCTTGGCGGTCAGGCGCACCGTGCGCGGCGCGCCGACGCCCAGCAGGTTGTTGCCGGCGGTGCTCCAGTAGTTCTTGTCGGTCAGGTTGTCGACGTTGGCCTGCAGGTTGACCGCCTTGTCCATGACGCGGAACTGGTAGCGCGCGCCGATCGACAGCGTCTCGTACGCATCGACCCAGCCCTGGTTGAGGTTGTTCACCGCGCGCTTGCCGAAGTGGTACACACCGGCGTTGAGCGACAGGCCCGGCACCATCGGGACGCGGTACTCGCCGAACAGGCTCAGCGTGTTCTTCGGCGTGTTCTCCGGCGACTGGCCCAGCTCGCCCGCGTTGGTGGTGCCGACCTTGGTGATCTCGGCGTCCAGCAGCAGCGCCGAGGCCACGATGGCGAAGTCGCGGCCGATCTCGCCGCTGGCGGAGAACTCCAGGCCGCGGTAACGCGCCTCGCCGCCGATCTGGTAGACGCGGTTGATGGTGGTCGTCAGCGCGCGGTCCGTCTGGAACACCGCAGTCTGCAGCAGCACCTCGCCCACGCGCGCCTTCACGCCCAGCTCGCGCTGCTTGCTGACGGCCGGGGACAGCACCTGGCCCGCGTTGTCGGCGGTCAGTGGCGCGGTGCCGGTCTCTTCCAGGCCGCGCAGCACGCTGCCGTAGACGCTCAGGTTCTTCATCGGCTTCCACATCACCGAGAAGTTGGGCGTGACCTTGTCGGCGCGGTACACGCTGACCGGCGCGGTGGGGCTGGTCGCCTCGCTGCGGTAGATGGTCTTGCGCACGCCGGCCAGGAACTGCCACTGCTCGCCGACGGAGACGCGGTCGAAGGCGTACAGGCCGCGGTCGTTGATCTCGGACGGGAAGCCGGCCTGGCGCAGCGTCGGGTTGAGCTGCGCGATGTCGACCGGCGCGTACAGGTTCTGCGGCGCGGTCGCGGTGCCGCTGGTCCAGCCGGCGGATTCGCGCTGGTTGTAGGTCGTGCCCAGGGTCAGTTCATGCCCGACGCCAAAGGTGTCGAAGCGGCCGATGGCCTCGACGCGGTGGTTGGTGTTGGTGTACTTCTGGCCCTTCAGCGTGTTGACGCTGGCCGTGCCGGCGCCGGTCTGCGGGTTGTAGTTGATGAAGGTCGTGTTGTTGCGGTCGCGCTCGGTCTGGGCGCGGCCGGTCTCGACGCTCAGCACCCAGTCCTCGCTCAGCGCGAAGTCGCCGCGCAGCAGCACGTTGTTGGCCTGCGCGTCGTAGCGGGCCCATTCGGGCGCGAGGTTGGTCTTGTTGTCCGGCACGCGCGGCAGCGTGATCACGCCGTTCACCGCGGCGGGCAGCTGGATGCCGGCCTGCTCGCTGGTGTTCTTGCGGTAGTGCTCGACGTCCAGCTTGAAGTTGGCCCAGGAGGTGGCACGCCAGTCGGCGGCCAGGGTCAGCACGTCGCGGTCGCCCTTGTAGCGGGCTATGCCGGTCTCTTCCTTGCTGGCCGCGGCGTTGACGCGGATGCCCACGCTCTGCTCTTCACCGAAGCGCCGGCCGATGTCCATGTGGACCTTGGCGCCGCCGTGGTCGTTGACGGTGGTCGTCAGCGAGGTCACCGGCGTCGGGCCGGCGCGCTTGGTCACGAAGTTCACGATGCCCGAGGGCGGCACCATGCCGTAGTACATCGACGACGCGCCCTTGAGGACCTCGACCTGCTCCTTGTTCTCGAGCGGGATGTCGATCAGGTTGACGACCGGCAGGTTGCCGTTGAGGCGGTAGTTGCTGCGGTTCTCGACAATGATCCCGCGGATGGAGAGGTTGTCGTAGGTGGAGCCGCTGACCTGCGAGCGGGTCACGCCGGCGGTGTTCTTCAGCGCGTCGAACAGTCCCTGCGCGGCCTGCGCGTCCAGCAGGTCGCGCGACATCACGCTGTTGGTCAGCGGCACGTCCAGCGGATCCTGGTCGCGGAAGGCGCCGACCCGCACCGTCTCGGCCGCGAAGGTCTTCTTGCGCACGCCGGTGACGACGACTTCGTCCAGCAGGCGCTTCTGCGTGCCGTCGCCGGTGGCGGTCGATGCCGCGGTCGAGGACTTCGCGTCGGCGGCCCGCGCCTCGGCGGGAGCGGTCTGGGCCTGGACCGCGAGCGGCACCAGCAGCGCCAGGATGGACAGGGAAATCGGAGACAGGCGCGGCGCGGCGGCGCGGGAAACGGTGTTGGACATGCTGTGGACCGGGAGAGACGGGGAGAGACGGGGAGAAGGGGGATCTGAAATTCAGCGTAACGCGATACGTTATCAAATGCGAATGGTTCGCAATATTGTGGATGGGGCCTAGGGGGCGCTGGTCGCGCGATCCGCCCCGTTCGAAGGGAAAGCGTCGCGGGGCCGCCACCCTTTTGGAGGTAGCGGCGGGCGAGGAACAGGTCCGATTGCTGCCAGACGGCGGCAGGAGCGCGGCCTAGGATCCGGCGTCTACCCACCGAGGAGGCCCCCATGAGTACCCCGTCCACGACCGTCACCCCCACCGCCGACCTCACCGTCGAGAGCCTGTCCGCGAAGGCGGTGGCGCTGCGCGCGCTGCATGAACGGCCCGGCCCCTTCGTGATCGCGAACGCGTGGGACATTGCGTCGGCGCGCATGCTGCAGGAGGCGGGCTTCGCCGCGCTGGCGACGTCGAGCGCCGCGGCGGCCGAGGCCGTCGGGCGTCGTGACGGCCAGCTCACGCGTGAGGAGACGCTCGCCCACGTGCGGCTGCTGGCGGGCGCCACGCCGCTGCCGCTGAGCGCCGACCTGGGCAACGGCTTCGGCCATCGTCCCGAGGACTGCGCGCTGACGATCCGCCTTGCGGCGGAGGCGGGCGCGGTCGGCGGCTCCATCGAGGATTCGTCGAGCGAGGGCGGATCACCGATCCTGGACTTCGACCTCGCCGTCGAGCGCGTCGCCGCCGCGGTCGAGGCGACGCGCGCGCTGCCGTTCCCGTTCCTGGTCACGGCGCGCTCGGAGAATTTCCTCCACGGCATCAATGATCTCGACGACACGATCCGCCGCCTCCAGGCCTTCGAACGCGCGGGCGCGGACGTGCTGTTCGCGCCGCTGCTGCCGGACCTCGACGCGGTGCGCCGGGTCTGCGCGTCGGTGACGAAGCCGGTGAACTTCATGGCCGGCATCCCGGGGCGCTCGTTCACGGTGCGCGAACTCGGCGAGGCCGGCGTGAAGCGCGTCAGCCTGGCGATGTCGCTGTTCCGGCATGCGATGAAGGCCGCGCGCCTGGCCGCCGAGGAGATCCGGGACCACGGCAGCTTCGGCTATCTCGATCAGCGCTGAAGTCCCCGGGACACGCACGGGGCACGAGAGGGAACGACACTTGCTCGCTGCGGCGCGCCGTTCCTCTTTTCTCCTGGAGTTCCCCGTGAAGAAGACCTTGCTCGCCACCGCGCTCGCGGTGCTCGCCCTGTCCGTCCATGCGCAGAGCGCCCCCGCCTCCGCACCCGCACCCGCCTATGGCGCGCGCCTCGAAGGCTTCGACTACCCGCATCCGCAGCAGCGCTTCAAGCTGACCTCGCAGCGGCAGGCGCTGGAGATGGCCTACATGGACGTCGCGCCGACGGGCCAGCCCAACGGGCGGACGGCGGTGCTGCTGCATGGCAAGAACTTCTGCGGCGCGACCTGGGAGCAGACGATCAGCGTGCTCACTGGCGCGGGCTATCGCGTCATCGCACCGGACCAGATCGGCTTCTGCGCATCGAGCAAACCGACGGGCTACCAGTTCAGCTTCAACCAGCTCGCGGCCAACACGCAGGCGCTGCTGCAGTCGCTGGGCATCGCCAAGGCGACGGTGATCGGCCACTCGATGGGCGGCATGCTCGCGATGCGCTTCGCGCTCGCGTACCCGACGCAGGTCGAGCAGCTGGTCGTCGTGAATCCGCTGGGCCTGGAAGACTGGCAGGCGGCCGGCGTCCCGTACGCGACGATCGACCAGCTCTACGCGCAGGAGTTGAAGACCACGGCGGAGACCATCAAGGCCTACCAGCTGCGCTTCTATTACAACGGCCAGTGGAAGCCGGAGTACGACCGCTGGGTGCGCATGTCCGCCGGCCAGTACGCGGGACCGGGGCGCGAGCAGGTGGCGTGGAACCAGGCGCAGACCTCGGAGATGATCTTCACGCAGCCGGTGGTGCAGGAGCTGCCGCGACTGCAGGTGCGCACGCTGCTCATGATCGGCGGCAAGGACCGCACCGCGCCCGGCGCGATCCGCGCACCGAAGGAGATCGCGGAGAAGCTCGGCGACTACGCGATGCTGGGGCGCTCGACGGCGAAGATGATTCCCGGCGCGTCGCTGATCGAGTTCCCCGCGCTGGGGCACTCGCCGCAGGTGGAGTCGCCGAAGGAATTCCACGAGGCGCTGCTCAAGGGATTGAGCGCGCGGTGAGCGCGGCGGGCGCGATGAACGCCCTTGACGTTCAGCCCACCGCCAGATTGCTCGTCACCGTCTTCAACGCCGGCGCATGCGCCTTCTTGCGGAACAGCTGCGCGGGCCGATGGCTGCCGCCGCTGGTGAACGAGCCGGGAATCTCCTCGATCACGTCCAGCTCCTCGATGCGACGGCGGAAGCCGCGCTTGTCGAGCTCGGCGCCCAGCACCTGCTCATAGGTGCGCTGCAGCTCGCCGAGCGTGAACTCGGCCGGCATCAGGTGCACCGGCAGCGACGAATACAAGGTCTTCGACCGCACGCGCTCGACCGCCGTGCGCAGGATCTGCGCGTGGTCGAAGGGCAGGGAGCGCAGGCTGTCGACGGCCGCCCAACGGAAGCGCTCGCCGCCCGACGCGTCCGCCCCGGCGGCTTCCACGTCCGTGGGCACCACCGCGTAGTAGCTGACCGACAGCGACCACCCGCGCGAGTCGCGATGCATCCCCGAGAAGGTCTTCAACTGCTCCAGATAAGGCGACACCAGTCCGGCCTTCTCCCGAAGGATGCGGGTGGCCGCGTCGTCGGCGTCCTGGTCGGTGTCCGTGTGCACCCAGCCGCCGGGCAGCGTCCACGCGCCGAGCGCCGGCGCTTTGTCCCGCTGCGCAAGACCTGCGTGCAGCACGCCGTCGCGCAGCGTCAGCAGGACGATGTCGACGGTGACGATGGGGCGTTGGAAGTCCACGAGCCTGTTCTTCTTAGTGCGCAAAGGCACGAATTATGGGTGGCAACGATTCCGGACGTCAAACCGGCGCGCTGAACGCATCTTGGAATCAATGGCACACGGCGCTACACCTCGTTGCACCTTCGGTACATGCTTGCCAAACGACTTAGTGCAAACAAGCACGAAGTGGGATATGCTGGCGCCACGACATGACAAAGACGGAATCGGAGTTCTCATGACCACCCCACGCACCCAGCCCCTCCAACTGCTGATCGTCGACCCGCAGAACGACTTCTGCGACATCGACGGCGCGACGCTGCCGGTGACCGGCGCGGACGCGGACATGAAGCGCCTGGCCGCGCTGGTGGACCAGGCCGGCGGCGCGATCGCGGACATCGTCGTGACCCTGGATTCGCACCCGGTCTACGCCATCGAGCGGCCGGCGTTCTGGCAACAGCCGGGCGCTGTCAGTGTTGACGGCGCCGACGCGGCGGGCGGCGCGCCGCAACCGGTCGCGCCCGTCGCGCCCGTCGCGCCCTTCACGCAGATCAAGGCCGAGGACGTCCGCGCCGGCCGCTTCGCGCCGCGCGACGCCGCGTTGCGCGAGCAGGTCCTGGCCTATCTCGACGCGCTGGAGGCCAGCCCCAAGAAGTACATCCTGATGGTGTGGCCGACGCACTGCGTGGTCGGAACCTGGGGTCACAACGTGCACGGCGATCTCGCCGCCGCGCTGGGCCGATGGGAAGCCACGCGGCTGCGCACGGTGGAGAAGGTCCTCAAGGGCCAGAACCCGATGACCGAGCAGTACAGCGCCGTGCGCGCCGAGGTCCCCATCGCCGCCGATCCGCGCACGCAGACCAACCGGGCGCTGGTCGACCGCATCGTCGACTTCCCGGGACTGACCTTCATCGCCGGGGAAGCCAGCAGCCATTGCGTGGCGGCGACGGCGGAGGACCTCTTCGCCGAGATGAGCGCCGAGCGGCTCGCGCGCGTCGTGCTGATCGAGGATGCGATGAGCCCGGTCGGTGGATTCGAGTCCGGCGCGACGGCCTTCGTCGAGCGGGCACGGGCGCTCGGCGTGCGGACGATGACTGCGGCGCAGGCGCTCGGTCTGCTGTCGGCCTGAGCGGAGCGATGTCATGAACGACACCTCCGACACGACCTTCGCCCCCGTCATCCGCTCGCTGCTGGAGACCGACCTCTACAAGTTCACGATGTGGCAGACGCTGCTGCACGCGTTCCCCGCCAACGACGCCGAGTACCGCTTCGTCTGCCGCAACACGCCGGCCTTTCCGCTGAGCGAGCTCAGTGACGCGGTCAACCGCGAGCTGGACCATCTCTGCACGCTGAGCTTCAGCGATGAGGAGCTGGCCTACCTCGGCGGCCTGCGCTTCATGAAGTCGGACTTCATCGACTTCCTGCGGATCTTCCGCTTCCAGCGCCGGTTCATCGAGGCACGGCCGGGTGAGGGCGCCGAGGCGGGGCAACTCGTCATCGTCGCGAAGGGCCCCCAGGTCCACGTGATGGCGTTCGAGATCTTCGTGCTCGCCATCGTGAACGAGCTGTACTTCCGGCGCCTGTGCGCGGGCCGCGAGGCCGAGGTGCTGGCCGAAGGCCGCGCGCGGCTCGCGGCGAAGACGCGGCGGCTGTGCGACTACGCGGCGGCCGTGCCGGCGGCGCTCGGTGAGGACGCCTATCCCTTCGAGTTCTTCGACTTCGGCCTGCGTCGCCGCTTCTCCGGCGACTGGCACGACGAAGTCGTCGCCACGCTGAAGCGCGAGATCCCCTCTGTCTTCAAGGGCACGTCCAACGTCGAGTTGGCGCGTCGCCATGGGCTGATCCCCATCGGCACGATGGCGCACGAGTACCTGCAGACCTACCAGGCGGTCGGCGTGCAGCTGAGGCTGTCGCAGAAGGCCGCGCTGGAAGGCTGGGTGCAGGAGTACCGCGGGGACTTGGGCATCGCGCTCACCGACGTGATCGGCATGGATGCGTTCCTCGCCGACTTCGACCTGTACTTCGCGAAGCTGTTCGACGGCCTGCGGCACGACAGCGGCGATCCGGTCGTGTGGGGCGAGAAGGCGCTCGCGCACTACGCAAGGCTGCGCATCGATCCGTTCACCAAGCGCCTGGTGTTCAGCGACGGATTGAACTGCGACGAAGCCTTCCGGCTGCACGCGCACTTCGCGCAGCGCGTGCCGGTGGGCTTCGGCATCGGGACCTACCTCAGCAACGACCTCGGACCGAAGCCGCTCAACATCGTCATGAAGCTGGTCCGGTGCAACGGCCAGTCGGTCGCCAAGCTCTCGGACGCGCCGGGCAAGACGCTCTGCGATGACCAGACCTTCCTGGACTATCTGCGGCAGGTGTTCAGGGTGAAGCAGGTCGGGTGACCGCAGCCCTCACCCCCGCCCTCTCCCGCAAGCGGGAGAGGGAGCCCGACTGGCACCCTTCTTACTCCCTCTCCCGCTTGCGGGAGAGGGCAGGGGTGAGGGCCAGCGGCGGTTGAAGTAATGAAGCCCCCAAGGAGCGAAGTCATGCTCAAGATCACCCTGGCCCAGATCAACCCGACGATCGGGGACCTCGACGGCAACCTCGCGCTGCATCTGGACGCCGCGCGGCAGGCGCGCCACGACGGCGCCGACCTGGTCGTCTTCCCGGAACTCTCGCTGACCGGCTACTACCCGGCGGACCTGCTCGACGACGAGGACTTCCGTCAGCGCCTGGACCGCGCGATGACCGCGCTGCTGGCCGCGACGCGCGAGGTCGACTCGGTCTACTGGGTCGTCGGCGCGCCCACGCGCAATCCCGGCGCCGGCAAGGCCTTCCGCAATTCACTGCTCGTGATCCGCGACGGCGAGGTGCTCCTCGACTATCACAAGCAGCTGCTGCCGACCTACAACGTCTTCGACGAACGACGCCACTTCGAGCCTGGTCCGGACGTCGTCCGCGTGCTGCGCATCGGCGGCACGCAGGTCGGCTTCATGATCTGCGAAGACGGCTGGAATGACGACGGCAAGGACTACGCGGTCAATCCCTTCCAGCGGCTGGCCGACGCGGCGCCGGACCTGATCGTCTCGATCAACGCGAGTCCGAGCAACATCGGCAAGCGCGAGCAGCGCCATGCGGTGTTCCGCGCCGCCTGCTGGCGCCGCCGCCTGCCGCTGGTGTTCGTGAACCAGGTCGGCGGCCATGACCAGTTGGTCTACGACGGCGCGTCCTTCGCGATCGAGCCGGAGCCCGGCGTGGTGTTCGAGGCCGACCGCTTCGAATCGCACGTCGTCACGCTGCGCTTCGAGACGGACCGCGGCCTCTTCTCGTCCCGTGACGGCGGCGCGCTCCCGCCGCCCCCGGCGAGCGCTGGACTCGACACCATGGCGTTCTACCGCCGGCAGATCGTGCTCGGCCTGCGCGACTACGCCCGACGCTGCGGCTTCGACCGCGTCGTCGTCGGATCCTCGGGTGGGATCGACTCCGCGCTGACGCTGGCGCTCGCCGTGGAGGCCCTCGGCGCGGACAAGGTCTCGGCCATCACGATGCCGTCGCGGTTCTCCTCATCGGGCAGCGTCGACGATTCCAAGGCGCTGTGCGACGCGCTCGGCATCCCGTTGGACGTCTGCCCGATCGAGGACATCGTCCGCCAGGTCGGCGACACCATGGCGGCGAGCACGCTGGCGCTGCGGCCGTCCGGCCTCGCGCTGGAGAACCTGCAGGCGCGCGTGCGCGGCACGCTGCTGATGACCGTCTCGAACGCGCAGGGCCACCTGCTCCTGACGACCGGCAACAAGAGCGAGATCGCCGTCGGCTACTGCACGCTCTACGGCGACACCAACGGCGGGCTGGGATTGATCGGTGACCTCTACAAGACGGAGGTCTTCGCACTGAGCCGCCATCTCAACGAGACGGCCGGGCGGGAGATCATCCCGGCGGCGATCCTCGACAAGCCGCCGAGCGCCGAGCTCGCGCCCGATCAGCGCGACACCGACAGCCTCCCGCCGTATGAGGTGCTGGACGAGGTGCTGAAAGTCCTGATCGAAGGCGAACGCCTGGCCGACGACGAGCGCACCGCCGCCGAAGCCGCCGTCGCCGCGCTGCGCGAGAGCGACGAAGGTCAGGCGTTGATCGCCAGGATCAAGGGCATGATCGCCCGCAACGAATACAAGCGCCGCCAGGCGCCGCCCATCGTGCGGCTGCGGGCGCGCGCCTTCGGCAGCGGCCGGCAGTTGCCGATCGCGGCGAAGCACTATTGAACACTGCACTGAGCATCGGAAGGACATTCATGACTCGCAAGACCGTCGCCGTCGTGGTCGGCCGCTGGCAGCTGGTGCACCTCGGGCAGGAGGCGCTGTTCCAGGCGGCCTTCGGACTCGCCGACGAGGTGATCGCGGTGCTGGGTTCCTCGTACAAGGCGCGCGATCCGCGCAACCCGTTCGTCCATGAGGAGCGCCGGCAGATGCTGCTGGCCAACCTGACGCCGGAGCAGCAGCAGCGTCTGCACGTGCTGCCAGTGCGCGACTACTTCGACGACAAGCGCTGGAACGCCGCCGTGACGATGGGTGTGCGCGCCATTGCCGGCGAGGAGGCGGACATCGTGCTGGTCGGTCATCAGAAGGACCACACGAGCTACTACCTCAACAACTTCCCGCGCTGGCGGCAGCAACTGGTGGAACGGCTCGCCGACGTCGACGCGACGGCGATGCGCCAGGTCTTCTTCGAAGCCGACGATCCGGATGCGGCGCTGACGGTGATGACCCCTTACGTCAGCGCGCCGGTCCGGGCCTGGCTGCAGGCCTGGAGCCGCCTGCCCGAGTACCGCCGGCGCAAGGCCGAGCACGCCGCCATCGCGAGCTATCGCAAGAAGTACACGGCGGTCGCCTACATGACGGGCGACGCGGTGGTGACGGTGGGCGACCATGTGCTGCTGGTGCGGCGCAAGGGGCCGTTCGGCGAGGACCTCTGGGCGGTGCCCGGCGGCCACCTGGACCGCGGCGAGAAGCTGGTCGCCTGCGCGGTCCGCGAGCTGATCGAGGAGACGCAGTTCCCGCTGCTGCCGGCCTCGATCCTGGCGGCGCTGCACGGCGTCGAGACCTTCGAGGATCCGCTGCGCAGCGCGCGCGGACGGCTGATCACGATGGCGCACCACTTCAAGTTCGGCGAGATGGGCACGCTGCCCGAAGTCGTCGGCAGCGACGACGTCAAGGAGGCGCGCTGGTTCCACCGCGACGAGCTGCCAGCGATGGAGTCGCAGATGTTCGAGGACCACTTCGTGATCCTGGACCATTTCCTCAACATCATCGAAGGCTAGTCGCCTCGGCTACAGCGGCAAGCCGACGTAGTTCTCCGCGAGGGCGCGCTGCGCGGCTTCGGACCCGAGCACGTAATCCAGCTCGGCCGCCTGCAGCTTCGCCTGGAATGCAGGCTCCTGATCGAAGTTGTGCATCAGGCTGGTCAACCACCACGAGAAGCGCTCCGCCTTCCACACGCGGGCGAGGCAACGGGCGGAGTAGTGGTCCAGACCGGCGTCGCTGCGTTCGCGGTAGTGCTCGATCAGCGCCTGCGACAGGTAGCGCACGTCCGACGCCGCGAGGTTGAGTCCCTTTGCCCCGGTCGGCGGCACGATGTGCGCCGCGTCGCCCGCGAGAAACAGCCGCCCGAAGCGCATCGGTTCCGCCACGAAGCTGCGCAGCGGCGCGATGCTCTTCTCGAGCGACGGGCCGGTGACCAGCGACTCCGCGGCTTCAGGATCGAGCCGTCCGCGCAGCTCGTCCCAGAAGCGCGCGTCGCTCCAGTCCTCGACGCGCTCGGTCAGCGGCACCTGCAGGTAGTAGCGGCTGCGCGTCGCCGACCGCATGCTGCACAGGCTGAAGCCGCGCGCATGGCGGCTGTAGATCAGTTCCTCCGACACCGGCGGCGTATCGCTCAGCAGACCGAGCCAGCCGAAGGGGTAGACCTTCTCGAACAGCTGGATCGCGCTTGCGGGAACGCTCGCGCGGCAGACACCATGGAAGCCGTCGCAGCCGGCGATGAAGTCGGCGGTGATCTCGACCGGCTCGCCATGGACCGTGCACTGCGCGCGCGGCGTTGCGCTGTCGAATCCTTCGATCCGGACCTCGGACGCTTCGTACAGCGTGGTCAGTCCCGCAGCAGCGCGAGCGCCCATCAGGTCGCGCGTGACCTCGGTCTGCCCGTAGACCAGCACCGTCCGTCCGCCGGTGAGCTTGCGCAGGTCGACGCGATGGCGCACGCCGTCGACCGCCAGCTCGAAGCCGTCGTGCACCAGCCCCTCCGCATGCATGCGCGCGCCGACGCCGGCCTCGTCCATCAGATCGGCCGTGCCCTGTTCGAGCACGCCGGCGCGGATGCGCGACAGCACGTGTTCGCCGCTCTGTCGTTCGACGATGACGGTGTCTATGCCGGCGCGGTGCAGCAGCTGGCCGAGCAGCAGGCCCGACGGTCCGGCGCCGACGATGAGCACCTGGGTGCGTAAGGTCTTCATGGCATGGAGCCTACGGACCGACCGCCCGACGGTGAATGGACGACTCCGACATGGACTTGCACAATCCGAACCCATGGCAACCGACCCCGTGCTTCGTCGCTCCTCCCGCCGCCGCGGTTCAACGCCGGTGTATTCGCTCTACGGCGAGGATGGTCGTTCCCCGGCGCTGGATGGCCTGCATTTGGAGTCCATCGCCGACCGCAGCCGCTTGCACAATTGGGAAATCCAGCCGCACCGCCACGGCGCGCTGGTGCAGCTGCTGCTGATCGAACGCGGCCGCGTCACCGTTCGCATGGACGAGGAGCAGCGCGTGCTGCGCGCTCCGGCGCTGGTCTGGGTGCCGGCGCTGGCGGTGCACGGCTTCCGCTTCGCGCCGGAGACGGAAGGGTTGGTCGTCACGCTGGACCAGAGCCGGCTGCGGGATCTGCTCGACCACCTGCCCGAACTGCTGGACAGCCTGGCCGAGCCGCGGCTCGTCGCGCTCGATCGCGGTGCGACGGTGACGCGCGCGTTGTTCGCGGTCGGCCACGGGCTGCGGGAGGACTATGCGGGCGCCGGTCCGTGGCGCGCGCCGGCGCTGGACCACGCGGTGGCGCTGCTGGCGACGCAGGCGGCGCGCCTCGGCGCCTCGGACGGGGCATCGCACGGGAACGCCCCAGCGCATGCGCACGCGTCCGTCGACGGTCGTGCCCTGCAACACCTGGCCCGCTACCGCGAGCAGGTGGAGCGCCACTACCGCCGCCAGCCGCCGGTGGCCGAACTGGCCGAGCCGCTCGGCATCACGCCGACGCAGCTGAACCGGCTGTGCCGCCGACACCTGCAATGCTCAGCGCTCGCCGTCCTGCACCAGCGCGTGCTGCTCGAAGCGAAGCGCGAACTCGGCTACACCAACCTGATGGTGCGGCAGATCGCCGACGGTCTCGGCTTCGCGGACCCGGCGTACTTCACGCGCTTCTTCCTGCGGCACACGGGGCGGTCGCCGAGCGCGTGGCGGGAGCAGGGGCCGGCGCAGGGCCATTGATCCCCCCTGCAGCCCGCGCGCCAAGTTTCCGTTGTCATCGGATGGCGCTCAAAGTCCCAGTTCGGTCAGGCCCGGATGGTCGTCCGGACGACGTCCCAACGGCCAATGGAACTTGCGGTCCGCGGCCTTGATCGGCTGATCGTTGATGCTGGCGTGACGATGCGTCATCAGACCCTGGGCGTCGAACTCCCAGTTCTCGTTGCCGTGGCTGCGGAACCAGTTGCCGGCGTCGTCATGCCACTCGTAGACGAAGCGCACGGCGATGCGGTTGCCTTCGAAGGCCCACAGCTCCTTGATCAGGCGGTAGTCCAGCTCGCGCGTCCACTTGCGTTCCAGCAGCGCCTGCGCCTGGTCGCGGCCTTGCGGGAACTCGGCCCGGTTGCGCCACTTGGTGTCCGGGCTGTAGGCCAGCACGATGCGCGCCGGGTCGCGGCTGTTCCAGCCGTCTTCGGCCAGGCGGATCTTCTGGATCGCGGTCTCGCGGGTGAACGGGGGCAGGGGCGGGCGGGTGTCCATGGTGCAGGTCCTTTCGTCGAAGGCGGGAGGTCGGTAGAGATCAGGCAGCCGATCGATCGATGAATGGAACGGTCGATCGGCTGATGTAGACAGGTCTGTCTACGTGGGGCGGATTCTGGCGGATGTAGACAGGTCTGTCTACAATGATCGGATGGACGACACCAACGGCAGCGTGGACATCGGCGAGCTGCCCGCCCGCGAGCGCATCCTGCGCACCGCCCATGACCTGTTCTATGCCGAGGGCATCCGCGCCACCGGCATCGACCGCGTGATCGCCGCGTCGGGCGTCACCAAGGTCACGTTCTACCGGCACTTCCCGAGCAAGAACGACCTGATCCTGGCCTACCTGGACCTGCGGCACGGGCGGTGGATGGACTGGTTCAACGGGGCGCTGGAACGCCACGGCGGCGCGGCCAGGGGCACCGATTCCGGCGCCGGTGCGCTGGTGCCGACGATGGCCGAGTGGTTCGGCGGTCAGGCCCTCGGGGAGTTCCGCGGCTGCGCGTTCCTGAACGGCGTCGGCGAGATGGGGCCCAGCCTGCCCGAGGTGGTGGCGGTGACGCGCCGCCACAAGCAGGACATGACCGACGCGATCGCCGGATTGCTGCCCGCATCGCGTCAACGCAAGAAGATCGCCGCGGCGCTGTCCGTCGCGGTCGACGGGGCGATCGTGCAGGCGCAGTACGCGGAGGACGCCGCGTCCGTGTTGAAAGGCTTGCAGCTGATCGTCGACGCGACGACTGCTGCGGCGAACTAGGTCGCGGGCGCGGGCCCCGCGTCGTCGGAGGCGGCCAGTCGCTGTGTCGCTTCGCGATCCGGCATGGCCGTGCGCGCGCCGACGGCGCCGACAGCCAGGCTCGCCGCCGCGCAGGCGAAGCGCAAGGCCTCACGCAGCGGCTGGCCTTCGAGCCAGGCGAGGATCAACGCGCCGTTGAAGGTGTCGCCGGCGCCGGTGGTGTCGACGGCGTCGCGCGGGAAGCCGGACTCGTCGGCCATCTTGACGATCGTGTCTTCCGAGGCGATCTCAGCGATCTCAGCGGTCGCGTCGATCGCGCCGGCGCCTCGCGCGCCGCGGGTCGCCGCCATCAGCAGAGGCGGGGAGGGAAGCGCCGCTCGCAGATCCTGCAGCGCGCGGAGCGCGTCGTCCGGGGTGTCGTGCGCTGCGGTGCCCTTGCCGGTTCCGTGCAGGGCGCGTGCGTTCAGCAGCACGATGTCCGCCAGCGCGGCGCGCGCCAGGACCGCGCCGCGATCCGCGGCCACCACCGGATCGATGTCGATCGCCACCAGCGTTCCTGTCTCGGCCGCGAGCTGCCGGAGGCGGCGAAGTTCGGTCAAGTCGGAGGGCGTCGCAAGCACGACGCGGCTCATCGACAGCGCCGCGCGCAGCGTCGTTTCACTCATCGCCTCGGCGATCAGCGGAATGACGACCAGTGCGGCGTCCCCGCCGGTCGGGCGCATCGCGATGGCCAAGCCGGTGGATCGTCCCGGCAGCGTGGCGAGATGGCGCGCGTCGACGCCGTCCGTCTCGAAGGCGGCACGCAGTTGCCGGCCGGCGTCGTCGTCGCCGACCTGACCCATGACCGCCGCCCGTCCGCCGAGCCGCGCCAACGCGCAGGCCGCGTTGGCCGTCGTGCCGCCCGCGAAGCGACCGCGCAGCCGGCCCAGCACCTTCTCGCCGGCACGCGGCGGCGACGCCACGTCGACCACCAGATCCGCGCAGGGATTGCCCAGCGCCAGCAGATCCCAGCGCCGGTCCGTGCTCACGACAGCCCGCTCGTGCGCGTGATCCGCGCGTTGTAGCGATAGCTGGAGACGTACTTCATCTCGCAGTACTCGATCGGCTCACGGCGCTCCGACAGCGTGATGCGCTCGCACATCAGCAGGGCCGCGCCTTCCGGCACCTGCAGCAGTCGCGCGTCTTCGGCGCCGGCCAGTCCGCCGAACAGGTTCTCCACCGCCTCGACCGGCTCGAAGCCGGCCCGCTCCGTCAGCAGCCGGTACAGCGAGGTCGTCTGTTCGACCTCGCCCTTCGTCAGCTTGACGCCGCGCGGCAGCGGGAACCACGCGTCGTGCAGGCCGATCGGCGCGCCGTCGGTCAGGCGCACCCGGCGCACGCGGGTCAGCGGCTGGCCGGGCTCGACCCGCAGCAAGGCCGCGATGCCCATAGGCGCGGCGACCTGCTCGACCGTCAGCACCAGGTTCGACGGCACGCCGCCGCGGTGCACCGTGTCCTGGGAGAAACCGTCGATGAAGCGCGACATCCGGCGCACCAGCGCCGGCGCGACGAAGGTGCCGCGGCCGTGGTCGCTGTAGACGACGCCGCGTTCCTCCAGGAAGCGCACGGCCTTGCGGACCGTGTCCCGGCTCACCTCGTGCTGTTCGGCGAGATCGCGTTCCGAGGGCAGGGCCTGGTGATCGCCCAGCGTGCCGTCGTCGATCGCGTGGCGGATGGCATCGGCCAACTGCCGATAACGCGGCGCGGCCGCGTCGGAAGGTCGTTCGCTCAAGGGAAGTCTCCGCGCCCGGGCACCACGCGCCGGGGGCTCATGTCATGGTCGGCTCATCCTAGCATGGTACGTACCAATGCCTATCGGACACGCCGACGCCGTCCACACGTCGTCAGCCCGCGCGCGGATCACAGAGTTCAGTGTCCATTCTGTGAAATCCACAAAGGTGGACTGCAGTCACGGGGTTCATCATCAACTGGTACGTACCACGATACATTGCGGCCGGTCGATCTCACCCGCTCCTCATTCCTGTCCTCAATCGCGTCCACCGCGCCCCGGAGTCTGCATGCGCCGCCCCGTCCTCTCCCTCACCGTGCTGGCCGCCTCGATGGCCGGATCTGTCCCGAACGCCCTGGCCCAGGAAGCGGTCCCGCCTGCCGCCGCCGCATCGGCGCCGGCTGAAACCACCCGCTCGATGGGACAGGTCGTCGTTTTCGGCGAGGCGGTCGGCGTGCGCCAGACCCGCGCCAACGTGAAGATAGTCGCCGTCGATCTGGACCAGTACCCGCCCGGCGTCAGCGCCGACAAGGTGCTGGAGCGCGTGTCCGGGATCCAGGTCGGGTCGTCGAACGCCTTCGGCGGCGACGGCTTCGAGAGCACCATCAACATGCGCGGCTTCGGCAAGGACAGCATCGGCTTCTCGATCGACGGCATCCCCAACGGCCGCACGACCCTGGGCGGCGGGTCAGTGCCGACGCGCTACTTCGATTCGAGCAACCTCGCCGCGGTCGATGTGTCGCAGTCGGCCGGCGTGATCGGCGCGCCGTCGCACCAGGCGCTCGCGGGCCACATCAACTACCTGACGCAGGATCCCGAGCGCCGCTTCGGCCTGCGCGCCGAAGCGGCCGCCGGGAGCGCCGAGTACGGCCGCCTCTACGCCCGCATCGATTCAGGCGAACTCGCGCCGGGCGTCACCAGCTACCTGAGCGTGTCCAAGCAGCAGTGGCAGGTGTCCTACGTGGACGATCCGGCCGGCCACAACGAACGCGATCACGTGGACTTCAAGGTGCTCGCCAAGCTCGGCGAGGACACGGTGCTGCGCCTGCGCGGCAGCTACAACGACCGCGACGAGACCAGCGGTACCAACATCGTCACGCTCAAGCAGTTCAACACCGATCCCAAGCGCGACGGCTACACCGACTCGTGGACCGGCGTGCCGGCCACCGACCGCAACTACCGCGGCCTGAAGGGCAATCCGCGCACGGACCGCATCGGCTACGCGGACCTCAGCACCAGCCTGCCGGCGGGGCTGAAGCTCTCGGCCAAGGCCTATGTGCACACGCAGGACGGCGTGGGCAAGGAAACCGGCCTGGGCAACGGCGGATTCCCGGGCCTCGACGGCAAGGCGACCAGCCTCTACTTCCGCGCCAACGCCTACGACATGACGCGGCGCGGCGCGCTCGCTGAACTCTCGGGCCGCGTCAACGACTGGCTCGACTGGCGCGCCGGCGCCTGGTACGAGCGCTACACACGCTCGCAGCTGCGCAGCTGGTATCCCATCCTCGACGAGTCGTCCGGACCGGCGACCGCCGCGACCGCCGACGCCGTCAGCGAGGACAAGCACTGGACCAACCGCAGCGCGATGGGCTACCTGGCCAACCGCACGACGCTGATGGACGGGCGCTTGAAGGTCGACTACGGCGTGACCTACCTGGACAACCGCGTCGACTACCGCGCGCCCATCCAGGACTCGAAGACGGCCAAGCTGAACTTCGTCAACCGGGCGCGCGCCGATTCCGGCGTGCTGCCGAAGGCGGGCGGCGTGTTCGCGCTGACCGACGCGACCGAGGTCTTCGCCGGTTATGCGAAGAACGCCGCCACCGTCACCGACGCCACGCTGGAGGGCGGCGCGGCCGCGACGCTGGGCGCGGCGCAATCGGTGCGCGATATGGACACGGCCAAGGCCTTCGACCTCGGCCTGCGCCACAAGGGCGAGGACTACGCGCTCGGCGCGCAGCTGTTCGCCATCACGTCGAAGGAGACGGTGGCGGCGGACATCGCCGGCTCGCTGCAGTCGGAGAACGTCGGTCAGGGCCGTCGCGTGCGCGGGCTCGAACTGACCGCCAGCGGCCGGATCAACCGATCGATCCGGCTGTACGGCGCGTTCACGTACCAGAAGACCGAGTACCGGCTCGACGACGTCGACGCGCAGGGCTATCCGGTCAAGGGCTTCATCCGCGACGGCGCGGAACTGGTGGGCATCGCGCCGCGCAACCTGTTCCTCGAAGCGACCTGGCGGCCGACCGACGCGCTGAAGCTGGCGGCCAACGCGCGCTACCTCGGCAGCCGCGCCGGCTACTACGCGAACCCCCGTGTCGCGGGCAGTGGCGTCGACGAGCGCCTGCCGGGCTACGCGCTGTTCGGCGTCAACGGGTCGTACCAGTTCGATCACATCACCGTCGGCCTCAATCTCGAGAACCTGACCGACAAGCGCTACATCTCCGGCATCGCGCCCGAGCTGATGACGACGGCGTCCACCGCCGGACGCTACTTCATCGGCGCACCCCGCACGGTGGTGCTCTGGCTGCGGGCGGAACTGTGACCGCGTGGAGGCGCGCCGCTGTCGCGGCTTCTTTCGCTGCGTTCGCCGTGGCGCTCTCCGGGTGCGCCGGCTCGGAGTTCGCGCCGCCATCGGCCTGGCGTCCGGCGCCGATGCAGCTGCGACTCATCGGCACGTGGACGGTGCCGCCCACCGCCGGCGGTCCGGACCGAGCGCTGGGTGGGATCTCGGGGCTCGACTACGACGCCGACCGTGACACCTGGTTCCTGCTCAGCGACGACCGGTCCGACCACGCGCCGGCGCGCTTCTACACCGCGCGAATCGCCGTCGACGCCTCGGCGATCCGATCCGTGGAGATCACCGGCACCGTCGCGCTCCGGCGCCCTGACGGGAGCGTCTATCCGAGCGGGGCCCAGGCCGACGCCACAGCCGCCGCCGCTTCCGCCGCCGCTGATACTGCGACTGCCAGGGGCAGCGGCGAGGTGCCGGACCCTGAGGCGATCCGCATCGATCCCGTCGACGGTCGTCTGGTCTGGTCCAGCGAGGGAGATCCGACGCGAGGCGGCGACCCTTTCGTCCGCGTGAGCGCGCGCGACGGCGGCTTCGTGTCGTCGTGGTCCGTGCCGGACAACCTGCGCTTCGATCCGGCGGGCCGGCGCGGCGCGCGACCCAACCTGACGATCGAGGGACTCGCCTTCAGTCCCGACGGCCGCTCATTGTGGATGTCGATGGAGGCGCCGCTCCGCCAGGACGGCGACGTCCCCTCGCTCGCTGCGGGCGCGTGGACGCGCTTCTCTCGCGTCGCCCGTGATGGGCGGGTGCTGGGCCAGTTCGCCTACCCGCTGGAGCCGATCCGTTTCGCGCCCGAGGGCGGCGGCACGCGGGCCGACAACGGCGTCAGCGAGTTGCTGGCGACGCCCTCGGGGGCGCTGCTGGTCGTGGAACGGTCCGGCAGGGAGACCGCCGGCGGGGCTTACCGCTTCTCCGCGCGGATCTTCGAGACCGACGCGACAGGCGCGACGGATCTGCACGGTGTCGAGGCAATCCCGCGCGCGGCATCGGTGCCGATGCGCAAGCGGCTGGTCCTCGACCTGATGGCGCTCGGGCTGCCGCAGGTCGACAACATCGAGGGCGCGGCCTGGGGCCCGCGGCTGCCCAACGGGCATCGGACCTTGATGCTGATCTCCGACGACAACTTTAGTCCGTCGCAGATCACGCAGCTGATCGCGCTGGAGGTCCTGTCCGAGTAAGGGGCGACCGATCGGTGCGCGACTCGCCCGCGAGCAGTGGGCATCGAGGGGAAACGCCGACGCGGTGGTCCGGACCGACGCCTACGCTGCAAGCGCCGCGGCGGTCCGTCCGCTTTCCAGGGGGCGTGCCGCGTCGGACAACTCAACCTCGAAGGAGACCGCGATGGACCGACGTTCCCTGCTCAACACTTCGGCCGTGATGGCTGTCGGCGCCGTGGCCGGCTGCGCGCTGCCGGGCCAGGCCGATTCGACATCCGCGACGGCGAACACCCCGTTCGCCGTGCCGCAGACGACGATCCCCATCGTCGGCAGCGACCAGCGTTTCCCGGTGCGCCGCATCTACTGCATCGGCCGCAACTATGCGGCGCATGCGCGCGAGATGGGCAGCGACCCGACGCGCGAGCCGCCGTTCTTCTTCCAGAAGCCCACCGACGCGATCCAGAACGTCGCGCCGGGCACCGTGGCCGATCACCCGTATCCGACGCTGACGAAGAACTACCACTACGAGTGCGAGTTGGTGGCGGCGCTCAGCAAGGGCGGGCGCGACCTCTCCACCGAACAGGCGCTCGCCCTCGTGTACGGCTATGCGATCGGCCTGGACATGACGCGACGCGACCTGCAGCGCGGCATGGGCGACCAGAAGAAGCCGTGGGAGATCGGCAAGAGCTTCGACCAGTCGGCGCCCATCGGTCCGATCCACCCGGTCGCGCGGCTGGGCGGTCATCCGTCCAAGGGCGCGATCTGGCTGAAGGTGAACGGCCAGACCAAGCAGGACGCCGATCTGAGCCAAATGATCTGGAGCGTCGCCGAGCAGATCTCGCAGCTGTCGCGGGCATTCGAACTCAAGCCGGGCGACATCATCTACAGCGGCACGCCGGAGAACGTCGGCCCGGTGGTCAAGGGCGACGTCATCGACTGCCACATCGACGGCCTGCCGAACCTGGGTATCCGGATCGTCTGAGGGCGTACCTCCGAGGAGGGGTTGCCTCATTCCGCAGCATTGCAAGTATTTCCTTGCCACGACAAGCACTTGCAGCATCCTTGCCCGGGCAGCCAACAGACTTGTCCACAGAGGCCGTGGACAGTCTGGCGGCCCGGTGCACAACCAGTGGGCACTGTGAGCAACTGCGGAGGAGGAACGAACTTTGCCCACCGTCCCGGGCGGTGGCGTCAAGGCCGTCCGGTCGCCAACCGCCCGCGTCTCGGGACTGCCTTTTTTTGAAGCACTGGAAGTTTTTCCCTTGTGAAACAACGGGTTGAACAGACCCTGCAGAGGCAGCCAACAGACTTGTCCACAGTTCGCAGGGACAATCCGACTGTGCGCGAAACGGGTGTCGGATAGCCCGTTCGGATCGCTGCCTCATTTCGCAGCACTGCAATGAATTCCGTGAGGAATCAACGGCTTGCGGAATCCCTGCCCGTTGAGCCAACAGAGTTGTCCACAGAAGCCGTGGACAGTGTCAGGGCAGCGGGGCGGGGAGGGTGAGCCGGGCTTCGAGTCCCCCATCGGTCCTGTTGTGGAGGGACAGGCTTCCCCCCATGGCGGTAGCGAGTTGCAGTGCGATCGCCAGACCCAGGCCGGTGCCGCCGGTGTCGCGGTTGCGCGAGGTCTCCAGCCGGTGGAAGGGTTTGAAGACGGCCTGCAGCTGTTCTTCGGGAATGCCCGGCCCGCGATCCAGCACCGCAATCGTCAGGCGAGGGGTCGGGTCTTGCCGATCCTGCAGATCCTGCGCGACGCTGCGCGTCACCTGGATCCCGGCCTGGCCGCCGAACGCCAACGCGTTGTCGATCAGGTTGACCAGGATGCGCTTGAGCGCCTGCGGCTGCGCCATGATCGGCGAGCCGGCCTCGCCGTGGAGCGTCACCGCCTCGCCGGCGTCCTCGTAGTCGCCGACGATGCTCGCCAGCAGCGCGTCGGCGTCCAGCCGGGCCGGCACTTCCGAGGTGCCGTGCAGCGTGCGCGCGTAGGTCACGCCTTCGCGGACCAGGACATGCATCGCGTTGAGGTCGTGGTGGAACTTGCCGCGCAGTTCCTCGTCGCTCATCAGGTCGGCGCGCAGGCGCATGCGGGTGATCGGCGTCTGCAGGTCGTGCGAGATCGCGGCCAGGATCTCCACCCGTTCCGCCGTGTAGCCGGCGATGCGCTGCTGCATCGCGTTGAAGGCGCGCGCGGCGTGGGCGACTTCGGCCGGACCTTCCTCGGGGATCAGCGTGGGCGACAGGTCCGGACCGAGGTCGTCCGCCGCGGCGGCGAGCGTCTTCAGCGGACGCGTCACCAGCCGCACCACCATCCAGCTGCACACCGCCAGCACGATGAGCTGTGCGCCCAGCACCCACATCACCCACTCGGGGATGGGCATGTCGACGCGTTGCGCGTGGACCGTCACCGCCGAGCCGTCGTTGAGGCGCACCAGCAGTTGGTACCGCTTGACGCCGAGCTGCACCGCGCGCTCGATGTGGAAGGGTTGCATCGCCTGCGTCAGCGCGTCGACGAAGGGGCCGTTGAAGTCGGTCCGCTGCACCGGTCCGGCCTTGGGATCGATCTCGTCGGCGAGCGCGAAGCGGTAGTTCGGGCGCTCCAGGCGCTTCAGCCAGTCGGGGCGTTCGGCGACCGGCAGACGGTCCAGCACGGCGATGCCGGTGGCGATGTCGCGCTCCACGCCCGACATCATCAGCGTGCGCAACGCCATCGAGCGCTCCTGCCGGATCGCGACGTAGGCCATCGCCTGCGCGATCGCGATGCCGAACACCATCAGCCAGAACACGCGCGCGAAGAGCGTGCGCGGGCCGAAGCGGCGCTTCGGTTCCTGCGCGGACCTCGTCGTTCCCGGACGCGCGGCGGTCGAGGCGGACGCGGTGCTCATGCGCCTTCGCCCAGGCCCTCGTCGCCTTCGGACTTCAGCGCGCGCTGCAGGAAGTCCAGGCGGTCCTGGCCCCAGAACAGTTCGCCGTCGAGGACATAGCTCGGCGCGCCGAACAGGGCGGCGTCGATCGCGCGCTGCGTGTTGGCGTCGTACTGCGCGCCGATGTCGTCGTCGGTGGAACGGACCAGACGCTCGGCGGCCAGTCCCTGCTCGCCGAGGATCGCGGTCAGCGTGGCGTCGTCGGCGATGTCGCGCTGCTGCTCCCAGACCGCGCGCAGCAGCGCGCCGGTCACGCGCATCGCGGCGTCCGCGCCGTCGGCCTGGTCGACCGCGATGATCAATCGCGCGGCCTTGTGCGGCTGGACCGGGAAGCAGGCCGGCTCGACGTTCATCGGCAGCCCGAGGTGCTTCGAGAAGCGCCGCAGCTCCAGCAGTCGATAGGCCTGACGCTGCGCGGGTCGCTGCGCCAGCGGCAGCCCGCCGGAGACGGCGAACAGCTTGATCAGGTCGATCGGGATCAACCGCACGGTGGCGCCGGCGTCGCGCGCGATGGCGGCGAAGCGCTCGTGACCGAGGTAGGTCCAGGGGCTGATCGGGGCGAAAAAGTAATCGATGACGCGGCTCACGAGGGTCTCCAAGGCGTTGGGCGATCGGCAATCACCAGCAACTCCGAAGCGTCGGGGAAGCGATGAAGGCAGGACGCCCTTCTTACTCCCTCTCCCGCTTGCGGGAGAGGGCAGGGGTGAGGGCCAGCGGCCGTGGCAGTGCTGAATCCCGCAGGCCGGTTTATAGGCCCGGGCGCCGCACTTGTGGGCGCCTTTGTATTGGCGTGTATCCGTGTCCCGCACCGGAGACACAACATTGCCTGTCCGTACCCCTGGCGGGGGCGTCGCCGGTACATTGCGCCCATGCAGACCACCGCGCCCACCCAGGATCATGTGCTGATCGTCGACGACGACCGCGAGATCCGCGAATTGCTCACCACCTACCTGACCCGCAACGGCCTGAAGGTGACGGCCGTGCCGACCGGGCGCCACATGCGCATCTCGCTGGAGACCGGCACGCCGGTGGATCTGGTGATCCTGGACCTGATGCTGCCGGGCGAGGACGGCCTGTCGCTGTGTCGCGACCTGCGCGCGGGCAAGCACAAGGCGACGCCGGTGATCATGCTGACGGCGCGCGGCGACGAGGCGGATCGCATCCTCGGCCTGGAGATGGGCGCCGACGACTACCTCGCCAAGCCTTTCGCGGCGCGCGAGTTGCTGGCGCGGATCAAGTCGGTGCTGCGTCGCGCTCGGATGCTGCCGCCCAACATGCGCTCGACCGACGAGTCGCCGCGGCTGGCCTTCGGCGAATGGGTGCTCGACACGGTCGAGCGTCACCTCATCGACCAGCAGGGCACGGTGGTGCCGCTCAGCGGCGCGGAGTACCGCCTGATGCGCGTGTTCCTCGACCATCCACAGCGGGTGCTGAGCCGGGATCAGTTGCTGAGCCTCACGCAGGGCCGCGAGGCCGAGCTCTTCGAGCGTTCGATCGACCTGCTTGTGAGCCGCATCCGCCAGCGCCTGCGCGACGACGCGCGCGAGCCGAAGTACCTGAAGACCGTCCGCAGCGAAGGCTACGTGCTGTCGATGGCTGTTGAGGGCCGCGACTGATCGTCGCGCCCTCCTGGTCGTTCAGTCCAGTTGCTCAACCCTGCTGCTTCAGCAGCGTCTGGATCTGCGCCTCGGTCTGCTGGTACGCCCCTTCGCCGAAGTGGGAGTAGACGATCTTCCCCTGCTTGTCGACGAGGTAGATCGCCGGCCAGTAGCGGTTGCCGTAGCTCTTCCACGTCTTGAAGTCGTTGTCCTGTGCGACGGCGTGGCGGATGCCCAGGCGCGCGATCGCGTCCTTCAGTCCGGCGGTGGAGCGCTCCTCGTCGTACTCCGGCGAATGCACGCCGACGACCACCAGCCCCTGGTCCTTGTACTTCTCGTGCCAGGCTTTCACATACGGCAGCTGGTTCAGGCAGTTGACGCAGGTGTAGGTCCAGAAGTCCACCAGCACGACCTTGCCGCGCAGTTCGTCGATCTTCAGCGGCGGGCTGTTGATCCAGTTGTCGATGCCGGTGAAGGCCGGCGCCGGCTTGCCGGCCATGCCGGTGCTGCCGATGTTGCCGAAGAGCGACGCGGCGACCGCATCGGACGCCATCGGCGGCAACGACAGCGCCACCGCCGCGACGGCCGAAGCGCCGGCGATCAGCAGCGGAAAGAAGGAGCGTCCGGTGAGGGGGCGGCGGGTGGTCTGCGACATGGGGAATCCTTTCCAGGCCTGCAGCGGGTTGCTGCGATGGAGCGGATTCTTCGAAAACCGCCCGATCCGCGATACGGCTTTCGTATGCCTGTGTATCCCGCCCGGGAAGGAAAGACGATCCGATGCTCAGCGCAACAGATGCAGCGTGATGTCCGTGAGCTCGCGCTTGAATCGCGCGGGATCGTCCGGCAGCGTCGACACCGCCCGCATCACATGCGCGTAGGCCACCGTCTTGCTGATGCCGTTCATCAGCACCGAGAACAGCAGCGCCGTATCGCAGCGGTGCAGTTCGCCGGCGTCCATCGCGTCGCTGAACAGCGGCAGGCAGACATCGTGGAAGGGCCGCACGATGGTGTCGACCAGCACGTTGAGCCGCTCGCCTTCCTCGGTCGCGGCGGTGGAGAAGAAGATGCCGATGTCCGGGTGCTCGAAGACGCGGTCGATGAAGGACAGCATGCAGCGCTCGACGCGCTGGCGCGGACCCAGCGAGGCGTCGCCGCCCAGCTCCTCGGCGATCTGCAGCATCGGGTCCATCAGCACCCGGATCTGCTCGACCACCGCCAGCCAGAGCGCTTCCTTCGACCCGAAGTGATGCGCGATCAACGCCGGATCGAGGCCGGCCTGGCGCGCGATCTCGCGCACGCTCGCAGCTTCATAACCGCGCAGCGCGAAGATCCGCCGCGCGGTGCGCAGCAGGTTGTCCGCGCCTTGCGCACAGTCCGCGCTCGGCCGCCCGCGCCTTCGCGGCGCCCCGCCAGTCTTCGGGGTCTTGTTCATCGTTCGCCCCGCCTTTGTTATATTCATCACGCGTTGAATTATTTCAGGCTTTGACGCCGGATTGTCCGGCGGATGAGAAAGGCGGTGTCGCATGTACAGGGATCTCGCAAGCGATCCGTCCCGGGACGGTTGGCTGCGCACAGTCGCGTGGCTCGGCAACGGCGGCGTGCCCGATACGCCCCCAGCCCCCTCCGCTCGTCAATTCAAGACCGCACCGACCATCCACGTGCTCGACCGCCCCACGCCGCGCACAGCCGCCATCTCCTGGTCAGACCCCGGCGCCTGCCACTACGGCTATCAGATCTGGGACATGGTCCCGTCCAAACGCGACGGCATCTGCGTGCTCACCGGATCCGCCATCCGCGCCGGCGAAATGATCTACACCCCGCGCGTCGATGAATCCTCGCCCATCAACGCCGGAGAAATGATCGCAGCAGCGTTCGTCGACGCCTGAAGAACGAGCGCGCGAGCTTGGCCGGCACCGGCGGCTCACGCCTCGCGAGGTCGCGCCAACTCGTTCCGTTCGCCTGCGGCTCACTGCACTCAGACAGACGGCGCTCAAGTCAGTCTTGAACGCTCGGCTTCGCCGCCGGCACCGGCCAAGCCCTCCGTCACGTCACAGCACCACGAAGAGCCCCCACACCACCACCGGCGCAATCACCGTCACCGCGACACCGTAAAGCAGCAGCAGCCGGAAGAAGCGGTCGCGGTCCATGCCCTTGGCATTGGCCAGCACCAAGGCCCCGTTGGTCGAGAACGGACTCACGTCCACGATCGTCGACGAGACCGCCATCGCCGCGATGAAGCCGATCGCCATCGTCGAGTTGTCGCCCGTCAGGAACGGTACGCCCAACGGGATCAGCGATCCCAGCACCGCCGTCGACGACGCGAAGGCCGACACCACCGCGCCGACGAAGCACAGCAGCAGCGCCGCCATCAGCGGCGACGTGAGATTCGCGACGCTGTGGCCGACGTAGTCGATCGTGCCCATCTTCTCCATCACGCCCACGTACGTGCTCACGCCGACGATCAGCATGATCTCCGGCCACGAGACCTGACCCAGCGCGCTCTTCTGCAGCCGCGGCTGCATCAGGCTCAGCACCAGGCCGATCGTGATCGACACGAAACCGATGTCCAGCTTGTAGACCAGGGTCAGCACCGCCAGCAGCAGCAGGCCCAGCGCCGTGATCACCTGGTGCGGACCGGTGTTCTGGAAGGTCTGCGTCTGGACCTGGCCCATCATGGAGGACTTGCTCGCCGCGACACGGCGGCCTTCGCCGTATGAAGCCGCTTCCGCATCGCCGAAGACCTGCGGACCGCCTTGTGCCCGCGCGACCGGCGGGATAGGCGCAAGCTCCCCGTCGTCCGCGACACGCCCGCATCGCATCAGCTGCAGCCCGCCGAGTGCGAGGAAGAGCCCCAGCGACACCGCGAAGTTGACGCCGAAGCTCGCCAGCATGGTCGTGATCTCGCTGAGCGGTAGGCCCGCCTTGGCGACGATCTTGTTGGTGATGCCGCCGTAGATGCTCATCGGCGAGAAGCCGCCCGCCTGCGCACCGTGGATCACCATCAACCCCATCATCAGCGGATTGATGCCGTGCCGCGCGGCGAAGCCGAGCGCGATGGGCGCGATGATCGCGACCGCCGCCGGACTGACCGCGCCGAACGAGGTCAGCAGCGCCGCGATCATGAACATGATCCACGGGATCGCCGCGATGCGGCCCCGCACCGCGCGCACGGCGAGCCGCACCAGCCAGTCGATGGTGCCGTTGTTCTGCGCGAGTGCGAAGAGATAGGTGATGCCCGCCAGCGTCAGGAACAGCTCGGCGGGGAAGCCGGCCATGATGGCCTTGGCGCTCATGCCTGCCGCCAGCGTGCCGACGAGGAACGCGCCGACGAAGGCCAGCACGCCCATGTTGATCGGCAGCGCCGTGGCCACGACGAACATGGCCGCCAGTGGAAGGATGGATATCCAGTGAATGTTCATCGCCGTCTCCTGTTGTGACGGTCCGGCGCGTCGAACGCCGGCCGCATCGTTTCTCGATGGCATGCACGGTATCGAGCGCGCGGGCGAGCTTCAATCAAGCTCATGACGGGACCTTTACGCGCGACGCAACGATCGAGGGAGAACCCGTTCCGCGCGCCTCACGGCGCGCTGCGTTCGATCCACGCGAGCACGCCGTCCAGCGTGCGGAATTCGTCCGCGGAGCGCGCGGGAATCGACGGATGCCGCTGTTGCCAGAGCCGTGCGAGCGCCTGACCGCCGCCGATCTCCAGCACGCAGGACGGCCCGCGTGCGGCGAGCTGATCCATGACCTCGTCCCATCGCACCGTGTGGTCGATCTGGCGCGCGAGTCCGGCGCGCGCCTGGTCCGCGGTCCAGACGCGATTGGCGTCGCTGTCGAACAGCGCGAGCATCGGAGCGCGCAGGTCCGAGGTCGATAGCGCAAGACTGAATGCCTCCGCCGCGGAACGCATCAGCGGCGTATGCGACGCGACGGAGACGGCGAGCCGCGTGCAACGCGCGCCGCGCGCGGCCAGCGTCGCTTCGACGGCATCGAGCGCATCCTCGCCGAGCGGTCCGCCGATGACGACGGAGTCGTCGCCGTTGCGGATGGCGATGCTCACGGGCGTTCCGAGCAGAACGGCTTCAACCTCCGTCGCTGCAAGGCCGGTCACACCGCAGAGTCCGCCCGCGAGCGACCGGCTCGCTTCGTCCATGAAGCTCGCGCGCTGAGCCGCGAGACGGATGGCATGCTCTGCATCGATGACGCCCGCCGCCGCACTCGCGGCGAGCTCGCCGACGCTGTAGCCAGCGACGCCGATGATCTCGATCGATGCGGACGTCAAGCGCGATGCGATCCGCGACCACGCCGCGAGGCCGGTCGTCGTGATCAGCACCTGCGCGTGCGCGTTCGTGCGCGCCCATCCGGGATCGGCGAGCGCCTCACGCCAGTCGGGGACGCCGAGTCGCGAACTCAAGGTCGCCATCGAGGCGTCGTCGCCCAGCCACGGCAGCATCGCGGGATGCTGGTTTCCCTGACCGCTGAAGACGACCGCGACGCTCACGACAGTGCGAGGCGTGTTGGCACCACACCGACCCCACCAACCCCATCGACTCCATCGACTCCATCGACTCCATCGATCGCGTCGAGGGCGCCGATCCGTCGCATCCAGCACACGGCGGCCAGCATGTCGGCGGAACCGCCGGGCGAGAGCCGGCGGGCTTCGAAGTCGGCTGCGATCGCCGCGGCGCGATCCTGGGCGTCAGGCGTCGCGGCGCCGCCTTGGTCGATGAACCCACGTGCCGCGCGCTGCGCGAAGCGCAGCCCGTCGAGACCGCCGCGATGCGCGAGGTTGCTGTCGTCCAGCGTCGCCATGAGATGGAAGAGGGTGTCGAGCTGCGCGCGTTCGCGCGACAGCCCGCGCCGGAGGGCCGAACACATCGCCGGAATCGCCGTTTCGAACACGGCAGGGAATCCGAGTGCGGCCTCTTCGGATGCGCTGCGCAGCTTCAGCTGGCGAGCGGCGATACCGCCTGGCAGGTGGGAGGGCCGGGACGAACGGCGTTGCAGTGCGTCGCCCCACCGCTCGATGAGCATCGTGCGCAGGACCTCCGGCGTCAGTTGCCGACGCGTGGCGACGACGGCACCGGCGGACGCGCAGAGCAATCCCAGCAGGAAGATCGCGCCGCGATGCGTGTTGACGCCGCCGGTCGCTGCGAGCATCCGGGCTTCCGCCTCGATGCCGGCGCGTTCGAGTTCGGGGAACTCCGCGCCCGTCGCGCCGAGGCCGGCGATGCGGACGAAGTACGGACGCAGCGACGAGAGGCTGCGCATGAAGGTCCGCGCATCCATGTCGCTGTGACTGCCGTTGCTGGTGAAGGTGACCAGGCCGGGCTTGGGCGACAGCGCCAGTTCGTCGTACAGCGCGGCGGCGGCGGCGCGGCCGATGGCGTCGGGTGTCATGCGTCGTCGGCGTTCATGCCGCCGCCTTGACGTCGCGGACGATCTCGCCGAGCTCGGTCACGAGCCGGCTGCCGCCCATGGACTTGACCAGGATGGATCGCACGCCGCCCGCGCGCCAGGTGAGCCATTCGCGCCAGGACACCGCGTTGTCGCCGTCGAAGACCAGCTCGCCGTCCAGCCGGAGTCCGGGGATCTCCGCGCCCGCCAGCAGCGCGGCGACCTGGTCGGCCTGCCCGGCGTCGGTCACGCCGACCCACAGGTCCGCATCCGAGTCGGCGCGCACGTGGACCATCGTCGACAGCGCCTGCCAGCCGTAGCTGCCGTACACGCGCGGCTGGACGCCGCAGGCGAATGCTGCGCGGCACAGGTCGTCCCAGGCGGCGCGGGCCGACGCGGGCAGCAGCTTCGAGACGGCCCGCGCGGCGGGGAATTCGTCGAAGAACATCACCTCGCTGCGCGCGGCGCTGACGCCGATGCGGCGCGACTCCCAGCGCAGCGGCGCCGACAAGCCCATCGCGATCGAGGCCGGCTCGGCGCCCGCATCGCAGCGCTGCTGCGTCACCACCAGCGGCAGCCCGCGGGAGGCCCACAGCGTGAGGCATTCGCGCTCGACCGCGTCGCGCGCGCCCGTGCGCAAGCGTTCCCATGCTGCCGGCGTCAGGTGCACGAGTTGATGGCGGTGAAGGCGGGCCATGGCGTCGATCCGCGTCAGGCCGCGTCAAGCACGCGCTGCGTGACTTCGGCCGCGAGCCGGCGTCCGCCGCGCCCGGCGCCGTCGATGGCGCGGCGGTCCTCCGTCGGCGCATCGGCCAGCGCCTGGCGCAGTGCCGCCTGCAGGTCGCCGGACCACAGCCGGCGCACGCCGCCCATCGCCACGTAGTTGTCGACGCCCGGCGCGAACACGGGATTCGTTTCGGACAGCGCCGTGAGCATCTCTTCCGGCAGCTTCGTCACGCGTGACATCGCCGGGATGCGCATGACGCGGATCTCTGCCTCGGGCAGCGCGTCGCAGGCGTCGGCGATGAGGCCCGAGGTGATGAAGCCGCCCGACAGCGCCTGGTCGTAGACCAGCCCCAACACGCGATGCCCGCGTCGGCGCGCGAGGTCGATCGTCATGCCCAGATGCGCCATCGCGCGGTTGATGCCGAGCAGCTCATCGCGTCGACGAAGCTGCTGCCCCTGCGTGTCGATCAGCAGGAGGATAGGCCGACCCGGATGGCGGGCAAGGGTGTCCAGCACCACGCGCGCCTGCGCCAGCGCGAGCTTCACGCCGATCGGTGCGTGGTTCGTCGTGCCGACGACGGTCAGCGGCTCGCCGTCGAGTTCGACCGCACCGTGCAGGAAGTCGCCGTCCAGCGTCAGCCCGCGGTCCGAGCCGAACAGCGTCGTGGCCAAAGTCTTCCAATCCATGTTCGTGTCTCCTACCGGGTTCGGTCGTTCGACGACGCGGAGGTCGAAGGACGCAGCGGCACGACGGCGGCGACGTCCAGGTCCGGAATGCGCGTGGCCTGCGCGACGCCGAGCCGCGTCCACAGCGCCTGCGCGTCGTCACCGTCGACCGGTTCGTCGAGCAACGACAGCCGATGCGCGATCAGCGCATGTTCCGCTTCCAACGCGTCGATCGTGACCGGTCGCGATGTCGGTAACGTGTCCATGGCCGCGATCGCCGCGCGGCGGAAGGCGGCGACGTCGTCCTCGACCAGGGCGTCGCAGTCGCCGCTCAGCCAGCGGTGCTTGCCGCCGGTGGTGCGCCAGACCAGCGCGCGGTCGCGGGCGTCGAATTCCTCGACGCCGTTGGACGCCTCGATGACCTCGGGCCCCGACATCGCGAGCCGGCCGAGATCGCTCATGACGACGAAGTCGGTGCAGCGCGCCACGATGCCCATGCCGCCGAAGCAGCCGTTCGCCGCGCCGATCAGCGCGATCACCGGGATGCCGGCGTCGCGGACATCCAGCACCGCGCGCATGACCTCGGACACCGCGATCAGGCCGGCGTTGGCCTCATGCAGACGGACGCCGCCCGAATCGAGCAGCAGCAGCACGGCGGCAGGCCGGTCGCGCAGCGCGCGGCGCAGCAGGCCGACGAGCTTGGCGCCGTGGACCTCGCCCACGCCGCCGCCCATGAAGGCGCCTTCCTGCGCGGCCACGAAGATCGCCCGGCCGTCGAGCGCCGCGCGTCCGACCGCGACGCCGTCGTCGAAGGCCGAGGGCACGCCGAGCTGCGCCAGGTGCGGGCTCATCACGCGCTCCTGCGGCGGCAGCCATTCGTGGAAGCTGTCCGGATCGAGCAGCAGCGCCAGCCGCTCGCGCGCCGAGCATTCCGCGTAGGAGAGCGCCGTCATGGCCGCAGCTCCTGCACCGCCTGGTCGAGCCGCAGGCTGACGACCGCCGGCGTGGCGCCCATGTCGTTGATGGACACGCGCACGCCGGCCAGGTCGTGACGGCGATGGAAGTCGTCCAGCACCGCTTGCCAGATGGCCGCGAAGCCGCGTGCGGAGGTCTGGACGCGGACGGCGCAGTCGCCGCCTGTCTCCGGTTCGAGCATCACCTCCAGGTTGCCGGAGCCGACGACGCCGACCAGCACCGGCGCGAAGCCGCTCAGCGCGTGGGAGCCGGCGAAGCGGAAGTCCAGGGTTTCGAGACCGGGCGGAACGGGCGTCATGGCATCTCTCTCGTGTTGTCTCGTGTGGACTCGTCGTGCTTGTTTCGTGCTGGCTCAAGATGGCTGTCGAGGCGGCTCACCAGTTGCGGAAGCGCTTCGGCGGCTGGTACAGCCCGCCGGAGGCGCGCACCAGGTCGCGCATGCCGCGCGCGGCCAGCAGGTTGCGGGTGGCGTCGCGCGGGTCGATGCCGAGGTCCTCCGGGCGCTTGATCACGCCGCGGTCGCGCAGGTTCTCCACGGCGCGGCGGTCGCGCCCGAGTCCCACCGCCGTGTAGCCGGCGACGCCGCGGATCGCCTGTTCGCGTTCCTCGTCGCTGCGGCACAGCAGCAGGTTGGCGATGCCTTCCTCGGTGAGGACGTGCGTGACGTCATCGCCGTAGATCATGATGGGCGGCAGGTCCATCCCGGCCTGGCGCTGCAGTTCCCACGCGTCGAGGTGTTCGACGAACGCGGGCTGCATGTGCTCCCGGAAAGTCTCCACCATCTGCACGACCAGCTTGCGTCCGCGCGGTGTCGCGGCGGCGCCGGTCAGGTGGCCGCGCGCCTCCTCGCCCGCCTTCAGCCAGGCGGGGCTGGCGTGACGGCGGCCGCGCGCGTCGGCGCCCATGTTGGGCGCGCCGCCGAAGCCGGCGATGCGGCCCAGCGTCGCCGTCGAGCTGTTGCCCGCCAGGTCCATCTGCAGCGTCGAGCCGATGAACAGGTCGCAGGCGTAATGCCCCGCCGCCTGGCTGAACGCGCGGTTGCTGCGCAGGCTGCCGTCGGGGCCCGTGAAGAACACGTCCGAGCGGGCGCGGATGTAGTCCTCCATGCCGAGCTCGGAGCCGAACGAATGGATGGATTCCACCCAGCCCGCCTCGATCGCCGGGATCAGCGCCGGATGCGGATTCAGCGCCCAGTGGCGGCAGATCTTGCCCTTCAGGCCGAGCGACTCGCCGTAGGTCGGCAGCAGCAGCTCGATCGCGGCGGTGTCGAAGCCGATGCCGTGGTTGAGGCGCTGCACGCCGTACTCGGCGTAGATGCCCTTGATGGCCATCATCGCCATCAGCACCTGGATCTCGCTGATCTGCGCGGGGTCGCGGGTGAACAGCGGTTCGATGACGTTGGGCGTGGGCGCGCGCACGACGAAGTCGACCCAGTCCGCGGGCACGTCGACGCGGGGCAGGGCGGTGCCTTCGGGCAGCAGCTCGTTGACCTGCGCGATGACGATGCCGCCGGAGAACGCCGTCGCCTCGACGATCGCGGGCGTGTCCTCGGTGTTGGGGCCGGTGTAGAGGTTGCCGTGGACGTCGGCGGCCTGCGCGGCGATCAGCGAGACCTTGGGCGTCAGGTCGACGAAGTAGCGGGCGAAGAGCTCCAGGTAGGTGTGGATCGCGCCGATCTTCAGGCGGCCGGCGGACAGCAGCTTGGCGAGTCGCGCGCCCTGCGGCCCGGAGAAGCTGAAGTCGAGCAGGCCGGCGATGCCGCGCTCGAAGACGTCCAGGTGTTCGGGCAGCGCGAGCACGGACTGGACCATGTGCAGGTCGTGGACGCGCGCGGGGTCGAGGCGGACCAGCGCCTTGGCCAGGAAGTCGGCCTGCTTCTGGTTGTTGCCCTCCAGGCAGACGCGGTCGCCGGGCTTGAGCACGGCGTGCAGCAGGTCGACGATCGCGTCGGTCTCGACGTGTCGTGCGGCCAGTCGCGTGCCGAGCGCCTCGCGGGCCGCGGCGAGCCGGGCGGCGCGGTCGCGGGCCTTGGTGTCCATGGGGATGCGGTCCATGGAGACGGAAGTTACGGGCCGGGGGCCGCCCGATCAATCAACCGGCACGCGGGACGATTACGGGGAGCGGAACGGTTGCCGCGAGGGGGCGACGGATCGTCGTCCTGCCCTTCAGGGGATACCCGGAGTCGGACCCGCCGATCCGTCGATCGGCGTCAGTGAGCGCAGCGCTTCAGTGGCCGCCGAGTTTCAGCGTGCGGCTGGCCGCGAGCAGCGCGAGCAGGTTGGGATCGCGCTCGCGGGTGCGCAGGAAACACAGCGCGATGGTCTGGCGCACGGCGTAGCGCTCCTGAAGCGGGATGAGCCGCACGCTGGGCGGCAGCACGCCGCGCACGCGACCGGGCAGCAGGGTGCAGCCGATGCCGCCGCCCACCAGGTTCATGAGCGAGAAGATGTCGTTGGTCTTCATGACGATCTGCGGCTCGAACCCGGCGATGCGGAAGGCGTCGACGAAGCGGTTGTAGGTGACGAAGCCTTCCTGCAGGCTGACGAAGCGTTCCTCGACGCAGTCGCGCAGGTCGATGCTCGCAAGCTCGGCGTAGGGCGACTGGGCGGGGGCGGCGAAGAAGATGTCGTCCTCGAAGAGGGCGTGGGTCTCGAGTTCCGGGGCGGCCTCGGGCAGGCCCATGACGGCGGCGTCGATGGTGCCGTCGCGCAGGCGCTGGGTGAGGTCGGAGTTGGAACCGAGGATGAGCTCGGCCTGGACGTCGGGCTTGCGGGCCTTGAGCGCCATGATCATCGACGGCACGGTGCCGCTGGTCAGCGAGTACAGCGAGCCGATGCGGATGCGTTCGGCGCCGTAGCCGGCGATGGCGCGGGTGGCGCTGATGCCTTCGTCCATGCGCTGGAGGATCTCGCGGGCGACGTCGGCGAGGGCGTGGGCGGCGTCGGTGGGCTGCAGGTTGCGGCCTTCGAGCCGGAACAGCGCGCAGCGCGTGCCGGCCTCGAGCGAATGCAGCGCGCGGTGCACGCTGACGGCGCTCGTGCCCAGCCGCTCCGCGGCGCGCGCGAGGCTGCCGCTCTCAAGGAACGTGATCAGGATCTCGAGCTTGCGGAAGGTGATCTCTTCGCTGATGCGGGGGAGCATCATGTGTCCTCGAATGCGGTCTTCACCGCGGCAATGATCCGATCCTGACGCGAGTGCAGCTTGCCGTCATCCTGGAAGATCTCGGGCAGGGTCTTGCGCAGCTTGTTGCTGACCATCCAGTTGCTCTCCTTCAGCGATCGGATGATGCGATCGGCGTCGTGATCCGGCATCTCGACCACGCGCTTGATGGCAGCGCGGGCTCGATCGTTCTGGCGCAGCAATTGGGCCTCCTCCGCCATCTCGTGCTCGACGGTCTGCCGCAGCACGGCGCTGAGGTATCGCGTGTGTTCGGTGAGGTCGAGGAAACGCCAGACATGTCCGGCATCCTCGATCTGGAGGAATTCGAAATCGGTCGTGACGCCGTCCGGGCATTTCCGCAGTTCGCCGAATCGATAGGCGTCGGCGTAACGCTTCATGAACGGCTTGGAGATTGCTTCCAGCACCTGATCGTATTCAGCCCGCGCCCGGGCTGTGCCCGCGATCGTGGCGGAGACTGGCACGATGATGGTGGGCGGGACCAGACCGTCGCCGGCGAGCAGATGGTTGATCAGGAAGCGGTGGATACGGCCGTTGCCGTCCGCCAGCGGATGCAGATAGACGAATCCGAACGAGATCGCCGCGATGCGGGCGACGCCGGGCATCTCGCGCGTGCGAACTTCCAGTTCACGAAGCGCGTCCAGCATCGGCTCGACGGCGGGCTCGGCGGGTGCAACGTAGTGGACGATCTGCCCTCGGAACGTGCTTTCACCGACGAACACGGGAGACTGCCGCACGCCCGTCCTCAGCGCGGCGTCGCCCAGCACCGCCCTCTGCAGCATGTCGAGGTTGGCCGGCGCCATCGCGTCTTCGAGATGCCCGCTGTATTCCTGGATCACCGCCGCAAACCGCTTCACGCGGTCTTCCTGATCCGCTTCGTGTTCGATCGCGAAGCTGGCGCGCGATTCCTTGAAGGTCAACCACGCCGCGCTCCGCAAGAGAATCTCCGCGCCATAGCGCTCGTCGAGCTCCTTCACGCCTGCCGCGACGTCGTAGACCCAATCGCGCTGGTCTGCCGGACCGAGATGCACCAGCGGGCAGAAGGCGGGCGTTCCCGGCATGTTGTTGTTGACCCGCCAGCGGCGATTGCGTTCGGCGCGTGCTGCGGTCAGGTAGAGGTCCGAAGGCAGTGCATCGACGTACCCCACAGTCGACTTGCAGTCGGCCACCGACAACTGCTTGCCGGTGATCCACTCGAAGTAGAAGGCCGTGCGCCGGGCGTAGATGCCGGTCGGTTCTTGACGGACCCAGCCGGCAACCTCCTCCGGATCGATCGTCGTGAAGAGTCGCGAGAAGAACTCCAGATTGATGCGCTCGTACTTCAGGCCGAACTCGAAATGTCCGCGCAAGCTGTCCTCCGGCTGATAGGAGGGGGTCCAGGTCTTGATCTCCCGTCCCGAAGCTTCTTCCCGCTGCAGGCGCGTGCCGATGCGGCTACGCGTGAATAGCGGTTGCACCAGCTGGAGTTGGTGGAGCTCCACCAGTCGCTGAAAGCCAATATGGACGTCGGCCATCACGTGAAAATCGCTATAGGGGCGTTCATTTTGCTAGAGAAAAGCACTTTGTCGAAAAAAACGCTATAGCGGATGTGTCCGCGAGGCCGGTGCGACCGTCGCCGATGCGCGGAATAGCGTCCGCCGTTCGTTGGTCGAAGGCTGGCTACAGATTTGCGTAGGGGCGGATCGCCCGCGATCGCCTGACGGCGATCAACAGTCTCTGCGGCGAACACCCCGAGGACCATCGTGACCGACCGATTCCAGGGATCGGAGATCGCTCAAATCAGGCATCGATGGAGGCGCACCGACCTTCATCTGCGGTTGGTGTTGCGCCCGTATCTACCAACGAATTGAGGATCGCGTTGCGGGGCGAGGCGCAGTGCAATGAGCCCATGCAACAAGCACATCTGAAGGGCCAGCCGCAGCGGGTGGCCCTCGAACACCTGGTCAACCCGCCGCGCCTGTTTCCGGACCCGGAGATCCCGACACCCTGGCCGCCCAGTCCGCGTTGCTGGGATTCCGTGGTTCACCCGTTCGAAGTGCGTCAGGAGTGGTACCGGGACTACCTGGTCGAACTCGGAGAGGATCCGCTCCCGTTCGTCGGCAGCGTGACGGTGAACGGCATCCCGCACATTGCGGCGGCGTCCATCGTCGCCTTCCTCGGGAGTCGCGGAAGGACCTGCCTCTGGCCCGAACCGCGGAACCATCTCTTCGACGTTGTCGTCGACATGGCGGAGGCCGCCGGCATTCTCGTGATGACGAGCCCCTGGGGCATGGAGGGCGGCGCCGGTCCGTTCGACGCGGAGGAGGTGCTTGGTCTCACCCTCACTCACGAGCTGGCGCCCGTGATCGTTCTCAACGAGCGGCAGGGGAAGGACGATCAACTCCTGACGCTCGCCAGGCACCTCGCCTTGGTGTGGCTCGGGCAGTCGGGTGTCAGTACTGCGGCGGCTCCGGTCCGCAGCGACGCAAGCATGCCGCGATTCTGCGACGCCGTTGCGAGGGAGGTCGTGGCCCGGCTTCATCGGCATGTTGCCGCGAACAAGCTGGTCGTCCCGTCGATGCCGTCCATCGATGGCTGGTTGGCCGTCGCCACGCGGTCAAGCCGCACGTTCACCCGCGCCCTGATCTGCAACACGGGCGGCACGTCGACGACCTTCATGTCGGCGTTCCGGATGCTGGGCATCAAGTCCACCGACGTGTTTGACGCGATCGGCCGATCCCTTGATCTGGAGGTGTGAGATGGCCTATCTGCTGGACGCGAACGTGTTCCTGGAAGCCCGGAAGACCTACTACGGCATGGACTTCTGTCCTGCCTTCTGGCGATGGCTGACGGTCAGCCAGGCGGATGGTCAAGTCTTCAGCGTGACCCAGGTACGCGACGAACTGACCGACGAGGTGATCGTGCCGTGGGTTGCCGCGCAGTCGCCAGGCTTCTGGCTCGACGCGGATGACACGGTGGCCATGGCCATCCACGCCGTCGTGGAATGGGTCAACAAGCAGGGCTTGCTGGATCCCGTGCTCTTTGAGTTCATGGACTCCGCGGACATGTACCTCGTGGTTCATGGGCTCGCGCGTGGTGACACGGTCGTGACTTTGGAAAAGTCGGCTCGGGGCTCGAAGAAGAAGATCAAGATCCCGGACGTCTGCGCAGCAGTCGGCGTGCGCTGCATCGAACCGCACGTGATGCTGCGCGAGCTCCAGGCTCGCTTCGTCCTCGGCCCGATTCACGAGCCGTACGAGGGTGCGAACCTCGCGAAGATCTCGAAGGACGAACCGCCGAGAACTGCGGCTGCGGACGTTCAGGAAGCGCTGCTGCGTTCGGTGCCCACCGGCACGGATTGATTCGAGCAGGCGGCCAGCGCCTCATCCAGGTGGGATTGCCAGATCGCGGTCCACGAAGGCGGCGCGGATCGGGAAAGCGCCTGCAGTGGTTCGACCAGGCGCGGATCGGCGAGCGCTTCGGCTGCGTCCAGCTCATACAGGTGGCACTCGGGCGTGAGCTGCGTGATCAGGACATCGACGATGTCGTGATCGCCACGCCGTGCGAGCCCCACCAGCGCCTCGCCGCGGACATCCTCGTCGCTGTCCTGCAGGTTCGTTCGCAGCGCTCCGCGGATCTCCGGCGTGTCGTCGTCGCGCAGCGATCCCAGCCCGAAGGTGGCCCAGTCGCGAACTTCGGCGGACGTGTCCGTCGCGAGACGGATCAGGCCTTCGATCGCCTCCGGTTCCTCATAGGAGCCGAGTGCCACGGCGACCTGCCAGCGCATCTTGCTGTCCGCATGGGTCGACAAGCGGAGCAGCCCCTTGACGCTCGCGCCATGCGGCCGTTGCCCGAGTCCGGCGACCGCGGCACGGACGACGTCGTGATGCGGATCGGACAGACCTCGCAGCAGGAGCTGCTGGGTCTGCTGCTCGGCGAAGACGACGTCGCGGCCGTGCTCCCGCCGCATCAGCTGCGCGGCGATCGACATCCCGACCGCGCGCCGACGGACGCGCGGGCTGTCGCTCATCGCTTCGATACGGGCCAGCAGCGCGGGAGATCCTCGTCGCTGCAGGACCTCGACCGCACGCCACCCTTCCTGCGCATGCCAATGCCGCAGCGCGTGGCGCAGCAGGCGATCGACGCTGAAGGACTTCAAGCGGTTGCGTGCAAGGCGTTTCATCGGCGTGGCACTCGAAGACGCGATGTCCGACTCTACCCACAACGGTCGGTCACCCTTCGGTAGGACCTGTCCTCGATCCAGAGTGCAGGATTGTTGACTGCCGCGGCTGCTGGCCCTCACCCCCGCCCTCTCCCGCAAGCGGGAGAGGGAGTGAGAATGCACCGAGCCATCCGTGGCAGGAGCACTGGGGTGGCCCCCTCTCCCGCACTGCGGGAGAGGGCAGGGGTGAGGGCCAGCGGCGGTGGCAGTGCGGAAGCGCTCTTCAGCGCGTCGCCGTTTCCTCGTCGCCCGTCGGCAGCCGCAGCGCCCCGGTGTTGTAGTCGTACTCGAACACCTCGCCATGCCGCGCCCACGTCACCGCCGTCTGCAGGACGGCATCCGCCTCGGTGTCGTCGAGGTGCTCGCTCAGCAATCTGAGCACCGGCTTGTCCGGCATCTCGCCGCTGGGCTCCTGCTCCAGGCTGTGCCGGATGTGCGCGATCAGCGGCACGTGCGCAATCAACTGCTGGCCGAAGAGATCGCGCCGCAACCCGTGCGTGCCTTCGACATACCGCCGCCCCAGCGGCGTCAGCTGCAGATCCCCGCTGTCGAGCTGCGCCAGCCCCAGCAGCGCCAGCGCATGCGCCACCGGCAGCAGCTCCGAGTCCGGCAGCCCCGCCTCTTCGCACAGCTGCGGCAGGTCCGCACGGCCGTCGAAAGGCGGCTCGGCGAGCAGCTCCAGTAATCCATCCATCCGCGCCACGTCCGCCGCCGGCAGACGCTCGGCCAGCGGCGCCGGCGTCGCGGCCGCGTCGACCGTACCCGCAACCCGCGACGGTCGCGCCGCGCCCGCCGTCATCAGCGCATAGACCTCATCGATCAACGCGCGCACATCTGCGCTCTCCGGGTCACGCGGCCGCGGCAGCTGCACCGCCAACTGGCAGCGGATCCTCCCCGGATCGCTCGCAAAGATCAGCACCCGGTCGGCCATCATCACGGCCTCCTCGATGTTGTGCGACACCACCAGCATCGCCCGTGTCGGCATGTGCCCGCCGTCCCACAGCTCCAGGATGTCCTCGCGCAGCCGCTCGCCGGTCAGCACATCCAGCGCGGAGAACGCCTCGTCCATCAGCAGCACGTCCGGCTCCGTCACCAGGGCCCGCGCGATGCCGACCCGCTGCCGCATGCCGCCCGACAGCTCGCGCGGCAACGCGCCCTCGAAGCCGCTCAGGCCGATCAGCGCGATCGCCGCTTCCGCCTTGGCCTCGCGCTCGGCCTTGCCGACGCCGCGTGCCTCCAGCCCGATCTCGACGTTCTGCTGCACCGTCAGCCACGGGAACAGCGCGAAGGACTGGAACACCATGCTGATGCCGCGCGCCGGTCCGGACAGCGGCTGGCCGCGATACCGCACCTGACCCGCGTCGGCCGGCACCAGCCCGGCCATGATCCGCAGCAGCGTGCTCTTGCCCGAGCCCGATTGGCCCAGCAGCGCGACGATCTCGCCTTCGCGCAGATTGAAGTCGACGTCCGCCAGCACAGGACGAGGATGACCATCGGCCGAGCGGAAGCGCTTGCCCACGCCGTGGAGTTCGATGATGGATGCGGTCATGCCGTTCTCCTCACAGATCGCAGTTCACAGATGCATGTTTCTTGGGTGCATGCTTCAAAGGTGCATGCGGTCTTCGGCCAGCCGGTACAGGCGGCGCCAGACGAAGTGGTTCAAGCCCATCACGAAGATGCACATCACGCCGATGCCCAGCGCGATCCGCGGGAAGTCGCCCCGCGCGGTCATCTCCGCGATGTAGCTGCCCAGGCCGTGGGCCTTGAGCGTGGTGTCGCCCCAGGAGACGTACTCCGCGACGATGCTGGCGTTCCAGGACCCGCCGCTGGCGGTGATGGCGCCGGTGACGAAGCTGGGGAACACCGCCGGCAGCAGGTAGCGCCGCCACTTGAGCCAGCCGCTCAGTCCCAGGTTGCGGGCCGCATGGCGCAGCTCGGCGGGGATGTTGGACGCGCCCGCGATGACGTTGAACAGCAGGTACCACTGCGTGCCGAAGATCATCAGCGGCGACAGCCACACGTCGGGGTTGAGCTTCCAGCGCACGATCAGCACGACGGCCACCGGGAACAGCAGGTTCGCCGGGAACGCCGCCAGGAACTGCGCCACCGCTTGCAGCCGGCCGGACCAGCGCGGATTCATGCCGATCCAGATGCCCACCGGCACCCAAACCAGCGCGGCCAGCGCGATCAGCACGAGCACGCGGACCAGCGTCAGCAGGCCGAGCCCGAAGACATGGCCTGCCTCCGACCAGCCGACCTCGGTGTGGACGAAGCGGACCAGGTGATACAGCGCCACCATCACCGCCGCGGCGATCACAGCGTCCCAGGCGCGCGTCCACGTGGCGCTGGCGATGCGCGGCCTTGCGCGGATCGAGGTGCCGTCGTGGTGCCGGCGGAACCACACCAGGCTGCCTTCGAGCCGGTCCACCAGCCAGGCCGCCGAACGTCGCGTGAACGAAGTGCGCCGCAGCCAGTTGAGCATCCAAGAGTTGGGTGCGGCATCCGAGCCGCTGTCCTCGAAGCGGAACTTGTCCGCCCACGCGACCAGCGGCCGGAACACGAGCTGGTCGTAGAGCAGGATGCCCACGAGCATCGCGACGATCGCCCAGCCGATGGCGCCGAGGTCCCGGGCTTCGATCGCCATGGCGATGTAGGAGCCGACGCCGGGCAGCTTGATGCTCTGGTCGGAGACCGAGATCGCCTCCGACGCCACGACGAAGAACCAGCCGCCGGACATCGACATCATCATGTTCCACAGCAGGCCCGGCATCGCGTAGGGCAGCTCCAGGCGCCAGAAACGCTGCCAGCCGGAGAGCTGGAACACGCGAGCCGCCTCGTCGAGCTCCGACGGCACGGTGCGCAGCGACTGGTACAGGCTGAAGGCCATGTTCCAGGCCTGCGAGGTGAAGATGGCGAAGATCGCCGCGCACTCGACACCCAGCAGGTTGCCGGGGAAGAGCGCGATGAAACCGGTCACCGTGATCGACAGGAACCCGAGGATGGGGATCGACTGGAGGATGTCGAGCATCGGCACCAGGACCTTCTCGGCAGCTCGTACCTTCGCGGCGAGCACGGCGAAGACCGCGCTGAACAGCAGCGCCAGCAGCATCGCCGCCAGCATGCGCAGGTTGGTGCGCAGCAGGTAGTAGGGCAGGTGGGACGGATCCAGCGACAGCGGCAACGGATCGCCCAGCGCGAACGGACGCGCCATCTGCGCGGCGCCGTAGGCCAGCAGCACCAGCAGGGCCAGCACCAGCGGCAGCAGCGCCCAGTCCCAGCGGTTGGTGCCCGCCTCGACGACAGGACGGGGGAAGAATTGGCGGCGGTCCATGAGCTTGGCTTTCTCGTTCTGCATGGATTCCAGAGGACAGACGGCCTCCAGAGGCCCCCCGCGCGAAGGTGCGCAGGATGCCTGCAAGGGCCTTCAGAAACCTGTCCGGTTTCTGGCCCGAGTCTGTCAGGCTCTGAGCGTCTGCGCCACGTCGAAGAACGAGTTCAGCAGCAGGCTGTCCCGACGCTCCTTGAGGCAGTAGATGTGCGTCTCGGTGTAGGCCGGATCGCCGTCGATACGCACCGGGCGGAACCGGGCGTCGGGAATGAACTCCGCCTCGGAGACGACCCCGATGCCGATGCCGCGCGCGGCCGCCTCCCGCAGCGCCTCGCGGCTGCCGATCTCCATCGCGACACGCGGCGCGATGCCCGCCTGGCGCAGCGCCGATTCGAGCGCGCGGCGCGTGCTCGACCCGTCCTCGCGCTGCAGCAGCGGCTGGTTCTCCAACGCCTGCAAGGGCACGCTCTCGTGCTTCGCGAACGGGTGTTCGAGATGGACGAACAGGATGATGGCGTGCCGCGCGTAAGCCATGGTCTCGAAACCCGGCGCGTCGTGGAATCGCGCCAGCACGCCGACGTCGATCACATAGTTCTCCAGGTCCCCGAACACCTGCGCCGAGTTGCCCAGCCGGATCGAGACGTCCACCTTCGGATAGCGCTGGCGATAGGCGTCCACCATCTCGATGACGTGGAACGGTCCGACCGCGCCGAGCTTGAGCTGGCCGCGCGTGAGCTCGCCGCAGTCATGCAGCAGGTTGTAGGCCTCGACCTCCAGCGCGGCCAGCTGTCGCGCGATCGGCAGCAATTGATGGCCGACGCTGGTCAGCTCGATGCGGTGACCCCGGCGGTGGAAGAGCTCCACCTTGTGCTGCTGCTCCAGTCCCTGCACCTGGGTGGTCAGCGTCGGCTGCGACAGCCCGAGCGCCCGCGCCGCGGCGCTGAAGCTGCCGTGGCGGGCGACGGCCAGGAACGCGCGGAGCTTGGCAGCGGACATGTATAGAGACTCTCGATGATTTCGTGCGGTTTGCGATATTGATTCGATCGAGTGACGGTCACGTGACATTCCTACGCTGCCGGGGCCCTTCCATCAATCGGCTCGTCGAGCCTGGAGACAACCCCATGACATCGTTCCTTCACGCCATGAAACGCGCGGTCGCGGCCCTCGCCTGTCTGGCCGGCCTGGCCGCCTGGCCCGCCGCCGGCGCCCAGACCGCGCCGTCGCCGCTGGCGTCGTTCACCCGCACGATCAACGCCGCGATCTCGGGCCACAACCGCGAGCACCTCACCGGCGTCACGCCGCAAGCCTGCGCCGCCGCGTGCCTGGACGACGCGCGCAAGACCTGGTGCGTGAGTTTCGACTTTTACAAGAACGCCCAGCAGTGCGACCTCAGCGACAAGCGCGCGGCCGACGTCGGCGGCCTGAAGACCGACTACGCCGGCAATCCCTATGACCATTACTCGCTGGTCCCGGGCCCGGGCGTGCCCAACCCGATCACCGGACCCTACGGCCGCCGTCATGTGCTCGTGATCGGGATGGACGGCCTGCGCGGCGATGCGCTGTTCTGCGCCGGGTGCGCCACGACGCCCGCCCTGAGCGCGCTGGCCGGCAGCGGCGCCTTCCACGGCAACGTGCTCGCGGGCGGCTCGCAGGCGACGCTCAGCGGTCCGGGCTGGGGCACGCTGTTCACCGGCTTCTGGGCCGACCAGCACGGCGTCACCAGCAACGACATCGCCTTGCCACTGCGCAAGCCGCATCTGTTCGACCGCATCAAGTCGGCCTATCCGACGGCCACCGTCGCGGTCGTGGGCGATTGGGCCAACATCACCGGCAACCTGAAGCCCGCGGGGGCCGACTTTGTGGTGGCGAACGCGGCCAAGAACTCGCAGCAGGCGACCGACGCCGTCAAGGGCTGGCTGTCCTGGACGAATCCGCCCACGGCGATCTTCTCCTACCTGCACAACGTCGACATCCACGCCGCCAGCTACGAGCCGCTCAACGCCAACTACCAGTCCAAGATCGCGGGCGAGGACGCCCAGATCCAGCAGGTGCTGGACGCGCTCGCGGCCCGGCCGACCTACGCCGAGGAAGAGTGGCTGATCGTCGTGGTCTCCGACCACGGCGGCACCGGCAGCGGTCACGGCGGCCAGAGCGCGGGCGAACGCGACGCCGCGCTGGTCCTCACCAACCGCTATCGCAATCCGTCCAAGCCGGCCTATTGCCAAGGTGATCTGACCGGCGCGCCGATGCCGCAGACCGACGCGCTCACACCGCATGTGCTCGACTTCCTGGGCTTGCCGAACGACACCGCGGGGACGAAGCACCCCGCCTGCGGACGGCGGTGAGCGCGCGCCGCCGGAGGCGTGCCGGCGGCCGTCCAATTCATAGATCGAATGAATGGTTGGGTCGTGAATTCAACATGGCGTCGATGGACGTCCTGTCATGTTGGATTCATAGAGTGACGGCATCCGCTCACCACTCCCCCTGGATGCCGCCATGCGCCACGTGCCCCACGCCCCCAAGGTCCTCCGCTCCTCCGTTCTCCGCCGCGCCGTCCTGACCGCCGTCGTCGCTGCGGCGGCGGGGCTGCCGGCGGTCTCGTCCGCCCAGCAGCAGACGCTGACGATCGGCCTGATCCCGGCCGAGGACTCGCAGGCGATGATCGAATCCAGCCGCCAGGTGCTGGACGCGCTGCAGCAGCAGCTCGGCATGACGGTGAAGCCCTTCGTCGCCACCGACTACAACGGCGTCATCGAGGCGCTGCGATCGAAGAAGCTGGACGTGGCCTACCTCGGTCCGTTCTCGTACGTGCTGGCCAGCTCGGTCGCGAACGTCGAGGCCTTCTCCGTCGCTGTCACCAAGAAGACCGGCCAGAGCGCTTACAAGAGCGTGATCCTCGCCCGCAAGGACAGCGGCGTGCACACGGTCGCCGAGCTCAAGGGCAAGAACTTCGCGTTCGTCGATCCGAGCTCCGCCTCCGGCCATCTGTTCCCCAAGGCCGGTCTGCAGCAGGCGGGTTACGACCCGGACGCGCTGTTCGGCCGCGTGCTGTTCTCGGGCTCGCATGACGCCAGCATCCTGGCCGTCGCCAACAGGAAGGTGGACGCGGCCGCCGTCGCGGACCGCATCTTCGCCAGCGCCGTCGCCAAGGGCACGGTGAAGCAGGACGACTTCGTCGTGCTGTGGTCGTCCAAGCCGATTCCCGAGTCGCCGATGGTCTGGCGCAAGGACCTCGATCCCGTGTTGAAGGAGAAGATCGCCAAGGCGCTGGCCAACCTCAAGGACGTGAAGTGGGGCGACCAGGGCGTGCTCAACGGCTTCCAGCCGACCAGCGACGCCGCTTACGACGTCGTGCGCGACACGGCCAAGGTGCTCAAGCTCGACCTGCGGAGCATGAAGTGATCGCGCTGCGCGGCGTCACCAAGCGCTTCGGCGACAACGCCGTGCTGCGCGGCGTGGACCTGGAGGCGAAGGCGGGCGAGTTCCTCGTCGTGCTCGGGCCGTCCGGCGCGGGCAAGTCCACGCTGCTGCGTTGCATGAACCGGCTGGCCCAACCCGACGCCGGCGCGATGACGATCGCCGGGCTGGATGTGATCGCCGGGACGCGCGCGGCGGACCTGCGCGAGCTGCGACGCCGCGTCGCGATGGTGTTCCAGCATCACCACGTGGTGCCGCGTCTGAGCGTGGTGAAGAACGTGCTGACGGGCCGGCTCGGCGCCGTGTCGACATGGAGTTCGGTGCTGCAGCTGTTCCGCGCCGCGGACGTCGCGCTGGCGCTGGAGTGCCTGGACCGCGTCGGCCTCGCCGACAAGGCGGACGCGCGCACCGACTCGCTGTCCGGCGGCCAGATGCAGCGCGTGGGCATCGCCCGCGCGCTGGCGCAGCGCCCGCAGGTGATCCTCGCCGACGAGCCGGTCGCGAGCCTGGATCCGCACACCGCGCGGCAGGCGCTCGGCTACCTGAAGCAGGCCTGCCGCGAGCTCGGCATCACCGTCGTCTGCAACCTCCACCAGGTCGACTACGCGAAGGAATTCGGCGACCGCATCGTGGGCCTGTCGCAGGGTCGGGTCCTGTTCGACCGGCTGCCGGGCGAGCTCACCGAGGCCGAGCTCAACGAGCTGTACGCCGGCGGCGCCGGCCGTCCCGGCCACGCCGGACTGCAGCTCATCGAGCCCGTGATCGTCGAGGACAAAAGGAAATCCGCATGCCAACGATGAATGCCGTCGACCGCGCCGCGGCCGACCGTGCGGCCGACCGTTTCCGCTGGCTGGTCGGCCTGCCGACGACGCCGGGCGGCTGGACCAGGCTGCTGGCCGCAATGGTGCTGGGCCTCTGGGCGCTGCAATGGAGCGCCGCCGGCGCGCAGCTCAGCCCGACGGAGCTCGCGAACGGCCTGCCGCAGATCGCCGACTTCCTGGGCCGCACCTGGCCGCCGGACTGGCGCATCCTCGACCGGCTGTGGGCGCCGGCGCTGGAGACGATCCAGATCGCGGTCTGGGGCACGCTGCTGGGCGCGCTGGCGGCGGTGCCGGTGTCCTTCCTCGCGGCGCGCAACCTGCAGGGGCCGCGCTGGCTGTACCAGCTGACGCGCCAGGGTCTGAACGTCACGCGCAGCATCAACGAGCTGATCCTCGCGCTGGTGTTCGTGTCGGCGGTGGGGCTGGGGCCGTTCCCCGGCGTGCTGGCGCTCGCCGTGCACGGCGCGGGGATGCTCGGCAAGTTCTTCGCCGAAGCGATCGAGGAGATCGACCAGGGCCCGCTGGAGGCGCTGCGCGCCACCGGCGCCCGGCCGCTGCAGGTGATCGTCTTCGGCGTGCTGCCGCAGGTGGTCACCGCGTGGATCGCTGTCGTGCTGTACCGCTTCGAGGTCAACCTGCGCTCGGCGACGGTGCTCGGCATGGTGGGCGCGGGCGGACTGGGTTTCGAGCTCGTGGGCAGCCTCAAGCTGTTCAAGTACCCCGAGACGGCCACCTGCATCATCGTCATCACCGTCATGGTGGTCGCCGCGGACTTCGTGTCGAGCCGGCTTCGTCGTGCGATTCAAGACAGTGGTCGGCATTGAGAACGAGGACAACGACGTGAACGTCTGGAAGTTTCACAACCCGGTCGACGTGCGGGCCGGCATCGGCGCGCTGGAGCGGCTGCCCGAACTGGTCGGTCAACGCGATGCGCTGCTGGTCGCCTTCCCGGAAGCGGAGCCGCTGGGGATGGTCGGGCGGGTGAGGGCGATGCTCGGCGACCGTCTCGTGGCGGTGGAGACCGACATCCGCCCGAACCCTGATGTCCGCTGGCTGGCGCCCATGTACGAGCGCCTCTGGCGCGAGCACGGCGGCGCGCGTTGCGTGATCGCGCTGGGCGGCGGCAGCAGCATCGACGCGGCGAAGGCGATGCTCACCGCGACGCCGTCGGGCCGCTTCGACGAACTGCTCGACCATCTCATCGATCCGAAGGCGGCGCCGCTGCCGGCCGACGGTCCACATCGCGCGCTGATCGCGATCCCGACGACCGCAGGCACCGGCAGCGAGGTCACGCCCTGGGCCACGCTGTGGGATGCGGAACGCTCCCGCAAGCATTCGCTGCATCTGCCGTGGACCTGGCCGGAAGCGGCGATCGTCGATCCGTCGCTGATGGTCAGCCTGCCAGCGGGCGCCACGCTGGCGAGCGGCCTGGACGCGCTGTCCCACGCGCTGGAGTCGTTGTGGAACGTGCATCGCAACCCGGTGTCGTCCAGCCTCGCGGCGGACGCCGCGCGCGCCATCGTCGCGACCCTGCCCGCGCTGTTGCGGGAGCCGCGCCGGCTCGACCTGCGCGAGGCGCTCGCCGTCGCCGCGCTGCAGGCGGGCATGGCGTTCTCCAACACGAAAACGGCGCTGGCCCATTCGCTGTCCTACGACATCACGCTGACGCACGGCACCGCGCACGGCATCGCCTGCTCGTTCAGCCTCCCGCGCGTGATGCGGCTGGCCTTCGGCCGCGATGCGGCGCTCGACGCGCAGCTGTTGGCCATCTTCGAAGCGACCGATGCCGACGGCGCGGTCGCCGCGCTGGAGCGCTTCCTCGCCGCGCTCGGCGTCTCAACCGATCCCGCCGACTACGGCATCCCGCCCGCCGACTGGGACGCCCGCGTCGAGCAGGCGCTGCGCGGTCCGCGCGGTCGCAACTTCATCAAGGCCTACGCATGAACACGTCCACTCCTGAACTCCGGGTCCCGCATCTCCAGGCCGTCATCTTCGACTGGGCCGGCACGCTGGTCGACCACGGATCGCTGGCGCCGACACAGATCTTCGTCGACGCGTTCGCAACCTTCGGCATCGCGCTGACGCTGGACGAGGCGCGCGGTCCGATGGGCCTGTCCAAGCGCGATCACATCCGCACGCTGCTGGAGGACGCATCGCTGCAGGCGCAATGGCGGGCGCGCTTCGGACGTCCGTCGACCGACGCCGACGTCGACGCGATCTACGAGCGCTTCATGCCGATGCAGATCGAGAAGGTCGGCCAGTACTCGCAGCCGATTCCCGGTGCGGTCGAGATGCTGGCCGCGCTGCGTCGTGCGGGGCTGAAGATCGGCTCGTGCTCCGGGTATCCGCGGCAGGTGCTGGATGTGCTGCTGCCGCAAGCGAAGGCCGACGGCATCGCGGCGGACCACGTCGTCGCGGGCGACGAGCTCGCCGCCGGCGGCCGTCCGGGGCCGTTCATGGCGCTGGCGAACGTGCTGGCGCTCGGTATCGGCGACGTGCGCGCCTGCGTGAAGGTGGACGACACGACACCCGGCATCGAGGAAGGCCGCCGCGCCGGCATGTGGACCATCGGACTGAGCCTGTCGGGCAACGAGACGGGTCTGACGCTTGCGCAGCTTCAGGCGTTGCCGGACGCCGAGGTCGAGGCGAAGCGCGCCATCGCCGCGCAGCGGCTGAACGCGGCAGGCGCGCATCTGGTGATCGATTCGGTGGCGCAGCTGCCGAAGGCGCTCCTCGAGATCGACGCGAGGATGGCGCGCGGCGAGCGTCCGTGAGTGGTTCAATGCGCTGACCACTTCGGGACATGCGCATGGGTTGGACTCTTTTCGGATCGGCCGCCTCCGGCTCGACGGCGGTGGAGGCGGCGTTGACGCTGCTCGGCATCGAGGTCGACCTGATCGAGGGTGCGACCTGGGAGGCCGAGGCCGCCCGCGTGCGCGTCGGCGCGGCCAACCCGATGCGGCAGATCCCGACGCTGGTCGACGACGCGGGGCGCGTGATGACCGAAAGTGCCGCGATCTTGATCCACCTCGCCGACACTCATCCGCAGGCGCGGCTGGCCCCTCCGGTCGACGATCCGCGGCGGGCGGAGTTCCTGCGCTGGATGGTGTTCGTGTCGTCGGCGATCTACTCGCTGCATTGGATCAAGCCGGACGTGACCCGCATCGGCGCCCGGCCCGATCAGCGTGACCAGGTGGTGGACGCGGTCCACGACCGCATCGCGTTCTGCTGGGGCGTCATGGACGCGCAGATGACGCCCGGCCAATACCTGCTGGGTGACGAGCTGTCGGTACTGGACCTGTATGTGGCGGTCGTGTCGCGTTTCGGGCCCTGGCGCGAACGCTTCTACGAAGTCGCGCCGACGATGTCGCCTGTCGTGCGACGTGTCGATGCGGACCCGCGACTGCAGGACTTCTGGGCGGTGCGTTTCCCGCTTGACGACGAGTGACTCCCATCGCCGCTGGCCCTCACCCCCACCCTCTCCCGCAAGCGGGAGAGGGAGTGAAAATGCACCGAGCCCGTCGGAGCAGGAGCACTGGGGTGGCTCCCTCTCCCGCTTGCGGGAGAGGGTGGGGGTGAGGGCCAGCGGCCGAAGAAGGACTTGACGTCGTGCGAAGCGCGTTCGCGCTCTGGGGTCTGCGTAGAGGCGCGCTCCTATCATCGACGGCGAACTCCCAGCCTCATGAGGTCGCCGTGTCCGCCAACCCTTCGTCCGCCAGTCCCTCGTCCGGTGCTCCGCGCCGACTCCTCGTCCTGATGCCGACGGCGGAAGAGCATCTGTCGCAGTTCCGCGCGCGGTATGACGTGATCTACGCGCCGACGCCCGAGGCCCGCGCGAAGGCCGTCGCCGAACACGGCGCCGACATCGAGATCGTCCTGACCATCGGCGCCGTCGGCCTGCGCGCCGACGAGATCGACGCGATGCCGAAGCTGCGCGCCGCTGCCGCGCAGGGTGCGGGCTACGAGGCGATCGACCTCGCCGCCGCCAAGGCGCGCGGCCTCACGCTGTGGAACGGCGCGGGCACCAACGATTCGTGCGTCGCCGACCATGCGATGGCGCTGCTGCTCGCTTCCGTGCGCGCGCTGCCGCAGCAGGAGCAGGCGCTGCGCGCCGGGCTCTGGCGCGACGTGCTGCCGCTGCGCCCCAGCGTCAACGGACGCAAGCTCGGCATCCTCGGCATGGGCACGATCGGTCTGCGCATCGCCAGGCGCGCGCTGGCCTTCGACATGGAGGTCGGTTATCACAACCGCCGCGAGCGCAACGACTCGCAGGGCTGCCAGTATTTCGGCTCGGCGCTCGACCTGGCCCACTGGGCGGACTTCCTCATCGTCGCGGCACCCGGCGGTCCTGCCACCAAGCACATCGTCAATGCCGAAGTGCTGAAGGCGCTTGGCCCGCAGGGCCACGTCGTCAACATCGCCCGGGGCAGTCTGGTCGACACGGCCGCGCTGGCGGCAGCGCTCGCCGCTGGCGAGCTCGGCGGCGCCGCGCTGGATGTCTATGAATCCGAGCCCAAGCCGCCGGAGGCGCTGCTCGCCTTCCCGAACGTGATCCTCACGCCGCACATCGCCGGCTGGTCGCCGGAGTCGGTCCAGGCCACGGTCGACCTGTTCCTCGAGAACGCCCGCCGCTGGGAAGCTGGTGAGCCGGTGCTGACGCCGCTCTGAGCAAATGCGAGCGCCCGGCTCTCCGTGGGGCCGGAGTACTGCTAGGGGTTCCCGGAGGGATGCCCCTTGCGGTGCGGAGAGCCCGCGCTTGGCGATGGCAGTCTCAATGGCTGTCGACGGACGTCATTGCATCGAGCTGGCGCACGGCGTCGGCCGGCAGCGTCAGTGAAGCGGCTTGAAGGTTCTGCCGCAGATGGTCGACGGACGAGGTGCCCGGGATGAGCACCAGGTTGGTCGACCGCTGCAGCAGCCAGGCGAGCGCCACCTGCATCGATGTTGCGCCCAGTTCGGCGGCGACGGCCGACAGCGTTTCCGACTGCAGCGGCGAGAAGCCGCCGAGCGGGAAGAACGGGACGTAGGCGATGCCTTGGCCGGCCAACTGGTCGAGGAGCGCGTCGTCGTTGCGGTGCGCGAGGTTGTACTGGTTCTGCACGCAGACGATGTCGACGATCTTGCGAGCATCGGCCACCTGACGCGCCGTCACGTTGCTCAACCCGATGTGGCGGATCAGACCTGACCCCTGCAGTTTCGCCAGCGCGGTCAGCTGGGGTTCCAGGGAGCCTTCGGCCGGTCCGTGGACGTCGATCATGCTGCGCAGGTTCACCACATCGAGGACGTCCAGCCCCAGGTGGCGCAGGTTGTCGTGGACCTGCTGCGTCAGCGCCTCCTCCGACTGGGCGGGCAGCCAGGACGCGTCGTCGCCGCGCCGGGCGCCGACCTTGGTGACGATCGTGAGGTCGTCCCGGTACGGATGGAGCGCTTCGCGAATGATCTGGTTGGTCACGTGCGGGCCGTAGAAGTCGCTGGTGTCGATGTGGTCGACGCCCAGCGCGACGGCTTCACGCAACACGGCGACGGCGGCGGCGCGGTCCTTCGGCGGACCGAAGACGCCCGGTCCGGCCAGCTGCATCGCGCCGTAGCCGATGCGCGTCACCGTGCGGGTGCCCAGCTTGAATGAACCGGCTTGCGCCAGGGGGCGGGAGGAAGTGCTGCTCATGGGGTGTCCTTCGATGTGATGGCGGGGAGGTCGGCGAGGTCGGCGACGTCGTGAAAGGACTGTAGGCAGCGGGCCGTCGTACGATAAGTGGATCGAATCTGCACGGGCTGTGCGGAATCAAGGACAGTGGGATGGAACTTGGCGATCTCTCGGCCTTCCTCGCCGTGGCGCGATCCGGCGGCTTCCGGGAGGCCTCGCGGCAGTCCGGCCTGAGCCCTTCCGGGCTGAGCGAGGCGGTGCGGCGGCTGGAGGCGAAGCTGGGCGTCCGGCTGCTGCACCGGAGCACCCGCAGCGTCGCGCCGACCGAAGCCGGCGCCCGGCTGTTGGACCGGCTCGGGCCAGCGCTGGGCGAAGTCGAAGCCGCGCTCGATGTCGTCAACGGCTTTCGCGAGCGCCCGGCCGGGACGCTGCGGCTCAACGTGCCGGCGAGCGCCGCGCGGCTCGTGCTGCCGCAGATCGTTCCCGCCTTCTTGAAGGCGTACCCGGACATCAAGCTCGACATCACCGTCGAGGAGAGCTTCGTCGACGTGCTCGCCGCGGGCTGCGACGCCGGCATCCGCTACGAGGAGCGCCTGGAGCAGGACATGATCGCCGTGCCGATCGGCCCGCGGACGCAGCGTCTGGCCACGGCGGCCTCCCCGGGCTATCTCGCCGAACATGGCCAGCCGGCGCATCCGCGTGACCTGCTCGCGCACCGCTGCCTGCGGGGGCGCTTCCCGAGCGGCACGATGCCGGCGTATGAGTTCCAACGCGACGGCGAGGCCGTCACCGTCGATCCCGACGGTCCGATGATCGTGCGCCTCGGCGGCGGCCTGGACCTGGCGATCGACGCGGCGGTTCACGGCTGCGGCGTCATCCAGACCTTCGAGGATTGGGTGCGTCCGCACCTGGAGAGCGGCGCGCTCGTCCCGGTGCTCGAGGACTGGTGGGTGTCCTTCAGCGGCCCCTTCCTCTACTATCCGGGCCGGCGCTACCTGCCGGCGCCGCTGCGCGCCTTCGTCGACTTCGTGAAGGAAGGGCAAGTCGACGCCGGACACGATGGAACGAGCGGACAAAAAAAGTCCGCCGCTTGAGCAACGTCCAGGACCGGGGTCAGGCGTTGCTCAAGTCGAGCGGACGAAAGCTTTGAGAACTGAAAGGCACTGAAAACAAAGGTCCCCTCGGGAGGGGACCCTGGCTCCGCGAACGGAACGCTGGAGGCGAAGGATTCGCCAGGCTGAGCTAAGCTCTCAGCCGAGCAAGCCCGTCGCCAGTCCGAGGCAGGACATCACGCCGATGCAGACCACCCAGGCATCCGCGTTGTTCAACGAAGACCAGACCGTTTGCTTGAGCATCTGCATGACCATCTCCTGCTACAGCCGGGTTGGCTGCGATGGATGGAAATTTACTGTATGCCCATACAGTAGTCAACCGGGAAGCGCCGGATTGTGCGCGTCCCGCCACGGCCTGCTGACCGGCCGCTTCGGGTTCAGCGATTCCCCTCAACGGTTGCTCAGCGATTCCGCTTCGCCCGGCACTCCGGGTTCGAGCACAGCCCGTACAGCGCGAGCGCATGCTCGACCAGCTCGTAGCCGCGCTCCTCGGCGATCTCCTTCTGGCGCTGCTCGATGCCGGCGTCGTAGAACTCCTCCACCCGGCCGCAGGCCAGGCACACCATGTGGTCATGGTGCTGCGCGGAGTTGAGCTCGAACACGGCCTTGCCGGATTCGAAATGCTGGCGCGCCAGCAGCCCCGCCTCCACGAACTGCATCAGCACCCGGTACACGGTCGCCAGCCCGATGTCCGCGCCCTCCAGCAGCAGCTGGCGGTAGACGTCTTCGGCGCTGAGGTGGCGTTGGTCCGACTGCTCGAAGATCTGCAGCACCTTGATGCGCGGCAGCGTGGCCTTCAGGCCGCTGGATTGCAGGCTCTCGATCTGGTGCTTGGGGGAGTCGGGCTTGTTCGAATCAGGCATGTGCGGTGAGTGTGATCGTGCGGACTGGCGATCAGGCGGCCGCGGTTTCGGGATTCTTGGCGTCGCCGGGCTCGTCGTCGGCATCCGCGGAGGCCGAGGTCGCGCCCTTCGATCCCTTCCTGGCTTTCCTGGCCCCCTGCGGCTTGCGCAGCCACAGGTAGAGGCCGCTGCCGAGGATCACGATGGTCGCCACGTCCAGCAGCGCCCAGAGGATCTTCATCGGCATGCCGCCGTAGTCGCCGAAGTGCAGCGGCTGCGACACCAGCAGCGCCGTCAGGTACCACGGCAGTTCCGGCGCGGCCGTCAGCTGCGAGGTCTTCGCGTCGATCAGCAGCGGCTGCAGCAGCTTGGAGGTCAGCGGCGTCGTGCCCTTCAGGAAGAAGGTGTTGTGATGCGGGCTGGAGAACGAGGTCCCCGGGAAGGCGATGAACGAGACCTTGCGCTGCGCGCCGACCTGCATCGCCGTGTTCATCGAGTCCTGCAGCGGTGCGCGCTCGGCGGCGGTCAGCAGCGGCTGGTCCTTGTAGGGCGCCAGCAGCGCGGTGACCTTGTCGTACTGCCAGTACTGCACCAGCAGTTCCGCCCAGGTGTTGATCATCCCGGTCGCGCCGACGACGAAGCACCACACCAGCGTGACGATGCCGATCAGGTTGTGCAGGTCCAGCCACTTCACGCGCGTCGAGCGGTCCTTGCGCACCGCGCCGAAGTCGAGCTTGCGCATGAACGGCGCGTAGAGCACCACGCCGCTGACCAGCGCGATCAGCAGCAGCAGGCCCATCAGCCCGAGGAAGAGCTTGCCCGGCAGGCCCGCGAACATGTCCACGTGCAGCCGGAACATCAGGTCCATGAAGCCTTCGCCGATGCGGTACTCGCGCACCGCCAGGCCGGTGCGCGCGTCGACGGCGACCGACTTGAACTGGTCGGTCGGTGCCGGCGTCGGCGCGAGCGTGAACCACCACAGGCGGGGATCGTCCTCGTTCTCGCCGGCGAACTGGATCACCATCGTCGGATGCACCGCGTTGGCCGCCTTGGCCATCACGTCCAGCGACACGCGCTGCTTGTCCATCGCGGCGGGCAGCTCCGGGGCCTCGATCTCGTCGCCGAGCAGGTGGCCGATCTCGTGATGGAAGATCAGCGGCAGGCCGGTCAGGCACAGCAGCAGCATGAACAGCGTGCAGACCAGGCTGGTCCACTTGTGGAGCCAGGTCCAGACCCGGATGGCGCGCGAGCTCAGCATCGTCGTGTCCTCAGAAGTCCGCGGCCAGGCTCAGGTTGAAGCTGCGTGGCTGGCCGACCACCAGGTAGCTCTGGTCGGGATAGCCGCCGGCCGAGGCCCAGTACTTGCGGTTGGTGACGTTGTCGATCCGCGCGCGCAGCGTCAGCAGCGTGCCCTGGACCTCGAACAGGTAGCGCGCGCCGGCGTCCAGGCGCGTCCAGGCCGGCACGGTCAGCCGGTTGGCGCTGTCGGCGTAGGCCTTGCCGGTGTGGACCACGCGGGCGTCCAGCGCCAGGCCCTGCAACGCGCGGACTTCCCATTCCGTGCCGAGGTTGGCCTGGATGCGGGGGATGCCCAGCGTGTACTTGCCCTCGGTGTCGGCCAGGCCGGTGCCGTGCTGCTTGGCGTCCAGCCAGGTCAGGCCGCCCAGGACCTTCACGTCGCGCGTGGCTTCGCCGAAGGCGTTCAGCTCGATGCCGCGATGGCGGTCCTCGCCCTGCGCGACGTTCTGCGCCAGCACCGCGCGCGGCTTGTCCGTCGTGAAGTACGCGGCGCCGAATCCCAGCCGGCCGCCGTCGTACTTGACGCCGACTTCCTTCTGCTTGGACTGGTAGGGCGCCAGGTCGCGGGCCGGCAGGCCGTCCTGCGCGGCCAGGCTGTCGCCCTTGTTCAGGCCCTCGATGTAGTTGCCGTAGACCGACAGCTGCTTCGTGAAGCGGTAGACCGCGCCGACGACCGGGCTGGTCTTGCTCTGGTCGTAGGTCGTGACCACGCCGCCCGGCGTGCCGAAGTCCGCGCCGTTGAAGTTCCACTGCACGCGCGGCGAGATGCTGTCCTGCTTGAGCGTCTGATGGCGCAGGCCGAGCGTCAGCAGGAAGGTGTCGTCGAACATCGACAGCGTGTCGCCGACGGCGACGCTGCGGTTGCGCACGCGCGTGTTCAGGCGCGGATCGTCCACGCTGTTGCCGATGTAGACGCCGGGCGAGAAGACCGGCAGCGGATCGGAGGTCGGGCTGTAGAGGTTGGTCGGCAGCAGGTTGCCGAAGTCCATCGCGTAGCCGTTCTTGGTGTCCAGCGAGAAGATCGAGGCGGAGACCACCCACTCGTGGCCGACCGCACCGGTGCGGAACTTGCCGCGCACGCCGGCTTCGGCGGTGTCGACGCTGTCCTTGCGGCCGTTGTCGAAGCGGTAGTAGGTGCCCGCGCCGGTGGCGGCGTTGGTGACGGTCAGGCCGGCCAGGCGGTTCTCTTCCTTGCTGCGGCGCGCACCGTAGGCGGCCCAGGCGGTGACGGTGTCGGTCAGGTCCCACTCGCCGCGCAGCGTGCCGAAGGTGTCGCGCTCGTTGGAGAAGGTCCACGGCTGCGCGAAGTTGGCCTTGTTGTCCGGCACCGACGGCATCGCCGACAGACCCTGGACGGTGACGCTCGGGCGCGTGCGGGTGAGCTGGTTGTCCTGCCAGCCGAGGTCGGCGCTCAGGCGGACGTCGCGGCTGCGCCAGTCCAGGCCCACGGCGACCACGCTGGTCTTGGCCTTCTCGTCATCGACGGCGGTGCCGCCGTCGCGGTAGGCGGCGTTGAAGCGCACGCCCGTCGCCTTGTCCGGACCGAAACGGCGCGCCACGTCCACCGCCGCGCCGCCCGAGCCGCCGCTGCCCGTGTTCACCGTCAGGCGCGTCAGCGGTTCCACCGGCGCCCGCTTGGGCAGCAGGCTGATGTTGCCGCCGATGCCGCTGCCGCTGGGGCTCGCGCCCATCAGGAAGGCGGACGCACCGCGCAGCACCTCGACGCGCTCGAACAGCTCCGACGCGATGTACTGGCGCGGCAGCAGGCTGTAGAGGCCGTTGTAGGCGACGTCGTCCGAATTCAGGATGAAGCCGCGGATGAAGTAGGCCTCCTGGAAGTTGCCGAAGCCGCGGGCGGCGCGCACGCCCGGGTCGTTCTGGAGCACCTCGGCCACGCTCTTGGCCTGGCGGTCCTGGATCAGCTCGTTGGTGTAGGCGGTGATGGAGAACGGCGTCTCCATGTTGTCCTTGGTGCCCAGGATGCCGGCGCGGCCGCCGCGCGCGACCTGGCCGCCTGCGTAGGCCTTGGACAGGCCCTGCTTGTCCGCGGTGGCGCTGACGGTCACGGCCGGCAGCTGGGACGGGCCGCCGTCCTTGTTCTCGTCCTTGCTGGCGTCCTTCTGCTGGGCCTCCTGGGCGAAGGCGACGGGGGCGGCGAGGCCGGACAGACCGAGGGCGATGGCGAGCGCCAACGGGCGCAGGGAGAGGTGATTCATGGGACGGGGACCTTGCGGGAGTTCTTCTTGGGAGCGAAAACGGCTGGGGAGCGGCCAGGGAGCGGCTGCAAAAGCGGTAAGGGACGAGGCGAGGCGCTCAGCGCGCCTTCTGCGGACGCCAGGCGTACCAGGCGATGACGGCCACCGGCACGCCCAGGCCGACCCAGGACCAGGCGTCGCCCCACTCGTCGGAGACCAGCGCGGTCAGCAGGCCGGAGGTGCTGAGCACGCCCAGCGCGATCGGCCAGGTCCAGAGACGGCGGGATTCACGGCGGGATTCACGGCGGGAATCGGGAGACAGCATCGGACGGCGTCCAGTTTGCAAATAACAACGATTCGCATTCTATGGCGAAGCGCCGCTTGGCGTGGCAGGCGCCACCGTGGATCGGGGAGGAAATGAAAGCGCTGCCGCCCCGGCGGGGCGGGGCGGCGAGGGAAAACGGAGGGAGGGGCGTCGCCCCTTGGGCCTTACACCGTCGCGCGGGCCACGGCGGCTGGGTTGAGGCGTTCGGCGCGCGCCGCGTCCTGGCGGGCCAGGTACTGGTGGATGCTGGCGACGACCTGCGCGCCTTCGCCGATCGCGCCGCCGACGCGCTTCACCGAGCCCGACCGCACGTCGCCGACCGCGAACACGCCGGGGATGCTGGATTCCAGCGGCTCCGGCTTGTACTCGGACAGCGGGCAGGCGCAGGCGCGGCCCGTGATGATGAAGCCGGCCTGGTCGAGTTCCAGTCCGCATTCGGCGATCACGCCGGTTTCCGGCTCGGCGCCGATGAACATGAACAGGTGCTGCAGCGCGAGGCGCTTCTCCTGGCCGTTGCGACGGTCGCGCCAGGTCACCGCTTCGAGCGCGTCGCCGCCTTCGAGTTCCTTGAGCTCCTGGTGCGGCTGCAGTTCGATGTTGGCCGTGCCCTGGATGCGGTCGATCAGGTAGCGCGACATCGTCGCCGCCAGTCCCGGACCGCGGATCAGCATGATGACCTTGGCCGCGTGGTTGGAGAGGAACACCGCCGCCTGTCCCGCCGAGTTCCCGCCGCCGACGATGACCACCGTCTGCCGGCTGCAGATGCGGGCCTCGATCGGCGAGGCCCAGTACCAGACGCCGCGGCCTTCGAAGCGCGTCAGCGCGTCGATCTCCGGACGGCGGTAGCGCGCGCCGGTGGCGATGACCGCGGTGCGGGCGCGTACCTTGCGGCCGTCCTCCAGCGACAGATGGAGTTCGTCCTCCATGCCCTGGCGCTCGCAGCTCATCTCGGTGACCTTGGCGGGGATCAGCATGTCCGCGCCGAACTTCTGGGCCTGGACGAAGGCTCTGCCCGCCAGCGCCTGGCCGGAGATGCCGGTCGGGAAGCCGAGGTAGTTCTCGATGCGCGAGCTGGCCCCGGCCTGGCCGCCGAACGAGCGGCAGTCCAGCACCAGCACCGACAGTCCTTCCGAGGCCGCGTACACCGCCGACGACAGGCCCGCCGGGCCCGCGCCGATGATGGCGACGTCGTAGAGCTCGGTGCGCTCGCGCATGTCGACGATGCCCATGCAGCGCGCGACCTCGTCGTCGGTCGGATCGACCAGCACCTCGCCGCCGGGGCAGATGACCAGCATCTGCACGCCGTCGGTCATGTACTGGTCGGCGAGCGCCTTGGCGTCCTCGTTCTGGTCGGGTTCCAGCTGCTGGTGCGGGTAGCCGTTGCGGCCCAGGAAGCTGCGCAGGCGCATCACCGGCGCGGACTTGCCGCGGCCGATCAGCGTCGCGCCGCTGGCGCCGGCCTCGATCAGGCCGACGCGGCGCAGGATGAAGGCGCGCGTCAGGCGTTCGCCCAGGTCGGCCTCGCCGATCAGCAGCGCGCGCAGCTGCGGCGGGCTGACGTCGACGGCCTCGACCTCGGTCTCGGCGATCGCGTCGATGAAGGAGGGCCGGCCGCTGAGCTGGCCGACCTCGCCCAGGAAGCCGCCGGGCCCGTGCCGGTGGATGGGCGTCACGTGGCCGAGGCTGTCGCGCTGCGACACGGTGATCTCGCCGCTGAGGATCAGGATCATGCCCATGCCGCTGTCGCCGGCGCGCACGACCCACTCGCCCTGGGCATAGCGCCGGAACCGGCCGAATCGCGCGACGCGCGCGATGTCGGCGACCCCGAGCGCGGGGAACATCTGGGCACCGCGCGTGTCGACGATGCTGGGCTGCTGGACCTGGACCATGGAATCTCCTTGCGCGCACCCTAACCGACGCCCGTGTCAGCGGCAAGCGCCGGAAGAGGGACCTGCGGGTCCCCCGTCTTCATCCCCCGGACTCTGGCACCATGGCGGCCACTTCCCCACTCCACGATCCGACGCCGGATCCCGCGCCATGGACCTGCCTTCCCACCAACTCACCATGACGGTGCTGATGACGCCGGACATGGCCAACTTCTCCGGCAACGTGCACGGCGGCACCATCCTGAAGCTGCTCGACCAGGTCGCCTACGCCTGCGCCAGCCGGTACGCGGGTCGCTATACGGTGACGCTGTCGGTGGACCAGGTGATGTTCCGCCAGCCGATCCACGTCGGGGAACTGGTCAGCTTCCTGGCGTCGGTGAACTACGCGGGCACCTCGTCGATGGAGATCGGCATCAAGGTCGTCACCGAGAACATCCGCGACCAGGTGGTGCGCCACGCCAACAGCTGCTTCTTCACGATGGTGGCGGTGGGCGAGGACGGGCGCCCCGTCCCGGTGCCCCCGCGCACGCCGTCGACGCCCGACGAGAAGCGCCGCTGGGAAGCGGCGCTGGAGCGCAAGAAGCTGCGCCAGGAGTTGCAGAAGCGCCACGACGAGTTGCGCAGTTCGTCGCTGCCGGGGTGAACGTCGGTCGCGTCGACCGTCCCGGTCGTGTCCTTCAGTCGATGAGGTAGAAGCGCCGGCCCATCGTCTGGTTGGCCTCTTTCAGGGTCTCGATGAGGCTTGCCCGGCGGGCGGGCGGAAGCGAGTCCAACTCGGCGCGACTGACATGGATCTCCTTCACATCCCGATCGAACCGGATGCGTCCGTAGATCTGGGCCTCGATGTAGTTGTTCGCACCGCCTGAGCCGTAGCCCGCCGGGATCGGTCCGGGCAGGCCGTCCGCCGCCCTGCACAGGTGCTTCAGGCAGTTGTAGCCGATGCGGTCTTCCTGTGCGTGGGCCACCAGACGGGGAAAGTGCTTCGAGGTGCACACCTTGTCCGGCGTGACGGCATCGCGCAGGAAGCGGGTGGCGAAGCTGTCCACCGGCGTGAAGGTGGCGATGTCCTTCATGTGATCGGCGAGGACCAGGAAAGACCCGCCATAGTGCCGCGCACCGCCACGCGGGCCATCGAGGAAGTCCAGCGCCGCGTACAGCGGTCGGCTGCTGGGCTGGAACCAGCGCTGTCGCCGTGTGGCGTCGGAGTCCGATTCGAAGCGGCCGTACTGGCGGAGCGGACTGCCGTTCAACGCGCGCCGCATGCCCAGCGCGTGCTCCTCCATCTGCGCTCGACCCACCGAATAGCCCGGAGGCTGACCGGGCGATTCGCCGAGGGCAAAGCAGTTCAGATACTCGCCCCGCTTGAACCACTCCGACCCGAGGAGCCGTTCCGCACGGAAGTTGATGGTCAGGCGCGACGCCTGCAGCCGGGACACCACGCGGTCCAGCAACGCTTCGGCCTGCGCGGCGCCGCCGGCGCGGCCGCGAAGGCGGCGTGAGGCCGCGCGCCAGTCCGCCTCGACCGTGCGTTCGCAATCCTGACGGACATGGTCCAGCGCCTGCGCCCGGAACTGCTCGCCGAGCTGTTCGCGCTGCTCCGGCGTGAGGTCTTCCGGCGGGCGGAACGCCAGCGGTCGAGGGGTAGGGCCGTCGTCCACCCAGACGAAGTCGTCGACGGTCGGTTCGACATCGACAAGAACGAAGTCGCCGCACTCAGTATCTCCATCGGGTGGGTCGGAGATCGGCGAGGGCGATGACGGGGCAGTGGTGTGAATCGGCGGCATGGCTGAGAGGGATCGGAAAGTCCCCCTCAGTGGTCAAGCGGACCGCATCGGTGCGCTGGCGTGATGCAACCGTACGCTTCCCGGCAATACCGTCATCCGCGCAGTTGCGCGGGATCGAGGTACTGCTGCCGGAAGGTCTCGAAGTCGATGGTGTCCGCCGCCTCGATCGCGGCCTGCGCTTCCAGCGAGGCGCGCGCCGACTGGTCGAAGCGCGTCATCAGGCCGTCGGGTAGCGGCTGCTCCAGCACATGGCGGCGGGAGGCTTCGGACTGCGCCGCGACGAAGGCCAGGTGCGAGGACGCGTGCTGCGCGCGCATCGCCGCCAGCACGCGGGCCGACGGCAGCTGATCCGGATCGTCCCAGCGTTCGACCGCCTGCGCGAGCGCCTCGCGGTACAGGGAGCCGCCCAGCGTCGCGTCCACCTTGTGGGCGATCGGTGCGAATTCGGCCAGCAGCTCGCGGCCCCAGTCGCGCAGCGAGACCTCGCCGCCGCGGCGCTCCAGCTTCAGGCCGGGTTCGCGGCCTGCGGAGGCGGTGCGATGCTGGTTGCGCGCCAGCGCGCCCAGCTCTTCCGGCGTGTCGTTCGGGCTGTCGGTCAGCCAGCAATGCAGCAGGAAGAGGTCGAGGAAGCGCATCGTGCTCGCCGCGATGCCGACCGGTTCGAACGGGTCCAGGTCCATGCAGCGGACCTCGATGTACTCGACGCCGCGCTCGCGCAGCGCGTGCAACGGGCGTTCGCCCGAGCGGATCGTGCGCTTGGGGCGGATCGTGCCGTAGAACTCGTTCTCGATCTGCAGCAGCGTGGTCGACAGCTGGTTGTACTCGCCGCCCGGATTGACGACGCCGACCTTCTCATAGGCGGCGTACGGCCGCGTCAGCGCGTCCTGCAGCGAGGCGGCATAACCGTCGATGCTGTTGTAGCTGACCGCCAGCGACGCCTGCGCGTCGCTCTGGTAGCCGAGCCGGCCCATGCGCAGCGAGGTGCCGTAGGGCATGTGCAGCGTGCCGTCGACCAGCGGCTGCAGGCCGTGCTCGCGGCCGGCGACGAAGCTCGCGCACAGCGCCGGCGAGGCGCCGAACAGCGTCAGCAGCAGGAAGGAATGGCGGCGGAAGTTGCGGATCAGCGCAAAGTGGTCCGCGTTGTCCAGACCCGGCATCGACCAGTTGTAGTGGATGCCGGAAATCGTCTGCATGCGCCGGCCGTAGCGGTGGCCCAGGCCCATGCGGTAGACGCTCTTGGCGCGGCCGATGTTGGAGGCGCCGTAACGGCCGATCGGGATGGTCTCGTCGGCGGGCAGCAGGCAGGGCATGCTCGACGCCCACATCAACTCGTTGCCCAGACAGCGGTAGACGGCCTGGTGGATCTCGGTGAGCTGGCGTTCGCAGTCCTCGGCGGTCGGATGCACGCCGGTGATCAGCTCCAGCTGCGATTCGCTGAAGTCGGTCGTGACGGTTTCATGCGTCAGCGCGGAACCGAGCGCCGTCGGATGCGGCGTCAGCGCCAGGGAGCCGCCGCTCGGTTGCGCGCGCAGGCTTTCCTTCTCCACGCCGCGGCGCATGCCCGCCAGACGGGCCGGATCCAGGGCCTCCAGTCGCTTCAACCAATCGTTCAAATGCCGCTCCTCGTTCACTGTGGGCGCGCAAGTTACCAGAAGTGCACGAAACCCGCTTGACTTGGATTTATGTGATTTGTGCTAGCCCTGCGTAGGGCAAAAGGCGGTCCAGCAAGGGTTCTCCATGAGCGGAGGTGACAGGGAGGATGTTAAGCCGCAGTGCCCAGTCGCCGGCGGGTTCGGCGGAGCTGCTGGTCCGAGCTGAAACCGGCGGCCAGCGCTGCCTGGGCCGGGCGCACGCCGCGCTGGAGTTCCCGTCGCGCCAGTTCGAGCCGGATCGCGCGCAGGTAGTCCAGCGGCGTGGTGCCGCCGTGCTGGGTGAAGAGCCGCGTGAGGTGCCGGGGCGTGACATGCGCGACCTCGGCCATGCGGGCCAGGCTCCAGTCGGCGCGCGGGTCGCCGCAGACCGCGTCCTGCACCCGGTGCAGCCCGGGGTGCAGGTGGTGGCGGTTCGCCAGCATCGGCGAAAGCTCCGGATCCTGCGCGCCGCGGCGCAGGTAGACGACCATCACCTGCGCGACCGAGGCGGCGATCGCCTCGCCGCAGTGTTCGGCGATCAGCGCCAGCACCAGGTCGATGCCGGCCGTGATGCCGGCACTGCTGGCCAGCGGTCCGTCGAGCACGAACACGCGGTTGGCCTGGACGTCGGCGCGCGGGGCGGCGTCCCGCAGCGCGTCCAGCGCCTCGTGGTGGGTGGTGCAGCGGCGGCCGTCGAGCAGCCCGGCCCGCGCCGCCAGCAGCGCGCCGGCGCAGATGCTCAGCAGCCGGCCCTGGCCGCCGGCCAGCAGCGCCGTGCCTTCGCGGTGCAGCCAGCGCTCGATGCGCAGTTCTTCTTCCCGATCGCCGGTGTCAGGCGGCGGATCGTCCGGATGCGGATGCCGCCGGCCGCTCAGGATCAGCCAATCCCGCTGGCCGAGCACCGGCAGCGGCTCCAGCGCGGCGAGCGTCAACCCCACCGAGGTCGAGGCCGAATCGCTCGCGGCGCAATAGCGCAGCCGGAACGCCTCCGGCTCGCCGCGCCGACGCAGCGCCTGGTTCGCGAGCCGCAGTGCCTCCGCGGCGCCGGCCAGGTCCAGCAGCAGGGTGTGGCGCTCGACCAGGATCCAGACGTCGATGAGGGCGGCCTCGGCGTCGGTCCTGGTGCGGGAAGCCGGAGGAGCATCGGAAAAGGACATCGCGGACATCACCGCAGTATGCGCTCAGGCGGCGCGGGACAGCGCCTGCTCGACAGTCACGATGTCGGCGAAGCGGCCCTGCAAGGCGACCTCGGTGCGCAGCTTGAGGTCGGCCACGCCCACCACGACGCCGCTGGCGTGCGGGATCGGGAAGGTGTGCGTCGCCTCGGTCACGTAGTCGACGGTCCAGCCTTCGTCGCTGGCGTGGCGGGTGGTCGTCTCGCAGCACTGCTCGGTGCGGATGCCGGCGACGATCAGGCGGCGGATGCCGTGCTCGGTCAGCCAGATGGACAGGCCGGTGCCGACCAGGGCGCTGTGACGATGCTTGAGGAACTCGGCGGCGATGGGCACCTGCGCGAGGCCGTCCAGCGGACGGACATGGCCGCTGACCATCGAGAACGGGTTGTCCGCCGTCTCCGGGCCGTCGCTGTGGAGGATGCGGATGATCGGCAGGCCGCGGGCGGCCGCGCCGTCGAGCAGGGCGTTGGTGCGTTCCTGGAAGGCGGGCCAGGTGGCCTCGTCCCAGTAGGGGCGATGGCGGAAGGACTCCTGGACGTCGATCAGCAGGACGGCGGTCGTGGGGGCAGCGTTCGGGGCGGTGGTCATCGAGGACTCCATCGGTGGGTTGATGGTTGTCATCGTGCCGGCGAGTGCGCTCGCCGTCGCGCCGCCGCTGGACCAGTCGCGGTCAAATCAGGACATCGGTCCTGCCACGACCGCAGCCCTCACCCCCGCCCTCTCCCGCAAGCGGGAGAGGGAGTGAGAATGCACCGAGACTACCCGATGGTTCCCGCTCTCACCTGTAGGCGCGGCACCCCTTTTACTCCCTCTCCCGCTTGCGGGAGAGGGCAGGGGTGAGGGCCAGCGGCCTCTCGCGGTCCTCAGTCCTCGCGCGTGGTGCGCTGCGCCAGCGGCAGCTTCGCCTCGACGTCCAGGGCGTCCCAGCCCTTGCGGCCGATGCGGCGCAGCGTCTCGATGTTGGCCTCGTAGATCGCGTCCGTGTCCGGCATGGTCTCGACGGCGCGTTCGATGCTCTCCTCGCGCAACAGATGCAGCGTGGGGTAGGGCGACCGGTTGCTGAAGTTGTCGACGTCGTCCGCGTCGGTGCCGTCGAACTGGTAGTCCGGATGGAAGCTCGCCACCTGCAGCACGCCGTCCAGGTCCAGGTCCTCGACCAGCGCATCCGCGGCGCCGAGGAAGTCGTTGAAGTCCAGGAAGTCGTTCAGCACCCAGGGATGGACCACCAGCGTGGTCTCGGTCTCGTCGGGATCTGCGCGGTTGAGCGACAGCAGCTCGTGCGCCAGATCCTTGAGCAGGTCTTCCGGCGTGCGCGCCGCGCTGACCACGGTACGGAGCCGTTGGTTGACCTCGACGCTCTTGGCGAAGGGGCACAGGTTCAGGCCGATCACCGCCCGCTGCAGCCAGCGGTGGGTGTCGTCGAGGACGGTCTTTTCCTGGTCGGGCGCAATCGGTGCGGTCATCGGGCGGGGGGGCTGGACGTTGTCTGGCTGGAAAGGACGGAGGGGGCCATGGCCCCGGCGCTCAGGCCTTCGCGGGCCGGGGCTGCTTGAACCAGGCGTCGACCAGCCGGGCCCACATCGAGCCGCCCAGCGGGATCAGCTCGTCGTTGAAGTCATAGCTCGGGTTGTGCAGCATGCAGGGGCCCAGGCCGTGGCCGCCCTCGCGGTGGCTGCCGTCGCCGTTGCCGATCAGGAAATAGCAGCCCGGCACCGCCTGCAGGTAGTAGCTGAAGTCTTCCGCGCCCATGGTGGGCTCGAACTCCTGCACGTTGGGCGCGCCCAGCATCTCGGTCAGCACGCCGCGCACGAACTCGGTCTCGGCGGCGTGGTTGATCGTCGGCGGGTAGTTGCGGTGGAAGGAGAACTCGCACTCGACCTCGAAGGCGTCGCCCGTGGCCGCGGTGATCTGCTTCATGCGGCGCTCGATCAGGTCCAGCGTCTCCAGCGTGAAGGTGCGGACGGTGCCCTGCAGCTCGCAGCTTTCCGGAATGACGTTGGTGGCCTCGCCGGCGTGGATCATCGTCACCGAGATCACGGCCGCGTCGATCGGCCGCTTGTTGCGGGTGATGATGGTCTGGTAGGCCTGCACCAGGTGCGCCGCCACCACCACCGGGTCCGTGCCCAGGTGCGGCATCGCGCCGTGCGCGCCCTTGCCCTTGATGCGGACCTTGAACTCGTTGCTCGACGCGAAGACCGGTCCGCTCTTGAGCGCGAACTGCCCGGCCGCCATGCCCGGCCAGTTGTGGATGCCGAACATGGCCTCCATCGGGAACTTGGTGAACAGGCCGTCCTTGATCATCTCGCGCGCGCCGCCGCCGCCTTCCTCCGCCGGCTGGAAGACGACGTAGACGGTGCCGTCGAAGTCGCGATTCGCCGCCAGGTGCTTGGCGCCGGCCAGCAGCATCGCGGTATGGCCGTCGTGGCCGCACGCGTGCATCTTGCCGGGGTGCTTGCTGGCGTGGGCGAAGGTGTTGTGCTCGGTGATGGGGAGCGCGTCGATGTCGGCGCGCAGGCCCAGCGTACGGCCGCTGGCGCCGCCGTCACGGCCTTTGATGATGCCGACCACGCCGGTCTTGCCCAGGCCGCGGTGGATCTCGATGCCCCAGTCGGTCAGGGCTTTTGCGACCACGTCGGCGGTGCGGTCCTCGTGGAAGCAGAGCTCCGGATGCGCGTGCAGGTCGCGTCGCAGCTTGGCGATGGCCGGGGCGTCGGCCAGGATGGGTTCGATCAGCTTCATGTGCGGGCACTCCGATGTCGTCGCGACAGCGTCGGGCTTGCCGCGGGCCAGAAAGGCCGCGGCGCCGCTCAGGGCGGCGCCGCTGTGGTCGGACCAGTGTACCCGTGGGGCCGGAGGACCGCCGCCGCCGGCGTGCGATCCTGGGCCCGGGTCTGCCCGGGGGAGGGCAGGTCAGCGCTTCACGCGCCCGTCGTTGGTCAGCATCGTCATCTCGACGAAGCTGGAGCCGACATGCTTGTTGGGCTTGAAGTTCACGTTGAAGCCGCCGACGTTGTAGTTCGACAGGGTGTCGAGCGCCGCGACCAGGCCGTCGCGGGTCGGGCGGGTCATGCGGCGGATGCCTTCGCTGATGACCTTGGCGCCGATGTAGCCCTCGATGGCGGTGTAGTTGAACTTCTGGCCGGCCTTGGTGGCGGCCTGCTGGTACTCGTGGACCACGCCGACCTGCGAGCCGAACGGGTAGGGCATGACCTGGCTGACGACCACGCCCATCGCGTCCTTGCCGAGCTCGTCCAGCAGCGACTGCGTGCCCACGAAGGACACGTTGTAGAACACGCCGCCGTAGCCGGCCTTGCGGGCCGCGCGGATGAAGGCGGCGCAGCTCTTGTAGGCGCTGATCATGACGATGGCTTCGGGCGGCGAGCCGCTCTGCACCAGGTCCTTGACGGCCTTGGCCACGTCGATGCTGTTGCGCTCGACGGTGGACATGGCCTGCGGCTGCAGCGCCAGCGGCTTCATCGCGCGCAGCACGCCGTCCAGGCCGGCCTTGCCGTAGGCGTCGTTCTGGTGGAAGACCGAGATGCGCATCAGGCCCAGCTGGGTCAGCTGCTTCACGATCAGGGCGGTCTCGTCGTAGTACGAGGCCCGCACGTGGTAGACCCACGGGCTGAACGGGTCGCGCAGCACTTCGGCGCCGGTGAAGGGGGCGACGAAGGGGATCTTCGCCTGGTTGACCAGCGGCAGCGCGGCCACCGAGGTCGGCGTGCCGACGTAGCCGAACAGCGCGAACACATCGTCGGCGATCAGCTTCTCGGTGTTGGCCTTGCAGCGGTCGGGCTCGTAGCCGTCGTCCAGCGTGCGCAGTTCGATGGTGGTGCCGTTGATGCCGCCGGCGGCGTTCTGGGCGTCGAAGAACAGCTTGGCGCCGGCCTGCATCTGGATGCCCAGCTGGGCGGCGGCGCCGGTCAGCGGTGCCGACTGGCCCAGCACCAGGCGTTTGCCTTGTGCGCGGACGGCCGACGGGATGGGCAGGGTGGCGAGCGCGCCCAGGGCGCTGGCGGAGGCGAGAAGTTGGCGGCGATCCAAAGGGGACTCCCAGAGGGGGTTCGAATTGATATTGTGGCGTCCGCCGGAGGAAGGCAAGCGCGCCAGGAGACTCGACACGACCTATTTCGGCCTCCTGGCCTGCGAGCTTAGCGGTTCGTGTGTCCAGCGTTGTCGCTCTCTCGGGTAAGAAATCGCAAGGGTGTGGCGCCTGTGCAATAGTTGACGCATGTCGTCCGTGCTCTCTGAACCCGTCGTGAACTCCCCGCCACAGGCCGCCGACCGCGGCACGCGAATCGTCAAGGGCGCCTGCCCGCACGATTGCCCGGACACCTGCGCGCTGCGCATCACGGTCGAGGACGGCAGGGTCGTGAAGGTCCAGGGCCAGCCCGAGCATCCGAGCACACACGGCGCGCTGTGCACGAAGGTGTCGCGCTATCCGGAGCGGACCTATCACCAGGAGCGCGTGCTGCATCCGCTCAAGCGTGTCAGCGCGAAGCATGAGCCGCCGCGTTTCGAGCGCATCGGCTGGGAGCAGGCGATCGCCGAGATCGCCGGCCGGCTGAGCGCCATCGCGGCGCGCGACCCGCAGGCCATCCTGCCCTACAGCTATGCCGGCACGATGGGGATGCTGCAGGGCGAGGCGATGGCGGGCCGCTTCTTCAACCGATTGGGCGCGTCCTGCCTGGACCGCACCATCTGCGCATCGGCGGGCGGCGCGGGGCTGGCGGCGACCTACGGGCACAAGGTCGGCATGCACCTGCCGCATTTCGCGGAGTCCCGGCTGATCGTGATCTGGGGCAGCAACTCGATCGCCTCCAACCTGCATTTCTGGACCTACGCGAACCAGGCCAAGCGCGCCGGCGCGAAGCTGGTCTGCATCGATCCGCGCAAGACGGAGACCGCCGACAAGTGCCACCAGCACCTGGCGCTGCTGCCGGGTACGGACGGCGCGCTGGCGCTGGGGTTGATGCATGAGTTGATCGCCAACGACTGGCTCGGTCACGACTACCTCTTCCGGCATGTTGACGGCTGGGAGGAATTGAGGACGCGGGCGCTCGAGTGGCCGCCGGAACGCACCGCGGCCGAATGCGGACTGACGGCGGACGAGGTCCGCGGTCTGGCCCGGGACTACGGGACGCTGGCCCCGGCCGCGATCCGGCTGAACTACGGCATGCAGCGCGTACGCGGCGGCGGCAACGCGGTGCGTCTGATCGCGCTGCTGCCGTGCCTGACCGGCGCCTGGCGCCATCGCGCGGGCGGGTTGCTGCTGTCGAGCTCGGGCTGGTTCGCGCCCTTCAAGAATCCGACGCTGGAACGCCCGGACCTACGCGGCGGTCGCCCCTCGCGGACCATCAACATGAGCACGATCGGCGACGACCTGCTGCGCGAGGCGTCGCCCGCGTTCGGTCCGAAGGTCGAAGCGCTGATCGTCTACAACAGCAACCCCGTCGCGGTGGCGCCGGAGTCACCGAAGGTGGTGGCGGGATTCGAGCGCGAGGACCTGCTGACGGTGGTGCTGGAGCACTTCATGACGGACACGGCCGACCTGGCCGACTACGTGCTGCCGGCGACGACGCAGATGGAGCACCTCGACATCCACACCAGCTACGGCCACACGGACGTGCTGCTGAACGAACCGGCGATCGCGCCGCTCGGCGAGGCGCGCCCGAACACGCAGATCTTCCGGGACCTCGCCGCGGCGATGGGCTTCGACGAGCCCGCCTTCCACGACGATGACGAGGCGCTGCTGCGCCAGTCCTTCCGCGACGACGTCGATCTGGCGCAGCTGCGCGAGCGCGGCTGGTTCAAGCTGCCGCTGGCGGAGGCGCCGTTCGCCGAGGGTGGCTTCCCGTCGGCCGACGGCAAGGCCGATGCGCGCGGTGCGGACTACGTGCCCAACTACGAGAGCCGCACCAGCGACCCGGCGCTGGCGGCGCGTTATCCGCTGGCGATGATCTCGCCGCCGGCGCGCAACCACCTGAACAGCACTTTCGTGAACGTGAAGAGCCTGCGCGACATCGAAGGCGAGCAGGTGCTGGAAATGAGCGCCGGCGACGCCGCTGCGCGCGGGCTGACCGACGGCCAACGGGTGCGCGTGTTCAACGACCGCGGCAGCTACGCGTGCCGGCTGGACGTGAGCCCGCGGGCGCGGGAGGGCGTCGTCCACGGCCTGGGCATCTGGTGGCGCAAGCTGGGCGCGGACGGGCGCAACGTCAACGAGGTGACCCACCAGCGGCTCACCGACCTGGGCCGCGCACCGTGCTTCTACGATTGCCTGGTCGAGGTGAGCGCGGCATGACGAAGCGCGCGCGACGACTGCTGCTGATCCTGCTGGCCGCGCCGCTGCTGCTGGCGATGACGGCGCTGGGCGGCTGCGCCCAGCTGTCGTACTACGGGCAGTCTCTGTCGGGGCACCTGTCGCTGGTGCGTTCGGCCAAGCCCGTCGACGACTGGCTGGGTCAGCAGGACCTCGACCCCGAGGTGCGCAAGCAGCTGGAGCTGTCCAAGTCGTTGCGCAACTACGCCTCCTCGGAGCTGAAGCTCCCGGACAACGACAGCTACCGCCGCTACGCCGATCTGAAGCGCGGCTCGGCGGTATGGAACGTCGTCGCGACGCCGGAACTGAGCCTGCAGCTCAAGACCTGGTGCTACCCGATCATGGGCTGCGCCGGCTACCGCGGCTACTTCGACCCGAACGACGCGCGCGAGCTGGCGCAGGCGCTGCGCAAGGAGGGCTTCGAGCCCTACGTCTACGGCGTGCCGGCGTATTCGTCGCTGGGCTGGAGCAACTGGCTGGGCGGCGATCCGCTGCTGAACACCTTCATCCGCTACCCCGAGGCGCAGCTGGCGCGGATGATCTTCCACGAGCTGGCTCATCAGGTCGCGTACGCGAACGACGACACGGCGTTCAACGAAAGTTTCGCGACGGCCGTCGAGCAGATCGGCGTGGGGCGCTGGCTGAAGGACCGGCCGGAGGCGCTGCGCGACGACGAGCAGTCGCGTCGCCGCCAGGACGAGATCCAGGTCTTGCTCAAGGCGACGCGGGACCAGCTGCAGGAGGTGTTCCGCAGCACGGCGAGCGACGAGGAGAAGCGCGCCGGCAAGGCCGCGGCCTTCGCGAAGCTGCGCGCGGATTACGAGGCGATCAAGCGCGACCGCTGGAGCGGTGACACGCGGTTCGATCGCTGGGTGCTGGGCCTGAACACGCCGGCGCTGGCGATCCAGGGCAGCTACACGGACCTGGTCCCGGACTTCGTCCGGCTCTTTGAGCGGCAAGGCGCGGACTGGCCGCGCTTCTATGCCGAAGTGCAGCGGCTGGCGAAGCTGCCGAAGGACGAGCGCAGGGCGGAGTTGGCGCGCTGAGCCGCGCGGCATCGCGGTTTGCAAAGCCGGTGCCAGAAACAACAAAGCCGCCCTTGCGAGGCGGCCTCATGGGCTGACCGGCGCGGGCGCCGGCACTTGAGGTCTTACTTCAGGCCTTCGACCAGATCGATGTAGTCCTGCATCGCCTCGTCGTTGGTCTTGCCTTCGAGGGCCTTCCACGCGTCCCACTTGGCGCGGTTGACGAAGTCCGTCATGCCGGGGCGGTCGCCCTCGACGTCGCCGGCGCTGGCCTGCTTGAACAGCGCGTACAGCTTCAGCAGCGTCTGGTTGTCCGGGCGCTCGGGCAGATTCTTGGAATCGGCGACGGCGGCGTCGAATTGGTCCTTCAGGCTCATGGTGTGTCTCCCGTGGCGGTGAGCAGGGCGTCCCGTTGGCGACAATCGGGACGGACGGCCGCGATGTTACCCACCCCACCCCCACGTTCGGACTGGGGTCGCCTCTCTAGATGAAGGATGATCCGGCTTCATCGCCCCGTCACTCATCCCGTCCCCCCGTTCCGTCGATCGCCTTCCTCTTCGCACAGTCCGTCCAGGAGACCGCATTGCCCACCCCCGCCGCGTCCAGATCTGCTCCCCCGCGTAGCGCCAAGCCCAAGTCATCGGAGGCCGCCTCCGCAACGCGTGCGCCCGCCGCGAAGACGGTGGGCAAGGCTGCCGGGAACGGAAAAGGGAACGGAAAAGGGAATGGGAAAGGAAACGGGAAGGGCACGGAGACCGGGGGCGTCGAGCGTCCTGACGGCCTGCCGCAGGGCGCCGAGCCGATGTCCAAGGTCGACACCGCCTGGCTGCGCCTGGACACCGAAGCCAACCGCATGATCATCCACGGCGTGCTGCTGCTGAAGCCGCATGTCACCCTCGATGACTTGCGCGCGCGCGTCGCCGAACGGCTGCTGCGCTTCCCGCGCTTCCGGCAGCGCGTCGTCGAGGCCGGCGACCGCGCCTGGTGGGTCGAGGACGCCCAAGTCGACATCACGCGCCATGTCGTGCCCGAGACCCTGAACCGCCGCCGCGGACGTCCGCTCGAAGGCGCGTTGCAGGATCGTCTGGCCGATCTCGCCGCCGAGCCGCTCGACCCTGCGCGCCCGCTCTGGCAGCTGCATCTGATCGAGCATTACGACGGCAGCAGCGCGCTCATCGCGCGCGTGCATCACTGCATCGCCGACGGCATCGCGCTGATCGCGGTGCTGCTGTCGATCACCGACGGTGGCGTCGTGCCGCCGGCCTTGCCGACAGCGAAGCCAGGCAAGTCGGGAAGGGCTGGAACGGGCAAGGTCGCAAATGCGGCGGTCGATGACGCCGCCGAGCCCGAATGGCTCGCCGATGCAATGGTCAAGCCGATCAACGCCTGGACCGTGCGTGAGATCCAGGAACACGCGGGATCCGGGCAACCGGAGGCTTCGCCGGCGGAGCGCCTGGGCAAGCAGGTCCTCAAGGACGCCGCCGCGCTGACCGACGCGCCGGACGACGCGAAGACGCGGCTCAAGGGCAAGGCCGGTCGCGCCAAGCGCGTCGCCTGGGGCGCGCCGCTGCCGCTCGATGCAGTGAAGGCGGTCGGCAAGTCGATGAACGTCTCGGTCAACGACGTGCTGCTGAACTGCGTTGCCGGGGCGCTCGGGCTCTACCTGCGCGAACACGGCGACGACACCCAGGGCCAGGAGATCCGGGCGCTGGTGCCGGTGAACCTACGCCCGCTGGAGACGGCCTGGCAGTTGGGCAACCGCTTCGGCATGGTGCCACTGCCGCTGCCGATCGGCATCACGAATCCGGTCAAGCGGCTCTACGCCGTGCATGCGCAGACGCAGGCGCTGAAGAACAGCCTGCAGCCGGCCTTGGCGATGGGCCTGATGGCGACGTCGGGGTCGGTGGAGAAGGCGGCCCAGCGCGCGATGCTGAAGACGCTGTCGCGCAAGGCGACGGCGCTGATGACCAACGTGCCGGGGCCGGCCCAGGCCCTGCAACTGTGCGGCTCCGCCGTGGAGCGCGTGATGTTCTGGGCGCCGCAGGCGGGTGACATGAGCCTGGGCATCAGCATCCTGACCTACGCCGGCCAGGTGCAGTTCGGGCTGATCGCCGATGCCGGCCTGTGCCCCGATCCGGAGCGCATCGTGGCCCACTTCGGGCCCGAGTTTCAGCAGCTGCTCACGCTCGCGCTGATGCTGCCGTGGGAGGTCAAGGACTGACCCCGGCGCAGCGGATCCCGGCCCGCGGCCACGGACACCGCGCCATGCAAAACGCCGCCCGAGGGCGGCGTTCGTCATTCCGGAAACCGGCGTTCCGAAATCACTTGGCGGCGGAGGACTTCTTGGCCGGCTGCGGACGGCCCGCGGCGGTCGGGTAGGCGGACATCACGCGGACCGGGTCGGCGCTGGCCAGGTACTCGGCGTACTGGGTCTGGCCGCAGGAGACGGCCTGGCCGCTGGTGGCTTCGCCGCGGTACTCGCCGCGGTTGTAGACGAAGCGGTACTCGTTGGCGGCGGCGGCCTGCTCGAACTTCACGGCGTGCTGGCTGGCGCACTCGGCGCGCAGGGCCTTGGCGTCGGCGTTCTCGGCGGTGGCGGCGTGGGCCATCGGGGCGATCAGGGCCAGCAGGGCGGCGGTGGTCAGGATGCGCTTCATGGAATCGGTCCCTTGGTGTCGGTGAATACGATATCCCTAATTTATAGGGTGTCGTTTTCCGCCGCCAACCGCGACCAGGGGGTCCGGCTTCGCACGAATCCAGGGTTTGTTCGGAGGACCGCGACCAGTCGCGGTGTTAGCGGGCGTCTTCTTCAGCGCGAACTTCGGCGCCTTCCTTGACGCGTTCCTTGGCGTGTCCGCCAGCCGGGGTCAGGCCGTGCCGCCGCCCGCCTGCGGCTGGTACTTCCCCGCCAACTGGAACAGGTGGTCGCGCGAGGTCGGTTCCAGGTAGGGCAGCAGCAGTCCCAGCACGTGGAAGGCGCCGCGCATCAGCGCCTCGCCGGCGCGGTCGGGCTCCAGCGCGTTGCGCGGATCGCGCACGTATTCGTAGCTCAGCCAGTAGCTCAGCAGCACCACCATCGCGTTGGCCGTCGGCACCGCCTCGCGGACCTGCATCGTCAGCGCGCCGCTGGCCTGCAGGCCCCCCAGCATCCCCACCATCGCCTGCGTCTTCTGCTCCAGCACGTGCTGGAAGTGCGTCTCCAGCTTGCGGTTCTTCGACAGCAGGTCGTTGAGGTCGCGGTACAGGAAGCGGTGCTGCCAGATCAGCTCGAACAGCATGTGGAAGAACAGCCAGGCGTCCTCCACGTTGCGCACGTTGCCCACCGCCCCCAGCAGCTCCGACAAGGCCTTGTCGTAGCGGTTGAAGAGCGCGTTGATCAGCTCGTCCTTGGCCGGGTAGTGGTAGTACAAGTTGCCGGGCGAAATGCCGAGCTCCGCCGAGATCAGCGTCGTGGACACGTTCGGCTCGCCGAAGCGGTTGAACAGGTCCAGCGTGACTTCGAGGATGCGTTCGGCGGTGCGGCGCGGCTTCTTGGTGGCCATGGGCCCAGGGGCGTTGAGGGTGGGGGAGGTGGGCCATTCTGTCATGACCCCAGGCCAGCGCGGGCCGGGCCCGCTGCCTACAATCGCCGCCCATGCCCGCAAGCCCCCCACAACAGTCGGCCGCCATGCCCGCGCCGGCCGGCGGTCCGCCCGCCCTGCGTTTCAGCAACGTCAGCAAGACCTACCGCGACGGCCAGTTCCGCGCGCTGGACGGCGTCAGCTTCGACATCCAGCCCGGCGAGTTCTTCGGTCTGCTCGGCCCCAACGGCGCCGGCAAGACCAGCCTGATCAGCATCCTCGCCGGCCTCTCGCGCGCCAGCGGGGGGCAGGTCTCGGTGCTCGGCCATGACGTCGTCGACGACTATGCCGAGGCCCGCAAGAAGCTCGGCATCGTGCCGCAGGAACTGGTCTTCGACCCGTTCTTCAGCGTGCGCGAGACGCTGCGCATCCAGTCCGGCTACTTCGGCGTGCGCAACAACGACGACTGGATCGATGAGCTGCTGCTCAACCTCGGTCTGGCCGACAAGGCCCACAACAACATGCGCCAGCTCTCGGGCGGCATGAAGCGCCGGGTGCTGGTCGCCCAGGCGCTGGTGCACCGCCCGCCGGTCATCGTGCTGGACGAGCCCACCGCCGGCGTCGACGTCGAACTGCGCCAGACGCTGTGGCAGTTCATCGCGCGCCTGAACCGCGAAGGCCACACCGTCCTCCTGACCACGCACTATCTGGAAGAGGCCGAAGCGCTCTGCCACCGCATCGCGATGCTGAAGCAGGGCAAGATCGTCGCGCTCAACCGCACGTCGGAGCTGCTCGCGGGCACCGCGTCCACGATGCTGCAGTTCAAGACCGACTCGGCGCTGCCGCTGTCCCTGTCCGAACGCGCCCGCAGCACCGGCCGCATCGTCCAGATCACCGCGCACGACGCGGCCGAGGTCGAACAGATCCTCGCCACGCTGCGCGAAGCCGCCGTCCCCATCGAAGACCTGGAGATCGGCCGCGCCGACCTCGAAGACGTCTTCCTCGAAATCATGCAGGGGAACCGCACATGAGCGCGAGTCACTTCCCGATCCGCCTCGAAGGCGCCCGCACGCTCTTCTACAAGGAAGTCCTGCGCTTCTGGAAGGTCGGCTTCCAGACCGTCGGCGCCCCGGTGCTGACCGCCGTGCTGTACCTGCTGGTCTTCGGCCACGTGCTGGAGGACCATGTGAAGGTCTACGGCACCGTCGGCTACACCAGCTTCCTCATCCCCGGCCTGGTGATGATGAGCGTGCTGCAGAACGCCTTCGCCAACAGTTCGTCCTCGCTGATCCAGAGCAAGATCACGGGCAACCTGGTGTTCCTGCTGGTCACGCCGCTCTCGCACTGGGCCTGGTTCCTGGCTTATGCCGGCGCGTCCATCCTGCGCGGGCTGATGGTCGGCGCGGGCGTGTTCGTCGCCACTGTGTGGTTCGCACCGCCGGGCATGGCCAACCCGCTGTGGGTGCTGGCCTTCGCCATCCTGGGCGCCGGGCTGATGGGCTCGCTGGGCCTGATCGCCGGCCTGTGGGCGGAGAAGTTCGACCAGATGGCCGCCTTCCAGAACTTCATCGTCATGCCGATGACCTTCCTGTCGGGCGTCTTCTACTCGGTGCACTCGCTGCCCCCGTTCTGGCAGGGGGTCAGCCACCTGAACCCGTTCTTCTACATGATCGACGGCTTCCGCCACGGCTTCTTCGGCGTCAGCGACGTCTCGCCCTGGGTCAGCCTGGGCGTCGTCGCCATCGCGTTCGCGGCGGTCGCCGCCATCGCGCTGGAACTGCTGCGCCGCGGCTACAAGATCCGCCACTGAGCGATCTCTCCGGCCGGGCGACGCAAGCCCGGCCTCTCGAATCACGAAACCGGGCGCTGGGAGCGTCCGGGAAGCACCCGGGTAGAATCCCGCTCCATCATGGCCGATCCGACCCCCGCAGAAGTCCAGAGCTACATCGCCCAGGGTCTCGCTTGCAGCGAGCTCCAGGTCGAGGGCGACGGACGCCATTTCTTCGCGACGATCGTGTCGGCCGAGTTCGAGGGCCTGAGCCGGATCAAGCGCCACCAGCGCGTGTACCAGGCGCTGGGCGATCGCATGCGCGAGCAGATCCACGCGCTGTCGATGAAGACGCTGACCCCCGACGAATTCGCGCAGCAAGGCACCGCGCACCACCATCACTGACAGCCACCCGGCCTGCAGGCGGGTGGCGGTGTGTCCCCGTCCGGTGAACCCGCTGCCGTCCTCCTGAACCTCCCGAGGCCATTGCCCGAGGCGCTTCCCGACGAAGCGCGCGTTCACCGAGGACCCCGCATGATCACCCTGGCACTTTCCAAGGGCCGCATCTTCGAAGAGACCCTGCCGCTGCTGGCCGCCGCCGGCATCCAGGTGCTCGAAGACCCGGACAGCTCCCGCAAGCTGATCCTCCCGACCAACCAGGCCGACGTCCGCGTCGTGCTCGTGCGCGCGACCGACGTCCCGACCTACGTCGAGTACGGCGGCGCCGACATCGGCGTGGCCGGCCGCGACGTGCTGATCGAGCACGGCGGCGCGGGCCTGTACCAGCCGCTGGACCTGCGCATCGCGGCCTGCCGCATGAGCGTCGCCGTGCGCGACGACTTCGATTACGACCACGCCGTCCGCCAGGGTTCGCGGCTGCGCGTGGCGACCAAGTACACCACCATCGCGCGCCAGCATTTCGCCGACAAGGGCGTGCACGTGGACCTGATCAAGCTCTACGGCTCGATGGAGCTCGCGCCGCTGACGGGTCTGGCCGATGCCATCGTCGACCTGGTCTCCACCGGCAGCACGCTCAAGGCCAACCGCCTGGTCGAGGTCGAACGGATCATGGAGATCTCCTCGCGGCTGGTCGTCAACCAGGCGGCGCTCAAGCTCAAGCGCGAGGCGCTCAAGCCGCTGATCGACGCGATCGCTTCCGCCATTCCCGCCGCCTGAACTGCCGCCCGCACTGGGGCCGCGAGCGCCTCCCGGAGTACTGACATGACGACGTCCCTTCGCACCCTCAACACCGCCGATGCCGACTTCGAGGCCCAGTTCCAGCGCGTGCTGCACTGGTCGGCCGAGACTGACGCCGCGATCGAGACCCGTGTCGCCGAGATCCTGGCCGACGTGCGCGTCCGCGGCGATGCGGCGGTGCTCGACTACACCGCCCGCTTCGACGGCCTGCAGGCGGAATCGCTCGCGTCCCTGGAATTGACCCGCGAGGAACTGAAGGCCGCCTTCGACGGCCTGCCCGCCGAGCAGGCGCAGGCGCTGACGCAAGCCGCGGCGCGGGTGCGCAGCTATCACGAACGCCAGAAGCAGGCCTGCGGCGAGAGCTGGAGCTATCGCGACGAGGACGGCACGCTGCTGGGCCAGAAGGTCACGCCGCTGGACCGTGTCGGCATCTACGTGCCCGGCGGCAAGGCTGCCTATCCGTCGAGCGTGCTGATGAACGCCATCCCGGCGCAGGTCGCCGGCGTGCCCGAGATCGTCATGGTCGTGCCGACGCCGCGCGGCGAGAAGAACCCGCTGGTGCTGGCGGCGGCCTACGTCGCCGGCGTGCACCGTGCCTTCACCATCGGCGGCGCGCAGGCGGTGGCCGCGCTCGCCTACGGCACCGCGACGGTGCCGCGCGTCGACAAGATCACCGGTCCGGGCAACGCCTACGTCGCCAGCGCCAAGAAGAACGTCTTCGGCCAGGTCGGCATCGACATGATCGCGGGCCCGAGCGAGATCCTCGTGCTGGCCGACGGCACCACGCCGCCGGACTGGGTCGCGATGGACCTCTTCAGCCAGGCCGAGCACGACGAGATGGCGCAGAGCATCCTGCTGTGCCCGGACGCCGGCTACATCGCCCAGGTCCGCGAGGCGATCGAGCGACTCCTGCCCGGCATGCCGCGCAAGGACGTGATCCGTGCGTCGCTGGAAGGGCGGGGCGCGCTCATCCAGACGCGGTCGATGGAGGAAGCCTGCGAGATCAGCAACCGCATCGCCCCGGAGCACCTGGAAGTCTCCAGCGCCGACCCGCACCGCTGGGAGCCGCTGCTGCGCCACGCGGGCGCGATCTTCCTCGGCGCCTACACGAGCGAATCGCTCGGCGACTACTGCGCCGGGCCGAACCACGTGCTGCCGACCTCGGGCACGGCGCGCTTCTCCTCCCCGCTGGGCGTCTACGATTTCCAGAAGCGCTCCAGCCTGATCGAGGTCAGCGAAGCCGGCGCCCAGGTGCTCGGCCCGATCGCCGCGACCCTCGCGTACGGCGAGGGCCTGCAGGCGCATGCGCAGGCGGCGGAGTTCCGCCTCAAGCGCTGACGGATGTCACGCGCCGGCGCAGGGCAAACCCTGGGCTGCGGATAAACCGCCACATTCCCCGCCGTTTCGCGGTTCGCCCTTTCGTGCGAAGGGCCTAGCATGCTTCACATCTCCATAACAGGATGGCCAAGCATGAAGGTCTCAGATCTGCGCGTCGGGGTACGCATCTCCCTGGGGTTCGCGGCCGTGCTGCTGGCCACCGTGCTGGTGGGCGTCGTCGCGATCAGCCGCATCCAGGTGATCCAGGGCAACGTGGAGGAAATGAGTTCCGACTGGATTCCCTCCATCAACGCCGTGAACGCCTTGCGCGGTCAGCTCAACGAGTTGCGCCGGGCCGAGATGGCGATGTGCCTGAAGGACGTGGTCCTGGAGGTCGAGCAGGAGCAGGAGCGCATCAAGACGCTGCGCGAGAAGACCCTGCCCGAACTGGCCAAGAACTACGAGGCGGAGATTTCCTCCGCCGAGGAAGGCGCCCAGTGGAAGGACGCCAAGGACAAGTACGCGGCCTTCACCGCCGTCCAGGACAAGCTGGTCGCCGCGCGCAAGGCCGGCAACCGCGGCGAGTACCTGTCCACGGTCACCGGCGAGTCCGGCAAGGCTTTCGGCGACCTGATGGCGTCGGTGCAGAAGCTGGTCGACATCAACACCGCCGGCGCGCAGGCCAGCGTCGAGGAATCGCGGGCGGCCTACAAGGCGGTGCTGACGACCATGGTGGTGCTGATCGTCGCCGCGCTGGCCGCCGGCGGCGTCCTGGCCTTCTACCTGACCCGCAGCACGGTGCGTCCGCTCACGGCCATGGTGGGCGTGGCCAGCCGCGTCGCCGAGGGCGACCTGACCGTGGACATCGACACCACGCGTCGTGACGAACTGGGCCAACTGGCTCAGGCCTTGTCGACCATGCAGGGCGCGTTGAACCGGTCCTTGTCGGCGGTGCGCACCAGTGCCGAGAGCATCGCCATGTCCAGCGCGGAGGTCGCCGCCGGCAGCAGCGACCTGTCGGCGCGGACTGAACAGATGGCGTCGAGCCTCGAAGAGACCTCGGCCACGATGCATGCGCTGACCGACACGGTCCGTCTGAATGCCGACTCCACGCGGCAGGCCAGCCAGCTCGCACTCAATGCCAGCCAGGTCGCCGATCGCGGCGGTGTGGTCGTGTCCGAGGTGGTCAGCACGATGGACCAGATCAACGCGTCCTCGCGCAAGATCTCCGACATCATCGGCACGATCGACGGCATCGCCTTCCAGACCAACATCCTCGCCCTGAATGCAGCGGTCGAAGCCGCCCGCGCGGGTGAGCAGGGGCGCGGATTCGCGGTGGTGGCGAGCGAGGTCCGTTCGCTGGCCCAGCGCAGCGCCGAGGCGGCCAAGGAGATCAAGACCCTGATCGGTGCCAGCGTCGAGCGTGTCGATGCGGGGTCACGTCTTGTCAGCGATGCTGGCGAGACCATGCGCGAGATCGTCTCCGCGGTACAGCGCGTGACGGACATCATCCAGGAGATTTCCTCCGCCACGCAGGAGCAGAGCACCAGCCTGATGGAGGTCGGACAGGCCGTCCAGCGTCTGGACGAGGTCACCCAGCAGAACGCTGCGCTGGTCGAGGAATCTTCCGCCGCTTCCGAGTCCCTCCGCGAGCAGGCGGGCAGCCTGCAGCACGTTGTCGCGCAGTTCCGCCTGCACGCCTGACGCAGTCAAAGAACCGGAGGCAGCGAGTCTCCGTGGGGCCGGAATGGTGCTGGGGGTTCCCGGAGGGATGCCCCCTGCACCGTGGAGTGCCCGCGCACGGCCTCTGAAGTCGGGCATTCAAGCCGCCCTTCATCCAACACGAAGTTCGTGCAACACGAACTTCGTGTTAATCTGAAGGTCTGATGAAGAACGTCACCGTGACCATGGAAGACAGCGTCGCCGAGTGGGCGAGGCTGGAAGCCGCGCGGCGCAATACCAGCGTGTCGAGGCTGGTGGGTGAGCTGCTCGCGGAGAAGATGCGGCACGACGACGCCTACGAGCGTGCCTTGCAGGACTGGTTGCACCGTGAGCGCACCTGGTCCTCGGACGGCCAGCCGTATCCGGGACGGGAGCTGCTGTGAACGCCCCTGTCGCCGACCTTGCCCCCGTTGAGCTGACGGCCCCGGTCTTCGTCGACACCTCGGTACTGATCCTCAGCGAGGACGGCGCCGATCCTGCGCGGCGCGCGCAGGCCATGGCCTGGTTGCGCTGCCTGTGGCAGCAGCGGCTGGGGCGCACCTCCAGCCAGGTGCTCAATGACTTCTACCGGTCGGTGACGACCCACATCGAGCCACCCATGCCCAACGGCGACGCGCGGGCCGAGGTGCGCCGCTACCAGCGCTGGGCGCCGTGGGCGACCGATCATGCGACGGTCGAATCGGCCTGGTCGCTGGAAAGCCGCTTCTCCCTGCCGTACGCCGACGCGCTGATCGTCGCGGCCGCCAAGGCGCAGGGCTGCGAGACGCTGCTGAGCCTGGCGCTCCCGCACGGGCAGCTGTTCGACAGCGTCCTGATCGTCGACCCGCTGCGCGCGCTGCCGGCGGGCGCTTCCCTCTCCGACTTCCTGCCGTCTCCGGCGACTGCTCCATGACCGCTGCCCTTGATCGAGCCCTCGGTGTCCTGCGCGAGGACGTCCGCGCGATGCACGCCTACCAGGTGCATCCGTCCGCCGGCCTGATCAAGCTGGACGCGATGGAGAACCCGTTCCGGCTGCCGCCGGAACTGCAGCGCGCGCTGGGCGAGCGCCTGGGGGCCGTCGCCATCAACCGCTACCCAGGCGAGCGAACCCAGGAACTGGCCCAGGCGCTGGCCGCGCATGCGAAGCTGCCCGAGGGGCAGGCGTTGATGCTGGGCAACGGCTCCGACGAGTTGATCTCGCTGCTCGCGATGGCCGTCTGCCAGCCGGGCGAGCGCGTCGTCGTGCTGGCGCCGGTGCCGGGCTTCGTCATGTATGAGCTGTCGTCGAGGTACCAGCACCTGGACTTCGTCGGCGTGCCGCTGACGGCGGATTTCGAGCTCGACGAGGCCGCGATGCTCGCCGCCATCGCCGAGCACCGTCCCGCGATCGTCTACCTGGCCTATCCGAACAACCCGACCGCGAATCTCTGGGATGACGCCGTCATCGAACGCATCGCCCAGGCCGCGCCGGGGCTGGTCGTCATGGACGAGGCCTACCAGCCCTTCGCCGCGCGCGACTCGATGGCGCTGATGGCGCGCCACCCGCAGGTGCTGGTCATGCGCACGATGAGCAAGTTCGGCCTGGCCGGCGTGCGCATCGGCTACATGATGGGCAACGCCGAGCTGATCCGGCACATCGACAAGCTGCGCCCGCCGTACAACGTCAGCGTGCTGAACGCGGAAGCCGGGCTCTTCGCGCTGGAACACGCCGAGGTCTACGAGCGTCAGGCCGCCGAGCTGCGCGCCGAGCGCGCGAGGCTGCAGACCGCGCTGGCCACGTTGGCAAGGACCGTCGACCTGCACGCCTTCCCGAGCGAAGGCAACATGATCCTGGTGCGTGTGCCCGATGCCAACGCGCTGCACGCGGCGCTGAAGGCGCGCGGGGTGCTGGTGAAGAACGTCTCGGGCATGCATCCGCTGCTGGCGCGCTGCCTGCGCCTGACCGTCGGCACGCCGGACGAGAACGCGGCCATGCTGGCGGCCATCGAAGCCAGTCTGAAATCCTCCTGATCTCCCTGGAATCCCCATGAGCTCCGAACGCATCGCCGAAGTCCGCCGCGACACCAAGGAAACGCAGATCCGCGTGCGCGTGAATCTGGACGGCACCGGTCAGGCGTCGTTGAACACCGGCATCGGGTTCTTCGACCACATGCTCGACCAGATCGCCCGGCACGGGCTGATCGACCTCGACATCGAGGCCAAGGGCGACCTGCACATCGACGGCCACCATACCGTCGAGGACGTCGGCATCACGCTGGGCATGGCCGTCGCGCAGGCGGTCGGCGACAAGAAGGGCCTCACCCGTTACGGCCACAGCTACGTGCCGCTGGACGAGGCGCTGTCGCGCGTGGTGGTGGACTTCTCCGGCCGCCCGGGCCTGGCCATGGACGTCAAGTTCACCGCCGGATCGGTCGGCGCCTTCGACACGCAGCTGACCTACGAGTTCTTCCAGGGCTTCGTCAATCATGCGCTGGTGTCCCTGCACGTGGACAACCTCAAGGGCCACAACGCGCATCACCAGTGCGAGACCATGTTCAAGGCCTTCGGCCGCGCGCTGCGGATGGCGATGACGCTGGATCCGCGCTCCGCCGGCGTCATCCCCTCGACGAAGGGCACGCTGTGAGCGCCTCGGGAGCTTCTCAGCCGCGTACCGTCGCGGTCGTCGACTACGGCATGGGCAACCTGCGTTCGGTGTCGCAGGCCGTGATCGCGGCGGCGCAGGACCAGGGCGTGCGCGTGGTCATCACGTCCGAGCCCGACGAGGTCTACGCCGCCGAGCGCATCGTCCTGCCCGGCCAGGGCGCGATGCGCGACTGCATGCGCGAGCTCGCCGACAGCGGTCTGAAGGAGGCGGTGCTCGACGCCGCCGCGCGCAAGCCGCTGATGGGCGTGTGCGTGGGCATGCAGATGCTGCTCGACCACAGCGAGGAGCAGGACACCCCGGGCCTGGGGCTGATCCCCGGCCAGGTGAAGCGCTTCCGCCTCGACGGCCAGGTGCAGCCCGACGGCAGCCGCTACAAGGTGCCGCAGATGGGCTGGAACCGCGTGCACCAGACGCGGGCCCACCCGGTCTGGGGCGAGGTGCCGGACGAGAGCTGGTTCTACTTCGTGCACAGCTTCTACGCCGAGACGTCGGACCCGCGCGACAGCGTCGGTCAGAGCGAGTACGGCCCGCGCTTTACCTGTGCGGTGGCGCGGGATAACATTTTTGCCACCCAATTCCACCCCGAGAAAAGTGCCGCGTCCGGGCTCGCCCTGTATCGCAACTTCCTGCACTGGACGCCTTGAGCGCATGACGCGCGGCGTCCCGTCCTGTGTCGCAGGCGTGGCGCGCGCCGTTCTCGAGGGTTCCAGAACCTTTCCCCTTCCTTCACCCCCACTGCCTCGGCCATGCTGCTGATTCCCGCGATCGACCTGAAAGACGGCAAATGCGTCCGCCTCAAGCAAGGCGACATGAACGACTCCACGACCTTCGGCGAGGATCCCGCCGAGATGGCGCGCCGATGGGTCGATGCGGGCGCCCGGCGCCTGCACCTTGTGGACCTGAACGGCGCCTTCGCGGGCAAGCCGGTCAACGAGGCAGCCATCAAGGCGATCCTGCGCGAGGTCGGTGACGACATCCCCGTGCAGCTGGGCGGCGGCATCCGCGACCTGGACACGATCGAGCGCTACCTGGACGACGGCCTGTCGTACGTGATCATCGGGACGGCCGCGGTGAAGAACCCCGGTTTCCTGAAGGATGCGGCGTCGGCCTTCGGCGGGCACATCATCGTGGGCCTGGACGCCAAGGACGGCAAGGTCGCCACCGACGGCTGGAGCAAGCTGACCGGCCACGAGGTCGTCGACCTGGCGAAGAAGTTCGAGGACTACGGCATCGAGGGCGTGATCTACACCGACATCGGTCGCGACGGCATGCTCACCGGCATCAACATCGACGCGACGGTGAAGCTGGCGCAGGCGCTGTCCATCCCGGTGATCGCCTCGGGCGGGCTGTCCAACCTCGCCGACATCGACGCGCTCTGCGCGGTCGAGTCCGAAGGCGTGAGCGGCGTGATCTGCGGCCGCGCGATCTACACCGGCGACCTCGACTTCGCCGGCGCGCAGCGACGCGCCGACGAGTTGAACGGAGGCTGACCGGTGCTGGCCAAGCGGATCATCCCGTGCCTGGACGTGACCGGCGGTCGCGTCGTCAAGGGCATCAATTTCGTCGAGCTGCGCGACGCCGGCGATCCGGTGGAGATCGCCGCCCGCTACAACGAGCAGGGCGCCGACGAACTGACCTTCCTCGACATCACGGCGACCAGCGACGGCCGCGACCTGATCCTGCCGATCATCGAGCGCGTGGCCTCGCAGGTGTTCATTCCGCTGACGGTCGGCGGCGGCGTGCGCTCGGTCGCCGACGTGCGGCGGCTGCTGAATGCGGGGGCGGACAAGGTGAGCTTCAACTCGGCGGCGGTGGCCGATCCCGAGCTGATCCGCGCGGCCTCCGACAAGTACGGCGCGCAGTGCATCGTCGTCGCGATCGACGCCAAGCGTCGCCAGAACGCCGACGGCAGCACCGGCTGGGACGTCTACACGCACGGCGGCCGCAAGAACACGGGCCTGGACGCCGTCGAATGGGCCACGCGCATGGCCGAGTTCGGCGCGGGAGAGATCCTGCTGACCAGCATGGACCGCGACGGCACGAAGAGCGGTTTCGACCTGGCGTTGACGCGCGCGGTGTCGGACGCAGTGGGCGTGCCGGTGATCGCCTCGGGCGGCGTCGGGTCGCTGCAGGACCTCGCCGACGGCATCACGAAGGGCGGCGCCGACGCGGTGCTGGCCGCGAGCATCTTCCACTACGGCGATCACACCGTCGGCGAAGCCAAGGCGCTGATGGCGTCGCAGGGCATTCCGGTCCGCCAATGAGCAACTCCAGTGGGCGAGCCAAGGGCCGCGAAGGCCGTGCGCGCGATCAGACCCCGGAGATCGACGGTCTGCGCCGCGCCGGCCGGCCCGGTCCTCGGGTGACGGTGGGCGAGGGCGCGGTCAAGCCGCGTCCGCGCGAGGCGGGACCGGGCGAGGTCCGCATCGTCGGCGGCGTCTGGAAGCGGTCCAAGCTGCCGGTGCCGTACGTGGTCGGTCTGCGTCCCACGCCCGACCGGGTGCGGGAGACGCTGTTCAACTGGCTGGGGCAGGACCTGGCGGGCTGGCGCGTGCTGGACGCCTTCGCGGGCAGCGGGGCGCTGGGTTTCGAGGCCGCGTCGCGCGGCGCGACCGGCGTGACCTTGCTGGAGCGCGATGCGACGCTCGCGAACGCGTTGCGTGCCAACCTCAAGCGGCTGGACAAGGACGGCACGGTGCCGATGACGATCGCGAACGCGGATGCGCTCGCCTGGATGCGTCGCGGGACGCCGGGATCGTTCGACCTGATCTTCCTGGATCCGCCGTTCGCGGACGGACTTTTCGTCGACGCGCTGGCCGCGGCGGCGCCGCTGCTGGCCGACAACGGCCTGATCTACCTGGAGTCGCCGGAGGCGATCGAGGCGCCGGCGGAGTTGGGCTTGTCCGTGTGGAAGGAAGGGCGGGCCGGGGCCGTGCATTACCGGCTGCTGCGGCGCGGCGGATAATCCGCCCCTATGACCTCCCAGATCCTGCTGACGGCCGTCTACCCCGGCACCTTCGACCCCATGACCCTCGGCCACGAGGATCTGGTGCGTCGCGCCAGCCGGCTGTTCGAACGCCTGGTGCTGGCGGTCGCGGCGGGCCATCACAAGAAGACGATGTTCAGCATCGACGAGCGCCTGGACATGGCGCGCCAGCTGGTGGCGCCGTATCCCAACGTCGAGGTGGTGGCCCTGGAGGGCCTGCTGAGCCACTTCGTGCTGGCCAACGGCGGCAAGGTGGTGGTGCGCGGGTTGCGGGCGGTCTCGGACTTCGAATACGAGTTCCAGATGGCCGGCATGAACCGGCAGCTGATGCCCGAGGTCGAGACGGTCTTCCTGCCACCGTCGGACAACTACCAGTTCGTCTCCTCCACCTTTGTGCGGGAGATCGCCACCCTCGGCGGCGAGGTCTCCAAGTTCGTCTCGCCGCTGGTCCGCGAGCGCCTGGCAGAGCGCGTCGCCAAGAACCGCATGGAGCAGTAAGCCATGGCGTTGATGATCACCGACGAATGCATCAACTGCGACGTCTGCGAACCCGAGTGCCCCAACCACGCCATCTCGATGGGCGAGGAGTACTACCAGATCGAGCCCAGCAAGTGCACGGAGTGCGTCGGCCATTTCGACGAGCCGCAGTGCGCGATGTTGTGCCCGGTGGCCTGCATCCCCGTCAATCCTGATCACGTCGAATCGCGCGAGACGCTGATGCAGAAGTACGTGCGACTGACCCAGCAGACAGCTTGAGTCATTCGCCTACTTGAACGGGCAATTGAAGCGCCGAACGCCACGGCGCAAGATCACCGCCTTCTGATTCCGGAACCCTTCTGAGCGTCGTGCAGTTGCCGACTGCTGGGCCGGGATCGCTTCATCGGAAGGAAGGTGAGATGGCGGACATCCATGATGTGGCGGACTACTTGATCGTGAAGCTCTGGGAGGCCGGCGAGCGTCCCAGCGTGCATCGGCTGCACAAGTTGCTTTATTACGTGCAGGGCTGGCACTTGGTCGTGCACGACCGCCCGCTCTTCCCGGAGCGGTTCCAGGCGTGGATCCACGGGCCGATCAGCAAACCGCTGTTTGATCGCTTCTCTTGGGATCGTTCCCTGTACGGCGCCGTCGAGCTTCGCGACGTACGCGAAGGTTTTTCGTTCGATGTCTTCAGTGAGGTCGAGCGCAATCACATCGATCGCATCCTCGACGAGTACGCCATCTATCCGACGTTCCAGCTGATGCGGATGTCGCGAGAGGAGTTGCCTTGGCTCAAGGCGCGAGGCCACCTGCCCCTTGCTGATCAATGCGATCGTGAACTCGACGAAGACTGCATGCGGAAGTTCTTCAAGTCGCAAATGGAGCAGGAACATGAAGCCCAAGGTCTACCTGCGCAGGTCTGACTCGCCGCGGATGCGGGCTGCAGATCCTGCTCCAGTCGCAGAGAGGCCGACACCGCAGGGGCGGCAGACGCGATCCTCAGGCAATCCCAAGTGGTCCTTCGGCATGAAGTTCTTCCGCGAGATCAAGTTCTTCGGCTTTGATTCGGCGGAGATCGACAAGCGTTGGATGGTCTCCATGTTCTATCGCTTGGGAGAACTCTCCGGCTTGCGGGTGATGGACGTGATGCGCGACGCCGGTGTTCGAGAAGGCACGCTCCGAATTCATGACATCGATTGGTCTGCCCGCAATGCGCCGCTCGGGCCTGAGGACATCGGCAAGTACAACGATTACAAGGTCCGTCTGTCCAAGCCGCTCGGCTGCGAAGTGACCGCGTTGAGGCACGAGGTTGCGCAGGTGATGGCGAAGAGCCGCGAACGCGATTGCGGATGCGAGAGCGATCTTGCCGCTGCGCTGCAATGGCGCCGCGACCAGCGGGGCCGCGCGATCGTCATGCCGGTCATCGACGGCACCGAGATCGAGGACGCCGACCAACTCATCGCCGAAGGCCGTGTCGGCAGCTATCGAGACATCTTTGCAGCAGGCCTCGTGGCCGTGTTGGAGAGACGTCTCGATAGCTGAGGATGGGGCCGAGGCTGAGCCCGCGGCGGACGTCGGAACTCAGAGTTCCCAGCGCTCCGAGTAGCTCGGCGGGCGCGGCCACTGCTCGGCTTGAGGCGGTCGGTCGGGATGCTCCCGCGCCCACCGCCTCGCCAGCATCCACCCGCCGTGACTGACGACCAGTGCGCCGCTCGACCACGTCGAAGCGCGCTGGAGCAATGCCGTCAGCGACTCGCCGCCCTCCGGCGCGTAGCGCGCGAAGTCCGAGACCCACGCGTCGATCTCGTGCTTCGAAATCTCCGTCCATCGCCGGCCATCCCACGCGCCGAAGTCGATCTCCGCGAGCGCCGCGTCGGTGTGATGTCGCCAACCCCACTGCTTCAACCATCGGCCGACATCGGCGCAGCGCTGCAGGGGCGACGTCCACACCTCATGCGGCAGTCGGTGTCGGCTCGCGTGGGCCTGGATGCGCCGCGCGAGCCGCTTGGCGCGGCGTCGTTCCACCGGCAGGTCGCAGCGTGCGCCCACGCATAGACCCTTCGCTCCTTCGGGCTGCGGATGTCGCCAGACGACGATGCTGGCGATCTCACTGCCGCTCATGTTCAATCCGCCGGGAACAGCGGCGCCATCGCCAGGAACGCCAGCAGCGCGCCCAGCTCGACGATCTGCTGCGTCGCACCCAGCGTGTCGCCGGTGTAGCCGTTCAGGCGGCGTTCCAGCATCGATTGCATGTAGAAGGTCAGGCCCGCGCTCACCACGACCGCCGCCAGCATCTCCGGCACGTTCTCCGGCGTGATCCAGGCGCCGGCGATCGTCGCGAGCACCACGAGCGCCAGCGCGATGGCAAGACCTGGCCCGCTGATCTGCATCGCTAGCGGCTTGGCCTTCGCGTGTTCGGCATCGCCGGCGTAGGGCAGGGCGTGCAGCAGCCAGACCGGCGCCGCGCGCGAGGCCACGTGCGCCCAGACGATCGCGACCATGGCGAGGACCGGATCGATGTCAGCGAGCCCGAGCAGCACCGTCGCCTTCAATCCCAGCACGAGGATGAGGCCCAGCGCGCCGTAGCTGCCGATGCGCGAGTCCTTCATGATGGTCAGCGCCTTCTCGCGCGAGACCGAGCCGCCGAGCGCATCGCAGCTGTCGGCCAGTCCGTCCTCATGGAAGCCGCCGGTCAGCCAGACGCTGGCCGCCATCGCGAGCCCGACGGCGACCGTGGCCGGAAAGAGCTGCAGCGCGCCCCACAGCACCAGCGCGGAGACGCCGCCGATCACCGCGCCGACGAGCGGAAAGTAGCGCGCGCACTGCTGCAGCCAGGCGGGTTCGAACCCGACCCATCGCGGCACGGGCACGCGCGTGAAGAACTGCAGGGCGACGAAGAAGAGGCGGACTTGATGCATGGACGCGGACCGGGAAACCGGCCGCGATGATAGGTCGCCTAGCGCGTCCTATCCCGCTCCAGCAACCCCTCATACGCGATCGCGACGTTGGCGCAGAAGATGTCGAGCATCTCCCGCCCTTCGTCGTCGAGCGGATCCGACAGCACCATGTACAGCAGGCTCTCGTTGCCCGAGTGGGTGCGGTAGTAGCCGATGAATCGTCCGTCCTCGAAGCTGCTCTGCCGGGTGGACAGCGCGCGGTCGAGGGCGTCGCGCACGTCGGCGGGCAGGTCCGAGACCTGGGCGTCGGCGAGCAGTCCCTGGTAGTCCGAGGTCGCGGCCAGCACCTGCAGCCGGCCGTCCGCATGCGAGGCTGCGTACATGCGGCTCGCGCACAGGCCTTGCGCCTGATACCCGAGCATGTGCCCCACCTGCTCCAGCAGCGCCGAGGCGAAGTGGCGCAGGTTGCTCGAATCGTGGATCTGGGTGATCGCGTCGATCGAGCGCCGCAGCGCCGCGCGCGACTGCGACAGGATCACGATGTCGCGGTACGAGCGCAGCGCCGAGTAGAAGACCGTGATCAGCTTGCGCTTGGTCAGCTCGGTCTTCTCCTTGTAGTCGTTGATGTCGTAGGTCTTGATGACGTGTTCTTCGGGCGCCTGGCCGGGCTGCCCGGTGCGCAGCACGATGCGCACGTGGGTGTTGCGCAGTTCCTCGCGGATGAAGCGCGCCACGTCCAGGCCGGCGTGTTCCGACTCCATCACCACGTCGAGCAGGATCAGCGCGATGTCCTGGCGGTCGCGCAGCAGGTCGCGGGCTTCCGCGCCGTTGTACGCATTGAGGAACTGGAGTTTCCGACCGGCGAACTCGAAGTCCGCCATGACCAGCTGGGTCACCTGATGCACGGCCGGATCGTCGTCGACGATCATCACCAGCCACGGGTCCAGGGCGCGTGAGCGGACGTCATCGCCGGGATCCGGCAGCTCGTCGGCGAACACCATGTCGGTCATCGGTTCCTCCCTGCTTGATTTTGTTGCGGGCCATTATCAACAGCCGAGGTGACAAGGGAAGCCCGGCAAACGCGATGTCAGCAGGAAGGCTCCAGCGGCATCGGCCCGGTGCGGTCCCTGCCTTGCCGTGTACGTTTGGCTTCGTACATCCGCATGTCGGCGCATTCCATCAGCGCCGTCGCGTCGCGCCAGTCTTCGGGGCAGCGCGAGGCGCCCATGCTGGCCCGCAGCGGCAGCGCCCGGTCGATGTACGTGAAGGGCCCTTCGACCGCCGCGTGGATGCGCTGGAGCGTCGCCTCCAGCGTCGCCGCGGACCCCGCGTGAGTCAGCAGGATCGCGAACTCGTCGCCGCCCAGCCGGGCCACCGTGTCCGACTCGCGCGTGGTGCTTGCGAGCCGGCGGCTGAACTCGATCAGCGCCGCGTCGCCCGCCGCATGGCCCAGCGTGTCGTTGATGTGCTTGAGCCCGTCCATGTCCAGCAGCACGACGGCGATCGGCGGATCGCCGCGCTCCACCTCCGCGGTGGCGTGGCGCAACCGGTCCATGAACAGTGAGCGGTTGGCCAGTCCGGTCATGTCGTCGTGCGTCGCGCGATGGAAGAGGTCGTCGCGCCCGTAGCGCGTGGCCCAGTACATCGCCGCGCCCAGCACCTTGGACATCAGCGACAGCACCTCCACCTCCCGGTTGCCGAAGTTGCGGACGCGGGAGGAAAAGGCCTTCAGCACGCCGACCGGTGTGCCCTGGTGCGACAGCGGCAGTACCACCATCGAGCGCAGGCCCACGCGCTTGCAGGCCTCGAGGTCGACGCGGCCGTCGGTGTCGACGTCCTCGCAGATCAGCGGGATGCCCTGGCGCAGACAGGTGCCGGAGAGGCTGCCGTCGCGCCGCACGCGCACGCCGAGCTGGTGGCTGGCCGCGCCGGCGACCGCGCGGTAGACCAGGTCCTCGCCTTCGGCGAGTTCGATGGCGGCGCCGTCGGCGTCGACGAGCTCCAGCGTGCCGTGGACCGACAGCGACATCACGCCCGCCAGGTCGAGCCCGAGCTGGGCGACCTGGCTGTGGATCTCGATGATGCGGAGTAACGCGTCCCGGCTCGGCATCGACTGCCCCGAAAGGACCGCTCCCTGTCCCACGACGGCCCCCTCCGCGCGCGCACTGGGTGCGTCGATGCGCGGGACCACCTGCCGTCGTGCCGCCAGTCTAGACCTGGCGCCCGCGCGATTCATCCCCTGTTTCCGGTGACGTTGCGGCCCGGCACCGCCGCGTCTCGGGGAATCTCCCGATGGGGGCCATGTCTTTACGCTGCGGATACGAGGCATGCGCAGAATCGCGCCCCATGTCAGAAAACAAATCGTCCCCGGCCACCGCCGCTCCCGCAGCTCCTGCAGCTCCTGCAGCTCCCGCGGGCGTCGTGCCGTTCACGTCCTACCAGAAGCTTGCCGCGGGGCTGATGGCGCTGCTGCAGTTCTCCGTGGTGCTCGACTTCATGATCATGTCGCCGTTGGGCGTGATGATCATGCCGGCGCTGCGCATGAGCTCGGGCGAGTTCGGCCTGGCCGTCTCCGCCTACGCCTTCAGCGCCGGCATCGCCGGCCTGCTCACGGCGGGCTTCGCCGACCGCTTCGACCGCAAGCGCCTGCTGCTGTTCTTCTTCTGCGGCTTCCTGCTGGGCACGCTGTGGTGCGGCCTGGCGACGAGCTTCCCTTCGCTGCTGGCGGCGCGCATCGTCACCGGGCTGTTCGGCGGCGTCATCGGCTCCATCGTCATGGCGATCACCGCGGACCTGTTCCCGCCGGCCCAGCGCGGCCGCGTGATGGGCCTGCTGCAGGGCGGTTTCGCGGCCAGCCAGGTGCTGGGGCTGCCGTTCTCGATCTTCCTGGCGTCGCGCTTCGACTGGCATGCGCCGTTCATCGCGATCGTGCTCTTCGGGCTGCTCGCGGCGCTGGTGATCGCCTTCAAGCTGCAACCGGTGAACGCGCACCTCGGCGCGGCCGGCACCGGCCAGCACAGCGCGGCGCGGCACCTGTTCCAGACGGTGCGCATCCCGCGCCAGCAGCTGGCTTTTGCGCTGACGGCGCTGCTGACCACCGGCGGCTTCATGCTGATGCCCTTCGCCAGCGCCTTCGTCGTGCACAACGTCGGCATCCCGCTGGACCACCTGCCGATCATCTACCTGATCACCGGCATCTGCACCCTGGTGTTCTCGCCGCTGATCGGCCGGCTGTCCGACCGCATCGGCGCGATGCCCGTGTTCTACGCCGGCTGCGCGATCACGATCGCCACGGTCGCGTTCTACACGCACCTCGGCACCTCGCCGCTGTGGGTGCTGATCGTCGTCAACGTGGTGATGTTCGTCGGGATCTTCTCCCGCATGATCCCGGCCCAGGTGACGCTGGCCGGCGTGCCGGCGCCGGAGCAGCGCGGCTCGTTCAACGCGATCAACTCGGCGCTGCAGCAGCTGGCCGGCGGGCTGGCCTCGCTGGTGGCCGGGCACATCGTGCACATCGGGCCGGACGGCCACGTCAACGACTTCCCGTACGTGGGCTACGTCGTCATCGCCTCGACGCTGGTCGCGGCGCTGCTGATGCGCCAGCTGGTGCGCGGCAAGCCGGCAGGCGGCGTGCCGGCACCGGCCAAGGTGGGCTGAGTTCGCCCACCGATCCGTGAGGGAAGTCACGGACGGGCGATGGTTCTTGCCGAACCGTCTAGAGTGGGCCCCCGAACGGGGGTCATTGGTTACAGGTGAGTAACGTCCGCTCCCTAGAATTCAGGGTTTTCACCGACCCGGAATTCGACCATGTCCTCCGCGATCCGGCGCCTGAGCGGCGCTCTTGTCCTGTCTGCCCTGGCGCTGACCGCGCTGTCGGCCCGCGCCGCCGGCCCGGCCGTCGACACGATGGCCCGCATCAAGGAGGCCAAGACGATCACGCTGGGCGTGCGCGAAGCGTCGCGGCCGTTCTCGTTCGTCAACGAGCAGAAGCAGGGTCAGGGCTATTCGGTCGACCTGTGCCTGCAGGCGGTCGAGGAGATCAAGAAGGAACTGAAGCTGCCCGAGCTGAAGGTCAACTACGTCGTCGTCTCCGGCGCGGACCGGATCCCCAAGCTGCAGAAGGGCGAGATCGACCTGGAGTGCGGCTCGACGACCAACACCAAGGCGCGTCAGGAGCAGGTCGACTTCAGCTACACGATCTTCGTCGCGGGCATGCGCGTGCTGATCGCCAATGGCTCCAAGGTCGACACCATCAAGGACCTGGACGGCATGACGATCGCGCTGGCCAAGGGCACGACGTCGGAGAAGCTGTTCACGCAGCTGAACACCTCCGGCGAGGCCAAGATGCAGCTGGTCCAGTACCCCAACAACACCGACGCCTTCAAGGCGCTGCGTGAGGGCAAGGCCCGCGCGTTCGCGCAGGACGATGCGCTGCTGCTGGGCCTGGCGTCCAAGGACAAGGCGCTGGACAGCCTGAGCCTGGGTCAGATGGCGTTCTCGGTGGAGCCCTACGGGATCATGATGCGCAAGGGCGACGCCAAGCTGGCGGCGGCCGTGGACCGCGCGCTGAGCCGCGTCTACAGCAGCGGCGAGATCGAGCAGCTCTACAACAAGTGGTTCCAGACCTCGGCGCTGTCGATCCCGATGAACCGCCTGACGCGCGACGGCTTCAAGCGTCCGAACCGCGAAGCGGGCGTGGCGATGCTGCTGGGTTACTCGATCTGAGCGATCCCTCCGGATCCTGGTGAGCAAGCGGACCTTCGGGTCCGCTTTGCATTGGTGGGCCCGCCTCCCTAGCCCTTGGGGGACGCATTCGTGCGCATCGCCGGGACACTGCGCGCTTCCAGTTGCCGCAGGAAGTCCATGCGCCGTCCCGACCTCGTCCGCCGTCGTCCCTCGTTCCTTGGCCGCGCAGCCGCCGCTGCTGTCGCCGCCGTGTTGTCGGCGCCGCTCGTGTCCGCGCTGGCCCTCGACGTCCCGTCCGGCTGGACGCAGCGTGTGCACGAGGACGGCCTGCTGCTGCAGCCCGCCGATCTGCCGCCGGGCAAGGTGATGCAGCTGTGGGTCGCGCCGCCGGCGGACGCCGGGCGCGACGACGGCATCGCGGCGCTCGCGCACATCAAGGATCCGATGCGTGGACTGGGTGCCGCGGGCCAGCCCACCTGCAAGCCGCCGCAGATGCTGCAGGCCGGCGTGGTGCTCCAGAACTGCGTGGCGACCGTGAACGGCGCGCCCATCGAGACGCAGGTCTACCTGCGACCGGCGCGCAACGGCCAGGTCGAATGGCTGCGGATCGCGTTCTCGCAGGATGAGGCGCTGCTGCAGCGCTACGGCGGCGGCTTGAAGACGCTGTCGTCGAAGTCGAATGAGCTGTGGCCCGCGCTGAAGGTACTCGCCGGGGACGAGCGTCGACAACGCGAGGCCGCCGAGCGGGCGGCGACGATGGAGCGCCGCGCTGCCGCCGATCGCGCCATCCACGTGGCGCCGGGCAAGGGCGTGGCGGAGCGCGACATCGCCGTCATGCTCTGGACCTGGTACCAGCCCAGCGGCGAGAGCCTGGTGGAGAACCTGCATCTGCTGCTCAAGGACGGCACCGGTTATCGCAATCTCGACCTGCCGCCGGACGAGCTCGACATGGCTGCGGCGCGGCGCGTCAAGCCGGAGCGCGTCCTGCAGTGGCGTCGCAGCGGCGGCGACTGGCAGATCAAGGACCACGACGACAAGGACTGGCGCACGATCAGCGGCACGCCGGCGGCGCCGGCCTCGGCGGGACAGCGGCTGGACGGCACGTTCACGCACTCCTGGTACTCGATCCTCGGCGGCGGCAGCTCGCAGAACCGTTTCCATTTCCAGCCGGACGGCACTTTCGAGCAGACCGGCAAGTCGGTCTTCGGCACCGGCACCATGGCTGCGGCCAATGGCGTGGCGGGCATGGCGACGAGCACCTACTCGCGCGGCGGCAGCACGACGACCTCGTCCGTCAGCGCCGTCGGCGCCGGTGCCGGCGGCGCGCAGCGACAGCGACGCAACGGCGGCGACTTCGTCGGCCGCTACCGGCTGGACCGCTGGGCCATGGTCGTCGAGCGCGAGAACGGCGAGCAGGAGCGCGTGCTCTTCGCGTTCAACGGCGAGAAGCAGCGCGCGGTGTTCATCAAGGACCAGGGCTACTCGAAGTAGCGCGGGGTTTCTCCTCAATGGTGAGGATGTCGGATCCCCGCGTCGACCGTATCGTGGCCCCCATCGGGGCAGAGCAACGGGGGAACGACATGGACACCATCAAGCGAGGGCTGGCGCCCGTGCGCGAGGCCACCACCCTGCAGGTGTTCCTGCTGGCGCTCGGCTACCCGTTGAACCCCGACGGCAACTTCGGCCAGGGGACGGAAACGGCGCTGCGCCAGTTCCAGCAGGACCACGGTCTGATCGTCGACGGCGTGGCGGGCGAGAAGACCTGGACGACGCTGTTCGCGCTCAAGCCGGAGCTGCTCTCGCAGATCAGCGCGCGCTGGCTGTCGCAGCAGGACATCGAGGCCTTCGCCGTGAAGTTCTCGCTCAGCGTGCCGCTGGTCCGCACGGTCTACAGCGTCGAGTCCGGCGGCATGGGCTTCGTCGGGGTGAAGCCGAAGATCCTCTTCGAGGGCCACGTCTTCTGGGCGGAGCTGGAGAAGGCCGGCATCGATCCGAGACAGCATGTCGTCGGGAACGAGGACATCCTCTTTCCCAATTGGAACCCCAAGAGCTACGTGGGCGGCCTGGCCGAGCACGCACGGCTGGATCGCGCGAAGCAGATCGCCGAAGGGCCTGCGTTGAGCGCCGCGTCCTGGGGGCTCTTCCAGATCCTCGGTCTGCATGCCAAGCCGCTGAAGTACGCCAGCGTCCAGGACTTCGTGGAGCAGATGGAGGAGAAGGAGGCAAATCACCTGGACGCCTTCGGGCGCTTCATCTCGGTGAACAAGTTCAAGGGTACGCCGCTCGTGGACCTGCTGCGGGCGCAGAACTGGGCCGCATTCGCGCGGGCCTACAACGGGCCCGCCTACGAAAAGAACGCCTACGACAAGAAGCTGGCCGATGCGTTCGCCAAGCACAGTGCGGCGACACTCGGCGTTTGAAGATCAACAAGCGAAGGAGGAGAGATCATGGGAAGTTTCCAGACGGCTTTCGAGAAGATCGGCGATGCGCTGGAGGACCTGGCCACGCTCGACGTGATCAGCTACAAGGGGACGATCGAGCTCACCGCGGCGGGCCCGGCGCCGGATTTCGACGCGCTGCTCGCCAAGGCCAGAGGCTCGGCCCAGTTCAGGCTGGTGGCCTGCACGCAGGCCAAGCTCGACGGCGACGTGACCGTGTTCTACGACAAGGACGCCACCGAGGCGGACCTCGCCGCGCACAACCAGCTGGTGAGCTCGGCCACCGAGAAGCGCGCCGCGATCATCAAGATCTTCGAGACGGCGATCGTCGGTGCGATCAAGAAATAGTCCGGCGTCAGTGACTGTGGAGTCGGGCGATCTCGCCACCGTGGGCGGATGGATGGACGCCGCGACGGAGCGCCGGCAGTTGCCGGATCCGAAGCGGCAGGTCGACGCCGTGGAGAATACCAACGATGCCAGCAGCGCCCTGTACATCCGGGCGCTGCGCTCGCGTCTGGTGAGCCTGGGATATCTCGCTGCTTCCGAGGCGGAGGGCGACACGCTCACGCCGCCGCTGCAGGTGGCCATCATGAGCTTCCAGAAGCAGGCGGGTCTGGCGACCGACGGCTGGGCCGGGCCGCTCACCAAGGAGAAGCTCCAGCAGCTCGTGAGCTTCGAGGACGGGCAGGACATCCGCGCGTGGGGTGCCACGGGCGAGCGGCCGGCGGAGTTCAGCGCGGTCCATCGCGCGGTCTATCTGCGGCTGTACACGCTGGGCTGCTTCTCGGATTGGAGCCAGCCGCTCACGACCGAGACCGATGCGCGGCTGGAGGACAACCCGGCGATGCAGGAGGCGCTGGAGCGTTTCCTCGACCATGCCCTCGCGCTCGGTCTGATCACGGAACGCCTTGCCCCTGTGCTGGCGCCGCGGACGTTGGCCGTGCTCTTCGGCCATGACGCGATGATCCGCGCGCTCGGCGCCTCGCCCGGGTTCGTCGCCGCGCCGGCGCATCGCCAGTTCGTCGACGCCCTCGGGCGCGTCGAGCTGTGGCTGCTGGGTTACGACGTCGCCATCGCGCGCGAGCCGACCACGACGCGGGTGCTGGTGCCGGGCACCGGACCTCGCGGCGCGGCGAGGTTCATCGTCATCGATCCGGCGGTCGACGAGGCCCTGGGCGACTTCTTCGGGGGCAAGGCGCTGGCAGGTATCGACCGGCGCTTCCTCGGCATTCCCGCCGTCTTCTTCGAGCGGGCGGCCGTGCTGTCCGACGCCCAGTCCGCCACGCCCGACGCCGAGGTGCAGGACGCGGTGCTGCAGGACGTGGCCGATCACCAGGCCGAGATCGTCGACCGCCTGGACCATCTCGCGGCCCGCGTCTGGGATGGGATCAAGCGTGCCTGGGCCTGGCTCAAGGCGAAGGTGAAGCAGGTGGTGGAGAACATCAAGGACCGGCTCTGGAACGTGGCGCGCGTGATCGCCAGCAGCGCCCGCGGCGCCTACGAGCTGGTGCTGAAGGCGGTCGACGTCGTCCACCACGGCGTGGTCTGTCTGCGCGGGCGCACGCTCGGGGCCGGACTGCCGCATCCGGTCATCCTGGCGTTCGGGCGCGATTTCGACACCACGCTGTTCGTCGAGGAACGGTGCGATCCCGAAGAGCTGGCGGCGCTGATCGACCACGACGCGGCGCAGAGCCAATGCCTGGGCATCGCCTGCCGCCTGATGGGCTTGCTGCTGCGCGCGCTGCGGCAGGTGTCCCGCGTGGTCGTGGTGGCGGCCGGCGCGGGATGGCTGCTCCTGCTGCTGGGACTGTCGCGGCTGCGGGCTGCGCTCAGGGAGTTCGGCGACGAACTGGAAGCGCTGAAGGCGTTCGAGATCCCTGAGGATTCGCTGTACCGGAATCCGGTGCGGTGACTGGTGGGCGGCGTGGGCTACGCTAGCGGGCGTGACCGACAACGTCCTGACGAGCCTGCCTCCCACTGATACGGACCGGTGGGAACTGCGATCGCTGACCCGCTCCGAGGATGCGAGGGGCATCCATCTGCTCTTCGTGTTCGATTGCCCTCTGGCCGAGTCGCACTTGAGAGCGCGGGCGAAGCGTCTCCTGGCGAGGCTCGGCCTCACGCGTGCGGCGGATCGCATCGCCACCGACGCGCGTGTGGACATCGAACTGTTTGCCATCCAGAAGCCGGAAGGGGACATCGTCGACGACGACGGCGTGCCTCGCGCAGACCTCTTCGCGCACGGGCTGCCGCTCGTGCGACTTGGCGGCGGCATCGAGCTGGAGGTCACGCTGGCACAGGGCGCCCAGTACTACCTCCTCACCGTGTTCACCGACGAAGGCTGGGCGGAGATTCCGGCGTTGGACGCGACCGTGCGGTGGCGCCTGATGCGCAGTCCCTGATCAACAGATCCACCAGCAGGCTCCCCTGGGTCGCGTAGGTCCATTTGTCCGTCTTGAGCAGGGTCGCGATGGGCTTGCCGGCATCGACCGAGCGATCGATCAATGCGACGTCGTAGGTCTTCGTCGCGTCGTCGAAGACGACCTCCGCATCCATCGATCGCTTCAGCGTCACCGCCACGCGCCGCTGGTCCTTCCCGCTGCCTTGCTCGACCTCCAGCGCGCAGCCGTCGCGCAGCGCGTAGCGCCAGCGCGGGCCGGGCGAGTCCCGGCCGACGACGTTGAGCTCGGCGACGCGCTCGGCGTTGTTCATGTCGAAGGGACTGACCAGCGGCCGGTCCTCGCCGGGATAGCCTTCGGAGCACGACACGAGCAGCGGCACCAGGATCAGCACGACCGCCACCCGAGCGACGTCACGCCATGACATCGGCGACCTCCGCGACCTCCACGACGCGCGACGCCAGCACCTTGTCGATGGTCTTGCCGTCCATGTCGACGATCTCGAACCGCCAGCCTTCCCACTCCACCGTGTCCGCCTCGCGCGGCAGCCGGCCGGTGAGCAGCATCATCATCCCGCTCAGCGTGTGATACCGGCCGCGCTCCTCTTCCGGCACTTCGTCGAGGTTCAGGCGGTCCTTCAACTCCGGCACCGGGATGTGGCCGTCGAGCAGCCAGGAGCCGTCCTCCCGCTGCACCGCCCAGGCCGTGGCCGGATCGCGCGGCTGGAACTCGCCGGTGATCGCCTCGACCAGGTCGTGCAGCGTGACCAGGCCTTGCACCTCGCCGTACTCGTCGATGACGAAGGCCATGTGCACGGCCGACAGGCGGAAGTTGGCCAGCAGCTCCATGCCGGTCAGCGTCTCCGGCACGTACAGCGCGGGCGCGAGGCGCTCGTCCAGGCGCGGCTGGCGCTGGCGCAGCATTTCCGACAGCAGCTGGCGCGCGTTCACGACGCCGACGATGTCATGCAGCCCGCCGCGCACGACCGGGAACAGCGCGTGGTCCGAGGCCTCGATGCGTGCGAGCGTCGTCTCCATCGGATCGTTCAGGTCCAGGCAGACCACGTCGCGGCGCGACACCATCAGCGAGCCGATCTGGCGGTCGTCGAGGCGGAAGACGTTGCGCACCATGGCGTGCTCGTGCGACTCGATGACGCCGGCGCTGGTGCCTTCGGCGAGCACGGCGTGGATCTCTTCCTCGGTGACGTTGAACGCGGCCGACTGCTTCACGCCGAGCAGGCGCAGCAGCGCGTTCGTCGAGCCCGACAGCAGCCGCACGAAGGGCTTGGTCGCGACGGCGAGCGCCGCGATCGGACGCGCGACCAGGCGCGCGACGGCCTCGGGGTTGGACTGGCCCAGACGCTTGGGCACGAGCTCGCCCAGCACGATCGAGAAGTAGGTGATCAGCACGACGACCAGGCCGGTCGCGGCGCCGCTGGCGTACTCGGCAGGCACGCCGTGGGAGGTGATCCACAGTGCGAGCGGTCCGGCGAGGGCGGCCTCGCCGACGATGCCGTTGAGCACGCCGATCGAGGTGATGCCGATCTGGATGGTCGACAGGAAGCGGGTCGGATCCTCACCCAGCTTGACGGCCGCGGCGGCGGCGCTGTCGCCGTCGTCGATGAGTTTCTGCAGGCGCGCGCGGCGCGCGGTGACCAGTCCGATCTCGGACATGGCGAACAGGCCGTTGAGCAGGATGAGGAAGAAAAGTAAGGCGATTTCCATGATGGGATGAGGAAGGAACGCCGGCCTGCCGGCCCTCGGGATCGAGGGTGCGGCGGGGACGACGCGGACGCACGCGGGCGCGGGAGGCGCGACGCGTGCCGGAGGGGTGCTGACGGGAGGGGGAGGCGGCGGAGCGCCTCGACGCGGGCTACACGGGCGTGGTCAGACGCGTGGCGGCCGCAGGGGCGGCTGCGGGCAGCGCTGAGGCTCGTGCAGCTGGGGCGTGGGGAGCGGGTTCATCTGCGGCGGCGCGACGCGCAGGGGACGCGCGTCGGGCTTGCAGTGATCGGGCATGTCGTCCGAGGTGTCGCCGAGCTCGAAGAGCAGGGCGGCCACCGCGGCGGATCGCTCGGCGGCGTGATCGTCGTCGACGCCGGCCTGTGCCGGCTGTGTCGCGATGAGGGCGGCGGCGGCAGGGTCGGGTTGCCCGTCGACCAGCAGGTGCTGCGCATGTGCGACGCCCGCGGCGAACATCGTCACGCCGGCGGCGGCGATGCCGTACGCGGGGACGAGGATCGTCAGGACAAGGATGCGGAACCAGCGGGTCACAGGCGTCATTCTATCGAGACGCCGGGAGGGGCCCGCTGGCGGGGTCAGTTCGGGTCGGCCGGCGCCTCGGCGGGAGGCGCCACCGGATGCGCGCCGTCCCGATCGAAACGCGTCAGTACGACGATGGTGCCGACGATGTGATCGTTGAGCGCGTCCAGCTCCTCGGCGGGCACCCACCATTCGGTGTGATGGCCGCCGCCGACCTGCTGGACCGGATAGCGGTCCATGAAGTCCTTGCGGACCTCGAAGCGGGTGACGAAGCCTTCGCCGCTGGCCGGCACGTTCCAGTCGCGCGCGATCTCGACGGCGTACTGCTCGTTCGTGACCGGATAGAAGATCGGCTGATCCGGCAGGCGCGGCGGCCATCGGCGGTAGCCCGATTGCGCCACGAGCGCCAGCTCCTGTGGTCCGGTCGGCCGGAAGAGGGTGACGGTGGGGGAGGTCATGGCAATACTTTCAAATAGCTGGGCGGTACGGCATCCGTCAGCCAGACGCCGTTGTCCGTCCTGAAGAACTGATGGCCGTCGCGATGCATCCGACCGGCGTCGATCTCCAGCAGCACGACCTTGCCGTAACGCGCGCCGACCTGGCGCGCCGTGTCCGGGTTCTCGCTGAGGTGCACGTGGTGGCGTTGCCGCTTGTCGAGCCCCTCCGCGAGGATCGCATCGAGGAATCGGGTCGCGGTGCCGTGCAGCAGCGTTTCGGGTGGTGCCACTGCGGGCAGGTCGAGTGCCACTTCGACCGTGTGTCCTTGGTTCGCGCGGATGCGCAGACCGTCCTCGCTGAAGGCGAAGCGCTGCTTGTTGTTGGTCTCGACGATCTCGCGCAGCAGCGCCAGGTCCATCCGCTTGCCCGCGGCCTGCGCGCCGGCGAGCAGCGCATCGACCGCGACCCAGCCGTTCTCGTCGAGCGTGAGGCCCAGCGTTTCCGGCTTGTGACGCAGCGTCAGGCTGAGCAGCTTGCTGAGCGAGGTCAGCGTCTTGTCGTTGATGGTGTTCATCCCATCTCTCCCATTCACTTGATTGTTGTTGTGTCGTGATTCCGAATCGAGTTGTATAGTGCAACTCATCGAAGGTTGCACAATACAACTCTCCAACGATCCGATCAAGCTCCGAACGACGATGACCACCGAACCTTCGCGCCGGAAACCACAGCCCGCTTCCGCGAGCCCGTCCTTTCCCCTGCCGTTCACGACGGTCGACGTCGTGATCTTCTCCGTCGTCGAGGACCAGTTGCGCGTGCTGCTGGTCCAGCGGCCATCCAAGGAAGGCGAGCCGTTCCCCGATCGCTGGGCCTTGCCGGGCGGTTTCGTGGACATCGACCGCGACCGCGATCTGGAGGCCTGCGCGCGGCGCAAGCTGTCGGAGAAGACCGGCGTCGCCAGTCCTTATCTGGAACAGCTCGGCAGCTGGGGCGGCAGGGAGCGCGATCCGCGTGGGTGGTCGGCGACCCACGTGTACTTCGCGCTGATTCCCGCCGATGGCGTGAAGCTGGCCAAGGGCGCGAATGCGGCGGACGTCGGCTGGTTCGAGGTGGAGACGCTGTTGAAGCGCCCGCGTCTGGCCTTCGATCACGCCGCGATCCTGAAGACCGCCGTCGAGCGGCTGCGCGGGAAGGTGGAGTACACGTCGCTGCCGGCGTTCCTGTTGCCCGAGGCCTTCACGCTGCCGCAGCTGCAGCGCATGTACGAGGTTGTGCTGGGACGTCCGGTCGACAAGAGCGGCTTCCGCACGCGGATGCTTGCAGCCGGATTCCTCGAGGAAGCAGGGCCCATGGCTGGCGACGCCAACCGAGCGGCGATGGGTTATCGCCTGCGGGACCGCAAGAGCGCGGTGGTGTTTCCGCGGACGTTCAGTCCAAGGCAGGGAGAGTAGACCGGACCGGGAATCCGCCCCGTGTCTTGATCAGAAGTCTCGCGTCTCGCCTCGGCTCGCACGAAGGGCCGGAACGACGTGTCGCGCCATGCCGGCCTGTCGAGTCGGCGACCCCGATCGATGCCATGACCGCGGACGACGCAGGCAAGGCCGCAACGATCTCGGTGCGATCTTTCCAGGCTGAACGCAAGCCTCCGCCCGTGCCCTCATCCCTGCAGGAACGGCTCGATCCACCGTTCGAAGTCGTCCTGCCACTCCTGCTGCGCGGCCGCGAGGATCGCTTCCGGATCGTCGACCGGCGCGATCTGCAGATGCTCCCGCAGCCACTCGATGTAGGCATCGAGCCCGTCGCTCTTCCGATAGTGGTGCTCGCTGCGGAAGTAGTGGATGCGGTCGAAGTCGATGCGCGGTTCCACGTCGCAGGTGCTGACCCGCAGCAGCTCGCGCACGTCGCGCGCCACGATCCATTCGCCGCCTTCGTCGCCGAAGGCCACCACCGGCCAGCGGTCCGGCATCGGCGGCTGCGACGGGTCCGGATTCCACAGCGCGTAGAACGAGCCCGACGCGGTCGCCCGAGCGAACGGGATCAGCCGGGACAGGAAGGCCGGGTCTCCCGACCAGCCGTGGCGCAGGCCGTTGTGGTCGTCAGCGGTCAGCGTCAGCGCTGCCGAGTAGTTGCCGTAGCCGATCTCGTCCTGGAAGCGCAGCAACGCCAGCAGGGAGTCGGGAACGGGCAGGTCGCCGAAGGGCGCGGCGAAGTCGGTCGGAGCAATCATGGGAAGGAGCGGGGAAACGGTACGACGACCGGCTGGACCCGGCCAGCCCCGCTGCTCTGGACAGCAGTGGAACTGCCGCGAATCTAGCGCCCATCGAGGTTCCCGGGACGTGACCTTCGTCCACTCCGGTACCCATGTCCCTCAACCCGGCGTCGCACGACGAGCGTGCGCCGGCGCACCACGACGGGCGCAGTCGCCGTTCATCTCACCAGGCTTGTGCGGCCGCCGTGCCCTGGTGGTAACGCATCTGCCAGCCCTCGGCCGTCTTCAGCCACAGCGAGGACCGCAGCGTGTGATGCGCCAGCGAGCCGTCCTCCTGCCGATGCGCCGAACGGTAGGTCAGCAGCGCCGCATCGGGCGCCAGAGGCGCGATGCGGAACTCGTCGGGCACGATCTTCGGCGGCTCGTGGTCGTCGGCGAGCCAGCGGATGATGGTGTCGCGGTCGTACTGCCGGCCGGATCGGCCGACTTCGTGGAAGTCCGGGTGCAGCAGCTGCGACAGCCGCTCGGCGCTGCAGCGCACGCCGGGATGGTGCAGCTCGACCTCCAGCGCGCGGAGCGTGTCGAGCAGGGAACGGTCGGTATCGGACATTCAAGAGCCTCCGTGCGACAGGGTCGAGAACATGGCGACCGCAGCGCCGAAGAAGAGGACCGCGTAGAGCAGGGCTGGCAGGATCAGGAACCAGACCTGTGCCTTCGGGCGTTCCAGCTGGAAGACCGTGGTCGCGCCGACGTAGCTGGTCCAGCAGCCCCAGAAGACGACGACCAGCGGCACGAACGCGGTGATCAGCTCATCCGCGGACCACGCGTCGAGGTAGTTCGGATACATCGCCGTCTGCACCACCGTGATGACGAGGATCGGCAACACGTACACCAGACTCTGGAAGGCCCAGACCCGGCGCGCGAGGGTCGGATCCACGTCGACGGCGCCGCTCCACTTCAGACGCACGCGGTAGAACCAGCCCGCGACCAGCCAGGCGATGGCCGCCGCCAGGATGCCCGAGCCAAGGGCCACGCCCCAGTAGTACCACCAGGAGTTCAGCAGCTGGGTCGTGAACGTGTCGGTCGGAACGCCCTTGCCGGCGATGAGCGCCCGCGCCAGGCGGTCGTCGAGCTTCTCCATCACGCTGACCGCGCCGATCAGATACACCGCCAGCAGGAACTCCACGCCTCGGGACAGCCGGCCGATGTCGCCGAAGAAGGTGCGCGGCTTGAAGTACAGCTCGAAGACAGCGCGCGGCGAGAGCGGCGAAGGCGACAGGGACGTCGCGCCTGGTGCGGCGTCAGGTGGCAGCGCCGGCGATGGCGGCAGATCGGATTGCATGAGGGGTCCTCCCGGGGATGGTCGATCGAAGCGCCGTGACGGCGCTTTCCTTGTCATTGGCGGCCCGTCGTCGTGCAGGCCGCAGCGGCCATTGTCGCCAACAAGGACAGAGGCCTGGCTTCAGGGATCCCCCGGGATGGGGCTCAGGCCTTGTCGCTCACCCCAGCCGAATCGAAGCTCGCCATCTCGCCGAGCACGCGGCAGGCCGATTCCAGCAGCGGCCAGGCCAGCGCCGCGCCGGAGCCTTCGCCCAGTCGCAGGCCCAGGTCCAGCAGCGGCTGCGCCTGCAGCGTGTCCAGCATCAGCCGGTGACCCTGCTCGTTGGAACGGTGCGCGAAGATGCAGCGCTCCAGCACCGCCGGCTGCAGCTTCGCCGCGACCAGCACCGCCGCGCCGGTGATGAACCCGTCGACGACGATCACCCGACGCTCCAGCGCCGCCTGCAGCACCGCGCCGACCATCATTGCGATCTCCAGCCCGCCCAGCGCGGCCAGCGCCGCCATCGGCTCGGTCGCGCGCGGATGCTTGTCCAGCACGCGCGCCAGCACGCTCAGCTTGTGACGCAGCTGCGCGTCGTCGAGGCCCGTGCCGCGTCCCACGCAGTCCGCCAGTGGATACCCGCCCAACCGCGACAGCAGCAGCGCCGCCGACGAGGTGTTGCCGATGCCCATCTCGCCCAGCAGCAGCGCGTTGCCCGGCCGCTTCTGCAGCAGCGTCTTGCCCGCGGCCACGGCCGTCGCGCATTCGTCGACCGTCATCGCCGGTCCCGCCAGCATGTCCCGGCTGCCCATCGCGATCTTGGCGATCAGCAGGCCCGGACGCGGCTCGAAGGTGTGGCGCACGCCGGCGTCGACGACGCTCAGCTGCAGCCCGTGCTGGCGCGCCAGCACGGACACCGCCGCGCCGCCCGCCAGGAAGTTCTCGACCATCTGCCAGGTCACGTCCGACGGGAAGGCCGACACGCCGTGCGCCGCCAGCCCGTGGTCGGCCGCGAAGACCATCATCTGCGGTTCCACGAGCGTCGGTTGCTCCGTGCCCTGGATCAGGCCCAGGCGCAGCATCAGCCCCTCCAGGCGGCCCAGCGAGCCCAGCGGCTTGGTCTTGCGGTCGATGCGGTGCTGCAACGCCGCCGCCAGCGCCGCGTCGTGCAGCGAGGGAATCGCGGGGATCAGGTCTTGCTTGGTCATGGGGACTTCTCGGACTTCAAGGGGAAAAAGGAACAGGCGACAGCAGGCCCATCAGCACGCCGGGCGCGAAGTGGCGGTCGACGTAATCAGCCAGTTCGTCGAAGACCTGGTCGAGCGGGCGTGCGGGGCGGTCGAACAGCGCGGCCAGCACACGGTCGTCCTCGAACAGGCCGTGCAGGTAGTGGCCCAGCACGGGCCCGTGCTGCCAGCCGACCGGCTCGCCGAGGCCGTCGAACAGCACCGGCCGCGCCGCAGGCAGGCCGGGGTGCTGCGCGGTGCGGCCGTGATGGATCTCGTAGCCGCGCGCGACCTGGCCGTTGAGCGACGACCACGGCGCGTCCAGCGTGGGCGCGAAGCGGCACTCGGCCTCGCGCAGCAGCTTCTCGCGCTCGAAGAGCGTCACCAGCGGCAGCAGCCCGAGGCCGGGCGCGTTGCCGTCCAGGCCGTGCGGATCGACCAGCGCCTCGCCCAGCATCTGCAGGCCGCCGCAGATGCCCAGCACCCGCTTGCCCGCGGCGGCGTGCGCCGCGACCGCGACGTCCAGCCGCTGTGCGCGCAGCCACGCAAGATCGGCCGCGACTGCCTTCGAGCCGGGCAGGATGACCCAGTCCACGCCGTCGAGCTCGGCCGGCGTGCGGGCCCAGCTCAGACGCACGTCGGGCAGGTTGCGCAGCGGCTGGAATTCGTCGAGGTTGGACAGCCGCGGATACGCGATCACGGCGACACGGACCGGCGCGCGTGCGCCGCCGGTGCCGACGTCGGTACCCAGGCCGCCGGTCGTGCGGTCGTCGAAGACGCCGTCCTCCTCGGGCAGCCCATGTCCGCGCCACATCGGCAGCGTCGCGAGCGTGGGCACACCCGTCATCTTCTGGAGCATCTCCGGGCCCGGCGCCAGCAGCGCCGCGTCCCCGCGGAAGCGGTTCAACACGAAGCCTCGGATCAACGCGCGCTCGTCCGGCGGCAGCAGCGCATGCGTGCCGTACAGATGCGCGAAGGCGCCGCCGCGGTCGATGTCGGTCACCAGCAGGCAGGCGGCATCGGCCTCGCGCGCGGTGCGCATGTTCACGTAGTCGCTGCTGTGCAGGTTGATCTCGGCGGGCGAGCCGGCGCCTTCGATGACGACGACGTCGTTCTCGGCCAGCAGCTCGTGCAGCGCGCCGCGTGCGCGGGTCCAGAGCGCCTCGCTGCGCTCGCGCCACGGCGCGCGGCTGAGCGCCGCGTCGACGTCGCCGAGCACGACGACCTGCGAGGCCGTGTCCTTCTCCGGCTTCAGCAGCACCGGATTCATGCGCACCTCGGGCCGCGCGCGGGCGGCGAGTGCCTGGAAGTACTGCGCCGAGCCGATCTCGCCCTGGCGTCCGCCCAGGCCGGGCACGACGCGCGCGTTGTTGCTCATGTTCTGCGCCTTGTAAGGCGCGACGCGCAGCCCCTGGCGCGCATACCAGCGGCACAGCGCCGTGGTGAGGAAGCTCTTGCCTGCGCCGCTGGTGGTGCCCAGCACCATGACGGCCCGCCCCCGGCGCTGCCCGGACGCTGGATTCGGGGTCAGCGGGTCATCGTGGGGCCGGAATGGGGCTTGGGGGTCCTGGAGGGATCCCCCATGCCCCGTGGAGAGCCCGCGCTTGGCCGGACGGACGACGTCATCCGATGCAGGATCGCTCACAGCGTTTCTCCCATCGCCGTATCGAACGGATGCGTCGTATCGAACGCGCCATGGCGCGACGGTGGCGAAGGCAGCGGCGTGTGACCGCCGAAGGTGAACATCGCCGTGGCCAGCGCGTCGACGGCTTCGGGCGATTGCACCGACACGCGCACCAGCCCTGGCAGGCCGAACGAAGTGGCGTCGCGCAGCTTGATCCCCATCGCGCGCAGGCCTTCGAGCAGTGGTTCCGGCACGCCGTGCCAGGGTGAGGGCAGCGCGGCGAGCCAGTAGTTGGCGACGCCGCCGTCGATCTGGTCGAAGCCCATGGCTGCCATCTGTGACCACTGCGTCGCGCGCCACTCGCGCAGCAGCGGGAGCGAGGCCTCGAGTTCGTCGCGGATGGACGGCGTGGTCCAGGCTTCGAGCAAGGCCTGACCCTCGGAGGAGAGCACCCAGCTCGGCGCGAGTTCCGCGACGCGGGCGATCCAGAGGCCGTCGCGCGGGCCGATCAGATAGGCGCCGCGCACGCCCGTCAGGCCGAAGGCCTTGTTGGGGCACACGAGCCGCCAGGCGCCGTCGGCGATCGCCTGCGGCAGCGAGCAGCTGCCGGTCAGGCGCAGCGCGTCGTAGGCCTGGTCGACGACGAGTTGCGAGCCGCTCTGGCCGAGCGCGAGCGCCACGGCCGTCCACTCGTCGAGGCCGAAGCTCGCGCCGGTGGGGTTGTTGGGATCGCAGACCCAGACGAGCGAGGGCAGCGTCAGCGAGTCGGCGAGCTGGAACGCGTCGTCATAGGCGGTGACCTGCAGGCCGAGCGCGTGCGCCGCGGCCGCGTAGTCGCCGAAGCCGGGCTGCGGCACGCAGACGCGGGTGACGCCGGAGAGCATTGCGGCGAGGGTGAGTCGGCGGATCGCTTCCGAGCCGCCGGAGGCCGGGAGGATGCGGTCGGGCTCGACGTCGTGCCAGTCGCCCAGGCGGGCGCGCAGCGCGGCGTAGGACGGATCCGGATAACGCAGCCGGTCGGCGCGCAGGACGGCGTCGAGCGCGGCTGGCGGTGGGCCGAGCGGATGGGCGTTCGTCGAGAAGTCGTGGCGCACCGGCAGACCCGCGTCAGTGCCGCCGTGCGTGAGCGATTGGAAACGGGTCACAGCGCGCTCCTCGCCACGGTCAAGGCACCGCGCAGCGCCGCCGCGCCCAGCGCCAGCAGCGTTGCGAGGCCCAGCATCGCGCCTGCGGCGAGGCGTTGAGCGGACACCATGTCCTCGGCGATGACGTCGCCGCCGGACGGATTGAGCCGGTAATGGCCGGGCTTGCTCAGCGCGCGGCCGAGCCGCAGCGCCATCGCGCCCATAGTCCAGCCGCCGTTGGGCGAGGGCGTGCGCGTCGCTTCGCGCAGCAGCGGCGCGAGCAGCGCCGGCCGCAGGGCGACGATCGCGAGTCCGGTCAGCCGCGCGGGGATCCACGACAGCACATCGTCGGCGCGAGCGGCCCACTTGCCGGCCCATTCCCAGCGACCGCGGTAGCCCCACATCGCGTCGGCGGTGTTGGCGAAGCGGTAGACCGCCGCGCCGGGCAGGCCGGCGACCATGAACCAGAACAGCGGCGCGATGACGGAATCGTTGAGGTTCTCGGCGAGCGTCTCGATCGCGGTCTCGCGGACTTCGAGCGCGGAGAGCTGCGTCGTGTCGCGGCTGACGAGGCGCGACAGCTGCGCGCGGCCGTCGTCGAGCGAGCGCGACAACGCGGTCTCGACGGCGGCGACCTCGTCGCGCAGCATGCGCCACGCGAGCATCGGCTTCAGCGCGAGCCCCAGCAGCAGCGCCGCGACGACGAGCCGCCAGCCGCCGAACCAGGGTTCGAGGCCCGCGATGATCGCGTGCTCGATCGCCCAGGCGGTGAGGGCGGAGAGCGCGATGCCCGCGCTCCACGCGAGCGCGCCGCCGATGAACGCCGCCTTCGGCGACATGCCGCACAGCCGGTCGCCGAAGAGCCCGAGGAAACGTCCCATGCCGACGACCGGATGCACGGCGGCAGGCGGCTCCCCGAAGCATCGGTCGAGCAGCAGCGCGATCGGGATCGCGAGGGCGAGGAGCCAGGACATCGGACTCATGGGACGGGCGGCGTGAGGCGTCGGAAAGCGTCGGGAGGCGCCGGGTGACGGAGTTGGCGACAGTGAAAACTGGCGCGCAGCTTAGCGGTCAGACGGCGCCCGGAGGGAAGTCAATCCTCAATTCCGCGTTGTGCGGGCACTCCTGCCTTGAAGTGGTGCTTGATCATGGTCATTTCTGTCACCGTGTCTGCCAGATCCATCAATTCCTGAGGCGCGTTGCGGCCCGTCAAGCAGACGTGAACGTGCGCCGGGCGTGCGCGCAAGGTCTCCAGCACCGGCTCCAGCGGCAGCCAGCCGTAGCGCAGTGGATACATGATCTCGTCGAGCACGACGAGGAAATGCTCGCCGCCCAGGATGGTCGCCTTCGCGCGCTCCCAGCCGTCGCGCGCCAGCTGCGCCGAGTGCTCCAGGTCCTTGCTCTTCCACGAGAAGCCGTCGCCGAGTCCTTCGATCGGCACGCCGATCTGCTCGAACAGGCGGTGCTCGCCGAAGCGTGCGCTGGGCACCTTCATGAACTGGTAGATGTGGACCCGCTTGCCGCGCCCATGCGCGCGCAGCGCCAGGCCGAAGGCGGCGGTGCTCTTGCCCTTGCCGTTGCCGGTGTGGACGATCACGAGCCCGCGGCGTTCGCCCTCGGGAATGATGCGCACGCGGTCGACGGGCGGTTGTTCGATTTCCATGTCAGTGCTCTTCTTTCTCCCTCTCCCGCTTGCGGGAGAGGGCAGGGGTGAGGGCCAGCGGCGGTGGCAGTACGGAAGCCTCTTCAGATCCGCGCGCGCAGGCTGAGTCGGAAGGTGCGCGGCTCCATCGGATGCACGAGGCGTCCGTTGATGCCTTCGCCGTTGTTGCAGCCCGCGCCTTCAGCTCGCGTGCAGGCGGCGCCCCAGTACTCGATGTCGTTGGCCTTGGTGTCGAAGAGGTTCAGCACGTCCAGGCCGAGCTGCCAGCGGTCGCTGAGCTGATAACCCAACCGCCAGTTGGCGGTGAACACCGCCTTGGACTTCTGCGTGCCCGTTTCCTCCAGCGCATACGCGCCGAGGTAACGCAGCTTGAACCCGCTGGACCACGGCCCCGACGGCGCCCAGTTGGCCGACATCGACGCCGACCACGGCACCGCGTTGGGCACGCGCTTGCCGCTGCCGAACTCGGTCTCCGTCGCTTCGACGAAACGCGCACGCGACCAGGCCACGTCCGCGTCGATCAGCCAATCGCGCCCGACCTGCACGTCGTTGGACCACTCCAGGCCCACGCGCTTGGACGCGCCGCGCGCTTCAGTCACGCCCTCGTCGCCGACGAACACCAGCTCCGACGCCAGATTGGCCTGCCACAGCGCCAGGCTGGTGGTCCAGCCCTTCGCGGGCTTCGTACGCAATCCCAGCTCGGTGCTCTTGGTCCGCGCCAGCAGCGGCAGCGTGTCGGTCTCGCTGCCGTCGGCCGGATTGACCGTCGTCGTCGCACCGCGCGCGTCATTCGAGCGGAACGCCCGCGCCCAATGCAGATACACCTCGGTGTCCGCCGCAACACGCGCGATCAGCCCCAGCTTCGGGCTGAACTGCGACTGGCTCGCCTTGCCGCCGTTGTCCATGTTGAACTCGCCGCCGGTGGGCGAGACGGTCGCGCGCATCGTGTCCCAGCGCGCGCCCACGGTGCTGCGCAGCCAGTCGGTCCAGCGGCTGCCCAGCTCCACGAACCCGCCGACGCTGTCCTGACTGACGCGGTCCTCGCGCACGGTGTGCGTGCGCACGCGGTCCACGGTGTCGTACAGCCCCAGCGTACCGATCTTGTCGTGGCGCCACTGCAGGCCCCAGGTCACCTGCTGATCCGCCGGCAACCACGCGGCCGGCAGCTGATGCTTCAGCGAGCCGCCCCAGAGCTTGCGATGGTCCGCCTGCTCATGCTGATCGCCGTCCGGCCCGTTGATGAAGCCCGACGGCGCGGAGAATAGGTTCAACGCGTAGTCCACCACCCACGCGTCGGCCGTCCACTGCCCGCTGCCCTGGTTGTAGGCGAAGCCGCCGCTCAGGCTGTGGCGGTGCGTGCGGCCGCCGTCGTTGGCCACCAGCGTGCCGTAGCGGCCGATCTCGCCGCTGTCGATGGCGCGCTCGGGCACGTGCTCGCTGGCGCGCCAGGAGGCGCTGTAGCTCAGCAGGTCGACGTGCGCGCCGTTGCGCTCGTCGCCGCGCGTCAGACGCAGCACCGCGTTGCGGCGATGCAGGTCTTCCGCCTGATCCCACGGACCGTCATAGACGCTGCCTTCGACCGCGCCCAGCATCGACCAGCCGCCGCCGACCTTCGTGCTCCCCGCCGCCAGCGCGCGCCGATACCCGTAAGGCCCGGCCGTCACCTGCGCGAAGGGCCGGTCGATCTCGCTCATGTAGCCGATGCGCGAGGCGCCGGTCGTCGCGAAGTCGCCGTCCTCCGCGTTGAACGCGCCCTTGCGGTAGCGCAGGCTGTCGACGAGCTCCGGGATCAGGAAGTTCAGATCCATGTAGCCCTGCCCGTGCGCATGGCTGGCCATGTTCACCGGCATCCCGAGCACGTAGGTCGCGAAGTCGCTGCCGTGGTCGAGGTTGTAGCCGCGCAGGAAATACTGGTTGGCCTTGCCGTCGCCGCTGTGCTGGGTGACGGTCATGCCGGGCATCGCTTCGAGCAGCTCGGCCGGGCGCAGCAGCGGGCGCAGCGCGAGGCGCTCGACGCCGACTTCGCCTTCGGAGGCGCTCTCCGCTTCACCGAGCTGCGCGCGGCTGCTGATGCGGACGGTGTCGAGCGTGCGCGAGGTCGTGGCGTCTGCGGCAGCGTTCGGAGCGGTCGCCTGCTGCGCGCTCTGCGCCTGTGCGGCGCAAGCGGCCAGGGCCATCGCGCTGGCGATGGCGGTCAACGCCATGGGCTTGCTGTTCTTCGAGTTCATGCAGTTCCCTGGGGGATCAAGTTGTTGTCGTTATGGAGCGTCGGACCCGCTCGATGCGGCGGGTTGGCTCGACGCGATTGCCAGATCGCGCCAGCGCACATCAGCAGCGCCATCGCGACCCAGGCAAGCGCCTGTTCGAGGCGCTGCGCCGTCGGCGCGGCCGGCTTGGGCTTGGGCGGCTCCGGCACGCGCTGAAGCGCGAGTCCGCGCACGGTGGGCACCGGCGGCACGGCCGGCTGCGCGCGTTGCTCCGGCGGCTTCTGCGCCTTTTCCGCAGGCTGATGCGCCGCAGGCGAGGCCGGCTGCACCGCCGGCACGTCCTGCGGCAACTGATCCGCCGTCCAGCGACGCACCGCCGCCAGCTCGTTGTTCAACGGCGCCGCCTTCGTCAGGTCGCGATACAGCGACGCGATCTCCTGCTTCGTCTGCGCGTCCGGCTTCCAGTAGCCCATGCGCTCGGCCTGCACCAGCCGCTCCAGCGCCTGCGCATACGCCTGCGGGTTCTGCTTGAGCCACTCCGGCACGCCGAGCTTGTGCTTGTCCTTGACCAGCACGTCGTAGAAGCTCTGCCAGTGGTCCGCCCGGACGGTGCCGGGCGCGATGCTCTGCCAGCCGAAGCTGTACTGCACCGCCTTGAGCACCTGCAGTGCGCCGGACCAGCCCTCGGCCTGCTGCGCCTTCAGCCAGCCGGGGTGCAGGTAGCGGCTCTGCATCTCCAGCGCGATCGCCTGCGCGGCGGTTTCGGTGTGCTGCTCGGCGGCGTCCTGCAGCTGGCTGACGTGCAGCGCGATGTCCTTGGTGCCGCCCGCGACCTTCGCCGCCGCGGCCAGACCGCCGAGATACTGGAACGGATCGTCGCTGCTGACCATCGCGTAGAGATGGCTGCTGCGCGACATCATCGCGGCGTCGGTGTGGCGCAGGTGCGCTCCGAGCGCCTGCTGCGCCTGCGCCGGCGGCACGCTGAGCGGCTCGCCGTCGACGTAGGGCTGGCTCATCGTGGACAGGAACAGCTGGCCGAGCCGTGGGTCGGTCTTGCCGTCCTTGCCCTTGAGCCCGTTGTCCTGCACCGCGTCGGCGATGCCGGTGCCGTAGTCGCCGGCCGGGTTGCCGAACACGCGCGCCTGCGCCAGGGCCTGCGCCTGCGCAGGCTTGAGCCCTGCCTTGCGCAACTCGCCGGCGATCGCGCGGTTGTTGCTGGCGATGGCGTTGTCGGATTCGGCTTCGCCGGCGGCGGCCACGGCCTGGTCGATCAGCTTCATCAGCGCCGGGAACTGGTCGCGGTAGGAGCCGGTGATCGACAGCAGCACGTCCACGCGCGGACGGCCGAGTTCCTTGGGGCTGAGCAGCTTGATCGAAGTTGGCCGGCCGGTCGCATCCCACACCGGCGTGGCGCCGAGCGCCACCAGCGCCTGCGCTTCCATGATCCCTTGATGGCGGAGCGTCTCGCCCGCCCACAGCGACAACGCCAGCCGCTGCGGCGCGGTGCCGGCCTTGGCCTGTTCCTCATACCAGCGCTTGAACAGCGCCTGCGCGGCCTCGAAGGCCTGCTTCGTCGGCAGCCGGTTGGGATCGAGGCCCGTGAGGTTGCGGCCCGTCGGCAGGCTCTCCGGATTGCGCAGCAGATCGCCGCCGTAAGCCGCGGGGATGAAGCGTCCATCGAGCGCGCGCAGCAGTCCCGGCATCTCGCCTTCGGTCGACAGCCGCGTGGCCATCTCCTGCGCCCGCAGCGCGAGCTGGTACAGCGCGGCCTGATCGATCGGCTTGCGCGCGGCGCGGTTGGGGACGAAGCCGTCGCCACAGGTGACGGCCGGGGCGCTGGACGCGGCGCCCGGCGCGGACGCCGCGTGCTTGAGCTCGGCCGCCACGGCGGACGCCGCCGAGGCCGCGGCCGCCGTGCCTGCTGCGATGCAGGCTGACGGCCGCAGGTCGAGGTGGCTCGCCGCCTCCGCGTCCTTCAGCGCGAGATCCAGCCAACGCGCCGGCCGAGCCGTCGCCACGCCTTCATGGTTGATGAGGAACGCCTCGTCGATGTCCTCGCCGAGCGCCTCGATCAGCGGCACGCGCAGCAGCTGCAGGATGGAGCCGCGACGCTGGTCCTCATCCGGCACGACGCCGAACACCGCCAGCCCCTTGGGCTGCGAGCTCTGCGCCAGCCGGTCCAGATACGGATGCAGCAGTTCCAGATAGCCACTGAAGTTCGCAGTGATCTGCTCGGCGGTCCAGCCCAGGTCGCGATGCAGGTTGTGCTCGACGAACTGCTGGACCATCTGCCGCTCCAGCCCTTGCCGGGTGGGACCGGGATCGACGGTCTCCCACTCATGCATCAGCTCGTGCATGTGGGCCATCTGCGCGTTGAACCCGGCCGGCGCGAAACTCGGCGTGCGATGGCTCACCATCAGCGCCCGACCGCGCCGCTTGGCGGTGAGCGCCTCCCCGAGGTTGTCGACGATGTACGGATAGATCACCGGCGTGTCGCCGAGCGGCAGCCACACCGGGTCCATCACGTCGGGCCCGCGGATCTTGCCCGGCGCCCATTCCTGCGTGCCGTGCGTGCCGAAGTGGATGATGGCGTCGGCCTGCCGCGCCCAGAGGTAGGTGGCGAGGTAATGGTGCGACAGCGGCGTCTTGCTGCGATGCATGAACGGGTCCTGCCCGTTGCGCAGCGTCTCTTCGCGCGGCGGCTGCGGCAGCACGGTGAGCGCGCCCAGCTTGAGGCGCGGGATGACGAAGACCGGCTCGCCGCGCACGCGCAGCACGTAGCGGCTGCTGGCGGGGGCGCCCCAGCGCGCGACGATGGGATCGCGCACGGCCTTGGGCAGCGCGTCGAACCACGCGGTGTAGCGCGCGAGCGGGAGCGCCTCGGCCTCGTCGGCATCGAGCAGCGCCTGCAGGTCGGTGCCCGGGTAGTACGCGGAAAGCATCGGCTTCAGGCCGGAGATCCAGTCGGCCTCGGCGATCGGCGTGACGGCATAACCCGCGTCCTTCAGGCCGTTGCTCACGCGCGCAAGGCTGCGCGGCACGTTGAGGAAGGACGCACCGAAGTTGCTCCCGCCGGGCGGGTAGTTGTAGACGAAGGCGACAAGCCGCTTGTCGGCGTTCGCCTTGGTCTGCAGCGCGACCCAGCGCGCGGCCTTGCCGGCGACGCTGGCGGCCTGACGCTCGATGAGCTCCGGCTCGCCGCGCTTCGGATGCGCGACGACGACGACCGGATCGATGAGCCCGGCCGCTTCCGGCTGCGCGAAGTAGAACGGGATGTCGGCTTGCGCGAGTCCGGTCTCGCTGCCTTCCCACACGGCCGCTTCGTCTTGCCGGTAGGGCTGCGTCTGCAGCACGGGCACGCCCCAGCGCTCGAAGGTCGGCTGCAGGGTGGCGCCTTGCGGCAGCAGGCTGTGGTTGACGATCACGCGGGCCTGCACCTGGCCGTCGCGTTCGAGCAGCTCCGACAGCGGCTTGTCGCTGAGCTGCCCGCTGAACGCGGCATACGCGAGCAGTCCCTGCTTGCGGAACATCGCGAGCCAGCGGTCCAGCCACGCGGTGTTGCCTTGGACGAAGTGATAGCGGTGAAGCAGGATGGCGACGGGTTCGCCGCGCAGTCCCTGCTGCGCGGCCCAGGCGCGGAACTCCGTCGCATCGGCGAACAGCTGGGGCGCCCCGGGGAAGTGGATGCCGCGCTGCGGGATCAACTGCGGCGGGCCGAGGTCGGGCGCCGTCTTGCCATCGAGCTGTGCTCGTGCGACGGCGAACGCCGTGCGCGTGTTGACCGGACCACCGGCCTGCAGATAACCGCGCAGGCTGCGATCGCTCGCCGCGGGCTCGCCAGCAGGAATCCACAGCACGCGCTGGGCGGGCAAGGCGGCGCGCTGGAGCGCCGCATCGACGATCTGATGCAGCCGCGCTTCCGCCGTCGGATGCGGGACATCGATCCACACGAGATCCGCCTCGCGCAACGCGCGATCCAGTGCCGGATCCTTGTCGACCGGCGCGCCGCGCAGCGGGTACTCGATCTGCTTCACGTCGAAGCCGAAGGCCTTGCCCTCACGCTCCAGCAGCGCATGTTTGGCGGCGGGCGTGATGTCGACGCTGAGGAACAGCACGCGGGAGGCCTTGCCCGCCGCGTTCGCCACGAACGGCACGCACAGCACCAGGGCCGCGGCCACCAGGCCGCGAACCATCAGGGACACGATCCTCATGGCTTTGGCGCTTCCCCGGCCTCGGGCACGTAGATGATCGAGCCGTCCTTCATCTTGTACGCGACGCCGGCGCGCTCGCCCTGGCCTTCGGCGTTGCCGCCGTTGCCGCGGTACTTGATCTCCTGGCCGTCCTTGCGCACGATGATCTCCATCCCCGGCTGACCGGGGTTGCGGATCACCGTCTCGTCCGCATGCGACTGCTGCTGCAGCGCGACCGCGGTGAGCAGCGCGACGACGAGTACCAGGAACACGTCCACGAGGTTGACGGCGGACAGCATCGGATCATCATCCTCTTCGGCGAGGATGGAGAGGCGGCGGCCGGCGCTCATGCCCAGCCCTGTTCGGCCTTGATGGCGAGCAGCTCGGCGAGCAGCCAGCGACGGCGGATCGAATACACCACCAGCGCGATCGCCGCCGCGGCCAGCGCGAGCACGACGCCGGAGAACGCCGAGCTGAACACCGCCAGGGCCGCCTGGCCCTGACCGGCGGCGACGCTCTGCAACGCCGGGCCGAGCGGCACCATCGTGGCGATCAGGCCCAGCAGCGGCGCGACGCGACCCAGCAGGCGCGGCGCCTCCAGGCTGCGGACGATCTGCAGCTCCAGCGTCTCGAGGTTGCTGGTCGCGTGCACCTTCAACTGGCGATAGCCGGGCTGGCGCCGCTGCACGGCCTCCATCACCGTGGCCCCCGCCGTCCACAGCGAGTAGACGAAGCCAAGGGCAACAAGGATCAGCACCGGCCACAACAGGGCCTGCGCGATGTGGGCGAATCCGGATTCGAGGAACATGATCGTGGGCTCAGTGCTTGGAAGAAGAATCGACCCCGCCGAAGAACGCCGCAATGGCGCCCGGGTTCGACGGGAAGTAGTGGTGGACGTAGCTCGCGCGCAGCGAGCCGAAGTCGTAGAGACGCTCGGCGGCACGGCCGGCATTCGGGTTCGTCGCCGTGGCGATCGCAGAGAGCGGCGTCTCCATCGCGGAGTAATGGAAGGTGTGGCCACGCAGCTCGCCTTCCGGCCAGACCATCGTCTGCAAGCCCAGCGCCGCCATCCGCTTCTGCATCGCCGCGCGACCCGGCATCAACGCAGCCATCGCATGCGCCTTGCCGTCGACATCACTCAGCTCATCAAGCAGCACCAGCATGCCGCCGCATTCGGCCAGCAACGGCTTGGCCGCCTCCAGATGCGCCTGCAACGCACCGAAGAAGCGCGGATGCTCGCGGAGCACCTCCGCATGCAGCTCCGGATACCCGCCCGGCAACCACAGCGCATCGCACTCAGGAACATCCTCGCCAGCAATCGGACTGAACTCGCGGACGTCGGCGCCCAACTCGCGCAGCAGATCAAGATTCGCCGGATAGATGAAGGAGAAACACGCGTCGTTCGCAACCGCAATGCGCCTGCCTTCCAGCGACCGACCGAGCACAAGACGCTCGGCCGGGGGCCCCTTTTCTCCATCTCCCTCCTTTGCTTGCCTACCGGCAAGCAAATTCCCTCCTTGAGTTACGAAAAGGGGCCCCCGGCCTCCCGTCTCCGAGCCACTCTGGAAGAATTCCCCCGCTGCGCCCGCCTCCCATGCATCCGCCCACGCATCCAGCTGCCTGTCGATGTCCGGAAGCTCCAGCGCTTGCACCAGCCCCAAATGCCGCTCAGGCAATGAGAGCGCCGCATCACGCTTCAACGCCGCAATCAGCGGAAGTTCCTTCGGCAGACCCTCACCCACCATGCGCGCATGCGCATCGCTGCCCACACGATTGGCAACGACCCCCGCAACACGGATGTCATCGCGGAATCGCGCCAGACCCGTCGCCAACGCCGCGAAGGTCTGCGCCATCGCCGACGCATCCAGCACCACAATCACCGGCAATCCGAAGGTGGCCGCCAGATCCGCACTGCTCGGCTTGCCGTCGAAGAGCCCCATCACCCCCTCGACGAGGATCAGGTCAGCGCTCTCCGCCGCCCGCGCAAGCAGTTCCCTGCAATGCGCCTCGCCGCCCATGAACAGATCGAGCTGATAGACGGTGTGACCGCTCGCGCGCTCCAGCACCATCGGATCGAGATAGTCCGGCCCCGTCTTGAAGACACGCACGCGCAGCCCACGCCGACGCGCCGCACGCGCCATCGCAGCAGTCACGCTCGTCTTGCCCTGGCCGGAAGCCGGAGCACTGATCAGGAAAGCAGGACAGGCAGTCATCGTGAGGGAAACAGGATCAGGCGTTGGTTGATAGCGGGGGGGTAGCGCTCATTCGTTGAGCGCGATCCAGCGGCCCTGCACTTGAAGAATCAGCAGGCGGCCATGGAAGACGCGCTGCAGTGCGTCGTGCGTCGCCGGATCGTGCGGCGCGCCTTCGTGGACGATGCGACCGCCGTCCATCACGACCAAGGTGTCGGCCTGAAGCGCGACGTTGAGTTCATGCAGCACGCTCACGACCGCACCACCCGCGGCGACGCGTTCGCGCACGATGCGCGCCCAGTCGCTCTGATGCGGTGGGTCGAGGTGGGCAAGCGGCTCATCCATCAGCAGCACGCCCGCGCGCACGGCCAGCGCGCGCGCCAGCAGGACACGCTGCCGCTCGCCGCCGGAGAGACTGCCCAGCGCGCGGTCCTTCCACTCCCAGCTCTGCGTCTGACGCATCGCATGCTCGACCGCTTCGTGATCGGCGGCGCTCGCCGGCGCCAGCCACGGCTGATGCGGCAGGCGGCCCAGCATCGCGATGTCGTAGGCGGTGAGGTCTTCCGAGGCCGCTTCGTTCTGACCGAGCCACGCAATCTGCCGCGCGCGGAGCTTCGCCGGCCACGCGGTCCACGGCTTGTCGTCGAGGGTCAAGCTGCCGTCGAAGGGCAGCAACCCGGCGATCGCGCGCAGCAGCGTCGACTTGCCCGCGCCGTTCGGCCCGACGATCGCCGTCCACGCGCGCGGCGCGACAGCCAGCGTCAGCGCTTGAAGCACCGGCCGATGACTCAAGGACAGAGACTTCAAGTCGATGCGCAATGACGGCACGTGACCGAGGTCGATGGAATCGATGCCGTCGACCGCGGTGCGCCCGGCCTCATCGAATCGGGCCGCGCTCATCGCGATCCTCCCATGCCGCCGAAATGCGCTTTGCGCCGGTGCATCAGCCAGAGCAGGTAGCTGCCGCCGAGGAGCGCGGTGATGATGCCGACGGGCAGCTCCTGCGGTGCGATGACCCAGCGCGCAGCGATGTCGGCGGCAAGGAGCAGGGCGCCGCCCGTCAGCGCGGAGAGGAGGAGCAGCGCACCGTGCGTGGTCGGTCCCCAGCTGCGCACGAGGTGCGGCGCGACGAGTCCGACGAAGGCGATGAGGCCGCATTGCGCGACCGCCGCGCCGGTCGCCAGCGAGAGCGCGGCGATGAGCAGGAGGCGGATGAGCGTGAGCCGCTGTCCGAGCGAACGCGCGGTGTCCTCGCCCAGCGTGAGCGCATCCAGCGTGCGGCTGCAGGCAAGCGCGACCAGCAGGCAGACCGCCATGGCGACGACCATGACCTGCACGGCGCTCCAGCCGACGTAGCCGGTGCTGCCGAGCATGAAGGCCTGCATCGCCCGCAGGATGTCGGGGTTCATGAGCGTGAGCAGCGCGGAGCCGGAACCCAGCACGACGCCGACGACGACGCCCGCGAGCAGCAGGCGCAGGCTCTGCGTGACGCCGCGCGCGAGGACGAGGGTGAGCAGCACGGCAGCTATGGCGCCGGCGAAGGCGGCGCCGGTCATGCCGACGCGCAGCGCGAGCGCGGCCGCGGCGGGCGAGACGCCCATGACGAAGAGCAGCGCGGCGACGCCGAGCGAGGCGCCGGCGGAGCAACCCAGCAGATAGGGATCGGCGAGCGGGTTGCGGAACAGGCCCTGCGCGATGGCGCCGGCCAGCGCGAGCAGCGCGCCGGCGAGCCACGCGCCGAGGGAGCGCGGCGCGCGGATGTCCCAGAGGATCATGCGCATGGTGTCGCCGCCTTCGGTCCACGGGCTCCAGCCCATGCTGCCGATGGCCAGCCCCAAGGCGAGCAGGACGGCACCGAGCAGCAGCAGCGCCGTCAACTGCGCCGCGGTCTTGGCGGAGAGCAGGGAGGAAGCGCGCATCAGCGCATGCCTCCGGGCGGTGCGTTGAAGGGAACCGTGGGCAGCGGTACGGGGCCGGCCGCGGCCTCGCGCAGGCAGCGCGCCATCAGCGCCGCAGCTTCCGACATGCGCGGTCCGGGACGCACGAGGACGTCGGACTCCGACGGGATCCAGACGCACAGGCGCTGGTTCTTCACCGCGCGGATCGCCGGCCAGCCCGGACGTTGCGGGAGTCCCGCCGCGTTGCGCTGGCCGACCATGATGACCTGCGGGTCGGCGCGGACGATGAATTCAGGATTCAGTTTCGGGAACGGCCCCAGCTCGGCCGGGATGATGTTCTTCGCACCGAGCCTCGTGAGGATCTCGCCCATGAAGGACGCGGTGCCCGCGCCGTAGGGGCCGGCGTCGACTTCGTAATAGACGCTCAGGCCGCGCGCACCGGGCGGCAACGTGGCGGCGCTCTGCGCGATGTGGCCATCGATGCGGTTCCACAGGCGGCGTGCGTCGTCCTCCTTGCCGAGGATCTGTCCCATCTTGCCCAGCACGCGCTGGACGTCGTTCATGCTCTTGGGTTCGAGCGCGACGACCTTCAGGCCGAGTCCTTCGAGGCGGTCGATGACGCGCGCGGAGACGCCGAGCACGACGACGTCCGGCTTGAGCGCGACCAGCGCCTCGATGCTGGTGTCGTCGAGCCCGCCCAGGCGCGGCAGCTTCTGCACGCTGACCGGGAAGTTGGAGAAGCGGTCGACGCCGACCACCTTGGCGCAGTCGCCGAGCTCGCAGATGGTCTCGGTGAGCGACGGCAGCAGGCTGACGATGCGGCGCGGGACGTCCGGCAGCGTGACGGTGTGACCACGGTCGTCCTTGAGCGCGATCGGCGCGGCGAGGGCGCTTGTCGCGAGCATTCCCAGCAGCGCGCCGCCCAGGGCCAGCTCCAGCGCGTGTCGCATCCAGCGTTGCATGGCATTCATCCGTTGTTCTCCTCGTCGTCCAGGTCTTCGACCGCGCGTGTCCACGGCTGTCCCGCCACCATCAAGGTGAGCTCGCCGCACTGGCGCGCGACCAGCTGGTTGAGCCATCCCAGTTCGTCCACATAGGCGCGCACCTCGCGCCCCATCGGCATCACGCCCCAACCGACCTCGTTGGAGACGAAGACCACCGGCGAGGCCAGCTGCGGCAGCAGGCGCTGCAGGTCGGCGCATTCGCCTCGCCAGTCTTCGAGACGCGGCGCGCCGTCCATCGGCATCAGCCAGTTGGTCAGCCACAGCGTCAGGCAGTCGACGACCACCAGCCGCTTCGGCGACGAGGTGGCACGCAAGGCGTCGCACAGACGCAGCGGCGCTTCGACGGTGTCGAAGCCCTCGGGCCGGTCGGCGCGGTGACGGGCGATGCGGTCGCGCATCTCGTCGTCATGGGCCTCGGCGGTCGCGACGACGGTGACGCGATGCCCCGGCGTGCGCGCCCAGCGCAGCGCGAGGCGCTCCGCATGCCGCGACTTGCCGCTGCGCTGGCCGCCGACGATCAGGTGATGAGCGGACATCGGGGATCTCCAGTGAAAGCCAGGCGTGAACGCCGGTGTGGCACAGGTGGCCGAGGTGGCCGCGGGGACCGGAGTGCCGACCTTACCGCCAGCACCTGCGGCTTCCGATTACAGCGTCGGCGAGTAGCGCAGGGTCACGAACCAGGTCCGGCCCGCCTGATTGAAGTTGTTCGCCGTCTGGTACGTGCGGTCAAAGGTGTTGTCCACGTTCAACTGCAGGCGCCAGTCCTTTGCGAACGCGTATTGCGCGTCGAGATTGAGCAGACCGTAGCCGCCCAGCCGGACCTTGTTGGCCGCATCGTCGAAGCGCTCGCCCGAGCCGACGACGTTCGCGCCCAGCGTCCAGGCGCTCAGCGTGGTCTCCGCGCGCAGCGTGCCGAAGCGTTTCGCGCGCCGTTGCAGCTGACGGCCGGTGGCGGCGTCGGTCGGGTCGAGGAAGTCCGCCGTGGCGCTCAGCCTGACCGGACCCAGGTCCGCGCCGCCCTTCAGGCTGGTGCCCTTGAGCATGGCGCGCGCGACGTTGGTGTAGCAGCCCTGGGTGGAACGGCAGGTGCCGGCGGCGCCGAAGGCGATCAGGTCGTTGACGCGATTGCGGAAGGTGGTGATCGCCACGTCCACGCTGCCCTGCGCCCAGGCCAGGCCGGCCTCGCGGTTGTGGCCGCGCTCGGGGCGGAGTTCAGGGAAGCCCTTGCCGATGTCGGGACCGTAGACGCTGCCGCGGTGGTACAGCGTGGGCGCACGGAAGGCATTGCCGGTGGACGCGGTCAGGCGGAAGCCGCCGCCGAGCTTGACGCCCGCCGCGAGGCTGCCGGTGTCGATGCCGCCGAAGTCGCTGTCGTCGTCATGGCGGCCATGAGCCTGCAGGCTGACAGGGCCGAAGCTGCCGAGGTAGCTCAGGCCGACCGCGTTCTGGCTGCGCGTGCCGCTGCCGCCCTGCAGGTCGACGTTGACGAGCCGGTCTTCGCGACGCTCCAGCACGCCGTTGACCTGGTGCTGGTCGTTGAACCTGTAGAAGCCCAGCAGCGAGGCGCTGCGGATGCGGGTCCTCGACAGGTAGGGCGAATTGGGCCGGGTCTCGTAGTTCTCTTCGGTCTGGCCGACGGAGAGCTGGGTCGAGAGGGCGTTCGTCCAGCTGGACTTGAGACTGAGCTTGGCGGCCAGCGATTCGGTGATGCCGCGGTCGTCGGAGTCCTTGCCGACGAAGGTGCCGGCGTCGTAGCCGACGTCGCTGCGGCTCTTCAAGCCGATGAGTTCGAGGCGCTGGCCCTCGGCGACGCGCGCGCCCAGGCGCAGGCTGCCGTTGTAGTTGCGCCAGCCGTCGTTGTCGGGGTTGTAGTTCTTGTTGGTGGTCAGGGCGTAGACGTTGAAGCCGGTGCCGCGGTCGACGGCCAGCGAGCCGGCGTAGTCGAAGTCCGCGTTGCCGCCGAGCAGGGAGACGTCCGCCTTGGTCTGGCCGAGGCTGCCGTGGCCGACGCCCAGGTCCAGTTGCGGACGACCGCTGCCCTGGCGCGTGAAGATCTGCACCACGCCGCCGATGGCGTCGGAGCCGTACAGCGCGCTGGCCGGGCCCTTGAGGACTTCGACGCGATCGATGAGCGACAGCGGGAGGTTCTCCCAACGCGCGCCGCCGGTGGACTGGCCGTCGATGCGCACGCCGTCGATCAGGACCACGGTGTGGCGGGTCTCGGCGCCGCGCACGAAGACCGAACTCGCGTTGCCCGGTCCGCCGTTGCTGACGATCTGCAGGCCGGCGACATTGCGCAGCAGCGCGGCGATGTTGCCGAAGCCCTGGCGCTCGATGGTGTCGCGGTTGATGACGGTGAGATCGGCCGCGACGTCGGACAGCTTCATCGGGCTGCGCGTGCCGGTGACGGTGACTTCGTCGAGCCGGTTGGCGGGGGCGGCCGATTGCGCGGACGCGGCGGGAGAGAGCGTGAGGAGCGTCGACAGGGCGAGCGCCATCGGGGTCGCTATCGGGGTGAAGGCGGGCAGCGAGCGGGCACCAGCGCGCGCGCGCGAAACGAACGGAAGCATGAGGGACGGACCAACGACGGAGTTCAGACGCCTGCTCACCCGCAGGGCCTCTGAGGAAACGGCGTCGCCGGCTCGTCGTCGGGTCGTCCGCGTGAGCACTCGGAGAGGACTCACGCAAGACACATCGCGATCGGCTGGAGACGCCACCTGTTGGCCGGTATCCGGGCTGGTGGCCGCTGCCTGTGTCCTTCCCAGCGCGCTCGCGCCAGTGGACATGGGGACAGACAGTGCCGGCTGCCGCCCGGTGTTCCTTCGTCAGGATCCCGGGCGCGCGTCCGGCGGCCACTTACCGTTGCGGGGACAGCTCAGGTTGGTTCGCGCATCGGGGATGCGACCGCTTCCTGATTCCCGTTTAACTGCACGGACGCAATGTCCGCGCGAGCACCAACGGCGCGCATTCTAGCGAGGTGCGGAGGTCGTGGCGTCGGCGCCCGTGGTGGGCCGTGGCTGCAAGGCACCGTCCGGGGACTTCGGCACCTTGGGCTTCTTCTTGGGCGGCTTCTTCGGATCCTTGGGCTTGGGCTTCTTCGGATCCGCAGGTTTCGCCGGCTTGGTCGCGCGCTGGCCTTGCAACCGCCCGTCGATGCCGACCGCCTTGGACGGCGCCTTCGCCGCCTGGCGGTCGCGCTCACGCTCGCGGGCCGCCAGGTCGCGGGCCTCGGCGGCCGCACGCTTGCGCGCGGCCTCGGTCTCCTTCGGATCGACCTTGTCCTTGGGCACCTCGGCGCTGCGGCCCTGGCCGTCGGGGCAGGGCGTCTCGCGCAAGTCGTGACCCTCCGGCCCGCAGCGGTAGTAGCCGAGCGTGCGCTCCTGGGGGCGCTCGTTCGGCTTCTCCTGCTGCGCGCGCTCCGGTGTCGGTGTCGACGCGGGTTTGGGCGGGTCCTGCCGCTCCTGCGCGTGCGCCGCGCTAAACGTGAGGACCAGAACAGCAGTCGTCAGGATCAGGGCGGCGCGCGCGGACATGTCAGTCTCCGGAGGAAGGGGGTGGGGCAGGAGGAATCGTGGGGGCAGGTGTTGCCGCAGTCGATGTGGCAGGCACGGCCGTCGCAGTCGCGACGGTCGGACCCGTGCCGGCAACCGGGGCGCCAGCCGTCGGCACGGCGCCATCGGCACCGGGCTTGGGCGGCAGGTTGGCCGGTCTCGGCGGCTTGGGCCGCGGCGGCTTGGCGTGCAGCAACGCCACGGCCTTGGACATGTCGCCGCCGGTCATCAGCTTGAAGGCTTCGAGCGACTTGCCGATGCTGTCCTCGACCGCCTGGCGCTCCGCCAGCGGCGGCTTGCGCAGCACGTAGCCGGCGACCTCGTCGCGGTGGCCCGGATGGCCGATGCCCAGCCGCAGCCGCCAGAAGTTGCCGCTGCCCAGCTGGGCCTGCATGTCCTTCAGCCCGTTGTGGCCGGCGTTGCCGCCGCCCTGCTTGAGCTTGAACTCGCCCGGGGCGATCTCCAGCTCGTCGTGGATGGCGAGGATCTCCTCCGGCGCGATCTTGAAGAAGCGCGCGAGCGCCGCCACCGACTTGCCGGAGAGGTTCATGTAGGTCATCGGCTGCAGCAGCCAGATGGGGCCCGGCGCGCCCGGCGCGTCGTTCACGCGGGCGACCAGACCGGAGTACTTGGTGTCCAGCTGCGGCGAGGCCTTCAGACCGCGCGCCAGCGCGTCGATCCACCAGAAACCCGCGTTGTGGCGGGTGTCCTCGTATTCAGAGCCGGGATTGCCCAGGCCGACAAAGAGACGAATCATGGGGCGCGATTATCAGTGTCGAGCGGAAAAGCAGAAGGCCCCGCAAGCGGGGCCTCCTTCGGGGGAGATGCCACCCGTTAGGGGGCATTCCAGACAACGAACGCGTGCCTCGTCAGGCGCGCGCCCGGAGACGAAGAAATTACTTCTTCTTCTTCTTCTTGTCGTCGGCGGCCGGAGCGGCAGCCACGACGATGACTTCTTCAGCCGCGGCCGGGACCGGGGTGGCGACCACCGGGTTCGGCTTGCCGTGCGTGACGATCTTGATGTGATCGGCCAGCTTCAGGTCGTTCACGTGGATCGAATGACCCATCGTCAGGTTGCTCAGGTCCACTTCGATGAACTCGGGCAGCTGTTGCGCCAGGCAGGTGATTTCCAGCTGGGTCAGCACGTGGTTCACGGTGCCCTTGTCGGTCTTGACGGCCGGCGACTCGGCTTCACCGACGAAGTGCAGCGGCACCTTCTTGGTGATCTTGGTCGTGGCGTCGACGCGCTGGAAGTCCACGTGCAGCACTTGCTGCTTGTACGGGTGCATCTGGAAGTCACGCAGCAGCACTTGCGTGGTCTTGCCGTCCACTTCCATGTCGAGGATGGAGCTGTGGAAAGCTTCCTTCTTCATGGCATGGAACAGCGCGTTGTGATCCAGCTCGATGACGGCCGGCTCGCCAGCACCGTAGACGATGCCCGGAACCTTGCCAGCGTGACGCAGGCGGCGGCTCGCTCCGGTCCCCTGCAGCTTGCGCTCAAAAGCGACGAATTTCATATCAATCTCCAAAATGGACGGAGCGCCAGGATTGACGCTCCGGGTGAAGGCCCCGCGACCAGGCGCCTTCGCGAAACAGCCGCTGACCTTGCGGGCAGCGGCCGGAACTCAGGATGCGATCAGAAGTTGTTGTTCTGTTCGCTGAAGAGGGAGGTCACCGACTCGCCGTCCGAAATGCGGCGGATGGTCTCGGCGAACAGGAAGGCGACCGACAGCTGGCGGATCTTGCCGCAGGCCTTGGCCGTTTCCGACAGGGGAATGGTGTTGGTGATGACGACCTCGTCCAGCATCGAACCGGCGATGCGCTCGATCGCCGGGCCCGACAGGATGGGGTGGGTGCAGTAGGCGAAGACGCTTCTGGCGCCGCGTTCCTTCAGCACTTCCGCCGCCTTCACCAGCGTGCCGGCCGTGTCGATCATGTCGTCCATGATCACGCAGTTGCGGCCGTCGATCTCGCCGATGACGTGCATGACTTCGGAGACGTTGGCCGACGGACGGCGCTTGTCGATGATCGCCAGGTCGCAGCCCAGCTGCTTGGCCAGCGCACGGGCGCGCACCACGCCGCCGACGTCGGGGCTGACCACCACCAGGTCGCTGTAGTTGCGGGCCTTCAGGTCCGACAGCAGCACCGGGGAGGCGTAGATGTTGTCGACCGGGATGTCGAAGAAGCCCTGGATCTGGTCCGCGTGCAGGTCCATCGTCAGGACGCGCTCGACGCCGACGGTCTCCAGCAGGTTGGCCACGACCTTGGCCGAGATCGGCACGCGCGTCGACCGCGGGCGGCGATCCTGGCGCGCATAACCGAAGTAGGGGATCACGGCGGTGATGCGGCGCGCGCTGGCGCGCTTCATCGCATCGACCATGATCAGCAGTTCCATCAGGTTCTCGTTCGTCGGCGCGCAGGTGGGCTGGACGATGAACACGTCGCGGGCGCGGACGTTCTGCTGGATCTCAACCGCGACCTCACCGTCGGAGAACCGACCGACCACGGCCTTGCCGAGCTCGAGGCCCAGATGCGTGGCGATTTCTTTGGAGAGGGTCGGGTTTGCGTTACCCGTGAAGAGGACGGTATTGAGCAGCACAGCGGGCCATCCTTAGACTTATGGCCCGGTGGCCAACCCAGCGGGTCCCGGATTGAAACTGAAAATTTGGCAGGGGAGGAAGGACTCGAACCCTCGCATGTCGGAATCAAAATCCGATGCCTTGACCAACTTGGCGACTCCCCTACACCGGACACTGTTCGTGGAACAGCACCCTACAACCTTCAATCTTCGGCCCAGCCCCGCAAAGGGTGAACCGACAGACTGCGACACATTTTTCCGACCCAACCTTCAGGGAGTTTTTCGAACTCACCTTCCGGTGTCGCCTTGAGATTGCTCTCAGGGCCGGAAACTGCATCTATCTTTTCCGCTGCTGTTTGCATTGCATTCAGCGAGGGTCGAACTATAGCAAAAACTGCACTGCCTGAACCCGTCATACGAGAATTTTCGTAGCGGGCCTGCAACCATTCAAGCGCTGTCGATACTTCGTGACTCACAGATTCCGCGGGAGGTTGCAGATCATTTCTGCCCCATCCTTCGTACAACTGCTGCACGGGTATTTCCAGCGTTTGGTGATCGCGGTCAATACTGCCTTCGCGTCCACCCCAGCTATTGACTTCGTTACTTGGAGATTCTGTTTCCAGAACCCCCTCGTTGCAAGATTTCTTGCGTCTGTCGTTCGCTGCAGGAAAGCCCGCTACTATAGCCACGCTTTCTGACCTTTGCAACAGCGGGCTGGAAAAAATTTCCTTGGTGCCGATGCTCGCCGCCGGTTTGACGACCGCAAGCCGCAGTTCCGGCACCTCGATCGGGGTCAGCACCTCGCCGATGCCTTCGACGAAGGCGTTGCGACCGCCGACGAAGAAGGGCACGTCCGCGCCCAGCTTCAGCGCGATCGGGAGCAGCCGCTCGCGCGACCAGTTCAAGCCCCACAGCCGGTTCAGCGCCAGCAGCGTGCTGGCCGCGTCCGACGAGCCCCCGCCCATGCCCGCGCCCGAAGGCAGCCGCTTCTCGATGTGGATGTCCGCACCGAAGGTGGTCCCGCTGGCCTGCCGCAGCGCACGCGCGGCGCGCAGGCACAGGTCGTCCTCGGGCAGCGCGTCGCCGCGGTCGTGACGGTGCAGGGCGCCGTCGTCGCGACGCTCGAAGTGCAGCGTGTCCGCCCAGTCGATCAGCACGAACAGCGATTGCAGCAGGTGATAGCCGTCGGGCCGCTTGCCCACCACGTGCAGGAAGAGGTTGAGCTTGGCCGGCGCCGGCACGTCGTAGAGCGCCTTCAGTGGTGCCGCGGAAGGAGAGGAAGTCATGACAGCGGAATTCAGGGTGACGTCGGCGCGTCGAGTTTCAGTCGCAGTGTCGCCAGCGGTTCGGGGCCATTCGGATTGATCCGTTGGGCGGAGATCAACTGGACGTCGAAGCGCCGCAGGTCGACCTGCCAGCCCAGTTGCTGGAAGCCCGATTCGCCCGAGGCCCGCGATGGCGCCTGCGGCCACGGCCGCCCGCGCAGCCAGTCGAACAGCGCCTGCAGGGGCAGCGTCTCGCCGAGGAGCTCCTGCGTCAGCGCGTCGATGTCATCGTAGGCGCGGTCGCCGTCGGGCGTCTTGAGCCAGGCCGAGCCCGGCTGCCAGGAGACGCGCGCCACCAGGCTGCCCATCGAGGTGCTCATCTCCAGCTGACCGCGGCGCGGATCGCCGAGCAGCTCGAAGTTGGCGTTGACGTTCTGCCCGCGTTGGCCGCCGACGCCGGCCGGCACGATGAGCCCGAACTTGCCGGTGAGCCTCGGCGCGTCGGCGAGCGCGGCGGCATCCGCCCCGGCCGCCTTCGGCAACGAACTGCATCCCGGGAGCGCGGCCACGCCGAAGAGCGCGAGCGCGCCCGCGCCGAACTGCCTGCGCCGCATCAGGGACGGACCTGCAGACGTTGCATCGCCGACTGGAGCGCCTCGTTGGCGGGATCGCGGCGCTTGGCGTCGGCGAAGACGCGACGGGCCTCGTCCTGCTGACCGGCGGCCCAGAGCACCTCGCCCAGGTGGGCGGCGATCTCCGGATCCGGGCGCGAGCCGTAGGCCTGGCGCAGCAGCCGCTCGGCCTCGCCGAGGCGGCCCAGTCTGAACTCCACCCAGCCCATGCTGTCGACGATGAAGGGCTCGCCGGGCGCGAAGCTCAGCGCCTTCGAGATCAGGTCGCGCGCTTCCTGCAGCCGCTCGTTGCGATCGGCCAGCGAGTAGCCCAGCGCGTTGTACGCGTGGTAGTGCTGCGGCTTGAGCTGGATCACCTTCTGCAGCAGCGCCTCCATCTCCTGCGCGCGGCCGAGCTTCTCGGCCATCATCGACTGCTCATAGAGCAGGTCGGCGTCCTCGGGCGCCTGCGCGGCGGCGGCGCCCAGCAGGTCATAGGCGGCCTGCCACTGCTTGTTGTCGCGCAGCAGCTGCGACTCGGCCAGCGTGCGGGCGCGGCGGTCCTGCTCGCGGTCGGCGGGCAGCTGGTGCAGCAGCTTGCGGCCTTCCTCCAGCTTGCCCTGGCGCGCCAGCAGCGAGGCGCGGCGGTAGGCGATGTCGAGGTTGCCCGGCGCCGCCTCGATCGCGGCCAGGCGCTTCTCGGCGGTCTTGAAGTCGCCGCGCATCTCGGCGGCCTGCGCCAGCAACAACTGACCCTGCTGGTTGGCTTCCCGGTCGGCCTTGTCCAGGCCGGCGGCGGCGATCGCGCGCTCGGCCAGCGGCGAGACGGCCGGCTTCTCGACCAGCTTCATGTAGCGCTGCAGCGCCTCCTCGGCGACGTCGGGATGCTGCAGGTCCAGCTCCAGCGAGCCCAGCGCCAGCCAGTGGCCGGCCTCGTCGGGCGACTGCTGCGTCAGCGTGCGGAACTCGCGTGCCGCGTCGCCGGGACGCTGGGCGCGGGCCAGCGCGCGGGCGTAGGCCAGTCGCAGCGACTGCTTGTCGGGCTTGGCCTGCAGCTCGGCGGTGATCAGCGCCTCGGCCTCGGGGCGGCGGGGCAGCAGCTCCAGCGCCATCAGCAGCGGTTCCTCGCGGTCCGGGAAGTCCTTGGCGGCGGCGCGCACGTGGATCAGCGCGGTCTCGTAGCGGTCGGCCTTCTTGGCGAACTCGGCCAGCACCAGCAGCGAGGCGAAACGGGTCTCGGGCTTGGCGGCGGTCTCGCGCAGCATCGGCTCGAAGGCTTCCAGCACACGGACCGGTTCCGGCGCGCGCTGGAACAGCGCGGGCAGTGCGGCGATCAGCGCGCCGCGGCCGTCGGCGGGCGTCATCGCGATCAGCGAGCGCAGCACCGGCGGGATCTCGGCCGGGCGGTTCAGCAGCGCGAGCAGCTGGATCTGCGTGCGGTGCGCCTCGACCGAGGTCGGCAGCGCCTCGCGCCAGGCGCGGGCGGCGATCACGGCCTGATCGCCGGCGCGCGACTGCAGGGCGATCTGGACGACGCGGCGGAAGAGTTCCTCGTCGCCGCTGCGACGGGCGGCATCCAGCAGCACCTGGAAGGCGACGCCGGGTTCGCCGCCCTGGAGTTCCATCTCGCCGATCAGCAGCTGATAGAACATCGGCGCGTCGAGGTCGGAATTGACCACGGGGGCGGAGGCTGCTTCGGCGGGCGCCGAGGCGGCGGCCGGCGGCGCCTCGGTCTGCGGGGCCGGGGGTGTCTGATCGGACTGGGCGTGGGCGGCGCAGCTCAGGGCGAGGGCGGCGGAGAGCCACCAGGGGTGGCGCACAAGGGCGGGCATGTCGTGACTCCTGAACTGGGCGGGAAGGCTCGTGGGGCAAACCGTGAGCCGCGGACCATTCTAGGGACCCGGGAAGGAGCGCGCGCCTATGATCCCGGGATGCCCGAGTTACCGGAAGTTGAAGTTACACGACGAAGTTTTGCGCCGGCCATCGCCGGGGCGCGCGTGCTGGACGTGCGGCTGGGAAAGCCGCTGCGCTGGCCGCTGGGCGTGGCGGCCGAGCGGCTGGTCGGCCGCCGCGTCGGCGAGGCGCAGCGGCGGGGCAAGTACATCTGGCTGCCGCTGCGGGCGACGGCCGAACAACCCGGGGGCGCCGTTGAGCCGGGCGCGCCCGGCCATGCCGACGAGGAGGAAGGCGGCCTGCTGCTGCACCTGGGCATGTCGGGCTCGCTGGCCTTCCGCGAGCAGCAGCCGCCGGCGGGACCGCACGATCATTTCGAACTGGTCACCGACCGCGGCGTGCTGCGGCTGACCGATCCGCGGCGTTTCGGCGCGGTGGTGTGGTCGGACGGACTGGACGTCGAGCCGGCCGCGAAGCTGCTGTCGCGCATCGGGCGGGAGCCCTTCGACATCGAGTTCCACGGCCCTTACCTGCATGAAGGCTTCCGCGGCCGGCGCGTCGCGGTGAAGCAGGCGATCCTGGCCGGCGACGTGGTCGTCGGCGCGGGCAACATCTATGCGTGCGAGGCGCTGTTCATGGCCGGTGTCGATCCGCGTGCGGCGGCCGGCAAGCTCAGCAAGCCGAAGGCGGAGAAACTGGCGGGCGCGCTGCGGCAAGTGCTCGGCGAGGCGCTCGAAGCCGGCGGCAGCACCCTGCGCGACTTCAAGGACGCGCACGGCGTGGCGGGCAGCTTCCAGATGCAGGCGCGCGTCTATGGACGCGAGGGCGAGCCGTGTCGGATCTGCGGGACGAAGATCCGGCGCATCGTGCAGGGGCAGCGGTCGACGTTCTTCTGTCCGGGTTGTCAGAAGCGATGAGCCCTGTGAAGCGAGCCGGACCGCCAGCCTTGAGAGACCTGACCCTTGCGACGAGCGCCCCGATGACCGACGACCAACTGGATGCCCGCGTCGACGCGGTGCGGGGCGACTTCGCGCCGAGGCTGCTCGCCTGGCAGCGCCGCGACGGGCGGCACGATCTGCCGTGGCAGAACACGCGCGATCCGTACCGCGTGTGGCTGTCGGAAATCATGCTGCAGCAGACGCAGGTGACGACGGTGCTGGGCTACTACCGGCGCTTCCTGGAGCGTTTCCCCGACGTGGCCGCGCTGGCCGCCGCGCCCAGCGACGAGGTGATGGCCGCGTGGGCGGGCCTGGGCTACTACAGCCGCGCCCGCAACCTGCACAAGTGCGCGCAGGCGGTGGTGGAGCGCCACGGCGGCGCCTTCCCGCGCAGCGCGGCGGTGCTGGCGGAGCTGCCCGGCATCGGCCGCTCGACGGCGGCGGCGATCTCCTCGTTCTGCTTCGACGAGCGGGTCGCCATCCTGGACGGCAACGTCAAGCGGGTGCTGGGCCGGCTGCTGGCCTTCGACGGCGACCTGGCCTCGGCGGCGCAGGAGAAGCGGCTGTGGCGCCAGGCGGAGGCGCTGCTGCCGACGTCGGCGGCGGACATGCAGGCCTATACGCAGGGAATGATGGATCTGGGCGCGAGCCTGTGCGCCACGCGCAGTCCGCAGTGCCTGCTGTGCCCGGTGGCCTCGCTGTGCGCGGGCCTGGCGCAGGGCGATCCGACGCGGTATCCGATCAAGACCAAGAAGCTCAAGCGCGGCCAGCGGGAGAACTGGTGGCTGTGGCTGGAGCATGAGGGCCGCATCTGGCTGCAGCAGCGGCCGGCGGAGGGCGTCTGGGGCGGGCTGTGGACGCTGCCGCTGTTCGACGACGAGGCCGCGCTGACGGCTCAGAGCGCGGCGCTGGGCGTGGCGGCGCCGGAGACGCTGCCGCGGGTGAAGCACGTGCTGACGCACTTCGACTGGCTGCTGCATCCGCGCCGCGCGCTGCTGCCGCGCGAGACCCGTCCGGCGGGCGACGGCGTGTGGGTCGCGCGCGAGCGGCTCGCGGAGTACGCGCTGCCGGCGCCGTTGAAGAAGCTGCTGGATTGATCAGCCCGGCACGGTGGTGCCGGCGGGCCGGTCCCGCTGCAGGAACTTGAAGTCCAGGGTGTCCAGATCGGCGATGCGGAGGGTTTCATTGAAGACCTTCAGCTTCGAACGGATCGTCTCGGATGCCCGACTGGCGACGGTTTCGGCCTTGGCGTCTCCCCGGCCGAGGGCCTGAAGCGCCTTGTGCTCGGCGTTGCGTGCGTCCTTCAGCAGGACCCCCAGCGTATGACGGGCCCAGCCTGGTCGACCGGACTGACCCGCGGCAGAGGCGCTCGCCGGCGTGTGGAGCAGCAGGTCCCGGCGTTGCTCGGCCCATTCGATGTCGCGAGTCAGCTCCGACAGCTCGGCGCGCAGCGGCGACAGGGCGGCGCTGCGATCCTGCTTGGCGGCAGCCTTCATCTGCTGGGGGGGCGTGGACGGCAACTGACGGACCAGGGCCTTGCGCGCGGACTTTGCGGTCCGCGCCAGATGGGAGAGTGCGCTGTGCAGCAGGGTGGAGGGAGAGACCTTGGGCTTGCCCGGCTGCGGCGCCTGCGCAGGATGCGGCACGTCGGCATGCGTGCTGCGGGATTCGATGAACTGGTGGCGCTCCAGGAATGTGCGTGCGAAAGCCAGCTGGCCACGGATCGTCGCGGCGTGTTCGCCCATGGGTTTCAGCTGTCCTGCCTCCAGGTCCTTGCGCGCCGCGTCGATGCGAAGTTGCGCGCCCTCGACGCGATTGCGGATCGTGCAGAGCTCCGCGCCGGAGACGCGCCGCGTCCGCACGATCCCGTCCAGCGCCGCGGTCAGCCGGTCGGCTTCCTGCCGATCGGCGTCCAGGGCGGCGAAGTGCCCGGCGACGCGGAGCAGGTCCTGCGGCAGCGCCGAGATCAGGCGGTCGAGTTGGGCCAACTGCTGGGGGTGGGTCAGCGGATCCGCATGAAAGCGGTTGGCTGTTTGCAGGATCGCCTGGGTCTGTCCGCGCAGCGCGTCGTCTGCGCCGGGCCAGAAGCGGGCGGCGGCGTGCAGTTGCGAGGCGCGGCTGCTCAGCGCGGTGCTGGTGGGGACCGCGTCCTTCCGGACGTCGGTGTCGAGCGGCGCAGGATCGGTCGGGATGCTGGAGAGGACGGGGTGGACGTGCAGGGGTGTCGCAAGGAGGGTCATGGTGTCATTGCCTTGAGGTCGGGGTGGTGGGTGGCGATGGTCGGTGGGGCGCGGTAGGGCCAGTCCGCAGGCTTGCCCACCGGCGGGTGTGCCGGCAGCGGCGGCCGGACCTGCGGGGCATTGCCCTGCCTGCGCAGGGGCACCTGATGCCAGCCGAGGCGGCTGAGCTCCGTGGTCACGACATGCTCCGATTCCGCGGCCAAGGCGTCGAGGCGTCGCTCGAGGTCGTCGGGGCGCAACTGGTGAAGGATCTCCGCCATCTCGGCGGTCTCTCGCAGCCGCCTGCGCGACTCCGTCGCGGTGGCGTCCGACAGCTCCGCCCAGTCGAGGTTGTCGCGCATGCGCTTGAGTCTCGGCGACGGTCGGTCGGGCTCGACGGCCAGGAAGCTCGCGACCTGCGGCGGCCCCGCTGCCACCAGGCGTTCGTGGATCGAGGCCAGGGCGAGGTCGAACTTGAGGTGTCGTTCCCCCGCGATGTCGGGGTGGCAGGCGGCGAGCGCGTCGCGCAGAGGCGCGTACGCGGAGCGGTCGCCGGTGCCCGCGCCGAGCCGGTCGGTGCACGCGCTGGCGGTGTCCCATCGACGCACGCGCTGCACGCACGCGACGGTGCGGACCATCAGGTCCCGGATGTCGGCGCAAGGATGGGCGAACTCGTCCTCGTCGGAGGGGCGGCGCTCCCGGCTCCGGCTGAGCAGCGCGGCGAGATCGTGCTTGAGCGCGCAGTTGTTCGGGAGGGCGATCAGGTCGCGACGGACCACGTCGGCGAGCGATTCCAGCCATTCGCGCCGGGTGCGGGAGATCGCGCCCTCGGGCCGGTCCGCTGGACGACTCGGCGCGACGCCTGTGGGCGGGCTCGGGGAATGATCGTCGGCAGCGATGCAGCGCCCGAACAAGGCGGTGAAGGCGGAGGTGAACGATGACTGGGACGGCATTCAGGCAGGCGGTTGGACAGGGATGCCTTCAGTCCTCGTCGACACCTCGCGGTTCAGGGGTTGCGCGCGTTGCCGCGCGGCGCCGCTCCGTTATGCTTCGCGCGTTGGCACGGACGGGGACCGCGGGACGGCTCCGCGTGCGCCTCCACCGCCTGCAGGGACACCATGTCGAACGACGTCAAGCCGGGCCGCGCCGCGGCCATCAAGAGCGCACTGGAATCGGCCTTCATCGCGCTGCTGGTCAGCGGGGTGTGCCTGTGGTTCCTGATCAGCGAGACCCAGGTGCCCGGCGAGGGCGAGCCGGCCAAGCTGACGATGTTCGCGATCGGCCTGGCCGCCGGGCTGTGCGCGCATTTCGCCTACATGACCATCGCGGCCAAGCGCGCGGGGCGCAGCCCCACGCTGTGGCTGATCCTGATGCTGGTGCTGATGCCGCTGACGTCGGTGGTGCTGGGCATCCTGCTGTTCAACCAGGTGCAGGAGATCGAGCACCAGGCGGTCGAGCAGAGCTGACCGTCGAGCCGCCCAGGCGGACCTCCTCAGCGCTGTCGCAAGGCGACAGGCCACGCGTCGACCATGCACTATTCATCGCGCAGTTCCTTGCGCGGTAGCGGCGGCATGTACGGGCAGCCCGGGGGCAGCGTGGCGTTGGCCAGCTGCTGCGAGCGCAGACGGGCGTTGATCATCGCCCCCCGGTCCGCGACGAAATCCAAGGCCTGCACCTTGAGCGCCTCCAGCCGCTGATCGAACTGGTGCAATCGCTTCGCGTCGATCTGTCCCTTTGACCGGGTGCTGGCGGCGTCAACCTCTTGCCGCAGTTGGTGCAGTGATCTTGACAACGGTCCTTCCTGGGGCAGTTCGAACTCCTGCCATTGCCTATGCGTCGCGGCCAGGGCGCCTCGCAACCGGGTGAGCGCGCCCGGATTGACCCGCTCGTCGAAGCGCGCCTCCAGCAGCCATTCCTGCGCCTGTGCCAGCGAGGGAAGGTGCGCGGGCGCGCCGGAGCACTCGCTCAAGTCGGCACTCCTCAGCGCCTGGTCGACGTCGTGCCGCAGCCTGCAGGCGGCGGGCGTCGCGGAGCTGCCGAGGTGACGGCTGACCTCGTCGAGCGTGGAGAGTACTGCGTCGCGTTCGGACTGGACACGCTGTTGCTGTTCAGACGCCGCGCGGTGGTGAGCCGAGCCTGCCGGGATGTTGTAGGCGCCGGAAGAGGCGGCCGGGAAGGCCGCGGAGAAGAACTGGGAGAGGGAATGCATGGGCCATCACGTCAAGGGGAGAACCGCTCCGTGTTCCCTTGCGTCCTGGCGTGCTCTTGAAATCCGGTGGTCCGGCGCAGGCGGCTCGGAAGCGACGACGCGTGCGCCGGACGGCCGGCGGTCGCTCAGCGCGCGTCCAGTTCCCGATGCCGCTTGAGCACCTGGCCGTGGAAGGCGAACTGCTTGGCCAGCGTCTCGACGAGGTAGACCGAGCGGTGCTGCCCGCCGGTGCAGCCGATGGCGACGGTGAGGTAGCTGCGCTGGTCCTGCGCGAAGTTCGGCAGCCACTGCGCGATGAAGGCGCCGATCTGGCTGAGCATCAGCCGCACTTCGGGCTGGCCTTCGAGGTAGGCCGCGACCGGCTCGTCGCGGCCGGTGAGCGGACGCAGTTCGCGGTCGTAATACGGATTGGGCAGCACGCGGACGTCGAAGACGAAGTCCGCGTCGCTGGGCACGCCGTGCTTGAACGCGAAGGACTCGAACACCAGCGTCAGCGAGGAGCCGCTGACGTGCACCAGGTCGCGCAGCCAGTGGCGCAGCTGCGCGGGGCGCAGCTGGCTGCTGTCGATGACGGTGGACTCCATGCGCAGCGGGGTGAGCAGCTCGCGTTCGAGCGCGATCGCTTCCTGCAGCGCGCGGTGCGTGTCCGCCTCGTTGTTGCCCACGCGCAGCGGATGCGGGCGGCGGGTCTCGGAGAAGCGGCGCAGCAGCGTGTCGTCGTCGGCGTCCAGGAAGATGGCGCGCAGGGTCACGCCTTCCTGGCGCATTTCCTTGATGTGCAGCAGCAGCTGCGGCAGCGAGCCGGCGCTGCGCACGTCCACCGCGATCGCGACACGGCGCCAGCCGCGCTGGCGTTCGAGGTCGAGGAACTGCGGCAGCAGCTCGGGCGGCAGGTTGTCGACGCAGAAGAAGCCCGCGTCCTCGAGCGCATGCATCGCGATCGATTTGCCGCCGCCGGACATGCCGGTGACGATGACGACCTCGCCGCGCGGGGAGGTGAGGGTGGGCGTGGCCTGGGTCGGGGGAACCGGAGCGGTGTGGGGAGCGCTCACGGCTTCACCTTTCTGTTGGACGCTGTGTTGGAGGAGGCGCTGGAGGAAGCGCTGGATGAGGCCTTGGACGACGGCGCGACCGGTGCGCCCTTGGCGGACAGCTCCAGCATTTCCTGCGCATGGGCGAGGGAGGTGGACGACAGCCGTTCGCCGCCCAGCATGCGGGCGATCTCGGCGGTGCGGGCCTCGCCGGCGATGGGGCGGACGTCGGAGTTGGTCTTGCCGTCCTTGAGCGCCTTGGCGACGAGGAAGTGGTGATCCGCGCAGGCGGCGACCTGCGGCAGGTGGGTGACGGCGAGGACCTGCGCGCGCTGGCCGAGCTGCTTCATCAGCCGGCCGACGGTTTCCGCGACGGCGCCGCCGACGCCGGCGTCGATCTCGTCGAAGATCAGGGTGCCGGCGCCGCTGTTCTGCTGGCTGGTGGTGACGGCGATGGCGAGCGCGATGCGCGAGAGCTCGCCGCCGGACGCCACCTTGGCCAGCGGCCGCGGCGTGGAGCCCGCGTGGCCGGCGACGAGGAACTCGGCGGACTCCAGGCCGAAGCTCTGCGGCTCGTCCTGCGGCAGCAGCGCGACTTCGAAGCGGCCGCCGGACATGCCCAGCTGCTGCATCGCCTGCGAGACGGCGTCGGACAGCGTCGGCGCGGCCTTGGCGCGCGCGGCGCTGACGGTCTTGGCTTCCTTCTGGTAGCGCTTCAGCGCGGCGGCCTGCTTGGCCTGCAGCGCGTCGAGGTCGGTGGCGGCGTCGAGCTGCGCGAGCTCCGCCTTCCATTCGACGAGCAGCGCGGCCATCTCGGCCGGCTGACGGCGGTAGCGGCGCGCGAGCGTGACCCAGGCGGACACGCGTTCGTCGAGCTGCTGCAGCCGGTCGGGGTCGAGGTCGGCGGCGTTGAGGTAGGAGCTGAGGCTGTGTGCGGCGTCCTGCAGTTGCGCCTGCGCGCCGAGCAGCGCGGTGACGGTGTCCTGCAGGCCGGCGTCGTAGCGGAGCACGTCCTGGAGCGCGGACAGCGCTTCATCGGTGAGCGACTCGGCGTTGATCTCGGCCTCGGCGATGCGTTCGAGCGCGCCGCGGGCGGCGTCCATCAGCGACTGTGCGTGCGACAGGCGCTGGTGCTCGGCGTTCAGTTCGTCCCACTCATCGGCGCCGGGCGCGAGTCGGCCGAGCTCGCCGATCTGCCAGCTCAGGCGCTCATGCTCGCGGGCGAGGTCGGCCTGCTTCGATTGCGCGGCGGCGAGCGCCTCGGTGGCCTGACGCCAGTCGGAGAAGGCGGCGGCCATGGGTTTGCCGTCGATCTGGGCGAAGTCGTCGAGCAGCGCGCGCACGCTGACCGGGCGGGTCAGGCCTTGCCAGGCGTGCTGGCCGTGGATGTCGAGCAGGTGTTCGGCCAGCTCGCGCAGCTGGGCGACGGTGGCGGTGCCGCCGTTGATCCAAGCGCGGCTCTTGCCTTGGGCGTCGATGACGCGGCGCAGCAGGAGCGACTCTTCGGAGCCGTTCACGCCGGTGTCGAAGCCGGCTTCCTCGAGCCAGGGGGCGAGGAGGGCGGGGCGGTCGAATTCGGCGGAGATTTCGGCGCGGGAGGCGCCTTCGCGGACGACGGCGGCGTCGCCGCGGGAGCCGAGGGCGAGCTGGAGGGCGTCGATGAGGATGGACTTGCCGGCGCCGGTTTCACCGGTGAGGGCGGAGAACCCGGCGGCGAAGTCGAGTTCGAGCGCCGGGACGATGACGAAGTCCTTGAGTTCGAGGCGGCGCAGCATCAGGTGTTGCCCTCGTTCCAGCGGAGCTTGCGGCGCAGGGTGGCGTAGTAGGACCAGCCGCTGGGGTGGAGGAAGGGGGCGCGGTGCTGGGAGCGGCGCACGGTGATGCAGTCGCCGTGGAGCAGGGAGGCGAGGGATTGCATGTCGAAGTTCACCGACGCGTCGCGGCCGGCGACGATGGTGAGGCGGACCTCGCCGTTGTCGGGCAGCACGATGGGGCGGTTGGAGAGGGCGTGGGAGGCGATGGGCAGGAGGACCCAGCCGGCGATGCCGGGGTGGAGGATGGGTCCGCCGGCGGACAGGGCGTAGGCGGTGGAGCCGGTGGGGGTGCCGACGATGACGCCGTCGGCGCGCATGTTGGCGACGAACTCGTCGCCGACGTCGACGCGCAGCTCGACCATGGCGGCGGTGGCGCCGCGGGAGACGACGACGTCGTTCAGCGCCACGCCGGAGAAGATCTGTTCGCCGTCGCGGATCACGGCGCCTTCGAGGAGGGAGCGGTGCTCGATCTCGAAGTCGCCGGCGAGGATGGGGGCGAGGGATTCCTTGAACTGGTCGGCGGAGATGTCGGTGATGAAGCCGAGGCGTCCCTGGTTGATGCCGACGAGGGGGAGGTTGTAGCGGGCGACCTGGCGAGCGAAGCCGAGCATGGTGCCGTCGCCGCCGACGACGATGGCGAGGTCGCACTGGGCGCCGAGTTCGGCGTGGGAGAGGCCGGGGAGGGCGGTGATGCCGGTGCTGTCGGCGGTTTCCTGTTCAAGGGAAACATCCAATCCCTGGGAGGCGACAAAATCGGCAATCTCTTCCAGGATGGGTCGGATGCCCCGGGACTGGGGTTTTCCGACGATGGCCACGTGGCGGAAGCGCTTGGACATGGCGGGAATTACACCACAGCGATGTGCTGGGACCGGGGTGCGGAGGGGGTAGCGCCGCCGGGTTCTTTAGAATGAAAAACATGCTCGACGATCGCGCGAAGACACTGCTGAAGGCTCTGGTGGAGCGGTACATCGCCGACGGCCAGCCGGTGGGCTCGCGCACCTTGTCGAAGGCGTCGGGGCTGGAGCTGAGTCCGGCGACGATCCGCAACGTGATGGCGGACCTGGAGGAGCTGGGGCTGATCGCCAGTCCGCACACCAGCGCGGGGCGGATTCCGACGGCGCGGGGGTACCGGCTGTTCGTGGACACCTTGCTGACGGCCAAGCCGGGGATGTCCCGGGAGGGTGCGGGGCTGGCCCGGGAGGGTTCGGGCTCGTTCGAGAGCCAGTTGTTGCCGGACCAACCGCAGAAGGTGATCGCGAGCGCAGCGCATCTGCTGAGCAGCCTGTCGAGTTTTGTGGGGGTGGTGACGTCGCCGCGGAAGACGGCGGTGTTCCACCACATCGAGTTCCTGAAGCTGGGGGACCGGCGGGTGCTGGTGATCATGGTGTCGCCGGACGGGGATGTGCAGAACCGGCTGGTGTTCACGGCGCAAGACCTGACCCAGGCGGATCTGGTGGAGGCGAGCAACCGGCTGAACGCGCACTACTCGGGGCTGAGCCTGGATGTGGTGCGGGACCGGTTGAGGTCGGAGGTGGATCAGCTGCGCGGGGAGATCGCCAAGCTGATGAGCGCGGCGGTGGACGTCGGGCAGCAGGGGGTGACGGAGCACGAGCCGATGATCATCTCCGGGGAGAGGAACCTGCTGACGGTGCAGGACTTCAGCCACGACCTGGGGAGCCTGAGGCGGATGTTCGACATGTTCGAGCAGAAGACGCAGCTGATGCGGCTGCTGGATGTGTCGGAGCGGGCGGAGGGCGTGCGCATCTACATCGGCGGGGAGAGCCATGTGGTGCCGGTGGAGGAGCTCTCCATCGTGTCCGCGCCGTACGAGGTGGACGGGGAGGTGGTCGGGACGCTGGGCGTCATCGGACCGACCCGGATGGCCTACGACCGCATGATCGAGATCGTCGACATCACGTCGAGGATGGTGAGCAACGCGTTGTCGCAGAAGTAGGTAGACCTAGCGACGAACAGGTAGGCGTGCCTAAGCGAAGGCCGCAACCGTGCTTACAATCCGCCCCTCCGGTGCAACGCCGGAACCAACGAACCCGCCAGGGTTCGTATATGCGATTACCCCCGGGGGCCGTTAGCTCAGTTGGTTAGAGCAGAGGACTCATAATCCTTTGGTCACAGGTTCAAGTCCTGTACGGCCTACCAATTCATCGCGTCATGTCGAAATTTCCATGTCGCGCTGGCGACGCCTCAATGCTTCTGGGTGGGGTCGGAATCTTTCGTCGATCGGCATTCGAATCCGTTTTCCGTTGTACTGGAAATATTCGGAATTCACCAGAGTCGCGTCAACGCTAATCGTGTAGTCGGGATCTATCGAGATCAATCCGACGTCAAATAGCGAATGAATGTCTGCGCGCAGAAGTAGCCCATTCTGCACGTGGTTCGTGTGCGTTCCGCGATAACACAATATGTGTGCTGCCTCAAGGGCTGCCGAAACGTTGCACTCGGAAATTGCACACCTTCCCGAATAGGCGCGAACCAACCGATCGCGAAAATCTGGTTGCCCAATGCGATCCGCGATCATTCCTTGACGTTGCCGTCTCCGATCACTTTGATCAAATGCATCAAATTCGACGAAGACAGTTCGAATTTCGCCATCCACGTCGCCGGGCGGCGCCGAGCTGATCTGAAAGCTCTGGCCATCAAAGCTCGTCACGTAACCCAGACCGAGTACACGGTATTCAGAGCGAGGTGAGTCTCTCACCTGCTTGAGGACGCCGATTGGCACAGCGTCTGCCATGCAGGCGAGCAAGGCTCTGTTGGTGAAGTAATTCGAATCCGCGCCCTCTTGGCTGTACTCGATCGACCAAGCATCGCCGCCCTCGCCTCGATGTGCATCGGGGTAGGGGCCATCAAGTGCTAAGCGAATGCTCAAGGCGTACCTCCATCCAGCAGGCTTGTGGATCCCTTTGGCCCTGTTCGCAAGGAAGAGTCCTTCCAGCGGTTGGGGCCAACCGATGGTCTCGGACGCATGTGCTCGGAACCAGGCAAGGGCTGCCAAATGTTCTGCTGAAAGTTGCATGTGGGGCGCCGCGGCTGACATTGCGCTAGCCTAGCAACTTTGAGTCATGTTCTGGCCTGAGTTAGCCAATTGACTCTAGGAAGATCGATCGACTCTGCAGTCTCGCCGTCTCGATCAGAGTCGATGAGCGTTGCAAACGAGTCCGTACTGCCGGCGGTTGTGCGAACTGCGGCGACGCGCCCGCTCTGGCGATTGATGCTGCCACGGTGCAACGGCGGGCAGGGTAAGCTCGCTGGCTAGCCAATAGAGGCTCTTCCTAAGCTTGGGAAAGCTAAGCAGCTGGGTGCAGCTGCCCCAGGGTCAAAAAACTAATTAGATAGAAGTTTCATGCAGGCGAAATCGTTCGCGACAAAATCTCTAAGATTCATCGATCTATTCGCTGGAATGGGAGGATTCCATAGAGCGCTTGCTGCGCTTGGTCATGAATGCGTGATGGCCTCTGAATTGGATGAGGAATTGCGTGAGCTGTACCTAAAAAATTTCCCATCCATGACCGGGAAGGTTTTTGGGGATATTCGACAAGCCAAGCAGCACGTGCCACGGCACGATGTCCTTTGTGGAGGGTTTCCGTGCCAACCATTCTCCAAATCAGGTGCACAGCTCGGCACACAGGATGAAACTCGCGGGACGTTGTTTCATGAGATTCTAGAAATCTTAGAAAAACACAGGCCAACCTACGTGCTCCTCGAGAACGTCGGGAACTTCGGGCGTCACGATCTTGGGCGGACTTGGCAGATCGTCAAACGCCGTTTGGAAGCGCTCGGGTATGAGGTGGCCGGCACCGAACATTCCACACCGCCAAGTTCGACAGACTGGCGAGACAGCGGGCTTGGCGCGGATGCCAAGCGCTTGGCGCTTCCGGAAACTGAAATCCAATTGGGCCAAGGCTTGCTCTCTCCCCACCACTTCGGATTTCCACACCATCGCGAGCGATTCTTTATCGTGGCGTCCTTAAAGGGCTTGCCCGATATGCCATTTCCGCCGAGACAGAAAGATGCCGACACGACGGTGGCCTCTGTAGTTCAGCGTCAGTCGGAAATAGCAAAGGCAGAACGAGCAGAGGTCAGCTTGACGCTTCAGCAAGTGGCCTGCATTGAAGCGTGGAACAAACTAGTGCAGCGCATACCGTCAAGGATTCCGTTTCCGGCAGCACCCATTTGGTCGGATGAGTTCCGGTTCCCATATCCCTTCGAATCTAATACCCCATTCTCCGCTCCACTTCACCAATTGAAGCGTGCTTTGGGAAGGGCTGGAAAAAACGACAGCCGCGAAGCACTCCTGGAAATGCTGCCAAACTATGCGCGCGAGCCAGTTGATCAGTTTAGGCAGTGGAAGATTAACTATATAGAAAAAAATAGAAGCTGGTGGCGACGTATTGAAGGGCTCGCACCATCGGGGTGGCTAGGCGAGATCTCTGAGATGCCACCGTCGCTTCGAAAATTAGAATGGAATGTGAAGGATGGGGAGCGGGATATCTGGAAATACGTACTCCAGTTTCGTCCATCTGGCCTGCGCGTAAAGCGCTACAGCAGCATTCCTGCATTAGTTGCCATGACTACCACCCAGATCCCGATACTAGGCCCAGAGCGTCGATTTCTTACAAAAGTAGAGGGGCTTAGGCTTCAGGGATTTCCAGACGATCATCTACTTTCGGTTTCCAGGGCTCGCTCATTCAAAGCGCTCGGAAATGGCGTGCATGTTGGTATCGTTAAGCTAATCGCGGAGCGCCTCTTAGGCGGCGCCGCGGGTGCGCGATCCATAGGAAAAACAAGACGAGCGCAAGAGAACCTTGTGTTGTGAGTGGGTCTGAGAAGAACTAATTTTCAATAATCAATTAAAAGGGGAGTGGAAAAATGAAGAACGATATCCTCAATGAAGTTGCCGCCGAAGAATATCAAGAGGAACTTGACCGGGCGCGACTGAAAGTAGCACAGCAGCTTTCTGAGCTTTCGCAATCTGAGGTCGTGCCGCACGGATATGGATCCTTCTTGGGTTCGTTTGAGCCGGATGAAGTTGATTTTTCGTCTGGCGCATGGGTATTGAAGGTATTGCATGTGCAAGCATGGCTTGGCCTCAATGGAACCCTCAAACTTGGCGACCCTAAAGAGCAAGGTTGCAAGGCCTGCGCTGCGGAAGTATTTTCCCAACTGGGTGATCTCGACTCATTGATCAGCGAGGAGTTTGGTTTCCCGACCCCCACTCTAAAGGGTGCCGAAGTTTTTGGCGCCCGGCTTGATATCGCTCAGCGGCTGCAGCAAGTCTTCACAGAGTCGCACGAAATTAACCCCTTACAAAAGGCAACGAAAGATTGGGAAGCGGCTTGGGAAGAGGCTGCGCTCGATGTAGACGAGGTCGGGGGACAAATTCAAGCGAATAGTAAGACATGGCCACTAAATCAGTTCTCATACTATGCGAAGAAGAATCAGTTGAATCTGACTCCTTCCTACCAGCGTGGCGATGTATGGCCCACCAGTGATGCACAAAAACTGATTGAATCGGTTCTTCGTGGTATTCCGTTGCCTTCGATCATTCTTCTGACGCCAAAGCCTAAAGGGAAGAAAGAGGCGGCAGGGTATGAAGTGGTGGATGGAAAACAGCGCCTAACTTCGATATTGAGATTCACGGGGCAACATCCAGAAGCCATTCGTCATGTGACTGAAATGGATAAAAAATATCCTGGCCATGGCCTACTCACGCTGTTCCGGAACGATTATCGAAAATTTCGAACAGTTTGGAAGCGTGTCGTCGGGGTGTCTCTTACCGAAAAGTTGGAGTCTCAGTATTATTTTCCGTTCCCTATACGTTCGCAAGCCCGCGCACTTGATGAATCAATGTGGGGTAGATATTACTGTGAAATTCACGATGAGCGTGTGGCGGTAGGAGCGAATTCTGAGTCAGTGCAAGAGATCTTCGAGCAGACAAGTCAGTACCTAGTTCCAATTATCGAATACATCGAGGCGACTCCACGACAGATTCAGGAAGTTTTCAATCTCTACAACAAGCAGGGCAAGCATCTAAATGCTGAAGAGATTAGAAATGCACTGTTCCACGAGGTGGATCTGGTTCGACTTCTTCTAGTGGCCGCGGGAGATAATCGTGATCTCAAACTTGCGGATTTCCTCGATCAGGAATCCAGAGCTCGGTTGCCAGGCGTATCCAAAACGCTCGATGGGTATCGATTTGGCACTTCGAGATATAAAAGAACCAAAGTTCTTAGCTGGTTCTTGTCTTTGCTTTTTGAGCCTGCGGAAAAAAATGGGGAGTTGACTGTCCGTTCCACCGCAAAGCAAATCGACGGACTGTTTGCCAAGATCCGGGATGTAGACAATCATCTGTTGGCAAAGAAGAAGACATTGGACCTCCTGGTTCTCGACTTGAGTAAGGCGCTAACTGCGCATTCATCGGCAAGCTGCTGGAACGAGGCATTTAAAGACAACAATAATGGTGAGAAATGGCTTGAACTGCAATTGGTGGCAAGCCTGGTCGCTGTATTCCTGTTGGCACAAGTAGTCGATGACGTGGAAAGCCTCTTAGACACGCGCAACGAAGAAATCTACGATTTCACCAAAAAATGTCCCCGGCCAAGAAAAGCTCAGAATAAAACGCAGTGGGCGTTTATCGGAAAAGCCGCCCTCGGGATAGTGGAAGCGGCAGGAGTTCCGTTGCCCGATATTGAGAGCGCTTTGATAGCGCGCTATGCGCAGAGTTGCGTACCTACTCTCGTTGCCGCAGCCAAGAATCCGGTCGACTGAAGGAGCTTGGTTTGCAAATCGAAACCATAATGTTGACGCCAAACGCGTCAAGGGCATCGATCGACGGGTCTTCGACTGGCACGGGCTGGTGGGGGAGGTACGCAGCCGGGCTCTCGGGGTTGTCATCAACATCGCTGGCGGTGCTGGATGCAGATTCTCAATATATTCTTGATAACGGCATCTTTGGCGTGGGCGGAGCTGACGGAGACTTCTCTCAATGGCCTCCAGGGCGCTTGCGTAAGGGTTTAGTAATGGGTGCAGTGCAGTCTGGAAAGACTGCATCTTTGCTCGCAGTGGCGGCTAAGGCTCTCGACGCAAAAGCGGACATCGTGGTCGTACTTGGTGGTACGCGGACGGCCCTTTGGAAGCAAACATTCCGTCGGTTAGCCACTCAACTTGACGGTTGGACTCCGGGCACCGATCGACTCTGCAGGCGCAGAAGAACTCTGCTGCCAGCGCCGCACTTGATCGATCTGGCAGAGAGTCTTGAGTCTATTTATTTCGAGACTCCGAATCTGGTTAAGCGATCGTTGTTAAACGATCGACCGTTGATCGCTGTAGTGATGAAGCAGCCTGATCACTTGGAGAAGTTTTCTCGCTTCATGAAGCCAATTGCGGAGGAGGCTGCGCTCGGAAGAGATCGTCCAGTCCATATAGTCGTCATTGACGATGAAGCGGATGACGGATCCATATTAGATAGCGACACCGAGGCAGGTGAACCGATTGAGTCAGCGCTGAGGAAGCAAATTCCCCGCAGAATTGCGAGATTGTGGAGCGATCAGGATCCTGGGGTTGAAACTTTTAATTGTAAAATCTTCTGCACCTACATTGCTTATACTGCGACGCCGCAAAGCAATATTCTTCAAGCAGACCACAATCCACTCTCCCCGAACGATTTTATATGCGCCCTCAGAGTTCCGGGTGCGCAAGGTGAGCTATCCCCCAGAAATCCAACTTATTTGGAGTTGACTGGGCTGGAATCGCAGTATACGGGTGGAGATATTTTCTATAGCAGGAATGGTGAAAATACGCCGTTCTGCGAGTTGCTGGAAAAAACTGAGAAGAAACTTGAAGAGAGTGACGAGAGTTTTTTTGCTCGCGAAGAGCGGGTGTGTGAGCAGCAGTTGGGGAATGCACTACGCGCATACTTCGTTGCCGGCGCGATTCGTCTGTTTCAATCCGGGCGGCGCTTTTCTGACATTGCATCGTTGAAGGAACCTTCGTTGCAGGAACTGAGGGCGAAGCTACCAGCCCCTCATTCGATGCTGATTCATCCCGGAGCGCAAGTTCTTACGCATTTTGAGATGGCAGAACTTGTCAGCAGATGGACGAATGGAGATGGCGAGCCCGCTGAATCCGACGATTTCAAGATACGTGCAGATCGGTTGAGCCTGCGGCTTGAGGAAGAAGAGTCACTTTGGAAGGAGTGGCTTCGTCGATTTAGAGATTCAAAGGCATTTTTGATGGACCGCGATGGCGGCCATAATCTTCCTGCGCCTGAAGATGATGATTGGCCGGAGATCAGGGAATTACTTCGATCGGAAGTTTTTCCATCGACCCGAGTTGCGGTAATTAATAGCGATCCAAGGTCCGACGATAGCCCGGTGTTTGTGCCTTTTGAGGCTGAAGACGGTTCTGCCCAGAAGCCTGCAAACATTTATTCGATATTTGTGTCCGGAAATGTCATGGCTCGGGGGCTTACGCTCGAGGGTCTGACAACGACACTGTTTCTTCGATCTTCGCGTAGTCCGGTTGCTGATTCGCAGATGCAAATGCAGCGCTGGTTTGGCTACCGTGGGGGCTATCTGAATCTCTGTCGTGTATTCTTATATCGCGAACAGTATGACCTTTTCTCCGGATATCACGAGGCTGATGAGGCTCTGCGGAGAGAGATTCTCGGTTATATGAACGATCCCGCCTTATCGGCTCCAAGACCGACGGTTCTCCAAGGAGTCGATTTTCAGGCTACTGGGAAAATCGCAAACTTGCACGCACTGCCGCTGAGCCCCGGAGCTGAGGTCTTTCTGCGAGTTGCGGAAACTGGAACTAAATCTCCAGACAATGAGCTACTACTGGTTCGGCTTCTAGCTAAAGAGAAGTGGCTGAATCTTTCAGTTGCAGGGACTGAACGTGGCCTGTATATGACGCGAACGCTGTCGTTGCTGGAAGTCGCCGAACTGCTCGAGGAGTTTCGTTACGACAATCATAAGCCGACTGCGAACGGAGTGTCGCATCGACGCTGGCGGTCACTCGAATATCAGCACGAAATTGACGTTGGCAAACGTCCACTTTTCAGGTCCACATCTACCGGTTCGAGCATTGATCTGGTTCCGCCAAACGCCTGTCCGTTCTCTATTGCGGCATATCTTCGGCTTTGGGATGCCCTTTTAACGAGACGCGCACGGGGAATCTCTCCCACCGATCAGCGCGATGTCCCGTGGTCAATGATAGACCTCGCAAGTTACCGGGCTACAGCGCCGAAATTTACAATCGGCGTTCGGTATGGATCATCCGGTGATGCTCAGCACCCAGATTTGAAGGCGCGTGGCGTTCAGCGCATGGATCGATCCGTTGCAAAAGGAAGGTTTATTTCGACTTGGGGGAGCCGCAATCCTGGATCAGCGATAGACAGCTATTTGGGTGATCAACTCTTTGACTATCACGTTACCAAGAGGTCACCGCCTAAGCGAGTTGATGGTGAGCCACTCTGGCGGCCGAGAGGTGACGGTGGTCTTCTGCTTTTTCACGTTGTTGCCCCACCGTCTGGGGAACCGAATGACATTGTTACGGCGGGCCTCGCCATTCCGTTGGGGGGGCCTGATCACATCGCTGCATTGAGGGCACTCAATTGACCAATCCGAAATTTGAAGATTTGTTAGCGGCGACTATAAAGCTCGTTCAAAGCACGGACGAGTTGAATAGAAACGTTCATTGGTTCGACCCCAAATCAAGCATCGGTATTGCACGGCAGTCAACGGGCAGAGTTGAGATTTTTATTGTAGGTGAGCCACTCAATGCAGCGAGTGCACTCGTCCGAAGACACCTTCGAAGTGATACTTGGACGGGACAAAATGGAGCGGCATTTGTTGCGAATCGAATCGTGTTGCCGTCCGATGAGCACTTCCTCGCGTCTGCTGCATTTTTGGTCGAAGAGTTGTTTAGAAGCGGCGTACTTAATTCTCCGCAGCACGCTTTCAAAAAATGCGAGCCAATCTTTGAGTTGTTTTTGAGAAGGTCCGCTCTAGATGAGCAGACGATTCAGGGTCTCTATGCCGAACTTCTTTTGCTTGAGAGCGGATTCCAGCTTGCTTCAACTGAAGCGATGGCCGCAAGGATTCTTGAAGGTTGGCAGGGCTGGACTCAGTCTAATCGCGACTTCGTTTATCCCAATGCTTGCTTTGAGGTCAAATCAACGGGAGGTAGTTCTTCCAGGCACGCGGTTAGTGGTATTTCACAGGTGGACGTGCGAAAGGATGAATTGGGTAAGCCGCTTGAAAGGCTTTATTTGATCAGTGTGGGGCTGCACGCGTCGGAGTTGGGTGGCGGCCGCTCTTTGCCGCAGATTGTTGCCAATATAGTGGAGCGTTTGAAGTCTTTAGGCGCGAGTGGCTCGTTAAAGGATGAGTTCCTGCTTCGTGTATCAAAATACGGATCCGAGAGTGGGCAGGGATATATTCACGAGGAGATGAAAGATTGGGATGCCTACGCAGGTCGGCTTTCGAGAACCTTCCTTAGAATCTACGACATGTGCGATCCGGGTATTAGGGTGCTCCGATTTGAAGACGTTTTGCAGCGCATTCACGTTGCGGAGGGATCTGTTAAGTTTGAGATCGATTTGCCCGTGACAATCGACGGGGATCTAAATCCTTCGTCCGACTTACGCCAACTGATTCAGAATGCGATTTAGGTGTGCGTCTTTGAATGCGCCCACGAATGCCACCGGTCAGCACTGCGATTCCAAGGACGGGAGGCTCAACCTGTAGTTATGTATGGGACGCACGCGATCAGCGTTTTCGACGCTAGTGCTAAAGATCTCGAAGAACTTGACAGGTTTCGCCGGATGACGAGGCAGTAGCGATTGGCGATGTCAAGGGGAGCACTGCTCCTCACTTGGTCCCACGAGGCCGATGCCGTGCTCAACTACAGCGCATCGCTGTGATTGGGACTTCGACCCGCTCGCGAAGCGAGCCGTTCACACCGCCCTCGTCCCCTTGCAGACGGGATACGTCGAACACGCATAGACCTGCTGCCCGGCCGTCGGCCCTCGCTTGAGCGTCCTTAGCACCATCGGCTGCGAGCAAGCCGGGCAGACCACCATCGTGACGTCCGCTGCTGCGCGCTTCGGATCGGGTTGAGGGGGAGGGGAGGCCGACAGCAGCGCCGTCAGCTTCGGCCCGTCGATGAGCCGGATGCTCCTCCCCTCCGCGAACGACAACGCCTCTTCCGTGAAGCTTCCCGCCGTCACCACGAACCCACCCGCAGCCCCGCGCGCCGCCATCACGTCGTAGAGCTCCCTTGGCGCGCCCACGCCCACCTTGCGCGCCTTCCAGTGCTTGCACTGGACGAGGAAGGTCTCGTTCCCGGTCTTGGCAGGCTTGCGCAGCACGAGGTCCACTCCCCCATCGGGGCCGCCGCCGCCGATCTCGACTACGGTGAATCCCTTGTGCCGGAACGCCTCGCCGAGCTCGACCTCGAACTGGTGCCAGGACTTGCCACTGATCGCGGCGTCCTCCTCGCCATGAGCGTTCCGCTCACGCTGCTGCCTTCCCGCCCCCGGACGAAACGCCGACACCACCGCCGCGCCCATCGCCGCGAGCCGTCCCAACAAACCCTCTCCCGAGGATCCCTTCTTCTGTCTGGCCATTTCGGCTCTCTCCCTGAAGACGTGCCGCGAGTATCGCAAGCCTTGCGAGAATCCCCCCGCACAACAACAGCGCCGCATCGCGCATCCCCAGGGAGGGGCTCTTGCTCACCACCGTCTTCGCCCGGCGCCCGCGCCTGGTCGTCATCGCCGCCGCGCTCGTGGGCGCCCTCGGCCTCAGCGCCTGCAACCCCTACGTCGCGTACCTGGCGCATCAGGAGGACGCCTCCATCGTCAAGGCCGCGCCGTTCTTCGAGTCCATGCAGCGCGGCGTCTTCCCCACCGACGCCGAGATCAAGGCCGCGAACATCGGCGCCTTCGAATCGATGCTGCTGGCGCAGGTCGCCTACCGCCGCGCGATCGACAGCGCCATGGTCGACTATGAAACGCAGTGGAGCAGCCTCGGCGTCGAGGAGATGCTGGACCCCGAGTTCCTGCTCGACCCGCAGAACCGCGCCAGCGCCCGCGCCGCGCTGCAGGCCGCCGAGCCCTGGCACGCCGCCTTCCGGCAACGCTTCACCACCGTCATCGACTCCGCCGAGCAGGAGATCAAGGGCTTGATCGCCTCGTCGCTGATCCGCCAGGAAGCCAAGACCAGGACCATGGAGGAATACACCTCGCGGATGCGCGACTACCTCCACGCCGCCACCGCCGTCCGCGCCCAGCACCAGATCCTCCTCCTCGACCTCCTGAAGTTCCTCGACGAGCACCCCAAGGCGTTCCGCCTCTCAGGCGGCGACGATCCCTCGCTGATCTTCCGCGACGTCGCGCTCGAGGACCAGTTCCACCGGCACCTCGACCACATCAACGCCGTGCTCGACCGCAGCGCGCTTCAGGATCAGGCCTTCGACGAAGCCCAGGCGAAGTCCGTCCAGCGCGCGAACGAGGCGCTGAAACGCAGACTCCCTGCCCACTGACAAGCGCCGCGACCCTCACCCCGGAAACGCCGCCAGCGCCCGGCTCGTCTCCGCGCCGTGCGTGCGCTGCCAGCGGCCGACGAAGTCGACACCGGTCTCCGAACTGTCCTTGCCCTTGTTGCGGATCGCCGCGTTCTTCACCGCCCACGACGACCGGTACGACAGCAAGGTCTGCGACGCGTCCCGCGCCTCCTGCGCCGTCGCCTTGTCCCCCGCCTGCATCGCCTGCGCCTCCACCCCCCGCAGCGCATCGATCAGCCCGCTCATCCGCGGCTGCATCTCGTACTTGATGTTGAACTGCAGGTTGGGATGGTCCTTCGCCTCATGCAGGTCGGCTTCGAACTGCCGCAGCATGTCGTGCGCCACCAGCCGCCGCTCCGGCGTGTCCATGGGCGCATCCTTCGCCCGTGGCAGCGTGTCCAGGCAACGCATCAGGAACTCCTCGCGGTGCTGGTCGATCTCCGCCAGCAGATCCTTCGGACTGCCGTAGCTGCGATCGACCGCGCCCCCCACCCGGTCCCCGATCGGGAAACGCGTGGCGCCGTTCTTCTCGAAGTTCGAGGCGATCTCGCGCGAGATGTCCAGCAGGTTGGTCGCCCCCGCCACCCGGACGCTGCCCTTGCGGTCGTCGTGCGCCTCGTGCGCCTGCGCATCGACCGGCTTCTTGAAGAAGCTCAACGCGCCCGAGACACCCCCCGTCATCGCCATCCGCTGACGACGCTGGTCGGACCGGTCGTGCACCGTCTGGTGCGCGTAGCCGGTGCGCTCCGTGCTCTGCTCCAGCGTCTTCTCCGCCTTGACCGTGACCGGGTTGAACGCCACCCCCATCGAGGCATACCCGTCCCCGAACCCCAGCCGCGCCGCCACGCTCAGGTCCAGCCCGAGCTGGCTGGTCTTCACGTCGCGCTCGCCCGACGCCACCAGCGCCTTGGGATGCAGCGCGAGCAGCGCCTCCAGCGGCCCCGAGAACTTCTGCGCCGCGTCCACCTGGCCCGCCGCGGTCTTGGGCTGCTTGTCGTCGCTGTCCCACCGCAGCAGCGTGTCGAGCACCGCCAGGTTGTGATCGATCGCGTCCTGCTCCTTGCGCACGCCCAGGTCGTCCTTGTCCCGCAAGGTGCGCACCGTCGTCGACACCGCGTGCCCCTTGCTCGACTCGTACTTGGCCGAGACCGACGGCGCCGTCAGCTTGGCCACCCCCAGGTCCACCCCCAGCCCCAGCGTGCCCTTGATGTTGCGCGTGCGCGCGGTGCTCTCCTCGACCTTGATCTCCGCCGCGAAGGTCGGGCTCTTGAACTGGATCGCGGCCTCGTCCTTCTTCGAGTGCAGGTCCGCGCTCGCCGACATCAGGATGGGCGGCATCGGCGTCCACGGCACGAAAGGAATGCCGATCCCCTTGACCCCGCCGCCGCTCATCGCCACCTGGTCGCGCAGCCGCAGGTCCTGCAGCATCGGCGTGAAGAAGGCCTTGACGTCCTCGGCGCTGTCCAGCCGCTTGAGCTTGGCGTTGTCGACCTTGGCATCGATGCCCGCTCCGCCGCCGAAGTCGTCGTTCAGCGCCGTCAGCAACCCCGCCAGCGCCGGGTGCGCCGCCTGCGGATCGGCCGCCATGTCGGCATGCAGCGCCTTCAGCAGATCCGTCACCGGGAGCGGCGTGCGCTGGAACAGGGCCTCGATGCTGGGCGGCAGCGGCCGGTCCGTCGGATTCAGGACCGGGTTGCGATGCGGCTTGCTCAGCTTGTTCGGCCCGGCCCGTTGCGACTCCGGCGGCTGCTGCGGCTCCGGCGGCTGCAGGATGTTCTGCACCCGCGCGCGGATCTCGGCCACATCCTTCGGACCCAGCTGCGCGTCGTAGAGCCGCTTGGTCTGGTGGAACTCCGGCGTCTTCATCTTCAACGTGCCGGCCATCCGGCTGAGCGGCGTGGGCGCGGCATGGTGGCCCGACAGGTGCTGGCCGATCGCCTCCAGCGTGGCGTCGTAGCGGCGCGCGTCGGCGTTGTCCGCCTGCCCCGGCCGCGCCCGCATCACGCCCTGGCGCGCGCGGGTGCTCAGCTCCGCCGCCGCCGCCTGCAGCGCGCCTTCCGCGACCGTCTTGGTCGTGGACATGCCCTGCGCCTCCATCTGCTTCTGCGCCAGCGTCACCGTCTTGGCTTCGTACGGCGTCTTGCCCTTGCTCGGGTTGATCGACTTCGGCAGCACCCGCAGCAAGGCATGGCGATCGTCCTGCGCGTTGCGCACCCAGTCGCCGCCGACCTTCTGCAGGTTGCGGTCGGTCAGGGCGTAGTCGGAACCCGCAGCGTTCGACAGGAACCCGTTCTTCACCGCGTTGTAGGCCGCCATCTGCTTGGGCGGGAGGTCGGCGGTGTCGAACACCGTCTCGCCCTTGGGATTGCGGACCTCGTGCTGCGCCACCTTCATCGCGTCGCCCAGCCAGGTCTTGACCGCCGGATCGGTCTCCTGCGCCTGCGCCCGATGCGCCATCCAGTAGGCCTGCTGCGCTTCCATCTGGCCGCGGCCGAGGGCGGCCGGCTTCTCGTCGCCCGGCTGCGTGGAGGCCTGGCTGGCGACGAGGTTCAGCACCTCGCCGCCGCGCGGCACTTGCGCCATGCCGCGCAGCAGGCGCTGCATGTCCGCGGAGGGCGCCTCGTGGTGGACCGCGGCGCCGTCCGCGGCGGTGGCGCCCGCCGGCGGCGCGATCCACTGGTCCAGCGGCCGGCTGCGCAGATCGGTCAGCAACTGGCGCGCACGCCCGACGTCGCCGTCGCAGGCGCCGGCCAGGCCGCGGCTGAGCAGCTCCAGCACCGCGACGCGCGGCAGCTCGCGTTCCGCCGACGGATCCTCCGGCGGCAGCGCTTGTGCGATGTCGTTCAGTTGGTGGCGCAGCGCGCCGCCGCTCGCGTTCGAGGCGAGCGCCGCGCTGTTGAAACCTGGCGCCAGGTTCGCCACGGCATTGACGGCGCTCTGGCTGAGCCGGGTTTCGAGTTCCCGCGCGCCGTCCAGGCGCGTCGCGGCCTGCTCGGCGCGCGCCTTGAGCTGCTGGCCGGGCGCCTCCAGGGATTTGAGGCTGGCCTCGACGGCCTGGGACTGCTCGCCCAGCCGGTGGAGCTGCTGCTCGAAGTAGGGCGCGAGGTCATCGATCGCGTGCTGCGTCTTGGCGACCTGCGCGGTCTGCGCGGCGACGTGGCGATCGGCGTCGGACACCGCCTTGCGCAGCGGATCGAGCGCCGCCTGCTGCTTCTCGTCGGGATGCTGGGGCAGGGCGTCGGTCGCGGCGGCGAGCGCCGTCTGCGCCTGCCCGCGCTGATGGACCGCCCCGGCCAGCGCGACGACCGCATCCTGATGCACCCCGACCAGCTGGCTGCGCTGCTGGTTGAGGTTGCTGACCACCTCGCCCAGGCTGCCCTTCATGTCGCGCAGCCGCTCCTGCTGCTGCTGGACCTCGGCGTGCACGAAGCTCACCTTCTGGTCGATCAGGTCGACCGCGAGCACCTGCAGGTGGGTCTCCAGCACATGGCTGACCGTGACGGCGTTGTCGAGCTTCTCGGTGGCCTTCTCCAAGGTCGCCAACGCCTTGTCGTGGTCCCGCTGGGCCGCCTGCACGACCGGCGAGTCGTCGAGGTGCGTCGCCTTGGCCTGGTCGAGTGCCGCGCGCTTCTCCGCGAAGTCCTGATCGGCGCGATGGTGCGCGTCGGAGAGCGACTGCATCTGCTCGAGCAGCTCGCTCTGGCGTTGCCGGGGATCGGCGACCTGCGCCTGGCCGCGGTGGTTCGGCGCGGCCGCGCTGCCGCGGTAGGCCGGATCCTGCTTGATCAGGTCGATGGCCGGCTTCGGCTTGAAGCCGCGGAAGCCCGGGATGGCGATCAGCATGCGCATGCCCGCCGAGCGCTGCGGGCGCTCGTTGATGCTGGGCAGACTTTCGAGCGAGCCGTTGAGCAGCGTGTTGCTGCGGTCGACGAGCCGACGCCCCTCCTTGACCAGGCTGGCCACCGGGTCGGCGTCGTGATCGGACTGGGGCGCGCCGAGTCCCGTGATGCGGGCGCGCTCCTTCGCATGGTTGAAGCCGGCGCCGACGATCTTGGTGCCGACATTCACCTGGCGCGCGTTGAAGGCGTGCATCAGGCCGGTGGTGGCGGCGCGGCGCTTCTTGTCCGCTTCCAGGCGCGAGGAGGACGGCGCAGTCGGCGGCACCGAGGTGGCCGCGGTCGTCGTGGGCGCCGTCGGCGTTGACGAGGTCGAAGCGCTCGACGAGCTCGACGAGCTGGAGGACGACGACGATGCGGAAACGCTGGCGGAAGTCTTGGCCGTCACGAACGAGCCGGTGGAACTGCTGCTGGAGCTGCTGCCCGAACTGCTGCCCGGACTGCCATTCGAGGCCCGGCGCGACGAGAGCGCGCCGCCTTGGAAATTGCCGGTGGTGGACGCCGGGCGCGAGGCACTGCCGGTCGACGGCGGCGGCAGCTGGCTCGTGCTCGCCGGCAACTGCTGGAGCGCCAGCGAGGTGAGCGGATTCGACGTGACTTCTTTCGGCATGGCAGACGGCTTCCTTCTTGTCGAAGAATGTCCGTGTCGTCCATGACGCTCCGGTGACGCGTTCGTGCCGGCGACCGTCTGGCCTCGGCGTCGCTTCGCGGCACCAGACGGACGTTCGGGTCAGCGAATCGAGGGCTCACCGCCGAGGCTCGGCTGCTCCCGCAGCGCTCACTCGATGCTCACTCGGCGCTCACTCCTCCGTCGACAGAAGCTGCCCGATCTCGCGCCTGTTGCTCCGCACCGCCTGATCCAGCACCGGCACCAGCGCCGCCAGGCTGCTCCCACGCGCCGTCACGAATCGCTGCGCCAGGTTGCCCAGCGGCGACGGGCCGACCTTCAACCGCTCCAGGCTCCCGCCCGAGTCCGCGATGCGCTGCCTCAGCGCCCGCACATCCGCATTGAAGTGATTGGCCAGCAGCACGTCGCAGCGACCCGCCATCAGCTGCCGGACCCGCGTCCGGAAATCGCCGGACACGTACTCCGCCGTGTAGAGCGAACCCTTCGCCTCCTCCAGCGCGCGGCCGTAGTCCAGCCCCCGCACCATGCACACCCGCAGGTCCTTGAGGTCCTCCACCGAGCGCAGGTCGCGGTCCACCTCGCTGCGCGCGATCGGCCACAGCCCGCTGATGAACACCTCCTCCGAGAACAGCAGCCGCGACGACCGGCTCGACGATCTCCCGGCCCCGAATCCCAGCGTCCAGCCGTTCTCCACCATCGCCAGCAGGCGCGGCACCGGCACCAGCTGGTAGTCCCACGCGAGCGCCGCGTTGCGGCCGATGAGCTCCAGCACCGGCTTGATCTTCGCGAAGTTGATCCCCTCCGGCAGCGCGAGCGGGACCGTCGAGCCCGCCGTCGCATTCGAGGCGCCGGCAGCGCTCGCCGCGCTCGACGCGTTCAGCGACCCCGGCGCTGCCACGGCATTCGCCGCCAGTCCGAGCAGCGGCGCCAGCACCATCGCCCGGCGGCTCACTCCCAGCTCCTCTCCCAGTCCTACTCCCGGTCCTACTCCCGGTCCCGCTCCCTCGACGCGCTGCATGGCCACGATCGCTTTCTTGGTCGCCGGTGTGCCCGGCTTTGACGGACGAGGCTACCCGCGATGGTTGAACACTTGGTGAAGGAAGCGTTGAGCGGCGGCCGCGGAAAGAAAAAAGGGCGCCGAAGCGCCCTGTGAGTGGTTACCTACGCGGGCGTGAATCACCCCTCTGGTTATTGGATCGCTCAGGAATCAGCGCGGCTGGTCAGATCTCGTTGATCAGGTCCCAGATCTTCTGCATGCCGCAGGAAATCATGGCGGAGCTTTCGCTCACGCCGGGCCAGTCGGATCGCTCATTGACGCAATCGACGTAACTCTGCGACGGCGTGGGAACCGGTGCACGACCTTCCGGCGTACCCGCCCAGCTGTCGCCGCCGGACACCATGTCAATCTCCTGCTCAGTCAAGACCTGCATATTTTCGCTTTCAAATTCTCCGAGATCCGCTCGGCGCGAGTGCATGAGAAACATCCACGGCCTCAACGCTACCGCGCACCCTGGGTGATTGAATATTCCTCATACACACCGGCCTAAAGTTGCGTCAATCGGTGGTCCATTTGCATGCCTAGCATCGGCGGCTCCAATCGCTTCCGATCAGAGCCATGCTTGGACCTCTCGCGCGCCTGCCCCGCTTGCCGTACCTCTATCGGAAGCTCCTGCGCATCGCCCGCTGGACCCCGCTGGTCGTCCTCGCGCTGGCCCTCAGAAACTGGCCCGAGTTCGTCGAGGGACCGCACCTCTGGACATTCCTCGACTTCGGATATCGAGGCGAATTCCGCCTCTATCTCAATATCGAGCTGGTGCTGTCCGGATTCGCGCTGCTGGCGGTATTCGTGCATTGGAATGCCAGCCCGGCGTGGTGTCGGTTATTCCGTCCCGTGCCGAGAGTCACGGCCGCGTTGATACTCGCGACGCTCGTGCTGTTTGTCGTGACGACATTCGCGGTGAATCCCGAATCCATTCACTCCGAATTCCGCCCGATCAACCCCGTCGCCCACATCCAAACCTGGTCGATGTCGATCGTGGCGCTCCTGCTGGGAGCGCTCCAGCAGGAGATCTGGAATCGAGCGATCCTGCAGTCGACGCTCGCTCGCATGTTTGGCAACCGATGGGTCGGGCTTGCCATCACAGTGGTGCTGCTCGCGGTGGAGCAGCCCGGACACCGGGTAGAAAACTTCTGCACCGCCATCTTCCTGGGCATCGTTTTCATCCGCACGCAATCGGTGCTCTGCACGACGGCGATTCACATCGTCATCGCGCTCTCGTTGGGCATCCTGCAGGGCGGCACCTTCATGGTCGCGAGCTTCCTGTCGCCGCGGCAGATGCAAGGCGTCAAGCTCCTGGTGCTCCTGGGCTTCCTGCTGTTCGCATTCCTTGTCGAGGTCCGAGTTCGACGTACGCCTCGGTTGATCCAGATGACCAAGACGGCGGCGAAGAGCGTGCTGTGGATCGTTGTGGCGTACGCGCTCTACAAGGTCACCGGCAAGCTACTCCATCCTCTGTGGCGATCGCTGCTGGAGAGCAACGAGTGGATGACGCCACGGTTGGTGACGCACTTGGCTCTCCTGGCCCAAGGCGCCGTCCCGGTCATCGCACTGGCGTGGCTGGGGCTCGGGCCCAGGCTGCACGAGCTCCTGTTACCTCGTTTGAAGACGACCTTGGGTCTGGCAGCCGTGGCAGCGTTCGTGCCGTTCCTGGCCGCATTCATCGCGGTGCCGGATGCATTCAGCGACGGACTCTTCGCGCCCCTGAGTCCGTTCACGACCAGCCCGTACTTCTGGCTCGGCGCAGTCCTTCCGATCTTCGTTGCCGCGCTGGACGAAGAGGTGATCCACCGCGCGCTCGTCCAGCCCTTGCTGACCCGCCTCTTCCGCAGCGAGTGGGCCGGCGTCGTCGGCAGCGCGCTGCACTTCGCCGCCTTTCACCCGCCGGAGAGCGCCGTATTCGTCATCCCAGGCGGCCTGCTCTTCGCCATCGTGTTCATGCGCACGCGATCCATCGTCTGCACCACCGTCCTGCACGTGACGCTCAACATCGCCATCAACATGCTCTCAGGCAGTCAGTTCACCCTCGCGACGTTCATTCCCAGGGACGACATGCCCGCCGTGCGGACCCTGTTCGGCGCGCTGGTGCTCGCGCTCGCCGTGGGATTCGAGTGGTGTTGGCGGATGTCGGCAGGCAGGCGCGACCAGCGGGTGGGTGATCCGTCCAACGACGAAGCGTGCTCCACCGGCTCCGCGCCGACAGCGGCCTGACTCCGTTCGGATCGCGCGCATGCTGAGCGAGCACCGCATGAGTGACCTTGCCGTTGGCTTCATTCCCGAAGCAACTGGCAAGTCAGGTTGCCGAGCGTGCGGTGGCCATCCTTGAGCAACGCCGGCTGCTGACGACGCGAGGCGTGTCGCAACGTCTTTCGCAGCACCCGCAAGTTGGAGACGGTGGCGAGGTCGATCGTGGCTGGCTGCAACGCGTGTTGGTGGGCCAACACGGCCTCGATCTGCATCAAGGTCCTGCATCGCTGGTCGAGCTCGCTGACCGCGTGATGCGCAGCCGTTTCCGGCGAGAGCCACCCGAGCAGCTCCGTCAATCGACCATAGATCAGGAGAAGGCGCGCCAATGTCTCTGGCACAGAGGTCGGAGCAGGTGCCTCATGCGTCACTGGACTACCAAGGCGAGACCTAGCTTCTTTCAACAACGGCCCAAACTTCCAGATCGGCTCGTGATGAGCAATCCGATTGCGGAGATCGTTGCACAGGACGAGGCGTGCGAACAGCGCGTCCTGGTGCTTGCGCTTTGCCCAGTAGCTGGCCTGCCTCTGCCGGTGCCCCGGCAGCACGTCGAGCAGCATCGATCCCCAATCGACAGGTCGACGCTGTGCATCCCGTGCAAGGTCCAAGAGATGCGGCCAGAAGCCGAAAGTCAGTTTGGAGACAACATCATCAGGAGAAGGCGGCGGCACGCGTGGCAGGTGCTGGGTGCCCTGGTGGAGATGGGTGATCTTCCGGATCTTCTCCATCGAGGAAGTGCTGAGCGCCACATGCGCGTACCAGTCCTTGCTGCCAGGTCCTCCCAACGCGCCATACCGAGCGCTGAGCGCTTTATGGAGCTGGTTGCGGAGAACAATCTCGATCTTTCGGAGGAGCCGGAACAGGCAAACACTCAGTTCGTCGTTCCACTCGTGGAGTGCCAACGCTTGGGCATCATCGACTGCGCCGAGGAACGTGCGGTAACTGCTCAGCCGGGCTTGCGAGAACGACTGGGCCCGGCCCGAATGGCTTGCGGCATGAGGATTGGTAAGAGTGATCATGCGTTATGATTTCGCTGTAGACGCTTGGATCCCATGACCTGACAGTTCCCTCTCCGGACGGACGTCGGGCCCCAAGACGCAACGAGGAGGCGGCCGCGTAAGCGGCCGTTTTCCTTTGGGGCGCCGCTGGAGGACTCGCCGGGGCAGCGGCAGGTCTTGCGCACGAACGACGCCCTTCAACCCCAAAGGAGAGAGCCGCAATCCGCCGGCTCGCGCCAACATCGCGGTGACGCCACCTCGTTCGCTCCGATGCATTGCCGCTTCCTTCCTCCTTTGGCCCTGGGCAGCCTCGCGCTCATCGCGACCGCCGCCCACGCCCAATCCACCGTCACGATCTACGGCCGGCTCAACGTCTCGCTCGAGCACGCCGATGCCAGCCATTCGCCGCGGGACCGCGCCGTCAACCGCGAGTCCAACAACCGCTCCGTCATCGGCTTCCGCGGCGCCGAGGACCTGGGGGACGGCGTCCAGGCGTTGTTCCAGATCGAGGGCTCGCTCGCCCTCGATACCGGCGTCGGTCCGTCCCTCGCCAACCGCGATACGCGCGTCGGGCTGCAGACACCCTACGGCCTGCTGTTCGCCGGCCACTGGGGCACGCCCTACCTGCTGGCGACCAGCACGCTCGACCCCTGGTATCCCACGACCGCCGGCTACATGGCGTTGATGGCCAACGGCTCCGCGCCGACCACCAACCACCTCGGCAACACCGCGTCCTTCGACCGGCGGCAGCAGAACATCGTCCAGTACTGGACCCCGGCGTGGAGCGGCGACTCCGTGCTCGCCGGCCTCGTGGGCCGCATCGCCTACGCCTTCAACGATGGCGAGGTCGGTCCGAACGGCGCGCGGCCGCAGCTGCTGTCCGCCTCCGTCACCTGGGAGGCAGGCCCCTGGAACCTCGCGCTCGCCCACGAGCAGCACCGCGACTACCAGGGCCCGCAGCTCACGGACTCCGCCACCAAGCTCGGCGCCGCCTACCGCTTCGGGCCGGGGCGACTCGCCACCGCCGTGGAGCGCCTGCGCTACGAGACGCCGATCGGCGCCTTGACGCGCGACAGCGTCTTCGTCGCCGCGACCTGGCAGATCGGCGCGACCAGCCTGCGCGCCAGCTTCACCCACGCGGGCGAGGGCAAGGGCCCCGCAGGCACGCGCGTCGGCTTCGTCTCGGCCGGCGACGACACCGGCTCGCGGCAGTGGACGCTGGGCGCGGACTACACGCTGTCCAAGCGCACCGGCTTCTACGCCTATGTCTCGCGCATCGACAACCAGGCCCGCGCCGCCTACGACTTCGCCATCAATCCGCTGGGCGTCGGCGCCGGGGAGAAACCCACCGTCTTCGCGCTGGGGATGCGGCACGCGTTCTGAACCCTGTCCCTCATGTCTTGCGCGGCATATCCATATGCCCGTTGACGGGGGCGACTGGTGGCAACATCGGCCCTTCCTACGAACAACGAGGGGCCCCATGAAAGCACTCCGCACTTCCCTGATCGCAGCCGCGCTGCTCGCTGGCGCTTCGCTCGCGGCCCACGCCGCCGACCTGCTCGACGACGTGAAGTCCCGCGGCACGCTGCGCGTCGCCGTCGAGGGCACCTACCCGCCGTTCAACTTCAAGGACGCCAAGGGCCAGCTCGACGGCTTCGACGTCGACATCGCCAAGGCCCTCGCCGCCAAGCTCGGCGTCAAGCCCGAATTCACCACCACCGAGTGGAGCGGCATCCTCGCCGGCCTCCAGGCCGGCAAGTACGACGTCATCGTCAACCAGGTCGCCGCCACCGACGAACGCCGCAAGACCTTCGACTTCAGCGCGCCCTACGTCACCTCGTATCCGCAGCTGATCATCCGCGCCAACGAAACCCGCCCGCTCAACACCGCCGCGGACCTCAAGGGCAAGAAGATCGGCGTCGGCCAAGGCTCCAACTTCGCTGAACTCGCCAAGTCCTGGGACGGCGCCGAAGTCCGCACCTATCCCGGCGCCACCGAGTACCTCCAGGACCTCGCCACCGGCCGCATCGACGCCGCACTCAACGACAGCCTGCTCATCCCCTACCTCAAGGAGAAGACCAAGCTGCCCGTCAAGGCCGGCGCCGCCATCGGCAAACCCGCCACCAACGCCATCCCGTTCCGCAAGGGCAGCCCCAAGTTCCAGGCCGCCATCGACAAGGCCCTCGCCGACCTCCAGGCCGACGGCACCTACGCCAAGATCTCCACCAAGTGGTTCGAACGCGACGTCAGCAAGCCCATCGAAAACAAGTGATCGCCACGTGATCTCACGGTGACCTCCTCTTGATCCTGCGGCCCGTGGCCGCCGGGTCGTCGTTGATCATCGGCAGGGCCGGCGCGACATGCTCGCGCCGGCCCTTTTCTCTTGGACGTCTGCAAGCCTCTCGCAGACGTCCGTGCCGCCAGACCACGATCAGCGGCTCATGAACGCCACCTTCGACGGCAAGGACGGGCCCGCCAACGGTGCCAAGCCCGGCGCACCGCTCGCCGCGCCAACAGCGCCTGCGGCGCCCGCCGCTCCCGTGCCTCCCGGCAGGGGGACGCTCATCGCCGCGCTGTACAGGCACGGCATGCGGCCTTCCGGCGTGCCCGCCCAGCGATCGCCGCCGCTCACCAGCGCGATCTCCTGCGTCGTCAGCTCTTCAAACATCATCAGCCTTTCAGGTTCAGGGGTTGGGATGAATCGACTCTAGGGCGATGAGCCCGATGAAGCATTCCCCCGCGAGCGGGTTCCGGCGGGGGCCACCGAAAGGGGGAGAAGGGCCAGGTCATGCCACCTCGCGCAACGCGCCGCCTTCCAGCACCACCACGCGCTGTGCGCCCGCGATCGTGTCCGGCCGGTGCGCGATCATCAGCCGCGTCAGCGTCAGGCCGGCGAGGTTCGCCGTGACCGCGCGTTCGCGCGCGACGTCCAGGTGACTGGTCGCCTCGTCGAGCGCCAGGATGCCCGGCCCGCGGTACAGCGCGCGCGCCAGCAGCAGCCGCTGCTTCTGCCCGCCCGACAGCCCGCTGCCGAGATCACCGACCAGCGTCTGGTACCCCATCGGCATGCCGGCGATGTCCTCGTCGATCTGCGCCAGCGACGCGCAGGCCCGCACGCGCTCCGGGTCCGGCCGCGCGTCGAAGAAGGCGATGTTGTCCGCCAGCGAGCCCGTCAGCAGCACGTCCTCCTGCATCACCGTGCCGATGCGGCCGCGCACGTTCTTCAGACCCAGCTGCCGCAGCGGCAGGCCGCCGTAGCGCACCTCGCCCTCGACCGGTTCCAGCAGCCCCAGCATCACCTTCAGCAAGGTCGTCTTGCCCGCGCCGCTGGGCCCGGTGATCGCGACGCTCTGGCCCGCCGGCACGGTCAGGTTCACATGGCGGAGGATCCACGGCTCGTGCGCGCCGTAGCGGAAGCTGACGTCGCGCAGCTCGATGCTCGGCGCCAGGTGCGCGAGGTCGCTCGCCGGCACCTCGTCCGGCTCGGGCGGCTCCAGCGCGATGTCGGCCAGGCGCTCGGCATGCAGGCCCAGCATGCGCCACTCGACCGCATAGTCGATCAGCGCCGACACGCGCCCGGTGAACTGCGCCTTGTAGCTGAGGAACGCGAACAGCATGCCCACCGTCATCGCCACCGCGCCGGCCTGCTGGCCGTCCAGGATCAGCCCGGCGCCCAGGAACAGCACCAGCAGGTTCTCCAGACCGAAGAGGCAGGTGTTGGCCGCGCCGATCGCCATCGACAGTCTCGCCGTGCGGACGTCGCGGTTCTGCACCTCGACGACCAGGTTCTGCCACTGCGCGCGGCGCTCCTGCTCGCGGCCGAACAGCTTCAGCGGCGTGATCGCGCGCAGCGTCTCCAGGAAGTGGGAGTGCTCCCGCGCGGCGACGATCAGCCGCTCCGCGGCGGCTTCCTTCAGCGGCCGGTAGGCGGCCCAGCGCAGCAGCCCGTACAGCGCGACGGCGCCCAGCACCACCAGCGCGAGCTGCCAGGCGTAGACCAGCATCATGACCAGCGCCGCCGCGGCCATCAGCCCGTCGAGGACGGCCTCGATCGCGGCGCTGGTCAGCGTCTTCTGGATCGCCTCGACCGCGCCGAAGCGCGAGCTGACGTCGCCGAGGTGGCGGCGCTCGAAGAAGGCGACCGGCAGCCGCAGCAGATGGGCGAAGACGTTGGCGCGCCACTGCAGCGACAGCGTCTGCGTGAGCAGGATCAGCAGCCACGAACGCGCGAGGCCCAGCGCCGTCTGCGTCGCCAGCAGCAGTCCGAAGCCGAGGACGAGGACCTTCAGCAGGTCGCGGTCGCCTGAGCTGAGGACGTCGTCGACGATGAGCTGCTGGCACAGCGGCGCGACGATCGCGAAGAGCTCCAGCACCAGCGCGACCAGCCCGATCTGCAGCAGCGAGCGTCGCAGGCCCAGCACCTTGCCGGTGAGCGCGCCCAGCGACACGCGCGGGGCGGGCGCGGCGGGCCGGAAGTCGGCGTTGGGTGTCAGTTCGAGCGCGACGCCGGTGAAGTGCGCGGAGACCTCGTCGAGCGTGAGTCGACGCTCGCCGACCGCCGGATCGAGCACGGTGACGCGACGGCTGCGGACCTGGGTCAGCACGACGTAGTGGCGCAGGTCCCAGTGCAGGATGCACGGCAGCGTCAGATGGCCGAGGGAGGACAGGTCCAGCTTCAGCGGCCGGCCGGAGAAGCCGAGGCCGGCGGCGACCTCGATCAGGTGGCGCAGCTGCATGCCCTTCAGCGCGGCGGGGAAGCGGCGGCGCAAGTCCGGCAGCGTCGCGGCGGTCCCGTGCGCCGACGCGATCATGGCCAGGCAGGCCAAGCCGCATTCGGCGATCTCGGATTGGAGGAGGAGCGTGGGGCGGACCGTCAAGGCTGGACCCGGCGGGCGGTGGCGAGCAGCGGTTCCAGCAGCCATTCCCAGATGCGCCGGTGCTCGAGGGTCACGTCGGCGTCCAGCGCCATGCCGGCGCGCAGCGGCAGGTCGCGGCCATAGGCGGCGATGTCCTCGCGATCCAGGCGCACATCGATCCGGTACAGCGGCTCGTTCGCTTGCGCCGCACTGGCCAGCGCCTGCGCCTGCCCGGCCGGCAGGTCCTGCGGCGCGATCGGCGTGGGGCTCACGCGGGCGACCTCGCCTCTGGCCATGCCGAACTTCTGGTACGGGTAGGCGGCGTAGCGCAGCCACACCGGCTGGCCGGGCTGGATGAAGCCCACCGTGCGGCTCGGTGCATAGAGCTGCGCGAGGAGGCGCGGCGGCGCGGCGCCGGAGGCCGGCACGAGCGAGACCAGCGTCTGTCCCATCTGCACCGCTTGCCCGGCGCGCAAGGGGAGGGCGCTCACCCGGCCGTCGCGGGGCGCGGTGACGGCGATGCCGGCGCGGGCCTGCAGCTCGGCGCGCTCCTGCTCCAGTTGCGCCACGACGCGGTCGAGCTGCGTCATCGACGTGGCCAGGCTCGTCGGGATCGAGGCGAGCTCGGCATCGAGCACGCGCGCCTCGCGCGCCAGCGCTTCGATCGCGCGTTGCGCGCCGCGCTCACGGGCGCGGAGGTCGAGGAGTTCTTCGTCCTTCTGCTGGGCCTGGATCTCGGACACGTAACCCTTCTCGGCCAGCGCCGCGTATCGCTGGCGGCTCCGCTGCGCGAGCGCGACGCGCTGACGGACCATGTCCAGTTCCTCGGTCGCCTGGTCCGTCTCCACACGCAGGCTGCGCAGGCGCGCGGCGATCGTCTCGCGGCGCTCGTCCGCCTGGCGCTGCTGCAGCCGGCGCTCGGTGGTCAGGCTGTCGCGCCGCGCGTCGACCGCGCGCAGGTTGAGTGCGGTCATGTCGCCGCCGTCGACCACGCGTTCGCTGCGGATGCGCACGAGGGGCTGTCCACGTCGCACCGCGTCGCCTTCGTCGACGAGCAGATCCTCGACCTGTCCCGCCAGCGGCGCCGCGACCTGCAGCAGGCCGCCGACCGGCATCAGTAGCCCGGGCACGCGGGCCTTGCGCGAGACCTGACCGATCAGCGCGAAGGCGATGAGCGCGAGCGCCAGCCCGACGGCGACCGCCGCGACGAGGCCGGCCTCCGGCCGCCGCGCGACGCGGATGCTGCCCATCCACGAGGCTTGTTGAGATTCCCTGACCGCTGCCCGGAACATGTGATGCGAACCCGTCCATGACGCCGCGCTGGCGGCAATGGATCGGATTCTTCGGCGCATTCAGACGCTGCGGCGATCGGCGGGGAGGGGGCTCCGAAAGAGGATTGATTTCCGTCGAGCGACGTGCTCGATGGCAGTGAGACCGCGTCGACGATGGCGCGGATGTGCGGATGAGCCGCACGTCCATGTCATCGCGGGCTCCGGAGGTGTCGCCGCGGAGCGGGAGCACCCCCTCGGAAGAGGGAGGGGATCCGGGGGATCCCCTCGAACAGCTGATGGCGATGGGGGAGCGGCGCGCGGCGACTGCGATCGAAGATCGTGCCTGGATGTGGCGCGGCGCCCACGCCGGTCTTACTTCTTGCGGTCCTTCATCTGGGCCGCGGCGTACTGCTTGACCTGGTCGAGGGTGACCGAGCCGGTCTTCTGCGTATCGACCTCGTCGAAGTGCTTGGCCAGGCGGGGCATGCCGGCCTCGGCTTCGGCCTTGGTGAGCTTGCCGTCGTGGTCCTTGTCCGCGGCGGCGAACCGGTCCTCGAGCTTCTGGGCGGCCTTGCCGTTCTGGGCGTGCGCGGGCAGGGCGGTGAGGGCCAGGGTCGCGATCACGGCGCCGGCCATGGCGGTCAGGACTGCTTTCATGTGAACTCCGCTGAAGTGGAGCCTGAAGGATCGCCGCTCCATGCGCGAACGCCGATGACGGCGCGGTAAAGCTTCGTCAACGGGTGTAGCCGGGGATGTCGTTCGCGTCGCTCGCGAGCAGCGCCAGCAGCCTCGGATGGATGAACAGTTTCTCCTTGCCGGCCTTGATCTCTTCCAGGACACCGATGTCCACCAGTTCCTGCAAGTAGCGCGAGGCGGCCTGTCGTTGCGCGATGCCCTTGTCGACCAGCGTGCCGATGCGGCAGTACGGTTGCTCGAAGATCGCATCGACCAGCTCGCGGCTGTAGATCTTCGGCAGGTGCTGACGGACGTGACTCACCGCCGCTTCAGACAGCGCGCGGATCGCGAGGATCTTGGCGGTCGTCCAGTGGGCCGTCTCTTCGACGGCCTTCAGCATGAACATCACCCAGGGTTCCCAGGCGTGGTCGCGGGTGACCTCCAGCAGCAAGCGGTAGTAGTCGTTCTTGTGCGCGATCACGTAGCGGCTGAGGTAGAGGATCGGCAGCGAGAGCAGGTCTTCCTGGATCAGGTGGAGGATGTTGAGGATCCGTCCGGTCCGGCCGTTGCCGTCGGTGAAGGGGTGGATCGCCTCGAACTGATAGTGGCCGACAGCCATGCGCACCAGCGGGTCCAGCTCGACCGTCTCATGGAGGAAGCGCTCCCAGTTCGCCAGCATGTCGCGCAGGCGGGCCTCGCCTTCGGGCGGCGTGTAGATGATCTGACCCGTGATGGTGTTCGCGAGTTGGGTGCCGGGGACTCGGCGGATGTCCATGTCCGCATCCTTGATCGTGCTGCAGATCTGGACCGCGGTGGTCGTGCACAGGGGCCGGCTCGCCAGCGACTGGAAGCCCGCATACAGGGCGGTGCGGTAGCGCAGCGCCTCCTTGGTCGCTGCGTCGGCGGCGGCCTCGGGGCCTTGGGCGTACTGGAACAGCTTGTCGGCCGTGGTGACGATGTTCTCGATCTCCGAGCTGTCCTTGGCCTCCAGGATGGGGATCGTGTTGATCAACATCGTCTGGTTGGGGATCAGTTCGGCGGCCTGCTTCAGGCCGGCAAGCGCGGCTCGGGAGGCCACGCATTGCTTGAGCACGGCGCGTGATTCCAGCTCGGCGACGGGGGGCAGCGGAGGCAGATCGTTGAATGGGCGTTCGGGCGCCCAGGGGACCGGCAATCCGGTCATGTTCTCGAAATCGACTTTTGACGACATGAGCCACACCATATGTCGCCGACAGCGACACGTCAACCTAACGTGTCGCCGAAATTGATTTTTGAGAACATGAGCGGGATCTCATGTCGCCGCCGGCGACATATCGAAAGAACGTGTCGCCAAAACCGATTTCTGACGACATGAGGCGGGCGCCTGATCGGGGTCCTTCCCACGGACTCCCATCACTTGCAGAACAAGCGCAGATCGTTCTGCGCCACCTGGCGGTCGTGGTTGTCGGTGGGTGCGCCGTTCGAGTGCTGGACCGCGCCGCTCAGGACATCCTTGGCCAACGCGCATCGATAGGCGTCGGTTTCCCGATTGAGTCCTGCCGACAGCGACCGCGGCACGTAGGGCTCCTGGCGCGGTGCAGGAGCGGGTACGGGCGACTGCTTCAAGGACTCCGTCTGCGATCGATACATCGGCACGGGTGCGGGTGCCGGTTGGGGCGGCGGGGGCGGCTTGATCTCCGTCGGCTGGACGCCCGATGCCGTGGGCTTGCGCTCCGAATACTGGACGCGGCCGTTGGCATCCACCCATTTGTAGACCTGCTGCGCCTGCGAGGCCAAGGCCGGCAGGCTCAGTGCGACGGCGATCGCCGACATCCGCAGGCGGCGCTCGAAAGCAGGCCGCCGCACCTTCTTCTGCGCCGGACTTGTCATGGCGCCCTCCCTGGAATCGATTGTTCTTTTGGAGGGAGGGACTGTAGCCAGTCTCACCCAGGCGGCCCATCCCTCCGGAAGGGGTGGGCCAAGGCTGTCTACACTGACGCCCTTCCCCGAGCCCCCACATGCAACCGCTCCTCGACGCCATCGCTGCCCTCACGCCGCCCACCGACGCCTGCCGCGTCTTCCACGGTCGCGGCGGACGCTTTCCCGGCTGCGAGCAGTGGGCGCTCGACGCTTATCCGCCGGTCTTCCTGCTGACCAGCTTCGCCCCGGTCACGGAGGAGGAACTCTCCCGCATCGGCGACGCGCTCGCCGCGCGCTGGGCCGAGATCGCGCCGGGCGAGCCGCTGAACTGGCTTTTCCAGGAGCGCGACGAGAACCGCCCCGCCAACCGTCTGATGGCCGGCGCGCTGCCCGACGAGCACGTCGTCGAGGAGGACGGCGTGCGCTTCCACGTCAACCTGCCGCACGGGCAGAACCACGGCTTCTTCCTCGACATGGCCGAAGGCCGTCGATGGGTGCGACGCTGGGCGCAGGCGAACCCGGGCGGATCGGTGCTCAACCTCTTCGCCTACACCTGCGCGTTCTCGGTCGTCGCCCGGCACGCGGGCGCCGGGACCGTGGACAACTACGACATGGCGCGCGGCCCGCTCGCCACCGGCCGGCGCAACCACCAGCTCAACGGCGTGCAGGACCACGCCGCGTTCCACGCGCACGACATCTTCAACTCCTGGGGAAAGATCCGCCGCGGCGCGCCCTACGACCTGGTCGTGCTCGACCCGCCGAGCTACCAGAAAGGCAGCTTCGTCGCGACCAAGGACTACGCGCGCCTCGCGCGCAAGCTGCCCGAGCTGCTCGCGCCCGGCGGCCACGCGCTCGTCTGCCTGAACACGCCCAAGCTCGGCACCGACTTCCTGCGCGAGACGATCGCAGCGGAAGCGCCGGAGCTCGAATTCATCGAACGCGTGGCCAACCCCGAGGCCTTCGCCGACGTGTCGGAGGAACGCTCGCTCAAGGTGCTGGTCTACCGCCGTCTTGCTCCCTCTCCCGCTTGCGGGAGAGGGCAGGGGTGAGGGCCAGCGGCGGTGGAAGTGCTGAAGCCTGCTGACTGCAGCGTCTGCTGGCCCTCACCCCCCACCCTCTCCCGCAAGCGGGAGAGGGAGCCCGGCCGGCTCGGACCGCGGCGTTGACTCCTCTTGCCCCCGCCTCAGAAGCTCCGCGCCTCGATCGCCTCCCTGACGCGGTCGAGCGCCACACGCAGCCGTGCGAAGTCCACCGAGCCCAGCGCCAGCCGGATCGCGTGCGGCACCTGCTTCGACGTGGCGAAGGGCTCGGCCGTGGACACCGACACCCGCTCGTGCTGCAGCGCCATCGCGACCTGATCTGCGCGGACCTCCTCGCCCAGCGGCAGCCACACGAAGTAGGACGAAGGATGCCCGACGCGCTTCATCGCGCCCAGCCGCTCGGCCACCAGCCGCTGACGGCGTTTCGCATCCTCGCGCTTCTGAGTCTCGAGCCGCGACACCGTGCCGTCCTCCAGCCAGCCGGCCGTGATCGCGGTCATCACGCCCGGCGTGTTCCAGGTCGTCGCGCGGATCGCGCGCTCCAGCGCATGGACCCGGTCCGCCGGCGCCACCGCGAAGCCCACCCGCAGCCCCGCCGCGACGCTCTTCGAGAAGCCCGAGACGTAGACGGTGCGCTCCGGCGCCAGCATGGCCAGCGGCGGCGGCGGATCCTCGGCGAGGTAGGCGTAGGCGCCGTCCTCGACGATCAGCAGGTCGTGCCGCCGCGCCAGCGCCACCAGCTCGCGCCGCCGCGTCGCCGCCATCACCCAGCCCAGCGGGTTGTTCAGCGTCGGCATCGTGTAGATCGCCTTGACGCGACGACGTCGGCACAGCGCCTCCAGCGCGTCGAGGTCCGGCCCCGCGCCCGCTGACGGGACGGGCGCCAGCTCCAGCCGCTGCATCCCCGCGAGCAGCCGGAATCCGGGATAGGTCAGCGCATCGACGGCGACGACGTCGCCGGGTTCCAGCAGCGCCATCAGCGTCACCGCCAGCCCGTGCTGCGCGCCGTCGACGATCAGCACCCGGGCGCCCTCGACCGTCAGGCCGCGTCGCGTCAGATGCCGCGCGATCGCGGCACGATCCGCCGGCCGGCCGCCATGCGGCTGATAACGCAGCAGCGCTTCCAGGTCGCCCGCCCCGGCCAGCTGACGCAGCGCGCCGCGCAGCAGCTCGGCCTGTCCGGGCAGCGAGGGATAGTTGAAGCTCAGGTCGACCATGTCCGCCGCCACCGCGTCCAGGTCGACGCCCAGGCCGGTCGCGAGCGCCGTCTCCTTGACGAAGGTGCCGCGGCCGGTCTCGCCGCTGATCAGGCCCATCGCCTGCAGCTCCGCGTACACCCGCGTCGCCGTCACCAGCGCGAAGCCCTCGCGCCCGGCGAGTTCCCGGTGCGTCGGCAACCGCGCGCCGGGCGGCAGCACGCCGGTCCGGATCTCCGCCGCGAGGCGGTCCACCACCGCCTTGTACCTGGGTTGCGCCATGTCTTCCGTCTCCGTTCCACGCGCCGAGTCCGAAAGCCGATTCCGAACGCCGGTCGCGCCTGTATCCATGACAATTCTTTGATTGTATTGAGACGGTGGCCTACGCTGCGTCCTCACTTCCCATCGAGGCACCGAGGACATGGACACCGCATCGCGAGGCTGGCTGAACGGATTCATCGGCATGCTGATCTTCAGCGGCTCGCTGGCGGCGACGCGGGTCGCCGTGGCGGATTTCGAGCCGGTCTTCCTCACGGCCGCTCGCGCCACGATCGCCGGCGCGCTCGCGCTGCTGGCCCTGTGGCTGCTACGGGCCAGGTGGCCGACGCGCGTGCAGGCGGTGCCGCTGGTCATCGTCGCGGTCGGCGTCGTCATCGGCTTCCCGCTGCTGACGGCGCTCGCCCTGCAGCATGTGACCTCGGCGCATTCGGTCGTCTTCATCGCCCTGCTGCCGCTGTCGACCGCCGCCTTCGGCGTGCTGCGCGGCGGCGAGCGGCCGCGGCCCGTGTTCTGGATCTTCTCCGTCCTCGGCAGCCTGCTGGTCATCGGCTTCGCGGCGGCGCAGGGGCTGACCGCCTCGCCGGCCGGGGATCTGCTGATGCTCGCGGCCATCCTCGTCTGCGGACTCGGGTATGCGGAGGGCGCCAAGCTCTCGCGCACGCTGGGCGGCTGGCAGGTGATCTGCTGGGCGCTGGTGCTGTCGCTGCCGGCGATGCTCGCGCTCGCGCTGTGGCGGCTGCCGGACAGCGTCGCCGGCGTGGGCGCGCCGGCCTGGGTGGGGCTGGGCTACGTGTCGCTGTTCAGCATGCTGATCGGCTTCGTCTTCTGGTACCGCGGTCTGGCGCAAGGAGGCATCGCGGCCGTCGGGCAGCTGCAGCTGCTGCAGCCGCTGTTCGGCCTGGCGCTCGCCGCCGGGCTGTTGCGCGAATCGGTGAGTCCGGCGATGCTTGCAGTCACCGTCGCCGTCATCGGGTGCGTCGCGGGCGCGCGGCATTTCTCGCGCGCACGCTGAGTCGCGGCCGGCGAGCCACCACCGGGCCGCCGCCCAGCCACCGCCGCAAACCGGGGACGCGCGTCGACGACGACGGGAACCTCCCTTGCCCGCCTCCGCAGCCGGCGGATCGGGCAAGTTTCCCGTCGCATCAGGCAAGCCGTGACCCCTGTCGCCTTCCTAGACTGCTCCGGGTCACGACGCAGCAGACAGGAGGTCGACATGGGTGCTCGCTTCGCATGGGATTCTTCTTGGTCATCGCCTTGCGCGATGGCGTGCACGGCGGTGCTGGGAATGGCGCTCGCGACGCCGCTCGTCCACGCGGCCGACGGCCCGGGCGAGTTCACGCCGACGCCGATCTCGGCCACGCCGAACCGGCAGGACGGCCTCGCCGCCTTCGCGCAGCTGGAGCGCGTGCTCAAGCATCCGCGATGTCTGAACTGTCATGTGCCGGACTCCCCGCTGCAGGGTGACTTCAGCCGACTGCACTACCCGCCGGTGCAACGCGGCGCGGACGGCAAGGGCGTCGCGCCGCTGCAGTGCACGACCTGCCATTCGACGCAGAACAGCCCGCTGCCGCACGCGCCGCCGGGACTGGAGACCGACGGCAAGCCCGGCTGGCACATGCCGCCGGCCAACATGAAGATGAACTGGGTCGGCCTGCAGGGCGCGGCCCTGTGCAAGGTCTTCCGGGAGCCGAAGACCAACGGCAACCGCTCGCTGGCGATGCTGGAGCAGCACATGGTCACGGACCACCTGGTCGCGTGGGGCTGGAAGCCCGGTCCCGGCCGCTCGCTGCCGCCGCTGGACAAGGCGAGCTTCGACGAGCAGGTCAGGACCTGGATCCGCAACGGCGCGCCCTGCGACGCCACCGAGCCGCTGCGCAAGTCCGTCGGCACGACGAAGGCCGACGCGACGCAGGGCGTGGTCGAGCACCTGCGCGCGCTCGCCGGCAACGGCAGCGACGTCCCCCGCGCCACCAGCGCTACCGGCGCCACCGGCGCCATCAGCGCCATCAGCGCCACCAACGTTCAGCAAGCTTCGAGGAGCCAGCCATGATTTCGTTCCGTCTCAACGGACAGGCGCAACAAGTCGACGTCCCGGGCGACACGCCGGTGCTGTGGGTCCTGCGGGACACGCTGGGCATGACGGGCACGAAGTTCGGTTGCGGCATCGCCGTCTGCGGCGCGTGCACCGTGCACATCGACGGCCAGCAGCGCCGTGCCTGCGTCACGCCGATCGAGTCGGTGGCCGGCCAGCAGATCACGACCATCGAGGCCGTCGGGGGCGACCCCATCGGCCTGGCCGTGCAGGACGCGTGGGTCAAGCACGACGTCGTGCAGTGCGGCTACTGCCAGAGCGGCCAGATCATGGCGGCCGTCGCGCTGCTCAAGACCAATCCCAAGCCCAGCGACGCCGACATCGACGCCGCCATGAGCGCCAACCTCTGCCGCTGCGGCACCTACGTGCGGATCCATGCCGCCGTCAAGGACGCCGCGCTCGCGCTGGCCTGAAGGAGCACGACATGCGACCCATGTTCCAGTACCTGAGCGGCGAGTTGCCTGAAGGCATCGACGATGCCATCGGTTCCACCGATTCCACCGGCGCCGGGACAGGCGAAGCCGGCGAGATGCGCGGTCTTGGCCGACGCGTCTTCCTGAAGATGAGCCTGGCCTCCGGCTTCGCGCTGTACGCGACCGGCGCCGGTGCGCAGGAGGCTGCGGGGAGCGGCGCTTCCGCTGCGAGCGGCGCCGGTGCGTCCGGTGCGCCGGAGGGCCTCAAGCCGTTCCAGCAGCCGTCGGCGTTCGTCGCGATCGACGGCGACGGCGTCGTGACGGTGACGATCGGCAAGATCGATTTCGGCCAGGGCGTGCAGACGGCGTTGCCGATGCTGGTGGCCGAAGAGCTGGACGCGGACTGGAGCAAGGTCCGCTGCGAGCTCGCGCCGGCGGGCGAGGCCTACAAGGATCCGTTCTTCCACATCCAGATGGTCGGCGGCTCGACCAGCATGAAGGCGTCGTGGCAGCAGTACCGCGAGATCGGCGCCCGGCTGCGCGCGATGCTCGTCGCGGCGGCATCGAAGCAGCTGAATACGCCGGCCGCGCAACTGCGGACCGAGGCAGGCAGCGTCGTCGCGCCGGACGGCCGACGGCTCGGCTACGGCGTGCTGGCGAAGGCGGCGTTCGCCGAGCCGGTGCCGGCGACGGTGCAGCTCAAGGATCCCTCGCAGTTCAAGCTGATCGGCAAGCCGATGAACCGGCTCGACGCGCGCGCGAAGTCGACGGGTCGCCAGGACTTCGGCATCGACGTCAAGCTGCCGGACCTGCGCACGGTGGTGATGGTGCACCCGCCGGTCTTCGGCGGGAAGGTGGCGTCCTTCGACGCGGCGGCGGCGCTCGCGGTGCCCGGCGTCGAGGAGATCATCCAGGTCCCGCTCAGCAGCGGCGCGACGGGCCTCGCGATCATCGCCAACGGCTTCTGGCCCGCACGCAAGGCGCGCGAGCTCGTGAAGGTCGAGTGGAACCTGAGCGGTCTGGAGCGGGTCGACAGCGCCGCGCAGCTGGAACAGTTCCGCGCGCTGGCCAGGCAGCCGGGCGCGTCGGTCCAGAAGGCGGACACCTCGGCGCTGGAGGCCAAGGGTGGGAAGGCTGCCCCGGGCCGCATCACGGCGGAGTACACCTTCCCATATCTCGCGCACACGCCGATGGAGCCGCTGAACTGCACGATCGACTTCCGCGGCGATCGCTGCACGGTGTGGGTGGGTTCGCAGTTCCAGACGGTGGACCAGGCGCAGGTGGCGGGCGTGCTCGGCCTGAAGCCGGAGCAGGTCACGCTGAACACGATGACCGCGGGCGGCGGCTTCGGGCGTCGCGCGACGCCGACCTCGGACTACCTCGTCGAGGCCGCGCAGGTGGCCAAGGCACGGTTCGCCGCGGGCAAGCGCGGTCCGATCAAGATGATCTGGACGCGCGAGGACGACGTGCGCGGCGGCTTCTATCGTCCGACGCATCTGCATCGCGTCGAGATCGCGCATGACGGCAAGGGCAAGGTGCTCGCGTGGAAGCATGTGATCGTCGGCCAGTCGATCACGATGGGCACGCCGTTCGCGGACTTCATGGTGAAGAACGGCGCGGATGCGACGATGACCGAAGGCGTGGCCGAAAGCGCCTATCCGTTCCCGATCGCGCTGGACGTCCACCACCCCAAGGTCAACGTGCCGGTGCTGTGGTGGCGCTCGGTGGGGCACACGCACACGGCGTTCGTGATGGAGACGCTGGTCGACGAGCTCGCGCGCGCGGGCAAGATCGATCCGGTGGCGTACCGGCGGCAGCTGCTCGCCAAGCATGCGCGGCACATCGCCGCGCTGGACCTTGCGGTCGAGAAGTCGGGTTACGGGAAGACGACCTTGCCCAAGGGCCGCGCGTGGGGCGTGGCGGTGCATGAGTCCTTCAACACCGTGGTCGCGTACGTGGTGGAGGTGTCGATCAAGGATGGCCGGCCGGTGCTGCACAAGGTGACGGCGGGGGTGCACTGCAACCTCGCGGTGAACCCGCGCACGATCGAGGCGCAGGTGCAGGGCGCGCTGGTGATGGGCGTCGGCATGACGCTGCCGGGCGCGCAGATCACCCTGAAAAACGGCGAGGTCGAGCAGGGCAACTGGAACGACTACCGCGTGCCCATCCATGTGGATGCGCCCAAGGTGGACCTGCACGTCGTGCCGTCGGCGGATCCGCCGACGGGCATGGGCGAATGCGGCGTCCCGCCGATCGCCCCGGCGATGGCGAACGCGATGGCGGCGCTCACGGGGAAGCGGATTCGGAGCCTGCCGTTTCCGGTGTGAGGGTGGCAGCGTCGGCAGGCGCTGTTGACTTCGTCAGTCGGAGGCTATTCATAACCGTTGAAGAGTTCCGACACCCAGCCTGCGATGACGAACATGAGGACAACACCGATCACGAGCACGGGCACAGAAATCTCTTCCAGCCAGGGTCGCCGCACGATCAGAGCCATGGCCCCCGGCATGCCAGTAGCGATCGCCCATTCCTTCAGACCGAATCGCCCATTGGACCGACCGCGATCGAGCACTTTCATCCCGCGGCCGATCAGCCAACCTGCGGGGGTACACATGATCAGAAAGAAGACATCGAGCACTTTGGTTTTCCCAAGCAGGACCAGCTGTTGACGATCGTCCCTCCGGGGGCACGATCTGCCTGCGACTCCAGCGCGATCAGCGACTGGAAAAGTAACTCGACGTGAGCGCCCGCACGGAGTGTCCTCCGCGACGGACGTCGTCGATCAGCCAGTCTCGACCGCTCTGCACGAAAACGATCTGCGCGGTCAGATGCTTGAGACCGACAGGCCCGCAATCGCATCGGTAGACCACCTCAACGATCTGTTTCCCGGGGGACGAGGTCTCATCTCGATATTCATCGGCGCTCACCAGGCACGGGGCCCGGCGGCAGCGGCGAGCTCCGTCTGGGCTCCATGCGGGTGATGTCGCGGAGGGCTCCGGACCAGAGCCCGAGGTGACCTTGGTCCTCCATGGAGAACGTGCCTTCGACGAAGGCATATCGTCCGTCGAACTGGAGTCGGTCCGACTTGGACAGCTTCTCGACATTCAGCCACAAGCCGTTCTTGAGGATGCCGTGGAGCTCGTCGTCCCGGTGCAGATAGATGGCGTTGCCTTCAAACTCCAGGCGGACAAATCCGACGATCTGCACACGCTTGCCGTCGAATTCCTTGGGATGGGCGATCAGCTGGATCAGGGAGGTGTGGATCGGCGCGGTCACTTGTGCGAGGGCTGAACCGGCACACCAGAGAATGACTCCGGCCAGAAGAAGGCCACGAGAAAATAACTTGTTCATTCGGACACTGCCCCCTGGTGATGAGGCAACGATTCTGCCGATGCGTCAGCCGCCTGACCAGGGCGCGGGGGCGATGTCAGACGTTGGTCATGTGGTCCTGAGGGGCCAGTCCTTGCGTGCTTACACCATCGACACATGACTGAGCGACCAGAGTCCCATGGCGACGGCGCCACTTCATTTCCTCCCACGGATCGAGCCTCGACATTGCAACGGACGTTCTCTCCTGCTGCTCCTCGCCTTGATCGCGCTCGGCGGCACCGCCGACCTCGCCAGGCAAGCTCCAGGTCTTGAACAGCATGTAGGTGCCGTACAAGCCCGTCAGACGTTCGTGCTCCTCTTCCTTCCAGATCTTCTGGAGCTTCTCCACCATCACCTTGGCAGGAGCCGCTTGATCGGGACGCGCTGCCGACGCTGCGGAGCGCATCACGCGCAGGGTGCGCATTCGGGCGAGCGCGCTCAGGACATGTCGCTCACCGTTGCTCTTGAAGTACAGCGAAAGGGCCATGCCGAAGGCCAATGCGCACTTCAGAACGTCCGGTCCATCGGGCGGGATCTCGAAGTACGCCAGGTAATGTTCGATCAGGCCCCAAGTCGATGCCAGCTTGTAGTGAGGACTGGCCTCCGTAATCAGGGCATCCTTGGTGAACCCCATGACGCCCGCCATGTAAAGCTCGGTCAGGGTACCCGCCGCACCCGCGTCGTCAGCGTTGGAGATGGACGTGTGCGCGTTCAGAGCGCGGAAGTCCAGTTCCAACGGCACCGGGTCTGCGAACGCATTGCCCAGGACGAAAATCAGGCGACAGAATTCGCTCGTTTCCGATGCGGCCACGGTCAGTGGGCCGACACCGCGTTCAAAGTCAGAGCTGTCCATGACGGGAAGAATGGCACGGCAGCCCGTGCCTCTGCTGAATCAGAGATTGATCAGATATCCGTGAACATTCGCGACAGGTAAAACGGGTCTTTCGCCTTCACCAGTCGAGCAAGCAATTCGGAAGACGAATCACTGTCGCGTTTGCCGGAATATCGCTGTTGGAGTTGCTGGTGCCATGCCTCCGCTGCTACCCACAGCTCCTTCGATTCAGACAGAGTTCTTGCGGCTTCTTGCGCCATCGCGTCAAGATGCTTGAAATTCGGCAGGTCGGAGAACTTGGTGATGTTGGCCATTCGCTCACTCCTTTCAGGGGAAACCGGAATCGATGAAGCAAATGCTAGGTCCGGCGAACGCGCCCGTCTATGACCTATCCCAGTAGAACCCTCACGGGGCCAGTCGTTGCCTCGCCACGTCCTTGACCCACGGCTGCGCTTCCCAGTGCGCCTTGGCGAAGGCCTCGATCTGCTCGCGATAGGTCATCGACAGCCCGATCGCGTCCAGCCCTTCCAGCAGCATCCGCTGATGTCGCGGCAGCATGTCGAAGCGCGCCTCGACGCCGCCCGCGCTGCGCAGCGTCAGGGTCTCGACATCGATGGTGACGGCGTTGCCGGGCACATGATCCGCCTCGGCCATCAGCCGGAGCACATCCGCCTCCGGCAACGCCACCAGCAGCAGGCCGTTGCCCATCGCATTCGAATAGAAGATCTCGCCGAAGCCCGGCGCGATCACCGCGCGGATGCCCGCCTGCTGAAGACCCCAGACGGCGTGCTCGCGGCTCGATCCGCAGCCGAAGTTGTTGCCGCCGAGCAGCACCGACACGCCCGCGTATGCCGGCTTGTTGAGGACGAAGTCCTCGCGCTCGCGACCGTCGGCGTCGAAGCGCAGGTCGTAGAGCAGCCCGTCGCGCAGGCCGCTCTTGTCGATGCCTCGCAGGAACTGCTTGGGCATGATCTGGTCGGTGTCGAGGTTCTCGAGACGCAGCGCCGCGGTGCGGCCTTCGACTTGGCGGACGGGGTTCATCGCGGGATCTCCTGCGTGGCAGCTGCATTCGGCGCCAGGGGCGCGGGGGGAAGACGGCGGACGTCGGTGAGGCGGCCGGTCACCGCGGCGGCGGCGGCCATGGCGGGGCTCATTAGATGCGTGATGGCGCCGCGACCTTGACGGCCTTCGAAGTTGCGGTTGGTCGTCGACGCGCAGCGGATACCGTCGGCGAGCACGTCGTCGTTCATCGCCAGGCACATCGAGCATCCCGGCTGACGCCATTCGAGGCCGGCGTCGAGGAACACGCGGTCCAGGCCTTCCGCTTCCGCCATCGCGCGCACGGCACCGGAACCCGGCACCACCATCGCGCGAACGCCAGGCGCCACGTGCCGGCCGCGCAGCACGGAGGCCGCGGCGCGCAGGTCCTCGATGCGCCCGTTCGTGCAGGAGCCGATGAACACGTGCTGGATCGGCGTGCCTTCCAAAGCTGTACCGCCGTCGAGGCGGGCGTAGCGCAGCGCGCGTTCCGCGCTCGCGCGTGTCGGGCCTTCGTCCATCTGTCTCGGGTCGGGGATCGGTCCGTCGATCGCCGCGACCTGGTCGGGGCTGGTGCCCCAGGTCACCTGTGGCGCGACCTCGGCCGCGTCGAAGCGATGCTCGATGTCGAAGACCGCGCCCCCGTCGCTGTGCAGCGTCGCCCAGTGGGCAAGGGCGGGGGCGCGCCACTCGCCGGCGAGGTCGGGACAGCGCGCCAGCACGTAGTCGATCGCCGTCGCGTCCGGCGCGATCAGCGCGCCGCGCGCGCCGGCTTCCACCGCCATGTTGCACAGCGTGAAGCGGGCCTCGACCGACAGCGCGGAGATGGCCTCGCCGCAGAACTCCACGACGTAGCCGCGCGCGCCCTGTGCGCCGATGCGGCCGATGATCGCGAGGATCAGGTCCTTGGACGTCGTGCCGACCGGCAGCGCGCCGTCGACGCGGATGCGCATGTCCTTCGCGACTCGGTAGACCAGCGTCTGCGTGGCCAGCACGTGCTCCACCTCGGTGGTCCCGATGCCGAAACCCAGGGCGCCCAGCGCGCCGTAGGTCGTCGTGTGGCTGTCGCCGCAGATCACCACCATGCCGGGGCGGATCATCCCGTGCTCCGGCGCCACGACGTGCTCGATGCCCTGCAGCGCGTCCGTCGTGTCGAACAGCCGGATGCCGTGACGGTCGCAGTTCGCCTTGAGGTTGGTGGCCTGCAGCGCCGACGGCTTGTCGGCGATCACGCGCAGCTTGGACGGCACCGGATGCGTCGGGATGATATGGCTCACCACCGCGACGTTCTGGCCCGGCATCGGAACGCCGCGGCCCTGCTCGTGCAGGCCGGTGAAGGCCTGCGGGCTGGTGTACTCGTTCATCAGGTGCAGGTCGCAGAACAGCAGCACGTTCTGCTCGTCGAGCCCCGCCACCGTGTGGCTGTCGACGAGCTTGCGGTACAGGGTGCGATCCTGGGGACGCGGTGCGGTGCCCGTGAGCGTGGCGGTCATGGCTGGCTCTCCTCGCCCGCAGGGGCGACGACATGGTCGTTGAAGAAGGGAAGCACGCGATCGAGCAGCAGCTCGGGCGCCTCCTCGGGGATGTAATGGCCGCAGGGCAGCGCCTCGCCGCGCACGTCGTCGGCGACGCCGCGCCACAGGCTCAGCGGCTCGAAGCAGCGATGGACGACGCCCTCGCGGCCCCACAGCGCGAGCAGCGGCATCCGCAGGCGGCGGCCGGCGGCGCGGTCCTCGCGGTCGTGGTCCAGGTCGATGCCGGCGCTGGCGCGGTAGTCCTCGCACAGGCCGTGCGCGGTGCCGGGCAGCGCCAGGCAGCGCTTGTACTCGGCCAGCGCGCGCGGGTCGAAGGGCGCCAGGCCGGCGCTGCGCCGGCCCATCACGTCGCGGATGTAGCCGCCGGGATCGGCCTCGATGAGGCGTTCCGGCAGCGGCGCGGGCTGGATCAGGAAGAACCAGTGCCAGTAGGCGCGCGCGAAGGCGACGTTCGTGCCCTCATACATGTCCAGCGTCGGCGCGATGTCCAGCAGCGCGAGCCGTCGCACCGCCGCCGGCGCATCCATCGCCAGGCGATGCGCGACACGCCCGCCGCGGTCGTGCGCCAGCACGTCGAAGCGCTCGTGGCCGAGCTGGCGCATCACGCTCAGCATGTCGGCCGCCATCGTGCGCTTGCTGTAGGCGGCGTGGTCGTTGGGGACGGGCGGCGATGGCGAGGCCTGCAGGGCCTGCAGCGCTTCCGGCACCTCCGGCTTCGACGAATCGCCGTAGCCGCGCAGGTCGGCGGCGACAACGGTGAAATGCTCGGCCAACGCGGGCGCGACCTTGTGCCAGATCGCGCGCGTCTGCGGATGGCCGTGGAGCAGCAGCAGCGCGGGGCCGGTGCCGCCCATCGTCAGATGGATGCGGACGCCGTCGGCGGCGGGCAGGCTCAGGTGCTGGAAGCCGGGATACAGGGCGTCGAGCCCTGCGGGCGCGTCGTGACCGGGGGAAGCGGGCATGGAAAGACTCCTCGTTGGCCCCGATTCTGGAAGTGAATGCAGGGCACATAATTTCCGCTTCGGCAGTTCTTTCGTTCCGGAGGTTCATCAATGGACGGCTTCTCCGATCTGGCCTTCTTCGCGCTGCTGGTGAAGCAGGGCAGCCTCGCGGCGGCGGCGCAGCAGCTGGGCGTGACGCCGCCGGCGGTGAGCAAGCGGCTGGCGGCGATCGAGCGCCGGCTCGGCGTGCGGCTGCTGCAGCGGACCACGCGCCGCATCGGACTCACGCCCGAGGGCGAGACCTACCTCGTCGACGGCGCGCGCGTGCTGGAGGACCTGGAGGCGCTGGAGCGCACGGTGGCGGGCAGCCGCGCGGCGCCCAAGGGGCTGCTGCGCGTCGCGGCGAGCTTCGGCTTCGGACGCAAGCATGTGGCGCCGGCGCTGTCGAAGTTCGCGCGGCAGTTCCCGGATGTGGAGGTGCAGCTTGAGCTGACGGATCGGCCCGTCAACCTGATCGAGCAGGGCATCGATCTGGAGGTCCATGTCGGCGAGCCGCCCGATGCGCGGCTCACGGCGCGGTTGCTGGCGCGCAACCGGCGCGTGCTGTGCGCGTCGCCGGCGTATCTGAAGCGGGCGGGCGAGCCGGCCACGCCGAGGGAGCTCGCGCGCCACGCCTGCCTGTTCATCCGCGAGAGCGACGAGACCTTCGGCACCTGGCACTTCCAGCAGGGGGCGCGCAAGGAGACGGTGAAGGTACGCGGGCCGCTGGCCGCGAACGACGGGGAGAGCGTGCTCGCGTGGGGGCTGGATGGGCATGGAGTGCTGATGCGCTCGTTCTGGGAAGCGGCGCCGATGCTGCGATCGGGGCGCCTGCGGCCGGTGCTCGCGGAGTGGTCGATGCCGCCGGCGGACATCCACCTGATCTATCCGCCGCGCGCGCAGTTGTCGGCGAAGACACGGGCGCTCGTCGACTTCCTGCTGGAGCGGTTCGAGTCTCAGCGCGAGGGCGACGACGGCGGGTGGTGATCCACGGCCGCTGGCCCTCACCCCCGCCCTCTCCCGCAAGCGGGAGAGGGAGTAAGAAGGGTAGGGCGTTTTGTCCTAGGGCAGCTTGTCCTAGGACGATCTGTCCCTTCCGCGAACGGTCCGACTTCGGAACACTTCGCGGCCATGGACACCCTGATCCTCGCGCGCATGCAGTTCGCGCTCAACATCACCTTCCACATCCTCTTCCCGACGATCACGATCGCGCTGGGCTGGATCGTGCTCTTCATGCTCTGGCGCTGGCGTCGCACCGGCGAATCGCCGTGGCTCGCGGCCTACCAGTTCTGGACCAAGGTCTTCGCGCTGAGTTTCGCGCTGGGCGTCGTCAGCGGCGTGACCATGAGCTTCCAGTTCGGCACCAACTGGCCGGGCTTCATGGAGCGCGCCGGCAACATCGCCGGACCGCTGCTCGGCTACGAGGTGCTCACGGCCTTCTTCCTGGAAGCCGGCTTCCTCGGGATCATGCTGTTCGGGCGCGAACGCGTCAGCCCGCGCGTGCACTTCATCGCCACCGCGACGGTGGCCTTCGGCACGACGCTCAGCGCGTTCTGGATCCTCAGCCTCAACTCGTGGATGCAGACCCCGACCGGCTACGAGATCCGCGACGGCGTCATGCACGCCGTCGACTGGTGGGCGATCGTCTTCAACCCGTCCTTCCCGTACCGGCTGACCCACAAGCTGCTCGCGTCGGGACTCACGGCCGCTTTCCTGCTGGCTGGCGTCAGCGCCTGGCAGATGCTCAAGGGCCGCGAGCAGCCGCACACGCGCCGCGTGCTGCGCCTGGGTCTGACGCTGGGCGCGGTGCTGATCCCGCTGCAGATCGTCGCCGGCGACCTGCACGGCCTCAACACGTTGAAGCATCAGCCCGCCAAGATCGCCGCGATGGAGGGCGTCTGGACCACCGAACGCGGCGCGCCGCTGCTGCTGTTTGCACTGCCCGACGAGCACGCGAAGGAGAACCGCTTCGCTATCGGCGTGCCGCGCCTGGCCAGCCTGATCCTCAAGCACGACGTCGACGGCGAGATCCGCGGGCTCGATGCATTCGAAGGCGCGCATCCGCCGGTCAAGCCGCTGTTCTTCGGCTTCCGCGTGATGGTCGGCGTGGGGATGCTGATGCTCGTCTTCGCCTGGGGCGGGTGGTGGCTGTTCCGGCGCTCGGGATGGCAGCGGCTGCCCCGCCCGTGGCTCTGGGGACTCTCGTTCATGAGCTTCTCCGGCTGGATCGCTACCGTGGCGGGCTGGTACGTCACCGAGATCGGCCGACAGCCCTTCATCGTCTACGGCGTGCTGCGCACGCAGGAAGTCGCCGCGCACAACCCGGGATCCCTGGTCGCCGCCTCGCTGGCCGGCTACGCGACGGTCTACCTCGCGCTGCTGATCGCCTACGTCGCCGCGATCAAGCGCATGGCGGAGAAGGGAGGAGCGGCTGCACCAGACACGCCGGCAGGACTCTCTCCGACATTCCCACCGCGTCCGGTCGCCGCGCCGGTGATCTCCAGGAGCTTCACATGAGCGCGCTGCCCGTGATCTTCATGGCCCTGATGGGGCTGTCGCTGCTGATCTATGTCGTGCTCGACGGCTACGACCTCGGGGTCGGGATGCTGTCCGCGACGGCGGAGGAGGGCGATCGCGACCGCATGGTCGCGGCCATCGGCCCGTTCTGGGACGCCAACGAGACCTGGCTGGTGCTGGCCGTCGGTCTGCTGCTGATCGCCTTCCCGAAGGCGCAGGGCGCGGTGCTCACCGCGCTCTACGTGCCGGTGGTGCTGATGCTGTTCGGGCTGATCCTGCGCGGCGCCGCCTTCGACTTCCGCGCCAAGGGCGATCCGGCCCACAAGCGGGCGTGGGATGCGGCCTTCGCGGGCGGATCCGCGCTCGCCTCGCTGTCGCAGGGATGGATGCTCGGTCGCTACGTGACCGGCTTCGAGGACAGCGCCGCGGCGCAGGTCTTCGCCGCAGGCATCGCGATCGCGCTCGCGGCTTGTTATGTGCTGCTCGGCGCCGGCTGGCTGCTGATCAAGACGGAGGGCGACCTGCAGCGCCGTGCCGTCGACTGGGCCAGGCGTGCATGGCCCGCGGTCGTGGCGGGACTGCTGGTCGTGTCCATCGCCTCGCCCTGGCTGAGCGCCACCGTGCGGGCGCGCTGGTTCGACCTGCCGGGCCTCATCGCTTTGGCGCCGCTGCCCTTGACGGCTCTGCTGGCGCTGGCGGCCTTGCGCGGGATGCTCAACTCGCACCGCGTGCTCGGCAAGCTGAGCTGGGCGCCGTTCGCGCTGATGGTGGTCGTCCTGACCTTGAGCTTCTTCGGACTCTCCTACAGCCTCTATCCCTTCGTCGTCATCGACCGGATCACGATCTGGGATGCCGCCGCCGCGGACGAATCGCTGCGCTTCATGCTGGTCGGTGCGGTGCTGACGATGCCGGTGATCCTCGCCTACTCGCTGTTCTCGTACCGCGTGTTCCGGGGCAAGGTGCGCGCGCTCGCGTATTGAGCGAACGCCCGGCTCTCACTGGGGCCGGAGTGATCCTTGGGGTTCGCGGACGCGATGCCCCATGGGTCGCGGAGAGCCCGCGCTTGGCGACGGAAGTCCAGGAGATGGCAACATGCCGCCTTCCGCTGAGAAGCGAGCCATTCCAAGAACTCCATGGACTTCCACTCTCTGCTTTCCCTGGCCGAGCTGGCCTGGCCGGTGCTGCTGAAGGGCACCGGCTATACGCTGCTGTTCGCGGTGATGGCGATGATCTTCGGCCTGCCGCTGGCGGCCGTGATCACGCTGGTGCGGGTGCTGAAGCTGCCGGTGGTGGACCGTCTGATGGCGGTCTACGTGAGCGCGATGCGCGGCACGCCGCTGCTGGTGCAGGTGTTCATCGTCTATTACGGGCTGCCGAGCATCGGCATCGAGTTCTCCCCGCTGGTGGCGGGCGTGCTGACGCTGACGTTGAACGTGGCCGCCTACATGAGCGAGACCTTGCGCGGCTCGATCGCCGCGGTGGCGCAGGGCCAGTGGCTGGCGGGCACCTCGCTGGGCTTGAGCCGTCCGCAGACCTTGCGGTTCGTGGTCGGACCGCAGGCGCTGCGCGCCGCCGTGCCCAGCCTGTCCAACAGCCTCATCTCGCTGATCAAGGACACCTCGCTGGTGTCCGTGATCGCGGTGACCGAGCTGATGCTCGCCACCAAGGAGGTCATCTCCACGACCTTCCAGCCGTTCCCGCTCTACGTGGCCGCGGCGCTGATCTACTGGGTGCTGAGCTTCGCGTTCGAGCAGGTGCAGAAGTGGATGGAGAAACGGCTCGCCTATCCGCATTGACCTGGCACCGTCGATCCCTTTGAAGGCTGCGTGACTGCCTAGACCCCGCGCGCTTCGCGCGCCCCTCACCCCTGCCCTCTCCCGCAAGCGGGAGAGGGAGTAAGAACCCGATCAAGCCGCACTGTGTCCCTGCACTGATGACCACCTCCGTCGCCGTTTCTCCCTCGCTCCTCTCCGTCCATCTGCGCCTGATCGGCATGGCCGTGTTGTGGGGCGCTTCCTGGCCCATGGGCCGCGTGCTCGCCCAGACGATGCCGCCGCTGGCCGCTGCGGCGTGCCGCTTCCTGCTCGCGGGCGCGATCCTGATGGTGTGGCTCGCGCGGACCGGCCGGCTCGCGGCGCTGCGCGACTGGGGCGCCAGGCGGTGGGCCGGCATGGCGCTGGCCGCCGGCTTCGGGGTCTTCGGGTATGCGACCTTCTTCATGAGCGGGCTGCAGCATGTGCCCGCAGGCAAGGGCGCGCTGGTGATCACGCTGAATCCGGTGATCACGCTGCTGCTGGCGGCGTGGATCTTCCACGAGCGCTTGAACAAGCGCATCGGTCTGGGCATGGCGATGGCCGCGATCGGCGCCGCCATCGTGATCACGAAGGGCGAGCCCTGGCACGTCCTCGACGGCCGCGTCGGGATCGGCGAAGTGCTGCTGCTGGGGTGTGTCGCCTGCTGGGTCGCCTACACGCTGATCGGGCGCAAGGTGATGGCCGGTGTCGACGCGCTGACGACCACGGCCGTCACGGCCGCGATCGGTGCGCTGATGCTGCTGGTGCTGACGCTGCTCGTCGACGGGACGGCAGGCGTGGCCGGCGTGCTGGCCGCGCCGCGCCATGCGTGGTGGTGCATGGCGGGGATCGTCGTCGGATCCACGGCGCTGGCCTACGCGTGGTACTTCGACGGCGTGAAGGCGCTGGGCGCCGGCGCGGCGGCCGGCTACATCACCCTGGTGCCGGTGTTCGGCGTGGTGTTCGCCGCGCTGGGGCTGGGCGAGGTCATCGACGCGTCGCTGCTCGTCGGCGGCACCCTGGCCATCGCGGGCACGGCGTTGATGAACCTCGGCCGGCGCTGATGAACCTTGGCCGCGGCGAGGCTTACTTCCGGCCTGCGCCCACCAGCACGACGCCGCCCACCGCGATGGCGGCGATGCCGGCCCACAGCGGCACGTTGACGCGCTTGGTCTCCTCGACCTTCAGCTCGATCGGACCGACCTTGGCGGCGGTGTTTTCCTTGGTGTACGAGAACCCGCCGTAGACCAGGCCCAGCACGCCCGCCACGATCAGGATCACCGCGATCAATCGAATGCCACCCATGACGTCCTCCAGTGTTTGCGATGTGATGTTGAGATGAAACGAGAGATGAAACGCCCCGGCCGTCGCCTCGCATGTCGTACGGCGTCGGGTGGCTCATTGAAGCGCTTCGCCGGGCGTACGCGCGTAGGACGGCGCCGCATCCGGATGTCGGCCTTCGTGGACGGGGGGAATCAGGCGCTGCTCGCCGGCGCGTGACACCGCCTGCGTGCGGCTGGTGGCGCGCAGCTTGTCGAGGATCGCGCGGACGTGGGTCTTGACGGTGGTGACGGAGATGGCCAGCTCCCGAGCGATGCCCTTGTTGCTCATGCCCGCGGCGATCAGATGGAGCACGGCGGTTTCGCGCTCCGTGAGCGGCGTGCGGGTCATCGCGTCGGCCAGTTGATGGGCCACCGACGGGGACAGGTGTCGTGAGCCCTGAGCCACTGCGGCGGCGGCCTCCCGCAATTCGGCGACGCCACAGCCCGGCGCGAGCAGTCCGCCCACGCCGGCCCGGAGCGCGACGCGAATCTCCCGCTCGCCTTCAGCGGACAGGAGGAGCAGCAGCCGCGCACCCGGCTGGGCGAACTGCTCCTTGGCGCGGTGGATCCAGGCCATGCCCTGGCGGTAGTCGGCGACCACGAGGCGTGCGCCGAAACCGAGGTCAGCGGCGCTCCTTCGCGGATCTCTCCGAAGGCAGGGCAGGCCGCTGAGCAGCGCGCGAATGCCGGCGTCGACGATCGGATCGTGGTGCAGCACCAGAAGATCGAGGTCGAGGCTGGCGTTCATGGACTCTCCGCAATCGCCTTTCGGCCGGTGGCTGTGCAAACCATCGACTCTATCGACCGGCGCCTTCGCCTCAGGGCCGCGATTGTGAATCCGTCGTCCATGCCGCGTGCCGCCTGCGTTCGCAATCGCGATCGACCGGATCGATTGTGAATCTGCCCTTCAGAGCGCAACGCCGCCGCGTCGATTCACCGCGGGCTCCGGCGTCCCTACGCTTCGTCCGTCGTTCATTCCCAAGGAAACCCCATGTCCGTCGTCAACCTCCCTCCCGTGAATACCGGCAGCCCGTTCTCTTCGATGAAGGGGCACCACGTCGCCGCGCGCGTGCCCAGCTTCGAAGCGGCCATCGCCTGGTACACGCAGAAGCTGGACTTCCGCGTCGTGCATCAATGGCCGTACGCGGACCAGAAGCTGGCCTACCTCGCGCCGGCCGCCGACAACGACTTCTTCATCGAGATCCTGGGCGACGGCAACCCGCCGCCGATTCCCAAGCCCATCTACGCGGACCTCGGGGACAGCCTCCGCCTGGCCGGCTATCACCACTTCTGCATCAACGTCGAGGACATGGACCTCGCGGTGGAAGAACTGCGCCGGCGCGGCGTGCAGATCGTGACCGAGCCCTTCGAGCTGCCGGTGATCGGCCGCAGGCTGGCCTTCATCGCGGACCCGTTCGGCAACCTGATCGAGCTGGCGCAGGTGGTCGCCTGAGGCGGGGTGGATGTCGGAGTTCGTCTACGCCGGCTGATCAACCGCGGTTGCCGCCGTCCAGGCGATGCCTTGCAGGAACTGGATGAGCGCGCGCAGCTTGCCGGGCATCTGGCCGCGGTTGGGGTAGTAGAGGTAAAAGGTTTCGGTCGGCTGCGTGTAGGCCTGCAGCAGCGGCACGACGTGGCCCGCGCGGAACGCCGGTGCGGCGAACTGTTCGAAGACGATGGCGAGACCTCCGCCGAGGGCGGCGGATTCAAGCGTGCAGCGCATTTCGCTGAACACCAGCCGGCCTTGCACCTCGATGGTCGAGGGCTCGCCGCCGGAGACGAAACGCCAGGCCAGGAACTGGCCGCGATTGCCGATGCGCTGGCGGATGCAATCGTGCTGGAGGAGATCCTCCGGCGTCGACGGCGTGCCGCGCGACTTCAGGTAGTCCGGCGAGCCCACCACGATCAGGCGCTGCAGCGGGCCGATGGGCACGCCGATCATGTCCTTCTGCAACGCGTGGCCCAGCCGGATGCCCGCATCGAAGCCGCCGGCGACGATGTCGCTCAGGCCGTTGTCGACCACCATGTCCAGCGTGACGTCGGGGTAGCGCTGGAGGAACTCCCGCAGGTGCGGCTGCAGCAGGGCGGCGTGCGCGACGTAAGAGGTGTTGATGCGCAACTGGCCGTGCGGCTGGCCGGAGACGTCGCCGACCTCCTGCACGGAGCGCCGGATCTGGTCGAGCGCGGGGCCCAGCGTGCCCAGCAGTTGCACGCCGGCTTCGGTGAGGGCGACGCTGCGCGTGGTCCGGTTGAACAGGCGGATGTCCAGGGACGCCTCCAGCTGCCGGATCGTGCGGGAGATCGCGGTGGTGGTGACCGCCATCTCGGTGGCGGCCCGGGTGAAGTTCATGTGCCGGGCCACGCACTCGAAGGCGATCAGCGCGGGCAGGCTGATCGCGGGACGTGGCGCCGCGGCGGGACCGGCTGGTGGCGTCATGGGGGGCGAGTATGCCCGCCGCGGCGGGCGAGAATGCGTCGATGCGCGTCCTTCGAGTCCTCGCCGTCACGCGGCGTCATCCGTCCGCGATCCTGCTGATCGTGCAACTGCTCGGGCTGGTGCTGTACCCGCTGCTGGAAGGGAGCCGGTCGGCGCCGCTGGCGCTGGGCGCCTTCGGGATCGTGGTGCTGATCTTCACGACGCGCATGGTGCGCAGCACGCCGGGGCTGACCTGGCTGAGCGTGACGATCGCGCTGCCGGCCATCGCGCTCCTGCTGCTGCAGGCGTTCTGGCACATGGAGCAGCTGCTGCCGTGGTCGTCGGCGCTGGAGGCCTTGTTCTACTTCTATGCCGCCGGGAGCCTGATCGCCTACATGATGAGCGACTGGCACGCGACGACGGACGAGCTGTATGCCGCGGGCGCGACCTTCACGCTGCTGGCGTGGGGATTCGCGCATGTGTTCGTGGTGGTGCAGGCGCTGCATCCGGGCAGCTTCGCCGCGGCGGTGGATCCGCAGTCGCCGCGGACGTGGACGGAGTTGATGTTCCTCAGCTTCGCGCTGCTGTCGAGCACCGGCATCGGCGATGTGATCCCGGTGAAGCCGCTGGCCAGGGCGATGACGACGATCGAGATGTTCGTCGGCGTCATGTACCTCGCGGCGGTCGTGTCGCGCTTGATCGGGCTGACGTTGATCCAGCATCGGAAGTTGTCCGACCTGGATTGAGGCGCTCGGGCCTCGGTACTTCGACGGCCGCTGGCCCTCACCCCCGCCCTCTCCCGCGGTGCGGGAGAGGGAGCAAGATTTGCGATCGATCAAGGTTGTCGCAGCGCCTGTGCACGCAGCGCGCGCCGCGCCGGACGCGCCCCCTAACGTCACCGCCTTTCACAACGATCAGGGAGGCGGTCATGCCGATGGAACTCTTCAACGGCGGGGGGCATCGCTGTCTGATGTTCAGCGACTTCGGGCACGGGGACGGCGTGCAGGCCAACCAGTTCCTGATCGTGGACGGCAGCACCGGCGCGGTGATCGATCCGGGCGGCAACCTGGCCTACAACGACCTGTACCTCGGCATGACGAGCTGCTTCCCGCCGCACCGGCTGTCGGCGATCCTGGCCTCGCACGCGGATCCGGACATCATCGCGTCGCTGGACCGGTGGATGACGGCGACGGCCGCGCCGGTCTACATCTCCACGATCTGGGAGCGCTTCGTCCCGCACTTCTGCAAGCCGGGCAAGACCGCCGGCCGCGTGATCGGCATCCCGGACCGCGGCACGCGCATCGCCGTCGGCGCGAGCGAGCTGGTCGCGCTGCCCGCCCACTTCATGCACTCGGAAGGCAATTTCCAGTTCTGGGACGAGGCCAGCGGGATCCTGTTCTCCGGCGATCTGGGCGTGTCCATCGGCGTCGATCCCACGCAGCCGATCGCGGAGCTCGGGCCGCACATCGCGTCGATGGCGGCCTTCCACCGGCGCTACATGGTCAGCGGCAAGGTGCTTAAGCTGTGGGCGGAGATGGTCCGGCCGCTGCCCATCCGCATGATCGTGCCGCAGCACGGCGCGCCGCTGGTCGGCGACGCGGTGCGGCAGTTCATCGATTGGGTGGGAACGATCAGCTGCGGGATCGATCTGGTCACGCAGCGCGACTACGCCATGCCCTAGTGTTTCGTCGGCGGTTCATCCCGCTTCAGCAGCTTGTCGACGCCGGTCGTGTCGGCGACGCGGATGGTCAGGTCCTTGGCCCAGTTGAGGCCCTTCCTGGCGGCATCCGCCGCCTGGTTGGCGGCGTCCGCGGTCGTGTTGCGGATCTGATCGGCGGAAGGCAGCTGCTGCTGGGTCCAGCTGGCCGCCTTCTTGGCGGCGTCGGCCGCTTGCGCGACGGTGCTCTCTGCCTGCGCGCGGACCCGATCGACCGAGGGCAGCTGCTGCTGCGTCCAGTCCGCCGTCTTGCGTGCGGCGTCCCACGCTTGCGTGGCCGCGGTGGCCGTGGTGACGCGGACCTGGTCGGCACTCGGCAGGCGCTGCTGCGTCCAGTCGGCGGTGTCGACCAGCACCGTGCGCACCTGCCCGGCGGCGGCGCCGGCGAGCGTCACGGTCTGGTTCCAGCGCTTGGTGATCTCGCCCGGCGGCGCAGTCGCGAGCAGGCGCACCACGGTGTCCAATGACGCAGTCTCCTCGGGCGTCAGCGGGCCGCCGGCTTCGAGCATGCCGCGCATGAAGACGCCGAGGTCCTTGGCGATCGCCGCATGGTTGCAATCGGGATTCAGATGGAGGAAGCCCGCGCCCTCGACGGCCATCGCTTCGAGCTCGCTCCCGCCCAGCCGCGCCTCGACGGCGGCGACGGACTGTTCGACGAAGGCGCGGTTCAAGCCCCAGTCGGCGATCAGGTGGTCGATGAGGTACTGGCGCTCGGCGGGCTCGACTTCGCCGTCGACGGCGGCCAGACGCAGTGACAGCGGCGCGATCAGGTCGAACAGCGCCAGCCCCAGCGTGTCCAGCGGCGTGTTGAGGTATTTGGGAATCTCGATGACGCGATCGCCCTTGGTCGAGCTGAGCAGCCGGTACATGCCGTAGCACGCGCCGCCGGAGGCCAGCGCGGCCAGGGCGACCCAGCCGATCGGCGTGGCCGACGCGCCCAGCAGCGAGGCCACCATCCCCGTCTTGGCCACGGCCGCGCCGGCGCCCGCAGCGCCGAGGACATCCCACACCTCGCGACCGCGGTTGATCATGCGCAGCGACGCGTAGGCGGCCTCGCCGATGGCGAGCTTGGCCTTGAAGCGCAAGGGATCGGCGACGACCTGGTCGACGCCCTTCAACTCGGGCGGGGACAGCAGCAGGGGCGCGGGGGCAGGCATGGCGGGGGACTCCAGTCGGATAGGGGGAGTCTAGCGAAGTGCCATGACCCCTCTCCGACGGAGCCCCTGGAGGCTCACGGCCTCACTTCTTCACGTAGGCGTCGATCGCCTTGCGCGCCAGGAAGGACTGGTCGCTGAACAGGCCGTCCATGCCGAGCTTGAGGAAGGCCTCGATCTGGCCGGCGAGGTTGCCGATCGCCGTCGGATCGGCGCTGCTGTCGAAGTCGTCGGGCAGGAAGACGTTCTCCGCGCGGAAGGTCCAGCCGTGCACGATGAGGCCGGCGGCATGCGCGTCCTTCACCAGCGTGGTCGGCGTGCCGAGGCGGCCGGCGACCAGCGGGATCATCAGGTTGGTGTTGGCGCCTATGCCTTGCGCGTAGCTGGAGATCTCGGCCAGGCCGGCCGGCTTGACCAGGTCCGCGTAGGTGCGCGGGTCGCCGCTCGCCGTGAAGTCGTAGGGCTGGCCCGAGCCGTTGATCAGCTGCACCAGCGGCACGCGCGTCATGCGGTTCAGCTTGCGCAGGTTGCCGACCTCGAAGGACTGGATGAAGACCGCCGAGTCCGGGCTGCGGTAGCCGTACTTGTTGAGCGTGCGCACCAGCGGCTCCTCCAGCGGCTTGCCGATGCCGGCGAAGTAGGTCGGGTGCTTGGTCTCCGGATAGACGCCGATCGGCTTGACCTTGGCGCCGTGATGGCCGTGACCGCGACCGTCCCTGCCGTCCTTGGCGTCCTTGGCGTCCTTCTCCGCCTCTTCCTTGCGGCGCTCGTTGGCCTGCGCCACAAGCTGCAGCACCTCCTCGAAGGTGGGCACCTCGAACATGTCGTTGAAGCGCGTGTTGCCCGGACGGATCTGTGGGATGCGCTCGCGGGCGCGCAGCGTCTTCAGCTCGGCCAGCGTGAAGTCCTCGGTGAACCAGCCGGTGATGGCGACACCGTCGATGGACTTCGTCGCCTTGCGGGCCGCGAACTCGGGACGCTCGGCGACATCGGTCGTGGCTTCGCGCACCGAACCGTCGGCGTTCAGGATCGCGATGGCGTTCTCGTGGCGCGCCACCAGCACGCCGTCCTTCGTCAGCACGAGGTCGGGTTCGACGTAATCGGCGCCTTGCTCGATCGCCAGCCATTAGGCGAGCGTGTGCTCAGGGACATAGCCGCTGGCGCCGCGGTGCGCGATCAGCAGCGGTTCCTTCGCGCGCGGCGGCTGTTGGCCGCCGTGGGCGCAGGCAGCCGTCACCAGCGAGGCGGCGACGAGGGTGGAGAGGGCAGTGGTGCGAAGCAGCTTCATCGGGTGTCTCCTTCGGAAGGTGTCCGAAGGGTAGGGCCCGCTGGATGAAGTTTTGATGATGACCCTGGTGGGGGCAGGTCCCCTGAAACAGGTCTTACATGCCGCCGGCCAGGGGCAGCACCTCATCGCCCTCGGCGGCGCGGCAATCCGCGGGGAGCGGCTCCCAGCCTCGGCGGACGACCACCGTCGAGCCGGTGGCGCAGAACTCGACGCGTTGCGCGTCGGGCACGAGCCGGTGGGTGAATGCTTCGAGTGCCGCCGGCGTCGAGACCTGCAGGCGCATCGCGTAGAGGTCGTCGATGGGGTGATCGTCGCTGTGGACCAGCGGGACGAACTGGGCGGCGAACATGATCGTGTGCGACGGCACGACGACCGGCGCGGGGTCGTAGCCGAGGGTCTTCAGCCACTGCTGCGCCTGTTGGCGCGTCGGTGTCCCGTCCGCCGTCACCGCAGCCGCCGCTGTGCTGTCGCCACGCGGCGCCCAGGCGAAGCCCATCAGCTCCGCCACCCATTGGTTGCAGTTCTGGTAACGCGTGCTGAAGGCGTAGGCGGTGGCGCTGTACCGCGACGACAGCAGCGCGAGCGAGCGCCGGTTGTCCAGCGCGCTGGCGGCGAGCCGCGCGCCTTCGCGCTCGGGCAGCGTGACGATTGAGAGCCGGATCGGCTCGGTGCGTCCGGCGCTCAGCAGGAAGCCGGCGAGGCCCTGGTCGTAGAGCTTCGCCTGCGATTCGTCGCAGGCGTAGTAGAGCTGCCGCACCGACCACGGGCTGTTGCGGCTGTCCTTCAGCGCGATGCCGCTGTGGGAGTACTGCAGCTGGAAGCGGCTCAGGTCGGTGCCGGAGCGCGACACCAGCGCGGCGGAGGCGCCGCTCGCTTCCAGCGCCCGGCGCGCGATGGCGACGACCTGCAGCTGGCGGTCCTGTTCGGTGGCGCTGATCTCGTTGCCGCGGTCGCAGAAGGTAGCGGCCTGAGCGGTCGACGCCGCGCCGAGCGCCACAAGCGCCGAGAACGTGGAGAACGTCGAGAACGACGCGAGGGCCTTCAACGCGACATGGGCCCGCTTGCTGGGCCCCGTCGGACTCACAGCGTCACCGGATGCGATTCGAGTTCGCGGTGCCAGTCGTCGTGCAGCGCAAGCAGGAAGGCCTGCTTGTTTTCCGCCCGGGCGAACTCGTAGCCGTAGTCGCGCTTCTGCGCCAGCACGTGGTCGCCGACGCGCAGCGGCTGGCCGGCGATGGCCTGCTTGGGCACGTAGAGGAAGAACTCGGTCCCGCCTTCGGCGCGGACCGGCTGCAGGCGCAGGCGCTGGGTGTCGGCGCGGCCGGCGGCGTCCTCGACGGCGAGGACCTTGTACTCGCCCTCGGCGACCTTGCGGTCCTTGCTGGAGCTGTCGCTGGACTGGCCGATCGAGTCGGACAGCTGGCGCGACGACACCGAACCGGCGCTGGACGCGGAGGTCGCGATGCTGTCGGCGTGCGCCGGCAGCGCGGCGAAGCCCATCAGCGCGGCGATCGCGCCGACGCTGGAAACGAAAGAGAAACGGGAGGAGAGGGAAGAACTGTGGCGCATAAAACCGTCCATGTGCAGGTCAGCCCGGCCGCGGAACAGCGGCCGGACGGGGCAAGCATAGGGGATCCGAGGATCTGATCAGGTGTCGGGGTGTGCGCAGGCCGCGAAGGCATTGCGTAGGCCCTCGATCTGATCGTTCATCACCTTCTGATTGACCGGCTTCTCCAACTCGTAGTCGGCGTGAACTCGGCGGTTACGCTGTGCCAGCATCAAACGGCCTAGCGCCCGAGAGCGTTCCGCGATCTCTTCATCCCACGAGGGGTCCGGATGCCTGAGGTAATCGATCAGCCACAGATGAACGCTTCCATATGTCGGTGGCTGTGGGCAGTTGGGAAGCAGCCTGATCCAGGCCAAGCATCGGTGGTACGCAGCGTAGTACGCGCGGGACACTGCGGATCGGCGCCGGGCCTCCGATGTGAATCCGTTGGCAAGCGCTTCCGCGTCCTTGAGGAGTTCGTTGACAGAGATGGCCTTCATGGTGGGTTACTCCTCGTTCCCGTTGTCATCGTGTCCGTCGAGAACTGGGTGCGGGCAAGCACTCCAGTCCCTGGGCTGACAGGGATGGATAGACCCGAACTCCACCAGGAATCCGCCGCTGCGGCTGTTGCAACGCACGGCGGCCATGCGGAACTCGTCCGCGAGCTCGTAGGTGCGATCGTGGTCGGTATCGACACTCAACGTCACGCGCAAGAAGTGGAAGCCGTCCTCGGCTCGGCAGTGGTTGATGTCCACGGGCCCGCGGCACAAGCGCACCGAGTTTTTCGCCAGCACGCCGATAGCCAGCCTGACGTCGAGGTAGGCATCGACGCATGTCTCCCTGTTCTCTTCGAACAGCCGGCAGAGCAGCGCCCGGACCTCTTCCCAATCGATGTGCCTGAGGACAGGGGCGGGGATCCGGCCAACCACATACGGGTTGGTCCTTTCCGGGTACCGCAGCAGGTGGAGCAGCGCGTCCACCCCTTCAGTCCATGTGGGCTCCGGGGTCTCCGGCTGCAACGCCGTCGTCACTTCGACGGGCGTCTCCTCCCAGGTGTCCAAGTCCTTCAACACTGCACTCATCTCGCTCATCCTTTCGATCTGCGAAGTCATCGCCAATGACCAGCAGTTTCGACAGGCGGCGCGATGAAATCACTCCCTCGGAAGAGCGCTTCGATGGGGGATACACCTGTGAGTAGGTCATTCCCCCGACGAATGCAGATTGTTGGGATGGGTGTTCGCGGGGTCAGGCGTTGCCTGACCCGCTTGTCTCACGACAACACGAACTTCGGAGGACTCAGTTCAGTTGAGCTCCCCCGCCGGCACCACCGGAAGAACGAGGCTCGACGGCCGCAGCGGTCCGGCGTGGATCGTCGTCACGTTGCCGTTGGCCTGCTGCTGCAGCGGCGTCGGCCAGATGCCCTGCGCCTGGTTGCTCGCGCTGACGGCGATGCGCAGCCGGTGCCCCGCGCGGACCAGCGCCGCGACCGGGAAGACCTCCACCGGCACCAGCATCGGCTCGTTGGCCGTCACCGGCAGCGCCGCGCCCGCCGTGAACGGATGCCACGGCTGGATCATCGTGCCGTTGACGAAGCGGGACCGGCTGGTGTCCACCGCGCGGTGCGCCGCGGACATCAGGCCGTGCGTCAGCGGCTTCACCGCGCCGGTGGACGGATCCACGTCGTCGATGCGCACCGATAGCGCCGCCTGCGGGCGAGAGGCCGAGATCCACAGGTCCGCCTGGATCGGTCCGTTCAGGTAGAGGTCCTGCGCCAGGGGCGCAGTCTCGTAGACCGCCGCGCCCTGCAGCGATTCGACGCGCGCGCTGTCCGAGTAGCACGGCTTGGGCAGCAGCCCCGCCAGCCCCAGCGTCCATTGCACCTGGCTTGCCGAGCAGTCGCTGTGATCGCGGACCTGCACGCTCGCGGTGAAGATCGTTCCCAGCACCGTGCCGCGCGTGGCCGTCGGCGCGGGCGGCTCCGAGATCGTCCTGCCGGCCTCGGCGGCCGGGATGCGTGACGTGAGGCTGCCGTCCGGCTGCAGGTACCAGCGCTGCGGCGCCATCTTCGGATGCGGCCAGTCGCTCGCCGTCGCGAAGCGCGGCGTGCCGCCGCTGCCGTAGCCGTCGACGAACTGCGTCACCGTCGGCAGCGTGTCGGCGCCCGCGGGGCGGCCCTTCAGGTACTGGTCGAACCACTGCAGCAGCAGCGAGGTCGTGCTCGGCGGTCCGTACGAGGGTGCGCCGTCGAAGCCGGCGATGCCGCCCTGCACCGACTGCAGGTGCGAGCCCGGCAGGATCGCGAGCTTGGCCGTCGTGTTGCGCTTGAGCTGCTCGTACAGCAGCGGCTGGTCGCGCTGGAAGATGTCCAGCGACGCGCCGACGATGAAGGTCGGCACGCGGATCTTCCCGGCGCTTTCCACCGGCGAGCGTCCCGCCCAGAACGTGCCGTCGTCGGTCGCGATGCCGCTCGCATTGCCGACGAAGCCGTCGAAGGTCGGTGCGTACCAGCTGTCGATCGCCGCGACGTGGTCGCCGGTGGCGGCGTTGATCTGGCTCGCGTACCAGGGGTTGAGCAGCAGCTCGGGCGCGTTGGCCACGCTCAGCGACTGCGTCAGCGGCAGCCAGGTGCTGAGGAACTGCGCGTTGAACAGCCCGCCCGTGGCCGCGACGCCGCGGTACGCGTCGCCCATCGGCACCGTCGCGAACGCCGCCTTGATCGCCGGATGCTGCTGCCCCGCCGTCAGCAGCGAGCTGATGCCGAGGTAGGAGGTCCCCGCCACGCCGATGCTGCCGTTGAAGAAGGATTGCCGCGTCACCCAGTCGACGGCCTCGCGGTAGGCCTGCTGCTCGTCGGGGCCGATGAGTTGAGTGACGCCGCCGCTCATGCCGGTGCCATGGGCGTCGATGGCGACCGTCACGTAGCCGCGGCGCACCATGTACTGGTCCAGCCCGCCGATCAGCAGCGTGTTGCCGCCGGCCGGCGTGAACACGCCGAGGAACTGGCCGACGTCGATGCGGTAGGCCGTCTGCGTCAGTACCACGGGAAAACGTCCCGACTTGGGGAATCCGAGGAAGTCCGCTGGCATCGACACCAGCACCGCCAGCTGCTTGCCCGACGACAGCCGGATGAACTGCAGCGGCAAGGTGACCGCGCGAGGATGGTCCGGGCCGCGCGTGTAGGCCGAGGACGACCAGGTGGCGCCCGCGTTGGCAGTGACGGCGGGGTTGGGCGCCGCGAGCGTGCCGCGGGTGCCCAAGGTCGTCGTCTGCGCGAAGGCGCCGAGCGCCGTGCCGGCGGCCAGCGCGACGACCAGCTCACGGCAGCGCGCGCGGCCGCGTTCGCGCCAGGGGCGGACGGTGCCGCGGCGCATCGGAAGGCTCAGGGTCATGTCTTGTCTCCAGGTCCCGAGGGTCGGGTGGTCGCTGAGCGACTCTGTGGGGCATGAGGGGGCGACTATGCCGGGCTGCGGCGCGCCCGGCACGGGGGAAATCAGGAGCCCGATGGGTACGCAGCTTGCCGTCGCCCGTCCCCGCCGCGCGCGGACGCCGTCCGATTCCGGATCATGGGAAGGTCCCGCACGATGCAGACCTGGCCCCCAGGGAGCGCGCAGGAAGTCACGCCCGGACGAGCCGGCGATGTCGGGTTCCGCGGGTCGGACGCCGCTGTAGGTCAAGTCCCTACAGCAGCTGCGGGAGGCGACGCTCATCGCGAGTGGGCGCCGCTTGCTGGCGGCGACGGCCCCCGGCGACGACGATGACAGCCATGAACATCGCCGTCATTGAAGACAACGTTCCCGTCCGCCAACTCCTGGTCCGTCGCGCCCAGAGACTCGGCGGCATCACCGTCGTCGCGCAGGCTTCCGGCGAGGACGAGGCCGTCGACGCCGTGCTGGCCACCACGCCCGACGTCGTGCTGCTCGACCTCAACCTGGCGCAGGGCACCGGCCTGTCGGTGCTGTCCCGCCTGCGCGACCAGGACTACGCCGGCCGGGTCTTCGTGCTCAGCGCGGAAGACGCCAGCACCCACGCCGCGCCGTGCCGCCGCAGCGGCGCGGACGGCTTCTACGACAAGGCCTTCGATTTCGAGCAGCTGCTCACCGACCTGCACGAGCTGTGCCAGCGGGGAGCCGCCAACGTCCCGCTGAATGCCCCGATGGACGCCGGCCCCCGCGCCGTCGCCAACGGCTGAGTTCCCGATCCGCAAGCCGGCGCCGATAGACGCACAGACGCACAGACCGGCCTGACCGCATCCACCGTCCTGGGAGGACCCGACCATGAAGCACTTGATGACACTGCCCCGGCTGCCGAGCCAGCTGCGTTTTCGGCTGCCGACCATGTCCTGGGTGCCGCGCGGTCCCATGGCCTCCTGGCTGACGGTCGGCAACCTGCTGGTGATCGTGGCCCTGGCCGTGATGACCGCGCTCAGCCTGTGGAACCACCGCCAGACCGAGACGGACCGCGCCCGCGACGTGGTGGAGAACCTGGCGCAGAACATCGCCGTCGAGGTCGGCGCCGAGCTGCGCAACACCGACAACGCGCTGGCCACGATCGCGTTGCGCTACCGCAGCGGCCGCGCGTCCGCCGACCAGATGGACATGGTCGCCCGGCTGATCGAAGAACAGCGCGGCCTGCTGCCGCAGGTCGCCGCGCTGCGGGTGACCGACGTCCACGGCACCGTGACCACCGGCCTGATGCCCGGCGAGCGACCCTTCAACGTCGGCGACCGCACCTACTTCGCGCAGGCCCGCAACACCGACGCGATGGTCATCTCCGAGCCGCTGAACAGCCGCGCGCAGAACCACTGGTGCATCATCCTGGCCCGCCGGCTGATCGATCACGACGGCAACTTCGACGGCATCGTCTACGCCGTGGTCACCGCGCAGCACTTCGTCGACCGCTTCAGCGGCGTGGCGCTGGGCCCCTCGGGCGCGGTGTCGCTGCGTTCGGACGGCATGAACCTCGTGGCGCGCTACTCCGCCAGCGAGCCCAGCTCCACCAAGGGATTCGGGACGAAGTCGCTGTCGGAGCAGGCCCTGCGGTCGCTGGCGCAGAACCGCGAGCGCGGCGTCTACATCACGCCGACGGCGCTGGACCGCGTCGAGCGCGTCACCGCCTACCGCAAGGTGCCGGGCTATCCGATGACGCTGTTCACCGGCATGAGCAGCAACTACTTCCTCGCGGGCTGGCGCGGCCAGGTCGTGCAGCAGACGCTGCTGGCCACGCTGGTGGCGCTGGCCGTGGCGGCTGCTTCGGCCCTGATCTACCGCATCCACCGCCGCGAGCGCCGCGCCAAGGATGCGCTGCAGCAGCTCGCGCGCGAGCAGGACGCGATGCTGCGCAACGACCTGATCGGCATGGTCCGCATCCGCGACAGCCACGCGCTGTGGGGCAATCCGGCGATGGAGCGCATGTTCGGCTACCTGCCCGGCGGCGTGGTGGGCCTGCCGGCGCAGACCTTGTTCCTCAGCCCGCAGGAACACGCCCGCATCCGCGAGGCCAGTCTGGCGACGATGCGCTCCGGCGGCCGCTTCCACACCCAGCTGCGCATGCGCCGCCTGGACGGGGCGGAGTTCTGGGTCGACCTGCACGGCACGGTGCTGTCGGAAAGCGAATCGATGTGGATGCTGGTCGACATCGACAGCCTCAAGCGCAGCGAGGAGCAGGCGCAGCACCTGGCGCTGCGCGACGTGCTGACGGGCCTGCCGAACCGGAGACTGTTCGAGGAGAAGGTGGGCGACGCCATCAACGGCGCGCGCCGCAACGGCCGCGGCTTCGCGGTCTGCTACCTGGACCTGGACGGTTTCAAGGCGATCAACGACCAGCACGGCCACGAGGCCGGCGACGAGGTGTTGACCGAGGTCGCGCAGCGCCTGCAGGCCCTGGTGCGCAGCAACGATGTCGTCGCGCGCCTGGGCGGCGACGAATTCGCGATCCTGCTGTCGGGCGCGACCCGGCCCGAGGACGTCGAGCAGACGCTGCAGCGCTGCCTGTTCTCGATCCAGCGTCGCATCACGCTGGACAGCGGGGAGAAGGTGTCGGTCGGCGCCAGCATCGGCGCGGTGATCGGCGGCGGCGGCGACGCCTGCCGCGAGCTGCTGCACGCTGCCGACGAGGCGATGTATGCGGTCAAGCGCACCGGCAAGGGCCAGATCCAGATCGCCGGGCATGTGCACTCGGAGTGGGCCGTGGCGGCCTGATCCGTTTTGCGCCCTCTCCCGCACCGCGGGAGAGGGGCAGAAAACAGACGGGGCGTGCGGCGGGGACGGGCGAACAAGGGGCACGCCCCGCTGGAAAGCTCGGCCTTCAAGCGCGATCATGGCGACTCCTGTCGACAAAAGGGGGAGCCGAGATGAACTTCGCAAGTTGGCGTTTGTCCACGCAGTTGACCGTGTCCTTCATGGCGCTGGTGGCACTGTGCGCGCTGGTCGGCGGCATGGGTCTGCTGCAGTTGAACCGCGTGCACGACAGCACCACCGAGATCGCCGAGGACTGGCTGCCCAGCATCCAGAGCATGGCGGCCATCCGCGTGAAGGCCAACCAGATCCGGCGCATGGAGCCGGACCACCTGCTGTCCGAAGACCCGCAGGAGCGGGCGCAGATCGAGCGCAACATCGCGCACGCCCGCCAGGAGCTGGCGGCCGCGGAGAAGGCCTACCAGCCCTACATCACCAGCGACGAGGAACGCCGGCTCTACGCGGCGGTGGTCGCCGCGCGCGACGCCTACTTCGCCGCGCAGGAGAAGCTGCTGCACCTGTCGCGCAACGACGGCTCCGACGCGGAGGCGCGCGCCTTCTTCCGGGCGGATTCCCGCAGCAGCTTCAACGCGTGGGTCAAGGCGATCGAGCACACCGCCGACTACAACGCGGCCGGCAGCGACCAGTCGCGCCAGAACGCGCAGAAGAGCTACGCCGCCGGGCACGGCTGGAGCCTGTCGCTGACGGTGGTGTCGGTGGGGGTGGCCGTCGGGCTGGCCCTGCTGCTGCTCGGGCACGTGCGGCGTCAACTGGGCGGCGATCCGGCCGAGGCGGCCCGCCTGGTGCGGCAGGTGGCGGAAGGCGATCTGAGCGGCGAGATCCGCGTGCGTCCCGGGGACGACCGCAGCCTGATCGCGGCGCTCAAGGCGATGCAGATCAGCCTGCGGCAGGTGGTCGGCGGCGTGCGCGAGGGCAGCGAGTCGGTGGCCAGCGCCAGCGGGCAGATCGCGATCGGCAACCACGACCTGAGCCAGCGCACGGAGGAACAGGCCAGCGCGCTGGAGCAGACCGCGGCGACGATGACCGAGCTCGGCGAGACGGTGTTGCAGACCTCGGAGAACGCGCAGCAGGCGGACCGGCTGGCGCGCTCCGCCAGCGAGGTGGCGCAGCGCGGCGGCGCGGTGGTGACGCAGTTCGTGGAGACGATGCGCGGCATCGACGAGAGCAGCCGGCGCATCGCCGACATCATCGGGACCATCGACGGGATCGCGTTCCAGACCAACATCCTGGCGCTGAACGCGGCGGTCGAGGCGGCGCGCGCGGGCGAGAACGGCAAGGGTTTCGCGGTGGTGGCGTCGGAGGTCCGCGCGCTGGCGGGACGCAGTGCCGAGGCGGCGCGGGAGATCAAGCAGCTGATCGCGGCGAGCGTGGCGCGCGTGGAGCAGGGCTCGGGGCAGGTCGAGCAGGCCGGTGCCACGATGGCGGAGATCGTCGCGGCGATCGGCCGCGTGACCGACGTGGTCGGCGAGATCAGCAGTGCGACGCGGGAGCAGTCGCAGGGCGTGAACCAGGTGGGCGAGGCGGTCAACCAGATGGACCAGGTGACGCAGCAGAACGCCGCACTGGTCGAGGAGTCCGCCGCCGCCGCGGAAAGCCTGCGCCAGCAGGCGCAGGCCCTTGTCGCGTCGGTGGCGAGATTCCGGCTCGGTTGAATCGGACAGTCACGCTGTCGTTGACTGCCACGTCCGCTGGCCCTCACCCCCCGCCCTCTCCCGCGGTGCGGGAGAGGGAGCAAGAGGAGCAAGCGCTGCGAGTGAAGCCGGTCGGACTCCCTCTCCCGCATCGCGGGAGAGGGCAGGGGTGAGGGCCAGCGGCCGTCGCAGTGCTCAGACCGGAACCGGGAAGTCGACGTCCGTGTCGTTGACGCGGTTCACGAGGTTGGTGAACCCGATCAGCGAGATCGTCAACAGCGACTCGACGACCTGGGCCGAAGTCCACCCTGCGTCGAGCACCGCCTGCACTCGCTCCGCCGCGACCGTGCCGGTCGTCGACGTCACGTGCCTCGCGAAGTCCACCAGCGCCTGGCGCTTCGCATCCTCGACGCTGTCGCCGCCGCGCAGCTGGCGCAGTTCGTCGGCCTTCAACCCGACCATCTTGCCGATCGCCGAATGCGCGGCCACGCAGTAGTCGCAACCGTTCTGCGCGCTGACCGCAACGCGGATGGCTTCGATCTCGACCTTGGACAGCGTGCCGCGCGCCAGGGCGGCGTCGCCTTCCATCGCGATCTTCAACGCGGCGGGGCTGAGCGCGCCGATCAGGGCGTAGGCGTTGGGCACCTTGCCCGCGCCCTTGCGGATGGCTTCGAACAGCGGTTGGGCGGCGGCGGGGGCGTCGGCGATGGCGGGAGCGGTGAGGCGGGACATGACATTTCCTTTCGAAGTTGGAGGGCCGTCGCTCCCGGCTCTTTCGAGGCTTTCTCCGGGGTGGCGGCGCTGCATCGCTGCAGTGACTCCACTGTAGAAATCGGGAGTGCCGGCGCCCATGCTCGTCCGAGCCTGTCTAATGCCCGTTCGTTTCAGACTGGCCGTGTCGACGGTCCATGAGGGGGGAAGAGGCGATGGCGGATGGGAGCGGCGCGAAGGAAGCGAACGGCGTGAATGCAGCCAAGGATGCCAAGGACGGCGCCGGCTGGCTGGACCGGCTGCTGGCATTGGTCGATGTCGACGGCCGCCTCGACATCCGCTGCGACCTGGGCGCGGGATGGTCGCTGGACCAGGCCGCGAAGGTCACCGAGGCCGAGGACGCCGGCCATCACATCCCCTTCCACGTGCTGCTCGACGGCGAAGCCGTCGTCGACGCCGACGGCCTGAGCCAGGCGGCCATGCACGCCGGCGACGTGCTGATGCTGCCCGCCGGCGGCGCGCACCTGCTGCGCGATCGCGATCCGGCCAGCCTCCAGCGCCCGGGCGAAGGCACGCTGCTGTGCGGTCGATTCATCGTCCCGGCCGCGTCGTCGAAGTTGATCCGCGCGCTGCTGCCGCCGGCGATGGTGGTGCGCTCGCCCGGGCCCGGCTCGCGCCTGACACGGCTGCTGGCCCTGATGCGCGAAGAGGCCGACGCGCCCGGCGAGGGCGGGGCCGCCTTGCTCCGCCACCTCTCCGGCGCGCTGTTCGCCGTCGCACTGCGCGCGGCGATGGGCGGCGACCTCCCGACCACCGTCGACGCCCCCGGCGTCCTGGCGCTCGGCGCCCATCCGCGATTGGCGGCGCTGGTCGTCGACATCCTCGGTGACCTCGCCCACGACTGGACCCTCGACAGCATGGCCGAACACGCGGCGCTGTCACGCTCCTCATTGATTCGCAGCTTCCAGGCCGCAGCGGGCGTCTCGCCGGCAGAGTTCCTCAACCAGGTCCGGATGACAGAAGCCGCCCGTCGCCTGCGCGCCGGTCGAGAATCCCCCGCCGCCATCGGCGAAGCCGTCGGATACGCATCGGAGGCGGCATTCCAGCGCGCGTTCAAACGCGAGATCGGCGTGACGCCCGCAGCGTGGCGTGACGGGGCGGAAGCGCTTCAATCACCCCCGGACAACGTGGTGCTCCCCGCACGGAAGCGCCTGGGGTGAGACCGCCCAACTGCGCTCGGCCAAGCGCGGGCTCTCCACGGGGCATGGGGCCTCGCGTCCGCGAACCCCAAGCCCCATTCCGGCCCCACCCGCAGTCATCCACTGCGGGCCTGACACCGGTCACGGCGCAGCGACTGCCACGACTGCCTTGCCCACGTCAGGTTGCGCATGTACGGATCGAGCAACAGGAACAGCGTGCGGAGCAGCACCTGACCCTCGGCGGGCGAGGGCGCGGGCGCCGATTCGAGCCGGAAGTCCTCCGGGACCGGCCGCCCGGCAGGGCGTCTGGCGAGGACGATGCGACGGCTGACGAGCGAGCTCATGGGTATCCTTCCAGTGGCGGGTCGAGGATCAGGCCTTCGCGACGCGCGGTCCGTGGCGCAGCGTGAGCAGCGTGCCCAGGGTGATGGCCGCGGCGGCGAAGGTGGGGCCGCCGAGCGCGCCGATGTGGTCGACGAGCATGCCGCCGCCGATGGCGCCGCTGGCGATGGCGATCTGGAAGGCGGCGACGAGCAGGCCGCCCGCGCCTTCCGCCTGGTCCGGCGCGGCGCGCACGATCCAGGTCTGGAAGCCGACCGGGAAGGCGCCGAAGGCGAAGCCCCACAGCACGACCGCGACCGCGGTGACCCAGACCGAGCTGCCCGCCAGGAGCAGCGCCGCCGCCAGGAGGACGATCAGCGAGCCGCCGGCGACGATGGCGCGCCGCTCGCTGCGCTCGGCCAGGAAGCCGCCGACGAGGTTGCCGAAGAAGCCGCCGATGCCGTAGCCGAGCAGGACCGCGGAGATCATCGAGACCGGCAGGTGGGTGATGTTCTCCATCAGCGGCCGGATGTAGGTGAAGCCGGCGAAGTGGCCGGAGATGACGAGCAGCACCGCCAGCAGCGCGACGCGCACGCCGGGCCGGGTGAGCAGTTCGCCGAGGACGCGCAGGTTGGGGTTGTCCTTCGGGGGCAGCTTGGGCAGGGTCAGGAGTTGCGCCGCCAGCGTGACGAGGCTGAGCACGCCCGCGGCGACGAAGGCGCTGCGCCAGCCCCACATGTCGCCCATCCAGGCGCCGATGGGCGCGGCGCAGACGGTGGCGACGGAGACGCCGGCCAGGATGACGGACATGGCGCGTGCGAAGAGGTGCATGGGGACGAGCCGCATGGCCAGCGCGGCGGCCATGGACCAGAAGCCGCCGAGCGCGACGCCCAGGATCACGCGTGCCGCCAGCAGCACGCCCAGGCTGGAGGCGGTGACGGCCATGACGTTGGAGAGCACCAGCAGCAGCGTGAGCGCGATCAGGACGAGGCGACGATCGAAGCGTTTGGTCAGCAGCGGGATCGACGGCGCTGCGACCGCGCCGACCAGCGCGGTCGCCGTGACGGTCTGCCCGGCGGCGCCGGCGCTGATGTTCAGGTCGGCGGCCATCGCGGTGAGCAGGCTGGCGGGGAGGAACTCCGCCGTCACCAGTCCGAAGACGCCGACGGTCAGCGAGGCGATCGCCGCCCAGTGGGCGGGTTCCTCCGCGGCGGCAGGGGCGGCGAGGGGGGCGGCGAGAGAGTCGGTACGGGAGGGAGACACGGCGAGGAAGAGGGACAGTGGGTATGGCTATCAGCTTATGGGTAGTATTCAGGCGTTTCCATGCCGGAAGAGCCGAAATGCATGACGATTCCTCCAGCGCTCCGATGGAGCCGCTCCCGCCGACGCCGCTGAAGCCTGCCGATCTGCTGACGCAGATCCTGCTGGGGCTGCGGCTGGAGGGCGTGGAGTACGGCCGCTGCCTGATGCGCGCGCCCTGGGCGATCGCCTTTCCGGCGCGCAAGGAAGCGCGCTTCCACTTCGTCGCGCGCGGCAGCTGCTGGCTGAAGACGCCGGGCAGTGACTGGGTGCAGCTGAACCCCGGAGACGCCGTGCTCCTGCCGCGCGGCAGCGCGCACGTGCTGGCGAGCGCGCCGGACCTGCCGGCGGTGGAGATCGATTCGATCTCGCGCCGCGCCGTCGCGGAGGACATCTACCTGGTCGGCGCGGAGGCCGCCGCGGGCGCCGGCGTGGTCGCGGAGGATGCACCGGACGTCATGTTCTGCGGCGCGATGCGCTTCAACCTGGATCCGTTGCATCCGCTGCTGGCGATGATGCCGGACGCGATGCGGGCCGACGACCTGGGGCGACGCGACCCGACGGTGCCGACGCTGCTGGAGGCGATGGAGCGGGAGGTGGCGCTGGACCGCATCGGCGCCTGCGGCATCCTGGCGCGGCTGGCCGACGTGCTGGCGGCCAGCATCATCCGCGCGTGGGTGGAATGCGCCTGCAACGACGCCAGCGGCTGGATCGCGGCCGTGCAGTGCCCCGGCATCGGCAAGGTCATCGCCGCCATCCACAACGAGCCTGAACGCGACTGGAGCGTGCCCGAGCTGGCCGGGCTGATGGGCGCGTCGCGCTCGCGCTTCGCCGAGGCGTTCACCAAGACCGTCGGCGAGAGTCCGGCCAAGTACGTGGCCAAGGTCAAGATGTTCCAGGCCCGGCGCTGGATCGCGCACGAGGGCATGCGGGTGGCCGTCGCGGCGGACCGGCTCGGCTACGACTCCGAGGCCTCGTTCAGCCGCGCGTTCAAGCGCATCGTGGGCCAGCCGCCCGGCGCGCTGAGGCGCTCGGCCGCGCGCGCCCCCGGCTGACGTCGCGACGAAGCGGGCAGCGCGAAAGGGGTAGAGGTCGTACGACCCGGGCTAACCCGGAGTCGGCGGGCTTTACACCCCCGCATCTCGGGGTGTCCCCATGGACAGTGGTGTCGGGGACGCGACGCCCGCAAGTGCCGATGCCATCGGTGTTTCCTGCGACGTACCTCGAAATATCGTGACACTTGGCACAAGTTGTGCATCGTTCCCTCTGTTCAGCACCGCACCGAGCGTGGTTGTGCCGCGCGGGGTGTCCAACCTTTCAGGGGAACGTCCGATGTTCACGCGAATCAAGAGCTTCAAGAGCCTCAAGAACACCTGGCTGCCGATCGCAGCCCTGGCCCTGGGCGCGGCGACGTCCGCGCAGGCCGCCGCAGTCTTCGGCGAAGGCGGGAGCGATGCCGGCGAGAGCCTCATCACCGCCAAGACCTTCCTGGGCAGCGGCCCGATCGATGCGATCCAGGGCACGCTGGACGGCGACGCGGACCTGTTCGCGATCTACCTGACCGCGGGCACGGCGTTCTCCGCCACGACCACCGCGTCGGGCATCGACTACAACTTCTTCGACACGGTGCTGTACCTGTTCGACGCCGCGGGCAAGGGCCTGATCGGCAACGACGACGACGGCGTGGCGGGCGGCTCGCAGTCGACGCTGAGCAACTACATCCCGACCGTGAGCGGCCTGTACTACCTGGCCATCACCGGCGCGGGCTACACGCCGGTGAGCGGCGGTTCGGCGATCTTCCCGTCGCTGCTGGGCCAGGGCGGCAACGTCGCGGCGATCGGCGGCTCCGGCGCGCTGACCGGCTGGAGCAGCGTGACCAGCGAGTTCGGCGATTACGAGATCCAGCTGGTGGGCGCGAGCGCCTCGGCCGCCTCCGACGTGCCCGAACCCGGCAGCCTGCTGCTGGCCGGCGCCGCCCTCGGCGCGGCCGGCCTGATCCGCCGTCGCAAGCCCGTCACCCCCGTTCAAGCCTGAGGAGCCGCCCATGACGACTTCCATCCGCACCCAATCCCGTACCGCTCCTCGCCTGCGCGTCCTGACCGCGCTGCTGGCCCTGGCCGCCTGCGGCGGCGCCTACGCGCAGCATGCCAAGCTCGACGGCGCGCTGTCGGATCTGGTCGACCAGCAGTCGCGCCGCCAGCTGCGCTCGCTGGCCGTCGAGACCGATGAGATCAAGCCCTACGTCAAGTCGCTGTCCGACTCGCAGGGCCGCGTGCTGGTCGACATCTACCTCGAAGCCGGCACCTCGATCGACGCCTTCAAGGCGCAGCTCGAAGCCTCCGGCGCGCAGGTGACCGGCGTGAACCGCGCGTTCAACAACGGCGCGATCTCGGCCTACGTGCCGACGTCCGAGCTGGCCGCGCTGTCGGGCACGACCGGCCTGCACCTGGCCAAGCTGACGCGCCGTCCGCACAAGAACGTCGGCGTGACGACCTCGCAGGGCACGACGGTGCTGCGCAGCAACGTCGCCAACGCCTCGGGCTGGACCGGCGCGGGCATCACGGTGGGCGTGCTGTCGGACTCCTACGACGGATCGCCGCTGAGCTTCACGACGGTGCGCGCGGCCAACGACATCGCCTCCGGCGACCTGCGTCCGCCGAAGTGGGTGCTGGACATCGGCGCCGATCCGAGCAACACCGACGAAGGCCGTGCGATGATGCAGATCGTGCAGGACGTGGCCCCGGGCGCGGACCAGTGCTTCGCCACGGCGTTCGCGGGCGAGGCGGCGTTCGCCGACAACATCCGCCGGCTGCGCACGGAAGCGGCCTGCCGCGCCGACGTGATCGTCGACGACGTCTTCTACTACGACGAGCCCTTCTTCTCCGACGGCCAGGTCGCGCAGGCGGTCAACGACGTCGTGAACAGCACGACGCTGGCGGGCCGTCCGGTCTCGTACTTCTCGTCGGCGGGCAACCAGGGTTCGGCGGGCGGCGGCGGCGCGATCGACGTGCCGGTGGCGACCTTCTCGACCACGCCCACCAACCTGGGCAACGTCAACCTGGCGTCGCTGAACACCTGCACCAGCTCGCCGTCGTCGGGCAGCACCAAGGCCAACGTGGCCGGCGGCTTCCTGGACTTCGGCGGCGGCACCTACGCGCTGCCGGTGACCTACAGCGGCGCGGGCTCCACGCTGCTGCTGCAGTGGGACGACCTGTTCTACCAGGGCAAGGTCACGACCGACCTGAACTTCTACCTGATCAACGCCGCGGGCAACTGCGTGTTCACCTTCGCGACCAACAACATCGCGGCGGACTTCGGCGAAGAGATCGTGGGCCTGTCGGGCGGCGCCAGCGGCACCTACCGCATCATGGTCGGCCGCACGAGCGCCGGCACCAAGCTGGCCTCGCGCGTGCGCCTGGTCAGCCTGGAAGGCTGGGGCGGCGCGCCGTTCCAGGTGCGCAGCGGCCCGACGACCTTCGGCCACAGCGCGGCGGCGGGCGCCAACAGCGTGGCGGCCTACCGCTACTCGTTCCCGGCGACGCAGCAGAGCCCGTTCATCCCCGCGTTCGAGAGCTTCAGCAGCCCGGGCCCGGTGACGATCGCGTTCGACGCCGCGGGCAACCGCCTGGCCGTGCCCGAGACGCGCAAGAAGCCTGACTTCGCCGCGCCGGACGGCGGCAACACGACCTTCTTCTTCCCGAACTCGGATTACGAAGGCGACGGCTTCAACAACTTCTTCGGCACGAGCGCGGCGGCTCCGCACGCGGCAGGCGTCGCGGCGCTGATGCTGCAGAAGGCCGGCGGCCCCGGCTCGCTGACCCCGAAGCAGATCAAGAGCATCCTGCAAGGCACGCCGGCGGCGCGGGTGATCCCGTTCTCCGGCGGCTCCGCGGTGAAGGGCTGGAGCCTGTATGACGGCTTCGGCCTGATCGACGCGGTGAACGCGCTGAACAAGCTGCCCTGAGTCCACGCCGGTCCCGGTTGATCCGGGACGCGACAGGCTCGACAGGCCGCCGTCCGAAAGGTCGGCGGCCTTTTCCTTTGGTCGGTGCGACACGCTGCGACGCGGTGAGCCACGGAGCGCAAGTCCTGACCCCGATGACCGTTCGGTGACTGGAATTCCTCCATCGGGGGGGAGTGTCTGAAGCAGGCCTTCGCGGCAGAATCCGCGCGTTCATTCACGGGGAGGACGTCGTCCACGCGCAAAGACGCGTGACGACGGCGAGGTCGGTGCGATGGGGTCATCGTGCCGGAGGCTGCCGCATGTCATGTCTTCCCCACCAGGTGCCGTTGTCGGTCCTGTATCGGGAAGGAAAACATGAGTCTCTTACGTGGTGCGCTCCGCACGTTCTTCGGCTTGCCGGGCCTGTTCATCTCGTCCTGGGGTGGCCGCGGCTGGCGCCTCGCATCAGCGCTGCTGTGCCTGGGCGCGCTGCTGATCGCGGCCCAGCCGGCGATGGCGCAGTACAACAAGCTGCCGAGCGTCAAATGGGAGGACGCGTCAATGACGTTCTACTACGCGGTCGGTCCGGACGGAGGATGTCCGTCGAACGGCGACTTCACCTCGGACGGCTTCTGCAGCTACAAGATCCGCGTGTACGGAACAGGCGCGGGAACGCCTGATGACACGCTGGCCCGCGCCCTGGCGTTCCGCGCGGGATATCTGAGCGGCAATCCGTTCGCGTGCTATTCGACGCCCACCTGGACTGCCCTCGGTTGCGAGGTCCAGCCCTACCTGAACAATGGCCTGGGGACCTGCAAGTCCAGATTCGAGACGACCTCCTTGCCGCCCGACGGTGGGAGTTGCACTGCGCCGGGCGGGGAGACGGTCAGCGTCACCAACTTCCTGTTCATCAAGAAGATCTGCCGCACGCCGGGAGGCACCACGGACGGCATCGACTACGACGGTGCCACCGGCGAATGCGTGTGTCGCAACGGGGTCTACGTCCCCCAGAGCGATCACTGCGAGCCGGTGCGCGACCGCACGATCGCCAAGCCGTGTGACGCCTGCGCGGGCAATCCGATCTTTCCTGCGCAGGGGCTGAAGTCGCAGTCGCTGGCCGTGGGCTGGCAGCCGTGGACGGGCTTGAACCTGACCTACAGCACCTTCACCAAGCTGCCCTACGCCGCGGGGTCGACGCGCTACCTGCGCGGGGATCCACCGACCTTCGGGCCGATGTGGACAGCCAGCGTGGACAAATCGTTGAATTTCTCGTCGAGCGGCAACGCGGTGCTCATCAACGCTGCGCGCGGCGGCGGCAACTGGACCAGCTTCCAGAACGTGGGCGGGGACATCTCGCCCGTCGGCGGGGAGATCCAGGACCGGCTGACCGCGACGCCGCAGGGTTATCGCTATCGCGACGCCGACCGCATGACGCTGGAGGACTACGACTCGCGCGGGCAACTGCTCAAGATCACCGCGCTGGACGGACGCAGCCTGACGGTGACGCGCACCGACGTGGCCACGGTCACGGCGACGGCGCAGGACGTCGGACTGCCACTGTCGCTGACGGACCACTTCGGGCGTCGCTGGTCGTTCGAATACGTCCTGGTGGGGGCGGACCAGAACTCTCGCGTGGGCGCGATCGTCGATCCGGGTCTGGGACGCACGGTGTTGCAGTACGGCGCCAACGATCAGATCGGACGCATCGAGTGGTCGGACGCCACTGCGCAGCAGTTCCTGTACGAGCGCAGCGACCTGCCGTGGGCGCTGACCGGCTACAACGACGAGAACAACGTGCGTGCCGGCACCTATGGCTACGACGCGGCGGGTCGGGCGATTTCGACGCAGCGCGCGCTGGGGCTGGATGCGTATTCGGTGACCTGGACCAGTCCGCCTGAGATGAAGGTGTCGGAGTGGTACGACCCGACGGCGAGCGTGGTCTGGCGCGACCACGTGCTGCAGCCGGCGCAGGGCGTGTCGCTGCTGCAGCCCAACGGTCAGACGCAGGTGCTGGAGTCGGCGAGTGCGTTCGGCACGGCGAAGTGGATCACCAAGGCGCAGGTGGCGGGCGCGGGCAGCCCGGCGGCGACTTCGCAGCGCGCGCTCGACGCCAACCTCAACGTGACGCGGCTGGACGATTTCAACGGCAACCGCAGCTGCATGAGCTACGACACGACGCGCAACCTGGAGACCTCGCGCGTGGAAGGGCTGGCGACGTCGGCGGATTGCGCGGCGGCGCAAGGCGCGGTGCCGACCGGTGCGCGCAAGGTCAGCACGCAGTGGCACCCGGATTGGTCGCTGGCGGTGAAGACCGCGGAGCCGCGAGTGATCACGTCGCTGGTCTACAACGGCCAGCCGGATCCGTTCAACGGCGGCACGGTGGCGAGCTGCGCGCCGACCGACGCGTTGCTGCCCGATGGCAAGCCGATCGTCGTGCTGTGCAAGCGCGTGGAGCAGGCGACGACCGATGAGACCGGCGCGCTGGGATTCGCGGCGACGCTGCAGTCCGGGGTGGCGGCACGCACGGCGAGCTGGACCTACAACGCGGTGGGTCAGGTGTTGACGGCAAAGGATTCGACAGGCCGGACGACAGTGACCAACGAGTACTACGCTGACGCGACCACGGAACATGCCAAGGGAGATCTCAAGTCCTCCAGGAACGCCGTGGGGCACATCACCAGCTATTCGAAGTACGACGCCTACGGCAACGTGTTGGAAATGACGGACGCCAACAACGTCCTGACCACCTTCGTCTACGACCTACGTCAGCGTCTCAAGTCCGTGACCACGGCGGGTGTGACGATGAGTTATTCGTACTTGCCCACCGGCCCGCTCCAGCGCGTCGATCAGCCGGACGGCAGCTTCGTGAGCTACGAGTACGACGACGCACGTCGACTTGTTGCCGTGTCGGACAACCTGAACAACCGCGTGGACTACACGCTGGACGCTTCGGGGAACCGCACCCAGGAGCGCACGAAGGATCCGCAGGGCCTTCTGAAGCGGACGATGAGCCGCACCTACGACGCGCTCAATCGCGCGCAGCAGACGACGGGGAGGGAGTAAGCCATGAACCGCATCAAGACGGATTCGAAGCGCCGTAGCGGACTCGCGCCGTTCGCGGCTGCGTTCATCGCAGTGAGCGGGATGACCGGCGTGGCCGCGTCGATCGCGCATGCGGCCACGTTGCCACCGCCGCCGGTCTCTCCGGCGCCAGTGACCGACTACGAGTACGACGCCAAGGGCAATCCGACCAAGGTCATCAAGGCCAAGGGGGTGACGGGCTTCGGCTTCGCGACGACCAACGCGTACGACGCGCTGGACCGGGTCAAGACCAGCACCGACGCCCGCAACGGCGTGACCAAGCTGGGGTACGACGGCATCGATCAGCTCAAGCAGGTCACGGATCCCCGCAACCTGGTGACCACCTACCAGCGCAACGGGTTGGCCGATCTCACGCAGCTCGTCAGCCCCGACACGGGCACAGCCAACAGCACCTTCGACACCAACGGCAATTTGCTCACGCGCACGGACAGCCGCAACGTGCTGGGCACGTACGCCTACGACGATCTCAACCGCCTGACCTCGCTGATCTACACGCAGAGCGGCCAGACGGCGCTGAACTACGGCTGGACCTACGACCAGACGGGTGGTGAGTTCACCAACGGCGTTGGCCGCCTCACGACGGCCACGAGTCCGGCGGGCAACACCAAGTACGGCTACGACGCTTTCGGGCGCGTGACCGCGGTGATCCAGACGGTGGGCACGGCGGTGCACACCACGCGCTACACCTACGACGTCGCCGGCCACATCACCAGCGTCACCTATCCGTCCAAGCGGGTGGTGAGCTACCAGTGGAGCAACGGGCAGCTCGTGGGCATCAGCGTCGCCAAGGATGCGGTGAGCGCGGCACAGCCGCTCATCAGCAACATCCAGTGGGAGCCCTTCGGAGGAGTGCGCAGCTGGCAGATGCACCTGACCAGCGGGACGAAGCTGCAGGAGCGCGTCTTCGACCAGTACGGTCGCTTGGTCCGTTATCCACTCGGCGCGGTGGTGCGCGACATCACCTACGACGCGGCTGACCGCATCGTCAGCTACACGCACCTGGACGCGACGACGGGCCAGGTCACGGCGGCAACGCAGGCGATGAACCAGAGCTTCGGCTACGACGAACTGGGCCGTCTGACGAGCATCGTCACGCCGGCCAACTCGTGGTCGATCGGCTACGACGCCAACGGCAACCGGACGAGCTTCACGCAGAACGGCGCGGCGCGCACGTACACGACGCCGGCCACGAGCAACCGGCTGACTAGCGTGAGCAACCCGTCGCGCAACCTGGGCTACGACGCGGCGGGCAATACGCTGACCGACACGGGCCAGGCCTACACGACGACCTACCGGCTGGACAACCGGATGGGGACGCTGACCAAGAACGGCGTCACGCTGACCTACCGCTACGACGCGGGCGGACAGCGGGTGCACAAGGAGCACAGCCAGGGGATGCGGTACTTCGCGTACGACCTCGACGGCAAGATGCTCGGCGAGTACAACGCGACGTCGCCGGTGCACGAGTTCGTGTGGCTGGGCGACATGCCGGTGGCGGTGATGACCGGGTCGGGCCCGGAGCCGAGCATCCTGTATGTCTACGCGGACCACCTGAATGCGCCGCGGGTGCTGATCGACAAGGCGGATGCGCTGCGGTGGCGGTGGATGAGCGAGCCGTTCGGGACGGCGACGCCGGAGCAGGCGCCGGCGGGGCTGGCGCAAGTGGTCTTCAACCTGCGCTTCCCCGGCCAGTTCTTCGACAGCGAGTCAGGGCTGTATTACAACTACTTCCGGGACTACGACCCGACGTTGGGGAGGTATGCTCAATCCGATCCTATCGGACTGCGTGGCGGTAGTTTCTCGACCTATGCATATGTCTCCAATGCGCCTGTCGTTTTTGTAGATCCTACTGGGCTCGAGAAGATAATCTTGCTGCCGCCCGACGACCCGAACTATCCTGCTGCGCTGAATGCGCCAGATGATCCCGACGTTTGCCTCGTGATTTCTCATGGAGGACCGGGTTCCGTGAACCACATGGATGCTAAAAGGCTGAATAAAGAGTTGACGCGTCGAGGCTGTAGCCCTAAGCAGCCTGTGAAGCTTGATGCTTGCCGCACAGGCGAAGGCGAGAACTCGATTGCTGAACAACTTGCCAAGCTGCGTCGAGGAATTGTTAGAGCTCCTGACGATAGAACTTGGACCAGTGAAGGCGGAATGTCCAACCCCGTTCCAATGCCGCCAGTCAGTCTTGATCCGAAGTCTGATTGGAATAGGGTGCCAAATGTGTTCGCGCCAGGCTCGTGGAGAGAATTTGGTCCAAAGGGACCTATTAACTATCCTAAGCCCAACTTCACCCCAGGGTATTAAGCATGAAGTCATCCCTAGTCCTTTCATTGGTTGTGATGCTTGTTGTGGGATGTTCCCGATCCAGCGTCGAACAAACGGCTAGTACGTTGACAACCGGAGTAACGGTCGCCGAGGTCGAGGCGTGTAGTTCGGCAGAATCCACGCAACGCATGAAAATCGAGAAGTCGAATGATGGGTACAGCGTCTCTGCTGTTGCCGCCCTTCAGTGCGAAGCAGCGAAGCCGTCGCCGTTTCTCTCGACCACCGTCGATCGAAAAGCCACTCTGGTGCTGGGCCGTGATCATGGCAAGTCGGGATCGGGATGTGAATGCTTTCAGCGACTGAAGATTTCAATCCAAGGGAGGCTTGAGCCAGGCGATACGTTGTACCTGCTGAATGATTACCAGGTAATTGGGCACGCAGTTGTTCCGTGACTGCGCTGAGAACAGGCGTCAATGCGAGCTACGGACGCCCCTTCCAAACATTTCCCGCGTTGTGGCCACCCTGACTCCATGAGGCAATGACCTCGTCGAAAGGTGCCCCATTGCTCCAACCGCCTTGGCTTGAGGGCTACCTCAGAGTTCAACGTGTTGGGTGCTCAATCAGGCCGGGATGGCCTGACGGTCAACAGGTGGAATCAAGTCTTCCGAACCTGAGAGTGGGTCGATGCGCGCATTGGGGGCGGACGTCGTACGACGGGGCCCGCATAGGCGTTTGATTTTCGGACTCAAAGCTCGCTAAGCAGCACCTCGCGCGACTCACTTCGGCGTGCCTGGCGTCCTCGTTCCGCCTCGTCTGCTGACGGCTTTTTCAAGCCGTTGCAATGAGCCTTCGGAATGCCATCCGGACGCTGTCTTTACAGCGCGCATCCCCCTTGTTCATGGGGTCTGCGCCCGCCTGGAGCACGGACCCAGGACCCATTCTTGCTATGGACCCCTGCGAACCCGGGATGGGGGCTTCCAAGCCCGCCGGAACGGGTAAGTTCAGTCATGGTGCAGGGCTACACTCGCCGCTCGCGTACGCGTAGAGCACCCCAAAAGGGGCCGCCGGACAGACACAACATCAAGGTCGACACCATGCTTGCGATGAGGACTCGGGATCACGGAATTCAAGCGCGACGGGCCACTCCGGCCCTCGCCGTCACCACGGCCGTCCTGGCCGCCGTGCTGCTCACCGCCTGCGGCGGCGGCAGCGGCGCCAAGGCCTCGCAGACCGCGGCCAAGGTGAACAAGGAAGAGATCACCGTCCACCAGATCAACTTCGTCCTGCAGCGCCAGCCCAACGTCAAACCCGAACAGGTCGACGCCGCCTCGCGCCAGATCCTCGAACGCCTGATCGACCAGGAACTGGCCGTCCAGAAAGCCCAGGACCTCAAGCTCGATCGCGATCCGCGCGTGGTGCAACAGATCGAAACCGCCAAGCGCGAGATCATCGCCCGGGCCTATGCTGACCATCTGGGCGAGACGGCCAGCAAGCCGACCGACCAGGAAATCAGGCAGTACTACAACGACAAGCCGGCACTTTTTGCCGAGCGTCGCATCTACAACTTGCAGGAAATCAACATCGAGGCCAAGCCGGATCAGTTCGAAGCGATCCGCGCCAAGCTCCAGGGCGCCAAGACCCTCCCCGAATTCCTCGAAGCGCTCAAGACCGACAACTTCAAGTTCGTCGGCTCCCAGGTGGTGCGCTCCGCCGAGCAGATCCCCCTCAACAACCTCGACGCGATCTCGCGCCTCAAGGACGGCCAGTTCATCATGAACGGCCAGCCCAACGGCCTCACCGTGCTGTTCCTCGCCGGCTCGCAGCGCCAGCCCGCCACCGAGGCGCAGGCCCGTCCGTCCATCGAGATGTTCCTCCTGAACCAGCGCCGCTCGGAGCTGGTCGCCAAGGACATCAAGTCGATGCGCGACAACGCCAAGATCGAATACGTCGGCAAGTTCGCCGAAGCCGCCTCCGCGCCGGCCTCGTCCACGCCGACCTCCGACACCGCCGCCAGCGCCGCCCCCATGGCCGCGCCGGCGGACTCCAGTTCAACTCCCAAGGGCCAAGGCATCCAATGAAGCTCCTGCGTCGCCTCTCCATCCTCGCCATCGCCGCGCCAGTCCTGCTGGCCGCGGCACTGTCCACCAGCGCGCTCGCGCAGACCGCCACGCGTCCGGCCGCCACGCCGGCCCCGGTCGGCCTGTCCACCGGCGGCGCCGCGGAATACCGGCTCGGATCGGGCGACGCCATCAAGATCAGCGTCTTCCAGAACCCGGACATGACGCTCGAGTCGCGCGTGTCCGAAGCCGGCACCATCAGCTTCCCGCTGCTGGGCGTCGTCAAGATCGGCGGCCTGTCGATCAGCGAAGCGGAAGCCCGCATCGCCGACGGCCTGAAGAAGGGCAACTTCGTCAAGCAGCCGCAGGTCACCATCCTGGTGCTGAAGGTTACCGGCAATCAGGCCAGCGTGCTGGGCCAGGTCAACCAGCCGGGCCGCTACCCGCTGGAAGTCGCCGACACCCGCCTGACCGACCTGCTGGCCAACGCCCGCGGCGTGGCGCCCTCCGGCGGCGACCTGCTGGTGCTGACCGGCCAGCGCGCCGGCAAACCCTTCCGCATCGAAGTCGACCTGCCCACGCTGTTCGGACCGAACGGCCGCGAGCAGGACGTGGTGGTCCTCAACGGCGACGTGCTGTGGGTCGACCGCTTCCCCATGATCTACATCTACGGCGAAGTCCAGAAGCCCGGCCAGATCCGCCTGGAGCGCGGCATGACCGTGCTGCAGGGCCTGGCCGCCGGCGGCGGTCTGACGCTGCGCGGCACCGAGCGCGGCATCCGCATCCATCGCAAGGACGGCAACGGCAAGGTCCAGGAAGTGAAGCCGGCCATGGACGAGTCGCTCAAGGACGGCGACGTGATCTTCGTCCGCGAGAGCCTGTTCTGACCCGTTCCGAGTTTTTCCCGATCCTGTCCTCGCGCAGTAACCCCGGGCCTCGCGCCCGGCGAAGGAGTGCATGGTGACGCCCAGCAAATTGTTGTCGATCATCCTGGCCCGCTGGCAGCTCGTGCTGCTGGTGGTGCTGGTGACCACCGTGACGGCGCTCGGCGTCAGCCTCGTGCTGCCCAAGCGCTATCTGGCCAGCGCCTCGGTCGTCGTGGACGCCAAGCCTGACCCCGTCTCGGCGCTGATCTATCCCGGCATGGCCTCGCCGGCCTACATGAACACGCAGGTCGACGTGATCGCCAGCGACCGCGTGGCCCTGCGCGTCGTGCGCGACCTGCGCCTGACCGAGCAGCCCGAGCTGCGCGAGCAGTGGCAGGCCCAGGGCGCCGAGGGCAGCATGGAGCAGTGGGTCGCCGCCTTCCTGCAGTCCGCCATGGAGGTCAAGCCCTCCAAGGAAAGCAACGTGCTGGTGGTGACCTACCGCTCGCCGTCGCCCCAGATCGCCGCGCAGATGGCCAACGCCTTCGTCAAGGCCTACATCGCCACGACGCTGGACCTGCGCGTCGAACCCGCGCGCCAGTACGCCGGCTACTTCGACCAGCAGGCCAAGGCCGCGCTGGACCGCCTGGAGCAGGCCCGCGGCAAGCTCTCCGCCTATGAGCGCGAGCACGGCATCCTGGCCACCGACGAACGCCTGGACGTCGAGAACGCCCGCCTGAACGAGCTGTCCTCGCAGCTGGTGGCGCTGTCCTCCATCGCGACCGAGTCGCGCAGCCGCTCCGGCCAGGCCTCGCGCGGCGGCGACCAGCTGCCGGACGTGCTCGCCAACCCGGTGGTCTCGCAGCTCAAGGCCGACGTCAGCCGCGCCGAAGCCAACCTGCAGCAGCTCAGCACCCGCTACGGCGACAACCACCCGCAGGTGATCGAGGCCAAGGCCTCGGTGGCCGACACCCGCTCCAAGCTGAACGCGGAAATCCGCCGCGTCACCGGCTCCGTCGCGGTGACCAGCAACATCAACAGCGCGCGCGAGGCCGAGACTCGCGCGCAGATGGAGGCGCAGCGCGCCAAGGTGATCAAGCTCAAGGAAGCGCGCGACGAGGCCGGCGGCCTGATGCGCGAGGTCGAGAGCGCCCAGCGCGCCTACGAGAACATCACCACGCGCCTGACCCAGACCAACCTGGAAAGCCAGTCCACGCAGAGCAACGTGAACCTGCTCGCCGAGGCGACCCCGCCGCTGCGGCCCGCGTCGCCGCGCGTGGCGTTGAACACCGCGCTGGCCTTCGTGGTCGGCCTGGTGCTGGCGGTCGGCATCGCGCTGCTGCTGGAACTGCGCGACCGCAAGGTGCGCGACGCCGACGACGTCATGGCCGTGCTGCCGCTGCCGATGCTGGGCGTGCTGCCCGCGCCGGGCAAGCGCGCGCAGCTGCCCTCCGCCGAACGGCGCCTGCTGGGGAACAACCCCCGCCCCAGTCGAGGAGCCGCCTGATGTCGGATCTGAAGGAACCCATTCCCCTGGCTCACAGCAAACCCGTGGACGGACCTCTCAACAAAACCCCCGGCAGCGGCGCCGGCGTGCACGACCGCTCGATCGGCGCGATCATCGCCGAGACCCGCAACCTCAGCGCCGACCAGGTCGAGCGCGTGCTGCAGTACCAGCGCGAGCGCGGCATCCGCTTCGGCGAAGCCGCCGTGGCGCTGGGCTACGCGAACGCCGAGGACGTGCTGGAGGCGCTGTCCAAGCAGTTCCACTACCCGTACACCCCGAACGAGCGCAAGGCCCGCAGCCCCGAGCTGGTGGCGCTGAACCAGCCGTTCTCGTCGCAGGCGGAAGTCTTCCGCGCGATCCGCAGCCAGATCACGATGCGGCTGTACCGCGAGGGCGATTCGCGCCGCGCGCTGGCCGTCATCAGCCCCGACACGCTGGACGGCAAGAGCTACTTCACCGCCAACCTGGCGGTGACGCTGGCGCAGCTGGGCGGCCGCACGCTGCTGGTGGACGCGGACCTGCGCCGCCCGCGCCAGCACGAGATCTTCGACGTCAACAACCAGGCCGGCCTGTCCTCGATCCTGTCGGGACGCAGCGAGCCGCGCGTGATCCAGCAGGTGGAAGGGCTCAACAGCCTGTTCATCCTGCCGGTCGGCGCGGTGCCGCCCAACCCGGTGGAGTTGCTGGAACGTCCCGCGTTCGGCATGCTGATGCGCGAGCTGGCCGGCAAGTTCGACCACGTGCTGGTGGACACCTCCGCCAGCCGCTACGGCGCTGACGCGGCCATCGTCGCGTCGCGCTGCGGCGCGGCGCTGGTGCTGGCGCGCCAGAACCAGTCGCGGGTGAGCGCGCTGCAGGATCTCACCGACAGCCTGGACGGCGTTTCCACCACCCTGGTGGGCACCGTCATGAACCAATACTGACACCGGATACCGGGCGAGACATCACAGCGGCCGACAGAGCCGCGAACATCGACAGGTTCGATGCTTCGAAGAATGAGGCAAGGCCGCGAGGCCCTGCCGCCGCATGTCCGGAACCATCAGCAGGGATCGCAGTGAACGCCATGACGCAAGATGTCCTTCCCGGCGCGACGGGCCGCCCGGGCGCGGCTTTCTGGGCCGCGAACCGGGTCGCGCTGATCGCGCTCGCGATCGGCCTGGTCGCCATGTACGCGCCGACCATCGTCGACTTCCTGCGCGGCCCGTGGCGCGGCGACCGCAACTCCCACGGCCCCATCGTGCTGGCGCTGTCGGCCTGGTACTTCTACTTCCAGACCCGGCGCATGGCGCGCCAGGGCAAGCCCTTCCGCGCCCGGCCCGCGCCGGTGGCCGGCTGGACGCTGGTCGCGCTGGGACTGGCCGCCTATGTGCTGGGCCGCTCGCAGTCCATCGCGGTGCTGGAGATGGGCTCCATGATGCCGGTGCTGCTGGGCCTGGCGCTGGTGCTGCTCGGCCCCGAGATCGCGCGCCGCTACGGCTTCGCCTTCTTCCTGCTGCTGTTCGCCGTCCCGCTGCCGGCGTCCATCGTCGACGTCATCACCCAGCCCATGAAGCTGGCCGCCTCCTGGGGCGCCGAGCACCTGATGTACGCGCTGGGCTACCCGATCGCGCGGGCCGGCGTGATCCTGCAGATCGGCCCCTACCAGCTGATGGTCGCGGACGCCTGCGCGGGCCTGAATTCGCTGTTCACGCTCGAGGCCCTCGGCCTGCTCTACATGAACGTCGTGCGCCATGAATCGGTGTTCCGCAACATCGCGCTGGCGCTGCTGATCGTGCCCATCTCCTACTGCTCCAACTTGATCCGCATCCTGATCCTGGCCCTGCTGACCTACCACCTGGGCGACGACGTCGGCCAGGGCTTCATGCACGAGTTCTCCGGCATGGCGCTGTTCCTGATCGCGCTGATGCTGATCGTCGGCGTCGACGGCCTGCTGCGCGGCCTGTCGCTGCGCTGGAACCGCCTGCGCGGCACGGAGGCCGCACGATGAGCTCGCCGACGTCTCAGATCCCGCCGATGGCGCCCTCGAAGGGCACGCCGCCCAAGCCGACCGGGGAAACTCCTTCCGGCGAGGCGCTGCCGCGCTTCTCGCGCCGCACCTGCCTCACCGGCGCCGCGCTGATGGGCGTGGCGGCGGTCGGCGCGTGGCTGGCCACGCCGCGGCTGCAGGCCGTCACCGGCGCGCCCAACCTGGACGCCGTCGTGCCCAAGGCCTTCGGCGACTGGCGCGTGATCGCCGACTCGACCGCGCAGGTCGACGTGTCCCAAGGCGTGGAGACGGTGCTGGAGCAGCCCTACGACCAGACGGTGATGCGCACCTACGCCAACAGCCGCGGCGAGCAGGTGATGCTCGCGCTGGCCTGGGGCGAGCGCCAGCGCCAGGACGTCAAGGTGCACCGGCCCGAGGTCTGCTACCCCGCGCAGGGCTATGCCGTGCGCGTCAACGAGGCGGGCCGTCCCATCGCCACCGACGGCCGCGCGCTGCCGGTGCCCACGACGCAGCTGCTGGCCGAGAGCCGCGGCGGCGGCTTCGAGGCGGTGCGCTACTGGATCCGCATCGGCGACAGCTACGGCGGCGACGGCCTGGCCGCGCGCTGGTACATCCTCAACGAAGGCCTGGCGGGGCGCATCCCCGACGGCATCCTGGTGCGCGCGTCGCAACGCATGGCGCAGGCCTCCGCGGCCGTGGCGTCGCAGGCGCTGATGGAGCGTTTCCTGGCCGAGCTGGTGGCGTCCGTCCCGGCGTCGGCGCGCGGGATGCTGGTCCGATGAGCACGATGGGCACGCTGAGTACGACGGGCACGAAGGCCACGAAGGGGTCGAAGGGCAAGGGCCTGAACCCCTACGGCAACGAGCGCCGCCGGCGCCTGCCGGAGTGGCGCACGCTGCTGTGGGCGCTGGTGATCGCCGGCGGCTGCATGTTCCTCGGCCTGGTGTGCGTGGTCATGGGCGACATGGTGGCGCAGAAGCCGGTGTTCTTCGTGGTGCTGCCGGTGGCGCTGATCGTGGCCTTCATGTTCCTGGCCAATCCGAAGTCGCTGCTGCTGACCATCATCCTGCTGCGAGCCATCGGCAACCCGGTGCTGGAGGAGGCGCGCTTCGCCAGCTTCGGCGGCCTGGGCGGGCTGGTGAACCTGGCGGTCATCCTGCTTGCCGTGGTGTTCTGGATGCGCGAGCCGCGCCGCATCCCGCGCGTGGCCTGGATGGTGTGGGTGCCCTTCATCGCGATGCAGGCGGTGGGGCTGCTGTACTCGCCGGACCGGCTGCCGGAGCTGCGCACCTTCCTGGGCACGCTCAGCACCATGGCGATGTTCGTGGTGGCCTTCTACGTCGTGGACGACTGGACCTCCTTCGACCGCATCCTCAAGCTGGTGATCTGGTCCTCGGTGCCGGTGGCGATCTACACGCTGATCGCGATCGCGCGCGGCGACGTGCACATCACCAACGACGCGGCCGCGATGGGCCGCTACAAGGGCCCGTTCTCGCATCCCAACATCCTGGCCTTCTACCTGGTGCTGATGCAGGGCGTGCTGCTCTACCTGTGGAAGAACGCCCGCACGGTGGCCAACTCGACCACCGCCCAGCGCCTGGCGATGGCCTTCTACCTGCTGATCCTGCTGGCGCTGCTGGCGGCGACCAAGACCCGCAGCGCGTGGATGGCCGCCGGCGCGATGTTCTTCCTGTACGGGCTGCTGTTCGAGCGCCGCTTCCTGCTCTATCTGCTGCTGGTGCCGCTGCTGGCGCTGCTGGTGCCCGACATCCGCGACCGCGTGCTCGACATCGGGCAGGGCAACGTGGTGGTGCAGTACGCCAAGCTGAACTCCTTCACCTGGCGCCGCGTGCTGTGGGAGGACGCCCTGGCGTGGATGGCGCCGGCCCGCTACGCCTTCGGCTACGGCTCGGGCGGCTTCTTCTTCAACTCGCCGACCTTCTTCAGCCTGAGCGGCGGCATGACCACCGGCGCGCACAGCGTGGCGGTGCAGATGCTGTTCGACGTCGGTTTCGTCGGCCTGGCCGCCTATTACTGGAAGTACTGGCGCGCGGCGCAGATCTTCTGGCGCTTCCGCCGCGAGGACGCGCTGCTGTCGGCGATGTTCATCGCGCTGCTGATCGGCTACGTGGTGGTCTCGCTGTCCGACAACATGCTGAGCTACCTCGTCTTCAACTGGTTCTTCTGGTTCGTCATGGGCGCGGGTTGCGCCATCGTCTGCCATGAGAAGGCCGACATCGGGCGCAGGCCGCGGCGCGTCGTGCGCCGCGTGGCGCGACCGTGGGCGGTGACGGAGCCGGCATGAGCAGCGCCGGCGCCCGTTCCCCGGTCCTGGACGGCGTGCGCGGACTGAGCATCGTGACCGTGCTGGTCGCGCACCTGCTGCCGCTCAACGCCATCAGCCCGCGGCTCAACGAATCGGCCGGCATGCTGGGCATGGCGCTGTTCTTCGTGCTGTCGGGCTACTTCATCGGCAAGCAGGTGCTGATCCACGTGCACCCGCTGGAGTTCGTCGCCAAGCGGCTGCTGCGCATCCTGCCGCTGGCCTGGCTGGTGGCGGTGGTGGTCGCGGCGCTCTGGCACTTCCCGCCGGCGGCGCTGGCCTCGCACCTGCTGTTCTACGCCAACCTCAGCGACGCCGGCATGCGCGTGCCGCTGGACCACTTCTGGAGCCTGTGCGTCGAGCTGCAGTTCTACGCGCTGGCCACGCTGCTGCTGTTCTTCCGGCCCGCCGTGGCGCGTGTCGTGATCCCGGTGCTGCTGGTGGCGGTCACGACCTACCGCGTCTACATGAGCGGCTACAGCGGCAGCATCACCTGGTACCGCATCGACGACATCCTGGCGGGCTTCGTGCTGGCGATCCTGCTGCATTCGCCGAGCCGGCGCGAGGCGCTCGCGTTCTTCGAACGGCCCGTCGTGCTGTGGGGCGCCGCGGCCTTGCTCTGCCTGGCCTGCTACAACGTGGACGGCAACATCGCCTCGTTCGTGCGGCCCTATGCGGTGCTGGTGCTCACCGGCGCGCTGATGAACCAGCCGCGATCGGCGCCGTCGGTGTTCCTGTCACGCCCGTTCTGGGCCTATCTCGCGGCCGTGTCCTTCGCGGTCTACGTGCTGCACGTGCCGCTGGAGCACACCTGGCTGGGCTCCGGCGATGTCACCGAAAAGTACCTCAAGCGGCCGCTGCTGCTCGGGGCCGTTTTCCTGCTCGCGCATCTGTCGACGTTTTACTTCGAGCGACACTTTATTGCGATGGGCCACCGAGTGAGGATGTCCAATGCGGTTCGTAGTACTTGAGGCTGGACGGATGACGTCGATGCTCACAATCCGTTCCGTCACCTTCCGCGCCATCTCCTGCCTGCTGTCCGGCGCGTTCGTCGTTGCCGCGGGCGCCACGGCGACTGCGGCCGTCGCCGCGCCGCAGGCGGCGGAGCGCGGCGCCAGGGCCGATGCCTCCGAGAAGAACGACCCGCAGGCGCGTGCCGTGCGCCAGCTGCGCTTCGGCACGCCGGATCGTCCCTTCGCGGCGGACTCGCCGTGGAACGCGCGCCCGATCGGCGTGACGCTGGGCACCGACGAGATCCCGAAGGCGAAGAACTACCCGACGCTGGAAGACGGCAAGTGGTCGACCGGCGTGTTCGTCGCGTCGCCCGACGACAAGCCGGTGACGGTGCTGCCGCTGCCGGGCCGCAAGGGCATCTGGGATCCGGACGCCGAGGCGATGCGCGACCAGATCACCATCCCGCGCTGGCCCGCCGGCGTCGAGCCCGCGAGCGCGGCCGACGGCCACGGCGACATCGTCGATCCGGTGGACCGCGTGATCCATTCCTTCAACGTGCTGCGCTTCATCGATGGCCAGTGGCGCGCCGACCAGTACGCGTGGACCAAGCTCGACGGCCGCGGCTGGGGCGAGCCGGGCCACTACTTCCAGGGCGCGCGCGCCGCGGCGGTCCCGACCATGGGCGGCCTGGTGCGCGCGAAGGAGATCGACGACAACGACGAGGTGTTCCGCCACGCGCTGGCGATGTCGCTGACGCACACGGGCCTGTCGCCCGATCCGGCCTACATCTATCCCGCGACCTCCGCTGATACCGGCGCGAAGTCCAACACCGGCAAGGTGCCGCAGGGCGCGCTGATGATGCTGCCGCCGGACTTCGACACCGAGCGCATCAAGGACGCGCTGCTGCGCAAGGTCGCGCGCACGCTGAAGGTCTACGGCGCGTACGTCGTGGATCGCAACGTCGAGACGCCCTACGTCATCTACGTCGAGATGGGCGCCAACAAGTCGCTGATGAAGCGCGGCTGGCATCCCGAGTTCGCGTACGAGCTGGACCGCGTGCGCGCCGGCCTGCGCCAGGTGATGTCGGTGGATCGCTGGGTCGACGGCAACGGCAAGCCGATGTCGATGGAGGCGCCGCAGAACCGGTTCTCGCTGCGCGGCCCGTGGAAGCGCAGCGGCGGTGGCAGCGACGCGGCGATGAAGTCGATGGCGAACGCGCCCAGCGGCACGGCTGCCGCGGCGGGCGGCGATCGTGCGGGCGCAGGCTTCGACACGCGCCGACAGGCGGTCGTGTTCCCGGCAGGCGAGGGCGTGACGGTGCTGGTCAACGATTCCGGCCGCAGCCTGCAGCCGGTCAACTGGGCGAAGCCCGAGGCCGGCAAGCGCTACAAGCTGACCGCGACCGCCACCGGCGGCGCGAAGCTCCAATTGCAACTGCTTGATGCAGGCCGACGCACGACGCTGTTCGACAGCGGCGAGCTGGCCGACGGCGCGAGCAAGACCTTCGAATGGCCTGAAGGGCAGGGCGCCGTGCGCGTGACCGTGCGCAGCGGCCCGGGGCCGGGCGAGTCGTCGGTGGGCGGGGCGCTGGTGCCCGTCGAGGCGGAGAACGCGAAGGACGGCTCGAAGGACAACGCGTCGGACAAGTCGGACAAGTCGGAGAAATCGGACAAGTCCGACAAGTCGGACCGGACGCGCGCGAAGACGCAGGACAAGGCGTCCCCGGGGAGCGCCCGATGACGCTGCGCGCGCACCGCGACCCGGACTGGGCCGCCGACGTCGCCCGCTGGGGCCTGGGCCGCATGCCGCTGCGCGAGCAGTCGATGTGGGCGCTCTGGGTCTACCGCTACGGCCGCCGCGTGGACGCGGCGCCGGCGGGCTTCGGTCAGAAGCTGCATCGCAAGTTCCACCTGCTGCTGCACACGGTTGTCGAAACGCTGACCGGCATCAGCCTGCCCAAGCAGACGCGCATCGGCCCCGGCCTGCGGATCTGGCACTTCGGCGGCATCTTCGTGAATCCGGGCACCGTGATCGGTGCCGGCTGCACGCTGCGTCAAGGCGTGACGCTGGGCAACCGCGTCGACGGCGGCCCGTGTCCGGTGCTGGAGGACGGCGTCGAGCTGGGCGCGTATGCGCAGGTGCTCGGCGGCGTGCGGCTGGGCGCCGGTTGCAAGGTCGGCGCGATGAGCGTCGTGCTGCAGGATGTGCCGGCCGGCGCGACGGCCGTCGGCAATCCGGCACGCATCCTGCATAAAACGCCGGCCGGATCCACGGTGGATGCGGCGTCGTCGCCGATGCCTGCCGAGCACGTTGCCGGGAACGATGCTTGCCCTCGCGACGAGGTCCCCGGCAGCGATGCCGGCCAGAACAAGAACAAGCTTCCGGCCCCCATGCATGGTCAGGAGTCTGGGAGTTTGACCCTTTGAAGATCGCCTACCTCGTCAACCACTATCCGAAGGTCAGCCACACGTTCATCCGCCGCGAGATCCTCGCGCTGGAGAAGCAGGGCCAGGACGTCCTGCGCGTCGCGGTGCGCGGCTGGGACGATCCCGCGCCCGATGCGCAGGACCAGGCGGAGAAGTCCCGCACGCACTACCTGCTGCGCGGCGGCGCCGCGGCGCTGGGCGGCGCGCTGGTCCGCGAGGCGCTTCGCGCGCCCGGACGTTTCTTCGGCGCGCTCAAGCTCGCACTGCGCATGGGCCGTCGCGCCGACCGGCCGCTGCCGCTGCACCTCGTCTACCTCGCCGAAGCCTGCGTCGCCATCAAGCTGATGCGCGAGGCCGGCGTCACGCACGTGCACGCGCACTTCGGCACCAACTCGACCGAGGTCGCGATGCTGCTGCACGCGCTCGGCGGTCCGGGCTACAGCTTCACCGTCCATGGTCCCGAGGAATTCGACAAGCCCGAGTTCCTGCACCTCGGCGAGAAGATGCGCCGCGCGCGCTTCGTCGTGGCGATCACGTCCTTCTGCCGCAGCCAGCTGTTCCGCTGGGTCGAGCGCGCGCACTGGGCCAAGGTGCAGGTGGTGCACTGCGGCCTGGAGCCGGGCTTCCACGCCGGCGCGGACACGCCGCCGACGGGCAACCGCCTTCTGGCCATCGGCCGTCTCGCCGAGCAGAAGGGCCACCTGCTGCTGATCGAGGCCGCCGCGCTCGTCGCCCAGCACCGTCCCGATTTCGAGCTGGTGCTCGCCGGCGACGGCGAGCTGCGTCCCGCGATCGAAGCGCGCATCGCCGAGCTCGGGCTGCAGCGCACGGTGCGCATCACCGGCTGGATCGGCAGCGACCAGGTCCGCGCCGAGCTGATGGCCGCGCGCGCGCTGGTGCTGGCCAGCTTCGCCGAAGGCCTGCCCGTCGTCGCGATGGAGGCGATGGCGCTGGGCCGTCCGGTGGTGAGCACCTCCATCGCCGGCATTCCCGAATTGATCGTGCCGGGCACGCACGGCTGGCTGGTGCCGGCCGGCGACGCGCAGGCGCTGGCCGACGCGATGCGCGAGTGCCTCGATTGCGACGACGCGCGCCTGGCCCAGATGGCCGAGGCCGCCCGCACCCGCGTGCTCGCGCGCCACGACGTGGACACGGAGGCCACGCGTCTGCTCCGTCTCTTCAGCGAGTACGCCCATGCTTGACCTCGTGCTGACCGTGATCCACGTGCTGCTGATCCTGGGCACGCTGCTGCTGGCCTTGCCCGCGGCGCTGCTGCTGACGCAGGTCGTGCTGGCGATGAAACGCCCGGAACCGCTGCCGCAGGAGCCGCGTCCCGCCCGCATCGCCGCGCTGATCCCGGCCCACGACGAAGGCCACGGCGTGCGCGCGACCATCATGCAGACGCTGTCGCAGCTGGGCCCGGACGACCGCGTCCTGGTCGTGGCCGACAACTGCAGCGACGACACGGCCGAGCAGGCCCGCATGGTCGGCGCGGAAGTGGTCGAGCGCTCCGACGCGGAACGCCGCGGCAAGGGCTGGGCGCTGGACTTCGGCGTGCGCCACCTGGAGATGCTGGCGCTGCGCGAGGGGCATGCGCCCGACGTCGTCATCGTGCTGGACGCCGACTGCGTGCTGTCGCCGGGACTGATCCCGCGTCTGGCCGGTCTGGCGCAGGCGCACGGCCGGCCGGTGCAGGCCAGCTACCTGATGAGCGCGCCCACGGACGGTCTCAAGGCCCGCGTGGCCGAGTTCGCGATGCGCGTGAAGAACCTGGCGCGCTCGCGCGGCATGTTCCGCCTTGGCCTGCCGTGCCAGCTGCTGGGCACCGGCATGGCCTTCCCATGGGCGGTGGCGCTGCGCGCGCCGCTGGCCAGCGGGCATCTGGCCGAGGACATGCAGCTGGGCGTGCGTCTGGCCAGCGAGGACACGCCGCCGCTGTTCTGCGAGGACGTGCTGGTGACCAGCGTCTTCGCCGCCAGCCAGGAAGGCGAGCGCAGCCAGCGCACCCGCTGGGAGCACGGCCACCTGTCGCTGCTGGTGGGCGAGGGCCCCAAGCTGCTGTGGGACGCGCTGCGTCGCGGCCGCTTCGCGCAGGCGATGCTGGTGATGGACATGCTGGTGCCGCCGCTGGCGCTGCTGGCCGGCCTGCTGGTCGTGGCCACGTTCGTGCAGGCCGTGTGGGCGCTGGCCACCGGTCTGACGGCGGGATTCGTCATCGCGCTGCTGGGCGTGCTCGCGCTGGTCACGGCCATCTTCGCGGCGCGGCATCGTTTCGCGGACGACCTGATCGGCCTGGGCGAGCTGCTCAAGGCGCCGATGTACGTCCTGGCCAAGCTCCCGATCTACATCAGCTTCGTCGTGCGCCGCCAGACCGAATGGGTGCGCACCAGGCGCGACCACTGATGCGCCGGAACGCACCATGACGGACACCGACACCACCCTTCACGCTCGGCCTGGCGCGACCTGGATCGACCGCTGGCGCGCCATCATGGATGCGCTGACGGTGGTCGAGGATGAGCGCGCCGTCGACGACGGCCTGCTGCGCGATTTCACCGGCGTGCTGCGCCCGCGCGTGGTGGCCTTCGTCAACGCGCATGCGATGAACTCGGCGGCGACCGACGCCGGCTTCGCCGCGGCGGTGGCCGACGCCGACTGGGTGCTGCGCGACGGCTCCGGCATGAAGATGCTGATGAACCGCCTGGGCCGCGCGCCCGGCCTGAACCTGAACGGCACCGACCTCATTCCGCGCGTCATCGCCCGTTACGCCGGGCGTCGCATCCTGCTGCTCGGCACCCGCGATCCGCAGCTGTCCCTCGCCGCCGCGAAGATCCGCGACGAGCTCGCGCCGGGATCGACCGTCGACGCGCTTGACGGCTTCCGCGCGCCGGACGTCTACGTCGAGCAGGCACTCGCCTTCGCGCCCGACCTGATCGTGCTGGGCATGGGCATGCCCAAGCAGGAGCAGGTCGCGCAGCTGCTGCGCCAGGCGATGCACCGTCCCTGCCTGATCGTCTGCGGCGGCGCGATCCTCGATTTCCTGGGCGGCGGCGCGACGCGCGCGCCCGCCTGGATGCGCAGCCTCGGCATCGAGTGGCTGTACCGCCTGGCGCGCGAACCGCGCCGGCTGTTCAAGCGCTACGTGCTCGGCAATCCCCTGTTCCTGGCGCGCGCCCGGCGATATGCCGCGGCGACCGCCGACCAGCGCTCGTCAGCCTGACATGCCAGCGACGCCCCTCGCCCGTTCCGGAGGTACTTCCCATGTCCCAGACTGAACCCCAGGCTGGATCCCAGCCTGCACCCATCGTGCACGCCAATCCGCGCCAGCAGCACGTCATCGCGATCGACCTGGTGCGCTTCATCGCCGCGGTGCTGGTGCTGTTCTCGCATCTGGCCTTCAGCATCGGCGACCGGCCCGACAGCCGGCCCTACGAGCTCAGCGGCGGCACCTTCTCGCAGGCCATGATCCCCTGGCTGTCCTTCTACGGCTGGATCGGGGTGCAGGTGTTCTTCGTGATCTCGGGCATCGTGATCGCGTACTCGGCGCGCGGCGCCACGCCCTACGCCTTCCTGCGCAGCCGCGTGGTGCGCCTGGTGCCGGCGGCCTGGATCTGCTCGACGCTGACGCTGGCCGTGCTGGCCTGGCATTACAGCGGCTTCACCACCGACCTGATGCGCGGCTACCGCCACAGCATGCTGTTCATGCCCTGGTACCCGTGGATCGACAACGTCTTCTGGACGCTGGGCGTGGAGATCTTCTTCTACGCCTCCGTGGGCGTGCTGATCTGGCGCGGCAAGGAGAAGGCCATCGATACGCTGGCCGCCGCGCTGGGCTGGATCTGCCTGGCCTACTGGGTCGCCTACAGCCTGGGCCAGAGCGGCGCGGTGCCGGCGCTGGCGGTGCTGCACAAGACGCTGCCCTACCTGGTGGAACGCGTGCTGGAGCTGCTGCTGGTCAAGCACGGGGCCTTCTTCGCCGCGGGCATCTTCATCTGGGCGGTGCTGATCGACCGCCAGAAGCGGCCGTCCTGGGCGACGCTGATCGCGATCGCTGTCGCCTGCGTGGTGCAGATCTACTGGACCAACGTCGACGCCAACGGCCCGCGCACCAACCCGTGGTGGCCGGCGCTGGCGATCTGGGTGGTCAGCCTGGCCGTGATCTTGCTTGGCATCCGGCACAACGCGGCCTGGCGGTCGAGCAAGTCGCTGGTGAGCCTGCTGCGCGTGCTGGGCCTGATGACCTACCCGCTGTATCTGGTGCACCAGAACATCGGCGCCGTCGTGATGGGCATCATGCGTCGCGCGGGCATCGAGCCCTGGATGACGCTGTTGCTCGCCAGCGTCGTGGTGCTGCTGCTGAGCTGGCTGGTGGTGACCTACGCGGAGCCGGTGGTCAAGCGCTGGGTCGGCGGCGTGATGGACCTGGTCCGGCTGCGGCTGACGGGCGTGCGCCCGGCCACGGACGCGGCCCGTAGTTCCAAAGGATGAGGTTCCCGTTGATGGACATCGATCTGCTGATCTCGAAGATCCACCGCAAGCTGGTCTACAAGTTCGCGCCGCGGCTCGTGCCGGGGCAGGTGAAGGCGCTGCAGCGCCTCAATGAAACGAGCACCGAGTCCATCCTGGCCCCGGGCGGCCCGGTGGTCTCGCTGACGACCTACGGCCCGCGCATCGACACGGTGCACCTGACGATCGAGAGCATCGGTCGCGGCCAGCTCAAGCCCTCGCGCCTGACGCTGTGGCTGGACGACGAGCGCCGCTTCAAGGACCTGCCCGAAGGTCTGCGCCGCCTGCAGGCGCGCGGACTGGAAGTCCACCTCACGGACAACCTCGGCCCGCACACGAAGTACTACCCGTACGTCGCCTCCAAGCCGCATCACGAGGTGCCGCTGGTGACCGCGGACGACGACATCGTCTATCCGCGCTGGTGGCTGCGCCGGTTGTGGAACGCCTACCGCGCCGAGCCGGACCAGATCAGCTGCTACCGCGCACACGTCGTGGCGCTGGAGGACGCGGCCAAGAACACGTCCAAGGACGAAGCGGTCATCCGGCCGTATCGCGACTGGCCGCCCTGCGGCAGCCGCGAGCCGCGCTGGCGCCACTTCGCGACCGGCGTGTCGGGCGTGATCTATCCGCCTCGCTTCCTGGACTTCATGCACGCGCAGGGCGACGCCTTCAAGGCCGTCTGCCCGAAGGCGGACGACATCTGGCTGCATGCGATGGCGCTGCGCGCCGGCCTGCGGGTGCGCCAGCTCGGCCGCCTGCCGCGCTACTTCGAAGGCCTGCCCGGCACGCACGACCAGGGCCTGGTGCACTTCAACAGCTTCAACGGCGGCAACGACCGCCAGATCGCCGCGACCTACGTCGCGTCCGACCTGCGCAAGATGGCGGAGGAGCCGGCCTGAGCCGGACCTTCGCCGAGACCCGGAACCCGGAACGCACGCGTGTCCATCCTCAACAACATCAAGTGGGCGGCCTTCTCGCAGCTGGCCCGCATCGGCTCGCAGATCGCCAGCGTCACGCTGCTGGCGCGGCTGCTGTCGCCGTCGGACTACGGCCTGCTGGCGATCGCGGCGATCTTCACCAACTTCGCGATGCTGTTCCGCGACTTCGGCACCGGCTCGGCGCTGATCCAGCGCGAGACGCTGACCGACGGCCTCAAGGCCTCGGTGTTCTGGCTCAACATGGCGCTGGGCGGCCTGATCTGCCTGACGCTGATGGCCGCGTCCCCGGCGGTCGCGCACTTCTACAACGCACCGACCCTCGTGCCGGTGCTGTGCCTGATGGCGCTGTCCTTCCCGGTGGCCTGCAGCAGCATCGTGCACCAGTCGCTGCTGGAGCGGGCCTCGCAGTTCAAGCGCATCGCGGCGGTGGAGAGCGTCGCCGTGGTGCTGGCGCTGCTGGCGGCAGTCGCCGCCGCGCTGGCCGGCTGGGGCGTGTACGCGCTGGTGGCCCAGACGCTGGTCGCCGCGACCGTGCAGGGCGCGATGCTTTGGGCGATGTCGGACTGGCGGCCGGGCTGGCGCCCGCGCTGGGACGGCCTGCGCGAGATCTCGCGCTACAGCGGCAACGTGTCGGCCTTCCAGTTCGTCAACTACTTCGCCCGCAACGCCGACAGCTTCATCATCGGCAAGGTGCTGGGCTCGGCCGTGCTGGGCCTGTACAGCGTGGCCTACCGGCTGATGCTGTTCCCGGTGCAGAACATCAGCCACGTGGTCGCGCGCGCGGTCTTCCCGCTGCTCACGCAGGCGCACCAGCAGGGCGGCAAGGGCCAGATGGCCGACGTCTACCTGCGCTCGCTCAGCGTCATCACCTTCGGCACGGCGCCGGTGATGGCCGCGCTGTGGTTCTTCCGCGATCCGACCGTGGCCGTGGTCTTCGGCGCCAAGTGGGCCGGCGCGGAGACGCTGCTGGCCTGGCTCGCGCCGACCGGCTTCATCCAGTCGGTGCTGAGCACCTCGGGCAGCGCCTTCCTCGCCACCGGCCACGCCGGGCTGATGCTGCGCTACGGCGTGATCGGCTCGGTGCTGCAGGTCGCATCCTTCGCCATCGGCATCCATTACGGCGTGGTCGGGCTGACGCAGGCCTACCTGATCGCCACGGTGCTCAACCTGCTGCTGACCATGATCGCGGTGCTGCGCCTGCTGGAGACCGGCCTGCCGCAGCTGCTGCGCGCCGTCGGCTTCCAGGTGCTGGCCGCGGTCACCGCCGGCGTGCTGGTCTGGGGCGGCGACCGCTGGATCTTCGGCCCCGCGACGGCGGGCGGCCATGAAGGCCTGTGGCGCCTGGCCGCGCAGTACGCGCTCTTCGGCGCCTGCTACCTCGGCGTCATGGCCGTGCTGGCGCCGCAGAAGATGGCCTCGGTGAAGGCGCTGTTCCGCAACAAGCTGTCCCGTGCGTCCTGAGACGCCACATGGAACGACTCCGATGACTGCTTCCCTGACCACCGAATCCCAGGCCACCGCCTCGGCCGCGAACGGCGCGATCCTGATGGTGTGCTTCACCTTCCCGCCGGAGTTCGGCGGCGCCATCGTGCAGGCGCTGCGCCTGGGCGCGGAGCTGCAGACGCGCGGCTGCGAAGTGGCCTTCCTCGCCGACAACGGCGACGGCCCCGACGGCGACCTGCGCCACGAGTCTTTCGACCTCTACCGCCGCCGCACCTTCACCGCCGCGCGCTCCAACCTGCGCAAGCTGATCTGGACGCTGCGCATCGTGCTGTTCGCGCTGGCGCATCCGAAGTTCCGCGTCTTCCACTTCCATTCGGTGCAGGGGCCGGAGCTGCTGGCCATGCCGGTGCTGAAGTGGCTGGGCCGCAAGACCATCGTCAAGCTGACGCTGGCGGAGTCCGACGACCCCGCCACGCTGACCAACCGCCGCCTGATGGGCAAGCTGTACCGCGCCTGCCTGGGCTCGGTGCACCGCTACATCGCGATCTCGCCCAGCCTCAAGCGCATGGCCTGCAGCGTCGGCGTGGCGCCGGAGCGCGTGCTGCTGGTCGCCAACGGTGTCGAGACCGACCGCTACTACCTGCCCATGCCCGACGAGGTCGCGAAGGCGCGTCGCGCGCTGGACATCCCCGACGGCGTGCCGGTGCTGGCGACCATCGGCGCGGTCGAGCACCGCAAGGGCTACGACCTGCTGATCGCGGCCTTCGAGACGATCCGGCGGGAGCGCCCCGACGCGGTGCTGCTGATCATCGGCCCGGGCAACGACGACAAGAACCCGTTCCACGTCCAGCTGCAGCAGTTCATGAAGGACCGCGGCATCGGTGGCGTGCGTTTCCTGGGTCGCCGCGACGACATCCACGACATCCTGCGCGCGGTCGACCTGTTCGCGTTCTGCTCGCGCCAGGAAGGCTTCGGCACCGCCATCGTCGAGGCGATGTGCGCAGGCCTGGCCGTGGCGGTGATGGACATCCCCGAGATCACCGGCTGGATCGTCGGCGAGCGCCCGGACGCGGTGAACACGCCGTCGCGCGATCCGGAGGAGTTCGCGCGGCTGTGCCTGCACCTGCTGTCGCAGCGCACGCCGGCCTCGTCGGCCGCGCTGGCGGAGAGCGCGCGGCAGGACTTCGGCATGTCCGCCATCGGCAACACCTACGAGGCCCTGTATGCCGAACTCTGCAGAGCTTGATCGACCTTCCCCGCCTTCCCCAGCTTCCCCGGAAGCGTCCCCTGGAGCACGCAAGATGAGCGCGGTGACCTTCCGCATCGAGCCGACCGGCAACCTGGGCAACCAGATGATGCAGCTGATGCTGGGCCACACGCTGCGCAGCAAGATCCCGGAGCTGGAGATCGTCGGCCACGACATGCCGCTGTGGGGCCTGAAGGGCGGCGAGGCGCCGGCCCCGCGCGGCAAGCCGGTGGAACTGCGCGGCCACCTGATCGATATCCACGGCGTGGCCTCGCTGGTCAAGGCGGGCCTGATGCGCGACATGAAGCTCGAGGGCATCGGTTCGCGCATGGCCAACTACCTGCCGCCGTCGGCCTACCAGTCGCTGTTCCCGGCGGGCCAGGCGGAGGTCGAGCACCATGGCGCCGACGAGCTGCTGATCAGCGTGCGCGGCGCGGAGATCCTCGGCCAGTGCCACCCGGACTACGGCCCGGTGCCGCCGGCCTACTACCGCCAGCTGGCGCGCGAGACGGGCCTGCGGCCGGTGCTGTTCGGCCAGATCGAGGACGACTGGTACTCGCGCCTGCTGATGGAGGCGATGCCCGACGCGCGCGTGGTGCGCAGCCACGGCGTGCTGGCCGACTTCGAGCGGCTGCGCAGCGCGCGGCACGTCGTCACCAGCGTCAGCTCCTTCGCCTGGCTGGCGACCTGGTTCTCCAACGCCGAGACCATCCATGTGCCGGTGCTGGGCCTGCTCAACCCGGCGCAGCGGCCCGACGTGGACCTGCTGCCGCTGGACGATCCGCGCTACCGCTTCTACCGCTTCCCGATCCGGCACTGGAACGGGCAGCAGGAGGACGTGGACGGCCTGAGCCGCGAGGCGCACTATCCGCTGATGTCGCGCGACGAGGTCGCCGCGATGCTGCGCCAGGCCGACGCGGCCACGCGCGGGCAGCGTCTGGAGCTGGCGGCCAAGACGGTGGTCAAGGGCGTGCTGGGACGGCTGCGCGGATGAGCCCCCCCGTGAGCAGGGGACCGACATCGGTCTGCCGCAGGGAGTCGGGGAGAATGTTGGCCGAACCGTCCACTGAATCGCGGGAGTGCGCTTGAAAGTCCTCGTTACCGGCGCCGCCGGCTTCATCGGCATGCATGTCAGCCAGATCCTCCTGGCGCGGGGCGACCAGGTGGTCGGCCTGGACAACCTCAACGACTACTACGACCCGCGGCTCAAGCACGATCGCCTGGCGCGACTGACCGGCCAACCCGGTTTCGAGTTCGTCCAGCTGGACGTGGCCGACCGCCAGGGCATGGCCGACCTGTTCGCGAAACACAAGGTTGACCGCGTCGTGCACCTGGCCGCGCAGGCCGGGGTGCGCTACTCGCTGGTCAACCCGCATGCGTACATCGAATCCAACATCGTCGGATTCACCAACATCCTGGAAGGCTGCCGCCATCACGGCGTGCAGCATCTGGCCTACGCGTCGAGCTCCAGCGTCTACGGCGGCAACACCTTGATGCCCTTCAGCGAGCACCACGGCGTGGACCATCCGGTCAGCCTGTACGCCGCGACGAAGAAGGCCAACGAGCTGATGGCCCACACCTACAGCCACCTGTTCAACCTGCCGACGACCGGACTGCGCTTCTTCACCGTGTACGGGCCCTGGGGCCGGCCGGACATGGCGCTGTTCCTGTTCACCAAGGCGATCCTCGCGGGCGAGCCGATCAAGGTGTTCAACCACGGCAGGATGATCCGCGACTTCACCTACATCGACGACATCGCCGAAGGCGTGGTGCGCGTGCTCGACCGCACCGCCACCGCCGATCCGGCGTACGACCCGGTGGCGGCCGATCCGGCGCGCTCGAACGCGCCGTACCGCGTGTTCAACATCGGCAACCATGCGCCCATCCCGCTGATGGACTTCATCGGCGCGATCGAGCAGGCCGTCGGCCGCGAGGCGGTCAAGGAGTTCCTGCCGCTGCAGGACGGCGACGTGCCGGCGACCCACGCCGACGTCGAGGAACTGGCCGCGTGGACCGGCTTCCGCCCGGCGATGCCGGTGCCCGAGGGCATCCGCCGCTTCGTCGCCTGGTACCGCGAGTACTACAAGCAATGAGATCCGGGACGTGAGCCGCCGCAGGCGGGTCCGCGTCCCTCCGGATTCAAACGGAATCCAACCAGGAATCAACCAGGAATCAACCAGGAGTATTGGAATGAAAGTCACGACGATCGGCACCGGCTACGTGGGCCTGGTCACCGGCGCCTGCCTGGCCGAGATGGGCAACCACGTGGTCTGCCTGGATGTGAATGCCGAGAAGATCCGCATCCTCAACGAGGGCGGCATTCCCATCCACGAGCCGGGCCTGGACGAGGTGGTCAAGCGCAACGTGGCCGCCGGCCGCCTGCAGTTCACCACCGACGTGGACCAGGCCGTCAACCACGGCACCATCCTGTTCATCGCCGTCGGCACGCCCCCGGGCGAGGACGGCTCGGCCGACCTGCAGTACGTGCTGGCGGCGGCGCGCTCGATCGGCCAGCGCATGACCGACTACAAGGTCATCGTCGACAAGAGCACCGTGCCGGTGGGCACCGCCGACAAGGTCCGCGCGGCGATCGGCGAGGAACTGGCCAAGCGCGACACCCAGGTCGGTTTCTCCGTGGTCTCGAACCCCGAGTTCCTGAAGGAAGGCGCGGCGATCGAGGACTTCATGAAGCCCGACCGCATCGTCGTGGGCTCCGACGACGAGCAGGCCACGCTGATGATGCGCGCGCTGTATGCGCCGTTCACGCGCAGCCACGACCGCCTGTTCGTGATGGACGTGCGCAGCGCCGAGTTCACCAAGTACGCCGCCAACGCGATGCTGGCCACCCGCATCAGCTTCATGAACGAGCTGGCGCTGCTGGCCGAGAAGGTCGGCGCCGACATCGAGCTGGTGCGTCGCGGCATCGGCTCCGATCCGCGCATCGGCTACCAGTTCCTGTACGCGGGCGCCGGCTACGGCGGCTCGTGCTTCCCCAAGGACGTGAAGGCGCTGGTGCGCACCGGTCGCGAGCACGACCAGCCGCTGTTCGTGCTGAACGCCGTCGAGGAAGCCAACGACCGCCAGAAGCTGGTGCTGGTCGACAAGATCGTCGCGCGCTTCGGCGAGGACCTGGCCGGCAAGCGCTTCGCGCTGTGGGGCCTGGCCTTCAAGCCCAACACCGACGACATGCGCGAAGCGCCGTCGCTGGTGATCATCGAGGAACTGGTCAAGCGCGGCGCGGCGATCGCCGCCTATGACCCGGTCGCGATGAGCGAGGCCAACCGCCTGCTGGCGCACGTGCCGGGCGTGAGCTTCTGCGAACGCGCGGAGCATGCGCTGGCGGACTCCGACGCGCTGGTCATCGTGACCGAGTGGAAGGAGTTCCGCACGCCGGACTTCGACCGCATCAAGTCCGAGCTCAAGCAGCCGCTGATCTTCGACGGCCGCAACCTGTACGAGCCGGCGCTGATGAAGACGCTGGGCATCGAGCACCACGCGATCGGCCGCGGCACGCGCAAGCCGCAGTAAGCCAGGGCGCACCAACGACAACGCCGCGGCCCGTGAGGGTCCGCGGCGTTGTGCCTTTCGGGCGCCGTCTGGAGGCCGTTGCGCCGGGGCTCAGTGACCCGGCTGCGGCGGCTTCAGGATCAGGAGGCGCAGGCGCTGGCGGTGGCCACGCCCGCGCCGGTCTTCACCAGCGTCGGGCGCAAGGTCGATTCGACGCCGTCGATGCCGCTGCGGCCCCAGGTCGTGACCTTGAAGCCGGTCACGGCCGGCCAGGCGAAGGTGACCGACTGGCCGTCCGCGAGGTAGCCGCTGTCGTAGACGGTGGCGCCGGTCGCGCGGTCGGCGATGGTCATGCGGAAGGTCGCGCCGCCGGTGCCGGCCACCGACAGGCGGAAGGAGTCGCCGGTCGCGGGCGTGGCCCAGGTCACCGGATTCACCGCCCGGCCGGTCGCGTTGGCCTGCTCGATCAGCGTGGTCGTGGCCGGGAATACCAGGGCCTGGCGCCAGGTGTCGAATTCGCCGCTGACCGTGCCCTTGGTGCGCCACCAGGCGCCGCGCATCGACAGCAGGTTCATCGCGGTGCTGGTCACCGTCGAGGTGTTCTTGTTGTTGCCGTCCACCCACCAGGCGGCGCTCTCCAGCGGGCGCAGCGCGGCGCGGATTGCGTCCAGGTCGTTGGCGGTGCTGTTGCTCCAGCCGTTCTTGTGCAGCTTGAAGTCGGCGCCGATCTCGACGTAGATGACGAAGGGCGTGCCGTTGTTGCGGTCGACGACGTAGGCGCCGTACTTCTTCAGCGTCTCGGCGATCTTGCGCAGCTCAGGCGTGGCCAGCGCCTGCGCGTCGAAGGTCGACGGCAGCATCAGCAGCGAGCCCATCGGGATCTGGCCGCTGTTGGCCGTGGCGGCGTTGGAGTCCGCCGAGGTGGCCGGGAAGCGGTAGGTCGGGCTGTTGCTCAGGCCGTTGAAGTCCAGCGACATGGCCAGCGCGTGGTTGTACATGGCCGCGCCGTCGTTGACCTCGTGGATGCGGACCAGGCCGCCCAGCGTGGACACGCCGGCCGCGCGCGAGCCCTGGTAGTAGTGGGACGGATCGCCCACGCCGCGGCCGGACAGCGGCGTCCAGGCGTACTGCACGGTGACCCAGGCGCCGTTGACCTGCTTCAGGCCCCAGAAGGAATGGACGACGCCGGCGGCGGCGTCGACGATCTCCGCGTGGCCGTCGTTGCCGGTGGCCGGCTGGGTGTTGGCGGGCCAGTGCGGGATGGTGATGCTGGGGCGGTAGATCTCGCTGTCCGGATCCCACACGCCTTGCGCATTGACGCCGGTGACGACCATGGGGGCGTCGGTCTCGGAGGCCTCGAAGGCCGCGCTGGACCAGGTGCCGCTGTCCACGGACGGGTAGTAGGTGGAGGTCGGGATGGTCGCGGTGCCCAGCACCGGGCCGACCGGGCGGCTGTTCCACGGCGAGTCCGGGCTGAACGGACGCAGGAAGGTGCCGAAGTCGCCGACGGTGCAGGCCGCGGCGGAAGCCGGACGCGTCAGGCCGGAAGTGGCGGCGCCGGCATTGGCCAGCACGGACACGCCCAGGACGGCTTCCTTGGCGGCCTCGCTGGCGGCCGCGCCCGGCGCGAGGCTCAGGGTCGTGACCGGGCCGGAGGCGGCGATCGGCGGTGTTTCCGGATTGGTGGTGCCGGTGCCGGCGATGCCGACGGTCGGGCTGCCGGAAGCGCTGCCGCCTCCGCCGCAGCCGGCCAGCAGCAGGCTGGTCGCCAGCGCGCAGGCGCTCAGGCAGGTGGAAACTCGCAAAGTCGAAGAGATATTCGTCATGGTGATTCGGAAAACTGGAAATGCGCGGAATGCGCGTTGACGATCGACTGCCTTCAATCTCTTCTTCTTGCGCGCCGGTGATGGGATCCATTCACCGGGCGGGATTCTTGTTACTGGATGTTGGCGCCCCGGAAGTGGTCTGCCTCATTTCCTCCCTGCCGGGGCAGGTGTTGCAGCCACGATTCAGTATGGGGATCCGACGTCCCGTTTTTCCACAGGAGACATCGGTACCACGGCGCGATTCCGGGAATAGTCGACGGCCTGTCGGAGGTACGGTTTGAAACATCCACGTCGAGGATTGACAACCCCACGGATGTCGCGGATCGACCCCTTATTGCGCTCGGTTACATACTCGGATGTCGGGTTTCGAGATGCACGCGAATGGGGCGCCCATATTCACGTTCGATATTCGAAGCCGAATATTGGTGAGCGCACGACAGGCGGTCGAGGCGCCGCATCGCCGGGCGGCGGGCCTCGCGCGGCACCGTTGATCAAGGGGGGGGCGGTGGCCGGATCCTCCCGGGACCGCATGGGATACTGCCGCCTTCGTCTGAGGGAATCGAGATGGTCAAGATCAATGAGATCGTGGTCGACAACGCCAAGCCGTTCGTGCTGTTCGGCGGGGTCAACGTGCTGGAGTCGGAGCAGTTCGCCGTCGACGTGTGCGGCGAGTACGTGCGCGTGACGAAGGAACTGGGCATCCCCTACGTCTTCAAGGCGTCGTTCGACAAGGCCAACCGGTCCTCGATCAAGAGCTACCGCGGCCCCGGCCTGGAGGCCGGGCTCAAGATCTTCGAGGCGGTGAAGAAAGCCCACGGCGTGCCGGTGCTGACCGACGTCCATGAGCCGCATCAGGCGGCCGAGGTCGCCGCCGTCTGCGACGTGCTGCAACTGCCGGCCTTCCTGGCGCGCCAGACCGATCTGGTGATTGCGCTGGCCAAGACCGGCCGGGTGATCAACATCAAGAAGCCGCAGTTCGTCAGCCCGCCGCAGATGAAGAACATCGTCGAGAAGTTCGAGGAGGGCGGCAATCCGAACCTGATGCTGTGCGACCGCGGCGCGCAGTTCGGCTACGACAACCTGGTCGTGGACATGCTGGGCTTCGGCGTGATGAAGCAGGTCAGCGGCAACAAGCCGGTGATCTTCGACGTGACGCATGCGCTGCAGCAGCGCGAGTCCGGCGCCGCCGCCTCCGGCGGTCGTCGCGGCCAGGTCACCGAGCTGGCCCGCGCCGGCATGGCGATCGGTCTGGCGGGGCTGTTCCTGGAAGCGCACCCGGCGCCCGAGAAGGCGCTCTGCGACGGCCCCAGCGCGCTGCGCCTGTCGCAGCTCAAGGCCTTCCTGGAGCAGGTCAAGGCCGTCGACGACCTGGTGAAGAGCTTCCCGGCGCTCGATACGAACTGAGCGGCAGCGGCCCGTTCCGGCCGCCCCCGCGGTCAGCCCGTCAGGCCGGCCGATTGGGGGCGACCGTCATCCTCGGCAGGTGACGCCGGATCCACGCCGTGACGGCGTCGGTGGCGGCCATGCCGGGGCGCTCGATCCATCGGAAGGTCGCGAAGCAGGCGCCGATGAGGATCGGCGTCAGCGCGGCGATCAGCAACCAGTGGGTCACGCTGGACACGCCGGTCGCCCATGCGCGGTCGAGCACGAAGCGGAAGGCGACGAACAACGCCAGGCCGTGCAGCAGGTAGAGGCTGTAGGCCAGTTCGCCGAACAGGCGCGAGACGCCCAGCCGCAGCACGCCGAAGAGGTCGGTCCCGCAGGCGATCAGCACGAACACGAGCGTGAGCAGCGCCAGCGGCGCCGCGGCATGCGGGCTGGGGAAATACGAAACCGTCGCCAGCAGACAGAGCGTGGCGACCGCCGACGCACCCCAATGCCGCGCCAGCGCGCAGAAGCGGGGCGCCTTGGTCAGCACGGCGGCCAGGATGCCGCTGACGAAGGGCGCCAGCGCCGCGAGCGGCATGCCGATCTGCCAGACCACCGCGACCGAGATCGCCGCCAGCAGCAGCGAGAGCGCCGGCGGCGCCATGCCCATGCACAGCGCCAGCGCCGGCAGGAACAGGTAGAACAGCCATTCGACGCGCAGCGACCAGGTCACGCAGGCGAGCACCAGGCAGGTGTCGGGCGTGGCGTTCAGGTCGACGGTGCCGGGCATGGTGAACGCCAGCCAGTACAGCGCCTGCTTGAGCAGGCTGAGCACGGGGACGCGCAACTGGCCGTCCGACAGCGCGGCGACGACGACGAAGAGGGCGGCCACGGCGACCAGGTAGAGCGGCGTCAGCCGCATCACGCGCGAGACGTAGAGCTTGAGCCAGTCGACGCCGCGTTGCCGGCCGTCGATGAGTTTCAGCGAGAACAGGAAGCCCGTGATCATGAAGAACAGGATCACGCTGGACTTGCCGAGGTGCACGTAGACGGGGCTGGGCGGGAGATCCCAGCGACCGGTGCGCAGGTAGAAGTACCAGGCGCAGGCGTGGTGCAGGAACACGGCGAAGGCGAGGTAGCCCCGCAGACCGTCGATGGTGGCGAAGCGGCCCGCGGCGGCAGGGGCGCCGAACCATCGGGAGAGCAGGGCGACGCAGATCAGCGCGACCAGCAGCAACCCCGCCAGCGGGAACAGACCCGTCGGACCCATGGCACCTCCCCAAGTGTGCGGGGAGGGTAGGGCGAATAGCGCGCAGGCGCGATCCCCAGTTTCGTATCAGGCCCGACCGGGCCTGATATCAGGGGAGGAGGGCGTCGGCCAGCACGGTGACGATGCGGGGGGCGGCGTTGCCGTCCCAGAGCGGGGGTCGGCGTACTGCCACCTTGGGTTGGCCCTCACCCCCGCCCTCTCCCGCAAGCGGGAGAGGGAGTCCGACCGGCTCGCTCTTCTTTCCCCCTCTCCCGCTTGCGGGAGAGGGCAGGGGTGAGGGCTGCGGTCGTTCGAGGTCATCCAACCGTCGCATCGCCAACGCCAGGATGCGCGCCGGATCTGTGCCGGCGATCTCGTTGGTGCCGAGGTCGACGGTCACCGGGCGCTCGGTGTTCTCGCGCAGCGTCAGGCAGGGAATGCCCAGTGCGGTGGTTTCCTCCTGCAGACCGCCGCTGTCGGTCAGCACCAGCATTGCGCGGCGCCACAACGCCAGGAACGGCTGGTAGGGCAGGGGCGGGAGGAGATGGAGTCCAGGTGCCAGTGCGACGCCCAGCGCCGCCAGGCGTTCGCGCGTGCGCGGATGGACAGGGAAAAGCAGGGGCAGCCGCGCCGACAAGGTGCCGAGCGCAGTCATCAGCGCGGCGAGTTGGACCGGATCGTCCACGTTGGCGGGCCGATGAAGCGTCACGACCCCGAAGCGTCCATCGATCAGGTCACCAGCGCCGGCATCGGCGTCAGTGCCCACGCCCACGCCGGCCGACTGAAGGGCCGCTTGTGCCGCCTGCCGCGCCGCGAGCGCCTGCGCGTCGCCGGCATCCAGCCGGGCGAGCTGGTACAGCAGGGTGTCGACCATCACATGGCCGACTTCATGGATGCGGCTCTCCGGATGCCCTTCGCGCCGCAGATGGGCCGCGGCGCTGGGTTCGGTCGTGAAGAGCCAGTCCGCGATCGCGTCGGTGGCGCGGCGGTTGATCTCCTCGGGCATGGTCATGTCGCCGCTGCGCAGCCCGGCCTCGACATGCGCCACCCGCACGCCGAGCTTGCGCGCCGTCAGCGCGCAGGCCAGCGTGGAGTCCACGTCGCCGACGACGACGCAGGCCGCGGGCCGGTCCGCGAGCACATGCGGCTCATACGCCTGCATGATGCGCGCGGTCAGTTGCGCGTGACCGCCGCCATGGCAGTCCAGCGATACGTCCGGCGGCGGCAGTCCGAGTTCGTCGAAGAACACGCCGCTCATCGCGGTGTCGTGGTGCTGACCGGTGTGGATCAGCTTCCACGCGAGCCGGCCGTCAGCGCGCAGTGCCCGCACCAGCGGTGCGAGCTTCATGAAATTCGGCCGCGCGCCCGCGATGAGATGCAGCAGCGGCGCGGCCATTCGCGAGTTACTCGAAGAACTTCGCGTCCGCGAGCAGGGGCGCCTTCGCGTCCTTCTCGGCGAGCTTGAATTCGACGGGCAGCTGGGGCCACTCGATGCCGATCGCCGGATCGTCCCATCGCACCGAGCCTTCGGCCTGGGGCGCATACAGGTCGGTGGTCTTGTAGAGGAAGTCCGCCGTCTCGCTCAGCACCAGGAAGCCGTGCGCAAAGCCCGGCGGAATCCACAGCTGGCGATGGTTCTCGCCGGACAGCTCAACGCCGACCCACTTGCCGAAATTGGGGCTGGAACGGCGCATGTCGACGGCGACGTCGAACACCGCGCCCGCCGTGCAGCGGACCAACTTACCCTGCGCATGCGGCGGCAGCTGGAAGTGCAGCCCGCGCAGCACGCCCTGGCTGGAGCGCGAGTGGTTGTCCTGCACGAAGCGCACGTCGCAACCGGCGGCCGCATTGAACTTCGGCTCGGTCCAGCTCTCCATGAAGAAGCCGCGCGCGTCGCCGAAGACCTTCGGCTCGACGATCAGCACCTCCGGCAGCGCGGTGGGGATCACATTCATCAGAACACCTTCTCGTTGAGCACCTGCTTCAGGTATTGCCCGTATCCGTTCTTGAGCAGCGGCTGCGCCAGCTTCTCCAGCTGCTCGGCGGTGATCCAGCCCTTGCGATAGGCGATCTCCTCCGGGCAGGCGACCTTCAGGCCCTGGCGCTTCTCCAGCGTCGCGATGAACTGGCCGGCTTCCATCAGGCTGTCGTGCGTGCCGGTATCCAGCCAGGCGTAGCCGCGGCCCATGATCTCGACGCTCAACTGCCCCTGCGTCAGGTAGCGCGCGTTGACGTCGGTGATCTCCAGCTCGCCGCGCGGGCTGGGCTTGATGTCAGCGGCGATGTCGCAGACCTGGCGGTCGTAGAAGTACAGGCCGGTGACGGCGTAGTTGCTCTTGGGCGCCTTGGGCTTTTCCTCGATGCTGACGGCGCGCTTGTTCGCGTCGAACTCGACCACGCCGTAGCGCTCCGGATCGTGCACGTGGTACGCGAAGACGGTGGCGCCCTCGGTCTGTGCGTCCGCGCTGCCCAGCAGGGCGGCGAAGTCGTGGCCGTAGTAGATGTTGTCGCCCAGCACCAGCGCGCTCGGGGCGCCGCCGATGAAGTCCTTGCCCAGGATGAAGGCCTGCGCCAGGCCGTCGGGACTCGGCTGGAGGCAGTACTGGAGGTTGATGCCCCAGCGCGAGCCGTCGCCCAGCAGCGCCTCGAAGCGCGGCAGGTCCTGCGGCGTGCTGATCAGCAGGATGTCGCGCATGCCCGCCAGCATCAGTGTGCTGAGCGGGTAATAGACCATCGGCTTGTCATAGACCGGCAGCAGCTGCTTGCTGATCGCCAGCGTGGCCGGATGCAGCCGGGTGCCGGAGCCGCCGGCCAGGATGATGCCCTTGCGGGTGTCGTTGCTCATCAAAGGTCTCCGATCACAGGATCTCGTCGAGCAGGCGGTCCACGCCGGTCTGCCAGTGCGGCAGCACCAGGCCGAAACGGTCCTGCAGCTTGTGGTTGTCCAGGCGCGAGTTCAGCGGGCGCGGGGCCGGCGTCGGGTAGGCGCTGCTGGCCAGCGCCTCGACCTGCTCGGGCTGGACCTTCAGCGCAACGCCCTTGTCCCGCGCGCGCGTCAGCACGTGCTTCGCATATTGGTGCCAGCTGGTTTCGCCGCTGGCGACCGCGTGATAGGTGCCGCTCAGCGCGCGATCCTTGAGCGTGGCGCGGATCAGGTGCGCGGTGACGTCGGCCAGCAGGTCCGCGCCGGTGGGCGCGCCGATCTGGTCGGCGACCACCTTGAGCTGATCGCGCTCGGCGGCCAGCCGCAGCATGGTCTTGGCGAAGTTGCCGCCGCGCGCCGCGTACACCCAGCTGGTGCGCAGGACCAGCGCATCGGCGCCGCTCGCGGCGATCAGTTGCTCGCCTTCGAGCTTGGTCTTGCCGTAGACGCTCAGCGGTCCGGTGGGCGCGTCCTCGAAGCGCCAGTCCTCGCCGGCGCCGTCGAAGACGTAGTCGGTCGAGTAGTGCACCAGCAGCACGCCCAGGGCCTTGGCCTCGTCGGCCAGCACGCCGGTGGCCAGCGCGTTGATCTGACGGGCGGCTTCAGGCTCGCTTTCAGCCTTGTCCACGGCGGTGTAGGCGGCGGCATTGACGATGACGTCCGGCGCGACGCGGCGCACCGTGGCGCGCAGCGCCTCGCTGTCGCCGAGGTCGCCGCCCTCGCGGCGGTCCAGCGCGACGAGTTCGCCCAGCGGGGCGAGGGCGCGTTGCAGCTCCCAGCCGAGCTGGCCGTTCTTCCCGAGCAGCAATACCTTCATGTCAGCCCTCAGCCGCCGTACTGCTTGGACACCCACTCGCGGTACGCGCCCGAGAGCACGCGCGACGACCACTCCTCATTGGCCAGGTACCACTGCACCGTCTTGCGGATCCCGGTCTCGAAAGTCTCGGCGGGACGCCAGCCCAGGTCGCGCTCGATCTTGCGCGCGTCGATCGCGTAGCGGCGATCGTGGCCGGGGCGGTCCTTGACGTAGGTGATCAGGCGTGCGTATGGGCCGGCCGGGTCGGGGCGCAGTTCGTCGAGCAGCGCGCACACCGTCTTGACGATGTCGATGTTGGCCTTTTCGTTCCAGCCGCCGATGTTGTAGGTCTCGCCCAGCGTGCCGCCGGCCAGGACCGCGCGGATGCCCGAGCAGTGGTCGGTGACGTAGAGCCAGTCGCGGATCTGCTGGCCGTCGCCGTACACGGGCAGCGGCTTGCCGGCCAGCGCGTTGACGATCATCAGCGGGATCAGCTTCTCGGGGAAATGGTACGGGCCGTAGTTGTTGCTGCAGTTGGTCGTGACCACCGGCAGGCCGTAGGTATGGTGCCAGGCGCGGACCAGGTGGTCGCTGGCCGCCTTGGAGGCGGAGTACGGACTGTTGGGCTCGTAGGCGTTCGTTTCGGCGAAGGGCGGATCCTCGGCCTTCAGCGAGCCGTAGACCTCGTCGGTGGAGACGTGGTGGAAGCGGAAGGCCGTCTTCGCGTCGCCTTCGAGCGCGGACCAGAAGGCGCGCGCCGCTTCGAGCAGCGTGAAGGTGCCTTCGACGTTGGTGCGCATGAACGCGCCGGGGCCGTGGATGGAGCGGTCGACGTGCGACTCGGCGGCAAAGTGCACGATCGCGCGCGGCCGGTGCGTGTCCAGCAGCTGGTCGATGAGCGCGCGGTCGCAGATGTCGCCCTGCACGAAGACATGACGCGGATCGCCCTTCAGGGAGGCCAGGTTCTCGAGATTGCCCGCGTAGGTCAACGCGTCGAGGTTGACCACCGGTTCGTCCGAGGACTTGAACCAGTCGAGCACGAAATTGCTGCCGATGAAACCGGCGCCGCCGGTGACGAGGATCGTCATGGAACTTCCCTGAAACGTGAGTGCGCCGCTCCCCTGTCGAAGGCTGCGGCGCGGATTGGATTACAGCCGCCAGACCCTCAGGCCGGCGGCGCGGAGATTGTCGCCGCTGAACGCGGCCTTCACATCGATGAAGGCGCCGCCGTCCACCAGCTTGGCGGCGAGTTGGCCGGCGCTCAGCGCCTTGTACTCGCGGTGGGCGACCGCGGCGACGATGGCATCGGCACGGGGCAGGTCCTCGAAGGCGTGCAACTGCACGCCGTATTCGTGCATGGCTTCGTCGGCCTCGGCGGCCGGGTCGGTCACCAGGACCTCGACGCCGTAGCTCTGCAGCTCATGGATGATGTCGATCACCTTGGAGTTGCGCAGGTCGCCGCAGTCTTCCTTGAAGGTCAGGCCCAGCACGTTGACCTTGGCGCCCTTGACGTGGGAGCCTGCCGCGATCATCTGCTTGATGGTCTGCTCGGCGATGAACTTGCCCATGCCGTCGTTGATGCGCCGGCCCGCCAGGATCACCTGCGGGTGGTAGCCCAGCATGTCGGCCTTGTGGGTCAGGTAGTACGGGTCCACGCCGATGCAGTGGCCGCCGACCAGACCCGGCTTGAACTTCAGGAAGTTCCACTTCGTGCCCGCGGCTTCCAGCACCTCGGAGGTGTCCAGGCCGAGGCGCTCGAAGATGATCGCCAGCTCGTTCATCAGCGCGATGTTGAGGTCGCGCTGCGTGTTCTCGATGACCTTGGCCGCCTCGGCGGTCTTGATGCTGGACGCGCGGTGCACGCCCGGCACGATGATCTTCTCGTAGGTCTTGGCGACGATGTCCAGCGTCTCGGGCGTGTCGCCGGAGACGATCTTCAGGATCTTCGTCAGCGTGTGGTCCTTGTCGCCCGGATTGATGCGCTCCGGGCTGTAGCCGACGAAGAAGTCCTGCTTCCATTTCAGGCCGGACTCGCGTTCCAGCACCGGGATGCAGACTTCCTCGGTCGCGCCGGGATACACGGTCGATTCGTAGACCACGACCGCGCCGCGCTTCATGTGGCGCCCGACGCTGGTCGACGAGCCGACCAGCGGCTTGAAGTCGGGGATGTGGGCCTCGTCCACCGGCGTCGGCACGGCAACGATGATGACGTCGGCCTCGGCCAGGCAGGCCGGGTCGCTGTGGTACTCGGCATGGACGGCAGCCCGGACTTCCTCGTCCGTCAGCTCGCGCGACGGATCGCTGCCGGCGCGGCACTTGGCCACCTTGTCGACGGCGATGTCGAACCCGATCGTGCGGCCGTGCTTGCCGAACTCGACCACCAGCGGCAGCCCCACATATCCCAACCCGACGACGGCGATCACGGACACGGTCTTCTCCTGTACTTTCCGAGGACGGCTTTGTATCCGACTTTCATCCGACTTTCGTGTCGCCGCCTGCCGCGTCCCCCCGGGTGAGGGTCGGCGGCCGGTGGTCAGTTCCGGCCGTAGGTGTCCTGATAACGGACGATGTCGTCCTCGCCCAGGTAGGAGCCGGACTGCACCTCGATGATCTCCAGCGGCACCTTGCCCGGGTTGGACAGGCGGTGCACCTGGCCCAGCGGGATGTAGGTGGACTGGTTCTCGGTCAGCAGCAGCGTCTTGTCGCCGTTGACGATCTCCGCGGTGCCCTGGACCACGATCCAGTGCTCGGCGCGGTGGTGGTGCATCTGCAGGCTCAGCGAGGCACCCGGCTTGACCATGATGCGCTTGACCTGGAAACGCTCGCCCATGTCGATGCTGTCGTACCAGCCCCAGGGGCGGTGCACCTTGCGGTGCAGGTTCTGCTCCTCGCGCTGCGAGGCCGTCAGCTGGTTGACGATCTTCTTGACGTCCTGGCTCTTGCTGCGGTCGGCGACCAGCACCGCATCCGGCGTCTCGACCACGACGATGTTGTCCAGTCCCACGGCCGACACCAGCCGGCTGGTGGCGTGGACCAGCGTGTTGCGGCTGTCCGCGATGATCGCGTCGCCGCGGCTGGCGTTGCCGGACGCGTCCTTGTCGGCGACCTGCCAGACCGCTTCCCAGGCGCCCAGGTCGTTCCAGCCGGCGTCCAGCGGCACCATGCGCAGGGCGATCGCGCTGCCGGGGCAGCGCTCCATCACGGCGTAGTCGATCGATTCCGACGGCACGGCGGCGAAGGCTTCCTTGCCCGGACGTACGAAGGAGCCGTCGACGGCCTTGCCTTCGAAGGCCACGCGCGTGGCCTGGTCGATGTCGGGCCGGAACTGCTGCAGCGCCTGCAGCCAGACGCTGGCGCGCAGCACGAACATGCCGCTGTTCCAGTAGTAGCTGCCTTGGTCGAGGTACTTCTGGGCGGTGGCGGCGTCGGGCTTCTCGACGAAGGCCTCGACGCGCAGGCCGACGCCTTCGGCGCCGGCGCGGATGTAGCCGTAGCCGGTCTCCGGCCGGTCGGGCGTGATGCCCAGGATCACGATCGCGCCGTCCTTGGCTTGGCGCACGGCGTCCTGCAGCGCGGCGGTGAAGGCGGGGCCGTCGGTGACGGTCTGGTCCGCCGGGGTCACGACCAGCACCGGATCCGCGCCGCCTTCGAGCGCCTGCAGCGCGGCCAGCGTGATGGCCGGCGCGGTGTTGCGGCCGACGGGCTCCAGCACGACGGCGCTGGGCGAGAGCTTCTGTTCACGCAGCTGGTCCAGGACCATGAAGCGGTGTTCCTCGTTGCCGACGACGAGGGGCGCCTGCACCGCGATGTCCTCCGCGGACAGCGCGGCCAGGCGTTGCGCCGCCTGCTGGAACAGGCTGGTGTTGCCGTTCAGCACCAGGAACTGCTTCGGGTAGCCGGCCCGCGACAGCGGCCACAGCCGTGTGCCGCTGCCGCCCGCCATGATCACCGGCTGCGTGTCGATCTTGCTCAAGTGACTGCTCCCTCTCAACCTTCGAATCCGTTGGGGTTGGCCGACTGCCAGCGCCAGCTGTCCTCGCACATGCGGGCCAGGTCGTGCCTGGCCGTCCAGCCCAGCTTCTCGCGCGCCAGCGCCGGATCGGCGTAGCAGGCGGCGACATCGCCCGGGCGGCGGGCGACGATCTCGTGGGGGATCGCGCGGCCGCTGGCGGCGGCGAAGGCGTTCACCAGCTCGAGCACGCTGTAGCCGCGGCCGGTGCCGAGGTTGACCCAGATCGACTCGTCGCCGCGCAGCAGGAAGTCCAGCGCCGCGACGTGGCCTTCGGCCAGGTCGACGACATGGATGTAGTCGCGCACGCCGGTGCCGTCGGGGGTGTCGTAGTCGTCGCCGAAGATGGACAGCTTGGCACGGCGGCCCACGGCCACCTGCGTCACGTAGGGCATCAGGTTGTTGGGGATGCCGCGCGGGTCTTCGCCGATGCGGCCGCTTTCATGCGCGCCGACCGGGTTGAAGTAGCGCAGGCAGGCGGTCTGCCACTGCGGGTCGGACGCGCCCAGGTCGCGCAGGATGCCCTCGCCGATCAGCTTGGTCGCGCCATAGGGATTCACCGCCATCAACGCCGCGTCCTCGCGCAGCGGCAGCGATTCCGGCTGGCCGTACACGGTCGCGCTGGACGAGAACACGATCCGCTTGCAGTCGTGCCGGCGCATCGTCTCGCACACGGTCAGCAGGCCGTCGAGGTTGTTGCGGTAGTAGCTCAGCGGCTTGGCGGTGGACTCGCCGACGGCCTTGAAGGCGGCGAAATGCACCACCGCTGCCGGCCTGTACTCCTGGAAGACCGCGTCCAGCGCCGCGCCGTCGCAGACGTCGAGCTTCTCGAACAGCGGCGTCTGGCCGCTGAGTTCGGCCAGCCGTTCCAGCACCTTGGGCGAGCTGTTGCTGAAGTTGTCCACGCCGACCACGCGGTAGCCCGCCGCCAGCAGTGCGAGCCAGGTGTGGGAGCCGATGTAGCCGGTCGCGCCGGTCAGCAGGATGGTGTCGTTGGCCATGGAAGGATGGGGGTCAGCGGATCATGCCCTGCACGTAGCAGCCGGCGGTGTAGGCGTTGTAGGAGTAGATCACGTCGGTCGTGTCGCGATCCAGGCGCGTGTACTGGCAGCCCACCGTGACGTTGCGCAGCGCCTCCCAGGCCAGCCCCAGGCTGTACTGCTTGGAGTTGTCCTTGGACCGCACGCCGCCCAGCGCGATGTCGTGGTCCCGGCTCAGGCGCGTGACGCCCAGGCCGGCCTGCGCGGTGAGCTTGCCGGTGATGCGGTAGTTGAACTGCGTCTGGAAGGCCGTCTGCACGCGGTTGAAGTCGGACAGGCCGTTGTTGATGCCCAGGGCGTAGGTCTCGACGCCGGTGTCGCGCGAGACCTTGGTGTTGAGCGACCAGCGGCCGCCCGGCGACCAGGTCCAGTTCAGCGCGCCGGTCAGCCCGGTGAAGGTGTCGGAGGTGCTGCGGCTCAACCGCGCATTCAGGCTGCTGGCGCCGGTCGCGCGCCAGAACGCGGTCAGGTCGATGTCCTTGCGGTCCCACTCGAAGCCGTTCACCGGCACGCGGCCCTTCGTGTAGCGACCCGCGACGCCGAAGCGCCAGGCGCTGCTGGCGTTGTAGAGCAGGCCCAGCGAGGACGTGTTCTGCCGGTATTCCTGCGGCTCCCACAGGGCCAGCGAATAGTCGCGCTGGCGCCGCATGAAGGTGCCTTCGAGCGTGAACGGCGACAGCCCCGGCAGGCCCAGACGGACAGCGCCGCCCAGGCTCTGGTCGGTCTGCAGGTTGCGTTCGGTGGTTGGGGCGATGCCGGTGTTGCTGTTGAAGTCGGCCAGCGTGCGGGCTGTCGTGTAGTCCACGTTGCCCGACAGGTTGCCCGCAGTCTCCCAGTCGATCCCGGTGTCCAGGCTGTAGCCGCGGTTGTCCAGTCGGCTGTTGTCCTGGTAGCGGTTGTCGTTGAAGCGGCCGTCGGCGTGCAGCCGCTGGCGGCCCAGCCGGGTGTCCACGCCGGCCAGCAGGCTCAGCGAGGTCAGCCGGTCGCTGTTGGCCGCGGCGTTGGAGCGGTACACGTTGTTGGTGTAGTAGTGACCCAGCGAGGCGCCGAGGTACCAGGGGCTGCCCTGGTCGCTCTGGGCCCAGGCGGACGTGGCGGCGAGCAGCGAGAGCGGCACTGCCAGGGGCAGCGCCAGCCGGTGTCGGTGGAGGCGTTTCATCGTCGGGGAGTCTCCTGCGTGTCGCATGTCAGCATGTCTCGTCAGCATGTCTCAATAGGCGTGGCGGTCGAACAGCACCAGCCTCACGGTCCGCACGATGATCTGGAGGTCCAGGCCGAGCGACCAGTTGCGCAGGTATTCGAGATCGTATTCGACGCGCGCCTTCATCTTGTCCACGGTGTCGGTCTCGCCGCGCAGGCCGTTGACCTGCGCCCAGCCGGTGATGCCGGGCTTGACCTTGTGGCGCACCATGTAGGCCTTGATCAGCTGGCGGTATTCCTCGTTGTGCGCGACCGCGTGCGGGCGCGGGCCCACGATGCTCATGCGCCCCTGCAGCACGTTGAGGAACTGCGGCAGCTCGTCCAGCGAGGTCCGGCGGATGAAGGCGCCGAACGGCGTGATGCGCGGGTCGCCCTTGGTCGCCTGCTTGACGACGGCGCCGTTGTCCATCGAGCGCATCGAGCGGAACTTGTAGACGATGATCTCGTCGCCGTCCAGGCCGTTGCGGCGCTGCTTGAAGATCACCGGCCCGGGCGAGCTCATCTTCACGCCGATCGACAGGATCAGCAGGATCGGCGAGATCAGCACCAGGATCAGCGACGCCAGGATGATGTCGCTGATGCGCTTGACCACCTCGTTCACGCCGGTGAACGGCGTCTCCAGGATGCCCACCACCGGCACGCCGTTCACGTCCTGCAGCCGGCCCTGGATGATGCTGATGCCGAAGACGTCGGGGACGAAGAACAACGAGGCCGTCGTGCCCTGCAGCTGTTCCAGCAGGCGCAGGATGCGCGGCTGCGAGCCCAGCGGCAGCGTGATGTAGACCTCGCGCACGCCGTGCGTGCGGACGTAGTCGCTCAGTTGCGGCAGTGTGCCTAGCACCTTGCCCAGGCAGTCGGGGTGGAGCCGGTCGTCGGTGCGGTCCTCGAAGAAACCCAGGCAGTCGGCGCCGCCGACGGTGCCGAACTGCAGCGCCCGCGCGACCTTGGCGCCCAGCGGGCCCGCGCCGACGATGACCGCGGTGCGGCGGATCCACGGCTGGCGGGAGCGCCAGAGCAGCACGCGCCGGCCGATCTCGACCGCGACGATCTGCGCCAGCGGCGTGACCGCGGCCCACCACAGCAGCACCGGGCGCTCGAAGTAGTGGAAGCTGCTGGTCGCGTAGGCGAACATGCCCAGGATCAGCAGCAGCATCAGCCAGGAGCCGACGATGTCGGTGATCGCGCTGGCGGGATGGTCCGCGAAGCGGTTGCGCCCCGGGAAGGTCAGCGCGAACACCAGCATGCACAGCGTGTAGGTGGACCGCATCACCGGTTCACCGAACCAGGCCAGCAGCACCAGGTAGACCAGAACGATCAGCGTCGGTTCCAAGAAGGCCGCGATGAAGGATTGGACCGACTGCGGCGCGCTGTAGAAGGTTCTCTTGTAATTTCGGTCCTCAAACATCACCCAGTGGTCCTTCCCCGGCCTTAGCCGGAAATTCTCGCTCAAATCAACTCGCGGACTCGTAACCGGACCCCCTAGCTTTGTCACCGGTTCCGCCGCGCCCAGGTCGCCTGCGCGGCCTGCCTACAATCCGCCCCATGCTTCAAGAATGGTCCAAGCTCCTCGCCCCCGCGGTCCAGGATCGCATCACGCTGTTGCTCAACCATGTCATGTCCCGCGAGTCCGTCGCCACCGCGCGCCTGGCCCCGCATACGGGCAAGACGTTGCGACTGCGCCTGTCCGGCTGGCCGGCGATGCTGCCGGCCGCACCGGATCTGCGGTTGCGCATCACCCCGGCCGGTCTGCTCGAACGGATGGGCGACGAGGATGCCCCTAGGCAAGAACCGGACCTGCTCATCGAGCTGGACGCGTCCAACCCCGCCGCCGCCGCCTTCGCGGCGCTGTCCGGCGCTCGTCCGGACGTGCGCGTGCAGGGCGATGCGCAACTGGCCGGCGACTTCAATTGGCTGATCGATCACGTGCGCTGGGACATCGAGGACGACCTGGCGGCCATCACCGGTCCGGCCGTGGCGCATCAGCTCGGCCGTTTCGGCCGGGCCGCCGCCGCGGCGATGGCGACGCTGGCCCGCACGGCGGGCCGCTTCATGCCCGACGGCCAAGGCCGGGCATGAGGTCCTGAATGAGGTATCTGTCCCGCCTGCTGGTCATCGTCTGGACCCTGTATCGACATGGGCTGGACGAGCTGGCGCTCTCCACGCTCAAGCGCCGACGGTTCCGCTTCCTGCGCCGGCTGATCACGGTCGGCCGGGCCTGGGACCAACCCCGCGGCGCGCGCCTGCGGCTGGCGCTGGAGCGCCTGGGGCCGATCTTCGTCAAGTTCGGCCAGCTGCTGTCCACGCGCCGTGATCTGGTGCCGCCCGACATGCTCGAGGAGCTGTCGCGGCTGCAGGACAACGTGCCGCCGTTCCCCGCCGAGCTGTCGCGCGAGTTGATCGAACGCGCCTTCGGCCGCCGCATCGAGGAACTGTTCGCCACTTTCGACGCTGAGCCGGTGGCCAGCGCATCGATCGCGCAGGTGCACTTCGCGACACTGCATGACGGGCGTGAAGTCGCCGTCAAGGTGCTGCGGCCGGGCATGCTCGACATCATCGAGGACGACCTGGCGCTGATGCGCACGCTGGCGGGCTGGGTGGAGCGTTTCTCCGCCGACGGCCGACGGCTCAAGCCGCGCGAGGTCGTGTCGGAGTTCAACACCTACCTGCACGACGAGCTGGATCTGGTGCGCGAGGCCGCCAACGCGGCCCAACTCCGCCGCAACATGCAGGACCTGCAGCTGGTGATGGTCCCGGAGATGATCTGGGAGCTCTGTCGCAGCGAGGTCATCGTGATGGAGCGCATGCGCGGCGTGCCGATCTCGCAGCTGGAGCGCCTGCGCGAGGCCGGCGTCGACATCAAGAAGCTGGCCCGCGACGGCGTCACGATCTTCTTCACGCAGGTGTTCCGCGACGGTTTCTTCCATGCCGACATGCATCCGGGGAACATCCAGGTCAGCCTGGATCCGCACACCTTCGGTCGCTACATCGCGCTGGATTTCGGGATCATCGGCACGCTGACCGAGGTCGACAAGGATTACCTGGCGCAGAACTTCATCGCCTTCTTCCGGCGTGATTACAAGCGCGTTGCCGAGTTGCACATCGAATCGGGCTGGGTGCCGCCGGAGACCCGCGTCGATGAACTCGAAGGCGCGGTGCGCACCGTCTGCGAGCCGCACTTCGACAAGCCGTTGAAGGACATTTCTCTCGGCCAGGTGCTGATGAGGCTGTTTCAGATCTCGCGCAGATTTAACGTGGAGATTCAGCCCCAGCTGGTTTTGCTGCAAAAAACGCTGCTCAACATTGAAGGATTGGGCAGGCAGCTCGATCCGGAACTGGATCTCTGGGCCACGGCCAAGCCCTTCCTCGAGCGCTGGATGGATGAGCAGATCGGCTGGCGCGCCTTCCTTCGCCAGTTGAAGAAGGAGGCACCGCGCTTCGCGCAGATGGTGCCGGAGTTCCCGCGGCTGATGCATGAGGTGCTGCGCCAGCGCGCCGACGACGGCCATGCCGACCTGACCCGCCAGCTGCTGGTGGAGCAGCGCCGCACCAACCATCTGCTGCAGGCACTGCTGTGGGGCGTCGGTGGCTTCATGCTGGCCCTGGTGCTGACCCAGCTCGCGCTGCGCTGGATCGACTGAGTCCGGCGACGCCAAGACGAAAGCCGCCCCTTTTCGAGGGGCGGCGAGCGCGTCGGATGGCGCTCCCTCGCGGGGCGTCGCGTCACGGAAGGTGAGGGCGACGCCGGCGCGGGGTCAGGTCGCGTAGTCCGCGAAGCCCTGCTTGAGTCGCGAGCGCAGCAGCGTACGCATCCGATTCACGCGCGAGCGCACGGTGCCGATCGGGATCGCCTGGATCTCGGCGACGTCGCGGTAGGACTCCTCCTGCAGGCAGGCCAGGTCGAAGGTCCCGCGCAGATCGGCGGAGAGGCCCGACAGGGTGACGTCGACGATGCCGGCCAACTGGCGGTAGGCCACCTGCTGGCTCACGTCCATCGACGAGTCGCGCGGACGGTGGGCCGATTCGGAGTCCATCATGTGCGGGGACTCGTCCAGGCTTTCCATCTGACCGCTGCGCTTGGAGCATCGCGCCACGTGGTTGCGCGCGACGTTGGCGGCGATCCCGAAGAACCAGGTCTCCACCGACGAGCGAGCCTGGAAGCGATCGGCACAGCGCGTGGCCTCGAGCATCGCATCCTGGATGATGTCGTCGAGCTCGCCCGGCGAGCGCTCGTAGCGACGCAGGAAACGCTTGAGCTTGCTGGAGTCGCTGCGCGAGTCCCGCGCGATCTTCACGATGTGCGTCAGCACCAGCTGCTGGCGCTCGCGCACGAGTTCGGGATCCACCGGTTCTATGGGCTCGATCGGCCCGGTGATCGCCTCAATTGCCGCCTCGGCGTCGTCGGGCGCGAGCTCAAGCTCGAGGGTGAGCTCCGGCGTGAGGTCCGTGGTCGTTGCGGGCTCTTGCGAGTGGGCGTCGCCCGTGTGGCCCATGGCTTCGGTGGTGTGGTTCATAGACAGACTCGAAGAAGGTCCGGGTCCCCGTTCGGCTCGGTCTCGGGCGCGCGCCCGACGGGGATCTTCCGGAGCCGGGGGCTCCCTAGGACTGAGGAGAGGTCGCGCCGCGCCGGGCGCGTGACAGGAAAGTGGAGCGGTGCGGAGGTCACGGCCGACCTCCGAAGGTGACGAGCGCCGCCAGGGCCTGGTCGCCGAGCGCCAGCAGCTGCAGCGCCATCCAGCGGCCGGTCACCGCCAGCACCAGGCCGACGGCGAACAGCTTCACCGCGAAGGGAATGCTCTGGTCCTGCATCGACAGCACCGTCTGGACCAGCGAGACCAGCACGCCCGCCAGCACCGCGACGATCAGCGGCGGCAGCGAGAGCCAGATCACCATGAGCAGGCCCTTCTGGAAGAACGCGATGGTTTCGATCACGACGCGGTCCTCAGGCGTAGGAACGGACAAGGCCGTCGAAGAGTCGCGTCCAGCCGTCGAGCAGCACGAACAGCAGGATCTTGAGCGGCAGCGAGACCACCATCGGCGACACCATCTGCATGCCCAGCGCGAGCAGCAGGTTGGACAGCAGCAGGTCGATGACGACGAAGGGGACGTAGAGCACGAAGCCCGCTTTCAGCGCCAGCTCCAGCTCGCTGACCACGAAGCAGGGGATCAGGACGACGTAGTCGCTGTCCTGCGGCGCCGCCAGGCGGCCGCCCCATTGCTGGCGGGCCAGGTCGACGAATTTCTGCCGCTTCTCCGGCAGGGTGTTGGCCAGCATGAAGCCGCGCATCGGCTCGAAGGCGTGAGCCAGATCGCTCATGCCCAGGCTGGCGCCCTTGGAACGAGGGGGCGCCTGTGCCGGCGACGATTGGCCCGACAGGCCGGGGAGATCCATGGGCAGCCGCGACACCACCTCGTTGAGCACCGGGGCCATCACGAATAGCGTGGCGGCGAGCGCCATGCCGTTGAGGGCCATCGTCGGCGGGACCTGTTGCACGCCCAGCGCGTTGCGCACGATCATCAGCACCACGGAGATCTTCAGATAACTCGTCGTGCAGACCAGCAGCAGCGGCAGCAGCGTCAGGCCCGCCAGCAGGAACGCCAGCGAGAGGGGGTCGAAGCCGCCGGCGTTCACCGCGGAGTCCCCCACTGCAGGATCTCGACGGCCAACCGGCCTTCGACTTCAACCAGTTGTCCCGCGCCGAGTTCGGTGCCGTGCGCGACGATGCGGACTGTCGCCGGGGTCAGCGCCTCCAAGGGGACGATCTGGCCGGCGGCAAGCGCGCTCAGTTCGCCGACGGTCATGGCGACGCGGCCAACGATGAAGTCCAGGTCTACGGTCAGGGCATCCACGTTGCGGGGCTCCGTTGGGGGTGAAAAGGCATGAAGGGAATTGGACGGCGAGCCCCCCTCTGAGCCCCATCCCTGGAACTCGCGTGTGAGGTGGTCAACCTGACCTAAATGAATCAGTCGCCCTGCAGAAACGAGGCATAACGGGCCGTTTTGGGCTGGCCCCTCGGAGGGAAGCCAGAAGGCATCGCCCGTCCGGATCGCCAGCAGTCGCGCGCGCCGCACCGGGAGACGGGCCAGCCAGAGCCCGGCCGTCAGTGCGATCTCCGCGACGGCGCCCGGCATCGGGCCGGGTGCGGGAAGCGTCTTCCAGCCCGGCGCCATCGCCCAGGCCAGCAGGGTGCGGCGCGAGGCACCGATCGGTACGACATGTCGGGTGCCGTCCTGACTGACGAGCGTCAAGACAGCGGCGATGCGCCGATCCGTTCCAGGTCCTGATGGACTTGCGTCCTGGGTGTCGCGCAGTGGCGTCGGAACTTCGCCCATCGCGCGTGCCAGCGCCGGACTCCACGCGGCGCAGGCCAGGCGCAAGAGGCCGTCCCTCACGCGTCCGTCCCCGTGAGCAGGCAGGTGCACCCCGGTCGCGATCGTGACCAAGGTGTCGTCTTCGAGGAGGAGGATCCCGTGCGGGATGCCGAGCGTCGGACCGTCCCGGGTGGCCTCGGCGGGCAGGTCTTCGCGGGCGGGGGCGAGCGCCAGTTCGAAGGAGGTCCAGGGTGAATCCGCGTCGTCGACGATCCAGACGACGCCGCATTGAAGTCGCTGTCGGAGCCGGAAGTCCTCGACGTCCCGCTTGGGCAACTGAAGCGGTGAAGGAGATGCACGCGCAGTCGCTGACAAGGCGGCGTTGCGGACGACGGGTTTGGCAATCGGATCGACGAGCATCGGAGCAGGCCACCGGGAGCGCCGGTGGTGAAGGAAGGGGTGGTCGTCAGTGCGATGTCAAAGGCATGCCGTTCTCGGGGTGGCGCGCCGTCCCAGGAACTGCGTCGGGTTGTTCGCGTACTAGAGCCCGAATGAATCCCGCCTGGATCTCCCAACGCCTGCCGCTCAGCGGTCTCTCCCTGCGCATCGACGATGCCGACGAGGGCGAGGCGTCGCCTGTCGTGCTGAGGCGCGAATCGCTGTCGGTCGTGCGTTCGGCGGGCGATTTGGTCCGGGCCGCCAGATCGGCCTGTGCGGCTCGACTGCAAGCCGCGCGCGGGCGCGAGCGCCGCTGGCGGCTGCACGCGCGCGACCGTTGCACGGCGGCGCTCTCGCACGAAGTGGAAGAACTCAGGCGCGTGGCGCTCGCGGACGCGGCGCGGATCGCGAGCGCGATGCGACAGGATCGCGAACGGCTGCTCGCCGCCTCTGAATCTCTGTTGATCGAGATCGCGCAACAGGCGGCCCGACGATTGCTGCTCGACCTTCCCGCGGAGGCCGTGTCGCGGTCCAGTGCGCGCCTGTTGCGTGACGAATGGCGCGCGATGCGCGGCGAAGGTGATGCCCGATTGCGCGTGCCGACTGACGAAGCGGAGGCCTTGGCGGACATCGCGGCCGATGCCGGTTGGACGTTGGTGCCCGACGCTCTGCTGGCTCGAGGTCAATGCGTGCTGGACCACCGCGCCGGCAGCCTCCACGCCCACTACGGGGAGAACGTCCGGGCGCTGCTCGACGCGTTGCCGGGACCGGTCTCCATGCCGCCGCCTGCCTGTTCTCCCGTTCCCTGCTTTCCTCCACCCGCTCCCCAGGAGATCTCCGCATGACCCCGCTCACTCCCTTCACCTTCCGTCTGATGCGGATCAGCATGGCGAACTTGCGCCGGCTGCAGGAAGAAATGAATCGCCTCCGCCCCGGAGAGGTGGCTCGGGCGATGTCCATCAAGCGCCGGCTACAAACGGAGATTGCGACGTTGAAGACGGGTGTCCAGCTTCATCGGAGCATCGAACGCAAGATCCTCAGCGAGCAGCGCTGACATGAGACGGGCCGCCGCGCTGATGAGGGCTTCGCTGCGTGCGGTGCTTTGTACCGTGGCGTTGTCGGGGCCGATCGGCCCGGCGATCACGGAAGCGGTCGCTGTGGCGCCGGCTGCGTGGCGGGACACGCTCTACAGCTACCGTGCCGACGAGGAACTCACGCTGACGCAAGTCCTTGACCGCTTCTCGTCGACGCTGGGCCTCGAGGTGAAGCTCGCCGACCCCGCGCTGGGGCGGCGCAAGTTGAAGCTCAGCGGCAAGGGCGCCTCGCCGGCGGTATTCCTGGATCGACTGGGCGATTCACTGGGGCTGGACTGGTTCATCTATCAGGGCGTTCTGCACGTCTCGGCGCGGTCGGCCGCGACCAGCGATCGGATCCCGCTCGGTCCGCAGAGCCCATCCGATGCCAAGGACGCGCTGGTCGGCATCGGGTTGTTCGAAAGCCGTTTCGGCTGGGGTGAATTCGACTCCGACCCGCCCACCGTGCTGGTGTCCGGTCCGCCTGCCTACGTCAGCCTGATCCGCCGGATGCTCGCGGTGCCTGAGGACAAGGCACCGCGGCGGGAGCGCCCTCGCATGATGGTGTTCCGTCTGAAGCATGCCTCCGCCGCAGACCGGGAAATGAGAACTCGCGATCGCGTCGTCACGGTGCCCGGCCTGGTGACGACGCTGAATCAGGTCTTGCCGAACGCCCGTTCCGTCAGCCTCCAGGCTCATTCGCCCAACGCCCGCGAAGGGGCGACAACGTCGTCGCTGTCCGGCGCCCAGGACCCATGGGCGGTGCTGGCGCGGGAGATGGCCGGCGGCGACTCCGCCGGCGACGCCGCGATGGCGGGCATCCCGGCCGCGCGGCTACCCCTGGCATCGTCGACGGACGGCAGTGCGCCCAAACGCGGCCCCGCCTCGATGGCGACGTCGCTGGCGTCGGAATCGTCAGGACAGTTCCGGCGGTCAGGGCGCGGTAACGATGCGGAGGAGCCCGAATTCGTGCCCTCGATCGCCGCCTATACGCCACTCAACGCGGTCCTGGTCTGGGACCTGCCGTCACATCGCGATGATTACCGCGAGCTCATTGATGCGCTCGACGTTCCCAGCCGGCTCATCGAAATCAACGTGACCATCCTCGACGTCAGCGCGGATGCGTTGCGCGATTGGTCGGTCGACCTCCAAGCAGGATCGGGCGCGGCACGGGTGTCTTTGGACGCGGGCGGGAGCCTCGGCGCGACCTCCGGCGATACCGGCGTCAAGGGATCGACCATGGTGCTCTGGGCTTCGAACCGGCTCGAGTTGCGCGTGCGTGCGCTGGAATCGCGCGGGCAGGCGCAGGTGCTGTCGCGCCCGTCGATCCTGACCTTGAACAACGTGGGCGCGTTGCTCGACATGAACCAGTCGGCCTATGTGAAGCTGGTTGGCGAACGCAGCACGGACCTGCGCACGATCACGGCCGGCACCCTGCTCAAGGTGACGCCCAGCATCGTCGGGGACGACGCCGGCGGCGCGGATCAAGGCATACGCGTCACCCTGGACATCGAGGACGGTCAGTTGACGAATGCCAAGACCGATCAGGGTACGCCCAGCGTCGGCAACAGCGCGGTCAGCACCGAGGCGGTGGTGAAGCCGGGCGAATCGCTGGTCGTCGGCGGCTACCGGCGGCAGGACCGCCAGATCACCAACTCCCGTGTGCCGGGCCTGTCCTCGATCCCCTTGATCGGCGCGCTGTTCCGCAGCGACAGCGCCGTGAACAGCGAGCGCGAGCGTCTCTTCATCCTGACGGCGCGCGCACTGCCCTGAACGTCTTCCCATCCCTTCTCATTCGCCTGCCATGACCACGATCAGCTCCCGACCCGGCAATGTCCTCTTCGAATCCGGACAGGATGCGATCCCCAAGGGCAAGGCAGCCGACGCGCAGGCGTACCGGCCATTGCCACCGCAGCCCCCGATCCGCCCGCCCGAGTCGTCGACGGCCGATCTGGCGCAGATCGCCGAGCGCCGCGCTGCCCTGCGGGCGGCGGTCGAGGTGGTGGAGAACTCCGGCGGACTCGGGGCCAGCGCGGAGGAAATCACCTTCGGCACCAGTGAGCGTGCCGAGCTCGAAACACACGACGAGTCCCGAGACGCGCGCGAACGCAAGGAGGATCGCGTCGAGGCGCTGATGCGCATCGACGCGATTCACTCAATGATGAGGCAGCTCTCCGGCGAACAGGGGTTCGCATCGATCCGGCAGCGCGCGGAGCGTTTCGCGTCCTTGTGGGCGCAGGGCAGGTCGCAGCAGGCGATGGAAGAACTGGATGCCGGCATCCTGGCCGCGGCGGAGCGGGAAGCCCTGCTGCATCTGGCGCTGCGCAAGCTGCCGCCGGGCGCGGATGTCGGGGCGTTGAACGCCCTGTTGGAGGAGGCGGATCGCGACCCGGACGGCACGGTGCGGCAACTGATGCGCACGACGGTGCCGACGACCACTTCCACGACGGCCTCGGCCGACTTCGCGCCGGACTCGTCGCTGCTCGCGGCGCTGCAGTCTCCGCCGTCGCCCAAGCTGGTCCTGGAAGCCGCCAGCGGCCTGGGCCGCGACGGACTCGGTCGATTGGAAGCCATGGCGGTGCCTCGGGGGCGCGTCGACGCGCGCCGCTCGCGCGGCGCGGAAGTGTTCCTGTCGCTGACCTTGCTGCGCATGATCCAGCAGGTCCGCCAGGTCGAGCAGTCCGGCGTCCGAATGATGAAAGCCGGAGCTGCTGCCGGACCGTGCCCCGGTGCCGACAATGCGGAAGAGATCCGCAAGACGGCACGCTGGCTGCTCGAGACGACCTTCGCGCCCGCGCCGCAGGCTGTGCTCGGGCGCATGGGGACTGTGTTGAAGGTCAGCGGCGACGCGCTGGCGAGCGTGCGTCGGCAGATGCAGCGCGAATTGCATCAACTGCCGGGAGGCGTTTGGCTGAACGCGGAAACCAAGCAGGTCGTGAGCAACGAGTTGAAGAATGCCAACACGGCTGACCTGGAGCGACGCGGCTTGCTCCTGCGTGCCGGCCTGGGCATGAGAACGGATCGGCCGGCCGCGCCGGCGGCATGACAAGCCTGCAAATTCAGGTGGCGAACCTCGCATGAGCGCGCCCGACTGAGCATTCACCATGCCCTTGCCACCTCCTTCCAGCGCGCCCCAAGGCGCCACCCGCGCCACTTCCGCAGGCGCGATCCTGTCGCCGGCGCAGGCCCTCGCCCGGCAGATCGCGCCGCGCGGCGAACGGGCGGAGATCGTCGTCACGGCACTGGTCGTCGCCGTGGTGTTCGCGATGCTGCTCCCGGTGCCCACCTGGCTGCTGGACCTGCTGATCGCGATCAACCTGTGCGTGTCGGCCTTCCTGATCGTGCTGGTGATGCAGGTGAAGCAGACGACCGGGCTGTCGGCGTTCCCGTCGCTGTTCCTGGTCACCACGCTGTTCCGCGTGGCGCTCAGCGTGGCCAGCACGCGGCAGATCCTGCTCAACGCGGAAGCCGGTCACATCATCGCGGCCTTCGGCGAGATCGTCGTCGGCGGCAACCTGGTGGTCGGCCTGGTCGTCTTCCTGGTCCTGACGGTGGTGCAGTTCATCGTGATCACCAAGGGCTCGGAACGGGTGGCCGAGGTCAGCGCGCGCTTCTCGCTCGATGCGATGCCGGGGCGGCAGATGGCCATCGACATGGAGCGCAAGGCGGGTGGCATCACGCAGGACGAGGCCAAGGCGCAACGGGATGCGTTGACCGAGGAAAGCCAGTTCTTCGGCGCCATGGACGGCACGATGAAGTTCGCCAAGGGCGACGCCATCGTCGGCATCGTCATCGTGCTGGTGAACCTGCTCGGCGGCCTGTCGGTGGGCGTGCTCCAGCGGGGCCTGCCCGCCGCGGACGCGCTGCAGGTCTACGCGATCCTGACCATCGGCGATGGGCTCGTGGCGCAGATCCCGGCACTGCTGATGTCGATGACCGCCGGTCTGCTGGTCACGCGGGTGTCCAAGCCCACGGGAGGCCGGGCGATCGGCAACGAACTGACTGCGCAGCTGCTGCACCAGCCCAAGGCCTGGGTGACGGCCAGCGGCGCCATGCTGGCCTTCGGTCTGCTACCCGGCATGCCGCTGCTGGCATTCGCCGGCCTGGCGACCGGGTCCGCCGCCGTCGGTCTGACGATGATGCATCGCAAGCTGAAGACGGAACGCGAGGAGACACTGCAGCGAGAGGCCGCCGTGGAAGCCCTGCGCGATTTCGATCTGGTGCGCCCCTTTGCGCTGCGGGTCAGCAGTCGCGTCGACCCCGAGCGCGCCCAGCGCGCGCTCAACCTGTGCCGACAGGTCCGCAATCGCCTGGTGCGTCGTCTGGCGCTGGTGACCCCTGCGATCGAATTCGACTCGGACGTGGACCTCGATCACACCGACCTGGAGTTCTGCCACGGCGAAGTGCCGGTGTTTTCGATGCGACTGCACGAGGACCTGCTCACCTGCACCTGGACGCGAGGCGATGCGATCGAACTCGGGCTGCCGGCGGAGCAGATCGAGTCGCGCGGCGGACTCGCCTGCGCGCCGCGTGTCTGGCTGCCCGAGGCGCAGGCGCTGGCGCTGAACCCGCGGCCGACGGACTTGCGCAACTGCTGGGACCGCCTGGACGAACTTTGCGAGGAAACGCTGTTGCGCGTCGGCGCGATGTATTTCGGCATGGAGGAGACCCAGAAGATCTCCGCCTGGTGCAGCCGCAAGACGCCGGAGGTGGCCAAGGAACTGGAGCGGGCCGTCCCGGCCAGCCGCATGGCCGAGGTACTGCGTCGGCTGCTCACCGAAAACGTCAGCATCCGCAACCTGCCGATGATCATCAATGCGCTGATCGATTGGGGGCCGCGCGAACGCGATCCCTCGGTCCTCACGGAATGCGTGCGGGCGGCGTTGCAGCGCGAGATCTGCGATGCCCACGCGGTACGCAAGGAGCTGCGCGCGCTCATGTTCGACAGCGAACTCGAGGCGCAGATCCGGGCCGCCATTCGGCAGACCGCCTACGGCGATTTCCTTGCGCTCGACGCCGACCTGACCGATGCGATCCTCGACGAGACCGCTGCGGCGTATCTGGCGACCCACGAGGGCGGGCGCCTGGTCATGATCTGCGCCCAGGATGTGCGCCCGCATATCCGCAAATTGCTGGCCGACCGCATTCCGCCGCTGGCCGTGATCGGCATGTCCGAACTGCCGCCGGACTTCCGCGTCAACGTGCGCTCCGTGATCAGCGTCCCGTTGGATGGTCGCGCCTTGCCGGAGATGTACTGACATGGAGGCTGGCATCCTGGCGTCGGATGACCTGGAACTGCGCGTCCTGAGCGGACTGCAGTCTGGCGCCGCGCTGCCGCTGCAAGACGCGCTCGCGGTGGGAGCCGGCGACGACGCCGATCTGCTGCTGCTGGGCGACGGCGGCACGCCCGCGCGGCTGCTCGTACGCCTGGCGCCCGACGGCGGCGTGACGCTGGAGCCGCTGGAGGCGGGTGTCGTCCTGGCTGACGGAACCGCGCTTTCTGCCGGCACGTCGACCGCGCTGCAACCCGGAGAGGCTTTTCGTACGGGCGACGCGTGGCTGGTCGTGCGCCCGTCGTCCGACGCCTGGGACGCATGGACGCCACCCAGGCTGGATGCGGCCATGGCGGCGACGACAGCGCCTTCCCCGGGGGACGGCGTCCAGACGCCTATTGCCGCCGACCCCATCATGGTGGCGGACGTCCGCACATCCAGGAAGGTTCCCAGCCCCCGGTCCCCCTCGGCGCCGCGCCCGATGCGCGCCTTGGGCAGCGTGATCGTGGCGGCCGGGCTGCTGTCCACGATGCTGGGCGTGGCCGCACTTGTACGACAGGCCGCGGAAGGGGAAGTCGCGGCAGGGCAGGACGGCGCCGCCGGGACGAAGCCGGACCTCCGCCCGCGTGGAGGGAGTCGTGCGGCCTCGTCGACGACCACTGCCGCCGCGCCTGCGGCGTCCGCTGATGTGCCGCCTGCCGTGGCGAGCGCCGCGAAGGCCGTTCCGGGGAGCGTCCCCGCGCCGTCCGACGCGGCTTCGACGCGAGCGCCAGCGATCGAGGTGATTCGCGGCGCAACTTCCGACCGCAGCGGAGGGCACGACCGTCTGCTGGTGAACGTACCGGGCGACGGCATCGTGATCCTGCCGTTCGACATCCAGGAGGTGCTGCTCGGTTCCCATAGCCAGGTGACGCTGACGGACGGGCGCCGGCTCGAACCTGGCGATCGCGCTGGCGACTGGCGGCTCGCCGAGATCCGGCCGGGCGCGCTGGTTTTCGACGGTCCCCGCAAGGTGCAGGTCGGATGGTGACGCCGCATGACATCGCCGCCCGCGAAGCGCCCCGCATCGCCGCCGCGATGGCGGGCGTGCCGCTGACCCGCCAGTTGGGCCGGGTGCATCGCGTGCTGGGCATGCTGATCGAAGGCACGGTGCCGGGGGCCAGCATCGGCGAACTCTGCGAGGTCTATCACCCGGAAGATCCCGCCAGGATCTGGCGCTGCGAGGTGGTCGGCTTCACCGGCGCCAACGTGCTGCTGTCGTCGTTGATGGCGCTCGAGGGCATCTCGGGCGGCTGTGTGATCCGGCCGCTTCGGACCGTCCATCATGTGGCCGTGGGCCGACCCTTGCTGGGGCGGATCCTCGACGGCTTCGGCGATCCGCTGGACGACGGTCCGCCGCTGCGCGCCGGCGTGGACGGCCTGGAACTCCGCCGCGTCATCGCGGACGCGCCGCCGCCGGTGGAGCGGTGGCGCATCAAGGACCGGTTTCCCACCGGCGTGCGCAGTCTCGACACGCTGCTGACGATCGGGCAGGGGCAGCGGGTGGGGCTGTTCGCCGGGCCTGGCTGCGGCAAGACCACGCTGATGGCGGCGGTGGGCCGCGGCAGCCCGGCCGACGCGATCGTGGTCGGGCTGATCGGCGAGCGGGGGCGCGAGGTCCGCGAGTTCACCGAACATGAGTTCGATCCCGCCCTGATGGCGCGCACGGTGATCGTCTGTGCCACTTCGGACCGCACCTCCATCGAACGCGTGCGTGCCGCGTTCACCGCCACGGCGATCGCCGAGGGCTTGCGCGACCAGGGCCTGAACGTGCTGCTGATGGTGGACTCGCTGACCCGCCTGGCCCGCGCGCAACGCGAGATCGGCCTGGCCGCCGGCGAAGCGCCTGCGCGCGCCGGCTTCCCGCCGTCGGTCTACGCGCTCCTGCCGCGGCTCATCGAGCGCGCGGGCAACGCCGCCGGCGGGTCCATCACGGCGCTCTATACCGTGCTGCTGGAAGGCGAACTCCGGTCGGATCCGATCAGCGAGGAGGCGGTCTCGCTCCTGGACGGCCACATCGTGCTGTCGCGCAAGCTGGCCGAGCAGGGGCAATACCCGGCGGTCGACGTGCTGGCCAGTCTGAGCCGGGTGATGTCGAACATCGTGCCCCGGGAACACGGTCGCGCAGCCAACCGGATCCGGCAGGTGCTGTCCGGCTACCGCGACATGGAGCTGATGGTGCGGCTGGGCGAGTATCGGCCCGGTCTGGATGCGGAGACCGACCGCATCGTCGCGGACTATCCCAAGGTCATCGACTTCCTGCGCCAGGACACTCGCACGCCTGTGCCGTTGGAAGACAGTCTGGCGCGGCTCAACGCGCTGACCGCGGGCGTGGTGTGAACCTGCGGGTCGTCCGTTGCGGATCCTCGGTGAGCGCGCGGTGAGTGCGTCATGACCGCCGCATCGTGGCATTCCAATCCTGACGCCCGTCCGGAGCCGCCACGGGCGCCGCACGAGTTCGAGACTCCCGCACCGCCCGACCCCCGGATTCCCGGCGTGCGCCGCATCGGCGCGCTGGCGAGCCGCCGCGCGACATTGGCCGAGGCCGAACTGGCGCGCGCCCAGAGGGCCAGCGAGGAGGCGGCGCAGGCCCTGAGCGACGCGGAGCAGGCGCTGAGCGAATGCATCGCCGATGTCGCCGCGCAGCGCGACGCCTTGCGGGCGGCCTGTCAGGCGGAGCCCGGGGGCGCGCCGGTGCTGCGCCGCTGGCGTCAGGACGATCAGGCGCAGATCGACCGGATCGCGCCGGCCCGTCAGTCGGTGGTCGATCGCCAGAACGTGCGCGACGCCGCCGAACTGGCGCTGGGCGAGGCGTCCGCCAGACACCGGGCCCTGGCCAGACGCCGCGAGAAGTACATCTTGCTGGAAGAGGAACTCCGCGACGGTGCCTGACCGTGCACGACCGCGCGGAATCACGCGGGATTACGCGGGATTACGCGGGCTTGCGCGGGATTGCGCGGCGCCGTCGACGCGCCGGGTTCAGGCGAGATCCAGCATCTCCTGTCCGATCTCGTCGTCCACCGACGCCAGGTCCAGGTGCAGTTCGTCGTCGCCCGGCCGCAGTGTGGGCCGCAGCAGTTCCGGCGCCTGCTTCTCATACTCCTCGATCACGCGCAGCAGCAGCGCCACCGCGCGGAAGGTGTGTTCCGGCACCGGTTGGCCGACTTCGCCGGCAGCGAGCAGATGCCGCGCGAGCCCCACGTAGCGGACGACCGGGATGCCGTTCTCACGCGCTTGGCGACGCATCGCCAGCGCTTCCTCGTCGCTGCGCTTGTCCAGGATCAACGGCATCTCGGTGATCTCGACGTCGTAGAACAGCGCGACCGCGACGTGTTCCGGATTGACCACCACCGCGCTGGGCCGCCGCTGCGCGGGGCCCTCGTCGGACATGACGATCTCCTTGGCGATCTGCTTGCGCGTGCCCTTGAGCATCGGGTCGCCTTCGTTCTGCTTGTGGTCGCGGCGCACCTCGCTGATGTCCATGCGCAGTTGGCGGTAGATCAGATAGCGCTGCAGCAGGATGTCCGTGACGATGAGCACCACCAGCACGACGATGCACTGACGCTCCAGACCCTTGAGCATTGCCAGGGACAGCGACCACCCCTGGGCGGCGCCGACCCGGAAGCTCTGCGCGATGTCGGGCAACTCGGCGTGGATCTTCAGCCACACCACCGTCAGCAGCGTGAGGCTGCGCACCGGCCCGAGCACGGCCATGACGAGTTTCTGGCCGGAGATCAGGCCCTTCAGGTTGTTGCCGGGGTTGAGCTTGTCGAAACCCTTGCCGAGCGCCTTCCCGGCGATGTTGAAGCGGGTCTGGGCCAGGGTGCCCAGCACGGCCACGAGCGCCGGCAGGATCGCGAGCACCAGCAGCGCGATCAGCACCGGGACGAAGGAGGACCAGCTCATCGCGAGGCCGGCGTCCATCGGCCGCGCGGTCTGGCGCAGCCCCGCCTCCAGCAGCCCGTCGACCAAGCCGCGCCACAGCGGTTCGGTAGCGAAGGCGACTTCCGCCATCAACATCAGACGCAGGATCTTCAGCGAGTCCTGACTGACGCCGACTTGCCCGTCCTGGCGTGCCTGGCGCTTCTTGGACTCGGTCGGCGGGAGGTTCTTCTCGGACATCGACAGGGCCTCGACCGGTCAGCGCGAGACCGGTAGCGAGAGGCCGAGCGTCTCCAGCATGCCCTCCTGCCACCAGCGCAGCGAGTCGTCGACGACCTTGTCGAACAGGGGCACCGCGATCAAGGCCAGGATGAGCAGCGCCGAGATCGACTTCACCGCCATCGCGGACGCGTAGACGTCGAAGCCCTGGACGGCCGTGCTCGCGATGGCCAGCCCCAGCTCGATCATGAGCAGCAGCAGCAGGGGCGGGCCGGCCAGCAGCAGCGCCTGGGTCAGCGTGCCGGCCAACGCCTGGAGCAGCCCACTCTGATGTGCCGCGTCTAGCGCAGGGAACAGATCCAGCATCGGCCACTGCGCGTGGCTGACCGACAGCGAGGTGAAGGTCGCCTGCAGCAGGCCCAGGTCCACGAGCAGTGCGATCAGCGCGCGCTCGGACAGTTCGCCCAGCAGGGTGGCGTCCGCCTGGAGTGCGGGGTTGACCTGTTGCGCGGCGTTGGCGCCGCGCTGGTTGTCGATCAATGTGCCCATGCCCCGCACGGCCCAGAAAGGGATCGCCGCGAGCATGCCCAGCACGCTGCCGATCAGGCCCTCCTTGAGTGCCAGCAGGACGAGCGCCTCGGGCGGCGGCGGTGAGGCCATGAATACGGGCCAGACCTGGAAGGCGGCTGGCAGCGACAGCGCCAGACAGAGCGCCCCTCGCACGGCGGCGGTGGTCTGCTGGCGCGTCAGGAAGGGCAGGAAGGCGATCATGCCGCCCACGCGGGCCATCGACAGGGCCATGACCTGTCCGACCACGAACAGCGACTGCGGCGATCCGAGCGACATGGCGCGGCCTCAGGCGAGCGCCGGCTGGGCGGCGGAGGCGGTGGCGATCGTTGCCGCGTCGGCGACAGCGGGCGTCAGGCGCGCCTCCCGGGCGCGTTCGAGACGGGCATGGCGACGATCCAGCCGGGTCATGTGGGCGAGCCAGGCGGGATCGTCGAGGCGGCAGCCCCAGACCTCGAGGTCGAAGCGCAGACCGCCGTAATCGACGACCGCAGGCATCAACGCCCAGCGTTCGAGCCGGCAGGCGCGGACCAGCGAGAGACTGCGCCGGTTGCTGCCCAGGATCCAGCAGGTGACGGTGTCGAAACCGTAGCGGCGGCACTCCTTGAAGACGCCGCGGACCATGCGCATGGCGATGCCGCTGCCGTGCCACGCCTCGGCCACGTAAAGCCAGAGGTCGCCGACGCTGCGGCAGGCCTCGGGCGCCCAGACGATGGCGCGCATGTGGGCCCAGGCGATCGGGGCGCCGTCCGGCGCGGCCATCACCCAGACCGGCCAACCCTTGCGGCGGCCCTGCGCGATGATGGCCTGCATCTCCTGCGCGGTGCCGTTCGCCAGCGTCGGCGAGTGGCCGCCGCCGGCGACGGACTCGTTGTAGATGCGGATCAGGTGCTCCGCGTCGGAGGCGCGCGCCTGACGCCACATCAGCGAGGTGACGTCCTGCGGCGACTGCGCGGCGGAGCGCGTTGGTGTCGATGTGCTCATGGTGTGACGGCAGTGAGGTCCGGCCCGGCGGCGCCGTTGCGCCAGATGCGCCAGGCCTGGCGCCGCAGCGCGGCGGCGGAGTCGGGGATGTGCGGTGCCGCGGCGGCCGCGCGCAGGTGACCGGGGTCGCATCGCAGACGCAGTCGCGACCAGGCACCCGGCAAGGCGTCCTCGATCAGGCGACCCATCAGCGGCAGCGCCCAGCGACGCAACGCGTCGTCCGACGCGCCCATGGGCGGCGCTGCGCCTTCGGGACGCAAGGGGCGAGCCTTCGCCTGCCGCAGCGCGTCGCGCCACATCGACGCGTCGCTGCGTTGCGGGGAGAACAGGTCGGCCAGATCTCGATGCGCGCCGGCCAGGCAGTGGCTGGCGTGGGCCACGCGACCCAGCGCCAGGGCGGCACGGTCCAGCGCGTCGCCGTCCAGTGGCAGATGGGCCGGCAGCGCCGCGAGGCGATCCATCGGCAGATGCAGGTCGGCGTCGATGTCGAAGCGGTCGCAGAACCAGCGATAGGCAAGTCGGAGCGACGGGCCCGGCGAGCGGAAGCGCTCGAGCCAGGATGCCGCCTCCGTGCTGTCGTCATCGGCGGCGTCGCCGGCGGGTTCGAGCCACCCGGGATGCATCTGACACCAAGGCTCGTACCAGAACGCCAGCCAGCCGGCCCTCGACAGGGGGGAACTTGCAAGCAGCTCCTCTTCGCAAGGGGCGGCGGTGGCCGTCATGGCTGGGCGGAGCCTGGCAACGGATCCGTGTCCGACAGACCCAGCGGATCGTCGCGGGTGGACGTCGTCGAGACGGCACTGCGACGGCGCTGCCACAGCAGCCAGCCCAGGGGAACGCCGACGCCCAGCACGACTGCCAGCGCGCCGGTCACCCATCCCGCCATCGCGTTCATGCCGATTCCGGCGTCGCGACCGACCGTCGTCGCGGTGGCGGCGATCTGCTCGGCCGGCACGAACACGACAGCCACCTTCTCGGGGGCGTCGGCCAGACCGGGGATGCTCGTCACGACCAGCTTGCGGATACGCGGTTCGTAGGCGGCGGTGTTCCAGCCCGCCACATGTTTGATCAGGATGGAGCAGGACGACGGCAGCACCGGCTCGCCGGGCACGACGCGCTCCGGCAGGACCGGATGCACGCGCGCGAGCACCACCCCGTCGATCTGGGACAGCGTGCTCTCGAGCTCCTGGGCCAGCGCCGAGAGGAAGCGGGCGCGCTCCTCCGTCGGCGTCGAGATCATGCCGTCCTTCTTGAAGATGTCGCCCATGCGCGTGAACGAACTGCGCGGCAGGCCGGCCGCCTGGAGGATCGCGACGGCCGAGGCGAAACGGTCCTGCGGCACGCGCACCGCGAAGAGCTGCTTGCCGCCTGCCACCTTGGACGCGTCGAGGCCGTGGCGGTCGAGTTCCGCAGTGATCTCGTTGGCGTCCCTCTCGTTCAACCCCGTGTAGAGGTCGATGGCGCCGGAGCAGCCGACGAGCAGCACCGCCAGCGACAGCGAGGCGAGCAGAAGGCGGGCGGCGCGGGGCATCATGCGGCCGTCGCGATCTCTTTGATCGTGGAACCGATCTTCCCCAGGGCCTTGGCGGCCAGGGTGGAGCGGTAGTCCAGTTCCTGCACGGCCATGGCGAGTTTCGGCGCGTACGCCGCATCGCCCGTGGCCTGCATCAGTCGCTGCAGGCGGCGCACCTCGGCGCTGGCCTCGTTGGTCGGCGCCATCAGGAGGCGGACGTCTGCCTCAGGGTCCCGCGCCTGGGCCAGGGCGGGCGACAGCGGCCGGTCGATGCGTGCTACCCGTGCGACCGCCTGTTCGAAGCGGGTGCCCGCGGCGGAACGCGTCGGGAGGTTGACGGCATCGACGCTGCGGCCGGATTGGATGGGGGCGGTCATGGCGGTCTCCGGATCAGTCCTGGCGCATCGCCTGATCGAGATCGATCATCACGATGCGCTTGGCGGTGTCGAGCAGGTCCTGCATGAACGGCGTTTCAGCCGGCAGGGCGCTGAAGCTGGATTCGATGGTCTGGTGCAGTTCGCCGCCCTCCGCCAGCCCCATCTTGACGGCGGTCTTGTACAGCGACATGGCACGGGCCATCGTGGCGACTTCCTCTTCGGAGGCGTCCTGCGAGGCGAGCGCGAGCACGGCGGGATCGGGTTCGAGGTCGGCGAGGCCTTCCTGTCTGGCCAGATCCAGCGCCGATTGCATGTCGAAATCGGACGGCGTGCGGTCCTGGGCGGAACGGATGGCCTGGACGATGCGGCCGGTGGCCTGGTCGAGGATGCGTTCCTCGCGTTCGTCGGGCGGCGCCGACTGCTCGGCGAAAGTGGTCCAGCTGCCCGCGCTCGTGGGGGCGGCGAAGATGGTGGGGTGCTTGTCCATGAAAGCGGCGATGCAGGCGCGCTTGTGCAGGACATGATCCGGGGCGGTGGCAAGTTCGATCATGGCGCTGGAGGGATGAAGGGCGGTGCGTCGCACCGCGGAAGCGGGCGGCGCCCTTGGACGCCGCCCGGACGGTTGTCGTCGATTCAGGCCGTCACCAGCCGAACCGCCCGAAGCCGCCCCCGAAGCCGCCCCCGAAGCCGCGCATGCCCATGCCCATGCCCATGCCCATGCCGCTCAGCATGCTGCAGCAGCAGTTGCTCATGAACATGCCCATCATGTTCGACATGAAGCCTGAGCCCGAGTTGAAGAAACTGCCCGGCTGCATCAAGGATTGCATGCGGTTCATGCCTTGATTCAAGCCGTCGATCTGGCCTTGGAGATTGGCCACTTGAACTTGCGAAGATGTAGCTCCCATATGAAGCTCCTTTTAGGTGGGTGATCGCGGGGAATGCCCCCGCGCGGAAGCGGCTGCGTCGGGCAGCCGGAATCAGAGTCGGATGGAGTTCTTGACGATGTCCACCTTGGCGGTGACGAGCTCGTTGCTGGTTTGCTGGATAAGGTTCTGGAACTGGTCCTTCTGCTTCTCCATGCTCAGCAGCGTGGTTTGCGCCTGGATCTGATCGGCCTGTGCCTGCGCTGCGAAAGTCAGTCCGTCGTTGATGCCTGATGACATTGAATGTTCCTTTCGATTCGATAGCGCTTGAGGCGCTGAAACGATCAGTAGCGGCGCTCCACAGTCGGGTTCTCGTGGGCGGGAGGACCCTCGGCAGCAAACCTTGAGGTTCCGGGGATAATTCGCGCGCTTTTTTGTGTGCGGACTCCCGCGTTCTTGCGTCCCCGCCGTCCTCGCCATTCCCCAAGGCCCGCTGCCATGCTCCTGACCCTGGTCATCCTTTACCTGCTCGTCACCATTGCGATCGGCCTGTGGGCCGCCCGGCGGGTGAAGAACACCGCGGACTTCGCCATCGCCGGCCGGCATCTGCCGCTGGTGATGATCATCACGACGACCTTCGCGACGTGGTTCGGCTCGGAGACCGTGCTCGGGATCCCCGCCAAGTTCGTGCAGACGGGCCTGAACGGCGTCGTCGAGGATCCGTTCGGCGCGGGCTCGTGCCTGATCCTGGTGGGCCTGTTCTTCGCGGCCAAGCTCTACAAGATGACGCTGCTGACGATCAGCGACTACTACCGCGAGCGCTACGGCCGCGTGGTCGAGGTGGTCTGCAGCTTCATCATCATCCTGTCCTACCTCGGCTGGGTGGCGGCGCAGGTCACGGCGCTGGGCCTGGTGTTCAAGCTGCTGTCGGGCGGCGCGATCAGCATCCCCGTGGGCATGATGATCGGCACCGCGTCCATCCTGGCCTACACGCTGTTCGGCGGCATGTGGTCGGTGGCCGTGACCGACTTCATCCAGATGATCATCCTGGTTGTCGGCCTGTCCCTCATCGCGTGGTTCGCGGCCGACATGGCCGGCGGTGCCGACAAGGTCATCACGCTGGCCAGCAGCCAGGACATGTTCCGCTTCCTGCCCGAGCCGAGCTTCCACGACATCGTGTTCTTCCTCGGCGCGGCCGTGACCATGATGCTGGGCTCGATCCCGCAGCAGGACGTGTTCCAGCGCGTGATGTCCGCCAAGGACATCAAGGCCGCCACGCGCGGTCCGGTCATCGGCGGCATCTGCTACATCCTGTTCGCCTTCGTGCCGATGTTCATCGTCGTCAGCGCGCTGATCATCATGCCGGAGGCCGCCAAGCAGCTGATCGCCGAGGATCCGCAGCAGGTCATCCCGCGCCTGGTGATGGACCGCATGCCCTTCATCATGCAGGTGATCTTCTTCGGCGCGCTGCTGTCGGCGCTGAAGTCCACCGCCTCGGCCACGCTGCTGGCGCCGTCGGTGACCTTCGTCGAGAACATCTGGCGCCAGTTCTTCCCGCGTGTCTCCGACAAGCAGGAACTGCGCACCATGCGCATCGCGGTGCTGCTGTTCTCGGTCTGCGTCTGCGGCTACGCGATCGCGCTGCAGGGCACCTCGATCTACGAGATGGTCTCCGGCGCCTACCAGGTGACGTTGGTCGGCGCCTTCGTCCCGCTGGTCTTCGGCCTGTACTGGAAGCGCGCCACGACGCAGGGCGCGATCTTCGCGATCGTGCTGGGCGTGGTCGCCTGGCTGCTGTTCCTGCTGACGCCGGCCGGCGAGCAGTTCCCGGCGCAGCTCGCCGGCCTGCTGGCGGGCATCGTCGGCATGCTGATCGGGTCGCTGGGACCGCAGGCGATCCGGAACTCGCACGGATCGCACCATCGCCTGGCCGGCGGGGCCTGAGCCCGGCCCCCGCGGCGCTCTCTATATAATTTCGGGTTTTGACCCGGTAGTCCCCACCCCCATGCCGATCTACGCTTACCGCTGCGGCGCCTGCGGCCACGCCAAAGACGTGCTGCAGAAGCTGTCCGACGCCCCGCTGACCGTCTGCCCCGCCTGTGGCGCGGAGAGCTTCTCGAAGCAGGTGACCGCCGCCGGCTTCCAGCTGAAGGGCTCGGGCTGGTACGCGACCGACTTCCGCGGCGGCTCGACCGCGGCCGCGGCGACTTCCGTCGCCGCGCCGGCCGCCGGGGCCGACGGCTCGTCGAGCGCGGGCGGCTCGTCCGCCTCCGCGGCGTCTTCCGGTTCTTCCGAATCGTCTTCCGGCTCGTCGGCCTCCTCCTCGGGCACGGCCTGCGGCGGCTCCTGCGCCTGCCACTGATCCCCAGGCCCGGACCCAGGCATGCGCAAGTACATCATCACCGGCCTGCTGGTCTGGCTCCCGCTCGCGATCACCGTCTGGGTGCTGCTGTGGGTGCTCGGCATGATCGACGGCGTCTTCGTCTGGCTGCTCTCGGCCGTCGGCGCCGTGCTGCCGCTGGCCGCCCAGCAGTCGCTGCGCCAGCTGCACGACATCCCCGGCCTCGGGGTGGTCGTCATGGTCGCGCTGCTGATGCTGACCGGCATGTTCGTGGCGAACATCTTCGGCCAGTGGTGGCTGCGCCAGTGGGACAAGCTGCTCTACAAGATCCCCATCGTCAAGAGCATCTACAGCTCGGTCAAGCAGGTCTCGGACACGCTGTTCTCGTCCAGCGGCAACGCCTTCCGCGAGGCGGTGCTGGTGCCGTATCCGCACCAGGGGTCCTGGACCATCGCCTTCGTCACCGGCACGCCGCGCGGCGAGGTCGCCCAGCAGCTGGGCGCGCTCAGCGGCGCCGAGGCCGACGAGCACGTCGCCCTGTACGTGCCGACGACGCCCAACCCCACCTCCGGCTTCTTCCTGATGATGCCCCGGGCGCAGTTGCGGCCTTTGGCGATGAGCGTCGACGAAGCGCTCAAATACATCATCTCGATGGGCGTGGTCGCGCCTCAAGGGGATCCCGCGATCGTCCTGCCGAGCGAAGCCGCCCGAAATTGACCGGGCTGAGCGCCCCGGCAAGCGCTCAGTCCTGAGGGTCCGCAGGACCCCGCCAGCGCCCATCGCCTGAATTTTCCTCTGCTGGCCGCGCCCGCGTCGTTCCGACGTCCCGCCGCCCAGCGACCCACCGAACATCGAATTTCCGGAGAACCTCCATGCGTACCTGCTATGCCGGCCAAGTCAGCGAGAAGCTGCTGGACCAGACCGTGACCCTGATGGGCTGGGCCCATCGCAGCCGCGACCACGGCGGCGTCATCTTCATCGAACTGCGCGACCGCGAAGGTCTGGTGCAGGTCGTCTGCGACCCCGACCGCCCCGAGATGTTCAAGGTGGCCGAGAGCGTGCGCAGCGAGTTCTGCATCAAGGTCGTCGGCAAGGTGCGCGCGCGCCCGGCCGACAAGCAGAACGCCAACGTCGCCAGCGGCAAGGTCGAAGTCCTGTGCCATGAGCTGGAAGTGCTGAATCCGTCGGTGACGCCGGCCTTCCCGCTGGACGACGAGAACATCTCCGAGACCACGCGCCTGACGCACCGCGTGCTGGACCTGCGCCGCCCGTACATGCAGAACAACCTGATGCTGCGCTACCGCGTGGCGATGGAAGCGCGCAAGTTCCTGGACGAGCACGGCTTCGTCGACATCGAGACCCCGATGCTGACCAAGAGCACGCCGGAAGGCGCGCGCGACTACCTGGTCCCGTCGCGTGTCCATGACGGCATGTTCTTCGCGCTGCCGCAGTCGCCGCAGCTGTTCAAGCAGCTGCTGATGGTGGCGGGCTTCGACCGCTACTACCAGATCACGAAGTGCTTCCGCGACGAGGACCTGCGCGCCGACCGCCAGCCCGAATTCACGCAGATCGACATCGAGACCTCGTTCCTGGGCGAGGAAGAGATCCGCGCGATGTTCGAGGGCATGATCCGCCACGTCTTCCGCAAGGCGCTGAACGTCGAGCTGGGCGACTACCCGGTGATGAAGTACGCGGACGCGATGCACCGCTTCGGCTCCGACAAGCCCGACCTGCGCGTCAAGCTCGAGTTCACCGAGCTGACCGACGTGATGGGCGACGTCGACTTCAAGGTCTTCTCCGGTCCGGCCACGACGCCGGGCGGCCGCGTGGTCGCGCTGCGCGTGCCTGGCGGCGCCACCATGAGCCGCGGCGAGATCGACAGCTACACCGAGTTCGTCAAGATCTACGGCGCCAAGGGCCTGGCCTGGATCAAGGTCAACGAAGTCGCCAAGGGCCGCGAAGGCCTGCAGTCGCCGATCGTGAAGAACCTGCACGACAAGGCGGTCGCGGACATCCTGGCGCGCACCGGCGCGCAGGACGGCGACCTGATCTTCTTCGGCGCGGACAAGGCCAAGGTCGTCAACGACGCGATCGGCGGGCTGCGCCTGAAGATCGGTCACAGCGAGTTCGGCAAGACCACGGGCCTGTTCGAGGACAAGTGGGCGCCGCTGTGGGTCGTCGACTTCCCGATGTTCGAGGAAGACGAGGAGAACAAGCGCTGGGCGGCCGTGCACCACCCGTTCACCGCGCCCAAGGACGGTCATGAGGACCTGATGGTCACCGACCCGGGCAAGTGCGTGGCCAAGGCCTACGACATGGTGCTCAACGGCTGGGAGCTGGGCGGCGGTTCGGTGCGTATTCACAAGGCCGACGTGCAGGCCAAGGTCTTCGAGGCGCTGAACATCAGCCCCGAGGAACAGCGCGTGAAGTTCGGCTTCCTGCTGGACGCACTGCAGTACGGCGCGCCCCCGCACGGCGGCCTGGCCTTCGGTCTGGACCGTCTGGTGACGCTGATGACCAAGGCCGAATCGATCCGCGACGTGATCGCGTTCCCGAAGACGCAGCGCGCGCAGTGCCTGCTGACCGGCGCGCCGTCCTTCGTCGACGAGAAGCAGCTGCGCGAACTGCACATCCGTCTGCGCAACCCGGGCGCCGCCACGGCCTGACGGCCTCGGGCACGGTCCCGCGACACCCTCCGCGGGCCTGAAGCGCCCGCCTGGACAACGCCTCGACGGAGCAATCCGCCGGGGCGTTTATGCTTCCGCCGTTCCCCGGAGCGGGGACGGCATTGAACGGGACGGACATGGCGACGGGCGAGCGAGGCGAACGCGGAAGCAAGGGCAGGGACAGCCGCGGACGGCCGGCGGGCGGGAGACGCGGCGCCGGTCCGGGTGCACGCCCGGCCCTGACGCCGCAGGCGCGCTGGGAGCGACTGGTGATGCGCCGCCCCGGCCTGGCGCTGCCGCGCCTGCAGCGACTGATCGCGCGCGAGGGCGAGCCGCCGTTCCAGGCCTTGCTCGGCGCCTTCTTCATCCTCGAACGCTGGGGCCGTGGCCCCGAACTGCAGGCCGAGCTCGAACGCGCGATCGCACGCGCCCTGCAGCACCGGCTGCTGGAGGAAGCGGCGGAACTCAGCGAGGCGCTGGGCCGCATGCACTACCAGCGCGGCGACTACGTCCAGGCCTGCAACGCGTGGAGCCAGACGCTGGAGCTGGCCGACGACGAGACCCGCTGGGCCTGCCTGGCGCGGATCGGCCTGGCGCACCTGTGCTTCGCGCTCGGCGACTGGGCGCGCGGCGGTCGCGTGCTGGATCAGGCCGAGCTGCACTACCCGCAGCTGGGCGACGACCCCTACATGCGCTCCAAGATCGCGCTGAACCGCGCGGTGTCGCTGCGCGCGACGCAGGGACCCCAGGCCGCGCTGCCGCGGCTGGACGAGGCCCGCGCCGATGCGCGCGCCGTCGGGCATCGCGACTACGAGGCCGAGGCGATGTGGCACCACGCCCGCTGCGCGCGCGACAGCGGCGCGGTGGCGCACGCCCTGACCCTGGCGGCCGAGGCGGAAGATCTTTCGCGCCGTTGCCGCTACCGCTGGCTCCAGGCCCAGACGCTGCTGCTGATCAGCGAACTGCGCGGCGGCACCGACGCCGTGCCGCCCGCGCAGCAGGCGCTGGCATTGGGCGAGGAGATCCAGTCGCGCTCCCTGCAGGCGGCGGCGCATGGGCGCCTGGGACAGCTGATGGCGGAGCAGGAGCAACTCGGCCCGAGCTGGTACCACCAGCAGCAGCGGCAGCGCCTGGAGGCGACGCTCGGGCAGACCGAACTGCCGGCGCGGCTGGAACAGCTCGCGCGATTCGACACGGATCCGCACGGCGCGGAGGGCCTGCTGCTGACGCTGGGCCGCTCCGGCGCCGCGGTGACCACCGTCGCGGACGTCGATTCGCAATGGCAGCAGGCGCGGCCGCGTCTGCTGGAAGCCCTGGCGCTGACGGCCTTGGAACTGCGCTGGACCGCGGGCGGCGCGCCCACGCTCATCGGCGGCGCGGCGCGGGCGGGGCGCTCATCTCAAGCGCTGTCATTGCGGAATGCGTCAGGCGCGGTCGTCGGCGAACTGGTGCTGGAGCGCCCGGAAGGGGCGGTCTGGTCGCGCGCGGACCGCAGCCGCGCCGAGCGGCTTGCGGGCTGGCTGCAACGGCTGATCGCGCAACTGCCCGCTGCGGAGACGGGGGCCGGCGCATCGGACGCCGTCGAACCGGGGGCGCAGGCGCGCGCCTTGGTGGCCGTGCTGGAGCGGCTGTCGGGCGCTTCCGGCGATGTCGCGGACCCGGATCTGTCCGAGGCGCTCGAACTCGCGCGGCGGCTCGCCGCGCGACTCGTCTGAGTCGACACGGATCCCCACGGATCGCTCACCAGATCGCCAGACTGGAGGTGAGCACGCGCTGCAGCCAGCTGCGCCGGGCGGCCTCGGAGACCTCGCCCTTGCCGGCGACTTCCATTCGCGCGTTGACGACGTCCGCCGACTGGACCTGGTTGCCGGTGCGGATGTCCTGCGGATTGACCACGCCCGAGAAGCGCAGCGTCTGCAGTCCGCCGTTCATCGCGATGCTGCGTTCCCCCGCGACGACGAGGTGGCCGTTGGGCAGCACGTTGATCACCGACACGGCCATCTGCCCGCTGAGGCTGCCGCTGGCTTCGGTGTCGCCGCTGCCCTTGTACGAATCGCTGCCGGACGCGGTGGCGTCGGCCTTGAGCAGCCGGTCGACGATGCCCACGTTGCTGGATCCGCCCGGTCCCTTGACCGCGAGCTTGTTGTCGCGGCTGGTGTCGGTCTTGCTCTTCTGCGTGGCGCTGAGCGACTCGCTGATCGCGACCTTGAGCGAATCCCCGACCTGGCGCGCGCGACGCTCGGTGGTGAAGAGCGAGGCCGCGGCCATCCCGGGTTGATAGATGGCGCCGTTGTTGACGCGCTCGACATAGGCGCCGTCGGGCGCGGCCATCACCTGCACCGGACCCTGCACCAGCGCCTCGTTCGAGGCGCAGGCGCTCAGGAGCGCGCCGCAGAGCAGTGCCCCGCCCAGCAGCCATCCGCCGCGTCGCGCGGCCATGGAAACGTTGAACATGATTCCCTCGTCGATGTGATCGTTGTTCTCCGGACGACGTCGCTCCGGTGTCCGGGACAGTCTCGGGCGGACGACGCCGGGCTCAGCCCTCGAAACCCGTGAGCAGCGCCCGCACCACCGGGGCGAGCTTGTTGCGCGTGCTGGCCCACTTGCCCAGTCCCAGCGTCGCGTCGTCGCTGCGGTAGCTGCTGGCGGCCATCAGGCGACCGCCTGCGTCGTGCAGGCTCAGCGTCGCCTGCGAGAGGTAGGGACGCATCTGGTCCGACAGCGGCGGCTTGTCCCACTGCTGCAGGCCCTGGTAATGCACCCAGGCGGGACAGGCCTCGTCGCCGGGGCGCACGCCGGCTTCGAAGACGCGGGCCTGGACCTCGTGGTCGCGCAGTTCCGCGATCAACGCCGGCACGAACTCGGGCAGCGCGAGCGAGCGGTTGTATTCGATGCAGACGCGATCCGGCAGCGCGGCGTCGTGGAACACCGTCTGCGTCGCGCGCGTCGGCCCTTGGCCGATCGCGACCGTCGCCATGCCGGCCGTGGCCTTGGCCAGCTCGATGCTGGGCATCGGGCTCAGCAGCGAGCAGCCGGCCAGAGGCAGCGCGCCGGATCCCAGCGCGAGGGTGAGGGCGACGGCGGCGCGCATGATCAGAGGATCTCGTCGATCAGCGCCTTGCCGGCGACGGCGCCCGCGGCCAGGTAGCCGCCGACGGTGCTGCCGAGATCGCCGGCCTCCTTCATCACCGTGCTGGTGCCGCTGGCGACGGCGTCTTTCACGTCACCGGCCAGTTCCTTGACCTCGGACAGTCCGGTCGAGATCGCATGGCCCAGGTCCTTGGCGCCGTCCTCGAGGGCCTGCAGGCCTTCCTCGCTCCAGTGCACGACGGTGCTGACGGCGTTCTCGCCGCCCTGGTAGGCCGCCTGCGCCAGGCCGATCGCGCCGGCGGCGACGGTGCCGTACTCCCGGGCGTTGATCTCGAAGCTGCCGCTGGGCCGGTTCACGAGCTGGCGGGACGCGACCAGCGGAGCGCCGGCGCCGGGCGTGGTGTTGACGGTGGTCATGACCCCTCCTGGGTGTCGATTGCGATGGAGGCCATTCTTCCGGGGGGCGGCACGGCGGATGCCCTCATGACCGGCGGCGTCCGACGGCTCTACAAACTTTCTATATTTCCTGCCGCACATCCGCCGACGACGTTGTTCGTCGACTGTGAACAACCGTTGCCCGCGTGATCGGGCGACATGTCGGCCGCCGCGATGCGCCCCAACGTGTCCGGTGTTTGTCGGGCGTGTGGGAGTCCATGTCGACGGCGTGCCGGGCCCGGCACACGCCGACCGTGCCATGACCCTGGGATATGCTTGCCCGCTATGAGCGAAGTGCCTCTCGACCCTGTTGCCACCGCGCTCCCGGCCGACGCCCGGACGGCCTCCGCCGAGCCGGCCGCGCGCGCCTACAAGATCCCGGAATCCGTGCTGGTCGTGATCCACACCGACGCGCTGGACGTGCTGATGCTGGAACGCGCCGACCGTCCCGGCTTCTGGCAGTGCGTGACCGGCTCCAAGGACGCGCTCGACGAGCCGCTCGCCGACACCGCGCAACGCGAGGTGTTCGAAGAGACCGGCATCCGCGTGCAAGACCTGGCCCCCGGGGCGCTGGTCGACTGGGCACTGGCCAACGTCTACGACATCTACCCGGTCTGGCGTCACCGCTATGCGCCGGGCGTGACGCGCAACACCGAACACGTCTTCGGCCTGACCGTGCCGGCAGGCGCCGCGGTGACGCTGGCGCCGCGCGAGCACCTCGATTTCCGCTGGCTGCCGTGGCGCGAGGCGGCGGACCTGTGCTTCTCGCCGTCGAACGCGGAAGCCATCCTCCAGTTGCCCGTCCAGCGGGCCCGCGCTGAAAGGGCCACCCCATGATCCGCCGAACGCCGCGCCACGCGGCCCTGGCCAACTCGGCGACCACCGACACCTCGCCGGCCGACAGCGTCGGTCGACTGCGCGTGGCGACCTACAACATCCACAAGGGCGTGCGCGGCATGGGCCTGGGCAAGCGCCTGGAGATCCACAACCTCGGCATGGGCGTGCAGGCGCTGGATGCGGACCTGGTCTTCCTGCAGGAGGTCCGGCTGTTCCATCACCGCGAGGCGCGCCAGTTCGACCGCAGCTGGTTCGGCTGGCCGGAGCAGGGCCAGGCGGAGTTCCTCGCGCCGGAAGGCTACGAGGTGGCCTACCGGACCAACGCGGTCACGCGCCACGGCGAGCACGGCAACGCGTTGCTGTCGCGGTATCCGCTGGGCGACATCGGCCATCACGACGTGTCGGACCACCGCTTCGAGCAGCGCGGCCTGCTGCACGTGCCGGTACGCTGGCAGGGGACCGAGGTGCATGCGGTGGTCGCTCACCTGGGACTGATCCACGGCAGCCGGGTGCGGCAGATCCAGAAGCTGGCGGCCTTCATCGAGGACCACGTGCCGCACGGCGCGCCGCTGGTGGTGGCCGGCGACTTCAACGACTGGGGCGAGCGGCTGGAAGAGTCCATGCGCACGACCGGCCTGAGCCGGGCGATGCTGCCCGGCGCGAAGCGCTCGCTGCCGACCTTCCCGTCGCGGGTGCCGGTGTTCGCGCTGGACCGCATCTACACGCGCGGCCTGCGCTGCGTCGACATGAAGGTGCCGCGCGGCCCGGCGTGGGCGCGCATGTCCGACCACCTGCCGCTGCTCGCCGAGCTCGTGCTGACTTGAAGCGGACGCCGGAGCCCCTCTTCCCGTGGACCCTCGGGTCCCAGCCCAGCTTCACCGGCGGCAACGCGGTGGGGCTGCTGTGCGGCGGCGACGCGCTGTTTCCGGCGCAGATCGAGGCGATCGACCGGGCAGAGCACGAGGTCTGGCTCGCCACCTACATCTTCCATGACGACGAGGCCGGCGCGGCGACCGTGGCGGCCCTGGTGCGCGCGGCGCAGCGCGGCGTGCGGGTGAGGGTGGTGGTGGACGGCTTCGGTTCCAAGGGCAGCCTGGGCTGGATGCGGGCGCAGCTCGAAGGGACGGCGGTGGCGCTGGCGGTGTTCCGGCCGATCGACCGGTGGTGGAACTGGCTGCATCCCGGCCAGTTGCGCCGGCTGCATCAGAAGCTGTGCGTGGTGGACGGGCGGGTCGGTTTCGTCGGCGGCATCAACGTGATCGACGATCGCGTGGACCTGCACCACGGACGCACCGAGTCGCCGCGGCTGGACTTCGCCGTGAGCGTCGGCGGGCCGGCGGTGCGGGCCATCGAGCAGGCGGCGCGCGCGGTGTGGACGCGGGCCTGGCTGGGCCACGACTTCGGCGACGAGATGCGGGCGATGATCCGCAGCGCCTCGCCGGGGCGGCGCGCGAAGCGCTTGATGCGAAGGATCCGGATGCCGCGCGGCGAACATCGCCGGCGCGATCCCAGCCGGCTGCCACCGGTGCGAGCGGCCTTCGTGCTGCGCGACAACCTGCGCCAACGCCGCACCATCGAGCGCGCCTACGTCGAAGCGATCCGCGGCGCGACGGCGCGGGTGGACCTCATCACGCCCTACTTCTATCCGGGGCAGCGCTTCCGCCGCGCGCTGAAGGACGCCGCGCAACGCGGCGTCCAGGTGCGGCTGCTGCTCCAGGGCAAGGTCGACTACAAGATCGCCGCGCTGGCCGCGCACGCGCTCTACGACGAGCTGCTCGGGCACGGCGTGCAGATCTACGAATACACGCCGGCCTTCCTCCACGCCAAGATCTGCGTCGTCGACAACGACTGGGCGACGATCGGCAGCTCCAACATCGATCCGCTGTCGCTGCTGCTCAACCTGGAAGCCAACGTCGTCGTGCGCGACGCCGCGTTCGCCGGGGATGTGGCGCGGGAGTTCGACGCGGCGGTGGCGAAGTCGCTGCGCGTCGAGCAGACAGCCGGACGCGGGCTGCGAGGCTTCCTCGGGCGCGCGCTGGTCGCTTGGGTCGCCTATGTCTACCTGCGAGTGGCGGGCGCGACCGGTCGATACTGACGCCGTATGACTCCCTCTCCCGCTTGCGGGAGAGGGCAGGGGTGAGGGCCAGCAGCGTCACGCAGGAATCAGGCGCCATTGACTTCGCGCTGCCAAGCGCGGGCACTCCACGCCTCAGGGGGCGTCCCTCCGGGAACCCCCAGAAGCATTCCGGCCCCACCCACTCTCGCTGACTGCCTCGGTCTGGGACCGAGGCCTGCGAAGGGTCAGTACGTGCCCTGGCCCCGGGGCATCGGCGGGCGAGTGTCCACCGGATACGGATCCTGTTGACGGGCGTTGCCTGCCTTGGCGTTGAACTGCTTGTCGACGAATCTCAGCATCGGCTCGACCCGCGCCGCCCAACTGCCTTCATCGTGCCCGGCCCCTTCGGCCTCCAGATAGCCGATGTCGGCGCCAGCCCACCCTCGCGCCGACAGCACCGAACGCAGCTTGCGCAGCTGCTTGATCGAGTCCACCCCCTCATTCGTGCCCATGTCCAGCCACAGCTTCGGACGCGGCAAGGACATCGGCAGCGGCGTCTTCTGCGCGTCGCGGATCGGGAACTCATCGTCCCACCACAGCGACGGCGACACCACCAGCGCCGTGCCGAACACATCGCCGTGATGAACCGCCAGCCACAGGCTGACGATGCCGCCCAGCGACGAACCGCCCACCGCCGTGTGCGCCGCATCCGGCAGCGTGCGGTAGCGCGCGTCGATCGAGGGCTTGAGCTGTTCGATCAGGTAGCGCGCATACGCAGGCGCGAGCCCGCCACGCGTGTTGCCCTCGTACTTCATTGCCGTCGCGGTGTACTCGTCGATGCGGCGCGAGGTGTTGTGAACCGCCACGATGATCAGCGGCTGGATCTGTCCGTCCACGACCAGACGCTGCGCGGTCTCGTCGACCTGCCACTCCGCGCCCGCCGCGGCGGCGTCGAAGACGTTCTGGCCGTCGTGCAGGTAGAGCACCGGATACCGGCGCGCGGTGTCGCGCTCATAGTCGGGCGGCAGCCAGACCTGCACCGGACGCTGCGCGACGAAGTTGCCAGGCAGCGGCGCCAGCCGCTCGATGGTGCCGGCCCGGCTCAGCGAGATCGGCGCGCCCGGCGCGTTGAAGGCGCGCGTGACGCGCACTTCGTCGGCGACCAGTTCCAGCGAGCGGTTGGAGCCGGATTCCCAATCGCCTTCGGGATCGTTCTGGCCGGGATGTTCGACGTGGAACTTGTAGGGCACGTTGCCGCCGGGAGGAATGCGTTCGAAGACCACCGAGACGCTGTACCAGCCCTCGCGGCCCAGTCCGGCGGCCGGCGCGACCACCGAGCGACCCCAGTTGAGCGGCGCCGCGCCGCCGCGCACGCCGACGACGTCCCTGGTCGGATCGAAGCGGCCGCCGGCGATCTCTTCGCGCATGTCGACGTCGAAGACGACCTTGGTCGCCGCGAAGGCGCGCGGCGCGAAGATCACGGCCGCGATCAGCAGCAACAGGCTCGCAACGAAGCGGACAAGCTGGGGCGAGGCGCGTTCCGGCGTGGGCAGGTCGGAAGCGCGAACGGCGCGCGGAGGGCGCGCCGTCGAGGCGGTGTGTGGCATGCGGAACTCGCGGGGAGGTGGCGGGCGATGCCCGACGATGCCCCGGATATTAGTCCAGCCGTCAGTCCCGTGGTCAGTCCAGTACGACCATCTCCGTGCGCGCGCGCAGCAGCGCGGCCGGGCCGCGCGGGCCGTCGTCGTTGACCAGCACGAAGGCGCGCTCGATGTCGGGCGCGAGGTAGTGGTCGGTGGACATCGCGGGGCAGCGCTCGCGCAGCAGCGCGTGCACGTCCTCCAGCGGCGCGGAGCTGCGCAGCGGACGCAGGAATTCGATGCCCTGCGCGGCGGCCAGCAGCTCGATCGCGACGATGTGCGCGGTGTTGTCGAGCATCGGGCCCAGACGCCGCGCGCCGAAGGTGGCCATCGAGACGTGGTCCTCCTGGTTGGCGGAGGTCGGCAGGCTGTCGACGCTGGCCGGATGGGCCAACGACTTGTTCTCGCTGGCCAGCGCCGCGGCGGTGACGTGCGCGATCATGAAGCCGGAGTTCAGGCCGGCGTTCTCGGTGAGGAACGCGGGCAGGCGCGAGACGCCGGTGTCGATCAGCATCGCGATGCGACGCTCGGCGATGGCGCCGACTTCGGCGATCGCGCAGGCCAGCGCATCGGCGGCCAGCGCCACCGGTTCGGCGTGGAAGTTGCCGCCCGAGACCATCGCGGCCGGGCCGTCTTCCGGCGCGAACACGAGTGGGTTGTCCGTCACCGCGTTGGCCTCGCGCACCAGCACGTCGCGCACGTAGCGCGACTGGTCCAGGCAGGCGCCCATGACCTGCGGCTGGCAGCGCAGGCAGTAGGGATCCTGCACGCGGTCGTCGCCGTCGCGATGCGACTGGCGGATCGGGCTGCCGGCGAGCAGCGCGCGGTAGGCGGCGGCGGTCTCGATCTGGCCGGGCTGGCCGCGCACCTCGTGGATGCGGGGATCGAAGGGGCCGTCGCTGCCGCGCGCGGCGTCCAGGCTCAGCGCGCCGCTGACGACGGCGGCGGCGTAGACGGTCTCGAAGCGCAGCAGGCCTTCGAGCGCCAGCGCCGTCGAGGTCTGCGTGCCGTTGATCAGCGCCAGGCCTTCCTTGGCTTCGAGCACCAGCGGCTTCAGGCCGGCCTTCTCCAGTTCCGCGAGCGCGGGCTTGCGCTGGCCGTCGACCAGCATCTCGCCTTCGCCCATCAGCGCCAGCGTCATGTGCGAGAGCGGCGCCAGGTCGCCCGAGGCGCCGACCGAGCCCTGCGCCGGCACGTAGGGCACGAGGCCGGCGTTGAAGGCGTCGAGGATGCTCTGCACCACCGATTCACGGACGCCGGAGAAACCGCGCGCCAGCGAGGCGGCCTTCGTCGCCAGCATCAGCCGCACGACCGGCGGCGCCAGCGGCGCGCCGACGCCCACGCAGTGCGAGCGGATCAGGTTGCGCTGCAAGGCGGCCAGTTCGTCCTTGCCGATGCGCTTGGAGGCGAGCTTGCCGAAGCCGGTGTTGACGCCGTAGACGGGGTCGTCGCCGGCCGCGGCCGCCTGCACGACGGCGGCGCCGCGGCGGATCGCGGGCCAGGCCTCGGCGTGCAGCGCCAGCGTCACGCCGCCGGCGCGGATGCGGCGCAGCTGCTCCAGGGAGAGTTGGCCGGGGATGAGTTCGAGGGAAGTCGTCATGGGAACTCGGATCGAAGTCTGATTCGGGTGTCTGGTGAAGGGCGGTCTCGAGGGCGCGCGCTCAGCGGCCCAGCATCGGCAGCTTCAGGCCGCGCTCCTGCGCGGTCTGCTGCGCCAGCTCGTAGCCCGCGTCGGCGTGGCGCATGACGCCGGTGCCGGGGTCGTTCCACAGCACGCGGGAGAGGCGCTTGTCCGCCGCCTCGCTGCCGTCGCAGACGATGACCACGCCGCTGTGCTGCGAGTAGCCCATGCCCACGCCGCCGCCGTGGTGCAGCGAGACCCAGGTCGCGCCGCCGGCGGTATTGAGCATGGCGTTGAGCAGCGGCCAGTCGGAGACGGCGTCGGAGCCGTCCTGCATCGATTCGGTCTCGCGGTTCGGGCTGGCGACCGAGCCGGAGTCCAGGTGGTCGCGGCCGATCACGATGGGCGCCTTCAGCTCGCCGGTGCGGACCATCTCGTTGAACGCGAGGCCGGCCTTGTGGCGTTCGCCCAGGCCCAGCCAGCAGATGCGCGCCGGCAGGCCCTGGAAGGCGATGCGCTCGCGCGCCATGTCCAGCCAGCGGTGCACGCCGGCGTGGTGCGGGAACAGTTCCTTGATCTTGGCGTCGGTCTTGTAGATGTCCTCCGGATCGCCGGACAGGGCGACCCAGCGGAACGGGCCGCGGCCTTCGCAGAACTGCGGGCGCACGTAGGCAGGCACGAAGCCGGGGAAGTCGAAGGCGTTCTTCACGCCCTGGTCGAAGGCGACCTGGCGGATGTTGTTGCCGTAGTCGACGGTCGCAATGCCCATGGCCTGGAAGTCCAGCATCGCCTGCACGTGGACCGCGCAGCCGCGCGCGGCGGCGGCCTTCAGGTCGGCATGCTTGGACGGATCGGCGGCCGCGGCCTTCCACTGCTCGACGTTCCAGCCCACCGGCAGGTAGCCGTTGATCAGGTCGTGCGCCGAGGTCTGGTCGGTGACCAGGTCCGGCTTGATCGCGCTGCCGGCCTTCACGCGGGCGACCAGCGCTGGCAGGACTTCCGCCGCATTGCCCAGCAGCGCGATGGAGACGGCCTTCTTCTCGGCCGTGTATTTCGCGATGCGCGCCAGCGCGTCGTCCAGGTCCGTCGCCTGTTCGTCGACGTAGCGGGTCTTCAGGCGGAAATCGATGCGCGACTGCTGGCACTCGATGGTCAGGGAGCAGGCGCCGGCGAAGGTCGCCGCCAGCGGCTGCGCGCCGCCCATGCCGCCCAGGCCCGCGGTCAGCACCCAGCGGCCGACCATGTCGCCGCCGAAGTGCTGGCGGCCGGCCTCCGCGAAGGTCTCGTAGGTGCCCTGCACGATGCCCTGCGAGCCGATGTAGATCCACGAGCCGGCCGTCATCTGGCCGTACATCATCAGACCCTTGCGGTCCAGCTCGTTGAAATGCTCCCAGTTGGCCCAGGCCGGCACCAGGTTGGAATTGGCCAGCAGCACGCGCGGCGCGTCCACATGCGACGGGAAGACGCCGACCGGCTTGCCCGACTGGATCAGCAGGGTCTCGTCCTCGTTGAGGTTCTTGAGCGACGTGAGGATCTGCTCGAAGCAGTCCCAGTTGCGCGCCGCCTTGCCGATGCCACCGTAGACCACGAGCGCGTCGGGGTTCTCGGCCACGGCCGGATCCAGGTTGTTCTGGATCATGCGGTAGGCGGCCTCGATCAGCCAGTTCCTGCAGCTCAGCTGCGTGCCGGTGGGCGCGCGCACCGGGCGCGGCTGGGCGGAGGGAGCGGTCGTCTTGAAGCTCGTCGTGGGGCTGGTCGTCATCGATGTCTCCTGGTCTGCGAGGCGGGCCGGCCCGCGGTCTTCGGGGTCCGATGGGGCGCGATCATAGGAGCGGTTTTCTCGGTTGTCTATACAAGTACAGTCAAGTAGGATCCCGCCCCATGGCGACCCCCTCATCGAGCGCGGCCGGCGGCCCGGCGCCGCAATACCTGAAGGTCAAGACGCATCTGCGCGAAGGCATCGCCGGCGGGCGCTGGCGTCCGGGCGAGCGCCTGCCGTCGGAGGCGGAGCTGACCGAGACCTTCGGCGTCAGCCGGATGACGGTGAACCGCGCGCTGCGCGAGCTGCATCAGGAAGGGATGATCGAGCGGGTGCAGGGCGTGGGCACCTTCGTCGCGCAGCTGCACCGGATCGCGTCGACGCTGACGGTGCGCGACGTCCACGAGGAGATCGCCGAACGCGGCCACCGTCACGAGGCCAAGGTCCACGTGCTCGAATCGTTGAAGGCGAGCGCCGAACAGGCGGCGATGCTGGGGCTGCGCGCCGGCGCGACCTTGTTTCACAGCGTGATCGTGCACCGCGAGAACGGCGTCGCGATCCAGTGCGAGGACCGCCTCGTCAATCCGGCTTGCGCACCGGCCTACATGGCGCAGGATTTCGAGCGGGTGACGCCGACGCATTACCTCCTCGAAGTCGCCCCGCTGTCGGAGGCGCGCTATACGATCGAGGCGGCGATGCCCAATGCCCTCGAGGCGAGGCTGCTCGGCATGCCGCGCGGCGAACCCTGTCTCGTGGTGAAGCGCGCGACCTCGAGCCTGGGCCGCACGGTGACGGCGGTGCGACTGGTGCATCCGGCCAGCCGGTATTTCCTTGAAGGCAGCTTCCAGGCGTGACGTTGTTCACGAGTGGACGGGCCAGTTGTAGCAGGAGAGCGGATGTGACGTTTCGTGACGTGACGCGGTGGATGAGTCTTCGAAAATCCCGGGCTTCGACAAAAACCAACAAGCTGCCGGACATGAGCTGGATGAGGATCACCGCCGATGATGTCGCGCCCACCCCGTGGCGCAACGGGGGAGGGCAGACGCGCGAGTTGCTGGCGTGGCCGCACGTGGCGGACTGGAAGGTCCGCGTCAGCATCGCCGACATCGAGCGCGACGGGCCGTTCTCGGCCTTCCCGGGCGTGGACCGCTGGTTCGGCGTGCTCTCGGGCGGCGGGGTGATCCTGCGCGGCCGCGCGCTCAAGCCCAACGAGGGCATCGTGCAGTTCCCCGGCGAGGACGCGCCGAACTGCGTCCTCATCGACGGTCCGACGCAGGACTTCAACGCGATGCATCGTCGCGACGCGGGCGTGTTCCGCGTGCAGCCCGCGGACCGGCCCGTGATCCCGCACGGCGCGCAATGGTTGGGCCTGTTCACGCAGGAGGGCGGCATGATCGTCCACGGCCATCGGTCGGTGCCGCTGGCGCCGCACACCCTCGCCTGGTGCGAGTCGCCGGCCTCGCAGAGCTGCGTCTTCGACGACGGCGATCAACACGGCCCCGCGTGGTGGCTGATCTGGAGCGAGTCATGACGCACGGGTCCTCGACGTCGCAGCGCGTGCTGTACGCCAACGCGACCCTCACCACCCTCGCGGGTGACCGCGACTGGGGCCTGGTGAGCGACGGCGCGATGCTTGTCGAGGGCGAACAACTGCGCTGGGTCGGCCCGATGGCGGATCTGCCGACCGACCTGCGCGACAGCGCGGTGGAGCTGCGCGACCTCGGCGGCCTGCTGGTGACGCCCGGCTTCATCGATTGCCACACGCATCTGGTCTACGGCGGCGAGCGCTCGGCGGAATTCGAGCTGCGCCTGCAAGGGGCGACCTACGAGGAGATCGCCCGCGCCGGCGGCGGCATCCGCTCGACGGTCGCCGCGACGCGGGCGGCGAGCGAAACCGACCTCCACGCGCTGGCGGTGCCGCGCGCCCGCGCGCTGATGGCCGAAGGGCTGACGACGCTGGAAGTGAAATCCGGTTACGGCCTGTCGCTGGCGGACGAGGCCAAGTGCCTGCGTGTCGCGCGCCAATTGGCTGATCTCGGCCTGACGGTGAAGACGACCTACCTCGGCGCGCATGCGCTGCCGCCGGAGTTCGACGGTCGCCAGGACGCGTACGTCGACGCCGTCTGCGCCTGGTTGCCGGAGCTGCATCAACAGGGACTGGTCGACGCCGTCGACGCCTTCTGCGAGCGCATCGGCTTGACGCCCGCGCAGACCCGTCGCGTGTTCGAGGCCGCTCAGGCACTCGGCCTGCCGGTGAAGCTGCACGCGGAGCAGTTGAGCGATCAGGGCGGCGCCGCACTCGCGGCCGAATTCAACGCGCTGTCCTGCGACCACCTCGAATACCTGAGCGACGCAGGCATCGCCGCGATGGCTCAGGCCGGGACGGTGGCGGTGCTGCTGCCCGGCGCCTTCTACTTCCTGCGCGAAACGAAGCTGCCGCCTGTCCAGGCGCTGCGCGACGCCGGCGTGCCGATCGCGCTGGCGACCGACCACAACCCGGGCAGTTCGCCGGGGCTGTCGCTGCTGCTGATGCTCAACATGGCCTGCACCTTCTTCCGGATGACGCCGGAGGAGGCGCTGCGCGGCCTCACGGCGAACGCGGCGCGGGCGCTCGGCTTGCCCGACCGCGGACGGCTGGCCGCCGGCCAGCGCGCTGACTTCTGCGTCTGGGACGCCGCGCATCCGCGGGAACTGGCCTATTGGTTCGGCCGCAATCCGCTGCGGCAGACGGTCGTCGGCGGCCGTCCGCGCAACTGAGTCGCGGCTGGGGCGCGCTTGAAGCGCGGTTGAGACAAGAACGGGGAGTCGAAGGGCGCCGCAGGGCCTGCCGCGACCTCCTGGAGACAAGAGGAACGAGCGATGAAGCACGACGTCTTTGAACTGCGGCGCGGCCGCACCCCGCTGCTGATCAGCATGCCGCACCTGGGCCGCGAGATCCCCGCCGACCAGCACCACCGCTACGTCGAGCGCGCGCTCGGCAGCGAGGACACGGACTGGCACCTGGAGCCGTTGTACGCGCCCATCGCCGAGCAGCTCGGCGCGGGACTGCTGGTGCCGCGCTTCTCGCGCTACCTGATCGACCTGAACCGACCGCCCGAGGACACGCCGATGTATCCCGGCGCGTCCAACACCGAGCTGTGCCCCACGCGCTTCTTCACCGGCGAGCCGCTGTACCGGGAGGGCCTCGCGCCCGATGCGGAGGAGAAGCAACGCCGCATCGAGACCTACTGGGCGCCGTACCACCAGGCGTTGCAGGGCGAACTGCAGCGGCTGCGCCAGGAACACGGCTTCGCGCTGCTGTTCGAGGCGCACAGCATCCGTTCGGAACTGCCCTGGCTCTTCGAGGGCCAACTGCCCGATCTGAACATCGGCACCGTCGAGGGCAAGGCCTGCAAGCAGGTCACGCGCCAGGCGATGGAGATCGCGCTGCAGGCGCAGGACCGCTTCAGCTGGGTCGTCGACGGGCGCTTCAAGGGCGGCTACATCACGCGTCAGTACGGGCGGCCGGAGCTCGGCCAGCAGGCCGTGCAACTCGAGATGTGCTACCGCTGCTACATGGTCGAGAACGACATGGGCTTCACCGGCTACGAGCTGGACGCGGCCTGCGTGGAGAGCGTCCGACCGGTGCTGACGACGCTGCTGCAGGCTTATCTGCTGGCCAATCCGACCCGGAACGCGCCATGAGTCCGACGACCTTCCATGCGCGTCTGGCGTGGCTCGACGGCCGCTGGCAGTCGGACGTGCTGATGCGCGTCGGGGCCGATGGACACTGGACGGAATTCGTCGCCGGAGAAGCGCCGCCGGCGGACGCCGTCCGTCTGGACGGCCCCGTGCTGCCGACGCTCGTCGACGCGCACAGCCACGCCTTCCAACGCGCTTTCGCCGGACTGTCCGAGCAGCGCGACAGCGACAGCGACGACTTCTGGTCCTGGCGCGACCGCATGTACGGCGTCGCGTTGCGCGTGACCCCGGCGCAGTTGAAGGCCATCGCCGCGCAGCTCTACACGGAGCTGCTGGCCGGCGGCTATACACAGGTCTGCGAATTCCACTACCTGCATCACCGCGAGGACGGCTCGCCCTACGGGGACGAGCTCGCGATGGCGATGGCCCTGGCCGAGGCGGCGCAGGAAACCGGCATCGGCCTCACGCTGCTGCCGGTGCTGTACGCGCATGCGGGTTTCGCGCAGAAGGGCCTGCGGGACACGCAGCGGCGCTTCCGCACCGATGCCGGCTGGGTCTGGCGCGCCTGCGAACGCATCAACGCGGCGGGCCTGCCGCTGGTGCGCGCCGGCGTCGCGGTGCACTCGTTGCGTGCGGCGCACGCCGAGGACGTGCGGGCGCTGCAGGCGCTCGTCGGCGACGCGGACATCCCCATCCACGTGCATGTCGCCGAGCAGCAGCAGGAAGTCGACGACTGCCTCGCGGCCACCGGGAAGCGGCCGATCGACCTGCTGGCCGACTACGGGCTGGATCCGCGCTGGCACCTGGTGCACGCCACGCACAGCACGCGGGACGAGATCGCGCGCATCGCCGCGAGCGGTGCGGGCGTTGTGATCTGCCCGGGCACCGAGGGCAACCTCGGTGACGGGCTGGCCGACCTGCCCGGTTGGCTGGACGCGGACGTGCCGCTGACGGTGGGCTCGGACAGCCAGGTCACGCGTGGCTGGGTCGAGGAGCTGCGTTGGCTGGAATACGGCCAGCGCCTGGGCCAGCAGCGGCGCAACGTCGCGGCGCGGCCGGGCCGGCAGCCGTCGACGGCGGCGCGCCTGTTCGACGCCTGCGTCGCGGGCAGCTCGCGGGCGGCAGGCCTGGACGTCTGGGGCCTGCGGATCGGCGCGCGCGCGGACTTCCTGGTGCTGGACACGACGTCCAGCGGCCTGGCCGGGCTGCCGGACGCCGCGCTGCTCGATGGTCTGGTCTTCGCCAGCCAGGGGCCGACCTGGCGCGAGGTCTACGTCGCCGGACAGCGGCGCGCCATCGACGATCCCGGCCGGCGCGAGCGCTTCGTCGACACCATGAACGCGCTCTGGCGCTGAGTCGCGCTCGTCACGACCCTGCCCATCACCGCTTTTCCGGCTCCCCACTTCCCCGGCCCACCCCCGTTTCCGCAGGATGTCCCGCAGGCATGCCGGCTGCTAGGCTTTTCCCACTCCTTCTACACAGTTGGGAATGCCATGTGGTCCATGCGTAACTTCACGATCCGGACGCGCCTCATGGCGCTCGGCCTGTTGTCGGTGTTCGCGCTGCTGCTGATAGGCGGCGACGGCCTGTGGGCGATGGCCCGCACCAAGCAGGACTTCGAGCACTACGTGAAGCAGGACGTCGAATCGCTGGTGCAGCTCTCCGAGATCCGCGCCGGCGTGGGTAACCTGCGGCGCTATGAGAAGGACATGCTGATCAACATCGGCGACGACGCCGCCGTGAGGCGCTACCAGGACGAATGGCGCAAGGCCTTCGAGGGCGTCAACCGGAGTCTGGACGCGATCGGGCAGCTCGACATCCTGCCGGAGATCAAGTCCATGCCGCCGGCGATGAAGGCCTCGCTGGGCAGCTACCGCAGCGGGCTCGACGGCATCGTGGCGCGCATCCTCAAGCAGGAGTTCGTCGATTCCGCCGAGGCCAACCGGCAGACGGAGCCGATCAAGGGCCCGGTCCGGGAGATGGACAAGCAGCTCGGCGACATGACGAAGGCGATCATGGAACGCGGCAACCAGGAGGTGCAGCGCATCGACGCCCAGGAGATCCGGACCCGGACGGCGCTGGGCGGCGTGATGCTGCTGGGCGTGGTGGTGATCGGGCTCTTCACCTTCTTCAACATCGGCTCGATCCTGACGCCGCTGGCGCAGGCGGTCAGCACGACCGAGCGCATCGCGCGCCAGGATCTGAGCGAACGCGTCGACGTGCTCGGCACCGACGAGACCGCCGCGATGATGCGCGGCGTGCAGGGGATGCAGACCTCGATCCGCGAGGTGGTGAGCGGCGTGCGCAGCGCCACCGACAGCATCGCGACGGCCTCGCGCGAGGTCGCGGCCGGGGCGCACGACCTGAGCTATCGCACGGAGCAGGCCGCGTCCAACCTCGAAGAGACGGCGTCCGCGATGGAGCAGCTCACCGCGAGCGTGCAGCACAACGCGGATTCGGCGCGGCAGGCCAACGCGCTGGCGGAAGAGGCGGCGGGAGCCGCCGGGCGCGGCGTCAACGTGGTCGGGGAAGTCGTTCAGACCATGGGGAAGATCAGCGCGTCCTCCGCGCGCATTGGCGACATCATCGGCACCATCGACGGGATCGCCTTCCAGACCAACATCCTCGCGTTGAACGCGGCCGTCGAGGCCGCCCGCGCCGGCGAGCAGGGCCGCGGCTTCGCCGTCGTCGCCGGAGAAGTCCGCACGCTCGCCCAACGCAGCGCGGAGGCCGCCAAGGAGATCAAGCAGCTGATCACCGCCAGCGGCGAAAGCGTCTCCAGCGGCGCCGCCCTCGTCGAGCGCGCCGGACAGACGATGAACGAGATCTCCGATTCGATCACCCGCGTCTCGCGCATCGTGGCCGAGATCAGCCACGCCACCACCGAGCAGAGCGGCGGCATCAACCAGATCGGATCGGCGATCTCGCAGCTGGACCAGATGACGCAGCAGAACGCGGCGCTCGTCGAAGAATCCGCCGCCGCGGCGCAGAGCCTGCAGCATCAGGCCGATGCGCTGTCGCAGTCGGTGGCGGTGTTCAAGCTCGGTTGAAGTGCCGTTCGTGACATCCGTTCGGGAGGACTCCACGGTTGACGGCGTATAGAGTGCACAGTCCTCAGGCGCTGGCACGGTGACTGCTAGGCTTTCCCCATCGATCCATCTCGTTGGGAAAACATGCAGTCGCTGCGCCACTACACGATCCGGACCCGCCTGCTGGGTCTGGGTCTCCTGTCCGTCCTTGCCCTCCTGCTCATCGGCGGCGCCGGCCTCTGGGCCATGGGCAGCTCCCGGTCCGACTTCCAGCAGTACGTCGCGCAGGACGTGAGCGCATTGACGCAGCTCTCCGAAGTCCGTGCGGGCATCGGCAACCTGCGCCGCTTCGAGAAGGACATGCTCATCAACATCGGCGACGACGGCACCGTCAAGCAGGCCCAGGCCGACTGGCAGAAGACCTACGCCGGCGTGATCCGCTCGCTCGACACGCTGTCGGCGCTGGAGACCAGCCCGGAGATCCGCAGCCTGCCGCCCAAGCTCAAGCAGTCGCTGGAAGCCTACAAGGCCGGCGTGGACGACATCGCCAAGCGCATCCTGAACGCCGACTTCGTCGACGCGGCCGAGGCGAACCGTTCGACCGACGCGATCAAGGCGCCCGTGCAGGCGATGGACAGCGGCGTCGGCGAGATGACGACGGCGATCCTGCAGCACGGCCAGGACGAGGTGCAACGGCTCGGCACGCGCGAACTGAGCGTGCGCGGCGTGCTCGGCGTGGTGATGGCCGTCGGCGTGGCGCTGATCGCGCTGCTGACGGTGCTGAACATCCGCTCCATCCTGGCGCCGCTGGCGCAGGCCGTGAGCACGACCGAACGCATCGCGCGCAAGGACCTGAGCCAGCCGGTCGAGGCCGAGGGCTCGGATGAGACCGCTGCGATGGCGCGCGGCGTGCAGGGCATGCAGGCGTCGATCCGCGAGGTCGTCAGCGGCGTGCGCAACGCCACCGACAGCATCGCCACGGCGTCGCGCGAGGTCGCCGCCGGTGCGCACGACCTGAGCCAGCGCACCGAACAGGCCGCGTCCAACCTGCAGGCTACCGCGTCGGCGATGGGGCAGCTCACGTCCAGCGTGCAGCACAACGCGGCGTCCGCCGGCGAGGCGAAGTCGCTGGCCGAGCAGGCCGCCGAAGTCGCCGTGCGCGGCGTCAGCGTGGTGGGCGAGGTCGTGCAGACGATGGGGAAGATCAGCACCTCGTCGGCGCGCATCGGCGACATCATCGGCACCATTGACGGGATTGCGTTCCAGACCAACATCCTGGCGTTGAACGCGGCGGTGGAAGCGGCACGGGCGGGCGAGCAGGGCCGCGGTTTCGCCGTCGTGGCGAGCGAGGTGCGCTCGCTGGCGCAGCGCAGCGCCGAGGCCGCCAAGGAGATCAAGCAGCTGATCACCGCCAGCGGAGAAAGCGTCTCCAGCGGCGCCGCGCTCGTGGAACGCGCCGGCCAGACGATCAACGAGATCTCCGACTCGATCTCGCGCGTGTCGCGCATCGTGGCGGAGATCAGCCATGCAACCGCCGAGCAGAGCGGCGGCATCAACCAGATCGGCTCGGCGATCTCGCAGCTGGACCAGATGACGCAGCAGAACGCGGCGCTCGTCGAGGAGTCCGCCGCCGCCGCGCAGAGCCTGCAGCATCAGGCCGACGCGCTGGCCCAGTCGGTGGCCGTCTTCAAGTTGAGCTGAACCCTGCCGAGTTGAACTGGGCTGGCCCGAGCCGGGCCGGTGCGGGCGCCGGGCTGAACCGGCTCAGCAGCTCATGAACTGCACGCGGTTGCGGCCCGCGTGCTTGGCCGCGTAGAGCGCCTGGTCGGCGGTTTCGACCAGCAGCGCCGGCTTGGCGGGCGGTTCGCCCGCGGCCAGGCCGATGGAGACGGTGACCTGCAACCCCTCCACGAGTTCTCCCCAGCCGTGGCTGGCGATCGCGGCGCGCAGGCGTTCGCAGATGTCCTGGGCCCGCTCCGGCGGCACCCCCACGAACACCAGCATGAATTCCTCGCCGCCGACGCGCGCCAGCAGGTCCGCGCTGCGCAGCTGACGCCGCAGCACCTGCGCGACCTTCTGCAGCGCCTGGTCGCCGACGCCGTGTCCGAAGGCGTCGTTGACGTGCTTGAAGTGGTCGATGTCGAGCAGCCCCAGCGAGATCGGCTTGTCCTCCTGCCTGGCTCTTTCGAGCAGCAGCGGCAGCGCGAATTCGGCGTGCCGGCGATTGTTGAGGCCCGTCAGCGCGTCCTCATGCGCCATGCGGCCGAGTTCCGCGGCCTGACGGCGCAGCCGCTGCTGTTCCTGTTCGGCGAGGTCCGCGCGTTCGCGCTCGCGCCGCAGGTCCTGCATCGCGTGCTCGGCGCGCGCCTGCGCCTGCTGGAACTCCTGACGGATCAGCATCGCCTCGGTCTGCAAGGCCATCGCGTTGCGCGCCGACTGGCGCTCCAGCGCGGTCAACTGCTCGTGGGCGGACAGGGCGCGTACCGCGTCGCCGCGGAGCTTGTAGCCGCGATAGATCGCCAGCGTGAGCTGCCGCCGCAGCCGCGCGGGCAGCGATTGCGGCGACTGCTGGCCCACCAGGTCCTGGAGCGTTTCGAGCGCCGGCAGCGCGTCCTGGGCGCCCGCGGCGTCGTCGCGCTTGAGCTGCAGCAGCGCCCGCTGCGCGCGCGCCTGCAACACCATGCCCGCGTAGCCGTGCCGTTGCGCCAGGCGCTCGTATTCATCGGCGATCTGGAGCGCCTCGTCGATCGCGCCGGTGCCGAGCTGCAACTCGACCAGGTTGGACAGCGACACGACGACCAGGAAGGGATTGCCTTCCTCCCGCACCAGCGTGGCCGCCCGCACCGCGTAGGGCTCGGCTTGCGCGAGCGCCTCGGCGGCCGCGGTCCGGTCCTCGTCCCGGATCGCCTCCGCATGCGCCTGCAGCCAGAAGTGGGCAAGGTTGTTCAGGCACGAAAGCAGCAGCTCGCGCTCGCCCGAAGCCTGCTGCTGGACGATCTCCAGCGCCTGCAGGGTGTGCTGGCAGGCCTGTTCGACCTGATCGGAGACCGCGAAGGCGACCGCCAGCCGGTTCAACGCCCAGGCTTCGCGCGCGGCATCCTCGGCGCGCCGCGCGGCCGCCAGCGCCTGCCAGCCGGCCTGCATGGCGTCCCGGCCCATCTGGAACTGCGCGTAGACGTAGCAGAGCTCGGTGAGCGCCTCGGCGGTCCAGAGGTCCTGGTCGGGGCCGTCGATCAGCCGGACCAGCGCAGCGGCTTCGCTCGCGCGTCGCAGCGCGCCCTGCAGATCGCCTTGCCGCGGCAGGTTGTGGGCGATGAGGATCAGCGCCCGCGCGCGGTCCCGCGCCGTGTCGGCCGCCACCAGGGACAGCTCCAAGGCATCGGTCGCGTCGCGGTACGCGCCGCGGCGGCTCAGATGCAGGGCTCGCGCCAGCTCGCGTTGGAACAAGGCGGACTCTCCTCCGTGAATGTCGTCGACCTCGATGCCGCAGCATTCGCCGCCGCATAGCGCACGTCAATGGCGGCACGCCCCAGTGGACGATGGATACAGTCGCAGGCATGTCAAAAGTCTCGAAAGCGCCACGCCCGTCCGGTCGCCCCGTCGAACCGCCGTCGCGCCGGGCATCGGGAGCGGCCACGGACGCCGTGGCGGTCCCGGTGGCGCCCCAGGTGGACCGGGCGCTGGTGGGCGTCGACTTCACCAGCGCGCCGACGACCCGCAAGCCGATCCGGTTGGCGTTCGGGCGTCGGCAAGGGAGCGTCCTGAAGCTGGAGCGGCAGGTGGCGATCGGGTCTCTGGACGATTTCGGGTCGTGGCTCGCGGAGCCGGGACCGTGGCTGGGCGGCTTCGACCTGCCGTTCGGGCTGCCGCGCGAGCTGGTCGAGACCCTGGCCTGGCCGTCCGAGTGGGCGCCGTTGATCGCGCACTATGCGAGCCTCTCCCGTGCCGAGATCCGGGACACCTTCGCCGCGTTCTGCGACGCGCGCCCGGTCGGCGGCAAATTCGCGCATCGCGCCTGCGACGGGCCCGCCGGCTCGTCGCCGAGCATGAAATGGGTCAATCCGCCCGTCGCCTACATGCTGCATGCCGGCGTGCCGCGTCTGGTGGCGGCGGGTGTGCATCTGCCGGGGCTCCATGACGGAGACGCCACGCGGGTGGCGCTGGAGGCCTATCCCGGCCTGCTGGCCCGCGAGTTGATCGGCACACGGAGCTACAAGAGCGACGATCGCGCCAAGCAGACGCCGGATCGCCTGATCGCCCGCAAGGACCTGATCGAGGCGCTCGAACAGGGACGAAGCCGTCTGGGCCTGCGCCTGAAGCTCAGTCACGCGCAGCGGGACGAGCTGGCCGACGACGGCAGCGGCGACAAGCTCGACGCCGTGCTGTGCCTGATGCAGGCGGCCTGGGCCGATGCACGTCCGGACTACGGCTTGCCCGCCGGCATGGACCCGCTGGAAGGCTGGATCGTCGGCGCACCGCTTCCCGAACCCCTCCTTGCAAGGATGACGCCATGACCCGCATCGATGACACCTCCGCCCCGCAGACGCCGCTTCAGGTGGCCGTGATGGGCGCCGGCGCGGTGGGCTGCTTCTTCGGCGGCATGCTGGCCCGCGCCGGCCACGACGTCACGCTGATCGGCCGTCCCAGCCACGTGGAAGCGATCCGCGACCGCGGCCTGCGCATGGAGACGCGGATGTTCGACGAACAGGTCCGCCTGCGCGCGGACACCGAGCCTTCCGCCGCGCGCGGTGCACAGGTGGTGCTGTTCTGCGTGAAGTCGACCGACACGGTGTCGGCCGCCCAGGACCTGGCGCCGTACATCGGCGCGGAGACGCTGCTGCTGTCGATGCAGAACGGCGTCGACAACGCCGAGCGGCTGCGCGAGACGGTGCCGCAACCGGTTTCGGCTGCGGTGGTCTACGTCGCGACGGAAATGGCCGGCCCCGGACACGTGAAGCACCACGGACGCGGCGAGCTGGTCATCGAGCCGGCGGCAGGCGCGCAGCGCCTCGCTCAAGCGTTGATCACGGCGGGCGTGCCCACCGAGGTGTCGGACAACGTGCGGGGCGCGCTCTGGTCCAAGCTGCTGATCAATTGCGCCTACAACGCGCTGTCCGCGCTGTCGCAGCAGCCCTACGGCGAGCTGGTGAAGGGGGAGGGCGTCTGGACGGTCATGGACCAGCTGGTCGACGAGGGTCTCGCGGTCGCCTCGGCGGACGGCGTCACCCTGGTCGGAGACGTCCGTGAGGCGGTGCGCAAGATCGCCGAAACGATGCCGGGCCAGTTCTCGTCGACCGCGCAGGACATGAGCCGCGGCAAGCGCACGGAGATCGACCACCTCAACGGTATCCTCGTGCGTCGCGGCGAGGCGCTGGGCGTGCCCACGCCAGCCAATCGGGTGCTGCACACGCTGGTCAGGCTTGCCGAACTCAGCCGGGACTGAGTCAAGGCGGAACGGGACTGCGCCGGGACTGAGCCGTCACCGAGCCGATCCCGAGCAGGACAGGCGTGAAAAAGCCGGGACGTGCCCGGCTTCGAAGGGGAGCGCGGCGCGAAGCCGCGGCTCAGTAGGTGATGGTCAGCGTGACCGTGTCGGAGTAGTTGCCGGGCACGATGCCGTTCAGCGACGGCAGGCGGCCGTAGACGGTCAACTGCTGCTGGCTGCCGGTGCCGGTGCCCCCATACACGCCGCTGCCGTTGCCGTCGCCCCAGACCTGGGTGCGGCCGGCGTCGAGGTAGAGCTGGTACGGCAGGCTGTTGTTGCCGCTCTTCATCACGCGCGATCCGAAGGCCGAGGCATTGCCCGCGTTGGCGCCAGCGCTCAGCGCGACGCTGTAGGGCGTGGTCTTCGTGCAGGTGACGTTGAGCGCGGTCGACGCATCCACCGGTCCGGGTGTCTGCAGCGGATCGATGGAGCCGCCGAAGGTCAGCGTGCTGCCGGTGACGTTGCAGGCGACCAGGATGGTGGCGCCGACCTGGAAGGTGCTTGAACCGGTCGACGGTGTGGCTGCGTGGCTGGGGTCGATGGAACCCACGATGGCCACGGCGATGGCCACGGTTCGCGAGAGAACTGATGACAACTGACGAGACAACATGGTGGAGTTCTTTTCAAGCATCGCAGGTGTCGGCGGGCTGCTGTGACCTCGGCGCGATGCGCTCCGATGTCGGGCCTCTGTGCCGTCCCTGGGTATCAATTGGACACGATTTTGTCAGTTTCGCTCCGTGAGCCACTTCACGGATCGTGGGCATCGACCTAGAGAGTTCCCCCGAACTGGGGAGGAGTCCTCCTCATTCTGCTTGGTATCGCAACCATCGCTGTCGGAAAGTGATCCAAGGACTCGGGTGTGACGGAAGTCTCACTCGACGCAGCTCCCCGTCATCCGCGCGTCACTTGCGCATCAGCGTGGACTTGCCGAACAGCGACTCCACCAGATCCACCGCCACCAGCGCCGTCTTGTTGCGGACGTCGAGCGCCGGGTTGAGTTCCATGATGTCCAGCGAGCCCAGCCGGCCCGTGTCCGCGATCATCTCCATGCACAGCTGCGCTTCGCGGTAGGTGGGACCGCCGGGAATCGTGGTGCCGACGCCAGGCGCGACGTCCGGATCGAGGAAGTCCACGTCGAAGCTCACATGCAGGTGGGTGTTGGCGTCCATGGTGGCCAGCGCCAGCTCCATCGTGTGACGCATGCCCATCTCGTCGATGTAGCGCATGTCGAACACTTCGAGTCCGACCTCGTGGACGAAGCGCTTCTCGCCTTCGTCGACGCTGCGGATGCCGATCTGGCGGATCCACTTCGGATCGATCGCCGGCACCTTGCCGCCGATCTCGATCAGTTCCTGCGGACCGTAGCCGCACAGGCAGGCGACCGGCATGCCGTGGATGTTGCCGCTGGGCGTGAGCTTGCTGGTGTTGAAGTCGGCATGCGCATCCAGCCACAGCACGCGCAGCTTCTTGCCGGTGTCGCGGCAGTGGTGGGCCACTGCGGCGATCGATCCCAGTCCCAGGCAGTGGTCGCCGCCGAGCAGCACGGACATGCGCCCGCTGTTGAGTTCCGCATAGACCGCGTCATGCACGGCCTGGTTCCAGGCCGTCACCTCGTCGAGGTGGCGGTAGCCTTCGGTCGGCGGCAACCAGGGATTGGAGGGACCCACGAGGTTGCCGCAGTCCTTGACCTCGACGCCGTGCGCCCGCAGCGCCTCCGCCAGTCCGGCGACCCGCAGGGCCTCCGGTCCCATGCTGGCGCCCCGGGCGCCGGCCCCCACGTCGGTGGGAGCGCCGATCAGGCTCACGTGTCGTGCTGCGGTCATGGTCCAACCTCTCTTGCTTGCTGGAAGGCCCCGGAGGGCCGGATCAGGTGCCGTCGGCCGGGACCGCGGCGGTCCCGGGATGGCTGTTGTTGCCGTTCGAACCGTTCGCGCCGTTCGATCCGTTGGTGGCGCCGCCGATGTCGTATTCCTTCATCAGCAAGGCCCAGGCCTCGTCGGCGGTCTCGACGTAGTGGAAAAGCTGCTCGTCGCCCGGGCTGATCATGCCGGTGTCGATCAGCAGCTCGAAATCGATCAGGCGCGACCAGAAGTCGCGTCCGAAAAGAAGGATCGGACGCCGGCGGCATTTGCCGGTCTGGATCAGCGTCAGCGTCTCGAAGAGTTCGTCCAGCGTCCCGTAGCCGCCGGGGAAAGCCGCCAGCGCCACCGACCGCATCAGGAAGTGCATCTTGCGCAGCCCGAAGTAGTGGAAGCGGAAGCAGAGCTCCGGCGTGATGTACTGGTTGGGGCGCTGCTCGTGCGGCAGCACGATGTTCAGGCCGATGCTGCGGCCGCCGGCCTCATGCGCGCCACGATTGCCCGCCTCCATGATGCCGGGACCGCCGCCGGTGACGACGTACAGCGGATGCGCGAAGTCCTTGGTCGTCTCGGTGACCAGACGGGCGAACTTGCGCGCCTCCTCGTAGTAGCCGCTCATCACCAGGCGGCGCTCGGCGCGCTGCACCGCCGCCTCGTCCTTGGCGGCGCGGGCCGCGTCGACGGCCGCTTGCGCCGCTTCGCGGTCCGCGATGCGCGCGCTGCCGAAGATCACCACCGTCGACTGGATGTTCAGCTCCTGCTGGATCAGCTCGGGTTTCAGCAGCTCAAGCTGCATGCGCACCGGGCGCAGTTCGGGCCGCACCAGGAAGTCCGTGTCGGTGAACGCGAGCTGGTAGGCCGCGGGCGGATTGGCGTCGAAGGCCGCGTCGAAGGCGGCCTGCTGCTGGGCTTCCTCCTGCGCCGAGGGGAAGTTGCGGGCGGTGAGTTTGTCGCTTCTGATCATGATTCGATGGCCCGAAAGCTTACGGGCGTTGCCACTTAATTTCTGTTCGTTCGCCAGCGCCGGACACGGCCGCAGGCGTCGGTTTGTTGCGCGGGGTCAGGTCGTGCCGCAGCACGGGCAGCGCGGATCGCGGGCCACCTTGAGGTCGGTCCATTCCATGCGCCGCGCGTCGAGCATCAGTAGCCGACCGGGCAAGGTCGAGCCCATGCCCGTCAGCAGCTTCAGGGCCTCCGCGGCCTGCATGCTGCCGATGATCCCGACCAGGGGCGCGAACACGCCCATCACCGCGCAGCGCTGCTCCTCGGGCGGCTGGTCTTCCGGGAACAGGCACGCGTAGCAGGGGAAGGCGCGGTCGCGGCTGTCGTAGACGCTCAGTTGCGCGTCGAAGCCCAGCGCGGCGCCCGAGACCAGCGGCTTGCCGTGCTTCACGCAGGCGGCGTTGACGAGGTGGCGCGTCGGGAAGTTGTCGGTGCAGTCCAGCACGACGTCGGCCTGCGGCACGAGTTCGTCGAGAAGGGCCGCATCGGCGCGCACGGTGACGGCACGGACGCGCGGTTCCGGATTGATCGCCGCGATGCCGGCGGCCGCCGATTCGGCCTTGGGCTGGTCCACGCGCGCCAGGCTGTGGGCGATCTGGCGCTGCAGATTCGTCACGTCGACGCGGTCGTGGTCCACCAGCGTGATGCGGCCGACGCCGGCCGTGCCCAGGAACAGCGCCGCCGGCGACCCCAGCCCGCCCGCGCCGATCACCAGCGCGTGCGCATCCAGCAGGCGCTGCTGGCCCTCGACGCCGATGTCGTCCAGCAGGATGTGGCGCGAGTAGCGCAGCAGTTGGTCGTCATCCATGGCTCATTCCGGCACGGCATCGTCGGTGGTCTGCGGCTGCCGCAAGCCGACCTGCAGCGGCAGCTTCAGCGTGTCCTTGCCGCGCTGTACGGCGATCAGGGTCTGGCTGTCGGGCTTCAGCGCCGCGACGACGTTGACCAGCTCGCGCGGCGATCGCACCGGCTGCCCCGCCACCTCGACGACGACGTCGCCGGCCTCCAGCCCGGCCTTGGCGGCCGGGCTCGCCTTGAAGACTTCCTTGACCAGCACGCCGTGATCGACGGACAGCTTCAGCGTGTCGACGACCTCGGCGTTGACGTCGCCGGTGATCACGCCCAGCCAGCCGCGCGAGACCTTGCCGTCCTTCACCAGCGCTTCCAGCACCTGGTACGCGGAGTCCACCGGAATCGCGAAGCCGATGCCCAGGCTGCCGCCGCCGGTGCGCGAGTAGATCGCCGTGTTGATGCCGACCAGCCGTCCCTGCACGTCGACCAGCGCGCCGCCGGAGTTGCCGGGGTTGATGGCGGCATCGGTCTGGATGAAGTTCTCGAAGGTGCTCAGGCCGAGCTGGGTGCGACCCAGCGCGCTGATGATGCCGGAGGTCACCGTCTGGCCGACGTTGAACGGATTGCCGATCGCCAGCACGACGTCGCCGACCTGCAGCTCGCCGGCCTTGCCCGGATGGATCACCGGCAGCGGCGGCGGCAAGGTGATGCGCAGGACGGCCAGGTCGGTCTCGGGATCGGTGCCGACCAGGCGCGCCGGCGTGTCGCGGCCGTCGGCCAGCTGCACGCGGATCTCGGTCGCACCCGCGACGACATGGTTGTTGGTCAGCACGTAGCCTTCGGGCGAGACGATCACGCCCGACCCCAGCCCGGTCTGCGGCCGCTGCTGCTGGGGCCGCTTGCCGAAGTGGAAGCGCAGCCAGGGGTCGGCGTCGATCTCGCGCTGACTGGGCGCGGGCTTGTTGGCCAGCACCGCGACCACCGCCGGCGACGCCGCCTGGGCCGCCGCCGCGAAGCTGAACTGCACCGACGCTCGCGGCGGGGCCCCGGCCGCGGCGGGCAGCGTGGGCACGACCTTGGGAGCCTCGTGCAGCCATTCGGGCTTGAGCGTGGCCACGACGAAGTAGCCGGCCAGCGCCACCGTGGTGGCCTGGGAGAAAATCAGCCAGGTTTGACGCAAGAGAGATCCTGTCATGGCACATCGCACGGAGCTGGAGCGGCTGCTCGCCGCCACGCTGGAGCCCACGCGCTTCAAGGATTATGGGCCGAACGGTCTTCAGGTCGAGGGCCGCGACCAGATCCGGCAACTGGTGTGCGGGGTCACCGCGAGTCTGGCGCTGATCGACGCCGCCGTTGAGTCGGGGGCCGACGCCATCCTGGTCCATCACGGGCTGTTCTGGCGCGGCCAGGACGGCCGCGTCACCGGCTGGATGAAGCAGCGCCTGTCGCGGCTGCTGACGAACGAGATCAACCTGTTCGCCTATCACCTGCCGCTGGACGCGCATCCGGAACTCGGCAACAACGCGCAGCTCGCGAAGCATCTGGGCTGGGCGGCGGAAGGCCGCTTCGGCGAACAGGACCTGGGCTGCATCGGCGCATTGCCGGCGGCGTTCGAATCGCTGGAGGCGCTGGGCACTCATGTTGAGCAGCGCCTGGGTCGCGCGACGATCCAGGCCGCCGGCGACGGCCGCCCGCTCAAGCGCGTCGCCTGGTGCACCGGCGGCGCGCAAGGCTACTTCGAGGCCGCCATCGCCGCCGGCGCGGACGTGTTCATCACCGGCGAGATCTCCGAGCCGCAGGCGCACTACGCGGCCGAGACCGGCGTGGCGTTCATCGCCGCCGGCCACCACGCGACCGAACGCTACGGCGTGCAGGCGCTGGGACGGCAGGTGGCCGAGCAGCTCGGCCTGCAATACCGATTCATCGACATTCCGAACCCCGCATGAAGAACGACGTCGAAAGCTCCCGCCCGCTGCTGCTGACGATGGGCGACGCCTGCGGGATCGGCCCGGAGATCGCCGTCGCCGCCTGGGCGAGCGACTGCGGGTCGGATCTGCGCCTCGTCGGCGACGTCGGCGTCTTCCGGCGCGCGCTGGACGTCATGGGTGTGCGACTGCCGGTGGCGGTGCTGGCCCGCGCTGACGATCCGGCCCCGCCCGACTGCCTGCCGGTGTGGCAGCCGCCGGACTTGCCGCAGGATCTGCTCGCGCAGCCGATCGGTCAGGTGAGCGCGGCCTCAGGGACGGCGGCCGCACGCTGCATCGTCGCCGCGACGCAGGAGCAATTGGCCGGGCGCTCCCGTGCGCTGGTGACGGCGCCCATCCACAAGGAAGCGCTGCATGCCGCCGGTGTCGACCATCCGGGTCACACCGAGTTGCTTCAAGCCCTGTGCGCCGACGCGGACGGCCGGCTGCCGCCCGTGCGGATGATGCTGGCCAACGACGAACTTCGCGTCGTGCTGGTGACCATCCACGTGGCGCTGCGGCAGGCGGTCGACCAGATCACCACCGGGCGCGTGCTGCAGACGATCCGGATCGCCGATGCCGCCCTGCGTCGCGCGGGGATCGCCGCACCGCGCATCGCGGTGGCGGGCCTGAATCCGCACGCGGGCGAAGGCGGCCTGTTCGGCAGCGAGGAGATCGAGCACATCGCGCCTGCGATCGCGCAGGCCCGCTCGCTCGGCATCGATGCCAGCGGGCCTTTCGCGCCGGACACGGTGTTCATGCGGGCGCGCCATGCGCCGCCGAAACATCCGGGCGAGTTCGACGTGGTCGTCGCGATGACGCATGACCAGGGGCTGATCCCGGTGAAGTACCTCGGCGTGGAGGAGGGCGTGAACGTGACGCTGGGCCTGCCGCTGGTGCGCACGAGTCCCGACCACGGCACCGCGTTCGACATCGCGGGGACTGGCCGCGCGGACCCGTCGAGCCTGTCGGCGGCGATCCGGATGGCGCGGACGATGTCGGGCTGAAGCGCCCTCGTGCATCCCCCCTCATGGGGAGTTCGCACGGTGGATTCCCGTCGGGGCGTTGCCCATAATCGTGGGCATCACATCAATTCGGGGAGTTCGAGATGGAAGCAGGACGGAAGACGCGGCCGGGCCGCCTGGCGTTGCTGGCGCTGGCGGGTGCGCTGCAGTTCGGCGTGGTGGGTGGCGCTTCGGCGCAGGAAGTCCACCAGCCGCTGAATGTCAGTTTCGACGTGCTGTTCGACGAGAACGGGCAGGCCAAGGAGGTCACGCCGATCGACGAAGCGTCGCAGACGCCGGCCTTCTGGCAGCAGATGATCGCCCGGTTGCAGAAGGCGAAGATCCCGGCGCGCCAGGAAGATGGCAAGGGAGCGACCTTCCGCACCGGTGTCGAGCTCTATCTCAACGTCGACAAGGTGAAGTCGACGGTCGCCATCAGCTCCATGAGGATCGTGCCCATCCCCACGAAGATCGCCTACGCCGCCTATCCCAAGGACGCCGCGTCGAATGCCGGCTGGGAAGGTGAGCTCAAGATGATCTGCCGGGTCGGCACCGACGGCACCTGCGTGCAGACCAACGTCGAGATGCCGGCGGGCATGCCCGAGTCGCTGCGTCGTTACGGGCGCGCCTCGATGGAGCAATGGCGCTTCAAGCCGCAGGAAGTGAACGGCAAGCCGGTCGAGGGCGAATACGTCGTGCTGATGCGCATGAAGACCGCCGACGACCTGCCGGTCGATTTCCGCGAGCCGCGCAAGCTGTAAGTGGGGACACCGACGCCGGAAGCGCAACGCGTTCCGGCGCCGGGTGCCGCGTCGAGCGGCTCAGTGCTTCGCGCCGAGCGCGGCCAGCTGCTGCCGCGCGCGGGCGGTGGCGCGTTCCAGCAGATGGGCGTGTTCGAACGCCCGCAGCCGGCCGCCTTCGCACAGCTTGTGCAGCATGCGCGAGGTCATCGTCAGCGTCTCCTGATGCTTCGTCCCGTGGGTGAAGATGAAGAAGCTGCGCGTGCCGCTGATGTGGGCCAGCCGCACCTTGATCCAGTCGCCGTCCCGGTGCATCCGGTAGGCGGTGCCGATCTGGAGGTGGTCGATCAGCAACTCGCCGGTCGGGGGCGAGGGTGCTTCCTCGGCGGCGGGCAGGCCGTCGATGCTGATGTCGACCGCCTGCAGCGGCTGATGTTCGTCGGCGCCGAGGTCGAGATCGATGTCGACATGACCGTCCCAGTCGACATGCGCGTCCTCGATGAAGCCGACCCGTCTGGCTTCTTCGTCGGACAGCTTCTCGCTCAGGTCCAGGTCCAGCGGCACGTTGCCGGCCGCGGGCAGGTCCTGCTCGCGCGGCGGCGCCATGCCGAAGACGGACTCCAGCTGCTTGGCCAGCAGGTTGTATTCGAGCGGGCTGAGGGCCTGACCCTTCAACGACTCCGCGTGAGCGGGTAACAGCTCGGCGAAGAACTTCTTGCGGTCGGGCTCCGGCCAGCGGACCAGGTCCAGGCCTTCGTTGAGCGTGCGCATGAGCACCGGCAGCGAGGCCAGGAAGCCTTGGCGCTGCTGAGGCGTCGTCTTGGGCTGGACCGACAGCACCAGGTCACGGCCCATGTTGCGCAGCCGCTCCACCAGCGCCGCGTCCAGATCCGGGTGACGCGAGGCGTGCACCAGGACTTCGCTCCAGGTCTGGGTAAGGAAGTCGCGCAGGAAATCGCGCATGTCCACGCTGGACATCGCCTGCTGCAGCTGCTGCATGTAGCGGCGCTGCAAGCGGAGTTCGGTTTCCTTGCGCTCCAGCAGCGCGGCGGAGTCGCCCTGCGACTTCAGCGTCTGGGCGGTCTGGTCCTGGATGAACTGTTCGAGCTGGCCCAGCTTGGACTCGTACAGCTCCATCCGGTCGAAGTCGCCGCTGACGACGTCCTGGATCAGGTCGCGCACCAGCGTCAGGTAGGACTTGCCGGGATCTTCGGTGAAGTCGTCGTAGGCTGCGGCCAGCGTCGCGATGCGGTTGACCAGGCGTCGCACCGGATGCCGGCGCGAGGAGAAGAAGGAGCGGTCGCCCAGCGCCGCGCGCAGCACCGGCAGTTGCAGCCGGGCAATCTGCTGCGCCATGAGCGGCGGCAGCTTGGCGTCGGACAGGATCTGATCGAACAGGCCGGCGACCACGTCGATCACCATGTGGTCGAGCGAGCCGCTGGCCGCCTGCCGCAATTCCTCGCGATGCAGGTGGATCAGGTTGGGCGGCAGCACGATCGGGCCGCCGTCGACATAGCCGGCGGGATCGCCGTCCCAGCCCTGCCACTGGCTGTTCACCGGCAACTGGCCGCTGCCGGTCGCGGGCATGCCCATCGCCGGGCTCATCGCCAGGCGGCGCATGAGGTCCATCAGCGGCGGATCGACCGACCAGCCCATGCCGCCGCCGGATTGGCCGCCGCCGGTGGTCGCGTAACCGTCGGCACCGCTGCCGCCGTGGAATCCGCCGGCCATGCTGTTCAGGCCGCCGGCGCGGCTGCCGTGGACAGCCGGGTGCAAGGCACCGGGCAGGGTGGCGTAGCGACTGTCATGCAACGGCACGCCCGAGGTCGTGCCGCCGTGCAAGGACTGACCCCGCGTGGCGCCAGCAACAGCGCGCACGCGCAGATCCTGCGGGCGAAGACCGCGGCTGCGGAAGAGTCCGGCGACGTCGGCGTAGCAGGCGCGCATCTCCAGCGCCAGCGCGCGGGTGAGCTCGTCGGTCAAGACCTGGCGCGTGTCCGGATCGTCCGTCACGGCGTTCACGGCCTCGATCAGTGCCTGGGCGATGGCCTGCGGGCGCAGCGGATGACGGTCCTCGTCCACGCCCGGGATGTCGCCCATGTAGGAATTGACTTCGCGCAGCTCCCACTCGCTCTGATGACCCAGCGCCAGGCCGATGCGGTCCGTCGCGACCAGCGTGTTGACCTGGTCGTCGTCCATCAGGGAGAGCTCGTCCCACTGCGTCGCCTTGGGCGCGGCACGTGCATTGCCCGGCGAGGCGGTGCCGGCGCTGGGCGCCTCGGCCGCCTGCTGGCGCATGGACTGGTCGAAGCGCTGCGAGAACAGCGCCTGGTGCTTGCGGAAAATGAATTGGGCGGACAGCAGCGCGTCCCGCCGCTTGGCCTGTCCAGAGGACAGGGCGGCGAGACCCAGACCTTCAGCGCCGCGCTCGGCGGCTTGTTCCGCCGCGAGGCGCACGCGCTGGAGCGCCGCGTCGACGTGGGGGTTCAGACGGTTCATCAGGGCATCAGGCACATTGTGGTGACCGCACCACACGCCAAGTATCGGCGATGGCCATCCCTCGTCCGGGTGGGACTCACCCGGCTTGTGCGCAAAAGGTGAGCTTTGAGCGCAGATTTACGCTTTGTCACGCCTCAGCGCGTCGCGGATCTCGCGCAGCAGCTGGATGTCTTCCGGCGTCGCGGCCGGCTCCGCCGGGGCGGCGGGGGTGTCGCGCTTCAGGCGGTTCACCTGCTTCACCATGATGAAGATGATGAAGGCCAGGATGATGAAGTTCAGCAGCACCGTCAGGAAGTTGCCGTACGCGAAGAGCGGCACGCCGGCCTTCGTCAGGGCTTCGTAGGTCATCGGGCCGGCGTAGTTGGCCGGCGGGTCCGACAGCATGACGAAGTAGCTGCTGAAGTCCAGGCCCCCGACCGCCTTGCCGACGATCGGCATGATCAGGTCCTTGACCACCGAGTCGACGATCTTGCCGAAGGCGGCGCCGATGATCACGCCCACGGCGAGGTCCATCACGTTGCCCTTGACGGCGAACTCACGGAATTCGGTCAAAAAACCCATCGCTTGCTCCTTGTGCTTCGCGTGTGCGAAGGCGTCCACTACCAATCGCTTTCCCGGGGTAGTCCTCCGCCTCCGGGCAAGCATCCTAACGGCGTTTGCACCACGACAAATGTCAACGTGGTGCACCGATGCACATCGGTAGAGCGCCTAGGGGCGGACCGGAACTTTCTTACCTAGAATCTTTGGTTGCCCCTGATCAGAAGTTCCCTGTAAGGACCCTCATGAGTGACCCACAAGTGGACCAAGGCAAGCGCACCTGGCTGATTGCAACCGGTTGCGCGGGAGCAGTAGGCGGCGTGGCCACCGCCGTCCCGTTCGTCAGTACCTTCGCTCCGAGCGAGCGCGCCAAGGCGGCCGGAGCCGCCGTCGAGGTGGACATCGGCGGTCTCGCCCCCGGTCAGAAGCTGACCGTCGAATGGCGCGGCAAGCCGGTCTGGATCGTGCGCCGGACCAAGGAGCAGCTCGACGCGCTCAAAGGCAACGATCCGGAGCTGGCCGACCCGCAGTCGGACCGCAAGGCCTTCCCGATCCCGGAGTACGCCAAGAACGAATGGCGCTCGCTCAAGCCGGAGTACCTGGTCGTCGTCGGCATCTGCAGCCACCTCGGCTGCTCGCCCAGCGACAAGTTCCAGTCCGGCCCGCAGCCTTCGCTGCCGGACAACTGGCACGGCGGCTTCCTGTGCCCCTGCCACGGCTCGACCTTCGACATGGCCGGCCGCGTCTTCAAGAACAAGCCCGCGCCCGACAACCTCGAGGTGCCGCCTTATGCGTTCCTGTCCGACACCCGGCTGTTGATCGGTGAAGACAAGAAGGCCTAACTCCCCAGGAACAGGACCGAGGCAGACAACACATGGCTGAATTCAAGGAAGCACCCGCCGGAGCCCCCTTGGGCGTCAAGCTGATGACCTGGGTGGACAACCGGTTCCCCGCGTCCAAGCTCTACAAGGAGCACATGTCGGAGTACTACGCTCCGAAGAATTTCAACTGGTGGTACATCTTCGGCTCGCTGGCGCTGCTGGTGCTGGTGATCCAGATCGTCACCGGGATCTTCCTGGTGATGCACTACAAGCCGGACTCGACGCTCGCGTTCGCGTCGGTCGAATACATCATGCGGGACGTCCCCTGGGGATGGCTGATCCGCTACATGCACTCGACGGGCGCGTCGGCGTTCTTCGTCGTCGTCTACCTGCACATGTTCCGCGGGCTGCTGTACGGCTCGTACCGCAAGCCGCGCGAACTCGTGTGGATCTTCGGCTGCGCGATCTTCCTGTGCCTGATGGCCGAGGCCTTCATGGGCTACCTGCTGCCGTGGGGCCAGATGTCCTACTGGGGCGCGCAGGTGATCGTGAACCTGTTCGCCGCCGTGCCCTTCGTGGGCAACGACCTGGCGCTGCTGATCCGCGGCGACTACGTGGTCGGTGATGCGACGCTGAACCGCTTCTTCAGCTTCCACGTGATCGCGGTGCCGCTGGTGCTGCTGGGTCTGGTCGTCGCGCACATCATCGCGCTGCACGAAGTGGGATCGAACAACCCGGACGGCGTGGAGATCAAGGCGAAGAAGGGCGCGGACGGACATCCGCTGGACGGCATCCCGTTCCACCCGTACTACACGGTGCACGACATCTTCGGCGTCGGCCTCTTCCTGATGGCCTTCTCGGCGGTGATCTTCTTCGCGCCGGAACTGGGTGGCTACTTCCTGGAGTACAACAACTTCATCCCGGCCGACCCGCTGAAGACGCCGCCGCACATCGCGCCGGTCTGGTACTTCACGCCGTTCTACTCGATGCTGCGCGCCACGACCGACGTGATGGTGCAGGTGCTGTGCGGCGTGATCGCGCTCTCGGCGGTCATCACACTGCTGCGCGGCGGGCTGTCGGCGCTGGGCAAGGGCATCGTGGTGGTTGGCGCGGTGATCGGCATCGCGCTGCTGCTGACCTTCGACGCGAAGTTCTGGGGTGTCGTCGTCATGGGCGGCGCGGTCATCATCCTGTTCTTCCTGCCCTGGCTGGACCACAGCCCGGTCAAGTCGATCCGCTACCGCCCCGACTGGCACAAGTATCTCTACGGCATCTTCGTGCTGCTCTTCCTCGTGCTGGGCTACCTGGGCGTCAAGCCGCCGTCGGATGCGGGAACGATCGTGTCGCAGATCGGCACGCTGTACTACTTCGGCTTCTTCCTGCTGATGCCGTGGTGGAGCCGGGCCGGCACCTTCAAGCCGGTGCCCGATCGCGTCACGTTTCACCCGCACTGAACCGCCAACGTCACGGAGTCGAACGAATGAAGAAAATCATCGCCACGCTGCTGACGTCGCTGTGCCTGGGCGCGGGCCTGACGTCGACGGCGCTCGCGTCTGAGGGCGGCATCGAGTGGGACCGTTTCCCGACGTCGAAGATGAACGATCTGGCCGCGCTGCAGCACGGCGCCAAGATCTTCGTCAACTACTGCCTGAACTGCCACAGCGCGAGCTTCATGCGCTACAACCGGCTGAAAGACATCGGCCTGACCGACGAGCAGATCAAGGGCAACCTGCTGTTTGCCGGAGAGAAGGTGGGCGAGACCATGAAGGTCTCGCTGGACCCGAAACAGGCCAAGGAATGGTTCGGCGCGCTGCCGCCGGACCTCACCGTCATTGCCCGTTCGCGGGCCGACGGTGCCAAGGGGACAGGGGCGGATTACCTCTATACCTACCTCAGAAAATACTACCGCGACGAAACCAAGGCCACGGGATGGAATAATCTCGCTTTCCCCAGCGTGGCCATGCCGCATGTGCTGTGGGAGCTCCAGGGCGTCCGCACCGCCAGGTTCGAGGAAGAAAAGGACCCGCATGACCCGTCCAAGGTCACGCATGTCTTCAAGGACTTCGTACAGGTGACGCCCGGGACGATGACGCCGCAGCAGTACGACGAGTCCGTTGCCGACCTGGTCGCCTATCTCCAATGGATGGGCGAACCGGCGCAGGGGACCCGTTTCCGGCTCGGCATCGTCGTGGTGCTGTTCCTGCTGGGGTTCACCGTGTTCGCCTGGCGCTTGAATGCTTCCTTCTGGAAGGACATCAAGTAAGAACCGATGACCCGGTCGAAGACCGGGTCCTCAAGCGCAGTGGGGCGCCGAACAGGCCCCCACTGCGTTGTCGTTTGTCTGTTCGGTCTTTGGACCGCGCCGGCGTTGAACTGTGTTGTTTGTAGAAATCGATGAAGCCGAGAGGCTTCGATCAGGAGTCCACTGCCATGATGGTGCTTTATTCCGGAACCACTTGCCCCTACTCGCACCGTTGCCGGTTCGTGCTGTTCGAGAAGGGCATGGACTTCGAGATCCGTGACGTCGACCTGTTCGCCAAGCCCGAAGACATCGCGCTGATGAACCCGTACAACGAGGTGCCCATCCTCGTCGAACGCGACCTCATCCTGTACGAGTCGCACATCATCAACGAGTACATCGACGAGCGCTTCCCGCATCCGCAGCTGATGCCCGGCGACCCGGTGGCCCGCGCCCGCGTGCGCCTGTTCCTGTTCAACTTCGAGAAAGAGCTGTTCGCCCACGTCAACGTGCTGGAGAACCGCGGCCAGACGGTCAAGCCGACCGAGAAGCAGCTGGAGAAGGCCCGTTCGCAGATCCGCGACCGCCTCACGCAGCTGGCGCCCATCTTCCTGAAGAACAAGTACATGCTGGGCGACGACTTCTCGATGCTGGACGTCGCGATCGCGCCGCTGCTGTGGCGCCTGGACTACTACGGCATCGACATGTCGAAGAACGCCGTGCCGCTGCTGAAGTACGCGGAACGGATCTTCTCGCGTCCGGCCTACATCGAGGCACTGACGCCGTCCGAGAAGGTGATGCGCAAGTAATACACTGGCTCCCCATGGATGACAGCAAGGACGGCGGCGGTCTCGCCGCCAGCTCGACGCGGCCGTACCTGATCCGCGCCCTGCACGAGTGGTGCACGGACAACGGGTTCACGCCCTACGTCGCCGTGCACGTGGACCGCACGGTCCAGGTGCCGATGGAGTACGTGAGCAACAACGAGATCGTGCTCAACGTCGGTTTCGACGCGACCAGCAACCTGGACCTCGGCAATGAACTGATCCAGTTCAAGGCCCGGTTCGGCGGCGTGGCGCGCGAGATCATCGTGCCGGTGGATCACGTGGTGGCGATTTATGCGCGCGAGAACGGCCAGGGCATGGCCTTCCCGCCGCCGAGTCCGGAAGACGCCGCTGCGCGCCAGCCGGCGCCGACCGCGCCGCGGGGCCTGCGGCTGGCGTCCGATGCGAACAGCGGCGCTCCTGGTGGCGCTCCCGGCGCCGCGCAGGGCGAGTCCAAGCCGGAGCCGGTCGCACCGGCGGCTGCGACGCCGCCGGAGGACGACGATCCGGGCGCGGGTCCGTCGGGTGGACGCCCGGCGCTCAAGCGCATCAAGTGATCGTCGGTTTTTTCGCTCCGGACCGCTCCCAGCTGCGTCTAGAATGCAGCCCGCGCCGCAGCTTCTGCGGCGTTCCAGTTTTCCTTGTGCCGGCTTAGCTCAGTTGGTAGAGCAACCGCCTTGTAAGCGGTAGGTCATCAGTTCGAATCCGATAGCCGGCACCATCGAACACGCAGGCGACAGCCTGTTCCGAAGCCCCGATTCGTCGACCGACGAGTCGGGGCTTCGGTCTTTCTGCCTTCCGGACTTCGAGCCCGAATACCCGCGAACACCCCCAAAAGGCGGTGTCGCCCCGCTTGACACTTGTGTGAAGTTACTCACGTAACTGCATGTACGTATCTGATTTCAAAAGGAAATCAGTCGTGGCATAGCCTTTGCTCTGGCCGCCCCCGTGTTCAACCTGCCGGTCACCTCCTCACACCGGCTCTCACGGGAAATTTCATGCACAGCTTGTTCCGTCGTGGCGCCGCCGTCCTGGCCGCCGTCGCTGCCCTGGGCCTCTCCGCCGTCGCGCACGCGGCGCCGACCAACTTCTCGTTCACCGGCAGCTTCGCGCAGGCCAACGATGTCCAGACCTTCACCTTCACGGCGAACGGCTCCTCGGCGGTCCGTCTGATCACCTACAGCTACGCGGGCGGCACGCAGGCCAACGGCAACGTGGTCGCCGCCGGCGGCTTCGACCCGATCCTGGCGCTGTTCAATGCCAGCGGCGTGCTGGTCGGCCAGAACGACGACGCGACCAGCAGCACGCCCGGCACCTGCGGCGGCGGCGCGGTCAACCCCGATCCGGCCGGCGGCGCACGCTGGGACACCTGCCTGGACCTGACGCTGAGCGCCGGCGTCTACACGGTCGCCGTCATGCAGTTCGACAACTTCGCCCTCGGCCCCAACCTGGCCAACGGCTTCACCTACGACGGCAACCCCAACTTCCTGAACGGCAAGTGCGCCAACGGCGTGTTCTGCGATGCCGGCGGCCGTGAGCGCAACGCGCTGTGGGCCTTCGACATCCTGAACGTGGAAGGCGCCCAGCAGAACGACGTGCCGGAACCGGCCTCGCTGGCGCTGGCGGTGATCGCGCTGGCCGGTCTGGGTGGTGCGCGCCGTCTGCGCCGCAAGGACTGACCCCCGCGGCCTTGCGGGAGACGACAAGAGACCGCCTCGGCGGTCTCTTTTTCCTTGTGAAGCGGGGAAGGTCGGGGAAGGTCTGGGAAGGGGAGGGAAGGACAGGGGCTGGCGGACGACTCAGGACTGCCTGACGCGGATCCTCAGCTCACCTTCCAGCAGCAGGCCTTCCTCGCGCAGCAGGCGCAGCAGGGTCGGCTGCAGGTGCCGCAGCTTGGCGGCGATGGCGGCGTTGTCCGCCACCAGCGTCCAGCCCTGCTCATCGAGCGTGCCGGCCTGGACGAAGCGTTTCATCGCGCCCGGCAGCGCGACGCTCACCGCCGCCAGATGGCGCCGCGACAGCGCCAACTGGTTCCCCAGCCGCGCCAGCATGCCGTTCTGCGACATGGCCCGGCCGAAGTCCAGCGGATCGGGCGCGTCGGGCTTGGCGCGGGGAGGCAGATAGCGGGTGGCCATGGGGCGTCAGTGTAGTCCTGCCGCTCGGAAACCCGGAGTCCGCCGCCGGTCCGGCGCCGTGTCCGCCGCCCGGTGCCGTCAGGGGCCCGGTGCTAAACTCCGCCGGTTTTTCTCCGCGCAGACGCTTGCAACCCGAGGCTCCGGCCTCATGTGCACCGGTCGCGCGGCGCTGCCCTCATCAGGCCGCCCACGAGGCGGTCCGCCGGGCGTCCAGGCCCGGTCGACCGGGCCCTCCACAGAACTTCAAAAAGCGCATGTTGCCCAAGCTTTTGACCCAGATTTTCGGCAGTCGCAACGAGCGTCTGCTCAAGACCTATCGCAAGGACGTCGAGCGCATCAACGCGCTGGAACCGCAGTTCGAGGGCCTGAGCGACGACCAGTTGCGCGCGAAGACCGAGGAGTTCAAGCAGCGCATCGCCAAGGGCGAGACGGTCGACGACATCCTGCCCGAGGCCTTCGCCGTCTGCCGCGAGGGTAGCAAGCGCGTCCTGAAGATGCGCCACTTCGACGTGCAGCTGATCGGCGGCATGGTCCTGAACGCCGGCAAGATCGCTGAAATGCGCACCGGCGAGGGCAAGACGCTGATGGCGACGCTGCCGGTCTACCTGAACGCGCTGACCGGCAAGGGCGTGCACGTCGTGACGGTCAACGACTACCTGGCCCGGCGCGACGCCGAGTGGATGGGTCGCCTGTACCGCTTCCTCGGCCTGACCGTGGGCATCAACTACTCGGGCCTGCCGCGCGACGAGAAGCAGGCCGCCTACGGCGCCGACGTCACCTACGGCACCAACAACGAATACGGTTTCGACCACCTGCGCGACAACATGGTCTACGAGGTGCGCGACCGCGTGCAGCGCAGCCTGGCCTACGCGATCGTCGACGAGGTCGACTCCATCCTGATCGACGAGGCGCGCACGCCGCTGATCATCTCCGGCCAGGCCGAGGACCACACGCAGATGTACGTGGCGATCAACGCGGTCTCGCCGCAGTTGAAGCGCCAGGTCGGCGAGCTGGATCCCCGCACCGGCGAGGGCGTGATCGAGCCGGGCGACTTCACCGTCGACGAGAAGTCGCACCAGATCTACCTGACCGAGGACGGTCACGAGAACGCCGAACGCCTGCTGGGCCAGGCCGGCCTGCTGGCGGAGGGCGCGTCGCTGTATGACGCGGCCAACATCACGCTGATGCACCACCTGTACGCGTCGCTGCGCGCCCACCACGTGTATCACCGCGATACCAACTACGTGGTGCAGAACGGCGAAGTCATCATCGTCGACGAGTTCACCGGCCGCCTGATGACCGGCCGCCGCTGGAGCGACGGCCTGCACCAGGCCGTCGAGGCGAAGGAAGGCGTGCAGATCCAGGCCGAGAACCAGACGCTGGCCTCGGTCACCTTCCAGAACTACTTCCGCATGTACGGCAAGCTGTCGGGCATGACCGGCACGGCCGACACCGAGGCCTACGAATTCCAGGAGATCTACGGCCTGGAGACCGTGGTGATCCCGCCGAACCGCCCGACGGTGCGCAAGGACGAGCTGGACCTGGTCTACAAGACGACCAAGGAAAAGTACGACGCCGTCACGCAGGACGTGCGCGACTGCCATGAGCGCGGCCAGCCGGTGCTGGTGGGCACGACGTCGATCGAGAACTCCGAGAAGGTCGCCGAGCTGCTGACCAAGGCGGGTCTGCCGCACCAGGTGCTGAACGCCAAGCAGCACGCCAGAGAGGCCGACATCATCACGCAGGCCGGTCGTCCGGGCGTGATCACGATCGCGACCAACATGGCCGGCCGCGGGACCGACATCGTGCTGGGCGGCAGCATCGAGAAGGAAGTCACCGCCATCGAGAACGACGAGGCGCTGGCCGAGTCCGACAAGCACGCCAAGATCGCCGCGCTGAAGGCCGACTGGCAGAAGCTGCACGAGCAGGTGAAGGCCGCGGGCGGCCTGCGCGTGATCTCGACCGAGCGTCACGAGAGCCGCCGCATCGACAACCAGCTGCGCGGCCGTTCGGGCCGCCAGGGCGACCCGGGCTCGTCGCGCTTCTACCTGTCGCTGGACGACCAGCTGATGCGCATCTTCGCCGGCGATCGCGTGCGCGCGATCATGGACCGGCTCAAGATGCCCGAAGGCGAGGCGATCGAAGCGGGCATCGTCACGCGCTCGATCGAGAGCGCGCAGCGCAAGGTCGAGGCCCGCAACTTCGACATCCGCAAGCAGCTGCTCGAGTACGACGACGTCTCGAACGACCAGCGCAAGGTCATCTACCAGCAGCGCAACGAGATCCTCGAGGCGCAGGAAGTGCTGGAGCAGATCACCCACCTGCGCAAGGGCACGCTGACGGACGTGGTCCGCGGCTTCGTGCCCGAGGAATCGCTGGAAGAGCAGTGGGACCTGGCCGCGCTGGAGCGCGTGCTGCGCGACGAGTGGAAGCTCGAAGTGCCGCTGGCCGAGATGCTCAAGAAGAGCGAGACCCTGACCGACGAGGACGTGCTGGACGCCGTGCTGAAGGCGGGCGAGGTCTCCTTCCAGGACAAGCTGGACCGCGTCGGCCTGGAGCAGTTCACGCCGTTCATGCGCATGGTGCTGCTGCAGAGCATCGACCAGCACTGGCGCGAGCATCTGGCCTCGCTGGACTACCTGCGCCAGGGCATCCACCTGCGCGGCTACGCCCAGAAGAACCCGAAGCAGGAATACAAGCGCGAGGCCTTCGAGCTGTTCTCGCAGCTGCTGGACGCGGTGAAGCTGGAAGTGACCCGGGTGCTGCTCAACGTGCGCATCCAGTCGCAGGAGGAGGCCACGGCCGCCGCCGACGCGATCGAACAGCGCGCCGAGAACGTCGGCAACGTGACCTACACGCATCCGAACGAGGACGGTTCGGTGTCGCAGGACGTGGCGACGATCGCCGGCGGGACGGAAGCCATCCCGGCCGAGTGGGGCCACGTCGGCCGCAACGACCCCTGCCCGTGCGGCAGCGGCAAGAAGTTCAAGAGCTGCCACGGCAAGCTGGCCTGATCGGTCGCTGCTCCTGAGATCGACGGCGCCTCACGGGGCGCCGTTGTGCTTTCTGCGTGAGGCCAAAGGACTCGTCGGGGCATCGACGGTTCGGACGCCCGAGGGAGGGCCAGGTCTTGCGTGATGGATTCACGGCCCGGGCGTGGCGTCCGTCCGACGCCGCGCGGGCGCGATGTGCGCTTTCTCACAACCCGGTCGCCGGCACGCGTTTCTCCCCCCGTGGCGAGGGGGACACCGTACGGAACCCCCTCGATAGAGTCCGCTGCATCGACCTGCCCAGCGGGTCTTCGAGGTCTCCGGACCGCACCGCCATGACGCTCACGACCCGCTTCTTCGCCGCCGCCCTGGTTGCCGCCGCCGCCTTCTCCGCGCAGGCCGCGCCGGTGACCGCGTCCCAGTCCGTCGCCCTGCAGTCCGGCACGACCGTGGACACGAAGACGGCCGGCTTCACGATCAACCATCTGGTGGCCGGCGAGTTCGTCGACACCTTCACCTTCACCGGCATGGATCGCTGGGGCCTGGTCAACGCCAGCCTGACGACCAGCGCGCAGCAGGCCCGCTTCAACATCGACTTCATCAGCGCCACGGTGAACGGCCAGACGGTGAACTTCACCCGCACGGCGCTGGGCAGCTTCCAGAACGGCTTCGAGTTCGGTCGCATGGACGACTACCTGCTCAGCGGCCCGCTGGTCCTGACCGTGCGCGGCTACGCCGGCCAGGGCCTGGCCGCGGGCACGGCGATCAGCGCCAGCTACTCCGGCACCATCAACGTCACGCAGGTGCCGGAACCGGGCAGCCTGGCGCTGGCGGCGTTCGGCCTGTTCGGCATGGGGGTCGTGGTGCGCCGCCGCCGCGTCGCGCGCGGCGCCGTGGCTGCCGTCGCGCTGGCTGCGGCCGCCACCGGCGCGATGGCGCAGTCGGATCTCAACCAGACGCACGACACCGTCCTCGCCGGCGACCAGAGCGGCCTGACCGGTGCGCCCTACGTGATCCATACCGTGGCCGGCAGCTTCCTGGACACGCTGACCTTCCACTACAGCGGCACCGGCCTGGTGGACGCTTCGCTGATCACGATCGGCACGGGCGCGGGCCAGCAGATCAGCTTCACCGAAGTGCTGCTGAACGGCCGCGCGCTGACGATCGATCCCGCCGTGCCGATGGGCAACGCCACCTACCAGCGCGCCTGGCTGGATTCGACGCTGATCGCCGGCGACTACACGCTGACCGTCAAGGGCATCGCCGGCGGCTCGCTGGCGGCGGGTACGAACGGCATCGCCGCCAGCTACTCCACCACCTTCAACGTGATGCCGGCCAGCGCCGTGCCGGAGCCGCAGAGCTACGCGATGTTCCTGGGCGGCCTGGCGCTCATGACCCTGATGCTGGGACGGCGCCGTCAGAGCCTCTGACCGCACCCGACCCGAGGAGAAAACGCCCCGCTCGCGGGGCGTTTTCCATCGTGCCGTCGACGTCACGCGCGACTCCTACAATCGCGCCCATTCGTCCCGGGCGCGTCGACTGCCCGGAGGCTTCTTCACCCTCTGCCGTTCATCGCCATGCCCGTCAACCTCACCGCTCCCGATCCGCAATCCCTGCTGCCCGTGCCCGGCGTGCGTCTGGGCGTCACGATGGCGGGGGTGCGCAAGGCCAACCGCCGCGACCTGACCGTGATCGCGCTGGATGAAGGCGCCAGCGTCGCCGGCGTGTTCACCGCCAACCGCTTCTGCGCGGCGCCGGTCCAGGTCTGCCGCGAGCACCTCGCCGCCGGCACCGCGATCCGTGCGATCGTGATCAACACCGGCAACGCCAATGCCGGCACCGGCGCGGACGGCCTGGCGCGCGCGCGCCAGACCTGCGACGCGCTGGCCGCCGAGCTCCAGCTCGACGCGAAGCAGGTGCTGCCGTTCTCGACCGGCGTGATCATGGAGACGCTGCCGGTGGACCGCATCGTCGCCGGCCTGCCGGCCGCGATCGCCGCGTTGAAGGCCGACAACTGGGGCGAGGCCGCCGCCGGCATCATGACCACGGACACGCTGCCCAAGGCCTGCTCGAAGCAGGTCACGATCGGCGGCCGGACGGTGACCATCTCCGGCGTCTCCAAGGGCGCCGGCATGATCCGTCCGAACATGGCGACCATGCTGGGCTTCGTGGCCACGGACGCGGTCCTCGCGCCGGAACTGCTGCAGCCGCTGGTCAAGGAAGCGGCGGACCTGTCCTTCAACCGCATCACGATCGACGGCGACACCTCGACGAACGACTCCTTCGTGCTGATCGCGACGCACCAGGCCGGCCACGAGCGCATCACCTCGCTGTCCAGCGACGAAGGCCGCGCGCTGCGCGATGCGGTGATCGCGGTGTCGCAGCAGCTGGCGCAGGCCATCGTGCGCGACGGCGAGGGCGCGACCAAGTTCATCTCCGTCGTGGTGGAAGGCGGCAAGGACGAAGCCGAGTGCCGCAAGGCCGCCTACGCGATCGCGCACTCGCCGCTGGTCAAGACCGCGTTCTTCGCCAGCGATCCCAACCTGGGTCGCATCCTGGCGGCGGTGGGTTACGCCGGCATCGACGACCTCGACCAGAGCCTGATCGACCTGCACCTGGACGACGTCCACGTCGTGACGCAGGGCGGCCGCCGCCCCGAATACAAGGAAGAGGACGGCCAGCGGGTCATGAAGCAGAGCGAGATCACCGTGCGCGTGGGCCTGAACCGCGGCCCGGCCAGCACCACCGTCTGGACCTGCGACTTCAGCCACGAGTACGTGACGATCAACGCCGACTACCGGTCCTGATCGCTCCTGATCGCTCCTGATCAGAAGTCGACCGCCCGCGTCCCGCGCACGCCGCGGGCCAGCAGTGTGGCGTTGATCAGCTGCGCTTCCTCGCGGCTGCCGAACGGCCACACGGCGGCGCGCCAGCCGTCCTTGGTCTGGAAGACCTCGCCGTGCGTCACGGCGTTGGCGCCCAGCGTCGCGCCGATCATCTCGCGCATGCGCGCCAGCAGGGCCTCGGCGTCGGCCTTGTTCTTGTGGGGCTGACTGACCAGCGCCACCAGCTTGCCGCCCGCCGCGCTGTCGCGTTTCATCAGGCTGCTCAGGCCCGTGTCGTCGACGCTCACGCGACGTTCGGTCTCCGAGCCTGCGGCGGAGGCGCCCGGCTTGGCGGCATCGGTCGAAGCGGTGGTTCCCGCGGATGCCGCCGTGGAGGAGGTAGCGGGCGTCGTTGCTGGCGCCGGTTCTTTCTCGCGAGAGGAACGTTCGGCGCCGCCCTGCAGGCTCGGGCGGATGTTCGGAATCGCACCGGCGGGCGCTGAAGCGGGAGGGCCTTCCGCGGTCGCCGGCGCGGAGCCCGAACCGCTGGCCGCCGCCATGGCCGCCGATGCCGCTTCGGTGGACGCCGCGGCGGATGCCGGCTCGGAAGCCGCGGAGGCTGCAGAGGCCGCTTGCGAAGACCGTGCCGCCAACTCGGCCAGAGCCGCCGCGGAAGCCGCCTGCGCGGCAGACGCCGCCGATGCCGCCTCGGCCGCCGCCAGGGCGGCCTGGGCCTCCTTGGAGGGCTTGGACGACGGCCACAGGGCCCAGATCGCCGCGATCAGCGCCAGGGCCGCGATGCTGCCGGCCACGCCCAGCCGCGCCGGATCCAGCGCGCGCTGCCCCAGCACCTGATCGCGACGCCCCACGAGGACGCGGCGACGGGCCGGGCCCGCATCGAAAGCGGCGCTCAGCAGCACCAATTCCATCGGCCATGCACCAGCCTGGTTCGCGTCGGCGGCCAGCGCGCGTTCGTCGATGTCGACGCGACGCAGCGGCAGATCGTCGGGGGCGGTCGTGAAGCCGTTGTCCAGGGCCATCGCGGCGACCGCCGCGGTCTTCAGTCCGGGAATGAAATCGTCGACCCACGCCGGGCGTGGACCTGTGCGCGCCGTCTTGCGCTGCCACGGCATCCGACGTTTCGGAGGCGGGGGCGCCACATCGACGGCGGCGCCGCCTTCGAGGCTGGGTTCCTTGGGCAGCGCCTGCGCCATGAAGGGCAGGGCCACCGCGCCGACCGTGTGGACGTCGGCGATGCCCAGGCGTCGGGCCAGCGGATGCTTGTTGTGCCAGTTGACCAGCAGCCAGGCGACGACATCCGGGGACGGGCCTTCCCACGGCGCTGCGGGAGCGGCGGGCGCGGCCGATGCCGCCGAGGCGCCAACGGGCGCGGGCGCCTCGCCGACGGGCGGCGCGGTCGGATCGATGTCGGGCGAGGCGGGGGTATCGTCCATGGCGCCGGCCATTGTGCGTCAGCGCCTGCGGCGCCGATCGCCGCGGGACGGGGGCGATCGCCCCGGAGTTCGCCGCTTCGACCTTGAGCGGCGGGCACGGGACTTGTATGGTGAAGCGCATGTCTGTCCTCCCGCCTTCCGATCCGCCCCGCCGGCCCGCCGCGTCCCGACCGCGTCTGCTGGTCGTGCAAGCGCTGGCGGTGCAGCCCCTGGCGGCCGTGCTGGAGGAGAGCGGGTACGAGCTGCTGCGGGCCGGCGATGCGCTGGCGGCGGTCGACGGACTGGGCGCCGGCCCCGCCCTCGTGATCATGGACATGGAGCTGCCTGAACTGCCCGGCGACGGCCCGCTCGCCCTGCTGCGGCGCCTGACCGGGAGCGGGGTGCCGGTGCTGACCTTGAGCCGTCCGCGCGGTCCGCAGGGCGTGGCGATGCTGCGTGAGGCCGGCGCCGCGGACTGCCTGGTCAAGCCGGTCCGCATGAGCGATCTGCTGCAGCGGATCGAGGGTCTCATGGCGCCTGCGCCGACGATCGTGCCGGTCGAGCCGCGCCTGCCGACGGCCCGCATGGCGGTGCGCGAACGCGACGGTCAGTGCACCTGGCAGACGCCGCAGGCGCGCGCACTGATGTCGGCGCATTTCCCGCCGCCGTGGGCGGACCATGCCCGCCTGCCGCCGGAGGTGCTCGCCTGGCTGCACCGCGAGGCGCTGCGTCGACGCGCCGGAGCGCCGCCGTCGTCCCTGACGATCGCGCCGCGCGCGGGCGAGGCGCGCCATCGGCTCAGCTTCACCTTGACGAACGGCGACGATGAGGTCGTCGGCGAAGGCCACTGGCTGCTGGTGCTCGACCGGCCGGAGTGAGTGGCCGGAGCGAGCGGCCGGTGGGGGGCTGGAAGACCTGCTGGAAGACCTGCTGAAAAGGCCGGCGCGCGGATTGGCGGGACAATCGGGCCCATGTCATCCGGAAGTCCCCTGTTCACGCCGTCCCCTGCGTCCTCCGCGCCAGCCGCGCCCGACGAACGCCAGCGCTTCCTGCGCCTGCTGCGCACCGCCCTGGCGGAGCGCCGCTTCCAGCGTCTGCTGCTGGGTCGTCACGAGGGCGAGGACAGCAGCATCGAGCGCCTGACCGTGCGCGACATCGAGCTGCGCGGCGAACGCGCGCTGAGTTTCCTGTGGCGGCACAAGACCAAGGACGTCACCAAGAACCATCCGCTGGACGAAGGCCTCGCGCTGATCGACGGGCTCCTGGGCAACGACTTCCAGCAGGCCCACCTCGACACGCTGTCCGAAGAGGTCCAGCTGCGCTTCAGCCGCAAGGGCAAGCCGCTGCTGCAGGTGGGGAAGAAGGGCGGCGCTGCTGCCGTTGCTGCCGACGACGGGGCCGACGCGGCTGGCGGCGGCGCCCCGTCCGGCGGCCACGACCGGGCCAAGCCGCGCGAGCTGTCGCCCGACAGTCCCTTCTGGCGCGACCTCGGCGTCACGCACGAGCTCAAGGGCCAGGCCGCGCTGGTGCCGGCGATGGCGCGCAAGTGGAAGCAGATCAACAAGTTCATCGAGATCTTCGGCGCCGCCGTGCGCAAGGCCGGGCTGGACGCGCCGCAGGGCGCAGACCGGCCGGTGCGGGTCGCCGACTTCGGTTCCGGCAAGGGTTACCTCACCTTCGCCATGCACGACTGGCTGCGCGCGCAAGGCCTGGCCCCGTCGGTGCAGGGCGTGGAGCTCAAGCAGGACATGGTGGCGCTGGGCAACGCCGCGGCGGCGCGGCACGGGCTGGAAGGCCTGAGCTTCGAGCACGGCGACGTGCGCGAGCGCGGCGACCGGCCGCTGGACGTGATGGTCGCGCTTCATGCCTGCGACATCGCGACCGACTACGCGATGCATTTCGGCCTGCGCAGCGGCGCGCGCGTCATCATGTGCGCGCCGTGCTGCCACAAGGAGATCCGTCCGCAGATGACGACGCCGGCCGCGCTGCGGCCGCTGCTGCAGCACGGCATCCACCTCGGCCAGGAGGCGGAGATGGTGACCGATTCGCTGCGCGCGCTGCTGCTGGAGCTGATGGGCTACGACACGCAGGTGATCGAGTTCATCGCGCTGGAGCACACCAGCAAGAACAAGATGGTGCTGGCCGTGAAGCGCCCGCAAGACCCGACCCCGGCGCGCCGCGCGGAGCTGCTGGCGCAGCTCGACGAGATCAAGCGCTTCTACGGCCTGCGCAGCCAGGCGCTGGAGACGCTGTTGCGAGTGGAAGGCCGGCTTGAAGCCGCTTGAGCGCGCTCGCGGCGACTTGACCTGGCTTGAACGGATGCTCGCCCGACGGTCGTCAGCGGAACTTCGAATGCCATGCTTCGAGCAGCGTCACGGCCCTCGGGCCGCCGCGCTCCGCAGCTGAGCGCAGCAAGGCGGCGGACGCGCCCGAGGACGAGCCCGCCGCCGCCAGGTCGGCGGCTGTCAGCACACCCCGGGCGCAGGCCGTGTCCAGACGCTCCAGGTAGCGCAGCAAGGCCCGGAACACGGGCCCCTCGTTCACGAGGGACACGGCCTGCCCGGCTTCCACCGCGTCGGGCAGGAGCAGGCGTTTCGCAGCCGACGGATCCAGCCTTTTCAGATCGAACAGTTCGGTCGCCCAGTCGAAGAGCTCGTCCACCAGGAAGGAACGTCCTGAGAGCAGCGCGGCGCTCGCGAACGGCGACGGCACGGGAACGCGGTCGCGACTGGTGACCTGCAGCAGGGTGGCGGTCTCCTCGGGGCTCAGATCGAGACCGGTCGCGATCTTGGAGATCAGGGTGAGTTCGTCCTGCAAGCGCGCGGCGCTGCCCGCATAGAAGGTTGATTCCAGCGCTTCGGAGAAGCCGCCGTCCTCGGCCAGCAAGGGCACGGTCAGCAAGCGCGCGGGGCCGGCGCGCAGGAGCCGAAGGGCCCCCAGCGCCTCGAGCAGGGCGAGGCCGATGGCCTTCCTGCGATCACCGCCCGCCGGGTGACGTTCCCGGAACGCCTGCAGACACGCACGCGCGTCGGCCAGCGGGGCGACGGCGCCGAGCTGTTGCTCGATGCGCGCGAGCAGATGCTGCTGGGGCGACGGCCTTCCCCGACCCGGCAGATCGCCGTCCTCGTGCTGTCCCTGGATCCGCGTGTCGGCGTTGAGCGTGCGGTCGCGCACCGCCTGGTCCCGGACGCATCGCCGCCAGCTGTCCGCGAAACCCTCGGCTCGCCAGGCCGACAGGAGCGTCGCCAGCGGCGTGGCGCGGCGACTGCCGACCAGTAGTTGCAACGCGTCGTCCAGGGCGGCGGCGCCCCACTGCGGCGCCGCTTCGTCCAGCCACGCCGCCAACGTCCGGTCGTCCAATCCCTGTCGTTCAATGACCGTCTGCAGGCCTTCGGTCGACGGGTCGGCGGCGACCCGCGCGCGCAGGGCGACCGCCGGACCCGCGTCCGTCGTCCGCAGCCCGTCGGCGAAGGTCGTCAGCACACGCCGGGCGGTGTCGTCGAACCGGCGTGCCGGCAGACCTTGCGACCCCGACGCGGGACGAATCAGGTCGTCGATCTCCGCCGACGTCGGAAGTCGCAGCACGGCTGGCTTGCGCATGCCGGGTGCGTCATCGACGACGTACGGCCACTTGCCCTCGAACAGCCTGAAGCGCCGAGGCCCCCCGTCGACGACCCGTTCCTCCAGCAACTGGTCCATCGGCGCCGGGGCGATCTGCTGCCGGGCCATGTTGTGCCGGATCCGGATGGTCAGGAGTCGCGCGTCCGCGGTCAGGCCCCGAGGCTGGTCATCCTCGTCCAGCTCGATGACGTCGAGGATATGCAGGTCTCCGAAGCGGGCCGCGAGTTGCTCCACGGTCTTCTCAAGCCGCGCCCAGTGGCCGGGGCCGTGGCACAGGTCGAGCGCGGCGCCCCCGATCTCGCGGGCCAGCGTCCCGCGGACCGCCAGGAGACAGTCGTCGGCCAGGTGTTGCGCGATCGTCGTCATGCCCAGACGCTGTTCCAAAGCGCCGGCGCAGCGCTGCACGATGTCCGCGTGGATGCGGACGTCGACCACATAGGCGTCGTTCTGCTCCGACCTCCGAGCGTGTCCCGGGAGCCGCACCGCGGCGGCGAAGGGGTTCAGCGCGTGCGGCGTGGTGAAGTCGAGATGCGCGAGTCGCGGCTCGGCGCGCAACAGTGCCGCGAGGTGCCCCAGGGCCAGTTCGGAGAATGCGGACCACACGGCTTCGCCCAGTCCGCCGCCCAGGCCCTGGAGTCGCAGAGCCTCCCGCCTGATCTCCGAGCGGTGACGTGCCGCGCAGAGATCCAGCCCTTCCAGCCGTTCGAGCGCATCGCAACGGTCTTCCAGACGGATGCCGTCATTGCCCAGATGCCGGACCAGCGCTTCCAGCTGAGGCTTGTAGTCGGGACGATAGAGCTCGATCTCCCCGCCGACCATCGATCCCCGATGGTCCTGGCGGAACGTCTGCAGTTTCAGCAGCTCCTCTTCGGCCTTGCGCAGGCGGTTCGTCCGCGCGAAGTCGAGGAGCGTCACGAAGGCGTCGGTCCACTCTTTCCGGGCTCTTGCGCCGTCGACACTCGTGAGGAACTGGCCGTTGAGTCTGCGGAACTCTCGCTCGAGCTCGGGCGCGTCGTAGCCTGACGGCCGCTCGGGGGCATTCGTCGGCGCGGGCCTGGTCGCACCCGCTTCCGGGGCGAGGAGGCGCCGGGTGTCATCGTCCTGCCGGCGATCGAAGAACGACGGTTCGAACCCGTAGGAGATCCGGACGTCAGCCGCCCACGGCGCGATCGATGGCAGGGTCATGGATCCCTGGGTGGAGGCGGCACGGTACGGGTTCGCCGAGTCCGCCGGAACGCCACTTGCCATGCCCGGGACATGGCCGCCCGCGCGGCGTTTCAGGCGACTCGATGTCCAACGTCCTTGCTCCGTCCCCCGCACCCGTTCCCTGGCTGGCCCGCGTCCTCGGCGCGGCGCTGCTGATCCTGGGTTTCGTCATGCTCGCTGCGGGCGGGCTGCTGGCCTCGATGGGCGGCAGCTGGTACTACGCGATATCGGGTCTGGCCTGGGCCGTCATCGGCGCGCTGATGTGGGGACGGCTGCGCGAGGCGGTGTTTGGCTATGCGCTCTACTTCCTGGCCACGCTGGCATGGAGCCTGTGGGAAGTGGGCCTGGACTGGTGGCCGCTGGGGGCGCGTCTGGGCGTACCCTTCGTCATCGGCGCGGTGCTGCTGGTCCTGGTGCCGACGATGCGGCGCCATCTGCCGGTGGACGATCTCCGACGCGTCGCCTGGCGCAGCCCGCCGGCGCTGGCGCTCGCGGCGGCGCTCGGGATCTTCGTTGTTGTCGCGTTGACATCGTGGACACGCGATCTTCATGCCGTGGCAGGCACGATGCCGGCCAACGGTGCCGCCCGTCCGCCCGGCGCGCCGGCGTCCGACGCCGCGGCGGTGCCCGACGGCGAATGGCACGCCTACGGTCGCACAGGCTTCGGCCAGCGCTGGTCGCCGCTCGGGCAGATCACGCCCGCCAATGTCGGCGAACTCAAGCTGGCCTGGGACTTCCGCACCGGCGACGTCCGCGGACGCCCCGGCGATCCGGTGGAGACCACCTTCGAGGTCACCCCGCTGAAGATCGGCGAGCGCCTGTTCCTCTGCACGCCGCATCAGACCGTGCTGGCGCTGGACGCGACGACGGGCCGGGAACTCTGGCGCTTCGATCCGCAGGTGCGCGGACAGCTGGCGCTGCAGCATCTGACCTGCCGCGGCCTGTCCTACCAGCCGCCGCCGGACGCGATGACCGCGGCCGGCGCCCGACCCGCGGCCTGCGCGGCCAAGCTCTTCATGCCGACGGCCGATGCGCGGTTGATCGCGCTCGATCCGGCGACCGGCAAGACCTGTCCCTCGTTCGGACAGCAGGGCGCGATCAACCTGATGGCCGGCATGCCGAACGCCCAGCCGGGCGCGTACTACTCGACCTCGCCGGTCGTGGTGACGCGCAAGCTCGTGATCGTCGGCGGCACGGTGCTCGACAACGCCTCGACGAAGGAGCAGTCCGGCGTCATCCGCGCCTACGACGTCGAGACCGGCGCGCTGGTCTGGAACTGGGATTCCGCGAATCCCGACGCCACGACGCCGATCTCTGCGGGACAGACCTACGCGGCCAATTCGCCCAACAGCTGGTCGGTGGCCAGCGTCGACGAGGCGCTGGGACTCGTGTACCTGCCGATGGGCAACCAGCCGCCTGACCAGTGGGGCGGCAAGCGCTCGGCGGCGGTGGAAAAGCATTCGTCGTCGGTGGTGGCGCTGGACCTGGCGACCGGGCGCACGCGCTGGGTCTTCCAGACGGTGCATCACGACCTGTGGGACTACGACGTGCCGTCCCAGCCGGTGCTGGTGGACCTGACGGTGAAGGGCCAGCGCGTGCCCGCGCTGGTGCAGCCGACCAAGCAGGGCGAGCTCTTCGTGCTGGACCGGCGCGACGGCAAGCCCGTGTTCCCGGTGACCGAAACCCCGGCGCCGCAGGGCGCGGCGGCGGGCGACTTCAGCGCGCCGACGCAGCCGGTGTCGGCGATCTCCTTCAACCCGCCGGAGCTGCGCGAGCGCGACATGTGGGGCGTCTCGATGTTCGACCAGCTCTGGTGCCGCATCGCCTTCCACAAGCTGCGCTACGAAGGCCGCTTCACGCCGCCGTCGGAGCAGGGCTCGCTGATCAACCCGGGCAACTTCGGCGTCTTCAACTGGGGCAGCATCGCCGTCGATCCGGTGCGCGGCATCGCCTTCACGACGCCGGCGGTGCTGGGCTTCACCTCCACGCTGGTGCCGCGCCGCGACGACACCTCGCTGCTGGTGCAGGACGGCGGACCGCCCAAGGGCGCGCTGCCGGCGCTCAACGAGAACTTCGGCGCGCCGTTCGCCGCGAAGATGAAGCCCTTCACCTCGCCGCTGGGCATCCCGTGCCAGGCGCCGCCGTGGGGCACGGTGGCCGGTGTCGACCTGAACGAGGGCAAGGTGGTCTGGCGGCACCGCAACGGCACGGTGCGCGACCTCTCGCCGTTGCCGGTGCCGTTCAGGCTCGGCGTGCCCAGTCTGGGCGGACCGCTGATGACGGCGGGCGGCGTGGCCTTCCTGTCGGGCAGCATGGACGATTACGTGCGCGCCTACGACGTCAACGACGGTCGCGTGCTGTGGGAAAGCCGGCTTCCCGCCGGCGGCCAGGCCACGCCGATGACCTATCTGGGCGCGGACGGGCGGCAGTACCTGCTGGTCATCGCGGGCGGACACGGGTCGACCGGGACCAGGCCCGGCGACCATGTGCGTGCTTACGCCTTGGAGAAACGCTGAGGCGTGGCGAAGTCATCGGTCCGGCCGCGCGGACGTGGATCCCGGCGAGGGACCGCGGGTTCGAAGCCAGAAGCGCTCCTGACGAGCTCCCACGCACGCGCCGCGTCGTCCCCGCTCAACTCGTCCACTTCGCCTGGGACCGGGGCGGGGACATCGGCCTCTTGGCCTGACGCGGGCAGATGCCGCAGGATGTTCTCCACCGTCGCGGATTTCAGCAACCCCACGTCGAGGGCGTCCTTGAGCTTCGACCGGATCATGGCGGCCTGGTCCGGCGCGCACTGTCCGATGGCCGGCTTGCCATCGCTGCCGGGGGCCAGCAGGACCTGTTCGAACACCTGATCGCCGAGGCTCTCTGCTCCCGGCAGCCGGGCCATCAGCAACCCGTCCAGGTAGGCCTTCAGGGCGTTCGCCGGCCGGTCCAGGTGGAGGAGCGATGGCGGTGCGCACAGTGCGGCCATGACGGTCGTGTCGCCCGAGCCCTCGGTGATCAACTGGAGATAGGCCCTGTCGTTGAGCGCATTCCGGCGTCGCGTGGCGTGGGCCGCATCCATGAAGGTGAGCACCGCCTCGCCGACGTCCTGGCGCGCTGCGGCCAGCAGGACGGTCTCTCCGTCGTCCCGTGCCTGCATGAGCGCCTTGAGAGGCTCGCCTCGGACGATCTGGTCCCTGCCGGCCTTCGCATACGCCTCGACCACCGCCCGGAAGCGAGCGGGCGCCGCGAGCACGGCGTGCAGCAGCGGCGAGCGATCATTGCCGCGCATCAGTGAGGTGACGTCCTCCGGCCGGACCAGGCCCGCCAACGCGGCCTGTGCGACATGACGGATCTGACGGTCGAGGACCTCCGGCGGGATGCCGACGACAGGAGTGCCCGCGGTCGTTGCGACTATCGACAGGACGTCGGGAAGGCGGCGTCGGGCGACCTCCTTGAGTTGGGCATCCTGGGCCATGGCCCGCAGGCAGGCGGTGCTCGTTTCCTCCTGACCCGCGCGCACGCCGGCCTCGAACGCGTCCTTCAAGATGCCGAAGTGGGTGGGAGCGTCGATCTCGCCGCCCCATCCGCTGCGCAGGTGGATCCGCTCCAGCAGGGACTTGGTCGTGCCCACGTCGCCGTCGGCGACGGCCTCTTTGAGTCGATCCCGCAGACGATCGTGCGGCTCGTGTTCGACGTCGCCATCGACGTTCATGACGACATATTCGGTAAGCAGGGAGGGAGAGCAAGGTCTCATGGTGGGCACTGACAGCTGCAAAGGTTGTCAGTCGACGCCGGTGCCCATCGGTTCAATCAGGTCCAACCATAAAAAAGCCCGGCCCCTCGTGGAAGGGCCGGGCAAGGGCGCTGTGACGCCGCCTGGACGCCCCGACTGCTGGGGGCGTGGTGCTGCGGCGTGGCGAATGTGAAGCGCATGCGCGCCGGCCATCGGGCGACCGGGGAGGGCCGCGGCCTGGGCGCGAGGATCGTGGAGGACTCAGTCGCCGTGAAGCGACTGCGCCGGGAAGGGCCTGGCCTGGCGGGGTCGCGGGCAGGGACGCGGGCGCGTGGTCTGCGGGCTGGCGGGCGTTCGGCGTGTCGTCATGCTTCGCATCATCGCTTTCGCCAGAGATTCCGAGACGACAAGAACAGGGGGCAAATCCGGCCAGACATCTGGCCGGATTTCACGCCCTTTTCCGACCGCACGGCGACTGCACGGCGACTGCCGGCCCCGGGGCCGTCCGGCCGGAAAGTGCAAAGCCCGGCGCGTCGTCGACGGCCGGGCTCCGGGGCGGCGCGCCAGGGCGCCGCAGCAGGGCGGGGTCGCCCTCAGCTCACTTGACGTCCATCCCGAACGTGTTCGCGATGAAGGCCAGGATGTCCGCGCGCTCCTCGATGATCTTGGAGGTCGGCTTGCCGGCGCCGTGTCCGGCCTGCGTCTCGATGCGGATCAGCTTGGGCGCGGGGCCGGTGTCGGCGGCCTGCAGCGTCGCGGTGTACTTGAAGCTGTGGGCCGGCACGACGCGGTCGTCGTGGTCGCCGGTGGTCACCAGGATGGCCGGGTAACGCGCGCCGCTCTTGATCGTGTGCAGCGGCGAGTAGGCCTTGAGCCACTGGAAGTCGGCGGCGTTCTCCGAGCTGCCGTAGTCCGAGGTCCACGCCCAGCCGATGGTGAACTTGTGGAAGCGCAGCATGTCCATCACGCCGACCTGCGGCACCGCGGCGCCGAACAGGTCGGGGCGCTGGTTCACGACCGCGCCGACCAGCAGACCGCCGTTGGAGCCGCCGTTGATGGCGAGCTTCGCGGGCTGGGTGTACTTGTTGGCCACGAGGTACTCGCCGGCGGCGATGAAGTCGTCGAAGACGTTCTGCTTCCTGCCCTTGGTGCCGGCCTCGTGCCAGGCGGCGCCGTACTCGCCGCCGCCGCGCAGCACGGCCAGCACGTAGACGCCGCCCATCTTCATCCAGGTCGCGGCGGTGACGCCGTAGCCCGGCGTCATCGGCACGTTGAAGCCGCCGTAGCCGTAGAGCAGCGTCGGGTTGGTGCCGTCCAGCTTCAGGCCCTTGCGGTGGGCGATGAAGATCGGCAGCTTGGTGCCGTCCTTGCTGGTGACGAAGACGCGCTTGCTTTCAAACTGGTCCGCCTCGAACGCCGTCTGCGTGCGCTTGAACAGCTCGGCCTTGCCGGTCTTCGCGTCCAGGCGCCAGATCTCGCCCGGGGTGGTCAGGCTGGTGTAGCTGAAGAAGGTCTCGGGGTCGTTCCACTTGCCGCCGAAGCCGGCGGCGGTGCCGACGCCGGGCAGGGCGATGTCGCGCACGTGCTTGCCGCTGGGGGCGTGCACGCGCACCAGCGTGGCGGCGTCCTGCAGGTAGCTCAGCACCAGCTGGCCGCCGACGCCGCTGGCGGCGGTCAGCGCGTCCTTGGTCTCGGGCACCAGCGTGGTCCAGGTCTTGGGATCCAAGGCCCGCCAGTCCTTGTCGAGGTCGATCGCGATCAGGCGGCCGCGCGGCGCGTCCTTGTCGGTCTTGACGATCAGGCGCTGGCCGTCGAGCACGACGGGCGCGTACTCGGCGTCGAAGCTGACGGTCAGCGGCACGGGCTTGGCGCCGGCGTAGCCGCCCTTGCCGTCCAGCGGCAGCAGCATCAGGCCGTTCTTGCGGGCGGAACCCTTCCACACGTTGATGAGCGCCAGGCGGCCGTCGTCGGTGACGTCGACGTTGAAGCCCCATTCCTTCTCGGCGGGGTTCTCGGCGACCAGCGTGTCGGCGGACTGCGGCGTGCCCAGGCGGTGGTAGTAGACCTTCTGGAAGTAGTTGGCGCCGGTGAGGGCGGCGCCTTCCTTGGGCGCGTCGTAGCGCGAATAGAAGAAGCCCTTGCCGTCGGGCGTCCAGGACGCGCCGGAGAACTTCACCCATTCGATGGTGTCGTCCAGGTCCTTGCCGGTGTCGAGATCGCGGACCTTCCAGGTCTGCCAGTCGGAGCCGGCGCCGGCGGTGCCGTAGGCCATCAGGCGGCCGTCCTTGGACACGACGCTGCCGGTCAGGGCGACGGTGCCGTCCTTGGACAGGGTGTTGGGGTCGAGCGCGACCTGCGGCGTGTCCTTCAGGCTGCGGGCGGTGTAAAGCACCGCCTGCTGCTGCAGGCCGTTGTTGCGGGTCCAGAAGTAGCGGCCGCCTTCCTTGTAGGGAACGCCGAACTTCTCGAAGTTGTAGAGGTCGGTGTAGAGCTTGCGCGCGGGCAGGCGCTGCGGCATCGCGGCGAGGAACTTGTCGGTGACCGCGTTCTCGGCCTGGACCCAGGCCTTGGTGTCGGCGCTGTTGTCGTCCTCGAGCCAGCGGTACGGGTCGGCGACGGTGGTGCCGTGGTAGTTGTCGGTCTGGTCGACCTTGCGGGTGGCCGGGTAGCTCAGGCCCTGCGAGGTCGAGGACGACGCGGAGGTCGTGGCGGCGGCAGGGGCCGCGGCGGTCTGTGCGGTGACGGCCGTGCCGGTGCCGAGCCCGACCACCAGCGCGGCGGTCAACGAGAGGCGGGTATGCATGCGATGTGCTCCTGGAGTCGGGAAACCGCCCCGTTCGGCTCGTGGCCGTGCGGGGCGGTGCGCGGGGATTGTGCCCCGCGGTCCGTGGGGTGCCTTTGGTCAGGGCGGGGAACTACGGGGTGGACGAACCGCGACGCCGTGTCGCCGCCGGGGCTGGCTCAAAGTGATCGTCTTTCGCGATCGACCGACTTGTCCAAGTCGTTTTGGGCTCTGGCTCGATCCCGACCGCTCCGACTGCTTCTCAGAATCCTGCATCCCTCTTCATTGGAAAGTGCAGGTGCAGAATGAACGCTGTCCTAAAGCGCATCGACTTCAGTCCGCCTATGACCGACACCAACCCCAATATCTTGACCGTCCGCATCGACCCGGAGCTCAAGCAGCAGTTGGAGGCGTTTGCCGCGGAAGTCCATTTCAAGATGGATGATCTGGTCGACCAGATGATCCGTGAGATGCTGTTCCGGAATTCCCCGGAATTCGCCGACCCCACCAATCCGCGGACCATTGACTACCGCGCCTCTGAAGAGAGTTTGCTTCAAGGGCTTCGGGGCGAATTCGTGTCGCAGGAGGAGGTTGAGCGGCTGCTCATCGACACTTACGAGGCGGAGGATCCGGAAGCCCCGCGTGAGACTTGAGGTACGTGCTGACCCCACGAGCACTCCGAGAACTTTCCAAGATCCTGGCGCACATCCACGCGAACAATCGTCTCGCCGCGGAGAGGTACTCCAGGCTGTTCCGAAAGACCTTCGGGACGCTGGCCGCCCATCCGGGTATCGGAACGAAGTCCCGCGAGCCTGGAAGCCTGGAGTTTGCGTTTCATCGCAACTATCGGATCGTCTATCGATGCGTCGGAGCATGTATCTGGATCACCCGCGTTCGGCACGTGGCCCAGTTGTGGCCACCGCCGGGATCAGGTCAGTAATCCCACCTCGCCTCCACCTGGAACGTCCTTCCCGGATACGGGTGGAAGTTCCAGTACTGGTAGTTGTTGAGGTTGTCGATGCCGGCGGCGAGGGTCCACTGTCGGTCGATCTTCCACTGCGCCCGCACGTCGACGGTGAAGTACTTGCTCGCCGCCATGTAGGCGAAGCCGTTGACGTCGCTGTTGTCCAGCGTGCTGAACTGCTTGCCGCTGTAGCGCGCGCCCAGGCTCAGGCTCAGGTCGTCTCGGGCCTGCCATTGCGCGAGCAACGTGGCGCGCCAGCGCGGCACGCGCGGCTGCCATTTGCCGATCGTGTCGCCCGGCACCGTCGCGTAGCCGGCGTTGGCCAGGATGATCGAATCGGCGAAGGTGACGCTGCCGGTCAGGCTCACGCGCTGAGGCAGACCTGCGGTGCCGCTGAGCTCGACCCCGCGCGTCCGGATGCGGTCGATGTTCTGCACCGTGTTCGCATTGGTCGCGACGTTCAGCTGCGAGTACAACGCGTCTCGACTGTCCTCATGGAAGAGCGTCACCCGCAGCGCGTCGCGATCCTGCCCGGTCCATTCGGCGCTGAGCTCGCTGGTCCAGCTGCGCTCGGCCTTCAGGTTCGGGTCGTTGTTGATGAACTGCCCCGCCGCGTTGAAGCCGCCCTGGAACAGCTCGCTGACGGTCGGGAAGCGCACCGCGCGGCCGGTGCTGGCCTTGATCACCCACTGCTCGCTCAACCCGTACGACAACGCCGCCTTCGGCGACCACGCGGTCTGCGCGCGTGACGGATGGTTCTGCAGGTTCGTCGTGGACTGCGTGACGCCGTCGAACGATTGCCAGTGCTCGCCGCGCAGGCCGAGCACCGCCGTCCAGTCGGGCGCGAAGGCCCAGGCATCCTGGGCGAAGACGGCGCGCACCCGCGTGTCGCCGTCGAAACGCGAGGTCAACGCGCCGGCGTCGCCGGCCCGCCAGTCCGTGAGCGCGGAAACGCGCGTGCGCAGCCGATAGCGCTCCTGCGACACGCCCGCGTCGATCGTGTGATCGCTGCCGTCCGGCGTCCAGGTGAGCTTGCCGGACAAGGTGTTCCAGCCGGTGCCCGCCTGATCGGTGAGCCGACCCGCGTTGGGCGCGGCGGTCGTCGGCGCGTAGGCGCGCGAGCGGTCGGCGAGGTAGTCGTACAAGCTGCCCGATACCTCCCACCCGAGTCCGTCGCGCACACGGCGCTTCAGCGAGATCGCGTGCATGCGGTGCTCCAGCTCGTCGCGCGTCTGCGGGAAATCGCTTGCGCTCAAGGTGTAGCCCTTGCCGTCGATGCTCACGGGCTGCGTGATGCCACCGCCGGTGCGATGGTCGATCGTCCGCCCGTTGGCATCCGTCAGGAAGCTCTGCGAGCGACCGTCGGAGTCGTTGCTCCACAGACCGAAGACATACATGGCCCGCAGGCCCGGGTCGAAGTCGTAGGCGAGCTTCAACTTCGCCTGATCCTGGACCGTGTCGTACTGCGTGCCGCTGCCCAGCAGCAGCCACGGTTGGTTGCTCCGGTTGAGACCCGCGACCGCGCCGGTGACCGGCACCGCGCCAGCTGCAGGGGCCGATGAACTCAAGGTCCGCGTCGCGAAGGTCTGTGGCTGTCCTTCGCTGTCGGTGCGGCCGGCGTGCAGCCACCATGAGAACGCCCCTTCCGCGCTGCCGATCGACGCACTGGCCTGCCTCGCGTCGTAGTCGTGCTTGTGCCCGTACAGGTCATTGGGCTGATGGCTGTAGCCCACCCGCGCGTGCGCCTCGAACCGGGTTGGCATGCGCGTCTGGTAGTCGACGACGGCGCCGACCGCGTTGCCCGAGTACGCCGCCGAGAACGGCCCGTACATCACGTCCACGCGCGCGATCTCCTCCGGCGACACCAGGCCCCAGCGCGGCGCGAAGGTCGCGCCGTTGCCGAGCAGGTTGGACAGCAGGATGCCGTCCGCGTAAACCAGCGACCGCGCGCTGTTGCCGGTGCCGGAGGCTCGTGTCGAGAGCACGGCGTGGTTGTAGTCGCCGATGTAGCGCTTGCGCACCAGCAGGCTGGGCAGGTACTTGAGCGCGTCCTCGGCATCGGTGGCATTGACGTCGCGGGCGATCGCCTCGCCGGTGACGCTCTCCATCGTGGTGGGAATGCGGCTCGGCAGCGAGGTCGGCGCGGCGCCGTCGACACGGACGATGCCCAGCGACTGGGCGCGAGCGGGAGGCAGGGAAGGAGCGAGGACGGAGGTGTCGACGGCGGCGTCCTTGGCGACATCCTCGGCGGCGGACACGGTGGTGAACGCGGCCGCGCAAGCGGACGCAAGCACCGTCAGCGCGCCGGCTCGAAGCCGACGCGCACGGGAAATGCTGTGCATGGAAAGGAACTCCAACGGAAATGAAGGAGCACCGGCGTCAGGCCGGTGCGACAGGCTTCAGACCGTCAGAGGTGGGGCTCTTGCCGGCGCGCTGCGCCAGGCATGGGCCGTGACCGTCGCGCTGTAGAAGCGCTCCGGCAGGCCGTGACGCAGCTCGGTGCGCAGCGGCAGCACCGCAGGCACCGGCGGCAGCGGCACCGCATCCTGGTGCAGGTGGCAGAACGCGCAGTGCTGGAACAGCGCGTGGTCCTGGTCGTCAGCACCGCTGTCCGCCAACCCCGCTCGCAGCTCGGCCGCCCGCGGACCCACCACGCTGGATCGGCAGATCTGCGTCCACGGCGCCAGATCTCCGTTCAAGGCCTGCGCCGCCATCGACGCCGCCGGCAGCAGCGCCGCCAGCCAGAAGACCAGGACGGTCATCCAGCGGGCGAAGGCGGTGGGGGAATGCAGACGCATGACGCGGCGGATTCTAGGCGCGCCGCGCCGGCGGGCGCTCAACGGGACTGCAACAGATCGAAGAGCGTGCGAGCGACGACCTTCGTCGCCCGGCGCAGGTCCTCCAGCTCGACACGCTCGTCGGAGCGCTTGGCATGCGACTCCAGCACCGTGCGCGGACCGGCGCCATAGATCGCCGCGGGAATGCCGTGCTCGCCGTAAAGACGCACGTCCGTGTAGAGCGGCGTGCCCGAGGTCGGGATCGGCTCGCCGAAGACCGCCTCGCCGTGCCGCTGCAATGCGTCGACGAGCGGACGGTTGCCCGGCAGCGGCTTGAGCGCGCGCGCAAGCAGCAATCGCTTCACGTCAACGGTGATGCCGGGGAACGATGCCGCCGCCTTGGCGATGGTGTCGCGGATCTCCGCCTCGACGACGACCGGATCCTCTTCCGGAATCATCCGGCGATCCAGCTTCAGCGTGACCTTGCCCGGCACGACGTTGGTGTTGGTGCCGCCCTCGATGCGGCCGACGTTCAAGTACGGATGCTTGATCCCTTCGACCTTGGAGGTGACCTCGCGGTACGCGAGGTTGCGCGCATACAGCGCGTTCAGGATCACGACCGCGCCCTGCAGCGCGTCGATGCCGGTGTCGGGGATCGCGGCATGCGCCATCTTGCCGTGGACCGTCACCTCCATCTGCAGGCAGCCGTTGTGCGCGGTGACCACCTGGTAGCTGAAGCCGGCGGCGAGCAGCAGGTCGGGCTTGGTCAGCCCTTGCTGCAGCAGCCAGCCGGGACCGAGTTCGCCGCCGAATTCCTCGTCGTAGGTGAAGTGCAACTCGACGCCGCCCTTCAGCGCAGCGCCCGGTACGCCGCCTTGTTCGCCTCCTTGTGCAACCTCCTGCGCGGCCAGCGCCTCCACCGCGCGCAGCGCGAAGGTGTAGGTCGAGAAGTCGCTCTTGCTGACCGCGGACGCGCGTCCGAAGAGCTGACCGTCGACGACCTCGCCGCCGTAGGGATCGTGGCTCCAGCCGTCGCCAGGCGGGACCACGTCGCCGTGAGCGTTCAGCGCGATCACGGGGCCGCCTTCAGCGCCGAAGCGACGCCGCACGATCAGGTTGGTCAGCGATTCCAGGCCGTACTCGCGCACCTGCGCCTGCGGCACCGGGTGCTGCTCGGCGACGTAGCCCATCTCGGCGAGCAGCTCCGCGGTGCGTGCCGCATGCGGCGCGTTGTTGCCCGGCGGCGTGTCCGTGGGCACGCGCACCAGCGCCTGCAGGTAGCGGACCTGCTCGTCGAAGTGAGCGTCGATCCAGGCGTCCAGCGCGTCGTACGAGGCCTGGAGCGAATGCTGGGTCGCGTCCGGGGACGATGTCTTTGAAGAAGCGGTCATGGGGTGTCGTGTCCAGGAGAACGGGCGGCGTTCAGAGCCGGTCGAGCAGCGCGAGGAAGGCCTGCACGCAGAGCTCGGTGTCGTCGTTGCTGATCGCTTCGAGCGGGTTGTGGCTGATGCCGAGATTGAGTCCGCGCTGGAACAGCATGGCCTGCGGCATCGCCTGATGGAGCTTCATCGCGTCATGGCCCGCGCCCGAAGGCATCCGGTGCACCGGCAGGCCGAGCGTCTCGACCGCGGCCTCCCAGCGCGACTGCCACGCTGCGTCGCTGGGCGCGGCGGCGGCGGCTTCGGTGCGCTCCAGCGTGAAGCTGACGCCGCGGCGCTCGCAGATTTCGGCGAGACGCGCACGCACGTCGGCGTCGAGCGCGTCGCGCGCGGCATCGGTGGTCGCGCGCAGGTCCAGGCTGAATCGGCATCGACCCGGAATCACGTTGATCGATCCATTGGGGACCTGCAGCTGCCCGACGGTGCCGACGACCTCGGGCACGGCGCCAGCGCGTTCCTCGACGTAGAGGATCAGCTCCGCCACCGCCGCCGCGGCGTCACGCCGACGGTTCATCGGCGTCGTGCCGGCGTGCGAGGCGAGTCCGCGGACCTCGCCGACGTAGCGCAGGCTGCCGTTGATCGAGGTCACGATGCCCAGCGGCAGGTCGAGCTCGTTGAGCACCGGCCCCTGCTCGATGTGGACCTCGATGAAGCCGAGGTAGCGCGCGGGATCCCGCTGGAGCGCCTGGATCGCCTCGATCGTGCCGGGCAGTCCCGCGTCGCGCATCAGGTCGCGCAACACGACGCCGTCCGCGTCGGCCTGATCCAGCCACGCCGGATCGAAGCGTCCGACCAGCGCGCTGGAACCGAGGAAGGTCGCCTTGTAGCGCTGGCCTTCCTCCTCGGAGAAGCCGATCACCTCGATGCCGTGCTTGAGCCGGCGGCCCTGCCGCTTGAGCTCGCGCACGCACGCCATGGGCACGAAGATGCCGAGCCGCCCGTCGTACTTGCCGCCGTTGCGGACGGTGTCGTAGTGGCTGCCGGTGAGCAGCCGCGGCGGCTCCTCAGTCTGGCCATTAGCCTCGCCGTGATACACGCCGACGACGTTCCCGACGGCGTCGATGCCGACCTCGTCGAAACCGCACTCGCGCATCCAGTCGGCCAGTTGCGCCGCGGCGGCGCGGTGCGCCTCGGTCAGGTAGAGCACCGTGAGCTGACTGTTCTCCGCGAAGCCGGGATCGGAGAACCGCGCCAGCGACTCCGCCCAGTCCCAGACCTGGTTGCCGAGCGTCGGCACGACGCCGAACTTGTCGTTGAGCCGGATCTCCGCGATGCGGTGGATGTTGCGCAGGCACTCGGCGCGCTCGATGTCCGGGTGTCCGTTCAGCCGCCGCGCAAAGGTGTCGATGATCTGCTGCCGCGACAGACCGTCGCCACGCGGGCCGCGTACCGCCAGGATGAAGGGCCAGCCGAAGCGCGTGTTGTAGTCGGCGTTCAGCTGCTGCAGCCGGGCGAATTCGTCCGGTGTGCAGTTCGTGAGGCCGGCCTTGTTCTGCTCGTTCGTCGATTCCGCGGTGAGCGACTTCGCGACCATCGCCTTGCCGGCGAGTTCCGGGTGAGCCCGGATCAGGCCGAGCTGCTCGTCGAGCGCAGCCTCGCGCACGACGCCCGCCATCGCATGCTTCAGCGCGGCGAGGCTCGCAAAGCCGCCGGCGGAGCGCAGCGCGAAGGCGCGTCGCGCGATCCACGGCGAGTGTTCATAGATGCCGTCCAGCAGCGCGACGAAGGCGTCTTCGTCGGCGACGTTCAGTTGATCGAGGGAGAGGGAGGGGGCGAGGGAAGCGGTACTCATCATCAGCCCCAGACAAAGGCCTTGTCCGCATCGAACGGATGCGTGGCGCGCCAGTGGCGGGCGATGTCGATGCGCCGGGCGACCCAGACGCGATCGTGTTTCTCGACGTGGTCGAGGAAGCGCTGCAGCGCCCGCATGCGGCCCGGCCGTCCGAGCAGCCGGCAGTGCATGCCGATGCTCATCATCTTGGGCGCCTCGGCGCCCTCGGCGTAGAGCACGTCGAAGGTGTCGCGCAGGTACTCGAAGAATTCGTCGCCGTGGCTGAAGCCTTGCGGCAGCGCGAAGCGCATGTCGTTGCAGTCCAGCGTGTAGGGCACGACCAGATGCGGCGTCAGCGCGCCGTCGGTCTTGCGCACGTTGAGCCAGAACGGCAGGTCGTCGCCGTAGTAGTCGCTGTCGTACTCGAAGCCGCCGAAGTCGGCGACCAGCCGGCGCGTGTGGGGGCTGTCGCGGCCGGTGTACCAGCCCGACGGGCGCTCGCCGGTCAGCTGCTGGATGATGTCCATGCCGATGTCCATGTGCTGGCGCTCGGTCGCTTCGTCGACGCCCTGGTAATGGATCCATCGCCAGCCGTGGCAGGCGATCTCGTGATTCAGCTCGACGAAGGCCTTCGTGAGTTCCGGATGGCGCTCCAGCGCCATCGACACGCCGAAGACGGTCAGCGGCAGGGCTCGCTTCTCGAATTCACGCAGCAGCCGCCACACGCCGGCGCGCGAGCCGTACTCGTAGATGCCTTCCATGCTCAGGTGGCGCGCGGGAAAGGCCGGCGGGTTGAACATCTCGGACAGGAACTGTTCGCTGCCGGCGTCGCCGTGCAGCACCGAGTTCTCGCCGCCTTCCTCGTAATTGAGGACGAACTGCACGGCGATGCGCGCCTGGCCCGGCCACTTCGCGTGCGGCGGGAATTCGCCGTAGCCGATGAGGTCGCGGGGGTATCCGGGGGAGACGACGGGCTTCATGCGAGGAACTTCCTGGAGGTGTCGGAAGACGTTCGGGCGGACATGTCGTGAGCGGGCGGCGGTCTCATCGTTGCAGGACCGACTTCAGGTCCTGCACGCGCGGATCGAGCCGCAGGTTGGCCTCGACGTTGCCGAGGTGGGCGTCGAGCAGCTTCAGCGCCGCGCGCTTGTCGCGGGCTTCCAGCGCGTCGACGATGGCGTCGTGCTCGGCCTGGGACTCGGCGGCGGAATGGGAGCTCTGGTACATCAGCGCGATCAGGGAACTGCGCGAGAGCAGGTCGGTCAGCAACTGCGCCAGCACCTCGTTGCCCTGCATGCGGGCGAGCACGACGTGGAAGTCGGCCAGCAGCCGCGTGCGGCCGGGGACGTCGGTGCGGGCGACGGCCTCGCGCTCCTGCTTCAGATGGGCGCGCAGCTGCTTGATCTGCGCGGGGGTGATGCGCTGGCAGAGGTCGGCGAGCATGGCGGCCTCCAGCATCTTGCGGACCTCGAAGACCTGCCGCGCTTCCTCGACGCTGGGCTGCGCGACGAAGGCGCCGCGGGCCGGTTCCAGGCGCACCAGCCGGTCGCGGCTGAGCTGGTTCAGCGCCTGACGCACCAGCGTGCGCGAGCAGTCGAAGATGTCCGCGAGCTGCTGCTCGACCAGCTTGGTCCCCGGCATCAGCCGACGCTCGACGATCGCCTGCGTGATGGCGGCGGTGATGCGTCCGGTGACGGAAGCGCTGGCGTCGAGGTCCCGGGCGTTCATGGGCGGGCGGTCATGGGAGGGGGCACGGGCGGACGGTCGGTCGTGATCGGAAGATCGGTCGGTGTGCGGTGTGTCCCGAAGTGTATACACTTTGGATCTCCCGTTTTCCTTTCACCGATGGCGACCATGGGCAAGCTCACGACTCACGTCCTCGACACGATGCACGGCAGCCCGGCGGCCGGCATGGCCGTGCGGCTGTACCGGCTCGAGTCCGGCGAGCCGCGCCTGCTGCAGGCGCTGACGCTGAACGCCGACGGACGGGCGGACGGGCCCTTGCTGGAAGGGGCGACGCTGCAGGTCGGCCGCTACCGGCTGGTGTTCGCGGTGGCGGAGTACTTCCGCAGCCGGCGCGTGACCTTGCCGGAGCCGGCTTTCCTCGACGAGGTGCCGCTGGATTTCGGCATCGCCGATCCGGGCGCGCACTATCACGTGCCGCTGCTGGCCAGCCCCTGGTCGTACTCGACCTACCGGGGCAGCTGAGGTCGTCGCATGCGGTCCTGGCAGACGCTGGCCCTGAGACTCGCGCGCGAGCCGGCGGTGCTGGTGCGCGTCGATGAGCTGCAGGGCAGCGGCCCGCGCGAGGTCGGCGCGTGGATGGCGGTGACGGCGGCCGACGTCGTGAACACGATAGGCGGCGGGCAGCTTGAATTCGATGCGATCGCGAAGGCGCGTGCGGCGCTCGCGACGGGGCGCGTGATCGATGCTCGCCAGCGTTTCGCGCTCGGGCCGTCGCTGGGCCAGTGCTGCGGCGGCGTCGTGTGGCTGACCTTCGAGTGGCTCGATGCGCAGGCGATCGCCGGTCTGGCGCAGCGGCTCGGCGATCAGCGCGAGTGGCGGCGCATCGCGCTGTTCGGCGGCGGCCACGTGGGTCGGGCGATCGTCGACCTGCTGGCGAAGCTGCCGGCGACGGTGCACTGGATCGACAGCCGCGAGGGCATGTTTCCGGAGCCGCTGCCCGACAACGTCCGCGCGGAGCAGTCCGAGCCTGTACAAGGCGCGGTGCCGACGCTGGCGGCGGGCTCGCATGTGCTGATCATGAGCTTCAGCCACGCGGAGGATCTCGACATCCTCGCCAGTTGCCTGAAGCGGCAGCGCGAGTCGCAGGATCTCCCGTACATCGGCCTGATCGGCAGCAAGAGCAAGTGGGCGACCTTCCGCCATCGCCTGGAAGCCCGCGGCTTCACGTCCGCCGAGCTGGCGCACGTCACCTGTCCGATCGGAATCCCGAACATCCCGGGCAAGCAGCCGGAGATGGTGGCGCTGTCGGTGGTGGCGCAGGCGATGCAGGAACCGACGGGGCCGCGTTGAGCGTTCCTTCAGTACTTCCACCGCCGCTGGCCCTCACCCCCGCCCTCTCCCGCAAGCGGGAGAGGGAGTGAGAATGCACTGAGCTGATCGAAACGCCTCCCTTCTTTCTCCCTCTCCCGCTTGCGGGAGAGGGCAGGGGTGAGGGCCGGCGGCCGTCGCAGTCCTCGCTCCAGACTGTATACACTTCGCTCCTCAACGTCGCCGCGGCGCCCCTTTCTCAGCGCGACGCTTGCCGGTTCACAGCGCCCGCAGTGGTGGTCCGGATCTTGCTCGACGTTCGTTGATGGACAGCTACCTGCTTGACTGGGCCAATCTGCTGCTGCGCTGGCTGCACGTGATCGTGGCCATCGCCTGGATAGGCGCCTCGTTCTATTTCGTCTGGCTGGACAACCACCTGGTGAAGCCGCAGGCCGAGGACTTGAAGTCCAAGGGCGTGGACGGTGAACTCTGGGCGGTGCACGGCGGCGGCTTCTACAACCCGCAGAAGTACATGGTCGCGCCGGCCAACCTGCCGCAGCACCTGCACTGGTTCTACTGGGAGAGCTACTGGACGTGGATGAGCGGGTTCGCGCTCTTCGCGCTGCTGTACCTCTTCAATGCCGACACCTACCTGATCGACAAGCGCGTCTTCGACTGGAGCGCGCCTGCGGCGATTTCAGGAGCGCTCGGCTTCCTCGCGGGCGGCTGGATCGTCTACGACCAGATCTGCCGGCGCTTCGGCCGCAAGCCCGACGGCTCGATCGGCAACGACGGCGTGGTGCTAGGCCTGATCGCCGTGGTGGTGGCGTGTGCCGCCTGGGGCACGAGCCAGCTCTTCGCGGGCCGCGCGGCCTTCCTCATCACGGGCGCGATGCTGGCCACGATGATGAGCGCCAACGTCTTCTTCTGGATCATCCCCGGCCAGAAGCAGGTCATCGCCGACATGCGGGCGGGGCGGCCGGTGGACCCGGTCCACGGCCAGCGCGGCAAGCAGCGCAGCGTGCACAACACCTACTTCACGCTGCCGGTGCTGATCGCGATGCTGTCCAACCACTACGGCATGCTCTACAGCCACGCGCAGAACTGGCTGGTGCTGGTGATGCTGATGCTGACCGGCGCGCTGGTGCGCACCTGGTTCGTGAAGCGCCACAAGGGCGTCGACGCCTGGCCGCTGCTGGTGGCGGTGGTGATGCTGCTCGCGATCCTGATCGCCTGGCTGGCGCCCAAGCCGACCATGGTGCCGGTCACGATGGCGCCGCCGGCGGCGACGTCGTCGGCAACACCTGGCACCGGCGCGACCACGCCGGCGTTGGCCGATTCGACCGACGTGTCCTTCGACCAGGTGAAGACCATCGTCCACGCGCGTTGTCTCGCGTGCCACAACGCGGCGCTGGCGCCCAAGCGCATCCAGTTCCACGAGCCGCAGATGATCGAGCAGCACGCGGCGGAGATCTACCAGCAGGTCGTGGTGCAGAAGACCATGCCGCTGAACAACGCGACCGGCATCACCGACGAGGAGCGGGCGGCGTTGGGGCGGTGGTTCAAGGCGAGGTAGAGGCGATGGGAATGAAGAACAGGCCCACACTGAGGTCGACGCTGATGCTGTTGGCCTTCGGCTTGTGCGCGTTTCAAGCGCATGCCAACGATTCCATGGCGCGCATCGGAACCCATGGTCTGGAGCTCGTGAAGAGCGACCGGGTACGGATGGCCACGGAGCGGCTCGACATCTCGACCCAGCGCATCCAGGTGCGATACCAGTTCATCAACGAGTCGACCGTTGATGTCCCGGCCGTGGTGGCGTTCCCGCTGCCGCGGTACGGATGGAATCCTGGCGCGGCGATGATCGATGGCAACGAATATCCCTTGCGACCCTTCGAGGTGAAGGTCGATGGTCAGTCCGTGCCTTCTCGGATGTCTCGTCGGGCGCTGCTGGAAGGCAGGGATGTCACGGTCGCCCTGCGTCGCGCGGGACTCAAGGACGCCGAGGTGTTCGACACCTTCGGTTGTCGCGGTTCTGAGTGCGAGTTCAGTCCCCGCGTGGCCGCCGCGCTCAAGCGGATGAAGGCCTTGTCGATCGACGGGTATCCGACGTGGGAGGTCGAGGAAGCGGCGTACTGGGATATCCGGTTTCCCGCCGGCCGGTCATTGAAGGTCGAGCACGACTACGCGCCCAAGGTCGGCATGGTCTACAGCGTGCCGTACTGGGACGGTCAATGGAACGAGCAGATGCTGCCGTCGCCGGCTCGCCGCAAGGACGGTGAACGCGGCGATCCCGCATGTCTGGCGGACAGCGCCCGCGCGGAGGTCGAGCAGCGCGTCCGTCGTGAAGTGGCCGCTGGTGCAAAGGGCGTCCAGGTGGTGTTGCGTGACGTCGAATACGTTCTGGGGACGGGCCGCAACTGGAAGGGGCCGATTGGCGACTTCACGCTGCGTGTGCAGAAGGAGGCGGTCGACGACATTGTTGCGCTGTGCCTTCCGGGGAAGCTTCTGCAACTGGACGCCAAGACGCTGGAGTTCCATGCGTCGGACTTCACACCGCCTGATCGACTGGTGCTGCATTTCTATCGGGTCGAGCCGTCGAGGTAGCAGGGCGTTCCCCATCGAGGGAAACCCCTCGGTTGAAGCCCCTCGACGCGTCTCGATCTGGGCGCCATGTTCTTCTTCCGCCACCCCAAGCCCGTCGTCGATCGACGCCCCGTTGCGGAGCATTCCGTGCAGATCGAGGCGAAGGATCTGCCCGTGCTGGTCGAGCTGAAGGAGATCTTGAAACCGACGCTGCCGACGGGCCTCATCGAGCCGGCCTCGGTGCCGCCGCGGCGTCCGCCCAAGCCGCGATGACCTCCCGCTAGGGGTCACTCCGGTGGCGCTCATCGCCTCCGGAAATCAGAATCCAAAACAGCGTTTCAAAACTGAGAAACGAAGAGGATTCCGATGACCAAGCGCGTGGCCGTGATCGGCGAATGCATGCTGGAGCTCAAGGGCGAAGCCTTCGGCGCGATGACGCTGGGCTACGGCGGCGACACCTTCAATACCGCCGTCTATCTGCGCCGCTGCGGCGCGGCGGCCGGGCTGGAGGTGGCCTATGCGACCGCCGTCGGCGAGGATGGGCTCAGCACCGGTCTGCTCGATCGCTGGCGGGAGCAGGGCATCGATACACGCCTGGTGCGGCGGCTCCCGGGCCGCATGCCGGGGCTGTACATGATCGAGGTCGACGGCCGCGGCGAGCGCAGCTTCCACTACTGGCGCGACACCGCCGCGGCGAAGGCGTATTTCGACATCGAGCGCTCGCCGCTTGAAACCCACGCGGATGAATTCGACGCGCTGTACCTCAGCGGCATCACGCTCGCGATCCTGCCGGCCGAGGGGCGTGAGCGCCTCTACGCGCTGATGGCCACGATGCGCGAGCGCGGCGCTCATGTCGTCTTCGACAACAACTATCGGCCCCGCCTGTGGAAAGACCGACAGGCGGCGCGCGTCGAGTTCGAGCGCGCCTTCGCGCTCGCCACGATCGCGCTCGTCACGGCCGACGATCATCAGGCATTGATGGACCTGCCGGACCTCGACGCGGCCATCGCGCATGCGAAGGCATTGGCGGCGCCTGAGGTGCTGATCAAACGCGGCGCCTTGTCGACGCTCGTGCGTGCCGCCGATGTGCAACGTCGGACTGCACAGGCCGCTGGCCCTCACCCCCACCCTCTCCCGCAAGCGGGAGAGGGAGTCAGAGAGGAGAGGGCGGTGTGGCTTGAGGCTCCGACGCAATGGGTCGAGCGCGTCGTCGACACCACTGCGGCGGGAGATTCGTTCGCCGGCGGTTACCTGGCGCGTCGACTCTCGGGACACGATGCCGTCGGTGCCGCCACGCATGGCAATCGCGTCGCAGCGCGCGTGATCGGCCATCCCGGCGCGATCATTCCCGCCGAGGCGATGGCGGATCTGCTCTGACCTTCCCCCTCTCCCGCTTGCGGGAGAGGGCAGGGGTGAGGGCCAGCAGCCGTGGCATGAACCAGCGTCGACAGTGCCCCGCGCGCTCAGCGCATCCAGCGCTTGAGCTCGGGCATCACGATGCCGAGTTGCTCGGCGACCATCGCCGAGAACACCTGTCCGCCCTTGGCACCGAGGTGTGTGCGATCGAACACCGGATTAGAAGCGCCGGCGCGGTCCGGCGCGGACGCGGCCTGCGCGGGCGCGGTCAGCGGCTTCGGCGCCATCGCCAGCGTGTCGGCTTCGTTCTCGCCCATCGCCTGCACGGCCGCGTGGCTGAGCGCATTCAGGTCGATCAACGTCACCTGGTGCTCGGTGCTGACGCGGATGGTCGCGTCGGCCCAGGGGCGCAGGTTGTTCTCGAGTCGCCCCTGCGCATCGAAGCTCCGTCGCGTGAGCGGCGTCAGCATCACCAGTCGTGCGCCCGTCGGCCCGACGTCGGCGATGTAGTTGGCGAGATTGGCGGGGAACTCGGTCTGCAGGTCCGTGGAGCGGCCCGGCTTGCCGGGCTGGTCGTTGTGGCCGAACTGCATCAGCACCACGTCGGTCTGTCCTGCGGGCCGATCGCGCAGCAGCGTCATCACGCGGTCCCAGAGGCCTTCGGCGCGGAAGCTCTTCGTGCTGCGTCCGCCTTTGGCGACGTTGAGGCAGGTCACTTCCGGCTTGAAGCGCTCGCAGAGCGCGTCGCCGTAGCCGCTCTTCGTGGCCATCGTCGAATCGCCGACGAGGATCACGCGCAACGACGTCGTCGTGTTCTGTGCCTGCGCGGCGCCGGCCACAAGGACGAGTGCCGCGAGCCATGATGTCTTCATGAGTGCTCCGTGGTGATGCGACCGGAATGGGGCTTGGGGTTCCCGGAGGGAGGCCCCATGCCCCGTGGAGAGTCGGCGCTCATCCTCCCGCAGTCGTTCGCGAATCCTGCTCCGCGCTGCGAAAGGAAACGGGGTCGAGCGTCCCCGCCCGACCCCGTGCCGTCAAGCAAGCAAACTCAGAACTTGTAGCTTGCTCCCAGGAGGTATTCCCGTCCCGTCACGTGATACACGACCGGGCTGTTGCGGGCTCTGGAGATGAACTGGTCGTTCGCCTCATTGGTCAGGTTGACGCCTTCCAGGGTGATGGTGAGGTGGTCGTTGACCTTGTACGAGATGGACGCGTCCACGTTGAGCGTGGCGTTTTTCCCTTCGACGTCGTTGTTGTTCTGCCCTGGCACCCGCGTCAGGAACGACGAGCGCTTGGACGCCGACACCCGCGCGCTGAAGGTGTTGTCGTCGTAGTACATCGTCGCGTTCCACGACTTGGGCGACATGTTGAGCAGGTCGTCCGAGATGGTGGAGTTGCTGGTCGGCGAGATGAGGTACGTGATCTTGGACTTCACGTAGGTGTAGTTGAGCACCGTGCCGAAGTTCTTGCCCCAGCTCGGCAGGAAGGTGAACGGCTGCTGGTAGTTCAGCTCGATGCCGCGCAGCTTGCCTCCGGGGGTGTTGATCGGCGTCGTGAGCTGGAACACTTCCTCGCCGGTGAAGTTGGACGGCAGCAGCGACAGCGGCAACCCCGTCTGGTTGTACGGCGCGTTGGTGCGCAGGCTCTGGATGTAGGTGTCGATGTTCTTCTGGAACAGGCCCACGCCGATGAAGGCGTTGCGGCCGAAGTACCACTCCAGGCTGCCGTCGAAGGTCTTCGCGCGGAAGGGCTTCAGGTACGGGTTGCCCGTGGTGATGGACAGCGTGCCGGTCGTGCTGATGGTGCCGCCCGGGTTCAGGTTGCCCAGCTGCGGCCGCGCCATCACCTTGGCCGCGGCGAAGCGCGCGATCAGGTCCTTGGTCAGGTTGGCCGAGACGTTGAGCGCCGGCAGCCAGTCCTTGTACTTCTGCCCGATCACGACCTCGGTGCCGCCGCCGGTGGCCAGGTAGCCGGTGGCGTCCTGTTCCGTGACGACGTAGCGCACCCCGACATTGCCCTGCATGCGCAGGCCGAGCACACGCCCTTCGAAGTCTGCCTGCACGAAGCCGCCGGTGTCCTTCTCCACCACCGCGCGGTTGTTGCCGCGCGCGTTGCCGTTGGTGGTCGACGACAGCGTGTAGTCGCCCGGACCGCCGGCGGGACCGCTCTTGATGCAATTGCAGTAGATGTCGTAGGCCGCGGCGATTGCGTTGAGGTCGGGGATGACCCACGAGGTCGGCGTGCCTTCCGGCAGGCTGAGCCCGCGACCGAAACCGGTCAGCATCTTCGTCAGCACGTCCGATCCCGCCGCCGGCGAGAAGATCGTGTCGTTCTGGTTGACGCGCCGGAACTCGAAGGTGTCGAAGCTGTATTTCTTGTAGTCGAAGCCGGCCTTCAGCGTCAGCGTGTCCGGCATCACTTCCCAGGCCAGGTCCAGATGCGCGATGTCGTTGACGTTGTTCGCGCCCTGCGGCCGGATGCGGATCTCGCTGGTGGTCGTGTTCGTGACCGTCGTGGGCTGCGTGCCCGTGGTGACCTGCGGCACGCCGACGATCTGCAGCGCGCCGTTCTGCGCCGCCGGATCGAAGGGGTACTTGATCACCGGCAACCGGTCGTTGTCGCGGAAGTCCAGCGTGTAGCCGTTGACGTTCAGCGCGTCCAGCGTGACCGTCGTCTGCACCGGGTTGCGGAACTTGGAATCGGCCCGGCCCACCTTCGCATTGAGCTTGAGGTGGTCGGTGATGTCCTGCTCCAGCGTCAGGCTCGGTTGACGGAAGGTGGTCGTCAGCTCGTCGTAGCGGGACTCGGCGCGGATGTCGACGCCGTTGAACACGCCGTACTGCAGCGCGCCGTTGGGCGCGTACTGCGCTTCGACGACGCTCGTCTGCGGCTTGCCGCCCTGGCTCGCCGTGCGGCTGAACGAGATCGCTTCGAGGAAGTCCTCGCGCCGCGTCGCGTCCAGCTTCGAGTACAGCATGTCGAAGGTCAGCAGCGTGCTGTCCGTCGGCTTGAACTGGACCGAGCCGGTCAGGCCGAGCCGGTCCTGGTCATGCGTGAGACGGCCGTAGCGCGGCAGGCGCGGATGGAAGTTGTCGGCGCTGCTGGCCGCGTTGTAGGCCGCCGTCGCGCCGGCCGAGGCCGGCAGGCGCGGCACGCCCTGCGCGGCGGGGCCGCAGTTGGTGGCGGTGGTCGTCGGGTTCGCCGGGGTCACGCCTTGCGGCGAGCACCAGCCGCCCGACGAGGGACCGTTGTCCCAGCGCACCGTCGAGAAGCCTTCCTCGAAGAGCCGGCGCTTCGAATACGCGCCCGACACCAGCACGCCCAGCTTCTTGTCGAAGAACACGTCGCTGAGCAGGAAGGCTGCGCGCGGATCGGTCTCGCGCGCCAGGTCGTTGTAGCGCGCCTTCACCGAGGCGGCGACCACGCGCTTGTTGAAGTCGAAGGGCCGCGCGGCCTGCAGGTCCACGGTCGCGCCGAGCGAGCCTTCGTCGATCTCCGCCGAGCTGCTCTTGCGCACGGTGATCGTGTTGAAGAGCTCCGCCGCGAAGACGTTGAAGTCGAAGCCGCGCGAGCGGTTCGCGCCGCCGGAGCTGTCCGTGCCGCCGGTCGTGGCCAGCGCCTCGATGCCGTTGATGCGCACGCGCGTGAAGTCGGCGCCCAGGCCGCGCACGGTGATGTTGCGGCCTTCGCCGGCGTCGCGGTCGATCACCACGCCCGGGATGCGCTGCAGCGACTCGGCCAGGTTGGTGTCGGGGAACTTGGCGATGTCCTCCGCCTTGATCACGTCGACGATGCCCTTGTCCTGGCGCTTGGCGTTCAGCGCGCTCTCCAGCGAGGCGCGGATGCCGGTGACCACCACGGTGTCCAGCGACTTGTCGGCGGCGGGGCCTGCAGGCGCGGGGGCGGGCGCAGCCGCGGCAGCCGAAGCGGCGACGGCCGGGGCGGGCGCGGCCTGCTCCTGGCTCCAGGCCGGCAGCGACAGCGTCGCGGTGCCCAGCAGGCAGGCCGCGAGGCGGGTCAGGCGAGGCGTCGCTGCGACGGGGTCGGCCCGTCGTGCCCGACGCGGGCGGTTGGACGTGGACGTCCCGAGGCGAGTCCCAATACGGTGGGGCATGACGTTGTCTCCAAGGTTCTTCTGCGACCGCGGGCGCGGGATCGTGGCCCGTCGCTCTCGCGGCATCGGTCGGTCGCAGGCGCACGCAGGGCGCCGGCAGGTCGGGAGCGGCCATCGCTGCAGTGCGATCGCCACCTCGGTACTGCGGATGCGATCCGCGCCGTGCGCGGACCCTGGGGAACTGCTGGTACAGCCGGAACGGCTAGTCGGCCGGCGCCGCCGGCGGCTAGAGGTAGTCCTCGCGCCGCGGCGAGAACTGGTCCAGCAGCGTGCTCCCGGCCTCCAGCGCGACGACGCCGTGCGTCGTCAGCCGCGGCGCCACGAAGGCGTCACCCGGCTTGAGCACGCGCTTCACGCCGCCCACGTCGCACTCGAACGAACCGCTGATCACGAACGCGATCTGGTCGTGCGCGTCGTGCGCATGCGGCGTGCCGATGGCGCCCCGGTCGAACTGCACCAGCACCGACATCAGCTCCGGCGTGTGGCCGACGATCTTGCGTCGGATGCCGTCGCCGAGCTCGGTCCACGGCTGGTCGTCGTTCAGGAAGTACGGGCTGCTCATCGGGAATGTCTCCTGGATTCAGGACGGTTCTCGGCCGTCGTTGCGAGCAACTATAGCGACGTCGCGAAAAATTGAAACAGCGGTTCACTAGATGGAAACCATAGTTCCGGGAAAGTCCGCAGACCCGTACGCTGCGACCCCATCAGAGCTCGTGAAGCCACAGGAACCGCCAGGAGACGACATGGAAATCCGCCAACCCATCCACAGTGAACACGCCCGCACGCTGGACACCGAAGGCCTGCGCCAGCAGTTCCTGGTCGACGAGATGTTCAAGCCCGACGAGGCGACGCTCACCTACAGCCAGATCGACCGGATCATCGTCGGCGGCATCATGCCGGTGACGAAGCCGGTGACCTTCTCGGCCGAGCTGGGCAAGTACACCGGCACGGACTACTTCCTGCAGCGGCGCGAGCTGGGCCTGATCAACATCGGCGGCGCGGCGCGCGTGTTCGTCGACGACACGCAGTACGACGTCGGCCCGCGCGAGGCGCTCTACATCGGCCAGGGCGCCAAGATCGTCGAGTTCAAGAGCGTCGACGCCGCGAATCCGGCCAAGCTGTACTTCAACTGCGCGCCGGCACACACCGCGTATCCGACGCGCAAGGTCACGCTGGCCGAGGCCTCGCCGGAGACGCTGGGTTCGCCCGAGACCAGCAACCGCCGCACCATCTACAAGTTCCTGGTGCCGGACGTGCTGCCGACCTGCCAGCTGCTGATGGGCATGACGCAGCTGGAGCCGGGCAGCCTCTGGAACACGATGCCCTGCCACCAGCACGACCGCCGCATGGAGGTGTACTTCTACTTCGACATGAAGTCGGACGCGGTGGTCTTCCACATGCTGGGCGAGCCGACCCAGACCCGCCACCTGGTCGTGCGCAACGAGCAGGCGGTCATCAGCCCGAGCTGGTCCATCCACTCCGGCGTGGGCACGCAGGCCTACACCTTCATCTGGGGCATGGTGGGCGAGAACCAGGTGTTCAAGGACATGGACCACGTGCCGATGACGACGCTGCGCTGATCGCGCGCCGCCCCGTCACGGACACCAAGGGAACGACAGACATGATCCTGGACAACTTCCAACTCGACGGCCGCGTGGCCATCGTCTCGGGCTGCAACACCGGCCTGGGGCAGGGGATGGCGGTCGCGCTGGCGCAGGCCGGCGCGCACATCGTCGGCGTCAACGTGTCCGACCCGGGGGAGACGCGCACCGAGGTCGAACGGCTGGGCCGCCGCTTCCTCGACCTGCGCGCCAACCTGGGCGACATCAGCTGCATCGAGGGCCTCGTCGCCGAGGCCAAGTCGCTGACCGGCCGCGTCGACATCCTGGTCAACAACGCCGGCATCATCCGCCGCGAGGACGCCATCCGCTTCAGCGAGAAGGACTGGGACGACGTCGTCGACCTCAACCTGAAGACGGTGTTCTTCTTCTCGCAGGCGGTGGCCCGGCAATACCTGGCCCAGGGCGGCGGCGGCAAGATCATCAACGTCGCCTCGATGCTGTCCTTCCAGGGCGGCGTGCGGGTGCCGTCGTACACGGCCAGCAAGAGCGGCGTGATGGGCATCACCCGGCTGATGGCCAACGAATGGGCGTCGCACGGCATCAACGTCAACGCGATCGCGCCCGGCTACATGGCCACCAACAACACCGCCGCGCTGCGCCAGGACGAGACGCGCAACGCCGCGATCCTCGATCGCATCCCGGCCGGGCGCTGGGGCAGTCCGGACGATCTCGCGGGACCGGTCGTGTTCCTCGCGTCGAAGGCCTCGGACTATGTGAACGGCTATACCGTCGCGGTCGACGGCGGCTGGCTGGCTCGATAACCCTGTAGGACGGTCGTCCCGACGGCCACACCATCACCTACGCGCTCGGTTCAACCAAGCGGAGCTCATGGACCGGCTCTGCCGGGCCATCGAACTCGCCCCCTTGAGGGGGCGCGCGCAGCGCGTAGGGGGGGAGACATATGTACGAGAACAAGCGCTTGGGCTTTCTGTTCGTCCTGCCGTTCGTGCTGGGCGTGCTGCTGTTCAAGCTTTTCCCCTTCGTGATGAGCTTCGCGCTCAGCTTCACGCAGTACGACCTGATCGATCCGCCGACCTTCGTCGGGCTGCGGAACTACGAGGAGCTCGCGACCGCGGATCCGCTGTTCCGCAAGTCGCTGGGCGTGACGCTGCTCTTCGCGCTGCTGGCGGTGCCGCTGCGCGTGGGCTTCGCGCTGTTCATCGCGCATGTGCTGAACTTCAAGCTGCGCGGCATCAACTTCTTCCGCGCCGCGTTCTACATCCCGTCCATCCTCGGCGGCTCGATCGCGGTGGCGGTGCTGTGGCGTTTCGTCTTCGCGCGCAACGGCCTCGTGAACCTGGTGCTGATGAAGCTGGGCATCGAGCCGATCGCGTGGCTGGCCGACGAGCACTACTCGATGTGGACCATCGTGCTGCTGTTCACGTGGCAGTTCGGCTCGGCGATGGTGATCTTCCTGGCGGCGCTGCAGAACGTGTCGATCTCGCTCTACGAGGCCGCCGAATGCGACGGCGCCAGCAAGATGCAGCAGTTCTGGAAGATCACGGTGCCGCTGATCACGCCGGTGATCTTCTTCAACGTGATCATGCAGATGGTGCACGCGTTCCAGGAGTTCAACGGTCCGTACATGATCACCGAAGGCGGCCCGCTGCACTCGACCTACGTGCTGGCGCTCTACATCTACGACCAGAGCTTCCGCTTCTTCAACCTGGGCTACGGCGCGGCGCTGTCGTGGGTGCTGTTCGCGCTGGTCGGCGGCCTCGCGGCGCTGTCCTTCTGGAGCTCGAAGTACTGGGTCTTCTACTCCGGCGAGAAGGAGACCAAGCGATGAGCCGTCCGCCCGAATCCGTCCCGGTGCGTGCGCATGTGAACTCGCCTCGGTCTTCCCAACTCCCTCTCCCGCTTGCGGGAGAGGGCGGGGGTGAGGGCAGCGGTCGTGGCAGTGCGCCGGCCCTGATCCTCGGCCGCGACCGCGGCAACCGCACGCTGCGCTATCTCGCGCTCGGCGCGGTGGCCATCGTGATGCTCTACCCGCTGCTCTGGCTGATCGGCGCCTCCTTCAAGAGCAACGCGGAGATCTTCAGCTCCGCCGGCTTCCTCCCGGACCGCCTCGATTTCAGCGCCTACGCCAAGGGCTGGAAGACCAGCACCGAGTACACCTTCGCGACCTACTTCCTCAACAGCTTCCTGATCACCATCCCGCGCATCATCGTCACGGTGATCTCCTGCGTGCTGGTCGCCTACGCCTTCGCACGTTTCGAGTTCTGGGGTCGCAAGCTGCTCTTCAGCATCATGATCGCCACGATGATGCTGCCGCTGATCGTGCTGCGTCTGCCGCAGTACCTGGTGTTCCGCGAGATCGGCTGGCTGGACTCCTACCTGCCGCTGATCGTGCCCTCGGCCTTCGCGACGGACACCTTCTTCGTGTTCATGCTGGTGCAGTTCCTGCGCGGCATCCCGCGCGACATGGAAGAGGCCGCGCAGATCGACGGTTGCAACTCGCTGCAGCTGCTCTGGCACATCATCGTGCCGCTGCTCAAGCCGGCCATCATTTCCGTGGTCGTCTTCCAGTTCATCTGGACGATGAACGACTTCATGGGCCCGCTGATCTACCTCGCGTCGGTCGAGAAGTACCCCGTCTCCCTCGCGCTGAAGATGAGCATCGGCGCGACCGAGGAGGTCGAATGGGCCAACGTGATCGCGATCTCGGTGGTGGCGCTGATCCCGTCGGTGGCGGTGTTCTTCGCGGCGCAGAAGCATTTCATCGAGGGCGCGACGTCCTCCGGAGTCAAGGGTTGACGACATGGCAAGACTGAGCCTCAACAAGATCGAGAAGGTGTACCCCAACGGTTTCAAGGCCGTGCACGGGGTGGACCTGGAAGTGCGGGACGGCGAGTTCATGGTCTTCGTCGGCCCGTCGGGCTGCGCGAAGTCGACGCTGCTGCGGATGATCGCGGGGCTGGAAAGCATCACCGGCGGTGAGCTGCGCATCGGCGACCGCGCCGTCAACGCGCTGCCGCCCAAGCAGCGCGGCATCGCGATGGTGTTCCAGAACTACGCGCTGTATCCGCACATGAAGGTCTACGACAACCTGGCCTTCGGCCTGAAGCTGGCCGGCACGCCGAAGACGGAGCTCGACCAGCGCGTGCGCCACGCCGCGGGTCTGCTGGAGATGGAGCATCTGCTCGACCGCTACCCGAAGCAGCTCTCCGGCGGTCAGGCGCAGCGCGTCGCGGTGGGCCGGGCGATCGTGAAGAAGCCGGACGTGTTCCTCTTCGACGAGCCGCTGTCCAACCTCGACGCCAAGCTGCGCGCCGCGATGCGCGTGCGGCTCACCGAACTCCACCGCACCCTGCGCGAGAGCCGCCAGCCGGCCACGACGGTCTATGTCACCCACGACCAGGTCGAGGCGATGACCATGGGCGAGCGCATCTGCGTGCTCAAGGACGGCGTGATCCAGCAGGTCGATACGCCGACGGCGCTGTACGACCGGCCGGCGAATGCCTTCGTGGCGGGCTTCATCGGTTCGCCCGAGATGAACCTGCTGGCGGGGCGGCTGCTGGCGACGGACAACGGCCTGGCCGTCGAGGTCGGCGGGGCGAAGCTGCCGCTGCCGGCGGAGAAGACGGCCGGCGTCACGTCGCTGCCGCGTCTGGCGGACGCCGCGGTGACCTTCGGTCTGCGGCCCGAGCACATCGGCCTCGCGCCGCGCGCGCAGGGCGACAGCGTGCCGGTCTCCGCGCGGATCCGCTTCACTGAACACATGGGCTCGGAGGTCTATCTGCATGCGGATCTCGGGCCGCTGCCGATCTCCGCGCGTATCCCCGCCGAGCAGGCGGTGGCGCTGAGCGGCCTCGCCCGCGGCGACGCCGTGACGCTGCATCTGCAGATGTCGGCGTGCCACCTGTTCGACGCGACGAGCGGGCTGAACCTGCTGACGATGCCGGCCTCGTCTTCATCCTCGACGTCCTCGACGGCGGCGTCGACCTCGACCTCCGGGACCTACGCATGAGCCTGCCGCGACGACAGCTGCTGGGCATCGCCGCGGGATCGGCCGCGGTCGCCGCGACCGCGGGCGTGACGGCGGCGCTGACCGCGTCGGGCCTGCGCGCGCAGGACAAGCCCACCGTGCTGCGCTTCGCCTGGTGGGGCGGCGCCGGCCGGCACGAGGCGACGCTGAAGGCGCTCGCGCTCTTCGAGCGCCGCCACGGCGTGCGCGTGAAGGCCGAGTACATGGGCTTCAACGGTTATCTGGAGCGGCTGACGACGCAGATCGCCGGCGGCTCCGAGCCCGAGGTGATGCAGATCAACTGGGCGTGGATGGCGATGTTCAGCAAGCGGGGCAACGGCTTCGCGGATCTGAACCGCCATGCGGGGCTGCTGGACCTCGCGCAGTTCGATCGCGACGACCTCGCCTACGGCGACGTCGCCGGCAAGCTGAACGCGCTGCCGGTCTCGTTCAGCGCGCGGGTCATGTTGTGGAACCAGGCGGCGTTCGAGCGCGCCGGCCTCGCGCTGCCGACCACCTGGGACGAACTCTTCGCCACGGGCCCGGCGTTCCGGCGGATCCTCGGCGAGGACGCCTATCCGCTCGACGGCGAGCTCTACGACATGATGCTGCTCTCGCAGGCCTGGGTGCAGCAGCGGCACGGCACGGCCTACGTCGATCCCGCGCAGCCGCGCGTGGCGATGAACGAGGCCGCTGCGCTCGACTGGGTGCGCACCTACAAGCGGCTGGTCACCGACCATGTCGCAACGCCGCTGCCGCTGCGCGCGAGTCTCGGCGGCGCCGAGAAGCCGACCGAGCAGCAGCCCGACTGGGTGGTCGGCCGCTGGGCCGGCAACTACACGTGGGACTCGGTCATCGCGCTGCGCGCGTCCACGCTGGACAAGCAGCAGAAGCTGGTGCTCGGCGAATTCCCGACGCTGCCCGGCGCGCTCGACAGCGGCATGTTCGGCCGCCCCACGGTGATGTACGCGGTGAGCCGTCATGCGGAGAAGAACGGTCGCGCCGAGATGGCGGCCAGGCTCGTCAACTTCCTGCTGACGGATCCGGAGGCCGCGGCGCTGCTCGGCCGCACGCGCGGCCTGCCTTCGGCGCGCGGTCCCTACGAGCAGTTGAAGGCGGCGGGCAAGCTGCCGCCGCTCGAAGTCGCCGCGCACGAGCAGATCAAGGTGCAGCGCGAATCGGGCCGGCTCAAGCGCCCGGCGCCGCTGTTCGAGCACGCGCGGCTGCACAAGTTCATGCGCGAGGTCTTCGAGACCGTCGCCTACAACAAGACCAGCGACGCCGATGCCGCCCGCCGCCTGGTCACGGAAGGCCAGGCCTTGCTGCAACGGATCAAGTGAAAGCCATCATGAAAGCCAACGAACGACAGCTCCATTTCGTCACCCGCGAGGATCCGGATACCGGCGCGCGCGTCACGCGGCTGACGCCCACAGACGTCACTTGCCATCGCAACTACTTCTATCAGAAGTGTTTCACCAACGATGGATCCAAGCTGATCTTCGGCGCGGAGTTCGGGCCGGGCACGAGCTGGAACTACCACCTGCTTGATCTGAAGACGCAAGTGGCGACGCAGCTCACCGACCAGCCGGGCGAGAACACCTTCGGCGGCTTCCTCAGCCCCGACGATAGGCATCTCTACTTCGTCCGCGCGGAGCGGCAGTTGATCCGCCTGTCCATGCGCGATCTGGGTGAGGAGGTCGTCTACACCGTGCCCGAGGGCTGGGTCGGTTACGGCACCTGGGTGGCGAATTCGGCCTGCACGAAGATGGTCGGCATCGAGATCGCTGCGAGCGACTGGTTCCCGCTCAGCGACTGGCAGAAGTTCCACCAGATGTTCCATGCGAAGCCGCGCTGCCGCCTGATCCGCATCGACCTGGCGACGGGCGCGCGCGAGGTGATCCTCGAACAGCAGGGCTGGCTGGGCCATCCGCAATACCGGCCGGGCGACGACCACACCGTCGCGTACTGCCACGAAGGGCCGCACGACCTCGTCGATGCGCGCATGTGGTTCATCGACGAGGACGGCCGCAACGTCCGCTGCGGCCGCCGCCACGATCCGGGCGAGAGCTGCACCCACGAGTTCTGGGTGCCGGACGGCTCCGCGATGATCTACGTCTCCTACCTGAAGGGCCAGCGCGACCGGTGGATCTGCTCGCTCGATCCGGTGACGCTCGAATCGAAGCGCCTGACGCGCATGCCGCCGTGCTCGCACCTGATGAGCAACCAGGACGGGACGCTGCTGATCGGCGACGGCTGCGATTCGCCGGCCGACGTCGCCGACACCGGCAGCCACCAGATCGCGACCGATCCCTTCCTGCACGTCTTCGACCTGAAGGCCGGCACCGAGCGGCGCGTCGCGCGGCACGACAGCTCGTGGCGCGTCTACAAGGGCAACCGGCAGGTCACGCATCCGCATCCGTCGTTCACGCCGGATGAGAAGCAGGTCCTCTTCAGCGCCGACGCCGAGGGCGAGCCGGCGCTGTATCTGGCGGACCTGTGATGCAGCGACGGCGGGGCAGGCGGCCAGGGATGCGGGGCGCGGTCGTGACGGCGGGTGCGCTCCTCGCGGTGTGGTCCGGCCCCGCCGCGGCGACGTCGGTCACCCCTGTTCCGGAACGTCCGCAACTCACGGACGCCCAGGCGTCGTCGGCGACCGCGGCCGCCTACCTCGGCGACTGGCAGCCGGCACCGCTGGATCCGTCGCAGTGGACGCCGACCTTCGTCGTCGCCGAGGACGGCAGCGGCACGCACCGCACGGTGCAGGCGGCGATCGACGCGCTGCCCGCCAGGGCGGCGGGAGCGACCCCGCGTGCGTATGTGCTGGTGAAGCCCGGCACCTACCGCGAGCCGCTGTGCGTCCAAGGCAAGGCGCCGTTCACGCTGTACGGCGCGGGATCGCCTTCCGAGGTCGTGATCGTCGAAGGCCGCTACAACGCGATGCCGAAGGCGAAAGGCGATGCCGCGCATCGCTGCATGCCGCTGCTGGATGCCGAGTCCTACGGCACGTCGGGCAGCGCCAGCGTGATGCTGTTCAGCGACGACGTCCAACTCGCCCGCCTGACCATCGCGAACGATGCGATGGACCGCGTTCGTGATGGACAGGGCTATCTCGCTGGTGTCGGCGAAAGCGGCGGCGCGCAGGCCGTCGCGCTGATGACGCGTGGCGACCGGATCCAGCTGGAACAGGTACGGCTCATCGGGCATCAGGACACGTTCTATGTGGAACGGGAAAACGACGGGACGCGTGAGGCGCGCGTGCTCGCGCGTCGCACGGAGATCCGAGGCGATGTCGACTTCATCTTCGGCGGCGCGACGCTGGTCATCGACGACAGCCTGATCGTCAGCCGCGCCGGTCGCCGTGTGCCGGGCCACGGCGGCCACGTGATCGCCCCCAGCACACCCAACGCGCTGGCGCGCGGTTTCCTGATCCAGGATTCGCGCTGGCTGGCCGAGCCCGGCGTTGCGCCGGCGAGCATCAGCCTGGGCCGCGCCTGGGACCGCGGCGTCGCCCGCGGCGAATGGCGCGCGTCGCCGTCGATCCCGAACGGGCAGGCGGTGCTGCGCGGCAACCTGCTCGGACCGCACCTGGCGCCGTGGTCCGCGTCGACCTCGCGACGTCCGTTCAGTGCCGTCGGCGAGTCGGCCAACCGCATGGCCGAGTACCGCAACGTCACGTTGCCTGACGCGGTGCCGGTCGCCGCGTTCGACGCGGTCGCGTCGGGCGACGGCTGGGCCTCGATGAACGGCGGCACGATCGGCGGCGCAAGGGCGAAGCCCGAGGCGGTCCGCGTCGTGCGCACGCGCGCGGAGCTCGATGCGGCGATCGCGCTCGGCGACACGCCCAAGCTGATCGCGCTCGCGGCGCGCATCGACCTCGCCGCGGATGCGTCCGGACGGCGCCTGGGCATGGACGACTTCCGCGATCCCGCCTTCGACTTCGACGCCTTCGTCAAGCAATACGACCCGGCGACCTGGGGTCGTCTCGATCCCTCGGGGCCGCTCGAAGAGGCGCGCAAACGCTCGGCGAAGCGGCAGGCCGCGCAGGTCGTCGTCAAGGTGCCGTCGAACACGACGATCGTCGGCATCACGCCCGACGCCGGCTTCGACGGCGGCTCGCTGATGCTCGACAAGGTCTCGCAGGTGATCCTGCGCAACCTGCGCTTCTCCGATGCCTACGACTTCTTCCCCGCCTGGGATCCCAACGACAACGGCCACGGCGAGTGGAACTCCGAGTACGACACCGTCTCCCTGCGCGAAGCCACGCAGGTGTGGATCGACCACTGCGCCTTCGACGACGGCGAACGGCCCGATCCGCGCGAGCCGATCGCGCTCGGCCAGCGCATGCAGCGCCACGACGGGCTGCTCGACATCACGCGGCGGTCCGACTTCGTGACCGTGTCCTGGAACGTCTTCCGCCGGCACGACAAGACGATGCTGATCGGCGGCAGCGACGGCCATCGCGACGATCGCGGCCACCTGCGCGTGACGCTGCACCATAACCTCTGGGAGCAGCTCAAGGAGCGCACGCCGCGCGTGCGCTACGGCCCGGTGCACGTCGCCAACAACCTCTTTGTCGCGACGGCCGGGGGCGACTATCCCTACGGCTACTCGATCGGCGTGGGCATCGCCTCGCAGGTGCTGGGCGAGGCCAACGCCTGGGAAGCGTCGGCGGGTATCGCGCCGGCGCGCATCGCGCGACTGCTCAAGGGCGATCGCTTCGAAGATCGCGGCTCGCGCTTCAACGGCGACCCCGTCGATCCGGCGGGCCTGCTGCGTGCCGCGAACCCTGACAAGGCTGTCGTCGGCGAGGCCGGCTGGACGCCGCCATACCGTCTGCCCATCGATGCTGCCGTCGATGTGCCCGCGCGGGTTCGCGCGGGCGCGGGGACGGGCCGGCTGTGGTGAAATCTCCCCTTTCCAGGAATACCTTGCGCATGGATGACGATCTGAACGATGGCAAGCAGCAGCCCGAATCCGTGGCCGCCGTGCTCAAGGTGTTCGCCATCCTGCAGGCCCTGTCAGAACGCAGTGATACCGGTATCTCGGAGCTGTCCGTGCGACTGGCCATGCCCAAGGCGACGGTCTACCGCTTCCTGCAGACGATGAAGACGCTGGGCTACGTCCGGCAGGAGACCGACAGCGAGCGCTACGGCCTGGCGATGAAGGTCTTCGAGATCGGCGCGAAGGCGCTGCAGTACCCGGACCTGGTCGACCTCTCCAAGCACCACATGCAGATGCTGGCCGACGCCACCGGCGAGACGGTGCACCTGGGCACGCTGATCGACAGCGAGATCATCTACGTCCACAAGGTCGATTCGAAGCACATGCTGGGCATGTACTCGCGCATCGGCCGCCGCGCGCCGCTGCACTGCACGGCGATCGGCAAGGTGCTGATGGCCTGGGAGCATCCGGAGCGCCGCGCCCGCGTGCTGGCCGGGGCCGAGTTCCAGCGCTTCCGCGACAAGACCATCACCGAGCCGGCGGCCTTCCAGGCCGAACTGGAGCGGGTGAAGGGGCAGGGCTTCGGCGAGGACCGCGAGGAATTCGACGACCACATCCGCTGCATCGGCGTGCCGATCTTCGACCGGCTGGGCCAGCCCATCGCCGGCATGAGCGTCAGCTTCCCGACCTTCCGCTACGACGACGCCAAGGCGCCCGAGGTCGTGGCGATGCTGCAGGCAGCCAGCCGGGACATCTCGGCGCGGCTCGGTTGCACGAAGTTTCCGCTGGACGCCGGCTGAGTCACTCAGCGAGGCCGTAGCGGGGACAATCCGCGTCCCGCCGACCTTGCGCGCCGGTCCTCCGGCGCCTTCCGAGGGCCTCCCACCACCCGCTGCATTGGCGCGACACCGCGATAACGCGGTTGTCGGGGAGGCCTATGTTGTCGTACAACTGACCCCGTGATGAATGCTTCGTTGACCCGTTCCCGACCGAAATCGCTGGCGCTCGGCCTTGTCCGCGCGCTGGAGGACCGGATCCGTGCGGGTGCGCTCGCCAACGGCGACAAGCTGCCGACCGAGGCGGCGATCATGGCCGAGTTCGAGGTCAGCCGGACGGTGGTCCGGGAGGCGATCTCCAAGCTGCAGGCGGCGGGGCTGGTCGAGACCCGGCACGGCATCGGGACCTTTGTCCTGGGGCTGGGGGAGGGCGGTCCGTTCCGGATCGGCGCCGAGCAGATGGCGACGCTGCACGACGTGGTGGCGGTGCTGGAGCTGCGCATCGGCATCGAGACCGAGGCGGCGGCGCTGGCCGCGCAGCGGCGCAGCGATGCGAACCTGAACAACATGCGCGCGGCGCTGTCGGCCTTCGCCGAGGCCGCGCTGGCGGGCCGCGATGCCGTGGCGGCGGACTTCCAGTTCCACCTGGAAATCGCCCGCGCGACGGGCAACCCGCACTTCGAACAGCTGATGGCGACGCTGGGGGCGCCGAGCATCCCGCGCGCACGTCTTGCGAGCCTGGCGGCCGCTGGCGATGAAGACCCGCTGGCGCAGCGCGACTACCTGCTGCGCGTGAACGCGGAGCACGAGAGCATTCTCGATGCGATCGCCGCGCGCGACACCGAGGCGGCCCGCGCCGCCATGCGGACGCACCTGGCGAACAGCCGCGAGCGGCGTCGGCGCGCGGCACTCGCGCTGCAGGACAAGCGCTAGGCCGAACAGGCTTCAGTTCCGCGCGAATGTCAGGCCCGAATCCAGCGAGCGCTGGTGGGGCCGGAAGGGTGCTTGGGGGTCCAGGAGGGAGCCCCCATGCTCCCTGGAGAGCCCGCGCCTGGCTTCTCGCAGGCATTGCCGGCAACCCGAGCCGATTACGCGTTTTTCCCGATCCCCGATGCGGACAGACCGCCTTGCCACCGGTTCAATCGAACTTGTATGATGACTGACAACAAGACCGCCAAAGCATCCCAGGGCTGAGTCCCGACGGTGCACCAAGAGCGGTTTCCACGGTTCCTTCCCGGAGACAAACCATGACCGTTCTGACCCGCCGCCTGGCCGTCAAAGTGGGTGCCGCCCTCGGCGCCGCCGTCCTGTCCACCTTCGCGGCCGGCCTGGCGCATGCCAGCGGCTTCCCTGACCGGCCGGTGACCATCGTGGTCCCGTTCCCCGCCGGCGGTTCCACGGACATGCTGGCCCGCGCCATGGGCGCCGAGCTGCAGAAGAAGTGGGGCCAGACCGTCATCGTCGACAACCGCCCCGGCGCCACCGGCACCCTCGGCACCACGCAGGTCAAGCGCGCCGCGCCCGACGGCTACACGCTGCTGGTGTCCTCGCTCGGCCCGTTCGTCATCGCGCCGCATCTCATCAAGGCCGTCCAGTACGACGCCCTCAAGGACATCGACCTGCTCACCGTCGCCATCCAGGCGCCCAACGTGCTGGTCGTGCCCGCCGCCTCGCCGCTGAAGAGCGTCAAGGACGTCGTCGACACGCTCAAGAAGGAACCCGGCAAGATGAGTTTCGCCTCGTCGGGCAACGGCTCCTCCGACCACCTCACCGCCGAGCTCTTCTGGCTGCAGACCGGCACCAACGGCCTGCACGTGCCGTACAAGGGCGGCGCCCCCGCCATCAGCGACCTGCTGGGCGCGCAGATCGACGCCTCGTTCCAGAACGTCAACGCGGTGCTGCCGCACATCCTCGGCGGCAAGCTGCGCGCGCTGGCCGTGACCGGCGACAAGCGCTCCGCCGTGCTGCCCAACGTGCCCACGCTGTCCGAGTCCGGCATCAAGGGCGCCGACGTCTATTCCTGGCAAGGCGTGGCCGCGCCCAAGGGCCTGCCGCCCGCCGTGCGCGCCCAGCTGCAGAAAGACATCGTCGCCGCGCTGCACGAGCCTTCGGTGAAGCAGAAGTTCACCGACATCGGCATCGAGACCGTCGCCAACACGCCCGATCAGGCGCAGGCCTTCCAGAAGACCGAGTTCGCGCGCTGGAAGCAGCTCATCGAGACCCGCAAGATCACCGCCGATTGATCGCCGTCGAAGGCCCTCGATCCGATTCCGACGCATTGACCAGGAGTTCCGCGTGAGCGCAAGCAGTCCCATCGTCACCTCCGCCCGCGCGATCCCGGTCGCCGGCCGCGACGGCATGCTCATGAACCTGAGCGGCGCGCATGCGCCGTTCTTCACCCGCAACCTGCTGATCCTCGAGGACAACGCCGGCCACGTCGGCATCGCCGAGATCCCCGGCGGCGAACCCATCCGCAAGACGCTGGAACAGGCCGGCGAGCTGCTTGTCGGCCAGCCGGTCGCGAAGTGGAACGCGCTGCTCGCGCAGGTGCGCGAGAAGTTCAAGAACCTGGACAGCGGCGGCCGCGGCCTGCAGACCTTCGATCTGCGGACCACCATCCACGTGCTCACCGCCGTCGAATGCGCGCTGCTGGACCTGCTGGGACAGCACCTGGGCGTGCCGGTGTGCGAGCTGCTCGGCGAAGGCAAGCAGCGCGACAGCGTCGCGATGCTGGGCTACCTGTTCTTCGTCGGCGACCGCACGAAGACGGGCCTGGCCTACAAGACGCCCGAGGACGAGGCCGGCAGCGACGCCGCGAGCGACGCCTGGCTGAAGGTCCGCCACCACGTCGCGATGACGCCGGAGACCATCGTCGAGCAGGCCGCCGCCGCGCAGGCGCGTTACGGCTTCAAGGACTTCAAGCTCAAGGGCGGCGTGCTGCGCGGCGAGGAAGAAGTCGAGGCGATCAAGGCGCTGAAGGCGCGCTTCCCCGACGCGCGCGTCACGCTCGATCCCAACGGCGGCTGGCTGCTGAAGGACGCGATCCGTCTGCTGCGCGATCTGGGCGGCGTGCTCGCCTACGCCGAGGATCCCTGCGGCGCCGAGGAAGGCTTCTCGGGCCGCGAGGTGATGGCCGAGTTCCGCCGCGCCACCGGCCTGCCGACGGCCACCAACATGGTCGCCACCGACTGGCGCCAGTTCACGCACGCGCTGAGCCTGCAGTCCGTCGACATCCCGCTGGCCGATCCGCACTTCTGGACGATGTCGGGCGCGGTCCGCGTCGCTCAGACCTGCCGCGACTTCGGCCTCACCTGGGGCTCGCATTCCAACAACCACTTCGACGTGTCGCTGGCGATGTTCACGCATGCCGCGGCCGCCGCGCCGGGTCGCCTCACCGCGATCGACACGCACTGGATCTGGCAGGACGGCCAGTTCCTGACCGAGAAGCCGCTGCAGATCGTCGATGGCGAGGTCGCCGTCCCGACCGCCCCCGGCCTGGGCGTCACGCTCGACATGAAGGCCGTGGAAGCGGCCCATCAGCTCTACCTGCAGCACGGCCTGGGCGCGCGCGACGACGCCATCGCCATGCAGCACCTGATCCCCGACTGGAAGTTCGATCCCAAGCGGCCCTGCATGGTGCGCTGAACGATCCCCCCGAACGAAACCTGGAGAGAGACATGCAAGATCAGAAGAAGTCGTTCCGCATCACCCGCCGTGCCGTCATCGCCGCGGCCGCCGTCGCCGCGGCGGCAGGTGTCGCCCCCGGCGCCTTCGCGCAGGCCGCCTGGCCCAGCAAGCCGCTGAAGATCATCGTCCCGTACACCCCGGGCGGTTCCTCGGACATCATCGCCCGCATCATCTCGCCGATGCTGGGCGAAGCGCTCAAGCAGACCGTCATCGTCGAGAACAAGCCCGGCGCCAGCGGCAACATGGGCGCCGACCAGACCGCCAAGGCCAACGACGGCTACACCATCATGCTGTGCGACGTCAGCGCGCTGGCCATCAGCCCGTCGCTGTACACCAAGCTCCCCTTCGATCCGTCCAAGGACCTGAAGGGCGTGGCGATGCTGGCGTACTCGCCGCACATGCTGGTGGTCCACCCGTCGGTGCCGGCCAACAACCTGAAGGAACTGGTCGAGCTGTCCAAGAAGTCCAAGATCGACTTCGCCGTCACCGCGATGGGCAGCGCGCCGCACCTGGCCGGCTACCAGGTCGCCAGCCTGACCGGCGCCAAGTGGGAATACATCCCGTACAAGGGCGGCTCGCAGGCCGTCACCGACACCATCGCCGGCCAGACGCAGGTGCTGATGAACGGCATGCTGGCGACGCTGCCCTTCGTGCAGCAGAACAAGCTCAAGGTCATCGGCGTGAGCAAGTCCACCCGCGTGCCGCTGCTGCCCAACGTGCCGACGCTGGCCGAGCAGGGCGCCACCGGCTTCGAGTCCGGCACCTGGCAGGGCATCCTGGCCCCGGCCAACATGCCCAAGGCCAACATCGACAAGCTGTCGGCCGCGCTGATCTCGATCATCCGCTCGCCGGAAGTCCGCGCGCGCCTGGCCGCGCAGGGCGCCGAAGTCAGCACCATGAACCCGGCCGAGATGGACACCTTCTTCAACGCCGAGCGCAAGAAGTGGGCGGGCGTCGTGGCCAAGAGCGGGCTGAAGCTCGATTGATCGCCGATGGCCGCATCGACGGCCGCATCGTGGGATGCGGGCGTGGGTGCGGCTGCGGATGCCCGTTTTGATTCAGACCTGAGGAGCCCGTCATGCCGACGCCGACCACGCCCTATTCCGCCTTCCCCAACACGCTGCGCCAGCGCCTGATCGCCGGCGAGCGCCTGATCGGCTGCTGGTGCTCGCTGGCCAGCCCGATCAGCACCGAGGTGCTGGGCCTGGCCGGCTTCGACTGGCTGCTGCTGGACGGCGAGCACTCGCCCAACGACGTCACCAGCTTCGTGCCGCAGCTGATGGCGCTCAAGGACAGCGTCAGCGCGCCGGTCGTGCGGCCGAGCACCAACCACGCCGTCGAGATCAAGCGGCTGTTGGACGCGGGCTTCTCCAACCTGCTGATCCCCTTCGTCGAGTCCGCCGAGCAGGCGCTCTACGCGGTGCAGGCCACGCGCTATCCGCCGCAGGGCTTCCGCGGCGTGTCGGTCTCGCAGCGCAACAACCGCTACGGCACGGTGCCGGGCTACTTCCAGGGCATCAACGAGCAGATCGCCGTGATCGTGCAGATCGAGAGCCCGGTCGGCGTCGCCGCGGTCGCGGAGATCGCCGCGGTGGACGGCGTGGACAGCGTCTTCATCGGACCGCAGGACCTGGCCGCGGGGTATGGCCACCTCGGCAACCCGAGCCATCCGGACGTGCAGGCGGCGATGGCGACGATCTTCGCGGCGTGCAAGGCGGCGGGGAAGCCGGTCGGCATCCTCGCGCCGGTGGAAGCCGACGCGCGCCGTTATCTGGACATGGGCGCGACGTTCGTCGCAGTGGGCAGCGATCTGGGCATCTTCCGCTCAGCCACGCAAGGCCTGCGCGACAAGTACAAGGATTGATTCAGGAGTATCTGCAATGAGCATCAAGATCGGTTTCATCGGGCTGGGCATCATGGGCGCGCCCATGGCGGTGCGTCTCGCGCAGGGCGGGCATCAGCTGTTCGTCCAGACGCGCAGCAAGGTCCGTGAGGAAGTGGCCGCCGCCGGCGCCACCGTCTGCGCCAGCGCGACGGAAGTGGCCGAGCAGGCCGACGTGATCTTCACGATGGTCCCGGACACGCCGGACGTCGAGCGCGTGCTGTTCGGCGAGGGCGGCATCGCCGCCGCGTTCGCCGGCGGCAAGGGCGCGGGCAAGACGGTCGTGGACATGAGCTCGATCTCGCCGATCGCGACCAAGGATTTCGCCGCACGCATCGAAGCACTCGGCGCCGAGTGGCTGGACGCCCCGGTCTCCGGCGGCGAGGTCGGCGCCAAGGCCGGCACGCTGTCCATCATGGTCGGCGGCAAGGAAGCGACCTTCGCGCGCATCAAGCCGCTGTTCGAGCTGATGGGCAAGAACATCACGCGGGTCGGCGACGCGAGCGCGGGTCAGGTCACCAAGGTCGCCAACCAGATCATCGTGGCGCTGAACATCGCCGCCGTGAGCGAGGCGCTGGTCTTCGCCTCCAAGGCCGGCGCCGATCCGGCCAAGGTGCGCGAGGCACTGATGGGCGGCTTCGCCTCCAGCCGCATCCTCGAGGTCCACGGCGAGCGCATGATCAAGCGCACCTTCAACCCCGGCTTCCGGATCGCGCTGCACCAGAAGGACCTGAACCTGGCGCTGCAGAGCGCCAAGGCGATGAGCGTGGCGCTGCCCAACACGTCCAACACCGCGCAGCTGATGCAGGCCGCCGCGGCGCAGGGCTGGGACCAGCTCGACCACTCGGCGCTGGTGCGCGCGCTGGAAGTGCTGGCCAACCACGAGGTCGGTAGCACTACGGACGCCGGCTGAGGGGACAGGTCTCCACAATCGACGGTCATGAGCCAGCCCATCGACGTTTCCGCCTCCTCGGCCGACCTGGTCGCCGATCCCCGCGCCCTGCTGAAGCACCTCTACCGCGTCGCGGTAGACCGTGCGCTGCCGGGCAAGATCCTGGCCAGCCACCTGCCGCCGCCGCCGAAAGGGCGGACGCTGGTGATCGGCGCGGGCAAGGGCGGCGGGTCGATGGCGCAGGCCTTCGAGGCCGCCTGGCCCGCGGGCGCGCCCATGACCGGGCTGGTCATCACGCGCTACGGGCACATTCCGCCGGATTACCGGCCGCGTCGCATCGAGATGGTCGAGGCCGCGCACCCGGTCCCGGACGCCGCCGGCGAGCGCGCCGCGGCCCGGATGATGCAGATGGTGCGCGACTTCAACCCGACCGCCGACGACCAGGTGATCTGCCTGATCTCGGGCGGCGGCTCGGCGTTGATGCCGCTGCCGGCGCCGGGACTGACGCTGGCCGACAAGCAGGCGGTCAACCGCGCGCTGCTGGCCAGCGGCGCCAACATCGTCGAGATGAACTGCGTGCGCAAGCACCTCAGCGGGATCAAGGGCGGGCGGCTGGCCGCGGCCTGCGCGCCGGCCAAGGTGCTGACGCTGATGATCTCCGACGTGCCGGGCGACGATCCGCAGGTGATCGCCTCCGGCCCGACGGTGCCCGATGCGAGCACCTGCGCCGAGGCGCTGGCGATCTGCCGCCGCTACCGCATCGCGCTGCCGCAGATCGCGGTCGACGCGCTGGAGCGCGGCGAATGGGAGACGCCCAAGCCCGGCGACAAGTGCTTCGACGGCCATGAGCAGCGCATCATCGCGGCGCCGCGCCAGAGTCTGCTCGCGGCCGCCGAAGCGGCGCGCGCGCTGGGCATCACCGCGCACGTGCTGTCCGACGAGATCGAGGGCGAGTCCCGCGAGGTCGGCCGCGTGCACGCAGCGCTGGCGCGCTCGGTGGCGCGGCACGGCGAGCCCTTCGCGAAACCCTGCCTGATCCTGTCCGGCGGCGAGACGACGGTGACGCTGATCCCGCAGCCGGGACGCGGCGGCCGTGCCGGCGAGTTCGTCCTCGGCTGCGCGATCGCGCTCGACGGCCAACCGGAGGTCTGGGGCCTGGCCGCGGACACGGACGGCATCGACGGCGTCGAGGACAACGCCGGCGCCTTCCTCAGCCCCAGCACCCTGGAGCGCGCCCGCGCGCTCGGGCTGAAGCCGGCGGACCTGCTGGCGGCCAACAACGGCTACGCGCTGTTCGAGGCGCTCGGCGATCTGCTGATCACCGGGCCGACGCAGACCAACGTCAACGACTTCCGCGCGCTGCTGATCCGTTGATATCCCCCGTCGATCCCCCCATGGAGCGAATCAAGGGGGAGATTGACCAGATGTTGACGCACCTCAAGGCAATTTCCGTCGAGGGCGAGGACAGTCCGGCATTCCCGGTTTTCGAGAACGCCCGTGATCGCCCATCTGTCCTCCGACCCCGAAGGATCCGCTGACCCCAGCGATCCCGCCGCTGCCTCCCGCTCCCCAGCCGCCATTGCGTCGGCGCCGTTCGCCACGGCCGCCAACGGCGGCGCGGCATTCCCTCCCGCCGGCACCGGTCTGATTCCCGGCCCCTCGCATCCGATCCCCTGGCGCGCGCTGCTCGGCGACGTGTTGCTCGACGGCGAGAGCTGGTCCGCGCTGGCCGGCATGACGCAGGTGCGTCGCTGCCAGGCCGGCGATCTGGCGATCCGTCGCGGCGACGCGGCCGTGGCCATGCTGGCGCTGTGCGAGGGCAAGGTCGCCGCGCGCGGTCCGCTGAGCGGGCCGCAGTGGCTGGACCTGCACACCGCCTGGCTGGAGGGGCGCTACGAGGAGGACGTGACCGTGGTCTCCGCCTCGGCGCAACTCATGGTCTGGCCGATGTCGGTGGCGACGATGTGGCTGCGCTCGCAGCCGCTGGTGCTGGAGGCGCTGGTGCGGGCCGTCTCCGCGCAGCAGCGCGACGCGCTGGACGCGATCCGCGGCCTGACGATGAAGGACGCCACCGGCCGCGTCGCGGCCTGGCTGCTGGCGCAGGCGGGCTCCTCGGAGGAACTGCAGCTCGCCGAGCGCAAGCGGGACGTGGCGGCGCAGCTGTCGATCTCGCCGGAGACGCTGTCGCGCACCCTGCGCCAGCTCGCCGATCGTGGCGTATTGGCGGTCCAGGGCTACCGCATCGGGCTGCTGGACCGGGTGGCGTTGCTGGCGCTGGCGCGCGGTCGCTGAGCGGCATAGACTCGTCGCCACACTTTCCGTTGCGTCCCAAGGAGGCCAATGTGACGACCGCCAGCGTGACCCCCGCCGCCGCCACCGTTCCCAACGCGGAACGATTCTTCGGGGGGCACGCCAGCCTCCCGGTGATGCCCGAGGTCGGACGCAAGCTGCTGCGCAGCCTGGACGACGACGGCGTCTCCGTCGGCCAGATCGCCGAGCTGATCGGCAAGGACTCGACACTCGCGGCCAAGGTGCTGCGGCTGGCCAACTCGGCGCGCTACAGCCCGTCGCACACCATCAGCACGCTGCAGGACGCGGCGATGGCGCTGGGCCTGGAGACGCTGCGCAACCTCGCGATGGCGGCCAGCCTGACGGGCACCTTCCCCGACGTGAAGGGCCTGGACCGCCAGCGCTTCTGGCGCCACAGCATGCGCACGGCCGGCTATGCGCGGCTGCTGGCCAAGCTGCTGCAGGGCGATGCGGACACCGCCTACCTCGCCGGCCTCATGCTGCGCACCGGCCAGCTGATGATGGCGATGACCGAGCCGGACCAGGTCGCCGACGTGGAGTCCCACGCGGGCGAGCCGGGCAGCCGCTTCTCGCTGGAGTCCAGCCGCTTCGGCTGCACGCACGCCGACGTGACGGCGGCGCTGGCGGCGCACTGGCACTTCCCGGCCGATCTGGTCGAGGCCTTCAAGGACGCGAACGTGCCGCTGGAGGTCAAGCCCTTCTCGATGCTCGCCGCGATCCTGCACCTGGCCGAGGTCATCGCGGACGCCTGCGACCAGAACGCCGACCGCATCGCCGCGCTGACGACCGCGGTGCCGGAACTGGTGGAGCATCTCCACCTGGACCTCGACTTCCTGCGCCTGCGCCTGGATGCCTGCGGAGATCCGGGACAGGACGTGGAACTGATGCTCAAGTGAGGCCGCGTTGAGGTAAGGTCAGCCGCTTCACGCGCCGGACGAGCGCATCGGAGACGACATGACGACCTACCAGGGAAGCTGCCACTGCGGACGCGTGGCCTACGAGGTGGACGGCGAGATCGACGGCGCGATGGCCTGCAACTGCTCGATGTGCCAGCGCAAGGGCTCGTTGCTGTGGTTCGTGCCGCGCGCGCAGTTCCGGTTGAAGACCGACGACGCGGCGGCGTCCACCTACGTGTTCAACAAGCACGCGATCAAGCACCGCTTCTGCGCGGTGTGCGGGATCCATCCCTATGCCGAGGGCACGGATCCGAAGGGTAACGCGATGGCGGCGATCAACGTCCGCTGCCTTGAAGGCATCGATCTGGACAGCGTTCCGGTCACGCATTACAACGGCAGGGACGCCTGAGGCCGAGCGGGTCCGCAGGCGGCGAAGCGAAGCACGACGAAGCCGTCTTGCCGGCAATTCACTTCGTGCGCAGGTCCCGGCCGTAGACCTCGAGCGTTTCGTCGAAGCGCGTGCAGTGGATCGGCTTGCGGGTCGGCGCGACATCGCGGTCGTACCGTCCCTGGAACCGGGCCAGCAGCAACATGGACGCCTCGGACGCGCGTTCGCGCGGCAGGGCGCCGGTGGCGACAGCGGCGTCTTCGATGGCCCTCATCGAACGATCGAAGACGGACTTGTGCCGCGTCTCCCACTTCATCAACGACTTGATCGCGGTCTTGTTGTGCGGCTCGCAGAACATCGCGTCGTTGCGGGCGCCGATGAGCAGCATCAGGTTGTTGGCCGCGTCCTCCTTCGTCAAGGCGTGAGCGGGCAAGGCGGCGCACAGGCCCAGGGCCAGCGCGGGGGCGAAGAGGAAGCGCGGTCGCATGGATCGATCCAGGTGAGGATGAGGGAGCGCGACGGTAGCGATGTGGGTGGTCGGCGTCAATGTGCGGTCAGTCATGTGGACTGCCGAGGCCGCCGGCCCTCACCCCCGCCCTCTCCCGCAAGCGGGAGAGGGAGTGAGAATGCACCGAGCTGACCGCTCGTTGCTGCTCCCGCCGACGGGCGCGGCTCCCTTCTTTCTCCCTCTCCCGCTTGCGGGAGAGGGCAGGGGTGAGGGGCGCGCGCAGCGCGCGGGGTCTAGGCAGTCATGCGGTCTCTTAGTCCTTCTCCCGCGAGCGGGAGAAGGTCCACGCTCAACCCACGCTCACAGCTTCGTGATCCGCACCCAGTTGAGGTTCCAGCCGCTGGCCGGCGCGTAGACGCCGAGCGCGTAGGTGCCGGCGTTCACGTTCACCGTGTGCGACACCGTCGTCCAGTTCTGCCAGCCGCCGGTTGCGGGGATCGCGACCTGGCCGAGCTGGATGGTGCCGGCGTTCAGGTCCAGCGACAGGCGCGCGCCGCTCGGGCTGGCGACGCGGTACTCGACGCGGTAGCTGCCGCTGGTCGGGAAGTTGACGTTGGCGTAGGCCATCCAATCGCCGGCGTCGATCCAGCCGACGTTGCGGCCGCCTTCGGTGCAGGCCTCGGTCTGCACGCCGCTCTGGCTGGTGAAGCTCTCCGCTTCGATCAGCTTGCTGGTCGTCGGCGGGGGCGTGGTGCCGCCGCCGATCTCCGAGCGGATCGCCGTCAGCAGGCTGTTGGCGCCGTTGGCGTCCTGCGCCAGCTCCCAGATCATCACGCCCGAACCCTGCTGCAGACCCAGGCGCGTCTTGGCCTTGATCGTCGGGATGCCGTTGTAGGTGATGTAGCCGCAGCTGGCGCACAGCGTGCCGACCAGGTCCTTCTGCGCCGCCGCCGCGCCGAACTGGTTGAGGATGTCGTTGAAGCCGTAGTCCGAGGCATAGCCGTTGAAGCCGTAGCCGTAGAACGGCACGCCCAGCACCAGCTTCTCCTTGGGCAGGCCGCGCGACTGCCAGGTCGCGACGTCGCGCTGCGCCTGCGCGTAGGACGAGTGCTCCTGACCGACCTGACCCCAGCTCGGTCCCACGTTGTCGTAGGACATGATGGTCACGAAGTCGAAGTGCGGGATCGAAGACACGGGCACCATCCCGCCTTCGTAGCTCGCCGTGGCCGCGGTCACCAGCTTGCCGGGCAGCGCGGCGCGCAGCGCCTGGATGAAGGGCGTGTAGTTGCCGGCGCGGTCGATGGCGGTCAGCAGGCTGCCTTCGATGTCGATGTCGGCGCCGTCCAGGCCGTAGGTGTTCACGAACTGCGCCAGGCTGTTGACCGTGGCCGCGCGGTTGCCCGGCTGCAGCAGCGTCTGCCAGTTGCCGGAGCAGCCGGGGATCCCGCCGCCGGCCACCGAGATCAGCACCTTCGCGCCGGCCGCGCGGGCCTTCTGCACCACGTACTGGATGTCGGCGCCGGAGGCGTCCATGCAGGTCGGGTTGCCGTTGCTGAGGAAGGCGCCGCTGGCGGACGGATTCGCGAAGGCCAGGTTGATGTGCGTGAGCTTGCTCAGGTCGGTGCGGTCGGCGACGGCGCGCAGGTTCTTCCACGCCGGGATGTAGCCGACCACCTTGGTCTGGGCGAGGGCGCTGGACGCCACGCCGCACAGGGCGAGCGCGGCCAGCAGGCCGGTGAGGACGGGACGGTGGATCGATCGGGACAGAGTCATCGGAGTCTCCCTTGGGGTTGAGGGATCGACCGGGCATCGCGCGACGTCGCGCGGCCTCGGGGTCGATCGCCGGCGATTCTGTGGCGTTTGGTGAAATCGCTTTCATGGTTGTCCCTGAATCGGCGACGCTCGTTCCGTATCGAATGCAACGAGGCGTTGTCGCGGTCGTAAGGCCGAAAGGGCGCGTGTCGGCTGTGTAAAGCGCGGATTGGCGCGAAACGCTGGAATCCTGCTTGCGACCGCTTACGAATCGGCGCCACCGGTTGCAGGTCGTGCGAGGAGCGCTTCGAATAATCCGCCGCCTACCTCCAAAGGTCTAAAGGACGGATTCCATGAACACCACCCCGAGGCGCTCCGGCGCTGCCCTCCGCCTGCATCCGCTGGCCCTGTCCCTGGTCGTGGCCGGCGTGCTCGTCGGTTGCGGCGGCGGCAGCGACGGCGCCGGCGGCCTCGTCTCGGCGGCCAACCAGAACGGCACGTCCGCGGCCACGGCTGGCGCGGTCGCCGCGGCCAACACCGGCACGCAGGTCTGCTTCTACGAGCACGTGAACTTCACCGGCGCCAGCATGTGCCTGACCGGCGACACCGCCTGGGTCGGCCCGGGCTGGAACGACCGCATCTCGTCGGTGCGCGTGCCCGCCGGCTGGAAGGCGGAGCTGTTCGCCGACATCCGCTACGTCGGCAAGTCGCTGACGCTGACGGCGGACAACGCCAACCTCGTGCCCTCGGGCATGAACGACATCATCTCGTCGATGCGCATCACCAAGCCGGCCACGGCCGCGAAGGTGACGCTGGCGTCGGCGCAGTTCGCGCAGTCCATGCTCTACGGCAGCACCGACAGCCAGCTGGTGCTGGTGGCCAACAAGCCGACGCTGCTGAAGGTCAACGTCACCGCGCCCGCGGGCACCGTCGCGCCGACGGGCCTGGTGCGCATCGACAACACGGTCGACGGCAGCGGCCGCGACCTGGTGCTGGCGCCGCCGCGCCGCGGCCTGCCGACGACGGTGTCGGACACGCAGTCCTTCGACGACGCCTACACGGTCAGCATCCCCGCGGACCTGGTCAAGAACGGCCTGAAGGTGACGGTGAACGTCGCCGGCGCCGCGGCGCAGAGCTTCACGCCGCGCGTGGGCGGTGCGACGCCGATGCGCTTCGTCCCGATCGCGGTGCGCATCGCCGGCACGACCGGCCAGCTGCCGGTGGACCAGACCGCTCACCTGCGCGCGCTGTTCCCGGTGTCGACGGTGACGCTGCAGACGCACCCGGCCTTCGTGTCGAGCAAGGTCACGACCCTGCCGACCACCGACGCGCAATGGAGCGACGCCTTCGGCAAGATCCTGGGCGAGCTCGCCGACCTGCACCGCATCGAAGGCGCCGCCCGTCACGACTACTACTTCGGCTTCATCCCCAAGCGCACCTGGGGTCTGGCGGGTCTGGGCTACGTGCCGGGCAACTCGGCGGTCGGCTTCGACATGCCGAGCAACCCGGACACCGTGCGCGACGTCGTCGCGCACGAGCTGGGCCACAACTTCTCGCTGCCGCACGCGGCCTGCGGCGGCGCCGGCTCGCCGGATCCGAAGTACCCGTACCCGGACGCCAACCTGGGCAAGCCGGGCCGCTACATCTGGAGCTACCTGTCGGACACCAACTCGTTCTACGACCCGCGCCCGACGGACCGCCACGACATCATGAGCTACTGCGGCGGCACGGTGTTCTCGGACTACAACTACCGCATCATGCAGACCTTCCTGACGCCGTCGGACGCCGTCAAGGCGCAGGCGGCGGAAGCCAAGGCGGTGGCGCAGGACGTGCTGCTGATCAGCGGCAGCATCAACGGCCGCCAGGTCGAGATCAATCCGGTGAAGGCGCTGTTCGCCAAGCCTGACGCGGCCTCCGGCCCGTACGTGCTGCGCGTGCAGACGACGTCCGGCCAGATCCAGGATGTGGCCTTCACGGCGCAGGCGCTGGACCATGACGGCGACAACCAGCACTTCAGCGTGCTGGTGCCCAAGGTCGACAACATCGCCAGCATCAGCGTGCTGAAGGACGGCGTGAACCTGGCGCAGGCCCAGGCGCGCGTGAGCACGGCCCGTGCGAAGGCTCAGGCAGCTGGTGGCGCCCGTGCTCAAGTGACGGTGAAGGAAGCGTCGGGCAAGGCGACGCTGCGTTGGGATGCGGACTCCGCGCCGTTCCTGAGCGTGACCTGGACGGACGGCACCCGCCGCCTGAATCTGGCGCAGGATCTGCAGGGCGGCGAGGCGACGCTGGACACGCATGAACTGCCGGCCGGCGGCCGCTTCGAGTTCATCGTGTCGGACGGCCTGAACGCGCAGCGCGTCGAGACGGCACGCTGAGCAGGCTGAGCGCGCGCAAGCGCGCTGTCAGTCAGACGGGGGATCGGGTCCGAGGGCTCGATCCCCCGTTGTCATTGGGATCGCCGGTGTGCGATGCGCCGTCGAGGGGCGGGCGGACGTCCTGACGCAGAATGCACCGCATGAGTGTCGTCGTCGATTTCGAGACCGATGGGTTCGCGTTGATCGAGTCCGTGGTCGATCCCGAGGAACTGAAGGCGCTGGCGCCGGTGATGCTGCGCGAGGGCGCAGTGGGTGGTTCCCGATGCCTACTGGAGCGACCGGAGATCGCCGCATTGGCGGTCTCGCTGAAGACGCATCACGTGCTGCAGTCGCTGATTCCGAAGGACCACGTCGCGGTCCAGTGCACCTATTTCGAGAAGTCGAGCGATCGCAACTGGCTGGTCGCCCTGCATCAGGACCTGAGCATTCCGGTGGCCCGACGCGTGGACGCGCCGAGGTTGCGAGGCTGGTCCGAGAAGGAAGGCAGGCTGTTCGTGCAACCGCCACGAGAGGTGCTGGAGCAATTGATCGCCGTCCGTCTGCATGTCGACGCATGCGGCGCTGACGACGGACCGTTGCGCGTGGTGCCGGGATCGCATCGGTTGGGCTTGCTCACCCCAGAGGTGGCTGCTGCAGTGCGCGCCGACCGCGGCGAGTCCACGTGCGCCGCCTCTGCAGGCGATGCGTTGGTCATGCGCCCGCTGGCGTTGCATGCGTCGTCGAAGGCCATCGGTACCAGCAGGCGTCGTGTCCTGCATTTCGTGTTCGGTCCGAGGCGGTTGCCGCTGGGACTGGATTGGGCCGTGGCCAATGCGCGCTCACAAGCCATGGCGTGACCCAGCCGGTACCGCCACGCGCTACCCCAGGACTTTCGTCCATTGACGCCGCGAGCCGGTGAAAGACACTGCGGGCCTTTCCTCGACCTGCTGCGGCTGCGCGCGACATGGACTCCTTCGAAGCTTTCCTCCTGTTCGTCGCCCTGGGCTATCTGTGGTGGCAGCTCTCCAAGGTGAAGCGGCGCGTCCGCGCGCTGGAGGAACGGCTGGCGACGCAGGACGTCGCGCGAGCGCAGCCCATGGCGGCTCAGCCGGCGCGCCCGGCGCAGGTGCCGAGCGCGCAGCCCGCGACCGCATCGCCAATGGGGGCGGCGACGGCGACGGTGCCCCCGTCTCAGGAGGCGCCGCCCACGCCTCGATCCGTTGACGCGCAGCAGACGTCTGCACCGACCGCTCCGACCGCTCCAGTCGCTCCGATGCCCGTGACCGCGGCGACCGTGCCATCGTCGCTGCCGGTCCGGCCGCCGGCGGCTCCCCGCGCCGCACCGACACCGCCGGCCGCCTCCGCCACTCCGCAATGGCAGGTCGCCTTCTTCGACCTGCTGCGCAAGAACCTCTTCGCCGTTGCCGGCATCGTCTTGCTGCTGCTCGGCTTCGTGGTGCTGTTCCGCTCCATCGAGTGGGGCCATCTGCTGTCGCCGCTCGCCAAGGTCTCGCTGGGCTGGGTTGCCGCAGCAGCGCTCGGCTTCGCCGGCATCCGGCTGAGCGCGCGCAACGGGCTGTGGGGCCAGGTCGTGCAAGGCGGCGCGGCGGCCATCGGTTTCCTCGCCACCTATGTCGGCGCATCGGGCTATGAGGTCGTCTCGCCGACGGTCGCGTTGGTGCTCTTCACCGCGATCTCCGGCGCGCTCGTGTATCGCGCGCTGAAGGAGGACGCGAAGGTCCTGGCCGGCGTCGGCTTCCTGGGCGCCTATGCCGCGCCGCTGCTGGCCATGTACGGTCATGCCGGGCTGCTCTTCAATCTGGTCTACGGCCTCATCGTCACTGCGTTCGCGCTGGGCGTGAGCCTGTCCCGCCGCTGGCAGGAGATCGGCATCCACGCCCACGTCTGCGCCACGGGCCTGGCCTCGCTGGCCTACGCGGGCGCGACCTACGAGCCCTCGCTGCCCGCCTGGCAGCAGCAGGCGCTGCTGCTGGCCTATGTCGCGCAGTTCGCCGGCTGGGCGCTGGTCTGGGCGCGGCGCCATCGTCCGTCCGAGGAACCGGTCGGGCCCTTGCTGTCCGCCTCGGCCCGCGAGATCCCTGTCCTCAGCGCCTGCTTCTCGACCACTGCCGTCGTCTTCGTCGCGCTGGACAGCTGGCTGCTGGCGCCGACCGCGTTCATGGTGGTCGCCTTCGTCACCGCGGCTGCGCTGGCTTTCGCGGGCATGCGGCTGTTCCCGCAGCGTGCGTTGCGCGAGACCGCCTGGGTGCTGAGCGCGCTGAGCGTGGCGGCCGGACTGGTGCAGGGCGATCTGGCGCGATCGGTCGCGAGCTTCGGCCTGTTCGCCGAAGGCGCGATCCTGACGCTGACGACGCGCTCGCAGTCGGTCTTCCGCCGCCTCGTGGCGCGCGGGCTGGTGGCGGTCGGCGCCGTCGCCGTGATCGACGTGCCGGCCTTGTGGCCTGTCGCCTTGCTGCTGCTGGCGGGCCTCGCGCTGTCGGTGCGGATGCAGCGCGAGCTCAGGCCCGTCGACGCCGGACTGGCCGCGACCGTGACCGTCGCGGCAGCAGCGGCGCTGTCGTACCGCCACGTCGGACTCGGCTTCGAGCTGCTGCCGATGTTCACGCTGATCATGCTGGCGGCGACGCTGCTGGCGCATGTGCTGGGTCGTGCGACGTCGACATCGCAGGAAGCGATGGCGGCGAAACCGTCCGACATCCTCCTTGTGCGCTCGATCTACGCGGCGGTGCTCGCCGCGGGCTGGCTGCTGACCTTGACCGTGGCGCGCGAGGCACCGCGTGTGCTGACGCTGGTCGCGGTGGTGGCGCCCGTGGTCTTCGGCGCGGTGGCGGCGTTCCTGTCGCTGCGCAGGACCTTGAGCCCCTATGCCGCCGAGCGCGCCAAGGCGCTGCTGTGGCTGGCGCATCTGCTGCCGGCGCTGGTGGCCTTCGTCTTCAACTGCAGTTGGACGCTGATCGCCTTGCTGCTCGTGGCGGGTACTGCCGCCTTTGCCCACGTGCTCACACGCCTGCGCGTGGACGCGCCGGCGGCCAAGGAGGTCTTCATCACCGCCACCAGCATGGCGCACGCGGCGGGGCTGGCGTCGCCGGTGCCGCTCGTGATCGCCGCCTGGCCCTGGACCGGCTCGGCCGGCGGCGCGGAGTGGGTGCTGGCCGGCGCGTCCTTCTACGCCGCACTGGTGACCTGGTGGAAGCTCGGCGACGGCGTGCCTGCGCAGGTCCGACACATCGTCGTCGTCGCGACCGGCGTCGCGATGGGCTATGTGGTCGTGCGCGGTGTGACCGACGCGCCGCAGCTCGCGTTCCCGCTCGCGTGGGACAGCTACCTGCTGCCGGTCGCGCTGGCCGCCGTCGGCGTGGGCTTCCTGTTCCTGAGCACGCGCAGCGGCCGCCGCCTGGCCTGGCAGGTCTCGGCCGCCCTCCTGGCGGGCTCGGCGGTCAAGCTGCTGCTGTCGCTGGGCAGCCTGGCGCTGTCGCCGATGGGCATCGTCGGCAGCCTGCTCGGCATGGGCGCGCTGTTCCTGATGGCGGGGTATCTGGCGCCGCAACCGCCGGCGCGGGAGTCGCCGTCTACTGGTCGAAACGCGTGACCGGCGCCGCCAGTCGCGGCGCCTCCCAGACATACCGCGGATCCAGGACGTTCCGATCCCGACGGACGCCTCGCCATTCCAGCGCCATCAGCTCGGCCAGCGTCCATCCGGCCCAGTCGGCGCGGAACGGTCGGCCCGCCGCCTGCGCATCGAACGGCGCGCCGTGACGCCACAGCAGCGCCGGGATGCGGTACCCGGCCGGCGTGCCGGGACTGTGGCCCGCATGGCTGATGTCGTGGCCGACCTCCTGGCCATGGTCGGAGAGGAACATCCAGGCGGCATCGCCGCCCTGCGGAGCATGCCGACGCGTGAGCCGCAGCGACTCCGCCACCACGGTGTCGTGATAGCCGATCGCGCGGTCGTAGGCGCGCCGTGAGGCCCGCAGCCATGCGGGGCGTCCTTCCTCCACCATCTCCGCGTCGACCGAGTCCGCCGCGACGGCGATCCCCGGCGCGTGCGCCGGCGCGCGCAGCCGGTAGTGCGGATGCGCGCCCAGCAGGTGCACGACGACCAGCTTGCGCGGCGCCGGGTCCGTCAGCGCTTCCTCGAGACAGTCGAGCAGTTCCCCGTCCAGGCTCGCACCGGAGCGCCCCGGCTCGCGGTTGATCATCTCCAGCGAGTCGGCGAGACGGGCGTGCTGCTGCTCGATGGCGGTGTCGTCGTGGTTGCTCATCCACCAGACGCGGTAGCCCGCTGCGCGCGCCAGCGCCAGCACGTGATGCGTCCGGTCCACCGGATCGTCCGCGTCGCGCGTGCCGAAGCTGAAGAGCCCGCTGAGCGAGGCCACCGTGCCGGGCTCGACCGACCAGGCGTGGCGCAGGGTGAGCATCCGATCGCCTTCGTCCTGCCGCAGCGCGACGAGCTGCGGCGTGGTCGGCCGCGCATAGCCGTAGAGGCTCATGTTGTCGCGATTGACGCTGTCGGTCAGCACCAGCACGACGGTCGACGGACCGGTGCCGGTGAAGCGGGCGCCTGCGGCGCGGGCATTCCACAGCAGCGCGTCGCGTTGTCGCTGCTGATCGGACCAGCTCTGCTTCAGCGCCGACGCGGAGGCCGCCCAGGCCGGCCAATAGACCAGCGGATGGTGGCGACGCCAGGGTTTGATGGCGAGACCGGCGACGCAGAGCAGTACCAGCAGCGCGATGGCCCATCGCTCCGGGCGGCGCAGCGCGGACTCGTGGCGGTTGCAGATCGACAGCAGGCCCAGGACGCCGGCGATGAGCACCACCAGCAGCGCGCCCAGGCCCGCGAGCCAGGCGCCTTGCGACGCCGCGTATTCGACGGCCTCGCGCGGCGTCGTGTTGGCCACCGCAGCCAGCACCAGCGCGCTGTCTGGCAGCGCGCGATAGCTGGATTGAAGGAAAGTCCGGACGGCGCTGTCGAGGAGGAACAGGAGCAGCGTCGCGCCGACGACCACGAGGCGCACCCGGCGCCATCGAGGCGCGGTCACCGGCCAACGCAGCCACAGCAGGGCGGGCAGGGCCAGCACCGCGACCTGCGCAATGCGGCGTCCTTCGTGGGCCAGCACGAAGGACAGGAGCAGCAGCCCGCACAGGAGCGCGGCCGCGACGGGCCGGCTCCAGCGCGAGGCTCGGAAGGATTCGAGCATGTCGACGCGGCCGCCGCCGGGCGTCGAATGCCGGCGGCTCTTTCAGGAGAGGCGCGATCCTAGCCAGAGGCGTTGTCGGTCGGGCTTGCGACGGGTCACCGTCCGCCCTGTGTGAATCTTCAGCGGAACTTCAGGTCGAGGCGGCAAGCGAGGTCGAATCCACCGACCCGATCAGGCGAAGCGCTTGCGGTACTCCACGAGCGTGAGTCCCAGCCGCCGGCCGAAGGCGCGCCGGAATCCGTCCACATTCGCGTAGCCGACCGCGTCGGCCAGGCGCTTGGCCGGCAGGTCCGACTCCTCCGCCATCCGGCGCGCCGCGTCGATGCGCGCGTTCTCGACGAACTCCGCGGGGGTCGTGCCGGTCTCGTCGCGGAACACGCGCGCGAAGGTGCGCTCGCTCATGCCCGCGCGTTTCGCGAGCGCGGGGACGGACAGGTCCGCGCGCAGGTGCGCGAGCACGTGGTCCTGGATCGCACTGACGTCGGAACGTTCGGCCGTCTGCGCGGCCAGATGGGCGCTGAACTGGCTCTGGCCGCCGGGCCGCTTCAGGAACATCACCAACTGCCGTGCCACGCGCAGCGCGAGTTCGCGGCCGTGGTCTTCCTCCACCATCGCGAGTGCCAGGTCCATGCCGGCGGTCACACCCGCGGAGGTGAAGAGCCGGCCGTCCTTCACGTAGATCGCGTCGGGCTCGACGCAGGCGTCGGGATGGTCCGCGGCGAGCAGGTCGGCGGAGTTCCAGTGCGTCGCGACCCGCTTGCCGTCCAGCAGCCCGGCCGACGCGAGCGCGAAGGCGCCGGTGCAGACCGAGCCGTAGCGGCGCGCCGTGCGGGCGTGCCGTTGCAGCCAGCGTCGCAGATCCTCGTCGACGGCCATGTCGTCGCGCCGCGGGCTGCCGGCGACGAGCAGCGTGTCGACGCGACCGCGGTGTGTCGCCACCGTCGCGTCGACGGCCATGCGCAGGCCGCTGCTGCTGCGCAGCAGTCCCTCGTCCGTGCTGATCACGCTCACCTGGTACGCCTTGGGATCTCCGAGCTGGTGGGACGCCTCAGCGAAGACATCGGCGGGACCGGCCACGTCGAGCAGCTGGAAGCGGGGGAAGGCGAGGATGGCGATGCGCATGGCGGGGATGGCCCGGTGAATGGCAGGAAACGTCGTGCCGCGATCGGGCATGTTTCGAGGAGCTTGGCAGAAAATAACGTGACACGCAAATTCAGCCAACGATCCGCCAACGACCCAGCCAAGGACGCTCCATGCACGCCTCGCCCTCCATGCCTTCGACCAGCCCCGTGACATCGGGAGTCGCGCCGGCCTCCGCGCCTGCGGACGTCTCGATCCGCCACCTGCCGGTGAACCTGTTCGCGTCCGTGATGGGGTTGTCCGGACTGGCGCTGGCCTGGCGGCTCGCGCATCGGAACCTCGACGCGCCCGCGTTCATCGGCGAGGCGCTGGGGCTGCTTGCGATCGTCGTCTTCGTGCTGATGGCCGCCGGCTACCTGAGCAAGCTCGCGAAGCACCCGGACGCCGTGCTGGCCGAGTTCCGCCATCCGGTGGGCGGCAACTTCTTCGGCACGATCGCGATCTCGCTGCTGCTGCTGTCGTCGCTGATCGAGCCCTACGCCGCGTCGACGGCGCACGCGCTGTGGACGCTCGGCGCGCTGGGCGCGTTCGGGCTGGCGTTCCTCGCGGTGTCGCGATTGCTGAAGGGGCAGCTGGAATCCGCGCTCGTGATGCCTGCGTGGCTGCTCTCCGGCGTCGCGACGCTCGACATCGCGGTGACCGGCCGCGACATGCCGATGGCCTGGGCGCCGGAGATGAACCTTGTCGCCGGCGCGCTCGGCGCGATGCTGGCGCCGGTGCTGTTCGTCATGATCGTGAGTCGCCTCGTGCACCGCGAGCCGCTGGCGCCGGCGGTGACGCCCTCGCTGATGATGCTGGTCGCGCCATTCGAAGTGGGCTTCCTCGCGTACACCAACCTCGTCGGCGGCGTCGACCGCTTCGCGGCGGTGCTCTTCTACTTCGGGCTGTTCCTGTTCCTCGTGGTCTCGCCGAAGGTGTTCCGGCGCAGCATCGCGTTCTCGCCGGCCTGGTGGGGCATCAGCTTCCCGCTCGCGGCCTTGGCGAGTGCGGCGCTGAAGTATGCGCACCACGCGGGCGGCCAGCCGCTCCGGATGCTGGCGGTCTTGCTGCTCGCGGTGTTGAGCGTCGCGTTGGCGGTGCTGTTCGTGCGGACGCTGCGGATCGTTTTGAACGGGCAGTTGTTCAGGTGATCAGTGAGGCGCGGGCGGGCCGCCGCGCCGCGGTGCGCCTCACCCGCCGATCCGGGCCACCGCCTCCTGGATCTCCGCCCAGCGCTGGCGCAGGACCGCTTCCTCGACGGGCTTCTCCGTGAGCCTGTAGACAAACAGGCGTTGAGCGGAAGGAGCGAAGATCAACTGCTCGGGGAAGTCGTTCAGATTCGACACGCAGGATCGAGCGTCGATGCAATTGAAGCTTTCCTGAGCCACGCGTTGGCAATCGCCGCGCGCGTTGCAGGCCTGGAGTTGAATGGCGAGTCGCAACATCGCCAGGTCGGCCACGGCAGGGAGTTCCGCCGAGGGATCGAGTCCCAGCAGCGGGATCGTTTCCGCCCGCAGCAGGCTCGGGGCGAATGCCTCCAGCAGCTCCAGCGACTGGGTCTCCAGGATGCGTCGGAGAAGGCGCTCACGTAGCGCGTCGTCCTGGATCAAGCCGTTCCTGTTCAACAGGGTCTCGGCCAGATCGCCGAATCCGGCGTCGTTCCTGATGGACAGGAGTTTCGGCGGGCCGACGGTGATGGCGCCTTCGCAGACCTGCTCCAGCTGCGCATGCGCCTGCCGCATGCCGTCCGGCACCTTGTCCTTGTGGTTGTAGAGCGCCATCCTGAATTGAACGTCCTGGAGCAGGCAACGCTGGCGCGCCCGTTCCACCGCAAACGCATCGATCAGCGAGCCGGAGATGGCGGCCTGGTGTGCCGCGACTCGGATGTTGGTCTGACGAGCCTTGGCAATCGCGCTGTCCCAGGCGCGACCCGGGCTGACCTTGCCCGCCGGCTGGGCGACAGGCACGACGGCCGAAGTCGCCGCTGATGGCGATGGCGGTGACGCGATCGCGATAGGGGGCGGCGCGTCGCGCGGAACGCTGGCGGTCGGTGCCGCTATGGAAGTGATCGCGCTGGCGGCGGGAGCCTCCGCGCGGAAGAAGAGCAGCGCCGCAATCAGTGCGCCCAGCACGCCGCCCGCAGCGGCCCACCACAACGTCGATCTCACCGTGTCCTCCCCAGGACCTTGTCTGTGGCACGACGATACAGGGGAAAACGGCCAGATCGGCTTAGCGCTCGCCTCGAGTGACCTGGACCGCCTCCACCGCATCGAGCACCGCTTCCGGCGTTGCCGGCGCGTGCAGCGGCGGATCGCAGCGCTCGGGGCCGCAGGCCGCGACCGCATCCTTGATCGCCAGCAGCACCGAGAACGGCAGCAGCAGCGGCGGCTCGCCGACCGCCTTCGAGCGGTGGATGCTGTCCGCCGCGTTCGGCGCGTCGTAGAGCGCGACGCGGAAGTCCTGCGGCATGTCGTTGGCCGTCGGGATCTTGTAGGTGCTGGGCGCGTGCGTCAGCAGCAGCCCTGACTGCGGATGCCACACCAGCTCCTCGCTGGTCAGCCAGCCCTGGCCCTGCACGAACGCGCCTTCGACCTGGCCGATGTCCAGCGCCGGGTTCAGCGACTTGCCCACGTCGTGCAGCACGTCCGCGCGCAGCACGCGGGTCTCGCCGGTCAGCGTGTCGACGAGCACCTCCGCCACCGCTGCCCCGAAGGCGTAGTAGTAGAACGGATGACCCTGCAGCTTCGCGCGGTCCCAGTGCAGGCCGGGCGTCGCGTAGAAACCGTCGCTCCAGAGCTGGATGCGCTCCAGGTAGGCCTTGGCGACGAGGTCCTTGAAACTGATCGCCTTGGGGCCGTCGAGGCCTTCGCGATGGCCGTCGCCGGCGCCATCGGCGCGCGCATCGACGCGCACCTCGCCGCCGTCGAAGACGAGCGCGTCCTCGTCACAGCCGAGCAGGCGCGCCGCGAGCGGCTTCAAGCGCTGCTTGATCTTGCGCGCCGCGTCCTGCGCCGCCTTGCCGTTGAGGTCTGAGCCGGTGGACGCCGCCGTCGCCGAGGTGTTGGCGACCTTGCTGGTGTCGGTGGCGCTCGCGCGCACCTGCAGCGCGGGCACGCCGAGTTCGTGCGCCACCACCTGCGCGACCTTGGTGTTGAGCCCCTGGCCCATCTCCGTGCCGCCGTGGTTCACCAGCACCGAGCCGTCGGTGTAGACATGCACCAGCGCGCCCGCCTGGTTCAGGTGGACGACATTGAACGAGATGCCGAACTTCACCGGCGTCAGCGCCAGTCCGCGCTTGAGCACCGGGTTGGTCGCGTTGAAGGCGGCGATCTCCGCGCGTCGCGCGTGATAGCCGGAGGTCTCGACCAGCTCGTCCGTCAGCGGGCCGATCTGGTTGTCCTCGACGCGCTGGCCGTAGGGCGTGACGTCCTGGCCGTCGCGATAGAAGTTGCGCTGCCGCACCGTGAGCGGATCCAGTCCCAACTGGCGCGCGACGCCGTCGAGGATCATCTCGATCGCCAGCGCGCCCTGCGGACCGCCGAAGCCGCGGAAGGCCGTGTTGCTCTGCGTGTTCGTCTTCGCGGCGTAGCCGTGCATGGACACGTGGGGCAACCAGTAGGCGTTGTCGAAGTGGCACAGCGCGCGCGCCATCACCGGTCCCGACAGGTCGGCGCTGTGACCGCAGTTGGAGATCAGGTCGATCTCGGCGCCGAGGATCCGGCCCTCGTCGTCGAAGCCGACCGACCAGCGGTAGTCGAAGCCGTGACGGCGGCCGGTGACGAGGAAGTCGTCGTCGCGGTCGACGCGCAGCTTCACCGGCCGGCGCAGCTGGTGCGCCGCGATCGCCGCGACGCAGGCGAAGAGCGCCGACTGCGATTCCTTGCCGCCGAAGCCGCCGCCCATGCGCCGGCACTGCACCGTGACCTGGTGCGACTGCCAGCCCATCGCGTGCGAGACCAGCTGCTGCATCTCCGACGGATGCTGCGTCGAGCAGTGGATGAGCAGCGCCTGGTTCTCCTGCGGCAGCGCGTAGCTGATCTGGCCCTCGAGGTAGAACTGTTCCTGCCCGCCGACGGCCCATTCGCCGTCGAGGCGGTGCGGCGCCGCGGCCAGCGCGGCTTGCGCGTCGCCGCGCGCCAGGTGCATCGGCGGAATGACGTATTGCCCGATGGCATGGGCCTCGCGTGCGGTCAGTACCGCCGGCAGCGGCGTGCCGACGATGACCTGCTTGGCCATGGCGGCAGCGCGGCGCGCGAGTTCGCGGTCGGTCGCGATCACCGCGTAGACCGGCTGGCCGACGTAGCGCAGTTCGCTGTCGGCGAGGATGGGATCGTCGTGGAGCAGCGGGCCGCAATTGTTCTCGGCGGGGATGTCGGCGGCGGTCAGCACCGCGACGACGCCCGGCTGACGGCGCAGCAGCTCGACGTCGATCGAGACGAGCGTCCCGTGCGCGATCGGCGAGAGGCCGAGCGCCGCATGCAGCGTGCCTTGGGCCTCGGCGATGTCGTCGATGTAGGTGGCCTCGCCGCTGACGTGCAGGTGTGCGGCCTCGTGGGCGCGGCTGACGCCGACCTGCGGTTGCAGCGCGGGCGCCGGTGCGTCGGCATCAAAGCCGACCGGGAGTTCCGACGGCTTGTTCATGCGACGCTCCGATGCAGGTTGACGGCCTGCCACACGCTGGCCGACTCGGCGGCGACCGGCGCGTTCGCGCGGGTCTCCAGCCAGAAGCGGCGGATCAGGTTGGCGGCGGTGCGTTCGCGGTAGCTGGCGCTCGCGCGCAGGTCGGTCATCGGCTTGAAGTCGTCCTTCAACGCGGCGGCCGCGGCGATCGAGGCCGCTTCGTCCCAGGCCCTGCCGGTCACGGCAGCCTCCGCCTTCGCCGCGCGCCTCACGATTGCGGCCATGCCGCCGAACGCGAAGCGGGCATCGCGCACCACGCCGTCCTCCAGCCGCAGGCTCAGCACCGCGCAGACGGCGGAGATGTCGCTGTCGTAGCGTTTGGCGAGCTTGTAGCCGCGCAGCCGTGTGCCGGGCGGCGGGGCGGGGACTTCGAGCGCCTCGACGAACTCGCCGGGTTCGAGCGCGTTCTTCATGTAGTCCAGATAGAAGGCTTCGAGCGGCAGCGTGCGCTGCGTCGCGCCGCGGCGCAGCACGATGCGCGCGCCCAGCGCGATCAGCGCCGGCGCGCCGTCGCCGATCGGCGAGCCGTTGGCGATGTTGCCGCCCAGCGTGCCGGCGTGGCGCACGGGCGGCGACGCGAAGCGCAGCCAGAGCTCGCGCAGGGCGGGCACGCGCTCGGTCAGCGCGGACCAGGCCGCTTCCAACGTGACCGACGCGCCGATGCGGAGCGTCGTGCCATGGCCGTTGCCGTTGCCGTTGCCGTTCCCGACCCCGGTGCCTTGTCCTGCCACGGTGTCGATGCGCCGCATCTCCTCGACGCTCCCCGTCAGGATCACATCGCCGAGCTCGCGCTGCTGCTTGTTGACCCACAGGCCGACGTCGGTCGCGCCGGCGACGAGCCGCGCCTGCGGCATCGCCTCGCGCAGCGCGGCGAACTCATCGATCGAGCGCGGCGCGAAGACGCGCTGCGGCGAACCGGCGCGCGACGGCGCTTCGTAATGCAGGGGCGGATCCTCGGCCAGCACACGCAGCGCTTCGACGATCGGGGCGCGGGCTATCGTGCGCGCGGGGGCGTCGAACATGCGCTCGCCCGCGTCCAGGATCGGCCGGTAGCCGGTGCAGCGGCACAGGTTGCCGGCGAGGTCGTCCGCGAGCGCCTGACGCTCCGGCCGCGTTCCGCAGGCCTGGTGCCGCTCATAGATCGCCTGCATCGTCATCGCGAAGCCCGGCGTGCAGAACCCGCATTGCGAGCCGTGACAGTCGACCAGCGCCTGCTGGACGGGATTCAGGTCGGCGCTGTGGCCGAGGTCCTCAACCGTCAGCAGCGCCTTGCCGTCGAGCATCGGCAGGAACTGGATGCAGGCGTTGACGTTGCGCAGCTCGACCGTCTTTCCGTCCGCGTCCAGTTCTCCGACCAGCACCGTGCAGGCGCCGCAGTCGCCTTCGGCGCAGCCTTCCTTGGTGCCGGCGCAGCGGGCGTGCTCGCGCAGGTACTGCAGCACCGTGGTCGTCGGCGGCAGTCCGGTGACGGCCTGGAGCTGGCCCTGGTGGAAGAAGCGGATGGGACGGGGATCGGTCATGGACGGAAAGCGGGGCGGGCTGGGCCGGAACGGGCGCTGGCGGGCAAGCAAGAAGCGGGCACGGCGGGCAGCGGGCGGAGCGGGATGCACTTAACCGGAACGGTACTCCTCTGACAACCGGATGGTTATACGATAGCCGTTATGACCTCCATACGCCGCTGAGCATGTCGGAAGCGCTGAACTTCGACAAGATCGACCTCCTTCTGGTGCGGGTCCTGCATACCTTGATTTCCGAGCGCAGTGTGTCCAGGGCCGCCATGCGGCTCGGCAGCACGCAGCCCGCCTTGAGCGCGCAGCTGCGGCGTCTGCGCACCCTGACGGGCGATCCGCTGCTGGTGCGCAGCGGCGCGGGCATGACGCCGACCGCGACCGCGCTGGAACTCCTCGCCCCCGCCGAGCGCCTGCTGCGCGAAGCCGACGAGCTCTTCGGCGCGCGACTGCGCAAGTCCGGCTTCGATCCCGCGACGGCCGATCTGCGTTTCCGCGTCGCCGCCAGCGACTACCTCGATCCGCTGTTCCTGCCGCTGCTGGTGGCGCATCTGCAGCGGCTGGCGCCGGGCGTGCAGCTCGACCTGCAGCCGCTGAACGCCGATTTCGACTACCGCGCCTCGCTGGCGCGCGGCGAGGTGGACCTGGTGATCGGCAACTGGCTGGAGCCGCCCGGCGAGCTCCACATGGGCCGGCTGCTGGTGGACGAGGTCGTCTGCCTGGTGAGCAAGGACCACCCCGCCGCCCGCATGGCGCCGCGCACCTGGACGCAGGAGCGCTACCTCGACTGCCAGCATCTGGCGCCGATGCCGCTGAGCCGCGGCCAGCCGGGCGTGATCGAGCAGCATCTGGCCTCGCTCGGGCTGGAGCGCCGCATCGCGGTGCGCTGCGCCCATTTCGGACAGCTGCCGCAGATGGTGGCGCGCAGCTTGCTGGTGCTGACCACCGGCCGGCTGTTCTGCAACCGCTACCTGGACCAGCTGCCGGTGACGGTGCTGCGCTGCCCGGTGCAGTTCCCGCCGATGACGTATTACCAGCTGTGGCACGACGTCAGCCACAACAGCGCGCCGCTGCGCTGGCTGCGCGAGCAGGTGCGCGAAGTCGCGCGCGAGCTCGTGAAGTGACGCCCGTTTCTCCGACCCCCGTTTCTCCGATTTCCGCTTCTCTGAAGCCCTTTCCACGAATTCCTTTCCGCTGAACGCATGACGACCGATCGATCCGCCGCTCCCGCACGCCTGGCCCTGAAGGGCGACCTGCTGGACTTCACCGCCGCGCCGCACTGGGCGCAGGTGGACGACCCCGCCGTGCGCTTCCGTCCGGATCACTGGCTGCTGATCGAGGACGGTCGCATCGTCGGCGCGCAGGCCGAGGACCCGGGTGAAGGCTGGGTCCGCCATGACCACAGCGGTCGGCTGATCCTTCCCGGCTTCGTCGACACGCACGTGCACAGCCCGCAGCTCGACGTGATCGCGTCCTACGGGACCGAGCTGCTGGACTGGCTCAACACCTACACCTTCCCGGCGGAGCAGCGTTATCAGGATCCCGAGATCGCGCGCATCGGCGCGGGCCGTTTCCTCGACGCGCTGCTGGCGCACGGCACGACCTCGGCGGTGGTTTATCCGACGGTGCACAAGGTCTCGGCGGATGCGCTGTTCGACGCCGCCGCGGAGCGCGGCATGCGCCTCATCACCGGCAAGGTGCTCATGGACCGCAACGCGCCGGAGGCGCTGCGGGACGACGTCGTGCAAGCCGAGCGCGACTGCCTCGACCTCATCGCGAAGCACCACAACCGCGAGCGCCTGTCCTACGCCGTGACCGTGCGCTTCGCGCCGACGAGCACGCCGGAGCAGCTCGCGATGGCCGGCGCGCTGTGCCGCGCCGATGCCAGCCTCTACATGCAGACCCACGTCGCGGAGAACCGCGGCGAGGTCGAATGGGTCGCCAAGCTCTTCCCCGAAGCACGCAGCTACCTCGACGTCTACGACCGCGTCGGCCTGCTGCATCCGCGCGCGGTGCTGGCGCACGGCATCTGGCTGGACGACGAAGACCGGCGCGTCGTCGCGCGCACCGGCGCCCACATCGCGCACTGTCCGTCGTCCAACCTGTTCCTCGGCAGCGGGCTGTTCGACTGGCCCGGCGCGCTGGCCGCGGGCGTGCGCGTGAGCGCCGCCAGCGACGTGGGCGGCGGGACCTCCCTGTCGGCGCAGCGCACGCTGGCGGACGGCTACAAGGTGCAGGCGCTCAACGGCCAGCGGCTGACCGCCTGGGCGGGGCTGCATGCGGCCACGCTCGGCGCGGCCGAGGCCTTGGGCCTGTCCGACGAACTGGGCCACTTCGGCCCGAAGACCCTCGCCGACGTCTGCGTCTGGGACTGGGCCGCCGGCCCGGTCGCCGAGGCCCGCATGGCGCTGGCACGCGACCCACATGAGCGCGCCTTCGCCTGGATGACGCTGTCGGACGATCGCAACCTGGTGACGAGCTACGTGGCCGGCGTGCCGCAGTACCGTCGACCCTGATGCGGCCCTGAGGCGCTCCGCCCACCGTTCGTCGCGCGGGGACGCGGCCTGTCGGGGCAGGGCGCAGCGCGTGGAACCCGGGATAGTCAAATCCTGACCCTGATGCCTACAGTCGGAGGATCCCGGGACGTCCCCGGGACCGATCAGGAGAGGAGATCCCCGATGACGAAGTTGTCCCCGATGGGTGCGCCGCGCGTGGCACCGACGGCCCGGTATGCAGCCCGGTATGCGGCCCTGTGCGTGGCCCTGGCCGCCGCGACCGCGATGCCGGCGCAGGCCGCGACGGAGAAGGTCGCCAAGACCCCCGCGACGGCGGCGACCGCCAGGGCGCAGGCCAAGGCCGCGCAGCCGCGGCCCGCCAAGCCCTACACGATCGAGCAGTTCATGGCGACGACGACGGTGATGGGCGCCTCGTTCTCGCACGACGAGCGTCGCATCCTGTTCAGCAGCAACGCGACCGGGATCTTCAACGTCTACAGCCAGTCCGTCGACGGCGGCGAGCCGGTGGCGCTGACGGCGTCGACGACCGACAGCCACCTGGCCGTCAGCTACTTCCGCAACGACGACCGCGTGCTGTTCACGCGCGACCAGGGTGGCAACGAGAACAACCACCTCATCGTGCGCGAGCTCGACGGCAGCGAACGCGACCTGACGCCCGGCGACAAGGTCAAGGCCGGCTTCACCGGCTGGAGCCGCGACGGCGACGCCTTCTTCGTCACGACCAACGAGCGCGACGCGCGCTACATCGACGTCTACCGCTACGACGCCAAGACCTATGCGCGCACGCTGGTCTACCAGAACAACGACGGCAACGCGGTGTTCGGCGTCAGCGGCGACGGCCGCTGGGTGGCGCTGGGCAAGACGAACACGACGGCCGACTCCGACGTGTACCTCTACGACACGCAGAGCAAGGAAACGAAACATCTGACGCCGCACCAGGGCGTGGCGTCGTTCAGCGTGACCAGCTTCGATCCGGAGTCGAAGACGCTGCTGATGCTGTCCAACGAGGGCACGGAGTTCCAGCGCCTGGTCGCCTACGACCTGGCCTCCGGCCAGGCGCGCGACCTGGAGAAGGCGGACTGGGACATCGTCTACAGCAGCTACTCGCGCGACGGCCGCTACCGCGTGACCGGCATCAACGCCGACGCCAGCCTGGAGCTGCGCATCGTGCAGACCGCCGACGGCAAGGCGGTGACGCTGCCCAGGATGCCGGGCGGGGAACTGCGCGGCGTGGCCTTCTCGCGCACCAGCCAGCGCATGGCGTTCTACCTGAACGGCGACCGCTCGCCGAGCAACCTCTACGTCTACGACTTCGGGACGAAGCAGGTGAAGCAGCTGACCCGCTCGCTGTCCAAGGACATCGATCCGGAGGAACTGGTGGAGGCGCGCATCGTGCGCTTCCGCTCGTTCGACGGGATGGTGATCCCCTCGGTCTACTACCTGCCGAAGGAAGCCTCGCCGACCCACAAGGTGCCGGCGGTGGTGATGGTCCACGGCGGCCCGGGCGGGCAGACGACGCGCGGCTATTCGGCGATGGTCCAGTACCTGGTCAACCACGGTTATGCGGTGCTGGGCATCAACAACCGCGGCAGCTCCGGCTACGGCAAGACCTTCTTCACCGCCGACGACGGCAAGCACGGCCGCGAGCCGCTGTGGGACTGCGTCGAGGCCAAGACCTGGCTGGCCGCGTCGGGCGTGGTCGACCCCGAGCGCATCGGCATCATGGGCGGCAGCTACGGCGGCTACATGACGCTGGCGGCGATGGCCTTCCGGCCGGAGGCCTTCAAGGTCGGCATCGACATCTTCGGCGTGTCCAACTGGCTGCGCACGCTGGAATCGATCCCGCCGTACTGGGAGAGCTTCCGCAAGGCGCTGTACCTGGAGATCGGCGATCCGGTGAAGGACAAGGACTTCCTGATCGCGACCTCGCCGCTGTTCCACGCCAAGGAGATCCGCAAGCCGCTGCTGGTGATCCAGGGCAAGAACGACCCGCGCGTGATCAAGCCGGAGAGCGACGAGATCGTCGAGGCCGTCAAGAAGAACGGCGTGCCGGTCGAGTACGTCGTGTTCGACGACGAAGGCCACGGGTTCTCGAAAAAGAAGAACCAGATCGAGGCCAATCAGAAAATGCTCGAGTTCCTGGACAAGTATCTGAAGCCCGGCGTGAAGAACTAAAACCGTGTGAAGTTGCACGGTTTACAGCCTGTTGCCGTGCGCCGGAGAGAGTCCGGCACGATGCCCCCATACACAAAAAGAGCCCGGCCCCGCGCCGGGCCTTTTCGTCAGGATTGAGAGAGAAGCGCCCGGTCCAGGACGCCGCCGCAGGCCACGAGCCGGCGGGGCGCGTCGGGTTTCTACACGATGGGGGATCAGATCATGCGATTCGATGGCACGTTGGAAAGCTGGTACGCCGAGCGCGGCCACGGGATGATGAAGCCGGAGCAGGGCGGGGATGCCCTCTTCGTGCATGTGTCGGCCTTCCCGATGGACGGCCAGACGCCTCGCGAAGGCGAACGCCTGAGCTTCGAGGTTGTGTCCAGAAGTGACGGCAGCAAACAGGCGGTGCGCGTGCATCGGCTGCAGGAATACAAGCTGCCGTCGCAGCTGCGCCCCGCCCGCATGGGCTCGCGCCCGCCGCGTCCGATCGCGCGTCGTCGCACCTCGCCGCTGACCTGGACCGTGCTCGCGCTGCTGGTGCTGGGCGTCGGCGCCACCGTGTGGTCGCCCGCCAGCCACGCCATCAGCGGCAAGTTCCTGAATCAGGCGCAGACCCAGACGCAAGACCAGGCCCCCGCCAAGGCGCGCCGCTGACCCGTTGACTCCTCGGGGCTGGCACCTGCAGCCCTGTCGCCCTCGCGGAGGCCTCTTGCTCCGCTTGCTTTCAGGCTGCCCCTCACCGGGCAGCCTTTTTTGCGTCTCCCGGTCTGGGGTCAGACCTTGAGTTCGAGGCGGACCGTCCACACGGTGAAGCTGCGGCCGGTGCTCTCGCTGGTGACGACGCGGCCCGGCGTCGTGGCGATGCTGCCGTTGCCGTAGGTCAGCGGAACGAGGTTGCTCGCGGCCACGCGCACCGCCACGACGGGCGAGAAGGTCCACATCGCCGACAGGTCGATGACGCGCTTCTTGTCGATCTCGTTGAGGACCTGGCTGCTCTGCTGCAGCAGGGTCGACGGGGTGTAGTTCAGCGAGGCGCCCAGCGTGAGCGGCACCGAGCGCAGCCGATAGTCCGCGCCGAGGTTGGCCGTATAGCGCGGCTGCTGATCCAGCTTGTTGTCGGGGCCCGGGATGCCGTCGACCGCCGAGTGGAACAGCGACAGGTTGCTGCGCACGTTGACCGGGATCGCGTCGGTCAGGTACTCGTCGAGGCGGAACTTGGCCTCCAGCTCCACGCCGTAGGTCTTGGCGTTGCCGATGTTGCGCGGGCGCACGACGTAGCGCTGCACCGGGGCGTAGGGCACGGTCTCGAGGATGGCCTGGTTGCGGATGAGGTCGGTGATGCGCCGGTAGAAGAAATTCGCGCTGAGCAGACCGCCCTTCGAGAGGTATTTCTCGTAACCGATCTCGACACCCGTGGCCATCTCCGGCTTGAGATCGGGGTTGCCGAGCCGGTCGGGCGAGTCGATGGTGTTGTACGAGCAGGGCAGCTTGGGATCGTCGCAAGGGAAGCGGTTGCTGATGCTCAGGCGGCCGATGACGTCGTTCAGGTTGGGCGACTTGTAGCTGCGGGTGAGGCTGGCGCGGATCTGCTCGCGGCTCTTCTCGTCGATCTTGTAGACGGCGTGCAGCAGCGGGGTCAGGACGCTGGAGCTGTTGCTGACGGGGCCCTGGTTGTTGGTGCTCTCCGTCTTGATGCCTTCCCAGCGCAGACCGGCGTAGAAGCCCCATTGCTTGCCGACGTTCCACTCGTCCTGCGCGTAGGCGGCGAAGCGCCGGGTGGAGGCGTCGACGTTGTCGCCGAAGTCGGCGAGGAAGCTGCAGGCGCTGCCGGCGACGCCCTCGGTGTAGCTCTGCAGGCAGACGCGGTTCTGATGGCGCTTGGTGCCCTCGCCCTCGACGCCGGCGACCAGGTTGTGGTCGTTGTCCATCTGATGGGTCAGCTTCGTGTTGAAGCTCCACGAGGTGTCGCGGCTGCGGGTGGTGTCGTCCTGGGTCCGGTAGAAGTCCGTGGCCGTGTCGGTGACGTTGTCCTCGGCCCGGTGGCTCTGGCTGGACATCGTCATGCGGCCGACGCCGACGCGGGTCTCGACGCGCGACTTGTCGTCGAGGCGCTTGTTCCACTGCACGTTGAGCCGGGCCATGTTGGCGCGACTGCTGCCTTCGGTGGCGGCGGTGTTGTAGCGCAGGGCCTCGGGATCGTTCTCGTCGGTGATCGGCGGCGTCTGGGTCTGGTGGAAGTTGCTGGACGACTCGCCGCGGTTGGCCATCAGGAAGGGCTGGATCGCGAGCGTGTCGCCGCCGTCCAGGCGCAGCTGCAGGCGGCCGGTCATGTTGAGCGACTTGCGCTCGTCCTTGGACTGGCCGAGGTTGGTGAGCAGCGTCTCGCGCTTGAGCGCGCCGGTGTTCGTGTCGTAGACCTGGGTCAGCGAGTGCGAGTCGATGTCGTCGACCCGCTTGTGCTGCATCGCATTGACGGTGAAGTTGTAGGCGTCGCCGTGGTCGCCGATCTTGTCGTTGCGGGTCCAGTTGAAGTGCGGCGTGACGTGGTCGCGCTCGAAGGCGGTGGCCAGGCGCACCTCGTTGAGGCGGCGCTGGAGGGCTTCGCGCAGGACGACGTTGATGGTGCCGGCGATGGCGCGCGCGCCGAACTCGGCGGTGGGGGCGCGCATCACCTCGATGCGTTCGATCTGTTCGGGCGGCAGCTCGTCGAGCGAGAAGCCCGGCGGCATGCGTTCGCCGTTGACGAGGATCTGGGTGTAGCCGCCGCCCATGCCGCGCATGCGGACCTCGCCGCCGCGGCCGGGGCGGCCGCCGGTGGTGACGCCGGGCAGGCGCTTGAGCACCTCGCCGATGGTGGAGTCGCCGTAGCGTTCGATCTCCTCGCGGCCGATGATGATCTTGGAGGCGGTGGAGGCGCGGCGCTGGTCGTCGTCGCGCGAGGTGCCCTGGACCTCGACGCGGTCGAGCTGCGTCGGGTTGTCGGCTTCCTTGGTGGCGGGCGGCGGCGCGGGGCGCGAGCGCTCAGGCGTTGGAGAAGGCGCTTTCGCCGGTGGGGTGGTGGGGGCGGGCGGCGTGGTCTGGGACCAGGCGGAAGCGCTCAGGCCCAGCATCAGGGCGAAGGACAGCGGATGCAGGGCAGGTCGGCGGGTGCTTGTCATCGAAAGGCAATGGCAGGAGCAAGCGCGGCCCGATCTGGCGATGGCTGGGACGGAAGCGCGAAACGGGGTTGTGGGGGTGCCGCGAACGAGGTGGCATGGGCGATTCGTCGCGGATTGGGCGAAAGGATCGCACGCTGTACGTTTCGTGACGGAGGCGCGCGCGGACTTTCAAAGTTCTTTACCCAAGGTGATGGGCGGGCGCGACGCAGGGGTGGGAAAACCCGGAATGAAGTCCCTTCGCCTGGGGGGTTGCGGGCGCCGACGCTGCACCAATTCCCAAATGAAAGAAGCCACCCCTTGGGGTGGCTTCGTTTCTGAAGAGGGTATCCGCGACGCTGGTGACGGGTTCCAGCTTTCTGCCCAGTAGTGCAGCCGGTTGTTGCCTCGGATGCATTGCATTCTGCCGAGGTTTTGTGACGGGCAGTTGACGAAAAGCAAGGATTGAAGGGGTCAGTTCATCAGCAGGCGCTGGCCGCTGTCGACGGCAGGCGGCGCGTCGACTCCCGCACGATCAGCTGCGGCATAGGCGGCTCGATGGCGGAGCCGCCGGTGCGCAGCAGGTCCAGCATCGCCGAGGCCGCGCGCCGGCCGAGTTCGGCGATGTGGACGTCGACCGTCGTGCGCGGCGGGCTGGCATGCGCGGTGTTCAGGAGATCGTCGTAGCCGACGAGCGAGACGTCCTCCGGCACGCGGAAGCCGCGACTGTGCAGCACGCGTGCTGCGCCGGCCGCCATCTGATCGTTGGCCGCGAAGACGGCCGTGAATTGCAGACCGAGATCGAGCATGCGCGTCATCGCCGCGGCGCCGCCGATCTCGCGATAGTCGCCGCTGCCGATCAGCGCCTCGTCGACGGCGAGACCCGCTTCGGCGAACGCCGCGCGATAGCCGCGTTCGCGTTCCGACGAATCCGCGTGCGCCGGATCGCCGCTGATGAAGGCGATGCGCGTGTGGCCTCGGTCGATCAGATGCCGCGTCGCGACGCGCGCGCCTTCGAGGTCGTCCGTCTTCAGCGCGTGCAGGCCCTCCGCCCGCAGCGCGCGGCCCGTCACGACGACGGGCAGCTCGCGTGCGAGCGCTGCGAGGAACTCGTCGCTCAGGCCGCCGGTGAGCACGATGATCCCGTCCACGCGCCGCGATCGCAGCGAGGCGATGCAGCGCTGCTCCTCATCGGGTTGCCAATGCCCGCTCGCCACGACGAGCCCGTAGCCGGCGGGCGTCAGCACTTCCTCGATGCCGCGCAGCAGCAGCGCGTAGAACGGGCTTTCGAAGTACTGCGCGAGCAGCCCGATGTTGAAGGTCCTGCCGTCCGCGAGCGCGCGGGCGATGGTGTTGGGGACGAAGCCCAGTTCGTCGATCGCGCGCCGGACGCGTTCGGCCTTGGCCGAACTCACCTGCGCGCTGCCGCTGAGCACGCGCGAGACGGTGCTCGGCGACACGCCGCTGGCGACGGCCACCATGCCCAGCGTGACCTCGCTGGACGTCGACAGGAGGGGCTTCTTTCTCTTCATGGGAAAGCGCTTTCAAGAACTCGACGATCCTACTCCCGCAGGTGTCCCCCGCGCACGTTTTGTGGGCGGCCCGTGCGCACGCCGTGCGGTCCCGCCAGCGCGGTGCGCGCGTGTTTCCGATGGAAGAATGCGCCGCATGGAATCCATTGGCATCGTGATCCTGGGCGCCGTCTGCGCCGGCTTCGTGCAGGGCCTGTCCGGTTTCGGCTTCGGGCTGACCGCCATGTCGTTCTGGGCCTGGACGCTGGATCCGCGCCTGGCGGCGGCGCTGGCGGTCTTCGGCTCGCTGACCGGCCAGATCATCGCGGCGGTGACGGTGCGACGCGGCTTCGACTGGCGGCGGCTGGCGCCGTTCCTGGTCGGCGGGCTGGTCGGTGTGCCGATCGGCACGGCGCTGCTGCCGCTGCTCGACATCCAGATGTTCAAGGCCGTCCTCGGCGGGCTGCTGGTGATCTGGTGCCCGGCGATGCTGATGGCGTCCCGGTTGCCGAGGATCCAGTTCGGCGGCCGCGTGGCGGACGGGGTGGTCGGCGCCATCGGCGGGGTGATGGGCGGCCTCGGTGGTTTCACCGGCACCGTTCCGACGCTCTGGTGCACCCTTCGCGGGCTTCCCAAGGACGAGCAGCGCGCCATCATCCAGAACTTCAACCTGTCGGCGCTGGCCGTGACGATGGCGGTCTACCTCTTCAAGGGGGTCGTCACGCTCGACATGCTGCCGATGTTCGGTATCGTCGCGCCGGCGATGCTGGTGCCGACGCTGCTGGGCGGGCGGCTGTACCACGGCATCTCCGACCAGCGTTTCCGCCAGATCGTGCTGAGCCTGCTGACCGCGTCGGGCGTGGCGCTGCTGGGGTCGTCGCTGCCGGCGCTGCTGTCGCGCTGAGGCGGGCCCGCCGATTGCTACCGCCGCCCCAACTGTCATTCCTTGCACGCCATGTCGGAACGCCTCAAGGTCCTGGTCGCCGATGACCAGCCGGATTCGCTGGATCTCCTGCGCGAGCTGCTCACGGTCTACAACTTCGAGCTGCGGGTCGCCCGCAACGGGCTGGAGGCGATCGGCATCGGCCTGAAGTGGGAGCCCGACATCCTGATCACCGACATCGACATGCCGGACGCGGACGGCCGTCATCTGGCGGGTCGGCTGAAGGTGAGCCTGCCGACGCTGATCGCCATCGCGGTCAGCGGCACGCCGCTGAACACGGACTTCGAATCCGCCGAGGACCTGATCTTCGACGACTACTTCGTCAAGCCGATCGATTTCGGGCGGCTGCACAAGACGCTGACCAAGTACGGGGCGAAGCTGGACGGGGCGCCTTCGACGTACTGAGGGCGACCGCTGCGGCCAAGGCGGTGGCAGCGGCGACCGGGCGGGAGCGCCCGTATCATCGCCCGCACTGTCATCGACATCGGGAGGCGCCGTGAGGCGACTGCTGCACCTGACGAGCCGCCATCGCGCGCCGTCCACGAACCAGGCGCTGGGACTGCTGCTCGCGTTCAACGCGGGGGCGGTGAACGCGGGCGGGTTCCTGATCCTGCAGCGGTACACCTCGCACATGACGGGCTTCGCCTCGCAGCTGGCGGACGGCGCGGTGATGGGGCAGGGGACGCTGGTGCTGAACGCGCTGGGGGCGATCCTGGCCTTCCTCGCCGGCGCGGCGGTGTGCGCGGTGCTGGTGAACTGGGCGAGGCAGCACGGCCTTCGCAGCGTCTACGCACTGCCGCTGATGCTGGAGGCGGCGCTGCTGTTCCCGTTCGGGCTGATGGGCGCGATCACGCTGACCTGGCACACGCTGTTCGCGGTACCGCTGACGGTGCTGCTGCTGGCGTTCATCATGGGACTGCAGAACGCGGTCGGGTCCAAGACCTCGGGCGGGAGCATCCGCACCACCCACATGACGGGGAACATCACCGACCTCGGGATGGAGCTCGGGAAGATGCTTTATTGGAACCGCCAGCCGTCGGTGAAGCGCGCGGCGGTGCGGCACGACCGGCTGCGGGCGACGCGCGCGGGCGGGTTGCTGGCCGCGTTCGTGCTCGGCGGCGGGGCGGGGGCGCTCGGGTTCAAGCACCTCGGCTTCGTGTGCGTGGTGCCGCTGGCGGCGGTGCTGTTCGTGCTCGCGCTGCCGCCGGTGACCAAGGATTGGGGACGGTGGCGGGGGCTGTTGACGCGAGGACGTTGACGGCGACCGGACGGAATTCCAAAAGGTCCATAGGGGGAGGGTGAATGCGTGCAGACGACGTGCGGCGACGCATGGCGACGGTGATGGGCGTGGTGCTGGTGCACGGGATGGTCGTGGTGGTGTGGACCTGGTCGAGCACGAAGAGGACGACCCCGCCGGTCCGGGAGATCGCGATCACGGTGGCATTGAAGCCGATGGAGAGCCCGCCGCAGAGTCGCAGCGAGACGCTGTCTGCGGTGCCGCGTGCGCTGCCGCCGAGTCTGTTGGTGGTCCCGCCGACGGAGCAGGAGACGACTTGGACGCCGACCAACTCGCCCGGCTGGGAGCATGACTGGACGCGCCCCCGTTCGGATGGCTCCTCGCAGCAGGCAGAGGGCCCGTCATCTGCTTCCAGCGCGCCCGGCGGACCGCTGGTGCTGACCCCGTCGAAAGAGGCGATCAAAGGCGCGTTCGCGAACCCGGCGGTCGTCGATCCGCGTGCCAATTCGCCTCGGCCGAGCGCGGAGGAGCGCATGGCGATGGCGATCGACCCATCGCTGTGCCTGAAGGTCGACCGCGATCCGGACGGCACGGAGCGCAGGTCATGGAGTCACTACACCGAGGTCGTCCCGGCCATCACTCAGCAGACGGGCTTGAAGGGCAAGCCGGTGAGGGTGTGCGCGTGATCGCTTGAACCTGTGTCTTCGACGCGCTGGCCGACGCACAATCGCGCCGATTGGAGCCTCGCATGCAAGACCACCTCGACGTCGACCTCGACCCGCAAAAGATCAACGCCTTCTGGACCTGGCTGGCGTCGCGCCAGGCCGACCTGGACGCGCTGACTTCGCCTGACTACCCGTTCTGGGATGAGCTGCTGGAACACCTGCAAGCGGTGAACGATGGCCTCTGGTTCGAGGTCTCCGCGCCCGGCGAGGACGACCGCGAGCTGGTGATCACCGCGCAGGGCCAGTGGGAGCTGTTCCCGCTGGTCGAGGCGATGGTGTCGGTGGCGCCGGAGCTGCCGGGGTGGATTCCCGTGGCGCTGAAGCCGGCGATGGGCTTCGACTTCGGCATCAAGTACGAGGGCCTGGACCTGAACCCGAACGGCATCTGGTTCGAGCCGCTGGTGGATCCGGATGCGCCTGAGGTGCTGGGTCTTCGCGTCGCGATTGAGGGCTTCAACGTCGACCAGGAAGATGACTTCGCCAACGGCCTGCTGATCATGCTGGACACGGCGCTCGGCGAGAAGGCGGCCGCGACGGACGTCGATCTGGTGGAAGTCTGCGAAGTACCGGATGACCCGGATGACGAAGGCTTCCTGCCGTTTGCGGAGCTGGCCAGCTATCTGGCTTGGCGGAAGAGTCGGCTGACGCATTGAGCGGCAGCCGGGGTCCCGCCTCTCTTCAGCGATCCCGCAGCGGGGCTTGGTAGTTCAACCCGCCGCGTTTGGCGTTGCGCTCCTCGATTTCGCGTTGACGCGCGATGCGGTCGCCTTCACTCGCGTTGGCGGCGCTGTGCATCGCCTCGGCGCGACGGCGGGCGTCTGCGCCGCCGGTCAGGCTGCTCTGCGCGTCGACGGCCTGCTTGCTGACGTTCCAGTCGGAGGCGTTGTAGTTGCCTTGCCCCTTCTGGCACTGGCGCGCACGGCGGATCTCGTCCTGGACGAACTTCTTGGCGTCCGCGCTCAGGGAGATTGAGCTGGCCTTGGTCTCCATCGCGGCGATGTCGCGGTCGGAAGGGCAGAAGTTGGAAGGCGCCGCCGGCCCGGAAGGCTGAACGCCGTTGGTTTGCTGCTGCTCCCGCTCAGCCGCAGCTTTGGCGCGCTCCGCAGCCGCTCGGTCCGCAGAGGTGTCAATGACGTTGCTCTGCAGCGATTGCGGCCTCATCTGCTCGCCCTTCGCCGCGCACGGCTGGTCCGAGTAATGGGTCTTGCCGTCGGTGGTGCATTTCCAGACCTGGGCCTGGACGCCCGTCGCGGCAAAGATGCTGAGCAGTCCACCGATGACGGCCAGATGGATCTTGTGCATGTCTTGTCTCCCTGAAACCAATCGAACGCACGGGTGCCCCGCGCAGTTGACCTGAAATGTTGCGAAGGGTGTCCGTCCGAACGGGCTCAAGGTCGCTCGCCGTCGAGAAGGCGCGTCACCCCGCGCTGAGCCAGCATGACCTTCGTCGTGGAGCCGCGCGGGCTGCTGTCATCAGAATGCGTCCATCTGCCACCTTGCGCATCGGGAGTCGCATGTCTGTTGTCTCATCACCGCTGAACCCGGACTTGGAAGGGTTGGCGCAGCAATTCGCGGCCAGATCTGAGCAGGCACCTCAGGACGCTCTCAGGGAGTGGACTGCCACCACTGCCGCATTGCAGCCTTCGCTGGTGGCCGCCGCAGCGCGGATGGCGAATCAGCGCTTGTCGTGGCGCGCGCGGGCGCAGCTCAGCACCAGCTCACAAGGTGCTGCGCTGTTGATGAATTGGGCGGCGGACGTCAATCAACGCCCCCGCCTGATGCGGGTGCAAGGAACACCGCCGTTGTCGACATACGCGTATTGCGAGAGTCTCGTGCGGCAGCGCGGATCTCGTGCCGCCGCCGCGGGACTTCGGGAAGGGCGCTTGACCGTGGTCGGACTCCGGCGAGACACCTCGACCTTGGTGAACCAGGGCCGTGGAAAGTACGACGACGACATCGTCGTCCTGAACGGGGTGGCAGGCTTGCACAGCGTTCGCGTCTTCCCTGCATGCACGGAACCAGGGGCTCAGTATGCGCATCGTGCCAAGCCGCTGGCCGCCGGAGGGCGAGTGGATCCGCGCTATTCGGACGTCAGGTTCAAGAAGCTTGAAGGCGTGGACGTCAACAAGGACGGCATCCTGGACGCGGGACGGCTGCGCGCGGGGTCCTATCTGTTTTCCGAGAAGGATGGGGGCTACATGGACGCGCGAGCGTTCCAATCCCTCGATGCTCAGGTGGCAGAGCGCGACACCAACGGCGATGGGCGATTCAACGCCAGCGATTCCAACCGAATCGATCTGAAGGGCGCAGGCACATCGATGTACATTCATCGAGGCGGCGCTCAAGTTACCAGGAACACGTGGTCGGCGGGATGCCAGACCATTCCCGATAACCTCTTCGAGAACTTCCTGGCTTCGCTTGGCCGCATCAAGACCTTCTACTACGTGCTCATCGATGGCGACTGAACATCAACTCCATGTCGCGCGATGGCTCGCCATCGGATTCTCGTCGCTGATCCTGGCTGGCCAGGCGGTTGCCGGCGCATCTCAGGCATCCCGCAGCCAGTGCGAGATCGGTGCCTTTGTGCAGGAGACGGATCCGGCGGGCCTGAACGTTCGTGCGGCCCCCAATTCCAAGGCCAAGGTGCTTGGCAAGCTTGTTCCCGTGTATCGGGACCCGGAGCGGGGTTATCGCACCCGGGCAGAAGTGGATGTCATCGCTTCCGAGGGGGGGTGGTTTCTCATCCGGAACGCCCGAGACAACCCGGACATGTCCGGCCAGCCCGAGCGGAAGATGTACCAGGGCGAAGGGTGGGTGAGCGGCAGCCGCTTGATCGTGAAATCGCAAGCGCGTGTGGGTGTCGAGGCGCCACTCCGGAGCGCGCGCGAAGTGCTGCGTCTTCAGGGCAACGATGCGTTCGACAGCAGCGCCATGATGGATGGCGGCCGTCTGGTGGATTGCCAAGGCAAGTGGGCGCAAGTCGAGTTTTCTGACGATCGCTTGCCGGCGGACTTTCGCGGGAAACTGCAGGTGGATCCCATCGCGAGACAGAACCTGCCTGGCGGCCGTTTCCGCGCCTGGGTGGATAAGATCTGCGATCTGCAGGAAACCAGTTGCAGCGGCCTAGGCGGCGAGGAGCCCTGAAGGCAAGTCCTGACCCTCAATGAATCGAGCCCCACTCGCTGTCGCGATTGGGGCTTCGTTTTTGGCGTCTCGACCCGCAGCCAAGCGAAGTCTTATGGAGTGCCGATCAACGCCATCCAAGGCATGGTCCTTCCGACGGCAAAGAGTTCGTTATGCCGCTTGGCCGACTTCAGCGATCCTTCGCTGTGCGTTCGCGGCGCCGCCTTGGCGTGGCTGACAGTCGCTGAGAACTCCTCAACGCGGCGTCCCAAGCGTCGGTGCGTTGCGGATGGTGACGTTTAGAGCGCCTCGTGCGCGAGTTCCCAGAGACTTATGGAGGCGGCGCCAAGGGTGTGTTCTTCGCAAACCGCTTGGGGATTCTCGCGACGTCGTCAGTGGCGACTACCGCGGCCAACGATGCGAATTGATCGACGGCGTTGACTTCACTCACAAGAGTCTCCCCGTGCTACTTCCGGAACATTCGGTCGCCCACGCAAGTAAACCTGACGTCGAACCTTTCCTGCAGTGAGGCGGTCTTCTGATGCAACCGGCAATAGAAACAGTCGAAGATTTTCCAGGGCTGCCAGTCGATTGCAGTGCGGTTAGTCTTGCTGAAGATTATCTTTTCAGTCGGAATAAAAAAGCCCCACTTGCTCTTGCAATGGGGCTAAGTTTATCGAATCGAATTGGAGTAAAAAATTGCGACGAAAGATTTATTAGGACAGCAGACTGTCGAGGTCTGATTTTGCCTGAGTGAAGGCGTCAATTTCTGCAATAACCGAACTGGCCCTCTCTTTACACAGGTATCTAGGCTCGGTTGATGAATTGTTTCGCCCTCCGTGGCCCCCGAAGATCTGAATACTGCAAATTAAGCGAATAATTTGCGAAGTGTGCGAGAGGGATTTTGCGGGGTCGTCATCAAAAGAATACCAGGTTCGCTCCGCAAAGTGTTGCGCAAGAAAGGATATGTCTGGATCTTCACCTGGCATGAGAATCTGACCGTGTGCCCTCGATCCGTCCGGCATGCTTAAATCCGCAAATGCCGCAGGTGGAATATTTCTACGCGAACCGAAGGTAATTGCCGCAACGTATTGGGAATTGTTCATTTCGCCATAAAAGTAGACCATCGCGTGACCAATGCGGGCTGAACGCTCGGGTTGCGGTATCCTGATATCGTGCCCCCCTTTCCGCTTCTTCTCTACCTCTGACCGAAGCCAGTAAGAGAGATGAAGCTGGTCAGTGAAGACGAGGCTCGTGTAAACCGAGTGTGTCGACATTCCCTCGCAGTGTGCGAGAAACTCCTTGGCGATTGGTTTGGTAATTATTTCGCGGTATAGAGTGGGTGATAACTCGCCAACAAATTCTACCGTCTCTTGAAAAGACTCTCGGGCTCGACCCGAGGAAATTTTCAGAAGTAGTTGAGGTGGGTTCTCCGTGTTGATTATGTATTCGGCGGCAAAATACTCGGCAATTGTTCGATGCATGAACTTTATTTGCCTCCCTTCAAGGAGGAGTAAAGGTACTGCGGCTAGCAAATCTTCGAAGAATGGCCTTGATTGAGTGAGCGACGAAGGGCATATCTTCCTTGCGTCGTCTATGGCTTTTATAATGGCTTCTTCACCAAAGGATTCTCTTGAAGAATTGAGAATGTAATAGAAGGAAAATGCCCTAAGGAGTGCTCTAAACCTGTCGATGTCGAGTGCTGATGACTTTTCTCGTACAAAGCCAGATTTCGTCAAATCGTGACCTTTAAAGAGTGCTTCGAATAGTTCGCTGTAGAACGCAGAAGATTTATTCGCAATAGAATTGTTGAACGCAAAGGTCCTATAAAGCAGCCCAAGCAATAGAGGCGTTTCGAGAAATTTCGTTTCGATTTTTCCGAACTCGGCAATCAACGCATCGCTGATCTTTATGCCTGCAATTTCGTCATATTTCTGCAATAACGCTTTTGCTTGTTTGGCTTCAAATCTTTCGAGTGAAAGATGTGACACTCCAGCCAAGTCTGGAAATTGCTCTCTTGGGCGGGAACTTACGATTAATGTTGATCCTTGCTTTTTTAGCGAAAGGTCAGCGATTTGTTTGCGGACATTGTCTTGAGAAGCAGAGGGCAGTTCATCGTAACCGTCCAAGATTATTACGAATTTTCCTTTTGCAATTAGTCTCGCAAAAAGTTCGCGACTGAAGCTTCTGTCGATATCGTCGAAGAGTCTTGCCAAATTCTCTGTCAGACTGAGTTCGGCGTTGAATGTGGATAGTTCGAAAAGAATTGGGATTCGGTCAGTCTTCTCAACTATTTGCAATGAAAGAAACTTAAGATACGTGGACTTGCCCATTCCAGCATCGTCTACGATTAAGTAGGACTTGCCCAGCGATTGGATATCTACGGAGTTGGGCGCCTTTGCATCTCTTGTTCCATAGTATGGGTCTTGAGCGGCTTGAAGGCGCAATTCTTCATAAATCGATCCAATAGGAATCTTTCGCTGGGGAAATACTATCGTCGTCACTTCAGAAGTTCGTTGTAGAAGTCTGCTAAGGTATCCCGAAAGCGACTTGGTTAACCGTTCTTCGGTCATGTCGCCAATTAATTCACGATCTTTGCTCCATTGCTTTAGCTTTTCCAGTTTCGGGGCAAGAATCGCGTCAACTAGTCCCTTGGCTGGGCCAAACGTCGAAGTAATGAGCGACGCCTCTGCGCCAGTTATAGGTAAAGACATTTCTTCTCCCTTTCTCGAAGTTGATTCATTCCCACTTAAGCAAGTGTGCAGCACTGCTGAAAATCTAGATTCCAGCCGTCACTCGTCGTCTCTGGAGTTTTATTAATGACGCAACAAAGCGTGGAATTGGATTTCATCGTTTCGGCTAAAAACTCGGCGCTGATTTTTCTATTCCCGGCTTGCTGGGTTCGATCCGAAATTGCTGCCGCTACTTGGTAAATTGGCGAGAGTTTGATCGCCCGGTCGCGTCCTCGCGAAAAGCTCTTGTCGTTGCCTTCGCAAGTTCGCAGTCGGGAATTTGGCCTTGCAGGTCTCAGCCCACATTTGTCTCTCCAGAATATCGTAGGAGGCGGCAAGGTCGCCTTCGGCGGAAGGAGAGGCTACGGTCGCGTTACGAAGTGCCCGACTCAGTCTGTATGGCAGGGCTGGGGGCGAATCTTGAGTCAACGCTGTGAGCGCGGATGGCTTTTGGGGCATCGCAACGACGTCGTCATGGCCAAGAACTCTAATCATCGGGCGCGGTCGAACCAATCAGGTGTGTCCCGGCAGCGACTCGCGCTCGCCCAAAAGAAGCCGCCCACTCGCTTGCACGAATGTGACTCAATCTCGGCTCCTCGACCTGGGCTCGAACCAGTGGCCTACGGATTAGCAATGCAGAGATGCAAAGGGCAAGGGCCCGCCTAAGGATGGGGTCCGTGAGACGTCTTTCGCTGGTGCGCCAACGCTCTCCCCCGAAAGGCGGTCTCAAGTCTGCATGGCTTCAGCCGAAGACCTCTTGAACGCCTAGCAGCGCTGTGGCGAGGGGAGAAAACAATGAATGTCACCAGCCTGCCAAGCTCCGCGACCCAGTACGCGCGAGCCGCTCACCGCCACCGGCTGTCGTCAAAGCTGAAGCGGATGGGCGCTACTACTCCTCCACGATGGTCACCTTGACTGACGTACTCGGCCCCGACTCGGAGGAGCACAAGGCGCTTTACGAGCGGACCATGAGGCATGTCTCAGACCCCATGCTGCCGTGTGACGACAGCATCAGGACCATTGAAGATCGGCTGAAGAAGTTCCAGAAGAATCTTTCGCTGGCTCGTCCGGACCTCGCGAAATCGGATTGGGACGTCACCATCAAGGACGGCAAGTTCAAGGTCACGGGCGACATTGATCCCGATGACAAGCGCTACAGGGAAGCTCGACTCAACAGCGATCAAGCGCTCGTCGGTGCCGTCGGGAGTTACATGAGCGCGGCTTAGGCCTGCCTGGAGACGTCTGAAGACAATCCGCCGTACACGGCGATGAATGGCGACACAGGCAGGAGCACCCTGTACAACTTCAAGGATGTCAACAAACAGCTGGAGGGCAAGAGCTCATTCAAAGAGCTGATTGCGACCTCTTGGGCTGCGTTTGATAACCCACGAGGCGGTCCACCTACCGACCCTGGCATCTATCGTGGCGCTCGCTCCTTGGAGATTCTGGCTTCACGCCTGACTTCGACGCCGCTTGAATAGATCAAGTCGCACCGACCTAAAGAAAAAGCCCCGCTCGCTTGCACGAATGGGGCTTCAATTTTGGCTCCTTGACCTAGGCTCGAACCAGGGTCCCACGGAATAACAGGCTCATGGTCGGTAGAGAAACGGAGCGAGTACTGTTGCCGCCGTGTCTTGCCGATCCCTCTATCGGTCCACAGGCGGCACACGACGCGCCAATGCAGCGGAATTCGAACATGCGGGGCGCACGATGGTGGAACTAATCGCACTCCACCGAGCTGTCCCGGCTGACAAACGTCCTCAGTCGCTCAACGATTGCTTCTGCTGCCTCCGCGTCGGCTCTGGGCGCCTCGGCAAGGACGGACTTCCAGTCTTGTCCAGAAGACTTGGTGAAGTGCGCAGTGGTTTGTGCAAAGTGAACTTCATAGAAGATCTGCTCTAGGCTTCGACAAAGATGTTTGACCTTGAGCAGTGGATAGTCAACGTCTGCAGCCGTACGCAAACTCTCTCGGGCTTTGTCGAAAAGCGTCTCGTAAAACGAGTCCAGATAGTGGATGTCGTCGACGTGTCCGTTGAGAAATACGGTTCGCCAATCCTCGAAATTCCGTATCAACTGCACCGCACCCTCAATGGCACTCAGGTGATCGACCAGCGCTCGGGCGGTGAGCGATTCAGCGTTCCTTCTTTCGAGGTCAGTAGCCAGTCTACTTTGGCGTTGAACCTGCCAAGCAATTCCGATGGACCCGGCGGCGATCGCTGCGATCGAGCCGATGGCCTGAACCCAGCCAGACCATTCAGCCTTGGTCATGCACATCGCCCAGTGGTCAATCGCCAGCAGGCAAAACTGCGGATCAGCCATCGCTCCCTTTCTTGTTTGGCGTGAAGTATCACGATCATCAAGCCGACGACCAAAGAAAAAGCCCCACTCGCTTGCGCGAATGGGGCTTCAATTTTGGCTCCTCGACCTGGGCTCGAACCAGGGACCTACGGATTAACAGTCCGGCGCTCTACCGACTGAGCTATCGAGGAAAAGTCTGCTCAGATCCAATCGATCTGAATTCTTGGGTCAGCGTCTTCGGTAGGACACTGACTTAAAAAGAACGAAGGTCCGAAGACCTTCGTTATCTGATCTTGGCTCCCCGACCTGGGCTCGAACCAGGGACCTACGGATTAACAGTCCGGCGCTCTACCGACTGAGCTATCGGGGATCAGAGCCTAAGAGTATACACAGAAAAATCACTACCTCACAAGACCCACTCCACCGATGCGCGCCATGTGCGATTGGCGAGCGGATACAGGTAGACGTGTCCGTACTGGTAAGGCGACTCGCGCCACGCACGACGGTTGGTCGCGTTGTCCACGCCGACCCGCCAGATCAGCAGTTGGCTGCCCACGTTCTGCTCGTAGCGCGCGCCCAGGTCCAGCCGCGTCCAGCTCGGGATCGCCACCGAGTTGTCCGGCACCACCATCCGCTTGCCCTCGTAGACCACGCCCGCCAGCAACTCAAGACCCGGCACACCCGCGCTGTGCCGCGCCTGCAGCTTCAGCACCGTCTCCGGCACGTTCGTCGGCTTCAGGCCGTTGAGCGTCGCATCCGCGCTGCCGTCCCGGCGCGCGTGCAGCTTCATCGCGCTCGCCATCAGGCCGCCGCCCGTCCACTTCAGATCGGCCTGCGCTTCCACTCCGCGATGGTTCTGCTTGCCGTCGATGCGGCTCTCGAGCATGTCGTTGCCGCCCACCACCACCGGCACGTCGTTCGTCGCCGGCTTGCTGATGTCGAAGTAGTTGATCGACCAGTCCACCGTGCGGCTGCCTGACTTCAGACCGATCTCCCACTGCTTGCTGCGGATCGCCGCGAGCGGTCGACCTGCATTCACATAGATGGGCAGGTTGGGCGCGACGGCCGATTCGACGCCTTCGCCCCAGCTCGCATATGCCAGCAGCTGCGGATCGATCGCGTAGCTCACGCCCAGCCACGGCGTCGTGACCGACTGGCGATAGCTCGTTGCCTCGTCGTCTTCGCCGACCGGCACGTTGACCTGGAACGAATCGCGATCCAGCCGCGTGTGCCGCACGCCCAGCCAGCCCTGCCATTGCGGGCTGAACTGCATCGCGTCACGGAAGTAGAACTCGGTGCTGCGCTCGGTGCGGTCGGTGTTGGTCGAGCCCAGCGTCGGCTCGGCCACCGTCGGCAGCGTGCCCCAGATGTTGCCGGTGCCCGCCCAGTTGTAGGCCTGGCCCTGCAGCCGGCTCTTGTAGCGCGAGAACAGCACGCCCGTCGACACCTGGTGCTCCACGCCGAGCAGCGTCAGCTTGCCCTGCGCCGACAGGTCGAGCGCGTCGCTGTTGCGATGCTCGTTGTCGCTGCGGAAGTCGTACTGGTCGAAGGTGCCGTCGGGGCAGTAGGTGCTCGGGTAATACGTGCCGTCGCCCGCCGTGCATCCGAACGGATAGGCGAGGCGGTCGTCGTTCACCAGCCGCTGGATCGCCGCGTGCGCCTGCAGCTTCCAGTCGGCGTTCAGCTGATGCTGCACGCGCAGCGAGGCGGTGCGGCCTTCGAAGATGACCGGCTGGCTCCACGACTGGTTGTTCAGGTTGATGCGCGGATCGATGGCCTTCGCGTCGGGCAGCTTGTCGCCGAGCAGGCTGAAGCCGGGCTGGCTCGGCTGGGACTGGCGGCTGATCTCGACCTCCGCCTCGACCAGCGTGTCGCGCGTGACGCGCCAGTCGCCGGCGACGGCCATCATCCAGCGGTTGCCGTCGGCGTCGCGCAGCTCGGGGCGCAGCTTGGCGGCCTCGACGTTGACGCGCAGGCCGAAGGCCTTGTCGTTGCCGTGACCGTCGCCGAAGCGGCGGCTCCAGTCCATCGCGGACTCGACGGTGCCGCGCTCGCTGATGCCCAGGCGCACGCTGGTGAGTTCCACCGTCGGGCGCTTCACGACGAGGTTGACCAGCCCGCCCGGGGCGCTGGTGCCGGCCTGGATGCCGGTGGTGCCCTTGATGACCTCGACGCTGCTCTTGTTGGCGAGCGACAGGGCGGTCTCGGCGTTGATCGGCAGGCCGTCGCGGCGGTAGTTGAAGCGGTTGTCGAGGTCGTAGCCGCGGATCTTCAGATAGGAGACGTAGCCGGCCGAGTTGTAGGAGTCGCCCACGCTGGCGTCGAGCAGCGTGAGCCCGGCGAGGTTGAACAGGCCGCGGTCGGCGAGCTGCTCGGCGCTGACGATGCTGGCCTGGATCGGGAGCTTGGCCACGGGCGTGTCGCCGAAGCCGCCGGCCATCACGGGCGCGTCGGACTTGCCCTTGACGACGACGCTGGGGAGGGCGGGGGAAGCGGACTGCGCATTGGCTGACGCGTTGGCCGGAGAGTCGGTCGACTGCGCGGCGGCGTGCAGCGAGACGCCGCCGGCGATCAGCGCGATCGCGAGCCGATGCAGCGGGAAGGAATTCAGAGCGGACGAAGTTGCCATCGATGTGCCGAAGCCAGAAATGCGATGGCAGGTCGGCAAACCGGGCACGCCGATGAGAAGGCGGCGTGCGGGACACGAGGCGTGTCGAAGGCATGCTTCCCTGCGCGAGGATTACCTCAATCAGGTTCAAAGGGACTTTCTCAGCCGGGCCATCGACGGATCGATGGCGCAGCACCCCTAGCGAACTCGCCGGACGGGCCGGTGAGCGGTGGTGATTCTAGCGGGAGGCCCACAGAGGACCTTGGCGTCCAGGGATTTCGCAGGCCAGGCTCGTCCTCGGTTCGTTCGCCCGAGCGCTCATCGAGCCGTCGGAGGAGGACGGAGCAGGCCGAGCTCAGTGAGTCGCTCGATGCCCCGATTGACGGATCCCGTCTTGTATTTGAAGTCGCCCGATCGCGAGAACCACCGAAGGCGTGTGCCGTCGTGCAACTGGAACGTCAGTCGGTGCTGGCGCGACATGAACGCCCACCTCAATCCATAGCCACCTGCCAGCGCCAGCATGCCGATCTGGATGTGGGTACCCGGCTGGAGATCGTTCCAATAGACGCTGAGACCGAAAAGTACCCCTGCCAGCAGAAGGAGCACGATCACACCGGCCACGATGCGCATCGGTGCCAACCTGGCGTCGTAGACCGCATGAGACACCCGCTCGGTGGGAACGACGTCGATCCGATAGGGCGTCTTGATCGAGAGTTGCTTGCGCAGCACCCGCAGGCCGTCGTCCCCGATGCTCACCACTTGGCCGATGTGATACGCGTAGTCGTCGGGCGACGCGAAGATGGCGTAGGTCTCGCGCTCGTGCCGGTGATTGCTCTCCATCCCTGTTCCTCTTGTTGTCGCCTGTTGGATCAATCAGGTCGTGTTGTCGGCGCTCGCCGGCAGCCCCCGGTGAGCGGACGAGAGTCTAGCGAGACCAAAAGAGGGCTTCGGAGGCGTCCGGAAGCCCGAAGGCGCTTCCCGTTTGTCCGCCGCCCATGCAGTTCACGCCGCCGCCGTGCAGCTTCGTCTCCTGACGCTCGCAAGTGGCCGGGTCGATGACGACACTGACTCCATCGACACAGCAAACGCCTTCAGGAGATCGACATGAACGCCACCCGCCTCAGCATCACTTCCGCCACCAACACCACCGTCAAGGCCGTCGCCTTCGGTGCCGTCGCGGCGCTGGCCCTGGGCCTCGGGATCGCTCATGCACAAGGCCAACGCGAGATGCGCGCCTCGATCGTCACGCTGGATCCGGTGGTGATCAGCGTCAAGCGCGAACAGCTGCCGACCGTGTACATCACCGGCCGCCGCAGCGCCGACGCGGTCGACGCGCACGTCGCCTCGGCCGAGTGAACGTCCCAGGTCGCGCTGTATCGGTGGAGCGATCCACGGACTGACGCCCTTCGGTTCGCTCCCATGCAAGACGCCCGGCTCATGCCGGGCGTCTTGCTTTGTGGAGCGCGCGGGCGATTGTTGCGGCGATCACAACGGCCCATTGCGACGCGGGCCGTTTATCCAAACGGGCCTCGCACCTAACCTTCAGTCATCGGCAAACGAAGCCGGCCAAGACCCCAGACACCCTGATCCAACGCTCTCTCAAAGGAACCCATCATGACCGCCAAGACCCTGATCGCCACCGCCCTGATCGCCCTGTCCGCCGCCGCCGTGCCGGCCTTCGCGCAGAGCTACAGCCACCTCGATCCGATCACGCAGAGCCAGAAGAGCCGCGCTGAAGTGCTGGCCGATCTGGAGATCTATCGCGAGTCCGGCCTGGCGGCCGTCGACCGCACGGAAGACAGCTCGCTGGAACTGAACCAGCGCGCCAAGGCGGAAGCCCGCTACGCCGAGCTGAAGGCCTCGCCGAAGTACGCCGCCCTGGTGCAGCGCTTCGCCGCCAAGGAAGGCAAGGGCGCCGTCACGGAAGGCGTGTCCGCCCGCTGAGCCTCGCTGCAGCCCCCGCAACGCCGCCCGGACGGAAGTCCCGGCGGCGTTTCTCATGGCGCGCGCCCGGAGGCGCTTTCCGTTTGTCAGCCGCTGATGCAGTTCACGCCGCCGCCGTGCAGCTTCGTCTCCTGACGCTCGCAAGCGGTCGGCTCGATGACGACACTGACTCCATCGACACAGCAAACCGCCTCAGGAGAACGACATGACCACCAGCCGCTTCCACGTTGCTTCCGCCACTGAAACCACCGTCAAGGCCGTCCTCTTCGGCGCCGTGACCGCGATGGTGCTGGCCCTGGGCATGGCCCACGCCGAAGGCCAGCGCGAGATGCGCGCTTCGATCGTCACGCTGGACCCGGTGGTCATCACCGCCAAGCGCGAGCAGCTGCCGACCGTCTACATCACCGGTCGCCGCGACACCTCGGCTGACGCCGTCCAGATCGCTTCCGCCCAGTAAGCCCTGACGGTTGCGCTGTATCGATGGAGCGAGCCTCCGGCTGATAACGCCCTTGCCGCTCCCCCAAACGCCTGGCCTGTGCCAGGCGTTTTGCATTTTGGAGATTGTTGTTCCCCCTGCATCCGTCCATTGCTTCCGCCCGTATTTATGCAGAGCGGGCCGCCTTCTATTGTTCAGTCAACGGCAGACGAAGCCGGCCTCGATACCAGACACCCCTCTACCGCTCTCCAAGGAAACATCATGACCGCCACCAAGACCCTGATCGCCTCCGCCCTGATCGCCCTGTCGGCCGCCGCCTCTCCGGTCTTCGCGCAGAGCTACAGCCACCTCGACCCGATCACGCAGAGCCAGAAGACGCGTGCCGAGGTCCTGGCCGATCTGCAGATCTACCGCGAGTCCGGCCTTGCGGCCGTCGACCGCACTGAAGACTTCGCGCTGAACGCCACGCAGCGCGCCAAGGCCGAGGCCCGCTACGCCGAGCTGAAGTCCTCGCCCAAGTACGCCGAACTGGTGCAGCGCTTCGCCGCCAAGGAGGGCAAGGGCGCCGTCACGGAAGGCGTGTCGGCCCGCTGAGCCCTGATTCAGCCCCCGCAGCGCCGCCCGGACGCAGGTCTCGGCGGCGTTTCTCATTGAGAGCGCCCGATGGCGCTTTCCGTTTGTCCGCCGCTGATGCAGTTCACGCCGCCGCCGCGCAGCTTCGTCTCCTGACGCTCGCAAGCGGTCGGGGCGATGACGACACTGACTCCATCGACACAGCAAACCGCCTCAGGAGAACGACATGAACGCCAACCGCCTCAACATCACTTCCGCCACCAACACCACCGTCAAGGCCGTCCTCTTCGGCGCCGTGGCCGCCGTGGTGCTGGGCCTGGGCATCGCCCACGCCGAAGGCCAGCGCGAGATGCGCGCCTCGATCGTCACGCTGGATCCCGTGGTCATCACCGCCAAGCGCGAACAGCTGCCGACCGTCTACATCACCGGCCGTCGCGATACCTCGGCCGACGCCGTCCAGATCGCTTCGGCCCAGTAAGCCCTGACGGTTGCGCTGTATCGATGGAGCGAGTCTCCGGCTGACACCGCCTCTGCCGCTCCCCGAACGCCCGGCCCGTGCCGGGCGTTTTGCTTTTTGGCCGTGCTCAGGCGGCCAGCGCGAATCGATGGTCGACCTGCCCCAGCTTCATCGCCCGCCAGCCGAGGCAGGCCAATGCCCCCATCGCGCGAAGGTTGTCGGACGCGAGTTCCAACGCGCCGTCCTCGTCCCGGACGACGGTGTCGTCGAGCTCACCCAGGCGCGCTTTCATGAAGAGGGTCTGATCCTTCAACGGGTCGAGAGAGCGAAGCCTCGTGATGTCATCGACCGCCTCCCACCAATGGGGGAGGGTGATTGACTGCCACCGCCTCGCCCGGTCCACTCCGCTCTCTGAGCGGCAGGAGGACTTCGGGAAAATCTGATGGGGCGCCAGAAAATGCGGCAGAACCCGGTTGTTGACGAGTGAATTCAGATGAATACACTGAACTCGTCCCAACGCTTTCCAGCCACCGACATGACCCCGAGCAGTTCGCCCCCCACCATGGAGCCCCTGTCGGCCCGCGTCCCCAGCGACCTCTACTTCTGGCTGTCCCAGCTGCAGGTCGAAGGCGCGGCCACCAACAGCGACAAGCTCCGCGTGCTGCTCGGCCAGCTCAAGCGGCAGCACGACGGCGCCTTCGACTATGTGACCGCCCACGCCTGGACCCGCGACCTGACGTCGCGGCTCCGTGAGTCGCTGGTCCGGGTCGAGAACGACTCCGGCCAGCACTCCGAGGTCGTCAGCCTGCTGCTCGACCACTTCGTGGGCGCGCTCGCGCTGGCCATCAGCCAGGCGCCCGCCGACGCCGACGAGGCCCGCAAGTTCGAGGAAGCGCTGGTGCGCAGAGCCTCCGCGCTGAGCGAAACGCTGCTCAGACAGGGCACGCCGCTCACCGCCTCCGCCTACGACCCGCAGGTCGTGCGCCGTCACCTGGGCAACACGCTGGAACTCGCCCACCCCCTGCAATCTGCTCCGCTCTCGAAAGGCAACTGAGATGACCGACTCCCTGAAGACCCGCGTCGGCCGCGTGATCGCCGGCGGCGTCCATGCCCTCCTCGATCGCATCGAGGACCAGGCCCCCGAGGCCACGATGGAGCAGGCCATCCGCGAGGCCGACGCCGTCATCGACGACGTGCGCCACGAATTGGGCACCGTCTCCGCCAACCGGCATCTGTCGCAGCGTCAGCACGCCAACCTGAACCAGCTGCACGCGTCGCTGTCGTCGCAGATCGACGAGGCGATGACCGCCGGCCGCGAGGACCTCGCCCGTGCCGCGGTCGCCCGTCAGCTCGACATCGAGGCGCAGTTGCCCGTGCTGGAGACCACGCTCGCCGAGCACGCCCGCCAGGAAAACGAGCTGACCGGCTTCGTCGCCGCCTTGCTGGCGAAGAAGCGCGAGATGCAGGACGCGCTCGCCGAGTTCCGCAGGAGCCGTGCCGCCGCGGCCGCCACCGTGACGACGTCTGCGGGCGCCGGCGGCGCCGCCGGTGTCGCCCACCGCATCGGCAAGGTCACCGACGCCTTCGACCGCGTCTACGAACGCCAGACGGGTCTGGCCGGCACCGCGCGCCAGAACAGCCTGCAGCAGGCCGCCCAGCTCAAGGAGCTGGATGACCTCGTGCGCGACAACAAGATCGCCGAGCGCATGGCGCAACTGAAGGCCACGAAGTCATGAGCCTGTTCACCGCGCCGCAGAACCTGCCGTTCGGCATCGGGTTCGCGTTGATCGTCGGTGTCGCGCTTGTCGAGGGCGCGGGCATGCTGATCTCGTTCAGCCCGAGCAACCTGATCGACGACTGGCTGCCCGACATCCATGGCGACAGCGCACTCGACCGCGTGCTGGGCTGGCTGCATCTGGGCAAGGTGCCGGCGCTCGTGCTGCTGCTGCTCTTCCTGACCGGCTACACGGTCTTCGGCTACAGCCTGCAGGTCGTGATGAACGGACTGTTCGGCGGCTACCTGCCGGCGGCCGCGGCCGGCATCGCCGCCGTGCCCGCCGGACTGGCCACCGTTCGCGGCCTGGGCGCGCTGATCGCGCACATCATCCCGCAGGACGAGACCAGCGCCATCAGCGAGCAGAGCCTCGTCGGCCGGGTCGGTGTCGTCGTGGCCGGCGCCGCCCGCCGCGGCCTCGCCGCGCAGGCCCGGGTCAAGGACGTGCACGGCCGCTCGCATTACCTGATGGTCGAGCCCGACGTCGACGACGAGGTCTTCGAGGAAGGCGTGCAGGTGCTCATCGTCAGCAAGGTCGGCGCCTTCTACCGCTGCATCGCCAATCCGCATCCGACGCTGATGTAGACCGTCGCCCGCCGCAACGAACGCCCGGCACGTTCCACCTTTCCAGAACGCCGGATCCACCGGCCCATCCGAATTCAAAGTCGAAGTCGATTTCCAAGTCGACTTCCAAGTTTCATCGAGGGAGCAAACAGTCCATGGACAACCTGATCGAGCTGCTGGTCATCTCCGGCATCGCCCTGCTGGCGCTGTTGACGATCGGCATCATCTTCGCGCGCCTCTACAAGCGCTCGACGAAGGAAACCGCCTTCGTCCGTACGGGCCTCGGCGGCCAGAAAGTGATCATGGACGGCGGCGCGATCGTGCTGCCGGTCTTCCACGAGCGCGTGCTGGTCAACATGAACACGCTGAAGCTCGAGGTCGTGCGCCGCGAGCGCGAGAGCCTGATCACCCGCGACCGCATGCGCGTCGACGTGACCGCCGCGTTCTTCGTCCGCGTCAAGCAGACCGAGGAAGCCGTGAGCATCGCCGCCCAGACGCTGGGCGCACGCACGCTGAGCCCGAACGAGCTCAAGGCGCTGGTGGAAGACAAGTTCGTCGACTCGCTGCGCGCGACCGCCGCGACGATGTCCATCCAGGAGCTGCAGGACAAGCGCCGCGACTTCGTGCAGGCCGTGCAGAACGCCGTCGCCGAAGACCTGGAGAAGAACGGCCTGGAGCTGGAGTCGGTCTCGCTGACCAGCCTGGACCAGACGGACAAGCAGTTCTTCAACCCGAACAACGCCTTCGACGCGGAGGGCCTGACGCGGCTGACCGAGCAGACCGAGGCGCGCCGCAAGCAGCGCAACGACGTCGAGCAGGACACCGAGGTGCAGGTCCGGACCAAGAACCTGGACGCCACGCGCCAGAAGCTGACGATCGACAAGGACCAGGAGTTCGCGAGCCTGGCGCAGCACCGCGAGATCGAGATCACCCGCGCCGAGCAGGTCGCGTTGATCGCGTCGCAGCAGGCCGAGCGCACCCGCCAGGCCGAAGCCGCCAAGATCGAGGCCGAACGTCAGGTGAGCCAGAAGCGCATCGAGGCCGATCGCGAGATCAAGGCGGCGGAGATCGAGAAGAACCTGGCCATCCAGACGCGCGAGATCGAGCTGGAGCGCAAGACTGAGATGCAGCGCGCCGAGCAGCGCAAGCAGGTCGAGATGGCGCGTCAGGACACGCAGATCGCGATCGCGACGAAGTCGCGCGAGCAGTCCGATGCGGACGCGGCCGCCAACCTGGCGCGTTCCGAAGCCGTGAAGGCCGAGGAACTCGTGAACACGGCGCGTCAGGTCGCGGTGGCGGAGCGGGAGAAGAGCATCCAGCTGATCGAGGCCTCGAAGGATGCCGAGCAGCTGGCCATCGCGGTCCGGGTGTCGGCCTCGGCCGAGAAGGCGGCTGCGCTGGACCGTGCCGAGGCGTTGACCATCGAAGCCACGGCCAAGCAGGCCGCAGCGCTGGCGGAGGCCGAAGGCCGTCGCGCGATCAACGAAGCGCTGAACACGCTGTCGGCCGCCCAGATCGACCTGCAGGTCCGCACGATGCTGCTGCAGCAGCTGCCCAACATCCTGGAGCAGGCGGTGCGCCCGATGGAGAAGATCGACTCGATCCGCATCTTCCAGGTCAACGGCATGCCGGGCGCGGGCAGCGACGGCACAGGCGCGGCCAACGGCCAGGGTGGCCATGGCGCGGCCGGCGGCGCGACTTTCCCCGAACAGGTGATGAACTCGGCGCTGCAGTACCAGATCGCCAAGCCCATCGTCGACGCGGTGATGAAGGACGCGGGGCTGTCCAACGAAGGCATCACCGGCGTGGCGCAGACGCTGGCCGGCATGCTCTCGCCGGGCAACGGCGCGGCGCTGCCGCAGGCCGCCAAGCCGGCGATTGAAGGCCCGCACGCCTGATCGAGCGCGGCGCGCCTGCCCGGCGCGCCCGCTCATTCGATCGCTGGCTCTCGCTGTCCATCGATCGCGCGCTGTCGAGCAACAACAAAGAAGCCCGCTGGCATCGCCAGGCGGGCTTGTGTTCTGAAGCACCCTGAAGAGAATTCGACGATCGATGTTCAGCCGACGCTGGCGAGTGGTTGGCGAGATCGTCTCAGGAACCAGGCGGGACGACGCCATTCCCGCGAAGTTCTGCGGTCACCTGCTCGACCTTTTCGCGCCCCTTCGGAGTCGGCAGATCCTTCAACAACCGGTCGTAGCAAACCGACCAGTTGCCGCTGCAAGTGGCGTCGTCCACGTACATGCGGGTCATCACAATGGATAGAAACGCCAACTGCGCCGCCTGTACGGAGTCGGGCGCTTGCCCTCTGAGAAATTGCTCTCCTTGCCTGCGCAGTTCCGCGAGCTTTCGAGCTTTGAATTCCTCAGCCGGAATGCATTTCGTAAGTGCCCATTCCCGTGCACCGACGCATACCGCATCCAGGCGGGTACCGGGGATCGCATGGTCGTGGGCCTGCTTTGCGGTGGCGAAGGTCAATAGCAGGCCCGGCGACGGTTGCGCTTGCAAGATGACCGTGACGGCGCCGTTGACGTCTATTCGGGCGTCGGTGACGGTGCCGGTTATGAAGATGAATTGATTTACATAGGGAAAGGGGCCGGATTCCGACGACTTCATCCTTGCCCAATCCTGCGAGTTCTTCGCCAGCATCCGATCGAAGACGAACGACTCCTCGCCTTTCAGCAGCAATTCGACGTCCCTTTCTGCGAGTGCAATGAATGCGGCTGACTCGTCTGGCTTCATGGAATATCCACGCGGCATTTTGTCTGGGGGTGCCGGAGGCGAGCAAGAGGCCAAAAATCCCGTCGCGAGAGACATCCAACAATATTTCAGTGTTCTGAATTTCATGTGAATATAGTTTGCAAGATCATTCGGCAGCACAGCTGCTTATTAATGTTCTTGAATCGGGTGCGTTACTGGGCCGGCCGTCACAGAGTAGTTACGAAGCCTGCATCCAATTCCCCAGCAGCTACCCAGCAGCTGCTGTGCAGCACCATCAGAGTTCCACCAGGAACGCGGGCCAGGCTCCGTGCCGGAACCAGTCATGACGGCTCGAGGTTTCGGCGCCTTAGTGCAGGAGTCAGCGACGCTTGCTTGATTGGCGTCTTTGGACCAGACTTCATCAAAGTATTTGATGCCCATATCGATGTTTGCCGCGTCCGTCGGCCCATCGTTATTGCCGAAAATCATCGCTTGCGCGACTCCTGCAGCAAGCGCTCCAAAGTCTTTATAGGCCTCGTGTCCAACTTTCTGGTAGTCCTGATATTGCTGAACGACAGCGGCGGCATGAATCAACTCGAAGCGAGAGAATCCCATCGCTCGACCCATCGCACCATATAGCGAATTTCCGTAGTTCGAACTCATGAGGTATTGTGGATTGTTCTTGACATCCAGCCTTTGGCCAGGACCGAATTGATGTACGAGGTACGTTCTCCTCGCCATCCCGGAGTGCGGCAAAGAGTTGGCGAACTCCGCAACGCGTTTGGCGTTCGCAATTTCAGCATTGGTATCCATCTTATTGCCAAAGCTGTTGGAAGCGACTTGCTCTGGCATTGAGTTTTCGGCAGTGCACGTCACGGCGGACGTTGCGTTGGACGACTCCGATAGCTGCAGGATGTTAGAGGGCTGTCGCCACGGTTCCGCGCATTGCCCGTTGCGATTGCAGATTGGTGTGGGATATTGAGGAGTTGGTGCACTTGGAGTTCGTACCGGCTCATTGAAGCTCACCATGAGGTGGGCGTTACCCGATGCGGCGTCGCGCACGTGTGAGACGTTCAGATCTTTGTCGTTCAACGCAGTGTCGCCCACAGGCACAATGGCCACGAGAATCTCGCGACCATTCGGCTGTATGTTGGCAGTAGTCAAACCTTGCAGCGACCAAGTTTCCGACAGTTGCTGAATAGCTCCATTGGGAAGACGCTCAATAAGACGCAGTCTGTAAACTAGGTGGGAGGGCCCAAGTGCGACGACGCTAAGATTCGGAGCGCTTTGGACGAACTCAGGCGCCACGCAGTTTTCGAAATTAGTCGAGGTCTTCATGCGGAACGCATTGAGCGTCTCAGGTGAAAGCCGATAGCAGTCCGTGGCAAACGTATGAGTGGTTCCGAACATAAGCAAGGCTGCCGCAACGCGACCAGCGGATCGAAAGAAATTCTCGGCTGAGTTCATGTTCGTGGGAGTTATTTTTTCGTTAAGGAGTGTGGCGACTCTATCAACACAGCGAAAAAACCAATCTCCCCCAAAAGGGCGCCTTCCACGCCGCGTTCTAGGACAGGTAGAGGCCGTGATCTAGCTGGCAATGGCAATGCGTTGACCCGGTTCAATTGCCTCTCCACCGGTCGCTCCGGTTGTGCGGCAAGCCCTGCGAGGGCGATGACGCCTATGCGTTCCTGAAACGAAAAAGCCCGCCGGCTTTCGCCAAACGGGCTTGTTTTTCGAAGCGCTCCGTCGGAGCGCGCGATCTACAGTCAGTCGAAGTTCGGCGTCTCGACGCCCAGCACCTTGTGCAGCTTCGGGCTGGTGGTCGTGTACTGCAGATGGACGCGCTTTTCCGGGTTGATGATGGGCATCGCGCCGAAGGCCGCCAGCGCGGCTTCGTGGAAGCCCGACAGGATCAGCTTCTTCTTGCCCGGGTAGGTGTTGATGTCACCGACCGCGAAGATGCCCGGCACGTTGGTCTGGAACTTCTCGGTGTCGACCTGGATCTGCTTCTTCTCCAGCGACAGGCCCCACTCGGCGATCGGGCCCAGCTTCGGCGACAGGCCGAAGAACACCAGCACCTGATCCGCCGGCACCACGCGCGTGACGCCGTCACCGCCGGTGATCTTCAGGCCCTTGAGCGAATCCTCGCCCTCGTCCAGGTCGGCGACCTGGCCGACGATGAACTGCATCTCGTAGGCGTCGCACAGCTCGCGCATCTTGGCCACCGACGCCGGCGCGGCACGGAAGCCGTCGCGGCGGTGCACCAGGATCACGCTCTCCGCCTTGTGCGGGTTGCCGTCGGCGTTGCCGCCGCAGAAGTTCAGCGCCCAGTCCAGCGCCGAGTCGCCGCCGCCGATGATCACCAGGTTCTTGCCGGCAAACTGCGACGGGTTGCGCACCCGGTAATGGACCTGCGAGCCCTCGTACTTGTCGATGCCCTCGACCTTCAGCGTGCGCGGCTGGAAGGAGCCCACGCCGCCCGCGATGAAGATGGTCTTGGTCAGGAACTGCGTGCCCTTGCTCGTCGCGACGAAGAAACGACCGTCTTCCTGCTTCTCGACCGTCGTGACCTCCTGCCCCAGATGGAAGGTCGCGCCGAAGGGCTCGATCTGCTTCATCAGGTTGTCGGTCAGCTCCTTGCCCGTCACCACCGGCAGCGCCGGGATGTCGTAGATCGGCTTGTCCGGGTAGAGCTCGATGCACTGGCCGCCGGGATAGGCCAGCGAGTCGATGATGTGGGCCTTGATCTCGAGCAGGCCCAGTTCGAACACCTGGAACAGGCCCACCGGGCCCGCGCCGACGATGACGGCGTCGGTTTCGATCACGCCCGCGTGCGGGGCGGAGGTCGCTTCAGTCACTTGCGTTTCCATTCTTGTGTGGGGCGGCCGCCGGCAGCAGGACCCGACGCCGCGAGATGAGGGGATCGGTCAGCGGACCAGCTGATCGATCTTGCCCGTCTTGTCCTTCCACTCCTCGGCGTCCGGGAGCGGGGCCTTGCGCTTGGTGATGCTGGGCCACTTCTTCGCCAGGTCGGCATTCAGCTTGATCATGATCTGCTGATCGCCGGGCACGTCCTCCTCCGGCATGATCGCGTTCACCGGGCACTCCGGGATGCAGACCGCGCAGTCGATGCACTCATCGGGGTCGATGGTCAGGAAGTTCGGACCTTCGCGGAAGCAGTCGACGGGACAGACATCGACGCAGTCGGTGTATTTGCAGCGAATGCAGGCTTCGGTGACGACGTGGGTCATAGCGGCTCTTCTAGTGACGGGGCCGGCAAAACGGGCCCTCGAAAATCAGCGATCCCCTGGCAGTCCGTGGACGGTGGGCTTGGTGGCGCTGACGGTAAACAGGAGATTTTAGACGTTCGGGCTCTGGGGGAGGGATTCCAGCCCCTGCGGCTCAAGGTCTTGGCGTGAGGACGGTGTCGCGTAATCGCCCAAACGGACCGCGGGATCGGCCTCCAGGTCGCCTTGCGGCGCCCCCGTCAGCGGGGCCGCGCCCGCGCCGACGATGACCACCGTGGGCCGGCCCTTGTGCAGCATCGAGGCCGCGCCCAGCGACGCCACGTCGTGCTCGCTGGACAGGGCATCGGCGCAACCGGCCCGGGACACGACGCTCACCGGCGTGCAGGCGTCCCAGCCCGCGGCGAGCAGCCGGCGCGAGAGGGCCGCCAGTTGCTGGCCGGCCATGTAGAAGACCTCGGTGTCGGCGGACCTGGCGGCCTGGAGCTCACCCTCGCGCGTCATCGCGGTCGTCAGCGCGACGCTGCGACCGGCGCCGCGCCGCGTGAGCGGGCGCCCGGTCTGGGCGGCGGCGGCGATCGCGGCGGTCACGCCCGGAACGATCTCGTAGGGGATGTGCGCCTCGGCCAGCGCCAGCAGCTCCTCCTCGAGCCGGCCGAAGACGCTCGTGTCGCCACCCTTGAGACGCACGACGACGTCATGGGCCTTGGCCTCACGGACCAGCGCGGCATTGATCGTCGTCTGCTTCGTGGAATGGCAGAACCCACGCTTGCCGACGTCCAGCCACTTCGCTTGAGGCGCGAACTCGCGCAGCGCCGGGTCGGTGAGGGCGTCGAACAGCACGACGTCCGCCAGCGCGAGCGCCCGCGCGCCGCGCAGCGTGATCAGGTCGGCGGCGCCGGGCCCGGCGCTGACGAAGAGGACACGTCCCATGGCGATGGCTCCTGGCGGTCGTTGGTGGTCGGTCGGGTGAGCGAAGGGCCGGAGATCAGCGGACCAGCAGCGCACCGCTGGTGCGGTTGCTGGTGGGATCCACGACGATCAGCGCGCCGCCGACGCGGTTGTCCGCGTACGGCTGCAGCGGCAGCTCGGCCTGCAGTTCGATGGTGACGTGGCCGATCTCGTTGACCGACAGTTCGTGCGCCTCGGTCTCGGCCAGCGTCTGGATGTCCAGCCGGTGGTCGATCGCGGCGATGCGGGCCTGGACCCAGCGGTTGCCGTGACGCACCCAGTACTTGCGGCCGAGCACGGCCGGCTCGGTGTCGATCCACGCCAGCGTGGCTTCGAACGTGCGGCGGGGCGTGGCCGCGCCCGGCGCGACGATCCAGTCGCCGCGCGAGACGTCGACCTGGCGGTCCAGCAGCAGCCCGGCGGACTCGCCGGCGACCGAGGTCGCCACCGGCTCGCCGGCGCGGCGCAGCTCGCCGACGATGGCGGTCTGGCCGCTCGGCAGGATCTGCACTTCGTCGCCGACCTGCACCTGACCTTGCGCGATCCGGCCCCACAGCACGCGCGGGTTGTTGCCGGTGCCGTCGCCGTCCTTGGCCACGTACTGCACCGGCAGCGCCAGCGGCGCCTCGACGGTTTCCTGCACGGTCGGCAGCGATTCCAGCACCTGCAGCAGCGACGGGCCGTCGTACCAGTCCGCTTCCAGCGGCTGCGTCACATTGTCGCCGCGCAGCGCGGAGACGGGCACCACCGCGGTCACGCGGATGCCGGCGGCCGAGGCGAACTTCTCCAGCGCGGCCGAGACCTTGCGGAACGCGTCGCCCGGATTCGCGGCGGCGTCGATCTTGTTGATCGCGAAGACGATGCTGGGCACGCGCAGCAGGTGCGCGAGCAGGCTGTGGCGGCGCGTCTGCGCCAGCAGCGGGACGTCGTCGACCGACAGGTCCAGCTTGGTCACGTCGACCAGCACGACCGCGGCATCGCTGCCGGCGGCGGCGGTGACCATGTTCCGCGTGTACTGCTCATGGCCCGGCGCGTCGGCAATGATGAACTTGCGCTGCTTGGTCGCGAAGTAGCGATAGGCGACGTCGATCGTGATGCCCTGTTCGCGTTCGGCTTCGAGGCCGTCGGTCAGCAGGCTCAGGTCGATCGGCTGGCCGGCGGCGCGCTTGGCCAGCGTGTCGAGCTGGTCGGCGAGGATGGCGCGGCTGTCGAAGAGCAGGCGCCCGATCAGCGTGCTCTTGCCGTCGTCGACGCTGCCGGCGGTCAGGAAGCGCAGCGCGCGGTGCGTCGTGTCGAGGTCGGATTGATGGATCTTGGTCACGGCGGGGGAGGGGCTCACGGGGCTCTGGGCGCTCGCATTGCTCGCGTCGTTCGGGGCATTGAGGACGGCGGACATCAGAAGTAGCCCTCCTTCTTGCGACGTTCCATGGAGGCGTCGGAGGTGCGGTCGTCCATGCGCGTGGCGCCGCGCTCGGAGACCGTCACCGTCAGCGTCTCGGCGACGATGTCGGCGGCGTTGGCGGCCGGGCTCTCCACCGGGCAGGTGCAGGTCATGTCGCCGACGGTGCGGAAGCGCACCTGCGCCGTCTCGACGGTCTCGCCGGCTTCCGGCGGGGTCACGTCGGTCAGCGGCACTAGCAAGCCCTTGCGGCGGATCACCTGGCGGTCGTGCGCGAAGTACAGCGACGGCAGCGGGATGTTCTCGCGCGCGATGTAGAGCCACACGTCCAGCTCGGTCCAGTTGCTGATCGGGAAGGCGCGGAAGTGCTCGCCCGGGCGGATGCGGGTGTTGAAGAGGTTCCACAGCTCGGGCCGCTGTTCCTTCGGCTGCCATTGGCCGAAGCTGTCGCGGTGGCTGAAGATGCGCTCCTTCGCCCGAGCCTTCTCCTCGTCGCGGCGGGCGCCGCCGATGAGCACGTCGAAGCGGTGTTCCTCGATGGTCTCCAGCAGCGTCACCGTCTGGTGGCCGTTGCGCGACTCCAGCGGATGCGACAGGCGGATCGTGCCCTTCTTGATGGAGTCTTCCAGGTGACCGACGACCAGGCGCTCGCCCATCTCCTCGACGCGGCGGTCGCGGAACTCGATCACTTCGGGGAAGTTGTGGCCGGTGTCCACGTGGACCAGCGGGAAGGGCAGCTTGCCCGCGAACTCGTTGCCGGCGATGCGGCGCTTGAAGGCCTTCTCGGCCAGGCGCAGCACGACGCACGAGTCCTTGCCGCCCGAGAACAGCAGGGCGGGGCGCTCGAAGGCGGCGGCGACCTCTCGCAGGATGAAGATGGCCTCCTCTTCGAGGTGGTCCAGGTGGCGGTGGTCCGCCAGCGGCAGCAGTTGTTCGAGGTTCACGGGGGCGTTCATGCCTGGGCTCCGGAGGTCGACGTCGGGGGGGACGCTTCGGGTTCAGATTCGGTGGAGGCTCTGTCGGGCTCGGTGTGGGTGGCGTGCAGCCCGCATTCCTTGGAAGAGTCCTCCCACCACCAGCGGCCGGCGCGGAAGTCCTCGCCGACGGCGATGGCGCGGGTGCAGGGCGCGCAGCCGATGCTGGGCATGAACTGGTCATGCAGCGGGTTGTAGGGGACGACGTGCTGCTGCACGTAGTGCCAGACGTCGGCCCAGCTCCACTCGGCCAGCGGGTTGACCTTGGTCCGGCCCTGGCCGTCGTCCTCGCGGAAGGGGACCTCGGCGCGGTTGGCGCTCTGCTCGCGGCGCAGGCCGGTGATCCAGGCCGTTCGGCCGGCCAGCATGCGCGACAGCGGTTCGAGCTTGCGCACGCCGCAGCAGGCCTTGCGCAGTTCGACGCTGCGGTACATCGGCTCTTCGCCGTTGGCGCGGACGAAGTGGACGACCTGCTCGTTCACCGGCGCGAAGACTTCCACCTCGATGCCGTAGCGGTCGTGGATGCGCGGGATCAGCGCCAGCGTTTCCGCATGCAGCTTGCCGGTGTCCAGCGTCGACAGCGCGATCGGCAGGCCGTGGCGCGCGATCAGATCGGTGATGACCATGTCCTCCACGCCCAGCGAGGTCGATTGCAGCGCGCCGGGACCGAAGTCCGCCGCGGCCTGCTTCAAGACCTCGACCGTGCGCGCGACGCGCTCGTCGAAGCCGGCGGTCTTGCGGGCGTACAGGCCGATGGCAGAGCCGACACCGGCATCCGCGCCCGGCAGCGCCGAGACGCCTGCCGATGCGCTTCCGGATGCGCCCTCCGACGCGCCACCAATCGGCGCGAAGTCCAGCGAAGACACCTCGCCGCTCATGCTCAGGCCTCGGACTTCTGGCCCGGACGGGCGAACAGCGGGCGCGGTTCGTTGACGTCCGCCTGGTAGTGGCCGGGGAAGAAGCTCAACGCGCGCTCGGCGGCTTCCTGGTTCTGGTCGCCGCGCATCTGCACGGCGTCGACGCCGCAGCGCTGCAGCAGCGGCAGCATGTCGACGAGGACTTCGCCGATCGCGCGGACTTCGCCGGCGAAGCGCAGCCGCGAGCGCAGCACGTGCGCCTGGCTGTAGGCGCGGCCGTCGACCCACTTGGGGAACTGCAGCACCACCAGCGCCAGACGCGGCAGGTCGGCCTTCAGGTCGAGCACGTCGATGTCGTTGGGCAGGATCACGCCGGTGGCCAGGCCTTCCGGCCAGGTGTCGCGCACGGCGTGCCACTGTTCCAGCGTCAGCAGCTTGTGGTCGGCGGCGGCGGGATGCGGTTGCGGGCCGTCCTCGCCGGCGCAGGTGTGCCAGGGGTCTTGGGCCTTGGAGACGAACTTCATGGTGCGGGGGCGTTCCGTTTCCGGGGTGCTCGGGGTGCTCGGGGTCATTGCTTCGCGGTCGTGCGGCGGATCTCGTTGGTCGCCTGCTTGAAGGCGTCCAGGCCGATGCGGCGGACCGTCTGGAGGAAGCGCTCGCCGGCCTCGCGCTCGCGGCGGTAGGTCGCGATCACGGCCTCGACCGCATCGGCGGCCTCGTCGGCGGCGAAGGACGGGCCGATCACCTTGCCCGGCACGGCTGTGCCCGACAGCGTCGAGCCGTCCGAGCCGCCCAGCGTGATCTGGTACCACTCGCTGCCGTCCTTGTCGACGCCGAGCACGCCGATGTGACCGCTGTGGTGGTGGCCGCAGCTGTTGATGCAGCCGCTGATGTGCAGGTCGATGTCGCCGATGTCCCAGAGCTCGTCGAGGTCCTGGAAGCGGTCGGTGATCTCGGACGCCACGGGGATCGAGCGGGCGTTGGCCAGCGCGCAGAAGTCGCCGCCGGGGCACACGATCATGTCGGTCAGCAGGCCGATGTTGGGCGTGGCGAAGCCGTGTTCCTTGGCGGCCTCGAAGAGCGCGGGCAGGTCGCTCTCGCGCACCCAGGGCAGCAGCAGGTTCTGGTCGTGCGAGACACGCAGCTCGCCGTGGCTGTACGCGTCGGACAGCGCGGCGGCCGCGTCCATCTGCGCGTCGGTGATGTCGCCCGGCGGCAGGCCGACACGCTTGAGCGACAGCGTCACCGAGCGGTAGCCGCTGACGCGGTGCGCGTGGACGTTGCGTTCCAGCCAGCGGCGGTAGGCCGGCGAGGCGCCTTCGAAGATGTCGACGCCCGGCACCGGGGTCACGCCTTGCGGCTCGACGAAGCTGGCGGCGACGCGCGCCAGTTCGGCCTCGGGAATGAGCTGCTCGTGGCTGCCGGCGTCGTCGTTCAGGATGGACTGGTACTCGGCGTTGACCGCGTCGAAGTAGGCCTGGCCTTCGGCCTTCACCAGGATCTTGATGCGCGCCTTGTACATGTTGTCGCGGCGGCCGAAGCGGTTGTACGTGCGCACGATCGCTTCGAGGTACAGCACGATGTTCTGCCACGGCACGAAGGGGCTGATCTCCTGGCCGATGATCGGCGTGCGGCCCATGCCGCCGCCGACGAAGACCTGGAAGCCGATCTCGCCGGCCTCGTTCCTGCGCAGTTGCAGGCCGATGTCGTGCCAGGCGATGGCGGCGCGGTCTTCCTTGGCGCCCGAGATCGCGATCTTGAACTTGCGCGGCAGGAAGGCGAATTCGGGATGCAGCGTCGACCACTGGCGCAGCACCTCGGCGTAGGGGCGCGGGTCGATCAGCTCGTCGGCGGCCACGCCGGCGGTGACGTCGCTGGTGATGTTGCGGATGCAGTTGCCGCTGGTCTGGATGCCGTGCATGTCGACATCGGCCAGCAGGTCCATCACGTCCGCCGACTGGGTCAGCGGGATCCAGTTGAACTGCAGGTTCTGACGTGTGGTGAAGTGGCCGTAGCCGCGGTCGTGCTCGCGGGCGATGCGCGCGAGCTGGCGCAACTGGCGGCTGTCGAGCACGCCGTAGGGCACGGCGACACGCAGCATGGGCGCGTGGCGCTGGATGTACCAGCCGTTCTGCAGGCGCAGCGCGCGGAAGTCGTCGTCGGGGAGCTGCCCGGCCAGATGGCGTTCGAGCTGGTCGCGGTACTGGGCTGCGCGGGCGTGGACGAACTGGCGGTCGAAATCGGTATAGGCGTACATGGCGTCGGCTGGACCCGGCCGGGTTTCTCAGGGGGCCCGCCGCGCGTCAGAGACACCGCGGCTGGCCCAGGGCTGGCCGGGAGTCTGCACTCTATGAACGCTTTATATATATGAGAACTACAAAATCGTAGATTGCTTATGGCGAGATAAGCATATGAAGATTCCTGCAAAGGCCCCTGGCCCTCACCCCCACCCTCTCCCGCAGTGCGGGAGAGGGAGTGTTCGGGACGCTGCGGCGCTGCGTTTGACGCCCGTATTTCCCCCTCTCCCGCAGGGGCGGGAGAGGGAGGGGTGAGGGTGGGTTTGCGGCCGCAGGCCGCGCTCAGGCCGTTGCCAGCCGGCGCAGCGCCGCGATCTGGTCGGCGATCCGCGGCGGCAGCGGCTCGGTGCCGGCGAGGATCGCGCGAATGAAGTCGGCGTTGGCGGCGGGCTCGCAGGCGGGCGACAGCGTCCAGTCCAGATCCTCGTTGCTTGCCGGGTTGAGATCCAGGCCTTGCCCGTTCGCGAAGCCTTGCAGGTGAGCCTTGCGCCGGAGGTGGAGATAGGCCTCGCCTTCGCTGGCGCGCATGAGCAGCGCACGGCCCTCGTCGGCGCTGAGCCGGGGCAGCGCCTCGCCCATGCTGTCGACGTATTCCGGATGGGTCACGGCCACCACGCGCACGCTGCGGCCCGGCAGCGGGTCCAGCAGCTTCGCGACGCTGTGGCTGCTGTTGCGCAGTCCCATGCGGGGGCGCAGCGCCATCATCGCGTCCAGTCCGGGATGGATGACCTCGGTCGGCAGGATGGCGAGGCGGTCCGACGCCAGGCGATCGCTGGCTTCGTCCACATTCCGAGCCACGGGAAGGCCCAGTGCTTCGAAGAGTTCGAACGGACTGATGCGGCTGTCGAAGTCGTGCCGACCGTGGATCAGCACCGGGATGCCTTCCCGGGCCAGCAGCATCGCCACCAGCGGCATCAGGTTGGCTTGCTTGCGCGCGCCGTTGAAGGTGGGCAGCACGACGGTCCGGGGACCGGAGGGCGCCGCCACGCGGGCGGCGCCGGCCTGCATCGCCTCCACGAACCCGAGCAGTTCTTCGAGGCTTTCCCCCTTGATGCGCATCGCGATCAGGATGGCGCCGCGCTCCAGATCGGGCACCGTGCCGTCAAGCAGCGCGGCGAAGAGGTCGCGCGCCTGCTCGCGCGTCAGGTCGCGGGCGCCTCGAGCGCCGCGGCCGATTTCCTTGAGGAGGGGGGCGTAGTCCATGCGTCCTTCCGGTGAGGGACGCAGTTTAAGAGGGCCGCCCGCAGGCCCGCGGGGACGACCGCGGCGATATCAGCCCCAGCAACGTCGCCGGCCGCATCGGTCGCTTCGGCCGCGAGCGTCAGACCCAGCTCGCCGAACAGGTCCTTCGGATCGTCCATCTCCGGCACCAGCGCCAGTTCGCGGCCCAGGCCGAGCGCCTCGGCGCGGTCGCCCAGCCAGCGCAGCGTCGCGAAGTCCTCCAGCGCGAAACCGACCGAGTCGAACACCGTCACCTCCTCATCGCTGCGCCGGCCGGCGGCCTCGCCGCGCAGCACGCGCCAGAACTCCGTGACCGGGAAGTCCGCCGGCATCTGCTGCACGTCGCCTTCGATGCGCGACTGCGGCTCGTACTCCACGAAGACCTTGGCCCGCTCCAGCACGCCCCGCGCCAGCTCCGTCTTGCCCGGGCAGTCGCCGCCCACGCCGTTGACGTGCATGCCGGGCTCGATCATGTCGGCCGTGACGATGGTCGCGTTGCGTTTGTCCGCGGTCACCGTGGTGATGATGTCGGCGCCGCGCGCCGCTTCGGCGGCATCGCCGCAGCGGATCAGCGTCAGGCCCTCGACGCGCGACAGGTGGCGCACCAGCTTGTCCGTGGCCGCCGGATCGACGTCGAAGAGACGGATCTCATCGATGCCCAGCAGGTGGTGGAAGGCCAGCGCCTGGAACTCGCTCTGCGCGCCGTTGCCGATCAGGGCCATCGTGCGCGAGCCCGGACGTGCCAGGTGTTGCGCGGCCAGCGCGGAGGTGGCCGCCGTGCGCAGCGCCGTGCTGAGGGTCAGCTCCGACAGCAGCCACGGCGAGCCGGTGGCGACGTCGGCGAGCACGCCGAAAGCCATCACGGTGGGCAGGCCCACGCGGTGGTTTTTGGGGTGGCCGTTGACGTACTTGAAGCTGTAGAGCGAGGCGTCGGAGATCGGCATCAGCTCGATCACGCCGTCGTCAGAGTGGTTGGCGACGCGCGCGCTCTTGTCGAACTCGCTCCATCGGACGTAGTCCTCGGCGATGTAGCGGGCGAGGGTCTGGAAGCTCCGGGCGATGCCGTCGTGCCGGACGACGCGGGCAACATCGGGCGTGAGGAGGAGGCGGGTCGTCATCGGCGGTCTCTTGGCAGTGGGAATGCCTCCATTCTTCGGATCCGCTTGTCAGCAGGAAGCCAGAGAACTGATCAATAATCGAAGCGCCTTGTGCATTTCGTCAGCGAACTCTGACGAAATGCCGTGAGATTCGGGTTAACCCAGGGCGATGCGCGCGCAATGCGACCGTCGACGCACCAACATGGACACTCTCGACCATCAACTGATCGCGCTGCTGCGCCAGGACGCCCGGGCGAGCATCGCGACGCTGGCGCACAAGCTGAAGGTGTCGCGCGGGACCGTGACCAACCGGCTGACGCGGCTGGAGGACAGCGGCCAGATCGTGGGCTACACGGTCAAGCTGCGGGCGGACGTGGCCCAGCCGCACATCACGGCCTGGATGAGCATCGCGGTGGAAGGCAACCGCACGCGCGAGGTCGTCGGCATCCTGCTCGGCGAGCCCGGCGTGGCGGGGTTGTTCGACACCAACGGCCGTTGGGACCTGCTGGCGGAACTGCGCGCGGACAGCTTGAACGAGCTGGCTGAAATCCTGGAGCGCGTGCGGCTGATCAAGGGCATCGGCGCGACCGAGACCAGCATCCACCTGCAGACGTACAAGCTGGCTTGAGCTCGTCAACGCCTGAGCGAGCGCCGCGCTTCAGCGTTTGGGCGCCGACGCCGGCGCATCGTCGTCATCCGGCTCCGGCGCGTCCGGTTCGAGCTGGAAGCGGCCATCGCGCAGTTCCATGCGCGTGCGCTGCACCACCGGGCGCAGCGCGTTGCAGGCGCCTTCGTTGAAGCGCAGCACGATCTCCACACGCGGTCCGCGTCCGGGGCTCAGTACGCTGACGCCGGAGGTCTGCGGCGCCGCGTTCGCGCCGCAGGCGAGCGGGCCGGGCTTCTCGTCGAAGCCGAGTTCGGCGCCCAGCTGCAGTTCGCCGTCGCGTTCGAGCACCAGGCGCTCGGTGCGGCTTTCGCGTCCCCGATCGATGTCGTAGCGGCGGCTGCGCAGGATCCAGCGTTCGTCGGCGATCTGCAGCAGCTGCAGGTCTTCGTCGCCGGCGCCCGGCGCGCCGGGCATGAGCAGCAGGCCCTTGGCGCTCAGCTTCCAGCGCCCCGCCGCGTCGGCGGCCAGCACGGCGGCGCCCAGCGCCGGCACGCAGGCCGCGCAGCGGAACTGGTCGCGCGGTCCGGGCGTCAGCTGGTAGACCAGCATCAGCTTGTCGACGTTCGATTCGACGTAGCGGCCGCGGAAGACCTCGCGGACCTCGGCGCGCAGCGTCGGCGATCGCCCGCCGAAGAACGCCGCCGCGCGCTCGTGGCGCCAGGTGTTGCCCCCGTAGACCATCTTCATCGCGGTGGCCGCGTCGGGCGGCTTGTCGATCGCGACGGGGATCTGCGCCTGCACCGCCGCGGCCAGCAGCAGCGACGCCGCGACGCCCAGGCGGCGAAGGAGGTCGAGGCAGGGGCGATGGGCGAGGGGCTGGTGCACGAAGGGCGGGCTGGTCGTGTGGCGAAGTCGCGATCATCGCCGAGTCGCACGGCCCCCGGGTACAGTCCCCGGCCATGAGCCGTCCCGACGCCCCGCCTCCGGTAATCCGCAGCCTGCTGGAGACCGACCTCTACAAATTCACGATGTGGCAGGCGATGCTGCATCGCTACCCGCAGGCGCAGGCCGAGTACCGCTTCGCGTGCCGCAACACGCCGCAGTACCCGCTGGCGGAACTGGTCGCGGACCTGGAGCGGGAGATCGACCACCTCTGCGCGCTGACCTTCCGCGCCGACGAGCTCGACTACCTCAGCGGCCTGCGCTTCATGAAGCCCGACTTCATCGACCTGCTGCGCATCTTCCGTTTCCAGCGCGCGTTCATCACGGTGCGCGCCGAGGGCGACAAGCTGGAGATCGTCGTGCGCGGCCCGCAGGTGCACGTGATGGCCTTCGAGATCTTCGTGCTGGCGATGGTCAACGAGCTGTACTTCCGCCGCTTCGACCAGGCGGCCGCGATCGAGGAGGGCCGCCGCAGGCTGGCGCAGAAGATCGCCCTGATCCGGACCTTCACGCGGGAGGAGGCGCCGCGCCGCCACCCGTTCCAGTTCTTCGACTTCGGCCTGCGCCGGCGGTTCTCCGGCGCCTGGCACGAGGAGGTGCTGCGCACGCTGCGCGACGAGCTGCCGCAGACCTTCCGCGGCACGTCCAACGTGCTGCTCGCCAAGGAGCTCGGCCTGGTGCCGATCGGCACGATGGCGCACGAGTACCTGCAGGCCTACCAGGCCAACGGCGTGCGGCTGCGCGACCACCAGAAGGCGGCGCTGGAGGACTGGGTGCAGGAGTACCGCGGCGACCTCGGCATCGCGCTGACCGACGTGATCGGCATGGACGCGTTCCTGGCCGACTTCGACCTCTACTTCGCCAAGCTCTTCGACGGCCTGCGCCACGACTCGGGCGATCCGGTCGAGTGGGGCGAGAAGGCGCTCGCGCACTACGAGCACCTGCGCATCGACGCCAACACCAAGCGGCTGGTGTTCTCCGACGCGCTCGACATGCCGAAGGCGCTGGCGCTGTACCGTCATTTCGCGGACCGCGTCCAGCTGGGCTTCGGCATCGGCACCAAGCTGAGCAACGACCTCGGCCTGCCGACGCTCAACATCGTCATCAAGCTCACCCACGTCAACGGCCAGCCGGTGGCCAAGCTCTCCGACAGCCCCGGCAAGACCAAGTGCGAGGACCAGACCTTCCTGGCCTACCTGAGGCAGGTGTTCAAGGTGCCGGCGCCGGTGTGACCGGCGCGGGCTCAGTCCCGATGCGCCGTGATCCTGTGGATCACCGGTCCGGCCAGCAGCGGCGTCGGTTTGCCCTCGACCCAGTCCTGATGTCCCGCGCCGTAGAACGGCGACATCGGATGGCCGCTCTGTCCGCCCGGCATCGACAGCCAGCCGTGGTCCTCGCGGCCCGGCGAGACCACCATCCGCTCCGACTGTCCGAACGCAGGGCCGGCGACGTGCGGCAGGTTGCTGTCGCCGCTCTGCGGCACCGACGGCATGTCCAGCCAGCGCGACAGCGCCGGAATCGCCTTGGCCAGCGGGTGCTGGATGCGGCTCGCGTTCTGCGCGCCCCAGGTGGCGCCGCCGAGGTTGCCGTCCGGCGCGACCTCGCGTGCCGCGTCGTCCATCTGCGCCAGCAGCAGCGCGTCCCAGCTCGGGAAGGGCGCCGGCAGCAGGTGCGGCGGACGCTCGTCGACGGCGCGCGCGGCGCTGTATTCGAACTGGTTGCGCCAGCGGATGCGCCGCTTCGGATCGAGCTGCCGTTCGCCGAGCGAGGGCAGCGTCCACGCGTCCCACAAGGTGTCCAGCACGCGCAGCCGCGTCTGACGGACGAGGCGGTAGGCGGCTGAATCCGCGTCGGCCCGGCCGTTCCAGTTCTCCAGCAGCTGGACGAAGGCCTTGTGCGTCGGATTCGCGCCGGCATCGGTGCGCGCGGCCGCCAGGAGGCGCGTCGCCCAGGTCTTCATGAAGCGCGCCTCGTCGTCCTGGTGGATGGCGCCGACGGAGGCTTCGTCGTGCTTGTCGGTGGCCGTGAGCCGGTCGCGGATCTGCTGCGCGCGGGCGCCCAGGTCGAAGCCGCCGTCGCCGAGCAGCTCGCCCGGCGCGCCGTCGAGCTGGCGGTTGTTGGCGGTCCACAGCTGGCCCTGCGCGGGCGACAGCACCTGCGGCGCGCGGTCGGGCGCCAGCCAGTCGCGCCGCATCGCCGTCGGCGCGACGAAGCGGCCGTAGCGCTCGGGCAGGCCGGGCTGCGCCCACAGGCGGCCGGCGACGGTCCAGCCGATCTGGCCGTCGCGGTCGGCGGCGAGCAGGTTCTGGTGCGGCATTCCGGCGCGCTGCGCCAGCGCCAGCGCGTCGCTGACATGGCGCACCTGCAGCATGCGGTCGAGTTCGAGGTTGTAGGCCGCGCCCTGGTGCGCGATCCAGCTCAGGGCGAAGCGGCGGCCGTCCTCGGCGGTCACGATGGGGGCGTCGCCGATCTCGCTCACCTCGAAGGTGACTGCGGGACCGCCGTGGACGTCGATCGTTTCGGTGCGCGTCGTGACCTTCGCATCGGCGGGCACCTCGATCCAGTCGAACCATTGCCCGTAGGCGTTGGTGAACCCCCAGGCGACCGCGCCGTTGGAACCCACGACCAGGGCGGGCAGCCCCGGCAAGGTCACGCCGGCGGCGCGCAGGCCCGAGGGCCCGGCGCCGATCTGGAACTGTGCGCGGTACCAGATGCTCGGCACGCCGAGGCCCAGGTGCATGTCGTCGGCCAGGATCGCGCCGCCGTGTGTCGACCGGGAGCCGGCCACGGCCCAGCTGTTGCTGCCCAGGACCGGCAGATCGCTGTCGGCACGCGCGCTGGCGAGCAGGGGCGCGCGGGCACTTGCCGGCGCGCTCGCGGGCGCGCTTGCGGGCGCGCTTGCGGCACTGCCTGTAGGACCGCTGGCCGGACCACTGGCTGAATTGGCCGGCGGGCGGGCCCGGCTCACGTCGAGCTGCTCCGGCGTCGGCATCGTCGGCGCTGGCATCTGGCTGCCGTCGAGCGCCGCGTCCCAGCGGCCGCCGCGCGGGCTGAGCCAATCGAAGACGGCGTCGCCGGCGTGTTCGCGCAAGGTCGCGCGCTCGAAGCCCGCCTCGAAGCTGCCGGACTGCAGCATGAAGTACATCTCCGAGATCACCAGCAGCGAGTCGACCGGCGACCAGTCCTGCGGCTTGGCGCGCAGGAGCAGGTATTGCCAGGGACGCATCGGCAGCCCGTGCAGGCCGGCGTTGACGCCTTCCGTATAGGCGAGCAGCAGCAGCCGGTCCTCGCCCGAGAGCCCTTCGAAGCGCTCGGTCAGCCGCGCGCGCAGCCGGTGCACGCGACGCGAGCGGTCGCGGTCCAGCGCCTTGGCGCCGAACAGCGCCGAAAGTTCCCCGGCGGCGGAGCGGCGCGTCAGGTCCATCTCGAAGAACCGTTCCTGCGCATGCGCGAAGCCGAGCCCGCGCGCGACATCCAGCCGCGTGCGCCCTTCGACGACCAGCGTGCCCAGCGCATCGCGGCCCAGACTCACGGGCGCGCTCAGGCCGGGGATCCCGGCGTCGCCGTCCAGCTGCGGCAGGCTGGCGCGCACGCAGGCCCAGGCCGCGATCGCCAGCGCGACCACCAGGAACGGCAGCCCGACCAGGCCCCGCACCGTCCAGCGCCGCAGCGCGCTCTTTCCACTCATGTGCTCTCCTGATCCGGGTCCGGTCGACCGGGTCTCGATTTCCGGGGCGCGATTGTGCGTGCGCGCTGCAACAGCTTTGCTACAGAGCTTCCCTAGAATCCCGCGCCATGCCCCGAGACGACCGCGACCTTACCAAGCCTGCCGATGCCGTGCCGGCGTTGCCTTCCCGCCGCCGCTGGCTGACCGCCGCCGGCGCGCTGGGCCTGAGTGCGCTGAGCGCGTGTTCCACGATCACGCCGAGCTCGCCGCCACCGCCGGTCGTGACAACACCCGACCCCGAACTGCCGACGCCGGTCACGCCCAAGCCGATCCCCAAGCCCCCGCGCGTGGGCCTGGCGCTGGGCGGCGGCGCGGCGCGCGGGTTTGCGCACATCGGCGTGATCCAGGTGCTGGAAGAGAACGGCCTCAAGGTCGATCTGGTCTGCGGTACCTCGGCCGGCAGCCTCGTCGGCGCGCTGTATGCGGCGGGCCGGACCGGCAAGGAGCTGCAGACGGTCGCCGAGGCGATGGACGAAGGCGCCATCACCGACTGGACCTTCCCGATGCGCGGCCTGATCCGCGGGGAGGCGCTGGCGCGCTACGTGCGCCAGATGACGGGCGGACGCGGGCTGGAGCAGCTGCCGCTGCCGCTGGGCATCGTCGCGACGGACCTGGGCGACGGCTCGCCCATCCTGTTCCGTCAGGGCGACGTGGGCACCGCGGTGCGTGCGTCGAGCGCGGTGCCGGCGGTGTTCCAGCCGGTCAAGATCGGCAATCGCGAGTACGTGGACGGCGGCCTGGTCGCGCCGGTCCCGGTGCGTTTCGCCAAGCAGATGGGCGCCGAGTTCGTCATCGCCGTCGACATCGGCGAACCGCCCGATCCCAAGATCCCCGGCGACGCGATGCGCATGCTGCTGCAGACCTTCTCGATCATGGGCAAGTCGATCAACCAGTACGAGCTGCAGGGCGCCGACGTGGTGCTGCGGCCCAAGCTGGACGGCTTCAGCGGCTCGGACTTCACCACGCGCCGCCGCGCCATCGCGCTCGGGCGCGAGGTGGCGACGGCGATGCTGCCGGAAATCAGGAAGAAGATCGCGGCGAAGACGCGCTGAGGGCGTCGATCACGGCGAAGGAAGCGGCCGGGGCGGCGGGCGTTGTCGCGTCATCACGAACTCCTTCACGACGGGCAGCGGGGGATCCCGCAGATCCGACTCGTGGAACGGGCGTCCCCCGCCTGGCGGCCGCAACCGCGTGGTGATGGTGACGACGGCGCTTTCGCTGGCGGTCCACTTGTCGTCGTTCCAATGAACCCATTCCTTGCGCGGATCGAGGTCGAACATCGCCAGCGCGTGGTGCGCAGGCCAGCCCGGCGCCTGGAAGAAGCGCAGCACGCCGTCTTCGACGCGGATCGCGAGCACGCCCCGGCCCTTCTTGTCCAGGATCCACCTGCGCGACGCGGTCTGGGCCTTGTGGAAGTCGCGGATGAAGAGGGGCAGCGTGCCCGCGGCGTTCAGGGCGGCTTCCCGCGACCATCCTTCCGGTGGCGCGCTGTAAGACGCCTCGCGCCAGTTCCCGGTGAGGCCCTCGATCGCCAGTTTGGCACCTGATCGTTCGGGTCGGGGCACTTGCAGGCGCACGATCCAGGTCGGGCGTTGCGCGGCGGTCCAGCCACCGAGCGGGATCTTGAAGACGCGCTCGATCGAGCCGTTCGCAAGATCGATCCTGGGCCCCGGCGCGTCCGGATCCTTCTCGCGGACGACGATCTCCGGCGAGGAGCACCAATGGGCCGGATCGGCATACCCGGAAATGCCGATGCGCCGGGACAGCGGGTGCCCGCAGACGAGCGGCTTGAGCGGCATGGCGCCCGACTCGCGGTGCTGCCCCGGCTTCAGGCAGACGACGCCGTCCAGCGATTTGCACATCACGTCGCCGCGCGGATTGGTGGCCAGCACGACGGGGTAACCCAATGGCTTGTAGTTGGCCCACTTGGCGAACAGGTTGGCATGGGCGATGTTGCACCAGTGATCCACGGTCTGGTAGGCCGGCTGAGGCTCGCCCCATGCCGGCCGGACCTGCAGGGATCCGCAATCGATGGGGCGGGCCTTGGCGGGGTCGGGCACGGCGATGCTGCAGCGCAGCCCGTCCTCGCTGTAGCAGCTCACGTCGCCACCGGCGGTCAGGCGGTAGTGCAGGCCGCCGAAAGGACGCCAGTCCGTCGGCGCAAGCGCGCCGGACTCGATGCCGGACGTGTCGACGGTCGGGTTCCGGGTCGGCTCGACGTCCGTGGAGAAGGCCCACGCCGCGGCGGCGCCGGCGGCGAGCATCAGCGCCGCGCCGAGGGCGGACCGGACAGTGGCAGTGAAAAGGGACAAGGGCATCGATCGAGCACCAACTGACAAGGAGTCCGGTCAGTCGCCAACGCGTGTGTGCCTGCATGACAACCCTGTCCGCGCGGCCTCGTCGAAGTCTCTCCGGGCTGTCTGCGGGCGGCGTCGTGGCGCCCCGGACTCAAAGCCGTTCGCCGCGCGCGCTCGCTTCGATCAGCTTGTCCAGCCGCGCGAGCTGCGTCTCCGGCTTCTTCGCGCTGAGGATGTGCCAGATGCTGGTGCGACGGTAGCCGTCGGGCTGCGCCTGGAAGAACGCCCAGGCCTTCGCGTCGCGCATGAAGATGACCTCGTGCGACGGCGTGAGTTCGACGAGTTCCTTCGGCTGCTCGAACGCGTAGACGCGCGAGCGTTCTTCCTGCCGGCGCTCGAAGGCCGCCAGACCGGCGGGCTTCATCCGGCCTTCCTGGATCAGCGCTTCGGCGCGGCCGATGTTGACGGCGCTCCAGATCGACACGGCCTTGCGCGGCGTGAAGCGGATCTTGTAGCGCTTGTCGTCGATGCGGGTGCGCACGCCGTCGATCCAGCCGTGGCACAGGGCCTCGTCGACCGACTCCGGCCAGGCCAGGCTGGGCTCGCCGGTGGCGCGCTTGTGGAAGCCGACCAGGACCTCGGTGGCCGTGGCGGCGTGTTCGTCGAGCCAGGCGCGGAACGCCTCGGCGTTGGCGAAGAAGATCGGGGTGCGGGTGGCCATGAGGCCGCAGTATGCCCGGCGCTTTCTTACCCCCTCTCCCGCACTGCGGGAGAGGGCGGGGGTGAGGGCCAGCGGCCTTCGCAGTCAGTTCACCTTGAACACCGAGACGACTTCCGACAGCCGCTGCGCCTGCTCGCGCAGCGAGCCCGAGGCGGCGCTCGATTCCTCGACCAGCGCCGCGTTCTGCTGTGTCATCTGGTCCAGGTTGGCGACGGCCTGGTTCACCTGGGAGATGCCGTCGCGCTGCTCGGTCGCGGCGGCGGAGATCTCGCCCATCAGGTCGGTGACGCGGCGCACGCCGTGGACGATCTCGTCCATCGTGCGGCCGGCCTCGGCGACGTCCGACGAACCGGCCTCGACCGTTTCCACCGACCGGTTGATCAGCGTCTTGATCTCCTTGGCCGCCTCGGCGCTGCGCTGCGCCAGCGTGCGGACCTCCGACGCGACGACGGCGAAGCCCTTGCCGTGCTCGCCGGCGCGCGCCGCCTCGACGGCGGCATTCAAGGCGAGGATGTTGGTCTGGAACGCGATGCCGTCGATGGTGCCGATGATGTCGGCGATGCGGGTCGAGGACGCGCTGATCTCCTGCATGCGCGCGACCACCTGCCCGACGACCTTGCCGCCGCGAGCGGCCGTCTCGGCGGCGCTGCCGGCCAGCTGGTTGGCCTGGCGGGCGGTGTCGGCGGACTGGCCGACCGCGCTGGTCAGCTGTTCCATGCTGGACGCGGTCTCTTCGAGGTTGGCCGCCGTCTGTTCCGTGCGCGCCGACAGGTCCTGGTTGCCGACGGCGATCTGCGAGGACGCGCTCGACACCGACTCGACGCCGTTGCGCACCTGCGCCACCACCGTCTGCAGCTGGCCGACCATGCGCATCAGCGCGGTCTGCAGCTGGGCGACCTCGTCGCGACCGTGCACGCGCAGCGTGCGGGTCAGGTCGCCCGCCGCGACCGCTTCGGCGATCTCGACCGAGGCGGCCAGCGGCCGCGTGATCTTGCGGGTGATGACGAAGCCCAGCGACGCGCCGATGGCGACGGCCAGCAGCGTCATGCCGATGATCATCCAGCGGCTGCGGTCATAGATCTGATCGCCCAGGGCGTCCGCCGCGGCGGCGCCGACGGTGTTGATCTCCACCAGCTCGTCCACGGCCTTGCCCATCGCCTCGTAGGTCGGGAGGCTGTCGACGGCGAGCAGCTTCCTGGCCGTCTCGTCATCGCCCTGGACGGCTGCCTCGACCAGCTTGACGTTGTCGCGGTCGTAGTTCGCCCACAGGGCGCGGATCTGCCGCAGCTTCTCGCCCTCGGCGGGCGAGGAGACCATCGGCTCATAGGCCTTCAGCCGGTCCTCGATGGCCTTGCGGCCCGCCGCGAGCTTCTCGGCATAGCTGGCGCGCGCATTGCCCTCGGTCAGCAGCAGCCGGTACTCCCGGGTGCGCAGTCGGGTGACCTCCTGGTTGATCGACTGCGCCGCGCGGGACGACGGCAGCCAGTTCGACGCCATGTCGCTGGCGGTGTCGTTGACGCGTCCCAGTTGGAACAGCGCCAGCACGCCGAGCAGGGCAGTGATCAGGAGTACGCAGAAAAAGGCCAGGCTGAGCTTGGCGCCCACGGACAGGCGGTCGAGCATGAGGATCTCTTTGCAGGTGAGGAACCCGCAAGAATGGCGCGGGCATGCCGTTTGCACCTATTTTCGTACGTGTACGGAACTGGTAATCATCGTCTTCTCCAGGGTTCGTGACTATTTAACGTGGCCCCTGGTATGAGATAACGTACACCGACAATAACCTTTTGAGGCAGGAACCGCCGTGCGAAACACCGATCAGGACTCCGACCGAGAGCGGCCCCGGCTGCGCCGCGGACCCGCCGAAATGGCCGCGCTCAAGCGCGAGATGCTGGAGCGCGCACGCAAGATCTACCGCGACGAGGGCGTCGAGGCCCTCAGCATGCGGCGGCTGGCGCAGGAACTGGGCATCTCCACGATGGCCATCTACAGCTACTTCGAGAGCAAGAAGGCGCTGCTGGACGGCCTGTGGATCGAGGTCTTCGAGTCGCTGACGGACGAGCTGCTCGACGCCTCCAAGGACCAGCGCGGACCGCGCAAGGTGCTGGAGGCGCACACCCGCTGCCTGCTCGACTTCTGGGAGCGGCATCCGGAGCAGTTCCGCATGATCTACATGTCGCTGACGCAGACCGGCACGCTGGACGAGATCGGCCAGGCGCAGCAGCCCGTCTACAACCGGCTGCTCGGCCTGATGCGGGAGCGCGTCGCGGCCTGCGCGCCGGCCGGCTTCGAGCCCGGCGAGCAGGCGATCCGGTCGATGTGCGACCAGATGTCGGTACGCACCATGGGCTTCATGATGATGACGATCGGGCTGCCGCGGTATCCGCTGTACGACCGCGAGGCCCTGCGCGAGTTCACCGTGCAGGGCGTGCTGCGCGACGTGGCGGACCAGTACGCGCAGTTCGCGGCCGAGCCCCGGACGGCGGCCGGGGCCGCGGGCCTCGCGTCGTCCGACGCGTCGTCGACGGCGGCGGACTGAGGCCTTCGCCGCTCACGCGGCGATGACGCGGCGCCAGCGCGCCCGTCACGCTGGCATCCGGGCGATTGCCGGAGCACCGTCCCGGTGCCCGTGACACCGAACGGGGCGCTCCGGACGAAAAAAAAGCCCAGCTTGCGCTGGGCTTTGAAGGGCACTTGGGAAGCTTGACTTCCTTGGGTACCGAGGAGACAACCGATACGGCAACTTGCTCGCTCAGGCCGTGGCGCGCTTGGCGCTGCGGGCGGCGGTCTGGGTCGCCTTCACCGCCGTGCTGGTCACGGCGTTGAAATTGGATTCCGCGATGTCGGTGGCTTGCTTGGCGGCCTTGTGCAGGCTTTCGTAAGCGTTGTTGGCCGCGGCCACCGCCGACTTCACCAAAGCAACAGCATTTTCCGTGCCAGCCGGCGCGTTCTTGGTGGCGTTGTCGACGACGGCGCCGAACTTGACTTGCGCGTCGGCGACCTGCGACTCGGCCAGCTTGACAAACTCGGAGGAGGTCGAGGTGGCGATGTCGTACAGGTGACGGCTGTAGGCGACGGCCTTTTCAGCCGACGGTTGCAGCAGCGCGGTCTGCAGGGCCCACAGTTCCTGCGGGTCCTTGACGGTGATGGCTTGCTGGGCGGTCTCGGCGGCTTCGCCGAGCGCGGTCTTGGCGACTTGCAGGTTCAGCTCGACGAGCTTTTCGTAGCCTTCGAAGGCCTTGGCGGTCAGGCCGAACCACGAGGCTTGCAGGTTCTTCTGTTGGTCGAGCACTTGGTCAGCAGTCAGCATGCGAAATCTCCTTGAGGAATGAGGTCAGCCGGGGACAACGCGGCGGGCTGAGCGCCGTCGCCACACATTTGTTGCGGTGCAGCATGGAGTCAGTATAGGACCCCGGACGATGATTGCAAGCACTTTTTGTGCATCGCAGCAAAGTTCGGGTTCAGCCCTCTCAGGGCCCTCTCCGTTGCCCTCTCCGTGGTCCTCTGAGAACCCCCTTTGAAGGGCCCCCGGCCAGCGTTGAGGCGGGTTCGCCGACGCTCTGCTAGCGTGCCACCATGCTCGCCTTCCATTACGACCATTTGACGCTGGCGCTTCCGCCAGGACATCGATTCCCGCAGTCCAAGTACCAGATGCTGCGGGAGCGGGTGGAGCGGGCCCCGGGCGTGATGCGCCCCCAGGTGGCGGAGGCCGCCGGGCCGGAGGCGCTGGCGCTGGTCCACACGCCGGACTACATCGACGCCGTTCTCCACGGCACGCTGAGCGCGGCGGCGCAGCGCGAGATCGGCTTCCCCTGGGCGCCGGGACTGCCGCGACGCTCGATGTGCTCGGTCGGCGCCACCATCGCCGCGGCCCGCGCCGCCCTGGAAGAGGGCGTCGCCGCCAGCCTGGCGGGCGGCACGCACCACGCGTATGCGGACAAGGGCAGCGGGTTCTGCGTCTTCAACGATGTCGCGGTCGCGGCGCGGCTGATGCAGGCCGAATGGCATCGCGCGCATCCGGAGCGTCCGGGGTTGCGCGTGCTGGTGGTCGATCTGGACGTCCACCAGGGCAACGGCACGGCCAGCATCTTCCAGGACGACGACAGCGTGTTCACGCTCTCGATCCACGGCGAGAAGAACTTTCCGTTCCGCAAGGAGGCCAGCGACCTGGATGTCGGTCTGCCCGACGCGTGCGGCGACGCGGCCTACCTCGCGGCGCTGGAGGACGCGCTCGCCGAGGTGTGGCGGCGGATGGCGGAGCGGCCGCCGCAGCTCGCCTTCTACCTCGCCGGTGCCGATCCGCACGAGGGCGACCGGCTCGGTCGCCTGAAGCTCAGCGCGGACGGGCTGCTGCGCCGCGACCGGATCGTGCTGGATGCGCTGTTCGAACGCCGCATCCCGGTCGCCCTGAGCATGGCCGGCGGCTACGGCGAGGACCTGAGCGTCACCGTCGACGTGCAGATGCGGACGCTGGAGGCCGCAGCGCGTGCCTGGGGGCGTTGGAGAACGCACTGAATCGGATTTCATATCGGAGTCCGCCCCGTGTTTCATGTCCCGACCGATGTTCCTGCTTTCCATGTCTGCGCTTCGCACGTCGCGACAGCGCCGGCCGCCTTGCCAACGATCTCCGAGGAGCAGAAGAACAGGATGATCGTCGAGGCCGGCAACCTCAAGCGGACCTGGACCGACCAGCCGCTGACATGGCCCAGGGACTACAAGGCCATCGCCACGCCGTTCGTGCTTGCCGACGCGAAGCCGCTCCCTGAGCACCACCACCCCTTCCCGCGCTTCGGCTGGGTGCTCGAAGGCGAACTCAAGGTCGTGCAGGTCCGGACGGGACGTGAACGCGTGTTCGGACCGGGTGACTTGATCGTCGAATCGATCGGCGAACGGCACTACGGCGTCAAGGTCGGTGCCGAACCGGTGGTGCTGCACCTGCTCGACATCGTGCCGCGCGATTGGCAGGGCGGGAATACGGTCCTGGACCCGCTCCAGTAGCCCGCGCGACACCTGACCCTGCGCGGCGGTGGAAGAATCGGCGCCATGACCGACGACTCCACCGCCAAGCCCGTCGAGGCGCGCCCGGCCCCAGAGCCGCGCGAGGCCTTCGCCCGCTTCCTGCCCGTGCCGACGCGCTGGATGGACAACGACCTCTACGGCCATCTGAACAACGTCGTCTACTACAGCCTGTTCGACACGGCGGTGAACCGCTACCTGATCGAGCAGGGCGCGCTGGACCTCCACCACGGCAAGGTCATCGGCCTGGTCATCGAGACGCACTGCAACTTCTTCGCGTCGCTGGCCTTCCCGCAGCAGGTCGAGGCCGGCCTGCGGGTCGCGAAGCGCGGCCGCTCCAGCGTCCGCTACGAGATCGGCCTGTTCGCCGAAGGCGAGCCGCTGTGCGCGGCGCGCGGACACTTCGTCCATGTCTACGTCGATCGCGCCTCGCGCCGCCCGGTGGCGCAACTGCCCGAGTCCTATGTGAAAGCGCTCGCCGCGCTGGAGATGCCATGACCTTGCCCGCGTCCTTCCCGGATCCCTTTGTCTCCCCGACGCCGGAGCAGTCCGCCGCCGTCGAGGCCGCGATCGTCACGCGGCATTCGATGCGGGCCTTCCTGCCGACGCCGGTGCCGCGTGCGTTGATCGAGGAGCTGCTCGCGGTCGCCGCGCGCGCGCCGTCGGGCACCAACACGCAGCCCTGGCAGGTCCACGTGCTGACCGGTGCGGCCAAGGACCGGCTGGTCGCGCGCATCCAGTCGGCCTATGACGATCCCGAGGAGCTCGCCACCCACGGCGAGGAGTACGCCTACTACCCGCGCGAGTGGGTGTCGCCCTACATCGACCGCCGCCGCAAGGTCGGCTGGGACCTGTACGGCCTGCTGGGCATCACCAAGGGCGACAAGCTGCGCATGCACGAGCAGCACGGCCGCAACTACCGATTCTTCGACGCGCCGGTGGGCCTGATGTTCACCATCGACCGCGTGATGCAGCAGGGCAGCTGGCTGGACTACGGCATGTTCCTGCAGAACCTGATGGTCGCCGCGCGCGGCCGCGGCCTGCACACCTGCCCGCAGGCGGCGTTCACGCAGTTCCACCGCGTGATCGCCGAGGAACTCGGCCTGTCGCCGCAGCAGCAGCTGGTCTGCGGCATGTCGCTGGGCTACGCGGATCCCGACGCGGTCGAGAACACGCTGGTCACCGAGCGCGACGCGGTCGCCTCCTTCACCCGCTTCTTGGAGTGACACGCCGGGGCTGATTTCCCGCAGCAGTGGGCGATCCTCGTGCGGCCGCCCGGAGCGGCCGGCCTACAGTCGACGCTTCCCTGCAAGGAGATGCGTCCATGAGCAAGCCCAGCGTCCTGGTGGCCCGCAAGACCTTCGACGACATCGTCGACCGGCTGCGTCCGCACTTCGAAGTCGAGACCAACGACAGCGACACCGGCTGGTCGCAGGACGAGCTGATCCGCCGCCTGCAGGGCAAGGCCGGCGCGTACATCGCCGGCGGCGACAAGATCGACGCGACGCTGCTCGACGCCTGTCCGGACTTGAAGGCCGTCTGCACGATGGCGGTGGGCTACAACAACATCGACGTGCCGGCCTGCACCGCGCGCGGTGTCGTGGTGACGAACGCGCCGGATGTGCTGACCGAAACCACGGCCGACTTCGGCTTCGCGCTGATGATGGCCACCGCGCGCCGCATCACCGAGAGCGAACACTTCCTGCGCCGCGGCGAATGGAAGCAGTGGTCGGTGACGATGTTCGCCGGCGCCGACATCCACGGCGCCACGCTGGGCGTGCTCGGCATGGGCCGCATCGGCGCGGCGATCGCCAGGCGCGGCCACCTCGGCTTCGGCATGCCGGTGATCTATCACAACCGCTCGAGGCTGCCGGCCGACCAGGAAGGTCCGCTGGGCGCGCAATGGGTGGAGAAGGACGAGCTGCTGCGGCGCGCCGACCACCTGGTCATCGTCGTGCCGTACAGCGCGTCCTCGCACCACCTGATCGGGCAGCGCGAGCTGCGCCTGATGAAGAAGACCGCGACGCTGACCAACATCGCGCGCGGCGGGGTCGTCGACGACGCGGCGCTGGCCGCGGAGCTGCGGGCCGGCACCATCGCCGCCGCGGGCCTGGACGTGTTCGAGGGCGAACCGACGGTGCACCCGGACCTGCTCGCCTGCACGAACGTCGTGCTGACGCCCCACATCGCCAGCGCCACGATCGCGACGCGTCGCGCGATGAGCGACCTGGCCGTGGACAACCTGATCGCCGCGCTGACCGGCGGCGTGCCCCCGACGGCCTTGAATGCCGAGGTGCTCAAGCGCTGAGAGAATCGGACGCATGTCCTTTCCCGACCTGCTGCAGCTGAGCCTCTCCGGGCTGATCCTGATCCTTCTCGTCGTGGTGGTCGTGGTGCTGCTCACCCGGCGACGTGCTTCGGACGGCGGCGATTCGACGGTGGTGGCGGCGGCGCTCGCGCCGCTCATGCAGCAGTCGGGCGAACGCCTTGAGCGCCTGGAACGCGCGCTGCGCGACGAGCTCAGCCGCGGCAACGCCGGGCTGCGCCAGGAGACGCTGGCGACGCTCACGCAGTTCCAGCAGGCGCTGGGCCAGCAGGCGGCACGGGCGCGGGAAGCGCAGGACGCCGCCGCGTCGCGCATGACCACGGTGCTGACCGAACAGCTGCAGGCGCTGGGGCAGCGCAACGAGGCCGGCCTGGCCGAGACGCGCCGCACCGTCGAGGCCCGGCTGCAGGCCATCCAGCAGGACAACGAGAAGAAGCTCGAGCAGATGCGGGCGACCGTCGACGAGAAGCTGCACGCCACGCTGGAACAGCGGCTGGGCGAGAGCTTCAAGCAGGTCGCCGAGCGGCTGGAGCAGGTCTACCGCGGCCTGGGCGAGATGCAGACGCTGGCGCGCGACGTCGGCTCGCTGAACCGGGTGCTGACCAACGTGAAGACGCGCGGCATCTTCGGCGAGGTGCAGCTGGCGGCCCTGCTGGAGCAGGTCTTCACGCCGGAGCAGTTCGCCTCCAACGTCGAGACGGTGCCGGGCACCGGGGCCCGCGTGGAGTTCGCGCTCAAGCTGCCGGGCCAGCGCGACGACGGCCAGCCGATCTGGCTGCCGATCGATGCGAAGTTCCCGCGCGAGGACTACGAACGTCTGCTCGACGCCCAGGAGCGCGCCGACGCGCCGGCGGCGGAGCTGGCCGGCCGCGCCATCGAGACACGGCTGCGGCTGGAAGCGAAGAGCATCCGCGAGAAATACCTCGGTCCGCCGCACACCACCGACTTCGCGCTGCTGTTCGTTCCGACCGAGGGCCTGTACGCCGAGGCGCTGCGCCGCCCCGGCCTGAGCGAGGCGCTGCAGCGCGAGCACAAGGTGATGCTGGTCGGTCCGACGACGCTGCTGGCGACGCTGTCCAGCCTGCAGATGGGCTTCCGCACGCTGGCGCTGGAGAAGCGCTCCGCCGAGGTGTGGGACGTGCTGCGCGCGGTGAAGACGGAGTTCGGCAAGTTCGGCGACGTGCTGGCCAAGACGAAGAAGAAGCTCGACGAGGCCAGCAACAACATCGAGCTCGCCGAGCGCCGCACCCGCGTCATGACCCGCGAGCTGAAGTCCGTCGAGGCGTTGCCCGAGGACGAGGCCGCGCGCGTGCTGAAGCTCGGCATCGCCGGCGCCGTGGACGCCTCGGATCCCACAGATCCCGCGAATCCGAAAAACGTCGCGGCCGACTTCGAGGACGAAGGCAGCGCCCGATGACCCACGACGCGTCGTCGGCCCGGGGCTATACCGGCTTGAACGCCGGTTTCGCGGCCGTCATCGCGTCGCTGGTCGCCGTGCATGCCTGCATGGCGACGACGCGCGTGGCGGCCACGCTGTGGGTGCTGAACCAGGGCTACGGCGGCGGCTTCGTCGGCGTGCTGCTGAGCCTGTTCGCCGTCGCGCCGCTGGGGCTGTCGCTGTGGGCCGGCCGGCTGGCCGATCGCCACGGCTTCCACAAGCCGGTGGGCATCGGCGTGGCGATGGCCTTCGCCGGCGCCGTGCTGGCGCTGATCGCGCAGGTGCTGGGATGGGTCTGGCTGCTGGCGCTGGGCTGCCTGTGCTGCGGCGGCGCCGTCGCGATCGCGGCCGTCGCGATCCAGCGCGAGGCCGGGCTGATGGCGCACGACGCCTCGCAGCTCAAGCGCGTGTTCAGCTGGGTGGCGCTCGGTCCGGCCTTGTCCAATGCCTTTGCGCCGGTGATCACCGGCATCGTCATCGACACGGCCGGCTTCACCGCCGCGCTGGTGCTGTCGACGCTGCTGCCGCTGGCGGCCGGGGCGATCGCGAAGCGCGTCCCGCGCCATCCGCCGGCGCCCGCCGCAAGCGGCGTGAAGCCGCGGCCCGCCTGGGATCTGCTGAAGGACCCGGGACTGCGCAATCTGCTGATCGTCAACGTCGCGATGTCCTCGTGCTGGGACGCCCACAGCTTCGTCGTGCCGGTGGTCGGCCACGCGAAGGGCCTGTCCGCGTCCAGCATCGGCCTGGTGCTGGGCAGCTTCGCCGCGGCGGCGACGCTGGTCCGCCTGGCCATCGTGCGCTGGGCCCATCGCATCGACGACGTGAAGGCGCTGCGCGCCGCCATGGCGGTCGCGACCTTGACGCTGCTCGTCTACGCGTGGCTGCCGGGCACGCTCGGATTGATGCTCGGGTCGGCGGTGCTGGGCCTGGCGCTCGGCGCGGTGCAGCCGATGGTGCTCGCCACCATGCACCAGGTCACGCCGCCGGACCGGCACGGTCAGGCGCTCGGGCTGCGCATGCTGGCGGCCAACGGGGCCACCGTCGCGATGCCGCTGGGCTTCGGCGTGCTCGCCGCCGCCAGCGTCGCGGCCGCGCCGCTGTGGCTGATGGCCTCGGTGCTGGTCGGCGCGCAATGGGCCGCCCGGCGGATCGAGTCTTCGCCGCGTCGCCTCCCCTGAGGCGGCCAGCCGCGCCGACCTCGCCGCTCACTGTGCACCGAAGGTCCGGCGTTCCTCACTGACGTTGAGGCGCCGCCCCATCGCGGCGCGGAACGACGGATGAGGACCATGCGCTTGAACCTGACATCGATGCGGCGGGCGACGCTGCTGCTTCCCTTCGCTTTCTGCATCGCGCTCCGGGCGGACGCCGCCGCTCCGACCAGGCCGCCCGGCCTGGTGCGCGAGTTCGCAGGGATCTCCGAATATCGCCTGGCCAACGGTCTGCAGCTGCTGCTGTTGCCCGACGAAACGATGAGCACCGCGTCGGTCGACATCGTCTATCGGGTCGGCAGCCGGCACGAGTCTGCGGGCGAGTACGGCATGGCCCACCTGCTCGAGCATCTGCTGTTCAAGGGCACGCCCACGCATCCGAAGATCTACGAGATCCTCGGGCGCCGCGGCGTTCGCGCCAACGCGCGGGCGGGGGCGGACGTCACCCGCTACATGGCGCGTTTCAACGCCGACCCGGCGACGATGGACACCGTGCTGGAGATCGAAGCTGACCGGATGGTCAACAGCCTGGTGGCCAGGTCCGACCTGGACTCGGAGATGACCGTCGTGCGCAACGAGTACGAGAGCGGCGAGAACGACTTCATGGCGGTCCTGAGGAAGCGCGTGCTCGGCGTGGCCTACGACTGGCACAACTACGGACACGCCACGATCGGTCTGAGGAGCGACATCGAGAACGTGCCGATCGAGCGCCTGAAGGCGTTCTACGGGCGCTACTACCGACCCGACAACGCGATGTTGATCGTGGGCGGACGCTTCGATCCGCAAGCGGTGCTGGCCCGGGTGACGAGCCTGTTCGGACCGCTGGAGGTGCCCGGCGATCCCCTCCCGCGGACTTACACCGTCGAACCGGCGCAGGACGGCGAGCGCAGCGTGGTCGTACGCCGCATCGGCGGCCAGCCGACGCTGATGGCGCATTACCACGCCCCTGCGACGACGCATCCCGACGCCGCGCCACTGCTGGTCCTGGAGCTGATGTTGTCGGAGGCGCCGGGAGGTCCGCTCCACCGGGAACTGATCGTGACCGGGCTGGCATCGGCCGCGGGCGCGATCGGGTTCCGCAGGGCGGAGCGCGGGGGTCTCGGGGTCGTCGCCCTCCTGCCTCCCGGCGGCGATCCGGTCGCCGTCGAGGCTCGGCTGCTGGACCTCCTCGAGGGACGTGCGGGGCCGGCGTTCGACGAGTCGCAACTCGCGCGCGTGCTTGCCGGGGCCAACGAGTGGTCTCGCGAACTGATGACAAGACCTGAGGCGCTGATCGACGAGATCGCGGACGAGGGCGCGGCCGATTGGCGTCTGCCGTTCCTGCTCATGTCGGAAGTCGCGACCGTGACGCTGGACGACATCGAGCGTGTGCGACGGACCTATCTGCGCCCCGCCAACCGGACGCTGGGCCGTTACCTGCCGACGGAGCAGGTGGAGCGCGTGGACATCCCCGATGCTGCGCCGCCGACGGTGCGCCTGGCCGGGCTGAAGGCGCCGCCGACGGTGGCGGCCGGGGAACGGTTCGATCCGACACCGGCGCTGCTGGCGACGCGCACGACGACCCGCCGGCTGCCGTCGGGCGTCGAACTCATCACCTTGGCGAAACGCACGCGCGGCGACAAGGTGGTCCTGCGGATGGATCTGCGTTGGGGCGGGCGAGAGGACACCTTCCGCCATCGCGGCTCCGACATGGTCGGGGACCTGCTCCTCGAGGGCAGCCTGACGATGCCCAGGCAGGCGTTGCAGGACAAGCTCCGCACGTTGGGGGCCCACGTCAGTCTGACGAGCGGAGATCAGGGCGCGAGCCTGGCGATCGATGTGGAACGTCCCCATCTGCTTGAAGCGCTGGCCTTGGCAGCCGACGTGATGCAACACCCGCTGCTGCCGCAAGACGCGTTCGACCGCCGGCAGGCGGAGATGATCGCCGGATTGGAGGGATCGCGACAGGAGCTGGAAACGCTGCGGCGGACCGCCGCGCGCGAGCATTACAACCATGCCCGGGGCGTGAAGCCCGGCGATCCGGATTACGCCAGGTCCCTCGATGAGGCGATCGCCGAGCTGCGGGCGACAGCCTTGGCGGACGTGGCGCATTTCCATGCGACCTACTGGTCGGCGAACGAGGCGCGCGCGTCGGTGGTGGGGGCGATCCCGGACGGCCTGGACGCTGCGATCGAGCGGCTGTTCGGTCGCTGGAAGAAGCCATCGGCGCCGGGATTCGTCCGTCACGAACCGAAGGCTGACGTCATCCCTGCGGCGCGCTTCGATGTGGTGGCGCGGGACAAGGCCGGCGCGGCGATGACGATGCGCGTGGATTTCGCGCTGTCCGAGCGCGACCCCGATTACGTGCCGTTGGCGCTGGCGACGAGGATCCTCGGCGGCTCGCCGGAGAGCCGGCTGTCCCGTCGTATCCGGGAGCAGGCGGGGCTGAGCTATGACGTCCGGGCCTGGATGTCCACGGGCGACGTCGGTGACGCCGCAGCCCTGACGGTCTCCGCGCTCTTTGCACCGCAGAACCGTGACCTGACGGTGTCGCTCGTCCGCGAGGAACTGGCCGCGATGACGCGCGACGGCATCCGGGCCGACGAACTCGCCCTCGCGAAGACCGAGCTGCTGGCCGGACGCCGGCTGGCGCTTGCCGACGACATGACCGTGGCGGACCTGCTGCTCGATCAAGCGGACCGCGGCGAAACCTGGGCGCAGGCTGCGCAGCGTGACGCGACCATCCAGGCAGCGACGATCGAGCAGGTGAATCGGTCCTGGCGTCGCAGGATCCGGCTGGACGACTTCGTGGTGACGACGGTCGGAGACTTCAAGGACCTGCGTTGACGGCGCTTCAGCCGCCCGGCGCGATGGCGACCTGCCGGCGCGCCTCCTTGTGCTTCATCGCGACGTACTCCTCCAGCGACTGCTCGTGGAGCTGGCGCGCATACCGCTCGGTGGCGGCGAACCAGTCGCGCAGACGCCGGTCCAGCCGCTGCTCGGCTGGCGCGGGCAGCGTGTCCAGGTAGGACTCGATCGCGAGGAAATAGCGCATCGTGTTGCGCTCAGCGATGCCTTGGATGCCGCCCACGTAGCGCGGCTGGCCGTCGCTCTCGCGCCCGACCACGGTGAATCCGACCTTGTCGCGGCCCGAGGTGGACAGATAGGCGCTGGTCGCGACGCGCGCGGCGAAGTTGTTCACGTAGGCATAACGCAGCCGCACGAAAGAGCGCTTCGCATCGATGGGCACCGCCTCCAGCGTCAGGCGGTAGTTGCTCGTGCCCATCGGGCCCTTGTTGGCGCTCATCTCGACCAGCAGGTACTGCGGCTGCGCCGCCAGCACCTGGAAGCGGAAGTCGAGCGCGTAGGCGTCCTCGATCGGCTGGTCGAACTTGCGGCCCACGGCCATGTGCAGCGTGGCGACCGGCGCCTGGTCGTCCTCGACCGCGCAGCGCTTGACGTTGGCCGGCAGCGTCAGCAGGTCGCACCAGGCGTCGGCGTTGCGCAGCGCGCCGGAGAGCGTGCCGAACGGATGCTGGACGACCGCGTGCATCTCCCCGGTGGGGCGCTCCGTGTCGTCGGCGGAGCTCAGCACGATGGGCTTCTGGAACGGACTGCGCGCCAGTTGCGGTGCGAGCTGGTCGTACTGGGCGCGCAGCCCGGCCCCTTGCTGCGCCGAGACTTCGGTGGCGATCAGGAGCAGCCCCAGCAGCACGGCGGCATGCGCGAGCCAGAACAGCGCGCCGTGATGGGACGACGGGTGTTTCGCATCACGGAAGAAGCGCCGTCCGAGAGGCAGCGGGGGAAGGGACGGGAAGGAACGCATGGCGAACTCCATCGCTGGCCCGAAAGCCGTTGATTCACCTTAAGAGACAAACGCCGGGGCGGTCTGTCGGACAAGGCCGCAACCCGGCGTGCGGGGGCGCTGTCGGCGGAGCCTGGACAAGCGGTTCAACACCGCGAGCGCGGTGTTGGCCAGATGAGCGTTCAACACCGCGAGTGCGGTGTTGGCTAGATGAGCGTTCAACACCGCGAGTGCGGTGTTGGACCCCTGTCGGCGTTCACCTAGGATGGCCGTCAGGCCGGCTCATGCCGGTCAGGAGCCGCACAAGATGTTGGGAACGCGCCGGACACCGACGCGGCGTCGATGCGCGCCGACAAGAGCAACCGAACCGTGGCTGGCCACCTGGGCGATCGTGTGCGCGATGCTCGGTCTGCTGGCGCCTGGCGTGCGGGCGCAGGAGGAAGCGCCGATCGGCGCGGCGGCCGAGGACGCGGAGCCGCAGGATGCGGTCGCGGGCGGGTTGAGCGTCGAGGAGGCGCGTCGTCTGCTCGCGGAGCCTCTGCCTGATGCGCCGGACGCGCGCTACGCGCTGTTGCAGCGGCAATGGCCGGCGGCGCGGCGCATCGAGGATCGCGCACGACAGATCGAGATCGCCAAGTCTCTGATGACGCTGGGCCGTGGTCGGCCGGACGGCGAGGGCTGGATCCGGCTCTACCTCATCACCGAATACACCTGGGGCAGCTCCGGCGCCGCGCTGGCGGCCTGCGAGCCGCTCATGGCCGACAGGCAGCTCAGCGCGTCCGCCCGCGCGGGCGTCGCGCTGCGCCAGACCTACTTCCTGGCCAACGGCGGACAGGACCGCAACGTGATGCTGCGCGCCTGGAGCCGCGCCGACGCGCTGGCGGCGGAGGCGCTCCGGCAGCAGCCCGGGTTGCCGTTGACGATTGATCGCCTGCAGGTGCGCTCCGAAGTCGAACGCCTCACCGGCGACGGCGCGGCGGCGGTGGCGACGCTGCGCCAGGCGGTCGCGCGTTCGCGCGAACTCCTGCGGACGGCGGACGGCGCGCGCGTCCCGGCGGACACGCTGCGGGCCTGGCAGGGCTGGCTGGACGGCTCGCAGGGGATGCTGGTCTACGCGCTGGTCGCGCAGGGCCGCACGCGCGAGGCGGCCGACATCGCGCAGGACAACCTCGCGCTGTGGCGGGCGGGGCAGCTCGAGGACGGCCTCGGCGCGCGCTGGCACTACCGCGCGGCGACCGCGCTCAACGCATCGCAGCAGCATGAAGAGGCGCTGGCCGCCGCGCGTCAGTCCGAGGCGATGCTCGCGAAGGCGAATGCGTCGGCGGCGAGCCAGACGCGCTGGCTCGCGCGCCAGGAGATCGTGCGGGCGCTGCTCGGCCTCAAGCGCTGGACCGAGGCCGACCAGGCCTATCGCCAGTTCCTCGACGAACTCGGCGCCGACGGCGTGGCGCGCAGCCGCGCGCAGGACAACCGGCTGAGCGCGCTGCTCGCCGCCAAGGCCGGGCGGCTGGACGAAGCACTGGAGACCGCCGAGCGCACGCTGCGCTACCGCACGCGGATCTACGGCCAGGACCATCCGCAGACGCGCGAGAGCGCCGGCGTGCGCGCCGTCGTGCGGCTGCTGCGCGGCGACACGGGCGGCGCGATGAGCGACTACGAGCAGCTCTTCGCCGCCACGCTGGACCGCAGCGACGGCTGGGTGGATCTGGACGCGCGGGGCTTCCGCGGTTTCGTGCTCGGGCTGGCGTTCGACGAGTTCCTCGCGCAGGCGGCGCGACGAGCGGTCGCGGGCGAGGTCCTGCCGCCGGCCACGGTGGATCGCGCGCTGCAGATCGCGGACCGCCGCAAGCTGGGCAGCACGCAGCGCGCGCTGGCGGACAGCACCGCGCGCATGCTGGCGGCGACGCCGGAACTGCGCGGCCTGCTGGACCGCGAGCAGACGCTGCGCAAGGCCGCGTCGGGGCAGTACAGCCAGGTGGCCGCGCTGATCGCGGACGAGGACAAGCTTCGCAAGGAGGTCTCCAGCGAAGCCTTCAAGGCGCTGCCGAAGGAGCAGCGCAAGCCGCGCGAGGACGCGCTGAAGGCGCTGCGCCAGCAATTGCAGTCGCAGCAGGGCGCGGCCGCCGCGGCGCGCGAGGCGCTCGCGACGCAGCGGCAGCAGTTGGCCGCGGCCTATCCCGCCTACGCCGACCTGATCACGCCGGCGACGCCGGGCGCCGCGGCGCTGAGCGCCCGCCTGCGCGCGGGCGAGGGATTGCTGGTCGTCCACGCGCTCGACGATCAGACGTTGATCTGGCTCTTGCGCGCCGACGCGCCGGCGCAGTTCCGCGTGATGCCGCAGGGCGCGGCGACGCTGGCCCGCCGCGTGAAGACGCTGCGTGAGCGCCTCGATCTCAGCGCGATGCCGGCGGGACGGGAGACGCCGCTCGCGCAGGCGCTGCCGGAGTTGCACGCGCTGCATCGCGAGCTGCTGGCGCCGCTGGACCGGCAAGGGCTGCACACGCTGATCGTCGCGGGCGACGGACCGCTGGCCGGGCTGCCGTTCGCGGCGCTCGTGACCGAAGCGCCAGCGGCCGGCCGGCCCGTGGCCTGGCTGTTGCGTCAGCACGCCGTGGTGCAACTGCCCTCGGGCGCGTCGTTGCAGTCGCTGCGTCGCGGCAGTCCGACGACGCCGGCGCCCAAGGCGCTCCTCGGCTTCGGCGATCCCGTGTTCGATCGCGGGACGGGCCGGACGTCGGCGCCTGCCGCGGCCATCTTGCAGACCAAGTCCAGCGCGAACGCCCGACATCTGCTCGCGCCGACGCCGACGCGCGCGGCGGGCAGCTACGACGCGCAACTCGGTTTCCGCTATGCCGACATCCCGCCGCTGCCCGAGACGCGCGCGGAGCTGCTCGCCATCGCGCGCGCGCTCGGCGCCGATCCGGTCGTCGACCTGCGGCTGGGCGCGGCGGCGACGCGCAGCGCGGTGCTGGCGACGCCGCTGGCCGATCGTCGCGTGCTGGCCTTCGCGACCCACGGGCTGATGCCGGGCGAACTGCCGGGCATCTCGAAGCCGGCGCTGGCGCTGGCCGCCGAGACGGAGGAATCCGCCTCACCGCTGCTGGAACTCGACGACGTGCTCACGCTGCGCATGACCGCGCAGTGGGTGCTGCTGTCGGCCTGCAACACGGCCGCCGGCGAGCAGGGCGGCGCGGCGATGTCGGGCCTGGTACGCGGTTTCTTCTTTGCCGGTGCGCGCTCGGTGCTGGCGACGCATTGGGCTGTGGAATCGGCCTCCGCCGCCGCGCTGACCGGCGCGGCGCTGCAGCCCGCCGATACTCGCGCCGGCGGCCTGCGCCGGGCGCAGCTGCAGCTCGCCGACGGCCAGGAGGGGCAGGGCCGCTGGACGCATCCGTATTACTGGGCGGCCTACGCGCTGTTCGGCGATCCGGCGCAGTGATGATGTCGCCCGCCGCATTCATTCGCGATGAACACACCATGACGACAACGATGACACACGTGCTGAGGGAGGCCGCGCTGATCGCGGCGATGACGATGGTCTCGCTCGCCGCGCACGCGCAGGCCTGCGAAGTGGCCGCGCTGGCGGGCGATGCGACCCGTGTCGTCGCGGGCCAGACGCAGCCGCTGAGGCTAGGGGACAAGGTGGGCGAGGGCGCCCAGCTGCGCACCGGCGACAATGGCCGCGTGCGGCTGCGCTGCCCGGACGGGTCCAGCCTGGTCGTCGGCGATCGCAGCCAGCTGACCTTGACCCGGCTGAACCTCGGCATCGACGCCGGCACGGGCGTGATGCCCGGTTATTCGGACGGCGCGCGCGACGTGTCCCTGCTGCTGGAACGCGGTCTGCTGAGCCAGAAGGTCACGCCGTCCGGCTCGGGCAAGTGGGAAGTCCGCACCCCGTCGGCGGTGACGGCGGTGCGCGGCACCGAGTTCCTCGTGGAGGTGGGCGAGAACGAGCAGACCGCGGTGCTGGTGCAGTCCGGCCAGGTGGCCGTGCTGCCGGGACCGCGCGCCGCGGGGCGGACCCGCGGGCTGGGCGCGCAACTGCCGGTGCTCGTCGATCGCTCCGGCGGCACGGATTGCGAGGTGTCGCAAGGCTGCACCGCCGCGACGCAATGGCCGGCGGACCGGGTCCGCGCGGTGCTGGACCGGTTGTCGGGGGTCTGATGGCGAGCCCGTCGCGACGCCGGGACCGCGTGTCTTCGAACGCCTCGCCCGGCGTACCTCCGGGATCGAAGTTGCGCCGCCACCAGGGCGGTGCATGGCGCTGGCCGTCGCGCTGGGCCTGGGCGCAACTGATCGTCGCGCTGCTGGTGACGGGGGCCGTGGCGATGCTGTGGCTGTCGCGCCTGCAGGCCGGGCCTCTGGCGCGCCTGGACGGCGTGGTGCAGGACGCGCAGGTGCAGTGGCGCGGTCGGATCGCGCCGGGGACGACGTATCCGATCACGCTGGTGCGCTTCGACGACGCCAGCGCCGCGCGCTTCGGCGGCATGGCGCCGGGACGTCCGCTGCTCGCGGACGCGATCACGCGGCTGCAGGCCGCCAAGCCGCGCCTGATCGCCGTCGACATGCTGCTGCTCGATGCGAAGCCGGACAGCGATGCGGCGCTCGCCGCCGCGATGCGCGGCGGTGTGCCGGTGCTGCTGCCGTTCGCGTTGCCGCCCGCCGCCCACCCCAGCGGCAGCGATGCCGGCGCGTCCGCGTCCGCGTCTGCTGCCGCGTCTGCTGCCGCGACTTCGGCTTCAGCGTCGGCTTCGGCCTCTTCGCCTTCCGGGGACCTGCCGACCGGCCTGCTGTCGCAGGCTTTCATGCGCGCCGAAGGGACGCCGCGCAGCGCGCTGCTCCCGGAGCGCGCCGACGCGCCGCCGGAGCCGCTGCTGTCGGCGGCGAAGTCGCTGGGCCATGTCCAGGCGGAGCGCGAGGTGGACGGCAGCCTGCGTCACGACCTGCCGGCCCTGTCGCTGGACGGCGAGGTCTATCCGTCGCTGGCCGTGCGCATCGCCGGCGACGCCATGCGCCAGCCGTGGTCCGAGGCCACGCTGCGCTGGAGCCGCGACATCCGCTGGGGCACGCTGCAGGTGCCGCTGGACCTGCTGTCGCGGCAGGGCGTCAACTACTACGGCCCGGCCGGCACCTTCCCGTCGGTGACGATGGCCGACCTCGTCGACGGCAAGGTGCCCGAGGACGCGCTGCGCAACCGCATCGTGATCATCGGCGTGTCGGCGCTGGGCGCCGGCGACCATTTCCCGAGTCCCTTCGACGCCGGTCTGCCCGGCATGGAACGGCTGGCGACGGTCGTCGACAACATCCTGACCGGTCGCTCGCTGACGCGACCGCCGTGGGCCGCGCTCGCCGAATCGGGCGCGCTGCTGGTGCTGCCGCTGCTGTGCGCGCTGCTGCTCGCGCGTGGGTCGCTGTGGCGCGGGCTGACGATCGTGGCGCTGCTGGTCGGCGGCGGGCTCTACGGCGCGCAGTGGGCCTTCGAGGAAGAACATCTCGTCCTCTCGCTCGCCTACCCGCTGCTGGCCGTGACAGCGGCGAGCCTCGCCGCGCTGACGCTGCGGGCGCTCGCCGATCAGTCCCGGCGGCGCGAGGCGCTGCGGCGCCTCACCGTGAGCGAAGAACGGTACGCGCTTGCCGCTCAGGGCGCCAACGACGGGCTATGGGATTGGGACATCGCGTCGGACCAGCTCGACGTCTCGGCGCGCTGGCTCGCGCTGATGGGCGACGCACGGGGCGCGGACGAGCAACCGGCCGGCGCGAAGCGCGGCTTCTGGCGATTCGGGAAACGAGCGGCGTCAGCGGACGCCGCACGTGGCATCGAACGCTTCACGCGCCCGCTGGACGAAGCGGCGGCGGGTCTGTTGCGCGCGGACCTCGACGCGCATCTGCAAGGCCGCAGCTTCCAGTTCCACCATGTGCTCCGCTTCGAGCAGGGCGGGCAGGCGCGGGCATTGCTGGCGCGCGGTGCGGCCGTGCGCCGCGACGGCAAGCCGGTGCGCATGGCCGGCTCGCTGACCGACATCAGCGAGAACGAACGGCTGCAGGCGCAGGTCGCGCACGAGGCCATGCACGACCGGCTCACCGGGCTGCCCAACCGCGCGCTGTTCGTCGAACTCGTCGCGCAGCGGCTGGCCAATCCGACCCCCGGCGTCCCGGTCGCCGTCGCGCTCGTGGGCCTGGACGATTTCCGCGCGTTCAACGAGCGCCACGGCCTGCTGGCCGGCGACGCCGTGCTGGTCGAAAGCGCGCGGCGCCTGGCCGGCGGCTCGGGCCGCACGGCGCGTGCCGGACGCGTCGTCGCGCGACTGGGCGCGGACCAGTTCGGCGTGCTTTTCGAGGCGCGCATCGAAGCCGGCGCACTCGTCGACCGCGTGCCCGAATGGGCGCTGGCGCGCATCGAGGAACCGTTCCTGTTCGACACCGTCGACGCCGGGCAGGGCACCGGCGCGCATCGGCTCACCGCCTGCGCCGGCTGGGCCTACACGGGGCAGGGCAACTTCAGCCCGGACGACCTGATGGCCGCCGCGGAAAGCGCGTTGGCCCGCGCCAAGGCCGCCGGCGCGGGTCATGCGCGCCTGTTCGATCCGGCGCAGCAACTGGTCGAGCAATCGCGGCGCTGGGTGAAGGAGAACATCGCGCGCGGCCTGGAGGCGGGCGAGTTCCAGCTCCACTACCAGCCCTTCGTGAAGCTGTCGGACCGGACGCTGCTCGGCTTCGAGGCGTTGATCCGCTGGAAGCATCCGACGCGCGGCATGGTGATGCCCGGCGACTTCATCCCGGTGGCGGAGGAGAGCGGCCAGATCGTCGAGATCGGCCGCTGGACGCTGATCGAGGCCGCGCTGCAGCTGCGACGCTGGCGCGAGATCGGCTTCAAGGGCGAGATCGCGGTGAACGTGTCGGGCGTGCAGCTGGAGCGCGACGACGAACTGCTCAACGACGCCCGCGAGACGCTCAAGGCGCTGGGCGACGTGCCGGCCTCGCAGCTCAAGCTCGAGGTCACGGAGAGCATGGCGATGGCCAATCCGCAGCGCAGCGCGGAGGTGCTGCAGGAGCTGGCCCGGATGGGCTTCAAGCTGTCGATCGACGACTTCGGGACGGGGTATTCGTCGCTGGCCTATCTGCACCGCTTCCCGTTCGACACGCTGAAGATCGATCGCAGCTTCGTGATGCGGCTGGGCGCCGGCCGCGAGTCGCGCGAGATCGTGCGCACCATCGTCGGCCTGGCCGACGCGCTCGGCAAGCAGACCCTGGCCGAGGGCGTGGAAGAGGAGGCGCAGGCCGTGCTGCTGGAAGAGCTCGGCGTGCAGGTGGCGCAGGGCTGGCTGTTCGCCAAGGCCCTGCCGGCGGACGAGGCGAAGCGGCTCATCCAGACGGTGCCGTGGAAGAGGCCCGGCGCTTGAAGAGCGCCGGCACCGGGCCCCCGGCCCGGCGCTGACACTGGCGCCGGGTCGCTTCCCCCTGGCCCGTCACTTCACGGTGAAGGTGCCCACGACGACGCCGTCGCCGCGGCCGCTCAGGCGCAGGACGATGTCCTTGTCCTGCTGCCGCGCGGTCGCGAAGCCGGTGGACAGGCGGACCATGATCGTCGTCGACGGCGCGATCACCTGCTGCCGGTGGCCGAAGAAGTTGGCCTGCACCGTGTAGGTCCCCGGCTTGGCCACGCGCAGCGAGAACTCCTCGGGGCCGTAGCCGCCGGTGAAGTCGCGCGACATGCGTCCGCCCTGGCGCGTCAGCACGTTGCCGTAATACGCGCGTTCGCCGTCGGGATCGGTCACCCACAGGTCGATGTCGGTGTTGTCCGCGTCCCAGCTCATCACCACGCGCAGGGCCAGCGGCAGCGGGCGGCGCAGCCGCGCGTCGATCGCCGACAGGTCCAGCTTCCTGCCTTGCAGCCGGGAGCGTTCGGCGATCGCGTTCAGTTCGGCCAGCGCGATGAGCTCGACGTCGGGGAAACGGTTCTGCCAGGGCCGGTTCACGACCTCGGCGAGCAGGTCCACCGCGCGCTGCGGCTCGCCCGCGTCGGCCCAGGTCAGCCCGAGGTCGCGGTAGGACTGCGGCTCGTCGGGCGCCAGGCGCAGCACTTCCTCCAGGATGGGGATCGCGTCGCGCGGACGGCCCGCCTGCTTCAGCCGGTAGGCCAGGATGCGCAGCAGCTGGCGGTTGCCCAGGTCCATCTCGGCCAGGTTGGACAGCACGCGCAGCCCCAGCGCGGTCTGCCGGCGTTCGATCAGGCGGTCCGCCACGTCGAGGAAGAACGCCGAGCTGCGCAGGTAGGACGGCTTCTCGTCCAGGTAGATCGCGTAGAGGTCCTTGTCGGCGGCGCTCTTCAGGCGCTGGGCGTAGACCTCGTTGGGCTGCCAGGGGCGCAGCGCGATGTCGCCGTCGCCGGCCGTGCGCGACGGCGCCTGTGCTGCTGCCGCGGGCATCGTCTCCGCGGCAATGCGCTGGGACCGCGACGCCTCCGCGATCGGGCGAATGGGGGCCGGTGCGACCGGGGCCGCCGCGGGCGGGGGCTCGGGCGGACGAGCCGACGTGGCGGGGGCGGGGGCGGGCGTCGCCGGCGCCGCCATGGGCGCCGGTCTGAACTCCTGCGGCGCAGGCGCGGGTGCTGGCATCGGCGCTTGAACCATGACCGGCACGGACACGTCGCGCCGGTTCTTCCCCGCGATCTGCTCGGCCATCTGGCGCGCGGCGGCGCGCATCGCCGGCGTCTCCGACCACCACAGCACCTTGTCCTCGAAGCGCTGGATCACGTCGCGGCGGGCCTCGGCGCGATCGCTCTGGCGCGTCGCCGTCCGCGTGGCCATCAGCCGTTCCCATTCGGCGCGCAGGTCCTCGGGTGGCTCGATGTCATGGCGCACGTAGTCGGCGGCGGCGTCCAGCACGATCAGCGAGGTCTCCCGCGTCACCAGCCCGAAGTCCATGCCCAGCCGGCGGATGGCCTGACGCTGGGCCGCGCGGTCCGCGTCCAGTCGTCCGAGACGGAAGCTCGCCCAGCGATAGGCGGCGAGCCCGACGACGGCGGTGGCCTCGGCAGCCTCGGCCGGGTCTGACGACGTCGCCGCCGCCGCAGGTTCGGGGGCGGTGACACGCAGCGGCACCGTGATCGTGCGCGGCGCGCCGCCTGGCGTCGAGAGCTGCAGCTTCATCGTCGCCTGTGGCTGCGTCATGACGCCGGCGATCAGCAGACGACCTCCCTGCGGGTGGATCGATCCGGTCTCCCACTCGCCGGCGCCCAGCCCGCTGACTTCCAGCACGCGTGGCCGTTCCTGGGCCATCAACCGGACGGCCTCGGCGGCGTCCGTCGTGAGCAGGTCCGCGTAGGCGCCGCCGCGCGATTCAGCGGTGCGGCGCAGGGACGCTTCGGCCGCGCCGGCTGAGGCGGAGAACGCGAACAGCGGTTTGCCGGTGGCCGGCAGGCCGCCCGCGCCCCAGGTGCCTAGGCCGTCGGTGAACAGCAAGGTCACGTCGCTGCCGTCCGGGGTGTCCATTGCGCCCAGGGCGGTCGCGCCGTCGTACGGCACGCGCTCCAGACGCTGTCGAAGCGCGCGCCAATCGCCGTCCCGGATGACGAAGCGTTCCACCGGTTCGGCGTCGTTGCGGACGACCTTGAGCCGCACCTCGACCGAACGCAGCGTCCGGAACCATTCGTCCAGGAGCGCGAATTCGCGGTCATGATCCCGGGCGGCGCCCGACGCGGACGCGTCCCACACCAGGCCCACCGTGCGCGGTACGGGTCGCGGCGACGGCGCGGCATCGAGCGGCACCTCGGCCAGGACGTAGGTCTTGCCCTTGAAGCGTTCGGTGGTCACCGCCGGCGAGGCGAGGCGGGCCGGCAAGGCGATGCGCAGTTCGCCGGAGGCCTCGGCCCCGTCGCGCTGCGCGCGCAGGCGGCTGCCGCCGTCCGGCATCGGCACGACAGCCAGCGGCTCCGGCCCCCAGGAGGCGTTCAGCTGCGACGGCGAGGCACCGTCGATCCGCACGTCCACCGCCAGGCGGTCGACGGCGCCGTTGAACTGCAGAGGAAGGCGCCAGACCGGCGCGGCGTCGGCACCGGCGCTCTCCAGCGATTCCCGGATCTCCAGCACCACGCGACGCGTGCCGCCCGCGGGCAGCGGATAGACCTGCAGCTTGTAGAAGTTGCCCTCGGTGACTTCGAGCAAGGCCGGGTCGACGCGTTGGCGGATCGTGTCCTCGTAGACCTGGCGGCCCTTGGCCTTCTCCACCGGCACGGCGCGCCGCAGCACCCCGTTGATGTCGAGGGCGAACCCGGTCACGGTCTGACCGCCGCTGAGCGGGAACTGCAACTCTCCGGACAGCACCCGGGCGTTCGGATTGAACAGCGTGAGCTCGACGCGCGACACTGCGGAGCTGCCGCTGATGCGGCCTTGCACCGACACCTGCCGCAGCCGGATCGGCGTGCTGGCGTCCGCCGCCTGGATCGAGATCCAGCGCACCGGCGGCGAGATCGGTGGCGATACCGGCGGCGGCTTGATCGGGGGAGGCGGCGGCGGCATGACCGGCGACAGCGCCATCCCGGCGCTCGCGCCCAGCAGCAGGGCCAGGGCCGCGGCGGCGCGGCGAAGCGCGCCGCTCAGGCGGCGCGATCGGTGATTCAGCATGCGATGTCTCCCTCGAGGGGCGCCGGTCCGTCGCCTGCGCCCTGAACGCCATGTTGCCGGCGGCTCACGCCGCCGGCGCCACCGGGTTTCCCTCGGTTCCGGGAGGAACGCGGCCCCGGGCCTCGCGGTTGACGAGTTCCCGGGATCGCGAGGTCAGGCCATGCCCTGATGCCTCAGCAGGGCGTCGATCTGCGGCTCGCGGCCGCGGAAGGCCTTGAAGTTGTCCATCGCGTCGCGCACGCTGCCCATGGACAGGATCTCGTCGAGGTAGCGCCGACCGGTCGTCGGGTTGAACACGCCTTCCTCCTCGAACGCGCTCCAGCAGTCGGCCGACAGCACCTCCGCCCACTTGTAGCTGTAGTAGCCCGCCGCATACCCGCCGGCGAAGATGTGCGAGAAGCTGTGCTGGAAGCGGTTGAACGCCGGCGGCGGCAGCACGGCCACCTCGTCGCGCACCTCGCCCAGCAGTTCCTGCACGCGCGTCTCCGAGCCCGGCTCGGCATGCAGCCGCATGTCGAAGAGCGAGAACTCGATCTGGCGCAGCGTCTGCAGGCCGGCCTGGAAGTTCTTCGCCGCCAGCATCTTGTCGAACAGCGCGCGCGGCAGCGGCTCGCCGGTGTCCACGTGGGCGGACAGCTGCTGGATCACTTCCCACTCCCAGCAGAAGTTCTCCATGAACTGGCTGGGCAGCTCGACCGCGTCCCATTCGACACCCGAGATGCCCGACACGCCCAGCTCCGACACCCGTGTCAGCAGATGGTGCAGACCGTGGCCGCATTCGTGGAACAGCGTCGTGACGTCATCGTGCGTCAGGAGCGCGGGCTTGCCTTCCGCGCCCTGCGGGAAGTTGCACACCAGGTGCGCCACGGGGATCTGCTCGGTGCCCGTGCCCGCCAGGTCCGGCCGCGCCCAGCGGCTGCGGACCTCGTCCATCCAGGCGCCCGGCCGCTTGCCGTTTCGCGCGTAGAGGTCGAGGTACACCTGCCCGATCAGACGGCCGTCGCGACGCAGCTCGCAGAACTGCACCGACTCGTGCCACACCGAAGCCTTCGCCGGCACCAGCTGCACGCCGAACAGGCGGTCGACGATGCGGAACAGGCCCTCCAGCACGCGCGGCAGGGTCAGGTATTGCCGCACCTCCTGGTCGGAGAACGCGTAGCGCGCTTCCTTCAGCTTCTCGGACACGAAGGGCAGGTCCCAGGCCTGCAGGTCGTCCATGCGCAGGCCCGCCTTGGCGAAGTCGCGCAGTTCGTCGAGGTCGCGCTGCGCATACGGCCGGGCGCGACCCGCGAGGTCGCGCAGGAAGGTCAGCACCTGTGCGGGCGAGGTGGCCATCTTCGGCACCAGGGAGGCCTCGGCGAAGCTGGCGAAGCCCAGCAACCGCGCCTCTTCCTGGCGCAGCATCAGCAGTTCCTGCATCAGCGGCCCGTTGTCATGGTCGGGCTTGTCGCCCAGCTCGCTGGCGCGCGTCACGTAGGCGCGGTACAGCCGCTCGCGCAACGCGCGGTCTTCGGCGTATTGCATCACCGGCATGTAGACGGGGAAGTGCAGCGTGAGCTTGTGGGTATCGGGATCGGTGTTGCCGTCCTTCTCCGCCGCGGCGCGCGCGTTCGCGATCACGTCCGGCGGCACGCCCTTGAGCTCCGAGGCCTTCGCCAGGTAGCTCCAGCCGTCGGTGGCGTCCATCACGTGTTCGGAGAAGGCCTGGCCGAGTTCGGCGCTGCGTTCCTGGATCTTCGCGAAGCGCTCCTTGGCTTCGCCCTGCAGCTCGGCGCCGGACAGCACGAAGTCGCGGATCGAATGCTTCAGCAGCTGCGCGCGTTCAGGCGTCAGACCGGGCTGGGCGGCGATCGCCTTGTACTTGGCGTAGAGCGCCTCGTTGGCGCCGAGCGCGGTGTAGAACTCGGTCACCGCGGGCAGCATCGCGTTGTAGGCCTCGCGCAGCGCCGGCGTGTTGGCGACCGCGTTCAGATGACCCACGGCGCCCCAGGCGGTGCCCAGACGCTCGGAAGCGACGTTGAGCGTGCGGGACAGGAAGTCGTAGTCGGCGGGAGCGTCGGACGCGGTGACCTGGTCCAGCGCCTTCTGGGCCTCGGCCAGCAGTTCGGCGACGGCGGGCTGGATGTGCGACGGGTCGATCGCGGCGAAGTCCGGCAGCGACGCGGTGGAGAGCAGCGGGTTCGCGGCGGAAGATGCGGCGCCCGGTGTGGGGCCAGTGTCGGCGGTGGAATCGGTCATGCAGGCCTCGTGAGTCTGACGAAATGCCGGAACAGTGTCTCAGCCTTTCGCGCGCGTTTGCGCGGGAGGTTTCTATCGTGGGGGCGGGGCCCGGGCTATCAAGCCGGGACCGTCCCGCACGAGACCTGCATTCTCTGCCTCAGAAGGTCTCCCAGTCGCCGTCGTCGGCCGCCGGCGCGGGGCGGGGCGGCGGCGGGGCGGATGGCGGCAAAGGCCGCGGAGGCGACTTCGCGGCAGGCGCGGCCGCCGTGGCGGGTTCGGTGGCGGCGCTGTTGGGAGACGGCGACGCCGATGGCGCCTTGCGAGCGAGCGGCGCGGGCGGTGACTTGCGCGCGGCGGTCGAACCGGCGGCGGGCTGCGAAGCCTTGGCGGGGCCGGTCGTCGCGGCGGATGCCGCCGTCGCCGCCGGTCGAGCCGCCGACGCAGGCTTGGCGGTGCGTGCAACGGCGGGCATCCCGTCCGCGCCGAGGCGGAAGACCGACACGATCTCCGTCAACCGATGTGCCTGGTCCTTGAGACTCTCCGCCGCGGCGGCGGATTCCTCGACCAGCGCCGCGTTCTGCTGCGTCATCCGGTCCAGCTGCACGACGGCGTCGTTGACCTGCGCGATGCCGCTGCTCTGCTCCGTCGACGCGGCGGTGATCTCGCCGATGATGTCGGTCACCCGCTGCACGCTGCCGACGATGTCGCTCATCGACTCGCCCGCCGCCTGCACCAGCCGCGAGCCGGCTTCGACGCTGGTCACGCTCGCGCCGATCAGCGTCTTGATCTCCTTGGCCGCCTCGGCGCTGCGCTGCGCCAGCGAGCGCACCTCGCTCGCGACCACCGCGAAGCCGCGGCCCTGCTCGCCCGCCCGAGCGGCTTCGACCGCGGCGTTCAGCGCCAGGATGTTGGTCTGGAACGCGATGCCGTCGATCGTGCCGATGATGTCGTTGATCTTGCGGGAACTGGCGGTGATCTCGTCCATCGTCGAGACCACCTGACCGACGACCTGACCGCCGCGCGCCGCCGCGCTGGAGGCGCTCGACGCCAGCTGGTTGGCCGTCTGCGCCGCGTCGGCGGTCTGGCGCACCGTCGCGGTCAGTTCCTCCATCGACGACGCGGCCTGCTGCAGGTTGGACGCCGTCTCCTCGGTGCGCTGCGACAGGTCCTGCGAGCCGATCGCGATCTCGCTGGACGCCGTGGTGATGGAGTTGCTCGCCGACCGCACGTCCAGCAGGATGCGCTGGATCTTCTCGGCGAACAGGTTGAACGAGGCCGCAATGCGACCGACCTCGTCGCGGCCGCCGGCCGGCAGGCGCTGCGTCAGGTCGCCGTCGCCGGCGCTGATGTCGTCGAGCGCGGCGCGCACGCGGTCCACGCCGCTCAGCATCGCGCTGATCGTGCCGGTCATCGCCAGCGCGGCGACCGCCATCATGATCAGCGCCGTGATCACCGCCGTGCGCAGCAGCGCGCCGAGCGAGGCCAGCGCCTCGTCCTTCTTCGCGGCGACGAACAACTGCCAGTCCGTATCGGCGATCGGCGTGCCGCTGACCAGGAAGACGTCGCCGCCGACGTTGGCCTCCACCCAGCCCGCGGCGGGATCGAGCGCCGTGGCCAGCGCCTGTGGCGTCAACTGGTCGGAGACGGCCGTGGCGTCCTTCAGCGCCAGCTTGGCGTCGGGGTGCGCGACGATCTTGCCGTCCTTGGACATCAGGAAGGCGAAGCCGCCCGGCGTCGGCTTGATCGCCTGGACCGTCGCGACGACGTCGTCCAGGAACACGTCCGTCGCGATCACCGCCTTGGTGGCGCCGCCGCTCTTGTCCGCCGCGGCGAAGGTGACCACCAGCCGGCCCTTGGAGGCGTCCATGTAGGGCGCGGTCAGCACGGTGCCGGAGGCGGACGCCGCGCCGGTGTACCAGGGGCGCCCCGTGGGGTCGTAGTCGGCCGGCAGGTTCTGCGGCGTGTTGAAGACGATCTTCTTGTCGGCGAAACCGACGTAGGCGGCTTCGAGCCGCCCGGATTTCGCCGCCTGCTGCAGCAGCGGCACCGGATCGGCCGCCGCGACGGCCGGCTGCAGGGACGCGACGATGTCGCGCTGCGAGCGGACCCACTGGCGGATCGCGTCGGAGCGCGCCGCGGCCAGTTCATCGAGGGATTGGGAGACCTGCTGGCGGGTATGGCCCCGCACGGTCACGTAGTTGGCGACGGTGATCGCCAGCAGGGTCAGGGCGACGATGCCGACGCCCAGCGCGATGAGGCGTGTCTTGATCGAGTCGAACATGAACGGGCTCCTTGGCTGCTGCCGATTGCCTGTCTGCCGACGCCGGGCTTTGCGCTCTCAGGCGTCGCCTCCACGATCCGCTCTCTCTGTCTCTCTCCATGGCGCGCGCCGCTGCGGCGCGCACCGACCAGAAAAAACGCCCGGACTGGCCGGGCGTTCTGTCGTTCGGTCAGGCGACCGTCATCGCATCCATCAGTCCCATGTCCGCGCTGGACATGAGGCCTTCGATGTCGATCAGGATCAGCATGCGCTCGGCGACGGCGCCGATGCCCATGATGAAGCTGGTGTTGACGGTGCTGGCGCTGAGTTCCGGCGCCGGACGGATCACGTCGCGGTTCAGCTCCAGCACGTCGGACACCGAGTCCACCACCGCGCCGACGACGCGGTTCTTGACGTTCAGCACGATCACGACGGTGAAGCTGTTGTATTCAGCCGTGGCGCAGCCCAGCTTCAGGCGCAGGTCGACGATCGGCACGATCACGCCGCGCAGATTCACGACGCCCTTGATGAAGTCGGGCGCGTTGGCGATGCGGGTCGGCTGCTCGTAGGAGCGGATCTCCTGGACCTTCAGGATGTCGATGCCGTATTCCTCCTGACCCAGGCGGAAGGTCAGGTACTCGCCGCTGGCGGGCGCGGCATTCGCGGCGCCGTGCGGGACCAGCGCGCTGGAGTTCGCTTGCACGACTTGCGTGCCGGTTTGTTGGACGATTTCCATGTGTTGACCTCGTGCGGCTGATTAGAAGGTTTCCCAGTCGCCGTCGTCGGCGGTGGTGGCCGGGACAACCGGCTTGGGAGTGGACGGTGCGGGCGCGACCTTGGGCGAGGCCGCGGGCTTGACGACGGCCGGCTTGGCGGCCGTCGTGGTGGTGGTGGTGGACTTGGCGGCCGTCGTGGCCGCTGGCTTCGCCGACGTGGCCTTGAACGCCGCCTTGGCGGCGGCGGGCTTGACCGGTGCGGCCTTGCTCTCGAACTTGGCGGCAGGCTTCACCGGCGACATCGTCGTCGTGGCGCCGTGCGCCGCCGACGCCGACGTGGCTGCTGGCTTCGCCACGCCGTCGGACTTGGCCGTGAAGGCGGTCGCCGACAGCGCCGGCGCATGGCCCGACACGCGGAAGCGGTCGACCACGCCGCCCAGGCGCTCGGCCTGGTCCTTCAGGCTTTCCGCGGCGGCGGCGGACTGCTCGACCAGCGCGGCGTTCTGCTGCGTCATCTGGTCCAGGTTGCTGACGCCCTGGTTGACCTGGCTGATGCCGTCGCTCTGCTCGCTGGACGCGGCGGTGATCTCGCCGATGATGTCCGTCACGCGCTGCACGCTGGAGACGATGTCGCTCATCGTGCTGCCGGCTTCCTGCACCAGGCGCGAACCGGTCTCGACGCGTTCGACGCTGGCGCCGATCAGGGTCTTGATCTCGCGGGCGGCCTCGGCGCTGCGCTGCGCCAGCGAGCGGACCTCGCCGGCCACGACCGCGAAACCGCGGCCCTGTTCGCCGGCGCGCGCCGCTTCCACGGCCGCGTTCAGCGCGAGGATGTTGGTCTGGAAGGCGATGCCGTCGATCGTGCCGATGATGTCGCTGATGCGCTTGGAGCTGGCGTTGATCTCGTCCATCGTCGAGACGACCTGGCTCACGACTTCACCGCCCTTGGCCGCGGCGCCGGAGGCGGAGGAGGCCAATTGGTTGGCGGTGCGCGCCGAGTCCGCGGTCTGCTTGACGGTGCCCGTCAGCTGGACCAGCGAGGACGCGGCTTCCTGCAGGTTGGAGGCGGTCTGTTCGGTGCGGCTGGACAGGTCCTGGTTGCCGGTGGCGATCTCGACCGAGGCGGTGCGGATCGAATCGGCGGCCGTGCGCAGCTGGCCGACCATGGACTGCAGCGCTTCCTGCATGTGGTGCAGCGAGCGCATCAGCTTGGACGCCTCGTCGACGCCTTCGACCGGCTTCATCGTGCGCGACAGGTCGCCTTCGGCGATCGCGGCGGCCAGGGCCTCGGCGTCGGCCAGCGGCGCGCAGATCGTCTGCATGTTCAGCAGCGTCAGCGGCACCACGACGATCGCGGCGAACACCAGCACCAGGCCGAAGGTCCACAGCACGCCGCCCTGGGTGCTTTCCATGCCCTGGCGCATCGCTTCGGACTGCGCTTCGAGCCGCGCGCCGAGTTCGTCCAGCTGCTTCTCGGCCTCGACCACCTGGTCCTTGGCCGGCTGCAGGAGACGGTCGGCGACCGCGGCGTGGTCGTACGCGCCGGCTTCCAGCTGCGTCACGACGTTCGAGGACTTCGCGGCGTAGGTTTCCAGCGCGGTCTGCAGCTTCTTGATCGCGTCCTGGTCGTCGGCGCCGCTGAGCTTGGCGAGTTCCGTCAACTGCTCCGAAGCCTTCTTGCGGGCGGCATCCCACTTCGCGTGGCGGTCCTTGACCACCTCGGGCTTCTCGTAATTGATGATCATGTCCTTCTCATGGACACGGAGCTTGCCCATCGTGCCCGTGAGATCGCCGAGCAGATTGCCGCGCGCGGTCGATTTCTCCAGGAACTCCTGGGTCTGGCCGCGCATCGACTGCATGCCGAACAGGCCGACGCTGCCGACCACCATCAGCAGCGCCAGGACGATGCCGATCGCGCCGATCATGCGGGTCCGGATACTGAATTGACGCATCAACGCGCTGAAATTCATGTCTACCTCTTATGCGTTGGGCGCCGGCCTGCCGGCCGACGTCCGCCCTGATTCAAGAACGCCCGGGGATCTCAATGACGCGAGCGGCGCACCAGGCTGCCCACGTCCAGGATCAGCGCCACGCGGCCGTCGCCCATGATGGTCGCGCCCGAGACGTCCGTCACCTTGCGGTAGTTCGCCTCCAGGTTCTTCACCACGACCTGCTGCTGGCCGAGCAGCTCGTCCACCAGCATCGCGACCCGGCCGCCTTCGGCTTCGACCACGACCATGATCGAGCTGACATGCTCGAAGTCGAAGCGCGGCACGTTGAAGACCTGCTCCAGCTCGACCACCGGCATGTACTCGTCGCGCACCTCGACCACGCGGCCGGAGCCGCCGACGGTCTTGATGGTGTCGGACTGGACCTGGAAGGACTCGACCACCGACGACAGCGGGAGGATGTACACCTCTTCGCCGACGCCCACGCTCATGCCGTCCATGATGGCCAGCGTCAGCGGCAGGCGGACCGAGACCTTCATGCCGTAGCCTTCGGCGGAGTCGATCTCCACCGTGCCGCCCAGCGAGGTGATGTTCTTCTTCACCACGTCCATGCCGACGCCGCGGCCGGAGACGTCGGTGACCTGGTCCGCGGTCGAGAAGCCCGGCGCGAAGATCAGGCCCCAGACTTCCTGGTCGGTCATCGTGTCCGGCGCGTCGATGCCCTTCTCGCGGGCCTTGCGGATCAGCTTCTCGCGGTTCAGGCCGCGGCCGTCGTCGCGCACCTCGATGACGATGGAGCCGCCCTGGTGGGAGGCGACCAGCGTGATCGTGCCCTGCTCGGGCTTGCCCTTGGCGACGCGGTCTGCGGGCGACTCGATGCCGTGGTCGCAGCTGTTGCGCACCAGGTGGGTCAGCGGGTCGGTGATCTTCTCGACCAGGCCTTTGTCCAGTTCGGTGGCTTCACCCTGGGTGACCAGCTCGACCTTCTTGCCGAGCTTGGCCGCCAGGTCGCGCAGCATGCGCGGGAAGCGGTTGAACACGACCGACATCGGAATCATGCGGATCGACATGACCGATTCCTGCAGGTCGCGCGTGTTGCGCTCCAGGTCGGCCAGGCCGGAGGCCAGCTGCTGGTACAGGCCCGGATCCAGGTTGCGGCTGTTCTGCGCCAGCATGGCTTGCGTGATGACGAGTTCGCCGACCAGGTTGATCAGCTGGTCGACCTTCTCGACGGACACGCGCAGCGTGGACTGGTCGGGGCTGGCGCCGCCGGCGCGCGGAGCGACCTCGGTGCGCGCGGGCGCGGCCGGCTTGGCGGCGGGCACCGGCACGCTGGCCTTGGGTGCTTCGGCCTTGGCTTCGGCGGCGGTCGCTTCGGGAATGCCGGGGGCGTCGTCGAAGAAGCCGTAGCCGGGATCCTCGTCCTTCTTGGTCTCCACCGGGGCGCCGGGGGCGCCCTCGTGGAAGCCGAAGCCTTCGCTCAGCGGCAGCAGCTTGACCTGCTCGCGCGAGACGTGGAAGGTGAACAGGTCCAGCAGGTCGTTGTCGGTGCTGCTCGTCAGCACCTTGAAGCGGCGCATGCCGTCGGCGGAGATGCCGCCGTCCAGCGGCTCGATCGTGCCGAGATCGGTGATTTCCTTGAACAGCTCGACGAGGTTGTCGGCTTGCGCGGCGTCGCTCAGCGGACCGACCAGCAGTTCCAGCTGGCGCACGGTCGACTTGATCGGCGCGGCGGCCGGCGCGGCCGCCTTCGGGGTGGGGGCCGGCGCGGCGGCGGCAGGCGCCGGGGCGCGGGCGCCGTCCAGCGTGCCGCCGTCCACCAGCGTGCGGATGCTGCTCAGCAGGGCGGAGGTGTCCACCGCGTCGGCGCCCGAGCCCTGATGCCGGGCCAGTTGCGCCTTCAGCGCGTCGCCGGACTGCAGCAGCACGTCCACCATCGGCGAGGTCGGCGCCAGTTCATGGCGACGCAGCTTGTCCAGCAGCGTCTCCATCTGGTGCGTCAGTTCCGCCACGTCGTTGAAGCCGAACGTCGCCGCGCCGCCCTTGATCGAGTGGGCGCAACGGAAGATGGCGTTCATCTGCTCGTCGTCCGGATTCTCGATGTCCAGGTTCAGCAGCAGCTGTTCCATGTTGTCGAGGTTCTCCCCGGCTTCTTCGAAGAAGACCTGGTAGAACTGGCTCAGGTCGATGCCTGCGCCCAGATTTGCGCCTTCGGAGGTCATATCTCCCATGAATCTCTCCAGCTAGCCTTCAGCGGATCACCTTGCCGATCACTTCGATCAGCTTGGCGGGGTCGAACGGCTTCACCAGCCATCCGGTGGCGCCCGCTGCGCGGCCCGCCTGCTTCATCTGATCGCTGGACTCGGTGGTCAGGATCAGGATCGGCGTCGTCTTGAACTTGGGGTTGTCGCGCAGCTTCTTGGTCAGGCTGATCCCGTCCATCCGGGGCATGTTCTGGTCGGTCAGCACCAGGTCGAAGTCGCGCTGGGACGACTTCTCCCAGGCATCTTGTCCGTCCACCGCCTCCACGACGTTGAAACCCGCATTCTTGAGGGTGAACGAGACCATCTGGCGCATGGAGGCCGAATCGTCTACGGCGAGGATCGAGGGCATTTTGAGTTCTCCGGATGACAAGCGGTTTTCGGGTGGACCTGAAGATTCTTGAGGACCTTGAGGGCGGTCTGGTGACGGTGCCCGGTGATTTCGTGACCTAACGGACGTATCGGGTGAACTTTCAGAACAGTTCGACCGAACCGGCGTCCATCTCGTCCTGCGTGACGGGATTGGGACGCAGCGGGGCGGTCTCGACGACGGCCATGCCGTCCTCGTCGTCCCCGAAGGTGTCCCGGGCGAGCTGGTCCGAGCAGTTGCGCAGGCGCTGGCTGGTATGCGCGATCAACTGCGTGGACATGTCCTGGAACTGCAGCGCGGTGATCGCACCGGCCAGATGCAGCATCAGCTGCTGCAGCGCGTCCTGGTCCTTCGCCTCCGGCAGACGCTCGCGCATCTGGTCCACGAGGCTCGACGCGCCGAAGAAATGCGTCGACAACGCCTCGCAGGCGTCGTCGAGCAGGCGCTGCAGGCGCTCGAGATCGTTGTTGACCGTCATCAGATGGTCCTGCAGCTCGGCAGCGGCGAGCAGCGGCATCAGTCCTGTGCCTTCCGGCTCGACCGACGTCTCATCGATTTGCATCTTGGCTCCACTTAGGGGTGTCCTGGTGCGTCTTCATGTCTGCCCAACTCAAACATGCGCCCGGACTTGTCGGCTGGCAAGAATCTTCGGCTTTTGCCACGCATCTGTCGACGGGACTAACCGTGCAAAGTCATCCCAATAGCTCAGATCGGTAGGTCATCGACGTGACCGTGACAAATCTCGATAAGGGTAAACCCAAGACTCTACGGTTTCCAGATGAATAAAACGTGGGGGTTCCCTGCATAGATGAGGGATGCGCGACAAACTTGGCATACTCCCGGCCATGCCGACTCTCCCCCTGGCCGAGCGCTCTCTGCGCCTGCTTCATATCGAGGATTCCGACCTGGATCACCAACTGATCCTGGCCCAGTTGCAACGGGCCGGATTGCGATTCGAGATCACGCGACTGGACACGCTGCCCGATATCGAGGCAGCCCTCGACCGGACCTGGGACGCGGTGATTTCGGATTACAACCTGCCGGGGTTTTCAGGCCTGGTCGTGCTGGACATGATCAAGCAGCGGCACCTGGTGCTGCCTTTCGTGCTGGTATCGGGCGAGATCGGCGAAGACACTGCCGTGGCCGCCATGCGAACCGGGGCCTCGGATTACCTCCTCAAGAACAACCTCGCGCGCCTGGCGCCGGCGCTGCTGCATGCCATCGAATCCTGCGAGGCACAACTCGCCCGGCAGGAAGCGGACCGCGAACTGCTCAAGTCCAAACAGCAGTTGCATGAACTGGCGGGGCACCTGCAGACCAGCGTCGAGATGGAACGGGCGGCGATCGCCCGCGAGATCCATGACGACGTGGGCGGATCGCTGACGGCGCTGAAGTTCGACCTGGCCTGGATCGCGCGACACAGCAAGGACGAGGACGTGCAGCAACGCGTGCAGTCCGCGCTGGAGACGGTCACCAGCGCCATCGAATCGAGCCAGCGCATCATGCACAACCTGCGTCCGGCGATCCTGGAACAGGGATTGCTGGCAGCAGTGCAGTGGCTGGCCGCGCGTTTCGAACGCCGCACCGGCATCGCGACCGCTGTGCGGCATGTCGGCGAGCAGTTCCAGCTCCCGGCGGGCGTGCCTCTGGTGGCCTACCGCTGCGCGCAGGAGGCGCTGACCAATGTGTCCAAGCATGCCGGGGCGACCAAGGTCGACGTGGAGTTGAGCATGGAGGGCGGCGTGCTGACGCTGGAGATCAAGGACAACGGTCACGGCGTCGCGCCGGGCGACCTGAGCAAGGCGCGCAGCTTCGGCATCCGCGGCCTGCGCGAGCGCGCGGCGACGGTGGGCGGCTGGGTGGACCTGAGCAGCGGCCTGCAGGGCACGGCGCTGATCCTGTCGGTGCCGCTGCGCGGCGTCTTCGGCGACTTCGAGTTCGACGACGACGGAGAACCGATCCCGGCCGGTGCCGGGCATGATCCGTCTTCGTGGGGCGCCCTATGATCAAAGTCATCCTCTGCGACGACCACGCGCTGATCCGTCGCGGGATCCGCGACACCCTGTCCGACGCCCCCGACATCGAGGTCGTCGGCGAGGCCGGCGACTACGGCGAGCTGCGCAGCCTGATGCGCACGCTGCCCGTCGACAAGCAGTGCGACGTGCTGGTACTGGACATCAACATGCCGGGGCGCAGCGGCCTGGACGTGCTGCACGTCCTCAAGGACGAGGGCACCACGACCCGCGTCCTGATCGTCTCGATGTATCCGGAAGACCAGTACGCCATCCGCGCGCTGCGCGCCGGTGCCTTCGGCTACGTGAACAAGGGGGGCGATCCGCAGCTGCTGGTGCAGGCCGTGCGCACCGTGGCCCAGGGCCGCAAGTACGTGACGCCGGAGATTGCGCAGATGCTGGTCGAGAGCCTGACCGCGCCTGCGCCAGAGCAGGCCCACCAGAAGCTGTCGGACCGTGAGCTCCAGACGCTGGTGATGATCGCGTCGGGCAAGCGCCTGTCGGACATCGCCGAGGAACTGATGCTCAGCCCGAAGACGGTGAGCGTGTACCGGGCTCGCGTCCTGGAGAAGCTGGCCTTGTCCAACAACTCCGAGCTGACTGTCTACGCCATCCGCAACGGACTGGTCGAGAGTTGATGGAACGCTGATCGAGCGCTGATCGAAGGTCCCGGACCTCCGTTGACGTGAAGTCAGCGAGCGATGGTGGGGCCGGAATGGGGCTTGGGGTTCGCGGACGCGAGGCCCCATGCCCCGTGGAGAGCCCGCGCCTGGCCTTCCGAAGTCTGTCGAATTCTGCCCGCTCCGTTCGTCGTCCTCCGGGGACGTTCACGCCAGCCAGCCGCCATTCATCGCAAGTCAGCATTGACGAGCAGGGGGTGCCTCGGAGAATGCGCCCCGTACTGACACACAGGGGGCTGTCATCGATACCGCACTGTTGAAAGAGTTGCGCATCCAGGGCAACGAGCGCGAGGACCATGGTGGCGGGCCGCCGCGCTGGGTCTGGGGGCTGCTGGTGGCGTTGATCGTGCTGGCGCTGCTGGCTGCGGCCGGCTGGTGGTGGTGGCGTCAGTCGCAGGTACCGGAGGTCGAGACTGCGTCGGCGCAGGCGCGCGGTGGTGCCGGCGGGAACGCCGTGCTGCAGGCCACCGGCTACGTGACGGCGCGTCGCGCCGCGACGGTATCCACGCAGATCACCGGCACGCTGACCGAGGTCCTGTTCGAGGAAGGCGACAAGATCCAGAAGGGTCAGGTGCTGGCGAGGCTGGAGGATCATGCCTTGCGCGCCGCGCTGGACATGGCCCGGGCGAACGTGAAGAGCGCGCAGGCCAACATCGAGGCCACGCGTGCCCAGTGGCTGCAGGCGCAGTCGGACCTGAAACGTCAGGATGAACTGGCGCTCAGCGGCATGACGACGAAGCAATCCGCCGAGCAGGCGCGCACCGCGGTGAACGCCTACGCCGCGCAACTGGAAGCACGCCGGCGCGAGGCCGATGCCGCGACCGCCCAGGCGGCGCAGGCGCAGGTCAATTTCGACTACACGGTCGTCAAGGCGCCGTTCTCCGGCGTGATCACCGCCAAGGCGGCGCAGGTCGGCGAAATCGTGTCGCCGCTGTCCGCCGGTGGCGGCTTCACGCGGACCGGCGTCGGCACCATCGTCGACATGGACTCGCTGGAAGTGGATGTCGACGTCAACGAGGCCTACATCGGCCAGGTCAAGGCCGACATGCCAGCCCAGGCCGTGCTGGATGCCTATCCCGACTGGCGCATCCCGGCGCATGTGATCGCGGTCGTGCCGTCGGCCGACCGCGGCAAGGCGACCGTCAAGGTGCGGGTCGCGCTCGAACAGAAGGACCAGCGCGTCGTGCCCGACATGGGCGTGCGCGTGTCCTTCCTCGCCGCCAAGGAGAGCGCGCAGACCGCGCCTCCGCCCGGCGTGCTGGTGCCGAAATCGGCCGTCGCGCAGCGCGACGGCAGCGACGTCGTGTTCGTCGTGAACGGCCAGGCCGTCGTCCAGCGCAAGGTGCGCCAAGGCACGCCGGTCGGCGACCAGGCGGTGGTGCTCGACGGCGTGAAGGCCGGCGACACCGTCGTCCTCAACCCGCCCGAGGCCCTGCGCGACGGCGGCGAGATCAAGCCGACGGCCGGCAAGTGAAGCCGACAGCGCGGGGACGCCATGTCCCCGCTGGAAGTCCAGGAAACCGAAGCGAGGAGTCACCGTGAGCAATCTGATCGAGATCCGTGACCTGTCCAAGGTCTACACCCGCGGCAAGCAGAAGGTGGAAGTGCTGCACCACATCGACCTGGACGTCCGTGAGGGCGAGTTCCTGGCGCTGATGGGGCCTTCGGGCTCCGGCAAGACGACGCTGCTGAACCTCATCGGCGGGCTGGACCAGCCCAGCGGCGGCAGCATCGCCATCGGCGGCGAGCGCATCGACCAGCTCAGCTCCGCCGCGCTGGCGAAGTGGCGCGCCGCCCGGGTGGGCTTCGTGTTCCAGTTCTACAACCTGATGCCGACGCTCTCGGCGCAGCGCAACGTGGAGCTGCCGCTGCTGCTGACCAAACTGTCCGCGTCGGAGCGCAGGAAGCGCGCCGCGATCGCGCTGCAACTGGTGGGTCTGTCGGACCGCGCCAGCCACAAGCCGACGGAACTCTCCGGCGGTCAGCAGCAGCGCGTCTCGATCGCGCGGGCGATCGTCTCCGACCCGACCCTGCTGGTCTGCGACGAGCCCACCGGCGACCTGGACCGTCAATCGGCCGAGGACGTGCTGGCGCTGCTGCAGGCGCTCAACCGCGATCACGGCAAGACCATCGTGATGGTCACCCACGATCCCAAGGCCGCCGAGCGCGCCCGCCAGACGCTGCACCTGGACAAGGGCACGCTGGTCGAGCAGACCGTGTCCGCGACCGCCTGACGCCGCGACGTCCGGGTCAAGTCCCAAGAAAGGGCTCGCCATGAAATACCTTCACCTCATCTGGGCGGCGCTGTTCCGGCGCAAGCTCCGGACGGTGCTGACGCTGGTGTCCATCATCACCGCGTTCCTGCTGTTCGGGCTGCTGGACGCGGTCCGCACCTCCTTCGACCAGGCCGGCCAGTCGGCCAACGGCGCGTCGCGCCTGCAGACCGGCTCGCGGCTGTCGTTCATCCAGACCTTGCCGATGGCGCTGACGCAGCGCATCCAGTCGGTGGACGGCGTCAAGCTCGTGACCCACGCGAACTGGTTCGGCGGCGCCTACCAGGACCCGCACAACCAGGTCTTCAGCTTCGCCGTCGCGCCGAACTACCTCGACATGTACCCGGAGATGGTCGTCACCGACCAGGCCAGGCAGGCGTTCGCCACGACGCGCATCGGCGCGCTGGTCGGCGAGGGCCTGGCCAAGCGCTTCAACTGGAAGGTCGGGGACAAGATCCCGCTGCAGTCGACGATCTTCCCGGACCGCAACGGCAGCAAGAACTGGCAGTTCGAGATCGTCGGCCTCATCCACGCCGCGGACAAGAAGTCCGGCGGCTGGTATGACCAGATGTTCCTGCTGAACTGGAAGTACTTCGACGACACGACGCCCTACAACCAGGGTCAGGTCGGCTGGTACGTGACGCGCGTGGCCGACGCGAACCAGGCGGACCGCGTGGCCAAGGCGATCGACGCGATCTCGGCCAACTCCGACCATGAGACCCGCACCCAGACCGAGCAGGCAGCGATGGCCTCGTGGATGAAGCAGGTGGCGGACATCGGGCTGATCGTCAGCTCGATCATGGGCGCGGTGTTCTTCACGCTGCTGCTGCTGTCCGGCAACACGATGATGCAGGCGGTGCGCGAGCGCACCAGCGAGATCGCGGTGCTGAAGACGATCGGCTTCTCCGGTCACAGCGTGCTGGCGATGGTGCTGGCGGAATCGGTGCTGCTGCTGGTGATCGGCGGCGTCATCGGACTGGGGTTGGCGAGCGTGATCGGACCGGCGGTGAGCGCGGGCAGCGGCGGCACGCTGAACCTGCCGGCCGCCGGCCTGAACAGCTGGGCCACCGGCGTCGGCCTGATGGTGCTGTTCGGCGTGATCGTCGGCGCGCTGCCGGCCCTGAACGCGATGCGACTCAACATCACCGACGCACTGGCGGGGAGGGCCTGAGCATGAAATTCCTGAAAAACCTGGGGTTGGTGCTGCTGCTGGTGCTCGTGCTGGTGGCGTGGGTGATGCTGCCGTGGTTCGGCGCGCTGGGACTGGCGGTGCTGCTGGCGCTGTGGATGTTCCTGACGCGGCGCGGCGCGCAGGCGCGCTCGGTGACCGGCGTCGGCGTGAGCACGCTGCCGCAGCGTATCGGCTCGTCGGCGGTGATCGTCGTGGGCATCGCGGGTGTGGTCGGCGTGCTGGTGGCGCTGCTCGCGATGGCCGAGGGCTATTCGGAGACGCTGCGCAAGTCCGGCAGCGAGGACACCGCCATCGTGCTGCGGGGCGCCTCGGCGGCGGAGGTCGCCTCCGTCATGACGCGCGACGACATCACGCAGATCAGCCAGGCGCCGGGCGTGGCGAAGTCCGCCAAGGGCGAACCACTGTTGTCCGCGGAGACGGTGGTCGCGGCCAATCTGCCGGTCAAGGGCACGAAGACGGACGAGGAGGGAAGTGTCCAGATGCGCGGCGTCGGCGACGAAGCCTTCGCGGTGCGGCCGCAGGTCAGGATCGTCGACGGACGCAAGTTCCAGCCGGGGCTCAAGGAGCTGATCGTCGGCCAGGGCGCGGCGCGTCAGTTCGAAGGCCTGGAGCCCGGCAAGCAGATCCGCCTGGGCAGCCAGATGTGGACGGTGACGGGCGTGTTCGCGTCGGGAGACTCGATGGAATCGGAACTGTGGGCCGATGCGCCCGTCGTTGCCGAGACCTACCGGCGCGGCGCGAGCCGCAATTCGGTGACCGTGAAGCTGACCGACGCGAAGGCCTTCAAGGAGTTCAAGGCGGCGCTGGAAGCCAATCCGCAATTGAAGGTCGATGCGACGACCACGCTGGCGTTCTTCGCCAAGCAGTCGGAGCAGATGACCAAGATCCTGCGGATCATCGGGATCGTGGTCGGATCGATCATGGCGGTGGGGGCGGTGTTCGGCGCGCTGAACACCATGTTCGCGGCCGTCGCGACGCGGGCCCGCGAGATCGCCACGCTGCGGGCGATCGGTTTCCCCGGGCTGCCGGTGGTAGTGGCGGTGATGCTGGAGACGATGCTGCTGGCCGCGGTCGGCGGCGTCATCGGCGGCGGGATCGCCTACCTGATCTTCAACGGGCACGCGGCGTCGACGATGGCGGCCGGGTCCGTGGGGAAGCTCAGCTTCGAGCTGCGGGTGTCGGGTCAGCTGCTGTGGGAAGGCCTGAAATGGGCCCTGGCCATCGGCTTCATCGGCGGCCTGTTCCCCGCGGTGCGGGCGGCGAGTCTGCCGGTCACGACCGCGCTGCGCGAGCTCTGAAATGAAAACCGGCCGGTGCTGGGAAGCATCGGCCGGGTCATGTTTCGCAGTGCTCAGTTGAAAGCCGCGAGCATCCGCTCCAGGGCGATCATGAAGGGCTGATGCATCAGCGGCAGCGTCGCGACCAGCCCCACCAGGCCGATGCTCACCGTCAGCGGGAAGCCCACCGAGAACACGTTCAGCTGCGGCGCCACGCGCGAGATGATGCCGAGCACCAGGTTCACGAACATCAGCATCGTGATCAGCGGCAGCGCGATCCAGAGGCCCATGCGGAAGATCTCCGCGCCCCAGACCTGAGGCTGCGCGATGCGCAGGAAGCGGAAGGGCTCCTCGCCGACGGGGAAGGCCTGGAAGCTCTCGACCAGCGAGTTGATCAGCATCAGGTGCCCGTTGATGGCGACGAACAGGAAGGCCACCATCGAGCCGAGGAAACGCGAGGTCGACGTGCCTTGCGAACCGGTCGACGGATCGAAGAAGCCGGCGAAGTTCAAGCCCATCTGCAAGCCGATCAGCTCACCGGCGAATTCGAGCGCGGCGAACACGACCCGCACCGCGAAGCCCATTGCCAGCCCGATCAGCAGTTGCTGACCCGTCACGGCGAGCAGTTGCGGTAGGGAGTCGAGCGGGATCACCGGCATGGCTGGCAGCGACGGCTGCGCGGCAACCGAGATGAAGAGCGCCAGCCCGATGCGCACGCGCGCCGGCACCTGACGCTGGCTGAAGACCGGCATGCCGGCGAACAGCGCCAGCGTGCGGATGAACGGCCACAGGATCGGACTGATCCAGGCGAGCAGTTGCGCTTCGCTGAATGTGAGCATGGAGATGGCGGGCCGTGGGATCGGGCAGGGCGGCGGCGGTGGCGCCTGCCTCAGCCCAGCGCCTGCGGGATGCTCTGCAGCGTGCGCTGGATGTATTCGACCAGCGTCGTGATCATCCAGGGACCGGCGACCGCCAGCACCAGGACTGCGGCGACGATCTTGGGCACGAACGACAGCGTCGATTCGTTGATCTGCGTCGCCGCCTGGAACACCGACACCAGCACGCCGACCGCGAGCACCGTCAGCAGGATGGGCGCCGCGACCATGAGCAGCACGTACAGCCCCTGCTGGCCGACCGAGAAGACCTGTTGTGCATCCATGAGCTTGTCCTTGGAGTCGCTATGTCGAGTCGCTTCGGAACGGTCGCGCCGCTACTGCGCGAACGAGGCCGCCAGCGAGCCCAGCAGCAGGTTCCAGCCGTCCGCCAGCACGAAGAGCATCAGCTTGAACGGCAGCGAGACGAGCACCGGCGACAGCATCATCATCCCCAGGCTCATCAGCACGCTGGAGACGATCATGTCGATCACCAGGAACGGGATGAAGATGAGGAAGGCGATCTGGAACGCGGATTTGAGCTCGCTGGTCACGAAGGCCGGCACCAGCACGCGGAAGGGCACGGCCTCCGGCGTGACGTTGGGTTCGAGCTTGGCGAGCTTGGCGAACAGCGCGACGTCCGACTGGCGCGTCTGCTTGAGCATGAAGGCGCGCATCGGCACCTGCGCGCGCTCGAGGGCGACCTCGAAGCCGATCTGTCCGGCCTGATAGGGCTGGTAGGCCTCGGCGTAGACGCGATCCAGCGTCGGGCTCATCACGAAGAAGGTCAGGAACAGCGACAGCCCGACGATCACCTGGTTGGGCGGCGCGGCCTGCGTGCCCAGCGCCTGGCGCAGCAGCGACAGCACGATGACGATGCGGGTGAAGCCGGTCATCATCAGCAGCACGGCCGGCAGGAAACCCAGCGCGGTGAAGAACAGCAGGGTCTGGATCGGCACCGAGTAGCTGTTGCCGCCCGCACCCTGGCCGATGATCAAGGGCACGCTGGCCGGCGCGCCGCCTTGCTGGGCCCAGGCCGCGGCGCCGAAGCCGCCGAGCGCGAGCACGCCGGCGATGCCCAGCGCGCGCCGCGACGAGCGCGGGCGACGGGGCTCGGGCGAGGCTGGAGCGAGGGGAGTCGAAGCGGTCATGCGCCGTTCCCGATCAGGCCGAGGGATTGGAGCCGGGGCCATCGGCGTGCCTGCCGCCCAGGCTGCGCTTGAGCATCGAGGAGAACGACGGTTGCGCCGCCTGCAGGGCTGCGCCGGCGTCGGCCTGCGGCGGCATCACGTGCAGCGTGCGGATCTGCTGGCCGGTGATGCCCAGCACCAGCCATTGGCGGTCCTCGTCCTGGCCGACCTCGACGATCACGATGCGCTGGCTGGGCGCGATCACCAGTTGCGCGACGGTGCGCAGCTGTCCGCCCATCGCGCTCCCGCCCAAGGGCGTGCGCTTGAGGAGCCACAACACGACTGGAATCAGGGCCAGGATGGCCAGGAACCAGAGCAGGGGGACGAGGCTGTTGTTCATGGCTTTGAATTATGCGTCCCTGAAACGCATCAGCCCCACCGGGGTGGGGCTGATCAGGGGTCAGGTTATGCCTTGCTCAGGCGCCGCATCCGTTCGGACGGGGTCACGATGTCGGTGAGGCGGATACCGAACTTGTCGTTCACGACCACGACCTCGCCCTGGGCGATCAGATAGCCGTTCACCAGCACGTCCATCGGCTCGCCGGCCAGCGCGTCGAGTTCGACGACCGAGCCCTGCGCCAGTTGCAGGATGTTCTTGATGGGAATGCGCGTGCGACCCAGTTCAACCGTGAGCTGGACGGGGATGTCCAGGATCATGTTGATGTCGCTGCCGGGCAGGTTGCCCGGCGTCGGCGAGAAGTTGGTGAAGGCCGCCGGCGCGACCTGCTCGGTCACCTGCTGCACTTCGGCTGCGACCTCGCCGCCGCCGCCGCCGGCTTCCGCCAGCGCCGCCGCCCATTCGGCGGCCATCGCGTCCTGTTCGTCCATCGGGGTGTTGTCAGCCATTGCGGGCTCCCAGCCAGCCGGCATCCGGGCCGGTCAGCATCTTTTCAATCTTGATCGAATACTTGCCGTTCGAGGTGCCGTAGTGGCAGTCGAACACCGGCACGCCGTCCACCTTGGCCTGGATGATCTGTTCCAGGTCCAGCTCGATGAAGTCGCCCGGCTTGAAGGCCAGCAGCTGTTCGACGGTCGCGGGGGCCTTGGCCAGCTCCGCCACCAGTTCGACCTCGGCCGACTGGATCTGGTGCTTGAGCAGGTTGACCCAGCGGCGGTCGGGTTCGCTCGAATCGCCCTGCGTGGTGCTGTACAGCACGTCGCGGATCGGCTCCAGCGTCGAATACGGGATGCAGAAGTACACCGTGCCGCTGGTCTCTCCGATCTCCAGCGTGAACGAGGTGGACACGATGATCTCGCTGGGCGTGGCGATGTTGGCGAACTGCGGCTGCATCTCCGAGCGCTGGTATTCCAGCTCCAGCGGATAGATGCCCTTCCACGCCTTGGTGTACTCCTGAATGATCACTTCGACCAGACGCAGGATCACGCGCTGCTCGGTGGCGGAGAAGTCCCGGCCCTCGATGCGGGTGTGGAACTTGCCGATGCCGCCGAACAGCGAGTCGATCACCGCGAACACCAGCGTCGGGTCGCAGACGATCAGGCCGCTGCCGCGCAGCGGCTTCACCGACACGATGTTGAAGTTGGTCGGGACGACGATCTCGCGCAGGAAGGCGCTGTACTTCTGGACCTTGATGCCGCCGATGGCGACTTCCGGGCTCTTGCGGATGAAGTTGAACAGCCCGATGCGGATGTTGCGCGCGAAGCGTTCGTTGATGATCTCCATCGTGGGCATGCGCCCACGGACGATCCGCTCCTGGCTGGCGAGGTTGTACTCGCGGATGCCGCCGGTCTGGACCTCTTCGGCCTCGAGCTTCTGGCTCTCGCCGGTGATGCCCTGCAGCAGGGCATCGACTTCGTCTTGGGAAAGGATCTGCTGATTCATCGCGCGCTCCTTGCTGTGCGGCCCGTCACTGCACGATGAAGGTGGAGAACAGGACCTGCGTCACCGGGCTTTCGACCTGGCGTTTCTTCTTCTTTTTCTTCTTGGGCGCGGCGTCCTCGTCCTCATCCTCGTCGTCGAGCTCGATGCCCATCGGGCGCACGGCCTCGCGGCGGATTTCCTTGGCCAGCTTTTCCTTGCCTTCGGCGCTCAGCAGTTCGGCCGAGGTCTTGTGCGACAGCACCAGCAGCACGTTGTTGCGGATCGCCGGCATGTAGGCCTTGAGCTGGTCGGCGAAATGCGCATCGGCGACTTCCAGCGTGATGCCGACCTGCGCGAAGCGGTCGACTTCCTTGTCCGCGAGATTCACGGTGAACGGATCCAGCGGCACGAAGGTCGGCGGCGTGCCCGGCTTGGCGTGGGCGGCGGCCGCGGGCTTCTCCTCGGCGGCGGCGCCTTCCTCGTCGTCGGCATGCGACTTCTTCTTCATCATCAGCAACGCGGCGACGCCCACCAGCACCACCACCAGGACGATGGCGACGATGATGATCAGCTTCTTCTTGCCGCCGCCCTTGACGGCGGCGTCGTTGCCTGCGGCGGCTGTGGCCATGGGCGCTCCGGTGATGAAAAGAGGGACGTTGGCGGGGAGCCGGCTCTGGTGACCCGGCAATGTCTCCCATTGTGAAGCGCCGCCACGGCGCTCAACGCGCGAAAAGGCGGCGGATTCCGGTCAGACTCGGAGATCTTCAGGCGTACAGGTCGACCAGGCCGCGCGGTGCGGAGCGGCGCTCCGACCGGCCGCTGGCGGCGATCGCGCCGTCGTCGTCCGAACCCTGGCCTCGCCCGCCCCGACGACCGTTGCCGCCCGACGTGCCGTCGGCGGATCCGTCGCCACGATTCTGGCCGCCGCTGGACTGCGACTGGGCGAACACCCCGCCGCCGCTCAGGGTCAAGCCCTGCGCCTGCAGCGCGGCCGCCAGATCCGGCAGGCTGCGTTCCAGCACCTCGCGGGTCGCGGCGTGCTGGGCGTGGAAGTTCACCTGCGCCTGCTGGCCGTCGAGCTGGATGTTGATCGCCACCGGCCCCATCTCGGTCGGATTGAGCTGGAGTTGTGCCTCGTGGATGCCGTCCTGGATCAGGAGGCTGACGCTGGCGGACAGTTCCGGCGCGAAGTCGGGGCTGTCCAGCGGATGGCTGAGGGGGACGCTCGGCGCCTGGGTCGCGGAGGTCGCGTCGGCGCCGGAAGTGCTGGAAGTCGAGCCGGTCTGCTGCGCCGCGGCGAGCAGCGCCTCGAAGCTCGGCTGCGGGCCCCTGGCGGCGTCGCCCATGGCGATCTCGTGCGCGCCGCCGGAGGCGGCTTGCAGCGCGTCGGTCTGGACCGTCTTGTCCGCGCCTTCGGTCGCGCCGGCCGTGCCTGCGGCGGCCTGGCTCAGTTCGCGCTGAAGCTGCTGGCGCTCGCGCAGGGCGTCGCCGGTGCTCGATTGCTTGCCGTGAGCGTGGGTGCCGCCGGGCAGGGCTTCGGTGCCCGCCTCGTCGCCCTCGGCCGCGCCGGCACGCGGCTGGGCCTTGGTCTCGGCGGGCGCGTCGCCGCGCAGCATCGCCAGGATCTGCTCGGCAGCGGTCGCGCCGGTGTCCTTCGCGTCCTTGGCGGCCTTCTTGTCCTTGCCGTCGTCATCCTTGGCCACGACGCGCTCGGCGTCCTTGCCGCTGGCGGCATCGGCCCGGGCGGTGTCCGCCGGATCGGTCGCGTCGGCGGCGTCAGCCGCGTCCGTCGCTTCTCCGGCAGTGGCCGGATCCGACTTCGCGGTGCGGGTCGGGGTCTTGGCGTCTTCGGTCTTGTTCGCGCTGTTGCGGGCGGCGGCATTGCGCGCGGCGAGCTTGTTCTCGTCCTTCGACGCCGTGTTCTCGGGCGAGCGCGGAGGCGGCGACGCGGGCTTGGGCGGCTGCGCCGACTCCTGGCGCTGCGCCTGCTGCTGGGCTTCCAGCTGCCGGGACTGCTGCTGCGATTGCATCTGCTGGCTCGCCAGCTGCTGCGATTGCAGCTTCGCCATGGCCGTCTTGGCCGACTGCGCCGACTGATCCTGCAACTGCTGGTTGCTCTGATTCAGCAGACGGGAGAAGTCCGTCGACGCGCCGTCCTTGCGGCCGGCGTAGGCGGGGTTGTTCGCGCCGAGGCCGCCGAGGGCGCCCGGCATCGGGTTCATGTTCTGGATCTGCGTCATGGCGAGGGAGTTCCGGGTGGACCGGGCCGCGATCAGGCGACCAGCCGGGACATCGGGTTGCCGCCGCGCGAAGCGGCGCGGGCGGCTTGTTCATCGGTGGCACGCTGTTCCTGGCGCATCTGGCTGCGCAGCGTCTCGGCGCGACGGCGCTCGATCAGCTTGCGGACCGAGGCGACGCGCAGTTCGCGTTCGCGCACCAGGTCGCGGGCGGCGGACAGGCGCTGGTCGGCGTAGTCGGCGATGCCGCCCTGCTGACCGATGGCCTGGTCCAGCCGCTGGCCGAAGTTCTGATAGCAGCCCAGCAGTTGCACGGTCGTCCGTTGGGCGAATTCCTGCGACCAGCGGGTGCGGTAGTCCGTGCGGTACTGCGACAACTGGTCATGCTGGTTGCGCGCCGCGTTCGCACGCGACTGCGCGTCCTGCAGATGACGCAGCGCTTCATCGCGCTCGGCCTCCGCGCGTTCGAGGAGAACGGTCAGGGCCTGCAGATTGGAACTACTCATGTCGATGACCTCGCTTTACGGATGTCGGCAGCTATCACGCAAAGTTAAGTGTGGCGGTCAACTGATTGAGGCAATCGTTCAAAGAAGCGGGGGAATGCATGTCTTGTTGGAGCAATCGGTCCATGTCGCCGTGCAGGCGGACCGCCATGTCCAACTCGGGGTCGTGGCCGGGCTGATAGGCGCCCAGCTGGATCAGGTCGCGCGCCTTGTTGTACTTCGCGAGCAGCTGCCGGAAACGGCGCGCCAGTTCGACGTGGCGCTTGTCGGCCACGCTGGTCATGACGCGCGAGATGGACCGTTCCACGTCGATCGCCGGGTAGTGCCCACTCTCCGCCAACTCGCGGCTGAGCACGATGTGGCCGTCCAGGATGCCTCGGGCGGCATCGGCGATCGGGTCCTGCTGGTCGTCGCCTTCGGAGAGCACGGTGTAGAAGGCGGTGATCGAGCCTTCGCCGGCCAGGCCGTTGCCGCTGCGCTCCACCAACTGCGGAAGCTTCGCGAAACAGGAAGGCGGATAGCCTTTGGTCGCCGGCGGTTCGCCGATCGCGAGGGCGATCTCGCGCTGTGCCATGGCGTAGCGGGTGAGCGAATCCATCAGCAGCAGCACGTGCTGGCCGCGGTCGCGGAAGTGCTCGGCGATCGCGGTGGCATAGGTGGCGCCCTGCATGCGCAGCAGCGGCGGCGCGTCGGCCGGCGCGGCCACGACGACGCTGCGGCGCAGTCCTTCCTCCCCGAGGATGTCCTCGATGAATTCCTTCACTTCGCGGCCGCGTTCGCCGATCAGGCCGACGACGATGACGTCCGCCTGCGTGTAGCGGGCCATCATGCCCAGCAGCACCGACTTGCCGACGCCGGTGCCGGCGAACAGGCCCAGGCGCTGGCCGCGACCGACGGTCAGCAGCGAATTGATGGCGCGCACGCCGGTGTCCAGCGGGCGGCGGACCGGGTCGCGGTCCATCGCGTTGATCGGACGGCGGACCATGGGTTCGTCGCGGATGTCGGCCAGCGGGCCGCGGCGGTCGATCGGATGGCCTTGCGGATCGACCACGCGGCCCAGCAGGCCGTCGCCCATCGGCAGATGCAGGCCGCGGTCTTCGTCGCGACGCCAGGGGTGGCGCTCCTCGCCGAGCGCGGGACCGTGCAGCGCCGCGGGGCGCGGCAGCACCATCGCGCCGCTGGCCAGGCCCTGGATCTCATCAGTCGGCATCAGGTAGGCGCGGTCGCCGGAGAAGCCGACGACTTCGGCCGTGACCGGCCGCTGCCCGCGACGCGGCGAGGCGGCGGTCGAAGGCATGTGGATCTCGCAGACCGACCCGACCGGCACCTTCACGCCGGTGGCTTCCAGCACCAGACCGGCGACGCGCACCAGCTTGCCCTGGGGCTCGATCGGCGGCGCGTTGCCGGCGAAGGCCTGCAGGTCGTCGAAGTACTGGCGCCAGCGGTCGGTGCGGGCGCTCATGAGTCACGGTCCTCAGGGACGCCCTGATTGGCGCCATGCGGCAGCCCGCCGTACTGGCTGGGCGTGGGATCGGTCCGGAAGTCCAGGCGCGAGTCTCGCGCCACGTCGGCCGCGCTGCGGCGGTCCTCCCAGACGGAACTCTGTCCGAGCGCGCCGATCGCCGACTGCCAGCGAGCCGGCAGAGAGGCGTCGACGCTGCAGATGTCGGCATCGACCTTGACACCGCCGCGCGTGATCGAGGGATCGGGGATGACCTGCGCTTCACGCGCGCGCAGCTCCTGGCCTGCGCCGTCCAGCACCAGCGGGAGATCGTCGGGGTGCACGCGCACGCGGACGTGGCGGGCGTTGATCAGCAGCGCCTCGACGGCGTCATGCGCGACCTTGGACACCAGCTCCGGCGCCGTCTCCAGCTCATTGCGGACGACCTGGCGGGCCAGTTCGACGGCGGTGCGGGCGAGCGCCTCGGCCATGTCCTGCTCCATCGCGGACAGGTCCTGGTCGAAGCTCGCGACCAGTTGGCCCACCTGGGCGCTGATCTGCTTGGCGAAGCTCTGCTTGAAGGCGTCCAGTGCGGCCATGCCGTCGCGGTAGCCGTCCTGGTAGCCGGCCTGGCGGGCCTGGTGCATCAGCTCTTCGACGCTGGGACCGGGCGGCGGAGGCGGGGGAGGCGGTTCGACCGGGGCGGGCGCGGTGACGGCCGGGCGGCGCGGTGCCGCGCCGCCGTCGAGTGCGCCGGGATTCCACGCGGCGAAGCCGGACAGCTCCTCGCGCGGAATGATGCGGCCATAGGTGCTGCCGCGCTGCTGATCGCCGTCGGCGCGCGGCGGGGGCGGAACTTGGCGGGGGGGGCGGGTGACCATCGTGGCGGGTGTCCGTCGGCGGAAGAAGCGGCCAGCGTATTACAGGAACTGGTCGTCGCCGCCGCCGGCGAGCACGATCTGGCCTTCGTCGACGAGGCGACGCACGACTTTGAGGATTTCCTTCTGCTCGGCCTCGACCTCGGACAGGCGGACCGGGCCGCGCGAATCCAGGTCTTCGCGCAGCGTCTCGGCGGCGCGGGAAGACATGTTGCGGAAGATCTTCTCGCGCAACTCCGGGCCGGCGCCCTTGAGCGCGACGATGAGCGATTCGGACTGCACTTCCTTGAGGATGGCCTGGATGCCGCGGTCGTCGATCTTGTCCACGTCGTCGAACGTGAACATGTTGTCCATGATCTTCTGCGCCAGGTCGGAGTCGGCCTCGCGGATGTAGTCCAGCACCGAGGCCTCGACGCTGGTGCCCATCATGTTGATGATCTCGGCCGCGGTCTTGACGCCACCCAGGTTGGACTTCTTCATGCGTTCGCCGCCGGCCAGGATCTGGCCCATGACCTCGTTGAGGTCCTTCAGCGCCATCGGCTGGATGCCGTCCAGCGTGGCGATGCGGATCAGCACTTCATTGCGCTGGCGTTCGGTGAAGACGCGCAGCACCGAGCTGCTCTGATCGAAGTCCAGGTGCGACAGGATGGCGGCGACGATCTGCGGGTGCTCGTTGCGCAGCAGTTCCGCGACCGAGCCCGGGTCCATCCACTTCAGCGACTCGATCGAGGACACATCCGAGCCCTGCAGGATCCGGTCCAGCAGCAGATTGGCCTTGTCCTCGCCCAGCGCCTTGCGCAGCACGGAGCGGACGTATTCGTCGGTGTCGCTGACCAGGGTGCTCTGGGTCTCGGCGACCAGATCGAACTTGTCGAGCACGCGCTCGACGCGCTCGCGCGGCACGACCTTCATCTTGGCGATGGTCTCGCCCAGCTTCTGCACTTCCTTGGGCGCGAGGTGCTTGAACACCTCGGAGGCTTCCTCCTCGCCCAGCGACATCAGCAGGATGGCTGCGTCTTCTACGCCTTTGTCGTCCATGGGGGTGTCTCGTTATCGGTCCAGGTGCGGGTCCGTGGGCTCGTGCGTGGTCGTCGGCGCTCAGCGGCGGCCGCCGGCCGGCGAGGCCGTTTCCAGCTCCTCGCCGTTGACCCAGGCGCGCATGATGTTCGCCACGGCGATCGGGTTTTCCTTGGCCAGCAGACGGGCGCGTTCGAGCTTGTCGTTGGAGATCGGCGCCTCCAGGGCCGGCAGGCCGCCGGGACCGCGCGGGCCGCCGAGCGCCAGCTGTTCGTCCTCGACCACGCTGAGCGCGTTGTTGCTGGCAGTGTCGTCCTTCTGTTCGGCCGGCGGCGGGAAAGCCGCCTTGAGAGCAGGGCGAACCAGCCCGAACACGGCGATCAGCGCGACCAGCACCAGGGCGGCGGGCACGGCGAAGTCGCGGGCGACGTCACGCAGCCACGGTTGCTGCCACAGCGGCACGTCGGCGTTCTCGATCTTGTCGGACACGAACGGGGTGCTGATGACCTTGATCGAATCGCCGCGTTCCTGCGAGAAGCCCAGCGCTTCCTTCACCAGCGAGTCCAGCTTCTGGATCTCGGCGTCGGACAGCGGCTGGCTGGAGGTCTTGCCGTTCTTGTCGGTGACGGTCTTCTGGTTGACGACCACGGCGGCGTTCAGGCGGCGGATCTGGCCGATCGCATTGCGGGTGACGCGGACGGTGCGGTCGAGCTCGAACTGCGTGTCGTTGTTGCGACGCATGTTCTGCGTGCCGCCCGACTGGCCGGCCGGCTGCATCTGCTGGGCCTGGCCGTTGATCGGCGCGGCGGCCTGCGGCGGGACCTGGTTGGTGGTCGCGCCGGGCACGCCGGTGGGCACGCCGGCGCTGCCGCCGGACTGCTCTTCGGAGGTCAGGCGGCGCACGCTGCTCTGCGTGTTCGGGCCCTGGTTGGGCTTGTATTCCTCCGCGGTGGACTCGACCTGGCTGAAGTCGACGTCGGCGGTGACCGTCGAGCGCAGGTTGTCGCGGCCGACGACCGGCTCCAGCAGCTCGGCGACCCGCTTGTTCAGGTTGGCTTCGATCTGCTGCTTGTACTGCAGCTGCTGGCTGTCCAGGCCGATGGCGTTGCCGTCCGGGTTCTGGGAGAGCAGGGCGCCGGTGCTGTCGAGCACGCTGACGGCCTTGGGGTTCAGTTCCGGCACCGACGAGGACACCAGATGCACGATGCCGGCGATCTGCGCGCGATCCAGGGTACGGCCGCCGCGCAGCGTCAGCATGACGGAGGCGCTGGGCTTCTGCTGTTCGCGGAAGAAGCCGTTCTGCTGCGGCATGGCCAGGTGGACGCGCGCGTCGGCGACGTCGGCCATGGCGGTGATGGTGCGGGTGAGCTCGCCCTCGAGCGCGCGCTGGAAGTTCAGCCGCTCGTTGAAGGCGGTCTGGCCGATGGACTGCTTGTCCATCAGCTCGAAACCGACGACGCCGCCCTTGGGCAGGCCGGCCGACGCCAGCTTCATGCGCAGGTCGTAGACCTGGTTGGCGGGCACCATGATGACGCCGCCCGGGTCGTTGCGGTAGGGCACGTTCATCTGCGACAGCTGCGCGATGACGGCGCCGCCGTCCTTGTCGGACAGGCCGGAGAACAGCGGGCGGTAGTCCGGCTTGGCCGTCATCATCGACATCGCCACGATGACCGCCAGCAGCGCGGCCACGCCGCCGCCCAGCATCATCTTGCTCTTCGTGGGCATCGCCGCCAGGCGGGCGGGCAGGCCGGCCGGTTTGGCGGTCTGCTGCACCTCGGGGAGTCCGGCGGCGGGGCTGCTCAGGGCGTTGTCCATGGGGTGGTCGTGGTACGGCTGGTGTCGAACGGAGTGCCCAGGCGGACGCCTCGACACAGGACTGGATTATTTCGATGCAGGCCCTCAAGAATGGTGGGAACAGGCCGAAGAAGGCCCCCCAGTTCGGAGCTATGGGCGGGGCCCGGATCCGTACGATGCGTTCCGTGGACCTGAAACTCAAACCCTTCGACTTCGCCAACGCGGTGGCACGCGCCGGCCTGACCCCCCAGGGGCAGCCGGTGGCCAAGGCCGCGCAGGGCGGTGCGAGCTTCGCGGATGCGATGAGCTCGGCGTTGAAGTCCGTCAGCACGCAGCAGAACGAAGCCTCGCGGCTGCAGCGGGAGGTTCAGCTGGACAATCCCACCGTCAGCCTCGAAGAGACCATGGTCGCCATGCAGAAGGCGCAGATCGGGTTCCAGGCGACGCTGCAGGTGCGCAACCGGTTGGTGTCCGCCTATTCGGAAATCATGAACATGCAGGTCTGAGGATCTGCATCGCGAACGAAAAAGCCGCCTCTCGGGCGGCTTTGTTCATTCTGAGATCAGTGGATCAGAGGCTTCGCCGCATCAGCCGTTCCCGCTTCTGCGCCTGGTCGATGAAGATCTGCAGCGCGCGGGCCGCCGTGGGCGCCAGCGAGACGAAGGCGCAGCCAGCGTGATGCGGCGCTCCTTGTTCGCTTTCCGACATGTGCTGGATCCTCAGCAGCGTGGTGAAGCTGACTTCGCGCTCCAGTTCCAGCGTGCCGCTCATCTCCTCGCCCGCCTGCGGGACCGGGACCACGTTCGCCGGCCATTGCAGCGCGACGCCGCCGGCGCTCACGTTCATGACGCGCAGACGGGGGAGATCCGGATCGGACAGTTTCAGCGCCGGGTAGAGTTGCCCGGCCGAGGCGACCCGGTAGGCCTGACGCCGCTGGAAGCGGTACAGACGCAGCGGGACCGGCGAGCGCAGCACCTCGGCACCGTCGCCGCGGATGGCCACCAGCCCGGAGACGTCGAACTGCAGCTTGATCTTGTCCAGGAAGGCCGTCGCCACCAGCTCGTCGCTGGCCAGCACCGGCGCGAGCGTGTCGCCGGCCTGCGGCGCTTCCATCGTCAGCATCCCGTGCGGCGTGTCCAGAGCCCGCAGCACCGTGTGGATGGCTTCGCCCTCCGGCGTCGACAGCTGGATGCGCGCCTGCGACTGCAGCAGCTCGCGCAGCCAGTTCATGATCTCGCCCGGCGCGTCCATCCGGAAATCGGTGTCCGCGGCATCGGGGGGACTAGGGGATAGCTTCAGGTCGCTCAAGGCCAGCATCCGGCAGGAATCGTTGGAAAATTCTCTCGCATCCCCAAGGCAAACGCCGCGCCAACCCCATCCGTTCAAGGGGCCGGTCGCGGCGCTGTCGTGAGTCCCGAGCCCGGTCGCGTGACCGATGTCTCGGATCGCTGGAGGAATCGGCGCTGGCGCCGATCCAAGGAGCGATCAGTGGACCGTCTTGGACTTGCCCTTCATCAGCTGATCCAGGTCCTCCAGCCACGGCTCGGCCAGGTGGCGGATCTCGGCGTCGTTGACCAGGATGCGCTGCATGATGCGGGTCTTCAGCTGCGCTTCGTCCGGACCCAGGTTCTGGCTGGCGGCCGCATGCTTGAGCTGCGAGATCAGCAGCACGCAGGCGCCTTCGAGCTTGACCACTTCGTCCCAGTTGCCCGAGCGGGCGGCGCTCAGCATGTCGGCGCTGGCTTGTTCGATGGCTTCGTAGTAGCTCAACAGTTGGGTGCTCATGAGGCGATCCGGGGTCGGGGCGGCGTGGGCGACGGCGGTCTGGGGCTTGGCGGTGTACTTGGACATGAAACTTCTCAAGTCGTCAGGCTGAAGGGGGTTCCGGGGCTCAGGCCGCGGCGCGTTGGTCGGCGGTGGCCGGGGCGATGCTGGCCCAGGCTTCCTTGATCGGTTGCAGCAGCTTCACGCATTCCTCGACCGCGGCATCGTCGCTGCGCAGGTTGGCGTAGGTCAGCCGGGTGCAGATGTAGGCGTACAGGTCGCGCAGGTCCAGGGCCAGCTCGCCCGATTCCAGATTGAGGGCCGCCTTCAGGCCTTCGTCCAGGATGCGGACCGCGCGGCTCAGGCTGCGGTTCTTCACTTCGACATTGCCGGAGCGGATCGCGCCGATGGCTTGCGTCATCGAATCGAAGGCGCCGTCCAGCAGCAGGCTCACCAGGCGATGCGGGGAGGCCGTCATCACGTCCGTTTCCACGCCGACGCGGTTGTACATGCTGCTGGCGCGCTGACCGTGGGAGGCGAAGGGGGAGGAGTTGCCGTACATGATTTGTTGCTGCGGTGTGCTGAAGTGCTTGAATCAGTTTTCGGCCCCCGGCTACCCAACTTGAGCCTCCCCCGTGTCGAATTTGTCTCGAAATTTTGCTCGCGTGAAGAAAAAGGAAAGCCTCCGTGAGGAGGCTTGTCGGCGCTCTTTTCGAAGCGCCGGAGAAGGGCGGCGACGACGGGCTTGTTCCGTCCTCGACCGCGCGCGTCGCGTCAGCTGCTGCTGAGCATGCTGGTGATCTTGCTGACGTAGCTCTGCATGTCGTTGAGCTTGGCCATCTGCGTGTCCAGCGCCGTGTACTGGGCGCGCAGGCGCTTCTCGTAGGCGTCGGCGCGGTCGTTGAGTTCGTCGACGCGCTTGCCGTTGGCCGTCACCCGCGACTGCAGGCCGGTGGTGCGGGTGGTGATCGAGCCGTCGAAGCCGGTCACCTGGTCGGCGAAGGAGCGCCAGCGCGTGGCCATGCCGTTGTTGTTCGGGTCATTGCTGTCCACGCCCATGAACAGGTTCTTCAGATCGCCCATGCTGCCCAGCGCGCTGGTCAGCTTGGTGTCGTTGACCTTCATCGTGCCGTCCGAGCCGATGTCGATGCCGATGTCCGACAGTCGACCGTACTGGCCGCCCAGGGTGCTGCCCGACGCGGTGATGTTGCGCAACTGGCTCTGGAGACCGACCGCGGTGCTGTCGCCCTGGAGCGCGCCGGCGGTCTTGTTGGTGTCGTCGTACTTGGTGTCGTTGCGCATCAGCGTCATCAGGCTGTTGTACGACGTGACGAAGTCGTTGATCGCCTTCTTGACGCTGTCCTTGTCCTGGCCGACGGTGATGGTCGACTGCGCGGGAATGATCGTCTTGCCGGTGGCGTCCGCGGGATCCTTGGTGCCGCCCTTGAGCAGGTTGATCGTCAGGCCGTCGACGGCGCCTTCGATGTTGTTCGACGCGGAACTGATCGCCAGGCCGTTGACCGTCAGGTTGGCGTTCATGGCCGCCGTGTTCTGTGTCATCGACTTGATCGAGGACGTCGGATCATAGGCCAGCGCGGACAGGCCGCTGGCGTCCGAGCCGTTGCCGTCGTCATCGGCGGTGGTGATGCGGAAGCCGTTGGCCTCGCCGGTGTCCTTGGAGCGGATCACCAGGCGCTGTCCGCTGGCGTCGGTCACCACCGAGGCGAGCACGCCCGCGCCCGAGCCGTTGATCTTGTCGCGGATGCTGGACAGCGTGTCGGTGGACGAGATGGAGACGCTCACCGGCGTCGCGCCGTTCTTGCCGGTGAAGGTCGTGTTGTCCGAACTCCACTGGCCCAGTTCGATGGTCATCGACCCCGAGCCGACGGTCGAGTTCGTCGCGAAGGCCTTGCTGGACAGCGACTGCGGCGAGGCCAGGTTGGTCACGCTGAGCGCGTACGAACCCGCGCCCGAACCCGCGCCGGCGATGACCGTGGCCATCGAGGTGTCGGAGGACGTGGCGGTCAGCGCCGCCCAGGTCGACGGATTGGCCAGCTTGGCCGCCGCGTCGCGCATCGTGCTGAAGGCGCTCTTGATCTTCCCGTATTCGGAGATCTGCGTCTTGATCGTGTCGGTGCGCGTCTGAAGATCGGTGATCGGCTGTTTCTCGAGCGAGACCAGCTTCGTGACGATGCTCTCGACGTCCAGGCCGCTGCCCAGACCGGCGGAAGTAATGGATGCCATCGTTCTTGCTCCCTGTGACCCTGACCACCGTGGCCCGGCTCCCCTCGTGGAAGTCCCAAGCGCGACAGGGCCCCGCGTGTGTCGCGTGAGGCCCTGTCCTGCTTATCGGCGCCCGTGGCACCGACTTTAGGACGGTGACCCCGGGGATTGATTGCGTTTTTCTATCAGCCCTTGAGCAGCGACAGCACCTGCTGCGGCAGCTGGTTCGCTTGCGCGACCATCGCGTTGCCGGCTTGTTGCAGGATCTGCGCGCGGCTCAGGTTGGACGTTTCGACCGCGAAGTCGGCGTCCATGATCCGACTGCGGGCGGCGGTCTGGTTCTCATAGGCCACCTGCAGGTTGGAGATCACCGCGTCGAATCGGTTCTGCGTCGCACCCAGCGTCGCACGCTGGCTGTTGACGGTGTCGAGCGCTGCGTCGATGTTGGCGACCACCGCGGCGATCGCTCCCGCATCCGCCTCGTGATTGATCGAGCCGCGGTTGGTGCCGTTGATGTCTTCGCCGGCAACGGCAACGATGGAGGCGTCCCGGGTCATGTCGGGCGTGGTGACGGTGATCTCGTCGTTGGCCGAGGTGTTCGGGCCGACCTGGAAGGTCTGCGGCGTCGCGGCATCGGCACCCAGGATGTACTTCCCGTTGAAGGTGGTGCCGCCGACGACGCGCTGGATTTCCTTGGCCAGCTCGCCGAATTCCTTGTCCAGCGAATCCTTGTCGCTGTCCGCGTTGGTCGCGTTGCGGGCCTGGATCGCCAGTTCGCGCATCCGCTGCAGCGAATCGGCGACCTTGCCGAGCGCGCCTTCAGCGGTCTGCGACAGCGAGATGCCGTCGTTGGCGTTGCGCATCGCGACCGTCATGCCACGCGCTTGCGAGTTCATGCGTTCGGCGATCGCCAGGCCGGCGGCGTCGTCCTTCGCGGAGTTCACCCGCAGGCCCGACGACAGGCGCTGCATCGACGTCGCCAGCGACGACTGCGACGAGTTCAGATTGCGTTGCGCGTTCAGCGAGGCAATATTGGTGTTGATGGTCTGTGGCATTGATGCACTCCTGCGGAGATCCTGTCCTGGCTGCGATCCCGGTTAGGTGGGTCGGTTCCCGACCGCACCTGCGGATCCTCGCTGCGCCATCGCAGTCATTGTTTGGATCTGCCGGTTGGACCGGTGGTCGAGCGGTACTACCTGCTCGATGGTTCCCATTGTGCGAAACGTGCTTCAACGCCGATTGGCCGATTAACGGGCGGAAAACCCGCCATTAGCAAGCCAATAAAAGAAGGCCCCGCATCGATCCCGTGGGGGCGATGCGGAGCCTTTGGAGGCCCGGCCGCGAAGGCCGGTGCTTGAGGAGTCAACCCTTGAAGATCAGCTGCGCAGCAGCGACAGCACCTGTTGCGGCAGCTGGTTGGCCTGCGCCACCATCGTGTTGCCGGCCTGCTGCAGGATCTGCGCGCGGCTCAGGTTGGCGGTTTCCGCGGCGAAGTCGGCATCCATGATGCGGCTGCGGGCGGCGGTCTGGTTTTCCACCGACACCTGCAGGTTGGAGATGATCGCGTCGAAACGGTTCTGCGAGGCACCCAGGACGGCGCGCTGACCGCTGACCGTGGTGATGGCCGCATCGATGTTGTCGATCACGGTCTTGAGCGCGTCCGGGGTCGATGCGTTGTCGATCACGCCGCCGGTGACGGCGGTGATCGTCGCGTCGTTGGTCATGTTGTTGGTGACCACGTCGACCGTGTCGTTGGCGCTGGTGTTGGCGCCGATCTGGAAGGTCTGCGTGCCGGCGTCGTCACCCAGGATGGACTTGCCGTTGAAGGTCGTGCCGCCGATGACGCGGCCGATTTCCTGACCCAGCTGGGCGTATTCCTTGCCGATCGAGTCCAGGTCGGACGTCGTGTTGGTCGCGTTGCGGGCCTGGACCGCCAGTTCACGCATGCGCTGCAGCGAGTCGCCGACCTTGGACAGCGCGCCTTCAGCGGTCTGCGCCAGGGAGATGCCGTCGTTGGCGTTGCGCACGGCGACGTTCATGCCGCGCACTTGAGCGTTCATGCGCTCGGCGATCGCCAGGCCGGCCGCATCATCCTTGGCGGAGTTGACGCGCAGACCCGAGGACAGGCGCTGCATCGACACCGACAGCGAAGACTGCGAAGACGACAGGTTACGCTGGGCGTTGAGCGATTGCAGGTTGGTGTTGATGATCTGAGCCATGATCCATTCCTTTAAATTTCAAAGACCTTCTGCGGTCTCGGCGGACGGTTGAATAATCGTCCGACTGAGCCGGACCACGTGGCCCTTGCTGTTGAATTGCGGACCCGTTGATGCAGTTATCGGGACGCGCAGGAATGGACTTGAGGCCTTCTTGAAAAGAAAGCTTGTAACGCCCCATGTCGGGCGTGACGAAGTGGCGGGGAGCCACGGGGCGGGCATTTGCTGCGCGCCGCCTTGAACCTGCTTTGAAGCCGTTCTAGAGCCGCTCTGATGGCGGGCGGGGCGCCGATCGGGAGATCGACCCCGTGAGGCCTGGCGCGGGCTCTCCACGGGGCATGGGGCCTCGCGTCCGCGAACCCCAAGCCCCATTCCGGCCCCACCCTCGCTCGTTGACTTCTCTTTCACCACCAGCCCTGCGGCGTCGCAGGTCGATGGGGAAAGAGAAGGGGACCACGTCCCCTTCGAAGGCCCTGGCACCACGGACGCCTTGGCGTCGGCGGTGACCTTCCTTCTATTAGCGCAGCAGGGCCAGCACTTGCTGGGGAGCCTGGTTGGCCTGCGCGATCATCGCGTTGCCGGCCTGTTGCAGGATCTGCGCACGGCTCAGGTTGGCGGTTTCCGAGGCGAAGTCGGCGTCCATGATCCGGCTGCGGGCCGCGGTCTGGTTCTCGACCGAGATCTGCAGGTTGGAGACGATCGCGTCGAAACGGTTCTGCGAAGCACCCAGCTTGGAACGCTCGCCGGAGACCGTCTTGATCGCCGAATCGATGTTGTCGATGACCGTGGCCAGGTCGGAAGTCGACGAGGCGTTGGTGATCGAGCCGCCCGTCACGCCGGTGATGGTCGTGTCGGTGGTCATGTTGGTCGTGACCACGTCCACCGAGTCGTTGGCCGTCGTGTTGGCACCGATCTGGAAGGTCTGCGTGCCGGCGGCATCCGCCAGGATGGCGCGGCCGTTGAAGGTCGTGCCGCCCAGGACGCGCTGGATTTCAGAGCCCAGCTGCGCATATTCCTGACCGATGGAATCCAGGTCGGTCGTCGTGTTCGTGGCATTGCGAGCCTGCACCGCCAGTTCACGCATACGCTGCAGCGAGTCACCGACCTTGGACAGCGCGCCTTCAGCGGTCTGCGCCAGGGAGATGCCGTCGTTGGCGTTGCGCTGGGCGACGTTCATGCCGCGCACTTGCGAGTTCATGCGGTCGGCGATCGCCAGGCCGGCGGCGTCGTCCTTGGCCGAGTTGACACGCAGACCCGAGGACAGGCGCTGCATGGAGACTGCCAGCGAGCTCTGGCTGGTCGAGGTGTTGCGCTGGGCGTTGAGCGACAGCAGGTTGGTGTTGATGACTTGGGCCATGATTGCTCCTAACAGCTATACGTAAATACCGGCAAAAGCGCCGAACCACACATGAGCGCCTGAGTCCTCCGATCCTCCGACCCGCCGTGAGGCGAACCGGCCGAGGATCTCGGATGCTCCTGCTGAACCGCCCGGGCCATTTCCCGGTTCGGTCCCAGTCCGACGCTAGTCAACCGTTGCCGTCCCACCCCTCATCGGAAGCCAAGAACGTCAGGCCTTCTAACCGGACCACGTGCCGCCTGCCTGCTTCGACCTGCTAGCAAGACTGCTTGTCTTTGCTGGCTTGTCGCTGCGTTCAGCAGCCCCGTTGAGTTGGTTATCGGGACCCTCGACATAGAACTTGAGGGCAATTTGTCAAGACTTGTGATCTGTTGATAAGCAGGTCTTGCAACGCGTTGTTTGTCGTTTGACTTCGACCCGGACTGGTGCCCAGGTGTCGGTCTGGCGACGGACATGGGGGTATCTACGGCCTGAACGCGCCGGGATTGAGGGGGAATGCCGGCGCTTTTCGTGTGCTCGATCACGGGGGGCTCACCCTAAAGTGACTCCTGGCGATGCCGACACGCGGAATCGCCGCTTCCGCCACCTTCGCCGGGACCGGTCTCGGCCAGAGACCGGACTCGATCGACGAGTCCCAACGACCATGGAGAGGTCTATGCCACTGCAAGCGCAAACCGAGGCACGGTCCGCCGTGTCGATGATCGACGCGTCGATCGAGCAACAATTCCACAGCACGATCCGCCCGGGATCCAGCGAGGCCCGCCTCCTGCTGGCCCAGGCGCGCAACGCCGCCTATGCGCAGGCCGCGCAAGGTCGCATCGGCGACGGCGTCGCGCTGCTCTACAACGCGCTGGAAATGGCGCCGATGAGCGTGGACCTGCTGTCCGACGTCGGCGCGCTTCTGCTGGCCGCGGGCCAGCTGAGCGACGCCGCGCTGTATGCGCATCGCGCGGTCGAGCTGTCGCCGCAACACGCGCCGTCCCTCTATACCTTGGGCTTCGCGTTGTCGGGTCTGGGCGAGGTGAAGGCCGCGATCGAAGTGCTGACTACCCTCAATCAAGGCCAGGCGCTCGAAATGCTGCGTCGCGATTCGCCGGAACTGATGGTGATCGTCGACACCGAATTGCTGCGCCTGCAAGCCGCCTGATTGATCGGCGATCCGCCGACCACGAGACGGCCTGACAGGCTGTCTCCCTGAAAAACCGCCGACTAGCCCGCAACCACGGGCCTCGTCCGGCGGTTTTCTCATTGGAGCCTGTCAGCGTGTAGGAATCAGGCTGACAAGGAGGTCGTCCCGCTCCCTAGCCTGTATCTGGCGTCCACCTGATGTTGCGTGAACGAGTGTTTCTTCAGAATTCATTCCATCGCAGCAACGCAACCCACCAGGAGCCACCAGATGAACAGCGACCAGATCCTTGCCGAGATCCGCGAAGCCAACCTGTCGTACCTGATGCTGGCCCAGAGCCTGATCCGTGCCGACCGCGAACAAGCGCTGTATCGCCTGGGCATCTCGGAAGAGACCGCGACGCTGCTGAACACGCTGAGCCCGGCTCAGATGATGAAGATGGCCTCCGGCAACACGCTGCTGTGCCGCTTCCGCATGGACGACGACCTGGTGTGGGGCCTGCTGACCTCGCACGGCAAGCCGGCCGCCAACGACAGCGTGTCGCGCCTGCATGCCTCCATCCTGATGGCCGGCCGTCACCAGGAAGCCGCGGCCTGAGCCAGTAGATCCAGGCAACTGCCCCAGGCAGAGAAATTGCCGCCCGAGAACATCCGAAAACAACCGGAGCACCCCATGCGCACCAAGTCCATCCTGACCGAAGCCAAGCAGATCGATCGCGCCGTGACGCTGATCAAGCTGGGCGCGCGCCTGCAAGTGCTGGAATCGGAAACCGACCTGAGCTACGAGCGTTTGCTGCGCCTGTACAAGGAAGTCTCGGGCAAGAGCCCCAGCAAGGGCCAACTGCCGTTCTCGACGGACTGGTTCATGACCTGGCAGCCGAATATCCATGCCAGCCTGTTCCTCAACATCCACGAGTACTTGAACAAGGTCGCCGAGATGGACGAGATCGACGTCGTGATCAAGGCCTACCAGCTGTACCAGGAACAGACCGCCGCTCAGAACCTGGAGCAGCTGCTGTCGGTGACCCGGGCATGGCGCCTGGTGAAGTTCGTCGACAACGGCATGCTGACGATGACCAAGTGCAGCAAGTGTGGCGGCCACTTCGTGACCCACCCGCACGAGGTCGCCAAGCACTACGTCTGCGGCCTGTGCAACCCTCCGGCGCGCGCCGGCAAGGGCAAGGCCGCCGGCGGCATCCAGATGCACTGAGCGCATCGCTCCCGGGACACGCCTGTCGAATGCTCACACGCTGGCGCAGCTGTCTGGTCGTCATCGCCCGCAATGAGGCGGCGACGATCACCCGGTTGTTGACCAGCGTTCGTCCTTTCGTGGACGACATGCTGGTGATGGACACCGGTTCTACCGACGACACCGTCCATCTGTCAGAAGCCGCGGGCGCCCGGATCGCCCACTTTCCCTGGATCGACGATTTCGCCGCTGCGCGCAATGCCGCGCTCGACACCGCCGCCGCCGATTGGCACGTCGTGCTCGACGCCGATGAATGGCTGATCGGGGAAGGCAGCGGCGCAGCGCTCACAGCATTGCGGACGACCTCGCCAGACTTCGTCGGCACGATCGCACTCCAGGACCACTTCGACGGCGGCACCGCGCAATCGCGCCTCAGCCGCGTGTTGCCGGGACGCGTACGCTATGCCGGGCGCATTCACGAACAGCCTGTCCACGACTTGCCCCTTCGGGCGCTCGATGTCCAGGTCGGCCACGACGGCTACCTGCCGGAGCGGCTTCACGTGAAGCAGGGGCGCAACGAGCAATTGCTGCGCGCCGCCATCGATGACGATCCTGCCAATCCGTATCTCTGGTACCAGCTTGGCAAGGATTTCTCGGTCTATGACCGCTTCGCCGATGCCGAAGCAGCGTTCGCGAATGCTTCCGATCGCTTGACCTCGTTGCCCCTGACGCCCGCATGGTGGAACGACCTCGTCGCGAGACGGCTCTTCGGGTTCAAGTCGCTCAAGCGCCATGCCGAAGGCATGGTCTTCGCCGAAACGCAATTGCAAAGATGTGCGGACTCGCCGGACTTCTTTTTTGCGCTGGGCGATCTCCTGCTGGATTGGGCGGCGGATGAGCCGCAGCAGGCGGACGCCTTGATTCCGATGATCGAGGACGCCTGGCGTCGTTGCCTTGAGATCGGCGAGCGACCGGAGCAACCGGGCGCCGTCGAGGGGCGCGGGAGCCATCTGGCCGCCCACAACCTGGCGCTGGTGCTGGACGCCACCGGGCGTCACGAGGAGGCGAGGGCCCTGCGCGAGGCGCGGTGATCCCTCAAAAAGCAGCGCCGGGATGGCGCTGATCTGGCATCTTGTAGGAATTAGGCTGACAAGCGCGTCGGCGCGCTCCCTAACCTGGAGATGGAAGCGACCTGATGTTGCTTGCGTGTCGGGATCTCTACAGTTCGTCTCACGCTGAAACGAAACGACATCAGCACCCAACACCCCCAGGAGCCGAACGATGAACGCCGACCAAATCCTCGCCGAGATCCGCGAAGCCAACCTGTCGTACCTGATGCTGGCGCAGAGCCTGATCCGTGCCGATCGCGAGCAGGCGCTGTATCGTCTGGGCATCTCGGAAGAAACCGCGACGCTGCTGACCACGCTGAGCGCCGCCCAGATGCTGAAGATGGCTTCCGGCAACACGCTGCTGTGCCGCTTCCGCATGGACGACGACCTGGTGTGGGGCCTGCTGACCTCGCACGGCAAGCCGGCCGCCAACGAAAGCGTGTCCCGCCTGCATGCCTCCATCCTGATGGCCGGCCGCCATCAGGAAGCCGCCTGAGTTCTATCGACGCCCCTTGCGTCAACTGAAGCTGAATCGACGCTGAACCGAGCCGGAGACACCGACATGCGCACCAAGTCCATCCTGACCGAAGCCAAGCAGATCGATCGCGCCGTGACGCTGATCCACCTGGGCGCCCGCCTGCAGGTGCTGGAGTCGGAAACGGACCTGAGCTACGAGCGTCTGCTGCGCCTGTACAAGGAAGTCTCGGGCAAGAGCCCCAGCAAGGGCCAACTGCCGTTCTCGACGGACTGGTTCATGACCTGGCAGCCCAACATCCACGCCAGCCTGTTCCTCAACATCCACGAATACCTGAACAAGGTCGCCGAGATGGACGAGATCGACGTCGTCATCAAGGCCTACCAGCTGTACCAGGAACAGACCGCCGCTCAGAACCTGGAGCAACTGCTGTCGGTGACCCGCGCATGGCGCCTGGTGAAGTTCGTGGACAACGGCATGCTGACGATGACCAAGTGCAGCAAGTGCGGGGGCCACTTCGTGACCCACCCGCACGAGGTCGCCAAGCACTACGTCTGCGGCCTGTGCAACCCTCCGGCGCGCGCCGGCAAGGGCAAGGCGGCCGGCGGCATCCAGATGCATTGAGGGCGCCGTCATGGCCGCCCGACTCCCTCACACCGCTTCGGGAGACGCTCCCTCCGCGCTGCGCTGGCCGACGCTGGCACTGCTGAGCTGGGGCGCCTGTTTCGCCGTCTGGCGCGTTTTCGGACCCGACTGGCCGGCGGCGATCGTCGCCTCGGGCCTCGGGCTGATCCTGGCCGGACTCCACCGCCAGACTTGGCGCCGCATGATCGTGGCCGCCGGATTCCCGATGGCCCTGCTGTTCACCGGCACCGACCTGCCGGCCTGGATCTGGCTGATTCCGCTGGCCGTGCTGGTGCTGGCCTATCCCCGCCGCGGTTGGAGCGACGCCCCGCTGTTCCCGACTCCCCACGACGCGCTGCGCGCGCTCCCCGAGCGTGTGAAGCTGCACGACAGCGCCCGCGTACTCGACGCCGGCTGCGGTCTAGGCGACGGATTGGTGGCCCTTCGCCGCGCTTATCCGGGCGTGCGCTTCTCAGGCATTGAATACAGTGGCTTCCTGTGGCTGCTGGCCCGCCTGCGCTGCCCCTGGGCCGAGATCGCCCGGGGCGACCTGTGGGCCCAGTCGTGGCGCGAGACGGACCTGGTCTACCTGTTCCAGCGGCCCGAGTCGATGCCGCGCGCGCTGGACAAGGCGCGCAGCGAGATGCGACCGGGCAGTTGGCTGGTTAGTCTGGATTTTCCGCTGCCGGGACAACCCGTCTTCGCGCAACTGGACACCGGCACCCGGCATCAGCTGTATGTCTACCGGGTGCGCGAACTCAAGGCCTGAGGAACCCATTTCATGTTTGTCATCATCGGTTGGCTGCTGGCCCTGGCCTGCATCTTCGGCGTGTTCATCGCGCACGGAGGCAACATCAGCGTGGTGCTGCACGCACTGCCGTTCGAGATGACCACCATCTTCGGCGCGGCGATCGGCGGCATGCTTGCCACGAACCCGCCCAAGGTCATGAAGGCCACCATGAAGGGCCTGGGCGACTGCTTCAAGGGCAGCAAGTACACCAAGGCGCGCTACATGGAGCTGCTGGCGCTGCTGTACGACATCCTGCAGAAGGCGCGCAAGGAAGGCCTGATGTCCATCGAAAAGGACGTCGAGGACCCCCACAGCTCGCCGCTGTTCCAGAAATATCCGACGGTGGGCAACGACCACCACGTCACCGAGTTCATCACCGACTACCTGCGGATGATGGTCTCGGGCAACCTGAATGCGCACGAGATCGAGTCCCTGATGGACGCCGAGATCGACACCCACCACCACGAGGCCTTCCTCGCCGTGATCGCGCTGCAGCGACTGGCGGGCGGCCTGCCGGCCTTCGGCATCGTGGCCGCGGTGCTGGGCGTGGTGAACACCATGGGCTCGGTCGGTCAGCCGCCGGCGGTGCTGGGCGGGATGATCGGCTCGGCGCTGGTGGGTACCTTCCTCGGCATCCTGCTGGCCTACGCCTTCGCCGAGCCGCTGGCCGGCGCGTTGGAAGCCAAGGTCGACGAGGCCGGCAAGGAGCTCCAATGCATCAAGACCACGCTGCTGGCCTCGATGCAGGGCTACGCGCCGCAGGTGGCGATCGAATTCGGCCGCAAGGTGCTGTACTCGACCGAACGCCCGACCTTCGCCGAGCTCGAAGGCCACGTGAAGAAGAAGTGAACGGAGTGAATCACCATGGCCGGTGACGCCAAGAAGCTCCAGCCCATCATCATCAAGCGCGTCAAGAAGGGCGGCCATGCCGCCCACGGCGGCGCGTGGAAGATCGCGTACGCCGACTTCGTGACGGCGATGATGGCCTTCTTCCTGCTGATGTGGCTGCTCGGCTCGACGACCGAAGGCGACAAGAAGGGCATCGCGGACTATTTCGCCTCGCCGCTGAAGGTGGCGATGTTCGGCGGATCGGGTTCGGGCGACGCGTCGCACATCATCAAGGGCGGCGGTCAGGACCTGACGCGCCAGACCGGCCAGGTCAAGGCCGGCGACGTCGAATCCCCTCGGAAAACCATCAACCTGAAGGCCCTCAAGGAAGAGCAGCGCCGGGCGGAACGCGTCCGCCTGCAGCAATTGAAGGACAAGGTCGAAAAAATCATCGCCGAGAACCCCAAAATTGCGGCATTAGGTGGACAAATCCGACTCGATATGACACGCGAGGGCTTGCGGATTCAAATCGTGGACGAGAATAATCGTCCGATGTTTGACAGCGGCAGCGCGGTGGTGAAACCGTATATGCGCGAGTTGCTGCAGGAACTCGGCAATGTGTTGACCGAGGTGCCCAACCGGCTCACGCTGGAAGGACATACGGATTCACAGCCGTTTTCTGCGGGCGAGCGCGGATACAGCAACTGGGAACTGTCGGCGGACCGGGCCAATGCCTCGCGGCGCGAGCTGGTGGCGGGCGGTTTGCCGGATGCCCGGGTCCTTCGCGTGCAGGGGTTGGCGTCGAGCAAGTTGCTCGACACGAAAGACCCCAAGGCCCAAGTCAATCGCCGCATCAGCATCATCGTGATGAATCGCGATGCCGAAGATGCGGTGCTGAAGAACCTGCCCGATGAGGACGAGGACGCTTCAGACCCCGCGGCCAGCGCGCCGCAGGCCTCAAGTTCCGCGTCCGCGAGCCGATAACGTTCCGAATCGAACACAGCCCTCCAGTCCCCTCAGAGGAACGCCATGAGCACTGACATGAAATTCTTGATCGTCGACGACTTCTCGACCATGCGCCGGATCGTGCGCGGTCTGCTGAAGGAGATCGGCTACAACAACGCCGAAGAGGCGGAAGATGGCGTAGAGGCGCTGAGCATGCTGAAACAGGCGAAATACGATTTCGTCGTCAGCGACATCAACATGCCCAACATGAACGGCTTCGAGCTGCTCAAGGCCATCAAGGAAGACGCCACGCTGAAGCACCTGCCGGTGCTGATGGTGACGGCGGAAGCCCGCAAGGAAGACATCGTCCTGGCCGCGCAAAGCGGTGCGGCGGGCTACATCGTGAAGCCATTCACGAAGGCCACGCTGGAGGAAAAGGTCCTGAAGATCATGCAGAAGCTGGCCGCTGCGGCCTGACGCTGGGAGTCCCACCATGCAGATGGAAGAGCTGGCCAAACTGACCTCGCAATCCAACGAGCCGCTGACGGTCTCGCCCGAGGTGTTCCAACAGATCGGCACGATCACGCGCGTGCTGCACGACACGATGCAGCAGCTGGGCGTGATGCCCAAGCTGCAGGTCGCGACCGACGGACTGCCCGACGCGCGCAGCCGCCTGACGTACATCGCCAACAAGACCGCCGACGCCGCCAACAAGGTGCTGAACTCGGTCGACCAGGCCAAGGCCGAGCACGCCAAGATCACCGAGGCCGCCAACGCGATGGCCCAGGCGATCACCGCGGACCCGGTCCGCGCGGTGGCCTCGGGCGCGGTGCTGAACTTCGTCAAGGAGGTCGAGTCCTCCACGTCGAAGATCGACACCCACCTGACCGACATCATGCTGTCGCAGGACTTCCATGACCTGACCGGCCAGGTGGTCGCCAAGGTCGTGACGCTGGCCAACGACCTGGAAGATTCGCTGGTGAAGCTGCTGGTCTCGGTGGTCCCGCCGGAGCAGCGCGAGAAGGTCGATCCGAGCATCCTGCAAGGTCCGGTCGTGAATCCGGAAGGCCGCGCCGACGTGGTGGCCAACCAGTCCGAAGTGGACGATCTGCTGGCCTCGCTGGGCTTCTGATCTTCCGAAGCCGGCCTCGCCGCAACGAAACCCGCGCCCAGGCGCGGGTTTCTGCTTTCTGGGTTCAGGAACTGAACTCGGGCTGATTTCCAGGCCTTATCCGGCTAAAGCGAAACCCCCTCCGGCCGAACAATGGCGGGGCCACGGCATAGGGCCGTGACCACCCATGGCCGATCAAGACGCACAAGACCGCAACTTACCCGCCTCGCAGAAAAAGATCGAAAGATCGCGCAAGGAGGGTCAACTGCCGCGCTCCCGGGACCTGCCGCATTTCGCGGTGATGGCCACGGGCGGCGCCTTGTTCGCTAGCTCGACGCCGTACGCCGTCGAGACGCTGCAGCGCATGCTGGAAGGCGCGCTGCATTTCGATGCCGAACAGCTGCGCACCGCCGGCATGATGACCGAGCGCCTGTCGACGCTGACCTGGCAGGGTTTCATGCTGGGCCTGCCGGCGTTGATCATCCTGACGCTGGCTGCGATCGTGGCGCACATCGCCTCGGGCGGCTGGAACTTCACGATGAAGCCGCTGGCGCCGAAGTTCTCCAACCTCAATCCGATCACCGGCATCGGCAAGCTGTTCCAGATGCAGAACCTGACCACGGCCCTGAAGGCCGTGTTGCTGTCGCTGGTGCTGGGCGTCGTCGGCGCGATGGCGATGAAGGACCGCATCGCCGGATTCATCGGGATCATGTCGGTGCCGCTGCCGTCGGCGCTGGCCTTCGCGGGCAAGCAACTGATGGGCGGGCTGATGATGCTGGGCCTGTGCCTGGCGCTGTTCGCCGTCATCGACGTGCCGCTGCAGCGCTTCCAGTACCTCAAGCGCCTGAAGATGTCCCGCGAGGAAGCCAAGAACGAGATGAAGGAAGCCGAAGGCAACCTCGAGATGAAGCACAAGATGCGCGCCAAGGCCCGGGAGCTGGTGAAGCGCCGGATGCTGCAGGCGGTGCCGAAGGCGGACCTGGTCGTGATGAACCCGACCCACTATGCGGTCGCGATCGCCTACGACGAGACCAAGTTCGGCGCGCCCCGCGTGGTGGCCAAGGGCCTGGACCTGCTGGCGTTCAAGATCCGCGACATCGCCAAGGAAAACAAGGTGCCGGTGCTGCAGGCGCCGGCGCTGGCCCGTGCCCTGTACGCCCACGCCGAACTGGACCGCGAGATCCCCGGCGCGCTCTTCGGCGCCGTGGCGCAGGTGCTCGCGTACGTGTACCAGCTGAAGGCCGCGCTGAAGGGGCAGGGCGCCTCGCCGCAAGCCGTGCCGAACCCGCCGGTGCCGGACGAGCTCGACCCGCACAAGAAGCCGGGCTGGACGCCGCCGGAAGAGGAACTGGACGACCAGTTCCCGGAAGGCAACCCCGCCTGATCTCGGCCGTTCGATAGACCGAGCGAGAGGGGCCCGGGCCGGTGCCCCCTTTCCGCTCAATCTCCTCCTCGCCGCTCGGAATTCGCTCCAAGGGGGCACCGGCCCGGGCCCCTCGGGCAAGGTGGGCGCGATTTCGGGGGAGATTCCCCCCCTTATCCAGCTAAAGGAAAACTGGCTCCCGCCGAACAATGGCGGGGCTCGACGGCAGTGTCGGGCGAGTGAATCCCCCTCCGGCATCCAACAGGTTGAAGGCAGCACCGATGAACGAGCTGATGGCCCGTTTGCAGAACCTCCTCGGACCCCGCGCCGCCATCGTGCAGGCGCTCGGGGCGCCGATCGCCATCATGATCATCCTGTCGATGATGGTGCTGCCGCTGCCGGCCTTCGCGCTCGACCTGTTCTTCACCTTCAACATCGCCATGTCCATCATGGTGATGCTGGTGGCCTCGCAGATGATCCGGCCGCTGGACTTCGCGGCCTTCCCGACCGTCCTGCTGATCACGACGCTGCTGCGCCTGTCGCTGAACGTCGCATCCACCCGCGTGGTGCTGCTGGAAGGCCACACCGGCGCCGGCGCCGCCGGCAAGGTCATCGAATCTTTCGGCCACTTCCTGATCGGCGGCAACTTCGCCGTCGGCCTGATCGTGTTCGCGATCCTGGTGGTCATCAACTTCATCGTGGTCACCAAGGGTGCCGAGCGGATCGCCGAAGTCGGCGCGCGTTTCACCCTGGACGCCATGCCCGGCAAGCAGATGGCGATCGACGCCGACCTGTCCGCCGGCCTGATCGACGAGAAGGAAGCCAAGCGCCGCCGCGCGGAACTGGGCGACGAAGCGGACTTCTTCGGCTCCATGGACGGTGCCTCGAAGTTCGTCCGCGGCGACGCGATCGCCGGCATCCTGATCCTCTTCATCAACATCGTCGGCGGCTTCGTCATCGGCGTGGTCCAGCACGGGCTGTCCGCCGGCCAGGCCGCCGACAGCTACATCCTGCTGGCCGTCGGCGACGCGCTGGTGGCGCAGATCCCCGCGCTGCTGATCTCCGTCTCCTCCGCCCTGGTCGTGTCGCGCGTCGGCAAGGACAAGGACGTCGGCCAGATGATCGGCTCGCAGGTGTTCGGCTCGATCAAGGCTGTCGCCATCACCGCGGGCGTGGTGTTCATCCTGGGCCTGATCCCGGGCATGCCGCACCTGGTGTTCATGATCATCGCCGGCGCCTTGGGCTACCTGGCGTACTGGCTGCGCACCAAGGAACAGGCCACCAAGGCCGCCGAGGCCCGCAGCAAGACCGCCGCCCCCGTGCCGGGCGCGCCGAACCCGGATGCCGAAGCCTCCTGGGACGACGTCGTCGCCGTGGACACGCTGGGCCTGGAAGTCGGCTACCGCCTGATCACGCTGGTCGACAAGACCCGCGAAGGCGACCTGCTGAGCCGCATCAAGGGCGTACGCCGCAAGTTTGCGCAGGACATCGGTTTCCTGCCCCCGTCGGTGCACATCCGGGACAACCTGGAGCTGCGCCCCAGCCAGTACCGCGTGACGCTGCGCGGCGCGGTGATCGGCGAGGCGGAGGCCTATCCGGGCATGTGGCTGGCGATCAACCCCGGTCACGCGACGCAGAAGCTGATCGGGACGCCCACCACGGACCCGGCCTTCGGACTCCCGGCGGTCTGGGTCGAGGAGCGGCAACGGGATATGGCGCAAATGGCGGGCTTTACGGTCGTTGATTGCGCGACCGTGGTGGCCACTCATCTTTCACACTTGCTGCAAGTTCACGCGGCCCGGTTGTTGGGTCGAGTGGAAACCCAGCAGCTGGTGGATCACCTCACCAAGCAAGCGCCCCAACTCATCGAAGACGTGATTCCCAAGATGGTCAATGTCGCCGCCCTGCAACGAGTCCTCCAGTTCCTGCTGGAAGAGGGCGTGCACATCCGCGACATGCGTTCCATCGTGGAAAGCCTGGCCGAAAACGCCACGCAGACGACCGATCCCGCCGAGCTGGCCCGTCGCATCCGCATCCACATCGCTCCGGCGATCGTGCAGCAGATCTACGGACCGGCCAAGGAGCTCGACGTCATCGCCCTCGATCCCGAGCTGGAACGTCTGGTCTCGCAGGCCCTGCACTCGCCTCACGGCGCGGCGCTGGATCCCGGTGTGGCCGACACGCTTGCAAGAAGTGCCGCGCAGACCGCGCAATCCCAAGAGGATCGCGGTTTGCCCGCCTGCCTGCTGGTGCCCGACTTGATTCGCGCTCCCCTGGCCCGTCTGCTCAAGCGCGCTGCGCCGCGGCTGAAGGTGCTGGGACACAGCGAGATTCCTGAAACGCACACGATCCGCATCGGCTCCATCATCGGAGGCACGGCATGAACGTCAAACGCTTTACCGCCCGCAATTCCCGCGAAGCCATGGCCCTGGTCCGCCAGGCCTTCGGCGACGAAGCGGTCGTGCTCTCGAACAAGCCCTGCCCCGAAGGGGTGGAGGTGCTGGCGATGGCGCCGGAAGGCATGTCGCAGATCGAGCGCGTCGCCGCCTCGACGCCGCGTGCCGCCGCCGCAGCGCCCCGCGCCGCCGCGCCGCGCCAGCCGGCTGCCCAGCCGCAGCGCCAGCAGCAACGGGAAGAAGTGCAACCGCGTCAGGCGCTCAAGCAGCGTCTGGCCGCGTCGCCGGCCCCGCAGCGCGCCGAGCCTGGCTTCGGCGGCTCGGTGGGCGAGGACGTGAACGCGATGGCGATGAGCACGCTGTCCTTCCAGGACTATGTCCGGGAGCGCATGCTCAAGCGCCGTTCGGCCGAGATGAACGGCCTGCCCGATCCGATGATGGACGAGCCGGCGCCGGCGTACTCGCAGACGCAGATGAATGAATCGGTCGCCTCGATGGCCGCGCAGCGCGATCAGCGCGCGCGTTCCGCGATGCAGACCCTGGGCGCCCGTCGCGTCGACGAGCGTGCCTACGAATCCGCGCCGGCCCCCGCGCCGCGCGTTGTGCCGCCGGTGCTGCGCGACGAGATCCGCGTGCAGCAGCAGGCCATGCAGGACCTGGGCGGCATCGGCCACGGCTTCGGCGGGATGGGCAACCATCCGCTGAACGACATGCCGGCGTCCTCGCGTCGCGAGCAGGAGATGATGACCGAGCTCCGCGCGATGAAGGGCATGATCGAAGAGCGCTTCGGCGCGCTGGCCTTCATGGAGAAGCTGCAGCGCCAGCCGGCGCAGGCTCGCCTGACGCAGAAGCTGCTGGATTCCGGTTTCTCGCCGGCCCTGGTGCGCAAGCTGGTCGAAGGTCTGCCGGCGCAGACGACCGAGGAAGCCGATTCCCAGGCGTGGGCCGCCAACGTGCTGTCGCGCAACGTGCAGACGGCCGAGCAGCAACCGCCGCTGGAAGATCAAGGCGGCGTGTTCGCGATGATCGGCTCGACGGGCGTCGGCAAGACGACGACGACGGCCAAGATCGCCGCGGCCTTCGCGACCAAGTACGGCGCGAGCCAGCTCGGCCTGATCACGCTGGACGCCTACCGGATCGGCGCTCACGAGCAGCTGCGCGCCTACGGCCGCATCCTCGGCGTGCCGGTGCACACGGCGCATGACCGCGCGTCGCTGGAAGACCTGCTGGACCTGCTGTCGTCCAAGAAGATGGTGCTGATCGACACGGCCGGCACGGCCCAGCGCGACAGCCGGACCGCCGAGCTGCTGGACATGCTGGCGCACAAGAGCATCAAGCGCATCCTGGTCGTCAACGCCGCTCAACAGGGCGAGACGATCGAGGACGTGGTCGGCGCGTGGCGCGGCGCGGAAGCGCAAGGCGTCATCCTGTCGAAGCTGGACGAAGCGGTGAAGCTGGCCCCGGCGCTGGACACCGTGATCCGCCACAAGCTGCGCGTGCTGGGCGTCACCAACGGCCAGCGCGTGCCGGAAGACTGGCATCGCCTGTCGTCGCAGGCCCTGGTGCAGCGCGCGCTGCGCAGCCACGGCCAGTCGGCCTGGCGCGTGGACGCCTCCGACGTCAACCTGATCTTCACCGCCGGCACGATGGCGGGAGGCGCGGGCGCCGCATCGCCGATGGGGATGAATTGATCAAGGGCTGACCGCTCGATCGGAGGGGGCTTCCCGGGGACGGGAGTTGCCAAAGCCGGTCACAAGTTCTAGAAAGGGGGAAGGGCTCGGGCTCTTCCCCCTTTTTCCATTGGGACGGGGAGTGGCTCGACGTCGTTGTGTGAGAGGTCCACGAGGTGAGGGTGACGGGAGAGAAAAGCGGGGTGTTTCCCCCTTTCAATTCCCGGTCAGAGGGTGGCCCCCGGGGCGAAACTTCCGGTAACGGCTCCAGCATTGGCCGGTTCCTTTCGAGAGGGACAGGGCGCTGGGGCGGAACACGCAAGAGACACAGAGCAGCCCAATGCGCGACTTCAGCAATGCTCCCAAGGACCAGGCCGACGGCCTGCGCCGTCTGTTCGCCACGGCGCGCGTGCGCGTGGTGCCGGTGGTGAGCAACCCGCACGTCGTAGGCAGCGGCGCGCTGCTGGAAGGCATGTGCGCGGCGTTCGGGGAACTCGGCCTGCACACGCTGGTCGTGGACGCGGGCGAGCAGGCTTCGGCTGCGTCGGAACTGGCGGCGGTGGACCTCGCGGCCTGCGTGGAACCGCTGTCGGCGAAGGTGTCCTTCCTGGCCGCGCGCGGCCTGCCGATGCGCTACGTCAATGCCAACGGCTCGGCCGCACAGTTTTTGGAAGCAGTGACCGACGCGGCGCCGTATGCCGACGTCATCCTGCTGCACGCCAGCGCCGCGGAACTCAGCCGCGTGCTGGTGTCGCGCGAAGTGCGACCGGTGCTGCTGGCCGACACTGACGTGCAGAGCGTGACCTACGCCTACGCCGGCATGAAGTGGCTGACGCAGCGCGCGGGCCTGATGGTCTACAGCCTGCTGTTGGCCTGCAACCCGCAGCTGCGCCTAGCGGAGCGGATCGCGCAGCAGCTGTCGAGCTGCGGCGACGGTTTCCTCGGCGCGGTGCTGCGCGAGTGGGCCTGTTTGGATCCCCGCCAGCCGGTGACGGCGCCGTTGACGCACGAGATGCGTCACATGGCGCGCGAACTGCTGCTGGCGTCGGTGCCCGGAGCGGCGCTGGACAGCGCTGCGGATGCGATGCCGCTGCGTCCGCGGCCGATGTGGCAGCCCAAGGCTGGCCGCGCCCCGCAAGGCGTGACCCTCGCTGCGCATTGACGCCGGATTGGAGACGAGACGATGTACACCGCCAAGGGTCAACTCGACAACAACTCGCTGATCCGCCAGTACAGCCCGCTGGTGCGCCGGCTGGCGCATCAGATGATCGCGAAACTGCCGGCCAACGTCGAACTGGACGACCTGATCCAGGTCGGCCTGATCGGCCTGACGGACGCGCTGTCGCGCTTCGACACGGCGCAGGGCGTGCAGTTCGAGACCTTCGCGACGCAGCGCATCCGCGGCGCGATGCTCGATGAACTGCGCGGCAGCGACTGGATGAGCCGCGGCAACCGCCGCCAGCAGCGTTCCATCGAGAGCGCGGTGCACAAGCTTGAACAGAAGCTGGGCCGCCCGCCGCAGGAGTCCGAGATCGCCGTCGAGATGGGCATCTCGCTGACCGAGTACCAGGAGATGCTGGGCAAGGTGCGCGGGACGCAGCTGGTCTATCTGGAGGACATCTCCGGAGGCGAGGACAACGACGACTATCTGGACCGGCACGTCGGGGACAACTCGGCGGATCCGATGGCGATGCTGGGCGACCACCGCATGCGCGAGGCGCTGGTGGAGGCGATCAAGAACCTGCCGGAGCGCGAGGCGTATGTCATGTCCATGTACTACGAACATGACATGAACCTGAAAGAGATCGCTGCGGTGCTGAAGGTGACCGAATCGCGGGTGTGCCAGCTGCACAGTCAAGCGATTGCCCGATTGCGCGTGAAGCTGCGCGACTGGTAAAACGAGCCGCATACGCGGCCGCAATCCTTGTGGTCCAAGAACCATGAGGGGAGTGTCCGATGTGGGACTCATGGCGCAGGCGCGCCGGGAAGGATGCGCCTGACGCGTCGGTGGGGGGAGCCGAGGTTGGCTTTCGTGAGCCGACGCTGCAAGGCAACACCACCAAGGTCGTTCGAGAGCTGTCGAGCGGCGTATCCAAACTGGGCCGCGACGCGGCCGAAGTCCGCGGACTGCTGGAGGACACGCAGAAGGTCGTGACCTCGCAGGCGCAGGCGATGCAGGCGCTGGGCTCCGAGCTGGAGCAGGTGCGGCACGCCCAGGACGGCATCAACCAATCCACGAACCAGACCCGCGAGGCGGTGGAGCGCGCGCGCACGGCGCTGTCCGGCGTCGGCGACGAGGTGGGCGGGATCGTGTCGACCTTGCGGCAGGTGTCCGGGGCGGCGTCCGAGATCACGAAGATCGCGTTGCAGACGCGGCTGGTGGCGTTCAACGCGTCGGTGGAGGCCAAGCGCGCCGGCGAGGCGGGACGCGGTTTCGGCGTGGTGGCGGATGCGGTGAAGGACCTGGCGGCGCAGGTGGAGGCGTCGTCGAAGGCCATCATGGGCACGGTGGGGACGCTGGATGCGCGGATCGAGACCTTCAGCCGGGAGCTGAGGGCGGACGGCTCGGGAGGAGCCGGTCAGAGCAAGATCCTGCAGGCGTTCGCGGATGTGGAGGTCGATGTCGACCTCATCGCGAAATCGGCGCAGGAAAGCCAGGCGACGACGCAGCAGTTGGCGGAGCGCTCGGGAGAGCTCGGGGTGGAGATCCAGCAGGCGATGCGCAAGCTGGAATCGGCGTTCGCGTGCAGCGACCGTTTCCTGCGGCTGTCGGAGCAGATGATCGAGCAGATCGCGTCGAGCGGCGTCGAGGTCGAGGACTCGCCGTACATCCAGGCGGTGCAGGGGGCGGCGGCGGAGATAACCGGCTTGCTCGAACGCGCGGTGAAGGAGAAGCGGATCGACGTTTCGGCGCTCTTCGACGAGCAGTACCAGGCGATCGCGGGGACCGACCCGCAGCAGTTCACGACGAGATTCACGCAGATCGCGGATCAGCTGTTCCCGGAGGTCCAGGAGCGGATGCTGAAGCTCTCGGACAAGGTGGTGTTCTGCATCGCGGTGGACCGCAACGGGTACGTGGCGACGCATAACAAGCGGTACTGCCAGCCGCAGCGCGCGGGGGATGTGGCTTGGAATACAGCCAACAGCCGCTACCGGCGGATCTTCAACGACCGGACAGGGCTGGCGTCAGCCCGGAATCAACGACCGTTCCTCCTGCAAACCTACCGCCGGGATATGGGCGGCGGGAACTTCGTGCTGCTCAAGGAGGCTTCGGCACCCGTCACCGTTGCTGGGAGGCATTGGGGTGGGGTGAGGTTGGCGTTTGGGTTCTGAAGGAACTAAGGACTACAAGATGATCGTTAGGGAGGTTTAAGAATGACGGTTTATGACGGAAAAGTATTCATCTCCTACAGTTGGTCCAATCAGGATCATGAGCAGTGGGTAAAGGATCTGGCCAAACAGCTGACTGAATGTGGAATACACGTAGAACTTGACAAATGGGATCTGCGAGAAGGCCACGACACGATTTCGTTTATGGAGCGGATGGTCACTAGCCCAGAGATAACGAAAGTAATTATTGTTTGCGATCGCTTATATGCTGAGAAGACCGATTCCAGGAAAGGTGGCGTCGGTACGGAAGCTCAAATTATTTCTGCGAAGATTTATGCAGAACAGAAGCAAGATAAATTTGTGGCCGTAATTGCGGAGAGGGATGAGCAGGGTAATCCGTTCCTGCCTACCTACTATAAGTCGCGCATCTATATTGATCTCAGTCAAAGCGATCGTTATGTGGAAGAGTTTGAGCGTTTGGTCCGCTGGGTGTATAACAAGCCGGTTGACCAGCGACCCACTCTCGGCAAGGCACCTTCATACATCACGGAGGCTAGCGGGAGTGCCCTGCCTGGGACGTCTTCGCTAGCGCGTCGTGTAATTGACGCGTACAGAAATGGCAAGGATTTCCGTCGAGGTGCATTTGACGAATACCTTCGGGCGTTTGTTGAGTCTACAAATGCGTTGCAGCTTTCAAGCGTTGAGCCGCCATTCGATGAAGCAGTCGTCGAACTGATCGAATCCTCCGCCCTTGCAAAGCAGGAGTTTGTCAACGTGTTCGGGGTGGTGATGCAATACGGGGACGTGGTGGAGTTGGTTCCCAAACTGATTCGTATGTTTGAACGTTTGGTGCTTCTGTATGAACCACCTCCGCATGCATCATCTTATAGCGATGTTCAATTCGACGCGGCTCGATTTTTCGTTCATGAAATATTTCTTTGCATCGTCGCCATGCTATTGGACGAGGAAAAAATTGACGAGTTGACGATTCTTCTGCATGCCAGCTATCACTATGATTTCCGCTTGAATCGCTCGCGCGAGAAAGAAGGGTCGTTCGGTCAGATATGGGAGAACGCAGAATCCTTGGATCAAAGAAATATAAGACTGAAGCTTGGGAAGGCATCACTTCGTGCGGATTTGCTTAAGAAGCGTTGTGAGGGTTCAGCTTTGAGCGTCGAGAGCTTGATGCAGGCTGATTTTGTGTGCTTTCTTAATAGGAAACTGGCAGGTGAATTTTGGTTTCCTGAAATGCTTGTTTTTGCGGTGCGCCATCATGGGCCATTTAAGGTCTTCTCCAGGGCAACGAATCCACCAGCCAAGAATCAATTGCTTGGCTTGTTGAGTCACGATCGACCTAATGTGGTGCTGGATGGGATTGAGAGATTGACGAGGGAGCGGGACATACCCCATTGGGATTACCGCCGTTTTGATCCGATCGCGCTGGCGAATGTTGAACGGCTTCGTCGTGTTAATTGATAAATCAAGCGCCGGGCAGCTATAGCAGGTTCTTGTCTTTCGCTGACTTGCTCTAATGGGAAATCGGCTGGTGTGAGCAATTGTGTGGATGGAGCTAGGGGGGCATCATTTCTCCAGGTGCTCAAAACACCGCTCAGTTGACTGCCAATCTGGCATCTTGCTTTTCCCGATCTTCGGGCGAGATGGACCTATCCGTAAGGACGGTCGCACGTTGACTGAGCGTGTTTTGACATCTCGCCCACCCTCCGCATTCAACAGGTCAGGTGGTCGTCCCTCAACTGTCATTTAGTTAAGGACTTCCATGCCCTCCAATCGCCTCATCCAATCCGTCGCCAACAGCAATTTCCAGCTCTCGGAATTCCTCGCCCTCGAACACATCGAGTTGGACCCCAATCCCGGCGAGCGCTCGGTCCCGTTCCTCGACCGCCATCCCCTCGCGCTCAACTCCGACCGCACGCTGGAGCAGCTCAGCGTCGCCGCCGGCAACCCCTATCACTATGGGGTCGGCGCAGACGGCGGCTTCTACAAGCATGCGCTCGTGCTCGATCAGGACATCACCGTCCGCACCGCCATCGCCAATCTGCGCAACCGCCTCGCGCACGCGACCTCGTTCTTCCAGGAACTCGACTTCTCCGCGAGCACGAGCCGCACGAACGGCAACCCCCGCGATATCGCCATCGAGCTCCTCCACGAGGTCGCCAGCTACTTCACGGTCATCGAGATCGCAGCCGTCGAAGAACACGGCCGCCAGGTGCAGAACTCCCTCCCGACGGCCTGACCGTGTCGAGTTTCAGACCGCCCCCTAATCCCCAGACCCCCAAAAAAAATGAGTGCCCGCGCGGAAGCGTGTGGCACTCGTTTTGTTTTGGGGCGGAAGGCATTGCCGCCATATCGCCAGGCCCAGGTGTTCCAACTCAGAATCACCTTCGCAGAGAAATTGAGGAAAACCCCATCCTTACACCTGCAAGACTTTACAGTGGCGCATTGCAGTGCCGTTTGGTAATCGCATCCGCGAGCGCGATTAAAACTACTGCTTAATGTTTGTTTACTTGGTGGAAACGATAGGAAATGATGGAACCGGCACTCGATATAGTGCAAAGCTCCTACAGGGAGTGATATTAATGAAACGCGAATTGAAACTCGTCGCTGCGGCGGCGATGGTCCTTGTTTCTTCTTCTGCCTTTGCGCAAACGAAGCCCGGCGATGATTACGTCCAGCAGTGCCGGAACGAAAATGTCACGCTGTATTGGTACGGCGGCCCAGCCAACTGCTTTGTGCAGACCAGCCGTGGCAACGTGCCGATCACGGCGTTTTTCGATGCAACGCTGGAACGGACAAAAGTCATCAGCCAAGCCGGCGTTGGATCTTGCACTGCCCAGCTGAATCTGTTGCGTACTGAAACCCAAGTCCGCCAAGTCTGCCAAGCTGTCCCGGCTCAACCGTTCGTCCAAGTGGGAGCCATCAGCTACGGCTGCGCCAGCCAGCAGGCAACCGGCGAGGTCTATTGGACCTCGACGCCCGGATATACCTATACCCTGCAGCGCAGCATCGGATCGATTCCAGACTTCTATCCGGCGGATCGGTACTATTCGATCGGCGGAAGCGTGAGCTTCACCTATCGCCTGAAAGCCACCGATGCCAACGGCGTCAGCGGCTCGTGGTCCTACATCACCTCCACGGCAAACTGCACCGGCCGCATGGACGATTGATCAGGAACAGCGGGCGGTGAAAGCCGCCTCCTGATACTCCACCCGACGAGTGCCCGCGCGGAAGCGTGTGGCACTCGTGTTTTTTTGGCCGTGCGCTAAATGGTGCCCTGTAGCCCTTCAGAGTGCGGCTATCGCCTACGTCGTGTGGCATGCCTTGCAGCAGTAGAAGCAGCCGTTGATCCGATCGTTTGGCCACTGCCTTTTAGCGGCAGTTACCGCCCCCGAACACGAAGAATGTTCGCCGAGATCGATCTGGTTCTGCGGCAGAGGCATGTACGCGCAGCCGGCTGACAGGTTGTGAACCTCGTAGTCCCCGTTGGCTTGCACATTCTTGTTGATGATGAACTGAGCCATGGTCTTTCCTCCTTGACGGTCGCTTGATCATTGATGGCTGTCATCTAGCGTGGCAGCTGCGTGAACGCTATCGACACCGACGCATTCCAGCTTCCTCAAGGCGTCCGATGACTGGCAACTCCGTTTCGGCTAACCGATGCGTAGGCCTGGATGGTCGAGCGACAGAAGAAGTTGCCCAGACGTCCTATATGCGGAATGACTTCAAAGGAGGCGCGCCTTACGATCAACGCCATGTCCCGAAGCATTCATCGCACGAGGAAATCCGTCTTCCATCTCAAGTCCAGGACTGAGGTGGAAGCGATGTGTGATCCGCGGGCGCCGGATCCGGACGTGGCCGAGCTCTTGAAGAAGTGGGCGTTCAAGCGGGCGTCGATTCGGAACCGGAAGGTCGCTGCCGCTGCTGCCTCAGAGCCGGTGGATCCCGAAGGCAACGCCTGACCCCCGCTCGCTTCGACCTAGTGCGGCGCGTCGGCCGCGACGTCGCGGCGACGCTCGATTCCCATCTCCACGCGCCCTCATGACGCCTCCCTCGATCACCCTGACCCGCGTCACGCCCGCCGACGCGACCTTGCTGGATAACCTCTGGCAGTTCTACGAGCTCGAATCCTCGTTCTGGTCGGGAGAGGACATCGATGCCAACGGGCGCTTCAGCTCGCTCTCCGGCTTCCTTGGCCGGCTGGGGGATCCCGACGCCTTCGACTGGGCCTACCTCATTCGCCAGCAGGGCGAGGTCGCCGGCCTTCTCCTCGTCGGTCACCAGAATCTGCGCGATGGCACGATCCAGCGAACGATCCTCGAGTTCGGCGATCTCTACGTGCTGCCGAAGTACCGCCATCAGGGCATCGCCACCGAGGTCATCCGGCAGACGATCCTCGCCTCGGACCATCCGTGGCTGGTCTGCGTCTTTCGCGACGACCAGCGCGCCCTGGACTTCTGGCATCGCGCCTTCCAGCGCCTGCCGTTCTCCACAGTCCGCCAGGTCGTACCGCCCGATGTGCCCGAGTTCGTCGAGTTCGTCGTCAATGACGTGGCGCTACCCGTCGAGACCTGACCCCATCCCCTGAGATCCGCCGCGCCCACCCGCGGACATCGAAACGACAACGAGTGCCCACGCGGGAGCGTGGGGCACTCGTTTTGTTTTTAGCTTCCCAACCCAAGTGGTCAATTTTTGGATGACGTGTTCTTGGGCCTGCGTTGCTGACTTATTGCTATCGAATAACCCGAATCTCTTCTGTATGGGCTCGGGCATTCTTGACCGGCGGCAAGACACTCCGTCGAAATCAATCTCCACGCGCACGATGCTGTTGGGGGACTACTTTCATTAGTAATTGAGAAGCCGCGACCTCAGCGATAAGCTTCGAACATTCAATTACGGCAACCAGCGGGCGCCCCTGGCTAGCAAACCCGGTGCGAGATTGAATGCAAATATTCACTGATCCTTTCATCACCTTCATTACCTATTGCGCGCCTGGCCTGTGCGCCATCGTCCCTTACTGGATGCTCTGGCGAGTGGAAAGGGATCGGGGTGACCATTTGATGATGCTTTTCTGTTTCATCCTCTACTTCCGAGGGTTGCAGGAAGTCGCCTCTTTGCTGATGAGGTTCATCTTCGGAAGCTCCTTCGTCTTCGGCGATTGGGGTGAGCCATGGGCGAACTGGACGATGGCTCTCATTGGGCTGGCAACGGGCTTGTATATGGGAATCCGTTATCGCCGAATGGGTGAGGCGGCCAAGGATATTTATCCTTGGGATCCCTTTGCCTATCGCTGATTGTCTGAGTTCACCAATTAACCAGACTCACCGGTTCCGCATCCACCGAATCGTGATTCGCGCGCATACCTGCTTCCCTCAAGGTCTCGTGGCGACGAAGACCAGCCAAGGCCTTGATCCATGGACTTTCCTTTCCCACCACTGAAGCCGCTTGCCGCTCGCTCGCTGCTAGATGCCCTTGGCATACGCCTTGAAGGCTACACTTCCGTCGAAATCGACGGAATGTGCCAACAAGACACCATGCTTCTCGAATACGGCCTTCGCAACTTCTTGTCCTTCAAGGAGGGCGCCTCGGTGTCGTTCCAGTTGGACGCCAACGTTCCGCCGCGCATTTCGCTCAATCTGCCTGCCGCCACGGTCATGTGCGTGAAGGGCGCCAACGGCAGCGGCAAGACGCATCTGCTGAAGGGACTGGCCTTCGTCGCGAGCTTCGTGGCCACCTCGTTCTCCTCTGACCCGGAAGCCGAGATCCCCGTCGCTCCCTTCTTTTCAGACCCCGGGCCGAGCTCGTTCTACGTCGACTTCAAGATCGACGATGCGACCTATCGGTACGAACTCGATGTGACCGCCTCCGGCGTGGTCAGGGAAGCGCTCTTCAAGGCCAGCAAGCGCAAGACCCTCGTGTTCGAACGCGTGCAGGACGACGTCAAAGCCGTCGCCCGGCTGAAGGTCCTCGAAGGCGTCAAGGTCCGCCGCAACGCGTCGGTGATCTCCGCCGCGTACCACCACCAGATCGACGAACTCGCGCCGGTCCACGCGTTCTTCAAGAACATCCACTTCAACGTCGGCAGCAGCGGGACGCGAGAGTCGCTGTTCATGGACATCTACAAGGTGGCCCAGCTCCTGAACGAGCACAATGACGTCCGCGCCTACGTCGAGCAGTTCCTCAAGGAATGCGACGTTGGCATCACGCGGCTGCAGATCTCCAGCGAGGAAGGGTCGGACGGCAAGCGTCGCTTCTTCCCCGTGTTCATCCACGAGGTGGATGGTCGGGAGTGCCAGGTCATGCCCGCCACGGAGTCCGCGGGGACGAAGCAGATTTTCCGGCTGATGTTGCCGATCGCCGCGGTGGTCGCTTCGGGCTCGGTGCTGGTCCTCGACGAACTGGACCTCTACCTGCACCCGCATCTGTTGCCCAAGCTGCTGGGACTCTTCCTCCAGGAGAAGGCTCCCGGCGAGCCCGTCGCGCAGCTGCTGTTCAGCACCCACCACAGCGAGGTGATGGACCTCTGCGGTCGCTACCGCACCACGCTGGTCAACAAGGACAACAACGAGAGCTACACCTACCGGCTCGACGAGATCCCTGGCGACGTCATCCGCAATGACCGCTCGCTGGTCACGCCCTACAACGACCGCAAGATCGGCGGCGTCCCGCGCCTATGACGCGATTCGGGAACTCGGGCAAGGATCGTTTCCTGGCGGGATTCCCGGCCGCCAGCCTGGAAGCGGCCGACAGTGATCACGCGGCGCGCTGCAAGTTCAACTTCTCGTACTTCACCTACGACCCTGCCGGGCAGCAGTTCTCCGACTGGACGCACGACAAGCTGGCCGGCCTCTTCGAGAAGCTCTCCCACTTCGGCAAGCAGACGCTCGACCATTGGAAGCAGCAACCGGTCGGCAAGACTGGCCGCGTGTTGTCGATCTATGGCGGCTTCCCGGTGCGCTCCGAGTTCAAGGTGCCGAAGCACGTTCCGCATCAGGCGCAGTGGGGGCGCTTCCGGCTCGATTGGGCTGGGCGCCTGTGTGGCTTCGTCGTACCGCGCGAGCTGGATGGGCAGGAACATCCCAAAGGCGGGCGCTTCTGTGCCAACACCTTCTATGTCGTGTTCCTGGACGAACACCATCGCTTCTACAAAGGCTCTGATTGAAGCCGGCGCCGTGGCATTGATGCGCGCCGCATCTCCAGAGATGCAAGGCAAGTCCGCGTGGAGGTTTGCCGTTGCTACTCCCGGAAAATCTCCTGCGGTCGGTCCACGTACGTGATCTCTCCGTCCGAGATCATCCCGAGCGTCTGGACGCCATTGCGCTGGGCGGTGGCCATGACCTTCAAGACTGTCCCGTAGCTGGCACCCTTCTGAGGCCAGAGGTGGACTTCGACCTGCTGGCCGTCGGGAACCTTGCCGATTGCACGCATCCGCGCTTCGAGCTCAGCGTGACTGCTCAGGACCTTGCCCTCCCAGACGACGAGGCCGTTCTGATCGATGGTGACATCTTGGACCGGCGGTGGGCCATTCGGTCCGCCGCAGTGGTTGAAGATATCGAAGCCCACCGCATGCAACGGTGTGGGAAGGGCGACGAACCACAGCGCCACCACGGAAAGCAGCACGGCGGAGAAGGGCGCTGCGCTCACGGTCGTGAGACTCAGCGGTTCCGTATCCTCCGAAGCGTGGTTCGCGCGCATGCCTGCTCCCTTCAAGGTCTCGTGGCGTCGAAGGCCATCTTCTCCGAAGAACGGTTCGAGGTCGATTGGCGAGATCCCCTGGCGGCTAGACTCCGCGCCTGCCTTGACGCGGTGCCCCGCACGAGATGACGACGATGAAGATCGCAGCGCTGGTGAGTTCCGCCTCCTTCGAAGCGGAGATCGTCGATGCCGCCGGCATGCGAGGCGTCTTCGAGAATTCGATGGCGGGGATGCGCAAGTTTGAGCGCTGGGCGCTCGCGGCCTATCAACGCGGCAGCGACATTAACGTGGTGCTTTGGGAAGCCGAATCAGGCGCGTCCTTGACCGCCTTCCCGCAGGCCGCGACGTCGGGCGCGCTCCTGTTCCGGAGCTGGCTGCCCTGGCGATCCGCAAACGGACTCGTGGGGATCGACTACATGGCTCATCAGTCCGCGCAGCGCTTCGCACGCCGCTTTGGCTACGACGACGTCTGCATCGCTGCCGTCGTGCGGCGAGCCAAGGGCGAGTTCCCTCCGGCGGCCCCTGACATTTCGCCTTAGGAGCCTCCGGGTACTCGCGTCGTCTTGCCCACGGTCTTCATTGTGGTTGGCGATAGACTCGCGCCGCAAAATGAACGACCTGACCGTTCCGGGTCGCCGTGCCCTTGCCTCATGGACAAAGAACTCCAGGCCATCCGAGACGCGTTCATTCACTACCCTCCGGAGGGCGAGGATCGGTCTTTCATCGACCTTTATCTGGTGCCGAACATCACGCCCGCCAATGCGAGGGAGGTCCTGGGGATCCTGGCGGCCCACGCAGATCTTAATCGGGCGTTCTGGGCAATGATCAATCGCCTTCCCTCCACGGACGAAGGATGGAGGGCGTTGAGTTTCATCGGCAGTGGAATGAGCAACGAAGATTTGCAGGAGAGGAATCGGCAACGACTGCGCCGTGCCGTCGAGATCGTTCGCAACGAGGTCGGATCAATCCAGACTCGACGCAACGAACTGTTCCGGCCGCACCGATGAATGACCGTTCGGTGCACGGTGAGCTGGATGGCGCAGCGAAGCACGCCATGCGCCGGGGCAGCAACTACTTTCTTGCCATTGCCCTGGTCACATTCACCTTTGCGAGCTTGTTCGGCGCCCTCTGGTTCCTGACGCCGACCAACCTCGGCAAGACCAACACCGGCATGGAAACGGTGTCTGCGCGATTCCAGCAACCGATTCGAGGCAGGGCTTTGGGCACGGCGTTGCTGCTCCGCTCGGATGGAACATCCGTGCAGGTGCCGTGCAGCCAGGTGGCAGCCCTGTGCGGGAGATTGGAGCAGGGGTCGATCGAGGCGCTGTCTGTCTGGCTTGCTCCGCCGGTCCTGATGGAGACGCCGTGGGTGATGGCGGCCGAGCATCACGGTCGCGATGTGCTCTTCGAGGTGGACCAGCGCATCCTGCTCATGGCCTACCGTGGCCGTCACGCCACCATGGCCGCAATCTGCCTTGCGATCACGGCGAGCGTCCTGTCGCTCGCCGTCTGGCTGCGCAGGGCGAGCAAGCGTTCGGACGCGTGAGCCGCTACTCGATCCCCAGATCCAGCTTCGAGATCAACGCCCGGCTCTGCGCGTTCATCCCCACGACCTCCACCGTGCTGCCGTGCTTGCGCAGCCGCTGGCAGACCTTGTCCAGAGCGTTCACCGCCGTGATGTCCCAGAAGTGCGCGCCCCCCAGGTCGATGCGGACCGGCTTGCCTTCGATGTCCCGGACGTCGAAGGCGTCGACCAGCAGGTCGGACGACGCGAAGAACACCTGCCCCGACACCCGATAGGTCAGCTGCTCCTCCCCGGACTTCTCGACGTCCAGCAGCCGCGCGACCTTGAAGGTGAAGAACACGCCGCTGAGCAGCACGCCGACCGCGACGCCGGCCGCGAGGTTGTCCGACACCACCGTCACCGCGACGGTCGCGACCATGACCGCGCTGGACAGCTTCGGATGCCTGAGCAGCGCCCGCGCCGAGCCCCAGTCGAAGGTCGAGGCCGACACCATCACCATGATGGCCACCAGCGCCGCGACCGGCACCTGCGAGACCCAGGGCTTGAGCAGCACCATCAGCACGAGCAGGAAGGCCCCGGCGAAGAGCGTCGAGAGCCGCCCGCGGCCGCCGTAGCGGACGTTGCTGACGGTCTGTCCGATCATCCCGCAGCCGGCGATGCCGCCGAAGAAGCTGGCCGCGATGTTGGCGGCGCCCAGGCCGGCGCACTCGCGGTTCTTCGAACTGGGCGTGTCGGTGAGGTCGTCCACGACGCTGGCCGTCATCATCGATTCGAGCAGCCCAACCATCGCGATCGCGAAGGCCGGCAGCGCGATGAGCCGCAGCGTCTCCAGCGAGAACGGCACCTGCGGCAGCCCGAACGAAGGCAGACCATCCGGCAGCAGGCCGAGGTCCGCGACGGTCTTCAACGGCAGCTGGAGCCAATGCGCCGCCATCGTCAGCACCACGATGCAGACGAGCGGGGAGGGCACGACGGTCGTGATCCTCGGCAGCCCGTAGATGATCACGAGGCCCACGCCGACCATGGCCCAGGTCGCCGCGTTGGCGCCGATCAGATGCGGCATCTGGGCCGAGAAGATGAGGACGGCCAGCGCGTTGACGAACCCGGTGCGCACCGATCCGGAGACGTAGCGCATCAGCACGCCCAACCGCAGCCAGCCGAACAGGATCTGCACCAGCCCCGCCAGCACGCCGGCGGCGAAGAGGTACTGCACGCCGTGGGCGTGGACCAGCGGCGCGGCCACGAGTGCGACCGAGCCCGCGGCGGCGGACACCATGGCGGGCCGTCCGCCGGTGAAAGCGATGACCAAGCTGATGACGAAGGACGCGAAGAGGCCGACCGCGGGATCGACGCCGGCGACGAACGAGAAGGCGATGACCTCGGGGATCAGGGCGAAGGTGGCGACCGCGCCGGCCATGAGCTCGCGCGGGATGCTGGGCGCCCACTCGGCGCGGAAGGGATGGGGATGTCGAGTGTGCCCCGGGAAGCCTGATTTCATCGCGGAATTGTAGGGACGCCCTCCAGTGAGTCCTCCAATGAAAAAAGGCCCGACCCGCTTGCGCGGACCGGGCCGTGGCCTCGACGGAGAGTCGCCTCTCCGCTCCAGCTTTACAACGAGTTGAGGAACGCCAGCAGCGCCTCGCGATCCGTCGCGCTCATCTTCACGAAGCGCTGGCGGCTCGCGTCGCCTTCGCCGCCGTGCCACAGGATCGCTTCGGTCAGCGTGCGGGCGCGGCCGTCGTGCAGGTAACCCACCTTCACGCCGGTGCCGGCCACGCGTTCCGTGTAGCCGATGCCCCACAGGGCCGACGTGCGCCACTGGCTGCCGCTGGCCTGCGACTCCGCGAAGTTGTCGGCCAGATCGCTGCCCATGTCATGCAGAAGCAGGTCGGTGTAGGGCTTGATCGTCTGGTTGCGCATCTCCGCCAGTTCCGTGCCCAGGCCCGTCTTCATCTCGGCGATGTGGCAGGCCGTGCAACGGATGCTGTCGAACAGCTTCGCGCCCGACGCGATCTTCACCGGATCCACATCCAGGTAAGGCAGCGGGGTCACGCCCTTCGGGAAGCCGCTCACCAGGCTGCGCTGCGCCGGAACGCCCAGCTGCGCCACGTAGCGCGACAGCAGCGTCAGCTCGTCCTCGGTCACGCCCTTCTCGACCTTCTTGCTGTTGCAGTTGGCCGGACCGGCCAGGCAATCACGGTTCGGGTACACCGGCGAGGTCACCGACATGTCCAGCAGCAGCGCGTTGGCCGTCTGGTGACGCAGGCTCACCTTGGCCGCCTTCCAGCCGTAGCGGCCCACGCGCACCGCGCCGGTCTCCGGGTCGTAGACCAGGTTGGCCTGACCCTTCACGCCGTCCGCGTCCGGCGTCGTGCGCACCCGCGACAGGATGTCCGCGTCGGTGATCGCCTCCAGCAGACCCATGCCGATCACCGGCTGCGCGCTGCGCAGCGAGTACACCGTCGGGGTCGGGCCGTCGAAGCTCACCTTGGGCTTGCTCAGCGTCACCACGGTGCCATCGGCCAGCGTCACGTTCTTCGTGTCGAAGCCCGCCACGCGCACGCCGTTGCCCCAGTCCTGCGCCGCGCCGGTGGTGGCCGAGCGGGCATTCATCTGCACGGCCTCGCCGTACACCGGGTGGGGCAGCTGCTTGCCGTTGGCGTCCAGCGCGGCCACGCGCACCGCCATCGTGTCCAGGCGCTGGTTGAGCACCTGCGGCGCCAGGCTGCGGCCGTTGTTGATGTGGCAGCCGAAGCAGTTGGTCTGGTTGAAGCGCGGACCCTGCAGCTTCACTGCGTCTTCGTTGCGGTCGTTGCCCTGCTCGTTGTGATCACCGGTCCACATGTTGGTGTGGAACCAGCGACGGCCTTCCACGAAGCGCTGCATGTTCTGCATGCCGATCTGGAGATTCGGCTGCTGGAACATGAAGGTCGCGTTGTCGGCGTAGTCGTACGAGATCGAGCCCGTGCCGCCCGACAGCGTTTCCACCGGCAGCGCCGCATTGTTCAGGCGCGGCTGCACGCCGTACTGCGGACGCAGGCCGCTGCCCACGACGTAGGTGACTTCGTTGGTGTAGTACCGGAAGTTGCCGTTGTCCTGGATCGCGTCCATCGCCGCGCGGCTGGAGAAGAACGAGGGGGTGAACTCGATCGCCTGACCCACCTTGAGCGGGCTGGCCGGGATGTTGACGCCGTTGGGCACCATCACGCCGTTGGCGTTGGGCGACAGGTCCTGATGGCCGGGCATGTTGTCCAGCACCACCGAGCAGCCGTCGTTCGCGCCGATGACGCCGCCGTAGCCCGTGGTGGGCTTGAGCAGGGCGTTCTGGGGCGGCTTGGGGACGATCGGGCAGGAGGTCTTGTCGACGAAGCCGTCGGTGTAGGTGGTGCGGTCCAGCAGATTGCCGGGCGACATCCAGCCGTAGCCGGTGACGTTCGGGTCGTCGGTGCGGCGGAAGAAGGACTGGCCGCCGCCGCGCTGCGCCTGCTGGTAGTACTGGTTGACGATGAGGGTCGGCTTGGTGACGCCGGCCACGCGGCTGTTGTCGATGAACTCGACGCCCCAGGTGCGGTTCTTGAAGTAGTTGGCGATGAAGTTGAGGTACGCGCCCGGGCCCTTGTCCTGCGGCTTGCCGTTGGCGTCCACGGTGTCGTTGGGACCGAAGCCGATCTCGTTCCAGTCCTCGCCGCGCTCGCGGCCGTGACGCGAACGGCCGACGAAGCCCATGCGGGTCACCAGCGTGCCGTCGGGCAGCGTGAACTGCGTCGTCTCCAGCGTGGCCGGCGTCGCCGGCGTGACCACCGTGCTGTTGGCCGGCGGCGTGGGCACGGCCGAGGCGGTCAGCATCGGCAGCGTGTTGTCGCTGCCCGGCGAGCTGAAGTTGACCTCCAGCAGCGAGTAGCCGTACTGCGTGCCGCGCGCGACGCCTTGCAGGCGGATGTAGCGGGCGTTGGCGTTCAGGTTGAAGAACTCCTCCGTGCCGCCCTTGCCGCCGACCACGTAGCGCAGCTGGTACCAGGTCTGGCCGTCGTCGGAGACCTGCAGCGCGTACTCCTTGCCGTAGGCGGCCTGCCACACCAGCTTCAGGTAGCCGATGGGCGTCTTGGCGCCGAAGTCGAACTGGATCCAGGCCTTGTCGTCGAACGCGCTGGCCCAGCGGGTGTTCAGGTCGCCGTCGAGCGTCTTCTGGGCGGTGTCGCCGTTGTTCTCCAGCGCGCTGGAGGTCGCGACGATGCCGGTGATCGCCTTGCCGGGCTTGCTGATGTCCAGGCCGGTGGGCGATTGCAGGGACGTGGGCACGGACGGCGTGCCGCTGTTGCCGCTGTTGCCGGTATCGCCGCCGGAAGGCAGCGTCGGCGGCGCGGGGGCGGGCGGCGGCAGTTCGGGTTCGTCGCTGACGGGCGAGGACGCCGCGGGCGCTGGAGCGGGGGCCGGGGCGGGTGCAGGGGCCGGCGCGCCGGACACGGGCGGGCTGCCCGCATCGGCCGAGCCGCCGCCACCGCCGCCGCAGCCGACGAGCGTGCCGGCCGCGCTGAGCGCGACGACCGCGCTGAACATGAGTCCCCAGGACGTCGTCCGTGGGGCGGGGCATGCCGACTTCGGGTCAGCCTCTGAATGGTCGTGGCGCATGGCGCTCCTGCAGGTCCGATGAACTCTAGACACCTGAGCGCGAGCAATTGCTCCGAACTCGACCCAGGTGGACTTTTGCCTGGTTCAAGCAGAGAACGTGCCGGTTGCGGTTGGAAACAAAGTGCGGTGGGCGGCGCGAATCCGGCGTTTGTGTCGGCCAACCCTAATCCCAAAGAGGTATTCGGGCGATTGGCGATCCGACGCCAGGGTCAGGTTTTGTCAGGCCTGACAAGAGATGCGACAAATAGTGTCACTTCGATCTGCGGAAATCGATGAAACTCGCCGGCGATGTCCGCCGACCCTCGTGCCGGCCACCGAGCCGATGACCCCCGAGCCGCCGACCTCCGCCGCATGAAGCGGGTCGCGCTGGGCTGCCTGCTCGCGTCGCTGGCGGGACTGGTCGTCAGCCTGCTCATGGGCGCGCAAGGCGGCTGGGGCTGGCTCAAGGCCTTCTGCGAGGCCGCGGCCATCGGCGGCCTGGCCGACTGGTTCGCCGTCGTCGCGCTGTTCCGCCATCCGCTCGGCCTGCCGATCCCGCACACGGCGCTGATTCCGCAAGGCAAGCATCGCATCGCCGACAGCCTCGCCGAGTTCGTCCGCGACAACTTCCTCCATCCCGAGGTCCTGCTCCAGAAGCTGGAAGTCCTCAACCCCGCCGAGCGCCTCGGCCACTGGCTGCGCGAGCCCGCCAACCTCGCGCAGGTGACCGGCTCGGTCCGCGCGATGGCCGTCGAGGCGCTCTCGCTGCTGAACGAGCAGGCGGTTCGCCGCGCCATCGGCGAGTTCCTCGTCGCCCGCGCGATGTCCTGGAACGCCACCGGCACGGCGGCCTCCGTGCTGGATGTGCTGACCAAGTCCGGCCGCCATCAGGACGTGCTCGACGGCGCGCTCTCCAAGCTCCGCGACTACTTGTCCACGCCGGAGGTGCGGACGCTCGTCGCTGCGCGGCTGGTGAAGTTCGCGAACGCCCAGTGGCCGAAGACGATCAAGGTGGTCGACACCATCGCCAACGTCGACAAGATGGCCGACAGCCTGTCCGACAAGCTCGCCCTGCAACTGGTCGAGGAAGTGCAGACCGCGCTCTCGCAGCCGGACCATTCGGTGCGTCGCCAATTCGACGACTGGATCCACGAGTTCATCGATCGTTTGCGCGAGGACCCCGAGTTCGCGCGCGAGGTCAACGCGATGAAGGACCGCGTCGTGCAGAGCGACGACGTCCGCGCCTACCTCGACGGCGTGTGGACGGAAGTCCGCGCCACCATCGAGCGGGACCTGGACCGCGACGACTCCGTGCTGATGCGGCATCTGGACCAGTCGCTGGCGGCGCTCGGCGACCGGCTGAGCCGCGATCCGTCGCTGGTGCAGGCGATCAACGAGCATGTGCTGTCCGCCGCGGAGCGCATGGTGGGCAGCATGCGTGAGGGCATCACCCGCCACATCGCGTCGACGGTCAAGGCCTGGGACGACCGCAGCCTGGTGCGGCAGATCGAGCTCAGCGTCGGACGCGACCTGCAGTTCATCCGCCTGAACGGCACGCTGGTGGGCGGCGTCATCGGGCTGTTGCTCTACGCGGTGACGATCCTGGCGCAGCGCTGACAATGTCCGGCGCCCGACGAGGCGTCGGAAACAACACGATCGAGGGAGTCCATGACATTCAATCCATTCGTCGCGCGGCTGATCGCCGCGTCGAGTCTCGTCCTGGTCGTCGGCACGGCGGCAGCCGCTCCGCAGGCACCGGCACCGGACGCCTATACCGAACTCGCCGCCGAACGCTTCCGGGAGATCAAGGCCGAGTTGAAGAGCGACGCTGCCATCGTCGTCAAGGGACCGCTCACCATCCAGCTGGGCGACTCGTTCGTCGTCAGCCTCGACCGGATCTACGCGTTCTGCCAGAGCAATGCGTCGCACTGCGCCCGTGAGACCGATCGCTACGCCAGACGGGTCTTCGAGGTGTGGCGCGATCGGGAGGCGCCGCCGGTGAAGGAGAAGGTCCGGCTGGTGGTCCGTTCCGAGGACTATCTGGCGCAGGCGGAAAAGGCGGCGGGCGACAAGCCCGAGTCCCGGCTGATGCCGCGCCCGCTGGTCGACGGGCTTGTGATCGTGCCCGCCCTGGACACCCCATCGTCCCTGCGCATGCTCGGTCGCAAGGACGCCACGAGCCTGCAGCTCGATGCGGACGCGTTGTTCGCGCTCGCGCTGTCGAACACGCTGGCCGGACTCAAACCGATCACCGACGCGCCGGTGGCGGTCAAGGGGTCGTTCGGCCGCCTGGTCGGCGACGTCTACGAACCGAGCCGGCTGGCGTCGCCCGAGGCGTTCGCGCCGCTGGTGAAGGCGCACAACGGCACCTTGCTCGTCATGGCGCCGCTGACCGATGTGCTGCTCTACGTCGGCGAGGACACGCCGACGGCGCGGGAAGCGATGCGGCTGTTCGGTCGCAACCTGATGAAGCGCTCGCCGAACCCGCTGTCTGACATCGTGCTGCGCTGGACCGACAAGGGTTGGCAGCGGGTCGACTGAACGCCGATTCCGCGGGCATCGGGCGTGGCCGAATCGGCAACGCGTGTTGCTCAATAGGCATCAAGCGTTGTTGATTGAGCAACAAGTGTGGCCTAATCGGCAACACCTGCTGCCCTGGAACTTCCGCCATGAATGCGTCCTTGATGAACGAACTGGTTGGCGGCGCGGCGCGCTACCGCGCGCTTCGTTGCCTGTATGAGCAGGCGGAGCGCGAGTTCGGCACGCGCGAGCTGGCTGCCGCCGCCGAGATCGATCCGAGCAATGCCTCCCGGTGGCTCCGTCGCTGGGCGGAAGTCGGGCTGGTGGATCGCAGGGCTGTCCGGGGGCTGGCTGTTTTCCGGGCTTCTTCCGATCCGGCGCTTGCGCCATTGCGCGCGCTGGTGATGCAGGACAGCGAACTTGTCCGCGTCATGCGGGAGCATCTCGCGACCCTCAAAGGTCAGATCGAGGTCGCTGCCTTGTTTGGGTCAGCGGCACGCGCAGACATGCATTCCGACAGCGATATTGATCTTCTCGTGTTGACCCCCGACCTCTCGCGCCTTCAAGCTCAGGCTCACTTCAAACCAGCTGGGCGCGCGCTGAAGCGGGCCGTCAACGTGCTGGTCTACACGCCCGAGGACTGGCGCCAGGCGCGCGACGATCGCAACCCCTTTGTGCTCGACATCCTCGGTCACCCGACCATCGAGCTCAAGGGATCGCTGCATGCGGCGTAAGCCTCACCTCCAACAGGTCGAGGGTCGCCAGGCACGACATGCTGGCGCGATGCGCGGCACGTCGTGCCAACGCCCGTAGACTCCGGCGATCTTCAGCTCCTTCCGGAACCTCCCCATGCCCCGTTACGTCGCCTTCCTCCGCGGTGTCAGTCCGATGAACGCGCGGATGCCGGACCTGATCCGTGCGTTCGAGGCTGCCGGCTTCACGCGGGTGAAGACGGTGATCTCCAGCGGCAACGTCGTGTTCGACCACCCCGGCGCGCCGGTCGACGAGCTCGAACGCATCGCCGAGCAGACCATGACCGACACGCTGGGCAAGACCTTCGGCACCACCGTGCGACCGGTCGAGCACCTCAGACGGATCGTCGATGTCGACCACCACGCCGCGTTCAACCCGCCGGCCGCGGCCAAGCAGCTGATCACTTTCCTGAAGCGCCCGCACGAGGGTCAGGTTTCGCTGCCGCTCGAAGGCGAGGGCGCCGCGATCTGCAAGCTCGATGGCGTCGAGGTCTACAGCCACTACCTGCCCAACGACAAGGGCCCGCTGTTCATGACCATGCTGGAGAAGACCTTCGGCAAGCAGATCACGACGCGCACCGTGGACACGGTGCGCAAGTGCATCAAGGCCTGAAGCGGGTCACGGGCCCCCCGCGGTGAATCCGTGGCGACGCGCCCCGCCGCTCACGACAGCACGTTGTAGAGCCGTAGGATCCACCACTGCTGCACCGCCAGCGCGACCAGCACCAGCGCCCACTGGAAGCGCCGGCTGGTGACCAGCGCGGCGACGCCGCACAGCGCGATCGCCGCGGCCGTCTTCACGCCGTAGGCCGTGCCCAGTTCCTGCAGGTGCGGCGTGCCCTTGAGCGCGCTGTCCGCCACGTCCAGCAGCAGCGTGAACGCGAGGATCCCGAAGAACCAGCGTCGCCGCGACATGAAGTAATCGCGGTAGCCGGCGTACTCGGCGATGTCGTCGGGGAAGAGGATCGCGCACAGCAGGTAGAGCACCGCGCTGTAACCCACCACGAACACGAACTGCAGGAAGTGCCACGGGCCCACGCGGCTCAGCGCGAACTCCCACCACCAGAAGTGGATGAGCGTCACCAGCATGTAGAGCGCCCACAACAGGTGGACGCCGTCGACCTTCAGCCGGCCCGGGTGCTGCACGAACTTCGCCAACCCCGAGAGCAACCGCGCGATCGACAGGCTGACCACCATGCTCAGCACCATCCGGATGTGGATGAACTGGGTGGGATCGATCGCGGCGTGGTCCATCGCGGGGGGCCCGGTGTCCGGTCCGCGTCAGGCCGTCAAGGCGTCAGGCGACGCACGCCCGGTTCTTGCCGGTGCGCTTGGCCTCGTAGAGCGCCTCGTCGGCGCGGTCCAGCGCCTGCTCCATCGTCTCGTTGCCGCGGAACAGCGTCACGCCCGCCGAGAAGGTGACGAACACGTCGCGCCCCTCGTGCATGAACAGGCTGGCCGACAGCGAGCGCTGCAGCCGCAGCAGCACCGCCTGCGCCTCTTCGAGCGGCGCCTCGGGCAGGATCAGCACGAACTCCTCGCCGCCCCAGCGGCCGACCTTGTCGCCCGGCCGCAGCAGCCCCGACACCCGCGCCGCCAGCGCCTTCAGCGCCTCGTCGCCGGCCGCGTGGCCGAGGTTGTCGTTGAGCTTCTTGAAGTTGTCGATGTCCAGCAGCGCCAGCGCCAGCGGCTTGGGATCGCGCTCGAGCTTGGCGCGTTCGGTCTCGAAGGTCGCGATCAGGCCGCGCCGGTTGGCGACCTGCGTCAGCTGGTCGGTCTGGACTTCGCTGGACAGCCGGCGCAGCTCGCCTTCGAGCTGCTCGACGCGTCCGGCGAGCTGCGTCGCGCGGTCGTGTTCGTCGCGCAGCCGGCCTTGCGTGTTCTGGACGAGCGACTGCACGCTGCGGCTTTCTTCGACCATCTCGCGCACCACGCCCGCCAGGCTCTCCAGCGAGTCCGCCTGCTCGATCACGGTGGCGTACTTGCCCACGCTGTCGCTGAAGCGGTCGGTGTGCTGACCGAGTTCGCCGAGCTCCTGCAGCATCCGGTTGATCAGGCCCTTGAGCGCGTCGCGGGCGCGGCTGCGCTCCTCGCGCAGGCTATGCTGGCGCTCGCGCGTGCCGTGCAGCAGCTCGCTGACCGAGCGCACGCTGCGCGCCGTCAGGCCCTGCGCCAGCGTCTGGTTCATCGCCTCGCACTGGCCCTGCGCCCAGGAGTCGTCCTCGGCCAGGTCGGCCAGGCTGCCGGTCAGCTCGCCGCAGAGCTTGCCCAGCTCGGTGAACGCGTGGTTGCGGTGATCCAGCCAGCGCCGCGCGCGGATGCACAACGCATCCATCTGCGCCGCGCGCTCGGGCGTCGCGCCGTCGCGGACCAGCTCCGCATGCGCCACGCCGAGTTCGTCGATCAGTTCCTGCGCCCGCGCGTCGTCGGAACGCAGCGCGTGGCGCACGGTGCCGTTCAGGTGGGTGCCGACCTCGGGCCACGACTGTAGGCCGGGGCCCGCGTCGCCCATCAGCGTGTCGAGCGAGCCGTAACGCGCCGAGGCCGCGCCCGCTGCGCCCGCAGCGGCTGCCTCGGCCGGCGGCTGCGCGGCTTCTTCCTCGCTGAAGAACTGGCTCGGCGTGCCGGCGCGTTCGTCCTCGTCGTCCTCGACGCCGTCCAGCGGCGCCGGCTGCGTCTCCACGCGCGAGTCGCTGACGTCGGAATCCCAGCTCGCGACCAGCTGCTTCAAGCGCAGGGTCAGGCGTTGCGGGTCGCTGCGGTTGCTCTGCAGGACGCGCAACACGCCGTCCTTCTTGCGCGCCAGCGTCCATTGCCGGCCGCCGCGTTCCAGGCCGCGCATCATCCGTTCGATCAACTGCGCGAGCTGTTCCGCCTGCGCGCCGGGGCCGTGCGTCTGCTGCAGCCCTTCCAGCGCGCGCTGGAGCTCATCCCATTTGCCTTCGCGCACTTGCAGCGCGAAGCCCTGGCGCTGCTGCGGATCGGGCACCGCCAGTCCGAGCAGCCGGGCCACCGAGCCCTGTGCGCGCTCAGGCAGTTGCGCGCTCGCGCCGCCGCGGGCGGTCTCGCCGGACTCCTGCGCGTAGGCGCGGGCGTAGTTCTCGGGGGTGGGTTCCAGCTTGTCCAGCGCCAGCCGGCGCAGGGCCGCTTTTGCCAGGAGAGCGGGGGGCTGCTGCGGCATCGGTCGGGACTCGGTGAATGCGGGGAAGGGCGCTGACGCTCGCGGCCGGAACCGGGCTCAGCGTGTCGGAAGGTCTTCGCCGGCGTCGGACGTCGGCAGGATCCAGGGGGCCTTGCGCGGCAGCACGGTCTGCGCCAGCCAGCGTTCGAGGTCGTCCGGCGGCAGCGGCTTGCTGAACAGGAAGCCCTGCATCAGGCTGCAGTCCAGCCGGCGCAGCACTTCCATCTGCCGCAGCGTCTCGACGCCCTCGGCGATGACCTGCAGGCCCAGCGAACGCGCCAGCGCGATGATCGCGGTGACCACCGCCGAGCTCTGCGGCGTGATGCCCAGGTCGCGGACGAAGCTGCGGTCGATCTTCACTTCGGAGATCGGCAGCGTCGTCAGATAGGCGAGCGACGAGTAACCGGTGCCGAAGTCGTCGATCGAGATCTCGACGCCGACCTCGTTGAGCCGGTGCAGCGACGGGATCACGCTCTGCAGATCCTTCATCAGGCCGGTCTCGGTGATCTCGAGCTGGATCGCGCGGTGCGGCACGCCCCACTGGCTGACGAACTGGTGAATGTGCTCGACCAGGTCCGAGCGCTCGAACAGCCGGTTGGGCAGGTTCACCGCGATCGATTCGCTGAAGCCGAAATTCAGCTGCCAGACCTTGGCCTGGCGCGCGGCCTCGCGCAGCGCCCATTCGGACAGCGGCACGATCAGACCGGTTTCCTCGGCCAGCGGGATGAACTCGCCCGGCGGCACCAGCGTGTTGCCGCGGCGCCAGCGCATCAGCGCCTCGGCGCCGACCATGCGGGCCGTGCGGACGTCGATCTTGGGCTGGTAGTGCAGGACGAGCTCGTCGCGCTCGATCGCCTTGTGCAGCGCGGATTCAAGCTCCAGCTTCTCGCGCCCGCGGCCCGCCAGCATCGGCGAGTACAGCGCCGACGCGTTGCGGCCCTGGTTCTTGACCGCGTACATCGCGACGTCGGCGTTGCGCAGCAGGTCGGCCATGGTCAGGCCGTCGCGCGGGTAGAGCGAGATGCCCACCGACGCGGTCACGAAGCATTCCTGGCCGGCGATGAAGATCGGTTCGCGCAGGGCGTCCAGCACGCGCTGGGCGACGCGTTCGGCGTCGCTCTCGTCGCCGACCTCGGGCAGCAGCGCGACGAACTCGTCGCCGCCCAGTCGGCCCACGGCCTCCAGCGTGCGGTGCGAGCGCGTGCCGACCGATTCCAGCATCCCTTCCATCACCTGGTCGCTGTGGCGCACGCAGGAGCGCAGGCGGCGGCCGACTTCCATCAGGAGGTCGTCGCCGGCGGCGTGACCCAGCGTGTCGTTGATGACCTTGAAGCGGTCCAGGTCGATCAGCAGCAGGCCCACCTCGTGGCCCATGCGACGGCCGGCCTCGATGGCGCGCTCGGCGCGCCACATCAGCTGGCGGCGGTTGGGCAGGCCGGTCAGCGCGTCGAAGTTGGCCAGCTCGCGGATGCGGTCCTCCGCCATGCGGCGGTCGGTCACGTCCTGGATGACGCCGGTGTAGCCGCAGGCGTTGCCGTGTTCGTTGAACTCGGGCTCGGCCTCGATGTGGATGACGCGCTTGCGGCCGTCCAGCAGCGTGAAGGGCAGGTCGGTCACCAGGACCGAGTTGTGGGCGACGACGTCGCGCAGCAGGCGCATGAAGAGCAGACGCTCCTCGCGCGGCACCATGCGCATCACGCCGATGAAGTCCAGCGGGTCGATCGGTCCGCGGCCGAAGACGCGCAGCGCCTCGTTGGCCAGCTTGAAGCCGTGGCCGGTCTGCCACTCGAAGCTGCCCATGCGGGCCAGGTCTTGCGCGCGGGCCAGCTTGGACTTGCTGCGCTCCAGCTCCTGCCGCGTGCGCGAGCTGCGCAGCATGTAGCGCAGCCGGCCGGCCAGCAGCCGCCATTGCGTGGACTTGACGAAAAAGTCGGTCGCGCCGGCCTGGTAGGCGCGGTTGATCGAGGCCTCGTCGTCCAAGCCCGTCAGCATCAGGATGGGCGCGTTCTCGAAGCCGGGCAGGTTGCGCAGCCGCTCGCAGGTCTCGAAGCCGTCGAGTTCCGGCATCAGCGCGTCCAGCACGATCAGCTCGGGCGTCCATTGCGTCACCAGCTGCAGCGCCTGCTGCCCGCCGGTCAGCGCGGTGACCTCGAAGCCGTGCTCCTGCAGCGCGGCCTCGCTCAGCATCAGGTTGACCGGGTCGTCGTCCACCAGCAGGACGCGCGGTCGTTCGATCAGTTCACCTTCCTTCACGACGCGGCTCATCGTGAGGGTTGCACCAGTTGCTGCATGGCGAGCCGCGCGGCGGCGATGTCGTCGAGCACGGTGGCGATCAGGTCGGCCAGGCCGTCCTCGCGGCCGGAGCGCGCGAGGGCCTCGATCTCGGCGCAGCGCTGCGACAGCACCGAGGCGCCCAGGCTGGCCGCGGCCGACTTCAGCGTGTGCGCCACGTGGCGCAGACTGTTGAGGTCGCGCGGCGCGTCGCGGCCCTGCGCGAGCACCTGCTCCTGTTGGTCCAGCGATTTGAGGAAGGCGGCCACGACGCGGTCCAGCAGATGGTTCACGCCCTCCGGGTCCAACTCGCGCAGACGGGCGAGGGCCTGGTCGTCCAGCACGGCGGGTTCGGGCTGCGTCCGGGAGGGCATGGTCGTGGCGTAGTCTGGTGACATCTTCTGATCATGGCGCCGCGGGTGGTTCCACGCGGAGTTGAAGACCATTGTCGTTCACCGCAAGGATGCGAGCGTGCGAAAAAGCAGTCAATTCTGGTGTTCTTGGAGACGTCGCTCGGGGTAAGTCCCGGGGTCGGTGTCGCATCCATGCCGCCTCAGGCGAAGCGCAGGGTCTGCCCCACCCGCGTTCGAGGCCCGGAAGGCTCCGGTTGCCTGCCTACAATGGTCCGCATGAACAGGTTGGGGGAAGCCGCCGCGCGCCGTCGGCCATGGAAGGGAGCCGCGCTGGCCTTGGGGCTGGCGGTCGTGGTCCTGCTCCTGCTGCTGGCGCTCAACCTCGAGCCCACCGGCCCCGGCCTGGTGCTGACCGCCGTGATGGCGGGCGCCGCGCTGATGATCTTCGTGGCCGCACTGACCTGGCACCTGGCGGTGCGGCTGGCGCGGGCGCAATTCGGCGAACTGCTGCGCGAGAGCCGCCAGCAGGCGCAATCGCTGACGCAGCTGCAGCCGGACTGGCTGTGGCAGACGGATGCGCAACACCACCTCGTCCGCTGGCAGGCGCCGCAGGGCGCGCCGGCGTCGAGCTGGGCCGGCACGGCGATGAACGGCTCGGTCACGCAGCGGCTGTGGGAACGCTTCCAGTCCTTGCCGGCCTTGCCGACGGTGTCCCCGGGATCGGGGAATGAATCGTCGGAAGCCGCGCCGTCGGACAGCGCGCCGGATGTGCGCGGCCATGTCGAGCCGGGGTTGAGTTTCGATCGCCTGCGCGTGGTTGATGGCCACGGTCGGCGCTGGGAATTGCGCGGGCAGCCGACGACGGATGCGGCAGGTCGTTTCGCCGGCTATCTCGGCGCGGCACGCGTGCTGGACGAGCCGACGACGGCGGGGACGGACGTCGCGCTGTCGGGCGCCGCCACCGTTGCAGCGGCCGCGTCCTCCACCGAATGGCTGCAGGCGCTGCCCGGTCCGGCATGGCTGTTGAGCGACGGGGCCGGCGCCGGAAATGTCAACGGCAATGGCAACGGCAATGGAACCGGCAGCAGCGCCGCCACGCGCCTGATCGATTTCAACGAGGCTGCCGCGCAGATGATGGGCGGCTCGGAAGCGCGGGGTCAGTTGTGGCGCGCCTGCGAGGAACGTCTGCCCGAGGAACTCCGTCAGGCACTGGCGCAGCCCGACCTGCAGTCCGGCAGCGCCTGCGGCGCCTGGTGGCTGTGTCTGACGGCGCTGCCCCACGGCGGCGGCGTGCTGCTGAGCCTCTGGCCGCAGGGCGCGGTCGAGACCGTGCCGGCGGCGCTGGCGATGCAGGCCGCGGAGCAGGCCCGCGCGGACCAGGCCTCGTTCAGCTACACCGTGTCGCACGACCTGCGCGCGCCGCTGCGCGTGGTTGAAGGCTTCACCCGCATCCTCAAGGAAGACTACGGCCGGCTGCTGGACCGGGCCGGCAACGACCACCTGGACCGGGTGCTGGGCGCGTCGGCGCGCATGCACAGCATGATCGACTCGCTGCTGGCGCTGTCGCACCTGTCGTCGCAGGCGCTGCGGCACGAGACGGTGGACCTGTCGCTGCTGGCGTCGCAGGTGGTGGACGAGCTCCGCCGCGGCGCGCCGACGCGGGCGGTCGACGCGCAGGTGCAACCGGGCCTGAGGGTGCAGGGCGATCCGACGCTGCTGCGGATGGTGCTGGAGAACCTGCTGGGCAACGCCTTCAAGTACAGCGGCAAGCGCGAGCACGCCGAGATCCGCTTCGAGGCGGAGCAGCGCCAGGGCGAACGGGTGTTCGTCGTCACCGACAACGGCGCGGGATTCGACATGCGTTTCGCGGACCGCCTCTTCGGCGTGTTCCAGCGGCTGCACAGCGCGAGCGACTTCCAGGGCACGGGCGTGGGGCTGGCGTCGGCGCGGCGCATCGTGCGCCGGCACGGCGGCGACATCTGGGCCGAGTCCGAGATCGGGCAGGGCGCCCGGTTCTACTTCACCTTGCCGAACTGAGCGGCTGGCCGGTTCACGGCCGATTCAGTCGATTCACGGCGGGTCCAACGCCCGGGCCGGATCAGCTTCCGAGCGCGAGCTGCTCGACGGCCTCGACGATGCGGCGGGCCTGTTCGCCGGTTTCGATCGACTGTTCGGCGGCCATGCGCTCCAGGCGCGAGAGCGCCTGCGCGCGCGACAGCGAGTAGCGGTGCATGAGCACGCCCAGGGCCATCGCCTCGACGACCTCCAGCGACGCGCTCGGTTCGACGGCCGGTGCGGGCGGCGCCGCGACGGTCCGGGCGGGCCGGTTGGCGAAGGCGGCCTCGACGGCGGGGACGATCTGGTGGATGTCCAGCGGCTTGACGAGGTAGGCGAGGGCGCCGAGTTCCTTGACCTTGGCGATGGTGGCCTCGTCGGCGAAGGCCGAGAGGAACATGAAAGGCAGCTGGAGGTAGTCGCGCAGGTAGCCGGCGACGTCGAAGCCGGTCATGCCTTCCATGCGGATGTCGAGCAGCGCGAGGTCGGGGCGGTGCTGGCGGGCGATGAGGATGGCGTCGTCGCCGTTGTCGGCGTCGAGCACCTCGTAGCCGGCCTGGGCGAGGCCGTGCGTCAGGGTGGCGAGCACCAGCCGGTCGTCGTCCACGACCAGGATGCGGCCCTTGCCGCTCGCGCCCACGTCCTTGCTCACGCTGTCCACGCTGCTCCCGAATCCATGGCCATCAAGACCATCAAGGCCAACCCCAATCGATGGGGGACCCAGGATTGTCACCGAAATGCCGCAGACGGGTCTGCCGCCGCCGGGCCCCGGTTTCGGGTGGTCACAAGTGACCCCGGGCGAGGTCTGAGCGGTTGTGGTCGAGGTGTGAATCGGGGATGCGTTGCACGCAAGCGGCGAGGGCGGAGACGGCTGCCGCGGACAAGCCTTGATCGCGACAGCTCTGTGTCCACTGATCGATCGCGGCCTCTTCGACCTCGTTGATGACGGCGCTGGCGCTCGCCTCGTCGAGGTCGAAGCTCGTGGCGGCGGACAGCATGTTCTCGCGCGTGGACCACGCGCCCAGATCGCCGACGCCCAATGCCTGTTGCCTGAGTCGAGGAGGCCGCAGCGCAGGAACGATGTCGTAGGCCGGCGCGAGGCGGAACGCGTCGGGACGCTCCTCGTCCGCGAGCATGCCGTGGTTCCGATCGTGATCGTCGCCGTTGCCGATCACGGCGTTGAACACCATGCGTCGAAACAGCTCGCGACGATCTGCCGGGCCGCGCGCGGAGAGCCGACCCAACTCGCGCGCAAACCGCGGATACGAACCGAAGAAGCTATAGCGCTGGGCCGCTTCCCCGTTGGCCAACAGGGTCCGCGCGCTGAGGAACGCATCGCGTGTCCATCCGCCGTCGCAGGCGGTGCGATCGAAGCGACGAACAAGCAGGAGGTCCGTGTCGGCGATGGAGACCACTTCATGGACGACAGTTCGGATTCCGCATCGGTTCGCGAGCGTCAACGCCGCGGCCTCCAGCCGCGCCATCGGCACTTCCGGCGAGTCGCGACGCGACGGGAACTTCACCAGGAATTGCTGACCGCCATCGGCGACGGTGATCTTCGGTCGAGCTCCGCCGAGGCCCGTGTTGGGCAACAACTGACGCTCCAGCTCCGGCGGCAAGGGACGATGGAGATCGAGCGCCGACACGACGCGACAGGCATCCTGGAGCCAGGAACGATCCCAAGGGTCGAGCCATTCGGGCAACTGTTCGGCGGACTCGCTGAAGGCCAGATGACCGACATGATCCTGCTGCGACTTCAGCAGGTAGTCGACCGGCGACGATTGCTGACCGTAGGCGCGATCGATCACATGGCGACCCCAGTGCTCCGGGAGTGCGTCTTCGATCGCCCCAATCGCTCCGGCGTTTCCCATTTCGACGAAGGGGGCTTCACGGAGAGGCAAACCGAGCGGATCGATCGCCATGCCGTCGCGGTGTGCGAGGTAGCTCTCGCAATACTGGAAGGTGGGGCGTGTAGCCACACCGGCTCCCAGATCATGGGTGAGGCGCCCGCTCAGCGTGGGTGCCGTGTCTCCTGGAAGGAAACACCAGACGAAAGCCGTTTTGAGATTCTCTGCAATCTTCTCCAACCGAAACTGACCTGGCGCCTTAGAGCGCCTCCAGCAACTGCACCCCTGGCGGCCACAGGCTGAGCTCGCAGACGACCTGGTCGCCTTCCTGCGTGAGCCCGAGCAGCGCGCTACGCCTGGGTAGAAGCGCCCGCACGAGTCCCAGGCCGGACACGCCGCCGCGCACCTGCGCGAGGTCGAACCCCGCCGGGAGCGTTCCCCGGTTGATGATGCGCAGCACGACCTGCTCGGGATCGAAGCGCAGCTCGCAGCGGACCGGCGTCTCGCCGCCGTGCTTCACCGCGTTGGTGAACAGCTCGTTGAGCGTCAGTGCGATCGGGATGGCCTCGGCTTCGGGCAGGCCCCAGCGATGGGATTGCTCGGCCATCGTGCCGTCGACCTCGACCAGGATCTCGCGTCCGAACATCCGCTGCACCGAGCCCATCACCGCCTCGACGACCTTGCGCAGCCGCAGCGGTCCCGACATCCCCACCTGCAGCCCGTAGACCTGCGCGATCGCCTGCACCTGGCCGACGGCCTCGTTGATGACCGTGCGCACCTCGGGCCGCCGCGCCGCGATCTGCTGCAGCAGCCCGGCCACGCCCTGGAGGTTGTTCTTGATCCGGTGATGCACCTCGCGCACGAGCAACTCGCGCTGCGCGATCGCCGCCTCCAGGCGCGCGGCTTCCTGCGCGCGCTGCTGCGTGACGTCGGTGGCGACGAGCAGCAGCTGTTCCGGCTCCAGCTCGCCGCTGGCGTCGTTGACGCCCGCCAGGTGCAGCAGCCGCGCGTCCCAGATCCGCGCCTGTCCGCGCACCGTCAGCCGGTACTCGCGCTGCAGCACTTCGCTGCTCTGAAGCGCAAACTCCATGTCCGAGCGGATGGTCTCCGCCTCGTCGCCGCTGCCGAAGAGCGCCTCCAGGCTCGCGCCGAGCAGCTCTTCCTCCGGACGGCCGGCCAGCGCCGCCGCGGCCTGGTTGATCTGCCGCACCTGCAGCGTGCGCGCATCGTGCAGGCTGATGGCGATGGGCGCGGCTTCGATGATGCGATGCAGTGAGGCCTGCGCCTGCTGGCTCTGCGCCTCGGCCTGACGGCGGCGCTCGATGTCGAGCAGCGCGTAGGTCAGCTGGCGCGAGCTGTCCGGCCCCACCGTCGCAACCGCGTTGCCGACGACCCAGAACTCGCGCCCGTCGCGGGCGACCACGCGGCATTCGAAGGTCTCGGCCTGACCCTCGGGCAGTTCGTCGAGGTAATGCGTCTGGCGGAACGGATGATCGGGCGACTCGGTCGCGACGCTGCTGATCGGCTGGCCGGCGAATTCCGGCAGATCCCCGCCGAACATCCGCCGCGCCGAGCGGTTCATCCATTCGATGCCCTGGCGGCCAACCGTCACGATCCCGACCAGCACGGAATCGAGCACCGCGCGCTCCCGCTCGGTCTGCAGGTTCAGCGAATGCTGCAGCAGCTCGTTGCGCTCCTGCGCCTGCTGGTGGTCGGTGATGTCGACGGTCAGCACCGAGGTCGTCTTCTGGCCCGAGGCCAACTGGCCGATCTCCACCCGGGTCATCAGCCAGCGCAGGCCGTGCTCGGGATGCCGCACCGCATAACGCGCCACCGTCGGCGTGGCCTGCTTCAACGCCTGCTGGAGCTTCTCGTATTCGGCGCGCGACTCGGGTTCGACCATGTCGCGGTTGACGCCTTGCAGCGCCGGCGCCGGCCGCATGCCTTCATCGCCGGGAATGGGCGGCGGAGGCGGCGCGCCCGTACCCGGCCGCGACCAGCCGGCTTCCGCCTGGAAGGTCGCCAGCCCCACGCCGGCGGTGTCCATCAGCGTCTGCAACTGCTGTTGCGCGAGTTCCAGGTCTTGCTCCGCGCTGCGATCCTCCAGCATCACCAGCGTGCGCGGCCGCGTCCACGGACCGCTCAGCCGACGCGCGCGCACGCGGATCCAGCGCCGACGATCCCCCGGCGGCGCCAGCAGCGCGTTGCGATGCGTTTCCTGGCCCGACTCCGGCGCCTTGGCATGCAGCAGGTCGCGCCACTCGGGCGGCAGCTCGTGCAGGCTGATCGGCATCTGCGGACTCAACCGCCGGCACAAGGCCGCGAACGCGCCGTTGAAACGCAGCAGCAGCCCCTGGTCATCGTGCATCAGCGCCGGCAAGGGGCTGAGGTCGAGCCACTGGTCGATCTCCGATTGCATCCGGTCCGCGCGCTCCCGCGCCGCCAGCTCGGTGCTGTGGTCCTGCAGCAGCGCCAGACCCAGCCCACCCTCCAGCGGATGCACCCAGGCCTGCAGCAGATGCTCCCGACCCTGGTCGTCCACCAGACGCAACTCCTGCGCCTTGCCGCTTGGGAGCAGGCGCTCACCTTTGAGCGAAATCTCACCCATCAGCCCCTGCAGCCGGGCATTGGTGAGCAAGACCTGGCCCTTGGCGTCGAGCACGAAAGCCGGCCAGGGCCCCTCCCACAACCCGGCCAGGAGATCAGCCAGCGCCAGACCACGCGCCGTCAGCAGCGCGCGCAAGGCGTCGAGGTCAGGGGAGGCAAGCGGGAGTTGGGCGGACACGCGCCGAGTTTATGCCGGGGAGAGACCGCCTACCTGCTACGGTCTGTGCGTTGGCCGCCAGGTCGCAGGGCCTTGGCGTCAAGCGCCAAAACCCCGCGACCTGCCGTCCCCCATCGCCGTCTTACTTCCACCGCTTTGCTACCGAGGACTGCAATGGAAAAAGGCCTCGCGGCGGTGCCGGCGAGGCCTCTCGTTGCAGGGCAACGCCCTCGATCACTCGAGTTGCGCGGCCTTGTTCAGGGCGCGCAGGACCGCGCCGTTCACTTCGTCGGGGCCCAGCATCAAGGTGTCGAGCGCGGCACGGACGTCGAAGACCGATTCGTTCTCGATGGCCTGCACCAGGTCCAGGTAACCCTTGTACGGGCCGGTCTGGTCGACCAGCGCCTGGCGCACACGCTCAGGCACAGGAATGGACTGCAGCAGCTTTTCGAAAGGCTGCTTCAGCATGTGATCCAGCAGCGAGAACAGGCCGCAGATGAACATCTCGTCCCGGACCTCGGAGTCCGTCATGCTCTTGGCCAGCTCTTCCATCACCAGGCCGCGACGCAGCGCGCCGAACATGACCGGACGCATCGCATGATCCTTGCTGGCCGTGGCCAGCAGCAGGGCCAGCCAGCGGCGCAGGCGGGCATAACCCAGCAGCATGATGGCGTGACGGAACGAGGAGACCTCGACCGACAGGCCGAAGGCCGCGGAGTTCATGTAACGCAGCAGCTTGAAGGCCAGGCTGGGATCGCGCTTGAGGGTCTGCTCCAGACGCTCGACGTCCTCGCCCTGGTCGACGCGCGACATCAGCTCGACGATGACCTGCAGGTCAGCCTGCGAGTCGTTGCGGGCGGCCGGGGCTGCGGGCGCCTCGAACTCGCCGTGGACGGTCCAGCCGAGCACGCCGGCGGCACCGGCATCCAGCGCCTTCTTGAAGTCGTCGCCGTTGCGGGCGCCGGAGACCAGCACGGACTTGCCCGCGGGCAGCGGACCGCCGCCGAGTTCCTGCAGGTCCAGCACCAGCTGCTTGAAGCCGGCCGCGTCGGAGCGGCCCTTGAGCAGCGCGCCGCGCGCCTGCGCCTGGGCGGCGAGGTCGGCATCGGACAGCAGGAAGGCAGGAACTTCGATCTTGAAGTTGCCCGGCAGCGCGGCGGCGAGCAGGCCCTTGAGCAGGCCTTCATGCGCGACGTTGAGCAGCACGGGTTTGGTGGGGAAGGCCTCGGCGAGCGCGGCCAGCAGCTCGCCGGCGTCGGGCGTGCCCTCGGGGCGAAGCGCGAACACCGTGACGCGGGTGGCCTCGATGTCGAGGGACTTGGAAACCAGGGGCGCGTACCCCAGGGCCACTTGGCCCAGCACGGCGTGTGTCGAGTTCATGCAGATCGGCGCATCAGGTGTTGATGTACTGGAACAGCGACATGCGCTGCACCATCGAGTAGGTCTTCAGCGCCGCATCGTAGCCCGTCTGCTGATTCTGGAAGTCGGAAATGCCCTGGGTCATGTCCAGATCCTCTGCGGCAGATTGCTCAGCCTTGTTGTAAACCTTGAGGGTCTGCAGGCGCGACTCGGAACCGTCCAGGTTGTTCATCTGTTCGCCCACCTGGCTGCGCACGTTGGCGAGGTTGCCCATGACCGCGTCCAGGTCGCGCAGGTTCATGAGGTTGCTCTGCGTGATCTCGGGACCGGTGCGGCCCGGGGTCTTGAGCGATTCGATGGTGCGGTCCAGCACGTCGAAGAGCTTGAGGTCGGCGGTGGCCGGCTTGACGCTGAAGGTGTCGCCGTCGGACGGCGCGCCGGCGATGGTCATGGCCATGCCGTCGAACTTGACGGTCTGGCCGGCGGCGTAGTTGTCGCTGGCGACCGGCACGTGGCCCTGCGATTCGTTGAAGACGGTGTAGGTCTGCGAGGGCGCCGCGCCGCTGACGACGATGCTGTAGCTGTCGCCGGTGACCAGCGCGGGATCGGTGACGCGGCCGGCGTCGATGTAGCCGGTGGAGGCCTTGCCGGTCAGCGCGTTGCGCGCGGGACCGGTCTCGAAGGTGCCGTTGCCGCTGCGCGCCTGCTCCCAGGCCTGGCGGCCGTCGACGCTGAGCGGGTAGTTCTCGAGGTTGCCGGTGGTGACGCTGCCCGAGATGCCTTCGAAGCCGACACCGCCGCCGGTGCGGTTGCCCGCGGCGTCACGTTGCACGGGGTTGTCGAGGAAGGGCGTGCCGGAAGTGCCCTGGCCGGAGAAGAGGTAGCCGCCCGCGCCGTCGGTGCGGTTGGCGATGGAGAGCAGCTGGTCGCGCAGGCCCTGGACCTTGTTGGCCAGGCCTTGCCGTTCCGGATCGCTGTAGCTGGCGTTGCCGGCGGCGACGAGCGCCTCGCGGATCTGCTGCATCAGCTCGTTGGCGTCGCCCAGCGCGCTTTCGGCCAGGGTCATGCTGTTGCGGCTGGCGTCCAGCGCGCGCTGGCTGGCGTCGACCTGGCCGATGGAGGTGCGCGCGCGCTCGGCGCGGGCCGCGCCGGTCGGGTCGTCGCTGGCCTTCTCGACGCGCTTGCCGCTGGTCAGGCGCTGCTGCGCTTCCTGCATCTCCTGCTGGCGGCGCTGCAGCGTCGCGATGCTGGCGTCGAACATGTTGTTGGTCGAGAGTCGCATGGCTGCGTCCTTCAGGGTTCAGGCGATCGGGAGGGGCGGGCGCATCAGCGGCCGACCACGCTCAGCAGTTGGTCGAAGAGGCTCTGCGCGGCCTGCAGCATCTTGGCGGCGGCCTGGTAGCCCTGCTGGAACTGCATCAGCTTGGCGGCCTCCTCGTCGAGGTTGACGCCGGCCTGGCTGGAGCGGGTCTGCTCGGCGGAGGACGCCACCGTGGTGGAGACCTGCGCGAGGTAGTCCGCGCCCTGCACGCGCGAGCCGATGTCGGCCATCGCGGCGGCGTAGGCCTCGTTGACGGTCTGGCCGCGCGACAAGGTGCCGTCGACCTGCAGCTGCTTGCCCAGGAAGGGCTCCTTCTGCATGGCGAGGAAGGCCTTGGCGTTGCCGTTGTTGGTGGACACGACCTGGTCCGAGACCTGCATGGCGATCTTGTCGCCTTCGCGCGGCACGCCGTTGATGCTGAGTTCGAAGCCGAGGTCGATGCCGTTGGCCGGGTCGTTGCCGATCTTGCCGCCGGCCTTCCAGGTGCCGCTGACCTGCGTGTTGTCCGACAGCGTGATCGTGTAGTCGATGCTGTTGTCGGCGTTGACGGCGCCGAACTGGACGGTCGCGGGCTGCTTGCTCTTGTCGAACTTGTCGTTGATCGCGTAGAGCGTGTCGACGGTGGCCGTGCCCTTGTTGTTGACGTCGGTGGTGCCGATGATGGGCGAGGCTGCGGCCAGCCCGGAGGGATCATCCAGCGCGCGCTTGAAGCTGCCCGCGGCGTTGGCCACGGGCTCCAGCAGGAAGCTGTCGCCCTGCTGCATGGTGCCGGTGGTGGACAGGCTGATGCCGTAGGCCGCCTTGATCTGGTCGTTGCTCATGATCGTCGGCTGGCCGCCCGGGCGCACCGCGATCTGGTAGCTGTCGGGCGTGCCGGTCGGATCGGGCGTGACGGTGAAGGACAGCGCCGGCACCAGCGAGCCGTCGGTGACGGTGGCGCTGATCTTGGCGTCGCCGCGGTTGGTGACCGCCGGCAGGACCGTGGGCGCGGCGATGGTGAACAGCGGACCGCCGGCCTGCGCCTTGAGGTCCAGGCCCAGGCTCTGCTGCTCGTTGACGCGCGACGCGACCGCGGTCGCCATCTGGCCGAGCAGGTTGCGGGCGTCCTGCAGGTGGGTGTTCTGGTAACGCAGCATCGCGGTGAGCGTGCCGCCGGTGAGCGTGCTGTCGTCGAGCACGCGGGTGCCGCTGGTGTCGGTGATCGAGAGCTGCGCGCGCGCGCCGTCGTAGGGATCGGGCGTGACCGAGAGCTGCTGCGCCTGGCCGCCGAGCACCAGCACCTGGCCGCCGCCGATGAAGACGCCGGTGGTGCCGTCGCGGGCGTTGGGGACGGTGCTGACCTGGACGTACTGGCTGAGCTGGGAGATCAGCTGGTCGCGCTTGTCGAGCAGGTCGTTGGGCGTGTGGCTGGTGCCGGCCGAACGCGCGATCTGGTCGTTGGCCGCGGCGATCTGCTTGGCGAGTTCGTTGACCTGCTTGACGTCGGCGTTCATGTCGCTGACGACGCCGGACTGGAGGTCGGCGAGCTGCTGACCCGCGCTCTGGAAGCGCGCGGCCAGCGCCTGGGCCTTGCCCAGCACGACCTGGCGCGCCGACGGATCGTTGGGACGGCTGGCGACGTCGACCAGCGCGTTGAGGAAGTCGTTGGCGGACTGGCCGATGCTGTCGTCGCCGGTGGGGAAGAGCTTTTCCAGCTGCGCCAGCTGCGACTGCATGGTCGTGTCGGCGAAGGCCTGCGACTTGGCGGCTGCGGCCTCGCGGGTCAGGAACTCGTTGTGCGAGCGGGTCACCGTCTGCACGTTGACGCCCTTGCCGAAGTAGCCCGCGCCGGTGAACTGGCCTTCAGGCGTGGTCAGCACCACTTCCTGGCGCGAGTACCCCTGCGTGTTCGCATTGGCGATGTTCTGGCCGATCGTCTGCAGCGCCGCCTGGTTGGCGAACATGGCGCGCATGCCGAGCGAGAGCAGCGGGGAGGTACTCATGTCGGGTTCCTCGGTCTTTCCTGGGCGTCCTGGACCTGCTCAGCGGCGCGCGATCAGGCCAGCGCGCGCTGCACGCGCATCGTGGTGTTGATCGTGCGCGCGAGCTTGGTCGCGTACTCGGGGTCGGTGGCGTAGCCGGCCTTCTGCAGGCCCTTGGCGAAGCCTTCGGCGCTGCCGGTGTTGGCCTTGGCGACGACGTCGCGGTAGCGGTCGTTGTTGCCGATCAGCTTGGCGTAGTCCTTGAAGGCCTCTTCATGGCTGGCGTAGGCGCGGAACTTGGCCGTCACCTTGACCGCCTTGCCGTCGATGTACTCGGTGGTCTGCACCTCGGCGACCTTGCCGGTCCAATTGGCGCCGGCCTTGATGCCGAAGATGTTGTTGCTGCTGGTGCCGTCCTTGTTCAGGATCTCGCGCTTGCCCCAGCCGGACTCGTGCGCGGCCTGCGCGATCATGAAGCTCGCGGGGATGCCGGTGGCCGCCTGCGCCGACTTGGCGGCGGCGTCGTGCTTGAGGATGAACTCCTGGACGTGCGGCTGCACGTTCTTGACGGCCAGCGCCGGCAGCTGCGGGACCTTGGTCGCGTCCTTGGCCGTCGGCAGCTCGCCGTCCTTCACGCCGAGCTGGCGCTGCAGGTGGCGCTCGATGGCCTGCGACAGGCCGCCGGGCAGACCGGTCATCTTCGCGGCGTACTGCTGGTCCAGCATCTCGCCGCCCATCTGGGTCGCCGAGTTCTCCATCATCCCGCTGTTCATCGTGGCCTGGCGCATGCTCTTCATCACTTCCTGCATGAAGAGGGCCTCGAACTGGCGCGCGGTCTCCTTGACGGCGGCCTTGGGGTCGCGCGACGCGGTGCCCTTGAGCTGCTCGACCGAACGCGTGTCCGACGACAGACCGTTGACGCCCATGCCGAGCGCGGTACTGAGGGGGGTGGAGAGGGCCATGTCAGATCACCTCGAGTTCGGCGTTCAACGCGCCGGCGCTCTTCATCGCCTGGAGGATCGCCAGCAGGTCCTGCGGCGTGGCGCCCAGCGTGTTGAGCGCCTTGACGACGTCGTTCAGGCGCGCGCCGGCCGGCAGCTGGATCAGCGAGCCGGGGTCCTGCTTGATCGAGATGTCGGTCTTCTGCGTGACCGTGGTCTGGCCGCCGGACAGCGCGTTGGGCTGGCTGACCTGCGGCGTGCTGGAGATGGTCACCGCCAGGTTGCCGTGCGCGACCGCGCAGGGCTGCAGGGTGACGGCCTGGTTCATGACGACCGAGCCGGTGCGGGCGTTGATGACGATGCGGGCGGCCGGGGTCTCCTGGTCGAAGCTCAGGTTCTCCATGTCGGCCAGGAAGGCGACGCGCGCGTCCGGCGCCAGCGGCGCGCGGACCTTGACGACGCGGCCGTCCAGCGCCATCGCGGTGCCTTCGCCCTTGGACTTGTTGATGGCCTTGGCGACGGCGCGCGCGGTGCCGAAGTCGGAGGCGTTCAGGTCCAGCTGCAGCCACTCGTTCTGCTGCAGCGGCGTGGGCACGCTGCGCTCGACCAGCGCGCCGCCGGGGATGCGGCCGGCGCTGAGGTGGTTGATCTGGACCTTGGAACCGCCCGCGGACGCGCCGGCGCCGCCGACGATCAGGTTGCCCTGGGCGATCGCGTAGACCTGGCCGTCGGCGCCGCGCAGCGGCGTGGCGATCAGCGTGCCGCCGCGCAGGCTCTTGGCGTTGCCCATGGACGAGACGACGACGTCCAGCGGCTGGCCGGGTTGCGCGAACGGGGGGAGGGAGGTGGTGATCATGACCGCCGCGACGTTGCGCGGCTGCATGGTCACGCCGGGCGGGAGCAGCACGCCGAACTGCTGCAGCATCGCCGTCATGCTCTGGCCCGTGAACGGGGCCTGCGTGGTCTGGTCGCCGGTGCCGTCCAGGCCCACGACGAGGCCGTAGCCGGTCAAGGGGTTGGAACGGACGCCCTGCACCGCGGCGACTTCCTTGATGCGCGTCGCCTCGGCCGGCGTCGCGATCGCGAACAGGGCCATCAGCGCGAGCAGGCCGGAGGCCAGCAGGCGAGGGGAGCTAGAGAAGAAGCGGGGGAGGGTATTGGGGTACATCTCGGTCACACGGTTGGCAGACTCGTGTGACCGATTGTGGGGAAACTTAAATGGGCGAAAGGTTCAAGAAGAAGCGGGATAGCCAGCCAATTCCGTGTGCGTCGGCGACGGCGCCGCGTCCGCGCTGCTCGACCCGGACGTTGGCGATCGCCGTGGAGGCGACGATGTTCCCCTGGCGGATCGACTGCGGGTCGACCTGGCCGTAGAAGCGCAGCACGTCCACGTTGGCGTTGACGCCCACCTGCTTCTCGCCCGAGATCAGCAGGTGGCCGTTGGGCAGCACGCCGGTGACGACGGCGGTGATGGTGCCGGAGAAGTCGTTGGTGTTCTCGTTGGTGCCCTTGCCGGTGCTCTTGCTCGACGAGGAGCCGCCCACGTCGGCGCGCCCGGCGCCGAAGGAGTTCGCGGCGATGCCCGGGATCGCGGTCACGCCGGCGGCCAGGGCGCCGCTCTTGTCCAGTTCGCTGGTCGACTTCTGCGTCGCGCTGACCTTCTCGGTGATCGTCACGGTGACGATGTCGCCGACCAGGCGGGCGCGGTGATCCTCGAACAGCGGCCGGTAGTTCGCGTTCTGGTAGATCGCGCCGTTGTTGGCGGAGGCCGGGATGGGCTCGGGCATCTTCACGACCGGCGCGGGCTGCATGTCCACGCGCGGCTGCGGGTAGATGGTCGAGCACGCGGTCAGCGCGAGGACGGCCGGCACGAGGGCCAGAACAAGGAAGGAACGGGGCAGGGACGGGAACGAAGGCATGACAACTCCTAGGATCGCGGACAGGAACGAAGGCCACCGCATCGTCGCGCGGGCGCTCAGCGCCCGATCGGTCGAAAAGCGGGGCGAGCGCCCGTCAGAGCTGCGAGAGCTTCTGGAGCATCTGGTCCGTGGTGGTGATCGCCTTCGAGTTCATTTCGTAGGCGCGCTGGGTCTGGATCATCTGGACCAGTTCCTCGACGACGTTGACGTTCGAGGTTTCGACGAAACCCTGCTGCACCGTGCCCAGGCTGTTCTGGCCGGGGGCGCCGGTCTGCGGCGTGCCGGAGGCGACGGTCTCGGCGTACAGGTTGCCGCCCAGCGATTCCAGCCCCGGCGGGTTGATGAAGTTCGCGAGCTGGAGCTGGCCCAGCGTGGTCGGCGTGGCGCTGGCGGCGGTGGTGACGCTCACCGTGCCGTCGGCGCCGATGGTCAGGGTCTTGGCGTCGGCCGGGACGATGATGCCCGGCAGGACGGTGTTGCCGTTGTTGGTGACGACCTGGCCGTTGGCGTCCAGCTGGAAGCTGCCGTCGCGGGTATAGGCGGTGGTGCCGTCGGGCATCTGGACCTGGAAGAAGCCGTTGCCCTTGACGGCGACGTCCAGGTAGTTGGACGTCTGCGTCAGGCTGCCCTGCGAGTGGCTGCGCGAGGTCGCGACCGCGCGCGAACCCAGGCCGACCTGCATGCCGGTGGGCAGCGTGGTCTGCTCGGTGTTGTTGGCGCCGGGCTGGCGCAGCGTCTGGTACATCAGGTCTTCGAAGACCGCGTGCGACTTCTTGAAGCCGTTGGTCGAGACGTTGGCGAGGTTGTGGGAAATCACGTCCAGCTGGGTCTGCTGGGTTTCCATGCCGGTCTTGGCGGTCCAGAGCGAGCGAAGCATCGAAGTCTCCTAATCCTGTGGCGAATGCGGTTCCGTACTGCGAACTGTCGGCAGGCGGATCAGCTGTCGGACAGCAGCTTGGAGGCTGCCTGGCCGTGGGTCTGGGCGATCGAGAGCAGCTTCATCTGCTGCTCGAACTGGCGGGCGGCGGCGATCATGCCGACCATGGTCTCGACCGGGCTCACGTTGGAGCCTTCGAGGGCGCCCGACTGCAGCCGGGCGGCGGGATCGGCGGGCAGCGGGTCGCCGCCGTCCGCGATGAACAGGCCGTCGTCGCGGCGCGTGAAGCGGCCGTCCTCGGTGACCAGCTTGATGCGGCCGATGTTCACCGGACGCTGGCCGTCGGCCTTGGCCACGACGGTGCCGTCGTCGCCGATCGAGATCGTCGAGTTGGGCGGCACCGTGATCGGACCGCCGTCGCCCAGCACCTGCAGGCCGTTGCGCATGCGCAGCACGCCGTCCTGGTCCACGTCCATCGAGCCGGCGCGGGTGTAGGCCTCGGTGCCGTCCAGCGCCTGCACCGCCATCCAGGACTTGCCCTTCATGGCGACGTCCAGGTTGCGGTCGGTGGTCGTGATCGGGCCGGCGGTCAGGTCGTGGCCGGTGGTCGTCTCCAGCGCGAACGCGCGGGTGGAGGCGCCCTCGCCGCGGATGGGCACCGCCCGGAACGCCTGCAGCTCGGCCCGGAAGCCGTTGCTGTTGGCGTTGGCCAGGTTGTTGGAGAGCACGTCCTGGCGCGACATCGCCGCCTGGGCGCCGCTCATCGACAGGTAGATCATGCGGTCCATCGGAACTCCTCAGCGATCGGGGGCGTGAACGTCGGCAACTGCGCGGGGATCAGCGCAGGTTGACCAGCGTCTGCAGGACCTGGTCCTGCGTCTTGATGGTCTGCGAGTTGGCCTGGTAGACGCGCTGCGCGGTCATCATGTTGACCAGCTCGGAGGTCAGGTCGACGTTGGATTCCTCCAGCGCGCCGGGGGTCAGCACGCCCAGGTTGCCGTCGCCGGGCACGCCCACGACCGGATCGCCCGAGGCGTTGGTGCGCGCCCAGACGTTGCCGCCCAGCGGCTGCAGGCCCTGCGGGTTGCGGAAGTTCGCCAGCTCGACCTGGCCGGCCGGCTTGGATTCACCGTTCGAATAACGGGCGGTGACGATGCCGTTGTCTTCGAGCTTGATGCCGACCAGTTGGCCCGGCGCGTAGCCGTTCTGGTTCAGGTCGGTCACGGCGAAGTTGGAGCCGTTTTCCGTCGCCGAACGAATGTCGAACTTGATGCCCTGCACCGACGGGTCGGACGGATCGGCCGGCGGCGCCGGGATCGGCAGCGTCGGGGCGCCCTGCGAGTTCGTGCCGGCGGGGATCTTCAGGTTCAGGAATTCGCTGGGGCCGGGCGAGACGGGCTTGCCGCCGGTGGGCAGGAAGGTCATCTGCGTGAACGGCGTCAGCGGGTTGCCCTTGGCGGTGCCGTCGTCGGTCTCGATCGGATTGCCCTGCGAGTCGAACTGCACGGCGCTGCCGTTGGCCGTCAGGTAGACGTTCCAGACGGTGTTGCCGTTGGCGTCGTCGTTGTTGGCGCGCTGGAAGTACATGGTCAGCGCGGTCGGCTGGCCCTTGGCGTCGTACACCGTCATCGACGTCGCGTTGTTGTACGAGGTCGGGTCGTTCAGCGTGATGCCGGTCTTGTCGATCTTGGGCGAGTTCGGATCGGCCGGATCGGTCAGGTCGTAGGCGGCGGTCGGGCCGGCGCGGGAGTCCAGGTTGAACTCCATCTTGATGTCGCTGGTGACCTTGGGGTCGATGCCGCCGGTGGGCAGCTTCAGGCCTTGCGCCAGACCCGGCTGGATCACGCCGTTGGCGTCGGCGGGATAGCCCATCAGCTTCAATTGGTCGTTGTTGACGATGTTGCCGTCCTTGTCGACCTTGAACTGGCCGTTGCGGGTGTACACCGTCGGGCTCTTGCCGTCGGACACCTGAAAGAAGCCGGCGCCGTTGATCGCCAGGTCCATGGGGTTCTCGGTGATCGAGATGTTGCCCTGCGTGAACTGCTGGGCCACCGTCTGGATCTGCACGCCGATGCCGACGTCGTTGGAGCCGGCGCCGTTGAGCGAGGCGGCGTACATGTCGGCGAACTCCGCCCGCGACGACTTGGCGCCGTAGGTCTGCGAGTTGGCGATGTTGTTGCCGATGACTTCCAGGTTCTTGCTGGAAGCGTTCAGTCCGGAGAGGCCTTGTTGGAAGCTCATGGGATGTCCTTGGGCGATTCAGGCGAGGTAAAGCTGTGGGCTGGGGCGGAGGTGCTGGGATCAGCCCAGCGAGCGGACCTTGTCGTAATCGACCAGGCCGGAATTCTTGAGTTCGAGCTGCAGCGTGGCGCCGCTCGTGTTCACCGCGCGCACCGTGTCGCGGGTGAGGGTGGTCGCGGTGACCGGGGCGCTGGCGTTGGTCGCCGTGACGCGGAAGCTCAGGTTGGTCGTTTCGGTGGCCTTGGAGGCGTCCCAGGTGTAGGACTGCATGCCGGCCTTCATCTTGCCGAGGTCCTGCGTGGAGATCACCTCGCCGGCGCCGTTGAGGATCTCCAGCTTGACCGCGTCGGCGGCGCCGCCGAGGTCGAAGCTCATCGTGGACTTCCCGTCGGCGACGCTGATCTTGTTGCCGGGGACGGTGACGTCGCGGCCGACCAGGCTCACGCTCTGCAGCGCCTGCATCTGGCCGAACTGGCTGCCCAGGGCCTGGATGCTGCTGTTGAGCGTGCTGACGCCGGTGACGGTCTGGATCTGCGCCATCTGCGTCGTGACCGCGGCGTTGTCCATCGGGTTCATCGGGTCCTGGTTCTGCAACTGCGCGACCAGCAGCTTCAGGAAACGGTCGGAGGTTTCCTGCGCGCTCGTGCCGGTGGCGCTGGCGGCGCCCGTGTTCGAGGCGGCGCCGGTCTTCGTGTTGTTGTTCAGGGCGGTGAAGTCCATGATGGGCGTTCCGTTCGCGTGAATTGCGGTTGATCAGGAAGAGCGGGCGGTCAGCCCTGGCCCATCTGGAGCGTCTTGAGCAGCAGCGACTTGGCGGTGCCCATGACTTCGAGGTTGTTCTGGTACGAGCGGGAGGCGGAGATCATGTTGACCATCTCCTCCACGCTGTTCACATTGCTGTAGGTGACGTAGCCGTCCGCGTCGGCCAGCTGGTGGCTCGGGTCGTGGATGCGGCGGCCGGGGGTCTGGTTCTCCTGGACGCCCACCACCTGCACGCCGACGTCGGTCTGGTCGGTGCCGTTCTGGGCCAGGATGCTCTGGAACACGACCTGGCGTGCCTTGTACGCCTGGCCGTCCGGGCCGGCGACGGTGTCCGCGTTGGCCATGTTGCTGGCCACCGCGTTCAGGCGCTGGCTCTGCGCGCTGACCGCACTGCCGCTGATGTGGAAGATGCTGAACATCGACATGACGGGCTCCTTCTTCTAGCGCGCGATCAGGACGCGTTCGGCGACTTCATCGCGTCCAGCATCGTGCGGATCGAGCCGTTCAGGAATCGCAGCGAGGCCTCGTACTTCACCGTGTTGTCGGCGAAGCTGGCGCGTTCGCGGTCCATGTCGACGGTGTTGCTGTCCATGCTGGTCATCGCACTCAGGCTGCTCTGCAGCGCGTTCTGGGTGCGCTGCGTCAGGGTCTGGTTGGAGTCCGAGGGATTGGCCGCCGGGGAGGTCGCCGCGCGCAGCGCCTTGGCGAAGTCCATGTCCTTGGACTGGTAGCCCGGGGTGTCGGCGTTGGCGATGTTGCTGGCCAGCAGACGCTGACGCTCCGCCCGCAGGGTCAGCGCCTGGGACTGGAAGTTCATCGCATCGGTCAGTTTGTTCAGCATCTCGTGGCTCCTTCGGACGGTCGGGTGGGGCGTCGGGACTCGGCCCGCGGCCTGTCACCCGTTTCTGTCACGTTCGAGCATTGTGTTCAGCGGGTCCGAAAACATGAGCGCGATAAGACGGGTGATCCCGGCGCATTTCGAAGCCACCGGCGAGCCCCGGATCCGTACAGTTCCGATCCATGCCGCAAAGCTGCCACTCCACCCATGCCCGCCACGCGCAGGCGCTGCCCGCCCTGCTGGCGGGGGCGCTCATGTCCGTGTGGCTCATGTTCGGGCTGGTGGACGAGGCCGAGGCACAGACTGCGGCGCCGGTGCAGGTGGCCGTGGCCCCCAATATTTCTATGAGCGAACCCGGCAGTTCCGGCCTGGGCGCGCTGGACGCGACGCTGGAAGACCGCCTGCAGACGCTGGCGATGGCTGGCGCCCGCCAGGTGGCGCCCAACCAGGCGCGCGTGGAGATCGAGATCGGCAAGCTGGACCCGCGCCTGCGCCTGGCGCCCTGCGCGCAGATCCAGCCCTACCTGCCGCCCGGCACCAGGATGTGGGGCCGCAGCCGGCTGGGACTGCGCTGCATGGCCGGCGTGACCAAGTGGAATGTGACGCTGCCGCTCACCATCAAGGTCTACGGCCAGGCCTATGTCGCCGCCGCCGACCTGCCGACGGGCACCGTCCTGACTCAAGAACACTTCCGCCTGGCCGAAGTAGATATTGCCGGTGAGGCCGGCGCCATCTATACACAAGCGGAAGGCTGGCTCGGACGCCACCTCGCCAAACCGGTCGCGGTCGGCCAGGCACTGCGTTCCGTCGACCTGAAGTTGCGCCAGTGGGTGCAGCCGGGCGACCGGGTGCAGGTGATGGCGACCGGCGACGGTTACGCGATCGCCGGCGAAGGCCAGGCGATGGGTGTCGGGCTGGAAGGCCAGGATGTCCGGGTACGTTTCGACAATGGCCGCATGGCCACCGGGCGTACGATCGGTGAACGACGGGTGGAGGTGGTACTGTGATGCCCTTCACCGAGAGATCTGTCTAATTTGTGAAGCCCGGCCCTCAAGTTCCGTCCAGGCAGGTCGATATACCCGCTAATGGAAGGGATCCGGAAGTTCTCGGGCCCATGGAGAAACGCCATGAAGATCGGTAACAACGCTGACATCAACGCCTACTCGAAAGTCGGCGGCACCGCTGCCGGCGCGACCGAGGGTGGCGCCAAGACCGCCAAGGGCGGCGCCGCCGCTCCCTCGAACGAGGGATCCAAGGTCGAGCTGTCGAGCACGGCGAGCAGCCTGATCGCGGGCCCGGGTTCGGACGACGGCAGCTTCGACGCGGAGAAGGTCGCCCGCATCGCCAGCGCGATCGAGAAGGGCGAGTTCAAGATCAACGCCGACGCGATCGCCGACAAGCTGATCGCCAACGCGTCCGAAATGCTGGGCCGCACCCAGCAGTCGCACTGAATCGCCCCACGGCCCCAGCTTTTCCGGTGACGCCCATGACCGCCACGCCTCTGACCACGACCGCCGTCGATCTGGAGCAGCCGCTCCAGGACGTCGAAAGCTGCCTGAACCTGCTCGGTGATGCGCTGCATCGACGTGACTCGCAGGCCATCGAGCTGCACGCGGCGTCGTTGCACGCGGCGCTGGCCCGGGCGATCGAACAGTTCAGCGCGGCCGCCCGCACCGGCACCGTGCCGCAAGGCCTGCGCACCCGCCTGATGCAGGCCGGCGGCCGGGTGGCGGCCCAGCGCGAATCGCTGGCCCGCGCCACCGCGGCGCTGGACCGCGCCATCGACGTGCTGATGCCCGGGGAGCCCAGCGGCCTGTACGGCGCATCCGGCAAGAGCGAGCGCAAGTCGGGTCTGGGCGGAGCAATCCAGGCCTGAGCCCCGGTTTCCCTCTGCCATGAAGAAGGCCACGCAGTGCGTGGCCTTTTGCATTCCGGATCGGCGTTCAGGTCGATTCAGGTGGGCGTACGGGTCGCCTTGCGACGCAGGCAATCCAGGTAGACGTGGCCGTCCGGCGGCAGACCGCTGCGCTGCGAGGACCAGATCATCTCGCCCAGGCACTCCATGGCCTCATGGTGGGCCTCATGCAGCGACTGGCGGCGGGCCGCCAGCAGGTCCAGCGCCTGGCGAACGCCCGTCGGCTGGTCGATCTGGTGCTGCTCCATCAGGCTCAGATGCATGGACAGGTGCAGGAAAGGATTCGTGCGGCCGTCCTCGACTGTATAGACCGCCGCCAGCGCGGCGTCCTCGTCGGACAGGTCCTCGTGGTACTCGGGGTGCTGCTCGATCCAGTCCGAGGCGATCGCCTCCATCGGCGTCAGCGGCAGCTTGTCGCGGTACTTGCGATAGGTCTGGCAGAAGAAACGCCGGACTTCGAGTTGGGAAGGGGCAAACATAAGCGTCCGATTGTCGCCGCCCTGGTCAGGCCTTGCCGGGCTGAGGATGTTCGGAGGGTTCCGGCGCCGCGCCAGCCACGCCGGGCGCGGCCCCCGGCGCCAGATGCGGGTCCTGCCACGGGTTGCGGACCTTGCCCTCCGCCAGCGCCTTGCGTTCCGCCGCGAGGCGCTCCTCCAGCTGTTCGCGTCCGCGCTTGGACATCGCGATCAGCGTGTCCAGGTCGCCGCGGTGCGGGCGGAGCTCCTCGGTCTGCTCGACCGTGTGCCGCCGGAAGCGCCACGCCATCTGACGCGCCGCATGCGGCTCCCAGCCGAGCTGCTGCAGCACGCTGCGCGCGCTCATCAGCGCGGAGTCCAGCGTCTCGCGCTCGATGAGCTCGACGCCCAGTTCGCGCAGCGCGTAGTAGTGCTGGACGTTGCGCGCCCGCGCAACGATCGTGAGGTGCGGGAAGTGCTGCCGCGCGATCTCGGCGATCTTCACGCTGTGGTTGAAGTCGTCGACCGCGAGCACCAGCACCTGCGCATGCTGCGCGCCGGCGGTGCGCAGCAGTTCCAGCCGCGTGGCGTCGCCCCAGAACACGCGCCAGCCGAAACGGCGCAGCGATTCGACGGTGTCGGCGTCGTGGTCCAGCACCGTCGCGGGGATGCCGTTGGCGAAGAGCATCCGTCCGATGATCTGGCCGTAGCGGCCGAAGCCCGCGATGATCACCGTCGACTCCTGCTGTTCGGTGAGCTCGTGCGGGGACTTGCGCTCGATCTGGCCGGCGCGCCGCTGCGCCCAGGCCAGCAGCGCCGGCGTCAGCGCCAGCGACAGCGCGACCGCCGCCACCAGCACGGAGCGCTGCGAGGCGTCGAGCAGCGTGGCCTGCTCGGCCAGCTGGAAGACGACGAAACCGAATTCGCCGCCCTGCGCGAGCAGGATGACGAAGACCGCGCGCTCCGGTCTGGGCAGACCCATCGCGCGGCCCAGCACCGCCAGGACCAGACCCTTGCACAGCCACAGCGCGGCCAGCAGGCCGAGCACGGCCAGCGGCTTCTGCCACAGCACCGTCAGGTCCAGGCCCATGCCGACCGCGATGAAGAACATGCCGAGCAGCAGACCCTTGAAGGGCTCCAGGTCGGCCTCCAGCGCGCGGCGGTACTCGCTCTCGGCGAGCAGCACGCCGGCTGCGAACGCGCCCAGCGCCATCGACAGCCCGGCCTTCTGCATCAGCATCGCCGCGGCGAGCACCAGCAGCAGAGAGGCCGCGGTGAAGATCTCAGGCGTGCCGCTGCGCGCGATCCAGCGCAGCAGCGGGCGCAGCAGCAGCCGGCCGCCGAGCACGATCAGCACCAGCGCGCCGAGCGCCAGCCAGATCCGTCCGCCGGAATGGCCCGCCGCGGGCCGGCCCTGGCTCGCCAGGATAGGCACCAGCGCCAGCACCGGGATCGCGGCGATGTCCTGCAGCAGCGCGACGCTGATGACGCTCTGGCCGGCGCGCGTGTTGCCGAGGTTCTTCTCGCTGAGCGTGGCCAGCGCGACCGCGGTCGACGACATCGCCAGCCCCAGCGCCGCGATGACCGCGGCATGCCAGTCGGCGTCGAGGAAGAAGGACGGGATCAGCAGCAGCGCCGCGCAGCCCAGCATCTGCGCCGAGCCCCAGCCGAAGATCGGCCGGCGCATCGCCCACAGCCGCTTGGGCTCAAGCTCCAGGCCGACGAGGAACATCATCAGCACGACGCCGAATTCGCCGACCTCCAGCACCGTCGCCGGCTGGCTGATCAGCCCCAGCACCTGCGGTCCGAGCAGCACGCCCGCCACCAGGTAACCCAGGATCGAGCCCAGCTTCAGCCCGCGCGCCAGCGGCACCGCGAGCACCGCGGCGGCCAGCAGGACGAGCGGGGTCAGCAGCCAGTTGCCATGGGCGCCGTGCGCGGCGGCTTCGGTCGCCGTCACGGCGGCGGAGGCTGCGGCCATCGCGGCGGACGCCGCGTTCATCGGAGTGGAGACATCCATCAGACCGGCGCTCCTTCCTCGCGCACCGGGCGCTCGTCGTCGGGGACCGTCTCCTGGGCGGGATCGGGCTGACGTTCGCACCATTCGGGCAGGACACGCAGGCCCTCGACGAAGGCCTGTGCATGGGCCTGGACCTGCTCGGCCGGCGCCTTCTGCGCGCCGTGCAGGATCAGCGGCGGCAGGAAGCGCATGCCGCACAGCGCGGCCGTCTGTGCGTAGGGCAGCAGGAAGTCGCCGACCGGGTGGCGGTTGTAGCCCTCGGCGCTGTACGAGTGCTCGCTCCCGCCGGCGGAGGTCACCAGCCACAGGTCCTTGCCGTGCAGCGCGTGGCCGGTCTGGCCGTAGGCGAAGCCGACGCTGAGCACCTCGTCCACCCACAGCTTCATCAGCGCGGGCATGCCGTACCAGTGCATGGGATGCAGCCAGACCAGCATCTCGGCGTCGCGCAGCGCCTCCTGCTCGGCGTGCGTGTCGATCGAGTAGTCCGGGTACAGCGCATAGAGATCGCGCACGCGGACGTTGGGCAGGCCGTGCGCGGCGGACAGCATCGCCCGCGTGACGCGGGAATGGGCCAGGTCCGGATGCGCGGCCAGGATGAGGATGGAGGAGGGGGCGCTCATGGCGGCCGATTTTGCGGCATCGCATAACATCCGACGCACCTCATCGAGGAGAGGAGAGGCCATGCCGGTGATCCTGGTCGCCAACCCCAAGGGCGGGGTCGGCAAGAGCACGCTCGCGAGCAACGTCGCGGGATTCCTGGCCCATCGCGGGCACGCGGTCATGCTGGGCGACATCGACCGCCAGCAGTCCTCGGCGCGCTGGCTCGCGCAGCGGCCCGCGGCGCTGCCGGCGATCCGCGGCTGGGAACTGGCCTCGACCGAGCAGCTGCGCACCCCGAAGGGCGTGTCGCACGCGGTGCTCGACACCCCCGCCGGCCTGCACGGCAAGAAGCTGGCGCAGGCGCTGAAAGTGGCGGATCGCGTGGTCGTGCCGCTGCAGCCCAGCCTCTTTGACATCCAGGCGACATACGACTTCGTGCGCGAGCTGCAAGATGCGGTCAAGGATCGCGGCAAGTCCGAGGGCAAATCCGAGGGCAAATCCGGCGTGCTCGACATCGGCCTCGTGGCGATGCGCGTGCGCGAAGGGACGCTGTCGCAGCAGCAGCTCCACCAGTTCATCGAGCAGCTCGGGCTGCCGCTGCTGGCCGAGCTGCGCGACACCCAGAACTACGTGCAGCTCGCCGCGCGCGGGCTGACGCTCTGGGACATCGCCCCGGGCCGCGTGGCCCGCGATCTCGAACAGTGGCAACGACTCTGCGCCTGGCTGGACCGGCCGGGGAAGGCGGGCAAGGACTGACCCCTTGCCGCGCCCACCCGCGACCTGCCGGCGCTGAAGACCTCAGAACGACAGGAGACCGGGATGCGGATGTTCGAGAAGCTGGAAGACCTGACGCCCCTCGTGGGCCAGGAGATCGGCGTGTCCGAGTGGATCGCGGTGGACCAGTCGCGGATCCAGGCCTTCGCCGACGCGACCGAGGACCAGCAGTGGATCCACACCGACCCGGCGCGCGCCGCGGAAGGTCCCTTCGGCGCCACGATCGCGCATGGCTTCCTGACGCTCAGCCTGCTGCCGCGTTTCTACGAGACCGCCTTCCGGGTGCGGGAGACCCGCATGGGCATCAATTACGGCCTGGACCGCGTGCGGTTCCCGGCACCGGTGCCGGTCGGCAGCCGGCTGCGGGGGCGTTTCGTCCTGAAGCGCCTGGAGCCGGTCGAGGGCGGGGTGCAGATGATGGTCGAGGTGACCGTCGAGCGCGAGGCCGGCGGCAAACCGGTCTGCATCGCTGAATCGCTGACGCGGCAGTACCGCTGACCGCGCGGGGCCGACCGGCTCCGCTGTCGCATTGGCGACCCCCGAGTTCTGGGCGGTAATCGCCCCGCGCTGTCGTTTCCATCATTTCCGAAGCGCCCGCTCTCCGTCGACACACTCGATGGACGGCCCTCACACGTCGATACCTCGATGTGCGAATACAAAATTCTCAGTTTGCCAATAGAACTTTCTACTGTTTCTGATGCCACCGTAAGGGGGAGTGCCGGCCCCGGAGTGGCCGCCTATGATCTCGACTTCGTTCGAAAGTTATTCGGTATGGCCGGTGGGGAGGCTCCCCTCGTCGCAGTCCGACCATCCAAGGAGAGACGCCCGTGAGGGTTTTGCTGATCGACGACCACCCGCTGATCCTGGCCGCGCTGCAGACCGTGATTCAAGGTCTGGGTGAAGACGTGCAGGTGCTGGGCGCCGACAGCGCGGCTCAGGCGCGAGACACGCTGAAGTCGCGCCAGGACTTCGACCTGGTGCTGTTGGATCTGAATCTGGGCGATGCCAGCGGGTTCGACGTGCTGGAAGAATTCCGTGCGCAGTACCCGTCGCTCCCGGTGGTGGTGATTTCCGCTTCCGACCGCGCCAGCGACGTGATCCGCGCGATCGACCAGGGCGCGATGGGGTTCATCCCCAAGCGGACCGGCAACGACGTGCTGGCCCAGGCGCTGAAGCTGGTGATGTCGGGCGGGATCTACGTGCCTCCGATGTCGCTGGGCTCGGATGCGCCGCCGGAACCCGAGCCGGTCGCCGTCGCCGCCTCCGAAGCGGCGCCGGGCAACAGCGCCAAGCTGAACCAGGTCCAGGCGCTGGCCAGCCAGGCGGGTTACCAGACCACGGAAGGGCTGGAAAGCCTGCAACTGACGCCGCGTCAGACCGACGTGCTGGCGCTGCTGCTGCAAGGCAAGCCGAACAAGATCATCGCCCGCGAGTTGGGCGTGTCGGTCGAGACGATCAAGGACCACGTCGCCGCCGTGCTGAAGGCGCTGGGCGTCAGCTCGCGCACGCAGGCCGTGCTGGCGGTCGGGCAGATGGTCCAGCGTCAGCCGAACGCCGCGTTCACGACCTTCCGCTGAAGCTCAAGTGGGCGAGTAGGCCAGGCGCACGTAGATCGGCGCGAAGGCTTCCGCCTGCGTGATCTCGACCAGGCGCTCCCGCGCCAGTTCGAGCATCGCGATGAAGGACACGACCACCACCTGCGTGCCCTTGTCCAGTTCGAACAGGTCCTCGAACTCCACGAAGCGCTGCCCCTGCAGCCGGCGCAGCAGGTGCGACATGTACTCGCGCACCGACAGCTGCTCGCGCGAGATCTTGTGGTGCTGGTTCAGCTTGGCGCGGCGCATCAGGTCCGCCCAGGCCGCACGCAGGTCGTCGACGTGCACGTCCGGCAGCCGAGGCGCCAGCGACTGCTCGATGTGGATCTGCGCCCGCAGGAAGTCGCGGCCCAGCACCGGCATCTGGTCCAGCCGCATCGCGGCCTGCTTCATCTGCTCGTACTCGAGCAGGCGTCGGACCAGTTCAGCTCGAGGATCCTCGGGTTCGGCGCCGTCGTCCGTCTTCTTGGGCGGCAGCAGCATGCGCGACTTGATCTCGATCAACATCGCGGCCATCAGCAGGTACTCGCTGGCCAGTTCCAGGTTGTGCTTGCGCAGCTGCTCGACGTAGCTGAGGTACTGCCGCGTGACCTCGGCCAGCGGGATGTCGAGGATGTTGAAGTTCTGCTTGCGGATCAGGTACAGCAGCAGGTCCAACGGTCCCTGGAAGGCCTCCAGGAACACCTCCAGCGCATCCGGTGGGATGTAGAGGTCCTGCGGCATGGCGAACAGCGGTTCGCCGTACAGCCGTGCGACGGCGACATGGTCGACCATGTCGGGCGTGGAAGCGTCGCCGCCCTGATCCGCCGGAGGATCCGGCAGCGTCAGGGCGGTATCGCGGGTGTCGTCAGCGTTGCTCACGCAGGGAACGACGGTCGGGCGGGACGGGCGGGGAGGCCGCAGTCCTGCTTATTCCGACTTGGTCTGGTAGACGTAGGCCTGCTGCGACACGCGGGCGTCGTTGTAGCCGGCCTGCGCCTGACGGTCCTGCTCGCGGTCCCACAGCAGGGCGCGACCGGCGCGTTGCTCGGCTTCCAGCGTCGGCTTCTTGGCCTTCAGTTCGTTGATGAACTGCGTGGCTTCGGACTCGTATTTCTTCCAGAACAGCGGCATGGTCGTCTCTTGATCGAATGTTCGAAAACTGGGGTGGATTCTAGGCGGTCGGTGTTGGATGAGCCTGGGCTCAGCGAACACGCATGCCGGGTTGGGCGCCTGGGAAAGGTTCCAGCACGAAGATGCCCGGGTTCGCCTTCTCGTCCGCGTGGCTGGCGGCCAGCACCATGCCCTCGGACACGCCGAACTTCATCTTGCGCGGCGCCAGGTTGGCGACCATCACCGTGAGCTTGCCTTCGAGCTGCTCCGGCTGATAAGCGCTGCGGATGCCGCTGAACACGTTGCGCAGACGGCCTTCGCCGACGTCCAGCGTCAGTCGCAGCAGCTTGTCCGAGCCGTCCACCAGTTCGGCCTTCACGATCTTGGCGATGCGCAGGTCGACCTTGGCGAAGTCGTCGATCTTGATCTCGGGCGCGAGTTCCTCGCCGCCGGGGACGACCTTGGGCGGCGCGGGCGGCTCGAACAGCGCTTCCAGCAGCTTCGGGTCGACGCGCTGCATCAGATGCTCATAGCCGCCGATCCTGTGCGCGCCCAGCGCGCGGTCGGCGTCGACAAAGGTCATCGGCGCAACCTGCAGGAAGGCCTCGACCTTGGCGACCAGCGCCGGCAGCACCGGCTTCAGGTAGATCGACAGCAGGCGGAAGGCCTCGATGCAGACGGTGCAGACGTCCTGCAGCACCTGGTCCTTGCCTTCGAGCTTGGCCAGGTCCCAGGGCTTGTTCTGGTCCACGTACTCGTTGACGCGGTCGGCCAGCAGCATGATCTCGCGCAGGGCCTTGCCGAACTCGCGGGTCTCGTACAGCTCGACGATGGTGCCCTTGTGCGCGCGCAGGCCGTCCAGCAGCGCACGGCCCTCGACGCCGACATCGGCCGACAGCTGGCCGCCGAAGCGCTTGGACAGGAAGCCCGCCGCGCGGCTGGCGATGTTGATGTACTTGCCGACCAGGTCCGAGTTGACGCGGGCGACGAAGTCCTCGGGGTTGAAGTCGACGTCCTCGACCTTGCTGTTGAGCTTGGCGGCGAGGTAGTAGCGCAGCCACTCCGGGTTCATGCCCAGCGACAGGTACTTGAGCGGATCCAGGCCGGTGCCGCGGCTCTTGGACATCTTCTCGCCGCCGTTGACGGTGAGGAAGCCGTGCACGAACACGTGGTTGGGCGTCTTGCGGCCGCTGAAGTGCAGCATCGCCGGCCAGAACAGCGTGTGGAAGTAGGTGATGTCCTTGCCGATGAAGTGGACCTGCTCGGTGGACTCGTCCTTCACGAACGCGTCGAAGTCGCGGCCGGTCTTGCCGAAGTAGTTCTTCAGCGAGGCCAGGTAGCCGATGGGCGCGTCCAGCCAGACGTAGAAGTACTTGCCCGGCGCGTCGGGGATCTCGATGCCGAAGTACGGGGCGTCGCGGCTGATGTCCCAGTCGCCCAGGCCGCCGTTGCCGTCCTCGTCCTTGGTGAACCACTCCTTGATCTTGTTGAGCACTTCCGGCTGCAGGCGGCCGGGCGCCTGCGTCCACTGCTCGAGGAACTCGACGCAGCGCGGGTCGGACAGCTTGAAGAAATAGTGCTCGGAGCTCTTCATCACCGGCGTCGCGCCGGTGAGCACGGAGAACGGGTTCTTCAGCTCGGTGGGGGTGTAGACCGCGCCGCAGACCTCGCAGGAGTCGCCGTACTGGTCCTTCGCGCCGCACTTCGGGCACTCGCCCTTGATGAAGCGGTCGGGCAGGAACATGGCCTTCTGCGGATCGAAGAACTGCTCGATGGTCTTCACCGAGATCAGCTCGTTGGCGCGCAGCGAGCGGTAGATCTCCTTGGACAGCTCGTGGTTCTCCGCGCCGTCGGTGGAGTGCCAGTTGTCGAAGCTGATGTGGAAGCCGTCCAGGTACTGCTGGCGGCCCGCGGCGATGTCGGCGACGAACTGCTGCGGGCTCTTCCCGGCCTTCTCGGCCGCGATCATGATGGGCGCGCCGTGCGCGTCGTCGGCGCAGACGAAGTGCACCTCGCTGCCCTGCATCCGCTGGAAGCGCACCCAGATGTCGGCCTGGGTGTACTCCATGATGTGGCCAATGTGGAAATTCGCATTGGCGTACGGGAGGGCGGTGGTGACGAAGAGCTTGCGGGTCATGGCGCTTTTCAGGGCTGCGGGGGCCCCCGGGGGATTCCCGGGGAACCGATCATTTTAGGCGCCGGAAACAGCAGTCACGCGCGCCGCGTAGCGCTGGGCCAGCCAGGAGCACAGGATCAGCTGCAGCTGGTGATAGAACATGATCGGCAGGACGATCACGCCGACCGCCGGATGCGCGCCGAACAGCAGCTTGGCCATGGGCACGCCGGAGGCCAGCGTCTTCTTGGAACCGCAGAACACGGCGGCGATCTCGTCCTCGACGGACAGGCCCATCGCGCGCGACGCCAGGCGGCTCAGCACGATCACCGCGGCCAGGAACAGCGCGGCGCCCAGGGCGGCCTTGACCAGCAGTTCCGCGCCATGGTCGCGCCACAGGCCCGAGGCCACCGAGTCGCTGAACGCCGACAGCACCAGCAGGATGATCACCCAGCGGTCGATCAGCGTGATGCGGGACTTGTAGCGCATGTAGAAGCCCAGCAGCACCGGGCGCAGCAACTGGCCGGCCACCAGGGGGAGCAGCAGCAGCTGGGTCAGCTTCCAGACCGCCTCGCCGAAGGGCAGGGTGGCGCCGCTGGTGCCGGCCATCAGCGCGACCAGCAGCGGCGTCAGCACGATGCCCAGCAGGCTGGAGACGCTGGCGTTGAAGATCGCCGCGGGCACATTGCCCTTGGCCAGCACCGTCATCGCGACGGAGGACGAGATCGTCGACGGCAGCGCGCAGAGGTAGGCGAAACCCAGCGCCAGGTCTTGCGGCAGCCAGCGGCCGAACAGGGCGCTGAAGCCCCACCACAGCAGCGGGAAGAGGGCGTAGGTGCTGAGCTGCACCAGCACGTGGACCTTCCACTTGAGCGCGCCGTCGCGCAGCGCCGCGGCGGACAGGCCCAGCCCGGTCAGGAAGAACACCAGGGCCACGCCCCAGTTGCTGACGACCTCCAGCCGCAGCAGGCCGCCGCTGCGACCCAGGTCCGGCCAGAAACTGGCCAGCGCCACCGCGCCGACCAGCGCCAGCAGAAACCACTCCTTGCGGAGCCAGGACCGGATGCCCATCGTCAACCTTTCGCCGGCGCTGCCGGCATGTCACCCATCGGGAGGAATTGGGAGGAATCGGGGGAGAAAAGCAGGGACTCTATCGGGACCGCGACTTGCCCACCTGTCATTGGCCTTGCCGCGCCTTGATTTCTCCGTCCGGAGAAACGCTGGTCGCCCCGGATGTCGGATTCGTGACGCAGCCTGGTGCATCCGTGACGGCATTCGCACGAGCGGACGGTCCGGCGATCGGCCGATCGGGCTGCGTTTGTAACGAACAACGGCCCTGTCGCACGGCCCAGACACCCTCCGGCATCCCGCCGAAGAGGTAGATGACCTCGTCCGGCGGTTCAAGGAATCGCGCTAAATGCTTGATTTCAAAGACCCCGGAAAGCTATCCACCGAGACTGTGGATAACTGTGTGGGAAACCTGCCGGGGATTGCTCTAAACCCTTGATCGACGGTCCCCCGAGGTTCCGTGCCTCATTTCCGGGCAAGCGAAATCGCGCTATATGAATCAACAGCTTAGCGGCGTCCCGGGAAAACGATCAGCTGCGATGCAGCAGCACGGTTCGCGGGAGCGGTGGAGCGGCTGAATGGGGATAAGTCAAGCCCCGCATCCTCGATTTTTGGGTTGACAACCCTCCGATGACGCCGGAAGAGGCGACCTGACGGTAGCGCTGTCTTCCCTCCGAACGGGCGATCTATCCCCCGCCCCTGTGGACAAGCATGTGTGTCAATGGCCGATGACGCTTGCAAGTGCTTGTCACGAGCGGTATTCCCCTGGTTTGCTCGAAAATGAGGCAGCCCGGGGCCCGTGTGTGACGATGCGCTGACGCGACATGACACGCCCGAGCCGGGGGTGTGACGGCTTTGGGGACCGTGCGGGCTGGGCAGGCCCCTAAAGGGAGGGCCTCGCGCACCGCTAAAATCCGCGACTTTGCAAACGCATTCCTCATTTCTTTCATGACGCAGGCAGTGGCGGGCAATACATCCGGGCGATCGTCCGCCGGCAAGACGCCGGAACTTTTTGAACTGAAGAGCGCCTCGCTGAGCCTGCTCGCCTTCGTCCTGAAGACGGCCGACCCGGCCGCGCTCGACGCGGAGCTCCAGGCCAAGCTGGGCGAAACGCCCGATGCGTTCCACCACGATCCGCTGCTGCTGGACTTGAGCCAGTTGCCGGCGGCCGTGACGGCGGACGTTTCCGCGAACGAGGCGGCAAACACCGCCGTTCGGGCGGAGCAGGGCGCGGAGCCGCTCACGAACGTCGATGGCCAGGGCCAACTGAGTCTGGAAGCCGAGGCCCCCGTCGTCGTCGCTGCTGCGGCCGAGGCGGTCGCCGCCCGCGTGGACATCGCCGCCGTGCTGCCGCTGCTGCGCCGTCACCGGCTGCAGCCGGTGGGCGTGATCGGGGCGAACGCGGCGGAACTCGCGCAGGCGGCCGAGCTGGGCCTGGCCGAGGCGCCCGATCAGCCGGTGCGCGACGTCCGCGAACCCCGCGAACCCCGCGTCGAGAAGGTCGTCCAGCAGGTCATCAAGGAAGTCATCGTCGAGCGTCCGGTGGAAGTGCCGGTGCCGACGGAGGCCAAGACCGTCTACGTCGACAAGCCGCTGCGCTCCGGCCAGCAGGTCTACGCCAAGGGCGCCGACCTGGTGGTGCTGGCGGCGGTGAACCACGGCGCCGAAGTCATCGCCGACGGCAGCATCCACGTCTACGCGCCGCTGCGCGGCAAGGCGATCGCGGGCGCGCGCGGCAACACGGACGCGCGCATCTTCGCGCAGCAGCTGGAGGCCGAGCTGATCGCCATCGCCGGCATCTACCGCACCAGCGAGAACCCGCTGCCGGACAACGTCCGGGGCAAGGCCGCGCAGGTCCGCCTGGACGGCGAGAAGCTGCTGATGGAGCCGCTGGGCGTCTGAGCCCGCGGATTCCTCCCCAACCGAACACTCTGAGAAAAAAGGACCCAGCCCCATGACCAAGATCGTTGTGGTGACTTCCGGCAAGGGCGGTGTGGGCAAGACCACCACCAGCGCCAGCTTTGCCACCGGCCTCGCGATGCGCGGCTACAAGACGGCGGTGATCGACTTCGACGTCGGCCTGCGCAACCTCGACCTGATCATGGGCTGCGAGCGCCGCGTCGTGTACGACCTGATCAACGTCATCAACGACGAGATCAAGCTCAGCCAGGCGCTGATCAAGGACAAGCAGCTGGACAAGCTGTTCATCCTGGCGGCCTCGCAGACGCGCGACAAGGACGCGCTCAAGCAGGAGGGCGTCGAGCGCGTGCTGGACGAGCTCAAGGCGATGGAGTTCGACTTCATCGTCTGCGACTCGCCGGCCGGCATCGAGACCGGCGCGCTGATGGCCATGCACTACGCCGACGAGGCGCTGGTCGTGACCAATCCCGAGGTCTCCTCGGTGCGCGACAGCGACCGCATCCTGGGCATGCTCAACAGCAAGACCAAACGCGCGATCGAAGGCAAGGAGCCCGTCAAGGAGCACCTGCTGATCACGCGCTACAACCCCAACCGGGTCGAAGGCGGGCAGATGCTCTCGCTCGAGGACATCCACGAGATCCTGCGCACGCCGCTGATCGGCGTGATCCCGGAAAGCGAAGTGGTGCTGCAGGCGTCCAACCAGGGCCTGCCGGCGATCCACATGAAGGGAACGGATGTTGCCGAGGCCTACGCCGACGTCATTGCCCGTTTCCTGGGCGAAGACAAGCCGATGCGTTTCGTCGAGGCCGTCAAGCCGGGCTTCTTCAAGCGTCTGTTCAGTCGCTGACACCCAAGGGAGAGACCATGGGATTCATGTCCTTCTTCCTGGGCGAAAAGAAAAGCACCGCCAGCGTCGCCAAGGAGCGCCTGCAGCTGATCCTCGCCCATGAACGCAACGGTCGCGGCGCCAGCCCCGACTACCTGCCGCAACTGCAGCGCGAGCTGCTGGCGGTCATCTCGAAGTACGTCTCCATCAACCCGGACGACATCAAGGTCCACATGGAACGCCAGGACGACCTCGAAGTCCTGGAAGTGAAGATCGAGCTGCCCGAAGGCCGCAAGCTCTGACCCTGTAGTACTGCCACCGCTGCTGGCCCTCACCCCCGCCCTCTCCCGCAAGCGGGAGAGGGAGTGAGAATGCACCGAGCTGTCCCCTGATGGCGCCACCCTTCTTACTCCCTCTCCCGCTTGCGGGAGAGGGCAGGGGTGAGGGCCAGCGGCCTCCCGCAGTCCGCAGATCAAGGATTTGTCGGCGTCTCTCAAGAGCCGTCCGATAGGGACGCCTTTCCGCAGCCGGAGCGAAGGGCTCAGAGCCTGAACACGGCGACGGCCTGATTCAGTTGCGCGGCCTGGTGCTTCAGGCTCTCGGCTGCCGCGGCGGCTTCTTCGACGAGCGCGGCGTTCTGCTGCGTCACCTGATCCAGCTGCGTGATGGCGTCGCCGACCTGGCCGATGCCTTGGCTCTGTTCGACGCTGGCGTGGCTGATCTCCGCGATCAGGTCGGAGACCCGCTTCACCTGCTCGACGATCTGGCCCATGGTCTCGCCGGCCGAGCCCGCGATGCGCGTGCCGGCTTCCACCTTGGTGCCGCTGTCGACGATCAGCGTCTTGATCTCCTTGGCCGCCGCCGCGCTGCGCTGTGCCAGCGCGCGCACCTCGCTGGCGACGACCGCGAAGCCGCGTCCCTGTTCGCCGGCGCGCGCCGCCTCGACGGCCGCGTTCAAGGCCAGGATGTTGGTCTGGAAAGCGATGCCGTCGATCGTGCCGATGATGTCGGTGATGCGGCGCGAGCTCTCGTCGATCTGACGCATCACCGCGACCACCTGCTGCACCGCCTCGCCGCCTTCGGCAGCGACGGTGGACGCCGTCTGCGCCAGTTGCGTCGCCGTGCGCGCGGTCTCGGCGTTCTGCTTCACCGTCGCGGTGAGCTCCTCCATCGACGCCGCCGTCTCTTCGAGGTTCGAGGCCTGCTCCTCCGTCCGCTGCGACAGGTCGGCATTGCCGCTGGCGATCTCGCCGGTGCCCGTCGCGATCGAGTCGCTGCTCATGCGCACCTGACCGACGATGCGCGTGAGACTCTCGTTCATCCGTTGCAGCGCGCCCAGCAGCTGTCCCGTCTCGTCGCGGCTCTCGACGCGGATCTCCGACCGCAGATCGCCGGCGGCCACGGCCTCCGCGACCTTCACCGCCTGCGCCATCGGCGTCACGATCGCGCGGCTCAGCAGCCATGCGGTGAACAGCCCGACGGCGGCGATGACGAGCGCGCCGAATCCCGCCTGCCAGCGCAATGCCGCGCGCGCGTCGGCCGCGGCCTGTCGCGCCTGCTGCGCGTGGGCTTCCTGCATCGCGACGAACTGCCCGATCGCCTCCAGGTAGACCTTCACCGACGGCACGTACTCGTTCTGCACGATGCGGCTGGTGGCGCTCCAGTCGCCGGTCGCGCCGGACTCGCGCGCCTTCTTGCTGGCCGCGAGCAGCGTCTGCCCCAGTCCGACGATCTCCTTGAGCTTGGCCTGGTCCTCCGGCCGCGTGGCCTCGGCGGCGATCTGCTCGCGCAGCTTGGCGACCTCCGGCGCATCGTTGGCGATGTTGGCCTTGAAGAGTTCGCCGACCGCCGGGTCCGAGCTGATCGCGCTCGCCATGCTGCGCGCCACCGCCGTCTGCGTCATGCCCTGCCACTGCACGGACTTGCGGATGATGTCCTGCGCGGCCTCGATCGCCGCGCTGGATTCGCCGGTGATGCGATCGCCGCGCCACAGCGTGAACATGCCGACCACGAGCATCGACACGAGCAGCAGCACGATCGCGCCGTTGAGCTTGCTGGTGAGGGGAAGGTCGTTGAGCCGCATCGTCGTCTCCTGGGGGTTCTGGTTTTTCGATGTGAGCACCTGGACGCACCGAATCTGAGCACCGCCGCGTGACGCTGCCAAGAGAGCTTGTGCCCGCCGCGGTCCCGTGTAATCCCCTATGCCGGAAACGCCGCCGCGTCACTAGGGTGACGCGAGGCGCCCGGGGCGGTCGATAGACTGACTCGAACAGCCGAAATCAAGGCGCCCGTGCGCCGTCGGATCGCGTTCCACGCGAGCCGATGGCCGAGAGGCTCCGGCCACAATATCCAGGAGACGACATGGCACTGATGGGCCAGATGATGTCGATGCCCTTGCTGATCTCATCGTTGATCCAGCATGCGGCGCGCCATTCCGGGGATACCGAGATCGTCAGCAAGCGGGTCGAGGGCGACCTGCACCGCACCACCTGGGGCGCGGTCGAGCTCCGCGCCCGGCAGCTCGCGCAGGCCTTCGCGCGGCTCGGGCTGAAGCCCGGCGAGCGCGTCGGCACGCTGGCCTGGAACGGCCACCGCCACCTGGAGATCTACTACGGCACCTCGGGCTCCGCCCTGGTCTGCCACACGATCAATCCGCGCCTGTTCCCCGAGCAGATCGCGTGGATCGCCGGCGACGCCGACGACCGCGCGCTGTGCTTCGACCTGACCTTCCTGCCGCTGGTCGAGAAGCTCGCGCCGCAGCTCGGCCACGTGCGCCACTTCATCCTGATGACGGACCGCGCCCACATGCCGGCCGAGTCCTCGATCCCGAACCTGCGCTGCTACGAGGAACTGATCGCCGCCGAGGACGGTCACTACGTCTGGCCCGAGTTCGACGAGAACACCGCCTCCAGCATCTGCTACACCAGCGGCACGACCGGCCATCCGAAGGGCGCCGTGTACAGCCACCGCAGCTCGGTGCTGCATGCCTATGGCGCGGCGCTGCCGGACGCGATGGCGTCCTCGCGCCGCGACGTGATCCTGCCGGTGGTGCCGATGTTCCACGTCAACGCGTGGGGACTGCCCTACAGCACCGCGCTGGTCGGCTGCAAGCTGGTGCTGCCCGGGCCGCACCTGGACGGCAAGTCGCTCTACGAGCTGTTCGAGACCGAGAAGGTCACCTTCAGCGCGGGCGTGCCCACCGTGTGGCTGGGACTGCTGAACTACGTCGGCGCGAACGGGCTGAAGTTCTCGACCTTCAAGCGCACGGTGATCGGCGGCTCGGCCTGCCCGCCGGCGATGCTGCGCACGCTGATGGACGACTACGGCGTGGACGTGATCCACGCCTGGGGCATGACGGAGATGTCGCCGCTGGGCACGCTGTCGCGGCTGAGCAGCCGCCAGCTGGAGCTGCCCAAGCAGCAGCAGCGTCACCTGCTGGAGAAGCAGGGCAAGGCGATCTACGGCGTGGACATGGCCGTCGTCGACGACGGCGGCCAGGCGCTGCCGTGGGACGGCAAGAGCTCGGGCAACCTGGTCGTGCGCGGCCCGTGGGTGATCGACAGCTACTTCGGCCATGAGGGCTCGCCGCTGATCCGCGTCACCGGGGAGGACGGCCGCGACGCGGGCCTGTGGTTCCCGACCGGCGACGTCGCCGCGATCGACGCCGACGGCTTCATGCAGATCACCGATCGCAGCAAGGACGTGATCAAGTCCGGCGGCGAATGGATCAGCTCCATCGACGTCGAGAACATCGCCATGGCGCATCCCGCCGTGCACGAGGCCGCCGTCATCGCCGTCGCGCATCCGAAGTGGGACGAACGTCCGCTGCTCGTCGTCGTGCGCAAGCCCACCGACGCCGGCGCCGCGCTGACGCGCGAGGCGGTGATCGCCTTCTACGAGGGCAAGATCGCCAAGTGGCAGGTGCCCGACGACGTCGTGTTCGTCGACGAGATCCCGCACACCGCCACCGGCAAGATGCTCAAGCTCAAGCTGCGCGAGCAGTTCAAGGGCCACAAGCTGCCGGGCTGCTGAGCCCGCCGGTCCCGCGTCATCCGCAGGAGGTTCACCGCCGCCCCTCTCTTTGCAGTTCACCGCAGTCACCTGCGGTCCGTCGTACCCGCCGCTTCACGCCCTTGCACACACACAAAGCACATCAGGAGACAAGCATGAGCAAGCACAGCACGCGTTCGATTTCCTCGCCGGTCCGTCCCGTGGCGCGCGCCATCGCGGTGGCCGCCTTTGCCGTCACGGCAGCCACAGGCGCCTACGCGCAGAAGGGCGAGACGGTGAAGATCGCCTGGATCGATCCGCTGTCGGGCCTGATGGCGCCGGTGGGTCAGAACCAGGTCAAGTCCTTCCAGTTCTTCGCCGAGAAGTTCAACGCCACCAACCCGGCCGGCGTGAAGTTCGAGATCATCCCGATCGACAACAAGCTCAGCCCCGCCGAGTCGCTCAACGCGCTGAAGTCGGCCATCGACCAGGGCGTGCGCTACGTGACGCAGGGCAACGGCTCGGGCGCGGCGCTGGCGATCATCGACGCCGTCAACAAGCACAACGAGCGCAATCCCGGCAAGGAGGTCGTGTACCTCAACCACTCGGCCGTGGACCCGGACCTGACCAACAGCAAGTGCAGCTACTGGCACTTCCGCTTCGACGCCGACACCTCGATGAAGATGGAGGCGATCACCACCTTCCTGAAGGACCAGCCCGACGTCAAGAAGGTCTACCTGCTCAACCAGAACTACGCGCACGGCCACCAGGTCGCGAAGTACGCCAAGGAAGGGCTGGCCAAGAAGCGGCCGGACGTCCAGATCGTCGGCGAGGACCTGCACCCGCTGGCCCAGGTGCGCGACTTCGCGCCCTATGTGGCCAAGATCAAGGCCAGCGGCGCGGACACGGTGATCACCGGCAATTGGGGCTCGGACCTGGCGCTGCTGGTGAAGGCCGCGTCGGAGGCCGGCTACAACGGCAAGTTCTACACCTACTACGCCGGCGTCACCGGCACGCCGACGGCCATGGGCGCGGCCGGAGCGGGACGCGTCTACCAGGCGGCCTACAACTACAACAACATGGGCGGCCAGATGGACACCTGGGCCAACGAGTTCAAGGCCAAGTTCAACGACGACTTCTACACCGGCAGCGTCATCCACATCTACTCGGCGCTGGGCGCGGCGATGGCCAAGGCCAAGAGCACCGACCCGGTGAAGGTCGCCGCGGCGCTGGAAGGGCTGAAGTTCAAGTCCTTCAACGGCGATGTCGAGATCCGCAAGGGCGACCACCAGCTGCAGCAGCCGATCTACATCTCGCGCTGGGAGAAGGTCGACGCCAAGCATCCGTACAACGTCGAGAACACCGGCTTCAACTTCGCGCCGGTGAAGACCTACGACGCGTACGTGTCGAGCACGCCGACGTCCTGCCAGATGAAGCGTCCCAGCTGACGCGCATCCGCACACCGCGAGCCGGACGGCTCGCGGTGGTGTCGCGTGATGCGACGCGATTGAGAGGATGAACTCTTGGAACAGATCCTGATCAACCTGCTGAACGGCCTGTCCTCCGGACTGCTGCTGTTCATGCTCAGCTCCGGCCTGACGCTGATCTTCAGCATGATGGGCGTGCTGAACTTCGCGCATGCGAGCTTCTACATGCTGGGCGCGTACGTCGCGTACTCCATCGCCGGGTGGATCGGGTTCTGGCCCGCGTTGTTCCTCGCGCCGCTGGTGGTGGGCGGCCTCGGGGCCGTGTTCGAGCGGGGCGCGCTGCGGCGCGTCCACAAGTTCGGCCACGTCCCGGAGCTGCTGATCACCTTCGGCCTGTCGTATGTGGTGCTGGAGCTGGTCCAGCTGGTGTGGGGCCGCACGGCGGTCCCGTTCCCGCCGCCGCCCTCGCTGCAGGGCGCGGCCTTCACGCTGATCCACGCGCCGGGCGAGGCGCTGCGGTTGGCCTGGGGCGACGCGCCGGCCGCCGTCTGCGCCGCGGCCAGCTGCTCCAAGTTCCCGCTGACCCGCGCCTTCATGATGCTGGTCGCGCTGTTCATGCTGCTGTCGCTGTGGCTGCTGCTCACGCGCACCCGCATCGGCCTGGTCATCCAGGCCGCGCTCACGCATCCGGAGATGGTCGAGTCGCTCGGCCACAACGTGCCGCGCGTGTTCATGCTGGTGTTCGGCAGCGGCTGCGCGCTCGCGGCGCTGGCCGGCGTCATCGGCGGCGTCACCTTCGTCACCGAGCCGTCGATGGCGGTGCTGGTCGGCTCCATCATCTTCGTGGTGGTGGTCATCGGCGGCATCGGCTCGCTCGCCGGCGCCTTCGTCGCCTCCCTCGTCATCGGGCTGCTGCAGACCCTGCCGCTGACCATCGACGTCTCCCTGGCCCAGGTCTTCAGCCTCGGCCCCGACAGCTTCGGCTATCCGCTGCTCAAGCTCACCCTGGCGCAGGTCGCGCCCATCCTGCCCTACCTGCTGATGGTGCTCATCCTGATCTTCCGGCCCAAGGGCCTGCTCGGCACGCGGGAGGGCTGACCGATGTCCGTCGTCATGTCTTCCTCCGCCACGCCCGGCACGTCCGGCGCTCCCGCCGGTTCAACGCCGGGCTCGCCCTCCGCCGGTCCGGCCCACGGCGGAACCCGTCGCGTCCACGTGCGCGCCAGGCGCGGCGAGACCTACCACTTCAAGCCCCACAACGTCGGCCGCTGGCTGATCTGGAGCTTCTACGCGCTGGCGCTGATCGTGGCGCCGCTGATGTGGACCAGCGGCCTGGCGCAGACCATGCTGTCGCAGATGGGCATCGCCATCATCGCGTGCCTGTCCTACAACCTGCTGCTGGGGCAGGGCGGCATGCTGAGCTTCGGCCACGCCGTCTATACCGGCCTGGGCGCCTACCTGGCGATCCACACGCTCAACGTCGTGGGCGCGGGGCAGCTGGCGCTGCCGGTCGGGCTGGTGCCCCTCGTCGGCGGTCTCGCGGGCCTGTTCTTCGCCGCGCTGTTCGGCTACGTATCGACGAAGAAGTCCGGCACGCCCTTCGCGATGATCACGCTGGGGCTGGGGGAACTGATCTGGTCGATGTCGCTGATGCTGCCGGAGTTCTTCGGCGGCGAGGGCGGCGTCTCCTCCAACCGCGTCGTCGGCAAGGCGGTCTGGGGCATCACCTTCGGGCCGCAGATCCAGGTGTACTACCTGATCGCGATCTACGCCTTCGTCTGCACGGCGCTGCTGTTCGCGTTCACGCGCACGCCGCTGGGCCGCATGCTCAACGCGGTGCGCGACAACCCCGAGCGCGTCGAGTTCATCGGCTACGACACGCAGTGGGTGCGCTTCCTCGCCTTCCTCATCGCAGGCTTCTTCGCCGGCGTGTCGGGCGGGCTGTCGGCGCTGAACACCGAGATCGTCAACGCCGAGGTGGTCGGCGCGGCGAAGTCGGGCGCCTACCTGCTGTTCACCTTCCTCGGCGGCGCGACCTTCTTCTTCGGGCCCATCATCGGCGCGGTGCTGATGGTCGTGGCCACCGTGCTGCTGTCGGAGCTCACCAAGGCCTGGCTGCTCTACCTCGGCCTGATCTTCCTGTTCATGGTGATGTATGCGCCGGGCGGCATCGCCTCGCTGATCATGATGAACCTGCGGCTGGCGGCCTTCGGCAAGCTGCGCTCGCTGTGGCCGTCGTACCTCGGCCTGGCCGGCGCGGCGCTGACCATGCTGGTCGGCGGCTCGGCGATGGTGGAGATGCTCTACCACCTGCAGCTCAACGAGGCGCTCGGCCCGAAGATGAGCTACCTGGGCGTGGCGCTCGATGCGAAGAGCGTGGAGTCCTGGTTCGGCGCCGGCTTCGTGCTGCTCACCGGGCTGGGCCTGTTCGAGCTGGTGCGCCGCGAGTTCCGCGCCGAGTGGGACCGGGCCCAGGAAGAGATCGAGAAAGAGATCAAGCGGAGGGAGAGCCTGTGAGCGCACCGTACGCACTGGAACTGAAGTCCGTCCGCAAGAGCTTCGGCAAGAGCGAGATCATCCGCGGCGCGGAGTTGGCGGTGAAGCCCGGCGAGCGCGTCGCGATCATCGGTCCGAACGGCGCCGGCAAGTCCACGCTGTTCAACCTCATCAGCGGCCGCTTCGCGCCCACCAGCGGCGAGATCCGGCTCTTCGGCGAGCGCATCGACCAGTTGTCGCCCTACCAGATCAACCGCCGCGGGCTGTCGCGCAGCTTCCAGGTCTCCAACCTGTTCACGCGGCTGTCGGTGTTCGAGAACATCCGCTGCGCGCTGCTCTGGTCCATGGGCCACAAGTACGCGTTCTGGAAGTTCCTCGCCGGCATGGACGACGTCAACGACCGCGTCGAGGAACTGCTGGAGATGCTGCACCTCGACAAGAAGCGCGACGTGCCGGCGGTCAACCTCACCTACGCCGAGGCGCGCGTGCTGGAGATCGGCATCACCATCGCCGGCGGCGCACAGGTGATCCTGCTGGACGAGCCGACGGCGGGCATGAGCAAGAGCGAGACCAAGCGCTTCATCCAGCTGATCCGCCAGGTCACCGAAGGCCGCACCCTGCTGACGGTGGAGCACGACATGGGCGTGGTCTTCGGCCTGGCCGACAAGATCGCGGTGCTGGTCTACGGCGAGGTGATCGCCTTCGACACGCCCGACGCGGTGCGCGCGAACCCGCGCGTGCAGGAGGCCTACCTCGGCTCGGTGCTGGCCGAATCGCAGTCCGCGGGAGCGCACGCATGACCGTCGCGATGAACGACTCCAACATCGGCGCGATGCGCGCCGCGTCGTCGGGGGCCGCTGCCGTCGCGGGCACGCGCGCGCTGCAGCTCGACAACGTCCATGCCTTCTACGGCAAGAGCCACGTGCTGCACGGCGTGACGATGGAGGTCCGTCCGGGCGAGATCGTCAGCCTGCTGGGCCGCAACGGCTCGGGGCGTTCGACGACGGTGAAGACCATCATGGGGCAGGTCGACGGGACCGGTTCGATCGCCTGGGGCGGCGAGGCGCTGCTGGGTCGCAAGGCTTACGAGATCGCGCACCGCGGCATCGGCTACGTGCCGGAGAACCGGGACATCTTCCCCAAGCTCACCGTGCACCAGAACCTGATGCTCGGAGAGAAGGGCGGTCGCAAGGGCGCCAAGCCGCGCTGGGCCTTCGACGACATGTACGCGATGTTCCCGCGCCTGAAGGAGCGCCAGCACACCGAGGCCGGCGTGCTGTCCGGCGGCGAGCAGCAGATGCTGACGCTGTGCCGCACCTTGATGGGCGACCCCGACTTGATCATGATCGACGAGCCGACCGAGGGCCTGGCGCCCAAGATCGTCGAGCTGGTCGCGGAGTACCTCAAGGAGCTCAAGCGGCGCGGCGTGTCGGTGCTGCTGGTCGAGCAGAAGCTGGCGATCGCGCTGGAGATCTCCGAGCGCTGCTACGTGATGGGCCACGGGCGCATCGTGTTCGAAGGCACGCCCGCGGACCTGCGCGCGAACGCCTATGTGCGCAAGGAGTGGCTGGAGGTCTGAGCCGCTTCGGCCAGATGGAGGCAAACGGTCCGGAGCTCGCCTCCCGGTCGTGCGGCGAGTGCCAGGACGAGGCGGCCACAGCGCTCGGGGTCGCCGCGCAGGCCGACATGCGTGGCGAAGTCCGGAATCAACGCGGGGCTCACCTCGGCGTGGCTGTCGAGGCGCAGGTCCCAGTAGCGCGCGTGCACGACTGCCACGGCGTCATGGAATGCCGCCATGTCCAGCGGCCTGGCCTGACCCAGGTCGGCCAGGAATTCGCGCGATGCCAGACCGAGCCCGGCGAGCAGGGTGCGAGGCGGCAACGAGAATTCACGGGCGTCCTGGTTGAGGCCGTCTCCCTGCAGACGAAGGGTGTCGTCGGAGCGGTCCTTGACGACCTGGCGCAGCGCGCGTCCGCCGCTCGCCCGGGCCTGGGCCTCCCGGTCCGAGGGCGCCTGCGTCTCCCATCGGGCCAGCCGCGCCAGCGCCTGGGTCCACGAGACCGTGGTGTCGCCGCGAGCGGCATACAGGGCCTCCATGCAGGCGATGGTCAGGTCCGTCAGGGAGGCCTGCATGGAGAAATCGGGGGCGGGCGCGTCCGATGGACGCCGTCCGTGCTCCCGCAGTGCCAGGGCTTGCCCCCGCTGGCGAGCGTTCAGCAGGCACAGGGGCACCTCGCCGATCATCGCTGCCCGCTCGTCGTCGCCGGGAGCTTGCAACCTGGCCGGCGAAAACGCCAGCCGGGCGCGGCTGCAGTCCCAGGCCTCGTCGGCTTGCGCGACGCGATCCAGGTAGCGCTCGACCGACGGCGAGAAGCGCAGTGCTTCACCGCGCTCGAGTCGCTCCATCTGGTCCATCTCGTCCGCGGGCAGCGACCAGGGAGATGTCGCCGGAGCGTCGACCTGGAACGCGCGGGGATCGAGACGGGTCTCGGTGTCCCCTCCAGAGAGGCCGGAACGGTCGTTGGGGTAGGGGTGGGGCATCGTGGGGTTCCATCTGAACAGTGTGGGGGGCTCAGTCCCGGGTCGACCGGACCGGTTCGTCCGGCGAGCGGGCATGCCCACGGACCTGCGGCCGAACGCCCGCGTGTGCAAGGACTGGCCGGAGGTGTGAGACCTCAAGCGCGGCCGGACATCGGGTACGCCTTGCGCAACGGGTCTAGCCATTCCTTCATGAGCGCCAGCTGATGCTGCGCCTGCCTGTCGGGCATCTCAGCCTGGAGCCGGGCATAGCGCTCTTGATCCTCGGGCATTGCATGGGCACTTTCCGCGCGCTCGCCCGCCTCGAGGAAGGCGGCTTCCCATGCCAATCTGGCCTTCCGATAGGCGGGATCCTCGCGCAGGCGGTCGGCCACACGCGCGATCGGCCCACTGGCGGCCGACAGCAGTTCGCGCACCTCCGGGAAGCCGGCGCGGACCTGCTCGCCGAGGATCCTGTCGACGGCCTTGTGCATTTCCGGCGGCCAGTCACTGGAAGCGGGACCGGCGTTGGGGCGGAACCAGGACACAGCGTTCATGCCGGCGATCTTCCGGTACCAGGGGCGCGGCGTGTGCTGGAAGCGCTTGCGGGCAAGCGCCGCGAGGCGGAAGTCGACGAGCGCCCGCAGCGCCTGCCCGCGCTCGATGTTTTCCGCTCTGTCGTCCGTCAGGGCGACGTGACGATCGACGGCCTGGAACAGGGCCATGCGAACCAGCGCGCCGGCGGGTTCCTGCGCAGCGATGTCAGGGAAGAGGTACAGGTCGAACTGATTGAGGAGCAGCATCTTCGCGTCGACGCAGGGGGCGGCGACGGCCAGGTCTGCCTGCAGCTCATCCAGCAGCTCCGGGGCCGCCGTGAGGGCGCGGATCAACCGTTGCACCTGAGTCGCGCACTGCTGGCGCCGCGCTGTGTCTTGCGGCAGTTGACCGAGCGCGGTCAGGCTGATATCGAGCGAGGTCAGGAACCGCGAGAACTCCGCGGCCCCCGGACGATCGCACACGCGACGCCACCACTGTTCGCCCAGCGTGCTTCCCTTCGGCAGGAATCGGCGCAGGCAGACGGGGTAGCCGAGCGCGCGCACCCGGGACAGGACCCGCCCTCGACGCGACCAATCCGGCATCGCCGTGTCGAACTCTTCAAGCATCAGCCGGGGCGTGAAGATATCCTCGAGCGTGGCCGGTGCCTGCGCGACAAGCGCCTTCGTCAACGTCACCGCGTTGCTTCGATCACCGCCGTCGCCTGTCAGGTGGACCGTGCGAACGGTGGCGGGTATCCAGGTCGAGGGTGACGGCTCGTCCGACGTCGCCATCATCGTCAGACTGCGGACCTTCAGGAACTCCGCCGAGCTGCGGAAGGCCTTGCCATCGACGGGGCGGGCATCGCCGAGGTCCATCACGAGGTTGTTGCCTACGAATTTCAGGTGCTTCAGCAACGACGGCGGAGGGAGCGCCACATCGCGTGACGGGGGGGCATGGGACTTGCCGATCTCGATATCGTGCAGCGTCTGACGATCGGTGTAAGGGGCGGTCAGGTCGATCGCCTCGCGCACGGCATCGGCACCCCGGGCCCGCGCGCTCGATTGCCCGGGCGGGCCCGGTTCGGATTCCCACCGGGCCAGGCCTGCCAGCGCCACCGCCAGGAATGCCGGGAGATCCATGGCAGCCTGCAGCCGAGGCTTCAGCAGGGTGAATGCCCGCCGCACGTCCAAGTTCCGGGGGAGGTGGTCCAACGTTCCGGCGCCGTATGCGCGCAGGTCGCTCACGCTCTGGCGGTCCTTGGTGCAGAGCAGACCCAGCGGGACCTCGTGCAGCATCTCGATGTCCGCTGCTGTCAGTGCTCGGTCGAGCCGATTGCCCGCTTTGGCGTGTCCGATGGTGGTCAGCCGTTGCCACAGGTGCTTCATCCTCGAGGAGGCGCTCTCGCCTCGTTCGATCCGGTCGAGCTTCGCCAGCTCATCGGGGGGGAGCGGTCCCGGATAGATCCGATAGGGGTCGGCCGGATAGTCCTGGGCCGGGGTTCTGTCGAAGTCGACGTCGTCGCTCGTCGCGGCGGTGCCCGGCTGATGGGCGTGGATGGGAAACGTCATGAGTCGGGGTCTCCAGCGTGGCCGTTGTCGGACCGGTCAGTCGGCGTGCGAGACGAACATGGCATCGTCTTTCGCGAATTGAGCATTGACGGCGGACCACGGCCGCATCGTGTTCGAAGGCGCGCCCGCAGACCTTCGCGCGAACGCCTACGTGCGCAAGGAGTGGCTGGAGGTCCGAGCGCCTGCCTCGACGAGCGATTCGATCTCGTCGAGGTCAGGTGCGAAGTGAGCGGCCCAAGGTCATAGTCTTCGGGTTCGTGCCAGCGGACGATGGGAAGACCGTCGCGCCACTGCGGCGCGCGCAGCGCCTCGACGAAGGCGGCGCGCTGTCTTGGATCGCTGCCCTGGAGGGCCCACTGCGTCAGTTCGCGCAGCGCGGCGAGTTCCTCGGCGGAGCGTGGGCGCCGGACATTCGCGGCGCCGGTCGACAGGCAGGCATCGCCGAGGCGGATGGCCTCGGTGAGCGCGTCCGTCCGGTAGTCGTTGCGTCCCGGTGAAGGTCGGAATGGGGCTGGAATCAAGGGGGAGGGGAGAGATCTTCGGGCTGCCCGCCCCGATCCCGACATCCCCACCCCCCACGTTCATGGTCCCTGCGCGGCGTTGTGCCGTCCCCTGATCCGGGTGGCCGGCCATTCCCCTTCGGAGGTAGGCCGGACTACATTGGCCGGCAGGAAACAAGAACAGGGATCCCCCCATGAATTCGGTGCAGCCATGGATGGTGGCCCTCGGAACGCTGGCCGGACTGGCCGTCGGCGGCGTCGCCGCCAGCGGCTGGTGGTGGCCCAAGCTCAAGCGCGCGCGGCGGCTGATCGACCGGATCGAGTCCTCGCGCCTGCTGCTCAACGAGCAGACCACGCAGGCGCGTCGCCAGATCGAGCGCCAGCAGATGGAGCTGGGCGAACTCCGGCTCACCGTCGAACGGCTGCGTCGCAAGCTGGCGGTGGCCGCGCCGCATGACTCGGGTTACGGCGCTACCGACTCCATGCTGCCGCTGGACTCGGTCTCGCCGATCAGCGCCCCCACGCCGCTGCCTGCGTTCCGGCCGATGGAGAAGCCCCGTGGCGCGTCGGCGCCTGCGCCAGCCCCCGCGCCCACCGTGTCGAGCGTCGACGCCGCGCTCGCGCGCAACGACCGCACCCACGGTCGTGCCGACGGCGGCTTCGCCCGGACCGAGATCCAGGACGAAGATCCGAACGACCCCCACTCGCGCGGCTTCATGCCGACGCAGCTCGACAAGCCGTTCTGAATCCGTTCTGAGTCCGATCCGGGGCCCTCGCTGCCTTCCGATGCACGCGTCGCACGCCGGACGCCGCCCCCGCACTTCCCCCCGTAGCGCCCTGTCACAGCAGAGACAATCCGCGCGCCTCGCCGCTGCCTAGAATCGAACGATCGTTCTTTTCGTCGGCGGTCTTCGGGAGATGCGCGGCCGCGGCGAGTCGACTCTTTCAGCATCGGAAGGAACCAGCATGGGTGCCAGCTACGAAGTCCGCGGTCAGGTCGCGGTGATCACGCTCAACAATCCGCCGGTCAACGGCCTGGGCCACGCCACGCGGCTGGCCGTCGCCGACGGCGTCGAGCAGGCGGAGAACGATCCCGCCATCAAGGCGATCGTGATCACCGGCGCCGGCAAGGCCTTCTCCGGCGGCGCCGACATCCGCGAGTTCGGCTCGCCCAAGGCGCTGGCCGAACCCAACCTCGGCTCGCTGATCACCCGCGTCGAATCCTGCACCAAGCCGGTCGTCGCCGCGATCCACAGCGTCGCCATGGGCGGAGGCCTGGAGCTCGCCCTGGGCTGCCACTACCGCGTCACCGCGCCCGGCGCCAAGGTCGCGCTGCCCGAGGTCAAGCTGGGCCTGCTGCCCGGCGCCGGCGGCACGCAGCGCCTGCCGCGCGCGCTGGGCGTGGAGCCCGCGCTCAACATGATCGTCAGCGGCGAGCCGGTCGCCAGCGAACTGCTCGCCCAGGTCCCCGGCCAGGTGCTGTTCCAGAAGGTCATCGACGGCGACCTCATCGACGGCGCCGTCCAGTTCGCGATGAGCATCGCCGACAAGCGCCCGCTGCCGCGCGTGCGCGACATCAAGGCGCAGCATCCGGAAGCCCAGGCCTACTTCCAGTTCGCGCGCAACACCGTCGGCGCGATGTCCAAGCACTTCCCCGCGCCGCTGCAGTGCGTGGAGACCGTGGCCAACTCGGTCTCGATGAAGTTCGAGGACGGCATGCGCGCCGAGCGCGACGCCTTCCAGCAGCTGATGCTGACGCCGGAATCGGCCGCGCTGCGCCATGCCTTCTTCGCCGAACGCGACGCCGCCAAGATCCCCGACGTGCCCTCGGACACGCCGCTGCGCAAGATCGAGCAGGTCGCCATCATCGGCGCCGGCACGATGGGCGGCGGCATCGCGATGAACTTCCTGAACGCCGGCATCCCGGTGACGATCCTCGAGATGAAGCAGGAGGCGCTGGACCGCGGCGTCGCCACCATCCGCAAGAACTACGAGGCGCAGATCAAGAAGGGCAAGCTCAAGGAAGACAAGTACGCGCAGCGCATGGCGCTGCTGGACACGACGCTCAAGTACGCCGACATCGGCCAGGCCGACCTGGTCATCGAGGCCGTGTTCGAGGACATCGACGTCAAGGAGAAGGTGTTCAAGCAGCTCGACGAGGTGATGAAGCCCGGCGCGATCCTGGCCAGCAACACCTCGACGCTGGACGTCGACAAGATCGCCGCTTTCACCAAGCGTCCTCAGGACGTCATCGGCACCCACTTCTTCAGCCCGGCCAACGTGATGAAGCTGCTGGAGGTGGTGCGCGGCGCGGCCACCGCCAAGGACGTGCTGGCCACGGTCATGGCGCTGGGCAAGAAGATCCGCAAGACCTGCGTGGTCTCGGGCGTGTGCGACGGCTTCATCGGCAACCGCATGATCGAGCAGTACAGCCGCCAGGCCGGCTTCCTGCTGGAGGAGGGCTGCACGCCGCAGCAGGTGGACAAGGCCGCGGAGCGCTTCGGCTTCGCGATGGGCCCGTTCCGCATGGGCGACCTGGCCGGCAACGACGTGGGCTGGTACATCCGCAAGCGCCGCTACCTGGAGAAGCCGGACCTGCGCTACTCCAAGACCGCCGACCTGCTGTGCGAGATGGGCCGCTTCGGCCAGAAGACCGGCGCCGGCTGGTACGACTACCTGCCCGGCAAGCGCGACGCCATCCCGTCCAAGACCGTGCTGGGCATGATCGACATGCACCGCTCGGCGCTGGGCATCACGCCGCGCAAGATCAGCGACGAGGAGATCGTGAACCGCCTGGTGTTCGCGCTGGTCAACGAGGGCGCCAAGATCCTGGAGGAAGGCATCGCGCAGCGCGCCTCCGACATCGACATGGTCTACCTGACCGGCTACGGCTTCCCGCTGCATCGCGGCGGCCCGATGTGCTACGCCGACGAGATCGGCCTCTACAACGTGGTGCAGACGATGAAGCGCTTCGCCAAGAACCCGCTGGACGACGGCAAGTTCTGGGAGCCCGCGCCGCTGCTGCAGCGCCTGGCCGACCAGGGCAAGGGCTTCAACGACTGACCCCGCGGCACCGCATCAGGAGAAAAGAATGAGCAAGGCATTGATCGTTTCCACGGCCCGCACCCCGCTCGCGAAGAGCTGGAAGGGCTCGTTCAACATGACCCACGGCGCGACGCTGGGCGGCCACGTGGTGCGCGCGGCGCTGGAGCGCGCCGGCATCGAGGGCGGCGAGGTCGAGGACGTCCTCATGGGCTGCGCCACGCCCGAGGGCGCCACCGGCAGCAACATCGCGCGCCAGATCGCGCTGCGCGCCGGCCTGCCGGTGAGCGTCGCCGGGCAGACCATCAACCGGTTCTGCTCCAGCGGGCTGCAGACCATCGCCACGGCCGCGCAGCGCATCATCGCGGGCGAGGCGGACGTGTTCGTCGCGGGCGGCGTGGAGAGCATCTCCTGCGTCCAGAACGAGGCCAACCGCCACATGATCCATGAGAGCTGGCTGTCGGCGCACAAGCCCGAGATCTACTGGTCCATGCTGCAGACGGCCGAGAACGTCGCCCAGCGCTACAAGATCCCCAAGGAGCGCATGGACCGCTACGGCGCGGCCAGCCAGCAGCGCGCCTGCGCGGCGCAGGCCGAAGGCCTGTTCAACGCCGAGATCGTGCCCATCACCGTGATGGCCGGCGTGGCCGACAAGGTGCGCGGCATGATGACGAAGGAGACCACCGTCTCCGTCGACGAAGGCCTGCGCGTGGGCACCACCTACGAGAGCATCAAGGACATCCGCACGGCCACGCCCGGCGGCGTGGTCACCGCCGGCAACGCCAGCCAGTTCAGCGACGGCGCCGGCGCCTGCGCCATCGTCAGCGAGTTCTACGCCGAGAAGAAGGGCCTCAAGCCGCTGGGTCGTTTCCTCGGCTTCGCGGTCGCCGGCTGCGAGCCCGACGAGATGGGCATCGGCCCCGTCTTCGCCGTGCCCAAGGTGCTCAAGCGCCTGGGCCTGAAGGTCTCGGACATCGACCTGTGGGAACTCAACGAGGCCTTCGCGGTGCAGGTGCTGTTCTGCGCGGACAAGCTCGGCATCCCGATGGAGAAGTTGAACGTCAACGGCGGCGCGATCGCGCTCGGCCATCCGTACGGCGTGTCGGGCCAGCGCCTGACCGGCCACGCGCTGATCGAAGGCAAGCGTCGCGGTGCAAAACGCGTGTGCGTGACCATGTGCATCGGCGGCGGCATGGGCGCCGCCGGGGTCTTCGAAGTCCTCTGATCGTTCAACGTCACCGCTGAGGTCCGCATGCGCCAGACGCTGGAATTCTTCCTCTACGACTGGCTGAAGGTGCAGGACCTCGGCCGGCGCGAGCGCTTCTCGGAGCACTCGCGGGAGACCTTCGACGCGGTGCTCGACACCTGCGAGAAGATCGCGCGCGAGAAGTTCGCGCCGTTCAACCGCCTGGCCGACACCGAGGAGCCCCGCTTCGACGGCGAGCGCGTGCACCTGCCCAAGGCGACGCACGAGGCGCTCGCCGCCTACGTCGGCTCCGGCATGCTGGCCGCGGCGCAGGACTACGAACACGGCGGCATGCAACTGCCCTGCGTGGTCGAGATGGCCGCCAACTGCTTTTTCAGCAAGGCCAGCGTGTCCCTGGGCGGCTACGCGATGCTGACCAACGGCAACGCCAACCTGCTGATGGCGCACGGCACGGACACGCAGCGCGAGGTCTTCGCGATGAACGAGCTGTCCGGCCGCTGGTTCGGCACCATGTGCCTGTCGGAACCGCAGGCGGGGTCGTCGCTGTCCGATGTCGCCACCCGCGCCGATCCCGATCAGGACGGCGACGGCGCCGACTTCGAGGCCGATCCGCTCGGCCCGCGCTACCGGCTCACCGGGAACAAGATGTGGATCTCGGGCGGCGAGCACGAGATCACCGAGAACATCGTCCACCTCGTGCTGGCGAAGATCCCCGGCCCCGACGGCAAGCCGCTGCCGGGCACCAAGGGGATCTCGCTGTTCATCGTGCCCAAGCACCTGGTCGATACGGCAGGGCAGCTCACCGGCGAGCGCAACGACGTGGCGCTCGCGGGCCTGAACCACAAGCTCGGTTACCGCGGCACGACCAACTGCCTGCTCAACTTCGGCGAAGGGCGTCAGACGCCTCGCGGGAAGAAGGGCGCGATCGGCTACCTCGTCGGCAAGCCCGGCGACGGCCTGCGCCAGATGTTCCACATGATGAACGAGGCCCGCATCGGCGTCGGTCTCGGCGCGGTGATGCTCGGCTACGCGGGCTATGAGGCGAGCCTCGAGTACGCCCGCCAGCGTCCGCAAGGGAGGCCGGTCGCGGCGCGAGCCAGCGACGGGCCGTCCCGAGCAGGCGAGACCCCCTCGGGGGGCGGAGACCGCGTAGCGGGCGACCGGGGGCTCACGACCTTCAAGGACGCGGCGCGTCCGCAGGCGCTGATCATCGAGCACGCCGACGTCAAGCGCATGCTGTTGGCGCAGAAGAGCTACGTCGAGGGCGGACTCGCCTTGGAGCTGTTCTGCGCTCGTCTGGTCGACGAGCAGCACACCGGGTCGGAAGACGAAGTGGCCGCGGCCAAGCGGCTGCTGGAGGTGCTCATCCCCATCGCCAAGAGCTGGCCCAGCGAGTGGTGCCTGGAGGCGAACTCGCTCGCCATCCAGGTGCTGGGCGGCTACGGCTACACGCGCGATTTCCCGGTGGAGCAGTACTGGCGCGACAACCGCCTGAACATGATCCACGAGGGCACGCACGGCATCCAGGCGCTGGACCTGCTGGGCCGCAAGGTCGTGATGGATGGCGGACAGGCGCTGATGGCGCTGGCCGCGCGCATCAGCGACACGGCGCAGCGCGCCGGCCAGGTGCCGGGTCTTGCCGAAGCGGCGAACGAGCTCGGCGCGGCGCTGGCGGCCGTCGGCGGCGCGACGAAGAAGGCCTGGTCGACCGGCGAGCCGGAGGCGGCGCTCGCCAACGCGACGCCCTACCTGCAGGCCTTCGGGCACACGGTGCTGGCGTGGGTGTGGCTGGACGTGGCGCTCGCGCTCGACGGCCGGGATGACGACTTCGCCCGCGGCAAGCGCGCCGCGCAGCGCTATTTCTTCGCCTACGAGCTGCCGAAGATCCACGCCTGGCTGGGCGTGGTCGCGCGGCGCGAGGCGCTCACGCGCGAGATGCAGGACGCCTGGTTCTGACTTCCGCCGCTGCCGTCGACGACGGCCTCGGCAACACGACCGACATCGAGAACATCAAGGAGACGACGATGAGCAGCAAGGTACAAGACCTCTTCGACCTCACCGGCCAGGTGGCGCTGGTGACCGGCGGATCGCGCGGCCTCGGGCTGCAGATCGCGGAGGCGCTCGGCGAAGCCGGCGCGACGCTGATGCTGAGTTCGCGCAAGGCGGCCGACCTCGAGGAAGCCGTGGCGCACCTGAAGGCGCGCGGCATCGCGGCGCAGTTCGTCGCCGCCGACGCGTCCGACGAGGTCCAGGCGCGCGGCATCGTCGAGCAGACGCTGGCGAAGCTCGGCAAGATCGACATCCTGGTCAACAACGCCGGCGCGACCTGGGGCGCCCCCGCCGAGGACCATCCGGTCGAGGCCTGGGACAAGGTGATGGACCTCAACATCCGCAGCCTGTTCGTGATGAGCCAGGAGGTCGCCAGGCGCAGCATGATCCCGCGCAAGTCGGGCCGCATCATCAACGTCGCCTCGATCGCCGGCCTGGGCGGCAACAGCGGCATGATGAAGACCATCGCCTACAACACCAGCAAGGGCGCGGCGGTGAACTTCACCCGCGCGCTGGCCGGCGAATGGGGCGTGCACGGCATCACCGTCAACGCGCTGGCGCCGGGCTTCTTCCCGAGCAAGATGACCAAGGGCCTGATGGCGGCGATCGGCGAGGACAAGCTCGCCGAACACGCCCCGCTCAAGCGCATCGGCGATGATGAGGACCTCAAGGGCGCCGCCCTGCTGTTCGCGAGCCGCGCCGGGAAGCACATCACCGGACAGATCCTCGCGGTCGACGGCGGCGTCTCCGCAGTCCACGGCAGCTGATCGCCACCTAGCATTCCCATTCCGATGTCCGAGCCGCTGAAGTTCCCCGTCCACATCCCTTTCGTCCAGCAACTGGGCTTCGAGTTGACGCGCATCGACGACGGCGAGGCCGAGCTGCGGGTCGACATCCGCGAGCTGCATCTGAACTCGTGGGAGGTGGCGCACGGCGGCGTGCTGATGACGCTGCTGGACGTGGCGATGGCGCATGCGGCGCGCAGCGTGCACCGCGACCAGCCGGGCTTCGGCCCCGGCGTGGTCACGGTGGAGATGAAGACCAGCTTCATGCGCCCCGGCGAGGGGGCGCTGCGCGCGGTCGGCCGGCTGCTGCACCGCTCGACGACGATGGCCTTCTGCGACGGCTCGGTCTACGGCGAGGACGGCAAGCTCTGCGCGCACGCGACCGGGACCTTCAAGTATCTGAAGGCGCTGCCCGGGAAGGGCCGCAGCCTCAAGGCGCTGCAGCGGACTGAGGACTGAAGTCGGTCCGGCCGCCAGCGTTCATCCGGCCCGTGCCGCGCCTCGTTCCAGTGTCTCGATGGCCTGGGAGACCTTCTCGGCCTGATCGACCGTCAGGATCAGCGGCAAGCCCGGCTGGCGGGCGGCGAGCAGGCCGCGGCTGCCGTAGACGGCCAGCTTCTCGCTGGCGGTCAACAGGGGCGGCGATTGCACCAGCGCCTTCGCCAGCAGGTCGGCATTGACGGCGCTCAGCGCGGTGCGGCTGTCCTGCCCCTCCCCGTTCGCGCACAGGTTCAGCCAGGCGCGCATCGGACGCAGCGCCTGCGCCGCCTCCAGCAGGGGACTGGACGGCGGCGATCCTTCCTTGCCCGGCAGGCGCGGCGGCTCGACCGGGTGCGCGACACGTCCGGCCCTCGGCCCATGACCGCCCCGACGGATGAAGGCGGTCCGGCCGAGCGACTTCGGCGCGAGGCAAGCCGGCGTGATCTCCACGCCAGGGAGTTCCCGGGACCATCGCGCGGCCACGTCCAGCGGACAGTCGTCCGGCAGCCGCAGGTGTCGGACCTGTTCCGCCACGCGCTGCATCAGATAGGGCGTCACCTTGTCCAGCGCCATGGTCGAGGCGGTGGACAGATCCAGGGTGTCCGATGGGCGCGCGAGCGCCTTTTCCAACAGCCGGGCGACGTGATTCAGGCTCTTGGCATGCGAGGTGTACAGCAGTTCGCCGCGGAGCCAGTCCTGGACGGCCGGATGCGTCGGCGCCTTCGGCAGCGGCGGCGTCGAGAACAGGAACGACGGGAGGTGCGAGCGGCGGATGAGGGACATGGCGTCGACCAAAGCTGGAGGAAGGATGCTCAGTGACACCCTCCCGTCGACGGTTGCTGGCTCGGATAGGTCAGTTTTCAGTCGTCATCCTTGAAAAAGCACGCTCGTTCTTTTCTGTCACCCGAGGGACGTGAGGGGGGCGGGGGTCATGGTTCAATCGTCGGCATTCCGTCACGGATCGGGGCGTCCGCGCCCGTCGATCCCGTTCCACGCGCCATGCACCGACGTGGCCGACATTGACCGAGGAGCCTTCGATGAGCCAAAAGAACCGCCAGATCCATCTCGCCTCCCGCCCGACCGGCGAGCCCGGCACTGACAACTTCAAGCTGGTCGAGCAGGCGATTCCTGAACTCGCCGACGGCCAGGTGCTGGTCCGCAACCACTACCTGAGCCTGGATCCCTACATGCGCGGCCGCATGAACGACAGCAAGAGCTACGCCGCGCCGCAGCCGCTGGACGCCGTGATGATCGGCGGCACCGCGGGCGAGGTGGTCGCGTCGAAGAACGCGCACTTCGCCGTCGGCGACAAGGTCGTGGGCATGGGCGGCTGGCAGGAGTACCAGCTCGTCGACGCCAACCAGCGCGGCGTGCTGCAGAAGGTCGACACGACGCACGTGCCGCTGTCGGCCTACCTCGGCGCGGTCGGCATGCCCGGCGTGACGGGCTGGTACGGCCTGGTGAAGATCATCGATCCGAAGCCGGGCCAGACGGTGGTCGTCAGCGCCGCCAGCGGCGCGGTGGGCGGCGCCGTCGGCCAGCTGGCCAAGGTGCGCGGCGCCCGCGCGGTGGGCATCGCCGGCGGCGCGGACAAGTGCCGCTACGTCGTCGAGGAACTCGGCTTCGACGCCTGCATCGACTACAAGCAGCACGCCGACCTGAAGTCGCTGTCCGCCGCGCTCAAGGCCGAGTGCCCGGACGGCATCGACGGCCACTTCGAGAACGTCGGCGGCATGATCCTCGACGCGGTGATGCTGCGCGCCAACGCGTTCAGCCGCGTGGCCATGTGCGGGATGATCGCCGGCTACAACGGCGAACCGATCCCGCTGACCTACCCGCAGCTGATCCTCACCAACCGCATGAAGGTCGAGGGCTTCATCGTCTCCGAGCACATGGAGGTCTGGCCCGAGGCGCTGAAGGAACTGGGCACGCTGGTCGCTACGGCCAAGCTGAAGTTCCGCGAAAGCGTCGCGCAGGGCATCGAGAACGCGCCCGAGGCCTTCCTGGGGCTGCTCAAGGGCCGCAACTTCGGCAAGCAGCTGGTGAAGCTGGTCTGATGGCCGGCCCCCGCTGGATCTGCCAGCCCTTCGACGAGCTCGGCGTGCGCGGCCTGTACCGCGCGCTGCGACTGCGCGCCGAGGTCTTCGTCATCGAGCAGCGCTGCATCTACCTCGATCCCGACGGGCTCGACGAGCACGCGTGGCATCTGCAGGGGGTGGGGCAGGGCGTCGCCGGCGGCGACGAGCTCTTCGCCTATGCGCGGCTGCTGCCCCCGTCGATCGGCGACGGCAGCGCGCGCATCGGCCGCGTGATCACCGCGCCCGGCGCGCGCGGCGGCGGCCTGGGCCGCGCGCTGATGAGCCAGGCGCTGCGCGAGTGCCAGAAGCTCTGGCCCGGCCAGCCGATCGAGCTCGGCGCGCAGGCCCACCTGCGCGAGTTCTACGGCAGCTTCGGTTTCACACCGATCTCGGACGTCTACGACGAGGACGGCATCCCCCACATCGACATGCGCAAGGAGGCGACGCCATGAGCGAACCCCAACGCGACGCCGCACGTGACGCCTCGAATCCGGCCGGCACGCCCTCGGCCGACGACCTCGTCCTGCACCACTACAGCAGCTCGCCCTTCGCGGAGAAGACGCGGCTGATGCTGGGCCTGAAGGGATTGCCGTGGCACTCGGTGACGGTGCCCATGGTGCTGCCCAAGCCCGACGTCGTGGCGCTGACCGGCGGCTACCGCCGCACGCCGTTCCTGCAGCTGGGTGCCGACATCTACTGCGACACCGCGCTGATCGCCGAGGTGCTGGAAGAGCGCCGCCCGACGCCCAGCCTGTTCCCCGCGGCCGTCGCCGGCCATGCGCGCACGCTGGCGCAATGGGCCGACACCGACCTGTTCTGGACCGCGCTGCCCTACGCGATGCAGCCGGCGGGCGCGACCGCGCTGTTCGCCGGCGCGCCGCCGGACATGCTCAAGATCTTCGTCGCCGACCGCAAGGCGATGAGCGAAGGCATGCCGCAGATGCGCGGCGTCGACGCCGGCGCGGCGCTGACGCAGTACCTCGACTGGCTGTCGGGCATGCTGGCCGACGGCCGGCCCTGGCTGCTCGGCGACCAGACCAGCATCGCCGACCTCAGCGTGTACCACCCGCTGTGGTTCGTGACCCGGACCGGACCGCTGGCCGAGATCTTCCAGCCGCATGAGGCGCTGCGGGCCTGGATGGGCCGCGTGGCCGCGATCGGGCACGGCGGACGCGCCGGCAAGCTCGACGGCGCCGCGGCGATCGCGCTGGCGAAGGCGTCGACGCCGCGTCCCGCGGTGGTCGAGGAGGGCCTGGGCTTCGCCGCCGGCGACGCCGTGACGGTCACGCCGTACGACTACGCCCGCGACGCGGTAGCCGGCACGCTGGTGGGCCTGAGCTGCCGCTCGGTGACGCTGGCGCGCGAGGACGACCGCGCGGGCCGTGTGCACGTGCATTTCCCGCGCATCCGCTACTCGCTGCGGGCGGCGTAGTCCGTCCGGCCCATGAGCCCTCGGGCCCATAAGCCCACGAGCCCACAAGACATCGAAGATCAAGGAGACAAGCGCATGAAGGACTATCAAGGCAAGGCGGCGGTGATCACCGGCGCGGGCTCGGGCTTCGGGCTCGAGGTGGCGCGCATCGCCGCCGCGCGCGGCATGAACCTGGTGCTGTGCGACGTGCAGCAGGACGCGCTCGACAAGGCCGCGTCGGAGTTCGCCGCGCATCCGGTGCTGGCGCGCCGCGTGGACGTGTCCAAGGCCGACCAGATGGAAGCGCTGGCGGCGGCGGTGAAGGAGCGCTTCGGCGCGCCGCACTTCGTGTTCAACAACGCCGGCGTCGGCTCGGGCGGGCTGATCTGGGAGAACTCGCTCGCCGACTGGGACTGGGTCCTGGGTGTCAACCTGATGGGCGTGGTGCACGGCGTCCGCCTGTTCACGCCGATGATGCTGGAGGCCGCCGCCCAGGATCCCGCGTGGCAGGGCCACATCGTCAACACCGCCTCGATGGCCGGCATGCTGAATCCGCCCAACATGGGCGTCTACAACGTGTCCAAGCACGCGGTGGTCTCGCTCAGCGAGACGCTGTACCAGGACCTGGCGCTGGTGACGGACCAGGTCCGCGCGTCGGTGCTGTGCCCGTTCTTCGTGCCCACCGGCATCACGCAGAGCCACCGCAACCGTCCGGGCGAGCTGGTCGCCGACAAGCCGACCAAGAGCCAGCTCATCTCGCAGGCGATGACCGACAAGGCGGTCAGCTCCGGCAAGCTGACGGCGGCGGACGTCGCCCGCATGGTGTTCGAGGCGCTGGACGAGGAGCGCTTCTACATCTTCAGCCACCCGCAGGCGCTCAAGGCGGTGCAGACGCGGCTGGAGGACGTGATGCAGCTGCGCAACCCGACCGATCCGTTCGCGGACAAGCCGGAGATCGGCCAGAAGCTGAAGGCGTCGCTGCGGGGCTAACCTGCCGGCCCGAGCTGTTCGGCGGAGATCGACCTGCGCACAGGGGGCCGGCGGCTACATTCAGACGTGCTGGTGGCAAAGGGCCGGCGTGATGCAAGTTCACACCCAGCTAGACAGCGGCAGAGTGATCAAACTTGGGCCCATCTCCGTTCAACGACAAAAGTGAGCCACTCGCACCGGTTTGGGCCCGGATGCTTTGCTACGGCCTTGATGGGCGGCGTTTCGATATCAGAGCGCCCCCCTTGGCCCATATCTATCAGCTTGCCGCCAGACATCGACAATGAGCGGTCCGTCAAACACCCATGGCCTTTCGAGATCTCCCTCAACCCGGCAATCCACATCGATTGACCGTCTATCAGCATTTGCTGCCGCGTCGCTCGATAGCTAGGTTTGCAGCGGACAGTGGTCGGGTCCACGTACGCTTCTCCGCCGAGGCCCGCGAAGGTTGGCTCAAACCAACTGACCCACTCTTCTGCACGATCCGCTCGTGGGACCAGAAAGCGGAGATGGCGCTGGGGAAGAACATAGAGGACCAGTTTCAGCCAATCGCCGAAGCATTGGCGCGCGACAACGGCGCCGTCGTGAAACCTGATCAGCACAAGGCGATCACGGATATGTTCTTGCTGTGGCAGCTTCGCCGCGCTGCGGCTGCCGAGCCAGTGGCCGATGTGATGGCTCACGGGTTGACGCCTGACCCCACGCTAGACCGCGACGAACAGGAGCGACTGGAGGCGATGGGGATCTCGTTCGTGCGCCCAGACGGTTTCTTTCCGGGGCGGGTGATCGCGGGAATTCAACTGCTGAGACAGCTTGACACAGCATGGTGTATGGGTTGGCACGCTGTACGCTGGGGCGTGTTGCGAGCGGTCGACTGCGAGTTCGTGGTCGCCGATGCGCTTGTCGACCCGGCCCTGCTGCCTGTGGCTCCGGCCGTCTATTTGGCCGCGCAAATGCCGGATCGAAGCCTAGATTTGAATGGGGTTTCGAAGATCAACCACCTAGCGCTACGGGCGAGCAGTCGCTACTGCTTCGCGCGTGATTTCGACAAGTGCCCGTTGCCGAATGCACTTGTGCGAGCGATAACTGATGGTCGTTAGGATTCGGACGGCGGAATGGAGCGATGGCCCGACGGCTCAGGTGAGCCGTCGCTGCGTTAAGGCGGGGCCGAGATTCCAAACGCAGAACTCTCCGAAGCGAGAGAACGTCATGGAGAAGCAAGCGGCTGCCCGTGAGTTGCTTGAGTTGGTCATCGAAGACGCGAACAGCTGATGAAGTCGACAGCGCTTCGAGCTTCTCGCCGGTCGATTCTTCTTTCACGGGCTGGCTCAGTTCGGCTTGTTCAGTCCGTGGGCCATCACAGCTTTGAGCAGTCCGTCAGCGAGCGTGCGGACAGCGCCAATGTTGTATAAGCCTGCCTTCATCTCGTAGGCGTAGCGAGCGTTGACGAAGTAGTCAGCACACATGGTCAACAACGGAGCCAACTCCTCACCAGTGGCTGTCTTGAACTTCTGAGCAATGTCGGTCTGCGCAGCTTGCTGGAGTTTGCTGAACACGGCTGCTAAACCATGGCCATGCACAGCCGAACCCAAGGTGGCAGCGCCGATGACGCTCGCCACCACTTGACCATCAACGATCATGTTCGCAGCATCGCCAAGCGTTGTGACGCCCTCGGCAGACTTTATGGCCAGTTCGGCAGCAAGCGAGTAATTGACCACCATAGGCAAGCTGAGTCGGACCACATCGCCTTGCCACATCAGCTCAGCCGCGTTGTAGAACTGCTCCGCGTGCATCCAGATATGGGCGTTCGGTCTGACCTTCTTTGTCATCGACACCTCCTCATTCGTCGTCGAGAAGCCACTCTACAGGGCGCGGATGGCTCCCTCAACCTGCCTCCCGGCGCTCAGCGTTTCGAAGCCGGTTAAGGGTCGAGTGGGCAAGAGTCCTGAGTTGAACTTGCTTCGACCTCGGCTCGGCCGACCTGCCCGGCGGAGGTCGTCCTGCTCACGGGCCGGTGTCGGCGACACCTGACACTTCTGACAGGGGGGACCACCCTGGATGCGGGAGAGTCCTTCCCCTCCAAAGGGGGAGGCGGGCCCACAATGGCTCCGTGGTCCCGTTCGCACTCCCCCGATTCCTCCGCGTCCTGCCGCGCCTGCTGCCGATCCTGGCGGCCGTCGTCGCAGCGTGGCTGGCATTGGCGGGGCAGGGGCACGCGGACCCGCGCGACTGGCTGACGGCCGAGGAGCGCGCCTGGGTGGCGCAGCATCCGGTGCTGCGGGTGGGCGGCTCGGCCAGCTACGGTCCGTTCACCTACGTCGACGAGGAAGGCCGCATGACCGGCCTCTCGCTCGACTACGCGCGGCGCCTGTCGGAGCTCACCGGGCTGCGTTTCGAATTCCAGCCGCCGCGGACCTTCGCCGACAACCTCGACGCCTTGGCCGCCGGCACGCTGGACGTGCAGATGTCCCTGCGCGAGACCGCGGAGCGCACCCAGCGCTTCGGCTTCACCCGCCCCTACGTCACGGTGCCCGCGGTGCTGCTGCGACGCGCCGGCGCGGGCGACGATCCGCTGCGGCCCGGCGAACCGGTCGCGGTGGCGCGCGGCTACGCGGTGGCGGAGTTCCTGCGCGACCGCTACGCGACCAACCCGCTGCAGGTCGAGGTCGACGACCGCACCGTGCTGCGCCGGCTGGCCGGCGGGGAGGTCGGCGCGGCGGTGGTGGACCTGGCCGGTGCGACCTACCTGATGCGGCGCGACGGCATCGGCAACCTGCGGGTGGTGGACGACATCGGCTTCGCGTACGGCCTGGGCATCGGCTACCGGCGCGACTGGCCGATGCTGGGCCGCATCCTGGACAAGGCGCTGACGCGCATCGGCGAGAGCGAGCGCCAGGCCATCGCCGACCGCTGGATCACGCAGGACACGGCGACCATGCGCTGGCAGCGCCGGGCGCTGTGGGGCGTGGGCATCGCGCTGGGGCTGGTGATCGTCGGTCTCGGGGTGGCGCTGCTCTGGAACCGCGCGCTGCAGCGCCAGGTGCGCCTGCGCGGCGAGCTGCTGCAACGCGAACTCGGCGAGCGCATGCGGCTGCAGGACGTGGACCGGGCCCGCGAGCTGGCCGAGGTCACGAGCAAGACCAAGAGCGAATTCCTGTCCCAGGCCAGCCATGAGCTGCGCACGCCGCTGAACGCGGTGCTGGGCTTCAGCCAGCTGCTGGCCCACGATCCCAAGCGGCCGCTGGACGATGTCCAGCAGTCGCGGATCAAACACATCGATGAGGCGGCCAAGCATCTGCTGGTGCTGATCGAGGACATGATGACGCTGTCGCGCGTCGAGGCGAACACCCTCAGCGTGCAGTCGCTGCCGCTGCAGGCGGGGCCGTTGCTGCGCCGCGTGGTGGAGCTCGCGCAGCCGGCGGCGGTCGCGGCCGGCGTGGACCTGCAGGTCGGGATGACGCCGGAGGAGGACAGCACCCTCCCGCTCGTCCAGGCCGATCCGATCCGGCTGGAGCAGGTGCTGCACAACCTCATCTCCAACGCCATCAAGTACAACCGCCGCGGCGGCTGGGTGAAGGTGCGGGCCTGCGCGGAACCGCGCGGCTTCCGCATCGAGGTCGCCGACAACGGCATCGGGCTGAGCGCCGAACAGCGCTCGCAGCTGTTCCAGCCCTTCAACCGGCTGGGCCGCGTCGATCAGCCCGGGCACGGCATCGGGCTGGTGATCTGCAAGCAGCTGATGGAGCGCATGGGCGGGCGCATCCTCGTCGACAGCGAAAGCGGTCAAGGATCGCGGTTCACGCTGGAGTTGCCGGCGGTGCCGGCCGCGGCCTAGCGAGCCAGCACATCTGGGGTCCTCTACGTTGCGACGAGCGATGTGAGCCGCGTCTGTTCGTTGCAATGCAAGGGAATCATGAGATCTGTATTCGCAAAGCTGAGCGTGTCGCTGGCCGTGTGGGCTCTTCTCCTCTGTCCGACCCTTCTGCTCGCGCAGACCGCTTCGAGCCACGCAGATGCCTCCGGCCTCGAATCGCTCAGAGAAGAGTTGAACAGCGTCGCTTTCGAGGTACGCGAAGTTTCGTCTGATCAGCTGAAGAGCATTGAGGAGCGCTTCGACATCTTCTCGGACAGAGGATTGGTTCTGCCATCAGACTGGCGAATGCTCTTGCATCTGGAGCTGAGAACATGGCGTTTCTCGCGCGTTGAGATGTATCGGCAATCAAAGCGGATACCGGCTCAATTGCTGGAGGGAATCACCCTTCCAAAGAACTCTGTCGCTGCCAATGGAGATGGCTTTCCGTTCTGGACCCTGGACTTCAAGAAGAACGAACTGAGGCAAGCCACCGTAGCTCCGGCAGAGGACCCCACGTTGGTCGTTGTCTTCCATCCGTTGTGTGGTGTGTGCAAGCGGCTTACCGCTGACATCGCGACGGACCCGGTGTTAGCCAGCTTCATGCACGAATGCTCCTTCTGGGCCGGCACAGTCGAGGGAAACTTCAGCAATGAGGTGTTCGAGCGATGGGCAACAACGCACGACACACTCGCTTTGCGGTTCGTCAGGGACTGGGCCGATTTGGGCTCGTTCGCGACGTTCGAGACCCCGACCTTTCGTGTGCTGCGACGTGGCAAGGTGACCGACGAACTGGTCGGGTGGCCCAGGGAAGGCAGTAGCAAGCGTCTTTCCGCCTTTCTTGAGAAGAACGGGATGTCTTTCGCTACGCACTGTCGCTCCGGCGAGGTTGCGAGAACACCCACAGGCATGCTCGATTGAGCTGGCAGAGCAACATCGGAAACGGCTCATCTGCATTCGGAGAAGCAGTGCCTGCGAGAGAGCGGATATGCGATCAGCTCCACGTTCGGCACAGGCAATGAAACATTGCAGCTAACGCGCCAACCACCCGCCATCCACCGCCAGCGTGTGCCCGTGCACATATCGCGCGGCGTCCGACGCCAGGAACACGATCGCCCCCGACAGGTCCTGCGGATCGCCCCATCGTCCCGCCGGGATGCGCGCCAGGATGGCCTCGTTGCGCTGGGCGTCCTCGCGCAGCGCCGCGGTGTTGCTGGTCGCCATGTAGCCCGGCGCGATCGCGTTGACGTTGATGCCCAGCGGCGCCCATTCGTTGGCCAGCGCGCGCGTCAGCCCGAGCACGCCGCTCTTGCTGGCCGTGTACGACGGGACCCGCACGCCGCCCTGGAAGGACAGCATGGACGCGACGTTGACGATCCTGCCGCCCGAGCCCTGCGTCACGAAGCGCTGCGCCGCCGCCTGCGACAGCCGGAACACGGCGCCGAGGTTGACCGCCATGACCTCGTCCCAGTCGGCTTCGGTGAAGTCGATGGCGGCCTGGCGCCGGATGATGCCGGCGTTGTTGACGAGCACGTCGATGCGCCCGTTCACCGCGGCCGCGGCGGCGTCGATGAGATCGACCGCATCGCCGCGGTCCGACAGGCCGGTGCCGAGGTCCGCGTTCAGGTCCACGTAACGCCGGCCGAGGGCGCCCACCGCCGCCGGCAGGTCGCCGGGATCGGAGCGGTTGATGCCGACGATGTCGGCCCCGGCCTGGGCCAGGCCCAGGGCCATGGCGCGGCCCAGGCCGGTGTTGCAGCCGGTGACGACGGCCGTGCGGCCGGCGAGATCGAAGAGAGGGTGCTGGCTCATGATCAGAACTTCGCGTCCAGGCGGAGCGCCGTGTAGCGGAAGGCATCCCGCGCCGGCGTCCAGGTGGTGTGGGGCTGGGAAGGGCCGCTGTTGGTCGGATTCACGCGCCAGGTGCCCAGGCCGGTGAAGCCGGTGTTGGCGTAGTGGCGGTCGAACAGGTTGTTGACGAACAGCCCGATCTGGTAGCGGCCGCCCTTGGCCTTGAGGCCGAAGCCGACGTTGACCACGGTCACCGCCGGCGAGATCAGCGACGGATCCTGGTTGATGTTGGTCTGCACCTCGCCGCGGTGGCGCAGGTTGCCGCTGAAGAACAGGTTGAAGGGGGCGTCGGTCAGCGCGAGGTCGTAGCGTCCCGACAGCCCCAGCTTCCATCGCGGCGCATTGGGCATGACGCCGCCGGCCAGGTCCTGCGTGTTCTGCCCGCCGTAGACGGGGTTGTTGCGGATGCACTCGGGGTTGAAGCCGCCGTTGGCCGTGCCGCCCACGTTGTAGCAGGGCGCGTTGGGCCAGTCGGAGACCGTCGCGCGGGTGTAGGCCACGTCGGCGTTGACGATGAAGTCGGGCGTGACCAGCGCCGCCACGTCCATCTCCAGCCCGCGCGTCTGCACGCCGCCTATGCTGCTCAGGCGCGTCACGTAGGTCGAGGTGCCCGGCAGGTAGCCGCCCGAGTTCTGCTGGTAGTCCTTGAACCGCGTGTCGAAGGCCGCGAGGTTGACCGTCAGCCGGTTGGCGAAGAAGTTGCCCTTCATCCCCAGCTCCCAGTGCCGCGCCGATTCCGAGGGCACCGGCTGCTGCGCGGCCGTCTGCGCGGTCAGGCCGCTGGTGATGTCGTAGGCCTTGCCCTTGTAGCCGGTCGAGGTCATCACGTAGGCCATCACGCCCGGCGTGAACTGGTGCTGCAGGCTGAGCTTGCCGGTGGTCGAGTCCTCCTTGTTGTGACGGCTCGAATAGGAGGCCGTTGGCGTGAAGTCGGCCGGCGGCGGATTGCCCAGGGTCAGGCCGTAACCCGACACCTGGTGGTTCTGGCGCAGGCCCGCCACCAGCGTGGTGCCAGGGCGGAACTCCCAGGACGCCTGGCCGTAGATCGCAGTGTTGCGGTTGGAGGTGTCGCCGAAGTACGCGATCGGGGTGGACAGCGCGATGCCGTCGAAGCCGCGCACGAAGGTGCGATCGATCTCCGTGCTGGCCCACCAGAGTCCGGCCACGTAGCGCAGGTTGCCGGTGTCCGACGAGGTCAGGCGCAGCTCCTGCGTCCGGGAGTCGATCTTGTAGGTCCCGTACTGCACGTAGCCCGCGTCGCGGCCGACGGTGGACTTGCCCGGCGCGATCGGGAAGTACAGCAGCGTGTGGACGTCGGTGAAGTCCTGGTCGCGGTAGTCGTTGGCCGTGTAGCGCTGCGTGGAGGTGATCGAGGTCAGCGCCATGCCGTTGGGCGCGGCGTAGTTGATGCGCAGGGAGGCGCCCTTGGTCTCGGATTCGATGCCCGTCGCCGAGTCCATGCGCACGTCGCGATTGGCCGGTCCGGGCGTGATGCCGGCCAGCAGCCGCGAGGCGGGCAACGCCGCAACGCCGCTGAGGTAGCCGCTCTGCAGGTTTCCGAAGCTGGTCAGCGCGTAGGTGCAGCAGTCGTTGCGGGTCTTGTTGTAGGTCGGCGTGAGCTCGACGTCGATCTCGTCCGTCGGATGCCACGCCAGTTTCATCATCAGGGTGCGGTCCCGGCTGCCGTTGACCTTCTTGCCGGTGGCCAGGTTGTTGAGGTTGCCGTCGAACTCGCTGCCGGCCGCGGCGATGCGCAGGCCGAGCCGCGGCGCGATCTCGCCGCCCATTGAGACGCGCAGCCGCTTCTCCCCGTCGTCGGTGATGAAGGCGCTGGCGTCGCCGCGCAGCGCGCCGCCGATGGGCTTGGTCGTGATCAGCATCGCGCCGGCGATGGCGCTCTTGCCGAACAGCGTGCTCTGCGGGCCCTTCAGCACCTCGACCCGCTGCACGTCGGCGAGATCGCGGAAAGCCATGAACTGCGCGCTCATGGGGACGTCGTCGATGATGACCGACACGTCCGACTCGACCCCGATGCCGATCGACGAGGTGCCGATGCCGCGCATGTTCAGGCCGTTGTTGGCGGGCGTGGAGCCGTAGGTGACCGTCAGCGCGGGCGTCAGCTCGATGACGTCCTCCAGCGAGCGCACGTTGCTGCGCTCCAGCCGCTCGCTGGTGAAGACCGAGATCGCCAGCGGCACGCTCTCCAGCCGCTCCACGCGCTTGCTCGCGGTGACCTCGACACGCTCCAGCTGCGGCCGCTCCGCCGGTGGATCGTCCTTGGGCCTGGCGTCTTCCTTGGACTTGGCGGCCTGAGTCGGATCAGCCTTGGTGTCGGCCTTTGCATCGGCCTTGGTGTCGGCCTTGGTGTCGGCCTGCGCAACTGCCTGGGCCTTGGCGGCTGCCTCCGTCGTCTGTTGCGCCTGCTGCGCCTGTGCCGACTGCGCGGCCAGGGCCAGCAGTGCGACGGCGATCGGCGTCCTTCCGGGTACGAACCTCTTCATTGCCTGTCTCCATTTTTTTTGGGTGCCTGTTCGGCTTTTGGCTACCGGTAGCTCAGCGTCCACCGGACTTGAAGCGAGGCGACCTTCTGCGAGGTCGTTCCTGAAAACTGCAGATGCGTGCGCGCGGGCCCGCTGGTCAGTCCTTCGAGGCCGCGGGCGGGCGGCTCCTGGACATCGAGGACGTCGTAGCCCTGCGCTTCGAAGCGGGCGATGCCGCCGTCGTCGAAATCGACGCCGAAGCCGCCGCCGACGTTGCCGGTCCGCGCGCCCGATGAGAAGCAGGCGAAGGCCAGACTCAGCGACGCGATCTCCGCCGACGGATCGGGATGCAGCACGTCGAGGCGGCTGATGCGCCCGGGACCGAAGCGGTATTCGGTCGTCAGCGTCACGCGCGTGTCGAGCACGGGCCCGCGCTCGCCGACCCGGTTCAGGCCGGGCTGGCGGTAGCTGATGACCTGCTCGTCGCCCTCGTGCCAGGTCTTGATCTCCTGGATGAAGGATGTGGGCAGCAGCACGCTGCCGTCGGCCAGCACGAGGCGCGGCAGCAGCTGCGGATGATCGGCGCCGCTCTCGGGCAGTCCTTCGATGAGGCGGGGCGAGAACGGGATCGGGTAGTACGGCGCGTTGTCGTGCTGGCCTTCGCCGCCGTTGATCAGCGGCAGCGTGAAGACCCGCCCGCGGTCGCGCCGCGTGACCAGCGCGCGCTCGTAGAGCCCGCGCGCGAACCAGTTGAGCTGGAAGGCCGGCTGGCGTCGCGTCAGCCAGTCGCCGAGATCGTCCGGCGGCACGTCGTCGGCCTGGCCGGCCTCGGCCCACAGCTCGGTGGTGGAGAGCAGCTGGTGGATCAGGGAGAAGTTCTCCCCCAGCATGCGATGCGTGCCGCGGTAGCCGTCGGTGCGGCGGCCGTCCCGCCACAGGTTGACGGAGTTCATGCCGCGGTCGACCCAGAAGTCGACGTACTTGGCGGCCGCCCGCACGCAGAAGGCGTAGGCGTAGCGCCGCTCCTCGTCGTCGAGCACGCCCAGGCGCGCCGCGGTGGCCAGGATCTCGACGATGCCCGTGTCGCCGTACGGGCCGATGCTGCGCCCGAATCCGAAGCCGTCGCCGTCCGCGCTCGCGCATTGCAGCGCGAGCTGCGCCGACTGGGCCAGCAGCGTCGTGAGCCGCGGCGTGACCGGCAGCTCGGTCTCGATGAAGCGCTCGCAGAACTCGGCGGCGAGCAGGATGCTGTAGCGATCGAAGCGGCCTTCGCCCTCGGTCTCGTCGGAGAAGCCGAACTCGCCCGAATACCGCTCGTAGTGGTCCAGCGTCTTCGTCAGCAGCGCGTCGCCGGCGCTGGCGTCCTCCCATCCCATCAGCATGCGCAGCCGCGCGATGCCGAAGGCGACGCCGTAGTAGTTGGTCGGCAGGGCCATGAGCCGCAACGAGTCGGCCTCGACGAAATGACGCCAGTCCAGCGTGCCCTTCAGGCGCGCGAGGCATTCGGGCTCGACCGCGGCTTCCAGCAGACCCGCCTTGCGCAGCCGGTTCAGCCCCATCAACGCGTAGTAGATGCCCCAGCTCTCGATGGGCAGCGTGACGATGAGCGTCATCAGCCGGCGCGTGCCGCTCAGGTAGCCGGCGAAGGGCGCGGCGTCGCGCGGCGTCAGCGTCAGCAGGTGCGCCAGGCCGATGGCGATCTTGCCGGGCAGGAAGACGTCGCCCTGGCCGAACACCGGCGCGCCGTTGAAGCGCGCATCGAGGCCGTGGGCGTCGAGCAGCGCGAAGTAGTCGGCCAGCTGGGGCAGGACCTCGGCCCGGATCAGCGCGTTCAGCGACTGCCCCTGGTGGGACGTGGCGAGCGAGGTGTGGCGATCAGTGCGCATCATGGCTCCGCTCCGCGTGGTCCTGTACGAGAATCCGCATCCATCTCCTGCCGCTCATAGACCTCCCATGCCTCCGACCAAATCCCCAGCCACCCTGCGCGACGTCGCCGAGCTGGCCGGGGTATCGACGGCGGCGGTCTCCAAATTCGTGAACGGGAAGCAGCGCTTCACCGCGGCGGTCGAACGGCGCATCGCCGAGGCCATCGACCAGGTGGGCTACCGCTCCAACCTGGCGGCGCGCAGCATGGTCACGGGGCGCTCGGGCGCCATCGCCGCGCTGGTCTACGGCGTGGAGAACCCCTACACCGCCGCCGTCATCAAGGGCGCGAGCCGCGCGGCCACTGCGCTGGGCTACGACTTGCTCTTCGTCGACCTGCTGCAGAGCGAGTCGCCCGAGCGCGAACTGGCGCGGGTGACCGGCATGCAGGTGGACGGCATCGTGCTGGCCGCCGCGCTGCCCGCCGAGGCGCGCCAGCTGCTGGCCAGCTACGGCCGGCCCTTCGTCGACCTGAACCGCGCGAGCGAGCCCTCGCAGGCGCCCAGCGGCGAGGAGCAGGCCGCGGCCATGCTGGGCCGCTACCTGCTGAGCCTGGGCCACCGCGACATCGCCTACATCGCCTGCGAGGCGCAGCCCGGCAACGCCGACCGCCTGCAGGGCATGCAGCGCTCGCTGCAGGCGGCGGGCGTCGCGCTGACGGTGCATCCCGTGACCAGCCCGACGGCCGAGGAGGGCGCGCGCGTGGCCTCCAGCCTGCTGCTGGGCCAGAAGCGGCCGCAGGCGATCGCCACCTGCAACGACCTCATCGCCATGGGGCTGATGTCGGAGGCCCGCCACCTGGGCCTGTCGGTGCCGGAGGACGTGTCGGTCGCCGGCATCGAGAACATGCCCTTCGGCCGCTTCCTGAGTCCGCCGCTGACCAGCGTGGACCTGCATGCGGACGCGCTCGGCGAGTGGGCCATGCGCGACCTCATCGCCACCATCGATGGCGAGGACGCGCCCGTGCGTGGACATGACCTGACCCCCCGCCTGATCGTCCGGGGCTCGACGCGGGCCGCCGGCTGACGCGCCCGATGGCCGCTGCCGCGGGCTCATGAGGCCCGCCGCGCGGTGGATTCGCGCACGACCAGCCGCGGCGCGAGCACCTCGTCGAAGGGACGTTCCAGGTCGTTGTGGATGAGCTGCAGCAGGCGCTGCATCGCCAGCTCGCCCATGCGCTCGCTGTTCATCGCGACCGAGGTCAGCGTCGGGCTGGTGTAGCGGCCGTAGGCGATGTCGTCGAAGCTGGCGATGGACAGGTCGCGCGGGATGCTGACGCCCAGGGTCCGGGCCTCGTTCATCAGGCCCAGTGCGATCAGGTCGTTGTAGGTGACGACGGCGTCGGGGCGCACGCCGCCGTGCAGCAGCCGGGACGCGGCCGCTTCGCCCGCCTCGGGGGAGGGCGCGTCGACGTCCAGCATGTCCAGCGTGCGACCCGCCTCGGCCAGCGCCTCGCCCAGTCCGCGGATGCGCTCCGCGTTCCAGCGCGAGCCCGGGAAGCCCACGTAGGTCACGCGCCGGTGCTGCAGCGACATCAGGTGACGGCCGATCATCAGCCCCGCCTGGTAGCCGTCGGCGCCGACGCTGTGCACCCCCTCGTGGCCGTAGCGACCGAAGAAGACGACCGGCTTGCCCAGCGCGTTCAGCCACTCGATGGATTCGTCCGCCAGACGCGAGCTGACCACGAGGCCGTCCACCCGCCGCGACAGCGTCTCGACGAGATGGCGCTCCGGCGCCTGGCTCTCGGACGTGTCGACGAAGGCCAGGCTGTAGTCGCCGGCCTGCGCCGCGCGGCTCGCGCCCTTGACGATGCCGGTGAAATGCGGGTTGCCGAGGTCCAGCACCACCAGCCCGACCGCGCCGCTGCGCCCGGTCGCGATCGAACGGGCCATGTGGTTGGTGCGGTAGCCCAGCTGCTCGATGGCGGCCTGGATGCTGGCCTCGACGGCGGGCGAGAAACGTCCGCTGCCGCTGCAGTACTTCGACACGGTGGCCGTGGAGACGTTCGCCGCAGCGGCGACGTCGCGAAGGGTGGGGAGTCGTTTGTTAATCATTTCGGTCAAGCGTTTAACTTCAATGATAGTGAGCGTGGCGGGAAATGGAAGTCCCTCAGTTGGCCTTTGTTGCCAGGGTTTTCGCTACATGCGTCGACGTTTACAGCGGGGCTTGTCCTGATCACAATGAATGGATGGTTAACCGCTATACCTCTTTCAGGAAGTTGTCGGCGCTGCTGCCGCTGCTTGTCTTGCCGCTGGCGGGTCCGGCGCACGCGGCGCCCGCCGACGAGCCCTTGCGGGTGTGGACGCGTTCCTCCAAGGACGGCCGCAAGACCTACGACGCGATCGCCGCCGCCTTCACGAAGCAGACCGGCATCCGCGTCGAGTACTTCAACGCGATGACCGATTTCGAGCCGCGCCTGGCGCGCGCCGCGGTGGGCGGTCGCATGCCCGACGTCATCGTCAACGAGATCGGCGCCGCGGGTCAGCTGGTCAACATGGGCGTGGCCGTCGAGATCGACCGCACCCGCATCGCGGGCGGCGACCGCCTGCTGGACAGCGCGTGGCGCGCCGCGACGCTGCCCGACGGGAAGACCTACGGCGTGCCGGTGTCGGTGCAGACCCATGTGCTCTTCATCCGGCGCGACTGGCGCGAGAAGCTGGGCCTGCCGGTGCCGCGCACCTGGGAGGAGCTGGCCGCGCTGTCGCGCGCCTTCACCGAGCGCGACCCCGACGGCAACGGCCGCCGCGACACCTACGGCCTGGCCGTCGCCGGCACCGCCGCGCGCGGTTATGCGGCCGCCTCGCTGAGCTCCTTCCTTTTCCAGGCGGGAGGCGAGTTCCAGCGCCGCGGCGCGGACGGTCGCGCCCGCGGCGCGCTGGACGAGCCGGCCGCGATCGCGACGCTGACCTTCTTCCGCCGCCTCGTCTGCGAGGACCGCAGCGTCCAGCCCAACGCCATCAACGCCGCGACGCAGGACACCAACAAGGCCTTCAGCTCGGGCCAGGCGGGCATCTACCTGTCGGGGCCGTATCACATCGCGCTGTTCGACAAGGAGCCGGGCCGCGCCCGCTACGAGGTGGTGCCCCTGCCGGCCGGGCCCACCGGGCAGCGCGCGAGCATGGCCGGCGGCGAGCTGGCCTACCTCACGACGCGCGGCCGGCATCCCGATGAAGCCCGGCGCTTCGTCGAGTTCCTGATCTCGCCGCAAGGGCAGACGATGGGGATGCAGGCGGCCGACGGCGGGCTGCCGGTCGTGCGCCTGCCGGTGGACCGCGGCCTGGACGCCGGCGCCATCCACGGCGATGCGCGCTGGGCCATGGTGGCCGACGAGTACCGCCACCACGGCCATCCGATGCCGCAGGCGCGCAACTGGTCCCGCCTGCAGCAGCTCGCCGCCGACGGTTTCAACGGCATCCTCGCGCATTGCAGCCAGGACATCCCCGGCGAGCTGCGGGCGCTCAACCAGCGCTTCAACGCCGAACTCGACCGCCAGGAGGCGCAATGAGCATCGGTCGTTCAACGTCACGTTCACGTTCGGGCTGGGCGCCGTGGCTCTTCCTCGCGCCGGCGCTGCTCGTCTTCACGTGGTTCAAGTTCATCCCCATGGTCAAGGGCCTGGTGATGAGCGTCCGCAAGGTCAACTTCGGCGGCGCGGACACCTACGTCGGCTGGCACAACTTCGAGCGCGTCCTCGGCGACGCCGCGCTGCGCGACGCGGCCGGGCGCACGCTGCTCTACGTCGTCGTCACCGTGCTGCTGTCGGCCTCCATCGCGCTGCTGCTGGCGCAGGCGCTGCAGGGGACGGCGCGGCACATGCGCTTCATCCGCACGGCGATGTTCCTGCCGGCGGTCACGAGCGCGGCCGTCGCCGCCGAGATCTGGCGCATCCTCTATGCGCCGACGCCCGACGGCGTCGTCAACACGGTGATCGGGCTGATCGGGATCGGACCGCAGGGTTTCTGGGCCGATCCGTCCCAGGCGCTGGCCGCGCTGATCGGCATGCATGTCTGGAAGCACGTGCCCTACGACACCGTCATCTTCGTGGCCGGTCTGGCCGGCATCAACAGCGAGCTCTACGACGCCGCCGCGGTCGACGGCGCCAACGCCTGGCAGCGCTTCACCAGCGTGACGCTGCCGGGCCTGGCGCCCGCCGTCACGGTGATCTGCACGCTGGGCTTCATCCGCGGCTTCCGCGTCTTCACCGAGGTGTACGCGACCACCGGTGGCGGCCCCGCGGGCAGCACCGAAGTCGTCATGACGCAGATCTACAAGCAGGGCTTCCAGGAGCTGGACTACGGCTTCGCCGCCGCGGCCTCCACGCTGCTGTTCCTCGTCACCGCGGCGCTCACCGCCGTCTACCTCGCCTGGCGCCGCCGTCGATGAGCTCCTCCATGTCCCCGCTTTCCCGATCCCCGCTCGCCGCGCCGCTGCGCGTGCTGTTCTACGGTCTTGTGCTGATCGTGTTCGCCGGCCCCTTCTGGGCTTTCCTGATGACGGCGCTCTCCGGCGTCACCGTCGCGCCGGGCCGGCTGCTGTGGTGGCCGGAGCAGCCGACCTGGGAGAACTTCCGCTACGCCTGGGTGGAGGCCAAGGTGTGGCGCTACCTGCTGAACTCGATGATCGTCGTGCTGGTGGGCACGGTGCTGCAGCTCTCGGTCAGCGCGCTGGCGGCCTACGCGCTGGCGCGCAAGCGCTTCCGCGGCCTGGCCCTGGTCAGCTTCCTGATCCTGTCGACCATGATGCTGCCCGACGAGGTCATCGCGATCCCGCTGTTCCTGGTGCTGGGCCAGCTGCCGCTGGTCGGGGCCAGCCTGCACGACACCCACCTCGGCATGATCCTGCCGGTGGTCGGCTGGGGCTTCTCCATCTTCATGCTCAGCGAGTTCATGCGCGCCATCCCGATCGACCTCGAAGAGGCCGCGCGCGTCGACGGCGCCAGCGACTGGCAGATCTTCCGGCACGTGATCCTGCCGCTGTGCCGGCCGGCGCTGGGCAGCGCGGCGGTGTTCGGCTTCATCATGATCTGGGACCAGTACCTGCTGCCGCTGCTCGTCACCAACGACGAGTCGCTCTACACGTTGCCGGTGGCGCTGGCCACCGTGCGCGCGGACGAGACGATGAAACCCGCCGTGTTCATCGCCATCAGCGTGATCGCCATGCTGCCCAGCATCCTCGTGTATCTGGGCCTGCAGAAATCCTTCAACCGCGGCCTGCTGGCCGGTGCCGTGAAAGGCTAGTGAGAGTGGCCACCATCGAACTGAAAGGCGTGGGCAAGCGTTTCGCCCATGTCGACGTCATCAAGGACGTGTCGCTGTCCATCGCGGACGGGGAGTTCTGCGTGCTCGTCGGGCCCAGCGGCTCGGGCAAGTCCACGCTGCTGCGCACGATCGCGGGTCTGGAGGAGGCGACCAGCGGCCAGCTCTTCATCGGCGGGCGCGACGTGACGCGGGAGCCGCCCAAGTCGCGCGACATCGCGATGGTCTTCCAGAGCTACGCGCTCTATCCGCAGATGACGGTGCGGGAGAACATGGGCTTCGGTCTCAAGCTGATGAAGCGGCCGGCCGAGGAGATCCGCCGCCGCGTCGACGAGGTCGCCCGCATGCTGAGCCTGGAGCCGCTGATGGAGCGCCGGCCCGCCGCGCTCTCCGGCGGCCAGCGGCAGCGCGTCGCGATGGGCCGCGCGATGGTGCGGGAGCCGGCGGCCTTCCTGTTCGACGAGCCGCTGTCCAACCTCGACGCCGCGCTGCGCAGCGCGGTGCGCCAGGAGATCCGCGCGCTGCACGCGCGGCTGCGCACGACCTCGGTGTACGTGACCCACGACCAGGTCGAGGCGATGACCATGGGCGACACCATCGTCGTGCTGCGCGACGGCCGCGTCGAGCAGAGCGGCAGTCCCACCGAGCTCTACGACCGGCCGGCGAACCGGTTCGTGGCGGGCTTCATCGGGTCTCCGGCGATGAACTTCTGCGCCTTGCCGGGCGAGCTGGGGACGGCGCTGGATGTGACGCGCCTGCAGCTCGGCGTGCGGCCGGAGCATCTGCAACTGGGCCGTGTCCCTGACGCGGCGGTCGCCTTCGACTGCCGGGTCGAGTCCATCGAGTTCATGGGGGCGCAGTCGCAGCTCAACCTGCAGAGCGCCGCCGGCCCGCTGGTGGTCAACGTGCCCGACCGGCCCGCGCTCAGCAGCGGCAGCACCGTCAGCGTTTCCGCCTTGCGCAGGCACCTGCACTTCTTCGATGCGCAGAGCGGCCTGCGCCAGGAGGCGGTATGAGCGTGCGACGACGTGATCTGGTGCTGGGCCTTCCTTTGAGCCTGTCTTTCGGCCTTCCGTTGGGCCTTCCGTTGGGTCTGATGACGGGCTGTGCTCACGCGGCGCCCGCGGACGCACCGTCGACGGCGCTGCTGACCTTGGACCGGGGCGCCCTCGACGAGACGCGTCGCCGCCTGCATGCGGGGGACGACAGCCTGGCCGCGGCCCATGCCGCGCTGCGGACCCGGGCCGCCAAGGCGCTGAAGACGCCGCTGCGCAGCGTCGTCGACAAGACGATGCTGCCGCCTTCGGGCTCGCGCAACGACTACATGAGCATGGGTCCGTACTGGTGGCCCAACCCCGAGACGCCGGACGGGCTGCCCTACATCCGCCGCGACGGCAAGCGCAATCCGCAGGTCGCGGGCGACGCGCTCGATTCCGACCGCATGGTCGCGTTCTGCCGCGACGTCTTCGACCTCACGCTGGCGCATCACTTCGGCGCGCCGGACGATCATGCGGCGAAGGCGGTCGAGGCGCTGCGTCACTGGTTCCTCGAGCCCCGCACGCGCATGCGGCCGCATCTGCGCTACGGACAGGCGATCCCGGGCGTCGTGGAGGGCAGGGCGGAAGGGCTCATCGACACGCGCCATCTCTGGATGGTCATCGATGCGGCGTTGCTGCTGAACGGGCGCGGCGTGTTGTCCGACCCCGACCTCGCAGCATTGCGCCAGTGGTTCGTCGAGTTCACGCAGTGGATGCAGACCAGCCCCATCGCGCGCGACGAGGACGCCGCCGACAACAACCACGGCATGTTCTTCGACGCGCAGCTGGTGAACCTCCTGCGCTTCACCGGCGAAGCGGCGACGGCGAAGGAGCGGCTGGCGACCGTCGCGTCGCGGCGCTTCCGCCCGCAGATCGAGGACGACGGCCGCATGCCGCTGGAGCTCGCGCGCACGCGGCCCTTCCACTACAGCGCCTTCAACCTGGAAGCCGCCACGCGGCTGGCGCGCCACGGGCAGGGCGTCGGTGTGGACCTCTGGCGCGAGCCGCGGCTCCTGCGCGCCATCGCCCTCCTGCAGACCGCGGCCTTGTGCCCGGAGCGCTGGACCCACGCCACGAGCGAGGAACCGAAGATCGATCCCGACAAGCTGGTGCCCATCCTGCTGATGACGCGCTTCTCGACGGGTACGGACCAGCCGCTGCTCGCAGCAGCCGCCGCGCCGCGCAAGGTGGCGGTCGACTGGTTGCTGTGGAGTCGACCGGCTTGACGTCACTCCCGCCACATCCTCCCGGACCAGTCGGAGAAGGTCTTCAAGCGTTGGGCCTCAGCGCCATGGTTGCGCGCTGAGATCACGCTCCAGGTGATGTACTGCTCGCTGGTCCAGTCCACCCAGCCGCCGACCAGGTGAGGCTGGCCCTTGCTGTTGAGCGGCAGTGGCTTGCGTTTCGCGTCAAGGCAGAACCGGAAGCCCGACCTGACCTCCGGCTCGCTGCCGAAGAGCGCATTCGGATCGCAGCGACGCCACTGCTCGTAGGTGGTGTTCGCGTACATCGCGTTGTATAGAGAGATCGAGCTGTTGATGAACATCAGGTGCAGGCCCGGCGTCACGTCGTCGAGCAATCTGAATCTCGACTTCTCCCAGCTCTCCGGCCCACGGTCGACCACCTCGCCGACACCCAGCTTGTGGATGGCGAGCGATGCGCGGCTGCGATGCCCCTCGTTGCGGAACAGGTCCGTCGGCGCTGCGGGATCGGGCTTGTTGAACGACAGGTTCGTGTTGGCCAGCTGCGCCAGCTTGGTCCGCACCTGGAAGTAGCGCGCCAGGTGCGACGCCGACACCTGCGACGGCGCCTTCGCCGTCATCAGGTCGTCCACGACCGCGGTCGTGAAGCCCATGTGGTACGGCCAGTCCATCGGACCTTCCGACGCCCCGGCCCAACCCGGGTTCATCGTCATCTGCAGCTGGTACCACTGGTTGGTCCGGTAGTACGAGGTCAGCCTCGGCTCCCACGAGAAGTAGAACTCGCGCTTGCCCTGCTGGGTCTGCTCGTCGACGTAAAGCATGTGCGGGGCCATGTAGAAGACGCTGGGCCAGCTGAACGGCCAGCCGCGCTTCTCGCCTTCGCCGACCCACTTGCCGCTCGCGTCCTTCTTGCCGCGGAACGACGTGGTCTGGCCTTCGAGTCCGTACTCGTGCGCCAGCTCCCATTGCTTGACGCCCATCCAGTGGAGCATGCCGAACATGGCGCGTTCGATGAACGCTTCCTTGCTGTAGCCGGCCTTGGCGTTCGGATACAGCGCGGTCGCTGAGGACTGCGTCGAGGACGACAGCAGCGCCTGCAGCTTGCGCCCGCCGATCTCGGCGCCGAAAGGCTGCGACGGGTTGGACGACACGCGGCTGCCGCGACCGCCGCCCACGAAGTCCAGCGTCTTCATGCCCGGGTCGGTCAGCCAGTACATCGCCCGTTCGCGCTGGTCCGCCGTGAGGTGACTCCAGTCGCCGTACACGCCGTTCGGATTCTTGTTGGCCTGCAACCAGTCGGCGATGCGCTTGAACACCTTGATCGGGTTGGAGCCGGTGTCGCCTTGCGTCTCGAACAGACCCTGGCTCTGGCCCGCGTCCGGCGTCCAGATGTCCAGCGGATGCGCGATGGGCAGCCACGCGTTCCAGTCGGGCAGCTGCAGCGGGATGGGCATCTCGCGGGTGTTCAGCACCTTGCCCGGGCTCGGATCCATGGCGGCGTCGAGCTCGGCCTGCGTCACCGCAGCCGTGCTGTTGGCCGCCTTGCCAGCGAAGACGTTGACGAAGGACTTCGCGTCCGGGAGCACTGCGTCGATGCCGGCGCCGGCGGCCCATTCGACGGCGGGCTTGCTGTCGAGTCCCGGACCCGGCTGGTACGGCGGATTCCAGGGCGTGGCCTGCGGCACGTGCGGCACGTTGGTCAGCGCCGCGCGCAGGTAGGCGGCGATCTGCTTGCCTTGCGTCTCGCTCAGGCCGTGGAAGCGCGAGCGCTGGACGATCGAGTTGTTGGAGTAGTTGAAGTACTGCAGGTCGCGACCGGTGGCCGCATGGCAGGACGCGCAGGCAGCGCGCATCTTGGTGTTGACCACAGGCGACTTGAGCAACAGGCCGGAGGCGTTCCAGAGCGTCTTGCCTGCGTCGGCGTCCGCCGTCCAGGTGCGACCAGCAGTCTTCTCAGCGGAGATGTCGGCCCAGCGGCGCGGATTGGTCGCGAGGTTGCGACCGCTCGCGTCCTGCAGCTGCAGGTCGAGGATGCGGAAGCCGTTGGAGTTGCCGTCGGTGCCGTTGAAGCGGAACTCGATGCGGTTGGTGGCGGGGCTCGCGACCAGGCGCGCCCGCGCGGTGCTGTCGAGCTGAACGCGGAAGCGGATGGTGAGCAAGCCGCCGTTGACGCCGCCGTGCGAGCGCTCGATGTCGTCGAGCTGCACGCCGGTGTCGCTGATGGGGATCCAGGCCGCCGCGCTGCTGTTGTTGGCGTTGGCGGCGCCGACCACGCGCATGCTGCCGGCGATGGCGGTCAGCGGCTTGCTGAGCGCTTCGAACTCGGGGGAGTTGTAGAAGCCGCAGCGGTGGCAGCGGATCACGAGTTGCGTCGCGGTCGACAGCGATGCGGCATCGATCGACAGCTCGGCGCCAACCACCGTCGGCGCATCGGGCGCGCCGGCGCCAAGCACTTCGATGGGCAGCGTCAGCGTCGGAGCCGGACCGGGCGCCGGTGCGGGTCCAGGCGCCGGAGCTGGTCCGGGCGGTGGTGCCGGCGGCGGAGGTGGTGGAGGCGGCGGTGGCGGAGGAGGCGGCGGTGTGGGCGAGGGCGCCGGAGCCGGAGGTGGCGGCGTGGGAGACGGCGCCGGAGCGGGCGGCGGCGTCGGTGCCGGGCCTTGCGTGCCGGTGGCTTGCAGGCGCCAGCGCTGGTTGTCGTTGTTGCCGCAGTCCCATTGCTGGATGCGACCGCCGGCCGAGAGGCTGAAGTCCTTCACGTCCAGGCATTTGCCGGTGTGCTTGGCGACGATCTGGAACGCGTCGCCCTTGGCCGTGATGGCGAAGCGCTGGTTCGCGCCGCCGCCGTAGCCCCATTGCTGGATCAACGCGCCGTTCGCCTTGGAGATGTCGCTGACGTCGAGGTTCTTGCCGCTGCGGACGTTTCGGAAGGCGTAGCTGTTGTCGGCCGCGGCGCTGATCTCGAAGCGCTGGCTGGCGGCATCGCTGCACGGCGTCTGCAGGGTCTTGGCGCCGTCGGCCAGGCTCGCGCCCTCGATGTCCAGGCACATCCCGGACTGGACGGCGCGCAGGCGGTATTGGCCGACGGGGAACGCCGTCGCGGCGGCGCGTGCCTGCGCGTTCGCGTGATCGGACTCGGCCGGGCTCGCCGACGGGTCCGGGGCGTTGCCGCCGCCGCAGGCGCTCAGCAGCACGCTGGCGGCCAGGGCGATCGTGGTCGTGGCCGGCGCGGCCTGGCGCTTGCCGAAGCTCGGCCTGGAGGACTGGTGCATGTGCGTCTCCCGTTGGAATGTGTCTGGATTGCTTCCATTCTTCCGACGAGGTGAAAGCGCTTCCAACGGGCGGAGGCAAGAGCTGCAATCAACGGTAAACGCGGCGCAACGCGCTACCTCTTCCGGGTGATCCGGCCACGCAACCTGCGACATCGCCGTCGGCACGGCCCGTCGAGGCGTCCGGAATCGAGCGAGCCTCGCTGTCTGGCACACTGCGCGGCCTTGCGCAGTACCCTCCATCCCATGCCTACCTCCGAATCTCCCCGCCGCGCCGTCGTCATCGGCGGCGGCCCCGCCGGCCTCATGGCCGCCGAACGGCTCGCCCACGCCGGGCTGTCCGTCGATCTCTACGACGCGATGGCCTCGGTCGGCCGCAAGTTCCTCCTGGCAGGCAAGGGCGGTCTGAACCTGACGCACTCGGAGTCGCGACCCGACTTCGATACGCGCTATTTCGAGCGTCAGGCCCAGGTCGGCGCCTGGCTGGACCGCTTCGACGGCGAAGCGCTGCGCGCCTGGGCCCAGGGCCTCGGCGTCGAGACCTTCGTCGGGACGTCCGGACGCGTGTTCCCCAAGGACCTCAAGGCCGCGCCCATGCTGCGCGCCTGGCTGTCCCGCCTGCGCACGCAGGGCGTGCGCTTCCACATGCGCCATCGCTGGCTGGGCTGGAACGAGGCCGGCGCGCTGCGCTTCACGTCTTCCGAAGGCGAGATCACCGTGAACGCGGATGCCGTCGTGCTGGCGCTGGGTGGGGCCTCGTGGCCGCAGCTGGGGTCGGACGGCGCGTGGGCGCCGCTGCTGGCGGAGACCGGCGCGACCGTGTCGCCGCTGCGGGCCGCCAACTGCGGCTTCGATCTGGGCGCGCCTCGCGACGGCGCGGCGACCGGCTGGTCGCCGTTCTTCGCCGAGAAATTCGCGGGTCAGCCGCTCAAGCCCGTGGCGCTGAGCGCCGAAGGTGTCGACGGTCGGCACTTCTCCCGACAAGGCGAGTTCGTCGTGACCGCGACGGGGATCGAAGGCTCGCTGGTCTACGCCGCTTCCGCGCTGCTGCGCGAGAAGATCGAGCGCGACGGCGAAGCGCTCGTCCACCTGGACCTGCTGCCTGGCCGGGACGCCGCGTGGGTGCTGGAGCAGGTCGCGCATCCGCGCGGCTCGCGCTCGCTGTCCTCGCACCTGAAGAGCCGCCTGAACATCGAAGGCCTGAAGGCCGGCCTGCTGCACGAGGTGCTGACCAAGGACGAATACGCCGACACGGCGACGCTCGCGCGCACGCTGAAGGCGCTGCCGCTGCGCCTGCGCGCCGCGCGCCCGGTCGCCGAGGCGATCAGCACCGCCGGCGGCGTGACGATCGAGTCGCTCGACGAGCGGCTGATGCTGAAGGCCCGCCCCGGCGTGTTCGTCGCCGGCGAGATGCTGGACTGGGAAGCGCCGACGGGCGGCTATCTGCTGACGGCGGCGATGGCCAGCGGTCTGGTTGCGGGAGAGGGCGCGGCAGGCTACCTGCGCTGACTCCAGCTGGCGCGTGAGCCGCATTTGACGAAATACGGCTCAAAAGATGAGCCGTAAATGTCAGAATGCGGCTCATGACCCGAAAGTCAGCCCCGACGACCTCGATCTGGCAGCGTCCCGACTGGCCGGATTTCCATTACGACGCCCAGGCCGTCGCGCCCGACCTGTTCGAGGCCTACGTCACCCACGGCATGGTCGAGGGCAAGGCGATGGCCATCGGGCTCGGCGTGACGAGTCCCGTGGTGCTGGATGTCTTCGCCGACGAGGTCATCGCGACGGCCGCGATCGAAGGGGAACGGCTGTCCGCCGATGCGGTGCGCTCGTCGGTGCTGCGGCGGATGGGGTTGAGCGAGGAAGGACCGGTCGACCGTCACGTCGACGGACTCGTCGCGATGATCGCCGACGCGACGGGCCGCATCGACCAGCCGCTGGACGAGGATCGCCTCTGCCGCTGGCAGGCGGCGCTGTTCCCGACCGGCCTCTCCGGACTCCAGCGCATCGCCGTGGGCCGCTACCGGGATCACGCGGATCCCATGCAGATCGTCAGCGGGCGCCCGGGCCGCGAGGTCGTCCACTACCAGGCCCCCGCGTCGCGCGACGTCCCGGCCGAGATGCAGCGTTTCCTCGCCTGGTTCGAGGCCACCACGCCGCGCAAGGGCGTGCCGCAGTCGCTGGAAGGGCCGAGGCTGGACGGCCTCGCGCGCGCGGCGATCGCGCACTTCTGGTTCGAGAGCATCCACCCGTTCGAGGACGGCAACGGCCGGGTCGGCCGCGCCGTCATCGACATGGCGATCGCCCAGCATCTGCGGCCGACTATGCGTCTGCACAGCCTGTCCCGACAACTGCTGACCGCGCGGACCGAGTACTACGCGGCATTGGAAGGCTCGCGCGGCGGCATGGATCTGACGGCATGGGTCCGGTGGTTCGTGCGCCAGTACACGCGGGCCTGCGACGCCGCCAATCACGTCATGGACACCGCCGTCCAGAAGCGCCGCTTCTGGGACACGCAGGCCGCCGGCGAGATGGCGGAGCGCCGTCGCAAGGTGCTGCAGCGCCTGCTCGACGACGGGGACGGCGGCTTCCTCGGCGGGCTCAATGCCGAGAAGTACATGAAGATGACCGGCGTGTCGAAGGCGACGGCGACGCGCGACCTGTCGGAGATGACCGCGGCCGGTCAGCTTCGCGCGCATGGCGTCGGCAAGGCGATGCGCTACTACGTCGACGTGCCCGGGTGGACGCACGGCATCGCTTAGCGCGCGCCCTCAAACCCCGGGATTCGACTCCCGCGCCGAAGCCGATGCCGAAGCCGAAGCCGACGGCGACGGCGACGCCAACGCCGCCGTCAACGCAAACGGCTTGAAGCCTTTCGCCGCCACGACGTACGGCGCCATCAGGATCAGCGCCTCGGTGGCGCGTGCGCTCGCCAGGCCGCCGAGGTCGAGGACCCACTCGTCCGGCCACCCGAGCGACGCCAGCAGCGCTCGCACCTGCGCCTTGGCGCCGGCATCCTCCGCGCTGAGGAAGGCCTGCGCCGGCGCGCCCAGACTGCGCGGCGCGCTCATGACGCTGAAGAGCATCGTGTTCAGCGTCTTCACGACGCGGGTCTCCGGCAGCGCCGCCTGGATCCGCTCGGCCAGGCTGCCTTCCGGATACAGCAGGCCGCCGGGTGCGCCGTCGGGCTGACGCACGGTGGCGTTGGAGACGTCCACGAGGACCTTGTCCCGCAACGGCACCCGCAGACTGGTGAGCACGTCCAGCGCCGTGTGGCCCGGCGTGGCGTGGAAGACGACGGGGGACGCCGCGGCGGCTTCGGCCAGCGAGGCGTGGCGGACCGACGGCCCTTGCCACGCGGCAGCGCCCGAGGAGGGGCTCCGATGTCCGACCGTCACGGCGTGGCCCCGCTCGGCGAAGGCGCGCGCCAGATGGGCGCCGACGCGTCCCGCGCCGAGGATGCTGACGGGTTGACGGTCGCCGCTCATGCCGTTGCTCCCAGCACGGCCAGCGCCTCGCGCCGGATGCCCGGCGCGCAGGCCAGGAAGTCCTGGCTCGCGAAGGTCCAGGGCCGGCCTTGCAGGTCGGTCACCGAGCCGCCCGCTTCCGACACGAGCAGTGCGCCCGCCGCGAGACCGGAGCGCACATCGCTGTGCTGCCAGAAGGCGTCGGTCTGACCGCCGGCGACCAGCGCCAGCTGGAAGGTGCCCGGCACCGTCATCCGCACGACGAGCGCCGCGTTCAGCATCGCCGTCACCGACTCCCCGATGCGTCGGTAGGTCTGCGCGGACTCGCCCGGCCTGGCCTGGCCCGTGGTCACGATGGCGGCTCTCAGTTCGGTCTTGGTCGAAGGCAACAGGGGGCGGCCGTCGACCGCGGCGAAGCCGCTGCCGCGCACCGCCGTGTAGAGGCGGTCGGCCGCAGGCTCGTACACGGCGGTGAGGTGAGGCGCTCCGTCGCGCACCAGCGTCGCGCTGATGCCCCATTCGGGCAGGCCGTGCACATGGTTCACGTTGCCTTCGACGGCATCGAAGATCCACCAGTCGCCTGTCGGCAGCTCGCCGCCTTCCAGTTCATCGTCCACCCAGCCCGCAGTCGGGAGGGCGCGTTCCAGCAATCGCCTCGCGACGGCGAGCGACGCGTCGTCGTTGGCGTGGATGGCGCGGACCAGGTGGTCCAGGTCGTCGGGTGTCCGGGTGTGTTCGCTGAATGTCGCGAGGAGATGTCGACCGGTGAGGCGGACAGCCGCGACGGCGGCGGCGAGGACGGCGCCGTCGGTCCGGGAGGAAGCGGCGATGTCGGCAAGCCGTTCGGCGGCCTGGCGTTCAGTGTCGAGACCGGGTTGGAGGGAGGTCATGGTGCGGTTCCGTGATGTCGATGAACGCATTGTTGGCACCCGCTCGATTAACATCAAATCAATTGAGTTGATGGGTGAGTTAACTGGAATGCAACTGGACATGAACCTGCTCGTGGCTCTGGACGCGCTGCTGGACGAAGGCAGCGTGGGCGGCGCGGCCGCGCGCATGCACGTGAGTTCGCCGGCGATGAGCCGCACCCTGGACCGGATCCGCCACATGACGGGCGACGCGATCCTGGTGCGCACCGGCCGAGCCATGACGCCCACGCCGTATGCGTTGTCCATCCAGACAGACGTGCATGACGTGGTGCTGAGGGCACGGACGGTGCTGGCGCGGCAGAGCCGGTTCGACATCGCCGAGGTGGAGCGCACCTTCACGATCCAGTGCCACGACGCGCTGGCCGCGGCGCTGGGCCCGCCGCTGCTGGCCGCGCTGCGCAAGGCCGCGCCGCGCGCAGTCCTGCGCATGCCGGCGGAGAGTGCCTCGGACGCGCAGGAACTGCGGCAGGGACAGGTCGACCTTCAGATCGGCGCGGCCGTCCCGGCGCACGGCGATGTCCTGCACGAAGTCCTCGGCGAGGACCGTCCGGTGGTGGTGATGCGCGCCCGGCATCCGCTGGCAGGCGGCAAGCTGACGCTGCGCGGCTATGCGGAGGCGGAACACGTCACGGTCTCCCGGCGCGGCCGGTTGCGCGACGCGGTGGACGACGCGCTCGCCGCCCAGGGGCTGGCGCGCCGGGTGGTCGCGGCCGCGCCGACGGTGGCCGCAGCGCTCGCGTGGGTCGCCGCCGCCGACCTGGTGACGCTGGTCCCGGAGCGGATCAGCGCCGGCACCGCGCGCTCGCTGAAGCTCAAGGTGATGGCGATCCCGCTGCGGACACCGGCGCTGCCCGTCGTCGTCACCTGGCATCGACGCCATGAGGGTGATCAGGCCCATGCCTGGCTGCGCGAGCAGGTGCGCCGGGTGGTGGCGACTCTGCTCGCGCCCGGCGGCGCCTGAGCCAAGGCTGAGCGAGGACTACGACTGCTTCGGCTTGATCCCCATCTTCTCCAGCGTCAGCGTCTCGTCGGCGCGGCCCCAGCCGCCGTCGGCGACTTCCTCGACCAGCACCATCGAGTAGGGGCGCGCGCGCTCCCCGAAGTACTCGACGAACATGGCCGTGACGCGGTGGATGATCTCCTCCTTGCGGGCGGCGTCGGCGACGCCTTCGGGAAGCTTGATGTTGGCGAAGGGCATGGTGGCCTCGTTCAACTGAAGTGATGACGGGGTGATTCTTCGGAATCGGCGCGCTTCGACAAAGCGCCCGCGGCCGTCTTCACTTGCCAACCGCCGCCAACAATGCGACCCGGGAATCCGGGACGCCTGGCGCGCTCGCGGCCTCCGGTCATGCGGCTGACACGAAGCTCGGCGACGCTGCGTCGCGATGCGCCCAGCGACCGGAACCTTCGCCCGCACCCTCGCCGGCTGGCTCCGCCAGACGCGAGGCGCGCTGCTGCTGGTGCTGTGCATCGCGATCCCGCTGTACGGCGCCGCCGGGGCACGGCTGACGACGCTCGGACCGTCGCACCACCACCGCGACGCGCCTGCCGCCGATCACGATCACGACGGGCCATCGCTCGCGCAGTCCTGGCGCGATCTGGTCCATCGCGGGCTGCAGGCGCTGGCGGGGCAGGAGGCCTCGAAGGTCCTCGAGAGCGCGCGGGCTCGGCAGCAGCAGGTGCAGCTGCAGTTCCAGCGCGGTGCGAAGCCCGCGCATGTCCATGCCCACGGCCTGTTCGAACGCCACCATCATCTGGCCGACGATCCGACCGTCGTGCTGGACGACCACGACGGGCCGTCCTTGAGCGATGCGGCGGCGATGGGCGGGTACGTCCTGCCCATGGCGAACGTCGACATGCCGCAGGTCCCCGTGCCCGTCGACGCCAACGGCCATTGGCCGGCGACCGCGCCGCCATCCTGGCGCAGCGTGGGCGACGAGCCTCTGGAGCGACCACCCCGGCGCCGAACGGCCTTCACGACGCGCGAACACGTCCGTGCCACGGCGCCGACGTCGCGCGTGCCGCCGTTCCGCATCGTCCGGGTCGCCGCCGCTGCAGCTACTGCTGCGGCGCCCGCCCGATGAGGTCACGCCGCCGTCGCCCGCAGGACGACACGGCGCCATCGGCTGTCCGCCAACGCGGCAGCAGGATCTCTCGTCATGGAAACTCTTGGAACCCACTTTGCGGGCGCCTTCGCGGGCGCTCGCGACATCGGCATCGACGTGGATGTCGACCAGTCAATGCCGTCGCCGACCTGGCAGGTGGCCGTCGACCGCGCCGTGCGCCTGTGCGGCAGCCAGGCCGCGTTGGCCCGGCATCTGAAAGTCCCTCGCCAGCACGTCAGCGAGGCCCGCACCGGCGGTCGCACGATCCCGACGGATCGGCTGCCCGCGCTCGGTGAGCTGGTCCACATGACGCCCGCCGAGCTGTGGACCCTGCAGGAGATCGCCAACATGCCCCGGCGCAACCCGTTCGCGCGGGCGTGCGACGGCCTCTAGAACGGCGTGTGAACGCCCCTTGAACGATCCATCGGCGGGCCCATGAACGGCCCATGAACAGGCCTGTAGGACCACGCCGACGACAGGACGCGCCGCCCGCCGTCACGCCGCGGACGGGGCCGCGCCTAGGATGAACTCCGTGCCATCGCACCCTGCGAGATACGCAGTAACTTTCTGGAGTAGACGATGAACAAGGACCAAGTGAAGGGCGCCGTCAAGGACGCAGCCGGCAAGGTGCAACAGAAGACCGGTGAGGTCATCGGCAGCACCGAACAACAGGCCAAGGGCCTGGCCAAGCAGGTCGACGGCAAGGCCCAGAAGGCCTACGGCGACGTGAAGGAAGCGGCCAAGGACGCCAGCAAGCACTGACGCCAGGCGCCAATGACAACGCCGGCGGGACGCGAGTCCCGCCGGCGTTTTTCATGGCCCGGATCGATCGCCCGCGATCGCCCGGACGGACCGGACGGCTCGCGGCTCAGCCCGGCTTGTTCTTCAGCTTGCCCTTGGGCATCACGGCCGTCATCGGCGCGACGGGCCGGGTGGAGACGGAGGTCGACTCCTTGGGCGTGCTGGTGTCCTTCTTCGGCTTCTTGTTGGCCTTGTCGTTGCGTTGCTCGCCTTTTGGCATGGCTCGGTTTCCTTCTGGTGGTTCAGGGTCGTGATGGCGGCACTCTACTACTGCCGACGCCCTCCAGTCACTGGCCCCCCAGTGGCGGCGTCACGACGGCCTTCCCGTAACGACCGCCGGCATCCGCGACACGACCGTCGCGGATGAAGTCCCGCATCATCGCGAAGTAGCCCGGGGCGTAACGCGTCGAGACGCGTCGGCCGTCCTGTGCGAGCTCGAATTCGGTCATGCCGTGATCGGCGCCGGGATAGACGGCGAGCGTGTAGTGCTTGCCCGCTGCGATCAGCGACTGAATATCGGCTGCGGCGCCGGCGCTCGGCGCCACGCGGTCGTCCGCGCCGAGCACCCACAGCTGCGGCGTGCGCGAGGCCCGCAGCGCGGGCATCGGGTCGTAGCGGAAAGACACGTCGAACTTGTAGGTCGTGTTCAGTCCCACGAGAATCTGCGTCTTGTCCAGCGGCAGCACCAGGTGCAGGAAGTTGCCTCGGACGTCCTTGAACCACGGCTGCGACTTGTATTCCGAGCGCAACGCGTCGAACGCCTCATAGCCTTCGCGGCCGCGCGACTCGATGACCTTCTGGCCGGCGCGCGTGAGCGCGAGCGCCTGCTCGGTGTCCTGCGCGGAGTGCCGGTGGGCGCGCATCTCCAGCGCGACGCTCTGCAGGTCCTGTTCGAGCATGGAGACCGTCAGGCCGAAGCTCACGATCGCGAAGTCCACCGGCGCGCGCTCCGCCGCCAGCGGCGCGACCCAGCCGCCCTGGCTGCCCCCTTGGTAGCCGATGCGACCGGCGCGCGGGCCGGCCAGACGGCGCGCTTCCTTCATGGCCAGCACCGCGTCGTCGGCCAGCCGGGGGATGTCCTGCGTGTAGGCGCCGCCGGAGGCGCCGGTGCCCCGCTTGTCGAAGACGAAGGCGCCGACGCCTTCCGCCGGGAGCATGCGCTGAAGCGCATTGCCGTCGAGTGCGGAGTCCGTCTCGGAGCCGTGCAGGAGCACCACCACGGGCACCGGACCCTCACCGCGCGGCATCACCAGACGGCCGACCAGCGGGACGCCGCCGGCATCGAAGCGGGTCTCGGTCACGTCGAACGCGATGCGCTTGCCGCGACGTCCGCCGAAGGTGATCTCGCCGCTGGCGCAGTCGGTCGATGACATGGTGTCCTTCGCCGGTTGGTCGGTCCAGCCGAAGGTGCTGGTCCACGCGCCGTCAGGCTGCGGACGCAGCCGGCCCGTCTCGCCGGTGAAGGCGGTCCAGCGCAAGGTGTTGCCGCGCGCCGGCGCCAGGTCCAGGGTCTGGGCGTTCTCCAGACGATAGGCACCCACCAGACAGTTTGTCGTCGCCGGGACAGTTGCCGTTGCCGTTGCCGTTGCCGTTGCCGTCGCCGTCGCCGTCGCCGTCGCGGAAGCCGCGGGGGCCGGGGCGGTCTGAGCGGTCTGAGCGGCCTGAGCGGCCTGGGCCAGGGTCGGCGCGGGCGCCGTCGCGAGCGCCGCACAGAGCGGCAGCACGACCAGTGATTTCATTCTTCTTCCTCGTAGCGCGGTCATCGGAGCCCGGAGTCTCGATGTCCGACCCGTTCGAGGCGACGTCCAGAAGACGCGCCGTCGACGAGCCATGACGAACTGCAATCCCCGGCGATGAAGCGCATCGCAGGCGGCAACGCGGGGCTGCGTCGTCATCGATCCGTCATGCGCGGTTCCGCCGGTCCACGCGTAACGGCGCGGCTTTCGTCAAGCTGTTCACGCCCCCGTGTGGAACGCGTCCGCACCGGGACTGTTCGCGGAAGAAACAAGCGCATAGGCTCGCGCACCAATCCGGTCAGGCCTCCCCAGACCCCGCCGGCCGCTTCACTCCCTTGTCCTGGAAGAGGTCCTCATGACGCTGAACAACATGCGTGTCGGTACCCGGCTCGGCGCCGGCTTTGCGCTCATCCTGCTGCTGCTGGCGCTGATGCTCGTCGTCAGCGTGCTGCGCCTGAGCAGTGCCTCGGTCGCCGTCCAGGGCATGATGGCCTCGCCGTTGGCCAAGGAGCGGCTGCTGGAAGAGCAGCTGCGCAACGTCGTCGCCGGCGTCACGCGAGGCAAGGCGATCGCGAAGAACTCGGACGGCGGGCTGGAGGCGATCTTCCGCGACGAGGCCAAGGCCTCGACCGCGCGCGGCAACGAGATCGTCAAGGCGCTGGCGGAACTGCCGACCGCCGAGAGCGAGAAGCCGCTGCTGGACAAGTTCAACGCGGCCCGCAAGGCCTACCTCGACGCGCGGGACCGCATGATGGCGGCCAAGCGCGCCGACAAGGCCGACGAGGCCAACCGCATCTACGACAGCGAGTTCAGCGTCGTCGCGCCGGCCTACGTGGCCTCGCTGACCGCCGTGCTGGACTACCAGCGCAAGGTCATCGACGAGATGAACCAGACCATCGCCGCCGACACGGCGCGGGCGCAGTTCCAGCTGGAAGTGCTGGGCGTGATCGCCATCGCGCTGGGCGTCACGCTGGCGGTGATGCTGACCCGCTCGATCACGCGCCCGATGGCGCAGGCCATCGAGCTGGTCGACGCGGTCGCGCAGGGCGACCTGTCCCGGCGCCTGCAGGTCGACGGTCGCGACGAGATCGCGTACCTGATCGGCTCGCTCGGCAAGATGAGCCATGGGCTGACCGATCTCGTGCGTCAGGTGCGTCAGGCGTCGGAAGGCATCCAGACCGCCAGCGACGAGATGGCCACCGGCAACATGGACCTGAGCGCGCGCACCGAGCAGCAGGCCAGCTCGCTGGAGGAGACGGCGTCCTCGATGGAGCAACTGAGCGCCGCCGTGCGGCACAACGCCGACAGCGCGCACCAGGCCAACCAGCTGGCGCAGAACGCGTCCGACGTGGCGATCCAGGGCGGCGAGGTGGTCGGCCGCGTCGTGGAGACGATGAAGGGCATCAACGATTCGTCGCGTCAGATCGGCGACATCATCGGCGTCATCGACGGGATCGCCTTCCAGACCAACATCCTCGCGCTGAACGCGGCCGTCGAAGCGGCGCGCGCGGGCGAGCAGGGCCGCGGTTTCGCCGTGGTGGCGTCGGAAGTGCGCTCGCTCGCCGGGCGTTCCGCCGAGGCGGCCAAGGAGATCAAGCGCCTGATCACCGCCAGCGTCGAGCGCGTCGAGCAGGGCACGAAGATGGTGGACCGCGCCGGCGAGACGATGACGGAAGTCGTCGGCAGCATCCGCCGCGTCAACGACATCATCGGCGAGATCAGCTCCGCCAGCAGCGAGCAGTCCAGCGGCGTCGCGCAGGTCGGCGAGGCCGTCACCCACATCGACCAGGCCACGCAGCAGAACGCGGCGCTGGTCGAGCAGATGGCCGCGGCCGCGAGCGGACTGAAGTCGCAGGCCGAGCAGCTCGTCAAGGTGGTGGCGACGTTCAAGCTGGCTTGAGTGCTCCGCTGCGGAACGGCGCCGACTCGTAGATCACCCGATCCGATTCGTCCGCGTTGTCCGTCACCAGCATCCTGAAACGCTCGCCGCCGGCCTCCACGCGCACGATCACGTGGCCGCGCGTGCTGCGCAGTTTCTGCATCAGCCGGCGGTGCATCAGCGCGTTCTCGTGCATGACCTCGGTGGCGAAGACCTCGCGCGGTCCGGCGTAGAGGCGCTCGTTGAACATGTGCTCGAGCTGCTGCAGGCTCGGGTGCGAGATGTGCCAGGTCGGGATGACCCAGGCGCTCGGGCGCAGGGTGCGCGCCACATCGGCGCTGACCCCGTCGTACAGACCGTGATGGTCCGCCGTGGCGACGTCCACCGGTCCCGCCGCCCGCGCGGCGGCGCCCAGGATGTCCCGCCAGGGCGGGTCGCCGTTGAAGGTGTCGCTGGTCAGGTCCGCGCCGGTGAAATAGCGGAACGGACCCGACTCGATGCGGACGGCCGCGCAGCACATGTTCTCGCTCGGCCGGTCGCGGTCGGGCAGTGTGGCGGGATCGGGGAAGGTCGACCGTCGTTCGTCGCCGCGTCCCGTCCAGACCTCGCCGTTGACCGCGATGTTGCGCACGGCGAAGCGGCCGTCGACAGGGCGACGACCCCGCGGCAGGAACTGCCGGTCCGTGCCCGCTTCAAAGCGCTGCACGGCACCGCCGCCGGCCTGGCGCGCGGCCACGTACGCGCGGTAGTTCGCCGCGAACGGCGCCCGCTCGATGCCCGCGCCTGGATACCGGTAGTCCGGAAAGCCGCGATCGATGAGCGTGCCGATGTCGAGCTGCTCGGCGACGTCCATCACGCCGGTCAGAAGATAGTCACCGCGTCCGGAGCGCGGCAGTCCTGGCGCGACGTCGCCGAGGTGATCGGGATGCAGATGGCTGACGAGCAGGTAGTCGAGGCCGCGTCCGCCCGTCGGCGCCAGGTGCCGCTGCGCGTAACGCGCGATCCATTCGCCGGCGCGACGTTGCGGCCCCGGCCGCGTGGCGACGCTGACGTCCGTGGCGTTGGCCGATGCGCCGGCGTCGATCAGCAGGCTCGTGCCGTCGGGCAGGATCACCAGCGTCGCGCTGCCGCGGCCGATGGCGAGGTGGTGGATGTCGAGCTGGCCCGGTTGCCAAGGAGCGAGGGCCGGGCCGGCGGAGGTGGGGACGGCGACGCAGCCCGACAGGCCGAGCAGTCCCATGGCGCCGACGAGGCGCCGGCGTTGTTCATTGATGTTCATGACGATCTCCGGCTCAGAAGCGGAGCGCCGCCGTGACGCCGAAGGTGCGCGGATCGCCGAGGTACTCCGCGCGCACCACCTGCGTGGAGCGCGTCAGGATGTAGGCCCGGTTGGTCGCGTTCTTGACCCACGCCACGACGCGCCATCGGCGGTCCGCCGCTTCGAATCCGGCATTGAGGTTCAGCAGCCCGTAGCCCGGGATCTGGAGGTTGGGATCGTTGGCCGCGCCGGTGTTGTAGTCGGACTGCCAGCCGTAGTTGACCGCGCCGACGGCGAAGCCGCCGCGCACCGGAATGCGCCAGTCCGCGGCCACGGAAGCCTTGTTCCTCGGCGACGAAGCCAGCGGGTTGCCGGTGTAGTTGATGTTGCCGATCTCGAAGCGGTCGTAGCTGCCGTCCAGGTAGCCGTAGGTCGCCGACAGGCCCAGCCACTTCGCCGGTTTCCAGGCCACCTCCATCTCGGCGCCGCGCACGGTCGCGCGGCTCGCGTTGATGATGCTCAGGATGCCGGTCACCGTGTTGTTCACGAACTCCTGCTTGTCGCGGTAGGCCATGTCGAACACGGAGAGGTTCACGCGCAGCCGGTTGTCCAGCCACTGGGACTTGAGGCCGAGCTCGCGGTTGGTGACCGTCTCCGGATTGAAGGGCGTCGACAGCGCGGCCAGCGAGCTCGCATCCGTGTTGAATCCGCCGGCGGTGAAGCCGCGCGTGACGCTCGCGTAGAGCAGCATCTGCTGCGACGGCTGCCAGTTCAGCGCGACGCGCGGCGTCCACTCGCTCCACGAGGCGCGCAGCCCCTGCGCGGAGAAGCCCGCCGTCGGACGCACCAGGTCCGCGCGGTCCAGCGAGGCCGTCTTGCGGTCGTAGGTGTAGCGCGCGCCGGCGGTGAGGTCCACGGTCGACGTCCAGTGCCAGGTGCCGTCGGCGAAGACCGAGGCGCTGCGTGTGCGCACCTGCTGGTCCGCGAGCGTCGACGCGGTGAGCGCGCCGGTCTTCGCGGCGAAGGACTGCTGCCCGAGGCGGCGCGTGCCGTCTTCGTCGAGGAAGAACACGCCCGCCTGCAGGTGGCCAGCCTCCCAGCGCGGGCTGGCGTAGCGCAGCTCCTGCGACCAGGTCCCGACGCGCTCCGCATCGCGGGTGACGGCCTGCGCGCCGGTGGCGAGCAGGGCGTAGTTCGCGCCGACGCCCGAGTAGTCCTCGCGCGACTTCGAATGACGGAAGGCGGTGATGGAGGTGATCTCGCCCCAGGGACGGGTCCATTCGAACTTGGCGGATGTGCCCCACAGCGTGCGGTCGAAGCCTTGCGGGACGCCGACTTCGGAGGTGCGCCGGTCGCCGTCGTCGCCGAAGGTCACGGACGACAGCGTGCGACCGCCGTTGCTGTCCTCGCCGTAGTCGACGCTGACGAGCGCGTCGACGTCGGCGCCGAGTGCGGCGCGCCATTGACCGCGGACGTTGCGACTCTGGAGGTCGTCCTGGTCGCGCCCGGTGAGCCGGTCGCGGCCCGTGCCGTCGCGGTCGCGCGTGGCGACCGACAGCTTGATCGCCTGGTCGTCGCCGATGGGCAGGTTCGCGAGCGCGTCCACGTTGACTGCGCCGAAGTTGCCGAGCGTCAGCTGGGTCTCCGCGCTGCGTTCGTTGAAGACGGGCTTGCGCGTGTTCATGACGATCGCCCCGCCGGTGACGTTGCGGCCGAACAGCGTGCCCTGCGGGCCTTTGAGGACGGTGAAGCTCTCCAGGTCGAAGAGCTCGAAGCTGGCCGCGCCGTTGCGGGGGACGAAGACGTCGTCGACGACGACCGCGACCGGCTTGCTCACGCCCATCTGCGAGAAGGTGTTGTTGGCGCCGCGGATCGCGATGGTCGGGTTGGACACGCTGAATGCGGACACCAGCAGGCCCGGCGTCAGCCGCGCGACGTCCTGCAGGCTGGAGACGCGGTAGGTGTCCAGCGTCGCGCCGGAAAAGCTGGTCAGCGCGATGGGCACCGACTGCGCGGCCTCCGGCCGGCGTTGGGCCGTCACGGTCACGGTGTCGAGGGCGCTGACCGCGTCGTCGACGCGTGCCGTGCCGGCATCGCTGGCGGCTGCTGCGTTGGCAACGGCGGCAACGGCGATCGGGGCGCCGCCGTCGGTACCGGCGGCGGGACGAAAGATGACCAGGGCGCGCGTGCCGTCGCGCTTGAAGGTCAGGGATGAGCCGTCCAGCAGCTCCCGCAAGGCCTCGTCTTCCGCGCGACGACCGCGCACGCCCTTGGTGGCGATCCCCTGCACGTCATCTGCCTTGTAGAAGATCTGGGCGCCGGTCTCGCGGGCAAAGCGGTCGATGGCGGGCTTGAGCTCGCCGGCCGGGATGTCGAAGTCGAACGCGCGGGTCTGGGCCAGGGCCTGGACCTGGGCGCCGGCGGCGCACAGCACCGCGAGGGCCAGCACGGCGGGGCGGAAGGGGACGGGACTGAACATGACGGGATCCTTGGCGGAAGGGGAGGGAGGGGTCTTCCTTCCTTAGACGCGCCAGATCCGGAGATCCGGCATACAGATTTCAGACTATTTTTCTGCTGCTGCCGTACCGGATTCCTGGCTGCCGTTCGTCCTAGTAGATGACGGGGACGGATGAATGACGGAATGATGACAACCACGATGAACGCTGCGATCAGCGGCGATGTCGAACGCGGGAACCGGATGTGTCGCTCGATGAGTTGAAACGATGGTTCGTGGAGGAGGTGCTTCCCCACGAGCCGCAGCTGATGCGCTTCCTGCGCAGGAACTGGCGCGACGTCGACGAGATCGACGATCTCCGGCAGGAGGTCTACGCACGCGTGTTCGACGCCGCCGCGCAACGACGGCCCGATTCGGCGCCGGCCTTCGTGCTGTCGGTGGCGCGGCATCTGCTGATCGACCGGGCCCGCCGGACGCAGGTCGTCTCCATCGAAGCCTACGCGGACATGGAAGCCGTGATGCCCACGGCGGACGAGCTCAGTCCGGAGCGGCACCTCGCGGGACGCAGCGAGCTGAGGTTGCTCGAAGCGGCGCTGGCGGCCCTGCCGCCGCGCTGTGGCGAAGTGGTGCGGCTGCGCAAGGTGGAGGGCCTCTCGCAGCGGGAGGTGGCCGAGCGCCTCGGCATCACCGAGGACACGGTGGAGCGGCAGGTCTCCAAGGGCATCCGGGCGCTGGCGCAGGCCTTGGGCCGCGGCGACCGCAATGAGCGCGCGGGCGGCGCCGGCCGCGATGCGCGCGGCACGAAGGTGCGCGACGGCCGCATCCAGGACGATCACGAGGCGGCGCGGGACGACGACCTGCCGACGCGGAAGCATTGACGATGAACAGCAATCACAGGACCCCCGAAGAAGGCGAAGCGGCGACCGCCGCCAGTGCCCGCGCCGTGGACGCCGCGGCGGCGGACTGGCTCGCGGCGCGGGACGGCCGGGGATGGTCACCGGAGCGTCAGCACGCGCTCGACGACTGGCTCGCGCAGTCCACCTCGCACCTGGTCGCATTCCTGCGCCTGGAGGCCGCATGGACGCGCGCCGATCGACTACGGGCCTTGCAGGGCTCCCGGGGGGCCGAGGACGCAGGTCACGTACGGGACGAGCCGGAGGTCCCGAGTTCGTTCCGGGCGATCGCCCGACCGGCATTCTGGACGCACCGTGTGACACGTTGGGGCGCGGGGGCGACGGCGGCGTTGGGTCTGGCGCTGAGCATCGGCCTGAGCGAGCCCGGCGGCGTATGGCCGTGGCGCGCGGGGGAGTCGCACGTCACGGCGGTGGGCGAGCGCGCGGTGGTGGCGCTGACCGACGGCTCGTCGCTGACCCTGAACACCGACACGCGGCTGCGCACCGAGGTCGACGCGCGCGAGCGCCGCGTGTGGCTGGACAGCGGCGAGGCCTACTTCGACATCGCCCACGATGCGCGGCGGCCGTTCGTGATCCATGCGGGCGCGCAGCGGGTGACGGTGATCGGCACGCGGTTCTCGCTGCGCCGGGACGGCGATCGGCTGCGCGTGCGGGTCGTCGAAGGACGGGTGCAGGTGGACGGACAGTCCGGCGCCTCGGCGGTGCTGGCGGCGGCGGACGTGGGCGAAGCGACGCGGGCCTCGCTCAAGCTCGCGCATGAAACGCCGCAGGCGGTGGCCGGCGGACTGGCGTGGATGCAGGGGAAGCTGCAGCTGGACGGTATGACGCTCGCGCAGGCGGCGGCGGAGTTCAACCGCTACAACCGGCGGACCTTGCGCATCGAGAACGAACGCGCGGCGCAGACCCGCATCGACGGCACCTTCGACGTGAACAACGTCGACGGCTTCGCGCGGCTGTTGCGCGCGGGTTTCGGACTCCAGGTCGAGGAGCGGGGGAACGAGATCGTGATCCGGTGAGCGGCTGTCAGCGGACCGATCGATCGTCCGCGATGAACGATGTCAGCCCGGTAGCCCCGGCCTGATCCCGTACAGCGCCAGCATCCCGAAGACATGCCCGATGGCCACGCCCGGTTCGCCGGACTCGATGCGCGCGATGGTCTGGACGTGGACACCCAGTCGGGTGCCCGCCGCGCCCTGGCTTTCGCCGGCGGCCGTGCGCGCAGCTTTCGCCGCGGCGCCCAGCGCCTTGATCGCCTCGAGGGCGCCCTCGTCGATGTCCACGGAGATGCGTTTGCCTTGTGCCATGGGAGGGCATTCTCGCCGGACGGGGCGTTCCCTTCAGCTTCTCAAGGCAGACTGGGCGTGCGGTGAATGACTGCAGCCAGGGAGCAATGGGACAACATGAAACAAGAGGCGGTTTACGACGACACCCGGCTGATCGCCGGTTCCCAGATGGAAGGATGGCGTCTCGGCTACGTCGGCGCTCCCTGGCCGGGCCCCTGGCCGAAGCGGAACGGGGATCTCTTCGTCCAGGACCCCGATGGCGGTCAAGCGGGCATCGCCTGGGAGAGCGATGGCCCCGACATCCTGGAGATCCTTGGAGCGTCCTCAGGACGTTGGGGCGTGTACCAGATCCGCTTCCCGCATCCGGTCATGTCCGAGGACGACCTGATCCGGAACTTCCACGTGGTGCTTCCGCTGTTGAAGCGGGCGCGCGATGGCCTCTTTCAAGACGAGGCAAGGCGTCCCGGCGGGCCGACGTGACCTTCACCTTCGATCGGCCCTGACGCCGGTCGGCGCGCCGCTCAGCGGCGTTTCGTCCTTGGCGGACGAACGGCTTGCCGAGCCGCCGCAATCGCGGCCGCGAGCCGCGGCAGCGCGTCGGTGAGGGACTCGTCGCTCAGCGCGCTGTCGCCGAGCAGGACACCGGGTGCCGTCTGCACGCGCTGGCAGCAGTCGGCCACGAGCTCAAGCCGCAACCCGCGCGCCGCCGACTCCTTCACCAGGGCGTCGGCGGGCACGTCGTCCGGCAGCCACCAGGTGAAGTGGAAACCGCCATGTTCACCGCTGGTCCGCAGCGGCGCCGGTGCGACCGCATGACGCAGCGCTTCCAGCACGCGCTCCCGCCGCCGCGCATACACGGCGCGCGTGCGCCGGATGTGACGCGCCAGTCCTCCGTCGGCGATGAACGCGGCGAGCGCACGCTGCTCGATCAGTCCGACCGGCGGCCCCATCGCGCGACACGCCGCGGCGAAGTCGGGCACCAGCGCCCGCGGCACCACGGCGTAGCCGATGCGCAGGTCGGAGAACATCGTCTTGTTGAAGCTGCCGCAATGGATGACGCGGTCGTCCTTGTCGAGACTCTTGAGCGCGGGCAGCGGTGCGCTGCGGTAGTTGAACTCGCTGTCGTAGTCGTCTTCCAGCAGCCACACCGAGCGCTCCTGCGCCCAGCTCAGCAGTTCGAGGCGGCGCGAGACCCGCATCGTCACGCCGGTCGGTGACTGGTGCGCCGGCGTCACGTGGGCGAGCCGCACGCCGGCGTGCCGGCGCGCCCGCGCGACCGAGAAGCCCGATTCGTCGATCGCCACGGCGGCCAGGCGCCGCGCGAACGGCGCGAAGATGTCGGCGGCGAGCGAGTACCCCGGGTCCTCGATCAGCACCTTGTCCGTCGCGCGCAGCAGCACGCGCGCCGCGAGATTCAGGCCTTGGCGGATGCCTGCGACGACGATGACCTGCGCCGGATCGCAGGACACGCCCCGCGCGGCGCCGAGGTATCGCGCCACCTCCGTCCGCAACTCCCACGCCCCGAAGGCGTCGTCCTCCGCGGAGGCTTGCAAGCGCGTGCCGCGAGCGGCCGCCTGAAGATGGCTGCGCCACTCGGCGAGCGGGAACAGCGCTGCGTCGGCCACACGCGCAACGAAGGTCGCATCGTGGCGCGAAGGGCGCGCGGTGGCGGAGCGGGGCGCCTCTGACGATATCGGGTTCGACGCAGCCTTCGTCGTTCGCGCCAACCGTTCGGGACGCAGGAACTGGTCGGGCAGCGTGGCGCTCACGTAGGTCCCGGAGCCGACGACGCCGGCCACGTAGCCTTCAGCGCGCAATTGGTCGAAGGCGACCTCGACCGTCGAGCGTGCCACCGACAGCCGCTCGGCGAGCGCGCGCGACGACGGCACCCGCATCCCCGCCTTGAGCGTCCCCTGCAGGATGGCCTCGCGCAGCAGTCGATACACCCAAGCCTGACGCGTCTCACCGTCGACAAGAGGCAACGCGGGAAGGTCGAAGGGCGCGCCGCCCGTGCCGACGTCGGTCGTCGCTCCGCCGCTGAGAAGTGGCTTGCTCAAAAGGATAGAAGTGGCTGTTCCGAGGAGGCCACAGTGTAGGCAGGATCGCTGTCCATGCAAGTCCTCAAAACCTCCGTCGATGCGTTCACCCTCATGCCCCATGGAGTGCGCGTGCCCATGGCCGACCATCCGAGCGTGCTCGACGCCGCGTTGGCGGCGGGCCTCTCGGTGCCGTTCTCGTGCCAGCGCGGCGCCTGCGGCTCCTGCGCCGCGCAATGCATCGATGGTGAGGTCGAGCGCGCCGCGGCCGCCTCAGCGAACGCGATCGACCCTGGTCCCGGGCGGGTGCTGATGTGCCAGGTGCGCGCCCGCGGCGATGTCGTCCTCGATGTGCCGGACTGGGTGCCTCAAGCGCCGCCGCGACAGCTCACGCTGCACGTCCTGGCGCGCCGTGCGCTGAGCCCCGATGTCGTCGAGCTTGTGCTCGATCCGGGCTCGGGCGTCGCGACGCGGTCCGGGCAACATCTGCGCATCCAGCTGCCGGAAGGCGACCACCGCTGCTTCTCCATCGCCAATCGGCGCGAGAACGACCTCGATCCCATCGAGCTGCAGATCCGGCGCATGCCGGGTGGCCGTTTCTCCGATGAGTTGCTGAGCGAGCTGGCGCCCGGCGATGCGCTGGAGGTCGAGGCGCCGTTCGGCGTTCCCGCGACGCTCGTATCGGGCACGCCGTTGGTGCTTCTGGCCACCGGCACCGGCTACGCCGGGGTACGGGCGTTGCTGCAGGCGGCGCTGGCCGACCCCGCGACGCCCTCCGTCACGCTTTACTGGGGCGGCCGCCATGAGGCGGATCACTACGCCCGCGCGGATCTGGATACCTGGTCGGCTGCCGATGACCGCCTGCGATGGCACGCGGTGTCGCCGCAGGCGACGAAAGGTCATGCCGGACAGGACGACGCCCTGCAGCGTCATGTGCAGGACCACGCGCTGGCGGGCGGACACGACTGGTCCTCCGTTCGCGTTCACGCCTGCGGCAATCCGGCGATGTTGCGCGACGCGCGTCTGGCGCTGTAGGCCGCGGGCCTGCCCGCCGCGCACTGGTTTGCCGATGCCTTCGTCGCTAGCGGTCGCGAGGCCGCGACGCACGATTGGGAGCGCAGCGGACCGCACTTCGATCTCGCGGGCATCGTGTCGGCGCGGGAGAAGTCGATCGCCGCAGTGACGGAGATCGCCGCCTTGCTGCGCCCCGGCATGTCGAGCGCCGAGGCGCTCGCGCTGGCCGACGGGCGACTGCGCGCTCTGGGCTCGCAGCGCAACTGGCATCCGACGATCGTGCGCTTCGGCGAGGACACGACCTGCACCTCGCGCGAGCCGGGCGATCCCACGCGGCGCCTGCGCCAGGACGACATCGTCTTCATCGACATCGGCCCGGTCTGGGACGGCTACGAGGGCGACTACGGCGACACCTTCGTCTTCGGCGACGACGAGGCGCATCTGCGTTGCGCTCAGGCGGCGCGTGCGGCGTTCACCGAGGCCCGCGCCGCCTGGGTGGACGGTGCGAGCGGCGTGGACCTCTACACGCTCGCGGAGGCGGCGGCACAGCGCCACGGATGCACGCTGGTCCGCGAGATGGCCGGCCACCGCGTGTCCGATTTCCCTCACGCGCTCTATGGCCGGCACAAGCTGGCGCAAGCCGGCTTCGCGCCGGGCGACGGGCTCTGGGTGCTCGAGATCCAGGTCCGCGATCAGGTCCTGCCGATCGGCGCGTTCTTCGAGGACGTGCTGATGTCGAGGACGTGCTGATGCGTCAACCGAACCCGTGCGGATCCGCCACCCTCGGCCAGTAGTCCAGCGACCTCAGCCGATACGGCGTGCTCGCGAAGTCGCAGTTCATCGCCCCGGGCGTCGTGACGTAGAGCACCGCCTTGGCGATAGGTGCGAACTCCGCGTGGAAGTGCTGCGTCGACTTCACCACGATCAGCGCCTTGTTCTCCAGCGTCAGACCCAGTCCGGTGAACGCATCCGTGCCGTAGGTCTGCGTGCGGATCGAGCAGAGCACGATGTGCACGCCGTTCGCCGCCTCCACGCGCACGCAGGTGCCGAGCCGCTCGCGCGTGCCGAGCGCGGATTGCGTGTGGTCCTCGACCACCGCGCGCACCACCACCCGCAGATCCAGCGGATCGCCCGAGGCCGGCCCGCACTTGCCGCCGATGCGCAGGTCGAGTTCCGCGCCCACGCCGGCGTCGCGGCAGATGTGCACCGCGCCCAGGTCCCACAGTGCGCCGACGATCACGTTGCCGATGCCGCGCTGGACGATGCGACGCAGGATGAAGGTGCTGTCGCAAGGGGCGCCGCCGCCGGGGTTGTCGGCGATGTCGGCGAGCACGACCGGACCATCGCCCAACGCCAGCGCACGGTCGAGCGCGCCGTCGACATCGACGAGCTCCGGGCCGATGGCGTCGCGCAGCGCCCAGAACTCACGGCCCAGTTGCTCCGCGAGTGAACGCGCCAGCGCCGGGTCGTTGTCGGTCACGACCCAGAGCTTCGCCCCGGCTTCCGGCACGTCGCCCCACGGGAAGCCGTGGCCGAGCGAGACCGACAGCACGCCCGGCTCGCGCTCCAGCGCCTGCATGCGCGCGACGAAGGACTGCATCGGCTCGCGCGTCGTATGCCACAACCCGACCATCTTGCAATCGAATGTCGAAGTCACCGGCCGCACACGGCCAGCCGCCGTGTCGACGAGGATCCGGTAGAGCTCGTGGCCGCGCGGCTCCGCGTCGATGTGCGGGTACTCCTTGAACGCCACGATCGCATCCGCCGAGCGCTGCATCAGCGCCGTGAGATGGCAGTGCAGATCGAGCTCCAGCCCGATCGCGACGTCCGGCCCCACCACCTCGCGGATGTGCGCCGCGAGATCGCCTTCGCAGTCGTCGTAGCCCTCCGCAGCCATCGCCCCATGCAGCAGCAGCTGCACCGCGTCCACCGGCATCGCCGCGCGCAGGTCGGCGAGGATCTCGTCGCGCAGCGCCTCGTAGACATGCCGCACCGTGCGACCCGACGGCTGCGCGATGGCGCACAGGCTCTCGGCGACCTGGTGACCGTCCGCCTCGATCAGCTCGCGCAGGAAGCGCATGAAGGCGCCGGTGCCTTCGGGATCGCGGCGGCTCGCGTCGCCGTGGAAGATCCCGTATTCCTCGAAACCGCCCAGCCCCGTCGGCGCCGGCGCGAAGGTGTTGGTCTCGGTGGCGAGGTGGGCGATGAAGAACTTCATGGTTCGTCCGGTGCTGGCGGCGCTCGTGCCGTTGTTGATGCTCATGAACGCTCAATAGTTGAGGTTGAAGGCCATCAACTGACCGACCACGCCGATCCAGACGATGCCCGCCAGCGCCAGGGCGACCAGCACGCCCCAGACGCGCGTCAGGCGTGTCGCGTCGACGCGGAACAGTTTCCACGCGACCCACACGCCGACGATCGCCGCCGCGATCGCGAACACGCCGCTCAGCTGCATGAGACCGAACAGCCAGTCGTTGCCGCCGTTGTAGATCGCGAGGTCGGTGCTGAGCACCGGCATGATCAGGACGAGCCAGGCGGTCACGTAGACGAGGTCGACGACGACAGCGATGCGCTGCCAGCGACGCAGACGATGCAACGCCGCAGACGTGCCGCTGGTGGCCCGGTCCGCACGACGCAACAGCGCGCCGAACGGCCAGGCGACGAGCGCTCCCGCCAGGACCAGCAACGACAGTCCGAGGATGCTCAGCGTCAGCGGCGCCGAGCGCAGGAACGGCGCTTCCTGCAGCACGGAGACGGGGTTCTCGCTGTCGATCACCGTCTTCACGCCATCGACGTCGGCCAGCGCGAGCTCCTGCATGCCGCCCTGCTTGCGCCACAGCTGCGGCGCGACTTCGCGGAAGGTGGCCATCTCGCCGGTCGGGCCCGAAGGCGCCAGGATCGTGCCGTCGGGATTCGCCGCGATGACCGTCTGGTTCATCAGGTACAGCGCGCTGAGGAAGCCGTGTTCGACGCGGCGCGACGTCTGGTAGCGCCCCGCGATCACCTGCGCATCCTTGGGTGCCGACGCCAGCGCCGGCGCGTCGACGACCGGCTTGCCGGGGAAGTAGCGGTCGAGGAAGCCCTCCATCAGCGCCTTGCGCGCGAGGTAGACCGCCGAGTCCTTCCCGCGGCTGTTGAAGGACACGAAGATCCCGACGCCTTCGTCCGGCAGCAGGCTCAGATCGGAATGGAACACGATGGTGTCGCCGCCGTGGCCCAGCAGCGTGCGGCCGTTGCGGAACTCGCGGAAGAAGCCGTGCGCCATCACGTTGAATCCGGACCGCGCCTGCGCGGATGGGCTGTGCATCAGCGCGGTGGTGGCGGGGCTCAGGATCTCGGCGCCGTTGAACTTTCCCTGCTGCAGATGCGCGAGCATGAAGCGCGCCATGTCCGATGCGGTCGCACTGCCGCTGCCCGCGGGCGCGGTGACGACCAGCTCGAACGGAGAGGGCGCCGGATCGCTCGCCTGCCGGTAGCCCTTGGCGATGAAGGGCGCGAACTTCTCCGGCAGCGGTTGCGCCGTCGTCGAATGCTGCATGCCCAGCGGCTGGAAGATGTGGCGATCGACGTAGGCGTCGAAGGGCTCGCCGGAGACGCGCTGCACGATGTAGCCGGCCAGCGCGACGCCGTAGTTGGAGTAGCCCGGCGCCTGTCCCGGCGCGAACAGCATCGGCCGTGGATGCTGCTTCAGGTAGTCCTCGTTGGACGGCGCGAGCTTCGGGTCGTAGGCGAGCAGATCCTTGAGGCCTTCCTCGAACCCGGCCGTGTGGTTCATCAGATGCCGCAGCGTGATCGGCTTGCCGAAGGTCTGCGGGATCTTGAAATCGAGGTAGTCGTTGACGTCGCGGTCCAGGTCGAGCTTGCCCGCCTGGACCTGCTGCATCACCGCCGTCCACGTGAACAGCTTGGACGTCGAGCCGGGTCGGACCATCGAGGTCTCCGCGCTCATCGGCACTTTGGCCTTCACGTCCGCGTAGCCGTAGCCCTTCTGGAACAGGACCTGTCCGTCCTTCACGACGGAGACCACCGCGCCGGCGATGTCGCCGGCTTCGAGCGAGTAGGCCACGCGACCGTCCAGCCACGCTTCGAGGTCGGCGGCGGTCAGCGCCACGGCGGCGCGAGGCGCCGAAGCGGACGGCGCCGGCGGCTCCGGCGTGGCAGCGACCTTGGGCGTGAGCGGCTTCTCGGGCGGGATCGCCGCAGGCTGCCCGCTGGGCTGCGAATGAGACGGCGACGCTGCGGACATCGCCAGCGCCAAGGTCACCAAGCCGGCGAGTCCGGCCCTCTTCATCGAGTTCATCGAGTTCATCGAGCATCCTTCAAGCGAAACAGGCGCGCCTTGTGGGCGCGCCTCGACTCCATCCCGGGAGCCTCGGGTTCAGAAGTTCTGGTTGAAACTCATCAGGTGGTGGGCGGCGCCGATCACGATGAGCACCGCGAAGGCCAGCACCCAGATCACGGCCAGCGCCTTCGTCGCCTTGCCGATGGCCGCGCCGCCCTTGAAGGCGAGCCGCGCCTGCCACAGCGACACCAGCAGTCCGCCGATGAACGCGGTCAGGGTCAGGACTTGAGCGAGCGGCAGGACGACGCTCAGGTCGCCGTCGCCTTCTAGGCGGGTGAACACCAGCGTCCACAGCGCCACCGCCAGCAGCACCAGCACGCTGGCGACTCGCACCGCCAGCAGCGACCGGCCCGGTGCTGCGACGCCGTGCCTGCGGCGCAGGACCGCGGCGACCGGCCACAGCAGCGCCGTGAGCAGCATCGTCACCAGCGAGAGCCCGGCCAGCAGCAGCGCCAGGCCGCCCGACAGCGCCGGCACCGGCTCGAACACGAAGGCGAAGACGTAGGGCTCCAGGCCCCATCGCACGACGCGGCCGTTCTCGACGATGGCCTGCAGGCGGCGCTTGCCGTGTTCCTCCTCCCACAGGTAGGGCTTGACCTCGCGGAACACGCTGCGCGAGCCGGCCAGCTCCAGCGCGACGCGGCCGTCGTCCAGCGCCTGTACCTTCAGCGGGCTGAGCAGCGGCAGCAGCGAGAAGAAGGTCGAATCCTCGCGCCGCGTGCTCTGGTACGAACCGGCCAGCTGCTGCGCATGCTGCTTCGCGGTGGCGTCGTCGACCTGGCGCGGCGTGGCCGGCCGGGCGTCCGGCAGGTAGCGGTTGGCGAAGGACTCCAGCACCGTGTCCCGCAGCCACTTGCCCTGACCGTCCTTGCCCGGCGAGTTGACCGAGATGTAGAGCCCGATGCCGTCGTCGACGAACAGCAGCAGGTCGGTGTGGAAGAGGATGGTGTCGCCGCCGTGGCCGACGACGCGGCGGCCGTTGATGTCGTGCTGGTAGAAGCCCAGCCCGATGCCGAGCAGGTCCGGCATCGGCTTGGTCAACTGCCCGTGCATCTGCTTCACCGTCTCGGGCTTGAGGATGCGCGCATCGCCGAGCTGCCCCTGCTGCAGGAAGGCCTGCATGAAGCGCCCCATGTCCGCGCCCGTCGCCGACAGGCTGCCGGCGGGCGCCAGGCTGACGATCTCGAAGCCCTTGCCGGGCTCGCCCTGCTTCTCGTAGCCCTGCGACATCAGCGGCGCGAGCGCCGGCGGCAGCGGCTGCCGGAAGCTCGCGTGACGCATGCCCAGCGGCGCGAAGATCTTCTGCTCGACGTAGTCGTCGAAGGGCAGGCCGCTGACGCGCTGCACGATGTGGCCGGCCAGCGCCGTCGCGTAGTTCGAATAGCCCGGCCGCGCGCCCGGCTCGTAGAGCGCGGGCGGGATGTAGTCCTTCAGCACTTTCGCCAGGTCGGGCGACTTGCCGGTGTAGGTGATCAGGTCGCGCGCGGTCTCCTCGAAGCCCGTCGTGTGCGTGAGCACGTGGCGCAGCGTCATCGGCTTGCCGTTGAACTGCGGGATCTTGAAGTCGAGGTACTGGTTGAGGTCGGCGTCGAGGTTGAGCTTGCCCTGCTCGACCAGCTGCATCACCGCCGTCCACGTGAACAGCTTGGACACCGAGCCGGGGCGGAACAGCGTGCGCTCCGCATCGACGGGAACGCGCCGGTCCCAGTCGGCGTAGCCGTAGCCCTGCTGGATCAGCGGCTGGCCGTCCTTCACGATGACGACGACGGCGCCCGGCACCTGCGCCATCTTCAGCGCGGCGGGCATCAGGCCGTCCAGCCAGGCCTGCGTGTCGGCCAGCGTCATCGGCTGCGCGGCGGCCTTGGCAGTGGCGGGCAATGTCGCGGAGGACGCGGCCGACGCCGGCGCGGTCGCGGTGATCGGCGCGATCGGCGCCGACTTGGGCGTGGTGGTCGGCGTCTGCGCGGAGGCGTCCGGCACGGCGCCGAACGCGGCCAGCATCAGCGCGCAGAGGCGCAAGGTCAGTGGCTTCATGGGGCGGCGTTCAGAAGTTGTAGTTGACCGAGGCGCCGATCGTGCGCGGCTGTGCCGGCGTCGCGCGCAGGGGACCGCCGAAGGCGGTGAGCGCCGTGTCGGCGCCGAGGATCGCGCGCTTGTCGGTGAGGTTGCGGACGAAGGCCGACAGCTGCCAGGCGCCGAAGTCCATGCCCCACTGCGCGTCGACGAGCGTGTAGGCCGGCATCACGAAGTTGGGGATGGAGGTGGTGTCGCTGTCGTAGCCCGCGTTGCGCTTGCCGACGTGGCGGACCTGCAGGCTGGCGTAGGACGGCTTGCCGGCCAGCGCGAAGTTGTAGCGCGCGCCCAGCGACACGGACAGCTTCGCCGAGTTCGGCAGCCTCGCGCCCGAGGGGCCGAGCGCCGGCGCGTCTTCCTTGAGCTTGCCGTCGGTCCAGGCCAGGCTGCCTTCCAGGCGCCAGTCGTCGTTGATCGCGTAGCGCGACGCCAGCTCCAGCCCCTTCACCTCGGCCTTGCCGGCGTTGCCCATCACCGTCGTCGCGCCGAAGGCGAGCGGCTGCTGCAGCTTGCTCCAGCGGATGTCGAAGAGCGCGACCTCCAGCGACAGGCGCCGGTCCAGCAGGTCGGCCTTGTAGCCGGCCTCGTAGCTCCAGAGCGTGTCGGCCTCGAAGGAGGTCGGCGCGCCGGGGATGACCTGGCCGTTCTCGTCGATCGCCTGCGGGTTGGGACCGCCGGGACGGTAGCCGCTGGCGGCGCGGACGTAGACGCTGCTCTGCTTGTCGAGCGAATACCGGCCGGTCACCAGGTAGGTGTTGGACCGATCCTTGGACGTGGCCGGCTCCGGGAAGTCCGGGACGTCGTTGGTGAAGGTCTCGTACGCCTGCTTGTTGCGCGCCACGCGGGCGCCCAGCGTGAAGGACAGCGCCGAGGTCGGGTTCCAGGTCACGTCGCCGTAGACGGCGTTCTCCTCGTAGCTCGCGGGCTGGCCCACGCGCACCAGCTCCATGTCGGCATCGGCGCCGGTGGGCAGGCCCCACAGGCGCTGGTTGTAGTTGTTGCGTTCCTTGTTGTGATACAGACCGACCAGCCATTCGACGGTGCCTCGCGCCGACGTCAGGCGCAGCTCCTGCGTTTCCTTGCGCAGCTTGGTGCGGTTGTCCAGCTGCACGAAGTCGAAGGCGCCGCCGCCGAGGATCTCGGTCGCGTCCAGCAGCGTGTCGCCGTTGAAGCGCTGGCTGGACACGATGGCGTTCAGGCGCGCCCAGCCGAAGTCGTAGTCGACATCCGCCGACAGCAGCCGCGTGCGGATGCTGTAGGGCTCGGAGATCGACAGGTCGTGGGTCAGATCGCCGTGGAGGGGCTTGCCGGTCGCCACGTCGTACTGGACCACGCCGGTGCCGTCGCGTTCGATCTTCTGGTCGACCGCGGAGAGGCGGACCTTCATCTTCGACATCGGCTCCAGCAGCAGCGAGACCCGTCCGCCGCGCGTGTCGCCGTCGTTGACGTGCTTGCCCGGCGCCAGGCCGGAGGCCTTGATGTAGCCGCCGTCGTGGTCGTTGAAGGCGGCCACGCGCAGGGCGGCGACGCCGGCGCTCAGCGGCACGTTCACCACCGCGCTCTCCGTGTGCCCGAGCGCGCCGCCCTTGATGCCGCGCACGCCCAGGCCGACCTTGCCGGAGAACTCCAGGGTGTCGGGCTCGTTGGTGACGTACTTGAGCAGGCCGCCCATCGCGCCCGCGCCGTAGAGCGTGCCCTGCGGGCCGCGCAGCAGCTCGATGTGATGCAGGTCCAGCAGCGACATGTCGAGCGCGGCCACCGCCGCGCCGCCGAAGGCGGTGCTGGAGCCGTAGGCCACCTCGTCGACATAGGTGCCGACCGTCGCCGTGCCCGCGCTGCCCACGTTGATGCCGCGGATGCTGACCTGGCCGCGGCCCGGACCGCCGTCGCTGCTGACGTCCACGCCGGGCAGGCTGCCCACGTAGTCCACCAGCGAGCCGGCGCCGGAGCGCTCCAGGCCTTCCGTGCTGATCGTCTCGACGCGCAGCGGCACGTCGCGCAGCGGCTCGCGGCGACGCGTCGCGGTGACGGTCACGACCTCCAGCTTCTCCGCCTTGACCGCGGCGCGGTCGCCGTCCTTCTCGACGCCGCCGGCGGACGAGGCCGCAGCCGCCGGTGCAGGCGGCGTCGCGGCCGCCTGACTCCACGCCGGCATGGCGTGCAGCGCCGCGAGGCAGGGCAGCAGCAGCGGCGCGAAGGCGAATCGACGCGTGGGGCGCATGGACCGTGAGCAGCGTGCAGTGGGCGCTAGTCGGCGGGAACGGGGGGAGGCGTTCATTCGGTGGACTCCTGGCGAGGCGGGCGAAGTTGAACCACAAGTTTCCAATTTGGAAAAAGCTTTCACATTGGTGGAAACCTTAGCTGCTATGACGCGAAGCTTCAACTCAGGGTGATCGCGGTGGTCCGGCGGGGCCGCCTTGCTAAGATCGCCTCACTGTTTGCTTCCCTCGACCATGGCCATCGACTCGAACCTTCCTGGTGACCACATCCGCAGCGTGCGACGCCGTCTGGGCCTGACGCTCAGCGACGTGAGCGGGCGGACCGGCCTGGCGGTGTCGACGCTTTCCAAACTGGAAAAGGGCAACATGTCCCTGTCCTACGACAAGCTGATGCTGCTGAGCAAGGGCCTGGGCGTGGACATGGCGGAGCTGCTGGCCGACGTGCCCGGCTCGCGTGCAGCGCCGGGCGGCGGCGGACGTCGCATCGTCGAGCGCGCCGGGGAAGGGCAGCAGGTCGTGACGGAGAGTTATCAGCAGCTCTACCTCGCGACGGAGCTGCTGAACAAGCGCGTCACGCCGTTGATCGCGGAGGTCAACGCGCGCACGTTGGACGAGTTCAAGGCGGAGTTCGGCGACCTCATCCGCCATCCCGGCGAGGAGTTCGCGTACGTGCTGGAGGGCGAGATCGCCTTCCACTGCGAGCTGTATGCGCCGGTGGTGCTGAAGGCCGGGGACTCGATCTACTTCGACAGCGAAATGGGGCACGCCTATCTGAAGGCGTCCGACGCGCGCTGCCGCGTGCTGGCGACCTGCGCGCCGCGCAGCAGCGGCACGCCGGACGGGTTCAGCCAGCATTTCATCGATGTGTCCAAGCGTCTGCAGGAGCCGGCGCCGGCGCCCGCACCGACCACCTCCGGCAAGGGCGCGAAGGCCGCAGCCACGAAGTTGCGCGGTTCGAAGCGCTGAGCTCTTCTTACTCCCTCTCCCGCTTGCGGGAGAGGGCAGGGGTGAGGGCCAGCTGCCGTGGCAGTGATCAATCCTCCAGCTTCTTGAGCATCGGCGTGAGCGCCAATAACGCGATCGCCGAAGCCGCCGCGAGCGCTGCGAGCAGCACGAAGAACCCTGCGGGCCCGAGCCATTCCCACGCGCGTCCCACGACCCCCGACAGCAGGTTGCCCGCGAACGCTGCGAGGAACCACGCCGCGATGACCGTCGCGCCCATGCCCGACGGCGCGAGCCGCGCAAACAGCCCCAGCCCGACCGGCAGGATGTAGAGCTCGCCGACCGTGTAGACCGCGAAGAACACCACCAGCAGCAGCCCGCTCACCGGCTTGCCATCGGACATCGCGGCCATCGCCGCCAGCAGCAGGTAGGCCGCGGCGACGCCGGCCGCGCCGATCGCCATCTTCCGGACCGGCGCGGGCTCGCGGCCCTTCACGGCGGCGCGTCGCCACGCGCGGATCAGCAACGGCGTGAACAGGAAGACGAACAGCGGATTGAGCGACTGCACCCAGGTCACGGGAATCGCGAAGCCGAACGCATGCAGGTCGACGCTCGTGTCCGCCCACAGCGCCAGCGTGTTGCCGCTGTGCGCGTAGGCGCTGCGGAACACCATCACCGACAGCGCCACCAGCAGCAGCGGCACGACGATCGCCGCGACACCCGGCTTGCGCCGCGCCGCGCCGTCGGCAGATGCCCCCGAGGACGTCGACGCCGTCGATGAGTCCGTCGCATCCGCCGGTCCCGTCGAGCCCGCGGCCCCCGCCGCATCGGGGCTCGCGGCATTGGCGGCGCGTGCGGACGTGTCGCGCGGCCGGTCCGCCGGCAGATGCCGGCCGCCTAGCAGATAGATCGCCAGCCCCACGCACATGCCGACGCCCGCCGCGCCGAAGCCCCAGTGCCAGCCGTAGACCTCGCCCAGCGTGCCGCAGGCCAGCGGCGCGAGCAGGCCGCCGAGGTTCACGCCGACGTAGTAGACGTTGTAGGCGCCGCCGCGGCGCGGGTCGCTCTCGGCGTAGAGATCGCCGACCTGGCTCGGCAGGTTCGGCAGGAAGAGCCCGTTGCCCAGCGCGATGAGCACGAGGCTCGGATAGAACAGCGCCTCCCAGCTCAGCGCGAAATGCCCGACCGCCATCAGGCTGCCGCCGATCACGATGGCCAGGCGCCTTCCCAGCCAGCGGTCGGCCAGGTAGCCGCCGGCGATCGGCGTCAGGAACACACCGCCCGTGTACAGCCCGTAGATCAACGAGGCGTCGGCCTGCGTGAAATGCAGCTGCTTGGTCATGTAATAGACCAGCAGCGCGCTCATCCCGTAGAAAGAGAAGCGCTCCCACATCTCGGTCAGGAACAGCACGGTGAGCCCGCGCGGCTGTCCGAACCAGGTGGCGCGCGAGCGCGTCGCGGAGCGATCGACGCCGGTGTCGCCGGCGTTCCCTGCGTTCCCGGGGATCTCGGCGTTGGCGGGTGTGGTGCTGGGGGGGGTCATGGTGGCGCTCATCGTCGCGGTCCTTCCGGCGGAAGTTCTGCGGGTCTTCCCGTGTCAAACAAGGTTGTGCATCGAGTTGTCAGGATGGTAGAGTTATTTTCCAAATTGGAAAGTAGCTAAAAACCATGAGTGAGACGACCGCCCGCAGCGTGGATTGCCTGGTGATCGGGGCCGGCATCGCCGGGGCGTCGATCGCGGCGAACCTCGCGCCGCACATGACGGTGGCCGTGCTCGAAGCGGAGGCGCACGCCGGGTATCACACCACCGGGCGCTCCGCGGCGCTGTACTCGGCGCTCTACGGGAACGCACCGGTCCGCGCGCTGACGCGGGCCAGCCGGCCGTTCTTCGACCGGACGCCAGCGGGCTTCGCCGAGGTGCCGCTGCTGCGCGCGCGGGACACGCTCTATCTGATCGGCGCCGGGCAGCAGGCCGTCGCGGACCGGTTCGCCGCCGACGAGGACGTGCGTGCGCACACGCGCCGGCTGGACGCGGACGAGGTGATCCGGCGCCTGACCATCCTGCAGCGCGATCGCATCGAGGGCGCCTTGCTCGACGACACCTCGGCGGACATCGACGTCGACGCGCTGCATCAGGGCTTCCTGCGCCAGGCGCGGGCCGGCGGCGTGCGCGTGCATCTGGGATCGCCGCTGCGCGAGCTGGTCCGCGAGAAGAAGGGCTGGCTCGCCCGCACCGATCAATTCAGCATTCGCGCGCCGCTGGTGATCAACGCGGCGGGCGCCTGGGCCGATGCCGTGGCGCAACTGGCCGGCGTCGCTCCCTTGGCGCTTCAGCCGCTGCGACGCACCGCGGCGCTGATCGACGTGCCGACGGGCGTCACCGCCGCCGAGGCGGCCGACTGGCCCGCGGTCATCGCCATCGACGAGAGCCACTACTTCAAGCCCGATGCCGGCCTGCTGCTGATCTCCCCGGCGGATGAAACGCCGAGCCCGCCCTGCGATGCGCAGCCCGAGGAACTGGACGTCGCGATCGCGGTCGACCGCTTCGAGACCCTCAGCGGCCGGCGCGTCGCGCGCGTGCGGCATTGCTGGGCGGGGCTGCGCGTGTTCAGCCCCGATCGCACGCCGGTCGCCGGATTCGATCCCACGGCGCCCGGCTTCTTCTGGTGCGCGGGGCAGGGCGGCTACGGCATCCAGACCGCACCCGCGCTGGGCCGCGCCGCGGCGGCGCTCGCCCGCGGCGAGGACCTGCCCGACGACATCGCCGCCGCCGGCGTCCATGCCCGAGACCTCTCTCCCCAGCGTTTCCGCAACGCCTGACCCTCTCCGTCGAGTTCCCCATCTCATGCCCCGTCTACAACTGTCCACCCACGTCGAGCAGCTCGCGCTGCGAGAACCCTTCGTCATCTCCGGCTACCGCTTCACCGAGATGCCCGCGATGCGCGTCGTCCTGCGGGACGGTCCGGACGAAGGGCGCGGCGAGGCCGCCGGCGTCTACTACCTGAACGACCGCCCGGCGGACATGCCGGCGCAGCTCGAAGCGGTCCGCGACGCGATCGAAGGCGGCATCGGCCGCGAAGCGCTGCGGCGCCTGCTGCCGCCGGGCGGTGCGCGCAACGCGGTCGACTGCGCGCTGTGGGAGCTCGAAGCCCGGCGCACCGGTCAGGCCGTGTGGCAGATGGCCGGGCTCGGAGAACCGCGCCCGCTGACCACGACGATCACGCTGGGCGCCGACGAGCCGGGCGCGATGGCGACGAGGGCGCTCGCGTTGCGCGACACGCGGGCGCTCAAGCTCAAGCTCACCGGCGACACCGACGCCGACATCGAGCGGGTGCGGGCGGTGCGCGCGGCGCGTCCCGACGTCTGGCTCAGCGTCGACGCCAACCAGGGCTTCACGCCGACGAGCATCGAGGCGCTGCTGCCGGTGCTGGTCGCCTGCGACGTCAGCCTCGTCGAGCAGCCGTTCGCGCGCGGTCGCGAGGCCGACATGGCGCTCGTCGACTTCCCCATGCCGACCGCGGCGGACGAGAGCTGCCTGACGCTCGATGAACTTGAAGCGCTGCCGGGGCGCTTCGACGTGCTCAACATCAAGCTCGACAAATGCGGCGGCCTCACCGAAGCGCTGCTGATGGCGCATCGGGCGCGCGTGCTCAAGCTCGGCGTGATGGTCGGCAACATGGGCGGCACCAGCCTGGCGATGGCGCCGGCGATGCTGGTCGGCCAGCTCTGCGACATCGTCGACCTCGACGGGCCGACGATCCTGGTGCAGGACGTCGTGCCGGGTGTGAGCTACGGCGAGGGGAAGGTGGACTGCCCGGTGGCGGTCTGGGGGTAGCCGCCAACGGGATGGACAGTCTCCTGGGTCGTCGCTGCGCCGATTCATAATGAGGTGCAACCACTCGGAGGTCCTTTTGAGGCTGACTCGGATCAAGCTGAAGAACTATCGTCGCTTCGACGAGTTTGAGATCAGCCTTCACCCCGAACTTACGGTCATTGCGGCCAGAAATGGTCAAGGCAAGACCACCATCCTTGAAGCGATCGCGGCATCGCTCGGCCCGTTCATCGGCGCATTCGACTCGGGAAAGTCCGAACACATCCGGCGTACGGACGCGCGGTATGGACCGGTCGGGAACGGTCTTGAGAACGAACAGAATTTCCCCGTCCTCATCGACGCTGCGTTGAGCGAGCCGGCCCAGATCGTGTGGCAACGCGCCCTCTACAGCGCCAAGGGCCGGACCACGAGCAGGGAGGCCGCCCCCTTGGCCAGTCTTGGGGCATCGTTGCAGACGCAACTGCGCCATGACGCCGAAACGCCCCTGCCGGTCATCCGCTACTACAGCTCCAAGCGGCTCTGGGTCAGCCACAAGAGTTCATCGACCAAGGCGACGCTCACCGAAAGCCGAACGGTGGGCTACGAGGATTGCCTGTCGTCGCTGTCCAGTTTCGTCCAACTTCAGGAGTGGATGCGGAAGGCGTCGCTGGCTGTCGTTCAGCAGCGCGATCAGCCAGGCTATGAGGGTTCGGACCTGCAACCCCGTCTGCGCGGAATCGCCGATGCGGTCGATGCCGTCATGGCGGGTGAGGGGTGGAGTCATTTCCATTACAGCCTTGTGTTCGAGGAGCTTGCCATGGTCCATGCCGACCATGGGGCGTTGCCTATCAGCCTGCTCAGTGATGGCGTGCGAGCCATGATTTCCCTGGCAGCTGATCTGGCCCTGCGCTGCGTCCGTCTCAACGGGTTCTTGAAAGAAAGGGCCCCCCGCGAGAGTTCAGGCATCGTCCTGATCGATGAAGTGGACCTCCACCTCCACCCGGCTTGGCAACAGCAAGTGATGCAGAGTCTGCGCAGCGCATTCCCCAAGCTGCAGTTCATCGTCAGCAGCCACAGCCCGCAGGTGCTTTCCACGGTGAAGCGGGAGAGCGTCCGGGTCGTCTTCAAGGACACCGAAGGCCGATGGCAGGCCCCGGCGCCCGATCAGGAAATCCTGGGACTGGAGAGTGCGGTGGCACTGAATGACGTGATGGGCGTCAATCCCATTCCGCCCGTGGAAGAAGCCCAGTTGATCGCCGACTACACCGCGGTGATTGAGCGCGGGCAGCACGACAGTGCCGATGGCCAGGTGCTGCGCGATCGACTGCTGGCCGTCTATGGCGCGGGACACCCTGTGCTGATCGACGCCGACAGGCTCATCCGCTTTCAGGGTTTCAAGCTCCGTCAGTCGCAGGAGACACAGCGCTGATGCACAAGCTTGATCGTGCAGGGGTGACGCCTCCTGCGTGCCTGACGGGCTACGGCTATCCCGCGCACACTTGGGAAAATCTAGGACGCGAATGCAAGCGTGAGTTGCGGGCCGCACTTGTGCGGATGCAGGGAGAGCCGGGCGTCACGACGCCGGACGCCAACGAGTATGGGCTGCGATGTGCCTATTGCGAGGGAAGGGTTCTCCACGAGGGGCACATCGAGCATTTCCGGCGCAAGAGTCCTCTCCACTTTCCGCAATTGACGTTCGCCTGGAGCAACCTATTTCTCGCGTGCGGCTCGAATGATCACTGTGGGCACTACAAGGACCGCAAAGGCACTTCCTACGACTCGGCGGCACTCCTCAAGCCAGACCAGGATGAGCCTGACGATTACCTGCATTTCCATTCGTCCGGGCAAGTGCGCGTGCGTGAAGGACTGGAGCAGGCCGACGCTCATCGAGCCAGCGAAACCATCCGTGTGTTCGGCTTGGACAATCCAACATTGAAGGGGGCCCGCGCCAAGGCCTTGTCGGTCTATAAAAAGAAGGTGGTGGGCGATCTCGACGAATTGGCTTCGTGGACACCTGCCGACAGGCAGGCGTATCTGGCCGGCGAGATCGCACAAACGCGATACGAGCCCTACGCGACCACCGTCAAGCACTTCCTGCAACGATCTGCTTAGAGATCGCTCGCAACCCTGGTGAACCGCATCACCCAGTTCGTCTCCCACGTCGTCCCGCCGTCGGCCGAGAACGCCTGCTCCCAGCGGGGCTCCTGCACGTGGCGCTTGTCCCAGGTGAATCGCACCTTGATGTCTCGCCCGTCGAGCACGTCGTCGGCGAAGAACAGCCCGATCGGGCCGTCGAAGCGGCCCTTCACCGGCACATCCAGCGCGTGGGGCGCGCGGCCGTCCAGCCACCAGATCGCCCACAGGCCGCTCTTCGGATCGAAGGAGCGCAGCGCGACCGCGCGGTAGAGGCCTTCCGGCAGATCGAGCTCGTTGTCCTCGATGTTGCCGAGCCCGCCGAGGATGGGCCGCGTGGTGCAGCGGCCTTCAAACTCGGTCCAGTCCTCGCAGCCGCTGAGGCGGCGATTCAGTCGGCGGTGATGGATGGCGAAGCTGCCGAATTCGAAGTCGAAGTCATCGGCGCCGGAAGAGGAGGGCGTGTGCATGGAAGGCCTCGGGTCGGGTGGTCGACCCGGGCAGTTTCCGCGCGCGGCCGTCCAGTTCTGGCAGCAGCGCGAGCGCCGGGCGGCGGTAGACGGCCCGGCGCGAAGCCCGACCGTTCAGGGCTTGTGCGCGATCGCGAAGTCCAGCGCCGCGCGCACCGCCGTCACCTGCGCCTCCACGCATTCCTCCGGATTCGTGCGAGGACTGTCGGGATACACCTCGGTGGTCGTCGTGAACGGCGCCCGCGTCACGCTCGCACACAAGCCGGAGTTGCGGACCGGGAACTCGATGACGCCTCGTGCGCTCAAGGGCGCGCCGATGATGTGGCCGTCCGCGTCCGGCGGTGCGATGTGGGTGACCTGCTCCACCGCCTGGATGATGGCTTCCTGGAAGTCCAGCCGGGTGGTCTCGCTGTCGCCGACCAGATAGAAGCCGTCGGGGACTTCCTCGGCCACGAGCGGCTTGCCGTCGCGCGCCGCCAGCGCCAGGCGGAACTCCGTGATGTCGGTGTCCGTCGTCTCGTGCAGGTCGATGTGCAGCAGGAACTGGCCGGCGTACGGCGTCAGCAGCTCGATCAGCGCCGAGGACTCCGCGGCCTCGCGTCGCGCGCCGAAGTTCCGGTTGGGATCGACTGCGTGGTAATTCCAGCGGCAGATGCGTTCGTAGGCCCAGGGGCTCACGCAAGGCACGACGATCACGTTCACGCGATCGCTGAAGGCTTCGGCGTGTTCCTCGGCGAAGCGCAGCGCGCCCAGCACGCCGCTGGTCTCGTAGCCGTGGACGCCGCCGGTGACCAGCGCCACCGGCCGCGCCGGATCCCACGAGCGGCTCTTCAACGCGAGCAGCGGGTAGGCGTCGGCACCGTAGGTCAGCTGTCCGTAGCGGACGACCTCGAAGCGGTCGGCCAGGGCCTCGACGCGCGGGACGACGTCGTCCTCATAGCGCCGGGACACGACCTGGCGCTCGCGCCAGGCGGTGCGTTCCGCGTCGCCCCACGGGACGCCGGGAGTGCCGATGGGATAGAAGCGCGCTGTGCTCATGAATGCTCCGAATCCGGGGAGGGTCATCAAGTCGGCGAGTGTCTCCCATCCGCGATGGTCGACTATCCTGCGCCGGCATTGTTCAACCAGGAGCTGCGCGCATGAAGTACACCAAGCTGGGCAACACGGGACTGGACGTCTCGCGGCTGTGCCTGGGATGCATGACTTTCGGAGCGGCCGACGTCGGCAACCACAGCTGGACGCTGGACCTCGACACCTCCCGCGTCCTCTTCCGCAAGGCGGTCGACAGCGGCATCACCTTCTTCGACACCGCCAACAGCTACTCCGGCGGCACCTCCGAGCAGATGGTGGGCGTGCTGCTCAAGGAGATGACGCGGCGCGAGGAGGTCGTGCTCGCGACCAAGATGTACTTCCCGTACGAGACGCCGGAAGGCGTCCGGCATCGCCGCGGGCTGTCGCGCAAGCAGGTGCTCGCCGAGATCGACGCGAGCCTGGCGCGCCTGGGCACCGACTACGTCGATCTGCTGCAGATCCACCGCTGGGACCACGACACGCCGATCGAGGAGACGATGTGCGCGTTGAACGACGTGGTGCGCTCGGGGCGTGCGCGTTACCTGGGCGCCTCGTCGATGTACGCGTGGCAGTTCGCGAAGGCGCAGGAGGTGGCGCGACGCAACGGCTGGACGCCGTTCGTGAGCATGCAGAACCACGTCAACCTGCTGTATCGCGAAGAGGAGCGCGAGATGATCCCGCTATGCGCGGACCAGGGCGTCGGGCTGATCCCGTGGAGTCCGATGGCGCGCGGCCGTCTCACCCGGCCGATGGATGTCGCCACGCAGCGGCTGCAGACCGACGACGTCGGCAAGCGGCTCTACGGCAGGACGGGCGACCAGGACCGTCCGGTCATCCAGGCCGTGCAGGACCTCGCGGCCCGGCGCGGCGTGAAGATGGCGCAGATCGCCCTCGCGTGGGTGTTGGCGAAGCCGGAGGTGACGGCGCCCATCATCGGTGCGTCGAAGCTCGAGCAGCTGGACGACGCCGTCGGTGCGCTGGACCTGGTGCTGGCCGACGACGAGATCGCCGCGCTGCAAGCGCCCTACGTGCCGCACGCCATCAGCGGACACGAGTAAATCCGGGACGCGCGACGGGCGGGCTTGCGCTACCCTTCGCGCTCGGAGTCCGGCGTCATCGTCCGGTGGCGACGCGAGGAGGCTCCGCGAGGACTACAGGGATGGATGCCGCACATCAGGCGCACGGGAGGCGCACGATCCTGCTCGTCGACGACGAGGCCGCGCACCGCTATGCGCTGCGGCGCCGGCTGGAACTGGCCGGCTTCGCGGTGATCGAGGCGCCGGACGGCGCCGAAGCGCTGCGCCTGGCCGTCGGCGGCGGCGAGGGCAAGGGTGAAGGGGATGCGTGCGGCATCGACGCCATCATCCTCGACGTCATGCTGCCCGACATCAGCGGCTTCGAGGTCTGCCGCCAACTGCGCGCGTCGAAGTCGGCGGCGGCTGTCCCCATCATCCATGTCTCCGGCATCCACGTCGACGATCGCGACCTCGTCCACGGGCTCGAAAGCGGCGCGGATGCCTACCTCACGCGTCCGGTCGACGAGGACGTGCTGATCGCCAACCTGCATGCGCTGCTGCGGCGGCGCGAGGTGCTGCGCGCGCTGTCCGACGAACTCGACCGGAAGCGGCTCGACGAGGAACGCGCGCGGGACCTGTTCCTCGCGATCCTCGGGCACGACCTGCGCAATCCGCTGGACGCGATCTCGATGAGCAGCCAGCTGCTGGTCAAGGCGCCGCCTTCCGCCGACATGACGCAGAAGATGGCGGCCCGCATCACGGCGGCGTCGCGGCGCATGACGCACATGCTCGACGACATCCAGGACTACGCGCGCAGCCGGCTCGGCGCGGACCTGATCCTGCGGCGCACGCCGCAGCGCCTGGGCGCGCTGGCGTCCGCGGCCATCGACGAGGCGCGCGGCGCCAATCCCGGCCTGATCATCGAGCTGGTGCGGCAGTCCCCGGACGACGGTGCGTGGGACGGCGAACGGCTCTCGCGCGTCATCGCCAACCTGCTGCGCAACGCCGCGCAGCACGGAGCCGAAGGGCGGACCATCGTCGTGACGGCGGGCGGTCGCGGGGACCTGCGCACCCTGTCGGTCCGCAACGAAGGCCGTCCGATCCCGGACGAGGTGCTGGGCAGCCTCTTCGAGCCGATGGTGCACCGGACCACCGACGCGCCGGCGGCGAGCAACATGGGCCTCGGGCTCTTCGTGTGCCGGACGATCGTGGAAGCGCACGGCGGCCACATCGCGGTCGAGACCGGCGAGGCGGGCACCGTCTTCCGGATCGAGCTGCCGGCCGTTGCGCCTGTCGACCTGCCGCCAGGCGCGGACGCTCCGAACGACCTTTAAGGCGGGGAGGCCGCTGCGCTACTATCGGCGCATAGACCGTGAGGTTGTCATCCCGAAGTCCTTGCTTCGTTCGAGGCTCTCGAACGCGCCGCAAGTCCTCGCCGTGATCGCTTGGCGCTTCTGTTCGCGCCGCATGTCGTGGCGCGAAACGCGAAGAAAACGCAAGGAATAAGGCCATGGCTGCACCGCAGGACCTGGAAGCGCTGCGCATCGGATTGCGCACCTGTGTGGACGCGCTTCACCGACGTCGCGCGAGCGAGATCCCCGAACTGCTGATCGAGCAGCTGGTGCGCCAACGCTGGCTCGAATGGCGCGGCGGGGCGCTGTGCCTCACCGGGGACGGCGAGCGCATCTACTGGCAGGAGCTGGTGTGAGCGCCGCGCTGCAGCGCGCGAGCCAGCGGACGTGCGGGCGTGCGTGGAAGCGGATGCGGGAGCGGACGTGCTGATCCGGACGCGTCTGGCCAACATCACCGGACTGCGGATCGATTCGTTTGATCTGGTATTCGTGACGGCGCCGGCGACGGATGTCGGGGCGGTCATCTATCAGCGGCCCGGATTGCCGACGCGGAGGGTGCTCCACGTGGAGGGCGTCGCCGACGATCGCGAGGCGGCTGCGCAGGCGATCAGGAGGGAGCTCGACCCGTCGCTCTTGAGCGACGGGTGGAAGCTGTGAGCCCCTCGTGAGCCCCTGGCGCGCGCCTCGGGAGAGGCGGGCCTGAGGGCATCACTCAGTCTGCGTTCAGATGACGCGGATGCTGGAGGCTTGCGGGCCCTTCGGGCCGTCCTTGGTCTCGAACTCGACCTTGGCGCCTTCAGCCAGCGTGCGGAAGCCGCCGGAGCTCTGGATTTCGCTGTGGTGGGCGAACAGGTCCTTGGAGCCGTCGGCCGGGGTGATGAAGCCGAAGCCCTTGTCGTCGCTGAACCACTTCACGGTGCCCTGCTTGGTCGTCATGTTGTTTCCTTTGGAATGAATGACAGGAAAAACCCGGCGCACGGATGCGTGCCGGGACAGAGACACTCAAGAGCTTGCAGCGGGGGGGTGTTGCTGAAGCAGTCCGCTCGCACGAGGGGCCCGGGGAGGGCCGGCGGCGGCTGCAGAGAAGACCTCAGAAGAAAGGTCTTGTGCGAATCTATCCGGCTAATGTAGCACGGATGTGTCATTCGTAGCACTGATGAGTCAGCCGCCCCTCAAAGACTACTTCTGCGGGTGGTAGTCGTTGACGTAGGGCATGGCAATCCAGCGGTATCCCTTGCCATCGGCTTGCAGGTGCCCGACGCCGGGGAAGGCGATGTGGTCGCCCGCGACCCAGTAGCGGCCCTTCAGCGCATCGGCGAAGGCCTGCTTGCGCGTGGCGGCGGCCACCTTCGGATCGACGTCGAAGGCGACGGTCACATCGGGCCGGGGCAACTGCACGTCGGCCACGTGGAGCAGGTCGCCCCAGAACACCAGCTTCTCGCCCTGGCTCTCCAGCACGTAGAAACTGTGGCCCGGCGTGTGTCCCGGCGCCGGCAGCGAGCGGATGCCCGGGATGTCCGGGAAGAGTGCGGTCTCGCCGCTGAAGGTCTTCACGCGGCCCGCGTCGACGTAGGGCTGGACCTTCGCCAAGGCCTGGTCGAAGTAGACCTTCAGGGCTTCCGGCGCGCGCTCGCGCTGGCCGGCGCCCAGCCAGTAGTCGAGTTCCTTGCGTTCGAGGTGCAGCGTCGCGTTGGGGAAGACGAGGCGCGATCCGTCCATCAGGCCGCCGGTGTGGTCCGTGTGGATGTGGGTGATGAGGATGTCGGTGATCTGCTCGGGCGCATAGCCGGCGCCTTTCAGGCTCGCGCTGATCTTGTTGAGCGTCGGGCCGTAGAGCTCGCCGGTGCCGGCGTCGATCATCACCAAGCGGTCGCCGGCCTTGATCAGGTAGGCGTTGATCGAGGCCTCGACCTCGGTGCTTTGATAGGTCGCGGCCAAGCGCTTCGCGATCTCGTCGGCGCTGATGCCCTTCAACACCTGCTGCGCCGGGATGGGCAGCGTGCCGTCGGACAGCGCGACGACTTCGAATGCGCCGATCTTGAAGTGCTGGTAGCCCGCCTGGATGTGGCTGAGCTTGGGCGCGGGCGCGCTCGCGCCCTCCGCGTGGACGGCGGGCGCCACGGTGGCGAAGGCGGCGGCGATGGCCAGGGTCAGGGTGAGGAATGATCGATTCATCATGGTCTTGTGGACGTCGAGGTCGGAATGGCAGGTGATGGTGGAGCGGTCAGGCGGTCGCGGCAGTCGCGGCGGACGGTAGTCCGTGCGTGAACAGGCTGGCGCGCGTCTGCGCGTCGGTGTCCTGCTTGAAGTCGAAGCGGGACGGCAGCTCGGCGACGCGTCGTGCGGCGGGGCGTTCGTTGATCTCGTTGAACAGCCGCGCCACGTTGGGATAGCGCTTCCAGGCTTCGGCCCCAAGCAGGTACTGCAGGCCGCGGCACCAGCCCCACAGCGCCATGTCGACCAGGGAGTACTCGTCGCCGAGCAGGTAGCGATGCGTGGCCAGGCGCGCCTCCACGATCGCCCAGTGGCGGTCCGCTTCGAAGCGGTAGCGATGCGCGCCGTAGGCCTCGCCGGCGGGCGCGTAGTGGGTGAAGTGGATGGCCTGGCCGGTGAACGGGCCGACGCCCGAGGCGATGAACATCAGCCACGACAGCAGCTCCGCCTGGCCGGCGTCGGACGGCTCGCCGTTGAATCGTCCCGTCTTGCGGGCGAGGTGAAGCAGGATGGCCGAGCTATCAAAGACGGCGATACCGTCGTCGACGATCGCCGGGACCTTGCCGTTCGGATTGATGGCGCGGAAGGCCGCGCCGTGCTGCTCGCCCTTGGCGATGTCGACGGGAATCAATCGATAGGCAAGACCGCTTTCCTCCAGGAATAATGCGACCTTCGACGGGTTCGGCGTCGGGTGGTAGTAGAAATCGATGCTGGACGACATGAGCGCTCCGGGGTGGTTCTGGCTTCAAGGGAAGCGAAGCGTAGGACCGGAGAGGCGTCGGGTGTGAGTCGTCAGAGTCGATGGGAGGTATCGGAATCGTGGATATGAGACGTTCGGATCTGCATCTGCTGATCTCGCTGGACACGCTGCTCGACGAACTCAACGTCACGCGCGCCGCGCAGCGCATGCACATCAGCCAGCCGACGCTGTCGGGGCATCTGGCCAAGCTGCGCGAGCTGTTCCAGGATCCGCTGCTGGTGCCGTCGGAGACCGGCCGCGGCATGGTGGCGACGGAACGCGCGCTGGCGCTGCGGCCGGCACTCGCGCAAGCGCTCTCGCAGTTGCGCGAAGCCGTGGCGCAGCCGCACGACTTCGATCCGGCGACGTCGGCGCGGACCTTCACCGTCGCGGCCAACGACAGCGTGTTCACGATCCTCGCGCTCGACGTGATGGCCGAGGTGATGCGTCACGGCAATCCCGAGCTGCGCATGGCCGTCGTGCCGGCCTACGACGTCGGGCTGGTGGAGCGCATGGCGCGCGGCGAGGTCGATCTTTTCCTCGGCGACATCGACAAGGTGCCGGAATCGCTGAAGGCGAGATTCCTGCTGCGCGCCGATTTCGCGCTGGCGCAGCGTCGCGGTCACCCGCGCGGAGCGAAGCCGCCCAAGCTCGATGAATACTGCGATCTCGGCCACGTCATCGTGTCGGCCAAGGGCGAGTTCTCATCGTCCGTCGACGATGTGCTGGCCAAGCTGGGCCGGCACCGCCGCGTCACCGCGGCGGTGCCCAGCTACAACCAGGTCGCGCTGGTGCTGTCGCAGACGGACCTCGTCACGACGCTCCCGCGCCAGCTGCTGCAGCGCTACGAGTCCTTCGTCGAGCTGCTCGAACTCCCGTTCGAGCTGGCGCCGTTCCGGCTCGCGATGGCGTGGCACCCGCGATCGCAGAACGACGCCGCCGGGAAGTGGCTGCGGAACTGCTTCACTGCGGCCGGTACGTGACCTTCAGCTGGTAATTGCCGGCCGAGTAGCCGTAGACCAGCACGTACACGTCCCCGTTGGCCGTCATGGTCACGCTGCAGCCCTCGGTCGCCGTCGAGCCGTTGGAGCGGCAGGTGTAGGTCGAGGTGGTCGGCACCGCGCTCTTGCGGACGTAGAGGTCGATGTCGCCGGTGCCGGTCGTGCTCGCCGCGAGGCTGCCGCCGTTGGCGACCTTGAACGGGCCGAAGCTCTTGCTCTCGCCGCGCGCCAGGCTGCCGCTGAAGTTCTCCGTCTTGTCCGTGGGCGGCGGCGTGCCGGGGCCGTCGCTGCCCAGTTCCACCGCGTAGGCCGCGGCCATGCGCGCGAACTTCAGCGCGTGGTCGGCCTGGCTGCCCATGTTGGCGTAGGTGTCGTTGGCGGTGTGGATGTACGGGTTGTCCGCGCTGAAGCTGGACTCGAAGGGCATGCTCGCGAAGAAGCCCTTGGCGTTCCACGACGCGTGGTCCGAGCAGGCGTAGCCGCAACGGTCCGTCCCCACGCGCAGCGTCGGCAGGTAGGTCGCGATCACGTTCGTGAGGAAGGTGTTCTGCGCGCTGTCGGTGTAGTCGGTGAAGATGTAGATGTCGTTGGCGGCGCCCTTGTAGTTGGTCATGTCCAGCTGCAGCACGCCCACCACGTTGGTGCCGGCGGCGGCGAAGCTGTTGGCGATCTCCTGCGAGCCGCGCAGGCCGACTTCCTCGGCCGCATAGGCCATCAGCTTGATCGTGCGGCGCGGCTTGTAGTTGGCCTGCACCAGCGCGCGCAGCACCTCGGTGAGGCTGGCCACGCCCGAGGCGTCGTCGTCCGCGCCCGGCGCGCGCATGGTCTCGCCCGAGCCGCCGGACTGGTTGATCGAGTCCAGGTGCGCGCCCATCACGATCACTTCGCTGCCGTTGTCGCTGCCCTGGATGGTCGCGATCACCGACTTCTGCGCCCAGCCCGCGTGGGTGAACTGCTCGACGGTGATGTCGCTGCGGCCCGCGCCCAGCGTCGTCCACTTCTGCTTGAGCCAGTTGGACGCCGCCACGCCGCTGGTGCTCGTGTAGTAGCGGTTGATGTTGGCGGACAGGTCGACGATGGTCTGGCCGATGTTGCTGGCCTGCATCTGCGACAGGATGGGCGTCACGACGGCCTGCTGGTCGATCGTGTAGCTGGGCCGCGTCGCGACCAGCGCGGCGGCCAGCTGCTGCGACGCGAGCGGCGTGCTGTGGCGCTGCAGCGAGGCGATGCCGGCCTCGCGGCTCGGGTGGTACATGTAGCCGCCGCAGCGGCGCAGCTCCTCGTGGATCGAGTGGCTCAGCGAGGCGAGCGCGTCCTCGTCGACCTCGACGAGATGGATGCCTTCGTTCGTGGCGGTGAAGGACTGCGCCGACGCATCCTGCGCGACGTCGGCCTTGACGCTGGCCACGGCGCGCGCGGCCGGACGGTGCTTCTGCAGCTGGGCCAGCGCGGCGTCGCCGAGGCTGATCCAGACCTTGTCGCCCGCATAGGCGGGCGTGAGCGCGGCCAGGCCGACGCACACCGCGGTGATGGTGAGGAATGAACGCATGGGTGGTTGCTCCGGAGTCGTTCCAGGAATGGCGAAGCCGGCGCGCCGCGCGGGGCGGCGCGCCGGAGTCCGAGGCGTCGCGCAGGGCGACGCGTCGGGATCGATCAGGCTTGTCTAGCCGTGGATCAAGCGGGGATCAGTACGTCCCGACCAGGGTCGCGCTGGTCACCTTCGCGTACGCGCTGACCAGCACGTAGTACACGCCGGCGGTCGGCGCGGAGAAGGTGATCGTCTCGGCGTTGGTCGAGCCGATCGAGCGCTTGTCGTAGCTCGTGGTCGTCGGCGCGGAGCCGCGCTTGACGTAGACGTCGCCGTCGCCCGTGCCGCCGGACAGCTTGATGGTCAGCGTGGAGCGGCCGGCCGGGACGGTGATGCTGTACAGCTTCGTCGCGCCCGTGGCCAGCGAGATGCCGGTCACCGGCACGCCGGAGGTCAGCGGCGTCGCGGTCGGCGGCGGCGTGGTGCCGGAGCAGCTCACGCCGACGCTGGCGAAGGCGGCGGTCACGTCGGCCTTGGCGTAGCCGCGGTTGGTCGCGGCCGTTTCCACGCCGCAGGCGCCCTGGTTGAAGGTGCTGTTGGCGGTCCAGTACAGACGGTTGGCGTCGACCATCACCTCGAAGGCCTTGCGCGTGTTCCAGCCCGGCTTGGTGGCCAGCAGGTAGAAAGCCTTGTTGTAGACGCCGCTGGAGTAGTGCACGTCCATGCCGCTGCGGTAGTCGGCCGCGTTGCCGATGGAGCTGCCGTCGCGGGTCGGATCGTCGAAGTAGCGCAGCGCGCCCGAGCCCTTGAAGATCTGCGCGCCCACCAGCCAGTCGTTGCTGCCGTTGTTGCGGTAGTACTCGGCGGCTTCGCCGGCCATGTCGGAGAAGGCTTCGTTCATGCCGCCGGACTGGCCGGAGTAGGTCAGTCCGGAGTTCTGCTCGGTGAAGCCGTGGCTCACCTCGTGCGCGGACACGTCCAGCGAGACCAGCGGATAGAAGGTGGTGCGGCCGTCGCCGAAGCTCATCGCCGTGCCGTCCCAGAACGCGTTCTCGTAGTTGCTGCCGTAGTGCACGCGCATGTACAGCGTGCCGGTCAGCGGACGGATGTTGAACCAGTCGCCGTACATCTTGAAGATGATCTCGCCGAAGTAGTGCGCGTCGTTCAGCGGCGAGTAGGCGCCGTTGATCTGCTTGTACTCGTTGCGCGAGCAGGTGAACTGGAAGGGCGTGTTGCTGGCGCCGGTGCTGCCGTTGAGGTTGACCGTGACGACGTTGCCGGAGTTCATCTGGCAGGTGTCGGTCACCTTCAGGGGCGGGTAGTCGGTGCCGTACTCATAGCGGCCGGTCTTGGCGTTGCCGCCGGGGCCGGTCGCGTCCTTGTGGGCCAGGCCTTCCCAGCGCTCCAGCACCGCGCCGGTGGTGGCGTCGATCATGAAGTGGGGGCGGCTGGGCTGCTTGGCGTCATGGCGCACGAAGGACACCAGGTAGAACAGCTGCGCCTTGTTGTTCTGGTTCAGCCGGACGTAGAGCTTGACCTGCTCGTTCTCGGTGATGGCGGCGTTGATGGACCCCTTGGCCTGCGCCAGCGCGCCCTGCGAGGTCAGGCTGGCCTGCGTGGTCGGCAGGTCCTGCTGGATGTTGGCCAGCATGCTGCCGGAGAAGCGCGAGGTGCCGGCGTCGCTGCTCTCGACCACCCCTTCGCCCCAGACCGGGACGCCCTGGTAGTACTGCTGGTGACGCGTCACGACCTTGCCGCCGGCGTAGGCCTGGCTGCGCACGGCCTGCAGCTCGTTGGCGCCGAGTCCGAGCGCGGTGGCCGCGGATTGCGGCGCGGCGCTGGTGGCGCGCATCTGCGTGTTCACCGGGGAGGTGTCGTCCAGCAGGACGCGGTCCGCGGCGATCGCCTGGCAGGCGGCGGTGGCCGCGGCGGCGAGGAGGGTGGCGCGCACGGCGCGACGGATGATTGCCTGTGTGGAAACCTTAGACATAAGCCTCTTTCTTTCGTGATGGATCGATCAGATCTCCCGAAGAAACGGCCGTACGCGCTCAGGTAGGAACGGGACGGCCCCCTCTGCTCGCGACCCAGTGGTGGGGCCGTGTCAGATGTTGTTGGAGGTGCGGCTGGCGCCGCGTCCCGAGGTGTCGCCGGGTGCCTCGGAGGACCCGAGGTCGGTTGTGGGTGGTCCGGACGACTGGGCGAATGTAGGGGCTGCGCGGGCCGGTTCGGCCTGTCAGGCCTTACAGCCGGTGTAACCCTTGCAACCGGATTCCCGGGCACGGCCCTGGCTGGCGGGCGCGCGATAGGCGAGGATCCCGATTGCCGCGACCCCGATCCAGAGGACAAGCTCGAAACCGGTGACGTATCAGGAGACGCACACCATGACGCCCATGGAGACCAACACCCCGCACACCGCCGCCGCCGCCGCCGCCGCCGCCGACGTGGACCGGCAGGCCGCCGCCGCCCCGGCGCCCCAATGGCGCACCCACGAGGTGGCCAATCAGGTCGACGAGCTCAGCGGCTACTCGCTGCTGGAGACCGACCCGGCGCTGAAGGCGGCGCTCGCGCGCGCCGGCGCCGAGGCCTTCGTGCCGGGTCTTGCCGCGTATGCCGAGGCGCTCGGCAGGGCCGAGACCTTCGCCCTCGCCGAGCGCATCAACCGCGTCACGCCGACGCTGGACAGCTTCGACAAACGCGGCCGGCGCATCGACCGCGTCGAGTTCGACGCGGGTTGGCACGAGTTGCTGGCGATGTACCGCCGGGCGGATCTGGTCGCGATGCCGTTCCGCGACGAGCGGCCCGGCCGCTGGGTCGCGTGGGCTGCGGGCTTCTACCTGCACGGGCAGGTCGAGGCCGGCACCTTGTGTCCCGCGACGATGACGCAGGCCAGCATCCCGGTGCTGCGCCGCGAGCCGCAGTTGTGGAACGCGCTGCGCGATCAACTGTTCAGCACCGAGTACGACGGGCGAGACCTGCCCCTTGCGCAGAAGCGCTCGATCTGGCTCGGCATGGGCATGACCGAGAAGCAGGGCGGTTCCGACGTGCGCGCCAACACGACGCGCGCGGAGCCGGTCTCGCACGGCGGTGGAAGCGGAGGCGGCCGCGGCGGCGAGTACCGGATCACCGGCCACAAATGGTTCTTCTCCGCGCCGATGTGCGACGCGCACCTGGTCGTGGCCAAGACGCCGGACGGCGCGCCGGGCTGCTTCTTCGTGCCGCGCTGGCGGCCCGACGGGACGAAGAACGCCGTCAACGTGCAGCGCCTCAAGGACAAGGTCGGCAACCGCAGCAACAGCAGCTCCGAAGTCGAATTCCAGGACGCCTACGGCGTGCTGATGGGCGAGGAGGGTCGCGGCATTCCGACCATCATCGAGATGGCCACCTACACGCGCTTGAACTGCGTCGTCGGCAGCGCGGCGATGCTGCGGCAGGCGCTGGTGCAGGCCCTGCACTACACGCGGCATCGCCGGGCCTTCGGCAAGCGGCTCGCGGAGCAGCCGCTGATGCGCGCGGTGCTCGCCGATCTGGCGCTCGAAAGCGAAGCCGCGATGCAGTTGAGCCTGCGACTGGCGCACGCCTTCGAGCATCAGGACGATCCGCGAGAGCGCACCTGGATGCGGCTGGTCACGCCGGCGGCGAAGTTCTGGGTCTGCAAGCGCGCGGTCGAGCTCTCGGGCGAGGCGATGGAAGTCCTGGGCGGCAACGGCTACATCGACGACGGCATCATGGGCCGGCTGTACCGCGAAGCGCCCGTCAACTCGATCTGGGAGGGTTCGGGCAACGTGATGTGCCTGGACGTCATGCGCGCCGTCGCGCGGGATCCGCAAGCCTTCCTGGCGCTGCTCGACGAGGTCGAGGCGGACGTCGGCGACGAGCGGGTGCTGCGCAGCGAGCTCGATGCCTTGCGCGGATGGCTGGCCACGCCGCCCGATCAGCTGGAAGCGCTCGGCCGTCGTTTTGCGTCCCGGCTGGTGCTGCTCGCGCAGGCGGCGCTGCTGCGCCGGCACTCGCCCGCGTTCGTCGCCGATGCGTTCATCGCCAGCCGGTTCGACCCGCATTGGGGCGCGGTCGCCGGGGCGTTCGACACGCGCAGCGTCGACGTCGACACGCTGTTGCAGAGCGCCTTCCCCGCGTGACCTAAACTTGCCCGCTTTCGTTGCTCTCTGGGCCCTGGGCCCGTCGCTGTTTTGGACAAGATCCTGCTTCAGATTGCCGCCGAACTGAAGGTTCGCCCGGCTCAGGTCAACGCGGCCGTGGAACTGCTCGACGGCGGGGCCACCGTCCCGTTCATCGCCCGCTACCGCAAGGAGGCCACCGACGGCCTCGATGACATCCAGTTGCGCGAACTCGAGGCCCGCCTGAGCTATCTGCGCGAGCTCGAGGACCGCCGCGAGGCCGTGCTCAAGAGCATCGAGGAGCAGGGCAAGCTCACGCCCGAACTCGCCGCGGCCATCGCCGCCGCGCCGACCAAGCAGGAGCTGGAAGACCTCTACCTCCCGTACAAGCAGAAGCGCCGCACCAAGGGCCTCATCGCCCGCGAGGCCGGCCTGGAGCCGCTCGCCGACAAGCTGTTCGCCGATCCGACGCTCGATCCGATGAGCGAGGCGGGGGCCTTCCTCAACCCGGATGCCGGCTTCGCCGATGCGTTCGCGGTGCTGGACGGCGTGCGCGACCTGCTCTCCGAGCGCTGGGCCGAAGACGCCCTGCTGATCGGCAAGCTCCGCGAATGGCTGTGGGAGGAGGGCCTGTTCAAGTCCAAGCTGATGGACGGCAAGGACGAGAACCACCCCGACATCTCCAAGTTCCGCGACTACTTCGACTACGCAGAGCCGATCCGCACCGTGCCCTCGCACCGCGCGCTCGCCGTCTTCCGCGGTCGCACGCAGGAGTTCCTGGACGCCAAGCTGGCGCTCGACGAGGAAGTCGTCCTCGGCCAGCCCTCGCTCGCCGAAGGCCGCATCGCGCGCCACCTCGGCTGGAGCCACGGGAAGCGCGCCGGCGACGAGCTGATCCGCAAGACCGTCGCGTGGACCTGGAAGGTCAAGCTCTCGCTGAGCCTGGAGCGCGACCTCTTCGGGCGCCTGCGCGAGGAGGCCGAGAAGGTCGCCACCAAGGTCTTCGCCGAGAACCTGCGCGACCTGCTGCTGGCCGCGCCGGCCGGCAAGCGCGTCGTCATGGGCCTGGATCCGGGCATCCGCACCGGCGTGAAGGTGGCGGTCGTCAGCGACACCGGCCGCGTGCTGGACACCTCGACCGTCTACCCGCATGAGCCCAAGCGCGACTGGGAAGGGTCCATCCACACGCTGGGCCGCCTGTGCGCGACGCACGGCGTCAACCTCATCGCCATCGGCAACGGGACGGCCTCGCGCGAGACGGACAAGCTCGCCGCCGACCTCATCAAGCGCATTCAGTCGATGGCGCCGGGCACTGTCATCGAAAAGGTCGTCGTCAGCGAAGCCGGCGCCTCGGTGTACTCGGCCTCGGAATTCGCCTCGAAGGAACTGCCCGATCTGGACGTGTCGCTGCGCGGCGCCGTCTCCATCGCGCGTCGTCTGCAGGATCCGCTGGCCGAGCTGGTGAAGATCGATCCCAAGTCGATCGGCGTCGGTCAATACCAGCACGACGTCAACCAGAGCGAGCTCGCGCGCACGCTGGACACCATCGTCGAGGACTGCGTGAACTCGGTGGGCGTCGACCTGAACACCGCCTCCGCGCCGTTGCTGTCGCGCGTGTCGGGACTCTCGGCCAGCGTCGCCAATTCGATCGTGCGCTGGCGCGACGCCAACGGGGCGTTCCGCAATCGTCAGCAACTGCTGGACGTCACGGGCCTCGGCCCGAAGACCTTCGAGCAGGCGGCGGGGTTCCTGCGCATCCGCGACGGCGACAACCCGCTGGACGTCAGCGGCGTGCACCCGGAAACCTATCCGGTCATCGAGCGCATCCTGGCGCAGGTCCAGCGTCCGATCTCGGACGTCATGGGCAAGTCCGACGTGATCCGTGCGCTCAAGCCGGAGGCTTTCGCCGACGAGCGCTTCGGCGCCATCACCGTCAAGGACATCCTCGGCGAGCTGGAGAAGCCGGGCCGCGATCCGCGTCCTGACTTCAAGGTGGCGCGTTTCAACGACGGCGTCGAGGACCTCAAGGATCTGAAGGAGGGCATGGTGCTGGAAGGCACGGTGTCCAACGTCGCGCAGTTCGGCGCCTTCGTCGATCTGGGCGTGCATCAAGATGGTCTGATCCACGTCAGCCAGCTGGCCAACAAGTTCGTCAACGATGCCCGCGAGGTCGTCAAGACCGGTGACATCGTCAAGGTGAAGGTGCTGGAGGTCGATCTGGCCCGCAAGCGCATTTCGTTGACGATGAAGCTGGATGCGCAGGCGCCGCGTGGCGGCTCCAAGCCGGACAACAGCTTCCGTCCCGCGGGTCGCAATGAGCGCCAGGGCGGTGCTCGCCCATCCGGCGCACGTGAAGCCCAGCCGGCCGGCGGCAACGCGATGGCGGCGGCTTTCGCCAAGCTCAAGCGCTGAGCGCTATTTGGGCCAGGATCCGGCGCCGTCCACGGCGCCGGATCGCGTTTGATCCCACATTTTTCGCGGCTGGTCGCACCTGAGGTGTCGAAACGGGCGGCGTACGGCTACGCTGCGCGCCGTTTACCGTCAAAGACAAAAGTCGACAGACCGACACGGTGTCGACACCAGATCCTCGGGAGTTCCTTTGAAGACCCACGCCATCGCCAGGGCTTGCGCCCTTGTCTGCCTGTCTGCGCTTGCGCCGGCGACTGCTGTTCTTGCGCAGGATGCGCCACCCGGGATGGGCAACGAGCCGACGTCGGGCAAGCGCCTGGACCGTGTGGAGATCAGCGGTCGGAACACCGATTCGGAGCTGCGTCGTCGCGCGCCGGTGGCCAAGCAGATCTACGGGCGCGAGGAGCTCGACAAGTATGGGGACACGAGCGTGGCCGACGTGCTCAAGCGTCTGCCTGGCGTGAACGTCTCCGATGGTGCGCCCCGCATGCGCGGGCTGGGTTCCGGCTACACGCTGATCCTGATCAACGGCGATCCGGCGCCTCCGGGCTTCAAGCTGGACCAGCTGGATCCCGCGCAGGTCGAGCGCATCGAGCTGACCAAGGGCCCGAGCGCCGACCAGAGCGCGCAGGCCGTCGCTGGTGCGATCAACATCATCCTGAAGGAAGCGCCGAAGCTGTCGCAGCGCGACCTGCGCGTCGGGGCCGGCTACAACATCAACCATCCGGTGCCGTCCGCGACCTTCACCTATGGTGAGCGCTTCGGGCCAGTGTCGGTGTCGGTGCCGCTGTCGGCGTTCCAGTGGCTGCAGGAGATGACCTCCACGACCGAGCGCAGCGCCACCGACGTGGACGGCGATCCCGTCGTCGCCACGCAGCACGGCAAGATGCGCAACTGGGGCCATGGCTTCAACTCGGCGCCGCGCGCGACCTGGAAGCTCAGCGACGACGAAACCGTGTCGCTGATCGGCTTCGCGCAGAAGGGCTTCTGGAACAACTCGGTGCGGCTGACACAGGACGGCGTCTACAGCGACGGCACGCGTCTGGACGACAACGCCGACAACAAGGGCACCTGGCAGATGCTGCGCGCCAACCTGGCCTGGAACAACCGCTTCAGCGAGACGCAGAAGTGGGAGCTCAAGGCCGGCGTGCAGGACGCCAAGAACCACATCGAGAACCGCACGCGTCCGGTCGACGATCCGGTGGATGCGTTGCTCGACAGCCGCGACCGCAGCGTGACGCAGGCCGGCAAGTACAGCCACATCCTCGGCGAGGAGCACACGGTCACCGTCGGCTGGGACTTCGAGTTCCGCAAGCGCGACGAGATCCGCAACACGCTGGTCGGCGGCGAGGAGCAGCTCCCCGGCTTGAACGGCGAGAACTTCGGCGCGCGCATCCGCCGTCAGGCCTATTTCATCCAGGATGAATGGGAGATCAACCCGCAGTGGTCGACCTACTTCGGCCTGCGCCATGAGCAGATCGTGACGACCAGCCGCGGCGTCGGCACCGACGCGCGCAACAGCTCCAGCGTGCTGTCGCCGCTGTGGCACCTGACCTACAAGCTGGACCCGAAGGGGCGCGACATGATCCGCGCCAGCATCACCCGCAGCTACAAGGCGCCCGAACTGACGCAGATGCTGGGTCGTTACACGCTCAACAGCAAGTTCCAGCGGCCGGACGGCACCAACGACGAGTTCAACCCGGACCGCGTCGGCAATCCGTCGCTGAAGCCGGAGCTCGCCACGGGCGTGGATGTGTCCTACGAGAAGTACCTCACCGGCGGCAGCCTTTTCAGCCTCGGCGTCTTCCATCGCAACATCAGCCAGTTGATCCGCAACGTCGTCACGCTGGACGCGCCCACCGCCCTCGTGCCGTTCCCGCGCTACGTGATCCGGCCGATGAACTTCTCCAGCGCCACCACCAGCGGCATCGAGATGGAGCTCAAGGGCCGCGCGGGGGAACTGTTCCCGTCGCTGTTCGAGCCCAAGCTGCCGCTGAACCTGCGCAGTTCCGTGAGCGTCTATCGCTCGCGCGTGAAGGCCGTCGACGGGCCGGACAACCGCCTCGACCAGCAGCAGCCCTGGACCGCCAACCTCGGCTTCGACTACCGCTTCAGCAGCGTCCCGGTCACCACCGGCGCCAATCTGAATTACACGCCGGTCTACACGGTGCGTCAGACCGATCGTCAGAGCGTCGAGTACTCGCGCAACCGCGGCCTGGATGTTTTCGCCCAGTGGATGGTCAGCCCCAAGACCTCGGTCCGCTTCTCGGCCAATAATCTCTTCCCGCTCGACGCCCGGGCCGAGACCCAGCTGCCCGGTGACCAGTTCTACGCCACCGGTCGCGGTCTGAAGCCTTGGTTCCAGTTGAATCTGGAGATGAAGCTCTGATTCCCTCTGTCGGAATCGACAGATCGGCCGCGTCGGGCGCCTTCGAACCTTGAAAGGACGACCCGCCCGATGCAGGCCTTGCAGATCCTCGCCGGACCCCGTGCGCGCCAACGGCTGCGCGACCACGGCCTGCGCGCCGCCGATGTGCGCGTCGTGCCCGGCGCCGCCGGCGGTCCGAAGGGACTGGTGCTCAGCGCGCTCGACGCGCATCTCTTCGGCGAGTTCCTGCCGTCGGGCGGCCAGGAGGTCCACCTGCTCGGTGCCTCCATCGGCGCCTGGCGCATGGCCACCGCCTGCCTGACCCGCGACGCTGCGCAGGCGGATGCGGAGTTCGAGCGCCTCGCCCACGACTACGCCCATCAGGATTACGAGTCGGCGCCCGGCAAGCGGCCGACCGCCGCGACCGTCTCGCGCGCGTTCGCCGGAAAGCTCGGCGAGATCTTCGGCGGCCGCGAGGCCGAGGTGCTGTCGCATCCGCAGTTCCGGCTGCATGTGTTCACCTCGCGTGGGAGGCATGTGCTCGGGCGGGAAGGGCGGTTGCGTACGCCGCTCGGCTACCTGGGCGCGTTCGCGGCCAATGCCATGTCGCGGCGCGCGATGGGCGCCTGGCTGGAACGGGTCGTCTTCTCCGACAAGCGCTCGCCGCTGCCCATGCCGCTGGCCGACTACCGCAGCCGGCAGGTGCCGCTGGACGCAGGCAACCTCAAGCCCAGCATCCTGGCGAGCTGCTCCATCCCGTTCTGGCTGCAGGCCGTGCACGACATCGAAGGCGCACCCGCCGGCGCCTACTGGGACGGCGGCATCACCGACTACCACCTGCACCTGAACTACGCCGCGATGGTCGGCGACGGCATCGCGCTGTATCCGCACTTCCAGGCCAGCGTCGTGCCGGGCTGGCTGGACAAGGCGCTCAAGCACCGGCACCGGACCAGCGCCTTCCTCGACAACGTCGTGCTGCTCACACCCAACCCCGAGTGGGTGAAGACGCTGCCCAACGGCAAGCTGCCCGATCGCAACGACTTCCAGCGCTACCTGAACGACGTCCCCGGCCGCGCCCGCGACTGGCTGCGCGCCGTCCGCGAGGGCGAGCGGCTGAGGGACGAGTTCCGCGAAGCCTGCGCCCGTCCCACCCTCGACATCCAGGCGCTCTGAGCTACACTGGACGTCTCATTTTCTTTTTCCAACAAGGACCGGGAAAGGCGACATGGTTATGACACCGCGGACTACCACCTCCACTGCGAAGGTTTGAGCGACCGCGGCTCGTCACGTCTTTCATCAGCTGTCCGGAAAAAGTCAGCACCCCAGAAAAAGCGCGGCACGTGGTCGCGCTTTTTTGTTTTCTGGAGTTCCCCCTCATGTCCAACATCTCCATCCAACTGCCCGACGGCTCCAAGCGCGAGTTCCCGCAACCGGTGACCGTCGCCGAAGTCGCGGCCTCCATCGGCACGGGCCTGGCGAAGGCGGCGCTCGCCGGCCGCGTCGGCTCGGGCGATGACGCCAAGGTCGTCGACACCAGCTTCCTCATCGACAAGGACACGCAGCTGGCCATCGTCACGGACAAGGATCCGGACGGGCTGGATGTGATCCGCCATTCGACCGCCCACCTGCTGGCCTATGCCGTCAAGGAACTGTTCCCCGACGCGCAGGTCACCATCGGCCCGGTCATCGAGAACGGCTTCTACTACGACTTCTCCTACAAGCGCCCGTTCACGCCCGACGACCTGGCGGCGATCGAAGCCAAGATGGGCGAGCTGGCGAAGAAGGACGAGAAGGTCACGCGTTCGGTGCTGCCGCGCGATGAGGCCGTCGAGTACTTCAAGGGCATCGGCGAGGCCTACAAGGCCGAGATCATCGCCAGCATCCCGGCGGACCAGGATGTCTCGCTGTACGCCGAGGGCGGCTTCACCGACCTGTGCCGCGGCCCGCACGTGCCGTCGACGGGCAAGCTGAAGTTCTTCAAGCTGATGAAGGTGGCCGGCGCCTACTGGCGCGGCGACCACCGCAACGAGCAGCTGCAGCGCATCTACGGCACGGCCTGGGCGACCAAGGACGACCTGGCGAACTACCTGCGCATGCTGGAGGAAGCGGAGAAGCGCGACCACCGCAAGCTGGGCAAGGACCTGGAGCTGTTCCACATCGACGAGCACGCGCCGGGCGTCGTGTTCTGGCATCCCAAGGGCTGGACGATCTGGCAGGAGGTCGAGCAGTACATGCGCCGCGTGTACCGTGACAACGGCTACCAGGAAGTGAAGGGCCCGCAGCTGCTGGACAAGACGCTGTGGGAGGCCACCGGCCACTGGGACAAGTACCGCGACAACATGTTCACGACGGAATCGGAGAAGCGCGACTACGCGCTCAAGCCGATGAACTGTCCCGGCCACATCCTGATCTTCAAGCACGGCATCAAGAGCTACCGCGACCTGCCGCTGCGCTTCGGCGAGTTCGGCCAGTGCCATCGCAACGAGCCGACCGGCGGCCTGCACGGGATCATGCGCGTGCGCGGCTTCACGCAGGACGACGGTCACATCTTCTGTACCGAAGACCAGATCCTGGCCGAGTGCGTGGCCTACACGGCGCTGTTGCAGAAGGTCTACAAGGACTTCGGCTTCGACAACATCATCTACAAGGTCGCGACGCGTCCCGACGCGCGCATCGGTTCGGACGAGGTCTGGGACAAGGCCGAGTTCGCGCTGATGGAGTCGCTGCGCGCCTCCGGCGTGGAGTTCATCATCGCCCCGGGTGACGGCGCCTTCTACGGTCCGAAGATCGAATACACGCTCAAGGACGCGATCGGCCGCCAGTGGCAGTGCGGCACGATGCAGGTCGATTTCTCGATGCCTGCGCGCCTGGGCGCCGAGTACGTCGCCGAGGACGGCGAGCGCCACACGCCCGTCATGCTGCACCGCGCGATCGTCGGCAGCCTGGAGCGTTTCATCGGCATCCTGATCGAGCAGCACGCCGGCGCGCTGCCCGTCTGGCTGGCCCCGACGCAGGTCGTTGTCGCCAATATCACCGACGCCCAATCGGACTACGTTTCCAGCATTGTGAAAACGCTGCAAAAACAAGGGGTTAGGGTTCAGGCAGATTTGCGCAACGAGAAAATCACGTATAAAATCCGCGAGCATTCACTGCAAAAGGTGCCGTTCATCCTTGTCGTCGGTGACAAGGAAAAGGCGAACGGCGCAGTCGCAGTGCGCGCCCGAGGCAACCAGGATCTGGGCGTGATGTCGCTGGAGGACTTCGTGTCGAAGCTCTCGACCGCCATCGCGGACAAGGCCTGAGTCGGGCGCTTTTTGCGTTGTACTGATCATTAACGGACCCTTGCCAAGGCCCGCCTAAAGGTAACCACCATCGCTACTTTTGCTGACCGTCGTGCGATTCCGGAGCGCAAGCACCGCCTGAATCGCGAAATCATCGCTTCTGAAGTCCGTCTCAATGGCCCCGAGAACGAGCCGATCGGCATCGTCTCGATCCAGGAAGCGCTCCGGATGGCCGGTGACCTGGACGTCGATCTGGTCGAAATTGCCGCCACTGCAGTCCCGCCGGTCTGCCGGTTGATGGATTACGGCAAGTTCAAGTACCAGGAGCAGAAGCGCGCTGCGGAAGCCAAGTCCAAGCAGAAGGTCATCGAGGTCAAGGAAGTCAAGTTCCGTCCGGGCACGGACGAAGGCGACTACCAGATCAAGATGCGCAACCTGCGCCGCTTCATCGCGGAGGACGGCGACAAGGGCAAGGTCACGCTGCGCTACCGCGGCCGCGAGATCACCCACCAGGACATCGGCATGCGCATGCTGGAACGCATCCGCGACGAGCTGTCCGACGTGGCGGTGGTCGAGCACATGCCCAAGCTCGAAGGCCGTCAGATGATCATGGTGCTGGCGCCGAAGAAGCGCTGAGCATCTGAGACAATCCCGGCGGGGCCGATGAGGCCCCGTCTCAGTTTCAGCCCGTCGATCTGGTCGTCGGCGGGCTTATTAGTCTCCTGCAGGCCGGTCAAGTACCGCGGTCACCCGCGGTCGCCTGGAGGGACGCCCATAGAAGGAGCAGTCATGCCCAAGATGAAGACCAAGAGCAGCGCGAAAAAGCGTTTTCGCGTTCGTCCGGGTGGCACCGTCAAGCGCGGTCAGGCGTTCAAGCGCCACATCCTGACCAAGAAGACCACGAAGAACAAGCGCCACCTGCGTGGCTCTACGACCGTGCATGAGACCAACATGGGCCACATCGCCGCGATGCTGCCCACCGCTGGTCTGTAATCCAGCATTAGACAAGGAGATACAACATGCCTCGCGTCAAACGTGGTGTAACCGCCCGTGCTCGTCACAAGAAGGTCCTGGCTCTGGCCAAGGGCTTCCGTGGTCGTCGCAAGAACGTCTTCCGCATCGCCAAGCAGGCGGTGATGAAGGCGGGCCAGTACGCCTACCGTGACCGCCGTGCCAAGAAGCGCGTGTTCCGCCAGCTGTGGATTGCCCGTATCAACGCGGCAAGCCGTGGCCTGGGTCTGAGCTACAGCAAGTTTGTGGCCGGTCTGAAGAAGGCCGAGATCGACATCGACCGCAAGGTCCTGGCCGACCTCGCCGTCAACGACCCTGCTGGTTTCGCCAGCATCTTCGCCAAGGTGAAGGCCGCTCTGGCTTGATAGCCATGGTCCTCCCGCCGGTGCTCGCCGGCGGGTGGACTGGCCGCTCCGGTCCTGCCGGGGCTGCCTCTTTCAAAGGCCGACACCCCGGTGGTCGGCCTTTTTTCATTCCGGCGCAGTGGTGCGTGAGGGTGCGATGGGCGCCATTCCACCGCTGTGCCATCCGACTTCCGCCAACGCCGCCGACGCCCGTCGGCGCCCCGCGATGAACGACCTCGATCAATTGCTGCATCAGGCGACCGGCGAATTCGCCGCCGCCACGACTCCCGCCGACCTGGAGAACGCCAAGGCGCGTTTCCTGGGCAAGACCGGCCAGGTCACCGAGCTGATGAAGGGCATGGCCAGCCTGCCCGTCGAGGAAAAGAAGACCCGCGGCGCGCAGATCAACCAGCTCAAGCAGGGCATCGAGGCGGCGCTGACCGCGCGCCGCCAGGCGCTGGCGGACGCGGAACTCGAGCTGCAACTCAAGGCCGAGGCGCTGGACGTCACGCTGCCCGGCCGCCAGCGCGGCACCGGCGGCCTGCACCCGATCACGCGGGCGATGGAACGCATCGAAGCGATCTTCGGCTCCATGGGCTTCGACGTCGCCGACGGCCCGGAAATCGAGAACGACTGGTTCAATTTCACTGCGCTGAACACGCCGGAAGACCACCCGGCGCGCTCCATGCACGACACCTTCTACATCGAAGGGGGTCATGTCTTGCGCACGCACACCAGCCCGATGCAGATCCGCTACGCGGTCCAGCACGTGAAGAAGCATCGCGCGGCGATCGACGCCGGCCAGCCGATGCCCGAGATCCGCGTGATCGCGCCGGGCCGCACCTACCGCGTGGACAGCGACGCGACGCATTCGCCGATGTTCCATCAGGTCGAAGGCCTGTGGGTCGGCGAGAACATCAGCTTCAAGGACCTGAAGTCCGTCTACGTGAACTTCATGCAGCAGTTCTTCGAGACGACGGACATGGAGATCCGCTTCCGTCCGAGCTACTTCCCGTTCACCGAGCCCAGCGCCGAGATCGACATGATGTTCGGCTCCGGTCCGCTGAAGGGCCGCTGGCTGGAAGTCTCCGGCTCCGGCCAGGTGCATCCGCAGGTGATCCGCAACATGGGCCTCGATCCCGAGCGCTACATCGGCTTCGCCTTCGGCTCGGGCATCGACCGCCTGGCCATGCTGCGCTACGGCGTCAGCGACCTGCGTCTGTTCTTCGACGGCGACCTGCGCTTCCTGTCGCAGTTCAAGTAAATCGTGCCCCCGGTCGCCTAGAGAGCAAGAGAGAACCCCATGCAATTCCCTGAGTCCTGGCTGCGGGCCTTCTGCAACCCCGCGCTGAACACCCAAGAACTGGCCGAGCTGCTGACCATGTCCGGCCTGGAAGTGGAAGAGCTGCGCCCGGTGGCGCCGCCGTTCCACGGCATCGTCGTGGCCGAGATCGTCGAGGCCGTGCAGCATCCGGACGCCGACCGCCTGCGCGTCTGCAAGGTCAACGCCGGCGGTCCGGAGCTGCTGCAGATCGTCTGCGGCGCGCCGAACGCGCGCGTCGGCATCCGCGTGCCGCTGGCCACGATCGGCGCCGAACTGCCCCCGGGCGAGGACGGCAAGCCGTTCAAGATCGGCAAGGGCAAGCTGCGCGGCGTCGAGAGCTTCGGCATGCTGTGCTCGGCCCGTGAGCTGAAGCTGGCGGAGGACCACGGCGGTCTGCTGGAGTTGGCCGCCGACGCGCCTGTCGGTGAAGACATCCGCAAGCATCTGAACCTGGACGACACGCTGTTCACGCTGAAGCTGACGCCGAACCTGGCGCACGCGCTGAGCGTCTACGGCGTCGCGCGTGAAGTGTCCGCGCTGACCGGCGCGCCGCTGCTGGCGCCCGAGATCAAGCCGGCCGCCGTCGCCACCGAGGCGAAGCTGCCGGTGCGCGTCGACGCCGCGGACCTGTGCGGCCGTTTCTCCGGCCGCGTGATCCGCAACGTCGACACGACCGCGAAGACGCCGCAATGGATGGTCGACCGCCTGGCCCGCTGCGGCCAGCGCTCGGTGTCGCCGCTGGTGGACATCTCGAACTACGTGATGTTCGAGCTGGGCCGTCCGTCCCACATCTTCGACCTCGACAAGATCCACGGCGAGCTGATCGTCCGCTGGGGCAAGCCGGGTGAACAGCTCAAGCTGCTGAACGGCACCACGATCGAAGTCGACGGCACCGTCGGCGTGATCGCCGATCGCGAGCAGGTCGAGTCGCTGGCCGGCATCATGGGCGGCGACGCCACCGCCGTGTCCGACGACACGAAGAACATCTACGTCGAAGCCGCGTTCTGGTGGCCGAAGGCGGTCATGGGGCGTTCGCGCCGCTTCAACTTCTCGACCGACGCGGGCCACCGCTTCGAACGCGGCGTCGATCCGGCCGGCACCGTCGACCATATCGAACGGATCACGCAGCTGATCCAATCGATCTGCGGCGGCGAGGCGGGTCCGATGGACGACCAGACCACGCAACTGCCCGAGCGCAAGCCGGTCGCGCTGCGCGTCGAACGCGCCGCCAAGGTCATCGGCATGCCGGTGACGCAGGCCGACTGCGAAGGCGTGTTCAAGCGCCTGGGTCTGGAATTCACCTCGGCCCCCGGCGTGGTCACGGTGACGCCGCCGACCTTCCGCTTCGACATCCAGATCGAGGAAGACCTGATCGAGGAAGTCATCCGCGTGCTGGGCTACCCGAAGCTGCCGGCGACGCCGCCGCTGGCGCCGGTGGTCGGCAAGGTGGGTTCGGAATCGCGCCGCGCGACGCACGCGCTGCGCCACGCGATGGCCGGTCTGGGCTACTTCGAGACGATCAACTTCAGCTTCGTCGAGGCGCGCTGGGAGCAGGAGCTCGCCGGCAACGCCAACCCGATCCAGCTGCTGAACCCGATCGCCGCGCCGCTGGCGGTGATGCGCACTTCGCTGATGGGCTCGCTGGTCCAGGCCTTGCGCAACAACCTGGCGCGCAAGTCGCCGCGCGTGCGCGTGTTCGAGATCGGCCGCGTGTTCCTGCGCGACGCGTCGGTGCAGGAAAGCGACACCACCATCGCCGGCATCGCGCAGCCGATGCGGCTGTCCGGTCTGGCCTGGGGCCCGGCGGACCAGCGGCAATGGGCGCAGAAGGACCGCGCGGTCGACTTCTTCGACGTCAAGGGCGACCTGGAAGCGCTCTTCGCGCCGCGTGAGCTGCGCTTCGAAGCGGCCGAACATCCCGCACTGCATCCGGGCCGCAGCGCCCGCGTGCTGCTGGACGGCCAGCCGATCGGCGTGGTCGGCGAGCTGCATCCGAAGTGGCGTCAAGGCTACGAACTGCCGAGCGCACCCGTCCTGTTCGAGCTGTCGCTGGACGCCGTGCTGGCGCGCACGCTGCCGCAGGGTCAGGGCGTGCCTCGCCTGCAGGCGGTGCAACGCGATCTGGCGCTGATCGTCAATGAGCAGGTCACCTATGACTCCCTCATCCGGGCGATCGAATCCAGCGGCGAAGCCCTGGTACGCTCTGCGCGTTTGTTCGACGTCTTCAAACCGGCGCAGCCGACGGCGGAACTGAAGGCTGGCGAACGCAGCCTGGCCGTGCGCCTGTCGCTGCTCGATGACGAGAACACGCTGACCGACGAGCGCATCGAACAGGCGGTGGCGAAGGTGGTGGCGCAGCTGGGCGAAAGTCTCGGCGCGCGCCTGCGAGGCTGAGGGAGGGGAGGACACCCATGAGTGATGACGATCTGAAGGAGCAGGCGCGCGTGCTGCTCGGCAGCCTGGAGACGCCCACGCTGACCAAGGCCGAGCTGGCGGAACTGCTGTTCGACAAGCTCGGCCTGAACAAGCGCGAGTCCAAGGACATGGTCGAGGCCTTCTTCGACATCATTCACCAGAGCCTTTCCAGCGGCCGCGAAGTGAAGCTCTCGGGCTTCGGCAACTTCAACATCCGCCGCAAGGCGCCCAGACCCGGCCGCAACCCGCGCACCGGCGAAGCGATCCCGATTGCGGCCCGCAACGTCGTGACGTTTCATGCGAGTCACAAATTGAAAGAAGCCGTCCAAGGCAACACGCCTTCGACGGGGGACTTCGAGTAGAGTCTGACCCTTCCCGCCGCTGCCGGAGCCGCTGATTCCCATGGACGTCCAGCTTCCCGCCATTCCTGCCAAGCGCTACTTCACCATCGGTGAGGTGAGCGAGCTGTGCGGCGTGAAGCCCTACGTGCTCCGCTATTGGGAACAGGAGTTCACGCAGCTCAAGCCGATGAAGCGGCGCGGCAACCGGCGCTATTACCAGCACCACGAAGTGCTGCTGATCCGCCGCATCCGCGATCTGCTCTACGACCAGGGCTTCACGATCAGCGGCGCACGCAATCAACTGATCGACGCGACGCACACGGCGACCACCGCGCAGGAGTTCCGCGCGGAAGCGCTGGCGGCCGCGCAGCTCGACGTGTACCGGGACCATCGCGAAGCGTCGCGCGCGCTGGCCGCGGACGTCGCGCACAGCGCGGCGCACACGTCGGTGTCGCTCGAGAAACTCACCTTGGAACAGGTCAGGGACGAGTTGTTGGCGATTCGAGAGAGTTTGCTTGCATGATCCTCTCGAATACGTATAGAATCTAAGGCTTGTCGGGGCGTAGCGCAGCCTGGTAGCGCACTTGCATGGGGTGCAAGGGGTCGCGAGTTCGAATCCCGCCGCCCCGACCATTTATTAGAAGAATCAGGAAGCCCGGTATCGCAAGATGCCGGGCTTTTTGCTTTCCGGGCCCAGCCCCATCCACGGGCGCAACGCGTTGACGCGCATCGCCAGCAGCGCGGCGGACAGGCAGCCCAGCGCCGTGATCATGACGATCGCGGCCACCTCGATCGCGAGCGGCCAGTGCAGCGGCGCCAGCAGGTGTCCCGCGATCACCGTGATCGTCTGGTGGACGAGGTAGAACGGGAACACCGCCAGCGTCAGCCAGCGCAGCAGCGGCGAATCGCGATCGGCGAGCCACTGCCGTCCGAATCCCAGCACCGCCACGATCGGCAGCCATTGCTTGCCGGCGTTCAGCGCGCGCATCGCCATCAGCAGCCACTCCGGGAAGTCCTCGCCATGGGCGAGACGCCATCCGTCCGTGAGCGTCTGCGATAGCAGTTGAACCACGACGAAGCCGACAAGCGCGATCCAGCGCAGACGCCGGGCGGCCTCCCACCCACCATGGCGGTCGTCGCGGCTGCCGTAAAGCGCGAAGCCGAGCAGGAACACCACGAAGTACACGCCGTGCTGGTACCAGTCATGGACGAAGTCGTGCGTGGCGGGGAAGCGATCCAGCAGATGCTGGCGCAGCAGCGCGAACGCCATCCATGGCACCCACAGCAGGCGCCCGCCGCTGACGACGCGGCGCCAGCCCGGATGCGCGAACACGGCGCGCACCGCGCGAAGTCGCAGCGCCAGCAGCACGATCACGGTGTAGGCCCAGAGATAGGGCAGAAACCAGAGGTGGTTCCACGTCGGCAGCTTCAGGCAGTCGTCGCCGCGGCAGAAGCCGTGGTACGCCTGGAAGTAGAGCTTCAGGAAGTCGCCGTAGCTGCCGGCGTAGTGGAGCTTCTCGACCACCTCCAGATACGCCTGCGGCGGGACGATCACCGTCATGCCGAACAGCAGCGGCAGCAGCAGCCGCTTGCTGCGTGAGCCGATCAGCCCGTCGATGCCGTGGACGCGCTCCGCCATGAGTGCGGTCGCCGCGCCGGAGATCAGGAACAGCAGCGACATGCGCCACGGGTTCAGCCAGAGCATCCAGGCTTCGAGCGCGGGGACGAGCCGCGGCGACTTCACGTGCCAGTCCCAGCTCACGTAGAACATGCCCGAGTGGTAGAGGATCAGCAGGCCGAAGGCGATGACGCGGAGCCAGTCCAGTTCGGTCAGGCGGGGGGACGAAGGAGCGCCGCGCGAGGGGAGGGGGGGGGTGTTCATGGGCTGCAGCTTCGTCCCCGCCGGGTCTTGCGCGTCGTGTATGTGACGAACCGCCCCCGCCCGGTGACGAGCCGCCCCGTCCCAGGGGCCGCTCGCGCGGGGTCTGCGCCTCAACGCGCTTCCAAGCGTCTCGCCCGCGCCTACACTGCGCCGCCATGACCGAGGACAAGTGGCTGGGGATCTATCTGAGGCGACGGCGCTGGGTCGAGCGTGCGCTCTGGAGCGCGCTGCTCCTCGGCTCCGCGTTGGCGAACACGATCACGACCAACCTGGACATCCGCCGCGCCGGACTGCGGTTCGATACCTGGGAGCCGGCGGTCTGGGAGTTCTCCAGCGCCCTCGTCTGGATGGTGCTGATCCCGTGGATCGTGCGCGCGGCGGATACGAAACCGCTGCGCTGGGGCGTGCTGCGACGGCATCTGCCCTGGCACCTGGTGTTCGCGCTCGTCACGAGTCTGGCGCATGTGCTGGGCATGGTGGCGCTGCGCAAGCTGGCCTATGCAACGCAGGACGCCGTCTACGACTTCGGCAACTGGCCGCTGGAGTTGTTCTATGAAGGACTGAAGGACGTTCGCAGTTACGCCTTCATCCTGGTGATCGCCGGGGCCTACCGGTTGTTCGTGTGGCGCTGGCAGGGCGAGGCGAGCTTGCTGGCGGAACCGCCGACGCCGGTTCCTGCGCCAACGACAACGCCAACGCCGACAGCAGTGCCGACAGCAATGCCAATTCCGGCGGCGGCGCCGACGCTGGCCCCGGCGCCGGCCACGGCCCCATTGCCCGAGCGCCTGCTCGTGAAGAAGCTCGGCAAGGAGTTCCTGCTCCCGATGGACGAGATCGAGTGGGTGCAGGCCTGCGGCAACTACGTCAACCTGCGTCGCCAGCAGCACGACTACCCGCTGCGCAGCAGTCTGGGCGCGTTCGAGCAACGCCTGGACCCGGCCGCGTTCGTGCGCGTGCATCGCGGCTACCTGGTGCGGCTGAGCCTGATCGAGGCCATCGAGCCGACCGAAGCCGGCGACGCCCACCTGCGCCTGCGCGACGGCAGCCGCCTGCCGTGCAGCCGCACCTATCTGGAGCGCCTGCGACAGCGTCTTGTCTGACTGGGCGAACTCCTGTCCGCCGGGTTCACCGGAGCGTCCTTGCGCGGCTATGCTCTGACCCCAATGGACGCCCCTCTGGAAAACCACGACGTCGACGACCCGTCACCGCGCCTGCTGCGTGCGACCGGCGAGGGCGGACGCCTGCAGGCCCGGCTGGAGGGCGACTGGACGCTGCTGGCACTGCGCGAGCGGGTCGAGGCGCTGCGCGGGGAACTGGGCGACGTGCCCACCGCCAACGTGGCCTGGGACCTGAGCGCGGTGCGCCGGCTGGACCCGACCGGCGCGCTGCTGCTGTGGCAGGCCTGGGGCCGCCGCCAGCCGGAAGACCTGCAGTGGCCGCCGGCGCCGATGGCGGACATGTTCCAGGCGCTCTTCGCCCGCTTGGGAAGCAAACAAGGCAAGCCGGCCAAGCCGCCGCGCGCGCAGAACGTGCGCCAGTTCGGCCAGGGCCTGCTCAACCTCGCCAGCCATCTGCTCGACGCGACCGCGCTGCTCGGGCAGGTGACGCGCGACCTCGGCACGCTGATCCGCCACCCCAACCTGATCGCGTGGAAGGACATCTCCGCCCACATCTACCGCAGCGGCGCGCAGGCGCTCGGCATCACCGCGCTGGTGGGCGTGCTGGTCGGCATCACGCTGTCCTACCTGACCGCCAAGCAGCTGCAGAGCTACGGCGCCGACATCTACGTCATCAACATCCTGGGCATCAGCGTCTGGCGCGAACTGGGACCGCTGCTCGCGGCCATCCTGGTGGCGGGACGCAGCGGCTCGGCCATGACCGCGCAGCTCGGCGTGATGCGGGTGACGCAGGAACTGGACGCGCTCTCGGTGATGGGCATCTCCCACACCATCCGGCTGGTGGTGCCCAAGATGGTGGCCCTGGCACTCTCGTTGCCCCTGGTGATGACCTGGACCAGCAGCATGGTGCTGCTGGGCGGCATGCTGGCCGCGCGGGCGACGCTGGGCCTGGACTACATCCAGTTCCTGCAGGGCCTGCCGGCCGCGGTGCCGGTGGCCAACCTGTGGCTGGGACTGGCCAAATCGGCGGTGTTCGGACTCATGATCGCGTTCGTGGCCTGCCACTTCGGGCTGCGGATCAAGCCGAACAGCGAAAGCCTCGGGACCGGCACCACCGATTCGGTGGTGAGCGCGATCACCGTGGTCATCATCGTGGACGCGATCTTCGCGGTGATGTTCTCTGACCTGGGGATCAAGGGATGAGCGGTTGTATCGACCCGACCTCGGCGGAAGCCACCGGGGAATTGAACGTCCAGCCGGGCGACCCGGTGATCGAGGTGCGCCACGTCGGCACGGTGCTGGGTGGCGTGCGCATCCACAAGGACCTGAGTCTCGAAGTCACGGCCGGCGAGGTGCTGGCCATCATCGGCGGCTCGGGCAGCGGCAAGACGACGCTGCTGCGGCTGATGCTGGGCCTGGAGCGGCCCAGCGAGGGCGAGGTGCTGGTCTTCGGCCACAAGCTGGGCAAGTGCGAGGCGACCGACCTCGCGCAGGTGCGGCACCGCTGGGGCGTGCTGTTCCAGCAGGGCGCGCTGTTCTCGGCGCTGTCGGTGTTCGACAACGTCGCGCTGCCGCTGCGCGAGCTCAAGAGCCTGCCCAAGGACCTGATCGCCGAGCTGGTCATGACCAAGCTGCAGCAGGTCGGCCTCAAGGCGGAGGACGGCATCAAGATGCCGGCGGAACTCTCGGGCGGCATGATCAAGCGGGTGTCGCTGGCGCGCTCGCTGATCATGGATCCGCAGCTGCTGTTCCTGGACGAACCGACGGCCGGTCTCGATCCGGCGAGCTCGAAGAACTTCGTGCAGCTGATCGAGAGCCTGCGGCGCGAGATGGCGCTGACGGTGGTGATGGTCACGCACGACGTGGACACGCTGTTCGCGATCGCCGATCGCGTGGCGGTGCTGGCGGACCAGCACCTGATCGCGCACGGGCCGCTGGAACTGGTGGTGAAGCAGAAGCATCCGTTCATCCGCAACTTCTTCCTCGGCCACGCGGACCGCTGCGCGGCGGACAACCTGCGCAGCTACCGCGACGCGCTGCAGCACCGCGACGAGATGCCCGCCTGAACACGGGCATCGCGGACATCGCGGGGATCGCAGGCCGCGCGCGCTGACAACAACGAACAACCCACACATCACAAGGACTCGGGCGAGCACATGGAAAACAAGGCACATGCATTGGCCACGGGCCTCTTCGTGCTGCTGCTCGGGGCGGCGCTGGTGGCGGTCATCCTGTGGTTCCGCGATGACCGCGGCGACACGCAGACCTTCACGGTGGTGACCGCTTCGGGCGTGCCGGGACTCAACGTCAAGGCGCCGGTGAAGCTCCGCGGCGTGCAGATCGGGAAGGTGGACACGATCCGCTTCGACCCGACGCAACCGCGGCAGATCCTGGTCGACATCGAGGTCGACTCGGACGCGCCGATCGCCCCGGGCACGCAGGCCAAGCTGGGCTACCAGGGCATCACGGGGCTGTCGTTCATCGACCTGTACGACGGGCAGGATCCCAAGGATCCGAAGCAGAGCGTCCTGGAGACGCGGCGGATCGCGCTGTCGCCGGGCTTCCTCGACCAGCTGCAGGACGCGGGACCGAAGCTCGCGGCGGGCGCGCTGGCGACGATGGACCGCATCCAGAAGGTGCTCAGCGACAGCAATCAGCAGCAGGTGAGCCAGACGCTGGCGCAGTTGAACGAGGCGTCCGCCGGACTCAACCAGCTGGTCAAGGAATTGCGGCCGACGGCGCAGGCGCTGCCGAGTCTGGTGAAGAACACCGACGGGCTCGTGATCGCGGGACGGAACACGCTGGGCAACGTCGATACGCTGGCAAAGCAGGGCGGCGAACTCGTCGACGAATACAAGGGCAAGGCGGCCGCGATCGATCAACTGGGCGACGCGGCGGTGCAGATGCAGCGCACGCTGCGGCGCGTGGAGCTGTCGCTGGTGGGCTCGGCGGACAAGCCGCGTCAACGCGCGGTGCTCGACGACCTGTCGGCGGCCGCTCGCGCGCTGGAACGCGCGGCGCAAAACATCGGCGACCAGCCGCAGAGCCTGATCCTCGGCCCGACGCCCGGCGCGCCCGGACCCGGTGAAACCGGCTTCGAGGCGGGAGCGAAGAAATGAACGACCACATCGAACTTCCGAGGACCGGCGGCGTGCGCCGCGCGGCGCTGCTTGGCGGACTGGCGCTGGCCGCCATGCTCAGCGCCTGTGGCAGCCGACCGCCGGCGCCCACGCAGATGGACCTCGGTCCCGCCCCTGCGTGGCCGCAACAGGCGGCGCTCGCCAAGCGCGTCGAACTCCAGGCCGTCACGGCGCCCGAAACGCTGCAAGGCACGGGCATCGCGTATCGCCTCGCCGACTCGGATCCTTATGCGCGTCGCATGTACCGGGATTCGCGCTGGGCCGCGCCGCTGCCGGTGCTCGTCGCCTCGCGGATGCGCCAGCAGATCGCCCGCGCGCCCGTGGCCGCCAGCGCCGATCCCCAGGTGAGCATCGGCGTGACGTTGGAACTCGAAGAGAGCCTCCAGAACTTCTCCAGCGCCTCGCGCAGCGAGGTGCAGGTGCGGGTGATGGCGACCGCCGAGGACGGCACGCAACGCGCGTTCGATCGGTCGGAACCCGCCGGCGCGAGCGCGGAGGGCGCCGTCAAGGCGACTGCGGCAGCGGTCGATGCGCTCGGTCCTGAGATTGCCGCGTGGGCAGCGACCCTGTCGCCGCGGGTGCCGCAAGGACGCGGCCGCCGTTGAAGCGAAGCGGCGTCAGTGAGACGCCGCGATCCCGCCGCCCATGCGCTGCTGGCGCTGGCGCAGGAAGGCTTCGGCCATGCTCGATTCGGGCTGCAGGCGCTGGCCGATGTAGAGCTCCTGGCGGCGTTCGGTGATCTGCGCGCGCAGGCGGTTGGCCATGATGCCGAGCGGATCCAGGCCGCGCTTCTCCGCGCGCTCGATCGATTCGCCCAGCTCATGCATCGTGTGGCTCTTCAGCAGCGCCAGGTGGGCCTGGACGACCCGCAGCCGGCCCTGCACCGACCGCTCCGCGCTGCGCAGCCATTCCATGACGGCGTCCGCGTCACCGCCGCGGACCTTCACCAGGCTTTCGCCGGCGGCCAGCAGCAGGGCTTCGAGGCGATCCCGGTCGCAGGCCTCGTAGGCCTCGTTGACCTCGGCCATCTTGCGTTCGCGGTGCACGCGTTCGGCGTCGTCCGGCGCGAGGTCCGGATGCAGCCGCTTCGCGGCGCGGCGGTAGAGGGTCTTCAGCGGCGGCGGTCCGACCTGCACCAGGCCGCCTTCAGGCTCGGCGGGCAGCGGCGCGCCGGCCGGCAGCACCGGCAGATGCGGCATCGCCGTGGCACGGGGCGAATCGGGCGCGCGAGCGTCGAGCCCGTTGCGGGCCAGCGCGTCGTGCAGGTAGCGCATCGCGCAGTAGAGCTGCGATTCGAGCGCATCCAGCTCCATGTACAGCGGACCCAGTGCGGCGACGTAGCGGTCGACGAAGCGCTGCATGCGCTGGCGGCAGTCCGCGTACTCGGCCTCCTGCGACGCCAGGTAGCGCTGGAGCTCGGCCAATTGCTCGCGGCGGCGTTCGAATTCGCGCGGCGTGATGGCCTGGCTGAGCATGTTGAGCGGGATCCCTGGATGTTCTGGTATTGACTGCCGATTCTGCCGTGTGCGCATGTCCCTTCAAAGCGCAAACAGCCCCTCCCGGGGCTGTTTTTCTCAGCGTTTTCACCGAGGACCGGGCGAGCGTCGCCCAGTCGGGCCGATCGCTCCCTGCCGGTCAGGGCATGTCGACGCGATTCAGGGGGCGGACGCCGCGCTGGCCGCCTCCGTCGGCCCGCTGGCCACCACGTCCGGCACGCCGATGGGCGCGGAGGCCGGCACGGCAGTGTCTGCTGCCGGCGCGGTCACGGCCGGCGGCGTGTGCGCCCCCGCGGCGGGGCCGCTGATGCCGGCCGTCGGCAGCAGCGGCACGATCAGCAGGGCGACGATGTTGATGATCTTGATCAACGGGTTGACCGCCGGCCCCGCCGTGTCCTTGTAGGGGTCGCCGACGGTGTCGCCGGTGACCGCCGCCTTGTGGGCCTCGGAGCCCTTGCCGCCGTGGTGGCCGTCCTCGATGTACTTCTTGGCGTTGTCCCAGGCGCCGCCGCCCGTGCACATGGAAATGGCGACGAACAGCCCGGTGACGATGGTGCCCATCAGCAGCCCGCCCAGCGCGGCCGGGCCGAGCAGCAGGCCGACCACGATCGGGACGATCACCGGCAGCAATGATGGGACGATCATTTCCTTGATCGCCGCGGCGGTGAGCATGTCCACCGCGCGGCCGTATTCGGGCTTGGCGGTGCCTTCCATGATCCCCTTGATGTCGCGGAACTGGCGCCGCACTTCCTCGACGACCGAGCCCGCCGCGCGTCCCACCGCCTCCATCGCCATCGCGCCGAAGAGGTAGGGGATCAGCCCGCCGATGAACAGGCCGACGATGACCATGTGGTTGCTCAGGTCGAAGCTGACCGACAGCCCCTGCTGCTCCAGCGCGTGGGTGTAGTCGGCGAAGAGCACCAGCGCCGCCAGGCCAGCGGAACCGATCGCGTAGCCCTTGGTGACGGCCTTGGTGGTGTTGCCGACGGCGTCCAGCGGATCGGTGATGTCGCGCACGCTGGCGGGCAGGTCGGCCATCTCGGCGATGCCGCCGGCGTTGTCGGTGATCGGGCCGTAGGCGTCGAGCGCCACGACGATGCCCGCCATGCTGAGCATGGCCGTGGCCGCGATCGCGATGCCGTAGAGCCCCGCCAGCTTGAAAGCCACCAGGATGGCGACGCACACGAACAGCACCGGCCAGGCGGTGGAACGCATGGACACGCCCAGGCCCGCGATGATGTTGGTGCCGTGGCCGGTGGTGGAGGCCTGCGCCACGTGCTGCACCGGCTTGTAGTCGGTGCCGGTGTAGTACTCGGTGATCCACACCATCGCGGCGGTCAGCAGCAGGCCGACCAGGCAGGACAGGAAGAGGGCGTTCGCACCGATGGTCTGTCCGCCGGGCAGGGTCAGGTCCTGCGGGAACAGCGCGCGGGTGATGAACCAGAAGGCGATGGCCGACAGCACGCCCGCGACGACCAGGCCCTTGTAGAGCGCCGGCATCACGTTCTTCATGCCGGGGCTGGCCTTGACGAAGCTGCAGCCGATGATGGAGGCGATGATGGACGCACCGCCCAGCACCAGCGGATACACGATGGCCGCGATCGACATGCCGCCGAAGGTGAGCGCCGCCAGCGCCATCGTGGCGATCAGCGTGACCGCGTAGGTCTCGAAGAGGTCGGCCGCCATGCCGGCGCAGTCGCCGACGTTGTCGCCGACGTTGTCCGCGATCACCGCCGGGTTGCGCGGATCGTCCTCGGGGATGCCCGCCTCGACCTTGCCGACGAGGTCGGCGCCGACGTCGGCCCCCTTGGTGAAGATGCCGCCGCCCAGCCGCGCGAAGATCGAAATCAGCGACGAGCCGAAGGCCAGTCCCAGCATCGGCTTGAGCGTCTGGCTGTCGACGCGGGTGGCGCTGTCGCTGACCCACATGAAGAACAGGCCCACGCCGAGCAGGCCCAGCCCCACGACCAGCATGCCGGTGATGGCGCCGCCCTTGAACGCGACATTGAGCGCCGGTCCGATGCCCTGCGTCGCCGCCTGCGCGGTCCGCACGTTGGCGCGCACGGAGACGTTCATGCCGATGAAGCCGCAACCCCCGGACAGCACCGCGCCGATGAAGAAACCGATCGCCGACTTCCAATCCAGCGCGACGCCGATCAGGATGCCGAGCACCACGCCGACGATCGCGATGGTGCGGTACTGCCGCGCCAGATAGGCCGCGGCACCCTGCTGGATCGCGCCCGCGATCTCCTGCATGCGAGGATTGCCGGGGTCCTGGCTCAGGATCCAGCTGCGTTGGATAAAGCCGTAAAGCACCGCCGCCAGCCCGCAGGCCAGCGCGAAGTACAGCGCCAAACTCGTCGACATAAGGTTGTCTCCTCTCGCTGATTCTTTGATCCGTGAGACGGTTCCATCCAGCGGGCGCCGGGCCTGCGCGCACGCAACAGCAACAGTCCGTCGATCGATGCTAAGCCCGTGAATAGTGCATGGCATGAGCGTTTACCAGCGGATTCACAGGCTTTGCAAGGCGGGTGTCAGGCTTTGCAGGGGCGAACGACACGGGCAGGGCAACAACTGGCCCCCGGGCATGTCATGTGCCTCGTCACGTCACCTTTACAAGCGTTCGGTGCAAGGCGCCCGAAGCCGGCGGAGCCGGTGCCCCTCTCCGCTCAATCTCCTCCTCGCCGCTCGGAATTCGCTCCGAGGGGCACCGGCTCCGCCGGCTTCTCCGAACCGAGGACTGCCCCCGTCAGCGCTTGCGGCGCTCCTTGCGGGGATCGACCGGGCCCGCAGCGCTGGGGCCGATGTAACGGCCGCGCGGACGGATCACCGAGTCGATGGCAAGCTGCTCCATGCTGTGAGCCAGGAGACCGACGCTGCGCGCGATCGCGAAGATCGCAAAGCCGGCGTCCGGCGGCAGCTTGTAACGCGCGACGAGCGCGGCCAGCGCCACGTCCATCGACGGCGGCAGACCGGTCAGCGCGACGACGCGCTCGATCAGGCGAGCGATCGCGGCGGGCGGCTTGAAGTCCGCCATCAGCGACGCCGCACGCGGATCGCCGTCCGGATAGATGTGATGGCCGAAGCCGGGCAGCGGCATCGCCGAGGCCAGATAGCGGTCGACGACGGCATCGGCGCCGTCGCGCTCGACCTCATCGAACAAGGTACGTACGCGCCCCGAGGCGTCGCCGTGCAGCGGGCCGGAGAAGGTCGTCAGTCCCGCGAGCAGGCACGCCGGCAGCGAGGCCCCGGTGGACGCGGTGATGCGCGCGGAGAAGGCCGAGCTGGTGATCTCATGATCCGCCGCGAGGACCAGCGTCTTGCGCAGCAACGCGGCCACGGCGCGCGGCTGACCCCAGCCGCGCGCGAGGCGCTCGTGCAGCGGCAGCGCCTCTTCGTCGGAGGCGCCGAAGGCGACGGCCAGCCGACCGACCAGCGCTGACGCCTCCTCGATCAGCACGCGCGGCAGGCGGCCGCGCGTCGAATGTCCGGTGGCGGTGAGCGCCGCCAGCTCGGCGAATGCGCGGGCACGACCGTCCGGCAGCGCAGCGACGACGTCCAGCGCGGCGCGCGACGGCGAGCCCGATGCGACCACGGGGCGCGGAAACGACGGCGGCGTCTCGACATTCCACAGCAGCCGCGCCGCGTCCTCCAGCGTCGCGGTCCCGGCGAGTTCGACGACGTCGACGCCGCGGTAGAAGGGGCGTCCGCCCGAGAAGGTCGAGACCGCCGTCGGGATGCTGGGTTCTGCGCCGAACAGCGTCGTCGCCGCGAGCGTCTCGCGCGTGCGCCCCGTCTCCTTGCGGCGCACCAGCGCCTTCACGTCCTCGGCGCGATACAGGCTGCGACGCGAGTCCTGCGGATCGGGCTCGACGCCGATACGGCCGCGGCTCACGTAGGCGTAGATCGTCTGCGCACGCACGCCCAGCGCGTCGCGTGCTTCGTCCAGGGTCATCCAGGCAGCCATCGGGGCGTGGTCTCGTGTCGTTGATGTCGTCAATGTATTCATCAACATGAATCCTGTCCACGCCTCGCCTATCCCCTGTCAGGTGATCGATTTGGTCGAATGAATGGCGAATCCAGGCTTCAGATTGATATTGATCATCAATATTGACCGGTTGTTTGTGCGCTGCCAGCATGAGTCCACGCGACATCGACGCAGACCGCTCAGAAGCCTGCGCGACGCCGCCCCTCATGCCCCTTCCATGGAGACAACCGCATGAACCGCATCCCTCGCTTCCAGCCGGCACGGCGCCGCGCCTCGCTCGCCCTCGCGGGCGCCGCTTCCCTTGCCTTGTCTGCGTCGTTGACCACATTCAGCGCATTCGCGCAGGGCGACGCGTTCCCGTCCCGCGCGATCACGCTCGTGGTCGGCTCCAGCCCCGGCAGCACGACCGACGGCCTGGCACGCGCCATCGGCGCGGAGATCACCGCCGCGACCAAGGTGCCGGTGATCGTCGAGAACAAGGCCGGCGCCAGCGGCGGCATCGCGGCGCAGGCGGTGGCGCGCTCTGCGGCCGACGGCTACACGCTGTTCATCACGACCAACACGACGCAGGCCGCCAATCCGCATCTGTTCCGCAAGCTCGCGTATGACCCGGTGAAGGACTTCGCCCCGGTCGGCGCGCTGGTGAAGGGCTATCTGCTGCTGGTGACCAATCCGCGCATCCAGGCGCGCAACGTCACGGAGCTCAGCGCGATCGCGAAGAAGCAGCAGCTCACTTTCGGCGCGGGCAGTTCGTCGGCGCGGGTGGCGGCCGAGCTGTTCCAGCAGATGACGCAGACCCAGCTGACCTACGTGCCCTACAAGGCCAACCCGCAGGCGATGGTCGATCTGGTCGGCGGTCAGGTCGATCTGATGATCGTGGACCTGACCACCAGCCTGCCGCAGGTGAAGGCGGGCAAGCTCAAGGCGCTGGGCGTCAGCAGCCCCAAGCGCTCGCCGTTGGTGCCGGACCTGCCGACGATCGCCGAGGCAGGCCTGCCCGGCTACGAGATCAGCTACTGGAACGCGGTCTACGCGCCCGCGGGCACGCCCGCGCCTGTCGTCGAGCGCATCAATGCGCTGATGCAGAAGGCGATGACCGCGGAGCCGGTCAAGCGCTTCGTCGAGCAGAACGGCATGGAGCCGTTCACGTCGACGCCGGCGGAACTCGCCAGCTTCCAGGCCGCCGAATACAAGCGCTGGGGCGCCGTCATCAAGACGGCCGGCATCCAGCCCGAGTGAATCCTTTCTGATCCTTCCTGAAGTAGAGAACGCCATGAAGCCGAACATCCTTCAACTGAATCCCATCCTCGTGCCCGCGATCAATGCGGAGCTCGACGCGCTGTACACGATGCACCGCCTGTTCGAGCAGGCTGATCCGGACGCGTATCTGGCGACCCACGGCGCGACCCTGCGCGGCGTGATCACCGGCGGGCACACGGGGATCTCGCGGTCGATGATGGATCGGCTGCCGGCGCTGGAGGTCGTGGCGGTGAACGGCGTCGGCACGGACGCGGTGGACATCGAGTACGCCCGCTCGCGCGGGCTGCCGGTGACGGGTACCTTCGGCGCGCTGACCGAGGACGTCGCCGACATGGCGCTGGCGCTGCTGCTGGCGACGGCGCGCAACATCGCTTCGGTGGACCGTTTCGTGCGCGGCGGCCTGTGGCCCAAGTTCCCGCAGCCGAATGCGATCCCGCTGGCACGCCGCGTGAGCGGGATGCGCGTGGGCATCGTGGGTCTGGGGCGAGTGGGCCGCGCGGTGGCGGAGCGCGTCGGCGCCTTCGGCTGCCCGGTGCGTTACACCGACTTGAAGGAGATCGCCGGCGTGCCGTGGACCTTCGAGGCGGACCTCGTGCAACTGGCCCGCGACAGCGACGCGCTGATCGTCTGCGCCGCCGCGGACAAGGCCCGCGACCTGATCGACGCGCCGGTGCTGGACGCGATCGGGCCGCGCGGCTTCCTGATCAACGTCGCGCGCGGACGCCTGGTGAAGGAGTCCGATCTGGTGAAGGCGCTCCAGGAGAAGCGCATCGCGGGCGCGGGGCTGGATGTGTTCGCCGACGAACCGAACGTGCCGCCGGCGCTGCTGGACCTGGACAACGTCGTGCTGCAGGCGCATCGCGCCAGCGCGACCGAGGAGACCCGCGCCGCGATGGGCCGGATGGTGCTGGAGAGCCTGGCGCAGGCGCTGGCCGGGCAGCGGCCGACGCACAGCCTGACGACCTGAGCCTGACGACTTGAATCCGACGACCTGAACCCGACGACGCGGAAGACGGGGACGTGAAAGTCCGCGGGAGGGCCGGGCGTCAGGGCCGGTTCAGGCGAGCCTCTAGAATTGCGGTTTTTCCGGAGTTCTGCGCGGCGTTCGCCGCTGGGGGCTCCGGATTCCCCTGCTTTCACCGCTGTCCACCACCATGAGCCTGCACAAAGTCACCCCCGGCGCGAAGGCGCCCGAGCAGTTCAACGTCGTCATCGAGATCCCGATGAACGCCGACCCGATCAAGTACGAGGTCGACAAGGAAAGCGGCGCGCTGTTCGTCGACCGCTTCATGACGACGGCGATGCACTACCCGTGCAACTACGGCTACGTGCCGCAGACGCTGGCCGACGACGGCGATCCGGTCGACGTGCTGGTGATCACGCCCTTCCCGCTGACCCCGGGCGTGGTGGTGACCTGCCGCGCCATCGGCGTGCTGCAGATGGACGACGAAGCCGGCGGCGACGCCAAGCTGCTGGCCGTGCCCACCACCAAGATCCTGCCGATCTACGAGCACTGGACCAAGCCCGAGGACATCAACCAGATGCGCCTGAAGGCGATCCAGCATTTCTTCGAGCACTACAAGGACCTCGAAGCCGGCAAGTGGGTGAAGGTCAAGGGCTGGGAAGGCCCGGAAGCCGCCAAGAAGGAAATCACCGACGGCATGGCCAACTACGCGAAGGCGCAGCAGGCCTGACCGGCCAGACCTCCCAGGGAGGTCTGCCGCACAACGACAAGGCGCCCCGAGGGGCGCCTTGTCGTTTCCGTCCGGACACGTTCGCCGCGATGGCCGGGCCGCGCCGCCTTCAGACTGCGGCGTCGTCAGGCGGTGTCGCCTTGAACGGTTGATGCCGTTCCAGTTCGTCGATGTATTCGCTCATCGCCTCGCCTTCCTGCGTGAGGAAGTCCGCGACCGCCTCGCGGAACTGCGGATGCGCGAGCCAGTGCGCCGAGTACGTCGCCACCGGCATGAGGCCGCGCGCCATCTTGTGCTCGCCCTGCGCGCCGCCTTCGAAGCGGCGCCAGCCGTTCTCCAGGCACCACGCCAGCGGCTGGTAGTAGCAGGCGTCGAAGTGCAGGTTGGGGATGTAGCGCGTCGAGCCCCAGTAGCGGCCGTACGCCGCGCGCTGCGAGTCGTCGATCGCGACCAGTGACGCGGCCACGCGCTCGCCCGAAGCGTCCCGAGCGACGAACATCAGCCAGTGCTCCGGCATGTCCGCCGCCATGCGCGCGAAGAAGTCGCGCGTCAGGTACGGCTTGTTGCGATGCGCGATGTAGGTCAGCGTGTAGCACTCGTAGAAGAAGTCCCAGTCCTCGGCGGTGATGGCCGCGCCGAGCAGCGGCTCGAATCGGATGCCGGCCTCGACGACCTTGCGCCGTTCCTGCTGGATCTTCTTGCGTTTCTCGCGTTGCAACGTCGCGAGGTAGTCGGCGAACGGCCGCGGCACGCCGTCGCCGGTCCAGTGGAACTGCACCTGCTGGCGTGCGAGCCAGTCGTCGCCGGTGAGCGCGCGCTGGTCCTGGTCGTCGCCGAACAGCACATGCACCGAGGACAGCTCCGAGCGCGCCGTCAGCGCCCGCAAGGCCTTCACGAGCCATTCGCGCGCGGCGGCGTCCTTCGCCAGCAGGCGGCTCCCGGGCACCGGCGTGAACGGCACCGCGACCAGCAGCTTGGGGTAATACGCGAGCCCGTGCCGCTGGTAGGCGTCGGCCCAGGCCCAGTCGAACACGTACTCGCCGTACGAGTGACCCTTGAGGTACGCCGGGCAGGCGGCGATCAGCTCGTCGCCATCCCACACGCTGAGAAACTGCGCCTGCCAACCCTTCTTCGGCACGGCGGAGCCGGACGCGTGCATCGCCGTCAGGTACTCGTGCTTCATGAACGGCGACGGCAGCGGCGAGGCGGCGAGCAGCGCGTTCCATTGATCGCGGGGCAGCGCGGCGGGATCGTCGTCGACGCGGATGAGCGGCTGGGCGACGTCGTGCTCATGCTCGTGCTGTTGCTCGTGCTGATGCTCGATGTCGGGCGCGTCGGCGGCGGGAGAAGGCGAGGGCGGGGAAGTCATGCGCGGCAAATCTTAGGCGCAAGCTCAAACCCTTCGCTTTGATGGCAGGATGCTTCCCATGCAAGCGACGACGACTTCCTCCCCGACCGGCCTTGCGGCCTCCTCCCCGGCCGGTCTGTCCTTCGACAACCTCTACGCCCACGACTTCGCCCGCATCGCCGTCGGCATCCCGCTGTGCCGCGTGGCCGATCCGGCCTTCAACGGCGAGCAGACCGCGCAGCTGCTGCGCGAGGCCGCCGCAGACGGCGCCGCGGTCGCGGCGTTCCCGGAACTCGGCCTGGCCGCCTACACCAGCGAGGACCTCTTCCACCAGCGCCCGCTGCTGGACGGCTGCGAAGCGGCGTTGGCGCATCTGCTGACGGTGTCGCGCGACCTGCCCACGGTCGTGATCGTCGGCCTGCCGCTGCGCATCGAGCACCGGCTGTTCAACTGCGCCGTCGTGTTCCAGCGCGGCCGGCTGCTGGCCGTGCTGCCCAAGACCTACCTGCCCAACTACGGCGAGTTCTACGAGGCTCGCCAGTTCAACGCCGCCGACGAGGCGATCTCCGAGGAGATCACGCTGCTGGGCCAGCGCGTGGCCTTCGGCACGCGGCTCGTGATCGCGGCAAGCGACCAGCCGCTGCTGCGCCTGCACGTCGAGATCTGCGAGGACGTCTGGACGCCGATCCCGCCGTCGTCGTACGCCGCGCTGGCCGGCGCGACCGTGCTCGTGAACCTGTCGGCGTCCAACATCACGGTCGGCAAGTCGGGCTATCGCCACCAGCTCGTCGGCCAGCAGTCGGCGCGCTGCCTGGCGGCCTATGTCTACACCTCCGCCGGCGCCGGCGAGTCCAGCACCGACCTCGCGTGGGACGGCCAGGCGCTGGTCTATGAGAACGGCAGCTTCCTTGCCGAGAGCGAACGCTTCCAGCGCCGCTCGCAGCTGGTGTCGGCCGACGTGGACCTGGAGCGCCTGTCGCGCGAACGGATGCGGCAGACGAGCTTCGGCGATTCGGTGCGGCATCACGCGCCGCTGCTGAAGACCTTCCGCACGATCGAGTTCGAGCTGGGCGTGGATCGCGCCACGCCGCTGCCGCTGCGACGCCGCATCGAGCGCTTCCCGTATGTGCCCTCGGACCGCCAGCGCCGCGACGAGCGCTGCAACGAGGTCTTCCAGATCCAGGTGCAGGCGCTGGTGCAGCGGCTCGTGTCCAGCGGCATCCACAAGCTGGTGCTGGGCATCTCGGGCGGCCTGGATTCGACGCATGCGCTGCTGGTCGCCGCGCGCGCGATGGACCAAATGGGCTGGCCGCGCACCAACATCCTCGGCGTCACGATGCCGGGATTCGCCACGGGCACGCGCACGCGCGACCAGGCCTTGCGGTTGATGCGCGAGATCGGTTGCGAGGCCCGCGAGATCGACATCCGCCCGAGCTGCGAGCAGATGCTCAAGGACCTCGGACATCCGTATGCCGCCGGCGAGCCCGTCTACGACGTGACCTTCGAGAACGTGCAGGCGGGTGAACGCACCAGCCATCTGTTCCGCCTCGCGAATCACACCGGCGCGCTGGTGCTCGGCACCGGCGACCTGAGCGAGCTCGCGCTCGGCTGGTGCACCTACGGCGTTGGCGACCACATGTCGCACTACAACGTGAACGCGTCGGTGCCCAAGACGCTGATCCAGTACCTGGTGCGCTGGGTCGCGGAGACGGCGCAGCTCGGACCCTCGGGACAGGACGTGCTGTTCGACATCCTGAACACGGAGATCAGCCCCGAACTCGTGCCGCAGGATTCGCGTGTGGAAGGCTCGGGCCTGCAGAGCACCGAAGACAAGATCGGTCGCTACGAGCTGCAGGACTTCAACCTGTTCTACACGATCCGCCACGGCTACTCGCCGGCCAAGATCGCCTTCCTGGCGCGTCACGCCTGGGGCGACAAGGCCCGTGGCGAGTGGCCCGACGGCGAGCACGTCCAGCGCAACGAGTACCCGCTGGCCGAGATCAAGCGCGTGCTGCGGATCTTCGTCAGCCGCTTCTTCCGCGGCAGCCAGTTCAAGCGCAGCTGCGTGCCCAATGGGCCGAAGGTGGGTAGCGGCGGCTCGCTGTCGCCGCGCGGCGACTGGCGCGCGCCCAGCGATTCCGAGCCGGCCGTGTGGCTGGCCGAGCTCGACCGCATTCCGGATTGAGGCGATGACTCCCTTCTCCAAAGGCGGGCGTCCGATTGAAACGATCCGTGCTTAAATCGAAACCAGTCTTGCCCGCCAATCCCCTTTTCGGAGCCCCGTGATGAAACAGATCACCGCCATCATCAAACCGTTCAAGCTCGACGAAGTGCGCGAAGCGCTGGCCGAGGTCGGCGCCTCCGGCCTGACCGTCACCGAAGTGAAGGGCTTCGGCCGTCAGAAGGGCCACACCGAGCTGTACCGCGGCGCCGAGTACGTCGTCGACTTCCTGCCGAAGGTGAAGGTCGAGGTCGTCGTGAAGGACGACGAGGTGGAGCGTTCCATCGACGCCATCCTCAAGGCCGCCAAGACCGGCAAGATCGGCGACGGCAAGATTTTCGTCACCGCCGTGGAGCAGGTCATCCGCATCCGCACCGGCGAACAGGACGAAGCCGCGGTCTGACCGCGCGGATCCGACAGATCCAGAAACAGGGAAGGGCGGGCGCCGGTTGGCGTCCGCCCTTCGTCCTTTTGGCCGCTTTCCGGCCGCTTTATGGCCGCTTTCCGGCCCGCAGTCGCGTCATCGCAGGTGCTGCCAGATGGCGGCCAGCCAGATGCCGCCGGCCAGCACCAGCGACAGCAGCACGGCGGCGCTGGCGATGTCCTTGGCGCGCTTGCTGAGGTCGTGCAGCTCGAACGACACGCGGTCGACGACCGCCTCGACCGCCGAGTTCAGCAGTTCCACGATCAGCACCAGGATCAGCGAGCCGGCCAGCAGCGCGACCTGCACCCAGTCCCGTCCGACCCAGAAAGCCAGCGGGATGCCGATGATCGTCAGCCAGGTCTCCTGGCGGAAGGCGCTCTCACCGCGGTAGGCGGCGCGCAGTCCGTCCCAGGAATAACCGGCGGCGTGCAGGATGCGATCCAGGCCGGTACGGCCCTTGTGGGGGTTGCTCATCGTCGGAAGCGGCGCAGGAGACCGGGGGAAGTTCAGGAGTCTGCCGGCACCGCCGTCGCCTTCTTCGGGCGAGGCGGTGGCAGCTGGGTGATCAGGCGGGTCCCGCAGATCACGTCATGCAGGAACTGGCGCTGCGGATGCAGCCGGGCCAGCAGCAGGTAGCCGGCGATACCGGCGAACATCGTGCCGAAGATGGCGCCGGTGCTGTGGTCCAGTCCCAGGGCGTGCACGCTGGCCAGCGCCGGCAGGAACCAGAGCCAGGCGGCGAGGTAGCGCGCCGTGGCGCGTGCCTGCGTGAGCGGTCTGCCGTGGGCGTCGACGACGCGCAGGTGCCAGGCCCGCATGGCCACGGTCTGGCCGCCGCGCGACCAGAACCAGATGAAATAGATGCCCAGCACCAGGAACAGGAAGGCCTGCAACCCGTGCTGCCCGACCAGCGCATTGCGCTGCTGGGTGAGGGTGGAGTACAGCCAGCCGGCGATGAAGACGACGCCGAACAGGACGACGCCTTCATAGATGAAGGCGGCGAGGCGGCGCATCAGGCCCGGCGGAGGGACTTCGCCGGCAACGGGTGCGGAGGTCATCCGGCCAGTTTAGCGGCTGGCCGGGTCGCGTCGGGGGAGCAGCGTGTCCGGGTCGAGCTTCGCCTCGCTCGGCGAGCGGATCGGTCGGCCGGGGGCGGCGCTGGCACCGGCAGCCGGCGGCTCGGGGCGCTGCGTCATCAGCACCGTGGTCGCGCCTGGCTGGGCCTGGACGATGGTGGGGCCAGTCGTTGCCGTCAGCGGCGTGCGCTGGATCGGCGCCTTCGCGCGGGTGGCGGCGGCGGGCGTGTCGCGGCCTGCGGCCGAGGCCTTCTCCGCTGCGCGCTCCACCAGTCGCTGGCGCTTCTCGGGAGGCAGTGCCTGATAGGCGTCCCATTTCTCGCGCAGACGGGTTTCCTGTTCCGGCCCGCGGAGTTCATTCGCGTGCTGGTAGCCGATCCGGGCGCGCTGGCGTTCCGCCGGCGACATCCGCGTCCACTCGACCATGCGCTCGCGCAGACGCTGCTGGTGCTCGGCCGGCAAGGTCGGATAACGGGCGGCGATTTCCAGCCACTTGCCCTTGCGGGCGCCGTCGAGCTGGTCCCACTCCTTGGACAACGGGGCCAGCGCCTCCTTCTGCGATGCGCTCAGCGAGGCCCAGTTCTGGCTGCTGGTCAGCGCGCCGGGGCCGGTCGTCGGGGACACCGGTCTCGTCGTCGACGAGGCGCGCGGCGCCGGCGAAGCCCCGGCGCGGTTGGCGTCGACCGGCGCGGATGCAGCGGTGTCCTGGGCCAAGGTGGCCGTCGCACCGGCAGCGAGCACGCCGCAGGCGGCCGCCAGAGTCAGACGCCGCACCCAGCGGCGCGAGGCCGACAGCGCAAGGGAAGACTCAGGGAAAACGCGAAGATCTCCCGCAGCGAGCGGGAGAGGGCGGAAGGAACTGGCCACGCGCCGCCTCACTGCGACGATTTGGCTTCGTCGGACTTCTCGCCGTCGGCCGCGCCGTTCGGGTTGTTCGGGTCGGTCTGGTTCTCGTTCAGGTACTCGCGGAAGCCCGGATCGCTGTACGCCGCCGGCGGCAGCGGCTTGGAGAGCATCTCCGTGTCGAGCTCGGCCGCACTGCGGATCTGCTCGTACCACTGGCTGTGCTGGATCAGCAGCAGGCCGCCCAGCAGCAGCGCCAGCGGCAGCAGCGTCGCGGCCTTGCGCCAGCGCGGGGTCTTCTCGCCGCCACCCAGGGCCAGCGTGCCGCCGCCCATCTGGCGGGCGTCGGAGGCGGTTTGCGCGGGTGCCGCGGCGCGCGCGGCCATCGCCTTGGCGAGCGCCTGCTCACGCGCGAAGCGCAGCCGTTCCTGGATGTCGCCAGACAGGGCCTCGCTCTGCTCGGTCAGTCCCGCGGCCACGCGAAGGCCGAAACGGGTCACGCGCGCGTCCGCCTCCAGCGGCAGCGGCGTTCCTGGCGTGTTCTTCTTCATAGCGAGATTCCCTTGGCTTTCAGCGTTTTGGCCAGCGCATGCACGGCGCGGGAGCAGTGTGTCTTCACGCTGCCCTCCGAGCAACCCATGACCGCTGCCGTTTCGGCGACGTCGAGTTCCTCCCAGTAACGCAGCAGGAAGGCTTCCCGTTGACGTGCCGGCAAAGCAGCAACTTCTTGTTCGATCGCTGCCAGGACCTGAACGCGCGAGACCTCGTCCGCGGCGGACAGCGCCCCCATCGACCCTTCGCGCGTCTCCAGCGATTCCAGCAGGTCGAAGTCGTCGCCGGGATCGGCGCCTTCGAAGTCCGACAGGTTGCTGAACAGCGCGTTGCGCACCTTCTGCCGCCGGAACCAGTCCATCGTCGCGTTGGACAGGATGCGTTGGAACAGCAGCGGCAGCTCCGCCGCCGGACGGTCGAAATACTTCTCGGCCAACCGGATCATGGCGTCCTGGACGATGTCCAGGGCGGCGTCTTCGTCTCGAACCATGTAGACCGTGCGCTTGAAGGCACGTCGGTCGGCGGTCTTGAGAAAGTCGTTGAGTTCTTTGTCTGTGGCCAAGGGCTGGCGCCGTCAGAGGGCGATCTGGGTCGGGGTCGAAGACGGTCTAGCGGGCAAAACGGCGCGGATTATCGCATCAGCGCTACAGACCACCATCGATTCCGGAGCTCTGCGGGTTTGCGTGCATAATCAAAGGCTCGCACACCGCATTTTCTGTCTCAAGTAGGCCGCCCAACCGGGGCGCCCCTGTTTTTGACGCGACGTTTCAAGTCCGCTTCACAAGAGCGAGAGGAGAGACACCGATGGTTTTTCGTCAGAGAAAAAACTCAGAGGTTCGACATATGGACATGTCTGCCGCGGACATCAAACGTGCAGCGATCACGGAAGCTCGCTCACAACCGCACCCCCATTCCGTCAGTTCCGGTCAGGAACTGAATGGCTCCGAAATCCTGGTTCAGAGTCTTCAGGCCGAAGGCGTGAAGTTCCTCTGGGGCTATCCAGGCGGCGCCGTCCTCTACATCTACGACGCGCTCTACAAGCAGGACGCCATCCAGCACGTGCTGGTCCGTCATGAGCAGGCCGCCGTGCACGCCGCCGACGGCTATGCCCGGGCGACCGGCGAAGTCGGCGTCGCGCTGGTGACCTCGGGTCCCGGCGTCACCAACGCGATCACCGGCATCGCGACGGCGTACATGGACTCGATCCCGATGGTGATCATCACCGGTCAGGTCCCCACGCCCGCCATCGGCCTCGACGCCTTCCAGGAATGCGACACCGTCGGCATCACGCGCCCGATCGTGAAGCACAACTTCCTGGTCAAGGACGTGCGCGACCTGGCGACGACGCTCAAGAAGGCCTTCCACATCGCGCGCACCGGCCGTCCCGGTCCGGTCGTGGTGGACATCCCGAAGGACGTCTCGCTCAACCGCACCGCGTTCCACTACCCGGAGCGCGTCGAGATGCGCTCCTACAACCCGGTGAAGAAGGGCCACAGCGGTCAGATCCGCAAGGCGGTCCAGCTGCTGATGGGGGCCAAGCGGCCCTACATCTACACGGGCGGCGGGGTGATCCTGGGCGAGGCCACGGCGGAACTGCGCCAGCTGGTCGAGCTCCTGGGCTACCCCTGCACGAACACGCTGATGGGCCTGGGCGCGATGCCCGGCAGCGATCCGCGGTTCCTGGGCATGCTGGGCATGCACGGGACCTACGAAGCCAACATGACGATGCAGCACTGCGATGTGCTGCTGGCCGTCGGTGCGCGCTTCGACGATCGCGTGATCGGCAACCCGAAGCACTTCTCGTCGGTCGATCGCAAGATCATCCACGTCGACATCGACCCGTCGTCGATCTCCAAGCGCGTGCGCGTGGACATCCCGATCGTCGGCGACGTCAAGGACGTGCTGCAGGAGCTGATCGCGCAGATCAAGGAAGCGCAGGCAAGACCTGACGCCGAGGCGATCAACGCCTGGTGGAGCCAGATCAACGACTGGCGCAAGCGCGACTGCCTGGCCTACAAGCAGTCCAACGAAGTCATCAAGCCGCAGTACGTCCTCGAGACGCTGTGGAACCTGACCCGCGACCGCGACGCCTACTTCACCTCGGATGTCGGCCAGCACCAGATGTGGGCGGCCCAGTTCCTGCGCTTCAACGAGCCGCGTCGCTGGATCAACTCCGGCGGCCTGGGCACGATGGGCGTGGGCCTGCCGTACGCGATGGGTATCAAGCTGGCGAAGCCGGAGTCGGATGTGTTCTGCATCACTGGCGAAGGCAGCATCCAGATGAACATCCAGGAGCTGTCCACCTGCCAGCAGTACAAGACGCCTGTGAAGGTGGTCTCGCTGAACAACCGCTACCTGGGCATGGTGCGGCAGTGGCAGGAGCTGGACTACGGCAAGCGCTACTCGCACAGCTACATGGATGCGCTGCCCGACTTCGTCAAGCTGGCCGAGGCCTACGGGCACGTCGGACTGCTGGTGGAGAAGCCCTCGGACGTCGAGCCCGCGCTGCGGGAGGCGATGCGGTTGAAGGACCGCACCGTCTTCATCGACGTGCGCACCGACCCGACCGAGAACGTCTGGCCGATGGTGCAGGCGGGCAAGGGCATCTCCGAGATGCTGCTGGGGTCCGAGGACCTCTGAGACCGTTGACGGCCTGAAGCCGTCCGGCGGGATGCGCGTTACCGCGCGCATCGCGACCGGCGGCGGACGGCCCGAAGCGTTCAGGGCGATCCGGCCTGATTCCTAGATCGAAGAGCGTGGCCAAGGGCCGACCGGTTACCGCCGGCGGTCTGAAGAGCGCGAAGGACGAGATTCCATGAAACACATCATTGCTTTGCTCATCGAGAACGAGCCGGGGGCGCTGTCGCGCGTCGTCGCGCTGTTCTCCGCCCGGGGCTACAACATCGAGAGCCTGACCGTGGCGCCGACGGAAGACCCGTCGCTGTCCCGGATGACCATCGTCACCAGCGGCAGCGACGACGTGATCGAGCAGATCACCAAGCACCTGAACCGGCTGATCGAGGTCGTCAAGGTCGTCGACCTGACCGAGGGCCGCTACATCGAGCGCGAGCTCATGCTGATCAAGGTGCGCGCCGTCGGCAAGGAGCGTGAGGAGCTCAAGCGCACCTCCGACATCTTCCGCGGCCACGTCATCGACGTCACCGAGAAGACCTACACGATCGAGCTGACCGGCGACGCCGGCAAGCTCGACGCCTTCATCGACGCGATCGACCGCAGCGCGATCCTCGAGACGGTGCGCACCGGCACCAGCGGCATCGGCCGCGGCGAGCGCATCCTGCGCGTTTGATCGCCGCGACCACTGAACACCCTTCACCGAACAACCCCTGACCTGTTTTCCCCGGAGAGACCACCATGAACGTGTATTACGACAAGGACGCCGACCTCAGCCTGATCAAGGGCAAGAACGTCACCATCATCGGCTACGGCTCACAAGGCCACGCCCATGCCCAGAACCTGAACGAGAGCGGCGTGAAGGTCACCGTGGGTCTGCGCCGCAGCGGCGCGTCCTGGGCCAAGGCCGAAGGCGCCGGCCTGAAGGTCGCCGAGATCGCCGACGCGGTGAAGGCCGCCGACGTGGTCATGATCCTGCTGCCCGACGAGCAGATCGCCGACGTCTACAAGAATGAAGTCGAGCCCAACATCAAGCAGGGCGCGTCGCTGGCCTTCGCCCACGGCTTCAACGTCCACTACGGCCAGGTGCAGCCGCGCGAGGACCTGGACGTGTGGATGGTCGCCCCCAAGGCCCCGGGCCACACGGTGCGCAACACCTACAAGCAGGGCGGCGGCGTGCCTCACCTGATCGCCGTCTACGCCGACAAGACCGGCAAGGCGCGTGACCTGGCCCTGAGCTACGCGGCCGCGAACGGCGGCGGCAAGGCCGGCATCATCCAGACCTCGTTCCGTGAAGAGACCGAGACCGACCTGTTCGGCGAACAGGCTGTGCTGTGCGGCGGCGCCGTCGAGCTGATCAAGGCCGGTTTCGAGACGCTGACCGAAGCCGGCTACGCGCCGGAGATGGCCTACTTCGAGTGCCTGCACGAGCTCAAGCTGATCGTCGACCTGATCTATGAAGGCGGTATCGCCAACATGAACTACTCGATCTCCAACAACGCGGAGTACGGCGAGTACGTGACCGGCCCGCGCGTGGTGACCGCCGCGACCAAGGACGCGATGCGCCAGTGCCTGAAGGACATCCAGACCGGCGAGTACGCCAAGTCCTTCATCCTGGAGAACAAGGCCGGCGCCCCGACGCTGATCAGCCGCCGCCGCCTGACCGCCGAGCACCCGATCGAGCAGGTCGGCGAGCAGCTGCGCGCGATGATGCCTTGGATCAAGGCTAACAAGCTGGTCGACAAGTCCAAGAACTGATCCACGCAGATCGCGTCAGATCAGTCCAGAAGGCCGCGCGGGTCGCACCGCGCGGCCTTTTCCATTGATGCAGTGAGTTATCCTCGCGCCCCATGAATTCGACCGAAAACAAGAGCGTGGACCTGCTCGACGAGGACGAGGCGGATGCCCTCGACGCCCCGCAGCGCCCGCGCCACAAGGGCATCTACCTGCTGCCCAACCTCTTCACGCTGGCGGCGCTGTTCAGCGGCTTCTATGCGATCGTGATGGGCATCGGCGGCCGCTTCGAGCAGTCCGTCTACGGCATCTTCGCGGCGATGGTGCTCGACAGCCTGGACGGGCGCGTCGCGCGCATGACCAACACGCAGAGCACCTTCGGCGAGCAGATGGACTCGCTGTCCGACATGGTGTCCTTCGGCGCCGCGCCGGCGCTGATCATGTACTCCTGGGCGCTGCAGGGACTGGGCAAGTGGGGCTGGTTCGCCGCCTTCGTCTACATCGCGGGCGCCGCGCTGCGCCTGGCGCGCTTCAACACCAACATCGCGGTCGTGGACCGGCGCTTCTTCCAGGGTGTGCCCAGCCCGGCCGCGGCCGCGCTGGTGATGAGCCTGATCTGGGCGCTCGACAGCTCGGGCTACAAGGACATCCACCGCGATCCGACGCTGGCGTGGCTGGCCTTCGGCTTCACGCTCTACGCCGGCCTGACGATGGTGACCAATGCGCCGTTCTACAGCTTCAAGGACATCACCTTCAAGCGCTCGGTGCCCTTCATCGTGCTGGTCGTGATCATGCTGGCCATCGCGGCGATCAACATCGATCCGCCCCGGGTGCTCTTCGGCGTTTTCTGTGCGTATGGCATCTCGGGTTACATCGTCTACGCGGTCCGGCGTGCCAAGGGCAAGCCGGCCAGCGTCATCGCGATGTCCACCGACGAGCCCGATGAAGCGGGCCTTCACCGATAGCGAATGCTCGGGGCACGGTCATTCGCCCACTGGCGTTGACGTTGCCCGCGCCGCACCCCTATATTCGACAGCTATGACGTCCCCGGCCCGAATTGCGCTGCTACTACTAGGTGACCTTCGGGTTCGCTAGATCGCGCACGTCCGTCCATCCAGACGCTCATCCCAGATCAACGGCCCGAATGCAACTCGCAACGGGCCGTTCCTGTTTCTGGAGAGTCTGCGAGTTGCGCCCCTGAACCCACAGGAACGCTCTCATGCTCAAGCAACCGCAGACCAAGTACCGCGCCTTCGCCCCCATCGCCCTCCCGGACCGCCGCTGGCCCGACGTGCAGATCACGAAGGCGCCGCTGTGGCTGAGCACCGACCTGCGTGACGGCAACCAGGCCCTGATCGAGCCCATGGACCCCGAGCGCAAGCTGCGCATGTTCCAGATGCTGGTGAAGATCGGCTTCAAGGAGATCGAGGTCGGTTTCCCGTCCGCGTCGCAGACCGACTTCGACTTCGTGCGCCTGCTGATCGAGCAGGGCCACATTCCCGATGACGTCACGATCCAGGTGCTGACGCAGGCGCGTCAGCCGCTGATCGAGCGCACCTTCGAATCGCTGGTCGGCGCGAAGCGGGCCGTCGTCCACCTGTACAACGCGGTGGCTCCGGTCATGCGCCGCGTCGTGCTGGGCATGAGCGAGGACGAGATCGTCGACCTGGCCGTCACCCACACGCGGATGATCCGCGAGTTCGCCGAGAAGCAGCCAGAGACGGACTTCCGCTTCGAGTACTCGCCGGAGATGTTCTCCAGCGCCGAGCTGAGCTTCTCCAAGCGCGTCGTCGATGCGGTGACCGAAGCCTGGGGGGCGACGCCCGAGCGCAAGATCATCATCAACCTGCCGTCGACGGTCGAGCATTCCACGCCCAACCTGTTCGCCGACATGATCGAATGGATGGGCCGCAACGTCGCACAGCGTGACTGCATCGTGCTGTCGGTGCATCCGCACAACGACCGGGGTACCGGCACGGCCGCCGCCGAGCTGTCGATCATGGCCGGCGCGGACCGCCTCGAAGGCTGCCTCTTCGGCAACGGCGAGCGCACCGGCAACCTGGACCTGGTGAACGTCGCGCTCAACCTGTACACGCAGGGCGTGCATCCGGAGCTGGACTTCTCCGACATCGACGAGATCCGCCGCTGCGTCGAGCACTGCAACCAGTTGCCGGTGCATCCGCGCCATCCGTACGTCGGCGAGTTGGTCTACACCTCGTTCTCGGGCTCACACCAGGACGCGATCAAGAAGGCCTTCGCCGCGCGCAAGGAAGGCGACATCTGGGAGATCCCCTACCTGCCGGTCGACCCGAAGGATCTGGGTCGCAGCTACGAGGCGGTGATCCGCGTCAACAGCCAGTCGGGCAAGGGTGGCATCTCGTACCTGCTCGAAGCGGAATACGGCATCGAGCTGCCGCGTCGCCTGCAGATCGAGTTCAGCCAGATCGTCCAGGGCGTGATGGACACGAACGGCAAGGAACTCGGGGCGGCCGACCTGTGGCGCATCTTCGACCGTGAGTACGGCGTGAAGCAGGCGCCGTCGCTGCATCCGCAGATCGGCACCGCCGAGGACGGCCAGACCCGTGTGCAAGCGCAGGCCGACCTGTGCGTGCGCATGGTCAAGATCGACGGGCAGGGCAAGGGACCGATCGACGCCTTCGTCGAGGGGCTGAACAAGCTGCTGAAGACCCAGGTGCGGGTGCTGGACTACCACGAGCACGCGATGGGCAGCGGCGCCGACGCGCAGGCGGTGGCCTATCTGGAGCTGCGCGTCGGCGAGGCCACGATGTTCGGCGTCGGCATGGACGGCAACATCGCCTCGGCGTCGCTGAAGGCGATCGTCTCCGGCCTGCGTCGTGCGTCGCAGCGCGGCGTGCTGAAGCTGGCCGACCGCATCGCCGCCTAAACTCACCGAGCGGGCCATTCTCCGGCCCTCGGCCCTCGGCCCGCCACCGCAAGGAAGCCTCCCATGTCCGACCACCTGATCATCTTCGACACCACCCTGCGCGACGGTGAGCAATCGCCCGGCGCGTCCATGACCAAGGACGAGAAGCTGCGCATCGCGCGGCAGCTGGAGCGGTTGAAGGTGGACGTGATCGAGGCCGGCTTCGCGGCGGCGAGCCAGGGCGACTTCGAGGCGGTCAAGGCGATCGCCGACGTCATCCGCGACAGCACGGTCTGCTCGCTGGCCCGCGCGAACGACCGCGACATCGCCCGCGCCGCCGAGGCGCTCAAGGGCGCGGCGCGCGCGCGCATCCACACCTTCATCGCGACCAGCGAACTCCACATGGAGAAGAAGCTGCGCATGACCCGCGAACAGGTGCTGGAGCAGGCGATCCAGGCCGTGCGCTTCGGTCGCAACCTGACCGACGACATCGAGTTCTCGCCGGAGGATGGCTACCGCTCCGATCCGGAGTTCCTGGCCCGCGTCGTCGAGGCGGTGATCCGCGAAGGCGCACGCACGATCAACATCCCCGACACCGTCGGCTACGCGATCCCGGAGCTCTACGGCCAGTTCATCAAGACGCTGCGCGAGCGCGTTCCGAACTCCGACCAGGCGATCTGGAGCGTCCACTGCCACAACGACCTGGGCATGGCGGTGGCCAATTCGCTGGCCGGCGTGAAGATCGGCGGTGCCCGCCAGGTCGAGTGCACCATCAACGGCCTGGGCGAACGTGCCGGCAATTGCTCGCTGGAGGAAGTCGTGATGGCGGTGAAGACCCGCCGCGACTACTTCGGACTGGATGTCCGGGTGGACCCGTCCCAGATCGTCCCGGCCTCCAAGCTGGTCTCGCAGACCACCGGCTTCGTGATCCAGCCGAACAAGGCGGTGGTCGGGGCCAACGCCTTCGCGCACGCCTCCGGCATCCACCAGGACGGCGTGCTGAAGGCCCGCGACACCTACGAGATCATGCGCGCCGAGGACGTCGGCTGGAGCGCCAACAAGATCGTGCTGGGCAAGCTGTCGGGACGCAACGCGTTCAAGCAGCGGCTGCAGGAGCTGGGCGTGGTGCTGGAGTCGGAGGCGGAGATCAACGCTGCGTTCGTCCGCTTCAAGGACCTCGCCGACCGCAAGTCGGAGATCTTCGACGAGGACATCATCGCGCTGGTGATGGACGAGTCGGTCACCCAGGTCCAGGAGCACTTCCGGCTGGTCGCGCTCGCGCAGCGCTCCGAAACCGGTGAGCGGCCCCAGGCGCAGGTGGTCTTCGCCGAGGGCGAAACCGAACATCGCACCGAGAGCGACGGCAACGGTCCGGTGGACGCGGTGCTCAAGGCGATCGAGAGCAAGGTCCAAAGTGGGGCGGAAATGCTGCTGTATTCGGTCAGTGCGATCACCGGCGGCAGCACAGAATCGCAAGGCGAAGTCACGGTGCGCCTGCAACATGCGGGGCGCGTGGTGAACGGCGTGGGGGCAGATCCCGATATCGTGGTCGCGTCCGCCAAAGCATATTTGAGCGCTCTGAACAAGTTGCAGAGCAAGACGGAGCGGGTCGCCGCCCAAGGTTGACAGGACAGCGCACGCGGAGCTCTCGGCCGCGTCGGATGGCACGGATTCAGGTACTTTAAGAGCCTGCGTTAAGTCATTGATCTTGCCGGTCTTTCAGCGATCCCCTACACTCGCGCCCACTGACCTGGGGACTGGATTGAAGACCATTGCGACATTGCTGTCTGGTGCCGCGCTCAGCGGCGTCATGTTGCTGACGGGCTTGACCGCCAGTCTCGCGCCGATCCAATCGGCGCAGGCGGCCACCTCGTCGTCCTCCAAAGCCAAGGTGAAGAGCGTGCGGCAGGCCAAGCCGGCCCCGCGCTCGCCACGCAAGGTGGCTGCCCGCGCGGCGGCCCCGGCCCGGGAAGTCGTCCCGTCCAAACCGTCCTTCGGGACGATGTACGGCCTGCACGACACCGAAGATCCCCTCGACCTGAAATCCAGCGTCGCCTACGTCGTCGACCAGGACACCAACGAGGTCCTGTTCTCGAAGAACCCGTCGGCGGTGCTGCCGATCGCGTCCATCACCAAGCTGATGACCGCGCTGCTGGTCGTCGAGGCGAACCAGTCGCTGGACGACAAGATCGAGATCACCGACGACGACAAGGACACCGAGAAGTTCACCGGTTCCCGTCTGGCCGTCGGCACCACGCTGACCCGCGGCGAACTGCTGCACCTGGCGCTGATGTCCTCGGAGAACCGCGCGGCGCATGCGCTCGGTCGCAACTACCCGGGCGGTCTGGAAACCTTCGTCGCGGCGATGAACGCCAAGGCCCACATGCTGGGCATGATGGACACGCATTACGTCGAGCCGACCGGCCTGTCCAGCCGCAACCAGTCCAGCGCCGCCGACCTCGCCAAGCTGGTGAAGACGGCACATGCGTTCCCGCTGATCCGCGAGCTGTCGACCTCGTCCGAATACACCGTCGCGCTGGGCCGCAAGCAGGTCCGCTTCGGCACGACCAACGGCCTGGTCCGCAAGGGCGACTGGGACATCGGTCTGCAGAAGACCGGCTTCATCAACGAGGCCGGCCAGTGCCTGGTGATGCAGGCGCAGCTCGCCGGTCGCAAGCTGATCATGGTGTTCCTGGATTCCGCCGGGAAGTACTCGCGCATCGGCGACGCCGAACGCGTGCGCAAGTGGCTGACCGGCGCCGCGTCGCCGTTGGCGGCCGTCGCCACCCCGGCGACCGTCAGCGCGACAGCGCTGACGCCGGTGATTTCCGCCAAGTAGGCGTCGGCGACTCCGGAATGAAAGAAGCGGGCCTTGCGCCCGCTTCGTCGTTTCCGGCCATGCTTTCCGGCCCGTGCTTTCGGGCCGTACGTGCAGCTGGGTGTTCAGCCTCGGAAGCCGAGGGACGCCGAGATCCGCGTCGCCGTTTCCTTCAGGCGAGGCAACCAGCCTTCTTCCAGCCGGTCCGCGGGTGCCGAGATCGACAGCCCCGCCACCAGCTTGCCCTGGTCGTCGTAGATGCCGGCAGCCATGCAGCGCACGCCCAGTTCGAGTTCCTCGTCGTCGCGAGCGACGCCGCGCTGGCGGACCAGCGCCATCTCGCGTTCGAGCAGGGTGATCTCGGTCAGGCTGTTGCGCGTGTGGCCGGAGAGCCCCGTGCGCGTCGCGTAGGCGCGCACGCGCTGAGGGTCGTCGCTGGCCAGGAAGAGCTTGCCGACCGAGGTCAGGTGCAGCGGCGCCCGGCCGCCGACCGCGCGCACGACCTGCATGCCGCTGCGCTCGGAGTAGGTGCGCTCGATGTAGACGATCTCGTCGCCTTGCCGGACCGAGAGGTTGACCGGCTGATGGGTCAGCTTGTGGAGCTCGCGCATCGGGCCGATGGCGGCCTCGCGGACGTCCAGGCGGGCCTTCACCAGGTTGCCCAGTTCCAGGAGCCGCATGCCCAGCCGGTAGCTGCCGGCCTCGGGACGATCCACGAAACGTCCCAGGGTCAGGTCGTTCAGGATGCGGTGGGCGGTCGAGGGATGCAGGCCCGTGGTCTCGCTGATGAGCTTCAAGGACACGGGATCCTGATGCTGGGCCAGGACGTCCAGCAACGCGAATGTGCGCTCGAGGACCTGGATGGCGGGGGTCTGCAGCTCCTTGGACTTCATGGCGGACGATTGTGAAGGATTTCTCACGGGTTTTGCATGGCGAAACCGAGAGCGGCCCCTAGTGGGCGCAATCCGTCGTTTTTGCCCATCAGCGGTGCGCCGATCGGGTCGATAGGGGCGTCAGGAGGACGTCGCGCCGACAGGCTGCCGCATTGCGGAACGGGCCGCGGACAGCCCGCTTTGCACGGCGCCTTCGAGCGTGGCCGGATAAGGCCCGGCGAGGTAGTCGCCGGCGGCCCAGATGCCCGGTCCGATCGATGCGTCAGGGCGATTCAGTCCGGGCGTGCAGGCGAAGGTCGCGCGCTTTTCGCTCAGCACGCGGACGATCTTCGGCCGCGTCGCCCATTGGAAGTGGCGCTGGGCCTGCGCCAGCGCTGCCGCGCCGGTGGCATCCAGTCCCTGCGCGACCCAGGGCGCGGCGCCGCTGACGACCAGGCTGAACAGGCCCGGATGCTGACCGAGCTGGCCGAGGTCGAAGGCGAACTGCGCCGGCTCGGTCGCCGATTCGCGAAGGGCAACCATCGGCGCCGGCAACGCCGATCCGGCGCTCTCCAGATAGATGGTGACGATGGGCTGGAACTCGAACGCGCCGGCGGCGGCACTCCAATGCGGCGCCAGATCGCGCGTGAGCCGGGAAGCTTCGACCGACGTGCAGGCCACGACGATGGCGTCGAAGACTTCGCCGTCGACCTTCCACTGCCGCCCCTGTGCCTCCAGTCGCTGCACGCGCTGCGTGCGGAGTTCCGCGCCGCGCGACAGCAGCCACGCGCGTGCCGGCGTCGGGAGCAGCGCGCTTAGCCCGCGTCGCGGCAGCAGCAGGTCCGCGCTGCCCCGACCGCTGAACAGCGCGTCCTTGAGCACCCTCAGGAAGACCTGCGCGCTGGCCTGCGTGGACGGCGTGTTCAGCGCGGCGACGCACAGCGGATCGATCAGGTCGTCGCGGACGGCGCGCGGAAGTCCGCCGCAGAGTTGAGCGACCGTCAGCGCAGGATCGCAGCGGAAGCCGCGCAGCGTCCACAGGCTGCTCGTGGCCAGGAATCTCAGTCGGTCCTGCAACGACCAGGCCGTGCAGGTCAGCACGCCGCGCAGGAAGGCGAGGGTGGGCGGCCCCGGCGGGAGTCGAAGCGTCTCGCGATCGGGATAACGCAGCCGCAGCGGCATGCGCAGCAGGTCCGAGTCCGGATCGCCGCCGACGCGCCGCATCAGCGCGAGCGTGTCCTTGTAGGCGCCGATCAGGATGTGCTGACCGTTGTCGAGCGCCGGCCCGGTGCCTTCCAGGCTGCGTGCCCGCCCGCCGAGCGTCGGCGCCATCTCGAACAGCGTGACCGAGGCGCCCAGCGACACGGCTTCGACGGCCGCGGCGAGCCCCGCCCAGCCGCCGCCGATGACGGCCAGCCGCGTCACGTCAGCGCCCGCGCCAGTTCGTCTTCATCGCGATCCACAGCTTGCGCAGCGGCGTCAACGCGATGCGCTGGTGCAGGACCTGGAAGTTCTCGGCCTCGATCTCGCGCAGCAGCGTGCGGTAGATGTTGGCCATCATGAGCCCCGGCTTCTGCGCCTTGCGATCGGTGTCGGACAGCAGCGCGACGGCCTCGTCGTACAGCGCGTGAGCGCGCTGCGCCTGGAACTTCATCAGCGCGGTGAAGCGGTCGCTGTAGCCCCACGGCGCGTCGCGCTTGAGGATCTCGTGCGCCTTCACGTCGAACTGCTGCAGCTCGCTGACCGGCAGGTAGATGCGGCCGCGTCGCGCGTCGTCGCCGACGTCGCGGATGATGTTGGTGAGCTGCATCGCCTGGCCCAGCTTGTGGGCGTACGCGATGGTCTGCGGATCGGTGCGGCCGAAGATGCCCGAGGCCACTTCGCCCACGACGCCCGCCACCAGGTGGCAATAACGCTGCAGGCCGGGGTAGTCGAGGTAGCGCGTCTGCTCCAGGTCCATCTGGCAGCCGTCGATGACGGCCAGCAGGTGTTCCAGGCGGATGTCGTAGTCCTTGACGTGCGGCATCAGCGCCTTCATCGCCGGATGCGAGGGCTGGCCGTTGAAGGCGCTCATCGCTTCCTTGCGCCACCAGGCCAGCTTGGTCGCGGCGACGCCCGGATCGGACACCTCGTCGACGACGTCGTCGACCTCGCGGCAGAACGCGTAGAAGGCCGTGATCGCGGCGCGGCGCGGCGGCGGCAGGAAGAGGAAGGCGTAATAGAAGCTGGAGCCGCTCGCGGCGGCTTTCTGCTGGACGTACTGCTCGGGCGTGGAAGCGCCGGCGGCGGTCGCCTTGTCCGAGGTCTTGTCGGAGGCCTTGTCGGCGGTCTTGTCAGTATTGGTGCTCATCGCGCCGTCCCTTCGCGGCGTGGGTTCGTTCGGTCCGTCGGCATCGTCACGGCGCGCCACAGCAGCAGCGGCGCGTCGGCGGCGCTGATCGCCGGCCGTCGCAGCAGGGCATCGAAACGGTTCGACGCCAGTTTGTCGAGGATACGGAGGCCGCCTTGTACCACCAAGCGGAGCTCCCAACCGGCCCGGCCCGGAATCCGGCGGGCCAGCGGCGCGCCTTCGGCCATCAGGTCGCGGGCCCAGTCGCAGAGTTCCGCGATCAGCGCCCGGGCGGCCTGACTGTCGTGCAGCGACAGCAGGTCCTGTCCCTCGACGCCGTGACGCCGGCGGTCCTCCAGCGGCGCGTAGATGCGGCCGCGCGGGCCGTCGACGGTGAAGTCCTGCCAGAAGTTGATCAGCTGCAGCGCCGAGCAGATCGCGTCCGAACGCCGCAGCGACTCGGCGTCGGCGATGTCGTACAGGTGCAGCAGCAGGCGTCCGACCGGGTTGGCCGAGCGGCGGCAGTAGTCGAGCAGCTCCGTGCGGGTGGCGTAGTCGGTCTTCACGAGGTCCTGCTCGAAGGCATCGAGGAGATCCTCCAGCAGTGGCACCGGCAGGCGGTACTCGACGAGGATGCGCCCCAGCGGCGCGAAGACGCGCGCCGCCCAGCGCGGCGACGGCGCCTGACCCGCGGCGACGGCGCGCAGGTCGGCCCGGTAGTCGGCCAGGTCGCGCAGCCGCTGCGCGGGCGTCGCGTCGCCTTCATCGGCCAGGTCGTCGGCGGTCCGCGCGAAGTGGTAGATCGCCATGATCGCGGGACGCAGCGCCGGCGGGCTCAGCCAGGAAGCGACAGGAAAGTTTTCGTAGTGCTCTATGCTCACGGGCGGCATTCTCCGCTGAGCGGGCGGTGCCGTTTGCGTCAACCTGATGTCCCGAACCCCCGGCGGTTTACGACGGGCATCACTCCCCGCAAACCACGAGCAGTACCCCGGTGAACCGTACGCCGTCGGTTTGACACGTTCGGACACGCTGAATACATTACTGACCGGTCAGTCAGTTACTCCGATGCCCAAGGCCGGGCGTCGTGGCTTTGTCGAGGTGTCCATGCCCCAACGGTCTCTAGTGTCCCTGTCCGCCGGTACGCCCGGCGCCGTGTCCGAATCCGCCTTCGCCGGTTCCTGGGGACGCGTGTCGAAGTGGCTGGCGGCGACCGCCGCGACGGCCGCCGTGGTCGTGCTGGCTGCCTGCGGCAAGCAGGCGCCGCCGCCCGAGCCGGAGCGCTATGTGCGCACGCTGGTGCTGACGCCGCAATCGGCCGGCCTGCAGCGCGAGTTCGCCGCTGAAGTGCGGGCCCGCGTCGAGTCGCGCCTGTCCTTCCGCGTCGCGGGCAAGATCCTGGAACGCAAGGTGGACCTCGGATCGGTGGTGAAGCCCGGGCAGGTGCTGGCGCGCATCGACAGCTCCGATCTGGTGCTCGCCCAGGAGGCCGCCAAGTCCACCGTGCTGGCGGCGCGCGTCAACCGCGACCAGCTCGGCGCCGACTACCGGCGCTACATCGACCTGCATCGCCAGGGCTTCATCAGCGCGGCCGAACTCGACCGGCGCGACGCCGCCTTCAAGGCCGCGCAGGCGCAGTTCGAATCGGCGCGCGCCCAGTCCGACGTCCAGCGCAACCAGGCGCAGTATTCGAGCCTGATCGCCGACGCGGCGGGCGTCGTGACCGGCATCGACGCGGAACCCGGCATGGTCGTGGCCGCCGGCACGCCGGTCGTGCGCGTGGCCAACGACGGGCCGCGGGACATCGTGTTCTCCGTGTCCGAAGACCAGGTCGCCCTGGTGCGCGCCGCCGCGGCCCGCCCGGACGGCCTGAAGGTCCGCCTTTGGACCGACACCAAGGCCGAGGCGCAGCCGATCAAGCTGCGCGAGCTGGCCGCCGCCGCCGACCCGGTGACGCGGACCTTCCTGGTGAAGGCCGAGCTCAACAGCCAGAACGTGCACCTCGGCCAGACCGCGACGGTCGTGCTGACGGGCGCGCCGTCGGACAACGCGATCAAGCTGCCGCTGAGCGCGGTGATGGAATCGCAGGGCAAGAGCGCCGTGCTGCTGCTCGATCCGAAGACGATGGCGGTGAGTCCGCAGGCGGTGACCGTCGTCGGCGCCGAAGGCAACGAGCTGGTCGTGCAGGGCCTGTCGCCCGGCATGGAGGTCGTGACCGCCGGCGGCCACGTGCTGACGCCGGGGCAGAAGGTCAAGCGCTTCGTCCCGCCGGGCACGCCGACCCCGGGCACCGCGCCCGCGCCGGCTCCCACCGCTTCGCGTTGAGTCCCGGGAGCCCTGAATGAGCAACCCGAGCCGCGCCGGTTTCAACCTCTCGCGCTGGGCGCTGGAGCATGCCCCGCTGACGCGCTACCTGATGGTGGTGCTGATGGTGCTGGGCTTCGCCGCCTACTTCCAACTGGGTCAGGACGAGGATCCGCCGTTCACCTTCCGCGCGATGGTCGTGCAGGCCTACTGGCCGGGCGCGACGCCGCAGCAGATGGCCGAGCAGGTCACCGACAAGATCGAACGCACCCTGCAGGAGGTGCCGCACGCCGACAAGATCCGAAGCTACACCAAGCCGGGGGAGTCGCTCACCATCTTCCAGGTGAAGGACAACACCGCGCCGGGCGAGGTGCCGCAGCTCTGGTACACGGTCCGCAAGAAGATCGGCGACCTGCGCGCCACGCTGCCGCAGGGCGTGCTGGGACCGTTCTTCAACGATGAATTCGGCGACGTCTACGGCTCGATCTTCGCGCTGTCGTCCGACGGCGGCTTCTCCATCGAGGAACTGCGCCAGCAGGCCGAGGCCGTGCGCTCCGAACTGCTGCGCGTGCAGGACGTGGCCAAGGTCGATCTCTTCGGCGTCCAGGCCGAGAAGCTCTTCATCGAGATCTCCCAGAAGCGGCTCGCCGAACTGGGCCTGGACTTCAACCAGGTCGTCTCGCAGCTCAACGCGCAGAACGCGGTCGAGAGCGCCGGCACGATGAACGCCGGCAGCGCCAACGTGCAGATCCGCATCGAGGGCCAGCTCAACTCGGTCCAGGCGCTGAGCGAATTCCCGATCCGCGGCACCAACACGCAGACCGGCGTGGCCAGCAGCATCCGCCTGGGCGACATCGCCAAGGTCCGCCGCGGCTACGTCGATCCGGCCACGACCATGGTCCGCTACAACGGCAAGCAGGTCGTCGCGCTGGGCGTGTCGATGGGCAAGGGCGGCGACATCATCGCGCTGGGCAAGGCGCTGCAGGTCAGCGTCAAGCGGCTGCAGCAGCAGCTGCCGGCCGGCATCTCGCTGCAGCAGATCCAGGACCAGCCCAGCGCCGTGAAGAGCTCGGTGGGCGAGTTCGTGCACGTGCTGATCGAGGCCGTCGTCGTGGTGCTGGGCGTGAGCTTCATCGCGCTGGGCCTGCACACCAAGCCGCTGCGCATCGACGTGTGGCCGGGCCTGGTCGTGGGCATCACCATCCCGCTGGTGCTGGCGATCACCTTCGTCGTGATGCTCTACGCCGGCGTGGGGCTGCACAAGATCTCGCTGGGGTCGCTGATCATCGCGCTGGGCCTGCTCGTCGACGACGCCATCATTGCCGTCGAGATGATGGTGCGCAAGCTCGAAGAGGGCTACGACAAGATGCACGCGGCGACGTACGCCTACGACGCCACCGCCAAGCCGATGCTGACCGGCACGCTGATCACCGCGGTCGGCTTCCTGCCGATCGGCCTGGCGAAGTCCACCGTCGGCGAGTACACCTACGCCATCTTCGCGGTGACCGCGGCGGCGCTGGTGATCTCGTGGCTCGTGTCGGTCTACTTCGTGCCCTACCTGGGCGCACTGCTGCTGAAGACCCGCGCCGGTCACGAGGGCGAAGCACATGAAGTCTTCGACACACCGTTCTACAACCGCTTCCGTCGCTGGGTCGCCTGGTGTGTGTACAACCGCTGGAAGACCATCGGCCTGACCATCCTGGTGTTCGTGCTCGGCCTGGCCGGCATGGGCAAGGTGCAGCAGCAGTTCTTCCCGGACTCGAGCCGGCCGGAGATCCTCGTCGACCTGTGGCTGCCCGAGGGCGCCACGATCGAGGAGAGCAACGTCATCGCCAAGCGCTTCGAGGCCCGCATGGCCAAGGAGCCGCTGGTCGGCAGCATCGCGACCTGGGTGGGCTCGGGCGTGCCGCGCTTCTACCTGCCGCTGGACCAGATCCTGCCCAACACCAACGTCAGCCAGGCCATCATCCTGCCGAAGTCGCTGGCCGACCGCGAGACCTTGCGCCACAAGCTGCCGCAGATCCTGGCGCAGGAGTTCTCCGAGGTGCGCGGCCGCGTGAAGCTGCTGCCCAACGGGCCGCCGGTGCCGTATCCGGTGCAGTTCCGCATCGCCGGCGACGATCCCGCGCAGCTGCGGATCTACGCCGACCGCGCCAAGGAGCAGATGCGCGCCAACCCCAACATGGTGGGCGTCAACGACAACTGGAACGAGGCCATCAAGGTCCTGCGCCTGCAGGTCGACCAGGACAAGGCGCGCGCGCTCGGCGTTACCAGCCAGAGCATCGCGCAGGCAGCGCGCATCCTCGTGACCGGCACGACGGTGGCGCAGTACCGCGAGGCCGACCGCTTGATCGACATCGTCCTGCGCCAGCCGGTGCAGGAGCGCGACACGCTGTCCGAACTTGCCAACGCCTACGTGCCGACGGCCTCGGGCCGCTCGGTGCCGCTGACGCAGATCGCCAAGCCCCAGTTCACCTGGGAGCCGGGCGTGATGCACCGCGAGAGCCGCCAGTTCGCGATCACCGTGCAGGGCGACGTCATCGAGGGCCTGCAGGGCGCGACCGTGACCACGCAGCTCTGGCCCGCGCTCGACGCGATGCAGAAGGAGATGCCGCCCGGCTATTCGATCTCGATCGCCGGCGCGGTGGAGGAAAGCAGCAAGGGCACCGGCTCGATCGCGGCCGGCGTGCCCATCATGCTGTTCATCACCTTCACGCTGCTGATGCTGCAGCTGCACAGCTTCTCGCGCGCCATGCTGGCCTTCCTGACCGGCTTCCTCGGCATCGCGGGCGTGTCCGCGGCGCTGCTGCTGCTGAACCGGCCGTTCGGTTTCGTCGCGCTGCTGGGCGTGATCGCGCTGATGGGCATGATCCAGCGGAACTCCGTCATCCTGATCGACCAGATCGAGCAGGACCGCAGCCGCGGCGTGCCGCCGGCGCAGGCCATCGTCGAATCCGCCGTGCGTCGTCTGCGCCCGATCGCGCTGACCGCCGCGGCGGCCGTGCTGGCGATGGTGCCGCTGTCGCGCAGCGTGTTCTGGGGCCCGATGGCCGTGGCCATCATGGGCGGCCTGATCGTGGCCACCGTGCTGACGCTGCTGGCGCTGCCGGCGATGTATGCGGCCTGGTTCCGCGTCGAACGGGACAAGGACGCGGGCATCGCGCCGTCCACGCACTGAGCCGGCACTGATCGCCCGCTGACGACGCAAGCACCCCCGCAGGGGTTTCCCCCGCCCGGGACGGGCGGGGGTGCGTCGGAAAGCGTCGATTCCTTGATTACAATCGCCGGTTTTCCGGATCGCGGAGGGCAGGGGCCTGGGCTCCTCCTTCGCGTCAAAGAATTACCAGGGGGCCGTCGAGCGGACTGCGCGCCGACAGCGCGCAGCGAACGCGACGACCTCAGTTCACCCGGCGCGGGTGGCGAAATTGGTAGACGCACCAGGTTTAGGTCCTGACGCCTTCACGGGCGTGCCGGTTCGAGTCCGGCCCCGCGCACCACACTCTCAACTGATTCCGAGTCCACTATGGCTGTCACCGTCGAAACTCTCGAAAAGCTCGAACGCCGCATCACGCTCACGCTGGCGGCCACTGTCATCAACTCCGAAGTCGAGTCCCGCCTGAAGAAGCTGGCCCGCACGGTCAAGGCCGACGGCTTCCGTCCCGGCAAGGTGCCGATGTCCTTCGTGGCCCAGCGCTACGGCGCGCAGGTCCAGTACGAAGTCGTCAACGACAAGCTGGGCGAGGCCTTCAGCGCCGCCGCCAACGAAGCCAAGCTGCGCGTCGCCGGCATGCCCAGCATCGCCCAGAAGGACGAGGCGGCTGAAGGCGAACTGGCCTTCGACGCGACCTTCGAGGTCTACCCCGAAGTCAAGATCGCCGATCTGGCCGACGCCGAGATCGAGCGCGTCGCCGCCGAGGTCACCGAAGAGGCCATCGACAAGACCGTCGAGATCCTGCGCAAGCAGCGCCGTTCGTTCGCCCAGCGCGGCGCGGCGGATGTGGCCGCCGACGGCGACCGCGTCACCATCGACTTCGAAGGCAAGATCGACGGCGAACCCTTCGCCGGCGGCAAGGCCGACGGCTTCCAGTTCCTGCTGGGCGAAGGCCAGATGCTCGAAGCCTTCGAGAAGGCCGTGCGCGGCATGAAGGCCGGCGAATCCAAGACCTTCCCGCTCGCCTTCCCCGAGGACTATCACGGCAAGGACGTCGCCGGCAAGGAAGCCGACTTCCTGGTCACGGTCAAGAAGATCGAGGCCCAGCACCTGCCCGACGTGAACGAATCGTTCGCCAAGGCCCTGGGCATCAAGGAAGGCACGGTCGAGGCCCTGCGCGCCGACATCAAGAAGAACCTCGAGCGCGAAGTGAAGTTCCGCGTGCTGGCCAAGAACAAGGGCGCCGCGATGGACGCGCTGGTCGGCAAGGCCGAGCTGGACGTGCCCAAGTCGCTGATCGCCGGTGAAGCCGAGCGCATGGTCGCCAACGCCCGCGAAGACCTGAAGAAGCGCGGCATCAAGGACGCCGACAAGGCTCCGATCCCCGCCGAGCTGTTCAACGACCAGGCCGAGAAGCGCGTGCGCCTGGGTCTGGTGGTCGCCGAGCTGGTCCGTTCGCAGAACCTGCAGGCCAAGCCCGAGCAGCTGCAGGCCCACATCGAAGAGATCTCGCAAAGCTACGAGAAGCCGGCGGAAGTCGTGCGCTGGTACCTGTCGGACCGCGAGCGCATGGCCGAGGTCGAAGCCGTCGTGATCGAGAACAACGTGACCGACTTCATCCTGGGCAAGGCCAAGATCACCGACAAGCAGCTGCCGTTCGACGAGCTGATGGCCACGGCCTGATCGTCGGACACACGGTCCTGGCGCAGGGTTTTTCGGCGTTGCTCTTGATTCGCCGCAATTCCATCGCCAAGTAAGGCGCCAGGCCGCAAGGCCGGCGCCTTTTTCTTTCCCCGGCGCTACCGTCGCAAAGGCGGCACCCCGAAGGGGGCCACCCTCGGACGGTCAGGGGATGGAGCGCACGACATAATGGTTTGTCGTGATCTCGAACCACATCAGAGGATTTCATGAGCGCGCTTGAAACCAGCAACCTGGGCATGGTGCCCATCGTCATCGAACAGTCGGGCCGCGGCGAGCGCGCCTACGACATCTACAGCCGCCTGCTGCGCGAGCGCATCGTCTTCCTGGTCGGCCCGGTGAACGATGCCGTCGCCAACCTGGTGGTCGCGCAGCTGCTGTTCCTGGAGAGCGAGAACCCCGAGAAGGAGATCTCGCTGTACATCAACTCGCCGGGTGGCAGCGTCTCTGCCGGCATGTCGATCTACGACACCATGCAGTTCATCAAGCCGTCGGTGTCGACGCTGTGCATGGGCATGGCCGCGTCCATGGGTGCCTTCCTGCTGGCCGCGGGCGAGAAGGGCAAGCGCTTCGCGCTGCCGAACTCCAAGATCATGATCCACCAGCCGCTGGGCGGCGCGCAGGGTCAGGCCACGGACATCGAGATCCACGCCCGCGAGATCCTCAAGACCCGCGAGCAGCTCAACCGCATCCTGGCGGAGCGCACCGGCCAGAGCCTGGAGAAGATCCAGGCCGACACCGAGCGCGACTACTTCATGTCCGCGGCCGAGTCGGCGACCTACGGCCTGATCGACAAGGTCATCGAGAAGCGCTGAGACGCGGATCGGGTCCGGGGCCGGGCCCACTCCCGGTGTGCGGCGGCGTCCCTGTGGGGCGCCGCTTGCCTTTCTCCGGGCTCCGACCCCGTCGCGCCTTCGATCCCCGTCCCGGTTCAATGCCCAACCTTGCCGACGCGTCGGGCAGGGGATTTCCCAAGCATGAGAAGTCTTCTGACCGGTACGGATCGAACTGTCGGCGCCGCACGCCAACTGACCGCCCGTTGACCGCACCAACTGACCACTCTTAGGGGCTTTTATCCCCCCAAGGGTGGTGCCGGCAATTGAACTATCATCAATGCAGGCACTTGCCTGTATTCCCCGCAGCCCTTCAGCAGCCCCAGCAGCACTCCCATGGCCGAGAAAAAAGGCAACTCCAGCGAAAAAGTCTTGTATTGCTCCTTCTGCGGCAAGAGCCAGCATGAGGTCAAGAAGCTGATCGCGGGCCCGTCGGTGTTCATCTGCGACGAGTGCATCGAGCTGTGCAACGACATCATCCGCGACGAGGTCCCCGCCGAGGCGGCGACCGGCGGACGTGCCAGCAAATCGGACCTGCCCGTCCCCAGCGAGATCAAGACGACGCTCGACCAGTACGTGATCGGCCAGGACGTCGCCAAGCGCACCCTGTCCGTCGCGGTCTACAACCACTACAAGCGGCTGCGCCACGCGGCCGACACGAAGGACGGCGTCGAACTGTCCAAGAGCAACATCCTGCTGATCGGACCGACCGGTTCGGGCAAGACGCTGCTCGCGCAGACGCTGGCGCGCGTCCTGAACGTCCCGTTCGTGATCGCCGATGCGACGACGCTGACCGAGGCCGGCTATGTTGGCGAGGACGTCGAGAACATCATCCAGAAGCTGCTGCAGAACTGCAATTACGACGTCGAACGCGCACAGCGCGGCATCGTCTACATCGACGAGATCGACAAGATCAGCCGCAAGGCGGACAACCCCTCGATCACGCGCGACGTGTCGGGCGAGGGCGTCCAGCAGGCGCTGCTGAAGCTGGTCGAAGGCACGATGGCCTCCGTCCCCCCGCAGGGCGGCCGCAAGCATCCGAACCAGGACTTCCTGCAGATCGACACGACCAACATCCTGTTCATCTGCGGCGGCGCCTTCGACGGCCTGGAGAAACTGATCCAGAACCGCTCCGAGCGCTCGGGCATCGGCTTCAGCGCCGACGTCAAGAGCAAGAGCGACAAGAAGGTCGGCGAGCTGTTCCGCGAAGTCGAACCCGGCGACCTGATCAAGTTCGGCCTGATCCCGGAACTGGTCGGCCGCCTGCCGGTGATCGCCACGCTGGGCGAGCTGACCGAGGACGCGCTGGTGCAGATCCTGACCGAGCCGCGCAATGCGCTGGTCAAGCAGTACCAGCAGCTGTTCTCGATGGACGGCGTCGAACTGGAAGTGCGTCCGTCGGCGCTGAGCGCCGTCGCGCGCAAGGCGCTGGCCCGCAAGACCGGGGCCCGCGGCCTGCGCTCGATCGTCGAGCACGCGCTGATCGACACCATGTTCGAGCTGCCGTCGCTGGAGAGCGTCGCCAAGGTCGTGCTGGACGAACACAACATCGACGAGGACACCAAGCCGTTGCTGGTCTATCGCGAAACCAAGGCCAGCGCCTGAGGTCGCGAGGACACCCCGGGCGATTCGCTTGCCATCACTTCACGTGGAAAGCAATCGCTCAAAGGCTATTGAACGGCACCTTGTAATTGGTAGCTCGGGCCCTAGATGGGCTTGAGAAAGAGAGGTTTTCATGTCCGGTCATCCGATCCTCCCCGCGGAACCCATCACGCTGCCGCTGCTCCCGCTGCGCGACGTGGTCGTGTTCCCGCACATGGTGATCCCGCTCTTCGTGGGTCGTCCCAAGTCCATCAAGGCCTTGGAAGCGGCGATGGAAGCAGGGCGCCAGATCATGCTGGTCGCGCAGAAGGCGGCCGGCAAGGACGAACCCAAGCCCGACGACATGTTCGAGATGGGTTGCGTCTCCAGCATCCTGCAGATGCTGAAGCTGCCCGACGGCACGGTGAAGGTGCTGGTCGAGGGCCTGCAACGCGCGACGACGAGCAAGATCGAGGACGGTGAAGAGCACTTCACCGCCGAGGTCGTGCCCATTCCGCCCGAAGCCGACGACCAGCCCGAGGTCGAAGCCCTGCGCCGCGCCGTGACGCAGCAGTTCGACCAGTACGTCAAGCTGAACAAGAAGATCCCGCCGGAGATCCTGACGTCCATCGCCGGCATCGACGATGCCGGTCGCCTGGCCGACACGATCGCCGCGCACCTGCCGCTCAAGCTCGACGCGAAGCAGTCGGTGCTGGACCTGTCCGAAGTGGGCAAGCGGCTGGAGAAGCTGCTGGACCTGCTGGAGCACGAGGTCGACATCCTGCAGGTGGAAAAGCGCATCCGCGGCCGCGTCAAGCGCCAGATGGAGAAGTCCCAGCGCGAGTACTACCTGAACGAGCAGGTCAAGGCCATCCAGAAGGAGCTGGGCGACGGCGAGGAAGGCGCCGACATGGAGGAGCTGGAGAAGAAGATCCAGGCTGCTCGCATGCCGAAGGAAGCGCGCAAGAAGGCCGAGTCCGAGCTCAAGAAGCTCAAGCTGATGTCGCCGATGTCCGCGGAAGCGACCGTCGTGCGCAACTACATCGACACGCTGGTCAACCTGCCGTGGGCGAAGAAGACCAAGATCAAGCACGACCTGGCCAACGCCGAGGCGGTGCTGAACGAGGACCACTACGGCCTCGACAAGGTCAAGGAACGCATCCTCGAGTACCTCGCGGTGCAGCAGCGCGTCGACAAGGTCAAGGCACCCATCCTGTGCCTGGTCGGACCTCCGGGCGTGGGCAAGACCTCGCTGGGGCAGTCGGTGGCGCGCGCCACGGGCCGCAAGTTCGTCCGCATGGCGCTGGGCGGCGTGCGCGACGAGGCCGAGATCCGCGGTCACCGCCGCACCTACATCGGCTCCATGCCGGGCAAGGTGATCCAGAGCCTGAGCAAGGTCGGCACGCGCAATCCGCTGTTCCTGCTCGACGAGATCGACAAGCTGGGCATGGACTTCCGCGGCGATCCGTCGTCGGCGCTGCTGGAGGTGCTGGACCCCGAGCAGAACCACACCTTCGCCGACCATTACATCGAGGTCGACTACGACCTGAGCGACGTGATGTTCGTGGCGACGTCGAACTCGCTGAACATTCCGCCGGCGCTGCTGGACCGGATGGAGGTCATCCGTCTGTCGGGTTACACCGAGGACGAGAAGGTCAACATCGCCCAGCGCTACCTGCTGCCCAAGCAACGGGGCAACAACGGCGTGAAGGACGAGGAGCTCGAGGTCACGGAAGACGCGATCCGCGGCGTGATCCGCTACTACACCCGGGAAGCCGGCGTGCGGTCGCTGGAGCGCGAGATCTCCAAGATCTGCCGCAAGGTCGTCAAGGGTCTGCAGCTGAAGACCTACGACGGCAAGGTGGTCGTCAACGAGGACAACCTCAACGAGTTCCTGGGCGTTCGCAAGTACGACTTCGGTCGTGCGGAGAAGAAGAACCAGGTCGGTCAGGTGGTCGGCCTGGCGTGGACGGAAGTGGGCGGCGATCTGCTGACCATCGAAGCCACCGCGATGCCGGGCAAGGGCACCATCATCCGCACCGGCTCGCTGGGCGACGTGATGAAGGAGTCGGTCGAGGCGGCGCGCACGGTGGTGCGTTCGCGGGCTCGTCGCCTGGGCATCAAGGACGAGCTCTTCGAGAAGCGCGACATCCACGTGCACGTGCCTGACGGCGCGACGCCCAAGGACGGTCCGAGCGCGGGCATCGCGATGACGACGGCCTTCGTGTCGGCGCTGACCGGGATCCCGGTGCGGGCCGATGTGGCGATGACCGGCGAGATCACGCTGCGCGGCGAGGTCACGGCGATCGGCGGCCTGAAGGAGAAGCTCCTGGCGGCGCATCGCGGCGGCATCAAGACGGTCATGATTCCGGAAGAGAACGTCAAGGACCTGCAGGACATTCCGGAGAACGTGAAGAACCAGCTCGAGATCGTGCCGGTCCGCTGGATCGACCGCGTGCTCGAAGTGGCGCTGGAGACCTACCCGCAGGCGCTGCCTGAGGAAGAGGTCGCTGCCGCGACGACGACGCCGGCCGAGAAGGTCGCGGATCCGAAGCCGGATGCCGGCGATTCGCTGAAGCACTGATTCGTTCGCGAATCCCCATGACAACGGCGCCTTCGGGCGCCGTTGTTCGTTTCAGCGTGATGAGCGATCGCGCAGGGGAAGCGGCGTTTGGGCGATCTTCATAAAGAAGTCGCCGAACTCTTGCGGGAGCGTCAAAAACCGTTCTATACTCTCGGCTTCAGCGCAAACGGTGCAGCAGCAACAAAGCAATTCGCAAGGATTGCACGGCAGTTGAGGCAGGGAGTGTGTTGAAGACCTGCGGGAATAGCTCAGTTGGTAGAGCGCAACCTTGCCAAGGTTGAGGTCGCGAGTTCGAGCCTCGTTTCCCGCTCCAGGTTTAAAAGAATGGAAGCCCCGGCTTCCATTTTTTATCGAAGTCGGACAACCAAATCCGGCTTCTACAGAATCCCGTCCAGGGTTCTGGGGCGCGATAGCAAAGCGGTTATGCCCCGGATTGCAAATCCGGTCAGTCCGGTTCGACTCCGGATCGCGCCTCCAAAGAATGGACATTGCGGGAATAGCTCAGTTGGTAGAGCGCAACCTTGCCAAGGTTGAGGTCGCGAGTTCGAGCCTCGTTTCCCGCTCCAAACGACACCAAAGGTCGGTTGGGGTGATTCATCACTCCGCTGTCCTGCGATGCGGGAATAGCTCAGTTGGTAGAGCGCAACCTTGCCAAGGTTGAGGTCGCGAGTTCGAGCCTCGTTTCCCGCTCCAAATCCTCAAAAGGGAAGCCTCACCGGCTTCCCTTTTTTCTTTGTCGGTCGCCGTGATAATGCGCGCTCACTCCGACATGGAATCGATGCGGAGTCGTCGCGCCTCGATGGTGAAATTGGTAGACACAGCGGACTTAAAATCCGCCGCCCTCAACCGGCGTACGGGTTCGAGTCCCGTTCGAGGCACCACGCGATCGGCTTCCAGAGACCGCAGCGCATGGGCATGTTTGTGCAGGAACTGTTGAACCCGGGCGTTCGCAAGCGCGAAGTCTTCGGCTGGTCGATGTACGACTTCGCCAACTCGGGCTACACCACCGTCGTCCTGACCGCCGTCTACAACGCGTACTTCGTCGGCGTCATCGCCAAGGGCCAGCCGTCGGCCACGCTGCTCTGGACCGTGCTGATCGCGGTGTCCAGCTTCCTGGTGATGGTGACCATGCCGGGCCTGGGCGCGTGGGCCGATGCGCATGGCGCGAAGAAGAAGCTGCTGGGCATCTGCACGCTCGGCTGCGTGCTGTCGACCGCCGCGCTGGCGGTGTTCGGTGCCGAGCAGCTGTGGTGGGCGGCGGCGGCTGTCGTGATCTCCAACGTGTTCTTCTCGTACGGCGAATCGCTGATCGCGGCGTTTCTGCCGGAGCTCGCGCGTCGCGATGCGCTCGGGCGCGTGTCGGGTTGGGGATGGGCCTTCGGTTATCTGGGCGGGATGCTCGCGCTCGGTCTGTGCCTGGGTTACGTGCTGAGCGCGCAGGCGCGCGGCGACTCTGCCGATCACTTCGTGCCCGTCACCATGCTGATCACCGCCGGCCTGTACCTGCTCGCCGCGCTCCCGACTTTCCTGTTGCTGCGCGAGCGCGCCGATCCCTGCGCCACGCGCCGCGCCGCGCGCATGGGGTCAGGTCTTTCCCAGTTGTGGACCTCCTGGCAGCGCGCCCGCGCGTACCCCGATTTCCTGCGCCTGCTGGCCTGCGGGACCAGCTATCAGGCCGGGATCGCCGTCGTCATCGCGCTCGCGGCGGTCTACGCTGAACAGGCGCTCGGCTTCTCGCAGGCGCAGACGATGACGCTGGTGTTCCTTGTGAACATTGCCTCCGCCGTCGGCGCGTTCCTGTTCGGGTACTACGAGGACCGCATCGGCCATCAGCCCGCGCTCGCGATCACGCTGGTCGGCTGGATGGTCATGACGCTGCTGGCCTTCCTGGCGACGAGCGCCTGGCTGTTCTGGATCGCCGCGGTGATCGCGGGGCTGTGCATGGGCTCCAGCCAGTCCTGCGGCCGTGCGCTGGCGGGCGCGCTCGCGCCTCATGACCGTCTGGCCGAGTTCTTCGGCCTGTGGACCTTCGCCACGCGTCTCGCCGCCATCATCGGTCCGCTGACCTACGGCGCGGTCACGGTGCTGACGGCGGGCAACCACCGGCTCGCCATCCTCGCGACCGGCGTGTTCTTCGTCCTGGGTTATTGGCTGCTGAGACGCGTCGACATGACGCGAGGACTCGCGCGCGCGTTGATCTGAGTTCGGCGCCGACGTGTCGAGGCGTATTCAGGCGGAGATGCGTGTCGCCGTCACGTCGCGCCAGCCGAGCGCCTCGCGCGCCAGGTGCTGCAGCGGCGCGGGGTCGCCGGTGCTTTCGAGCACGATCGCCGCAGGCCCTGACGCGACCGGGCCGAGGCTCTCCCACACGCGCCGGGCCTGACGCGCCACGGCGTCCTCGATGTTGAGCAGCTGCACGCCGTCGCCGAGCGCGGCCTGGATGCGCGCCTGCACCAGCGGATAGTGGGTGCAGCCGAGCAATACCGTGTCGACGCCGCGCTCCCGCAGCGGCGCACAGAAGCGCTCGATCAGATCGCCGAGCTCGGCGCTGCGCAGATCGCCACGCTCGATCAGCGTGACCAGTCCGGGGCAGGGCTGGCTGATCAGTTCGACATCGCTCGCATGCGCGGCGACGAGCTGCTCGAAACGCCGGCTCGCGATCGTCGCTGTCGTGGCCATCACGCCGATGCGGCCATTGCGCGTCGCGGCCACGGCCGGCTTCACGCCCGGCTCGATGCCCACGACCGGCCAATCCGGCCAGCGCTCGCGCATCGCCTGCACCGCATGCGCCGTCGCCGTGTTGCAGGCCACCACCGCCATCCGTGCGCCGACCTCGCGCAGGCGCTCGGCCACGCGCACGCTGCGCTCGACGATGTACTCGCTGCTGCGGTCCCCATAGGGCGCATGCGCCGTGTCCGCGACGTAATGGAGCGGCACATCGGGCAACTGCTCGCGCAATGCCTTCAGCACGGTCAGCCCGCCGACGCCGGAATCGAAGACCCCGATGCAGGGGACGAGCGGGCGGGTGTCCGGGGGGCTTGCGAGCGCACTCGCGGGGGAGTTCTGGGGAGCGCTGGAGGGAGGGGGCAGGGGAGGCACGGGACTCGCGGCGTGATCGTGGGGAGGGGCGATGCGGTGTGTCGGGAGCGCAGTCTAGAGGAATCCCTCATTCCTGCCGTGAACCGCTTGGCAGCGGCGGCGCTATGGCTAGAATAGAACGATCGTTCGTTTTATTTTCGAGCCGGCGCCGAGGAGACGCTCGCGGATTTCCGGGATCCCCGGGACGGGAGCAGGGGTGCATGACGGCTGGGAGACACGGGAGCGCCCCGGGGCTCCCATAGAATCTGATTAACGTTAACGTCAATCCGCTTGGAGTGCTTCGATGAAGGTATTGGTCCCCGTCAAACGAGTCGTCGATTACAACGTCAAGGTGCGCGTCAAGAGTGACGGGACCGGCGTGGACATCGCCAACGTGAAGATGTCGATGAACCCCTTCGACGAGATCGCCGTCGAGGAAGCCGTCCGCCTGAAGGAGAAGGGCGTGGTCACCGAGGTGATCGCCGTCTCCTGCGGCGTCACGCAGTGCCAGGAAACCCTGCGCACCGCGATGGCCATCGGCGCCGACCGCGCGATCCTGGTCGAGACCCCCGCCGACCTCGAACTGCAGCCGCTGGCCGTGGCCAAGCTGCTGAAGGCGCTGGTCGACAAGGAACAGCCGCAGCTGGTGATCCTGGGCAAGCAGGCCATCGACGACGATTGCAACCAGACCGGCCAGATGCTGGCCGCGCTGACCGGCCTGCCGCAGGGCACGTTCGCGTCGAAGGTGGAAGTCGCCGACGGCAAGGTCAACGTGACGCGTGAAGTCGACGGCGGCCTGGAGACGGTCAGCCTGACGCTGCCCGCGGTCGTGACGACCGACCTGCGTCTGAACGAGCCGCGTTACGTGACGCTGCCCAACATCATGAAGGCGAAGAAGAAGCAGCTCGACGTGGTCAAGCCCGCCGACCTGGGCGTGGACGTGTCGCCGCGCATCAACACGCTGTCGGTGGCCGAGCCGCCCAAGCGCAGCGCCGGCATCAAGGTGCCGGACGTGGCCACGCTGGTCACGAAGCTGAAGACCGAAGCGAAGGTCATCTGAACCTCAGAACAAGATCCGGAGATAAGACATGACCATCCTCGTCATCGCTGAACACGACAACGCCTCGCTCAAGGGCGCCACGCACCACGTCGTCACCGCCGCCGCCGCCATCGGCGGCGACGTGCACGTGCTGGTCGCCGGCTCGAACGCCGGCGCCGCCGCGCAGGCCGCCGCGAAGATCTCGGGCGTCGCCAAGGTCCTGCACGCCGACGGCGCGCAGTTCGCCGACGGCCTGGCCGAGAACGTCGCCGCCCAGGTGATCGCCATCGCCAAGGACTACTCGCACGTCCTGTTCCCGGCCACCGCCGCCGGCAAGAACGTCGCGCCGCGCGTTGCCGCGCTGCTGGACGTCGGCCAGGTGAGCGACATCACCAAGGTCGTCGGCCCCGACACCTTCGAGCGCCCGATCTACGCCGGCAACGCGATCGCGACCGTGCAGTCGACCGACGCCGTCAAGGTGATCACCGTGCGCACGACCGGCTTCGACTCCGCGGCTGAAGGCGGCAGCGCCGCCGTGGAATCGCTGTCCGGCGTGGCCGACAGCGGCAAGAGCAGCTTCGTCGGCCGTGAGGTCACGAAGAGCGATCGCCCCGAACTGACCGCCGCCAAGATCATCGTGTCCGGCGGCCGCGCGCTGGGCAGCAGCGACAAGTTCAACGAAGTGCTGACCCCCCTGGCCGACAAGCTGAACGCCGCGCTGGGCGCCTCGCGCGCTGCGGTGGACGCAGGCTATGCGCCCAACGACTGGCAGGTCGGACAGACCGGCAAGATCGTGGCGCCGCAGCTGTACATCGCCGCCGGCATCTCCGGCGCGATCCAGCATCTGGCCGGCATGAAGGACTCCAAGGTGATCGTGGCGATCAACAAGGATCCGGAAGCGCCGATCTTCTCGGTGGCCGACTACGGCCTGGAAGCCGACCTGTTCACGGCTGTGCCTGAACTGGTCAAGGCGCTGTAATCCATCGCTGAGCATCGCGACCGCATCGAACGGTCGCCGACAAGACCAAGGGCGCCCGCCGACGACGCGCGGCGCCCTTTTTTCATCCGGAGACAACCCCCATGACCTACCGCGCCCCGATCAAGGACATGCTGTTCGACATGCAGGCCCTGGCCGGCCTGCAGACGCTGGCCGAGCAGATCCCCGCGTTTGCCGACCACGGCCTGGACACCGCGCAGGCGGTGCTCGAGGAATCGGCCAAGCTGAACGAGGACGTGATCGCGCCGCTGAACGTCGAAGGCGACAGGAATCCGTCGTATTGGAAGAACGGCGAAGTCTTCGCGACGCCGGGCTTCAAGGCGGCGTTCAAGCAGTACGCCGAGGGCGGCTGGCAGGGCCTGCAGCATCCGGAGGCGTATGGGGGTCAGGCCTTGCCCAAGACCATCGGCGCGGCCTGCGGCGAGATCGTGCAGGCGGCCAACGTCAGCTTCGCGCTGTGCCCGCTGCTGACCGACGGCGCGATCGAGGCGCTGCTGGTCGCGGGCTCCGAGGAGCAGAAGCAGACCTTCATCCCGAAACTGATCTCCGGCGAGTGGACCGGCACCATGAACCTGACCGAGCCGCAGGCCGGTTCGGACCTCGCGATGGTGCGCACGCGCGCGGAGCCGCAGGGCGACGGCACCTACAAGGTCTTCGGCACGAAGATCTTCATCACCTGGGGCGAGCACGACATGGCGGACAACATCGTCCACCTGGTGCTGGCGCGGGTGCCGGGCGCGCCCGAAGGCGTGAAGGGCATCAGCCTGTTCCTGGTGTCCAAGTTCCTGGTCAACGCCGACGGCTCGCTGGGCGCGCGCAACGACGCGCACTGCGTGTCCATCGAGCACAAGCTCGGCATCAAGGCGAGCCCGACGGCCGTCCTGCAGTTCGGCGATCACGGCGGCGCCATCGGTACGCTGATCGGCGAGGAGAACCGCGGCCTCGAATACATGTTCATCATGATGAACGCGGCCCGCTTCGGCGTCGGCGTGCAGGGCATCGCGGTGGCGGACCGCGCCTACCAGAAGGCGGTCGAGTACGCGAAGGACCGCGTGCAGTCGCGTCCAGTCGACGGCTCGTCGAAGGACGCCGCGGCGATCATTCATCACCCCGACGTGCGTCGCATGCTGATGACGCAGCGCGCGCTGGTCGAAGGTTGCCGCGCGATGGCGATCGACGCCGCCGCGGCCTACGACATGGCCCACCACCACGAGGACGCCGAGACCCGCCAGCAGGCGCAGGCCTTCTACGAGTTCATGGTGCCGCTGGTGAAGGGCTACAGCACCGAGATGAGCCTGGAGGTGACCTCGCTGGGCGTGCAGGTGCACGGCGGCATGGGCTTCATCGAGGAGACCGGAGCGGCGCAGTACTACCGCGACGCGCGCATCCTGCCGATCTACGAAGGCACGACGGCGATCCAGGCCAACGACCTGGTCGGCCGCAAGACGGTGCGCGACGGCGGCGCGTTCGCGCGCAGTGTCGCGGCGCAGGTCGAGGAGACCGAAGGCGCGCTGGCCGCCAACGGCAGCGCCGACGCGCTGGCGGTGCGCACGCAGCTGGCCGCGGCACGCGCAGCCTTCGTCGAGGTCGTCGACTTCATCGCGGCCAACGGCAAGGCCAAGCCGAACGCGGCCTTCGCCGGCTCGGTGCCTTACCTGATGGTCGGCGGCAACCTGATGGCGGGCTGGCAGCTGGCGCGCTCGCTGCTCGCCGCGCAGGAGCTCAAGGCGGCCGGTGAAGACGTCGCCTTCATGGACGCCAAGATCGTCACCGCGCGCTTCTACGCCGAGCACATCCTGCCCCGCTGCGCCGCGCAGCGCGACGCGGTCGTCAACGGCGCGGACAGCGTGATGGCCCTGCCCGTCGACGCGTTCTGACGCGTTCGGACGTGTTCTGAGCGTCCTGATCCCGTCGCATCGAGATTCATCGAAGAGGAGACACGAGGTGGCACTTCCCCCGCTGTTCAACAAGCTGCGTCTGCCGGTCATCGGCTCGCCGCTGTTCATCATCAGCAATCCCAAGCTGGTGATCGCGCAATGCAAGGCTGGCATCGTCGGCTCGATGCCGTCGCTGAACGCCCGTCCGGCCGAGCTGCTCGACGACTGGCTCGCCGAGATCACCGAGACGCTGGCCGCGCATGACCGCGCGCATCCGGAGTCGCCGGCCGCGCCGTTCGCGATCAACCAGATCGTGCACAAGAGCAACGACCGGCTCGACCACGACATGGCCCTGTGCGCCAAGTACAAGGTGCCCATCGTGATCACCTCGCTGGGCGCGCGCGAGGACGTCAACGCCGCGGTACACGGCTGGGGCGGCATCGTGCTGCACGACATCATCAACAACAAGTTCGCCAAGAAGGCGATCGAGAAGGGCGCCGACGGCCTGATCGCCGTCGCCGCGGGCGCGGGCGGCCACGCCGGCGTGAAGAGTCCCTTCGCGCTGATCCAGGAGATCCGCGAGTGGTTCGACGGCCCGCTGGCGCTGTCGGGCTCGATGGCCAGCGGCGACGCGATCCTCGCGGCGCGGGCGATGGGCGCGGACCTCGCCTACATCGGCTCGGCCTTCATCGCGACCGAGGAAGCGCGCGCCTCCGACGACTACAAGCAGATGATCGTCGAGAGCAACAGCGACGACATCGTCTACAGCAACCTGTTCACCGGCGTGCACGGCAACTACCTGAAGGGCTCGATCGTCAAGGCGGGCCTGGATCCGGAGAACCTGCCCGAGAGCGATCCGACGAAGATGAACTTCGGCGGCACAGGTGCGAAGGCCTGGAAGGATGTCTGGGGCAGCGGCCAGGGCATCGGTGCGATCCGCGAGGTGCTGCCCGCCGGTGAGCTGGTGGCGCGCTTCGGTCGCGAATACCAGGCGGCGCGGGAGCGCCTCGCGCTGGCCTGACGACCGGCAGCGGTCACCCCGCGTTCCCCCGCTTCACCCCCTCGACGCCCCGCCTAGCGGGGCGTTGTCGTTTCTGCCTTTGCCCGTTCGCCGTTTCCCTCTTCCATTTCGCGTATCCCCCACCGTACTCCGTCCGGTTGTGCGTCCGTTCACGCTTTCGCGGGGAATGCCCCCTCATCAGGGGGTGGTCAAGCGTTGCATATCGCCCGTGGTGCGCGATTGGCGACGTCGTCGGGTTGCCAATCGACCGTGCGTGACACCGGTATCGCCCGCAATCCGTTGAAGACTTCACGGTCGACTGATTTCACAACGTGATTGCTACTTTCGCATTGCTGAACTCGATAGACCTGAAATGTAAGCGGTGGTTTCATAGACAGACATTTCGTCGTGAGGGAGCGCAAACAAATGAAATTGGCCGACGTCCGGATCGGATCACGTCTTGCCGCGGCATTCGCGGTCGTCTTCGTGCTGCTGCTGGTGATCCTCGGGGTGGGGATCCGCGTGATCGACGGGGTCAACGCGACCATGGGGCGGGTGGTCGAGGACCGCTACGCGCTGATCGCGCTGACCACGCAGGTCAAGAGCGTGGGGGACCGCGGCGCGATCACCATCGGCCGGCTGCTGCTGGCGGCGACGCCCGAGGCGACCAAGAAGTACATGGACGAGTACGCGGGGATCCGGCAGACCAACTCGGACAACCTCGCCCGGCTCGAGAAGATGCTGGCCGACGACGAGAGCAAGGCCCTCTTCGCCGAACAGTCGACGGCGCGCAAGGAGTACGGCGCGCTGGTGCGCAAGATCTTCGAGCTGCTGGCCGCGGGCGACCGCGACGGCGCGATGGCGATCTACCAGGACCAGTTGGCCGGACCGCAGGCGCGCTACTACGCGCTGATCGACAAGATGGTCGACTTCCAGGCCGCCCGCATGGCGGCGGACGTGGCCGAGGCCAACGAGCGCTCGCAAGGCGCCAAGCTCGACATGATCGTGGCGTCGGCGCTGGCGCTGCTGATGGGCGTGGCGACCGCGTTCTTCATCACGCGCTCGATCACGCAGCCGATCGAGGGCGCCATCGAGCTGGCCGAGCGCGTCGCCGCCGGCGACCTGACCTACCGCATCCGCGCCAACGGCAAGGACGAGGTGGCGCGGCTGATGTCCGCGCTGCAGAACATGGTCGAGAACCTGCACCGCATCGTGACCGAAGTCCGCACCGGCGCGGACACCATCGCCAACGCGGCGCAGGAGGTGGCGCAGGGCAACCAGGACCTGGCGGCGCGCACCGAGCAGCAGGCGGCGGCGCTGGAGGAAACGGCCTCGGCGATGGAACAGCTGACGGCGTCGGTGCGCATGAGCGCCGACAACGCCGGCGAGGCCGACCGCTCCGCGTCGTCGGCATCGGGCATCGCCACGCAGGGCGGCGAGGTGGTGGGGCAGGTGGTCGAGACGATGACGTCGATCTCCGCGGCCTCGCGCCGCATCGTCGAGATCATCGGCGTCATCGACGGCATCGCGTTCCAGACCAACATCCTCGCGCTCAACGCGGCGGTCGAGGCGGCGCGCGCGGGCGAGCAGGGCCGCGGCTTCGCGGTCGTGGCGTCGGAGGTGCGCAGCCTGGCGCAGCGCAGCGCGACGGCGGCCAAGGAGATCAAGCGGCTCATCGACGACTCGGTGTCGCAGGTCGAGGCCGGCGGCCGCATGGTCGAGCAGGCCGGCCAGACCATGCAGCAGGTCGTGGGCAGCATCCGGCACGTGAGCCACATCGTGGCCGAGATCAGCGCCTCCAGCCGCGAGCAGAGCGCGGGCATCGAGCAGGTCAACGCGGCGGTCGTGCAGATGGACGACTCGACGCAGAAGAACGCCTCGATGGTCGAGCAGAGCACCGCCGCGGCGCGTGCGCTGCAGGAGCAGGCGCATCAGCTCAACGACGCCGTGCGCGCCTTCGCGCTATGAGGATGCCGTGCGCGCCTTCGCGCCATGAGGACGCGGTGCGCGCGCGACGCATGCAGGCGCGGTGATCGCGTCTTGAATCCGCGAGCGGCGGCCGCACGCCGTCGCTCAGGTTGGAGGGGACTGGAGACAGGACCGGCCGCAGAGCCGGAGGTCGCGCAGCCCGGGAGGATCCGACCGTCGATCGATCGCCGGCCTGCGAAGGCCGCGAGGGATCGGCACAGGTGCCGCAGAGCGCCGGGGGTCGCCCGCGAGGCGTGACGAGCAGGGCTCATCCGAGCCGAGTCAGTCAACGTCAAGGGAGTCGACATGTCCGTGAACACCTCGTTCGGGCGCCACGCCTGGGCGCTCCGCTGCCGCTTCGATCGCGACACCGATCCGTCGGACGCGAGCGCATCGTCAGCCGCTTCCACGTCTTCTTCAGCGCGCCTGAGGCCCGGCATCGCCGCGCTGATCGAGGCGTTCCGTCAACACGGGCATCGCCATGCGCGGCTCGATCCGCTGGGTGATGCGCTTGACGAATCCGGCGCCGACGACGCCTTCAACCTGCTTCGTTTCGGTCTGAGGCCCGATGACGCGGTGGCCGATGACGGCACCATGGTCCTCGGCGTCGCCGAGGCGGCAGCGCTGCATCGGCGATTGGGCGCGCTCTACTGCGGATCCTTGACGCTCGATCTGAGCGCCGTGCGCGACGAGTCCCGTCGCGCGTGGTGGAGCGCCCGTTTCGAGTCGGACGACGCGCCGCTGTCCGCCGACGCGGCGAGCGCGCTGCTACGCCGGCTGGCGCGCGTCGAAGGCTGGGAGCGTCATCTGGCGAGGCGCTTCCCGCATGGCAAGCGCTTCTCGCTGGAAGGCAACGAGGCGCTGCTCCCCCTGCTCGACACCCTGCTGGAAGCGGCGGTGGCGCAGGGCGTGGACCAGGTGCTGGTGGGCATGCCGCATCGCGGCCGCGTGAATGTGCTGGCCAATCTGATGGGGCATCCCGTCGACGCGCTGATCGACTACTTCGAACCCGCGCCGGCGCATCCGGAGCGGCAGCGCGACCTCGTCTATCACCTGGGCGGCACTTCGCGCGTGCAGACGGCGCACGGCGCGGTGCGCCTGCGCCTGGCGAGCAACCCGTCGCACCTGCAGAGCGTCTACCCGGTGGTCGTTGGCATGGCGCGCGCGGCGCGCTCCGCGGCGGGCGACCGGCCGGAGCGCTGCATGGCCGTGGTGATGCACGGCGACGCCGCTTTCGCAGGGCAGGGCGTGGTGATGGAGACCTTGGCGCTCGGTCTGAAGCAGGGCTACGAAGTGGGCGGCGTGATCCACGTCGTCATCAACAACCAGCTGGGATTCACGGAGCCGAATCCGATGGATGCGACCTCGGCGCGCTATTGCACCGATGCGACGCGCGGTGTGGACGCGCCGGTGCTGCGCGTGCATGCCGACGATCCGGAGGCGGTGCTGCGCGCGGCGCGGCTCGCGGTCGACTACCGCGCGCGCTTCGGCACCGACGTGGTGATCGATCTGGTCGGCTATCGGCGCCTGGGCCACTCGGAGCACGACGTGCCGCTGCTCACCAGTCCGGCGCTGTACCGACGCATGCCGGCGAAGGCGGGCGTGACGGCGCTGTATGCGGAACGTCTGACGGCGGACAAGCGGCTTCTCGTTGAAGACGTCGCGGCCATCGTCGCGGAGGTGGACGCCTTCGATCCGACGCGACCGCTCGACAGCGCCGCGCCGCTGGTGGATGACGCGACACCGACCTCGGAGAAGCGCGCGCCCATCGGCGATCTGCACGATGTCCTGGAAGCGTTGGCGCAACTGCCTGAAGGTTTCGAGCCGCACGATCTCCTGCGCGATCAAGCGAGCCGATGGCGCGGGATGGCCGACGACGCACGCCGTCCCGCCGACTGGTGCACGGCGGAGACGCTCGCCTGGGCGCAGGTCCTGCGTGCGGGCGTGGGCGTTCGGATCTCCGGCCTGGACGTGCAGCGCGGCACTTTCCTGCATCGGCATGCGGTGTGGCATCACCAGGGACGCGAGGTCGATACAGGCAGCCTGTCGGTCGCAGGTGAGGGAGAGAAGCGTGGCGATCCTCGAATCGGTGCACCCTCGACGTGGACGCCGTTGTCGCGCTTCGCCTCCGAAGGCGCGCGCCTGGAGGTCGTCAACTCGCTGCTGGCGGAAGAGGCGGTGCTCGGTTTCGAGTACGGGCACAGCGTGCAGGCGCGCGACGTGATGACCGTGTGGGAGGCGCAGTTCGGCGACTTCGTCAACGGGGCGCAGGTCTACCTCGACCAGTACCTCAGTTCCGGCGAGGAGAAGTGGGGCGACACCTCCGCGCTGACCGTGCTGCTGCCGCACGGCTACGAGGGCGTGGGGCCAGAGCACTCGAACGGTTTCCTCGCACGCCTCCTGCAGCTGTGCGGCGCGGACAACCTGCGCGTGGCGATGCCGTCGACGTCGGGTCAGTACGCGGCGCTTCTGCAGCGTCAGGCGTTGGATCCAGTGCGCAAGCCGCTGATCGTGATGACGCCCAAGGCGGTGCTGCTGGCGGAGCCGCGCAGCCACACGCCGATCGGCGTGCTCGCGGCCCGTGGCTTCGAACCGGTACTGGACGACGACACCGTCGACGATGCGCAGGCCGGCGGCGTGCGGCGCATCGTGCTGAGCAGCGGCAAGGTGCACTACGACCTGCTGAGCGCGCGGCAGGCGATGGCGGGCTCGCTCGCCGATCCGATGGCCGGCGCGACGGCGCTGGTGCGTGTCGAGCAGCTCTACCCGTTCCCGCGCGAGGCGCTGGCGGCGGTGCTGCAACGCTACCCGCTCGTCGAGGAGATCGTGTGGACGCAGGAAGAGACGCGCAACCAGGGACCGTGGCACTTCGTCCGCGATGAACTGGAAGCGCTCCTGCCTACCGGCGCCCGACTGCGCGAGGTCTCCCGCGCCGTGACCGCAGCGGGCGCCACGGCTTCGCCGGTGATCCACCGGTGGCAGCAGGCGGAGTTGGTCCGCCGGGCCTTCCTCACTTGATCGTCGTGAACCGCGCCTCCGGCCGGTCGTCGGAGCGATGCGGCGTGGTGACGCTCTTCTTCATCGCCCATGGGCGCACCTGGTGGTGAAGCGGGATGAAGAAGACCTCGTCGCGGATGCGCACGAGGCCCTCCTTCAGCAGCGCGTTGCGCTTGGTCACGTCGCCCTCGACCTTCGCCGCATCGATGATCTGGTCCAGCTTCGCGTCGCTCAGCCGGAAGTAGTTGCCGCTGCCGTCCGCGCCGCCCGCGCGCGTGCGCGCCAGCGACTGCATCGTGTACAGCGCGTCATACGTCGGCACGCCCCAGCCGTACAGGAACAGCGGGTACTCGAAGGCCTGCAGCTTCGGGCTGAAGGTGCTGAAGGACTCGGTCTGCAGCCGCGCCTTGATGCCGACCTTGCTCCACATCGACACCACGGCGAGGCAGATCTCCTCGTCGTTGACGTAGCGGTTGTTGGGGCAGTTCATCGGCACGTCGAAGCCGTTCGGGTAGCCGGCCTCGGCGAGCAGCTTCTTCGCGCGTTCGGCGTCGACCTTGGTCGGCACGTCGATGTCCGGCGCGTTGCCGTTCACGCCCGGTGCGACCATGATGCCGGCCGGCACCGACAGCCCGCGCATCGTCGCGCGCTTGATCGCCTCGCGGTCGATGGCCAGGGACATCGCCTCGCGCACGCGCTTGTCCTTGAACGGGTTCTTGCCGGTCACGCTGCTGCCCTTGAGCTGCTCGCTGCCCTGGTCCATGCCGATGAAGATCGTGCGCGTCTCGCTGCCCTCCGCGACGCTGAGCTTCGGATCGGCCTTGAGCCGGCCCACGTCCTGCGTCGGGATGTCGGACAGCAGGTCCACGTCGCCCGACAGCAGTGCCGCGACGCGCGTCGGGTCGGACTTGATCGGCGTGTAGACGACCTCGTCGACGTTGGTCGCGTTCTTCGCGTCCCACCACTCCTTGTTCTGGACCATGGTGATGCGCTGGTCCGGCTGCCAGCCGGTGATCCGGTACGGGCCGGTGCCGTTGGCGTTGCGCGTCGCGAAGGTCTCTTCCTTGGCCTTGAAGTCCGGCAGGTTGGTCGCCTTGTTCTTCTCCGCCCAGGTCTTGCTCATGATGCGGAAGTCGACGAACTGGCGCAGCAGGATCGGGTTGGGCGCGCCCAGGATCACGTCCACGGTGTGGCTGTCGACCTTCTTGATGTCGGTGACGCCGGCCACGAACGGATGCATGGTGCCGACCGGCTGCTTGATCCGATGGAAGGAGAACACGACGTCGTCCGCGGTGAAGGGCGAGCCGTCGTGGAACTTGACGCCCTTGCGCAGCTCGAAGCGGACCTGCGTCGGACTGACCTGCGTCCACTTGGTGGCCAGCGAGGGCTCGACCTGGTACTGGCGGTCGTAACGCGTCAGGCCCTCGTAGGCGTGCATCGAGATCGCGTTGGTCGTGCTGTGGTTCTGAGAGTGCGGATCCAGGGTCAGCACGTCGTTCTGGGCAGCCCAGCGCAGCGGCGCGGCATGGGTGACCCCGACCGTCGCCGCGAGCGCGGCGATGCACAGGGCGGTCAGAGCGGTGCGAGCGGCACGGGTGGTACGAGCGGATCGGATCGATCCGGAGTGGTTCCTCGACATGAGCGGTAGCTCCCTTGGCAACGTCGTTAAGCAAACGTGAAGTCGCCTGGATGCTAGCCGCCGGGGCTGTCGTCAGGAGGCCGGTCCACCCTGGGGATTGCCCCAAGGGCGGACCGGAAAATCCAGCCGCCGAGGAAGGACATCCGGATTCCGCGTGACGCAGGTCCGGTCACGCGGGTCCGGTCACGCGCTCACTTGATCGTCGTGAACCGCGCTTCCGGCCGGTCGTTGGAGCGGTGCAGCGTCTGCAGGTTGGCGCGCATCGCCCACGGGCGCACCTGGTGGTGCAGGGGAATGAAGAGGTACTGGTCGCGCGTGCGCACCAGCGCGTCGCGCAGCAGCGCGTTGCGCTTGGGGATGTCGATCTCGCTCTTGGCGGCGTCGATCAGCTTGTCGAGCGCCGGATCGCTGACCTTGGAGAAGTTGAAGCTGCCGTCCGCGCCGCCGCTGCGGGTGCGGGCCAGCGCCTGCAGCGAGTAGAGCGCGTCCATCGTCGACACGCCCCAGCCCAGCATGTACAGCGGCGCCTCGAAGCGCTGGAACAGCTGGCTGTGCTGCGACATCGGCTGCGCGGTCAGCCGCGCGGTCACGCCGATCTTGCTCCACATCGAGACCACGGCCAGGCAGACCTTCTCGTCGTTGACGTAGCGGTTGTTGGGGCAGTTCAGCGGCAGCTCGAAGCCGTTCGGATAGCCGGCGTCGGCGAGCAGCTTCTTCGCGCGGACCAGGTCGGGCTTGGCGGGCTTGTCCAGCGCGGCGTCGTAGCCGTTGACGCCGGGCGGGACCATCAGCGAGGCCGGCACCGACATGCCGCGCATGATGCTGCGCTTGATCGCCTCGCGGTCGATGGCGATGGAGAGCGCTTCGCGCACGCGGATGTCCTTGAAGGGGTTCTTGCCCTTCACGGAGGCGCCGCGCAGTTCGTCGCTGCCCAGGTCCATCGCGAAGAAGATGGTGCGGGTCTCGGGTCCCTCGATCGACTTGAGTTTCGGATCGGCCTTCACCGCGGCGACGTCCTGCGTCGGGACCTCGGTCAGCAGGTCCACGTCGCCCGAGGTGAGCGCCGCGACGCGCGTCGGATCCGACTTGATCGGGATGTAGCTCACCTCGGTGATGTTGCCCTTGTTCTTGTCCCACCAGCCCTTGTTGATCGTCATCGAGATCTTCTGGTCGGGCTGCCAGGAGGTGATCTCGTACGGGCCGGTGCCGTCGGTATGGCGGCTGGCGTAGTTCTCGTCCTTGGCCTTGTAATCGGCCATCTGCGTCGCCTTGTTCTTCTCCGCCCAGACCTTGCTCATGATCCGGAAGTCGACCAGGTTGCGCAGCAGGATGGGCTGCGGCGAGTCGAGGATCAGGTCGACGGTGAAGTCATCGATCTTCTTGATCTCCTTGATGCCGGTGACGTAGATCTGCATCGTGCCCTGCGGCTGGCGGACGCGGTCGAAGCTGAAGATCACGTCGTCCGCGGTGAAGGGCGAGCCGTCGTGGAACTTCACGCCCTTGCGCAGCTCGAAGCGCACCTGCGTCGGGCTGATCGGCGTCCACTTCGTGGCCAGGCAGGGCTCGACCTCCCACTGTTCGTTGTAGCGGGTCAGGCCCTCGTAGGCGTGCTGCAGGATCGCGCTGGTGGTCGTGTGATCCTGCGAGTGCGGGTCCAGCGTCAGCACGTCGTTCTGCGCGGCCCAGCGCAGCGCCACGGCGTGCGCGCCCGGCGCTGCGGCCATCGTGCCGAATGCGAGTGCCAGCGAGAGCGCCATGCGGGCGCGGACGAAGCGGGACGTTGTCGGGAAGCGGAATGTCTGGATGCGGGATGTCTGGATGCGGGACATGGGCGGACTCCGATGAAGCCTGGTCAGGCGATGCTCGGCCCATGCTATGCCCGACGGGGGCAGGCGTTGCTTAGCGCTTCTCCGGGGATGACGGAGGTCTCGGCGTCGAGACGACGGAGGCCGGCGGGGTGGTCGCGGAGGGCGTGGCCGGCGCAGTCATCGGCTCGATGTCCGCATCGCAGCCGATGCCCGCGGCGATCATGCGTCGCGCGTAGCGGCGGATCAGCCGGTTGACGAGCCCTTCCGGCTTGAATGTTCGCAACCCAACATAGCGCGTCGGATGCACCAGCATGCCGCATCGGTACTGCCGGTCGTTCTCGGACCATTGCAGCGCACGGCACGCGCCTTCGCGCTTCAGGCTGACCAGCATGCCGAGCGGGCAGGGCTCGGCCAGGCAGCACACGCCGCAGCCGTTGCACGGCGCGCCGACGGCGGGTTTGGGTGGCGCTTCCGGACGGATCCAGATGACGCTGCCTGTTCGGGAGGACATGCCGCACTGTAGACGGGCGCGCGTCGCCTCTTTCACGGTCGTGCTGCCACGCCGCGCCGCAGTCGCTCCCCGGCGCCATTACGTAGACTCGACCTCTCCCTTACCGGGGAAGACCTTACCGAGGAAGACATATGAAGAAGTTCTCTCTGAAACTGCTGGTGCTCGCCGCCGGCTTCGCCGCGCTGGGCGCCCACGCGCAGGAGCGCATCCGCATCGGCTTCATGAGCCCGGTCACCGGCCCGCAGGCCGGCTACGGCATCGACAACCGCGACGGCGCGGCGCTGGCCATCAAGGAACTGAACGCCAAGGGCGTGAAGGTCGGCGGCAAGCCGGTGGTGTTCGAGCTCGACGTCAACGACGACGTGGCCGATCCGCGCCAGGGCGTGCAGGTGGCGCAGGCGCTGGTCGACAAGAAGATCAAGTTCGTGCTCGGGCCCTACAACTCGGGCGTGACCATGCCGGCCTCGCGTGTGTTTTCCGACGGCGGCGTGATCGTGCTGACGGTGGCCTCCAACCCGCGCATCACGCAGCAGCCCAACCAGTCCAACCTGTTCCGCATCGGCGCGACCGACAACCAGCTCGGCGCGAAAATGGCCGTGTACGCGGCGCAGGACCTGAAGGTGAAGACGGTCGCCGTCATCGACGACCGCACCGCCTACGGCCAGGGCGTCGCGCAGGAGTTCACCGCGCAGGCGACCAAGCTCGGCATCAAGGTCGTGTCCAAGGAGTTCACCAACGACAAGGCCACGGACTTCAGCAGCATCCTGACCGCCGTGAAGGCCGCCAAGCCCGACGCCGTGTTCTACGGCGGCTACTCGGCGCAGGGCGGTCCGATGCTGCGCCAGATGCGCGGGCTCGGCATCACGGCGCCGCTGCTGGGCGGCGACGGCATCTGCTCGTCGGAAACCGCGACGCTGTCGCAGATCGCGAACGACCTGAACGCGTACTGCACGCAAGGCGGCGCGCTGATCGACCGCAGCGCCAAGGGCAAGCAGTTCCTGGACAAGTACAAGGCCGAGTTCAAGCGCGATCCGCTGACCTACGCGGCGTCGTTCTATGACGGCGCGCATCTGCTGGCCGGCGCGATCGAGGCGACGCAGTCCACCGATCCGAAGAAGGTCGGCGAACACCTGGCGAAGTCGAGCTACGCCGGCGTGGCCGGCGAGTACGCCTATGACGACAAGCACGACCTGAAGTCGTCCGCCGTCACGGTGTTCACGCTCAAGGGCAAGGACGTCGTGCCGTTGAAGAGCCTGTGATCTGCTGACTGCGTGAGGCCGCTGGCCCTCACCCCAACCCTCTCCCGCAAGCGGGAGAGGGGGCAAGAGGAGCCAACGCCGCGAGTGGAGCCGATCGGACTCCCTCTCCCGCTTGCGGGAGAGGGCAGGGGTGAGGGTCAGCGGCGGTGGCAGTGCGCCAGGTGTCAGGTCTTGACACCCAGCTCCCGCAGCCGCTCTTCCAGATACTCGTGCGCGGTGTAGCGATCCGACAGGATCACGTCCTCGCGCGGATGCAGGAACAGCGGCAGCGAGACGCGGCTCTTCTTCGCGCCTTCGCCGGTCGGGTTGACCACGCGGTGCTGCGTCGACGGGTAGTAGCCCTGCGACGCTTCCTGCAGCATGTCGCCGATGTTGATGATCAGCATGCCGAAGTCGCCCGGCACGTCGACCCATTCGCCGTCCTTGCCCTGGACCTGCAGCCCAGGCTCGTTGGCCGCCGGCAGGATGGTGAGCAGGTTGATGTCGCCATGCGCCGCCGCCCGCAGCGAGCCGGCCGGCTCGTTGCCGGTCAGCGGCGGATACCGCAGCACGCGCAGCAGCGTCAGCCGGCTGTCCTTGATCATGTTGGACAGCGGCTCGCGATAGTTCTTCGCGATGTCGGCCGGGGTGTGCTTCTCCACCCACGACAGCAGCTCCGCCGCCAGGTCGTTGGCGATGCGGTAGTAGCGCATCGCGTCGTCCTTCAGCGACGCCGGGATCCTTCCCCACGGATAGATGTGGAAGTACTCCTTGATGTCCTTCTGCGTGTGGCCCTTGGCGGTCTCCGAGATCTCGGTGGAGAAGTAGCCGTCCTGTGTCTCCTTGGAGAACGCCAGCTCGTGCTTCTCGGTCCCGTTGAAGTAGGCCAGCCAGTCGGCGTAGATCTTCTCGACCAGTTCCTGGGGCAGCGGGTGGTTCACCAGGACGCCGAAGCCTGTCTCGTGCAGGGAGCGGGTGAATTGCTCGGCCGCATCCGCGGCGCGGTAGTCGACGACTCGAACTTGCATGTGGGATCTCCTGTGTCCCGGGCAGTCCGCCATTCAATGTCGGGGCGGTACGCCAACCCGCAGTCTACTGCTTGGAGTTGCTGCCTCGCAAACGTTTGTGAGTCGATTCCGGGTGTGAGGCCGATGTGACGATCTGTTCGCTTGATCCCTGTCGTGGACAGGGCGCACAAGATGTGGGCGAACCAGCAACAGCAAGGGTTCCAGCGTGGTGCTACAGTCCTGCGCTTGTGACTTCAGGTCCTTCCCGTACCCCTTTTCTGGCAACAGCAAAGGCGGGTCGCAATCCGCCAACCGGTCAAGCCGTGTCGCGGAAGGTTCATAACCAGCCGATAGCTCCGGAAGCCGGGGCAGAGGTGAGCGAAAGATGATGCAGCAATACAGCTCGAACTCCTACCTGTTCGGGGGCAATGCTCCCTACGTCGAGGAGATGTACGAGCAGTACCTCGACAACCCGGGCGCCGTGCCCGACAACTGGCGCGCCTACTTCGACGCGCTGCAGCACGTCCCCGCGGTGGACGGCAGCGACAAGCGGGATGTGCCTCACGCCCCCGTCGTCGAGTCCTTCGCGCAACGCGCCAAGGCCAACGCGCTCAACAACAAGGTGTCCTCCGCCGAGCTCGAAGTGGCCGGCAAGCAGGTGCACGTCCAGTCGCTGATCGCCGCGTACCGCACGCTGGGCTCGCGCTGGGCCGACCTGGACCCCTTGAAGCGCACCGAACGCGCCAAGATCGCGGAACTGGAACCCTCGTCCTACGGCCTCACCGAAGCCGACATGGACCGCACCTTCAGCGCGACCAACACCTATTTCACCAAGGCCGAGCGCATGACCCTGCGCGAGATCGTGCAGGCCTTGCGTGACACCTACTGCGGCTCCGTCGGCGCCGAGTTCATGCATGTCACCGAGCCGACCGAGAAGCGCTGGTGGCAGGAGCGCCTGGAGGCGATCCGCAGCAAGCCGACCTACACGGCCGAGAAGAAGCAGCAGATCCTGGAGCGCCTGACGGCCGCCGAAGGCCTGGAGCGCTACCTGCACACGAAGTACGTCGGCCAGAAGCGTTTCTCGCTGGAAGGCGGCGAAAGCTTCATCGTCTCGATGGACGAGCTGGTGAAGTGCGCCGGCGTGCGCGGCGTCCAGGAGATCGTGATCGGCATGGCCCACCGCGGCCGCCTGAACGTGCTGGTCAACACCCTGGGCAAGATGCCCAAGGACCTGTTCGCCGAGTTCGACCACACTGCCCCTGAAGATCTGCCGTCCGGCGACGTGAAGTACCACCAGGGCTTCTCCAGCGACGTGACCACCCCCGGCGGCCCCGTCCACCTGAGCCTGGCCTTCAACCCCTCGCACCTGGAGATCGTGAACCCGGTCGTCGAGGGCTCGGTCAAGGCGCGCATGGACCGTCGCGGCGACAAGACCGGCGAGCAGGTGCTGCCCGTGCTGGTGCACGGCGACGCGGCCTTCGCCGGCCAGGGCGTCGTGATGGAGACGCTGGCGCTGGCGCAGACGCGCGGCTACTACACCGGCGGCACCGTCCACATCGTCATCAACAACCAGATCGGCTTCACCACCAGCGACCCGCGCGACACGCGCTCGACGCTGTACTGCTCCGACGTCGTCAAGATGATCGAGGCCCCGGTGCTGCACGTGAACGGCGACGATCCGGAAGCGGTCGTGCTGTGCACGCAGCTGGCGCTGGAGTACCGTCAGCAGTTCAAGAAGGACGTCGTCGTCGACATCGTCTGCTTCCGCAAGCTGGGCCACAACGAGCAGGACACGCCCGCGCTGACGCAGCCGCTGATGTACAAGACCATCGCCAAGCACCCCGGCACCCGCCGCCTGTACGGCGACAAGCTGGTGGCCCAGGGCGTGCTGGACGCCGAAGGTCCGGACGGCATGGTCAAGGCCTTCCGCGCCGCGATGGACGAAGGCCGTCACACCGTCGACCCGGTGCTGACCAACTTCAAGAGCAAGTACGCGACCGACTGGACCCCGTTCCTCGGCAAGAAGTGGACCGACAGCTGCGACACCGCGCTGCCGGTGGCCGAATGGAAGCGCCTGGCCGAGAAGGTCACGACGCTGCCGGGCGGCTTCAAGGCCCACACGCTGGTGGAGAAGGTCATCGCCGACCGCGCGGCCATGGGTCGCGGCGACGTCAACGTCGACTGGGGCATGGGCGAGCACATGGCCTTCGCCTCGCTGGTGGCCTCGGGTTATCCGATCCGCCTGTCCGGCGAAGACTGCGGCCGCGGCACGTTCACCCACCGCCACGCGGTGCTGCACGACCAGAACCGCGAGCGCTTCGACGAAGGCATCTACATCCCGCTGCAGAACGTCGCGGAAGGCCAGGCCCCGTTCGTCGTGATCGACTCGATCCTGTCGGAAGAGGCCGTCCTGGGCTTCGAATACGGCTACGCCGCCGCCGACCCGCACACGCTGACCATCTGGGAAGCGCAGTTCGGCGACTTCGTGAACGGCGCGCAGGTCGTCATCGACCAGTTCATCGCCTCGGGCGAGGTGAAGTGGGGCCGCTCCAACGGCCTGACGATGATGCTGCCGCACGGCTACGAAGGCCAGGGCCCCGAGCACAGCTCGGCCCGCCTGGAGCGCTTCATGCAGCTGGCCGCCGACAACAACATGCAGATCGTCCAGCCGACGACCGCGTCGCAGATCTTCCATCTGCTGCGTCGCCAGATGCTGCGCATGTTCCGCAAGCCTCTGGTCATCCTGACGCCCAAGTCGCTGCTGCGCGCCAAGGACGCCACCTCGCCGGTCAGCGAGTTCACCAAGGGTGAGTTCCGCACCGTCATCGGCGAGACGAGCACCGAGATCGACGCCAGCAAGGTCAAGCGCGTGATCGCCTGCTCCGGCAAGGTGGCCTACGACCTGATCAAGGCCCGCGGCGACAAGAAGGACGTCGCGATCATCCGCGTCGAGCAGCTGTACCCGTTCCCGCACAAGGCGTTCGCGGCCGAGCTGAAGAAGTACCCCAACCTGGCCGAGATCGTGTGGTGCCAGGACGAGCCGCAGAACCAGGGCGCCTGGTTCTTCGTGCAGCACTACATCCACGAGAACATGGCCGACGGCCAGAAGCTCGGCTACGCGGGCCGCCCCGCCTCGGCCTCGCCGGCCGTCGGCTACGCCCACCTGCACCAGGAACAGCAGAAGGCGCTGCTGGAACAGGCCTTCGGCAAGCTGAAGGGTTTCGTGCTGACCAAGTGAGTCATTGCGGACGCCGCGCGCCGCAATGACACCGGCGCCGGGGACGGGCACACGCTCCCCGGCGACCGGCAGGCGCAAGGCTCCGGTTTACTGAAAAACCGAGAGAACAAACATCATGGCAATCGTTGAAGTCAAAGTCCCCCAGCTGTCCGAATCGGTCGCCGAAGCGACCCTGCTCACGTGGAAGAAGAAGCCCGGCGACGCCGTGGCCATCGATGAGATCCTGATCGAGATCGAGACCGACAAGGTCGTGCTCGAAGTGCCGGCACCGTCCGCCGGCGTGCTGGCCGAGCTGGTCGTCGCCGACGGCGGCACCGTCACCTCGGACCAGGTCATCGCCAAGATCGACTCCGAAGGCAAGGCCGGCGCCGCCGCTCCGGCCGCTGCCGCCCCGGCACCTGCCGCTGCTGCTGCTGCTGCTGCTCCCGCCCCGGCTGCCGCCGCCGCCTCGTCGGACAGCAAGGCCGGCGTCGCGATGCCCGCCGCCGCGAAGATCATGGCCGACAACAACCTGGCCGCCGGCTCCGTCCCGGGCACCGGCAAGGATGGCCGCGTGACCAAGGGCGATGTGCTGGGCGCGATCGAAGGCGGCGCCAAGCCGGCCACGATCCCCGCGCCGGTGCAGGCCCCGGCCGCCCCGGCCAAGGCGCCGCTGCAGGCTGTCGCCGCGCCGGTGTCCGCCAACCTGGGTGACCGTCCGGAGCAGCGCGTGCCGATGAGCCGCCTGCGCGCCCGCATCGCCGAGCGCCTGCTGCAATCGCAGTCGACCAACGCCATCCTGACCACGTTCAACGAAGTGAACATGGCCCCGGTGATGGAGCTGCGCAAGAAGTTCCAGGACAGCTTCACCAAGGAACACGGCACGAAGCTGGGCTTCATGAGCTTCTTCGTGAAGGCCGCCGTGCACGCGCTGAAGAAGTACCCGGTGCTGAACGCCTCGGTCGACGGCAACGACATCGTCTACCACGGCTACTTCGACATCGGCATCGCCGTCGGCTCGCCGCGCGGCCTGGTCGTGCCCATCCTGCGCAATGCGGACCAGATGAGCTTCGCCGACATCGAGAAGAAGATCGCCGAGTTCGGCAAGAAGGCCCAGGAAGGCAAGCTCGGCATCGAAGAGATGACCGGCGGCACCTTCTCGATCTCCAACGGCGGCACCTTCGGCTCGATGCTGTCGACCCCGATCATCAACCCGCCGCAGTCGGCCATCCTGGGCGTGCACGCGACCAAGGACCGCGCCGTCGTCGAGAACGGCCAGATCGTGATCCGCCCGATCAACTACCTGGCGATGTCCTACGACCACCGCATCATCGACGGCCGCGAAGCCGTGCTGGGCCTGGTCGCCATGAAGGACGCGCTGGAAGATCCGTCGCGCCTCCTGTTCGACATCTAAGCCAAGGACGAACGACACATGAGCAAGCAATTCGACGTCGTCGTCATCGGCGGCGGCCCCGGCGGCTACATCGCGGCGATCCGCGCGGCGCAGCTGGGCTTCAACACGGCCTGCATCGACGAGTGGAAGAACGACAAGGGCGGTCCCGCCCTGGGCGGCACCTGCACCAACGTCGGCTGCATCCCGTCCAAGGCCCTGCTGCAGTCCAGCGAGCACTTCGAGCACGCCGGCCACGGCTTCGCCGACCACGGCATCTCGATGAACGACCTGAAGATCGACATCGCCAAGATGGTCGGTCGCAAGGACGCCGTCGTGAAGCAGAACAACGACGGCGTGCAGTACCTGTTCAAGAAGAACAAGGTCACCTTCTTCCACGGCCGCGGCTCGTTCGTGGCGGCGAAGGACGGCGCGTACGAGCTGAAGGTCGCCGGCGCGGCTGAAGAGACCATCACGGCCAAGCACGTGATCGTCGCCACCGGCTCCAACGCCCGCCAGCTGCCGGGTGCCCCGTTCGACGAGACCAACATCCTGTCGAACGACGGCGCGCTGCGCATCCCGGCCGTGCCGAAGAAGCTGGGCGTGATCGGCTCCGGCGTCATCGGCCTGGAAATGGGCTCGGTGTGGCGCCGCCTGGGTTCGGAAGTGACGATCCTGGAAGCGCTGCCCGCCTTCCTGGGCGCCGCCGACGAGTCCGTCGCCAAGGAAGCCGCCAAGGTCTTCAAGAAGCAGGGCCTGAACATCGAGCTGGGCGTGAAGATCACGTCCGTCGAGAACGGCAAGGACGGCGTCACGGTGAAGTACACCGACGCCAAGGGCGGCGAGCAGACGCTGGCGGTGGCCAAGCTGATCGTCTCGATCGGCCGGACCGCCAACACCATCGGCCTGAACCCCGAAGCCGTCGGCCTGAAGCTCGATGAGCGCGGCGCCGTGATCGTCGACGACGAGTGCAAGACCAACCTCCCGGGCGTCTGGGCCATCGGCGACGTGGTGCGCGGCCCGATGCTGGCGCACAAGGCCGAGGAAGAAGGCGTTGCCGTGGCCGAGCGCATCGCCGGCCAGCACGGTCACGTCAACTTCAACACCATCCCGTGGGTGATCTACACCAGCCCCGAGATCGCGTGGGTGGGCAAGACCGAGCAGCAGCTGAAGGCGGACGGCGTGGCCTACAAGGCGGGCCAGTTCCCGTTCCTGGCCAACGGCCGCGCCCGCGCGCTGGGCGACACGACCGGCTTCGTCAAGTTCCTGGCCGACGCCAAGACCGACGAGATCCTGGGCGTGCACATCATCGGCCCGATGGCCTCGGAACTGATCGCCGAGTCCGTGGTCGCGATGGAGTTCAAGGCCTCGGCCGAGGACATCGCCCGCATCTGCCACGCGCACCCGTCGCTGAGCGAAGCGACCAAGGAAGCGGCCCTGGCCATCGACAAGCGCACGCTGAACTTCTGAGCTCCGGCTCGAAGCGCATCGGATGCGTGAACAAGGGGCGGCGACGAGTCGCCCCTTTTTTCTTGTCCTGTCCCTTCTGTTTCCGTGTTGAGATGAACGCCGCCCGCACGACCATCGCATGACCACCGTCACCGAGCTCTATCACCAGACCCTGGCCGAGCGCGGCTACACCGCCGACGCGGCGCAGCTGCGCGCCGTCGCCTCGCTGCAGCGCTGCCAGGACGAATGGGCCGACTACAAGGCACGGCGTTCCAACGCGGTGACCAAGTTCCTGGTGCGGCCGCCGCTGCCGCGCGGCGTGTACATGTTCGGCGGCGTGGGGCGCGGCAAGAGCTTCCTGATGGACTGCTTCTTCCAGGCGGTCCCGCTGACGCGCAAGACCCGGCTCCACTTCCACGAGTTCATGCGCGAGGTGCACCGCGAGCTGCAGGAGCTCAAGGGCATCCAGGATCCGCTGGACGAGCTCGGCAAGCGCATCGCGCGGCGCTTCCGGCTGATCTGCTTCGACGAGTTCCACGTCGCCGACGTCACCGACGCGATGATCCTGTACCGGCTGCTCGACGCGCTGTTCAAGAACCGCGTGTCCATCGTGACCACGTCCAACTTCCATCCCGACGGGCTCTATCCGAACGGGCTGCACCGCGACCGCATCCTGCCCGCGATCGAGCTGCTGAAGCAGAACCTGGAAGTCATCAACGTCGACAACGGCACCGACTACCGGCAGCGCTCGCTGGAGCATGTCGAGCTGTATCACACGCCGCTGAACGCGGAGACGGAAACGGCGCTGACGACGGCGTTCGAATCGCTCGCCGAGGCGCGCGACGAGGATCCGGTGCTGCACATCGAGCACCGCGAGATCCGCTCCCGCCGCCGCGCCGGCGGCGTGGTGTGGTTCGACTTCGCGGAACTCTGCGGCGGACCGCGCTCGCAGAACGACTACCTCGAACTGGCGACGCAGTTCCACACCATCATCCTGTCCAACGTGCCGGCGATGCCGCCGCGGCTGGCCAGCGAGGCGCGCCGCTTCACGCTGCTCGTGGACGTGCTGTACGACCGGCGCGTGAAGCTGATCATCTCGGCGGCCGTGCCGGCGGAGCAGCTCTACACCGAAGGCCCGCTGGCGCACGAGTTCCCGCGCACGGTGTCGCGGCTGCAGGAGATGCAGTCCAAGGAATACCTCGAACTGGAACGTCGCGACGTCGACACGCGGCTGACCTGAGGCCAGCGCCCGCCTCCGGGTGGGACGCCGCCGCGGTCGCTCCCTCCGAATGGGGTGTAGGGAAGTCACGGGCCGGCGTGTCACCGGAACCGGTGTCGCCGGATGCGATGATCGCGTCCATGACTTTCCGCTCCGTCCTTGTTCTCCTGCCGATGGCGCTGTCGGGCGCAGCCGTCTCGACGGCCGCCTGCGCAGCGGAGATGACCCGCGCCGAGATCGGCGCCGCCCGCGCCCGCATCGAGCAGACCTACCAGGCCAAGGTGCGCGAGTGCAACCAGCGTTTCGTCGTGACCGGCTGCCTGGAGGACGCCCGCGACGAGCGCATCCGCCAGCTGCGTCCGCTGGACCATGCGGAGCACCAGGTCAACGCCGAGGAACGCCTGCGTCGCAGCGCCGCGGCGCGCGAGCGCGTCGAGAAGAACGAACGCGAGGCCGCGCAGGACGAAGCCTGGCGCAAGACCGAATCGGTGCGCGAGGCGGCTCAGCCGGCGTCCACGCCCGCGCTGCCTGCCGCTCGCACGCCGCGCGCCAATCCCGAACTGCATCAGCGCCGCGAGGCGAAGCAGGAGGCTGAGGCCAAGGCCGACGCGGCCCAGCGCCGCGAAGCGGCCGCCGAGCGGCAGCGCAAGGCGCTGGACCGTCAGAGAATGGCCGGCGAGCAGCAGGCGCGTTCGGCGCAGAAGGCTGCCTCCGCGGCGTCTGCGCCGGTTGGCAGGAACACCAAGCCGCCCGCGGCACATCTGCCGACGCCGTCGGCCTCCGACATCCGCGCGCTGCCCAAGCCCTGAGGCGCCGACGCCCCATGCAAAACGCCGGTCGCTGGACCGGCGTTCTTCGTTGGGGGAGGGCGCTCGCCCGCCTTTGATGAGTGTGGCTCGTGAGCCGTCTTATTCGAGCGGATCCAGCCGAACGATGGCCAGCGACAGGTTGTCGCCGGTGCCCTTGGCGCGCTGGCGTGCCTTGTTGACCAGCAGCTCGGCGCCGTCGCGCGGCGGCAGGCTGTGCATCACCGTGCCCAGCTCAGCCGGAGAGAAGTAGTGCCACAGCCCGTCGCTGCAGCACATCAGCGTGTCGCCGTGCTCCAGGTGGTCGATGTAGGACTCGACCGGCGTCGGCTCCTGCACCGTGCCCAGGCAGGCGGTGAGCAGGTTGGACTGCGGATGGACCAGGGCCTCGTCCTCGGTGATCTGGCCCTCGTCGACCAGGCGCTGCACGTAGGACTGGTCCAGCGAGCGCGTCACCATGTTGGGGCCGCGGAAGTGGTAGATCCGCGAATCGCCGGTGTGGATCCAGAAGCAGCGCCGGTCGGCCGTCAGCAGGTAGGCCGCCAGCGTGCTGTGCGGCTCCTCCTCGGCCGAGATCGCCGTCAGGCGGATCATCAGGTGGGCTTCGGAGACGATCTGGCGCAGCAGTTCGGATTCGTCCTCCTCGCCGGGGACGAAACGCTCGAACAGCTGCTGCGCGGTGAGGATGACCTGGTCGGCGGCCTTGCGGCCCCCGCTCTTGCCGCCCATGCCGTCGGCGACGATGCCGAGCACGCAGCCGCTCTGTCTGGGATGCGCGATGACCTGGACCTGATCCTGCTGGTACAGACGATCGCCGCGATGGATGCCGGTGGCGGCGCTGAGGCGATAGCCTGGGATGTTGCGACTCATCCCAAAACTATAATCGTCCGGCTCGGCTTCCCGGTCGGGTGGTTCCCCGTTTATGGATGAACAACTTCACTCTCCCGCGCGCCGTCTGATTGAACTTCGCATCGCCCATGCGGAGCTGGACGGCCGCATCGACGCGTTGATGGGCGCCTTGCACGTGGGCGAGGATGTCCGCCCCGACCCGGCAGTCTCGACGATCGCCGCCATCACGGCAGCGACGACGACCGACGGCGACCGGACCGCGCCGCTCGTCGACGAACTGACGCTTCGTCGGCTGAAGAAGCAACGCCTGGCCCTGCGCGACGAGATCGCGCGGCTGGAACGCGCCAGCGATCCCGATGAGCCCGCCTGATCCCCGCGATCTCCACGATCCCGCCCTCGACGCCTTGACGGACGACGCCACCGACGACCTGATGGCGGAAGCCCCCTGGGGCGGCGCCGAGGCATCGCCGGCGCTGTCGGCCTCGCGCGCCCGCGCCGCGGCCGAGGAACTGCGTCCGGGCGAGCTGGAGCAGTCCGTGATCGCCGCCTTCGACACCGGCGGCCCGCTGTCACGACATGGCCCCGGCTACGCGCCGCGCGAGCCCCAGCAGCGCATGGCGCTGGCCGTGGCGCAGGCGATCGCCGGACGCGACACGCTGGTCGTCGAGGCCGGCACCGGCGTCGGCAAGACCTTCGCCTACCTGGTGCCGGCGCTGCTCAGCGGCGGCCGCACGCTGATCAGCACGGCGACGAAAAGCCTGCAGGACCAGCTCTTCATGCGCGACCTGCCGCGCCTGCTCGACACCTTCGCGCTGCCGCTGCGCGCCGCGTTGCTGAAGGGGCGCGGGAGTTACCTCTGCTTGCACCGGCTGCAGCAGGCGCGCCACAGTGCGGAGCTGCCCGATCGGCGCGCCGTGGCGCAGCTTGCGCGCATCGAGCGCTGGGCGATGACGACGCACACCGGCGACTTCGCCGAGATCGACGGCATGGACGAGCGCTCGCCGGTGATCCCGATCGTCAGCTCCACGCGCGACAACTGCCTGGGTACCGACTGCCCGTCCTACCGCGACTGCCACGTCGTGAAGGCACGCCGCGAGGCGATGGAAGCCGACCTCGTCGTTGTGAACCACCACCTGTTCTTCGCCGACCTGGTGCTGCGCGACAGCGGCGTCGCCGAACTGCTGCCCAGCGTCGAGGTGGCGATCTTCGACGAGGCGCATCAGCTGCCCGAGGCGGGCTTGAACTTCCTCGGCCGCCTGCTGGGCAGCGCGCAGCTGTTCGACTTCGGACGCGACATGCTCGCGCAGGGCCTGGCGCATGCGCGCGGGCTGCAGGAATGGCAGGCGATCGCCGGCGGCGTCGAGCGCGCGGCGCGCGCGCTGCGACTGGCCTGCGCCGGAGGACGCGAGCTGCGCGGCGTGCTCAAGCTGCGCTGGAACGAGTGCTCGGGCCGTGCCGATTTCGAGGAAGCGTTGATGCAGGTCACGCAGGCCGTCGAACTCAGCGTGGACGCCCTGGCGACAGTGATGGAAGTCGGCCCGGACCTCGTGCGCCTGCACGAACGCGCCGTCGAGCTCTACAAGACGGCGCAGCTGTTCGCGCGTCCGCCGGATCCGGGCGCGGTGCGCTGGGTCGATGTCGGGACGCATCAGGTCCGCCTGATGGAATCGCCGCTGGACATCCGCGAGGCGATGCAGGAAGCGCTCGCCAGCACGCCCAAGGCCTGGGTGTTCACGTCGGCGACGCTGGGCGAGGACGACGCGCTCACCTGGTTCACCGAGCCGGCCGGACTCGGCCAGGCGCGCACGCTGCGCGTGGGCAGTCCGTTCGACTACGCGTCGCATGCGCGGCTCTACGTGCCCAGGCATTTCCCCAAGCCCTCCGAGCCCGATCACGGCGAATCGGTGGGCTGGCTGGGCGCCCGCCTGGCGGCGCGGCTGGGCGGACGCACCTTCATCCTGACGACGACGCTGCGGCAATTGCAGACCGTCGCCGACGTGCTGCGCCAGCGCTTCGAGGAAGGCGGCCATCGGATCGAGGTGCTGGTCCAGGGCACGATGCCGAAGCGGCAGCTGCTGCAGCAGTTCGTCGACCAGCCGGCGTCGGTGCTGGTCGGCTCGGCGAGCTTCTGGGAGGGTATCGATGTGCCCGGCGACGCGCTGCAGTGCGTGCTGATCGACAAGCTGCCGTTCCCGCCGCCCAACGATCCGCTCGTGGAGGCCCGCGTCGCGCGGCTGGAGTCCGAGGGGCGCAACCCCTTCATGGAGTACTTCGTCGCCGAGGCCGCGATCGCGCTGAAGCAGGGCGCCGGCCGACTGATCCGGACCGAGACCGACCGCGGCCTGCTGGTCGTCTGCGATCCGCGCCTGGCGGGCTCGCACTACGGCAAGCGGCTGCGCGAGGCGCTGCCCCCGATGACGCAGGTGCCGGATGAGACGGCGGCGCAGGCGTGGCTTGCCGAGCTCAAGGCTTCGCACGACGCCTGAACGAAAAAGCCCGCACAAAGGCGGGCTGAATCTCTTCCAATCGCGCTGGGATCTGGTGGGCGGACGCTTGCCAGACTAGGCGCGAGGGGCCGCCGCATAGCAGCGCTATGCAAGGTCCCGAGCAACGACGTATGGCGAGCTTCCGCTCACCAGATCTGCCACCAGGCACGATCCTTGGGTTTGGCTTTGCCCGTGGTCAGATAGGAGCTGTCCGGGAAGCTCGACTGCAGCACGCGGCGGCTGTCGTCGCGCAGCTGTTCCAGGCCGAGCTTGTCGTAGCTCTGCACCATCAGGAACAGCGCCTCTTCCAGCGCCGGAGCGTTCTGGAATTCCATCAGCGCGGCTTGACCGCGGTTCGCCGACGCCAGGTAGGCGCCGCGGTTGTAGTAGTAGCGCGCCACATGCACCTCATAGGCCGCGAGGCTGTTGGTGATGTAGTCGACGCGGATGCGGGCGTCCTCGGAGTACTTCGATTCCGGGAACTGCTCCACCAACTGCTTGAACGCCTGCATCGAGTCGCGCGCGGCCTGCTGGTCGCGTTCGCTGATGTCCTGGCGGGCGATGCGGCCGAACAGGCCGAGGTCGTCGTTGAAGTTGACCAGGCCCTTCATGTACAGCGCGTAGTCCAGCGCCGGGCTCGACGGGTTGAGCTTGATGAAGCGGTCCAGCACCGTCACGGCCTGCACGCGCTCGCCGCTCTTGTAGTTCGCCCAGGCCAGGTCCAGCTGCGCCTGCTGGCCCAGCGTGGTGCCCGCGGCACGGCCTTCGATGCGTTCCAGCGTCTTGATCGCCCGGTCGTAGGAGCCGGAGAGCATGTCCTCCTTGGCCTCTGCGTACAATTTCTCCAGGTTGGCCTGGGAATTCGGGTCCTCCTTGGGGGCCGACGAACAGGCGGCCAGCCCCAGCACGGCAGCCGCCGCGGCGGTCATCGCCACGCAGCGCCACGCGGCGCGCCAGGTGCCGGATGCTTCAGAAGAATCCGCGGTCCGGCGGCGCAACACCCGAGTCTCGATCATGGTCCACAAGGCGCGCGCCACGGCGGCCCTCATCTGAAATTGGAGCGACGATTATATGGTTCAGGTCGGACACGACCCGGCAGCGCAGGACGGGCTTTACCCTGGTGAGAAATCAGGGGAAGGGCCGGCGAGCGCCGCTCTCTCCGAAGGCGTCGACGACGCGCAGGACGTCGTCGCCGACACGCCCGAACGCCGCAGCGCCGAGGCCGGCCGCGACGAGCTCGCGCTGCGCCTGGACAAATGGCTGGTGCAGCTGGCGCCGGAGTTCTCCCGCAGCCATCTGCAGGGGCTGATCGAGCGCGGCTGCGTCACGCTCGACGGGCAGCTCGTCACCCACGCGTCGCGCAAGCCCCGGCTCGGGCAGACGCTGGTCGTCGAACTGGTTCCCACCGAGGAGGCGCTCGCCTTCCGCGCGGAGCCGCTCGCGCTCGACATCGTCTTCGAGGACGAGCACCTGCTGGTCGTGAACAAGCCGGCCGGCCTGGTCGTCCATCCGGCGGCGGGCAATTGGTCCGGCACCTTGATGAACGGCCTCCTGGCCCATCACGCCAAGGCGGCGACGCTGCCGCGCGCGGGCATCGTGCACCGGCTGGACAAGGACACTTCCGGGCTGATGGTCGTCGGCAAGACGCTGCCGGCGGTCACGGCGCTGGTGCGCATGATCGCGGCCCGCGAGGTGCATCGCGAGTACCTCGCGCTGGTACACGGCCGCACGCCCGACGAGTGGATCGTCGACGCGCCCATCGGCCGCGATCCGCAGTCGCGCACGCGCATGGCGGTGGTCGGCGGCGGCAAGCCGGCGCGCACCGACTTCTTCAAGCTGGCCGAAGGCGAGTGGCAGGACGCGCGCGGCCTGAGCCGGACCGTGTCCTCGCTGCACTGCGTGCTGCACTCGGGCCGCACCCACCAGATCCGCGTTCACGCCGCGCATCGCGGGCACGCGCTGGTGTCCGACGCGCTCTACGGCGGGGCCGAGGCGCTGGGCGTGCCGCGCCAGGCGCTGCATGCGGCGCGGCTCAGCTTTGCGCACCCGGTCACCGGCGAGGCGATGCGCTTCGAGGCCCCGTTGCCGGGCGACCTGGCGTCGGGTTGGCGCGTCGCGGGTTTGCCCGATCCGGCGTTCTGAGAGGAGTGCGCGCGCTCGCGCTACAATGGCTCCCATTACTTGCGCTGACACCCACGTGAAGAACGTGCGCAAGGCGGCGGCGGGCTGGCAGTCGACCCCGTTCGCAGCGCAGGCCGCGCACCGACGCGGCGCCCACTGACCGGCCGGATCCACCCACTGAGCGGCGGCCGTTGGAGCAAAGAGCTCCCAAGCAAGCAGATCGAACCCGTCCGGCGCGGCCCGTTGCCGCTGTCGGCGCCCAAGATGGCGACACACACCGATTTGACCGGTCCCGAGGCCGGCGTCATGAATTGAGCCCATGCTGAGCGCATGCTGATCCGATGTTGATCCGATGTTGATCCGATGCTGATCCGATGAATACGCAGGAGGCCAAGCGGGTCCTGGAAACGGCGCTGCTCTGTGCGCAGGCGCCGCTGACGCTGCGTGACATGCGTTCGCTGTTCGCGGACGAGCTCAACGGCGACAGCGTGCGGTCGCTGCTCGACGAGCTGCTGCGCGAATGGGAAGGGCGGGGCGTCGAACTGGTGGCCCTGTCCTCCGGCTGGCGCTTCCAGAGCCGCCCCGAGATGCGCGAGCACCTGGACCGGCTGCATCCGGAGAAGCCGCCCAAGTATTCGCGGGCGGTGCTGGAGACGCTGGCGATCATCGCCTACCGTCAACCGGTGACCCGGGGCGACATCGAGGACATCCGCGGCGTGGTGGTGGCCACGCCCATCATCAAGCAGCTCGAGGATCGCGACTGGATCGAGGTCATCGGGCACCGCGAGGCGCCGGGCCGGCCGGCGCTGTATGCGACGACGAAGCATTTCCTGGACGACCTGGGACTGCATTCGCTGGAACAGCTGCCGGCCTTGATCCAGGGCGGCGACCCGACGCCGATCGCGGGGGCGCTGCAGGCGTCGCTGCTCGAAGAGCCGCCCGGCGACGTGGTGGTCGAGATCGAGCCGGCCGAACCTGCGGCAACTGCGGAGAGCGCGGAAACCGTCGATACGGCAGAGGCTGCCGAGACGGCGGAAGCCGCTGGGGAGGCGCAGGCCCCGGAGACGGCAGAGGCCCCGGAGACGGCGCAGGCTCCGGACACGGCAGAGGCTGTCGAGCCTGCTGAAACGAACCTGGCGACGCCCGAACCTTCGGACGTCGCCACTGAAGACGAATCCAAGCCGGTCGCCACGCGCGAACCGGGTGAAGAACCACAGGCTGGGGCTGTCAACCCCGAGCCCACTTGAGCGCCCCGGGAAGGGGCCGTGTCCACCGCTGACAAGGTGCAAGCCGACACATGAATTCCAACGACATCGACGATTCCAAGCCCGAGACGCTGACGACCGACCCGGCCGACGCGCCCGCGAAACCCAAGCGCACCCGCAAGGCTGCCGCGGCCCCGGTGGAGGCGACCGATCCGGTGGCTGCGCCAGCGGCCGAGGACGCGCCCAAGCCGCGCGCGCGCCGCAAGACGGCGGCCGCCGCCGAGACGCCGGTTGATGCGCCGGTCGAGGCGCCTGTCGCCGAAGAGGCGCAAGCGCCCAAGCCCAAGCGCCGCACGACGAAGAAGGTCGCCGAGGCTGCTGAATCGGCTGCGGCGGAAGCCGCGCCGGCGCAGGCCGAACGCGCCACGCTCCACGTGCCGGTCGCGACCGTCGAGGTTTCGCCCGCGCCGGTGTCGCCGGTGGCCGAAGCGGTCGGTGAGCTGGTCTCCCACGAGTCGCACTCAGCAGGTCCGGTGATCGGCGAAGGCGCCGAGAGCGCCGAAGGCGACGCGAACGGCGAACGCGAAGGTCGCGGACGCAACCGTCGCCGCCGTGGTCGCGACCGTGACCGCGAGCCGGGCGACGGTCAGCCGGCCCAGGCGCAGCGCCAGGCGCCGGAGGCCGGTGAAGGCGCCGATGCCGCGCCGTCGCAGGCCGACAGCGCCCAGCTCCAGGCCGAGGCGCAGGCGCGCTTCGACGCGCTGGTGTCGGGGGCCTTCGATGCCGACGTCGAGGATGACGGCAGCGCGCCCGCCGAAGCCGCCGACATCGAGGCCTCGTCCGACGACGAATCCGAAGCCGCCGACCAGCCCGCCAAGCGCGTGCTCGCGCCCGATGCCGACGCGCCCAAGCTGCAGAAGGTGCTGGCGCAGGCCGGCGTCGGCTCGCGCCGCGACATCGAGGACATGATCGCCAAGGGCCAGATCACCGTGAACGACGAGGTCGCCCACGTCGGTCAGCGCATCTCCTACGGCGACCGCGTCGCCGTGGCTGGCAAGCCGATCAAGGTCCGCATCGCGCCGGTCGCGCCGCGTATCCTGGCCTACCACAAGCCGGTCGGCGAGGTCGTGACCTTCAACGACCCCGAAGGCCGCCCCACCGTCTTCCGCGGCCTGCCGCGCCTGCCGCAGGGCAAGTGGCAGTCGGTCGGTCGCCTGGACCTGAACACCGAAGGCCTGCTGCTGTTCACCAACTCCGGTGAGCTGGCCAACCTGCTGATGCACCCGCGCTTCGGCGTCGAGCGCGAGTACGCGGTCCGCGTGCTGGGCTCGCTGAGCAAGGAGCAGAAGGAGAAGCTGCTGACCGGCGTCGACGTCGACGGCCAGCAGGCGAGCTTCAAGAGCATCGAGGACGGCGGCGGCGAAGGCGTGAACCGCTGGTACCGCGTCGTCATCACGGAAGGTCGCAACCGCGAAGTCCGCAAGCTGTTCGAGACGGTCGGTCTGGCGGTCAGCCGCCTGATCCGCATCCGCTACGGCACCGTCGTGCTGCCGCGCGGCCTGCGCCGCGGCGTGTACATCGAGCTGGGCGACGCCGACGTGCGCGTCATCCGCCAACTGGCCGGCAACGAGCCGCGCCCGCCGCGCCAGAACGATCGCAACGACCGGGGCGACAAGCGTCGCCGCGGCAACAGCGACGGTCCGCGTCCGAGCCGTCCCGAGCCGTCGCGCAACGAGCAGCGCGGTGATCACCGCGGCGATCGCGGTGATCGCGGCGACCAGCGCGGAAACCGGAACGATCAGCGCGGCGACCGTGGCGATCAGCGCAACGATCAACGCGGCGACCGCCAGGACCGCCCGCAGCGCCACAACGAGCAGCGCGCCCAGCAGAACCAGCAGCGTCCGCAGCAACAGCAGCAGGAACGCGAGCGCGATCGCCGGCCCCGCGACGAGGACGATGACGACTTCATCCCGAAGCACATCAACCCGTTGGAGCAGACCTTCGACCGTCGTTTCGCGACCGGCAGCAAGCGCATTCCGCAAGGCTTCGGCAAGGGCGGCAGCGATTCCGGCCACAACCCGCACCAGGGTAACAAGCGCGGTCCGGGTGGCGAACACCAACCCGATCCGATGAAGACCTCGATGGGCTACATCGGCGCCGATGCCTTCATCAATCGCGGCAACAACCGGGGCGGCGGTCGCCGTGGCGGTGGTGGCGGCGGTGGGGGTGGTGGCGGAGGCCGCGGCCGCCGCTGATCAGGTTTGAGCGTCCCGTGCCCGCCTCCCGGCGGAGCGGGGGCAAAACGGACCGAAGACGGACCGAAGACGGGCCGCAAGGGGGCCGGGTTCCATCCCGGCTTTTTGCCATTCGGTGACAGGCCGCTGATAACGGGATGTCACTTGGGGGCTTGACTTCACGCATTACAATCCCGGGCTTTGCCAAGCCCAAGATTTTCAAGGAAAAAGACATGGCCATCGAACGCACCCTCTCCATCATCAAGCCCGATGCCGTGGCCAAGAACGTCATCGGCCAGATCTACAGCCGCTTCGAAGGCGCCGGCCTGAAGGTCATCGCCTCCAAGCAGAAGCAGCTGTCGCGCGCCGAAGCCGAAGCGTTCTACGCCGTGCACAAGGCCCGCCCGTTCTTCAACGACCTGGTGACCTTCATGATCTCCGGCCCGGTGCAGATCCAGGTGCTGGAAGGCGAAGGCGCCATCCTGAAGAACCGTGACCTGATGGGCGCGACCGATCCGAAGAAGGCCGAGAAGGGCACCATCCGCGCCGACTTCGCCGACAGCATCGACGCGAACGCCGTGCACGGCTCGGACGCCGCCGAGACGGCCGCCGTGGAAGTGGCCTTCTTCTTCTCCGGCCTGGAAATCAACGCCCGCTGAAACGGGCAAGGCCTCTGACCTCCGGGCCATGAGGCCCTGAGTGGAAACGAGGAACGCATGATGGACACGGTCAACCTGCTCGGATTCGATCTGCAAGGCCTGGCCGCGTACTGCGAGCAGCTGGGGGAGAAGCGCTTCCGCGCGACCCAGCTGTTCCGCTGGATCCATCAGAAGGGCGCGTCGGACTTCGCCCAGATGTCCGACCTGGCCAAGTCGCTGCGCGACAAGCTGGCCGGGCGCGCCCACATCACCGCACTGCCGGTGATCTCCGAACATGTCTCGGCCGACGGCACCATCAAGTGGTTGTTCGACGTCGGCCAGGGCAACGCCGTCGAGGCGGTCTACATCCCCGAGGACGACCGGGCCACGCTGTGCATCTCCAGCCAGGCCGGTTGCGCCGTGGGCTGCCGCTTCTGCTCGACCGGCCACCAGGGCTTCAGCCGCAACCTGGAGACCTGGGAGATCGTCGCCCAGCTCTGGTATGCCGAGCACTCGCTGCGGCAGCGTCTGGGCAAGGACGAACGCATCATCTCCAACGTCGTGATGATGGGCATGGGCGAGCCGCTGCAGAACTACGGCGCGCTGGTCCCCGCCCTGAAGATGATGCTGGACGACCACGGCTACGGCCTGTCGCGCCGCCGCGTGACGGTGTCGACCTCGGGCGTGGTCCCGATGATCGATCGCCTGCGCGACGATGCGCCGGTGGCGCTGGCCGTCTCGCTGCACGCGCCCAGCAACCCGCTGCGCGACCAGCTGGTGCCGCTCAACCGCAAGTACCCGATCGCGGAACTGCTGGCGAGCTGCAATGCCTACCTGGAAAAGGCGCCCCGCGACTTCATCACCTTCGAGTACTGCATGCTGCAGGAGGTGAACGATTCGCCGGAGCAGGCGCGCGAGCTGATCGCGCTGCTCAAGGGCAAGGTGCCCTGCAAGATCAATCTGATCCCGTTCAATCCGTTCCCCGCGTCGGGCCTGAAGCGCAGCACCAACGAGCGCGTCAAGGCCTTCGCCGACCTGCTGATCCAGGCCGGCATCGTGACGACCGTGCGCAAGACGCGCGGCGACGACATCGACGCCGCCTGCGGCCAGCTCGCCGGCGAGGTGCAGGACCGGACGCGGGTCCATCTGCGCATGGTGCGCGCCCCCGTGGTGGTACAGCGGGACGCGGCATCGGCTTCCATCACCCCCGTCACTCCCGTCACTCCCACAGGCTCACGTCCATGACCGCTCCGTTGCCCGGCTCCGTCTTTCCGCGTCGTTCCGCCCGGACCCTGTCCGTCGTGCTGCTGATCGCCGCGGCCCTGGCCGGATCCCTGACCGGGTGCGCGGGCGGCGGGCAGCAGCAACAGCAGCCGCGCACCGAGAGCGACAAGACCGACAACGACCGTCGGGCGCAGGTGCGGCTGGAGCTCGCCAGCGGCTACTTCTCCCGCGGCCAGTACGAGACCGCGCTGGACGAGGTCAAGCTCGCGCTGGCCGCCAAGCCGGACCAGCCCGATGCGCTGCACCTGCGCAACCTGATCTACGCCGCGATGGGCGAGTACGGGCTGGCCGAGGACGGCTTCAAGCAGCAGCTCGCGCGCGACCGCAACAACGGCGACACGCTGCACAACTACGGCTGGTTCCTGTGCCAGCGCCAGCGCTACGCCGAGGCCTACCAGCAGTTCGACGCGGCCGTGGCCCTGCCGACCTACCGCACGCCGTCGCGCACGCTGCTGGCCTGGGGCGCCTGCGAGGCGCGCGAAGGCCGGCTGGTGCCGGCGCAGGAGCACCTGACCAAGGCCTTCGAGGCCGAGCCCGGCAATCCGACGATTGCCATGAACCTGGGCGAAGTGCTGTATCGCCAGGGCCAATACGAACGCGCGCGCTTCTATGCGCGCCGCGTCAACAGCAACGTGGAACAGGCGAACGCCGCCAGCCTCTGGCTGGAGCTGCGCATCGAGCGCCGCCTGGGCAATGCGTCCAACATGGACGACCTCGGTCAGCAAATGCGGCGCAAGTACCCGCAGGCGGCCGAGACGCAAGCGTTGAACAACGGTCGATTCGATGAATGAGGGACATCGCATGACTCCGACGGCCACCGACGAGGCGTCGCTCGCAGCCGATTTCGCTGCTTCCATGTCCGCGCCCAGCTCGGCCGGCGCCGTGCTGCGCCGCGCGCGCGAGGCCCGGGGCCTGCACATCGCCGCGCTGGCCGCGACGCTGAAGGTGCCGCAGTCCAAGCTGGAGGCCCTGGAGGCCGACCGCTACCAGGACCTGCCCGACGCGACCTTCGCCCGGGCGCTGGCGCGCTCGGTGTGCCGCGTCATGAAGCTCGATGCCGCGCAGGTGCTGATCCTGCTGCCGAGCAGCGGTGCGGAAGCCTCGCTGGACCGCGTCACGCCCGGACTGAACCAGCCGTTCCGCGCGCGGTCGGTGAGCCAGGACCCGGCGCTGTCGTCGGCCCTGCTCAAGCGCCCGGCGGTGCTGGGCGTCGGCGTGCTGCTGATCGCCGCGGTGGCGGTCTATGCGATCCCGTCGAGCTGGATCGAGCAGGTCACGCAACGTTTCCGGCAGACCGATGCTTCGACCTCGGCGCCCGGCCCGGGCAACGTCTTCGGCACATCGCCCGCCACCACCGAGACGCCGCCGGCGTCGGTCGAGGCGCCGGTGGTGAGCGCGTCCGAGCCGGCGGCGCAGACGACTGTCGGCGCAGCGCCGACGACGCCGCCATCGGCGCAGACGCAACAAGCGCCGACGGCGACCTCGCCGGTGCCGTCCGGCACTGCCCCGGCCACGACGACCGCGACCGCCACGCCTTCCGCCGCCACGCCGTCCACGACCGCTCCGACGTCGCCGACCGCTGCGCCCGTTGCGCCCGTTGCCCAGCCCGGCCAGCCGGTCCAGGCCGGAGCGCCCGCGCCCGGTACCTCGCCCCTCAAGGTCCGCGCCAGCGCCGAGGCCTGGGTCGAAGTCGTCGACGCCAAGGGTCAGGTGCTGCTGTCGCGACTGCTCAGACCCGGCGACCTGGTCGATGTGAACGGCGTCGCGCCGTTGAAGCTGCGCGTGGGCAATGTGTCCGGCACGGAACTGGTGTTCCGCGGCCAGCCGGTGGACCTCGCCGCCCGGTCGCGCGACAACGTCGCCCGCGTCGAACTGAATTGAACTGAACTGACCGGATCGCCCCCGACCTTCCGGGCGCCGCACCAGCCGTACTTTCCTCGCAAGAGCGCCGCATCATGGACCAGCCTGCAACTCCCGATTCCGCCGACCTTGACCTGTCCGACCTGATCGCCGCCGCCGCGCCGTCCGCGCGCCGCTCGCGCCAGGCGCAGGTGCGCTGGGGCAGCCGCGTGGTGACCATCGGCGGCGACGCGCCGGTGCGTGTGCAGTCGATGACCAATACCGACACCGTCGACGTCATCGAGACGGCGATCCAGATCAAGGAACTGGCGCAGGCCGGGTCGGAGCTGGTCCGCATCACCGTCAACAACGCCGAGGCCGCCGACGCCGTCCCGCACATCCGCGAGCAGCTCGACCGCATGGGCGTGGACGTGCCGCTGGTGGGCGACTTCCACTACAACGGCCACCGGCTGCTGACCGAGCACCCGGCCATGGCGCAGGCGCTGTCCAAGTACCGGATCAATCCGGGCAACGTCGGCAAGGGCGACAAGAAGGACCGCCAGTTCGCCCAGATGATCGAGGCCGCGATGCAGTACGACAAGGTCGTGCGCATCGGCGTCAACTGGGGCAGCCTGGACCAGGAACTGCTCGCGCAGATGATGGACGACAACGCGAAGCGCGCGTCGCCCTGGGACGGCAAGCAGGTCATGTACCAGGCGCTGATCCAGTCGGCGCTGTCGTCGGCCTCCTATGCCCGCGAGCTGGGCATGAACCCCGACAACATCATCATCAGCTGCAAGGTCAGCGGCGTGCAGGACCTGATCTCGGTCTACCGCGCGCTCAGCAAGCGCTGCGACTACGCGCTGCACCTGGGCCTGACCGAAGCCGGCATGGGCACCAAGGGCACGGTGGCCTCGGCCGCGGCGCTGGCGGTGCTGCTGCAGGAAGGCATCGGCGACACGATCCGTGTCTCGCTGACGCCGCAGCCCGGCGAGTCGCGCACCCAGGAAGTCGTGGTCGCGCTGGAGATCCTGCAGTCGCTGGGTCTGCGCGCCTTCAACCCGAGCGTCACCGCCTGCCCCGGCTGCGGCCGCACGACCAGCACGACCTTCCAGGAACTGGCCAAGCAGATCGACGATTTCCTGCGCGCGCAGATGCCGGTCTGGCGCGAGAAGTACCCCGGCGTCGAGACCATGAAGGTCGCGGTGATGGGCTGCATCGTCAACGGCCCCGGCGAGAGCAAGCATGCCGACATCGGCATCAGCCTGCCGGGCAACGGCGAGGCGCCGGCGGCGCCCGTCTTCATCGACGGCGAGAAGGCGCTGACCCTGCGCGGCGACAACATCGCCGGCGAGTTCCACGCCCTGGTCGAGACCTACATTGAAAAGCGCTTCGGCGCGAGCACTACCACCGCATGAGCAAGAACATCCAGGCCGTCAAGGGGATGAACGACATCCTCCCGGCCAGCGTCGACCGCAAGGACAAGCTGCCGAGCAGCCAGCTGTGGAGCTGGTTCGAGACCACGCTGCGCGGCGTGCTGCAGCGCTACGGCTACCAGTACATGCTGACCCCGATCGTCGAGCCGACCGCGCTGTTCGTGCGCGGGCTGGGCGAGGTGACCGACATCGTCGAGAAGGAGATGTATTCCTTCACCGACAGCATGAACGGCGACAAGCTGACGCTGCGCCCGGAAGCCACCGCCGGCATCGTGCGCGCGATGGTCGAGCACAACGCGCTGTACAACGGCCCGCTGCGCCTGTGGACGATGGGACCGATGTTCCGCCATGAGAAGCCGCAGAAGGGCCGCTACCGCCAGTTCAACCAGCTGGACGTCGAGGCGCTGGGCTTCGCCGGCCCGGACGTGGACGCCGAGATCATCCTGATGGTCCGCCGCCTGTGGCAGGAGCTGGGTCTGGTCGTCGGCGAGCACGTGCGGCTGGAGCTGAACTCGCTGGGTCAGCCCGACGAGCGCGCCGCGCACCGTGCCGCGCTGATCACCCACTTCGAGGCGCACGCCGACAAGCTGGACGAGGACGGCAAGCGCCGCCTGCACACCAATCCGCTGCGCATCCTGGACACGAAGAACCCGGCCATGCAGCCGGTGGTCGAGGCCGCGCCGCACCTGATGGATTTCCTCGGCGAGGAAAGCCTGGCGCACTTCAATGCCGTGCGCGCGATCCTGGACGCTGCCGGCGTCGAATACCGCATCAACACGCGCCTGGTGCGCGGCATGGACTACTACAACCTGACCGTCTTCGAATGGGTGACCGACCAGCTCGGTTCCCAGGGCACGGTTTGCGGCGGCGGTCGCTATGACGGCCTGTTCGAACAGCTCGGCGGCAAGTCGACGCCGGCGGTGGGATTCGGCCTCGGCATCGAGCGCCTGCTGCTGCTGATCGACGAGCTCGGCCTGCCGGTGCCGTCCTCGGCGCCGGACGTCTACGCGATCCTGCCGGACGCGGCCGCGCTGCCCCAGGCCATCCCCGTGCTGGAAGCGCTGCGCGCCGAAGGCGTCGCGGTGCAGATGCATGCCGGCGGCGGCTCGTTCAAGTCGCAGTTCAAGAAGGCCGACGCCTCGGGCGCCCGCTTCGCGCTGGTGTTCGGCCAGGATGAACTCGCCCGCGGCGAAGTCGCCGTCAAGCCGTTGCGCGGCGACGGCGAACAAGTGACACGTCCGCTTAACACGGTGGCTGCATGGGCGGCTGACCTGCGCACCGCATAATCGCGACCTCGAATTTCAACCCGGACCCTCACTCGAACATGGCGGCTCATCTCGATCTCGAAGAACAGGAACAGCTGGAGCAGCTCAAGGCGTTCTGGAAGCGCTGGGGCAATCCGATCACCTGGCTGCTGACGCTGGCGCTGGTCGCCTACGCCGGCTGGACCGGCTGGAACTACTGGCAGCGTACCGAGGCGGCCAAGGCCGGCGCGATGTTCGGCGAGCTGCAGCGCTCGGCGCAGGCCGGCGACCTGGGCAAGACCGTGGCCGTCTTCGGCACGCTGAAGCAGGACTTCGCCGGCACCGGTTACGCCGCGCAGGCCGCGCTGGTGACCGCCAAGCTGCAGCTGGACAAGGAAAAGGCCGACGACGCCCGCGCCACGCTCACCTGGGCCGCCGCGAGCGCCAAGGGCGACGCCAACCGCGACCTGGCGCGCCTGCGCCTGGCCGCGCTGCAGATGGACGCCAAGCAGTTCGACGAAGCAGGCAAGACGCTGGACGCCGTCAAGAGCGCCGACTTCGCCGCCCTGGTGGCGGACCGTCGCGGCGACCTGGCGCTGCTGCAGAACAAGCCCGACGTCGCCAAGACCGAGTTCAAGAAGGCCTACGACGGCCTGGACAAGCAGCTCGACTATCGCCGCCTGCTCGAAGTGAAGCTGGCCAGCCTGGGTGTGGCGGTCGGCGGTGACGAACCCGCCGCGGGAGCCGCCCAGTGAAGGCCGGCCTGATCCTGGGTCGTCTGGCCCGCGCGCTGCTGCTCGGTGGCGTCGCCGCGACGCTGGGTGCCTGCTCGCTGTTCAGCAGCTCCACCGCGCCCAAGCCGGCGCCGCTGGAAGAGCTGACCCCGTCGCTGCAGGCCCGCGTGGCCTGGGAAGCGCGCGTGGACAGCGTCAAGTTCCCGCTGGCGATCACGGCGGTCAACGACCGCTTCATCGTCGGCGGTTCCGACGGCGTCATCAGCGCGATCTCCGCGACCGACGGCACCACGCTGTGGCGCGCGGACATCGGCAAGGGCCTGACTGCGGGCGTCGGCAGCGATGGCCGCTTCGCCGCCGCGGTGACCCGCGACAACGAACTGGTCGTCACGGAAGGCGACAAGATCCTGTGGCGCAAGACGATGACGACCCCGGTCGTGACGTCGCCTTTCGTCGCCGGCGAGCGCGTGTTCGTGCTGACGCTGGACCGCGCGGTGCTGGCCTTCGACGCGGCCGACGGCCGTCGCCTGTGGGAGCTGCGCCGTCCGGGCGAACCCCTGACGCTGCAGCAGTCCGGCGTGATCGGCGCCTACCAGAACACGCTGCTGGTGGGGCAGGGCTCGCGCCTGGCGGGCATCGACCCGACCCGCGGCCTGCTCATGTGGGAGGCGACCGTCGCCAGCCCGCGCGGCACCAACGAGGTCGAACGCCTGGCCGACCTGGTCGGTCCGCTGGCGCGCGACAACGACGTCTTCTGCGCCCGCGCATTCCAGTCGGCTGTCGCCTGCGTCAACGGCGAGCGCGGCAATACGATCTGGACCCGCAACAACGCCGGCCTGCGCGGCGTCGGTGCCGATTCGACGATCGTCGTGGGCGGCGACGCGTCCGACCGCCTGACCGCCTGGGGCACCCGCAGCGGCGACGTCATGTGGACCGCCGACCAGTTCCAGAATCGCAAGCTCAGCGCGCCGCTGGTGACCGACAAGTCGGTCGTCGTCGGCGACAGCGAGGGCTATGTGCACTTCCTCTCCAAGGACAAGGGCCAGACCGTGGCCCGCCTGCAGACCGACAGCTCCGGCCTCGCCGCGGCGCCGGTGCAACTGGGCGGCACGGTGCTGATCGCCACCCGCAGCGGGCGCCTGTTCGCGCTGCGTCAAGACTGATATGAAACCTGTGATCGCCCTGGTGGGCCGCCCCAACGTGGGCAAGTCCACGCTGTTCAACCGGATGACGAAGAGCCGCGACGCCATCGTCGCTGACTTCGCCGGCCTCACGCGCGACCGCCATTACGGCGACGGTCGCCTGGGCGATCGCGAGTTCATCGTCATCGACACCGGCGGCTTCGAGCCCGACAGCACCACCGGCATCGTCAAGGAGATGGCCAAGCAGACCCGCCAGGCCGTGGCCGAGGCGGATGCCGTCATCTTCGTGCTGGACGTGCGCACCGGTCTGGCCGGTCAGGACCTGGACATCGGCCGCTACCTGCGCCAGTGCAACAAGCGCGTCTTCATCGCGGTCAACAAGGCCGAGGGCATGAGCGACAGCCCGCTGCTGGCCGAGTTCCATGAACTCGGCATGGGCGAGCCGCATCCGGTCTCCGCGGCGCACGGGCAGGGCATCCGCTCGCTGCTGGAGGCGGTGCTGGACAGCTTCGAGGCGCCGGTCGAGGACGAAGAGGAACTGGCGGAAGGGGCCGGTCCCGACGACGAGCGGGCGATCCGCCTCGCGGTCGCCGGCCGTCCGAACGTCGGCAAGAGCACGCTGATCAACACCTGGCTGGGCGAGGAGCGCCTGGTCGCCTTCGACATGCCGGGCACGACGCGCGACGCCATCAGCGTCGACTTCGAGCACAACGGCCAGAAGTTCAAGCTGATCGACACCGCCGGCCTGCGCCGCAAGGGCAAGGTCTTCGAGGCGATCGAGAAGTTCTCGGTGGTCAAGACGCTGCAGGCGATCTCCGACGCCAACGTCGTGCTGCTGCTGATCGACGCGACGCAGGGCGTCACCGACCAGGACGCGCACATCGCCGGCTACGCGCTGGACAGCGGCCGGGCGGTGGTCATCGCGATCAACAAGTGGGACGCGATCGACAGCTACCAGCGCGAGACCATCGAGCGCCAGATCCAGACGCGCCTGGGCTTCCTGCGCTTCGCGGCCATCCTGAAGATCTCGGCGCTCAAGCGCCAGGGCCTGGGTCCGCTGTGGAAGGCGCTGGCGGATGCCTACTCGTCGGCCTACCGCAAGATGACCACGCCGGTGCTGACCCGCCTGATCCAGGAAGCGGTGCAGCATCAGCAGCCGCAGCGCTCGGGCGTCTCGCGCCCCAAGCTGCGCTACGCCCACCAGGGCGGGATGAATCCGCCGATCGTCGTCATCCACGGCAATGCGCTGGAGGGCGTCAGCGACGTCTACAAGCGCTATCTGGAGGGACGCATCCGCGACCACTACAAGCTGGTGGGCACGCCGATGAAGATCGAGCTGCGTTCCTCGAAGAATCCGTTCGCCGACACCTGAAAACAGCGCGGTCCGGGGAAACCCGGTGCTGTGATAAGGTGTGGTATTCCAACACCTCACTTCCAACACGGAGCATATCGTGAGCAACAAAGGACAACTCTTGCAAGACCCTTTCCTGAACCTGCTGCGCAAGGAGCATGTTCCTGTGAGCATCTACCTCGTGAACGGCATCAAGCTGCAAGGCCATATCGAGTCCTTTGACCAGTACGTCGTCCTGCTGCGCAACACGGTCACGCAGATGGTCTACAAGCACGCCATCTCGACGGTGGTTCCGGGCCGTGCGGTGAACTTCCACACCGGCGAGAGCAACGACGCCAGCTGAAGCTGATTGACCACTCAAGACCCCACCCATTCGACGCCGCCCCCCGAGGCGGCGCGCGCCATTCTGGTGGGGGTCGATCTGGCCCGCGGCGAGGCCTTCGACCCCACCCTCGACGAACTCGCGCTGCTGGCCGAATCGGCCGGTGACACCCCGGTCGCCCGGGTCGTCGCCAAGCGCAAGGCGCCCGACGCGGCGCTGTTCATCGGCTCCGGCAAGGCCGACGAGATCAAGCTCATGGTGCAGGCGCTCGGCGCCCACACCGTGCTGTTCGACCAGGCCATCTCCCCCGCCCAGCAACGCAACCTGGAACGCCACCTCGGCGTCCCCGTGGCCGACCGTACCGCGCTGATCCTGGAGATCTTCGCGGCCCGCGCGCAGAGCTTCGAGGGCAAGCTGCAGGTGGAGCTCGCGCGGCTGCAGTACCTCTCCACGCGCCTGGTGCGTCGCTGGAGCCATCTGGAGCGTCAGAGCGGCGGCATCGGCATGCGCGGCGGCCCCGGCGAGCGCCAGATCGAGCTGGACCGCCGCATGATCGACGACCGCATCAAGTCGATCAAGGAACGCCTCAAGAAGGTCCAGAAGCAGCGCGCCACGCAGCGCCGCGCCCGCGCGCGCAACGGCGTGTTCCGCGTCTCGCTGGTGGGCTACACCAACGCCGGCAAGAGCACGCTGTTCAACGCGCTGACCAAGGCCAAGGCCTATGCGGCCAACCAGCTCTTCGCGACGCTGGACACGACGACCCGCTCGCTCTACCTCGAAGAGGCGGGGACCAGCGTGTCGCTGTCGGACACGGTGGGCTTCATCCGCGACCTGCCGCACAAGCTGGTCGAGGCCTTCAAGGCGACGCTGCAGGAGGCGGCCGACGCCGATCTGCTGCTGCACGTCGTGGACGCCGCCAGCCCGGTGCTGGCCGAGCAGATGGAGGAGGTGGAGCGGGTGCTCGCCGAGATCGGCGCGCAGCACATCCCGCAGATCCTCGTCTACAACAAGCTCGACCTGCTCGAGGACAACCAGCGTCCGCGACAGCTGCAGGACTGGTTGACGCGCGTGGGCGGCGAGCACGGCGGGCAGCGCCTGCCGCGGATCTTCGTCAGCGCGGTGAAGGGCGAGGGCCTGGATGAGCTGCGCACGATGATCGCGTCGCTGATGCAGGCGGCGCCGGTGCCCGAGTACGCGGGTCAGGAGACGGACCCGGATATCGATCAGGACATCGATCAGGACATCGACCCGGACGGCTTGACCGATGTCGACGGCAGGGATGACCTCCACGACGGCGACTTGAACCCTCAGGACACGCCCCAAGATCGGTCGGACCCGCAGGATCATCCGCAGGGACGCACAGGCTGAGGCCGTACGCCAATGCCCGATACTTGCAACAAGACTTCCTCATCAGGATGCGTATGAATCAAGACGATCGCATGTCCGTCGCCGGTGGCGGACGTGACCCGCGGGGTGGAGCCGGCAGCCTGCGCCGCCGGCTGGGCCTGTGGATGAGCAATGGCCGCAATGAAGGCCCGCCCGACCTGGACGAGCTGTGGCGCGATTTCAATCGCAAGCTGTCGCGCCTGTTCGGCGGCCGCGGCGGCAACGACGGCGGCAATGACGGCGGCCGCTCCGGCAACGGCGGCGGCAACCAGCCGCCCGACATGCGCGGCGCCGGCATCGGCGTGGCGCTGGTGATCGGCGTGGTGCTGCTCGGCTGGCTGGCCAGCGGCGTGTTCATCGTGCAGGAAGGCCAGCGCGGCGTGATCACCTCGTTCGGCAAGTACAGCCGCACCGTGGACGCCGGCATCCAGTACCGCCTGCCGTATCCGTTCCAGGCGCACGAGGTCGTCTCGTTCACGCAGCTGCAGACGGTGGAGATCGGCCGCAACTCGGTCGGCCAGGCCACGGGCCTGCGCGACTCGTCGATGCTGACGCAGGACGAGAACATCATCGACGTGCGCTTCACCGTGCAATACCGGCTGAAGGACGCGCGCGACTACCTGTTCGAGAACTACAACACCGACGAGGCCGTCAGCCAGGCCTCCGAATCGGCGGTGCGCGAGATCGTCGGCCGCAGCAACACCGACGCGGTGCTCTACGAGCAGCGCGACGCGATTGCCAACGACCTGGTGAAGTCGATCCAGACGCAGCTCGACCGGCTCAAGACCGGCATCGAGGTCGTCAACGTCAACCTCAGCAGCGTGCAGCCGCCCGAGCAGGTGCAGGCCGCCTTCGACGACGCGTTCCGTGCGACCGCCGACCGCGAGCGCCTGAAGAACGAAGGCGAGGCCTACGCCAACGACGTGATCCCGCGCGCCCAGGGTCAGGCGGCCCGCCTGCGCGAGGACGCCGAGGCCTACCGCGCCCGCGTGGTCTCGTTCGCCGACGGTGACGCGCAGCGTTTCAAGTCGGTGCTGGCCGAGTATCAGAAGGCGCCGGCCGTGACGCGCGACCGCCTCTACATCGACACGATGCAGCAGGTCTATTCGCGGGTCACCAAGGTGATGGTGGACGCCAAGAGCGGCTCCAACCTGCTGTACCTGCCGCTGGACAAGCTGATGCAGCAGACCTCGGGCACGGTCACCACGACGACGCCGACGCCGGTGCTGCCGACCGAGACGACGCCGACCAGCCCGTCGTCGCTGAGCACCGATCCGCGTTCGCGCGACGCCATGCGCAGTCGCGATCGCGACGGCCGTTGATCGAGGGAGCCCACAACAATGAATCGCATCGTCTCCGTCGTCGTCGGTCTGCTGATCCTGTTCATGATCGCCAGCTCGACGCTGTTCGTCGTCGACCAGCGCCAGTTCGCGGTCGTCTATTCGCTGGGCGAGATCAAGGAAGTGATCACCGAGCCCGGCCTGAAGTTCAAGCTGCCCCCGCCGCTGCAGAACGTGGTCTTCCTGGACCGCAGAGTGCAGACGCTGGACGCGGCCGATCCGCGTCCCATCTTCACCGCTGAAAAGAAGAGCCTGGTCATCGACTGGCTGGTGAAGTGGCGCATCGTCGATTCGCGCCAGTACATCCGCAACAGCGGCACGCAGCTGCGCAGCCTGGAAACGCGCCTCAGCCCGATCGTGCAGAACGCGCTGAACGAGGAAGTGACCAAGCGCACCGTGCGCGCGGTCCTCGCCACCGAGCGTGAGAAGGTCATGCAGGACGTGCGCAAGCGCCTCGAGGAAGAGGCCAAGCAGTTCGGCATCGAGATCGTGGACGTGCGCGTCAAGCGCGTGGACTTCGCGGCCAACATCACCGAAGCCGTCTACAACCGGATGAAGTCGGAACGCGCCCGCGTCGCCAACGAGCTCCGCTCCACCGGCGCGGCCGAGGGCGAGAAGATCAAGGCCGACGCCGACAAGCAGCGCGAAGTCATCACCGCCGAGGCCTACCGCGACGCGCAGAAGATCATGGGTGAGGGCGATGCCAAGGCGTCGATCCTGTACTCGGAAGCCTTCGGCCGCGACCCGCAGTTCGCTCAGTTCTACCGCTCGCTGGACGCGTACCAGCGCTCGTTCAAGAACAAGGGCGACGTGATGGTGCTCGATCCGTCCAGCCCCTTCTTCAACGCGATGCGCAACGGCGGCCCTGGCGTGCCGGCGGGTCCCGCACCGAAGAAGTGATCCCGGGAAGGGCCGGATGACGCGAACACCGCGTCGCCGGCCTGCGTCAACTGGCTGACCGGCGGCAGCCGGGGAGGGCGGCCTCATCATGGGTGGCGACAAGTGGCTGGCAGCGCTGGCGCTGCTGCTGATCATGGAGGGGCTGATGCCCTTCCTGAACCCCGGCGCCTGGCGCCAGCTGTTCTCGAAGCTGCTGGCGATGAGCGATGGCCAGTTGCGATTCCTCGGTCTCGCGAGCCTGGTCTGCGGCGTCGTGCTGCTGATGCTGCTCTGAGCAGCCCGAGCAGCCCGAGCAGCCCGAGCAGCCCGAGCAGCCCGAGCAGCCTGTCACGAAGACTCGCTGAATCGTTGGCGAATGCCCGCTGAACCCTCGCGTGAGGGACTCGGTGGCCGGGGCGCGTCGCGACCCCGGTACAATGCCGTTTTTAACCCCCTCCCTGAACGTCCATGGCCTCTGCTTGGCTGCTGCCCGAGCACATTGCTGACGTCCTCCCCTCCCAGGCCCGCCGCATCGAAGAACTTCGACGCGAACTCCTGGACATGGCGCGGACCTACGGTTGCGAGTTGGTGATGCCCCCGTTGCTGGAGCATCTCGACTCGCTGCTCTCCGGCACCGGTCAGGCGCTGGACCTCAAGACCTTCAAGCTCGTCGACCAGTTGTCCGGTCGCAGCCTCGGCCTGCGCGCGGACACGACGCCGCAGGTGGCGCGCATCGACGCCCACCTGCTGAACCGTGCCGGCGTGACGCGCCTGTGCTACTGCGGCCCGGTGCTGCACACGCGTGCTGAGGGCCTGACCGCGACGCGCGAGCCGCTGCAGTTCGGCGTCGAGATCTACGGCCATGCCGGTCTCGAAGCCGATCTGGAGGCGCAGGAACTCGCCATCGATGCGATGCAACGCGCCGGTGTGACGCGCCTGGTGCTGGACCTGGGCGACGCGCGCCTGGTGCGCGGCGTGCTCGGCGATCACGCGCTGAGCGAGGACCGTCTGAACGCCTTGGTGGCCGCGATGGCCGCCAAGGACGCGGCCGGCGTGGCCGCGTTCTCGAACGAGCTCCCGGACGACGTCGTCGCCGCGCTGCAGACCCTGCTGCGCCTGTACGGCGGCGTCGAGGTACTGGCCGACGCGCGCAAGGCGCTGCCGGCCAACGCGCTGGTCACGGCCGCGCTGGACGACCTGGAATGGCTGATCCGCCATCTGGCTGCGGCTTATCCCGACGTGCGCATCGGCGTCGACCTCGCGGACCTGCCGGGCTTCGGCTACTACAGCGGCGTGCGCTTCGCGCTGTACGCGGAGGGCGGCAGCGATGCGGTCCTGCGCGGCGGCCGCTACGACGAGGTCGGCGCGGTCTTCGGCCGGCGCCGTCCGGCGGTGGGCTTCAGCCTGGACCTGAAGACGCTGGTGGGCCTGATCCCCGCCACGTCGCTGCGGGCCGCGGTGCGCGCCCCGTGGGGCGAGGATCCCGACCTGCGCGCGGCGGTCCGCCGCCTGCGCGAGCAGGGCGAGACCGTGGTCTGCGTCCTGCCGGGCCACGAGCAAGAGAACGACGAATTCGAATGCGACCGCGAGCTGGTGCAGTCCGGCGGTCAATGGGTGCTGCGATCGCTGTGAGCGACGCGATTCGCCCCTCCACCCTCAACCTCCCAATCATCGGATGAACGACATGCAAAGCAGTGAGATCGCGCGCGGGCGCAACGTGGTGGTGGTCGGCACCCAATGGGGTGACGAAGGCAAGGGCAAGGTCGTCGACTGGCTGACGCCGCACGCCCAAGGCGTGGTGCGTTTCCAGGGCGGCCACAACGCCGGCCACACGCTGGTCATCAAGGGCGTGAAGACGGCCCTGCAGCTGATCCCGTCGGGCATCATGCGCGACGGCGTCGCCTGCTACATCGGCAACGGCGTGGTGCTGGACCCGACCCATCTGCTGTCGGAGATCGAGCGCCTGGAGAAGGCCGGCGTGGAAGTGCGTTCGCGCCTGTACATCAGCGAGTCCTGCCCGCTGATCATGCCTTTCCACGTCGAGGTCGACCGCGCCCGCGAAGCGCTGCGCGAAAGCAGCGGCAGCGGCAAGATCGGCACGACCGGCAAGGGCATCGGCCCGGCTTATGAAGACAAGGTCGCCCGCCGCGCGCTGCGCGTGCAGGACCTGAAGCATCCGGACCGCTTCGCGAAGAAGCTCAAGGAGCTGATCGACCTGCACAACGCGGCGCTGACCGGCTACCTGAATTCGAAGGCGCTGGAGTTCCAGCCGATCTTCGACCACGCGATGTCGCTGGCCGACCAGATCAAGCCGATGATGGCCGACGTCGGCTACATGCTGCACAAGGCGCATCAGGCGGGCCAGAACATCCTGTTCGAAGGCGCGCAGGGCACGCTGCTGGACATCGACCACGGCACCTACCCGTACGTGACGTCGAGCAACTGCGTGGCCGGCAATGCCGCCGCGGGCGCCGGCGTGGGTCCGCAGATGCTGCATTACATGCTGGGCATCACGAAGGCGTACGCGACGCGCGTGGGATCGGGTCCGTTCCCGACGGAGCTGGACTGGGAAACCCCGGGCACCGTGGGCCACCACCTGTCGACGGTCGGCCAGGAGCGCGGCACCGTCACCGGCCGCGCCCGCCGCTGCGGCTGGATCGACGCCGCCGCGCTGAAGCGCTCGATCATCATCAACGGCATCACCGGCCTGTGCCTGACCAAGCTGGACGTGCTGGACGGCCTGGCCGAGATCAACATCTGCGTGGGCTACGAGCTCGACGGCAAGCAGATCGACATCCTGCCGCTGGACGCGGACGAGATCGTCGCCTGCAAGCCGGTCTACGAAGTCTTCCCCGGCTGGACCGAATCGACCTTCGGCATCACCGAGTGGGACCGCCTGCCGGCCAACGCGCGCTCGTACCTGAAGCGCGTGGAGGAAGTGATCGGTGCGCCGATCGCCATGGTGTCCACCGGTCCCGACCGCGAGCACACCATCCTGCTGCAGCATCCGTTCCAGGGCTGAGCGACCGCTCGCGCCCTGTCGCCTTTCCCGTCTTATCCAGACCTGACCCCATCCATCGCTGAGGAGCCTCCCCCATGTTGACCGACGACGGCAAACATCTGTACGTGTCGTGGGATGAATACCACCTGTTGATCGAACGCCTGGCGCTGAAGGTGCATGCCTCCGGTTGGGAGTTCGACCAGATCCTGTGCCTGGCCCGCGGCGGGATGCGTCCCGGCGACGTGCTGTCGCGCGTGTTCGACAAGCCGCTGGGCATCATGTCGACGAGCTCGTACCGCGCGGAAGCAGGCACGATCCAGGGGCGTCTGGACATCGCCAAGTACATCACCATGCCCAAGGGCGAGCTTGCCGGGCGCGTGCTGCTGGTGGACGATCTGGCGGATTCGGGCGTGACGCTGAAGGCCGTGGTGGAACGGCTGCGCGGCATGCCGTCGATCAGCGAGCTGCGCTCGGCCGTGATCTGGACGAAGAGTGTTTCGGAATACACCCCGGACTACTACGTCGAGATGCTGGAAACCAGCCCGTGGATCCATCAGCCGTTCGAGGACTACGATTCGCTGCGGCCCGATGCGCTGGCGAAGAAGTTCGCGATCTGATGCACGAAGGGCTGACAACTGTCAGCCCTTTTTTCTTGTTGGCGTCGCGAGTCTCGCTGTCGAGTCCTCGACTGGGCGCCAATGAGAAAAGCCGGCAAAGAAAAAGCCGGCGCATGGCCGGCTTTTCGAATTTGGTGCCCAGGAGAGGACTCGAACCTCCACGGAGTTACCCGCTAGTACCTGAAACTAGTGCGTCTACCAATTCCGCCACCTGGGCAAGGTCAGAAGCCTGCTTCTCGCGAAACCCAGCTCAAGTCACTTCTTGAAGTATTCTTGAGCCCTGGTTTCTCGGAACACAGAAATGCTTCTGCGTTTCAGGAAAGACAAGGATTCTACTATCAAAAACTTCAAGAATGCAAGCCCCGCGGGCGCTCACAACGCGCCGTCGATGGGGGAGATCGAAGGCACGGTGCAGGGTCACCGCGACGGGCACGGTTTCCTGATGCCCGACGATGGTCAACCGGACGTTTATCTGTCCTCGCAGGAGATGCACGCCGTCATGCACGGCGACCGCCTGCGGGTGCGCATCGTGCGCCACGACAAGCGCAACCGTCCTGAAGGTCGCGTGCTCGAGATCCTCGAACGCCGCAAGAAGCCGATCATCGGCCGCCTGCTGCTCGAGTCCGGCATCTGGCTCGTCGCCCCTGAAGACAAGCGCTACGGCCAGGACATCCTGGTCCCGAAGAACGCGATCGCCAACGCGACCGCGGGCCAGATCGTGGCCGTCGAACTCACCGAACCGCCGTCGCTGTATTCGCAGCCGGTCGGTCGCGTGACCGAGGTGCTGGGCGAGATCGACGACCCCGGCATGGAGATCGAGATCGCCGTGCGCAAGTACGAGGTGCCGCACGCCTTCAGCGCCGACACGCTGGCGCAGGCCGCGAAGCTGCCCGACAAGGTCCGCGCGGTCGACATGAAGCATCGCATCGACCTGCGCGACGTGGCGCTGGTGACGATCGACGGCGAGGACGCCCGCGACTTCGACGACGCCGTCTATTGCGAACCGCACAAGCAGGGCCGGGGCAAGACCGCGTTCCAGGGCTGGCGCCTGCTGGTCGCGATCGCCGACGTCAGTCACTACGTGAAGCCGGGCGAGTCGCTCGATCGCGACGCCTACGAGCGCGCGACCTCGGTCTACTTCCCCAGACGCGTCATCCCGATGCTGCCGGAGAAGCTGTCCAACGGCCTGTGCTCGCTGAACCCGGAGCAGGACCGCCTGTCCATGGTCTGCGACATGCTGGTCAGCGAGACCGGCGAGGTCCATGCCTACCAGTTCTATCCGGCGGTCATCAATTCGCATGCGCGCTTCACCTACACGGAAGTGGCGGCCATCCTCGGCAACACGCATGGCCCCGAGGCGCACAAGCGCAAGACGCTGGTGCCGCACCTGCTGCATCTGCACGAGGTCTACCGCGCGCTGCTGTCGCAACGCGGCAAGCGCGGCGCGATCGACTTCGAGACCACCGAGACCCAGATCGTCTGCGACGACAACGGCCGCATCGAGAAGATCGTGCCGCGCACCCGCAACGAGGCGCACCGCCTGATCGAGGAGGCGATGCTCGCGGCCAACGTCTGCGCGGCGGACTTCATCGCGGGCGGCAAGCACGCGTCGCTGTACCGTGTCCACGAGGGCCCGACGCCCGAGAAGCGCGGCACGCTGCAGGCCTACCTGCGTGCGCTGGGCATCGGCATGGGCATCAGCGACGATCCGTCGCCGGGCGAGTTCCAGGCGATCGCGCAGGCCACCAAGGACCGGCCCGACGCGCAGCAGATCCACACCATGCTGCTTCGCTCGATGCAGCAGGCGATCTACACGCCGGCGAATGCGGGGCACTTCGGCCTCGCGTACCAGGCGTACACGCACTTCACGAGCCCGATCCGGCGTTATCCGGACCTGCTGGTGCACCGCGTGATCAAGGCGCTGCTCGCGACGAAGAAGTACGCGCTCGATGCGCACAAGATGACCGCCGCGAACCCGATGCCCAAGCGGCCGGGCAAGCCGGCGTCGAAGGCGCCGAGTCCGGCGTCGGCGTCGACCGAGGCCGAACGCTGGGAAGTCGTCGGCGCGCATTGCAGCGCCAACGAGCGTCGCGCCGACGAAGCTTCGCGCGATGTCGAGGCCTGGCTGAAGTGCCGCTTCATGCGCGACCACCTGGGCGAGGAATTCGCCGGCACGGTGAGCGCGGTGACGAGCTTCGGCCTGTTCGTGCAGCTCGACGCGCTGTATGTCGAGGGCCTGATCCACATCACCGAGCTGGGCGGCGAGTACTTCCGTTTCGACGAAGTCCGCCAGGAGCTCCGCGGCGAGCGCACCGGCATCCGCTACGCCACCGGCGCGCGCGTGCAGGTGCAGGTGAGCCGCGTCGACCTGGACGGTCGCAAGATCGATTTCCGGATGGTGCGCGAAGGCGAGGAACAGCGCCTGCTGCGCGGCGGTGGTCATCGCGACAAGTTCGGCGACCGGCGCGGCGGTGACGGCAAGGGGCCCGCGAGGAAGCAGGACAAGCGCGCCGAGCAGCGCGCGCGCCGCGAGGCCGCGGCTGCCCCGGCAGCGACGGTCGAACCGATGCCGCAACCGCAGCCCGATCCGCCGACGGCGGTGGATGCGCTCGAACGCATCGAGCAGGCCGACCGCGTGCTGAAGGCCGAGCGCCGCAAGTCGGAGCGCGCGACGAAGGGCGCTTCCACGCACCCGGTCAAGGCGGTCAAGCGCACGGCGCGCAGCGCGACGAAGTCCGTCGCGGCGAAGGGCAGCGGCGCGCCCGCGGCCAAGACGACGCGGCGCAAGCGCGGCGCCTGAAGAGCGTCGCCTGAAGGGGTGGCTCAGGCCGAAGGGGCGTGCAGCGCTGCCATCGCGTCGATCAGATCGGCGGCGAGCAGCGGGCCGGCATGCCCTTCGGCGGCTGTGCCGTGCCAGGCCACGGCCGAACAGGCGAGGTCATGCGGCGCGATGCCGGGCGACTGCGCCCAGAGCCCGCCGATCCAGCCGGCTAACACATCGCCCGTGCCCGCGGTCGCGAGCGCCGACGAGCCGGTGCTGTTGATCGACAGGCGCCGCTTGGGTGTCACCACGATGCTGCCGGACCCCTTGAGCACGACCGTCGCTCCAAAGCGCATGGCGAGTTGCGTTGCCGCATCCAGTCGATCGGCCTGCACCGCCGCTGCGGAGGGCAGGCCGAGGAGCCGCGCCGCTTCCAGCGGGTGAGGCGTGAGGATCGTCGGCCAGCCGTGCGCGACGCGACGCCGCAGTGCCTGCTGCAACGACTCGTCGGCGGCGACGAGGTTCAGCGCGTCGGCATCGAGCACGACGCGCGTCGCGCCGTGCAGTACCGTGGACAGCGCCGACGCGATGGCCGTGCCGCCGCCGCATCCGCAGACCGCGACGATGTCCCGCCAGGTATCGCTCGAAGCGCTCCAGCGCGCGGCATCCCAATGCATCAGCTCCGGTCGGGCCGGCCATGGCTGCCCATCGTCGTCGGGCAGCGCCGCGTACACGCGACCCGCGCCGGCAGCCAGTGCTGCCGTGGCGGCCAGCCACGCGGCGCCGCGCATCGTCGGCGCGCCGCCGAGGACGACGACGTCGCCGTTGCGGCCCTTGTGGCTCGATGCCGAGCGTGCGAATGCGCTTTGCCAGCGCGCGATGCGGCCGGCGCCGAAGAGCAATCCAGCGCTGCCGTCGGCACCGACGTCGTGGCCGCCATCGATGACGTTCCGGACGTCTCTGTCGTCATTGGTGCTGTTGATCGATTCGCCGAGATCCTCGAACCAGACGCGACCGGACAGCGCCCGACCTTCCCCGGTGAACAGCCCGGTTTTCAGCGTCAGGAAGGTCAGCGTGTGATGGGCGCGGACGACGTCGGCACCCAGCGGTTGACCGGTGCGCACGTCGAGGCCGCTGGGGACGTCGACGGCCAGCACGGTGGCGCCGGCATCGTGCAGCATGTCGATGGTCTGGATGGCTGACGCGAATGCGCCTTCCGGTGCCCGGCTGGCGCCGAGGCCGAGCAGGGCGTCGATGACGAGGTCGGTCCGTCGGGGTACCTGCTGCGCATCGGCATGCAGGCGCAGGCCGGCTTGTCGGGCGGCGCCGAGCGCATGTGCGGCATCGCTGCCGGCCTTGGGCTCGGGGCCGACAAGGAGCACGTGGACGGACCATCCGCGAGCCGCCAGGTGGCGGGCGGCGATGAGGCCGTCGCCGCCGTTGTTGCCGGGACCGGCGACCACCACGGCGTTCTGGCCGAAAGGCTTGAGCGCGACCGCGAGTCGCGCCACCGCCAGTCCGGCGCGCTCGATGAGTGTGTGCGGCGGATGCAGCGACAGCGCCGCGGACTCGATGCGCCGGCTCGACGGCGCGTCATGCAGGGATTGATCGTGGGATGTGGGGAGCACCGGCAGCATGTCGCCGACTCTATCCCCGTCCCGGTTCGCTCAGGTCACCTGAGCCGTCCCGGCTCCAGCAGCGCGGCGTCGATGCCGGGATCCTTCTTCGCGAGTCGCGCCGCGAGCAGTTGCGCCGCGGCGCCGGCCATCGTCCAGCCGTGTTCGCCATGACCGATGTTCAGCCACACGCCCGGCAGGCCGGATTCGCCGATCAGCGGCAGCTCATCGGGCAGCAGCAGGCGCGAGGTCTTCCAGCGCTGCTGGCCGCCGGCGAGCAGGGCCCCCGGGAACCAGTCGTGCGCCGCCTGATGCAGCGTGCCCATCGACTGGCCGTCCGGCTGCGACGACGAGCCGCCCAGTTCGTTCGCGCCGCCGACACGCACGCGCTGGCCGAGTCTCGTGAGGCTGACGCCCAGGCTCATGTCGATGACGGTGGCGCGAGGACCCAGGTCCGGATGTGCTTCGAGCATTCGAAGCGGCGCCGTCAGCGTGTGCGTGTGGACGGTGCCCCACGGCAGCTTCAGCCCCTGCGCGGCGAGCAGCGAGGCGGCGCCCTTGCCGGCGCAGACGAGCACCGCGTCGACGCGCAGCGGCTCGCGGGCCGCCACGTGCACGGCCGGCTGGCTGCCGGGCTCGATGCGCAGCACGTCGGTGTTGAAGTTCCATTGCACGCCGAGCCGCTGCGCCTCCAGCTTCAGCGCCTGGCTGAACTGGCGCGCGTTGGCTGCTTCGTCCTGCGACAGCAGGATGCCGCCGTGCAGTCCGGTCTCCGCATTGATCCCGGGTTCCTGCGCGCGGCAGCCGTCGGCGTCGAGCTCGCGATGCGGCACCTGCCGCTCCTGCAGCCGGGCCAGCAGCGGCGCCGCCGCCTTGTAGTCCTTGGCGGTCCGCCACAGCAGCAGCACGCCGGCTTCGCGCTCGACCTCCATCTTCAGCTCGCGCCGCCACACCGCCATCACGGCCTGGCCGCGTTGCGCCAGCGCATGCAGCGTTTCCGGCATCGCCTGCGCGCCGCGGGCGCGACCGGCGCGCCAATGCGCGAACTTCCAGCCGAGCTGCCCCGGCTTGCCGCGCCATGTCAGCGGCATGTCCGGCCGCGCGGCCATCAGGCCCGGCGCGATCAGCCCCGGCGGCGCGAAGCTTGCGCCCGTGGCCACGCTGGTGTCGCGTTCGAAGACATGGACCTCGTGGCCCTGCAGCGCGAGTTCGTAGGCGCTGGTGACGCCGGCCAGGCCGGCTCCGATGATGGCGACCCGCATGTCAGCGGATCTCCGCGGCGGCGGCCAGTGCGGTCTCGACGCGCGACGCGGCGCTCAGCACCGCACGATCCTGCATGGCAGGCGCCCACAGCATCAGGCCGACCGGCAGCTCGCCGGGGCGCTCGCACGGGATCGAGATCGCGCAGCCGTCGAGCAGGTTCACGACGGCGGTGTTGCGCAGCAGGCGCGCGTTGGTGGCGAAAAACAGGACGTCGCTGGACAGCAAGGGAGCGATCTCCGGGGCTTGGAGGGGAACGGTGGGGCTGAGGAAGGCGTCGATGCCGGACATCGCCGCCGTCATGTCGGCGATCCAGCGGCGGCGGGCATCGAGCAGCGCTTCATAGGCAGCGGGAAGGATCGCTTCGCCGCGGCGGATGCGCATCGCGACGCGCGGGTCGTAGCGGTCGCCGCGTTCGGCAAGGCGCGCATGGTGCCATGCCCAGGCCTCAGCGGCGGTGATGCCGCCCTGCGTTTGCAGTTCCGCCACACGGGGCAGGGCGGGCAGCGCGCGCTCCTCGATGCGGGCGCCGGCGGCGCGCAGCGTCGTGAGCGCGCGTTCGAACGCGGCGGCCACGGCGGGATCGAGGTCGTCCTGCATGAAGGTCGGCGTGATCGCGAAGCGCCACGCCGACAAGGGGCGGTCGTCCAGCTCGACCGGAGCGCCGCTCAGCACCCCGTGCAGCAGCGCCGCGTCCCGCACCGAGCGCGTGATCGCGCCGGCCGTGTCCAGCGAGGGCGCCAGCGGCACGCAGCCGTCGAGCGGCACCCGCCGCGCCGTGCTCTTGAAGCCGACCAGACCCTGCAGCCCGGCGGGGATGCGCAACGAGCCGCCGGTGTCCGAGCCGAGCGCCGCCCAGGCGGCGCCAGTCGCGACGCTGACCGCGCCGCCGGAGGTCGATCCGCCGGGAATGCGGTCCAGGCCATCGATGGCGCGTGTCACCGGATTCCGGGGCGTGCCGTGATGCGGATTGATGCCGACGCCCGAGAAGGCGAATTCGCTGAGGTTCGTATGGCCGATCAGCGCGGCGCCAGCGGCGCGCAGCCGCGCGACGGCGGGCGCGTCGCGCTCGGCGGACGGCGCGTCGTCCATTGCGGCGGAGGCGGCGGTCGTCGGGTGTCCGGCGACGTCGAACAGGTCCTTGACGGATACCGCCAGGCCGCCGAGCGATGGACGGGGTCCACCGCGTGCCGCCGCGTCATCCGAGGCCTCGGCGGCCGCGCGGGCGTCTTCATCGAAACGGCGCAGGAAGACGTGCTCGCACGCCGCGTCGTCGGCCCGAGCGAGGCTGTCGGACAGCAGGGTGCGCGCCGATTGCCGGCCCAGGCGCAGAGAGGCGAGCGCCTCGGTCAGGTCGATCGACATGCAAAAACGGGTTATACTCGTTGGGTTTTTCCCGGATAAGCCAGCCGTTGGGGCTGGAGTCCGGTGGAGAACGCGGTGGATGAATGGGTTGAACGGTTCAAGCTGTCCATCCATCGCAAATTCGCGAGTCCGGCTAATCGAGGTGTTGCAACGTCTTTCAGACGTCGCAATTCGTGCCGGATTCTAGAACCAACCTTCGGAGTTACTTATGTCCGTCACGATGCGTGAGATGCTGGAAGCCGGCGTCCATTTCGGTCACCAAACCCGCTTCTGGAATCCCAAGATGGCCCCGTATATCTACGGCCATCGCAACAAGATCCACATCATCAACCTCGAGAAGACGCTGCCCGCGTTCGAGGAAGCCCTGAAGTTCGTGCGCCAGCTGGCTGCCAAGCGCGGCACGATCCTGATGGTCGGCACCAAGCGCCAGGCTCGCGACATCGTCGCCGCCGAAGCTGAGCGCGCCGGCGTCCCGAGCGTCAACCAGCGTTGGCTGGGCGGCACGCTGACCAACTTCAAGACGGTCAAGACCTCGCTGAAGCGCCTCAAGGACATGCAGGCCCAGATCGACGCCGGCACCCAGCCCGCGATCAAGAAGGAAGCCCTGATGTTCGCCCGCGACATCAACAAGCTCGAGAAGAACATCGGCGGCATCCAGGACATGGCCGCGCTGCCGGACGCCCTGTTCGTCATCGACGTCGGCTACCACAAGATCGCCATCCTGGAAGCCAAGAAGCTGGGCATCCCGGTCATCGGCGTCGTGGACACCAACCACTCGCCGGTCGGCATCGACTACGTCATCCCCGGCAACGACGACTCGGCCAAGGCTGTCGCCCTGTACGCCAAGGCGGTTGCCGACGCCGTGCTGGAAGGCCGCGCCAACGCGTCGAACGAAGTCGTCACGGCCGTCGCCGCTGAAGGCGACGAATTCGTCGAAGTGAACGAAGGCGCCTGATCCAGGCCCTGACCCGCGACGGGTTCTGACAAGGGGGCTGATTCAGCCCCCTTCGTCCAAGTAAAGTCCAAGCAGATTCAGAATTTCAGCGGTGCCGGAGCGTTCCGGGCCGCGACACACGGAGATTGAAATGGCAGCAATTACCGCAAGCATGGTCGCCGAGCTGCGCGCCCGCACCGACGCCCCGATGATGGAGTGCAAGAAGGCGCTGACCGAGGCCGAAGGCGACATGAGCCGCGCCGAGGAAATCCTGCGCGTCAAGCTGGGCAACAAGGCCGGCAAGGCCGCCTCGCGGATCACCGCTGAAGGCGTCGTCGCCACGGCCGTGAAGGGCACCGTCGGCGCGATCGTCGAAGTGAACTGCGAGACCGACTTCGTCTCCAAGAACGACGCCTTCCTGGCCTTCGTCAACGCCGTCGCCGGCCTGATCGCCGACAACAACCCGGCCGACGTCGCCGCCCTGTCCGCCCTGCCGCTGTCGCAGGAAGGCTTCGGCCCGACCGTCGAGGACGTGCGCGCCGGCCTGATCGGCAAGATCGGCGAGAACATGACGATCCGCCGCTTCAAGCGCTACGAAGGCACCAAGCTGGCCTCGTACCTGCACGGCACCCGCATCGGCGTGATGGTCGAGTTCGACGGCGACGAAGTCGCCGCCAAGGACGTCGCCATGCACGTCGCCGCGATGAAGCCGGCCGCGCTGTCGTCCGCCGAAGTCCCGGCCGAGCTGGTCGAGAAGGAACGCAAGATCGCCGCCGAGAAGGCCGCCGAGTCCGGTAAGCCGGCCGAGATCGTCGCCAAGATGGTCGAAGGCTCGGTGCAGAAGTTCCTGAAGGAAGTCTCGCTGCAGGACCAGGTCTTCGTGAAGGCCGCCGACGGCAAGCAGACCGTCGCGCAGATGCTCAAGGACAAGGCCACCACGGTCAAGTCGTTCACCCTGTACGTGGTGGGCGAGGGCATCGAGAAGAAGGTCGACGACTTCGCCGCCGAAGTGGCCGCCCAGGTGGCGGCTGCGAGCAAGCAGCAATAAGCGTCGCGACTCAAAAAGGGCGCCTCTGGCGCCCTTTACACTTGTGCGCTCGCGCATGCAGGCGCACGCACGACACTCCCTCCATCGGCTGTATTGACGAGGTAACAATGCCCGCCCACAAACGCATCCTGCTCAAGCTTTCCGGTGAAGCCCTGATGGGCGACGACTCCTACGGCATCAACCGCGCCACCATCGTGCGCATGGTCCAAGAGATCCAGGAAGTGACGAAGCTCGGCGTCGAGGTCGCGGTCGTCATCGGCGGCGGCAACATCTTCCGCGGCGTGGCGGGCGGCGCGGTCGGCATGGACCGCGCCACGGCCGACTACATGGGCATGCTGGCCACGGTGATGAACTCGCTGGCCCTGGCCGACACGATGCGCCAGGAAGGCATGACCGCGCGCGTCATGTCCGCCATCGCGATCGAGCAGGTCGTCGAGCCCTATGTGCGCCCCAAGGCGCTGCAGTACCTGGAAGAGGGCAAGGTCGTCGTCTTCGCCGCCGGCACGGGCAACCCCTTCTTCACGACCGACACGGCCGCCGCGCTGCGCGGCGCCGAGATCGGCGCCGAGATCGTGCTGAAGGCGACCAAGGTCGACGGCGTCTACACCGCCGACCCCAAGAAGGACCCGACGGCCACGCGCTACTCGCGCATCAGCTTCGACGAGGCCATCGGCAAGAACCTGCAGGTCCTGGACGCGACCGCGTTCGCGCTGTGCCGCGACCAGAAGCTCCCCATCAAGGTGTTCTCGATCTTCAAGCCGGGCGCGCTCAAGCGCGTCGTGATGGGCGAGGACGAGGGCACGCTGGTGCACGTCTGACCGGTGCACGTCTGAACGGGCTGGCGCGTTAGAGACCCCGCCACCCCCTGATCGAGGAAGAGAACATGAGCATCGCCGACATCAAGAAGAACGTCGAAGCCAAGATGGCCAAGTCCGTCGAGGCGTTCAAGAACGAGCTGCAGAAGATCCGCACCGGCCGCGCCCACCCGGGCCTGCTGGACCAGGTGCACGTGGACTACTACGGCTCCATGGTTCCCATCTCCCAGGTCGCCAACGTGACCCTGCTGGACGCCCGCACGGTCAGCGTGCAGCCCTGGGAAAAGGGCATGAGCCAGAAGATCGAGAAGGCCATCCGCGAATCGGACCTGGGCCTGAACCCGTCGTCCATGGGTGACCTGATCCGCGTGCCGATGCCGCCGCTGTCGGAAGAGCGCCGCCGCGACCTGGTCAAGGTCTCCAAGGGCGCCGCCGAGGACGCCAAGGTGGCGGTGCGCAACCTGCGCCGCGACGCCAACGAACAGGCGAAGAAGATGGCCAAGGACAAGGTCATCACCGAGGACGACGAGCGTCGCAGCCAGGACGAAGTCCAGAAGCTGACGGACCGCGTGGTTTCGGACATCGACAAGCTGCTCTCGGCCAAGGAAGCCGAGATCATGGCCGTCTGATCGTCGCGTCCTCGTGAGCGCCGACAGCAAGGCGGGAGTGCCCCGCCATGTGGCCATCGTCATGGATGGCAACGGTCGTTGGGCGAAGAAGCGCTTCCTCCCGCGTTTCTTCGGCCACAAGCAGGGCGTGGACGCCCTGGTGCGGGTGGTCCAGGCCTGCATCGATCGCGAGATCGAGTACCTCACCGTCTTCGCCTTCTCCAGCGAGAACTGGAAGCGTCCGAGCGACGAGGTGTCCGGCCTGATGGGCCTGGTGCTGGCGGCGGTGTCGCGCTACCTGGCCCGCATGGGCGCGATGGGCGTGCGCATCCGCATCGTCGGCGATCGCGAAGCGGTGTCCGACAAGTTGCGCGCCGCCTGGGCCGAGGCCGAGGGCTCCACCGCCCACAATTCCAAGCTGACGCTGAACGTCGCGTTCAACTACGGCGGCCGCTGGGACATCGTCCAGGCCTGCCGCAAGGCGATGGAAGCGGGCGTGCCGCCTGCCGAGCTGACCGAGGCCAAGCTGTCCGAGTTCATGGCGATGAGCTATGCGCCGGATCCGGACCTCTTCATCCGCACCGGCGGCGAACTGCGCATCAGCAACTTCATGCTGTGGCAGACCGCGTACACCGAGTTCGTGTTCTCCGACTGCCTGTGGCCCGAGTTCGGCGAGGCGCAACTGGACGAGGCCATCGCCGCGTTCCGGGCGCGCGACCGCCGCTTCGGCGGGGTCAACGTTCCGGGCGTCGCCCAGGAGGCTTGAGATGCTGCTTCAGCGCGTGATCACGGCCCTGGTGCTGTTGGCGATCCTGCTGCCGGCGCTGTTCGCGTCCGACCCGATCTGGTTCGGACTGCTCACGCTGGTGATGATCGCGGCGGCCGGGTGGGAGTGGTCGCGACTGAACGGCAAGCCCGGTGCGCCGGCGCTCGCGTTCGGCGCGCTGCTCGCGGCCACCTGCGCGGCGACCTTCTACGCCGTCGGCTTCAACGTGCCGTCGTGGTGCTGGTGGCTGGCCGGCGGCATCTGGGTGCTCGGCGGCGTGCGCGCGCTCGCGGCCGGTGTCGCCGGATGGCCCAAGCTGTCGCCGGTGCTGAGACTGGTGCTCGGCGCGGTGCTGCTGTGGGCCGCCTGGCTGGCGCTCATCGTCGCGCGCCAGCGCGGCATCAACTTCCTGCTGTCGGCGATGTGCCTGGTCTGGATGGCCGACATCGCCGCGTACTTCTCCGGCAAGGCCTTCGGCAAACGCAAGCTGGCGCCGGCGATCAGCCCGGGCAAGAGCTGGGAAGGCGCGATCGGCGGCCTGGTCGGCGTGATCGTGCTGGGCTTCGTCTGGGTCCACGTGATCGACGTGCGCGTGCCCGTCGATTCACCCTCGATGTACACCGTGCTGGTGAAGCGCATCGGCATCGTGTCGGTGCTGGCGCTGGTCTTCCTGTCGGCGATGAGCGTCGTCGGCGATCTCTTCGAATCCCTGGTCAAGCGCGCCGCCGGCGCCAAGGACAGCAGCCAGCTGCTGCCCGGTCACGGCGGCGTCCTCGACCGCGTCGACGCGCTGCTGCCGGTGCTGCCGCTGGCGTTGGCGCTGACCTCGCTCTGACCTTTCCCTCTGATTCCCTCCCTCCGATCCTTCCCACGATCCCCGGGACCGCCGCGAGACCTCCAGCGATGACCGATCACCTCCACCGCCCGCAGCAGGTCTGCGTGCTGGGCTCCACCGGATCCATCGGCACCAGCACGCTGGACGTGATCGCGCGCCATCCGGACCGCTACCGCGTCTTCGCCCTGTCGGCGATGAGCCGTGTCGACGAACTGGCCGCGCAGTGCGTGCAGTTCCAGCCCCGATTCGCCGTGCTGCCCGATGCGGCGCTGGCCGCGCAACTGCGCGCGAAACTGCGGGAAGCCGGCTCGCGCACCGAGGTGCTCGACGGCATGGCCGCGCTGAGCGAGGTCGCCGCGCATCCTGAGGTCGACGCGGTGATGGCCGCGATCGTCGGCGCCGCCGGCCTGCCGCCGGCGATGGCCGCCGCGCGCGCCGGCAAACGCCTGCTGCTCGCGAACAAGGAAGCCATCGTGCTCGGCGGCGCGCTGTTCATGCGCGCGGTCGCCGAGGGCGGCGCGACGCTGCTGCCGGTGGACTCCGAACACTCGGCGATCTTCCAGTGCCTGCCCGAGGACCGCTCGACCTGGTCGCAGCGCATCGACCACATCGTGCTGACGGCGTCCGGCGGACCGTTCCGCCAGCGCGATCCGGCCTCGCTGGCCGACGTCACGCCGGAGCAGGCCTGCGCCCACCCGAACTGGGTCATGGGCCGCAAGATCTCGGTCGACTCCGCGACCATGATGAACAAGGCGCTCGAGGTCATCGAGGCGCGCTGGCTCTTCGACCTGAAGCCCGAGCAGGTCAAGGTGCTGATCCACCCGCAGAGCATCGTGCACTCGATGGTCGTGTGCCGCGACCACTCCGTGCTGGCGCAACTGGGCACGCCCGACATGCGCGTGCCCATCGCCTACGCGCTGGCCTTCCCCGAACGCATCACCTCCGGCGCCGGCGTGCTGGACCTGCTGAAGACGCCGAGCCTGAGCTTCGAAGAGGCCGACGCCCACCGCTTCCCCGGCTTGCATCTGTCCTGGCAGGCGCTGCGCGCGGCCGAAGGCAGCACCGCGGTGCTCAACGCCGCGAACGAGGAGGCGGTCGCCGCCTTCCTCGATCGCCAACTGCGTTTCGATCACATCTGCCGTGTCAACCGCGCGGTGCTTGAATCCGTGAATCCCGAGGCGGGCGAGATCGACAGCGTCGAGGGCCTGCTGGCGCTCGACGGACGCGCCCGCCGCCACGCGCGACAGCAGATCGCGGCGCTCGCCGCGGCGGTCTGATCCTCCGGTCGACGACCGCCGCCCCAGCCCCAGACTCGATCCAGGACGCCCGCGATGCTTTCCCAAGTCCTCTATTTCCTCGTCACGCTGGGCATCCTCATCGTCATCCATGAGTGGGGCCACTACCGCGTGGCCCGCGCCTGCGGCGTCAAGGTGCTGCGCTTCTCGGTCGGCTTCGGCCGCGTGCTGCTGCGCCGGCGCAAGTCGCCCGACAGCACCGAGTTCACGCTCAGCGCGATCCCGCTCGGCGGCTACGTCCGCATGCTCGACGAGAGCGACGGCCCGGTGGCGCCTGAGCAGCAATCGCAGGCCTTCAACCGCAAGACCCTGTGGCAGCGCGCCGCGATCGTCGCCGCGGGCCCGGCGGCCAACCTGATCCTGGCGGTCGTGCTGTTCGCCGTCGTTGGCTGGATCGGCCGCGACGAACCCAAGGCGGTGCTCGGCTCGCCGGTGGCGGGCGGCCTGGCTGAACGCGCCGGCCTGCGTGCCGGCGACTGGGTGCAGGCCTGGTCCCACGACGGCCAGGAGTGGGAAGACATCCGCTCGATGCCGGACTTCGCCTGGCAGCTCGCGCAGGCCGTGGCGGACAAGCAGCCGCTGCTGATCGGCGTCAGCGACGCGGGCGGCCACGGCCGCCGCACGGTGCGCCTGCAGACGGACACGCTGGAGAGCCGCGACTTCGACGAGAAGACGCTGGGGCGGATCGGCCTGGGCGGTGTGTTCGTCGAACCGGTGCTGGGCTCCATCACCCCGGGCGAGCCGGCGCAGGCCGCGGGCCTGATGCCCGGCGACCGCGTGCTGCGCGTCAACGACGAGGTCGTGCCGGACTTCTCCTGGTTCCTGCAGCGTGTGCGTCGCGCCATCGTCGACGGTCAGGCCGAGCCGCTGCGCGTGGTCGTGCAACGCGGCGGCGAGCAGCTGGAGCGCGTGATCACGCCGCGCATCGAGATCTACGGCGACCAGCGTGTCGCCCGCATCGGCGCGGGTTTCGAGTCGCGTCCGACGACGGTCAAGGTGCACTACGGTCCCGTCGAATCGGTGCGGCAAGGCCTGACCCGCACGTGGGAGCTCAGCGCGCTGACGGTGAAGACGCTGGGCCGCATGTTGATCGGTGAAGCCTCGGTAAAGAACCTCAGCGGACCCCTCACGATCGCCAAGGCGGCGGACCAGTCGGCCAGCCTCGGATTGACCGCGTTCCTGAGCTTCCTCGCCGCCGTCAGCGTGAGCCTGGGCGTGCTGAACCTGCTGCCGCTGCCGATGCTCGATGGCGGACACCTGATGTATTATCTTTTCGAGGGTTTGAGCGGCCGCCCTGTCTCTGAGTGGTGGCACAAGCAGCTGCAACGCGCAGGCATTGCCGTCGTGCTGCTGATGATGAGCCTGGCCCTTTTCAACGATCTGACCCGCACGCTGGGTCTGCACTGAAGCTTCCGCATGCCCCGATTCCTGCCCGACGCCTTGCGCCCCCACGTGATCCAACTGGCGGTGCTGGCCACCGCGCTGCAAGCCGGTTCCGCCTGGGCGGCCGAACCGTTCGTCCTGAAGGACATCCGCGTCGAGGGCCTGCAACGGACCGACCCGGGCACGGTGTTCGCGGCACTGCCGTTCCGCATCGGCGACACCTACAACGACGAGAAGGGCGCCGCCGCGCTGCGCGCGCTGTTCGCGACCGGCCTGTTCAAGGACGTGCGCATCAACCTCGACACCGATGCCGTCGTCATCGTGATCGAGGAACGTCCGATCATTGCCAACGTCGGTTTCGTCGGCCTCAAGGAGTTCGACACGGAGGCGCTGACCAAGTCGCTGAAGGACGTCGGCATCGGTGAAGGCAAGCCTTTCGACAAGGCCCTGGCCGACCGCGCCGAGCAGGAACTGAAGCGGCAATACCTGACCCGTTCGCTGTACGGCGCCGAGGTCACGACCACCATCACCCCGATCGAGCGCAACCGCGTCAACGTCAGCTTCTCGGTGACGGAAGGCGAGCCCGCCAAGATCGCGGAGATCCGCATCCTGGGCAACAAGGTCTTCAGCGAAGGCACGCTGACGGGGCTGCTGGAGCAGACCACCTCGGGCTGGCTGACCTGGTACACCAAGACCGACCGCTATTCCCGCGCCAAGCTGAACGCGGACCTGGAAACGATCCGCTCGTACTACCTGAACCGCGGCTACCTCGAGTTCAACGTCGAGTCGACGCAGGTCACGATCTCGCCGGACAAGCAGAGCATCAGCATCGCGATCACGGTCAACGAAGGCCAGCCGTACACGGTCAACGGCGTGAAGCTCGAAGGCGACTTCATGGGCCGCGACGAGGAGTTCAAGCGCCTGATCGCGCTCAAGCCCGGCCAGCCGTACAACGGCGAGGCGGTGGCGCAGACCACGCGCAACTTCCAGGACCTCTACGGCACCTTCGGCTACGCCTTCGCGCGCGTCGAGAGCCGCCCGGAGATCGACCGTGCAACGGGCCAGGTGACGGTGACGCTGGTCGGCGAGCCGCAGCGCCGCGTCTATGTGCGCCGCGTGCTGATCTCGGGCAACACCCGCACGCGGGACGAAGTGATCCGCCGCGAGTTCCGCCAGTTCGAATCGTCCTGGTACGACGGCGCCCGCATCAAGGCCTCGCGCGACCGCGTCGAGCGCCTGGGCTACTTCAAGGACGTCACGATCGACACGAACGAGGTCCCGGGCTCGCCCGACCAGGTCGACGTGACCCTGACCGTGACCGAGCGTCCCACCGGCAACATCCAGATCGGCGCCGGTTATTCCAGCGCCAGCAAGCTGTCGCTGTCGGGCTCGATCTCGCAGGAGAACGTGTTCGGTTCCGGCAACTACCTGGGCATCCAGGTGAACACCGCCAGCACCGGCCGCGCGCTGGGCGTGACGACCGTGGACCCGTACTTCACCGTCGACGGCGTGTCCCGCGCGATCGACGTGTTCTACCGGACCGTCAAGCCGATCAACAACCTGGGCGAGGAATACGAGTTCGCCTCGTACGGCGGCTCGGTCAAGTTCGGCGTGCCGTTCTCCGAGGACGACACCGTCTTCTTCGGCGTCGGCTACGAAACCACCCGCATCACCACGCAGACCGGCCTGCCCAACAGCTACTGGCTGTTCCGCAACCAGTTCGGCGCTTCGGCGGTGTCCATCCCGCTGACCATCGGCTGGAAGAAGGACAACCGCGACTCCGTGATCACGCCGACCGCCGGCGCGATGAAGCGGGTCAACCTGGAACTGAGCCCCTTCGGCGACTCGCGCTACACGATCGCCAACGTGCAGTACATGGAGTTCTTCCCGCTGGGTCGCAAGTTCTCGCTGATGATCAACGGCGAGTTCGCCTACGGCAAGGGCCTGGGCGGCCGGCCGTATCCGATCTTCAAGAACTTCTACGGCGGCGGCCTGGGCTCGGTGCGGGTGTTCGAACCCGGCACGCTGGGTCCGGTCGACGTCACCGGCTCGTACACCGGCGGCAACCGCAAGTTCAACCTGAACACCGAGTTCTACGTGCCGGTGCCGGGGTCGGGCAACGACAAGAGCTTCCGCCTGTTCGCGTTCGTGGACGCGGGCAACGTGTGGGGCCAGGACGAGAAGCTCAGTTTCAGCGAAGTGCGCGCCTCGGCGGGCGCGGGCGTGAGCTGGCTGTCGCCGATGGGTCCGCTGCGGCTCAGCTACGGCTCGCCGATCCGCAAGAAGCCCACGGATAGAATTGAGCGATTCCAATTCCAGATCGGGACATCATTCTGATGAAGAGCAAGCTGTCGCAGATCGTCGCGACCGTCCTTCTGGCGGGCGTGGCGAGCCTGGGCGCGCAAGCCCAGGAAGTCAAGATCGGCTACGTCAACAGCGAGCGGATCCTGCGCGAGACCAATCTGGCCAAGGCGGCGGAAACGAAGCTGCAGGCCGAGTTCAGCCGTCGCGAGAAGGCGCTGGTCGACCAGGAGACCAAGCTGCGCGGTGCGGCCGAGAAGCTCGACAAGGACAGCCCCGCCTTGAGCGAGGTCGAGCGCAGCCGCCGTCAGCGTGAGCTGATCGAGCAGGACCGCGACCTGCAGCGCAAGCGCCGCGAGTTCAACGAGGACGTCGCGCAGCGCAAGAATGAAGAGCTCTCCGCCGTGATCGAGCGGGCCAACAAGGTCATCAAGCAGATCTTCGAGCAGGAGAAGTACGATCTGATCGTTCAGGACGCGATTCATGCCAGCCCCCGCGTGGACATCACGAAGAAGGTGATAGACGCGCTCAACAATCAGAAGTGAGAGACCCGCAGTGACCGTGAAGCAGGTTCTGGTCTCCGATCTGATCGCCGCCTTGGGCGGCGATCTTGTTGGTGCGTCCGAGACGGCGATCCGCGCGATCGCCCCGCTGGAGGACGCCGGCGCGGACGCGATCTCCTTCCTTTCCAACCCGAAGTACGAGGCGCAGCTCGCGACGACGCAGGCCGCCTGCGTGATCGTGTCGCCCAAGCTGGCGGAGGCCGCCACGGCCCGCCGCGGTGCGGGAACGACCGCGTGCTGCATCGTGGCGCCGGATCCCTACCTCTACTTCGCCCGGCTGACCCAGTGGTGGGCCGCGAACATGCGCAAGCCGCGCGCCACGCCGGCCATCCATCCGACCGCGACCGTCGCGGCGGACGCGGTGATCGGCGAAGGCGTGGAAGTCGGCCCGCATGCGGTGATCGAATCCGGCGTGGTGCTGGGCGACGGCGTGCGCATCGGCGCGCACACCATCGTCGAACAGGACGCGCGCGTGGGTGCGCACACGCGGCTGGCGCCGCATGTGGTGTTCGGCCATGACTGCGTGATCGGCGAGCGTTCGATGCTGCACAGCGGCGTCGTCATCGGCGCGGACGGTTTCGGTTTCGCCCCGACCAAGCGCGCCGACGGCACGCCCGGCGTCGAGTGGGTCAAGATCGAGCAGCTCGGCGCGGTGCGCATCGGCGACGGCGTCGAGATCGGCGCCAACACCTGCGTGGACCGCGGCGCGCTGGGCGACACGGTGATCGCCGACGGCGTGATCATCGACAACCTGGTCCAGATCGCGCACAACGTCAAGATCGGCAAGGGCACGGCGATCGCCGGCGCCACGGCCATCGCCGGCAGCGCCGAGATCGGCGCCAACTGCATCGTGGCCGGCGCGGCGCGCATCAACGGCCACATCCGCATCACCGACGGCGTGCAGATCGGGCCGACGGCCAACATCAGCAACAGCATCGACAAGCCCGGCGCCTACGCCGGCATGTGGCCCTTCGAGGACGCCGCATCGTGGCAGAAGAACGCCGCCGCCCTGCGCGGGCTCTATGAGCTGCGCCAGCGCGTGCGTGCCCTGGAAAAGAAGACGACATGACTGAGACGACCCGCATCGACATCCACGGCATCCTCGAGAAGCTGCCGCACCGCTATCCCATCCTGCTGGTCGACCGCGTCCTGGAGGTGGAGAAGGGCGTGCGCATCCGCGCGATCAAGAACGTCAGCATCAACGAGCCCTTCTTCCAGGGCCACTTCCCCCACCGTCCGGTGATGCCGGGCGTGCTGATCCTGGAAGCGCTGGCGCAGGCCGCGACGCTGCTGGCGGTCGAGAGCTACGACTTCACGCTGGACGAGAACCACGTCGTGTACTTCGCCGGCATCGACGGCGCGCGCTTCAAGCGCCCGGTCGAACCGGGCGACCAACTGATCCTCGAGGTCACGCTGGACCGCGCCAAGGCCGGCATCTACAAGTTCGGCGCCAAGGCGCTGGTCGGCACCGACGTCGTGGCCGAAGCCGGCCTGATGTGCACGATGCGCAAGCTCGACTGCTGAGCGCCGACGACCCGAGTCCCGCATGGCCCAGATTCATCCCACCGCGATCGTCGACCCGAAGGCGCAGCTCGACGACACCGTCCAGGTCGGCCCCTACGCGGTGATCGGCCCCGAGGTGCGCATCGGCGCCGGCACGAGGATCGGACCGCACACGGTCGTCGAAGGCAAGACCACGATCGGTCGCGACAACGTCATCTTCCAGTTCGCGTCCATCGGCGCGATGCCGCAGGACATGAGCCACGGCGGCGAGGTGACGGAGCTGGTCATCGGCGATCGCAACACGATCCGCGAGTTCTGCACCTTCAACACCGGCACGTTCAAGGAGCAGGGCGTCACGCGCGTCGGTTCCGACAACTGGATCATGGCCTACGTGCATCTGGCGCATGACGTGATCGTCGGCGACCACTGCGTGCTGGCCAACAACGCGACGCTGGCTGGCCACGTGCATGTCGGCGACTGGGCGACGATAGGCGGCCTGACGGGCGTCCATCAGTTCGTGCACGTCGGCGCGCACGCGATGATCGGTTTCCAGGGCCATGTGGCGCAGGACGTCGCGCCCTACATGACTGTCGACGGCAACCCGCTGGGCGTGCGCGCGGTCAACCTGACCGGCCTGCGCCGCCGCGGCTTCAGCAACGACCGCATCGGCGTGATCCGCCAGCTCCACAAGCTGCTGTTCCGCGACGGCACGACGCTGGAGCAGTCCGTGGCCAACATCGAGGCGCTCAAGCAGGGTCAGGACGCCGAGTCGATCCGCGACATCCAGCTGATGCTGGATTTCCTGGCAGGCGCCAAGCGCGGCCTGGTCCGCTGACCACCCAGGACGACCGACATGAGTTCCACGGATCCTCGACTGGGCCTGGTGGCCGGCGAGGCCTCCGGAGATCTGCTCGCCAGCCTGCTGCTGCAGGGCCTGAAGGCGCGCTGGCCTGAGCTGAGCTCGGCCGGCATCGGCGGCCCGAAGATGCAGGCGCAGGGCTTCGACGCCTGGTGGCCCAGCCACAAGCTGTCGATCTTCGGCTACTGGGACGCCATCAAGAACATCCGCGAGCTGCTCGCGATCCGGCGCCAGCTCGGCGACCGCCTGATCGCCGAGCGGCCGTCCGTCTTCGTCGGCGTCGACGCGCCCGACTTCAACTTCGGTCTGGAGCAGCGCCTGCGCGAGGCCGGCATCAAGACGGTCCATTTCGTCTGCCCGTCGATCTGGGCCTGGCGCGCGGAACGCGTGCAGACGATCAAGCGCAGCGCCGACCACGTGCTGTGCCTGTTCCCGTTCGAGCCCGCGATCCTGGAAAAGGCCGGCATCCCCTCGACCTACGTCGGCCATCCGCTGGCGGACCAGATCCCGTTCGAGCCGCCGCGCGAGGAAGCGCGCCGCGACCTCGGCTTTGCGGAGGACGACACGATTATCGCGATCCTCCCCGGCAGTCGCCGCAGCGAGCTGGACTACATCGGCGCGCCGCTGCTGGACGCGGCCCGACGCATGCACCAGGCGCGGCCTTCGCTGCGCTTCGTCATCCCGATCGCGCCGGGGCTGCGGCCCATGGTCGAGGCGCTGATGGCGCAGCACGGCCAGGGTCTGCCGATGACGCTGCTCGACGGCCGCGCGCAGGACGTGCTGGCTGCCTGCGACCTGACGCTGGTCGCCAGCGGCACCGCGACGCTGGAAGCGGCCCTGCTGAAGCGGCCGATGGTGATCGCCTACAAGCTGCACTGGTTCAACGCGTGGCGCATGAAGGGCAAGGCCCTGCTGCCGTGGGTGGGGCTGCCGAACGTGCTCGCGCGCGAGACGCTGGTGCCCGAGTGCCTGCAAGACGAGTGCACCGGCGAGCGCATCGCCCGCGAGGGCCTGGCCTGGCTGGACGACGCCCCGCGTCGGGAGCGCTTGCGCGAGCGCTTCCTGGAGATCCACCAACAGCTGCGCTGCAACACCGCGCAAAGGGCCGGCGATGCGATCGCGAAAATCCTCGGCGCTTGAGCCTCCGACGCAACTGGGCCTCGAATGGGTCCGCGAGGGCCTGCTGTGCGGCGTGGACGAAGCGGGTCGAGGTCCGCTCGCGGGGCCGGTGGTCGCCGCGGCGGTGATCCTCGACGACCAGAACCCGATCAAGGGGCTGAACGATTCCAAGGTGCTCAGCGAGAAGAAGCGCGAGCAGCTGTTCGACGAGATCCGCGCCAAGGCGCTGTGCTTCTGCATCGCGGAGGCCACGGTCGAGGAGATCGACCGCATCAACATCCTGCAGGCGACGATGCTGGCCATGCGCCGCGCGGTCGAGGGCCTGCGGCTCAAGCCCGCGCACGTGCAGGTCGACGGCAACCGGCTGCCGGTGCTGCGCATTCCGGCGGAGGCCATCGTCAAGGGCGATGCGCTGGTGCCGGCGATCTCGGCCGCGTCCATCCTGGCCAAGGTGCACCGCGACCGCTTCTGCCTGCAGATGCACGAGCAGCATCCGGAATACGGCTTCGACAGCCACAAGGGCTACGGCACGAAGGAGCACCTGGACGCGCTGCGCGTGCACGGCGCGACCGTGTGGCACCGGCAGAGCTTCGCGCCGGTGCGCACGCTGGAAATTTGTGAACAACGCATCGCATGAGCTGGCAGTCCATCACCGCGCGTGACAACCCCAACCTGCAGCGCCTGCGCAAGCTGGCGCAGGACGGCGGCGCCTATCGCAAGCTGGGCGGCGTCTGGCTGGAGGGCGATCACCTCGCGCGCGCGGCGGTGCAGCGCGGGGTGAAACCCACGCTGGCGCTGATCACGGATGTCGCCGCGGCCAACGAGGCCTTGCACGCGCTGGCCGATGTCGCGCCCAAGGTGCTCGTCGTGTCGCCGGAGCTGTTCAAGACGGTCTCGGGCCTGGAGTCGCCGGCGCAGATCGGTTTCGAGCTGCCGCTGCCGGCTCAGCCGCGCATCGAGGCGAAGGCCGATTCCATCGTGCTGGACCGCCTGCAGGATGCGGGCAACGTCGGCACGATCCTGCGCAGCGCCGGCGCGCTGGGCTTCCGTCAGGTGCTGGCCTTGAAGGGCACGGCGGCGCTGTGGTCGCCGAAGGTGCTGCGCGCCGGCATGGGCGCGCACTTCGGACTGAACCTGGTGGAAGGCCTGAGCGTCGAGGACCTCGACGCGCTGAAGGTCCCGCTGTTGGCGACGAGCTCGCACGCCGACGCGCTGCTGCACGAAGCCGATCTCCCGAACCCCTGCGCCTGGGTCATGGGCCACGAAGGGCAGGGCGTCGCCGAGGCGCTGATGCAGCGCTGCGCGCTGCGCGTCGGCATTCCGCAGCCGGGCGGCGAGGAGTCGCTGAACGTGGCGAGCGCGGCGTCGATCTGCCTCTATGAGTCCGCTCGACGCCGCCTCGCCCGCTCGTGACGCGGGAAGGCCGGCACTCGTCGTTGCAAATGCTCGCCGTAGCGCCGCTACGGCTGTGCTTTGCGCCTAGATTGCCGGCCTTCCCGCGCCCCGCTCGGACGAGGCGGTAATCTTGGTCAGCGCGCCATCGCGAGGGCCGCGACGCCCAGCGCAATGAACACCGCGCCCGCGATCCGCCATCCGCGCTCGCCTTCACCCAGCAACTGTCCGCCGATCAACGCGGCGAACAGCATCGACAGCTCACGCGCCGGCGCGACGCGCGACAGCGGCGCCAGCTTCATCGCGTACAGCACCAGGATGTAGGCGGTCGGTGCGCCGACACTGATCACAAGCGCATGCTTCCACTGGCGGCGCAGCGCGGGCATGAACCCGGCTCGATCGCGCAGCACCGCCGGCAGGATCACCGGCAGGCGCAGCGCGTTGCACAGGTATTCGTAGAGGATCGGCGACAGCGCCAGCACCTTCACCGCATAACCGTCGATCACGCTGTAGGTCGCGATCGTGGCGCCGGTGAGCGCGCCCCAGGCGATGCCGAGCTTGCGCTTGCGATGCACCTCGGGATCGTGGCGCGCACCCTTGGCGAAGAAGGTCGGTCCCGCCGCCATCAGCAGGATCCCACCGACGACACCCGCAAGGCCCAGAGCGCCGCCCAGGCCGAGGTGCTCGCCCAGCAGGGCCACCGCGATCAGCGAGGACAGCAGCGGTCCGCTGCCGCGCGCGACGGGGTAGACCACCGTCATGTCTGCGGCGCGGTAGCCGGCGAGCAGGGCGTTGAAGTAGGCCAGGTGGACGATCGCGCTGGCGATCACGGCGGTCCAGGCCTGCCATCCCCAGTCGGGCAGCTCGTCGAAGCCGGCGATGAGCGCCACGGGCAGCCACAGCAGGCTGATGCCCAGCGCGGTCATGCAGGAGAAGTGATGGTTGCCCTGCGCCTTCTTGGCCGCGAAGTTCCACAGCGCGTGGATCAGCGCGGCCGCGACGACCAGGGCGAGCGCGCTCGCCGGCATCGGTCGCGGACGGCCTCAGTACATCAGGCGGTCAGGACGGATGTCGCGAAGGATGGTGGTCGCGATTTCCTCGATCGACTTGTGCGTCGACGACAGCCAGTTGATGCCAGCCTTCTTCATCATCGTCTCGGCCTCGCGGACCTCGTAATGGCAGTTCATCAGGTCGGCGTACTTGCTGCCGGGACGGCGCTCGTTGCGGACCTGCGCCAGGCGCTCCGGATCGATCGTCAGGCCGAAGCACTTCTTCTTGTGCGGGATCAGCAGCGAGGGCAGGTGGCCGCGGTCGAAGTCCTCGGGGATCAGCGGGTAGTTGGCGGCCTTGATGCCGTGCTGCATCGCCAGGTACAGCGAGGTCGGCGTCTTGCCGCAACGGCTGACCCCCACCAGGATCACGTCGGCCGAATCCAGGTTGCGCGCCGACTGTCCGTCGTCGTGCGCCAGCGAGAAATTGATCGCCTCGATCCGGTCGTGGTACTCCTGGCTCTTGGCGACGTCCGAAAAGCGGCCGACCCGGTGGCTGGACTTGATCCGGAACTCGTCCTCCAGCGGCGCGATGAAGGTCCCGAACATGTCCATCACGAGGCCGCGACACTCCTGGCGCACGACGTTGAGCACCTCGCGGTTCACCAGGGTCGCGAACACGATGGGGCGCACGCCTTCGCGTTCGCCGGTCTCGTTGATCTCCTGGACCAGCTGCTGGGCCTTCTCGCCGCTGTCGATGAAGGGGCGGCGCACGTGACGCGCCTTCACCGAGAACTGCGCCAGGATGGAGTTACCGAAGGTTTCGGCGGTGATGCCGGTGCCATCCGAGACGAAGTAGACGGTGTGCTGGGTCATTGCGTGCCTTTGAATCGTGCCGGCGGGGAACCGGGAGCCTTCGCCGGACCGGGCATGCCGCATGCCGAAGCGGGAAGTTCGGCCGTTGTTTCGCCTCGGCCCGGCCCCGAACGGGGGCTTACATCATAGATCGACGACCCACTAGAATCGTCCGCAACTTGCCCCTGCCCATCGCATCACGCCGCATGAACGCCGCCTCGCGCCGCCCACAAGAATCGACAAGACCTGTCGTGCGCCGCGTCATGCCTGTCTCCCTCGAAGCCGCCGACCGGATCGGCCTGCTCGGGAGTGCGCGGGGAGCCCCGGTTTCTCAACATCACGGAGTTTTCCCATGTCTGATGCACGCTTCGAGGCGACCGCCCTGGTCGTACCCTTCGAGAAACTGAGGATGACCGACGTCGAGTCGGTGGGCGGCAAGAACGCCTCGCTCGGCGAAATGATCTCGCAGCTGGCCGAAACCGGCGTGCGCGTGCCCGGCGGCTTCGCCACCACGGCACACGCCTTCCGCGACTTCCTCAAGCATGAAGGCCTGGATGTCCGCATCCAGAAGCGCCTGGCCGACCTCAACACCGACGACGTCCGCGCCCTGGCCGCGGCCGGCGCCGAGATCCGCGGCTGGCTGGAAGCGCAGCCGTTCCCGGCCGACCTGGAAGCGGCGATCCGCGCCGAATTCGCGCGCCTGACCGAAGGCAACCCGGACGCCTCCTTCGCCGTGCGTTCCTCCGCCACGGCGGAAGACCTGCCCGACGCCTCCTTCGCCGGCCAGCAGGAGACCTTCCTGAACGTCGTCGGCATCGAGGACGTGCTGCACAAGATGAAGGAAGTCTTCGCGTCGCTCTACAACGACCGCGCGATCAGCTACCGCGTCCACAAGGGCTTCGCGCACAGCGACGTCGCGCTGTCGGCGGGCGTGCAGCGCATGGTGCGTTCCGACCTCGGCGCCGCCGGCGTCATGTTCACCATCGACACCGAGTCCGGCTTCAAGGACGTCGTCTTCATCACCTCCAGCTACGGCCTGGGCGAGACGGTGGTGCAGGGCGCCGTCAACCCCGACGAGTTCTACGTCCACAAGCCGGCGCTGCAGCGCGGCAAGTTCGCGCTGATCCGCCGCAACCTGGGTTCGAAGCTGATCCAGATGACCTTCTCGACGCCCGAAGAGAAGGCGGCGAGTGGCAAGCTGGTCAAGACCGTCGACGTCGAGGTCGAGCAGCGCAACCGCTACTCGCTGACCGACGAAGACGTCGTCCAGCTGGCGAAGTACGCGGTGATCATCGAGCAGCATTACGGCCGCCCGATGGACATCGAGTGGGGCAAGGACGGCAACGACGGTCAGCTCTACATCCTGCAGGCGCGTCCCGAGACGGTGAAGAGCCAGGCCGAGGGCCAGGTCGAACAGCGCTTCAAGCTCAAGGGTTCCGGCACCGTGCTGGCCGAGGGCCGCGCGATCGGCCAGAAGATCGGCACGGGCCCGGTGCGCTTGGTCGACAGCGTCGCCGAGATGGAACGCGTCCAGCCCGGCGACGTGCTCGTCACCGACATGACCGACCCGAACTGGGAGCCGGTCATGAAGCGCGCCAGCGCCATCGTGACCAACCGCGGCGGCCGCACCTGCCACGCGGCCATCATCGCGCGTGAACTCGGCATCCCGGCGGTGGTCGGCTGCGGCGACGCCACCGACAAGCTCAAGGACGGTCAACTGGTGACGGTGGTCTGCTCCGAGGGCGACACCGGCTTCATCTACGACGGCCTGCTCGAGACCGAAGTCAGCGAAGTCCACCGCGGCGAGATGCCTTACAGCCCGGTGAAGATCATGATGAACGTCGGCAACCCGCAGCTGGCCTTCAACTTCTCGCAGATGCCCAACAGCGGCGTCGGCCTGGCGCGGCTCGAATTCATCATCAACAACAACATCGGCGTCCACCCGAAGGCGATCCTGGACTATCCGAACATCGACAACGACCTGAAGAAGGCGGTCGAGTCGGTGGCCCGCGGCCATGCCTCGCCGCGCGCCTTCTACGTCGACAAGCTGGCCGAGGGCATTGCCACCATCGCCGCGGCCTTCTGGCCGCAGCCGGTCATCGTGCGTCTGTCCGACTTCAAGAGCAACGAGTACCGCAAGCTCATCGGCGGCTCGCGTTATGAGCCGGACGAAGAGAACCCGATGCTGGGCTTCCGCGGGGCGTCGCGCTACATCTCGGGCGAGTTCCAGGACGCGTTCGCGATGGAGTGCGAGGCGCTCAAGCGCGTGCGCAACGACATGGGCCTGACCAACGTCGAGATCATGGTGCCCTTCGTGCGGACCGTGAAGCAGGCGGAGAAGGTCGTCGCGATGCTGGCCGAGCGTGGCCTCAAGCGTGCGGCCAACGGCGGCCAGGACGGTCTGCGCGTCATCATGATGTGCGAGGTTCCGAGCAACGCCATCCTGGCCGAGCAGTTCCTGGAGCATTTCGACGGCATGTCGATCGGTTCCAACGACCTGACGCAGCTGACGCTGGGTCTGGATCGCGACTCGGGCCTGGAGCTCCTGTCGGGCGACTTCGACGAACGTGATCCGGCGGTCAAGGCGATGATCTCGCGCGCCATTGCGGCGTGCCGCGCCACGGGCAAGTACATCGGCATCTGCGGCCAGGGCCCCAGCGATCATCCGGACTTTGCCGAGTGGCTGGCTGCGGAAGGCATTGCCTCCTTGTCGCTGAACCCGGACTCGGTGATCGAGACCTGGCAGCGTCTCGCGAAGCGCTAAACCCTCGCACTGCACCACATCAACGGCCCTTCGGGGCCGTTTCTCATTGCAGTCCTCGGTAGCAAAAGCGTGAAAGGACGGTAGTGGTTGGGGACGGCATGGCGTGGGGTTTCCGCGCTTGCCGCGGGGGCCCCACGCCATGGCGGCCAACGCCCGGCCCTGAGCAGGTGGGCGGTCGCCGATTTCCCCCGGGGGAAGTTGTGGATGCGCCCGCACCGCAAGGGGGCGATGATCCGCCCCCATGTCGACTCCTCCGCCAGACGCCGCGTTCCGCCGCCGGCTTCATCGCATCTACGGTGCTTACACGATCGGCTTCGTGCTGCTGGTGGGTGTGCTGGGCGTGTTGGAGCGGATGGGCATGCCCAAGCAGTGGCTGGGGTTCTCGTTCCTCTTGCTGACGGTGCTGATCTACGCCGGCATCGGCGTGTTCAGCCGCACGACCGACCCGGTCGAGTACTACGTGGCGGGTCGCCGAGTCCCGGCGTTCTACAACGGCATGGCGGCGGGCGCCGACTGGATGAGCGCCGCGAGTTTCCTCGGCATGGCGGGCAGCCTGTATCTGGCGGGTTACGGCGGGTTGGCGTTCGTGCTCGGATGGACGGGTGGCTTCTGCCTGGTGGCGCTGCTGCTCGCGCCGTATCTGCGTCGCTTCGGCGGCTTCACGGTGCCGGATTTCCTCGGCGCCAGATTCGAGAGTCGCGGCCTGCGCGTGATGGGGGCCGCGGCTGCGGTGCTGGTGTCCTTCATCTACCTCGTGGCGCAGATCTACGCCATCGGCCTCATCACGACGCGGCTCACCGGCCTGACCTTCGAGATCGGCCTGTTCGTCGGACTCGGCGGCGTGCTGGTGTGTTCCTTCCTGGGCGGTATGCGGGCGGTCACGTGGACCCAGGTCGCGCAGTACATCATCATGATCGTGGCCTATGTGGTGCCGGTGATGTGGCTGTCGACCACGCAGACGGGCTTCCCGCTGCCTCAGTTCACCGCCGGCAACGAGGTCCGCGAGATCTCCGTCCGCGAGCAGCAGTTGCTGCAGGATCCGAAGGAGCTGCAGGTCCGCGGCCTCTACGAGCAGCGCGCCAAGGACTTCGAGCAGCTCGTGGCGGAACTGCCGCATTCGCTCGATGCCGAGCGCCAGCGCGTCTCGCAGGTCATCGCCCGGTTGAAGTTCGAGGAGGCGCCGCTCGCGCAGATCCAGGCGGCGGAGAAGGTCCGCGCCGCGCTGCCCCGCACCGAGGCGGAGGCGCGCGATCTGTGGCAACGCGCCGTCACCGCCAATCGACAGCGTGCCGAGCCGCTCGCCGGCATGCCGCTGCATGCGCAACCCTTCGCGGGCGATCCCGACGGCACGCCCGCCGAGCAGGAGGCCTACACGCTGGCGCGGCGCAACTTCCTGGCCCTCGTGCTGGTGCTCATGGTGGGCACCGCCGGCCTGCCGCACATCCTGACCCGCTACTACACCGTGCCCACGGTTGCCGAGGCGCGCACCTCGGTCGCGTGGACCCTGTTCTTCATCGCGCTGCTCTACCTGTTCGCGCCCGCGCTGGCGGTGATGCTCAAGCACGAGGTGCTGCATCACCTGGTCGGCTCGCCGATCGCGGAGCTGCCCGGATGGATGAAGCAGTGGATGCGCGTCGATCCGAGTCTGCTGAACATCCAGGACATCAACCACGACGGCATCCTCCAGCTCGGCGAGCTGCGACTGGGCGGCGACATCGTCATGCTGATGACCCCCGAGCTCGCCGGCCTGCCGTATGTGCTCTCCGCGATGGTGGCGGCCGGCGCGCTCGCCGCGGCGCTGTCCACGGCCGACGGGCTACTGCTGACGATCTCCAGCGCGCTCTCGCACGACGTCTACTACCGCGTCATGAACCCGCGGGCCTCGATGACGCAGCGGGTGACCATCTCCAAGGCGCTGCTGCTGGCGACCGCGCTCACCGCCGCGGCCGTCGCCGCGCAGAAACCGGCCGACATCCTGCTGCTGGTGTCGGCGGCGTTCTCGCTGTCGGGCTCCACGCTGGTGCCGGCGCTGGTCGCGGGCATCTTCTGGAAGCGCGCCAACAAGCAGGGCGCCGCCGCCGGCATGCTCGCCGGACTGGGCATGACGCTCTACTACATGGTGACCGCGCATGCGGGCCTGCGCCAGGCGCTGGGCATTGGCGGCGACCCGCAGCTGTGGTGGGGCATCCAGCCCATGGCGGCGGCGCTCTACGGACTGCCGGCCGGCATTGCCGCACTCGTCGTCGTGAGCCTGCTGACGCCGCCGCCGTCGCCGACGGCCCGCGCGCTGCAGGCCCGGGTCACCGGCGCCACGCCCTGACGCCCTGGTGTCCTGAACCGGGCGGTCCTGGACACGGTCCGTTCAGGAAGTGGACGGGTCGGCGAGAAATCGTCTAGAATCCGCGATTCCCCTTGCCGGGCCCACGAGTAGACGCTGGGGTCCGGCTTTCAGGCCAAGGGCCGGTTCCGGCAGCTGCCTTCAACGGCATGCCTCGGACACCGCGCCGGAGGTCGTCGAAATCCATAAGGAGTTCGTATGCGTCATTATGAAATCGTTCTGCTGATCCATCCGGATCAAAGCGAACAAGTTCCGGCGATGCTGGAGCGCTACAAGGGCCTGGTCACCAACGGTGGTGGCAAGGTGCATCGCGTGGAAGACTGGGGCCGCCGTCAGCTGGCCTATCAGATCCAGAAGCTGGCCAAGGCGCATTACCTGTGCCTGAACATCGAGTGCAGCAAGGACATCCTGGCTGAAATCGAGACCGGTTTCCGCTTCAACGACGCCGTGCTGCGTCACCTGACCGTCGTCAAGGACAAGGCCGAGACGAACCCGTCGGTGATGATGAAGGCTGTCGAGCGCGAAGAAGCCCGCAAGGCCCCGCAAGAAGCGACCGCCTGAGCTGACAAGCGCGACCGCTGACGTTCCCGAATCCTGATCCGCCGAGAGCCGCGCACGCATGAACCGACTGGTCCTGCAGGCGCAGATCCTCGAAACCGCGGCGATCCGATACACCCCCGCCGGGCTCCCCGCCCTGGACTTGATGCTCAAGCATGAGTCCATGGTCGACGAAGCCGGCTCCCCGCGCAAAGTCGCGATGGAGATCAAGGCCGTGGCGCTCGGAGACATCGTGAAGCGGATCCAGGCGTTGAGCCTGACGGAGAAGACGGTGTTCACCGGATTTCTCTCGGCACAGCGACAGGGGCGAGGCACGGTGTTTCACATCACCGGCTTCGCGGACTGAACGGGACGGACAGGTCGCGCAGATCGTTTAAATCTGGATAGATAGCAGGAGTTCACTATGCCCCCGCCACGTGGTAAAGGTCGGTTCTCGAAGGACCGCAAGCCCAAGCGCAATCAACAATCGCTGCTGTTCCGCCGCAAGCGTTTCTGCCGCTTCACCGTCGCCGGTGTTGAGCAGATCGACTACAAGGACGTCGACGTCCTGCGCGACTTCATCGGTGAAAACGGCAAGATCGTGCCCGCCCGCCTGACCGGCACGCGCGCCTTCTTCCAGCGTCAGCTGTCGGTGTGCATCAAGCGCGCCCGCTTCCTGGCCCTGCTGCCGTACAGCGACCAGCACAAGGTCTAAGGAGTCCACCCATGCAAGTCATCCTGCTGGAAAAAGTGGCCAACCTGGGTAACCTCGGCGACGTCGTCAAGGTCAAGGACGGCTATGCCCGCAACTTCCTGATCCCGACCCGCCAGGCGCGCCGCGCCACGGAAGCCGCGATCAAGGAGTTCGAAGCCAAGCGCGCCGAACTCGAAAAGGTCGCCGCCGAGAAGCTGGCCGCCGCGCAAGCCCTGGGCGAGAAGATCAACGGCAACACCGTGACGATCTCGCAGAAGGCCGGCGTCGACGGTCGTCTGTTCGGTTCCGTGACCAACGCCGACATCGCTGAAGCGCTGACCAAGGCCGGTACGGCCATCGTCAAGTCGCAAGTGCGTCTGCCCAACGGTCCGCTGAAGACCGTCGGCGAGTTCCCGATCAACGTCGCTCCGCACACCGACGTGGTGGTGGAAGTGACCGTGAAGGTCGTCGCCGAGATCGAGTAAGACTCGAACGTCCGGCTGGGCGCTTCGCGCGCCCTCCGGACATGCCCTGACCCCGCCAGGCCCCCGGGCCTGACATGATCAAGGCAGAACAAGAAAGCCGACAGCTGCAAAGCGGTCGGCTTTCTGCTTTTCCGGGGCTTGAGTTATCCCGCTCGCTCCACAAGCTATCAAGAGCTCATCCACAGGCTTGTCCACAATGTCCGCGATCTTCACCACGCCCGGATCCAGTGCCAGCGACAGCGAGATCGCGCGATTGCGCGTGCCGCCCAACTCGGTGGAAGCCGAGCAGAGCGTGCTCGGCGGCCTGCTGATCGACAACACCGCCTGGGACAAGGCGGCGGACACGCTCAGCGACTCCGATTTCTACCGCTACGAGCACAAGCAGGTCTACGCCGCGATCGGCAAGCTGATCAACGGCGGCAAGCCGGCGGACGTGGTGACGGTGTTCGAGGAGCTGACCTCGCTCGGCAAGGCCGAGGAGTGCGGCGGACTGGCCTACCTGAACGCGTTGGCGCAGGGCGTGCCGAGCGCGGCCAACCTGCGTCGTTACGCCGAGATCGTCCGGGAGCGCGCGATCCTGCGCAAGCTGGTGGCGACCTCCGACGAGATCGCGACCGCCGCGCTGAATCCGGCGGGCCGCGCGGTCAACGAGATCCTGGACGAGGCCGAAGGCAAGATCTTCCGCATCAACGAGGAAGGCTCGCGGGGCGGCACCGGGTTCCAGAGCATGGACCGGTTGATGGTCGAGCTGATGGACCGCGTCAACGAGCTCGCGGAGCAGGGCGCCGAGGACGTCACCGGCGTGCGCACCGGCTTCTTCGACCTGGACCGCATGACGGCGGGCCTGCAGCGCGGCGACCTGATCGTGCTGGCGGCGCGCCCCTCGATGGGCAAGACCGCGTTCGCGATCAACATCGGCGAGGCCGTGGCGATCAACGAAGGCCTGCCGGTCATCATCTACTCGATGGAAATGGGCGCGGCGCAGCTGGCACTGCGGATGGTGGGCTCCATCGGCCGCATCGACCAGAGCAACCTGCGCACCGGCCGCCTGAAGGACGACGAATGGGGCCGGCTGGCCGAGGCCGTCGACAAGCTCGGCAACGCGCCGATCTACATCGACGAGAGCCCGGGCCTGTCGCCCAGCGAAGTGCGCTCCAGAGCCCGGCGCCAGGCGCGCATCTCGGGCCAGATCGGCCTGATCATCATCGACTACCTGCAGCTGATGAGCGGCAACGGCGGCGGCAGCGAGGAGAACCGCGCGACGGTGGTCGGCGAAATCTCGCGGGGCCTGAAGGCCCTGGCCAAGGAGCTGCGCTGCCCGGTGATCGCGCTGTCGCAGCTGAACCGCTCGGTGGAAACGCGGCCGGACAAGCGGCCCATGATGTCCGACCTGCGCGAGTCGGGCGCCATCGAGCAGGACGCGGACATCATCATGTTCATCTACCGCGACGAGTACTACACCAAGGACGAGTGCAAGGAGCCGGGCGTCGCGGAGATCATCATCGCCAAGCAGCGGAACGGCCCGGTGGGCACGGTGAAGCTGGCGTTCGTGAGACAGAACACCAAGTTCGAGAACCTGGCGCCGGGGTACGTCAGCCCGGGCGGCGACGAGTACTGATCGGTCGCGGGATCGGATGCCTGAGCAGCCGCCGGATTGGCCGCCGGATCGGCGGTTCAGAGCGGCGGTTCGGAGCGGCGTCCTCAGCGCTCCACGCGCACCGTCTCCGGCACGAGCCGATACCCGCTGGTCGCGAGCGCCGAGTTGAGCGCATGGACCTGGAGCGTGCCGGTGACCGTCACGATGGACATGGCGCGAACGCCCTCGATCTTCGAGGGCGTTTTCACGTAGACGATCTGGTTGGGCGGTGGCGGCGGGCTGTGGATGCAGGCGCCGAAGGTGGGCACCAGCAGGAACTCGTCGGTGCCGCCCCAGCCGACGCCCACGGGCACCGCGTAGCCGCGCAGGCGCACGCGGCGGCCGTCGAGCTCCGGACGCACGGGGGCGTTGTCGAAGGCGTCCCGCAGGTCCTTCAGCATCTGCCGCGCGACGGGATCGTTGTCGTCGAGCTGGGCGACGTCGATCCCGCCCGGCTGTCCCGCCTGTCCCGCCTTGAGTCGCGGATCCCAGCCCGGCGGCATGAGCTCCGTCCATGCGATCGTCTTCACGTCGGTCGGCGGCTCCGTCGCGAGCGGCGCCGAGGCGATCGCCTGGGAGGGGTCGGTGCGGTTCAGCAGGAGGCCCGCTGGAACGCCGATGGCGACGACCACGAGCAGCGCCGCCGAAGTCCACGGCAAGCGCCAGGATCGCAAGGAGAGCCAGGACCGCATGTTCCGTGCGATCAACGCGGCTTGTTCCGGTAGGGCTCGACGTTCGCCGCGTCGAGGCGGTAGCCGCTGACGCCCATGTCGCTGGGTTGCCGGTCCAGGCGCATCACGCCGCTGGCCCAGACCGTGTCCATGGACCGGAGCTGCTTCGAAGGCTGGGCGAGCTTCACCAGGATGATCTGGTTCGCCGGCGGAGGCGGCATGTGGATGCAGGCGCCGAAGTAGGGCACGAGCAGGAACTCGCGCACGCCGTCGCGATCGGTCTGCAGCGGCACGACGTAGCCGGGCAGGCGCACCGGCGCGTCCTGCAGCGATTCGACCAGCGGCGCGTTGTCCAGCTCGTCGCGCAAGTCCGCCATCAGCGCGGCGGTGCGCGGGCTGTTGTCGCTCAGACGCCCGATGCCGACGTCGCGGAAACGCTTCATCGGATCCCAGCCCGGCGGGACGAGCTGGATCCAGGTGAGGTCGCGATAGCCGGACGTCGGCGCGCTGGCCGCTTGAGCGGCGGCCGGCGCGGTGGAGGTGGACGGTGCCGCCGGTGCCGCCGGTGCCGCCGTTGCGGCATCGGCAGAGGAGGCGGGAAGCATGACCGCGAGCGCCGCCAGCAGGGCGACAGCAGGCAGGGCGAATGCAGGGAGAGGGAGGGATGTCATGTCAGACCTTCGGAGAGAGGCCGTCGCTGAGCGACAGCGCGTAGGCACGAAGTCCTGGCAGCAGGCTGGCCGCCCAGCCGAGCGCGGTGATGAGGCCCAGCAGTTGCCACTCAGCTGCCGACGGCAGACCGGCGCTGAGGCCGATGCCGAAGCGCAATTGCACCCAGGGCCCCAGCCCGGCGATCAGCAGCAGGCACAGCGCGGCGCCGAGCACGACGCCGCAGACGGTGACCAGCATGCCCTCGACCGCCAGCAGGCTGAAGATCCGCGCCGGATTGGCGCCGACGGCGCGCAGGATCGCGAGTTCGCGACGGCGTTCGTTGAGGCCGGCGAGGATGACCGCGACCAGCCCGCACAGACTCACCGCCGCGACCATCGCGCTCATCAGCGTCAGGCTTCGCTCGCCGAGCGCCACCACGTCCCACAGCTCATCCAGCGCGACGCCGGGCAGGATGGCCATCAGCGGCTCGCCGGGAAAGTCGTTGATGCGCCGCTGCGTCGAGAACACCGCCGTGCGCCGCTTCAACCCGACCAGCGCGGCCGTCACCTGGTGCGGTGTCAGGTCTTGCCCGGCCAAGGCATCGAGGCTGACCGCCTGCCCGGGGATAGGCGCGCCGGCGACCCAGTCGAGGTGGATGGCTTCCATCGCCGCGAGGCTGATGTGCAGCGACCGGTCCACCGGCGTGCCGGTGCGCTGCATCACGCCGATGACGTGGAAAGGCTTGTCCGCATGGTCATTGGCGGCGAGTGCGCCGTCGCCGTGGCTGAGGACGACCTTGTCGCCGATCCGATAGCCCAGCGAAGCCGCGACGTCGGCGCCGAGCACGACGCCGAAGAGATCGGGCGGCAATCCCTTCGCGTCCTTCGATCCATTCGATCCCTTCGAATCGGCGGGCGCGTCGTCGAACGCGCGGCCCTCTGCCAGCGCCAGGGGTTGAGCATCCCCGTACCGGAAGCGGCGGAAGTAGTCGCCCGTCGTCGCGACGACCGGGAAGCCCCGGTGCGAGTCGCCGAGCGAGATCGGCACGACCCAGTCCACGCTGGGCAGCTTGGCCAGCGACTGCACGCTGGACCACTGGATGTTGTTGGTCGCGCCGCCGATGCGGAAGACCGAATACAGCAGCAGCTGGACCGAGCCCGTTCGGGCGCCGACGATCAGGTCGGTGCCGGAGACCGACTGCGCGAAGTTCTTGCGGACGTCGTCGCGCAGCCGCGCGATGCCGAGCAGCAGCAGCGTCGACAGCGCGATCGAGAGCACCACGAGCGACAGCACGAAGCGGCGGTTCCACGCGCTCTGCGCGGCGAGGCGGATGAGCGCTTTCATGCGATGGCTTCCTCGACGCGCGCCGAGCCGCGCTGCAGCGCCGGCAGGTCCAGGCAGCGCGCGAAGCGCGCGGCGAGTCGCGTGTCGTGGCTGACGAAAAGAAGCGCGCTGCCGGACTCGGCGCAGACCTCGCGCAGGATGGCCATGAAGGCGTCGCGATGCGCGTCGTCGAGCGCGGAGGTCGGCTCGTCGGCGATCACCAGGTCCGGGTGGCCGATGAGCGCGCGCGCCGCGGCCACGCGCTGCTGCTGGCCGACGGAGAGTTCGCTCGCACGCCGCGCGATCAGCTCGGGTCCCAGGCCCATGCGCTGGAGCAGCTCCCGCGCGCGTTCCCGCGGCTCTCCGGCCCGCGTGGCGCGGCGGCGCGAGAACTCGCAGCTCAGCAGCACGTTATCCAGCGCCGAGCGGTAGGGCAGCAGATTGAACTGCTGGAAGACGAAGCCGACATGGTCGGCACGCAGCCGGTCGCGCTGGCGGCCGGAGCACTCCGACAACTCATGGCCGAGCAGCTTCAGCCGTCCCGCGCGCGGCGTGAGCACGCCCGCGATCAGCGACAGCAGCGTGCTCTTGCCCGAGCCGCTGGGTCCGCGCAGGAAGACGGCCTCGCCGGGCTCGACGCGCAGCGCAGCGATGTCCAGGCAGTCCCGCGGGGCGCGCGGCCAGCGGAAGGTCAGGTCCCGGGCTTCCAGAACGGGCACGGTCATCGCGGGCACGGTCATCGTCAGCCGCCGAGCGTCAGCGTCGCGGCCGGGCGTTGCAGCACCTGGCGGGATTGCCCCTTCGGCGTCGCGACCTGGGCGTCGATGCGCTGGATGCGCGGGAAGAGCGCGAACAGCTGATGCGACAGCGCCTTCAGATCGGTCGCCGCGGCGCAGCGGAAGCGATAGCTGACGTCGACGTCGAGGTGCTCCGACTTGTTCGCGGCGTTGTCGGTGGACGGTCCGGCGATCAGCCCGGATTCGAGCTGGGCCTCTTCGAATCGGCACTGTCCGCGCGCATCCGGCGTGAAGAGCACCGCGCCGCCGCGCAGCGTGGCGAGCATCCGCTCGACGGCCTGGCGTTCCGCCGGCGTGCGCGGCTGGCGCTCGAAGCCGAGCACGCTGTCCAGCGGCGATTCCAGCTGGATCGCCAACGTGTCGCCCTCGATCGCGACGTCCAGGTGCACGACACCGTGCTCGTGCTTGTCGCCGTGAGCGTGTGCGGCGCCGACCATCATCAGGCCGGCCACCAGCGCGACGGCGTGGGAGCGGCGGGAGTTCTTCTTCGGGATCATCTCAGTGGATTCCTTCTTGCGGGGAGTCGAGGTCCCACCTCGGCCAAGGATCGATCACGGGCGAGGTGATGGGCAAGGTGGCGAGCGGCGCGGCGGGTGAGGTGAGGCAGGCGTCGAGCGCGCGGGTGAGGGCGGGGATGTCGAGGTCCTGGCCGATGAGGACGAATTCCTGGCCGCGTTCCCCCAGCGGCACGCTCCATTGGCCGACCGGGTCGAGCTGATGGCCGCGCCCCGCGCCGGACAGGCAGGCGAGCCAGTCCAGCCGGCTCGCGAGCCACACATAGCCCTTGAAGCGCAGCAGCCCGGGCCAGGGCTGCGCGATCAGCGCATGCAGTCGCGAGGCATCGAACGGACGTCCGGCGCGATAGACGAAGCTGGAGAGGCCGTATTCATCGGCTTCGGAATGGTCGTGCCCTTCCAGGGCCTGGATCCATCGGGGTTGTGACTCGGCCTGCTCCATCTGGAAGAGGCCGGTGCCGAGCAGGTCGCCGATCGGCACGTCGCCGTGGCGGGCGTCGATGATGCGCGCGGCCGGGTTGAGCGCCCGGATCACGGCGTGGACCTGCGCGAGCCGCGCCGCGTCGACCAGATCCGTCTTGCTCACGACCACGACGTTGGCGAATTCGATCTGCTCCACCAGCAGCTCGACGAGCCGGCGGCTGTCCTGCGCGTCGACGCCGCTGTCGCGCTGCGCGAGAAAGTCCTCGCTCGCGTAGTCGTTCAGCAGATTGAGCGCGTCGACGACCGTCACCATCGTGTCGATGCGCGCCAGGTCGCGCAGTCCCTGGCCGTGTTCATCGACGAAATCGAAGGTCGCCGCGATCGGCATCGGCTCCGAGATGCCGGTGGATTCGATCAGCAGGTAGTCGAAGCGTCCTTCGCGCGCGAGGCGGCCGACCTCCTTCAGCAGATCGTCGCGCAGCGTGCAGCAGATGCAGCCGTTGCTCATCTCGACCATCGCCTCGTCGGTGCGCGACAGACCCACGCCGGCGCGCTCGGCGCCGTCGCGCACGAGCTCGGCATCGATGTTGAGCGCGCTCATGTCGTTGACGATCACCGCCACACGCAGCGGTCCGCGGTGGCGCAACACCTGGTTGAGCAGCGTCGTCTTGCCGGCGCCGAGGAAGCCGGACAGCACCGTGGCGGGCAGGCGAGGGGCTTGGGCGGCGGTATCGGCGAAGGCGGCATCGACGTCAATGACGTCGACGACCTCGACAGCGGTGGCAATGGGCATGGGCGTCTCCGAAGCGAAGAATTTCCGTTCGCCTGCCTTTGATGCTAATGCGAACGCATTCGCAATATAGCAGCATGACAGAATGCGCGAGCCCACCCGACCTGCCTTTGCGGTGCCCTGATCGCCCGCGCCTTGACACCCATGGAACGTTCGACCCGACAGCGCAGTGCCATCCGGACCGTCATCGACGACGCGGGACGACCGCTGTCGCCGCAGGAAGTGCTGGACGCCGCGCAGGGCGAGGTGCCGGGGCTGTCGCTGGCGACGGTCTACCGCAACCTCAAGCAGCTGCTGGAGGCGGGCGAGATCCAGTCGGTGTCGCTGCCCGGGGACAACCCCCGCTACGAATCGGCGCATCACGACCACCACCACCACTTCCAATGCACGGACTGCGGCCGCGTCTTCGACGTGCATGCCTGCCCCGGCGACATGGCGCAGCTGGTGCCGGAAGGCTTCACCGTGGCACGCCATGAACTGACGCTGTACGGACGCTGCGCCGACTGCGCGACGCCGAAGCGGGCAGGGCGCAAGCGCGCCGTCAGCGCGTCCTGAAGCGCGTTCTAAAGCGCCTTCCCGCCTTCCCTCGTTCAAAAAGCACGGCCGCTTCAGGCCATCCTAAGTTTCGGGATTGAATTCAATCAACTAGTTGGTAGACTGCAACCTATCGAACTGACCGGAACTGAATCCATCATGGCCTCCTCCTCCACATCCGTCGCCACCAACCTCCAGCAAGACCTCTGGCTCAGGCGCTACACCCTGATCCGCGCGCTGTTCTCCATCGTCTGGGTCGCCGCTGCGGTCGTGATCGGCAGCAAGTCGCCCGCGATTGCCGCCGTGTTGCTGGTGCTCTATCCGGCCTGGGACGCCGCCGCCAACTGGGTGGATGCGAACGCCAGCGGCGGCCTGCAAGCCAACCGCACGCAGCGCATCAACGTGTGGGCGAGCGGCATCACGACCGTCGCCGTGTGCGCGGCGCTGACGCTGAGCATGAATGCCGTTCTCGGCGTCTTCGGCGCCTGGGCGATCGCCTCGGGTCTCATGCAGCTCGGCACGGCGCTGCGCCGCTGGAAGTCGCAGGGCGGGCAGTGGGTGATGGTCCTGAGCGGCGCGCAGTCCGCGTTGGCCGGCGGCTTCTTCATCGCCCAGGCGCAGAAGGCCGACGTCCCCTCCATCGTGAACGTCGCGGGCTATGCGGGCGTCGGCGCGCTGTACTTCCTCATCTCCGGCATCTGGCTGAGCGTGAGCCTGTCGCGCCGGGGGAAACAGGCGGCTGCCTGATCCGATCACAGCCGGTCACGGCCGATCACGGCGGCGGATACTGCGCCGCCGTGCGCTGACCCTCCACGCCGACGCTGCGCTGCAGCCGCACGCCGAAGTTCCATCCCAGCGTGCGCTGGTCCTTGCCCTTCTCTCGCACGATGAGCATCAGCGGACGCCAGGTCGAGTCCTGCGCCATCGTGCGGTCCGCATTCGCGCGCGCCTCGGCGGCGCCTGACGCGTCGCCGCGCAGCTGCGCCAGTCCCTCCAGCGCGCGGAAGGTATCGATCCACGCCGACGCCTGCGGACGCATCGAGAAGTTGATGTTGTACTGGCAGAGGCTGTCCTTCGGCAGCCCCTTCAGCTTGGCCTCGAAGTCGCTCAGTAGCGACTCCGCCTTGTCGCGGTTGGCGCGTGTGTTCTTCTCGCCGCTCGCGTCGGGTTCCAGCGTCTCCACGCAGCGCGCAATCCAGTCGTCCCGCTGTTCGCCGATCTTCTCCAGCATCTGCTTGGGCGTGCTGAAGTGACGGTCCAGGTCGGCATCCTGCTTCCCGCCGATGGTGAACGGCGAGACCGCGTTCTTCTCCAGGTTCCAGAACAGGTCGCGGTTGACGTCGAGCAGGCTGGGCATGCCGCCGCCGCTGATCGAGCCGTCCTTCCCGTCCTGGCCGAGCTTCACCTCCGACGGATTGGCGGGCGTCAGCGTGTTGACCTGCATGCCGACCGACAGCTTCTGCTGCGCGGTGTCGCCCTTGTCCGCCGTCACCTGGATGTGGCCGCCGCGCTCGGCGCGTGATTCGGCGATGCGTTCGGCCTTGAGCGCCGCACCCGCGCTGACGCCGACGCGGTAGGTGTCGCCGTCGCCGCCCGCCAGCTTCAGGTTGGCGCCGGCGCTGACCTTGGTGACGAAGCTGCGCGTCAGGCTCTGGCCTTCGATCTCGCCGAGGCTGACCTTGGGGTGGCGGTCCAGCACCGCTTCCAGCGGACCGGCGTAGGGCGGCGCGCCCTTCGCATGCACCTGGTCCCAGCGCACCCAGCTGTCCAGCACGCCCAGCATCTCCTTGCGCAGTTCGTCGTCCTTGCCGCGCTGGCGGAACAGCCGCAGGATGGTGCCCTCGGTCTCCTGGTGCGTGCGGCTCATCTTCTCGGTGGCGCTCACCTGCGCCTTGACCACGCCGGGCAGGTCCGGTCCGACGGCCACGCCGACGGTGGCTTCCGGGCCGCTCGCGCGCGTGCTGCCGAGCGAGAGCTCCATGCCCAGGATCGGCATGAAGGCCTGGAAGAAGGCCTCCTCCTTGCGCGACCAGCCGGCCGAGACGATCGGCGACACGACCGGCGACGGCACGCTGTAGGGCAGCGAGGGCAGACCGCCGCCGACCACGCCGCCGCCGGAGAGCTTCACCTTGTCGCGCAGCTGCATCGACAGCAGGATGGGCTCGAAGTAGCGGACCACGTCCTCCTTGCTCTGGAAGCGCTTCTGGCGCGCGGCGTCGGCTGCTTCGTGCATGGCCACGTCGTGCGTGAACGCGCCCTGGCGCTCCGCGGGCGCGGACTCCGCCAGCGTCAGCTTCACATGGTCGATGACGGCGCGCAACGCGTCCGGCGCCGTCGCGCCGTCTTTGGCGAGCTCCTCGAACAGCGGCGGCAGCGCGTGCTCGCGGTTGGGCTTGTGCAGGCGAGCGGGCTTGTTCGCGCTCACCGGGTTCTCCAGCGCGTAGACCGCCGCGCGCAGCTCGCCGGCCTCGCGGCCCTTGAACTGCCATTGCGCCGGATGCCCTTGGCCCTGACGCGTGGCCCGCTCGGCCAGCGCCTGCGTTGCGGCGGCGAACGCCCGCGCTTCAGGCGCGGGAACACCGGCTGCAGTCAGGTCGCGCGCGAGGTCCGATCGCGCCCAGTCGCCGAGCTCCCCGGCGGTCTTGCGCACGCCGCTGTCAGCCTGGCTGCGGTGGGTCGTCATGCCGAAGCTCTCGGCGATCGCCGTGGCGCGCTGGAGGCCTGCCGGCGTGAACGGCGTCTTGTGCCGGTGCGGTGTGGCCGCGCGCTGCAACCACGATGCCGACGGCTCCTCCCGCGACAGCCACTCGCCGATCGCCTTGTTCATGCGGGCATCGTGGCGGGCGTAGGGCGAGCCGACGGCGTTGGAGAGGCAGCCGTTGCGCACGGCGTGATACGCCGCGCGCTCGGCGCCGGTGATGTCCGTGCTGACCTCCGCCGGCAGCTGCCGCGCGACGCGCTTCGCGCCCGCCAGCCATTGGCGGACGGCGGCGTCCGGCTCCACGCGCTGCGCTGCGTCGGCCGACCAGAAGCTGCGCATGGCCTGCAGCGTCTCGCTGTCCGGCATGCTGTCTTGCGGATCGCCGAGCAGATGCACCACCTCCGCACCGCGCGGCAGGACGCTGGCCTGGCGCAGCAGATTGCGGACGTCCGATTCCGCCTGCGTGGGCTCGCGGCCGACGCCGCTCTCGGAGACCTGATCGGGACCATGATCGGGCAGGTCGGGCAGGTCGGGCACGCCCTGCATCCAGTCGCGCGTCGGACGCGATTGCAGCGCCGCCAGCGCTTCCCGCGCACGCGTGGCGTCACCCTTGCAGACCACCGACAGCAGCTCGGAGGCGATCTCCATGACGCCGATCGAGGGCAGCGCGTCCGCCGAGGGATTGGCGGGGCGGCCGTTCACCGCCTTGAGCAGCAGGGCGCCGAAGCGGGCGTTCTCGACGGCCGGTGCGAAGCCGCGCGGTCGTGTCGCCTGGGCCTGCAATGCCTGCGCCTCCCGCGCGTCGAATGCCGCCTTGGCGACGGCCGGGTCGGGCGGCGGGTCGACCTTCGACGCCAAGGTGATCGACGCCTGCAGCACCGCCGACACGCCCGCGTCGGTGGCGTGCAGCGTCGCGCGCGCCGCGGCGTCGTTCGCACCGCCCGGTTGGCGCAACTGCGCGATCGCTTCCGAACGCGCGCCGTAGAGCGCGTCCTTGGTGTCGTCCAGCCGTTGCCGGACGAAGCGATCCTTCTCCACCAGCTGCTGCCGGGCCTGGACCTCGGCAGCGAGCGGCTGGAGGCCTCCGGCGACGGCCTGCGCGATCGGGCTGCGGGCCTCCAGCACGGGCGTGGCGTTCCCGGGTTGTGGCTTGTCGGCGTGCGTGCTGGCCTTCTCGGTCAGCGGTCGAGGCTTGAGCCAAGGCACCACGGTGGTCGCGAGCCGGTTCCCCGTCGAGCGCGTCGGCGTATTCCACGGAGACGGCGTGCGCGGCGGCAGGCGCGCGTTCAGGCCTTGCGCCTGGGCGGACAGGGCCGCGAGCTGGCTGGTCGCGTCGGTCGGGACAGCCGCCTGCGGCGTGGGCAGCGACGCGCGCACAGGACGCTCCACGGTGCCGCCGACGCCGGGCACGATGGCGTTGAAGGCCACTTCGCGACCGAACACCGCGCGCTTCGCGCGTGCCGGCAGGCCCTGCAAGGCGCCGGAGGGCGAGGGCGTCGTGCCGCCAGCGGTGGGCGTCAGCGTCGATGGCGTCGATGTCGTTGCACCGGTCGTTGCGCCGGTCGGTGCGTCGGTCGATGCGCCGGCACTGCTTGAATCCGTGGGCACGACCGGTCCACCGGTCGTCGTGAGCTTGGAAGAAACCATCGTCGGCGCCGACTCCTGAGTGCGAGCTAGTCACTCTAGAAGCGCGCCTGCCGGCGCCCAACGAACCGAAACGCGTTAGGTCATGCGGCTCAAGGACATGCGGCTCATACCGCGATGTCGCGCAGCAGCATCGGCCAGGCCGAGCTGCCCGCCCAACGCGGCTTCTGCCAGGGGCGGCCGACCGTGGCCGTGGCGATCGGGAACGCGCGCGTGGCGGGATTCACGTCGCGCCAGACCTCCTCGCCGTCGACGAACACGCGGCACTCGCCGGTGGTCAGCGGTTGCCACGCCTCGTCGGCGGTGAGCGGATCGGTGGCGACGAGGACGATGCGATCGTCCGCGCCGTTCATCGCGCTCAGGTCCAGCGACATGTCGCAGTCGACCAGCCGCGCCATCGGGAACGGATGGCGCCGCTGCAGCACCTGCAGCCGGCTGGAGCAGTGGGTGTACAGCGCCGCGCCGTTGGTGAGCAGGAAGTTGAAGTTGCCGTGGCGGGCGATGACTTCGCTGAGCTGCGCGACGTGAGGCGCGAGCTCGCGCCAGCTCGGCGGCTGATCCCGCTCGAGGTCCCGGTCCGCGAAGCGCTTGCGCAGCTCCTGCAGCAGCCAGCAGAAGGCGCGTTCGCTGTCGGTGCTGCCGACGGGCCGGTACGGGCCGTCGAGCACCGGCTGGAAGTCCTTCAGGTCGCCGTTGTTGGCGAACACCCAGGTCTGGCCTAGCCATTCGCGCTGGAACGGATGGCAGTTGGACAGGGTGACGCCGCCCTGCGTCGCTCGCCGCAGGTGCGCGATCACGATGCGCGACTTGATGGGGTAGCGGCTCAGGAACTCCGCGAGCGGCGATTCGCTCGCCGGCTGGTCGTCGTGGAAGACGCGGCAGCCGGAGCGCTCGTAGAACGCCATGCCCCAGCCGTCGATGTGCTCCGCCGTGCGACCGCCGCGGGCAGCGAACCCGGTGAAGGAGAAGGTGATCGCTGCATCGCTGTTGCAGTTCATTCCCAGCAGTTGGCACATGGCGGCGACTATCGCGTGCGGGAACAGGGCGGACAAATGCGGAACCCGCATGGGCTCATGCGGTTTCGGGACGCGGCCCGACGCGAGTGCCGCCGCTCAGCCTTCAAGGCGGGGACGACGGGAGCGTGAAGCTCTCCCCGCAGTTGCCGAACAGGTTGCCACCCTTGTCGGGCAGCGCCGCGCCCGGACCTGCCGGCGTCCACGCCAGCATGACGCGCAGGCTCAGCAGGGAAGGGCCGTCGCAGGTGAGGTGCAGGGCGCCGTCGTAGTCGGGCAGTCGCTGCCGGCTCCATTGGTTGAACTGCACGCGGCTGATCGGCGTGTCGACGGGCAGCGCGAGCCGGTCCACCAGCCCCTGGGTCGCGGTCAGGGCCAGGTCGAAGTAGCGATCGGCGGGGAGTCCCGAGCAGGTGCCGTGAACCACCCATTCATGCCGCTCCAGACACTTCTCCGTGCCCGCCATCAGGTCCTTCAAGGCCCGCCAGGTGGGCGACGCGTAGAGCCCCGCGGGCGCGGGGAACGCGCAGAAGCCCTGGCCGGGCAGCGGCGTCGGACAGGTGAGGTCGTCGCACCGGCCCTGAGGCCCGAACCCGTGCTGATAGCTCGGCCACAGGCCGTGCAGCTGCAGCGCGGATTTCTTGGGGAAGGTCGCGCAGGCAGGATCGCCCGGCGGCGCCGCGCTGCTGGCGCAGAACGTGGCGGGGGCGGTCAGTTGCAGCCGGTAGACCAGCGCGCGATCCGGCTCGGGACGGCAGCTCGGGGCCGAGGCCAGGGCGGCAGTGGGCACGCTGGCAGGCAGACAGGCGGTCAGGAAGATGAGGGAAGCGAGGGGGGCAAGGGGGGCGAGGGAAGGCGGACGTCGCATGGGAACTCCTGGGAACTCCCGCCGCGAGCGCGGCGGGTGCCTCGTTGTGCTCGGCAGGGCCAGGGAGTTCCGCGCCACATTTCCCGGAGGGCGCCTCGGCGCTTTGCCGCCCCGCGATGGACCCGGGGCGCATGCCGCCCACACATCGGGAATAAGCGCCGCCGCCGGGTGTCTACAGCAGGTAAGGCCGTTGCCTTTCAACCTGGAGCCGGACATGACCTCAAACAGCACGCGGCCCTCGCGGCCGCGCTTGCGCAGACTGCGGCGGGTGCTGCCGTGGATCGCGGCCACCGCCGTCACCGCGGCCGCCGCGTGGGCAGGCGCCGCCACGTCGGCGGACGCCTTCCACGCGGAGAACGCCGCGGCGATGGACCGCATGATGGCCGCGATGGAGATCAAACCCTCGGGCGACATCGACCGCGACTTCGCCGCCATGATGATTCCCCATCATCAAGGCGCCATCGACATGGCGCTGGCGGAGTTGCGCCACGGCTCCAACGAGCAGCTGCGACGCATCGCGCAGGAAATCATCATCGAGCAGCAGCAGGAGATCGCGGCCATGCAGCTCGCGGTCGGCGGCGCGCTGCCGCCCTCGACGCCCGCGCCCACGCAGGTCGAGCGCGCAGCCTCGGCACCGACGCCGACGCCGACGCCGACGCCGGCTTCCGTCCATCATCATTCGCACTAGGACTCCTCATGCTGAAGCCTCTCCTGCAGTCATCGCTGCTGTTCCTCGCCGCGTGCGGCGGTGTCGCCCTGGCCGGCCAGGCGCCCGGCCGCGCGGCGGACGCCGACATCCCCGTCAGCCACCGCGACCGGATCTACGCCGCCGAGCAGTTCTCCAACACGCTCTCCGTCACCGACCCCGTCGACAACCGCCTGCTCGGCGTCATCCGCCTGGGCGACCCGTCGCCGGGCAACTTCAGCCCGCTCTACCGCGGGCAGGTGCTGGTGCACGGCCTGGGCTTCTCGCCGGACCACCGCACGCTGGCGGTGGTGTCGATCGGCTCGAACTCGGTCACCTTCATCGACACGCGCACCAACGCGATCAAGCACACGACCTACGTCGGCCGCTCCCCGCATGAAGCCTTCTTCACGCCGGACGGCAAGGAAATCTGGGTCACCGTCCGCGGCGAGAACTACGTGTCGGTGATCGACGCCGCGACCTTCCAGGAGAAGACCCGCATCGTCACCGCGGCCGGACCGGGCATGCAGATCTTCTCGCCGGACGGCAAGTACGGCTACGTGTGCTCGTCCTTCAATCCGGAGACGGCGGTGATCGAGGTCGCCAGCCACAAGATCGTCGCGACGGTGAAGCAGGACAGCCCGTTCTGCCCCAACATCGCCGCGTCGCCGGACGGCCGGCAGGTGTGGTTCACGCTGAAGGACATCGGCCGCACGACCGTCTTCGACGCGCGTCCGCCGTTCGGCGTCATCACCTCCTTCGACACCGGTCCGATCACCAACCACGTGAACTTCGCCAAGACCGCCAAGGGCACCTTCGCCTACGTGACCGTGGGCGGACTGAGCCAGGTGAAGGTGTTCCGTACCGACGACTTCTCCGCCGTGACCACCATCCCGGTGGGCAAGCTGCCGCACGGCGTCTGGCCGTCGGGCGACGGCAGCCGGATCTATGTGGGCCTGGAGAACGCCGACGCGCTCGCCGTGATCGACACGGCGACGAACACCGTCGTCGGCAACGTGCCCATCGGGCAGGCGCCGCAGGCCATCGCCTACGTCCCCGATGCCGTGCCCGAGGGCGACGGCCTGCAGGGCCTGCAGCCGCTCGGCGTGGCGGGGCAGGTGGCCTCGCTGACGCTGCGCGCGGTGGAAGGCGGTGCGGACACGGCGCCCACCAGTGTCGCGCTCTTCGATCAGGGCCTGCTGCAGGTGTTCCAGGCGTCAGTGACCGGGTTGAAGCCCAAGCAGCCGTATGTGGTGGCGCTGGCTGAGCAGGCGGACGGCTCCGGCGCGCTGCAGCCGCTGGCCAACTTCATGACGAACCCGGCGGGCTCGGCGATCGTCAACGCCATCGGACCGATCCGCCAGATCGTGCAGGCCGAGGTGCCGGCGACCCGGCGCTACCTGGTCGTCGCGCCCGTGGTCGACGGCAAGCCCGGAAGTCCCGTCCAGGTGCAGGCGGCCGCACGATGAGCCGCAGCGCTGGCATGGCGATGATCGAGGCCATCGAGCCGCTGATCCCGGCCCTGCGCCGCTATGCCAGCGCCATGCTGCGCGATCGCGACCTCGCGGACGATCTGGTCCAGGATTGCCTGGAGCGCGCGATCGGCCAATGGGACGCGCTCCGGCAGAAGGAGAACACCCGCCAGTGGGTCTTCGCGATCGCACACAACCTGATCGTCAACCGCCTGCGGCAGCAGGCCCGGCGCGGCGAGCACCTGGACATCGCGGATGTCGCCGAGTCCGCGCTGATGGTGCCGGCATCGCAGGAGCATCGCGTGCAGGTCGGCGAGTTGATGACGGCGCTGGATGCGCTGCCGCAGGAGCAGCGCAGCGTGGTGCTGCTGGTGTCCGTCGAGGACCTGTCCTACGCGGAGGCGGCGAAGGCGCTCGACATCCCGATCGGCACGGTGATGTCGCGCCTGGCGCGAGGACGCGAGCGGTTGCAGCGTGCGCTCGACGGTGAGCTGCCCGCAGCGGCGGCGACAGCGTCGACGGCGGCGGCGACAGCGGCGACGGTGAAGACGCCCGCGGGCTCGCATTTGCGGAGGATGAAGTGATGACCAGACCCACCCCATCGGCGCCCATCGTCGAAGACGACCTCCATGCCTACGTCGACGGGTTGCTGGACGCCGAGCGCCGCAAGGCGGTGCAGGACCATCTGGATCGCGATCCGGAGGCGGCCGCCGCGGTGACCCGGCTGATCGCTCAGCGGCAGCTGCTCCGCTCGGCGTTCGCGCCCATCGTGGACGAGCCGGTGCCCGAGCGCCTGCAACTCCGGACGTTGCTGGCACAGCGGCAGGAGCCGCCTACGCGCCATTGGCGATGGGCCGCGGCGGTGCTCGTCGCGCTCGGCGCGGGCAGCGTCGGCGGTTGGCAGGTGCGCGACCGGTGGGAGCAGGTGAACGTTGCGGCGAACGGCGTTGCGAACGCCGGTGCGAACGGCATCGCGGCGCTTGCAGGCGAAGCGCGCAGCAGCTACCTCGCCTATGCGTCCGATGCGCCGGAGGACCTCGATCGCGAGCGGCTGCTGCGCGTGGTCTCGGACAAGCTCCGGCGCCCGGTGGAGATCCCGGATCTCAGCGCGGCCGGGTATCGGTTCGCGGGCGGCCGGCTGATCGCCACGGTCCACGGTCCTGCCGGCATGTTCTTCTACGACCGCGAGGATGGCACGCGGATGGCGGTGATGCTGCGACCGATGGCCGTCGAGAAAGAGGCGCCGATGATGGCGCAGACCACCGGGCCGATCGGCGGCTACAGCTGGGCCATGCGCGGTCTGGGCTACAGCGTCGTGGGCACCGAAAGCCCGACGACGCTGCACCCGGTCGCCGACGAGGTGCGTCGGCAGGCGCGCGAGAAGGCGTCGATCTGAGCCACCGCGCTCATGGCGCGGGCGCCATGGCGACATCGATGTCGCGCAGCAGCTCGCACAACGCGTCGAAGACCAGCCGCACCCGCGCGGTGGGCCGCTGGATCGGTCGGTAGACGTAGATCAGCGACGGCGCCGGATTGAAGTCGTCGAGCACGGCCACCAGGCGGCCGTCGCGGACCAGCGGCAGCGCGAGGTGCCCGGGCAGTTGCCCGAATCCCGCGCCCGCCAGCACGGCTTCGCATTCGGCCTCTGGATCGTCGGTGACCAGCGCCGGTTGCGGCGGCACGACCTGCTGGCCGTCCTTGAACATCCAGGGCCAGGGACGCCCGGTGTTGCGGTCGATCATCACGGTCATCGGCGCGGCGAGCAGCGACTCGATGCTGTCGGGCGCCCCGACGCGCTCGATCAATGACGGCGCGCCGACGACGAACAGCCCCGCGCCGGACACCGGCCGGGCGACGAAGCGGCTGTCCCGCAGCGGCCCGATGCGCACGCCGACGTCGATCTGCCCGTCGACCACGTCGGCGACGACCTCGGACAGGCGCAGGTCCAGCCGCAGTCCCGGATGCGCTGCGATCAGCGGCGCCAGCGCGGGCGCGATGACGCGACGTCCGAGCGCGCTCGGCGCGGCGATGCGCACCAGGCCGGCGATCCGCTCGTCGGTGGCCGAGGCGCCGGACTGGAAGACGCGGTCGATGCCGGCGACGGCCTCGGCCGCGCTCGCCGCCAACTGCTCGCCGAACTCGGTCAGGCGCACGCCGCGCGTGCTGCGGTGGAACAGCGGCTCGCCGAGTTCCTCCTCCAGCGCGCCGACGACCCGCGTGACCACCTGCGGCGACACGCCGGCGCGCGCGGCGGCGTCGCGGAAGTTGGCCGACTCCGCGGCGAGGCAGAAGAGACGGAGGGATTCGAGACGATTCATGGGGTCATCCGGAGCTGGTCGTCGCGGCGTTCCCGTCCGCGGAAGACTGAAAGCGCGCCGCGTTCATTTACGGGCGGAGAGGCCGTCGACACACTGCCCGACGTCGACATTCTCACTTCCGATGAAAGACCTCCCATGATCAACGTTCTCATGATCCTCACCAGCGCCACCGTCTGGACCCAGAAGGACGGCAGCCAGCGGCCCTCGGGCTTCTGGGCCGAAGAGTTCATCGCGCCGCACCAGCACTTCAGCGGCGCCGGCGCGCGCATCACGATCGCGACGCCGGGCGGACTGCCGGCCGTCGTCGACGCGCTGAGCCTCTCGCCCGAAGCGAACCACGGCGACACCGCCAAGGTCGAGGGCTTCGCGCGCTACCTCGAAGGATGTGCCCAGGCGCTGCGTGCGCCGTTGCGCATCGAGGACGTCGCCGTCGCCGACTACGACATCGTGTTCGTGCCCGGCGGTCACGGTCCGATGCAGGATCTCGCGGTGAATGCATCCGTCGGCCAGGTGCTGACGACGGCGCTGGCGGCGCCGTTCAAGGTCGTCGCCGCGGTGTGCCACGGCCAGGCCGCCTTCCTGGCCGCGGGCGACGCGCAAGGATGGGCGTTCAAGGGCCGCCGCATGACGGCGTTCACCAACGACGAGGAGACGCAGGTCGGCCTGGCCGCGAATGCCCCATGGTTGCTGGAGACCCGCCTGCGCGACGCCGGCGCCAGCTTCGAGCAGGGCGGCGCATGGCAGCCGCACGTCGTCGTGGACGGCAACCTGGTGACCGGTCAGAACCCGTTCGCTGCGGGCGCGGTGGCGCAAGAGGCGATGGCGATGGCGTCGCGCATCTCGGCCTGAGGACGAGGCCTCAGCCGCCGGCCGGCAAGGCGTCCGGCGGCTGGCCCGCTGCGGCGCGCGCCCACATGCGCTCGTAGAGCGCTTCCAGATCGCGTGCGAATGCCGGTGAATCGATCCACGCGGGGATCGCGGGCTTCGATGCAAGCGCCAGTGCGCAGACCTTCTCGACGTACGCCTCGGTCGTGTCGCAGACCAGCTCCGGCAGGCCCGCCTGCACGAGCAGGCTCTCCGCCACGCGAGACGCGAAGCCGTCGCCGCGCAGCGTCACGACCGGCACGCCGGCCGCGAGCGCATCGCTGGTCGTCGTGTGCCCGTTGCAGGGCCAGGTGTCGAGCGCGACGTCCGCGGCGGCGAGCCGGTTCCAGTGCTCGGCCATGCCCAGCGGCGGCATGAACACGAGCCGCTCCGGCGCGATGCCGCGCGAGGCAGCCTCGGCGCGCAGCTGCGCGTCAGCCTGCTCACCGCCGCTGAGCTGCCACAGCAGCGCCTGCGGCAGGCGATGCAGGATCGTCATCCATGCATCGAAGACGGCAGGCGTGATCTTCAGCACCGTGTTGGCAGACAGCAGCACGATCGCGTCGTCCGGCAGACCGAGCTCGGCGCGCGGCGTCGGCTCGATGCGCCGCGTCGAGTCGCCGGGCTGGTAGCAGCGCGGCAACTGCGCGATCCGCTCGGAATAGAACGGTGCGTCGCGCAGCGGCGTGACGATCTTGTCGCCGATCACGTAGTCGATGAAGTCCGCGCCGCAGGTGCCCGGGAAACCGAGCCACGCGACCTGCACCGGCGCCGGCCGGGCGGCCAGCGCGGTGAAGCGGCTGCCGGCGGTGTGGCCCTTCAGGTCGACCGCGATGTCGACGCCTTCCGCGCGCATGCGCGCGGCGATGCCGGCGGGATCGAGATCGCCGACGTCGATGAATCGCTCGCAGGCCGCGCGGATGCGCTGCTGCAGCGCGGAGCCGTCGTCCGGCCCGTGCGAGAACAGCAGCACCTCGAAGCGCTCGCGATCGCGGTGCTCGAGGACCTCGACCATCAAGGCCGCAGTCGCGTGAGCGTGGAAGTCGGAGGACAGGTACCCGATGCGCAGCTTCGGCTTGGCGACGGCCTTCACCGGCGGCAAGGGCGCGATGCCGCGGCTCAGGAAGCGCGTGCTCAGGCGCGCGACTTTCAGCAGATCCGCCGCCTCGTGCGGCAGCGTGGCCAGCGCGAACGGTACGCCGAATTCATCGTCGGCGTCGTCGGGCTTGGCGCGGATGACGGCATGCAGCGCCCGCAGGTTGTCGTCGAAGTCCGACCAGCGTGCGCATTGCTGGTCGCCGTGCGCCTGGTAGGCCAACGCCATCACGCTGTCGGGTCGCAGCGCGGCGACGGTGCGGAAGCACTCGGCCGCCTCGGCCTTCATCTGCAGCGTCTGCAGCGCGAAGGCCAACTGCAGATAGGCGTCGACGTCGTCGATCTTCAGCGCGAGCGCCTGCATCAGCGGACCGATCGCGTCCTGCACCCGGCCGCAACGCCGCAGCGATTCGCCGAGGTAGCGCTGCAGCTCGTTCGAGGCGACCTGCGCGTGCGGTTCCAGCAGCGCGACGGCTTCGGCGTAGCGGCCGCGGCCCATCTCGTGGAGGGCGTTGCGCAGCAGGTCTTTCAGGGCATCCATGGGGAACGATTATGGAAGCTCAGGGAGCGCACAGCTCGATGCAGAACGCCATGAACGCCTCCACCGAGGCCGGCGGCAGGCGCCGCGACGGCCGCACGATGTACAGCGGGAAGGTCTCGCCCGGCCAGTCCGGGAACAGCTCCACCAGCGTGCCGTCGGCGATCAGGTGCTCGACGCTCAGTGCCAGCACCTGCGCCACGCCGGCGCCCGCGACGCAGGCCTGCACCATCGCGTCGGCGTCGGTCATCGTCAGCGTGCCGGCGGTGGCGACCGTCAACTGCTCCTTCGCGAGGCCCTTGCCGCGCACGAAGATCCATTCGAAGGGCTTGCCGCGTTGCGGATCGATGTACTGCAGGCAGTCGTGCTTCGTCAGCTCCGGCGGCTTGCGCGGGCGTCCGCGCCGGTCGAGGTAGGACGGCGCCGCGACGGTCAGCACACGGTTCTCCAGCAGCTTGCGCGAGGTCATCGTCGACGCCGGCTGCGGGCCGAAACGCACGGCCACGTCCACGCCTTCCGCGACCAGGTCGCCGCTGCCGGGGAACTGCACCATCGTCAGCGTGAGATCGGGGTAGAGCGCCTGCAGGCGGGGCAGGGCGGGGGCGAGCACGTAACGGGCGAAGAGCGGGTTCAGGCTCACGCGCAAGGCGCCGCGCACGCTGACCGCCGCGCCGGAGACGAGATTGGCCGCCTCCTCGATGCCCTCCAGATGCGGCACCGCATGCTCGTACAGCCGCGCGCCCTCGCCCGTGAGGTGCAGCGAGCGCGTCGTGCGGTCGAGCAGCCGCACACCCAGGCGTTCCTCCAGCCGCGACACCGCGCGACTCACGCCCGAAGCCGACAGGCCCAGCACCTCGCCGGCCTTGCTGAAGCTGCCCGCCTCCACCACCGCGGCCAGCACGCTCATGCCGGCCAGCAGGCGTCCATCGATGCTCATCGTCCGCTCCTCATCCGCCGCTCCTCATCCGCTGCTCCTCATCCGCTGCGCCTCGAATGCTGCCCTTGGATGTCCGAGCTGATCTTTGAATTTCAGCAAAGATCATTTGAGCGACTCTACCTTTATCAAAGATCGTCCGCTTCGCATCATGCGGTCCGTTGCCTCAATCCCGAGTCGATTTCCCTCAACGAATCGTCCAACGATTCCTTCAACGGAGTTCCCCATGACCGATCGCGACATCCTCTTCAAGGCCGGCACCGTCATCACGATGGATCCCGCGCTGCCCAACCTGGCCGTCGGCGACGTGCTGGTGCGCGACGGCCGCATCGCCGCCGTCGGTGCGGATCTGCCCGTCGGCGATGCCGAGGTGATCGACGCCGCCGGCAGCATCGTCATGCCCGGCCTGATCGATGCTCACCATCACGCCTGGCTCGGCGTCATGCGCCGACTGATGCCCGACGTCGACGATCTCTTCGCCTACATCGATGTGGTGGCGAGCAAGCTCGGCGCTCACTTCCGCCCGCAGGACATGTACACCAGCACGATGCTGACGGCGGCCGCGTCGCTGGACGCCGGCATCACGACCATCGTCGACGCCTGCCACAGCTCGCGCAGCCCCGAACACACCGACGCCGCGCTGGACGCGCTGGACGCCTCGGGCATCCGCGCGCTGCACATGGTCGGTCCGGCGATGGACAAGGGCGCCTCCTCGGCGCATCTGCCGGGCGACCTGGCACGGCTGGCCGCGCGCTGGAACGGCGGCGGCAGCCGCGTCCAGGTCGGCCTGTTCGGCCAGTTGAAGCTGGATTGGTGGGAGGTCGCGCGCGCCCTCGACATGCGCATCCTCACCGAGTTCATCGGCGATCTCGCGCAGCTCGGCCCCGAGTTTGCCAAGCCCGGCGTGCTCGGCCCGCACAACCTCTTCAACCATTGCACCCGGGTTCCCGCGGCGACGTGGAAACTGTTCGCCGACGCCGGCGTGAACATCACGGTGAATCCGCGCTCGGATGCGCTGTTCGGCTTCGACGACGAGACCTTCGCCTACCAGGTGGCCGTCGACCACGGACTGGCGCCGGCGCTGGGCATCGACCTGGACACCGCCTTCGGCAGCGACCTGTTCGGCGAGATGCACGCGCTGTTCCATCAGCAGCGCGCGGCGATGCGTTATCGCCGGTTCCGCGGCGAGTCCGGCGTGCCCGCGCCGATCGGCGTCGAAGAGGTGCTGCGCGCGGCCACCGTCAACGGCGCACGTGCCGCCGGTATCGAGCAGCGCGTCGGCACGCTGACGCCGGGCAAGGCCGCGGACCTGATCATGGTCCGCACCCACGGCGCGGCCGTGTTCCCGGTGACGAATGCGATCGCCACCATCGTGCAGGCGGTGGAGCGCGCCGACGTCGACACGGTCATGGTCGGCGGTCGACTGCGCAAGCGCGGCGGCCGGCTGATCGACGTCGATCTGGCGAAGCTGGCCGCCGATGCGGCGGCCTCGCGCGACTTCCTGCTCGACGCCAGCGGGCATCGCGTCGATCTGTTCAAGACCGCCGCATGAACGCGCCGACCTCCACCGCGACGCTGAGCCGACCCGCGCCCGGCGTCATCGCGGCGCTGTTCTGCGGCTACCTGGCGGTCGGCCTGCCGTTGCCGGTGCTGCCGCTGTTCATCCACGAGCGCCTGGGCTTCGACGCGCTGACGGTCGGGCTCGTCATCGGCCTGCAGTTCGTCGCCACGGTGCTGACGCGCGGCTACGCCGGCCGGCTCGTCGACGGGCAGGGCGGGCGGCGCTCGGCGTTGCAGGGCGCGATCGGGTGCGCCCTCGCGGGCCTGCTGTACCTCGTCGCCGCGCTGCCTGAGTGGTCGCCGGCGGCCGCGTTGGCCCTCGTCGTCGCCGGACGGCTGGTGGCCGGCTTCGGCGAGAGCCAGTTCGTCACCGGCTGCGTGTCGTGGTCCATCGCGTCGGTGGGGCCGCAGCGCGCGGGCCTGTCGATGTCGTGGACCGGCATCGCGATGTTCGGGGCGCTCTCGATCGGCGCGCCCATGGGCATGTGGCTGTATCGCGGCCATGGCCTGCCGGCCGTGATGGTCGCGTGCATCGCCGCGCCGCTCGCCGCCTGGGCGATCGCGTGGGCGACGGCGTCCTATCGCATGGCCGGCGGCCCGCGCCTGCCGTTCCGGCGCGTCGTGGGCCAGATCTGGCGCCAGGGGCTCGGGTTGACGCTGCAAGGCGTCGGCCTCGCCGGCCTGACCGCCTTCGCGTCGCTGTACTTCGCGGCACGCGGGTGGTCGCATGCCGGCGTGGTGATGACCTGCTTCGGCGTGGGATTCATCGCGGTGCGGCTGCTGCTCGGGCATCTGCCCGACAAGATCGGCGGACGGCGCGTGGCGCTGTGGTCGCTGGTCGTGGAGGCGATCGGGCAGGCGCTGGTGTGGGGTGCGCCGCTGGAGGCGGTCGCGTTGGCGGGCGCCTTCGTGAGCGGCCTGGGCTGCGCGCTCATCTATCCGGCGCTGGGCGTCGAGGCGCTCAAGCGCGTGCCGCCGGCCAACCGCGGCAGCGCGATCGGCGCGTTCGCCGCGTTTCTCGACATCGCCTACGGCCTCGCCGGGCCGACGGCGGGGTTGGTCGCGGGGCGTTTCGGCTACGCGGCGGTGTATGCGCTCGGGGCGATGGCAGCATTGCTCGGCGTGGCGCTGGTCGCCACCGGGCGTCAGGAAGTTTGAAGGAGGAAAACCCATGTCCCGCATCTTCATCACCGGTTCTTCGGAAGGCCTCGGTCTGATGGCCGGACAACTGCTGGCGTCGCAGGGCCACGAGGTCGTGCTGCACGCGCGCAATGCGAAGCGCGCGGACGACGCGCGGCGCGCACTGCCGCAGGTCGCGGCGGTCGTCGTCGGCGACGTGTCGACGATCGCCGGCATGCGTGAGGTCGCCGAACAGGCGGATGCGTACATCGGCGCCTCTCGTGGTGGGCAAGCCGATGTGCCGCTGGATGTCGCCGCCTTCGACGCCGTCATCCACAACGTCGCCGTCGGCTATCGCGAGCCGCGCCGGATCACGACGGCGGACGGGCTCCCGCATCTCTTCGCGATCAACACGCTGGCGCCTTACCTGCTGACCGCGCTGATGCGTCGGCCGAAGCGCCTGATCTACCTGAGCTCCGGCATGCATCACCACGTCGACGCGAATCTCGACGACCTGCTGTGGACGACGCGACGCTGGGATGGCTCGACCGCGTACGCCGAGAGCAAGTTGCACGACGCGATGCTGGCTTTCGCCATGGCGCGGCACTGGCCGGAAGTCGTCAGCAGTGCGCTGGAACCCGGCTGGGTGCCCACGCGCATGGGCGGGCGCGGTGCTCCCGACGACATGGACCTGGCGCACCGGACGCAGGCCTGGCTGGCGGTGAGCGAGGACGCGCAGGCGAAGCGCTCCGGCGCTTACTGGTTCCACCAGCGCCGGCTCGCGCCGAACCCGCAGGCGCTGGACGCGGCGCTGCAGGACCGGCTGCTGGCGCGCTGCGCGGAGATCTCGGGCGTGGCCATGCCGACCTGAGTCGGCGAGCGGCGGCGGGCGGTGGGGATGGTCGCCGCGGCGCCGGGATTCATCGGCCCGGCGCCGGGGCATGCCCATGGACACTGGCGAAAACCGGCAATACTGTATAAATTGACAGCATGCCGCAAGACACCAAGATCGCTGCCCCGCCGCTGTACCTCCAGGCCGATGCGCTGAAGGGTCGCGGCAGCGCGTGGGCGATGCCGCACCGTTTCGAATCGCGCGAGCGCGAGCAGTACGACGACGGCTGGGGCACGCTGGACCAGGAGGCGCTGGAGGAGCACATCGCCCCGAAGACCGAGATCATCGAGGAACACGCGAAGAAGATCGTCAGCGGCAACCAGTCGCCCGACATCGGCTTCGACCTGTCGATCAATCCGTACCGCGGTTGCGAGCACGGCTGCATCTACTGCTTCGCGCGGCCGACGCACAGCTACCTGAACCTGTCGCCGGGCCTGGACTTCGAGACCAAGATCATCGCGAAGGTCAACGCCGCGGAGCGGCTGCGGGAGACGCTGGCCTCGCCCGCGTACAAGCCCGCGCCGCTGGTGCTGGGCACGGCCACCGATGCGTACCAGCCGATCGAGCGCAAGCTCGGCATCACGCGCGCCGTCGTGGAGGTGCTGACGGAGGCGCGGCATCCGTTCTCGGTCGTGACCAAGTCCAGCGGCATCGAGCGCGATCTCGACCTGATCGTGCCGATGGCGCTCAAGCGGCAGGTGTCGGTCTACCTGTCGGTGACCTCGCTGGATCCGGCGCTGTCGCGCATCCTGGAGCCGCGGGCGGCCTCGCCGCAGCGGCGGCTGCAGACGATCCGGACGCTGGCGGAGGCGGGCGTGCCGGTGGGGGTGAGCGTGTCGCCGGTGATCCCGTTCCTGAACGAGCCGGAGCTGGAGCGCATCCTCGAAGCGGCGGCGGAGGCGGGCGCGACCAAGGCCTTCAGCATTCCCCTGCGGCTGCCCTGGGAAGTGGCGCCGCTATTCCACGACTGGCTGCGGCTGCATCAGCCGGACAAGGCGGCGCGCATCATGGCGAGGCTGCACGACATGCGCGGCGGCAAGGACAACGATCCGCGCTTCGGCACGCGCTTCACCGGCGAGGGGATCTGGGCGGAGCTGCTCCAGCAGCGCTTGCGCAAGGCGTCGCAGCGATTGGGCCTGGGCCGCGAGCGGCACCAGTTCGACTTCAGCGAGTTCCGTCCGCCGTCCAAGGTGGTGGGGCAGCAGTCCTTGTTTTGATCGTCGGGTCAACATCGGCTCAGCGTCGGCAAGACCTGGCCCCGCGCCAGCCGATCCGCTGCCGGCCGATCTGGCAATGACCTTCCTCAGTATGCGCAGTGGGAGTGACCTACCGATATCAATATCCCCCGTCGAAACGCCCTTCGGAGGGAATGCGTTTCGACCTCATCACGCAGAGACTGGTAGCCATTGAGTCGAGGACTCGCAATGCAGGAGTGGTGATGACTGTTCAATTGAACGAAGGCCCTGCCTTCCATACATCGGGTCGACTGGTCACGGTGATGGTGCAGCCGATGCCGGTCCCGGACGGGATGACGGAAACCGATGCAGTGATTGATCTGCTGAGGCGCCCTGCGACCTTGTTCGGGTCCGCGCATGATCAACACCTGCCGGATGCGCGGTGCGCCTATACCGCCTGGGACGATCTCCTCCGCCCCTTGCAGATTCTCCACCGCGGAGGCGTCACGGTCACTTACGTGCGGCATCTGCTTCACCTGGCGGCGCATTTCGCGCATCGGCATTCGCTGCGCCGGGCAGGATCTGCGGTGATGGCGCTCTTCGAAGGCGATGGCAACACCAGCCTGCGATACGACATCCCTTTGCGCGCGCCGCGGGATGTGGCCTCTGCCTGGACCAAGGCGTTCTGGGATGAGCTGAACTACGTGGATCTGCTGCAGCCGAACTTCCTGATTCAGTTCACTGACGAGATCGGCGAGATTCCCGCTCCGCGTGCAGTGGCCCGGCAAAACGGAGAATCCGAGCACGACCATGCCGATCACGACGAATGATCTGTTTGCCTTTGCGCAGGTGCTTGGGCGGGAGCGTGCCGAAGTGTGGCGACGGTCTGCAATCAGCCGCGCCTACTACGCGGCCTATCATCGTTGTCGATGCTGGGAGAGGACGATTCCTCTCCTGGGATCAAACAAGGGGCCCGAGGGCGGTCGGCATCAGGAACTGATCAATCGGCTCAAACACCCAGCCTGGGAGTGTGGCGACGTCATTCGCGATCGATCACGGGCGAGCGGCGCTCAGTTGGAGGTCCAACGCCAACGTCGTGTTCAAGCTGACTACGCATTGGACGACGTGATCCCGGACGACGCTGTCATGAATCAGTTGGATCAGGTGCGGGAGATTCTGACTCGTTGCGACGAACCGCTGCCTGCGACCTCCGTCAAGGGAAAGCGATTGTGATCACCCACGCCGGCAAGCGCCCACCCAATCCCAGTCCTTGCGATAGACCGAGGTCTCCACGCCGCTGAGGCTCAGCACCGTGTGATACAGCCCGTCGTGCGACATCGGCGTATCGCGCCGCTGCGTCAGGCAGGCGCTGTCGAGCTTCTGCGACTGCCGCGTCTGCTCCGGCAGCCACAGGATCAGCGGCACATGCTTCTGCTGCTTGGGCGCCAGCGCGTACGGCATGCCGTGCAGGAAGAGGTTGTTCTCGCCCAGCGACTCGCCGTGGTCCGACACGTAGAGCAGGCTGGGATCGAAGCGCTGCTCCTGCGTGCCCAGCCAGTCGATCGCTTTCGCCAGCACATGGTCGGTGTAGGCGATCGTGTTGTCGTAGGCATTGCGGACCTGATCCAGTTCGCACTGCTGCAGCGCGTTGCTGCGGCACTCCGGCTGGAAGGGCTTGCGGTCGTCGGGCGTGCGCAGGTAGTAGGCGGGGCCGTGGCTGCCCATCTGGTGCAGCACCAGCACGACGCCACGCGCGACGCGTTGCGGATCCAGCGCGGCGATGCGCGCGTCCAGGTCGTGCAGCATCACCTCGTCGAGGCACTCGCCGTCGGCGCGGCACAGGCCCGCAGGAATCGGATGATCCGGCCGCGCCGGATTGATCGCCTGCGCATTCGGCACGCGGTCGCAGATCCCCTTGCAGCCCGACTGGTTGTCCAGCCACAGCACCGCCAGCCCGGCGCGCTGCAGCACGTCCATCAGCGTCTGCTGGTTGCCGGGATGATCGACGTACACCTCGCGGCCCAGCTGCGAGAACATGCAGGGCAGGGAGGCCGCCGTCGACGTGCCGCACGAAGCGACCTCGCGGTAGCTCAGCACCGGCTTCGTCGACAGCTCCGGATTCGTCGGCTTTGCATAGCCGTTGAGCTGGAAGTTCTCGGACCGCGCCGTCTCCCCGACCACCAGCAGCACCAGCGGCGGACGCGCGCCCGCAGCGCGCGGCGTGAGCTTCGCATCGGCGGCGACGACCTCCAGCGGTCCCTTGGGTTTCTTCTGCTTCTGCACGGCCAGCGCGGCGCTCGCCCAGATCGCGTTGATCGGGCTGACCATCTTGGTCAGCGCCTTGTTGTTGCGCAGCGTGGAGGCCAGGTCCGCCGTCCGCGTCGCCGCGAGCCCGACACCCAATGCCAGCGCCAGCGCGACGCTCGCGACGTTCCACCCCAGCCGCTTGAACCAGCGCATGTCGCTCAGCCGCTGGCGCCAGATCCAGACCAGCGGGATCAGCGCGATCACCGCGACGTGCGCCGCCAGTCCCCAGCCGATCAGATCGCGCGTCTCGCGCACATCGGTCTGCAGCGCGTTGGTGATCATCGTGCTGTCGATGATCACGCCGTAGCTGCCGATGAAGTAGGCCAGCGGCGCCGTCATCAGCAGCATCAGCGTCAGCAGCGGCTTCACCGCCACGCGCCAGGCGAGCAGGCTGAAGGCGGCGGCCAGCACCATGATCACGATGCCGGCGAAGACGACGACGAAGAGCTTGCCCGAGGCGCCGGCGTAGTCCGGCATGCCCCACATCCGCTGCCACAGCGGCCAGTTGCCGAGCACGCCGATCCACAGTGCGGTCAGCCACGTCAATGCCAGCGGAGAACGGACACGCGTCGTGCGCGCCGTGGCGGCCTCGCGGGTGTGCGAGGTCGAGGAGTCGGAGAACGGCATCTTGTTGTGTCAGGCCGGCAAAAGGAAACCGGCCCTTGTAGTTGTCGTACCTGAAGCTTCCCTGAAGCATCCCTGAGCGTTGCCGCAGCTTAGCCCGGGATGCGCATTCATCCCCGCAAGGCCATGCCGCCCCCACGGGCTGCCTTCAGCCCCTGGCCGCTGGCCTGCACATACCGGCGCTGCAGGTCCTCGATCCGCGGCTCCAGCGCCGCCGGGTCGGTCATCCGCTCCCGGTAGCGCTTGAGCACCAGCGCCGCCATGTCGATCAGCTTGGCGTTCAGCGTCTGCGCGCCTTGCTCCACCAGCAGCTGGACGCCGGTCTGCGCATCGCCGCGCATCGCATGGCGCATCGCCGTCTCGGAGATCGCGAACACCCGCGCATTCGCGTCGCGCAGCAGCTGCGTGCTGGGTTCGTGGCCCTCGGCCATGCTGATCATCACCTCGGTCGCCGACTTCGAGCTGCAGAAGCGCAGGCCGAGCTGGCTCATGAGGCTCTCCATCTCGCTGAGCTCGATGTCCTGCCGCGCCATGCGCACCCACAGCGCCGTCAGCAGGCTGGCGGCCTCGAGGTCGAAGTCCGGATCGGCGGCGCGTTTCGCGAACCGGCGCGCCAGCGTGAGCGCATCCGCCAGCTTGCGGTCCAGCAGCAGCCGCAGGCCCTGCATCAGCACGTCGAAGCCTTGCAGACGCTGGTCGCGCGGTGCGCGCTCCATCGCCTGCATCAGCGCATCCATCGTGTACTTGAGGCCCTTGCTGTCCTTGGCGTCGAAACGCATCAGGGCGATGAGGGCCAGGCTGTGCGCGTCGAACAGCTTCGAGCGCAGGCCCTGCGCCACGCTGCGCTCCAGCATCTTGAGCGCCTCGTCGCGCTGCCCCGCGTAGAAGGCCAGCGTGCCGCAGTGCTGCTGCCGCAGCAGGCAACCGGGCGTGAGCGTCGCGGCGGTGCGGTAGGTCGCGAGCGCGGCATCGATCTCGCCCTGCTCCATCTGCACGCGGCCCATCAGGTCGTAGCTGTCGGCCTGGTCGGGCATGTCGCCGATCAGCGTCTCCAGCGTGCGGCGCGCCGCGCTCAGGTTGCCGCCCGCGACCTCGGTCCGCGCCACGCCCAGCCGCGCCCACGGGACGGTGCGCGCGGCGATGATGGCCTCGTACAGCTCACGCGCCTCGGTGTGGCGCTCCAGGCGCAGCAGCAGCTCCGCGCCGATGCGCGCGGCGTACAGCCAGTAGGTCGCCTTGCGCTGGAAGCGCTCCAGGCACAGGTCCGCGGCGCGGCCGAAATCCTTGGCGTCGATCGCGTCGAAGATGCCCTTGAGCTCCACCTTGCGGTGCCGCGCGTTGGACAGCCGATCGGCCAGCGCCGTGGTCGTGTACGGCTTGACGAGGTAGGCGTCCAGCGCCGCTTCGGCGGCCTCGGCGACCTTCGCGTACGAGGCCTCGCCGGTGACCATGACGAAGACGGTGGAGTAGGGGAGCAACTGCTCGCGCCGCAGCTCGTCCAGCAGGTCCTGCCCCGACATCTCGGAGCCGTCGAAGTAGTAGTCGCAGATGACGATGTCGTAGGGCTGCGTCTCCAGGATCACGCGGGCGTCGCGCACGCGCGTGGTCTGGCGCACATGGCCGACGCCGAGTTCGCGCAACTGCGCCGTCATCAGGCTGCGCGAGTTGGCGTTGCTGTCGATGACCAGCGCCTGCGTCTTGCCCAGCGTTCCCGCGAGCGTCATGGCCGGAGCCCCGACGCGCCGAACCATCCACGCTCGCTGCGTCCCTCGCCATGCGAAGGACGCGCGCATGTGAAAAAGCCCGCCTCCGAAGAGAGCGGGCCGGCAGCACCCCAACGAATTGTGCGAATGTCGTCAACCACCGACCGATTGTCGGCCCGGCGACGACCGCCGGTCCCCCGGGTTTGCGTGGGTGGCCGGCGCGATTCGCGAGTCGTGACGAGGGTTTGCGTGTCGCTGTTGGCGAATTACTTGAAGAGGTCCTTGACCCGGTCGGTCCAACTCTTCGCGTTGGGCGAGTGGCGCTCGCCGCCGTCCTTGAGGCTCTTGTCGAGTTCCTTCAGCAGCTTGCGCTGATGCTCAGTCAGCTTGACCGGCGTCTCGATGCTGATGTGGCAGTACAAGTCGCCCGGATAGCTGGAGCGCACGCCCTTGATGCCCTTGCCGCGCAGGCGGAAGGTCTTGCCGTGCTGCGTGCCTTCCGGCAGCTCGATCTCGGCCTTGCCGCCCAGGGTGGGCACCTCGATGGAGCCGCCCAGTGCCGCCGTCGTGATCGACACCGGCATCGTGCAGTGCAGGTCGTCGCCGTCGCGCTCGAAGATGTCGTGCTGCTTGATGCGGATCTCGATGTAGAGATCGCCCGACGGACCGCCGTTCACCCCCGGCTCGCCGTTGCCGGCCGAGCGGATGCGCATGCCTTCGTTGATGCCGGCCGGGATCTTGACTTCCAGCGTCTTGGTCTTCTTGATCTTGCCCGCGCCGTTGCAGCTGGTGCAGGGCTCGGGAATGATCTTGCCGGTGCCGTGGCAGTGCGGGCAGGTCTGCTGGATGCTGAAGAAGCCCTGGCGCATGTGCACCGTGCCGCTGCCGCCGCAGGAGCCGCAGGTCTTGGCGCTGGTGCCGGGTTTTGCGCCGCTGCCCTTGCAGGTCTCGCAGCCTTCCCACGACGGGATGCGGATCTGCGTCTCCTTGCCGCGCGCGGCTTCCTCCAGCGTGATCTCCATCGCGTAGCTCAGGTCGCTGCCGCGGTAGACCTGCTGGCCGCCGCCCTGGCGACGGCCGCCGCCGCCCTGCTGCCCGAACAGGTCGCCGAAGATGTCGCCGAAGGCCTCCGCGAAGCCGCCGAAGCCTTCGCCGCCCTGCGCGCCGCGGAAGCCCTGGTTCGGATCCACGCCCGCGTGGCCGTACTGGTCGTAGGCGGCCCGCTTCTGGCCGTCCGAGAGCATCTCGTAGGCTTCCTTGGTTTCCTTGAACTTGTCCTCGGCTTCCTTGGCACCGTCGCCCTGGTTGCGGTCAGGGTGGTACTTCATCGCGAGCTTGCGATAGGCCTTCTTGATGTCCTCTTCGCTGGCGTTCTTCGCGACGCCCAGGACTTCGTAATAGTCACGCTTTGCCATGGATCTTCCCGAGAGGGCTAAGGGCCTCAAACCAAAACGCCGCGCGAGGCTGGCGGCCCCGCGCGGCGGCTGTCAGTCGACAGCATGAGCCGTTCGCGATGCCGACCGGGGTCGGCATGCGCGGCGTTTACTTCGAGTCCTTGACTTCCTTGAACTCGGCGTCCACGACGTTGTCGTCGGCCGGCTTGGCCGAGGCCTGCGCACCGGCCGCTTCCGCATGCTCGGCACCGCCTGCGCCCGCGGCACCCGCCGCGCCCGCACCGGCTGCCGCCTGGGCGGCCTGCGCCTCGGCGTAGACCTTCTCGCCCAGCTTCTGGCTGGCGGTCATCAGCGCTTCGGACTTGGCGTCGATGTCGGCCTTGTCCTCGCCCTTGATGGCTTCTTCCAGGTCCTTGACCGCGGCCTCGATCTTTTCCTTCTCACCGGCTTCGAGCTTGTCGCCGTGCTCGCCCAGCGACTTCTGCACCGAATGCACCAGACCGTCGGCCTGGTTCTTGGCCTGCACCAGCTCGACCTTCTTCTTGTCCTCGGCGGCGTTGGCCTCGGCGTCCTTCACCATCTTCTCGATCTCGGCCTCGGACAGGCCGGAGTTCGCCTTGATGGTGATCTTGTTTTCCTTGCCGGTGCCCTTGTCCTTGGCGCCCACGTGCAGGATGCCGTTGGCGTCGATGTCGAAGCTGACCTCGATCTGCGGCAGGCCGCGCGGCGCCGGCGGGATGCCTTCGAGGTTGAACTCGCCCAGGCTCTTGTTGGCCTGCGCCAGTTCGCGCTCGCCCTGGTAGACCTTGATGGTCACGGCGGGCTGGCTGTCCTCGGCGGTCGAGAAGGTCTGGCTGAACTTGGTCGGGATGGTCGTGTTCTTCTTGATCATCTTCGTCATCACGCCGCCCAGGGTCTCGATGCCCAGGCTCAGCGGGGTGACGTCCAGCAGCAGCACGTCGGTGCGTTCGCCGCCCAGGACCTGGCCCTGGATCGCGGCGCCGACGGCCACGGCCTCATCGGGGTTCACGTCCTTGCGCGGGTCCTTGCCGAAGAACTCCTTGACCTTCTCCTGCACCTTGGGCATGCGCGACATGCCGCCGACCAGGATGACGTCGTCGATCTCGCCGACCGACACGCCCGCGTCCTTGATCGCGGTGCGGCAGGGGGCGATGGTGCGCTCGATCAGCTCGTCCACCAGCGACTCCAGCTTGGCGCGGGTCAGCTTGATGTTCAGGTGCTTCGGACCGGTGGCGTCGGCCGTGATGTACGGCAGGTTGACGTCGGTCTGTGACGAGTTGGACAGCTCGATCTTGGCCTTCTCCGCGGCTTCCTTCAGGCGCTGCAGGGCCAGCACGTCCTTGGTCAGGTCGACGCCCTGTTCCTTTTTGAACTCGGCGATGATGTAGTCGATGATGCGCTGGTCGAAGTCCTCGCCGCCCAGGAAGGTGTCGCCGTTGGTGGACAGCACTTCGAACTGCTTCTCGCCGTCGACGTCCGCGATCTCGATGATCGAGATGTCGAAGGTGCCGCCGCCCAGGTCGAACACGGCGATCTTGCGGTCACCCGCGCCGTGCTTGTCCAGGCCGAAGGCCAGGGCCGCGGCGGTGGGCTCGTTGATGATGCGCTTGACGTCCAGTCCGGCGATGCGGCCGGCGTCCTTGGTCGCCTGACGCTGTGCGTCGTTGAAGTAGGCCGGCACCGTGATGACGGCCTCGGTCACTTCCTCGCCGAGGTAGTCCTCGGCCGTCTTCTTCATCTTGCGCAGGACTTCCGCCGACACCTGCGGGGGCGCCAGCTTCTTGCCGCGCACTTCCACCCACGCGTCGCCGTTGTCGGCGGCGGCGATGGTGTAGGGCATCAGGTCGATGTCCTTCTGGACTTCCTTCTCCTGGAACTTGCGGCCGATCAGGCGCTTCACCGCGTACAGCGTGTTGCGCGGGTTGGTCACGGCCTGGCGCTTGGCCGAGGCGCCGACCAGCACTTCGCCGTCTTCCTGGTACGCAATGATGGACGGGGTGGTGCGGGCACCTTCCGCGTTCTCGATGACGCGGGTGGTGTTGCCTTCCATGACCGCGACGCACGAGTTGGTCGTGCCCAGGTCGATGCCGATGATCTTCTTCTTAGCCATGTGGTGCTCCTGAATATTGAAAAACTGCGGAACGGTCAGCGCGGGAGGCCCGGGAGGGTGGTGGGCTGAAACGTCGTTCCGGCGATGCTTCTGATCTGTGGATAACTTGTCCGGGTTCAAGGGCCCGGTTGTTTTTTCGGGGCGCTCATTTCGGGGCGGTCACGGTGACCAGCGCCGGGCGCAGCACCCGGTCGGCGATCAGGAAGCCCTTCTGCAGCACGGTCACGACCGTGTTCGGGTCCTGCTCGGCCGGCACCACCGAGATGGCCTGGTGCTGGTGCGGGTCGAACTTGGTGCCGGCGGCGGGGTTGATCTCCACCACCTTGTTGCGCTCCAGCGCGGACTGCAGCTGGCGCAGCGTGGCGTGCACGCCCTGCAGCACCTGCTCGACGCTGGCGTCGGGCAGGGCGATGGCGGCGGACAGGCTGTCCATCACCGGGAGCATCGCCTCGGCGAAGCCCTCGACGGCGAACTTGCGGGCCTTGGTCGTGTCTTCCTCGCCGCGGCGGCGGGTGTTCTCGACCTCGGCCTTGGCGCGCAGGTAGGCGTCGGACATCTCGGCCAGGCGGCGCTCGGTGTCGGCCAGTCTGGCTTCGAGCGTCTCGGGGACCGAGGCGGCGGCCGCGGCGGCCGCTTGCTGGGTCAGTTCGTCCAGCGTCGGATCAGGATGTTGGTTGTCAGTCGTCATGGTTGGAATGCCCCAATGCGGATGCCCGGCCCCTCTGCGGGAGCGCGGCCGGCCTCTGAAAGAACCAGCGTGCGTCGGGCGACCCGCCGCATCTGGGGCCCATGGCCGGAACTTCAAGAGGGTGATTTTCGCATCCGTGCGCGGGCAAACCTCGCGCCTGATACCGCGACCCGTTTGCGAGGAGGAACGAGGGTGCCGGGACGTCGCTATTCGCCCGGGGCCGGAGAGATTCGCTGACTTTCCAACCGGGCGCGTTCGCGGGCGTTGATGGGCGGCAGGCCCTCGAAGTAGGGACGGACGGCGCAACCCACGCCGACACCCAGTTCCACGGCCTTGCCGGCGCGGTGGATCCAGTTGATCGGGGCCGGGCGCGTGGCCGCACCCGCGACGTTGACGAGGACGCCCAGCCCCAGCAACACCCAGGTCGAGGAAAGGAAGAGCCGCAGGCGGTGCGCAACGCCCAGGCCGATGTTGCCCGCCGCGTGGCGCAGGCCCGTCCCCGTGAAGCGAGGGAGGACGGGCGACGATTTCTTCACCTCGAAGAGGGGCACCTGCACGAGCGGCGCCGGATCGCCGCCGACGTGACCGGCATCGGGCACACGGTGACGCTGCCGAGCCATGGCCACGCCGCCGGCGAGGCCGGTTAGCGCGCCGGCCGTCAGCGACACGCCGGCCGACAGCCCCACGTCCGGCAACGCACCCAGCGGCGCCATGGCGAGCGAGGCGCCCCGGACCGCGTTCAATGCGCCGAAGGCCCATTCGCCGGCGCGTACGTGCGTCCGGCCGTCGATCAGGCCGTGTCGTTCCTGCGCCGCCTGGATCTCCTGGCGGAGCCGGCGCACGCCCTCCGGTCCGTAGGGCGTGCCCGTCCCGTCCAGCAGATCGGCCACGTGGTCCGGCACCAGCTGGGCCGTCGGGAGGGCCGACAGTTGGCGACCGGTCCGCGCCGCGAGGTGGGGCGAAACGACACTGCCCAGCGTCGCCCCGATGGCGCCGCAGATCGACGCGCCGACCCAGCGCACCGTCGCGATCACCGCAAGCTGCAGCAGGCCGTGATCGGTGTTCTGGTCGACGAAGTTGCGGTCGCTGCCCAGCCCCAGCGTCTGCGGCGCGTCGAAGGCGCTGCGCACGCCCAGCTCGGCGATCGCGCCGCCGATGCCGCGACCCAGTCCGAAGCCGCACGCCGCCGCGCAGCCGATCGACACCGCGAGCGCCACGATCGCCCTGAGGACCTCGGTGTCGGCGGGGGTCATCGACAGGCCGGCAAGCCGGATCGCATCGAAGCGGCCGACGGCCTGTCGGCGAGCGGCGTCACGGTCGTGCGATCGGGATCGCGGGTGCGTGTGGATCAGGGCCGGCGACGCGGTGCGCGATCGGGGTTGCGGGACGTCGCGCCCGGGCTCCGCGCTCGCTTCGGCGAGCGCTTCGACGATGTCGTCGACGCCCGCTCCGGCCACCGGATCGGCGCGCTCGTCGATGCTCTCTTCAACGTTCGTCCGCCCGCGCATCGACGACGACGCGTCATGAGACACCGGGCCCATCGGGAGAGGGATCATGTCGTCCTCGCTGGTCAGCCCCGGCGGGACGGGACGTCGCGCCGGCGTCTCCACCGGCGCAGGACGAGGGGGTCAGGCGCGCAGAAGCGTCAGGAGCTCGCGCTGCAGGCCCGGCGGAGGCGGCGTCAGTCCAGGCTCGCGGACCAGCGGTTCCAGTCGGCGAGGCGGCGACGATCCTGCTTGGTCGGACGGCCCTGCTCGATGGCGTCGGCCGGCTCGGGCGCGAGGCGACGGGCTTCCGCAGCGCGCTCGCGCGCCGCGATGCTGTCGGGCGTTTCCTCGTACAGCGCCTGCGCGACCGGTGCCGGACCGCGCACGCCGCTGATGCCGGCGACCTTCACCTCGCGGTCGATCTGGCCCTGGCGCAGCTTCACCACGTCGCCCACGCGCACCTCGCGCGAGGCCTTCGCGGCCTGCCCGTTGACGGTCACGCGACCCTTGCCGATCTCGTCGACGGCGATCGAGCGCGTCTTGAAGAAACGGGCGGCCCAGAGCCACTTGTCGAGGCGCACCCCGCCGGCAGCGGAGGACCCGGAAGCAGCGGACGAGGCGGAAGAGGAGCGGGCGGAGGAAGACATCTGGATCGGATTGTCCTATGCGGTCGACGAATCGGCGGATGGTGCCGCCGGCAGCCGGACGACGGCGTCCAGGCCCTGGATGACCCCGTCCCGCTCGCGGTTGTCCAGCGTCAGTGTGCCGACGAGCGAGCCGACGATCTCCCGGCAGATGGCAAGACCGAGGCCCGACCCGCCGCCGCTGCCGGCCGCGAACGGTTGTCCGAGCCTGGGCCTCAGTGCCGCGGCGATGCCGGGGCCGCTGTCGGCGATGCGCAGTTCGACGCCGCCGTCGAGTTCCGCGCGGCTCGTCACCCGCAGTTCCAGCCGGCTGCCGCGCGGGCAGTGGCGCAGCGCGTTGTGCAGCAGGTTGCGCACGAGCTCCCGCAGCGCCCACGCATGGCCGCGCACCGGTGCGGGTTCGGTGAAGAGCTCGAAGTCGAGTTCCGCGTCGGCGATCAGCGGCGCCAGGTCGAGCGCGACCTCACGCACCACCTCCGCCAGGTCCAGCCGCGGCGGATCGCCCTGCTGGCGCAGTTGCTCGACCTTGGCCAGCGCCAGCATCTGGTTGGCGAGCGCGGTGGCGCCGTCGACGGTGGCGCCGATCTCGTCGATCGCCTGCGTCAGCGGGAGGTCGCCGCGCCGCGCCGATTGCACCTGCGCCTTGAGCACCGCCAGCGGCGTGCGCAGCTGGTGCGAGGTGTCTCGCACGAAGCGCTTCTGATGCGCGAACAGCCCGGACTGCCGATGCCAGGCTTCGTTGATCGCGACCACCAGCGGCGCGAGTTCCGCCGGCACGCCCGGCATCGGGATCGGGCTGAGGTCGTCGTCCGCGCGCGCACCGATCGAGCGGCTGAGCTCGCGCACCGGCCAGGTGGCGAAGAGCACGACGCCCCAGACCACGATGGCGATCACGGCCAGCAGCGCGGCCTGCCGCCACAGGGTCGAGATCAGCACCTGCCGCGCCAGCGTGCGGCGGATCTCCAGCGTCTCCGCGACCTGGATGGTCGCCACGCCCAGGCCGGCCTCGCCCGAGACCGGCTGCTTGAGCACCGCGACGCGGACTTCCTCGCCCTGGTAGACGTCGTCGTAGAAGTCGACCAGCGCCGCATACGCGCCGCGCGCGGGCAACTTGCCGTGCCACGCGGGCAGGTCGTCGAAGCCCGACACCCATTCGCCGCGGAAGCCCGTGACGCGGTAGAACATGCGGCTGCGATTGTCGGCCTCGAAGGCCTCCAGCGCCGCGTACGGAACCTCGGACACCAGGTGCGGATCCTCGCGCGTGCCGTGCACGTCGAGCTGCTCGCCGATGGTCTTGGCCGAGGCGAGCAGCGTGCGGTCGTAGGCCGTGTCGATGGCCCGCAGCGCGTCCTCGTAGAGCCGGTGCGCGTTGGCCCCGATCAGCAGACCGACGGGGACCAGGATGCCGACCATCAGCCGGCTGCGCATCGAGGACAGCTTGAACACGCCGCCCACTCAGTCCGGCGCCTTGAGCAGGTAGCCCAGACCGCGCAGCGTCACGAGTCGCACGCCGTCCGCCGGCAGCCGCTTGCGCAGCCGGTAGGCGACGACCTCGACCGCGTCGGGCTGCACGTCGAGGTCATCGGCGAAGACGATCTCCGTGAGCCGCTCCTTGGCGACCGCCTGGCCCGGCCGTGCCAGGAGCGCGCGCAGCAGCGCGGCCTCGCGCGGCGGCAGGTCCAGCGGCAGCCCGAGGTGGTAGATCGCGCCGCTGTCAGCGTCCACGCGCAGTCCGTGGAAGGACTCGTCCTCGTGCGTGCCGGCGCCCGCTGCCGAACCCGGTGCCCCCGGTGCCCCGCGGCTGCGGCGGGCGAGGGCGCGCACGCGCGCTTCGAGTTCGTCGAGGTCGAAGGGCTTGGGCAGGTAGTCGTCGGCGCCGATGTTCAGGCCCAGGATGCGGTCACCCACGGTGCCGCGCGCGGTCAGGATGATGACCGGCGTGGCGAGCTGTTCGGCGCGCGCGGCCGACAGCAGTTCCAGCCCGTCGATGTCGGGCAGCGACAGGTCCAGCAGCACCACGTCCGGCGGCGACGCGCGCCAGCGCTCCAACGCCACGCGGCCCTCGGTGAACACGTGCACCTGGATGCCGCGGCGCTCGAAGGAGCGCGCCACCGTGGTCTGCAGCGCGGCGTTGTCCTCGACGAAAAACAGCCTCATGGCCGGCAGTGTCCGCCACGCGCGAAGCCGTCGCCGCTCAGGGTCAACCCTGAGCTTCCCGACAGCCGATTGAAAGCCGCCGTGTGCAGGATGCACGCCTACCACACCGGGCGCCCGCTCTGCCCCGGTGACGACATCTACAACAGGAGACACGAGCATGCGTCGAGACCAATTCCTGAAGTCCGCGGCCGCCTTCGCCGCGCTGGGCGCCACCGGCGCGCTGCCGCTGAGCGCGCAGGCCGCGGCGGCCCTGAAGATCCTCGTTCCCGCCAATCCGGGCGGCGGCTGGGACATCACCGGCCGCGCGCTGGGCAAGGCCCTGCAGGACGCCGGCGCCGCGGGCGCGGTGACCTTCGAGAACAAGGGCGGCGCGGCCGGCGCCATCGGCCTGGCGCAGTTCGTCAACGCCGCCAAGGGCGACCCGAACGCGATGATGGTGATGGGCGCCGTGATGCTGGGCGGCCTGATCACCAGCAAGCAGCCCGTCACGCTGACGCAGGCCACGCCGATCGCGCGCCTGACCAGCGAGTACAACGTCTTCGTGCTGCCGGCCAACTCGCCGTTCAAGACGATGAAGGACGTGGTCGAGGCGCTGAAGAAGGACCCGGGCTCGGTGAAGTGGGGCGGCGGTTCGCGCGGCGCCACGGAGCACATCGCCGCGGCGATGCTGGCGCGCGAGGTCGGCGTCGACGCGACCAAGATCAACTACGTCGCCTTCCGGGGCGGCGGCGAGGCCGTGGCCGCGATCCTGGGCGGCAACGTCAGCATCGGCGGCAGCGGCTACAGCGAGTTCCAGCCCTACATCGAGAGCGGCAAGATGCGCCCGATCGCCATCACCGCGCCGCAGCGCATCAAGGGCCTGGACATCCCGACGATGAAGGAGCTCGGCTACAACGTCGAGATCGGCAACTGGCGCGGCGTCTACGGCGCGCCCGGCATCACGCCGGCGCAGCGTCAGACGCTGATCGACCTGGTCGTGAAGGCGACGAAGTCCAAGGCCTGGGCCGAAGCGCTGGAGAAGAACGGCTGGACGCCCGCCGTCCTGACGGGCAAGGACTTCGAGACCTTCGTCGACAACGAGTTCGCCTCGCTGCGCGCGATCATGCACAAGTCCGGCATGGTCTGACCCCGGGAGGCCGCCATGTCCGAATCTTCCGCGCCGGCCGTGGCCGGCCATCCGTCTGCGACCGCCCAGCCGGTCGCACCCGTTCCCCCTGAGTTCGACGACGCCACCCCGCCGCCGCTGTACCAGACGCTGGTCGGCGCCGGGGCGATGTTGGTGGGTGCCGTGATGGCTTTCGGGGCGTCCGCGATCCCGTCCGAGGCCGGCTACTCCGGCATCGGCCCGAACGCGCTGCCCTGGTTCGTCGCCGCGGTGCTGCTGATCTGCGGCGCCTGGCTGGTCTGGGAGTCGCGCAGCGGCGGCTTCCGCTCGATGGAGCCGCCGTCGGGCGCGCCCAAGGCGGACTGGCTGTCGGCGTCCTGGGTCGCCGGCGCCGTGATCGCCAACGCGTCGCTGATCACGGTCATCGGCTTCGTCCTGTCCTGCACGCTGTGCTTCGTGCTGGCGGTGCGTGGCCTGCGCCGCGCCGAGGGCAAGTCCCACGGCGGCGTGCGCCAGATCGTCATCGACACCGTCACCGGCCTGCTGATCGCGGCCCCGGTGTTCTGGCTGTTCAACAAGCTGCTCGCGCTCAACCTGCCCGCCATCACGGCCGGCGGCTGGCTGTAACCCCACCGGAGTTCCTCCATGCAAGACCTCTGGACCCACCTGATGGGCGGCTTCGTCACGGCCGCCTCCGGCGCCAACCTGATGTGGGCCTTCATCGGCTGCGCGCTCGGGACGGCGATCGGCGTGCTGCCCGGCCTCGGCCCCGCCGTGACCGTCGCGATGCTGCTGCCCATCACCGCGCAGGTCGATCCGACCGCGTCGATGATCTTCTTCGCCGGCATCTACTACGGCGCGATGTACGGCGGCTCGACCACCTCCATCCTGCTCAACACCCCCGGCGAGACCGGCACCATGGTGACCGCGCTCGAAGGCTTCAAGATGGCCCGCCACGGCCGCGCCGGCGCGGCGCTGGCCACGGCGGCGATCGGCTCGTTCTTCGCCGGGACCTTCGCCACCGTGCTGGTCACGCTGTTCGCGCCGGTGCTGGCGGACTTCGCCGTCACGCTCGGCCCGCCGGAATACTTCTGCCTGATGCTGATCGCCTTCACCACCGTCTCCGCGGTGCTGGGCCAGAGCACGCTGCGCGGCATGACGGCGCTGTTCATCGGCCTGGCCATGGGCCTGGTCGGCATGGACCAGCTCACCGGCCAGATCCGCTACACCGGCGGCGTGCCCGAGTTCATGGACGGCATCGAGACGGTGCTGGTCGCCGTGGGCCTGTTCGCGGTGGGCGAGACGCTCTACGTGGCGCTCTATGAAGGCCGCAGCAACCTGACGATGAACACCATGGGTCGCGTGCACATGACGCGCCAGGAGTGGAAGCGCTCCATCCCCGCGTGGATGCGCGGCACGGCGCTCGGCTTCCCGTTCGGCGTGATCCCCGCCGGCGGCACCGAGATCCCGACCTTCCTGAGCTACGCGACCGAGCGCAAGCTGTCCAAGCACAAGGAGGAGTTCGGCACCGTCGGCGCCATCGAGGGCGTGGCCGGACCGGAGGCCGCCAACAACGCGGCCGTGACCGGCACGCTGGTGCCGCTGCTGACGCTGGGCATCCCGACCTCGGTTACCGCGGCCATCCTGCTGTCGGCGTTGCAGAACTACGGCATCCAGGCCGGGCCGCAGCTGTTCGAGACCTCGTCGACGCTCGTGTGGGCGCTGATCGCGTCGCTGTACATCGGCAACGTGATGCTGCTGGTGCTCAACCTGCCGATGGTGGGGCTGTGGGTGAAGCTGCTGCGCATCCCGCGCGCGCCGCTGTACGCCGGCATCCTGATCTTCGCGACCGTCGGCGTCTATGGCATGCGCCAGAGCGCCTTCGACCTCTACGTCATGCTGGCCATCGGCCTGCTGGGCGTGGTGATGCGGCGCTTCGACTTCCCGACCGCGCCGGTCGTCGTCGGCATGATCCTGGGACCGCTCGCCGAGGCGCACCTGCGCAACGGCGTCGCGATCGGCGGCGGGAACTGGAGCGTGTTCCTGCAGCGTCCGCTGTCGGCTTCGCTGCTGGCCATCGTCGTGATCGTGCTGCTGCTACCGCGCGTCATGAAGTGGATGAGCGCGCGCAAGGCGCGTCAGCAGGCGGCGGTCGCCCTTGGCTGACCCGACAGCATCCGCTTGAACGACAAGGGCTCCGATGAGGAGCCCTTTGTCATGGTGCGGGGAGGATCAGTGGATCAGCGTGCGGCGCCCGCCATCGACGCCGCCTCCCGCTGACGGGCGAGGGCCGCGGCCTGCGCCTCGTCGGGCACGGCGGTGGTGGGCCAGCCCTGCAGGTGCTGCTCGGCGATCGCCGCCAGCGCGCGGATGTGGGTCGGGCGATCGTTGAGGCAGGGGATGTAGCTGAAGCGCTGTCCGCCGCTGTGCAGGAAGGCTTCACGCGCTTCCATGTCGATCTCTTCCAGCGTCTCGATGCAGTCCGACGAGAAGCCCGGGCAGATCAGGTCGACCGACTTCAGCCCGCGTCCGGCGAGCTCGCGCAGCGTCGGCTCGGTGTAGGGCTCCAGCCAGCGCGCCTTGCCGAAGCGGCTCTGGAAGGTCACCTTGTACTGCGCGTCCGACAGCCCCAGCGCCTCGGCCAGCAGCCGGCCGGTCTTCAGGCATTCGCAGTGGTAGGGATCGCCCAGCGCCAGCGTGCGCGCGGGCATGCCGTGGAAGCTCATCACCAGCAGCTCGCCGCGGCCTTCGGCCTTCCAGTGGGTGCGCACGCTGTCGGCCAGCGCATTGATGTAGCGCTTGTCGTCGTGGTAGCGGTTGACGAAGCGGAACTCCGGCAGATGGCGGTGTTCCAGCGACCAGCGCGCCACGTCGTCGACGACGCTGGCCGTCGTCGCGCCCGAATACTGCGGATACGCCGGCAGCACCAGCACGCGGGTCGCGCCGTCGGCGCGCAGCGCGTCCAGCTGCGACGCGATCGACGGATTGCCGTAGCGCATCGCGGACAGCACCTTGACGCGGTGGCCCTGCTCGCCGAGCTGGCCCTGCAGCAGCTTGGCCTGCTTCTTCGTCCAGACCATCAGCGGAGAACCGTCCTTGGTCCAGATGCTGGCGTACTTCTTCGCCGACTTGGCCGGACGCGTCCGCAGGATCACGCCGTGGAGGATGGGCCACCAGGCGGCCTTGGGGATCTCGATGACGCGCGGGTCGGACAGGAACTGCGCGAGATAGCGGCGCGTGGCCTCGGGGGTCGGCGCGTCGGGCGTGCCCAGGTTGACCAGCAGCACGCCGATGGTCGGCGCGCGTCCGTGCACGTGATCGGGTTCGGGACGGAAGCTCATTCGGTTCAAATCCCGCGGCGCATCATCGCCGACGTGGCGGCTTCCGCGAGGTGGATGACCTCGAAGCGCACGGTCGGGGCCTGCGATTCCGAGGCCGCGCCGCCCAGGCCGATCGCGCCCGCGCCGTGCAGCGTGCAGGAGCCGCGGCGCAGGCTCAGCGTCTGGCCGCCGGCGCCGAAGCGCACGAAGGTGCCGTTGTAGCTGAGGTCGGTCAGGGCGAAGCTGCTGCCCTGCCAGTCGATGCGCGCATGCGAGCGGCTGACGCGGACGTCGGTGATGCAGTAGGTCGCCTGCGTGCTGCGGCCCAGCACGATGGGCATCTGTTCGATGTCGAAGACGCGGTCCAGGTCCTGCCACACCAGCCGGATGCCTTCCGGCCCGGCGCTGCGGGCGATCTCGCCGAACTGCGTCGCGCCCGGGTCGCCCGAGCCCTGGTCCAGCACGTAGATGTGGACCGGCTCGGCCCGACCGCGCACGCTGATGTGGTCCAGGCTGCGGAAACGCGCCTTCTGCGCGGCGGTCAGGCCGTTCACCACCTCGGCGGTGACGACGGTCTCGCCGTCGCCCGCGTGGTCCAGCAGGCGCGCCGCGACGTTGACCGCGTCGCCGAAGCAGTCGCCGTGGATCTCGACCACCTCGCCGCGCGCCAGCGCGATCTGCAGGTGGGTGTGGCGCAGCCGCTCGCTGCGCGCCGAGGTCTTCAGCAGCAGCTCCTGCATCCGCATCGCGGCCTTGATGCCGTCGCGCGGGTTGTCGAAGGCGGCCATCAGGCCGTCGCCCAGCGTCTTGATGATGTGGCCGCGGTTCTCTTCGACCGCCTGACCGGTCAGGGCCACCGTCTGCGTCACCAGCCCCGAGGCTTCCGCGTTCCCCAGCGTCTCGAACAGCGCCGTGCTGCCGCGCAAGTCGGCAAACAGGACGGTGCGCTCGCGGATCTGGGTCATCGGCCTGACAGGGGACAAGATGTGATGGAAGTCTCAGTGTAGCCGCGCCACCCTGGGCCTCGCGTGGTGATAAGCCCTCGCCTTGGGGGCCTGTCGGCCCCTGTACGACACCCACCCCCAACGGGCGGGCGAATGTCGAACGCACCAATGAAAAACCGGCCGACGTCCGAGGACGCGGCCGGTTTCTGGCAAACCTGAGACCCATCGCCGGGCCTCAGGTTGCGGGCTGGATCAGAGGTTGTCCAGGTAGGTGCGCAGCTTGTCCGAACGGCTCGGGTGCTTGAGCTTGCGGATCGCCTTGGCTTCGATCTGGCGGATGCGCTCGCGGGTGACGTCGAACTGCTTGCCGACTTCCTCCAGCGTGTGGTCCGTGCTCATCTCGATGCCGAAGCGCATGCGCAGCACCTTGGCTTCGCGCGGGGTCAGGCTGTCCAGGATGTCCTTCACCACCTCGCGCAGGCCGGCCTGCATCGCGGCCTCGATCGGCGCGGTGTTGTTGGTGTCCTCGATGAAGTCGCCCAGATGGCTGTCGTCGTCGTCCCCGATCGGCGTTTCCATGGAGATCGGCTCCTTGGCGATCTTCATGATCTTGCGGATCTTGTCCTCCGGCATTTCCATCTTCTCGGCCAGCGTCGGCGCGTCCGGCTCGAAGCCGAACTCCTGCAGATGCTGACGCGAGATCCGGTTCATCTTGTTGATCGTCTCGATCATGTGAACCGGAATGCGGATGGTGCGGGCCTGGTCCGCGATCGAGCGGGTGATGGCCTGGCGGATCCACCACGTCGCGTAGGTCGAGAACTTGTAGCCGCGTCGGTACTCGAACTTGTCGACCGCCTTCATCAGACCGATGTTGCCTTCCTGGATCAGGTCCAGGAACTGCAGACCGCGGTTGGTGTACTTCTTGGCGATGGAGATGACCAGGCGCAGGTTGGCCTCGATCATTTCCTTCTTCGCGTCGCGCGAGGCCTTCTCGCCCTCGTTCATCCGCTTGTTGATGCCCTTGAGGTCGTCCAGCGGCACCACGGCCTTGCCCTGGATGTCGATCAGCTTCTGCTGCAGTTCCTGGATCGCGGGCAGGTTGCGCGACATGATGTTCGCGTAGGACTTGCCGGCCGCCACTTCCTTTTCCGCCCACTGCAGGTTCAGCACGTTGGGCGGGAAGGTCTTGATGAAGTGCTCTTGCGGCATGCCGCACTTGTCCACGACGATCTTGCGGATCTCGCGTTCGAAGCGGCGCACGTCATCCACCTGCGAGCGCAGGATGTCGCACAGCTTCTCGATCGTCTTGACCGTGAAGCGGATGGTCATCAGCTCCTGGCTGATCGCGGACTGGGCCTTGTTGTAGTTGGCCGACTTGTAGCCGTCCTTCTCGAAGGCCTTGCGCATCTTGTCGAAGTTGGTCGCGAGCGAATCCAGCTTCACCAGCGCGGCGTTCTTCAGCTCTTCGAGCTTCTTGGTCAGGGCCTTGGAGCCGCCGGCGCCGTCGTCGTCGTCCTCTTCGTCGAACTCGTCGAAGTCTTCTTCCGCGACGTAGTCGTCCGCCTCGTCGTCGGAGACGAAACCGTCCACCGACTCGGAGATCTGCATCTCGCCGGCGCGGATCTTGGCGGCCATGGCCAGGATCTCGGCGATGGTCGTCGGGGAGGCCGAGATGGCCAGCATCATGGCCTGCAGGCCGCCTTCGATGCGCTTGGCGATCTCGATCTCGCCCTCGCGGGTCAGCAGCTCGACGGTGCCCATCTCGCGCATGTACATGCGCACCGGGTCGGTCGTGCGGCCGAACTCGGAGTCGACGGTGGACAGCGCGGCCTCGGCCGCTTCTTCCGCTTCCTCTTCGGTGGCGGTCGGCGAGGTCGAGCCCTGGATCAGCAGCGTGGCGGCGTCGGGCGCCTGCTCGTACACGGCGATGCCCATGTCGTTGAGCATCGACACGATCGCCTCGAGGATTTCCTCGTTGATCAGCTTCTCGGGCAGGTGGTCGTTGATTTCCTGATGCGTCAGGAAACCACGCGTCTTGCCCATCTTGATGAGGGTCTTGAGCTCCTGGCGGCGCTTGGCGACTTCCTCTTCGGTCAGTGCCGTCTCGTCCAGGCCGAACTCGCGCATCAGCGCGCGCTCCTTGGCGCGGCTGACCTTCATGCGCAGCGGCTTGGCCTTGGGCTTGTCCTCGCCCACTTCCTCGACCTCGACCGCCTCGACGGTCTCGGCTTCGCCTTCGGTCTCGCCCTCGGTCTCGCCGTCGGCGTCGACGTCGGAGAAGTCCTCTTCCTCCTCCTCGACCTTGGCCTTGGCGGCGGGCTTCTTCGACTCGGTCTCGGCCTTGGGCTTGCGGCCGCGCTTGGGCTTCGCGTCATCGGCGGACGCGACAGCGGTGGCGGCTTTGGCGGTCTTCGCGGCGGCCTTGACGGCCGGCTTCTTGACTTCTTCGGTTTCTGCGGCGGCGGCCTTGGACGCGGTCTTTTTGGCGGTCATGCAGTTCCTCGGTGGCTCGTGGGCCAGTAGGTGAATGCGGGGAAATCGCAGTGGGTGCAGGCAATGCAAACAGCCACCTGTCCCGCCGGCGCCCGCAAACTCCCGACACTTGCGGGCTATGCGGCGCGAGCGAGCCAGGCGGCTCGAACTCAGGCCCTGTGCGGCAGATCGGGGCAAACCGACTGCCATTCAAGGCTTTGCGCGTGAAGGTTAGCGTGAACCTTTGTTGTTGCAGCCCAGGCGGTGTAAGTTGGCCACTTTGTGTATGAACCCAGGGTCAGTGGGGGGCCGGGGACCGGTTGGCGCTGCGGTCACTCTTGACGCGCGAAAACCATAGATTATCTGCGAATTTTCCCGATCGGTCAAAAAGCAGGTTCGGAAGGTTCGCGCAGGCCGTTGTTCGGCTGCCTGGTGGTTCGTTCAGGCCGCTTCCAGATCCCGGATCTGGCGCAGCAAGGCCTGGAACCGGACCATGTCCGGCTGCGGGCTACGCGCGATGCGGTCGGCCTCCGCACGGAGCTTGCCGACCCAGAGCTTGCGCATCACCACGCGGAATTCGACCTCGACGTGTTCGTCCGGCGGCGGGGCCGTCAGCGGACCGCCGCTGACGCGCTGGGCCAGGTCCATCAGGTCGGCCTCCTGCAAGGCGATCTGCAGCACGGCCCACGGCGCGGGGCCGTTGTCGACCAGCGACCGTTCCAGCCACGCGATCAGCTGGCCGTGTTCGCCGGGGAGCTCGTGCAGCAGCTGCAGGTCCTGCTCGCCGATCTGCTGCCAGAGTTCGCTGTGCAGCACCAGCATGCGGACCGCCAGATTCATCGGCGCCGGCGGCAGCTCCAGCGGCATGCCGATGGTCGGGTCCTGGTCGCGCTTGCGCCAGTCGCCCTTGCCCCCCTTGCCGCTCCAGTTGCCGCCGCCCTTGCCCTTGTATTCGCCCTTGGGCACCCACTTTCTCTCTCCCTGGCCTTGGCTCTGACCTTGGCCTGGTGGTTGGGGCGAGGGGGCCGCGCCATAGGCGTCCGGGGGAATGTGGATGTCGTCCGCGCCGACATGGGCTTCGTCGCCGTAGGCGGAGGCGGGAATGTCGAAGTACGGCTCGTCGTGCGGGCCGTCGGAAGAGGGGGCAGACGTTCTTGGCGCCGCCCTGGGCGCCGGTGCGGGTGCGGGGCGATCTGCGCGGGGGCGCGAGCCCGGCGCCGCGGGCGGCTGCGCGTTCGCCCACAAGACCTGCAGCTCCGCGTCCGGCAACTGCGCGCGGCGGGCGAGTTCGCCCAGCAGCTGCCGCTTCAGCAGGCCGTCCGGCAGCGCGGCCCACAGCGGCTTGGCCACGCTCAGCATCTTCGCGCGGCCTTCCGGCGTGCCGAGATCGCAGCCGTCGGCGGCGGTCTCCATCAACTGGCGCGACAGCGGCACGGCGCCTTCGACGCAGCGTTCGAACGCGTCGGCGCCCAGCTCGCGCACATACGAGTCCGGGTCGTGTTCGGTGGGCAGGAACAGGAACTTGATCGTGCGCGTCTCGTTGGCGTGGGGCAGGGCGGCCTCCAGCGCGCGTCCGGCGGCACGGCGTCCGGCGGCGTCGCCGTCGAAGCTGAACACCACCGATTCGGTGAAGCGGAACAGCTTCTGCACGTGCTCGGCCGTGCAGGCCGTGCCCAGCGTCGCGACCGCGTTGCCGAAGCCGTGCTGCGCCAGCGCGACCACGTCCATGTAGCCCTCGACGACCAGCGCGTAGCCGCGCCGGCGCATCTGCGGCCGGGCCTCGTACAGGCCGTAGAGCTCGCGTCCCTTGTGGAAGACCGGCGTCTCGGGCGAATTCAGGTACTTGGGCTCGCCCTTGTCCAGCACGCGGCCGCCGAAGCCGATCACTTCGCCCAGCACGTTGCGGATGGGGAACATCACGCGGTCGCGGAAGCGGTCGTAGCGACGCTGTTCGGCCTCGCTCTTGCCGGGGTCGTCCTGCAGGATGACCATGCCGGTCTCGACCAGCAGCGGATCGTCGTAGGACGGGAAGGCGTTGGCCAGCGAGCGCCAGCCATCCGGCGCGTAGCCCAGCCCGAACTGCAGCGCGATCTGGCCGGTCAGGCCGCGGCCCTTGAGGTACTCGATCGCGCGCGGGTTGCCCTTGAGCTGCTGGCGGTAGTGCTGGCCGGCCTTGGCCAGGACTTCCGTCAAGGTGGCCTGGCGCTGCTTCTGGGCCTTCTCGCGCTCGCGGTCCTGCGGGCTGCGGTCGTCCTCGGGCACCTGCATGCCGGCCTGCTGGGCGAGGTCCTTGACGGCGTCGATGAAACCGATGCCCAGGTGCTCCATCAGGAAGCCGACGGCGTTGCCGTGCTGGCCGCAGCCGAAGCAGTGGTAGGTCTGGCGCGAGGGGCTGACCGTGAAGCTCGGCGACTTCTCGCCGTGGAACGGACACAGGCCCTTGTGGTTGATGCCGGCCTTCTTGAGGTCGACATGGCGGCCCACGATGTCGACGATGTCGACGCGGGCCAGGAGGTCCTGAATAAAGCCGGGTGGGATCACCTCGGGATTTTAAGGGATGGCCTGGGTGGGCACTCCCGGAGCGATGTGGGGGAGGACGTCGGGGAGGGGGGCGCGCGGCCGGGCCGGCGAGGGCGGCGGCGTGCGACGCAGCGCCCAGTCGAGCAGCGCCTGCGGCGGCAGCGGTTCGCACAGGCCGCTACCCTGGCCGACATGGCAGCCCAGGTCGATCAGCGCCTGCGCGTGCGCCGGGGACTCGACGCCCTCGGCCACCAGTTCGCAGCCGAACTGTCCGGCCAGAGCGATCACGCCCTGCACCAGCGCGTGGTCCTGGGCGTCGACGAGCATGGTCTGCACGAACGACCGGTCGATCTTGAGCTGGTCCAGCGGCAGCTGCTTGAGCACCGACAGCGTCGCGTAGCCGGTGCCGAAATCGTCCATCGCCAGGCGCAGGCCCAGGCGCTTGCAGTCGGTCAGCAGGCGGCGCGCGTGCGCGACGTCGTCGAGCGCGCTGGATTCCAGCAGTTCCAGCACGATCCGCTCCGGCGGCACGTCCGGATGGCGCGCCAGCAGCGCTTCGAGCCGCGGCACGAAGGCGGGCGCGGCCAGATGGCGCGGGCTGATGTTGACGCTGAGCTCGAGGTCCAGGCCTTGGGCGCGCCAGAGGCGGGCCTGCTCCAGCGCCTGCTCCAGCACCCAGTGGCCGAGCTGCGCGGCCATGCCGCTGTGTTCGACGGTCGGCAGGAAAGTGGCGGGCGCGAGCAGTCCGCGTTGCGGATGGCGCCAGCGCAGCAGCGCCTCGGCGCCCAGCAGCGCGCCGCTGACCAGGTCCAGCTTGGGCTGGTAATACAGGCAGAGTTCGCCGGCTTCCAGCGCCTGCTGCACGCGCAGCGCGGCCTGGGCCTGCGCCTCGCGGCTGCGGCGCTTCTCGACGTCGAAGAACTGCACGCCGTCGCGGCCGTTGCGCTTGACGCGATAGAGCGCGTGCGCGGCGTGGCGCATGAGGGTCTCGGCCTCGCCGCCATCCTGCGGGTACAGCGTCGCGCCGACGCTGGCGCTCAGGCGCAGCGCGCCGCCGAGGGCGTCTTTCGCGTCGACGGCGTGTCCCTCGGCGTCGGTGGCGGTGCCCGCACTGCCCGGACCGACGGCGCCGCTCTCGTCGTCCGGATCGATCGGTCGACGCAGCACCTGCACGAGCCGGTCCAGCGCCTGCTGGGCTTCCTCGACGCTCTGCACGCGCAGCAGCAGGCCGAATTCATCGCCGCCCAGGCGGGCGACCTCGTCGGACCACTGCGGCGCCTGCCGGAGTGCGAGCGTCAGGCGCCGGGCGAGTTCCTGCATCGCCTGGTCCGCGCGCGCCACGCCGTGGCGACGGTTGAACGCGGCGAAGCCGTCCAGGTCCACGCGCGCCACGCACAGCATGAAGCCCGGCCCCACCTGGCGGCTGGTCTGCAGCGCGGCCTGCAGCCGGCGCAGGAACTCCTGCTCGTTGGGCAGGCCGGTCAGCAGGTCGAAGCGGCCGAGGCGCTCCAGCGCCTGCTGCCGTTGCAGCTCCTGCGTGAGGTCGCTGAGCGCCAGCACGCGGTAGCGCGGCGGGCCTTCGGGTTCGGGGATGGAGGACACGGTCAGCCGCAGCGTGCGCGGCTGGCCGCCGGCGGCGCGGACCTTGACCAGGCCCTGCCAGTGGCCGGCGGGATCGGCCAGCGCCTCGGCGATCGCTTCCGGATCGTGGCCGGCGCGGCGCAGCTGCGCCTCGTCCATCGGCAGCGCCGGGTGGCCCAGCATCTGGCGACGCAGCGCGTCGGCGGTGTGCGGCGTCGGATCGCCGTTCTCGATGACCAGTCCCGCGGGCGGCTCCAGCAGCGCGGCCATCAGCGCCCAGTAGGCAGGATTGGCGTCGAGCAGCCGATGGTCGAGGTCGGTGATCGCCAACCCCTCATGCAGATGCTGGAACAGGCCGCTGCTCATCCGCTGACGTTCTTCGGCGGTGCGGCGCCACTGGATGTCCTGCAGGCTGGCCAGCACCTGGCGGGCGCGGCCGCGCGGGTCGCGGCGCGCGACGCGCAGCCGCAGTTCGTGCCAGACCCAGCCGCCGTCCTCGTCGGGCAGGCGCAGCGCGTGGTGCAGGGAGTCGGGTTCAGGGTCGGGTGTTGCCTCGCCGGCGAGGGCGTCACGGCCCTCCGGACCGTGGGCGTCGGCCGTCGTGGCGCCGCCCTGCAGCAAGGCAGGGAGGCGCTCCTCCAGCTTCATCCGGTCGACGGCATGGACCTGCGCCAGCCACGCGAGCGGATCCGCGGGATCGAGCGGCCCCAGCCGCGACTGCCAGCCGGGCGACATCGAAACCGATTCGCCGGGGACCCATTGCGCCAGCGACAGGCCGGCATCGTCGATCTTGGTGCGCCATTCGCGGCGCTCGTCGAGCGCGCGCCGCCGCAGCGTGCGGGCATGCAGCACCGCGCCCAGCCCGAGCAGCGGCAGCAGCCACCACGCCACCGTGCGCCAGGCCGGCCAGACCGCGCCGGCGACCAGCAGCAAGGCGGTGGCGCCGACCAGCAAGGCGGCCGGCGCGACCGCGGGAAGGCGGCGCGACGAGGCGGGCGGAGCCCAACCGGCGGGGGCGGACAACTCGGACTTCAAGGTGGGGGCGGCGTAGGAGGAAAAGAGCGGATCCGCGCGCGGCGCGGAGGGGACCGGGCGGCATGCTAGCCGTGCGCCGGGGAGGCTCGGTCAGCGCTATCCCTGCCGGAGGGCGGCCTCCCCCCGGAATGAGGGTGCCCGTAGGAGGTAGTTTCTGAAATGCAGAAAGCCACCCGAGGGTGGCTTTCATGGAACGGGAAGGCGCGCGGCCTTCCGTGCGCTGGCGTCAGATGACGAAATCTTCCAGCTTGGCGCCGCCGGAAATGGCCGCCTTCAGCCATTTCGGTTGCAGGCCGCGGCCGCTCCAGGTTTCGCCGGTGGCCTGGTTGCGATACTTCGCGGCCACCTTGGAGGACTTCGGCGCGCCGGTCTTGGCGGCGCGGGCGGTCAGGTCGGCGACCGTCAGGCCGTATTCCTGCATCAGCGACTTGACTTTGCCGATCGCGTCGGACCGTTCGCGGTCCTGGGTTTCAGCGATTTGCGCTTCGAGGGCGGCCCGTTGGGCCAGGAGGTCTTTGAGCGATGCCATTTATGCAATTCCTCGCGTAGTTCAACGGCTCCCTCGAAAGGGAATGCCGCATTATAGGCAGGGAATTGAGTATGTCCGCAAGGGGGTAAATCCTGGGGCGGCCCGGAAAGGGCCGCTGAAAGGCCTGCTCAAAGGTCCGGAAGCGGCAATTTCTGGAGGTTTTACCGGATCAACTGTCAGAAATCGTGTCTCGACTGACACGAATTGACGAGGGCCGCCGCGCTGGCGCGCACCGCGATGGGGAAATCACTCCGTCGGCGGCACATATCCGGCGGGCTGTTCCGCGCCGCCGCCGAAGAAGAACTGTTCCATCTGCCGCGCGAGGTATTGGCGGGCGCGCTGGTCGGCCAGATTCAGGCGGTTTTCGTTGACCAGCATGGTCTGGTGCTTCATCCACGCGGCCCAGGCTTCCTTGGAGACGTTCTCATAGATGCGCTTGCCGAGTTCGCCCGGATAGATGGGAAAGTCCATCCCCTCGGCTTCCTTCTTCAGATAAACGCATTGGACGGTGCGGGCCATATCAAACCTCGATGCTCAAAAAATGTGGGGGGAGTACGGCAGCCGGCCGACGTCGGTCGCTGCCCGGGGGGGGGCGATCCCGGCGCGATGGAAAGCGGGGATCGGTGAGGGGATCGGTGATCTGCGGTCAGGTGAGTTTCTTGACGAGGACCTGCGAACGCCGGTCCCAGTTGTATTTGCGCTTGCGTTCTTCGGGCAGCCAGTTCGGATCGACGGGCTGGAAGCCGCGCTTGATGAACCAGTGCATGGTGCGCGTGGTCAGCACGAACACGCTGGTCAGGCCCATGGCCTTGGCGCGTTGTTCGATGCGCTTGAGGATGCGCTCGCCGTCGCCCTGGCCCTGCACGGCGCTGGACACGGTGAGTGCCGCCATTTCCGCGGTGCGCGCTTCCTGATAGGGATGCAGCGCGGCGCAGCCGAATATCACGCCGTCGTGTTCGATGACGGTATAGGACTCGATGTCGCGTTCGATTTCGCTGCGTTCGCGTTTGACCAGCGTGCCGTCGCGCTCGAACGGTTCGATCAGCGCGATCAGGCTGCCGATATCGTCGTGGGTCGCCTCGCGCAGGCTTTCGAGTTTTTCATCGACCACCATGGTGCCGATGCCGTCGTGGGTATAGACCTCCTGCAGGATCGCGCCGTCGACGGCGAAGGGCAGGATGTGCGAACGCTCGACGCCCGATTCGCAGGCCGTCACGCAGTACTTCAGATAGAAACCGACGTCGGTCGGCTGCGTCGGCGGCGGGAGTTTGGCGATCAGCCGTTTTGCGTCGGCCAGCGCCAGTTCGGTGTCGATCGCGCTTTCCGGATCCTCGGGGTTTTCGCGCACGCCCTCGACCTCGGTCATGAACAGCAGCTTGTCGGCCTGCAGCGCGATCGCGGTTTCGGTCGCGACGTCTTCCATCATCAGATTGAAGGCGTCGCCGGTGGGCGAGAAACCGAAGGGCGACATCAGCACGATGGCGCCGATATCGATGGCGCGCTGGATCGCGGCGGCGTCCACGCGGCGCACGACGCCGGAGTGCTTGAAATCGACGCCGTCGACGATGCCGACTGGCCGCGCGGTCAGGAAATTGCCCGACACCACGCGCACGGTGGAATTGGCCATCGGCGTGTTCGGCAGGCCTTGCGAAAACGCGGCCTCGATTTCGAAACGCAATTGGCCGGCGGCTTCCTGGGCGCTGTCCAGGGCGATGCCGTCGGTGATGCGCATGCCGTGGCTGTATTGCGGCTGGTGGCCCTTGAGCGCGAGCTGCTCGTTGACCTGCGGGCGGAAACCGTGGACCAGCACGATCTTGATGCCCATCGCATGCATGATGGCCAGATCCTGGACGAAGCTGTTCAGCTTGCCGGCGGCGATCATTTCCCCGGTCATGCCGACGACGAAGGTTTCTCCGCGGTACGCATGGATATAAGGGGCCACCGCGCGAAACCACGGCACGAAGGTATGGGGGAAGACCAGGCTCATGGGCGCGGATTGTGCAACAGCCTGTCCCCGCAACGCGGCGGCAAGGTCACTTGCGGGACGCTGTGCGGCAGCGGAGCATGGCGCCTCCGCAACACCCCCCGGAGCGAGACATGGAAGTCTTCAAGACGCATGGGGCCTTCAGCTGGTCGGAACTGATGACGACCGACACGAAGAAGGCCTCCGAGTTCTACGGCAAGCTGTTCGGCTGGACCATCGAGGCCATGCCGATGCCCGGCGGTCCGGCGGACGCGCCGCCGTACCACGTGATCAAGGCACGCGGGGCGGACGACGCCATCGGCGGCATGATGGCCTGCCCCCAGCAGGGCATGCCGCCCGCGTGGGGGATCTACGTCACGGTGGGCAACGTGGACGAGACGGTGGCCCAGGCCAAGGCGATGGGCGGCAAGGTCCTGATGGAGATCATGGAAGTGCCCACCGTCGGGCGGATGGCGACCCTCCAGGACCCCCAGGGGGCGGTGATCAACGTCATCACCTACGCCGAGATGCCGGACGAGAAGAAGTAGGGGCCTGAGCACTGCCACCGCCGCTGACCCTCACCCCCACCCTCTCCCGCAAGCGGGAGAGGGAGTCCGACTGGCTCCCTTCTTACCCCCTCTCCCGCTTGCGGGAGAGGGAGTCCGACTGGCTCCCTTCTTACCCCCTCTCCCGCTTGCGGGAGAGGGCAGGGGTGAGGGCCAGCGGCCTGTGAACAGCTCCTCCCGGCGAAGCGCGAGATAATCCGCGCCCCGTGAGTCAAGACATCAACGCCCCCGCCGCGCCGCCTTCGCGTCCTCCCCGCCCACCGCGTGGCCCGCGCCGGGCCGGACCTCGCCGCCCTCCCGCGCCCGCCACCCCGATCCCGCCGATCGAGTTCCCCGAATCGCTGCCGGTCTCCGGCCGTCGCGAGGAGATCATGCGGGCGATGGCCGAGCACCAGGTGGTGATCGTCTGCGGCGAGACCGGCTCCGGCAAGACCACGCAACTGCCCAAGATCGCGCTGGCGATGGGACGCGGCCGCGGCAACGGCGGCGGCCTGATCGGCCACACGCAGCCGCGCCGGATCGCCGCGTCCAGCGTCGCCAAGCGCATCGCCGAAGAGCTCAAGTCGCCGCTGGGCGACGTCGTCGGCTACAAGGTCCGCTTCCAGGACCGGCTGCAGCCGGGCGCCTCGGTCAAGCTGATGACGGACGGCATCCTGCTGGCCGAAACCCAGACCGATCCGCTGCTCAGCGCCTACGACACGCTGATCATCGACGAGGCGCACGAACGCAGCCTCAACATCGATTTCCTGCTCGGTTACCTGCGCGAGATCCTGCCGCGACGTCCGGATCTGAAGGTCGTCGTGACCTCGGCAACCATTGACGCCGACCGCTTCGCGCAGCACTTCGCCTCGGCCAAGGGTCCTGCGCCGGTGCTGATGGTGTCGGGCCGGCTGTTCCCGGTCGAACAGCTGTACCGACCCTTCGAGGAATCGCGCGAGTACGACGTCAACGACGCCATCTGCGACGCGGTCGACGAACTCTGGCGCAACGGTCGCGGCGACGTGCTGGTCTTCCTCCCGGGCGAGCGCGAGATCCGCGAAGCCGCCGAGGCGCTGCGCAAGCACCACCCGCCCGGCGTCGAGGTGCTGCCGCTGTTCGCGCGCCTGTCCGAGCAGGAGCAGAACCGCGTCTTCCAGCCGCACGGCCAGCCGCGCATCGTGCTGGCGACCAACGTCGCCGAGACCTCGCTGACGGTGCCCGGCATCCGCTACGTGATCGACCCCGGCCTGGCGCGCGTCAAGCGCTACAGCTACCGCAACAAGGTCGAGCAGCTGCAGATCGAGAACATCAGCCAGGCGGCGGCCAACCAGCGCGCGGGCCGCTGCGGCCGCGTCAGCAACGGCACCTGCATCCGGCTGTACGACGAGAAGGACTACCTCTCGCGCCCGCGCTTCACCGATCCCGAGATCCTGCGCAGCTCGCTCGCGGGCGTGATCCTGCGGATGAAGTCGCTGCACCTGGGACAGGTCGAGGACTTCCCTTTTATCGAACCGCCGCCGCGCAAGGCGGTGGCCGACGGCTACCAGCTGCTCAACGAACTGGGCGCCGTCGACGAGCGCAACGAGCTCACGCCCATGGGCCACGAGCTGTCCAAGCTGCCGCTGGACCCGCGCGTCGGCCGGATGATCCTGGAGGCGCGCCAGCGCGACGCGCTCAGCGAGGTGCTGGTCATCGCCAGCGCGCTGTCCGGCCAGGACGTGCGCGACCGGCCGATGGAGCAGCAACAGCAGGCCGACGAGAAGCACAAGAAGTTCGACGACGAGAAGTCGGAGTTCATGGGCTATCTGAAGCTGTGGAAGTGGCTCGGCGAGTCCCGCGGCGGGGGACCTGTTGACCCCCAGACGGCCGCTGCGCAGCCGTCGCCCCCCGAGGGGGCTGCGGCGCCTAGGGGCGGCCCGGCGGCGCCGCGCGAACACAAGCTCTCCAACCGCAAGCAGGAACAGCTGCTGCGCGACAACTTCGTCAACCCGCGCCGCGTGCGCGAGTGGCGCGACATCTACTCGCAGCTGCACACGGTGATCGCCGAACACGGCTGGCGCCTGAACGGCGCGCCCGCGACCTACGAGCAGGTCCACCTGTCGATGCTGGCGGGCCTGCTGGGCAACATCGGCGTGAAGGCCGATGACGACGACTGGTACCTGGGCGCACGCGGCATCAAGTTCTGGCGCCATCCCGGCGCGCACCTGAGCAAGAAGCCGGGGCGCTGGATCGTCGCGGCGGAACTGGTCGACACCACGCGGCTGTTCGGCCGCGGCATCGCGGCGATCGAGCCGCAGTGGCTGCCCGGCATCGCCGGCCACCTGATCAAGACCCAGCTGCTGGAACCGCACTGGGAGAAGAAGGCGGCCGAGGTCGTCGCGCTGGAGCGCGCGACGCTCTACGGCATCGTGCTCTACAACAACAAGCGGGTGAACTTCGGCCGCGTCGACGCCGTCGCCGCGCGCGAGATCTTCATCCGCGAGGCGCTGGTCAACGGCGACTGGGAGACGCGTCTCCCGTTCCTGGCCCACAACCAGAAGCAGATCGCCAAGGTCGAGGAGCTCGAACACAAGTCGCGCCGGCAGGACGTGCTGGTCGACGACGAGCTGATCTACGCCTTCTACGACCAGCAGCTGCCGGCGGACGTGTACTCCGGCGTGACGCTGGAGAAGTGGTTCCGCGAGGCCAGCAAGGCCGATCCGAAGCTGCTGCAGCTCAGCCGCGACGAGCTGATGCGGCACGAGGCCGCCGGCGTCACGAGTAACGCCTTCCCGAAGACGATCCGCCTGGGCGGTGTCGACTGCACGGCGACCTACCTGCACCAGCCCGGCGACGCGCGCGACGGCCTGACGGTGACGGTGCCGATCTACGCGCTCAACCAGGTCAACGACGAACGCGTCGACTGGCTGGTGCCCGGGATGATCGAGGCCAAGGTGACGGCGCTGCTCAAGAGCCTGCACCAGAAGCCGCGCGCGCGGCTGACGCCGCTGCCCGAGTTCGTCGCCGAGTTCGTCGAGCTGAACCCGTTCGCGCAGGGCGGACTGGTCGACGTGCTGCTCAAGGCGGTGAAGGAACGCTCGCAGGTCGCGGTGCAGCGCAACGACTTCAAGCTGGAGCAGTTGCCCGCGCACCTCTTCATGAACATCCGTGTCGTCGACGAGCACGGCCGCCAACTGGGTCAAGGCCGCAACCTCGCGACGCTGAAGGCGGAACTCGGCACGCAAGCACGTTCCGCGTTCCAGGCATTGGCGACCTTGAAGCTGCAAGGCTCGGGCGACTCTCTCGCAGGGCAGGACTCGTCCGACTCCCTCTCCCGCTCGCGGGAGAGGGCAGGGGTGAGGGCTGCGGTCGCTGAAGGACGGCCGACGTCAAACGACGGCAATCCCTCGCGCGGCATCAAGGCGACGATCGTGCCGCCGACTAAGCCCGCGGTCGAAGCCACGAAGACCTACACCGCCTGGACCTTCGGCGAGCTCCCTGAGCTGATGGAGATCAAGCGCGGACCGCAGACCCTGATCGGTTTCCCGGCGTTGATCGACAAGGGCCAGCACGTCGAGATCGAGGTCTTCGACGAGCCCGAGCTCGCCGCCGCCAAGCACCGAGCCGGCCTGCGCCGCCTGATCGCGCTGCAGCTCAAGGAGCCGCTCAAGTACCTTGAGAAGAACATCCCCGACCTGACGCAGATGTCGGTGTCCTACATGAGCCTGGGCACCGCCGAGGAACTGCGCGACCAGATCGTCGCCGTCGCGCTGGAGCGCGCCTTCCTGGCCGATCCCTTGCCGGTGGACGAGTTCAGCTTCAAGGCCCGGCTCGAGGAAGGCCGCGCCCGCCTCAACCTGATCGCCCAGGAAGTCGCGCGCCTGACCTTCAACGTGCTCCTCGAATACCAGGGCGCGCTGCGCAAGCTCAAGGACGCCCGCACGGCGCCCAAGGACGTGGTCGACGACCTCCAGGCGCAGCTGCAGCGCCTGATGCCCAAGCGCTTCGTCCTCCAGACGCCGTGGAGCCAGCTGCAGCACTACCCCCGCTACCTCAAGGCGATCACCCTGCGCCTGGACAAGCTGCGCGCCGACGCGCCGCGCGACGCCAAACTCCTGTCCGAGCTCCGTCCGCTGGAGCAGCGCTGGTCGCGCCGGGTGGCCGAACTCAAGGGCACGACCGACGCGCGGGTGGAGGATTTCCGCTGGCAGCTGGAGGAATTGCGGGTCAGCCTGTTCGCGCAGGAACTGAGGACGCCGCAGCCGGTCAGCGTCAAGCGCCTGGAAAAGGTGTGGGCGCAGTTACAGAACTGAGCGGAGAATCCCCCTCAGTTCTTCAGGCGAGGACTTCGGGGTTCCGGTCCAATCGACATTACAAAAGGTCCGTGACCCCGCACCGGCGGGAGTCGCACATCGCTCGTGTCTGACAACACCACAACATCCACCGCCGCCCCGATGAAGCGTTTCGGCCGCTTCGAGCTGCGCGCGCTGCTGCACAAGAGCCTGCGCTCGATGCTGTGGGTCGTCTTCGACCCGCAGAGCGGCCAGGAGATGTTCCTGATGATGCCGCGGGAGAAGCCCAACAGCGAGGCGGCGATGCTGCACTGGCTGAAGACGGTCGACGGCGCCTCCCGCATCCAGCACCCGAATCTGGCCCACGTCATCGAGACCGGCCGTGTCGATCCCTGGCCCTATGTCGCCTACGACCGCGCGCTGGGCGAGACGCTGGAGGAGCGCCTGTCCCGCGGCGCGCCGCCGCTGCCGCTGGACGCCGCCGGCTGGGCCGCGCAGGCGCTCGAAGGCCTGGCCTTCGCGCACGAGGCCGGCCACGCGCACCGCGACATCCAGCTCGCCCACATCGTCGTCGACGGCGCCAACCACGTCCGCGTGCTGGGCCTCGAAGTGGCGCAGGAGGTCGTGCCGCCGAACGCCGACTTCAACGCCGCTACCCGCCGCGCGGCGCGCGAGGCCGCGGAGGAGGACGTCGTCTGCGTCGGCCTGCTGCTGCATCGCCTGCTCAGCGGCAAGCCGGTGCTGGAGGAATCCGACCTGCAGGTCGTGCTGCAGCGCATGCAGCCGCAGGGGCACGACCTGGTCCGCCTGGGCTGGGAAACCCCGTACGCCATCCCCGAACCGCTGCGCGCCATCGTCAACCGCGCCAGCGATCGTCAGACGCGCCAGCGCTACCACCTGGCGCGCAGCTTCTGGCGCGCGCTGGACGGCTGGCGGCTGTCGGCCGAGCAGGACGACGGCGGTCCCATCGCGCTGCTGAAGGACAAGATGCAGCGCTTCGGCCACCTGCCGAGCACCTCGACCCGGCTGGTGACGACGGTGTCGTCGTCCGCGATGGCGGGGCAGCACGGCAGCCAGCTGGCATCCATGGCGCTGAAGGACATGGCGCTGGCGCTGGAGCTGATCCGGCGCGTCAACAACGCGCTGCGCCAGCAGGGGCCGACCAGCGGCGGCACGGTGCTCAACCTGCAGCGCGCGATCGCGATGCTGGGCCTGAACGGGCTGGAGGACGCGGCGCGGGCGCTCAAGCCCTGGCCCGGTCCGATGAACGAAGGCCAGGCGCAGTTCATGCAGAGCGTGATGCGCCGCGTGAATCGCGCCGGCCAGGTGGCGCAGGCGCTGCGGCCGGCGGGCTACGACGGCGAGGTGGTCTACCTGATCTCGCTGATGCAGAACCTGGGCCGGCTGCTGGTGCAGTACCACTTCCCGGACGACGCGCAGCAGATCCGCCAGTTGCAGGTCGCGCCCGAGGCCACCGAGGACAACCCCAATCCGCGCGGCATGAACGAGCAGTCCGCGGCCTACGCGGTGCTGGGCTGCGACCTGGAGAGCCTGGGCCTGGCGGTCGCGAAGTACTGGGGCCTGGGCGACGAGCTGCAGCACATGATGCGCCGCCAGCCGCAGGAGGCGCCGGTGCGCCACGCCGACGGCGACACCGAGATGCTGCGGCTCACCTGCAGCCTGGCCAATGAACTGGTGGATGCGCTGGCCCAGCCGGAGCGCAAGCGCCAGGCGGCGATCGAGCTGGCGACGCGGCGGTATGCGCGCGCGCTCGGCCTCGGTCTGCGCGAGATCTACGACGCGCTGGGCAACAGCGGCGCGATCGCCGACGCGGGCGAAAGCGGCCTGGGCGCGATGAGCGACCCGGCCGTGGGTGCGGCGGCGACGGCGGCGCCACGGTCCCGACTGCGCGAGCGCGCCGAGTCCGGCGCGCCGGCTCCCGCCACCGCCACCAACACGTCCACGAACAACACGAACAGCACCGCCCAGCCAGGGTCGTCGACAGGCACGCGCCCGTCCGGCACACCCCAGCCCGGCAAGGACCGACCATGACCGCCATGCCGCCCGCCGTCGGGCGATTCAAGCCGCTGCGCAGTCTTGGGCAGGGTGCCCAGGCGGTGGTGTGGCTCGCGCACGATCCGCGGCTGGACCGCGAGGTCGCGCTGAAAGTGCTGACCCAGGCGGTCGACCGCGCCAGCGTGGACGCCTGGCTGCACGAGGCGCGGGCGGTCAGCCGGCTGACGCATCCCAACATCGTGCCGGTCTTCGAGGCCGACATCGAGGCCGGCCAGGCCTACATGGTCTTCGAGTACGTGCCCGGCGGCACGCTGACCGAGCGGCTGCGCCAGCGCGGCCGGCTGCCGGCGCGCGAGGCCGTCGCGCTGATGCTGGGCATCCTCGACGGACTGCACGCGGCGCATCAGGCCGGGGTCGTGCACCGCGACCTGAAACCGTCCAATATCCTGATCGATTCCACCGGCCGACCCAAGGTGATGGACTTCGGCATCGCCGGGCGCATCCAGTCGGCTGCGGCGGGCGTGGCTGCGAAGCCCAACCGCATCGTCGGCACGCCGGGCTACATCTCGCCGGAAGCGGCCAAGGGCGATCCCGCTACCCCGGTCATGGACGTGTTCGCGGCGGCCGTGATGCTCAGCGAAATGCTGTCGGGCCAGCGGCTCAACTACGACCCCGATCCGTGGCGCGCGGTGCGTCGCGCGATGGAGCAGACCCTCGATCCGCCGGCCGACCTCGGCCCCGACAGCGACGACGCATTGCGCGCCGTGCTGCTGCGCGGCCTGTCGCGCGAGTCGTCGCAGCGCTGGGCCGATGCCAAGGCCTTCCACGACGCGCTGGCCGCGTGGCTGCATCCGGCCGCCAGCGAGACCACCGAAGGCGGCGAGGGCGGCAACGCCACGCTCGAATTCCTGCTGCGCCGCATGCGGCATCGCAGCGACTTCCCGGCGATGGCCGACTCGGTGACGCGCATCCAGCGGATGACGCAGTCCGACAACGAGAGCCTGACCTCGCTCTCCAACGAGATCCTCAAGGACGTCGCGCTCACCAACAAGCTGCTGCGCCTGGTCAACACGGTGCAGTTCAGCCATGCCGGCGGCGGGCACATCAGCACGGTGTCGCGGGCGGTGGCGCTGGTGGGCTTCGGCGGCATCCGCAACCTGGCGCTGTCGCTGGTGCTGCTGGAGCGCATGGAGAACAAGGGCCACGCGCAGCGGCTGAAGGAGGAGTTCCTGCGCTCGCTGATGGCGGGCTCGCTGGCGCGCGAGCTGTGCCTGGTGCCGCGCGAGAACGAGGAGTCCTTCCTCGCCACGATGTTCCAGGGCCTGGGCCGGCTGCTGGCCGAGTTCTACCTGCCCGAAGAGGCGCAGCAGGTGCGCCGCGTCGTGCGGCCGGAGCGCGGCATGGGCGAGCAGGCGGCGCCGCCGCTGAGCGAGGCCGCAGCCTCCGCGCAGGTGCTGGGGCTGAGCTACGAGAGCCTCGGTCTTGGCGTGGCGCGGCAGTGGGGCTTCCCGGACAGCCTGCAGCGCAGCATGCAGCGGCCCGACGGCGACGCGCCGGCGCGGCTGGTGGAGCATTCGACCGACCGCATGCGCTGGCTGGGCCGCGCGAGCAACGACGTCGCGGACGTCATCCTGAACAGCGATCCGGCCGAGGCGCATGCCAAGGTGCGCGCGATGGCGCAGCGCTACGCGCGCGCGCTGGGCGTCGAGGCCAAGGCGTTCGAAGCGGCGGCGGACCAGGCGCGTCAGCGCCTGACGCAGCTGGCGCAGGCGATGGACATCAAGCTGACGAAGAACTCGCCGGCGCAGCGCCTGCTGGCGCCGCTGACGCCGTCGGCGGAGGACACGCTGTCGCCGCACCAGCTGCAGGCGACGATGGTGGACGGCCAGGCGCCGGCCGGCGTGATCCCGCCCGAGCAGGCGGCGGCGACGCTGGCCGCGGGCATCCAGGACATCACCAACGCGATGGTCGAGAGCTTCAAGCTCAACGAGATCCTGCGCATGATCCTGGAGACCATGTACCGCGGGCTGGGCTTCCGGCGGGTGATCTTCTGCCTGCGCGATCCCAAGACCGAGACGCTCACCGGCCGCTTCGGCCTGGGCGACGGCGTGGAGGCGGTGGTGCCGCTGTTCCGCGTGCCGCTGCGGGTGATGCCGGGCATGCCGGCGGACCTCTTCACGGCGATCTGTTCCAAGGGCGTGGACACGCTGATTGCCGACGCCTCGCAGCCCAAGATCGCCGAGCGGCTGCCGCCGTGGTTCCTCAGCGGAGCCAAGGCGCACAGCTTCCTGATCCTGCCGATGGCCCTGCGCGGCGCGCCCTTCGCGATGATCTACGCGGACAAGGCGCAGCCGGGCAGCGTGGTGCTCGACGAGAAGCAGCTCTCGCTGCTGCGCACGCTGCGCAACCAGGCCGTGATGGCCTTCAAGCAGGCGAGCTGAGGCGCCGCGCCACCGACACCGCGTTGGTGGCTCGGCTGCTCGCGGGGTGATCCGTTCGGGCCTCCACGCGGATATCGCAGACGCCAAATCCTGGTCAAGTCCTACACCCCCTTGGGGGGTGAACGCCACCCCACACACCCAGGGTGGGCGGGCGCATAGCGCGCGCCGAACCCGATTCCCTTTGGAAGCGCCAAAAAGTCACGCGCGGAAAGCGGCGAGTCCCTTGAGACTCCGCCCCCGCCAACGGATGCATTTGGCAACAAAAGTTTTCAATTCAGGGAATCTCATGAAGTTCGAAGTCAAGAAGGTGTTCGTGTTCCTGCCGCTGATCGCGGCGCTGACGGCCTGCGGCGGTGGCGGCAGCGATGGCGGCACCGCGTCGGTCGACACCAGCGTCGGCAGCGGCGGCACGGGCGGCGCCACGTCCGGCGGCTCTACCGGTGGTTCTACGGGCGGCTCCACGGGCGGCACGACCGGCGGCAACACCGGCACCACCACGACGCCCCCGACCGCCTTCGTGAAGGGCACGACGGCGCGCTACCAGTTCGTCGGCGTTTCGCAGCAGGCGAGCGGCCGCGTGGATACGTTCGAGCAGACGAGCGACGGCGGCGTGGTCACGCTGAACGCGCAGACGCTGACCGGCGCGACGCGCGCGGTGGCGGACATCGCCGGCGACGAGACCTTCGCGATCGGCCGCTGGAGCAAGGGCACGGCGACGACCTCGAGCGGCAGCTCGACGATCGAGTCGTCGGTGAACGCCGCCTACCACTACGCCGTCTACAACGTGCCGGCGGCGTTCCCCGCGACCGGCACCTACAAGTGCGACGACGGCCGGTTCTCCTCGCCGAGCCTGGTGAACGGCACGTCGAGCGTCTACTTCGGCAAGGGCTCGGGCACGGCGGCGCTGAGCTTCTCCGCCACCGGCGCGTCGGTGGACGTGTCCATCACGACCACGGCCGGCAGCCAGCAGGGCACGGTGTCGGCCACCGCGCGCACGATCGCGTCGCCGGCGACGACGGCGATCACCGGCAACTACTTCGGCGGCGGCGAGGGCATGAGCCTGTCGATCGGCGAAGGCGGCACGAACAAGCTGCGCATCGTCGCGGCCTTCCAGGCCAAGGCGGGCGATTCGAGCTATCGCGGCGTCGCGACGTTCAACTGCACGGCGCAGTGACGCGCCAGGACTGAGCGGGCCTGAGAAGGCCTCGCGCTCGGGAGACGAAGCCGGCCTTGCGCCGGCTTCGTCGTTGAAGGACGTTCAGCGACGCGGGCCGTAGTGGCCGGGGATCCAGCGGCGACCGCCGCCGCGGTTGTCCCAGTAGCCGTCGATCCAGATGGTGCCGGTGACGACCGGGCCGCCGTCGGAATAGCCGGCGCCGTAGCCGCCGCCGTCGCCATAACCGCGGTCATAGCCGTGATAACGATGGGCGGGCACCACGACGCAGCCGGTCAATGTCGCGACCAGCGGAGCCGCGATGAGCGCGAGCAGCAGGGGACGAAGCGTTCGCATGTGGGACCTCCATGAAGGGGACAACATGCGTCTGACAACGCGGTGGCGGCGGTCGCCGATGACCGGTCGCGCCGGGCATTACCCGGCGGACAAGGAGTAACGGGCGGTGAGGCCGATCAATACGGACCGTTCGACAGCCAGTGTTCGAGTTGCGGCAGCCGGTCGTTGCCCCAGAAGCGTTCGCCTTCGACGATGAAGAAGGGCGAGCCGAACACGCCGCGGGCTTCGGCGAGGTCGATCTCGGCCTTGAGCCGGGCGCGAGCGGCGGTGTCGTTGGCGATGGCCTGGAGCTGGTCGGGCGAGACGTGCTGCGTGGCGCAGAGGTCCTGCAGGACTTCGGCCTGGGCGATGTTGCGGTCGTCGACGAAGTAGGCCTTGTAGACGGCCTGCGCGAACTTGCGGCCCTGTTCGGGATCGCGGTCGTTGAACCAGTGGAACAGGCGCGCGGCCATCTCGGTGTGCAGGCCCAGCGAGGAGGGCGTGTTGTAGGGCACCTTCATGTAGGCGGCCATGCGGACCACGTCGCGGCGGACGTAGTCGCTGCGCATGACGCTGTTGGGCACGCGGATGCGTTCGAGCGACTGGAAGTTGGCGTCCAGCACGATGGCGTGCCAGTTGACGGTGCGGCCGTACTTGGCGGCGAGCTCGTCGATGCTCTGCGCGGCGATGTAGCCGTAGGGCGAGGCGAAGTCGAAATAGAAATCGATCGGTGCGGGCATGCGGGCTCCTGACAAGGCGCGCGGATTGTAGGAGCGTGCCTCGGACCGGCCGGTGACGCATCCGCCGGATGGGTGACAACAGCGGATGACCATGGTCATCCGGGATCGCGATCCGATGTTCCGTCTGCGGGACGATCGATATCATCCGGCGAGATTTACTGGGAGAGGCGATGAGCGCGAGAACGCCGGGCCCGCTGTGCCAGATCAGCAATCCTCAAATCGTGGACAAGGGTACGAACTGCCTGTCCCAGTCGCCGTCGCCTGCTCTGATCGGCCGGCAGACGCAAGACCTGCGCGGCCTCGACGAGGCACTCGACGCGCTGCAGGCGACCGCCCAGAACTTCGCGTGGCGATACATCCAGGATGCGAAGGCACGCGCGACCTATGTCCAGCGCATCGCGGAGGCCGCGCGCACGATTCGCGCCGACGTCCTCGCTGGAAAGATGAGTGCAGCGGAAGGGGCGGCGTTTGCCGCTCAGTCCCGGAACATGATCATGGAAGAGATCCGTGCGATCACTTCGGCGATCGGCAAGGCCGGGGCCGAAGCGATGAAGGGGCAGGGTCTCACGCTGGAGATGGCGCTCGACAAGGCAGTCAAGAAGCTGTTTCCCGGCCAGACCTTCGCCCAGCTGTCTGCTGCGCAGAAGCGATTGGTGTTCCTGGAGATCGTCGACGCGTCGGGCCGATCCAGTCCGAAGGTGACGGGGCAGATCCCGCGTTGGCGGATGCTGGGACGAGGTCTTGCGGTGGTGACCGTGGCCATCTCGATCTACAACATCTGGGAGGCCAAGAACAAGCTGCGGCAGAGCGTCAAGGAGGGCGCGACGCTGGCAGGCGGAGTGCTCGGCGGCGCTGCCGCGACGGCCTCAGCAGGCTTTGTCTGCGGACCTGGCGCGCCGGTGTGCGTGACGGCCCTGTTCATCGTCGGCGGCATCTTCGGCGCGATGGCGGCGAGCGCAGCGGCCGATCAGGTGCTCGACCAACGTGACGTGGTGAATTGGTTGGGCGAATGAGCGACACGCGCTTCATTGACGACGAGGCCCATCGCTCTGCGCGCTTGGCGATCTCGCAGTTGTTCCTGGATACGGAACTGGACGAACTCGACCTGAAGTCGATCGCGCGCGAGCTGCTCGCTACGGGTCTACCTGTGGATGAGCTGCAGCGCATCTACGAAACCGAGGTCGCCCCGGCTTGCTGGCGCAATCTGCGCACGATGCCCGGTGGTGTGTGGACCGGTTTCGATAGGGAAGCTTTGATCGCCGAAATCGAACGTAGCCGCATCTCTGCTTCATCGCTCAACTTCTGGCAGCGTTGGAAGGTCTCGCGCTGGACCTCTTCGACGCGAGCCGATTGGATGCATTTGCGTCAACTGCTGGGCAGATCGGGGAAGTAGAAATCTGGTTCGAGGCCCGGGGCGATGTTCATGGGAATCTAAGACCACGCCTCGTCTTCAATCTCGGACCAGAGCCACGAGAAGTCCGCTGCCTCAGGTCTCCTTTGACCGGTTCTGCGAACATCCTTCATGAGGCCAAGGGAAGACAGTCTGATCGCGACTGCCGCGCGCGATGCTCCGAAGGCAAACATCAAGCGATTAGTCACGGTCAAGAAGTGGCCGATGTTGCAAGGTTGAGCGTCGACATAGAGGGGGGCGGAGCCCCTTCTTCTGAGATCAAGGTGATCCATTGCGCGAATGAATGCCTCCAAAAAGGCCTGTCTAGGCATGAGGAGGCACGAGGCAAATTGATTCGCTTGAAACTCCATCCGCCCGATCGCGCTTCCATCGTCGATCCGACGCACAGCATTCAGGTGATCCGCTTCATCACATAGTTCCGCCCGCAAGAACATTCCGTGACGGAGCAGCAAATGGCCCAGCTCATGGGCAAAAGTGAATCGTTCTCGGCCAATGCTCTGCCCCGAGTCAGAGAGAAGTTCAATCACTGGAGGATCGAACCTGATGCGACCAAGAGGCGCTGCTCCATCGTTGGCCGATCGCGTGAACTTCTGAATTTGCACTTCTTGCGCCACCGGATGGCGTTCGCAGAGCTTATGGAGATCTACATAGCCCTGTTCGATCCCCGCCTCGCTCAAGGCTTGTTGCGCCTGCTGTTCAAGCGCCGCCATGCTAATGAAAGGAACTGAGGCAGAGCTTCGGCGGGCGGAGTTTCGAACAGAGCGCAGGCGACGGTCCGCTGTCGCCCGGTGAAGTAGCAGCTCGTCGAAGAACACGTTGAGCGAGTTCGTGTTAGTGGATGGAGTCTGAAAGAAGAGATCGAAGACTGCGCTCTTGTACTCGGGTTGCGTCAGCGCAGCCGAAATCTCGCTGTCGTCACATCGTTGGCCATTGAGAGTCGCGGAGGGCGAACGACGTAGCTCCCATTTCATCTGCTGAGTATTAAAGTAGCGAGCGACTCCAATTCCTTTGGACTTGGCGAACTGCAAAGCGCCTCTCTGTAGAGCGCTTCGGGTAACGAAGACAGCCTTGGCGTTCGCTGCACCAACCTGTTGAACCTTCGCAAAGAATTCCTCAAGGTCGTCCACTGGGACGGTCTTGTCGTAGTTCTTGCACTCCACGAGGACGAGCATTGAGTAGGTGTCTGCTCCGGGGTACCGAATCTCAATCGAGACATCAAAGACGATATTGGCCTCCCGGTCCTTGGAGAAGTACCCCTTCTTGCGATGAATCTGACAGCAGTCACTCTTTGCCCAAAAATCGCCCGACTCGATCTCGTGTTTCAGAAGATTGAACACGGCGATCTCAAGCGTGTCGCCTTTGAGGGTGGTGCTCACGGCTGACGTCCGACTCTGATCCAGAAATCGAAGCGACTCAGTGCTGCGGCCCATCCGCGCGTTTCGCAAGGGACGGGTTGCATGCTGACCGCGAAGGTGGCGGTCTGTGGAAAGGTGATATTCATATTCTTGACTCCCTGTTCTTCTGCACGATTCTATGGAGCGAAATCTATTCGTGGATGTGGGCGAGGGAGTGGCGACCCCGACCGCCCATCTGCGAATGGCGACGCGTCGAGAGTCCTCATCTCGGGTCGCGTCATTCGTCAGCCTCAGGCGCTACCCCATCCCCCTCCCGCCCGTCAACCACCCCCGGGAGGCGATGTGTCCGCTTGTTGCGGTCGGATACAGTCGTTTACTTCAGTTCCCCGAGGGGCTGTGCATTCCGTGAGGGATGTCACGCCTTGAGGGCTGAAAGGGCAAAACCGGCGCGAGCCGGCGACGCAAAGCCTCCGGTCTCGATGCCGATTTCCCAAGGAAATCACGACGCGAGATAGCGGGGTTGCCGTTCCGGTCTCGTCCGGTTCGTGACGCATCGCCGCTTGCCTCGGCCTGCCCTGGGTCGAAAAAACAACGCCAGACAAACGGCAGGCAGGGATGCAAGAGAAGCATGAACAGCGGACGCTCGCGCAGCGACGTCCGACCGTCGGCGTGCCGGCGGGAACCACCATCGCGATGGCCGTCGCCCTCTACATCGGTATGGGCGTCGGTACGGGCATCGGCACGCACGCCGGCATGGGCGCCGCCTGGGGCCAGGTCTTGCCGCCGGGCACCGTCGACCCTGATGCGCAGCGCCAGCTCCAGCAGCAGCGCGAGGCCCAGCAGCGCCAGTCGCTCGAACGCGAACCCGACGTGCGTCTGCGCGCCAGCGCGCCGCAGGCGCGTCCGCGGCTGCGCGACGACGAGTCCCCGTGTTTCCTGATCACGCAGATCGAGGTGCGCGGCGTCGAGGGCCAACCCCGCATGGCGCGCCAGATCGGCGCGCTCGACGGCCCGCAGGGCGACGACGCGCCGATCGGCCGCTGCCTGGGCGCCGGCAGCGTCGCCACGCTCGTCACGCGCCTGCAGGACGCGCTGATCGAGGAAGGCTTCATCACCACCCGCGTGCTCGCGGCGCCGCAGGACCTGTCCTCCGGCCGCCTCGTGCTCACCGTCGTGCCGGGGCGCGTCCACGCGATCCGGCTGCGCGAAGGCACCTCGCCGCAGGTGCGGCTCGCCAACGCGCTGCCGGTGAAGCCCGGCGACGTGCTCAACCTGCGCGACATGGAGCAGGCGCTGGAGAACCTGCAACGCGTCCCCGGCGCGCAGGCCGACATCCAGGTCGAGCCCGCGCAAGGCACCGCCGAACCCGGCTACAGCGACCTCGCCGTCAGCTACCAGGGTGGCCGTCAATGGCGCTGGCAGGTCTCGCTCGACGACAGCGGCAGCGAGGCCACCGGCCGCTACCCGCTCGGGCTGACCGCGTCGCTGGACCACGCGCTGACGCTCAACGACCTCTTCTACGCGACGCTGAACCGCGACGCCGACTGGCTCGCGCGCCGCGTCGACCACCGCGACGGCCCGCACAAGGGCACCGGCGGCCACGTGCTGCATTACTCGCTGCCGTGGGGGCATTCGCTGATCAGCATCACCATGAGCCGCAGCGGCTATCGCCAGGTCGTCATCGGCGCCAGCCAGACCTACGTCTACCGCGGCGCCAGCAGCAACGGCGAACTCAAGCTCACCCGCATGCTCTGGCGCGACGGCCAGTACAAGTTCAGCGGCTACGTGAAGCTGTTCGGACGCGGCTCGCGCAACTACATCGACGACGCCGAAGTCGAGGTCCAGCGCCGCCGCACCGGCGGCTGGGAAGCGGGCATCAGCCTGAAGCGCAACGCCGGCGGCGTCGGCAGCGAGGCCGAGCTCAGCCTGAGGCGCGGCACCGGTGCCTTCCACGCGCTGCAGGCGCCCGAAGAAACCTTCGGCGAAGGCGACTCGCGCGTGCGCCTGCTGCAGGGCGGCTACAGCCTCAACGGCGCGCTGGCGCTCGGCAGCCGACAGCTGCAGCTGAGCACCTCGCTGCGCGGCCAGTACGCGCTGAACCGGCTCACGCCGCAGGATCGCTTCTCGATCGGCGGCCGCTACACGGTGCGCGGCTTCGGCAGCGACGCGTCGCTGTCGGCCGACAACGGCCTGCTCTGGCGCAACGAGGCGGAACTGCCGCTCTCCGCCGCGCAGCAGTCGCCGGCCGTGTCGATGTACCTCGGCGTGGACGCCGGCCTGGTCGGCGGCTACGGCGCGGAGCGCCTCGCCGGCCGCCACCTGACCGGCGCCGTCATCGGCTCGCGCGTGCGCACGCAGGGCTTCTCGCTCGACGTGTTCGCCGGCGCGCCCCTGTGGCAGCCGTCGCGCTTCCCTGCGGCCCGCGTCGTCGCGGGCTTCAACCTGACCTATTCCCGTTGATCCGTTCCTGACCGGCTCCGCGTGGAGCCTGGCCCCGAACCCATTTCGTTGAGATCGCGATGAACCGTCTTCAGTACCGAATCGTCTTCAACAAGCAACGCGGCCAGTTGATGGCCGTGGCCGAGACCGCCCTGAGTCACGTCAAGGGCGGCAGCGCCGGGGAAAGCCAGGGACCCGCCGCCCGCGCGCCGGTGTCCGCCGAGGCGACGCCCGCGGCGTCGCGCGGACCGCCGTCGCTGCTCGCGCTGGCGGCAGCGTTCGCGATGGGCGCGGTGATCACGTTGGCGCCGGATGCGCTCGCGCAGGTCAAGGCCGATCCCAACGCGCCCAAGGGCCAGCAGCCGACGGTGGTCAACAGCGCCAACGGCACCGTGCAGGTCAACATCCAGACGCCGAGCGCCGCCGGCGTCTCGCGCAACAGCTACAGCCAGTTCGACGTCGACAAGCGCGGCGTGATCCTGAACAACTCGCGCAGCGACGTCAGCACGCAGCTCGGCGGTTTCGTGCAGGGCAATCCGTGGCTGGCCAAGGGCGGCGCGCGCGTGATCCTCAACGAGGTCAACAGCAGCGCGCCCAGCCAGTTGAAGGGCTACGTCGAGGTGGCCGGCCAGCGCGCCGAAGTCGTCATCGCCAACCCGGCCGGCATCCAGGTCGACGGCGCCGGCTTCATCAACGCCAGCGCCGCGGTGCTGACGACCGGCACGCCGCGCTTCAACGCCGACGGCAGCATCGCCGGCTACGGCGTGCAGGGCGGCCTGATCCGCGTGGACGGACTGGGCCTGGACGCTTCGTCGACGGACTACACCGCGCTGCTCGCGCGCGCGGTCGAGATCAACGCCGGGATCTGGGCCAAGGACGCCCGCATCCAGACCGGCACGCAGGTGATGACAGTGGACGAGACCGGCGTCGCGGGCGGCGAGTCGCTGGCACCCGTCGGCGAACGTCCGCGCTACGCGCTGGACAGCACGGCCCTGGGCGGCATCTACGCGCAGCGCATCACGCTCGTGGGGACCGAGGCGGGCCTCGGCGTGCGCCAGGCCGGTCAGGTCGTCGGCGGTCAGTTGACGCTGCGCGCGGACGGCTGGCTGGACAACACCGGCACGGTCTACGCGCAGGAGACCGATGCCAACGGCACGCCGGCGCTGACGGTGCAATCCAACGCCGGCGTGCGCAACGCCGGTTGGTTGGCATCGCGCGGCTCGGCCGACGTCCGCGCGCCGCAGTTGACCGGTGAAGCCGGCAGCGTCACGGCGGCGGGCATGGGCACGGACGGCGCCCTCGTCGCTGACGGCGCCGGCGGTGCCGGTGCCGGCGGCGGCAAGCTGTCGCTGACCGCCACGCAATCAGCCACACAGGCCGGGCAACTGCTGGCCGCGGACCGGCTGACCGTGCAGGCGCCCGCGCTGGACCTGAGCGGCGCGCAAGCGCAGGCCGCAGGCATCGTCGTGGTCGGCGACACGGTCGCGGCGCGCGATGCGCTGCTGATCGCAGGCAGCGGCATCGCCGCCACCGGCGCGACGTCCGTCGATCTGACGCGCGCGCAAGTGCAGGCCGACGCCATCGCGGCGAGCGCACCCACGCTGACCGCCGACGGCGCGAAGCTGTCGGCCACCGGCACCCTGAGCTTGAAGGCGGACGGCGCGCTGAGCACGCAGACGGCGAGTCTCGCCGGCGGCAAGCTCGACATCGCCGCGCGCGACCTCAACCTGCGCCAGGCGGAATGGCTGCAGGTCGGCACGGACGCGCTGTCGCTGCGCGTCGACGGCACGATGACGGCCGACGGCGCGCGCATCGCGAGCAACGGCGCATCGCTGTCGATCGCGGCGAACGCCTTCAGCGCGATCGGCGCGAGCCTGGAGCAATACGGCAGCGGCGCGTTGAGCGTCGACGCTCAAACGCTGACGCTGAGCGGCGCTAGCCTCTGGTCCAACGGCGCGCTGTCCGCGACCGCGGCGCAGCTGACGCTGGACGGCGCGCAGGCGCAGGCGCGTTCGATCGCCTTGAAGGCCGACGGCATGCTGAGCCAGCAACGCGCGACCGTGCGCACGACCGGCACCGTGTCGCTGAGCGCGGACCGCATCGACAACCGCGACGGTCGCGTTGCCGCCGACGGCGGCCTGGCGATCCACGCCGGCACTGCGCTGAACAACCAGCGCGGCGAATTGCAGGCCGCCGCGGGCGGCATCGCGATCGACGGCCAGGCCGACATCGCCAACGGCGCCGGCCTGATTGCCGCGCGCGACGGCGTGGCGATCCAAGGACGGTCGCTGGCGCAGGAACAAGGCGCCGCGATCGGCGGCCAGGACGTCGCGCTGAAGCTGCAGGGCGCGCTGCGCCAGGACGCGTCGTCGACGATGTCGGCGACGAACGGCCTCGGCATCGAGGCGCGCTCGATCAACGCCGACGGGCAGCTCCGCGCGGGCGGCGCGCTGACGCTGTCGGCGCAGGGCGGCGTGGCGCTGGGCGGCTCGGTCTACGGCGGACAGGTGACGGCCGTTTCGGGTGCGGACCTGAGCGTCACCGGCCTGCTGGCCGCGCAACGTCAACTGAGCGTCACCGCCGCGCAGCAGCTGCAGACCGGCTCGGGCGCGACGGTCGCGGCCGGCCTCGGCACGGACGGCCGCATCGGCGGCCAGGGCGCGCTGGCGATGACGGCCGGCGCCGCGATGACGCTGCGTGGTCAACTGCTCGCGGTCGACGCGAACCTCGACGCCGCCGGCCTCGATCTCACCGGCGCGCAGGTCCAGGCGGTGAACGCGCTGGGCGTGAAGTCGTCCGGAGATATCATCACCGAAGGCGCGCAGTTGAGCGCCTCGTCGCTGTCGCTGCAGGCGCAGGACTGGCGCCATGCGGGCGGCCAACTGGCGCTGAGCGGCACCGGCGATCTGTCCGTGTCGCTGGCCGGTCGGCTGGACAACCGCCAGGGCGTGATCCAGACGAATGCGAAGCAGGTCTCGCTGACCGCGCAGACCATCGACAACACTGCCGGCAAGATCGCGACCGGCGGCGACGCGCTGACGCTGAGCGCACAGGCGCTCGCGAACCAGGGCGGCACGCTGACGACGTCGGGCGATCTGACCATCGACGCGGGTCAGCTCGACAACCGCGACGGCGAGGTGAGCGGTCGCCGCATCGACATCGCGAGCCGGCAACTCGACAACGCCGGTCGCGGCCTGATCCGCGCAACCGGCGCGGTCGCCGTCGACACGGACACGCTGACGCACACCGGCACGCTCGCGGCCGGCGACGCGCTGAGCGTGCGCGCCGGCGCGATCGACAGCAGCGGCACCTTCGCCGCGGGCCTGCGGGCCGACAACACGATCGGCGCGTCGGGCGATCTGGCGCTGACCGCCGATCGGACCTTGAAGCATTCGGGAACGACGCTGGCCGGCGGCAACGCGCGCCTGGACGGCGGTGAGCTCCAGCTGCAGGGCAGCCAGACCCAGGCGGCGGGCATCGTCGCCCAGGCGCAAGGCGGCGATCTGCGCCTGGACCGCGCGGTGATGGCCGCGACGGGCGGACTGGATCTGCGCGCGGGCGCTGCGCTGATCACTGAGAACGCGCAGGTGAGCGGCGCCACGGTGGCCGTGACCGCCGCCGACTGGCGCAACGCCGGCGGCATGATCAGCCAGACGGCAGCGATCGGCGGCCTGACGGCCTCGGTGTCCGGCACGTTGGACAACGCCGGCGGTCGCATCGCCGGTAACGGCACGATGCTGTCGCTGAGCGCGAACCGCCTCGACAACACGGCGGGCCAGGTGATCCACGCCGGCGGCGTGAACGGGGAACTGCGCCTGGACGCTACGACGCTCAACGGCGGCAACGGCACCATCGCTGGCGCCGGCGGGCTCACGCTCACGGTGGGCGGCGCTGCCGACCTGGGCGGCGCGCAGGCGCTCACGCAGGCGGACCGCGTGACGATCACGGCCGGCAGCCTCAGCATGCGCGACGCGAAGCTCGTGGCCCAGAACGCCGCGCAACTCGGCGTGACCGGCGCGTTGGACAACACCGGCGGTCTGCTCCAGGCCGGCGGCGCGATGAGCGTGCAAGCGGCGACGCTGACGAACCGGGACGGACAGATCGGCGGTGCGGGCATCGCGCTGCGCGGCGGCTCCGTCGACAACGCGGGGCAGGGCCTGATCGCGTCCACGTCGTCGCTGACGGTGGACGCGGACCGGCTGAGCAACGCGGGTCAACTGCAGGCCGCCGGCGCGCTCACCGCCACCGTGCGCGACGCGCTCGACAACGCGGGCCTGATCGTGTCGCAAGGCGATGCGCACGTGCGCGCCGAGACCTTCCAGCACACCGGCACCCTGGCCGCCCGCGGCAACGTCGCCGTGGAAGCCGGAACGCTGAACAGCTCCGGCACCTTCGCCGCCGGCCTGAAGAACGACAACACCGTCGACGACCGCGGCGATCTGACGCTGACGGCGCGCGACGTGACGCACAGCGGAACAGCGCTGGCGGGCGGGACGTTCTCGCTCAGCGCGGACAGTGCGGCGCTGGGCAACAGCAAGACGCAGGCGAGCGCGGTGTCGCTGCAGACGCTGGGCGGCGACCTCGGTCTGACGCAGGCTACCGTCGCCGCGACGCGGCAACTGAGCCTGTCGTCCTCGGGCGCGCTGGATACGTCCGGCGCCGCGTTGAGCGGCGGCAGCGTGTCGATCGCGGCCGCCGACTGGCGTCATGCGGCGGGTGCGCTGGCGCAGACCGATGCGGCCGGTGCGTTCCGCGCGGACGTGACGGGGACCATCACCAACCAGGGCGGTCGCATCGGCGCCAACGCGCAGTCGGCGACCCTGAATGCCGGCACGCTGGACAACCGCAGCGGCGAGATCGTCCATGCGGGCGCGGGCACGCTGTCCGTGACGGCGACGACCCTGACCAGCACCGCCGGTCGCATCGCCAGCGCGGGCGACGTGACGCTCGACGTGAGCGGCGCGGCGACGCTGGATCGGGCCTGGACGCAAGGCCGCGACATCGCCATCGCGGCGGGCAGTCTGAGCCATCGGGAAGGACAACTCGTCAGCGACGGTCAGACGGCGCTGACGGTCGTCGGCGCGCTGGACAACGCCGGCGGCCTGCTGCAGGCGACCCAGGCGTTGACGGTGCACGCCGGATCGCTGGACAACACGGCCGGCCGCATCGATGGCCGCGCGGTGCAACTGCGCACGGATGGCTTGCTGAACAACGGCAGTGACGGTGCTCGGGGTGCCCAAGGCGCCAATGGCTCCAATGGCTCCAATGGCGTCGACGGCGTCGACGGCGTCATCACGGCGTCCCAGTCCCTGCGCATCGACGCGGCTCAACTGAACAACGCCGGCGCGATGCAGTCGAGCGGCGACGCGACGCTGAACGTCGGCGGCGCCTTCACCAACACCGGCAGCGTCTACGGACAGGGCGCGGTGTCGGTCGATGCCGGCGGTGCGCTGACGCACAGCGGCATGATCGCGGCGCAGGGCGACCTGACGTTGCGTGCAAACAGCATCGCCAGCGTCGGCGCCTTCGCGGCGGGGCTGCGACCTGACAACACGGCGAGCACCTCGGGCGATCTGACGCTCACCGCGACCGGCACCTTGCAGCACTCGGGCACGACGCAGGCCGTCGGGCGCGCGTCGCTGGACGGCGCCTCGCTGCTGCTGCAGGACAGCCAGACGGCGGCGGCCACAGTGGCCCTGACGTCGCGCGGAGGGGAACTCCGCCTCGACCGCGCGTTGCTGTCGGTGAGCGGGCTGCTCGACTTGCACAGCGCTTCGACGCTCAACACCGAGGGCACCCGGATGAGCGGTGCCAGCGTCGCCGTCACGGCGGTCGACTGGCGCAATGCCGGCGGGGAGATCGGCCAGACTGACGCTGCCGGCACCTTCACTGCGGCGGTGACGGGCCTTCTCGACAACCGAGGCGGTCGCCTCGTCGGCAACGGCGCGGCTCTGACGCTGTCGGCGGCGACGCTCGACAACACGGCGGGACAGATCGTGCAGGCGGGCGGCGTGTCCGGCGAGCTGCGCATCGATGCGGGTTCCCTGTCCGGCGCGAACGGCACGATCGCCGCGACCGGCGGCTTGACGATGAATGTCACCGGCGCCGCGGACCTGACCGGCGCCCAGACGCAGGCCGATCGCCTGACGGCGACTGTCGGCAGCCTGAACCATCGAGGTGGCGAGCTGCTCGTGCAGCACGCCGCGCGGTTGAACGTCGACGGGGAGTTCGACAACACCACCGGCCTGGTCCAGGCCGGCGGCAACCTCGCGATCGACGCGGGCACGCTGACCAACCGTGACGGCCAGATCGGCGCGAGCGATGTGGCGCTCACGGGCGGTTCCATCGTCAACGCGGGCCAGGGCCTGATCGCGGCGCAAGGACGACTGTCCGCAGACGTCGCCACGCTGAGCAACGCAGGGGCGATGCAAGCGGGCGGCGACCTGGATGTCCGTACCGGCGGCAGCCTGCTGAACAGCGGATCCCTGCGCGCGCAAGGCGACGCGCTGATCCGCGCCGATCTGCTGACCCACAGCGGCACGATCACGGCGCAAGGCGCGGTCACGGCGACCGCGCGCGAGATCGCCAGCACCGGCGCCTTCGCCGCGGGCCTGAACGCCGACAACACCGTCGGCACCGGCGGCGACCTGACGCTGACCGCGTCGCAGGCGCTGCAGCACAGCGGCACCGCGCTCGCGGGCGGCTCGATGACGCTGACCGGCGCCGGGCTGGCGCTGCAGGACAGCCGCCTCCAGGCGCAGCGCGTGACGATGTCCGCGCTGACCGGCGACGTGCGGCTGGACCGCGCCGCGGCCACGGGGACCGAGCGTCTGACGCTCAGCGCCGCCGGCACGCTCGACACCTCCCGCGCGACGCTGGGTGCGGGCTCGGTGGCGATCGCGGCCACGGACTGGCGCAACGCCGCCGGCGACATCGCCCAGACCGCCACGGCGGGTGAACTGCGCGTCGACGTCGCCGGGACCTTGAACAACCAGGGCGGCTCGATCGCGGCCAACGCGACCGACGTCACCGTGAACACGCAGCAGCTCGACAATCGCGACGGCACGCTGCTGCACGCCGGCTCGGGCACCTTGACGCTGAACGCGCAGCAGATCGACGGCCGCGACGGCGAGATCCTGGGCAAGGGCGCGCTGCGCGTGTCGGCGCAGGGCGCGATGACGCTGGACGGCGCGCTGACGCAGGCGCGCGGCATCGAGTTGCAGGCGGGCAGCCTCAGCCACCGCGACGGGCAGTTGCTGAGCCAGGCCGGCGCGACGCTGTCGGTCGGCGGCGCCGTGGACAACACCGGCGGTTTGATCCAGAGCGCCGAGGACCTGCGCGTGAGCGCCGGATCCATCGACAACACGGGCGGTCAGATCGACGGACGAGCCGTCCAGCTGAGCACGACCGGTCGCCTGAACAACGGCGCGCAGGGCCTGATCGCCTCGGTGCAGGCGCTGAGCGTCGAGGCCGGCCGGCTGGACAACGCGGGCCTGCTGCAATCGCAGGCGGCAATGGACCTGACGGTCCACGGCGCATTCGCCAACACCGGCTCCGCGTATGCGCGCGGCCCGATGACGATCACCACCGACGGCCTGCTGAGCAACGCCGGCACGCTGGCGGCGCAAGGCGCGCTGACGGCGCAGGCGGGCAGCATCGCGAGCAGCGGTGCGTTCATCGCCGGGTTGAATCCCGACAACACGCTGGCCGCGTCGGGCGACTTGACGCTGCGCAGCGCGGGCGCGCTGCAGCAGAGCGGCCAGACCCTCGCAGCGGGCGCGATGTCGCTGAGCGGCACGTCGCTGCAGCTGCAGGATGCCAAGCTCCAGGCGAAGAACGTCGGACTGACGGCCTCGGCCGGCGACCTCCAGTTGAATCGCGCGACGCTGGCCTCGGCCGGTGCGCTGACGCTGAACAGCGCGGGCGCGCTCGACACCGGCGCGGCGACGGTCTCCGGCGACGGCATCGCCGTGACGGCGCAACGCTGGTCCAACGTCGACGGCACGGTGACGCAGACGGGGCAGACCGGGCAGGGCGCCACTTTCAGCGCTACGCTGCAGGGCGCGCTCGACAACACGCGCGGCGAGATCGCCGTGGCGGGCCGCACGCTGACGATCTCGGCGGGCGCGGTGAACAACACGCAGGGGCGCCTCGTCCACGCGGGCGCCGAAGGGATGCGGATCGACGCGACGTCGCTGAACGGCGTCGGCGGCGAGATCCTGGGCGCGCACGCGGTGACGCTGGCGGTGACCGGCGCGGTCGACCTGAGCCAGGCGAAGACGCAAGGCGCCCAGGTGACGATCGACGCGGGCAGCCTGCGCCATCAAGGCGGCGAGCTGCTGAGCGCCGGCGATGCGCAGGTGCGCGTCACGGGCGCGCTCGACAACGCCGGCGGCGCGATCGTCGCGGGCGGGGACCTGCGCGCGCAGGCCGGTTCGATCGACAACACGGGCGGCCAGATCGGCGCCCGCGCCGTCGACCTGACGACGGGCACCTTGACCAACGGCGCGCAAGGGCTGGTCAATGCGCAGGGTGCGCTGACGGTCGGTGCGAGCCAGCTGAACAACGCCGGCTCGCTGCAGTCCGGCACGGACACGCGCCTGACGGTGACCGGCGACATGACCAGCAGCGGTGCCGTCTACGCGCAGGGCAATGCCGTCCTGAACGTGGGCAACGCGCTCGCCAACACCGGCTCCATCGGTGCGCAGGGCGCGCTGACGATCGACGCCGCGTCGCTGTCGGGCTCCGGCTCGCTGGCCGCGGGCCTTCGTCCGGACAACACGCTGGCCGCGCAGGGCGACCTCACGGTGCGCACCACCGGTACGCTGCAGTCCAGCGGCGCGATGCTGTCGGCGGGACGCCTGACGGTCAGCGGGCGTGAGCTCCAACTCCAGGACAGCCGTGTGCAGGCGGCGAGCGCCTCGCTGACGGCGAGCGGCGGCCAGTTGCGGCTGGACCGCGCGGCGCTGGCCAGCGCCGGCGATCTGATGCTCGCGAGCGCGGGCCTGCTGTCCACCGACGGCGCGACGCTGAGCGGCGCGAACGTCGGTCTGACGGCGAGCGACTGGCGCAACGTCGGCGGCTCGCTGACGCAGGTCGGCTCGACGGGGCAACTGACGGCGACCGTCGGCGGCCAGATCGTCAACACGGACGGCCGCATCCAATCTGGCGGTTCGCTGCTGCGCTTGCAGGCGCAGGCCATCGACAACGTGCGCGGCGCGATGGTCCAGGCGGGCGGCGGTGCGCTGACGCTGTCGACCGGCACGCTGAACGGCGCGAGCGGCCAGATCCTCAGCAACGGCGCGCTGACGGTCGGCGCGAGTGGCGCGGTGACGCTGACGAACGCGCAGACGCAGGGCGCGGGCGTGACGGTCACGGGCAGCAGCCTCGACCATCGCGGCGGCAACCTGGTCAGCACCGGCACGGCGCAGGTGACCATTGATGGCGCCATCGACAACAGCGGCGGCACGCTCGCAAGCGCGGGCGCGCTCGACGTGCGTGCGGCCAGCCTCGCGAACAACGGCAACGGTCTGCTGCAGAGCGATTCGACGGTGCAGACGACCATCGCCGGCACGCTGGACAACCAGGGCGGCCGGCTGCGCAGCGGCTCGACGATGACGCTGAACGCCGGCGCCGTGGACAACCGCGGCGGCTCCGTCGGCAGCGATGGTGCGTTGACGGTCACCACAGGCGGCGCGCTGCTCAACGGCGGCGGCACGCTGCTGGCGCAGCAGGGCGTGACGCTCAATGCGGCCTCCGTCGGCAACCAGCTTGGTCGCATCGCCAGCCTGCAGGGCGGCGCGACGGTGCGCGCGCAGGGCGCGCTCGACAACACCCAAGGCACGATCCAGGCGGCGCAGACGGCGGACCTGCTGTCGACCTCGCTGATCAACCGCCAGGGCGAAGTCTCGGGCGCGACGGTCGCGATCGACACGCGCGGACAGACGCTGGACAACGCCGGTGGACGCCTGCTCGCCTCGCAATCGCTGACGACCGACAGCGGCACGCTGGAGAACCGCGGCGGTCTGCTGCAGTCGCTCGGTGGTCTGTCGGTGCAGACGCACGGCGCGGCGCTGAACAACACGCGCGATGCGGCGATCACGACGCCGACCGGCCTGCACGCGCAGGGCGGGATGACGATCAACGCCGGCGCGCTGACCAACGAGAGCGGCATCAGCGCCGGCACGACCGCGCAGGTCACGGTGAGCGCGCTGACGAACCGCGCGGAGCTGTCGGCCGCGTCGCTGGGCCTGACGGTGGCCGGCACGCTGGACAACCAGGGTGGTCGCGTCGTCGGCACGCAGTCGCTCAACGCGACAGCGCAGCAGGTGCTGAACCAGGGCGGCCTGATCTACGGCGGCAGCTCGCTGACGCTGACCTCGGCCGGGCGCATCGACAACACCAACACCTCGGCCAGCGGTCAGGGCATCCAGGGCGGCAACGTCACGGTGCAGGCGCCGCAGTTCGACAACGTCGGCGGCCAGGTGCTGGCCAGCGGCAACCTCGGGCTGACGGTCACGCAGGCGCTGAACAACGCCGGCGGCGCGCTGGGTGCATCGGGCACGCAGACGATCGGGGACGGCGCGATGGCGTCGGCGCTGTCGCTGAACAACGCGGGCGGCCGCATCTGGTCGGGCGACGCGCTGGGCTTGAACCTGCGCGAGCTCGCCGGCGGTGTCGGCGGCCAGATCACCAGCGGCGCGGGCATGTCGGTGAAGCTTGCCGGCGACTTCAATTACGGCGCGGGCAGCCAGTTCCAGGCGGCCGGCAACATGACGCTGGACGTGTCGGGCAACTTCGGCAATCAGGGCACGCTGCGCAGCGGCGGCGCGCTGACCATCCAGGCGGCCAACATCGACAACGCGGCCAGCGGCGAACTGAGCGGCGCGATGACCTTCCTCACGGCGGCGGGGCAGCTCACGAACCGCGGGCTGATCGACGGCGACAGCGTGTGGCTGACGGCGGACCGGATCGTCAACGTCGGCACGGGCCGGATCTACGGCGGGGACGTCATCCTCGACGGCGGACAGCTGACCAACGGCGCCGAGGGCGGCGTGTCGGCGGTGATCGCAGGCCGGCGCACGATCGACGCGGCGATGACGCGCGACATCGCCAACACCGGCGGCGCGCTGATCTTCGCGGACGGCTCGCTGACGATGACGGGTGCGAGCTTGCTCAACGAGAACTCGACGATCGAGGCGAGCGGTCTGCTGGACCTGCGGATGACGGGCGGGATCGTGAACCGGACGGTGCTGGACGGGGTGGGCTCGGGCCAGAACTCGGGCGCCGACCCGGGCGGCCCCGTGTTCCTGGATACCAAGGCCTTCATCCGCAGCGGCGGCAACATGACGGTGAACGGCGCCAGCCTGCTGAACAGCGGCGCGACGATCGAGGCGCGCGGCGACCTGACGCTCACCGCCGGCCGCATCGACAACCTCAACCCCTACCTGCGGTGGGGCCGCTATGCGAGTAGCGGCGGCACGGAGGGCACCTTGCAGCTCCAGTACAAGCAGGGGAACAAGCAGGATCTGAACTACATCGAAATCGAGCTCAACGGGCGGACCGAGCAGCAGGCGCTGGCGGACTTCGATCGCGACCACCCGGGCAGCATGGTCATCTCGTACACCTCGACGGCCGGGGTCGGCGAGGAAGGCGCGCCGGTCACGCAGACGCTGGCCGCGAAGATCATCGTGGGCGGTGTGCTGCGCATCGGCGCGAGCTCGATCACGAACGACATGAGCCAGGTCGTCGGCATGACGGGGGTGGCCATCACGGGCGGGCAGGTCGTCAACGTCCCGCACACGGTGACGGCGCTGGACGACCAAGGCGTGGCGCACACCATCGATCTGGTGCTGCCGAGCAGCGCGCAGTCGTTCGTCCCGGGTTCGCAGGCGCCCGGTGACCGCCAGCAGGCGGGCGCCGTCAGCACCGGAGGGGGCGCGTCGCAGCAGACGTCGAGCAACCACGGCCCGGCGGCCGCGGGAGGTGGAGGCGGGCTGGGCGGGTTGATCAACCGCGTCACGCAGCAAGTCAACCAGGGCGGCGCGGCGCAGACCGGCGCGCAGGCCAACGCGCAATGGCGCAGCGGTGGTCAGGTGGTGGCCGAGGCCGTCGACGCGGGTAACGCGGCAGGCGGTGTCGGCGCGGTGAACGCTGCTCAGCGCACGGGCGCCAACGGTGTGACCAAGGCGGTGAATGCCGCCCTGTCCGGCGATGCCGGCGCTTCGGTGCGAGCCAGCACGCAGCAGACGCGCGACGGCGACTACGTGCATGCGGGCGGCGCGCAGGACGTGCGCGGCGCCCAGGTGACGACGCAATGGCGCGACGGCGACGCCGCGTCGGCGCAGAACGTGCAGAAGTCCGAGACGATCGGCTTCGAGCCCGGCGTGCAGGGCAATGCGCGCCAGGGGCTGTCGGCGATCAGCCAGTCCCTGCGCGCGGCGGCCTCTGCGCAGTTGAGCGGCACGGCCGCCGACAGCAAGGCGACGACGCAGATCGGCACGGTGCAGAACGCTGTCGCCTCGTCGTCCCAACGTCCGGGCGCGGCGCAGGGCGTGACGCTGCGCGGCTCCGGTGCGACCTTCAACGGCAAGCCGCTCGCGCTGAGCGTCAAGATCAACCTGACGCCGCCGTCCAACAGCCTGTTCAAGACGCACAAGGAACCGACCTCGAAGTACCTGGTCGAGACCGACCCGCGCTTCGCGAACTATCGCGACTGGCTGTCCAGCGACTTCCTGCTGGAGGCGATGGCGCTGGATCCGACGGTGACGCAGAAGCGCCTGGGCGACGGCTTCTACGAGCAGCGCCTGGTGCGCGAGCAGATCGGCCAGTTGACCGGCACGGGCTACCTGTCGGGTTACGCGGACGACGAGGCGCAGTACCGCGCGCTGCTGACCAACGGCGCGACCTTCGCGAAGGAGCACCAGCTGGTGCCGGGTGTTGCGCTGTCGGCGGAGCAGATGTCGCAGCTCACCAGCGATCTGGTGTGGCTGGTGGAACAGGAGGTGACGCTGGCGGACGGCACGACGCAGCGCGTGCTGGTGCCGCAGGTCTACCTCGTGCCGCGCGACGGCGACCTGCTGCCGAGCGGCTCGCTCATCGCGGGCGGCCGTGTGGAGATGGCGCTCACGGGCGACTTCAACAACGGCGGCGACGTGCGCGGCGGGGTGGTGGACATTACCGCGCAGAACATCGCCAACACGGGCGACATGCGCGGCACGACGCTGGCGCTGACCGCGCGGGAGGATCTGCGCAACATCGGCGGTTCGTTGAACGCCACGGGCGACATGAGCCTGACGGCCGGTCGCGACATCGTGATGGAGACGACCACGGCCAGCGGCGGCACGCAGCGCGGCAACGTGACGACGAAGGCGACGGTGCTGGATCAGGTCGCTTCGCTGAGCGCGGGCGGCGTGATGGTGGTGCAGGCCGGACGCGACGTGACGATGCAGGCCGTGCAGATCACGCAGGGCGGGGCGGACGGCGCAGGCGCGGACGGCGGCGTGCTGATCCAGGCCGGGCGCGATCTGTCGCTGACGACGGTGACGACGGCCAGCTCGCGCGACGAGATCAAGAACGCCAACAACTACAAGAAGGAGAGTCAGCATCAAGACGTCGGCACTGCGGTGCAGGCGGAGGGCGAGATCCTGCTGAAGGCGGGGCAGGACTTGACGGCCACGGCGGCGCAGATCGCCAGCGCGCAGGGCGCGGTGACGCTGGACGCCAAGCGCGATGTGCAACTGCTCGCGGGCGAGGCCAACTCGGTCGTCGAGGAGATGACGCAGAAGACGAAGAAGAGCCTGTTCAAGAAGAAGACGGTCACCACCTACAACAAGACCGACGAGACGACGGCAATCGGCACGACGGTGTCCGGCGACACGGTGAACATCGTGTCGGGCCGCGACATCACGCTGGCTGCGGCGCAGGCGGTGTCGGACAACGGCACGAAGCTGATCGCGGACCGCGATATCACCATCGACGGGGTAACGAACTCGGTGGACACCGAGCAGTTCAAGAAGACCGTGAAGTCGGGGCTGTTCAGTGGCGGCGGGATCGGGGTGACGATCGGCAAGCAGGAGCTGTCGCAGGCGACGAAGTCGACGCAGGAGACCAACCAGGGCTCCACGGTGGGCAGCGTCAACGGCGACGTGGACATCTACGCAGGCGGAAAGTACAAGCAGACCGGCTCGGAGGTGCAGGCGCCTGGCGGCAACGTGACGATCCAGGCCAAATCGATCGAGATCGAGGAGGCGCGCAACAAGTCGGCGCAGGACAGCGAGACGAAGTTCAAGCAGAGCGGCGTGACGCTGGCGCTGAGCGTGCCGGGCATCAGCACCGCGATGGATGCGAGCAAGGCGGCCGAGCACGTCACGCAGACGCAGGACGACCGCATGAAGGCGCTCGCTGCGGCGACGGCGATCTCGAAGGCGATGCAGGCGGTCGATGAGATCAAGAAGCTTGGTGAGGCAATGAACAATGCCAACCAGAACGCCGGCATCCGTCTCAGCCTGACGGTGGGCAGCTCTCAGAGCAAGAGCACGCAGCACAACGAGTCCGACCAGGCAGCGAGCAGCGCGATCTCGGCGGGCAAGAACCTCAGCCTGATCGCGACCGGCGGCGGCGCTGATTCCAACGTGACGGTGCGCGGCAGTGCGCTGACGGGCCAGGACGTGCTGATCAAGGCGGATAACGCGATCAACCTGCTGGCCGCAGGCAACAGCAGCGAGCAGCACAGCAAGGACAGCAGCACCAGTGCGTCGGTGGGCATCGGCGTCACGCTCGGCAAGCAGAACAGCCTGGGCTTCACCGCCTCGGCCAGCGTGTCCAAGGGCAACTCCGACGGCACGGACAACTACTTCACAACGACGCAGGTCACGGGCGGCAGCTCGGTGAAGCTGGTGTCCGGCGGCGACACGACGCTGCAAGGTGCGGTGGTGAGCGGTCCGAAGGTGGGCGTGGATGTCGGCGGGAATCTGAAGATCGAGAGCCTGCAGGACACAGCCAAGTTCGACAGCAAGAGCATGAGCGCCGGCGGCAGCGTGACCATCGGGTACGGGTCGAGCGCCAGCGGCAACTTCAGCCAATCGAAGGTCACTGCGGACTTCGCGGCGGTTGGCGAGCAGGCGGGCATCCGCGCGGGGGACGGCGGCTTCCAGGTGAACGTGAAGGGCAACACCGACCTGAAGGGTGGGGCGATCACGAGCAGCCAGGCGGCGATCGATGCGGGCAGCAACAGCCTGAGCACCGGCACGCTGACCACGAGCGACATCGAGAACCGCAGCCAGTTCAAGGCGAGCGCCGTGATGGTGAGCGCGGGAACGGGTGGCGGCATGGCCGGCGCGTTCAAGGACAGCGACGACGACCGCAGCACGACGCGCAGCACGATCAGCGCGGGCAACACGACGATTACCAGCGGGGATGCGGCGAGCCAGGCCGCACTCGACAAGCTGGACCGCGGAGCGACCAACGATGCGACGGCGGGCAAGCTGGCGCAAGGATGGAACGGGCAAGACCTGGCACAGCAGGCGAAGCTCAACGCGCAGATCGTGGCGGAGTTCGGGGCGCAGGCGTCGAAGGAGGTGGGGACGTTTGCGGGCGACAAGGCCGCAGACCTGCGCAAGCAGGCGAAGGCGGCTGAGAACGCCGGTGACGCAAAGACCGCTGAGACGCTCAACGCAGAGGCGACGAAGTGGGATGAAGGCGGCGCTTATCGGGTCGCGATGCACTCGGTCATCGGTGCGCTGACCGGGGACCTTGGCGGCGCCCTGGGTGCGGCCGGCAGTGCCGCCGCGGCGGGGGAACTGAACAAGCTGCAGCGGTCGCTTGAAACGAAGCTCACGGAAGCAGGATTCGGCCCGGACGACAAGGGCAACAACGACTGGGCTTCAGCGCTTTCCAAGCTTGCAACGGGCGCACTGGCCACGGGGATCGGTGCCGCCGCGGGTGGCGGATTCGATGGCGCGGCCGCTGGGTTGAATCAGGACTACAACAACCGGCAACTGCATCCGGATCAGATCGCGCTTCTCAAGGAACAAGCCAAGAAGCTGGCTGGTACGCAAGGACTCGACGAGTCCGAATGGGAGAAGCGGCTGACACAGCAGTTGCTGCACCAGAACGACAGCGCCTACTCGCCAACATTTGGAGGCCAGAGCAACGACCCTCTGGCCGAGCAGATCCTGGCGAACCTTGCTCGCGAATCCGGAGTGAGTATGGATGCGCGCGGTACGGCTGCATATGACGATCACACCGGCAATACCGAGCTCCTGAATAAAACCGTCGGCAGCTACAAGCTGGTGGGACAGACCCCGTCCGGCGGTATTGAGCAGGCAGACGGAACGTGGTTGGGCACACAGCCCGGCACGACGCCGATGTCCGATGGGATGAGGACCTTCACGAAGTTCCCGGTGGAGGGATGTACGACCCCGGCCGGTCAATGTACCTACACCTTCATCTTTGGCAGCAACACGACCTATGTGAAGGTGCCGCAGGCCGACGGCAGCTTCCAACTCTACGAAGCCAACAAGGAGCAGCAGACGACGCTCTCGGCGTTAGAGGCGAAATACTACGTCGCAGGCTTGAAAGAGACCCCGGAGAAGCTGAAAAACGCCGCAGTGGCGTTGGGCAATGAGGCTGTGGCGCTGAACAAGGATTTGACGACAGGCACTTTCCTAAACGCCAGCAACGCTGTCACCAGCTTCCTGTCGACGGGGGCTGTTGGCAGCGATTCCCTGACCTTCGAGTCCAAGACTATGCAGTGGCTGATCAGCGGCAAGCCGCTGGACATCACTGGCGCGGATGTCTTCAAGGCGGTCCTCTCGGTGACTCCGGTGATGACTTTCATGAACCAGGTCGAGAGCGTGAGCTCCAACGATCCGGAGAAGATCAAGGCCGCAGGAACCGAGGGGGGATTCCTGGCCAGTGGATTCCTTGCCGGGAAAGTCGTGGAAACGGGGGTAGGTGTCGGGACCAAGCTCGCGAACAACATCCTCGAAGGAATTGAAACGAAGGCCATCAGCAAGCTGGAGTCTGAAGCGGCTGCCGCGACCAAGGCCGCCGAGTCCGCCGATGTGAAGCCAGTAGGTTCCGGCAGCAGTCCCACGCCACACGTAGGTGACGCTTCTACAGAGGTCAAGGGATCAACTCAAACCGGGGGGGGCACATTCAACGGCGCGACCGAACAGGCTCTCGATGACGCCGCCGCCTGCCTTGCGCCGCCGAACTGTTTTGTTGCCGGCACGCTGATTCACACGGCAGACGGCCCCAAGCCAATCGAAACGTTCGTCGGCGGCGAACTTGTGTTCTCTCGCGATGAGTTCACTTTGGAACCGGGTCTACGACCCGTGGTGGCCACGACTGCCAACGAAGATCAGCCGATCTTCGAAGTGGTCGTCGTCGATGTGCAAGGAATGCGCGATACCTTGCACACCACGGCGGAACACCCGTTCTGGGTGACGAATCTGCCTGGCGGTGTAAGCCAGACGGTCGGGGTAGGGACACACGCGCAGTGGGTGCGCGCAGCGTCGCTCGAGCCCGGCATGGGCCTGATCGACCTGATGGGTCAGGCCTTGGTGGTCGAGTCCCAGAAGGAAGTGGGCTGGACGGCCACCGTCTACAACGTCGAGGTGCAAGAGCATCACACCTACCATGTGGGAGGCCTCGGGATCTTTGTTCACAACGCTCCGTGCTGCGCGTTGGGGAGCACTCCGGCGCCCGTCCCGCCGATGCAGCAGGGTGCACCGGATGTTCCTCGCACGGCAGAGAAACTGCCGCCCGGCTATGTCGCGAAGCCCGATGGGGTTTATGTCGGGCCCAATGGCGGCGTTATGGCGAAAGTCGGGGAAACAGAGAGCGGACAGCCGATCTTCCAGCGCGCGAGCGGAGAGTATCTTAAGGTGGACGAGGTCACCGGTACGCAAGTTCCGGTGCTGCGTGGCGATACCTCAAGTGGTATCAAGTGGGAAAAGGTAAGCGATGCTGGTGCGCAGATTGCGGAGAATTATGCGAAAGGCGTGAAATTCCAAACCGAAGTAATCGATGGTATGGAGCTTCAAAGAAATACAAAGGTGCGAGAAGTCGATCTAGGTGGCGGAAGGGTGGTGAACACTATTCCAGACGCGAATGGCAAACCAACCGGCGTTGTTGAAATTAAGAATGAGCGAAAGATTGACATGTCGGATCAGTTTAGAGCTCAAATCCAATTTGCCCAAGAAAATAAGGTGCCTTACACCTTGGTTGTTAGTCCGGAAAATATAAGCATCTCGAAGACGTTGTGGGATTCAATCGATCTCGCAGGTGGGAAAGTCGTCATGTACGATCCGGTGACCAATACTTCTAAATTGATTACGAAGAGGCCCCAATGACCAAAATCAAGAAGTCCTACATTAGGATCTCAATAATTTCATCCTTGGAAACCTCTGAGTGGGAGGTCGGACGCTCTCTGCTGGAAGCGCTGATCGAGACGGATGCTCGTCTTTTGCCTGAAAAGGTCGGTACGTTTGAGCCGCTAAAAAATAGCGTTTCCGATGTTGAGGGGTGTAAGCCCTTTTGGGCCGTTCTGAACGGCTCCGGCCGGCCAGGAATGGAACGCAACGCGGATGGATTCATTTGGAAGCGATCTCGCGCGATCAAGTCCTATGGGCATATGATGCACAAGCTTAGGAATATTCACGGGGAAGTTCGAGCTGCATGGTTTGTTTTTGAAGCTTCAATCGATAGAAAGGTTGATTGGTTGAAGTTATTCGATAAATTCTGCCGTGTGCTCGTTCCAGACTATGCAACTCTCCATTTGGTGACAGAAATTGAAGATGCTCCGGATGCTTTTGGAGAGGCTGCTGATGCAACATATGGGACAAATGATCACTTGAATGGAGTTCCACCGATTAGGCTGAAAGAAAAAGGGCCTGCAAATTTGGCTTGGGCTAATTATTTTGGCCCCGGGCTAATGAGTGAGGTGCAAGAAGATAAAATTCGGAATGCTGGTTTTCCTGTTGAACGATTGGGCGATGGAATTGTCGTGCGCGTGACGGATGATATTTTCGCCGTTGAAGATGATTTCATTGACTTCTCGCGCCGACGCGCCGAGCTTCGAGGATTATTCCGGAGCGGGTTGTTTCGGATCAACCATGAACCCAAGTGTCCATGATCGTCGTCTTGGTTAAACGTGGGGACGTATGAAACTCATAAATTATTAGGGAGCTGCAGGTAAAGATACTCAATGAGTTGGTGCAAGTGATGCATGCCTGTGCGGGCGCTTTGGAGCGGGGTCTGTCCTAATTCCTGTGTGTGGGGGCATGAAGGATCGCGTCAAAGCGGAATCGGGTGCCAGGTCTCGTGCGCCCCTGGTGGCCCGAGCTGAGAACCAGAGGAACCGTATGCGCGTTGGCCTTAAATGTGGGGACAGTCCTCTCGGGCTATGCAACGCTTCTGTCATCGAGCAAGTCTTGGAATCTCATGAGCGCTGATTTCGCCGAGTTCGACCTTCTCGACGAGCGTCCGAATGCGGAGATCGTCATGGCGCTCGCCGACCTTCTTCAGGTGGCGCCCGAATGTTTCCTGCCTCAGGGTGACTTCTGGGCCGGCTCGCTCGACGCAACGAGAGCTATCGCTTTTGAACCGTCACGTTTTGCTGACGGGGCGCGAGTGTTCGTGCGGCTAACTGGCAACTTCGATCTTCCTCCCGTTGCCGCTCTGGGTCACGCACTCTGCTTGAAGCTACGCACGCCCGTGGTGGTCGGGGATGAAGGCCGTCGCCCACCTGGTGCGGTCCTCGTGTTCCATCCGGAAGGGCGTGTTGAAGAGGGGATCGAGATTCCCTCTGGTGGGGGCGGACACAAGTTCGAACTCTTGGGCGAGGTGGATTTGCGTTGGGTGCCGGGTCTGGGTGACGCCGCGGGCCCGATGTCCGGTCAGTTCTGCGATCCCACCCTTTGAGCCCGTGTTCAAGTTCTTCGACCAACTCTGTCCGATCGTCGAGTCCACCGATTACTGGTCTGACGACGCCTTGCATCGCGCGGCGGATGCGCTGGATGATTTCGGTCCGGCGGACTGGAGGGCACTGAGCGAAGCCTGGAGCGCGCGCGACGCGGTATGGCTGCGGGGGTGTGCGGAGGCAATGTCTTCTTCGGCGCGTCCGCTGCAGGTGATATCGCTCCTGCTCGACATGTTTGATCACGAGGACGCGTTGGTGAAACTCGCGTGCTTCGATGCGATCTACCACCTCGTTGAGTCGCACCCGGAACCGCTCGCCAGTTTCTGCGAGCCGATCCTCCTGCTTGCGGATCGCGCGGCTACGGTGCCAGGTGTTTCCCGTTTTGGCATCGAGAATCTTCGCGGTCGCCTGACATCCTCCGTCCAAAAGCCTCGATGACCACCATGCTCGCTCTCGCCAGGACCATCGCGAACGCCGCTCTGGTGTTCGAGTTCTCGGAGGACTCGCAAATCGATCCCGATCTGGCCGTCCAGGCGCTCGAACAGATGGCGCACGACCTTCAGCGCCTGTCGACTGATGAGCAGCGTGCGCTGAGTGAGGCCTTCATTGGCCTGTCGTTGGAATACACGCACTCACCTCACGCAGAGTTCGTGGCCAATCTGGGTGGATCGTTGGGGCTGGGAGCCGGCCCTCAGGACTCGATGGCCAAGGAGTGAAAGTGGATGGTGCTCAATCCGTGCCGCGCCTGGTTGCAAGGGGAAATGCTTGAACTGGGATCTCCAGCGCCCGCATAGACTCCCCCGATGCTCACCGTCCACCACCTCAACAACTCCCGCTCGCAGCGGGTCCTGTGGCTGCTTGAAGAACTCGGGCTCCCGTACGAGATCAAGCACTACCAGCGCGACCCGAAGACGATGCTCGCGCCGCCCGAGCTGCGCGCCGTCCACCCGCTCGGCAAGTCGCCGGTGATCAGCGACGACGGGCTGGTGATCGCCGAATCCGGCGCGATCCTGGAGTACCTCGTGGACCGCTACGGCGAGGGCCGCTTCAAGCCCGCCGTCGGCACGCCCGACGCGCTGCGCTACCGCTACTGGATGCATTACGCCGAGGGCTCGGCCATGCCGCCGCTGCTGCTCAAGCTGGTCTTCGACCGCATCGAGCGCGCGCCCGTGCCTTTCTTCGTGAAGCCGATCGCCAAGGGCATCGCCGCGAAAGCCAAGGCGACCTTCGTGCAGCCGCAGATCGACAACCACATGAACTACCTGGAAGGCGAACTCGGCAAGAGCCCGTGGTTCGCCGGGGCAGAGTTCAGCGCGGCGGACGTGCAGATGAGCTTCCCGCTCGAAGCCGCCGTGCAACGCGGCGGCGCCGCGGCGCGCCAGCCGCGCATCACCGAGTTCCTGCAGCGCATCCACGCGCGGCCCGCCTACCAGCGAGCGCTGGAGCGTGGCGGGCCATACGCGCTCGCTGCAGGTAAGCAGCCTGGTTAACGCGAGCCGATGAAGTCGGCGATCGAGAGGCCGATGTCCGCGCAGATCTTGTGCAACAGGAAAGAGCGGATGTCGCGGCCGGCGTGAAAGGGCACCGTGGTGGTCCTGCCGTCCGCATGGCGGAAGAAGCGATGTGCTCCCTTGCCAGGACGTCGCACGAATCCAAGCGCGAGCAGGATCCGCTCAACCTCCCTGGCACTGAGCACCGGCAAGCCGGCGCCCATGACCTCACTCCATGCGGAACGTGGTGTTGAACGCGATGCCGCCCTCGATGCTCACCATGCCTTCTTCGGCGAGCATCTGCAGCACCTCGGTCAGGTTGTCGAGGACCTCGGCGACTGTCGCGCCTTGCGTGTAGGCGCTGCGAACCTCGGGCACGCTGCCGACCAGGATGTCGCTGTCAGGCTCGCGCTCGATCAGGGCATTGAAAATCATGCGCGGGAGCATAGCGCCGCGCACGACGGGCAGGTGACGCTGACGCAGGGAAGGAACTTGAAGCATGACGCCTCCGGACTGCTGAAGTAATGCAAGCAGTCTAGGAACGGGCGGCTCTTCCGATTTCGACACGCCTTCTGTTTCTGAAGCGGACTTCGTTTTCGTCAAATGCGCGCCAACGAACGTCGAGTTCTGATGCGAGGATCGGACAAAGCCGTTCACTTCCGTTTTTGGCGCTCGCCGGATCTGCTATTTCTGCTTCGCCAGAAACACCGCCACCAACGCATTCGCATGCCCGTGGCCCATCGCGTGGTCCGTCTTCAGCAGCGCGACCAGCTCCATGTGCTTCATCGGCCCCGCCGCCTTCAGCACGCCCATCCAGTGCTCGATCGGCTGCCCGTACTTCTTCTCGATGGACGGGAAGTACGACGCGGGTCCTTTGACTTTCTCTTCGGTGGTCATGTATCGCTCCTTGATGGATGGTGATCGTCGGGTCAGTGCCTGACCTCATCCTCACGACGTCCGATCCTCGCCGTTTTCGACACGGTCTTCCCCGTCAACTGACTAGCGACCACAGCAAGGCCGCATTCGCCCCGGTCACCAGCACGAACAGCCCCCAGCTCAGCACCCGCACCACCGGCCCGTTGGCGAATTCGCCCATCACCGCGCGGTCGCCCGTCAGGCGGATCAGCGGCCACATGGCGAAGGGCAGCTGCAGGCTCAGCACCACCTGGCTCGCGACCAGCAACTGCCCGACCGCCTTCTCGCCGAACCACAGCAGCCCCAGGAACGCCGGCACCAGCGCCAGGAAGCGCGTCGCCAGCCGACGCTGCCAGCACGGGATCTTCAGCCGCAGGAAGCCCTCCATCAAGACCTGACCCGCGATCGTGCCGGTGAAGGTCGAGCTCTGGCCCGCCGCCAGCAGCGCCACCCCGAACAGCACCGACGCGATGGAGCCGCCCACCAGCGGGTCCAGCAGGTGGTACGCGTCCTGGATTTCCGTCACCTCCGTGTGCCCGTGCGCGTGGAAGGCCGTCGCCGCCAGGATCAGGATCGCGGCGTTCACCATCAGGGCCAGCGTCAGCGACACCAGCGTGTCGATCGTCGACAGCTTGATGGCGTCGCGCTTGGCCGACGCCGTGCTCCCCACGCGCCGCGTCTGCACGATCGACGAGTGCAGGTAGAGGTTGTGCGGCATCACCGTGGCGCCCAGGATGCCGATGGCCAGCAGCAGCGCCTTCGGGTCCTGCACCGCGACGCCGTTGGGCACGAAGCCCCGCGCCACCGCGGCCCAGTCTGGCCCGATCAGGAAGAGCTGCACCGCGTAGCAGACGCCGATCGTCATCACCAGGCCGAGGATGATCGCCTCCACCTGCCGGAAGCCCCGGCCCTTCAGCCCGAGCACGATCACCGTGTCCAGCGCCGCGATGCCGACCCCCGCCAGCAGCGACATCCCGAACAGCAGGTGCAGCGCCAGCGCGGTGCCCAGCACCTCGGCCACGTCGCAGGCGACGATGGCGAGCTCGGCCATCACCCACAGCGGCAGCCGCACCGCGGGCCGGTAGCGCTCGCGGCAGGCCTGCGCCAGGTCAAGACCCGACACCAGGCCGAGCCGCAGCGACAAGGTCTGCAGCAGCATCGCCGCCAGGCTGGACGCCAGCACCACCCACAGCAGCGCATGGCCGAAGCGCGAGCCGGCCTCGATGTCCGTGGCCCAGTTGCCCGGGTCCATGTAGCCGACCGAGACCAGCAGGCCCGGTCCGGCCACGCGCAGCAGCCGCTTCCACAGCGGCGCGCCCTCGCGCAGATCGATGGAACCGTGGACCTCGGACGGGCAGAACGGAGCAGTGGCGGTGGTGGGCAGACCGAGCATGGGCGGATTCTCTGCGGAGTCGGCAATGGGCCGCGGGCCGTCAGTACGCGAGGCGCCCCGCTATAGTCCCGCCTCCTTCGCATTCCCGCCTGTCCCGTCGCGACCCATGCCCCTGGCCGACATCCGCGCGGCGATCGCCGCCGAGCTGGCCGCGACGCCCGAGTTCTACGATTTCCGCGTGCTGCGCAGCAGCGCCGACGGCGCGCTCTGGCGCGTGACGCTAGCACCCGACTACGTCTACGCCGAAGGCCAGCGGCCGGGGCAGGCGTCCGCCCACACGCTGCTCGACGAGCGCCTCGAAGGCGCGTCCGCGTGGTGGGGCGCGCCGGTCAAGGGCGCGGCAAGCGTGCGCGCCGTCGTGGTCGCGGACGATCAGCTCGTGCTCCAGAACGCCAGCGCCCCGCCGCCGGGCGAAGGCCATCTGCTGCGTATCTATCCGCCGCGTTTCCTGAATGCCGTCGCCGATGCGTGGCTCGACGACACCTGGGCGCATCGCGCCGCCGGTTGCTGGCCGGGCCTGTCGACGCCGAGACCCAGGGCCGATGCGACGACGCTCGACGGCTCGCCGTTCCGCTGGCTGCGGCCCGCGCAGCGCGAGGCGCTGAAGCTTGTCAGCTTCCACGACGCCTTCCTGTGGGGGCCGCCCGGCACCGGCAAGACGACGACGCTCGGCGTGCTGCTCGCCGAATACCTCGACCGCCGCCCGGCGGCGCGCGTGCTGTTGCTCTCGACGACCAACCACGCCGTCGACCTCGCGACCCTCGCCGTCGACAAGGCGCTGCAGAAGGGGCGGCGCGAACACCTCCGACCGGCAGTCCAGCGACTCGGTTCGCGTTTCGATGTCGATGCCTACGAGGGACGCGGGCATCTGATCCCGTCCTCGGGCATCCCGTCGCCGCAGGTGCTGGCGCAATGCCGGCTCGCCACGATGACCACGACCCGCGCCGCCTTCACGTTGAAGACGTTGCGCGAGCTCTCGCCCGACGGCGAGCCGCCGTTCGACCTCGTCGTCTTCGACGAAGCCAGTCAGGTGAGTCTGGCGCACGCGCTGGCGCTGATGCCGCTGGGTCGCGCGCGGCTCTTCGCCGGCGATCCTCAGCAGCTCTCGCCGGTGCTGCGCAGCGAGGACCGACTCGCGCGCCAGTGGCTGGGTCGATCGCCGTTCGCGGCGATGCCCCGGGGAGTCCAAGGCGGGCAGGGCGATCAGAGCGGCCTGAGCGGTCCGAGCGGACAGGGCGCCTCCGCAGTGGCGATGCTCGACGAGCAGTCCCGCATGGCCGCACCGATCGGAGCGCTGGTGAGCGACCTGTTCTACGACGGCGCGCTGCGCGTCGCCGCGGAGGCGTTGGCGTCGGAGGACTGGCGGCGCTCGCGCGAGCGTGCGCTCGGCGAGATCCCGGCGGACGTCCACGTGAAGGTGCACCGCATCACGCGCGAGGGCTTCTGGTCCGCGAAGGACCGCGGCCCGATCCGGCGCGAATCCGCCGACGCGATCGCGGCCCTGATCGCGCAGGCGCTCGCGAGCGGCGACTGGGCGCCGCATGAGCTCATCGTGCTGACGCCGTTCCGCGCGCAGCGGGCGCTGATCCGACAGCGGCTCGATGCCCTCGGCGTCGACGACGGCGTGAAGGTCAGCACCGTCCACCGCGCGCAGGGCAGCGAGGCGCCGGTCGTGTTCTTCGACCCGGCCGACGGCACGCAGCCCTTCCTGAAGACGGAGGAGGCGCGTCGGCTGCTCAACGTCGCGCTGAGCCGCGCGCAGGCGAAGGTGGTGATCTGCCTCTCGTCGGCGGACCTGACCAACGAGGTGCTCGCGCCCATCGTGCACCGCATGCGCCTGGCGGGCGATCCGCGCGAGGCGGTGCCGCTGCTGACGCTGGCGAAGGCGCCGGACTTCCCGTTCAACACGCGCGGACTGCGCGTGGCGGCGGGCCGCCTCGTCGGCGAGGTCGACCGCATTGCGCCCGACGGCGCGCGCTTCTGGATCATCAACGAGAAGAGCGGCAACGAGGTGGTCATCGATGCCGGGTTCTGGCGAGATCGCGCGAGCGGCATGAGCGGCATGGACTGTACGAACGGTACGAACGGCGCGTGAGAATGCTCGTCGACAACACGGTGCCGCCTGATGAGCCTCTTCAAGAAGATCTTCGACCGCTTCTCGACGTCGCCCGACGCTGCGTCGCCGGCTCCCGAGCACGCGGTGCTGATCCGCTTCCACTACGGACGGTCTGATCTCACCGCGCTGCATGCGCTCGAAGACGAGATGACACGCGCCGTGGCCGACGCAGGCGCGGGAGAAGTGGACGGGCACGAGGTCTCCGTGGGCGGCGGCGATGCCACGATCTACGCCTACGGTCACGACGCCAACGCACTGTTCCGATCGATCCGTCCCGCGCTGCTGAATGCGGCCTGGATGGACGAGGCGCGGGTCACCCTTCGCTACGGACCGCCTGAGGACGGCATTGCGTCGATCGACGTCGTGGTCCGGCCGCTGAAGTTTCCGTTCCCTGTCGAGACGATGCCGGGCGACCGGGCCGTTGAGCGTTGGCAGGCGCTCCGCGCCGAAGGCGGCAGCACACCCGTGATCCTCGGCGATCTTGAGGATCGCGAGCAGCTCTGGGAAGGATGGGACAGCGACGAGCCAGCCCTCGATGAACTGCTGGCCCGAGCGGATGCGATCGACGTCGACACCTGGCTCCGCGAGCGGGAGCGCGAGAACGCGGATCGGCTTGCCGAGTTCTCCGACGGCGTCTGGCCGACGTCGAAGCGAGCAGCCTCGACCTTCTTGCGCGTCCCGTTCTCGGATGACGGCACGCCGCGATCGGGGATCGGCGTGGCCCTCCTGCCGACGGCCCGGCATTGGGAAGCGGCCGCCTGGCTCAGGTTCGGCGGCTGGAACGCCTGCCCTGAGCCTCAGGACCATGTCGCGCTGTGGCGCTCCTGGGCGGAACGCCACGGCGCGCAGGTGGCCAGTGTCACGGGGAGCGTCGTCGAGTTCGTCGTGGACCGTCCGCCAGCCACCGCCGAGGAAGCCCTGGCTCTGGCCAGGGAACACTTCCTGTACTGCGACGATCTGGTCATCCAGGGCTATGGCACGCTGGAAGCGCTGGCGGCCGCGCTGCTCGACGCACCGGTGTGGGTCTTCTGGTGGGATTGAGGACCCACCAACGACAACGCCCCGCGGAGCGGGGCGTTTCCTGAGCGAAGGCGGCGCCGGAGGGCGTCGCCGTTCAGCCTGCGATCAGACCGGCACGCGGCGCAGCATTTCCACGCCGACGTCGCCGTTGGCGACTTCGCGCAGCGCCGTCACGCCGGGCTTGTTCTTCGACTCCAGCTTGGGCGCGTGGCCTTGGCTCAGCATGCGGGCGCGGTAGGTCGCGGCAAGCACCAGCTGGAAACGGTTCGGGATCTTGGTCAGGCAGTCTTCGACAGTGATGCGGGCCATGCTGGTTCCTGAGAGTCGGGGTTATTCGGTAACGTCGGCGATGAGGTCGAGCGCGCGGAAGACGGTCGACCGGTTGCGGCGTTGGGTCGCGTATTTTAGCCGCTGCGCCTGCACAATCGACTTGAGGTCGAAAATTGCCGTCTCGAACACGGCATTGATGACCACGAAATCGAAGTGCTTCGCCTGCGCGACCTCTTCCCGCGCCGTCTGCATCCGCTTGGCGATCACGTCGTCGGCGGTGTCGCCGCGACGGATCAGGCGCTGCTTCAGCTCCTCCCAGCTCGGCGGCAGGATGAAGATCAGCACCGCGTGCGGGAACAGCTGCTTGATCTGCAGCGCCCCCTGGTAATCGATCTCCAGCACGACGTCGTCGCCGTGCGCCAGGCGCGCCTCGATCGCCGCCCGCGAGGTGCCGTACAGGTTGTCGTGGACATGCGCCCACTCGAAGAACTCGCCCCGATCGATCATCCCGCGGAACTCGTCCACCGAGACGAACAGGTACTCGCGGCCATGCTGCTCCTGACCGCGAGGCGCGCGCGAGGTGTGGGACACGGAGACGCTCAGCTTGGCGTCCAGTTCCAGCAGCGCCTTCACGAGGCTGGATTTGCCGGCGCCGCTCGGCGCGGCGACGACGAAGAGATTGCCCGGATATTCCATGCGCCGATTTTAAGGGACACGGCGCGCTGGCTCCGCCAGCCGCCCGCCCGGCGTACCTCCGAAGAGCCCGGCGCCGCGCCGGATCAGCCCCCGAGCAAGGCCGCCAGCGCCCGGAACGGCTTCGGAAACCACGCCCAGTGGTCGTCCACCCAGACCAGCCCGTCGTAGCGCACGCCGGCGTCGTGGCCGGGTTCGATCACCTGCCAGGTCACCCAGATCCGATGCGGATCCAGCAGCGGCACCAGGGGCCGGTAGCCGGTGGGGAAGGGGCCGGACAGGGCGTTGTCGTCGCCGAGCATGCCGGCGGGAGCGGCCTGGATGACGAGGCGGCTGGTGGCGGAGGCGCGCCGGACGGCCGGCGGACGCGACGTCCACATCGCCTCGTAGGCCTCCCGCGCTGCGGCCACGGCCTCCGGGTGGAAGACAGCGGCGTAGTCCCCGGGCCGCGGGCGCAGTTGCGCGGCGATCGCGCCCGTCGCATCGCGGTTGAGCGCTCCCAGCAGCGGTCGGACCTGTTCCGAAATCAGCGCGATCGAGGCCAGCGCGCGGGCCGGCGCAGGCACGGCCGGCGGGATCGTGAGGCGTGTGCGCTCCTCGCGCACTTGTGCGAGCGTGATGCCCGCGGAGGCGGCTTCGGCCGGAAATCGGCGCTCCAGCGCGTCGAGCAGCTGCAACGATTCGGCGTGAAGCGCCTGCGCGCCGGAGTCGTCGGAAGCGTCCTGCGCCGTGGTCACGCCGCGCCGCAGCGCCGCGTAGACGCGGAACAGCTCGGCGGCGGTCAGCGCGAGCGGCCAATCCGGCGCCGGTCCGCTGTCCGGCAGCGCGAAGCGGCAGCGCGATGGCGGCAAGCCCGGGCAGCCGTCGGCGTGATGGATCGCGATGAGGCAGTCGTCCTGGGTCACGAGTTCGTGTCGACGCCCGACGCGCGGGAAGCCTTGCAGGTCGAGGAACCACTGCGGCTCGCGGTCGTGCAGCACGCGGCGGGGCGGAAACTCGTAGTCGACGAGGACCGGGGCAAGATCAGCGACCTCGGCTGCGTCCACGGCGGTCGTCGGCGCAGGCCCAGAGGCGGGCGCCAGAAGGGTGTCCGGCAGCAGCGGCGAATCGACGTGGAGCACGAGGCCACGCCGCTTCGCCAGCGCGCACAGGCCCGCCAGTTCGAACGCGAGCAGGCCCAACGTCTCGCCGCGGCCGTCGCCCGCGCCGTGGTGCCGCGCGTGCTCGGCGAGCGCGTCGGTCAACGCGGCGCGCAGCGTCTCAGTCGAGGCGGCCGCGGCCAGCGCCTGAGCGAAGCGAAGCAACGGGACGCGCGTCCGCGCCGCCCAGCCCGGATCGGCGATGCGCAGCCGCTCAGGCGCAAAGGCGTCGATCGCCTGGCTCAGCAACGAGGCGGCGGCGCCGTCCTCCCCGCGATACAGCGCCGCCAGCGCGATGCAGAACGGCGTCCATGCGGTGTCCGCGACTTCGGGCGGCTCCTGCGCCGCCTGCACGGCCAGCGGATGCGTGATCGTCTCCAGCGCGCCGGCATCGCCGGCGCAACTCGCCAGCGCCGCCGCCAACGACCAGCGCGGCGCCTGCCAACCCGTGCGGCCGCCGACCGGGAAGTCGCGCATCGCGCCGTCGGCGAAGCGCACCCGGGCCGTCCCTTCGCGCCGCGACGCGCAGAGCGCCGCCGCCGTGCCGCAGGCCGCGCCTTCGCGCACCGCGGCGGCCACGGTACCCGCCTTCGTCGCGTCCATCGATGCGAGCGCGGCCCGCTCCGCAGACACCGTCAACAGCTCGGCCGCGTCGTCGGCGTAGCGCGCGGCGAGCACCGTCTTGCGCAAGGCATCGACCTGGGTCAGCGCCTGGGCGTGCGCTGTCCACAGGACCGGGTCGCGAGGATCGTCTGAAGCCATGTCAGGGCGTTCCGAGTAGGGCGTTGCGGCTGGAGGGGGCAGGTGTTGTCATGGTGGCGTTCCCGAGCCGGAGCCCGAGCTCGACCCCGTTCCCGAGCTCGAAGTCGAGCCGGTGACCGTCGCCCCCGCGATGACGGCCCGGCCGGTGGTCAGGTCGAACTTCTGCGCCTCCAGCGGCGCCGGCCGCCCGCGGGCGTCCAGCGGCTGCCGGACCACGTAGTAGTCGACCTGCGGCGGCGAGGCCCGCAGCGCCGTCAGGAGGCGGTTCCCCAGCGCCTGGACATCCGCCGGGCAACTCGGCTTCATCATGTCACGTGCCAGGCTCTCCAGGTACTCGGGCGTGCCTTGTTCGGCGCGCCGTCCGTCGACGGTGCGCCGCGTGATCAGGCTGGCCTGCGGGCCCTTGGCCTCGATGATCACCAGCTGTCCGCCCGGTCCGTTGAAGGCGAGGTCGGGCACGCCCGCGCCGGTGCGCGAGCAGGGGATCGGCGTGCCGCCCAGCGACAGGTGCTGATCGGCGAAATGCTGCGCCGCCGAGGTGCCCAGCGCTTCGCCGGCGTCGCGGATGGTGCGGCGGGCCGCGCTCAGGTCGGCTTCCAGCTGCTCGACGGTGCGACCGCTGGGCGGTGACAGCCCGGCGAGTTCGCGCTGGATGTTGTCGCGCTCGGTCATGGCGTCGGCCTGCGCCTTGGCCACGGCCTGCTGGATCGGATCGGCGTGCAGGCCCAGCCCCGGCGTGGCGATGTCGACGGCCTCGGCGCGGATCAGGCCGATGGAGATCCTGGCCACGCCGCCCGCGTGGGTCACGAAGGCGCCGGCGACCCAGCGCTGGAACAGCTCCTGATGGATGCCGGGCTCATTGCCGTTGCGCGAGGGATTCGCGGCCAGGTAGCGCGAGCGGAAGAGCTCGAAGTCCTGGTAGTTCACGTGATCGCCGAAACGCTGCTCGGCCAGCTCGCGCGCGACCCGGTCGGGCGGCTCGAAGCGGGCCTTGGCGATGCTCCGCTCCAGCGCATGGCCGTCGGTCCGTGCGCGCTCCACCGCGAGGTCGAAAAGGGCGCGCGATGGGTCGTCCGGCAACTGCGCGCGCGCCTGGGCCAGGCGCTCGACGTCCACCGTGCGGCCGCCGTTGCGCACCAGGTCGTGTTCGATGAGCCGGCGCGCGGCCGTCTCGACCGGATGCGCGGTGCCTCGTGCGCGCGGCAGGTCCTGCGCGCGCTGGTAGTCCATCTGTCGCGCGAGCACGTGCAGGTCGTCCAGCGTGCCGGTCATCGGCTCCAGCATCGGATTCGTGCGGGCGGCCTCGACCATCGGGCCGAGCAGGCGTCGCGCGGCCGATCCCGGTTCCAGCGCCGACAACGCCAGCGCGCGTCGGGCGTCCGCCGCGTCGCCGCCATGCACCAGGCCCAGGTGCGCGACCAGGCGGCTGGCCTCGTCGTGCAGCGAGGCGACCTCGCGCGCGCGCTCCGGCGCGGGCGGCGAGCCCGCGGCCTCGATGCGGCGGGCCAGGTGCTCCAGCTCGCCCATGCGGCCGCGGTCGTGGCGCGACATCTGCTTGTTCGCGTCGGGCGGCGGCATCGGCCGGCTGCCGGGACGCAGGGCGTCGTCGCGCTGGTGGCCGATGAAACGCAGCTCGTTGAGCTCGTGCGCCAGCGCGCGCTCGACGTGATGCGACGGCGCGTGGGCCGACACGATGATCTCCACGCGGTTGGTGCCGGGCCGCTCGACGTAGCGCGCCACCGGCGTGAGGCCGTCGGCGTTGGGCTCCAGGGTGCCGACGCGGAGGGTCACCTCCAGTTCGCCGCCGCCATGCTTCGGCACGCGCAGCACGTCCGCGTCCCGGCGCGTGGGAACGACGATGCCGTCGAACTGCCCGCCCGGGCCGATCAGGCGCTGCATCGCCAGCGGCGCTTCGCTCAGCGCGGTGCTGCCGCCGCGCTTGATCACGCCGCGGTTGTCGCCATGGAAGTCGCTGCCGGGGATCGCCGCCGCGGTCGTGGAGAAACCGGCGTCGTCGACATGCGGGGACGCGCGTGTCGACGACGGGGCGTCGGCCTGCGCGCGTGCCTGCGCCGCGGGAGCGTCGTCGCCGCCGAGCAGCCGCGCCGCATGCGCTTCCTCGGAAGACGGGGTCGAACGCGGCGCGGTGCCGGTGCCCGCCGGCGCGAGCGGCGACATTCCTGGCGGCGCTCCTGGCGGCGCTCCTGGCGGAGCGCCCGGCGAGGGATCGCCGGACGTCGGCGGCGTGCCGCGCGGCAGTTCGTGGACGACGCCGCTGCCCGGCTTGACGAAGCGGTTCAGCTCGCCGATCAGCCCGGACGGGATCTCCAGCTGGTCGTCGGCGAAGCGCACGTCCACGAGTCGCGGCTGGCCGTGCAGGTCCACGGTGCCGAATTCCGGGATCGCGGCCGAGCGCACCGAGCGCACCCAGCCCTCGTCGACCTCGAACGCGATGATGCGGGCGTTGCCCTGGCTGTTCTGCATCACGAACTCAACCGCGCGCTCGAACGAGCCGAAGTTCAGGTGCGCGGATGCGCCGCCTTCGATGGTGACGTTGCCGGCGGCGTCGACGTGCACGAGGCTGCGGCTGCGCTCGCTCTCGACGCGGAAGACCATGCGTCCGCCGCCTTCGCCTTCGAGCATCGGTCGGATCATCCGCTGCAGCAGCGCCGGATTGCGTTCGACGTCGGACAGCGGCACGCGCATCAGCCCCGGGCCTTCGGGCCGCATGCCGGCGAAGAGCGTGTCGACATCGTCCGCTCCCGGCAGGTCGGCGGTGGCGGAGCGACGACCGCTCGCGAATTCCGCGGCCTCCGCGCGCAGACCGATCGCGCGGTTCTGCAGATCGATGGCTTCGTTGACCAGCCGGTCGGATTCCGCCCGCAGCGCCGCCGCACGGCGCGGGTTGCCCGCTGCCTCGGCGCGCGCGGCGTCGGCCTCGCGCACGATCGCGCGGTCGAGCCGCTCGTCGGCGCGCGCCGACAGGCCGTTGGCTTCCTCGTGAAGCGCGCCCGCGCGCTGACGCTGCGTGAGCGTGGCCTCGGAATCTGGCGTCGGCGGCCGCGCCCGCGTGTCCGCGCCGGGCTGGTCGACACCGACGCGCAGCAGCGGGCCCGTCTCCAGCGCGGCGAACGCGGCGTCGACCTCCGCATCGGTCAGGCCCGGGAAGAGGCGGTCGCTCTCGCCCTCGCCGCCGGGACCGCGCGGTCCGCGTGGGCCGCCGTCCCCACCATCACCATCGTCGCCGTCGTGGCCGCCGCGCGAAGGCGGTCCGCCGGCTTCCGCCGCCGCTTCGGCGTGAGCGTCCGGCGTGTCGCCGGTGCGGCGGCCGGTGCCCGCTTCGGCCGCCTCCACCGTCGCGCCCGAACGTGTGCCCGGATGCGGTTCCGCGCCGGCGTCCGGCTGCGCGGCGGCGTGAGTCTCCGTGCCCGTGTCCGAACCCGCTCGCGGCACCGCGTTGGGCTCGGCGTCGGCCGCGCGAGTGGCCGCAGGCGCGGTCGCTGTTTCTGCCGCATCGGCCGCCGCGGGTCTCGATGGCTGGGCCTGCGCTTCCATCGATTCGTGCGCCGATGTTCTGGCCATCGTGGCCGCGATCTCCGCCGCGGCTTCCGCGGTCGGCATCGCGGTCGGTCGTGCGGCCGGTGCTGCGGCTTCGTCGACCGGGCGAGGCGCGGCGCCGGCGTGCTCGTCGCCGGCATTCGTCCGCGCGAGCGCGTGCGGCGATTCCGCCGCAGCCGCGGCCCTCGACGGCGGCCGGATCTCCAGCCCGCCGTTCGTCGCCACATGGTCGAGGTGGATCGCGCGGCCCAGCGCGCCGCCTTCGCCGACCTGGTTCATGAACATCAGGTCCTGCGTCGCCGCCTCCAGCGCGTCGCCGCTCAGGCGCGGCTCGCCGATCGCATCGCGCTCGCGGTTGATGGCCTCGCCCAGCGCGGCCGTGCGCCGGCTGTGGAGCGTCGCGCCCACCGCCTCGCCCGCGCCTTCCCCGATGCCCTGCACGAACGAATGCGCGCCCGCCTGGCCGATCTCCAGCAGCGCGTCGCCGGCGTCGCCGTGGTAGCGGCCAGTCGCGGCGTCGACGGCGATCTCGGTGCCGCGTCCGGCCATGCCGCCGAGGCCGGAGATCGTGCCCTTCGCCAGACCGCGCGCGGCCATCGCGCCGACCGCGCGCATGCCGCCGCCTTCGGTGGACATGTTGACCGCCGCGCCCAGCCCGCGACCGATGCCACCGATCCCGCGTCCCGCCAGCCCGATCGCGCCGCGCGCCAGACCGCCCTGCGCGGCGAAGGCCCGCGCGCGGTCCGCGATGGCCGCGCCGTTGCGGCCCAGCGCCTCGACCGAATTGGTGAGCGCCGCCGAGGCCGCGCCCGACAGGCCGCCCTTGATGAGCCCGCCGAACAGCGACTCCACCGCGTTGCCGGCGCCGTGTTCCCAGGTGCGTTCGTCGAAGCCCGCGTTGGCGACGCCGCCGATGGAGCCGGTGACCGCGCCGATGATGATCTGGTCCACCACCGGATTGCCGGTGAACAGCCGCGACAGGCTGGCGAGCGTGCGCGACGCGGTGCTCGCCGCCGCCGCGCCCTTGGACGCCACCTGCGCCGCCGCGCCCAGCTGCGCGCCGACGCCGGCCGTCACCGCCTGCACCGCCGTCATGCCGAGGTCCACCGCCGCCTGTTCCCAGCCGTAGCGGCCGCCCTTGATGGCGTAGTTCGCGCTCATCGAGGCCAGGCCGGTGACGATCGCGGCGGCGATGAGCGGCGCGGCCGCGCCGCCCGTGGCCACGGTGATCACCGCCGCGGCGATCGCGCCCAGGATCGCGATGCCGGTGGTGGCGACGTCCGCGAACGCGTCGATGCGGCGCGAGTAGGTCTCCGCGATCCGCTGCGCCGCCGAGGTCGTGGCGGCGAAGCTGTCGGCGTCGCCGCCGATGTAGCGGCCGCTTGCGTCGAAGTTGCCGCTGGACGCGACCCCGATCACCTCGCCGCGCCGGCCGAAGCCGATCGGTCCGCCGGCCAGCGTGCGCAGCTCCGCCTCGGTCGAGGACATGGCCTCCTCGGCCAGCGTGCCGTCGGCCAGCCAGGCGCCGAAGCCGCTGGACTCCCGGCGCTGCTGCTCGATGGCGAAGGCGGCCACCTCCAGCCGCTCGCGGTCGTTGCGCGGCGAGCCCAGCATCGCGCGCTCCATGCGCAGCCGGTCGTCGCCGGAGACCTCGCCGAGGAAGCCTTCGCCGAAGGTGCCCAGGTCGGCGTCCAGCGAGCGGTGCGTGTTGCGCACGTAGGCCGTGCGCATCGCCGCGATCTCGTCGCGGTCCATGCGTTCGGTGAAGCGGAACAGCAGTTCCTCGTCGGTGCCCGCGCCGTCCATCGCGTGTTCCATCGCCAACGCCGCGGTCTCGGGCGTGGGACGGGCGTCGGTGAGCAGGCCGGCGGCCAGCCGCGCGCCGGTGGTGTCGGACCCGAAGCGGCCGTCGAACTGCTGGATCAGCCGGTCGCGCGCCTCGGTGACGCGGGTCTCGTTCATCGCCGCGTTGGGGTCGGCGGGATCGGTCGCGGGCTCGTGGTCCTCCGGTCGCGGCGGGCCGTTGGCGTAGCGCTCGGCGGCCAGCATCACCACGCGGGCGCGATCCTCGGCGGCGCGGCGGTGCGCGGCGATCTCCGCCGGCGACGCGCCCGCCAGGTTGGCCTGGAAGCGCGGATCGAAGGTCGCGCGGTCGATGTTGATCGCGTTCGGCGGATCGCCGGTGCGCTGCATCTCGACGCCCAGCCGCGCGGCGCGCGCCTCGACGCTGCTCTCGCCGTGGCGCAGCAGCGCGCCGGCCAGGTCGCGGTTCGCGCCTTCGAGCCGGCGCGTCACGACCTGACCCTCGCCCTCGGGACCGCCGCCGACGTAGACGTCGATGTCGCGGCTGACGTAGGCGACGGCGCGATCCTCGGCGCTCATCGTCGACAGGTCCTGGCCGGGCTCCAGGCCGCGTGCGACGTCGGCGTCGGACACGATGCCGCCCAGCGCCCGAACGACCTCGGCGCGGCGGGTGTCGGCATCCATCTCCTGCGCGGCGCGCCAGTCGCCTTCCTGCGGCGCGCCGGTGTAGCGCTCGATGGCGGTGTGGACCGCGTCGGCGTCGCCGTCCACGCGCGCCTCGTCGACCGCGTCGCGCATGCGGTAGGCGTCGGCGGCGGCGTAGTCGCCGCGGCCGAGCGCGTCGAAGACCTGCAGGTCGGTGCCGCCCAGCGCGTCGCGCACGTCGGCCATGGTGCCGGCGTGGTCGCTGCCCAGGGCGGCCAGCTCGCCGGGGGAGAGCGAACGCATGACGGCCTCGATGCGGGCCTCGTCGTCGTTGAAGACGCCGGTCGAGTCGGCCAGCTCGATGCTGGCGCCGGTGACGTTGTCGCCGTACAGGTAGGCGGACGCGGCCCGGTAGTCTTCGCTGTCGGCGCCCAGCTTGTCCTGGAGGTCGGTGTCGAGGTGGCGGCCGCCGTGGCGGCCGGGGTAGACGTTCAGGTCCAGCGCGCGGCCCTGGTTGAGCGTCATGCCGCGCAGCGCGGCCAGCACGCCGGATTCGTCGACCGTGCCCGCGAAGCCGCCGCCCATCGCGCCCACGGCGCTGTTGGACCGTGTCTCCAAGGCGCTCTGCGCGTCGGCCCCGGCGGTGGCCAATTGCGCGGAATAGAAGGTCTTGGGCTCGGCGCGCTCGTTGCTGTAGGTCTCCTCGTCGCTGACCTGCTGGTCCAGGCCGGGTGCGCTCGCGGCGCCCGCGCCACCGCTGGCTCCGCCACCACCACCTGCGCCTGCGCTTCCTCCGCCGCCACCGCCCGTGGCGGCATCGCAGGCTCCGCAACTGGAGCCGCCTCCGCCGGCGCCTCCCGCCGCACCGGCTGCTGCGGCGCCGCCCGCACCGCCCGCTCCGCCAGCCCCGCCCGCACCGCCCGCACCGCCAGCTCCGCCCGCACCGCCAGGTCCGCCAGCTCCGCCACCGCCAGCACCACCCGCACCGCCTGCGCCACCACCACCCCCGCTGCGCAGGCTGGCCAGCGCAGCCCCGGCCTCCTGCGACTTCTGCGCGATGAACGCAGCCATCCGGACCTGCAACGGCTGGGCCCAGTTGCCGGCGGCGGCGTTGACGGTTCCAGCGAGCCCATCGAAGGCCGTGATGAAACCCGAGGCGCCCTGATCGAGCTGCTCGGTGGTCTGCGTCCGCACGAGGTCGAGCGCGGGCAGCAGCGCCGCGGCTTCCTGCTCCGATTGCTGGCGCTGTGTGGCGCGTTGCTCATCGAGGCTGCCGTCCAGGCGCTGCTGGTTCCCCTGCAGCCGCTCGCCGAATTGCGCCGAGCTGCGGCGCACGCCTTGCATCGCGCCGGCCGGTCCGTGTTCGGCGGTCTGCCGCAGTCCCTGCGCGCCGCGCGGCACGCTGCCCTTGAGCGTCTGCTCGAAGCCCTGCGCCGCGCGGACGTAGGTCGGCAGCGCGCCGCGGGCCGCGGCCTGCAGGCCGCCGATCGCCTGGCCGGCTTCCTGCCGCACGCCGGCGACGGCGCCGCGCGCCGCGCTGTTGAGCCGGCTGCGCGCCGCGCGTTGCTGCGATCGCACCTGCTGGCGCTGGCCGCGGGTGATGTCCTCCAGCGCGCGGCGGGCCGCCTTCGTCTGGTCCTTCAAGCCGCGACGCGCGGTCCGGAGCGCGCCGCTGACGGCGCTGCGACCTTGCGTCGCCATGCGCGTGTTCTCGGCGGTGAGCGCCTCGCGGTAGCTGCACGACAGGCTGCAGGAGGTGGAATCGCGCGAGCTCTCCCACGCGGTCTTCTTCTGCTCGAAGCGCTTGTGCAGGCCTTCGGCTTCCGGCGTGACCCAGTGCGGGATGCGGAGCTGGCGCTTCTCGTTCTTCGCGCGTTCGAGCCAGCCGCCTTGTGTGGTCGAGTAGTGGGTCGCGCGCTCGTCGCTGAAGCTGGTGAGCTGGGTGCTGGCGTTGTCGTGCGCCGCCTGCGCGGTGCGCACGGCGGTGTTGTAGGCGCCGATGTGGCCCGCGACCAGGCCGCTCACGACGGTGGCGATGCGCGACGCGGCGCCGGTCTCGCCGGCGGAGATGAGCCCGTAGGCGCTGCGGCCCGCGGCGTCGATCGCCTGACCGGCGGAGATCGCGGCGGACTCGACGGACAGCAGCGCCATCTCGCCGGCGCGGTTCACGTCGGCCTCGGCGGCGTCGGCGGTCTGGTCGATGGCGCGGGCGTCGGTGTCGTGGCGCTGGACGATCTCGCCGGCGGTGAGGCCGTAGGCCTGCGCCATGTAGTGCGAGATGCGGTTCGCGTCCGCGACGAAGCCGTCCTGCTCGCGACGGGCGTCGCGCGCGAGGTCGGCGTAGGCGCGTTGACCGAGGGCGGCGGCCTCGCGCTCGGCGCGGCGCTTGTCCTGGGCGTTGGCGCCGGGAGCGGGCGGCGGCGCGGGCTTCGCCGCAGCACCTGCCGGTGCCGGTGCACCGCCCCCGCCGCCGGACGAACCCGCGCCGCCCGCAGGCGCTGGCGCCGGAGCACCTCCGCGAGCACCGCGACCCGGCGGAGGAAGGAGTTGATCGGCGGACAGGTCCGCGGCGGCGGTCCACACCGCGTCCAGCGGCGACCAGGGCAGGGGAGGCGCCTCGACCGGTGCATCCGCTTGCTCGTCGATGCCCTCGGGCAGCAGGTCGTCGCCGGTGTCTTCGTCCTCCTCGCCGTCCAGCGCTTCGAAGTTCGCGAGGCCGCCGCCTGGGCCGGCTGCGCCTGCGCCAGCTGCGCCACCGGCGGCGCCTTCGCGGCTACCTTCACGCGCACCTGCCGGACCGCCTGCGCGCTCGCCGCCAGACGCAGCGTCAGCGCCCGCCGCTGCGGCGGCTGGATCCGTCGCCCCGTCCGCTGCGCCATCCGGCGACGCGGCGGCGGGATCGCTCTCCGGCGATGTCGGTGCCGGCCCAGTCGACGTCGCGGCGTCGGCGGTGGCCAACGCCGCCGTGACCACGCCGGGATCGCGCGGCGGCGGCGTGGGCTCCACGCGCGGTGCGACGGGCGGAGGAGGCTGGCGTGCCGCCTGCGTGGTGGCGAAGCGCTCGACTGCGGCCGGCGGGGGCTCGCTCAGCGCGGCGGCGGCGGTGGGCGCCGGTCGTGGCGCGAGCGTGGAAGGCACGGCTCTGGCCGCGAGATAGCGCGGCGTTCCTGGTCGCGCTGCAGACGTCGCAGCGGACCGGGTCGAGCGATCTGACGTGAGGTCTGCGCCGAACTCCGCGCCCAACCCCGCGCTGAAGCCCGCGCTGAAATCCGACGCGAAGGACGAAGTGAAGTCCGTGGCCGACCCGGCACTCAGCTCGGCCGTCAGATCCGCGCTGAACGTCGACGTGAGTCCGTCGGAGAAGGTGGACGAGAAGTCTCCTGCCCCGCGGAGCCCGCGAGCTCGCTCGCCGGCACCGCCTCCGCCGCCGCGCGCCTCGACGCGACGCGCGTCCGGCGCGGCCCGCCCCGCGAGCCGTCGCGTGCGGACCGGAGCGGCGGCGCGTCCCATGACCTCAGCCGTCGCGCGCCGTCAGTCCCGCCGGCGGCGCCTTGCCCAGCTTGCGGTACTCGGCGACCAGCGCCGCGTCCAGCGTCCGCGCGTCGATGGGCCCGCCGAGCGCCGCCGCCCGCGCGGCCAGCACCACGTTGCGGATGTGCCCGCCGGCCAGTTCGCAGGTCGCGGCGATCCGGTTGAGTCCGGCGGCGTCGAGCCGGTGCGCGTCGCCCAGGTGCGCCAGCCACAGCGCGCGCCGCTCCTCGGCCGCCGGCGCGGGGAACTCCACGATCGCATCGAGCCGCCGCGTGAACGCGCTGTCGAAGCGGCCGCGGCTGTTGCTGGTCAGCAGCACGATGCCGTCGTAGGCCTCGATGCGCTGCAGCAGGTAGTTGGTCTGCTGGTTGGCGAAGCGGTCGTGCGCGTCCTTGACGTCGGTGCGCTTGCCGAAGAGCGAGTCCGCCTCGTCGAAGAGCAGCACCACCTCGTCGTGCTCGGCGCGGGCGAAGAGTTCGGAGAGGTTCTTCTCGGTCTCGCCGATGTACTTGCTGGTGACGGCGGCGAGGTCGACGCGGTACAGCGGCAAGGACAGCCGCGTCGCGAGCCAGCCGGCCGCGAGGGTCTTGCCGGTGCCCGACGGACCGACCAGCAGCGCGCGCACGCCGGGCCGGTAGCGCGTGCGCACGGCGGGGCCGAGGCCTTCCGCCAGACCGTCGCGGAAATGGCAGCGGCGCAGCACGCCTTCGAGCGCGGCGCGCAGGGCAGGCGGCAGCACGAGCGCCTCGTCGGGGACGTCGTCGGTGAGCGCCTCGGCGAGCGTGCCCAGCTCGCTGCGCTGGCGGCGCGAGGCGTGATGCAGCGCCTGATCGGTCGGGAGGTCCGCCCACGCCGATGCGGCGCGCGACAGCTGCGTGATGCGCGCGGCGGCGTGGCGGTGGCGATGGCCCCACGAGGCGGCGAGCGCCTGATCGAGTCCGGCGTCAGTCCACAGCGCGACGCGCTCGTCGGCGGTCGGCAGCTCGACGGACCAGCCGGCCGGCGGATCGCCGTCGCGCGACCAGCTGCCGTCGAGGCCGGTGGCCACGATCATCGGCCCGGGGTAGCCGGGCAGCGAAGGAACAGGTTGCCGCTCGCCGGGCGCGAGGGCGGTGCAGAACACCGGCACCGCGTCGAGCAGCAGCAGCCACGCGGCGAGCCCGGGTTCCGCACGCGTTCCTTCGATGAAGGCCGCCCGCCGGCCCAGCGCGCCGACCACGGCCGTCGCGGCACGTCGCGCTTCGAGCGGATGCGCGCTTCGCACCACGAGCGCGCCGCCGAGGGCCGGCAACTCGCGCGCGTGCCGCTCGGCTTGCGCTTGCAGGCTGGGCGGCAGTTGCGCGCTGGCCGTGCCACTTGCTTCAGCAGCGTTGTCGGGTTCCTTCAACACGACGCCCGGCCAATGCCCCGTGGCACCGGCCGCGGCGAGCACGACCGGCGTCGGTACCGACAACGCGCAGTCGGGCAGCGTGCGGTCGGGTGGTTGCGTCAGCCGCAGCAGCCCGCTGCGCAACGCGATGCCGTCGAGCAGCGCGGCCAATCCGCCAACACCGTTGTCAAAGCCACCAGCGTGCAGCGCAGCCACGAGCCCGGCGGTGGGGCGCATCTCCCGCAGCGGCGCCTGCAGCCACGCGACCGCGCGCGCGGTGAGCGGATCGGTGTCCACCGCCAGCGCGAGCGCCACCGCCAACTGCTCGACAGGCGGGAGCGACATGGCGCGCGACAGACGATGCAGCGCAGCGTCCGCCTCCGGCGGCGACTCGGACCACGCGCGCAGCGCCTCCGTCAGCGGAGACAGGTCCGACTGGGCCGCGCGCAGGGCGCAGAGCCAACGTGCCTCGGGCGCCGCGTCGTCGTCGGCGCTCGCCGGCGCCAGCCTCGCCAGCGCGATCTCGGCCAGCGTCGGCGAGACCGTCTGCAGTTGCCAGGGCAGCGCGGGGGCATTCATGTCGGACTCCCGTAGTGGAAGGCCACGACCCGTCCGAACCACGGCACCCAGCCGGGATCGAGGTCCAGTCCCAGGCGGCGCAGCCGCAGGTCGCATTGATCGAGCGCGAAGTGCAGATCCACGTGCGTGGCCGTGGCGCTGACATGGCCCCGGCGACGGATCAGTCGCACGAGGCCGATGCGGCCGGCGCGGTGCAGCCAGCGGCGAGCCTCCACGAGGATCGCCCCGGCTTGCGCGTCCTCGTCTTCATGCTCATGCTCGTGCTCGTGCTCGTGCTCGTGCTCGTGCTCGTGCGCATTGGTGCTCTGGGTCGGAACCTCGCCATGCGCTGCCGCGAGCTCCCACATCGGATCGTCGGGCGGCGCATGCGAGCGTCTCAGCGCTTGGTGAAGCACCGCCGCGACAAGGCGGCGGGCGGCCTCGTCGTCCGACGCGCGTCGCGGCACGCCGAGCCTCGCCAGCACCGGCAGCAGGAACAGCAGTCCGCCGCAGCTCGTCGGCTGCAGCCAGGGCCACGCCTCCGATGCGGACGGCGCAAGCGCGGCGTGTGCGTCGCGCGAGTCCGGTGCGGAAGGTCCGCGGTCGAGCGCATCCGTCGGTGCCCCTGGCTCGACTTTCAACGCCTTCGCCCCTGATACGTCATCCGCTCGGTTCACCGCCGAGTCTGGGAGACGGCCGTCATCGCCGGCGTCGGCATCGGGGAGCGCGCGAGGCCGAGTTGCGATGGCGTTCCGGAGCGTCGCCGCGGGATCGACGGCCAGCGTGTCCGCCGCAGCTCGGCGAGCGGCGGTCGAGGCCGGAGCCGGGGCCGCGCCGGCGAGCGCCAGCAGCCGCTGGATCCAGCGCGGCGCGCGCGCGTCGTCGCCGGCGTTCTGAGTCGGCGGTCGACCTGTGCCGGCGGCCGAGCCGCCCGAATCGGACATCGCATCGGTTGCCAGCTGCGACGCGGTCGCTGCGTCGCCCGACCGCACGGCGCGACTCGCCCGGGCCGGCGTCGTCGACAGCCCGGCGATCGCCAGAAGGCGGTCGCCGTCGTCTTCGTCGAGGTACTCGGCGACTCGTCGGATGCCGTGGCCTTCAACCAGCGCGGCGACCCATTGCGGCAGCGCGACCTGGGCCTCCGGCGTGCGCGCGATCGCGAGCGCGATCCGCGCGAGGTTGTGCCGCACCGGCAACCTCGGATCGAACTCCGGCACTGCGAGCGGCCAGTACCAGGCGTCCGCGCGCTGGCCTCGCAGCAGCTGCGACGCCAGTTGCGTCCGCGCCGCCAGGACGCTGGCGAAGACAACACACCCCGAGCGGTCCGCAGCGCCGTCACCGACGTCCGTCGCCGCGACCCCCGCAGCGCCGCCGGACGTCGACACCCATTGCCGAGAGACCGCGGCGGCCCTCTCCTCGATCAACCTCGACAGCGTCTGCGATGAGGCTCCCGCCGTCACGCGCCCGAGCGCCAGCTTCCTCACGACGATGAGTCGCGCGCCCTCGTCGCCGAGACTGGCGCAACGCAGCGCATCTTCGAGCGTCGGCATGATCCGCCGCACCGCCGCTTCGCCCGGCGCGCGCAGCCGCAGGTGTCGGACGGTGCGTTCAGGCGCGGTCATGCGGTCACCTCGCCCGGAACAGCGTCCGCTTCGCCGCCCCCGCCGACAGGCTCACCATCGCCGTCGTGTCGAAGTGCACCCGCACGTCGTCGCCCAGGTCGACCTTGGCCAGCGTCGTGTGGATCACGCGCGCGGCGACCTCCTGCTGGCCGAGATCCTCGACCGTCGCCCGCGCCACCAGCGTGTCCCCGCGATACATCAGCGCCTGCATGCCGACGCGCAGCTTGCTCGTGTCCAGCACCGTCAGCGGGATGCGCGTGCCCGGGATCACGCCCGGCGTGGGCCGCGCCATCCGCCCCTGCACGATGCGGTCCACCGGCGCGTGGCTGGCGAGCAGCAGCGCCATGCGCACCACGTCGTTGACCAGCGCGACCGCCGTCGGCTGTCCGGGCTCGATCTGCGCGAACAGCCAGTCCACGTAGGACTGCATCCGCCGCCGGTCCAGGTACGCGATCTCGCCCCAGCGCGGCAGGCTGGCGAGGTTGCGCAGATTCGGCGCGGCGTCGAACTCCGACAGCATCTCCGCCCATTGCAGCCGGATCACCGGCAGCACGCCGCTGAACTCCGCGTGCAGGCAGGCGGTGACGGCGCGGATGCGGTCCAGCTCCGCCGCGGCCTCGTGCGACACGTCCGCGCGGCCGTGGCCGCCCTCGGCCAGGTCGCCGAAGCTCAACACCTGCTCGGCCTGCTGCCGCACGCCCTGCCAGGTCGCCACCTTCAGCGCGTTGAGGTCGAGCGTGCGCAGCGTCGCGATGCGTGGCGCCAGCGCCTCGGCCTGCCGCGTGGCCACCTGCACGATGCCGGTCGCGACCTTGGTGCTGGCAGAAATCGTCTGCACCGCCAGCATCGGCGCCGCGAGGCCCGCCACGGCGCGCGCCTGCGCGCTGCCGACCAGCCGCACCAGGTGGTCGACCTTGTCCAGGCGGTGCAGCAGCGGCGGCGCGCGCACGAACCAGCTGGCCGGCGCCTCGCGCACCACGCGCAGCATGTCCAGCAGCTCGTCGGGCGCATCGGGATGGTCGCGCAGGCAGGCGGGCACCGCGGGATCGACCAGCCCCGGATCGACCGCGCGCGTCGGCGCGGCCAGCAGGTTGTCGGCCTCCCGCGGGCGGATGAAGGCGATGAACTTCACTTCCTCCGCCAGGACCTTCGCGCGGCGCGTGTTGATGCCGTCGACGCGCTCGGTCTCCTCGGCCAGCAGCGCGCGCGCGACGCTCACGTCGTGCCGCGCCTCGGCCAGTGCGTCGCCGACCTGCGACAGCCGCGCCGTCATCGTGTCGATCTCGCCGCGCAGCGTCTCCAGCGCGCTGTCGCAACGGTTGAGCGCGTCGCGGTACACCGTCAGCCGCGCTTCCAGCTGGCGCAGGATGGAGATCGTGATGTCGGACAGGCTCACCGCCTGCGTGAACAGCGTGGCCTCGTCCAGCGCCGCGTCCGATCCCGTCGGCGGCTTGGCCAGCGCGGCCTGCAGCGTCGCGTTGTTGCGGAAGTCCGTCAGCGGCCGTTGCTGCGCATTCGCGCCGACGAGGAAGGGATCGTTCGCGAGCCCCGGGATCTGGAAGTCCTGGAACAGCGCGGGCAGCTCGCCGCTGTCCTCGGCGCTGAAGGCTTCCAGCAGGCCGAGCAGCGACATCACCGTGCGCTGCCGGTTGGCCAGCGCGTAGTTGCGCGCCTCGGGCGAGGGCGGATTCTTCAGGCGCTCGGCGATCGCGGTGGTGCGGATCTCCGACAGACCCACCACCGGGTTGGCGTAGATGATGGGCGGCGGCGCCTTCGGGGGGCGGATCAGCACGGCCTCGGAGGCGAACGACCGGGCGTCGGCGCGGACGTTGATCTGGGCCGCGGCCTTGGCGTTGAGGTTGGCGTTCAGACCCGCATTGACGCCAGCGTTGAAGGCCGCGCTGGCGCCGGCATTGAGACCGGCGCCCGACTGCGCCATCGTCGCCACGCGCTCGTTGGCCGCTGCGTTGATGGCGGCCGCCGTCGCCGAGGCGTTGACGCTGAACCCTGCCGCCGCGGCGATGCCCGCCGTCCCCTTCGGCACGCTGGAGGGCGGCGGCGCGGTGGCCGTCGCCTTGACCCGGCCGATGTACTCCTGGATCTGCTGCTGCACGACCAGCGCGCTCTCGCTGGTCGCCAGCGCCGCCAGCGTGGGCGACACGGCGAGCCGCCCCGCGTCGCTGGCGCTCATCGTCAGCTGGCGGATGCGGTGCATGTCCACCTGCATGTGGGCGAAGCCGAAGTCGGTGATGTCGTCCGCGCGGTCGATGCGCGTGCGCAGGTAGTCGGCGAAGCCGTCCAGCCCGCGCAGCAGCAGTTGCGACTGCTCGTGGCCCGACAGCCGCTGGATCAGCGGATCGGCGACCAGCTCGGTGTACACGCGCACCGTGCCGATGCGCGAGGACGGCGTTGGCGTCAGAACGCCGAGGTTGTGCTGCGGCTGCAGCGGTGCGTTGAGCAGCGCGGTGTAGGCCGGCACCGTGGTCGGCCTCGGATCGTCGCTGACCTGCTTGGGCCACATCAGCTCCGGCAGCGCGCCGGCCGCGGCCGGCTTGCGGCGCAGGTCGCTGAAGGCCAGCGTGCCGTCGAAGGCCATGATGACGATGCCGAACACCGACATGCGCGCGCCGCCTTCGCCGACGATGTTGCTGTCGGGCACGACCAGCGGCAGCTCGACCCAGCCGCCCGAACGCGGCAGCGGACCGCCGCGCACCGACTGCGCCTGCAGCGATTCGGTGCCGGGGATCGCCTTGCGCAGCTCGGCGAAGCGGTTCTCGCCCCAATACGCGAACTTCAGCTGGAGGGTGGAATTCGGCGTGTTGTCCGCCCGCAGCCCGCGCCCGTAGACGCCGATCCACAGGGAGCGCGGCGGGTTCAGCTCGTCGAGGTAGAGCCAGGTCGTGATCGCGTCGGCGGCGCCTTTCTCGATGACGGTAATCGGCGAGCCGTCCTTGTTCATCAGCGTGTGCCCGCGCCAGCCCGAGGTCGGCGGGTAGGCGAGGTTGAAGCCGCTGGTCGGCACCGCCAGCGCCGACGCCGATCCCTGGCCCGGATTGAGGATGTCGCCGCCGTCCTGCGACTCCAGCTCCGGCAGGCTGGGCACCACGCCGTCATGCGGCTCGAACGGCGTCCACAGGTCGTTGGCGGTGAGCAGGTCCCAGTGCTCGTCGCCCTGCACGCGCGCGCCCGGCGGCAGGAAGTTGCAGAACCACTTGCGCCAGACCTGCGGCGTGCGCGCGCCGGTGAGACCGTAGGCGGCGCGGCCGTCGAAGAGCGCGAAGGCCATGCCGTCGAGGGATTTGGTCGCGAGGCCCAGCGCGGAGGCGGGCACCGTGAGCATCACCCACTGCCCCGGCGTCGGCAGGTCGCCGACGCGGTAGTGCGCGGCCGATCCCGCCGGCGAGCCCCAGCCGATCAGGTCCTCGCCCCAGTAGGCGCGGTGGTCCCAGTTGCCTTCGGTGTGCCACTGCAGCATCAGCGTGCGCGGCGGATGGTCCGGGTCCAGGCAGACCCAGCAGAACAGCGACTCGCCGGTCTGGACCACGAAGGGCGGCGTGGCGCCGTCGAAGAAATGCTGATGGAGGCCGGCGCGCACGTCGCTGCGATGGCCGCCACCCGGCGGAGGCTCGCCCCAGGGGCTGAGCGACTCGTTCTCGACCGCGTCCGCATCGTCCTTGAACGAGGGCACGACAGGCGAGGTGCCGTCGAGCGCGTGCGACAGCATCGCGGCCTTGTTGCGCAGGCCCTGGCGCAGTCCCAGCGTGCGGGAACGGCGCAGCAGGTTCTCGTCGAGCGTCTGCTGGAACAGCGGATCGACGATCTCCTTGTGCAGCAGCCGAGGCTCCCACGAGCCCAACGGCACCGGCACGAGCAGGCGCACCGCCTCCGGCGCGGCGACCGAGAGCGGCGCCAGCGGCGCGCTCGCGCGCACGGCGAGGTCGAGCTGTTCCACCGGCACCGGCACCGCGTCGAGGTCGAAGCCGACGGGGAAGAAGCCGCTCTTGAGCGTCTTCGGATCGAAGGCGTTGCGCGGCAGCAGGCCCACCGGCGGCAGGAAGCGGCCGAAGGCGTCGTTGAGCGTCTCGGGCAGCGGTGCGGGTTCGCCGGCGGCGGCGACCTGCTCGGCCAACTGCTCGATGCGCGCCTGCCAGAGCGCCGGCTTGCGGGAGCCGGCGATCAGCGCGCCGTCCGCGAAGGCCAGTCGCGAATCGCGGCCCTGGCCGCCGCGGCGCACGACGCTGGCACGGTCCAGCCACAGCGGCTGACGCGCGACGCCGTCGAGCGCGACGAGCGCGATCGGCAGGCCCCATTCCTCCCAGGGCAGCACCTCGCCTTCGGGCAGCGCGTCCTCGGCCTGGAACACGGTCCAGGCCAGCGCGTTGCGCAGCTGCACGTCGGGCACCGCCGGCAGGCCGCGCCACTCGCCCGGCCACACGTACCAGAGCAGCCGCGCGCCGTCGCCCAGGCGCCAGTCCTCGAAGGCGGCGGCGTCGCCGTAGGTGCCCTCGTCGCAGGCGCCGCGCTCGCAGGGATCCATGGGATCGGCGCTCGACCGGTCCGCCGTCACCGGCTGCAGCACCAGCACGCCGATCGCCGGCAAGGTCGCCAGCGACGCGGCTTCCAGCTCACCCAGAGAGGCACCGATCTTCCGCGCACGCAGCGTGGCCGGCGCGCCTTCGGTGCCGGGCTCGACGCCGCTGCCGTCCACGAAGAATCCGGGCGGCGCGACCACCGGCACTTCTGCCAGCACGCAGCGCAGCGGTTGGTTGAGGACGAGGTCCTCGCCGCTGCAGGCCAGGCCGAGGCCGCGCGTGATCTCCAGTTCCACCGCGTGGAAGCCGGTCGGCGCGGGAGGGACCGGTTCCGGCGGCGGTGGCGGCGGAGGCGGGACCACGGGACCCGCCCGGACCTCGAGTCCCGCGACGATGCCGGCGGTCCAGTCCTGGCCGCGGGTGGCGAGATGGCCGGCCTGCCAGGCCTGCCACTGCGTCAGCGCGCCCGCGGTGAGCGCACGGCCCGGGAAGACGTTGGGACGTCGGCGCCAGTCGGCGGCGGCCTCGATCGCGCTGCCGGGCGACAGCCCGACGACGCGCTCACCGGCCAGCGGATCGCGGATGGGAGTGGTGCTCACGATGGGTCTCCACGGCGCGGGGGCTCAGGTTTGCGGCGGGCGCTTGGTCGCGGCGGTTGTCTTTGCCGCGCTTGCTTTTGCTGCGGTCTTCTTCGCCGCAGTCGTCTTCGTCGCGGCTGTCTTGGCGGGAGGCTTCATCGCCGCCGGCGCTTTCGCGGCGGCCGCTGCTTTCGTCGCTGTCGTCGCTGTCTTTGCGGCCGCGCGTCCCGTGGACTTCGCCGGGGCCTTGGCCGCAGGAGCGACCTTTGGTGCGGGATCGGCAACGACCGGAGCTGGCGTCGGCATCGGCGCGGGCGTGGCCGGCGAGCCCGGCACGCGCGTGAGGCGCGCGCTCAGTTGATCGAGCTTCGTGCCTTCGGCGCTGCTGGCGGCGGTGTCGAGCTTGCGCCAGTTGTCGTTGCTCGCCAGGCTGACCAGCGCGGTGCGCGTGACCGCGTCGCCGGCGTGGCGTTCGAGCTTCTCGAGACCGTTGCCGACGGCGCCGTCGGCGAGCTCCGCGCCGATCTGCAGCACGCGCGCATGGTCGATCCCCGCAGCGCGTGCTCCGGCGCCATCGTCGGCGCGATCGTTGGCGTTGTTGTCCGCCGGCTTGGCGTTGAGCGCACCGAGTGCCGCCGCCGTGAGCGCGGGCGAGGCCGCGATGCGCGGCGAGGCCAGCAGCGACATCACGCTGGAGGCGGCGCGGGCGCTGGACGCCGCCAGCACCTTGTCGAGCGCGGGCGTCAGGCCGAGCTCCGCGATGCGCGCGGTGATGGCGCGTTCCACCACGACATCGGAGCCGCCCGCGACGGCGATCGGCTTGCCGACCAGGTCGTCGCGGTAGGCGAGGTTGCGGCGTCGCACGAACCACAGCGAGTCGAGCTTCGCCAGCCGCGCCCATTCGGCGTCGGACGGGTTGGAGACGTCGACAGGCCGCAGCGGCAGCGGAATGCGCAGGCGGGTCAGGATCTCCAGCGGCTTGCGTTGCGCGACGAGGTTGGGCGCCGCGGCCTTGAGCGGCCGCGACACCGTGGTGAGCTTCGCGCGCACGGCGGCGAAGTCAGCGCGCGGTACCGGCGCGAGCACCAGCACCGCCGTCAGGTCCAGGGCCGCCTGCGGGGCGAGGAAGTCGATGGGCGGCAGCGCGAGCGCCTCTTCGACCAGCGCGGGCAGTTCGTCCTCGGGAATGATCGAGAAGTCGACGTCGACCTCGGAAGGGAAGTAGCGCTGCGTGAAGTCGGCCGTGTCGATGATGCCCGCCGGCAGCGGGCCGGCCGGCGGCAGCGCGGGGAACTGCGTGGCCGCGGGGAAGCTGCGGCCGTGGAACTGCGCGACGACGTCGGCCAGGTGGTTCTGATGCTGCATCAGGTGCGCGAGACGCAGCCCGCGCGGCGCGAAGCCCAGGCCGGGCAGGTCGCCGCGATCGGCGCCGAGCTCGCGCCGCACCATCGCCTCGTCGATCCAGACCAGCGAGTTGGACTGCAGCGCCAGCATCGCGACCGGCAGCACGTTGGCCGACCAGCCCGGCGCGGTGGGCTGCGTGAAGATGGTCCGCGCCGCGGAGCCGCGGCGCGCGTCGAGCGCGTCGGCGGCGCCGTCGTCCTGCCAGGGGATCAGCACCACCGCGGTGGCTTCGATCACGTCGCCGTCCTCGACGGTGCGCGCGCCGGTCAGCGTCGTGGGATAGGCGCCGATCGGATTGGCGGTGAACTCCACCGGCCGCAGGCCCAGCACGAACAGGCCGGTGCGGCTGCGCAGCGGCGCCGCCGGCAGGCGCGACAGGCCGAAGCGCGCCGACAGCTGCTCGGTCTGCGGGATGTCGGCCAGGTCGATGGTCAGGGAGCGCGGCAGCAGCACCAGCTCGCCGGCGCCGGTCAGGCCCTCGCCGGCGGCGATGCGCACTGTCTGCGGCGTTGCGCCTTCTGACACCGACAACCCGTGCGCGACGCCGCTGCCGGCGGCTCGGCCCAGGTCGGCCTCGCGCGTCAGGAAGTACTGCTGATCGCGGATCAGGTCGCGGGCCGCCAGGAATCGGCCGTCGAAGTAGCGCGGACGCTGGCGCCGCGGATCCTCGACCAGCACGCCGCGGTTGCGCAACGTCGGCGCCTCGACGGGATCGATGCGCACGCGGGCGGCGCCGAGGGTGAGATTGATCGCCATGTCGGACTCCTTGAAGACTCGGTGCGGCTCGTTGTGGCTCGTTGTGGCTCGTTGCTGCGCTTGGGATGCGGTCGGGATGCGATGGCCGTGGCTTCGGGGTCAGGGCTTGCTACAGCCCGGCCCATTGCGCGAACAGCGCGGACGGCGGCAGGAAGCGCCGCCCCCAGTTGTCCACCAGCGGCAGTTCCGCGATGCGCGCGGGCGGCGTCGCGGTGTCGACCGGGATGAAGACGCGGGCGAGGAAAACCGCGCTCGGATCCAGGCCGCGCGGGTGCTCGGGCGCCGGCGCGAGCGCGCCGTCGACGCTCGCCTGTCCGCTGCCGGCCCAGCCGTGCAGCACGGCGTCCTGCAGCGCGTCGCGGCGCGCGGCTGGCGTCGCCTCGGGATCGCCCGCCGCCGGATCGGCCGGCGGCAGCGGCAGGCCGCTATAGGCGTCGTCGAGCCCCGCACGCGGAATCAGCAGCAGCTCGTAGGCGTCGCGCAGCCGCGAGATGGACACCGCGTTGAGCGCGTCGAACGGACCTTGCGCGAAGCTCGGCGTCAGTCCGCGCGCGCAGGCCGCGAAGCGCAGGAACACATCGGCCACGACCGCCAGCGCCGGCAGCGCGACGCCGGACGCGATCATCCGCGGCGAGGCGAAGCGCGCGAGATCGGTGTACGCCGCCTGCGTCAGCGCGCTGCCGGGGACGTTGCCGGTGGGCGTGCCGTCGCCGGTGACGGCCAGCCGTTGCGCGTCGTACCAGCGCGGCAGGCGCAGGCAGGCGTCGCGCGGCAGCTCGACCAGGCGGCCGAGCCGGTCCACGGCGACGCCGGGCTGGACGCTGATCTCCTCGACCTGCGTGACCGAGCCCGGCACATGCCGCACCTCCAGGCCCGCCATCGTGCCGGGCCCGGCCACGAAGGCCAGCGCCCGCGCGAGGCGGCCGCGGTGGTAGGTCTGCTCGTCGCTGAAGTCCTGCGCGTCCAGCAGCATGCCGGTGGCGTAGGCGAGGCGGTCCGCGCGCGGCTGCGCCACCAGCGGATCGGCGTTGGTCGCCTGGATGCTCATGAGGGTCTCCTCGACGTGCGTGGGGATGGCGGTCGCTTGGGTTTGTCTGGCTTGTCCGGTTCAACCGGCTTCGGCGGCTGCGGCTTCACCGGCAGCGAGGGCTGCGCGGGCAGCGCGGGCCGCAGCGGTTCGATCGGCGGCGGCGGCGGGACCGGCTCCAGCGGCAGCCGCGGATTCAACGGCCGCACCGGAGGTGCCGGTGCCGGCGCGATGGGCGGCAGCACCACCCGCGACTGGGTCACCTGCACGACGACCTCGTCGGCGACGCGGCTGGGCAGCCCGGCGGCGTTGACGACCGCGAGGCTGAAGCGGTGCGCGCCCACGGCCAGGCCCGCGTCGACGTCGACCGTGGAGGTCTCCGTCGTCACGGGCTTGCCGATCGCGAACTTCGCCATCGCGCGGCTCCGCTCAGGTCACCGGACCCAGGTAGGTCCAGACGTACTTGACGACCTTGCCGCCGCCGACGTCGAAGGACGCGGACCCGTCCAGCTCGAAGCTCTTGCCGAAGGACGCGATGCGCGGCCCGCGGATCACCGCCGTCGGCGCGTCCTGGTCGGCGACGATGATGGTTACCTCGTCGGGCTTGGACGCGTTGCCGGCGTCGTCGATGACGACGAGCCGGAAGGTCTGCCGGCCCATCGGCAGCGGCTTGTCGGGATTGACGGTGACCTCGATGGTCGGCGCGTCGGTGCTGATGTCGGTGCCGGGAACGAATTCGGCCATGGCCACTCTCCTGCAGGGTCAAACATCCGTCGGCGGCAACAGGCGCCAGCGGTACTCGGTGATCTGTCGGCCCGACGCCGCGCGCGAGCCGCGGGCGTCGAGGATGAAGCTGGCGCCTGCCGCCGCCACGGCGTCGAGCCCGGCATCGGCCTGCGGCGGCGGGGCGCTCACCGGCGGCGCGCCGGACAGGCGCGGATCGAGCACGGCGGCGCCGATCAGGTAGTCGCCCATGCCCAGGCCGCTGCGCTCCACCCGCACCGGCCGCGGCAGTCGCGGCGGACCGAGGTAGGTGTCCACGCCGACCAGCGCGGCGATGCCCACCATCAGCGGCCAGGTCGCGGACACGACGCGCGTCTCCACATGCGCCGGCGATTCGAGCTGCGCGATGCGCCGGATCAGCGCGAGGTCCTGCGGTTCCACCGACTGGTGCACCAGCACCGTCGCGCGGAAGGCGAGGCGGGCGTCGAAGTCGATCGCCGCATCGAAGCCGCTCACCGCATCGAAGCCGCTCGCCGCACCGAGGCCGCTCGCCGCACCGAGGCCGCTCGCCGCATCGAAGTGCTGAGGCTCTCTTGCTCCCTCTCCCGCTTGCGGGAGAGGGCGGGGGTGAGGGCCAGCGGCGGTGGAAGTACCCAGGTCCAGCAGTGCCATCAACTCGCCGCGCTCGCGATCGCCGATCACCAGCGTGTCGCCGACGACCGAGTTGCCGCTGACCTGCAACCCCGGCAGCAGCGGGTCGTGCTCATCGCTCAGGTCCACGCCGAGCAGCGTGGCGAGGATGCGCCGCAGCCGGAAGTCCTCGAGGACGATGACCTCGCCGCCGCGCACCGCGCCGTCGGTGGCGATGTCCAGCGCCAGCCGCAGGCCCATGCGCGTGCCGTGCCAGCGCGCGAGGTCGGGCGCCGCGCGCAGCCAGTCGCGACGGCGCGCGGCCGGCAGCACGGGGTCGAAGGCGATGCCGATCCAGCTGCCCAGCCAGTCGAGCTGCGCGTCGGCGACGACGTTGGGATCGGTGAGCAGATGCGCCGCGGCGACCTGGTCTTCGAGGCGCGTGAGCACGCCTTCGAAGCTGGCCAGCATCCGCGCGTTGAAGTCGGCCGGCGTGGCGCGCGGACGGTAGACGGCGATGGCGTCGGCCTCCAGCCGGAGCCGCCACGCGCGGTTGGCGTCGTTCAGCAGCCAGGCGTCGCCGGCGTGCTCGACCTCGATCGACGCGCGGTCGCCGAGCGTCACCTGCTCCAGCCGCAGCCGCGCGCGCAGCGCATCGTCGGGCGCGCCGCCGGCATCGAGGGCCGCCACGAAGCTCGTGTCGATCTGGCCGACGCGTTCGCCCGGCGCCTGCGCGGCGGCGCCGAACAGCGACTCGCGATAGAGCCGCGGCAGGTAGCGCTCGGCATAGGAGAAGCGGCTGCCCCAGACGCGCAGCGCGGCGATCTCGGGCGTGGCGCGGGTGTCGCCGTGCAGCACCAGCCGCAGCCAGAGGTAACGGCCCGACAGCGTGCGCACGCGCTGCCGCGCGTTCTGCACCAGCACCGAGAACAGGCCGCGCACGCCGACCTCGCGCTCGCCGCCGAGCAGGCCGGGGTGATGCGGCAGCTCGCTGGCGGTGGGCTCCCACACGGCGAGCGGCACCTGCGGCGCGCGCATCGCGTCGTCGAGCTCGGCGATGTCCTCGCCGAAGCCGTGCGGATGCCAGGCGAGCCGGTCGTCGTCGGCCGGCGGCACGGGGGTCTCGGTCGCGGCGAGCCAGGCGACGAAGCCGGTGTGGGCGGGCAGGGCGGCTTCGGCGAAGAGGCGATGCCAGACGGTGCCGCCGTCGCCGCTGTCGATCATCCGGGCGACGAGGCCCGAAGGACTGTCGGCGTAATGGCGCGCCTCGCCGCGCCGCGCGAGCTGTCGCAGCGACAGCGCATGCAGCGGCTCCGCGCTCGCAGCGCCGGCCGGATAGTGCGGCGGCTGCGCGGCGCCGTTGGCGAACGGACCTTCGACCGCATCGAGCGCCAGCGGGTAGACGTCGCCGAGCGGCATCAGCTCGCGCAGCGGTGTGAACGCTCCGCCACCGGAGCCACCACCGGAGCCGACCGATCCGCTCGATGCACCGGCGCCGGTGGCGCCCAGGTCGAACGCTGGCGCGTCGCGACGGCCGGGCACGCGCACCGCGACGCGGTCCGGTGCGAGCCACGCGACGGCATATGCATAGGTCGCGCCGATCAGCGTCTGTGGCGGCGCGAAGCGGCGCTCGTCGGCGATCCACCGACGCACGCGCGCGGTGCCGATGCCGCCGGTCCAGCTCAGCAGCGCGAGCGCCCCGTCCGGTCCGCCGGCGATGGCGACCGGCGTCTCGGCCGCATCGAGCGGCGCCGGGCCGAGCAGCGCGAGCCGCGGCGCGCAGCCGTTCTCGGGATCGGGGCGGAACACGCGCGGGTCGTAGTCGTCGGGCTGCGGTGTCTCGGTGCGCATCGGCCGGCCCGTCAGCCGCGCGATGCGTCCGGTGGCGCGCTCCAGCGCCCACACGCCGCCGTCCGCCGCCGGTGCGAGCCGCCAGGGGACGAAGCCGTCCAGCGACACGTTCACGTCGTTCCACCGACCGCGCAGGTCGTGCATCCGCACGGTCGGCGTCGCGGCGTTCGGCAGCGCGAGGTAGAGCACGCCGTCCGGCGCGGCGCAGAGGTCCGTCGGCGTCTCGTCCAGCGCCAGCAGCGTGGCCTCGCCGGGCAGCACGCTCTTCACGACCACGCTGGTCGTCGCCGCGTCCCAGCGCGCAACGCACTCCAGCGAATCGATCGCGCGCGGCACGCGCTCCAGCGCCGACTGGGCCGCGGCGAACGCGTCGGCGGGCGACATCGCCGACGCCAGCGTGCGTTCGGACGCGAGGCGCAGCCGGCGGCAGCCGCCGTCCCACACCGCGTGCTCGACGGCCGGGAAGTGCGCGGCGTCGCCGAGCAGCCAGAAGCGCAGGCCGTTGGCGTCCATCAGCACAGCTCCGGCACGACCGGCACCGCGACGGCGTCCGCATCGGCGAAGGGGTTGGGCAGGGCGCGCAGGTCGGTCGGCGCGGCGTTGCCTTCGATGGCGACTACCGACAGCAGCTCGGGCAACTGCCACGGCTGCAGCGCGAGGATCTGCGCGCCGTCGGCGGCGATGGCGGGCAGCGGCTGCCACTCGGTGCCGGCCTGGCGGAACAGGCGCAGGCCGCGCAGCTCGTCGACGCCCGCCACCCGCGAGACCTCGACCTCCAGTTCACGGCTGCGCACCGATCGGCCGAGCGGCCAGCCCTGGCCGTCGAGTCCGCCCGGCGCCAGCGGCCACAGCAGACGACGCAGCGACTCGCGCACGTCGAGCAGGACCTGGTCCCGCGCATACCCGTCGCGGATCGCGACCGCGACGGAGATGCCGACGGCCACGTAGTCGCAGCCGATCACGTAGAGCTCGGTCGCCAGCGGCGTGCGCACCGACAGGTGGGCGTGCAACCGTTCGATGAAGGGACGATCGGGCCTCGGGTTCGGCGCGGGCGCCAGCGCTGCGGCGGGCAGGGCCATCACGCTGACGACGCCGGGCACGTTGAAGCGCCGGTCGCGCGGCTTGAAGCGCGGCAGTACCTCGACGCGGCCGACATCGACCGCCGGCGCCTCGAACGCGAGGCGGCGATAGTCCTCCTCGGTGACCGCGCGGTCGCGATGGCGCAGGCGCGCAGGGATGCGGCGCTCGGCGCCGGCCAGCGTCTCCGCGTCCTCGCCGCCGGTCAGCGCCAGCGGTTGCAGCACCTTGATCGGCGGCGCGGGCTGGCCGTCGATGCGGCGTGCGCTCAGCTCGGTCAGCGACTCCGGCGGCAGGTTGCCCGCGCGTCCGCCGCCGAAGCGGCCCAGCGCGAGCCGCACGCGCATGCCGGACTCCGGCACCTTGCCGCGCAGGCCGTCGCCGATCTTCAACGTGCCGGCTTCGGCGTCGATCTCATACGCCGTCGCATCGCGCGCGACGTCCGGGTCGGCGCTGATCGCGCCCAGGTCGTCCACGCGCGTCCAGGGCTGATAGCCGCGTCCGGGGGCTTCGACCTCGATCCGCAGCGTGGTCGGGTCGACGCCGCTCATCGGCAGCGGGAACTGCTGATCGGCCGCGCCGGTGGAGGTGCCGAGCACGCGGCCGGTGACGGTGGCGCGCTGGTCGATCTCGATGGCGTTGACGCCGATCCACGCGAGCGCAAGATGCTGGACCGAGGCGGCGAGGGCCGATGCGCCCGTGGCCGCCGACGATGCCGTGAACGCTGCGGAAGCCGAGCTGCCTGACGAGGCCGACAGGGCCGACGAGGTCGGGGACGAGGCGCCGGCGAGACCCGGCTGCGGCCGCAGCCGCAGCCACGCCACGAGCCGGTCCGCACGCTCCGGATCGTCGAGCCGCGGCGGCGCGTCGCCGACGCCGGCCTGCGGATTCAGACCGACGTCGTTCTTCGGTGCCCAGATCTGGCGCTCGTCGGGCATCTGCAGGCGCAGCGTGCCGGCGCGCGACAGGCCGTTGCTGGTGTCGGTGCCCGGCTGGACCGGCAGCGTCAGGTAGTCGGTGTCGAAGTCGGTGCGGCCGCGGGTGGTGATCTCCCACAGCACCGGGATCGGCGTCGGCGCGGTGACGTCCTCGAACAGCGCCGGGGCCTTCAACGCCGGCACGATGCCCATGGACAGCAGCGGCGGCAGCCCCGCGTCGCCGCCGCCGAGCGCGGATTTCACCGCCTCGTTGACGGCCTCCTGCTGATCGGCCTGCGGCGCCTTGGGCGCGAGCAGCGCGATCCACAGCGCGCGGTCGGCGCTCTGCGCGAAGACGTCGACGCCCTCCGGCACCGCGCGACCCTGCGCGAACACCGGCGTCGTCTCGTAGGCCTTCAAGGTGCCGCTGAGCCGATGGATGCGGGCCAACCCCTGCAGCACGTCGCTGCGCCGCGCGGTCTCGGTGCTGCTCAGCCGGCGCTTGATGTAGGCCTCGCCGGTGATGGGCAGCACGGTCGTCTCCGACAGCGTCTCGAAGGGCATCGCCGCCTTCAGCGTGCCGCCGGGCACCAGCGTGTGTGCGCCGCGCTCGGTGTCCTTCGCGAAGGCCAGGCTCACGATGCCGCGCGCCGGCGATGCGGGCCGCAGGCCCAGTCCCAGCAGCTTGAGGAAGACCAGCCGCTGCCGTTCGGGGATCAGGTTGGCGCGGTACAGCAGCGCGTCGCCCAGCCACGCGAACAGCTCGATCAGCGTGCGGCCGGGATCGCCCAGGCGCGGGTTCGTCCACTCCGGCGTGTGCGCCGGGATGCGGGCGAGCAGCTCCTCCACCAGGTCGTCGAAGCGGCGGTCGTCGAGCGAGGGGGGCAGGATAGCCATGGCGTCAGCCCTCCAGGTCCACGGTGACGTTCATCGCGCCGGGCTCGCCGGTGCGCGCGAGCCGGTAGGCGATCTCCACCCGCACCTGCCCGGGCGCGCCCGGCACTTCCCAGACCTCGACCGCGTCGAGCAGGATGCGGCGCTCCCAGCGCGCCAGCGAGTCCCGCACCAGGTCGCGCATCTCGCGCCGCGTCGCGATCGTGTTGGGCTGGTGCAGCAGGCGGTCCAGGCCGCCGCCAAACTCCGGCCGCATCAGCTGTTCGCCGGGGCGGGTGCTGAGGATCAGGCGCAAGCCGTCGCGCACGCTGCGCGCCAGGTCGGGCCAGGCCAGGCCGCCGTCGTCGCCCGGGAGCGGCAGCAGCGGCCAGCCGATGAGTGCGGAGGTCATCGCGTCACTCCTGCGGCGGGATCTTGGGGAACGGCAGGCAGATCTTCATCGCGAAGAGCCAGCCGAAGAACAGGTTGAACAGCGACAGGAAGATGTTCAACACCAGGAAGGCGCAGATCGTGATGATCGGGATGTTGAAGCCGCAGATCCACGTCAGCGCGGGGCTCGCGGGCGGCGGCTTCTTGCCGTCGATCAGGTCCTTGGCCGAACCCATCAGCACGCTCTGCAGCGACGGCGGGACGACGAAGGCCACGTTGGGCTTGAGCGCGGCCAGCAGCTGCCTGTCGGCCGGATCGGGCAGGGCGATCTGCACCGGCGGCGCGCCCGCGCCCTCGTACCAGGCGGCGATCACGAAGGGATCGCTCGGGGCGCTCCAGATCACGCGCGACGGGCAGGGGCCGTCGGCCTTCAGGCGGATGAAGGCGCGCAGCTGGTAACGCGCGTCGGGCTCGTCGAAGCGGCCGGTCTTGGCCTTCATCGCGGCGAAGCGCGCGCGCATCGCGGCGTGCATCGCGCCCAGCAGCTGCTGCGTCTGGCCGGCGTTCATCGCGGGCCAGGTCTCGGGCATCTCCACCGAGCCGGGCACGCTGCCCTGCATCAGGATCAGCGTGTGCGCTCGCGTCAGGAACTCGTCCGCGCGCACGGTGCGCTGCGGCCATTCGCCATTGCGGCGCACCAGCGGCAGTTGCAAGGAATGCAGCGCCTGCAGGATCGGGCCACCGGTCGGGCCGAACGCGTCGAACTCGCCCGCGAGCTGGCGCAGCATCAGGATGAAACGGACGAGGTTGGAGTTGGGGGAGGGCTGTTCGCTCTCTTCGAGCCAGCCGCGGCTCACCGACTCGCCGACCTTGGGCAGCGTCATCGCCTCGCCGCGCAGCGCCTGCACCAGATGCAGCCGGAAGGCCGATGACGACGGACCGAAGTCGAATCCTTGTGCCGATCCGAAGCTCGCGTCGGTCTCGCTGATCTCGCTGCTGACGGTCGGCACCAGGCCGTAGTACAGCGTCTGGCCGGCATCGGCGCAGACGTCCGGCGGGGCGAGGTACAGCGGGATGGACTGTTCTTCGAGCGCGGTGTCGGGCCGCTCGCGCGAGAAGGCGACGAGCTGGCGGTCGATGTCGGCGACGCCGGTGAGATCGCGCTGCGCGCGTTGCGTCGGAACGGGATCCGCGTCCGGTCCGCCGACACGCGACATCGGCACCCAGCCGCGGATGCGTCCGTTGGACTTCATCCAGCCCTCGGGCTGTCCGCCGGCGCCGAGGCGCCGCAGGACCAGCCCTGCGGATTCGATCTTGGCGGGATCGACGCGCGGCTCGCCGGGCATGTCGCACCAGGCCTCGACCAGCGCGAGGTGGAACTGCCGCTGGATCGGCTGGAAGAGCTTGAGCGTGCCGTTCTTGTTGGTGGCCCGCGCGCGCAGATCGCGCAGCCGCGCGAGGCCGCTCGTTCCGCCAGAGCCAGAACCAGAACCAGAGCCGGAGCCGGAGCCGGAGCCGCTGGAACCACCGGCGCCGCGCAGGTCGTCCAGCGTGGCGGGAATGAAATCGTCGTCGCTGCGTTGCAGCAGCCAGGGCTGCAGGCTGCGGGCGAGGCCGCGCGGTGCGCTGACGACGACGGGATGGTGCGGATGGTTCATGGTCCGTTCCCTCACCAGACGTTGCCGGCGCCCGGCGTGTAGCTGGCGCTGATGACGGCGTTGGTCTGCAGCACCGCGCACTTCACGATGCCGGTGAAGTCCGCCATCACCGCGTCGACCTTCACCATGCCGGCGCTGACGGTGACCTGGCTGGCCTGCACCGTGACCTGGGCGGCGGCCTTCACGGTGATGCCGGAGGTCGCCAGTTCGATGCTGTTGCCGTTGCTGTCCTCGAGCGTCACCGTGCCGGGACCGTCCTTGAGCGTCAGGCTGCAGCCGCCAGGAGTCTCCAGCGTCAGCGTCTCCTGGCCGCTCTGGTCGTCCAGCGTGACGACGATGCCGTTCTTCGACTTGATGCGCTTGTAGCGGTTGAGGCCGCCGCTCTCGATGTCGGCCGGTGCGGCGGCGCTGCCGTTCCACAGGCCGCCCAGGACCAGCGGATGGCGCGGGTCGCCCTGCGCGAAGACCACCAGCACCTCGTCGTCCACGTCGGGGACGAAGAAGGTGCCGCGGTCGTCGCCGGCGAAGGGCGCGACCACGCGGGCCCACATCGCGGCGTCCTGGCCGGTGGTGTCGTCGAAGGCGAGCAGCCGGACCTGCACGCGGTTGAGCCGCTCGGGGTCGTCGATCGAGCTGACCCTGGCCAGCTGTGCGCCCGCGGCCCAGGGCAGCGGGCCGCCGAAGGGCAGGGCGGACGACAGGGAGGAGGGCAGGTCGCGTTGCATGAGATCGCCTTGGTTGTCCCGTGCGGCTTCAGGCCCCGAGGAAGGCGCATTCCGCGCTGAACTCGGTGCGGTAGCCCTGCTTCATGTCGAAGAGGTGGCAGGCGCGCACGACGTAGTAGGTGTTGTCGAACTGCGGCGAGACGCCGGTCAGTCGCACGCAGCTGCCGACGCGCAGTTGCGCGTTGCCCTCGGACACGCCCTCGGCGCGGACGAAGCGGCGGGCGCGCTGGTCGAGCGCCGCCTCCGCCACCGCACGCGCCTCGTCGGTGCTGTAGACCGCCGGCGCGGCGAGGTGCTCGTTGCGATCGCCGAAGACCTCGCCCGCCCACGCGACGCCGTTGCGGCCCTGGCCGGGACCCGCGTTGGCGACGGTGCCGGCTTCGCCCTTCACCGCGGAGCCGTCCTTCGCGTTCCAGCCCGCCACGCTCACGGCGGTGGGCTGATCGGCAAGGTCCGCGGTGATGCGCACGCGCGCGAGCTGGCTGTAGAGCGTCAGATCGATGGTGCCGCGCTGCACGTCCTTGCGCGGCGTGACCTGCAGCTGCGTGCCGACGACCTGCAGATCGGCGTCGAAGCGCGCGAGCAGCCGGCGCAGGAAACCGAGGTCGGTCTCGTCCAGCTGGGCCCAGGTGCCTGGCGCCGAGGTGAGTCCGGTCACGGACGGCGTCAGGCCCAGCCCGCCGGCGATCGCGTTCACCACGTCGGCCGGCGTCATGTCGGTGTAGACCTTGCTGCGGCGTGCGCGGCGCGCGGCGCTCAAGGCGTCCTCGGCGAGGACGACCAGCTCCGGCGGCGCGCCGTAGTTGCAGACCATCTCCAGCGCGCTGACCTTGCCCTTGAAGATCTCGCGCGGCGCGGCCTCGTCGCCGGTGTAGACGCCGAGCTCCGCGCCGAGCTTCAGCGAAGAGCTGCCGTTGAACGCAAGTTCCGCGCGGCCGTCGCCGGTCGCGACCCAGTTGGTGACGCGCAGTTCCAGCGCGCTCATGCCGCCTTCGTGTTCCTCCATCTTCATCGCCGTCATCAGCGTCGACAGGCGTTCGTCCGCCTGCCCGGCGATGCGCAACGTGGGGCGGGCGCTGAAGATGGCGGAACGGCTGACGCTGGTTTCGGTCATGGCGATGGGCAATGGTCAGAGATCGCAGAGGCGGGCGGCGCGTTCGGCCCGCAGCCGCAGCGCCTGCTCGATCTGCTCGTCGATGTCGGTCGCCGGCGCGGCGGCGGAGGCGTCCGATCCGGCGCCGCGTGGCTGCGGCTCAATCTCGATGTCGGCGGTGACTTCCTCGAAGGTGATGGGCATGACGGATCAACTCCCGAAACGGATGCGGCCGTGCAGGTCCGCGTGCGTGCCGACGTCGGCGCTGAGACTGCCGCCGGCTTGCGCCACCGCGCGGCCGCCGGGATTGAAGCTGGCGGAGCCGGCCACCCGCGGCGCGGGCAGCAGCGCGGCGCGGGCGTCGAAGACATCGACGCTGAGGCTGGGCGGTGCGACGTGAAGATCGGCGAAGGCAGCGCCCGCAGTGGCTGTCAGCGCCGCGCCGACATTGAAGCCGCCGCCCGCGGACACGCCGCCGCCCATGGAGACACCCGCACCGATGCCGCCGCCGATGCCTCCGCTCATGCCGCCACCGATGCCGATCCCGGCGCTCGCGCCGATGCCACCGCTGACGCCCACACCGACGCCACCGCTGACGCCAATGCCGCCACTGATGCCGCCGCTGATGCCGATCCCGCCGCTGATGCCGGCTCCGATGCCTCCGCTGAGGCCAGCGCCAATGCCGCCACTGATGCCGGCGCCGATCCCCGCGCCGACGCTCGCGCCGACCGAGAAGTCAGCCGCGGCCGACAGCGAGATGCTTCCCCCCACCGACAGCCCCGCCTCGGCGCCGAAGCGCAGGCTGGCCGCGCCGTTGGCGCCGGCGATGGCGCGGGCCGCGCGCGGATCGCCGAGTGCGTTGGCGACGTCGGCCGCGCCCGCGCCCGGCGCCGCGCTGACGGGCTCCGGCTGCGCGTTGCGGTCGACCGCCGGGGCGGGATTGCGGCTGCTCTGGAACTCGACTTCCTGGCTGGCCAGCGTCAGGTTGATGCTGGCGCGCAGCGGCACGCCTTCGGGCGAGAAGAAGTCCAGCGTCTCCTTGAACTGCTCGATGACGCCCTTGAAGCTGTAGGTGCCCCAGCCGAATTCGACCTTGGGTGCGAACTTCTTCGTGCCGTCGGGCGCGGGCTCCAGCAGCCCGGCGATGTTGGCGGTGACGTCGCGCACCGACGCGCCGGTCTCGGTCGTGTCGAAGATCAGCGTCATCGTCAGCTTCGCGCTGCTCTTCTTGACGAACTGGCGCGCGCCGTTGTTGCCGTTGCGGTCGTCGAACTCGTTGCTGATCGTGTAGTCCAGCGACGCGGGGTTGAACTGCACGTCGAACGCGGGCCCGCCGGCGCCGGTCCCTTCCAGCACCTTGAACGTGGCCGCGGCCACCGTCGGGGCGTCGGGCAGCCAGGGCATCACGCGCCTCCCGCGTCGAGCAGGCGCAGGCCCTCGTGCGCCAGGTGCAGTTCCTCGATGCCGATGTCGGTGCCCTTGGCGTTGAGGTCGGCGGCCTTGAACTTCACCGGCAGGCAACGGTCCAGTCCCCAGGTCAGCACCGGCTGGCCTTCGGTGTCCAGCACGGCGATCTCGGCCGCGAGGCGGTAGGCGTACCCGCCGCCGCCCACGGTCTGGAACCAGCGGAACAGGTCGCGGCTGCGCGTGAAGCCGCGCTTGAGCACGACCGTGGCGAAGCTCACCGTGCCGGCGCGCTGCGTGGCGCCGTAGTTGACGCCGCCGGCCTTGATGAGCTTGGGCTCCATCGTCGCTTCCAGGCCGGTGCAGTCGGAGAACGCGCCGCCGCAGACCTCCACGGGGCCGCTGCCGCTGCCCACGCGCTTGAAGGTGACTTCGAAACGGAAGACGTGCAGGCCGATGAAGAGGTCGTCGGCGCTCATGTGGCCTCCCGCTGCAGGACGGTGGCGCTGGCGGAGCCGGCGGCCTGGCCCAGTTGGAGCACGACGGTGATGCGCTCGATCGACATCGCCGGACGCACGCGCACGTAGGCGACGAGGCGGCCGGCGTCGAGGTCGTTCTGCGTCATCGTCGTGCGGTCGCAGCGGACCTCGAAGGCCTCGGACATCGCGCCGCCGTTGAAGGCGCCTTCGCGCCAGAAACCGGCGAGCAGGTCTTCGAGCGTGCCGCGAAGATGCGCCCAGAGCTTCGGGCCGTTGGGCTCGAAGACGGCGCCGTCGCCGGCACGTCGTGCGGCGCGGAGGATGGTGCCGATCAGCCGGCTCGCGCCGCCGAAGCGCCACGGGTCCAGTGCGGAGGTCGTGACGTCGGATTGCAGGGCCCAGCCGTCAGCGCCGGGCGCGAAGACGCAGACGCGTTGAGCGAGGCGACCGCCTGGGCTGTCGTCGCCCAGGCCCCAGGAGGGCATGGGCTCCGCGCCGCCGAGGTCGCGCAGCAGCGGCAGCGAGCCGTCGCCGGCGACGGAGCGGAAGGTGCCTTGGGCGATCGCGCCTTGAGCGATGAGGCCGGCGAGCAGGCCGTCTGGCGGTTCCAGGCCTTGCGGCAGATCGCTGCGCGCGGCGCGTGTGCGCAGCCACGGCCACGCGAGTTGCGACAGCGCCTCGGCCGGGCGGCCTTGCGGCGTGTCCTCGTCGAAAGCGCTGCGCAGGATCTGCGTCTGTTCGAGCCAGAGGCGCGGGTCGGCCTGGGCATGCAGGCCCCGCGCGGCGAGGCTGCCCGCGAGCGGCAAGGGAAGGGCGGCCAGCAGCATCGCGGCGCGTTGTCGGCGGTCGAGGAAATCGCGTGCGTCGCGGATCGCCTGGCGCCAGCGCTGGTAGCCGGCGTCGTCGAGCCGCGGCGCGGGGATGCGCATCAGCGAGTTGTCGCGCGGCGCGGGGGCTTCGACGTCGCAGGGCGCGAAGCCTTCGGGCTGCGGCGCGGCGGGGCGCTCAGGATCGGGCGGCGGCGGCACGGTGGCGCAGACATCGGGCAGGTCGGGCAACAGCAGCAGGCTGTCGTCCTGGAGGCCGTACAGGTGCTGCATGCCTTGCCACGAGGCGGGCTCGTGCGGCGCGAACGGCGCGGAGGACGGGGACATCGCCGGAAGCAGCAGCGCCAGGCGATCCGCCTGTTGCGCGGCGCGTGTCGCGGCATCTTCCAGATAGGGCCAGGGATCGCCGACGCGGATCACGATCGCACGCTTGCCGCCGCGGGCGAAGAAGCTGCGCACCGCGGCGCCGAGGTAGGTCGCGCAGCGGCGCGGCTTCATACGCGAGGGATCGACAGGGTCGAGCGGGTCGGGCGTCTCCGGCGTGTCGAGCGGTCGCTCGTCCCAGGCGTAGAAACGGTCGAACAGGTGCCAGCTGTCGAGCACCAGCGGGAGGTTGAGGAGCGCCTCGACCTGCGCGGCCGGTCGCGCCCACGGGCCGGTGACCCAGCCGCCCGCATCGAGTTGCGTGCGCAGCGCGTCGGGCAGCGGACGGCCCGCGCGGCGGCCGACGAAGCCCACGAAGCAGGCGACGTCGGCACGCTGCGCATCGGGCGGCGCGGCCGGGGCAGCAGGTTCGAAGACGAGGCTCATGGACGATGTCCGATCAAGCGGTTGGCGCTGGAGTCCTGCATAGGCCGCTGGCCCTCACCCCCGCCCTCTCCCGCAAGCGGGAGAGGGAGTGAGAATGCACCGAGCCATTCGTAGCAGGTGGAAGAGCGAGCCATTCGTTGCAGGATCACTGGGGTGGCCCCCTCTCCCGCTTGCGGGAGAGGGTGGGGGTGAGGGCCAGTGGCCGTAGCAGTACCGCCGTTCTCTGGCCCCCTCTCCCGCTTGCGGGAGAGGGCGGGGGTGAGGGCCAGCGGCGGTGGCAGTACGGCAGATCACACCGTCAGCTCCAGCGCTTCCGCCGACAGCACGACTTCCTCGATGGCCACGTCGCCGCCGCCCTTGCCCGCCAGCGTCGGTCCCGTGTACTTCATCGGGATCACGCCGCGCAGCACCCAGGACTGCACCGGCTTCTGCGCCTCGTCGAGCAGCGTGACGGTGACGCTCTTCTGCGCCGCCGGTCCGCTGACCCGCGCCTGCGCGATCCAGTCGAACAGGGTCTTCGAGTTCAGGATGCCGCGCTTGAGCGTGACGTCCGAGACCTTGTGCACGCCGGCGACCTTGCGGACGTGGTTCTCCTTGTCGTTGCCGAAGCGGTACTCGGCCACGGTGAGCTCGGTGCCCAGCCCGGAGACGTCCGAGAAGCCGCCGAAGACCTCGCCGCCGTCGAAGTTGACGAGGAAGTTGAAGGCGCCGTAGGGCGTGGTGCGGTTGGCCATGGTGGGATGCTCCTAAGCGACAGGGCCTTTGATGCGGGTCGTGCGTTGCGTGCGCGTCATGCGCGGCGCGGGCGTCATGCCGCGTCGGCCGTCTTCTGGCCGATGCGGAAGATGACGAACTCGGCCGGCTTGATGAGGGCCACGCCGATCAGGCAGACCAGGCGGCCGTTGTCGAGGTCGTTCTGGGTCATGGTGCTGCGGTCGCAGCGCACGAAGAAGGCCTGCTCGACCGTGCTGCCCAGCAACGCGCCGTTGCGCCACTCGTTGTAGAGGAAGTCGGAGATGGTCTGGCGCACGTTGGCCCAGAGCCGCTCGCCGTTGGGCTCGAAGACGGCCCACTGCGTGCCGCGGTCGATGCTGGCTTCGAGGTAGTTGAAGTAGCGCCGGTCGGAGACGTACTTCCACTCCGGATCGCTGGAGACCAGCCGCGCGCCCCAGACGCGGTAGCCGCGTCCGCTGAGGTAGCGCAGGCAGTTCACGCCCAGCGGGTTGAGCAGCTCCTGCTGCGCGAAGTTGACGTCGGACTCGAAACGCAGCGCGCCGGTGACGACCTCGTTGGCCGGCGCCTTGTAGACGCCGCGCTGGATGTCGTTGCGCGCGTAGATGCCGGTGACGAAGCCCGACGGCGGCAGCGCGATCTCCTTGGGGATGTCGTCGCGGCCGGGACGGGCCAGCGGATTGGCGACCACCACCCACGGGTAGTAGAGCGCCGCGTACTTCGAGTCCACGCGACCGCGCGCGACGCGCATGTCGCCCGGCGTCTGCGCGGGCGCGCTGTCGAGCACCGCGATGCGGTAGGCGCGGCGGCGCTCCGCATGCGCGATCAGCGCGTTCTGCACGGCCTGCGCTTCGGCGTAGGCGCTGCTGCCGGGCGCGGCGACGATGGACACGTCCTCGATGCCCGACAGGATCGCGAGCGCCGCGGCGTAGCTGCCGGACGTCGTTTCCGCGCCCAGCGTCGGCGCGACGCCGTCGCTGCCCGCCTCGCTGCCCACGCCGCTACCCAGCGCGAGCACGCGGCGGCCGTCGGCGTCGCCCGGCACGGCGGGCAGCGCACGCACCGCGGCCATCAGCTCGAAGCCGTCGACCGCGTCGCCGATGTCGGCCCAGACGGTGTTGATGAGCGCCTCGGCGCGGCTGGCCGGCGTCCTCGCCAGCACCGCGCCTATCCAGCGCGGATGCGTGCGCGACACGCCGATGTCTTCCCAGGTCTGGGCGCCGCCGTCCGCGTCGATCACGTCCAGCGCCAGCGTCACCAGGTTGGCCGTCGCGTTCGCGCCGCCCGGCACGTCGTCCGGGCCGAGGCCCGTCAGCGACAGCGCCGCCGAGGCGGAGTCGGTCCAGGTCGCGCCGCTGCCGGTGTAGAGCGTCTCGGTGCCGCCGTCCGGCGTCACGGCCAGCACACTGCCCGCAGGCGCCGTGCCCATGGTGCGCAGCGTCGCGGGACGGCGCGCCTCGCGGAACAACACCCGGCCGTTGTAGGCCGCGCCGGGGAAACGCGCCCGGATGAAGGCGCCTTCGGCCGGCGTGCCGTTGGGGTCGCGCAGTCGTCCCGCGGCCGTGCCGGCGGTGTTGGCCGTGCGCACGACGTAGAGCCGGGAGCCGCCGTTGTCGAAGTAGGCCCGCACCGCGTGCGCCACGAAGTTCAGGCGCCGTCGCGCGTCCGTGACGTCGCTCAGCCCGAGGTTCTCGAGGCTGCCGTAGACGTGCTCGAAGTCGGTGAGGCTGGTCACCATCTCCGGCACGCCGTCGACGGGACCGCGTCGCGTCGGACCGACGAAGGCGGTGGTGCTGGTGCCCACGCCCTCGATGGACTTGGCGCGGAAGCTGGTCTCTTCGACGTAGACGCCGGGTGCCAGGTATTCGGGCATGGCCTATCTCCTTTGCCTGAAGGCGCATCCGCGGAAAAACCCGCGGTGGGAATCGCCGTGACGAACATCTCGCGGGGCCTTCAGGAGTTCCTTCATGGCAGTGCGAGGGGAAGGGAAAACGACTGCGACCGGCCGGCCGCCAGCGCCACGTCCAGCGTGGCGGCGGGGAGCGCGGCGGCGCGGGATTCGAGATCGTCCGGATCGACCAGCGGTTGCACCGCCGGCCCGCGGCCGGCGCGCACTTGCGCCGCGGGCGTGCGGGTGCCCCCGGCGCCGGGCGCCGGATCGAAGCACCATTCGATGCGGGCCGCGAGCTCGGTGACGACGACTGCGTCCTCGTCGTCCGACCAGGTCGTCACCGGCACGCCGGGCACCGCCAGCAACGCTTCGCCGCGCCAGTCGGTGAGCGCGCGCGCCAGCACGTTGCCGCCGGCGCGCGCCAGCAGCAATGCGCCGCCGAGCGCGTCGAGGCTGCCGGTCTCATGCACGCTCAGGCGCAGCACCGACCAGTTCATGCCGGTCGACGCGACCGCGGACGGATACAGCGGCAGCTCGACGGCGCGGAACAGCGATTCGGGCGAGGCGGCGTTCGCGGGCTGCGGATCGCGGGGAAGGGTCAGTGCCGCGCGGCGCGGCAGGTAGCGGCCGCCGGGGTCGGTGACGGTCACGGTGAGCGTCACGTCGCCGACGACAGGCGCGGCGGGCGGGGTGTCGAAGGCGGACTCGTGCGCGGCCAGTTCGAGCGGCGCGTGCGCGCGCACGATCACGTACAGCCCGCTGCGATTGCGACTGACGGTTGCGCCGTCGATGCGCACGTCCAGCCTCGATTCGACCTGCACGCGCGTGGTCGCGTCGATGCAGCGCAGCGCGCCCAGCACGCGCGTGTCGGTGCGCTCCAGCTCGCGGATGAGGAGCGTCATGGCGCGCCTCCCTCGGGTGTGCCTGATGCGCCCGCGGACGCGCTGCCGGATGCGTTCCCCGCCTGCACGGCCGTCCCGTAGCCGAAGCGCGTGGCCACGACCGGGCCGGCGTCGAGGATCCGGTCCGGATCCAGCCGCACGCGCCGCGCGATGTAGGAGACCGACAGCCGGTACGCCGGCTCCAGCGCATCCCAGATGCGCATCATGTCCTCGGTCGACAGCTCGGACGGGATGATCTGGATGACTTCGTCGGGGCCCCAGCCGGCTTCGGGCGAGAGCGCGGAGGCGTCGAGGATCGGATGCTCGTAGAGCTGGCGCATCGCCCACGCGAAGGGCAGCAGCTCGTCCTGCGCGTTGTCGGCCCAGGCGCTGAGCAGGAAGTGCAGGTCCAGCCCCAGCGGCGCCTGCTGCTCGCCGGACATGCGGTCGGGGCGGTGCTGGCGCAGGTGCTCGTTGACGGTCACGCGGTACAGGTAGAGGGTGAGCCGGGTCGCGTCGTCCAGCGTGCCGGCGAGCTCGCCCGAGGACACCAGCGCGACGTCGCACTCCGGCATCGCCGCGCCGCCCGAGTTGGCCGGATAGGTGTTGCGCAGGTAGGTCACGATCGAGTGCCCGACCGAGTGGATCGCCTGGATGTTGGCCATGCCGGTGAAGTCCTCTGGGTTCCCTTTGAAAGCGCTGATGAATGCCTGGAGATCCTGGTTCGAACACGTTGCCGCAGCGGGGGGCGCATCGGGTTCAAGGCCGAGGCGCGCGGAAGATCGCGCGACCGTCGGGCAGCGTGGCCCGTTCGATGCGGCCGTCGCGCAGCAGCGTCTCCAGCGCCTGCCGCACGTCGTCCAGCGGAACGTCCACGCCCATCGTCCCCAGCCACCATTGCGCGATCCCCTGCTCGGTGTCGGCAGCCATCGGATGGCGGGCGAGGTGGGCCAGGATGGCCGACTCCGCCCGCCGTCTTCTCGTGCCTGCGTCTTCGCACAACGGCGTCTCCAACAACGTTGTGAGCAGTCAATGCGAGGAACGTGCCAGCGGCGGCGCCGACGTGTCGGACGGGGGTTTCAGAGGAGAGGGCGTTGCGAGGGACCGGGCACCGGGTGATGCCGGACCCGCCTGCCGCGACCCGCCGGGTCGCTCCCGACCCGGCAAGGCGTTCAGTTCGGCGCGTCGAACGCGTCGCGCTCCAGGCCGTGCTTCTTCAGCAGCTTGCCCAGCGCGCGGCGTTCCTTGCCGGCCAGGCGCGCGGCGTGGGTCACGTTGCCGTGCACGGAGTGCATCAGCTGTTCGAGGTAGCTGCGCTCGAAATGCAGCAACGCCTCCTCGCGGGCATCGTTGAAGGCGCGGAGGTCGCCGGCGGAGGCCGGGCCCCGCGGGACGGCGCCGACGTTCGACGTTCCGATCGAGCCCATCGCGCTCATCGTTCCAGCCGCATCGAATGAGCCGAAAGAGCTGGGTGAGCCCGTCGCGCACGGGCGCAGGTCGAGTTCGTCGCCGTCCGACAGCATCAGCGCGCGCTGCACGCGGTTGTCGAGCTCGCGCACGTTGCCGGGCCACGCGTGACGCGCGATCCAGTCGATGCAGCCGGCGGCGAGCGCGCGCGGCGGCAGCGCATGCTGCCGCGCATGCCGCGCGATGAAGTGTTCCGCGAGCACGCGCGCGTCGCCGGGCCGGTCGCGCAGCGGCGGCATCTCCAGCAGCAGCACGTTGAGCCGGAAGGCCAGGTCGTCGCGGAAGGCGCCGGTTTCGAGCAGCTCGTGCAGGCGCGGGCTGGCGGCCGCGACCACGCGCACGTCGCCGCTGCATTCGCGCGTGCCGCCGACCGGCCGGTAGCGGTAGTCCTGCAGGAAACGCAGCAGCGTCACCTGCGCGCGCAGCGGCAGCGAGTCGAGTTCGTCCAGGAACAGCGTGCCGCCCTCGGCCGCCGCGATGAGCCCGCTACGCGCCTGGCGCGCATCGGTGAAGGCGCCGCGTTCGCAGCCGAAGAGCTCGCTCTCGATCAGCGTCTCCGGCACGGCGCCGCAGTTCAGCGGCACGAAGGGCGCGTCGCGCCGCTCGGACTGGTAGTGGATGGCGCGGGCCGCCAGCTCCTTGCCGGTGCCGGTCTCGCCGACGATCAGCACGGGCGCGTCGTAACGGGCCATGCGCCCGATCAGCGACAGCGCCTGCAGGAAGGCCGGCGCGCGGCCCACGAGCTGGGGCGAGCGCTCGCTCAGCATGGGCGCGCTCCTGCCGCGGCGGGGAGATCCCGCCGTGCGCGCGTACTTCGCTTCACCATCACTCCTCCCGGATGTATGCCCGTGTGACTGTGTCTTCGTATGACCGGGCGGTGTGCCTCGGCGTTCTAGTCGCCAAGCTAGGCCACCACCTGGGGCAGGTCAATTGCGGAACTGGGGGGATCGCTTCGTGAAAGACGGATGCGGGAGGAGGAAGATCGAGGCATGGTCCCCTTCACCCGTGACCCCATCTGCATGCCCCGTTCCGGCGAATCGCCCGACGAACGGTTCGCGCGGGCGCGGCCGCTCGCCGGAACGCCCGGTCAGGACTACGTCGAACGTCGCGGGATCCCGCTGGCCATCGCGGAGGCGGCGGGCCTGCGTTTCGATCCGGACTGGGCCGGACGTCCCGCGGTGCTCGTGGCGCTGCATGACCACGCGGGCGCGATGGTGTCCGTGCACGGCCGTTACCTCAGCACGCTGCGCGGCCAGGACAAGATGCTGACGATCGGTCCGGGCGGCGGTGTCGTGGACATCGGGGACGTCGGGGACGGCCGCCCGTTGATCCTCGTCGAAGGCGTATTCGACGCCTTGTCGCTGGCGGTGTGCGGCTGCGGCGGCGTGGCCACGATCGGGCGCTGGGCGCCGTGGCTGCCCGAGGCCTGCGCGGACCGCCTCGCGTGGCTCGGCTTCGACGCGAACAAGCCCGGCGAGCGCGAGGCGGCCGCGTATGCGCAGCGGCTGTCGCGCGTGCGCCGGCTGCCGCCGCCGCCCCGCTGCAAGGACTGGAACACGGCGTTGTGCAAGCGCGGCCGCGCCGAGGTGACGCGCTGGCTGCGCGCTCAGCTGGACAGCGCCGATACTTCGTCCTCATGAACGAGAAAACCCGCACCGAGATCTACGTCAGCACCGACGTCGAGGTCGACGGCCCGATCCCCGGCCCGCATTCGATGCTGAGCTTCGGTTCGGCCGCGTACCTCGCGGACAAGACGCTGGTGTCGACCTTCTCGGCCAACCTGGAGACGCTGCCCGACGCGACCGGCCATCCCGACACCATGGCCTGGTGGGCGCAGCATCCCGACGCCTGGCAGGCCTCGCGCGTCGATCCGCGTCCGCCGCTCGCCGCGATGACCGAGTACGTCGCGTGGCTGGAGGCGCTGCCCGGACAGCCCGTGTTCGTCGGCTATCCCGCGTCCTTCGACTTCATGTTCGTCTACTGGTACCTGATCCGCTTCGCCGGGCGCAGTCCGTTCAGCTTCTCGGCGCTGGACGTCAAGACGATGGCCATGGTGATGCTGCGCCGCGACTACCGCCGCAGCACCAAGAGCGCCATGCCCAAGCGCTGGTTCGACGACCTGCCGCATTCCCACGTCGCGCTTGACGACGCGATCGAGCAGGGCGCACTCTTCTGCAACATGCTCGCGGAGAGCCGCCAGCGCTGAGGCGCATCCAACGCGCCGGCGCGACGGCGTGCCGCGCTCCAGTGCGGCGCTCGCGGGCCAGGGAGACACGCTCATGGATCCGAGGCTGCCGGCGACGATGTGTTTTCGCGTGACGCGCTACTGCAACGCGCGCTGCGGCTTCTGCCTCGCGCCGCCGGACGGTGTGCATCCGGATGTCGGGCTGCTGAAGCAACGCGTCGACTGGCTCGTCGCGCACGGCATGCGGACGGTCCACTTCTGCGGCGGGGAACCGACGATCCATCCCGGTCTCGCCGAATTGCTCGTCCACGCGCGGGCCTGCGGATGCGCCACGCGACTCACGACCAACGGCATCGCGCTGCCTGACGGGCTGCTCGCCGCGCTGCGCGCGACCGGCACCGCCGTGAAGTTGAGCCTGCACGGCGATCAGGCGCATCACGATGCGATCGTCGGGCGACCCGCCTTCGAGCTGGCGAACGCGCACCTGCGCGAGATGCTCGCGGCGCGTGTGCCGACCACGGTGCAGACAACCCTCGTCGCGGGCGGGGAGTGGGTGCTCGACTGGATGGTGGATCACTGCCTCGCGCTCGGCGTGAAGCGGTTGAGCCTGCTGCCGTTCATCCCGCGCGGCAGCGGCGTGAAGACGGAGGATCGCTACGGCCTGACCGCCGCGCAACGCACCCAGTTGCGCGAGCGGGTGCGGCGCAAGCGTCTGGTCTTGCTGGGGAAGCTCGATGTGAGGTGGCTCGACTTCGCGTCGCAGGCGCTCCCGGTCGTCGAGGCCGACGGCCGGGTAGTGATGGAGCGGGCGAGCGAGGCGTTGGATACGGTGGTGGCGGTGATCCCGGGGGAAGTCGCGCCCCGAAAGAGGGTGACGGTGCGCGCGGTCGTCTGAGACTCAGATGCTCGCCATCCGCTGCAGACAGGCGTTGACCGCCGACACCATGAGCTTGACGGTGGTCCGACGGATCGGAAATGCCATTGCCCGTCGACCGAATGCTGCGGCTTGCTCAGCCATGCTGTCGATCATGGCCTCCGCGAACTGTTTGGCCACGCCGCCTTCCGCCGCGAGTCGCAGCAGGTGAAATCGACCCACGGCATTGCCTTCACCGCAGACATCCATGTGGTGCTGCCCCATCGGGCCGTCGCTGAAGGTCAGGTCGAAAGCCGGTGCCACGCGCCATCGACGATCCTTCCCGAGGCGCCAGGCGAAGTTCTTCGGATGATCGTCGCGGTTGTGGAAGAGCACGTTGAACACGGCGCGGGCGTACGCCTTCTCCACTTCCTGCTCATCGCGAGTCAGGGCGCGCGTCGCCCTCAGGAAGCTGGTGTAGTCGGCGCTGCCGGGCAGTCGGAAGTCGACCTGCAACAGGCCGGCCAGACTGTGCACCGGCACGCGCAGGCCTTGTTCCCGATCAAACCGTGCGACGCCGAAAGCCGCCAACTTCGAGGACAGGTCGAACCAGGCGCTCTGAGGCACTTCGAGTCCGCAGTCCCTGGCCAGCTCTGCGTACATGGCCTCGATCGCGCAGACCTCCTTGTGCTCGTGCTGCGAGGGAAACTTCACCAGCCAAGGCTCGCCGGGCGCGTCGCTGTGCGTGCTGACCTGACCGGTGCGCGCGTCGTGCTGCACGAGGGCCTTGGGGCGGGCGCCCTGCGGCGACCCTCCGGTCATCGCGAGTTCGCGCAAGGCGGCACCGGTGTCGCCCGCGAGGACACGTTCGCTTTCCCGGGCCAGCGCCAGCAGCGTCCAATCCGGCTCTTCGACATCGGAAGCGGTGGCCGGTACGAAACGAAGCGCGCCCATGGCCCGCTCGCCGATGAAAGCCAGGCGGTCCAGCGGCCCGGGATGTCGAAGGCCTTGCTGGCGGAACAGGCGGTCCATGAGCAGCAGGCCCCAGCCGTCGGGCAGGCTGTCGGCGATCAGGCCGGGGAGCTGGTGCTGGTGCGAAGGGAATCCGCCATAGGCCGCGGAACGCAGCTTGAGATGAAGCGGCGACAGTTCCAAGGCTTGCGCCAAGGCGTCGGGGTGGTACTCGAAAAGCAGCGTGCGGCCGTCGTCGGCCAGTCGCCCCAAGGGCCAGTCCTCGCCCCACCCGCAGTAGTGGACGGCGAGTTGTTTCATCGCGCCTCGCAGGAAGGCGACGGGACGGGCAGATCGAGTGTCATGAGGATCTCCGGCGAGGCGCGCGCTGCCGCTGATCGGCGGCTTCGGCTTGTTCCATCTGGGCAATGGACTGGCGCTTGAGCACGAACAGCTCCTCCAGTTCATCGACCAGTCCAAGCGCTTGCACGACGCGGATCACCGTCTCCAGGGACGACTGCCCGTTGCTCTCCAACTTGCGCAGTGCGCCCAGTGACAGTCCGGCCATCCTGGCCAGCTCCTGCTGAGACAGCTTCTGAGCCAGCCGTTGCGCACGGACGCGTTGTCCAAGCGCCTCAAGGATCTCATGGGCTGTCGCCAGCGTAAATGCCATTTTTGTGGTTGCTATCTGCGATTTTGCTTCATAACAACCATTTTAGTGGCATTTGAAGATGCCTTCATCGCGCTCCGAGGAGGCCCGCCGCGCGGACCGATTTTGTCGACGGTGTCGACAGAATCTCCGCGCACGCGCCCGCTCACTCGATGTTCTGCACCTGTTCCTTCATCTGCTCGATGGCGACCTTCATGTCGACGGAGATGTTGGTCAGCTCGATGGCCGCGGCCTTGGAGCCCAGCGTGTTGGCTTCGCGGTGCAGTTCCTGCATCAGGAAGTCCAGCCGCTTGCCGACCTCGCCGCCCTTCTTGAGCAGGCGGTCGATCTCGTCCAGGTGCGCACGCAGCCGCGTGAGCTCCTCGGCCACGTCGATGCGCAGCGCGTAGGCCGCCGCTTCATTGACGGCGCGTTCCTGCAGCGACTGCTCGGAGATCGTCTGCGTGGCGCCCGTCGCGCTCAGCGCCTCCTGCCAGCGTTCGAGGAAACGTTCGCGCTGGCGTTGCACCGCCGCGGGGACCAGCGGCTCGGCTTGTGTGGCGAGGTCCCGCAAAGTGGCGACGCGCTGCTTGAGCATCGTTACCAATTTGGCGCCTTCGCGCTCACGCGCTTCGAGGAATCCCTGGATGCACTGACGCGCGGCGTCGAGCACCGTCTCGTCGTTCGCCGAGGCGCCGGTCGCTCCCGTCTTGCACCAGTTCAGCGCTTCCTGGACGCTCAATCCCTGCGCCTTCGGCAGCCAGGATTGCACCTGCGATTCCAGCCGCGAAAGCCGGTTGAGCTGCTCTGGCTGCGGGTTCGGCCAGGAAGTGTCGGTGTCCTTGTGGGTGTTGATCCTCAGTTCGATCTTGCCTCGCTTGACGCTGCCCGAGACGAGCTCGCGCAGCGCCGGCTCGAGCGAGCGCAGCTCGTCGGGCATGCGGAAACTCAGGTCGAGGAAGCGTCCGTTCACCGAGCGCGCCTCCACCGTGACCGCGGGTTGGGTGGCCGGGCTAGGGGTTTCGCCGGAGTTCGCGGGTTGTGCCGTGGCGCTGGCATAACCGGTCATGCTGTAAACTGGCATCAGCTATCGGTAGAACAATCGAACCGCGATTATGTCAAAGCCGAAACCGGCGCCCTTGCCCGCAGGCACGGTGGTGGGGGGCTATCAGATCATCAAGAAACTGGCTGCGGGTGGATTCGGCGTCGTTTATCTCGCCGAAGACCCCGACCATCACTTGGTGGCTCTGAAGGAATACCTCCCCTCGTCCCTTGCAGAACGATCTCCCGGAGAACTCACGCCCCGCGTGAAACCGGAAAAACAGCCCCTGTACCGCCTGGGGTTGCGCAGCTTTTTCGAGGAAGGCCGCTCCCTCGCGCAAATTTCGCATCCGAGCGTCGTCTCGGTGCTGAATTTCCTGCGCGAGAACGAGACCGTCTATATGGTCATGAATTACCTGCAAGGCGATACCTTGCAGGATTTCATCGTGACCGCCCGCGATTTGAAGCGTGACAAGGTGTTCCGCGAATCGACCATCCGGTCGCTCTTCGACGAAATCCTGAAGGGCCTGCGCATCGTGCACCAGCACAAGATGCTGCACCTGGACATCAAGCCGGCCAATATCTTCATCACCAACGACAACAAGGCGGTGCTGCTCGATTTCGGCGCGGCCCGCGAAGTGCTGTCCAAGGAAGGCAACTTCATCCGGCCGATGTACACGCCCGGCTTCGCCGCGCCCGAGATGTACCGCCGCGACGGCTCGCTGGGCCCGTGGACCGACATCTACGCCATCGGCGCCTGCATCTACGCCTGCATGCAGGGCTATCCGCCCAACGACGCGCCGCAGCGCCTGGAGAAGGACCGCCTGGGGCTGTCGCTCTCGCGCCTGCGCAACGTGTATTCCGACAACCTGCTCGAAGTGACCGAGTGGTGCATGTCGCTCGATCCGCTGACCCGCCCGCAGAGCGTCTTCGCGCTGCAGAAGGAACTGTCGCGCGAGACCGAGCGCCGCTACACCAAGCTCAGCTTCAGCGAGCGCCTCAAGCTGCAGCTGGAGAACCTGAAGACCGGGGCGAAGGCGTGAAGTTCTCCGTCTATCAGGTGAGCCGTCGGGGCGGACGGGAGAAGAACGAGGACCGCATGGGGTATTGCTATACCCGCGAGGCCGGTCTCTTCGCCCTCGCCGACGGCATGGGCGGCCATCCGGACGGCGAGGTCGCCGCCCATCTGGCGCTCCAGAACGTCGCGGCGCTGTTCCAGCGCGATGCGCAGCCGGTGATCAAGGAACCTTCGCAGTTCCTGGAGACGGCGGTGCTGCTCGCGCACCAGCAGCTGCTGACCTACGCGCAGCAGCGCGGCATGAACGACACGCCGCGCACGACCATCGTCGTCGGGCTGATGCAACAGGGCCAGATCTGGTGGGCGCACTGCGGCGACTCCCGCATGTACCTGCTGCGCGAGACCGAGCTGATCGCCCGCACCCGTGACCATTCCTACAGCGAGCTGCAGGAGGCGCTGGGCCGCCACGCGACCGGCGCCGAGCGCTTCAACCGCCATGTGCTGTTCACGTGTCTCGGCAGCCCCGGCAAGCCGATGATCGACGTCAACGGCCCGGTGCTGCTGCAGAACGGCGACCGCATGCTGCTGTGCTCGGACGGGCTGTGGAGCTCGGTCAGCGACGTGGACATCCTGCGCCACATGTCCGACAGCCGCTCGGTCGGCGACGCGGTGCCGGAGCTCGTCGAGCAGGCGCTGCGCCAGGCCGGCGCGCGCAGCGACAATGTGACGGCCCTGGCCGTGGAGTGGGAAGGCGAGGGCGACGCCCCGGACTCCATCTCCACGCAGGACCTCGACCAGGAAGGCTTCGCCTCCACGATCCACGGGGCGACCCAGGACGTGCAGCTCGACGAGGCCGAGATCGATTCCGCCGTGCGCGAGATCCAGGACGCGATCCGCAAGGCCGGCAAGAAGCCCCACTGAAGGCACCAAAGGATTTCCTCATGAGCAGCAGCGCCACCCGCCCGCAAGGGCGCGCGGCGGACGCCTTGCGTCCGGTCCGCATCACCCGTCACTACACGCGTCACGCCGAAGGGGCCGTGCTCATCGAGTTCGGCGACACCAAGGTGCTGTGCACCGCGTCGGTCGAAGAGAAGGTGCCGCCGCACAAGCGCGGCAGCGGCGAAGGCTGGGTCACCGCCGAATACGGCATGCTCCCCCGCGCCACCCACACCCGCAGCGACCGCGAGGCCGCGCGCGGCAAGCAGACTGGCCGCACGCAGGAGATCCAGCGTCTGATCGGTCGCGCGCTGCGCGCGGTGTTCGACCTGTCCAAGCTGGGCGAGCGCACCATCCAGATCGACTGCGACGTGCTGCAGGCCGACGGCGGCACGCGCACCGCGGCGATCACCGGCGCCTACGTGGCTGCCCATGACGCGGTGAGCTGGCTGATCGCGCAGGGCAAGATCGTCGACACGCCGCTGAAGGATGCGGTCGCCGCGATCTCCGTCGGCATCCTGGACGGCCAGGCGCTGCTGGACCTCGAATACGTCGAAGACTCCGCCTGCGACACCGACATGAACGTGGTCATGACCGGTGCGGGACACTTCGTCGAGCTGCAGGGCACGGCCGAAGGCGTCGCGTTCACGCGCGCCGAGGTCGACGTGCTGCTGAACCTCGCCGAGAAGGGCATCCGCGAGCTGTTCGTCGCGCAGCGCGAGGCGCTCGGCATCAAGTAATTCCGCGATTCCTGTCCGATTGGAGCAAGCGATGAAGTTGGTCCTGGCCTCCAACAATGCGAAGAAGCTGAAGGAACTGCAGGCGCTGTTCGAGCCGCTCGGCATCGAACTCGTGACGCAGGGCAGCCTCGGCATCCCGGAGGCGGAAGAGCCTTTCCACACCTTCGTCGAGAACGGCCTGACCAAGGCGCGTCATGCGGCGAAGGCCAGCGGCCTGCCGGCGCTGGCGGACGACTCGGGCCTGGCGGTCGACGCGCTGGGCGGCATGCCGGGCGTGCTGTCGGCGCGCTACGCGACCCTGTTCGGCCATGAGAAGAGCGACGCCGGGAACAACCGCGTGCTGCTGGAGAAGCTCGAAGGCATCGAGGATAGACGCGCACGCTTCGTCTGCGCGCTGGTCGCGGTGCGCTCGGCCGACGATCCGGAGCCGCTGATCGCGATGGGCCGCTGGCACGGCGAGATCCTGCACGCGCAGGAAGGCGAGGGCGGCTTCGGCTACGACCCGCTGATGTTCATTCCCGAACTCGGGAAGAGCGTCGCGGCGCTGGGCGCCGAGGCGAAGAACCGCCTGAGCCATCGCGCGCTCGCGTCGCAGGACCTGCTGCGCCAGATGCGCGAGAGCTGGCACCTTGGCTGACATCATCCGCATGATGCGGCCCGGCACGCTGACGCTGTCGGCGCTGCCGCCGCTGTCGCTGTACGTGCACCTGCCGTGGTGCATCCGCAAGTGCCCGTACTGCGACTTCAACTCGCATGAATACCGCGACGGGCGCGAGCTCGACGTCGAGACCGCGCGCAAGTACCTCGCCGCGCTACGCTCCGACCTGGAAGCGGCGCTGCCGCTGATCTGGGGACGCTCCGTCGTGTCGATCTTCATCGGCGGCGGCACGCCCAGCCTGTTCGCGCCGGAGCAGATCGCCGAGCTGATCTCCGACCTGCGCGCGCGGCTGCCGCTGGAGCCGGGCTGCGAGATCACGATGGAAGCCAATCCCGGCACCTTCGAGAAGGACCGCTTCGCCGGCTTCGCGCAGGCGGGCGTGACGCGGCTGTCCATCGGCGTACAAAGCTTCGACGACGCGAAGCTGCACGCGCTCGGCCGCATCCACAGCGGCACGCAGGCGCGCGCGGCCATCGAGGAAGCGGCCCGTTCGTTCGGCACCTTCAACATCGACCTGATGTACGCGCTGCCGGGGCAGACGCTGGCGGAACTCGACCAGGACCTGGACATCGCGCTGGCCTTCGATCCGCCGCACCTGTCGGTCTACCACCTGACGATCGAGCCGAACACGCGCTTTGCGAATTCGCCGCCGGCGCATCTGCCCGATCCCGATCTGGCCAGCGACATGCTGGACCTGATCACCGCGCGCACCGGCGCCAAGGGCATGTCGCGCTACGAGGTCTCGGCCTATGCGCGCGACGGCCATCGCTGCACGCACAACACCAACTACTGGCAGTTCGGCGATTACCTCGGCATCGGCGCCGGCGCGCACACCAAGCTCAGCTTCGCGCATCGGCTGCTGCGCCAGGTGCGCTGGCGCGATCCCGCGACCTTCATGCAGAAGGCCGCCGAGGGTCAGGCCGTGTCCAACGAGAACGAAGTCGCCCGCAACGAGCTGCCCTTCGAGTTCATGCTGAACGCGCTTCGCCTGCGCGAAGGCGTGACGATGCAGAGCTTCCTCGAACGCACGGGCCTGCCGCCGTCGGCGATCGCCAAGGCGATGGAGCAGGGCCGCGCGAAGGGTCTGCTCGATCCCGATCCGGCCGTGATCCGCGCGACGCCGCGAGGCTTCGACTTCCTCAGCGATCTGCAGGAACTGTTCCTGAGCGCTTGAGCTGAGCGCTTGAGCTGAGCGCCGACCTGAACGGGTGACGCTCAGGTCGTGACCGGCATCGCCCCCGGCGTGACCTTGCCCGTCGCCAGACAGGTCTTGGCACCGTCCAGCGCGGCGCGCGACTGCGCGGTCTCCTCGTGCAGCCACTCGATGAACGCGCACACGGCGGGCTCCTGGCGCGACTTCGGCCGGTAGACGATGTGGTACCGCTGCGGCTCCTTGAGCATCGCCTGCCGCGGCGCGACGCGCACCAGGCGGCCGTCGAGCAGCGCGTCCGCGGCCAGCAGCTCGCGCGTCAGGCCGACGCCCATGCCTTGCTCCGCCGCCTGCAGCAGGATGCCGAAGTCGTTGAAGATCGCGACGGGCACGACCTGACGCCGCAGTCCGGCCTGCGAGAACCAGTCTTCCCATTGCGCCGCGTCGCCGAGCAGCGGCGCCTGCGCGAGCGCTTCCAGCGGCTCGCCGATCAGCTGGTGCGCCAGCGCCGGCGACGCCACCGGCAGCATCGACAGGTCGAAGAGCGGCTCGCTGTCGAGGCCCGGCCACGGGCCGAGGCCTTGGCGCAGCGCGATGTCGAAGTTCTCTCGCTCCAGGTCGACGAGGCGCGGCGACGCCTCGATCTCGATGGTCACCTCCGGATGCCGCGCATGCCAGCGGCCCAGTCGGGGCAGCAGCCAACGCTGTGCGAAGGAGGGCAGCACCGTCACGCGCAGGCTGCGCTGCTCGATGCCGTGCGCGGCCGTCGCAGCGCGCAGGCCCTGGTCGAGCTCCTGATACGCGCGTTCCACGCCGCGGAGCAGCGCGCCGCCCGCCGCGTTGAGCACCACGCGCCGTCCCTGCCGGTCGAAGACGGGGAAGCCGAGCTGCAGCTCCAGCGCGCGGATCTGCTGGCTCACGGCGGAGTGCGTGAGGTTGAGCTCCTCGGACGCGGCGCGCAGGTTCTGGTGCAGCGCGGCGGCGCGGAAAGCGGCCAGGTACTGGAGCGGAAGGCGGGGGATTCGCATCGGTCGTCATCCTGTGTCGGGGCCCGTCCCGGATCGAGGTCCGGGTTCTGGCGTGGCTTCCACTGGGTAGCCAGGCTGCACAAGGAGGCAAGGATATAGCGTTTGGAGAGCGTTTGTTGGGCATCTAGCATTACCAGCACTGATCCAGAACTCCCTGTGATCGCCCAAGAACTCCCCCCGATGAACGAAGGAACGACCATGAACGAGCCCGACATCACGTCCTGCCTGCACGCCCGCTTGACCCCGCAGGGACCGTGCTACGCCTACTCGCCGTGGGCGCGTTTCCCGGTGATCGGACCGGCGCTGACCGTGCTGATCGCGATCCTGTCCGCGCTGGCGCTGGTCTCGAACGCCAACGCCTTCAACGACGTCAACGCCGAATTCCAGATCGCCGCCCGCGAGCAGCGCCTCGCGAAGGTCGAAGCGCAGCGGGTCGCCCGCGAGCAGGCCGCGCGCCAGGCGACGCTGGTTGCCGCAGCCAACGATCGACAGGCGGCCGCGCCCGCGCGCGCGTTGCCGGTCGTCAACCGGAACAACGAAGAAAAGAAGGGTCGCGCCCAATGAGCAAAACGACGAGCGTTTCGATGTCGCCTGCCGACATCGTTCAAACGCAGCTCGACGCCTACAACGCGCATGACGTCGAGGCGCTGATCGCCACCTACGCGGCCGACGCGCGCCAGTACGAGTATCCCGACCGGCTGATCGCGCAAGGTTCTCCGGCCTTGCGCGAGCGGATGGCCGCGCGCTTCGAGGCCTCGCGTCCTCACGCTCAGCTGCTGCATCGCATCGCAGTCGGCAACACCGTCATCGACCACGAACGCATCGTCAACCAGACGCCGGACGGCCCCGTCGTGCGCGAGCTGATCGCGATCTACGAGGTCGACCCGGCTCACGCAGACGGCGAGGGCGGCAACGGAGGTGCGAGCGGAAACGCAAACGGGCGCATCATTAGCGCCCGTTTCGTGTTCGGCGAGGAGCTCCCCGCCGGGAAGTGACGATTGATCGACGATCAGTCGCCGATCAATTGCGCATCACACGCGGTTCATCGACATGCCTGCCGTGCTGCGCAGGCGCTCGATCAGTCGCGTGGCGATCTGGTGCAGCGGCAGGACCTCGTCGGCCGCGCCGGCGTTGATGGCCTCGCGCGGCATGCCGAAGACGACGCAGGTCGCCTCGTCCTGCACGAGGTTGTAGGACCCCGCGTCCTTCATCGTCTTCATCGCCTTGGCGCCGTCCGCGCCCATGCCGGTGAGCATGATGCCCAGCGCGTTCTGGCCCACCACGCGCGCGGCGGAGTTGAACAGCACCTCCACCGACGGCTTGTGGCGGTTGACCGCCTCGCCGTCCTGCACGCGGGCGATGTAGTTGGCGCCGGAGCGCTCCACGCTGAAGTGCATGCCGCCCGGCGCGATGTAGCCGTGGCCGGGCAGGATCCGTTCGCCGTCCTGCGCTTCCTTCACGCGGATCTTGCACAGGCCGTCCAGCCGCGCCGCGTAGCTGCGGGTGAAGCCCGCCGGCATGTGCTGCGTGATGCAGACCGCCGGGCAGTCGGCGGGCAGGTTGATCAGCACGTCCTTGGTGGCCTCGGTGCCGCCGGTCGACGCGCCGATGAAGATGATCTTCTCGGTCGACAGCCGGCCCAGGCTCGCGATCGGCGAGGCGGGCTTGAGCGGGGGCGTCGCGCCGCCGGTGGGGGCGGGGGCGCCCGGCGCCGCGGCCGGACCCGGCGCGTGCAGACGCCGGATCTGCGCCTTCGCCGCGATGCGGATCTTGTCGGTGATGTCCTGCGCCAGCGCGCGGATGCCGTCCGCCACGCCGATCTTGGGCTTGGCCACGAAGTCCACCGCGCCCAGCTCCAGCGCCTTGAGCGTGACCTCGGCGCCGCGCTCGGTCAGCGTCGACACCATCACGACGGGCATCGGCCGCAGGCGCATCAGGCGCTGCAGGAAATCGAGGCCGTCCATCTTCGGCATCTCGACGTCGAGCGTGATCACGTCGGGGTTGAGGTTGCGGATCATCTCCCGCGCGGCCAGCGGGTCGCTCGCGGCCCCGATGCACTGCATGTCGGGCTGGCGGTTGATGATCTCGGTCAGGATGCTCCGCACCAGCGCGGAATCGTCGACGACGACGACGGTGGTCTTGGCCATTTCTTCTACTCCTCGGTACTGCCCGGCTTGGCCGGTTCCGGCGCGGCGTCCTTGTTGCCTCGGTGCCGCCCCGATGTTGTCTCAGTGATGCGTCCTTGTCCGCATCCGTCTGCGTGTCAGAACAGGTCGATGGACCCGCCGGTGCTCGCCACCGGTTGCGCCTGCTGCGCCGCGGTCCGGTCCTGCTGCACCAGCGCGTCGGTGTTGGTCGGCGCCAGGCGCTTGACCATCGCCTTGCCGCTCTTAGGCAGGAAACACACCTTGCGCGGGTAGACGTCCATCACGTCCTTGGACACGATGGGGATGCGTTCCAGCTTCAGGAAGTCGATAACGAAGTTGGTGTTGCGCTCGCCGACGTTGATCGTGTTCATGCCGGCGATCACCGCGCCGCCGCCGAAGATCTTCGCTTCCATGCGGCTCTTGGAGGCGCCGCGCTTCATCATCTCGTTGATCAGCAGTTCCATCGCGAACGAGCCGTAGCGGCCCGAGTCCCCCTGGCCTTCGGGCAGCATGAAGTGGTTCATGCCGCCGATCTGCGCGTGGCGGTCCCACAGGCAGGCGGCGATGCACGAGCCCAGCGTGGTCATGACCAGGATGTCGTCGTTGTCGACGAAGTACTCGCCGGGCAGGACCTTGACCGCGGCGTTCTTGAAGTGCGCTTCGTAGAAGAAGAACGACGCCTCGCCGTTCTTGCGCGTCACCGACTTGAGCTGGGCCACGCGGGCCGCGCCGGCGCTGGCCAGCGCCGCGCTTTGCTGCATCGCGGAGGAGGCTGAGGGCAGGGTCATGGGGTGTCGCTGAATGAGGGTTCTTCGGATCGTCGTGCGGCGGATCGTTCGTGGCGATCAGCCGACACGCTCGTAGATCGTCTTGCCGCGCAGGCGGAAGAGATCGCGGGAATCGGTGAAGTTCTCGGAATGCCCGACGAACAGCAATCCGCCCGGACGCATCACCTTGTGGATGCGCTCCAGCACCTTGCGCTGCGTCGGGGCGTCGAAATAGATCATGACGTTGCGGCAGAACACGACGTGGAACGGGTCGCCCAGCGACCACGTGGTGTGCATCAGGTTCAGCGGCCGGAAGTCGATCATCTTGGCCAGCTCCGGGCGAACGCGGATGCGGCCCTCGTTGGCGCCGGTGCCGCGCAGGAAGAACTGCTTGAGCCGCTGCGGCGACAGGCCGCGCGACTCGGCCGCGTACACGCCCTTGCGGGCCGTGTTGAGCACGTTGGTGTCGATGTCGCTGGAGACGATCTGCACGCCGCTGCTGGCGCCCAGCGATTCCTGGCAGGTCATGGCGATGGAGTAGGGCTCCTCGCCGGTGGACGCCGCGCAGCACCAGATGCGGATCGGCTTGCCGGTCAGCGTCTTGAGGTCGTCGGTGAGCGACAGGAAGTGGTGGTCCTCGCGGAAGAACGAGGTCAGGTTGGTGGTCAGGCAGTTGACGAACTCCTGCCACTCCTGGTCGCCCTGCGGGCCGGTGACGCCCTCCAGCCACTGGAGGTAGTCGGCGAAGCTCTTGTGGCCGGTGTCGCGCAGGCGGCGCGAGAGCCGGCTGTAGACCATCGCATGCTTGCCGTCGTGCAGCGAGATGCCGGCGTGCTGGTAGATCAGCTGGCGGACCCGTTCGAAGTCGGCCTTGCTGAAGCTGAACTCATGATCGATCGCCTCCACCTGGGGCGGGACCGCGAGCGAAACCGGTTGACCTGGGCGCATGGGGCTGTTTGGTTTTATTCGAGGATGAGATGCCGTAGCACCGGGTGATCGCCATTGTCGACAATAGCTAGTTTGAGTGTGTTTGGTCCATTTGATGTGTGAAAGAGGTGGGGGGAACCCCTCTTTTCTGCGCGCTCATTTGGGGGGGAAGCCGCTAGACTGCCCTCGAAATTGCCCGAATCGACCTTGGACGCTCCGCAAAGTCTCATAGCAGCCCACAAGCTGCGCCTGGAACTGGCCCTGCAGCTGCTGCAACAGGCCGGGGCCATGCTGCCCGACGCCGAACCGTATTCGGAGCTGTGGCTGCAGGGCATCCTCGACGCCTTGTGCGATCTCTCCAGCAAGGACGCGTTGACCGGCCTGGTCAACCGCCGCAGCTTCGAGATGGCGCTGGCGCGCGAGGTCGACCGCGTGGCGCGCTCCGGGGAACCGGCGCTGCTGCTGATGCTGGACATCGACCACTTCAAGGCGGTCAACGACCAGCACGGCCACGCGGCCGGCGACCTGGTGATCCGCGCGGTCGCCCAGGCGATCGCGCAGACGGTGCGGCCGATGGACACGGTGGCGCGGATAGGCGGCGAAGAGTTCGCCATCATCCTGCCCAACTGCCCGACCTCGTTCGGGGTGACGGTCGCGGAACGCATCCGGCAGCGGGTGCAGGCCCTGGCGATCAGCGCCGGCGCCGGTCATCCGCCGCTGACCTGCACGATCAGCATCGGCGGGGCGTTCGCGCCCCAGTGGGTGCGGTCGTCGACATTGATCTGGACGGAAAGGGCGGATCGTCAGCTTTACCGTGCCAAGGCCGAAGGCCGCAACCGTGCCTGCCTCGAGAGCCATGTGGACTCGCTGGTGAGCGCCGAGGAAAAGGGCATGTTGTTCGCCGTAACGCAACAGGATAGTGAATGAGCAATACAACAGCTCCTGCTGCACCCCATGCCCGCGGAGGCGCTCGCACCTTGGCCGTCACGAGCGGCAAGGGCGGCGTGGGCAAGACCTTCGTCACCGCCAACCTGGCGGCGGCCCTGGCCGCGCGCGGCGAGCGCGTGCTGGTGCTGGATGCCGACCTCGGCCTGGCCAACCTGGACGTGGTGCTGAACCTGCACCCCAAGCTCACGCTGCACGACGTCTTCACCGAACGCTGCACCCTGGACCAGGCCATCCTGCCCGCGCCGGGCGGCTTCCACGTGCTGCTGGCGGGCTCGGGCATGGTCGAGTATTCGCGGCTGACGCCCGACGTGCGCGACAAGCTGCTGCACATCCTGGAGGTGGTGCGGCCGCGTTTCGACTACGTGCTGCTGGACACCGGTGCCGGCATCTCGGACGTGGTGCTGTTCTCGGTGTCGATGGCGCATGACGTGCTCGTCGTCGCGACGCCGGAACCCACCTCGCTGACGGACGCGTACGCCACGATCAAGGTGCTCGCCACCCAGCAGGAGCGCCGCCTGGTGCGCCTGGTGGTCAACCAGGCCAACCGGCCCGGCGAGGGCAAGCTGATCTGCGGCCAGCTGCAGCAGGTGCTGCAGCGTTTCGTCGGCCCGACGCCGGGCCAGACCTTCAAGCTGGAACTGCTGGGCGAGGTCAAGAACGACCCGATGGTCCGGCAGGCCGTGCTCAAGCGGCAGCTGCTGCTGGAACACTACCCCGGCTGCGACGCGGCGCAGGGGATTCGCGGGCTCGCGACCAAGGTGCTGGAATACTCCGCCGGACACGCTTGATACCGCCCGTTTCCCGTTCCTCGCGCCCTGATGACTGATTCCACCGAGACCGGTGCCGACGGCACGCCCGAGGCCGCCGCGCCCGCTACCCCTTTCGAGTGGGTGGGCGGCGAGGATGCGGTCCGTCGCCTCGTCGACCGCTTCTACGACCTGATGGACCTGGAGCCGCGTTTCGCGCAGCTGCGGGCCATCCACCCGACGACGCTGGACGGCTCGCGGGACAAGCTGTTCTGGTTCCTGTGCGGCTGGCTGGGCGGCCCCGACCACTTCGTCGAGCGCTTCGGCCATCCGCGCCTGCGCGCCCGCCACATGCCCTATCGCATCGGCATCGCCGAGCGCGACCAGTGGATGTCGGCGATGACGCAGGCGATGGCCGAGTGCGAACTCGACGTGGAACTGCAGCGGCGCCTGGCCGCCTCGTTCGCCAACACGGCGGACTGGATGCGCAACGTCTGACGCCAGACGTCCGAGTCAAGACCTCTGAGACGACACGTCGCGTCCCGCGACGTGTCTACGTCTCGACGAGCCGGCCTCAGCGCGCGGCGGTGATCCAGTCGAACTGTTCCCACGGGCCGATGGCCGTCCGGTTCGCGATCAGCGACGCGGCGCCGGCGTTCTCCGCCGTCACGTAGCGGTTGTTGGCGAGCGACTGCAGCGACACCGAGCCATTCGCGTTGCGGATCAGCTTGAACGATTCCCACGGCCCGATCGCGGTCCGGTTGGCGATCAGCGCGGAGCCGCCGCCGTTCTCGGCGCAGACCAGCTTGCCGTTCGCCCGCGCGCGCAGCGCGATGTTGCCGCTGCCGGCGTCCAGCAGCTCGAACTGCTCCCAGCCGCCGATGGCGTCGCGGTTGGCGATCAGCGGCGCGCCGCCGGCGTTCTCGGCGGTCACGTAGCGGTTGTTCACGCGAGCGCGCAGCGTCACCACCTGGGCGGTGGGCGGCGTCGTGCCGACCACGGGCGGCGTCGGGCGGGTGGGCGTCAGCGGCAGCTGGCCCTTGAGCATGCGGCCGCCGTCGTTGGTCAGGCGCAGGTAGTAGTCCGACGAGCAGGCGGTGCCGTCCTCGTCGAGCGCGAGGATGCCGGAGCCGGCGGGCACGAAGGCCGCGGTCTCGGCGGTCTTGGCGATCTGGTTGCCCTCGTTGTACTCGTCGAACATCGAGATGTAGAGGCCCTGCGAGCCCAGGCGGACCATGTTGTAGAACTGGCGCCACATGAAGTCGCCGTGCGCGCGCTGGCGCGCGCTCACGTCGCCGGGCAGCACGCAGGGCTGGTAGTCGATGCCGCGCGCGTTGCAGTCGGCCTGGTCGCCGAGGTTGACGTTCTGGTAGAACCAGTCGGACCCGGCCGCGTCGCCGATGCGGCCGACCATCCAGGGCGAGATCATGTTGAACGCGTGATAGACGTCCAGGTAGCCGGTGCGCGAATCGTTCTTGCCTTCGCGCCAGTAGGTGGGCACGCCGCCCATCACGTAGCAGCCCTGGCTCTTGAACCAGTTGATGACGTCCAGGCAGGCGGCGGCGGACCAGGGATGGTTGTCGTCGTTGAAGCCGAAGCCCCAGATGCCCACGACCGGCTTGCCGTTCTGCCGCGCGTAGGCCGAGGACGCCACGAGTGCGGACATCTTGTTCAGCCAGTCCGCCTTGATCTCGGGCTGCATGTTGCGCCAGCCGCTCACGTCGTACATGACGTAGAACTTGCGGCCGTAGGACTCGGCGGCGCTGCGCACCTTCAGGGCCATGGCGTCGCGGGTCGCGCCTTCGCCGCCGTTGGGGTTGAAGCGCTGCAGCGCGGCGGTGTCGCAGCCGTTCTGCTGCATCCAGCGGAAGTGGGTGTCGACGGTGGACTGGTCGTAGGACGAGAACAACGTCGCCGGGCCGCCGTTGCCGAGCCGGGAGAAGGCCGTGGCGTAGCCGGCGGCGTACTCGCGCATGTCGGGCCATGAGACGATCGCGCGATTGGTCGGGGAGGGCGTGCGGCTCCAGTCCTGCGCCCAGTGCCACCAGCCGTTGATGGGCGCGTTGTCCCCGGCGCAGGCGAACCAGCCCTGGTAGCCCACGGTGATCTTGCCGACCACGTCGCCGATCGGACTGGCGGCGACGGCGTTCGACAAGGGCAGTGTGGACGCGGCGGCGGCGCCGGCAGCGGCGGCAGCGCTGCCGAGGAAGGTACGACGGGACAAGGTCACGAGGAGTCTCCAACTGCGACACCGCGAGGGGGCGTCAAGGTGGAGGGCACTGTAGGCACGCGCTCCCGGAGCGCTTGTGTCGAGGTGCGTCGATCGGTGACTAGGTGGAGTGACCGATCTGCGGCGACGACGACGTCGACGACCCCAACGGCAGCCAGAGTCTGAAGCGCGTGCCCTGCGCGCCGGACTGCCAGTCCACACGCGCGCCGATGGCCGCCGCACGGCGCTGCTGGTTCTGCAGGCCGCGTCCGCCGCCGCGGGCCAGCGTGGCCGCCACGTCGAAGCCCTGGCCGTTGTCGACGATCTCGACGCACACGCCATCGTCCTGGGTCGAAGTACTCAGGCAGATCTCCGACGCGCGCGTGTGGCGCAGCACGTTGGCGATGCTCTCCTGGACGATGCGCATGATGTGCAGCGCGCTCGACGGTTCCAGCCATGGCAGCTGCGGCACTTCGCGCACATCCCAGCGCAAGGCGACGCCGCTGCCTTCCAGCCGCGGCTCCAGCCGGAAGCGCAGGGTGGCGAGCAGCAGCAGGAGGTCGGCCTCGACCGGCTCCATCGAATCGATGGTCAGCTTCAGGTCGTCGAGGCAGTCCTGCAGCACGCGCGCCACGTCGCGCTCGGGCAGCGCGCCGCGCTCGGCGCTGCGGATCGCGCCGATCAGCGCCGCGCCCAGACCGTCGTGCATGTCCTGCATCAGGCGCTGGCGCTCGTCGCTGACGGCCTGCCGGCGTTCGATCTCGCGCAGGCGGCGGTGGCTCTCGTCGAGCTCGGCCTCGCGCGCGGCCAGCCGCTCGGCCAGACTCGCGTTGAGGTCCTCGACGGTCGCGATCGCCTGCACATAACGGCGGTACATCAGCAGGCCGAAGACCGTCAGCGCCACGGCGTTGGCGTAGGCGCCGAGGTACCAGCCCTCGGGACTCACGACGTTGTTCTGCAGCGCCCAGTCCGACATGCCCAGCAGCACGCACGCGCCGATGCCCGCGGCCACGAGGCGGCCTTCGCGGGAGCTCTTCCACGCGGCGCGCGCGCCCGCGGTGCCGACCACGATGCCCATGCCGGCCACGACGAGGTAGAGCAGCGGCGTCACGCGCGGGGTGTTGGGCAGCAGGCCGGGCAGCGGCAGCGTCGCGATGCCGACCAGCACCGTCACCGTCACCAGCGCGCGCGTCATGCCGCGCATCGGCTGGCCGTGCAGCGAGCGCAGGAAGAAGTGGACGACGGTCACCAGCCAGAACAGCGAGTTGACGGTGAGCCAGGCGAAGGCGTCGTTGGCGATCGGGAGCGAGACGTAGAAATGCAGCCCGCGCAGGTAGGACGTCGCCGCGAGGTTGAAGAACAGCAGGTAGCCGGTCTCATGCGGGCGGCGGATCCAGACGAACAGCGCGAACACGCCGATCGCCGCGAAGCCCGCGCCGAGGATCGCCGGCAGCTCCAGCTGCAGCCAGGCGCGCAGGTGATAGCGGGCCCGCAGGGCGTCGACCGGTCCCAGCCACAGGCTGGAGACCGCCACCTGGCTGCGGCTGGTGTGTTCCAGGCGGATCAGGAACTCGCGCACCGGAGGGCCGTCCTCGGGCGGCTCCAGCGACACCCACAGCGGCGTGCGGGTGCTGTTCCACAACGGACCCTGTTCCTGGGCGCGATGGACGAGGTGGCCGTCGGCGTAGACGGCGATGGTGCCGTCGGTCTTGATGCGCGCGCCGTAGAGGCCCAGTTGGCCCGCGAGCAGGCCGCGCGCATGACCCGGCACGGACGGCACGCGCACGCGGAGCCAGGTCGTGCGCACGGCCGCGTCGCCTTCGCGCGCCGCCTCGGCCTGGCCCAGCAGCGCCACCGGCAAGGCCAGCGGCAGCGTCACCGGATGCCAGTCCTGCGGCAAGGCGTCGGCGTCCTGCGTCGCCGGCGGCGTGACGCGGCCGGCGCGTTCGGAGACCTGCCAGTCCGCTTCCGTCAGATGCAGCGCGGGGCTGAAGGCGCGGTCGACGAAGGCGCTGAGCGCCACCGCCGTAACCACCGCCGCCAGCACCAGCGAGACGAGCAGCACCAGCCACGCGATCGGGGATGGCCGTGGGGAAACGCGTAGAGAAACGCTGGGAGAGGCGTTTGGAGAAGCGCTTGAAGAATCGCTTGGGGGCAGGCGTGGCGGCGTCACTCCGGCAGCCATCCCTGCGAGCGCGCTTCGAAGATGGCTTCGGCCTTGGAGCTGACCTTCAGCTTGCCGTAGATGCGGCGCACGAAGCTGCGCACAGTGAACGGCGACAGGGTCATGAGGTCCGCGATCTCGGCGGTCGAGAAGCCTTTGGTGATCAGGGCGAGGACCTCGTTCTCGCGCGCGGACAGCGGCGAGGCTTCGGCCGGGACGGCGCGGGCGGCGTCCTGCCGGAAGCGCGACAGCACCTTCCTGGCGATGATGGGACTGATCGGGCTGCCGCCGGCGGCCAGGCTGCGGATCTCCTCGACGATGCGTGCCGGGGCGCTGTCCTTGAGCAGGTAGCCCGAGGCGCCGGCCTCGATCGAGCGGATCACGTGGGTCTCGTCGCCGAAGTTCGTGCTGACCATGATGTGGCAGGCGGGCCAGTCGCGCGCGGCGGCGCGGATGACGTCGATGCCCGAACCGTCGGGCAGTCCGAGGTCCACCAGCAGCACGTCGGCGGGCGGACCGGCGAGCAGCGCCAGGCCTTCGGCGCGCGTGACCGCGCGACCCGCCAGGCGCATGCCGGGCGAGTCTTCGACGACGCGGCAGAGGGCGTCGCCGAAGCCCGGATCGTCCTCGACCAGGATCACGTGGATGAGCGTCATGAACGCATCGTACGGAGAGCCGGCGGCGTCGGTGCCCGGAAGTGCCGAGGCGGGGGCGGTGGCGTGTGCGGTTTGCATCGGATGGCGATTGTCTGGCGCCCGCGGGGTGGCGGTGTAGTCCGTTCGTTCTACGCCTCGCGGGAGGGGCCGCGCCTACGATCGCGCCGCTGCCACGACAGCCTCCACGAGAGCCTCCCCGCGAGCCTCCACGAGAGAAGAACAACGAACAAGCATCACGAGGGATCGTCTGCGCACGCGGACGGTTCGAGGGAATCCCGCATGCGTCCTTTCCGTTCCGCCGTGTTCGGCGGCACCGCCCTGGCCTTGGCCGCCGGCGCGGCGCTGGCCCAGCAGAGTCCGCCGCCGCCGCTCGCGCCGCAGGTTACGCCGCGCGATCTGCGCCCGCCCGAGCCGGCGGCGTCCGCCGCGCCGCTGCCGGTGCCCGCGCCCAACGCGGTGCCGGCGCAGGCGCGCGACCTGCAGGTCAGCGTCGACGACGTACGCTTCAGCGACGGCTTCCCGGAGCTGGCCGCGGCGTCCGCGGCGCTGGCGGCGCCGCTGCGCGGTCAACGTCAGACGGTGGCCGCGTTCTATCAACTGGCCGATGCGGTCGAAGCGCTCTACCGCGAGGCCGGTTATCCGCTGGTGCGCGTGGTCGTGCCGCCGCAGCAGGTGAAGGACGGAGGCGTCTTCGAGCTGCGCGTGGTGGACGGCTACCTGGAGCGCATCGATGCCTCGGCGGTGCCTGAACGGGCACGCCGGGCCGTGGAGCAGGCGTTGGCCGGCCTGCTGGGGCGCCGGCACCTGCGAGGCGAGGCGCTGGAACGCGCGCTGACGTTGGCGGGTCGCGGTCCCGGCCTGCAGATGCGCAGCGCGCTGGGCGCGGGCAAGGAGGTCGGCGGCACGGTGCTGGTGCTCGAAGGTGAACACGCCGGATCGGCGATCACCGTCTCGGCGGACCGGCGCCTGAGCGAGTCGCTCGGTCCGTGGCAGACCACCGTCCAGCTTCGCCTGAACCAGGCGCTCGGCCGCGGCGAGCAGTTCTACACCTACGTCTCGGGCGGCAAGGACTGGGGCACCGCCCTGCGCGACGACGCGCCGCGGAGGGTGCTGGGCGGCGGCGCGATCCTGCCGCTGACGGCCGACGGCCTGAGCCTCAACCCCGAATTCACCGTGTCCGACACGCAGCCTCGCGCACCTGCCGGCGCGCTGCGCTCGCGCAGCCAGCTCGAACGCTACAGCCTGCGCCTGATCTATCCGCTGCTGCTGACGCGGGCGCAAGAACTGACCCTCACGGGCACCTTCGACGCGAGCCGACAGATCGACTCGCTGCCCGATTTCGACTTCGTCATGAGCGAGGACAAGCTGCGCGTCGGCCGGATCGCGGCGGACTACGTCCGCAACGGCGAGTCGACCCGGCTGCGCATGGGCGCGACGCTGTCGCGCGGCCTGCCCGGACTCGGCGCCCGCACCGCCGCCGACATCGCGGCGACCGGCATGCCGGTGTCGCGCTACGGCGCGCGACCCTTCTTCACGAAGCTGGAGCTCAACGCCAGCGCCGACGTCGAGCTGCCCTGGGGACTGGGCGCGCGCACGTCGGCGAAGCTGCAGAGCGCGCTCGGCCACGTGCTGCCCAGCGCCGAGCTGTTCACCCTGGACGGCGAGGACGCGCTGTCGACCTTCCGCTCCGGATCGATCTCGGACGACAACGGCTGGACGCTGCGCCAGGAGTTGTCGCGGGCCTGGACGCCGTCGATCGGCGGCGCGGGCCTGCAGCTGCAGCCCTACGTCTTCGCGGCGATGGGCCGGCCGTGGTCGGAATTCGCCGGCACGCAGGGGCACCGCCTGGCCGCCTCCGGCGGCGCGGGTCTGCGCACGCGCTGGCGCGGCGCCGAGCTTTCCATTGAAGCCGGCCGCCGCCGCTACCGCCCCTTCGGCCTGGACGAGTTCCAGGCGTTCGTGAAAGCGCAAGTCCAGTTCTGACGACCATGACACGCTCCCCGCACTCCTCCCGCGCTTCGGCGCAGACCCGCCCGCGCCTGACGGCGCTGACCGCCGCCATCCTGGCCGGCTTGATGCCGCTGGCCGGCGCGCAGACGGCGCCGGTTTCCGTCCTGCCGCGCGGCGGCAGCGTCAGCGCCGGTCAGGCCACGATCGGCACGCCGAACGGCAACCGCCTCGACATCCAGCAGAACTCGCAGCGCGCGGTGTTGCGTTGGGATTCGTTCTCCATCGGCGCGGGCGGCGTCGTCAACTTCAGTCAGCCCAACGCGCAGGCGGCGACGTTGAACGTGATCACCGGCCCGCTGGGCTCGGAGATCGCCGGCACGTTGAAGGCCAACGGCAGCGTCTTCCTGATCAACCCGCAAGGCATCGCGATCACGGCGACCGGCCTTGTCGACACGCGCGCGGGCTTCGTCGCCTCGACGTTGGGCCTGTCGGACGACGACTTCATGGCGGGACGGCTGCGCTTCAACGGCCGCGGCGGCAACGTGCTCAACCAGGGACGCATCGTCACGGGCGAGGGCGGTCAGGTCGCGCTGCTCGGCGGGCGGGTCGAGAACGACGGGCTGATCCTCGCGCCGCTCGGCAAGGTGGCGCTGGGCAGCGCCTCCGCCGCGACGCTGGACTTCTCCGGCGACGGTTTCCTGCAGGTGATGCTGCCGGCCGACGCCGTGGACGGCGACAGCCGCCCGTTGATCGGGAACGGCGGCCGCATCGAGGCCGGCATGGTCGCGCTGCGCGCGTCGACCGTGCGCGAAGCCTTGCGCGAGGCGATCCACCTGCCGGGCACGATCCGCGCGACGACGCTCTCCGGCGTCGATGGGTCCATCGTGCTCGACGGCGGGGCCGGCGGCACGGTGCATGTCAGCGGCACGCTGGATGCGTCGTCGGCGACGGCCGGCGGCGGGCGCATCGACGTCACCGGGCACGACGTGGCCCTCGCCGGCGCGACGCTCGATGCGAGCGGCGCGACACGCGGCGGTCTCGTGCGCGTCGGCGGCGCGTTCCAGGGCGGACGCGCGGACGCCGCGCTGGCGGACACCGACGGACGCTACCTCGGCCGCTTCGGCGTGCTGCCGGTGCTGGCGGCAGCCAACCGCGTGGGCATCGATGCGGACAGCCGCATCGACGTCTCCGCACGTGGTGCGCAAGGTCTCGGCGGTACGGCGATCGTGTGGAGCACGAGCGCCACCCGCATGCTGGGTCGACTCGACGCTCACGGCGCGGCCGCGGGCGGCGCGGTGGAGATCTCGTCCGCGTCCACGGTGCAGGCGGTGGCGCTGGACCGCCTGCTGCTGGGCCGAGGCGCACGGCTGCTGCTGGACCCGCAGGACATCGTCATCGGCGACGCGGCGGCCGCCACGCCGCCCGGCGACATCGGCTTCAACGACAACCCCGGCGGGACGACGACGCTGAACTCCGGCGACCTCGCGTCGCTGCTGGGCGCGGGCGTCGACGTGCGCCTGCAGGCCAGCCAGGACATCACCTGGTCGACCTTCTTCACCGGCGTGTCGCGCGGTCCCGGCGGCGCGGCCGCGGGCGACCTGACGCTGGCGGCGGGCCGCTCGGTCGTGCTCAGCGGCGCCTTCAGCAACGGCGGCGGCCACTGGACGATCACCGCCAACGACACGGCGGCCCACGGCGTCATCGATGCGGAACGCGGCGCCGGGCTGGCCTCGCTCGATCTGCGCAACGCGAACTTCATCACCGACAACGGTCCGCTGACGCTGCTGCTGGCCGACGGCGCCGGCAACACCGAGCGCAGCGCCGGGTCGCTGCGCCTGGGCGCCTTCGCGGGCGAGTCGCTGTCGGCGACGGTGATGCCGACGGCGAGTTCCGGCGTCGGGATGCCGGTGGAGATCGTCCTCGGCGGCAACATCTCGGTCGCCGGTTCGGCGACGCTGAGCGGCGCGCTGAAGGTCAGCGGCGCGAGCCGGATCGATGGCCATGCCGTCGACTGGACCACCGAGGCCACCGACAGCATCGTGGGCGAGGGCGTGTTCCGCTTCGTCGAGGACGGTGTCGTGACGCGCCTGGCGCGGCTGGGCGGCGTCGACGCGACGCGGGTGGCGCTGGGCAACAACGTCGGCGGCGCGGTCACTCGCGTCTACGGCGATGCCGATCCGGACGCCGAGCACCTCGGCCGCGCACCGGTGCATCAGGTGGGCGGTCCGGCGGCGACGCTGGATGGGCTGTTCATGCCCGGCTCACTGACGGTCAGCGGCCCCGGTGTCACGGCCAACGCGGGCAGCGGCACGCTGACGCTGTCGGGTACGGGCGCGGCGGCGTTCGATCCGTCGGTCCTCGGCAACTTCTTCGTCGACATGCGCAGCGCGACGATGCCGCTGACGATCACGCGCCGCACGCTGACGCCGACGGTTTCCGCCGGCAACTACGTCTACGGCGCACCGGCATCGGTCGTGAGCCTGGCCGGCATCGTCAACGGCGACAGCGTCGCGCCCATCGCCACGCTGGGCGGGCAGGGCGGCGTCGCGATGACCGCCAACGGCGGCGGCTACGGCTTCGGCGAGCGCGTCGGTGCCGGTGGCTGGAACTTCTCGCTGACGGGCCTCGGTGGCACAGCGGCGTCCAACTACGCCATCGATCTGAGCGGCAGCGTGAGCGCGTCCCTCACCATCGCGCCCAAGCCGGTGAGCTTCTTCGTCGGCAACGCGGCGCAGACCTACGGCACTGCGTCGGCGCTGCCGATCTCGGTGCTCGCCGGTGTGCTCTCCGGCGACGACGTGAACGGCGTCGTGGGCCTGAGCTCGGGCGGCTCGTCCGTCTTGGCGAGCGCGCGTCTCGCAGCGGGCAGCTATGCAGCCTCCGTGACGACGCTGGCCGGCGCCGCGGCGTCGAACTACGTGCTCGCCGTCAGCGGCAACACCGACGGCGTGTTCCGCGTCGATCCCAAGGCGCTCACCTGGTCGGTGGCCGATGCCGGCAGCACCTACGGCACGCTGGCCACGCTCGGCGTCGCGACGCTGGGCGGGGTGCTCGCGGGCGACGTCGTGACCGGCACCGTCGCGGCAAGCGCCGACGGCAGCACGCCGTTCACCCTGGCCGCCAACACGCGCGCCGGCAACTATGCCGAGATCGTGACCGGCCTGGGCGGCGCCCAGGCGGGCAACTACACACTGGCCGTCGGCGGCAACGCGACGGGACGTCTCGTCGTCGCGCCCAAGACGATCACCTACGTCGGCGGCAGCATCGACCAGATCTACGGTCAGACGCTGCAGACGCCCGGGCTCGTCGGTCTGCTCGCCGGAGATACCGTCGTCGGCACGCAGCGCTTCGACGTCGTCGAGCCGCGCGTGGGAATCGGCAGTTCCTCGGCATGGCCGGTCGGGCACTACGTCACCAGCGTCGCCGGCCTTACCGGTGCCGACGCCGGCAACTACGTCCTCGCCGTCAGCGGCAACTCGGCGCTCGACATCACCGTCAAGCCCAAGCCGCTGACCTATGTCGCGACCGGCGGCGGCAATGTCTACGGGTCCTCGCCGCTCGCCGGCGGGCCTGTGCTGAGCGGCATCGTCGGCGCGGACCAGGTCGAGGCCCTCCCGACGGTCGACATCGGCGGCAGTCCGCAATTCCTGGGGGCGACCACGCGTGCCGGCACCTACACCTTTGGCGCGACGACCGCTTCGCTGAACGGCGCGGCTGCCGGCAACTACGTGATCGCGGCCAGCGGCAACACGCCGGCCAGCTGGATCGTCTCTCCCAAGCCGCTGACCTGGAGCGTGTCCGCGGGCAACGCGATCTACGGCGACGTGCCCACCGTCGCGGGCAACGGCACCTCGCTCTCCGGCGTGCTGCCGGGTGACAGCGTCGGTGCGGTGCTGGCGGCGCTGGACGGCGGCGGCGCCGTCGTGGCGCGGCCGAGCGTGGGCGGCACCTGGTGGGCGGGTGTCAACGCGCTCACCGGCGCGGACGCGGGCAACTACACGCTGGCCGGCAGCGGCAACGCCGTCGGCGCGCTGACCGTGACGCCGCGGCCGGTGAGCTTCTCGACGGCCAGTGCGAACTCGGTCTACGGCAACCTCGCCACCCTGGGCGCGGTGACGCTGGGCAACGTGCTCGCGGGCGACTCGGTCGGCTACTCGACGGCGCTGCTGTCCGGCGCCACGCCGGTCGCGCTGACGGATCGCACGCATGCCGGCGTCTACGTCGAGGCGGTCACCGCCATCACCGGCAACCCGAACTACGTGCTGGCCACGAACGGCAACTCGGCCGGCACCTTGACCGTTCAGCCGCGTCCGATCAGCTACATCGCGCAGGATGCGTCGGGCACATACGGCACGGCGCCGACCCTCGGTGCCGCGTCGCTGCTGGGCGTGCTGTCCGGCGACGCGGTGAGCGCCGGCCCCGCCGTGCTGACGGCCACGGGCGCCGCGCCGACCGATCGGACGAACGCGGGCCACTGGACGCTGGGCCTGCGCAGCCTGACCGGCGCGGACGCGTCCAACTACGTGGCGACGGACGTGGGCTCGACGACGGCCACGCTGACCGTCGCGCCCAAGGTGGTGACCGTCACCGTGGACGGCTACTTCCAGAACGTCCGTTACAGCACGATCGCGCCGGACGGCTCGTTCTCCACCTTCAATCCGAGCTACGGCATGGTCAGCTCGGACCTGCCGATCGCCCGGGGTTCCGTCAGCGGCCTGTTGTCGGGCGACCAGGTCTCGGTCGTCACGAGCGTGTCGCCGATGACGCGATCGAGCAGCGGCGCGCTCAACGTCGGCACCTACACGATGACCGGCACCGGCCTGACCGGCGCCGACGCGGGCAACTACGTGATGGCCGGCAGCGGCAACCGGGGAGCGACGCTCACCGTGAGCCCGATCGCGATCACCGGCACCGCCTGGCTGCAGGGGCCGAACGGCCTCGTCAACCTCTCCACCTACGGCAGCTCGGACCTGTACAGCTTCCGGTCCGCGTTGTCGAACGAGCTGCGGCCGGGCGACCAGGTCTCCGTCGACGCCTGGTTGACGACGCCGGCCGGCAACGTGACGACCGCGCCCGCGCGACTGCCGGTGGGCAGCTACGCCACCAGCGGCGTGCTGCAGGGTGCCGACGCCGGCAACTACACGATGCGGCCGTCGTTCGGCGCCTTCGTCGTGCAGCCCAAGCCGGTCACCGTCACGACGCCCGACACGACGTCCACCTACGGCGACGTGCCGCGGATGCCGACCAGCATCGTCAATGGCGTGCTGTCGGGCGACCAGGTCGGCGCGCTGACCAGCCTCTTCGATCCGGTGAGCCTGTGGGAACGGACGCCGTCGGGCCGCTATCCGGTCCGTGTCGACGGCCTGGGCGGCGCGGACGCCTCGAACTACGTGATCGCGCCCGGCAACCTGATCGTGCCGGGCCTGCCCGCGTCCAACACGGGCTACATCAACGTCCTGAAGCGCGAGATCGGCCGATCGCTCGACAGCGGCAGCCTCGACATCATCTACGGCGGCGGCCTGCCCGCACTGCATCTGACCACCGGGATCCTCCCGGGCGACGAGGTCAACCTGGGCACGGTGGCGGTCGCCACGCAACTGCAGGGACGGAGCGTCGGTCCCGGCTACGAGTACGCGATCGACGACAAGCTCAACGTCGGCAGCTACCTCTACGTTGCGCGACTCTCGGGCCGCGACGCGGCGAACTACTTCACCGCCAGCGGATCCACCGGCATCGCGGTGATCACCGTCGCGCCCAAGCCGGTCACCGTCTCCATCGACGCGATCAACACCATCTACGGCACCTACGTTGCGCCGACGGTGTCGGTGTCGGGATTGATCCGCAACGATGCGCTGTGGGTCAAGCCGGACTTCCACGTCGTCAACAACGCGGGCGAGATCAGCTACGGCGATCGCACCGCCGCCGGCGACTATCTGCAGGTCGTGCTCGGCCTGCGGCAGGAAGGCCGCCAGGACTCGCTCATCGATTTCAGCCGAAACTATCGATTCGTCTCCACGAACGGCGCGACGGCGCCGCTGAGCATCGCCCGCAAGGCGCTGGGGTTCACGCCCGCGACCGCCGCGAGCATCTACGGCAACGTGGCGACGCTGGGCGTGCTGACGGGCGTGCTGTCGGGGGACGACGTGGGTGTGCGTGTCGATGCGGGCGGCAAGCTCCAGAGCCTGCCCGCCGGCAAGGGCAACGACCCGTTGACCTATGCGCCGCGACTGGATGCCGGTGACTACGGCTGGACTGCTTCGTTGACCGGCGCGCAGTCGACGAACTACGTCGCATCGCCCATAGGCGGCACCTTGACGGTCGCGCCGCGGCCGATCACCTACGGCATCATCGCGACGGGCTACAACTACGGCGGGTACGTGTACAACTGCACCCGCAGCGGCTGCACGCCGTGGGGTCTCCCGGTCGGCGGCGGCGTGAACCTCGGCAGGCCGACCTTCGAGAACGTGCTGCCGGGCGACGAGGTCAACGGCACGGTCGGCCTGGTCGACTTCGCGGGCAACGCGCTGGCGGCGGAGCGTTTCACCCATGTGGGTCAGTACTTCAAGGTCGTGACCGGTCTGACCGGCGCGGCGGCGAAGAACTACCGCGTCGCCGACAGCGGCAGCCTGCCGGGCCTGCTGACCATCTCGCCGATGCAGCTGAGCTACAGCGTCACCAGCGCGATCTTCTTCAACGAGCTCGTCGGCACGCCGGGCATCGCCACGCTGCGCGGGCCGGACGGTCCCTTCAGCGGTCCGGACGTCCATCCGGTGGTCACCGCCTACGATCCGCAGGGCCGGCCCGTCAGCGACCTCAGCCATCTGGTGCCGGGTCGGTATGTCTTCCGCGTCACCGGCCTGACCGGCGCCGACGCGAAGGACTTCGAGATCATCAGCCCTTACTACGGCGGCTATCCCTACGTCACCAACGATCCCGGGACCCTGGATGTCTTCACGTCGGCGATGCTGGGCGGGAGCTTCAGCGACACCGCACAGCGGATCCCGACCATCCCGCCGTTGCCGCAGCCCGCGCCCACCGTGGTCGCACCGCCGCTGACCGGCTGGAGCAGCAACAAGACCGGTCAGATCGAGGACTTCGGCCGGAACATCACGGGCACCGGCACCGCCGGCGATGTGACGATCGGACCGCGCGGCGGCGCCGTCAGCGGCACGGCCAGCGGTGTCGTGGAGACCGGCGTGACGGTCGGCGGCGTCGACCTGTCGACGCAGGCCAGCGGCGAGGTCAGCGGCCTGGCCAAGTTCGGCATCACCGGCGTAAAGCTGGAGGCCAACGTCAACGGTCACGTCGACGTGACCATCACCAGCGGTCCCGGCTACGTCACTTTCGGCGCGCAGGGCGAGGCTTACGCGATCGGGAACCTGGGCCGCAACGGCCTGCAGATCGCCGCCGAGGCCCGTGCGGGCGCGACCGCGCAGACGGGCGTCAGCGGCAACATCAGCGGGCTGGGCGACGCGCGGCTGAGCACGACGGTCAGCACCTTCGTCTTCGCCCGCGCGGACGAGCAGTACACGGTCCGCGACGGCCGCGTGGTGCAGCGCTTCGACAACGCGGTCGGCGTCGGCTCCTCCGCCGGCATCGCCGCCGGGGTGTCGGGCAGCACCGGCTCGGTCGGCGGCGGCGCCACCGTCTACACGCCGGGCTCGATCGGCGGCACGTTCAACTACTCGATCGGCATCTCGGACGGCGCGATCAGCGTGTCGCTGGACCTGGGCGCGCAACTGGGCTTCGGCGGGCTTGGGCTGTCGCTGAACTTCTCGATCAACCCGATGGGTCTCGCGGAGGCGATGACCGACAACGTCGTGGGCCGCGCGGTGCTCGGCGTCTTCGGCCTGAATCACAGCGAGCCCGACAACCATTACTCGGCCGCCGATTCCAGGTATGCCGCGTCGATCACCGATGCGGCGGCGCGCTTCAAGTACCTGGACGAGAACTCCCGCTGGCGCGATCGGCCGTGGAACTACATGTTCGACGAAGGGGTTCGCAAGAACTGGGACAGCATGCAGGCCTTCTACAACAGCTACCGCTCGATGATCAGCCGCACGCAGGCGCTGATCAAGAAGGAGCAAGCCGACCAGGTCACGTTCCTGAACCTGCTCAAGACCGATCCGCAGGCCGCCATCGCCATGGCTCACAACACCGACTTCGCGGGTGCGAACCAGCGCGAGGAAGCGGCGCTGCGCGGCGAGGCGAACAGTTTCGGCGTGCAACTGGCCGTGGTGGACGGCAAGGTCACCTACGTCTCGCCGACCCGCCCTTGAGGATCATTCGAATGAACGTCTTCCGCCCCTCCCTCATGGCCCTCATGCCCCGCCTCTTCCGCCTCTCTCCTAACCAGCGCCAGCGGGTCGCCCTGGCTGGCATCGTCGCTGCAGCGGCGATGGCCTCGGTCGTTCCCCCGGCGCAGGCCGCCGACATGCCTTTTGAAATCTCGCTCACCGGCCAGCCGACCCGTTATCTCGTCGAGGGCCGTCCCTATGCGATCACCGGTCACGGCAGCGCGCACTTCGGCATGAGCCTTGCGGAGGTCCGCGCCGCAGTCGCGCGGGACTATCCCGAGACCGTGTCGCCGCCGCATGAATACGTCGATCCCGACAGCGGCGCCATCGACCTGACGTTGCGCGTCGCCGCGCTGCCGCGCGTGCCGGCGCCGACGCCGGTGCTGCTGCGCTACCGCTTCGGCGCGACGAGCGGACGTCTGGTCGCGGTCGACGTGGAATGGACCACCGACGGCCCGTCGACGCCCGCGCAGCGCGCTGGGCTGGTCGAGGCGGCCCGCGTCGTCGGCGCGACGATGGCCGGCTGGCGCTGGCCGCCGCTGGCGACGCGGCGCGGCCATCTGCTGCCGGATGGGACGCTGATCGTGTTCTCGGGCAAGGACTTCGAAGGCGCGGGCGCGGAGATTCGCTTGCTGGGCGCGGATGTTGACGTGGAAGCACGCGAGCGCACCGCGACTTCGCCGGCGCGGGCGCGCGAGCACCGCGTCGCCTCGCCGGGCCCGTCGCAGCTGCGTCTGCGGGTCGTGGCGAATGTCGACCGGCCCGATCCCTATCCGGCGATGGATCCCGCGTCGGCGGCCGCATCGACGGCGGCTGCGGGCGCGTACCGCGTCTCGGGCTTCCGCTCGGCGCTCTTCGGCATGGATGAGGCCAACCTGCGCGGCGCCATCCAGCGCGATTTCAAGGCGGCCCCGGAGGCGATCCGCGTCGTCGAGGACCCGAAGGCGGGCAAGCGCGCGCTGGTGCTGCGGCTCGACCAGCTGGAACCCGGCCCGGTGCCGGCGACCGTGACCTACATCCTGGACCAGGCCTCGGGCCGGCTGACCCACGTCAACGTGGTGTGGACGACCGATGCCGCCCCCGACGACGCGCTGCGCCTGCGCATGGCGGACGCGGGCGGGCAACTGGCCCGCGCGTTCCAGCAACTGGGCTGGCGGCCCGGCACGACCGTCTCGAAGATGGATGCCGATAACCGTCAGGCGCTGCTGTTCGCCGGCGTCGACGCGCAGGGCGGGGCGCTGGAACTGCGGATCTCCGGGGTGCCGATGCAGCGCGCGGGACAGGCGCCGGTGGTGCCGGAAGGCCCCGCCGTACTGCGGGCGGCGTTCTACGCCAACACCACAAAATGATGTAAACGGTGTCTCCAGCGTGCATATCTGACACTGCCGCCCCTCCAGGCGGGGGAGTCGATGAACACGGGCGCGCGCCTTCGTCTACCGTCCGAACCATCATGTACACGCTGCTCCACGACGATGAGGTCGGCATCGACGCCAATCCCGACCTGATGCATGTCCGGATCGACGACGGCCGACTCTGGCTGTCCGACGACGCCCGGGAAGACATCGAGGTCTGCGCCGGTTACTGTCCGGACACCGACAGCCCCATCCAGATGCTGAACTTCCTGCGCGCGGCCTGCGTGCGGCTGCAGCATGTGGACATGGACGGCGAGGAGGCGGAACACGCCTTCATGTCGTTCTGCGTGCTGAAGGGCCTGGAACATGCGATCGAGACCCACTGGCAGGGCGCCGACACGGTCGGCGAGTTCCGCCCGGAACGTCTGCTGATGGCGTTCACGACGCCGGTCTCGCCGTACGGCAGCCTGATGCTGCATTGAGGACCGACTGAAGAGGGATCTCCGATCCCTCCGAAGAACGAAACGCCGGACGCGAATGCGTGCCGGCGTTTTTCATTGCGGCCCCGGATCGCCCGTGAGGGCGATCCGGGGCATCGGGGTCAGTCCATGCGGAACGCGAAGTCCTGCTGGAAGCGGTGCTCGCCGGGGCAGACGTAGCGCGACTTCAGCGTGCCTTCGATCGCGTTGGAGAACGCGCGCCGCGTGCGGGCGTCCATGGCTCCGCTGAGCGCCTGGAGCTGCACCGCGACGACGCGGCCTCCCTGCACCTCGGCCACGGCGCGGAACAGCGCTTCGCCGGTCCAGTTCACCGCGGGCATCTCCGGCGCCGCCATCTGCGTGCAGACCGCGCCGGGGGCCTTGATGGCCGTGTCGGGGACAGTCCTGGTGGGGGCCACTTCTGGCTTCGTGCCCCCGTCCGTCACCTCGAAGGGGGTGGTGGTCCGTCCGTCGGTGATCCCCACGGCGACGATGACCGGCTCCTTCGTCGGGGTGATTTCCACGGGAGGAATCGGCACCTCGACCAGGCGCGGGGTCTGGACCGCCGGCTCGGGGATGCGCAAGGGCTCGACGGGCTTGGGCTTGTTCTCGGGCTCGACGATCGTCTTCATCTTGATGAGCGGCGGCGCCTCGGCGGCGTGGCGCTGGAAGCCCTTCACGAGGGCGCCCACCATCAGCAGGTGGACGAGGCCGACCAGGATGAGCCCGGTGGTGCGGGCGTTGGGGGCGTGCATCCGGCCGCGGATGCGGGCGGCCGTGGCCAGGGCCGGAGACGCCGGAAAGGTCGGCGACGTGGACATCGACATGCGTGTTCCCTCCCCATCGAAACGATGGCTGCGTGGTTGTGGAGACTCAATTTGTTGAGAACGGTTCTCGACTACGCCGGCATGTCCGCAGACTAGCCACGCGGGCACGGCGATGCAATCGCGTGTTCCGGAAAACAACGCGGAGCGGGGGAGGGGAAAGCCCGTGTGGGCGAGGGGGCGGGAGAGCGGCGACGCTCAGCTGTTGAGCAGGACCATCAGCGCGCCGCTGCCGCCATCGCTGGCGCGGGCCTGGACGAAGGCCAGGACTTCCTGCTTCTGGACGAGCCAGCGGCGCACGCGGGCCTTCAGCACCGGCTCGCGGCCGGGGGAGCCGTTGCCCTTGCCGTGGACCACGCGCACGCAACGCAGGCCGCGCTTGGCGCTGTCGTGGATGAAGGTGCCCAGCGCCTCGCGGGCCTGATCGCGGCGCAGGCCGTGCAGGTCGATCTGCGCTTGAAGCGCCCAGTGGCCGCGTCTGAGCTTGCGCACCGACTCCGCCGAGACCTCCGGTCTGCGGTAGGACAGCGTCTCGTCCGTCTCCAGCAGCGAGTCGACGTCGAAATCGTCCGACAGCGCCTGCTTCCAGGCCATCTGCTCGTCGAGCTCGCGCTGGCGCGGCTCCGGCTCGGGTCTGCCGAGGGTGAGGATCACCCGGTTGGTCTCCGGCAGCGGCACGACCTTGCCGACGGTGCGCTCGAAGATGCGGGCTTCCTCGTCGCGCAGGCGCGCAAGCGCGGCCTCGCGCTCGCGGCGCTCTTCCTCCACGCGTTGGCGGAGCTTCAGTTCTCGGTGCAGCGTCTGCAGGTCTTGCAGGCTGCGCAGTCGGTCGGTCACAGCAGGCCCAGGTCGGTCATCGAAGCAGGCTGACCCGCGCCGACGATGAAATGGTCCAGGACCTTCACGTCGATGAGCGCCAGCGACTCGATCATCGCGCGGGTCAGCTGGACGTCCTGCGGCGACGGATCGGTACGCCCCGATGGGTGGTTGTGAACCAGGATCACCGCGGCGGCATCCAGGGTCAGCGCGCGTTTCACCACCTCCCGGGGGTACGCAATGGTATGGGAAAGGGTGCCGTGGAACAGCGTCTCGAGGGCGATCAGCCGATGCTGGGTGTCCAGGAACATCACCGCGAAGCATTCGGCGCGCTTGTCGTCGTACTCCAGGCGGAGGTAGTCGCGGACGGCTTCGGCGGATTCGAAAACCGGCCCGTTGGCGAGCGCTTCGCGAAAGGCTCGCCGGGCAATTTCCAGTATCGCCAACAGCGTCGCGCGCTTGGCGGGCCCCAATCCTTTGGCCCCGGCGAGCGAGGCGGCCGGGGCGCGCAGCAGGCCACGAAAACCGCCGCAGCTATCGAGCACGTCGCGCGACAGGGTCAGGACCGGCCGCCCTGGAAGTCCGGTGCGCAGAAGGATCGCCAGCAACTCCGCATCTGAGAGGGCGGACGCGCCCCGGGCCAGCAGCTTCTCACGCGGACGGACCTCGGGCGGCAGCTCGGCGATGACCGACGGAGCGGACGGCCGGGGCGGGGCGTTCGGGTCGGGGATAACGGTCATGTCGGGACTCGGAGGAAGGAGGGTGGCGCTACAGCCTAAAATCACGGCTCGATTCCCAAAATCCCCCTGACTAGTGACCCTCGTTCAACCAGGATCCTTCCTGACCCTGCATTACCGGCTGAGCGGGCCGGACGGCCAGGATCTGATCAACACTTTCGCCGACAAGCTGCCGGCCACGCTGACGCTGGGCGCCGGCGAGCTGGCGCCTGCGATCGAGGCGCGCCTGGTCGGCCTGGCCGAGGGCACGCACACCCGCGTCGAACTGGCGCCGGGCGAGGCCTTCGGCGAGCGCAACCCCGAGCTGCTGCAGCGCGTGAAGCGCGCGCTGATGCGCCAGCTGGGCGATCCGGACGAGGAGTACCACGTCGGCGACGTTGTGCAGTTCCCGACGCCGGACGGCCAGGGCCAGTACGCCGGCGTGGTGCGCGAGCTGGGGGAGGACTGGTTGCTGTTCGACTTCAATCACCCGTTGGCGGGACAGCCCGTCAGCTTCGAGGTGCAGCTGATCGGGGTGCTGTGATGACGGCGATGGACGTGAACATGAAGGACATCGTGCTGGCCGAGCCGCGCGGTTTCTGCGCCGGCGTGGACCGGGCGATCGAGATCGTCGAGCGCGCGCTGAAGAAGTTCGGCGCGCCGATCTACGTGCGGCACGAGATCGTGCACAACACCTACGTGGTCAACGACCTCAAGGCCAAGGGCGCGATCTTCATCGAGGACCTGGCCGACGTGCCGGCCGGCGCGACGCTGGTGTTCTCGGCCCACGGCGTGAGCCAGGCGGTGCGCAAGGAAGCGCAGGAGCGCGGCTTCCAGATCTTCGACGCGACCTGCCCGCTGGTGACCAAGGTCCACGTGGAAGTGGCCAAGCTGCACCGCGAAGGCTACGAATTCATCATGATCGGCCATAAGGGGCACCCCGAGGTCGAAGGCACGATGGGCCAGCTCAGCGACGGGATCTACCTCGTCGAGGAGGCCTCGGACGTGCCGCACGTGCGGGTCAAGGACCCGAGCCGACTGGCCGTGGTCACGCAGACCACGCTGAGCGTCGACGACGCGGCCGAGATCCTGCGCGCGGTGAAGAAGCACTTCCCCGAAGTCCGGGAGCCGAAGAAGCAGGACATCTGCTACGCCACGCAGAACCGGCAGGATGCCGTGAAGGTGATGGCGCCGCAGGTCGACGTGGTGGTGGTGGTCGGCAGCCCGACCAGCTCCAACAGCAACCGACTTCGCGAGCTGGCCGAACGCCTGGGCACGCCGGCCTACATGGTCGACGCGGCTGAGGACGTACAGGCCGAATGGCTGGACGGTCGCTCGAAGGTGGGCCTCACGGCGGGGGCCTCGGCGCCGGACGTGCTGGTGCAAGCCGTGATCTCGCGCCTGCGCGAGCTGGGCGCGACCACCGTGCGTACGCTGCCGGGCGTCGAGGAGCATGTGCGCTTCCCGCTGCCGATGGGGCTGGGCGACAAGTCGATGGCCGAGGTCACCAGCGGGCGATCTTGATCGTCGCGGCGACCCTCTTCGGAGGGGCGCCGCCCAGTTCGGGATGAGCTCCTCGTCGAGCCCCCGCTGACCGACACTCCCCATGCATCGCCGACGCCCCCCTTCCGAGGGCCGCCGTCGGCGCAGAACACGAAAGACACACCATGCTGGACATCACCCTGCTGCGCAAGGATCTGGACGCCGTCATCGAGCGTCTCCAACAGCGCAAGAATCCCCAACCCTTCCTGGACGTCGAGCGCTTCAAGGCGCTGGAGACCGACCGCAAGCAGGTGCAGATCCGCACCGAGGAGCTGCAGGCCAAGCGCAACCAGCTGTCCAAGCAGGTCGGCATGCTGAAGGGCAAGGGTGAAGACGCCAGCGCGGTGATGGCCGAGGTCGCCGGCATCGCCGACGAGCTGAAGGCCGGCGCCGAGAAGCTGGACCTGATCCAGGTCGAACTCAACACGATGCTGATGAGCGTCCCCAACCTGCCCGACACCAGCGTGCCGGCCGGTGCGGACGAGACCGGCAACGTCGAGGTGCGCCGCTGGGGCCAGCCGCGCGAGTTCGACTTCGCGGTCAAGGACCACGTCGACCTCGGCGCGCCGCTGGGCCTGGACTTTGAACTCGGCGCCAAGCTGTCGGGCTCGCGCTTCGCCTTCCTGAAGGGCCCGGTCGCGCGCCTGCACCGCGCGCTCGCGCAGTTCATGCTCGACATGCAGACGCAGGAGCACGGCTACACCGAGTGCTACACGCCCTACATCGTCAACCGCGAGATCCTTGAAGGCACCGGCCAGCTGCCCAAGTTCAAGGAAGACATGTTCTGGGTGCTGCGCGGCGGCGACGACGAGCAGAACGAGCAGTACCTGATCTCGACCTCGGAGATCTCGCTGACCAACTCGGTCCGCGAGAGCGTCCTGACGGTCGACGAGCTGCCGGTGAAGCTGACGGCGCACAGCCCGTGCTTCCGCTCGGAAGCGGGCTCGGCCGGTCGCGACACGCGCGGCATGATCCGCCAGCACCAGTTCGACAAGGTCGAGATGGTCCGCATCGAGCAGCCCGAGCACAGCATGGCCGCGCTCGAAGAGATGACCGCCCACGCCGAAGCCGTGCTGCAGAAGCTCGGCCTGCCGTACCGCACGGTGCTGCTGTGCGCGGGCGACATGGGCTTCGGCTCGGTCAAGACCTACGACCTGGAAGTCTGGCTGCCGGCGCAGAACACCTACCGCGAGATCAGCTCGTGCTCGAACATGGGCGCCTTCCAGGCGCGTCGCATGCAGGCGCGTTTCAAGACCGCGCAAGGCAAGAACGAGCTGGTGCACACGCTGAACGGTTCGGGCCTGGCGGTGGGACGCACGCTGGTCGCGGTGCTGGAGAACTACCAGCAGGCCGACGGCAGCATCACGGTGCCGGAAGCGCTGCGTCCGTACCTGGGCGGCAAGGACGTGCTGAAGGCCTGAGCGGACCAGCGGGGAGAGGGGCCGAGCCGACTGCTCGAAACCTCTCTGACGCGTCTTTCGCACAAACTCACGCGAGTTCTTGCCAAGGCGTCAAAAACCTCGCTATACTCTTAGGCTTAGTCGCTAACAACCACAGCGATCACCGAATTCCGGAGAGGTGGCAGAGTGGTTGAATGTACCTGACTCGAAATCAGGCGGACGGAAACGTCTCGGGGGTTCGAATCCCCCCCTCTCCTCCAAAATAGCTTGCTCGATCAAGCACTTAGAAAACCCGCCCAGAGCGGGTTTTCTTCTTTTCGAACCGCTTGGCTGCACACTCGGCTGCAGTTTCCGAAACTCGCTGCCGTAACTCTCGCCAGGATCCGCAGCCGGCACCGTCAAGCGGCCGGGAAGTCCTCAGCGCATATGCAGCGAGGTCAAGCTCATCGGCTGGCTGGCCGCCAGCCGCGGCGCTTCCGCCAGCACGTTCAGGTCGGTGAGGAACTGTTCGAACTCACGGCCCTTGTCGTAGAACGCGTTGGCGCCGTTGCGCACGCACAGCGGGCCGTAGACCTCGGCATCGCGGTTGCTCAGGACCAGGATGGTCCCGCCGTAGCCGGCCAGGCGCAGCTTGCGCAGCACCTCCAGCCCGGACCCGGAGGCCAGCGCGAGGTCCAGCACCACGACGTGGGGCCGCGTCAGCCCGACGGTGCACAGGGCCTCCGCTTCGGTGGCGGCAAGGCCGACCACCGACAGGAAGGGCTGTTCCTTCAGGGCCGCCAGCAGATGCTTGCGGACCAGCGGGGAGTCTTCGACGAGAACGACTTTCATGTATCAATTTTGCGCTTTTGAAACTGACAAAACCATGTGGGTAACCGAGCGGTTGCGGTACCTCGTGACTTTCTCTGGACGCCGCCGGCCACCGACCCCCATCCGAGGGGAGTCCCTGAAGGACGTGCCTCGCCCGCCTTGTGGCTCCCCGGAGCCAGGCGCACACTGGATCGAATGCCCACCGCGATGGCTCTCGACGAGGCAATGACTCCATCCGGCTCCTCCGGTCCCTCCGACCTTCGAGGGCCCAGGCGCCGCGCCGTCGTGGGTGGTCTGGCCCTCGCCTGGGGGACGGCTTCATGGGGAAGCGCCGCGTGGGCGGGCGGCCGGCCGCGCGTCCTGCGCGCGCTGGTGGAATCCTGGCCGCCGTACCTTGAGCCCGGCGCCGACGGCAGCGTGCGCGGACTCGATGCGGAACTGCTCCAGGCCATCTGCAAGCAGGCGGGGTATGAACTCCGCTGGGTCCGCGGAACGCCGCAATGGCGCAAGCGGCGCTACCGCGAGCTGCTGAACGACCAGTTCGACGTGATCTTCTCGGCGACACCGGTCCCGGGCCGCGACGCCGCGGTCATGTACAGCCGGACCTATCGCAACGAGGCCTTCATGGTCGCCGCGACGGATCCTCGCGATCCGCGGCTCGTCGGGCTCCAGGGGTTCGACCAGGTGCTGCAGCGGCGCATCCCCCTGCTGCACGTCGATGCGCTCGGACTGGGAGATGACTTCGAGGCCTGGCGCGAACGCCTCGCCGACGCGGGCCTGCTGTTGCCGTACCAGACCACGCGCCAGGGCGTGGACATGCTGCGGCTCGGCCGGGCGGCGTTGATCCTCGGCGACGACCTGGATGTCCATGCGCAGGCGCGCGTCTCCGGCGTGCGGCTGCTGCGGCAGCCCTTCGGACACAGCGTGCAGCCGGTGTGCCTGATGCTGAGCCGGCGACGGCTCGACGAGCGCGATCTCGCTCGCATCGATCTGGCCATCCAGGTGCTGGAACAGCGCGGCACCCTGGCCGCGATCCGGCGACGCCACGGCTCGACCTGATCGGACCCGGACCCGGCGCCGACGTCAGCGTCGACCTTAGCCTCAGCCTCAGCCTTCAGGCGGGGTGGCGCCGTACTTCCCCGGCGTCACGCCGAAGGTCCGCTTGAACAGCGCGATGAAGGCGCTGATGTTGTCGTAGCCAAGTTCCAGAGCGATCGTCGTCACCGGCTTTCCAGCGGCGAGCAGCTCCAGCCCGCGCAACAGCCGCACGCGCTGTCGCCATTCGGTGAAGCTGAAGCCGGTTTCCTCGGCGAAGCGCCGCGTCAGCGTGCGCGGCGCGATGCCCGCCCAGACGGCCCATTCATCGAGCCGCCGTTCGTCGTCGGGTCGCGCCGACAACGCGCGCGCGATCTTGAGCAAGCGCTCGTCCGAAGGCATCGGCAGGCCGAGCGCCACCGGAGGCGCCGCTGCGATCTCATCGAGGATCACGCCCGCCAGACGCGTCTGCGCCGCGTCGAGCGCGGTGGCGGTCTCCGGCCACATCGCCGCCCGCGCGACCGCTTCGCGCAGCAGGCCGGACACGGCCACGATCCGCGGTTCCGTCGGCAGCGCTTCGCTACCCGCAGGGCTGACGTAGACGCTCCAGCCGGCGAAGGGTCCATGCGAGCGCAGCCCGTGCGGGACGTCCGGCGGAATCCACAGCGCATGCGTCGCGGGCACGACCCAGCGGCCATCGCTCACGTCGACCGTGAGCAGACCCTGGATGGCGCCCAGCATCTGTCCGCTCGCATGCCGATGGCGACGGGTCGAGCGGCCGTCGGCGGAGCTCTGCTGGACCGCGCGCAACAGCAGCGACTCCGCGTGGGCGGCTGACTCGAAGGTCTTCGAAGTGCGGGATACGGCAGCTCGTCGTGGCGTCATCGGACTATCTTATGTCTTCAATGCCGTACTCAGGCCAGCCGTCGCTCCCTACGATTCATCCATCCCATCCACCATCACCACCAGGAGCAAACGATGAAAGCCCAAGACCTCTTGCCCGACGGGCAGAACCAGATCGAACGCAACGGCACCGTGATCCGCAAGGGCACCGTCGGCGCGTTCCTCGTCAACGCGAAGGCGTGGGGCGATCCGGCTGTCGAGGCCGACCGCCGCGCCGACGCCGAACGCGACATCGTGGAGGCGCTGCCGGCGCTGCGCGAGCTCGGCCTGTTCGACGTCCTCGAGGTCCGGGACGACCGGCTGCGCGCGCTGCTCGACGCGCACTGACGCGCACTGACGCGCACTGACGCCCGGGCACGCACATTGACCTGTCGCCCGACAGTGGCAGACTCCGCGACGATCCCTCTCCAGGAGCGTCGCCGTGAGTGAACCCATCGAGTCCTCGGACTCTTTCGATGCCATCGTCATCGGAGCCGGCCAGGCCGGCCCCGCGCTGGCCGAGCGCATGTCGCAGGCCGGCTGGCGCGTCGCCGTCATCGAGCGCTCGCGCGTCGGCGGCACCTGCGTCAACACCGGCTGCATCCCGACCAAGGCGATGGTCGCCAGCGCCCATGCCGCCTGGGTCGTCCGCGAGGCCGCGCGCTGGGGCGTGCGGGTGCCGGCGCAGGTCGGCGTCGACCTGCCCGCCGTCATCGCGCGCAAGGAACGCATCTCGGGCCAGTCCCGGCAGAACGTCGAGAAGTGGCTGCGCGGCATGGACAAGGTCGAGCTGATCATGGGCCACGCGCGTTTCGAAGACGCCCACACGGTCAGCGTCGACGGACGCCGCCTGCGCGCGGACCGCTTCTTCATCAACGTCGGCGGCCGCCCCGCGCAACCCGGCGTCGAGGGCCTGGACACCGTGCCCTGGCTCAGCAACGCGTCGATCATGAAGCTCGATGAACTGCCGCGGCACCTCGTCGTCGTGGGCGGCAGCTACATCGGGCTGGAGTTCGCGCAGATGTTCCGGCGCTTCGGCTCCGAGGTGACCGTCGTGCAGCGCGGCCCGCGGCTGGTGCCGCGCGAGGACGCCGATGTCTCCGAGGCCCTGCGCGGGATCCTCGAACGCGAAGGCCTGACCATCCGCACCGGCGCCGAATGCGTGAAGCTCGCGCCGGCGGAGGAGGGCGTCGCCGTGCAGGTGAACTGCCAGACCGGCGAGCCCGAGGTCCGCGGCAGCCACGTGCTGATCGCCACCGGCCGCAAGCCCAACACCGACGACCTGGGCCTGGACCGCGCCGGCGTGCGCGTGGACGAGCGCGGCAACATCGTCGTCGACGACCAGTTGCGCAGCAGCGTGCCGCACATCTGGGCGCTCGGCGATTGCAACGGCCGCGGCGCGTTCACGCATACGTCGTGGAACGATTTCGAGGTCACCGCGGCCAACCTCTTCGACGGCGCCGATCGCGGTGTCGGCGACCGCGTCGTGACCTACGCGCTGTACACCGATCCGCCGCTCGCGCGCATCGGCCTCGGCGAGCAGGAGGTGCGCGCCAGCGGCCGTCCCGCGTTGATCGGCACGCGGCCGATGACGCGCGTGGGTCGTGCCGTCGAGAAGGGCGAGACGGAAGGCTTCATCAAGATCCTCGTCGACGCGGAGTCGAAGGCGATCCTCGGCGCGATGGTGCTGGGCGTCGACGGCGACGAGGCGGTGCAATCGCTGCTCGACGTCATCGCATCGAAGCGGCCGTACACCGACGTCACCGCCGGCGGCGTGCGCATCCACCCGACGGTGAGCGAACTTCTCCCGACGGTGCTGCAGTCGCTGAAGCCTCTGTAGCCTCAGATGTTCAGGCAGAGCCCGGCAGCGCCCGGCGGGTATGAGCCTTGCCATGCGTAGTCACCGCATGGTGCGGTTTCAAGAGGCTCGCGATGGACCGCCCTGCACAACGACGCCCCGGCGCGACGCCGACGCTCTCTGCCGTCACGACAGGGAATCCCGTGCCCTCGCTGCACATCGTCGAGATCGTCGGCGCGGTGTCGTCGGACGAAGCGCCGGATGAGGCGTGCCCGCTCGCCACTGCAGCCGATCGACTCGGCGCGACGCGCCTGGTGGAGCGTCTCGTGGAGCGGCATGGCAAGGGCGGCAACGTCCGCTTCACCGTTGTCTGCCCTGCAGACGGACCGTACGCGGAACGCTTGCGGGATCTCGGCGCCGACACCGTCATCGTCGCGATGCCCGACGACCCGCCGTGGCACGCGATCCAGGTGCTCATCGGGCTCATCCGCAACAAGCAGGCGGCGGTGCTGCACGCGCACCTGCCGAACGCCCATCGCCTCGCCGGTCTGGCCGGCGGCATCACGCGCACGCCCGTGCTGGCCACCGTGCAGGGCGCTCAGATGGACATGCCGGATCTCGAAGTCCATCGCCTGATCGCGAGCCAGCTCAGCGTCGTCACGGAGGCGAGCTATTTCCATGCGCTGGGGCTGGGTCTTTCGCCCGATCGCATCACCCTCGACTCCTTCGACCCGGAGGCCGACGACGAGTCGACGGCGCAGAGCCTCGATGCCATCGGACAACGGCTTCGACTGCTCGCTACGCCGGCGGAGTCGCGCGGCGCCGCGCAGGCGCGTTCGCTCGCTCAACCGCTGGCGCAGGACATCATCGTGCCGCCGGCCAATGCGTCGACACCGCCGGTCGCGATCCTCGCCGTGCTCGATGAACTCGAACCTTCGCCTGCGCGGGCCTCGGGATTCAAGTCCTGATCGGCCATTGCTCGAACCATCGCGCGAGAACCGCGCAGGCATCGGGATTGCCAGTCTTTCCTTGCAAGGGTGCCGCGACGGTTCGCGATGCGATAGGACGCAGTGCGAACCGAGCAGGAACCCCCGGCAAGACCTTCCATCCACAGCTTCCAGGAGATCCACCATGAACCCCCGTTCCAAGATCACCACCGTGGCAATGGCGATTGCGCTGGCTTCCGGCGTCGGCTTCCTTCACGCCCAGAGTGGCGGCCAGGGCGGCAGCTCCGGCTCCGTGGGCGCGCGCGATCAGACCAACGATCCGCTGTCCAACAACAACGACCAGGGCAAGGCGCCGCCTGCGACGCCGGCCGCCAACCCGAGCACCGGTCAGCCCGCGACCACGAACGACTGGCAGAACAGCCAGCCGTCCACCGGTAGCGAGAACAACGGCAACAACATGTCGACCGATCAGCGCCAGGACCCCAACGTCCGCACGCAGACCGATCCGATGCCGATGAGCGCGCCTGCTGCCGGCACCTCGTCGACGGATACGTCGACGATGAGCAACGACAGCACCAGCACCACCGACACGACGCTTCCGGCGCGCGCCGACCGCAACTGATTTCGCTGTCATCACCGAAGGCGGCCCGCGTGGCCGCCTTTTTCGTGCGCGCTCCCGTACGTGCGACGGCAGCGCGATTGCCGCGTTCCGATGTGGACGCGTTCAGCGCGTTCAGCGCGTCCTGCGCGCCAGCCAGACTCCGATCGCGACCAGCGCCATGCCGGCCATCGCGAGGCCGGTCAGCGTCTCGCCGAACAGCGCCCACGCGATCAGCGCGGTCGTCGGCGGCGTCAGGTAGAAGAGGCTGGCGACGTTGACCGCGCTGCCGCGGCGGATCAGCACGTTCAGCAGACTGACCGCGCCGAGCGACAACACCAACACCAGCCACGCCAGCGCGAAGACGAACTGGCCGGTCCACTGCACCTGCATGGTCTCGGTCATGGCGGCAATCGCGGCGGTGACGAGCAGGCTCGGCACGAACTGGATGATCGATCCGGTGCGCAAGTCGAAGGACGGACAGAACTTCTTCTGGTAGAGCGTGCCGGCGGTTATGCCGATCAGCGCGATGACGGCGGGCAGCAGCATCGTGATCAGCGCGCCGCCGGGGACTGCCGCGATCTTCTGCGCGACGACCAGTCCGACGCCGAGGAAGCCGACGCCCAGACCCAGCCACTGCATGGTCGCGATGCGTTCGCCGAGGAAGGCGCGCGCGCCGAGCGCCGTGACCAGCGGCTGCAGGCCGACGACCAGCGCGGTGATGCCGGCCGGCAGACCATGTGAAATGGCGGTGAACACGCCGCCCAGATAGACGCCGTGCACCAGCAGCCCCGTCACCGCGATGTGCCCGCACGCGGCCATCGAGCGCGGCCAGGGCGCGCGCAGCACCAGCACGACGGGCAGCATCAGCGCGATGACCGCGGCGTAGCGCCACGCGAGGAAGGTCAAGGGCTCCGCGTCCGGCAGCCCGAACTTCGCGCCGATGAAGCCGGTGCTCCAGACGGCGACGAAGAGCAGGGGCAGCAGGCCGCCTGCGCCGTGCGCGGGCGGGGCGGGAGGCTTGGGCGACGGTGACGGCGAGGCGGGCGACAGGCTCATGGAGCCCGATGCTAACGAGGCCCTAGTTTTGGTCGGGCGCCTATCGCGCTTGGCCCCCGGCTGCGGTGGGCGACAGCAGGGCGGTCGTGGGCGAGGGCGGAACGGGTTGGAGCGTCGGTGACTGCTGCGCCGGCGCATCCCATCCTCCACCGAAGGCCCGGAAGGCCGACACCGCCGCCCGCGCATGGTTCGCGTCCAGCTGCGCGAGCTGGTCGCGCGCGGCGAGCAGCAGCCGGTCCTCCTGCAGCACCTCGATCAGGCTGGCCGCGCCGCCCTTGTAGGCGTCCTCGGCGGCGTCGCGCGCGACCTGATGCGCGCGGACTTCCTGCACGAGGTCGCCGCGTTGCAGCTCCAGCTCGGAGAGCGACACGATCGCGTTCTCGACGTCCTCGGTGGCGCGCAGCATGCGCTGGCGCACCTGCGCGAGCGCCTCCGCGCGCGCGCCTCGCGCCTGGGCGACTTCCGCGTCGACGCGACCGAAGTCGAACAACCGCCAGTGCAATCCGAGCAGCGCCTGCGGCTGGAACGCATCCGAGCTGAACAGCCCGCCGTGCAGGCTCGAGGCGCCGAGCACGCCACCCAGCGTCAGGCGCGGGTAGTACTCGGCCGTTGCGATGCCGATGTGCGCCTGGCTCGCGTCGAGCTGGCGCTCGGCGGCGATGACGTCGGGACGACGGCGCATCAGCGTGGCGGGCGTCAGATCGCCGGGCAAGGAAGGCACGCGATACGTGGAAGTCTGCGACGACTGCGACGACTGCAACGACTGCGAAGGCGCGACCAGCTTCGCCGCATAGGTGCCGGCCTGCTCGCCCATCAGCACGTCAAGGCGATGCTGCTGCTGCGCAAGCTCAGTCCGCAGCGGCGGCAGCGTACCGCGCGCCTGGAGCTGCAGCGCCTGCGCTTCGGCGACTTCGCGCTGCGCGGCCAGACCGCCCTTGAAGCGATCCTGGATCAGTTGCAGCAATTGCGACTGCGTGCGCAGGTGGGCCTCGGCGACCTCGATGCGCGCCTGGGCGCCGCGCACGCGGAAGTAGGCGTCGGCCGCTTCGGCGGCGACGGTCACGCGCGTACCCAGTCGAGCGGCCTCGGCGGCCTGCCATTCGGCGACAGCCGCGGCTTCGCCCTGGCGAAGGCCGCCGGCGAGGTCGGCTTCCCAGCTCGCGCCCACGCCCAGCGTCTGCAGCGTCTGGTTGCGGTCATAGCCGGGGAAACCGCGCGCCAGCGAGCCTTCGGGGCTCTTCAGCGACTGACGCTGGGTCAGCAGCTGTCCTTGCACCGCGCCTTGCGGCAGACGCAGAGCGCCTGCGCCTTGTGCCGCGGCGCGAGCTTGCTCGACACGCGCCAGTGCGACCGCGAGGTCCAGGTTCTGATCGAGCGCGCGCTGCACGATGGCGGTCAACGCGGGATCGTTGAAGTCCTGCCACCAGGTGCCCAGCGTGGCCGGCGCGACGCCGTCCTGGTGCTGCGCGATCAGGGACTGGCCGGCGAAGCGCTCATCGAGCGCGCGGGGGCGTTCGCCCGACGAGGGCACCTGGGCGCAGGCGACGAGGACGGCCGCCAGCGCGAGAGGGGCGAGCCGCATCAGCGGGCGGAAGGAAGCGGACGGCAGGAGCGACATGGCGGGTCTCCCAGGAGGTCGAGGGAATCGGGGCGTTCGGGACGAACGAGGACGAAGGGTGGGCATCGATCGCGATCAATGCGCATCGGCGGAGGGCGCGGCCGGCGGCGCGATCTTGCGCAGCATCGGCACGAACACCAGCGCGACGACGAAGCAGCCCATCACGATCAGGAAGGCGTCGGCGAAGGTCATCGTCAGCGCCTCGCGGTAGGTCAGCGACCAGAGTTGCCGCAACGCGGCGGTGGCGGCGTCACTCGACGGCATCGACGCCGACAGCGACGATCCCACCGACGCCAGCAGCTGGTTCATGGACTCGTTGCTGGTGTTGAGGTGTTCGGCCAGGCGCTGGAAGTGCAGGTTGGTGCGGTCGTTGAGGATGGTGGCGCAGGCCGCGATGCCGATGGCGCCGCCGAGGTTGCGCATCAGGTTGAACAGCCCCGAGGCCAGCTTCAGCCGCGCCGGCGGCAGCGCGCCGAGCGCCAGCGTCACCACCGGCGGCACGCAGAGCTGCTGTCCCATGCCGCGCAGCGCCTGCGGCAGCAGCAGCTGGGCCGAGCCCCAGTCATGCGTGATCGGTGCGAACTCCCACATCGAGATCGCGAAGAGCGAGAGCCCGGCGAAGAGGATCCAGCGCAGGTCGAAGCGGCCGGCGAGGAAGGCGTACAGCGGGATCGACAGCACCTGGAACACGCCGGTGGAGAACACGGCCAGGCCGATGTCGAGCGCGCTGTAGCCGCGCACGCGGCCGAGGAACAGCGGCGTCAGGTAGATGGTGGCGAAGATGCCGATGCCGGTGATGAACGAGAACAGGCTGCCCAGCGCGAAATTGCGTTCCTTGAGCGCGCGCAGGTCGACGATGGGATGCGCATGGGTGAGGCTGCGGGCGATGAAGGCGATGCCCGTCACGCCGGCGATCCAGGCGGTGGCGACGATGGTGGAGTCGCTGAACCAGTTCCAGCGCGGACCTTCCTCCAGCGTGTATTCCAGGCAGCCGAGGAACACGGCGAGCAGCAACATCGACAGGTAGTCGGCGCCCTTGAGCAGCGACAGGTTGGGCTTGTCGACGCGGACCATCATCGGCACGACGATGGTGACGAGGAGCCCCGGCAGCAGGTTGATGTAGAAGAGCCACTGCCAGGACAGCACGTCGGTGATGTAGCCGCCGACGACGGGGCCGAGCGTCGGCGCCAGCGAGGCGATCGCGCCGATGGTGGAGGCGGCGATCACGCGCTGCTTGCCGCTGAAGTACATGAACGCGGTGGTGAAGACCATCGGGATCATGGAGCCGCCCATGAAGCCCTGCAGCGCGCGGAAGGCGATCATGCTCTGGATGTTCCAGGCCAGGCCGCACAGCAGGCTGGTCAGCGTGAAGCCCAGCGCCGAGACCGCGAACAGCCAGCGCGTGGACATCACGCTCGCGAGCCAGCCCGAGAGCGGGATCACGATGATCTCGGCGATCAGGTAGCTGGTCTGCACCCAGGTGGTGTCGTCGGCGCCGGCGGAGAGTCCGCCGCCGATGTCGCGCAGCGAGGCCGAGACGATCTGGATGTCCAGCAGCGCGATGAACATGCCGACGCACATGGTCGCGAAGGCCAGCACCTTGTCGCGCGTCGTCAGCTGGTCGATGGGGATGACGATGTCGGACCAGAAGGGCGGCCGCTTGCGCGGCGGTGAGGACGGCGGCGCCCCGCCGTCCGCCGGGGCGAGGGCGGCGCTCATTGCACGCTCGCCGTCTTGGTGGCGTCCTTGGCGGCGTCCTTGGTGACGGCACCGGCATGGTTGGTGTCGACTTCGACGATGACGGACAGGCCAGGACGCAGGCGGCCGAGGCGATCGTCGGCGGGATCGAGCTGGATGCGCACCGGCACGCGCTGGACGATCTTGGTGAAGTTGCCGGTGGCGTTCTCGGCGGGCAGCACGCTGAACTGCGAACCGGTCGCCGGCGCCAGGCTGCCCAGCGTGCCGTGCAGCACGACGCCGGGCCAGGCGTCGGCGCGGATGTTCACCGGCTGGCCGGTCGTCATGCGGGCGAGCTGGTCTTCCTTGAAGTTCGCGTCGACCCACAGGCCCTGCGCCGGGACCACCGACAGCAGCGGCGTGCCCACGCCGACGTAGGTGCCGAGCCGCGCCTTGCGGTTGCCGATGTAGCCGTCGCGCGGCGCACGCAGCTCGGTGTAGCCGAGGTTGAGCTGGGCGATGTCGCGCTCCGCGCGCGCCTGGTCGAGGGCGGCTTGCGCCTGGCGCTTCTGCGTCGCGATCACGTCGAGCTGGCGCTCGGCGGCCTGCTGCTCGGCGCGGGCGCGGGCGGATCCGGCCTGCGCGGTCTTGAAGGTGGCCTCGGCGCGCTGGCTGCTTTCCACCGACACGGCCGCGCGGCCGACGAGGTCCTTGTAGCGCGCGAAGTCGTCGCGGGCGCGTTGCTCTTCGGCGGCGGCGGCGTCGATGCCGGCGCGGGCCTTCGCGATCACGGCCTGCTGCAGCGCGGCGGCGGCGCCCAGGTTGGCGATGGCGGCGTCCTGCGCCTCGACCGCGGCGACGGCGCGCTGCAGCGCGGCCTGGTAGTCGCGGCTGTCGATGCGGGCGAGCAGGTCGCCGGCGTGCACGAACTGGTTGTCGGCGACCGGCAGCTCGGTGATGTAGCCGGTGACCTTCGCGCCGATGACGGTCACGTCGCCGCCGACGTAGGCGTCGTCGGTCTCCTCATGGAAGCGGCCGACCGTCCACCAGTGGGCGCCGTAGGCGGCGACGCCCAGCACGACAGCGGTCAGCACGGCCCACTTCAACGTGGCGCGGCCGAGGGCGCGGCGGGGCGTCGAGGTCGACGGCGCGGTCGTGGGACCAGTGGGCGCGGCGGCATCGGTGGCGGCGGGGGCGGAAGGCGTTGAAGCGGTCATGGAAGGACTCCGGCATCGAGGACCCGCCGGTTGGCGAGCGATGGGGCGGACTATAGGAATGTCACTTTCATCATGGAAGTCACTGCGCGTGGAATGCACCGTTCCTGATTCGTCAACTAACTTCCATGATGAAAGTCAGTGAGAATCGCCGGACGGCCCGGATCCCGGCGCCGATCCCGACAAGGAGACCCCCGATGCGCCGCACGAGCTTCGAAGACATGGCCTGTCCGCTGGCGAGGGCGACGGACATGCTGGGCGACAGCTGGAGCGTGCTGATCCTGCGCGAGGTGTTCTACGGGCACCACCGCTTCGACGAGTTCGTGACGGAGCTGGGCATCGCGTCCAACACGCTGACGCGCCGGCTGGCGGAACTGGTGGAGCGGGAGCTGCTGGAGAAGCGGCTCTACAGCGACAAGCCGCCGCGGTATGAGTACGTGCTGACGCCCAAGGGCCGCGACCTGCGGCCGGTGATGCTGGCGCTGCTGACCTGGGGCAACAAGCACGCGCCGCTGAAGAACAGGCCGGTGCGTCTGATCGACACGGAGACCGGCGAGCCGGTGGAGCTCAAGCTCATCGACGCCCGCACCGGCAAGGCGATCGGGCCGCAGCACAAGGTGGAGCGCCGTTCGGGGCAGCCGAAGAAGGTGGAGCTGTTCGACTTCGACGGCGCGATGCCGGCCCCTTCCGTGGCTGCGGGCGCGGCCGACTAGGGGCTGACAAGATCAGACCGGGCTTTCCAGGTCTGCCTGTGGCATGTTCAGTCGATGCGGCGCATCGGCAGCGCGATCGCGCCGATCGTGGCGACGGCCATCATCGTGAGACCGCAGGCCGCGAACATCACCGGCGACGGCACGATGCGCAGCAGGTAGCCCGCGAGCGCCGACGACAGCGGTGCGAGGCCCATGATGAGGAACAACAGCACGGACATCGCGCGGCCGAGCATGCGCGGCGGCACGCGCCGCTGGATCCAGCTCATCACGGCGACCTGGACGAAGCCCGCCATGGCGCCGATCGGCGCCAACAGCGCGACGGCTTCCCAGCTGTGCGAGACCTGTCCGAGCGCGATGAAGACGAGGCCGGCCAGCCCGTCGATGGCGAGCACCGTCGTGCCGAGCGACCCCAGCGCGGCGATCCGTCCACCTGCGAAACGGCCTGCGAGCAGCAGGCCGACGAGGATGCCGGCGCCGTGACCTGCGGTGAGGACGCCCAACGTCGTCGCGTCGCCGTGGAGCTGCCGTTCGGCGAGCACCGGCAGCGCGACCTGCAGCGGACCGCCGACCAGCAGTCCGATGGCGGTCACGTACAGGCAGAGGGCGCGCAGGAGCGGATCGCTCCACAGCGCGCGCAGGCCTTCGGCGATGGAGGCTGCGATCGACTGTTTGTCGGCTGCGGCTTTGGCATCGGCAACGGTGCTGCTGCTGCTGCTGCTGCTGCTGCTGGTGCTGCTGGTGCTGGTGCTGGTGCTGGTGCTCGCGTCGGCGATGTTCCTGCGGGACGCCGCAGGTGCCGCGTTGATCGGCTTCAGCGGCAGCAAGGTGAGCGCGGCCACCACGAAGCTGAAGGCGTCCAGCCCGAAGGCCCAGGCGAGGCCTGTGGCCTCCCGCAGTCCGGCGGCGCCGGGGACGGGGGCGGCCTGCGTCCCGGTGCCGGCGATGAGCGCGGCGCCGAGCAACGGGCCGAGCAGCATCGTGACCTGCCGCATCGACATCAGCAGCGCGTTGGCGGGCTGGATCAGCGCCTTCGGCACGGTGCTCGGGACGAGCGCGCTCGCGGCGGGATGGGAGAACGCGGTCGTGATGCCGATGGCGACGGCGAAGACGTGGATGATCGAGAGCGTCACATGGCCGCTGGCGACGAGCGCGGCGAGCCCCGCCAGAAGCACCGCGCTGGCGTGACGCGTGACCAGCAGCACGCGACGGGGCGCGTGGCGGTCGACGGTCGCGCCGCCGACCAGCATCAGCAGCGCGCGCGGCACGCCCATCGCGGCGAGGACGGTGCCCAGCGCCAGCGGATCGCCGGTGAGGCGCAGCACGAGCCACGGCAGCGCCAGCAGCGTGAACTGGTCGCCGAGCATCGAGACCAGGCCGCCGCCGGCGAGCCATCGGACGTTGCTGTCGGCGAAGAGACGCGGCGCGGGCTGAGGCTCGGTCGCCGTCGCCGTCGCTTCCGCGCTTGCGGGATCCGAGGTGATGGCGGCGCTCATGCTTCGCCCCCGTCCGCGGCCTTCGCTGCGGCGACCGCGTCGTCGATGAACTGGGCCAGCGCGGGATCGATGCCGCTCATCTGCTGGAAGCTCGCATCGGTGCCCAGCATCTGGCGTCCCTTGCGACGGAGCTCTTCGTCCACAGGGACCAGGCGCTCCATGGCGATCCATCGCCGCGCCAGGGCGAGCAGGACGTCGGGGTCGGCCGGCTTCGCCTCCTTGGCGGCCCGGAACGCCGCGAGGAGCGCCGGGATCTCCGTCTTCAGCCGCGAGATCGTCTCGGGCGGGATCGCGTCCTGCAGCGCCCGCAGCCGGGTCATGTCGTCGTCGGAGTAGTGGCGCTCCAGGATCTGCTGCGCGGTGATGAGTTGGAGCAGGTCCTCGGTGCTTTCGGCACCGTCGACCGCGCGCCGCTCGACCCGCCGCAACATGGCGAGCAGGCGCTGCTGTTCCGAGATCCCCGCTTCCACGGCGGCGATCTGGCGCGCCAGCAGCTCCCGCAACGGCGCGGCCGCACCGGGCGCGAGCAGCGGGCTGATGTCCTTCAGCGCCAGACCCATCTGGCGATAGGCCAGGATGCGATGCAGGGTCCGGATGTCGGCGTCGCTGTACAGCCGATAGCCGCTGTCGGTGCGGGTCGAGGGCACGAGCAGTCCGAGCTGCTCGTAGTGGTGGAGCGTGCGGACGGTGAGTCCGCTGCGCTTGGCGAGATCGCCGACGGTGTAGTCCATGGGGCGTGTCCGCGCCGATCGTTGCATCGGCGGGGAAATCGTTGGCATGGAGGCGATGATGCAGCCTCACGTCACGTGAGGGTCAAGCCTTGCCTCGACGATTCTTCGTCGGAAGCGCGCGATCGGGACTTGCTCGATCGCCGCTCGATATCCGCTCAATGTCCTCTCAACGCTGGACCAACGCGAGCTTAACGCCGAGTCCCACGAACGCCGCGGCAAAGCCACGGCGCATCCATCGCAGCACCGGCGGGCGCGTGAGCACCCGATCGCGCATCGCGGCGGCGAAGACGCCGTACACCGCGAACACCACGTAGGTCATCGCCATGAAGACGAGGGAGAGCTCGATCATCAGCGGCGTCGGATGCGGGTCGTCGCGGGCGATGAACTGCGGCAGGAAGGCGAGGAAGAAGATCGACAGCTTCGGGTTGAGCAGGTTCACGAGGGCCGCGTGGGTGACGATCTCGCGCGCGGAGCGCGGCGGGCCGTCGGCGCCCGTGGCCTCCACGGCGAGCGGACCGCGCTCCTTCAGCGACATCCACGCCATGTAGAGCAGGTACACCACGCCCACGTATTTCACTGCGTCGAAGGCGAGGGCGCTGGCGTGCAGCAGCGCGGCCAGGCCGGTGATCGCGGCCAGCATGTGCGGGACGATGCCGATGGTGCAGCCGAGGGCGGCGTGGAGCGAGGCGCGCGCGCCGCCCGACAGTCCGGCGGCGAGCGTCACCAGCGCGCCGGTGCCGGGCGAGGCGACGACGATCAGCGAGGTGATGAGGAACTCGGGATTCGAGAGCGAGGAGAAGGGCACGACGGACCTCGGTGCGGTGAAGGCGGGGAGGTGATCGTCGAGGCGCGCCGGCGGCGCGTCTTGGATGAAATTGCAGGCGGGCTCAGCGGAGCGCGGCGGCGTATGCGCCCGGCGCGATGCCGAAGCAGCGGACGAAGTGGCGCGTCAGGTGGCTCTGGTCGAAGAAGCCGCTGGCGGCGGAGGCGTCCGCGAGCGGCGTTCCGAGCGCGATCAGCCGGCGCGCGTGCTGCAGTCGGCGCTGCACAAGGTAGGTGTGAGGCGGCAGCCCGGTCGCGCGGGTGAAGCCGCGCAGGAACTGGAAGCGGCTCAGGCCGGCCTCGCGCGCGAGTTCCGCGAGGCTGACAGGGGCGGTGAGATCGTCGTCGAGACGGGAGCGGGCGATCGCGATGCCTGCGGGGATCGCGGGCTGGTCCGCCGCGCGGGGCTGCAGCAGCGACTGCAGCAGCAGGATCAGCGCGCCGTCGACCTGAAGCGTGTCTGTGGCGGCGGTCGGCGTGGTCGCCATGGCGCGGAACAGCGCTTCGAAGCGACCGGCGACGCGGTCGTCGTGGAGCGTGGGAAGGTGGAACTCGACGTCCCCGGCGCTGCGGCCTTCCGCGATGTCGGCGACGAGACCGCCGACCACGTCGGGCGAGAGATACAGCATCCGCCATGCGCGTCCGTGGTCGCCGAGCGGCAGGCCGTCATGGACCTCGCCCGGATTGACCGTGATGACGTCGCCGGCGACCGACTGGACCATGCCGCGACCGCTGGCGGTCTTCTGCGCGCCGCGATCGATGCGGCCGATGCCGAATTCATCGTGGATGTGGCGCGGGAAGGCCTTGGCGCTGTCGGCGCAGACGATGTCGACGCCGGGGAGCGGACAAGGCAGGCGGGTGAAGGCGGGCATGGCGCGGCGGGGAGCTTGCCGCGACTCTACCAACCCCTTGCGCGCCACGCGATACGCGGCGCGCCGAGGGCTTCGTGGCAGCGCTTGATATCAGGGCTTGGTGTCGACGTCGTTGTCGCCGCCGAGGCCGTCGCAGCTGGTTTCCTGGATCGCGCAGATGCGGTTCACCCAGGCGCGGAACCGGCCCGGCGGCAGGCCGGCGCGCGCGGCGGCGTCGACCTTCACCGAGCTTCGGTCCGAGGCGGGGAAACGCTGATCGGAGAACTCCACCTGGGCCCACTTGCCGGTGCAGTCGGCCAGGCGTGCGGCATCGACGACGAGGTCGTTGTCGAAGGCCTCGTTGTCGCCGATGCGCAGCACCGCCTTCGCTTTCAGGTTCGGCTGTGCACGACCGACCTCGGCCTGCGATTTCACGGTCAGCTTGCTGCCGCTGACCCAGCCTTCGCCCGAGTACATCGGACGTGCGGGGCGGTCGGTCAAGGTCTCGTTGTCCTGCGCGTTGCGGATGAGGAACCAGCCGTTGCGCGCGCCGACGACCTCGACCTCGACGCGCACGCCGTAGTTCATCGACGGTTCGACGAAGGACGGCGGCAGCTTGCCGAGCACCTTGGCGGTGGCGTTCGGCGCGGCGCGGACGTTGAGTCCGGCGGGATCGGTCTCGGCGACGAAGGCGCCGAAGTTGCAGGTGCGGGTGGCCGGCTCGGCGGCCGTCGAAGCCGATGGCGTCGCTGCAGCCGAAGCGGTCGGGGCCTTGTCGCCGGTGCCTGCGCAGCTGGCCAGCGAGGCGAAGCCGGCGGTGGCGAGCAGCAGGGCGGCGTTGCGCAGGAGGTGATCAGTAGCCATCGACGAGGACATAGTGGAACGACGACATCTGGCCCATGGAGGCCAGGAAGCGCGGATAGACATCGTTGGGGATGGTCTGGCAGCCGGCGGACCAGGTGTTGCCGGAGGCTTGCGTGCCGCCGCGGTGGATGTACATCGTAGTGCCGACGGTGGTCGGGTCGATGCGGTTGGGGTCGATGGCGTTGAAGCGGCCGTCGCCGTCGGTGTCGCGTTCGGCGGTCTGGGTGCGGGTGGCCTGGAAGGCGCGGGCCTTCAGATGGCCCTTCGGTTTCTCGCCGAAGAAGTAGGTGCCGGCGCGCAGGCGGCCGACTTCCTTGATGCCGTCGCCGTTCATGTCGAAGCCTTCGGCGTGCTTGTAGATCACGTCGTTGTAGCGGGCGTCGACGCGGCCGGTGCCCTTGGGCGCGGCGCGCTGCGAGTACTGGGCGCCGGGTTCGGTGCAGGCGGGGAAGACGCGGGCGGTGCGCAGGCCGTCGCCGCCGTTGAGCACGACGATGTGGTCGTCATAGACGCCGCGGCCGCGGTTGGCGAGGGTGGAGGTCTCGCGGCGCAGGCCGACGAGGATCATGCGGCCCTGCTTGAGCGCGTTGATCGCGGCCGGGGTGCCGCGTTGCAGGACGATGCCTGCGCAGTAGGCATAGGTCTGGCGATTGGTGAGCAGGGGGAGTTGCGGGACGTACGGTGCACGCATCCGGTCGCTGTCCCAGTCGGCCAGCAGCGCGGTGCCGGAGGACGAGCCGACTAGGGCGGCCTTCGCGCGCCAGCTCAGCTGCGAGGCGGCCAGGCGGGCGCCGGTGGCGCGCTGGACGGGGGAGAGCGAGCTGGTATCGGCGCGCCACTGGCTGAGCGCTTCATCGGGGGCGGCCGCGGCCCGGTCGGCGAAGGCGCGCGCGACGGATTCGATGTCCGGGTCGTAGGGATTGAGGCTCGTGGTCATGGAACTCCCGTTGGCTCGCGAAGACGGTATGGGCGAGAGGACATTCTGTGCAGGGGCGCCGGCAGGGGAATGGACGAAGGTCATCTGCCGCGGGCATGCCGGGGGAGGGCGATACATCGCGAAACACTCATAATCCGGCGCCCCTCCACCGCAGATGGTTCAAGCCCGCATGCCGAAATCGCTCCGTATCGCCAATGTCGTGCAGCTCGTTCTTTTCGGGCTGATGCTCGTCGCGAATTTGATGTTCACGGTGTCGACGGTGGGCGGGGAGGTCGCGAGCGTCGTGACCTTCCTGCCGCCTGGCCTGGCGCTGATCGCGGGTCGGGCGGATTCGAAGCGGCTTGCGAGTTGGGCGTCGCTGGTCGTGAACACGCTGTGGGCGCTCCTCCTGGGCGTCCTGGTGGCGTTCATCGCGACGAAGGCGCCGGTCAAGCTGGCGGCGGTGCCAGTCTTTGCCTTCGTGGTGCTGGCGCTGTGGAACGTGGCGGTGGCGTGGCTGCGGTTGTTCCCGGCGGAAGAGGCGGGGAAGCGGCGGGCGGTTGAACCGACGCTGTGAAGCGTCGCTCGCCGGTCAGGCGAGCAGATCTAGCGTGCGCTGATCGGGTTGACCGCCGAAGTAGCGGTCCAGCGCCTCGATGAACACGGCCTCGTCGCCCGATGCCTTCGCGAAGAGCGTCAGCGACGAGCGGAACTTCATCGCGTCCACCGAGCCGAGGATCTGCTCAGCGGTCTTGTTGCGGTGGGTGTTCATCAACGCCACGCATTCGCGCAATCGCGCTCCAAGCACGTCGTGGTCGAGATACGCGATCGCCTCATCCAGCGACTCGATCCCGTAGAACTGCGCCGTGCTGCTCACCCCCAAACCTCGAAGCTGGGGGAAGAAGTACCACATCCAGTGGGTGAGCTTGCGGCCGCGTTTGAGCTCGGCGAGGACGTCGGCGACTTGCGGAGTTTGGGCTTCCAGAAATCGCTGAAGGTCGAAGGACGATGACATGTTTGGTCCACCCTTGGCTTCACTTGAACTCTAGCGGGCTGCAGGGAGCGCTGCGCTTCGAATCACATCGTCCTCAGGATTGATGAGATTCAGCGAGGAATTCAAGGGTTCTACCGATTCCAGCGCCGCCTCGGAAACTGAGACTGCAACCTTCAATGAGGGAGAAGCGACATGGCACAGACCATTTTCCGGCGCGACTACTGCTTGGCGGCTTGCGCAACTGCACTGTCTTTGGCGCTTACGGCTTGTGCCGTGAACAAGCAGTTAATTCCTACAGGCGGTAGCCGCGCGGACGGCATCGTCAGAATGTCGTACGAATATGGAGGCTTCGAGAATCCGAAGGTCGATCTCCAGCAAGGTCTCTCTTCAGCGCAACAACGTTGCGGCGCATGGGGCTACTCCGGGGCTGAGCCGTTCGGAGGTGGGACTCGCGCTTGCACCAGTTTCTATCAAGGTACGTGCAACGCTTGGCGAGTGACCGTCGAATATCAGTGCACCGGAACGCCGCCCGCCTCCCGATAGAGGCGCGCGCTGCGTGTGTTCTCGAGCAAAAAATGCTACCGCGCCGCTCCATCGAAGTCTGGCGGTGATCTCCTCCATTGCCTGTTCCAACGGACTTCAGAAGCGCAAGTCGTTGGAATTCTTGTAGCGCTCGCTATTTGCTAAGGAAAAGCCGATCGCGCAATCCTCGACGTGTGCACGCTGTATGGTCGACCATCCGCGCCCACCGTCAACGGATAGACGCATTTCGTCCTCCGTTCCCTGGATCAAGCAGCCCTCAAATCCCATGCTGATCCGCTCGATCACGAGGCGCTCCGGTGGCTCTGTACGGAGTGCCAACGCAATGTCGCCGCGACCGGTCCGAATTGTGATTCGCGGGCCTCTGCATTCGACGTCCCAGACATCTTTAGGCGCGCGCCATTCGTTGTCCCGGATCATGAGGGTCACGCGCCCCTGAGCGTCGCAAAAGTGCCCTGAAAGTCGCAGTGGTTCGCCGGGCGACGCTGGCCGAGCAATCGAGAGAATGGGGAATCTGTTGACCTCCACGGCCACAGGGCAGTTCACGAATGTGGCTGCAGCGAACCTCAGGATGAGTCGGTCCGGCGAAACGTCGAGGTACTCTCGCGTGAAGCCGCGTTGCAAGCAAGCGGGATTCTGGTCGGCCGCGGCGACAGTTTGTCTTGACAGAGTGCCGCGTGCGCGCTTTTGATTGCAGTTCGGGCAGAGGAGGGTGATGCCTTCAGGGTGGTGGGCTGTCGCGTCCGCGTAGTCTGGAGCGAAGTGCTCGTAGTCGTAGAAGCCGAGGCCGCAAATGACGCAACCGAAGCCGCACCGTTGACGAACCTCCCGCTTAATCTCCGCAGGGATGTGCCTAGTTAGGCCATGCCGATTTGCCAGAGCCATGCTTCCTCCCGGAAGCCATTTTCTTCTAAAGGTCGGAGCGCGCACGTGGTCGTTTGTTGATGTTGTTGATTCGTCGCAGGTCCTCTGCTCCCTTTCGTGATGAGCGGTGGCATGGCCCACTCTCGGTCCACGACCGATGGCCCGGACTTTTGAACAACCTTCGACTCTCACACAACTCCCAAAAGCGAAAAAACCGCCGCTGGCGGTTTCACTTGAATGAGGCTGGCGAGCCTCGCCGGCCACGATCAAGATTGGCTTGATCCAAACCGACGTCGCATCGGCTGCTTTGATCTGCTCAAGCGAGGTCGATATCCCAATCTGCCTTCGCTGCGATCGCGATGCCGCGAAGCATGTCGTTAAGCTTCTGAAGCTTGTCGTCCACGAGGAGTTGCTCGTCTTCGTCCTCAATTGCTTCGGACTCCCGCTGCAGCTTGGATTGGTGCAGCTTCAGCGCCTCCCGCAAGAGGCGGTATTCACCGATTACGAACTGGATGGCCATTCGGAACTCTAGGGAGTGGCGTCGGCGGCAAGCGTTGACCTACGTCATGTTGCTCACGACGGGGACACATCTTGATGCAGCCGGGTGCCACGTCTTGCGGGCCCACAAACGAAAAAACCGCCTCCCGGCGGTTTTCACTTGAATGAGGTTGACGAGCCTTACCCTCGGCACTGGTCACAACGGTTAGGGCTGCTTGGTTCCCCATCTGACCCGGTTGGCCGCGCTTCCATGCGAGGAGGCCCGTCACTTCGCATTCTATCCGAGCTTTCGAGGGGCTCCGACCGAGTCACCCCCGATCGCTCCCTCGTGCGCCCCTCGGCGTGCGACCCGCGTGCGAACAACGCCGGCCCGGCGTCGACTCAAGCCCGGCGCCTGTGGTTAAATCCGTTCCGGACCTCGCGGGCGCTCAGCCCTCCAGTGCCATCGCCGATTTACCAACTACTTGCGGGCGATCAACAAATGCGGCTAAAGCGTTGCGGCTCCGACTGCCCCCGGGCCGGCAAACGCCGGTGACCTCTGTGGGCTCTCGGAGTTTTTTCATGTCCGCTCGTCTGGCTCAGTTCGACTCGCTGCTCTCCCGCCGCCGCGCCGCTCGCACCACCACCGCCTCGCCTGCCCAGGCCCCGCGCACCTTGCGCGACCCCTGGGGCGAACCGGTCGCCGAGTTCTCCCGCTTCCCCTCCGACCTCGAACTCCTGAAGGCCGCCCATCGCCTCCAGGCCGACGACTGGATCGGCCCGCTCGCCGACGACGGCCAGGCCCAGCGCCTGAACGCCGCCTGGCGTCTGGCCCTGCTGCGCGCCGACCGCCATGGCCGCGCCCGCGTCTCGCGCGAGGTCGGCCCGCAATGGCTCAGCGCACCGCGCGTCGCCCGGCCTGGCGAACGTCCCGCCGCGCTGCGCCGCGAGCTCCACGCCGCCGCCGTCCGCCAGCTCTGGCTGGCCGGCTGGAAGCTGGTCTGATCGCATGAGCATGCGACGGCTGGCGCGGATCCTCCTGGGGATCCTCGCGCTCGCCGTCCTCGGTGCCGGCGCGCTCTGGCTCGCGGGCCGGGAACTCGCAGCGCCCGCCTTCCGCGCGATCGGCGCGCCGCCGCCGGTGCTGCAGGCGCGACAGATCCAGCTGGTCACTTCCTCCGACGTGCTCGTGTCGGGCTGGTGGAGCCCCGGTCGCCCCGGCCTCGGCACCGTTCTTCTGCTGCACGGCGTGCGCGGCGATCGCCGCCAGATGCTGCAACGCGCGCAGCTGCTGCATCGGCAGGGCAGAGGCGCGCTGCTGATCGATCTGCCCGGTCACGGCGAGAGCGGCGGCACCGCCATCACCTTCGGCTGGCGCGAGTCCGAAGCCGTCGTCGCCGCGCTGGAGTTCCTCGCCAAGGAAGCGCCCTGCGAGCGGCGCGCCGTCATCGGCGTCTCGCTGGGCGCCGCATCGACCGTGCTGGCGCGCGGCCGCCCGCGCCTCGACGCCGTGGTGCTGGAGTCGATGTACCCCACGATCGAGGACGCGGTCTCCGATCGACTCAAGCTGCACCTCGGCGAGTGGGCGGGGCGGCTGTCACCGCTGCTGCTCACGCAATTGCCGCTGCAGCTCGATATCACCGCGCAGCAGCTGCGCCCGATCGATCACATCGCCGAGCTGCACGCGCCGCTGCTGGTGATCTCCGGCAGCAACGACCGCCACACGCCCGCGGCGGAGACGCAGCGGCTCTTCGCTGCCGCCCTCGAACCGAAGTCCTTGTGGCTGGTCCCGGGCGCCGCCCATGTGGACCTGTTCGACTTCGCGCCCGAGGACTACGCGCGGCGGGTTTCCGCCTTCCTGGCGAGCCGCCTCGACGGCGCCACCTGCGTGGCGCCCGCGCCGGCCGAGATCACGCCGTGACGAGCCGCTCCGCGAGCCAGGCCTCGGTGGCGTAAGGGAAGGCGATCACCGGTTCACGCAGCTCCGCGTACCGGCCCTTCAGCGCGCGCAGCCGGTCCGCGACGAGCGCCTGTTCCGACTCCGGCAGCGCCGCGATGAAGCTCACCGACAGGATGCGGTCGAGCACCACCTGCTCGAACGATCCCACGTGGCTGTGCGGGAGCACCGTCCGCTGTAGCGGCCCGAAGAGCGTCTGTCCCTCGAAAGGCCGCTTCCACGTGCCCTTGTAGAAGCGCGGCGCATCGCCCTCGTAGGGGGTGACGATCTTCGTGATCTCGGCGACCCAGTCGCGCGACTCGTCGCGCACGTTCCAGATCAGGCCCAGGCGGCCGCCCGGGCGTAGCACGCGGTGCATCTCGCGCAGCGCCTGTGCGTTTGCGAACCAGTGGAAGGCCTGCGCGCAGACGAGCACGTCGGCGTCGCCGTCGGCCAGCGGGATCGCTTCCGCCGTGCCCGCGAGCGCCCGCACCGCCGGCAGGCTTTCCGACAGCCGCGCGCGCATCGCGTCGACCGGCTCGACCGCCGTCACCGTCGCGCCGGTGCGGGCCAGCAGCTTGGTGAACTTGCCGGTGCCCGCGCCGAGGTCGACGACCCGCGCACCCGCCCGCAGGCCGAGCGCCTCGCCCAGCCAGCCGGCGAGGGCGTCGGGGTACTCGGGGCGACCGCGCTGGTAGTTGTCGGAGGCGCTGGTGTAGCCGCGCTGGGCGGCGTCGTGGATGGGCGTGTTCGAAGGCATCGGACGATCCTACGCCCGGCCCGACCGAGGTGCGTCAAGCCCGCGTCATCGACGCGATCGTCGCTACCGGCGTGATCGTCGTCATCGCCCGTCGAGCTTGCTTCAGAACCCGAGCAAGACCTGGCGCGTCACGGAGACGGCCATCACGTACGCCAGCGCCACCAGCGCCAGCACATAGCCGAGGATGCGGAACTCCCCGCGCCCGAAGGCCCAGTGTCCGGTCGCGAAGTAGATGCCAAGCGCGACGAACTTCGCCGTCATCCAGGTCTCGTAGCGCGGGTCGAGGTGCAGCGCGCCCCAGAGGCTGAGACCGGACACGACGATCAGCACGTGGCTGCTGAACACCAGCGTGCGCAGCCGCTCGTCCGTCACCCAGGCGGCGCCGAACTGATGCGCCAGTCCGCGGACCAGGAACAGCCCGATGCTGCACCACGCCAGCAGCGCATGCATCTTGACCATCGGGCCGTAGAACCAGTCCATGACCGGGGAGCTTCGTCACCCGGCGGGGCGATGTCAACCTGGGGAACGCGAGGCGGGGCAGGGCACCCGGCGATCCCTCGATCTCCCTCCGAAGAGGGCCCCCTCCGCATCCCCCGCCGCCCACAAGTTTGAGTCATGGCAGAACGCGTTGCGATTTCGAGAATGAGCGCATTGCATCGACGTGGGTCGGTGAAGGAAAGGCAAGTAGCGATGTTGCAGCAAGTTGAAATCATGGAAGCGCCACAGATGGCGACACTGGAGTCGCACGCCACCGGTCGTGCGCGACCGGTGTGGGTGCACAGCAAGTCCCAGGCGCCCTATCTCTTCCGTCCGTGGATGAACCCCTGCGTACCCGGCGAGTGGCCGTATGACCTCCAAGCCTTGCGTGGCACGCAAGACTACGCAGACATCATCGACTGGTTCGCTCGCAAGCATCCGCATCTGCAGCGCGAGGACTTCGATACCGTCGACCGTGAGCTCGTTCGGTGCGCAGGGGGGCGCGAGATCAGTGTCGAGGTGGGCAGGGATCCCGAGGAGTGCAACCTGCATCTGATGTTCAGGTTGTTCGGCTACCCGCCGATCTCTGGCTATCCCTACGCGGATGTTGAGGCATTCGAGGCCCTGCATGCGACGGTGCCGGCAATCGACCGCCTGTGGCGGGTGGTGTTGGTCAGCACCTCGTCCGGTCGCTTCGAAGATCGCCATCTGTTGAGGTGAGGGGCCAGCCATGGCGGTATTCGATCCAGACGAAGTCCTCGCTGTCGCGCATCACTTGTTGACGCGACGTGACGAGGCCAGCAACCGGAGTGCGGTGTCGCGAGCCCATTACGGTGTGTTCTTGAGGGCGCGCGACATGGCGAACATTTCCGATCGACATCCCAGGGTCCATCAGTGGACCCAGGAGTACTACGAGCGAGAAGGGGAGAAAGCGCTCGGTATGAACTTGCGGCTGCTGCGGGAGAGCAGGAACAATGTCGATTACTCGACAGATCGTCATGTGAGCCAGAAGGACATCGATGACGCGATGAAGCGGTCTCGCCAGATCCGCGCCCAGCTTCAGGCGATTGCTGGCCGCAAGCAGTACCGTGGCGAGTGAAGGCGCCTTGACGCAGCCACGGAGCGGGGCTGAGAAACAACGAAGGGCGCCGCAGCGCCCTTCATGCCTTCAGACCTGACCCCGCTCAGCGCAGCTGCAGATCGTCATCCCCGAAGCGGATGTCCAGCGGCTCGATCAGCAGTTGCTTCTCGCCGTCCTCGACGCGGCCCGCGTCCCACGCATCGATGCCGCAGGCCTTGGCGATCTCCACCACCTTCGCCGCCTGGTCCGCCTTCACGAAGATCGCGAAACCGGCGCCCATGTTCAGCGTCGAATAGGCCTCGCGGTCGTCCTGCTGCGCATGGTCCTGGATGAACTTCAGCACCGGCGTCACCGGCGGCACCGTGTGGATGCGGTACGTGAACTTGCCCGGGTGACGCAGCAGCTTGCGCCAGCCGTGGCCCGTGATGTTGGCGCAGTAGTGCGGCGTGATGCCGGCCTTGTACAGCGCCTCGGTCACCGGCGAGTACAGCGCCGTCGGCGCCAGCAGCGCGTCGCCGTAGGTCAGGCCCGGTTGCACCTCGGTCAGGTAGCCCTGCGGCAGGCGTTCCGTCAGCTTGCGCGCCAGGCTCAGGCCGTTGGCGTGGATGCCCGACGAGGCCAGCAGCACGATCGCGTCGCCCGCGCCCAGCTTGTCGCCGACCGACAGCCGTTCCTTCGGATTGATCAGGCCGGTGCAGGACGCCGCCAGGTCGATCCGGCCGCCTTCGACGATGCCGGCCAGCGCCGGCGTCTCGCCGCCGCCCCAGGCGACCTGGCAGACGTCGCAGGCCTTCTTCCAGCCCGCCACCAGCGCCTGCGCGCGCTGCGCGTCGCCGAACCAGTCCGAACCGCCCGCGGCCCAGTAGGCTTGCACGACCAGCGGCGTCGCGCCGACGGTGATCAGGTCGTTCACCGCCATCGCGATCGTGTCCTGCGCGATCCCGTCGTAGTAGCTCTTGCCCGTCAGCGTGGCCATCTCGTCGGCCACCAGCGTCTTGGTGCCCAGGCACTCGACGATGGACGCGATGTAGAACGGACCCACGTCGACGACGTAGGCCGACTCGCCGCGCGACGCCTTCACCTCGGTGAAGCCGTGGGCGCTCATGTGCACGGCGGTCGCGGCCGCGGCGCGCTGGGCGCTGATCTTCAGCGGGTCGATCAGGTCGTAGTTGACGCCGGCCTGTTCGTAGCTCAGCGTGCCGGAGGAGGGGTCGTGCGGGGTGCTCATGGGCGCGGATTATCCGTCAGCGCCGACCGCCTCCCGGAACGCCTCTCCTGACAAACCCGGACGCCGTCCGCCCGTCGCCGCTCCGGGAGCACGGAGCCGCCCCCGTAGAATGCCCCGCCATGAGTTACCAGGTCCTCGCACGCAAGTACCGCTCCCGCACGTTCGAGGAGCTGATGGGTCAGGAACACGTCGTCCAGGCCCTGGCCAACGCGCTGACGCAGCAGCGCCTGCACCACGCCTACCTGTTCACCGGCACGCGGGGCGTGGGCAAGACCTCGGTGTCGCGCATCCTGGCCAAGTCGCTGAACTGCGTCGGTCCGGACGGCACCGGCGGCATCACCGCCCAGCCTTGCAACGTCTGCGACGCCTGCCGCGACATCGACGCCGGCCGCTTCGTCGACTACGTCGAGCTGGACGCCGCCTCCAACCGCGGCGTGGAAGAGATCTCCCAGCTGCTCGACCAGGCCGTCTACAAGCCGGTCATCGGGCGCTTCAAGGTCTACATGATCGACGAAGTGCACATGCTCTCGAACACCGCCTTCAACGCGATGCTGAAGACGCTGGAGGAGCCGCCCGAGTACCTGAAGTTCGTGCTGGCCACCACCGATCCGCAGAAGGTGCCGGTGACGGTGCTGTCGCGTTGCCTGCAGTTCAACCTGCGACCGATGTCGCCGCAGACGGTGCTGGAGCACCTGACGCGCGTGCTGTCCAACGAAAGCGTCCCGAACGAACCCGGCGCGCTGCGCCTGCTGGCGCGCGCGGCGCGCGGCTCGATGCGCGACGCGCTGTCGCTGACCGACCAGGCGATCGCCTTCGGCTCCGGCCAGCTCCAGGAAGCCGGCGTGCGCCAGATGCTGGGCAGCGTCGACCGCGGCCATGTGCTGGGGATCCTGAATGCGCTGATCGCGGGCGATGGCACCGCGCTGGTCGGCGCGTCGGACCGCCTGCGCGACATGGGCCTGTCGGCGGGCGGCACGCTCGAAGATCTGGCGGTCGCGCTGCAGCAGCTGGCGGTCGCTCAGGCGGCGCCGGGCGCGCTCGACGCGGGCGATCCCGACCTCGCCGAATTGCTGCCGCTGGCCAGCCAGCTGCCGGCGGACGAGGTCCAGCTGATGTACAGCATGGCGCTGCATGGACGCCAGGAACTGCCGCTGGCGCCGGATGAATACGCCGGGCTGACGATGGTGCTGCTGCGCATGATGGCGTTCCGGCCGAACGGGCAGGGCGCGCGTCAGCCGACGGCGCCGGAAGGAGCCGCGCGCACCGCGCCGGCGCCCGCCATGAATGCCGCGAGCGCTGCGCCGGTCGAGCGTCCGCAGCCTGTGCCGCCAGCTGCGGCGCCGGTCGTGGCCGCGCCCGTGCCCGCGCCGGCGCCTGCTGTGCCTCGCGTCGCCGAGGCGGCGCCGCCTGAACCCGAACCCGAGCCCGCGGGAGCGCCCGCAGCGGCGTCGATGGCCGCAGCGCCCGCGATACCGTCGGCCGTTGCGCCGGCCGTGGTCGCCGAATCTGCCTCTGAGCCGGAGCCTGCACCCGAGCCGGCTCCCGCGCCTGCGCCCGTGGCAGCCGCCGAACCGCCCCGTGCGCCCCCGCCTGCTGAGGCACCGGCGCCCCGTGCGCCGTCCGGCCCGCTGCGCGCCGCACAGGCGGGTGCACCGGCCACCCGTTTCAGCGAACGCCTGCGCCCGCGCGCCGGTCCGCCGCCTGCCGCGAGGGTCGAGTCGGACGCCGAAGAGCCCGAGGACCTGTCTCCGCCTCATGACGACAACGGTCCGCCGCCTTGGATGGACGTCCCGCCGCCGTCCGACGAGGAGGCGTCCGTCGGCATGTCCATGCCCGACATGGACGATCCGATGCCGTCGTCCGCCGAATCCGGCGGCGGCGGCAGTGGCGGCAGCGGGATCTACGTCTCGACCGCCATCGAGGAAGTCGAACTCGTGCCCACGGCGCTGGGCGAGCGCTGGTACGCGGTCGTCCCGCAACTGGGCCTGAACGCCCTGTCGCGCGAGCTGGCGCTGCAGGCTGAATGCATCGAGATCGACGAATCCGCCGACCCGCAGCGCTGGCGCTTCCGCGTCGAGCGCGAATCGCTGCGCCAGCCCGGCCTGCTGGAGAAGCTCCAGGCGGTGCTCGCCGGCTTCGTCGGCAAGCCGGTGCGTGTGGACATCGAAGCCGGCCGTGCCTCCGATTCGCCGGCGCTGCGCGACACGCAGGCCACGCGCGCGCGCCAGCGGCTGGCGGAATCCATCATCCTGGAGGATCCGGAAGTCCAGCAGCTGCTCGCGCAGTTCAAGACCGCGCGGATCCTGCCGGGTTCGATCAAGCCGATCTGACGATCCGGTCCGGCCGCCCTCTGCTGTCGCGCGGCGCCAGCGCAGGCGCGCGGTGGGCGACAATCCCGCCCATCGCATCGACCTCCGGGTCATCTCCGGGTCGGCGCTCCGCCGGCCCATTGAATCTCTGAACAAGGAATCACGATCATGATGAAGGGTCAACTCGCAGGCCTGATGAAGCAGGCGCAGGCGATGCAGGACAACCTGAAGAAGGCGCAGGACGAGCTCGCCAACATCGAGGTCGAAGGCCAGTCCGGCGCCGGTCTGGTGAAGGTCACCATGACCTGCAAGCACGACGTCAAGCGCGTCGCCATCGACCCCAGCCTGCTGGCCGATGACAAGGACATGCTGGAGGACCTCGTCGCCGCCGCGTTCAACGACGCCGTGCGTCGCGCCGAGCAGGTCAGCTCCGAGAAGATGGGCAAGCTGACCGCCGGCATGCCCATGCCCCCGGGCATGAAGTTCCCGTTCTGAGCGCCGTCCTGATCGTCGATCGGAGCGGACTGCGGTGACCGCGCTCGAGCAATTGATCGAGGCCCTGCGGCGCCTGCCCGGCGTGGGCCAGAAGTCGGCCCAGCGCATGGCCTACCACCTGCTGCAGCACGACCGCGCCGGCGCCGACGCGCTGGCCCGCGCGCTGCAGTCCGCGGCCGTCAACGTGCGCCATTGCGAGCGCTGCCACACCTTCAGCGAAGCGCCGCTGTGTCCGATCTGCTCGGACCGGCAGCGCGACGGTCGGCTGCTGTGCGTCGTGGAGTCGCCGGCCGACCAGGCCGCGATGGAGCGCACGGCGTCCTATTTCGGCTACTACTTCGTGCTGCAGGGGCGGATCAGCCCGCTGGACGGGGTGTCGACGCGCGAGATCGGCGTCGACCAGCTGCTGGAGCGGGCCGCCGACGGGCTGGTGGAGGAGGTGATCCTCGCCACCAGCTTCACCGCCGAAGGCGAGGCCACGGCGCATGTGCTGGCCGAGGCGCTGCGCGCACGCGGCCTGCGCAGCACGCGGCTCGCGCGCGGCGTGCCGGTGGGCAGCGAGCTGGAATACGTCGACCTGGGCACCATCGCGCATGCGCTGGTGGATAGGCGGTCGACCTGAGTTGGCCGGCCAGACCCGCTGGAGACGCTGGCGGGCCGGTACGCCGCCCTGTTGACCGACTGGCCGGTTGATCCGGTCGAGGGAGCCCGATGACCATCGCCAACTACTGCCTGATCGCCGTCTGCCTGATGCCGCTGCTGTGCGCGTGGATCGCCAAGTCGCGCGGCATGGGGAAGCGTCGTCGCGACGGGGGCTTCGACAACCATGATCCGCGGGGTTGGCTGAGCCGGCAGACCGGCTGGCAGGCGCGCGCCCATGCGGCGCAGCAGAACAGCTTCGAGGCGCTGCCGCTGTTCATCGCCGGGGTGCTGGCGGCGCAGCAGATGCAGCATGCGCAGTCGCGCATCGACCTGCTGGCGATCGCCTTCGTCGTCACGCGGGTCGTCTACGTCGCGCTCTACATCGCGGATCAGCCGAACCTGCGCAGCCTGGCGTGGGCTATCGGAACGGCCATCTCGGTGGCGCTCTTCTTCGGCTGAAGAAGCCCCGTACTTCCGCCGCCGCTGGCCCTCACCCCCACCCTCTCCCGCAAGCGGGAGAGGGAGTGAGAATGCACCGAGCGGACCGTACGGCTCCGTTCTTCCTCCCTCTCCCGCTTGCGGGAGAGGGCAGGGGTGAGGGCTGCGGTCAGCGCAGTGCTGTCTTCGTCGCCACCGTGCGGGCACCCTTGCCGTCGCTCGCGGCGACCTTGGCGCTGCGTGTCTTCGCACCGCCCTTGGCGGGCTTGTTCGCCGCGCTGGAGGCCACCTTGGTGACCTTCGCCGACTTCGTGGTCTTCGCGGACTTGACCGAGGTCTTGGACGTCGCCGCGGCCGGTTCCGCCGCCGCCAGCTGCTGGCCTTCGCGCACATACGCCACGACCTGCTGACCCGGCTTGAAGGTCGCCTTCGTGCTCACGCGGTTCCACTGCGCCAGCTGCGTCGTGCCCAGCCGATAGCGCCTGGCGACGCTGGCCACCGTGTCGCCCTTGTTGGCCTTGAGCGTGACGCGGCGCATCGGCGGCACGTCCGGCGCGAAGCCGATGCTGGCGTTGTCCGCCAGATGCTCCGACACATCGCGATCGCGCTCCGCGGTGCGCGGCACCAGCAGCGTCGACCCCTTGGTCACCAGCATCCGTGCCGGGATCCGGTTGATCTCGCGCAGGCCGGTCTCGTTCATGCCGACCTGCTTGGCGGCGTCGGCGGGCTTCATCGTCCGGGGCACCACCCACGCCGTCCACGACGCCAGCGGCCCGCGATGCTTCTCCAGATTGGCGACGAAGGTGCTCGCGTTGTCATACGGCAGCAGCAGCTGGCCGCTGCTCGCCGCCAGGATCACCGGCTTGTTCATCGACGGGTTGAACTGGCGGAAGGTCTCTTCATCCAGCTCGGCCAGTTGCGCCGCGCGCGCGACGTCCATGTCGCGGTCGATGTTGACCGACAGGAAGTACGGATGGTTCGCCACCGCCGGCAGTTCGATCCCGTAGGCCTCCGGGCGCATCAGGATGTTCTTCACCGCCTGCAGCTTGGGCAGGTAGTAGCGCGTCTCGTCGGGCATGCGCAGGCTGTCGTAGTCGATCGGCAGGCCGGCCTTCTGATTGCGCGCCACCGCCTTGCTGACGTTGCCCTGGCCCCAGTTGTAGGCGGCCAGCGCGAGCTGCCAGTCGCCGTCGAACATCTTGTTCAGGCGCTGCAGGTAGTCCAGCGCCGCCTTGGTCGAGGCCAGCACGTCGCGGCGGTCGTCGCGGAAGATGTTCTGCTTCAGGTCGAAGTCGCGGCCGGTGGCGGGCATGAACTGCCACATGCCGACGGCCTTCGCGCTGGACTGCGCGTCGTTGCGGAACGCGCTCTCGACGAAGGGCAGCAGCGCCAGCTCCATCGGCATGCCGCGCTTCTGCACTTCCTCGACCACGTGATAGAGGTAGAGGCTGCCGCGGCCGGTCATGCGCGCGACGTAGTCGGGCCGGCTGCTGTACCAGTCCTCGGCCTTGCGGACCAGGTCGTTGTCCAACTCGGGCATCGCCATGCCGGCGCGCATGCGCGCCCACAGGTCGACGTGCGTCTTCGGGGCGTCGAGGTCGACCTTCTCGCCCGGGTTCATGTTGTCCTCGAGCAGGACGTCCAGCTTCTCCTCCGGCGCCGTGGCGACGCGCGCCACCGGCGTGGCCGGCGAGGGCACGGCGGAGGCCGCGGCTTCGACCGCCTGCACCGTCTGCTGCGCGACGGCCTGGGCTTCCTGGTTGTCGGCCTGCGGCCGGTTCGTCGCGCAGGCGGCCAGCACCAGCGGCAGCAGCGCGGCGATCAGGGTCAGCGCGGGGCGTGACGTGGTGGAGCGGGGGGAGGAAACCTCCGCGCCGGTCGCGGCGCGGGAAGAACGGGACGGCAGGCGGGTCGGGTTCTGGTGTCGGTGCATCGGGGGCTCAGCGAAATTCGTTCTTCCATTGACGCAGCCCGGCCAGGACCGAGACCGGCTGCGACGTGACGCTCGGATCGCGGTGCTGGGCGGCGGCCTGGACGTCGGCGTGCTCGCAGCGCAGGAAGGGGTTGATCTGGAGCTCCACGGCGATGGTGGAGGGCAGGGTGGGCAGCGACTGCTCGCGCCGGGCCAGACACCAGGCCTCGTGGCGCGCGACCGCCTCGTTCTGGGGCTCGACTGTGCGAGCAAATCGCAGATTCGACAAGGTGTACTCGTGCGCACAGCAGACGCGGGTTTCCCCGGGGAGCGCCGCGAGCTTGGACAGCGAGTCGTGCATCTGCGCCGGCGTGCCCTCGAAGAGCCGGCCGCAGCCCGCGGAGAACAGCGTGTCGCCGCAGAAGAGGAGCGGCGCGCCGCCGTCGGTGGGCTGCTTCAACACGAAAGCGATGTGACCGGCCGTGTGGCCGGGGACGTCGAGCACGTCGATGGTCTGGCCGAGCAGCTCGAAGCGGTCGCCTTCGGACAGGGGTTCGACGTCCACCGGCATGGCTTCGCCGGCCGGTCCCCAGACCTTGGCGCCCGGGGTCAGCAGGGGCAGCAAATCCCGCACCCCGCCGACATGATCGGCATGGTGATGGGTCACTAGAATGCCCTGCAGGTCCAGCCCCAGCGAGCGCAGCGCGTCCTTCACCGGTGCGGCGTCGCCCGGGTCGACCACGAGCGCCGACCGGCCGTCATGCAGCAGCCAGAGATAGTTGTCTGAGAAGGCGGGAACGGCGACCAGGTTCATGCAGGCAAGGGGATCAGGTCCCAGCGATGAAGACTCCGGGCCAGGACGACGACAGCGACGAGAAGCCGCCGATTGTAGAGGCGCACTTCCGGCCGGACACCGCCGCGGCGGAGTTCGCGCACTGGTTGCGCACGCCCGCCGGTCGCTACCTGCTGGCCTGGGAGCAGCGCTTCATCGATGCGGCGGTGATCGACTGGTTCGGGTATCACGCGCTGCAGCTCGGCTTCCCGCAACTCCACGGCCTGCGGACCAACCGCATGAGCAACCGCTGGCTGGCGCTGAACCACCGCCCGTTCGAGGACGGCGTCGCCGGTCCGCCGCGGCGGGGCGTGGGCGCGCATCCGCTGGAATACCAGCCTGAACCGCAGGCCGAACTGGCGCCGGGCCTGAACGGCGCGGGCCGCGCGGCGGTCTACTGCGAGTTCGACGCCTTGCCCTTCGAGGCCAACAGCCTGGACCTGGTGCTGCTGCCGCACACGCTGGAGCAGGCCGCCGATCCGCACCGCTGCCTGCGCGAGGTCGAGCGCGTGCTGCGTCCGGAGGGCCGGGTCGTGATCCTTGGGATGAACCCGGCCAGCCTGTGGGCGGTGAGGCAGAATCTGGCCCGCGTCAACGGCCGCATGCTGGGCCGTCCGCCGCGGCTCTACCTGCCTGAGGAGCGCGAGTACCTCGGCTACTGGCGTTTGCGCGACTGGTTGAGGTTGCTGTCGTTCGAGGTCGAGCGCGCGCAGTTCGGCTGCTACCGGCCGCCGCTGTTGAGCGACGCGTGGCTGGCGCGCTGGCAGTGGATCGAGAAGCCCGGCGGCAAGTGGTGGACGGTGCTGGGCGCGCTGTACGGCGTCGTCGCGGTCAAGCGCGTGCACGGCATGCGGCTGATCGGCATGGCGCGCGGCAAGAAGCGCGCCGCCAAGACCGCTCCGGCGGTGGCGGCGGCCCATCATCACCATCGTCGTCATCGCGACGACGTCGAGGTCGATTGACGTCGACCTTCTCCGTTTTCTTCTGATTCCCATGACCGATACCCCTGCTGCTCCTGCTCCCGCCGCGCCCAAGATCGCCAAGCCGCCCGTCGTCATCTACACGGACGGCGCCTGCAAGGGCAATCCGGGTCCGGGCGGCTGGGGCGCGTGGCTCAAGAGCGGCGACCACGAGAAGGAGCTGTTCGGCGGCGAGCGCAACACGACGAACAACCGCATGGAACTGACGGCGGTGATCGAGGCGCTGACCTCGCTCAAGCGCAGCTGCAACATCGTGATCTACACGGACAGCGAGTACGTGCGCAAGGGCATGACCGAGTGGATCTCGGGCTGGCAGCGCCGCGGCTGGAAGACGGCGGACGGCAAGCCGGTGAAGAACGCCGACCTGTGGCAGCGCCTGGACGCGCTGCGCAAGCTGCACACGGTGGACTGGCGCTGGGTCAAGGGCCACGCCGGCGATCCGGGCAACGAGCGCGCTGATGCGTTGGCGAACAAGGGTGTGTCGGTCGCGAAGTGAGTCGCCGGCGCGTCCGGCTCAGATCACTTCAAGTCGTCGCAGTGCGACGACCATTCGCTCCACAAGCACCGAAAGCTCCGCGCCCGACAGATTGTTCTTCTTTAGGAAGGACTTCCACATGCTGACCCTGATCGGATGGGTTGAGAACTCATCGGTGAGACCTTCGGGAACCCCGTCGGGCAGCGCCGTCCCACGCTGGGCGAAAGTTGCTCCAATCGCGGTCCGCAACTCGTGCGCGTCGATGAGGTCGTCGTGCAGCAGCACGTCGAGATCGAAGTAGTCCTTGAGACGCGTGTTGTCGACGCCACGCGCCCAGATCGCGTGCAGCTTCTCTGAAATCTGCGTCGCGGGTCGGGCGGTTGCGCTCCTGGTACCAGAGAGAGAAGAGCAGGGCGCCTTTCAGCAGGAATTCGTTTGCATGCGGCGATGCGGAGAGACGGTAGAGGAACCGCTCAAGCCCGAAGCGGGTGATGAGGCGGGAGAAGTTGATGTCGGTGCGTTGGGCCAGATTGAGCAGCCGGTCGCGCACCGAGGCGGCGACGTTGCGGCTCATGCGATCAGGCTCTCCACATACGGACGCATCACGTTGTCGACGCGATCGATCTTTGCGAACCGACGAAGGTCGCTCGACTTGAAGGATTGCTGAGCCCAGCCATCACGCAGCGCTTCAATGCTGACGTCCAGGCCGACCTTGTTCCGGAACTTGAAGCAGTCGGCGACGGTCTTGGCCGGGTTGAAGATCGGCACGCGGACGCCGTCGATCTCATGCTCGATGACGCCTTCGGTCAGCGCGTCGCCCGACATCCGGATGATGCGCACCGCTGGCGAGTGGATACGTGGTGAAGACGCGCTCGACGGAAGCGCGATCCAGACGTCGTAGGGTTCCTGCGTCCCGATCTCGTGGAATCGCAGCGCGGAGAGGAGGCAGACCACCGCGCGAGGCGCCCGCACACACACCTCGGCAAGCGAAATGTGTTCAGAGACATCTCGCTCATTCGGAGCGTAAATGCCGTGGCTGATGCGCTGCAGCGAGCCTGCCCGCACCATCCTGCTCAGCACCATCGACGGAATCCCTTCCTCGACCACGTCCCGCGCGCGCAGCAGCGAGCGCTGCTGCGCAAGGGCGAGAACGGCCTGCTCGTAGGAAGGCGGAGGCGGGGGGGGGGCGGCGAGGCATCCCGGTGAGTGTGTTGGAGAAGCTATGCATAAGTCTACAAGTACCTAGGAAATGCAACATTCCGAAGAGGACGTCGCGGACCTCGTGACCGTACTTGTCGACCGGGTCGTCGCCTATGACTCATTCCATGGGGATGCGCTGACGCCTTCCAGCAATTCAAGTGAATCGCCGACTGCGAACACGCAAAGTCGAACGGTTTTGCTCGCTCAGCGCACCGCTGGCAAGAGGCCCTGCGCAATCTCCCGCGGCGTACGCCCCAGCAGCCGCTTGAGCGAATGGCTCATGTGCGCCTGATCGGAGAAGCCGAGCTCGGCGGCGACCTGCGAGGCGGTCTTCCCCTGGCGCAGCAGCGCCGCCGCCTGATGGGCTCGCGCGATCTGCTGCAGCGTCTTCAGGCCGAGTCCCGCGACCTCCGCGAAGTGCCGCTGGATGCTGCGTTCGTCGAGCCGCTGGCGTGCGCCCTGCATTGCCCGCAGGACAACCGGATCACGCTCCAGCACGCCCTGGCGCGCCAGCGCCGCCACGAGCTGCTCGGCGTTGTCGAAGCGGGGGATCTCGAAACGCTCCTCGCCGATGTGGAAGCGCCCTTGCCGGTCGGTCGGGCAGACCACGCCCTGGCCGACCATCAGCCGTCCCGGCAGTCGCGGCATGTAGACCTCGGTCTTGAAGGCGATGCTCAGGACCTCGTCGCCCGCGCGGTTGTCTATCGTGAGCGGGGCGGTGATCTGGCCTGTCTGGATCACCGTCACGGGGCCGTCGCCGCGGCGCACGAAGAGCAGGTCCCAGGAGCCGTCGGGAAGTGTGATCTCCTGGCTGTCCGCGAGATGGCGGACGCGGCGGATCTTCGCCACCAGGGGCGAGTCCGCCGGACGTTCCTCTTCAGCGATCGGTCCTTCCATCCAGACCCTCTCGGGGTGATTGGGACGCGGAGGCCTGCAGTGCGCCGAAGAACCGGCGCAGGTCGTCGACGACCAGTTGCGGCTCCGTCTCGTTGGCGAAGTGGCCACCGCGCGGCATCTCGGTCCACTGTAGCAGCCGGGCGTGCGAGCGCGCCGCGAAGCTGCGGACCGAACGGAAGTCGTCGGGGAACACGGCCACAGCCGTCGGCGTGGGGTTGGGCAGGTCGCGATAGCCGGCGCCGCTGGCGGCATTGGCGAAGTACATCTCGGCCGCCTGTCCGCCCGTGCCGGTGAACCAGTAGAGCGACAGGTGCGTGAGGAAGCGGTCGCGGTCGACCTCCGCGACGCGCTCCCCTTCGAAGCCGAAGAACAGCTCGGCGTTCCAGGCCAGCAGCGCGGCCGGCGAATCCGTCAGGCCGAAGGCGAGGGTGCCGGGCCGCTTGGACTGGATGTCGACGTAGCCGGCGTACTTGCGGAAGTAGTCCAGGCGCTCGAAGCCCGCCATCTCGAACGGGGTCAGGGCTTGCATCTCGTCGGGCGCGCCGGCGGGGAACGCGAAGATCTGCTGGACGTGGACACCGGCCAGGCCTTCCGGCGCAAGGATGCCCAGTTCGCGCGCGACCAGGGCGCCGACGTCGCCACCCTGCGCGCCGTAGCGCTCGTAGCCCAGGCGCTTCATCAAGGTGTCCCAGGCGGCCGCGGTGCGGGCCGCGTCCCAGCCGGCCGACGCCAGCGGCGACGACAGGCCCATGCCCGGCACCGAGGGGATGACCAGATCGAAGGCCGGAGCGCCGACCCGACCCTGGCCGCGCGGATCCGTCAGCGGTCCGATGAGGTCCAGGTACTCGGCCGGCGAGCTCGGCCAGCCATGCATCAGGATCAGCGGGAAGGCGTCCGCCTCCGGCGACTTCACATGGATGAAGTGGATCGTCTGGCCGTCGATCTCGGTCGTGAACTGCGGCAGCGCGTTCAGGCGCGCTTCCTGGGCGCGCCAGTCGAAGCTGTCGCGCCAGTAGTCGGCGAGCTCCTGCACCAGCGACACGGCCTGGCCGTGGCTGAAATCGCGGACGACGGGCTGCGGCCAGCGCGTGGCGGCCAGCCGGGCGCGCAGGTCGTCGATCTGCGACTGGGGGATCTCGATCCGGAACGGGTGGATGGCGGTGTTCATGGCGGCTCCTGGGCTCGGTGGGGATGGCCTCACTGTCGGACAAGGGCGCCGCCGGGTCTTGTAGAAAACCGACACCGCGGTTCGCAGGCGCCGCCATCGCTTCGCGGGTCGACGGCCTGCGCGCTGCGAGGCGGTTGGCGCTCCACTACACTTCTCCGCCTTCCTGGACCCTCGCGTTCTCCCCGTCATGGACAACCAACCGCTGATCGACTGGCATTCGATGTTCATGGGCGTGGCCCTGCTGGCCGGCGCCCGTTCCAAGGACAGCCGCAAGCGCAACGGCGCCTGCATCGCGAGTTCCGACTACAAGATCGTCGGGGTGGGCTACAACGGCCTGCCGCGCGGCTGCGACGACAACGACCCGGCCTACTGGTCCGACGACGACACCGATCCGGCCAACTCGCGACACAGCTACATCGTCCATGCCGAGGTCAACGCGATCCTCAATTGCGTCGTGCTGCCCCTGACCGGCAGCACCATCTACACGACGCAGTACCCGTGCCCGCGCTGCGTGCAGTCCATCATCCAGGTCGGCATCCAGCGCGTGGTCTACCTGGAGAAGAAGGACCACCAGATCGGCCTGAACGCGGCCTCGGCCAAGATGCTGACCGACGCCCGGATCAACGTGCTGGCGCTCAACGAGCTCGACGTGCCGGCGGCCGTCTGGTGCACGGACCTGTCGGGGTTCATCGCCAAGCCGCGGACCTGACCTCGCCTCGACGGGTGATCCGTCGAACTGGCCGGAAAACCCCCCGCTTTTCCCGCTCAAGTTTTTTTCGGCTCGATTCATGATCCCTCCCACGCCGACATGAATCGTTCCGAGGCCGCCATGCACACCACCGCCATCCCGCCGCACCTGATGCCCGAAACCGCCCAGGCTCCCTGGGGACTGGTGCCGGATCTCGGCCTGACGGTGGCCGGCCCGGCCGGCATGGACGAGCTGTACGCGCTGCAGGACCTGATGGCCGGACAAGGCCTGACCCTGCAGCCGACCCGCATGCTGTACGACCGCCTCTACGCGCTGGAGCGCCTCAACACGGCCTACGCTCACGGCGACTGGCAGCTGCAGGCGGCGGCGCAGTCCCTGTTCGACGCCTACCAGCGTCGCGGCGAATGGATCGGCCTGGTGCACTGAGCCGGTTTTCAGACCTCCGATTCCGAAACGAAGGCGCCCGCGAGGCGCCTTTGTCGTTTCCGGCGCCGACCGCTGAACGGCACGCCGACGGTTACCTTTCGCCGTCTTGGCGACTTCATCTCCCGCGTGCAGAATCCGCGATCGAAAAAAAGCCGATACGGCGGTTGAACTCGGGAGGAAAAGGCGATGCCATTCGTCGGATTGGGTGTTCACGTTCTGCTGGCGCTGTTCTGCGCCGTCCACGTCGTGCGCAACGGGGGACAGCTGTACTGGCTGGTCATCCTGTTCTCGTTCCCGCTGCTGGGCAGCCTGGTCTACCTGCTGGTGTTCGTGGTGCCGCACTCGCGGGTCGAGCGCAGCGCCAGGCGCGCGATGCGCGCGGCGGGTCGGGCGATGGATCCGGGCCGGGAACTGCGCGAGGCGCGTGACGCCTTCGACGAGACCCCGACCGCGCAGAACCAGATGCGCCTGGCCGCGGCGCTGCTGGAAGCCGGCGAAGCGGCGCAGGCCGCCGAGCGTTTCCAGGCCTGCCTGCAGGGCCCCTTCGCGAAGGATCTGGAAATCCGGCTCGGGGCGGCGCGCGCCTTCCTGGCGGCGGGCCAGGCGGCTCAGTCGCTGGAACATCTGGCCGCCATCCGGGCCGAGAAGGCCGACTTCCGGACCGAGGCGGTGTCGCTGCTGACGGCCCGGGCGCTGGCGGCGCTGGACCGTCCGGTGGAAGCGCGTGCCGAATTCGAATCCGCGTCGGAGCGCTTCGGCAGCGTCGAGGCCTGGGCGGAGTACGCCATCTGGGCGATGGGCCGCGGCGACGACGCCACCGCGCAGCCGCTGCTGGCGAAGATCGACAAGGTCAGCGCGAAGTGGAACGCGCTGACGAAGCAGCTCAATGAACCGGTGATGCGGCGCCTGCGGGCGGCGCGCAAGGTCTGACCCTGCGACCGGGTTCGCCGCTGCGGAGTCAATCCCCGCCAGCCTTGCGCCCCAACGCCACCTGGATCGCCCGCGTCAGCGCCGCCAATTCGATCGGCTTCGCGACATAGCCCTGGAACCCGGCGGAGAGACCTTCCTGCCGATCCGCGACCATCGCGAACGCGGTCAGCGCCACGGCCGGCAATTGCTCGGGGCTGCCGCCCGGCAACTGCCGTACCGCGCGGATCAGCGAGCGCCCGTCCATCTCCGGCATCCCGATGTCGGACACCAGCAGGTCGTAGTGCTCCTCGCCCTCTTCGAGCCGCGACAGCACTTCCGCGGCGCTCGTCGCCACGCTGACCTTCGCGCCCAGGCGGCTCAGCGCCACCTGGCCGACCTCGCGCGCGTCCTCCTCGTCGTCGACGAGCAGCACCCGCACGCCCGACAGCGTGTCTTCCGACAGCTCCACCGGCTCGGCGCACGGCGGCGGCGCCAGCGCCTGGTCCTGCAGCATCGGCAGGCGCAGCTCGAAGACCGAGCCGCCGCCCGGTCCCGGGCTGTCGGCGCTGATGCGGCCCTGGTGCAGCTGCGCGATCGCGCGCGCGATCGCCAGACCCAGGCCGAGGCCGCCGACCTTGCGTGTCTTCGAGCCGTCCTCCTGCCGCAGCCGGTCGAACACGAAGGGCAGGAACTCCGGCGAGATGCCGCGTCCCGTGTCCCGCACGCGCAGCAGCGCGCAGCCGTCCTCGATCTCGACATGCACGTCCACGCTGCCGCCGCCCTCGGTGAACTTGATGGCGTTGCCGATCAGGTTCGTGAGCACCTGCGACAGCCGCTGCGCGTCGCCCGCGACCCACACCGCGTCCGCCGCATGGCAGTTCAGCGCCACGCCCTTGCCCTGCGCCTCGTGCAGCGCGCCCAGCACCGACTCCGACGCCAGCGCCGCCAGGTCCATGGGCGCCGTCTGCAGCACCAGCTTGCCGGCCGCGACCGCGCTCATGTCGAGCAGGTCGTTGATCATCCGCGCCTGCAGCTGCGCGTTGCGGCGGATCACGGTCGACGCCTTGCCCAGCAGCGGATGCGCATCCGAGAAGTTGGTCAGGATGTCCGCCCAACCCGTGATCGCGCTCAGCGGCGAGCGCAGCTCGTGCGACAGCACCGCGAGGAACTGGTCCTTCAACTCGTTGGCGCGCTCCGCCTCTTCCTTGCCCTGGCGCAGCGCCTGCTGGGCCTCGTAGGCCGGCGTCGAGTCCTTGACGATCTTGGAGAACCCCGTCGTCACGCCCGACGCGCTGAACAGCGGCGTCACCACGCCTTCGGCGCGCAGCCGCGTCCCGTCCTGGCGCATCAGCCAGCGGTCGTCGCGCGCCGCGCCCTGCGTCAGCGCCAGCGCCAGCTCGTTCTCCAGCACGCCCGCCGCGCGGTCCTCCGGCGTCAGCAGGATCTCCGCCGACATGCCGCGCACGGCGTCCAGCGCGTGGCCGAAGATCGTCCCCGCCGCCCGGTTCCAGTCGCGGATCCGACCTTCGGTGTCCAGCAGGATCACCGCATGGTCCTGCAGCGAATCCACCACCCGCGCGTACAGCGCGTCGGCCTCGCGCAACTGCGCCTCGACCTGGATCTGCGCCTCGCGCTGGCGCACCTCGCGCAGCGCGCGGTCGATCGCCACCGGCAGCCGCGTCAGGCGGCCCTTCATCACGTAGTCGGTGGCGCCGCGCTTGAGCAGCTCCACGGTGTTCTCCTCGCCGATCACCCCCGACACGAAGATGAACGGCGTGCCGGGCACCAGCCGCTGCGCCAGCGTCAGCGCCTCCGCGCCGGTGAAGCCGGGCAACTGGTAGTCGGACAGGATCAGGTCGAAGCGCTGCGTCTCCAGCGCGCCCAGCAGTTGGGCCTCGTCCTTCACCCAGGTCACCCGCGCGCGCGGATGCGTCGTCTCCAGCGACGCGAGCAGCAGCTCCGCGTCGAAGGTCGAATCCTCCAGCAGGAGGATCTCCAGCGGCGGCGCGGCCGCGTCAATCGGCGGCGGTGACGTCGGCGGTGATGGCGACAGCGAGGGTTCAGTCATTGCGTCATTCGTAACGGCGCGTGGCCCGCAGCGATCCGGGCGGCGGCTCGTTGAGCACGGCCCAGAACACGCCCAGGTCCGCGATCGCCGCGACGAACTGCTTGAACTCCACCGGTTTCACGACATACGCGTTCACGCCCAGCTCGTAGCTGTGCACCACGTCCGACTCCGTCTGCGACGAGGTCAGCATCACCACCGGGATGCTCTTCAGGTTCGTCGTGGCACGCACCGCCTTCAGCACCTCCAGCCCGTTCACCTTCGGCAGCTTCAGGTCCAGCAGGATCACGGCCGGATTGCCTTCGGCGCGGTCCGCATGGACCCCTTCGCGGTTCAGGTAGTCCAGCGCCTCGGCGCCGTCGCGCACGATGATCACTTCGTTGGCGAGCTGGCTGCGTTCCAGCGCGACCAAGGTGAGTTCGAGGTCGCGGGCGTCGTCTTCAACAAGCAGGATGGGCTTGAGCATGGCGTTCGGGGTCTTCGGGTCAGAAAAGGGTGGTGTCGGTCCGTGCGGGCCGCTCGGAGGCGCTCGCGATGGGGACGACAGGGGGGAGGGCGCCGGAGTCGGCGGGGGAGGGCGCGAGCGGATCCTGCGCCTGCGCTTCCTGCATCGCGCGCGTCGGCAGGGTGAAGCGGAAGCGTGCGCCGCGGTCGGCTTCGCCCCAGGCCTCGACCTGGCCGCCGTGCCGCTCGACGATGCGGCGCACGCTGGCCAGGCCGATGCCCGTGCCTTCGAAGGCCTCGGTCTGGTGCAGGCGCTGGAACACGCCGAACAGCTTGTTCACGTACTTCATCTGGAAACCGACGCCGTTGTCCGAGATGCTCAGCCCGACGCCTTCGTCGCTGTCGATGCCGGCGATCTCGATGCGCGCCGGATCGCGCGGCCGGGTGTACTTCACGGCGTTGGAGACCAGATTGCGGATGGCCACCTGCAGCAGCACCGGGTCGCCCCACAGGCGCGGCAGCGGGCGCTGCACCGACCACTCGATGCGGCGCTCCTTGTTCATCGAGGTCTGTTCCGCGATCAGGTCGTCGATCAGGTGCTCGGTGTTGAGCGAGCTGTGCTTGATCGCCGAGCGTCCCATGCGGGAGAAGTCCAGCAGCGCGTCCACCAGCTGGCCGGCGTGCGCGGAGGCCTCCTTCACGTGCGCGAGGTAGCGGCGCGAGCGCTCGGACAGCGCGCCGCCCTCCATCTCCAGCACCAGGTCGACGAAGCCCGCGATGTGGCGCATCGGCGCGCGCAGGTCGTGCGACACGGTGTACGAGAAGGCTTCCAGCTCCTTGTTGACGCGGCCGAGCTCCATGGCGACTTCCGCCATTTCCTCGGCGCGGCGCAGCACGATGCCGATCAGCGCCTGCCGCAGTTCCTGCACGGCGTGGACCTCGCCTTGAGTCCAGGGCAGGGACCGACCGCTGACCTGCTGCTTCCAACTGGAGAAGCTGCGGCGCGGATGCAGGCGTGAGTCCTGACCGGTGGCCGACTCCTTGCGCGGATCGCCGGCCCAGACGATGGTCTGGACGATCTCGGGCCGGAACCAGACGATGTGGTGGCGATGCAGCTTGGAGATCGAGATCGCCAGCAGTCCCGCCGTGGGTCCCAGCGCCTGCGCTGCGGAGGTTTCCGTCAATTCGCTCAACGACGAGGCCTCCACCGGCAGCCGGTCGCTGTGCCAGACCTCGTCGATGCGGTTGCCCAGCCATTGGCCGAGCGCCAGCAGCGTCGCATGGTCCGGCGTCTCGCCGACGGCCCAGCAGGTGTCGTTGAGGATCACCGCCGCGCCCGTCGCGCGCGCCAGGCGCAGCAGCGGGCCGGGTTCTTCGATGAGGCGCTGGAGCGTGGCGTCGCTGTCCGACAGGTGCGACACGATGGCCAGCGTCAGCTGCCGCAGCCGCAGCTGCTCGGTGACCTGCTCGTTCTCTTCCTTGGCCTCGATCTGCAGCGACAGCAGCTGCCCCAGATGCTCGCAGGCCATGCGCGTCTGCCAGGACAGTTGCTTCGGATCGTGGTCGTGGCAGGACACCAGGCCCCACAGCTTGCCGCCCACGATGATGGACACCGACATCGACGCCAGCGTCCGCATGTTGCGCATGTACTCGAGGTGCACCGGCGACACGCTGCGCAGCGCGGCCTGCGACAGGTCCAGCGCCGTGCCGTCGCGGCCGTCGACGAAGCGCACCCGCACCGGCTCGTAGTTCGCGTCGGCGATCAGCCGGATGTGGTTGATGCGGTAGAGCTCGCGCGCCTGCGGCGGGATGTCCGAACCCGGGAAGTGGTGGCCGGCGTAGGCGTCGTAGCCTGCGTCGATCGCTTCGGCGAGCACCTCGCCGTGCCCGTCCGCGTCGAAGCGGTAGGCCAGGCAGCGGCCGAAGCCGGTCAGCCGCTTCATCTCCGCGACCACCACGCGGCACAGCTCCGTCACCGCGGATGTGCGCTGCATCATCGGCACGAGGTGACGCGCCAGGCTGTAGATCGGGGCCCGGTTGCCGGCGTCCTCGGCATCGGCTTCGAGTTCGAGGTAGGCGAGCGGGCCGATGCGGTGGCCTGACACATGCAGGCGGCGCTCGCCGACGGTCAGCGTGCCGCAGGAGACGGGGCCTTCGCCGTCGACCAGGCCCGGGCGCACCCCGCTGACCGCGTCCAGCGTGCCTTCGATCCTTGCGGGCAGCGCATCCGGCGGGGAGGGCAGCAGCGTCGCCCAGTTCTCGCTGAACGCGACCAGGCCGCCGCTGCGCCAGTCCACCGCGGCCAGCCAGCCGTGCGGCTGGATCGCGCCGGGCACGCGGATCGGCTCGCTCGCGCATTGCGCGATCTGCAGGTCCGTCGGGGAGGGCGCCAGCGTCGCGGTGTTCATGGGGTCCTCGGCGGTGCCGTCGACGCGGCGATGGCGTGCAGTGTCGCCGCCTTCTGCGGCGCATCGACGGGTCCGAACGTCGCGATCAGCGCCTGGAAGGTGTCCACGGCCGCCTGGCAGGCGGCGGCGCGATCCTGCTCGGAACCCCCGGCTTCGGCCTGGGCGAGCTGGCGGAACTCCCGCCACATCGCACCGGTCCGGGTGCCGAAACCGTGGAAGTAGGCCGTGCCGTGCTCGGGGGTCAGGCCGTGCGCGGCCAGCAGCTTCGGCGTCAGCACCTGCCCGCCGAGCGCCGAGCCCTCGATCACGTACAGCGATCCGATCGCCGCCGCCGGCGAGTCCAGCCGCAGGCCCTGCTGCGCCGCGAGGGCCGAGGCCCGCATCGCCTCGTCCGTGCCGTCCTCGGGCAGCGCCAGGGCGGTGAGGTCGCGCGCCGCGAAGGGCGAGCGCACCCGGGCGTCGAACCACGGGTGCAGGCGATCGGGCAAGGCCTGGCGCACGCGCGGTTCCCAGAGCTGCAGGAACTCATGGAAGCCGCGCAGGATGCGCCCGTAGCGCGTCAGCGGCATCGGAGCTTCGAGCCGGAGCAGCGCCTCGATGTCGTCGTGCAGCGGCCCCGTGCAGCGGCGCAGGCGGGGGAGCAGGTCGGTCTCGATCGTGGCGTCGGTCGTCGTCATGAAGCTGGAGAGGCAAGGCGGATGCGCAGCCCGGAACGGTCCTGTTGCGGCCTTGCCGCAACCCCGCTCCGCGAAGGCGCGGATTATGGTCAGAAAGGCGCAGGGCAAACATCCGTCCCGCCCCCTACGGACGAGGGGCCCGACGCGGGTACCGGAACCCGGCAAGAATGTCGGACCGTCCTTCAGAGGGATGGGGGTGGGGGAGGCACACCGTTTGCCGGGTCTCCCCGATTCGCCTAATCGCACGTCCGTCGCGCGCCGGCTCTTGCCGCGCGCGTCGGTCTTCCTCAGTGGACCTCTTGCCGCAGGGTTTGCCATGCCTCCCCACGCCGTCATCGTCGACGACAACATCGAGTCCAGCGAAACGCTGGGCATCCTCCTGGAGTTGGAGGGTTACTCTGCCGCGACTGCGGCGACCTTGCGTGAAGCGCGGCAGCGCATCGCGGAGCATCGGCCGGACGTGTTGATCCTGGACCGTGCGCTGCCGGACGGGCAGGGGATGGATTTCCTGACCGAGGCCTTGCTGCAGGGGCCGATGACGGTCGTGATGCTGACGGGGACGTCGGATCCGGGTGATGCCGCAGAGGCGATCCGTCGTGGCGCGAGTGCCTATCTGGTCAAGCCGGCGACGATTGATCAGCTCAAGGAAGTCCTGGACCGCGCGTCGCAGGCCTCCCGCCAGGCGGCCTGAAGGCCGCAAAGAACCTCTCCCGACGAACGCCTCGGTGCGCGGCCGTCGAAGGGCGGTGCTGTGTCGGTGTATGGGGGAAGGGTTTTCGCGGCGGAGCCGGGAAAATCTTTCTCCCATACGGACCCAGAGACGAGGAAGGAAGGCGGCCGGCACCCACGGCAGTCGCTCCTCCCCGGCGGGAGAGGATTTCCCTGCGTCAGGTCACTGGCGCCGGATTGAACAGTACCAGCGCGTTGGCGAGCTTGTGCTGCTCCGCCCAGGTCTTGCGACCGGAGGCGACGTCCAGCATTAGCCGGAACATTTCCCAGCCCATCTCCTGGATGGACTTCTCGCCGTCGGCGATCTGACCGGCGTTGATGTCCATGAGGTCGTGCCATCGACGCGCCAGGTCGCTGCGCGTGGCCACCTTGATCACCGGGCATTCCGCCAGCCCGTAGGGTGTGCCGCGTCCCGTGGTGAACACGTGCAGGTTCATGCCCGCGGCCAGCTGCAGCGTGCCGCAGATGAAGTCGCTGGCCGGCGTGGCTGCGTAGATCAGTCCGCGCTGGTCGCGCGCGAGCTTGTTCCCGGGCGACAGCACGCCCGAGATCGCCGAGCTGCCGCTCTTCACGATCGAGCCCATCGCCTTCTCGACGATGTTGGACAGCCCGCCCTTCTTGTTGCCTGGCGTGGTGTTGGCGCTGCGGTCGACGCTGCCGCGTTCCAGGTAGGCGTCGTACCAGGCCATCTCGCGCACCATCGCCTCGGCCACCTCCGCTGAGCTCGCACGCGAAGTCAGCTGCGCGATGCCGTCCCGCACCTCGGTGTTCTCGCTGAACATCACCGTCGCGCCCGCGCGCACCAGCAGGTCGGCGCAGTAGCCCACCGTCGGGTTCGCGGTCACGCCGGAGAACGCGTCGCTGCCGCCGCACTGCACGCCGACCACCAGCTCCGAGGCCGGCACCGTCTCGCGGCGGCGCTTGTTCAAACGCTCCAGATGGAAGGTCGCCTGCGTCATCACCGAATCGATCATCGACATGAAGCCGACGTGCTTCGCGTCCTGCAGGCAGACGACATCGAGCGCTTCAGCCGCGACGCCTTCGACGCCCTGGCCGCGCTGATCCGCGATCGGGATCACGCCCGGCGGCATCAGCCGCTCGGGCTGCAGCTTCTCGCAGCCCAGGCTGACGACCATCACCTCGCCGCCGAAGTTCGGGTTGAGGCTGATGTTGCGCACCGTGCGGATGGGGATCACCGCGTCCGGCGCGTCGATCGCGACGCCGCAGCCGTAGGTGTGCGCCAGGCCGACGACGTCGTCGACGTTGGGGTACTTGGGCAGTAGCTCGCGCTTGATGCGCTCCACCGCGAACTCCACTACCCCCGCCACGCATTGCACCGTCTGCGTGATCGCCAGGATGTTGCGCGTGCCCACCGAGCCGTCCGCGTTGCGGTAGCCCTGGAAGGTGTAGCCCTCCAGCGGCTCCAGTGCGGGCGCCTGCACCGTGGCCATCGGCAGGCCTTCGAGCTCGCGCGCCGGCGGCATGCGCAGCAGGCGCTCGTGCACCCAGCTGCCGGCCGGGATGTCCTGCAGCGCGTAGCCGATCGGGACGTTGTAGCGCAGCACCGCCGTGTCGGCCGGCAGGTCGACCAGCGCGACCTTGTGGCCCTGCGGCACCTGGTTGCGCAGCACCAGTCCGGAGGGCAGCACCGTGCCCTCGGGCAGTCCGCCGTCGTTGGCGACGATGGCGACGTTGTCGGCCTCGTGCATCTGGATGGTCAGCGGGGAGGTGATCATGGTCGTGTCCTGGGTCGGTTCAACCTGGGGAGAGGGGGAGAGGCGCGGAAGCCGTTCGTCGCTTCCGCGCGGTCGGTCGTTCAATCGTTCAGACGGGCTTCAACTCGACGCGCTTGATCTCGCCGACGATGAGCAGATAGCTCGCCACCGCGATCAGGGCGTGCGCGCCGACGAAGACCAGCGCGCCGTTGAAGGATTTCGTCGTCTGCACGATGTAGCCGATCACGATGGGCGTCACGATGCCGGCGACGTTGCCGAAGGTGTTGAACAGCGCGCCCGACAGGCCGGCGATCTCCTTGGGCGAGGTGTCCGACACCACCGCCCAGCCCAGCGCGCCCAGGCCCTTTCCGAAGAAGGCGAGCGCCATGATGCCGACGACGACGGCCTCGATGCCTACGTAGTTGCACGCGATCATGGAAGTCGACAGCAGCATGCCGACCACGATGGGCACCTTGCGGGCGAAGGTCAGCGAATGGCCGCGGCGCAGCAGCCAGTCGGAGATCACGCCGCCCAGCACGCCGCCGGCGAAGCCGCAGATCGCGGGCAGCGCCGCGACGATGCCGGCGTTGAGCAGCGACATGCCGCGTTCCTTGACCAGGTAGATGGGGAACCAGGTCAGGAAGAAATAGGTGAGCACGTTCACGCAGTACTGCGCGATGTAGACGCCCATCAGCATGCGGTTGCCCAGCAGCTGCTTGAGATAGCCGAGCTTGGGGCCCGACGCCGCCTTGGCCTTGCCGTCGCCCGACAGCAGCGCGCCGCCGGACTCGATGTGCTCGCGCTCCGCGGCCGAGATGGTCGGGTGGTCGGCCGGGCTGTTGTACATGGTGCGCATCCACACCACGCTCATCACGATGCCCAGCGCGCCCATGAAGTAGAAGACCTCCGACCAGCCGACCGCGTGCACGATCCACGCCATGATGGGCGCGAACAGCACGGTGGCGAAGTACTGCGCGGAGTTGAAGATCGCCGACGCGGTGCCGCGTTCCTTCACCGGGAACCAGGCGGCGACCATGCGGCCGTTGGCGGGGAAGGAGGGCGCCTCGGCCAGGCCGACCATCAGGCGCATCAGGAACAGCGACGCCACCGCCAGCGGCAGGCCGAAGAGCAGGGCGTCCATGCCCATGTGGTGCACGCTGCCCTGCAGCATGGTGAACAGCGACCACAGCAGGATGCTCCAGGCGTAGACCTGCTTGGCGCCGAACTTGTCCAGCAGCCAGCCGCCGGGCAGCTGGCCCAGCACGTAGGACCAGCTGAAGGCCGAGAAGATGAAGCCCATCTGGATCGAGTCGATGCCCAGTTCCTTGGACAGGACGGGGCCGGCGACGCCGACGGTGGCGCGGTCCGCGTAGTTCAGGACCGTGACGGCGAAGATCATCGCCAGCACGCCGAAGCGCGCGCGGCCGATGCCGGCCGCGGCCGAGGAGGAGAGGGATAACTGCATGTTGTCTCCGGAATCGTATCGAGGGCCGGTCTGCGCCGGCTTGCCTGTCGGAATGGCCCGGGGTCGGGCCTGGAATCAGCGTGGCCTCGGGACCGTCGTCAGGCTTGCGTGTAAGCCGTCTTCACCGTCGTGTAGAACTCGGCGGCGTAGCGGCCCTGTTCGCGCGGACCGTAGCTCGACGACTTGCGACCGCCGAAGGGCACGTGATAGTCGACGCCCGCCGTCGGCAGGTTGACCATCACCATGCCGGCCTGCGCGTGACGCTTGAAGTGCGTCGCGTGCTTCAGCGAGGTGGTCGCGATGCCGGTGGCCAGGCCGAACGGCGTGTCGTTGGCCAGGTGCAGCGCCTCGTCGTAGTTCTTCGCCTTGATCACGCTGACCACGGGTCCGAAGACTTCTTCGCGGTTGATGCGCATGGCCGGCGCGGTCTCGGTGAACAGCGCCGGCGTCAGGTAGAAGCCGGGCGCGCCCGCGCTGCTGCTGGCCAGCGCCTCGCCGCCGGCGGCGAGCGTCGCGCCTTCGGCCTTGGCGATGGCGATGTACTCCAGGTCCTGCGCGAGCTGGCGCTCGTCGACGACCGGGCCGATGTCGGTGCCGGCCTTGCGCGCGTCGTCGACCTTCAGCGTCTTCATGCGCTCGACCATCGCGGCGACGAAGCGGTCATGGATGCCTTCGGTGACGATCAGGCGCGAGGACGCCGTGCAGCGCTGACCCGTCGAGAAGAAGCCGCTGTTGATCGCGGCCGCGACGGCCACGTCCAGGTCCGCGTCGTCCAGCACGACGAACGGGTTCTTGCCGCCCATCTCCAGCTGGAACTTCGCACCGCGCGCCACGCAGGCCGCCGCGACGCGCTGGCCGGTGGCCACGCTGCCGGTGAAGCTGATGGCGTCGACGCCGGCGTTCTCCAGCAGCTCGGCGCCGACCTCGGAGCCGCGGCCCATGACGAGGTTGAAGACGCCGTCGGGCAGGCCCGCGCGCTTGAGGATGTCCGCAATGGCCCAGGCAGAACCCGGCACCAGATCGGCCGGCTTGAGCACCACGCTGTTGCCGAAGGCGAGGGCGGGCGCGATCTTCCAGGCGGGGATCGCGATCGGGAAGTTCCACGGCGTGATCAGGCCGACGACGCCGATGGGCTCGCGGGTCACCTCGACGCCGACGCCGGGACGCACGGACGGCACGACCTCGCCGCCGACACGAAGCGCCTCGCCGGCGAAGAACTTGAAGATGTTGCCGGCGCGGGCGACTTCGCCGATGGCTTCGGGCAGCGTCTTGCCTTCCTCGCGGGCGAGCAGGTCGCCGAGTTCGGCGCGGCGCGCGAGGATCTCGGCCCCGGCGGCGTCGAGCACGTCGAAGCGCTGCTGCGGCGTGGCCAGGCTCCACTTGCCGAAGGCGTTGCGCGCGGCGGCGATCGCGGCGCGGGTCTGCGTCACGTCGGCCTGGGCGTATTCGCCGACCACGTCGCGCGTGTCGCTCGGGTTGATGTTGCGGGAAGCGCGGGGACCGTCGACCCACTCGCCGTTGATGAGGTTCTTGAACATGACTGACTGCTCTCTGTCTTGGACTGGGCTTCGCCCGTCGCCATCGGGGATGCGGCGAGAGAAGGGGGAGCGCGCGCCGTCGTGATCGGCGCGCGCCGCTGAGGCCTTACTGCGGGCCCAGCCTGGAGATCAGCGAGCCCAGCTCATCGACTTCCGCCGGCTTGAGGTCGGACAGCGGCGGACGCACCGGACCGGCGGCGTGGCCGACCAGGGTGGCGCCGGCCTTGACGATGGAGACCGCGTAGCCGTGGCCCTTGTTGCGCAGGGCGATGTAGGGGAGGAAGAACTCCTTGATCAGGCGGTCGGTCGTCGCGGTGTCGCCGGCGGCGTGGGCGTTGTAGAAGTCGATGGCGGTCTTCGGGATGAAGTTGAAGACGGCCGACGAATACACCGGGCAGCCCATGGCGCGGTAGGCGCCGGCGAAGACTTCGGCGGTGGGCAGGCCGCCCAGGTAGCTGAAGCGGTCGCCCAGGGTCTGGCGGATGGAGACGAAGGATTCGATGTCGCCGAAGCCGTCCTTGAAGCCGATCAGGTTGGGGCAGGTGTCGGCCAGCTTGAGCAGCGATTCGGGCGTCAGGCGGCAGGCGCCGCGGTTGTAGACGATGACGCCGAACTTGACGCTGCGGCACACCGCCTGCACGTGGGCGACCAGGCCGTCCTGCGACGCTTCGGTCAGGTAGTGGGGCAGCAGCAGGATGCCCTGGGCGCCCAGGCGTTCGGCTTCCTGCGCGTACTGGATGGCGACCTTGGTCGGGCCGCCGGCGCCCGCGATGATGGGCATGCGGCCCTTGCAGGTCTCGACGGCGACGCGGATGACGTCGCTGTATTCCTTGGGTTCGAGCGAGAAGAACTCGCCGGTGCCGCCGGCGGCGAACAGGGCGGTGGCGCCGTAGGGCATCAGCCATTCGAGGCGCTCGGCGTAGGGCTTGGGCGCGAAGTTCAGCTGGGCGTCGAAGTCGGTCAGCGGGAACGACAGCAGGCCGTGGGAAATCGTCTCTTTGAGGGCTTGGGGCGAGGTCATGAGGGGCTTGTCTCCGTGGCTACAACAGCGCTGGACCCTTCATCGCACCTGGATTGGTACCGGTACCAGCGTGAGCAGATGGTAGCGAGCAGGACATCACGGTTCAAGAGGGATGTCGTACAACTGCGGGTAATCACCTAACCGCTTTTCGCGCGGTCATCCCCCGATGGAGGGCGCTCATTCGCGGGCGCCCATTGGAGGGACCCCTTCAGAGGGGGGCGACCTAGGGGTAGGTGGCTGCGGGAGCGCCGCCTACAACCGGTAGGCGATCGAGGGGTAGGGCAGTCCGCTTCATCTCCGACGCGCATCCCATCAAGGAGTCAGTCATGAGAACCGAAGCAAGAACCGCCTTCCAGCAGCAGGTCATCGAGGCGCTCGTCGAGAGCAAGGCCATCAACATCGACGCGGTGAGCGCGACCTTCGCCAAGTTCGGCGAGCGCGCCCTGCTGCAGGGCGAGCCGCTGGTGACCATCATCAACCGCCACGCCATCTGGAACTGCGGCTGGCCGGGGCCGGAACTCGACATCCTGCGCGACGCGCCGCAACTGCGCGGGTGAGGCCATGAGCGCGGTTGTCTCGATGCCCATGGTCCGGCCGGTGGTTGGCAGGCGGTCGGTCGCGGCCCGGCGTCGGGACGACCTGCTCGGCCGCGTGCACCTCGCGGTGCGCATGGCCCGCAGGACCTTGAAGGCGGCCGTGGCCGCGGAGGAGGAGGGCCTCCTCGCCGAGGGCGGTCGCGAGGCTTCCAAGGGGCCGGTCGCGCCGGCCGCGCCGGCCGCACTGGTGCTCGGCAAGGTCGTCGGCGAGGCCGCGATGCTGCTGCGCACGACGGCGCCGTTGCGCGGCGAGGACGAGACACTCGATGTCGAGTCCCGGCTGCTCGCCGTGCAGCTCGTGGCGCAGGCGCGCGGGGCGCGGGTGCGTGAGCGCCTGTGCAACGACGCCGGTCGCGCGCTGGAGCATGCATCGGCGCATCTGTTCCTCGGCGACGCCGGGTATCCGGACGAGGCGTTCGACCGGCTGCTCGACGACATCCTCGACGGCGAGGACGCGTGCGGTCCGGAGCGTCTGCCCAATCACCAGCTCGAATGCGCCTGGCTCGACCAGATCCGGCGCGGGCGCGTCGAGGTCGAGCCGATCGACGAGGAGCTGCTCGTCGCCACGTGCATCGGGTGGCCGCTCGATGTGCTGGGCTGCTCGACGCTGGACCTCTACATGTTCACTCACGTGGTGATGTATGCCTCCGACATGGGGCGGCGAGCGGTGCATCCGCCGCGACCGGTCGAGGACATCCTCGCCGAGGCGGAAGCGGGTCTGGCCGCGGCGCTCGATGCGGACAACTTCGACCTGGCGGCCGAGCTGCTGTGGACGTGGCCGATGCTGCGCCAGCGATGGAGTGCGGCGGCGGTCTTCGCGCTCGAGCTGTTGATGCGGGTGCAGGACGAGCACGCGTTCCTGCCGGGGCCGGACTACGCGCGATGGGCGGGGCGATCGGGTGCCGGTCTCGCGCATGAGGACGTGGTGCAGCGGACCTCGTATCACGCGAATCTCGTGATGGGCATGCTGTGCGCGGTGGCGCTGCAGACGGAGGGGGAGAGGCTTCCCGAGCCGACGCGGATCTCGGCCCGGGATCAGCGTTCGGTGGCGCAGCCCGCTGGCACGCGGCCGCGGTCCGTCGGCGATCTGCTCGAGCGTCTGCCCGCCAGGCCGTTCGTGCCGCGGTGGCAGCGTGCCCTTGCGGCACTCGATGAGCACGAGCGCGCCGCGTTCGCGTCGTTGTGCTTCAGCGCCTGGTTCCGCCGGGCGGCGTCCGCCAACGACATTCCGCGACTGCGCGAAGCCTTGGCTGCGACGCTGGAACACGACGACTGCGACGGACCGTCGGCGCATCAGGCGCTGCGGCGTCTCCAGCGCATCACGGCCATCGGTCGCCTTCAAGCGGAAGCGATGGCCTCGCGCTGATCCACGACCCTCACCCCGGCCCTCTCCCGCAGTGCGGGAGAGGGAGCAAGAGGCTCAATGACTGCCTAGACCCCGCGCGCTGCGCGCGCCCCTCACCCCCGCCCTCTCCCGCAAGCGGGAGAGGGAGTGAGAATGCACCGAGCCATTCGGAGCAGGAGTAAGAGTGAGCCTTTCGGCGCAGGAGCACCGGGGTGGCCCCCTCTCCCGCACCGCGGGAGAGGGTGGGGGTGAGGGCCAGCGGCCTATGCAGTCAACAAGATCTCGTCACTTCACATCAACCACAGTGCCGAGCGCGAACGCCCCCAATGTGGCGTCCCATCGCTGTCCCGACGCGGCGTTGTCCGCATTGGCCCAGCGGATCGCGAATCGCGCGTCGGTGGCGAGACGGGTATCGCCGTCTGGCAGCGCCACGCTCACCTGATAGCGACCGACCGGCAGATCCGCCGGCACGGACGCGGCGAGCGTCGCCGCCTGGTCGACGCCGCTCGGCAGCCAGGTGCGCGGGTCCGCGCCCGAGGCATCGATGCGACGCACCTCGCCGCTGGTGGCGTTCTTCAGCACCAGCTGCACGCCGCGCGGATTGAACACGCGCGCCCAGCCGTCGTTGCGCAGATCCAGCTTCAGCGTCAAGGACTGCCCCCGCGTCACCGCTGCCGCGTGCGACGCCTTCACCAGCACCAACCGATAGCCCATCTTCCGGCGCACTTCGGCCATGCAGCCGCCTTGCACCCACTTGTCGTGGAAGGCGGTGCGGTAGTACTCGTCGTTGAGGTAGGTCAGGTTGTAGCGGGCGCCCTCGCCGAGGATGTCCGCGCACTGGCTGCGCGGCACCGCGCCGGCTTCGTCGGCGGGATTGCAGGTCTCGCCGCCGAAGGGCGCGAGATCCCCCAGCCGATCGACGTAGTCGCGCTGCTTCGCCGCCGTGGTCGCGTTGTCGTCGTACGTCCCCACATCCGTCTTGCTGGCGAGGAAGCAGTCGTTGTGTACCCCGACGCGCAACCCGCCGGTCAGCACCGCGCTCAAGCTCGGCAGCGTAGGCGTGCCGTCCATCACATACGGCGGATACCGCAGCTGGATGAAGCGGCTTGCCGGCAGCGCGGCGAGCAGCGCATCGCGGATCTGGTTGCGGCTGGCCGCCGCGGTCAGGTTGTTGGAGGAGGTGTGCCACTCGCCCCAGGCGCCGATGAACCCGGCCTGCATGAACGCGATGACGTCGGCGTTGCGCTGCAGCACCGGCTTGAACTGCGTGATGTGCGCGAGCACGCGGGACAGCGGCGCGTCCTTGGCGTTCTGGTAGTCGACCTCGGATTCGGGATAGTTGTAGACGACGCGGATCACCAGCTTCACGCCGGCGGCGCGCGCGTGGTCGAAGGCGGTCTCGACCTGCGCGAGCAGCGCCGGGGTCAGGTCTGAACCGCGATAGGCCGACAGGTCCAGCTTGGAGAACAGCAGGCGGTAGCCGGCCTTGTAGGCGTCATCGGCGTCGGCGCGGGTGAAGGTGTCGAGGTTGGCCCAGGTCCAGCGGTAGAAGCCGCGCTCGGGGTTGGGAAGTTCCGCGTCGGTCGCGGTGAAGGTGGCGACCGTCTGGGGATCGTCGGTGCCGGCGGGCGGCACCGGCGTGGGCACCGGTGTGGTCGTCGGCGTCTCCGGCGTCGTTGGAGTCGTCGGCGTCGTGGGTGTTGTAGGCGTCGTCGGAGTTGTCGGCGTGGACGGCGTTTCCGGTGTGGTCGGCGTCGTCGGCGAGCTGGCGCCAGTCGGTGGCGGAGTGGTTGCGACTGGCGGCGGCGAGGCCTCGCTGGATCCCGATCCGCCGCCGCAGGCCGTGAGGATCGCCATCGAGAACGCCGCGGCGATCGGGCTCATGCCCAGGAACGGACGGCGGAGGAGGCGTTGCTTCAGCATGGATGCGGGCTCATTGGCTGGTTTGTTGCCAATGTATTTCTGACGAAGCCTCGAACGCCGCAACCGAGCGCAACAGAGTGCATCGCGGGCGGTGCCTGGAAAAACTCTTTCGAGGTTTCAAGGGGCGAAAGCTCGTGTCAAGCGAGCCCGTCGCGACACACCCGGAGGTGGGTTGTCATCGGTGATTGGTCAAGGCGAGCTCACCAAAACGCCTTCGTTCGATTCCGGGAGGAACCAGCAGCTCCAGACTTTCTGCATCGTTGTTGTCGCGGAGCAGTACGGATGGATGAGGTCACGAAGAAATGGTTTGATGTGTCGATGGTGCGGGTCACCCGTGCGCCCGAGTTGCACGGGTGGTACTCGGACGAAGAGCTGATTCGGCTGTCTGGCGCACCGAAGGGAAGTCACCTCGACGTGATGCCGAACTCTGATGGACAGATAGAACTGCGGGTCACCAATCAGGATCTGTTGTGTGAGCCGCTGGTCCGCCGCGTGAGTCAGGCGATCGATGGCGGATACGTCTTCGAGATTGAAAATGCGGCCTTCGTCCTGCGGTCGGAGTTCCGACGCCAAGGCATCGGCATGCGAAGCGTGGCCATCGAACTGCACGAGGCGAAACGGCTCGCACATTTCACGAAGGTGGTTGTCAGCGCGGTCGGAGATTCGAGTTCGATGAGTGGACCCATGGCAATGGTCGGTTACTACGTTTGGGCAAGCTTGGGCTTCAATGCGCCGGTGCCTGCGGACTTGTTGAGCCATCCGGCGCTTCCGGATTGCTGTCGACACTGTGTGGACATGATCGACCTGATGTACACACATGCAGGGCAGGAATTTTGGCTAAGCTTTGGGCGCTCGATCCACTTGGAGTTCCAGTTGAAAGAACCTTCGCGCAGTTGGGACCACTTCCATCGCTATGCGAAGAAGCGAAGCATTGAGGTGACGCCATGAAACCCTGGGAAATTGCCGCACGTGTGTGCCGACCCATGTCGACCGAGGAAGCACTGCGACTGTCCGCGGAGAAGCACGGATTTCGAGAGTTCGGTGACATCGATCCGGAGATCGAGGAGAGGTTTCGAAAAATGTTGGAGAAGATCGAGCGGGAAAAGAGTGCCGCCGCAGGCAAGGTCGAACCTTCCGGCACGCCCTGACGCCTGAGCGCTGAGCAACGGAGACATTCGCCCATGGATGCAACAGAGGCAGAGGCGTTCGACAAGTATTGGCAAGGCGATTTCGCTGCGGCCCTCCCTTGGTTTCAAGGCGCCGCTGAAGCCGGTCACGCAGATGCGATGGCCATGCTCGCGAACATGTACGAGGCCGGCGAAGGCGTGGTGCCCGATTGGGAACGTTCGCTCGAATGGGCCCGGCGCGCCATCGCCGCCGGCAGCGTGACGGCGCTGCTGAACCTGGGCATCAGCTATCGGCGTCGAGGCGATCGGAGCGCTGCGATGGACTGCTTCCAGCAGGCCGCCGATCGCGGCGACGGCGAGGCTGCGCTGGAGCTCGCCGATCTGCTCCCGCCGGGCCAGGCGGAACGCCCCCGCACCATCGAACTGCTGCAGCGCGTGCTGGCGTCAAGCAGCGTCAGCCCGGATTCGTTGGAACGGGCGCGAGCGTTGCTTGAGGACCTGACGAGGGACTGAAGGTCGGGCGTCCCGTCGGCGTCGTTCCGAACTCAGAACATCGTGTTCTTGTTCGCCGCCTTTTCCGGCACGTCCTGCACCACGTCCCAGTGCTCGACGATCTTGCCGTCCGCGACGCGGAAGATGTCGACCACGGCCTGACCGCGGTCCGCCGGCTCGACCTTGAAGTGGACATGCAGATACACGAGGTCCCCGGACGTCGCGCTCCGCACGATACGAGAGGTCGACTTCGGGTGCTCCTTGAAGAAGCCGCTGAAGTACGACACGAACGGCGCCTTGCCGTCCGGCACGTCGGGGTTGTGCTGGCGGTAGCTGTCCGCCACCACGCGCGCCGAAGCGATCTCGTGCTTGTTGAAGAAGCGGTCGTAGAAATCGACCACCATCGCGCGGTTGGTCTCTTCCTGCTTGAGGTCGCGCGCCTGCGGCGGCGCCGCATGCACTGCGCCAGAAAGGGCGATCAGGCTGGCAAAAAAGAGGGGAAGAGCGCGGAAGAGCTTGTGCATCGTCGGGTCTGTATTGGCTTGTTGAAGTCGACGCTGGCGTGAGGCTGGCACCTTTGGGGGATCGTAATCGCTCCACGGAGTGAGACAGTGGAGCAACGGAGGTAGGACGCTTGGGGGCTGCAGGATCGCATCGGCCAAGATGTTCACCCCAAGGTCCCCACCACCGCAATCTCCTTCTGATCCGGCACCTCGTTGTACGAGAGCACGGCCAGCCCGGGTGCGAAGAGCCGGGCGTATCGCGCCAGCAGCGGCCGCACCTGCGGCATGACCAGCAGCGCCGGCGGCGCGCCCAGCGACTTCATCTGATCCCGCGCCCCCGGCATGTGCTGCTGCAGCTGCGACAGCAGCTGCGGATCCACCGGGTAGCTGTCCAGCTGCACCTTCGCGCCGCCGGCGCGCGCCTGGTTCAGCGCGTTCAGCAGGTGGTTCTCCAGATCGCTGCCGAGATTGAACACCTTCAGCGCGCTCAAGGCTCCTTGCGGCCCCTGCAGCTGCGACACGATCTGGCGCTTCAGCGCGCAACGCACCTCCGCCGCGAGCAGCACCGGATCCTTGGTCGCCTCCGCGTTCTCCACCAGCGTGGACGCGATGCTCTGGATGTCCTTCACCGCAACGCCCTCGGCCAACAGCAGCCGCATCACCTTCAGCAGCTGCGCATGCGTGTACGCCTTGTCCAGCGCACCGCCCAGCTTGGGCGCGATCGCATTCAGGCGCTCCATCAGCGCCGCGATGTCGTCGAACTTCAGCAGCTCCGGCAACTGCTCGCGCAGCACCTTCGAGACATGCGTCGCGACCACGCTCGCGACGTCCACCACCTGGTAGCCCAGACCGAGCGCGTGCGCCTTGTGCTCCGCGTCTATCCAGGTGACCGGCATCGCATACGCCGGATCGAAACCGGGAATGCCGTCCACGTCGCCCCACACCTGCCCCGACGCGATCGCCATCAGCCGGTCCGGATAGACCTCCGCCTGCGCCACCACCGCGCCGCTCAGCGAGATCGCATACTGGCTCGGCTTGAGCGACAGGTCGTCCCGCACCGACAGCGTCGGCAGCAGCACGCCCAGCGATTCGCTCAGCGATTGCCGCATGCCACGAACCCGCGTCTGCAGCGGCGCGCCCTGCGCCGGATCGATCAGCCCGACCAGCTTGTAGCCCAGGCTCACCGACACGGCCTCCACCACCGGCAGCGCGCGCCAGTCGATCTCCGGCGGCGTGCCGGCGACCAGTGCGCTCTCCACCGGCACCGCCGGCTGGATGCGGTCGCGCGAGCGGTCCCCCATCCGCCACGCCGCATACGCCAGCGCCACCGCGAACGCGCCGAACGCCAGCCACGGCATGCCCGGGATCAGCGCCAGCACGCCCATCACGCCCGCCGCGCTGTAGAGCACCTGCGGCGACGCCAGCATCTGATCGCTGACCTGCTGCTCGAACTCGCCCGAGTCGCTCACCCGCGTCACGATGATGGCGGCCGCCGCCGACAGCAGCAGCGCCGGGATCTGCGCGACCAGGCCGTCGCCGATCGTCAGCAGCCCGTACTGGCGGATCGCCTCGCCCAGCGACAGCCCGTGCATCAGCGCGCCGATCGCCACGCCGCCCACCAGGTTGATCAGCAGGATCAGGATGGACGCGATCGCGTCGCCGCGCACGAACTTGCTCGCGCCGTCCATCGCGCCGTAGAAGTCCGCCTCGGTCCCCACCTCCTGCCGCCGCTTCTGCGCCTGGTCCTGGTTGATCAGGCCGGCGTTGAGGTCGGCGTCGATCGCCATCTGCTTGCCGGGCAGCGCGTCCAGCGTGAAGCGCGCCGAGACCTCCGAGATCCGCTCCGCGCCCTTGGTGACGACGATGAAGTTCACCACCATCAGGATCACGAACACCACCAGGCCGACGATGAAGTTGCCGCCGATGACGACGTTGCCGAAGGCCTCGATCACCTTGCCCGCCGCGTGCGTGCCCTCGTGGCCGTGCAGCAGCACCACGCGCGTGGAGGCGACGTTCAGCGACAGCCGCATCAGCGTCGTCGCCAGGATCACGCTGGGGAAGATCGAGAAGTCCAGCGGCCGCCGGCTGTTCACGCTGACCAGGATCACCACCAGCGACAGCACGATGTTGAAGGTGAACAGCACGTCCAGCAGCACCGGCGGCAGCGGCAGGATCACCATCGCCAGGATGGCGAGCAGGAACAGCGGCGCCGCCACGCGCAGGTCGCGCAGCTGCTGACCGAAGCGGCCGAAGCGGGAAGTTCCGCCGGCGCGTGAGGAAGCGCCGGACGATGCGGACGACGCGGACGAGGAGGGCGGGGAAGACTTCATTCGGACTCCGGATCGGAGAGATGACGCGGCACCGGCAGGTCGTCCGCCAGGCTGGGTTCGGTCGGGCGGCGGCCCGCGTGGAAGGCCTTCAGCTGCATCACGTAGCTGAGCACCTGCGCGACCGCCTGGTACAGCGACGCGGGAATCTGCTGCTGCACCTGCGCGCTGTTGTAGAGCGCGCGCGCCAGCGGCGGCAGTTCCAGCAGTTGCACGCGGTGCTCGCGCGCGAGCGAGCGGATGTAGAGCGCCATCTCGTCGACGCCCTTGGCGACGACGTAGGGCGCCTCGGCCTTGCTGCTGTCGTAGCGCAGCGCGACCGCGTAGTGCGACGGGTTGACGATGACGACGTCGGCCTCCGGCACGGACTTGCGCACGCTGCGCCGCGCCAGCTGCTGCTGCAGTTGCCGGATGCGCTGGCGCACCTCGGGCCGGCCTTCGTTCTGCTTGTATTCCTCCTTGACCTCCTGCTTGCTCATGCGCTGGTTGCGCAGGAACAGCAGGCGCTGCAAGGGTACGTCGATGAGCGCGTAGAAGGCGAGCACCGCCGCCAAAGTCAGCAGCCCGTCCATCACCAGCGAGGCCGCGCGCGCCAGCGCCACGGGCAGGCTCAGCGCCTGCAGCTGCACGTACTGCGCCGCGTAGGCGGTGGTCACCCAGTACAGCACCACCAGGACGCCGCCCGTCTTCATCAAGGTCGCGGCGAGCTCGGTGTAATGCTTGGCACTGAAGAGCCGGCCGAGGTTGCCCAGCGGATTGAGCTTCGAGAACTTCGGCGCCCACTGCGAAGGCGTGAACACGAGGCCGCCGCCCAGCTGCGTTGCGAGGATCACCGCCGCCGGCAGCGCCAGCAACGGCATCACCATCCTGGCGAGCAGCCACAACGACTCCTGCGCCGCCTCGCCCCAGAGCGCGTCCAGTCCCAGCAGCGCGTCGTTGCCGTCCAGCGGCGCCAGCGCCAGCCGGAACAGCCGCGCGAAGTCCTCCAGATAGGACGGCGCGATCATGATCAGCAGCTTCAGCCCGACCAGCAGGCCGATCGCCGCGCCGATGTCCTTGCTGCGCGCGACCTGGCCCTGCTCGCGCGCCTTGCGCAGCTTCTGCTCGGAGGCCTTCTCGCTCTTGTCGGCGGTGTCGGACTCAGCCATGGGCCCCTCCGACACCGGGCACGCCGCGCATGCCTTGCTCCAGCATGCGCAGCAGCTGCTGCGTCATGCGCAGGTAGTGCGCGGGGACGTTCGCGAGCATCTGCGTCAGCATGAACAGCCCGAAGATCGTCACCAGCGAGTAGCCCAGCGAGAACAGATTGAGCGCCGGCGCCACGCGGTTGAGGAAGCCCATGCCCAGCTGCACCACCAGCGTCGCCGCCACGACCGGCAGCGCCAGCAGCAGCGCCGCCGAGAACACCCACGCGAGGTTGTAGGCCAGGTTCTGCAGCGTCAACAGCGAGAGCCCGGCGCCCAGCGGCCAGGCACGGAAGCTCTCGCCCAGCACGGCGGTGAACAGCAGGTGGCCGTCCATGCCGAAGAAGGCGAGCACGCACAGGATGTTGAGCAGCGCGCCCACGACGTCCGAGGCACTGCCGTTGATCGGATCGTTCATCACCGCCATCGCCAGGCCCAGCTGCGAGGAGAGCAGGAAGCCCAGCACGCCGATCACCGCGATCGCGAGGTGGAAGGTGAGCCCCATGGCCAGGCCGAGGACGGCCTGCTCGGCGGCGGCCAGCACCCCCTGCATCGAGAACACGGGGATCGCCACCGCGGTCGACTGCGCGATGGGCATCATGACCACCGCCAGCACCAGCGACAGCAGCACGCGCGCGGACATGGGCATGCCGGCGTCGCCCATCGTGGGCGCGGCGACCAGCATCGCCAGGATGCGGCAGAAGGGCCACCACAGCGCGCTGAGCCATGCGGTGAGCTGGCTGAAATCGATGTCCACGGGGCGGCTCCGCTACGAAGCCAGCTGCGCCGCGCGCTCGAAGATCGAGACGCAGTAGTCCATCAGCAGGCCCACCATCCAGCGGCCCGCCAGTCCCAGCACCAGCAGCGTCACCAGCAGCCGCGGCAGGAAGGCCAGCGTCTGCTCGTTGATCTGCGTGGCGGCCTGGAACAGCGCCACGACGAGGCCCGTCACCAGCCCCGGCAGGATCAGCACCAGCACCAGCAGCATGGTCAGGTGCAGGCTCTCGCCGATCAGGTCGGCGGCGATCTCGGGCGTCATCCCGCGACCCCGCGCACGCTGGACACCAGCGTGTTCACCGTCAGCGTCCAACCGTCCACCAGCACGAACAGCAGCAGCTTCAGCGGCAGCGAGATCACCAGCGGCGACAGCATCATCATCCCCATCGCCATCAGCACCGAGGACACCACCAGGTCGATCACCAGGAAGGGGATGAAGAGCATGCAGCCGATCTGGAACGCGGTCTTGAGCTCCGACAGCGTGAAGGCCGCCAGCTTCACCGGGAAGCTGTGGTCCTCGGGCCTGGCGACCTCGGTCTCGCCGGCGAGCTGCGCGATCTGGGCCAGCGCGCTCTTGCCGGTCTGCGCCAGCATGAAGCGCGAAATCGGCTTCTCCGCGATCGCCAGCGCCTGCATCAGCGTGATCTTGTCGCTGTCGTAGGGCAGCATCGCCTGCTCGTAGACCTGCGTGCCGATGGGCTTCATCACCAGGAGGGTCAGGATCAGCGCGATGCCCGTCACCAGCCGGTTCGGCAGGCCCTGCTGCAGACCGAGCGCCTGGCGCAGCAGCGACAGCACGATCACGAAGCGGGTGAAGCTCGTCATCATCAGCACCAGCACGGGCAGCAGCCCGAGCAGCGTCATGATGACCAGCACCTGCGTCTTCAAGGTGAAGTCGCCGCCGCCCGCGCCGGCGCCGGCGATGCGGATCGCCGCCGTCGCCGGGTCGGCCGCGAGGGCCGCAAGCGCGACGGCGCCTGCGCCCACGGCGATCGCGCGTCCTGTCCTCATGACCCCAGCCGGTCCAGGTCCAGCCCGTCGATGTCCAGCACGCGCAGCGCGTGGCTGTCGCCGCTGACGACCACCTCGGCATGCCCGATCGGCGTGCCGTTCACCTTGATCACCAGCGGCGCGCCGGCCAGCGTGTCGAGCTCCACGACGCTGTCGGCCTGCAGCTGCGCCAGGTCATGCAGCGACAGTCGCGCCTCGCCGACCTCCAGCGTCAGCGTGACGGGGATCTTGCGCATCAGCGCGGGCAGGTCGCGGCCGGCGGGGCGCGACTCGACGACCCGGGCGTCTTCCGCCACCGGTTCGTCCAGCAGGCCGGCGATCAGATCGGTATCGCTCATCATCAATCACTCCAGGTCTTGGAAAGAGGTCAGGCACAACTTGCCCTGGTGTTCGGCCACGGCCGCGCTCATCAGCGGCGAGCCCTCGACCATCACGGTCGCGTCGGCCAGCCGGATCGGGATCAGCGTCCCGGGGCGCAGGTCCAGCACCGCGCCCAGGTCCAGTTCGCGCTCCAGCAGCCGCGCCTGCAGCGTCAGCGCCAGGCGGCGGTCCAGCGGCTGCTGTTGCGCCGCCGTCCGCGACGGACGCTGCCGGGCCGACAGCTGCCGCAGCAACGGCAGCAGGTAGGCGCCGGACAGGGCCAGCGAGATCGAGGCTTCCTGGTCGCCGTCGCGCAGCGAGGCGACGAGCTCCCAGCCGTCGGGGCCGAAGGCAGGCAGGGCGCCGCCCTGCAGCGGCGGCGGATCGTTCTCGGGGGTCAGGTCTTGCGGGCCCTCGGCGTCCGGACGGGAAGCCTGCGCCAGCCATTGCACGCACAGCCCCGCGAACTGGCCGGCGAGCAGGTGAAGCAGGCGGTCTTCGGTCGCGGTGGGCGGTGTGTCGGCTGTGGCCAGCGCAGTGTCCGCGCCCAGGCCCAGCCGCTTGGCCATCAAGGCCAGCACCAGCGGTCGGTCGATGTGGCAGGCCAGCAGACCGGAAGGCCCGGTGGCACGCAGCCAGCGCGGGGACTCGCCCGTCTCCTGCGGCGCCGTGTCCAGCGGACGCAGCGTCAGCGCGTGCAGTTCATGGCGGCTGTGATAGCGGCGGTTCCACGGCTGCACAAGCAGGCGCTGGAGCGCCTCGCGCAGGCGCTGCGCCACCTGCGGCAGCAGGTGTACCGGGCGGCCGAGGCTGCGCGGATCGAGCGCGGCGGGACGGTGCGGCGTCGCGGTGAGGGGCTGGTTCATCCGTGGTTCCAGATAAGTGGGCGGCGCTGGGAATGGCATTCACGCCATAACCATGAGAATTCTAGGAATCGCTGGTGATTCCGGCCAGCATTGGAACTGTTGGTTTGAATTCCGCGGGGAATAAATCACAAACTGTCGGCTGCGAATCGCACATCGCGGAAAAGGTGCGCTTAAGTCGGGTGAGGATCGCGTCGTTCAATAACCCGGTGCACCACGGGTGGTTTATTTTTCACATTTATCAATGCTGAAACAAAACCGTCTTAATCCGAGGCAAATGCGCGAACTGCGGATCATCGCGATTCGAATATCGACGGCAGTTCGTGACATCCGTCACGCTGTCGTACGCTGTTTTGGTGCGGTGCAAAATGGGTTCTTGTTGCGCACGCTCACAGTGGCTACAGTCCGGACACATCAGGGCACACCCGAGCGAAAGCCGGGGTCGCAAAGCCTCCGGTCTACCGTCGGGCGCTCGCTGGAAACTCTTCCAGCAGAACGCCGGACCACGATAGCGGGGTTGCCAGACCTGAGTCTGCGAGCCGCGTGACGCGTGGTTCAAAGGCGCTCGCCTGCCAGGCCTCACCCGGGCTTGTTGTGACCCTGCCTGCCCTCGCCGAGGTGCGCCCGTCTTGCAGAGAGAGGACGGACATGGTCATTCACAGACATCTCTTCATTCCCTGACCCGGCCCCGGGACGGTGCTGTCGGACGCTGATCCGCGGCATCGACCGGCCCGAATGCGGTCGCGCTGCCGCATGGGTTCCGGATATTCCTCGGAAACTCGCTGAATCAATATCGCAGCCCATCCGGCGCGAGGGAGATTCTTCGTCCTGAATTCTGGGAACTGATGGGAATGAAACTGTCTGTAAATATCGATCGTATGTCGCCGCAAAAATACGCAACCACAACGCGGTGACAAATAGAGAAGCGACATTCGAATCCGTCGTGAATCTCCGCGATGGAGATTGAAGAGAGAGCCGACCAGGTCGGTCCATTAACCGCAGGGTATGGACGGATGAGGTCAATGAATGGTCACGGGAAAACCCGCGCCGTCCGGCGTGGTCAGGCCCCTTATTGCCCGGAGCAAAGGTATGTCAGCTTTGACGCTCAACGCCGCCGTCGGCCAGTCGGCGATGGAATCCCTGTTGAAGCAGGACGCGGTGCGCCTGCAGCAGGATGCGCAAGCGCTTTCACACGGCGTCGGAGCAGGCTCGGTCGATAACCTGTCTTCGATGGGTTTCGAGCAGGTGCTGCGGCGCGTGGACGACCGCGATCAGGCCGCCGCCGCCCGCATGGAAGCGGTCGAGCGCGGCGAGAGCGACGACCTCGTCGGCGCGATGCTCGCCAGCCAGGAAGCCAGCCTGTCGTTCTCCATGCTCATGCAGGTCCGCAACAAGGTCGCGGGCGCCGTGGACGAGCTGATCAAGATGCAGCTCTGAGGCCTGCGGGACGACCACGATGAACGAGCTGCAGACCCTCCAGAACGCGTCCGGAAACGCGTCCGGAAACGCGACCGGCCACGCCGCCGACAGCGGCACGCCCGCGTGGCGCCGCCGTCTCGGCCAGGCGCTGGGCGGCCTCCACCAGGCTGGACCGGCGGCCGGTGCCGGGCTGCGCGGGCTGGCGCCGCTGCTGGTCCTGGCCACCGTCGTCACCGCGCTGGTGCTGATGCTGCTGTGGCGCGACCAGGCCGGCTACAAGCCGGTCTTCGGTCAGCGCGAGCATGTGCCGACCGCCGACGTGCTGTCGGTGCTCGACGCCGAACACATCGCCTACCGCCTGCATCCCGAGAGCGGCCAGGTGCTGGTGCCCGATGCGGACCTGGGTCGCGCGCGCATGCTGCTCGCCGCCAAGGGCGTCGTGGCCAAGCTGCCCGCCGGCCTGGAGCTGATGGACCAGAACGATCCGCTCGGCGTGAGCCAGTTCGTGCAGGACATCCGCTTCCGCCGCGGCCTCGAAGGCGAACTCGCGCAGAGCATGATGGCGCTGGACGCCGTCGAAGGCGCGCGCGTCCATCTGTCCGTCGCCAAGAGCAGCTCCTTCGTGCTCAACGACGGGCAGAAGAGCTCGGCCTCCGTGGTGCTGACGCTCAAGCCCGGGCGCTCGCTCAACCACGAGCAGATCGCCGCGGCGATCAACCTGGTCGCCGGCTCGGTGGCCAACCTCGATCCGACGCGGGTCAGCCTGGTCGACCAGCAGGGCAACCTGCTGTCGGCGCGCGTCGACATGAGCGAGGGCTTCGACGGCGGCGCGCAGGGCAACGAGGCACAACGCCGCATCCAGGACGACATCCGCCGCAACGTGCACGAGCTGCTGGCGCCGGTGCTGGGCGAGCAGAACTATCGCCTCAGCGTCACCGCCGACGTCAACAACGACCGCGTCCAGGAAACCCGCGAGCAGTACGGCGACGCGCCCAAGCTGACCAACGAGGCGATGCGCGAGGAGCAGGACCGCGAGCGCATCGCGCTGGGCGTGCCGGGCTCTCTGAGCAACCGCGCGCCGGGCGCGCTGGCGGCGGCGGCCGCCGCCTCCGCGGGGCAGGGCGAGGATCCCAACGGCGCGAACGCGAACGCCAACAGCAACACCGCGCGCAAGAACGCCTCCACGCGCCAGTACGCCTACGACCGCTCGATCACGCAGGTGAAGAAGAGCCGCGGCCGGCTGGAGCGGCTGAGCGTGGCCGTGCTGCTCAACACCGCGGCCGCGCCCGGCGGCGCGAAGGACTGGACGCCCGCCGACCTGCAGAAGATCGAGAAGCTGCTGAACGGCGGGCTGGGCATCGACACGCAGCGCGGCGACAAGCTGAGCGTGTCCACGCTGGCCTTCCCGGCGCCGCCGGTGGTCGAGCCCTGGTACCAGCAGCGCGACACGATCGTCGAGTTCGGCGGCTGGGGCGCCTACGCGCTGGCCGCGCTGCTCGGCTATCTGCTGCTGGCGCGTCCGCTGCTGCGCATGGGCCAGCACGCGCTGGGCATGGGCGGCGCGCGGAAGAAGGACAAGCGCAAGGAGGGTCGCAACGACGGCCGCGCCGACCGCGCCGATCGCAGCGGTGGTCCCGAGATCACGCCGCTGGAGCCGTTGTCCGGCGCGTCCGGTGGTGTGAGCTCCGGCGCTCAGGCCGGGATGTCGCTGGCGGGCGAGGGCACTCCGGCGCTCGGCGGCCCGGCCGGTGGCCTGCACGGCGGCGCGCTGACAGGTACGGGCTCGTCCGGCTCCGCGGTGACCACGCTCCTGGAGAACTACGAACTGCCGCCGCCGGGTTCTCCGGTGGACGTGCTGGTGGACCACCTGAAGGTGCTCGCGGCCAAGGAGCCGGAGCGGGTGGCGGAAGTCGTCAAGCAATGGGTGCAGAAGAAAAATGGCCGAAGCGAGTGATTTCATTCCGCCCGGCAGCGCCGCGTCGCTGAGCCCGGTCGAGCGTGCCGCCATCGTGCTGCTGAGCATGGGCGAGGAGCCCGCGGCCGCCGTGCTGCGCTGCCTGTCGCGCGAGGAACTGCTGGACGTCACGCAGGTGATGTCGCGGCTGTCGGGCATCAAGGTCGACTGGGTGCGCGCCTCGCTGCAGACCTTCTTCGACGACTACCGCGAGCAGAGCGGCGTGCACGGCGCGTCGCGCACCTACCTGAAGCGCTCGCTGGACCTGGCGCTCGGCGGCCAGATCGCGTCCAGCGTGCTCAACAGCATCTACGGCGACGCGATCCGGCCCAAGATGCAGCGCCTGCAATGGGCCTCGCCGAAGTGGCTGGCCGAGCAGATCAGCCATGAGCACCAGCGCATGCAGGCGGTGTTCCTCGCCTTCCTGCCGAGCGCGCTGGCCGGCGACGTCGTCGCCGCGCTGCCGGAAGGACCCGCCGGCGGCCGCGACCGCGTGCTCCTGCAGATGGCGCGGCTGTCGGAGGTCGACGCCGAGCTGCTGGTGGAACTCGACGACCTCGTCGAGCGCTGCCTCGCCGGCCTCGGCCAGCAGGGCGCGACCGTCGAGGGCGTCAAGCAGGTCGCCGAGATCCTCAACCGCATGCCCGGCCAGCGCCAGCAGATGGTGGAGCTGCTGCGCGCGCACGACCCGGGCGTGGTCGGCGAGATCGAGTCCTCGATGTACGAGTTCTTCATGCTCTCGCGTCAGAGCGAGGCCACGCTGACGCGACTCATCGAGGAAGTGCCGCTGGAGCTGTGGGCGGTCGCGCTCAAGGGCGCGGAGCCGCCGGTGCGCGACGCGCTGCTGGCCGCGATGCCGCGCCGCCAGGCGCAGAGCTTCGAGGACCTGATGCGCCGCGGCGGGCCGATGCCGATGAGCCGCGTCGAGCAGGCGCGCGCCGAGATCATGGCGCAGGTCAAGGCGCTGGTGGACGCGGGCGAGATCCAGGTCCAGCTGTTCGCCGAGGACGTCGTCGAATGAAGACGCCGCGCCCGCACCGCTTCCCGCCGCTGGCCCAGGTCGGCCGCGTCTCCTCGCTGCTCGACGGGCAGTCGGGCGCGCAGCTGCAGGCCAGCCTTGCGCAGGGCTTCCAGGAGGGCCTGGCCAAGGGCTATGAGGAAGGGTATGCGAGCGGCCTGCAGACCGGCACCGACGAGGCGCGCAGCGCCGCCGAGGCCAGCGGCCATGCCGACGGCCTGGCCGCCGGTCGCGAGGACGCGCGGGCGTTGCTGGTCAGCCCCGTGGCGGCGGTCGACACGCTGCTCACGCACCTCTGCCAGCTGCAGCAGGACTATCAATCCGCGGTGCGGCGCGAGGTCGTCGAGCTGGTCGAGCGCGTCGCGCGCCAGGTCATCCGCGCGGAACTCACGCTGCGTCCGACGCAGCTGATGGCGCTGGTCGACGAGACGCTGTCGGCCATGCCGCCGGCGCGCGACGGCGTCGAGGTCTTCCTGAACCCCGAGGATCGTCAGCGCCTGCTGGAGCTCGGCCCCGAGCGCGTGCACGAGTGGACGCTGCATGCCGACGCCTCGCTGGATCCGGGCGAGTGCCGCGTCATCGCCGGCGGTCGCGAGGCCGACGCCGGCTGCCGCCAGCGCCTGGCCGCCTGCATGGACCAGGTCCGGGGTCAGCTGATGCCCGAGGCGACGATGGACGCGCATGGCGGCGCCGATGGCGCTTCATCGTCATCGCATTCGTACGTCGATCCGGACGCGCATGCGTCCACGGCCGCCGGCGCGCTCGATGCGCTCGGCGCGACCGGGGAGGGCGCCCGATGATCAGCAACGCGCTGCGTCGCGTCGAACTCGGTGACGTGCCGGTGTCGACGCCCACCGGCCGCCTCGTCGGCGCCTCGGGCCTGCTGCTCGAGGCGAGCGGCTGCACGCTGCGCACCGGCCAGCGCTGCCTGATCGAGCAACGGCTCGAAGGCGCGGTCGAGGGCGCGCCCGACGGCTGGCTCGCCGCGCAGGTCGTCGGTTTCCGCGACCAGGTCGCCTACCTGATGCCGTTCAAGAAGCCCGACGGCCTGGCCGCCGGCGCGCGCGTGCTGCCCGCGCCGGAGCGCTCCTCGCTGATGATCGGCCCGCAGTGGCTGGGCCGCATCGTCAACGGGCTCGGCGAGCCGATCGACGGCCGTGGGCGTCTGGGCGGCGACCTGCCGCTGCAGATGGTGCCGCCCAAGGTCAATCCGCTGCGCAAGAAGCCGGTGCACGAGCCGCTGGACGTCGGCGTGCGCGCCATCAACGGCCTGCTGACGCTGGGCCGCGGCCAGCGCGTCGGGCTGATGGCCGGCTCCGGCGTCGGCAAGAGCGTGCTGCTGGGGCTGATCACGCGCAACACGGTCGCCGACGTGGTCGTCGTCGGCCTCATCGGCGAGCGCGGCCGCGAGGTGCGCGAGTTCATCGACCTGTCGCTGGGCGCCGAGGGCCTGGCGCGCGCGGTCGTCGTCGTGGCGCCGGCCGACGAGTCGCCGCTGATGCGCCTGCGCGCCACCGAGCTGTGCCACAGCATCGCCGCCCACTACCGCGACCAGGGCCAGCATGTGCTGCTGCTGGTGGATTCGCTGACGCGTTACGCGATGGCGCGGCGCGAGGTCGCACTGGCGCTGGGCGAGCCGCCGGCCACGCGCGGTTATCCGCCGTCGGTCTTCAGCCTGCTGCCTGAGCTCGTCGAAAGCGCCGGCAACGGCGAGGGCGAGGGCAGCATGAGCGCGATCTACACGGTCCTGGCCGAGGGCGACGACCAGCAGGACCCGGTCGTCGACACGGCCCGGGCGATCCTGGACGGCCACATCGTGCTGACGCGCGCGCTGGCCGAGCGCGGCCACTACCCCGCGATCGACGTGGCGCAGTCGATCAGCCGCTGCATGGCGCTGGTCGCCGACCGCGGCCAGCAGCAGGCCGCGCGCGAGCTCAAGCAGCTGATGGCCCGCTTCGAGCAGGTCCGCGAGCTGATGCCGCTGGGCGCCTACGTGCCCGGCGCGGATCCGGCCACCGACCGCGCCGTCGCGCTGTGGCCGCGCATCGAGGCCTTCCTGCACCAGGGCACCCACGAGGGGGCGCCGCTGGCGCGTTCGCAATCCCAACTGACGGAGGTGCTCGCATGAGCGGCAGCCAGGATTCGCTGCGTCGCAGCCTCGGCAGGCTGGCCGAACTGCAGCAGCTCCAGCTCGATCGCCAGCAGGCGAAGCTGGTCGCGCAGCAGCAGCTGTGCCGGCGCGTGCAGGGCACCGTCGAGCGGCTGGACGCGCTGGGCGCGCAGGCCACGCTGAGCGGCGTCGCGCTGCCCGGCCTGGCGCAGAACAGCGCCGCCTACAAGCAGGCGATGCGCGGCTGGGCCGACCAGCAGCGCGCCGAGCTGGCGCGCCGCCAGGCCGAGCTGGAACTCGCCCGCGCCGACACGCTGGCCGCCGCGCGCAAGCAGGAGACGCTGCGCCAGCTCATGCAGCGCGCCGACGAGCGCGTCCGTGTGGAGTCGATCCGCAAGGAACAGAAAGCGCAGGACGAGATCGCGGGACTTAAGTTCTGCCGCGAGCCGGTCGCCCACCACCAGGGAAGTCTCAACCCCGGACCTTGTGGAGGAGCCCGCCATGGCGACTAGTTTCGATCCGACCTCGACGGCCACCAGCCTGGCCACCGCGTACACGCAGCCGACGCAGACGTTGCTGGACGCCCAGACCAAGGCGGCGCAGGCCGCATCGACCGGCCTGACCAAGCTGCAGAGCGCGCTCAGCGCGTTCAAGACGGCGCTGGCCGCCCTGTCGTCCAAGCCGGGCCAGGCGGTCACGCAGTACAGCGCCACGCCCAGCGACAGCACGGTCATGACGGCGACCGCGGCGAGCGGCGCGCAGCCGACCAGCACGCCCATGTTCGTCGAGCAGCTGGCGACGACGCACCAGGTGGCCTTCCAGGACCTGCCGGCGGTGCCGGCGGGCCCGGGCAGCATGTCCGTGCAACTGGCCAACGGCAGCAGCTTCAACGTCGACCTGGCCAGCGCCGACGGCGACGGCGACGGCACGCTGTCGCAGACCGAGATCGCCCGCGCGATCAACACCGCGGCCAGCGGCAGCGCCACCGCGATGGTGGTGACCGTCGGCGGCGCGACGCAGCTGGTGCTGAGCTCCGGCGTCAGCGGCGCGGGCGGCAAGCTGACCATCGACACTTCCGGCCTGTCGGGCCCGCTGAAGACGGCGCTGGACGACACCACCAAGCGCAAGGAGCTGGTGGGCGCGCAGGACGCGGTCGTCTGGCTGGGCGCGCAGGGCACCGGCGTTCGGCTGCAGCAGGCCGGCAACACGGTGACCGCGATCCAGGGCGTGACCGTCACCCTGAAGAAGGCGCAGGCCGCCGGCGAATCGCCCGTCACGCTGAGCGTCGCCCGCGACGACTCGGCCACCAGCGCCAAGCTGCAGAGCTTCGTCGACGCGTACAACACGCTGGAGAAGGCGCTCGACGACCTGACCGTCGTCGGCAAGGAAGGCACCGCCAACGGCGCCTTCGCCAGCGACGCCGGCGTGCGCGCGCTGCGCGACCGCATCGGCAACGTGCTGCGCAGCGACTACGCCGGCGCCAACCTGCGCACGCTGGGTGTCTCCATCGAACGCGACGGCAGCGCCAAGCTCGACGGCGCCAAGTTGACCAAGGCGCTCTCGACCGCGCCGGACGCGCTCGACAAGCTGATGGGCACGACCTCGCTGTCCGCCGCCTCGGGGCTGCTCGGCGCGATGGACAAGCTCGCCGACACCTGGACCAACAGTTCCAACGGCCAGATCAAGCAGCGCCAGACCACGATCCAGTCGCAGCAGAAGAGCATCAGCGACCGCCAGCTGCGTCTCGACCAGCAATACAACCAGGCGTACACGCGCTACCTCCAACAGTTCACGCAGCTGCAGAACCTGCAGTCGCAACTGGGCGGGACCAGCAGCCTGTTCGACGCCGTCTCGGCCTGAGCGCCGGGAAGACCGATGACCCCACGATGAGCCACGACGCCTACCAGAGCTATCAGTCCGTCCATCTGCAGGCGCAGACCGCGCAGGCCTCGCCGCTTCAGCTGGTGCTGGTGCTGATGGACGGCCTGCTCGACGAGCTCGCGCGCGCCCGCGCCCACATCGAGGCGCGGCGCTTCGAGCTCAAGGCGGCCAGCCTGGACAAGTGCGTGGCCATCATCAACGGGCTGTCCAGCGCGCTGGACCTGGACGCGGGCGGCGAGGTCGTCGCCAGCCTCGCGCGGCTGTACGACTACTGCGCCGAGCGGCTGTACCGCGCCGGCGTCGAGCTGGACGTGGCCCCGGTCGACGAGGTCCGCGGCCTGCTGGCGCAGATCCGCGGCGGCTGGTTGGGCGTGCAGGCCCGTCACGGCTGAGGAAGGAACGGCAATGCCCCAGACCCTGCGCAACCTTCCCGTCACCGCCCGCCTGCAGAGGCTCGGCGAGCGTCTGCGCGACGCCTGCGCGCAGCGCAACTGGACCGCGCTGGCCCGCACCGACGCCGAGCTGGCGCAGTGGCTGGGCGGCCTCGACGCCGCGGCGCTGACGCCCGGCGAGCGCACCGCCCTGCAGCAGCTACGCCAGCTCCACCGGCAGATCAGCGGCGACTGCCAGCGCGAACTGGAGCGCGTCGGCCAGACGCTGGAACAGATGCGCCAGCAGCGCCAGGGGTGGTCCGCGTATGCGGAGTCCGCCGACTGGGGCACGGAGGCGCAAGCATGACGATGACGATGAATCCCTTGGCCGCGATGAACACGCCGGCTGCTCCCACGCTCGCGGTCGGCAGTGCGACAGTCGCCGCCAACGCCACGAAGGCCGTCGCGCCGGCCTTGCCGTTCGCCCCGCTCCTGAAGACGAAGGACGAGGCGCCGGCGATGTCGTTGCCGAAGCCGGGCGAGGCGTCGGATGAGACGTCGGATGCGGTGCCGGACGACGCGCCCGTCGACGTGCTCGACACCGCGTTGATGCAGGCGCTCGACGAGATGTTGAGCCGCGGACCGTCGAAGAAGGCGACTGCGGTCGCGGCTGACGGCGATGTGCCGGTCGACGCGGTTGACGACGAACGCTCGGCGGCGATGCCGGCGGTGACGCCCACGCCGATCCTGGCGATGCTGATGCCCACGGCGATTCCCGCACCGATTCCCGCGGCCATGCCGGCGGCGTCAGCGTCGCGATCGGTCCCGGTGTCCACCGCTTCTTCGGACGTGGCCGGCGCCACCGCGTCCTCGTCGCAGGCTGCGTCCAAGTCGGCGCTGACGACGGACCTCGCCAGTTTGCTGGCGATTCCCGGGTCGGACGCCGTATCGATGCCGGCGGACGTTCCGGCCTGGCAGGGCCTGCCGCGCTGGAGCGCCGACCTGATGACCGCCATGGCGTCGGCGAGCCCGGCGGGTTCGGCCAACGCGATCGGCACGGCGTTCGCCGACGGTGGCGATGCGATGGGTTCGACGCTCACGCTGCCTGCCGCGCGCGAGGCCTGGCAGCAGCCCTTGATGCAGGCGCTGGGCGACCGGCTGCAACTGCAGATCGCGCAGCGCGCGGACAGCGCGCGGCTCCATCTGGCGCCGCCGCAGCTGGGCCGCATCGAGATCGACATCCGCCAGCAGGGCGGGGCGCTGCAGGTGCAGCTGTCCGCGAGCAACGACGACGTGCGCCAGCAGCTGCGCCAGATCGCCGAGCCGCTTCGCCAAGAACTGGTGCAGCGCCATGCGGGCGAGGTCTCGGTGCAGGTGGCCTCGGGCGCGCAGGCCGCCGGCGACGGCCGAGGCCGCGACGGCGCGGCCGCTGGCGGTCAACCGCAGTCGAACGGGCAACAGCGCGACGCGCAACGTCAGCCCGGTCGCGCGCTGCAGGACGAGGACCAGAGCGCTGCGGCAAGTTCCTCCGCCTACGGATTCGCTGACGCGCTGGCAGGCAACGCCGGTGGATCGACGGCCGGAAGTACGGGCGTCATCGGCACCGTGAGCGGCAACACGAGGACTTCGCGATGAAGAGCAGGATCAAGTTGATCGGCGTGATCGCCGTTGTCGCGCTGCTGGCCGCCGGCGGTGCCGGCGCCGCCGTGTGGTGGATGAAGTCGGACGGCACGAAGAGCGCGGCGGCAGGCGCGGACGCGGCTCACGCCGGCAAGGACGCGAAGGACGCCAACGCGTCCAAGGACGACGGCGAGCCCGCGCCGGACTACAAGTACGTGACGCTGGACAAGGTGCTGGTGATGCTGCGCGGCCCGAACGGGTCCGCGGTGTCGCACTACATGGCGGTGGACATCGTCTTCAAGACGCTGCCGGAGCAGGAGAAGCGCACCAAGGACCACCTGCCGCTGCTGCGCACGGTGGCCGTGAAGGCGCTGTCCACGCACACCGTCGAGAGCGCGCAGGCGATGAGCGTCGACCAGTTCGCGCAGCTGCTCAACCAGGCCTATGCCGAGAGCTACGCCGCGGACCGGCGCGAGGCGCCGTTCGCCGAGGCGCTCATCGGCAAGCTGATCATCGAGTGAGGGGCTTGTGCAGCACGCCTACGCCGAATGGGGCGCCGTCGCGACGGCGGGCCTCGGCGCCGAGCAGGGCGCCGCGATGGAGCAGCGCGCGCTGCGCGAGTACGCGCCGCTGGTCAAGCGGGTGGTGCGGCAGCTGTCGGCGCAGGCCAGCGCGGTGATGGACCGCGAGGACATGGCGCAGGTCGGGCTGATGGGCCTGCTGGAGGCGCTGCGCCGCTACGGCACGCCGGACGCGGGCTTCGGCGCCTTCGCCGCGTTGCGCGTGCGCGGCGCGATCCTCGATGAGCTGCGCCGCCAGGACTGGCGGCCGCGCACGGTGCGCCAGGACAGCCACCGGCAGCGCGACGCGCTGCGCGCGCTGACCCGGCAGCTCGGCCGCGAGGCGACCGAGGCCGAGATCCTGCGCCACCTGAAGCTCACGCCGCAGCAGTACCAGGACTTCCTCCAGGCCGAGGTCGCCGAGGAGATGGCCAGCTTCGACGAACTGGTCGAGGAACTCGCGCAGCTGCCCAGCGAGCACCGCAACCCGGAGGCGCAGCTGATGGTCACGCGCTCGATCGCGCAGGCGCTGACGGCGCTCAACGAGCGCGAGCAGCGCGTGATCCAGCTCTATTACGAATTCGACGCCAGCCTCAAGGAGATCGCCGCCGTGCTCGATCTCACCGAGGCGCGCGTCTCCCAGATCAACAAGGCCGCGCTCGCCAAGATGCGCGCCTTCCTGCAGCAGGTCTGAGGACCGGCGCGACAGGAAAAGGGAAAGGACAAGGAAACGGACATGCAGGCACTCGTCGGAATCGCGATCGTCCTGGGCTGCGTCTTCGGCGGCTTCATGCTGCACGGCGGCCAGTTCAAGGTCATCTGGCAGCCGGTGGAGCTGCTGATCATCGTCGGCGCCGCGGTCGGCGCGATCGTGCTGGGCAATCCGCGCCACGTGCTGTCGGAGATGCTGCTGCAGCTGCGCAAGCTGGTGCGCCGCAGCGACCACGGCCAGGAGTTCCAGCGCCAGCTGCTGCTGCTCATGTACGAGCTGCTGCAGACGGCCGCCGGCGGCCTCAAGGCGCTGGACGCGCACGTCGAGGCGCCGCACGAGAGCGCGCTGTTCCAGCGCTATCCGCTGATCCTGGAGAACCGCAAGCTGCTGCACTTCATCGTCGACAACTTCCGGCTGATGGCGATGGGCAAGATCAACGCGCATGAGCTCGAAGGCGTGCTGGAGCAGGAGCTCGAAGCCATCCACGACGAACTGATCCAGCCGTCCAAGTCGCTGCACAAGATCGCCGAGGCGATGCCGGGCTTCGGCATCCTGGCCGCGGTGCTGGGCATCGTGATGGCGATGAACCACGTCGCCGAAGGCGCGGGCACCGGCGAGATCGCCGTGATGGTCGCCGCCGCGATGGTCGGCACCTTCATCGGCATCTTCTTCTGCTACGGCGTGATGGACCCGCTGTCCAACATGATGAAGCAGCTGGTGCATCACGAGCTGTCCTCGCTGGAGTCGGTGAAGGTGGTGCTGGTCACGCATGTGTCGGGCAAGCCGCCGCTGCTGGCGATCGACGCCGGCCGCCGGCTGGTGCAGCTCAACATCAAGCCCAGCTTCGCGCTGCTGGAAAGCTGGATCGACGCGCTCAACGGCGACGAGTCGTCGTCCGCCGCACCGCGCCGCCGTGCCGGCGACCGGCCGGCGGGCGAAGGAGAACGCCGTGCAGCCTGAGGTCGTGTCCATCGGCCCGGGCGGCCTCCAGGGCATGGGCGGCGCTGGCAGCCCCGGCGGAAAAAGCGCGCGCGATCACCACCCGACGGTGGTGAAGCGCGTCTCGCGCCGCGCCGAGGACGACGGCCACGGCGGCGCGTGGAAGGTCGCCTTCGCCGACTTCTGCCTGGCGCTGCTGTGCCTGTTCCTCGTGCTGTGGCTGCTGGCCTCGCGCAACGCGGAGCGCATGCAGATCGTGCTGCAGAACGCCGGCGCCAACCTGATCGAGGACGGGCAGGGGCTGACCAATTCGTTGGCGGCGGGCTCGCGCGGCAGCATGATCGAACGCCACCCGGTGCCGGCGCGCAGCGAGGAACCCAGCCCCGGCGATCCTCAGCACGGCTCGACCGATGCGCGCATGGGCCGGCCCAGCCTGGACTCGCCCGAGCAGCTGCAGGCGCTGGCGCGCCGCATCGCCGCGCTGGCCGCGGAAGAGGGTCTGGAGGGCCACCTGCGCAGCGCCGTCACGGCGCAGGGTCTGCGGCTGCAGCTGCACGACACCGAGGCCAGCGGCATGTTCGAGCGCGGCAGCGCGCAGCCGAGCGCGCCGCTGCGCGCGTTGCTGCGCAAGCTCGGTCCGCTGCTGGCGGAGATCCGCAACCAGTTGCTGATCGTCGGTCACACGGATGCGACGACCTATCAGGACAAGGCCCCGGGCGCCTTCACGAACTGGGCGCTGTCCAGCCACCGGGCGATGGCGGCCCGCCAGGAACTGCTGATCGGCGGCATGCCCGAGTCCAGCGTGCTGCAGGTCTCCGGCATGGCCGACGCCGCGCCGCTGGATCCGCTCGCACCGACCGCCGCGGCGAATCGCCGCATCGAGCTGATGCTGCTGACCGCCAGGCAGGCACAGGCGATCGCCGGGATGTTCGGCCCGGCCGGGCTGCGCGATCCAGGCCGCGAAGGCGACGCCGCCGAACAGGTGCGCGGCGCGCTGACGAAGGCGCCGGCGACGGGCGCGGCCGCCGCGGCAGCGACAGCAGCGACGGCAGCGACGCCCACCACGACCACGACTCCCGCCGCGCCCGCCGCTCCGGCGGCCTCCCGTTGACGGAGGCCCCATGCGCACCAGACCCAAGGGTGAACGAATGAAGATCACAGGCAACAACCCGCTGAACCCCGCCGCCGGCACGACGTCGTCGGCGTCCGTCGAATCGACTGATCGCGCGAGCGCTGCGCTGGTCGCCGGGCCGTCGTCGGGTCCCGCGATGCTGGCCGGCGAGCTCGCCAGCGAGGTCCTCAAGCCTGCGCAGGCCGCGCTGGCCGCCATGCCGGAGGTCGACGAGCTGAAGGTCGCCGCGTTGCGCGACGCGCTGGCGAAGGGCGAGATCAAGTTCGACGCGAATCGCCTGTCGCAGCTGATCCAGCGCTATCACGGAGGCCGCGCGTGACCGCCACGCTGACCCGCACGGCGCGCCGCGCCGACAGCACCGCCGCGGTGATGCTGCAGCAGCTCCTCGACGGGCTCTCGCAGGACCTGCGCGGCTACGAGACGCTGCGCGCGCTGCTGGACCGCCAGTTCCACGCCGCGCTGCGCCACGAGGCCGAGGCGATGGCGGCGCTGTCCGCCGAGATCCTCGCGCAGGCCGCGGAGATGGAGGCGCAGCGCACGCGTCGCCGCGATCTGCTGGTCGGATTGCTGGGCCGTGCCGCGCAGCCCAGCCTGCGCGCACTGCTGGAACGCCTGCCCGCCGCGACGGCCGAGCCGATCGCGACGCTGCGCCGCGCGATCGAACGCGCGCTGGCCGAGTGCAAGGCGATGAACCTGCGCAACGCGCAACTGATCGGCGAGCAGCAGGCGCTGATGCAGCAGCTGCTGGGCCGCGAGGATCACATCTATGCGGAACGTTGATTTCCGGGCGGGTGAGTTTCCGTCGCTGCCGGGCGGGCAGGTCACGCCGGCGCGCGCAACCGGCGCCGTCGGTGCCGCAAGCCCCGCTGGCACGGGCGCCTTCGGCACGCCGCGCTTCGACGCGCTGTTCAACGAATTGAATCGCGACGTCGTCCGCTACATCGAGCAGGGCGACGGCGGTTCCGGCGGTGGACTCAGTCCCGAAGGGGCGTGGGGCCGCGCGCGATCGCAGTCGGTGGCGGGCATGGACTCGGCGCCGGGCACCGGCGGTTCCGCCGACGACGGCGTCAGCGAGGCGCAGCGTCAGGCGTTCATCGACGAGATGCTGCCGTTGGCGCGCAGCGCCGGCGCGAAGCTGGGCGTCGCGCCCGAGGTGCTGACCGCGCAGGCCGCGCTGGAAACGGGCTGGGGCCGTTCGCCGATCCGCGCGGCGGACGGCGCGAGCAGCCACAACTACTTCGGCATCAAGGCCACGGGTTGGCAGGGCGCCGTCGCCCAGGCGATGACCACGGAATTCGAAGGCGGCGCGCCCGTCGCGCGCAGCGAGGCGTTCCGCGCTTACGCGTCGCCGTCGCAGTCCTTCGACGATCTGGCCCGGCTGGTCGGCACCAGCCCGCGTTACCAAGCCGCGCTCAATGCGGGCGCAGATGCGCAGGCCTACGGGGCCGCGCTGCAACGCGGCGGCTACGCCACCGATCCGGCGTATGCACAGAAGCTCGCGCAGGTGGCGGCGCGCGTGTCGGCGCAGGCCGGCGCGGTGCCGACGACCGCACCGATGTCGGTCACGTCAGGTGCATCGACCCGAGCAGCCCGAGCGGGAGGAGCTTCGAAATGACGATCGTTTCCGTCGTGAAGGGGTCAGCGCAGCTCGGCGGGCTCGACCAGGCCGGTGTCCAGCACGCGCGCCTGGATCACGCGGCCGCTGGCGTTGTTGCGCACGCGGATCAGGCCTTGGCGCGCGCCGCTGTCGAGCGCCTCGCCGGCGCCTTCGACGCTGACGCCGCCGCGGCTGGCCTGGATGCGCACGGCGTCGCCGCGCTTCACCACGATGGCCGCCGCCAGCAGCCGCTTCTGCAGCAGCTGGCCCGGGCGCAGCGTCGTGCGCGCGGCGAAGCCGGGCTCCAGCGTGGACAACGCGTCGGGCGTCTGGCTGATGTCGCGGCGCTGCAGCTGGAGCTGATCGTCGGTCACCGGCTGACCGCTGGCCACGCCCTGCGTGACGACCAGGACCTCGGCGCTCAGCGTCGCGCGCAGCAGGAAGTCCTGCGGCGGCACGCGCGCGGCGTCGTCGGTGCAGCGGGCGACGAGGCGCAGGCGCATCAGGCTGCGGCTGTCCTGCAGCGCGACGTCCCAGCCGGCCGGGCAGGCCGGGCGCGGACGCGGTGCGGGCTGCAGCAGCTGCAACTCGGGCGAGATCAGGCCGGACTGCTGGGCCTGGTCCAGCAAGGCGCTGCGGGCGGTGTCCAGCACCTGGGCGTCGAGCGCGGCGGTGCCGTCCTTGGAAGCACCGGGCGCATTCGATGCGGGACTCGCGGCCGGGGCGGCCGTCACCCCGCAGGGCAAGGACAACGCTGAGATCGCCACGGCGATCAACGGCGGACGGAACACAGCAACGAAAGCAGAGAGGGAGTCGCGCATGAGCATCGATTTCAGCAAGGCGGCCGGGGTGCATGACGACGCGCTGCGTCTGCGCGCGGAGCGGACCAAGGTCCTCGCCTCCAACATCGCCAACGTCAGCACGCCGGGGTATCAGGCGCGCGACATCGATTTTGCCGCGTCCTTGCGCAGCGCACTGGGTTCGGGCGACGGATCGGGCGATGGTTTCAACGGCGAGCTCGCACTCGACACCGGCGACCAGGACGTGAAGTACCGCGTCCCCTACCACCCGGCGCAGGACGGCAACACCGTCGAGCTCGGCGTGGAGCAGGCCGCCTTCGCGCAGAACGCGCTCGATTTCCAGACCAGCCTGAGCTTCGTGAACATGAAGCTCAAGGGCCTGGCCAAGGCCATCAGCGGCCAGTAACCACCGGCGCTCACCTCGCCAGTCACCACGGCCAGCCGCCCAGGAGTCGTTCCCATGTCCTTCAAGCAGATCAGCCAGATCGCCGGTTCGGCGATGTCCGCGCAGACGGTGCGCCTGAACACCATCGCCAGCAACCTGGCCAACGCGCAGTCGGCCGCCGGCAGCGAGACCGCCACGTACCACGCGCGCAAGCCGGTGTTCGCCGCTCTCGCCGCGCGCGAAGGGCTGGGCGATCAGCAGCTCGCCGGCACGCGCGTGCAGGTGCTGGACGTCGTCGAGAGTCAGGAGCCGCTGCGCAAGGCCTACGAGCCCGAGAACCCGCTCGCCAACGAGAACGGCGAGGTCTTCTATCCCAACGTCAACCCGGTCGCCGAGATGACCGACATGTTGTCCGCCTCGCGCGCCTTCGAGACCAACGTCGAGGTGCTGTCGCGCGTGAAGTCCATGCAGCAGTCGCTGCTGCGTCTGGGCGAAAGCTGATCGACGCCCGATCGTCGCCAGATCGCCCGGATCAAGACCTGACCCCGAACGCCACGGAGCCCCCGACATGACCACTTCCGTCAACAACAACACGACCGGCAACGGCGCGTCGTCCTCCCCTGCGATCGCCGGCAACGGCGACAGCGGAGGCCTGAGCAACCTGTTCACCACGCTGCTCGTCGCGCAGATCAAGAACCAGGACCCGCTCTCGCCGCAGGACCCGTCGCAGTTCGTCAGCCAGCTCACGCAGCTGAGCCAGGTCGAATCGATGCAGAAGCTCACCTCGCAGGGCCAGACCAACGCCAGCATGCTGGCCAGCCTGCAGCTGATGACGCTGGGCGCGCAGGTCGGCTCGACGCTGCAGGCCACGGTCTCGCAGGTGCAGCTGCAGGGCGAGCCCGTCGAGCTGCGCTACACGCTGGATGCGAGCAGCCCGGCCAACACGCTGGTCGTCACCGGCGGCGACGGCACCGAGCAGCGCATCGATCTCGGCTCGCTCGGCAAGGGCGAGCACGGCTACACGCTGGACCCGGCCAGGCTGGGCCTGCGCGACGGCCAGTACAGCCTGAAGTTCGAGGCCAAGGACAAGCGCGACGTCAGCCTGGAGACCGTCGCCCGCCTGGACGGCGTGCGCCTGTCCGCCGACGGCGGCGTGATGCTGCAGCTCGCCGGCGTGGGCGAGGTCACCAGCCAGGCCATCACCCAGTTCAAGGGCCGCGCCGCGTCCTGACGCGACCGCGTTCCTCCCGCTTCCCCGAGTTTCTCGAGTTCCCTGCATCCAACGCCTTCGGAGGCCCCCAATGAGTTTCGAAATCGCACGTTCGGGCATCAACGCGGTCAACGCCAGCCTGGAGACCATCAGCAACAACATCGCCAACTCCGGCACCTACGGCTTCAAGTCCAGCCGCAGCAACTTCTCGTCGATGTATGCGGACAGCCACGCGACCGGCGTGGAGGTCGGATCGATCTCGCAGAGCATCCAGACCGGTGGCGGCCTGTTCAACACGGGTCGCGGCATGGACGCGATGATCCAGGGCCGCGGCTTCTTCGCGGTCAAGGGCGACGACGGCCAGACCGTGTTCACCCGCGTGGGCCTGTTCGATGTCGACAAGGACGGCAACGTCATCGACAGCCTGGGCCGCAAGGCGCAGGGCTACGCCGCCGTGCTGGACGCCAGCGGCCGCCCGCTGCCCGGCGCCGGCCTGGGCGCCTTCGGCGACCTGCGCGTCAACGCCGGCACGATTCCGGCGCAACCCAGCGACGTGCTGACCTACAACGGCAACCTCAGCGCCGACTGGACCGTGCCGGCGCTCACGCCCTTCGACAAGGACGACTCGCGCAGCTACAACAGCTCGGTGACCTCGGTGGTGTACGACTCGCTGGGTACCAAGCACAGCGTGACGCAGTACTTCGTGAAGACCGGCGTCGGCGCCGTCAACGCGTACTACAGCTTCGACGGCGCGGCCCCGGCCGGCGTCGGCGCGACGATGAACTTCGACGCGCAGGGCCAGTTGACCGCGGTGCCCGCCGTGACGCTGAACGCCGCGCCCGCCAACGGCGCCGCGCCCATCGCGATGCGCATCGATTACACGAGCACCACGCAGTTCTCCGGCGACACGACCACCCGCACCAACGAGTCCAACGGTTACGCCGCCGGCACGCTGACCGGCACCAGCCTGTCGGAGGACGGCTCGCTGGTGGCCAACTACAGCAACGGCGAGAAGCAGACCGTCGGCACCATCGCGCTGGCGACCTTCGCCAACGAGAGCGCGCTCAAGCCGATCAGCGACACCAGCTGGACGGCGACGCTGGACAGCGGCGTGGCGCTCTATGCGCGCCCGGGCGCGGGCACCGCGTCCAAGCTCAGCGCCGGCGCGATCGAGCAGTCCAACGTCGACGTCACCGGCGAACTCGTCAGCCTGATGAGCGCGCAGCGCAACTACCAGGCCAACACCAAGCTCATCTCGACCGAGAACGAGATGATGCAGGCGCTGATGCAGGCGGTGTGATCGCATGGACGCGCTGATCTACACCGTCATGAGCGGCGCCGAGCGCATCCAGCGCGCGCAGGCCGTGCATGCCAACAACCTGGCCAACCTGGAGACGGCCGGCTTCCGCGCCAACCTGGAGCAGGCGAGCGCCGCGCGGGTCTTGGGCTACGGCTACGACGCGCGGCACCTGTCGCAGGCGCGCTCGGACGTCATCAGCGCGCGCGCCGGCAGCCAGCGCGACACGGGTCGCGACCTCGACCTGGCGGTCGAGGGCGAAGGCCTGTTCGCGGTCGCGCAGGACGGTCCGGCGGGGCAAGAGGCCTACACCCGCAGCGGCAACTTCACCGTCGACGCCGACGGCACGCTGCGACTGGGCCGCCACGCGGTGCTGGGCGAGGGCGGTCCGATCGTGCTGCCGCCGCATGACAAGCTGGAAGTGCAGGCCGACGGCACGATCTCGGTCCTGTCCAACGGCCAGCCGGAGCTGCAGACGGTGGACCGGCTCAAGCTGGTCAAGCCGCCGTTCTCGCAACTGACGAAGAACGAAGCCGGCCTGCTGGTGACGCGCGACGGCAGCACACCGGCGGCCGATCCGGCGGTGCAGGTCGCCAAGGGCAAGCTCGAATCGAGCAACGTGTCGGCCGTCGAGGAGATGGTCGCCACGATGAACCTCGCCCGCGACTTCGAGCTGCAGATGCGCCTCTACAAGGCCGCCGACGGCATGGCCGACACCGGCAACCGTCTGGTCCGCGAGTGAGGCGTCGAGTCTCGACGTTGATCTCGACCTCGACCTCGACCTCGACCTCGTCTCCCTCTTCGAATCCGTTTCCCCGACATTCCCGCCATTCCCGAACATCCCCAAGGAGCCCCCGATGAACCCCGCCATGTGGATCAGCAAGACCGGCGTGCAGGCGCAGGACGCCAAGCTGCAAGCGATCGCCAACAACCTGGCCAACGTCAACACGGTCGGCTTCAAGCGCGACCGGGTGATGTTCGAGGACCTCTTCTACCAGGTGGAGCGCCAGCCCGGCGCCCAGGCCGAGGACGGCACCGCCGCGCCCACCGGCGTGCAGCTGGGCAACGGCACGCGCATGGTGGGCACGCAGAAGGTGTTCACCAACGGCAGCCTGCAGACGACCGGCCAGAGCATGGACATCGCCATCGTCGGCAACGGCTTCCTGCAGGTCGAGGGCCCGAACGGCCGTCCGGCCTACACGCGCGCCGGCCAGCTCAACCTGAGCCCGGAAGGCCGCCTGACGACGGCGCAGGGCCAGCGTCTGCAGCCCGAGATCACCGTGCCCATCAATGCGAAGTCGCTGACGATTGCCGAGAACGGCGCCGTGTCGATCACCGTCGCGGACAACGCCGCGCCGCAGGAGATCGGCCAGCTGCGCCTGACGCAGTTCGTCAATCCGGCCGGTCTGCTGGCGCTGGGCGACAACCTCTACCAGGAGACCGGCGCCAGCGGCGCGCCCACCGAAGGCGTGCCCGGCGAGAACGGCCTGGGCAAGCTCAAGCAGGGCGCGCTGGAAGGCTCGAACGTGCAGGTCGTCGAGGAGATGGTCGACATGATCGCGGCCCAGCGCACCTACGAGATGAACACCAAGGTGCTCTCCGCCGCCGACAACATGCTGCAGGTGCTGGCGCAGGCCGCACGCTGAGGAGAACGCGATGAACGCTGCCCCCCAAGACTTCAAGGCCGAGCGATCCGTGCGCCGCGGGAGGCTTGCCGTCGCCCTCGCGATGGTCGTCGCAACGACCTTGGGCGGCTGCGCGATCATCGCGCCGCCGGAGCTGCCCAGCGCCGATCCGGGCGGCCTGCCGTTGCCGATCGCCGAGACGGTGAAGCCCTCCGGCGGCGGCGTGTTCGCCGCGGGCCGCAGCGCCAGCCTGATCGCGGACACACGGGCGTTCCGCTCGGGCGACGTGCTGACCATCGTGCTCGAAGAGGCGACGCAGGCCAGCAAGAGCGCCAACACGCAGAGCGGCAAGACCAGCGGCGGCAGCCTCGGCCTGGACCTGAACGGCAAGCAGCGCGCGTACGGGATCAATGCCGGCCGCGACTTCAACGGCAGCGGCAGCAGCACGCAGCAGAACACGCTGCAGGGCGCGATCACCGTCGTCGTGCAGGAGGTGACCTCCAACGGCCTGTTGCGCGTGCACGGCGAAAAAAGCCTGACGCTGAACCAGGGCGAGGAGCTGATGCGCGTGGCCGGCTATGTCCGACCGGCCGACGTGGACAGCGAGAACCGCGTGTCCTCGCAGCGCGTCGCCAACGCCCGCATCGCCTACAGCGGCCGCGGCGTGCTGGCCGACGCCGCCACGCCGGGCTGGTTCACGCGCTGGTTCAACAGCCCGTGGAATCCGATCTGAGATCCGATCCGACTTCCGATTCGACATTCGTCCACCGCGAGACCCTCATGAAGAAGCGCTTGATCTCCCTGTCCATCGGTCTGGTGCTCGGTGCAGTCCTCGGTCTGGCCGTCGCCGCACCGAGCTTCGCCGCGCAGCCGCTGCGCCAGCTCGTCGACATCGAAGGCGTGCGCGAGAACCAGCTGCTGGGCTACGGTCTGGTCGTCGGCCTGAACGGCAGCGGCGACAGCACGCAGGTGAAGTTCGCCGGGCAGTCGGTGGCCAACCTGCTGAAGCAGTTCGGCGTGAAGCTCCCGGAGAAGACCGAGGCCAAATCGCGCAACGCGGCCGCGGTGATGGTGAGCGCGAGTTTCCCGTCGGGCTATCGGCGCGGCCAGGCGATCGACATCACGGTGTCCTCGCTCGGCGACGCGAAGAGCCTGCGCGGCGGCACGCTGCTGCTGACCGAGCTGCACGCCGCCGACGGCGAGGTCTATGCGCTGGCGCAGGGCAACCTCGTCGTGACGGGATTGAGCGCGCAGGGGCAGAGCGGCTCCAGCGTGACGGTGAACACGCCGACGACCGGCCGCGTGCCCAACGGCGCCTCGATCGAGCGGGAGATATCGAGCGACTTCGACACGCGTCCGGACGTGGTGCTGAACCTGAAGCGGCCCGCGTTCCAGACCGCGACGCAGATCGTCGACGCGCTGAACCAGCGCTTCGGCGGCGGAACGGCGTCGACGCGCGACGGCACCAGCGTGTCGGTGCGCGCGCCCATGGAGTCGACTCAGCGGGTCGCCTTCGTCGCACAGCTGCAGGGCATGTCCATCGATGCGGCGCCGGCGTTGCCGCGAGTGATCTTCAACTCCCGCACCGGGACGGTGGTCATCGCCGACGGCGTCAAGGTGCGCCCGGCGGCGGTGTCGCACGGATCGCTGAAGGTGGTGATCAGCGAGAGCCCCCAGGTGAGTCAGCCCAACGCCTTCAGCCAGGGGCGCACGCAGACGGTGCCGCAGTCGCAGCTGCGCGTGGACCAGGGTGATGGTCGGATGTTCCGCTGGCCGGCAGGCACTTCGCTGCAGGCGATCGTCGACATGGTCAACAGCATCGGCGCCAACCCGGACGACCTGATGGCGATCCTCCAGGCGCTGGACCAGGCCGGGGCCATCGAAGGCGAACTGCAGGTCATCTGATGAGCGACTTTCCGACCTCCTCTCCGATGCCCTTGGCCACTGCGCTGGACGGCGCCAAGGATCCCGACGCCCGCATCAAGGCGCAGGCCACAGATGCCGCCGTCAAGTTCGAAGCCTTCTTCATCAAGCAGATGATCAGCCAGATGCGGGCCGGCACGCGCGCGCTGGCCGACGACGACAGCGCGGAGAACAAGCGCGCCAACCAGGACATGCTGGACCTGGCCGACGGGATGGTCGCCGACGCGCTCGCCCAGCAGCGCGCCTTCGGCATCGCCGATCTGATGCTCAAGCAGGTGCTGCCCGCAGCCGGTTTAAGTTCCGCCGCTTCCGCGTCGCCTTCCGGAGAGAAGACCCCCGCGGCCTTGCCGGCACGCACACCTGCAGGCGATCCCGCAAGCACTTCCGCCTCCTCCGGAACCTCGACCTCATGAGCATCCTCCTCAACGGCCTCACCGGCGCGCAGGCCGCCCAGGCCGCGCTGGGCACCACCAGCCAGAACGTCGCCAACGCGATGACGCCGGGCTATACCCGCACCGGCGTGCTGCTGGGCTCGATGCAGACGCCGCAGGGCGGCGCCGGCGTGCAGGTGTCCAAACTGCTGCGCTTCGCCGACAGCTTCAAGAGCGTGCAGCTATGGCAGGCCACCAGCCAGCTCGGCCAGTACAGCGCCGGCCAGTCCTACATGACGCAGCTGGAGCAGGTCATGTCCGACGACACCGCCAACATCAACAACGGCATCGACCAGTTCTTCGCCGCGCTCAATGCCGCCAGCGTGCAGCCCGAATCCGGCCCGCTGCGCGAGGCCGTGCTGACCGCCGCCGATGGCCTGGTCAAGCGTTTCGACAGCCTGCAGCAGCTGTTCACCAACCAGCAGACCGCGATCGCGACGCAGCGCGAGGGCGTGGTCAACCAGGTCAACGCGCTGACGCAGGACATCGCGCTGCTGAACAAGCAGATCGCCGGCAGCCGCGCCACCGGCATGAACGACGCCGGCCTGCAGGACGCGCGTGACGAGAAGATCAAGTCGCTGTCCGCGCTGGTCGGCCTGCAGGTCGTGGACACGCCGGACGGCGCCAAGAGCGTGTCGCTCAAGGGCGGCCAGCCGCTGGTCGTCGGCGCCGACGCGGCGACGCTGTCCACCGCCGGTCCCGCCGCCTTGAAGCTCCAGTTCGCCAACACCGCGTTCACCGTCTCGGACGTGGGGCAGGGCGGTCAGCTCGGCGGCCTGGCGGATCTGCAGAAGCAGGTGCTGGGGCCCATGCGCACGACGATCTCGGAGCTGGCGCTGGGCATCGGCAACGCGTTCAACGCGCAGCTGGCGTCGGGCTTCGCGCCGCCGGCGGCCACGCCCGGCGCGGCGCTGTTCGACACCAGCGGCGGCACGCTCAAGATGACCGGCATCACCGCGGCGCAGCTGGCCTTCTCCAGCAGCGCCACGGTCAGCGGCGACAGCGGCAACCTCACCGCGCTGATCGCCCTGAAGAACCGGCCGATGACCATCACCACCTTCGACGCCGCCGGCAACGCCGCCGGCACTTCGCAGATCGTCACCGGCGACGTCTTCACGCAGCTGGTGGGCAAGCTGGGCGTGGCGAGCTCGCTGAACCAGGGCTCGCAGAAGACCGCGACCACCGTGCGCGACCAGTCCGAGGAGGACTGGAAGTCCAGCGCCGGCGTCAACACCGACGAGGAAGCCATCAACCTGATGCAGTACCAGCAGATGTACCAGGCCAACATGAAGGTGGTGGCCGTGGCCAACCAGCTGTTCGACAGCACGCTGCAGATGCTGGGCTGAGCCCGCACTCGAAGCCGCCGTTCCCGTCCCTGCCGCCTGTCCAGGTCCAGTCCGCCTCCTGCCTGTCGCCCTTCGGAGAAGCTCCCATGCGCATCGCCAGCAACCAGTACCACACGACGATGAACAGCGCGCTGCAGGCCGCCAACGAGGGCCTGACGCACGTGATGCAGCAGATGGCCTCGGGCCAGCGCGTGCTCAAGCCGTCCGACGACAGCATCGCCGCGCTGCGCCTGGCGCGGCTGTCGCGCGAGGAGGCCGCGCTCGGCCAGTACCGCGACAACATCGGCGCGCTGCAGAGCCGGCTCAAGACCAGCGAGGTCTCGCTCGACAGCATCCGCGAGGACCTGCAGGCCACGCGCGACCTGCTGGTCTGGGCGGCCGACGCGGGCAACACCGGCGACGACCTGAACGCGATGTCGGGCTCGGTGAAGACGCTGCACGACAGCCTGCTCTTCCTGGCCAACGGCAAGAACGCGGAAGGCCGCTACCTGTTCTCCGGCACGGCCAGCGACCAGCCGACGGTGGATGCGGCCTACAACTTCCAGGGCAACTCGCAGACGCAGCAGGTCGCGGTGGCGGACAACATGACCATAGGCGGCAACGTGTCCCTGGAGGGCATAGGCGCCTTCCTGCGGCAGCTCAATGCGCTGGGCGGCCAACTGGCCATGCCGGGCGTGACCGCCGAGAGCGCGCACGCCGACGTGACCGCGATGATCGCTGCGCTCGACCAGACGCTGGGCGACGTGGCGGGCAAGATCGGGCAGCTCGGCGGACGGCAGAACATCCTGGACACGATCGCCACCAATCATGCGTCGGTGAGTCTGGCGAATCAGCAGAGCGCCATCGACCTCGGCCAGATCGACTACGGCGAGGCCGCCACCCGCCTCAACAGCTACACGCTGGCGCTGCAGGCGACGCAGAAGGCCTACGCGAAGGTCAGCCAGCTGAGCCTGTTCGATGCGATCTGACGGCATCACCGCGCCGCTGTTCGGCGGGGACCGCACAGGGCGGACGACCGACGGCGCTCGCGCGCCCGCGCTGTCGAACGTGGCGTCGTCGGCGGCAGCCTCCTCGGCAGCGAGCGGCGCGGAGGGCGCGGCGGTCGTCGCCACGCGATCGGGCGTCGCAGCGGCCCGAGGCGCGCGCGCCGGCGAGGCGCCGGCTGTCGCCGTTCTCTCCGCCGCGCCGCTGCGGGCAGGCGATGGCGCTTCGTCGGCGCGCGAGCCCGGCGCACAGCTTCAGCTCGGCAAACTGCAGCAGGGGCTGGATTACCTCGATCGTCTGGCCGCGGCCATGCAGCAGCTCAAGGGCGGCCTCAGCGACACGCTGGCGCGCCAGGCCGCACCGTCCGCGGCGGTGAACGGGCAGCTCGATCAATTGCGCCAACTCTGGTCGCAGCGCAGCCGTGACGCCGGCGGACGCGTCGATGCCGAATTGCAGGCCGCGCCCGAGGACGGCGCGGCGCGCCAGCGCTTCAAGCTGCGCGGCCTCGATCTGGCCGTGCTGCAGCAGGGCGGCAAGGAAACGCTGCGGTTGCAGTTGCCGGGTCAAGCGCAGGACAGCGGCACGGGCGGCGGCACGGGTGGCTTCGGCGCTACGGGCGGCAAGCCGACGCTGATCGCTGTCACGCTGGATGGCGAAGGCACCCAGCAGCAACTGCAGGCGCTGACGAAGGCTTTGTCCCCAGCGGGCCTGTCGGTGCAGGCGCAGGGCACGGAGATCGTTTTCAGCGTGGCTGAATCGCAATGGCCCGCCTTGCGCGACGGCCTGACGCTGCGCGGCGAAGGCAAGCGCTTCCCGAGCGGTCAGCCGGTGCGTGCGCTGCTGGAGCCTTCGCCCGAGGCGCTGCAGCCGCAGCGCTGGGACGTCAAGGAGGCGAGCGGCCAGCGCCAGGCGCTGGGTCAGCTGCTCCAGGCGCAGCCGAAGGTGGCGCAGGCGCGGGCTCGCCTGCATGAGCAGCTCGAATCGGCCGCGCGGCCCACATGGGCGGAGGGCGAGCCCCTGTCGCCGGCGCAGGCCGGGGCGCTCGCCGGATCGCTGGCGGGCGCGCTGTCCGGCGCCGAGTACAGCGACGTCGGCGCGCTGCTGCCGGCGCTGCGCGGCATGCACCGGCAGCGCGTGCGGCAGTTGCTGAGCTCCTGAGTTCCGGGCGCCTGGGCGCCCGAACGTCTGGGCGCCGGGATGGTGGTTCAGAGCCCGCCGACGAAATCGTCGATCTGGAACGCCACGCAGATCGTGTGGGTGGTCGTGCTGCTCTTGCTCAGCCTGACGATGAGCTTCACCAGCTCCGAGTTCTCATGGCAGTTGCCGCGCTGGATGCTGGCAAAGCGGTGCTTCCTGTCGGCCAATGCGGCCAGCATGTCCACCGTGTTCTGTGCCGGTACCAGGGTGTCGGCGCTGAAGTGGTACAGCTGCACCTGGGCCTGCGGCAGGTCGTAGACCTGGGATCCGGTGACCAGGCTGTTCGCGCCGAGTTGGCGGACGAAGTCCTTGACCTTGCCGTCCTTGTAATCGGCGAGGAAGGACGGAAGGATCTTGCCGTCGGCGTCGAAGACGGTCTTGGCATCGAAGGCGTAGTTGCCGTAGGCCTGGAAGCTGGTCATGACGTCGCGGGTGCGGCCGGGCAGGAAGTCCAGGTTCTCGTTGATGGCGTAGGCGTCCCGGGCGGCGCCGCCCAGGGCCAGCAGCGCGCCGTGGAAGGTCCGGTAGACGTCGTAGGGGCCTTGCGAGGCGGAGACGACGCGGACCGTGCCTTCCCGCGCCAGGTACGGCAGGGACGCGATGGTGGAATGCGCGCCCTGCGATCCGCCGAACAGGCGCAGGTCCATGCCGAGCGTGGACCGGTACTGCTCCTGGAAGTGCGCGCGGACGGCGCGCAGCAGATCCTGGGTCTGGCCGGCGGTATCGGCGGCGACGAGGTAGGCCTGCGGCAGCGCCTTCGAATCGCCCAGGCCGATCAGGTCGGGTGCCACGAACACCTGGCCCTTGCCCGCCGCGATCAGACCGGGGATGGCCATCGTCGTGGCGCCGGAGGAGGGCGCGTCCGAGTTGTTGTCGGTGGAGCCGCGCTGTCCGACGACGATCGGCATGCCGTTGAACTCGACCGGGGTCCCGCCGGGCGACTGCTCGGGCGCGATCAGCAGCGCGCTCAGCGTCACCGGATTGCCGCGTGCATCGGCGCTGCGGTAGGCGAGCTTGCCGATGCTGGCGCCGAAACGGGCGTCCGGTCGGGCGATGTTGGGCAGTTCGTGCCGCAGCACGGTCGCGAACAGCGCCTTCTTGATGTCGTTGCCCTTGGCCATCAATTCAGCAAGCGAGTCCAGCACGTCGTTGATGTCGCCTTGGCCGAGGTGCGCGGCATCGGGCAGCGACGGGAGTTGCAGGGCCTGCTCGGTGACCGACACCACCGCGCCGCGCCGTTCCGTGCCGGTCTTGAAGGTGGAGATGGTCTTGTCGTTCCAGCGCAGGCTGTAGATGGCGGCGGGGTTGAGCGCCGCGGCGGCTTCGATCGTGCGCGTGCCGATGTAGCCGCCTTGCGGGTTGGGCCACTCGCTGCTGGCGACGACGGTCGCGGCGACCGCCGACCGGGACGAGTCCTGCAGCGTGAGGTCGCCGCAGGCCCCGGCCGAGGGGGCGGCGTAGACGATGGTCATCAGCGGATCGACGAAGGTCTGCTTGATCGCGTTGTCCGGCGTGACGCGCAGGATGCTGCAGGCGACCGTGGGATCCGGGACGGGGATCAGGGTGCTGGACGGCGTCGCGACCGGGTCCGACGAACGTCCGCCGCAGGCGGCGACCAGGGCGCAGACGGCGAGCGTGGACAGCAGGGAAGGGGGGTGGAAGCGCATGGGGCTCAGTTCGAAAAGGGAGGGCGCCATCGTCGATTTCTGTTCTGTTCCGCTCAATGACACGGACTGGTGGAACGCGGAGGGGCGATCGACTGGTTCGGGTGTTGGACCCACTTGAATGCGGGGGGTGGAGGCGAGCGGCGATCGGACACCGGACACGCGTCATCGAGCGGCGCGGCGGCTTATGTAGACTGCAAGTCCGATGAATCCGCCGGCCCGCTTCCCGATCGCAACGCCTGACCCCGGCCTGGAGGCCGTGTCCCGCGCCTTTTCGACGACCCCGCGTTACGACCGGCTCGATGCCTTGCGCGGGCTGGCGATGGTCTGGATGACCGTCTTCCACTTCTGCTTCGACCTGAGCTACTTCAAGGTCATCGTGGAGGACTTCTACCGCGACCCGTTCTGGACCTGGCAGCGCAGCTCCATCGTCAGCCTGTTCCTGCTGTGCGCCGGCATGGGCCAGGCGGTGGCGCTGGCGCAGGGCCAGACGGCCTACCGTTTCTGGCGCCGCTGGGGTCAGGTCATGGCGTGCGCGCTGCTGGTGTCGATCGGCTCGTGGTTCATGTACCCGCGTTCCTTCATCAGCTTCGGCGTGCTGCACGGCATGGCCCTGATGCTCATCCTGGTGCGCTTCGGCTTCTCCAGACTGCCCACGGCCGCGCTGTGGGGGCTGGGCGCGGTCGCGGTCGCGCTGCCGTTCTTCATCGCGCATCCCTTCTTCGACACCCGCACCACGAACTGGGTCGGCCTGGTCACGCGCAAGCCGCTGACCGAGGACTTCGTCCCCATCCTCCCGTGGCTGGGCCCGATGCTGTGGGGCTGCGCGCTCATGCGCATCGAGGCGGTGCGCGCCTGGATGCAGCGTCCGCTGCTGCCGGGCGTGCGACCGCTGTCGGTGATGGGGCGGTGGTCGCTGTCGTATTACATGCTCCACCAGCCGGTGATGCTGGGCGCGCTGATGGCGGCGAGACACTTCGGCTGGCTGTGACGGCGGGTGCGCGACAATCGCGCCCATGAGCTCTTCCTCCTCCTCCTCTCCCGCCAAGACCCAGATCCTGTTCGGCTTCCACGCCGTCACCGTCCGCCTGAAGACCGCGCCGGCCTCGGTGCAGGAGATCCTCTTCGACGCCACCCGCAAGGACCAGCGCATGCGCGGCTTCCTGGAGAAGGCCGAGGCGGCGGGCGCCAAGCTGGTGGAGAGCGACGACGACCGGCTGAAGGCGCTGTGCGGCACGCACCGCCACCAGGGCGTGGTGGCGCGGGTCAAGGCGGTGGCGAAGTCGCATTCGCTGGACGAAGTGCTGGAGCAGGTCGAGGGCCCGCCGCTGGTGCTGGTGCTGGACGGCGTCACCGATCCGCACAACCTCGGCGCGTGCCTGCGCGTGGCCGACGGTGCCGGCGCGCATGCGGTGGTCGCGCCCAAGGACCATGCGGTGGGGCTCAACGCCACGGTGGCCAAGGTCGCCAGCGGTGCCGCGGAGACCGTGCCTTACCTGATGGTGACCAACCTGGCGCGCTCGCTCAACGAGCTCAAGGAGCGCGACATCTGGGTGATCGGCACCTCGGACCAGGCGGAGAAGACGCTGTACGACCTGGACCTGAGCGGTCCGGTGGCGCTGGTGCTGGGCGCCGAGGGCGACGGCATGCGCCAGTTGACCGCAAAGACCTGCGACGAGCTGGTGCGCATCCCGATGCAGGGCGCGGTGGAGAGCCTGAACGTGTCGGTCGCGGCGGGCGTGTGCCTGTACGAGGCGCTGCGCCAGCGTCAGAAGAAGGCCGAGGGCGCCTGAACACCGACGCGAGATAATCGCGACCATTCCGGCGCCCACGAGGCGCCGTTCCCAACTCCGCATCCCCCATCCCCCGGGTATCGCCATGCCAGTCATCGAAGTCAAGCATCCCCTCGTCAAGCACAAGATCGGCCTGATGCGGGAGGGCGACATGTCCACCAAGAAGTTCCGCGAGCTGACCGGCGAGGTGGCACGGCTGCTGGCCTACGAGGCGACGGCGGATTTCCCGCTGGAGAAGACGACCATCGAGGGCTGGTGCGGCCAGGTCGAGATCGACCAGATTGCGGGCCGCAAGGTCACGGTGGTGCCTATCCTGCGCGCGGGTCTGGGCATGCTGGACGGCGTGCTGGACATGATGCCCAACGCCAAGGTGAGCGTGGTCGGCCTGGCGCGGGACCACGAGACGCTGCAGCCGGTGAACTACTTCGAGAAGTTCGTCGGCAAGCTGGACGAGCGCACCGCGCTGATCGTCGATCCGATGCTGGCGACGGCGGGCTCGATGATCGCGACGGTGGACCTGCTGAAGCAGCGCGGCTGCAAGGACATCCGCGCGCTGGTGCTGGTCGCGGCGCCGGAAGGCGTGGCGGCGCTGAACAAGGCGCATCCGGACATCCGCTGCTGGACCGCGGCGATCGATTCGCACCTGAACGAGAACGGCTACATCATCCCGGGCCTGGGCGACGCCGGGGACAAGATCTTCGGGACGAAGGATCTCTGAAGTCCTGGCGCGCTGAATGAGCGGCGGGGCTCCGGGCTCCGCTCTTGTCGCGGTCATGTCCCGTTCCCTCGAAGTCACCGACACCACCGTCGTCATCCGGCCCAGGCCGACGACGATGTGGCTGTGGTTGTTCGCCTTCGCGGCCGCGTTGAGCTGGATGTTCTGGAAGTTCACCTTCTACGACACCAGTCCGAAGGCGCTCTGGCTCCTGCTCTTCCCGTCGATGATGCTGTGCGGGGTGATTCTGGAATTCGTCCAGGCACGCATCCATGTCACGACCATCGATCGGGCTCGCAACCTCGTGTTGATTGAGCGGCTGCCTCGGTTCGGGCTCTCGGCAAAGCAGCGCAGGTACGCGCTCTCCGACTTCGCCGCCGTCGAGTCGCATTCGGCCATGGTCGGGCGCTCGCTGGTCTGCCGGGTGTCCCTGGTCACGACAGGATTGCGATCGCTGGTGCTGCTGAACGGCACCGGCGGCTACGGCGCCAATTCCTTCTGGCACGCGCCGATGCCCGGTGAGACGGCGGAGGCTGCGTCAGTGCGAATCGCCGTGGCGAAGGTCACCGGGCTCGCGGACATGGGGTATCGAGGCACGCTCGGGATGAGTGTGGTGGGGTATGAGCCAATTGATCCGTAGCGGAGAGAGGCGCGGGAATTCCAGAGGCATTCTTCAGAAGCCGTTACCAAGTAGCCGCTTCGAGCGGCGCCGCCAGTTGCCTGCCGGTCGATAGTGTGGGCGCTGGCGGACTCTCTCCATCGAGGACATCGATCCGTGGTTGAAGCTCGTTCGGTGGCGCTAGATGAGGGCGAACCGTCATCTTTATGGCCAGTAAGCCCTTAGGTAGTTGACCGTTGCATGGTCAGACAAGACAGGTGGCAATGCTTCGATCGAAGGTACGGCCAGATTGAACAGGATCTGCAGCCCGACGTCTTGGTCTACCTGCGCGGGATTGGGCATCAGATTGATGTGTCCGTTTTTCTCGATGAGCACACCGTCGTTGGGATGCCGATACCCAAGAAACTTGGGCGGAAGCTGGGTGACGATGTCGTCCGAGTCAACGATGCGAGTGCGCTTGATCTGTGTCGCTGCTAAGCCAGCCACAAACGTTGCATCGCCCACCCGAGGCGCACCGATCGTGATGAGCCGCTCCGCCTTTGATCGCATGGCGATCAAGGTGGCGATGGCCGCTCCCAGGCTGTGGCCGCAGACGAGAAGCAACTTGCGCGAGGCACCTTCTCCTTCCAGCCACGCTTTGACGTCAGGCCATAGAGCCTCGGCGGCGTGGAGGAAGCCGTGGTGCACGCTGCCTGGCCAGTGAGGGGAGGCTGCGGTATGGAAGTCAAAATCCAGAAGGATGTCCCTGGGCCTGGTTGGCTGAGTGCCCCGAAAAGCCAATATCGCTAGGCCATCGGCCTTGCGTAGCGCCGCATAGCCTTGGCTATCGGTGAAGAATCCAATAGGAACCACCGAACGGTCATTGAACGTGGTCGGCCCACCGAAATCTGCGGCTCGGAGCGCAGACGTCAGGTCGAGTCTGGCTTGGACCTGGGTCTCGAAGCACAAGTACGCAAGGCGAGCCGCTTCTATTGCTAGGGCCTCTTCGCTGGGGATGGCGGCGGTCCCGAACACCGTCGGACGAGTCTCGGGGAAGAACAGCGCCGTCGGCGAGCTGTCGTAGGCAATCATTCCGCAGGTTCCAAAAAAAGGGATTGAGTGAAGGCACCCCATCGCTGGGCAGCTTCTGTTCATGGTCTACGACGGCACAGTGGACAGGCATCATCAGTTCTATGGAGGAATGCTGCTGAATCCCAGACAACGTGTTGCTCACCAGGGTCACACCTGGGCTTCACCCTCCTGGGTCACCCCTCGCGGGAGATGTTCTCGACCTCGTCGGTCCGTGGCAACATCGGCAGATAGCTCAACAAATGGGCAGGGAGGAGCGGATGCAAATCATCCAGAGCATCGCGGCTTGGGCCGCGGAGCAGCCAGCATGGATTGACGACGCGGTACGTCGATTGGTGGCCGGTGGCTTGAAGCCCCAAGACCTTCAGGATCTTTGTGCTCTTGCCAAGGCAGAGCACGGGCTACCCGATCCGGACGGTCGGGTTGCTGTTCGACTCGACCCCAAGACATTGCCTGTGGGAGCGCGAGACGGCGTGGACGTTAGTCTGGTTGCGCTGCGCTCACCTCAGAATTTGAATGCAATTTCCGCCGATCAAGCGCTAACCTTCGAAGCCGCCGGCCTGACCATCGTGTACGGGCATAACGGCGCAGGGAAGTCGGGCTACGCTCGAGCTCTGAAAAAGGCGTGCCGGGCGCGCAACGTTGAGGACATCCTTCCCGACGTCTACGCCGAATCAAAAGGACCGCTGCTCGCCAGCGCTGTATTCGATTGGAAAGAAGGTGCTGTCGCCAACTCGCAGGGATGGACCGTTGGTACCGACCCACCGGCGCCGCTGTCTCAGATGTCTGTCTTCGACGCGCACTGCGCGCGCGTGTTCGTGGACAACCAGGCAAAAGTGCTCTTTGTTCCGGATGGCATGGAAGTCATTCATGGGCTGTCCGACGCGCTGGGTCCCGTCCAGCGGTTAGTTGAGGAGGCCCGCAAGGCCAATGTGTTCGATCATGCGCAGCTTGGGCCGCTCGTGGGAAATACGGTTGTCGGGCGCGCTCACGGTACGCTTGGCCGCAAGAGCGACTACAACGCATTCAAGAAGCTGGCCGTGCTGTCCGCTGACGAGGAGGCCGAGCGGCAGATCCTCATCAAGCTCTTCAATGATGAGGATCCGGTCAAGCTGGCGGCAGCCATCCGGCGTACAGCTACACGCCTGGGAACGCTGCGCAATGAGCTTGCTTCGCTGGAGGCGCCCTTGGTTGACGTGGCAACTACCCAGTTGGCGGCCGCCTTCGTCACCATGGTCACAGCAGAAGCTGCGTCCAATCTAGCGGCGGAGACGCTGCAGGCAGAAGGTGCGAAGGTCGTTGGCACTGGCAGCGAGCCGTGGGAGTTTCTCCTACGCAGTGCAATGAAGTACGCCACGGAGGTGGCGTATCCGGGTCACGAGTTCCCCGGGCCGGACTACGATGCGCATTGCGTTCTCTGCCAACAGCCGCTGACGGAAGAGGCCGCCGGCAGGTTGAAGTCCTTCGTCAACTTCCTGGAGGCCGATGCGCAGAAGAAGGCCTCCGCCGCACGTGAAATCACGAAGCGGCTCTACTTGGCGGTCAAATCCTTGGTCTTCGACGCTTTTCCATCAGACCCGACGCTTCTGGAAGAACTCCACGAAAGCCGGCCCGAGCTGGTGGCGGCGATCAACGAGTACTCGACTGCTTTGAAGACGCGTCAAGCAAGCGTTCTCGCGATGGCGCGCAACAGGAAGCTGGATCCCTTGGAGGAGCTGCCCGGATCGCCCGTGCAAACGCTCAACGAGCTGATCGCCATGCAGCTCGACCAGGCAGCTCGACTCGAAAAGGCGATGACTCCCGAGGAGCGCCAGCAAAAAACCAGGACCCTTGCTGACCTGGAGGCTAGGTTGAAGCTCGCGGATTTGCTGCCCAAGGTGCAGGACGCTATCGAGTGGCACAAACGCGACCACGCGTTTGGAGAGGCAATCAAGAGCTGCGGCACCCGCCTAGTCACGGGGAAGATCGGTGAGCTGTATGAAGCGCATGTGACCGAAGAGCTGCGCACGGCGTTTGCGAAGGAGCTAGGAAACTTGGGGCTGGGCAAGCTGGACGTCATCCTGGAGATGACCGGCCAGAAGGGCGCACGCATGCAGCAACTTAAGCTTCGAACAGCGGCGCAGTTTGCGCGGGCAAAGGTGTCCGACGTCCTTAGCGAGGGAGAGCAGCGCGTCATCGCGATGGCGCTTTTCCTGGCCGAGGTCGGCATCGAGCCTGGTCGCTCGGGGCTCATCTTCGACGATCCCGTCTCGTCGCTCGATCATGTGCGCAGAGAGAGGATCGCGAAGCGCCTGGTGCTAGAGGCGAAGCAGCGTCAGATCATCGTGTTCACGCACGACCTAGCCTTCGCCTGGGCGTTGAAGGATTTCGCAGAAGAGAACGGCGTGGCGTCTGTCGACCGTCATGTGTTCGCGGCCGGCTCAAAGAAAGGTATCTGCGGTGACGGGCTGCCTTTTGAGGGCAAGCGACTTAGCGCCCGGGTTAACGAACTGCGAGAGCAGGCGAAGCTGGCCAAGAAGGTACTAGAGGAAGAGCACAACCACGATCGCTACAACGACATCGTTCGCAATGGATACCGACGGATGCGCGACACATGGGAGCTCCTCATCGAGGAGCACCTGTTTGCTGGAACCGTCAAGCGCTTCAGGCGATCCATCGAGACGTCCAAGCTGCGGTACGTTTCCGTTGATGATGCCGAGGCCAGCGCCGTCTACAACGGCATGACTCGGTGCTCGAACTTCACGCATGAAGGAGGCGCCGAGGCACCGCCGGCGCTTCCTGAACCCCACGAATTTCTCGCCGACATCGAGGCTATCGGTGCTGCTCTGCAGTTGATCGACAACAACAAGAAGGCAACCGAGAAGCGGCGCGTGGATGCTGGCCAAGCAACGCCAGCGTGAACTCATTGCCTGGGCCAACCGCATGGCCGCTGTTGACGTTTTTTGGATGATCAGATGAACTTGGAAATTACCGGAGACGATGTAGAGAAGGTTGGCGACGAGCATCTATGAACACTGATAGTGAAGCTCTGCTCGGCGGAGCTGAGTCAAGCAAAGTTGCCCTTGTCATCAATCCTTGCGGGAGCAATCAGACATGGGGGCGAAGGCCGCTTTCTCGTCAGCCATGATCGTCAATTCCGGCTTCAGCACCCTGGCCTCCCTCCTGACCGGGGTCGGGATCAGCGTGTGCCTGGTCTGCCTGGGCTTGCATCCACGCTTGTCGCTCGCAGAGCAGACCGCGCTGCGGGAGCAGCAGGCGAAAGTGTGGCGGGTCGAGGCACAGGAAGCGGTGCTCGGCATCGTCCCCGAGGGCTTGCGCGCCTGCGGCTTCGTTGCACTGGATGACGATCGCTCTGCCGCGCTGAAGTGCGTCGAACAGGCTGAACGGCATCAACTACCTTACTGGGTGGCGTCAGAAGCAGACGGCATCGACTCCGAGGTGTGGGTCGTCGTGCTGAAGGATGCCGACGGTGCGTGGCAGTTGCTCCTGGATTCGTACGGCTTGGAGAACGCACCTCGCCCACGCTTCGGCGTGGCGAAGCTGCCTTGCGAATCGATTGAGGCGCATGCAGCGGTCAATGACCCGGACGGCCATGCGACGCGCTCACCCGCTTTCGACTGCTACCGCCGGTAGCTTCCAGCGGCATCCCTGACTTTTCCGGCAGGGTCAGAGCGGCGGAAAACGATTCACGCCTTCCTCGGGCAGCTTGTGCATGCACGCAGTGAACAGCGGGTCAACGAGCCAGCTGTTCAGCCAGGAACGCAGCGACGGCAAGTCCAGCGCTGCAAACCATTCCGGCTCCACCGCGGCGAACTGGCGCACGAAGGGCATCACGGCCAGGTCGGTGCCGCAGGGCGTGGTGCCGCCCAGGAAGGGGGCGCTGCTCAACCGCGCTTCCAGCGGTCTCAGAAGCACATCCACCGCGCTGTCGCGATGAGCCTCCGGCGTAAGCGTCTCACCCGTGTAGCGCTGGGGGTACTTCCAGCGGTCCAGGTGGCGCTTGAAGTCGCCGTCATTCCGCCGCACGAGGTCCAGGTTCTCCGGCGACTGCGCCCGCGCCCACCAGCCCTGTGCATCGGGCGCGGCCAGTGCCCAGCGCATGATGTCCCAGCTCTCGTCGATCACGCCGCCATCGGGCAGTTCCAGCACGGGGACCGTCCCCTTGGGAGACAGGGCCAGCAAGCTGGCCGGCTTGGCGCGCAGGCTGACCTCCACCGCGTCGAAGTCCCGCCCGGCTTGCAGTAGCGCCATCCGTGCGCGCATCGCGTAGGGGCAGCGGCGGAAGGTGTAGAGCAGCGGCAGGCGGCTCATTGAACCCATAGCACCTCGAAATGCTGCCGGGTGGAAGCGATCTGTATCGTTACCTCATCCCCATCGCACTTGCCCAGCAAGGCCCTGCCCAAGGGGGCTTCGCCGCTGATCACCTGAACAGGCTGAGTGTCGTTGACCAGCTTCATGCTGCCGCCGTCCGGGCCGAGGAAGAGCAATTGCTGCTTGTCGTCGGCATCGACCAGGCAGACCAGCGCGCCGAGCTGTATGCCTCTTTCGGCGTCGTAGGGGCGCGGGCGGAATTGGCGCCACTCGGCGATCGCCTCGCGGATGGCTTCCGCGCGGCGGGCCTGACCGGTGGCGAGGTAGGAGGCTTCGAGACCCAAGGTGTCGTACTTGTTCTCGGCGATGTTCTCTTCGTGAGTCGCCGTCTCATGCGCCACGCGCGCGGCCTGTTCGACTTGCAGCAGGTCTTCGGCGAGCCGTTCCAGCACCTGCTGCTGCAGCAAGGATTTATCCATCATGAAAGGTCAGCAACCCGGTCTCTAAACGACCCCGAGCGCGCCCAGCACGCCACCCGCCAGCACCATCCACACGATCCCGATCTTGGTCCGCATCGTGAGCACCACGGTCGCGACGATCATCGCCAGCGTCGCCCAGCGGTGCGACGGCTCGACGAGGTAGGGCGCGGCCAGCAGCCAGCCCGTCGCGATCATCAGGCCCAGCGTCAGCGGCGCCATGCCGACCGTGAACGCGCGAACGCCGAGGTGCTCGCGGTTGTTGCGCGCCCAGCGCGTCGCCGCGACGACCAGCGTCGTCGACGGCAGCAGGATGCCGGCCATCGCCGCGGCCGCGCCCAGCAGGCCGGACACGTTGAAGCCCAGCACTGCGACGAACAGGATGTTCGGACCCGGCGCGGCCTGCGCCAGCGCGATCGAACTGGTGAAGCTCTGGTCCGTCAGCCAGTGGCGTTCGTCGACCAGGTAGCGGTGCATGTCCGGCGCCGTCGTGATCGCGCCGCCGATCGACAGCAGCGACAGCATCAGGAAATGCAGCATCAGCGCGCCGAGTTCGGACCAGCTCAGGGTGCCGACCAGCATCTGCGTCCATCCGGCATGAGCGCTCACCTGCGCCACCTGCGCGCCGACCTGGGCGACGGCGCTCATGCGCGCACTCCCGCGCGGGCGCGCTTGAGCGCGATCAGCGCCAGCGTCATGCCCAGGCCGCCGACGCTCAGCACGATCCAGAACAGCGGCAGCTTCAGCCAGACCGTCGCGCCGAACACCAGCGCCGCGAGCGCCAGTCCCGGCGCGAGGCCGATCGGGTTCTTCTTCAGCGAGGGCAGCAGCTTGAAGCCCGTCGCCAGGATCAGTCCGGCCGACACGGCGCCCATGCCGCGCAGCGCGCCGGTCATGCGCGGCGACGCCAGCCAGGTCGTCGACAGGGCTGCGAGGATCAGCACGATCACCGCCGGAAACAGCATCATCCCGGCGAGCGCGACCAGCGCGCCGCGCAGACCGAAGAAGCGGTCGCCGATCATCAGCGAGATGTTGACGATGTTGGGCCCCGGCAGCACCTGCGCGACGGCGAGCGTCTCGACGAACTCCTCGCGCGTCATCCAGTTCAGGCGCTCGACCAGCTCCCGTTGCGCCACCGCCAGCACGCCGCCGAAGCCCTGCAGCGCCAGCCAGGTGAAGGCCCAGAACAGGTGAGAGAGGGACTCGGGTTGCGAGAGCGGGGCGGGGCTCGGAGGCGGCGCGGCGTCCGCCGCGGCGCCTTCAGGGGAGGAGGGCGGTCCGGAGGGCGTCCCCGCGCTCACCGGTTCCCCTTCAGGACGTCCGGGTTGACGATGTTGCTCGGCTTGCCGGCCATGTAGTTCAGGACGTTGTCGAACGCCGCGTCGAAGTACATCTGGTAGCTGTCCTGCTCCACGTAGCCGATGTGCGGCGTGCACACGGCGTTCTCCAGGCGCAGCAGCGGGTGGCCCTGCAGGATCGGTTCGGACTCGAACACGTCGACCGCCGCCATGCCCGGCCGGCCACGATTCAGGCCTGACACCAGCGCCCCGTCGGCGACCAGCTCCGCCCGCGAGGTGTTCACGAACAGCGAGGTCGGCTTCATCCGCGCCAGGTCCTCGGACGTCACGATGCCGGTCGTCTCGTCCGACAGCCGCAGGTGCAGCGTCAGCACGTCGGCCTGTTCGAAGAAGGCTTCCCGGCTGTCGGCGGCCTGGTGGCCGTCGGCCTGCGCGCGCAGGCGCGAGGCCTCGCTGCCCCAGACCAGCACCTGCATGCCGAAGGCCTTGCCGTAGCCCGCGATGAGCTGGCCGATCTTGCCGTAGCCCCAGATGCCCAGCGTCTTGCCGCGCAGCACCATGCCCAGGCCGAAGTTCGGCGGCATCGAGCCGGACTTCAAGCCCGACTGCTGCCACACGCCGTGCTTGAGCGTCGAGATGTACTGCGGCAGCCGCCGCATCGCCGCCATGATCAACGCCCAGGTCAGCTCCGCCGGGGCGATGGGCGAACCGCCGCCTTCGGCCACCGCGATGCCGAGCCGCGTGCAGGCGTCGACGTCGATGTGTTTGCCCACGCGGCCGGTCTGCGAGATCAGCTTGAGCTTGGGCAGCTTTTCCAGCAGTTGGCGCGGGAAGTGGGTGCGTTCGCGGATCGTCACCAGCACTTCGGCGTCCCGCAGCCGGACCGACAGCTGTCCGATGCCCTTGACGGTGTTGGTGAAGACCTTGGCGTTCAGCGCGTCCAGCTTGACGGCGCAAGGGAGCTTGCGCACGGCGTCCTGGTAGTCGTCGAGGATGATGATGTTCATAGGCGTGCGGGCACCGATCCTACTCGCCTGAATCGGTCACCCCAAGGCCATTGGGCGAGCGTCGTGCAACAGATCGGAACAGGCACTAGCATCCGGCCCGCATCGCATCCCCCCACCCAGACAAGGAGACTTCCATGGACATGTACGCCGCCACCGTGCCGGTGTTCGACCGCATGCTGAGCAACATGCAGACCTGGATCCGCACCGCGCGCGATCACGCCCTCGCCAAGGGCTTCGACGAGTCCGTCTATCTGACGCTGCGCCTGGCGCCCGACATGCTGCCGCTGCCGCGCCAGGTCCAGATCGCCAGCGACGCCGCCAAGAGCGGCACCGCGCGCCTGGCCAGCATCGAGGTGCCGAGCTGGCCCGACACCGAAGCCAGCCTGGAGGAACTGATCCAGCGCATCCAGAAGACCCGCGACTTCATCAAGACGGTCACGCCCGAACAGATCAACGGCTCCGAGGCCCGTGCGGTCAGCGTGCCGCGTCGCGACAAGGAGCCGCTGAAGTTCGAAGGTCAGGACTTCCTGCGCTTCTACAACCTGCCCAACTTCTTCTTCCACGCCACCACGCTGTACGCGCTGCTGCGCAACGCCGGCGTGCCGCTGGGCAAGATGGACTTCCTGGGTCAGCCTCAGCCCAAGTGATCAGCCGAGCAGCCGGCGGAGCAGGCTCTTGCCCTGTTCCAGCTGCCGGTTGAGCGCGATCAGGCGGGCTTCGGCTTCCGCCTGGTCGAAGCAGCGGGCCACTTCCGTGTAGATCGCCGTCCGCAGGTGCCACAGGTCCTGCGGATGCCGCGCATGGACGATGTGGCGGAGCAGGGCGGTCACGCGCTCCTGTGCGTCCGGATCGGCCTCGCCGGCCAGGTCGGTGACGCTGGCTCGGAAGGCCGTGCGCAGCTTGGCCATCGCCCGCGCGCTGGCCTGGGGCCGGCGGCCTTCGCCGGGCCACAGCCGCATCAGGCTCTGGAAGATGGAATCCCCGTTGCGCCGCCGCGTCGGCGCATCGTTCATCGCCGCGCCCCCGGCACCACCGAGGCGGCCGGCCGGCTCCACCCAGGACTGGGTGTCCACCGCGCGCGTTTCGAAATCGTCCGGCTCCACGGCTTCCACCGCTTCCGCCGCCTCGACGATCTCATCCCATCGGGACAGACTCGGAATCGCTTTCATGGGCTTGCGTTCTTCTTGTCCTGGTTGATCGAACGCGCGTCCCTCGACGTCCCTTTTGCGGGCTTGCTCTATCGCGCGGCGTCCAGACTCTTGAAGGCCCGGATCGCGAGACGATTGTGGAAGTCGGACCTGTAACAAGAAGCGCCGAAAAGGCCGTGACGGTGGCCTCAAATCGTGCTCAAGTTCTCACTCCGGCGGCCGATAACGGGCTGAATGGGCGTGCCGCCGGTGTCCGCGGCGCGTCCAGGGCAGGGTTCCCAGGCAGGGAAATAGACGGTCGGCACCGTCCATTTGCCGGGATGCCTTCCGGAACGCACGGACACAATCCCGTACAGGCGGCCAGAGGGCCCGAGCCGGCATGTCCGGTCGTGTCCGCCGGATCCGCGCCACCGTGCCCCGAAAGCCCGATCACATGGACATCGCCCGCCCCAGCATGCCGAACTTGAGCGTTCCCGCCCCGCTGGCCCAGGAATGGGAGCAGTTGCTGACCCGTGCCCGCGAGGGTTCGCTCCCCCTGCCGGAGCTGATGGACCGCGGCAACTTCTTCCAGGGCCAGAATCTCGGCGATGCCGCCGCGCATCTGTATGAGACCTGGCTGTCGCACGAGGGCCAGCCGCCTGCGGCGCGTCTGGTCGCCCTCTACAACTGGGGTACCGTGCTGGGCAACATCCAGCAGCATGAGCGCGCCGAGCAGGTCTACCGCCAGGCGCTGGCGATCAGCCCGACCTTCGCGCAGGCGCGCCTGAACCTGGGCCATCAACTCGAGCATCTGACACGCGTCGACGAGGCGCTGGACGCCTGGCGCGAGGTGTACGAGGGCGCCGGCCCGATGGAGGCGCTGGGCGCCGACCAGACCGGCCTGCGCACCCATGCCTTCAACAACGCCGCCCGGCTGCTGGAAGTGCAGCGTCGTTATGACGAGTCCGAGGCGCTCATGGTGCGCAGCCTCACCTTGAATCCGGACCAGACGGACGTGATGCAGCATTACGTGCACATCCGTCAGAAGCAGTGCAAGTGGCCGGTTTATCAGGCGTTCGGCGAAGTTACCCATAACAAGCTGCTGATTGCGACCTCGTTGCTGGCGACGCTGAGCGCCACCGACGACCCCGCGCTGCAGATGGGCGCCGCCCAGCGCTTCGTCCACGAGAAGGTGACGAAGCAGAAGGACGCGCTCTGGCGCCATCCGGTCTCGGTCGCCGCCCGCGAACAGGGCGGCAAGATCAAGATCGGCTACCTCTCCGGCGACCTCTGCATGCATGCCGTCGGTCTGCTGACCGCCGAGCTGTACGAGCTGCACGATCGCGAGAAGTTCGAGATCCATGCCTTCGATTGGAGTCGTGAAGACGGCACTTCGCTGCGCAAGCGCATCCTGATGTCGATGGACAAGGTCTGGCGCCTGAACGCGATGGACGACGCGACCGCCGCCAAGCTGATCGCACAGGCCGGCATCGACGTGCTGGTCGACCTCCAGGGCCTGACCAGCGGCGCCCGCCCCAACATCCTGGCGCACCGCCCGGCGCCGGTTCAGGTGAGCTACCTGGGCCTGCCGGCGACCTCGCTGCTGCCCGGCGTCGACTGGATCCTGGCCGATCGCTTCACGATGCCGCCCGAATACCTGCCGTACTGCAGCGAAAAGCCCATTTTCCTGCCGCATTGCTACCAGGTCAGCGACCGCAAGCGCGAGATCGGTGCCGACCCCACCCGCGCCCAGTACGAGCTGCCCGAAGACGCTTTCGTCTTCTGCTCGTTCAACAACAACCACAAGATGAACGCCGAGATGTTCGGCGCCTGGATGCGCATCCTGCACGGCGTGCCGAATTCGGTCCTGTGGCTCCTGGCAGACAACGAGTGGGCCAAGGCCAACCTGCGGCGCGAAGCCGAGGCCGCCGGGATCGACGCCTCGCGGTTGATCTTCGCCCCGCGCGTCGCGCCGCCGGACTACCTGGCGCGCTTCCAACTGCCGGACCTGGTGCTGGACACCTTCCCGTACAACGCCGGCACCACCGCCAGCGACTGCCTCTGGATGGGCACCCCGATCCTGACCCGCTCCGGCCGCAGCTACATCTCCCGCATGTGCGGCAGCCTGCTGACCGCCGTCGGCCTGCCGGACCTGATCACCTTCTCGGTGGAGGAATACGTCCAGCGCGCCATCCAGATCGGCCTCAATCCGGGCCGCGCGAAGTCCTACAAGCGCTATCTGCGGGACGAAGGGCGCAACAGCGCACTTTTCGACATGCCAGCCATCGTTCGTGACATCGAGCGCGAATTCGAGCAATTGGCACTCGCACATAGAAGCTGAAATTGACAAGATTTGATCAATGACCCGGCCCCACGACCCCTTCTTCGACGGTGACCAGCGCGCCCGCGGCCCCGGCCTGCGCCTGGCCGCGGAAGACGGCCAGCGTGCGCCCGGCATTCCGGACGCGCCGCACGACCCGCTCGCGGACCTGGCGCAGCAGCCGGCGATCGATCCGCTGCTGCAGTGCCTGTCCTGGCTGACGCAGCATCACGGCCGCGCCCGCTCGGTCGAGTCGCTGCGCGCCGGCGCGCCCGTCGAAGGCGCGCTCAGCCCGGATCAGGCCATCCGCCTGATGCGCGAAGCCGGCTACAACGCCGGCCTGCTGCGCAAGGGCATCGAGGAGATCAACCAGCTGCTGCTGCCCGCGGTGCTGCTGCTCAACGGCGGCGACGCCTGCGTGCTGGTGCGCCGCCTGGACGACGACGGCTCCGGCGCCGTCCGCTACGAGGTCGTGTTCCCCGGGCCCGAGGCCGCCAGCTGCGTCGCCCCGGCGTCCGAGCTCGACCAGGAATACAGCGGCTTCATCCTCGCGATCGCGCCGCAGGAGGTCTCGCAGGCCAAGCCGATCAGCGGCGCCAAGGACGACGACACCCCGCTGCTGCAGGCCGATTCGCACTGGCTGTTCGGCACGCTCAAGCGCTTCATCCCGTATTACCGCTCGGCGATGCTCGCCGCGCTGCTGAGCAACGTGCTCATGATGGTGTCGGGCCTGGTGACCTCGGTCATCTACGACAAGGTCATCCCGCACCAGGCCTTCGTCACGCTGTGGACCCTGGCGGTCGGCGCCGGACTGGCGCTGGTCTTCGACCTCTTCGCGCGCCAGCTGCGGGCGCACCTGATCGACCTCGCCGGCCGCAAGACCGACCTGATCGTCGGCGCCAAGCTGTTCCGCCAGACGCTGGGCGTGCGCATGGAACATCGACCCGCGTCGGCTGGTTCCTACGCGCACTACCTGGCCCAGGTCGAAGTCGTGCGCGACTTCTTCACCTCCGCCACGATGTCGGTGCTGACGGACCTGCCCTTCGTGATCCTCTTCGTCGCGATGACCTTCATCATCGGCGGTCCGCTGGGCTGGGTGCTGCTGATCGCCATCCCGCTGATGCTGCTGATGAGCTTCGGCATCCAAGGCTACCTGCGCCGCGCGATGCGCACCAACATGACCGAGGCCGCCGACCTGCACGGCACGCTGGTGGAAGCGCTGGAAGGCCTCGAGGACCTGAAGACCACCGGCGCCGAAGGCCGATTCCTGCGCCGCTACGAGCACAGCACCGCCATCGTCGCGGAGTCCGCGCTCAAGGCCCGCACCATGGCCAGCTGGAGCATGAACATCTCGATGACCATGCAGCAGGCGATCAACCTCGTCATGCTGGTCTGGGGCGTGTACCTGATCAACGAGAGCGTCATCAGCGCCGGCGCGCTGATCGGCGCGGTCATGTTCGCCGGCCGCGCCACGGTGCCGCTGAACAGCCTGGTGAGCCTGGCGACCCGCTACCAGGGCGCCCGCGCGGCGATGCTGTCGCTGAACTCGGTGATGAGCGCGCCGGTGGAGCGCGACTCCACCCGCAACTACGTCCCGCTGAACCAGATCACCGGCCGCATCGGCCTGAACGACATCGGCTTCTCCTATCCGGCACAGGGCGACGCGCAGTCGCCCAAGGTACTGCGCAACGTCACGATGCGCGTGCAGCCGGGCGAACGTCTGGCGATCCTGGGCCGCATCGGCAGCGGCAAGTCGACCGTGCTGCGCATGCTGGCGGGCCTCTACCAGCCGACCGAGGGCCACGTCGAGATCGACGGCATCGACCTGCGTCAGGTCGATCCGGCCGAGTTCCGCAGCAAGGTCGGTTTCGTCTCGCAGGAGCCGCGGCTCTTCCACGGTACGCTGCGCGACAACGTGCTGATGGGGCGTCACGTCGATGCGCAGCGGCTCGTCGAGGTCGCCAAGCTCACGGGCCTGGACCGCGTCGTCGCCGGCCATCCGATGGGCTGGGACCTGCCGGTGGGCGAAATGGGCTCGCTGCTGTCCGGCGGCCAGCGCCAGCTGGTGGCGCTCGCGCGCAGCCTGGTCACCAAGCCGCAGATCCTGCTGATGGACGAGCCGACCAGCTCGATGGACGCGCAGTCCGAGATCGCCTTCCTCCGCCAGCTGCGCGACGCCGCCGGCGACTGCACGCTGATCATGGTCACGCACCGTCCGGCCGTGCTGGAACTGGTGTCGCGCATCGTCGTCGTCGACACCGGCCGCCTCGTCATGGACGGTCCGCGCGATCAGGTGCTGGCGGCGCTGTCCGGCGCCCGTCCGCCCGGCCAGCCGCAGCAACAACAGCCCCAGCCGGGTCAAGCCGGCCAGCAACCGCAAGGCGCCCCCGTGCACGTCCATCCGGCCGCGCAGGCGCTGAACCGCGCGGCGTCCGTTTGACGTCCGCCTGACGTCCACGTCCTGTCCGCCCGACCTCCGTTCTGAAGTCCTCCTCCATGTCGCAGTCCCGCACCCTCAGCCGCGAAGAAGGCCTGTTCGTCGGCAGCGTCCAGTCGGCGCTGATCGACGAGCCGCTGCCGCGCGCCGTCTGGGCGCTCTACCTGATGGCCGCGGTGCTGCTGGTGGGGCTGGCCTGGTCGTCGATCGCGACCGTCGACGAGGTCACCCGCAGCGACGCACGCATCGTGCCCGACGGCAAGGAACAGGTCATCGCCAGCCTGGAGTCCGGCACGCTGGGCAAGCTGCTGGTCCATGAGGGCGAGGAAGTCGAGGCCGGCGAGGCCTTGGCCGAGCTTGATCCGACGCGCGCCGAGGCCGCCGAGAACGAAAGCCAGGCCAAGCGCCTGGGCCTGATGGCGCAGGTCGCGCGACTGCGCGCCGAGGCACTCGGCGTGCCGCTGAAGTTCCCGGACGAAGTGAAGGGCGTGCAGCGACTCGTCGACAGCGAGTCCGAGGTCTTCGAGACGCGCCGCCGTGTCCTGGAGGAGGCCACGGCCAGCATCAACCGCAGCATCGGGCTGCTCGCCACCGAGCAGAAGATGGCGCAGGACATGGCGTCCAAGGGCCTGATGTCCAACGTCGAGGTCATGCGCGTCACGCGCCAGGTCAACGAACTGCAGCAGCAGCGCAACGAGCGCATCAGCCGCTTCCGCCAGGATTCGAGCTCCGAGCTGTCGAAGGCGCAGACCGACCTTGCGCAGCTGGATGAGCAGTTGGTCGTGCGCCGCGATGCGGTCACGCGGTCGGTGCTGAAATCGCCGGTCAAGGGCCTGGTCAAGAACATCAAGATGAACACCGTGGGCGGCGTCATCACGTCCGGCACGCCGATCATGGAGATCGTCCCCATCGGTCCCCGCATCCTGATCGAGGCGAGGATCAAGCCCAAGGACATCGGCTACATCCAGGTCGGGCAGACGGCCATCGTCAAGCTCAACGGCTACGACTTCAACGTTAACGGCGGCCTGCACGGCAAGATCGAGTACGTCAGCCCCGACGCGCTCGGCGAGACCGAGAAGAACAATGAAGGCACCTACTACCGCGTCGTGATCACGGCCGAGCGCAACACGCTGCGCGCCAAGGGCGAGCCGCTGCCGGTGATCCCGGGCATGACGGCGATGGTGGACATCCGCACCGGCGAGCGTTCCGTGCTGAGCTACCTCCTGCGTCCGATGCTGAAGTCGAAGGAAGCGCTCCGGGAACGTTGACCCCGCGTCGCATTCGCGCCGTCGCCTCTCGCCCGCCCACCCCCTGCGCCCGCCCGCCCGCTTCACGCGGGCGGTTTCATTTGTAAGCCACGTCTGAAGGTCACGAACAGTCCGGTTGCGCGCCGCTTATCCACGCTTCGATTCCCCGCCGGAATGGTCCAGTAGAGCCCATGGGAAATTGCTTGCAGTACGCGTGACCATGACCGCAACCACCAGTCGCCGCAGCCCGCGGCAGGCCTCCGTCTCGTCCTTCCGACTGACCGCCGGCGCGACCGTCGTGCTGACGGCGCTGTGCGCCTTCAGCGCCTCCGCCTGGGCTCAGGATCCGCCGCCCAGCCGCTGCTCCGACGAGCGCACGCTCCCGGCCGCGCAGCTGTCCGCCAAGGACACGGCGTTGCTGGAGGTCGCCGACTCCGATCCGCGTGCGCAGCTGCAGGACCTGGTGAACCGCTCGCTCAACCGCAGCAAGGCGCTGGGCGCCACGCGGCTGTTGACGCAGGCGGCCGAGGCCGATTTCGAGGAAGCCAAGGCGCAACGGCTGCCCACGGTCACGATGGGCCTGACGGCCGGCCACACCGGCACCGTCGTGCCGGGCAACGGCTCGATCGACAACTCCAGCGGCCTGCAGGGACGCGGCTCGCTGAGCGTGACCGCGCCGATCTACGACTCGGGCCGCATCACCAAGCTCACCGAATGGCGCTCGCAGCTGCTCGAAGCCGCGCGGTACGGGCAGTCGAGCGCGGAGGAGCAGGTCGCCCTCCAGACCGTGTCGCTCGCGCTGGACCGCGGCCGCTACCAATTGCAGGCGCAGGTGTACAGCCAGTACGTGCGCAAGATGTCCTGCCTGGTCGAGGCGCTCGAAATCATCACCCGGGCCGATCGCGGCCGCGCCAGCGAGCTGGTGCAGGCGCAGAAGAGCCTGCAGCAGGCCGATCTGTCGTATGAACAGACGACCTCGGCGCTGCGCCAGACCGAGGTGCGCCTGAAGCGCTTCGTCGGCGACGAGCTGCCGCGCGGCGCGGCGATGAGCTCCGTGCTCGCGCGCCTGCCCGACCTCAACGAGATGCTGGCCGACGTGATGGTCTCGCCCGATGTCTCCGCCGCCGCGGCCCAGGCCCAGGCGCAGCGCAGCTATGCGGAATCGGTGCGCGCCGGGCAGCAGCCCAGCGTGAGCCTGCTGGTCAGCGGCAACTCGACGATCGGTCAGGCGCGGCAGACCGACTGGATAGGCGGCGTCACCGTCAACATCCCGATCGTGCAGCCGGGCGCCGACTCGGCGCTGACCTCGGCGCGCCGACGCGCGCAGGCCGCATCGCTGCAGCGCGACGAGACCATCGAGGCCAAGCGCTATCGCGTGCAGGAGATGTACGAGGCAGCGTCCTCGTCGCTCGACCGCTCGCGCCGGCTCGTCGACATCCTGCGCAGCAGCGAACGCGTGCGCGGGTTCACGCTGCAGCAGTGGCAGCAGCTCGGCAAGCGCTCGCTGTTCGACGTGATGGCGGCGGAAGGGGACTACTACTCCAACCGCATCGCCCACGTGAACGCGCTGTACGACGCGCAGCAGGTGGTGGCGATCATCTGGTCGCAAGGCCGCGGCGTCGTGACGCCGCTGCGCTGAAGCGCCTTTCCAATGAAAAAAGCCGCCCCGAGGGGCGGCTTTTGCATTCGGGTGAACCGAATTACTTGCGCAGGGCGCGGCGGCGTTGGGCGAAGCCCACACCGGCCAGGGCCAGGCCGACCAGGGCCAGCGAGCCCGGTTCCGGCACGTTGATCACGACGGAACCGTCCAGCGTCGACTGACGGATCAGCGCGCCGGTGTTGGTCTGAACCAGGTCGCCCGGGGCCGGAACCGGCGGGTTGACGTTGGTGTCCAGGATCCAGCTGACCGAGATGTTGTTCTGCAGCCAGTTGCTGTACAGGGTGCCCAGGCCGGTGCCCGAGTTGAAGAAGTCCTGCACGAACACGTCGCCGCCGTTGGCGCTGTAGTCGACGATGCCGCTGATGAACAGGTTGTTCAGCTGCGAGTTCGAACCGGTCACCTTCAGGCTCAGCACCGTCTTGCCGGTGTTGGGATCCGCCGGGCCGCCCTGATAGATCAGGTTCAGCACGCCGCCGGTGTAGGCGACGCTGTCGGAGAAGCCGTCGCCGTTGGTGTCGATGGTCTGGCCGAACAGGTCATAGCTGTAGGTCAGGCCCCAGGTGCCGCCACGGCCGTCAGCGCCGGCGCCCACGCCGTACGTCGGGAAGCTGTCGCCCTTGACGAAACCGTTCTGGTTCGTGCCCGAGTTGTTCAGCGAGTCGATGTTCTTCTCGCCCGGGTCGCCGGGGTAGCGGAAGTTTTCACCGGGGACGCCGGGGTTGGCCATGCCGTTGATCGACGGGAAGCCGAAGCTGTCCATCGTCACCTGGCGGTTGGTGTCGATCACGGACGTGCCGGGGATGGCCGGGTTGCCCAGATAGACCGAGGTGGCCAGGGTGCCGGTGTAACCCAGCGCCGAGAAGTTGCTGGTACGGGTGGAACCGTCCGGTTGCAGCAGGAAGTCCGTCCCGGTGTTGATGAACAACGGGGCGGCCATCGCCGGCAGCGCCGCGCCAGCGACCACCAGGGCGGCCAGTGCGAGCTTTGCTTGCTTGAACATGTGTCTCTCCTTGAGGATGCGTCTTGCCAGAAGCACGTTAGGAAGCGGCACGTGCCGGCTTCTTGGCGGACATCAAAGCGAGTACCGTGCCAGGCATCTTTCTTCATTTGAAATCAATGACTTAACATTCAGATGCGGGAATCTTCTACGGATCCTGTCAAGTTTCTCGACAGCGGTCTGGCCCGCATATCGGGGGGTCTCGAGGGGGGTGTCAGGGTTGTCGAGGGGGCGAGTCGCGAAGGGGGTCGGGTGGCTGACCTTGCGACGTGAGTCCCATGAGGACGTCGACCGCCGTGTCTTTCCGAGCTTTTCCGGCCTTTGCCGTCATGGTGCCGGCGCATACTCGCCGACTGCGTCGCAACAGCCGGTTCCTCGCGATCCGCTGGCGGTGCGATTCAAATAAAGGGAGATCCCATGACGCGAGACAACCCCTCCGGATTCGTCTTCGATTACGACCGCGCGTTCTCGCGCAATATCGGCTGGGTGACGAAGGACGAGCAGCAGCGGCTGCGCCGGGCTCGCGTGGCGATCGCCGGATTGGGCGGCGTGGGCGGTGCGCACGCGCTGACCTTGTCGCGCCTGGGGATTGCCAACTTCAATATCGCCGACTTCGACGAGTTCGACGTCCACAACATGAATCGCCAGGCCGCGGCCTTCATGTCGTCGATGGGGCGCACGAAGATCGAGGTGGTGGCGGAAATGGCCCGCGACATCAATCCGGAAAGCGACATCCGCCTTTTCCGCGAGGGCGTCACCGACGCCAACCTCGATGAATTCCTGAAGGGCGTCGACGTGTATGTCGACAGCCTCGACTTCTTCGTCCTCGAAGTGCGCCGCAAGGTTTTCCGCCGCTGCCGTGAGCTGGGCATCCCGGCGATGACCGCCGCCCCTCTGGGAATGGGGACCGCCTTCCTGTACTTCAGCCCGACCGGCATGAGTTTCGACGACTATTTCCAGGTCGAGGGCCGAGACCACGAGGACCAGTATGCGCGCTTCATCGCCGGGGTATCGCCGGCAATGCTCAGTCGCCAGTATCTGGTCGCCCCGGAGGCGGTCAACTTCAAGGAGAAGCGCGGCCCCTCCACGGGTATGGCCTGCGAGTTGTGCGCCGGGCTCATGGGCACCAGCGTGCTGAAGCTGCTGCTGAATCGCGGTGACCTGCGCGCGGCCCCCTGGGGCATGCACTTCGATGCCTATCGGGGCAAGCTCAAGCACACCTGGCGACCTTGGGGGAACGCCCATCCGCTGCAGCGCCTGCTGATTGCGTTGATCAAGCCGGTACTGCGTGGAAAATAGGCCGCGATGAGCGCCGGTCTGGATCGGGCCGTGAGGTTTCCGGAAGGGGCGCGTGAAGGGTCCAGCAAAGGATCCTGCAAGGTTTGTTTCAAGGATTGTCGCGAGCGGTTCCGGGGCGCTTCCTGCCGGGTTTTCGACGCGCCGCGCGCCGAGTTGTTTCGGGGTTGTATCCGATCGGTTCCCGACGCCGATCCGCTAGCACGGAATTGGATCACGCCAGGGAGGGATCGCCCTCAGTCCAGGGGGTTCCACACCCGTGCGCGCTGAGGTGCAATCCGGTCAGCTTCCAGAGGGGTGGACATGATGAAGAACACTGGATTGAAGATCGCTTCCATCAAGGCGGCACACGCTGCGTTGCTGGCCGCCGCCGCGGTGCTCGCCGGCTGCTCGACCACCGGCAATCTGCCGCCCGCGCCCATCGCGGCGTCGCAGGCGGATTACAGCTATGTCGTCGGTGCCGGCGACCAGCTCAACATCATCGTGTGGCGCAACCCGGAGCTGTCGCTGACGGTGCCGGTCCGCCCCGACGGCAAGATCGCCGCGCCGCTGATCGACGAGATGCCGGTGCAGGGCAAGAACTCCGTCGAGGTCGCCCGCGATATCGAGAAGCAGCTCGGCAAGTACGTCCGCGATCCGGTGGTGACCGTGATCGTGACCAGCTTCGTGGGCCCGTACAGCGAGCAGATCCGCGTGGTCGGCGAAGCCGCCAAGCCGATGTTCCTGCCCTACAAGCAGAAGATGACGCTGCTGGACGTGATGATCGCCGTCGGCGGCCTGACCGACTTCGCCGCGGGCAACTCGGCTTCCATCCTGCGCACCGCCGAAGGCAACAAGCAGTACTCGGTGCGCCTCAAGGACCTGATCCGCCGCGGAGACGTGTCCGCCAACGTCGAGATGCGCCCGGGCGACATCCTGATCATTCCGCAGAGCTTCTTCTGATCCCCGCCCGGACGGCCGCGCGCGCGGACCTCCGGGCCGGCGGCGACGTCCAGGCGACGGCCCCGGGGTCGACGACCGCGCTTCCAGAACCTTCAGCAGTACAGGCCCGCCCCGAACCGGGCCCCGCCGGCGCTCCCGCCGGTGCAACCGAGATCGCCGCATGGATTCCCTCATCGCGCAATTGATGGCCGTGTTCAAGCGGATGTGGCGCTACCGCTGGCCGGGGCTGATCGCCTCCTGGCTGGCCGCGATCGCCGCGGCCGTGGTCGTGTTCGTCGTGCCCGACCGCTACGAGGCCAGCGCGCGGGTCTACGTCGACACGCAGTCCATCCTCAAGCCGCTGATGTCGGGCATGGCCGTGCTGACCAATACCGAGCAGCAGGTCAACATGCTCAGCCGCACGCTGATCAGCCGCCCCAACGTCGAGAAGCTGGTGCGCATGGCCGACCTGGACCTGAAGGCGACCAGCAAGTCGGACCAGGACGCGCTGATCGACCGCGTCACGCGCAACCTGTCGATCCAGACCGCCGGCAACTCGGCCAACAACCTGTACCTGCTGTCCTACCGCGACTCGTCGCCGGAGATCTCGAAGAAGGTGGTGGCCTCGCTGCTGTCGATCTTCATGGAGTCCAGCCTGGGCGCCAGCCGCAAGGACAGCACGACCGCCGCGACCTTCCTGAACGAGCAGATCAAGACCTACGAGACCAAGCTGGAGGAAGCCGAGGCGCGCCGCAAGGAGTTCCGCCTGCGCAACCTGCAGCTGACGCAGGCCGACGGCAAGGACGCCGCCGCGCGCCTGGCCGAGACCAGCAACCAGCTCGAAGCCGCCCGGCTGCAGCTGCGCGAGGCCGTCAACGCCCGCGACGCCGCCCGCCAGCAGATCGAGGCGGAGCGCAAGCGCGCCCAGCCCGGCACCAGCCTGCAGAGCCTGATGCAGGAGAGCGCGCAGAAGTTCGCGACGCCCGAGCTGGACAACCGCATCACCGAACTCAAGCGCGGGCTGGACCAGCTGCAGCAGCGCTACACCGACGCGCATCCGGACATCATGAACGTGAAGCGCCAGATCCGCGATCTGGAAGAGCAGCGTCGCAAGGAAGTGGCTGATCTGCAGAAGGCCGCGCTGGCCAACCCGGTGCCGACCGGCGGCGCCAACGACAGCCTAGCCAACCAGGAACTGGCCCGCATCCTCGCGGCCAAGGAAGTCGAGGTCGCGCAGATCCGCGCCCGCGTCGACGAGTACAGCTCGCGCTACGGCTCCGCGCAGGGCGCGATCAAGCTGGCGCCGCAGCTGGAGGCCGAGTTCGCCCAGCTGAACCGCGACTACGACATCATCAAGAAGAACTACCAGGAGATGGTCGAGCGCCGCGAGTCGGCCTCGCTGTCGAACGACCTGGACAACACCTCGGGTGTCGCCGACTTCCGCATCATCGATCCGCCGCGCGCCTCGCCCAAGCCGGTGTCGCCCAACCGCCTGATGCTGCTGGCCGCCGGCCTCGTCGTGGCCGCTTTGGCCGGCCTGGTCACGGCCTTCGCCGCGAGCCAGATCCGCCCGGTCTTCCACGACCTCAACGAACTGCGCCACCGTCTGGAGCTGCCGATCCTGGGCGCCGTGTCGCGCCAGGAGACGCGCGAGGACCGGCGCCGCCAGAAGGTCGACCTGCTGCGCTTCGGCGTCGCGTCGGGCAGCCTGGTGAGCCTGTATGCGGTCGGCCTGATCGGCATGGCCATCTGGATCAGCCGCCAGGCCGGGTGAGGGGAGCTTCCACATGACGAGCCTGATCGAACAAGCCGCCGCGCGGCTGGAACAACTGAAGCAGGCCGGCGTCGACGTCGGCCCGGCGCCGGCCGCTGCCGCGCCCAGCCCGGTGCCTCAGCCGGCGCCTCAAGCCGTGCCCCAACCGACGGTTCAGCCGGCGCTCCACGCCGCGCCGACGCCCGTGGCCGCGCCGGCGGTGATCCGCTCCCCGGACGTCACCTCCAAGCGGGTCGACCTGGACCTCGAAGCGCTCGCGGCGCAGGGCTTCCTGACGCCCAACGCGCCGCGCACCGTGATGGCGGACCAGTACCGCAACATCAAGCGCCCGCTGATCCGCAACGCGATGAACAAGGGCGCCTCGTCGCTCAATCACGCCAACCTGATCATGGTGACCAGCGCGCTGCCCGGCGAGGGCAAGAGCTTCACCTCGCTGAACCTGGCGATGTCGATCGCGGCCGAGTTCGACAGCACCGTGATGCTGGTCGACGCCGACGTCGCGCGGCCGTCGATGCTGCGCATGCTGGGCCTGCCGCCCGGCCCGGGCCTGCTCGACGTGCTGGAGAAGGAGGCCGACATGGCCAGCGTCCTGCTCAAGACGAACGTCGACAAGCTGACGCTGCTGCCGAGCGGCCGTCCCCACGCACGCGCCACCGAACTGCTGGCCAGCGACGCGATGACCGCGCTGCTGGACGACATGGCCAAGCGCTATCCGGACCGGATCATCATCTTCGACAGCCCGCCGCTGCTGCTGACCACCGAGTCGCGTGTGCTGGCCACGCACATGGGCCAGATCGTGATCGTGGTGCAGGCCGAGCGCACGCCGCAGAGCGCGGTGCAGCAGGCGGTCTCCGCGATCGAGCATTGCCCGCTGAAGATGCTGCTGCTCAACCAGGCCAGCAACAAGCGCAGCAGCGGCTACGGCTATGGCTACGGGTATGGCTACGGCTACGGGTACGGCTACGGCGAGGCCGACGGGAAAGGCCACGCGGCGGACGGCGCGCCGGCCGCTGGCGCATCGGACAAGGCCTGACACGATGACGCGGGCCAACGACCTCCGCCGCCGGCCGACGTTCCCGGTCACCGCAGTCGCCGCGGCCCGTCCAGTCCGCGGCGTCTGCATGGCCGTGCTGAGCCTGGCGGCCGCCATGGCCCACGCGCCGTCGGCCGCGCAGGACGCCGGCACCGGCGCGGAAGGCGCGCGCAAGGGGATCGCCTTCACGCCGCGCGTCAGCGTGTCCGAGACCTGGAGCGACAACCTCGCGCTGTCGCCTGACAACTCGCGCGACCGCGGCTTCATCACCACGGTCTCTCCCGGACTGACGATCTCCAGCGGCAGCGGCATGATCCGCGGCACCTTCGACTACACGCTCGACGGCATCGTCTACACGAAGAGCGACCGCGACGCGCGGCTGCAGAACCAGCTGAGCACGCGTCTCACGGCGGAACTGGTGCAGTCCGCACTGTTCGTGGACGTGACCGGCAACATCAGCCAGCAATCGATCTCGGCCTTCGGCCAGCAGTCGCCGGACGGCTCGCTGGACAGCCCCAACCGTACCGAAACCCGCACCCTGCAGGTGTCGCCGTACTGGCGCGGCCGGCTGGGCAGCTTCGCCGGCTTCGAGCTGCGCGCGACGGGCGAGATGCGCGACACCAGCGAAGGCGGTGCCGGCGCGACCAGCGGCAGCGGCAACAGCAAGCAGGGCGCGCTGTCGCTGAACCTGTTCGGCCCCGTCGGCCGCCAGCTCAACTGGGGCCTGAGCGGGTCGACGACCCGCATGCACTTCGAGCAGACCGGCATCGACTACCGCACCACCAGCGTGCTGGCCTCGTTGAACTGGGCGCCGGACATCGACTGGGGCGTGGGCCTCACCGGCGGCCGCGAGCGCAGCGACTATTTCGGCCCCGAGACGACGTCCGTCTACGGCGCCAACCTGCGCTGGTCGCCGGGGCCTCGCACCAAGCTCTCCGCCGACTGGCAGCATCACAGCTACGGCGCCAGCCACAACCTGACCTTCGAGCACCGCATGGCGCAGTTCTCGGTGCGGGCCAACAGCAGCCAGAGCGTCAGCAGCGGCGAGACGCCGACACAGGCGACCAACTACCAGCTGCTGGACCTGCAGTTCGGCGGCGTCGAGCCCGATCCGGTCAAGCGCGACGCCTTCGTGCGCGGGCTGCTGGCGGCGCTGGGCCTGGATCCGAACTCCTTCAGCGGCGCCGGTTTCCTGAGCAACACCGCGACGCTGCAGCGCCGCACCGATCTGTCCATGATCTGGGCCGGCCAGCGCATGACGCTGACGCTCAGCGGCAACGACAACAACAGCCGCCGGCTGATCAACTCCGCGCTGGGCGTGGGCTCCGGCGACCTGGCGTTGACGGACCGGGTGCGGCAGCGCGGCGCGACGCTGTCGGTGGGCTACCGGCTGACGCCGCTGGCCAACGCCAACGTGAGCTACTCGCGGCAGAACTCCCGCGGCGACGGCGGTTTCGGCGGCAACGACATGCGCACCCTGACGGCCAACGCCACCTACCGGCTGGGACCGCGCACCGACGCGGCCTTCGGCCTGCGCCAGACGAAGTTCGACGACACCAGCCTGTTCGCCTCCAGCTATCAGGAACACGCGATCTACGCATCGCTGACCCAGCGCTTTTAAGCAAGTCACCGACATGTACGAGGCCTTCTACGGGCTGGCCAGCAAGCCGTTCCAGCTCAGTCCCGACCCCAGCTTCTACTTCGGCAGCAAGCAGCATCGCCGCGCCAAGGCCTACCTCGACTACGGCGTGCTGCGCAGCGACGGCTTCATCGTCATCACCGGCGAGATCGGCGCCGGCAAGACGACGCTGGTGCGCGGGCTGCTGGACAGCCTGAACCGCAGCAACGTCGTGATCGGCAACATCGTCACCACGCAGCTGGACGCCGAGGACACCCTGCGCCTGGTCGGCGCGGCCTTCGGCGTGCGGGTCAAGGACCTGCCCAAGAGCGAAGTGCTGATGGCGCTGGAGGCCTTCTTCGTCAGCGAGGCCAGCCGCGGCAAGCGCTGCCTGCTGATCGTCGACGAGGCGCAGAACCTGAGCGCCCGCGCGGTCGAGGAACTGCGCATGCTGTCCAACTTCCAGTTCGGCAACCAGTCGCTGGTGCAGACCTTCCTGGTCGGACAGCCGGAGTTCCGCGCGATCCTGCAGCGGCCCGAGATGGAGCAGTTCCGCCAGCGCATCGCGGCGAGCTGCCACATCGGCCCGCTCGACGAAGAGGACACGCAGCGCTACATCGAGCACCGGCTCAAGTGCGCCGGCGCCGCCGACAAGCCCCGCTTCGACGCCGACGCCTTCACCGCGCTGCACCGCGCCAGCCACGGCATCCCGCGCCGCATCAACACCCTGTGCGACCGGCTGCTGCTGCTGGGTTTCATGCACGAGAACCCGCACCTGACCGCGGCCGACGTGGAAGAGGTGGTGCAGGACCTGGCCGCCGAATCGGCCTCCGCGACGGCGCCGGCCGTGCATGGCGCGCAGATCAACGGCGATGCGTCCGACGGCGACCTCGCGGTCGACCTGGACCTGACGCGGCTGCGCTCGCGCGTGGCGGGCGGCGGACTGAACGGGGAACTCGGCGCCTTGGCCGACGGCCTCGCGGGCCTGAACCTGGACGACCAGGACGCACGCCTGCAGCGCATCGAGGACAGCCTGACGCGTCTGGAACGGATCAACCAGCAGACGCTGGCGCTGCTGCAGAAACTCGTGGGAGCGATGCGATGAGCACCAACCGTCCTGTGATCCGCAATGCGATGAGCATCGACGTCGAGGACTACTTCCAGGTCTCGGCCTTCGCCCCCTACATCGCCCGCGGCGACTGGGACGCGCGCGAGTGCCGCGTCGAGCGCAACATCGCGCGCATCCTGGACCTGCTCGACGCCAAGCAGGTCAAGGCGACCTTCTTCACGCTGGGCTGGATCGCGCAGCGTTATCCGCAGATCGTGCGCGAGATCGTCGCGCGCGGTCACGAGCTGGCCAGCCACGGCTTCGGCCACGAGCGCGCCAGCGACCTGGACCGCGCCTCATTCCTGAAGGACGTGGGCGACGCCAAGGCGCTGCTGGAGGACCTGGGCGGCGTCGAGGTCAAGGGCTACCGCGCGCCCAGCTTCTCGATCGGCAAGGACAACCTCTGGGCCTTCGACGTGCTGGCCGAATGCGGCTACCGCTACAGCTCCAGCGTCTATCCCATCGAGCACGACCACTACGGCATGCCCGATTCGCCGCGCTTCGCCTACGAGGTGCGTCCGGGCCTGATCGAAGTGCCGGTGACCACGCTGCGCTGGCGCGGGAAGAACTATCCCAGCAGCGGCGGCGGCTGGTTCCGGCTGCTGCCCTACGGCGTGTCGCGCTGGATGATCGAGCGCTTCAACCGGATCGAGGGCCGCAGTGCGGTCTTCTACTTCCACCCGTGGGAGATCGATCCGGAGCAGCCGCGCATCCCCGGCATCGACCCGAAGACGCGCTTCCGCCATTACGTCAACATCGGCCGCACCGAGTCGCGCATCGAGCAGCTGCTCGGCGACTTCGCCTGGGCGCGGATGGACGAGATCTTCCTCGCGCCCCCGGGCGCCGAGCGGTTGGCGGCATGAGCCCGGTGCCCACGAGTCCGGTCCAGGTCAAGCGGCTGGCGCTGAAGGACGCGGACGGCGCGAAGCGCTGGGACGCGTTCGTGCAGGGCTGCCCGTCGGCCACCTTCTTCCACCTGGCCGCGTGGCAGCGCATCATCCGCCAGCAGTTCGGACATGCGGGCTACTTCCTCTACGCCGAGCGCGACGGCGTGATCGAGGGCGTGCTGCCGCTGGCCGAGAACAAGAGCCGGCTCTTCGGACACGCGCTGGTGGGCCTGCCGTTCGCGGTCTACGGCGGCGTCGCCGCGGTCAACGACGAGGCGGCCGCCGCGCTGGAGGGCGAGGCCCAGGCGCTGGCGCGCCAGCTCGGCGTCGAGCACCTGGAGCTGCGCAACGTCCAACGCCGCCACCTCGACTGGCCGCACCAGGACCTCTACGTCACCTTCCGCAAGGAGATCCTCGAGGACGAGGAGGCCAACATGCTGGCCATCCCGCGCAAGCAGCGCGCGATGGTGCGCAAGGGCATCAAGAACGAGCTGAAGGCCGAGGTCGAGCGCGACGTCTCGCGCTTCTTCGCGCTCTACGCGGACAACGTCCACCGCCACGGCACGCCGGCCATGCCCAGGCGCTACTTCCAGGCGCTGCTGGACGAATTCGGCGACGCGGCCGAGGTGCTGATCGTCAGCAGCCCGCAGGGCGAGCCGCTGTCGGGCGTGCTGAGCTTCTACTTCCGCGACGAGGTGCTGCCGTACTACGCCGGCGACGCGGTCGCCGCGCGCGATCTGGCCGCCAACGACTTCAAGTACTGGGAACTGATGCGCCGCGCCTGCGGCCGAGGCCTCAAGGTCTTCGACTACGGCCGCAGCAAGCAGGGCACGGGCAGCTATTCGTTCAAGAAGAACTGGGGCTTCGAGCCGACCCCGCTGAACTACGAGTACTGCCTCTACAAGCGCGAGGCCGTGCCCCAGAACAACCCCAGCAACGCCAAGTACCAGCTCATGATCAAGGCCTGGCGCAAGCTGCCCATCGCCGTCGCCAACTGGCTGGGCCCGCACATCGTGCGCAGCCTGGGCTGAGGACGCCGCCATGGCCAACATCCTCTACCTGGTCCACCGGCTGCCGTACCCGCCCAACAAGGGCGACAAGCTGCGCTCGTACCACCTGCTCAAGCACCTGACGGCGCATCACAAGGTCTGGCTGGGCACCTTCGTCGACGACGCCGAGGACTGGGCCCACGTGCCCGCGCTGCAGGCGCAGTGCGAGGCGCTCTACGCCGTCGACCTGAATCCGCTGCTGGCGCGCGTGGCCAGCCTGCGCGGCCTGGCGACCGGCGAGGCGCTGAGCCTGCCGTACTACCGCCACCGCGCGATGCGCGACTGGATCGCCAAGATCGCCAAGACGCAGCGCTTCGACGCGATCGTCGTGTTCTCGTCGACGATGGCGCAGTACGCCGAACAGCTGCGCGAGATCGCCGGCCCGGTGCCGATGCTGGTCGACTTCGTCGACGTGGATTCGGCCAAGTGGACCGACTACGCCAAGGCCAACCGCTGGCCGATGTCGTGGCTGTACCGCCGCGAAGGCCGCGAGCTGCTGGCCTACGAGCGCCGCGTCGCGGAGCAGGCGCGCTGCTCCTTCTTCGTGACCGAGGGCGAGAAGGCGTTGTTCCAGCGCCTGTCGTCCACCGGCGCGCCGATCGAGGCGCTGGGCAACGGCGTCGACAGCGGCTACTTCGCCCCGCTGCCGCAGCAGGCGAATCCGTTCGCCGAAGACGAGCTGCCGCTGGTCTTCACCGGCGCGATGGATTACTGGCCCAACGTCGACGCGGTGCAATGGTTCGCCGCCGAGGTGCTGCCGCAGCTGCGCCAGCGCTGGCCGACGCTGCGCTTCACCATCGTCGGCCGGGCGCCGACGCCTGCGGTGCTGGCGCTGGCCGGCGATGCGGTGCGCGTGACCGGCACGGTGCCGGACGTGCGGCCCTACCTGCAGCACGCGGCGGCCGTCGTCGCGCCGCTGCGGCTGGCGCGCGGCGTGCAGAACAAGATCCTCGAGGCGATGGCCGTGGGCCGTCCGGTCGTGGCGGCGCGCAGCTGCGTCGAGGCGCTGGGCGCCGACGGCGTGCTCGCCGGCCAGGACCTGCTGTCGGCCGACAGCGCCGCCGACTACCTCGAACTGGTCCACGCGCTGCTGAGCGCGCCGACCCGCGCGCAGGCGATCGGCCAGCAGGCGCGCGAGCGCGTGCTGCGCCAGTTCAGCTGGCAGGCCCACCTCGCCAAGCTGGACGGCTACCTGCCTCAAGGCAACGGACAGAGAAACACGCCGGGGAATCTGCCCGGCCACGTGCAGGGACAACCGGCATGAGCGCAGCGCAGGACCGTCCCAAGCAAGCTCGAGTCCCCTCGAGGGACCGGCTGCGGCTTGACGCAGACGAGGGGCAGACATGAGCGCGACGACCTCATCCGCGCTTCAGCAGCGCGGCATTCCCGATGCATGGCGCCGTCCGCTGGCGGTGCTGGTGCTGCTCGTCGTCGCCTTGCTGCTGCTGTACCGGCAGACGGCGCTGGGCATGGTCACGATCTGGTGGCGCTCCGGCACCTTCACGCATGCCTTCCTGGTGCCGCCCATCGTGCTGTGGCTCGCCTGGCGGCGCCGCGCGATGGTCGCGCCGCTGACGCCTCGGCCGGTGCCGTGGCTGGCGCTGCCCATCGTGGCGCTGGGCGCGGTCTGGCTGTTCGCCGACTTCGCCGCGATCAACGCGGTCACCCAGTTCACGCTGGTCGCGATGCTGGTGCTGCTGGTGCCGGCGGTGCTGGGGTGGCGCGTCGCGCGGGAGATGTCCTTCCCGCTCGGCTTCCTGTTCTTCTGCGTGCCGGTGGGCGAGTTCCTGCTGCCCCAGCTGATGGACTGGACCGCGAAGTTCACCGTCGTCGCGCTGCGACTCAGCGGCCTGCCGGTCTACCAGGAAGGCCTGCAGTTCATCATCCCCAGCGGCCAGTGGTCGGTGGTCGAAGCCTGCTCCGGCGTGCGCTACCTGATCGCCTCGGCGATGGTGGGCACGCTGTACGCCTACCTCAGCTACCACTCGACGCGCCGCCGGCTGGGATTCATCGCCTTCGCGCTGGCCCTGCCGCTGGTGGCCAACTGGGCGCGCGCCTACCTGATCGTGATGATCGGCCACCTGTCGGGCAACACGCTCGCGGTCGGCGTCGACCACCTGATCTACGGCTGGCTGTTCTTCGGCATCGTGATGCTGGCGATGTTCCTGATCGGCGCTCGCTGGGCTCAGCCCGACCTGCCGCTGGTGCCGCCGCCGCGCGATCTCGCGCCGTCCGCAGCCGGCACAGGCTGGACGGCCGCCGTCGTCGTGCTGCTGGCCATCGCGCTGCCGATCGCCGCCGGCGGCTGGCTGCGACAAGGACACTCGGCCCCGATCGCCGCGCTGCCCGCAGTGCTCGTGGAGCCGGGCTGGCAGGACCAGGTCGTGCCGTCCGACGCCTGGGTGCCGGACTTCGAAGGCGCCAACGTCGCCCGGCACCAGGAATTCACCGGTCCGGCCCAGGTCGGCGCCGACAAGGCGCGCGTCGGCCTGCATCTGCAGTACTTCCGCGACCAGGACTACGAGCGCAAGCTGGTGAGTTCGAGCAATGCCGTCGTGTCGGCCGAGGACAAGCAGTGGGCCGTCACCGGTCGCGGACAGGCGGAGTTCGCGCCGGTCACGGGCGGTTCGGCGGCCGCTGTCCCGGTGCTGACCACGCAGGTGCGCGCCTCGTCGCTGGACGCGGTGACCGCGCCTCGGATGCTGGTGTGGCATGTGTACTGGATCAACGGCCGTCCGATGACGAGCGCCTGGCAGGCGCGCGTGCGCGGCGCGCTGGAGCGTCTGCAGGGCCGCGGCGACGACGCGGCGCTGGTGCTGGTCTATACCGAGGCCGACGAGCAGGCGCCGCAGCGCCTGAGCCTGTTCCTGCGCCAGCATTGGGGCGCGATCGATGCGCAGCTGCGCCGCGTGCGGGATGGCGACGCGGGGGCGAAGCCATCCTCGACCTCCTTGCCGGGCGCCCAGGGCGCGTCGGGGGCATCGACATGAGCGCCGGCCTGAGCGTCGGGCGCGCGCTGGCGACCGCCGACGAGCGGCCGCTGGTGCTGCATGTGATGTACCGCTTCGACACGGGCGGTCTCGAGAATGGCGTGGTCAATCTGATCAACCACATGCCGGCGGACCGCTACCGCCATGCGATCGTCGCGCTGACTGAGGTGACCGACTTCCGCAAGCGGCTGCAGCGCGATGATGTCGAGTGCTACGCGCTGAACAAGCCGCCGGGGCAGGGCTTCTGGCTCTATCCCAAGCTCTACAAGCTGTTCCGTACGCTCAAGCCCGCGATCGTGCACAGCCGCAACCTGGCGGCGCTGGAAGTGCAACTGCCGGCCTGGGCCGCGCGCGTGCCGGTGCGGATCCACGGCGAGCACGGCCGCGACGTCGGCGACCTCGACGGCCGCAACCGCGCCTACCAGCGGGTGCGCCGCTTCTACAAGCCGTTCGTCTCGCACTACATCGCGCTGTCGCGCGACCTCGGCGACTACCTGACCGGTCCGGTCGGCGTGCCGCCGGCGCGCGTGAGCCAGTTCGTCAACGGCGTCGACACGACGCGCTTCCAGCGTCAGCAGGTCGAGGCCATCCCCGGCTGTCCCTTCGATCCGGCCACGCACTGGCTGATCGGCACCGTCGGCCGCATGGCGCCGGTGAAGGACCAGCTGATGCTCACGCGCGCGTTCATCGCGTTGATCGGCCAGGCGCCGGACCTGCGTGATCAGGCGCGGCTCGTGCTGATCGGCGACGGCCCGCTGCGCGCGCAGTGCCAGGCGCTGCTCGACGACGCCGGCCTGAGCGAACTCGCCTGGCTGCCCGGCGAGCGCACCGACGTGCCCGCAGTGATGCGCGGACTGCACGTCTTCGCGCTGCCCTCGCTGGCCGAGGGCATCTCCAACACCATCCTCGAGGCGATGGCCAGCGGACTGCCGGTTGTCGCGACCGAGGTCGGCGGCAATGCGGACCTGGTGACGCGCGACGTCAGCGGCCTGCTGGTGCCGGCCGCCGAGCCCGACGCGATGGCCGCCGCGCTGCTGCGCCTGGCGCGCGATCCTGCGCGGGCCGCCGCGATGGGCGAAGCCGGCCGAACGCGGGTGGAGCAGGATTTCAGCATGCGGGCCATGGTCGCTCGGTACCAGGGCCTGTATGACACGCTGCGCGGCCACAATGCCGGCAGCCACAAGAACTGACACGGACGGACGCGGGGTAGGACCATGTGCGGAATCAGCGGACTTTTCGATACCCGGGGACGGCGCGACTTCGACGGCGCGCTGATGCATCGCATCAACGACTCGCTGCACCACCGCGGCCCCGATGAAGGCTCCATCCACCTGCAGCCCGGACTGGCCTTCGGCCACCGCCGGCTGTCCATCATCGACATCGCGACCGGCCAGCAGCCGCTGTTCAACGCGGACCACTCGGTGGGCATCGTCTTCAACGGCGAGATCTACAACTACCGCGAACTGACCGCCGAACTCACCGCGCTGGGCTACCAGTTCCAGACCAAGAGCGACACCGAGGCCATCGTGCACGCCTGGTCCGCCTGGGGCGAGGACTGCGTGCAGAAGCTGCGCGGCATGTTCGCGTTCGTGATCTGGGACAAGGCGCGCGACCAGCTCTTCATGGCGCGCGACCGGCTCGGCGTGAAGCCGATGTTCTACGGCCTGCTGGACGACGGCACGCTGGTCTTCGGCTCCGAGCTGAAGGCGCTGCTGGCGCATCCGGGCATGAAGCGCGACATCGTCCCGCAGGCGGTGGAGGAGTACTTCGCGCTGGGCTACGTGGCCGAGCCGCGCACCATCTTCCGCCAGGCCCTCAAGCTGCCGCCGGCGCACACGCTGGTCATCAAGCGCGGTGAAGCGCTGGGCCAGCCGCGCCGCTACTGGGACGTGAACTTCACGACCGACAACAGGATCGACGAGGTCCAGGCGCAGGAAGAGCTGACCCGCCGCCTGCGCGAGGCGGTCAAGCTGCGACTGATCTCCGAAGTGCCGCTGGGCGCCTTCCTCTCGGGCGGCGTGGATTCCAGCGCGGTCGTGGCGATGATGGCCGGCGAGACCAACGGCCCGGTGAAGACCTGCTCGATCGGTTTCGACGACCCGCAGTACAACGAGTCCGAGTTCGCGCAGATGGTCGCGGACCGCTACCGGACCGAGCACCACGTCGAGACCGTCCAGAGCGACGACTTCGACCTGATCGACACGCTGGCGCGGCTCTACGACGAGCCCTATGCCGACAGCTCCGCGATCCCGACCTACCGCGTCTGCCAGCTCGCGCGCAAGCACGTGACGGTGGCGCTGTCGGGCGACGGCGGCGACGAGAGCTTCGGCGGCTACCGCCGCTACAAGCTGCACATGATGGAGGAACGCATGCGCGCCAGCCTGCCGCTGGGGCTGCGCAAGCCGCTGTTCGGCACGCTGGGCCGGCTCTATCCGAAGGCCGACTGGGCGCCGCGCGTGTTCCGCGCGAAGACGACCTTCCAGGCGCTGGCGCGCAACTCGGTCGAGGCCTATTTCCACACGATGTCCGTGATCCGCGACAACGAGCGCATGCCGCTGTACAGCGCGCGCTTCAAGTCGGAGCTGGGCGGCTACAACGCGCGCGACCTGTTCCTGCAGCACGCCCAGCGCGCCAACACCGACGATCCGCTGGCGCTGATCCAGTACATCGACACGCACACCTACCTGGTCGGCGACATCAACACCAAGGTCGACCGCGCGTCGATGGCGCATTCGCTGGAAGTCCGCGAGCCGCTGATGGACCATCCGCTGGTCGAGTGGCTGGCGACGCTGCCGTCCCACCTGAAGCTGCGCGGCGGCGAGGGCAAGTACCTCTTCAAGAAGACGCTGGAACCGCATCTCCCCAACGACGTGCTGTACCGGCCCAAGATGGGCTTCGCCGTGCCGCTGTCGCGCTGGTTCCGCGGTCCGCTGCGCCAGCGCGTGCGCCACTCGCTGCTGGGCGGTCCGCTGGCCGACTCTGGCATGTTCGACCTCAAGACCGTCGGCCAGATGGTCGAGCAGCACGAGAACGGCAGCCGCGACCACAGCACGCCGCTGTGGACGCTGCTGATGTACGACGCTTTCCTGCGCAATGTCATGGGCGCGACCTCGATGCGCGAGGCCGCTTGAGTCCTGTGAGTGCTGTGAGTCCCGTGATCCCTGAGTCCCCGATGTCCCTCCGCTCCGAATGAAGATCCTCTACCACCATCGCACCGCGTCCAAGGACGGCCAGGCGGTCCACATCGAGGAGATGATCGGCTCGCTGCGCGCGCTCGGCCACGAGGTGCGCGTGGTCGCGCCCGGCGGCGAGTCCGCGCCGGAGGACAAGGCGAAGATGGGCGACGACACCGGCTGGGTGCATCGCCTGCGCGCGAAGCTGCCCAAGTTCGTCTACGAGTTGCTGGAGCTGGCGTATTCGCTGGTGGCCTACCGACGCCTGGCGGCAGCGGCCAAGGACTTCCAGCCCGACCTGATCTACGAGCGCTACAACCTCTTCCTGCTGAGCGGGCTGATGCTCAAGCGACGCCTGCGCGTGCCGCTGCTGCTGGAGGTGAATGCCCCGCTGGTCGACGAGCGGACCAAGTTCGGCGGACTGGCCCTGCCGCGCATCGCGCGCTGGGCCGAGGACACCGTCTGGCGCGGCGCCGATGCGGTGCTGCCGGTCACCAAGGTGCTGGGCGCGATGGTGAGCGCGCGCGGCGTGCCGCAGGACCGGCTGGTCGTGATTCCCAACGGCATCAACGAAGAACACTTCGACGCGGCGCCGACGCCCGACGACGCGAAACGCGCGCTCGGCTGGGACGGCGCGCTGGTGCTGGGCTTCACCGGCTTCGTGCGCGACTGGCACGGCATGGATCGCGTGATCCGCTGGATGGCGACAGACGCGGCGCCCGCGAATGCGCGGCTGTTGCTGGTCGGCGACGGTCCGGCGCGGGCCGACCTCGAGGCGCTGGCCGGCGAGCTGAAGCTTGGCGAGCGCGTGCGCTTCACCGGCGTCGTCTCGCGCGACGCGGTGCCGGCCTACGTGGCCGCCTTCGACATCGCGCTCCAGCCGGCGGTCGTCGCGTATGCGTCGCCGCTGAAGCTCTTCGAATACCTGGCGCTCGGCAAGGCCATCGTCGCGCCGAACCAGCCCAACATCGAGGAAGTGCTGGACGACGACCTCAACGCCTTGCTCTTCGACCCGACGCAGTCCGGCGCGCTGGAAGCGCTGCTGGCGAAGCTGGCCTCGGACGAGGCGCTGCGCCGCCGCCTGGGCGAGGGCGCCCGTGCCACCATCGGTCGACAGCAACTGACTTGGCACGGGAACGCCGCGCGCGTCGTGGCGATCGGACAGGCGCTCAAGAGCGGCCGCGGCGTGCGTGCGGCGACGACGCCGGTCGAGGACGCGAAGGCCTGAGCATGCTGAAGCTGCTGACCTTCTCGACGCTGTATCCGAGTGCGGTGATGCCCAGCCACGGCATCTTCGTGGAGACGCGTCTGCGCCACCTGATCGCCTCGGGGCAGGCGGAGTCTCGCGTCATCGCGCCGGTGCCGTGGTTCCCGCTCAAGGGCGAGCGCTTCGGCGAGTACGGCAAGTTCGCCGCGACGCCGGCGCGCGAATCTCGCCACGGGCTCGACATCACGCATCCGCGCTTCGTGCGCCTGCCCAAGGTGGGCATGAGCAGCGCGCCGTACACGCTGGCCTGGACCTTCCTGCGCGCGGCGCGACAGCTGCAGGCGAGCGGCTACGACTTCGACCTGATCGACGCGCACTACTTCTATCCCGACGGCGTCGCCGCGGCGATGGTGGCGCGGGCGCTGAACAAGCCTGTGGTGATCACCGCGCGCGGCACCGACATCAACCTGATTCCCCAGCACGCCTTCCCGCGCAAGCTGATCCTGCGCGCGGCCGGACAGGCCGACGCGATGATCACCGTGTGCGAGGCGCTCCGGGAGGAACTGGTCGCGCTGGGCGCCGATCCGGCCAAGGTGACCGCGCTGCGCAACGGCGTGGACCTGACGCTTTTCCATCCCGCCGGTCGGGACGAGGCGCGTGCCGCACTGGGTCTGGCGGTCGAACCGGCCGCCGACTCGACGACGCGCCGTTTCACGCTCGCCTCGGTCGGTCACCTGATCGAGCGCAAGGGCCATGAGCTGGTCATCGGCGCGCTGGCCGAGCTGCCCGATGTGGATCTGCTGATCGCCGGCGCCGGCCCGGAGGAGGGCGCCTTGCGCCGTCTGGCCGAGTCGCTGGGCGTGGCCTCGCGCGTGCGTTTCCTCGGCGCGTTGCCGCAGGCGCGGCTGCGCGAGGTCTATGTCGGCGTCGACGCGCTGGTGCTGGCGTCCAGCCGCGAAGGCTGGGCCAACGTGCTGCTGGAGGCGATGGCCTGCGGCACGCCGGTGGCGGCGTCCAACGTGTGGGGCACGCCCGAGGTGGTGGCCAGCCCCGAGGCCGGCGAGCTGATGCCCGCGCGCACCGCGGCCGGCGTCGCCGAAGCGGTGCGCCGGCTGCGCGCGTCGCCCCGCGACCGTGCGGCGACCCGGCGCTACGCCGAGCGCTTCAGCTGGGATGCGACGACGCAAGGCCAGCTCGACCTGTTCCACCGCATCCTGGCCGCGCGGCGGTCGCCGGAGCTGCGCCATGCGTGACCTGCTGATGCTGGGCCTGTTCGTGGCCCTGATCTACAAGACCTTCAAGGACCCGATCTGGGGCGTGCTGGGCTGGGTCTGGATGGGGGTGATGAACCCGCACCGGCTGGCCTACGGCTTCGCGCACGACGCGCCGTGGTCCATGGTGATCGCGCTGGCGCTGTTCGCGAGCCTGATCGTGCACCGCGACAAGCTGGTGAAGTTCCCGGTCAACGCGGTGACCATCCTGCTGTCGATCTGGATCCTGTGGATCGGCGTGTCGCCGCTGCTGTTCTCCTTCTATCCGGACAAGGAGATGCACTTCTGGTCGCGCGCCTTCAAGGTGCTGCTGATGGTGCTGGTGTCGCTGCTGGTGGTGAAACGGCGGCGCGACCTGGACTGGCTGGTGCTGGTGCTGGTGATCTCGATCGGGTACTACGGCATCAAGGGCGGCGTGTTCACGGTGCTGTCGGGCGGCTCGGCGCGGGTGTGGGGGCCGGAGGGCTCCTTCATCGAGGACAACAACTCGCTGGCGCTGGCGACCATCATGACGGTGCCGCTGATCCGCTACCTGCAGCTGCAGGCGAGCAAGCGCTGGCAGCGGCATCTGGCGGCCGGCGCGATGCTGCTGTGCATGGCGTCGGCGGTGGGCTCTCAGTCGCGCGGCGCCTTCCTGGCGATCCTGACGATGTCCTTCTTCATGTGGATGAAGAGCCGCAACAAGCTGCCGCTGGCGCTGGTGGTGCTGGTGGCCCTGCCGCTGATCTTCGTGTTCATGCCCGAAAGCTGGACCGACCGCATGGAGACCATCAAGACCTACGACCAGGATTCGTCGGCGATGGGACGGATCAATGCGTGGCAGATGGCGTGGCGGCTGGCGCTGGACCTGTTCCCGTTCGGCGGCGGCTTCACGGTGGCGGGGCAGGCGGTGTTCGCGAAATACGCGCCCGATCCGACGGTGCCCTTGACGGCGCACAGCATCTACTTCCAGGCGCTGGGCGAGCACGGCTTCATGGGGCTGTTCCTGTTCGTCGGCATCTTCGTGACGACCTGGCGGTTGGCGAGCGCGACCATCCGCGCCGCCAAGGACCACGCCGATCTCCAATGGGCGCGGGACCTCGCGGCGATGAGCCAGGTGGGCTTGATCGGGTACGCCACGGGCGGGGCCTTCCTGAGCCTGGTGTACTTCGACCTGCCGTACTACCTCGTGCTGATCGTGGTGGTGGTGAACCGCGTCGTCGTCGCGGAGGTGGCCGACCGGAAGAAGGCGGCGGTCGCCGCAGGGCAGGTGCCGCGCGACGTGCATTCGCCGTACTGGGGAGGCACCTGATGCTGGCGTCGCTGAGCCTGCTCGGCTGGCCGCGGGGCGAGCCCGCGCTGAGCATCCTGATCTACCACCGCGTGCTGCCCGCGCCCGACGCGATGCGGCCGGGCGAGATCGACGCCGAGCGCTTCGAGGCGCAGGTGTCCTTCCTGGCGAAGCACTTCTCGCTGATGACGGTCAGCGACGCGGCGCTCGCACTGCGCGAAGGCCGCCTGCCGCGCCGCGCGGCCTGCATCACCTTCGACGACGGCTACGCGGACAACTGGACCGTGGCGCATCCGATCCTGGCCCGTCACGACGCGCGGGCGACGATCTACATCGCGACCGGCTACCTGAACGGCGGTCGCATGTTCAGCGACACGGTCATCGAGTTCGTGCGCCGCGTGCCGGGACCGGTGCTGGACCTGTCCTCGGTCGGCATGGGCGTGCATCCGGTGGCGACGGACGAGGAGCGCCTGAAGGCCGTCTCGGCGCTTCAGGTGCAGTTGAAGTACCTGGCGCCGGAGGAACGCGATGCGCAGGTGCGGCGGATGCTGGCGGCGCAGCCGGTCGGCGCGCTGCCGGACGATCTGATGCTCACCGATGCGCAGCTCCGGCATCTGGCCGACGCGGGCCATGAGATCGGCGGACACACGGTGGACCACACGGTGCTGACGACGCTCTCGCTCGACGGTGCGCGTGCGCAGGTGCAGGCGGGTCGCGATCACCTCGCGGCGCTGCTGGGGCGCCCGGTGCGCAGCTTTGCCTACCCGAACGGCCGGCCGGTGCGCGACTACGACGCCGGACATCCGGCGATGCTGCGGGAGCTCGGCTTCGAGGCGGCGGTCAGCACCTCGCCGGGTGTGGCGCTGCCGGGCGCCGATCCGTTCCAGCTGCCGCGGTACACGCCGTGGGGCAACTCCACCGCGATGTTTGCGGCGCGGATGATGCGCAACGCGCGCATTGGCGGACCCGCAGCCGTCGTCTGACAGCGCCTGGCATCTTCGGATGCCGCTGCAATTGCCGCCGAAAATCACCGCTTCCGGACGCCAAAGTTCTAGGGATGGAACTTCGGATGTCGGTCGACAAACACCCCCAAAAGATTCCCGCCGGTTCGTGGGCGCGGCGCAACGACTGACCCCGTTTCGCCGGCTCCGCTGAAATTCGACGTGTTCGGACGGGCTAAGAATTTGTGGTCTGGAGGTGTTCCATGCTGCAAGTTGAAAACGTTCCGAATCGCACGTCGTCCATCGCATCCAACGAGGACCTGAGCGCACCGTCGCGCCTGTTCCATCGTTCTGTCCTCGCGTCGACCGTGGCCGGCGAGCTCATGTCCGAGAGCTTCAAGTCGGGCCTGTTCCTGACCGGACCGCGCCGCACGGGCAAGACGACTTTCGTCCGCGGCGATCTGGTCGCCGCGCTGGAGCGCGAACACGAAGCGCTCGTGATCTACGTCGATCTCTGGGACGACCAGAAGATGGACCCCGGCCTGGCGATCTATCGAGCGCTGGCGCTGGCACTGGACGCCTTCGACGGACTGCTGGTCCGGATGGCCAGGCGCATCGGGCTGAAGGGCGTGCGGCTGTGCGGCGTGGAGATCAGCCTGGAACAGATCAACGCCGGCCGGGTCGAGTCCCTCACGACCTCGCTGCGGCGACTGACGCAGCTCTCCGGGCGACGTGTCGTGCTGGTGGTCGACGAGGCCCATCGTCTGCAGACGACGGAGCTGGGGCGTGTGGCACTCCATGGACTGAAGGCCGCGCGCGACGCCCTGCTGCTGACGCCGGGCCCGGGTTTCCGATTCCTGGCGACGGGTTCGCACGCGCACAAGCTCGAGCACATGGTGCGCGAGAAGCAGGAGCCCTTCCTCTGCGCGAGGACGCGGGCGTTGCCGGTGATGGGGGAGGACTTCCTCCAGTGGCAGCGCGCGCTCTGGCCGGAGAACGCGCGCCCCGGCCTGCCGGTCATGGCGCAGGCGTTCGAACGCCTGTTCCATCGAGTGGAGGATTTCATCGACGTGTGCGACGCGTCGCGAGGAGCGCATCTCCCTGATGCGGAGGAGGCCGATCGCTCGTTGTTCGAGAAGGTCGACGCTTCGCTGGCTCGCGACAAGCGGATCTTTGCGGAGCGTCTGATCTCGGCGGGGCCGCTCAGCACCGCGTTCCTCGTGCTGAAGGCCGAGATGGGCCACCAGTTCGCGCCGCACTTCTCGCGTTCCCATGAGCGGGTGATGCAGTTGCTGGCCCTCATGGGCGAGACGGCCATCCGCCCCGACTTCAGCATGCAGGGCGTCGACGCCACGCTGGCACGACTCGCGGAGCTGGAACTGCTGTGGCACCGCCGCATCTACGTCATCGAGGACGCCCGGCATGTCGGCTGGCTCAGGGAGATGGATCTGTCGAGGCTGTTCGGGCATGAACAGCGTGCGGTCGAGGCGGCGTGAACCGCGCGCCAAGTCTTGGTGGTCAGGAGGTGATTCATGCTTCAAATGTCGTCCCCGATCGGTCAACGTGTTCTGGAGTCCTCCGATCTTGACCGGGTCGATGCGGGACTGATCTTTCCGCGTCGGCAGCTCGCGTCGCATATCGCGAACGATCTGATGTCACGCCCTCGCGAGTCCGGGCTGTTGCTCACCGGTCCGCGTCGTACCGGCAAGAGTACCTTCGTCCGCGAGGATCTGATGCCTGCGCTGCGTAGCGAGCACGACGTGCACGTCGTCCAGATTGATCTCGCGGCTTACCGGAATGCCGAGCCTGGCCAAGCGATCCTGCATGCGCTGAGGACGGAATTGCAGCGCTTCGATGGCTTGGTGCTGCGCGCGGCACGCAGCCTCGGGCTGACGAACGTTCGGTTAGGAGGGCTGGAAATGAATGTGGCCCAAGCCCAGGCGGTGTACACGGACGGCGTTCTCGACCTGCTCAAGGCGCTCTCGCAGAAGGCCGGAAAGCGCCTGGTCATCGTCATCGACGAAGTGCAGCGCAGCCAGGCTACCGAGCACGGGCGTCACGTACTCTTTGCCCTCATGCGCTGTTCCGACTACTTGAACATCGGGCGGGGAGCCGGCGTTCGTGTCGTGGCGACCGGATCGCATGCGCACAAGCTGAGGAAGCTGATGTCCTCCAAGGAGGAGGCCTTCTTCGACGCCACGGTGATGGAGTTGCCCTGCCTCGGCACCGAGTTCGTCTTCTGGCTCAAGGGCAAGTTGCCGGGACTGCTGCGGCTTGACCCCGAGCTGATGGTGAAGGGCTTCGAGCTGCTGTTGTATCGGCCTCGCGACCTGATGGATGTCTGCAAGCGGTTGGGACGGACCGATATCCGGTCGGAAGGTGCGGTCGATCAGCTGTTCCAGTTGCTGGTCGCCGATCGCGCTGCAGAGGGCAAAGAGGAATTTGTCGCGAAGCTTCGGTCGCTCACCGATCTGGAGCTGGCGTTGTTGCGCGTGATGGCAGAAACCGGGCCACGCTTCTCGCCACACGCCACGTGGTGCCGTCGACGCATCGCCGCGATCATGGAGATGTTGCTCGGTTCGCCGCAAGACCCGGAGCGTTCAGATGAAGACATCGAATCGGCCCTCAGCCGATTGGTGGCTCGGGGCATTCTCTGGCGTGAGCTCGGATTCGCCTTCGAGAACCAGCGTGCAGCGGATTGGCTGCTCTCGCTCGATCCCCTCGCGGACTTTCGAGGCGACCACGACGAGTCCCCGCAACACATTCTGGCGGGGCAGAACGCTGAGTTCCCCGTGCTGCTGTCTTGATGTCTGGCGGGGCCGAAGGTCGGTGGGCTCACACCCGGTAGTTCGGCCGCCGCCCTCTGAGCCACTGCTCCAGCATCATCAGGATCCACACCATCTCGCCGTAGTACCCGGGGTGTTCCGGCAGCCGCTCCTTGAGCAGGCTCTGGATGAACGGCGGCCGGACGATGCCGCGCGTGGACAGGCTGCCCAGCGAGTCCTCCGCCAGCGCGCGCAGGTTGGCGTCGCGCGTGGCCCAGACGCCGAAGGGCAGGCCGAAGCCTTGCTTCTTCTTGACGATGATCTCGTCGGGCAGGAAGCCGCGCAGCGCCTCCTTGAAGAACCAGCGCAGCTGCAGGCCCTTGAGCTTGTAGTCCGCCGGCAGTCGCTCGGAGAAGGCCAGCAGCTCGTCGTCCAGCATCGGGAAGCCGACCGAGGTGCCCGCCAGCCGCGTCGTGCCCACGACCTTGGGCAGGTCGGTGTCGGCCAGCGTGTAGCGCCAGTCGAAGGCCAGCATCCGGTCGACCAGCTTGCCGGACTTCAAGCCGCCCCACACCTGGCGCTGCTGCTTCTGCGGCCCCAGCGGGTCCACACGGCGCAGGAAATCAGTCTCCAGCACGTCGGCCATGCCCAGCCGCGTCAGCAGGTTGTAGCTCTGCAGCCGGTCGGGCATGGGCACGCGCGCCTGATCGATGTAGCTCGCGCCCTTCTTCAGCAGCGGCAGCTTGCCGATCGGCGAACCGAACACCGGCTGCAGCACGAAGTCCCGCAGCGGCCCCGGCACGTTGTCGTACCAGGAGAACACCGTCTGCTTCGCATACCGCGTGTTGCCGCCGAAGAGCTCGTCCCCGCCGTCGCCGGCCAGCAGGTGCCGCACGCCGTTGTCGTAGGCGCGGCGGGCGCAGTAGTAGGCCGGCAGCGCCGAGCTGTTGCCGAAGGGCTGGTCGTAGTGGGTCGCGACCTTCGCGATCCCGTCGACCAGGTCCTTGGGCGTCACGTAGTACTCGTGGTGCCGGGCGCCGAAGTGCTTGGCCGCGATGCGCGCGAAGGCCATCTCGTCGTAGCCCTCGGCCTCGAAGCCGATCGAATAGGTGTCCGCCGGCCGCCCCGCGACGCGGCTCAGCATGCCCGCGACCGTCGAGCTGTCCGTGCCGCCGCTCAGGAAGCAGGCGGCGTCCGGCGCGTGCATGGCGCGCTGCACGGAGCGCTGCAGGATCTCCTTGAACTCGACCTTCAGGTCTTCGAGCTTCGGTGCCGGATCGGCGCGGAAGGTCGGCGTCCAGTAGGGCATCACGCGCAGCTCGCCGCGCTCGAAGATCGCCACGTGTCCCGGCGGCAGCCGGAAGATGTTGCGGAACACCGTCCGCGGGGACGGGATCACGTGGAAGTAGAGGTAGTCGAACAGCGCCTGCGGGTCCAGGTCGACGTCGTCGCCGGCCAGGTCGTCCGCACGGGTCGCGAACTGCAGTTCATGGCCGACGATGCGGTAGCACAGCGGCTCGATGCCGAAGCGGTCCGTCGCCAGCAGCGTGCGTCCGCCGGGCTGGCGCCACGCCACCGAGAAGCGTCCGCCCACCTGGGCCAGCGCCGGTGCGGGATGGCTCGCCGACAGCAGCGTCTGCCACGCCGCGTCGCGTTGCGCGGCCGGGGCGTCGGCGGGCAGGCCCGGCAGCACCGGTTGGCCCGTGGAGAGGAAAGTGGCGGTGCTCGTCGTCATCGTTGTGTACGGACCGGCGATGCGGCCAGGAGGCAGTGAGGCAATGAAGCGGTGAGGCAGTGAGACAGGAAAAGGGGGCGCCACGCAGCGTGGAGCGCCCCCGCCGGATTCTGGCGTGGAAATGCGTCGGCACGCCCGTCCCCGACCCCACCCACTTGGAGGGCCGCCTTCGGGGGGAGGCTTGCGACCATGCCGCACAATCGCGGCCTGCCCGCTGTCGGAGGCGGGCGCTGGAGCCGGTTTGCAGATTCACTGGATGCCTCACGCGCTGAACCCGGCCTATGCCGGCGTGCGCCTGCGTTGCCTGATGCCGAGCCGCGAACTGCGCCGCTCGGGTCTCGTGTCGCGCGTGCTGGATCCGGCGTCCGACGCCCAGCCGCTGCCCGGTGACGGCGTGCTCGTGGTCCAGGCGAAATGGCTGCTCGACGCCGGCTCGCCCGCCGCCTTGCGCGAGCGGGCACGGCGACTGGCCGCGGCCCGCGATCGCGGCGTCCGCCTGGTGCTGGACAGCTTCGACAACTACTTCCTGAACGAGTCCGGCGATCCCGCCCGGGCCGAACTCCTGATTGCCTACCGCGAGGCGCTGCCGCTCTTCGCGCTGTTCACCGTGTCCTCGCCCGGCCTGAAGCCGCTGCTGGAAGCGGAACTGCCGCCGGATCTGCGCGCCGCCGCGCCGGTGCGCGTCGTCGGCGATCCGGTCGAGACGCCGGCCGCCGCGCGCGACTTCGAATCCTGGCCGCACCGCATGCACCCCGGCCGCTGGGCCGGGCAATGGCGCGCCTGGCGCGAGCTGCGCGAGCACCGCGCGCAACGCCGTGTCGCCCGGCAGCTGGTGTGGTTCGGCAATCACGGCAGCGCGTATGCGACGGGCGGCATGGCCGAACTCGAACCGCTGCTGCCGCTGCTGGAGGCCGCCGCGCGGCGCCAGCCGCTGCGGCTGACGGTCATCAGCAACTCCGAGCAGCGCTACCGCGAGCTGCTTGGCCGGGCCGCTTTCCCGCATCGTTACCGGCCCTGGGACCGGCTGCATTTCCTGTCGCTGCTCGGCGAGCAGGACCTGGTGCTGCTGCCCGCCCGCATGACCGCCTTCACGATGGCCAAGAGCAACAACCGCATGCTGCTGGCGCTGGCCCAGGGCGTGCCGGTGATGGCCGATCCCTTGCCCGACTACCAGCCCTGGCGCGCGCATTGCGCGCTGGACGACTGGGACCGCCTGGCCGAGCACATCGCCGATCCGACCCCGTTGGCCGCCCGTGCCCGCGCCGCGATGCCCGTCATCGAGCGCGACTACTCCACGCGCGCCATCGCCGCCCAATGGCGCGAGGCGCTGTTGGCCTCCGCTTCCCAGGTTGACGCCCCCCAAGCCGACGCCCAAGCCGTTTCTCGAGCCGTTTCCCGATGAACCGCATGACGCCCGATTCCCTCGCCCCGCCGGACCGCGCGGACGCCGTGCCGTCGACGATGACATCGTCGGTGCAGTCCCCGGAGCCGTCGTCCATGCCGGCGTCATCGCCGGACGATCCGCTGGCCATCGCCATCGTGCTGCCGCAGTTCCATCCGTTCCGCCAGAACGACGCCTGGTGGGGCAAGGGCTTCACCGAGTGGCGCAACGTCGCCAAGGCCAAGCCGCTGTACGAAGGGCACTACCAGCCGCGCCTGCCGGGCGAGCTGGGCTTCTACGACCTGCGCCTGCCGGAAGCCCGCGCCGCGCAGGCCGAGCTGGCGCGCGAGCACGGCATCGGCGGCTTCTGCTACTACCACTACTGGTTCAACGGCGAGCGCCTGATGGAGCGCCCCGTCGAGGAGATCCTCGCCAGCGGCGAGCCCGACTTCCCGTACTGCCTGGCCTGGGCCAACGAGAACTGGACCCGCGCGTGGAACGGCAAGGACCGCGAGATGCTGATCGAGCAGCGCTACTCGGACGAGGACGACGAGGCCCACATCCGCACGCTGCTGCCGCACTTCCGCGATCCGCGCTATATCCGCATCGACGGCAGGCCGCTGTTCATCGTCTACAAGGTCGATCACCTGCCGGATCCGCAGCGCACGCTGGCGACCTGGCGTCGCATCGCGCGCGAGGAGGGCGTCGGAGAGTTGACGCTGGCGCAGTTCGAATGGAGCGGCAGCGGCTCCGGCGCGGATCCGCGCGAGGTCGGACTGGACCTGTCGATCGAATTCGCGCCCGACTGGCGCAAGCTGGGCGGCAAGCACTTCACCGGCTGGAAATCGCGGCTGGCGATGAAGCTCGGTTTCCTGCCCAAGGCCTACGGCGAGCACAACTTCTTCGACTACGACCGCATGGTCGACGGCGTGCTGGCCAAGCCCGCGCCGAACTATCCGTTCCTGCGCTGCGTCAGCCCCGGCTTCGACAACAGCGCGAGGCGGTCCAGCGGCGGCGCGACCATCCTGATGAACAACACGCCGCAGCGGTATCGGCGCTGGCTGGAGGCGGCGCTCGCGTGGACGCGCCAGCATCAGCCGCCGCAGCGGCAGGTGGTGTTCATCAACGCGTGGAATGAATGGGCGGAGGGCAACCACCTGGAGCCCGACGCGGTGAACGGCCGCACGCTGCTGGAAGCGACGCGTGATGCTTTGACGGCGGCGTCAGTGCACAAGGACTGACCCCTCTTGCTCCCTCTCCCGCAGTGCGGGAGAGGGGCTCTTGGATGTGCTCAGCGTCCGATTCTGGGCGCGCAGGCGGCCTGGTGCCGCGCGACGGAGCCCCGCATCGACGCCAGCGCCTCTTCGGTACGCCGCAGATCCTCGGCGATGCGCGGTGCGCCTTCGATCGCGGCCAGCCAGTACTCGCACATCGAGGCCTCGTCGTCGCACTCGTGCAGCACGCCGCGATCGCGCAGCAGCCGGTAGACCGGATACGACGGATAGGTCGTGTCCCAGCCGCCGCGTATCGTCAGCGGCTTGTTCAGTCCCAGCGGTTCCAGCACGTTGTGGTCGACGCCCACATGCGCGACCGTCGCGGCTGCATAGAAGTCCCGCAGCTCGCCGACCGTGTCCAGCACCAGGCACTGCACCTCGGCCGCCAGCGGCGCGTCCTCGATCTGCGAGCGCCGCGTGACGCGCAGTCCGGCTTCGCCCAGTTGCGCCAGCAGCTCGCCCATCCGTTCGAGGTTCTCCGGATGGCGCGGCGCCAGGATCAGCAGCGCGTCGGGATGCGTGCGACGCAGCCGCTCGAAGGCGCCCAGCACCTGACGCTGCTCGGGCAGCTCGGTCACGCAGCCGCCGACCACGATGGGCCTTGCCGACGCGAGCAGATGCCCCAGCAGCCGCGGGCTGCGCGTGGCCTGCTCGACACCCCAGTCGGCACGGCGCATCGCGTCGAATTTCATGTTGCCCGTCACCTGCAGCCGCTCGCGCGCCGCGCCGCGCGCCTCCAGCTGCCGCGCGGTCTCGGCGTCCTGCACGCACAGCACGTCGAAGGCGTTCAGGAAATCGCGCTCCAGCAGCCGGCGCTCCAACTGGTCCAGCCGCGCCGGCGGGTCGTAGTGGTATAGCCAGCCGTTGAGCATCAGCGTCGCGGCGTGGTGGCGGCGGGCCTCGCGCAGGAAGGCGTAGGAGAAGCGGCAGGGCGCCTCCGACGGCAGGCAGGGGATCTCCGCCACCGCCAGCATCGCCGGCGGCAGCAGGCGCGCCAGGCGGGCCGCGTCGGCGCTGTGGCCGCGGCTGGTGCAGACCACCGCCTGCGGCAGCCGCGCCAGATAGGCGTCTCGGTAGTGCGGGTGCTCGGTGATCAGCACCGGCCGCAGATCGGGCCGCTGCGCGATCAGCCATTCGATCATCGGCGCGACCGCGTTGAGCTCGCCGATCGTGGTCACGTAGAACCACAGCGCCGGGCCCGACGCGTCCGCAGGCGTCACCGAGAACGCGCCCAGCGTGTTGTTCCCGCGTAGGTCGCTGAGGCGCTCCAACGCGCGGAACATCGCCCAGCGCAGGACCTCGCCGGGCCGGACCGGCGCAGCGGCGGCGAGCGGGACGGTGGCAACCGTCCCCGCGGTCGTCGAGGGGGACGCGGTCGCCGCAGTCGCCGCAGTCGTTGCGGTCGTTGCGGTCGCAGTGGACGCGGAGGCCGGGGCCCGGGAAGGGGTCGACTCAGGCATGGCGGCTCCGCAAGTGGGTGAGGGCTCGGCGGACTTCGGTCATCGCCGGATGCCGCAACAGCGCGGCGCAGCCCAGCCAGGCGCAGGCGCCGGCCACCACGCACAGGGCGATGCGCGGGATCAGCGGCAGGCCCAGCTCGTAGCTGGCCAGTTGCGCCAGGCCAAGGCCGGCGCAGCAGCCCAGCGTCAGCTGCACGCTGACCCAGCTAGGCGCGAACAGCTCGCGCGGCGTCGCCTTCAGCACCTCGGTCAGGTGGCGCGTGTACATCGCGACCTGCACCAGGTTGCCGATCACGAACACGCTCGCGACGGCGTAGAGGTTCCAGAACGAGGCGATGCCCACGCAGATCAGGTGGGTCGGTCCGTACCAGAGCGCCACCGACAGCCGGCGGCGGATCTGGCCCGTGGCGGCCAGCGCGTTGGGGCCGAGCATGACCAGCGCGTAGGGCAGGCCGGCCAGCGCCAGCAGCGTGGCCAGCGGCGCGGCCTCATGCCACTGGGCGCCGAACAGCAGCGCGATGATGTCGCCCGACATCAGCGCCACGCCGCCCATGAAGGGCCAGGCGATGCCGGTGAAGATGGCGGTGCCCTTCGCATACGGGCCGACCAGGCTGTGCCCGGCGCGATGATCCGCGGCCAGCGCGGGCGTCGCCACGCGCAGGATGGCCGAACTCACCGTCTGTCCGAGCAGGTCGATCAGCCCCGTCGCGCGGCTGAACAGGCCCAGCGAGGTGAAACCGAAGACCTTGCCGATGATCAGCTCATGCCCGTTGCGCGAGCCCGATTCCACGAGCCGCGAGCCGGTGAACATCGCGCCGAAACGCAGCTGCCGGCCGGCGCCGCGCAGGCGCGGCATCAGCAGCGCGTCGCGCGGGCGCAGCCAGACGAGGATGGCCACCTGCACCGCGATGCCGGCCACCGGTCCCCAGGCCAGGCTCATCGCGCCGTGGCCGGTCCAGGCCAGCGCGATGCTGGTCGCCGAGTTGGCGGCGTTGGCGCTGACCTGCACCATGAAGACCTTGTGGAAGGCCATCTCGCGGTTGAGCAGCGCGAAGGACGGCGAGGCCAGCGGCAGCATCACGAAGTTGAGGCTCAGCACCAGCAGCAGGTCGGCCAGCAGCGGCTCGTGGTACCAGTCGGCCAGCAGGAAGCGGCCGCCCAGCGTCACCAGCGCGATGCTCCAGGCCATCAGCAGCGTGATGGTGAAGGCGCTGCGCAGCTTCTCGCGGTCGAGCTCGCGTTCCTGGATCAGGTACTCGCTGACGCCGAAATCGCGCAGGATGGACGCCAGGTTGGTGACCACCGCGCAGAGCGAATACACGCCCACCTGCGTCGGCGTCAGCAGCCGGGCCAGGATCATCGTCGTCGGGATGGTGATCAGCAGGCTCAGGTAGCGCTCGCCGAAGGACCAGGCCAGCGCGCCGCGCACGGACGGGCTCTTGCTCATGCCGGGGCTTCTTCCTTCTTGGCGGCGGCATCGGCGGCCGGGGTGGCACCACCGACAGCGCCACCGGCCGCACCACCGGCTGCCTCGGCGGCAGCGTCCCCGGCCGGCTTGGCGCCGCCGCCGCGCAGCAGTCGCTTGAGCGCCGGCACCCAGCCCCAGCGGTACAGCGTGCCGTGATAGACCGGCCGCGCGTCGGCGGTCCAGCGCGTGTGCCACTCCATGACCTTGCCGTAAAACTCGATGCGGCGGATCGGGCCGCCCGCGGCCGCCGCGTCGAACAGCTGCTGGAACTGCAGCTGGCGCATCAGCGTCGACGGCGACACGGCCTTGTGCGCCTCGTCGTAGGCGGTCTTCAGGATCACGATCTTGCCGCCGGACTCGATGCACAGGTCCATCGCGACGACGGCGTCGTCGAACCAGTACTGGTACAGCCGCACCCGGCCGGCGCGCGCGAAGGCTTCCAGCATCGCGCGATAGAACTCGTACTGCGGATGGCCCGGCGCGATCGCGGTGCCCTCCGAACCCTTCCAGCCGCTCGCTTCGAGCCGGCCGTAGTTCGTCAGCGCGGGGGCGACGTCCTCGGGGCGGGTCAGGCATTCCAGCCGCGTGACGGTGCCGGCGGCGTCCAGCTTCTTCTGCTGCTTCTTCAGGTTGGTGCGCAGGTTCTTGCCGCGCGCTTCCCAGTAGGTCTCGAAGTCGCCGGTCAGGTCGACCCACGCGGTGTCGATGTAGTCCTGGCCGCGCCAGCGCGCGCCATCGGCAGGGCGGGGATGGAACAGGCTGTCGATCTGCGTCAGGCCCAGCGCCAGCGCGGGCAGCGGCAGTGCGCGCAGCAGGCCCTCGGCCAAAGGCTCCAGCGGCTCGCCGCCCGCGCTCAGCCAGGCGCCCAGCGGCAGCTGCGACGGCTGGAAGGTGGTCCATTGCGCGGTGCCGGCGGGCGTCACGATCGCGGCGGCGTGCGGCGCCTTCGCGTCGCCCAGCAGCGCCAGACGTTCGCGGCCGGTGCCGAAGACGGTCAACAGCGGTGCGAGGAAGGCGCTCTCCAGGAAGGGCAGGCCGGCGACCCGCGCCTGCAGCGCGTCCCACGCCGCGGCATGCGGCGCGAAGGCGGCCGCGTCGGGCAGCGGGATCAGGGTCCAGCGCAGCGAGGCGCTGGAAGGCGACGTGCTGGAGGCGTTGCTGGCGGGCGGGGAAGTCATGGGCGTCGGGGTCATGGGTGGGCCTCGGCGGTAGGCATCCGGGGGGCGCAAGCCTCGTCGAGCACGCGGGCGAGTTCGCCGGTGCGGGACTCGCGCGAGGCGGCGGCGATGGCCGGCGGCGCGGGCAGCGCGGCGCGGTCGTGGAACAGGTCGTCGAGGAAGCGGTCCAGCACGGCGGCGACGCCGGGGCCGTCTTCCAGCGCCGCGTTGTGCGGCAGGCCGGCGCGGCGCATCAGCTGCGCGGTGTCGCCGGCCGGATCGGCCAGCGTGAGCACGGGCCGGCGCGCGCGCAGGTATTCGTAAGCCTTGGCGGGGATCTGGTCGTTGCAGTCGTTGGACTGCAGTAGCAGCAGTCCGTCGGCGCGGAGCATCTCGGCGAGCGCCTCGGCGTAGGGGATCGTCGGCGCGATCTCGACCAGATCGGCCACGCCCAGGCGCGCGGCCAGCTCGCGCACGAAGTCGTCGTGCGCGGTCGCGCGCAGCCGCAGCTTCAAGCGCGAGGCGTCGATACGCCCCGAGGCCTTGGCGGCCGCGAGCGCCTCGAACAGCCGCACCGGACTGCGCCAGTCGGGATAGATGACGCCGCTGTGCAGCAGCACGCGCGGGCCGCGCGAGGCGGTGCTGGACGTGCGGTTCGAGTCGACGCCCGCGCTGCCGTGAGCGTCGCCATTCACGCCGCCGTTCACGTGACGCTCGGCCTGCCGGAACGCGTCCTCGCTGTAGCCGTTCTCGATCACGCGGATCCGATCGGCGGCGGCGGGAAATCGCTTCGCATAAAGGCGCGCAGCGCCGGGCGTCGTGAAGGTGAAGCGCGACGCGCGCGCGAAGACCTTGCGCTCCACCGCCGCGAAGCTCTGCCACAACACCGGATCGGCGGGGTAGCCGTCATGCGCCATCGGGTCGCGGAAGTCGGCCACCCAGGGCAGGCCGCTGAGCCGCGAGAGCCAGTAGCCCACGAGGTGCGCGGTCGGGATCGGGTAGGTGCTCCAGATCGCGTCGGGCCGGGTCTCGCGGATCAGCTTGAGTCCGGCCGGCACGGCGCCGAGCAGCCAGCTGTGCCAGCGGTCCGGCCGCGCGAGGAACCCCGGATACCGGCCCACGATCGACAGGTGCCGCGCGGCGTCCAGCGCGAAGGCGCGACGCACGACCAGGTCAGTCGGGATCTCGTCGACCAGGTCCGTGCCGGTCTGCGCGTGCACGCGCGGATGCGCGGTCAGGACGCTGGTCGACCAGCCCAGCGCGGGCAGCTGCTGCGCGAAGCGCAGCGCGCGCTGCACGCCGCTGGTGCCCGCCATCGGCGGGAACTGGAAGGAGACCATGAGCACGCGTCGCATCGCTGGCTCTCAGGGCGCGGACGCAACGGGGGGCGAAGCAGCGGGCGTCGTCTCGAGCGTCGTCTCGGGCGACGTGATGAAGAGGCGCTCGACCTGCTCGACGATGCGGCGCAGGTCGGCGTCGGTGAGGTCCTGGTGGCAGGCGAGCTGCAGCACGTGGTGCGACCACGACTTGCCGGCGTCGCCGGGCAGCGCCGGCACGCCGGGCCAGAGCCGGTCCCAGCGCGACACCGGCACGCCGAGCCTGCGCATCTCCGCGTAGCCCGGATCGGGCGTGCGCACCCACAGCGGGAAGACGTAGGGCGCGCAGTCCGCCGGCAGCGCCGGCAGCAGCGGACGGACGCCGTCGCGCCCCGAGAAAGCCTCGGTGAAGAAGGCGTAGTGGTGCCGGCGCGCCTCGACGATGCGACGCCGCGGCACCCGCCGCGAGATCCAGCCGCTGGCGTGCGTCAGCGCGCGGTGCGACAGCGGCAGGTCGATCAGCGCCATGTTGGCGTCGATCTCCTCGGCCTCGTCGAGCTCGCCGTGGCGGCTCGGCGCCGCGGTCTTGCCGCCCGCTCCGGCGCCTGAGCCGGACCCGCCGCGCACCAGCTGGCGCAGCAGGCTCTTGAGCGCGAACGCGCCGCGGATCAGCCGGTTCAGGCCGGTCAGGCGGTCGTGCGCGGCGCCCATGTGCAGGATGTCGGACCCCGCCTTGATCTGGTCGATCCGCGAGGCCGGCGTCAACGCCGGCATCGTCAGCCCGGCGTGGTTGAGCGCGAGGATGCCGCCCTCGGGCGTCGGGAAGAACTTGGTCAGGCTGGCGATGGCGACGTCGCCCCACGCACCGATCGCCCGCGACCCGGCGCGACCGAACATCGCATGGGCGCAGTCCTCGATCAGCGCGATGCCGCGCGCGTCGCACCAGGCGCGCACCGCTTCCATCGGCTGCGGCAGCCCGAAGTAATGCGGCACCAGCAGCGCCTTGGTGCTGGCCGGCGCATGGGTCGACAGCCAGTCCAGGCGCGGCGCGCCGTGCTCGTCGATGGGATAGAAGGCCGCATCCGCGCCCAGCGTCTTCACCGGCGAGACCATGGTCGGGCAGTGATAGGTCGGCAGCAGCACCAGGTCGCCGGGACCGACGTCCAGGCACTCCAGCGCCAGCAGGATCGCCGCGCGGCCGCTGGTGGTGGGCAGATGGCGCGGGTGGTCGAGCAGGCTGTGCTGGTCGACGTGCGCGGCGCCCGCGAAGGTGCGCCAGCCGATGACCGGCAGCCGCGGCGCGGGCAGGGTGGGCGGCGGAGTCAAGTCGGCGGCCTCCCGGTCAATGGCCGACGGCCGGTGTCGACGGCGCCGCCGGTGCGGCCGATTCAGGCGCCGAGGCGGTCGATGCCGCAGGCGCCGCCTGGGCCGATCCCGTGGGTGCCGACGCGGGGGAGGACTCGGGGGCCGAGGCGGCCTCGCCCGGCATCCGGATGTCGGCGGGCCAGCGGTTGATCGCGATCAGGCGCTGACGCAGGATCGGGTGGGTCATGCCGGCGCCGTAGGCCCGACGCGCGGCCTCGACGGCCATGTCGACCTCGTTGAGGTCCATGGCGACCATGCCGACGTTGTAGACCGAGAACGCGTTGTCGCCGGCCGAGGCCAGCTTGTTCGCGGCGTCCAGCTGCTCCTTGGCGGGCCCGGTCTTGCCCTTGCCGTTGAGGAAGCCGGCGTAGATCAGGCGCACGATGACGTCGTCGGCCTTCCACGCGATGGCGCGCTTGAAGTAGCAGTCGACGGTGAACAGCGCGTCCGGCGGCTGGTCGCGCTTGACGCGGTCGCCGTACAGCATCATCGCCACCAGCGCGCGATGGTGGTTGGGGAAGGCGCGCAGCGTGTAGTCGATGTCGCTGCCGATGGTGCCGCGCTTGCACTTGACCAGCGCCTCGCAGGTGTCGATGAAGTGGGCGCCCTCGACCATCTGCAGCGGCGACATCTGCTGCGTCACCGGATCGATCTGCGGCGCGTCCTTGTACTGGCGGTAGTCGAAGGGGCCGTAACTGGCGGCCAGGCCGCCGCAGCCGACGCCCTGCGCGACGGCGGCGTGGGCGGCGACGGCGCCGGCGAGCGCCAGCGCGAGGGTGCGCCAGCGGGCGCCGGGACGGAGGGAAGACGGGACGGACATGGCGGAGCTCCGGTGAGGCCGGGTGTACCGGTCAGGCGGTCAGGCGGCGGCCGGCACGCCGCGCACGAAAGCGGCGGTCAGCCGTTCGACGTGGGCGCGCCAGGCGGCGGTCGAGAAAGTATGGTCCGCGTCGGGCAGATCTTCGCGGCGCACGCCGGGGCGGTCCAGCAGGCCCTGCCAGGCGGGGCCGCCGTCGCGGCAGCGGTCCAGGAATTCATTGGCGCAGACGTCCTTGCCCGACAGGATCAGCAGCACCGGGCCGCCGAACGCGCGCAGGCCGTCGGCCATCTGCTCGGTGTAGTGACGCGTGTCCGCGGCGCGCGCGGCGGATGCGCCGCCCGCAGCCTTTGCAGCATTCGCAGCGTTGGCGGAGGCCGAGGTCGCGCGGCTCTGCGCGAGCTTGCCCAGCAGTTCGCGCACGGCGCCCAGGCCCACGCGGCCGCTGAGCAGCTTGCGCCAGAACGCCGGCTGGCGCAGCCGGTCGAGGTAGTAGTGCTTGACCTGCGCGCGCGCCAGGCTGGTCGCGGTGCGGACCCAGGGATTGGCCAGGCACAGGCCGGCGACGCGCGGGTCGCGGCGGCGATGGACGTACAGCAGCGCGGCGGAGGCGGCGTCGCAAAGGCCCCAGAGCACCACGCGTTGGAGCGAGGGGTGCTCGCGCTGCCAGGCGTCGATCGCGGCGGCGATGTCGGCGTCGACCTGCTCGAAGTCGCGCTGATCGCCTTGCGCGTCGCCCATGCCCCGGTAGTCCAGCCGCAGACAGGGCACGCCGGCGGCGGCCAGCGAGCGGCCCAGCAGCGTGAACTGGCGGTGGCTGCCCACGCGGTATTGCGGGCCGCCGACGATGAGCAGCACGCCCGTGCCGGGGGCAGGTCTTGCCATCGCAGCGGAGACGGACGCCGAGGCGGATACGGATGCCGACGCTGACGCTGACGCCGACGCGAATGCGGGCTCGCTCAGCAGCCCCACCAGCGCCTGGCCGTCGCAGTCGATGCGCAGCACGCTGTCGCGATGCGCGGGCTTGATGGTGTCCGGCGCGTTCATGCGCTCACCGCCTCGACCGCCCGGGTCGCGAAGTCGGCGTCGGCGGTCAGCGCGGCGAGGCTCGCTTCGATCAACCGCGGTGCTTCCTCGATCTCGGTGGCCGCCCAGAAGGACGGGCCCTGGCAGACCGCGGCGCGCACTTCGGCGCCCTGGGCGGTCCAGGCTTCGACGGCCATCGTCGCGGCCGGCGTGAGCGTGGCGTCCTCGCGCGGCGAGAGTTCCAGCCACGCGACGCGGCGCACGCGCGCCGACGGCTTCAGTTGCGCGGATTCCAGGCCTTCGGCCAGCGCGGGCGCGAGCAGGTAGCCGGCGATCTCGACGGACTCGCCGCGGGCGAGCTGGTCGCGCATCGCCTGCACGGCGCCCTTGGCCTGGCCGCCGATCAGGTCGGCCGCGACGCGCAGGCGCATGAACTGTTGAAGCTGGAGCTTGCCCGCCGTCAGCGGCTGCCACAGCAGCAGGTGCAGCGGGCGATCGATGGCGAGGTCGAAGGCCGCGGGCGCCAGCAGCGCGCCGGCGCGCAGGCCCCACAGCCACAGCGGCGCCTTGACGCCGTCGGGACCGGGCACGGCGCGGGCGTCGAGCCAGCCGACGGCCAGCCGGACGTCGTCCGACCAGCGGGCCCAGGCGGCGTCGCCGAAGTCGCCGCTGCTGTCGCCGCAGCCGAGCAGGTCGATCGTCAGCACCTCGAAGCCGGCGGCGGCGAACGCGCGCGCGGCGAGGGCGGTCATGCGGCGGGACTTGTTCATCTCCTCCGCGAAGGGCGGCAGGAGCAGGATCTGGCCGCGCGGCGCCGCCGCGGCGGAGGACGCAGGGTAATGGACGCACAGCCGCTGGCCGCCGGCGCCGTCCTCCAGGAAGAACAGCGTGGAGGTCGGGGCGGGCTTGTCGGCGGCGGCCATGGGGACGGGGACGCGGCGGTCGCGGCGCGCGTCAGGCGGCGAGCTTGCCGTTCACGAAGGCGAGCAGGGCGCCCACCGTGGCGAAGGTGGCGCCGTCGATCTCGTCGTCGTCGACGACGAAGCCGAACTGTTCCTCGAGCGCGGTGATCAGGCTGACGACCGCCATGGAGTCGAGCTCCGGGATCGCGCCCAGCAGCGCGGTGTCGACGGTGAAGTCCTTCGCGCGGCCTTCCAGGCTGAGGACGTCGTCGAGGATGGCGAGCAGGTGTTGTTGGGTGTTCATGTCGGGGCGGATCTTAACTGTGGCCCTCTCTGGGAACCCCCGGGGCGCCCCCTCATCCCAAGGGGATCTTGCGCGCGTCGTGAGGGATTGCCGCGGGGGCGCGTGAGATACTTTTTTGATGACCGCCGCCACCGACAGCCACCTGCTTGCGCACCTGATCTGGCACAGCGCCGACCGCGATCCGGCGGCCCCGGCGCTGCGCGATGGCGCCCGGGCCCTGGACTACGCCGAACTGGCCGCGCAGGTGCGCGCGCTGGCCAACGGGCTGCTGTCGCTGGGCCTGGGACGGGCTGAGCGCGTCGGCATCTACCTGGACAAGCGCCTGGAGACGGTCGTCGCCAGCTTCGCGGCGCCGGCCGCCGGCGGCGTGTTCGTGCCGGTCAACCCCATCCTCAAGCCGGAGCAGGTCGGCTTCATCGTGCGCGACTGCGACGTGCGCGTGCTGATCACCTCGCGCGACCGCTTCGCGTCGCTGCGGACGGTGCTGGCGGACTGCCCGTCGGTGCGGCATGTCGTGGTGGTCGATCCGGCGCCCGATGCCGCGCCGGACGGCTGGCTCCGTTACAGCGACCTGCTGGACGCCCCGGCCCGGACGGCCCATCGCGTCATCGACACCGACATGGTGGCCATCCTCTACACCTCGGGCTCGACGGGCCGGCCCAAGGGCGTGGTGCTGTCGCACCGCAACATGGTGGCCGGCGCGAAGAGCGTCGCGAGCTATCTCGGCAACCGCCCCGAGGACCGCCTGCTGGCCGCGCTGCCGCTGTCCTTCGACGCCGGCTTCAGCCAGTTGACGACGGCCTTCCACGCCGGCGCGTCGGTGTCGCTGCTGAACTACCTGATGCCGCGCGACGTGCTCAAGGCGCTGGAGCGCGACCGCATCACCGGCCTGACGGCCGTGCCGCCGCTGTACATCCAGCTCGCGCAGCTGGAATGGCCGGCGGCGATCGACCAGCAGCTGCGCTATTTCGCCAACACCGGCGGGCGCATGCCGCGCGAGACGCTGAACCTGCTGCGCCAGCGCGTGCCGTCGGCGCAGCCTTTCCTGATGTACGGCCTGACCGAGGCCTTCCGCTCGACCTACCTGCCGCCGGAGGAGGTCGACCGCCGGCCCGATTCGATCGGCAAGGCGATCCCCAACGCCGAGATCCTGGTGCTGCGCGAGGACGGCACGCCCTGCGCGCCCGACGAACCCGGCGAACTGGTGCATCGCGGCGCGCTGGTCGGGATGGGCTACTGGAACGACGCCGAGAAGACGGCCGAGCGCTACAAGCTGCTGCCGCCCGGCGCGGCCGGACGCGAGGCCGGGCTGCAGCTGCCCGAGTACGCCGTGTTCTCCGGCGACAACGTGCGCATGGACGCCGAAGGCTTCCTGTACTTCATCGGCCGGCGCGACGAGATGATCAAGACCTCGGGTTACCGCGTCAGCCCGACCGAGGTCGAGGAGATCCTGTACGCGACGCAGCTGGTGGGCGAATGCGTCGCCTTCGGTGTCGACCACCCGACGCTGGGTCAGACGATCCAGGTGATCGCGACGCCGCCGGCCGGCGCCGAGGCGCTCGACGGCGCGGCGCTGCTGGCCCAGTGCAAGGCCCGGATGCCGGCCTACATGATCCCCGCCGGCGTCGAGGAGAAGACCGGCCCGCTGCCGCGCAACCCCAACGGCAAGATCGATCGCAAGCTGCTGAGCACCGAATGGGTGGCGAAGCAGGAAGCCCAGTGAAGAACCCCGTGACTGCTGTGAACCACGACGACAAGACCCCGCCTGCCGCGACTGCCGCGCCCGTCAAGGCCGCGCCGCAACATGCGCCCATGGACCAGTTCGTCGCGCGCGACGGCGTGCTGCAGATCGGCGGGCAGCCGCTGACGCGGCTCGCGGACCGCGTGGGCCGCACGCCGTTCTACGCCTACGACCGCGCGCTGCTGACGCGCCGCGTCGAGGAACTCCGCGCCGCGATGCCCGCGAAGCTGGAGCTGCACTTCGCGATGAAGGCCAACCCGATGCCGGCGCTGGTGGCGCATCTGGCCACGCTGGTGGACGGCATCGACGTGGCGTCGGCGGGCGAGCTGCAGGTCGCGCTGGACGCCGGCGGCGATCCGCGCGAGATCAGCTTCGCCGGACCCGGCAAGAGCGCGCTGGAGCTGAAGCAGGCGCTGGCCGCCGGCATCCTCATCAACCTCGAATCGTTCCGCGAGGTCGAGCTGCTGCGCACGCTGTGCGCGGAGACCGGCTACGCGGCGCGCGTGGCGGTGCGCGTGAATCCGGACTTCGAGCTGAAGTCCTCGGGCATGAAGATGGGCGGCGGTCCGAAGCAGTTCGGCGTCGATGCCGAGCAGGTGCCGGAACTGCTGGCGCGCATCGGCGAGGCCGGTCTCGGCTTCGAGGGCTTCCACCTCTTCGCCGGCTCGCAGAACCTGAGGCCCGAGGCGATCGTGGAGGCGCAACTCAAGAGCTTCGAGCTCGCGCTGCGCCTGGCCCAGGACGCGCCGGCGCCGGTGAAGGTGCTGAACCTCGGCGGTGGCTTCGGCATCCCGTATTTCCCTGGCGAGCAGCGCCTGGACCTGGCGCCCATCGCGGCCAATCTGGCCGCGCTGATCGAACGCGCGGCGGTCGAGCTGCCGCAGGCCAGGATCGTTGTCGAGCTCGGCCGTTACCTGGTCGGCGAGGCCGGCGTCTATGTGTGCCGCGTCGTCGACCGCAAGGTCTCGCGGGGGCAGGTCTTCCTGGTCACGGACGGCGGGCTGCACCACCACCTGGCGGCCTCGGGCAACTTCGGCCAGGTGATCCGCAAGAACTACCCGGTCGCGATCGGCAACCGCATCGGCGGCGAGCCCGAGGCGGGCGTGTCGGTGGTCGGGCCGCTGTGCACGCCGCTGGACCTGCTGGGCGAGCGCATGAGCCTGGCGCAGGCGGAACCCGGCGACCTGGTCGTCGTCTTCCAGTCCGGCGCCTACGGCATCACGGCCAGCCCGCAGGGCTTCCTGAGCCATCCGGGCGCGGCCGAGGTCCTGGTGTGAGCACGGCACCCCGCCTGGCGCAGCTCGATGCCCTGCGCGGCATCGCGGCGCTGGCGGTGGTGCTCTTCCATTACACGACGCGCTACGACCAGCTCTTCGGTCACGCGCAGGCGCCGCTGCTCGCGTTCCCCTACGGGTACCTGGGCGTCAACCTGTTCTTCATGATCAGCGGTTTCGTCATCTTCATGACGCTGGAGCGCACCGCGCGGCCGATGGACTTCGTCGTGTCGCGGTTCAGCCGGCTGTATCCGGCGTACTGGGGCGCGATCGTGCTGACCTTCGCGCTGACCCATGCGATCGGGCTGCCCGGCAAGACGGTCGGATGGGAAGCGCTGCTGGTCAACGTGACGATGGTGCAGGGCTTCTTCGGCGTGGCGCACGTCGACGGCGTGTACTGGACGCTGGAGGTGGAGCTGCTGTTCTACGCCTGGGCGCTGCTGAGCTTCCGCTTCGGCGGGGCGGCGGGGCTGCGGCATTTCCTCTTCGCCTGCCTGGCGCTGCGGCTGGTCTACGCGGCGGCGAAGGCCTTCTGGGGTGTGGATCTGCCCTGGATGGGGCAGCGCTGGCTGCTGCTGCCCTACATCTGCTGGTTCGCGCTCGGCGTGACGGTCTATCGGCTCGGGCGGCAGGACGCGGGCTCCATCGCGGACCGCGCGTTGGCGGTGGCGGCGATCCTCGTGCTGGGCATCGTCGAGCACTGGGGCCTCGCGGCACTCGCCGCGATCTTCTACGCCGTGCTGTTCGGCGCGGCGCGCGGACGGTGGACCTGGCTGGAACACCCGGTGCTGCTGTGGCTGGGGGCGATCTCGTACACGCTGTACCTGCTCCACGAGAACATCGGCTGGGCCGTGCTGCGCCGGATGGAAAGCTGGGGCGTCGAGGTCCACGTTGCCATCGCGCTGACCATGGCGCTGTCGATGGCGCTCGCGCACGGGCTGACGACCCTGGTGGAGCAGCCGGCGATGCGGTGGATCCGCGACCGCTATCGGGCGCGGCAGCCCGGGGCGAAGCCGGCCACCGCAGGCAGCTGACCGGGGACCGCGCCCGCTTGGGAGCGCCGGTGCCCCTCTCCGCTCAATCGCCTGCGCATGCTCGGCATTCGCTCCGAGTGGCACCGGCGCTCCCAAGCTCCAAGTGGGTCCTGCGGCGGAGACAATGCGCGCTCCGCACCCTCAGCTGACGACGCTCCCGATGACCGAAGAACGGAAGAATTCCCTGATCCCGCTGGCGATAGGCGCGGTGGCGCTGCTGTCCTGCGGCGGCATGATCGCCGCCGGCGTGGCGATGCTGCGCGACGGCAAGCCGTCGACGCCCGCGGACGACCTCGCGGCACGCATCGCCGCGATCCACGACATGCCGGTGACGGCGCCGGACTGCGGGACGGTGTTCAAGGACGAACAGCCCGTGGTGATCGTGGTGATGGGCCAGTCCAACGCCGCCAACCACGCCGACCCGATCCCGCCGGCCGCCGCGCCGGTGCCGCCCATGCCGGTGCTGCATCTGGGCGGCTGCGGGCTGGCCAGCTCGCCGGTTCCAGGCGGGACCGCCACCGGAGGCAGCCTCTGGCCGGCAGTGAACCAGGCGCTGGGCGGACGTTGGCAGGGCCGGCCCATCGTCTGGGCGGTGGTGGCGGTCGACAACAGCTCGATCGCGGAATGGACCGACTCCAACAGCGCGCTACGCAGCTACTGGCAGACGCAGATGGACCGCATCAAGGGCACGCGCTGGCCGGTGGCCGCGGTGCTGTGGCAGCAGGGCGAGGCCGATGCCCGCGCGCGCACGGCGATGGCCGACTACCGCGACGCGCTGGCCGCGCTGCGGGCGGGCGTCGCGATGCGGGGCGTCGACGCGCCGTGGTGGATCGCGCGGTCCACGTATTGCCCGCCGGCCGATGGCGGCCAGGTGCGCGAGGCCGTGCGCGAGCTGCTGGCGATTCCGGACAGCGGGTTCCGCGCGGGGCCGGACACGGACACGGTCGGCCAGCCCTTGCGCAACGGCTGCCACTTCACCGTGGACGGGACCGCGCGCGCGGCGGCGTTGTGGGCTGAGGTGCTGAAGCCGGCGGCGCAGCGATAGACCTGGCCGCAAGAAGAAGAATCAGAGGAATCGAGATGAAGACAGGATGGGGGAGGGCGCGCATCGCGTGCGCGCTGCTGGCGACGGCTGGGGCGATGCCGACGGCGCAGGCCGCCTGCGAGCTCAACACCTACGAGCTGCCGGTGACGATGGTGGGCGGCGCGCCGGTGGCGACGCTGACGCTCAACGGCGTCCCGGTACGCATGCTCGTCGACAGCGGCGCGTTCTACAGCCTGCTGACGCCGGCGACGGCGGAGCAGTTGAAGTTGCCCAAGCTGAATCTGCCGGACGGCATGCGCCTGATCGGCTACACCGGCCGCATCGAGGCGCACCGCACGCGCGTGGACAAGGTGGGCCTGCTGGGCGGCACCTTGTCGAAGATCGATTTCGTCGTCGGCGGCAACGAGATGGGCGCGGGCATCCAGGGCCTGCTCGGTCGCAACATCCTGGCCGCCGCCGACACGGAATACGACCTGGCCAACGGCATGGTGCGCCTCATGTTCCCCAAGGGCGACTGCTCGCGGGTGGACATGGCGTACTGGGCGCCGAAGGAGATGCCGGTGGTCGTGGTGCCGCTGGAGACGGACGGCCACAAGGACAACCACCAGGTGACGGTGCGGGTCCGGATCAACGGGACGTCGATGCAGGCGCTGATGGACTCCGGCGCGTCCAGGACGACGCTGACGCTGGACGCCGCGAAGCGCGCCGGCGTCAAGCCGGGCGGCCTGGACGAGGCCGGCCATGTCAGCGGCATCGGCGAGGGCCGGGCGAAGCACTGGCGCGCGAAGTTCGACAGCTTCGAGCTCGGCGGCGAACGCGTGGGCAATATCACTTTCGGAGTCGCCGACACGGACGCGATGGGGGACGACCTGCTGCTGGGCCTGGACTACTTCCTGGCTCACCGCATCCTGGTCTCGCGCACGCAGGGGAAGGTCTACCTGACCTGGAACGGCGGCCCGGTCTTCGCCAAGACCATCGAGCGCGACGGCGAGGCCGAGTAAGGTCGGGAACTCCGGCACCGTCGGCGTGTCGGGGCGACGTTGAGGCGTCGTTGAGAGGATGTTGAGGAGCCGTTGACGGGGCGTTCGACACCTCCTGGTGCGTGTGGCGCTCGCGTCGATTCCCCCTTCGGGAGGAGCGTGTGGAGTCGGCGGGACGGGTATCGTCGCCGGTCGAGACGGGCGGAGCACCGCCCGCGAAACCTCACGCCCAGGGAGGGCCGATTGAACGCACGCCTGACTGCCTGTTTCGCGCCGATGCTGGCGCTGGTCCTGACCGCCTTCGCACCGCCGCGCGCGGCTGCGGCCGACGAACCGGGACGCTGCGCCATCGAATCCATGACCATCCCGGTTCGTCTGGTCGAGCGCCGGCCGGTCGCCACCCTCGAGCTCAACGGCGTGCCGGTGTCCCTGCTGGTCGACAGCGGCGCGTTCTACAGCTTCCTGAGCGCGTCGACCGCGCAGCAACTGGGCCTGCCGCTGCGCAAGCCGCCGTCCAACCTCGTCGTGCAAGGCGTCACCGGCCCGGTGGAGGGCCTGCGCCTCACGACGGTCAAGAGCGTGAAGCTGGAGGAGGCCAAGCTGGAGTACGTCGAGTTCCTCGTCGGCGGCAGCGAGCTGAACGCGGGGATCATGGGCGTGCTGGGTCGCAATTTCCTGTCGATCGCCGACACCGAGTACGACCTCGCGCACGGGGTGGTGCGGCTGGTGTCGCCCCGGGGCGATTGCGCGAAGCGGTCCCTGGCCTACTGGGCCGGCGACGCGCCGGTGATCGAGGTGCCGGCGCTGAGCTACAGCCGCAACGACCGCGCCATCCGCGTGGAGGTCCAGGTCAACGGGCGCAAGCTGGAGGCGCTGATGGACACGGGCGCGCCGGCCACGTCGCTCACGCTGAGCGCGGCGCGCAAGGCCGGCATCGCGGAGGCGGACATGACGCCGGGCATTCGATCGGGCGGAGCGGGCGCCGACCTGGCGGCGACCTGGATGACCAACGTGGCGCTGTTCGAGATCGGCGGCGAGAAGGTGCGCGACAACCGGCTCAAGGTGTCCGACGTGAGCGCGCGAGACCATGATGTGCTGCTGGGCCTGGACTATTTCCTGTCGCACCGGATCTACGTGGCGAGGTCTCAGAACAAGGTCTATGCGACCTGGAACGGCGGCAAGGTCTTCCTGCCGAGCCAGCCGGGCAGCGGGACCTACAACGCGAGCTATGCGGCGAAGGCGGAGGAGATCGCGGCCGACGACGCCGACGGATTCGCGCGAAGAGGCAATGCGTCGCTGGTCGCGGGCGACGCGCCACGCGCACTCGAAGACCTGAACCGCGCGATCGCGCTGAAGCCGACGGTGGCGGGCTACTTCGATTCACGCGCCCGGGTGCAGGTCGCGCTGAAGCAGCCGAAGGCGGCCCTGGCCGATCTGGACGAGGCCCTGCGCCTGGATCCGGGCCTGGCCGAGGCGCGCCTGCGCCGCGTGCCGCTGCGTCTGGCGGCCAAGGACGAGGAGGGCGCCGCGGCGGACCTGAAGGAACTGGACGCCACACTCCCGCCGGCATCCAACCTGCGCGCGACGATGGCGCAGAGCTACGCGCGGCGGAACCAGGTGCCGGAGGCGTTGCGTCAGTTCGAGCTCTGGATCGCCAGCCACCCGAAAGACCCGCGTCTGGGGTCGATGCTCGCGGAGCGCTGCTGGATGCGGACCCGGCTGAACCTGGAGGCGGACAAGGCGATCGACGACTGCAAGTCGGCGATCAGCCGGGACGAGGACGAAGCGACGTTCCACTGGCAGCTGGGCTGGGCCTGGCTGCGGCAGGGCGACGCGTCGCGGGCGCGCAAGGCCTTCGACCAGTCGATCGAGAAGAAGGCTTCGGCGTGGGCCCACTACGGACGCGCCGTGGCCCTGCTCAAGCTCAACGAAGCAGACAAGGCACGCCCGGACCTGGAGGCCGCGCGCAAGCTGACCCCGGCGATCGATGAGAACGTGAAGAAGGCGGGGTTCGAAGCGTTGGCGCCGACCGGGTATTGAATTCGATACATCGGACCGGAAAAGCATCGATTCGATACATGGCGAGCGTCGCCCGCGCGCTGCGCCCGCGTTCCTGGCCCTTCGTCCTGGGGGCTGGCCCCGTTCAAGGGATCGCGCGATCATGAGCGCTCATGCGCGCGCGACGCCGCGCCGGAGGACTGCATGCCGACCCACTGCCTCGCCGATTCGGAACGCCTCTACGGTCGCTGGCAGCGCATGCTGGAAGTCCTCGCCCAGCAGCTCGACATGCCGGTGGCGATGATCAACCTCGTCGACGGCAGCGACCTCGTCTTCTTCGGCCGTGCGCGACGAGCAGCAGCGCTTCCCGCGCAACGGCCGGCTCGAACTGGCCGTCAACAGCTACTGCGCCAACGTGATCCGTCGCGGTGAGCATCTGCTCGTCGACGACGTGCGTCGCCTGCCCGCCGTCGGCGATCGCAATCCGACCGCGGCGCTCGGACTGGTCCACTACTACGGCGAACCGATCCGTGACGCCGAAGGCACCGTCGTCGGTACCGTCTGCGTCATGGACGAGCGTCCGCGGGAGACCTCCTCGGGCGTGCGCATGCTGGTCACGCTGATGCGCGACGCCATCGAGGACGACCTGCGCACCTGCACCGAGGTCGAGCGCTCCGAGGCCCGTCATGACGAGCTGAAGACCTCCGCGCGTCGCCTGCTCGATGCGATGGCCCGCTCGGGCCTGGGTGAGGCGAGGGCGCTGGAAGCGCTCGGCTTCAGCGCCGACGATCTGGCGAACCACCAGCGTCTGGCTCAACTCGCGCAACCGGCGCAGCCGAGTCCGTCAGCCTGACCGGCCCGAACGGCCGGCAGGTCGCCTCCGCTGCAGCGCCTGCTGGCGCGCGTCGGGCCGACCGGCGTCTATTCGGGACGCTCGATCGTGAGCCACGGCCAGCGCCGCTGGTACGACGCCGCCTTGCCTTCGAAGAGCGCGCGATGCGGCACCAGCGGATTCATCGCCAGCACGCCCCGGTACAGGTCCTCCAGGCCGTACGGCGCGTAGACCTCGCCCGGCCGCACGCCGACGCAGGTCGACGGCACCAGGAAACGGTCGATGCCGTCGCGCGAGCTGTGCAGCGGCTGGTACGGTTCACCGAAATCCTCTTCGTACCAGAGGTGCACGCGCGCCTGGTTGGCGGCCTCGATCGTGATGCCGAGGTCGCCCAGCACCTCGTCCACGCGGGCCTGGACGAGGCGCTCGGCCTCGCGGCTCAGGTCGTCCGGATCGAAGTAGAAGAGGTCGTAGTCTTTGATGTCCGCCGTCGGCGGTCGCCCGTCCCGCAGGTTCCAGACGGTCTGGAACAGGCAGCCCGCGACCAGCCAGCCGTCGGGCAGCGCGAGCGCCTCCCAGCGGTCCAGGATCGCGCGGTTGTTCGGGTTGGTCAGCAGGTCCGCGACGAAGCGGTCCTGAAGGTTCGGCGAGGGGTGTTGGATGGACATCGTGCCATTCTGGCCGCGCCGCCCGAATCGGGCACTGGGGTGGCTCCCTCTCCCGCACTGCGGGAGAGGGTGGGGGTGAGGGCCAGCGGCGGTGGAAAAGCTGAACCCCTGCGCCTCAGCGCCCCGTCGTACGAAGCGCATCCGCCTCCGGCAGCCGCACCATCTCCGGCACGCTGACGACGACCAGCGCTTGGTCCGGCGACAGCGACGACAGCTCGATCGACTCGCCCGCGTTCTCGCGTCGCGCGCCGGGCTCGCGTGTCTGCGCGGCGCGGCAGGCCGTCTCGTTGGCGCAGACGATGATGCGCAGCCAGCGGTCCTCGTGGCGGATGCGCACCTCGGCCTGGTCCCAGTGCACCGGCAGGCAGGCGTCGACGCGCAACCGGCCCTGCTCGACCACGACGCCGCAGATCGATTCCAGCGACGCCCGCAGCAGCCAGCCCGCCGAGCCGCTGTACCAGCTCCATCCGCCGCGCCCGACCCAGGGCGCATGCGAGTAGATGTCGCCGGCCATCACGTAGGGCTCGATCGCATAGGTCGGTCCGAGCCGCGGATCGGCCCAGCGGTGCGCCGGGCTCAGCCCCGTGTAGACCTGCCACATCGTGTCGCGCTGCCCCAGCCGCGCCAGCGCCATCAGCGCCCATACTGCCGCATGGTTGTACTGGCCGCCGTTCTCGCGCACGCCCGGCGCATAGGACTGGATGTAGCCCGCGCTCGGCTGCGCCATCGCCAGCGGCGGATGCAGCAGTCGCGCCAGCTTCGCCACCGGATCGAGCAGGTGCGCGCAGGCGCTCGCCATCGCCTGACGCGCATGCGCGGGATCGGCCGCGGCGGTCAGCACCGACCAGCTCTGCGCGATCAGGTCGATCTTGCACTCGGCGTTCTCGGACGACCCCAGCGGCGAGCCGTCGTCGAAGAAGCCGCGCCGGTACCACTGCCCGTCCCAGCCGGGGCCGTCCAGCGCCGCGATCCAGCCGTCGCGCGCCGCCTTCCAGCGCTGCACGCGTTCATGCTCGCCGCGCGCGGTCGCGACCGGCGCGAAGTCCTCGATCACCTGCGCCAGGAACCACGCCATCCAGACCGATTCGCCCTTGCCCTCATGGCCGACGCGGTTCATGCCGTCGTTCCAGTCGCCGGTCCCGAACAGCGGCAGACCGTGCTGGCCGCTGTCCAGGCTGCGGTCGATCGCGCGGGCCGCGTGCTCGTAGACCGAGACCGTCGGGCCGTCGGTGCGCGGGCTCTCGTAGATGTCCTCCGCACCCTCGGGCACCTGCTGCCCGTTGAGGAAGGGCACCGCGTCCTCCAGCAGGCTCAGGTCGCCGGTGCGGACCAGGTAGTGCGCCAGCGCATACGGCAGCCACAACCGGTCGTCCGAGAAATGCGTCCGCACGCCGGCGCCACCCGGTTCGTGCCACCAGTGCTGCACGTCGCCTTCGGGGAACTGCCGCGCCGCGCTGCGACGGATCTGGTCGGCCAGCAGCTGCGGCGCGACGTCCGTCAGCGCCATCGCGTCCTGCAACTGGTCGCGATAACCGAAGGCGCCGCCCGCCTGGTAGAAGCCGGCGCGCGCCCACATGCGGCAAACCAGCGTCTGGTACGGCAGCCAATGGTTGGTCAGCGCGTCGAAGCGCGGATCCGGCGTCGAGACCTGCAGACCGCCCAGCAGTTCCGGCCACTGCCGGCGCTGGCGATCCAGACGCACCGCAGGATCGACCTTCCACGCGGATTCCATCAGCGCATGGGCGGCCTCCGGCGAAGGCGCGTGACCCAGCAGCACGGTCAACTCCGCCGGCTGCGAGGCGTCGAGCTCCAGCCGCGCCGACAGCGCGGCGCAGGCGTCGAGTCCGCTGCCGCTGCGACGGCTCAACGCCTTCGGGAGCACCATGCGGCCGGCGCTGTCGAAGAACTCCCGGCGATCGCAGGTCCAGTCCTGCTGGTCGAGCCGCACGCGAACCTCACCGGCATCGCCGAAGGGCGTAGCGCCTGTACCGCCAGCGTGGCGTGCATCGCTGCTGTCGCCGCGTTGCCGCGGCCGGATGCACAACGCCGCCGTCGCGTCGCCGAAGCCTCCGAGGTGGTCGAGCTGCGTCGCCTGCAGCGCGAGCGCGCGTTCCGGCTGAGGCAGCCCCGCGCCGAGCTCGCCGACCGTCAGCCAGTCGTTGTGCGTCGTTACCGAGAGGCGCTCGCCTCGCGCGCTGCCGAGCTGCCATTCGGCCAGCGCGACCAGCCGCAGCCGGCGCCGGGTCCGCGCCCCCGAGTCGATGCGCACCTGCACCTGCTTGACCGAGGCGTCGCGGTCGACGCACCAGCACAGTTCCACCTGGAGATCGTCCAGCTGCTGCCGGCTGCGCGAGTAGCCGATGCCGTGCTCGATCGACATCGGCGCCTCGCGGCGCAGTTGCCGGCCGAGCGGCCAGACGCGGTCGTTGTCCAGGTCGTGCAGCAGCAGCCACTCCCCGGGCGGATCGATCAGCGGGTCGTTGGACCACGGCGTGACCTGGTGCATCCGGCTGTTGCCGGCCCAGGTGTAGCCGGCGGCGATCTCGGTGACCTGGCAGCCGAAGTCGCGGTTCGCCAGCACGTTCACCCACGGCTTGGACGGGTGCCGCTCCGGCGAGACCTCGAAGGAGAAGCCGCCGTGGTCCGGATCGAAGCGGCCTTCCGGCGGACGCGACGTGGCTTCCGGCCGGGGCCGTTCGGCCAGCGCGTGCGCCACCGGCAGCCGCTGCGACTCGTTGGTCGGCGCCGTGTCCTCGATCCAGCGTTCGAGTTGCTGCGACAGCGGGCGTCCGTCGGCCTGCAGCCGCAACCGCGTCAACGTCTGCAGCGTGAATCGCTCGTCGGGCTGCAGGTCGCCGTCGCGCAGCACGTGCAGCGCCGAGCACAGATGCCCGGGCCGACCTTGCGCCTGGCCTTGCAGCCGCGCCTGCAGGGCCTGCAGCGTCTGCTGGACGGGGGCGTTGTACGAGGACGGTTCCTCGTTCAGCACGACGAGATCGACGCCGACCGCATGCGTGGTCCACATGCGCAGCGCCTTCTTCAGCGCGCGGATCAGGTCGATGCCTTCCTCGCCGGTGATGGTGACCATGATGATCGGCCGGTCGCCGGAGATGCCGAAGCGGTACAGCGCGCGGCGGTCGCAGCGGCCGCGCGGCTCGCGGACATGCGCGGGCTCGCGCACCGCCTGGCCGGTGACCAGCGTGTTGAGCTGCAGCAGCGCGCCCCAGGTCGCGGTGTCGAACTGCAGCTCCCGCAGCCGGATGCCGCCCATCGTGTGCGACATCGAGGCCGAGCGCTCCACATGCGCCGACTGCCGGTACTTGTCGACCAGCGCGCGCAGCAGGTCGCCGTCGCGCGAGGCGGCCGTGCAGAAGGTCAGTCGCACCGTCGCACCCGGCGCCAGGTCCAGGCCGACGCGCAGGCCGGCGATCGGGTCCAGGCCGGTGTCGAGCAGCCGGCCCGGTTCGCCGGCGGCGGTGACGTCGGCCTCGTCATCGACGAACTCCGGCCGCGCATCGCCGACCGGTCGCGTCGAACTGCCGTAGCGGCCCAGCCAGCGTCCGCGGTCGGCGATCGGCAGGACCTCGCGCAGCGTGTAGCCGTCGGGCCGGCATTCCGAGGTGTCGCCGTCGCGTCGCGGCCCCTTGGCGCAGGCGCTGCCGCCGTCGACACCGGCGAGGAAGAACACCGCGCGCATCGCGGCCTCGTCGAACAAGCGCGGCCGGCGCCGCAGGTGCAACGCGTGTTCCGCCTCGTCCCAGCGGGCCTGGATGAAGAGATTGGAGAAGGCCGGATGCGCCTCGTCGCCGCGCTGCGGCGCGAGCGTCGCTTCGAAGGACGAGACCAGGTCCAGCGCCAGCGGCTGCGAGCCGCGGTTCGTGAGCTCGACCTGGCGCAGCTCGCAGTCGTCCTCGGGGCTCACCCACACCGTGGTGCAGCTGTGCAGGTCGGGCCACGCGGCCTCGAACAGCACGCGCTCGGCCTGCATGCGCGCCTCGTAGCGGGCGCGCGGATCCGGCGCCGGGCGGGCGGTGTTGCTGAACCAGTCGTCCTCGCCCGCGCGGCGCAGCATCGTGAAGCTGCCGTGCTGGTCGCGCAGCAGGTCGTCGCGCCAGCGGGTCACCGACACGCCGTCCCAGTTGCTGTAGCCGCCGCCGTGGCTGCGCAGCACCACCGAGTAGCGGCCGTTGGTCAGCATGTGCGTCAGCGGCAAGGTCTCGTTCAGCGGCTCGCTCTCGCGCACCATGCGCGTCTTGCGCACCTGGCGCGAGCGCGGCGTGGCATCCGTCGCCGCGGTCGACAGCGGCGCCACTTCGCGCGGCGCGCGCTCGTGCAGCAGCGTCGCGACGGCCTTCACATGCGGATCGCTCATCAGCCAGCGGCGCGGCGCGTCGTCGGCCAGCAGGTTGGTGAGCGCGACGAACCCCATCGCCTGGTGGTGCGCCATGTAGGTCTGCACCAGCGTGAATCCCGCGCCGGCGGTCTGCCGCTGCGGCGTGTAGTCCACCGCCTCGATGAAGCCGAACGCGCCACGCGCGCCCAGGCGCTCGAAGTCCTGCAGGTTGGCCACGACCCGCACCGGCGCGACGATCGCCGCCATCACGGCCGCGTAAGGTGCCAGCACGCGTTCGTCGACGGCCAGCCGCGCCAGGGCCAGCGTCTGCACGCCCTGCGGTCCGTACTGGTAGGCGAGGGTGTGGTCCTGGCCGGCGATCGCCGATTCCGAGATGCCCCACGGCGTGCCCTTGTCGCGCGCCTCGAAGCGCTGCTCGGCCACCGCCGTGCGGATCGCCCGGCCCAGCGCGCTGTTGGCCGGCTCGCGCAGCACCAGGGACGGCATCAGATACTCGAACATCGAGCCGGTCCACGACTTCAGGCCGAGCGAATCTCCCATCCCGCTTCCCGCCCCGCTGCCGGCCCCGTCGCGCGAGAAGAACGGCCGCCCCAGCGAGCGCCAGTGCTCCGGCGGCAGGTCGCCCTTGGCGATCGCGATCAGGCTGGTGAGGCGCGCCTCGCTGGCGAGCAGGTCGTAGTGGTTCTCGTCGAGCTGCTGCGCGTCGCCGCGCCAGCCGATGCGCAGCAGGCGGCGTTCGGGATCGAACAGCGGGCGGTAGTCCGCCTCCAGGCCGAGCCGGCGCGCGCGCTGCGCGAGTTCGCGCAGCCGCTGCCGCGACTCGGCGAACGCCGCGCCGTGGTCGCGCCAGAAGGAGTCCAGCTGCGCGATGAGGTCGCGCAGCAGCCAGTGCGCCGCGGGGGCCTCGTAGTGCTCCGCCGTGGCGAGCCCGTCGAGCTCCGCCCGCGCCGCCGCGACCTGCATGCGCAGCACGGCCTGCTGCTCTTCAGCACCGGCTTCGGCGTTGCGCGGATCGATCAACGCGGCCACCAGCGAGGCGCCCGCGCCCAGCACGCCGTCGTTGGCCAGCGGCGGCTGCATGACACGCAGCCGGTGCAGCGTCTTCGCGAGCGCGTCACGCGGCGCCTGCGCAAGCTGGTCGGGCGTCATCTCCGCCGCCAGTTCACAGGCACGGGCCACCGTCAGCAGATGCGCCGAGCAGTTGCCGCTGTCGACCGCCGACACGTAGCCCGGCGCCAGGACGACCAGCGACTCGGTGTCGTACCAGTTGTAGAAATGGCCGTGCCAGCGCGGCAGGCGTTCGAGCGTGTCCAGCGTCGCCGACAGCCGCTCCGTCATCGCCACCACGCCGATGAAGCCCATCTCGCGCGCGCAGGCGACGGTCAGCAGGTACAGGCCGATGTTGGTCGGCGAGGTGCGGTGCGCCACCAGCAGGTGCGGCGTCAACTGCACGTTGTCCGGCGGCAGGTGGTTGTCGGCGGCGCCGACGTGCGTGTCGTAGAAGCGCCAGGTGTCGCGCGCGAGCTGCCACAGGTAGTCGCGGCCCTGCGGATCCAGCTCGGCTTCGCGCTGCAGCAGCGTCGCCCGCGGTGCGCTGGCCCACCAGATCCACAGCGGGGAGAGCGCCCACACGACCAGCAGCATCAGGGCGGCCGTGCCGCTCACCGGTGCGCCGGAGAGCGCGGCGATCGCCAGCACGCCGCCGAGCACCGCAGCCGCGATCGGCACGCGCAGATGCTGGCGGACCAGTGCCGGCAGTTCGCGCTTGGCCGCAGCCTGCGCGGCCGCGGCCGTCGTCCATTCGAGCAGGCGCCGGCCCGAGACAGTCTGGCGCCACAGCGCGCGACCGATGGCGTCGAGGTAGAGCAGCGACAGATGCAGCAGCAGCGCGACATGCCAGACCGCCAGGCCGAGCGCACGGCGCAGGTCGAGCGCGGTCTCGCGATAGAAATGCCGGCGCGCCAGGCCGTCGCGGCTTGGCACCAGCCCGGCGAGCGCGCCGACCAGCGGTCCGACCGCGAAGGCGGCGGCGACGACCGCCAGCGTCAGGCCGAAGGGCAGGACCTCCGTGCCCAGCACCAGTAGCATCAGGCCCAGCGACATCGGCGCGACCAGCGAGCGGCGCAGGTTGTCGATCAGCTTCCAGCGGTTGATCGGCGGAATGCCGTAGCGGCCGGCGCGCGCGATGAAGGGCAGCAGCTGCCAGTCGCCGCGCGTCCAGCGGTGCAGCCGCGCATGCGAGACGTCCGCATGCATCGGCGAGTCCTCGACCAGCGAGATGTCGGAGACGCCGGCGCAACGCGCGATGCTGCCTTCCAGCAGGTCGTGGCTCAAGACCTGACCCTCGGGCAGGCGTGCATCCAGCACCGCATGACAGGCGCGCACGTCGAGCAGGCCCTTGCCGGTGAAGCTGCCTTCGCCGAACAGGTCCTGGAAGATCTCCGAACTGACCGCGCTGTACGGATCGATGCCGAACTGGCCGACGAACAGGCGGTGGTACGGCGTGCTTTCCTTGTCGTCCGGCATGGGCGCGAGCACGCGCGGTTGCAGGATGGCGTAGCCCTCGACGACGCGGCGGCTGGCGGCGTCGACGCGGGGACGGTTCATCGGGTGTGCGGCGGTGCCGACCAGCGCGCGCAGGCGGCCCGGCGGCATGTCGGTGTCGGCGTCCAGCGTGATCAGGTGGCGCACGCCGGGGGCGGGACGGGACAGCTCGCCGAACTCGACGAAGGGCGAGGTGCCGGCGGGCGTCGCCAGCGTGCGCAGCAGCAGCTCGATCTTGCCGCGCTTTCGCTCCCAGCCGATCCAGCGGCGCTCGGTCGAGGACCATTCGCGCTGGCGGTGCAGGAACAGGAAGCGCGGCCGGCCGTCGGCCAGCGGCCCGTGGCGCTCGTTGAGCGCCGAGATCGCGTCCGCCGCGGTGACGACGATCATCGTGTCGCCGGTCTGGTGTTCCTCGTAGGCATCGGAATGATCGCTGAGCAGCGCGAACTGCACGAGGCGCTCGGGATTCGCCAGGTGGTGCTGTTCCAGCTGCGCGATGAGCGGCGCGATGGCGTCCTCGTTGGGCAGCAGCACCGGCATCACGACCAGCGTGCGTTCCGCGTCGGGCAGGCCGGTCGAGAAGTCCAGGCGAGGCAGTCGCGCGGGGCGGGCGAGCTCGCTGATCCAGCGGTTCGTCAAGGCCACGACGGCTTCGCTGATCGGACCGGCGGCCAGCACGGCGGCGGTCCACAACAGCCAGGTCGCAGCGCCGGGACGGGCCTGGCTCATCAGCCAGTACAGACCGAGCAGACCCAGCAGCGCCAGACCGCCGAGGTAGGCGACCGCCGCCCAGCGCTGGCCGGGCGCGGTGTCGTGTGGCGGCCAGCGGCGCTCCTGCAGGCCGAGCGCCGCGAGCAACGTCGGCCGGCCGGCGCCGCGCCACCAGTAGATCGGTGCGCTGCGGCGGTCGGGTTCGCCGTCCTGCGGCGGGCCCGCGCGCTGCGTCAGTTCCAGCAGCTGGCGCGCGATGTCGAGCTCGCTCTTCTCGCACTTGCGCGCGAGTTCCTCGATCTCATGCAGCGTCATGTCCTGCGTGTCCGCGGCCTCGGCGGCGAACACCGGCGACTGCCCCAGCGTCTGCATCACCGGGCTGACGGTCTGGATCAGGCGGCGCCAGTCGGTCTGGTCGATGCGCCGCAGCGCGGTGATCGCGTTGCGGATGCTCTGCAGGTCGCGGATCGATTCGTCCTGCTGCCGCGCGAGCGCCTGCGCGGGCGCCGGCAGCCGGGTGCTGAGCCACGCGGCCAGCTCGCCCATCAGCGGTTGCGGCAGTTCCTCGAGTCGATGGTCGAGTTGCAGCCAGAAGGCCTCGACGACGCCGCGTTCCTTCATGCGCGGCTCCAGCCGCGTGATGGCCTCGATGCCGGCATCGGTCGGATGACCGTCGTACCAGTGGTGGACGACGTCGCGCGCGGCCTGCAGCGTGGCGAAGCGCTCGGCCAGCCGGCGCAGGTTCTCGACCAGCACGACGCGCAGCGTCGTCGGCAGCGCCCAGAGCTCGGCCAGCGACAGCGCGCGCTCGTCCTGGTACGCGCGCAGATAGGCGGCCAGCAGTTCGGTGTCGAAGCCGCCGTCGGTGTGCGCCACCCAGGCCCAGGCGATGCCGTAGATGCGGGGCAGGCCCGCGAGCGGCTCGTCGCGCAGACGCGGCAGCAATCGGAAGAAACCGCGCGGCAGGCCGCGACGCACCTGATGGGTCTGTTCGTCGATCAGCGCGGCGTTGTCCAGCAGCCATTTGCCGGCGGCGCCGAGGTGGCGGAAGTCGCGATGGCGTTTCTCGATCAGGCGCCGCGTCTGCTGCAGCATGGCGACGTTGTCGTCCAGCCGCGGGAAGAACTGGCCGGCACCGGCCGTGCCCTGGACCGCCTGCGCCTGCGCGAGGCTGCGCCCGTGCTGCTCGAAGCGCGCCAGGCCGAACAGCACGGACCGCACCGGCGGCTCGATCGTGCCGAGCGCCGGGTCGAGCAACGCAAGTTCTTCCGCAATTTCCGGGGAGGGATCCGTCCCCGGCTCGGCGGAGCGGTTCGACGGGGCCTCCGGCGGATGGGCCGGAGGTCGGTGTGAGTCGTTCGCGCTCCGGACTTCGGTCATAGCCAGTGGGCAAACAGGCCGAAGGTGATGGCGCTGAGGGCGGCCGTGGTGGCCAGCCGGGGCAGGACCAGACCCCGCGCACGTTCAGCGAGCAGAGCGACGCCGAACCATCGCCCTCGGGCCTTCGCGCACTGGATCAGGTGGCGCTGCAGCGCCTGGTCGTAGTGGTGCGGGACGGCGGTGCCGACCGCACCGACCGGAACGATCGGGCTGAGCGGGCCGACTGGGCTGTTCATGGTGGGAACCTCTCTGCAAGTGGATGAAGCGGTCTGAAACCGGACGTTTCAAACTGGCAAGCACCATGCCTGCGCAAGCAATCCGTGCGACGGCTGCTGACGGCCTTCCAAATACCCATGCCGAGGCATGAATTCGAGCGCGATGTCAACTGCGCGTGAAGACCCTTCCTGTCCCTGCTTTGTCCCTTGATGGGACGCCGCCCTGTCCCTGCCTGTCACCGGGGCGATGGTCGCGGCTGTCCCTTGCGCCGTCCGCGGGAGGAGGGCGCGGAGGCCCTGCGAAGAGGCGGCGGCACTGCGCTCTCCAGAGGAGACGGGATGCGCCGGAGGCCCGATGAACAGGGGCTTCCCGGGCAGGCTGCCCTGAATGAGGGGGGCTGTCCCCGCTTACGGGATAGGGGGTGCGCGGGGCCGGTCGCGACTCCTAGACTTTGCAGCACTCGCATCGCAACCCGGCGCCCCGCAGGCGCCCCGGAGGATGACCATGACCGCCATCGCCTGGCTTCAACGAGGCCGACGCGCCTTCACCCGACTGCTCCTGGTCGCGGCCTCCTCGGCCGGCTTGCTGGGGTTGTCCGCCGCGCCGGCCGCGGCCGCGCCGATCACGCTGTCGACGACCCAGACCTCGGTGGTCCTGGACGCCGGCGACAGCTTCGTGATCACCGGCCAGATCACCAACATCAGCGGCGGCCCGCTGCTGACCACGGACTTCTTCCTGTCCCTCAGCGGCTATCCGTTCCCCTTCGTGGACGTGACGCCGCTGCTGGGCGACCCCGAGGTGGCGATCCCCGATCGCACCATCAGCCCGGTCCTGGACCTGCTGATGATCGCGACGCTGCCGGACCTGCTCGCGGACCTGAACTTCAACCTCTCCATCCTGCTGTCGGACATCAACGGCAACTTCGCCGACGAGGTGTCCGTGGCGGTGCTGGTGCGGGCCGCGGCGGCGAGCGACGTGCCTGAACCCGGCACGCTCGCCCTGGCGTTGATCGCGCTGGTGCCGCTGGTCGTGCGACGCGTCCATCGCCGGGACCCGCCTTCCGGTCCGCTCGCAGGCGCCTGAGCACGGACGGCCGGCGGATCACGCCACCGGCCGTTCTTCTCTCCGGTTCCCTCTCCCGTCCCCCGCAGCGACCGGCTTTCAGGCATCCCCGGACGCGCCCGGCACGACGGGTCCATTTCGACTTTCCTCGACTCTCTTCGAGACATCACAAGGGGCAGGCATGGCCACAGTCGTCTCCGCGCGCGTGACCCTCGGCGCGCCATTCATCCAGCGCTTCGCCGGTCAGGTGAGGTTGAACATCCCGTTGATGAACATCGGCGAATCCGCGCTCCAGGGCGTGCAGATCACCAGCATCACCTACGGCAGCGCGACGCGGCAGAGCCCGCCCAACGCGCCCATCTTCCTGGGCACGCTCGGGGCCTCGTCGTCGACGACCTTCGCCGGTCGCTTCTCCGACGCGGGACTGGTGGACAACGCCAACCTGCTGCTGACGGTGCGCGGGTCCTACGTCGTCGCCGGCGTGGCCTACGGGTTGACCGTCAGCCGCTACGTGCGGGTGCCGGCGGCGGGGAGCTTCCCGGCCGACGAGCTGCGCGCCTCGCTCGCGGTCACGACCACGCCCAACTACTGGAGCTACGCGCTGACCAACAACGAGTCGGCGGGCAGCGGCCAGCACATCGCGACGCTGTCGCTGTCGGTGAACGCGCCGGTGACGGTGACGGGCACGCCGGCGGGCTGGGAAGCGGACACCGACGGCATGACCTACGTGACCTGGGTCGCCTCGGACCTGGTGCCGCCGTATCCCAACCATGTGGCGCCCGGCGCGACCCTGGCCGGCTTCCAGCTGATGAGCCCGCGCACGAGCTCCGAATCGACCGGCGCGAGCCTGGTCGCCTGGGACCACGCGGCCGACGACGCCGGCAAGGTGTCCGCCGACTACACGCTGACGCCGTCGCGCACTTGAGCCGCCACGGCAAGGAGTGATCCATGACAGAACGCACCTTCGGTTTCGGGCAACGCGTCGCCGCGCTCTTGCGGCGCGGCATGGGCGGGTTTTCCGCCAGCGATTCGCCCGCCTTGCGATCGGATGACGCGATCGACCTCCAGGGGCACCTGGCGGACAACGCCTTCGACAACTTCACCCGCTCGCTGGGCAGCCAGGGCTCTCGCCGCGACGTGCTGAAGGTGTCGGTGCTGGGCATGTTCTCGACGCTGGCCGGCGGCCTGCTGCCGCGCACCGCGCAGGCGGCGGCGGACTGTCTGTGCGGTCGCCAGCTCTACGACCCCGCGCTGCAGTGCTGCCTGCCCAGCGGCGCCATCGCCAACAAGCATCCGGTGGCGGACCTCGCGGCCTGCCCGAACAAGGTGGCGCATCCCGGCTACAGCTGCACGCCCAACGGCTGCGGCGCGGCGGGCGGCACGCAGTACCCGTCGCAATACGGCGCGGCCAGCTTCCTGGGCTGCTGCAACGGCCACGACTGCTGCTACGGCGAGTGCAACCAGGCCAAGGCCGGTTGCGACAACACCTTCTACAGCTGCATGACCAGCTCCTGCGACGCGGCCTATCCCGTCAACATGGTGCAGGTCGGGCCGATCTCGGTGGACAGCAACAAGATCAAGCGCGGCGCCTGCAAGGCGGCGGCGGGGGCGTACTACCAGGCGGTCAACAACGCGGGCGGCGACGCCTTCACTGCCGCGCAGCAAGCCGGTTGCGATTGCTGCGGCACGCAGCCTTGCCCGACCTGCCCCGGCGGTACCTGCGGCGCGCTGCCGAGTTGCCAGGATCCGGGTTGCGTCTGCTTCCAGACCATCGAGGGCCGCGGCTTCTGCCATCTGCCGCAGTCGTGCGCGGGGCTGCCGACCTGCTCGTCCTCCGCGGGTTGTCCGTCGGGATGGGCCTGCGTCAGCGTGACCTGCTGCGGCTCCACGCCGATCTGCATCCGGCCCTGCTTCGTGGTCGGGTCGAGTCTGGCGAGCCGCTCGGCCTCGGTGCCCAGCGTCGGCATGACGACCGCGGGTCCGGCGCAGGGCTCCGGCGAGATGCGGGCGAAATAACCGCAGGGCCTAGTCACGTCGCCCGGCCGTTCGGCCGGGCGCAACCATTGGTGGCGACACCGGACATCGGAACAGGAAGGGAGACGCATCGTGGACATCCTGATCGTATTGGGAGGCTGGTTCCTGGCGGGCGTGTTCGCGCTCGCGGCGTGGTCCAAGCTGGCGGAACCGGACGCGACCGCGCAGGCGCTGCGCAGCTTCGGCGTGCCGGCGGCGCTGGCGCGCTCCGGCGCCTGGCTGCTGCCGCTGCTGGAGTTCGCGGTCGCGCTGCTGGTGGTGCTGCCATGGGCGCCGGCGCTGGGCATCGCGCTGGCGGCCGGCCTGCTGGCCGTGTTCGCCGCGGCCATGGGCGTGCAACTGGCGCAGGGCAACAAGCCCTCGTGCAACTGCTTCGGGCAGACGCGCTCGCAGCCGATATCGTGGGCCAGCGTCGCGCGCAACGGCCTGCTGGTCGCGCTCGCCGCCTGGCTGCTGTCCGGCGCGCTGGCGGCCGAAGGTGCGGCATCGTTGACCGGCACGCTGGTGTCCAGCGGGCGGGGGCAGGTCTTGCTCTCGACCGTGCTGGTGCTGGCGGTGGGGCTGCTGGGTTGGCTGGTGCTGCATCTGGCGCGCCAGCAGGGTCGCCTGCTGCTGAAGATCGATCACCTGGAACTGCGGCTGCAGTCGCTCGGCATCGAGCCTGCGGGCGGCGTGCCCAGCCTGGAGACGCTGGTCTCCAACCAGGTGCTGCACGTCGGTCAGGCGGCGCCGGCCTTCGCCGCGCCGACGGTGGCGGGAAACACGCGCACGCTGGCGGACTACGTGGCGCAGTCGGGGTCGCAGCTGCTGGTCTTCGTCGGACCGCAATGCGCGCCGTGCCACGAGGTCATGAAGGAAATGGCGTCCTGGCGTCGTCAGGACGGCGAAGCGGTGCACTGGCTGACCATCAGCAGCGGCACGGCCGAGTCGAATCGCACGACCTTCAACAACCTGGCGCCGGATCGCGTGGTGCTGCAGTCGGGTCAGGACATCAACCAGCTCTTCGGCGTGATCGCCACGCCGAGCGCGCTGTGGGTAGGCGCCGACGGCCGTATCCTGAGCACGGTGGCGGTGGGACGCGATGCGATCCGCGCGCTGTACGACGCCCCGGTGCTGACGCACGGCGAAGGTCACGTGTTGCCGTTGGCTTCTGCGTGATCGGCGAGCCCCGGCGGGAGCCGGGGCTGTTCTGACGGATCGCCGGGATCCGTAAATTCAAAGATCAGTGGATCCGAGGGTCACTGGATCACGCCGCAGGCGATGCGGGCTCCGCCACCGCCCAGCGGCGCCGGGTGGTCGGCATGGTTGTCGCCGCCCGCGTGGACCATCAGCGCGTGTCCCTTCACGTCCGCGAGCTTCAGGCGCGGTGCGAGCACGGGTTGCGTGGCTTCACCTTCCCCGTTGACGAACATCGGCGGCAGGTCGCCCAGGTGGCCGTCGCCCCAGGGCTCGCCGTGCTTGCCCGACTTCTTCGGATCGAAATGGCCGCCGGCCGCTTCGGCGGGGGAGGGCTTGCCGTCCTTGTCCGCAGCGGCGCAGGACGGATTCGCATGGACATGGAAGCCGTGCAGACCCGGCGGCAGGCCGGTGAGCTTGGGCGTGAACACGAGGCCGTACTTCGTATCCTCCATCGTGACGGTGCCGACCGGGCCGGCCTCGCCTTGCGGGGTGGCGACCTTCAAGGTCACGGTGGCTTCGGCGGCGAGCGCGGCGGTCACGGGCAGGCAGGCCATCAGGGCGGCGGCCAGCAAGGGGCGAAGGGTCATGCGAGTCTCCTGATTTTGGGGGTGTGGACGGACGGCAATCCGTATGCCCCCATCGGGACGACCTCGTCAGCGCGACACGATCAGGCGCAGCCCCAGCGCGACGAACACGGCGCCGGCGATGCGGTCCAGCCACAGCCCCGCACGCGGCTTGCGCTGCAGCCATTGGCCGATCGCGCCGGCGAAGTAGCCCAGCAGTCCGAACAGCACGGCCGCCTGCAGCGTGAAGGTCAGACCGAGCAAGGCGGTCTGCGCGGCCACGTGTCCCTGCGCCGGCACGACGAACTGCGGCAGGAAGGACAGGAAGAACAGCACGACCTTCGGATTGATCGCGTTGGCGAAGACGCCCTTGAAGAAAAGGCGGGAGAGCGAGTCCTCGACCTGCGAGGCGTCGCCCACCGTGGCGCCGCCGCGGCTGCGCAGCGCCTTGAAACCAAGCCAGATCAGGTACAGCCCGCCGCAGACCTTGAGCGCCGTGAAGGCGACCGGCGAGGCCGCGATCAGCGCGCTGACGCCGATGGCGGCCAGCACCGTGTGGCTCAGGCAGCCCAGCGCGCATCCGAGCCCGAACGCCATGCCGTGCCGACGCCCCTTGGACACGCCCATGCCCAGCACCATCAGGTTGTCGGGACCCGGCGACGCGGTGATCAGCGTGGCGGCGAGCAGGAAGCCGAAGAATTGTTCGAAGGTCAGCATGGGGCGGGATGATAGTCCGCCTGGGCGCCTTCGCCGATGCGAGCCTGCGAGCCCGGAAAAGCAAACGGGCCTCGATCACTCGAGGCCCGTTGCGCTGGAAGTCTGGCGGAGAGAGAGGGATTCGAACCCTCGGTAGGCTATTAACCTACACACGCTTTCCAGGCGTGCGACTTAAACCGCTCATCCATCTCTCCGAAGCCCGCCATCATAGCGCAGTTTTTCTGCCCCAAATGAAAGTTGCGGGGAGTCGTTGCCACAGAGGCGGAAGAAGGCGCCGACAGGGGGCTGCCCGGTCCTCAGCGGCCCGGCTGGATCACCTTGTCGCTCTTGATCAGCGCCATCGCCGTGCCGATCAGGCCGGAGACCTCGCTCATGTTGGCCGGCACGATCATGGTGTTGTTCTTCTGGGCGAGCTGCGAGAAGGCCTCGACCGCCTTCTCCGCGACCTTCAGCTGCACCGCGTCGCTGCCGCCGGGCTGCTGGATCGCCGCGGCGACCTTGCGGATCGCCTCGGCGCTCGCCTCCGCCACCGACAGGATGGCCGCGGCCTCGCCCTGCGCCTTGTTGATCTCGGCCTGCTTCTCACCTTCGGAACGGGCGATGGCCGCCTCGCGTTCGCCCGTCGCGATGTTGATCTGCTCCTGGCGGCGGCCTTCCGAGGCCGCGATCAGCGCGCGCTTCTCGCGCTCCGCCGTGATCTGCGCCTGCATCGAGCGCAGGATCTCCGCCGGCGGCGTCAGGTCCTTGATCTCGTAACGCAGCACCTTCACGCCCCAGTTCAGCGCGGCCTCGTCCAGCGCCTGCACGACCGAGCTGTTGATCACGTCCCGTTCCTCGAAGGTCCGGTCCAGCTCCATGCGGCCGATCACCGAGCGCAGCGTCGTCTGCGCCAGCTGCGTGATGGCGATGATGTAGTTGCTCGAGCCGTAGCTGGCGCGCATCGCGTCCGTCACCTGGAAGTACAGGATGCCGTCCACCGTCAGCTGGGTGTTGTCGCGCGTGATGCAGACCTGGCTGGGCACGTCCAGCGGGATCTCCTTGAGCGAATGCTTGTAGGCCAGCCGGTCCACGAAGGGCACCAGGATGTTCAGGCCGGGCGTCAGCGTGCCGTGGTACTTGCCGAGCCGTTCCACGACCCAGGCGTTCTGCTGGGGCACCACCTTCACCGACTGGATGACGAAGACGATGGCGACGATCAAGATGACCAGGGCGATGATTTCCATGAGCGGGGCTCTCTTCCGGGGAATGAAACCGAAACGGTCGGGGTTGGGGCAGGGCGGGCGGATCAGGCGGGCTCGACGAGCAGGCAGCTGCCCTCGACGCCGCGGATGACGTGCCGCCCGATGGCCGGCGCGCCGTTGCCGACGAAGCGCGCCTGCCAGGCGGCGCCGCGATAGCGGACTTCGGCCGTGCCGTCGGCGCGCCAGTGCGCGACGTCCAGGCTCTGGCCGATGTCGAGGTTCACGTTGGGGTTCTCCGCAGCCGGCAGTCTCGGATGGCGGCGCAGGCGCAGATGCCACCAGGTCACCGCGCCGCCGCCGATCGCCGCGGCGATCACCAGCTGCGTCCAGAACGGTCCGCCCAGGTGGGCCGTCAGCGCGGCGGCCGCCGCCCCCAGCGCCAGCATCAAGAGATAGAAGGTCGTGCCGGTCGCGAGCTCCGCCGCCACCAGCACGCCGCAGATCACCCACCACCAGGTGGCGAGACTCCAGTCCATCGATTCCTCCTAGCTGACTGCCGGGCGATCCGTGATTCGCCCGGTCCTTCGAGTCGGGTCAGTGTACGCCCGGGGTCGGTGCTTGCCCGGTCGCTCCGAAGGGGGTGGGCCCCCCGCTTTTCCGAGTCATCGAGACCCCATCCACGGGTCATTGACGGGAGACCGGCGGCATGGCCGTTCTGTTTCTGCGACAACGCCCGATCAACACTTGCGTGACACGGCTCTAGCCCTACACTTCGCGCCTTTCTTGTTTGACCTGCCCCGATCCGGAGGCCTTCATGACGCCGCGTTTCCGCTTTCCCATCGTCATCATCGACGAGGACTATCGCTCCGAGAACACCTCGGGTTTGGGCATCCGCGCGCTTGCGGAGGCCATACAGAAAGAGGGCTTCGAGGTCCTGGGCGTCACGAGCTACGGTGACCTGAGCCAGTTCGCCCAGCAGCAGAGCCGCGCCAGCGCCTTCATCCTGTCGATCGACGACGAGGAGTTCTCCGGCAACGGCGACGGCGCGGAGCTGGACCCGGCGGTCCTGAACCTGCGCAAGTTCATCCAGGAGATCCGCTTCAAGAATGCGGACATCCCCATCTACGTCTACGGCGAGACGCGCACCTCGCAGCATCTGCCCAACGACGTGCTGCGCGAGCTGCACGGCTTCATCCACATGTTCGAGGACACGCCCGAGTTCGTGGCGCGTCACATCATCCGCGAGTCGAGAAGCTACCTCGACGGTCTGGCGCCGCCGTTCTTCAAGGCGCTGATGGCCTATGCGCAGGACGGGTCCTACTCGTGGCACTGCCCGGGACACTCCGGCGGCGTGGCCTTCCTGAAGAGCCCGGTCGGCCAGATGTTCCACCAGTTCTTCGGCGAGAACATGCTGCGCGCCGACGTCTGCAACGCGGTCGAGGAACTCGGCCAGCTGCTGGACCACACCGGCCCGGTCGCCGAGAGCGAGAAGAACGCCGCCCGCATCTTCAACGCGGACCACTGCTTCTTCGTCACCAACGGCACCTCGACGTCCAACAAGATGGTCTGGCACCACACGGTGGCGCCGGGCGACATCGTGGTCGTGGACCGCAACTGCCACAAGTCCATCCTGCACAGCATCATCATGACCGGCGCGGTGCCGGTCTTCATGACGCCCACGCGCAACCACTACGGCATCATCGGCCCGATCCCGGAGAGCGAGTTCTCGCCCGAGACCATCCGCAAGAAGATCGCCAAGAACCCGCTGCTCAAGGGCGTGGACGCCAAGAAGGCCAAGCCGCGGATCATGACGCTGACGCAGAGCACCTACGACGGCGTGCTCTACAACACCGAGACCATCAAGTCCAAGCTGGACGGCTGGATCGACACGCTGCACTTCGACGAGGCGTGGCTGCCGCACGCGGCCTTCCACAACTTCTACGGCTCGTACCACGCGATGGGCAAGCACCGTCCGCGTCCGAAGACCGCGATGGTCTACGCCACGCAGTCGACGCACAAGCTGCTGGCCGGCATCTCGCAGGCCTCGCAGGTGCTGGTGCAGGACTCGCAGAACGTCAAGCTGGACAAGCACCTGTTCAACGAGGCGTACCTGATGCACACCTCGACCAGCCCGCAGTACTCGATCATCGCCAGCTGCGACGTCGCGGCCGCGATGATGGAGCCCCCGGGCGGCACCGCGCTGGTGGAGGAATCCATCAGCGAGGCGCTGGACTTCCGTCGCGCGATGCGCAAGGTCGAGAAGGACTACGGCAAGGACTGGTGGTTCAAGGTCTGGGGTCCGGACAAGCTGGCCACCGACGGCATCGGCAAGGCTGCCGACTGGATGCTCAAGGCCAACGAGAAGTGGCACGGCTTCGGCCCGATCGAGGCCGGCTTCAACATGCTGGATCCGATCAAGTCCACGGTCATCACGCCCGGACTGGATATGAGCGGCAAGTTCGCCAAGACCGGCATCCCGGCCAGCATCGTCACCAAGTTCCTGGCCGAGCACGGCGTGGTGGTCGAGAAGACGGGCCTGTACTCGTTCTTCATCATGTTCACCATCGGCATCACCAAGGGCCGCTGGAACACGCTGCTGACCGCGCTGCAGCAGTTCAAGGATGACTACGACCGCAACGCGCCGATCTGGCGCATCCTGCCGGACTTTGTGGCGGCCTTCCCGCGCTATGAGCGCATGGGCCTGCGCGACCTGAGCCAGAGCGTGCACGAGGCCTATGCCTCGGGCGACATCGCGCGCCTGACGACCGAGGTCTACCTGTCCGAGCTGGAGCCGGCGATGAAGCCGTCGGACGCGTATGCGCACATCGCGCATCGCAAGACGGAGCGCGTCGAGATCGACAAGCTGGAAGGCCGCGTCACCACCGCGCTGCTGACGCCGTATCCCCCGGGCATTCCGCTGCTGATCCCGGGCGAGCGCTTCAACAAGCGCATCGTCGACTACCTGAAGTTCACCAGAGACTTCAACGCCAAGTTCCCGGGCTTCGCCACCGACGTCCATGGCCTCGTGGCGGAGAAGGGCGACGACGGCATCACGCGCTACTACGTGGACTGCGTGATCGACACCAAGAAGTAAGCACCAAGAAAATCAGGCCCCTCGGGGCCTGATTGCATTGGGCTGGGAGATTTACTCCGTCCCGGCCATCGCCCCGTGGCTGAAGCCGCCGTCGACGTAGACGATTTCGGAGCTGATGCCGCCCGCCAGGTCCGACAGCAGGAAGGCGGCCGTGTTGCCGACGTCCTCGATCGTGACGTTGCGCTTGATGGCGGCGCTGTCGGCGAACTGCTTGAGCAGCTTGCCGAAGTCCTTGATGCCGGAGGCGGCCAGCGTCTTGATCGGGCCGGCGGAGATGCCGTTCACCCGGATGCCCTTGCCGCCCAGGCCGTAGGCGAGGTAGCGCACGCTGGCTTCCAGGGATGCCTTGGCCAGGCCCATGGTGTTGTAGTTGGGAACGAAGCGGTCCGCCCCCAGATAGGACAGGGTCAGCAGGGCCGAACCGGCGCGCAGACGCGGTTGTGCGGCCTTGGCCATGGCCGGGAAGCTGTAGGCGGAGATGTCGTGCGCGATGCGGAAGTTCTCGCGCGTCATGCCGTCCAGGAATTCTCCGGCGATCGCCTCGCGCGGCGCGAAACCGATCGAATGCACGAAACCGTCGAATTCCGGCCAGTGCTGGCCGAGGTCCTCGAACAGGCGGTCGATCTGGGCGTCGTCGCTCACGTCGCAGTCGAACACCAGTTTCGAGTCGAATTCGGCGGCGAATTCGGTGATGCGATCCTTGAAGCGCTCGCCCTGGTAGCTGAAGGCCAGTTCAGCGCCTTCGCGGTGGCAGGCCTTGGCGATGCCGTAGGCGATCGAGCGGTTGGACAGCACGCCCGTGATCAGCAGTCGCTTGCCAGCGAGAAATCCCATGTCTGCTCCTGGTATTCATAGATTCGAGGGAGGCCGGGATTCTCGCACGTCACGCTGTGACGGATGACGCAGCCTTGTCGGCACGCTGTTTGCATAGTACACTTCTAGCTTCGCTGAAAAAGTGAACGGTGGGCGGATTCATCCAGCCCATTTTTTTTGGCTGTTCCTAAACTGTTCCCAAGCGCCTGTTACAAGGCCAATACTTTCGTCGATGAATTTGAGCTGGCAAGCCGTTGTTGAAAAAACCGTGACCGGACTCGGTTACGAGGTGGTGGGCTGCGAACGCAGCGCCGGGGGCTTGCTGCGCGTGTACATCGACAAACCGCTGGTGAACGGCCAGGAACCGGAGACGCCGGTCAACGTCGAGGACTGCGAGCGCGTGACGCGCCAGCTGCGCTACGTGATGGAAGTCGAGGAAGTCGACTACACGCGCCTGGAAGTGTCCACCCCCGGCCTCGACCGCCCGCTGAACAACGCCGGCGACTACGCCCGTTTCAACGGTCACGAAGTGGAAATCACATTGCGCGAGGCTTTCCAGGGTCGCAAGAAGTACCGGGGTGTCCTGGTCGCGGCCGAAGGCGTGGCGCAGGACGACTGGAACGTGCTGGCGCAGAACACCGCCTGGCGCGTGATCTTCATGGATGGCAAGACCGAGCAGGTGCTGGACTTCGCGCTCGACGAAGTGCGCTCGGCCAAGCTGGTGCCGGAGATCGTTTTCAAGGGTCGCGCGTCGAAGTCGACGGGCGACGCTGCCGCGGATGCGGCGAAAAAGAACACGGGCTTGGCGCCCGGATCGGAATCGGCTGACGGAGCGGCTGCGAAGCCCAAGGCGTCGAAGAAGAAGAGCAATGCCAAGTCCCGGCAGACGGATGACAAGGTTGACGGAGGTCTCGATCAATGAACCGCGAACTGTTGATGCTGGTGGACGCCATCTCGCGCGAGAAGAGCGTGGAGCGCGATGTGGTGTTCGGCGCCGTTGAGGCGGCCCTGGCTTCGGCCACCAAGAAGTTGTATGGCGGCGAGGTCGATATCCGCGTGGCCATCGACCGCGACACCGGCGAGTATGAGACCTTCCGCCGTTGGCACGTCGTGCCCAACGAGGCCGGCCTGCAGAACGCCGACTCCGAGATCCTGCTGTTCGAAGCGCAGGAGCAGATCGCCGACATCGAGGTGGACGACCACATCGAGGAAGGCGTCGAATCCGTGCCCATCGGCCGGATCGGTGCGCAAGCCGCCAAGCAGGTCATCCTGCAGAAGATCCGCGACGCCGAACGCGAGCAGCTGCTGAACGACTTCATGTCGCGCGGCGAGAAGATCTTCGTCGGCACGGTCAAGCGCCTGGACAAGGGCGACATCATTGCCGAGTCGGGCCGCGTCGAAGGCCGCCTCAAGCGCAACGAGATGATCCCCAAGGAAAACCTGCGCACCGGCGACCGCGTCCGCGCGGTCATCCTGGGCATCGACCCGACGCAGCGCGGTCCGCAGATCATGCTGTCGCGCTCCTCGGGCGAGTTCATGAAGGAACTCTTCGCGCAGGAAGTGCCGGAGATCGAGCAGGGCCTGCTGGAGATCAAGAGCGCCGCCCGCGATGCCGGCAGCCGCGCCAAGATCGCCGTGGTCTCGTACGACAAGCGCGTCGACCCGATCGGCACCTGCGTCGGCGTGCGCGGTTCCCGCGTCAACGGCGTGACCAACGAGCTGGCCGGCGAACGCGTGGACATCGTGCTGTGGTCGGAAGATCCGGCGCAGTTCGTGATCGGCGCGCTGGCCCCGGCCAACGTGCAGTCGATCGTGGTCGATGAGGAACGCCACGCGATGGACGTCGTCGTCGACGAGGAGAACCTCGCGATCGCCATCGGCCGCGGCGGCCAGAACGTGCGTCTGGCGTCCGAGCTGACCGGCTGGAAGATCAACATCATGACCGCCGAGGAATCCGCCGCCAAGCAGGCCGAGGAATCCGACGGCGTGCGCAAGCTGTTCGTCGAGAAGCTGGACGTGGACGAGGAAGTCGCCGACATCCTGATCGCCGAAGGTTTCGCCTCGCTGGAAGAAGTCGCCTACGTTCCGATGCAGGAGATGCTCGAGATCGAGTCCTTCGACGAGGAGACCGTCAACGAGCTGCGCACCCGCGCCAAGGACGCCCTGCTGACGATGGAAATCGCCCGCGAGGAAAAGGTCGAGGAGGTCTCCCAGGACCTGCGCGACCTGGACGGCGTCACCCCCGAGCTGATCGCCAAGCTGGCGGCCGGCGACATCCATACCCGTGACGACCTGGCAGACCTGGCCGTTGACGAATTGGTCGAGATTTCGTCCCTGGACGAGGCAGCGGCACGCGCTTTGATCATGAAGGCGCGCGAGCACTGGTTCAACGCATAACGCCCGAGCAGACACCGCTCTGAAGCGATTTCAAGCGAAACCAGACCGCTCCGCCCCACACAAGATTTAAGGATTTCAACAATGGCCGTGACCACCGTCGCCCAGCTGGCCGCAGAGCTCAACAGGCCTGCGACCACGTTGCTGGAGCAGCTCCAAGCTGCGGGCGTCAAGAAGGCGTCCGCCGAGGACACCTTGAACGAAAGCGACAAGGAACGTCTGCTGGATCACCTGCGCACCGCGCACGGGACCGCCGGCGGCGCCGAGCGCAAGAAGATCACGCTGACCCGCAAGTCGACCAGCGAGATCAAGCAGGCCGATGCCTCGGGCAAGGCCCGCACCATCCAGGTCGAGGTGCGCAAGAAGCGCGTCTTCGTCAAGCGCGAGGACGGTGTCGACGACGCCACCGCCGCCGCCGCCGAGGAAGCCGAGCTCAAGCGCCGCGAGGAAGAAGCCCAGGCGCAAGCCGAGGCCCTGCGTCAGCAGGAAGAGGAACTCGCCCGCAAGATGCGTGAGCGCGAGGACGCCGAGCGCGCCGCGCGTGAAGCCGAAGAGAAGCGTCGCGAGGAAGAGCGCGCCGCGCGTGAAGCGGCTGAAGCCGCCGCCGCCGAAGCCGCGGCCAAGGCCGCCGCCGAAGCCGAAGCGCGCAAGATCGCCGACGCCGCCAAGTCCAAGGCCGAGAAGGCCGCGGACAAGGCTGCCGAAAAGGCCGCTGAGAAGGCTGCCGCCGCTGCTGCACCCGCTCCGGCACCGGCTCCCGCAGCCGCCGCGCCCGCGCCGGCGCCGGCCCCGGTCGAACCCGCCAAGCCCGTGCTGCGCGTGGTGAAGGCCGCGGACGTCGCCGCCGATGAGAAGGCCCGCCAGGTCGAGCTGGAGCGTCGCCGCAAGGCCGCCGAAGCCGAAGCCGCCGCCATCCGCGCGATGATGAACGCGCCCAAGAAGGTGCTGGTCGCGAAGAAGGAAGAACCCAAGCCCGAGGCCACCCCGGCCGCCGGCATCAAGGGCACCATCCACAAGAAGCCGGGCGGTGCTCCGGGCGCCGCCGGCACGACGGCAACCGCCGGTGCGAAGCCGGGCGACAAGAAGTCGGTCAAGTCCGAGAAGCTGTCGTCCAGCTGGGCCGATGACGCCAAGAAGCGTGGCGCCGCCGGCAAGCCGGGTGGCGGTCGCACCGACGGTCCGGCACGTCCGGGCAGCGGCACGGGCTGGCGCGCGCCGGGCCGTGGCGGTGCCGGCGGCCGCCGTGGCGGTCGCGATGATCGCGGCGCCTCGCCCTCGAATTTCCAGGCTCCGAACGAGCCGGTGGCCCAGGAAGTGCACGTTCCCGAAACCATCTCGGTCGCCGATCTGGCGCACAAGATGTCGGTGAAGGCCTCCGAGGTCATCAAGCAGCTGATGAAGCTGGGTCAGATGGTCACCATCAACCAGCAGCTGGACCAGGAGACGGCCATGATCCTGGTCGAGGAAATGGGCCACAAGGCGTTCGCCGCCAAGCTGGACGATCCGGACGCGTTCCTGGAAGAAGAGGGCGCCGCCGCCGAAGGCCAGCACGAGCTGCTGCCCCGCGCGCCGGTCGTCACCGTCATGGGTCACGTCGACCACGGCAAGACCTCGCTGCTGGACAGCATCCGCCGCGCCCGCGTGGCGGCGGGCGAAGCCGGCGGCATCACGCAGCACATCGGCGCCTATCACGTCGATACGCCGCGCGGCATGATCACCTTCCTCGACACCCCGGGTCACGAGGCCTTCACGGCCATGCGTGCCCGCGGCGCCCAGGCGACGGACATCGTCATCCTGGTCGTGGCCGCCGATGACGGTGTGATGCCGCAGACCAAGGAAGCGATCCACCACGCCAAGGCCGCCGGTGTGCCGATCGTGGTCGCGATGAACAAGATCGACAAGCCCGATGCCAACGCCGAGCGCGTCAAGAGCGAGCTGGTCGCCGAGGAAGTCGTGCCGGAAGAATTCGGCGGCGAATCGCCGTTCGTCCCGGTGTCGGCCAAGACCGGCCAGGGCATCGACGATCTGCTGGAGCAGGTCCTGCTGCAGGCCGAAGTGCTGGAACTCAAGGCCGCGAAGGATTCGATGGCCAAGGGTCTGGTCATCGAAGCCAAGCTGGACAAGGGCCGCGGCCCGGTCGCGACGGTGCTGGTGCAGTCCGGCACGCTGAAGCGCGGCGACGTGGTGCTGGCCGGCTCGACCTACGGTCGTGTCCGCGCCATGCTGGACGAGGATGGCAAGAACGCCACCGAAGCCGGCCCGTCGATCCCGGTCGAGATCCAGGGTCTGACGGAAGTGCCGCGCGCCGGTGACGAGTTCATGGTGCTGAGCGACGAACGCCGCGCCCGTGAAATCGCGACCTTCCGCGCCGGCAAGTACCGCGACGTCAAGCTGGCCCGCCAGCAGGCCTCGAAGCTGGAGAACATGTTCGCGGAAATGACCGCCGGCGACGTGCAGACGCTGCCGCTGATCATCAAGGCCGACGTGCAAGGCTCGCAGGAAGCCCTGGCTTCCTCGCTGCTCAAGCTGTCGACCGACGAGGTCAAGGTCCAGATCGTGCACGCCGCGGTGGGCGCGATCAGCGAGTCCGACATCAACCTCGCGATCGCCTCCAAGGCCGTCGTGATCGGCTTCAACGTGCGTGCCGATGCCGGCGCGCGCAAGGTGGCCGAGCACAACGACGTCGACCTGCGCTACTACAACATCATCTACGACGCCGTGGATGAGGTGAAGGCGGCGATGGCCGGCATGCTGGCTCCGGAGCAGCGCGAGGAGATCATCGGTACCGCCGAGATCCGCACCGTGTTCGTGGCGACCAAGATCGGCACCATCGCCGGTTCGATGATCACCAGCGGTCACGTGACGCGCAACGCGCGCTTCCGCCTGCTGCGCGACAACGTCGTGGTCTACACCGGCGAGATCGAGTCGCTCAAGCGCCTGAAGGACGACGTCAAGGAAGTCCGCGAAGGCTTCGAGTGCGGTATCAAGCTGAAGAACTACAGCGATATCAAGGAAGGCGACCAGCTGGAAGTCTTCGAAATCAAGGAAGTGGCGCGCACGCTGTAAACCAGCCTGCCGCAGCTTCATGCCCGGCGGTTCGCACCGCCGGGCTTTGTTGTTTGAGAGAGTGAGGAAAGAGCCATGCGTCACAAGCGATCTATCCCCAACCGCGGTCTGCGCGTGGCGGACCAGATCCAGCGCGACCTGGCCGAGCTGATCCGGGACCTCAAGGACCCGCGCGTCGGCATGGTGACGATCAACGCGGTGGAGGTCACGCCCGACTACGCTCACGCGAAGGTCTACTTCTCGCTGCTGGTCGGCGATCCGGAGGCGACCGGCGCGGCGCTGAACGAGGCGGCGGGTTTCCTGCGCAACGGCCTGTTCAAGCGGCTGCAGATCCACACCGTGCCGAGTCTGCATTTCCATTTCGACCGCACGATCGAGCGCGCCGCCGAGATGAGCGCGCTGATCAACAAAGCGAACCTGTCCCGAGCCAAGGACGACGAGACCACCGAGGACTGAGGTCCTCCGAGCCAGAAAGACGGCGTCCCGAGAGGGCCGCCGCGTAGTGATGAGCGCAGTAGCCCCCCGCCCCAAGATCGTGAAGCGCGCCGTGCACGGCGTGTTGATGCTGGACAAGCCCATCGGCCTGACCAGCAACGACGCATTGCAGAAGGTCAAGCGCCTGCTGCGCGCCGAGAAGGCCGGCCATACCGGCACGCTGGATCCGCTGGCGACCGGGCTGCTGCCGCTGACCTTCGGCGCGGCGACCAAGTTCAGCCAGGTCTCGCTGGAGGCCGACAAGGGCTACCGCGCCACGCTGCGCCTGGGCATCACGACCACGACCGGCGACGGCGAGGGCGAGATCGTCGAGCAGCGCGACGAGGTCGCGAAGTCGCTGGACCTGGACGCGATCCGCGCCGCCTGCGACGGCTTCCGCGGCGCGATCTCGCAGCTGCCGCCGATGTACTCGGCGCTGAAGCATCAGGGCCGCGCGCTGTACGAGCTCGCCCGTGAAGGCGTGACCGTGGAGCGCCAGCCGCGCAATGTGACGATTCATGCGCTCGACATCGTCGAGTGGCACCCTTCGGAGCTATTGCTGGTGATCGACGTGCGCTGCACCAAGGGCACCTACATCCGCACGCTGGGCGAAGACATCGGTGCGAAGCTGGGCTGCGGCGCGCACCTGGCCGGCCTGCGCCGGACGGCGAGCGGCCCGGTCTCGATCGAGCGGGCGGTGACGCTGGAGCAGATCGAGGCGCTGGACGAAGACGCCCGCCTGTCGCTGCTGACCGCGCCGGACAGCCTGCTGGGCGAATGGCCCGAGGTCGAGCTGAGCAACGACGAGGCCGGCCGTTTCCTGTCCGGCATGCGCCGGCGCGTGACGCTGACGGACATGCCGCAGGTGCGGGTGTACGGCCAGGCGCCGCGTGCCTTCCTGGGCAGCGCCCACGTGGCCGGGGGCGAGCTGATCGCCGACCGGCTGCTGAGTCCGACCGAAATCGCTTCCATGCTGATGCAGGCCGCCTGAGCCAGCATCGCCTAAAAAGATCCGAGACATCCCCGAGTTCCCGACTTCCTCCGAATCCAGAGAAAGCCCCTAGCGAAAGCCGCCCCATGAGCAAGCAAATCCGCAACATCGCCATCATCGCCCACGTCGACCATGGCAAGACCACCATGGTGGACCAGCTCCTTCGCCAGAGCGGCACCTTCGCCGAGCACGAGAAGGTCGTCGACACCGTGATGGACAACAACGCCATCGAACGTGAGCGCGGCATCACCATCCTGGCCAAGAACTGCGCGGTCAGCTGGGAAGGCACGCACATCAACATCGTCGACACCCCGGGACACGCGGACTTCGGCGGTGAAGTGGAGCGCGCGCTGTCGATGGTCGACGGCGTGGTGCTGCTGATCGACGCGCAGGAAGGTCCGATGCCGCAGACGCGCTTCGTGACCAAGAAGGCGCTGGCGCTGGGCCTGAAGCCCATCGTCGTCGTGAACAAGGTCGACAAGCCGGGCGCCAAGCCGGACGCCGTCATCAACGCCGCCTTCGACCTGTTCGACAAGCTGGGCGCCACCGACGAGCAGCTGGACTTCCCGGTCGTGTACGCCTCGGGCATCAACGGCTGGTCGTCGCTGGAAGAAGGCGCGCCGGGCGAGAAGTGGGGCGAGGACATGTCCGCCCTGTTCAACACCGTGCTCAAGCACGTGCCGTCGCAGAAGGGCGATCCGGACGCGCCGCTGCAGCTGCAGATCTCCGCGCTGGACTTCTCGACCTTCGTCGGCCGCATCGGCGTCGGCCGCATCAGCCAGGGCACGCTGAAGCCCTCGCAGGACGTGCTGGTCATGGAAGGTCCGGACGGCAAGTCCGTCAAGGGCCGCATCAACCAGGTGCTGACCTTCCAGGGTCTGGACCGCGTGCAGGCCACCGAAGCCGGCCCCGGCGACATCGTGCTGATCAACGGCATCGAGGAGATCGGCATCGGCGTGACCGTCACCAGCCCGAGCAGCCCGGCCCCGCTGCCGATGCTCAAGGTCGACGAGCCGACGCTGACGATGAACTTCTGCGTCAACACCTCGCCGCTGGCCGGTCGTGAAGGCAAGTTCGTCACCAGCCGCCAGATCTGGGACCGCCTGCAGAAGGAACTGCAAGCCAACGTCGCGCTGCGCGTGAGCGAGACCGACGAGGACGGCATCTTCGAAGTGATGGGCCGCGGCGAACTGCACCTGACCATCCTGCTGGAAAACATGCGTCGCGAAGGCTACGAGCTGGCCGTGTCGAAGCCGCGCGTGGTGTTCCAGACCATCAACGGCGAGAAGTGCGAGCCGATCGAGCTGGTCACCGCCGACGTGGAAGAAACCCACCAGGGCGGCGTCATGCAAGCCCTGGGCGAGCGCAAGGGCGAGCTGGTGAACATGGAGCCGGACGGCCGTGGTCGCGTGCGCCTCGAGTACCGCATCCCCGCCCGCGGCCTGATCGGCTTCTCGAACGAGTTCCTGAACCTGACGCGCGGCTCGGGCCTGATCTCCAACATCTTCGACGGCTACGAACCCCACAAGGGCGATATCGCCGGGCGCAAGAACGGCGTGCTGATCTCGATGGACGCGGGTGAAATCTTCACCTACGCCCTGGGCAAGCTCGACGACCGCGGCCGCATGTTCGTGAAGCCGAACGACCCGGTCTACGAAGGCATGATCGTCGGCATCCACAACCGCGACAACGACCTGATCGTCAACGCGACCCGCACCAAGCAGCTGACCAACTTCCGCGTCAGCGGCAAGGAAGACGCCATCAAGGTGACGCCGCCGATCGACCTGACGCTCGAATATGGCGTCGAGTTCATCGAGGACGACGAGCTGGTCGAGATCACGCCGAAGTCGGTGCGCCTGCGTAAGCGCCACCTGTCGGAAAACGAGCGCAAGCGCGCGCTGCGGAGCTGATCGACAGTTGCCTGGACTGCGAAGTCCAGGCGTTGGCCGCCAGTGCATGGGGCCTTGCCGGCAAGCGGCAAAACCCCAAGCACAGCCGTCCCCAACCACTGTCTCACTGCCTCGGTTTTGCGACCGAGGACCTTGTGAAATGAAAACGCCCGGTGCATTCATTGCATCGGGCGTTTTTTTGCGCGGGTCAGGTTTTGCTTCGGCCAAAAGAAAAGCGACCCGAAGGTCGCTTTCCGCGGAGCAGGGAGGCTCAGCTTTGGGATTGCTTGCGGCGACGCACGCCCATCAGGCCGAGCAGGGCGACGGAGGCCAGGGCCAGCGAGGCAGGTTCCGGCACGTTGCCGTTGTTGGTGCCGCCGCCGGTGGCCTTGTTGCCGGAAACCGAGTACAGCTTGATGAAGTCGTAGCCGGTGTTGGTCGTGCCCGTGCCCAGGCCGCGGGTCAGACCGGTGGTGGAGCCGTCGGCGCCGGTGGCGGCACCGCCCAGCTGCGAGTTGTAGGCGGTGACGATCCACCAGCTGGAGTTGATGTTGGTGCTGATGGTGGCCGTGTTGTTCTTGTTCTGCAGGTCGGCATAGCTGCCCACCAGCGACCAGCCGTTGGCCGAGAGCAGGTTGCCCGCCGTCTTGCCGGCAATGGTGCTGGCGACGTTCACGTTGGTCGTGGATCCGGTGTAGGCCAGCACCGTGATGTCGGCGTCATCGGCCCAGTAGCCGATCTTCACCTGGGTCAGATTCACCAGGTCGTCGAACTTCAGCAGGATCATGTCCTGATACCCGAAGTTGTCGACCGCATGTTGCGGCGTGCCGCTGTCGTTGCTCGCCGCCGACACGCCGAATCCGCCGCCGCTGTAGTAGGCCAGGGTGCTCTGCGTGAAACCGGCGGTGCTCGCGTAGGTGCCGCCCGTCACGTTGTTGACGGTGTTGATCGTCGCCGAGTAGGCCGAGTAGCTGACGTTCGGCGCCGTGTCCCCGGTCTCGCTGCAGTTGCTGACGCAGTTGCTCGCGGTCCAGGTCGAGATCGCATGGGCGCTGAAGGGGAGCAGCGTGGCCAGCAGCGTCAGTGCGGCGGTGCTGATCAGGCGTTGGTGGACTTGTCGCATGGTGTTTCCCTCGGTGCCCCCGACTGCGTCGGAGTGTCTGATTCGTTCGTTCATCGGACTTGATGCAAGGGCCGGGCCAGGGCCCCGATTCCCTTGTCGTTCAAGCACTTGGCTCGAAACGCAGATGTCGTTGAGGGCGAACTGTAAGTTCTTCCGACAGCCCCCGGAACCCCTCGACAGAGGGGCTGTCGTGCCTCAACGCAAGGTTTGGCTCAAGGCCAGGGCTTCCTTGTGACTTTCGAACGCCGTGCTGCGCAGCGCGACGTCGATTTCCTCCTTCGCCTCGCTCTTGCGCCCGGCCTTGGCCAGTACGGCGGCGAGGTGATAACGGATGTCGGGACTCGAAGGCTCTCGCAATCGCGCGTCGCGCAGCAACTGCAAGGCCCGGTCGGGGTTGCCCGCCAGGTGATGCGCCCAGCCGGCCGTGTCGATGACCGCCGCGTTGCGCGGGTCCAGCGACAACGCCTTCTCGGCCGTGGTCGCGGCGACCGCCGGCTCGCCCTGCCGGATCATCGCGTTGGCCAGGTTGTTGAGCGCCTCGACGTCATTGGGCCGCAGCTTCAGTGCCGCCTCGTAGCTGCGCCGGGCGGACCGGAAGTCGCTGGCACGCGCCTGGGCGTCGCCCAAGGCTTTCCAGACGGCGATGTCGTTGGCGTGCGTCTTGAGCCAGCGGTCGGCCAGATCCTGCGAAGCGCGTCCCGTCGGATCCTGACGGGAGAGCGCCCGCATCAGCGTCAGCAGGCTGCCGCTGGTGGGCTGCACCTCGTGGGCCTTGCGCAGGGAATCGACAGCCTGCGACGGCTGCTTGCGCGCCTGCGCCACGTCTGCCAGCAGCGTGTAGCCCACGGCCGCCTGGGGGCGCAACTGCACGACCTGTCTGGCCTGCTTTTCCGCCAGGGCGAGGTTTCCCTGCTGCAGCGCCACCGTCGACGACAGGCCGAGCGCGGCGACATGCTGCGGCGACGTCTGCAGCGCCTTGTCCAGGCTGTACGCGGCGCCGTCGAAGTCACGGGCGTCGAGTTGCAGCGCGGCGATCTGCGCCAGCACATCGGCGCCGAAGCCTGCGCGACGCGCCGCGTTGGTCAGCGTCGAGCGCGCGCCTGTGAGGTCGCGGTTCGCAAACTGCGCCTTCGCATAGGTGATCAGCGCCTGCGGGTCGTCCGGCGCCTTGGCCAGCAGGCGTTTCGCTGCTTCCAGGGCCGGGCCGGGCTGGTCCTGTCGCAGCATCCACGCGACCAGCGCCTGGTCGGCGCGCGTATTGCGCGACCCGCTGACGTCCGCCGCCTTGGACAGCCAGCGCTGCACGTCGGCGGTCTGGCCGCGGGCCTCGCTCAGCAGGGCCATCTCGTAGAGCGCGTCGGCGTTTTTCTCGTCGACCTTGAGCATGGCATCGAGGCGCGCCTGCGCGGCGTCGAACTGGCGCTGGGAAATGTCGATGCGCACCAGGCCCAACTGCGGTTCGATCAGCAAGGGATCGAGCTGATTGGCCTTCTGGTAAGCCTCGCGCGCACCGGCCGCATTGCCGGCCGTGCGGCGTGCCAGGCCGAGCTGGATCCAGGCCGAAGGGCTGGTCGGGGCCTGTTTGACCAACTGGTCGGCGACTGCGACCGCCTTGGCCGTCTGGCCGCCGCGCAGATACAGCGTGACCAGCGCCATGCCGGCGTAGGTCTGGCGCGGATCGCGTTGGAAGGATTTTTCGAGCTCGCCGACGGCGTCCGACGATTGCCCGCTGCGCAGCAGCGACAGGCCCAGCGCGGTCCGGAACTCCGGGGCGTCCTTGGCTTTCAGCGCTTCCTGCATCAGTGCGGTGGCGCGCGCGTGGCGGCCCTGCGCCATCTGCAAGGTGGCCAGCATCACCAGCGCCTGACCGTCGCCGGGATAGGCCTTCAGATAGGCCTCCAGCACCTCGGCGGCGCGGTCCAGATTGGGCTCGGCCATATAGACCTGTGCCAGCAGCTTGGACAGCGGGCTGTTGGGCGTGACGCGCTGCGCGTATTCGAGATACGGCTTGGCTTTTTCCATCTCGCCCAGGCCGAAGTGGGCCAGGCCGTTGAGCATCAGCGCCTGCGGGCGGTAGCGGATGAATTCGATCGGCACCGGATCCAACGCGGTGGTGACCGCCTTGAGCGCGGCCTTGGCTGCCGCGCCGTCCTTGCGGCGTTCGGCGAGCACTGCGGTCAGGTAGAGGGCGCGAGGCTCGGCAGGTGCCAGCTTCAACGCGGACTGGACTTGCGTCAGCGCTTCGGCGTCTCGATTCAGGTCGATCAGCAGGCCGGCGCGCGCCAGTTGGGCCTCGATGTGGCGCGGATCGGCCGCGATGGCGCGTTCATAGCCCTTGAGCGCCTCGTCCTGCTTCCCCTGCACGTGCGGCACGGTGGCGCGCTGGTAGAGCGCCTCGCCGTTGTTGGGCGCGAGCCGCAGCGCCTGATCGGCCGCCGCCGTGGCCTTGTCGAACTGCCGCGCGCGCAGGCGCAGCGGCACTTCGGCGAGCCAGGAGTCGGCGTTGTCGGGCGGAATCGCGCGCGCCAGGTCGATCTGGGCCTGCGCCCGCGTCGGATCGCCGAGGTCCGACGCCGCCGCCGCGCGCACCAGCAGCAGCGACTTGCGGATGTTGTCGGGCAGGCCGTCGGGCACCAGCGCGGGCTGCTTGAACACTTCGGCCTGCTTGCCCTGCGCGACCAGCGCCTGCGCCAGCGGCACGGCCACTTCGGCGCGGTTGATGCCCTGGGAGAGCGCCTCGTTGAACTCGATCTCGGCGGCCGCGGCCTCGCTGCGCATCAGCAGCGCCTTGCCCAGCAGCACGTGCACGGTGAGCATGCGGGCGTCCTGCTGCAGCGCGTTCTTGAGCTGGATGACGGCGCCGTCGATGTCCTGGCGCTCGAAGCGCTTGAGGGCGTCCTCGTAGTAGCGCGCGGCCTTGACGCTGTCCGCGTGCGCGGTCGAAACGCCCATCGCCAGCAGCGCCGCCGTGGCCAGCGTCGCCAGGCTCGTGAAGGCGGCGGCGACGGGACGTCGCCGGCCGGTCCTGCCAAGAGTGTTCATCTCGTCCCCCCGGGAATGTTGTTCTGACGCGCGGCCCATGCCGTCGCGGCGCGCGCGCGGGCAGGGTGCCCGGGCGGCGGGCGGGACCGGCGTCAGGACGACGCCCGGCCCGCGACGAGGATCACTTGCGGTAGTTGTCGAAGCTCAGAGGCAGGTCGGGCAGCGCCTTGCGCAGCGCGGCCTGGGCGCCTTGCAGGTCGTCCAGCGACTTGCCGGTGATGCGCACGATGTCGCCCTCGATCTGGGCCTGCACCTTGAGCTTGCTTTCCTTGATCGCGGCGACGACCTTCTTGGCCTCGGGGGCCTCCAGGCCGTTCTTGATCTTGTAGACCTGCTTGACGCGGTCGCCGCCCAGCTTCTCGATCTTCTCCTGCTTGTCGACGAAGCCGAGCACGACGCCCTGCTTGGTCAGTTTCGAATAGAGCACGGCCTCGATCTGCTCGAGCTGGAACTCGGCGTCGCCGGTGGCGTGGACTTCCTTTTCCTTGTCCTTCCACTCGATGGCGGCGCTGGTGCCCTTGAAGTCGAAGCGGGTGGCGATTTCCTTGGCGCTGGCGTCCACGCTGTTGCGGACCTTCACCATGTCGGGTTCGAGGACGGTGTCAAAGCTGGGCATGTACGACTCTTTCAGAGGGGGAGGGCGGCGACCGATTGCCGGGGGCCGGCCTCCGAGGGGATCTTCAGGGATATGGGCGAGAATTCTAGCCATGCAGTCTCCCGCCATCCCCCCCTCGACCGAGCGCCGCGAGGGCGTCGTCATCGAGCACGACGTCAACCTCAAGCCCTACAACACCTTCGGCCTGCCCGCGACGGCGCGCCGGCTGGTGCGCATCCGCGAGGAACTGGACGTCCGCCGCGTCGTCGACCACCCCGAACTGGGCCGGGCGCCCAAGTTCGTGCTGGGCGGCGGTTCGAATCTCGTCCTGACCAAGGACGTCGACGCGGTCGTGCTGAAGATGGAGATCCAGGGCCTGAGCGTCGAGGAACGCGAGGACTGCTGGATCGTCGAGGCCGGCGCCGGCGTGCCCTGGCACGAGGCGGTGGCGTGGTCGCTGGCGCAGGGTGTGCCGGGACTGGAGAACCTGGCGCTGATTCCGGGCACGGTGGGGGCCGCGCCGGTGCAGAACATCGGCGCCTACGGCATCGAGCTGAAGGACCGGCTGGAGAGCGTGGACGTGGTCGACCTGACGACCGGTCGGCGCGTGACGCTGCCGGCGTCGGTGTGCAGATTCGGTTATCGCGACAGCGTGTTCAAGCAGACCGGCTACGGCGGCCTGGCGGGCAAGAGCGTGATCACCAAGGTGCGGCTGCGCTGCCCCAAGCCGTGGCAGCCGCAACTGGGCTACCTGGACCTCGAACGCAAGATGGCCGAGACCGGCATCGCCGCGCCCGATGCGCGCCAGGTGTTCGAGTGGGTCTGCGAGATCCGCAGCGCCAAGCTGCCGGATCCGGCGCGCATCGGCAACGCGGGCAGCTTCTTCAAGAACCCGGTGGTCAGCGCGGAGCAGTGCCGCGACATCATCGCGCGCGACCCGCACATCGTGCATTACCCGATGGCCGACGGCAGCTTCAAGCTGGCTGCGGGCTGGCTGATCGACGCCTGCGGGTGGAAGGGCAAGAGCGTCGGCGGCGCGGCGGTCTACGAGAAGCAGGCACTGGTGCTGGTGAACCGCGGCGAAGCCCGCGGCGCCGAGGTCGTCACGCTGGCGCGCGCGATCCAGGAAAGCGTCTACGGCCGCTTCGGCATCCGGCTGGAGCCGGAGCCGGTGGTCGTCTGACCGGGGATCACGCGGCCAGCAGACCCCACGTCCGCAAGAAATGCCGCGTCATCCCCGCGAACGGCTGATCGCCGTCGGCGCGGCGGCGGATGCCGGCGAGGACCTTCGCCGCGTTCGGTGACGCCGGGTCCATCTCCTGGAACGCGAGCGCCAGGGTACGCAGCAGGTCGTAGTGATTCCAGCGGAGCCGCAACAGCTCCGTGCGGTTGAGTCCGAGCACCTCTTCAGCGGCCTTGGCGGCGGCCTTGGCTTTCGCCGAACGTCCGCGCGCGATGAGCCAGACCTCGTGCGTTTCCTCGATCGCGTTCCACGACAGCAACTTCTCGGGATCGACGAGGTAGGGGTCGGGCAGATGCGGCTGCTCGCCGGCGAAGAAGCGCTTCAGCGACGCGTCCGTGGCGCCGGCCGGATCGAGGCAGAAGGTCGCCGCAAGCGCCGCCGCCTTGGTGGCGTCGGCCGGCTGTGCGGCGGGCATGCGCGGCGGCTTCAATCGCGCGCCAGTCACCGGGAAGGTGTTGCCCTTGTAGACCTGGTTGCAGACCTGGCAGCTGAAGGTGTAGTTGTCGACGCAGTAGGCGAGCCACCAGTACAGGTCCTTGGGGCGGAAGTGCTCGACGTCGCCGTGCGCGACCACGGCCGTGTCGGCCTCGCAGTAGGCGCACTTGCCGGCTGAATCGACCTTGAGCGCGGGCTTGGCGGTCGACCAGATCTGGCGCGCCTTGGGCTTGAAGTCGACGTGACCGCCGTCCTCGTAGAAGTAGCCTTCGAGCTTGAGCAGCCGCTGCTGCAGCTGGGCGCCGGTGAACGCGCCCAGGCTCGCGGCGTCCCGGCCGCGCCGCAGCCGGATCACTTCGAGCGCTCCACCCGCTTCACGGCCGCCTTCAACTTGGTCGGCGACAGCGCGGGCACCGGCGCGACAGGCTTCGTCGCGCCAGCTTTCGCTGCGACCGGCTTCGTCGTGCCCTTGGCGGCGGACTTTTTCGCAGGCGCCACCTTCGCCGCCTTTGTCGAGGCTGCCGCCTGCTTCGCAATCGTCGTCTTCAGTTCCTTCAACAGCGCCGTCTGCTGGCGGGCGTAGTCGGGCACCGCGTCCCACTCGGGCGCGACGCGCAGGACCTCTGCGCTGCGCTGCAGCTGCGTGCGCTCGCGCGAAGTCAGCGCCTTGCCTTGCGTCTTGGTCTTCGTGTGCAGCTTGCGCGCCGTGTTCCGCGCGGTCTCGACCGCCACCGAGTCCGTCGATTCCAGCCCGAACATCGGACTCATCAGCAACTGGTGCAGCATCATGAGCCGCGGCTCGCCGACGAAGGGCACCAGCGTCGGTCGCTGCTTCGGGCCCTCGCGGCGGATGACGAAGAGCTCGCCTTCGCCGCTCTGCTGCGCGGTCAGCGCGGAGTGCGTCGTTGCGATGAACTGGAAGTTCGGTAGCAGGTTCGAGAGGAAGTCCACCAGCTGCCGGCGCCAGACCGGATGCAGATGCAGGTCGAGTTCGTCGATCAGCAGCACGCCGCGCGTGGCCAGCGGGTCCTTGCGATCGGGGAAGGCTTCGGTGATCCGGTAGAGCAGGTCGCCGCACCAGGCCGCCATGTTCTGATAGCCGTCGGACAGCTGGTTCAACGGCACTTCGCCGTCGACGGTCTTGAACATCAGCTGCCCGGATGCCTTGTCGATGCGCGAGAAATTCATGCCCCGCATCAACTGGTTGAGCGCCGCGCGGATAGGCGCCAGCGCCGCCTCACCGCGCCGGTAGTCGAGGTCCATGGCCCAGCGCTGCAACGACACCAGCGACGCATCCGGCGAGAACATCGACGCCAGCGCGCGCGCCCGTGACGAACGGGCCGAGTCGTCCAGCGGCCCGCTCGCGCGCTTGCCGCTTTCGGGCGGCCGGCGCGAGACGCCGTATCCGAGCACGAAGTAGTTGCGGTCCGCATGCCGGATCGCCGCGTCCAGCGCTTCCAGCGTCTGCGCGTTGCGCTCGAAGATCTGGCGCAGCCCGTCGCCGCGGTGCAGCTCCAGCGCGATCTCGCGCCGTTCGCCCTTGGCGGTCACCAGCGTTCCGGCGATGCGGCATTGCCGCATGCCGTTGCGGATCCACGCGTCCGTGTCGCCGAGCAGCTCCGGCAGCGCCTCGCTGCCCGCCAGCAGCAGGCCGATCGAACGCAGCACGGTGCTCTTGCCGCAGCCGTTCTCGCCCAGCAGCAGCGTCCAGCGCCGGTTGGTGCCGGCCGGCGCGTCCGGACCGGCGCCGAAGTCGATGGCCAGCGAGGCCATCGAGCGAACGTTGGTCAGCGCGATCCGGGACAGGTACATGGGCGGGGCTCTCCGTGGTGGAGAGGGACTATAAGAGACCGGAGCCGGGGTGCGGCGCCCTCGTGCAGGGTTCTGGATCGCGGGTGCTCCCGCTCTTGCCATGCGCCCTGTTGGAGACGAGTTTGTAGTTCGAAGTTCCGGCCTCAGGCGGGTGCAGTCGAATCGGACAGCGGTCCGGATCGATGAAGCTGTTGGCTAGGACCTCCACGTCACCCGGCCCCGTCTGGTCGTTGCCCGATCCGTTCACGGGCACTCGGATGCTGAGGAAGGCATTGCCGATCCAGTTGTCCCAGATCGATGTCCGCTTCGTCAACGACGCTTGTCTCGGGTCCCTGTCGAGGATCAAGGGCACCTGATCGAGGACATTCGAATGGACCTCGACATCGGACGGGGAGCGCAGCCTCAACGGTGGGCGCTGGTCGCCTGCAAAACCTTCGGCGAGGACGGTGTTGTTGATGAACTTCAGGTGCCTCGCCGAGGAGAAGGTGCCCGCGGCGCGGCGCTGGGCGAATGCATCACGGTCTGCGTCGGGTGCGTTCAGGACGACGAGGTTGTCGACGATCTCTGTGGAGACCGGCGCATGGGTCCGCAGCGCGGCGAGGTAATGGCCCTCGTCCATATAGGCCTCGGGATCGCCGTCGAGCATCGCGTTGAACATCGTCAGCAAGCTCGGCTGGCCGGGACGGGATCCGCGATGGGGATGATCATTGCGCGAGGGATGCGCGGCACCGATGAAATTGCCTGCGATCAGGACCTTGGACGCACTTGCCGGGAGATCGGCGGCGTGGTGGCCGATGTCCTTGATTCGACCCACGTCGATGCCGAAGCCGGGCTCGCCACGCGCCCGCCACAGGACGTTGCCTTCGATGGTGTGAGAACCGCTGACAACGGTGATCTGCGCTTCCTTGCTCTTCGAGCCGGCGATGCCGTTCCATCGCACCGTTGTTTCGCCCGTCGAGTTCAGGACGATCCGCGTGTCAAGCAGCTGCAATCGCTCGATCCGGACCCCCGGGGACGCCTCCGGATCCGTGGTCAGCTTTGCCGTTTTCACGCCGACGTTCTGGAGGCGTGTTTTTCCGGTGGGGCTGCCGATCAACCCCGTACCTCCGGGAAGGACCAGATCGCCTTCGAACCTGTAGGTGCCGCGAGGCAAGAAGAGACTCTGCTTGCGCTTTTCGAGTTCAGCGAGGGCGAGACGAAGCGCGGGGCCCTGGTCGCTCGTCGCCGAGCTTTCCAGCGGGAGGATGCCGAAGTCGGTCGCGCAGGCCCACCCCGGCGGTTCTGCGGTCTTCTCCTCCCACATGAGTTCGCCACCGCAGCGTGAGGACGCCTGGCCTTCCCCTTGAGACGCTACGTCGGCGGCCAGGGCAGGTGACGATGCCATGGCGAGGGTCAAGACGGGAAAGGCGAGGAGGGGCGTCGATCCTCCGGTGCAGCGCGCGGCGTTGACTGGCGTTGCTCGGAATTTGGACACGGATATGGACATGAAGATGGACCCTTTTCAAGCGCGATGCGCAAGCGGCGCCGCTCCTGGGATTCCATGTCCTTCACGTCGAGCCGACCATGACCCGGGTGTGCCGGGCTGGCGCCGATGGCGCCTCTTCAGCGCTGCGTCGTCACCACTTTCTGTGGCCTGTCTTCGAAGATGGAACGCCGCCCCTGCCTCGGGTCGTGCAGGAGTTGCGCGACCTCAAGCGGCCTCGGGCCGCGCCGGCGAAGGCGCCAGCGTCTGCAGGCACACCCGCAGCGTCTCCAGCTCCACCGGCTTGGCGAGGAAGGCGCTGATGCCGGCCTCGTCGGCCTTCTGGCGCGATTCCTCGAACGCGTCCGCCGAGAACGCGATGATCGGCAGCCGACCGCGCGGCGCCGGCAGTTCGCGCATCAGCCGCGTCGCCTCGAAGCCGTCCATCTGCGGCGTGTGCAGGTCCATCAGCACGATGTCGAAGGCCTGTTGACGCAGCGCGTGCAGCGCCTGCAGGCCGTTCTCGCACAGCGTCGGATGGTGGCCGAGCCGCTCCAGCATCGCTTCGATGACGATGCGGTTGGTGGGGTTGTCCTCGCTGACCAGCACGCGCAGGCCGGTCACCGGCTGGGCGGGAGACGCGGCGGTCGACGACGCGTGGGGCACATTCGAGGCATTCGATGCGTTCGAGGCATGGGACGGGTGCGAGGCATGCGACGCGTCGGCAACACCTGGCACCAGCTGTCCAGGCGGCAGGTCCACCCCGGCGCGCAGCGGCAGTGCGAGCGTGAAACGCGCACCCTGACCCACGGCGCTCTGCACGTGGATGTCGCCGCCCATCGCGCGCGCCAGCCGGCGCGAGATCTCCAGCCCCAGCCCCGCACCGCCGTGGCGCCGCGAGGTGCTCGCGTCGCCCTGGCTGAAGCGCTGGAACAGGCGCGCCTGCGTCTGCGCGTCGATGCCGGGGCCGGTATCGCTGACCTCGACCATCAGCAGGTCCTCGCCCAGCGCGCCGACGCCGCATCGCATCTGGCAGCCGACATGGCCCCGGTCGCAGAACTTCAGCGCGTTGCTGAGCAGGTTCAACAGGATCTGCCGCAGGCGCGTCGGATCGGCCAGCACCCAGCCGGGCACGTCGTCGTCGACGCCGAAATGCAGCGACAGCCGCTTCGCCGCGGCCTGCGGCCGGCTCAGCGCCTCCAGCTCCTTCATCAGCGCGCCCGGCTGCAAGGGCTCCGGGGCGATCGAGAGCCCGCCGGCCTCCATGCGCGTCACGTCCAGGATGTCGCCGAGCACCGCCAGCAGATGCCGCGCGCAGTCGTTCGCGGCCTTGAGCTGTTCCTGCTGCGACGTGGTCAGCGGTGCCTCCTTGATCAGCCCCAGCATGCCGAGCAGCCCCTGCAGCGGCGTGCGCAGTTCATGGCTCATGTTGGCCAGGAAGACCGTCTTGGCGCGGTTGGCCGCGTCGGCTTCGCGTTGCGCGTCGTTGAGCCGCGCTGCCAGCGCCTTCTGCTTGTCGCCGTAGCGTTCCAGGCCGCGGAACTGGCGGTAGATCACGGCCGCGAACAGCAGCGCCATCGCCGACAGCGCCGCCGTCAGGCCCAGGCTGATGCGGCTCTGGCTGCGCACGATCTCGTTGCGCGTGGTGACGTCCTCGGCGACGTGGTGGGTGGAGGTCAGCGACAGCTCGCGGATCGGATCGGCCAGCGGCTCCAGGCGCTCGATGATCGCGGCGACCCGCTCCGGATGCTCCCGGATCAGCGCGCCGTTGAGCGGCAACGCGTCGGCCCAGTGCACGAAGTCCTGCGTGCGCGCCAAGGTGCGCTGGTAGTCCGGGTGGTGCGCCAGCACCAGCGCCGCATGTTCGCTCTCGATGAGGTTGAGGCGGCTGACGAAGATCTCGTAACGCTGCGCGACCTGGTCGGGATCGACGGCCACGCTCGGTCCTGCGGCCTGTTCCAGCGCCAGGCGCAGCTTCAGATACTCGGTCTCGAACTGGAACAGGCTCCAGACGAGGTAGTCGTCCTGGTAGCGCCGGGTGCCGTTGAGCGCCTGATACTGGCGCGCCTGCAGCCAGGCGACACCGGCCAGCGCCAGCACCAGCAGCAGGCCCATGGCGGTGACGGCGATGCGCCAGCGGCGCTGCTTGGCCGAGACGATGCGGGCGGCGTCGCGCGGCATGCTCAACGCAGCTCCAGATGGGTGAGCTGCCACGCCGAACGGCCGTAGAAGATGCTGTTGCGCAGCTCGGGGGCGCGGTCGAACGGGTAGATCAGGAACAGCGGTCCCTTGTCGCGCACCGCCATCGGCTTGTCGTCGATCAGCCGCGCGACGATGACGTCATAGCGGGCGGTGTCGTCGACAGGGATGCTGACCCGGTAATCGTTGAGCGCCCGCGCTTCGATCGTGCGGCCCTGCGCGCCGGCCGCGGCGAGCACGTCGCGTAGCAGCGGGCCGGTGAACTTGCGCGGGCTGGGGTACCAGGGGGTCTGCGTGCTGAAGCTCACCTGCGGCAGCTTCTCAAGCATCGCCATGTCGAAGGCCGCACGACCGTCGCGGTTGGCATTGCGCAAGGCGCCGCCGACCGTCAGCACGACCGGCCCGGCGGGCAGGTCCAGCGCCGGCTCGGCGGGGATCGCCCACGTCGGCGTGGCGACGGTGGATCCCAGGACACAGGTCAACAGCCCGAGCAGGGCGGAACGGCGCGCGATCAGCATGAACGGAAACACGGCCCGGCCGCGCATCCACGTGTCCAGGTCGGAAACGGATGCCGTACAGGGCATTGGTGAAAGCCCGCATGCTACGCGCGGGGCCCGGGCGGAGCATCTACGGGACCACCCCAATGCCAGGGACCAGTCTTGTTTACGCCACACGTGGGCGGGGCGCGCCCCGGAGCACTTCGACTGCGGTATGCCGAGCGCGGGCACTCCACGGTGCAGGGGGCATCCCTCCGGGAACCCCCAGCACCATTCCGGCCCCATCGGCGCTCGCTGCGTTCGAGTTCCATGGGCCTCTCTGTTGTCGCTGCGGTGACAAGAGGGCGCGCGTGGTCGACTGAAGATCGGTCCAAACAAAGACAGGAGACAGATCGATGACGCGCGTGGTCACCCCCCGTCCCGAGAATGCCGATGTGCAATACAGCCATTGGCCTGCCCGGCTGCCGCGGCGGCTGGCCATCCCTCGGACCTCGCTGTGGTTCAACCTGGACGTCGCCGCGAACCGGTATCCGGACAAGGCGGCGACGCAGTTCCTCGGCGCGACGCTGAGCTTCCGCGAGATGCGTCGCCAGGCCGAGGCGCTCGCCGGCTGGCTGCGCGCGCAGGGCGTGGGCAAGGGCGACCGCGTGGCCCTGTTCCTGCAGAACTGCCCGCAGTACCTGATCGCCTTCTATGCGATCAACCGCGCCGACGCGGTCGTGGTGCCGGTCAATCCGATGAACCGCGAGGACGAGTTCGGCCATTACCTCACCGACCCTGAAACCAAGGTCGTGATCTGCAGCGGCGAGCTCTCGGGCATCGTCGCCCGGGCGGCGGAGAAGCTGCCCGCGTCGCAGCGCCCGCGCGCGGTGCTGGTGACACAGTACTGGCAGATGCTGCCGCCCGCCGGCCCCGATCCGGCCTGCGATGCGCCCGAAGCGATGCGCCAGTGGCTGACCGCCGTGCACGAGCTGCCGCCGGGCGCGACCGACTGGCGCGAGGCGATCGCCGCCGGCCACGTGCCGGGCCCGCACACCGCAGGACCCGACGACCTGGCGATGCTGCCCTACACGTCCGGCACCACCGGGCTGCCCAAGGGCTGCGTGCACACGAACGCGACGCTGATGTCCAACAGCTGCGGCGGCTGCCAGTGGGGCTATGCGAGCGCGGAATCGGTGGGGCTGGCCGTGGTGCCCATGTTCCACATCACCGGCACGCTGTACGGCGTGCTGGGGCCGGTGTTCATCGGCATGACGCTGGTGATCATGCCGCGCTGGGACCGCGAGCTCTGCGGACGACTGATCTCGCGCTACCAGGTCACGCACTGGACCTGCATCCCGACGATGATCATCGACCTGTTCGCCAGCCCGAACTACAAGTCCTTCGACCTGCGCAGCCTGCGCTACCTCAGCGGCGGCGGTGCGGCCATGCCCAAGGCGGTGGCGGAACGCCTCCAGGCGGAATTCGGCCTGACTTTCGCCGAAGGCTACGGCCTGACCGAAACCGCCGCACCCAGCCACGGCAATCCGCCCGAACGCGCGAAGCTGCAGTGCCTGGGCATCCCGATCTTCGGCGTCGATTCGCGCATCGTCGATCCGACGACGCTGGAGGAAATGCCGGTCGGCGAGGTGGGCGAAATCATCACCCACGGTCCCATGGTGTTCCAGGGCTACTGGCGACAACAGGAAGCCACCGACGCCGCCTTCGTCGAACTCGACGGCAAACGCTTCTTCCGCACCGGCGACCTCGGACGCATGGACGAGGAAGGCTACTTCTTCATCACCGACCGCCTCAAGCGGATGATCAACGCGAGCGGCTACAAGGTCTGGCCGTCAGAGGTGGAAATGCTGCTGTACCGCCACCCCGCCGTGCAGGAAGCCTGCATCATCGCGGCGAAGGACGCGTACCGCGGCGAGACGGTGAAGGCGGTCGTGGTGCTGCGCACCGAAGCCAAGGGTCAGACCACCGACAAGGACATCATCGACTGGGCCCACGAACACATGGCCGCGTACAAGGCGCCCCGCATCGTGGAGTTCGTCGACGCGCTGCCGAAGTCCGGCTCCGGCAAGGTGATGTGGCGGTTGCTGCAGGAGAAGGAGTCGAGCTAGTCCGCTCCTCGCCTCCGGCTGCGCCTTCTCACCCTGGGCTCGGTCTCTCGACTCCCTCTCCCGCTTGCGGGAGAGGGCAGGGGTGAGGGCCAGCAGCCTCACGCAAGAACTCTTGTTGACTGCCGGGTCCGCTGGCCCTCACCCCCACCCTCTCCCGCAAGCGGGAGAGGGAGTCCGGAGGGTGCTGTGCGGAAAGCATCCTCGTTGTTCGGAGGATGCTGCTCAGAAGCGTGAGCCGGGCTGCTTCAGGAACTCGATTTCATCGGGCGTGCTCTCGCGACCGAGGATCTCGTTGCGATGCGGGAAGCGTCCGAAGCGGACGATGACGTCACGATGCTTGTGGGCGTAGACCAAGGCATCCTGGAGGCGCGAATCTTCCGCGGCCAGCGCCTCGAAGGTCGCAACGCTGCGATCCTGCATCGCCAGATCCTCGGCATGCTCCAGCGGCATCGCGATGAACCAACGCTCCAGCACGCCAAGGTCCTGCGCACGCGGCAGCAGCGCCAAGGCCGCCTCCAGCGCCAGCGCATCGCCCGCGAAGGACGTCGGCGTGTCGCGATGGACGTTGCGGGTGAACTGGTCCAGCACCAGGATCCGCGCGAGCGCACCCCAGGCCGTGGAATCCCAGTCGCGCAAGCCGCCGCGCAAGGCCTGGTCGATGACGTCACCGAAGCGCTCGCGCAGCGCCGCATCGAAGGCGGCATCCTTCTTGAACCACTTCATCTGGACCTGGCCGTCCTGCTCGCTGCCGGGCAGGCCGAACCATTCGTTGAGCACGCGCTGCGCCGGCGCGGGCGTGAGCAGCCGCTGCCAGCGCGGATGCCGCAGCAGCCAGTGCCGGACGTAGCTGCAGCCGGGCACCAGCTGCAGCGGGAACTGCGCCAGCCAGCGCGCCGCGGCCTCCACCAGCTGCGCGGCCGCGCCTTGCCCGGTGAGCTGCGCCGGCACGCCGGTGTGCGTGATGATCAGCTGTTCACCATGACGCTCATAGTCGAGCCGGCATTGCAGCCCGGGTTGCGGCTGCGCAAGGAAGCATCTCGCGTCAGGAAGATGCTGGATGACCAGATTCAAGATGGGTCTCCACGAGAGGCCTCCCTGCCGAGTTGACGCCACAAGTAGGCGAACTCGAGAGCTTGCAACAGCGCCCGCTGCTGGTTGTCCGCAGCGCCGCCGTGTCCGCCCTCGATGTTTTCGTAATAGAAGCAGGTCTGGCCCAACGCCAGCATGCGTGCCGCCATTTTCCTCGCATGGCCGGGATGCACGCGGTCGTCGCGCGTCGACGTGGCGAACAGCGCCCTCGGATACGTCACCCCCGGCTTGAGCTGCTGGTAGGGGCTGTACGCGGCGATGTGCGCCCACTCGTCGGGCTCGTCCGGATCGCCGTACTCGGCCATCCACGACGCACCCGCCAGCAGCAGGTGATAGCGCTTCATGTCGAGCAGCGGCACCTGGCACACGACCGCGCCGAAGAGTTCCGGCCGCTGCACCATGCAGGCGCCGACCAGCAGCCCGCCGTTGCTGCCGCCCATGATCCCGAGTCGTCCAGGCCGCGTCAGGCCGTGGGCGATCAGGTCCTCGGCCACCGCGATGAAGTCGTCGAAGCTGCGCTGCTTGTGTTCGAGCGTCGCCGCCTGATGCCAGCGCGGGCCGTACTCGCCGCCGCCGCGGATGTTGGCGACGACCAGCTGTCCGCCGCGCGCCAGCCACGCGCGACCGTTGCCGCCCGAGTACCACGGCTGCAGCGAGACCTCGAAGCCGCCGTAGCCGTAGAGCAGGGTGGGCGTCTCCTTCTGCGCCTGCGCGTCGCGGCCGCGCTTGCCGATGACGAAGTAGGGCACGGTCTCGCCGTCGGCGCTGGTGGCGAAACGCTGCTCGACCGTCATGCCGTGGGCGTCGAACTGCGCGCCGCGCTGCTTGAGCGTCTCGCGCGTGTCGACGCCGGCCTGCGCCAGGCAGACGACGTCCGGCGTCAGGAAATCGCAGTAGTGCAGGAAGTAGCGGTCGCCGAGCGTGTCGTCGAGCAGTTCCGGATCGTGCAGGCTCTGCACGCTCAAGGTGCCGGGGAAGGGCGCCTTGACCTGGCGCAGCGTCGGCGGCCGGTGCGACAGGTCCCACTCCTCCAGCCGGCTCGCGACGTGCTCGCTGACGTTGAGCAGCAGGTGATGGCGCGTCAGCGTGTAGTCCTCGAGCGAACGCCCCGCCGTCGGCGAGAACATCACGCGGATGTGCTTGTCGTGCCGCTCGTTCTTCCAGAACGACGCCTCCTCCATCAGCAGCAGCGAACCCGACGGATAGGTCGGTCCGTGCGGGATGGCCCAGTCGGTGCGCGGACGCAGCAGCATCCACGGGCCTTCCAGGTGGACGCTCATGTCGCTGGGGAGGTCGATGGGCACGAAGGCGCCGTCTTTCCAGAGGAAGCGCGACTCGTTGTAGAAGTCCAGCGCGCGGCTGAAGACGACGCGCTCGAAGCCCGGCGTGCGGTCCACCGAGGCGGAGACGGAGACATCCGCCTTCTCGCCTTCGAAGATCACCGGCGCCGCGTCCAGCGGCGTGCCGCGCGCCCAGCGCCGGACCTGTCGCGGATAGCCCGAGTCGGTGAGCGAGTCCGGACCGAAATCGCTGCCCACCAGCAGCGTGTCGGCGTCCAGCCATTCGACGTCGCTCTTGGCCTCGGGCACGAAGAAGCCGCCGTCGGCCGAGGCGATGAAATGCAGCGTCTCCAGGTCGAATTCGCGCAACTCGTGCGCATCGGCGCCGCCGTCGGACAGCGACACCAGGCAGCGCCGGTACTCGGGCGCCAGCGACGTCGCGCCGTGGAAGACCCAGCTGCGGCCTTCGGCGCGGCCCAGCGCGTCCAGGTCCAGCACCAGGCGCCACGGCGGCTCGGCGAGCTGGTATTCCTCCAGCGTGCAGCGCCGCCACAGGCCGCGCGGATGGGCCTCGTCCTGCCACAGGTTGTAGAACCAGTCGCCGCGCCGCGCAACGTGCGGAATGCGGTCGCGGGCGTTGAGGATCTGCAGCAGTTCCTCGCGCACCGGTTCGAACTCGGGCTCGGCCTTCAGCACGGCGAGGGTGCCTTCGTTGCGCTCACGCACCCACTGCAAGGCACGTTCGCCCTCGTCGCCCTCCAGCGCCTCCAGCCACAGGAACGGATCGTCCTTGGCGGCGGTCGAGTCGACGGATGCGGACGGGACGGATTGAGGCACTGCGGTCTCCTGATTCTCAAGGGCGGGCAAACCCGCCCCTACCTTAACCCAGGAGTTACTCCTCGCGTTCCTTCAGCAGTTGCGGCGTGATCTCCACCGCGCCCTTTTCGGTGCTGACGTACGCCGTCCCGTCCTGGATGCTGACCTGCCACTGCATGCCTCGCTCGGCCAGCGCAGCCAGCGCCTGGGCCTGCTCCGCCGGGATCTGCCACACCGCCAGCTTGGGCGTGCGCTGCAGCTTGTTCTGGATGCCGGCCCACCAGACCGGCGTGCTGGACGCGTACCCGATGACGGTGACGCGGTCTGCTCTGCCGTGCGCCTGGCGCAGCCGGCGTTCGTCGGGCTGGCCCAGCTCGATCCAGTGGACGACCTGGCCGGTCAGGTCGAGCTGCCACAGCGGCGGCTCGTCGACGTCGGACAGGCCCTTGCTGAATTCCAGCTTGCCGTGCAGGTCGTCGGCCGGCACGTTCAACGCGTAGGCGAGGATGCGCAGCATCATCCGCTCGTCGGTCTCCGACGGATGGCGGGCGACGGTCAGGGAGTGCTCGCCGTAGACATGGCGGTCCATGTCCGAGAGTTGCAGCTGGGCTTTGTGGATGGTGGCCTTGAGCGCCATGGTGGGGTGCCGCCTGGAGGGCGGTCGTGTTCGCGGTGGTCGGGGTGGACAGCCTGCCGTGCGGGCTGCACGCGGGCCGGAAACGATCTGAAGCCGCGCATTATCCGGGTCGTGGCATCATGCCGACCCGCACAGCGGACCGGTCGCGAGCCGGACGGTCCGTATCGACGAGACAGCGCCCATCCGGCGCAATGACTTGAGAGACGACATGAACACTCTTCGCACCTCCCTCGCCGTCGCGGCACTGCTGGCCTGCGGTCTGGCGGTTGCCCAGACGAGCGCGCCGGCCAAGCCCGCCGCCAAGCCCGCCGCCGCCGCGGCCCCCGTCACCAAGGGCGGCAAGGGCAAGCTGATGACGCGCGACGAGCTGCGCACCTGCATGACCTCGAACCAGCAGAACGAGGAAGCCGCCGCCGAGCTCGAGAAGAAGAAGGCCGTGGTCCTGAAGGAGCGCGACGAGCTGAAGGCCTCCAAGGCCGAGTCCGACAAGTTCGAGGCCGACATGCAGGCGCAGGGCACCGCGCTGAAGGGCGAGATCGACAGCGTCAAGGCCTTCGGCGCCGAGATCGAGGCCGGCGCGGCCAAGATGGAAAAGGCCGACCTGAAGGCCAAGCAGGAGGAGTACCAGGCTCGCGCCAACGCCCTGCAGCCCAAGATCGATGCCTTCAACAAGGCGCGCAACGACCGCGTCGAGGTCAACAAGGCCTTCAACGTCCGCGTCGATGCGCACCAGAAGATCGCCGACGAGTTCAACGAGGCCGTCGAGGACCTGAACGACAAGCGCAACGAGTGGAAGTTCAAGTGCGGCAACCGCTCGTACGACGAGGCCGACGAGATCGCGATCAAGAAGGAAATGAACAAGAAGTGATGAGGAAGGGGCAGACCCGATGAGCACCGACATGCTTTCCAATCCGCTGCTGTCCGCCTGGACCGGCCCGTACGGGCTGCCCCCGTTCGACGCGATCCGCGCCGAACACGTCGAACCCGCCTTCGAGGCCGCGCTCGCTGCGCATCGCGCCGAGCTGGCCGCGATCGCCGAGAATCCGGCCGCGCCGGACTTCGACAATACGCTGGCCGCGCTCGATCGCGCCGGCCGCGCGCTGACCGCCTTGGAACACCTGTTCTCGACGCTCAGCGCCTCGGCCAGCTCGCCCGAGCTGCAGGCCGTGCAACGCCGCATGGCGGCGCCGCTGGCGGCGCACACCAATGCGATCTATCTGAACGCCGCGCTGTTCGAGCGCGTCGAACGCCTCCACGAGCAACGCGCGTCGCTGGGCCTGCCGCCCGAGTCGCTGCGGCTGCTCGAACGCGTGCACCTGGACTTCGTGCGTGCCGGCGCCCGCCTGCAGGGCGACGACCGCGCGCGCTACGCCGCCAACATGGAGCGCCAGGCCGAGCTCAACACCCGCTTCGCGCAGAACGTGCTCGCGGATGAAAGCGGCTATCAGCTGGTGCTGCGCGGCGAAGCGGAACTCGCCGGCCTGCCGGACTTCGTCCGCGCCGCCGCGCGCCAGGCCGCGCTGGACCGCGGGCAGGCGGAAGAGGGCGCGCACGTCGTGACGCTGTCGCGCTCGCTGATCGTGCCCTTCCTGACCTTCAGCGAACGGCGCGACCTGCGCGAGCAGGCCTGGCGCGCCTGGGTCGGCCGCGGCGAGACCGCCGGCGAGACCGACAACCGCGCGCTGGTGCGCGAGCTGCTCGCGCTGCGCCACGAGCAGGCCGCGCTGCACGGCCATCGCAGCTTCGCCGATTACGCGCTGGCCGACACGATGGCGGGCCGCCAGTCCGCCGTGCAGGGCCTGCTGGACCAGGTCTGGGAACCGGCCAAGGCGGCGGCCGCGCGCGAGCGCGCCATGCTCGACGAGGTCCGCACGCAACTCGGCCACGACCTGACGATCGAGGACTGGGACTGGCGCTGGTACGCGGAGAAGGTCCGCCAGCAGCGCTTCCAGCTCGACGAGGCCGAGGTCAAGCCCTATTTCCCGCTGGATGCGATGGTGCAGGCGATGTTCGACTGCGCCTCGCGGCTCTACGGCCTGCGCTTCGTCGCGCAGTCGCAGGTCGCCGGCTACCACCCGGACGTGAAGGTCTACGAGGTGCAGCGCCCGGACGGCTCGCTGCGCGGGATCTTCGTCCAGGACAACTTCGCGCGTCCGACCAAGCGCAGCGGCGCGTGGATGAACGCGCTGCGCTGGCAGGCCCGCAACGGCATCGACGCGCTGCCGATCATCCTGAACAACAACAACTTCGCCAAGGGCGCGCCGGGCGAGCCGACGCTGCTGTCCTTCGACGACGTGCGCACGTTGTTCCACGAATTCGGCCACGGCCTGCACGGGCTGCTGTCGGACGTGAGCTTCGAGCGGTTGTCCGGCACCCAGGTGCTGCGCGACTTCGTCGAGCTGCCCTCGCAGGTGATGGAGCACTGGATGGCCGAACCCGCGGTGCTCAAGCAGCACGCGCGCCACTACAAGACCGGCGAGCCGCTGCCCGACGCGCTGCTCGAACGCCTGAAGGCGGCGGCCACGTTCAACCAGGGCTACGAGACGGTGCGCTACTGCGCGTCGGCGCTGGTGGACCTGGCGCTGCACGCGCAGGAGCAGGCCGACGTGCCGGATCCGGTCGCCTTCGAGCGCGAGACGCTGGCCCGCCTGGGCCTGCCGCCGGCGATCGGGCTGAACCACCGGCTGACGCATTTCCAGCATCTGTTCTCGGGCAGCTATTACGCTTCGGGCTACTACGTCTACCTGTGGGCGGAGGTGCTGGACTGCGACGCCTTCGAGGCTTTCGTCGAGGCCGGCGATCCGTTCGATGCGAAGACGGCGCAGTCGCTGCTGGCCAACATCCTGTCGGTCGGCAACAGCCGCGAGCCGGGCGCGACCTACCGGGCCTTCCGCGGTCGCGATGCGCGCGTCGAGCCGATGCTCAAGGGGCGAGGGCTCATTCCGGCCTGACCTGGCGCCGGAAACCGGTTGGCAGGAGGGGCGGCCGCTGTCGACTCGCTCCCGCGTTCGGGAAAACGCGCCCGCATCCAGGGATGCGGGCGCAGAGCGCGCTGCCGTTTCAGCCTCGCGTCAGCCGAATTCCGCCGTGCTCCCTATGATGGGGGGATGGACTCTGCCCACGCCGCCCTCGATTCCGTCGCTGCCGACGTGACGACCTCGCCCGAGGTCGTGCCGCTCGCCGCGGCGACGCCCTCCAAGCTGCGATTCGCCGCCGTGACCGGTGCCGGTTCGGGCATCGGCCGCGCCGCCGCGCAGGCGTTGATGCAGGCCGGCTGGCAGGTCGCGCTGCTCGGCCGCCGCGACGAGGCGCTGCGCGAGACCGCCGCCTTCGCGCCCGAGCGGGCGCTGGTGCTGCCCACCGACGTCGCCGACGAGGCCCAGGTCGCCGCCGCCTTCGACGCGATCGAGCGCCGCTGGGGCCGGCTGGACTTCCTGTTCAACAACGCCGGGCGCGGCGCGCCCGCGTCGGACATCGACGAACTCAGCATCGAGACCTGGCGCTCGGTGGTCGACATCAATCTGACCGGCAGCTTCCTGTGCGCCCGCGCGGCCTTCGGGCTGATGAAGCGGCAGACGCCGCGCGGCGGACGCATCGTCAACAACGGTTCGATCTCGGCGCACGCGCCGCGGCCGGGTTCCATCGCCTACACGGCGACCAAGCACGCCATCACCGGCCTGACGAAGACGCTCGCGCTGGACGGCCGGCCGCACGACATCGCCGCCGGCCAGCTCGACATCGGCAACGCCGCGACCGACCTGACCGAGCGCTTCGTGCACGGCGTGCCGCAGGCGCACGGCGGCACGATGGTCGAACCGCGCATGGACGTGGCGCACGCCGCCAGCGCGCTGCTCTACATGGCGGAATTGCCGCTGTCGGCCAACGTGCCGTTCCTGACGGTCATGGCCACCAAGATGCCCTACATTGGACGAGGCTGAACACGGGGGTGTCGCGCGCACTTGAAACCGCGCGATCGCCCCGATCTGAAGGACCGATGAACGCTCTCTCCACGCTTTTCTCGATCGCTGCCCGCCTGGTGCTGGCGGCGGCTTCCATCGTGCTGTTCCTGGTCGTGCTGGCGGCCGGGCTGGTGATCTTCGGCGTCGTGCTGCTGTGGAGCCTGATCCGCGGCCGCAAGCCGACGCTGCACACCGCCACGTTCCAGCGCGCGGCGCAGTTCCGCTCGCAGGCCTTCCGGCCGGGCGGAATGAACGGCATGGCCGGCCACCGCGCGCCGCAAGGTGACGTGATCGACGCCGAGGTTCGAGAAGTTCCCAACGCCGACCCGCGCCTGGAACGCTGACTGCGTGAGGCCGCTGGCCCTCACCCCCGCCCTCTCCCGCAAGCGGGAGAGGGAGTGAGAATGCACCGAGCCATTCGGAGCTGGAGGAGAAGCGCGCCATTCGAAGCAGGAGCACTGGGGTGGCTCCCTCTCCCGCACCGCGGGAGAGGGCAGGGGTGAGGGCCAGCGGCCGTCGCCGTGCTCAATACTTCGGCGGCGCGCTGAGCTCGTCCCAGAGCTCGTCGTAAATGCGGTAGCGCGACGGGCTGATCTTGCCCGCCTCGACCGCGACCAGCACCGCACAGCCCGGCTCGTGCCGGTGGCTGCAGTTGTGGAAGCGGCACTCGCCCAGATACGGCTGGAAATCGGGCATGTAGCTCGCCAGGTCCGGCGCGGCGATCTGCCGCAGACCGAATTCCTGGAAGCCCGGCGAGTCGATCAGCGCATCCTGGCGCTCCGCGTCCATCCAGTACCACTGCGTCGTGGTCGTCGTGTGGCGCCCTGAGTTCAGCGCCACCGAGATCTCGCCCACCTGCGCCTTCGCGTCGGGCACCAGCAGGTTGATCAGCGTGCTCTTGCCGGTGCCGCTGGGCCCCAGCACCAGCGTCGCCTGGCCGTGCAGCATCGGCCGCAGCGTCTCGATGGCCTCGTCGGTGCGGCCCTTGAAGCTGAGCTCCAGCACGTTCTGCCCCATGGCCTTGTACGGGGCGAGGCGCTCGCGCGCCGCGTCGGCACCCGGCAGGTCGGTCTTGTTCAGCACGATGTCGGCCGTGATGCCCGCGCTGTTCGCCGCGATCAGCGCGCGCGTGAGCTGCGACTCCGAGAACTGCGGATCCACCGCCACCAGGATCAGCAGCCGGTCCAGGTTGGCCGCGAAGCTCTTGGTCTTCCACTCGTCCTGGCGGAACAGCAGGTTGCGGCGCGGCTCGACCTTCTCGATGACGCCCTCGTGATCGCTGCTGCGCTGCCAGCGCACGCGGTCGCCGACGACGCAATCGCTCTTCTTGCCGCGGGTCAGGCAGTGGATGCGCTGGCCGTCGTTGTCCTCGATGACGTAGTGGCGGCCGTGACCGCGCACCACCAGACCGGTCTGGACGTCCTTGCTCATGCGGCGTGCCCCGCCGTCGGAGGCGCCGTGGTCGACAGCGTCGAGCCCACGAGCGCCGCGATCGCCGCCAGCCGCTCGCTGGCCGGCGGATGCGAGTAGTAGAAGCGCGCGAACACCGGGTCCGGCGTCAGCGTGCCGGCGTTGTCCTCGTGCAGCTTCAGCAGCGCGTTGGACAGGTCGGCACCGCTGGCCTGCGCGCAGGCGTAGGCGTCGGCCTCGAACTCGTGCTTGCGCGACCACAGCGACATCAACGGCGTCAGGAAGAAGGCGAAGGGCGGCAGCGCCAGCATGATCAGCAGCAGCGCCAGCGCGTCGTTGGGCGCATCGAGGCTGGGTCGCACGCCCAGGCCGAGGTAGAAGCCCGTCTGCGCGCTCAGCCAGCCCAGCAGCGCGAAGCCCGCCAGGCTGAGCGCGAACATCAGCACCATGCGCTGCGGCACGTGGCGGCGCTTGAAGTGGCCCAGCTCATGCGCGAGCACGGCCTCGACCTCGGGCGGATTCAGCCGCTCCAGCAGCGTGTCGAAGAAGACCACGCGCTTGGCCGCGCCCAGCCCGGTGAAGTAGGCGTTGCCGTGCGCCGAGCGCCGGCTGCCGTCCATGACGAACAGGCCCTTGGCCGCGAAGCCGCAGCGCTGCATCAGCGTCTGCACGCGCTCGCGCAGCACAACGTCTTCCAGCGGTTGGAACTTGTTGAACAGCGGCGCGATCACGGTGGGATAGATGACCAGCATCAGCAGGTTGAAGCCCATCCACGCGCCCCAGGCCCACAGCCACCAGAGGCTGCCGGCCTGCGCCATCAGCCACAGGATCAGCGCCGCGATCGGCAGTCCCAGCAGGGCACCGACGGCCAGTCCCTTCACGCCGTCGACGAGGAACAGCTTCAGCGTCGTGCGGTTGAAGCCGAAGCGTTCCTCCAGCCGGAAGGTGTTGTAGATCGTCCAGGGCAGGTCCAGCGCGCCGGAGAGCAGCGAGAACGCCGTCAGCAGGCCGAGCTGGTAGCCCATGTCGCCGAGCTGCGGCCGCCACGACAGCGCCCACTGGTTGAGCAGGTCCAGCCCGCCCAGCAGCGTCCAGCCGATCAGCAGCGCGGTGTCCGCGGCCAGGTGCAGCGTGCCGAAGCGGCCGCGGGCGACGGTGTAGTCCGCCGCCTTCTGGTGCGCCGACAGCGGCACGGTGCCGACGAAGGCGGTCGGCACCGCGCCGCGATGCCGCGCCACATGCCGCATCTGCCGGGAGGACAGCCACAGCTTGACCAGGAAGGACAGCATGACGGCGGCGACGAAGGCCGCGGTCAGGACCAGCGGGGAGTGGCTCAGCGCGGAGGGCGCCGGGGCGGCGGCAAGCGCCGCGGGAGAGATCTGCATGGACGCAAGTGTAGAGGGGCCCGACTCGGCGACAATCGCGCCCAACCTGAAGGACAACCCCATGACCACCGACACCACCGCCGCCCCTGCCGCTGGCGCCGGCGCCAATCCCGTGCTGCCGCTCAACGACCAGAACCTGATCTGGATCGACCTCGAGATGACCGGCCTGTATCCGGACAAGGACCGCATCATCGAGATCGCCGTCGTCGTCACCGACGCGCAGCTGACGGTGCGCGTCGAAGGCCCGGTCTTCGCGGTCCACCAGTCCGACGCGATGCTGGACGGCATGGACGCCTGGAACAAGGGCACGCACGGCAAGAGCGGCCTGATCGACCGCGTCAAGGCGTCGACCATCAGCGAGGCCGACGCCGAGCAGCAGGTCATCGATTTCCTGAAGGCCTACATCCCCGCGGGCAAGTCGCCGATGTGCGGCAACTCGATCTGCCAGGACCGCCGCTTCCTGGCCAACTACATGCCCAAGCTGGAAGACTTCTTCCATTACCGCAACCTGGACGTGTCCACGCTCAAGGAACTGGCGCGCCGCTGGAAGCCCGCCGCGATGGAGGGCTTCAAGAAGGCCCAGAAGCACACCGCGATGGCCGACATCCACGAATCCATCGACGAACTGCTGCATTACCGCGAGCATTTCCTGAAGCTGGACTGAGCCTGGCTCGATGAACACCCCGCGCCGCCCGCAGGACCTGTGGGCGGCTTTCGATTTCCCGCGCCATCCGCTGGCGCGCGAGGACGGCGAACGCCTGCGCGGCGCCTTCTTCGCGCCGCCGGCGGAGCGCCTGATCGCGCGCGACCCGGACCGCCTGCGCGCCGTCCTGCGCCTGGCGCATGCCGCGGCGCGCTCGGGCGCGTGGGTGCTGGGCGGCCTGCGCTACGAGGCGGCGGGGGCGCTCGACGCGGTGCTGCGCACGCGGCCGGCGGGCGAGGCGCCGCTGGCGGAATTCCACGTCTGGCACGGGGCGCCCGACGCCTGGCCGGAGGACCTCGCCGCGCAGGGCGCGGCATGCGCGCATCCGATGACCGCGTGGTCCGACACGCAGGACGAAGCGGATGAGCAGGCGCAGGTCGAGCGCATCCGCGCGTACATCCGCGACGGCGACTGCTATCAGGTCAACCTCACGACGCGTCTGAGCGCCGAGGCGCTGGCCGGCTTCGACGAGGTCGCCCACTTCTTCGCCCTGCACGCGGCGCAGCCGGGCGGCTTCTCGATGTTCCTGCGGATCGGCGATGGGTCGGATGAGGAGGGCGATCGCGCCGCCGTGGCCAGCGTCTCGCCGGAGCTCTTCTTCGACTGGCGTCCGGTACCCGAGACGCCGCAGGCCAGCCACACCTGGCTGCTGTCGGCGCAGCCGATGAAGGGCACGGCGCCGCGCGGTCGCGACCGCGCCGGCGACGAGGCCGCGCAGGCCTACCTGCGCACCAGCGCCAAGGAGCGCGCCGAGAACCTCATGATCGTGGACCTGCTGCGCAACGACCTGTCACGCGTGGCGGTGCCGGGCTCGGTGCGCGTGCCGCGGCTCTTCGAGCTGCATGCGCTGCCGACGGTCTGGCAGATGACGTCGACGATCAGCGCGGTCACGCGCGGCGGGCTCGCGCTGGACGAGGTCATGACCGCGCTGTTCCCTTGCGGCTCCATCACCGGCGCGCCGAAGAAGCGCGCGATGGAGATCATCGACGAACTCGAACCCGGACCACGCGGCTGGTACTGCGGCGCGATCGGGCTGCTGCAGCCGGGCGGGGCGGTGACGTTCAACGTGCCGATCCGGACGGTCGAGCGGACGGTCGAGCGCACCGTGGAGCGGACGGGCAGGTCGCTGCGCTGCGGCGTCGGCAGCGGCATCACGCTGGACTCGCGGGCGGGCGACGAGATCGACGAGTGGCGCGCGAAGGCGCGTTTCCTGACGCGCGCCCAGGCCCCCATCGAGGCGCTGGAGACGATGCGGCTGGAGGACGGCGAGTTCGCCCGCGCCGGCCGGCACCTCGCGCGCATGCAGCGCACGGCGCGGCATTTCGGGCTGGCGTGGTCGGCGGACGCGGCAAAGGCCCGCCTCGTCGACATCGCGCGACGCCATCCGCGCGGCGCGTGGCGCGTCCGCCTGACGCTGGCCCGCGACGGCAGCTTCAACGACACGCTGCAAGCCTTGCCGCCGACCACATCGACCGATCCAGCCGGCCCGCTGACGGTGGCGCTGGCGCGGACCGCGATCGACACGCGCGGCCCGGCGGCGGAATTCATCCAGCACAAGACGACGCGCCGCGAGGTGTACCAGGCCTTCCTGGACGCCAAGCCGGCGGACTGTTTCGACGTGCTGCTGTTCAACCGGGACGGCGAGCTCACCGAGGGCTGCCTGACCAACCTCGCGCTGCAACGGGCGCCGGACGGGCCGTGGCTGACGCCGCGCGCCGAGGCCGGCCTGCTGCCCGGCACGCTGCGCGAGGAACTGCTGGAACAGGGCCGGTTGCGCGAGGCGCGGCTGACCCTGGACGATCTGCGGCGGGCGCATGCGCTCGCCATCTTCAACGGTGTCCGCGGCTGGCGTGAAGTGCAGCTGCGGCACGAGGACTCCCATGACGACGACTCCCCAACGCCGCCGCCCGGCGGCGCGCAAGACACCCGCGGTCGATGAGGCGGCCGTGCCGGCCGCGGCCGCTGCCGCTGTGGACGCGGTGATCGCGCCGGCCACCGACGCAACGGTCGAAGCCGCTCCCGTTCCGGCGAGCGAAGCGCCCAAGCCCGCCCGCAAGCGGACCTCCCGCGCGAAGGCGACCGCCGAGGTGGCGCCGGACGTGGCCGCGCCCGCCGCGGTGACACCGGACGTGGCCGCGCCCGCCGAAGTGCCCGCCGAAGCTGCCGTGCCTGTCGAACCGAAGCCGAAGAAGCGGCCGGCGCGCAAGCGCACACAGGTGGCAGCAGCCGCTGAAGTCGCCGAAGTCGCCGAGGTCACGGTCGATGCGCCTGTCGAGGCCGCTGCTGATGTGGTCCCCGAAACGATGGCCGCGGCGGCGATCGGAGCTGCGACGGCCGAGATGGCCGAGGTCGCCGAGGTCGAAGAGGCGCCTGCCCGCAAGGGCCGCCGCAAGCCCAAGCCCGAGCCCGTGGTGGAGGAAGTCCCGGCCGAGCCGCCGCGTTTCACGCTCGGCGCGCGCGAGGACGACGGCGTGTTCGGCGACTACGAGCTGCGCGACGGCGAGACCGGCGGCACCTTCCGCCTGCGTCTGCTGGGTCGCCAGACCTGGCGCTGCGACTGCGGCGGTTATCGCGATCACGGCCATTGCGAGCACGGCGCGCAGCTGCTGTCGCTGTTCGACGAGGCGCAGCACGAAGCGCTGGACGCCGGCTGGCCGGCGCGCGAGGCCGAAGTCTGGCTGGTGCCCGGCGACGAGCGCGAGCTGCAATGGGTCTGCGGCCGCGACGTGCCGCAGCGACTGCGCGATCAATCGGGCCTGGACGATCAACAGCGCCGCCGCGCCGAAGGCGGCCACGCCTGGCTGCAGCAGGTGCTGAGCGACGCCCGCGCCCTGGGCGTGGTGCTGCGCGTCGATGCGCCGGTGTGGCCGCAGCTGGCTTGCGGACGCGATGCGCAGGCACGCGTGCAGCGCCTCGAAACGCTGATGGCCGACGGCGCCGCGATGCGCGCGCTGCTGCGCGACGAGCTCCCGACCCACGCCTGGGAGGCTGCGCTCTTCGCCGTCTGCGCCGGCCGCGCGATGATCTCCGACGACCTCGGACTGGGTCAGCGCGGCGCCGCCATCGCCGCGATCCAGCTGTGGGCGACGCTCTTCGGCGTGAAGCCCGCCGTGGTCATCGCGCCCGAGGCCGCGCATGCCGCCTGGCAGCGCGACCTGAAGCGCTGGCTCGGCGACGACGCGAAGTCGGTGACGGTGGCCGCCGTGCCGCCGGCCAAGCCGCAGCCCGCACTGCTGGTGGTCGACGGCATCGAGTTGATGGGCGAGGACCGCCTCGCCGCGCTGCGAGCGCTGCCGGCCGCGCAGCTGCTGCTGATCGCGCATGAGGAGCCGCTCGGCGACACGCGCCTGGGCGAATGGGTCGACTGGCTCGACGACATGCGCCGCGGCCCGCTGTCGGATCTGCGGGTCCTGCCGGATGACTCCGGCAAGAAGGTCAGGCGCGACGCGCTGGAGCCCGTGCTGCTGTCGCGCCGCAAGCGCGAGCTGGACGGTCAGTTGCCCGCCGCGCTGCTGTCGCCGCTGTGGCTGGACGGTGCGGGTTCGACGGGCGCAAGCCTGCCGGCTGCGCCGCTGAAGCAGCTGCGCCAACTGGTCGAGCGCTGGACCGCGCTGCGCTTCCTGTCGAGCGCCGAGCAGCAGCAACTGCTGGAGGCGCTCGCGCTGCTGCCGCCGGCCTCGCGCCAGGCGTTGGCCGCGAAGGCCGAAGCGGTGCTCGCGCTGCGCCGCGAATGGATCCAGGCCTCGGCCGTGCCGGCCGCCGCGCGCCTGCTGATCTGCGCACGGTCGGAGACGCTGCTGGACAGCCTGTCGATGTCGCCGCAACTGCGTCGCCTGCCGCCGCAACGCCTGCGCGCCGGCGATACGCCTGAGCTGCGTGAGGCGGCGTTGTCGGCCTGGCGCGGCGCCGAGGCCGGCGTGCTGCTGGCCAGCGACGACGCGCTCGGCAGCCTGGACGAAGGCGCGCTTGCCCGCGATCGCGTCGCGATCGTCCACGCGGACCTGCCGTGGCAACCCGACGTGCTGGCGCGCCGCGTCGAGGCGACCTGCGGCGACGACGCCTGCGGCGTTCCGTCGGCGTTGCTGCTGATCGAGGACTCCCTCGACGCCGCCGTGCTGCGCGCGCAGCGCGACGGCCTCGTCTTCCCCGAATGGCTGGACGCCACGCCGGCCTGGCTGGACGGCGATCAGCTCGCTGCGCTGATGGCGGTCCTGCCGAAGCTGCTCGAAGGCCTGTAAAGGCCGTTCGACCTGGGTAGCCTGAGCGGCCTCAACGGCCTCAACGGCCTCAGCGACCGCTGCGCCGTCGGCGCTGACCGCCTGCCGAGGTGCGCGGCCTCACAGCGTCGCGAGCGGTGTCTTGAAGACGCCGTTCGCGTCGACCGCGCGCTTCACCGCGCGCAGTCGGGTCAGATTGCCGCCGTAGTAGGCCGAGGCCGCATCGGTGATCGCCGCATCGGGGTAGTTCACGTAGGCGCCGCCGGAGCTCCACGGCGACATCGCCGTGCGCAGGCTGTGCGTCCAGCGGGCGTTGTCGTCGAGCTGGGCCGGCGTGCCGCTGCCGGCCAGGTTCTCCGTCAGGTACTGCGCGCTGAACAGCGCGTCGCGATGCGGGAAGGCCGTGGCGTCCGCCGCCACGCGCGCGATCGCGCCGCCCATCTGGTCGAAGATCACCACGCCGCCACCGCCTGCGCGGCCTCGCGCCGCGAGCGCGTCCACCAGCGTCTGCATCCCCGCGGCCGGAATCGGCTGCGCGAAGAAGTCGGAACTCGCGGTCATCGCCACGCGCGGCATCTGGCCGCCCGAGGCCTGCGAGGGCAGGTGGCATTGCACCGCGGTCAGGTCGGCGCAGCGGTTCATCAAGAGCGCCGCCGCGCTGATCACCTGCGCCGGATCCTGTGCCGTCGGCGCGGCGGGCGCCGTGATCAGGAACCGGTCCCACTGCGCGCGCAACGCCGTCGCGCCGTCGAAGCTCACGACGAAGACGGACAGCAGCATCTTCCCCACGCTGTCGACGCCGATCTGGCACTGCGACCACACCGATTCCGGCAGCGTCGCGGACCAGGCCTGCCAGGCCAGCGCCACGCCCACGAGATCGCCCGATCCGAACTGTCCCCAGCAGGTGTTGAACGCCGGCAGCGGCTGCGTCTGGAAGCGCAGTTCCGTGACGATGCCGAAGTTCCCGCCGCCGCCGCCGCGCAACGCCCAGAAGAGGTCGGCGTTGCGTGTCGCGTCGCAGGTGACGGACAGGCCGTCGGCGCCGACCAGCGTCGCACCCACGAGCGCATCGCAGGTCAGCCCGTAGGCGCGCTGGAAGAAGCCGAAGCCGCCGCCCATCGTGATGCCGCTGATGCCGACGGTCGGGCAGCTGCCGGAGGGCAGCAGCCGGGGCTGCGGCAGCGCCAGCAGCGCGCGGTACACGTCGGCGACCTTCGCCCCGGCGCCGACGACGGCGATGTCGCCGTCCATACGCACGCTGTCCATCGGACCGGTGTCGATGACCAGTCCGGTGCCGGTCGACGCGGCCAGATAGCTGTGTCCGCCGCTGCGCGCGGTGAACGCGATCTTGTTGGTCAGCGCGAAGTTCAGCGCCGCGCTGACGTCCTCAGGACCGGCGCATCGGGCCAACGCCTGCGGCACGACGGCGTCGAAACGCGCGTTGGCCGGCCGCCGGAAGGCGTCGAAGTCGGCGTGGCCCGATACCAGCAACTGGCCCTTCATCTGGCGGGCGAGCGCGGCATAGGGGCCGACGTCGGGGGAGGGCGCCGGGGTGACGGGGGCGCCGCTGCTGCCTCCGCCGCCTCCGCATCCGGTGAGCCAAGATCCGGCGAGCGCTCCAACGCCCGCGCCCAGCAAAACGCGACGATCCATTCAATGTCTCCCTGATTGAGGTCGATCGGCTCCTCCATCGCGCGAACAGGAATGTCGCCCTGTGTGGAGTCCAATCTGAGACCAGTGTAGGACCGAAGAAAGTCCAGTGAGCGCGCATCCCCCATCAGGGCGTCCCTCGGAGGGAGCGATGTGGGAGCGATGGGAGGAGGGGCCTGAGGCCGCAACCCGCCTGTGGGCGCCCTCCAAGGCGGCCCACAAGGATGTGCTAGGTGAAAACCCCGAATGCTGTTATAGTCGTGGGCTTCACCGCTTCTGGCGGTGCTTCGTACGTCTCCTCTGACCTCTTGCAGACCGCTGCGTCGGGCATCCGAACGGACTCCCACGCAGGCTCCGGCTCTCCGCCGAAGCTGTTTCCCGCCACGGGGAGCGCGCACTGCATGCCCTCGGGTTCGGTCGGCGGCGATGCCGTCGCTTTGACTGTTCCCCGGCGCCTCACCAGGCCCTTCATGCCGACCACGGCGGTTGCTCTGCAATCGCGCCGCGCATGTGTCTTTCCTTCCTGGTGATCGACGCGAGCTTTCTCCCAGCGACATCACGGTTCAGCCGCGATCACATCGATCTTGCGCGGCGACCAGGCGCTCCGGCGCGGACTCCGTTTCGACGGCGTCAGCGCGGCTGCGTCCCATTGGATTGCAAAGACACATGAGTTTCGACCACGACAAGAACGCCGCCGACACCCTGGACACGAACGAGGCGCTGGACAGCGGCCTCGAGCAGGGGATCGACGCCGGCGAACTCGGCGCCGACGCCGAGACGACCGGCACGCCGTTCTCCGCCCTGGGCCTGCACGACGCGCTGCTGCGCGCCGTCAAGGACTCCGGCTACGAGAACACCACCGAAGTGCAGGCGCAGGCGATCCCGCCGGCGCTCGACGGCAAGGACCTGATGGTCTCGTCGCGCACCGGTTCGGGCAAGACCGCCTCGTTCATCCTGCCGGCCCTGCAGCAGGTGCTGAACGCCCGCGCCGAACGCGCCGCCACCAACAACAAGACCCGCACCGTCGGCCCGCGCGTGCTGGTGCTGGCCCCGACCCGCGAACTGGCGATGCAGGTCGCCAAGTCCGCGATGACCTACGGCCGCCACATCCAGGGCCTGCGCGTCGCCACCGTGCTGGGCGGCATGCCCTACGCGCAGCAGCTGCGCGCGCTGAGCGGCCCGCTGGACGTCCTGATCGCCACCCCGGGCCGCCTGCTGGACCACATCAACAGCGGCCGCTGCAAGCTCGACAACGTGACGATGTTCGTCCTCGACGAAGCCGACCGCATGCTGGACATGGGCTTCATCGACGACATCAACTTTGTCGCCGAGCAGATTCCGGCCGAGCGCCAGACGCTGATGTACAGCGCGACCTTCGCCGGCAACACCGGCCGCCTGGCGTCGCAGCTGATGAAGGACCCGCAGCGCATCGACATCTCGGGCCACACCGAGACGCACGCCAACATCGAGCAGCGCCTGCACTGGGCCGACAACGGCCAGCACAAGCGCAAGCTGCTGGAGCACATCCTGGGCCTGCGCGACGTCGACCAGGCGGTCGTCTTCACCAGCACCCAGCAGGACACCGAGTGGCTGGCCGAGCAGCTGGAGGCCATCGGCCACCGCGTCGCCGCGCTGCACGGCGGCATGCCGCAGGGCAAGCGCACCCGCACGCTGATGGCGCTGCGCCGTCGCGACCTGCGCGTGCTGGTCGCCACCGACGTGGCCGCCCGCGGCATCGACGTGCCGACGATCTCGCACGTCATCAACTTCGGCCTGCCGATGAAGGCCGAGGACTACGTCCACCGCATCGGCCGCACCGGCCGTGCCGGCCGCTCCGGCCTGGCGGTGACGCTGGCCGAGCGCGGCGACATCTCGATGATCAAGCGCATCCAGCAGTTCACGACGCAGGCGATCCCGGTGTCGCGCATCGAAGGCCTGGAGCCGCGCAACGAAGAGCCGAAGATCTACCCGTCGCGCCCCGGCTTCGACCGCGGTGATCGCGGCGACCGTGGCGGCTACGGCGGCAATCGCGGCGGCTACGGTGGCAACCGTGGCGGCTTCGGCGGCAACCGTCCGCAAGGCGGCGGCTACCGCGGCAACGACAACCGCTTCGACAACAGCGCCCGCTTCGAGCGTCCGGAAGGTCAAGGCCGTCCGCCGTTCGGCGAGCGTCGCGAAGGCGGTCAGGGCGGCTTCGGCGGCGGCCAGGGCGGCCAGCGCTTCGAGCACCGCAACGAGCGTCCGCAAGGCGATCGTCCGTTCGGCGACCGCCCGCAAGGCGACCGTCCGCGCTTCGGTGACCGTCCGCAAGGCGGCTTCGGCGGCGCACCGCGCAGCTACGGCGATCGTCCGCAGCGCGACTTCAACGCGCCGCGCGACGGTGGTCATGGCGGCAACGGCGGTGGTTTCGACCAGCGTCGTCCGGATCCGCGTTTCGACCGTTCGGCCGAGAACAACGACCGCTACGCACCGCGCGCCGAGCGTCCGGCCTTCAACAAGGGCGACGACAACCGCTTCGAAGGCCGTCCGGCCAAGCCGGCATTCGGCAAGGGCCCGCGTCCGCAAGGCGACGACCGCGGCGACCGCGGCGGCTTCGTGCCGCGCAAGGGTCCGCGCAAGTTCTGAGCCTCGCGGCTCGGTGGCTGAGGGACGCTGAGGGATGCGCGTCGAGGGTCGGATCGTCCAGTGGGATGACGCGAAGGGCTACGGCTTCATCGCGCCGTCCGACGGCGGACCGAAACGCTTCGCGCACATCAGCGCCTTCGGCCCGCGCGTCCGCCGACCTTTCGTCGGCGAACGCGTCGACTACGAGGCCGGGACCGATGCGCAGGGCAAGGCCCGCGCGCTGAAGGTCCGCAGCCTCGAACCCAAGCCGGCGCCTGCCGGCCCCGCGCCACGCCGCGGTCCGTCCGGTGCTGCCGGCACGGCCCGCGACGGTGCGCGTGCCAAGCCCGCGCCGTCTGCGCGCAGTGCTTCCGCTTCTTCCTCCCCCAAGTCTTCCGCCGACACCGGTGCCTCGTTGTGGCTGGTGCCGGGTTTTGCCTCGCTGGTGCTGTTGACGCATCTCGCGTGGCCCTTGCCGCGCGGCTTGTGGGGCGTCTATGTCGCGATGAGCTTCGCGACCTTCATCGTCTACGCGCTCGACAAGCGCGCGGCGCGACTGGGCCACTGGCGCGTCAAGGAATCGACGCTGCACGTGCTCGCGCTGCTGTGCGGCTGGCCCGGCGCGTTGCTGGCACAGCACTTGCTGCGGCACAAGAGCGCCAAGCCGACCTTCCGGCGGGTGTTCTGGTTGAGCGTCGCGCTCAACATCCTGGCCTTCGTCTGTCTTTTTACGCCGCTGCTGACGCCGTTCGTCTCGGGAGTCTCCGACCACTGGAACGCGCGATCGGCCGGCTCATCCGTCTGATGCTGCAGTTGAAAGTGATTGGCACCGAGGACGTCCCGCACGTGCTCGCGTTGCAGGCCCAGTGCTACGGGCCCGAGTTCCTGGAAAGCGCCGAGGCCTTCGTGGCCAAGCTGGACGCGGCGCGTCATCTCCACTGTTCCTACCTGGCCGTCGAGGCCGGCGAGCCGCTGGCCTATGTCGTCAGCCTGCCTGTCGACGACGGGCAGCTGCCGGCGCTGGATGCGCCGTCGATCGCGCCGGCGCGCGCCCCTCGCACGCTGTACCTGCATGACCTCGCGGTCTCTCCGGCGGGCCGGGCGAAGCGCCTGGGCCACAAGCTGGTGCAGCAGGTGGTGCATCGCGCCCAGGACATGGGCCTGACGCAGGTCGCGCTGGTGGCCGTGCAAGGCTCGCGGGCGTACTGGGAGCGCCACGGTTTCTCCGATGCCGAGGCGCCGTTGAGCGACGCGCTGATCGAGAAACTCGCCAGCTTCGGCTCCGGGGCAACCCTGATGCGCAGGTCCCTGACACCCGTGTGACAGCGGGCCGGGAAGGGGTCGTCGAGGGGCGATAATCCCCTTTATGACAGTGACCCCGGGAGGCGTGGACGACGTGCTGCGCGACGATCTCCCCGAACCCTCTTTCGAAGACCATTTCCGCGAAGGTCAGCTCCCGCAGGACTCGCTCCTGTGGTGGCAGCTGGAACGCAACGAGGCCCTGCTGGGCGCGCAGCGCGCGCTGTTCCACGGCCCGGCCACCCTGGTGCGGCTGCGCGTCTGGGTGTTCATCGAGCTGATGAGCCTGCCGCATTCGCGGCTCTCGCGCGACGACCTGAACCGTCACTTCCACGTGCTGCGCGACGAGGCGCTGGAGCTCGTGCTCAAGCGCCTGCGCGACGCGCAGCTGCTGGCCTGGGATGCGTCCAACCAGCAGTACGGCGTGACGCCGCTCGCGCAGCAGCTGATGGCGATGGTCTCGCCGCTGACGCAGGGGCAGGTCGCGGACGAGGACGGCGACCTGGCCGGCCTGCTGGCCAACGTGGCCGGCGCGCAGCAGCTCGGCACGCTGGAGCCCGCGCAGCTGCAGCATCTGCTGGCGCAGCTCTCGCGCCTGTACAACGAGTTCGCCGACGCGATCGCGTCCGGCTCCGAGTTCCACCTGCGCCGCGCGCGCATGCGCTTCGAGCGCGCGCTCAAGCTGGTCGAACGCGCCAGCGAGGCGCTGTCGGCCATCATCCGGCAGGCGGAGGACGATGGGAACGCGCGCCTGGAGCGGCTCGCGCGCGAGCTCGGCCTGGCGCAGGCGCGGCTGCTCGCGATGGCGAGCCAGTTCAACCGTGCGTTGCAGCAGGCCGACCGCCAGCGCGTCACGCTGGGCTCCACGGGCATCACGACGACCGACGTGCGGCGCTGGCTGCAGGAAGTCCCGTTCCTGGAGAACCTCGCGCTGGGCGCGCTGTCGAGGCCGGTGCATCCGGTCTTCGTCGCCCAGCACGAGCTGCTGGACGGCTGCGAGGCCGAGTTCGAACGCGACCGTCCCGTGCCGCCGACGCCCGAGCCGCTCCCCAGCGGCCTGGCCGCGCCGGAAGGCGAGCTCGCCGTGATGAGCCTGCCGCCCGAGATGAACCAGCTGCAGGCCCTGCTGGGCCTGTGGACCGGCGACAGCGTGCAGACCAACGACCTGCGCCCGGCGGTGCTGGGCGGCAGCTACGCGCGCGCCGCCTACCGGGCGCAACTGCTGCCGCTGCTCGGCGACGTGCAGGCGCAGCATCTGGCCGGCGCAACCGGCGACATGGCGCGCCAGCCGTGGCGCGTGCGCTGGTCCGCGCAGCAGGGCGAGATCGACGACGAGTACGTCCGCTGGATGAGCCAGGGCGTGCTGCATTCGACCGAGGTCGAGCCGCCGGTCGAGCCCGAACCCGAACCCAAGTGGCGCCCGCCCGAGCCGCCCGCGCCCAAGCGCGGTCGTCGCAAGGCCGCCGCTGCCACCGCTGAGGCATCCGCCGATGCGCCTGCGCAAGCCCTGACCCCCGACGCCGTGGCCGATGCCGCCGTGGCGACTCCTGATATCCCCGCATCGATCGCCGACGCGGCGCCGTCTCCGGACGCGCCGAACGCAGCGGACATCGACGCCGACACGCCTCCCCAGGCTTCCCAGGCATGAGCACTCAACTCGACGACGCCGCCCAACTGGCGGCTCAACTGCTGGCGCGCCGCTGGCTGCCGCGCAACCAGCCGCTGGTGCGCCGCGCGCTGATCGACCAGGAGCTCTGGCGCGCCGTCAACGAGCGCGTGGCCGCCGTCGGCCTGCGCGTGGTGGACAACGTCTACGCCGACCACATCACGCTGGCGATGCTGCGTCCGGCCGAGGTCGCCGTGTTCGGCGAGACCGGCCTGGCCTCCAACAACAACCTCGACCTGCCGCGCGACGGCGTCGCGCTGCTGGTGGTCGTATGGTCCTTGATCGTGCTGCCCAAGCGTCAGCGCCAGCTCGCGCGCGCCGAGGAAGCCGCCGAAGGGCAGGGCGAGATGTTCTCCAAGGACAAGCCGCTGCCCAGCGCCGCGAGCAGCGCGCCCACGCTGTCCTACCGCAGCCTGCTGGCCGACTTCGGCAACCAGCTGGGCAAGAAGATGCGGCTGGATTCCAACCTCAAGCTGCTCGAGCGCCAGGGCTTCATCACCCGCAAGGGCGAGGACATCTGCGAAGGTCCGCTGCTGGACCTGCTGCTCGACTACGACACGCTGGCCCCGCGCATCCTGGACGGGGCGCTGGCCGACGTGCTCGCGCGCAGCACCGACGGCGAAGCCGGTCCGATGCTCACCGCCATCCTGGCCGCGCGCCACAACGAAGAATCCGATCTGAGCGACGCCTGATGTTTCACCTGCAATCCCTGGAACTGCTGCACTGGGACTACTGCCGCCGCGTCTCGATGCCGCTGGACGGCAACATCATCACCATCGCCGGGCCCAACGGCTCGGGCAAGACGACGCTGCTGGACGCGATGCGCACGCTGCTGGGCCTGGAGTGCTCCGGCGGCCGGACCTACAAGACCTACGCCCGCCACGCCAACGCCGAGCACGCCTGGCTGCGCGCGCTGGTGGACAACCGCCCGCGCAACCGCCAGAACAGCAGCCGGCCGTTCGCGAGCTCGCTGCTGTATTCGGACCAGGTGACGCTGGCCTGCCGCATCTCGCGCCAGGGCGGCGACTGGGTGCGCCGCTACACGCTGGTCGACGGCGTGCAGGAGATCGAGGAACTCGACACCCGCGGCGACAAGGACTGGCTGGGCATCGAGGCCTGGAAGAAGCGCCTGGAGGCCGCCGGCCTGACGCGCGCGATCGGTCGCGTGCTCGCGTTGGAGCAGGGCCAGACGGACCGCCTCTGCGAGCTGTCGTCCAAGGAGCTGCTGCGCCTGGTGTTCGAGGTCTTCGGCGACCAGGAGGTGCTGGACCGCTACGAGCTGGCGCGCAACCACCAGCAGCAGCTGCTCAAGGAAGTCGACCAGTCCACGCATGAGCTGTCGCACGCGCAGGCGCAGCTGTCGGACCTGGCCAACCGCGTCAACAGCTACCAGCAGTACCAGCTGCGGCTGAAGGAGCGTGAGCGGCTTGCCACCGAGGTCGTGCCCGTGCTGCAGTGGAGCGAGCAGCGCCAGCGCACCGCGCAGCAGCTGCGCGAGCTGCACCGCCAGCGGCTCTTTGCCCGCTCGGACGAGCGCGGCATCAGCGACAAGCGCGCGCACCTGCTGGCGCTGTTCAAGGCGCAGGAAGCCGCCAAGGACAAGCTGTCCGACCTGGAGACGCAGCGCAAGGAGGCGCGCCAGGCCTTCGAGGCCGCGCGCGACGGCGAACGCCCGATGGAGCAGCTCGCCAAGCGCGAGGAGGACCTGAAGGCGCTGGCCGCGGTCGAGACCGACGGCGCCGCGCTGACGGCGAAGCTGGAGGAGCTCGGCACCCGCCAGCACCAGCTGCGCGAGAGCTTCACGCGCCAGAACGACCAGCAGCGCAAGGCGCAGGCGGCGATGGACGAGTTGACCGGGCAGCGGCTGCCGCCGCCGCCGGTCGAGGTCACGCGCTTCCGCAAGGCGCTGGACGAGGCCGGCATCGCGCACCACGTGCTGGCCGACGCGATCGACATCGCCGACGACCAGTGGCGCGCCGCCGCCGAAGGTTTCCTGAGGCCGTCGCGCTGGGTGGTGGTGCTCGCGCATTCGAGCGACGAGGGCCAGGCCTACCGCCTCGCCTCGCGCGAGCGCTACCGGCATTACGTCGTCGCCGACGGCGAGTTCGCGCCGACCGTCTGTCCGAAGGACAGCCTGATGTCGGTGCTCAAGTTCAACGCGAAGGCGCCGGGCTGGCTGCTGCGCCAGCTGGCCTCGATCCGCTGCGTCGCCGACACCGACAAGGGCGCGCAGTCCGGCGGCGAATGGATCACGCCGGAGGCCTACTACCGCGACGGCCGCGGCGGTCGCAGCCTGTGGGTCGAGCCGCGCGAGTACCAGTTCGGCGACTCCGCGCTGGACACGCGCCGCGCCTCGCTGGACAAGGAACTGACCCGCTACGACCTGGAGCTGTCCAAGCTCGCCAAGGAGCAGCTCGAGATCGAGCGCCAGCTCAAGGACGCGCAGCGCGCGGCCCAGGGCCACAAGGCGGCGCAGGAACTGGTGGAGCGTTCCGAGGAATTCGCCGAGGCGCGCGCGCGCCTGCCGGGCCTGCGCCAGTCGCGGATCGAGGCGGCGACGCGCATGGGCGCGCTCGACCAGGAGCATGACCGCACGGTGGCGGCGGCGACGCGCACCGAGCGCGACTACGAAGGCGCACAGGCCAGCCTGAAGGCCAGCGAGGACAACGTCTCCCGCGCCGAGCGCGACTGGGCGACCCGGCGCGCCGACCTGATCGCGACGGCGAAGGCCTCGCACGAGGCCCGCGCGAAGTTCCCCGCGATCTGGCTGCACCCGATCCGGCTGAACGCGCTGCGCGACGAATTCGAGAACGCCAAGCAGGCGGAGATCGCGTCGCGCCACGTGCAGCAGGAGCTGGACACCGGCGTGTGGGAGACCGACGTCGCCGTGCAGGATCGCCATGCGCGCATGCAGATGGCGGTGCTGGAGCAGACCACGCAGCTCGACGACCGCCGCGCGAGCAACGAGATGGCGCGCATCGCCGCGTTCAACGCGCGCGAGCGCTACATCGACGTGCTGCGCGCGACGGTGCGGCGCTACAAGAAGAACGTGCAGGAGCTGGGCGAACTGGCCGGCGTGCATGCGCAGGCGGAGCTGCCGCACCTGGACAACGACGACACGGTGCTGGCGCAGGCGGGCCTGCACGTGAAGTTCAACTTCGACGGCAAGGGCGAAGTCGGCATGAACGACGGCGAGGCCTCGGGCGGGCAGCAGGTGCTCAAGAGCCTGATCCTGCTGGTGGGGCTGATGAAGGACGACGACGCGCCGGGCGGCTTCGTCTTCATCGACGAGCCCTTCGCGCATCTGGACGTGCGCAACATCCAGCTGGTCGGCCACTTCCTGAAGAGCACGCGGGCGCAGTACCTGCTGACGACGCCGATCACACACAACGTCGAGGTCTTCGAGCCTTCGGAGATCACGCTGGTCACGAGCAAGAAGCCCCGCGGCGAGCGCTGGGCGCCGCCCATCGCGGTGCTGGCGCGGCGGCCGGAGAAGTCGATCTACGACTGATCCTCGACGACTGGGCGTCATCGGCCCTCGGTCACTCTCGACCCCCTGAAAGCCGCGCCAATGCGCGGCTTTTCTCTTTGCGGAACGTGGTCGCGACGATCCCCCTTTGGAGGGCCGACTTCAGAGCGAAACGCGATCAGGCAAGGACTGGCACTCAGGGCGCGTGTGATCGCGATGCGAGGACCGACGCATGACGAGTGCCGTTTATCTGATCGAAGGCTTCCAACGTTGGATGCGCAAGCAGGCGTTGGAAAGAAGGCGACCTGTGCCGCGCTGTGGCCGAAATGGAACGCGGGCTCATCGATGCAAATCTCGGTAGTGGACTCTTCAAGAAGCGGATCGGACGATCCGGTGCTGGCAAGCGGGAAGGCTATCGAGTGATCGTCGCGAGGCATCCCGCAGGGCAGTGGTTCTTCGTGGATGGATACGCGAAGAACGAACTGGAGAACATCGAGCCGAAGGCATTCCGTGCCTTGCGCGAAGAAGGCGTCTGGCTCACGGGGCTGTCACAGCAGGAGTTGGCCGTGACCGTCGGCCGTGGCCAGTTGAAGGAGGTGAAGTGTGATGAGGAAAAGGAAGTCCGCCATCGTTGAGCGTGTCCTTGCGACAGGCCGACTGTGGCACGCCGAGGGACTGATCAGCGATGAGCGTCGTCGGTCCTGCGAGATCGTCTGCATGCCTGCCCCCATGCCGCTGGAGCCGGAGGAAGTGCGCGCCATCCGCGAGCGGGACCAGTTGGAACTGGCGGTCTTTGCGGACCTGATCAACACGACGCCCAAGCAACTGCGTCGCTGGGAGCAGGGTTTCGGTCGCCCGCAGGGGCCGGCATTGCGCCTGCTGCACTTGGTCCGGGAGCGCGGTGTCAACGCCATCTTCCTGCCTGTGGAGCTTCAATGAGCCTCGTGAGCTCCGTCTATCTGGTCGAGGGCTTCCAGCGCTGGATGCGCAAGCAGGCGCTGGCAAGACAGTGACTTGTGTCGGGCCGTGATTGAAATGGCTGGCGGTCTGATCGATGCAGATCTCGGTGGCGGGTTGTTGAAGAAGCGGATCGCGCGCCGGGGTGCCGGAAAGAGCGGAGGCTATCGCGTCATCGTCGCGAAGCGAGGTGACGGCCCTTGGTTCTTCGTCAATGGATTCGCAAAATCAGAGTCGGCCAACATGGACAGGCTGACTCTGATCCATTGCAGGGATCTGGCGCGGAGTCTCGCTGCGATGAGCGGGCGGGAGCGCCGGCTGGCGCTTGAAAAAGGTGAACTGAAGAAGGTGAACTGTGATGCGGAAGAGGAAGTCGTTGCTGGTCCAGCAGATGCTGAAAGCTGAACGTCGGTGGCATGCGAACGGATGGGTGTCCGATCAGAACATGCGCCAGCTGGAATGGTCGGGCATGCTTCCGCCCGAGCCGATGTCGCCGCAGGAGATCCGGTCCATCCGCGAGAGGGAGGACCTGGATCTCTATGTATTCGCCAACATGTTGAACACGACCGCCCGGGTCCTGCGACGTTGGGAGCAGGGACTCAACCGGCCGACCGGGCCCGTGTTGCGATTTCTTCATGCCATCCGTGCGCGGGGGATGGAAGGCGTCTTCCCATGAACAAGGCCCGGGGCATGCCCGGGCCATTGTCTGCAGTCGCGCCATGAGGCCACGCGCGGTGGGTGATTGACGGCTTACTTCAACCCGCCGCTCAGGAACGCCTTCAGCCGCTCGCTCTGCGGTTTGGCCAGCACCTCGCGCGGATTGCCTTGCTCTTCCACGCGGCCCTGGTGCAGGAACATCGTGTGCGACGACACCTCGCGCGCGAAACCCATCTCGTGGGTCACGACGATCATGGTGCGGCCTTCCGCCGCCAGGTCGCGCATCACCTTCAGCACCTCGCCGACCAGCTCCGGGTCCAGCGCCGAGGTCGGTTCGTCGAAGAGCATCACCTCCGGCTCCACCGCCAGCGCGCGCGCGATCGCCACGCGCTGCGCCTCGCCGCCGGAGAGCTGTGCCGGATAGACGTCCTTGCGGTGCGACACGCCGACCCGCGCCAGAAGCGCTTCGGCCTTCTCGATGGCCTGCGCGCGGGGCTGCTTCAGCACGTGGATGGGCGCCTCGATGACGTTCTCCAGCACCGTGCGGTGACCCCACAGGTTGAAGTTCTGGAACACCATCGCCAGCCGCGCGCGCCAGCGCTGCAGCTGCGCCGCATCGGCGGACTTCAGGCTGCCGTCGCGGTCGCGCACGAGCTTGAGTTCCTCGGCGCCCAGCTTCAGCGTGCCTTCGAACGGCTGCTCCAGCAGGTTCAAGCAGCGCAGGAAGGTGCTCTTGCCCGAGCCGCTGGATCCGATCAGCGTGATCACGTCGCCCGGCTTCGCGGCCAGGGACACGCCCTTGAGCACTTCGCGGTCGCCGTAGCGTTTGTGGAGGTTGTCGACAACAAGACTGGCCGCGGACATCAACGGGCTCCCAGGAGTTTTCCGGTGCGGGTCGCTTCGCGCCCCGCGACTTTCGCGACCCGCGCCCCGGCCGTGACCAGGCGCAGCGTGTCGCGTGCAAACAGCAGCCCGTCGGTGGGGCTCTTCAGGTCGGTCACCGATCCGGTGATGGGATCGATGACCTGGGCGATCACGTCGCCCTCGCGGACCGTCTCGCCGACCTCGCGCAGGAAGGTCAGCACGCCGCCGACCGGCGACGGGACCGGGATGGAGCCCGCCAGCGGGCGCGCGTCGCCGACCGGCGCCGGCACCGGCGGCGTGGCGCCGTCCGGCGCCTCCGAGGCGATCACGCCGCGGTGGATCAGGAAGTCCACGATCGCCTGCGCGTCCTTGGCCGCCAGGTCGTGGTGCACGTCCTGCTGGCCGCGCAGCTCCACCGTCACCGACAGGCAGGCCTGCGGGATCGGGAAGCGGTCGCCGAAGTGCTTGGCCCACTTCCACCAGACCTGCGAGCAGGCCTCGTCGAAGGGGTTGTCGCCGGAGTCCGTCGCCAGCAGCGTCACGCCGGCGCCGAGGTAGGCCGCCAGCGGCTCGCATTGCGGCCAGCACGGCGTCTCGGTGTAGAGGTGCATCACCGCCTGCGCGTCGCAGTGCAGGTCCAGCACCACGTCGGCGTCGCAGGCCATCAGCATCAGCGTCTTGCGCAGCGCCTTGAGCTCGGTGTCGGCGGGCGAGGCCTGCACCTCGGTCTTGAGCGCGGCGCGCAGCACCGCGACGTTGCGCGCCGGGTCGTCGCCCAGGCGCGGCTCGGCGTGGCGCGCGGCGGCCTCGATGTGTTCCGGATAGTGGCGGTTGAAGTTCTCGCCCGACAGCCCCTCGAAGCGGCCCAGGTGCGACTGCAGCCACCACTGCGAGAGTCCGATCGGATTGGCCATCGGCACCAGGATCACCTCGCCGCGCAGTCGGCCCGCGGCCTCCAGCGCGTCGAAGTGGCGGCGCAGGTGCCAGGCGGTGAGCATGCCGGGCAGCTCGTCGGCGTGCAGCGAGGCCTGGATGTAGACCTTCTGGCCCTGGCCGGGCTGGCCGTAGTGCAGCGAGACGAGCTCGCGCTGCGTGCCCGGCGTGGGGCTCGGGAGCGGGTGTTGTCGGAGTTGCATGGGAGTGTCCGGTTCAGCGCCGCGCGGGCGCGGCGGCAGGGGAGCTTCAGCGTGGCATCAGCGTGGCATCAGCGGGGCATCAGGGGCTTGAGCCAGCGCTTCTCCGCCTGATGGAAGAGGCCGACCAGCACCAGGGTCATCGCGAAATAGAAGATCGCGGCGGTGATGAAGGCCTCGAACGGAATGTAGTAGGTGGCGTTGATGTCGCGGGCGATGCCGGTGATGTCCATGATGGTCACGACGCTGGCCAGCGCGGTGCCGTGCAGCATGAAGATGACCTCGTTGCTGTAGGCCGGCAGCGCGCGGCGCAGCGCGTGCGGCAGCACGATGCGGCGCAGCATGACCCAGCGGGTCATGCCCAGCGATTTCGCGGCCTCGACCTCGCCGTGCGGCAGCGAGCGGATCGAGCCGGCGATGATCTCCGTCGTGTAGGCGCCGGTGTTCAGCACGAAGGTCAGGCAGGCGCAGAACCAGGCCGAGCTGAACAGCGGCCACAGCGCGCTCTGCTGCATCCACTCGAACTGGCCCAGGCCGTAGTAGATGAGGAAGAGCTGCACCAGCATCGGCGTGCCGCGGAACACGTAGGTGTAGGCCCAGACCGTGCGCGACAGCCACTTGATCGGCAGCGTGCGCAGCACGGCCAGCGGGATGGCCAGGGCCAGGCCGATCAGCAGCGAGGCGATCAGCAGCTCCAGGGTGATGAGCGCGCCCTCGAAGTAGCGCGGCAGGTTCTCGACGATGGCGTCCAGGTTCATGGGGGATCGTGATTACAGCGAGTGGCGACGCACACCGATGGACAGGCGCTTCTGCAGCTGGTCGAAGACCAGCTCGGACACGGACGTGAAGAGCAGGTAGATGATCGCCACGGCCAGGTAGAAGACGAAGGGCTCGCGGGTGCCGGCGGCGGCCTGCGAGCCGCGCATCATCAGGTCGTGCAGCCCGATGACCGACACGATGGCCGTGCTCTTGATCAGCACCAGCCAGTTGTTGGACAGACCCGGCAGCGCATGCCGGAACATCTGCGGGAAGGTGATGCGCCAGGCGACCTGCGCGGGGCTCATGCCGAAGGCGAGCCCGGCCTCGCGCTGCCCCGGCGGCACCGCCAGGAAGGCGCCGCGGAAGGCTTCGGTCAGGTAGGCGCCGAAGATGAACGCGATGGTCACCACGCCGGCGATGAAGGGGTTGATGTCGATGTACTCGTCGTGCCCCAGCGCCGCCGCGATCGCGTTCACGGCGACCTGGCCGCCGAAGAAGATCAGCAGCATCAGCACCAGGTCGGGCACGCCGCGGATCAGCGTGGTGTAGAGCGTGGCGATGCCCTTGGCGACGCGGAACTTCGACAGCTTGGCCATCGCGCCGATCAGCCCCAGCGCCATGGCCAGCGCCATCGAGCTGAGGGCCACGCCCAGGGTCAGGACAGCGCCCTCGAGCAGGCTGGGCAGATAACCGTGCAGGAACATTCGACGGACCTTGTTCGTTCAGGAGGAAACGGGCCCGGCGGCTGCCGGGCCCCGGGGATCACTTGGCCGTCTTGCCCGAGATGTCGTACTCGAAGTACTTGTCGTTGAGCTTCTTGAAGGTGCCGTTGGCCTTCACCGCCGCGATGGCGTCGTTGAACTTCTTGCCCAGCGTCTTCTCGTCCGCCTTGCGCAGGCCCACGCCGCTGCCGGTGCCGAAGTACTTGACGTCGTCGTAGCTCGGGCCCACGAACGCATAGCCCTTGCCGGCCGGCGTCTTCAGGAAGCCCATGTCGGCGGCGACCAGGTCGGCCAGCGTCAGGTCCACGCGGCCCGACTTCAGGTCCAGGAAGGCCTGGTCCTGCGTCGCGTAGCGGACGATCTCGCTCTGCTTGAAGGTGTCGGCGGCGAACTTCTCATGGATGGTCGCGCGCTGCACGCCGATCTTCTTGCCCTTCAGGCCGGCGGGCGAGAAGTCGAACTTCGCGTCGGCCTTCGCGGTGAAGCGGGCCGGGGTGTTGTAGTACGGGTTGGAGAAGGCGATGACCTTCTTGCGCTCGTCGGTGATGGACACCGACGCGATGATCGCGTCCACCTTGCGCGCCTGCAGCGCGGGAATCAGGCCGTCGAAGTCCTGCTGCACCAGCGTGCATTCGGCCTTGAGCTCGGCGCACAGCGCCAGGGCCAGGTCGATCTCGAAGCCCTTGAGCTTGCCGTCGGCGCCGACTTCGGAGAACGGGGGGTAGGCGCCCTCGACGCCGATGCGGATCTTCTTCCAGTCAGGGGCCTGGGCGTGCGCGGCGCCGGCGGTGGCCAGCAGGGCGCAGGCCGCCAGGGCGGCGCGGGCGATCAGTTGTCGTCGTTGCATGAAGGCTCCTTGTGAGATTGAGCAGGAAACGTGGAAGCGCGTGTGTGGCAGACGCGTCGAATGGACATCCGGTGACGACCTCGGGCGGTTCGAGCCCGTCTTGATTCAGGGATCGGAGAGGTCGTCCGGACTGGGGGGCATTGTTGCAATGCCGCACGTGCGGCGGCCATCAGGGTTAAGGAGAGTGCAAAAACGTGTGAACCGCCTGGACGGTGGACGCGGGGTCCTCCTCCTGGGGGACATGCCCTAATTCGGGGAAGACCTGCACGGTGCTGTGCGCGATGCCCTGATGGAAGCGCTCGGCGGCCACGGGCGGGATCAGGCGGTCCTTGCCGCCCCACAGGATCAGCGTCGGGGCCTGGATGCGCGCCAGCAGGTCGGCGTGCCCGCCGGGCGCGCGCTGGGCCAGGCGTTGCGCCAGCGCCGCGCGGTTGCCCTCGCGCAGCGTCAGCTCGCAGTAGCGGTCGACCAGCGCGGCGCTCACCTTGGACGGGTCGCCGTAGAGCTCGCGCAGGCTGCGGTCCACGAAGGGCCGCGGCAGGAACACGCCGGCGATCCACTGCAGCACACGCGAATCGGGAATGTGGAACGCGTCGGGCATCAGCTCGCTGCGGACGTCCAGGCCGTCGGCGTCGACCAGCACGAGCGCGGCGACCTGCTCCGGATGCCGTGCCGCGTATTGCCACGCCAGTTCGCCGCCCATCGAATTGCCGCCGAGGACCATGCGGTCAATCTGCAACTGTCGCAGGAACGACAACAGGAACGAGTCATAGGCATCGCTGCCGTAATCGCCTAGAGGGGAGGGGCCGGTGAGTCCGAAACCCGGCAGGTCGAGCGTGATCACGCGGCGGGTCGCGCTGAGCGACTTCACCCAGCCCTCCCAGGTGTGCAGGCTCGCGCCGGCACCGTGCAGCAGCACGACGGGGGTGACGTCGGTCTTGGGCCCTTCGTCGCGGAAATGGACCAGCTGGGTCTGTCCGCCGGACAGCTTCAATTCGAGGAAGTCCGACGGCGGCGGGCCCCAGCGGGCGACCAGGCTTTCGAGCGGCCGGTCCGGCGCGCGGAAAGCCATCGCGAGCAGCGCCGTCGCCAGCACGGCGAATCCCAGCAGCTTCATCAGCCGGGCGCCGAGGGTGGGACGCTCGGTCATGCGCTCGATCATTCGATGACGGAGTCGGGCGACGGGGCCAGTTCAGGATCGACGGCGCGGCGCTCGTCGAAGACGAAGCAGTCGCCGTGGTAGTGCGCGTTGCCGACTTCCTCGAAGTACTTGAGGATGCCGCCTTCGAGCTGGTAGACCTTCGCGTCGATGCCGTGGCGGACGGCTTCCTGGTCGAGGTAGAGCGCCGCCTTCTCGCAGCGGATGCCGCCGGTGCAGTAGCTGACCACGGTCTTGCCGGCGAGCTCGGCCCGATGCGCCTGGAAGGCGCCGGGGAACTCGCTGAACTTGGTGATGCGCCAGTCGATCGCGCCGTCGAAGGCGCCGACGTCGACCTCGAAACCGTTGCGCGTGTCGAGCGTGACGACCGGGCGGCCCTCGTCGTCGTGCCCCTGGTCGAGCCAGCGCTTCAGCGTCTCGGCCGGCAGCGCGGGCGCGCGCGGCGCCTGGTCCGGACGGATCGTCGGGTGGTTCATCCGGATGATCTCCGGCTTCACCTTCACCAGCAGCTTGCGGAACGGGACCTCGTCGCTCCAGCTCTCCTTGGGCGCGAGCGCGGCGAAGCGCCGGTCCTCTTGCAAGGCGGCCACCCAGGCGTTCACCGCGTCCGGCGCGCCGGCCAGGAAGAGGTTGATGCCTTCCTCCGCGATCAGTACCGTGCCCTTCAGGCCCAGCGCCTGCGCATGCGCGTGCAGGCTGTCCCGCAACACCTCCGGCGCATCGATGGCGACGAACTGGTAGCAGGAGATGTTGAGGACGGAATGGGAGGCGGAATCGGTCGGGACTGCAGTGTTCATGCCGATGCGGGGGCTTGTGGCCGCGCAGGGTCAGGAGAACGCAGGATTGTAGGTTCTCACCGTTTGGCTTCGGGGGACTTGGGTTCGCTGAGCTTCACGTCCGACGCAGGCACCGGCTTGATGCGCACCGGCACGGCGGCGCTGCACAGGTCCGTGTAGCCAGGGCTGTGGACGAACCAGCCGCCGCGGTTGCGGCGCGCGTTCAGCAGTTCATTCCACGTCGGCGTGTCGGTGCGCAGCACCTGCAGTGCCGGACGCTGTTCGGCCGGCAGCGCCGAAGCCAGCGAGACGCGCTCGATGCCGAGCCGCTGCTCGGGCTTGTCGTAGAAGCCCATCGCGGCGCCGCCGCGCGGCAACGCGGACAGGAACTCCATGCCCTTGAGCACGCGACCGACGACCGTGATGTTGAGGTCCAGCCCGCGCGGCGCGTGGCCGATCACGGCGTACAGCTCCGCGCCGGTGCTGGAGTCCTTCGCGTTGCCCCGACCGGCGCCGACGGTGCCGTAGCAGTGCGCCAGCCAGGCCTGACCGGTCTTCGGATCCGCGGCGGCCGGGAAACCGTCCACCTGGCCGGCGCGCGGGGCCCAGCCTTCGACGTCCGGCAGCAGCGTCATCGGGACGCCCTTGAGGGGGATGGAGAACTCCGCCGGGATGTGGGACTTGGCGCCGGCGGGGAAGGGCTTGCCCTTGCCCTTGAGGCCGGTGTCCTCGTCGTCCGCGTTGGGGTCGCCCCATTGGGTGACGAAGTTGTCCTGGACGCGGACGATCGCCAGACCGTCGTAGTAGCCGCCGCGGGCCAGCGCGCGGATGTTGTCGACATGCGCCGGCGCGAAACGCGGCGCCAGTTCGATGAAGACCTGACCCTGCGGCAGCGTCATCACCAGCAGGTTGTCCGGATCGACGTCGCGCCAGACGGCGGCCGGCGCGGTGGCGAGGATGTCGGCGCTGCTGCGGGGCGGCGCGGCGGGCTTCTTGGTCGCTGCCGCAGGCTTGGCGGCCTTGTCCGCGGGCTCGGCCGCATGCGCGATCATCGGCGCGCACAGCGCCAGGGCCGCCAGCAGGGGCAGGTGTTTCCTCATCGTCATCCGGGCGCTCCGCGAGAGTGTTCGATGGAGGGCGAGCATAGCCTTCTTACAATCGCCCGATGGCTTTCGTTCATCTCCGCTCCCACACCGAGTTCTCCGTCGTCGACGGCACCCTGCGCATCGACGACGCCGCCGCGGCGGCCGCCAAGGACGGCCAGGTCGCCCTGGGCCTGACCGACCTCGCGAACATGTTCGGCGGGGTGAAGTTCTACAACGCCTGCCGCAAGAAGGGCGTGAAGCCGATCCTGGGCGTGGAGGCCTGGCTGGAGCCGGAGGCGGTGGACCGTCCGCCGTCGCGGGTGCTGCTGCTGGTGCAGGACATCCAGGGTTATCTGAACCTGAGCGAGCTGCTGTCGCGCGCCTGGATCCAGAACGTGCAGCGCAACCAGGCGCTGCTGAAGCTGGAGTGGATGCAGGAGCTCAACGCCGGCCTGATCTGCCTGGGCGGGATGCAGTTCGGCCCGGTCGGCCAGGCGCTGATCGCCGGCGACGAGGCGCGCGCGCTGGATGTGGCGCAACGCCTCGCCGCGATTTATCCGAACCGCTTCTACATCGAGCTGCAACGCGCCGGCCTGCCGGGCCAGGAAGCGCTGCTGCGCCAGCTGGTGCCGCTGGCCGCCAAGGCGAAGTTGCCGGTGGTGGCGACGCATCCGATCCAGTTCCTGGAGGAAGACGACTTCGAGGCCCACGAGGCGCGCGTGTGCGTGGCCGACGGCGAGACGCTGGCCAATCCGAAGCGGGTGAAGCGTTTCCTGCCCAGCCAGCATTTCAAGAGCCAGGCGGAGATGGAGGCGCTGTTCGCCGACATCCCCAGCGCGATCGCCAACACGGTGGAGATCGCGAAGCGCTGCAGCCTGACCCTGGTGCTGGGCAAGCCGCAGCTGCCGAACTTCCCGACCCCGATCCAGGCCGACGGCACGCCGATGCCGATGGAGCACTACTTCCGCATGCTCTCGTTCGAGGGCCTGGAAGACCGGCTGCAGCTGCTGTTCCCGGACGAGGCCAAGCGCGACGCGGCGCGGCCGCGCTACGTGGAGCGGCTGGAGTTCGAGCTGGCGACCATCATCAAGATGGGCTTCCCCGGCTACTTCCTCATCGTGGGTGACTTCATCCGCTGGGCGAAGAACAATGGCTGCCCGGTGGGCCCGGGACGGGGCTCGGGCGCGGGCTCGCTGGTCGCCTACGTGCTGCTGATCACCGACCTGGACCCGCTGCAGTACAACCTGCTGTTCGAGCGCTTCCTGAACCCGGAACGGGTCTCGATGCCCGACTTCGACATCGACTTCTGCCAGGGCAACCGCGACCGCGTCATCGAGTACGTGAAGGACAAGTACGGCCGCCCGGCGGTGAGCCAGATCGCGACCTTCGGCACCATGGCGGCCAAGGGCGCGCTGCGCGACATCGGACGCGTGCTGGGCATGGGCTTCGGCCACGTGGACTCGATCGCGAAGCTGGTGCCGGCGCCTCCGGGCAAGACGGTGACGCTGGCCAAGCTGCCGCCGGGCTTCGATCCGGACAAGGCCAAGATGGTCTACGCGCGCCACGAGTCGCCGGAGATCGAGGAACGCGAGGCGCAGGACGAGGAAGTCGCCGGCCTGCTGGAGATGGCGGCGCGCGTGGAGGGCACGGTGCGCTCCATCGGCATGCACGCCGGCGGCGTGCTGATCGCGCCGGGCAAGATCACCGACTTCTGCCCGCAGTACCAGCAGCCGGGCTCGACCTCGGCGGTCAGCCAGTACGACAAGGACGACGTCGAGGCCATCGGCCTGGTCAAGTTCGACTTCCTGGGTCTGGCCACGTTGACCATCCTGGAGCTGGCCAAGGACTTCATCGTCGGCCGGTATCCCGAGGCGGCCGACTTCGCGTTCGAGACCATCCCGCTGGACGACAAGCGGACCTACAAGCTGTTCTCCGACGGCCTGACGGAGTCGGTGTTTCAGTTCGAATCGAGCGGCATGCAGCGCATGCTGAAGGACGCCAAGCCGTCGCGCCTGGAGGACCTGATCGCGCTGAACGCGCTGTACCGCCCGGGGCCGATGGACCTGATCCCCAGCTTCGTCGCGCGCAAGCACGGCAAGGAGACGGTGGTGTACCCGCACCCGCTGGTGGAGCCGGTGCTGTCCGAGACCTACGGGATCATGGTCTACCAGGAGCAGGTGATGCAGACCGCCCAGGTGCTGGGCGGCTACTCGCTGGGCGGCGCGGACATGCTGCGCCGCGCGATGGGCAAGAAGAAGGCCGAAGAGATGGCCATGCACCGCGACCTGTTCCGCAAGGGCGCGGCGGAGAAGGGCATCGACCAGGACAAGGCCGACGAGGTCTTCGACCTGATGGAGAAGTTCGCGGGCTACGGCTTCAACAAGTCGCACGCGGCTGCGTACTCGCTCCTGGCGTATCACACCGGTTGGCTGAAGGTGCATTACACGGCGGAGTTCTTCGCCGCGAACATGACCATCGAATCGGACGACACCGACAAGCTCAAGGTGCTGATGAACGACGCGAAGTTGTTCGGCATCGAGTTCGAGCCGCCCAACATCAACCTCGGCGTCGGCCGTTTCGAGCCGATGAGCGCGGACGAAGGCACGTCGAAGTCGGTGGCCAAGGAAGGCAAGGCCGGCACCACGCCGCGTGCGCGCAAGATCAACTACAGCCTGGGGGCGATCAAGGGCACGGGCGCCGGCGCGATCGAGGCGATCGTGCGCGCGCGCACCGAGGGCGGCCCGTTCACGAGCTTCTTCGACTTCTGCGCCCGCGTGGACCGCAAGGCGGTCAACAAGCGCGTGGTGGAGGCGCTGATCAAGGCCGGCGCCTTCGACGCGCTGCATGCGAACCGAGCACGGCTGCTGGCCAGCGTCGCGCTGGGCTACACCTACGCCGACAACCTGGCGCAGAACGTCAACCAGGGCGGGCTGTTCGACTTCGACGGCGGGCACGGCTCGTCGACGGCGGAGCCGGACTTCGTCGAGGTGCCCGAGTGGGGGATCAAGGAGCGGCTGAGCCTGGAGAAGACGGCGATCGGCTTCTACCTGTCGGGACACCTGTTCGACCAGGCGGAGACGGAGCTGCGCCGCATGGTCAAGCGCCGCATCGTGGACCTGCAGGACAGCCGCGAGCCCACGACGGTGGCGGGCATCGTGTCGGACATGCGGGTGATCAACGGCTCGCGCGGGCGGGTGGCGATCTTCAAGATCGACGACAAGACGCATGCGATCGAGGCGGTGGCCAACGAGGAGATGCTCAACGCCAACAAGGAGCTGCTGGCGGAGGACGAGCTGATCATCGCGGTGGGCAAGGTGCAGAACGACCGTTTCTCGGGCGGGCTGCGGATGAACGTGCAGCAGGTGTTCGGGCTGGCGGCGGCGCGGGCGCGCTTCGGGCGCTACCTGCGCACGGCGCCCAACCTGTCGGCGGCCACGGTGCTGGAGCTGGTCAAGAGCTGGCCGGCCAAGCGCGTGGAGACGGAGCAGGGCGTGCTCAGCCAGGGGCTGGAGCTGCGCATCCCGATCAAGCGCAACGGCGCGATCGCGGAACTGGGACTTGGCGGCGCGGGCAAGTTCTGGCCCAGCGACGAGGCGCTGGAGCAGCTCAAGCCGGCGGAGATCGTGTACGACTCGGGCGGGTGATGTAAACGCGGATTCTGGATAACAGTTGTTGTGGCAGTTGTTTTGCGCTATAACATTTGTTCCATGAGTCTTAAAACCTTCCCGTTCATTGTCGAGGACTCGCTCGCCGCTCTCGGCGAACGGATTTCGCTTGCGCGGCGCGCTCGGCGATTGACTCGGCCGGATCTGGCGGCGCGGGCGGGCATCGGTCTGAGCACGCTGGTAGCCATCGAGACTGGCGCCCCGACCGTTCAGATCGGCTCGGTGTTGATGGTGTTGTGGGGGCTGGGACTGGAGGGGACTTTCGACACCCTGTCCAACCTGGGGTCCGACAAGGAGCTGTCCGCATTGATGGCTGATGCCGTGCCGCTGCGCGTGCGCACGCCCAAGCGGAGGACGCCATGAGCGCCGATGCAAAGCCGGTCTGGGTCTGGCTCCCGAACAGTCCGGTGCCGGTCGAATGCGGCGTGTTCTCGCTCAAGGATGGTGTCGGCATCTTCGAGTATCGGCAGGCCTACCTGGACGCGTATGGCGTCGCGCTGGACCTGGCGCATCTCGCCTTGAGTTCGCGTGCGCGGCCGATCAGGGAAACTCGGCAGGACGGACTCTTCGGTGTGATTCGCGATGCCAAGCCAGAAGGCTATGGGCTCGATCTGCTGGCACACCTGCGGCAGGTCCGCGTCGAAGACCACATGGCCGTGCTGGAAGAGTCGGAAGGCGATTCGGTCGGGGCCATTGCCGTCTGCGACGACGTGTCGCGCAAGCAGGAGTTCCACTGTCCGCCGTCCCACGACCTGCTTCAGATCCTCGCGGACGTGCCAGATTCGCGGCCGGCCAGCGATGCCGTGCGTGAGGTGAAAGGCATCGTCGGCACGAGCGCCGGCGGAGAACGTCCCAAGCTCACCGTGATGCATGAGGGGCAGCAGTGGCTGGCCAAACTTCAGGACCGTGGAGATCGACCTCACTCGCCGCTTCGCGAATTCGTGGCCATGAAGGTGGCGACGGCGCTCGGCGTGAATGCAGCTGAGGTGCAGTTCAAACGGGTCGAGCAACGCGAAGTGATCCTGGTCCGGCGCTTTGACCGTGAGGTGGACGCGCAGCGGCGGGTCACCCGGCGACTCTTCGCCAGCGCGCACACGGTGCTGGGCCTGGACAAGCAGGTGCGGGGGAGTCGTGAACGCTCCTACTTGGCTTTGGCGCACGAGTTGCAGCGCTGGCAGGGCCGCGCAGACAGCGGTACGGTGCAGGAGGGGAAGCGCGAGCTTTTCCGTCGCATCGTCATGAACGCGGTGTTGGGCAACGGCGATGATCACCCGCGAAACACCGGCTTCCTATTCGACGGAATGGGTTGGACGCTGTCTCCGGCGTTCGACATCGCGCCGTATGGGATGGTCTTTTCCGGCACGCAATCCATGGACATCTCCCGGTCCAGAACGCATGCGGCATCCAGTGCCGTCTTCAACCTGATCGACGCCTGCACGGATTACGGCTATGTCGAGGAAGAGGCTCGCGAGTACATCGCTTCCGCGCGTAGGCAGGCGCCGGTCCTCTGGACCGAACAGGTGATCGCGGCCGGTTTCCAGGAAGACGATCTGCCGTTCCAGGTGCCGATCTGGCTGGACGCGGAGGGCCCGGTCGGGAGCACGTCGCGACGGAGTTCCCGAAGGCGATGAGTTCCGATTGACGGTCGGCAACTGCGACTCAGGTCAGCCGACCATCCCCCATTTGACGGGTGCTTCCCCCACCCCGCGCCGGGGGTGTCAGGCGTAAGCTTCCAGCATGCAGGATGCCAAGCCCCGGACCGGTCTGATCCTTACCGGAGGAGGCGCACGCGCGGCCTATCAGGTCGGCGTGCTGGCCGCCATCGCGCAGCTGCGGCGCGACGCCTGCACCACCGGCGACAACCCCTTCCAGGTGATCTCCGGCACCTCCGCCGGCGCGATCAACGCCGCCACGCTCGCCTGCCAGGCCGACGACTTCTGCTCCGCCGTCGACGGCCTGATGTACATCTGGCAGAACATCCACGTCAACCAGGTCTACGCCGCCGATTCCTTCGGCGTCATCCGCTCCGGCGCGAAGTGGCTCAGCATGCTCTCGCTGGGATGGGCGCTGAACCGCTGGCGCCGCACCCGCCCGCGCAGCCTGCTCAACAACACGCCCCTGCGCGGCCTGCTCGACCAGTGGATCAAGTTCGACCGCCTCGACGAGATGCTCGCCAAGGGCTACATCGACGCGCTCGCGGTGACCGGCTCCAGCTACACCTCGGGCCATCACGTCACCTTCTATCAGACGCATCTCCAGCGCGAGCCCTGGGTCCGCACGCAACGCATCGCCACGCGCATCCCCAAGCTCTCGATCGAGCACCTGGTGGCGTCCTCCGCGATCCCGTTCATCTTCCCCGCCGAGCCGCTGGAACTCGGCGGCGAGGTCGAATGGTTCGGCGACGGATCGATGCGCCAGACGGCGCCGATCTCGCCCGCCGTGCACCTGGGCGCGGAGAAGGTCCTCGTCATCGGCGCGGGCCGCATGCATGAGGCCGGCGGAGAAGGCCAGCATGGCCCGGCGCCCACCGGCCATCCCAGCCTCGCGCAGATCGCCGGGCATGCGCTCTCGAACATCTTCCTGGACGCGCTGGCCGTCGACATCGAGCGCCTCAAGCGCATCAACAGCACGCTCGCCCTGCTGCCCGAAGAGGCGCTGCGCAACACGCCGCTCAAGCCGATCGAGGCCCTCGTCATCGCGCCGAGCCGGCCGCTCGACAGCCTCGCCGCCGAGCACCAGGGCGCGCTGCCGCCGCCCATCCGCGCGCTGCTGCGCAGCGTCGGCGTGTCGGGCGAGGGCGCCACCGCCAGCGGCTCGGCGCTGGTCAGCTATCTGCTCTTCGAGCCCGAATACACGAACGAGCTGATCACGCTGGGCATGTCGGACACGCTCGCCCGCCGCGTCGAGATCCAGAAGTTCTTCGACTGGCCCGCGCAGGCGCCGCAGATGGACCCCGCCGCCATGCGCAAGCGCGCGGGCGGCTTCGCGCTGCAGGTGCCGCCGAATCCGCCCGGGCCGCCGCGACTGGTGGCGACCTCGGGGCGTTGACGGGTCCAGGCGGCATCAAGCGGGCTCAGGCAGGCATCAGCCGCAGTTCCGCCACGAGCCCGCCCTCCGGCCGATTCGACAGCGTCAGCGATCCTCGCTGGCGCAGCGTCAATTCCCGCGCGATGTAGAGACCCAGTCCCGCGCCGCCCGTGTGCCGGTTGCGCGAGTCCTCCAGGCGGAAGAACGGCTCGAACACCGCCTCCAGCTTCTCCTCCGGAATGCCCGGGCCTCGATCGGTCACGCGCAGCCAGACGCCCTGCGCGTCGCGGCCGACCCGGACCTCGGCGCTGCCGCCGTAGCGCACCGCGTTGCCGATCAGGTTTCCCAGCACGCGCCGCAGCGCCATCGGCTGGCCCTTGGCCAGCACCGGCTCGCCGCTGTCGTCGAAGATCACCGGCATCGCTTGCTCGATCAGGTCGTCCGTCAGCGCCTGCGCCAGCGCGCCGAGGTCGACGTCCACCAGCGGCTCGGCCGCGCCGGGCCCGTCGCCGCGGAACAGCTCCATCACCGCGTCCACCAGCGCATTCATCTCGCGGATGTCTTCGACGGAGCGCTGGCGCTGGATCTCCTCGATGTCCAGCGTCTCCAGCCGCATGCGCAGGCGCGTCAGCGGCGTGCGCAGGTCGTGGGAGATCGCCGCCACCATCAGCCCGCGCTCGTTGAACTGGCGTCGCAACTGGCGCGCCATCGCGTTGAAGACCTGCGCGCTCTCGCGCACTTCCAGCGTGCCGCGCTTCTCGTCGAGCAGCGGCAGCCGGTCCTGCTTGTGCAGCGACTGGCCCAGCGCCTGCGACGCCCGCACGAGGTCGCGCATCGGACGCGACAACCAGCGCGAGGCGATCCACGCCGCCAGGCCGGTGACGAGCAGGCGGATGCCGTAGTCGAGCGTGAGCTCCCACGCCGTCAGCGCGCGGAACGGCCCGCGCCATTGAGGCTGAGCGCCCTGGGGCTGCGGTCCTTGCGTCTGCGAAGGCGGCGGAAAGCCGCGGAAGCCCTCGCGCGGCGGCATCGGGACGTCGCCCGGGAGGGGCGGGTCATCGCGGAGTTCGGCGTCGGCACCCATGCCCTGCGGGCCTGGTCCCGGTCCGGGGCCGCCCTGCGGTTGGAACTGTGGTCCGCGCACCAGCCCCGGCATGGGCGGCAGCGACGGCGCGCCGTGCATGCGCATGACGTAGGTGTCGCCGCGCGACCAGGTCACGACGCCGATCGCCAGTGCCTGCGCGGCCACCAGCGTGACCCAGAGCAGCAGGAAGATCCGTCGCGCCAGCGTGTCGCCGAAGGCGCGTGCGAAACGGTCGCGCATCGCGGCGGCGAAGCGCCTCATGCGATGCGCGGAGGGGGAGCGAGCGCTCAAGCCTGCACCTGGGCGTCGAAGAGGTAGCCCTCGCCGCGCATCGTGCGGATCAGGCGCGGCTCCTTGGGCGAGTCGCCGAGCTTCTGCCGCAGCCGCGAGATCGTCAGGTCCACGCTGCGATCGTTGACCTCGACGCCGGGCGCGCGCGTCAGCTCGATCAACTGCTCGCGGTTGAGCACGCGCCCCGGGCGCTCGACCAGCGCGCTCAGCAGTCGGAACTCGGCGCTCGACAGCGGCACCACCACCTGCTGCGGCGACACCAGCTGGCGCAGCAGCCGGTCGAAGGCCCAGCCCTCGAATCGGAACTCGCGGCGCGTCTGCGCCTCGTTCTCGCCGCGGCGCGCGCGACGCCGGATCGCATGGATGCGGGCGACCAGCTCGCGCGGTTCGAAAGGCTTGGAGAGGTAGTCGTCGGCGCCCATCTCCAGGCCGAGCACGCGGCTGATCGGATCGCCGTGCGCCGTCAGCATGATCACCGGCACCGACGGGTGGTGCTGCTGGATCCACTGGCACAGCGTCAGGCCGTTCTCGTCGGGCAGCATCAGGTCCAGCACGACGACGTCGAAGACCTGCGTCGCCATCTGGCGGCGCATCTCGCGGCCGTCGCCGGCGGTGCTCACCGCCACGCTGAACTTCTGCAGATACTCGTCGAGCGAGCGGCGGATCTCCGCATCGTCGTCGACCACCAGACACCGCGTCATGCAACTCTCCACCGGCGGGCTCGGCGGCATGCCCAACCCCGTCACGGACGATACACCGGGGTCGGAGCCGTGAGAGGCGTTGGCGACTATCGCGCCGTAGGCGCCGATCGCGCCGTAGGGAGCATGGGCGCCCTGAGCGCCCTGAGCGCCGTCCTTGCGCGGGGAGGGGATGTAGCGGGGCATGGGATCCGGATCAGGCGGCGATGCCGACCGTCAGCGTGGCGGCATAGCCGCTCGCGACGTCGCCGGTGAGCGTGGCCAGCTGCGTCGTGTAGCCGTCGCTGAAGACGTTGTCGGAGGCGAAGCTGATGCGGTTGAAATTCGTCAGGCTGCTGCTGTAGCCCGATGCGGTGCTGTAGACCGTCGTGCAGACCGCCGTCGGGAACGCGATCTGTGAGGTCTTGATCTTGTTCGCGTACGAGGTCGCGGCGCCGGCGTTGCGGTAGACCTCGAAGTGCATGTGGGGCATGCGGCCGTCGTAGCAGCCGGGGAAGATCGTCGTGAAGGTGACCGTGCCGTCGCTGCCGGTGCTCTGCACGCCGCGCAGGTAGTTCTCGTTGACGACGCTGGCGCTGTAGAGCGAGTAGCGCCCCTCGCGGTCGCAGTGCCACAGGTAGATCGCGTAGCCGGACAGGTCCGCGCAGCTGCTGCTCGTGTTCACCAGCTTCAGCGTGAGGGTCAGCGGGACGCCGCCGGCGGTGCCGCTCGCGGTCCCGATGCTGGTGCGGATGTCGCTGCGCACGATGCCGCTCAGCGCCAGCACATTGGCGATGCCGCTGCCGTTGCTGTTGGAGCCGTCGCCGGGGTAGGGGCCGGCGGTCTCTTCCGGAATCACCGAGCAACTGCCGGTGGTGCCCGTGGAGCCCGTCGATCCCGTGCCGGTGCCGGTTCCAGTGCCGGTCCCCGTGCCCGTGGTGCTCGTGCCGGCGTCGCTGCCGCCACCGCCGCAGCCCAGCAGCGTCAGACCGCCCAGTCCGGCGATGCCGGCCAGCAGGCCCAGCGCACGGCGGCGCTGCTGCAGCACGCCGAGGTCGTGCGCGAGGCCCTGATCGTGGTCATGGCCGGAGTCGTGAGCGTCGTGGGCGTCGTGGCGGTGTGGCTGCATGGCGGAGCTCCTGAAAGGGATGCTCCGCATTGGATCGATCCGCCTTGTCGGCGGCTTATCGACTTTGTGTCAGACCTGACAAGCAGGCGCTCAGTGCTGCACCTTCACCATGCCGGCGTAGACACCGCCCTGGGCCACGAGTTCGTCGTGGTCGCCGGATTCGACGACCTGGCCGTCGGCCATGACCTGGATGCAGTCGGCGCGGCGGATCGTCGACAGGCGGTGCGCGATGACGATCAGCGTCTTGCGACCCTGCCATTGCTCCAGCGCCTGCTGCACGGCGCGCTCGCTCTCGGTGTCGAGCGCCGAGGTGGCCTCGTCGAAGATCCACACCGGCGCGTCCTTGTACAGCGCGCGCGCGATCGCCAGCCGCTGGCGCTGGCCGCCCGACAGCTTGCTGCCGTTGGCGCCGACCGTCGTGTCCAGCCCCTCGGGCAGTCCCTGCGCGAAGTCCCACAAGGCCGCCGCGCGCAACGCCTGCTCAAGCTTGGCATCGTCGCGTTCCTGCCCGTAGGCGATGTTGTCCGCGACCGAGGCGTCGAACAGCACGATGTCCTGCGACACGACCGCGAACTGGCGTCTGAGGTTGGCCTTGGTCAGCTCGTCGATGGCGACGCCGTCCAGCAGGATGCTGCCGCTGTCCGGACGCTCGAAGCCCAGCAGCAGGTTGACCACCGAGCTCTTGCCCGCGCCCGAGCTGCCCACCAGCGCCGTCGTCTTGCCGGCCGGGATGTGCAGGTTCAGCGCGGCGAGCGCGTCGCGGTTCGCGCCGGGATAACGCAGCGTGACCTGCTGCAGGGCGATGTCGCCGCGCACGTCGGTGAGTTCGCGCGTACCGGTGTCGGGCTCGGCGGGCGTGTCGAGGAGGCCGATGCAGCCGCGTGCGACCACCAGCGCGTTGGTGATGGGCTGCATCACGTCGCTCAGGTGCCGCAGCCGGGAGCTCATCAGCAGCAGCGCCGCGACGAAGGCCGCGAAGTCGCCCACGCCGGTGCCGTTCACCCGCGACTGGTAGAGCGCCAGGCTGACGATCACCGAGATGCCGATGCTGGCCATCAGCTGCGAGAGCGGCTGCGCCATGGCGTTGGAGGCCGCCGTCTTCAGCGAGGCGCGCTGCACCTCGCGGGCGCGCTCGGCGAAGCGACGCTTCTCGTGGTCGGCCGCGTCGAAGCTGCGCACCACGCGCCACGCGCGGGTGACGTCCTCGACGACGGAGACCAGCCGCAGTTGCGCGTCATAGGCCCAGGTGCCCATGCGTCGCACACGCTTGTTGACCTTGCGCACGACGAAGGCCAGCCCCGGCACGGTGATCAGCGACAGCAGCGTCAGCTTCCAGTTGATGAAGAACAGGTAGCCCATCAGCGCCAGCGCCGGCAGGCCGTCGCGCAGGATGGTGACCAGCGCGCCGGCGATCAGGGTCACGACGTGCTGCGGGTCGTTGACGACCTTGGTCACCGCGGTGGCCGGCTGCAGGCTGGTGTAGACGCGGGCGTCGGCGCGCAGCAGCACCTGCAGCAGGGCGGCGCGCAGGTCCATGACGGTGCGCGAGATGGTCCAGTTCAGCATGTACTGGCCGCAGAAGCTGAACAGCCCGCGCAGCGCGAACAGGCCGATCAGCACGATGGGGACCATCCAGATCGGGAAGGCGTGCTCGACGTGGACCGACGGGATCGCCGCGCCGCCGGGCAGCGTCGTCGCGGCGGCGCTCTTGCCCTGGAAACCCTCGCCGAGGGCGAAGCCCAGCAGCTGCGGAATCAGCGGCTCGGTCGCCGCCACCAGCACGAAGGAGAGCACCGAGAGCAGCAGTCCCCAGCGATGCGGCTTCATGAAGCGCCACAGGCGGCTCGCGGTGGGGGCGAGCGATTCGTTGTCTTTGGCGGAGGTTGGGTCGGTCATGGCGCAGGTCGGCGCCGGACGCAATGCGCCGGCCCCGGCCAGGGGATCGATGGGAAGAACCGGGGATTGTGCCGGAGTCGCGGCTCAGCTCGATTCGGCGAGCCAGCCGGCGACGACGCGCGCGGCGCGGCGTTTCCAGCGGATCCACTTGTTGGGCGTCTCGCGCTGGACGAAGCTGCGTTGGTACCAGGGGCTGTCCCGCAGGTGCGGCGCCTCGCTGGCGATCAGGTCCATGCTGGCCTGGCGCAGGATCTGGCGCTCCTGCCATGCGGTACGGCCGTTGCGGTAGACCTTCTCGCCGCTGGTCACCGGACGGCGGTGGCTGGCCATCACGGCGTCCAGCAGCGCGGTGCGGGTCTGGCCGCGCAACTGCTGCAGCGTGGGGATCAGGAAGCGGTCCAAGCCCCAGGACGAGATGTTGTCCTGGTAGTGCGGCCGCGCCGCCATGAACAGGTCGCCGCGGTAGAAGGGCATCATCACCTCGACCCAGTCGTGCTCGCGGTAGATGCGATTGGGCTGGTGCCGCATCCACTGGTGGGAGTAGGGGCTGTCGTGGCTCAGCGACGGCGAGAAGACGTCCAGGCGCTCGGTCCGTCCCAGGTGCAGCGCGGTGTTGATCTGGCTGACCGAGAGCAGGATGTCGTCGTCGATCAGGCTGACGTACTCGGGCCACGGGCCGGGCGTCGACTGGCCGATCGCTGCGTGTTCGGCCGTGGCATCCCCGGCCGTGGCGGCGAGGTGATCGGCGAGGTGCTTGTAGATCTCGCCCTTGCACTCGGTCTTCGCGGCGAGGACGGTCGCGGGCTGGCCGCGCAGCGTGCGCGCGCCGGCCGCCTGGTGGCCGGTGTAGTCGAACAGGACCCAGTCGAACTCAGGGACGGCGTCCAGGTGCACCAGGCTCAGCGGGAGGCTCGTGCCATCCCACGACACCAGCACGACGGGGCGCCGGATCGCGGGAGGCGTCCGGTCTTCGGAATAAACGCTCATCCCGCCATTATGTTGGCGGCGTCTCCAGCAGATCCTGCGCCGTCTTCAGCGCGGCCGCGACGATCTGGTCCATGTTGTAGTAGCGGTACTGGGCCAGGCGGCCGACGAAGGTGACGCCCTCGGCCTGCTCGCCCATCTCGGCGTATTTCTTGAACAGCGCCTCGTTCTCGGGCCGCGGCACCGGGTAGTACGGATCGCCTTCGGCCTGCGGGTACTCGCGCACGATGGACGTGCCCGCATGGGTTTCGCCGGTCAGATGCTTGAACTCGGTGATGCGGGTGTACTCGTGGTCGTTCGGGTAGTTGACCGTGCCGACCGGCTGGACCTGCGCGGTCGTCGGCAGATGCTCGTGGTCGAAGCGCAGGCTGCGGTAAGGCAGGGCGCCATGGCAGTGGTCGAAGTAGGCGTCGATCGGGCCTGTGTAGATGATGTGCGCGCCGGGGAAGTCGCCGCGCACCTCCTGGAAGTCGACGCCGGTGCGCACGGTGATGTTCGGATGGTCCAGCATCCGCTCGAACATCGCCGTGTAGCCGTCTGCGGGCATGAACTGGAAGGTGTCGCCGAAGTAGCGGTCGTCGTCGTTGCTGCGCGTGGGGATGCGCGCGGCCACGCCGGCCGACAGCTGCGACAGGTCCAGCCCCCACTGCTTCTTCGTGTAGCCGCGGAAGAACTTGTCGCACAGGTCGCGGCCGACGCTGTTCAGTACCACGTCCTCGCTGGTCTGGATCGGGTCGCGCGGCTCGCGCACGGTCTCGAGGTAGCCCTGCACCTCGTCCTCGGTCAGCGACAGGCCGTAGAGCGTGTTGATCGTGGTGCGGTTGATGGGGATGGGCACCAGCTGCGCGTCGACCTGCGCCAGCACGCGGTGCTCGTAGAAGCGCCAGGTGGTGAAGCGCGACAGGTACTCGAAGACCTTCTTCGAGTTGGTGTGGAAGATGTGTGGGCCGTAGGGATGGATCAGCACGCCGTGGGCGTCACGCACGTCGTAGGCGTTGCCGCCGATGTGCGGCCGCTTGTCGATCAGGACCACGGTCTTGCCGGCGTCGGCCAGCTGGCGGGCGCAGACAGAGCCGGCATAACCGGCGCCGACGATCAGGTAGTCAGTCTTCATAGCTCGTGCCCAGGGGCGGTTCTCCGTTTCGAGCGGATTGTGACGTCAGTTCCAACAGGGAACGCCCTGATATGGCGCGCATTGACAGGGCATCTTTGAGCCCCAAAGACGGAAAAAGCCGACCCGAGGCGGGCCGGCTTTTCATGGTCGGTGCGGAACGTTCAGGAACCGCTATCCGTCAGTCCTGCTGGATCGGGTCGCGACCACCGCCGCCACCGCCGCCGCCTCCACCGCCGATCGGCGGGTTCATCGGCACCGAGGTGAGCGGGCTGCCCACGCCGGTGGTGGCGGTACACATGTGGATGTTGTTGTTGACATGGACACCGGTCATCACCCATCCCGGCGGGCACGAGTGCATGCCGCTGCGACTGCCCCAATCCGCGGCGCGTTCGGTTTCCGGGTGCAGGATGCGGCCGTCCACGGGCACGGCGCAACGCAGCACATCATGATTGACGTTGATGCCGACCATCGCGGAGCCCACCGGGCAGGCGTGCATGCCTTGGCGACGGGTGGAGAAATCATCGCGCGCCGTGTAATGTTCAGAGCCCATTTTTGCGCACAGGAATTTATTATCCTTGACGTGCAAGCCGACCATATATCCGCCGATGTTTCGTGCAGTATCCGGCGTGCTGCCGGACCCGCCGCAGACGTGGATCCAGACTTGGAACTGAATAGCCTGCGACGAGTCGTAGTCGATATATTCCTGACCGACCGGGAGGCTGAAGTACCAGAGGTTGTGTTGCCCCCAGGCGGGCTGTGCCCAGCTGGGCATGCTCATTAGAACTGTCGCGAGAAATGCCAGTAACTTGATTTTCATGATTTTCCCTGAATGAACCTGCTTCATTGCAAGTTCGAAAATCACTATATCAATCTGATTTCTGCCATGTAAAGCGGATATTGCTCCCTCTTAGTGGGGGAGGGAATTCACCAATGTGTCGAAGGGAATCTCAGGCGGCGCGATGACTCAGTAACTCACGGTAAAAGGCCTCGATGCGCTCGGCCTGGCGTTCCGCGTCGAAACGGGCCAGGTCGTAGGTCCGCCGAGGCGGGCGCTCGGCCGCGGTGCGGGTGAGCGCCTCGGCCAGCGCGTCCACGTTCCCGCGCGGCAGCAGCGGCGTGCCGAACATGTCCGCGAGATGGGTGGCGCCCTCGCTGTCGCTGGCCAGCACGGGCAAGCCGGCAAACATCGCTTCCAGGAAGACCAGGCCGAAGGGCTCGCTGCGTGCCGCGCTGACGAAGACGTCGAAGGCGGCCATCCAGTCCTGCGGCCGATCGGCGAAACCCGGCATCACGATGTCCGGGCCGGCGCGCTTGCGCAGCCGCTCCCAGTCGCGTCCGTGGCCGACGATCGCCAGCCGCGCGTGGGCGGGGCGGGCCTGCTGCCAGGCGTCGATCAGCACCTCCAGCCCCTTGCTTTCTTCCACGCGTCCGAGCGCGCCGAAGAGCACATCGTCCGGCTTCAGACCGAGCTCGGCCCGCAGGCGTTCGCGCGCATCGGGCAGGGGCGGACGCGGCGCGCTCCAGTTGTCGATCTGCACGCAGGGCAGCGTCGCCGGCACGTCGGCCAGCTGCCACGGCGCGATCGCGATCAGGCCGTCCAACCGGGACTGCTGCTGACGCTTGTAGCGGATGTGCAGCGTGGAGACGCGCACCGTCGGGCCGGACGACAGGCCGTTCAACGCGCGGTTGGCCAGGCTCAGGTGGCCGTGGGCGACGTCCGGGCGCAGCTGGCGCAGGCGTTGTCTCACCGCCAGGAAGCGCAGCGGCGCCCAGCCGCCGATCAACTGCACGTCGACGCGCGGATCGAGTCGATGCGCCAGGGCATCGGGGCGTGCCTCGCCGGCGGCGGCGGTGAGCAGCATCGTCACCCGATGCCGGGGCGCCTGCAGGTTGGCCAGATCGATCGCATAACGCTCGCTGCCCGCGAAGCGGTCGGTCAGCAGGACGTGGGCGACATGAAGGGGAACATCAGTCATCAGATGGCGGATCGGCCCGAGGAGGTCGACCCCTCGCAGTCCGCGCGGCGCAGCCAGTGCCGCAGCCGCATGGCGCGCACGAACCAGCCCCGGCGCTTGTAGGCCAGGTCCAGGTCGCGCAGGGGGATGGGCGAGGCTTCCTCGAACGCGTCCCGGAACTTCGCCACCGCCTCGGCGCAGCCGTCGGGCAGCGCCTTGTCGGCCATGCGCGAGGCGCCGATGAAGTTGCGCGCCGCGAAGTGCGCCCAGGCGAAGCGCGTCTCGTCGTCCAGCGGCGTGCCCGCCGCCGCGTCGCGCAGGTTCGCCAGCGCATGGGCCAGGTGCTCCGCCTTGGTCACGTTGGGCGTGGCCAGGATGGACCCCGCCCGCTGCCGGTAGGCGACCCACACTTCCGGCTCGTACCAGACGCTGTCGGCCAGCAGGGCCAGGAAGGGCGTGGTGGCCATGTCCTCGAAGTAGCGGCCGACCGGGAAACGCAACTGCTCGCCCCAGACGCTGCGTCTGGCGATCTTCGACCAGCTGTGCATCTGCCCGGCTTCGAAGAGGCCGCGCATCAGCAGCGACGGGTCTCGGATCACCTGGCGCTCCGGTCCGAAGAAGGTGCGCCGGTGCAGCTCGCCGCGCAGCCGGTGCTTGAGCTTCATCCGCTCGCGCAGCATGAAGAAGTCGCACAGCACCAGGGCCGGCGCGTGGCCGCGGACCACCTGGCGCAGCCGCGGGATGGCGCCGGGCATCAGGTAGTCGTCGGAGTCGACGAACCAGACGTAGTCGCCGCGCGCCGCCTGCAGCATGGTGTTGCGGGCGCCGGAGAGTCCCTGGTTCTGCGCGTGGAAGAGGCCGCGCACCGTCACCGGACCGGCGGCGTGCTCGGTCACCAGCGTGCGCACCAGGTCGTCGGAACCGTCGGTGGAGCAGTCGTCCACCATCAGCACCTCGACGCCGGCGTCCGCCTGCGCGAGGACCGAGTCCAGGCATTCGCGCAGGTAGTCCTTGACGTTGTGGACGGGGATGAGCACGGACAGCCAGGGCGCCGCTGCGCCGGCCGGGGCCGCCGCGCCCCCTGGGGGCCAGGCGGAAGGGGACGGGGACGGAAGGGGGCCGCTCATGGTGCGGAGCTCACTCGTGCCAGTGGTCGGCGATCCAGGGCGCCGGCTTCGGGCGGCGCCAGTTGCCGTTGCTGCGGCCGGCCAGCGCGTCGGGCGGGTTCATGACGCCGTGGAAGATCAGGATGCGGGCGCCGTCGGGGATGAAGGGCGCCTGGAAGTAGTTCATCGGCCAGCGCGGGATGCTGTGGTACTTGAAGCTCGCGCACCAGCGGTCGTCCCAGTACTTCAGCAGGCCCTTGCGGTGCATCTCGTCGGAGAGGTAGGCCTGCTCGTTGCGGAACTGCCCGCGGATCGCATCGAACTCGCGCCGGAACTTGACCAGCACCTCGGGATGCGCGCCCAGCGTGAAGCGGTAGACCGAGGAGTTGCCGGTGATGCGCCAGGGGCGCTTCCAGTCGTGGATGATGAGGAACTCGCCCGGCTCCTCGAAGAAGGGCGTGATGTCGTCGACGATGACGACGTCCAGGTCCAGGAACAGCGCCGTGCCGCTCAGGCCGTACTTCTGCACCAGATCGTCGCTGAAGGTCGTCAGCTTGGTCCAGCCGCGCTCCGGGCTGCCGGGCGGCAGGTCCAGCGGCGGGATCGGCAGGCACTCGACCTCGGCCCGCACGCCCTCGCCGCGATCGGTCAGGCAGACGAAACGGAAGTCGCCGCGCAGATGCCGGCGCACCATCGCGTAGAGGCGGTTGACGTACTCGGGGCCGTACTTGGTGCCCCACTTCATGCAGAGGATGACGCGGCCGCCGGCCGAGGGGTCAGGCGTTGCCGGGGTAGAGCTCATCGGGGTGGTCATCGCTCAGAGCTCTTCGACGTGACGGGGAGGGTAGCTGTCCCAGCTGAGGCAGCCCGGACATTGCCAGAAATAGTGCTGCGACTCGAAGCCGCAGGCGGCGCAGCGGTAGCGCTGCAGCGGCCGCACGGCGCGTTGCAGCGCGGTGCCGACCAACTGGGCTTCGTCGTCGTTGAGCGGCTGCTGGCGCGCCTGGCTCTGCTGCAGCAGCTGCGTCGCGGCCGACAGGGCCGGCTCCACGCGCAGGTGCTCGGTCAGGCGGCGGCGTTGCGCCTCGGGCGCGGGCTCCAGCAACGCGATGGCCTGCAGCAGCGCCATGCTCGGATGGCGGCGGTACTGGGCCTCGATCAGCGCCAGCGCCTGGGGCACCGTGCCTGTGGCCTGGGCCGCCTGCGCATAGTCGCGCGCGACGAGGTTGAAGGCGTCCGGATTGGCCCGCAGCAGATCGCCGTAGAGCCCCATTGCGCCCGCCTGGTCGCCCTGGCGCGCCAGCATCTGGCCCAGCAGCACATAGGCCCGTGCCGACTGCGGCGCGCGCTCGCGGGCCTGGTCCAGCCAGCGACGCGCCTGGGGCTCGTCCTGGCGGGCCTGCGCCTCCAACGCCAGCTCGCACCAGTAGTTGGCGATGCGGCTCGCGAAGCTGCCGGTGCCGGTCGCTTCGAGCTGCTCGGAGACTTCGGCCGCCTTCGCCCATTCGCGCGAGCGCTCGTACAGCGACAGCAGCGCCAGCGCCGCGTCGTGATCGAAAGCCGTGCCCTTGAGCGCCTCGTAGGCGGACTCGGCGCGGTCGAACAGCCCGGCCTTGAAGAAGTCCTGCGCCAGCGCGTACTGCGCGCGGTCGCGCTCGGACTTGGGCAGGTCGCCGCGCGAGAGCAGGTGCTGGTGCACGCGCACGGCGCGTTCGTACTCGCCGCGGCGGCGGAACAGGTTGCCCAGCGCGAAGTGCAGCTCGGAGGTGTCGGGGTCGGCCTGCACCGCCTCGATGAAGGCGTCGATCGCCTTGTCCTGCTGCTCGTTGAGCAGCAGGTTCAAGCCCTTGAAGTAGGCGCGCGGCGCGTCGCGCTGCTCGCGCTTCCATTGGCGCGCGTCCAGCTTGGACGCCAGCCAGCCCAGTCCGAAGACCAGGGGCACGCCGATCAGCAGCCAGCTGAGATCAAATTCCATCGGGGATCTTGGGGTCGTTGGCGGTCACGGTCGCCGAGGAGGGCGGCAGGTCGTCCGCCGGAGGGAGCGATCGCGCGGCGGCGCGCTTGTGGCGCCACCAGGCCGGGACCATCGCCAGCACGCCGAAGGCGCAGCCCAACCCGAAGGTCAGCAGCACCACGATCACCAGCGGAGAGCGCCAGGACTGGCCGAAGAACCAGTGCACGACGACCTCCTGGCTGTTGTTCAGCGCGAAGGCGAAGAGACAGAAGAACAGGAATGCTCGGAAGAGCCAGACCAGGATTCGCATGGGGGGCGATTCTAGGCGCGTGCGGGGTACGCCATGACGGATGGCAGGGCGTGTTAACCCCTGAATACATTGAGCCATCAAGGGGCAAAAAAAAGCGCCGCGGATCGCGACGCCTTCAGTCTGGGTGGACAGCGCCGGAGCGCGTGGGCTCAGGCGGCCTGCTGGTCCTCGTCCGTGACCGGCAGTTGCGCGTCCACGGCTTCGCGCAGGGCCTTGCCCGGCTTGAAGTGGGGCACCAGCTTCTCGGGGATCAGCACCTGCTCGCCGCTGCGCGGATTGCGGCCCATGCGCGGGGGGCGACGGTTGATCGAGAAGCTCCCGAAACCGCGGATCTCGATGCGGTGGCCCCGGGCCAGCGCGTCGGACATCGCGTCCAGGATGGTCTTGACCGCGAACTCGGTGTCTCGTTGCGTGAGCTGGCCGAAGCGCTCGGACAAGTGGGCCACCAGGTCGGATCGGGTCATGGTCGTCGGCATCTGAAGAAAAACAGGCTCGCTGCGGAGCGAGCCTGTCGAAGCGCTTGTGCGTCGAATTGGCGTCTGGGAAGGCAGGCTAACTCAGCCCGCCTCCGGCCAGAACAAGGGATTATCTGGAATGCCAGAGCTTTTCCAGCCGCTGCTCTCCCGCCGCCGGGCCGCCCCCAAGGCGGGGGAAGCCCCTTGGGGGCAGGAGCGAAGCGACTGGGGGGCTCAGCGTCCGGATCAGCCGTTGTTCTGGTTGTCCAGCTTGGCGCGCAGCAGGGCGCCCAGGCTGGTCGTGCCGGCGTTTTCACGCTCGTTCGACTGCGACAGACGCTGCATGGCTTGCTGCTCGTCGGCGTTGTCCTTGGCCTTGATCGACAGCTGGATGCTGCGCGACTTGCGGTCGACGTTGACGATCACGGCGGAGACTTCGTCGCCTTCCTTCAGCACGTTGCGGGCATCTTCCACGCGGTCGCGGCCGATTTCCGAAGCACGCAGGTAGCCGGTGACTTCCTCGCCCAGGTCGATCTCGGCGCCACGGGCGTCGACGGTCTTGACCTTGCCGGTCACGATCATGCCGCGGTCGTTGACCGAGACGAAGGTCGTGAACGGATCGCCGTCCAGCTGCTTGATGCCCAGCGAGATGCGCTCGCGCTCGACGTCCACGGCCAGCACGATGGCGTCGACTTCCTGGCCCTTCTTGTAGTTGCGGACGGCGGTTTCACCCGGCTCGTTCCACGACAGGTCGGACAGGTGCACCAGGCCGTCGATGCCCTGGGCCAGGCCCACGAACACGCCGAAGTCGGTGATCGACTTGATCGGGCCCTTGACGCGGTCGCCGCGCTTGACGTTCTCGGCGAACTCTTCCCACGGGTTGGCGCGGCACTGCTTCATGCCCAGCGAGATGCGACGCTTGTCTTCGTCGATCTCCAGGACCATGACTTCCACTTCGTCGCCCAGCGAGACGACCTTGGAAGGAGCCACGTTCTTGTTGGTCCAGTCCATTTCGGAGACGTGCACCAGGCCTTCGATGCCGGGTTCGATCTCGACGAACGCGCCGTAGTCGGCGATGTTCGTGACCTTGCCGAACAGGCGGGTGTTGGCCGGGTAGCGGCGCGACACGCCGAACCACGGGTCGTCGCCCAGCTGCTTCAGGCCCAGCGAGACGCGGTTCTTCTCGGCGTCGAACTTCAGGACCTTGGCGGTCAGTTCCTGACCGACCGTCACCACTTCGCTCGGGTGACGGACACGGCGCCAGGCCATGTCGGTGATGTGCAGCAGGCCGTCGATGCCGCCCAGGTCCACGAACGCACCGTATTCGGTGATGTTCTTGACCACGCCGTTGACGATGGCGCCTTCGGTCAGCGTTTCCAGCAGCTTGGCGCGCTCTTCGCCCATCGAAGCCTCGACCACCGCGCGACGCGACAGCACAACGTTGTTGCGCTTGCGGTCCAGCTTGATGACCTTGAACTCCATGGTCTTGCCCTCGAACGGGCTCATGTCCTTCACCGGGCGGGTGTCGAGCAGCGAACCGGGCAGGAAGGCGCGGATGCCGTTGACCAGGACGGTCAGGCCGCCCTTGACCTTGCCGGAGACGGTGCCGGTGACGAAATCGCCCGATTCCAGGGCGGTTTCCAGCGACAGCCACGAGGCCAGACGCTTGGCCTTGTCGCGCGACAGGATGGTGTCGCCGTAGCCGTTCTCGATGGCGTCGATGGCCACCGAGATGAAATCGCCGACCTGGACTTCGACTTCGCCCTGGTCGTTCTTGAATTCCTCGACCGGCACGTAGGCTTCCGACTTCAGGCCGGCATTCACCACGACGAAGTTGTGTTCGATGCGGACGACTTCAGCCGAGATGACCTCGCCGGCGCGCATGTTCGACTTCTGCAGCGATTCCTCGAACAGGGCGGCGAAAGATTCCATTTGGGACATGTGAGATTTCCTTGCCAGGCACAGAGCGTCCGGCGGCTTGAGCGCTGAAGAGCGATTCAGGCAGCCTGATCCGAGAGGTGCGCGGGCGTGTGTTGCAAGCGGACTTGCGGGTTAGGTTGTAGAACGCGTCACCCCCAGTGGACTGACGTCCGGAGGGAGGGGTGACGCTCCTGTCTTGCGGCTGGTCCTGACCGCGAGGGTCAGGCCTTGAACGGACGTCGTTCGCTCCACCAGCTCAGCACCAGGTCACGGGATTCCCCGATGGTCTGCTGCGAGTTGTCCAGCTCGATCGCGTCCGCGGCGGCCTGGAGCGGCGACGCGCTGCGACCTTTGTCGCGAGCGTCCCGCGCTTCCAGATCAGCGCGCAAGCCCTCGATATTAGCCGAAATGCCCTTGGAAATCAATTGCTTGTAGCGCCGCTCGGCCCGCGTGGCGGCGCTGGCGGTGAGGAAGACTTTCAGCGGCGCGTCCGGGAAGATCGCGGTGCCCATGTCGCGTCCGTCGGCGACCAGGCCGGGCAGGCGGCGGAAGTCCAGCTGCAGCTGGTGCAGCGCGCGGCGCACCGCCGGATGGGCGCCGACCTGCGAGGCCATCAGGCCGGTCGCTTCCTGGCGCAGGTCGCCGGAGACGTCCTCGTCGTCGAGCAGCACGCGGCCGGATTCGAACTTCAGGTCCAGCGTCGGGACCACGGCAGCCACGGCGTCACCGTCGTTCAGATCGATGCCTTTGCGCGTCGCGGCCAGGCCGGTCACGCGGTACAGCGCGCCGGAGTCCAGCACGTCGTAGCCCAGCGCCTGGGCGACTTCGTCCGTCAGCGTGCCCTTGCCGGAGGCGGTGGGGCCGTCGATGGTGATGACGGGGATGTCCTCGACCTCCGCCTCGACGACGCCGAACAGCGTCTCGAAGTAGTCCGGGAAGGTCTTGGCGACGCATTGCGGGTCGAGGATGCGCACCGGCACGGCGGGGCCTTGCCGGTCGTCCTGCAGGCCGTTGAAGGCCGCCAGCGAGAAGCACATCGCCACGCGGTGGTCGTCGTAGGTGTGGATGGCCGCCGGCTTCCAGGACTTGAGCGGATGGACGCGCAGCCAGTCGGGCCCTTCCTCCACCTGCGCGCCGAGCTTGCCCAGCTCCGCGACCATGGCGGCGATGCGGTCGGTTTCCTTCACGCGCCAGGAGGCGATGTTGCTCAGCGTCGTCGGGCCGTCGGCGTAGAGCGCCATCACGGCCAGCGTCATCGCGGCGTCGGGGATGTGGTTGCAGTCCAGGTCCAGCGCCTTCAGCGGCCAGGCGCCGCGGCGGACTTCGAGCCAGTTCGGACCGATCTCGACGCGCGCGCCCATCGCCTGGGCCGCCTCGACGAAGCGGACGTCGCCTTGCACGGAGGTCGAGCCCACACCTTCGATGCGCACCGGGGCGTCGGTGGCGGCGATCGCGCCCAGCGCGACGAAGTAGGACGCCGACGACGCGTCGCCTTCGACGTGCACCTCGCCCGGCGAGCGGTAGCGGCTGCCGGCGGGGATCACGAAGCGCTGCCAGTCGTCGTCGCGGCGGACGGCCACGCCGAAGCGCGCGAGCAGCTCCAGCGTGATGTGGACGTAGGGCTTGGAGATCAACTCGCCGGTGACCTCGATGACGACGTCGTTCGCCGCGACCAGGGGCAGCGCGAGCAGCAGGGCCGTCAGGAACTGGCTGGACACGTCGCCGCGCACGCGCACCGGCGCTTCGAGGGTCAGCGGAGCGGGGCCGTTCAGGCGCAGCGGCGGATAGCCTTCCTGTCCGAGGCAGTCGATCGGGCAGCCCAGCGCGCGCAGTGCATCGACGAGGTCGCCGATCGGACGCTCATGCATGCGGGGCACGCCGGAGAGTTCGAAGCGGCCGCCCTGCGTCGCGGCCAGCAGCGCCAGTGCAGCCGTCAGCGGGCGCATGGCCGTGCCGGCGTTGCCGAGGAAGAGCTTGGCCTCCGTCGACCGCAGCGTTCCGCCGATGCCGGTCACCGACAGCACGCCGTCGGCGCCGGTCTCCAGCCGGCAGCCCAGCTCGCGCAGCGCGGCGAGCATCACCTTGGTGTCGTCCGAGTCCAGCAGGTCGTGGACGAGCGTCACGCCGTCGGACAGGCCGGCGAGCAGCAGCACGCGGTTGGAGATGCTCTTGGAGCCGGGCAGCGAGACGGTGCCCGCGGCGCCGCGGAGCGGGGGCAGGTCCAGGAAGGGGATCTTGTACATGGCGCGCTCCGGGCACGCGCGACGTGCCACCGGGGAAATGGGCAAAAGGGGAAGGGGCGAGGGGCGTGCTGAAGGGGCCGGACTACTTGGACTACTTGGACGACTTCGACGAGGACGACGACGGCGCGGGGGCGCCGAGCTGCCACTGCGCGCGACCTTCGGACGCCTGGCGGATCATCGCTTCCAGCGCGTGGGCGTCGCCCTCGCGGATGGCCTGCTCCATCTGGTCCAGCACTTCGCGGAAACGCTGCGACTGCGTCAGCAGGTCCTGCTTGTTGGCCATCAGGATGTCGCGCCAGATGGTCGGATCGCTGGCCGCGATGCGGGTGAAGTCGCGGAAGCCGGAGCCGGCCAGGCTCAGGAAGTCGCGGCCGGACGGCTGCCTGGCCACCGAGCTGAAGTACGCATACGCCAGCAGGTGCGGCAGATGGCTGACGGCGGCGAAGGCCTCGTCGTGGTGATGCGGCGCCATCTTGAGCACCTGGCAGCCCAGCGCCGACCAGAGGTCCGTCGCCTTCTGCACCATCTCCGGCTTGGTCTGGTCCAGCGGCGTCAGGATGACCTGGCGCCCCTGGTACAGCCCGGCGTCGGCATGCTGCACGCCGGCGCTTTCCTTGCCGGCGATCGGGTGCGCGGGCACGAAGCTGGCGAACTGCTTGCCCAGCGAGCGCTTGGCCGCATCGACGACGTCGCTCTTGGTCGAGCCCACGTCCATCAGCAGCACGTCGGCGCGCACCAGGTGGCGGATCGCCTTGAGCGTCGATTCGGTGGCGGCCACCGGCACGGCCAGCAGCACGATGTCGGAGCCGGAGACGGCCAGCAGCGCCGATTCCGCGGCGATGTCGATCACGCCCATGCGACGGGCGGTCTCGGTCGTGGACGGGCTCTTGCTGTAGCCGACCACGCGGCGCACGAGGCCGGCTTTCTTCATGGCCAGCGCAAACGATCCGCCCATCAGGCCGCAACCGATCACGCCGAGTTGGTTGTACATCGCGAGAAACCTCTTTCGCTCAGGACGTCAGCGTCAGGACTTCAGCGGGTAGGCGCCGATGACCTTGTAGAACGCGCACAGCTCCCGCAACTCCGCCAGTGCGGCCGCGACGTGCGGCTGCGACGGGTGGCCGTCCAGGTCGATGTAGAAGTAGTACTCCCACTGACCGGTGCGGGCCGGGCGCGATTCCAGGCGTGTCATCGACACGCCATGCTTCTTCAAAGGAACCAGCAGATCATGCATCGCGCCGGGGCGGTTCGCCACGGACACGATGAGGCTGGTGCAGTCCCGCCCCGTGGCCGGGGGGGTAGCCATGGTCTGCGGCAGGCAGATCACGGCGAAACGGGTACGGTTGTACGCCTCGTCCTGCACCGCGTGGGCGGTGATGTGCAGGCCGAAGAGCGTCGCCGCGCGTTCGCTGGCGATGGCGGCGTAGGCCGGGTTCTGCGCGGCCAGGCGCGCGCCTTCGGCGTTGCTGGAGACGGCGCGGCGCTCGGCGTTGGGCAGGTGCTTGGACAGCCAGTTCTGGCATTGCGCCAGCGCCTGCGGATGCGCCAGCACGGCTTCCACGCCCTCGAGCGTGTTCTCCTTGCGCAGCAGGTTGTGGCGGATCAGCAGGCTGACCTCGCCGACCACGTGCGTGGGCGTGTGCAGGAACAGGTCGAGCGAGCGCGTCACCACGCCCTCGGTCATGTTCTCGACGCCGACCACGCCGTACTGCGCGCTGCCGGAGGCGGTGGCGTGGAAGACCTCGTCGAAGCTGTTGCAGTAGATGAGGTCGGCGGCACCGCCGAAGTACTCGATCGCGGCCTGCTCGCAGAAGGTGCCGAACGGGCCCAGCACGGCGACGCGCTGCGGCGACTCCAGCGCCAGGCAGGCGGACATGATCTCGCGCCAGATCGCGGCGACATGGTCGCCCTTGAGCGGGCCGGGGTTGGCGCCCTTGATCTTGGCGATGACCTGTGCGACGCGGTCGGGGCGGAAGAAGGGCGTGCCGTCGCGGCGCTTGATCTCGCCGACCTGCTCGGCGACGTGGGCGCGCTGGTTCAGCAGCGTCAGCAGCTGCGAGTCGAGCGCGTCGATCTGGTCGCGCAGCGCGAGCAGCTCGGGATCGGCGACCGGCGCGGGCGGCACCGGGGTGCCGGCCGGATCGATCGGCTCAGGGGAGAGCGGCGTGTCAGCCATGTCGGGTCTCGAAGTCTTGGAGGTGGCTCACCAGGGCTTGTACGCCCTCCAGCGGCATCGCGTTGTAGATCGATGCCCGCATGCCGCCCACCGACTTGTGGCCTTTGAGTTGCAGCAGTCCGCGTTCCCTGGCGCCGGCCAGGAAGGCGTCGTTCAGACGCTCGTCGCGGAGGAAAAAGGGGACGTTCATGCGCGAGCGGCAATGTGCCGCCACGCGGTTTTCATAGAGCGAAGAGCCGTCCAGCGCCTGGTAGAGCAGGGCGGCCTTGTCGATGTTGCGCTGCTCGATCGCCGCGAGGCCGGTCCTGCCGGCGTACTCGAAACGCTTGAGCCACTGGAAGACCAGGCCGGCGACGTAGATGCCGAAGGTCGGCGGCGTGTTGTACATCGACTGCGCCTCGGCCACGATCTTGTAGTCGAAGGCGGAGGGGCAGATCGGCAGCGCGTGGCCCAGCAGGTCCTCGCGGACGATGACCAGCGTCAGGCCGGCCGGACCGATGTTCTTCTGCGCGCCGGCGAAGGCGATGCCGACGCGGGACCAGTCGACCGAGCGCGAGGCGACGTGCGACGAGAAGTCGATCGCCAGCGGTGCGTCGCAGCCGAGCGCGCGGAGGTCGGGCAGGGTCTGGAACTCGACGCCGTCGATGGTCTCGTTGGTGCAGACGTGGACGTAGGCGGCGTCCTTGCGGAGCTGCCAGGTCGACGGATCGGGGATGTCGAGGTAGCGGCCGCCGGCGCCGGCCTCTTCGGCCGCGTTCGCGGCGATCCGGACGTCGGCGTAGCGTTTCGCCTCGCCGGCGCTCTTCTTGGACCAGGAGCCGGTGACGACGACGTCGACGGCGCCGCCGCGCGACAGGTTCAGCGGCAGGATGGCGTTCTCGCCCAGGCCGCCGCCCTGCATGAAGAGGATGCGGAAGTTCGCCGGCACCTGCAGCAGCTCGCGCAGGTCGGCCTCGGCGGCTTCATAGATCGAGATGAATTCGCGTCCGCGGTGGCTCATCTCCATGACGCTCATCCCGGAGCCGTGCCAGTCGAGCATCTCTTCGGCCACCAGGCTCAGGACCTCCTGCGGGAGGGCGGCGGGACCGGCGGAGAAGTTGAACGGGCGGACAGCTTGCATGGAGGCGTGGTCAGAGGACGGGAGGGCGACAGGACGCGAACCGCAAAGGGGGCAATGGCAACAGCAATGACAACAGCAATGACAACTGCAATGGCACGAGCCGGCGCAACGAAGCGCCGGCTCGGGCATGCGGGCGGAACGGGGGCGGGCCCCTCGTCCGTCCGCGATGCGGGACTTACTTCTTCGGCGTGGTCGCCGGCTTGTTGGTGTTCAGCTTCGGGGCCGAAGCGCCGCCCGCGGGCGGCGGGCCGGCGTCCAGGCCGAGCTGCTTGGCGACGTTCTGCTGCAGCGCGGTGAACTTCTCGTCGAGCTGCTTGCCGTTGTCGTCGATCAGCTTCTTCGTGTAGAGGCTCTGCAGTTCCTGCGAGGACTCGGCGAACTTCTTGCTCACCGGCGATTCCAGCCAGGCCAGCAGCTGCTTGAGCTCGTCCTCGGTGAACTTCTCGTCCAGCGCCACGCCCATGGTCGAGGGGGCCAGCTTCATGCCCTTGTCGACCAGCGGCTTGGCATTGTCTTCCAGGAACTTGCGCAGGTCGGCGTCGATCTGCTTGGCGGTGGCTTCGCGCTTGGCCTCGGGCACGTTGCGCAGCGCCGGGGCGGCCTTGGCGGCCAGCTCGTTGACCGGGCGGCTCAGCACGCCCATGGTCAGCGCCTCGATCGCGGGCTGCTGGATCTTGAGGATCTTCGCGATGACGTCCTTCTTGGACTGCGGGCTGTCAGCCTTCTGCGCGAAGACGACGGGGCTCGCCAGCAGCGAGGCGGCGATGGCGCCGGCTTGGATGGACTTCAGCAACAAGGTCATTCCTTCACGTCGGGGGTGGAGTCGCCGGCATCGCCGGCATCGGAACCGTCGGCGCCGGTGGCGTCCGCATCGGGCGATTCTGTAGGTTCTGTCGATTCAACCGCATCGTTTTCCACGATGCGCTGCAGGCCCGAGAGCTTCGCGCCCTCGTCCAGCGAGATCAGCGTCACGCCCTGCGTGGCGCGACCCAGCTCGCGGATCTCGGCAACCCGCGTGCGCACCAGCACGCCGGTGTCCGTGATGAGCATGATCTCGTCTTCCGGGCGGACCAGCGTCGCGGCCACGACCTTGCCGTTGCGCTCGCTCTGCTGGATGGCGATCATGCCCTTCGTCCCGCGTCCGTGGCGGGTGTATTCGGCGATGTTGGTGCGCTTGCCGTACCCGTTCTCGGTGGCGGTCAGCACGCTCTGGGTCTCGTCCTCGGCCACCAGCATGGCGATCAGGCGCTGATCCGGTTCGAGCATCATGCCGCGCACGCCGCGGGCCTGGCGGCCCATCGGGCGGACGTCGTCCTCGTCGAAGCGCACCGCCTTGCCGCCGTCGGAGAACAGCATCACGTCATGCTGGCCGTCGGTCAGCGCGGCGCCGATCAGGTAGTCGCCCTCGTCCAGGTCGACGGAGATGATGCCGGCCTTGCGAGGGTTGCTGAAGTCCTTCAGCGAGGTCTTCTTGACGGTGCCCAGCGCGGTGGCGAAGAAGATGAAGTGGTCTTCCGGGAAGGAACGGAACTCGCCGGTGAGCGGCAGGATGACGTTGATCTTCTCTTCCGGCTGCAGCGGGAACATGTTGACGATCGGCTTGCCGCGCGCGTTGCGCGAGCCTTGCGGCACTTCCCAGACCTTGAGCCAGTAGACGCGGCCGCGGTTGCTGAAGCACAGCATCCAGTCGTGCGTGTTGGCGATGAAGAGCTGGTCGATCCAGTCGTCGTCCTTCGTCGCGGTGGCCTGCTTGCCGCGGCCGCCGCGGCGCTGGGCGCGGTACTCGCTCAGCGCCTGGCTCTTGATGTAGCCGGTGTGCGAGAGCGTCACCACCATGTCGGTCGGGGTGATCAGGTCCTCGGTGCCGAGTTCCTGCGCGTTGTGCTCGATCACGCTGCGGCGCGCGCCCAGCTTGGTCTGGCCGAACTCCGTGCGCACCGACACCAGCTCCTCGCCGATGATGGTCGTCACGCGGGCGGGCGTGGCCAGGATGTCGAGCAGGTCGGCGATCTGCGCCATCACGTCGCGGTATTCGCCGACGATCTTGTCCTGCTCCAGCCCGGTCAGGCGTTGCAGGCGCATCTGCAGGATCTCGCCGGCCTGGTCGTCGGACAGCTTGTACAGGCCGTCTTCCTGCATGCCGTACTGCGCCGGCAGGCCTTCCGGACGGTAGGCGTTGCGGCCGCCGGCGGCTTCGGTCTCGGCGCGCGACAGCATCTCGCGCACCAGCGACGAGTCCCAGGCGCGGGCCATCAGCTCGGCCTTGGCGACCGGCGGGCTGGGGCTGCGCTTGATGATCTCGATGAAGTCGTCGATGTTGGCCAGCGCGACGGCCAGGCCTTCCAGCACGTGGCCGCGTTCGCGCGCCTTGCGCAGCTCGAAGATGGTGCGGCGGGTGACGACCTCGCGGCGGTGCTCCAGGAAGACCGTGATCAGGTCCTTCAGGTTGCACAGCTTGGGCTGGCCGTCGACCAGCGCCACCATGTTCATGCCGAAGCTGTCCTGCAGCTGCGTCTGCTTGTACAGGTTGTTCAGGACGACTTCAGGGACCTCGCCGCGCTTGAGCTCGATCACCACGCGCATCCCGTCCTTGTCGGACTCGTCCTGGATGTGGCTGATGCCCTCGATCTTCTTTTCCTGGACCAGCTCGGCGATGCGCTCGAGCAGGGTCTTCTTGTTCACCTGGTAGGGGATCTCGTCGACGATGATCGCCTGGCGCTGGCCGCGGTCGATGTCCTCGAAGTGGACCTTGGCGCGCATCACGACCTTGCCGCGGCCGGTGCGGTAGCCCTCGCGCACGCCGTTCAGGCCGTAGATGATCCCGGAGGTCGGGAAGTCCGGCGCCGGGATGATCTCCATCAGCTCGTCGATCGAGCAGTCCGGATTCTTCAGCGCATGCAGGCAGGCGTCGACCGACTCATTGAGGTTGTGCGGCGGGATATTCGTGGCCATGCCGACCGCGATACCGGAGGAACCGTTGATCAGCAGATTCGGCAGACGGGCCGGCAATACCAGCGGTTCTTTCTCGCTGCCATCGTAGTTCGGACCGTAATCGACGGTTTCCTTGTCGATATCGGCCAGCATTTCATGGGCGATTTTCGACAGGCGGATTTCGGTGTATCGCATGGCGGCGGCGTTGTCGCCGTCGATCGAACCGAAATTGCCCTGGCCGTCGACCAGCATGTGGCGCAGCGAGAAGTCCTGCGCCAGCCGCACGATGGTGTCGTACACGGCGCTGTCGCCGTGCGGGTGGTATTTACCGATGACGTCGCCGACGATACGGGCCGACTTCTTGTAGGGCCGGTTCCAGTCGTTGTTCAGCTCGTGCATCGCGAAGAGCACGCGGCGATGCACCGGCTTGAGGCCGTCGCGGGCGTCGGGCAGGGCGCGGCCGACGATCACGCTCATCGCGTAATCGAGGTAGGAGCGGCGCATCTCCTCCTCGAGGCTGATCGGCAGGGTTTCCTTGGCGAACTGGGTCATGCGCGTGGGGCGCGCACGGAAGTGCGCGGCCTCTGGTGAGATCGGAAGACGGTGATTCTAATTGCGCGCGCTTGTCGTGCTTCTGCAACAGGTTCATGAACAGAAGACGCGCCTGCCGTGAGAATGCAGACGTCCTGTTGCCCTATGGCACAATCGGTTCGTCCCTAGGAGAAACCCTTGGTCGGGGAGACTCCTGAGGTTTTAGTTCCGACATTGGACGTTTCGCAGGGCAACTGCGGCTTTCCTTGAGAGGAGAATCATGAAGAAATTGAACCGCGTGGCAGCGCTCTTCGCTGTCGCCGCCGTCGCCACCTCGGGCGCTATGGCCCAAACCGTGGATAACTGGCGCGCTACCGATGGCACCGTTTGGAAGAACGGTACCAACGAGCTGTGCTGGCGCGATGCATTCTGGACGCCGGCCACGGCTGCCAAGGACTGCGACGGCGCGCTGAAGCCGGTGGTGGCTCCGGTGGCTCCGGCCGCCTCGACGCCGTCGACTCCGGCGGCGAAGCCGCCGACTCCGGCCGTCGTGCCGGTGCCGGTCGCTCCCACGAGCGAGAAGGTCACCTACGCTGCTGACGCCTTCTTCGACTTCGACAAGGCTGTCCTGAAGCCTGAAGCGAAGGCGAAGCTGGATGACCTGGTCTCCAAGACCGGCGGCATCAACCTGGAAGTGATCATTGCAGTCGGCCACACCGACGGCATCGGTTCCGACGCCTACAACCAGAAACTGTCGGTTCAGCGTGCTGAATCGGTGAAGCAGTACCTGGTGTCCAAGGGTCTGGAAAAGAACCGCGTGTACACCGAAGGCAAGGGCAAGAAGCAGCCGATCGCCGACAACAAGACCGCGGAAGGCCGCGCCAAGAACCGCCGCGTCGAAATCGAAGTGGTCGGTACTCGCGCCGTCAAGTAAGCGACGAGGAATTGGCGACTCCGGTCGCCAATCGACAAACCCCGCCAGCCGCAAGGCTCGCGGGGTTTTTTCATGGCGGCGTCATATCGAGCGGTCTGCGTGAGATGCCTGGAGGGGTGCATGGCATCGGCAATCTGCGCGATGCGGGCGGTGGCGGGTGTCGTGCTCGGCTACCATTGCGACCATGGCGAATGTCGATGCAAAAGAGCTCGAGAAGTTCAGCGAGCTGGCCCACCGCTGGTGGGATACCGAAAGTGAATTCAAGCCGCTGCACCAGATCAATCCCTTGAGATTGAACTGGATCGACGGCTTGTGCGGCCTGCAAGGCAAGACGGCGCTGGACGTCGGCTGCGGTGGCGGCATCCTGACCGATGCGATGGCGCGCAAGGGCGCGAAGGTCCTGGGCATCGACCTGGCGACGAAGTCGCTGCGCGTGGCCGAGCTGCACGCGATGGAGGCGGGCACCGAAAACGTCGAGTACCAGGAGATCGCGGTCGAGGATCTGGCGGCTCAGCGGCCCGCGTCCTTCGATGTCGTGACCTGCATGGAGATGCTGGAGCACGTCCCCGATCCCGCGTCGGTGGTGACCGCGCTGGGGCAGTTGGTGAAGCCGGGCGGATGGGTCTTCCTGTCGACGCTGAACCGCAACGCCAAGTCCTTCCTCTTCGCGATCGTCGGGGCCGAATACGTGCTGCGCATGCTGCCCGCCGGCACGCATGAATACGCGCGATTCATCCGTCCGTCGGAGCTGGCGCAGATGTGCCGCGATGCGGGTCTGGAAGTGCAGGGTGCCAGGGGCCTGACCTTCAATCCGATCACGCAGCGGTACGCGCTGAATGCGGACACCGACGTGAACTACCTGCTGGCCTGCCGACGTCCCGCATGAGCACGGTGATGCTGAACTCGCCGGCCGGCGTGCCGGCGCGCACGACGATCCGGACGGTGCTGTTCGATCTGGACGGCACACTGGTGGACAGCGCCCCCGACCTGGCGGGCGCGACCAACGAGATGCTCGTGGCGCGCGGCCTGCCCGAAGTCCCGTACGAGCGCCTGCGGCCGATGGTCGGCACGGGGGCGCGAGGAATGATGGGTGTGGCGTTCGGCGTGTCCCCGATGGAGATGTCGTTCCCCGCGCTGCGCGACGAATTCTTCGATCGCTACGAGCAGCGATTGCTGCGTGCGACCTTCCCGTTCGACGGCATCGCAGCGATGTTGCAGTCGCTGTCCGACGACGGCCTCAGCTGGGGCATCGTGACCAACAAGTCCGAGCGCTTCGCGCTGCCGCTGACGCGCGGGCTGGGTTGGGAGACGCAGGCGGCCGCGGTGGTCGGCGGCGACACGACACCGCACAGCAAGCCGCATCCGGCGCCGTTGCTGGAAGCGGCGCGACGCGCGGGTGTTTCGCCGCACGAATGCGTCTACGTCGGTGACGACGCGCGCGACATCCTCGCGGGCCGGGCGGCGGGCATGCCGACGGTGGCGGTGCGCTGGGGCTACCTGGGCGATGGCGAGCTCATCGACGCCTGGGGCGCGGACGTGGTGGTGGACACCCCGTCGCAGCTCATCGAGTGGTTGAGGACGTCGCGCTGAGCGCGCTCATTCAGGCGCCTGTCGAACTTCGAGCGAAGTCATGGAAGACTCTTTGATGACTTTGACGAGATCGGGCTCTTGAAGTCTGGGCGGCAGGCATAATGTGAGACTTCTCTCTCTGGGGCCGACCTGGTTTCGACGTGGGTACGGAGTTGGAGTAGGGCATGCCGAGGGCCAGGCACCTCGTAAATCCATCTGGAACAAACCAACTGCGAACGATCAAACGTACGCTCTCGCGGCTTAAACCCCGCGGACCTCTCACCGGTTGGCCGATGGGCCGGGTGACGGGACGCAAGTCCTGACACAGAGAGGTTATTCACATTGGCTGGCTGTCATTCGTGCACCTTGGGTGACGGCGAGATTTAGGGTGCTGGCTCGTCCGGTAGCGTGCTCCTGCGCGACCGGGCAGGTGAGAACCAAATCAGAGAGCTAAGCATGTAGAACTGCCCGATGAAGGCTTGCGGACGCGGGTTCAATTCCCGCCGGCTCCACCATCTTCCTGAAAGGGCCCGGACGTTTCGTCCGGGCCCTTTTTCTTTGGTTGATCTGATGGCGGATTCGCCGAAATGACTTCGGGGATCCAAACCTCCCGCCGACAAACAAGCCGATGACAAACGACGCCCTCCCGCGATTCATCTACCGTCACTGCGGCGCCATCCGGCTTGGCTGGGACTGCATGTGATCGAGTGGCGACAGCACGACCGCGCACGCCGCGCCGTCGTGCTTGCAGAGATCAACGACGAGCTGACGCCGTCCTTCGACCTCGGCCCCGAAGACTCGCCGCAATCCCCATCAACGCCAGCGCCGCCAGCGCCAAGGTTCCCGGCTCGGGCAGCTCGACGGCCGCCGTCTCCACATTCAGCACGAGCCGCTGACCATCCGCCATGCTGAGCGACTGGAAGTTCATCGCGATCGAATCGCCGGTGAACGTCAGCCGCGACGGTTCGAACGCGGCCCAGTTGGACGACGCGTCGATGCTCACGCCGACGAAGTCGTCGATGGTGCCGAACACGTCCGTCAGCACGATGCCGTTGAACGTGCCCGAGGAGAAGTTCAGCGTCGAATTCGGCAGACTGAAGTCGAAGATGATCTGGGTGGCCGTGATGTCCAGGCTGGCGCCGCCGATACCGGTGACGTCGGGGACCTCCACGCCGTTGCCGACCACGACATGGCCGGAACCCGGCGTGGCGACCGGCGAATCAAGGTCGGGCCAATACACCTGGTAGTCGAAGGTGCTCCCGAACATCGGGACGGCCTGGGCGCAGGCGCCGGAGAGCGCCAGGGCCGCGACCGCGGCCCATTGCTTGAGGGTGCACATGTTGTTCTCCCTGTCGCTCGTCCAGTCCCGGCCCGGACACGGGCAAGTCGCCGTGAGCGTGCAGACCCCGCATGCATATTGCGGGCCCGCCACGCAAGACCTTGATTGACAACGCTTTCCGGGACGCCGGGTGACACGGTCGGTTGGCGCTGTAAAGAAGTCCGACGGTGCGGTCGTGGCGCCGCCCATTCGCGACACAAACCGTTTCACGAGGCTGGCAGGCCCTTTGCCACTGTCCTTCCACAAGCCCATGGCGACCGCACGCCGGTCGCCGGGGATACCGAAACCAGGAAGGAACCGCCACGCCATGGACGCTCTGATGCATCGACGCCCGTTCCGGACCGTGAACGAAGGCATGCCCGTCGGACTCATTCCCGCGGAGTCGCCGCAGCGACCGCCTTCCGACCGCCGCATCGACGGCGACGGGACCCCCGAGTGGGCCTGGCGCCAATGGCAGCCGCTGTGGGGCGCGCCGCTGACCTCGCTCGACGAACTGGTGCCGGAAGGCCGGCGCGCCGTCGTCGTCGCGCCGCACCCCGATGACGAGGTGCTCGGCTGCGGCGGGTTGCTGTCGCTGCTGGTGACGCGCCATCGCGCCGGACTGCCGCCCGATCGCGTGCTCGCGCCGCCCGTCGAGCTGGTGGCCGTCACCGACGGCGAAGCCAGTCATCCCGGCTCCGAGCGCTGGACGCCGGCGCGGCTCGCCGTGCAGCGTCGCCATGAACGCGCATCCGGCCTGCGCCGTCTGGGCCTGCACGTGCCCGTGCATTCGCTCTGCGTTCCGGACGGCCAGGTGTCCGCTCACGAGGACGACCTCGTGCTCGAACTGTGCCGGCGCCTGCGGCCGGACGACGTGCTGCTGACCTCGTGGCGACTCGACGGCCATCCGGACCACGAAGCCACCGGACGCGCCTGCGCGCGTGCCGCATTGCTGACCGGCGCCACGCTCATCGAGATCCCGATCTGGGCCTGGCATTGGGCGCGTCCCGGCGATGCCGCGGTGCCGTGGCATCGGATGCGTCGCCTGCCGCTCAACGCGCGCGCGCTGAGTGACAAGCGCACCGCGCTGGCCGCGCATCGCAGCCAGTTGCTCGCCGACGAGGACCGACCGCCGGCGCTGTTCGCCGAAGCCGTGAACCGGCTGCTGCGGCCCTTCGAATTCGTTCTGCAGCCGGAGCCTGCTCACCAGTGAGGCTATGGCCGGCATTGCCGCGCCGCAGCATGACAAGGCCACGGACGGGGGCGTAGCATCGAGTCTCCTCGGACTCATGCCTCCCCCGTCATGTCCGTCTGGCAATTCGATCTGGCCTTCGCGCGAGGCGGCTCCGCGGCGTCCTGGCTGCCGTCCTCGCGCTCCGACGTCATGCACTACCTCGTGAGCCGCGTCGGGCCGAGCACGCCGATGCTCGAAGGCTGGCGCTACTTCGGCAACGAGGCGGGCAACTGCATCGACATGGTCTCCGACCCCGATGGCCACTACGAACTGCATGCGCGCCTGGATGCTTGCGCGAACGAGACCGACCGCTTCATCGAGGTCGTCTGCGACGTCGCCCACGCGCTCGGCTGCGAGTTCTTCAGCGAAGAGCTGTCCGCGCTCGTGGGGCCGAACTCGCGCGAGTTGAAGGCGGCGCTGCAGCGCTCCAGCGCGTGGCAGTTCGCGCTGGATCCCGAAGGTTTCCAGCCGAGCCGCTGAGCGCGTTCAAACCGCGCGTTCAAACCGCGCGTTCAGACCGCGCTTTCAGACTTGTTCGTCGATCGCCGCCTTCAGATGCGGCGCCGTGCGTGACTCGGCATTCACCGCGACCTCGTCGGGCATTCCTGCCACGACCACCCGACCACCCGCGCCGCCCGCGCCCGGACCGAGGTCGATGACCCAATCCGCCGCCGCGACGACGCGCATCTCGTGCTCGACGACGACGACCGTGTGGCCGGCCTCGACCAGGTCGCGCAGCTGCACCATCAGCTTGTCGACGTCCGACGGATGCAGACCGGTGGTGGGCTCGTCCAGCACGTACAGCGTGTGGCCGCGCTGCGTGCGCTGCAGCTCGGTGACGAGCTTGATGCGTTGCGCCTCGCCGCCGGACAGCTCCGTCGCCGGCTGGCCCAGCCGCAGGTAGCCCAGGCCGATGCCCTTCAGCAATCCGAGCGGCCGCGCCAGCGCCGCTTCCTCCGCGAAGAACTCGAACGCGGCGTCGACCGTCATGCCGAGCACCTCGGCGATGCTGCGCTCGCGGTAGCGGACCTTCAGCGTCGCCTCGTTGTAGCGCGCGCCGTGGCACGCGGGGCAGGGCGCGAAGACGCTGGGCATGAAGAGCAGCTCCACGCTGACGAAGCCTTCGCCCTCGCAGGTCTCGCAGCGGCCCTTGGCGACGTTGAAGGAGAAACGCCCCGCGTCGAACTTGCGTGCACGCGCCGCCGGCGTGGCGGCGAAGAGCTTGCGCACGTGGTCGAACAGCCCCGTGTACGTGGCGAGGTTGGAGCGCGGCGTGCGGCCGATCGGCTTCTGATCGACCTGCACGAGGCGTCGGATCGTCTCGGCGCCGCTGGCGATCCGGCCTCCGGAGACCGCCTGGACATCGGTGCCGGCCTCGGGGTCGTCCTCGTCCTCGACGGCGACGGGCTCATGGCCCAGATGCGCGCCGACCAGGTCCACCAGCGCGCGGCTGACCAGCGACGACTTGCCGGAGCCCGACACCCCGGTCACCGCAGTGAACACGCCGAGCGGGAAGGCGGCGTCCACGTCGACGAGGTTGTTCTGCGTGATGCCTTCGAGGCGCAGCCAGTCTTTGGGCTCGCGGCGAACGGGACGGACTTGTGCATTGCCGGCTTCACGCGCGATGCCGGCATCACCCGCGCGGCGCGTGGCGTCCGGGAAGAGGTACGCCGCGGTGCGCGATTCCGCGACGCCGCGCAGGCCGTCCGGCGGCCCGCTGTAGAGCACGCGGCCGCCGAGCTCGCCGGCGGCGGGGCCGACGTCGACGATCCAGTCCGCGGCGCGCATCAGGTTCAGGTCGTGCTCGACGACGTAGATCGAGTTGCCCGCCGCCTTCAGCGCGCGCAGCGACGCGAGCAGCGATTCGCCGTCCGCCGGATGCAGGCCCGCCGACGGCTCGTCGAGCACGTAGACGACGCCGAAGAGGTTGGAGCAGATCTGCGTGGCCAGGCGCAGGCGCTGGAGCTCGCCGGGCGAGACCGTCGGCGTCGAGCGCTCCAGCGACAGATGGCCGAGTCCCAGCGTCAGCAGCGGCCGCAATCGCATCAGCACGTCGTCGACCAGCCGCCGGGCGGCGAGGCGCTTCTCCTCGCTGAGGCCGTCGGTGGCGGCGTCGCCGAGATGCTCCGCCAGTTCCGCCAGCGGGAACTGCGACAGCGCGCCGATGTCGAGCCCGCCGAAGGTCACCGACAGCGCCTCGCGCTTGAGCCGCTTGCCGTCGCAGACCGGGCAGGCGCCGCCGATCAGGTAGCGCGACACGCGGCGCTTCATCAGCGCGCTCTGCGTGGTCGCGAAGGTGTGCATCACGTAGCGCTTCGCGCTGCTGAAGGTGCCCTGGTAGCTGGGCTCCATCTTGCGGCGCAGCGCGTCCCTGGTCTCGGCGGGCGTGAAGCCGGCGTACACCGGCACGGTGGGCTGCTCGTCGGTGAACAGGATCCAGTCGCGCGTCTTGCGCGGCAGCTCGCGCCAGGGCTTGTCGACGTCGATCCCCAGCGTCACCAGGATGTCGCGCAGGTTCTGGCCGTGCCAGGCCGGCGGCCATGCGGCGACGGCGCGGTCGCGGATGGTGAGCGTGTCGTCGGGGACCATCGAGGCCTCGGTGACCTCGTACACGCGCCCCAGTCCATGGCAATGCGGGCAGGCGCCCTGCGGCGTGTTCGGCGAGAAGTCCTCGGCGTACAGCATCGGCTGCTTCGCCGGATAACGCCCGGCGCGCGAGTACAGCATCCGCAGCAGCGACGAGAGTCCGGTCACGCTGCCCACGGACGAACGCGCGCTCGGCGTGCCGCGCTGCTGCTGCAGCGCGACGGCGGGCGGCAGTCCGTCGATCGAATCGACGGCGGGCACGCCGACCTGGTCGATCAGCCGGCGCGCGTACGGCGCGACCGATTCGAAATAGCGCCGTTGCGCCTCCGCGTAGATCGTGCCGAAGGCGAGCGAGGACTTGCCCGATCCCGACACGCCGCTGAACACCACGAGCGCGTCGCGCGGCACGTCGACATCGACGTTCTTGAGGTTGTGCTCGCGCGCGCCGCGGACCTGGACGAAGGCGGCGCGTGACGGCGGGGGCTGCGGGCTGGCGGTTGGACGTTTGACCAAGAGGGGACCTCGGGTGATCGATGCGACAGGCGCCGGAGCGGCGGGTGCGAAGTATCGGTCGATGCCGCTGTCCAGCAAGCTGGATGCCTACCGCGCCGATGGGATGGATGTCGATGGCCACGGCGGTGCGAGCGACCGCCGCGACGGGCATGGCCGTTGCCTTTGGAAGGATCCACTTCAGAGCCGCCGCCATGAACCTTTCTACCGATGTGATGCCCGTCACCTTCGAGCCGTCGCTCGAACGCGTGGAACCCAGCGAAGCCACGACCATCGACGAGCTGGTGAAGACCTTCGTCGGCATGGCCAGGACGGTGGCGGACACGGAAGGGCACGCGTTCCGCGCCGTGCACGCCAAGGGCCAGGGACTGCTGCGCGGGAAGCTCACCGTGTCGGGCGGGCTGCCTGCGATCTTCGCGCAAGGCCTGTTCGCCGAGCCGGCGACCTACGACACGCTGGTGCGCCTGTCGTCACCGCCGGCGGAGCAGCTCCCCGACAGCGTCTCGACGCCGCGCGCACTAGCGCTCAAGGTGCTGGGCGTTCCCGGCGAGCGCCTGCCCGAGGCGCTCGGCCCGGACGCGCAGGACTTCCTGATGGTCAACGGGCCGGCCTTCTCGCGCCCCGATCCGCGCGGCTTCCTCAACGACGTCAAGCTGCTGGCGTCCACGACGGAGAAGTCGCCGCGCGGCAAGGAGGTGCTGTCGGCGGTGTTGCGCGGCGCGGAACACGTGCTCGAAGCGGTCGGCGCGGAGAGCGGCAAGCTGAAGTCGCTCGGCGGACATCCGAAAGTCCACCCGCTGGGCGACACCTACTTCTCGCAGACGCCCTACCTCTTCGGACCATACATCGCGAAGTTCTCCCTGCAGCCCGTGTCACCGGCGCTCACTGCGCTGACCGGTGAGTCGATGGACGCCGATGGCGACGATGCGCAGCGCGTGTCGGTAGCGCGGTTCATGTCGGGGCAGACGGCGGCGGTGGAATGGGCGTTGCGCGTGCAGCTCTGCGTGAACACCGACGAGATGCCCATCGAGGACGCCTCGGTCGAATGGCCCGAGGACATGAGCCCCTGGGTCACGGTGGCGACCTTGTCGGTGGCGCCGCAGGACAGCTGGCAGGGCGATGCAACGCAGGCCGAAGAGGATGCGCTGGCCTTCAGTCCCTGGAATGCGCTCGCCGCGCATCGTCCGCTGGGCGGCGTGAACCGGGCGCGCAAGATCGTCATGGCGGCCTCGCGCGAGTTCCGCTCGGCCTTCAACCGCTGCCCGATCCACGACCCGGCGCGGAGCCAGGGCCCCGCCTGATCACGAGGCCCTCGTGCGATCGGTGGCGTGCTCGCTTCGCAGGCGGCATCGGACCGGGAGCGGGGCTTGCTGTTGAAGAGGCAAACCCTCTTCAAAGGAGTCTTCCCATGACCGACAAGCCCCTCTCCGACACCGAGCGCCGCGCGAAGCTCTGGGACCTGATCAAGGACGTCAAGGTCGGACTGTTCACGACCCACCATGCGAACGGGCATCTGCATTCGCGTCCGATGACGCTGCAGAACAAGGACCTCGACGAGGGCGAATCGCTGTGGTTCTTCATGTCCCGCAGCGGCGAGCCGTTCAGCGACATCGTCGCGTCGTCGCAGGTGAACGTCGGCTTCGCCGATCGCAGCGAGGACACGTATGTCTCGGTGTCCGGCATCGCGGAGCTCAACGAGGACCGCGCCAAGCGCCAGGAGCTCTGGAACAAGGCCGCGGAAGCCTGGTTCACGAAGGGCGTCGACGATCCCGATCTCGCGGTGGTGCGCGTGCGCATCAGCCACGCGAGCTACTGGGACGTGAAGGCGTCGAAGCTGACGCAGCTCTACGCGATGGCGAAGGCGGCGGTGACCGGCAAGCCGCCTACAGGCCTGGCCGAGACCGGCGAAGTGCGCATGAAGTAAGGCATCCATCCCGACTGGAGTACCCCATGCCCAGAGGCGACAAGTCGTCCTACACGGACAAGCAGAAGCGGCAGGCCGAGCACATCGAGAGTGGCTACGAGGATCGCGGCGTTCCCAAGTCCGAAGCGGAGAAGCGCGCCTGGGCGACGGTCAACAAGGAGACCGGCGGGGGCAAGAAGTCCGGCTCGGGACGCGGCCAGCCGGAGAACCACGAGCCCTCCCGCAAGGGCGGGCATCTGGGCGGCAAGGCCGCGGCCGGCCGCACGGCGGCTGAGCGATCGGCCTCCGCGAAGAAGGCTGCGGTGACGCGCAAGCGCAATGCGGAGGCGCGGGCTGGACATCATTGATCGCTGCGGGTCGATCCGAGATGGCGATGCAGGCGCTGCTCGCGCAGCGTCTGCAGACGCCTCAGCGCGAATGGAACCACTCCATGAACTCGTCCGCGACGTAAGGCGTCAGTTCGAGCGCGGCTTCCGCAACGCTGCCGAAGCCTTTTGCGGCGGCGACCGCTGAGAGCGCGCAAGCCAGGAAGCCCTCATCCCACGCGCGGTCGGCGGCCTTCGCCACCAATCCCGGCAGCGCGGCCAAAGCCGCGAAGTACGCTGTCCGCAGGTCGTCGGGGATCTCCACGGCGTTCCGCTGCCGCAAGGCTTCCACGACTGCTGGAAACTGGAAATAGGTGGCGTCCGCGGTTGAAGGCGATTGCGCCAATGCTCGCACGACGTGAGGCACGGCGGCGAACGAGGCGGGGAACACGTCGTCCTGATGTGCCAGGGCGCTCCAGAGCGAGAACCAGGGGTCCTGCTCGGCGTGCGAGGCCGGGAGGCTGTCGAGCTGCCTCAGAAGGTCGGGGATGTCCGACGCGGTCCCATACGCGTGTTCGAGTTCGTGCCAGCGCGAGCTGTCGAGGGCGAGGGCGTGGAGCGGGGAGAGGGTCGTCATGAGCGGTCGTCGATGCGGCAGCAAGGCTAGAAGCATCCGGCACCGATGGTCCGCGCAATGCAGAGCGCCCCGCATGAGCCGGCATCCACAAGCGAGAACGCCGACAGGACAGTATCCTCTCGGCGTTCGTCGACACGGGCCAGAAGGCCCGAGCGAAGCTCAGCGGGCGGCAACGCCTTCCGTCACGGCACCCTTGGCTTCCTTGGCCGCGTAGCGCTGCACCAGCGCGGCGTACGTCGGCGAAGCCTTCAGCTCGGCGTAGCGGGCCTGCGCCTTGGCGCGTTGGCTGGCGTTCAGCGCGAAGTCTTCGGTGCGGTCGACGGCAGCCAGGCCGGATTCGCGGTAGATCTCCAGATCGGCCAGCACTTCGGCGCGGGTCTTCTGGCCTTGCGTGATCGGATCGAGGTGGCTGTAGCTCTGCGCGAAGGCCGGCACGGCGGCGGACAGGGCGATCAGGGCGGTGGCGATCAGGGTCTTGGCGGTCATGATGGTGTCCTTTGAGAGAGCGTTGGATCGGGGGTGTCTGGGGTCTTGGCCGGCTTCGTTTGCCGATGACTGAAGGTTAGGACCGCATCCCTTTCTGATAAATGACTGGCACACGAATGGGTCGTTGTGAGGCTCGCAACAATCGCAAAGCAAGACGCCCGGCATGGCCGGGCGTCTTGCTTGGGAGCGAACCGAAGGGCGTCAGTCCGTGGATCGCTCCACCGAAACAGCGCGACCTGAGGCGGTCATTCGGCCAGGGCGACTTGCGTGTCGACCGCGTCGGCGCTGCGACGGCCGGTGATGTACACGGTCGGCAGCTGTTCGCGCTTCACGGTGATCACCACCGGATCCAGCGTGACGATCGAGGCGCGCATCTCGCGCTGACCTTGCGCATGAGCGAACCCGAGGCCCAGGACCATCGCCGCGATGGCACCGAAGGCGACGGCCTTGACGGTGGTGTTGGTGGCGGAAGTGATGCTGAGGCGGGTGGCGTTCATGTCGGTCTCCTGAGGCGTTTGCTGTGTCGATGGAGTTAGTGTCGTCATCGAGGCCTCGCGTCTCGAGCGCTCAGCGACGAAGCCGCATGGCGATGGCGTGAACTGCAAGGACGGCTGACAAGCCGTTGCGCTCCGATCGCCGTTTCAACCGATCAAAAGCGAGAACGCCGACAGGACGGTGTCCTCTCGGCGTTCGACGATCCGGGCTTCGCAGCCCGAGCGGAGCTCAACAGTGCTCAGCGGGCGGCGACGCCTTCGGTCACGGCGCCCTTGGCTTCCTTGGCCGCGTAGCGCTGTACCAGCGCCGCGTACGTCGGCGAAGCCTTCAGCTCGGCGTAGCGGGCCTGTGCCTTGGCGCGTTGGCTGGCGTTCAGCGCGAAGTCTTCAGTGCGGTCGACGGCAGCCAGGCCGGATTCGCGATAGATCTCCAGATCGGCCAGCACTTCAGCGCGGCTCTTCTGGCCCTGCGTGATCGGATCGAGGTGGCTGTAGCTCTGCGCGAAGGCCGGCACGGCGGCGGCGGACAGGGCGATCAGGGCGGTGGCGATCAGGGTCTTGGCGGTCATGATGGGTTCCTTTGAGAGAGCGTTGGATCGGGGTGTCTGGGGTCTTGGGCCGGCTTCGTTTGCCGATGACTGAAGGTTAGGCGCGGCCCCTGCTTGGATAAACGGTCTGCGCCGCAATGCCTCGTTGTGGTGGCCGCAATAATCCTGGCCACCATCGACATCCGAGAGTTCTCCGATCCATGCAGACTGCCCGCCTCACCTTGTCCCCGCTCGTCGATGCCGACATCGATGCGCTGGCGGACCGGCTCTGGGACGAGCGCGTGTACGAGCACATCGGCGGTCTGCCTTCTGACGCCGATGAGGTGGCGCTGGGGTTGCGAAGGGCGTTGATCGGGCCTCCAGCCGATCGGGCGTCGGAGCGCTGGCTCAACTACGCCGTGCGGCTGCGCGCGGACCATCAGCTCATCGGGCGACTGGAAGCGACCGTCCACGGAGGGATTGCGGAGGTCGCCTTCCTCCTCGCGCCGTCGTCCTGGGGCCATGGCTACGCTGCGGAGGGACTGGCCTGGCTGCATGACGAGCTGTCGCGCGTGAGCCCCGAGGCGCAGTGCTGGGCCACGACGCTGCCTGCCAATGTGCGAAGCAGCCGATTGCTCTCGGCCTGCGGCTACGAGCGGGTCGACCCTGCCGCCGCGCCCGACCTGATGACCTACGACGAAGGCGACTGGGTCTTCCGGCGCGCCTGCGTCTGATCGAGAACCGGAGGTCTGAAATGCGAAACGCCCGGCATGGCCGGGCGTCTTGCTTGGGAGCGAACCGAAGGGCGTCAGTCCGTGGATCGCTCCGCCGATGCAGCGCGACCTGGGGCGTTCACTCGGCCGAGGCGACTTGCGTGTCGACGGTGTCGGCGCTGCGGCGGCCCGTGATGTAGACGGTCGGCAACTGCTCGCGCTTCACAGTGATCACCACCGGGTCGAGCGTCACGATCGAGGCGCGCATCTCGCGCTGGCCTTGTGCATGAGCGAACCCGAGGCCCAGGACCATCGCCGCGATGGCACCGAAGGCGACGGCCTTGACGGTGGTGTTGGTGGCGGAAGTGATGCTGAGGCGGGCGGTGTTCATGTCGATCTCCTGAAGGCGTTTGCTGTGTCGATGGAGTCAGTGTCGTCATCGAGGCCCGACGTTTCGAGCGCCTAGCGACGAACCCTCGCCGCGGCGGCGTGAACTGCATGCGCGGCGGATGAACCGTCGGACCTGAAGCCCCAGAAAGGCGAAGCGCCGACAGGACCGAAGTCCTGTCGGCGCTTGGAGGTCGGGGAGACAGGGGAGTCAGAGGAGGAGGGAGACAGGGCGGCGGGAAACAGGGCCCAGGAGAGGGCGCTCAGCGGGCGGAGACGCCTTCTGTCGTCGAGCCCTTGGCGTCCTTCGTCGCAAAGCGCTGCACCAGTGCGGCGTACTTCGGCGAGGCCTTCAGCTCGGCGTAGCGGGCCTCCGCCTTCGCGCGCTGGTTGAGTTCCAGCGAGGTGTCTTCCGTGCGATCGACGGCGGCGAGGCCGGATTCGCGATAGATCTCCAGGTCGGCCAGCACTTCAGCGCGGCTCTTCTGGCTCTGCGTGATCGGGTCGAGGTGGCTGTAGTTCTGCGCGAAGGCCGGCACGGCAGCGGCGGACAGGGCGATCAGGGCGGTGGCGATCAGGGTCTTGGCGGTCATGATGGGTTCCTTTGAGAGAGCGTTGGATCGGGGTGTCTGGGGTCTTGGGCCGGCTTCGTTTGCCGATGACTGAAGGTTAGATGCGGGCCCCGATCACATAAATGGCCCAGGAACGAATGGGTTGTTGTGCGACTCGCAACAATCGACTGAGCCTGTGGTGCCCCCAAATGCAAAGCGCCCGGCAGGGCCGGGCGCTGTGTCTGGAGCGAGCCGACGTCGATGCGACCTCAGGCGGCGCCCTTGAAGACGGCCTCGATGCGGTGCCCGTCGGGATCGATCAGGAAGGCGGCGTAATAGGTGGCGCCGTAGTCCGGACGCAGGCCCGGGGCGCCGTTGTCCGTGCCGGCGACCGCCAGCGCGTCCGCATGGAAGGCGTCGACCGCCGCGCGGCTGGGTGCCGCGAACGCCAGATGGAAGCCCGGCCCAGGCGCAACGACCGGCGAGCGCAGCTTGAGGCAGAACAGGTCCTTGTCGTCCTCCAGGCCGTAGCCGATGGCCTCGTCGTCCTCGAAGACGCGGCGCAAGCCCAGCGCCGCCATGGCGGCGTCATAGAACCTGCCGCTGACATCCAGCGAGCTTGCGGGGAACGAGATGTGATGAAGCATGAAGATCGTGGATGGAAGTCGGAACCGTACGGATGATCGGTCATCCGGCGCTGCGCGCAGAGCGGTCGCATCGATCCGCTGACGACCGGAAAACGGCGCGAAGTCCTTTAGGCTCGGCGATCCCGCCATCGCGACCTTCCGGCAGTACCCCGCATGACCACCGATTCCGCGTCCCTCGCACGCGCCGACGCGGCGCTTCCCGCCGCCCCCGCACCGGCTGCGACCGCCTCATCCGCCGCCCCCCACGTGCACGGCTTCCTGCTGCCGATCGTCGGCGCCGCCGCCTTCGCGCACCTGCTCAACGACCTGATCCAGGCCGTCCTGCCGTCCATCTACCCGATGCTGAAGGCCAACTACGCGCTGAGCTTCGGCCAGATCGGCTGGATCGCGCTGGTCTACCAGATCACCGCCTCGCTGCTGCAGCCCTGGGTCGGCCTCTACACCGACAAGCATCCCAAGCCCTATCTGCTCCCCATGGGCATGGTCGCCACGCTGATCGGCGTCGGGCTGCTGGCGTTCGCCACCTCGTACGAGATGCTGCTCGTCGCCGCGGGCGTCGTGGGCATCGGCTCGGCGACCTTCCACCCGGAAGCCTCGCGCGTCGCGCGCATGGCCTCGGGCGGGCGCTTCGGCACCGCGCAGTCCTGCTTCCAGGTCGGCGGCAACGCGGGTTCCGCCGTCGGGCCGCTGCTCACCGCCGCCATCGTCATCCCGCACGGCCAGTCGGCCATCGCCTGGTTCATGCTGGTCGCCGCGCTCGCGATCTTCGTGCTGTCGCGCATCACCGGCTGGACGCTGCGGCACGGTCAGGCGAAGGTGAACAGCCTCGCCCGCGGCGCGGTCGGCGGCCTGGGCCGTCGCGAGGTGATCCGCGCCGTCGTCGTCATCGCGATCCTGATGTTCGCGAAGTTCGTCTACATCGCGTCCTTCACCAACTACTTCACCTTCTACCTGATCCAGCGCTTCGGCCTCAGCGTCCAGCAGAGCCAGGTCTACCTGTTCATCTTCCTGGCCGCCGTCGCCGCCGGTACCTTCGCCGGGGGACCGGTCGGCGACCGCATCGGCCGCAAGGCGGTGATCTGGGTGTCCTTCCTCGGCGTGGCGCCGTTCGCGCTGGCGCTGCCGCATGTGGGGCTGACGCTCACCGCCGTGCTCGCGGTCGCGATCGGGCTGGTGATGTCGTCGGCCTTCGCCGCGCTCGTCGTCTACGCGCAGGAGGCGGTGCCCGGCCGCGTGGGCATGGTGTCGGGCGTGATGTTCGGACTGATGTTCGGCATCGGCGGCATCGGCGCCGCCGGCCTGGGCCATCTCGCTGACGTGCACGGCATCGTGTGGGTCTACACCCTCACGTCCTTCCTTCCGCTGCTCGGTCTGGCGACCGCCTTCCTGCCCGACACGCGCAAGCCGCGGGCCGCTTGAAGGACCGGCCGCCCAGCATCAATCGATGCTGATCTTCCCCTGCTCGATCACCTGCTTCCAGCGCGCGAACTCCGCGGACTGGAATGCGGTGAACTGCTCCGGCGTGTTGCCCACGATCTCGAAGCCCAGCTCCAGCAGCTTGGGCTTGACCGCCGGATCGTTCAGGCTCTCGACGACGGCGTTGCGCACCTTGGTCTTGATGTCCGTCGGCAGCCCCTTGGGGGCGGCCACAGCCTGCCAGGAGTAGACCGTCACGCCCTTGTGGCCGAGTTCCTCCATCGTGGGCACGTCCGGCAGCAGCGGCGAGCGCTTCGCACTCGTGATGGCCAGCGCGCGCATCTTGCCGGCCTTGATGTGGGGCAGGGCGGTGTTGATGTTCATGAAGGTCGTGTCGACCTGACCCCCGAGCAGGTCGGTGATCGCCGGCGCGCCGCCCTTGTAGGGCACGTGGGTGGCGGTGGTGCCGGTCTCCTGCCAGAACAGCGCCGCGGTGAGGTGGTCCGAAGTGCCGGGACCCGCGGAGGCGAAGGTCATCTTCCCGGGGTTGGCCTTCATGAACGCGATCACCTCGGCCAGCGTCTTGAAGCGCGATCCCGCCGGCACCGCCAGGACGTTGGGGGCCTGCACGGCGATGGTGATGTAGTCGAAATCCTTGATCGGGTCGTAGCCCGCGGTCTTCGTGAGGTGCGGGCCGATGACGAAGGGACCGAGCGAGGACACGAACAGCGTGTAGCCGTCCGGTGTCGCGCGCTTGGCCGCCGCCGCGCCGATCATGCCGCCGGCGCCGGCCTTGTTGTCGACGACGAAGGTGCCTCCGAGCTTCTCCTGCAGCTTCACGCCGAGCGTGCGCGCGACCATGTCCGTGGAGCCGCCAGGCGGGAAGGGCACGAGCAGCGTGACCGGACGGGCCGGCCAGTTCTGCGCGAGGGCCGCGGTCATCGGCAAGGCGCTCAGCAGTGCGAGCGCCACCGTGAAGGGGCGAAGGAATCGAGTCATCGTTGTCTCCTGGTGTCGTTGTTTGAGCGATGGATCGGGGAAAGAGGCTTCAGTATTTCTGCCGTCGCTGGCCCTCACCCCCACCCTCTCCCGCAAGCGGGAGAGGGAGTAAGACCAGAGCGCTTCGAGGCTCCCTCTCCCGCATCGCGGGAGAGGGCGGGGGGTGAGGGCTGCGGTCGTGGCACGGCTGCAGGCGTCAGGGGCGCTTGCCGACCTCCGTTTGCTCGCGCGTCCAGACGCGCGCCTGCTCGCTCAGGCTCAGGCCGAGGCCGGGCCGGTCGGGCACGAACATCCGGCCGCCGGCGATTTCCAGGCGCTCGTTGAACAGGGGCTCCAGCCAGTCGAAGTGCTCGACCCACGGCTCGGTCGGATAGGTCGCCGCGAGGTGCACATGCAGCTCCATCGCGAAGTGCGGCGCGATCATCAGACCCGCCTGTTCCGCCTGCGCGGCGATCTTCAGATACGGCGTGATGCCGCCGACGCGCGGCGCGTCCGGCATCAGGTAGTCCGCGGCGCGGTGGCGGATCAGATCGCCGTGCTCCATCGCGCTGGTCAGCATCTCGCCCGTGGCGATCGGCGTGTCGAAGGCGGCGGCCAGCGCCGCGTGGCCCTCGTGGTCGTAGGCGTCGAGCGGCTCCTCGATCCACACGAGCCGCAGCGGCTCGAAGGTGCGGCACATCCGCTGCGCGGTCGGCCGGTCCCACTGCTGGTTGGCGTCGACCATCAGCGCCACGTGGTCGCCCAGATGCCGCCGCACCGCGTCGACGCGCTTCAGATCGAGCGCGCCGTCCGGCTGCCCGACCTTGAGCTTGATGCCGCCGATGCCGCGCTCGATCGAGGCCGACGCGTTCACCAGCAGCTGCTCCAGCGGCGTATGCAGGAAGCCGCCCGAGGTGTTGTAGCAGGCGACCGAATCGCGATACGCGCCCAGCAGCTTGGCCAGCGGCAGGCGCGCACGACGCGCCTTCAAGTCGTAGAGCGCGACGTCGAAGGCCCCGATCGCCTGCGTCGACAGCCCGCTGCGCCCGACCGACGCGCCGGCCCAGCAGAGCTTGTTCCAGAGCTTGGCGATGTCGCTCGGGTCCTCACCGATCAACGCGGGCGCGATCTCCTTCGCATGGGCGAACTGACCCGGCCCGCCGGCCCGCTTCGAGTAGCTGAAACCCAGTCCCTCGTGGCCGTCGCGCGTGACGAGCTCGACGAAGAGCAGGGCGATCTCGGTCATCGGCTTCTGCCGGCCCGTCAGCACCTTCGCGTCGCTGATCGGCGTGGCCAGCGGGAGGTAGCACGACGAGATCCGGAGCCACTCGATGCGGTCGTTGGAACTGATGTCTGACATGGCTGTTAACGTTAACATTCAGGTTCATGAAAAGGCGCTGAAAGAATGGGCAGTCGGTGCCCGTGACTGTTCAGCGCCGCGATGAATGATGGTAACGGTAACATCGACGTGTTTGCAAGATTCCATCTGCAAAGCTCGGACAATCGCCGCCGACCCATCGTGCCGCCCCCCTCTTTCCGCCCCTCTTTCAGACCCGCCCTCATCGATGCCGCCTGTCCGCCCTGGCGCTGGAGCCGTGACCCTGCATGACGTCGCCGCTGCGGCGGGCGTGTCGCTGATGACCGCCTCCCGCGCGCTGCGCACGCCGGAGGTGGTCTCCGCCGCCACCCGCGAGAAGGTGATGCAGGCCGTCGCCCAGACCGGCTACATCCCCAACCTGCTGGCAGGCGGCCTGAAGTCGCGGCGAAGCATGACGGTGGCGGCGCTGGTGCCGGTGATCTCGGTGCCGCAGTTCCTGCCGACGATCCAGGTCTTGACCGAGCAGCTCGACCGCGCCGGGTACCAGGTCTTGCTCGGCCAGACCGGCTATGACCACGCCCGCGAGGAGGCGCTGCTGAACACCATGATCGGCCGGCGCGTCGATGGCATCGTGGTGGCGGGGCTGCTGCAGCATGGCGACACCGCACGCCGCCTGGCGCGCCTGGGCGTGCCGGTGGTGGAGACCTGGGACATGACGGAGCGGCCGCTCGACACGGTGGTCGGTTTCTCGCACGTGCAGGTGGGCGCCGCGGTGGCGGGGCACTTCATGGCGCGGGGATGGACCCGCGTGGGCCTGGCCACCGGCGGCGACCAGCGCGCCGGCCAGCGGCGCGCCGGCTTCCTGTCGGTGATCGGCAAGGACGTCCCCACCGCCGTCACCGAGGTGCCCGCCGGCGTGCCGCACGGTCGGCGCGCGCTGTCGACGCTGCTGGCGCAGGCGCCGGACCTGCGCGCGGTCTTCTGCAGCTCCGACGGCATGGCCGAAGGCGTCCTGACCGAGGCCCTCGCGCGCGGCCTGCGCGTGCCCGAGGACCTCGCGGTGATCGGCTTCGGCGGCGCGGAGTTCTCGGCCTCGCTGCATCCGTCGCTGTCGACGGTCCACATCGACGGCGCCGAGATCGGCCGCCGCGCCGCCGACGTGCTGATCGCACGCGGCCAGGGCGGCGACTCCGGGCCGGCCATCGTCGATGTCGGCTTCCAGCTGGTGCTGCGAGGCTCGACGGGCGACGCGGCCTAGCGTCCGCTCCAAAGCTTGACGGAACGGGTGGTAGCGCTGCCATCCTTTCCATCAATCGCACGGTCATTCACGGCGCCAACATGTTGCACCCCTATGATGAGAAGAGTTCTCATTTGCAACAATACGCCTCCACATGTCCGTCCGCCCTGACTCGTCCCTTCTGCTGACGCCCCTGTCGTCGGCCCTGAAATCGCTGCTGGGTGCCGGCCTGGCCGTCGGCGCCGCCGGCGCGCTGGCACAAGCCGCGCAGGCGCCCGAGGCTCCGGCCAAGGCGGCTTCCGCTGCCTCGACGTCGGCGACCTCGGCGACCTCGGCGAACACCGCGCTGAACAAGGTCACCGTCCAGGGCAAGGCCGAGCGCCAGAAGGCCGGTCTGGGCTCGCGCGGCGGCGTCGGCATCCTGGGCTCGCAGGACGCGATGGACATCCCGTTCAGCACGCTGAACTACACCGAGCAGCTGATGCGCGACCAGCAGTCGCGCACGCTGGCCGACGTGCTGCAGAACGACGCCTCGGTGCGCGTGATGACGGCCGCTCAGGGCTTCGGCGAGGACTTCCAGATCCGCGGCTTCGCCGTGCCCAGCGGCGACGTGGGCTTCAACGGCCTGTTCGGTCTCGCGTCGGCCAATCGCATGCCGGCGGAAGTCATGGAGCGCGTCGAGGTCCTCAAGGGCCCGAACGCCATGGTCAACGGCATGCCGCCCGGCGGCAGCGTCGGCGGCAGCATCAACGTGATCCCCAAGCGCGCCGCGGACCTGAACCTCACACGCGTGACCACCAGCTTCTCCAGCGGCGACCAGCTCGGCGTGGCGGTCGACGTGGGCCGCCGTTTCGGCGAGAAGAAGGAGTGGGGCGTCCGCTTCAACGGCAGCTACCGCGACGGCGAGGCCAGCATCGACGACGGCAACGCGCGTCAGCGCTTCGCCGCCCTGGCGCTGGACTTCCGCGGCACGCAGCTGCGCTGGACCACGGACGTCTTCAAGCAGCACGAGAACATCCGCGGCTTCCGCTCGCAGCCGGCCTTCGTGACCGGCCTGACGCGCCTGCCCAAGACGCCCGATCCGCGCAAGAACATCTACGGCCCCGACGCCGCGCTGGCGATCGACGACGAGATGTTCGCGACGAAGCTGGAGTACGACGTCAACGACCGCGTGACCGTCTGGGCCGGCGCCGGCTGGCGCGACAGCTGGTCCATGCAGGACTTCCCGACCGCGAGCACGCGCGCCGACGCCAACGGCGACTTCCGCCTGATCGGCGCCTGGTACGACGCCTACTTCAAGACCAAGAGCGCCGACGCCGGCGCCCGGGCCCGCTTCGAGACGGCCGGCATCGGCCACTCGGTGTCGGTCGGCATCAGCCGGCTGGAGCAGGAGACCGGCTTCTTCTACCTGGCCAATCCGACCACGACCTCGGTGCCGTCCAACATCTACAACCCGGTGCCCATGCCCGCGGTGATCGGGGTGCGCGGCACGCCGACGAAGTCCTCGGACACCCGTCTGTCGGGCGTGGCGATCGCCGACACGCTGTCCTTCCTGAACGAGCGCCTGCTCGTCACCGTCGGCCTGCGCGACCAGACCGCCGAGCTCACCGCCTATCCCAAGACGGCGACCAACTACTACAACAAGAGCAACCTCTCGCGCCTGGGCGGTGTCGTCTTCAAGGCGACCGAGGACCTGTCGGTCTACGCCAACTACGCCGAGGGCCTGACCCGCGGCGCCATCGCGCCGACCAACGCCACGATCGTCAACCCCGGCGAGGCGCTGCCGCCCTTCGTTTCCAAGCAGATCGAGGCGGGCGTGAAGAAGGACTGGGGCAGCTTCCTGACCTCGCTCAGCGTCTACCAGATCAAGAAGGCGAACTCGATCAACGTGCCCGTGCCCGGCACGGCCCTGTTCCGCTTCGCCGCGGACGGCGAGCAGCGCAACCGCGGCGTGGAGCTGTCGGCGCAGGGCGAGATCATCCGCAGCGTCCGCTGGCTGGCCAGCGCGTCCTACACCGACGCCAAGCAGCAGCGCACCGCCGGCGGCGCCTTCGACGGCAAGGACGCCACCGGCGTGGCCGACAAGACCGCGAGCATCGGCGCCGACTGGGACGTGCCGTACCTGCCGGGCCTGGGCATCAGCGGCCGCGTGATCTACACGTCCTCGGGCTGGATCGACAACGCCAACACGCTGGCCGTGCCCGCCTGGACGCGCGCCGACATCGGCGCCCGCTACACCACCAGGATCGCCGGCGTGCCGACGGTCCTGCGCGCCAACATCGACAACGTCTTCGACCGCCATTACTGGCTGCTCAGCGGCTCGTACGCGACGGTGGCCACGGGCCGCACGGTCGTGCTGTCGGCGTCCTTCGACTTCTGATTCCTCGCTGTCATCCCGTTCATCATCCGAGTCCCCCAGGAGACCTCATGAACAAGAGCTTCCGTCCGTCCCTGCGCCCGTCTTCGCACCTGACCTCGCGTCTGTCTGTCGTGTCGCTGCTGCTGGCCGCGGCCGGCGCCGCGCAGGCGCACCAGATCTGGATCGAGCAGCCCGCCGGCGCCAATGAGCGCGCGGTGGTGCGCTTCGGCGAATTCGGCGAGAACCTGCGCGAGGCCTCGCCGGGTCTGCTGGACAAGTTCGGCCAGGTGCGCGCGATCCGCCTGGACGGCAAGGGCGAGCAGCCGGTCGACGCGGTCAAGGGCAAGGACGGCTACGCGCTGCCGTTCCGCGCCGAGGCCGGCGAGTCGCTGCTGGCCGAGGACGCGTCCTATCCGCTCTACAGCTTCAAGCAGGGCGACAGGCAGGTGACGAACTGGTATCGCCCGGCCGCGCGCCTGGTGACGGGGACCGCCGCGCTGCCGCCCAAGCTGACGCTGGACGTGGTGCCGGCGGGCCAGCCGGGCCAGTTCAAGGTGTTCTTCCGCGGCCAGCCGTTGCCCAAGGCCAAGGTGTCGCTGGTGACGCAGTCGGGCTGGGCCAAGGAAGCCCATTCGGACGAGCAGGGCCTGGTGCGCTTCGACCTGCCGTGGAAGGGCCAGTACGTGGCCGAGGTCGCGCACAACGACAAGACCGCCGGCGAGCGCCAGAGCCCCAAGGGCGCCGAGAAGTACGACGGCGTGAACTACGTGACCTCGCTGACCGTGCTGAAGGCCGACGGCGTCGAGCCGATCGCGGCCGGCCCGGCGGCCACGCCGAACAAGTGAGCCGGGGGAGGAGCGCCGCGATGAACGCCGTCAGCGCCCCGTCGGGCCGCACATCCCGGGTCGCCGTCGCGGCGACCCGCGTCCTGGGCGTGCTGCCGCTGCTCTCGCGAATCGTCGCGGCGATCGGTGGCGGCTACGTGCTGGCGGCGCTGCTCAGCGTCGCGGTGCTCGCGCTGCCGGTGAGCCGGCCGCAGGCCGTCATCGGCGGCATGCTCGGCAGCTTCGCCGTCTACGCCGGCGCCGTCGTCTGGGTCTTCGCGGTGCGCAGCGCCACGCGGGCCTGGGTCGGCCTGATCGTCGCCGCCTTGCCGCTCCTGCCTTTCGCCTGGTCCGTGTGGACCGCCGCCGCCCCCGCCGCTTCGCCATGACCGACGACGTTTCCACCGACGCCATTTCCGGCAAGACCGCGCCGCAGCCGCGCGGCATCCGGCAGACGATGTCGGACCTGCACATCTGGACCGGCCTGCTGCTGGGCTGGTTCCTGTTCGCGATGTTCCTCACCGGGACGGTCAGCTACTTCAAGGAAGAGCTGTCGCAGTGGATGCGACCGGAGATCGCGCATCAGGCCGTGACGCCCGAGCCGGCCGTCGTGGCCCGCCGCATCGCGCAGGAGTTGGGGACGCTGGCCGAAGGCACCTCGCAGTGGAGCCTGCGCCTGACCGACGACCGCCACAGCGTGGCCGACGCCTTCTGGCGGCTGCCGGCCAAGGAGGGCGCGCGGCGCGCGTTCAAGTCGGCGGTCTTCGATCCGCAGACCGGCGAGAAGGTGGTCAACGCGCGCGAGACCCTGGGCGGCGAGTTCTTCTACCGCTTCCACTTCCAGTTCCACTACATGCCGGTGCTGTGGGGCCGCTGGCTTGCGGGACTGGCGGCGATGTTCATGCTGGTGGCCATCGTCAGCGGCGTGATCACGCACAAGAAGATCTTCACCGACTTCTTCACCTTCCGCTGGGGCAAGGGCCAGCGCTCGTGGCTGGACGCGCACAACGCGTTGTCGGTGTTCGGGCTGCCCTTCCACCTGATGATCACGTACACCGGCCTGGTGACGCTGATGGCGCTCTACATGCCCTGGGGCGAGCAGGCCGGCATCAATTCGCCGGCGTTGAAGAAGCAGCTGACCTCCGAACTCAGCGCCTTCATCCAGCCCGGCAAGCCCTCGGGTGAAAAGGCGCCGCTGGCGTCCGTCGAGGCGATGGTGCGCGAGGCCGAAAGCCGCTGGGGCGCGGGCAACGTGGCGCGCGTCACCGCGACGAATCCGGGCGACGCCGCGGCGCGCGTGGCGATCACGCGCGGCGAGGGCGGCCGCGTGTCGATGAGCCCGCAGTACCTGCTGTTCGACGGGGTCTCGGGCAAGCTGCTGGAGGATCGCAGCGGCGTCGGCGCCGCAGCCGAGACGCGCGGCGTGATGTACGGGCTGCACCTGGGCCGCTTCGGCGACGACGCGACGCGCTGGCTGTACTTCATCGTCAGCCTCGCGGGCACGGCGATGGTCGGCAGCGGGCTGGTGATGTGGACGGTCAAGCGCCGCCAGAAGCTGCCCGATCCCGACAAGCCGTACATCGGCTTCATGGTGGTGGAGCGCTTGAACATCGCCGCCATCGCGGGCCTGCCGCTGGCGATGAGCGGCATGCTGTGGGCCAACCGGCTGCTGCCGATGGGGCTGGACAAGCGCGCGGAATGGGAAGTCCACGTGATGTTCATCGTCTGGGCGGTGACCTTGCTGCATGCGCTGGTCCGACCGCCCAAGCGCGCCTGGATCGAGCTGTTCTGGCTGGGTGCCGCCTCGCTGGCGCTGCTGCCGGTGGGCAACGCGCTGACGACGGACCGACCGCTGTGGCACAGCATTGCCCAAGGGGACTGGACCTTCGCGGCGGTCGAGCTGATGTTCTGGGCCTTCGCGGCGCTGCTGGCCTACCTGGCGATCCGCACGGCGCGCCATGTGCCCAAGGGCAGGCCGGTGACGAAGGCGAAACGCGCCGAGCCGCCTGTGCCGTCCGCGCAGGACGGGCTGCCAGCCAACGCAGCGGTCAGGGCGCCCGTCAAGGCGTCGAGGATGCCCCCGCCGCCGCCTTCCGGCGAAGCGGGCATGGCGCTGCGTTCGGGCGGGGAGGGCGCGCGATGATGCACGTCCTCAGCCTGCTGATCTGCGTGGCGGCCTTCGCGGCGCTCGCGATGGCGACGGACCGGGCGCAATCGGACGTCCTCGGCCGTGAGCTCCCGGCTTCCCAGTCGAAGGCGCTGCGCAGCGCCGGCTGGGCGCTCTTGCTGGCGAGCCTGGCGCTCGTCGTGTCCGTGCAGGGCTGGGGCGTGGGCCTGGTCAGCTACAGCGGCCACACCAGCTTCGCGGCGGGCGTCGTGTTCGTCGCCCTGATCGTGCATCAGCGGCGCAGGGCCCCGCGGCGCCGGGGCTGAGTCCTCTCTGGAGGGCGATGGCGCGACTGCGCCATGGCTCTTCCGGGGTGTGCGGGAATCCCATGCCTCTGTAGTCCTTCGCCTGACCCGATGTCGGCCAGCGTCCCCACCCCGGCTGGGGGCCGGCCAGCCTCGAAAAACTGTCACCCGTGACTCATCATTGAGTCATACCAGGGAGACAAAAAATGAAGGTTGCACTGATCGAGGACAACGCGCTGCTGCGACGCCTGATGGTGTCGCGTCTGCAGTCCGAAGCGTCCATCACCGTGGTGGGCCAGGCCTCCAGCGAGAACGCCGCGATCAGCACGATCGCGCTGAGCGCGCCGGACGTGGTGCTGGTGGACCTGAGCATCGACGGCGGTTCCGGCCTGGGCGTGATCGAACGCCTGCGCGCCGCGCGCTTCCGCGGACGCATCCTGGTGCTGAGCTCGGAAGACCGCTCGGCCTATGAATCCCGCGTCCTGTCCTGCGGCGCGGACGGCTTCTACGACAAGGCCTGCGACTTCGAGCGCCTGGTCGGCGAGCTCTGCACGCTGTCCAACAGCGCGTGGATGGCGGACTGAGCCGCCATCCTTCCAGACGGAAGCTTCTTCAGTGCGCGTGGTCGCCGTGACCACCGCCCTTGTCGTCCTTCGCCGGCATCGCCGCATTGAGCGCGCGCACCGGCGCCTTCACCTCGACGGTCTGGCGGGCGCCGCTTCGATCCTCGAAGGTCAGCGTCAGCGGCACCTGATCGCCCGCCTTCACCTGCGCGGGCAGGTCCAGGAACATCAGGTGGAAGCCGCCGGGCTTGAGTTCCACCGTCTTGCCCGCCGGCAGTTCGATCGCCGGGATCTGGCGCATGCGCATCACGTTGTCCTGCATCGCCATCTCATGCACTTCGGCCTTGGGCGTCAGCGGCGTGGCCACGGCCACGAGCCGGGTGTCCTTGGCGGCGGTCAGCTTCATGAACGCGCCAGTGGCCTTCTGCTGCGGGACCGTCGCGCGCACCCAGGCGTCGTCGACTTTCACCTGGGCGTGTGCGATTGAAGCGAACAGCGAGCCTGCGACGAGCAGCAGCGTGTGGATCTTGGAAGTCATGTCGGTTCTCTGAAAGATGTGGGTTGAGTGGGGTCAGGCGTTGAGCAGCTGCCGCACGTCCTCGGCGAGGTCGGCGGCGCTCATCTCGTGCTTGATGGCCAGGCGCACCTTGCCGTTGCGGTCGAAGACGGTGCTCAAGGTCGAGTGGTCCATCGTGTAGCTGCTGCCCGTGGGCACCTTGCCGTAATAGACCTTGAATTCCTTGGCGACGGCGGCCGTGCCCGCGAGGTCGCTGTAGAGCCCGAGGAAGCTCGGGTTGAACGCGGCGGTGTAGGCCGCGAGCACCGGCGCGGTGTCGCGCTCGGGGTCGATGGTCACGAAGAGGACCTGGAAGTCCTTGGCGTCCTCGCCCAGCATCTGATGCACAGCCGCGGCGCGCGTGAGCGCCGTCGGGCAGACATCGGGGCATTGCGTGAAGCCGAAGAAGATCATCACGACCTTGCCGCGGAAATCGGCCAGCCGATGCGGGCGGCCGTCCGCGCCCTGGAGCGCGAAGCCGCTCGCGTAGCTCACGAGCGAGAGATCGATGCCGTGGAAGGTCGGGGAGGGTTTGCAGGCCGTCAACGGCAGCAGGCAGGTGGCGATGGTCAGGGCACGGCGGCGCGCGTCGGGCGCGCGCGGTGCGAGGGAAGGGTGTCGCATGATCGAGAAGGCGTGGACCGACCGTGGCGCGCCGTGGCGCACGCGCGCATGAGCGCCAGCGCGCGCGAGGGCGGACAGGTCAGTCGGAAAGTGCTTCGCGTCCGGAACGGAGCGAAGTGCGCATCGGCCGCGAGGCGGCGATCAGGCGACGGCGGGAGGTCCGCGGGCGAGCGCAGGCGCCCAGGCGAAGAGCGGGCGCGGCGCGGTGAAGAACAGCTGTGGGTGCTCGAACTTCAACGCATCGGGCGGCGCCCATTGCACGGTGGCGGGCGGCAGGTCCGGCGCGCCATGGTGGATGGCGCAGTACGGGCAGTTCATCGACGAGTTCATCAGCGATGGGCTCTCGCGGCTCGTGTCGGCATTGCCGGCGGCATCGATCACCACGAGCTTGGCGCCGGTCGCGGAACAGATCTCCGCGAAGGTGGCGCCTTGATGGACCAGCATGGCATGCGACAACGACGGCAGCATCGCCGCGAGCAGGATCGTGAGACTCACGAGCCATGCCCAGCGCCTGGTCGAGGTCCGCGTCGGATGCATGCGGGCAATTCTATGACGGGACGCCACCGGCGCGCCGGGCAGACAAGACCCGACCCTCGTCGACAAGGTGCCTGCGGCGCTCGCGTCCACCCCTGCGCAGCACAGCGTACGGGCGTCCGGGCAATGTGCGGCATCGAACTTAGCGTGACTGCATCGCGAACATCCGCGATTCCTGCGTCGCGCGGCTCTCTCGCTGCGCGCAGGAAATCACAGCGCGGTCGGCGCTCTGCCTTCAATTGATCCACGCGCCGCCGATGATGGTCCGTTGGGGTGCGTTCGCGCATTCACGATAAAAAAATGAGGTGACCTTGAGTTCCCGACAAACAAGATTCTTCGCTCGTTGTGGAAAGGCCGGCCTGCGGCATCTCGCCTTGGCCGCATCGATCGCCTGCTGCAGCACGGGCCTCCTGGCCAAGGACGCCTTGCTCGACCAGGCCTCGTCGCTGCTCGCGCGCCGTGAGGCCGCTGCCGCGTATGCGCTGCTGGTGACCTCGGAAGCCAGCCGCGCCGGCGACCCCGACTTCGACTATCTCCTCGGCATCGCCGCGTTGGACGCCGGTCATGTGACGCGCGCCATCTTTGCGCTGGAGCGCGCCGTGGACGCGCGCCCGGACGATCGGCTCGCGCGGGCCGAACTGGGCCGGGCCTACCTGGCTGCCGGCGATGCCGGACGGGCGCGTGAGCAGCTGCTGCTCGCGCGCGCCGGCGACACGCCGCCCGAGGCCGCCGCCGCCATCGATCGCGTGCTGGGCGTGGTCGACCAGGTCGTCCCGCGGCGTGGGACGCGGGTGTCCGGCTATGTGGAAGTCGGCGCCGGCCATGACAGCAACGTCAACAGCGCGACCAACCAGGGGGAATTCGCGATCCCCGCGTTCGGCGGCATCCTCTTCCAGACCGCGCCGGAGAACCGACGTCAGGGGGCACTCTTCGGAAGCGTCGCGGCCGGCGCGCTCGCCGAGCTGCCGCTGGCGACGGACTGGAGCCTCATGGTCGCCGCCAACCTCCGCCACACGGCCAATCGCGACGTCCACGACATGGACACGGTGCTGGCCGACGCGACCGCCGGCGTCCGTCACACGGCGGGCTCCCAGAGCCAGACCCTCGCGCTGCAGGCCGGCTCCGCCCGCGTCGGATCGCGGCGCTACCGCGATGTCGGCGGCGTGACCGCGCAGTGGCAGTCGCAGTTCGACGAGAACTTCCAGGGCAGTCTTTTCGGCCAGTGGTCGCGTCAGGACTTCCCCGGCGAGGTCGGCCGCGACAACGACCGGTCGGTGCTGGGCCTGGGTCTGGCGCGCAGCTTCGGCAGCGGCGCGACGCTCGCGTACGCCAGCGTCTACGTCGCGCGGGAAGACACCGACGCCGACTTCGCATCCTTCGGGCATCGCGGGCGCGGCGTGCGGATCGGCGTTGAACGGCGCCTGACCGACAAGCTCGACCTGGTCGGCGACGCGCAATTCGAAGATCGACGCTACGGCGGCGAGGAGCCGTTCTTCGACACCGCCCGGCGCGACCGGCAGAAGGACGTGTCCACCGGTCTGCGCTACCGGGTCGCCGACCGGTGGGAACTCACCGGCCAGCTGCGCTTCACGCGCGCCGCGTCCAACGTCGTCCTCTACGACTACGTGCGCACGACCTTCCAGATCACCCTCCACAGGAGCTTCCCATGACCCTCGACGCACGACGTCCCTCCGACCGTCGCGTCGGCACCGCCTCCGGGCCCGGCCTGCGCCGTCTGGTGGCGACGGCCGCGCTGTGCGCGGTCTCCGGGCTGGCCTGGTCGAGCCCGTCGGCGACCGTGCTGTTCTCCAGCGGCGAGGTGCGCGCGGTGTCCGCCAAGGGCGAGGTGCGCGAGCTCAAGACAGGGGCCCAGGTCGAATCCGGCGAGACCGTGCAGACGGGCAAGGGACGCGTGCAGCTGCGCATGGTCGACGGCGCGATGATGGCGCTCAGCGAGCAGACGACGCTGCGACTGGACGACTACCGCGTGGCGAATGCACCGGACGGTGAGGAGCGCGGTTTCATGAGCCTGGTCCGCGGTGCGCTGCGCACGATCAGCGGCAGCATCGGCCATCCGCGCGCCGAGGAGTACCGGCTCGACACGCCGTCGGGCACCATCGGGATCCGCGGGACCGAGTACACGGCGGCCGTCGGCGGCGACGGCGCCCTGGAGGTGGGCGTCATCGGCGGCCGCGTGGCGGTCTGCAACGACGGCGGTTGCGTCGACGTGCCCAAGGGCTTCACGGCCTTGACGCCCAACCGGTCCGTGAAGCCCGCGGTCAGCGTGAAACCGCTGGTGCTCCTGCAGCCGGCCAACGCGGGCGCGGTCGCCGTCGCGGACACCCCGGCGGAAGCGGCGAAGCCCGCCGCGGAAGTCCCCGCCGTGCGCAACACGCCGTCTTCGGGCGAGCAGGTGTCGCAGTTCCTGGTCGCGATCATGACGCCGCCTGTCGCCGCGGCACCCGGACCGGGAGGCAGCGCGCCGGTGGACGAGGACGCCTTGCCTCCGCTGCCGGGCTCCGCGCCCGTCGGAGCCCCTTCCGGCGCCGGCGCAGGCGGCCAGAACGCGCCGATCGTGGTGGTGGCGCCTCCCGCGGCCTCGCCTTCGCCATCGCCATCGCCTTCGCCTTCGCCTTCGCCGTCGCCGTCGCCGTCGCCATCACCATCGCCTTCGCCTTCGCCTTCGCCGTCGCCGTCGCCGTCGCCGTCGCCGTCGCCGTCGCCATCGCCATCGCCATCGCCATCGCCATCGCCATCGCCGTCGCCGGCACCGGCACCGGCACCGAGCCCGTCTGGGCCGCCGCCTCCACCGACGCCTCCAGCGCCTCCAGCGCCTCCGGCGCCGCCCGGACCGCCAACGGGGCCGGGCCCCGGACCGGGGCCGATGCCGCTGCCGCTGCCCGACGGCAACGTCACGCTCGGTCTGGTGTGGAGCACCGACAAGGGCGAAGTCGCTTCCGGACTGACGCAGGCCAAGGCGCACTTCAACCCGACGGGCGGCCTGCTGGACGCGGACAACCCCGGGACCGGCAAATCGATGCTCGAGAAGGGCCGGCCGACGGATGTCGGCGTCGACGGCGTCATCGGCTGGGGACGCTGGACCGACGGCCAGAGCAAGGTCAAGGGCACCTCCAACGGCAAGGGCGTCGGCAACGGCAACCTGTCCACCCTGCATTACTTCGCCATCGCGGAGACACCGACGGGGCCGGTGAACGGCACCTTCTCGTCGATGGCATCCACCGCGCCGACGGTGCAATCCGACGGCAAGCTGGTGGCCGTCGGCGTCGTGAACGGTGCCGGCGGGTCGTTGAACGCGTCGCTGCAGCTGCAGCTCGGCGGCAAGGCGAGCTACTCGCTCACGGTGCCGGTGGCGGGCCAGACCTTCTCGCTGGTGGGCGTGGCGACGCAGACCTCGGCGTCCGGCTTCTCCGGCGTCTCGCTGATCTCCAGCACCGGGTCCGGATGCCTGGGCGGATGCACCGGCAGCCTGGGCAACAACGTCTCGGTGATCGGCCAGATCGCGGGCGCGGCGGGCACGCGGGCCGGCGTGGCCTACGGCTTCGACAGCCGCATCGGCAATGTGTCGGGCGTGATCATCTTCAAGCGTTGAACCGATGACCTCACCCGACCCCCGCCACTCCCGACGCTCCGTCGACGCGGTCCGGCTCAAGGGCCTGATCGAGACCTGCATCATGATGTCCATGAGCCGGGACCGGCAGGCGCTGCTGCAGCAGCTGCTCGGCGAAGGCCGCCGGCTGCTGCATTGCGACGGCGCCACGATGTACATGGTGACGGAACAGCAGACGCTGCGCTTCGAGCTGCGCACCCGCAGCGATCCCTTGCCTTCCCAGCAGATCCCGCTGTACCACGAGCACACCGGCCGTCCCAACGAGAACTTCGTCTCCGTCTACACGGTGCTGCACAACCGCGCCGTGCTGATCGACGACGTGTATGCGGAGAGCCGGTTCGACCTCACCGGCACGCGCGCCTTCGATGTCGCGACGGGGTATCGCACCGTGTCCATGCTGACGGTCCCGATCGCCCCGCGGGGCGGCGCGCCGATCGGGGTGCTGCAGTTCATGAACGCGCTGGATCCGGCGACCGGCGCCATCGTGCCGTTCGATCCCGAGACGGTGACCCTGGTGGAGGCGATCGCGGCGCAGGCGGCGGTGGCGCTGGACAACCTGTCGCTGGTGGAGTCGCAGAAGGACCTGATGGGCAGCCTGATCCGCGTGCTGGCGAACGCGATCGACGCGAAGAGCCCCTACACCGGCCGCCATTGCGAGCGCGTGCCGGAGCTGGCGATCATGCTGGCGCGGGCGGCGAGCGACGCCACCGACGGACCGCTCAGGCATTTCGCCTTCCGGTCCGAGGAAGAGTGGGAGGAGTTCCGCATCGGGGCCTGGCTGCACGACTGCGGCAAGGTGACGACGCCCGAGTACGTGATCGACAAGGCGACCAAGCTGGAGACCATCCACAACCGCATCCATGAGGTCCGGATGCGTTTCGAGGTCCTGCGGCGGGACCTGGAGATCGCCGCGTTGCAGGCGCGTCTGGACGACAAGTGGACTGCGCAGGCGCAGGCGGCGCATGAGACCTCGCTCGCGCAGCTGGAGGAGGACTTCGAATTCGTGGCCAAGTGCAACGTGGGCACGGAGACGATGGACGATGAGGCGGTCGATCGACTGCATCGCGTCGGCGCCCGCCGCTGGACGAGGCACTTCGACGACCGTCTCGGCCTGTCGGGGGCGGAGCTGGCCAGCCGCAGCGGCGAGGCCGCAGCCGAGCTGCCCTGCAGCGAACCTCTGTTGTCGGACCGCCTGCGCGACATCGTGCCGCGGCCGGCGGAAGACCGGCCGGATCCTGCCTACGGCTTCCGCATGGACGTCCCGGAACATCTCTACAACCGGGGCGAGCTGCACAACCTCGGCGTGCGCAGCGGGACGCTGACGCCGGAGGAGCGCTACAAGATCAATGAGCACATGGTGCACACGGTCACCATGCTCGAACAGATGCCGTTCCCGAAGCACCTGCGCCGCGTGCCGGAGTACGCCGGCACGCATCACGAGCGCATGGACGGCAAGGGCTATCCGCGTCGGCTCGGACCCGACCGGCTGTCCGTGCCGAGCCGCATCATGGCGGTGGCCGACATCTTCGAAGCGCTGACGGCGTCGGACCGGCCGTACAAGAAGCCCAAGAAGCTGTCCGAGGCCCTGGCAGTCTTGCAGCGGATGGCGGGGCCGCACGTCGATCCGGACATCTTCAACCTCTTCCTGACCTCGGGCGTCTATCTCGAGTTCGCGCGCAAGCACCTGGACCCGTCGCAGATCGACGTGGAGGACGCGAGCGCCTACCAGGCTGCCGGCACCCATGGCTGAGACCGGCGCCCGCCTGCCGCGCGTGGCCTGGCTGGTGCCGATCGTGGCGATGCTGGCGGCGATGACGCTGCTCGTGCACGATCCTGTCCCGTTGCGCGTGGCGCGCAACGCCGTGTTCGACCAGTTCCAGCGCTGGTACCCGCGACCCTATCTGGCGCCGTCCGTGCGGATCGTCGACATCGACGAGGAGAGCCTGAGACGCTTCGGGCAATGGCCGTGGTCCCGGGCCCAGGTGGCGCGCCTGCTGGACGCCGCGCAGCAGCTCGAACCCGCGTCCGTATCGCTCGACATCATGTTTCCCGAACCGGAGGGGCAGACGCGCGCCGATACGGGAGGCAACGCTTCCGATGATCCCGACCAGTCGCTGGCGCAGGCGCTGCGAAGCGGGCGGGTCGCCCTCGGCGTCGCGCTGACCGGGCCGCGGCTGGGGGGCGACGCAGCGCAGGCCGCCGGCGGGACATTGCTGTCCAAGGCCGGCTTCATCGCCGTCGGCGGCGAGCCGACCCGTTCGGTGCCGGCGTTCTCCAGCAGCGTATCCAATCTCCGCGACCTGCAGCTGGCCGCGGCGGGGCAGGGCGCGATGACCTTCATGCCGGATGTGGACGGCGTCGTACGCCGCGTGCCGCTCCTGTTCAGCCTGCAGGGGCGGCCGGTGCCATCGCTGACCGCGGAGGCGTTGCGCCTGGCTGCCGGCGCGGACGCCTACGTCGTCCACAGCGCCGCGGACGCGGGCGGTGTCGTCGACCTCCGCATCGGCGGGCATCGGATCGACACCGATCAGACCGGCGCCCTGTGGATGCACTTCGCGCGTCCGCAGGCCGAGCGCTACCTGCCGGCGTGGCAGTTGCTGGAGGGGCGCGTTCCGCCGGCGTCGCTGAAGGGTCGCCTCGTCCTGATCGGGACGTCGGCGCAAGGCCTGCTGGATCTTCGGTTCAGCCCGCTCGGAGGCGTCATCCCGGGCGTCGAGGTTCATGCGCAGGCGCTGGAGCAGATCGTGTCCGGCCAACAACTGCGCAGACCCGGCTGGGTGCCCGCCACGGAGGCGATCGTCGCGTTGCTCGGCTGCATCGCGGTGGGGATCGTCGCGATGAGGGCGCGTCCGGGTCGGTCGAGTCTCCTGTTCCTGGGGCTCGTGGGTGCGATCGGACTGGGGGCATGGACGTCCTTCCGCTTCGAACGTCTGCTGCTGGATCCGGGTGCGCCCGTGCTCGCGATGGCGCTCGTGTTCGCCCCGACCATGCTGATGCGTCATCGGTGGGCGGAGCGACGCCAGCGCTGGATGCAGACGACGTTCTCGCGATACGTCTCGCCCAACCTGATCGACTACCTGGTCGCGAACCCGCAGGCGCTGGAGCTGGGCGGTCGTCGCCAGCGGTGCAGCTTCGTGTTCACCGACCTGCAGGGCTTCACGGCGAGGATGGAATCGATGGATCCGGCGGTCGCGGTGTCGGTGCTGAACACCTACCTCGACCGGATGATCGCCATCGCGTTCAAGCACGACGGCACGCTGGACCGCATCGTGGGAGACGCGGTCGCGATCATGTTCTCCGCGCCCGTGCCGCAGGCCGACCACGAAGCGCGCGCGCTGCGTTGCGCACTGGAGATGCAGGCGTTCGCGCGGGAGCATGTCGACGTGCTGGGGCGGCAGGGCATCGCGTTCTGCGACACGCGCATCGGCGTGCACAGCGGCGAAGTGACCGTGGGCAACTTCGGCGGAGCGACGCTCTTCGACTACCGCGCCCTGGGGGATCCGGTGAACACGGCTGCACGTCTGGAAGGCGCCAACAAGTTCCTGGGGACCTCGCTCTGCGTCTCGGAGGAGACGCTGCGGGGCTGCCCGGGCGCCGTGACACGACCCATCGGGCGCTTGCGGCTGGCAGGGCGCTCGTCCTACCTGAGGGTTCACGAGGCCTTGGCGGCGGACGGAGGTTCCGTCGAAGCGGACCTCGACTACGCGCACGCCTTCGCGCTGATGCGCGATGGCAGCGATGAGGCACTCGCAGCGTTCGAGGTCCTGGCGACGAGCCGTCCGGAGGACAGGCTGGTCGCGTTGCATGTGAACCGGCTGAGGGCCGGCAGCCGTGACGACGCGATCGACCTGTTGGCGAAGTAGCGTGATTCGGGGCCGCTGCTTCAAGGCGTCGTGAACCGGTAGACGTTCCCGGTCTCGACGAAAGTCGCTGCGATGGTGTGCGGCATGGGAATGAAGGCATGGCCTTTCAACCCGAAGGCCTCGAACGTCACGCCTTCCGGCGCTGGTGCGTTTTCCGGCCACCGGTAGCTCACGCGCAAGAAACCGATGCCTGCGGCGATGCCCGTGGTGACGTCCCTTCGGATGCGGGTCAGGCCCAGGCAACTCGCGAACAGGCTCGGAAGTTCGAAGCGCTTCGCGGCAGCACCGTAGGGCCGCGTGATCAGCGTCACCCGCACATGGCGGACGGCGGTGCCGCTGGCACTGGCCGGCACGCCCTCGATGCACACGGCCTCGTCGTTCGCATACACCGTGGCCGATCGCCCCAGGGCGGGGGCGAGGCCTTCACCGTCGAACCGTCGTGCGCGCGACGCCGGCAGGCGACGGCCATCGACAACCGCATCCGGACCCTTGAGCGCAAGCACGTGGCGCCTCCCTTGCGCGCTCCACTTCCAGAAGTCCCCAGCAGGCTGCCCAGGTCCTTCGGCACTGCGCTTGCGCGCATCGCCCGCAGTGAACAGCGGATCCGGCAGCGTCGCGTAGAAAGCCTCGTAGCCGTCAAAGATCCGCGCTGCATCGACGGCATTGCCCGTATCGGCGCCAGCAGCGCCTGCGATGACGGCAAGCGCCGTGGCCAAACAACTTCGAATCTTCCAGCGCGTCATGCGTCTCACCGATGAGGGTCTTGGCGACATTGTCCAACCGGCAGCACAACGCCCCATCGGCCTCGCCTGCGTTTCATCCCGCCGGGACGGCGGACCATCGGCTTCAGCTCGCGGGGACGTGCCCGGCGTGGAACATTGGCTCCGCGTCGATTGCGGTTCCGGATCGGCCTGAAGAAAAGCAACCACGCTCCGAGGACCGCTCCCATGACTCTCAAGACCTTCTTCACCAGCGACCCCGCGCGCCACGACGGCGTGCGTCCGGTCCAGGTCGCCTGCCTGCGCGTGATCTACCTGCTGATGTGCAGCCTGATGGCGTTCACCGCCTGGACCTCGATCTTCCAGCATCAAGGCGACTGGGAGCCGTATCGCGCGATGGCCGTCTGCGTGTGGGCCGCCTACGGCACGTTGTCGCTGCTCGGGCTGCTGCATCCGCTGCGGATGCTGCCCGTGGTGCTCTTCATGATCTTCTACAAGACGCTGTGGCTGGCCGTGGTCGCTTACCCGCTGTGGCAGGCCGGGCGGCTGGCCGGCTCCTCTGCGGAGGAACTGACCTACATCTTCCTGGCGGCGCCCGCGTTTGCCCTGGCCGTCCCCTGGGGCTACGTGCTGCGCCGTTTCGTCCTCGTGGCTTGGCGCAGAACGGCGGCGTCGACCGCCCGCAGGACCGTGACGGCCCTGCGCGCCGACTGACGCCTCAGTACGTCTTGTACGGCAGGAACTTCCCGCTCATCACGATGCTGACGCGATCGCCCATCGGGTTGGGTTCGCGCTGCAGGTCCATGCGGAAGTCGATCGCGCTCATGATGCCGTCGCCGAACTCCTCGTGGATGAGTTCCTTGAACGTCGTGCCGTAGACGCTGATCAGCTCGTAGAAGCGGTAGATCAGCGGATCGGTGGGCACCGAAGTCGGCAGGCTGCCCTTGTAGGGCACGACCTTGAGCCACTGGGTCTCCGCCTCGGTGAGGTCGAAGATCCCCGCCAGCGTCGCGGCCTGCGCGTCGTCGAAGGTCATCTGGCCGAGGCACCCGGCCGTGACCCACTCCTTGCTCAGACCGACCGCCTCGGCCACGTCGGACCACTTCAGGCCCTTGGCCACCTTGGTGGCGATGATCTTTTCGGTGACGTCGAGTCGGCTCATGCGTTGCTCCTGGCAGGGGTGAGGGGATGGCTGCGCTCCACCAGGAAGTCCATCAGGTGGTTGCGCATGGGGTAGTACTGGGGATCGTGGTGCAGCGTGGCGCGCTGGCGCGAGCGGGGCATCGTGTTCACGACGATCTCGGCGACCCGCGCATTCGGGCCGTTCGACATCAGCATCACGCGGTCGGCGAGCAGGATGGCTTCGTCGACGTCGTGCGTGATCATGAAGACCGTCTGCCGCGTCGCGGCGCAGATCTTGAGGAGCTCGTCCTGGATCGTGCCGCGCGTGAGCGCGTCCAACGCGCCGAAGGGCTCGTCGAGCAGCAGCATCCGCGGCTCGATCGCGAAGGCGCGGGCGATGCCGACGCGCTGCTTCATGCCGCCGGAGAGCTGGCTCGGCTTCTTGTCGAGCGCCGGCGTCAGACTCACCAGGGCCACGTACTTGCGGACCTGTTCGTCGACCTGCGCCTTCGACCAATCCGGCCACTTGCTGCGCACCGCGAAGGCGATGTTCTGCCGCACGGTGAGCCAGGGCATCAACGCATGGCCCTGGAAGACGACGCCTCGGTCAAGACCCGGTCCCACGACCTCGCGACCGTCGACGATGACGTGACCGTCGCTCGCCCGCTCCAGGCCGGCGAGGGTGTTGAGGATCGTCGTCTTGCCGCAGCCGCTGTGACCGACGATGCAGACGAACTCGCCCTGGCGCAGCGTGAAGTTGACGTCCTCGAAGATGGTCGTGTCGCCGTAGCGCTTGGCCAGGCCTTCGACGCGCACCAGCACGGGCGCGGCATCGACCGCCGCCGCGGCGCCGTGTTCCATGGGATCAATCCGCATAGGTCACCGCCTTCTGCGCGCGGGCGAACAGCCCGTCCAGCGCCATGCCCACGAGCCCGATCACGAGGATCGCGAAGACCACGTTGGGCATGCTGAGGTTGTTCCACTCGTTCCAGACGAAGTAGCCGATGCCGGTGCCGCCGACCAGCATCTCCGCCGCGACGATCACCAGCCAGGCGATGCCCATGCTGATGCGCATGCCGGTGAGGATGGTCGGCGCGGCGGCGGGCAGGATGACTTCGAGGGCGCGGCGCAGCGGCCGGACTTCGAGCGTGCGCGCCACGTTGAGCCACTCCTTGCGCACGCCGGCGACGCCGAAGGCCGTGTTGATCAGCATCGGCCAGACGCTGCAGATGAAGATCACGAAGATGCCGCTCGCCGCGGAGTCCTTGATCGTGTAGAGCGCCAGCGGCATCCACGCCAGCGGCGAGATCGGCTTGAGCACCTGGATGAAGGGATCGAGCGCGCGGTGGATCAGCGGGCTCATCCCGATCGCGAAGCCCAGCGGGATGGCGACGAGCGCCGCGAGCAGGTAGCCCAGCGCGACGCGTCCCAGCGAGTAGACCAGTTGCAGCCCGATGCCCTTGTCGTTGGGCCCCTTGTCGTAGAACGGGTCGGCGAGGTGGTGGACGACGGTGGCGCCCATCTGCGCGAGCGTGGGGAAGCCGCTCTTCGTCGCCACGGACGAGGCGCTCCCTCCACCGTCGGCGGACACCGGCTTGCCCATCAGCTTCGCGTATTCGATCTGCTCGGGCGTCATCGCCGGGGCTCCGGCGGAGGTCGTGGACGAGGTGGTCCCGGCGCTCATCGTCGCCAGGTGCCAGATGCCCATCAGCAGCCCGAAGAGCAGCAGCGAGAGCAGGGCGGCGCGCGCGTTCAGCGAAGTCATCGACGATCTCCGCTCAAGCACGCTTGATCGCGAATCCGGCCACGTAGGCATCGGGCTGCGCGGGATCGAAGGTCTTGCCCATGATGCTGAACTTCGGATACGCGCCGTCCGGCACGGCCTGGTCGAGCGCCTTCATCTGCTTCTTCGCGTCGGTGAGCAGGAAGACCTTCTCCGCGATCTGCCTGTAGTTCACGTCGCCCTTCAGATAGCCCCAGCGCTTCATCTGCGTGAGCATCCACACGGCCATGCTCTGCCAGGGGATGGGGTCGAAGTCGGCGCGGTCCGGCACGACGCGCACATTGCCGAGACCGTCGGCGAACTTGCCGGTGAGCACCTGCGCGATCACCGTCTCCGGCTGGTTGAGGTAGGCCTGCGGTGCGATGACCTTGGCGATCAGCTCGCGGTTGCGCGCCTCGCGCGCCATCGCGGCGGAGGTCAGCACGGCGCGGTACAGCGCCGCGAAGGTGTTCGGATTCTTCTGGATGAACTCCGTGCTGGTGCCGAAGGCGCAGCAGGGATGGCCGTTCCACAGCTCCTTGGAGAGGATGTGGAGGAAGCCGACCTCCTCGAAGACGGCGCGCTGGTTGAACGGATCAGGACCGAGGAAACCGTCGATGTTGCCCGCGCGCAGGTTGGCCACCATCTCCGGCGGCGGCACGACGCGGATCTGGATGTCGCGATCGGGATCGAGTCCCGCTTCCGCCACGTAGTAGCGCAGCAGGAAGTTGTGCATCGAGTACTCGAAGGGCACGGCGAACTTGAAGCCCTTCCACGACTTCGGATCGCGCTTGTCCTTGTGCTTCATCGCCAGCGTGATCGCCTGGCCGTTGGTGTTCTGGATCGTCGCCACGTTCATCGGCGTGGCCGTCGCGCCCAGGCCGAGGCTGATCGCCAGAGGCATCGGACTCAGGAAGTGCGTGGCGTCGTACTCCTTGTTGATCATCTTGTCGCGGATCAGCGCCCAGCCGGCGGTCTTCACGACCTCGACGTTCAAACCCTGCTTGGCGTAGAAGCCCAGCGGGTGCGCCATGATCAGCGGCGTCGCGCAGGTGATCGGGATGAAGCCGATCTTGAGATCCTTTTTCTCGAGCGCGCCGCGCTCCTGCGCCATCGCCTGCAGCGGGGCGATCGGCAGCACGCTGCCGATGGCGGCCATCGCGCTGCCTCGACCGACGGCGCGCAGGAAACGACGCCGAAGCGCGTCCTGCGGGAACAGCGCCTTCACCAAGGCGGCTTCGACGAACTGGTTGGACTCGGCCTCGATGTCCGTCATGTCCATCGCATCGGCACGCCGGCGCAACGTTGCCGCAGCGCGGTCACGGTCCAGCTCGCGCGCATGCTCAGCCTCGCTGCCATGCCGTCCGCACGCGCAGCGCATCAGCAACGGTCGATCAGCGTCGTAAGGGTCGTGGCGGAGGTCGCTCATCGCTGCTTTCCAGGTCGGTGGACGGAGGACTCCACTCTAGGAAGGCGCAGACGATCGCGGCATCGTGCGCGTCGTGGTTCTTGTGTAGGGCTGGAACTACACGGCGGGTCTCAAGGCGCGAGCAACTCGCGCCTCACGGCGAAAAGCGTCAACTCCACATCGTTGCGCACACCGGTCTTCTCCAGGATGCGAGCGCGGTAGGTTGAGACGGTGTTGGAGGACAGGACGAGCTGCTCGGCGATCTCGCCGACGCTCCGTCCTGCGACGAGCATCTGGAAAACCTGATGCTCGCGGTGCGACAGCACCTCATGCAACGGCACGCCGTCATCCGCGGCGAAGCCGTCGCCGATGGCAGCAGCCAGATGTTCGGCGACGCTGGGCGTAATGAAGCGGCGTCCCTTGGCGACCGTGCGCACGGCATCGATCATCTGCTCGCTGTCGGCGCTCTTGTTGAGGTAGCCCGCCGCGCCCAGCTTGAGGCTGCGCACCGCGTACTGCCGGTCCGGGTAGGTGGAGAGCATCAGCACCGGCAGCTTCGGAAACTCGCTGCGCAGCGCCTTGAGGATGTCGAGCCCGTCACGCTGCGGCATGGCGATGTCCAGCAGGACGACGTCGGGCCCGGCGTCGGCCGCCGAACCCGCGCGGACCTGCTGGATCGCCTCGGGACCGTTGGCCGCCTCGCCCATCACGCGCAGGTCGCTGGCCTCGGCGAGGATCTGCTTGATGCCCTCGCGGACGATGCGATGGTCGTCGCAGATCAGCACGCGGATCGTCATGACGAGACGCCCTCCGGCGATGCGCCTTCGAGCGGCATGACCAGCCGCACCGTCGTGCCGCGCCCCGGCGCGCTGGCGATACCGAGCCGTCCGCCGAACTGCGCCGCGCGCTCGCGCATGCCGAGCACACCGTAGCTGCGCGCGTCGTTGAGCGCCTCGTCGCGCGCGCCGATGCCGTCGTCGCTGACCTGCAGGTAGAGCACCGGATGCGGCGGCGCGTCGACGTCGATGCGGATGTCGACGCGCGAGGCCTGTGCGTGGCGGGCGACGTTGGAGAGCACCTCCTGGAAGATCCGGAAGACCGCGATCGCCAGCCCGCCCTCGGGCGGGACGACGTCGGCGGCGACGAAGATACGGAAGCGAACCTCGCGCTCGTCGCTGCCGGCGAGCTGGAACTCCTGCGCCTGCCATTCCAGGGCAGCCCAGAGGCCCTGGTGGTCGAGGATGCTGGGGCGCAGGTCCGTGATGATGCGGCCGACCGCGTCGACGGCGGTGTCGACGAGACCGCCCATACGGTGGCACTTCGCGACCATGGCGTCGCGCTGGACGTTGTCGCCGACGCGGCGTTCCAGCCAGTTGACGTCCATCTTCAGCGCGACCAGGAGCGAGCCGAGTTCATCGTGGATCTCGCGCGCGATGCGCTTGCGTTCGGTCTCGCGGACGGCTTCGAGGTGATGGGCGAGCTCGCGCAACTGCGAGGTCCGCTCGGCGACGCGGCGTTCGAGCTGGTCGTGGCTGGCGCGCAGCTGCTCCTCGGCGAGCTTGCGCTTGGAGATGTCGACGAAAGTGACCACGGCGCCCTGGACCTGGCCGTGCTCGAAGAGCGGGTAGCTGGAGTACTCAGCCGGGAAGGCGCTGCCGTCGGCGCGCCAGAGGACCTCGTCGTCGATGCGGCAGGGATCGCCGCGGCGGAAGGCGTTGAAGATGGGGCAGTCGCACTCCTGATAGCCGCTGCCGTCGCCATGCGAGTGATGGATGAGCGCATGCATGTTGCGCCCGAGCACCTCGTCGGTGCGCCAGCCCAGCGTGTCGCAGGCGGCGCGATTCACGAAGGTGCATCGCCCGTCCATGTCGATGCCGAAGATCCCCTCGCCGGTGCTGGCCAGCAGCAGCGCGAGACGGCGGGCGGCCTCGTCGGGCGAGGCCTGGTCGTCGACCGCAACGGCGGTCGCGGCGGGAGGGGGCAGGGCGGTCGACGTGGGCATGCCTCGCGGGTTTGCAAGGGATGTGCCACGCCGGCCCGTCGCCGCCTTGCCTTGACCGACCGACCTGCGACGGGCGCGGGCCGGTCGGGGCTGCGCGCTCAGGCGCGGCGCAGCTTCACCGACGGGAAGTCGACCGGCACGGCGAAGGCGACGTTGACGTAGTTGGTGAAGAGGTTGAGCGCGACGTGCGCGAGGATCTCGACGATGGCGCCGTCGTCGAAGCCGACATCGCGCAGCGATTGCACGTCGGCGTCGTTGACCTGGGCGCGGTCGTTGACGACCTTGAGCGCGAAGCGCAGCGCGGCGGCGGTCTTCGGATCGGCGGATTCGCCCATTTGCGCGGCGGCCATCTCGTCGGAGGTGGCGCCGGCCTTGCGACCCAGCGCGGTGTGCGCGGCCAGGCAGTACTCGCAGGCGTTGCGATCGGCGATGGCGACGGCGATCTGCTCGCCGAGCTTGGCGGGGATCACGCCGCCGCCCAGTGCGCCGAAGCTGCCCCACAGGCTCTTGATGGCGGCCGGCGAGTTGGCCACGGCGCGGAACATCGCCGGGGTGGCGCCGAAGGCGGCCTGGATCTGGTCGAGCGCGACCTTGGCGTCGCCCTGTGCTTGCTTGGGATCGACGAGGGCGACGCGGGAAGTGGTGGACATGGTGTTTCCTTTCAGCGGTTGATGTCGGTGGATGTCGGTGGATGGCGATGACGTCGTTGGAGACGTCAGGCAGTGGCGTGGTGTTCGTCTGCTGCTGGACGTCAGTGTGGTCCTCGCGGGAGTACCATTGGCCGCGTTTCATCCATCAAACGCATCCAAACGTCCATGGCTGCAAAGTCCGATTCATCGACCGCATCGCTTCCGCCGATCGACCGCCTGTCTTCGTTGCTGGAGCACTTCCGCGTTCGTGCGCGGCTGTTCCACGTCGGGCCGCTGTGCGGGGTGAACCCTTTCGATCCCTTGCCGGGCCGGGGCTTCCTGCATGTGATGAAGCGTGGCGAGATGGAGCTGCGCCACCCTGCGAGCGCGGGCTTGCCGCGCAAGCTGCGCGTGGACGAGCCCTCGCTGCTCTTCTATCCGCGTCCGGTCGCGCACGAGTTCCGCAATCCGCCGCGTGAGGGCTCCGACTTCACCTGCGCGGAACTGGAGTTCGACGGTGGTCCGCTCAACCCGCTGGTGCGCGCGCTGCCGCCGCTGGTGCTGCTCCCGCTGGCGCGCGTGGAGGGACTGGAGATGTCGCTGCAGCTGCTGTTCTCGGAGACCGAGCGGCTGCGCTGCGGTCAACGCGTCCTGGCGGACCGCCTTTTCGAGGTTGTGCTGATCCAGCTCCTGCGCTGGCTCATCGATCATCCGGTGGAGGCGGGCGTGCAACCGGGTCTCGTGACGGGCCTGTCGGACCCGCGCGTCGCGCTTGCGCTCGCGGCGGTCCACGAAGCGCCGGGCGAGGCGTGGTCGCTGGAGCGTATGGCGGAGCGTGCGGGCATGTCGCGCAGCGCCTTCGCGGCGCGTTTCCGCGAGCTGGTGGGGCAGACGCCGGCGGCGTACCTCGCCGACTGGCGGTTGAGCCTGGCGCAGGAGCAGCTGCGGCTGGGCCGCTCGATCAAGCAGATCGCCGATCAGCTCGGCTACGCGAATGCCTCGGCGCTGTCGCGCGTCTTCACGCAGCGGGTGGGGAAGTCGCCGAGGGAATGGAGGCAGGCGCTGGTGGAGCAGGTCGATCCGAGTACGTCCTGAGCTGGCGCGATCGCTGACATGCGACCAGATGCATTGGGCTAGGCTATCGGGCATGGAACTGAAGACGCTCATCGACACGGTGCATGAAGACCTTGATGCCTGCTTGAGGGCGGTGTCATTGGACGACGCGGGCGGTCTTCGTCTGCAGATTGAATACGACAGCCTTCTTCTGCCGGAAGGACTGCAGCGCTTCGAGCTCAGGTGCTTGCAGCCCAAGGAATTCAATGTCGCCGTAGGTCATTTCGGATCGATCAATCAGTCCAAGGACCATGTCCTGCTCTTGGACCATCAGGGACCGCAGTCGCAATTGTTCTTTTCCTCCGCCCCGGCATCGCCGGAACAGGTGTTCTATCTCGCCCACGCGGTGCTCTCAAAGGAGCTGCGTGGCTGGAGAGATCCCGCGACCTATCTGAACGGCTCACCCGAGGTGCTGCGCGGTCACTTGACCGGAGGCTACGGCCTGTTGGCCCACGGCCCCCACGTCGCGATGGAGGCCGTGGCGGCGGCTGTCAGCCCTCTCCTGACCGTTCGCACGGTGGCTTCACATTCGCTGCCAGGCACAAAGATGGTCCTGACGCTCGACCGCAAGTTCGTGATCTGCGAATCGGTGGAAGTCCTGCCCGGCGACCATTGACCATGTCGAGACAGCAGAACGTCCAGCAGCAGAATGCGCTCGCGAAGTTCCGGATCCGGGACATCGCGAGTCATTGGCGCGCGACCCCGTGGCCGGTGGCATTGCGCCAGGTGGCGCAAGAGCGTGGCGTGGACTGCGATCGGGCGATCGTGATCCGCTTGGAGATCGACTTCCCCGGCATGCCTCGCTTGTTCGGTCAACTGCTCACCTCGGAGGTCCGCTTCATCCGCTTCGAAATGGAGACGGATGCCCGGCACCTCGTTGTCGAGGGCGACGTCGAGTGGAACGACGTGACGGACGAGCAGAACCTGTCGTCGCAAAACAGGGGATTCGGCGCCGGCGCCGGTGCGATCGCGCTGAGGGTGCTGGAGGAATTGAACGCAACAACGGGAGGCGTGTGATGAAGATCGTGGCAGCACTGGTTCTCTTCGCCGGCATGTCCTTCCGGGTGAGTCACTCAAGCAAGGCGCGAACGCGATGAGCTCGAAAGGGGCGCGGGGTGCGCAGCGCAATGTTCGTGGTCGGGTGCCCGGCGCCTTGTCCACGCGTGCGGCACGTGGCGGCGCCTTGGCGCAGCAAGGCAAGCTGGCCGAAGCCCGGACCGTCCTCGACGAGGCGGCGCGCGCCGGCGATGCGACGGTTGAAGTGTTCGTGCTGCTGGCATCAGTCCGGCAGAGGCTGGGCGATGCCGCCGGTGCGGCGGACGCTCTGCACCAGGCCACGCAGCGGTTTCCCGATGACTGGCGGCCTTACACGCGACTGGGCGCGCTGCTCGCCGAGCATCTGAACTGGGAGGGCGCGGCCACCTGTTTCGCGGCAGCGGTGCAACTGCGACCGGACAACGCGGACATCGCTTTCAACCTGGGCACCGCCTTGCGCGAGGCGGGTCGTCACGAAGAAGCCATCCAGGCCTTTGAAAACCTCGCCACCATGAATCCGGCGTATGGACCGGCCTTCCTCGGACTCGGCCTCACCTATCGCCTGATCGGGGCGGCCGAAGCCGCGTTGATGGCCTTCGACGTCGCCGCGGACACGATGCCCGAAGACGCCCGGCCGCTGGGGGAGGCCGTCCGGACGCGTATCGACGCGGGCATGCGCGAGGAGGCTCTGGCAACGCTGGGCCGGATGGGCACGCGATTCGAGCGGGATGCCGCGGTCAACACCTCGCGCGGCGTGCTGCTCCAGGAACTGGGTTGCGCCGACGAGGCCTTCGCGGCCTTCACCCAGGCGCTGGACATCGACGACCGACAGGTCGCCGCGTTGAACAACCGCGGCAGCCTGCTGCTGCTGAACCGTCGGTTCTCGGAAGCGATCTCGGACTTCGATCGCGCGCTGGCGATTGAACCGGACCTGGAGGGGCTGCGAAGCATCCGGCTGTATGCGGCGATGCACGTCTTCGACTGGCGGCAGTGGGACGACGGCTTGCACCGCCTGGTGCAGGACCTCGCCGACGGCAGGCCACGCATCCAGCCGCTGATCGTCCAGACGGTCCTGGACGACCCCGCGCTGCAACAGCGCGCGTCCCGGCTGTGGATGCAAGCGCAAGGGCAAGGGCAAGGGCAACGGCAAGGGCATTCTGACGACGACAGCATCGAGTCCCCCAGGTCATCCCGTCGCCTCAGGATCGCGTATGTCTCCCGGGATTTCAGGTCCCACCCGGTCTCGTACCTGATGGCCGAAGTCATCGAGCTTCACGACCGCGAATCCTTCGAGGTGGTGGCGATCAACTATGGCCACGCGAAGGACGACACCATGCAGCATCGACTCCGCGCGGCGTTCGATGTCTTCCACGATGTCGCTTCGTACTCGGACCTGGAGGTGGCGAGCCTCTGCCGGCGACTGGAGGTGGACATCGCCATCGATCTGACGGGATTCACCGACGGTGCGAGACCGGGCATCTTCGCCGCACGGGCGGCGCCTCTCCAGTTGCTCTACCTCGGGTTCCTCGGAACGTCCGGCTCGCGCGCGTATGACTATCTGATCGCGGACAAGGTCCTTATCCCGGAAGAGGCACGGTCCTTCTACGACGAACGGCTGCTTCTGCTGCCCTGGTACCAGGCCAACGATCGCCAGCGCCCGGTGCCCGCGACCGGCCTGACCCGCGATCACGTCGGCCTGCCGCAGGACGCGTTCGTCCTGTGCTGTTTCAACAACCCCTGCAAGATCCTGCCGGAGCAGTGGGAGCGATGGGCGGCGATCCTGCATGGCGCGCCCCACGCGGTGCTCTGGGTCCTGGAAGAGGATGCCGTCGCCGCCGCCAACCTCCGCCGGCATGCGATGGCGAGCGGGCTCTCCGCCGAGCGCATCGTCTTCGCGCCGAGAGTCGCGCGCGACGCGTACCTGGAGCGTCTTGCCTTCGCGGATCTGTTCCTCGACACGCTGCCCTACAACGCCGGCACCACAGCGAGCGATGCGTTGTGGATGGGTGTCCCCGTGTTGACGGTGGCGGGCAAGAGCTTCCCGGCGCGCATGGCCGCGAGCGTGCTGAGCGCGATCGGCTGCGAACACCTGATTGCCGCAGATCCGCAAGCCTATGTCGCCAAGGCGATCGAACTGGCGCGGGACGCGGACGCGTTTGCCAAGGTGAAAGAGTCGGTCCGGAAAGGGAGGGCGGCGGGCAGATTGTTCGACGCCGTCGCTTTCACCCGTCATCTGGAGCGGGGGTTGAAGCAGGTGCATGCGCATCGATTGGCTGGCCACGCGCCAGCCGACCAGATCGTCGAGTAGATCCGCTCCGTGACAACGTTGAACGCCCGGACGATCTGATGCGGGTGCTGGACGTTCAGTGGCATTCGCCGCGCCGCGGTCTTCCACACTGGGCCATCGAAAAACTTCCCCGATGTGGACCCCATGAAGATCGCCGTGTTCGACACCTATGTCACCCGTCCCGACGGCCGCCTGATGCATTTCGACATCCTCGTGCCGGACGCGTCCCGCGAGCAGGAGCAGGTGCTGGCCTTCGGCCGCAGATACCTTGCAGCACGAGGCTTGCCTGCGCATCAGCTGTCAGCCGAAGAGTGCCGCTTCTGCCACATGGAAATCGCGCCGGACCCGGTCGTCGAGGAGATTGCGCGCGAGGGCTTCGCGATCATCGAGCTGGCCAACTGCGAGTGACTTCGCACTGGCTCGCAGGAGTTGGCCTTCGTCCGGTCCGCGAGGTCTGACGGAGCCGCGCTCTCACACCTTCTGCATCGCCAGCATGTAATTCACCCCCGTCCATCCGAAGAGACGGAAGGTTCTCGTGATCGGGTTGTAGCGCAACCCTTTTTCCTCTCGCAGCACCAGGCCAGCCGCAGCCGCCATCGCCTTCAGCTCGGCGGGCTTGATGAACTTGGCATAGTCGTGCGTGCCGCGCGGCAGCACCTTGAGCACCCGCTCCGCGCCGAAGATCGCGATCAGCCAAGCCAGCGGCGAGCGGTTGATCGTGGAGAAGAACACCCATCCGCCCGGCTTCGCCAGCGCCGAGCAGGCGGCCACCACCTGCGCGGGATCCGGGACGTGTTCCAGCATCTCCATGCATGTCACGACGTCGAAACTGCCGGGGCATTCGCTCGCGAGGTCCTCCGCGGCGATGTGGCGGTAGGCCACGGAGGCCTTGCTCTGCGCCGCATGCAGCATCGCGACCTTCAGCCCCTTGTCCGCGAGGTCGATGCCGAGCACGTCCGCGCCACGGTGCGCCATCGATTCGGCCAGGATGCCGCCGCCGCAGCCGACGTCCAGGACGCCCTTGTCCCGTAGCGAAACCAGCCGATCGATCCATTCGAGCCGATGCGGATTGATCGCATGCAGGGGCCAGAACTCCGATCCGGCATCCCACCAGCGGGAAGCCAGCGCCTGGAACTTGTCGAGCTCTGCGGCATCGAAATTGGTGTGCGTGGTCATCTTGTTGTCCTTGTCTTGAGTGAATCACCAGTGCCGTTGCCGGCGGTTCCAGAGATAGAGAAGGCGAGCGAAGGCGATGTAGGCCCACGAGGTCAGGGTCCGCAGCCCGGGAAGGCCCAGCGGCTTGAGGAGCCAGCCCCAGCGGCGCTGCAGCGACCACGTCGTCAGCAGCGCCGGCGCGCCCGCCTGGAGCCTGCCGTCGGCATCGACGAGGTGCAGGCGCTCCCGGACGTCTTCCAGATCGAGGCCCAGCGGTGCGAGGCGCTCCGGGTGCCGATGCACGTCCACCCATTCGACGCCGTGTTCGTCGATGCGCGCCCGCATGGCACACACGCCGGCGTCGCAGACCGGGCAGGCGCTGTTGTAGTAGACCGTGTGACGTCGGGCGACATCGTCAACGGCGGGTGAGGCGGAGGGAAGGGGATCTGCGGACATGCGAACTCCTGCGATGGGAATCAGCATAACCGTTAATTAGCTAAATGGCTAACTAGCTAATTGGAGAATGCGATCGGCGCGGCGGATAAGATGCGCCCATGGATAAAGTCTTCGAAGCGCTGGCGTCAACGCCGCGGCGCAAGATCCTCGCCTATCTCTCCGAGACCGAGCTCTCGGCGGGCGACATCGCGAGCCGCTTCGAGATGACGAAGCCGTCCTTGTCCAAGCACCTCAAGATCCTGGAGCACGCCGGCCTGGTGAAGGCCGAGAAGCGCGGCCAGTTCGTCTTCTACAGCCTGCAGAAGGACAGTCTGGCCAACACCCTCACGAGCTTCGTGCAGCAGGTCTGTCCCGTCTCCACGAAGCTGCGCAAGGAAAGCAAGGCCATCGCCGCCGCGAAGACCTCGCGCCGCAGCGCCTGAGTCCGTTCATGCGATTGCCTCCCGCCAACAGCGCCGCGCGCTCTGAATTCTTCGGACAAGCCATCGGCTGCGTGGTGGTCGCCTGCAGCGCGTTCTGGATGCTTCCCGCGGAGAACACGATCGCACTCTCCGAGTCGGACTTTGTTCCCGTGGAAGGCGTGGTCACCCATCTTGAGACGCACAGGCCGGAAGGAAGGAGCGCCGGCATCTCGATGAGCTTTCGGCTGCAGGGACACAGCCCGATCTTCTTCAGCTCGGCAGTGAACGGCGTGCATCCGAGTTGGCGGGAGGGCCCCATGGTCGTGCGCACTTATGTGCCGGCCAACAGGAAGTACTGGGTCATCGGGGACAACGGCGTGCGGACCTACGGACTGTGGGTCAACGGCGTTGAGCAACTCTCACTGCAGTACGCCATTGGCGCGAATACCATGTCGGAGATCGGCAAGGGATCCTTTGTCCTGGCAATCCTGGCCTTCTCCGGCTTCCTGGGATATTCGGCGTACCGCACGGCCAGCAAGCATGAAGACTGACGGCGTGAGCGAACGTCCGGTGCTCGCTTCGGATGCCTCCCAGATTGCCATGCACGCCTGCTATCGCGATGAGGACGCGCACCGCCGCGCGGGTTATGCGCAATGGCTGGCCCCTCGCATCGACGACGGGCGATACATCGGCCTGCTTGCGATCCGGGACGGCGCGGTCATCGGCGGAGCAGGTGTCGTGCTGCTGGACTGGGGCCCGACGCGAGCCAATCCGGACGGACTCATGGGGCGTGTCGCGAATGTCTTCGTCGATCCTCAACATCGAGGCCATGGCATTGCCCGCGCGCTCGTCGCCAACGCGATGGCGCAATGCGAAGCGATGGGCGTGCGCGAGTTCAACCTCGGTGCCACGCTGGAAGCCCGCGAGCTCTATCGCTCGCTGGGCTTTATCGACTATCCCGCCGAGATGCGGCGGCGCGTCTGATCACGGAGAAATGAAGATGAGCACACGAGCGAATGCTGACGGTGGGATCGATGGCGCCCCATCGCACAGCGCGCGGTACTTCCGATTCGCCGGGGTCGATCGCGGCGACTGGAAGGTGCTCGATCAGCGGGTGATCGTCGGCGAAGCGCTCGCGGATGTGGCCGGTCTGACGCTCCTTCCGCCGACTGCGCCCACGCCTACTTCCGCTCATTGGCTGCTTAGCGGCGTGACGAGCAACGAGCGCTACGTGGAGCGCGACGAGAAGGTCGCGCTGGTCGGCCGGCAGGAGTCCCTGGGGCGTCCCGCCGCCACCCACGCTGCGCTGATTCCCATCCGCAAGAACGCAGCCTGGTGGGCGCTGAGCCAGGACGAACGTCGCGGGATCTTCGAAGCGGACTCCCGCCACATCGCCATCGGCCTGCAAGCCCTGCCAGCGATCGCGCGCCGCTTGCACCACTGCCGCGACCTGCCCACGTCGGAGCCCTTCGACTTCCTGACCTGGTTCGAATACGCGCCGCAGGACGAGCCCGTCTTCGACACGCTGCTGCGGGATCTGCGCGCGACGCGCGAGTGGGCCTATGTCGACTGGGAGGTCGAGTTGCGGCTGGTGCGCGAAGGCTGACGCTCTTCAGCGCTTCGCCTTCGTCTTCTCCACATCCATCTTGCTGTCCGGATCCAGCGTGCGCACGAGGTAACGCGTGCGGGCGTCGAAGGCGCCGCGGGCGATGACGACGCCGGGGTTCTCGGCGTGATAGACCGCCGCCTCCAGGATCACCGGATCCTTCGACGGCGCGATCAGCCAGCCGCCCGGTTCGACCTTGGGCAGCGGCGAGCAGGACATCGGTCCGGTGTGTTCGGCGATGCCCTTCTCGGGATACCAGATCACGCACTGGCCCTTCTTGAGCGGCAGCAGCGGCGCCGGGATGCGGTTCTTCGCCGTGACGTTGAAGTAGGAGTTGTCCTGCCCGGGCGCGGCCCGACCCACGTCCCGTTCGGGGTCGGAGGCCTTGCCGACGGATTGGGCCGAGGCGCCGATGCCGGAGAGCAGGGCGGCGGCGCCGACGAGGGCGACAGCGAGGTGACGAAGGGACATGCGGTGCTCCTGTTGTGATGGCGGCCTCCTCCTGAGGCCCTCGCCGACAACAGGCAACCGGCATGCCAGCGCCGCGGTGCCCGGGGGAACCCGACCCGTGCCGCCCGCGTCCGCGACCTATCATCGGGCCCGCCCGACCGGCAGGGAGTGAACAGCCGGCGAGCCAACGACGACTTCGGAGCCGCCTGCAATGACGCCTCTTCCTTCGGTCCCATCCTCGACCCACGCGGTGGCCGCCGACAACGCGACCTGCCACAACTGCGATCTCGCGCTGCAGCCCGGCGGGCATTTCTGTCCCCATTGCGGCCAGGAAGCCCATCTGCATGCGGCTTCGATGCGCGAGTTCATCCATGAATTCGTCGGCCACTACGTCGCGCTCGAAGGCCCGCTGTGGCGGACCTTGTGGGCGATGCTGTTCCTGCCCGGGCGTCTCACGCGCGAGTACTTCCTCGGCCGTCGCCGCCGCTACGTCCAACCGCTGCGCCTGTACCTGAGCCTCAGCTTCGTGTTCTTCGTCGCCGTGCATCTGCTGCCCGGCGATCACGGCCTCAACGTCACCCGCGACGAGCAGGCCGTCGCGCAGGCGCGCCAGGGCAGTTGCTCCAGCCCCGGCAGCAACTGCAGCGAATGGCAACGTCGCCTCGACAGCGTCGGCGAGCGTCTGGCCAGCAGCTCCGCCGTGCAGGTGCAGAAGCGTCTGGACAAGCTCGCGCCGTACGCGATGCTGCTGATGCAGCCGGTCTTCGCTGCCCTGCTGGCCTTGATCTTCCTGCGGCGGCGGATGAAGTACGCCGAGCATTTCGTCTTCGCGCTCCACCTGCACGCCTGCTGGTTCGCCGCCTATCTGCTGGCGCTGGTCGTGCCGGCCGCAGCGGCGGGCATCGTCGCGCTGGTCCTGCTGCACGGCGTCATCGCGCTGCGGACCGTCTACGGCACCACCTGGTGGGGCGGCATCTGGCGCGGCGGCGTGCTCGCGGGGCTCTATCTGCCGATGTTGCTGGTGGGCATGGTGGCGCTGGTCTTCGCCGCGGCGATGCTCGGCTGAGCCGACGACTGCCCGACGGCGCTCAGAGACGATCGGCGGCGGGCAGTCGCCCGGCATCGAGCAGCTCTTCCATTACCTGCTCCAGCTCGTTGAACTCCACCGGCTTCACCAGGTGGGCGTCGAAGCCTGCGGCGGCCGTGGCCTCGCGGTCGGAGCGCTGTCCCCAGCCGGTGATCGCGATCAGCGCGAGCGGGCCGGCGCCCTGCGTCGATCTCAGCTGCCGCGCGACGTCCGTCCCGGACAGCCCCGGCAGGCCGATGTCCAGCAGCACCACGCGCGGCGACGTGCGCTCGAAGACCGCCAGCGCCTCTTCGCCGCTGTAGGCCACGGTCGCGCGATACCCGACGCCGCGCAGCACCTCCGCGAGCGTGTTGGCGGCGTCCACGTTGTCGTCGACGACCAGGACCAGCGTCTGGCTGCGCGTCGGCGTCGCCGCCGCGCGCCCTCCGTCGCCTGAAGTCCCGGCCTCGCTGTCGAGAATGTCCAGCCCGGCCGCCACCAGCGGCAGGCTGACCGTGAAGCGGCTGCCGTGGCCGAGGCCATCGCTCGCCACCGCGATCGTGCCGTCATGCAACTGCACGAGTTGTCTGGACACCGCCAGGCCGATGCCCAGTCCGGACGGCGCGGGACCGCGCGCGTCGATGCGCGTGAAGAGCTCGAATACCCGCGGCTGCATCGCCGGCGCAATGCCCACGCCGCGATCCGTCACCGTGATCTGGGCGCGGCCCGAGACCACCGCGACGTTCACATCCACCTCGCCCGGCTCCGGGCTGTACTTGGCCGCGTTGTCCAGCAGGTTGCCCAGCACCTGCTGCAGCCGCGTCGGATCGCCGTCCACCGGCACCGCCGTGGGCGGCAGCGACAGCGTGACGCGGTGCTTCATCTCGACGTACAGCGGCTCGATCGCCTCCAGCGCCTGCCTCACCACCGTGCGCAGGTCGATGACCTGGCGCTTGAGCTCGACCACGTTGCGCGTGATGCGGCTCATGTCGAGCAGGTCGTCCAGCAGTCGCGCCATGTGCGCCGACTGCCGCGCGATGATGTCCGTGGCCTGCGCGCGCGCGTCGTCCGAGGACGATTGCCTCAGCATCGCGACCGCGTAGCGGATAGGCGCCATCGGGTTGCGCAGCTCGTGCGCCAGCGTCGCCAGGAAGGAGTCCTTGCGCTCGCTCTCGCGCCGCAGTTCCTCCTGCGCCGCCGACAGCTCGGTGACGTCGACCGTCGCGCCGATCACCCGCTGCACCTGGCCGTCCTCCGTCGTGATCGGCCTCAGTGACGTCAGCAGCTGGTAGGTCCTGCCGCTGTGCGTCGTGCGCTGCGCCAGGTTCATCGCCTGGCCCGTGACCACCGCCTCGCGGACGATGCCGGCGAACTCCGGCTCGCCGACCAGGCTGCCGACCTCCGCGCCGATCAGCGCCTCGCGCGTGAAGCCCATCGGCGTGTTGAACGCCCAGGTGTAGCGGCCCTGGACGTCGCATTCCCACGCCATCACCTTGCCGCTCTGCAGCGCGAGGTGGAAACGCTCCTCCGCCGCCTGGCTCGCGCGCAGCGCCTCCTGCTGCGTGGTGACGTCCACCGCGACGCCGTAGGCATGCACCGCCCGACCCTTGGCGTCCAGGCTCACGTAGCCGTCGAACTGGGTCCAGACGATCTCGCCGTCGTCCGCGCGCGTGATGGGGCAGGCCAGGCTGAAGCGGCCCCCGCTCTGCGTCGCGTATCGATAGCGGTCGCGGAAGCGGGTCGCGTCCTCGGCGGACATGCCCGCCAGCATGTCGTCGATGGATCTCCAGTGCTGGCCGAACAGCTGCTTGGCGCCGCCGCCGGTGGTGGCGAAGCCGGTGACCGCGTCCCAGTCCCAGGTGATCATGCGGCCCGCGGCCAGCGCGAGGTTGAGGCGGCGACGGCTGTTGCGCTCCTTCAGCATCAGCCGGCCCGCCCAGGCCGACACGGACGCGACCAGCGAGCCCGTCATCAGGAACAGCACCACCAGCGCCGCATCCGCAATGGAATTGACCGGCAGGAACTGGCCGACGGGTTCGATCCAGAAGTAGAGGATGGCCAGGCTGGCCGCGACGAGGAAGGCCAGCGCCGGCGCGAGGCCGCACACCAGACCGACGATCACCAGCGAAGGGAAGTAGGGGAGCAGCGGCTCGCGGCTGTTGAGCGCCGGCTGGAGGTGCAGGTTGAGCCAGGTCGCGGCGATGAAGACGAGCACCGCCGCAGGCCAACGCAACCAAAACCTCTCGAGCACCATGCCGCTGTTCCTCCCCATTGCTCCCGCGGCCGCTCCGATCGGAGGCCCGTTCATCGTGCGGGCTCCCCGTGGGCGGCGGAGCCTGGAGCATACCGAGGCAGGAAGGGGTTGGACCGCGTCGCGTGTCCCCGACGTGTGTCGGGCGATGACAGGGCGGCGCGGTCTGCCGGGCGGCAGGCGGGGGCTTTCAGGCCCCGGTCAGCCCTGGCGCGAACGTCGCCGCGCCAGGCCGCCGACCGTCAGCACGCCCGCGATCATCAGCGCGTAGGTCGACGGCTCGGGCACCGCGCTCGCGACCAGGAAACCGCGGATCTCGCCGCCCGGCGCGAAGGTGGAATGCACGTTCAGATACGCATTCCCGCCCGCCAGGCCGGTCGACAGCGCCGCGAAGGCGCTCGCGATCGTGCCGCCGTTGGCAGTGATGAAGGCCGCGTTCCAGCTGCCGGGCAGCGTCAGGTCGAAGGTCTGGTCGTACGAGCCGGAGGTCACGCCCAGCGGGAAGTTGGGGAAGGTCGGCGTCGTCGTCGCCACGCCGGCGTTGCCGGCCCCCGCGAGCGCCGTGCAGCAGTGGATGTGCGAGGCCGTCGTCGTGCCGGTCAGCCCGGCGAAGGTGACTTGCACGCGCATGGTGAAGTCGTCGTCGTTGAAGGTCACCCGCGCCAGACCGGTGCCGGCGGAGGCGTTGGGCGGAAATTCCGCCGCGCCGGACAGCGGCGCGGTGTACACGATGTCGTGCGCGAGGGCGGGCATCGCCAGGCTCGCGGCCGCGAGGGCCAGCGCCATCCCGGCGAGCGGAGCGGCGGGCTTCAAGGACTTCTTGGATGTCATGGAGAGGTCTCCTGGGTTCGGCTCCGCAACGGGCTGCGCGGAACTCAGGCGGCGGTATACGTCGACGACATCGGGCTTGTGCGCGATCGGTGCGGCGGCGAAGGGACTTGAAGTCGCTCCCGGGGACGGCAGGCAACCGGATGGACGGACTCCGGCACAGGGGGAGGTGAAGCGCTTGTCTGTACGCCAGCGCACAAAGAAAAACGGCGCCACGCGGGCGCCGTCTTCGTCGGAGCGGAGGTCGCTCAGGCCGGCTTGACCAGCAGCGAACGCGCCCAGGCGTCGGCCTCGCGCGCCGGCGTCTGGCCGCTGACCTGGATGCGGTCCAGCAGCTCGGCGACGCGGCCGCGGATCTGGCCGACCTCGGCCATCACCGCGTTCTCTTCGCCTTCGTTGCGGAACTCGCGCGCGACGCTGATGATGCCGCCGGCGTTCACCAGGTAGTCCGGGAGGTAGGTGATGCCGCGGGCCTGCAGCGCGTCGCCGTCGGCGGCGGTGGCCAGCTGGTTGTTGGCGGCGCCGGCGATCAGCGCGGCCTGCAGCAGCGGGATGGACTGCGCGTTCAGCGTCGCGCCCAGCGCGCACGGCGCGACCACGTCGACGTCCGCCGACAGGATCTCGTTGATGCCGACGGCCTTGGCGCCCAGCTCGGTCTGCGCGCGCGCGACCTTCTCGGCGTTCACGTCGGCGACGACCAGCTTGGCGCCGGCCTTGTGGAGGTATTCGGCCAGGTGCCAGCCCACGGCGCCCAGGCCCTGCAGCGCGACGCGCACGCCTTCGAGCGAATCGCGGCGCAGCACGCGCTTGACGCCTTCGTCGATGGACACGAACACGCCGTACGCGGTCTTGGGGCTGGGGTCGCCGCCGAAGGCACCTTCGCGCGGGATGCCCGACACATACTGCGTCTGGGCCATCATGCCCAACATGTCGGCCGTGGTGGTGCCGACGTCCTCGGCGGTGATGTAGGCGCCCTGCAGCGACTGCACCGCGCGGCCGAAGGCCGCGAACAGCGCGGCGCGGTCGAAGTCGCCCTGCGGCTTGATGATCACGGCCTTGCCGCCACCGAAGGGCAGGTTGGCCAGCGCGTTCTTCAGGCTCATGCCCTGCGACAGGCGCAGCGCGTCGTTCAGCGCGGCCAGCTCGTTGTCGTAGCTCCAGAAGCGGCAGCCGCCGAAGGCCGGGCCGCGCGCGGTGCTGTGCACCGCCAGGATCGCCTTGAGGCCGGTCACCGGATCGGCGGCCAGCAGCACGCGTTCGTGCGGGGCCTGGTCGGGCAGACCGAAGAGGGAGGAGGGGATGGCGTCGGTCGAGCCGGCGGCGAGCGCGCGGGCGATGTCGGTGATGGCGTTCATGGGAAGCTGCACTTGTGATGCGTGATGAGGCGGACCGGGTCCGCGGACCGCCGGCGGCCTGGCGCCGGCAGGATTTCCGCGCGCTTGTGGCACGCGAAGCCCGCAGTGTAATTCCTCGGGATTTCTCCCCCGGGGTCAAGGGGGCGGCTTGCGTGAAAGCCCGCAGCCGTCGGGGCGCGCCGGTCCCTAGAATCCGCTGCGCCGCGGAGGCGGCTTTGCCGGAGGCGACACGATCCGCACCTGTCGATGTGGACGGCGCCCGGGCCACGAGGGAGTAATTTCATGATCCGTATCGTCACCATCGCCTGGGTGATGGCTGCGGCCGCCCTGACGGGATGCGCCACCAAGCCCCAGTTGCCGGTCCAGATGAAGTCCGAGGCCATCGCGCCGCAGGCCCGCGTCGGCGTGGCGCTGACCGCCGTGCCCAAGGCCGACACCTACCTGCCGGGCGCCGGCTGCCTGCTGTGCCTGGCGGCCGCCTCGGTCGCCAACTCGTCGCTGACCGCCCACGCCAAGACGCTGCCGTCCGACGACCTCGCGGCCGTCAAGGCCCAGATCGTCGAGGCGCTCAAGCAGCGCGGCGTCGAGGCCGTGGCCATCGACGGCGACTTCGACGTCGCCAAGTTCCCCGAGCGCACCCGCGTGCCCGGCCAGGCCGACCGCGACTTCGCACGCCTGCGCGACCAGTACCAGATCGACCGCCTGCTGCTGGTGAGCGTCGAGGGCGTGGGCTTCCAGCGCACCTATTCCTCGTACTTCCCGACCAGCGATCCGCTCGCCTGGGTCAAGGCCACCGGCGCGGTCGTCGACCTGCGCAGCGGCGCCTACGACTGGCTCAAGCCGGTGGAGATCCGCAAGCCGGCCTCCGGCAAGTGGGACGAGCCGCCGAAGTTCCCCGGCCTGACCAACGCCTACTACGAAGCCATCGAGATGGCCAAGGAGCAGCTGCTGCAGCCGCTGCAGAAGGCGCAATGACCGCCGCCGCCGTCGTGGCACCCCGGGCACGCCGGGCGTGCCGCGGGGCGGGCTCGGCGACGCTGGTGACGCTGGTGACGCTCCTGGCGCTGCTGCCGGCGGCGCGCGCCGTTGCCGCGCCGGTCGACGCCGTCTCCGTCGAGCCGCCGCCGTCGGTCACCCCGGCCGCTGCGCCCACGGCCTCCCTGGCCCCCATGGCGTCCGAGGCCGCTTCCGCTCCGGCGCTGGAGGCCGCCGCTGCGCCGGTGCCCGTCGCGCCCAGGCGCTCGCTGGCCGTGCGACTGCCGGCCGAGGCGGCGCCGCGTTTCCGCGCGATGACGGCCAACGACTCCGCGCGCGGCACGGCCGGCACCATGATGTACGGCCCCGGCCTGGCCGGCTTCTTCGTGGCGCTGGCCACGCACGCGGCCATCAACGACGGCATGCGCACCGCCGCGCGGGACCGGGAGGAGGCCGCCGCCAACAAGGTGCTGGAGCCCTATCGTCCCGCCATGAGCGGCCTGCGCTTCGCGGACCTGCTGCCGCAGGCGGTGGAGGTCTCGCGCATCCCTCACCGTGTCCGCGTCGTCGGCGCCGACGAGGTGGCGGACGAGGACATGACGCTGCGCTTCGCGCCGCTGTTCTGGATGACGCAGGACCATCGCGGCCTGCTGCTGGAGGCCGACGTCGCGGTCGTCAAGCGCGGCGACACGGATCCGGTCTGGCAGCGCCACGTGTGGCTGCACGCGCCGCCGGCCCCGTCCGCGCTGACGCCCCAGCAGGCCTGGGGCGACAACGAGGGCACGCGCCTGCGCGAGGCCACGGCGGCGCTGCTGGGTCAGGTCTTGCGCCTGGCCACGGACGGCGCGGCGCAGGACGGCGACCCCTATGCGACCGGCACCGAGCCGGAGCGGACGCTGCGCTACTGGGAAGGGCTCAACAAGCGCTTCGAGCGCGGCACCGTGCTGCGCCGCGAGGACTGCGGCTGGGCGCTGGTGCGCAATCTCCGCGGGGATCTGATGTCGGTGGCGCTGGTGGACGGTCAGTCGCCCGCGCCGACCACGGCGTCAGGCGTCGCCTGCGCGGCATCGACGTCGACCACAACCACAACGACAACGACAACGGCCGTCAACGCCCCATGAACGCATCCGCCCGCAGCGTCACGACCAGCGTGTCGCGGTGGCCGGGATGCGCGGGATCGAAGGGCTGGATGGGCGTGGTCTCGTGGATGACGCGTTCGTCGTCGAGCAGCAGCAGCGTCCAGGGCTCCATCATCGTGAAGCGCTGGCCGCGCGGGCCGTCGGCCTCGAAGACGCGGGACTCGCCGCCCTTGATGCCCTGACGCGCCAGCATGAAGACCGCCACCAGGTCCACGCCGTCGCGATGCGCGCCTTCCGGCGTCGGCCGGCCGATGCCGCCGGCGGTGTCGATGCGGAACTGGTGCGCCTCGACGAACCAGGGTCGCGCGCCCTTGAGCCGGTCCGCCACCGAGGCCAGCCCCAGCAGCAGCCGCGGCCAGATCGGCAGGTCGACCGCGGCGGCGTCCATGGGCTCGAACCAGCGTTCGATGCCGCCGTGCAGCGCGTTGTAGTCCACCGGCTGCCAGTGCGCGCGATGCGGCGCCAGCCGCACCGACGGATCGGCCTGCGAGTCCACCACGAAGCTCGCATGCCGCCGGAAGCGGTAGCGGCCGCCGTCGCGCAGGTAGGCGTCGGGGGGCAGGTCGTTCCAGTAGGTCTGCAGCCCGCGCAGATCGCCCGCCTGGCAGTGCAGCCAGTGCGTCAGGCTCTCGGGCGCGATCACCGTGTGGCCGAGGTCCTGCAGTTGCTGTTCGAACTGCGCGGCGCTGGAGTAGGGCGGCGGGAAATGCTTCATGGCTGAAAGTATCGGGCTCCGCGCCCCGGGATGGCGCATGTCACGCCGCCAACGCGGACTTCGCCGTGCGTTGAGCGTTCCGGTCAGCCGGTGTGCTTGTCCAATTCGGAGGTGAACGCGTCGGCGTAGAACTCCTCGGCGGGCAGGCCGCAGGCCGCGACGAAATCGCGCTGCGCCGACTCCACCATCACCGGCGCGCCGCAGGCGTAGACCTGGTGTTTAGACAGGTCGGGCAGGTCCGCCATCAGCACCTGGTGGACGAAGCCGGTGCGACCGGTCCAGCCGTCCTCGGCCTTGGGCTCGGACAGCACCGGCACGTAGGTGAACGAGGGCATCGCGGCCGCGGTCGCCTCGGCCCAGTCGTGCAGGTAGAGGTCGGCCTTGGATCGGCAGCCCCAGTACAGGGTCACCGGACGGGTGATGCCCTGGTCCTGGATGCGCTCCAGGATCGCCTTGATCGGCGCGAAGCCCGTGCCGGATGCGAGCAGCACGATCGGCTTGTCGCTGTCCTCGCGCAGGAAGAAGCTCCCGAACGGCCCTTCCATGCGCAGGATGTCCTTCTCCTTGAGCGCGCCGAAGACGTGGTCGGTGAACTTGCCGCCGGGCATGTGGCGGATGTGCAGTTCGATCGCCGGCGGCGTGCCCAGGCGGCTGGGCGCGTTGGCCATCGAGTAGCTGCGTCGCGCGCCGTCGCGCAGGATGAACTCGACGTACTGGCCGGCGCGGTACTGCAGGTTCTGGTTGGCCGGCAGCTGCAGCTTGATGACCGCGACGTCGCCGGCCGGCTTCTCGACCGTGATCACGCGGCTGGGCAGCTTCAGCACCGGGAACTCGCCGGCGCCGGGCACGGTGCGGGCCTCGACGGTGCAATCCGTCTGCGGTTTCGCGCAGCAGGTGAGGATGAAGCCGGCGGCCTCGTCCTCGGGCGGCAGCGCCTTGGTCTGGTGCTCGCCGTGCACGACCTGACCCTCCATCAGCCGGCTCTTGCAGGAGCCGCAGGCGCCGTCCTTGCAGCCGTAGGGCAGGCCGATGCCCTGGCGGATGGCCGCGGCCAGCACGGTTTCGTCGTCGTCGACGGTGAAGTTGCGGCCGGCGGGCAGGACGGTGACCTGGAAGCTCATGGTGGGGAGATGACTAAACTAACCCGCCATTTTGCCCCAGCCTCGCTCAGTCCCCCATGCCCGGTGCCAATCCCGCTTCGCCTTCCGTCAACCGCCGTCGCCGTCGCGGCCGCCTCTTGATCGTCGGTTGCGGCGATGTCGGCATGCGTGTGCTGCGGCAGCTGGCCGGGCGATGGACGGTCTTCGCCCTGACCAGCAGCGCCGCGCGCATCGATGAACTGCGGGCGGCCGGGGCGATCCCGCTGATCGGGAACCTGGACGACGCCGGGACGCTGGGCCGCCTGGCGGGGCTTGCGGACCGCGTGCTGCATCTCGCGCCGCCGGCCGCGCAGGGGCGTACCGACGAGCGCACCCGACGCCTGCTGCAGGCGCTGTCGCGCTCGGCGATCCCGGCGCAACTGGTCTACGCGAGTACCAGCGGCGTCTACGGCGATTGCGGCGGCGCGCGCATCGACGAGACGCGTGCGACGAAGCCGTCCAACGACCGCGCCTGGCGGCGGGTCGACGCCGAGGATCAACTGCGCCAGTGGGGCCGCGTGACCGGCGCTCACGTGACGATCCTGCGCGTGCCCGGCATCTACGCGTTCGATCGCGAGGGCGGTCATCCGCGCGAACGCCTCGGAAAAGGGCTGCCGGTGCTGGCGCGCGAGGACGACGTCTACACCAACCACATCCAGGCCGACGATCTGGCCCGCGCCTGCCTGCTCGCGCTGATGCGCGGCCCGACGCAACGCATCCTGCATGCCAGCGACGACAGCGAACTGCTGATGGGGGATTACTTCGAGCTGGCCGCGTCGCTGTGCGGCCTGGCGCCGCCGGCGCGCGTCACGCGGGCCGAGGCACCGGGCGTGTTCTCGCCGATGCAGATGAGCTTCATGAACGAATCGCGCCGGATGGACAACCGGCGCCTCAAGCGCGAGCTGCGCCTGCGGCTGCGCTACCCGACGCCGCGCGAGGGGCTGCTCGCCGTCGAAGATTGACGCGGAGGGACTGACGCGGACCGGCTGGGCGCGGAACCGGTCAGCGCCGGCGGCTGCCGCGCCAGTAGTTGATCATCAGCCAGGCGCCGAGCATGCCGCCCAGGTGGGCGAAGTGGGCAATGCCGCTGCCGCCGCTGATGCCCAGGAACAGCTCGATCGCGCCGAAGATGGCGACGAAGTACTTGGCCTTCATCGGGATCGGCGGGAACAGCGGCATGATGACCCGGTCGGGGAACAGCAGCCCGTAGGACAGCAGCAGCCCGAACAGCGCGCCGGAGGCGCCCACGGTCGGCGCGTTCGAGTTCATCAGCAGTGTGAACACCAGTTGCGCCACCGCGGCGGTCAGCGCGCTGGCCACCAGCAGCTGCGCGTAGCGCTTGCCGCCCCAGATCGTCTCCAGTTCGGAGCCGAACATCCAGAGCCCGAACATGTTGAAGAACAGGTGGGCGAAGCTGCCGTGCAGGAAGGCGTAGCTGATCGGCTGCCAGAACTCGAATCTGCCGGAGTTCAGTGGCCACAACGCCATCAGGACGTTCATCTGGCCGAACGGAGGAAAGACGGACAGACAGAACAGGCCCACGCAGATCAGCATGAAGGCCTTGGTCACCGGAGGAATGAAGGGCATGAGTCGGGCGTCTTCAGAAAGCACCGCGGCCGGCGCGTTGGGAAGGCGCAATGGACCTGGAATCCAGCCAATGCGTTCGGACCAGTGTAGCCGCGCCGTGCGCGTGCCCCGTATCGGCCCGCGCACGGCGGTGCATCGGCTTTTGCGTCAGCGGGTCAGTGCGCCTTGACCAGCGTGAACGGCGCGTGCGCGCCCATGTGGCCCTGCGCGCCCGTCGTCACTGCCGCCGGCACGTTGAAACCCGCCATGGCCTGGACCAGGGTTGCGGCACCGCCCGACGACACCGGCGCCGGGGTCAGATAGCCCGCATGTGTCGCATCGGCGCGCTTGAGCGCGAGGTCGTGATGCGTCGCATCCAATCCTTGCAGGGACGCCTTCGACATCTGGTTGACGCCGGCCGCCGGAATGGCGGCGAAGGCGTCGGCGGACAGGGTGTTGAGCTGGTCGGCCGACATCCATCCCCAGGAGATGGCGATGGCGGGCACCTGGGTCGCGGTCATGCCGGAGAAGGCGCTCGCGGACAGCCAGTCGGGGTGCTCCATGGCGCCGATCTGCTGCGCCGTCATGGCATGGATCGTCGAGGCGCTGAGGCCGCTGCTCGCGCCGTAGGCCTCGATGTCCTTGATGGCTTGGGCAGGCAGGGCGGCGATGGCGGCCGGCGACATGGCGTTGATCTGCGCGGCCGACATCCATCCCCAGGAGATGGCGACGGCGGGCACCTGCGCCGCGGTCAGCCCGCTGAACGCGTCGGTGGACATCCAGTCGGGATGCGCGATGGCAGCGATCTGCTGCGGGCTGAGCGCGGCCACGGTCGCGGTGCTCAGACCCCGGATTGCCGCCTCGGGGAGCGTCTGCAGGTCCGCCGGCGCCACGCCGGCCAACTGCTGAGGGGACAGCGCGTTGACGTCAGCCGCCGTGACCTGGCTCCAGTCCGAGATCAGCACGGGCGCCGTCTTGATGTCGTTCGCATGATCGGCGTCGGCGCTGCGCAAGGCGATGCTGCGATGGGTCGCATCCAGCCCCTGAAGCGCGGCCTTGGTCATCTGGTTGATGCCGGCCGCCGGGATGGCGGCGAACGCCTCGGGCGACAGGGCGTTGAGCTGCGCGGCCGACATCCAGTACCACGAGATGGAGATTGACGGCACCTGCGCCGCCGTCAGGCCGCCGAAGGCGGCGACGGACAGCTTGTCGGGATGGGCGAACGCGGCGACCTGCTGCGGCGTCATCGCGTGGATGGTCGCGGCGGCGAGGCCCTGGAACGCGGCGGAGGACATGTTCTGGATGGCCTTCACCGGCATGGCGGCGACGGCGGCCGGCGACAGCGCGTTGAACCAGTCGGCGGACTGGTAGCTCCAGGAGGTGTCCAGGACCGCGATCTGGGCGGCGGTGAGCCCGGACGCACCGGCCGGGCTCAGCCAGTCGGGGTGCGCGATCGCGGCGACCTGCTGCGGCGTCATCGCACCGATCGCGGCGCCGTCGAGTCCCTGGAGAACGGTCTGCGACAGGGAGCCGATGCTGGCGACCGGCAGGGCGGCGACGGCCGCGGCCGACAGGCCGTTGTACCAGTCGGCGCCGAGCGCCTTCGTCTGCGCGGTGAGCAGCCCGGCGACCGCGGAGGCGGACAACCGGTCGAGATGAGGCAGCGCCGTCAACTGGTCGACGCTCAGGGTCTGCAGCGTCCACGCACTCAACCCGTTGACCGTCGAACCGCACAGCTGCTTCAACGCCGTGGTGGGGATGGCGGCGATCATGGCGGCGGACTGGCCGTTGATCCAGTCGGCGCTCACGGTGGTCCAGTCGGTGCCGGCGAAATGCGCCGCGGCGCTGCCGTATTCGATCGGCGACTCCATCACCACGAATTCGCCTTTGCCGCTGATGGCATCGAGCTCGTCCGGTGAGAGTTCGAAGACGTAGTTCGAGCCCCAGGGGTTGCGGAAGATGTACTTGTGATTGGCCTCGTCGATCCCGGTGATCGCGAAGGCGTGGCCGCTGACCATCTGGGTCTTGCCCTGGCCGTCCTTCGAGTCCTTGCCATAGGACGCGTAGGTCACGATGCCCGAACCGTCTTCGAGCGCCGCCTTGACCGCATCCCATCCCGCGGCGCCGGAGGAGAAGCTCTTGCTGGTGCCGCCGGTCAGCGTCTTCATCGCCCGGGCCGAGACGCCGCCGTCGAGTTGACCCATGTCGTTCTTCCAGTTCGTATAGCCGTCGGCCTGCAGCAGTCCGCTGGAGCAGGCTTCCACGAACGCATCCTCGATCAGCCGGGCCCATCCGCCGGCGCTGGTGCTCGCGCCGTAGTTGGCCACCTTGCCGTCGACCGTGACGAAGACCGGCTTGTCGGCGCTGCCGTTGTAGAACTTGACGGCGTAGGTGCCGTTGCCGTTGGCGCTGATCAGCCCGTTGAGCCGTTCCGGCGCGGTGGCCGCCAGGGCTTCCAGCGAGGAGATCAGCCAGCAGTCGCCGATCTGGCCCTGGGCCACGCCCACGGCGGCCTGCTGGACCGAGCCGTTGAACAGGGCGCTGTCGGACACGTCGGCGTAGCCCTTGGCGGTCGGGTTGTTGGTGCCCAGGAACCACTTGCAGACGGCCTGGTTGAAGGCGTCGGCGCTCATGTTGAGCTGCACGCCCATGCTGCCCATGAGGGACGAGACGTAGGTCGGGTTGCCCGAGGCGCCCTTGGCCGCGGCGAGCGTGTTGTTGAAGGCGTCGAACTGGGCGGCGCTCAGGCCGCCGGAGCCGATGTTCGAGCACATCAGCTGCAGGTTGGCCAGCACGCTGTCGTAGTTGACCGAGGCGTCCTTGGAGGCCATGTCGATGTAGCCGGCGTGCATCTCATCGGCGCTCTTGAGCGCGATGGCTCGGCGCGTGGCGTCCAGACCCTGCAGCGCGGCCAGCGACATCTGGTTGATGCCGGCGGCGGGGATGGCGGCGAAGGCCTCGGGCGAGAGCGCGTTGAGCCAGCGGGCGCTGGTGGAGTCCCAGTCGGTGGTGGTCTGCACCTGATCCGGACGCAGCTTGGCGACGGCCGACAGCGGGATCCAGTCGTTGTCGGCGATGGCGGCGAACTGGGCCGCCGTCATGGCCTGGAAGTCGGCGTCGGACAGGCCGCGGATGACCGCCGCGCCGAGCGAGCCGATGCCCGCGGCGGGCACCGCGGCGAACGCGTCGGTCGTCAGGCCGTTCATCCAGGCCGAGGACACCTGGCCCCAGGCCGTCGAGGCGATCGAGGACACCTGCTGCGCGCTGAGTCCGCCCACCGCGGCGGGGGTCAGCCATTCCGGATGCTTCAGGGCGGTGATCTGCGCCGCGGACATCGCGGCGACCTGGCCGCTGGTCAGGTATCCGTAGTGGGTCTGGTCTAGCGAGGCCAACGAGGCGGTGGGGATCTGCCGGACTTGGTCTGCGGTCAGGGCGCCGAAGTCGGCCTGACTCAAGGTGTTGGGCTTTGTGAGGTTGATCATGGTGGAAAGGCGTCGAGGACGCGTTCCGTCCGGAACGCGTCAGGGGCGTGGCCAGGCACCCCTGGCCACGCGGCGGAGGGCGTCGTCAGTGCGCCTTGACGAGCGTGAACGGCGAGTTCGCGCTCGAGGTTCCGTGCCCCGAGGTCGTCACCGACGTCGGCACGTTGAAGCTCGCCATGGCCTGGACCAGGGGCGCGGCCCCGATCGTCGGCGTCGACATCGGCGCAGGGGTCGGCATCGGTGTGGGCAGGAGGTAGCCGATGTGCGCCGCATCGGCGCTCATGAGCGCGATGCCCCGGTGGGCCGTATCAAGCCCTTGCAGCGCGGCGCTCGACAGGTGGTTGATCGCGCCGGACGGCACGCTCGCGAAGGCCGAGAACGACAAGGCGTTGAGCCACTTCGCATCGACCTTGGACCAGTTCGCAGTCGCAGAGATCGCCACGACCTGATTCGGCCGCAGGGCGGCGACCGCGCTCGCGGACAGCGTCTCGATGGCGGGCAACTGGGCGACCTGCTTGTCGCTCAGGGCGGTGATGGTGGTCGCGCTCAACCCCTTGATCGTGTCGACCGGTAGCTTCTGGAGATCCTCGGGCGCCACGGACGCCAAGGCCTGGGCCGACATCGCGTTCATCTGGGCCGCGGTCATCCGGCTCCAGTCCGCCGGAGTCACCGGAGTCACCGGAGTCACCGGAGTCACGGGATTCACCGGGAACACCGGATTCACCGGGAACACCGGATTCACAGGGAACACCGGAGTGACAGGGATCACGGGCGTGACAGGGATCACCGGAGTGACTGGGATCACCGGGATCACCGGGATCACCGGGGTCACCGGGGTCACCGGGGTCACCGGAGTCACCGGAGTCACCGGAGTCACCGGGGTCACGGGAGTCACCGGAGTCACCGGGGTCACGGGAGTCACCGGGGTCACCGGAGTCACGGGAGTCACGGGAGTCACGGGAGTCACGGGAGTCACCGGGGTCACCGGGGTCACCGGGGTCACGGGAGCCACCGGAGTCTTGGGGTTGAGGATCGCCGCGTGCGTCGGGTCCGCGAGCTTCAGGGCCAGGTCGTGATGCGTCTTGTCCAGACCTTGCAGAGCCTCCTTCGACATCTGGTTGATGCCGGACGCGGGGATGGCCGCGAAGGCTTCGGGCGACAGACCGTTGTACCAGTCGGCGGTGAGGGTCTTGTACTGCGCCGCGAGCAGGCCCGCGACGGCGGAGGAGGACAACTGATCGAGATGAGGCAGCGACAGCAGCTGGTCCGTGCTCATGTCTTGCAGCGTCGAGGCGCTCAACCCGTTGACCGTCGAACCGCACAGCTGCTTCAACGCCGTGGTGGGGATGGCGGCGATCATGGCCGCGGACTGGCCGTTGATCCAGTCGGCGCTCACGGTGGTCCAATCGGTGCCGGCGAAATGCGCCGCGGCGCTGCCGTACTCGATCGGCGACTCCATCACCATGAATTCGCCGTTGCCGCTGATGGCGTCGAGCTCGTCCGGCGAGAGTTCGAAGACGTAGTTCGAGCCCCAGGGGTTGCGGAAGATGTACTTGTGATTGGCCTCGTCGACGCCGACGATCGCGAAGGCGTGGCCGCTCACCATCTGCGTGTTGCCCTGGCTGTCCTTCGAGGCCTTGCTGTAGGAGCCGTAGGTCACGATGCCGGAGCCGTCCTCCAGGGCCGCCTTGACGGCGTCCCAGGCCGAAGCGCCCGAGGTGAACTTCTGGCTGGTGCCGCCGGTCAGCGCCATCATGGCCCAGGCGGGCACGCCGCCGTCGAGCTGACCCATGTCGTTCTTCCAGTTCGTGTAGCCGTCGGCCTGCAGCAGTCCGCTGGAGCAGGCTTCCACGAACGCATCCTCGATCAGCCGGGCCCATCCGCCGGCGCTGGTGCTCGCGCCGTAGTTGGCCACCTTGCCGTCGACCGTGACGAAGACCGGCTTGTCGGCGCTGCCGTTGTAGAACTTCACGGCGTAGGTGCCGTTGCCGTTGGCGCTGATCAGCCCGTTGAGCCGTTCCGGCGCGGTGGCCGCCAGGGCTTCCAGCGAGGAGATCAGCCAGCAGTCGCCGATCTGGCCCTGGGCCACGCCCACGGCGGCCTGCTGGACCGAGCCGTTGAACAGGGCGCTGTCGGACACGTCGGCGTAGCCCTTGGCGGTCGGGTTGTTGGTGCCCAGGAACCACTTGCAGACGGCCTGGTTGAAGGCGTCGGCGCTCATGTTGAGCTGCACGCCCATGCTGCCCATGAGGGACGAGACGTAGGTCGGGTTGCCCGAGGTGCCCTTGGCCGCGGCGAGCGTGTTGTTGAAGGCGTCGAACTGGGCGGCGCTCAGGCCGCCGGAGCCGATGTTCGAGCACATCAGCTGCAGGTTGGCCAGCACGCTGTCGTAGTTGACCGAGGCGTCCTTGGAGGCCATGTCGATGTAGCCGGCGTGCATCTCATCGGCGCTCTTGAGCGCGATGGCGCGGCGCGTGGCGTCCAGACCCTGCAGCGCGGCCAGCGACATCTGGTTGATGCCGGCGGCGGGGATGGCGGCGAAGGCCTCGGGCGAGAGCGCGTTGAGCCAGCGGGCGCTGGTGGAGTCCCAGTCGGTGGTGGTCTGCACCTGATCCGGACGCAGCTTGGCGACGGCCGACAGCGGGATCCAGTCGTTGTCGGCGATGGCGGCGAACTGGGCCGCCGTCATGGCCTGGAAGTCGGCGTCGGACAGGCCGCGGATGACCGCCGCGCCGAGCGAGCCGATGCCCGCGGCGGGCACCGCGGCGAACGCGTCGGTCGTCAGGCCGTTCATCCAGGCCGAGGACACCTGGCCCCAGGCCGTCGAGGCGATCGAGGACACCTGCTGCGCGCTGAGTCCGCCCACCGCGGCGGGGGTCAGCCATTCCGGATGCTTCAGGGCGGTGATCTGCGCCGCGGACATCGCGGCGACCTGGCCGCTGGTCAGGTATCCGTAGTGGGTCTGGTCTAGCGAGGCCAACGAGGCGATGGGGATCTGCTGGATCTGGTCCGGTGTCAGCGCGGTGAATGCGGCTTGGCTGAGGGCGTTGGGTTTGGTGAGGTCGATCATGATGGAGGGCTGGCGTGGAGGGAGGGAAGGCGTCCCGGTCGGAACGCATGGAGGCGTGGCCAACGGGAGCGGCCACTCGGGTGGAAAGCGGAGGGAAATCGGGAGGAAATCGGGCGGGGACTGTCAGCGCTCCCGCAGGCTCTCGCGCTGGTGCTGGATCAGCGGCGACAGGAGGTAGTCGATGACACGTCGCGTGCCGGTGCGGATGTCCACGGTGCCGGTCATGCCCGGGCCGATCGGCATGCGCCGGCCTTCGACGTCGAGGGCGGTCTGTTCCAGCGTTACGGAGACGGCGTAGATCGGTCCGCGCTTCTCGTCCTGCACCGCATCGCGCGAGACATGCGCGACCCGGCCGTTCAAGGTGCCGTAGCGCGTGTAGTCGAAGGCGTCGATCTTCACGGCGACCTCCTGACCTTCGCGCACGAAGCCCACGTCGCGGTTCTCGATGAAGGCCTCGAACTGGACGCGACTGTTCAGCGGAACGATCTGCATCAGGGGCTGCGCTGCCGGGATGGCGGCGCCGACGGTGTGCGTCGTCAACTGCTGGACGGTGCCGTCGACCGGGGCGCGCAGCTGCAGCAGCGATTGGCGCGCCGCGGCCTTGACCACGTCCTGGCGCGAGGATTGCGTGACGCGGGCGGCTTCGGCCAGGCGGTCGTCCGCCTGCTTGCGGGTGGTGGCGGTCAGTTCGCGCAGCTGGCTGCGGGCCTGCGAGAGCTGGCCTTCCAGCTCGATGCGGGTCATCTTCCGCTGCAGGAAGGCGTCCTGCGCCACGTCGCGCGTCCGCGCCAGTTCCGCGTATTCGCGTTCCCGATCGATCGCGATCGGCAGCGCGCCGGTGTAGCGCGCGATGTCCGTCGTCAGGTGGTCGCGGCGGGCGGCATAGTCGTTCCAGGCGCTGGACAGGGACTGATCGGCCTCCTGTCGGCGTTGCGCGGACAACTCGGCCAGCGCCGGCAGCCGCGGCGCGCGGCCCGTGTTCAGCGCATCGATCAGCGCGGTCTGCACGGCCACCTGCACGGCGGCCGCCTGGCGCTCGCCTTCGGCCTTGTCCAGCTCGCTGTCGACTTCGCGGTTGTCCAGCTCGATCAGCAACTGTCCTGCGCGGACCTGCTGGTTCTCGCTCACGTGAAGAACGCGCACGCTGGCGACCTGGGTCGAGGAGATCGTCTTGGTCTCGCCGTTGACGGCCACCTTGCCCTGGCCGACGGTCACGATGTCGACGTGGCTGAGGAAGGACCACGCCAACGTCGACACGACGATCAGCATCAGGATGCGCGCCACCCAGCGGCCGGCGGGCGACACCGGACTGGCTTGCAGCGCGAGGGCCGCGGGCAGGAACTCGGCCTCGCGCGCCGTGCGTCGCGGCGTCCTGTCGGTGGCCTCGTGGCGCCAGGCTTCGCGTGCGGTGCCGATATAGCGGGCGATCAGGTCTCCGGCCGCCTGGAGTCGGTACAGGACGTTCATGCCGTCACCTCGTGGGCGCCGTGCTGCAGCGCGTTCAGATGGGTGTAGATGCCTTGCGGATTGGCCAGCAGTTCGTGGTGGGTGCCGAACTCGGCGATCTCGCCGCGTTCCATGACCACGATCCGGTCGGCGTCGCGGACCGCCGAGAGGCGGTGGGCGATGATCAGGACGGTGCGCCCCTCGCAGATGGCGCGCATGTTGTCCTGGATGATCTTTTCGGACTCGTAGTCCAGGGCGCTGGTCGCTTCGTCGAAGATCAGCACGCGCGGGTTGCCGATGAGCGCGCGGGCGATCGCGATGCGCTGACGCTGCCCGCCGGACAGACCGGTGCCGTGTTCGCCGACCATCGTGTCGTAGCCGTCCGGGAGCGCGCAGATGAATTCATGCGCCCCCGCGAGCTTGGCCGCCCGGATCACCGCCTCGATGGGCAGCGCCGGATCGATCAGCGCGATGTTCTCGCGGATCGAGCGGTTGAACAGCACGTTGTCCTGCAGCACGACGCCGACCTGGCGTCGCAGCGAGGCGGTGTCGACGACCGACACGTCCTGGCCGTCGATGAGCACCCGCCCGCGGTTGGGCACGTAGAGCCGTTGCACCAGCCGGGTCAGCGTGCTCTTGCCCGAGCCCGAGCGGCCGACGATGCCGATCACCTGGCCCGGCTCGACCCGCAGGCTCACGCCGCGCAGCACGTCCGGCGCGTCGGGCTTGTAGCGGAAGGCGACGTTGTCGAATTCGATCGCGCCTTGCAGCCGGGGCAGGCGGGTCTTGGCGCCGGCGATCTCCGGCTGCGCGTTCAGCACGTCGCCCAGTCGGGCGACCGAGATGCCGACCTGCTGGAAGTCGTTCCAGAGCTGGGCCAGGCGCAGGATGGGACTGGAGACCTGGCCGGCGAGCATGTTGAAGGCGACCAGCTCGCCCACGCTCAGCTTGCGGTCGATGACCAGCATCGCGCCGGCCCACATGATGGCCGCGCTCACCAGCTTGCTGACCAGCGTCACGCCGCTGCTGGCGATGGTGGCGACGTTGTTGACGGACTGTCCCGCCGCGACGTAGCCGGCCAGCTGCTGTTCCCACTTCTGGATCCAGCGCGGTTCCACGGCCATGGCCTTCACCGTGTCGATGCCGCTGATGGTCTCGACCAGGAAGGACTGGTTCTCCGAGCTCTTGTTGAACTTGACGTCCAGCCGCGCGCGCATCACCGGCGTCACGGCCACCGACAGGATCAGGTACAGCGGGATCGACAGCGCGACGATCAGCGTCAGGGTCGGGCTGTACCACAGCATCACGCCGAAGAAGATCACCGAGAACACCAGGTCCAGCACCAGCGTCAGCGCGTTGCCGGTGAGGAAGGAGCGGATGTTCTCCAGCTCCCGGATGCGGGCCACCGAGTCGCCCACGCGCCGGGCCTGGAAGTAGGCGAGCGGCAAGGCGACCAGATGGCGGAACAGCCGCGCGCCCAGCTCGACGTCGAGCTTGTTGCTGGTGTGCGAGAAGACCCAGGAACGGATGCCGGTGAGCACCACTTCGAAGACGGTGGCGGCGATCAGTCCGACCGCGACCACGTCCAGCGTGCGCATCGCGTGGTTGACCAGGACCTTGTCCATGACCACCTGGAAGAACATCGGCGTGACCAGGCCGATGAGCTGGATCACCAGCGAGATCGCCAGGATCTCGGTCAGGATGCGGCGGTAGCGCACGATCGCCGGGATGAACCAGGTGAAGTCGAACTTCGCCATGTCGCCCGCGAAGCTCGCCTTGCTTGCGAAATAGATCAGCGTGCCGCTCCAGCGGGCGAGGAAATCCTCGACCGACAGGATCCTCGGCGCCTGGCCCGGGTACTGGATCAGCAGCTGGGCCGGCTGCCCTTCCTGCTGGCGGTACTGGGCGACGACGAGATAGTCGCCGGTGCGCTTGTCCTTGGCGATCGCGGGCAGCGGCGCCTGCTGCAGGCGGTCCGGCGCCTGGCGCACGGCCTTGGCCTTCAGGCCCAGCGATTGGGCGGCCAGCAGCAGCGTCTGGCGATTGAACGGGTCGCTCCCGAATCGATGGCGCAGCTGGGCCTCGTCCGCCGCGACGCCGTGCAGCGAGGCGATCGCCAGCAGGCATTGAAGGCCGGTGTCGGGCTTGGGAACGTCGGGGGCGATGTCCGTGATCGTCGTGTCCATGGGGGTCTCGCGGTAGCCGGTCGCGGTGACGACCGGTTGGAGGGGGAGTGACGCTGCGGAACCGGCATCGGTCCGCGGCGTGAGGCGACGTGGGGAAGCGCAGGGCGGCGTCAGTGCGCCTTGACCAGCGTGTACGGCGAATGCGTGCCCGGGTGTCCGTGGGCGCCGGTTGTCACCGGTGGAGGCACGTTGAAGCCCGCCATGGCCTGGACCAGCGGCGCGGCACTGCCCGTCGGCACCGGTGCAGGCGCCAGATAGCCGGCGTGCGTCGCATCGGCGCGCTTGAGCGCGAGGTCGTGGTGCGTCGCGTCCAGGCCTTGCAGCGAGGCCTGGGTCATCTGATTGACGCCAGCGGCCGGGATGGCGGCGAAGGCGTCTGGGGACAGGGCGTTGAGCTGGTCGGCCGACATCCATCCCCACGAGATGGCGATGGCGGGCACCTGTGCCGCAGTCATGCCGGAGAAGGCGCTCGCGGACAGCCAGTCCGGATGCGCCATGGCCCCGATCTGCTGCGCGGTCATGGCGTGGATCGTCGAGGCGCTGAGGCCTCGGCCGGCACCGGAGGACTCGATGTCCTTGATGGCCTGGGCGGACAGCGCGGCGATGGCGGCCGGCGGCATGGCGTTGATCTGGGTGGCCGACATCCAGTACCACGACACCAAGATCGACGGCACCTGCGCGGCCGTCAGGCCGCCGAAGGCGGCAGCGGACAGTTTGTCGGGATGTGCGATGGCCGCCACCTGTTGCGGCGTCAACGCGTGAACCATCGTGGGGGACAGTCCCGCGACGGTTTCAGTCGACAGGTTCCGGATGGCCTCGATCGGCAGGGCGGCGACGGCGGCCGGCGACAGCGCGTTGAACCAGTCCGGACCCAATGCCGAGAACTGGTCCTCCGACAGTCCGGTGATCGCCGACGCCGTCAACTGGTCCAGGTGGGACAACGATGCCAGCTGCTGCGTGCCCAAGTGCTGCAGGGTGGTTGCGCTCAGTCCCTGGACGGTTGCTGCGGAGAGCTGGCTCAGCGCCTGCGGCGTGATGGCGGCGATCATGGCCGGCGTCTGGCCGTTGATCCAGTCGGCGCTCACGCCCGTCCAGTCCACGCCGGCGAAATGGGCGACCGCGCTGCCGTAGTCCGCCGGCGTCGCGATCACGGTGAACTCGCCGCTGCCGGCGATGGCGTCCAGTTCCTGCGGCGATAGTTCGAACACCAGGTCCGCGCTCCACGGATTGCGGAAGATGAACTTGTGATTGGTCTCGTCGACGCCGATGACGGAGAACGCGTGACTGCCTACCAGGTTGGTCTTGCCGTCGCTGCCGGTCGACACCTTGTCGCTCGACGCGTAGCTGACCAGACCCGATCCGCTTTCCAGCGCGGCCTTGACGGCTTCCCAGGCGTCGGCGCCGCTCTCATAGTTCGTGTAGTCGTGGCCGCCTGCGATCGTCCGCAAGGCGTAGGCGGGAACGCCGCCGTCGAGCTGATCGGTCTTGTTGGCCCACGGGGTGTCATAGCCATTGCCTTGCAACATCCCGCTGGCGCAAGCCGAGACGTAGGCTTCCTCGACCAGTCGCGCCCATCCGCCGGCGTCGGTGCCGGCGCCGTAGTTGGCGACCTTGCCGTCGACCGTGACGAAGACCGGATCGGTGCCGCCGTTGAAGAACTTGACGGCGTAGGTGCCGTTGCCGTTCGCGCTGATCAGGCCGTTGAGACGCTCCGGCGCGTCGGCGGCGATGTCTTCCAGCGACGAGATCAGCCAGCAGTCGCCGAGCCCGCCTTGGGCCAGGCGGTTCGTCGCCTGCTGGATGGAGCCGGCGAACAGCGGCTGATCGGACACGTCCACGTAGCTGTCGGCGGTGGCGCTGTTGCTGCCCAGGAACCACTTGTCGACGGACTGCTTGAACGCATCCGCGCTCATGTTCACCTGCACGCCGTCGCGGAGCATGCAGCCCATCAGCGACGACACGTAGCTCGGGTCGCCGGTGGCGCTCCTGGCCGAGGCCAGCGTGTTGTTGAAAGCGTCGAACTGGGCGGCGCTCAGTCCGCCGGCACCGATGCCGGCGGTCATCGTCTGGAGCTTGGTCAGCACGCTGTCGTAATTGATCGAGGCGTCCTTCGACGCCATGTCGAGGTAGCCCGTATGCACTTCATCCGCACTCTTGAGCGCGATGGCGCGACGAGTGGCATCCAGGCCCTGCAGCGCGGCCAGCGACATCTGATTGATGCCGGCCGCCGGGATCGCGGCGAAGGCGTCGGTGGACAGGGCATTGAGCCAGCGCGCGCTGGCGGAATCCCAGTCCGTGGCGAGCTTGAGCTGCTCGGGCTTGAGCTTGGCGGCGGCCGACAGGGGCACCCAGTCGGTGTCGGCGATGGCCGCGAACTGGGCCGCGGTCATCGATTGGACGCTGGCGTCGGGAAGTCCCCGGACGGCCGCGGCGCTGAGGTTGGCGATCGCCGAGGGCGGAAGGGCCGCGAAGGCGGCAGGCGTCAGCGCGTTCAGGGAATCGGACGACACCTTGCCCCAGGCCTGGGGCGCGATCGCGGCAACCGCCGACGGCGTCAACCCTGAGACGGCCGCCGGCGACAGCAATTCCGGATGGAGGAGGGCGGCTGCCTGCTGCGCAGTCATGGCGCTGACGTCCGCCTTGCCGAGACCCTTCACCGCCGCATCCGACAACTGTTCGATGCCCGCAGGCGGGATGCCGGCGAATGCGGCGGGGGAGAGCGCATTGAGCCAGTCCGCCGACATCCAGTACCAGGAGATGCTGATCGCAGCCACCTGCTGGGCGGTGAGACCGCTGACGGCAGCCGGCGGCAGCCAGTCGGGATGCGCCAGGGCCGCGATCTGCTGGGTCGACATCGCGGCGACCTGCGTCTTCGTGAGCCACCGGTAATGGTTCTTGTCGAGTCCGCCGAGCGCGGAGGTCGGAATCTGCTGGATCTCAACCGCGCTCAGGGCGGAGAACGCGGCTTGATTCAAGGCGTTGGGATTGGTGAGGTTGGTCATGGCAACACGGGCAAGGGGGTCGAAGAGGCGTTCCGGGCGGGGCGCGACTCAGCGCGCGCGGTCGGCGTCATGGCCGTCGCGACGGAGGACCGAGGGGGAATTCAGCGGGCGGGGAAGGCGGCCGGCCGGACGGAGGCGATATCCGTGTTGCCTTGCCACTGGCCGATATCAGCCAGCAGTTTCAGACGCGCCGCATGCCACAGGGATTCGCACTGGGCCCGGGATTCCAGGGCGTCCCCGAGGGCGTTCTGGGCGTTGATCAGTTCCAGGATGTCGCCGACACCGCGTTGGTAACGGTTTTCCGCGGATTCCAGGCCGGTGGTGGCGGTATCCAGCAATTGTTTCGACGAATCCAGCGAGGCCCGTGAGGATTGGATGTCCGCGACGGCGGTGACGAGTTCGCTCAATATCTGCTGCTCGGCGTCGGTGACCTGGGCTTCGGAATTCCTGGCCTGTGCTTGGGCGCGCTGTACCTGGTATTTGTTGGAATACCCGTCGAATAGAGGGATATTCAGGGTGAAGCCGGCGGAAACGGTGCTCGACCGTCCGGATGCGGCGCCCGAGCTGGAGGGCCCGTTGCGTTGGTGGGACAGGCTGACATCGACGGTGGGTCGGCCCTGGGAGAGGGTCGCGGACACCTTGCGGGCGTCGGCGTCGCGTTGCGCCCGGGCGGCCAGGATGGCCGGGTGACGCTGCCGGGCTTCGTCGAGCAGCGTGCCCAGGTCGGGCGTCGGCGTGTCGGCGTCGAACGGCGTGCGGGCCGGGAGGGTCAGCGGCGTGCCCACGGGGGCGCCGATCACGTAGCCGAGCGACGAGAACGCCTTGTCGACGTCCGCCTGGGCGCGTTGGCGGGACAGTCGGGCGCGGGCCAGGGCGGTCTCCGCCTGGAGCGTGTCGCTGCGGCCGGCGATGCCGCGGTCCTCTCTCCGCTCGGCCGCCGCCAGCGTGCGGGCCGCCTGGCGGGCGGCCTGCTGGCGGGCCTCCAGCGTGGCCCGCGCCTGCAGGGCCGCGAAATAGGCCTGAACGGTCTCGGCGACCGTCTTGCGCACGGCGTCGTCACGGCTGGCGACTGCCGCCGCCAGCAGGCTGTCCGCGGCGGACTGGTTGGCAGCCCGCTCCCCGAAGTCGAACAGGCGCCAGTTCACGCCGACGGATCCGCCCAGTCCTCGGATCCGGTTGGTCGGATCGAAGGCGCCTGGCGTCCGGGTGGTGGTGTCCTGTGCGAGGAGGCTGGCGTTGACGGTGGGCAGCGAGGCGGCGCGGGCGATGCCGACCTCGGCGGTGCGCGCCTGGACGGTCTGCCACGCCGTCGACGTCTTGATGTTGCGGCAGAGTGCGGCGTCGACGGCCGCGGTCAGCGTCAACGGTCCGTCGGAGGCGGCCGGAACATCGCATCCGGGAAGATCTGCACCCCGCGCGGGGTGGCCCAGCAGGAGCCAGGCGATGGTGGCGATACCCGTGGAGCGTCGCCAGTGCCGGATGAATCGTGCGTCCATGTGTCAGTTCCCCCGCGCCGTGGCGCGAACGTGTCGGACATCGGAGGACGTCCGGATTGCTGGAACGGTTGAACGCTGCGTCCGCGGTGTTCAACCATGGGGCGCATTAGATTCATGTCAGGGCGCTAGATAAATGGGCTGGTCGAGATTTTCGGAGTGAAACTTGAAGGCCTGTGGAAACTCCACGAATTCGGTGGCGTTGGTGGGTGTTTTCGCGGTTTTGTCAGAACCTGCTATTGAAGTGAGAGGATTGGCTGTCGGCGTCTGCCTGGAATAGACGGGCTCGACACTAGAAACTACTGTTGATTGGTGGGGTGGCTCAAGGAATGCAGTTTAAATAGGTGGGTTGTATAGTTAATGTGGGCTAGCAAATATGCTCAGCTCAGCCTTGCAATCCGACCGAAAAACGGCGCGCAGGGGCAGTCGCAGCAGGTGTAGACCTGACGACAGCAGGGGGAAGTGCGGAGGGAAGGAGAGGGGGAGCGCTGCGAGACAGCGCTGGGAAGCAAGAACCTGGTGCCCGGAGCCGGACTCGAACCGGCACACCTTGCGGCGGGGGATTTTGAGTCCCCTGCGTCTACCGATTTCGCCATCCGGGCGGCACGGTTTTGCTTCTTCTGAAGGCCGCCGTGGGCGACCGTCGTGCGGCTGGTGACCGTTGACGTGGAGGCAACGGAGCGCCGCGAAATGAGAAAGCCATTATGCCACGCAAGACCTGACCTCCACTGAGAGAATGCGTGGTTATGAGTGATGCAAGCGCCTTCGACCCCACGAGCTATCCGACCCTGGAAGATGTCATCGGCAACACGCCGCTGGTGCGACTGCAGCGGGTGCTCGGTCCCGAGCTGGCCGCGCGCGGCAACGTGCTGCTGGCCAAGCTGGAAGGGAACAACCCGGCGGGCTCCGTGAAGGACCGACCCGCCATCAGCATGATCCGGCGCGCGGAGGAGCGCGGCGAGATCAAGCCCGGCGACACGCTGATCGAGGCGACGTCCGGCAACACCGGCATCGCGCTGGCGATGGCCGCGGCGATCCGCGGCTACCGCATGGTGCTGATCATGCCGGAGGACCTGTCGGTCGAACGCGCCCAGACGATGAAGGCCTTCGGGGCCGAGCTCATCCTGACCCCGCGCTCCGGCGGCATGGAGTACGCCCGCGATCTCGCCGAGCAGATGCAGCGCGACGGCAAGGGTCGGGTGCTGGACCAGTTCGCCAACAGCGACAACCCGCGCATCCACTACGAGACCACCGGGCCGGAGATCTGGCGCGACACCGGCGGACGGATCACGCATTTCGTCAGCGCGATGGGCACGACCGGCACGATCACCGGCGTGTCGCGCTTCCTGAAAGAGAAGAACGCCGACGTGCGCATCGTCGGCGCGCAGCCGGCCGAAGGATCGCGCATCCCTGGCATCCGCAAGTGGCCGGCGGCTTATCTGCCCAAGATCTACCGACCCGAGACCGTGGACGAACTGGTGCTGGTCGGCCAATCCGATGCCGAGGACATGGCCCGCCGCCTGGCGCGCGAGGAAGGCCTGTTCGGCGGCATCTCGGCAGCAGGCGCCTGCTGGGTTGCGATGCAGATCGCACGGCAGGTGTCGAACGCGACCATCGTCTTCGTGGTCTGCGATCGCGGCGACCGCTACCTCTCCACCGGGGTGTTTCCCGCCTGAGCAGCGGGACCGCGGATCGGGGATGATGCCTGTTCCGCGACACGCAGGCGCTACGGCGCCCACGCCTCATGAGCTTCCGCTTCTGCCCGCAATGCGCCAGTGAGCTGGCATGGATCGAACTGCCGGAAGACGGCGGCCCGAAGACCCGGCTGCGTTGCCCGAACTGCGACTTCACGCACTGGAACAACCCGACGCCGGTGCTGGCCGCCGTCGTCGAGTGTGTGGACCGCGAGGGCCAGGTCTTGCTCGCGCGCAATGCGGCCTGGCCGGGACCGTTCTTCGGCCTGATCACCGGCTTCATGGAGGCCGGGGAGTCGCCGGAGGAGGGCATCCGGCGCGAAGTGCTGGAGGAGACCTCGCTGGAGGCGCTGGGCGCGACGCTGGTCGGCGTCTACGACTTCCAGAAGAAGAACCAGGTCATCATCGCGTACCACGTGCCCGCGCGCGGCGAGGTCACGTTGTCGCCCGAGCTGGTCGAGTACACGCTGACACCGCCGGAGCAGCTCGAATGCTGGCCCGCCGGTACCGGGCAGGCCCTGGCCGACTGGCTGCGCGGGCGCGGCATCGAACCGAAGTGGATGCCGCCCCGCACGTGAAGCGGCGGGGCCGGCTGACTAGAATCTCGCCTCATCGCCCCGGTCATCGGCGGCAAGGACGCTCTCAATGGACATTCACAAGGAACTCGACACCCGCGGCCTGAACTGCCCGCTGCCCATCCTCAAGGCCAAGAAGGCACTGGCGGAGATGGAAAGCGGTCAGCTGCTGAAGGTGGTCGCGACGGATCCCGGCTCGACACGCGACTTCCAGGCTTTCGCGCGGCAGACCGGCAACGAGCTGGTCGAGCAGACGGCGGCGGGGGACGAGTTCATCCACGTGCTCAAGCGGCGCTGAATCGGCAACGCCGGACCGTGGGGCCTCGCAAACGCAGTCCCGCACTTGGTCCCGCAAACGAAGAAGGCCACGCTCTGCGTGGCCTTCGCGCTTCATGACGGGTCGGTGACGGGAAGTCCTGCCGTCAGAAGTTCAGCGCGGCTTGCGCGCGAGTTCCGCGCGGTCAGATTTCCAGGGCCTTGAGGTACTCGCGGAAACTGGCGCCCAGTTCCGGGTGAGCCAGCGCGAGTTCCACGTTGGCCTGCAGGAAACCTTCCTTGCTGCCGCAGTCGTAGCGCTTGCCTTCATAACGGAAGGCGAAGACCTTCTCGCGGCGCATCAGCGCGGCGATGCCGTCGGTCAGCTGGATCTCGCCGCCGACACCGCGCGGCTGCGTGGCGATCTCGCGGAACACGCCCGGCGTCAGGATGTACCGGCCGGCCACACCCAGGCGCGACGGCGCGTCTTCAGGGGCGGGCTTCTCCACCATGTGGGTGAGGTCCATCAGGCGGTCGCTGATCGGCGCGCCGGCCACGATGCCGTAGCGCTTGGTGTGCTCGGCCGGCACTTCCTGGACGGCCAGGATGGACGCCTGCCATTCGGAGAACTGGTCCACCATCTGCTTGAGCACCGGCGGCTTGCCGACCATCAGGTCGTCGGCCAGCAGCACCGCGAAGGGCTCGTTGACGACGACACACTGGGCGCACAGCACCGCGTGTCCCAGGCCCAGGGCCTTGGGCTGGCGGATGTAGATGCACTCCATGTCGTCGGGCTTGATCGAATGGACCATCGCCAGCAGTTCCTTCTTGCCGGCGGCTTCCAGTTCGGTCTCGAGTTCGAACGCGGTATCGAAGTGATCCGGAATGGCGCGCTTGTTACGCCCGTTCACGAAGATCATCTGGCGGATACCCGCGGCGTAGGCTTCCTCCACCGCGTACTGGATCAGCGGCTTGTCGACCACCGGCAGCATCTCCTTGGGCTGGGCCTTGGTGGCGGGCAGAAAGCGTGTGCCGAGTCCGGCAACCGGGAAGATTGCCTTGTTGATGAGGGCCATTTACGTACACTCCGACGGTAATTGCGCCGGCATTCTTGCACGGCGCAGCTGAAAGAAAATCAAACAAACCTCTCCAAACCACTCATGGCAGTGCTAGTCCTGGAACCGCTGGAGGCTGACGTCCTGGAATGGCTGGCGGAGCGCCACGTCATCCAGGCCGCACCCGACCTGGCGGAGGCGCCGCTGACCTTGAGAGAGCATGTTGCGCAGGCCCAGGCAATTTTCTTGCCCGCCTCGATCGCGCTGGATGCGGAGATGGTTCGTCGGGCCCCCCGTTTGAGGGCCGTCGGCCGTATCGGGGCCGGTGCAGAGAACATCGACCTCGAAGCCTGCCGGGCCGCCAACATCGAGGTGGTGCGTGCGCCGACCGCGGCCGCGTCGGCGGAAGCCGAGTTCGTCATCGGCGCGTTGCTGGCGCTGCTGCGCCGCGTGCCGGTGCAGGGGGCGGATGGAAACTGGGTCGGACGTGAACTCGGATGCGCCACGGTCGGCCTCGTCGGCCTGACGCCGTCCGCGCGCCAGTTGGCGACGCTGCTGCCGGCGTTTGGTGCGCGCGTGATCGGTTACGACCCCAGCCTGCACCACGCCGATCCGTTGTGGGGGCAGTGGGGCATCGAGCCCTACGGACTGCGTGAGCTGATGCAGGCCGCCGATGCGGTCAGCGTGCAGCTGGCCTACTTCCCGCGTTACCGCGGCCTGATCGGCGAGCGCGTCCTGAACTTCTGCAAGCCGTCGCAGGTGATGGTGTCGACCTCGCACTCGGCGCTGTTCGACGAACAGGCGCTGGCGGATGCCTTGCAAGCGGGCCGTCTGCTGGCGGCCTGGCTCGATCTGATGGAGCCCGGCCTGATGGAGGCCGGACGTCCGCTGCACGGCGTGCCGGGATTGCAGGTCACGCCGCGGATCGCGGCGACGACGCGCGAGTCCAGAATGCGCGCCGCGTGGAGCGTGGCGCGGCGGATCTCGGAGATCCTGGCCACGCCCGCCGTCCAGCCTGAGTTCAGGCCGACCCACCCAGGCGCGCTGCCTGATCTTTTAGCCGAACCACGGTGGCGCTGAAGTCGGCGATGCGCTGACGTTCCTGCTCCACGACGGCCGCCGGCGCACGCGCCACGAAGCTCTCATTGCCCAGCTTGGCGGTGGCCTTGGCCACTTCGCCTTCCAGACGTGCGATCTCCTTGGCGATGCGCGCGCGCTCGGCCTCGACGTCGATCTCCACCTTCAGCGCCAGGCGCGCGGCACCGTGCACCAGCACCGGCGACATCGCGCTCTGCGCGTTGAACGCGGCTTCGTCCTCGATCAACTCGACGCTCTGCAGCTTGGCGAGCACCTTCAGCGCGGGCGCTGCTTCACGCAGGAAGGACAGGTCGCCGCCGGCCAGCAGCGGCACGCGGTCGGACGGGCTCAGGCCCATCTCGCCCCGCAGGCTGCGGCAGGTGCCGACCACGGACTTCAACTGCTCGACCCAGGCGACGGCCTGCGGGTCGATGCGCTCCGGCTGGGCGACCGGATAGGCGGCCGTCACCAGGTAGTCGGTGGCCTTGCGGCCTGCGATCGGGGCGACCGTCTGCCAGAGTTCCTCGGTGATGAAGGGCGCGATCGGGTGCAGCAGGCGCAGGATGGTTTCCAGCACGCGGATCAGCGTGCGGCGCGTGGCGCGCTGCGCGGCCTCGTTGCTACCGTTCTGGTCGGCCTGCGCGGTCTGCAGCTGCACCTTGGCCAGCTCCAGGTACCAGTCGCAGTACTCGTCCCACACGAAGGAATAGATCGCGTTGGCGACCTGGTCCAGGCGGTAGTCCGCGAAGCCCTGCGCGACGGCCTGTTCGACCTTCTGCAGCTCGCTGACGATCCAGCGGTCGGCCTGCGAGAACTGCAGGTAGCCGTGGGCGCTGCCGCCGGGGGCGCATTGCTCCTTCGTGTGCTCCACCAGGCCGCAGTCCTGGCCTTGCGTGTTCATCAGCACGAAGCGCGTGGCGTTCCACAGCTTGTTGCAGAAGTTCCGGTAGCCCTCGCAGCGCTTGCTGTCGAAGTTGACGCTGCGGCCCAGCGTCGCCATCGCGGCGAAGGTGAAGCGCAGCGCGTCGGCGCCGTAGCCGGGAATGCCTTCGGGGAATTCCTTCTCCGTGGCCTTGCGGACCTTGGGCGCGGTCTCGGGCTTGCGCAGGCCCTGGGTGCGCTTGTCCAGCAGCGGGGCCAGCTCGATGCCGTCGATCAGATCGACCGGGTCGAGCACGTTGCCCTCGGACTTGCTCATCTTCTTGCCCTGCGCGTCCAGCACCAGGCCGTGGATGTAGACGTGCTTGAAGGGCACCCGGCCGGTGAAGTGCGTCGTCATCATGATCATCCGGGCGACCCAGAAGAAGATGATGTCGTAGCCGGTCACCAGCACCGACGACGGCAGGAAGAGGTCCTGCTCCAGCGTCTTGGCCGGCCAGCCCAGCGTCGAGAAGGGCACCAGCGCCGACGAGTACCAGGTGTCCAGCACGTCCTCGTCGCGCTTGAGCGCGCCGGTGTAGCCGGCCGCGGCGGCCTTCGCCTGGGCTTCGGCCTCGTCATGGGCGACGAAGATCTCGCCGTTGCTGCCGTACCAGGCGGGGATCTGGTGGCCCCACCAGAGCTGGCGCGAGATGCACCAGTCCTGGATGTTGTTCATCCACTGGTTGTAGGTGTTGACCCAGTTCTCGGGGACGAACTTCACCTCGCCGCTGGCGACGACGTCGATCGCCTTCTGCGCGATGGACTTGCCGTCGCGGCCGGGCTTGCTGGTGGCGACGAACCACTGGTCGGTCAGCATCGGCTCGATGATCTGGCCGGTGCGGGTGCAGCGCGGCACCATCAGCTTGTGCTTCTTGACCTCGACCAGCAGGCCCTGGTCCTCCAGCGCCTTGACGATCAGCTTGCGCGCGGCGAAGCGGTCCAGGCCGCGGTACTCGGCCGGGATCTCGTCCATCGTGTCCACGACGGTCGCGTCCAGCGTGAAGATCGTCAGCATCGGCAGCTTGTGGCGCTGGCCGACCTGGTAGTCGTTGGTGTCGTGCGCCGGCGTGACCTTGACGACGCCGGTGCCGAATTCCTTGTCCACGTAATCGTCGGCGATCACGGGCACCAGTCGGCCGGTGATGGGCAGCTTCACCTGCTTGCCGATCAGGTGCCGGTAGCGCTCGTCCTCGGGGTGGACCATGACGGCGGTGTCGCCCAGCATGGTCTCGGGACGGGTGGTCGCGACGACCAGCGTCTCCTCGCCCTCGGCCATCGGATAGCGGATGTGCCACAGCGAGCCGTCTTCCTCCTCGCTCTCGACCTCGAGGTCGGAGACGGCGGACTTCAGGATCGGATCCCAGCTCACCAGCCGCTTGCCGCGGTAGATCAGGCCCTCGTCGAAGAGCTTGACGAAGGTGTCGACGACGACGGGCGAGAGCTTCTCGTCCATCGTGAAGTACTCATGGCCCCAGGACACCGAGTCGCCCATGCGGCGCATCTGCTGGGTGATGGTGGAGCCGGATTGCTGCTTCCATTCCCAGACGCGGGCGACGAAGTTCTTGCGGCCCAGGTCGTGGCGGCTCTGACCCTGGCCCTGCAGCTGGCGCTCCACGACGATCTGCGTGGCGATGCCGGCATGGTCGGTGCCGGGCACCCACAGCGTGTTGTGGCCGCGCATGCGGTGGTAGCGCGTCAACGAGTCCATGATGGTCTGGTTGAACGCGTGGCCCATGTGCAGCGTGCCCGTCACGTTCGGCGGGGGCAGCTGGATGCTGAACGATGGCTTGGCCGGATCGAGCGTCGGCTCGTAGAGGCCCTTGGACTCCCACAACGGGCCCCAATGGGCTTCAAGAGAGGCGGGTTCGAAGGACTTGGCGAGTTCGGTCATGGGGGGCGCCGCCGTGAAGCGGTGTCATCTGGGCGAGGGACAAGGTGAGCCGACGATTGTAGGACGGCGGGACCCGGTGATGCCCTGTCCGGGCGCCCGGAGACGGGGGACACCCCAGAGAGGGCGGGAGAGGGACAAAGAGAGGGGAAGAGAGGGGAGCGTCCCGACCGGAAGGGGGATGTCGAAACCCGACCCCCTGACGCGTCGTGTCAGCAGAGGCCGCTGTAGCCGCCGCGTTTCGCCCGTTTCCCCCCTTGGAGGCATTCCCTCGGACAGGGCAACGGCGATACAAAACGAAAAACAGCGATACCGCGGTGAGATGCCCTGGCGAGGGGGCATGGGAATCATGGCGACATGGATTCACCGCCCGGACACCCGGGCTTTACCGAGGAATTGCAACATGCATCTGTTTCGACGCTGGAGCCACCACCATGAACGTCAGCACGCTCACTTCGGCCACGATGGTCGCTTCGGTCCTGTCGGCCCTGTGTGTGACGATGGCTTCTACGGCCCGCTGCCCGTCACCGGCCCCTGGTACCGCTTCGGTGGTTTCGGCGGTTTCCCCTGGGGGTGGGGCGGTCTTGGAGGCGCCCACGGCTGGGGGCGCGGCTGGGGGCATGACCATGGCCGGCGGCATGGACATGGACGCGGACACGGCGGCCACGGCCACCACGGTCGCCATGGTCACCACGGCGGTCATGGGTGGGACGGCTTCGGCGGGGGCCTGGGATCCGATGCCCACCACGCCGGTCGCGGCGAGAGGCTGCAAGCCCGGGCCGTCGCCTTTCTGGACCTGAGCGACAGCCAGTTCGACCTGCTGGAGCGGCTGATCGTCCAGCTTGCGACGGCGCGACGCGCGGTCAAGGCATTGGCGCGCGGTCCCGAGGTCGCCCGGCTCGTCGACAGCGACAACTTCCGGCGCGAAGAGGCGCAGGAACTCTTCGACGGCCAGATCGAGGCGCTGCGGGCGACCGGTCCGGCGCTGGTGGCCGCCTTCGGCGACTTCTTCGACGCCCTGGACTTCGACCAGCAGCAGATGCTGCGCTTCCTGCTGCGCCGGCTGCGCCGCCGGGCTGGTCGGGACGGCGAGGATCGTGACGGGCGGGGTCGCCGTGGCCGTGGTGATGTTCGCCCGGACCGCGATGGCACCGCCGGCACCGACGGCCGGAGCCGCTGATGGACAGCCGCGACTGCCGGCAGCCTCCAGGGCTGCTGCGCCCGGTCATCGACCGCAACCGCTGCGAAGGCAAGGGCGACTGTGTCGAGGTCTGCCCGTACGGTGTCTTCTCGGTCGGCACGCTGCCGGTGGAACGGCGCAAGGAGCTGAACCTGTTCGGCAAGCTGCGCGGCTACGCGCACGGCTGGCAGCAGGCCTTCACGCCGAACGCCGACGTGTGCCGCGCCTGCGGCCACTGCGTCAAGGCCTGTCCCGAACGGGCGATCACGCTGGTCCGGCACAGCCACAATGGACGTCACGATGCATCGATTGCTGCTGATTGACGACGACGAGGCGCTGGCCGCGCCGCTGGCGAGCTACCTGGCGCGCTTCGATTTCGAGCTGAGCGCGGTGACGCGGCCCAGCGCCGCGCTCGCGCGCCTGGCCGAGGAGCGCTTCGACGCCCTGATCCTGGACGGCATGCTGCCGGAGATGGACGGGTTCGCATTCTGCAAGCGCGTGCGCGGCGGGACCGAGCCGTGGCGCGAGATCCCGATCCTGATGCTGACCGCGCGCGGCGACCTGACCGACCGCGTGGTCGGCCTGGAGCTGGGCGCGGACGACTACCTGGCCAAGCCTTTCGAACCGCGCGAGCTCGCGGCGCGGCTGCAGACCATCCTGCGGCGCACGCGGCTGGCGCCGGCCGCGGCCGTGCCGGCGACGCTGCTGCGCTTCGCGGGCCTGGAGATCGACACCGTGCGCCGTGTCGTGTCAATGACAGTGACGGCGGCGGCGGCGGCGGGGCCCGTCGAGCTGACCAGCACCGAATATGAACTGCTCCTGATGCTGGCCCGCGAGCCCGGCCGGGTGTTCTCGCGCGACGAGATCCTGAACCGGCTGCGCGGCCAGGAGGCCGACCTCTACACGCGGGCGGTGGACATCCTGGTGAGCCGGATGCGCCGCAAGCTCGAACCGCTGGAGGCGCTCAAGACGCTGCGCAATGCGGGCTACTGCTTTGCGCTGCCTGCGGCGGAGGAGGGCGCATGAGCGATCCGCGCCACCCCTACGACCACTGGAACGATCCGCGCCAGCGCCACGCGCACCGCGAGGAATGGCGGCGTCGCGCGCGGCAGATGCGCCGGATGCACAAGCTGGAGAAGATGCGCCGCTGGGCGGAGATGGAGGCCGGAGGCATCCCGTTCCCGCGCGAGCGCGGCTGGCGCTGGCACATGCGGGCGCGCAACCGCTGGCACCAGCGCTGGCACCGGCACCACGCGCAGTTCAAGCACTCGCTGGGCGCGCGGCTGACCGCGATCTTCGTCGTGCTGGCCTGCGTCGGTTTCTGCATCCTGTGGGCCTCGATGCAGGTCGAGTACGGCCTGCTGTGGGCGGTGCCGCTGCTGTTGCTGGTGACGGGTCTTGCCTACGGCGGCATCCGCCATCTGGTGGGACCGCTGCGCGAGCTGGCGGCCGGCGCGGAGGCTTTCGGGCGGGGTGACCTCGACCATCGCGTCCCGATCTACCACCGCGACGAGATCGGCGACCTCGTGCACCGCTTCAACCAGATGGCCGAGGACATCCAGGCGATGCTCGACGGCAAGCGCGCGCTGCTGCTGGCGATCAGCCACGAGTTGAGAAGCCCGCTGACGCGCGCGCGGCTGCATGCGGAGCTGGTCGACGAGGGCGCGTCGAAGGAGGCGCTGCTGGACGAGCTCGCGCAGATGCGGGAGCTGATCTCGGCGCTGCTGGAGAGCGAGCGCCTGGGCAGCGGCCACCGGGCACTGCAGGTGGCCGACTGCGATCTGGGCGCGCTGGCTCGGGAGCACGACCAGCCCGGCGTGGCGCTGCGCATCGACCGCGACCTGCCGGTGCTGAAGCTCGACCGCATGCGGGTGCAACTGCTGCTGAGGAACCTGGTGCACAACGCGCTGCGGCACAACGATCCGGACGTCGGTCCGGTGATGGTGTCCGTCGAGCGCGACGGTAACGGCGGCGGCGCGAAGCTCTCGGTGCGGGATCACGGACCGGGCGTGTCGCCGGAGGTGCTGTCGCAGCTCGGCCAGCCGTTCTTCCGGCCGGACGAGGCGCGGGCCCGCAGCGAGGGCGGTGTGGGTTTGGGCCTCTCGCTGTGCCGTCTCGTCGCCGAGGCGCACGGCAGTCGACTGGAGCTGCGCAACGCGCAACCGGGGTTCGAGGCGGTCGTGAGATTCCCCTGACGGGACGCGCGCCCACTCATCCGAGTGGGAGCTGACGATTCGCCTACCGAGTCAAGTCAGTCCGCCTGCGAGAACCCGTGTGGCGGCGATGCCGACGATTTCATTGAATCGATTTCATTGATCTTTTCGTGCCAGGTCTTGTCGGCGGCGCGAGCAAGATCCCTCTCCCGCGTCGTCAGGCGCGGTCCATGTCATCCCGACGAAGGTGATGTTTATGAATTGATCCGATCTGACTGGAGTTGTCCATGTCCCCGATGTCCTTCTCTCATGCCGGTGCGTCCGGCTCCTCTGCCGCCTCTGCCGTCGCTTCTGTTGTCGCTTCCGCGGCTGCAGCCCGCTTCCGCGGTCCGGCGCGCTTCCACCCCAGCCTCGACGACGAGCTCGACGACGATCCCGGTGCCGAGCTCGCCGCGCGCGCGCTGGATACCGATGACGCCCGTGGTGCCGCTGCCTCGGTCGCCGGCGGCAGCGAGCCGTCCGCGCCGCCGCGGATGTCCACGGCCGGTGGGCCTTCCGCGCCGGCCCCGCGCCGCGCGAGGACGCTCTTCATGCAGCGCCGTCTGCTGGAGCTCCGCCCGCTGCTGCGCCTGAACGGCGAGGAATTCGAAGCTTTCCTCTACCAGTCGCGCATGTACCCGTCGCTGAGCCGCTTCGCGGCGGGCGGTGTCGAGTACTTCGTGCCGCGGCGCGACATCACGGTGGGGCTGGCGATGAAGACGCTGCGCGAGCGCATCGAGCGCGCGGCCGTCATCGCCGAGCTGGTCTGCCGCCTCAAGCGCGACGACGAGGAAGAAGGCGCGCTGTGCAACGACGACGAAGCGGTCGTGGCCTCCGGTGCGATCCGCGACGACCTGCGCGAGGCGCTGGGCATGCTGGGCGTCTATGAGCAGGCGATCCGCGACGGCGTGGCGGTGGTGCAGTACCACGAGCCCGTGGCCTGCGAGGCGGACTGAGGCGCCAGGGGTTGCGATCCGTCGCGGCCCGTTCCACCCGTTCGACCGCGGCCGGCGGGCGCGCCCGGTAAGCCACGGGTAAGTCGGGGCGGTGGAGGATGCGCCTTTAACATCCGCATTTCCGCCCCCGCTGCCCATGAACCGAATTGCCCTGGTCGAGGATCACGTCCGGCTGGCCGACCTGATCCGTCAGGCGCTGCAGGCCGCCGGCATTCCGACCGACGTCTTCCATGCGATGGAGGCCGCCTGGGTCGCGCATCGTGACGTCGGGTATGCCGCGCTGGTCATCGACCGCGGGCTGCCGGACGGCGATGGCCTGTCCCTGGTCAAGCGCCTGCGCGCCGCGCACCAAGGCACCCCCTGCCTGATGCTCACGGCGCGCGACGCGCTGCACGACCGCATCGACGGCCTCGAGTCGGGCGCCGACGACTACCTCGCCAAGCCCTTTCCGATGGAGGAGCTCGTGGCGCGCGTGCGGGCGCTGATGCGCCGCTCCGTCGCGGTGCGACCGCCGCGCGCGGTCTTCGGCGACATCGAGGTCGTGATCGAGGAAGCCCTGCTGGTCCGCGGCGAGGTGTCCGTGGCGCTGGCGCCGGCGGAGCTGCAGATCGCCATCGCGCTGGTGCAGCAGCAGGGGCGTACGGTGCGTCGCGCGGCGCTGGAGGCAGCGGCCTGGGGCCTGTCGGAGGCGGTGACGCCCAACGCGCTCGACGTCGCGTTGCACCGGCTGCGCAAGAAGCTGAGCTCGCTCGGATCGGAGCTGCGCATCGTCAATCTCAGGAACCACGGGTATGCGCTTCAAGATGCGGTGGCCGAATAGCCTGCGCAACCGCGTGCTGGCCGTGCTGGCGGCCAGCATGGTGCTGAGCGCGGTCGTGGTCGGACTCGCCTCCATGGTGTTGTGGGAGCCTTTCTCGCGCTGGGTGCTGCGGCACCAGATCGAAGGCAACGGCAAATCGCTGGCGGAGCACCTGGAGTTCGACGCCCAGGGGCGACCGGTCGGCATCGAGGCGAGGGCGATCGAGCCCTGGCTGTTCGACAGTCTGCGCAACGAGGTGATGCTCCGCGTGGCGGACGGCGAGGGGCGTGTCGCCTATGCCACGGACGGCGTGCTCGCCACGATCGCGCCGGCGGGAAAGGGCTTTGAACCCCGGCGGCAGTCGTTCGCCTTCCAGCGGCAGGGCATCGCCATGCATGCGGCGACCGTTCCCTTCGATCGTGCGGGGAAGCGGTGGTACGTGCAGTTCGCCGTCACCGATCGCATCGTGCTGCAGATGCGCGAATCCATCGGCTTCGACGTCTTCCGGCAGGGCGTGGCGGCGCTGGGCGCGACCTTCGTGCTGATCTTCATGATCACGATCCACGTGGCCTTGCGGCAGGCGCTGCTGCCGGTGCGCGCGGCTTCCGGCGCCGCGCGTCGCATTTCGCCGAGAACCTTGGCCGAACGCCTGCCGGCGGCGGACCAGCCGCGCGAACTCCGTCCGCTGGTCGAGGCCTTCAACGCGGCGCTGGACCGGCTGCAGGGCGGATTCAAGACGCAGCAGGAATTCCTGTCGAATGCCGCGCATGAGCTGAAGACGCCGCTGGCGCTGATCCGCGCGCAGGTGGAGCAGGCGGAGTCAGGCGCCTGGCGCGAGCAGATCCTGGATGACGTCGATCGCGTGGCGCGCCAGGTGCAGCAGTTGCTGCTGCTGGCCGAGGCCAGCGAGCAGCGCAACTACCGCGTCGAGGCGATCGATCCGACGCCGGCGCTGCGGGAAGTCTTCGACTTCATGGAACGCGTGGCCGCGCGGCACGACGTGACCTTGGGCCTGCACCTGAGCCCCTCACTGCGGGCCTGGCGCGCGGATCGCGGCGCGCTCTTCACATTGCTCAAGAACCTGCTGGAGAACGCGATCCAGCACAGCCCGCGGGAGAGCGTGGTCACGCTGATGGCGGACGCGGACGGTTTCTCCGTCTCGGACCAGGGCAGGGGCGTGGCGGAGAAGGACCTGCCGCGCATCTTCGAGCGCTTCTGGCGCGGCGCCGACCGGCGGGAGCAGGGCGCGGGACTGGGGCTGGCCATCTGCACCGAAATCGCGGCGGCGCACGGCTGGCGGCTGAGCGCGCACCGGCGGGTGCCGGGGCCGGGATTGGAGGTGCGTTGCGAGATGGCACCGACGACCGATTCGACCGATCCCGCAACGACCGACCCTGCGGCCGGCGCTATCCTGCCGGCATGCAGCACCCCCCTCGACACCCCCATCGGCTCGGCGCCGCCAGAGGCGCGACGGCCCTCGCGGTCGTTCTCGGTCTGACCGCCTGCCAGGCTTTGCAACCCGTCCAGCCCGAAGAGGACCAGACCCAGTGGGCGGACGCCATCTCCGTCTTCAGCACTGAACAGGAAGCGACCGCCGTGGCGTCGGGCCATCCAGGCGCCGTGCCTCGGACGCTCGTCGTCGAATCGGAGCTGGTCGTGATCGGACGCCGGACGTGCGATGCCGGCGCGGTCCAGGTCAAGACGCGGGATGGAGCGACGGGATGGTCCCTGGCGACGTCCCTCAAGAACCTCGGGCCGTGCCCGCTCCCTGTCGCGCACGGCTGACGACGCCGTTCCGCGTTCGTAAGGGGCCGGGCCCACGCCAGACCGCTTCATGGCTATCATCCGCGCGATCAAGGAGACGGACATGAAGACACGCTTCTGGTTGGCGCTCACCGCGGGCGCACTTTTCTCCCTGTCGGCGGCGGCCCAGGAGGTCACGTTGACGCGGCTCGACTGCGGCAACGGGACCAACGACCCGCGGCGCTTCAGCGACACCTTCGCCTACACAGAGACCAGCAAGCCCTTCACCTTCAGCTGCTACGTCATCCGGCACGGCTCGGACGTGATGGTCTGGGACACCGGCTACCTGCCGGGTTCCGTGCCCAACGCGACCAACAAGCCGCTGGGAGATCTGCTCAAGCAGATCAAGGTCGATCCGGCGGACGTCAAGTTCGTCGGCATCAGCCACTTCCACGCCGACCACACCGGTCAGGTGAGCCTCTTCAAGAACGCGACGCTGCTGATCGGCAAGGCCGACTGGGACGCGATCAACGCGACGCCGCCGATGGCCGGCGCCAACGCGAAGGGCTTCGCCGAGTGGATCGCCGAGAAGCGCAAGGTCGACCCGCTGACCGCGGACAAGGATGTCTTCGGCGACGGCACCGTCATGGTCCTGCGCGCGCCGGGCCACACGCCGGGCCACAGCATCCTGCTGGTCCGCCTCAAGGAGATGGGACCGGTGATCCTCAGCGGGGATTCCGTCCACTTCCACGAGAACTACGAGCACGACGGCGTGCCCAGCTTCAACGACGACCGGGCGCAGACGCTCGCCTCGATCCAGCGCGTCAAGCAGATCGAGAAGAACCTCAAGGCGACGGTCATCATCCAGCACGACCCGCGCGACATCGGCAAGCTGCCGGCGTTCCCGGCGGCGGCGAAGTAACCGTCGACGTCACCCGCCGATCGCGCCCATCAAGCTGACCCGCTGCCGCCAGGCATGGTCCACGTGGCCCTCCGGTGCGCTGCGGAGTTGCCCGAAGTAGCGCGAAGGGCATTCGCCATAGCAGCGCACCCACACCTTCGCCAGATGGGCGGAGTCCGTGAACCCTGACGCCTGCGCGATGGCGGTCAGCGCTCGTCCGCTGCCGAAGAACATCGCCGCGCGCTGGATCTTCACGGCCAGCGCGTACTGCCGCGCCGAGATGCCCAGCGATTTCAGGAAGCCCCGCGAAGCCTGCGCGGCGGACAGTCCCACCGGCGCGCCCAGCGATGCCAGGTCTTGCGCCGGATCGAGCCGGAGCCCCGCCATCATCTGCAGCACGCGCGGATCCAGCGGTCGATGCGGCGCGACGCTGTCGGCCACGCTGCCCACGAGCATCTGCACCGAGGCCTGCAGCCGCCGGCCGCTCAGCGCCTGGTACGCGAAGGCGGACGCGCAGTCGAGCAGGCCGGCGAAGTGCTGCTCATCCAGCACGCGTACGGGCGCGCGGTCCGCGGAGCGGCTGAAGGTGTTGTAGCGTGGGTGCGTGGGCTCCAGGTCGATCAGCACGGCGGGTTGCCCGCCGGAGTCGATGGCGCGGGTCGAGAACGGGCGCACCGCCACCAGACGGCCCGACCAGTGCTGTCCGCCGACGCTGACGCGCAGCGGCTGCGGCGTCAGCGCGCAGGCCAGCGTGACCGAGTGGCGCCGCACGCGCGAGCGCACCGCGCCGCTCGCATAGATGAAGCTGTCCCCCAACAGGCCCAGACGAGGGCCGACGAAGTTGCCAGACGTCATGAGGACATGCTGCGACCGGCAGCGCCATCGCGTCAAGGCTGGACCGCGCCGCGCTCCTGGTCATAGCGGAGCTGCGCGCGCATCGCCTTCTCCTCCATGCTGCGCGCGGTGGACGTGTCTTCGCGCATCAGCTCCAGGATGCGACGCGCGACCGCGTCGTCCTGCGCGAACATCTCCCGGGCCGCTTCCGCGCCGAAGTGGGCCGCGCGTAGCGCCTGCATCGTCTGCAGTTGCGCGAGTCCCTCCTCCGGCACCAGCGGCGCCTGGCCCGGCGGGAAGGCGGCCGCCTGCGCGGTCTGGTAGGCCTCGAACTGCGCGACCAGTTCGCGCGCCCGCGCGGCGGCCGGCGCCGGCAGTTCGGCCAGCTCGGCGTCCACGCGCGCGGTCAGCGCCGCGCCTTCGTTGAGCGCCAGCAGCGCCTCGGCGCGCAGCCGCATCGGTTGGTCGACGACCAGTCGCCCCTTGGCGTCGGTGCGGAAGACACGTTGCGCCGGTGCGGCAAGACCTGCCCCCGAAGCCGACGCCGAAGCCGAAGCCGAAGCCGACACAGATACCGACGCCGACCTCTGATCGAGTGACAGCGCGCTGACGCTTCCGTCGAACGGAGGCAGCCCGTTCGCGTTCGCGGTCTGCGCGTCGACCGGCGCGGACGCCCCGGCCGCTCGCGACCACGGGAAGGCCGTCTTCAGGTCTTCAACGGCCGCCGGCGCATGAGCCCCGGCGGCCAGCCAGCCGAGGAGCGCCACGGCGCCCACGCCGGCGGCGAGGACCAGCGCGACGCGCCGGCCCCGGTGACGATCGGATGGGTGCGACATGGCGTCCTCCGTCGGGCTCAGTACGGGCAGTTCTGGTTGTAGCGGTCGAAGACCAGCGCGGTGGCGTAGGCCGTGTGCGCCGCGCCGCACAGGAACGGCGAGTACCGCGTGTCCGCATCCACGAAGCGCTTCATCCAGGTCACGCCGTAACGGCCGATCGGCGTGTTGGTGCTGTTGGGTGTGAAGTGGGTGGCGCCGTTGAGTTCCGCATAGGCCTTGAAGGTCGAGGCCGGCAGGCTCGCGTAGAAGGGCCGCGCGTGCGCGGCGACCGACGCCACCGTGTCGCCGTCCGCGCCGACGATGAGCGTCGGCACCCGCACCTGCGTGAAGCTGGTACTGAGGTTCCACGGCGTCAGCGGCAGCGCGGCCTTGAGCGTCGGGTTGTCCTCGGCGGCGATCAGCGCGCCCCCGCCGCCCATCGAATGCCCGGCCACCGCCAGCCGGGTACTGTCGACACGGCTGCGCACCGTGCTGCTGGCACTGTTGACCACGTAGTTCAACGCCGCCATCAGCTGCGTGGCGCGGCTGGCGGGCTGGTCCAGCGTCGAGTTGGTGTTCATCGTGATCACCACCAGGCCGTGCGTCGCCAGCCGGCGTCCCAGCCACGCGATGCTGGATTCGGTGGCGGTGAAGCCGGGACTGATGGCCACGACCCCGTAGCGGCCGGCGGTGGTGGGGTAGTAGATGGTGCCGCCGCCGAAGCCGCGAGCGAGCGTCACGTTGCTGGTCGAGACCGCGAACGACCCCGCGGTGGCGTTGAGGCTGGCGGACGTGGGATCCGGGCCGATCTGCGCCGAGGCGCTGCCCGCGGCGAAGGTGGCGAAGGCGACGCACAGGGCGGCGGCCCGCAGGGCGGTCCGCAGCGAAGCTCTCTGAGTCATGGTGTCTCCCTTGATGAGGCGCCCATGCCGCGAGATGCGACAGGGCGGACCCAGTCTAGGAAGCGCACCGTCGGAGTGCCTTGTACGCATCCGGGGGAGGAACCCCCTAGGATCGTTCAGGGAAAACCCGGCATGGATCCCCGGGATGGACGCTGCGTGTCAGCCCGCCTGGCCCTTGCGGGCCGCCGCCGCGGCACGCGCCACGTGCAGCTTGCGGTAGCTGTCGATCAGGCGGTGATGCCGGTCGAGCCCCTCCAGCTTCATGCTGGTCGGCGTCAGCCCGTGGAAGCGCACGCTGCCGTCCGCCGACCCGAGCACGGCGTCCATGCGCTCGTTGCCGAACATGCGGCGGAAGTTGGCGACGTAGTCGTCCAGCTCCAGCTCGTCGTCCAGCAGCACTTCCAGCACCACGTTCACGGCCTGATAGAACAGGCCGCGCTCGACGGTGTTCTCGTTGTATTGCAGGAAGGCGCCGACCAGCTCCTGCGCCTCTTCGAGCTGCCCCAGCGCGAGATGGATCAGCAGCTTCAGTTCCTGGAGCGTCAGCTGACCCCACACCGTGTTCTCGTCGAAGTCGATGCCGATGAGCGTGGCGATGTCGGTGTAGTCGTCGAGCTCGCTGTCTTCGAGGCGCTCCAGCAGCGCCGCCAGCTGCTCATCGTCCAGCCGATGCAGGTTGAGGATGTCGGCGCGGAACGCCAAGGCCTGGTTGGTGTTGTCCCAGATCAGGTCCTCGACCGGATAGATCTCCGAGTAGTCCGGCACCAGGATGCGGCAGGCCGTCGCGCCCAACTGGTCGTACACGGCCATGTAGGACTCCTTGCCCATGTCCTCGAGGATGCCGAACAGCGTGGCGGCCTCCTCGGCGTTGGAGTCGGCGCCCTGGCCGGAGAAGTCCCATTCGACGAACTCGTGGTCGGCCTTGGCGCTGAAGAAGCGCCACGACACGATGCCGCTGGAGTCGATGAAATGCTCGACGAAGTTGTTGGGCTCGGTGACGGCGTTGCTGGCGAAGGTGGGGCGGGGCAGGTCGTTCAGCCCTTCGAAGCTGCGGCCCTGCAGCAGCTCCGTCAGGCTGCGCTCCAGCGCGACCTGCAGGCTGGGATGCGCGCCGAAGGAGGCGAACACGCCGCCGGTCTTCGGGTTCATCAGCGTCACGCACATCACCGGATAGACGCCGCCCAGCGACGCGTCCTTCACCAGCACCGGGAAGCCTTGCTCCTCCAGGCTGCGGATGCCGGCGACGATGCCGGGGTACTTGTCGAGCACGGCCTGCGGCACGTCGGGCAGAGCGATCTCGCCTTCCAGGATCTCGCGCTTGACGGCGCGCTCGAAGATCTCGGACAGGCATTGCACCTGCGCCTCGGCCAGGGTGTTGCCGGCGCTCATGCCGTTGCTGACGTACAGGTTCTCGACGAGGTTGGACGGGAAATAGACCGTCTCGCCGTCGGAGCGCCGCACATACGGCAGCGCGCAGATGCCGCGCGCCACGTTGCCGGAGTTGGTGTCGATCAGGTGCGAGGCGCGCAGCTCGCCGTCGGGGTCGTACCAGGCGAGGCAGCGCTCGTCGAGCAGGCCTTCGGGCAGCGCATCGTCCGGGCCGGGCTGGAACCAGCGCTCGTCGGGGTAATGCACGAAGGGCGCGTCGGCGATGTCCTCGCCCCAGAACACGCCGGCGTAGAAGTGGTTGTTGTTCAGGCGCTCGATGTATTCGCCCAGGGCCGAGGCCAGGGCGCTTTCCTTGGTGGCGCCCTTGCCGTTGGTGAAGCACATCGGCGAATGCGCGTCGCGGATGTGCAGCGACCACACGTTGGGCACCAGGTTGCGCCAGGAGGCGATCTCGATCTTGATGCCCAGATTGGCCAGGATCGCCGTCATGTTGGCGATGGTCTGCTCCAGCGGCAGGTCCTTGCCGGGGATGTAGGTCGCCGCGTCCGAGTCCGGATTCAGCGTCAACAGGGCCTGCGCGTCGGCGTCGAGGTTCTCGACCTCCTCGATCACGAACTCCGGCCCGGCCTGCACCACCTTCTTGACGGTGCAGCGGTCGATGGAGCGCAGGATGCCCAGGCGGTCCTTCTCGGAAATGTCCGCGGGCAGCTCGACCTGGATCTTGAAGATCTGCTGGTAGCGGTTCTCCGGGTCGACGATGTTGTTCTGGGAGAGGCGGATGTTCTCGGTCGGGATGTCGCGGGTGACGCAGTACAGCTTGACGAAGTAGGCCGCGCACAGGGCCGAGGAGGCCAGGAAATAGTCGAACGGACCGGGCGCCGAGCCGTCGCCCTTGTAGCGGATGGGCTGGTCGGCGATGACCGTGAAATCATCGAACTTGGCTTCCAGGCGGAGCTTGTCGAGAAAGTTGACCTTGATTTCCATGCGATGACTCTTCTGCGGGTTATCCAGCATTATCGCGGGCGGTCTTCGAGGGCCTGGAGAGTCGGAACCGGCGGATAGGATGTCCGGATGAGTTCCCCAGAAACTCCGGCCACTCCCGCCATCCCCGACATCCCCGGCACGCGGCTGCGCGATCTCGCGCGCCTGCGGCGCGTGCGCGACCGCATCGACCGCGAGTACGCCCAGCCGCTGGACGTGGACGCGCTTGCGCAGGGCATCGGCATGTCTGCCGGTCATCTGAGCCGGCAGTTCCGGCTCGCTTACGGCGAGTCCGTCTACGCCTATCTGATGACGCGCCGCATCGAACGGGCGATGGCGTTGCTGCGGCGCGGCGATCTGAGCGTCACCGAGGTCTGCTTCGAGGTCGGGTGCTCCTCGCTGGGTACCTTCAGCACGCGCTTCGCCGAGCTGGTCGGCGTGCCGCCCAGCGTCTACCGCCGCGACTCCGCGGCCGAGGCGGAGGGCCTGCCGTCCTGCGTCGCCAAGCAGGTGACGCGTCCGATCAGGAATCGAGAAGCGCCGGAGAAATCGTCCCCCTAGACTGCGTTCCAAGGGTCCGGACCCTGGCGGCGACGGCCGCCAAGCCCTCTGACAACACCTGGAATCACTCATCTGGAGACAGACATGGACATCACCATCCACTCGACCTTCCTGCCGCACACGGACGCCGAAGAATCGCTGGCCTTCTACCGCGACGGACTGGACTTCGAGATCCGCAAGGACGCGGCCTTCGGCGGCAACCGCTGGATCACGATCGGGCCCAAGGGCAGGCCGGACACGTCCATCGTGCTGTTCCCGCCCAACGCCACGCCGGGCCTCACCGACGAGGAGAAGCGCACCATCGCCGAGATGATGGCCAAGGGCACCTACGCGATGCTGCTGCTGGGCGCGAAGGACCTGGACGAGACCTTCCAGCGCCTGCAGTCGCGGGACGCCGAGATCGTGCAGGAGCCCACCGACCAGCCCTACGGCGTGCGTGACTTCGGTGTGCGCGACCCGGCGGGGAACATGATCCGTATCCAGCAGCTCAAGAACTGACCCCGGAGACCCGCATGCCCAGCACCACCGATCCGAAGAAGAAGCCCTCGACCGGCGCCGCGAAGACCTCCGCCAAGCACGCCGCGACGTACGTGGCGAAGAAGACGGTCAAGCCGGCCGTCAAGAGCACCTTCCGAAGCGCCGCGCCCAGCGACGACAACGTCCCCGGCGTGAACGCTTCCAAGATGATCGATGCCCGCATCGAGGAGCTCGGCGATTGGCGCGGCGAGATGCTCGCGCGGCTGCGCAAGCTCATGAAGCAGGCGGTGCCGGGTGTCGAGGAGACGTGGAAGTGGCGCGGCACGCCGGTGTTCGAGCGCAACGGCCAGATCTGCACCGGCGAGACCTACAAGGACGTCGTGAAGATGACCTTCGCCAAGGGCGCGAAGCTGGCGGATCCGGGCAAGCTCTTCAACTCGAGCCTGGACGGCAACGCGCGCCGCGCGATCGACATCCGCAAGGGCGAGAAGATCGACGAGGCGGCGTTGAAGGCGCTGTTCCAGGCAGCCGCGGCGCTGAACGACGCAGCCGCGAAGCCGAAGAAGGCCAAGCCGGCGGCTTGAGGCCGCCGGCTCGGGACGTCGACTTCAGTCGTCAGCGATCGATCGTCGACTTCAGTCTTTGCGCTTCAGCCTGCTGGCTCGCGAAGGTCCTGCGGAACTCCGGTGCCGCGTCCTCGCGGGTGTTGACTTCGAGCATCAGCTTCCCAGGCATCCAGCAGAAGAAGCGCGAGCCTCGTGCGTGCGAGATGAGCTCGGTCTCCATCGGCACGCCCGCGCCGATCATGTCGGCGTGGATGCGCTGGAGGTCGGCCATCGTCGACACCTCGACGCCGATGTGGAAGTTGCCGGGCCAGTTGATGTCGCGATCGCGGGCGTCCTCGATGACGATGTCGAGGGCGTCCTTCTTCACAACACGGCTGCGGCCCATCGCGAGCACGGCGAAGCCGAGGAAATGCTCGAAGAACGCAGCGGTGGCGGGGACGTCGTGGGAGGGGAAGCTCAGATGGTTGAGCGTGGAACGAACCGTCGTGGAATGCGTGGTCATGGTATGCCTGTGCGCAAGCCGGCATGACGCGAAGGGCGTCGGAATGCCAGTGGGGTTGCGCGTTGGCTGACGTAAACGCTTACGGCTCGGTGCGGTCGTGAGGACTGCGGAGCGGTCGCCATCGTAGTGGCGCGGTGCGAGCGTGGTCAAGCTCGCCGAGAAGACCGGAAATCTCGTCGTGCGATCAGCGGATGATCGGCTTCATCGCGCGGACGGCCGTCGTCATCGGTCTCGCCGCGCGGTGCGGAACGTGACCGACCAGCGCAGGCGCTCCAGCGGTGCGACGCTGTGTTGCCACGCCCAGCGCGACGGACCGCGCAACGCGTAGATCGACCGCGGCTCGACGCTCACCTTGATGACGTCGCTGCGCTTGGGCGCATCGGACGGGTAGGGCCGGAAGCGCAGCGTCGCCGCCGCGCCGAGCGACACGCCGAAGATCTCTTCGAAGTCAGGCACGTCCCGATGCCAACCCAGCGGCGTGCCGGGCGAGTACTCGGCCACCAGCGCGTGCACGAGCGCCTCCGGTGCAACGCCCGCCCACTCCGCGACGCGACGTCGCAGCGGCTGCAGTTCCTCGATGAGCGCCTGCGTCGGGCGCAGGCGGTTGGCGTCGTAGTCGAAGCTGCCGCCATAGCTCACGACGCGGCGTCGCGCGGTGTACTCCTTGTACTGCGCAGCCTCCAGCGGCAGCGAGCGGATCAGTGCGATCAACGCGAGTTCCTCGTCCGACGTCAGGAAGCCCGAGCGATACGTCATGCCTTCGGGCAACGCGTCGGCGGGCGGATCGAGATCGTCGAAGAGGCTGGACTGGTCCATGAGAAACCGCTCTACCGCTCAGCCTCGCAGATAGTTGTCCTTCACCCGGATGTAATGCTCGGCGGAATACTTCAGGTAGGCGATCTCGTCGGCGGTGAGTTCGCGCACGGGCATCGCGGGCCGGCCGATGTAGAGGTGGCCGCTCTTGAGCACCTTGCCCGGCGACACCAGGCTGCCGGCGCCCAGCATGACGCGGTCCTCGATGACGACGTCGTCCATGACGATGCTGCCCATGCCGATGAGGCACTCGTTGCCGATGCGGCAGCCGTGCAGGATGACGGAATGGCCGACCGTCACGTGGTCGCCGATGATCAGCGGCGAGCCTTCCGGCTTCTTCGGATTCTTGTGCGAGACGTGCCCCATCGTCAGGTCCTGCACGTTGGTGCCGGCGCCGATCACAATGCGGTTCACGTCGCCCCGCAGCACGGTGTTGCACCAGACCGAGCTGTCGGGACCGAGGGTGACGTCGCCGATCACCTGCGCGGATTCATGGACGAAGACGCGCTCGGCGAGCACCGGGGCAGTATCGAGGTAAGGGGACAGCGGCATGGCAGGCGAGGGCGGGCAGCGGAAGAAGAAGGACATTGTCGCGGCGTCGAAGCAGACCGTCGCAAAGCCTGCTGCCAGAGCCACGAAGAAGCCGGCGCCGAAAGCCAGCGCGACGGCCGCTTCGAAGCCCGCGGCAAAGGCACCGCGCGAGAAGCGCCACCACCACTACGTCTACGTCGTCGAGCTCGCCGACCAGGTCTGGAACGAGCCGCGCTTCCGCAAGGCGAATCCGGACTACCGCCTCGGCATGCCCTTCGTCTACGTCGGCATGACGGGCCTCGATCCCGACCTGCGCTTCGACAAGCACAAGGCCGGCATCCAGTCCAATCGCTACGTCTTCGACTACGGCCTGCGCCTGCTGCCGCAGCTGTACGAGGTCTACAACCCCATGCCCTACGAGGCCGCGCGGGAGATGGAGGTCGAACTCGCGATCGGCCTGCGCGAGGCGGGTTACGGCGTCTGGCAGGCCTGAAGCGTCCGGCAGGCCTGAATGGCCGGCCCGACACTGTTGCGATACAGCGCTGCGGCATGATGCAGCGGCCCTTTGTCCAGGAGTCGAGATGAGCGTCACGTCCCCTTCCGCCGCCACGCCCGTGGCCCTTCCGACCTACGACGACGTCGAGGCCGCCGCCCGCCGCATCGACGGCCACGCGCATCGCACGCCGGTGCTGACCTCGCGCACCGTCGACGAGCTGTTCGGCGCGCAGGTCTTCTTCAAGTGCGAGAACTTCCAGCGCATGGGCGCCTTCAAGTTCCGCGGCGGGTTCAATGCGCTGTCGCGCTTCACGCCGGAGCAGCGCCGCTTCGGCGTGGTCGCGTTCTCGTCGGGCAACCATGCGCAGGCGATCGCGCTGTCGGCGCGCCTCCTGGGCATGCCGGCCACCATCGTCATGCCCCAGGACGCCCCCGCGGCGAAGATCGCCGCCACGCGCGGCTACGGCGGCCAGGTCGTCCTCTACGACCGCTACACCGAGGACCGCCAGCAGATCGGCCGCGACCTCGCCGAGAAGCACGGCCTGACCCTGATCCCGCCCTTCGACCATCCCGACGTGCTGACGGGGCAGGGCACCGCCGCGAAGGAGCTGTTCGACGAGGTGGGCGCGCTCGACGCCGTGTTCGCGCCGCTGGGCGGCGGCGGGCTGCTGTCGGGCACGGCCCTGTCGACCCGCGCGCTGTCGCCGAAGGCGAAGCTGTACGGGGTCGAACCGGAGGCCGGCAACGACGGCCAGCAGTCCTTCCGCAGCGGCACCATCGTCACCATCGATACGCCGCGCACCATCGCCGACGGCGCGCAGACACCGCACCTCGGCGACATCACCTTCGCGCTGATCCGCCAGCATGTCGACGACGTCCTCACCGCCAGCGACGCGGAGCTGGTCGACGCGATGGGGTTCTTCGCGTCGCGCATGAAGATGCTGGTGGAGCCGACCGGCTGCCTCGGCTTCGCCGCGGCGAAGGCGATGAAGGACCAGTTGAAAGGCCAGCGCGTCGGCATCGTGATCAGCGGCGGCAACGTCGACATGGCGCGCTTCTGCGAGCTGGTCGGCGCGCGGGCCGCCGTCGATACTCCGACGCCATGAGACTTCAACCGATTGCCGTCTTCCGCGTGCTGGCCCTGAGCGGCCTGATCATGATCGCCGCCTTCCAGCCCGCGCTGGCGGCCTGCAACGTGACCACGCTGCCCGACGGCTGGGCGGCGGGATCGGCGCGCTGGGACGGTCCCTGCGCCGCCGGCCAGCCCAACCAGGCCGACGGCCTGGGCGTGCTCAAGGAGCAGCAGGGCTCCGCCGTGAAACGCATGTTCCTCGGCCGCGTCGCCAAGGGCGAACTGGCGCTGGGTGTCGTCGACATCCCCGACCAGGGCTTCATGGCCGGCCGCTTCGCGCAGGGCAAGCTCGTCGCGTCCGATGACCGCCAGGTGACTGTCCAGGCCTTCGAGGAAGCGGCCAAGGCCGCGTCGGCCGCCGCGGACCGCTTCGAGCAGGCGGGCAATGCCGCTTCGGCGAAGTTCTACCGCGCCAAGGCCAAGACGCTGCGCGAGCAGATGGACTGAGCGTGTCCTCGGACTGCGCCCTGCTGACAGGGCGCGTCCCGGCGCTCGCTACAGTCGATCCATGACCGACAGCCCCCGTGCCTGGATCCGACTGCCCTCCGGGGCGGCACTCGACCTGATCAATCCGTCCCCCGACGCCTGGACCGACGAGGACCTCGCGCTGCGCCTGGCGCGCACCTACCGCTGGGGCGGCGAGTCCATCTGGCCGTGGCCGTTGTCGGTCGCCCAGCATTCGCTGCTGGTGCTCGCGCTTCGCCGTGGATGGGCGGAGGAGGCCGGCGAACCGCTCTCAACCGCGCTCCAACGCGCCGAGCTCCTGCACGACGCGGAGGAAGGCTTCCTCGGCTTCGACTGCATCTCGCCGCTCAAGCGCGCGCTGGGTGAGCCGTTCCGGATCGTCGGCGATCGGCTGATGGCCGCCATCGCCGTCCGTTACCGGCTGCCGGCATGGACCCCCGACACCTACGCGACGCACAAGCGCGCCGACAGCATCGCCGCCGCGACCGAGGCCGTGCGGTGCACGGGCTGGTCCGAGCGCGAGGTGCGCGAAGTGCTCGGTATCACGCAACCGGTGCTGGACGCGGATCCGCTTCACGCCGCGTACGGCGGCACGCCGTGGGAGCCGTGGCCGGCGGACATCGCGGCGGGACGGTTCCTGGAAGCGCTGCGGACGCTCAAGACCTGACCCCGCCCAGGTTGGGCTGACTGCCACCGCCGCTGGCCCTCACCCCAACCCTCTCCCGCAAGCGGGAGAGGGGGCAAGAGTCGCCGGTGCCGCGAGTCGAACCGATCGCACTCCCTCTCCCGCAAGCGGGAGAGGGGGCAAGAGTCGCCGGTGCCGCGAGTCGAACCGACCGCACTCCCTCTCCCGCTTGCGGGAGAGGGCAGGGGTGAGGGCCAGCGGCCGCACGCAGTCAGCCGGGCGTTCTTCAGATTTGCCGCGCGATCGACCGCCAGGCGGCCTCGGCCAGCACCGCCGCGCGATCCGCGGGGCTCGCCAGCCGGCGTCCGGCCAGCCACGAGCGGCTGTACCACTCCGCCGCGCCCAGCACGAGCGCCGGGATCAGTTCCTCCGGCAGCGGCATCACGCGCCCGTACTTCACGTCGCGCGCGAAGCAGGCGTCGATGGGGGCATACCGCGCGGCGATCCGCGCGCGCAGGTCGTCCCCGAACGGACCGCCCGCGACCACCTCCCGCGCAATGAAATAGAAGCGCGCCAGATCCGGCGCCTCGGTGATCCAGCCGACATAAGCCGTGATCAGGGCGTCGACCACCGCATGGCTGTCCTCCAACCCCTCGGTCTGCGCCGCGATCGCGCGGCTCTGGTCGTCGACCGCCGCGAACAGCAGCGCCGCGACCACGCCTTCCTTGTTCTTGAAGTGGTGGTAGATCGTCCCCACGCTCTGGCCGCTGGCCGCGCGCAGGTCGTCGATGGTCGTGGCCTCGATGCCCCGCGCGTTGAACGCCGACAGGGCCTGCGCCAGGATCAGCCGCTTGGTCTCGGCCCGGTCCTCCGGGTAGGCGGCCTTCAATACTTGCTCGGTCCTCGCGACGGCCCTGGCGGTCTTCGTGGGCATGTTTAGAATAATCTTCTAGAGTTTCTCTTCGATCTCATCGCGCGGTTCCGGCCGGAATTCCGGCGACCGCGGTGCGAGCCGCGATCATCCCTCAAACACCCTGGTGTCCACGCACGCATGAAGCCCTCGTTGCTGCCCGTCCTGAACGCGCTCGGTGTCCTGGACAACCCAAACCGGCATCTGCAGTCGGATCCCGGCGATCGTCAGGCCATGGCCTACGCCAGCAGCGCGCAGGACGTCGATGAGCGCTCGCTGGCTGATGCGCTCGCTTCGGGGCTGTATGCGGTCAACGTGACGCTGGGCCATGTCGCCGGCAGCGACGATCCGCGCGCCGCGACGGAGCGCGACATCGCCGGCTGGGACGCCTTCATCGACGCGCATCCGCAGCTGTTGAAGGTGAGGTCGGGCGAGGACCTCGCCGTCGCGCGCCGTGAGGGGCGCATCGGCGTCATCTACGGCTTCCAGAACACCGAGATGCTGGGCACCGACGCGTCGGCCGTGGACCACTTCGCGGACCGGGGCGTGCGGGTGATCCAGCTGACCTACAACGGCCGCAACGCGGTCGGCTGCGGCGCGACGGTGCCGGACGACGAGGGCCTGAGCGCCTTCGGCGCCGAGGTCGTCGAGCGGCTGCAGCAGCGGCGCGTGCTGGTCGACCTGAGCCACAGCAGTGAGCGCACCTGCCTGGACACGCTTCGTCTGGCGAAGCGTCCGGTCGCGATCACGCATACCGGCTGTCGCGCGATCGCCGATCATCCGCGCAACAAGAGCGATTCGGAGCTGCGGCTGCTCGCCGAGCGCGGCGGCGTGGTCGGGCTGTACTTCATGCCTTACCTGCGGTTGAGCGGTCAACCGCATGCGGAGGATCTCTTCGCGCATCTGGCGCACGCGATCGATGTCTGCGGCGAGGACCACGTCGGCCTGGGCACGGACGGCGGCAGCACGCATTACGACGACCTGGCGGCGTATCGAAAGCATCTGGAGGACGAGGTCGCGCTGCGCCGCAGCCTGGGCATTGGCGCGCCGGGCGAGACGGCGGACGTGGGGCTGTTCCTGCCCGACCTGTGCGGTCCCGACCAATATCAGCAGCTCGCGCGCCTGCTGGCGGCGAAGGGGTATCGTGCGTCGCGCATCGAGAAGATCCTGCACGGCAACTTCCGCCGGTTGATGACGGAGACCTGGGAATGAGGACGATGAATCGAATCACGCTGCGGGCGACCGTATGCGCCGTGTGCGCCGTGTGCGCCGTGCTGTGGGCTCCGGCTGTCCGCGCGCACGACGACCTCGAACGCCAATGGGCGCCGACCGCCGCCGATGCGCAGGCGGCGCAGGCCGCGTTGCCCGCGCCTCAGGTCCTGCCGGGCGCGAAGCCGCTGCTGTCGCAGGTTCAGATCCACGGCATGACCGTGGGCCGCCAGGCGCTCAGCCGCCAGGGCGACGAGGTGCTGGTCGACTACGCCTTCAGCGAACGCGGTCGCGGCGACCAGCTCCGCGCGAAGTGGACGCTCGACGCGCGCGGCCTGCCGCTGCGCTACGAGGCGGAAGGCAACGACTACTGGAAAGTCCCGCTCGCCGAGCGTTTCGACCGCGCCGACGGCAAGGCGTCCTGGAAGAACCGCGTGGAGCAGGGCAGCGCGACGTGGCCGGAGGCGGGCGCCTTCTACCTGCCCGCCAACGCGCCGCCGGAGTTCACCGGCGTGCTGGCGCGTGCGCTGCTGAAGGCACCGGGGCAGCGCCTGGCCCTGCTGCCGGCGGGCGAGGCGACGCTGACGAAGGGGTCGACCATCGTGGCGGGCGGTCGGCGGCTGACGCTGCATCAGATCTCGGGCATCGACTTCACGCCGGTGGCGGTGTGGCTGGACGAGCGCCAGCAGACCGCCGCCGTCATCGACGACTGGTTCGAGGTGCTGGAAGCGCGCGACGTGCCGGCGCTCGCGCGCCTGACGACCGCGCAGCGCGACGCGGACAAGCGATGGTCCGCCGATGTCGCGAAGCGGCTGACGCACGTGCCGCAGGGCGACCTGCTGATCCGCCATGCGCGCCTGTTCGAGCCGCGCGACCTCGTGGCGCGCGAGGACATGCGGGTGCTGGTGCGCGGAGGCTTCATCGTGCGCGTCGAGCCCGACGACGGCTCCCCGGCGCCGGCGGGCACCGAGGTCATCGAGGCGGCAGGCCGTTTCCTGATGCCGGGGCTGTGGGACGTACACCAGCACTTCTCCGGCACGGACGGCGTCTTCGACCTGATCGCCGGCGTGACGAGCGCGCGCGACATGGCCAACGACAACGTCCCGCTGATCGAGCGCGTGAAGCGTTTCGACGCCGGCACCGAGCTCGGCCCGCGCGTGGTGAAGGCCGGCATTGTCGAAGGCGTTGGCCCGCTGGCCGGCCCGACCGACGTGCGTGTCGAGACGGTCGAGCAGGCGCGCAAGGCGGTCGACTGGTACGCCGACCGCGGCTACGAGCAGATCAAGATCTATTCGTCCTTCAAGCCGGAGCTGGTGCGTCCGATCGCCGACATGGCGCATGCGCGCGGGCTGCGCGTCAGCGGCCACGTGCCGGCGTTCATGCGGGCGGGGCAGTTCATCGATGCGGGCGCGGACGAGATCCAGCATCTGAATTTCATCGTGCTGAACTTCTTCCCCGAGGTCGCCGACACGCGCGGCAAGGACCGCTACACGGTGATGGCGGAGAAGCTGCTGCAGCTGGACCTCGACAGCGCGCCGGTGACGGGCTTCATCGCGGAGCTGAAGCGCCGGCACACGGTGCTCGACCCGACGGTGGCGATCCTGGAGGGCTTGTACTCCGGCGCGCCGGGCGAGCCGCCGGCGGCGCTGAAGGGCATGGTCGAACGCTTCCCGCCGATCGTGCGAAGGCGTTTGCTGACGGGCGCGGTGGCCGTGCCGCCGGGCAAGGAGGAGGCCTACCGGCAGGCGCTGCCGCGGCTGCTGCAGCTGATCAAGCGGCTGCACGACGGCGGCGTGACGCTGATGCCCGGAACGGATGCCTTCGCGGGCTACACCTTGCACCGCGAGCTGGAGCTCTACGTGCGCGCCGGCATCCCCAACGCCGAGGTACTGCGCCTGGCGACGCTGACGCCTGCGCAGGTGCTGGGCGTGGCCGGCCAGCGCGGCGAGATCGCCGCAGGCAAGCAGGCCGACATGGTGCTGCTGGACGGCGACCCGCTGAAGGACATCGCTGCGCTGCGGCAGGTGGTGAAGACGATCAAGGCGGGACGGGTGTTCGATCCGGCACAGTTGGAAGCGGCGATGGGGATGACGAAGTGAGGTGCATGCAATGACGACGAACCACGACACGATCCACCGCTTCAACAGCGGCCTCGTCCTCCCCGCCAGCGTGCCGTTCCCCGAGGGAACGGCCTTCGGGCCGTTCGTGTTCCTGTCGGGTCAGCTCGGCAACAAGCCCGGCACGCTGGAGCTCGTCGAAGGCGGCATCCGCGCCGAGGCGCTGCAGACGCTGCGCAATATCGAGACCTCGCTCCAGGCGCAAGGTCTCGGCGTCGAGCATCTGATGCGCTGCACAGTGATGCTCGCCGACATGGCGGAGTGGGGCGTCTTCAACGAGGTCTACCGCGCGTTCTTCGGCGACCGGCCGATGCCGGCGCGCAGCGCCTTCGGCTGCAACGGACTCGCGCTGGGCGCGCGGGTCGAGATCGAATGCACCGCCGTGCGTGCGGTGCCCTGACACGGATCTTGTCGGCGACCCCGACGCGGGATCCGCGCCTTACGGCGCCGGCTGGAAGGCCACGGCCGTGACGACGCGCGTCGAGCGGTTGTAGTGGTCCGACGTGACGATCAGCGCGGTCGTGTCTTCCATCAGCTTGTAGCCGGCCGGGCACACCCGGTTGATCGAGTCGACGCTGTACTGCGTCGTCGTGCCGTTGGCAGCGGTGTCGTTCCGGAAACACGTGCCCTCGATGTGGCGCGTCATGACGGGGCTCTCGATCGTGCCGGTCGTCGCGTTCAGCGTGAAGCCCGCGGGCAGCCCGAACTGCGGATCGCGGATCTCCACCTTCAATCCCGTGAGACACGCCTGCGACATGCCGCGCGCCTGGAGCGTCCAGGTGTTGCGCTGGTTCAGCTTATAGGTCAGCGCGTCCTGTGCGACCTGGCCCGTCAGCGGCACGCTGGGGGTGAAGTAGACGTTGGGATGCTCGCCGGTGACCTCGCAGTCGTCACCGCCTCCGCCGCAGCCGTTGAGCAGCGCGGCGACGGTCAACGCCGCCAGAACGGCCATCACACCGCGACCCCAGGACTTCGAATTCCGCGCCATCACTCACTCCCCGACTGCTCGTCTTTGTTGGCTGAAGGGGCGGGATGCTAAAGGGGGCGCGTGTGGCTTCCGCGCGAAAGCTTCCCCCGCGTCGGGGGGAAGTGCTGTGAAGGATGCCGCAGTGGCATCGCTACCACTCGATGCGGCGCCGATCGAAGGCCGCGCGACCGCTTCGCCGCGCGCCTTCGATCGGCATCGGAAGGCTCAGAAGCCCTTCATGTCGTACCGCACGCCGACCCACGCCTGACGGCCCAGACCCTGGTACGTGTAGACCGGCTGCACGTCGCGATCCGCGGCGTTGAGCACCTTGGCCTCCAGGCGCCATTGCGGCAGGAAGCGCCAGGTCGCGCGCACGTCCACCACGGTGTACGCGCCGAGCTGCGCGCCCACATCCGGCCGCGCGCCGACTTCCGTCAGCGACGTACCGACGCTCCACACGCCGGTGTCGTAGTCGGCCGAGATGCTTTCCTGATGCGCCGCGCGGCGCGGCAGGCGCGAGCCGGTCTGCTCGTCCTTCGCGTCGAGGAAGTCCACCGTGGCGCTCAGGCTCAGGTTGCCGAAGCGATGCGCGCCGCTGAGCGTCGCGCCTTGCAGCTTGGCCTTCGCGATGTTGTACGAGCAGCCGAAGTATCCCGGCGGGCATTGCGTGCCGTCCGGATCGGGGTTGTAGCCGATCAGGTTGTCGACCTTGTTGCGGTAGACCGTCGCCGAGGCGCTGCTCGCGCCGGAGCGCCAGTTCACGCCCAGCTCCACGCTGCGGCCGTCCTCGGGCTTCACCGCCGTGCCGTAGAACGGATAGTCGGTCTCGTTGAAGGTCGGCGCGCGGAAGGTCTTGCCGGCCACGGCGCGGACCTTCAAGGTCGAGGTCAGCGCGTAGCTCGCGCCGATGCTGCCCGTCGTGGACGTGCCGTAGGCGTTGCTGTCGTCATGACGCAGGCTCGCTTCCAGCGAGGCAGGACCGAACTGGCCCGAGTAGCCCGCGATGTACGCGTCGTTCTTGCGCTTGAGCGTGCTGGTCGTGACGCCGTCGGCCGTCTCGTTCAGATGCTCGTAGGCCAGCACCACCTGCTGGTCCGGCGAGAGGCGCAGCGCGTTCTGCCACGTCGCCTGGTCGCGCTTGGTCGTGAAGCGCGCGGGATCGGGCGCGCCGCTGCGCGAGTCGTCCAGACCGTGGCTGATCTGCACCGTGGTGGTCCAGATCGGCGAGAGCGTGCCGCGGTAATCGGCGCTGACGACGCGCGTCGTCAGGCGGTTGCGGAAGTCGGGCGTGGGGTCGCTCAGGAAGTCCGGCGGGCCGCCGAAGTTGGCGCTGTCGTATTGCGCGTTGAGCTTGCTCTCGGTGGCGGTGACGCCGATGCGATGACCTTCCGCCGGCGTGAAGCCCAGTCGCGCAGAACCCGTCGTGCGGCGGAAGCCGTCGCGATCGGGGTTGTAGTAGCCGTTGACGTCGTTGGGACGGATGGAGGAGATGCCGTCGCTGGTCTCGCGGCTCAGGCTCGCCGCGTAGTCGAAGCCGGCTTGCGCGCCGCTCACCCCCACGCTGCCCAGGCGCGAGGCGTATTCGCCGACGGCCGCGTTGGCCGTGAGGTTCAGCGGACCCTGGCCCTTCTTCGTCGTGATCTGGATGACACCGCCGACGGCGTCAGCGCCGTACAGGCCGGAGGCCGGTCCGCGCAGGACTTCGATGCGATCGATGTTGGACAGGCTCATCGCCTCGAAGGCCGCCTGTCCCAGCGTCGCGGAGCCGACGCGCACGCCGTCGATCATCACCACCGTGCCGGTCGTGTTGGCGCCGCGCAGGAGGTAGCCGCCGCTCTGGCCGGGACCGCCGTTGCGCGTGATCTGCAGGCCGGCGTAGCGGCGCAGCAGGTCCTCGACGCTGCCGGCGCCGCTGTCGCGGATCGTGTCGGCATCGATCAGGACGACGTCGGCCACGCTCTTGCTCAGGGCTTGCGGCTCTCGGGTGCCGATGACGATGACGGGATCCAGCGAGGATTGCGCGAAGGCGATCGACGGAGCGATGGACAAGGCGGGCAGGGCGACCAGCGCGGTCGCGGAAGCACGGGCGACGGCGCGCAGCGTGGCGCGAGGAGAAGAGGCTTGCATGTCGGAACTTCGGAAAGCAGCGGCAGACGGCCGCTTCCCCGCGGCCGCATGCGGAATGGACGCGCGGTGCTCCTGGAAGCACAGCGACGATCCGCCTGTTGGCCGGTATCCGGGCTGTCGGAAGAATGAACCCGTGTTGCCTTCCCGGACGACCGTCCAGTGGTGTTCAGACACGAGCTGCGCGCTCTCATCGTTCAGATGAAGCGCGCCTTCCGCTTACCGTTGCGGGGGCAGCTCAGGTTGGGACCGCAGTCCCTCCTGATTCCCGTTGAACTGCGCCGGCAGGGAGCCGGGCGCTAGCACCAACGGGCGGGATCATAACGGGAGGGCCCTGGACTTCGTGTCGCCTGGCGCGGGCTCTCCACGATGCTGGAGGCCTCGCGTCCGCGAACCTCCAGCATCATTCCGGCCCCAGTGAGGCTCGATGTGCGCGGGCCTTGCGCCTTACATGAACAGGTGTTCGCCGGCGTTCTCGCCGCCCAGGACCACGTAGTTCACCTTGCGCAGATCGCCGAGGGCACGGCCGCCGGCGTAGGAGATGGAACTCTGCAGGTCCTCCTCCATCTCGCGCAGCGTGTCGGCCAGGTGGCCCTTCACGGGCTCGAGGATGCGCTTGCCTTCGACGTGCTTGTACTCGCCCTTGTTGAAGTCGGACGCGGAGCCGTAGTACTCCTTGTAGCGCTTGCCGTCGACCTCGACGGTGTTGCCCGGCGACTCCTCATGACCCGCGAAGAGCGAGCCGATCATCACCATCGAGGCACCGAAGCGCACGCTCTTGGCGATGTCGCCGTGATGGCGGATGCCGCCGTCGGCAATGATGGGCTTGGTCGCGACACGGGCGCACCACTTCAAGGCCGAGAGCTGCCAGCCGCCGGTGCCGAAACCGGTCTTGAGCCGCGTGATGCAGACCTTGCCCGGACCGATGCCGACCTTGGTCGCGTCGGCGCCCCAGTTCTCGAGATCGATGACGCCCTCGGGCGTGCCGACGTTGCCGGCGATGACGAAGGTGTCGGGCAGCCTGTGCTTGATGTGGGCGATCATGCGCTGCACGGCGTCGGCGTGGCCGTGGGCGATGTCGATGGTGATGTAGTCGGCGCCGACGCCTTCAGCGGCGAGGCGGTCGATGATGGCGTAGTCCGCTTCCTTCACGCCGGCGCTGATCGAGACCAGCAGGCCCTTGTCGCGCATGGTGCGGGCGAAGGCGACGGCATCGAGGTCGAAGCGGTGCATCACGTAGAAGTAGCCGTTGGCGGCCAGCCATTCGGTGATGGACTCGTCGACGACCGTCTTCATGTTCGCGGGCACCGCCGGCAGCTTGAAGCGGCGGGGGCCGAACTCGACGGAGGTGTCGCACTCGCTGCGGCTGTTCACGCGGCACTTGCGCGGCAGCAGCAGGATGTTGTCGTAGTCAAAGATTTCCATGGTCCAAAGTCGCAAAGTCGGGCTGCGTTGATGCAGTGCACGCCCTGGGCTGCGAGCGCTTGACTTGGGACCCGGCCAATAAAAAACCGGGTCCCAAAATTTGGGCCCGGTGACTCATTCTACGCGTACTGCGGGGCGCCGCCGCCGCGCTGCGGTGCAGCATGCATCGCTCGGGGGCTTTTGGGCGCAGTTCGCTAAACTTCAGCCCCTTGGCCCGTCAACGGGCGACATCAGAAGACAAGCCACATGCATTCCGTCGTCATCAGCGGCACCGGTCTCTACCAGCCCCCGCACGTCATCACCAACGCCGAGCTGGTGGAGTCCTTCAACCGCTACGTGGACCTGCAGAACGCCGAGCACGCCGAGGCGATCGCCGCCGGCACGCGCCAGGCGCTGGTGCACTCGAATGTGGAGTTCATCGAGAAGGCCTCGGGCATCAAGCAGCGCTACGTCATCGAGAAGGAAGGCGTGCTGGATCCGACGCGCATGTACCCGCGCTTCGAGGAGCGCGCGGACGACCAGCTGTCGCTGATGGCGGAGATCGCGGTCGACGCGGCGCGCAAGGCGCTGGCCGCGGCGGGCAAGAAACCGGAGGACGTGGACGCGGTGTTCTGCTCGGCGGCGAACATGCAGCGCGCGTATCCGGCGATGGCGGTGGAGATCCAGCAGGGGCTGGGCGCGGGCGGCTACGGCTTCGACATGAACGTGGCGTGCTCGTCGGCGACCTTCGCGCTGGAGCAGGCGTACAACGCGGTGCGCTCGGGCGCGTCGAAGTGCGTGCTGATCGTGAATCCGGAGATCACGTCCGCGCATCTGGAGTGGAAAGACCGGGACTGCCACTTCATCTTCGGCGACGTGTGCACGGCGATCGTCGTCGAGCGAGCCGATCTGGCGACCGCGCCGGAGCAATGGGAGATCCTGGGCACCAAGCTGGCGACGCAGTTCTCCAACAACATCCGGAACAACTTCGGCTTCATGAACAAGGCCGAGGACAGCGATCCGGACGGCCGGGACAAGACCTTCCGCCAGGAGGGCCGCAAGGTCTTCAAGGAAGTGGTGCCCATCGCCGCGGCGCACATCGAAAACCACTTGGCGTCGTTGCACATCCAGCCGACGGACGTGAGCCGCTACTGGCTGCATCAGGCCAACCTGGGCATGAACCAGCTGGTGATCAAGAAGCTGGTCGGCGGCGAAGCCGGCGCGGAGATCGCGCCGCTGATCCTGGACACGTATGCGAACACGGCCTCGGCCGGCTCAGTGATCGCGTTCCACGAGCACCGCGCCAACCTCAAGCAGGGCGACCTGGGGGTGATCTGCTCATTCGGGGCCGGTTATTCCGTGGGCAGCGTGATCGTCAAGAAGCGCTGACTGCTGAGTCCGCTGGCCCTCACCCCCGCCCTCTCCCGCAAGCGGGACAGGGAGTGAGAATGCACCGAGCTGACCCGACGGGCCCCGCCGTCATTGCTCAGTGTCGTACCGTGCCGCGCCACGCGGCCAGAGCGAACGTGATGCCGATGGCCGCGACCATCGCCGGCAGCCACACCCACACCAGCTCGGATTGCAGCACCTCCCACCCGCGTCCGCTGAGCACGCGTCGCAGGCTGAGCGGCGACACCTCGATCACGCGGCGACGGGAATGACGGCATGGGTGAGGATGGTGGGCATCGGCTCAGCGGCCGCTCGCCTCGATCCGGATCTCGTCCCGGCGGCAGGTGCCGCCGCCGCTGCCGCTCGGCTGATCGCCCAGCAGCTGCTTCAGCGTGCCGCCGGCCTGGTAGTCGCGCGGCAGCTTCACCTGGATCTCGGTGAGGTACTGCCCCGAGCACATCAGCTTGACGCTGTCGCGATACGCGTCGCTGCCGGTCTCGGCCTTCAGCTTCTCGTAGAAGGTGTTGCGCGAGATCGCGCCGCCGATGTTCTGCCGGATGTACTTGCCGACCTCCGCATCGTTGAACTGCTTCACCAGGTCGACCGCGCGGCGGAAATACGCATCCGGGTTCAGCGTCGTCTGGCAGGTGCCGTGCTTGCGCCACTCGTGCTCGCCGAAGTCCTTCTCGTACAGGAAGTTCGGCATCCACGGGCCGATGTACGAGATCGTTTCCTTCGAGAGGGTCATCGGTGCGTTGCTGCAGTCGCCGTAGCTGATCCCGCATTGCTGCCGGTTGGGCCACAGGCCGTGCAGCGTCAGGTTGGTCACCTTGAGCTTGCCGTCCTCCATCGCCTCGCACTCGGGCTTGCCGCGCTTGCCGCCCGCCGTCCATTCGCAGAAGCCGGGCTGCCACGACATCGCCAGCACGAAGCTGTCGTACTGGTCCGGCGTCTTGCACATGCCTTGACTGGTGTTCGCGCTGTTCGCCGCGGCGTTGTCGACCGCCGGCCCGCGAGCCCGCGTCGGGTTCGAGGTCGCCGGGGCGCCGCCGCCCGCCGCCGCACCGCAGTCGTTCGGCACCCAGCGCTCCGGCGGTCGGGCGCCGGGCACCTGCACGCGCGTCCAGCCCGCGTCGTGCGATTCCAGGATCGTGTAGCCCGTGCCGGGCGACAGCTTCGCGCCGTCCGGGTTGGTGCTCTTCCTGAAGGACTGGAAGGCCTCGCAGGCGCGCGAGGCGGTGAAGGTGCCGCTGGCGGGATCGGCCCAGGCCGAGGGCAGGGTGCTGATCGCCAGCGACAGGGCGGCGATTCGGAGAGCGAGGCGCATGGGAGTCAGGCGATGCAGTCAGGACAGCCGGCTTTGTACGTCATCTCGGCGTTGCCGGAAATGACCGGAAACGACGGGGTGGGGGCGCCTGGGGAACGTCGGAGATGTCAGAAGCCGACCGACACGCCGACGCCCAGCACCCAATCCGCCGTCTGTTTCGTCAGACCGCGGTTGATGGACGCATCCAGCTGCAGACGACGGTCGACCAGCCAGGTCACGCCGGTGCCGGCGGAGATGCTCCGCCCGCCGTTGCGGTTGGACGCGAGCTGGTCGCCCGCGACTTCGACGTAGCCCTTCCAGGACTCCGCGATCGGCCACCCCAGCGACGCGCCGAGGATGCCGCCGACAAAGTGTCTGCCGTCGTCGCGGCTGTCGCGGTACAGGCCGCCGATCACGCCCGCCGACCAGTCGCGCGGCAGGTCCCATTCCGCCGTCAGCCGCAGCGACGGACGCAAGCCCTGACCCCGGAAGGCCGATGAGCCGCTGTCCATGTCCACGTTGAGCAGCCAGGCCAGGCCCGGCTTGTTGCGTTCGCCGTCGCCGTCCTGCACGTGCCACTTCACGCCGAGCGCCGTGTCGGCCCAGCCGCTGGCCTTCACCGTGCCGCCGCCGTCCGACGCCCGCAGGCGCTGGTAGCCGTCGGTCTCGACGCGGAATTCCCAGTCCTCGGCGAAGCCGAAACGCAGCAGCGTCGGCGTCGACCACAGCCGGCTGCGTACGCCGTCGCTCTTGTCGCGCTGGTAGCCGAGACCCGTCTCCAGCATCGCGCGGCCCTTGCCGACGGTGCTGCTCGATTCGACGATGCCGGGTTGATCCGGCTCGATGGCTTCATCCGCCGCACGGGCAGACCCGGCCGCCGTGAGCAGCGCCGCAACGATCACCAGCGTCTTCGTCATGGGAAGTCCTTCTTACTGGCCGCCGCTGCGTTCGCCACCCATCCACCAGGATGGCGGCACGCCCGAGGCGCCCGTCGCGGGCCCGGAGGCCGCGCCCGATGCCGGGTCCGCAGGCGGTAACGGCGGCGGCATCGGTCCGATCGTCTTCAGCCCCGCGTCGCCCGCGTACTCGCTGAAGACCCAGTCGGGACCGAACGGACCTTCCTCCTGCAACAGGCCGCCGTCCTTGGGCGGCTCGATCTCGGAGGGCTTGATGTCCTTCAGCGCCACCTGCATGTAGTCGATCCACGCCGGCAGCGCGATGCCGCCGCCGGACTCGCCCGCGCCCAGGCTGCGCGGCTGGTCGTAGCCGATCCACACCACCGTCGCCACGCGCCGCTGGAAGCCCGCGAACCACGCGTCCACCGCGTCGTTGGTCGTGCCGGTCTTGCCGTACAGGTCGTAGCGCTTGAGCGACGCGCTCGCCTTGTAGGCCGTGCCGCGGATCGCCACCTCGCGCAGCAGCGAGCCGGTGATGAACGCATTGCGCTCGCTGATCGCGCGACGATCGTCGGTGAGCTTCTCCGGCTCCGCCTGGAACAGCACCTGGTTCTGCGAGTCCACGATCTTCGTCACCAGCAGCGGCTTGAGCAGGTAGCCGCCGTTGGCGAAGACCGAATACGCGCTCGCCATCTGCAGCGGCGTCACCGAGCCCGAGCCCAGCGCCAGCGTCAGGTTCTCCGGCTGCTTGTCGACGTCGATGCCGAACTTGCCGGCCCAGGTGCGGCCGCGCGCCGGCGTGAGCTGCTCCAGCACCCGGATCGTCACCATGTTCTTGGACTTGGCCAGCGCCTGGCGCAGCGTCATCGGGCCGTCGAAGTTGCCGTCGGAGTTGCGCGGATTCCAGTCGCCGACCGAGATGGGCGCGTCGTCGACCAGCGTCGCCGGTCCCGCGCCGAGTTCCAGCGCGCCCGAGTAGATGAAGGGCTTGAAGCTGGAGCCCGGCTGCCGCCACGCCTGCGTCGCATGGTTGAACTGGTTGCGGTTGAAGTCGAAACCGCCGACCAGCGCCAGGATCTTGCCGGTGTCGGGCTCGACCGATACCAGCGCGCCTTCGGCCTCCGGCGACTGCGTCACCGCCCACGCGCCCTTGGGGGCCGCCTTGGTCGGCGCGCCGCGCAGCACGCGGATGATGGAGCCGCGCTGGATGCGCAGGTCGGCCTTGGCCTTGGGCGACAGCGCCGACTGCACCGAACGCAGGCCTTCGCCCGTGATCTCGATGTCGTCGCCGTCGGACAGGCTCGCCTGGATCTTGTTGTTCGCGACCTGCGTGACCACCGCCGTGCGCAGGTCGTCGTTGTCCGGATGCTCGTTGAACACCTGCGCGATCGCGGCGTCCTGCTCCTGCGCGTCCATGCCGTCGGGCAGGTCCACGTCGCCTTCCGGACCGCGCCAGGCCTTGCGGCGCTCGTAGTCCATCAGCGTGCGGCGCAGCGCCTTGTACGCGGCGACCTGGTCGTCCATGCGCAGCGTCGTCGTCACGCGCAGGCCGCGGTTGTAGGCGTCCTCGCCGTATTGAGCGTGCACCACCTGGCGCACCATCTCGGTCGCGTACTGGCCGTACGGCAGGCGCTGCTCCTGCGCGCTGCGCAGCTTCACGGGCTCCTCGCGGGCCTGCTTGGCCTGCTCCGGCGTGATCATGCCGACGTCGACCATGCGCATCAGCACCGTCGCCTGGCGACGCTGCGCCAGCTTCAGGTTGGTGATCGGATTGGCGCGGTACGGGCTCTGCGGCAGGCCGGCCAGCATGGCCGTCTCCGCCGTCGTCAGGTCCTTCAGCGACTTGCCGAAGTAGGCCTGCGACGCCGCCTCGAAACCGTAAGCCCGCTGACCCAGGTAGATCTGGTTCATGTAGACCTCCAGGATCTTGTCCTTGGAGAGCTGGCTCTCGATCTTGAAGGCCAGCAGGATCTCCACGATCTTGCGGGTGTAGAGCTTCTTCTTCGTGAGGTAGAGGTCGCGCGCGAGCTGCTGCGTGATGGTCGACGCGCCCTGGCTGCGGGAGGACGAGAACAGGTTGACCCAGAACGCCCGCATCATCCCGGGCACGTAGACGCCCTGGTGGTCGTAGAAGTTGGTGTCTTCCACCGCCAGCAGCGCCTGCTGCATCTGCTTGGGGATCTTCTCCAGCGGCAGGTAGCTGCGGCGCTCGGTGCCGTATTCGGCGAGCAACTGGCCGTCCTCCGAGTAGACGCGCAGCGGCTGCTTGGGGTTGTAGTCGGTCAGGCGGTCCAGGTCGGGGAGGCCCGGCCAGATGATCGCCGCCACGCCGCCCAGCAGCAGGACCACCGCCAGCAGGCCCGCGCCCGACCAGACGGCGATGCGCTTCCAGGTGGGCAACTGGCGCAGCGCGTCCCGCAGCGGGGCGGTGCGGCGCCAGAGCGCCAGGAAGAAGCCGGCCAGGGCTTGGGCGATGTTGCGGGCGATGTGGGCAATCTGCTGCATGCGGGGCGCACGAGTTCAGGTCGGCGGATTATCGTCAGACATCCGGGGCTGTCCCGGCCTGCGTGCGCACGGCAACAATCCGTACACATAAGACACACGGCCGACCCACAGTGGGGAAAAAGGTGGGATGCGGCCGGCAGGGCATCAACCGTGCCCGAGGTTCAAGGTCAGGAAGACCAGCGCGTTGAGCGCGAAATGCAGCAGGATGGCCACCTCGATGCGGCCGGACAGCGTGTAGGCCAGGCCGTAGCCCAGGCCGGCCAGCATGGCCAGCGCCACGTAGGCGGTGCCGCCGGCGGCATGGGCCAGTCCGAAGAGCACGGCGGCCAGCAGCACCGGCAGCCAGCCGTTCATCGTGCGCAGGTCGGTGCCCAGGCGGCGCGCCAGCAGGCCCTGGATGACGCCTCGGAAGGCGGCTTCCTCGGCCACGCAGGTCAGGAACAGGTTGGCCGCCAGGAACAGACCGGCGTTGTCCGGCCAGCGCAGCGCCGGCCGACCGAGGCCGCCGATCGCGGCCATGAGCCAGGGCAGGGCGAGCGTGGCGACGAGCACCGCCCAGAGCGCCCAACCCGGCAGGCCGGGCGAGGGGACCGGCAACACGCCCTCGGACCGCCGCCGCTGCTGCGACGCCAGCACCGCCAGCATCAGCATGCCGGCGACGCCCTTGTCGAAGTTGAGGTACTTGAGCGTCGGCGGCCGCGCGTCGGACGTCGTGGCCAGGTAGGTCGGGTTCAGGAAGCCGGGCAGCAGGTGCAGCGCCAGCGCGAAGCCGATCACCAGCATCAGCAGCATCAGGACCGCCTCGCGGCGCGGGCGGTGGCGGGCCTCGATCGCCATCCAGGCCAGGGCCGCCAGCGCGGCGACCGGCACCATCGCCACGATGGTGAGCTGTCCCTGCACCAACCCGGCGGTGACCGCCATGATCAGCAGGGACAACCAGGGCCAGGGCGCGCGCACCGGCAATAGCGTGGCGGCGATCGACAGGCACAGGAGCAGGTGGCTGAGCGGCATCGGGATCTGGGGCGTCGTCGGGTGGTCGGAAGGCAATCGCGCCGCAGTATCCGCGAAGCGGCGCGGACGGCTTTCCGGATGGCCTCCAGAGCGGGGTGGCGCACTCACGCGCGTCTTCATTGGCAGGAGAAGCCATGTATGCCTGTGCCGCGCCGTTCCCGACGATCGGAACGATGGAGGAAACCGTGCTGGAGAGCGTGTCTTCGGGCCTTGCCGGCGCGGTGCTGCATGTCGGCGACCGGGACCGTGCGCGGGACGAGCGCGCGTACGGACACCAACGGCACTATGACGGCATGGCCTTGCGGGCCGTGCCGGAACCGATGCGGACGGACTCGATGGCCGATCTGGCCTCCCTCACCAAGGTGTTCGCGGTGCTGCCGCTGATGCATCAACTGGTCGACGACCGGACGCTGCGCATCGACGACCCCGTCGCCCGCTACCTGCCTGCGCTGGATGTCAGCGACAAGCGCGACATCCGGCTGCGCGACCTGATGGGCCATGCCGCTTTCCCCGACGGCGTGGCCTTTCACAATCCGGTGCGCGCCGGTGCGCTGTTTTCGCAGGATCGGGAGACGACCGTGCGGATGCTGGGCCAGGTGCCGATGGACGCGCCGCCGGGCACCCGCATCACGTACAGCGACCTGAACTTCATGGCCCTGGGCGCCGTCATCGAGGCGGTGACCGGACAGCCGCTCGACCAGGCGGCGACGGCGAAAATCTATGCCCCGATGGGCTTGTCGCGCACCGGCTACCGGCCGCTGCACAACGGTTTCAGGGCGAGCGACTGCATGGCGACGGAACGCTGCGGCAACACGCGCGACGGTCACGTGTGGTTCCCCGGCGTCCGGACCCGTACGCTGCAAGGGGAGGTGCACGACGAGAAGGCGTTCCACGCGATGGGTGAGGTGTCCGGGCATGCGGGGCTGTTCTCCACGGCGTCGGAGCTCGGACGGCTGTGCCGCCTGATGCTCAACGGCGGACGTCACGGCGATTTCAAGCTGTGCTCGCCGGAGACCGTGGCGCTCTTCCGCGAGACCTTCAATCCGGACCGCAGCTTCGCGCTGGGCTGGCGGCTGCCGACCGAAGCGACCTCGCACCTGTTCGGCAAGCTGCTGCCGCAGCACCGCCAGCCCGGCGAGGTCGTGGCGCACACCGGCTGGACCGGTCAGTGCGCCGTCCTGGACTTCGCCAGCGGTCGCTACCTGCTGCTGCTGACCAACAAGAAGCACGGGCCGGTGCTGCCGGACCCGGCGAGTCATCTGAACACCTTCCTCGGCGACACGACCCCGGCGGGCCGGTATGGCGCCGTGGTCGAGCAGTTCGTCGAGGGCGTGCTGCTGGAGACCGACGGTCCTCCGACACCCCCGCCCGGGGCTCGCGGCGGGCGCTGACCGCGTCGGACGGGCGGGCCGGGCGCCGCCCCGCGCACCCGGTCCGCTGAGGTATCGTGCCGCCCCATGCATGAGATGACTTTCTACTGGCACGACTACGAGACCTTCGGGCGGGTGCCGCGCCGCGACCGGCCGGCGCAGTTCGCCGGCATCCGCACCGATGCCGACCTGAACGAGATCGGCGATCCGCTGATGGTCTATTGCCAGCCGCCGACGGACTCGCTGCCCGATCCGGAGTCCTGCCTGCTGACCGGCATCCTGCCGCAGACCTGCGCGGAGCAGGGGCTGGCGGAGCACCGCTTCGCCGCGGAGATCCACGCCGAGCTGTCACGACCCGGCACCGTCGGGCTGGGCTACAACACGATCCGCTTCGACGACGAGGTGACGCGGTTCCTGTTCTGGCGCAACCTGATCGACCCGTACGGACGCGAGTGGCAGAACGACTGCGGCCGCTGGGACCTGCTGGACGTGGTGCGCTGCGCGTATGCGCTGCGTCCGGAAGGCATCGAGTGGCCGAAACACGAGGACGGGCGTCCGTCCTTCAAGCTGGAGCACCTGACCGCCGCCAACGGCCTGGCCCACGAGGCGGCGCACGATGCGCTGTCCGACGTGCGCGCGACGATCGCGCTGGCCCGGCTGATCAAGGAGAAGCAGCCGCGGCTGTGGGACTTCTGCCTGAAGCTGCGCCGCAAGGACGCCGTCTGGGCGGAGATCGGGACCAACCGGCCCTTCCTGCACGTGTCCGGCATGTACGGCACGGACCGGGGCTGCATCGCGCTCGTGTGGCCGCTGGCGCCGCATCCGACCAACAAGAACGAGCTGATCGTCTGGGACCTGGGCAGCGACCCGGCCGAGCTGCTGGCGCTGGACGCGGAGACGATCCGGACGCGGATGTACACGAAGCAGGAGCTGCTGCCCGAGGGCGTGACGCGGCTGCCGATCAAGACCATCCACGTCAACAAGTCGCCGATCGTGATCGCGTCGATGAAGATCCTCTCGCCGGAGATGGCGGCGCGCTGGGGCCTGGACCTCGCGCAGGGACAGGCGCATGCGCAGACGCTGGCGGCGCGCGGCGGGGAGCTCTCGCGGCTCTGGTCGCAGGTGTTCCAGCGCCCGGCGGGCGAGGGCGGCGTCGACGTGGACGAGGACCTGTACGGCGGGTTCGTGTCGAACGACGACCGCCGCTCGCTGGAACGCATCCGCGGGCTGTCGCCCGAGGCGCTGGCCGACCGCGTCGCGCAAGGCAAGGTCGCGTTCGAGGATGCCCGGCTGGAGGAGATCCTGTTCCGCTACCGCGCGCGCAACTTCCCGGACAGCCTGACCGGCGAAGAGCAGGCACGCTGGGAACAGCACCGCGCCGCCCGCCTGTACGGCGGCGAGGGCGGGGCTCAGACGCTGGAAGCGTTCTCCGAACGCATCGACGCCCTGGCCCAGACGGCCGAGGAGTCGGAGGACGAGCGCGCCGGGGAGATCCTCTCCGCTCTCTACGACTGGGCGGAGCAGATCGCTCCGCCGCCCCCCTGAAAGCGGGTCCAGCCGCTGACGAGGCCCGGGAACCGGGTCCTTTCCGGGCTTTCCAGGGCGAGCCAAAACGGGTACACCTTCGGGATACGCCAGGAGACGACATGCAATCCCAACACGACGCCCACGACCCGACCGCCGCCCGCATGCGGGCGCTGCTGGTGCGGGCGCCGCTGGCCGTGGCCTTCGTGGCCGCCGGCAAGTTCGAGGTGGTCAGCGAGCACTTCAACCACCTGTTCGGCCACGGCGACGAGACCGACCTGACCGGCACCGACCAGCGCGCCTCGGTCGTGTCGGAGGCCGCCCATCAGGCGCTGCAGGTCCGTCTGGGGACCGCCTTCGGCGCGGGACGGCCGCTGGACGAGGAAGTGGAATTCGTCCGCCGCGACGGCTCGCGCTTCTGGGGCCGGCTGCAGGCCACGCCGGTGCACTGGGAACAGCCGGCGGGCGAGGCGATGTGGATCCTCGAGGACGTCACCGCCGCCCGCCAGCAGCGCTTGCAGCCGACCTGGTCGGCCAAGCACGACGACATCACCGAACTCGCCAACCGTCGCGAGATCGAACGCCGCCTGGCCGAACACGTCGGCAGCCGCCGGCACGAGCCGGTGTCGGTGCTGTTCGTCGACATCGACAAGTTCAGCGAGATCCAGCAGGGCATGGGGGCGGAGGTCGCCGACCACTTCCTGTATGGACTCGGGCAGATGCTGATCACCAAGGTGCGGGCCTCCGACACCGTCGCGCGGCTGGAGGACGACCACTTCGTCGTGCTGCTGCCGGACTGCGACCAGCATTACGCCCAGATCGTCGCGGAGAAGATCCGCTCGTCCATCGCCGGCTACCGCCTGCGCTGGGGCCTGCACCGCGCGCGTGTGAAGGCCAGCCTGGGGGTGGTGCAGCTGCAGACCTCGCTGGATACCGTGGATGCGGTGCTCGGCGCCGGGCAACTGGCCTGCACCGAAGCCAAGGCCGCCGGCGGAGACTCGGTCCGGGTGTTCATCTCGAGCGGGAGCTACGAGGAACTCGCGGGGGCGTGAGGCTCCGCGTCGAAGAGCTCGGTCGAGCTCCCTCTCCCGCTTGCGGGAGAGGGCAGGGGTGAGGGCCAGCGGCGGTGGAAGTGCGGATGCCTTCTTGCTGACTGTTCAGACCCCGCGCGCTGCGCGCGCCCCTCACCCCAACCCTCTCCCGCAAGCGGGAGAGGGAGAACACTAGACACGGTCCGTGGGGTCCGTGGGAGCGGCTCGGCTCAGTACTCGAACGACGCGTTCACGCTGACCGTGCGCGGCGTGCCGAGCACCAGGTAGCCGCTGTTCGGGAAACCGCCCGACGACGCCCAGTAGTTGCGGTCCGCGACGTTGTCGACGCGGGCGCGCAAGGTCACCAGGTGACCGCGGACGTCCATCGCGTAACGCGCGCCGACGTCCACGCGGCCCCAGCCCGGCACGCTCAGTGTGTTGGTGGCGTTGGCGTAGACGCTGCCCGTGGCGATCACGCGCGCATCCAGCGACAGCCCCTGCACACCCGGCACGTTCCATTCCGTGCCCAGGTTCAGCATCGTGCGCGGCACGCCGATGACGCGCTTGCCCTCGGTGTTCGCGACGCCGGTGCTCTTCTGCTCCGCATCCAGCCAGGTCAGACCGCCCAGCAGCTTCAGCCCGGCCATCGGCTCGCCGAAGGCGGTCAGCTCGACGCCCTGGTGACGGTCCTCGCCCTGGGCTTCGAAGCCCAGCGTGCTCGTCACCACGCCGCGCGGCTTGGCCGTCGAGAAGAACGCCAGCCCGCCGCCCACGCGACCGCCGTCGACCTTCAAACCGACTTCCTTCTGCTTGGACAGGTAGGGATCCAGCACCTTGCCGATCGCGGCGGTCGCGGTCGACGGCGCCGAGTCACCCTGCGTCAGGCCCTCGATGTAGTTGCCGTAGACCGACAGCCACTTGCTGAACTTGAACACCACGCCGCCCATCGGGCTGGTCTTGCTGCGGTCGTACGGCGCGCCCGGCGCACCGGTGTTGTAGGCGTAGGTCCGCAGGTCCATCGACTGGTGCCGCGCGCCCAGCGTGACGCGCAAGGCGTCGTCCAGCATCACCAGCGTGTCGGCCACGGCGAGGCTGCGCAGGCGGGTCATGCCGGTGGTGGCGGGATCCTCCAGCCGGTTGCTGACGGAGATCAGCGCGGGCAGCGGCGCGGTGCCTTCGCCGTAGAGGTTGGTCGGGATCAGGCGCGGCGTGGCGGCCGTCGTGGAGACGCCGAAGGCGGCGCGCTTGTCGAGCCGGAAGGCGTTCGCCGACACCACCAGCTCATGCTTCACCGGGCCGGTGGTCAGCAGGCCGCGCAGGCCGACTTCGCCGGTGCGGACGCGGTCCTCGCGGGTGTTGTCGAAGCGCGAGGTCGTGCCCGCGCCGGTCGTGCTGTTGGTCAGCGTCAGGTTGGCCAGCGAGTTGGCCTCGTCGCTGCTGCGCGCGCCGGCGGCGAACCACGCGGTCCAGCCCGTGCCCAGCCAGCGGTCCAGGTCGACCTCGCCGCGCAGCGTGCCGAACAGGTCGCGCTCGTTCGAATAGGTCCAGGGCTGCGCCCAGTTGGCGTCGCCGTCCGGCGCGGCCGGCACGGCGGTGGCGGTCGCGCCCAGCGTGACGTTGGTGCGGGTGCGCTTGAGTTTGTGGTCCTGGTAGCCGACGTCGGCGGACAGCCGCACGTCGCGGGCGCGCCAGTCCAGGCCGACCGAGGCCATGCCGAGGTTGACGCTTTCCTTGTCCACGCTGGTGTCGCCGGCCCGCGAGGCCAGGTTGACGCGCACGCCGGTGGCGTTGTCGGGGCCGAAGCGTCGGGCGACGTCCACCGCCAGGATGGTCTGCCCGCCGCTGGCGGTGCCCACCGTCATCTGCGTCAGCGGCTGGCTGGGCGCGCGCTTGGGCAGCAGGTTGATGGAGCCGCCGATGGCGTCGCTGTTGGGCGTCGAGCCGTTGAGGAAGGCCGAGGCGCCGCGCAGGACTTCAACGCGCTCGAAGAGCTCGGCGGAGATGTACTGGCGCGGCAGCAGGCCGTAGAGGCCGTTGTAGGCGACGCTGTCGGAGTTCAGGATGAAGCCGCGGATGAAGTAGCTTTCCTGGAAGTTGCCGAAGCCCCGTGCCAGGCGCACGCCGGGGTCGTTGAGCAGCACGTCGCCGACGCTGTGGGCCTGCGTGTTCTGGATCAGCTCGTTGGTGTAGGCCGTCGTGCTGAACGGCGTGCTCATGATGTCCTGGTTGCCCAGGAGACCGACCCGCCCGCCGCGCGCCACCTGGCCGCCGGCGTAGGACTTGATCAGGCCACCCCGGGAGGCGTCCGCGCTGGCTTCGACGACGACCTTCTCCAACTGTGTCGTGTTGGCCAGGGCGGCTGCGGAGGCCGCCGCCGCGGGGGCTTGGGGTGTCGACGGGGCCGCGGGAGCCGACTGGGCGAAGGCGCCGCCGTGCAGCGCGGCGGTCAGGGCGAGCGCCAGCGGCGCGAGGGCAGGTCGGAATGCGGCAGTCGGCATGACGATGAGAAGAGTTCGCAGATAAGAATGTTTCGCATTATCCGGAAGCGGTGTGTCGGTCGGCTGCGGTCGTCACGTACGGAGCGGCAAACACCCCTTCCGAGGTAGATCGGACGGGCGGTTGGTGGCTGGATGCCCCGTTCTGGGGCGTTGACCGTCGTTTTCAGGGGAAACCCGGACGGACCCGATCCAGAAAAAAACGCCCGGAACCCATTTCTTTTCTAAAGATCGGCTGGAAAGTGCCGATGACGGCGGGATACCTGGTCGCTTGAGGCCGGGTTCCTGGGAAAAAAGCCATGTCCAACGTCAGCCTGTCGACCGCCTTGTCCGGCATCTCCGCCGCCAACGAGCGCCTGCGCGCCTCGGCGAACAACGTCGCCAACGCCGCCACGCCGGGCTACCGCCGCGAGCGCATCGAGGCCCAGACGGCCGAGGACGGCAACGGCGTCACGACCAAGGTCGAGAAGCTGCCGGAACCCGGCGCCGACCTGGCGGCCGACATCGTCGAACAGCAGTCCGCGACCTACGCCTTCGTGGGCAACCTGCGGGTGCTGCAGACGCAGATCCGCGCCGAGGGCGCGCTGCTCGACATCCACGTCTGAACGACACCTGCGTCCGGGCCTCCCGGCGCGGACGTCCCGACCCCATGAACAACGGCCGCTTCGAGCGGCCGTTGTCGTTGGTGGGCGTGTTTCAGCTCAGGGCTTCAACTCGAACAGCGACGAGCCGTCGCCGTTGTCCTTCACCTGGGTCACCTGCGGCGTGTCCTTGAGGTGCGCCGCCGCGCCGTTGCCGGACACGAACTGCATCGCCACGCCCGGCACGGGCCGGATGCGCCACGACGAGACCGCGACCGCCGTGCTCAGGGACGGCTGGGCCGCCAGGAAATGGGCCAGGGCTTCGCGTGTCTCGTCCGGGGCGTCGACGACGACCTTGTCCGCCGCCAGCGCCGGGAAGTGGCCGCCGCCGTAGGCGCGGTAGTTGTTCGTGACGACGAGGAAGTCCGCGCGCTCGTCCATCGGCTGGCCACGCCAGCTCAGGTTCACGACGCGACGGCCGTCGCCGACGCGCTTGCCGTCCTTGTCGAAGCGCGCGGGCTGCGTCAGGTCGAGCTCGTAGCGCAGGGCGTCGTCCTGGCCGAGCATCATGTCGAAGTTGAAGCTCGGATAGCTCGTGTCCACGACGTCCTGCCGCGCCGGCCCTTGCGGATCGATGCGGCGGAACTGTCCGGCGGACATCTCCAGCCAGTCGCGCACCTGGGCGCCGCTCAGCTTCACGACCTTGATCGTGTTCGGGTAGACGTAGAGGTCGGCCACATGCTTGATCGCGACCGGGCCGGCGGGAATGTCGGTGTACTGCGTCCAACCCTGGCGGCCGCCGGACTTGAACGGCGCGGCGGCGCTGAGCATGGGCAGCTTCTCCAGCGCCGTGCCCTGGACCGCCTTGAGCGCGTACGCCAGCTGGGCCTGCGCGACCAGCCGCACCGCGGTGCCGTCGAGCACCTGGGAGAAGTAGCTCTGGATCGGCTGGTCCGCGACGGCGACCTGGCTGCGGACGTAGTCCAGCGTCGCCTGATGCTCGTCGGCGATGACGGCGGCGGGCATCGGATCGGCCTCGACCAGCGGCTTGCGAGCGGCGCGGTCGAAGATCGGGCGCAGGCTGGACTGGCTGTCCGCCACGTGCCAGGTCTTGCCGGTCTGCTTCAGCGTCAGGTCCACGATGCCGAGGTGGTCGCCCCAGCGTCCGGGCATGACTGCCGGGGTGCCGTAGAGCCGGCCCTTTTCCAGGTCCACGCCCGGATAACCGGCGAAGCCGGGTCCGGGGAACTCGGTGTGCGCATGGCCCAGCAGCAGCGCGTCCACGCCCTTCACGCGGGCGAGCTGGGCGGCCATGTTCTCGGACAGCTTGGGCAGTTCGGTCTTGTCGATGCCGGTGTGGGCGATGACGACGATCAGGTCGGCGCCGCGCTTGCGCAGGTCGGCGACCTGTTCGGCGGCGGCGTCGACCATGTCGCGCACCTTCACCTTGCCGGCGAGGTTCTGGCGGTCCCATTCCAGGATCTGCGGCGGCGTCACGCCGATGACGCCGATCTTGAGCGCGTGGTCCTTGCCGTCCTCGTCACGCATCGTGCGCGACAGCATGACGCTGGGCGTGAACGCATGACGTTGGCCGTCGGCCTCCATCACGTTGGCGTTGAGATAGGGGAAGTTGGCGCCGGCGATGGCCTGACGCAGGAAGGGCAGGCCGTAGTTGAACTCGTGGTTGCCGAGGTTGGCGGCGTCCACGTCCAGCAGGTTCAGGATCTTGTAGGCGGGATGGACGTCCCCGGCCTTCAGCGGCTTCACGCGCGCGACGACGTCGCCCAGCGGATTGCCCTGCAGCAGGTCCCCGTTGTCGAACAGCAGGCTGTTGGGCGCCTCGGCGCGGGCGCGGTGGATCAGCGTGATCGTCTTGGCCAGGCCGAACTCCTGGGCCGGGCGGTCCTGGTAGTAGTCGTAGTTCAGCAGGTTCATGTGGATGTCGCTGGTCTCCAGCACGCGGAGCTTGAGCTCCGCGGCGGACAGCGGCATCGACAGGACGCTGAGACCCGCCAGCCCGGCGAGAGCGACCAGACCCCGGACCTGCCCGCGCAGGCCGCGCTTGGACGTCGTGCGCATCGGGATCAGGCCCAGTCGGTGCCGGCGACCAGCACGGCGATCGCGCGCTGGAAGCCTTCGGCGTCGATCGCGTCGAAGCGCGCGGGCTCCGGGCTGTCGAGGTCGAAGACGCCGCGCAGCACGCCGCCGGCGACGACGGGCAGCACCAGTTCCGAGCGCGAAGCCGCGTCGCAGGCGATGTGGCCGGGGAAGGCGTGCACGTCCTCGACCAGCTGGACTTCCTGCGTCCGCGCGCAGGCGCCGCAGACGCCGCGGCTGAAGGCGATGCGCACGCAGGCGACCTTGCCCTGGAACGGGCCGAGGACCAGCTCCTGGTCGTTCTTCGGGTTGACCAGGTAGAAGCCGGCCCAGTTCAGCGTCGGGACGGCGTTGAAGACGAGGGCGGAGAACTGCGCCAGGTTGGCGAGCCAGTCGCGTTCGCCGTGCAGCAGGGCCTGGGTCTGGGCGACCAGCGTGTCGTACGAGGCGCGCTTGGCCTGGTCGCCGGACATGTCCAGCAGCGGAGTGGGTTCGAAGCTCATGGGGCGGGATTGTGGCGGAGGTCACGTCGGACGGTCATCCGTCACGGCGAGAATGCGCCCCGATCCAAGGGAGATACCAGGGAGATCGGAACGATGAACGCACGAGCGATGAACGCACGAGGGAAGGCGGTGCTGCTGGCCGCCGCGATGGGTCTGACGATGGGGGTCCAGGGGCGCGCGCTCGCCGCGACGGCCGCGTCGGCCGCGGCGCCCGAGGCCTCCAGTTCCGCCGCCGCGCCGGCTTCGCCGCTGCTGGGGCCCGACGAGCAGGTGGGCTGGGTGACGCAGGCCGAATGGTCGCGCCGCTGGTGGGAATGGGCGCTGTCCTTCGACGACGACATCAACCCCATCGCCGACCCCTCCGGCGTGCAGTGCGGCAACCGGCAGTCGGGCGACGTGTTCTTCCTCGCGGGCACCTACGGCACGGCCCGCACCGTGCGCACCTGCCGGGTGCCGGCGGACAAGTACCTGTTCTTCCCGCTGATCAACTACGTCGTCATGCCCAACGGCGGCGCCGTGCGGAGCTGCATGGAGATCTCGGGCACCGCCGCGCGGGTCACCAACGGCGCCGAGATGCTGGTCCTGGAAGTGGACGGCGTGCGCTACGGCGATCTGCAGCGCCACCGGCAGGCCAGCCCGGAGTGCTTCAACGCCTGGGCGCGGCATCCCAGCGGCGCGCGGCTCTTCCCGACGGCGTCCAACGGCTACTACGTGATGCTCAAGCCGCTGACGCGCGGCCGGCACACGATCAACTTCGGCGGCGCGCTGCCGCGCATGTCGCAGGCGGTCAGCTACACGCTGATCGTCGAGTAGGACGCTTCCCGCGAGTCCTGCACGCCCAGCGGCAGCACGCACAAGGTGACCCCGTCGAGCGTGAGCACCAGGCCGAGCTGGCCGCCGACCTGGACGACGCCGGACGAGGCGCCGCCCGGCGCGGAGGCATGGAAGGACGTTGGAGCGGGTGTGCCGGAGACCGGGGATCTCGACGCCATCGCCCTGATCGGCGGCTGTCGCAGCATCGCCCAGAGCGCGCGCGGATCGCGCAGGCGCAGGCATTCGAGGTATTGGCGGAAGACGAGGTCCTCGCTGGCATCGGAAGCGGCGACGTCGATGCCGGACTGACCCGCCCGGCCAGCCTCGCGCAGCCGCGCCAGCGCACGGCGCAGCCGCTGCCGGCTCGCGGCCTCGGACTGGTCGTTCGCGCGGGCGATCTCCGCATGCTCGACCTCGAACACCTCGTGCAGGAGGAGGGCGGCACCGTCCATCGGCGTCAGGTGGGAGGCCATGAGCCGCAGCGCCAGCACGACTTCTTCCGCCAACGTCGCCACCGCTTCCGCCGAGGGCGCCATGGCAGTCGTCCACGGCGACGTCGACGCCGCCACCGACGGCTGGCCGTCCATCGCTTCCAGCCACTGCCGCATCCAGTCGCGCCGCCGCAGCCGGTCGATCGCCAGATGGCGCACGACGGTGAGCAGCCAGGCCTGGGCGGCGTTCAGCCCCGTCGGGGTCGTTTCCAGCGCGCGGACGTAGGCGTCCTGCACGGCGTCTTCGGCGTCGGCCGGGCCCAGCAGGCGGGCCGCTGCGCGGACCAGGCTGCGGTGGTCGGCATCCAGGAGGGGGCGGGCGCGGTCGTCGTGCATGGGGCGAGCTTGCCACAGGCGAAGGCAGGACATCGGCGGCGGCGGCGGCGGTGTCACGCGGGAGCCCGCTCGTTCGTCAAGGCAGCAGTTCAACCACGAGGAACCGCCCCATGGAGCATCCGACCCCCGCCGCCCCGTCCAGCGCCACCGAGCCGCGCACCTCCTACCTCGAAGAGAAGGCCTTCAAGGCGCGCACGCTGCTGATCTTCGGCACCGTTACCGACGTGATGGCCGCCGACGTGACACGCCGTCTCATCGCCCTGGACGCCGAGAGCGCCGATCCGATCGACGTGCTGGTGAGCTCGCCGGGCGGTCACCTGGAGTCCGGCGATGCGATCCACGACATCGTGCGATTCATCGCCGCGCCGGTGAACATGATCGGCACGGGCTGGGTCGGCAGCGCCGCCACCCACCTGTACCTGTCGGTGCCGCGCGAGCGCCGCTTCTGCCTGCCCAACACCCGCTTCCTGATCCATCAGCCCAGCGGCGGCGCCGGCGGCCCGGCGAGCGACATCGCCATCCAGGCCCGCGAGATCATCAAGGCCCGGGAACGCATCGCCCGGACCATCGCGCGCGAGACGGGCAAGTCGCTGGAGGTGGTGCTCGAAGACATCGGCCGCGATCGATGGCTGTCGGCGGAGGAGGCCGTCGACTACGGACTGGTGTCGCGGATCATCGAGCGCAAGGCGCAGTTGAGCGGCGCTTGACTCGGCGGACTGCCGCGTGCGCTGGCCCTCACCCCGGCCCTCTCCCGCAAGCGGGAGAGGGAGTTCCACCGAGCTGCCTCGTGGCGCTGACCCTCTTGCTCCCTCTCCCGCTTGCGGGAGAGGGCAGGGGTGAGGGCCAAGGGAGGTGGCAGGACTCACCCCCACAGCGCCGGCTTGTTCACCATCAGGTAGAAGACGACGAGTACCGCGAGGAAGGCCGGGTAGCCCAGGCCTTCCCACCAGCGGGCGTAGCGCCAGTAGCGCGCCGGCAGCGGCTGGCCGGCCGCGAGCGCGGCGTCGGCCATCTGCGACAGCCGGATCTGCAGCCACACCACCGGCAGCCAGCACGCGCCCGCGAGCAGGTACAGCACGATCGACAGCGCCAGCCACGGCGTGTCCAGCGCCCACCCGGCCGTCATCGCCATCCACACGCCGGTGACCGGCTGGACGATGATCGCCGGCGTCGTGAACCACAGGTCCGCGCGCTTGACCAGGCGTGCCACCACGGCCTGCGCCGGCAGCGAGCCGCTGCGGTTCGCGAAGAACAGGTAGAAGGCCGAGCCGAAGCCGGTGCCGGCCAGCAGCACGCTCGACACGATGTGCAGCCACTTGATCACGAGGTAGGTGTTCATTTTTTCCTCCTGGAATTCTTCTTCGGTTGTTCTTCGGTTCTTCTTCGAGCATCTCGTCGCCGGCTGCTTCAGGCCGGCGCGTCCTCGTCGAGGATCAGCAGCAGGATCGCCACCGGCAGGTTCTTGGTCAGGCAGCCCAGCGGGTCCAGCCACAGCGAGGGCAGGATCAGCGTCGCCACCGCCGTCATCAGCAGCATCATCCCGCCCGCCAGGCGGTACACCCAACGGCGGTGCCAGCGCCACATCGCCGCGCCGATCAGCAGGTCCACGAGCGCGCCCGCGACGATGACCGGGGCGATCCAGGCGTCCGGCGTCTGCGCGGCGACCATCAGATCGCGGCTGCGGCCGTCGAGCTCGATGAGGCTGGCCGCGCCGGTGGCCAGCCACAGCGCGATCAGACCGCCGCGCGCGACCACGCGCGTGCGCCGGTGCCGGAAATTCACACGTCCGATGCCCATGCGGCCTCCACGAATTGTTCGACGGGCACGGCCGGCCGCCCGAGCACGCGCTCGAATGCCGCGGCGTCGCCGATGTTGTCCTGCTCCAGCAGGGCAAGGCTTTCGCTGCTCCAGGGCTGGCTGCTGACGAAGTCGCCCAGGCGCGCGCTCCAGCGGCTGGGCGCGTCCGGCAGCGGGATGACGTGGGCCGGTTGCTGTCCGCCCTGTCCCCCTTGACCGCGCTGGCGCCGGAGTTCCCCGATGAACGCCGCCAGCGGCAGCGCCCGCGGACCGACGGCGGTCACGATCTCCGGTCCGCCGTCCTGCAGCAGGCGCAGCACCGCCAGCGCGACGTCGGGCACGGCGACGGGCTGGACCTGGGCCTGGACGGCCGCGCGCGGCAGGACCAGCACCGGCAGCCGGGCGAGGGCCATGAACAGGGCGGCGCTGGCGCCGCCGCGGCCGAAGACGATGCTCGGGCGCAGCACGGTGGCGTCGAGCCGACCCTCGGCGCGCAGGCGCAGCAGGGCCTCGTCGGCGGCGCGCTTGGTCGTCGCGTAGCGGGTCGGGCTGTGCGCCACGCCGTTGGCGGAGATCTGGATCACCCGCGCCACGCCCGCACGGGCGCAGGCCTCGAACAGCGCGGCGGGCGCCTGGTGGTGGACGGGTTCGAGCTGGCGGCGCGGCGTGTCGCGCAGCAGGCCGACCGCGTTGACGACGGCATCGAAGCCGGTGACGCGCGGCAACCAGACCTCGGGGGTCAGGTCGTGCTGGAAGTCCTGCGTGCGGGAGGTTCCGGCCGTCACCGACAGGCCCGCCTCGCGCAGGGTGCGCACGACGCGTCGGCCGACGAAGCCGCTGGCGCCGCAGACCAGCACCGATCGCGGCATTGCCGCGTTCACGACGCACCTCGCGTGGCACCCGCCTCGTGCGGGGCGGCCGCAGTGGCGACGGGCGCCGCGGTGCGGAGGCGCTCCCTGAGCATCGTCCTCACGTTCGACCACACCTGGCTGGCGACGATGGCGACGCTGACGAAGATGCCGGCGGTCACCAGCCACAGGGTGCGGCGCAGGAACTCGCTCCAGCTCACGTCGAGCTCGTCGCCGTTGCCGAAGGTCAGCATCAGCAGCACCGAGCCGCACAGCGCCAGCACGTTCGTCACACGCCACCAGAATTCGGCGCCGCCGCGGGCGTCGCAGATCATCGTCAGCACCTGCAGGAGGATCGTGCGCAGGTAACGCAAGGCCAGCAGCGGGGCGGCGGCGGCGATCAGCAGGCTCAGGGGCAGGGTCCAGGTCATCACATCACTCCTTTGCGGTATATTTGATATTTCAGTAAAAACAGAAATAAAGGTTCAAAAAAAGGGACGGATCAAGTCCCGTCCCCGCGCACGAAACGCTGCACGCTGGCGCCGAGCTTGAGCACCTTCTCCAGCGTCGACGGCGACAACCGCATCATTTCCTCGGACCAGGCGCCCAGCGTCTGCATCAGCCGCAGGCATTCGCGCACGCGGTCCTGGGCGTCGGGGGATTCGTCCTGGAAGCCCTTGTCCTCGACGAGTTCGGACAGCATGCGCACGGTCGGGTCGAACTCGCGGTGCTTGCGTTCGCGGACGATGGTGCGCAGCAGCTCCCAGACGTCGGCGGTCGTCTCGAAGTAGTCGCGCCGGTCACCCAGCACGTGGGTCACGCGGATCAGGTTCCAGCTCTGCAGTTCCTTGAGGCTGGTGCTGACGTTGGAGCGGGCGACCGACAGCGTTTCGGCCAGTTCCTCCGCGTTGAGCGGGCGGCCGTGGAAGTAGAGCAGGGCGTGGATCTGCGCCACGGTGCGATTGACGCCCCAGGCGCTGCCCATCTCGCCCCAGTGCAGGACGAAGCGGCGGGCGGTGTCGGTGAGTTCCATGGCGCTGACTTTATCCAGACAGAAATTTCTGTCAATACAGAAATTTGTCATCATCAACCGACCCGCGAACCGGACCGACCGGAAGCAGGCATTGCCGCCGCAGCAGGTTGCCGCCCGGGAGGAAATGGGGGCAAGGACTGGGAAGTGCCGTCGCGCCGCGCCGTTTCGATACTGTCCGGTTTGAACCTTGAAAGACGGCATGACGGTCCAGACCGCGAAGCACGAGAACGCGAAGCAGCAGCGCAAGCAACCCCGCAAGAAGGAACTCGCCGACGGCGAAGCGGGCACCGGGCCCGAACACCCCGGGCAGCCCGTGCCGCAACAGCCGGTTCCGCAAGACGAGCCGCTGGGCAACGACGGCGCATCGCAAGAGGAGGGGGTGGCCTGGGCGGGAATGACGGCGTTTTCCTTGGCCGGACTGGCCGCCGTCACCGGGGGAGGAAGGACACCGTCGGAAGCGATGCCGCCGTTGCCGCCGAAGCAGATGCCCTCGGTGGTCGTCACCCCGCCCGAGGCCAAGCTCGTTCTCCCGCCCACATGGACGACCGGTTCCTCTGTCGAGCAGACTTTGCTACCTCAGCCTGAACCTCAGCCTCAGCCAGAACCAGAGCCTGAGCCTGAGCCTGAGCCTGAGCCTGAGCCTGAGCCTGAGCCTGAGCCTGAGCCTGAGCCTGAGCCTGAGCCTGAGCCTGAAACAGGCACAGGCTCGAAGCCGGATCCGGAGACTGGCCCAGAGCCGCCGTCAGTCCTCACGCCGCCGCAGCCCCCCTCCGTTCGTCTCACGCCCACGCGCGTCGATGCAGCGACAGGCGATAGAGAGCTGGCCAAGGTCATGCTCGAGGCTTCTGAGCCGGGCATCCTCCACTGGGAGACGACGGACGGGCTCCAGCGTGACAGTTCGGCATCGAGGCTCTGGGAGTTGCCCCGCGACCTGGTCGCCAAGCCTGACAACGTCCGATATTGGCAGACGGACTTCGCCGGCCGTGCGAGCGAGAAGATCGTGCTGGACGTCGACGTCACGGCGCCGAAGCCGCTCCTGCTGGACGCGGAGCATCCCGCCAATGGCGACGGCCAGGACGGAACGGTTCGCATGCATGCCGGCAATCTGACGGTCACCGGACTCGAGCCCCGGGCAAGGTGGCGCTACTCGATCGATGGGGGGATGTGGTTGGATGGGGTCGGTTCCACGCTCAGCGATGCGGAACTTCGCAAGGCCGGCCGGCACGAGGTCAGCCTCATGCATGTCGATGAGCATGGGAACGAAAGCGACGTCCACCGGGTGCCGATCAAGGTCGCTGGAGCGCTTGAACTGCGCTTGAAGGAAGACACCGGCCGCACGCCGGAACAAAAGGTCGATCGCGTCACGTCGAACGCCACGGTGGAAGTGCTGGGGGTCAGCGGGCTGTACGGGGCGGTGGAGTACCGGATCGACGCAGGTCAGTGGCGCCCGCTAGGTGACGGCAGAGTCATCGGAAACACCCTGTTCCCAGGGGATGGGAAAAGGCACGTGGAAGTGCGGTCCAAGGATGCGAATGGGCAACCGCTGCCCGTGGTGGATCTGCACGTCGAGGTCGACCGGACGGCTCCTGTCCTGCATCCGCTTGTGGTGGTGAACGAGCGTGCGATAGTGAACGAATCCGGGGCCCCATATCGCGGCGGAACGTACTCGCTCACGAATCAGGCGCTGGTCCGGTTGCCTGGATTGGAGGAAAGGGCCGTATGGCAGGCCAGGCACTACGACCGGTCCGGTGACGCCATCGGGGAAGAAGTCGTGGAAGGCAGTGCAGAACTACTCCCAAAAGAGCTCTTTAGGGAGGGGGCTCAGATCATCGGCGTCAAGCGGTTCGATCGTGCCGGCAACTGGGACGATGCCATTCGATGGGCGAATGTCGTTCTGGATACGACGCCCCCATCCCAACCCGAGTGGACGCCATTGGGGACCAACCCCGACGGCATGGCATTGCGCTCGCTCAAGAAGCCCGAAAGTTTCGCCCACTTCGAGCTTCGACGTGAAGGTGAGTCGACCTGGACGCGTCTGGCGAGCAAGGACGACTTGACCGGGCCGCTGGAACTCCGACAGATCGATCTCGCAGGCAATGCCAGCGACGCGGTCAGGTTGACGTCCAACGAGATCCTGAGGATCTACGCGGACTCGGGGACCTCCTCAGTCCTTTGAAGGAGGCAGGGTGGCGACGCCTCGCATCCACGACGCGGCCGGTGCGCCCAGCCACGCACGCGCGGCGTCGGATTTCCTCAGTTGCAGGTCCAGGAACGCCACGCTGACCTGCTGCGCCGCCGTCAGGCCGAGCTGCTGCTCGTGCAGTTGCCGGTAGTCGGGCACGGCGGGGACCGGCGCCATGCGCGTCGGTCCTTCCTGGCCGCGCCCGCCGCGACCGCCGCCGCGTCGGCCTTGCGGTTGCGACTGGGCCTGCTCCTCGGCGGCGCGGATGCGCTTCTGCTCGCGCTCGACGTCCTCGGGCCGGGCCTCGTTCCCGCCGAACGCGGCGTGGCGGACCTCCTTCACGCTCAGCAGCCAGCCGCGCTGCGCCGGCATCGCGGCGAACGGCGCCTGGCGCCATTGCACGTCACGCACCAGGTTGAGCACGTCGCCGTCGTCCGGACCGGTCAGGCCGAGCACCGGGATCGCGACGTCGCGGTAGCGAGCCGGGTCCGGCTGCGCGAACACCTGCGGGCTGATCACGATCGCCGCCACCGGCTTCACGCTCTTGAGCGACAGCACCGAGCCGTCCGCCTGCCGCTCGCCCGCCAGCGCCATCGCGGTCTGCGCGCCGAGCTCATACCCCGCGATCGCCGTCCTCGACCAGTCCAGCGAACGCCAGGACACCTCGTTCGGGGCCGCGCCCGGACCCGCCCCCTGGCCTGGGGCCTGGCGGCTCAGCCGCTGGGCTTCGGCGAGCAACTCGTCGAGCCGGGCCAGCCGCTTGCGCATCTGGGCCTCGGCGTAGTGGCGCCGGCCCAGCTCGGTGAACTCCGCGGAGCGCGCCAGGTCCGACGACCAGGCTGTTGCATCCTCGTCCAGCGGCTGCAGCGTCAGCACCGCATATCCAGCCGCCGCCCAGGCGCGGCGCCAGCGGATGCCGGCGGTCTCGGACTCGCCCAGTCCGGGCAGGTACACGATGACCGGACGCGGCGCGGCCGCCGCGCCGGCCGGCACGGTCAGGCTCAGGCGCACATCGTCGCCGCGCATGCGCCACAGCACCGGTTGAAGGGTCACCGGCTCGCCCTGCGGCGCGTAACCACGCGACGCGAATTCGCGCTGTTGCTGCTGCTCCTCGACGCGCGCCTTCGGCGGCGCGTTGCCGCACCCGGCCAGCAGCAAGGCCGCGGCCACCGCCACAACGCCGCCAAGGACGAGGGAACGCGCGGGAGCGCGCCAAGCGCGAGGCGGGTGAGGACGCTGGCAAGGGCGGGTCGATTCAATCATGGGCGGCGACGCTAAGCGGGCGATGTAAAGCGGCGATTGCTGGGCTGCCGGTCAGGCCGGCGGGCAAGAAAAAAGCGACCCCGAAGGGTCGCTCATCATCGCCGCAACGGCGCCGGTTGCGAGGTCCGCGGACTGGCGCTCAATGCGCCGGCGTCGCCACCGGCGACAGACCCTCCGGGAGGTCCGCGTTGAAGCGCTGCAGCACGTGCCGGCTCATGCCCTTGGCGAGTTCCTCCTCGCCATAGAACACGGTGCCCAGCTGTTCCTTGCGCAGCAGCGCGGACTCCTCCTCGCCGTGGGTGCGCAGCACGATCTCGATGCCCGGGTTCAGCTGACGCGCCGTGTCGGCCATCTGCCGCGCCTTCATCGAGTCCGGCACCGCCACCACCAGCATCGCCGCGTTGGCGATGTGGGCCTGGATCAGCACCATGGGCTCGCTGGCGTCGCCGCTGACCGCCGCCAGACCGCGCTTGCGCAGCGCCTCGACGGTCTCGCGGCTCTCGTCCGCGACGACGAAGGGGATGCCGCGCTCGGTCAGCGCGTCGGCGATGCGCCGCCCCACGCGGCCGTACCCGACCAGCACGACCTGACCCTCCAGGAACTGGCGGTCGGTGGATTGCGGCAGCTCGGCATAGGGATCATCCCGCTCTTCCAGCTTGCGCGCGAAGGCCGACCGCGCCAGCACCCAGCGCTGCAGCGGCGCGATCATCGCGAACATCACCGGGTTCAGCGCGATCGAGATCAGCGCCGCCGCCAGCACCAGGTTCATCCCGGCCTTGGGCAGCAGACCCAGCTGCAGGCCCAGGCCTGCGAGGATGAAGCTGAACTCCCCGATCTGCGCCAGGCTGGCCGACACCGTCATCGCCGTGTTCAGCGGATAGCGGAACACGATCACCAGCGCCGCCGCCGCGATCGCCTTGCCCAGCATCACGATCGCGACCACGCCCAGCAGGTGCAGCGGCTGGTCGACCAGCGTCATCGGGTCGAACAGCATGCCCACCGACACGAAGAACAGCACCGAGAACGAGTCCCGCAGCGGCAGCGATTCCTGCGCGGCGCGGTGGCTGTATTCGGATTCGCGCATCACCGTGCCGGCGAAGAACGCACCCAGCGCGAAGGACACGTGGAAGAGTTCCGAGGCGCCGTAGGCGATGCCGATCGCCACCGCGATGACCATCAGCGTGAACAGCTCGCGCGAGCCGGTCCGCGCCACCTGCCACAGCATCCACGGCAGCACGCGACGGCCCACGACCAGCATCAGCACCACGAACGCGGCCATCTGCGCCAGCGTCTCCGCGATGGTGCGCCACAGCGGCACGTCCGCGGAGGCCCCGGGCGCCGCGTTGCCGCCCAGCACCGAGGCCAGCGGCGGCAGCAGCACCAGGATCAGCACCGTGGCCAGGTCCTCGACCACCAGCCAGCCCACCGCGATGCGACCGTTCATGGATTCGAGCGTGCCGCGCGATTCCAGCGCCTTCAGCAGCACCACCGTGCTGGCGCAGGACAGCGTCAGCCCGAAGACCAGCGCCTGGCCCGCCGGCCAGCCCCACCACATCGCCAGGCCCATGCCCAGCGCCGTGGCCGCGGCCATCTGCACGACCGCGCCGGGCAGCGCGATGCGCTTGACCGCCATCAGGTCCTTCAGCGAGAAGTGCAGCCCGACGCCGAACATCAGCAGCATCACGCCGATCTCCGACAGCTGCGCGGCGATGCCGACGTCCGCGACGAAGCCCGGCGTGGCCGGACCGATCGCGATGCCGGCGAGCAGGTAACCCACCAGCGCGGGCAGCTTGAGCCGCTCGGCGATGAAGCCCAGGATCAGCGCCAGACCGAAGCCCGCCGCCAGCGTGGAAATGAGGGAGACGTTGTGTTCCATCAGTGGATCGCTCCCGGACCGGCGACGGCGGCGAAGGCCTCGCGGTGACGGGGACCCTGCGCGAACGCGCCCAGGGCGGCGGCGATCCGGCGCTCCGCGTCCGCCGCGTCGGGCAGCTCGGGGCCGTAGATCTCCATCCAGGTCTGGAAGACCGGATCGTTGTCATGGCGCTGCAGCAGCCGCACCGGCTGCGCCTGACGCGCCTGTTCGAAGGCGGCCAGCGCGGCCGTCAGCTGGTCTGCGTGGACGCGGTAGTAGACGTAGAGCTCGACCGGTGCGGTCGAGCGGTTGGCAGGATGGACGGTGGGCGGCGCAGCGGCGCGCGTCGGCGGCGAGGTGTTCATTCAGGTTCTCCGATGACGTAAGGCAGGGGACGGGGGGTGAGGACGGCGCCGGTCACGCTGCCCAGGTGGAGGGTGCCGGACTCGAGCGCGGCCAGCTTCACCTCGGCCAGCAGCAGCGGGCGGCCCTCCTGGCGGCCGAAGCCGGCGACCAGGCCCGCGGGCTGGTCCGGGTCGGCGCTGTGGAAGATCTCCTGGCCCGGCGTCGCGTCGGCGTCGCTGCCGTCCAGCGCGAACAGGTGGGTGCGGCGCTTGATCGTGCCGCGGTACTGGCTGCGGGCCACGATCTCCTGGCCCGGATAGCAGCCCTTCTGGAAGTTCACGCCGCCCAGCAGCTCCAGGTTGAGCATCTGCGGCACGAACTGCTCGACCGTGCCCTGGCGGACCCAGGCCAGCCCGGCGGTCACGTCCAGCCCTTGCCATTCCTCGGGGTCGATCACGGGCAGCGCCGGCGCGGGCGCATCGGCGGGCTGCAGCAGCAGGAAACGCGGGGTGAGGCCGTCGTCGGGCAGTCGGGTGACCAGCGCCTCGCGGCCGTCGGGCAGGGCCAGGCGACCCACGGACCAGACCGTCGCCGGGGCCGCGCCCTCGCCAGCCTCGGCCAGCCAGTCGCGCGCCTGCGCGCCGGACAGGCCCCAGACGGCCCAGGCCGCGCTGTCGTCGCTCAGCTTGCACTTGGCGCGCAGCACGAACATCGACAGCCGCTTGACCGTGGCCGGCAGCACCTCGGCGGGCAGGGCCAGCAGCACGGACTGGTCGTCCGGTTTCAGCGCCAGCATGGTCGCGAGCAGGCGTCCCTTGGCCGAGCAGTAGCCCGCCAGCCGGGCCTGCGCGCCGGTCTGCAGGGCCAGGTCTTGCGTCAGCTGGGTGTGCAGGAACTTGGCGGCTTCCTCGCCCTGGGCGCGGATCACGCCCCAGTCGGCGAGCCGGACGGCGCCCAGCGCCGAGGACGGCACGGGCGGCGGAGCGTGGTGGAGGTCTTCGATCATGGTCCGATTATCATCAGCCCCCGCATTTCACGAAGGGCCCCGGGTCTTGTCACGCGCGAAAAACAGATCTCGCGGCACCGCGAGAAAAACGAAGAAGCAGTCGGGCCGCATCGGACGCTGGCTGCTGTCCGCGCTGGTGGCCGGCGTGGTGCTGCTGGGCGGCGGCGCGGCCGCGGTCTGGTGGTGGCTGCAAGCGCCGCTGGTGCTGGAGAAACCGGGCATCGAGCTCTCGATCGAACCCGGCACGCCGCCCCAGCAGGTCGCGCAGTCCTGGGTCGCGGCCGGCGTGCAGACCGATCCGCGTCTCCTGTACGCCTGGTTCCGCTACTCGGGGCAGGCTCGCAAGATCCGCGCCGGCAGTTACGAGATCCACGCCGGCGTCACGCCGCGCGAGCTGCTCGACAAGATGGTGCGCGGCGACCAGGTGCTGGAACAGCTGCGCCTGATCGAGGGCTGGAACTTCCGCCAGCTGCGCGCCGCGATCGCCGCCGCGCCGGCCTTGAAGCAGACCACCGCGGCCATGACGGACGCCCAGATCATGGAGGCGCTCGGCGCGCCCGGCCAGGCGCCGGAGGGGCGCTTCTTCCCCGATACCTACGCTTACAGCCTGGGCGTCAGCGACTTGACGGTGCTCAAGCGCGCGCATGCGCTGATGCAGAAGCGCCTGGAGAGCGCCTGGGCCGGCCGCGGCGACGGCCTGCCGCTCAAGAGCGCCGACGAGGCGCTCATCCTGGCCTCCATCGTCGAGAAGGAGACCGGCGCCGCGGCGGACCGCGGCCTGGTCGCGGCGGTGTTCGTCAACCGGCTCAAGGTCGGCATGCCGCTGCAGACCGATCCGACGGTGATCTACGGCCTGGGCACGGACTACGACGGCAACCTGCGCAAGATCCACCTGCAGACGGACACGCCGTTCAACACCTATACCCGGGGCGGCCTGCCGCCGACGCCGATCGCGATGCCGGGCCTGGCGGCGCTGCAGGCGACGCTGCATCCGACGCCGTCCAAGGCGCTGTACTTCGTGTCGCGCGGGGACGGCACCAGCCAGTTCAGCGAGGATCTGGCCGCGCATAATCGGGCGGTCAACAAGTACCAGCGCGGCCGCTGAAGCGCCCGCGCTTCGCTTTTTCCGCAGTTCCTTCGCTGTTTTCCATCCGGGTTCCCAGAGAGCCGAGAGAGCACCACGCGTGAGCGGTCGATTCATCACCTTCGAAGGCATCGACGGGGCGGGCAAGTCCACCCACATCGAGTCCGTCGCCCAACACCTGCGCCAGCGCGGCGCCGAACTGGTCCAGACCCGCGAGCCCGGCGGCACGCCGCTGGCCGAGTCGCTGCGCGGGCTCTTCCTGCACCAGGACATGGACGGGCTGACCGAGGCGCTGCTGGTGTTCGCCGCGCGCCGGGATCACGTGCAGCGCGTCATCGCGCCGTCGCTGGCGCTGGGCCAGACGGTGCTGTGCGACCGCTTCACCGATGCGAGCTTCGCCTACCAGGGCGGCGGCCGCGGCATGGACCTCCAGGTGCTGGCCACGCTGGAGCAGTGGGTGCAGCAGGGGCGCCAGCCGGACCTGACCTTCTGGTTCGATGTGGATCCCGCCATCGCCGCGCAGCGGCGGGCCCAGGCCCGCGACGCGGACCGGCTCGAGCAACTGGATCTGGATTTCTTCGCCCGGGTACGGGCCGGCTACCAGCGTCGGGCCGAGGCCTCCCGGGGACGCATCGTCCGCATCGACGCGGGTGACACGATCGAGGGCGTCGCAGGCCAGATCCGCGCCGAGCTGGAGCGCCGCGGATGGTGACTGAAACTTCATTCAACGCCGAAGGCGCGGCGGCGCTGGCCGAGGGCGGCCAGCTCCCGCTGCCCTGGCTGGCCGGGCCGCTGCACCAGGCGCTGACGCAGGGCCGCAGCCACGCGATGCTGCTGCAGGGGCCGGCGGGCGTCGGCCAGTTCGACCTGGCGCTGCTGCTGGCGCAGGCCTGGCTCTGCGAGGCCAGAACCTCGACCGACCAGCCGGGCTGCGGCCGCTGCCCGAGCTGTCACCTGCTGCGCTCGCGCTCGCATCCCGACTTCCAGGTCCTGCTGCCCGAAGCGTTGCGCGAGGCCTTGGGCTTCGGCGCGATGGAGGCGGAGGGCGAGGGCGCTGCCTCGGCCAAGGTCAGCAAGACCAAGCCCAGTCGCGAAATCAAGATCGAGGCCGTGCGCCAGACGCTGGCCTTTGCGCAGGTCAGCGCGGCACGCGGCAAGGCCAAGGTGGTCGTGGTCTATCCGGCGGAGGCCCTGAACACGGTGGCCGCCAACGCGCTGCTGAAGACGCTGGAAGAGCCGGCCGGCCTGCTGCGTTTCGTGCTGGCGAGCGCCGCGCCCCAGCAACTGCTGCCGACCATCCGCAGCCGCTGCCAGCCCTTGCAGATGGCGTTGCCCGCGCGCGACGCGGCGCTGGCCTGGCTGACCGGGCAGGGTGTCGACCAGGCGGGCGTGCTGCTGGACGCCACCGGCGGCCGCCCCCAGGAAGCGCTGCAGTGGAGCGAGGAGGGCATCGCCGCCAAGACCTGGCTGGAGTTGCCCCGCCGGATCGCCAAGGGCGAGGCCGTGGCGCTGACCGAATGGCCGGTGCCGCGCGCGATCGCCGCGATGCAGCGGCTGGTGCACGACCTGATGCGCATTGCGCACGGCGCCGGCCCGGCCTACTTCCCGCGCGACGCGCTGCCCAAGCTGCCGGCGGTGCGGACCGCGCTGGACCACTGGGCGAAGACGCTGCAGCAGGCGGCGCGGCACGCCGACCACCCGCTCAACGCCGGGCTGCTGATGGAATCGTTGGTGGCCCAGGGGCAGCAGGCGATGCGCCCGGCACGCTGATCAGACCGCTTCCGGAACCGCTGCTGGAACCGCGGGCCGATCTGCTGAAACTGGTAACCAAGTCTGACCCCCGGGCGCGGCGAGTAGACTTGGTGCCATGAGCGAACTCACCCTGAAACCGATGAGCACCACGCCCCCCGCGTCCGCCCCCGTCCCGGCTCCCGCCGGCGGTGCCCGACCCAGCGTGATCCAGCTGGTGTTCAAGGAGAAGGGCGCGCTCTACGCGGCCTACATCCCGATCTTCTCGGAAGGCGGCGTGTTCGTGCCGACCACGCGCGACTACAAGCTGGGCGAGGACATCTACCTGCTGATGACGCTGCCCGAGGATCCCAACCGCTATCCGGTCGCCGGCAAGGTCGCCTGGCTGACGCCGGCCAACGCGTCGGGTGGCCGCACGCAGGGCGTGGGCGTGCGTTTCCCCGGCGACGAGAAGACCCGGGTGATCAAGCTCAAGATCGAGGAACTGCTGGGCACGGCGATCTCCTCGGCCAAGCCCACGCAGACGATCTGAGCGTCCGGCGCTCGACGTTCCCGGCCTTCGCAGCGCCCGGCCTGGCGCCGGGCGGAGTTGTTTCATGTACATCGATTCCCATTGCCACCTGAGCTTCCCCGAACTCAAGTCCCAGCTCCCCGACCTGCTCGCCGCCATGGACGCGGCGCAGGTGACGCAGGCCGTCTGCATCTGCACGACGATGGAGGAGTTTCCGGAGGTCCGCGCCATCGCCGATGCGCACGGCCAGCTGTTCGCCACCGTCGGCGTCCATCCGGACAGCGACGAGGTCCATGAGCCCAGCGTCGACGAACTGGTCGCCGGCGCCGCGCATCCCAAGGTGGTCGCCATCGGCGAGACCGGGCTGGACTACTACCGCCTCAACGGCCGGACCGTCGAGGAGATGGAATGGCAGCGGGAGCGCTTCCGCAACCACATCCGTGCCGCGAAGCGCACGGCCAAGCCGCTGGTGATCCACACCCGCTCGGCGGCCGAGGACACGCTGCGCCTGATGCGCGAGGAGGACGCCGGCCAGCCGGGCGGCGTCGTCCACTGCTTCACCGAGACCATGGACGTCGCCAAGGCGGCGCTGGATCAGGGCTTCCACATCTCGTTCTCCGGGATCGTGACCTTCAAGAACGCGGCCGATCTGCGAGAAGTCGCGAAGATGGTGCCCGCCGACCGCATCCTGATCGAGACCGACAGCCCCTATCTGGCGCCGGTTCCGTATCGCGGCAAGCTGAACCAGCCGGCCTACGTGCCGCACGTGGCCAAGCTGATCGCGGAAGTCCGCGGCGTTTCCGTCGAAACGCTGGCGGAACAGTGCACGGCGAACACGCGGCGGCTGTTCCGGCTGCCGGAGGCCGCTTGAGATGGCCGCGCGCCGACACGGCCACGGCGGGGTGAAGGCTCGTCGCGCGTTCGCGGCGGGCGTCGCGCTCACGGTGCTGGTGCTGACGGCGATGCCGGTCGCGCCGGTCCTGGCGCAGGCGCGCTTCGGCTCGCAGACGCCGGCGCCGGCCGCTTCCGAGGTCGCAGCGCCACCTGAACTGCATGTCGCCGCCCGCAACGACCACGCTTCCACGGTGATGAAACTGCTGCTGGCGGGCGTCGACCCCAACGTCCGCGACGCGCAGGGCAACACGGCGCTGCACGTCGCGATCCGGGAGGAATCCGGCAAGTCCTTCGAGACCCTGCTGAAGAGCCCCGGCACCGACGTCAGCGCGATCAACCAGGCCGGCGAGACGCCGCTGATGCTCGCAGCGCTCAAGGGCCAGCTGGACTGGGTCAAGGAGCTCGTGAAGCGCGGCGCCTTCGTCAACGAGCCGGGCTGGTCGGCCCTGCATTACGCGGCCGCCGGACCGAGCGAGCAGGTCGTGCGCTGGCTGGTGGCGCAGGGCGCCGATATCGACGCGCGTTCGGCCAACGGCACGACGCCGCTGATGATGGCGGCCGGTTACGGCGGCCTCAGCGGCGCCGAGGTGCTGATCGCGGCCGGCGCCGACGTCACGCTGCGCAACGACCATCAGATGTCGGCGGCCGACTTCGCCCGCCGCGCCGGCCAGGACGAGATGGCCGAGAAGCTGGACAAGCTGGCCCAGGCGCGGCATCCGTCACGCTCGCGCACATCGCCGTGAGGCGGCTGCTGGCAATCCCCTAGGAATCCGTCTGACACGCGGTTTGGCCCGCCGCCCACTGTCGGCGGACCGGGGCGGTCCCTACAGTTCATTCCATGCCGACACGGTGTCGGCGCCGCCCTCAGGCCCTCGCAAGCTGGCCCTTCGGAATCGACTGAATCCCCCTGGAGACCGACATGCAGACCACGACCCAAGAGTTCTTCGCCGCCAACCCGTTCGCGATGCTGCTGGATCCCGAGCGCGTCGCCCACGAAGTGGCCGCCTCCGAGCGTCTGTCCCGCCTGCGCAGCCGCGTCTACCGCCCGCTGGACAAGCCCCTGATCGCGCACGTCGGCGCCGCCGACCAGGCCGCGTTCGACGAGGAAGTCGATGCCGCCGAACTCTCCGAAGCCGACCTGCTGCCGCTGGACGACGAGTCGTCCGACGGCGTCACGCTGAGCGCGTGATCGCTGCCGGGGCAAGGAATCGGCCGACGCGACTGGCAAGGCGGCTTGTCAGCCCAGTCTGACTTCCGCTTCCGACAGCCGACTACACCCGCCGCCCCGCGATCTCCCTAGCATGACGCTCATCAAGGTCGACTTATCGTGTGACCGAGCCCCACAGCCCTCCTGGAGACTGTCATGCGCCGCCCCCGAGTCCTTTGCGCCCACCCTGCCGACGCCGCGCGCCGCTCCGGCGCCTCCAGCGTCTCTGGTGCTTCCTTAGAGAGCCGCTGGCGGCTGATGGCCGCGGCCGGTCTGCCGATCCTGGCGATCGCCGTGCTGCTGACGCTGGGCGGCTGCGCCTCGATGGACGGTTCCGGCACGACAGGCACCACCGGGCCCAACGCGCCGACCGGCGCAACGCCGGGCGCCGCACCGTCGGTCATCGGCGGCAATCTCTGGACCGCCCAGATGGAAGAGCGCCGGCAAGCCCTGATCCAGACCGGCACCGGCTCGGGCATCAGTGTTGCCCGTACGGCGGACAACCAGCTCAAGCTCAGCGTTCCCGCCGATGCGTCCTTCGACATCGGTCGTTCCGAACTCAAGCCGGCGATGCGGCCGGTGCTCGACGAAGTGAGCCGCAATCTGGACGACGCCGTCCGGGTGACCATCGTCGGACATACCGACAGCTCGGCAGGCGATGCGGTCAACGGGCCGCTGTCGCTGGACCGGGCCGAGGCGGTGCGTGAATACCTGGTCCACCACGGCGTCCGGCGCGGCCGGCTGCTGGTGGAGGGCCGCGGCGGTCGGCAGCCCGTGGCCAGCAACGCCACTGAGGCCGGGCGGGCCGCCAATCGTCGGATCGAGATTTTCCTGTCGCAACCCGCGTCCTAAGTTGTCATCAAGCACGGGAGTTGAGTCATGAATGCCTTCTGCCCCCGAAACGTCCTCCGCGCCGCGCTGATGCCGGCCGCCTTCTCGCTGGCCTCGCTGGCTTCGCTCGTCCAGGCCGCACCTGGCGTCGAAGCGACGCCGACTTCGCTCGACGATCGGGTCGAGCTGTCGGGCCGCAGCCTGGCGGACCGGACGCATCAAGCCTCCTTGCGCGAAGCTTCGTCCGGCTCCCGCTATACGGTGACCCAGAGCGCCGCAGAACCGTTGGCCACCGCCAACCAGTCCGCCGGCGCCGCCGGTTGGTACGGACGGTCGCCGCAGGCCACGCAGACGATGCTGTGGGGCAAGCCCCTGTCGGGCGGCGGCCTGCGACTGGGTGTGGGTGTCGAGCAGCGCGGTACGGCCATCGGCGGCGGGTTGTACTCGACGCCGTATCAGAACCTTCGTCCCGGCGCGACCGGCGATGCCGGTGTCCTGGTCGGACTGGCGATGCCGACAGGACCTCGGTCCCATGCCTTCGTCCAGACGCCGCTGCTCGACGCGCAACGCGCGCAGATCGATGACCTCAACGTCCCCGGCCTCAACAACCGCGAGCGTCAGGTGCGCGTCGGTCTGGCGTTCAACAGCCGCAAGGCGTATGCGGACCTCCGCAAGGGCTTCAAGATGGAGCTCAGCGGGCAGTCGTCGCTGACCTTGCGCCCGCGCGGCGGACGCGTGGGGGTGACTTTCCAGAAGATCTGGTGAGACGACGGCCTCAGGGCGCCTCGCCATCCTCACGAAAAGCCGGCGCCAGCCGGCTTTTTCGTTGGTGCTTGGTCGCAGCCTCGTCGCTGTCTCGTTGCTGCCTAGGGGGTGTCTGGTCGCTGCACAGGCTTCCAGCGCCTTCATGTGACCGGTAGGTCCTCTCCTACAGCGCGTCGGTTGCGGCTCCGACGCCCGCTCGCGGTGCGGGACTGCCCGCGGCGGACGGCCCAGTCCCTACAGTCATTCCATCGCGGCACGGTGCCGCGCAGGAGAACCGAGATGCTGCACTACGCCGTCGTCTTTTTCGTCATTGCCTTGATCGCCGCGCTGTTCGGCTTCGGCGGCATCGCCGCCGGCGCCGCGAGCATCGCGAAGATCCTCTTCTTCGTCTTCGTGATCATGGCCGTCGTCACCTTCGTGATGAGCCTGCTGCGAAAGTGACGTCGCCGGACCTGTCCGCCGACCGAGTCACTGCCTTCCCCCACAAGAACCAAAGGATGACCATGAACAAGCACGCCACCACCGCCCTGATCGCCGCCGCCCTGAGCCTGTGCGCCGGCATGGCGAACGCCGCCAACTTCTCGAAGTCGGTCTACGACGGCGCGAAGGACGACATCAAGAAGACCTACAAGGTCGACAAGGATGCGTGCGACCAGCTGTCGGGCAATGCCAAGGACATCTGCGTCAAGGAAGCCAAGGGCCGTGAGGACGTGGCGCTGGCCCAGCTCGAATACAACTACAGCGGCAACGCCAAGGACGAGGCCAAGCTGATCGAGGCCCGCTATGAAGCGCGCTACGACGTGGCCAAGGAGCGCTGCGACGACCGTTCGGGCGAAGCCAAGGACGTGTGCCAGCGCGAGGCCAAGACGTCCTACGAGAAGGCCAAGGCCGAGCTCAAGATGAACAAGAAGGTGGCCGCGGCGGTCGATGACGCCGAGGAAACCCGTGTGAAGGCCGATTACAAGCTGGCTTCCGAGAAGTGCAACACGCTGTCCGGCGATGCCAAGGACGTGTGCGTGAACTCGGCCAAGGCACGCTACAACCAGCGCTGATCGGCCGGGGACGAGTCAACCCCGGTGGGGGGCGTGTCCGATCAGCGATCGTTCGCGCCTGACGTTGCACCGGCGGATCCAGGCCCACAACTCGAACATTGCCTGGATCCCCCTGTCGACACCCCAATTGGAACGGCGCCCCGCGGGGCGCCGTTTTTCTTGCGTCCGTGACATCGGACGGCAGAACGAGGGGGACCTTGTGGGGGAGGGCGTGTGGTCAATGCGAGTCGCTGCCGGTCTTGGGCTCGGCGGCGGAGGTGACCGTGGTGGAAGGCGCCGGTGTCGGCGGCCGGGCGGCGGGCAGGACCAGGTCGTCCACGGACCAGACGGGCCCCGTGAGGATCAGCGCACTCGCGGCCGCGGCCAGGATGATGCAGAGGACCGTGCCGACCACACGAGCGGCGTTTCTCGATTGCGTGGGGATTTCAGTGATCACGGGCCGCCTCCATGCCGACGCGGCGGTCGCCTTGAAGAGACTGGTAATAGGCGATCTCGCCGCTGCTGGCGCTGACCGGGCGCGGCGCCTTCACCGGCGCAGCGGACTCCGCCCGCGCCGCCGGCGCGGTCATCGGGGCGGACGGCATGTCGCCGCCGTCGCAACCCGTCAGCACGAGCGCGCCGAACAGCAGCGGGGCCGCGCCGATGGTGCGTGCGGACCGTGCGGGGCGACTCAGCCATCGGGCGGCCATGCGGATCAGGACAGAAGCTGGTTTCATCGTGGACTCCATGGGCAGGCTTCGGTGTGAAGCGAGGCGCCCATGGTCGGAATCCGGCGCGAAAACGCCTATGGCCTACCGTGGTTGCAGATGCAAACCAACTAGCAGATTGGGGTGGGTTTCCCCACTCAAACAAGGGCTCAGGCCAAACCGGCCTTGTCCAGACCGAAGGCCTTGTCCTGCGACCCGGGAACGCTCTGGAATGCGACGTTGAGGCGGTTCCAGGCGTTGATCGATGACACCAGCCAGGTCAGGTCGCAGAGCTCCTTCTCGCTGAACTGCTCACGGACCTCGGCGTAGACCGCGTCGGAGACGCCCGCTTCGGGGATGCGCGTGAGTGTCTCGGCCCAGAGCAGCGCGGCGCGCTCGCGGGGCGAGAACAGTGTCGACTCGCGCCAGATGGCGACATGGTGCAGCCGCAGCGCCCGCTCACCGCCGATGACGGCCTGCTTGACGTGCATGTCCAGGCAGAACGCGCAGCCGTTGAGCTGCGAGGCGCGGATCTCGACCAGGAATTGCAGGCCGTGTTCGAGGCCGCCTTCTTTCAGGGCCATGGACAGCTCGACCAGCTTCTTGAAGGCGGCGGGGGACTGTTGCATGTAGTTCAGACGTTGGCTCATGGTGGGCTCCGTGATGGGAAGTGACAAAGAAGGGCAGGTATCCACAAGACGGAGCAGCCCACCCGCTTGTGACATCGCCCAGCGCCCAAGTGGGCGGATCGCCTCGCTAAACTGGTCGGCGCCCGCCCAAGAAGGCCCAGAACACTTCGTGCCGTGACCGCTCCTGCCACTCCGTCTTCCCCGTCCCCCGGCGCCGCGCCGGCCTCCAAGACCAGCGTCTTCCGCCACCCCGGCTTCACCGCGTTCCTGATCTGCCGCCTCGCGGCGGTCTTCGCCGGACAGATCCAGGCGGTGGTCGTCGCCTGGCAGGTCTACGACCTGACCCGGGAACCGCTGGCGCTGGCCTACGTCGGCCTGGCGCAGTTCATCCCGATGCTGCTGCTCCTGCTGCCGGCCGGGGACTTGATCGACCGCTTCAGCCGCAAGCCGATCCTGGCGATCAGCTGGGCCGTGAGCGCGATCTGCAGTCTGGCCTTGTGGTGGCTGTCCGGTCACGGTCATGCGGGCGTGGCGGGGATCTACGCCGTGCTGGTGCTGTTCGGCTGCGCGCGGGCCTTCTCGGGACCGGCCTTGCAGAGCCTGCTTCCGCAGATCGTGCCGCGTGAACAGCTGGCGCAGGCGATCGCCGCGAACAGCATGCTGATGCGCGTGGCCAGCATCGGCGGCCCGTTCCTCGGCGGGATCTTGTACGCCTTCGGCGGAGCGAGCCTGACCTATCTGGTCTGCCTGACCTGCTTCGCGATCGGGACCGCACTGCTGGTCGGCGCCGTGCCGGTGCGCTTCGCCGCGCCGCCGTCACCCGCCGGCGGGAACATCTGGCAGCGCTTCGGTGCCGGCATCCACTTCATCCGCTCGCGGCCCATCATCCTCGGCACGATCTCGCTGGACCTGTTCGCGGTGCTGCTGGGCGGCGTCGTCGCATTGCTGCCGATCTACGCCCATGAGGTGCTGCATGCCGGTCCGGAAGGCCTGGGCGCGTTGCGCAGCGCGATGGCCGTGGGCGAGGTCACCGCCGGTTTCTATCTGAGCCTGCGCCCGTTCAACCGCCATGTCGGCAGGACCATGTTCGTCGCGGTCGCGGTGTTCGGGCTGGCCAACCTGGTGTTCTCGCTGTCGACCACCTTCTGGCTGTCGTTCGCGGCCTTGGCCATCGCCGGAGCGGCGGACATGGTCAGCGTCTACATCCGTGGCGCGCTCGTGCAGTTCTCGACGCCGGATGAGATGCGCGGTCGTGTCAACGCGGTGAACATGCTGTTCATCGGGTCGTCCAACGAGCTCGGCGAGTTCCGAGCCGGCAGTGCCGCCGCGGCGCTGGGCGCCGTGCCGGCGGCCGTGACCGGCGCGGTGTGCACGCTGGGTGTCGTGGCGGCGTGGGCGGCGTTGTTCAAGCCCCTGCGCACGGTGGACCGGTTCGAGGAAGCCAGTCCCGCGGTCACGCGCTGATCAGCCGCTGATCAGTATCTCCCGCGCAAAAAAGAGCCGCGCCGACCCAGGGGGTGCAGCGCGGCAACAGGGGAGGATGCAGTCTGATGTGGCAAGCGGCGAGCCTGCCGTCCAAGGGCCTCGGCGCGGGAGCGCCTGGCGGTCGGTCGCGCGGGCAGCGAGTGCCTCAGTGGCTGTTGCGGCCGCGGACGGCCGGCGGCAGGTAATCCTTGCCGACCATCGCACGGGCGAACAGATAGTTGTGTCGGGCGCGGGCGGGAAGGCTGTCCAGATCGACGTGGCCTTGCGGATCGCACGGGAAGGACATCCCGCGGCCAGAGTCGAAGATGGATTCGAAGCGGATCTCGAACTGCGACGCGGCGGCGTCTGCGGCGATCTGGAGGCTCATTTGGATTCTCCTGGTGAGTGCCTTTGCTCTGACTATCGGCGCTGGGCCGATCGCTTCCCATAAGCGCAGCGCGGTGCGCGGTGTCGGTGCGGGGAGGTGCTCCCTGTCCGACGTCGTCCTACAGCTTGTGGGCACAACGGAAGTGCGTTCGGCGACGTTGACGGTGCGGTCGGAATCCGCCCAGGACTTCACACAGTTTTGCAGAACGCGACAGGCGCGGCGCTTGCTGTGGGACAGCACCTACAGCGCGTCGCGGTGGCCGCCGCTTCGCCGGCGCATCGCCGGCGGCGACCATGCGTCATCGCAACCTGATCCCGCTGCGGTTCGAGGTCACCATGGACGACAACATGCTCATGCTGATGACGTTGGCCACCTGCACGGCGACCGCCTTGGCGGTGCGCATGTGGCAGTGGCTCGATGAACTGCCGCGGGACGCTTCCCAGGAGGACCTTCCATGAGCGCCCGACCACCCCTGCCGCCCGAGCATCCTGCCGACGCTTCCACGGTCGATACTTCCGTGGAGCGCCATGCCGATGAAGATCAGCCGCTGAGCCAATCCGCCTTCATCTGCGGCGAGGTGACCTACCGCACCGGCGACGGTCCGATGATGGTCATCCGTCCGGGCGCCGTGCAGGTCGAGGTCAACGAGCACGACGTGACCCTGGGCTGGGAGGACGGCGATTCGCGGATGAGCGCGCTGATGCCGCGCAGCGAATACGCCCGCTTCATCGGCACCGGCGCGATCAAGCCTGTCGTGACGCACCGGCCGGACGACGGACAGACCGTCGAATCGGCTGTCAGCGCACAGCCTGAGCTGGACAAGGCACAGGGCAAGCCGGGGCACTGACCTCGACGCGGACCTGACTCCCAGGTTCGGACCCGCAACGAAAAACGCCTCGGGGATCCGAGGCGTTCCTGTTTGTGGCTGGGTTGGCGCCAGGGCGGACGGTCAGTCGCGGTCGCCGCCGAAGATGCCCAGCAGCTGCAGCAGCGCGGTGAACACGTTGTACAGGTCCAGGTAGATGTTCAGCGTGGCGCTGATGTAGTTGGTCTCGCCGCCGTCGATGACGCGCTTGACGTCGACCAGCATGAAGGCCGAGAAGATGCCCAGCACGGCGACCAGCAGCGCCAGGTGCACGCCGGTGGACTGCAGGAAGACATTGGCGATGCCGGCGATCATCGCGATCACGGCGCCGACGATCAGGAACTTGTACAGGCCGGAAAGGTCGCGCTTGACCACGGTGGCCAGCGACGCCATGGTGAAGAAGATCGCGGCGCTGCCGCCGAAGGCGGTCATGATCAGCGTGCCGCCGTTCTTGAAGCCGAGGATCGCGGCGAGCAGGCGCGACAGCATCAGGCCCATGAAGAAGGTGAAGGCCAGCAGCGAGGCGACCCCGGCGGCGGAGTTCTTGGTCTTCTCGACCAGGAACATCAGCCCGAACGCGCCCACGAAGAACAGGATCATGCTCGCGCCGGTGCCCATGGTCGCGAGCAGGCCGGTCGAGACGCCGATCCAGGCGCCGAGCACGGTCGGGATCAACGACAGCGCCAGCAGCGCGTAGGTGTTGCGCAGGACGCGCTGGCGGTCGGCGGACAGCGAGGAGCCGTGGCTGCCGGTGTTGAGATCGATGATGCGATCGTTCATGTGCGTGCGCCCCATGAAGTGAGAGTTGCTGTCGATTGTAGGCGCGGGCCTTAAGGCTTCGTTAAAGTGATCGCCTTTCCTTCAATGATCCCGATGAGGCCGCAGATGAAACAGAAGCCCTTCCTGACCCTGGACGACGTCAAGCGCATCGCCGCCGCCGCGGAAGCCGAGGCGCTGAAGAACAACTGGGCGGTGACCATCGCCATCGTCGACGACGGCGGCCATCTGCTGTGGCTGCAACGCCTGGACAACGCGGCGGCCACCTCGGCCGTGATCGCGCCCGCCAAGGCCAAGACGGCCGCCCTGGGGCGTCGCGAATCCAAGGTCTACGAGGACATCGTCAACAACGGCCGCAACGCCTTCCTCAGCGTCCCGCTGGAAGGCATGCTGGAAGGCGGCGTGCCGGTGCTCGTCGAAGGTTTCTGCGTCGGCGCGGTGGGCGTCAGCGGCGTGAAGTCGAATGAAGACGCGCAAGTTGCCAAGGCTGGCATCTCGGCGCTCGGATAAGCGCACCAGCGTGACGGGTCCATGACCCGTTTGCGCAAATCTTCTCCGTGAATACCCTGGCGGGTTATACTCGTCAGGTTTACCCGCAACCTACCGCGTCCCGCAAACTTCACCCCCGATCGCATCGGATCCCACTCGGATCGACTCCCTCACAGGAGACCCGGTCGCACCCGCGCGCCAGCCGTCCATGGCGCGTGCCGGCGGCGAATCCAGGGCCCTGAAGCAGAGCCGGGCGCGCGCACAACAACGGAGTTTCCCGTGCTGCCCGATCTGCTTTCCGCTCCCCCCGCGATTCTTGCCCTGGCAGACGGCACGGTCTTCAAGGGTTCCGCGCTCGGCGCCGCCGGCCGGACCGTTGGTGAGGTGGTGTTCAACACCGCGCTCACCGGCTACCAAGAAATCCTCACCGACCCCAGCTACTGCCGCCAGATCGTCACCCTGACGTATCCGCACATCGGCAACTATGGCGTCAATGACGAGGACGTCGAGGCGTCGAAGATCTTTGCCGCTGGCCTGATCATCAAGGAGGCGCCGGTCCTCGATTCGAACTTCCGCAAGGGCCGCACGCTGCGCCAGTACCTGAAGGACGAGGGCACCGTCGCCATCGCCGACCTGGACACGCGCCGCCTGACGCGCGTGCTGCGCGAGAAGGGCGCCCAGAACGGTTGCATCCTGGCGTTGAACGCCGGCGAGCAGATCACACAGGCGCACATCGACGAGGCCGTCGCGCTGGCCAAGGGCGCTCCGAGCATGGCGGGCCTGGACCTGGCCAAGGTCGTCAGCCGCACCGAACGCGAAGTGTGGACCGAGACCGAGTGGACGCTCGGCAAGGGCTACGGCGAGCAGACCGCTCCGAAGTTCCACGTCGTCGCCTACGACTTCGGCGTCAAGAGCAACATCCTGCGCATGCTGGCCTCGCGCGGCTGCCGCATCACCGTGGTGCCGGCGCAGACGCCGGCCTCGGCGGTCTTCGACCTTGAGCCGGACGGCGTGTTCCTGTCCAACGGCCCCGGCGATCCGGAGCCGTGCGACTACGCCATCAAGGCCACCGCGCAGTTGATCGAGGCCGGCATCCCGACCTTCGGCATCTGCCTGGGCCACCAGATCATGGCGCTGGCCTCCGGCGCGAAGACCTTCAAGATGAAGTTCGGCCACCACGGCGCGAACCACCCGGTGAAGGACCTCGACAACGGCCGCGTCAGCATCACCAGCCAGAACCACGGTTTCGCGGTCGATCCCGACACGCTGCCGTCCAACCTGCGCGCGACGCACGTCAGCCTGTTCGACGGCACGCTGCAGGGCCTGGCCCGCACCGACAAGCCCGCGTTCTGCTTCCAGGGGCACCCGGAAGCGAGCCCCGGCCCGCACGACATCTCGTATCTGTTCGACCGCTTCATCGGTCTCATGTCCAAGGCCTGATGAAGAGGGAGACGACTCATGCCCAAGCGTTCTGACATCAAAAGCATCCTCATCATCGGCGCCGGTCCGATCATCATCGGCCAGGCCTGCGAGTTCGACTACTCCGGCGCGCAGGCCTGCAAGGCGTTGCGCGAGGAGGGCTACAAGGTCATCCTGGTGAACAGCAACCCGGCGACGATCATGACGGACCCGGACACCGCGGACGTCACCTACATCGAGCCGATCACCTGGCAGGTGGTCGAGAAGATCATCGCCAAGGAGCGTCCCGACGCGATCCTGCCGACCATGGGCGGCCAGACCGCGCTGAACTGCGCGCTGGAGCTGCACAAGCACGGCGTGCTGGACAAGTACAAGGTCGAGATGATCGGCGCCAACGAGCACGCGATCGAGAAGGCCGAGGACCGTCTGAAGTTCAAGGACGCGATGACCAAGATCGGGCTGGGATCGGCCCGCTCGGGCATCGCGCATTCGCTGGAAGAGGCGTGGGCTGTGCAGAAGCGCATCCACGCCGAGATCGGCGGCGTGGGCTTCCCGATGGTGATCCGCCCCAGCTTCACGCTGGGCGGTACCGGCGGCGGCATCGCGTACAACCCGGAAGAGTTCGAGGAGATCTGCAAGCGCGGTCTCGACCTCTCGCCGACGAACGAGCTGCTCATCGAAGAGTCGCTGATCGGCTGGAAGGAATACGAGATGGAAGTGGTCCGCGACAAGGCGGACAACTGCATCATCGTGTGCTCGATCGAGAACCTGGACCCGATGGGCATCCACACCGGCGACTCGATCACCGTGGCCCCGGCACAGACGCTGACCGACAAGGAATACCAGCTGCTGCGCAACGCCTCGATCGCCATCCTGCGCGAGATCGGCGTCGACACCGGCGGTTCGAACGTGCAGTTCTCGATCAATCCGGTCGACGGTCGCATGGTCGTGATCGAGATGAACCCGCGCGTGTCGCGTTCGTCGGCGCTGGCCTCCAAGGCCACCGGCTTCCCGATCGCCAAGATCGCCGCGAAGCTGGCCGTCGGCTACACGCTCGACGAGCTGAAGAACGACATCACCGGCGGCATCACCCCGGCCTCGTTCGAGCCCAGCATCGACTACGTCGTCACCAAGATCCCGCGTTTCGCCTTCGAGAAGTTCCCGATGGCCGACTCGCGCCTGACGACGCAGATGAAGTCGGTCGGCGAAGTGATGGCCATGGGCCGCAACTTCCAGGAATCGTTCCAGAAGGCGCTGCGCGGCCTGGAGACCGGCATCGATGGCCTGTCCGAGATCAGCAGCGACCGCGAGGAGATCGTGCAGGAGATCGGCGAACCCGGTCCGTCGCGCATCCTCTTCCTGGGCGACGCTTTCCGCATCGGCATGACGCTGGACGAGGTCTTCGAGGAAACGAAGATCGATCCGTGGTTCCTCGCCCAGATCGAACAGCTGATCAAGATCGAGCAGAGCCTGAAGGGGCGCGAACTGGCCGGCCTGTCGACCGACGAACTGCGCCTGCTGAAGAAGAAGGGCTTCTCGGACAAGCGCCTGGCCAAGCTGCTGGGCACCAACCAGCACGAGGTGCGCAAGACGCGCCACGCGCTGAACGTCCGCCCGGTCTACAAGCGCGTCGACACCTGCGCCGCCGAATTCGCGACGCAGACGGCCTACATGTACTCCACGTACGACGAGGAGTGCGAGGCCAACCCGACCGACAAGAAGAAGATCATGGTGCTGGGCGGCGGTCCGAACCGCATCGGCCAGGGCATCGAGTTCGACTACTGCTGCGTCCATGCGGCCCTCGCGATGCGCGAGGACGGCTACGAGACCATCATGGTCAACTGCAATCCGGAGACGGTCTCGACCGACTACGACACCTCCGACCGCCTGTACTTCGAGCCGGTGACCCTCGAGGACGTGCTGGAGATCGTGGCCAAGGAGAAGCCGGTCGGCGTGATCGTGCAGTACGGCGGCCAGACGCCCCTGAAGCTGGCGCTGGACCTGGAAGCCAACGGCGTGCCGATCATCGGCACCTCGCCGGACTCGATCGACATGGCCGAGGACCGCGAGCGCTTCCAGAAGCTGCTGCATGAGCTGGGCCTGAAGCAGCCGCCCAACCGCACGGCGCGCAACGAAGACCAGGCCGTCGCGCTGGCCAACGAGATCGGCTACCCGCTGGTCGTGCGTCCCAGCTACGTGCTGGGCGGCCGCGCGATGGAGATCGTCCACGGCGACAAGGACCTGGAGCGCTACATGCGCGAGGCCGTGCGCGTCAGCGAGAAGTCGCCCGTGCTGCTGGACCGCTTCCTGGAGGACGCGGTCGAGGTCGACGTCGACTGCATTTGCGACGGCGAAGACACGATGATGGGCGGCATCATGGAGCACATCGAGGCCGCCGGCATCCACTCCGGCGACTCGGCCTGCTCGCTGCCGCCGTACACGCTGTCCAAGGAGCTGCAGGACGAACTGCGCCGCCAGACCGCCGAGATGGCCAAGGCGCTGAAGGTCGTCGGCCTGATGAACGTGCAGTTCGCGATCCAGGGCGACGTCACGAAGGGCTTGTCCGAGAACACGGTGTACGTGCTCGAAGTGAACCCGCGTGCGTCCCGCACGGTGCCGTTCGTGTCCAAGGCGACCAGCCAGCCGCTGGCCAAGATCGCCGCGCGCTGCATGGCCGGCGTCAAGCTCAAGGACCAGAAGGCCGCCGGCGGCAAGCCGCCGGTCGAGATCCAGCCGCCGTATTTCAGCGTCAAGGAAGCCGTCTTCCCGTTCAACAAGTTCCCCGGCGTGGACCCGATCCTCAGCCCGGAAATGCGTTCGACCGGTGAAGTGATGGGTGCTGGCCGGACCTTCGGCGAAGCGATGCTGAAGAGCCAGCTGGGCGCGGGCTCGCGTCTGCCGCGTCAGGGCAACGTCTTGATCACCGTCAAGAACAACGACAAGGATCGTGCCGTCGCGCTGGCGCGCGATCTGGCGGCGCTGGGCTTCGGCGTGGTGGCCACCAAGGGCACGGCCGCGGCGATCGAAGCCGCGGGCGTTCCGGTGCGCGTCGTCAACAAGGTCAAGGACGGCCGCCCGCACATCGTCGACATGATCAAGGGCGGCGACATCCAGCTGGTGTTCACGACCGTCGACGAGACCCGCACGGCCATCGCCGACAGCCGTCACATCCGCCAGGCCGCCCTGGCCAATCGGGTGACCTACTACACGACGATGGCCGGCTGCGAAGCCGCCGTCGAAGGCATGAAGCACAAGGACGGCCTGCTGGTGCAATCGCTGCAGGAACTGCACGCCGAACTGCATTAAACTGCCTCATCCCATTCCGCCGCCGCTGCTCAGCGATCCTGAGCGGCAGCGGCGGTTTGTTTTGTTACTCAAGGTTCTAGAGACATGGCCACGACGATCCCATTGACCAAGCGCGGCGCTGAGAAGCTCAAGGAAGAACTGCATCGACTGAAGACGGTCGAGCGTCACGCCGTGATCAACGCCATCTCGGAAGCCCGCGCGCAAGGCGACCTGTCGGAAAACGCCGAGTACGAGGCCGCCAAGGACAAGCAGGGCTTCATCGAAGGCCGCATCCTGGAGATCGAGGGCAAGCTGTCGTCGGCGCAGGTGATCGATCCGTCGTCGGTGAACGCCGGCGGCAAGGTGGTGTTCGGCACCACGGTCGACCTGGAAGAGGAAGAGTCCGGCAACGAGGTGACCTACCAGATCGTCGGTGACGACGAAGCCGACCTGAAGCAGGGCCTGATCTCGATCAGCTCCCCGATCGCCCGCGCGCTGATCGGCAAGGAAGCCGGCGATGTGGCCGAGGTCGTGGCGCCCGGCGGCATCAAGCGCTACGAGATCGTCGACGTCCGCTACATCTGAGCGTTCGGGCGATGCTGCTGCGGATCCGTGCGCTGCTGGCCGCGTTGTGGGCCGGTGAACTGCTGGCGGTGGCGCTGCTCGCGGCGCCGAATGCCTTCGCGACATTGGAGCGGGCCGCAGCCGGCAAGTACGTGGCGCGCCTGTTCGAGATGGATGCCCGCTTCGCGCTGGCTGCCGGCGTGCTGCTGATCCTGATGGAGCGACGCCTGCACCGTGACGGCGTCGTGCGCGGCTCGGCGATGGGCGCGGATTTCTGGCTGCCGCTGGTGGCCATCGGCTGCACGGTCGCCGGCTTCTATGCGCTGCAACCGCTGATGGAAGCCGCACGGCAAGGGCAGGGGAGCTGGACTTTCCTGCAACTGCATGCGGTGTCGCTGGCGCTCTTCGGTGTAAGAACCGTCGCCGTGCTGGCGCTGGCCTGGCGGCTGAGCAGGACGGCGTCCCGCTGATCGGGGTAACCAGGAAAAAAGAAAGACGGCCCGAGGGCCGTCTTGTCGTTGGGCTGTGTGGTCTCAGCCTTGGCTGGATTTCTTCACACTGGTCTGGCGCGGCTTCTTGGCGCGCTTGACCTCGCCGCCGTAGGTGACGCGCTGGTTGCCCAGCACCGTGACCTTCTTGATCTGCGGACGGTTGTTGCCGCTCTTCGAGAACTTCACGATCTTCACGATCTTGGGCGCCGCGCGGGCGTCGTCCTTCGGAGCGGCCTTTTCCTTCTCCGGCATCGGGCGCCACAGGACGAGCAGCTTGCCGATGTGCTGGATGGGGGCGGCGTCCAGTTCCTCGGCCAAGGTGGCGAGGATGGTTTCGCGGTTGTCGCGGTCGTCGGACAGGACGCGCACCTTGATCAGTCCGTGGGACTTGAGCGCGAGGTCGACCTCCTTGGTGACGGCGGCCGTCAGGCCATCGCCGCCTATCATCACCACGGGGTCCAGGTGATGAGCGTCGGCGCGTTTTTCCTTGCGCTGGGCAGGGGTCAATTGAATAGCAGGCATCTGCTTATTATCAGTGCAATGAAAGTCGATACCAAAAGCAAGAAGCTGAACAAGGCGTGGTTGAACAACCACGTCAACGACACCTACGTCAAATTGGCCCAGAAAGAGGGCTATCGCTCCCGCGCGGCCTACAAGCTCAAGGAGATCGACGAGGAGTTCCAGCTGATCCGCCCGGGACAGGTCGTGGTCGATCTGGGGGCCTCGCCCGGCGCATGGAGCCAGTACCTGCGGCGCCGTTTCGCGCCCAAGGAAGCCGGCGCGGGCGGCGCTGCGGTAGGCGAACTGAACGGTCGCATCATCGCGCTGGACCTGCTGGACTTCGAGCCGATCGAGGGCGTGGAGTTCGTCCAGGGCGATTTCCGCGAGCAGGAGGTCCTGACCCGGCTTGAATCGATGCTCGACGGCCGCAAGGTGGACGTGGTGGTCTCGGACATGGCGCCCAACCTGTCCGGCATCGAGAGTACCGATGCCGCGCGCATGGAGCACCTGATCGAACTGGCGCTGGACTTTTCCCAACAACACCTGAAGCCGGAAGGCGCGCTGGTTGCCAAGGTGTTCCATGGCAGCGGGTACGACCAGCTGGTGCACGCGTTCCGGGCGCAGTTCAAGCGGGTCAAGACCGCCAAGCCGAAGGCGTCGCGGGAAAGATCGGCCGAGAATTTCCTCGTCGGCATCGGGCTGAAAACGCGCTGAGGCGCGCCGGAAGGCCCTGACGGCGCGGTGAAGACCGGATGAAGCGTCAAAGTCCGGGGCGCTTCGAGCGGTCGGCCGGCAAGGCGCGTGGCAATATCTATCGAGGTGTATGGGAATGCCAATCAGGTCTGGGGACTTGACTGGCCTAGAATCCACCCCATATGCCATGGAAGTCCGCTGCCCGAGGCTGTATTCGTGGGCGTGCGGTGATGGAATGACAAAGGAGTCGCGGTGAACAATCAGTGGTTCTCGAAAGTGGCTGTGTGGATGGTGATCGCCCTGGTGCTGTTCACTGTCTTCAAGCAGTTCGATCGCAGCGCAACCCAGGGGAATCCGATCGTCTACTCTGACTTCCTCGATGAAGTCCGTGCGAAACGCATCAAGCAGGTCACGCTGCAGGAAACCCAGGCGGGGACGGAAATCGTGGCGCAGACCAGCGATGGCAACAAGCTGCGCACGACCGCCCCGTACATGGATCGCGGCCTGATCGGTGACCTGATCAACAACGGCGTCAAGTTCGACGCCAAGCCGCGGGAAGAGCCCTCGGTGCTGATGAACATCCTCCTCAGCTGGGGCCCCATGCTCCTGCTGATCGCCGTGTGGGTGTACTTCATGCGCCAGATGCAGGGCGGCGGCAAGGGCGGCGCGTTCAGCTTCGGCAAGTCGAAGGCGCGCATGCTCGACGAGGCCAACAACACCACGACCTTCGCCGACGTCGCCGGATGCGACGAGGCCAAGGAAGAGGTCAAGGAGCTGGTCGACTTCCTGAAGGACCCGCAGAAGTTCCAGAAGCTGGGCGGTCGCATCCCGCGCGGCGTGCTGCTGGTCGGCCCTCCGGGGACCGGCAAGACGCTGCTGGCCAAGGCCATCGCCGGCGAAGCCAAGGTGCCGTTCTTCAGCATCTCCGGTTCCGACTTCGTGGAGATGTTCGTCGGCGTGGGCGCGGCCCGCGTGCGCGACATGTTTGAACAGGCCAAGAAGAGCGCCCCCTGCATCATCTTCGTCGACGAAATCGACGCGGTCGGTCGCCATCGCGGTGCCGGTCTCGGCGGCGGCAACGACGAGCGCGAGCAGACCCTCAACCAGATGCTGGTGGAGATGGACGGCTTCGAGACCAACCTGGGCGTGATCGTCATGGCCGCGACCAACCGGCCGGACATCCTGGACCCCGCGCTGCTGCGTCCGGGTCGTTTCGACCGCCAGGTCTACGTCACGCTGCCCGATGTGCGCGGCCGTGAGCAGATCCTGACCGTCCACATGCGCAAGGTGCCGGTCGGCCAGGACGTCAGCGCCAATGTGCTGGCGCGCGGCACGCCCGGCATGTCGGGTGCCGATCTCGCCAACCTGGTGAACGAAGCCGCACTGATGGCTGCGCGCCGCAGCGCCCGCATCGTCGAGATGCGCGACTTCGAGAAGGCCAAGGACAAGATCTTCATGGGACCGGAACGCCGTTCGGCGGTCATGGATCCGGAAGAGCTGAAGAACACCGCCTACCACGAGGCCGGACACGCGCTGATCGGCATGATGCTGCCGAAGTCCGATCCGCTGCACAAGGTGACCATCGTGCCGCGCGGTCGCGCGCTGGGCGTGACCTTCACGCTGCCGGAGAAGGATCGCTACGGCTACGACAAGATCTGGGCGCTGTCCAAGATCTCGATGCTGTTCGGTGGTCGGATCGCGGAAGAGGTCTTCATGGACCAGCGCACCACGGGCGCGTCGGACGATTTCAACAAGGCGACGCAGCTGGCGCGTGACATGGTGATGCGCTACGGCATGTCGGATGCGCTCGGCCCGATGGTCTACACCGAGAACGAGGGCGAGGTCTTCCTTGGCCGTTCGGTGACGCGCACGACCAACATCAGCGAGGAGACCATGCAGAAGGTCGACCTCGAGGTGCGCCGCATCCTCGACGAGCAGTACGCGATCGCGCGCAAGCTGATCGAGGACAACCAGGACAAGATGCACGCGATGGCCACGGCCCTGCTCGAATGGGAAACCATCGACGCCGAACAGCTCCATGACATCATGGAAGGCAAGCCCCCGCGTCCGCCTAAGGACTGGACGCCGCCGGCCAACAAGCCGGACAACGGCGGCACGCCGGCAGTCAGCACGGGCAGCGCCCCGGCAGCGGCCTGATTGCCATAGCGACCCGATCAGCCAGATGAGCCGTCAGGACATCTGAGTTGGCACGGATCCTCGAAGGGCCGGTCTCACGACCGGCCCTTCTGCTTTTTGCGATCTACCCAGACCGGAATCCCAGGTTCTTTCGGGCTTGCGTCATACTTGCCGTTTGGCGTGGCAGTCCCTGGCGCAATCGAGCGCGCGACCGCGCCCTCGACACTCAGCCGTTCATGACTTCTCCCTCGATTTGGCAGACCACGCGCTTCGACCTCGACCTGGCGGAGCGACCCTTGGTCATGGGCATCGTCAACGTGACGCCCGACTCCTTCTCGGACGGCGGCCGGCACGCCGATGCGCTGAGCGCGATCAACTTCTGCGAGCGACTGCTCGGCGAAGGCGTCGACATCCTCGACCTGGGTGGCGAATCGACGCGCCCCGGCGCGCCGCGGCTGGATGCCGACGAGGAGTGGAAGCGGCTGGAGCCCGTCGTGCGTGCCGCGCTGAATTTTGGCGTCCCCGTGTCCGTCGATACCTGCAAGACCGAGGTGATGCGCCGTGCGCTGGACCTGGGCGTGGACATCATCAACGACGTGCAGGCCTTGCGCGACGAAGGGGCTGACAGATTGCTGGCGGAACACGGCAGCGCCGGCATCTGCCTGATGCACATGCGGGGGCAGCCGGCGGGCATGCAGCAGCTGACCGACTACGGCGACGTCGTCGTCGAGGTCGCGGATTTCCTGCGCGAGCGGATGAATCATCTGGTCGAACTCGGCGTGGCCGCTGAGCGGATCACGCTGGACCCGGGATACGGGTTCGCGAAGACGGTCGAGCAGAACCTCGAGTTGCAGCGGCGCCAGCGCGAATTGCTCGCCTTGGGCCGACCGCTGCTCATCGGCTGGTCGCGCAAGTCGACGCTGGGCGCCGTGACCGGCAAGGCGGTCGATGAGCGGCAGTCCGCCAGCGTCGGCGCGGCGTTGGCGTCGGTGGCGCTGGGCGCACGCGTCGTCCGGGTGCACGACGTCGGAGCGACCGTCGATGCGCTCAAGGTCTGGCAGGCCTTCGGCGCTCCGCAAGGCTGACCCTCCCGAGGCTCCCCTGATCGGGGGCCCCAAGGTGGGCGAGCAGCGACCCCCTCGGCATCGGCGACAATCTGCGGATTCAAGATCAAGAAGTCGCAGGAGATCGCCTCAATGAGCCGAAAGTATTTCGGAACCGACGGGATTCGCGGAACCGTGGGCCGCACCCCGATCACCCCAGATTTCATGTTGAGGCTGGGGCACGCGGTGGGGCGCGTGCTCAAGCGCAGCTACGCCAAGCCCAGCGTGCTGATCGGCAAGGACACGCGCATCTCCGGCTACATGCTGGAGTCCGCGCTGGAAGCGGGGTTTGCGTCGGCCGGGGTCAACGTGCTGCTGACCGGCCCGCTGCCGACGCCCGGCGTCGCCTACCTCACCCGCGCGCTGCGTCAGCATCTGGGTGTGGTCATCTCGGCCTCGCACAACCCGTTCGCCGACAACGGCATCAAGTTCTTCTCGTCCAAGGGCGAGAAGCTGCCGGATGCCTGGGAGCTGGACGTCGAGGCCGTGCTGGACGAACCCCCGGTCTGGGTCGATTCGGCCAGCCTGGGACGCGCCCGGCGCCTGGACGACGCGCAGGGGCGCTACATCGAGTTCTGCAAGGCCAGCTTCAGCACCGATCTCAGCCTGCGCGGCATGAAGCTCGTCATCGACGCAGCCAACGGTGCGGGCTACCAGGTGGCGCCGTCCGTGTTCCATGAACTGGGCGCGGAGATCATCACCATCGGCAACAAGCCCGACGGCTACAACATCAACGACAAGGTCGGCGCGACCGCACCGCAGGCCTTGGTGGCTGCGGTCAAGGAACATCAGGCCGACTACGGCATCGCGCTGGACGGCGACGCCGACCGGCTGCAGATGGTGGACGCCGACGGGCGCCTCTACAACGGCGACGAACTGCTCTACGTCATGGTGGCGGACCGGCTGGCGCGCGGCGAGCGCGTCCCGGGTGCGGTCGGCACGCTGATGACGAACATGGCGGTCGAACTGGCGCTGCGCCAGCGGGATGTCGAGTTCGTCCGCGCCAAGGTTGGCGACCGCTACGTGCTCGAAGAGCTGGCCGCCCGCGGCTGGCAACTGGGCGGGGAGGGCTCCGGCCACCTGCTGTCGCTGGACCGTCATACGACCGGCGATGGCATCGTGAGCAGCCTGCTCGTGCTGGAGGCCGTCTGCCGCAGCGGACGTCGCCTGGCGGACCTGCTGGACGGCGTCACGCTGTTCCCGCAGACGCTGATCAACGTCCGCTTGCAGGCCGACCATCTGGACTGGAAGAGCAATCCCGCGCTCGCCCGTGTCGAGGCCGAGGTCACCGCCGAACTGGGCGACCGGGGACGGGTGCTGATCCGCAAGTCGGGCACCGAACCGCTGCTGCGCGTCATGGTCGAAGCCAGCGATGCCGACCTTGCGCAGCGCTGCGCCGAGCGACTGGCGGACGCCATCCGCGGCGGCTGACCCACTTCCACCGACTGCACCGACCCAAAAAGAAGGGCCGCCGACGCGCAAGCGTCCGCGGCCCGATTTGCATTGGTCGGGTCGCGTCGGGCGCGACTCTTCGGGGTATTTCTTCGCTTCCGGTAGGCTAGGGATCGAAGATGACAGCGGGGTGAATCGAATATGACAATGGTCGGCCGATGGTCCGCCAAGCCCCATTTCTCCTCTGGGCGCTCTACGTAACGAGATTTTTCCGGTTCCCGGGTCGCGTCACGGATGTGTCACATTGAGGTCATAGCATCCGTTCCGTTCGCCAACCAACCCAAGCGATAGGACTGAATGATCATGAATCAACTGCGTGCTGGCCTGCTGTTCGCCGCGTGCGCCGCGATGTTCTCCGCGGCCCATGCTCAAGAAGTGACCGGTGCGGGTGCTTCGTTCCCGGCTCCCGTGTACGCCAAGTGGGCCGACGCCTACAACAAGGCCACCGGTGTCCGCATCAACTATCAGTCGGTCGGTTCCGGCGCCGGCATCAAGCAGATCCAGGCCAAGACCGTCGACTTCGGCGCGTCCGACGCCCCCCTGAAGGACGACCAGCTGGCCAAGGACGGCCTGGTCCAGTTCCCGACCGTGATCGGCGGCGTCGTGCCCGTGATCAACGTCAAGGGCATCAACCCCGGCCAGCTGAAGCTGGACGGCAAGGTCCTGGCCGACATCTACCTGGGCAAGGTCACCAAGTGGAACGACCCCGCCATCGCCGCCCTGAACTCGGGCGTGGCGCTGCCGGACGCTGCCATCGCCGTGGTCCGCCGCGCCGACGGTTCGGGCACCAGCTTCCTGTTCACGAACTACCTGTCCAAGGTCAACGCCGAATGGAAGGACAAGGTCGGTGAAGGCACGGCCGTGAACTGGCCCACCGGCGCGGGCGGCAAGGGCAACGAAGGCGTGTCGGCCTTCGTGACGCGTCTGCCGAACTCGATCGGCTACGTCGAATACGCCTACGCCAAGCAGAACAAGATGACCTACGTGCTGATGAAGAACGCCAGCGGCGCCTTCGTCAGCCCGAGCGACGACGCCTTCAAGGCCGCCGCCGCCGGCGCCAAGTGGGATCAATCGTTCTACCAGGTGCTGACCGAGCAGGCCGGCAAGGACAGCTGGCCCATCACCGGCGCCACCTTCATCCTGATGCACGTCGCCCAGGACAAGCCGGCCCAGGCCGCCGCGACCCTGAAGTTCTTCGACTGGGCCTACACCCAGGGCGACAAGATGGCTGACGACCTGGACTACGTGCCGCTGCCGGCCAGCGTCAAGGACCTGGTCCGCAAGCAGTGGACGGCCAGCGTGAAGGACGGTTCGGGCAAGGCGGTCAGCTTCAAGTGATCGTCTCCTGACGAAGACGGCCCGGTGCTCTCCCAGAGGACACCGGGCTTTCGCACAGGACCTCAAGAAGATCTCGACAGAGACGTCGTGACGGACGCGTCGGACCGGCCGGAGGAGGCGGGCGGCGCGCCGGGAATCCCAACACTCCAGCGGAGGCCCCGTGGCCGCAATACTTCCAGCCAATTCCATTGACCGAGAGCGCGGCGAGGAGCGCGCCAAGCCAGGCGGCAGCCCGACACCGAGACGTCGCGTCGCGCCGTGGGCCGACGCGGTGTTCTCGCTGCTGACGCATGGCGCGGCCTGGCTGACGCTGGCGCTGCTGGCCGGCATCATCGGCTCGCTGCTGATCGGGGCCGCGCCCGCGATCAAGCAGTTCGGCCTGAACTTCCTGGTCACCGCCGAATGGGATCCGACCAAGGAACAGTTCGGCGGCCTGGTGATGATCTACGGCACGCTGATGACCTCGTTCATCGCACTGCTGATCGCCGTGCCGGTGAGCTTCGGCATCGCGCTGTTCCTGACCGAACTCTCGCCGGGCTGGCTGCGCCGCCCGCTGGGCATCGCCATCGAGCTGCTGGCCGCGGTCCCCTCCATCGTCTACGGCATGTGGGGCCTGCTGGTGTTCGGCCCCATCCTGGCCACCTACGTGCAGCAGCCGCTGCAGTCGCTGTTCGGCGGCATCCCCTACCTGGGCGCGCTGGTGTCCGGCCCGCCCGTGGGCATCGGCATCCTGTCGGCCGGCATCATCCTGGCCATCATGATCATCCCGTTCATCGCCTCGGTGATGCGCGACGTGTTCTCGGTCACCCCCGCGATGCTCAAGGAATCGGCCTACGGCCTGGGCTCCACGACCTGGGAAGTGGTCTGGAAGGTCGTCCTGCCGTACACCAAGACCGGCGTCGTCGGCGGCATCATGCTGGGACTGGGCCGCGCGCTCGGCGAGACCATGGCCGTCACCTTCGTGATCGGCAACATGAACCAGCTGAATTCGCTGTCGGTGTTCGAAGCCGCCAACAGCATCACCTCGGCGCTGGCCAACGAGTTCGCCGAAGCCGGCGCGGGCCTGCACCAGGCCTCGCTGATCTACCTGGGCCTGGTCCTGTTCTTCATCACCTTCGTGGTGCTGGCGTTCTCCAAGGTCCTGCTCAACAAGCTGAAGAAGAACGAAGGAGCCCGCTCATGAGCGCGACCGACGCCAAGCGCCTGGCGATGTACAAGAAGCGCCGGCGCATCAACACGATCGCGCTGTCCCTGTCGCTGGCCGCGATGGCCTTCGGCCTGGTCTGGCTGATCTGGATCCTGCTGGAGACGCTGATCCAGGGCATAGGCGGCCTCACGATCGCGACCTTCACGCAGATGACGCCCGCGCCGATGTCCGAGGACGGCGGCCTGGCCAACGCGATCTACGGCTCGCTGGTGATGGTGGGTCTGGCGACCTGCATCGGCACCCCGATCGGCGTGCTGGCCGGCGTCTACCTGGCCGAATACGGCCAGAAGACCTGGCTGGGCGCCGTGGTGCGCTTCATCAACGACATCCTGCTGTCGGCGCCGTCCATCGTCGTGGGCCTGTTCATCTACACGGTCGTCGTGACGCGGATGAAGTCGTTCTCGGCGCTGGCCGGCATCCTGGCCCTGGCGCTGATCGTGATCCCGGTGGTGATCCGCACGACGGAGAACATGCTGAGCCTGATCCCCAACGCGCTGCGCGAAGCCGCGTACGCGCTGGGCACGCCGAAGTGGAAGGTCATCATGACCGTGACGCTGAAGTCGGCCCGCGCCGGCGTGATCACCGGCGTGCTGCTGGCCCTGGCCCGCATCTCCGGCGAAACCGCGCCGCTGCTGTTCACCGCGCTGTCCAACCAGTTCTGGACCAGCTCGCTGGGCAGCCCGATGGCCAGCCTGCCGGTGACCATCTTCAAGTTCGCGATGAGCCCCTACGAGAACTGGCAGAAACTCGCCTGGGCGGGTGTCTTCATCATCACGATCGGCGTGCTGGTGCTGAACATCCTGGCGCGTGTGCTGTTCAAGGAAAAGCATTGACCGGTTGACCGCCGCGGCCGTGCCGGCCGCGGCGACCGATCCACGAATCCAACGAATCGAGAAACAACATGGACGTCAAAGTCGACATGCCGGTGACCGAGAAGGCGAAGCTCTCGGTGAAGAACCTGAACTTCTACTACGGCAGCTTCCACGCGCTGAAGAACATCAACCTGGACATCCCAGAGAACAAGGTGACCGCGTTCATCGGTCCGTCGGGTTGCGGCAAGTCCACGCTGCTGCGCACGCTGAACCGGATGTTCCAGCTGTATCCGGAACAGCGCGCCGAAGGCCAGATCCTGCTGGACGGCGAGGACATCCTCACCAGCAAGGAAGACGTCTCGCTGATCCGCGCCAAGGTCGGCATGGTGTTCCAGAAGCCGACGCCGTTCCCGATGTCGATCTACGACAACATCGCCTTCGGCGTGCGACTCTTCGAGACGCTGTCGCGCGTCGAGATGGACGAACGCGTCGAATGGGCGCTGAAGAAGGCCGCGCTGTGGAACGAGGTCAAGGACAAGCTCAACCAGAGCGGTTCGGGCCTGTCGGGCGGCCAGCAGCAGCGCCTGTGCATCGCGCGCGGCATCGCCATCAAGCCGGAAGTCCTGCTGCTGGACGAACCGTGCTCGGCGCTGGACCCGATCTCGACCGGCAAGATCGAAGAGCTCATCCATGAGCTCAAGCACGACTACACCGTCGCGATCGTGACCCACAACATGCAGCAGGCGGCGCGCTGCTCGGACTACACGGCCTACATGTACCTGGGCGACCTGATCGAATTCGGACCGACCGCGGAGCTCTTCATGAAGCCCAAGCGCAAGGACACCGAGGACTACATCACCGGACGCTTCGGCTGATCAACAGGGAGAGAACACCATGACCGACAAGCATCTGTCCACCCAATTCGACGCCGAGCTGAGCGGCATCTCCACGCGCGTGCTGGAGATGGGCGGTCTCGTGGAGTCGCAGGTCGCGCAGGCCGTCGAGGCGCTGGGCACCTTCAGCGGCGACATCGCCAGCCACGTGCTCAAGCAGGAAGAGATCGTCAACACGATGGAGATCGAGATCGATCGCGACCTGTCGACGATCATCGCCCGCCGCCAGCCGACCGCGCGCGACCTGCGCCTGCTGATCGCCGTGTCCAAGACGATCGCCAACCTCGAGCGCGTCGGCGACGAGGCCGCCCGCATCGCCCGCACCGTGCAGCGCCTGATCAACACCGGCGTGTCGAGCCGGCTGCGCCTGCCGATGTCGGACCTGTCGTACGAAGCCGAGCTGGCCACCGCGCAGCTGCGCAAGGCGCTGGACGCGTTCGCGCGCCTGGACGTGGACCGCGCGCTGGAAGTGCTGAAGGCCGACGACCAGATCGACAAGGAGTTCGACGGCCTGATGCGCAAGCTCATCACCTACATGATGGAAGACCCGCGCACCATCTCGTCGTCGATCGACCTGGTGTTCGTCGCCAAGGCGATCGAGCGCGTGGGCGACCATGCCAAGAACCTGGCTGAAGTCATCATCTACGTGGTCAAGGGCACCGACGTCCGCCACAACTCGCCGGACGCCGTCGAGAACATGGTGCGCTGAGCACCGACAAGCGATCACCCGTCCGGCCCGCCCGCCACGGGCGTCCCGGCGGGACCCAATAAGAGGAGTTACCCCGCATGAGTCGCATCCTGGTCGTCGAGGACGAATCCGCCATCGCCGAGCTGATCTCCATCAACCTGCGCCACGCCGGTTACGAGGTCACGCTGGCCGGCAACGCCGAGCAGGCGCAGCTGGAAGTGGATCGCGTGCTGCCTGATCTGGTCGTGCTCGACTGGATGTTGCCGGGCCAGACCGGCCTGGCGCTGGCGCGTCAATGGCGCGGTGCCGCGCGCACCCGCGAGCTGCCCATCATCCTGCTGACGGCGCGCGCGGAAGAGGTCGACAAGGTGTCCGGGCTGGACGCCGGCGCGGACGACTACCTGACCAAGCCGTTCTCGACGAACGAGCTGCTGGCGCGCATCCGCGCGGTGCTGCGCCGCAAGGCGCCCGAGGCGCTGGACACGGCGGTCGAGGTCGGCGGCCTGGTGCTGGATCCGGGCACGCGTCGCGTGAGCCGCGAAGGCGTCGAGGTCAAGCTCGGCCCGACCGAGTTCCGCCTGCTGCACTTCTTCATGACGCACCCGGAGCGCGTGCACAGCCGCTCGCAGCTGCTGGACCGCGTGTGGGGCGACCATGTGTTCATCGAGGAACGCACCGTCGACGTCCACGTCAAGCGCCTGCGTGAGGCGCTCGAAAAGGTCAGCTGCGCCCGCATGATCGAAACGGTCCGTGGCGCCGGCTACCGGCTGACCCAGCAGAGCAGCGCCCTGTCGGCCTGAGGACGCATCCATGGCATGGATGTTGTCTCGCGTCCTGATGCTGGTGCTGGGCACCGGCGTCGCGGGCGGCTTGGGGTACTGGCTGGGCGAGTGGACGGGCATGCCGCATCTGGCCGCGGCGCTGGCCGCGGCGGCGGCCGTGATCCTGATGGCGGTCTGGGATGCGGCGCGGGCGCACCGGCTGGTGACCTGGCTGCGCGGCGAGCAGAACGACGACGCACCGCGCGTCGGCGGCCTGTGGGGCGAGATGGCCTACCGCGTGGAGCGCGGCCTGCGCGATCGCGAACGCCGCTACGAGCGCGAACGCCAGCAGCTGGAGCAGTTCCTGCTCGCGATCGAAGCCTCGCCCAACGGCGTGATCCTGCTCGACGGGCAGGACCACATCCAGTGGTGCAACGTGGTGGCCGGCGATCATTTCTCGTTGGACCCGCAACGCGACAAGCTGCAACGCATCACCAATCTGGTCCGGTATCCGGCCTTCGTCTCCTACCTGCAGAACGGCAACTTCCAGCAGCCGCTGACGCTGACCAACACCCGCGCGAAGTCGACGCTGCAGGTGCTGGTGCGTGACTACGGCGTGGGCGGGGAGTCGCGCAAGCTGGTGCTGTCGCTGGACGTGACCGACCGCGAGCGCAACGAGGCGATGCGGCGCGACTTCGTCGCCAATGTCTCGCACGAGATCCGCACACCGCTGACGGTGCTGGCGGGCTTCATCGAGACGATGGCCAGCCTCCAGCTGACCGAGGCCGAGCGCAAGCGGGTGCTGCACCTGATGCAGCAGCAGACGACGCGGATGCAGACGCTGGTCGGCGACCTGCTGACGCTGGCGCAGCTCGAAGGCAGCCCGCGGCCGGGTGCGGATCACTGGATCTCGCTGGATCCGCTGCTGCAACGCATCGGCGCGGACGCGCAGGCGCTGTCGAACGGCCGGCATGAGCTGGTCTGCGTACGCCAGACGGGCGTCGAGCTCGCCGGCGTCGAGACGGAGATCCTCAGCTCGATCGCCAACCTGATGAGCAACGCGGTGCGCTACACGCCGGAAGGCGGACGCATCGAGCTCCAATGGCGTTGGCTGCCGGACAACGGCGGCGAGATCTCGGTGATCGACAACGGACCCGGCATCGCGCGCGAACACCTGCCGCGACTCACGGAACGCTTCTATCGCGTCGATGGCAGCCGCTCGCGCGACACCGGGGGCACTGGCCTCGGCTTGTCGATCGTCAAGCACGTCGTGCAACGCCACGGCGGCGAACTGCGCATCGAGAGCGAACCCGGGAAGGGCTCCAGGTTCAGGCTGCTGTTCCCCGCAGCGCGCGTGCGGCTGGTCGATGCGACGGCGATGGGCGATGAAGCCGCCCCAGCCTTGCTGGCGGGGCGTGACGAGCTCTGAGGTGTTGCTTGATCCGAGATTCTTGGTGATCTCACTCGAAAGAATGGCTCCGTAAGGAGCCATTCCGCTTTCTGAGGTCGCTTTCTTTCGAGAGTTCGGCGCGCTTGGCCGCAGATGCATGGGGCCTTGCCGGCAAGCGGCAAAACCCCAAGCATCCCCGTCCCTGAACGAGCCAGGACTTCCTCGATCTGGGACCGAGGACTTCGCCTTTCCGGATCAGCGATCCCTTTGCATCACCAGGTAGGTGCCGGAACGGTCCGTCGGACGACGGACCACGCCAAGCACGCGCCAGCCGCTCGGCGGCATCGGCGTGCTTTCAGCCTGCACCGTGATGGCCACCGGGCAGGTCGTGCGGGTCAGGTCTTGCGTCGCATCGACTTTCCAGTGGCCCTGGAACTCGAAGGCGGCCAAAGCATGCGTCGGCACACCCGGTGCGGCGATGCAGTCGACGTTCGCCGGCAGATGGGCCGCGATGCGCTCGACCAAGGGCTTGTTGCTGCGCGCGTAGTTCAGCGTGTGCAGCCCCAAGGTCATGGCCAGCAGCCAGGCCAGCGCGACGCCGCCTGCCGGCAGCGCCAGACTCTTCCAGAGCGCGTGACGATGCCGCGCGGTGCGCCAGCGCACCAGCCACAGCCAGGCCAGCGTGCCCAGCACGGCGACCACGAAGGTCAGCAGGCTGAACTCCGGCTCGTAGCCCTGCGCCAGCTTGCGCACGTTGGCCAGGAGCTTCGCGGGCCAGCCGATCTGCATGGCCATGTAGTACAGCCACAGGAAGATCGCACCGAGGGTGAAGAAGAAGACCGAGAACCAGTCGAGCAGGGCGCTGGCGCTGCGCTGGAAGGTCGGGAGCGCGAAGCTCGCGAGCACCGCCAGCGGCGGCAGGGCAAGCAGCATGGCGCGGTCGTCGGCACCCATCAGCAGGCTGGTCAGCAGGGGTACGAGCGAGGCCAGCAGCGGCACCGACAGATGGCGGCGCATGAGGTGCGTGCGCCAGCGCCAGAGCGACCAGGCGGCCAGCGGCCATGCCGGCCAGCAGAACCAGCCGAGGAGCCGCAGCCAGTCGAGGACGCTGCGTTCGCCGGCCTTGAGGCGCCAGGCCCAGCCGTGCATCGGCCAGGCGACGAGCGCCGCCAGGGCCATCGCGGCGAGGATCCAGGGCAGGAACTTGCGGGCGTCCTCGTAGGTGGAGCGGAAGCAGAGCCACAGCGCGCCGACGGCGAGCGCGAGCGCGACCGCAGGTGCGCCGCTGGTAGCGAGCACCGGCAGCGCCACCAGCATCGCGGTGCGGGCCTTCCAGGCGCGGAAGGGCAGCGCGGAGAGGCTGTAGACGAACAGCGTGATGCCCAGGAGCTGGAGGATCTCGGGCGTGATCTCGTGGCCCAGGCGCAGCAGGCCCAGGCTGGCGATGAGCGCGAGCAGGCAGCCGTCGGCCATGGCACGGGCGTAGTCGACCGCATGGGCCTCGCCGCCGAAGGCGAAGGCGACCGGCTGGGCGGCCTCGGTGCGCGCCAGGTGGAGGCAGCTGTACCAGGCCAGCGCCAGGACGGCGGCCAGCATCAGGCCGAAGGGGATGCGCGCCGCGACGGACGGATCGAGGAAGGGCAGGAGCTTGATGCCGAGCGCCCCGACCCAGTACGGCAGCAGGCCGCCGTCGGCGGGCAGGCCGGCGATGGCGGGCTGCAGCCAGGGCGCGTGGCCTTGCGCGATGCTGGCGATGAAGCCGAAGGCGGTGAGGTCGGCATTGCGCCACGGGTCGCGGCCGAACAGGCCGGGCAGCACGTAGGCCGCGCACAGCAGCAGCAGGGCCCAGCGCGGGATCGGGTGGGTGCTTCGCTCGGCCACGACGGCCGGGGTGGGCAGATTCATGCGCGTCTGTCTCGTTGTCGTTGTGGATGCCGGTGCGCATCATGCCGCAGCTTCGCGGACCTCAGGACGAGTCTCCTGACAGCGCACGGTAAAGGCAGCGAAGCGGTGTCCCGTCGAGCGACGACGCAGAGGACGCATCACGTCGGGATGACGGAGGTCGCCCCGGGGAGAAGAGGGGGCGGCCGGCCATGAAAAAAGGCAGCCGATGAGGCTGCCTTCTTTGCCGAGACCGGATCAGATCCGGTCGGGGAGGGCCGTTCAGGCCTTCTTGCGCAGGTTCGCAAACTTGTTGCGGAACTTCTCGACGCGGCCACCCAGGCTGTCCACGCTCTTCTGCGTGCCCGTGTAGAACGGGTGCGATTCGCTCGAGGTTTCCAGCTTGACCAGCGGCAGTTCGCGGCCGTCGTCCAGCTTGATCGAGTCCTTCGTTTGCACCGTCGAGCGGATCACGAACTGGGCACCATTGGACTGGTCCACGAAGACCACGTCGCGATAGTTGGGGTGAATGCCTTCTTTGGCCATTTGAAAATCCTCGCTGCAGTGCCGCCAGCCACACTGCCCCTTGCAGCGCACTTGTCGACAGCGGAAAAACGCGGAGTATAGCTGAAATGAGAGAAGCCGCCCAGAGGCGGCTTCTTTGAAGTCCAGCGTGACGCGTGGAGAGGGCTGGATCAGCCGCCTCTGCGCATCATGTCGAAGAAATCATGGTTGTTCTTCGAGGACTTCATCTTGTCGAGGATGAACTCCATCGCCTCGATCTCGTCCATCGGGTACAGCAGCTTGCGCAGGATCCAGGCCTTCTGGAGGATCTCCGGCTTGAGCAGCAGCTCTTCGCGACGGGTGCCCGACTTGTTCAGCAGGATCGACGGATAGACGCGCTTCTCGGCCATGCGACGGTCCAGATGGATTTCGCAGTTGCCGGTGCCCTTGAACTCTTCGTAGATCACCTCGTCCATCTTGGAGCCGGTGTCCACCAGCGCGGTGCCGATGATGGTCAGCGAGCCGCCTTCCTCGATGTTGCGCGCGGCGCCGAAGAAGCGCTTGGGGCGCTGCAGGGCGTTCGCGTCCACACCGCCGGTCAGCACCTTGCCGGAGCTGGGCAGCACGTTGTTGTAGGCGCGGGCCAGGCGGGTGATCGAGTCCAGCAGGATGATCACGTCCTTGCGCAGTTCAACGAGGCGCTTGGCGCGCTCGATGACCATTTCCGCGACCTGCACGTGGCGCGCGGCCGGTTCGTCGAAGGTGGAGCTGATGACCTCGCCGCGCACGGTGCGCTGCATCTCGGTCACTTCCTCGGGGCGCTCGTCCACCAGCAGCACCATCAGGTGGGCGTCGGGATAGTTGGCCGCGATCGAGTGCGCCAGATGCTGCATCATCATCGTCTTGCCCGACTTGGGCGGGGCGACGAGCAGTGCGCGCTGGCCTTTGCCCAGCGGGGCGATCAGGTCGATGATCCGGCTGGTGATGTTGTCGTCGCCGCGGATGTCGCGTTCAAGCTTGAACTGCTCTTTCGGGAAGAGCGGCGTCAAGTTCTCGAACATGATCTTGTGCTTGGACTCCTCCGGCGTCAGGCCGTTGACGCGGTCCACCTTGACCAGCGCGAAGTAGCGCTCGCCGTCCTTGGGCACGCGCACTTCGCCTTCGACCATGTCGCCGGTGTGCAGGTTGAAGCGGCGGATCTGGCTGGGAGAGAGGTAGATGTCGTCCGTCGAGGCCATGTAGCTGGCCTCGGGGGAGCGCAGGAAGCCGAAGCCGTCAGGCAGGACTTCCAGCACGCCGTCGCCGAACACCTGCTCGCCGGCCTTGGCGCGCTTTTTCATGATCGCGAACATCAGCTCCTGCTTGCGCAGGCGGGCGACGTTGTCGATCTCCAGCTCTTCGCCCATCTGGATCAGGGCGGAGACGTGAAGCGCCTTCAGTTCAGAAAGATGCATGGGGGGGTTGACCCGGTCTGTCGTCCAGAGCCTGCCAAGGCCAGAGACACAAACAACGGCGAGCCCAAGGGACGCGCATCCGCGTTGCGGCGGACTTGAGGAAAGCGTGGAGTCTTGGGCGCCGAGTCCACGCGCTCACCCGGAACGTCGACGGCGTCCGAAGACGCCGTTGGGCCCGGGAGGGCGTGGTGGCAAGTTGTTTGCCAGGGCCGCTGGGGCCCCGACGAATGGAATCATTATAGGTTGGCGTCGAGGAAGGACGTCAACTGGGCCTTGGACAACGCGCCGACCTTGGTCGCGGCGAGCTGGCCACCCTTGAACAGCATCAGGGTCGGGATGCCGCGGATGCCGAACTTGGCCGGCACTTCGCGGTTGTCGTCGACGTTCAGCTTGGCGATCTGCAGGCGGTCGCCGTAGTCCTTGGCGACTTCGTCCAGGATGGGGGCGATCATCTTGCAGGGGCCGCACCACTCGGCCCAGTAATCGACCAGCACGGGTTTGTCGGACTGGATGACGTCGCTGTCGAACGAGGCGTCGGAGATGTGTTTGATCTGTTCGCTGCTCATGGAGATGATCCTTGCGTGATGTCCCTGCCGGGCGGATGCCCCGGACGGGCGGCCAGCCGGGCGACAATGTGTACCGCCTCGGGGGCCCCAGGGTTGCCAGGGTGCGACGATTCTCACACAAGCCCGGAAACCTCGGCCCGAGTAGGCGCTCCCCAGACTTGACGACGCGCAGGCTACCTCTCAAGGGGCAGGGCGCTTGGATTTCGCTATCGTCGCGATAACTCGTCGCCATAACCCCTCCCTTGTTGCCGCCAGCCCCACCGCCTTGTCGATCACGCCGCCGCCCTCGATGACGTTCCCGCCCGTCGACGCTCCGACGTCGACACCGGTCGACTTTCCGTTGTCTCCGGCCCACACCAGCGCCGCCATCTGGGAAGGCGTCACCCGTCGGGCCGCCGAATGGCTGGAGGCCAATGGCCTGCCGGCGCGCGACGCGGTCCTCCTGCTCCCGTTCGCGCAACACCTGGCCCCCGCGCGACGCGCCTGGATGAAGCTGTCGCGCTGGCAGCCGCGCATCGAGACCACGCACAGCCTCGCCTCCGCGCTGGGCCCCAGCGCGCTGCCGCAGGGCGAGCAGCTCACCGGCGACGCCGCGATCGACGCGCTGGCCGCGCGCGCGCTGATGCGCGGCCAGAGCTGGGCGGAGGCGCTGCGCAAGGAAGATCCCCGCGCCTATGACGCCGCCGTGCAGCGCCTGGTCGAAGCCGCGCACGCGCTGGCGCGCGCCGCCGTGCTGCGCGATCCGGCACGTCGCCACGAATTCTGGGAACACGGCCGGCAGGCGCTGGCCGCGCAGAGCGGCGTGGGCCATCTGGAACGCGCCTTGCTGGCGGTGGCGCTCGAATGGGCGGCCTCCGACCCGCGCGCGCCGGCCACCGATGCGCTCTTCGCGCTGCGGCCGAGCGCCTGGCTGCACCTGCAGTGCGGCGGACCGGATCCGCTCGCCGAGGCGCTGCTCGCGAGCGCCGAAGCCGCGGGCATCCCCTGCCTGCGCCTGAACGCCGACCTGCCGCTGGACGCCGCGTTCGACGGCGGCGCGCCGGTCGGCCTCCTTGAGCAGGCGGTCTGCGATGACTTCGAGGATCTGGCGCAATGCAGCGCCGCCTCGGTGCTGGATCACCTGCAGGCGGGCCGCGCGCCGGTGGCGCTGATCGCGCAGGACCGCGTGCTGCTGCGCCGCGTGCGCGCGCTGCTGGAGCGCCAGGGTCTGGGCATCCAGGACGAGACCGGCTGGACGCTCGCGACGACCGCACCGGCCGCGCAACTGATGGCGATGCTGCGCGCCGCGCGTCGCGACGCCACCGTCGACGACTGGCTCGCGTGGCTGAAGACGCCCTTGGCGGTCTCGCTGCGGGAGAAGGGCGGTAGCGCCTCGCTGAGCGCGCTGGAAGCGCACTGCCGCAAGCGCGGCTGGTCCGCGCCGCAGGCGGTACGCGCCGATCGTCTGCCGCCTGGCAGCGAGCGGCTCTGGGAGGCTGCGCGCGAGGCGCTGATCCCGCTGCAGCCGCGCGGCGCGCAGGCGCTCGAAGCCTGGATCGAGGCGCTGAGGCAGACGCTCAAGGACCTCGGCGCCGATGAGCAGCTCCATCGCCAGCCGGCCGGCGGACCGCAGGTGCTGGAAACGCTCTGGCTGAGCAAGACGCCGTGGCCTGGCTCGGGTCACGAAGCGGTGCTGCGCGGTGCGCAACTGACGGCGTCCGAATTCGTCGACTGGGTGTCGCAGACGCTGGAGGCTGGCGAATACAAGCCGCCGCTGGAAGGCGGCCTGCAGATCATGATCACGCCGCTGGCGCGCACGATGCTGCGCCCGTTCGGCGCGATCGTGCTGCCGGGCGCGGACGCGGCGACGCTGGGTCCGGTGCCGCCGGGGCCGGTGCTGATCGGCGACACGTTCGCGCGCGAGCTCGGACTGCCGACCGTCGAAGGCAAGCGTCAGGCGCTGGCCTGGCAGTTCGCGCAGCTGCTGCGCGCGCCGGCGGTGACGCTGCTGCGGCGCGGACACCTCGGCAGCGAGCCGCTGGCGGCGAGTCCGCTGCTGGACCGGCTCGATCTCGCGCTGCAGGCGGTGGGGCAGACGCTGCCGCATTGGCACGATCCGCGCATCGAGACGACCGTACCGACGACGCACGTCGACCGCGCTGCCGCGCAGGCGCAGGGCCGGCTGCCGTCGGCGCTGAGCGCGAGCGCGGTGGAATCCCTGCGCCAGTGCCCGTACCAGTTCTTCGCCCGCGTGCTGCTGGGGCTGCGCGAGGCCGGCGAGCTCGATGTCCAGGCCGACAAGCGTGATTACGGCACCTGGCTGCATGCGGTGCTGCATCAGTTCCACACCGAACGCGTGGAGGCGCGAGATCCGCAACTCGACGACGCCGCCCGCCTGCAACGCGCCGCGCAGGATCAGATGCGCGAGCTCGGACTGGCGCCAGCGGAGTTCCTGCCGTACTCGGCGAGCTTCGCGCGCTTCGTGCCGGCGTACCTCGGCTGGCTCAAGGAGCGCGAGGCCGAAGGCCAGCGTTTCGAACGCGGCGAGGTCGATCGCCGCGTGCATCCCTGGGCGGAGATCGAGCCGGCGCTCGCGGAACTGGCGCTGCTCGGACGCATCGACCGGATCGACGATGCCGCCGATGGGCAGCTGCTCATCGACTACAAGACCGGCAGCCTCAAAGGCTTGAAGGACAAGGTCGCGAATCCGCTGGAAGACACGCAACTTGCGGTCTACGCGGTGCTGATGGGCTCGCCTGCCTTACCCCATCTCCCGCTTGCGGGAGAGGGCAGGGGTGAGGGCCAGCGGCCTGGGCAGTCCGCCGGCCCGCTGCGTGCGCAGTACCTGGCCCTGGACGACGCCAAGGGCATTGCCGAGATCGAGCACGAACACGTGGAGGCGACCACCGGCGTGATGCTGGACGGCCTTCGCCAGGACCTGATGGCCATCCACGCCGGCGATCCGCTGCCGGCGCTGGGCGAAGGCGTGGCCTGCGCCTACTGCGAGATGCGCGGCCTGTGCCGTCGCGACGATTGGGAAGGGGCCGCGCCGTGACCGCGCCGACGAACGACATGACGCCCGGCGCCGCATCCGCCGCCGCAGCCGCAGCCGCTGCTGGCCCCCTCGGCGCCGCCGCCTACACGCTCGACGGTGCGCCGGTCGCACGCGAGCGCTTCTACGAACTGGCCTGCGACCCCGCGCGCAGCGTCGTCGTCGAGGCCTGTGCCGGTGCGGGCAAGACCTGGATGCTGGTCTCGCGCATCCTGCGCGCGCTGCTGGACGGCGCGCGGCCGCAGGACATCGTCGCGATCACCTTCACCCGCAAGGCCGCCGGCGAGATGCGCGCGCGCCTGAACGAATGGCTGCACGAGTTCGCCCACTGCGACGACGCCGGCCGCGTGCTCGCGCTGCGCCAGCGCGGGATGTCGCCGGCGCAGGCCGAGGAACTCGCGCCGCGCCTGGCGACGCTGCAGCAGCGGCTGCTGCAGGACGCGCGCCCGGTGGAGATCCGCACCTTCCACGCCTGGTTCTCGCAGCTGCTGCGCGCCGCGCCGCTGGAACTGCTGCGCGCGCAGGGCCTCTCGCCGGAGCTCCAGCTGCTCGAGGACGAAAGCGACCTGATGCCCGAGCTCTGGCAGCGTTTCCACGCCGCCGTGCTCGAGGACGAATCGCTGCTCGCGATCTACCGCGAGCTGAGCCTGATCCACGGCCGCAACAAGCTGCTGGACTGGCTGACCTCGGCCTTCGACAAGCGCGTGGAACTGCGCCTCGCCCACACGAACCACCGGCTGATGGACGGCATGCCGACGGCCGCCGAAGTCGTGCCCGAGCTCGCCGCGTTCTCCGATCCCATCGAGGCTTTCGCGCCGATGCGCGCCGAGCTGCAGGCGCTCGCCATCGAACTCGGCCAATCGACCAAGGTCACGCCGAAGAAATGCGCGACCGCGATCGAGCAGGCGCTGCAATTGGAGGACGAGCCCGCGCTCGCCGGCGTGCGCCAGGCCTTGTTCACCGCGGAAGGGTCGCTCCGCAAGAACCTCGGTGATTCGCCCGCGCTGTCGGCGGCGTCGGACCGCCTGCAGCGGTTGATGCTCGCCATCGACCAGGATCGCGCGCGACGCTGGCACCAGCAGATGTGCGCGCTGGCGCTGACGCTGCTGGATGCGTTCGATCGCCTCAAGCGCGAGCGTGGCATCGTCGACATGAACGACCTCGAACGCGGCGCGCTGGCGCTGCTGGGTGACGTCGACCTGTCGGGCTGGGTGCAGGAACGCCTGGACAGCCAGGTCCGGCACCTGCTGATCGACGAGTTCCAGGACACCAGCCCGCTGCAATGGCACGCGCTGCACGCGTGGCTGTCGGGCTACGTCGGCGCGGGCGGCGGCGTCAGCGGTCAGCGGCCGCCGTCGGTGTTCATCGTCGGCGACCCGAAGCAGAGCATCTACCGTTTCCGTCGCGCCGAGCCGCGCGTCTTCGCCGCGGCGCGGGATTTCGTGCGGGAAGGGCTGGACGGCGTGCTGCTGGCCTGCGACCACACGCGGCGCAACTCGGTGCCGGTGCTGGCGGCGGTGAACGCCGTCTTCGAATCCGCGAGCCTGGCGCAGCAATACAGCGGCTTCCGTCCGCACACGACGGAGTCCGGCGGCGGCGATCCGCTGGACGGCGTCTTCTTCATTGCCGGCGACGAAGCCGCCGAGGACGAGACCTCCGAAACGGGCCGGGAGGAGGGCGAGTGGCGTCCGAGCCTGACCGAGCCGCGCCGCGAGCCCGAGCTGCATCGCCGCGAGGCCGAGGCCGAGCGGATCGCCGCCTGCATCGGCGATCTGCTGGCGAAGGGCGAGGTGCAGCCGGGCGAGATCTTCGTGCTGGCGCGCAAGCGCGAAGGCTTGCGCGTGCTGGCGCAGATTCTCAAAGGCCGGGGCATCGCGCACGCGGCGCCGGAGGACATGGCGCTGCTCGACGCGCCGGACGTCCGGGACCTGCTCGCGCTGCTGGACGCCTTGGCGTCCAGCGGGCATCAGCTGTCGCTGGCGCATGCGTTGCGCAGCCCGCTGTTCGGCGCAAGCGAAGCGGATCTGCTGTGGCTCGCCGCCGAGTCGAACCTGGTGAAGTGGCTCGGTCAAGGGCGGCCTTCCGCAGGCAGAGCACCAACGCAGGCAGCGAGTGCGGCAGGACCGGAATGGGGCTTGGGGGTCCAGGAGGGATCCCCCATGCCCCGTGCAGGGCTCGCAGAGACGTTGCAGGTGGGCGATCTTCCGACTGAACCGCCGCTGGAGGGGCCAGCGACCCGTTCCTGGTGGGAAGTGCTGCTGCAGGCCGATCCTGAAGCGTTGAGCGAGTCGCTGCGCCGCGCGCAACTGCTGCTGTCGCGCTGGGCGTCGACGGCGGTGCTGCGCAGCCCGCACGACCTGCTCGACGCGATCGTGCATGAGGGCGACCTGATGGCGCGTCTGGCTGCGGCCGTGCCGGCGAGTGAGCGTCGCGCGCGTTTGCATGCCGTGGAGGCGCTGCTGGCGCTGGCGCTGGAGCTGGACGGCGGTCGCTATGCCGGCTTGTACGGCTTCGTCCGCGCGCTGAAGAGCCGCGCGCTGAAGCTGGCCGCGCCGGCCGAGCCCGATGCCGTGCAACTGCTGACGGTGCACGGCGCCAAGGGTCTGGAGGCGAAGGTCGTCATCCTGATGGATGCGGAGGCGGGTCCGGCGCGGTCGGAGAGCATGGCGCTGGCGATCTCGTGGCCGGTGCTGGAAGCCGTGCCGCAGACGGTGGCCTTCCTGGTGTCCGAGGCGAAGCCGCCGCCGTCGCTTCAGGCCTTGCTCGACGACGAGAAGGACCAGCGCCAACGCGAGGAACTCAACGCGCTGTACGTCGCGATGACGCGGGCGCGGCATCGGCTGCTGCTGAGCCGCACGCCGGCGAAGCGCCAGAGTTCATCGGGCACGTGGTGGACGCGGGTGCAGCCGCAGGCCGAGGCGATGGCGGTGCCGGAGGTCGACGTCGATGTCGGCGTTCCGAAGGACGACGTCGCGCGCCTCAAGGTCCTGCCGCGCGTCGAGCCGCTGCCTGCCGAGGAAGTGGACGCCGGCGCGGACGTCGGCCAGAGCCCGGACGAAGTCGACGACAGCGCGGCGCTCGGCGAGGCGCTGCATCGCGTGCTGGAATGGCACAGCGGACCGCAAAGGGGCGCGCACGCGTTGGAGCGGCTGATGGCAGCCGCGGCGCAGATGTACGGGCTCGACGCGCGACGCACCGAGCGTCTCGAACGCAGCGTGCATGCGATCCTGGGCGGCGCGGAATGTGCGCCGTTCTTCGACGCCGCCGCGCTCGACTGGCAGGGCAACGAGGTGCCGCTCAGCTGGAACGGGCACGACATGCGCCTGGACCGGCTCGTCAGCCGCCTGGACGGCACAGGCGTGCGCACCTGGTGGGTACTCGACTACAAGCTCCACCCGGCGCCGCAGCGCAATCCGGAGTACATCCAGCAACTCTGGCGCTACCGCGAAGCGGTGATGGCGCTGCAGCCGGGCGAGCCGGTACGTTGCGCCTTCATCACGGGGCAGGGCCGCCTGATCGATTGCACCGAGGCCGTGGCCGGCGCGGCCGACCTCTTTGCGTAGATTCGGCGCCGCTCAAGCCGGCGAGCCGTAATCCCCTTCGGACGGCCGGCTGTGCCAGGCCACCGACGTGGTCGTCGGCCACGGTCCGCCGTCGCCCAGGCGCTGGTGCACCGCCTGCGCGCTGGCCGCCGCGGCTTCCAGCACGCGGGTCAGCGCCTGGAACTCCGGCAGCGACGGTGCCGGCATCGACGTTCTCAGGTAGACATTGCCGCGCAGACTCAGCAGCACGAAGGGTCTTCCCTCCACCAGCACGTCCTGCGTCGCCTGCGCCAGCCGCTCGGTCAGGTCCTTGTCCAGCCAGGCCATCACCAGTTCCCGGTTGATGCCCACCGCACCGAAGCGCTGCCGCACGAGCTTGGAGTCCAGCTGCGAGTGCTTGGGGAACATCACCAGCCAGCGCATCTCCTCGGGCGTGTCCGTGTCCACGCGCGTGCGCAGCGTGTCGGTGTAGGCCTCGAAGACGCTGCTTTCCAGACGCTCCATCAGCTTGCGCTCGATGAGCATCATCTGCATGTCGGGATTGACCTTGAGCTCGCAGCGCATGCGCAGCTCGTAGCCGTCGATGTAGCTGCGCTGCGAGGGGCCCCACTCGATGCGGGTCAGGCCGGGCAGCGTGCGAGGCAGGTCGATGACGAAGCCGCGCCCGTCGCGGGCCTGGCGCAGCTGGCCGCCGCGCTCCGTGGCCCAGTCGCTCAAGGGACGCCACCGGGCCGCATTGGCACGGGCGGCGAACCACAGTTTGATTTGTTTGATTACCATGAGGCGGGACGATGCGCGAGGGGCCCGGGGTCCGTGCATTGACGAGTCGCTTGACAGATCGATTGACGAGTCATCCGACGTGTCGACGGTGTCGACGAACAGGGCCTCGCGCCCGAACGGAGAACGCTTGATGATCGAAGTGTATTCATGGCCCACGCCCAATGGCCACAAGGTTCACATCATGCTGGAAGAGTGCCGGCTGCCTTACCGGGTGATTCCCGTGGACATCGGCGCCGGCGACCAGTTCGACGCGAAATTCCTGGCCATCAGCCCCAACAACAAGATCCCCGCGATCGTCGATCCCGACGGGCCGGACGGGAAGGCGATCTCGCTGTTCGAGTCCGGCGCGATCCTGCTGTACCTGGCCGGCAAGACCGGGCAGTTCCTGCCGCCCGACACCCGCGGGCGCTACGAGGCGCTGCAGTGGCTGATGTTCCAGATGGGCGGCGTCGGGCCGATGCTGGGCCAGACCCACCACTTCCGGATGTACGCCCCGGAGAAGATCGAGTACGCCATCGACCGCTACACCAACGAGGCCAAGCGCCTGTACGGCGTGATCGACCGGCGGCTGGCCCACACGAAGTACATCGCGGGGGACGCGTACGGCATCGCCGACATGGCGATCTTCCCGTGGCTGCGCGGCGCGAAGAACCAGGGCGTGGAGATGGCGGACCATCCGCACCTCAAGGGCTGGTTCGACGAGATCGCGAAGCGGCCCGCGGTGGCGCGCGCCGTCGAGGTGCTGGCCGAGAAGCGCCGGCCGCTGGTCGACGACAAGGCGCGCGAGGTGCTGTTCGGCAAGACCCAGTACGAGCGGCGCTGAGGGCGATCGAGCAGCAGGTCGAGCGGCTGCTTGACCCCTGGAACGGGCGTCCGGTCGACCGGACGTCGCGGGGGTCAGATCTTGCCCAGCCGCGCCCGGTCGCCGAGCTCGGTCAGCCAGCGGCGGCCGTCCTCGCGGATGGCCGTCGCCAGGCCCTTGTCCTGCAGGCGCTGCTGCATTTCCTCGCTGACCGGCATGCCGCCGGGCGATTGCGGCAGGAAGTAGAGCGCCGCGCGCTCGTCCTCGGTGATCACCAGGTCGGCGGGCGGAACGGGGAAGCTGAAAGTCGGCGGCGTGGACATGGGCCGCAGTATCCCTCAGGGGCCGGCTCCGTCAGGCCGAGGCCGACGCCTTGACCGCGCGCGTGCGACGGCGGCCAGCGACGCCGGCAGCCAGTGCGGCAACGCCCAGCAGCGCGAGCGAGCCCGGCTCCGGCAGCTCGCCGGCGGCGAAGGCCAGCGAGTTGGCCATCAGCAGCGCGCCATCGGTGGACGGATTCCATCCGCCGGGCGCGACGTCGCTGGAGGTGGGGAACATGTTCAGCCCCACGACCACGCCGTTGTGGTCCATGCGGTAACCCGCCAGTGCAAAGCCGTTGCTCCAGTCGGCGACGATCTCGGCGCCGGCCTTGGCTGTGAGGCCGGTGCCGTAGCACAGTCCGCCGCTGAAGCTGGTGATGTCGCGCATCAGCGGGCTGTCGGGCCGCACCACCGTACCGAGGCCGCCGCAGGATCTCTGGTTGTTGCTGGTGTTGAAGACGTCGTAGTTGGCGGAGACGAAGCGGCCTTGCAAGCCCTTAAATCCGACGGTCGCGTTCGATTGGCCGGCTTCGACGACGCCGCCGCCCACGTCCACGTAGTCCGCCAGCACGTTGCCCAGCTGAGTGGAGTTGGCGAAGGGCGCGGCCGAGCTTTCGTGGTAGACCAGGACGGCGTCGTAGGCGGTCAGCATCGCGAGCGTGGGTGTGCCAGTGGCGACGTTGAAGACGTCGACCACGCCGCTCAGCCGACCCGTGGCGGCGATCTTCGACTGCACGTCGGCCAGACCGCCTGCTTGCACGGGCGCGCCGAGGATCAGCACCGATGCTTGCGCGGCGAGGGCGGTCGCGCACAGCGCGGTCGCGGCCAGGACGGATCGGAGGACGGGGAGGAGGGGCGAGCGTTTCATCGGGTTTCTCTCTCTGCGGTCGGTCGTTCTTGTCGTCGGTGGCGGGAGGCCGGAAATCGGGAGGCGGAAAGCGGAAACGGAAAGCAACATCCAAGCCACGACGTGCCAAGCCCGGTGCCGCAAGGCCTGGCGCCGACTGTCCCTGGAGAATGGGTCAGCAGGTGTAATGAATCCCGACACTTCCGGCGTGGAAGTTGCTTCGCGGATCGCCCACCTGGGCCGGTTGAGACCGGGTTGGGGCCGGGTCACGGGCGCCCTTGTAATGCGGGGGTAAAACACCGTCGGCCTGCGTGGCGCCCGGCGACGGTTGGAGGGAAACTTGCCATGGCGTGAAGGCGCAGCCTGCTTGCTTGCAGGTCGCGGTTCCGATCACAACGCAAAAGGAGTCCTCATGTCAGCCAAGCCAGACCACACCGACGCCGTCGGCGGCGTCGAGAGCCACAACGGTCGCTGGTTCGTCCGCGAAGTCGTCGGCGAGGCGCCGCCGTTCCGGGCGCGCTACCTGGTCATCGCCGCGCATCCCGCGCCCGGCGGCAAGCCGGAGCTCAACGGCTACTGGCACGAGCTCGAACGCAGCTTCGACACCTGGAGCTACGCCGCCGACGCCGCCCTGGAGGCCGCGCAGCGGACCATCGACTTCCGTCCTTGATCTGCCCTTGATCCGCGCTTGATCCGCTGCGGAGGAGGCCTCTCCCGAGGCCTCACATCCCCGCGGTGATCTTCTTCTGCAGCGCCTTGTACTGCTCCAGGCGCGGACCGCCGAGCGCCACCGCGCGCTCGATCGCGAGCGAGGCCTTGTAGCGCTGGCCCTGCTCCATCAGCACCTGCGCCAGGTTGTTCCAGCCCTCGGGCAGGTCGGGCCGCACGTCCGTCAGCCGCGCATAGTGCTTCGCCGCGGAACGCCGATCCTTGGCGGCGTAGGCGGTGTTGCCGGCGCCCAGCAGCAGCACGGGCTCGCCGGGCCAGCGGACCAGCGCGGCGGTGTAGCCCTTGCGCGCGGCGGGCGCGTCCAGGCGTTCGAGCGCGGCCAGCGCCGCGCCGGCGCCCGCGCCGTCCAGCGACGCCGGCATCAGGTCCGGCGGCAGCGTCGTCATCGCCCAGTAGTCGCCGCGCGCCCAGGTGCGCTCGAAGACCGGGAGTTCGACTTCCTGGCGCGCGGTCTTGCCGCTGTGCAGCAGGATGGTGCGGCGCTGCTTGTCGTAGCCGACGGCAACGGCGTAGTGCCACACCGGCACGATGTCCAGCGACAGGTTCTGGAACACGATCACCGGATGCCCGGCGGCCACCTCGGCCAGCAGCGCGTCCAGCCGCGGCGGCAGCACGTAGGCCGGCAGGCCCTGGCGACGCGTGGCCACCAGCATCTCGGTCTGCAGCGAGCCCTTGCGGCCGGGCAGGAAGACCTGCGGCTTCAACTGTTCCACCGTCGTCGACTTGCCCGCCGTGCGCAGCAGCATCGCCAGCGCGGCGGGACCGCACTCGTAGTCGTCCTGCGCGATGAAGGGCGTCTTCGCGGACAGGTCCACACGCGCCGGCAGGTCGGCGGGCCATTGCCGTTCCAGCGCCTGCAGCTGCGGCGGCGTGCTCGCGCAACCGCCGAGCAGCAGCGCGAGCGCCAACGCGGGCGCGGCCAGCGCGATCAGCGGACCGGAGCGCCGGAGGGGCTGACGAGCCCGATCGGGCTGAGCGAGCCGGGTGATCGACATCAAGACCTCAGCGGATCGACCGCGTGAACGGGAAGACCTTGGTGAAGCCCAGGATGTCGGTGATCAGCAGGATCACGAAGACGGTGAAGATCAGGCCGAGCACCTCGCCGCCGGCGGGCGCCTGGGCGATGCGGCCGTCGAGTGCGCGGATCTCGTCGTCGGACATGGCGTCCACGCGCGCTTGCGCGGCGGCGGCGTCGACGCCTTCCTTGACCATCGCCTGACGCACGTCGTCGCGGGCGAAGAAGGCGTTGACGCGGACGCGGCTGTCGGCGGCGGTGCCGGCCGTCGTGGCGGCGGAGGTCGACGGCACCAGCGCGTCCGTCGGCACGACCTGGGCGCCGGCGTGCATCGGCAGCGCCATCAGCGTGCAGGAGGCGATCAGCGTGGACGCGATCGCGCGCTTGGCCCGCGAGGGACGCGCCGTGAGCACGGCGGGGGTGTCCGCGGAGGCGGCAGCGGCTTGGAAAGCTTGTTCTTGTCGGTTCATGGTCGGACCTGGAGGGAAGGATGCGAAATCCTAGGTCCGCGCCCGACGCTGTTACAAGTTCGATTACCGGGCGTCACAACGGATGCATATCCCGGCTGATCGGAGGTCCGGAAGCGACGGAAGAACGTGATAGGGAGGCCGGCGTTGCTTCAACGGTCGCAGCGTTGACCACTGGCGCTGCGCAGGATCCAGCGCTCGGCCTTGCGCGAGAGCAGCGCGGTCGAGCTGAGCGTGCCCAGGTCGCAGGTGCTCGGGTCGACCTCGGCGAACTGCGCCAGCTCGACGGTGTCCGCGTCGCGCCAGCGCATGAAGCGGAAGCTGATCGCGGTCTGCTCGGGCGTGGGCTGGAAGCGGTAGCGCTCGACAAGGCGGCCGTCCTCCCGGCTCCAGAGGACGACGCCGTTGAACTCGGCGCCCGGCGACGCATGCGTCACCACCAGGAAGCGGCCGTCCGGCGACGGATTGACGTTGCCGTGCATCTCGTAGCGGGTGCCGTCGGCGCGCGAGATCCACAGCAGCTCGCTGCCGGCGGACAGCGTCGCGCGCACGACGTAGAACTGGCCATCGGGCGACAGACCGTCGAGGCGGAAGTCGACCGAAGGCAATGACGGGTCGGACGGATCGGGTCGCTGGCTGTCGAGGACCACCGGCCGACCCTTGGCGACGGGCAGGAACAGGCGCAGATCGTCTCGGCGCGCGGAGACGCCCGGGCGGCGCAGCACCTCGGCTTCCGCCTGGGCGCGGAACTGCTCATCGGAGCCTTCCTCGGCTGCGGGGCCGCTGGCCACCGCGGACGAGGGCGGGAACAGCATGCCGCGCGGGGCCAATCCGACTGGGGCGACGGAAGCGACGGAAGCGACCGGGCGGGGCGGCGCGGGCCAGGCGTTGGAAGTGGCCTCGGCGGCGAGTCCCGTGAGCATCAGCGCGAGCGCGACCGCAGCGCGGAAGGCAGATCCGGAGCGGAGGACGGGAGCGGCAGCCTCAAGGGTGGCGGGGGCGGCCGGGGCGGGCGGGGCGGACAACATCGGACGGGACGGCGGACGGAACGGCGGGAGCGGGCGGAACGGCGGGCTCGGGAAGCCCCAAGGCCTCGCAGTCTAAAAGCGGCTCCGTGCGCTGGCCCACAGACGTTACGCCTGGTGACAAGACCTGCCCCCGCAGCGCCCTCGCAGCGCTGCTGCGGCGTTCCTGTGGCCGTTCCCTCAGCGCTTGCAGCGCGGCGCCGTGACGTCCTTGAGCGCCCAGGTGTCACCTTCGCGCTTGAGCACGACCAGCGTTTCCTCCATCGCATTGGGGCAGGTGAGCGGATCGCCGCCGGCGGTGCGCTCGAGTTCGATGGTGCGGTTGTCCTTCCACCGCATGAAGCGGTAGAGGGCGAGCTGGTCGGCCGGCGGCACGTGGCGGAAGCGCTCGACCAGCCGCCCGGGCGACCGTTCCCAGATCACGATGCCGTTGAAATCCAGCAGTTCGGACGCGCTGACGACGGCCAGCATCGTGCCGTCGGGCGAGGGCTTGGGCGTGGCGTGGAGCGACGTGCGCTCGCCGTCCTGGCGCGAGACCCAGATGACGTCGCTGCTCTCGTAGAAGGTCGCGCGCACGACGAAGAACTCGCGATCCGGGGACAGCCCGTCGAAGCGGTAGTCCTCGTAGGCCGCCTCGCCGCGGCCGCTGGCGTTGGGCCAGACGCTGTCGAAGATCTCGGGTCGTCCGGCGACCGTCGGCAGCACCAGGCGCGAGCCGGTGCGCTTGATCAGCTCGTGCCGGCCCCCGGCGTTGGCCTTGCGGATGGCGTCGGCCTCGGCCTTGGCGCGGAAGGCCTCGTCGGAGCCTTCGGCGCCCGGCGCCCGTCCCAGCTCCGCCTCGGGGCGCGGACGCTGCAGATCCTTCGTGAAATCCCCCTTGGGCGCGATGCCGGTCGACGTCGACGGCGGCACGGGCCGGGGCGAGGACTGCGCCGACGCGGGGCCGCTGACGAGGGTCAGCGCCACCAGTGCAGCGAGCGTGGCGGGCACGACGCCCGGCACGACGCCTTGCAGCGCACGGGAAACGACGGATCGGGCGAGAGGGGGCATGAAGCAGCTGTTCAGTTCAACCGTGGATCGCCGCGGCGACGATCTGGCCGATGGAGATGCACATCGCCGCGACCACGACGGCCAGGGCCATGTTCTTGTGCTCGACGATCTCCTCCCACAGCTTGTACGGGGTCAGCTTGTCGATGACGATGAAGCTGATCCAGAACACCAGCACGCCGATGAGGGCGTACAGGATGGAGCCCAGCACGATCGCGGGCTTGAGCCATTCGAAACCTTCCATGTCGTTCTCCTGATCGGTCGTGATGTTGACTTGACGGGGCGAACGGCGGGTGGCGATCCGAGCTGCCGGAGTGTCTCCGTGAATGCCGTCCCCGTCGTGCTGCCTGCGGGTGAATCTGAGTGACTCTGCGTGAGACTGGTGACTACCGGTGACTACTTGTGGCCGCCGCCGCCGCTGCTGTAGCCGCCGTACGAGCCGCCGCTGGAGCCGACGTAGCCCGTGCCGCTGCCCCGGCTGCTGCGCTTGCACTGCTGGTACTCGGCGCTGCTGGCGCCGTAGGTGTCCTTGTAGCGGTCGCAGTCGTCCGAGCTGCAGGCCCGCAGCATCGCGAACAGCACCGCGATCACGAAGATGCCGATGATGATGTTGCGCAGCAGCTTGCCCTGGTCCATGCCCGAACTGACGTCGCGCTTGAGCGCCGGCATCCGGTCCTGCGGCAGCGCGGCGAAGCGGCGCACCTCGGCGGCGTCCACCGTTCTGCCGTGGCTCCAGGTCACCTCGTTGCCGGCCTGCTCGCTGCTGAGCAGCTCCAGCCGCGCGCCGTTGCGCCATTCGTAGTCGCGCACCAGGGCGCGTTCCTCGCGCTTCACGCGCCAGTAGAACTCGCCCAGCACATAGGTGACCTTCGCGGTGTAGGTCCACTTGTGCTTGAAATCCTTGTCCTTGTAGCGGACCGACTTCGAGCCCGCGTTCGAGGGCGCGCCGGTGATCGGGCGCACGACGCTCCAGCCGTCCTCGGTGTCGACCAGGAAGGCGAAACCTTCCATGCGGCTGAACAGCAGGTACTCGCGCCAGAAGGTCTGTTCGTCCTCGCTGGACTCGGGGAGATCGCAGCGCTCCAGGTAACCGACGACCTGCCAGGGCTTGGGCGTGCCGCCCTCGACCGCGAGCAGGCCGGTGGTGCCCAGCGGGATCTGCGGCTCGCCGCCGGTGTTCTGACGATAGGCCGCCAGGTCGGCGCCGGCGCCCTGGGAGACGTCGACGACGGACTTGCACTGGCCGCAGACGATGGACTGCGTCGTGCCGAGCTTGGGTTCGAGCGCGGCGCCGCAGTTCGGGCAGGGCAGCGCCTTCGACTGCAGCGTGGCGCCGCTGGCCTCGCGCAGGCCGGTCAGCGACAGGTCGGCGAGCTTGACCTGGCGCCCGATCGACCAGGTCGGCTGGGCGGGATCGGCGTATTCGAGCGTCGCGACCTCGTCCGCCGTGTTGCGCAGGTCGACGACGGGATAGCTCTTGGCGAGCTGGGGCGGATGCGGCAGTTCGCCTTCGGCGGCCGCCAGGGTGGCGTCGACGATGGAGGCGACCTGCCAGGCCGAGCCCGCGAGCATCTGCAGCCCGCCGGGGCGCAGCGTGGCGGGGTCGGGCGCGCGCTCCTGGAGCGGCGCCTCGAAGCTGATGACGAAGCTGCCGTTGTCCTCGGCCAGCCAGCCGCTGCGGGGCGGCCGGTCGGCGCTGGCGTCGAAGAGGAGGTGCCACTCGTTCCAGCTGCCGTCGGCATAGGCCATCTGCAGCCGGCCGGCGACGACGAACGGCGACCCCGCATAGCGCCCGGCGGCGCCCAGCTGCAGCGGCGAGTAGTCTTCGAACAGCTCCGCGCTGGTGCCGATCTTGCGCAGCGCGTCGCCCTCACGCAGCAGCGTGGAGCGGCAATAGCTGCAGACGGCGCTGGCGGACGCGGCCGAGGCGAACTCGACCGGTGCCCCGCAATTGGGGCAGTGCGCCTGCCAGCGGCGCTGGGGGGAAGCGGTGACCAATCAGGACCCGAAGCGAGACGAACCGCGCGGCGTCGGCCGCGTCAGCTCAGCTTCTTCAGCAGCTCGGCCTTCTTGGCCGCGAACTCCTCGTCGGTGAGGATGCCCTTGGCCTTCAGGTCGCCGAGCTTTTCCAGCAGCAGGAGGACCTCGTCGGCGCTGGCGCTGACGGGTTGCGGCTGGATCGGTGCGGCACCTTGTGCGGCGGTTTGTGCGGCGGCTTGTGCGGCCGCCTGGTTGGCGCCGGACAGGCCCTGCTGCAGCTGCTGCGCCATGGTCTGGCCGAGCGCCAGACCCGCACCCAGGCCCATCGCGTCGCCGGCGATGCCGCCGCCGCCGCCCGCGCCGACGCCTTCGGCCAGCTTGGGGATGGCTTGCGCGGTCTGGTACTGCAGGAACTGGCCCATGTTCTGGCCGATCATGCCCATGCCGATCTTCTGGTCGAGGATCTTCTGCAGTTCCTCCGGCAGGGAGACGTTCTGCAGGGTGACCATCTCGAGCTTGAGGCCGAGCGCGTCGAAGGACGGCGCGGTGGCTTCATGCAGCGCCTTGGCGAACTCGACCTGGTTCGCGGCCAGGTCCAGGAAGGGGATGCCGGACTGCGCGACCGCGTCCGAGATGTGCTGCAGCATCAGACCGCGGAGCTGGCCGTCCAGCTCGGTGACGGTGTAGCGCTCGCGGGTGCCGGAGATCTCGGTGTGGAACTTCTTGGGGTCGACGACGCGGTAGGAGTAGTTGCCGAACGCGCGCAGGCGCACGGCGCCGAAGTCCTTGTCGCGGATGGTGACGGGCTGGGTGGTGCCCCAGCGCTGGTCGGTCTGCTGGCGGGTGGAGAAGAAGTAGACGTCGCTCTTGAAGGGGGACTCGAAGAGCTTGTCCCAGTTCTTGAGGTAGGTGAGGACCGGCAGCGTCTGCGTGGTCAGCTTGTACATGCCCGGGCCGAACACGTCGGCGACCTTGCCTTCGTTGACGAAGACGGCCATCTGCGATTCGCGCACGGTGAGGGAGCCGCCGTACTGGATTTCAAAGTCCTGCATCGGGTAGCGGAACGCCAGGACGCCGTTGTCGTCCTCGGTCCACTGGATGATGTCAATGAACTGTTTCTTGATGAAGTCCATCAGGCCCATGGCGCTGCTCCACGAAAAGGCACGGTCCAAGTCGACCGTCGCGGAGGAGTATCCCTCAGCGCCGGGGCGACCTTGGTCACCCTGAGGGGGGAGGTTTGTGCGGAGGAAACGACGCGGCGGAACGTCGTCTCCGACGTCCCGCGGCGCCTGCTTCGACGTCTCGGAGCGCCTACTTCGACGTGCCGCAGCTGGCCGAGGTCGGCGTCCACAGCGTGGGCGTCGTGGCCGGCGTCCAGCCCGCGCCGGCCCAGGCGGTGTGGGTGACGAGTGCCTTGTACGTCTTGCCCTGGTAGCTCACCACGGTGCCGACGTTGAAGGTCTTGCCTTCGCTCCAGGCGGCGCAGCTCGGTGCCGGCGCAGGGGACGGAGCGGGTGCCGGTGAAGGCGCAGGCGCCGGGGACGGCGCTGGCGAAGGGGCGGGAGAGGGCGCCGGCGCGGGCGAGGGGGCCGGGGAAGGCGCCGGCGGAGGCGGCGTGGCGCCGCTGGTGTCGGTGCCGTGGGTGGCGGTGGTCCAGCCGAGGAACTCGTACCCGCCCTGGTCCGGTCCGTGCGAGCGCACATATGACTGGAAGTTGGGGATGGCGACGCCGCGGCTGACGTAGCCGTTGAGCGCGAGTTCGGTGTAGCCGGACTCGGTGTGATAGCTGCGGCAGTCGCGCACGCCCGAGCCGTTGGCGAGCGACTTGGCCATGTACTCCAGGCCCATGGCCAGGCGCGGCAGCGCGTCCTTGGCGTTGGGCTTGTGCATCCAGACCGAGTTGTCGCCCTGGTTGGCGGCCATCTCGGCGGCCTGCGCGATGCCGATCAGGTTGTACTGCGGGTGCCAGCAGTCGCGGGCCTTCAGTTCGTTGATCTCGCCGTTGCCGTAGATCGACACCGGGATCATCTCGATCAGACGGGTCAGGCCGGCGGCGTAGCGGGTCGGGTTGTCCTGGTAGACGCCGGCGGCCATCATGCCCAGCGCGGCCGACACGGCCCAGTTGTTGACGCGCGTCTGCGCCTTGGCGGTCTCGGTGTAGAGGCGGTCGACGAAGCCGTTGAAGCGGGAGACGTCGGCGGCCGGCCAGGCGGCGAGCCCGCCGTTGTGATGGCGCAGGATCTCGGCGGCGCTGATCCAGACGGGCAGCATCCACGCGGCTTCGAGCTGCACCTGCGCGGCGTTGGTGCCGGAGGCGACGGTGAAGCCGCGGAAGGTCGCGGCCCAATCGTTGAGGATGGCGACGGCCTTGTCGCGGTGGCGCACGTCGTTGGTCTTCACCCAGCGCAGGGTGTTGAGGTAGGCGGCCATCGCGTCGTTCTTGAAGCGCGACTCCTGCGGACCGCGGGCGCTGCCCACGACTTCCACCGTGGTCAGCGCCTGATGCGAGTAGGTGTAGTTGCTGCGCGAGTCGGCGAGCACGACGGCGTAGCCCGTCTTGATGCCGCTGCCGGACGGCGAGTTGGCGGCGGCCTTGAAGGTGTCGAGCCGGGCCTGGCTCATGAAGATGCCGGGGTGGCGGAACTTCGCGGGCGCGGTGGCCTGGATGGTGGCGCGGTCGCCGTCGATCTGTGCCTCCGGAACTTCGAGCGCATCGGACTCGGCGGTCGAGCCTTGAGCGACGACGCGCGGGTCGAGGCCCTCGCCGCCGCCGCAAGCGCTCAGCGCGGCCAGCAGGACGGGCGTGAGCGTCCATCGGAAGCGCCGGGCGAAGGCCGCTTGTGGCGAGCGTGCGTGGCGCTGGGAGGTGTGCAGACCGATCATGTTCGTGGAGCTCCGCTGATGAGGGCGAGGCGACTTTACGAACCTGAAATCTGGAGGGATGTGACGGTGGGTAATGAGATGCGAGCGCAGAAACGACTACGCGGTAGAGCTACCGCGAAAGCGGTAATCGGCGAGGGTTTGACCTGACCTGGCTGCAGAGGGCTGCGGTCTCAGGACGCTCGGCTCTGCGCCGCTTCCACCCGCGCGAGCACTGTCGCGACTTCGAAGAAGACCAGCCGGCGACGCGTTTCGACGCGGGTGAACTCTTCTTCGGAGGGGACAAGCTCCAGGTCGCCGAAATGCGCGTGGCGGAGCCATCCGCTGAGGCAGGCCTGCGCGATGAGCAGCGCGCGGTCCGTCGATGCGCCGTCGTCGGCCCCGCCCGCGATGCCGAAGATCGCGCGCAGCGGGATGCCGGCCGCGTCGGCCGCGAAGAAGTCCTGAGGAACCAAGGGCGGCGCTCGTCGTGACGAGTCGCCAGGAAGGCGGTCGTTGGCAGTCACTGGCGGCACCCGGTGGGAAGGGACCGCCAGTCTGGCGAGCCGAGATGACACCCGTCACCGGGGAAACCCGCCGCAAGCGTTTGGCAATGAGCAATGCGCGCACAGGGCCGATGGAAGGCGCTTTCGTCGGCAGGTACCTCGAACGGGTGATGACGCGGGATGACCGATGCCATGCGGGTTTCGAGTGGTCCGGCCTCGCTCTGTGGTGACTTTCGTAAGACATCATTCAAGCTGTACCGCGACATGGCGTGACCCGTCTTCATCGAGTTCAATCCGCACCCATCGCAGTTGGCGTCACTTGAGCGATACCGCTCGGCGCCCTTGGACTCAATGAAAAAGACAGCCCGAGAGGCTGGCCGGGGAGATCGTTTCATGCGCTTGAAGACTGCTCTGTTGATCGCGCCCATGTCGATCGCACTCGTCGCGTGCGGCGGCGGCAAAGACGCCGGCAGCAACGGCAATGGCAACGTCGGCGTGGAGGCGCCTCCGCCTCCGACAGCGCCCGCGCCCTCGCCAGCGCCAGCGCCTTCCCCTTCGCCCGCGCCGGCTCCCGCACCCGCGCCCGCGCCGGGAGAACCGCCGGCGGCGCCAGCGCCTTCTCCGGCGCCAGCGCCGTCACCCGCACCCGCGCCATCACCCGCACCCGCGCCATCACCGGCGCCTGCGCCTTCTCCAGCGCCGTCTCCGGCACCCGCACCTTCGCCTGCGCCGTCACCAGCACCTTCCCCGGCACCTTCTCCCGCCCCGGCACCTGCCCCGGCGCCCGCACCGGCGCCACCGGCGCCACCCGCGCCGCCTCCGCAGACGGCCAACACCCTGCAACTGCCGCTGGAGGTGCTGGGCGACGGTTCGCCGTCGGCGCCGGTGGTGGCCGAGGCCGGCCTGACGATCGCGACGGGTGATCTCGCCAAGGTGAGCCAGCTGTGGTTCGTGTGCCATCGCTGCGGTTTCTTCGGAGCGCCCGAGTTCGAGGCCACCACCCAGCCGACGACCCTGGTCAAGGCCAGCGTGCGCGTGCTGGGCGGCGCCTCGGCCGCGCAGGCCGCCAGCGTCCCGTGGATCGACATCACGGACGCCACGATGAAGCTCGCCGATCCCGAGCGCGTTCAGGGCGGCCTCACGCGCGGCGGGCTCTACACCACGCGCATGAGCCTGGTGCTCGACACCACGGCGAAGGCGCGACTCGTCGCCGGCGTGAACCGCGTGCAGTTCCGCTTCAACGGCACCGACGGCGAATCCAACGGCTACCGCATCGTCGAGCTGCAGCTGCAGGACGCCCAGGGCCGCAGCCTCGCGACCGACACCGTGCAGCGCGCCGACATCGGCGCCGAGAAGGCGGCCGGCAAGACGCTCACCGCCGACGTGACCGCCGGCGACGCGCTGTGGCACGGCCTGGGCCTGTTGAAGAAGTCCAGCATCGTCAACCGCAACCTCAAGGCCGCGTGCGCGTCCTGCCATGCGGTCGACGGGCGCGACCTGCAGTACTTCAACTACTCCAACAACTCGATCGTCCAACGCGCGCGCTTCCACGGCCTGAGCGACGCGCAAGGCAAGCAGATCGCCGCTTACATCCGCTACAGCCAGCGCGACTTGCCGCACGTGGCCCAGGCGACGCCGTGGAATCCGCCTTACCAGCCCGGTCCGGGCCTGGACGCGAAGCCCACCGTCGAATGGGCGGCAGGTGCCGGCATCAACGCGGTGCTCGACAACGCGACGCAGGCGACCAAGGCGCTGTTCGGCAAGCCGCTGGACCAGCCGCTCGCGCTGACGCAGGCGGACATCGACAGCGTGATGGACGTGACCAAGACGATGAACGTGCGCGAGATCCAGATCCCGCTGCAGTTCCCCGACTGGAACGCGTGGCTGCCGACGATCCACCCGATGGACGTGTGGCCGGAGGAGAACGCCGCCGCGGCCGGCGGCTCCTTCCTGAAGGGCGGCACCTTCGCGAACGGCAAGCAGGACACGCTGGCCATCCACACGCGGGCGCGGACCTGGCTGCAGTCGCATCTGAATCCGAACGGGAAGTACGGCGACTGGAGCCACCTCACCGATGCGCAGCGCGACGAGATCCAGAACATCTTCCTGGGCATGGGCTTCTCGCCGAATTCATTCCTCGGCAATGCGGACGATCCGAACCAGGCCACCGGCGCCATCGTCGGCGGGCGCTACCTGAAGTCCAAGGCCAACACCACGACGATGGCCCGCGCCGATGCCGGGGCGTTCACGGTCCCGGCCTTCACGGAACGGGCCAAGATCTCGCTGACCAACTGGGGCGCGCTGCAACAGTGGGAACTCGCCCATACCTTCGGGCTGGAGGGCAACCAGAAGTGGTTCATCCGCGCAGCCGACAAGCAGAAGAACGGTGCCTGGGTCGGCGCCGGCGAGGTGCGCGGCTGGCCCTTCAACACCTTCGGCGTGTTCGAGCTGGCGCCGCACTTCATGCATGTGAACGAGCGCCTGCCCAACGGCGTCGACCGCAATCGCGTGATGGCCTGGGAGGCCAACAACATCGTCGCGTCGCTGTATCACACCAACCAGTGGTACCAGCTGCAGATGACGCTGAACTCCGGCGCGCAGCAGGCGTGGAGCAACTTCCCGATGGACTGGCCGTACATCGTGACCTGGGATGCCATGCTCACCGACGAGATCGGGCTGAAGAACGGCGCGCAGCACGAGGCCTTGAAGGCCAACCTCGTGCGCACGCTGCAGGCGCGGATCAAGCTCGCGCAGTACGTCAACAACGGGTATCCGATCAGCAAGCCGGATCCGGCCGCGCCCAACATCCCGGAGCGGGACCAGGGCAACAACGGACGGGCGAAGGCGCTGTTCCATGTCACGCCCACGCTGTATGTGGATGGGGGGGAGGCCTACAACTCGACCTCGCCGCAGTCGCGCTACCGGCTGTACGACACGCTGCAGCCGGGGCTGTACAAGATGGCGCTCAACGGCAGCATCCAGATGTTCAACCAGCTCTACGCGACGCAGCCGGTGTCGGCGTGGCGGCGGTGCGATCCGAACGCTTTGATCGCCGGCGAGCCGGAAGAGACGACCGGCTTCCGCTTCTGCCTGGACCGGGCCATCAACCCGCTGCCGAGCGACGGCAAGGGATCGGTGCAGTTGCCCTTCGGCGCGCGGACCGATCAGATCGTGCGCTATGGGCTGATCAAGACGAAGGAGCTGGGAACGGGCATCGAGCCGGCGCGGCTGAAGACGTGGAGCGATTGGGTCGGTGCGGCCTGGCCGCAGTAGGGCACCCTCTTGCTCCCTCTCCCGCTTGCGGGAGAGGGCAGGGGTGAGGGGCGCGCGCAGCGCGCGGGGCCGGTGCAGTCCTCACGCCGTTCAGTACCCGCGCGTCTCCTCGGGCCTCAGCCCTCGTCGCACCTGCTCCCGCGCTCGCGCCTCTTCCTTCATGAGCCTGCCGTTGGCGACGTGGCGGACGATCCACGGCAGCGTGCGCAGCTTCGCGCCGGCGGCCGTTGCCGGCACCCAGGCCTTCGCGCATTTCTCGAAGAGCTCCGCGTTGAGCGCCAGCCGCGACGGCGTCATGCCCAGCAGCAAGACCTGACCCGCATGCAGCGCGACGTTGCCGCCGTCGGCCAGCGCGGCAGGCAGCTGCGACAGATCCTCGGTGGGCCGCGCCATGTGGCCGAGCTGTCGGATCTGTTCATCGAAGACCGACGGCATCCATCCGCCGAAAGCGCCCATCTGCCGGCAGAACGCCCCGCCGCCGATGAGTACGGCGCAGACGTCTTTCCGCGCTTCGTAGACCGTGCGATGCAACGCGATCGCGGCGATCGTTGCCAAGGGCGATGCCGCCGAAGTCGCCGGGGTCGCCGCAGACGCTGCGGTCGCCGCGAGCATCGAGAACTCCGACGCACCGGACCGGATGGACACGGCCTGCATGGACGCGTCCGCCGCCGTTCCCCACCACATCCTGCCGCTGGCGGGATCCCGCAGCGAGACGCTGTCGGCAGGCTGGGGCATCAACCCGCGCGCGAGCAGCCGCAACCGCAGTCCGCGCCAGGTCTCCTGGAACTCCTCATCCTTGTCCGCGCCGCGGTGGAGGGATTCGCTCATCGCGCTCTCGACGGCCGCGTTCACACCAGCGCCATCACATCGTCGAAGCGGTTCAGCGCATCGTCGATGACGTCGTCCGTATCGGCCAGGCTCGTGTAGAGCCGGCTGCCCGCCACCGAGATTAGCCCGTGCGCGGTGAACGCCGCGCCCATCTCCTCCATCATGTGCTTGCGGCGCTTCGCCTCATCCTTGACGCGGATGAGCTTCCACAGGCTGCTGGTGTCGAGCAGCAGCACGCCCGAGGTCTGCAGATGCACGATGGAGCCGAGGTTGTAGGCGACATAGGGCAGGCCGCGTCGCCGGATGATCTCGTCCAGACCTTCGCGCAGCCGCTCGCCGGCGCGGCCGGCCACCGCCGGCGCGTCGGTGCGCTCCACCTCCAGCAGCGAGTGGTAGCCCGCCACGCAGCTCAGCGGATTCGCCGACAGGGTTCCGCCGACGAAAGCCCGCCGCGAGGTCGTCCCGATCCCGCCGACCAGCGACATCATGATCTCCCGCTTGCCCCCGATCGCGCCCGCCATCGGGTATCCGCCGGTCAGGCACTTCCCGAGCACCGTCAGGTCGGGCGTCACGCCGAAGTAGCCCTGCGCGCCGCCCATGCCGGTGCGAAAACCCGTCACCACCTCGTCGAAGATCAGCAGCGCGCCGAACTCGTCGCAGAGCGCGCGGACCTGCGCGTTGAACTCGCGATGCACGGGCCGCGTGCCGCTCTCCGGCCCGAAGGGCTCCAGCAGCACCGCCGCCGTGCCGCCGCGCAGGCGGTTCCAGCGCAGCAGTCGTCGCAACGCCTCGGGATCGTTGGGCAGGCACTCCTGCGTGTTCGCCGTCGCGCCGCGCGGAATGCCGATCGCCTCCATGCGGCCGGTCTTGGGCAGGCGCATCCCGTAGACGAGCTGATCGCTCCAGCCGTGATACGCGCCGCCGATCTTGATGACGCGCTGGCGCTTCGTGAACGTGCGGGCCAGCCGCACCGCGCCCATCACCGCTTCCGTGCCGGAGCCCAGCATCCGCAGCATCTCCACGCCGGGCATGTGGCGGCAGACAAGCTCGGCGAGCTTGACCTCGTATTCGTGCAGCAGGCCGGTGACCGGGCCGCAGTCGTCGAGCAGCGCCTTCACCGCCGCGCGCACCGCGGGCGGGTTGCTGCCGAGCAGCGTCGGTCCACCGGCCTGCAGGAAGTCGATGTAGCGGTTGCCGTCGATGTCGGTGAGAAACGCGCCCTCGGCCCTTGTGATCGCGAGCGGGAACGGATGGTTGAAGGCGAGGTTGTGCTGCACGCCGCCGGGAATCACGGTGGCGGCCTGCTCCGCGAGGCGCTTGGAGCCGGCGCAGTGGTCGTCGAACCAGCGCAGGACCTTGGGCATCGCGTCCGGCCGGATCGGTCGCATCGGCTGGTTGACGAGTTCGGCGAAGCGCTCGTAGAGCGCGTGGGTGTCGGGCCAGGAGGGCAGGGCGGAGGCAGTCGTCGACATCACGGTCTCTTGGGATGAAGCAGCAGATCACGCACGGGGACGAGGCGATCCAGAAGGCCAGGCTCGCGGCGGGCGCGTTCGTCGATGCGCGCGGCGAGCAGATCGCGGGCAAGGGTTTCGAGGCGCTCGACGGCGTCCAGCGCGGTGGCGCTGTCCGCGGCGCAGCAGAGGATGCCATGGTTGCGCAGGAGATAGGCCTGCCGGTCAGGTCGGACGGCCTTGGCGAGCTTGCTCGCGAGCCACGAGGTCCCCGAAGGCGCATAGCCGACGACGGGCACTTCGGCGCCTAGCCAGCGACTATGCACCTCCGGCACGATCAGCGGCTGGCCGATCAGCGCGCAGGCGCTCGCCAGCGGCTGGTGCGTGTGGATGCTGCAGCCGACGTCTGGCCGCGCGCGCAGCACGCGTGCATGGAGGCCGGTTTCGACGGAGGGCTTGCGTTCACCGTGGCTCTCGTCGTCGACCACTGTGAGATCGGCCAGTCGCAGTACGCAGACATCCTCGGGCCGCATGATGAGGTAGTCCGTGGCCGACGGCGTCACGGCGACGAGCTCATCGTCGATGCGCAGCATCAGGTTGCCGCCCGTGCCGGCGAAGTAGCCGCACTCGGACAGGCGCAGGCAGAGGTCCACCACGTGTCGGCGCGCGATCTCGTGCTTCATGTCGCGGCTCCTTTCGCCGGGCCGGCCGCCGCGCCCGTCGCCAGGCCTGTCACCGCGCCCGGCGCGGGCACGCGATTGAGTCGGTGGTACAGCGGCGCCAGACGCTCGCGGATCTCTTTGAACGCCTCGAACTTGTCGCCGTAGAGCCTGCTCAGTGCGATGGTGGGTTCGTAGAGGCGGCGTGTGCGGCGCAATGTCGGCAGATCGTCGAAGCGCAGCGCGCCGGTGCCGATGCCGGCGAGGAAGGTCGCCCCGATCGCATTCGCCTGGATCGGGTGCTCCAACTGCCGGATGGGCTGGCCGGTGACGTCCGCGAGGATCTGGCACCAGACGTCGCTCTGCGCGCCGCCACCCACCGCCGCGATCGTGCCGGGCGAGCGCCCGAGCAGCCGCGCGAAGGGCTCCATCATCCAGCGTGTGTTCAGCGCGACACCCTCCAGGAACGCGCGGAAGATGTCCTCCCGCGAATGTTCCAGCGAGAGGTTGATCAGCCCCGCGCGAAGCAGCGGATCATCCACCGGCGTGCGTTCGCCGAAGAGCCACGGCGTGTAGATCAGCCCGCGCGCGCCGGGTGGCACGCGGGCGGCGATCTTGTTGAGCAGCTCGTAGACGGCGGGGTGTTCCTCGTCGGAAGCCAGCTCGTCGGGGTGGTAGAGGATGCGATCGCGCAGGAAGGACAGGTTGGCGCCGGCCGTCGATTGCAGCGCGAGCGCGAGATAGCGCTGATCGACCGCGCAGGGCACCGCGGCGATCTTGTGGCGGACGTCGGTCCGCATCGTCGGCACGTGCGCGCCCAGCCACGAGGAGGTGCCGAGGTAGAGATGCGTCTCGAAGTCCGGCACCGCCGCGCCGACCGCGACGGCGGAGGTGTCGACCGCGCCGGCCACGACCGGCGTGGAGGTAGACAGTCCCAGCGCTGCAGCGACTTCGGGCAGCAACGGTCCCAGCACGTCGGTGGAGCGCACGAGCGGCGGCAGCTTGGCGGCGTCGAGCCCGAGAGAACGGATCAGTCCGTCGTCATAGCGGATGCGCGAGGGATCGCGGTTGTCCGTGACCCAGCTGGTGAGGATGGAATCCTGCGTCGCGCAGATGCGGCCGCAGAGCCGGTAGTTCAGGTAGTCGAGCGCGTTGAGGAAGCAACGCGTGGCGTCGTGCACGGCGGGCTGCTCATCGCGGATGAAGGCCATGTGGCCGGCGGCGTCGCGTCCACTGAGCGACGGCGCACCGCCGGTGAGCCGCAGCCAGCGCCAGAGCTTGAGCGGCGCGTAGCCCTCGATGTTGAGCCAGCGTCCGCGCAGGCGGCGTCGGATCGCCGCCGCGCCGCGCGCGTCCAGCCAGCTGAAGGCCGGCCCGATTGCGCGTCCGTCGTGACCGAGGCAGACGGTCACCTCGGTCTGCGTCGAGCAGCACACCGCCGCGACGCGCGACCGCCTCGCTGGATCGGGCGCGAGCACTTCACCGGCGGCGTCGAGCAAGGCCTGCCACCAGGCTTGCGGATCCTGCTCCGCCCGCGCGCCGTCGATGTGCAGCGCCACGGGGCGGAAGGCCCAGGCCACGACATCGCCGCCCAGCGTCACCAGCGCGCACTTGCAGCCGCTGGTGCCGAGGTCCACCGCGAGCACCAGCGGCGCGGCGGTCGAGGAGAACTCATGCGACGACGCGGAAGGGGCTGGCGCGGTGGCCGACGACGTCATCAGAACTTGCGCGACACCGACACCACGACGGTGTTGTTGTCCTGGCGCTTCCAGCCGTCGCCGTCGGGGATCATGAAGAGCTCGGGTCGATGGGTGCTCGTGGCGACCCATTCGGCGGTGAAGTTGAGTCCCCAGCGCACGTGGGTGACGCCGATCGAATAGTCGCTGAAGTCGGCCTCCTTGAAGTGGCGGATCTTCTGCGTGCCGGCGTGCAGGTTGAGCGTGGTGGTGGGCGTGAGCGGATGGCGGTAGGTCAGGTCGTAGAGCAGGCTGCCGCGCGAGTTCTGGTCGCCGCGCGCGTAGCACTCCAGCGCCGGCGTGGGATCGACGGCGGCGACGAGGATCTGGCCGCAGACGCCGCCGGTGTCCGCGCCGCGGTAGGTGCGCGAGAGCACGTTGAGGATGCGTCCTTCGAGCTTGCCCCAGCCGATCTCCAGCACGGCGTAGGCGGTGTCGTAGCGGGTGCGGCGGAAGTCGACGGGCACGCCGGCCTCCATGTCGATGCCGTGCGGGGCGTCGAACTTCGCGCCGGGGAAGAACTCCTTGGCCAGGCCCACGCCGAAGTGCCAGCCGTCGGGATCGCCGAAGCGGTAGCCGGTGCCCAGCAGCAGGTTGACCCCGTCGCCGTCGGTGAAAGCCTTCTTGCTGACGGTGGACAACTGCGCCAGGCCGATGATCCCGGACTCATGCGCGAGCTGCACGCCCAGCTGCAGCGAGGGCTTGCGGCCGGAGTCCGACACGCCGCGGTTGCGCAGGTCGGAGAGCAGCTTCACTTCGGTCTCTATGCCCATGGTGGCGGTGCCGCTCTCGTCGGCGTGCGCGGCCAGAGGGGCGAGGGCAGCGACAGCGACGGCGCACAGCGCCACACGGGGCGCCAGCGAGGACAGCGAAGCGGTCAGGGATAGTGCTGGAGTCTTGCGGGTCATCTCGTGTCTCCTCGTTCTGGTGTTCGGGGCATGCGCGCTCAGGACTTGCAGGCCGGCGTGGCGGGCAGTTCCGCGACGCGCTTCATCTGCTCGGTCTGGCCGAGGATCTCGGTCCCGATGTAGGCGCGGATGTAGAGATCGCCGCTCTTCACGCGCAGCGCGCCCTTGTATTTCTTCCTGTCGCGCGGGTCGAAGACCCAGCCGTCGCGCCAGGCCTCGTTCTCGTAGCGGTCCAGCTGCGCGATCTGGATGCCGCAGGTGTCGTTCGCCTTGCCGGCGTCCTTGTCCCAGACGATGCGGCCGCACAGGGCGGTGGGCTTGTCGTCGCAGGGCTTGAACTCGATGACCGCGCCGCCGTCGGCGCTCAGCCACCGGCCCTTGGCGTCGTCCGGGCCGATGGCCATCGCCAGTCTTTGCACGAACGCTGTGAACAGCGTGACGCCGAGAGCGGCGATCGCGGTTCGGCGAGAAAGGGCGGGTCTAGCAGCCATCGCGTCCTCTCCGGAGGGACGTGCCCTCGCGTCAATTGGATAGTGATGGCTATGGTATAGCGATGACTATCGAATTTGATTTGCGGAGAAACCCTGTCCGAAGTTCTAGCTCTGCGGTAGAGCCCGCGCGCTGCGCGCGCCCCTCACCCCCACCCTCTCCCGCAGCGCGGGAGAGGGAGTGAGAATGCACTGAGCTGACCGTACGGCTCCTTCTTCCGCTTGCGCAGGCGTGGTCATGCCCACGCCCTTCTTACTCCCTCTCCCGCTTGCGGGAGAGGGCAGGGGTGAGGGCCAGCAGCCGGTGCAGTCAGCCAGCCTCTTGCCGGATGGACGAGCGCGTCAACGGCAGCGCGAGGATCGCGGCCGCTGCGAAGCCGGCGGCCACGAGCGGCACCGGCGCGACCTCCTCGCCGGTGACGACCAGCGAGGCCATGAGCGGCCCGAACGCGCTGCCAAAGAGCTGGGCGGCTGGCACCAGCGACGCGACGCGCCCGCTGCCGTCGACGCGGAAGGCGAGCGCCATCTGGAAGGGCAGCATGAACAGCCAGGTGAAGGTGAACAGTCCGCAGAGCGCGGCGAAGGCGGTGGTGCCGCCTTGCTCTGTGCGCGCGATGCCGAGCGCGCAGAGCCCGAGCACGACCGCGCATCCCAGCAGCACGGGACGCACCGGCAGGCGGCGCACGAGCCAGGTCCCCACGCTGCCGCCGACCACCTGCATCCCGAGTCCGGCGGCGATCAGCGTCTGGACGGCGAGCGGCGAGAAACCGGCGCGTGTGCCGAGCGGCTCCGCATAGGCCCACAGCGCGCCGAGCGTGGCGAGCTGGAGGAATACGACCAGCAAGGTGCCGACTCGAGGCCGCGTCCAGCGCATACCGATGCCGGCCTGGCTCGCGGTTGGCGTGAGCGGACCGAGCGGCCGCGCGAAGAGGAGGGCGAGCAGGGCGGCCGCGCCGCAGAGTCCGGCCAGCACGGCGAAGCCGCCCGGCCAACCGTGCGAGGGAATCACGAGATGCGCGAGCGCCAGCCCGAGCACCGACTGCGCGAGCGTCTGCACCACGAAGAAAAGCCCGGCAAGGCGCTCCGGCACGGCGGCGCGGACGATGACGGCGGTGGTGCTCCAGATCATCAGGCCCTCGGCGACGCCGGCGCCGGCGCGCACGAGCCCGAGCGCCAGATCGCCCGCAACCCGCATGGTGACGAGGTTCAGCGCCGCCGCGGCGAGCGCGGCCACGACGGTGACAGACCGGAGCGCGTGCACCCGCAGCGCGAGGTCACCGATCAGCACGCCGAGGCCCAGGGCCACGATCTCGCCCATCGCCACCAGCCCGACGCCTTCGAGCGTCACATGGCCGGCTTCGAGCAGCGCGCCCAGCAGCAGGGGCTGGAGGCCGAGCATCAGCAACGCCACCGAGCCGACGGCGATCGCCAGCACCTGCGCGCCGCGCGTGCTGGTCGAGGCGGGCGCAGGAACCGTGAAAGGAAGTGTGCTCATCTCGGCGCAAACCATGCGTTGGAAGATGAGCGGAGATCTTATAGTCATGGCTATCTTTCCGGGGGGCTCGCCAACCCTGGAAGAATCCCGCAGTGCCTACGCCCGTTCATGCCGGTTCACACCGGTTCATGCCCATGCCCCAGACGCGCCGCAAGACTTCCGACCTCGCCTTGGATTCCTCGCCGGATTCCACGACAGAGCTCGCGCCGACCTCCGGGTCCGCGCGCGGGTCCCTGCCGGAGACCTCGACGGAGTCCTTGCCTGACGTGGCGGCTCCGCCGTCCCTGGCGGGGAAGAAGCTGCCGGCTCAGCAGCGCGCCACGGAGACCTACGAGCGCATCCTCGAAGCGGCGGCGCAGACCTTGATCGAGGTGGGCGTCGAGCGGCTCTCCACCAACCTGGTGTGCATGCGCGCGGGGCTGTCGCCGCCGGCGCTGTACCGCTACTTCCCCAACAAGTACGCACTGCTCTATGAGCTCGGCCAGCGCCTGATGCAGCGCCAGAACGAGTGCGTGGCCAAGCGCATGTCGGTGGAGGTGATCCGGGGCGGCGTGCCCGCGCTGGAGGAGGCGCTGGCGGAGCTGCTGCTCGACACCTACGCAGCCACGCGCGACACGCCGGCGGGCGTGTGGATCATGCGGGCGATGCGGGCCGTGCCCGCGTTGCAGGAAGTGCGGCTGGCCTCGCACGCGGCGGTGACGGAGGCGCAGACGCGCCTGCTGGTGAAGGCGCTGCCGGGCGCGAAGCGCGCGGAGCTCAAGCTCGCGAGCCGGATCGTCGTCGAGCTGATCTACGCGACGGTCGAGATGCTCTTCGACGAGAGCCTCAAGCCCAAGGAGGTCGCGCGCATCGCGGCGGGGATGATGGCGAGCCACTTGGCGAAGGTGATGCGCTGAGGCGTTGCCGCGCTGATGCGCTGATGCGCTGATGCGCTGATGCGCTGATACGCAGAAGGCCTGGGAGGCCGAAGGATTCTCGGGACGAGCCTTCCACCTGCCTGTCGTTATCGGCAGACCTCTTCGATCCACTCGCGGGAACCGGGCTTCAAAGGGATCAGCCGTTGACCCTGTGCGCCGTCGGCGGCGAGGCAGAACTTGGCCCCGTAGCCATGCGTCGGATCGGACGGATCCGACGGGCGGCCGTTCAGATAGACCAGATAGACGCGGTCGGGCTGCAGCGGTGCCGGCGGCGTGCTGGTCTCCGCGCCGGGCGGCGTCTGTCCGTAGGCGATGCAGCTGGCGTTCGACATCGGCGCGCCCTGGGCAGGATCCACGCCCATCGACCACACCTTGGCCACCGGCTTGGAGGACGCATCGGAGACGATCACCGCCTGCAGTCTCACGCCGGGATCGCGCTTCACTTCCTTGGCGGTGAGCGTGAAACAGGGCTTGCCGCCTTCCATGCGGACCTCGGCCTCGCCGCGGCGGGACGTGGCGCAGGCCGAGCAGATCCAGGCGGACAGCGCGAGCAGGAGCATCGGCTTCAGAGGCTTCAGCGTCTTCATCGACTTCATCGACTTCATGGACGTCATGGGCTCCGGGCTCAGGGCAGGTTGGCCTTGTCGGCGGGATTGGCGATGAAGGATTTGAGCACCTCTTCGAAGAGGGGCAGGCTCTTGGCGTATTGCCGCTGGCTCATGGCATCGGGCGAAGCCAGGTGCTTGAGCGCGAAGTAGTCGGCGAGCAGGTCGCCCTGGGCTTCCATGTTGTAGTCCCCGAGGGTCTGGCCGGATTTCAACTCGTACTTGTAGGACAGGCCGATCCGGATCGCGCCGCGCAGGCGGACCCAGTAGCCGAGCTGGTGTTGCCACACGTGGACCATCTCGTGCATGAACCAGTGCTTGTCGCCGTCCTCGCCCTGGGAGAAGTCTTCCTTGAAGTAGGCCTTGTTGAAGTACATCTCGCCGTTGGGCGTCATGGCGGTGTCGTCGGGCTGCAGGCCGAAGGGCAGGTACTCGTCCTTGTGGACCTTGATGACGGTGTAGTCGAGCGCGTCCTTGAAGAGCAGGCGCGCCATCGCGATCTCGCCGGCGGTGAGGGCGCGGGCTTCGCCGTCGGGCGTGGCGATGGGCTTCTGCGGCGCGGGGACGTACGGGGCGCTGGCGGGCGGGGTGAAGTCGGCGGCGACGAGGATCCAGTTGTCGCCGGCGGACGCGTCCAAGCCCACGGGGCCGGGGCGCGGCGAGTCGCCGAGCCACTTTGTGCCCGGATCGGACATCAGCCGGGCGACGTCCAACCCGAGAGGACCAGGAACGGCGGCACGTGCCATGTGAAGCTCCCTGCAGGGCGCCGCGGAGAAGTCCGGCGGCGAGCGGCCCATGTTGCCGGGTTGGCGGGGAGGGCGCAAATGACTCTTGGCCAAACGCGGCAGTGAGGTGAAGCGGAGGTGCGGGACGTCAGTGACAGGTGCAGGCGGCAGGGGTGCCCCGTCGGGATGTGTCCCGGGCTGCCTCATCGGGGTCAGGCGCCCAGGTACCTTGCCGCGGCAGACATTGCTTCGCGCAGGCCGCCTGTTGCTCCTCAGGGGAGGGACGGATGGCGATCAGCAGTGCGGTGAAGCCGACCACCGCTGAGGCGATCAGCCACGAGGTGATCCTCTTCTTTCTCGCTGACGGCATGACATCTCCGGAGGTCAGGGGCAGTGGCGAGTATCACCGTGCCGCCGAGGGCCGGGGAGCGAGGCCGTCGAGGCGGGTCGACGGCAGGTCGACGGCGGGTTTTGCCGACCATCCGAGTTGAGGTGCGGAAGAGATACTTCGCGCCGTGGCCGCGAGTCGCGGCGCTCGTCGGGGTAGGGGAGTCATGAGTATCCAAGTCGAGGCGGCCGGCGAGATGCTGGCGGGCGCCGCCGTTGCTCAGGAGATCGCCGGCGGCAACGGGGCAGGGGCGGAGGCCGATGCCTCCAAGCATGCGCACGGGGCCTGCGCCAACTGCGCCGCGCCGCTGCAAGGCGCGTTCTGCCACCGCTGCGGCCAGGCCGCCCACGTCCACCGCTCGCTGGCGCATCTGGTGGAGGAGTTCCTCCACGGCATTCTTCACTTCGAGACCAAGGCCTGGCGCACCTTGCCGATGCTGATGCTGAGGCCGGGCAAGCTGACCCGCGAGTACATCGACGGCCGACGCGTCCGTTACGTCTCGCCGCTGGCGCTGCTGCTGTTCCTGCTCTTCGTGATGTTCCTCGTGTTCTCGCTGACCAGCCCGACCGTGACGGTGGGGGGAAGTCTGAACTCGGCTCAGCTCGACAAGCTGGACCAGACGTTGGAGGCCAGTCGCGCAAAGCTGGGCGAACTGGAGGCGCAACTGGCCGCATTGCCGGCGAGTGATGCGTCGCGCCGCCGCGTCGAGTCGGCTATTGCCGAGCAACGGATGGAGGTCGCGGGGATCGAGCAGGCGCAGCTGTTCCTGGACCCTCAGCAGGCCGCGAAGAATCCCGAGGCCGCGCGGGCCGCCGCGCAGCAGGTGCGCGCCTCGCTCGCGCGGTATCTGCCGTGGCTGTCCGCGCCCGGCATCGACGGCAGGATCGACCGCGCGCTGAGCAAGGCGGAAGGGCCGATGCTGCAGATCGAAGGCACGTCAGGGATGCCGGTCTTCGAGCGCAAGCTCAAGCATGCGATGGAGAACAAGGAACTCGCGCTCTACAAGATCAAGGGCGCGGCGGCCAAGTTCGCGTTCCTGCTGATGCCGATCTCGCTGCCGTTCCTGTGGCTGCTGCTGGTGACGCGGCGGCGATTCGGCATGTTCGACCATGCGGTGTTCTCGCTGTACTCGCTGTCGGCGATGGCGTTGCTGATGAGCGCGGTGGCGATCTGCGGGTACTTCGGGTTCGCGGGCGTGGCGGTCCTGCTGGCGATGGTGGTGCCGCCGATGCATATGTTCGCGCAGTTGCGCGGGACGTATGCGCTCGGTGTTGGTGCTGCGACGTGGCGCACGGTGGCGTTGCTCTTCATCGCAGGGGGAGCGATCCTCGTCTACAGCCTGATGATCGTGCTGGTGAGCATGTGACGGCGATGACGCACCTGCAAGTGCTGCTCGTTTCGACGATCGCTTGGTGGCTCGCGCCGGTGGCGACCGCCCTTGAATACCGGTCGCGCAATCATCCTGGCGGGGTCTCGATCTTCCCGGCACCGTTCATGCCATTTGTGTTCTGGGGGCTGGCGTATGTCTTTCATCGGGCTCATCTGCAGTCAGGCGTGACTGCGATGGGCGTTCTGCACCTTCCGTTCCTGGCTTGGATGATCGGCAGCATGGCCCTCTCGGGGTGGATCATCTATCGCGAAGGCAAGGCCAAATCCATGCGGAGGCAAGATGGCGAAGGTTGAAGTCGGATTCGCTTTTCGACTCTCGCAGCGAAGGCAGTTCGTGATCGCGTGCGAGATCGTGGAAGGCACGTTGGCCGTCGGAGTGCGCGACGAATGAGCATCGACGTCGGGAGGATCACGCGACTTCTCACGATGCACGCCCACCTGCGATCTGCGGCCGGTTACCTGGGCATGCCCACTCCCCAGCACATTCCGGAGCAAGTGCAATTGGCGCAGACATTGGAGCTGCTATCGGAGCCTGCGCTGATCGCGTGGATGACCGAGCTCGCTCAAACGGGCGCCGCGGGGAAACCGAAGGCAGCGTTCTGGCGAATCCTTGAGCAGGCGGCTGAGGTGGTGGGGTTGCAGGAGCGGGCGGTTGAATACCGTGCTCAGTTCTTGAGAGTGGTCGCGGCCAAGGATGGTGGGTGAGGACGGGATGCTCCTCGTCCGGCCGAATCAGTGTCGACCGCTTCAGGCTGAAAGCGGACGTCGGATCCTCGCGCCGGATCCGAGCCCTCCAGCGCCAGTTTGGCGCGTGAGCGCTTGGCGCCCCATACTGCTTCCCGTCCACGCCTCTCCTAACGACTCATCGGCGGAGTGGGCTCCCGCGGATCACTCTGCCCGGCGCCTGGGGCGTCGCAGCGCGGAAGGTCTGTGTCCAATGCACTTGCTCGGCGTTGTGTTGCAAGTTCCAAGTAGCGCTTGAACGTCATGAGTCGATAGCGGATCACTGGAGACCCCGAGGGGACAGGCATCCGTTTTGGCTTCACGCCATTCACCATTCCTGTACCAACGCCCCAACCGTTGTTTTCCATGGCCACAGCCGATGCATCACTCCATGAAGACCAACTGTCGGAATCAACATGCTTTGGCGGATCGAACAGAAAAGGGTCGCTGCGGATGCCGTCAACCTTCATCAACCAGACCAGGATAGCGCGAAGTTCCTTTGGCTTCGCAGTGTAGAACTCGAACACCGGCTGCTCTGTACTCGTGTGGCCAGTGGCCTTCTGGCCTTCACTCAGAACGGAGTAAGGCGTGACGACACTTACTCCGATGTGCTGGCGAAACTCGGGGCTCAGCCCCCCGGGCACACAGACCTGAGCGATGACCTGTACCTCTTCGGAAACCGGTGACGCATTCATTGATCTGCGGCCGGACGGATGCGCACATCCTGCCAGCGCTACGACAACGCCGAGCGCAAGCGTGGTCGGCAGTTTCATGCCTCAAACCTCGAAGAGCGTTGAAAACCCGATGGTAGGCCCTTAATGGCTGCTTCCGCTGCAAAGCGGATGTCGGTTTCTGGCTGAGGCTGTATGCGCCGCTGCAGAACCGGACGTTCGGCGTCTTGCTGGGTCTCCGGCCCGGATCCGCCAGCGGCGCAGCACTGGTGTCAGTCATCGAAGTCTTCGAACGGCCCTTCACGCGTATCCCAGTCTTTCCCTTCGCGGGCAACGGCTGCATCCTTCGGAGAAATCGCTTCCAGCGACGGCAGCAACTCCTTGAAGGTTTCCTTGCACAGGTCCAGTCGATAGATCCGGTCGTCGATCTGGCTGAATTCGCTGTATTGCGCGATCCGTTTCAGCGCCAGTCCCGCGTCCTCCGGAAACGCTCGCGCTTTGCCCGCGAATTCATGTCGAAACAGAAGGTGGTGTTTGCGGATCAGGCTTTCATGCGGCGCATTGCGGATCAGGCTGCCGCGATCCCGCAGCGATCGCTCCGGGTGGTCGGTCGAACGCCGCGCGACCAGTTCGTCCAAGCCCGCGTCGACGATCCGGTATATCGTGTGGTCGGCTGGCGCCGGCAGGCGCCAGTTCCGTCCGCTCAACATCGAATCGTCCAGCCGCTCTACGGTGTTCTCGAGAAATTCGATGAGCGAAGAGCCGCCGGCAAAAGGCAGACCGTCGGTTTTGCTCAGAAGCTCCTGCGCGCGTCGACCCAGCCAGGCAACGGCCTGCAGGCCGAGCGCGCTGTCGGCGGGCTCGTACAGGGCGACGTTCATCCACCCATTGACTTCAAGATGCCGGTCCGCCGGCGCCAAGTTCCGCAGCAGCTCGGCCGTCCGTCGCGGCAGCAGGGGCCAGTAGGACTTCGATGGGTCGCCGTCGCGGAACAGAGCACGCAATGCCGACAAGGCCGCGTTCGGTGACAACGCGCCGTCGGCCAGCACCCACTCGGCGAGCGTCTCGCCCGCCTCATCAAGAATGCGCCGAATGTCTCGTGCAGCATCGTCTTCCGTGGCGGCCCGCTCGACGGTGGACCTGCTGCTGAACAGCGATCGTTGCATCAGCGTGGCCGCGGCTTCCGGCCGAGAGACAAACAGCGCCGTCGCCAGTTCCTGGCTCAGCATCGGTTCCCCGAACAGATCCATGTCACTCAAGGGATAGGCCGTCGTGTTCTGATCGCTCATCTCGTCGTAGGCCGTACCTGCACCAGCGGGATCTTCCTGGATACGCGCCAGCAGCAGATGCCACCTCAACAGTCCCAGGTCGCGTGGGCGGTGAAGGGGCGTCGAGAACTCCGTCGACCACTGCGAGCAGCGCAGCAGCGCGGCGAGCCGATTGGCAGCCGGAGACCTGCGGTCCCTCGCGCATTCAGCAGTGAGCGCGACCAACCCCTTCGCGAAGTCGGAATCGGGACCACCCCGTGGGTGTCCGACGCCCACATGCAACGGGAGCGTCCGCAGCACGTGGACGGCGCCCATCGCCGCCTCGGGGGAAGCCTCGCGCAACGCTGCCTGGACATGCCGGAAAAATCGCTCCTGGGCGAACCTGCTGCGGCGTGCTTCCCATCGGTCGATCAGGTCGCCGATGGTCGCCAAGCCACGAACGAGCGCGCCCGGCGGCTTTTCCGCCTCCTGCTTGAGCGCCAGCCGCAGCAGCGGGAGGAATATCTCAGCGCTGCGGATCCGCTGGGCGCGGCTGAACACATTAGGACGCGTGAGCAGTTCCGGATCGTTCCGCTCGTACCAACGCGCCCACGCGACGAGCAGGTGCTGCTCCTGCGGCGTGCAGGCGGTGAAGAGGCGATCTCGCCGGGCAATGAAGGTGTCGCGTTCATTGCCGGCCAGTTCGCGGCGCGGAAGGAAGGCGAAGGGCGGTAGTTTTGGCTGGGACAAGGGCGAGGGGATCGGTGATGGACGGGCGCCTTGCGCGGCGTCTCTCTCTATTGTTATCGGGTCCCGGACGGAAGCCACTTCCCACCTGCCGCGGTCGATGCCGTGCAGTGCTCACACCAGATCTGTCGGGGCCAGCACCAGCCCCTCCTTGCCTCGAAAAATGACGCCTAGAGTCCCCGCGATGGCGTCGAAGCTGTCCGATTCGGGATGGCACGCAATCGTGTACTCCAAGTGCCCGTCGAGCGACCGAGCCGCCGAGCTATCCACGCGCACGCAAGGGAAAGGGGAGATTGTGAGCGTGACACCTTTGCCGGCCGGGTCACGGTCGGCAACCCAGGAACTCACGCGAGGTCAAGGCTTCCTCCCACTTCATCTCCTCCTTCGCCTTCACTGCAAGCGAACGGATCAGACTCCAGGAGTCGCCCGTGAAGATCTGGGAATCGAAGCAATCGCATGGCACGTCCAAGGCGGCTTGAATCCGGTCGAGCGACGCCATCAGCGATGGCGGATAGAGCGCCTCGCAGTGCCACTCGTAGTCTTCCCTGGACGACCGGTAGGCCGATGCCAATTCGCAGTATGGGCATCCGGAGTACAGGTTGGCCTGAATCTCCGCCGGGGACGCCAGCGCTTCCAGGATGTCGCCCAGGCGGAAATACGCCTGCAGCCGCCGCGGCTCGTCGAAGTTGTCCCACTCCCAGAGAACGCTGAAGAGATCCATGAGATGGCCGCAGTGGCGTGAATCGAACTTCGTGGATCTTAGTGGCCGGCGACTCCGTCCTCGACATTGGGCGTAACAGTCCGGCCAGCAGGCAAGTCCTGGCCCTCTCCATCACCGCGAGAAGCGCAGCACCGACCTCGTCGGGCAACACGGTGAAAGGGTTGCTGCGCAAAGGGCCGGGAATGCCAGGAATGCTGGGGGTGGTGGAGCGCGCGATGGACTGAAGCACGAGGGGAGGGGCCCTTTGAATGCCTCAGTCGCAAATGCTGAGGCGGAAATCAGCTCCCTGCTGATTCCAGAAGCGCCTGCCGTCGACCTATTGTGTTCCGGCAGTTCGGCATCCGTGTCAACTCTCCGAGGAGTCGCATCGTGGCAATCCAACCGACCTTTCCTCCCTCCCACCTCATCGCACCGAGATGGCAGCGCCTGACAGCCGGCGTGCTCGCCTGTTGTCTTTCAATCGCGCTGCCGCCGGCCGCCCACGCCCAGGCGAAGAAGCCCAACAGCATCGACTATTCGATGTACTTCCTGGCCGACGTGCGCGACAACGAGCATTGCGCGATGACGGTCGACCGGGACGGCAAGTGGTCCGTCGACCCGCGCGTCAGCAATCCGGCGATCACCTGCCCCGACATGACGTCGTGGCGCCTCTTCGCCACGGTGGTGCGCGACAAGTTCTGGAGTGACTGGGCCGATGAGGCGCAGAACTGGCCGCAGGAGCCCTGGCCGCTGTGCTCGGCCACGGTCACCACCGGTTGCTGCGCACCCAACTCGCCGAAGAACGACCCGGCCCACTGCCCCATCTTCCCCGGCAACGCCGCCCGCGGCTCGGTCAACGCCTTGAAGGCCACCATTCCCACACACCGCACCGGCCGCCCCGCGCTGACGCAACACCTGCAGGCGCTGGAGAACCCGGACGACCTGGACAAGATGGTGGCCAACCTGAAGCTGTCGCAGCTGCGGGCGTCGCAGGCGGCCGAGACGCCCGAGTGCCCGGCCTCGGTGCTGAAGCAACTGGTGCCCAAGACCTACGAAAGCATCGGCCGGGTGGTCCGCCAGACCAATTCGGAGGTCACCATCCGCAACCGCGCCTTCCACGAGTACCTGTTTGCGAACAACCTCTACAACAGCGACGGGGTCGCGGCCGTCTTCACGGCCAATGACGCCAACCAGAGGAAGAACGCCCCGTACGCCGCGGACAGTCGCTCGGCCGGCCAGGGCCAGCCCGCCAGGCTCAGCAAGATCGATTTCCCGTCGGACGCGATCATGATCAAGAGCAATTGGCTGTACGAGGGCATTGCGCGCGAGCTGGGCATCAGCAACTCGACGGACAAGCCGTTCATCACGCAGAAGATGACGACGGCGGTGGAGTACACCCAGAAGGGTGCGCCGAAGGTGAATTGCCGGCTGACCGGCACCCATTACCTGATGGCGTTCCACATCTCGTCCAAGGACATCCCGAACTGGGTGTGGACGACCTTCGAGCACATCGCGATGCCCGGCCGGTGCGACTACATCGGCTGCAACGACTCCTATGGCTACCGTTCCACCGACCCCTTGCCGGCAGGCGTGGCCCGCAACTACGTGGCGCCGCACGTGAAGTCGGACGATCTGGTGATGTCGAGGTCCAAAGTGTTCGATACCGACAAGCTGTATCCGGTGGAAGCGGTCAACCCCGGGCTGGACCAGGTGTTCAAGAGCCTGGGCATCGGCACGACCCGCAGCGCCGACAAGGATCAGCCGGCGGTGGCGGACCTGGCCTGGCGCAGCTACCGGCTGAAGGGATCACAGGTGGAGTTCACCAACCCGATGGGCCGCGAGACCTTGCTGGGCAATTCCATCACCGAGGCGGGCTTCATGAACCGCGTGAGCTGCGCCACCTGCCACGCCCGCGCCGGCATCCACCTCGACCAGGGCAAGGCGAACTTCCTCCGCCTGAGCGTGTTCAGCAAGAACCTGTCGGAGTACGGCTACGCACAGAGCGTGCACGGCACGCCCAACCCGGCGTGGTTCCACAACGACAACGGCATCGGCACGCTGGATGTGTTGCAGGTCGACTTCGTGTGGGGGTTCCTCAATGCCAGTCCGGTGGTGACGAAGGCGGGGCCTTGAACGATAGGCGTCCTCGCAGTCGCCACGGCGCCGGGCCGAGGCGACTCCAGTCCGATCTGGCAAGGCCTGACCCTCCAAAGTGGGAGCCCATCCCCCGCATTCCCTCTAAGGAATGAATCGCCAGAAGTCTTTGATATGGATCAAAGATCGAAGCCCCGATCGGACGCAGCATGGATCCCGGTGTTTCAAAAGCGCCGTGCAATTCCGGCGCCGATCCTGCGATCGGTGTCCGCGTCCCTGATGTCTCGATCAAGGGGCGAGATGGGCCTCTCCGCGAGGACGGCCATCACGTCATTGCCGTGCTTTTGACATCTCGCCCACCTCTCCGCTCGATCCGATGGCATGTCGCCTTCAACGTCGGAGCCGGTGGCTGCCAACCTTGAGTGAGGTACGACATGGCTAGCTTCCAACAAGCACGCATCGACGAGTCCGACAAGCCGATGCGTTCTCGGCATCCTCTGGCGGGCTGCGATCAGCAGACGCTGATCAGCCTGCAGCACGGCTGGGGCATGACCGAGCCGCAGATCTTCGGGCCGCGTTTGGGCTCCGATGCCATCTGCCTGCGGGCGGATCTGACGACCGGCTCCGCACTGGCCAATCTGCGCGCTCTGCTGGTGAGCGGCGCGTCGATGCTGTCCCTGCTCGCCGACAACACCGCCGAGTGCGATCCGGCCAAGCACGTGGCTACCGCCGTCAAGGAGTCCCTGCGCGAAGCGCTCGGGATGCTCGGCGTGGTGGAGCGCGCCGTGGATGAGGATCTGAGGAAGGTGGTGGCTTGAGCGCGAGTGCTGCGGCGGCGAGGTGACAGCCATGGCTGAGCACCTCGCATCTAGGGCCAATGCTCAGGCATGCAGAGACAGGTCACGCTGGCGCGGCGAGGATGTCCACCTCGCCTCGATGTATCCAGGTCTTCAGGCTTGCCCGATTCCGACATCGGAGGAAAGCTCTGCTCTGGTCCGCCACCCTCGCTTCTCGACGGTCCGCACGTTCGGTTCGGGCAGAAGAGAGCGCAAGTACGTCGCCAGCAATGGCAGTTCCTTGTCATCCGGACTGCCGAGAAACTCACTGACCGTCACCAGATTCCCATAGCTTCGCGCGTACTTGGACGGCGTGTCGTCCACGGCAATGATGGAACTCATTGCGTAGCCTTGCCGCTTGAGCTTGCTGAGGTTCTTGATGGTCGTGTAGTTCCCGGTCGTCCAATCGCGCGCGGTGGTGCAGCGCTGGCTCGACCACACGAACTTCAAGTCGCCCGGTTTGAACAGCTGCTCAAGGACAGCCTCTGCGTAGATCTCCCCGGACGCCGTCCACACGGCCACATCAAAGTCCTTCAGCACTGCCGCGAGGAACGTCGACAGATGTGGCCGCCGGTACACGAAGTACGGGCCGACGCGGAAATCCTCCGGATGCTCAAGCTCAATCTCCGTCGCGTGGACGAGCGTTTCGTCGAGGTCCAGAACAAGGAGCTTTCTAGGCGACATACAAGCGAGCTTGTGATCCGAGAAGAGGAGAGGGCTACCGCTTAGAAAACCAGATCTTTCAGGGAGCAAGTTGGATGTCGACGTAGCGCAGCACTCCGGACTTGCCGCGAATTGCCGTAAGCAGCACCTTCTTGTTGACCATCGGACCAATGACGTCGTCGACCGTTTGGGCAACGCCTTGCACTTCGACTTGTTTTCCCTTTTCGAGCTCGACCTTCAGCCAATCCTTGTCGAGGTCAAGCGCTCGAAGCACGCCAAGAAACTCCGCCGGCGCTTCGCCGGCTGCTGCGTCCGCGACGGGGCGTTCGGACCGAATGACTTGATCAAGCTTTGGCCGAGTCGATTGGTCCAGGGCCACATCAACGCCTTCTCGGTCCTTGGACTTGATGACGAGGGACTCGAACTCGTCACCTGTAGGAGTCAGGTTGCGAAGCAGCTTTCTGAAGGTGCCGCGGTAGTCGTCCTCCGGAATGAGGGCTCGGCTCGCATCGCCGTCCGTATCCGTTGAGAGCGTGACGACCACATCCAAGAACTTCTTGGCGATATCCGCAGCCTCCATCTGTGCCGGCGTCACCCAGTCTTCTTGATCACTGACCTTGACCGCGACCGAGAACTGGAAGCTGCCGGCAGGTTCCTGCACAAGCCATGGCTGGAAGGTACCGGTAATGTCCTTGGTGGGGCTGCCGTGGCGCCTCAAAGGCTTCTTCCACTGCCATTCGATCACCCGGTAAAACATTGACTGCAGCGTCTTGACCTTCTCGACGACCAGGTCGAGCGGAGCGGCTCCACGGAGTACCTCGCCACCTTTCACCGACACGGTCACAGAGCCGGGAAGGAACTGGCCCTGCATCCGAGTTTTTTCTCGCTCGGCGTACAAGGTCAGGAGCAGGTCGTCGAGCTGTGCTCGCGCAGATCCGACGATCTCCGGCAAGGCGAGGTACTGGTGCGCCAACGCCATTGACCTTTCAAAGCTGCGCGCCTTGTAGTACAGCGCCACGGCGCTGACGGCTGTGATCCCCAGAGTTCGAGGCTTGGAGCGGCCCAGCATCGCAAGCGCTGCCTCCTCTGCCTCTGCCGCCTGTCGGAAGACGACCTCGGCCGTAGCTTGTTCTCCGAAGCGGACATGCTCATGCGCCTTTGCGGCGAGAGCCTCGCTCTCTCGGTGATGGGTGAGCCAGTCCGTCATGACTACGCCCGCTCAACGAGTATCAGTCGCTGCTTGAAGCCGACGACGGCCGCCAGCGCTGGCTCGCTGCCGCTGCCTTGCCGGGTTTGCTCTTGCTTCTGCTTGAGGCGAGCTCGGCACGTCGCGGCCGTCCCGCCGTCGGTGCCCGAGACCTCCAGACGTAAGGCTTCTTCGAAGTCCTCTGGAGCGGTGCCAAGCGGTGCAACGTAGTAGTCAGCCCCGGTCTTCGTCTCGGCGCGGCCGATTGCGACCAAGCCCTCGACTTCTTCGACCGCAGCAAACGCCATGACGTACGCGCCGTCACGGACCGCGTCGTCTTGGTTGTTGTATGAGCGCCGCTGCATGTCCTCGATCGGCTGCCAGGCGACCTGGAACAGCGTCGTTTCTCCCTTGGTAGAGACTTCAAAGTTCACTGGAGGCCGATGATGCGCCTCCAGTCGAACCTTGGCGGCGTTCGCATATCCCTGCAACTGCGCAGGGTCGATGGGATGTCGTTCGGCCAGTTGTTCAAACCGTAGCTTCTTCATTTTCAGCTCCCCCGCAGTAGCACTGTAACGCGAGCCGCCGCACTGCAGGACCGATGGGGAAGCGATCAATCGGATCTGATCGCTCTGCACGCCCATCGACCTCAGAGTCCTTGAGGACGCTAGCCCGAGACAAGAGATGTCGGGGCAGAGGGTGAACTGACAAGCCCTGACCCTCAAAGGTGGGAGGCCATCCCCGCCTTCCCTCCAAGGAACGAATCACCGGAAGTTTTTGATATGGATCAAAGTTCGAAGTCCCGATCGGACGCAGCATGGACCCCGGTGTGTCAAAAGCGCCGTGCAATTCCGGCGCCGATCCTGCGATCGGTGTCCGCGTCCCTGATGTCTCGAATGAAAAAACCGGCCTCAAAGGCCGGTCTCATTCAATCAATGACTGCTGAGTCTCAAACGCGTCTGCGACGAGCCGCTCCCACCGCGCCCAGCGCCATCACAGCCAGCGCGATGCTCGCCGGCTCGGGCACATCCGCCGCGTCCACGGAGGCAATCGTCAACGTGCCGTGCTGGTCACTTCCGAACAGCACCGTTTCGAAGGTGCCGAACTGAGAGAACACCCCAGCGTCGAAGTAGTAGAAGATCGTCGTGGAGTTGTCGGGCATGAAGCCCACGGTGTCGTATCCGGACATGGACAGGAAACCTTGCGAGGCACCGCAGGTCCCCGTCGAGGACGTGCAGGAGTCCAGACTCGCCAGCGGGATGTGGTCAGGCGTGCTGATGAACGTGGGCACCGTGAAGGTGAACGCGCCCGTGCCAAAACCGTTGTATGAGGAATTGGCAGTGAAGCTGTAGACCACGTCCGCGTGGGCGGCTCCGCCCCACATCAACATCGCAGCACCCGCAAGGAAGCCGGCAAGCGCCTGGCCAAACGTTCGAACTTTTCGTTGCATGGCGACTCTCCAAGAAAATCGTCACGCGCGCATTTCCTGTGCCAGTTTCAAAAGATACAGGGAAGAATTTCGGCGAATCAACGCGATGGATCGCTTTTGCAATCCCTAGCTCGAAGCGGTGTTTCCACGCTGAAACAGTCACTGTAAGGAATCCCGACGGTCAGGCGCGGACGACCTGTATCGGCGTCTGCGGCGAGCGTTACACGAAGGCGTCTGGCACGAGCACCGTCACGCAGGTGGACTGTTCCGCCGCGCTGGTGATCGTCACTTGCAGCCCCGCCTGCGCTGCTCGCGCCTGCATGCCGGGCAAGCCCCAGTGCCCCGCGCGCGCACCAGCGGCGAGGACGTCCGCCGGGATGCCCACGCCGTCGTCCTCGACGCGCACCACCAGATCCTTCGCCTGGTAGTCGACCGTCACCTTCACGCGCGTGCCCTTCGAATGCTGGAACGCGTTGAACAGCGCCTCCCGCACCACGAGCCCCAGTTGATCCCGGAGATCCCGCCCCAGCGCGCGCGTCGCCCCTTCGACGAGCAGCTCGAACGCCAACCCGTGGTGCCTCGACAGATCCTGGCCGAGCGTCGCCAGCATCTCCTCCAGCGGACCCCCCACCGACGGTCGGTGGAGGTCCGAGATCCGGTCGCGTCCTTCCACCAGCAGGCGGTCGGCGACCTCCATCAGCTGATTGAGCTCCTCGCCCGTCCGCACGGGCTCCTGCCGCGGCGCCGCGCGGGCCACGGCCTGCATGCGCAGCACCAGTCCGAGGAAGCCCTGCAGCAGCGTGTCGTGCAGGTCCTGGGCGACTCGCACACGCTCCTCCAAACGGACGCGCAGACGCTGCTGCTCGACGCGCGCGGTCGCGTGCGTCCGCCAACGCACGAGCAACCCGACGACGACCAGCACCGCCAACGCGATGCCGACGCGGAACTCCGCCCGCTCCGTGAGCGTCGGTTGGATCTCGATGTCCGCGACGGCCGGGGTCGTGCCCCAGACGCCGTCTTCATTGCTCGCCACCACCTCGAAGCGATAGCGCCCCGGACCGAGGTTGGTATAGAACGCGCTGCGTCGCGCCTCGGCCTCGTGCCAGGTCTTGTCCAGGCCGACGAGCCGGTAGCGGAAACGGAGGCGCTCCGGGATGGCCAGGTTGGGGGCCGTGTAGGCCAGGGTCAGGTCGCGCGTTCCCGGCGGCAGCAGCAGCGGTTGCCTGACATCGAGGAAGGACTGCTCCGGCGTGGCGACGCGTTGCAGGAAGACCTCGGGCGGGCGATCGTTGCGGCGGATCGCCGCGGGATCGAGGGTCACGACCCCGTTCGTCGACGAGAACCACAGCCGGCCATCCGGCGTCTCCATCGCGGTGCGCAAGGGCCACGCCTGCTCGGCGAACGCAGGCAGGCCGTCCAGCGTGTCGTAACGCGTGACGGCGGCGCGATAGGCCGCGTCGCTCAGCGCTCGCTGGACTTCCGCCGCGGTGATGTGGGAAATGCCCGTCAGCCCGTTGAGCCACAGATCACCGCCGGCGGTCTCGACGATGCCGGTGATGCCTTGCAGCGCGGCGCCGTCGCGAGCTTGAAGCAGCGGCATGCCGGGGAGATCCAGCCGCTGGATGCCCGTGTCGCCGCCCGCCCAGACGTGGGCGCCACGGGTCGTGATCGACTTGGCGGCGCCGATGCGCAGCCCGTCCTCGGCCGTGAACATCCGCAGCTCGTCCCCCCGCACCCGGAGCAGCCGGCCGCGCAGGTAGCCGATCCACACGGTGCCGTCCGCTTCGCTGCCGAGGCTCACCGGCGGCTCTTTCGGCACGCCGGCGCGCTGGTGGAAACGTTCCCAGGTGCCGTGGTCGTAGCGGAAGAAGCCCACGCCGTTGGAGACCAGCCAGACCACGCCCTTGGGGTCGACGTGCAGGTTGATGATGGAGAAATCCCAGCTCTTCAGCCCGGGCGGCAGCAGCAGCGACAGCTTGCCGTCCTTCCATTCCCGCAGACCGCTGCGATAGCCCAGCCAGCGCTCGCCCTGCGCGCCCATGGTGATGTAGGTGGGGGCACCCGGCACGCCGGTGTCGACGCGTTCCAGGCCGGAGCCGTAGCGGAAGAGCGCCTGCTCATGCGCCGAGAACCAAGGCCGCCCGGACGAGTCGACCGCCATGGAGACCGCGGCTGGCGCCTCGTGGAAGGGCACCTGCGACAGGCGCGTGTTGCGGAACCGGTCCAGCCCGGCGTTGGTGCCGACCCAGACGTTGCCTTCGCGGTCCTGGAACAGGCGCAGCATGTAGTAGCCGGAGACGCCGCCGGACGAAGGCGCGACGCGTTCGAGCGCGGTGGGCTGCAGGGCGCCGGCCGCGGGCGGCTTGACGCGCGCCAGGCCGTTTGTCGCGCCGTACCAGAGATGGCCTTGCCGATCGAAGAACGGCTGGGTGATTCCTCCGGGCACCGGATGCCAATCCTCCAGCGAGCCCCACGCGCCGTCGGGCCCGGGGACCTCGGGAAGCCGCAGGACGCCGCGTTCCTGCGCCGCGTCGGAGATCCAGACGCGTCCGTCCGGCGCGAGGGCGAGTCCGGGGAAGCCCAGGTTTGGAATCGGGACCTGCATGAAGCGGTCACTGCGACGAGGCTTCACGTAGAGCCCCCGGCTCGCGGACACCCACACGTTGCCGGCGCGGTCCGCCAGCATTTCCATCGGATGGTTGGCGGCCGGCTCCGGCATGCCGGCGCTCCCGATCTCCCACTTGCCCTGGGCGTACCGGAGCACCTCGCTGCCGTCCACGGCCCAGAGCGTGCCGTCCTGATCGAGGCCGAAACGACGCAGCGTCGCACCCGTCAGCAGGCCCTCGCGATCGACGCGGAGCACGCGTCCGTCCTTGATCTGCGCCGCGCCGCCTTCCACGAACCCGATCCAGAGCGAGTTGTCCGGCATGGCCTGCAGCGCGTGCACGCCGCGCGAGGGCAGCGTCTGGCCGGAGAGCGATTCGAAGGTCTCGAAGCGCACGCCGTCGAAGCGGACTAGGCCGCTGCCGGTGCCCAGCCAGAGATAGCCGTCGGTCGTCTGGGCGATGTCGAGGACGTTGCCCGCCAGTCCGTCCTTGGCGGTCCACGCCGTGTGGTGGAGATGGGCCAGCGGCTGCGGGGGCAGGGCGGTCGGAACGCCCGGAGTCGCCGAGGAGGCGACATCGGGCGCGATCACCGATGGAGACTGGCGCTCTGCGGCGTCCGATGAATCAGGAGAGACGAGGGCGCCGAGCAGCAGGGCGACGAAGAGCGCGAGGCGGAGTACCGGCACCGTCATTCGGCAGCCGCGGGCTCGTTCTCCGTGTCCGTTTGCCGGTCGGGCTCCGTGGTCCGGAGGATCTCGTTGAGGACGGACGTGGCGTAATTCCCGGCGGGCAAGGAGAACGTGATCACCAGTTGATCGGCTTGCGGCCATTCCCAGGCCATGTCCAACGGGCTTGCGACCAGGGAGCGGCGCTCCTGATCCAGACCGGCGTGCTCCATGCCGTCGCACAAGGTGGCGTGGGGTTGCGCCACGCCGTTCTCCAGCGCCTGCGCTTCATCGGTGGTGCTCACGCGGCCGCGTCCCCAGAGCGGTCCGGTGGGCAGTCCTGCTTCGTCCATCACGTCGCCGGGCAGAGTCTTGCCCCACAGCCCCTGACGGATGCGCAAGGCCAGCACTTCATTGAAGACGAAGGAGCGCACCGCCGACAGGTAGATGCCTTTCTTCTTCGGGTTGCGGACTCGGATCTCGCGCGCCAGCATGGCGCGGCCCTGCTCGACGTTGCCGCCGTCGTGGCCGAAACGCTGAGCGCCGAAGTAGTTGGGCACGCCGTGCGCGGCGACGGACTTGAGGTTGGCCTCGATGGCGTCGCGGTCGCCGGTCACGTCGCGCAGCACGATGCGGAAGCGGTTGCCCTGCAGATCGCCCGGGCGCAGCTTCTTCACGTGGCGGGTCTGGCTCAGCACCTTGAATTCCGGGTGCTGGAGCAGGGTCAGGTCTGGCGTCTCGCCCTTGGGCAGATAGATGCTGAACCACTGACGCGTGATGGCGTAGCGGTCCTTGAGGCCGGCATAACCGACATCCCGTTCCTGCACGCCGGTGGCATCGGACAGCTGCAGGGCGATGTAGGCGGTGTTGGCGCCGTTCTTCTCGATGTCCAGCCAGATGTGCTCGCCCTCGCCGGAGGGCAGCTGCAGCGGGATTTCGGTGACGATGAAGTCCTCGTTGTGGAGCTTCAGCGTGGCGCTGGCGCCGCTGGCCGGGTAAGCGTTAGGCCACAGCGGCAAGGTCGTGTAGTGAGCGTCGGTCATGAGCAGTCTGACGGCACCCGGTGTAGATAGCGACAGGCTGTCTAGCCGACCGGTGCGGTCCAGGGAGGGATTCTCGCCGCACCTGCCAGTCTCACCGAGTTTTGACAAGTGCAAGTTCATCGGGACCCGATGCGCGGCACTTCGGCTGCTTCCTTGGCTCGCTGCTCTACACGAGCGTTGAGTTCATCCAGGGCTCGCCCGGCCCACTCCCGAACTCCCTGGTCTGCATGCGCAAGCTCGGCCTGCAAAACCGCTACAACCGACGCATCTCCCATCTCACTCAGGAGCTCACGGATTCTTCCCACGCATGAAGCTGTCGGTCGCGGCTTGCGGCTCCTCGGTCAAACGGGGAAACACCTCGACTCCTTCAGGTCTTGCGTCGAAGTAGGCGTCCTCAAACGTCATTGGGTCAGAGTTGCGAATCCGCTGAATCCAGGCTTCGAGTTGGGTGCTCATGGCGGTGTCCGGAAGCGATGAAATCCCGCAGGAATCTGCCGTGTTCGGCCTGACCTAGTCCGCGGGGCCCGTCGTGAATGCTGTATCACCCCACCCGACGGTAAGCGGGAGAACGTCGAGGTGTTCATCCTAAGTTCTGATGAGGTGGCCTATAGGCTCGATTCGGAAGAAGGGCTACAACGGGCGAACGGATGTTCACGCGGGAGCGCCCGATGGCACGTGAGGAATTGACGAGGTCAGGAACCAGTGGTCGTCAGCGCAGTGCGTCTGGCGTCGCACCGCGCGACCGCACTAGGAAGAGCTTCGACATCGCCGACCTAATCCTCAGAAGGGAAGCGAAGCTATTGGCTTCCGCACTGCATGACAGGCCGCCGTTGCGAGATGTGCTACAGGATTTATTGACGGATGGGCTGGCCGGCCCCATGCGCAGGCGGCGGATCCAGCTCGCTGAACAGGCTATCGAGGAAAAACTTCGTCCACATGGGTTGCACCGGTATCGCCAGCGGGTGATCGACGTGGCCGGCGAGGAGGTCCCAGCTTGGGTCTATTTCCGTTCGTCTGAGTGGGAGTTCTCCAAGGCCATTGATGACGCCCATCCAGTGTTGCTAGCCGTGACTCCGGAGCCGCACAGGTTCATTCGGTCCGTCATCGCGACGTATGGCGGATCGCGAGGCTCCCGTCCCATATTCCTATGGACATCTGCTTCGGGACTCCATGAAATCGAGGGTGAGGGGCCTGATGCCGTCTTTCATCCGGTCGCTAACGCCGCGCGCCAGATCGACCGCTGTCCCGTTCGACTCATCAGGCTGACGCAGATCGTTGAGGACGATGCGAGGGATCCCGAAAACAGGCAGCCCCTGTTCATGGCGCTGAGCATGGGATGCGAAGGATCCGGATCTATCGTCATACGTGGAAAGTCCACCAAGACGTGGCTGCGTCATGTCACAGATGAGGAGAAGGGAAACGAGGTCCATCTGCTAATTGACGACCTCGACGACGAAGATTTCGCGCTCGACGAGGAGGAGTCTCGGCGTCTCGAGGATGAGGCAAGACGATTGTTCTCCCGATCGATGCGGGCGAAGCTCTCCGATCATGGAAATGAGTTCAAGACGTTGAACTTCGCCGCTGTGATCTCGTTCCTTTTGAACAATCCCGTGGACGACGCCATCGTCATCTTGTGTGATGCGCATCACCATCTAGCCAAGGATGCGGGACCGGTGGCTGCTGTGAATGCTCGGGTCGTGAAGGACGCCTTTTACCGTCTTCGTCGCATGCGGAAAAACGTAAAGCTCATCCTGTTCGCAGCAGATGGCGACCTGCCAAACGATCTTCGCGAGGAGCTGCAGCGGATAAGTTTGCCGCTACCCACCCGCGCTGAGGTCGAATATTTGCTTAAGGCGCGGACGGCCGCAAAGGGTTGGCCCAAGTCCGTGCTGGACTTGGGCCCTGATGGGCACTTCAGCAGACTCGTTGATGCATCCGTGGGAATGACGATGGGAGAGATCCGTTCCGTCATGGACCAGTTCGTTGCACACGGAAATTTGCAGCCTTCAGACCTGGTGAGTGCGATGCATGACGCCAAGAAACGCTCTGTCGCGCGAAGCCCCGCCTTGGAAGTCGTTGACGTGCAGGGAAGCGAGCTGCAATTGGGTGGTATGGAGCGGTTGGTGAACTGGCTCAAGGCCAGGCATCGCATCTTTGACCGACCGGATGCTGCGGAAGCCGCCGGCATTGATCGAAGACCCAAAGGCGTGCTACTGCTTGGTATTCCCGGTGCCGGGAAGAGCCTAGCGGCCAAGCTGGTCGCGAAGACGTGGAGATTGCCTTTGATTAGGCTTGACCTCGGCGCAATTCAGGACAAGTGGGTCGGTTCTTCCGAGGCGCGCATCCGCGAGGCATTGAACACGGTGGTCGCAATGTCCCCGTGTGTTTTGTGGATCGACGAGATCGACAAAGGTGTCGCTCAAGGGGCCGGTACGGCGTCACATAGCACTGATCTAAACGTCCGGGCGACGTTGCTCACATGGATGCAGGAGTACACGCAACCGGTCTTCATCGTGGCAACCGCGAACCGCATCAGCAATCTGCCGCCCGAGCTGATGCGCGCCGGTCGCTTTGATGCGAGGTTCTTTCTGGGTTGCCCAGGCGCCAGCGGGAGAAAGGAGATCCTCTCGATGCACCTGCAACGGAGGCGCATCGATCCGGAATCGCTGGACTTGGACAAGCTCGTACGCGCTACGCATGGCTATACAGGCGCTGAGATGGAACAACTTGTATTGGACGCCCTCTATGACGCGTTCCATGAGGATGAGCGGTCCCGGCCATCCATGCCTCACTTCGAGCGCCGCTTGGCCGAGATCAAGCCGTTGATCAAGACCGTGGGGACCAAGAACGACTCCGGCATGAAAGGTGGGGGAGGATTGGATGAGGTCTGGGACCTCATTGATCAAGGCCGAGTGGAACTTGCCTCTAGCGACTTGCTGACCAAAGCCCAGGTAATGCAACTGATAGACCCATTTCTGTACAGACCCGTTTACTGTCGCAAGGAGAATGTGGCGGGCTTCGAAACGTTCCAGGCCAAGGGTGAGCGCATTGTCATGGGAGTTCTACAAGGCGGACCGGTGGCCGCGGTAATGGATGCGGGCGACAACTGGATATTCGTCTACACGAGCATCCATTTCGACACCCTGGACGCGCACAACTTCAAATTTATCGATCGATTCGAAACGATCGAGGATAACGGCATCTTCGACACTTTGGTCGTCCAGTACGGCCTGGAAACGGTGCTGTTCTTGGAGCCGAGCATGAAAGAGCGCTTCGAGAAGAGTACCGCGCTTTCACAGATAGGCGACTTGTTCGAACTCGCGGCTACATGAGCCTCACGACATCGGAGTCAGATCATGACAAAAAAATCCGCACCCCCGCTGCAAATTGAAGTCGTCCATTCGCTATCTCCCGAGGCCTTTCCAGATGATGATCTCCTCAGCAGAGGAGTGCCACCTCGGGTCTGGGAGGTCGTAGACATCAGCAAGTTGGGAGACAACTTGTCCCGTGCCATCACCCAGCTGGCTGAGAAGTTCAAGCCGAGCGAGGACGGTCCAAAGCTCTGCGAGATTACGTTCTCGCTGAAAGCGTCAGCCGAGGGCAGCTTGATCGTGTCGAAGGCAGCGGCTGAGGCGAACTTTCAGGTGAAGGTCGTGTGGGAGCGCAAGCCGTGATCGATGACGATCAACCCGTCACCAAATTCAAGGCGTTGGAGCAGACCGATTCTCCGGAAGCCGGCGTATTCCTTGTCCTTAGCGCTGCACGTCTGAACGACGCGAACCGTTGGCCGGCTGGAGCGACTGCCGATGGCATGGCCTTTCTTGCTTCTAGCGACGGATTGCTGGTCACTGCTGCTCACGTGATATGGAAGAACGACCTGATGCCGGGAGATACGGTGGGTGTCTTCTCGGTTTCTCCTGAGCTCCCATTGTGTGCGACTGCACGTGTCCTGGAGCGCGGTTGGCGAGGGCCATTGCTGGAGCATCGAGGCGCTAGGCCTCTACTTCCAGACAGCCTGCAGGAGGACATGGCACTCCTGCAGATTGACGCGGAAAGCATTAGGTTTGATGCCAAGCGCTCTTGTGAAAGAGTGTCGCGGTTGGAACTGATCGGGCGGCTGCGTTTCTTGCCTATTGGGCTCGCGGGATATCGACTGGAGGACCAGGCCGCCTTTTGCGCTTGGTCGGTCAAGTCGAATCTGAAGGGTTTTCGAATGTGGTCCGCATTCGGCACCTTTCGCGGGCATGAGCGCGCGCTGCATGATGCCTTTCAGATCGACGTGCCTGGAATTGAACGGGGGTTCAGCGGCGGACCGGTATGGGATAACAAGAGACGCTTGGTCGTTGGCTTCGTAAGATCTGGCGTTTCGGCGCGTCTGCCGAATGCCATTTTTTGTACCAGTTCAAGAACGATCGCGAGGTTTGCTGACATTGAACTGAGCACAGACGTAGCAATGCACCAAGCCCGGGTGGCTGCGCTAACCCTAGTGTCTGCATTCACGAGCGTACGTCACCCCGAGTTCGATAACTTCCAGGAGGTATTTGTTGAGCCCATGATCCGGGCTATTCAGTTCGGCGTGGATAGTGGACTCTCGGCGGTTGTTGAGGGGGGAGGCCCAGCCCTGCAGATGCTCGAGCGGGCCTTCGATATCGGGCGGATGGTTTGTCTGACCGGGATCGCGGGATCTGGAAAATCAACGCTCGCGCGCCAGTTCGCGAAGAGGTGCCTGGAGCTGGGCTTCCGATCCACTGATGGCTGGCGGGTGCTCCCTCTTCTGATCGACGCGGTTGAGCTGAGTGACAGATTCAACCTTTCGGATCTTTTTCAGTTGGCAAGAAAGCGGAACGAGCAACTGCCTTCCAATGCGGAGCTTGCAGACGCGCTTCGCTTAAATGAAGTCAATGCGATTCTGATCATCGATGGGTTGGATGAGATTCAAGATTCTTACAAGGTCGCGCGCATCATCGCTCACTGCCGCGGCTTGATCGAAGGTTCAGCCAACATCAGCCACGTCTTGCTGACGAGCCGGCCCGATTCTCAGATCCTAGGCGCGAGATACAGGGATGGAACAATTTTCGACTTATTGGAGATCCTGCCATTCAGCGAAAGTCAAGTTGAGCAATTCGCCGCCGGTAGGATTGCTGATCTTGAACGTAGGAAGATGTTCCTAACAAAACTGCAACGGGCGGAATGGCACACGCAGGCGGCGCCGATGCAGCTGGAGATGGCTGCGGTACTGTTCGAGATGGCGGGTGACCTGCCGCTAAGGGAATCGAATCTGGCATTCGAATACGTTGACATGCGCGTGAAGCATGCTCGGGAGCATGAGATGTCCGAGCGAAATGACACAGCGGTGCCGGAGCGGTGGTCCTTTTACAGACGCAACGTTGATCGAGTGCTTCATGGACTGGCTTTGATAAGTTGGACACAAGGCATCACCAAACTTGGTGAGCTCGCATCGCGGATGAACACGCTAGCGGGCACTCCCTACTTCGCGGATGTGTTCGCTAGCCCAAGAGAATGCGTGGATTTTGTAGAGCGGGATCTCGTGGTCAGACTCGGAATCGTCGCGATTGAGTTGCGCACCGATGGTGGAAACATCGCTTGGGAACATCAGACGCTCCTGGACGTGCTAGCGGCGCAAGCGCGCATCAAGGTCGCCGGCCAAGACGCGGCGGCTATCAGAGCATTGGTGAACAGAACAGAGCGTGAGTCGTCGGAACGCTTCACCCTTGTGCAACTCGGGGCCTTGGACCGTGCGGGTTGGAAGGCAGAAGTGGCGTCGCGCGTCTACGAGGCAATGGCCGCGCCATTCAGTGACCGCAAGGAGTCTCAGTTCGCGCTTCGCGCACTTGCGGACGGCGTCGAACTGCCCGCGTTGCTGCGCAAGCGACTTGTTGCCATGTTGGTCCGAATGGCATTGTCTCCAAGCATCGATGCGGTCAGTTGCTTGAAAATATTCTCGGACACGGCAGGACTTCCGAGGTCGCGGGAGATCTTGAAGCGTGAGGAGCTGCGCGCTGACGTTGTCGAGGCAATGTGGAATCGCTTCAAGTTAAGGGATCCTCGCCGCCGTGGCCATCAGCCTCCATTGATCGTAACAAAGGCGGAAGCGGTCCTGCTTGACATGCTGGAACTGTGGCGCGAATGGGCACCGGACGGCCTCGATCTGGCCTCACCAGGCGAGGGAAAAAGAGGCCGCGGCAAACTGCGACCAGTGCCAGTGCAGCCAGGTCCTTCATTGATCTTTGACAGGGGTGGCTTCGAGATCGGCCACCGAGACGGCAGTGTTACGCAGATGAACATGCCCGCGCGATCATTCCTCGAGGGAGTTGTCGCGATGGCTCAGAACCTGCCAGCGAACATGCCGCCAACGCAGGTCGTTTCGGTCTATCTAACCCGACTAGCGGTGAATTTTGATGGCGACGATCGACCCGAGAATTTCGCCGAATAGGCGTACGCGGTCGAGGTCCGGTCGATGAAAGAAGGCATAGCGGCGGGCCCGACTTGGCAATGTTGCCCGTGCTCTCGCCCGCTGGTGGATTTGATCGCAGAGATGCGGCGTCCGCATGGCGCATCCATCGAGAAACATCGAGAAGGGCGCCGCCGACGCGCTCAGGAATCCGACGTCGGCGAGGCCTGTTGTGAGCGGATCTGACGATGGGATCGACGCCGATCAGCCTGCGCATTCTGCCTGTGAACTCCGCTTTGACGCCGCCCATGCGCTTCTACGGGAGCGAGCAGTGCGATCCGGAAGCAATTGCCCACGCGGTGAAGTAGTCCCTGTGCGAAGCGCCAGGGAAGCGCGGCGCGTCGAAGCGAGCGATGGAAAAATCCTTTCCCCATCAGAACCTGCCCGGTGTCGAAGCCAGCCGTTCCAGTTTTACCTCACCAATATCCGACTAACTGTTTCTCGACTTCAAGGCATTCCCCCTCGAATTGGCTAAACGCATCATCCCGTCTGACGTCTTTCTCGTCATTCAACTTAGCCAATGTGAGGTCCTGAAATGAAGCTCAAGAACAAGGTTGCATTCATCACGGGTGGTACGTCGGGCATTGGCCTGGAGACTGCCAAGCTGTTCCAGGCCGAGGGTGCCCATGTCGTCCTGGTCGGCTCCAACGCCGAGCGCTTGGCCGCGGCCGGCAACGAACTCGGAGGGCAAGCGCTGCTGGTCCGCGCCGACATCCGCAAGGTCGCCGACATCGAACGCGCCGTCCAGGAAACGAAGGCCCGATTCGGCCGCATCGATGTGCTCTTCGCCAACGCCGGCGCCACCACCGTCGCTCCGCTCGAAGCGGTGACGGAGGCCTATGTCGCGGACAACCTCGCGCTCAACTTCACCGGCACCTTCTTCACGATCCAGAAGGTGGCGCCGCTCATGGCGCAAGGCGGCAGCATCATCGTGACGACGTCCTTCCTCAACACCATCGGCTACGCCGGTCTGTCGATCCTGGCCGCGACCAAGGCCGCGGCGCGTTCCCTCGTGCGCACCCTCGGCGCGGAACTGGCGCCGCGCGGCATCCGCGTGAACGCGGTCAGCCCCGGCGCGATCGCGACGCCGTTCTACAGCAAGATCGGATTGCCCGACAACGTGCTGTCCGAGATCGCCGCCGGCATCACGCAGAAGGTCGGACTGAAGCGCTTCGGCGATGCCGCGGAACTCGCCAAGACCGCGCTGTTCCTGGCCAGCGACGACTCGTCGTACACGACCGGCACGGAGCTGGTGGTCGACGGCGGCCTGACCCAGTTCTGACGTCCCTGCAGGGACGCGCAAGTTGACACCTTGGCCGGGCTCCAGCCCGGCCCGCTCAATCGAACGAACCAGGAGAACACGATGGGAACGACGATCCAATTCAAGCGCCCCGACGGCCAGGAGCTGTCCGGCTACCTCGCCGAGCCGACGCAGCCACGCGGTGCGCCCGCGGTGGTGGTGATCCAGGAATGGTGGGGCCTCAATGACCAGATCCGCGGCGTCGCCGACCGCCTCGCACACGCCGGCTTCCTCGCGCTGGTGCCCGACCTCTACCGCGGCAAGAGCACGGTCGAGAAGGAAGAGGCGCACCACCTGATGACCGGCCTGGACTTCGGCACGGCCGCCGCGCAGGACGTGCGCGGCGCGACCCAGTTCCTGAAGACCCGCGCCGCCAAGGTCGGCTGCATCGGCTTCTGCATGGGCGGCGCGCTGACCCTGCTGGCCGCTGCCAACGTCCCCGAGCTGGACGCCGCCGTCACGTGGTACGGCTGTCCGCCTCTGGACTACCTCGACGCCGGCAAGATCAAGATCCCGCTGCAGGGCCACTGGGCCGATCAGGACCTGTTCTTCCCGCCGTCCCTGGTCGCAGGGCTGACGGAGAAGCTGACCGCCGCCGAGGTGACGCACGACTTCCACCACTACCTAGCCCACCACGCGTTCGGCAACGAAGAGGCGCTCGGCAAGGGGCGGATCGCGGAGACGCACTACGACCCGGTGTGGACGCAACGGGCGTGGGATCGCACCTTCACCTTCTTCGCCAAACACCTGGCCTGACCCATTCTGAAGATCGACATGCGCAGTTATTCCCTCACCGCATCCGCGGCAGTCGCCGCATTCATCGCGCTGCTCTCCGCGGCACCCGCTCAAGCACAGGTGTCCATCAGCGGCAGGACGTTGCCCCTGAGTGCCGCCCTCATCGCCGCCCAGACGGCCGTCGACACCTGCAAGGCCAACGGCTACGACGTGACCGCGACGGTCGTCGACGTTTCGGGCACTCCGCAGGTCGTCCTGCGCGGCGACCACGCCGTGATTCACACCAAGGACAGCAGCTTCCGCAAGGCCTACACGGTGGTGACGATGGGACCGATCTTCCACGTCGACACCACCAGCGGCTTCATCGGCGTGCTGTTGAAGTACCCGCCGCTCGTGGCGCAGTCGCTGGCCGGCACGCCCAACGTCACGGCACTGCCCGGCGGCGTGGCCTTCAAGGTCGGCGAAGAGACCATCGCCGGACTCGGCGTGGGCGGCTCGCCCGGCGGCGACAAGGACGAAGTCTGCGCGCAGGCAGGCGTCGCCAAGGCGGCGGAGTTCCTGAAGAAGTAGCACCGCACGATCGATGCGCGCCCGCCCGGCGCGCGTCGATCGCTGTCGAGCTTCACGGCTTCGGAACGCGTCCGAAGTCCGCCAGCGCCTCGCGCAGTTTCGGGACGGCGAAGTCGATGAACCGTCGCAGCTTCACCGGCATCATGTCCCGCGACAGGTGGACGAGATGCACCGGGATCGGCTCGACCTCGAACGGCTCCAGGATGCATCGGAGCTTCCCGGCACTCACGGCCTCCGCGACGTCGTGTTCGAGCAGCATGGTCGCGCCCACGCCGTCGATGGCGGCATCGGCGGCCGCGTCGGGCGACGACACGAGCAGGCGCGGCGTGCCCGTGATCGTGAGGCTCTCGTCGGTCCCGTTGGCGCCGTTGCTACCCTTGCCATCCGGATGACGGAAGCGCCACGGCGACAGAAATGGGCTGTTGAACACGACGCGAGGGAAGGCGTTCAGCTCCTCGGGGTTGCGTGGCTCGCCATGCTGCTTCAGCAGCGCGGGGGAGGCGACCACCACCACACGCAGCAGCCCGACTCGAGTCGCGACCAGGCTGCTGTCACCGAGGCGGCCGATCCGCACGGCGACATCGGCGTGCGAATCGACGAGGTCGATGTTGCGGTCGGACTGGAGCAGCTGGATCCGGATCTCGGGGAACAGCGTCAGGAACTGGTTGATGACAGGCAGAACCCGCAACCGCGCGACCTGCACCGGCGTCGTCACGACGAGCTCGCCGCGTGGATTCGTGAACTCGCCGGCGGCGCGACGCTCCTGTTCATCGACCTGTTCGAGGATGCTCCTGGCGGCGGCCACGTAGTCGGTCCCCGCATCCGTCAGCTGGAGTTTGCGCGTCGTCCGCACCAGCAGCTTCGTGCCGACGAACGCTTCCAGATCGTTGACGTTGCGCGTGAGCGTGGCGACGGGGATCCGCAGTTTGCGGGCAGCCGCGGAGAGGCTGCCCTCCTCGACGGAGGCCACCAACATCGCCATCGCTTCCAGTCTGTCCACTTGCCGCACCTTGAGAGAGTCGACGGCCGGAAGTGGCCGCGCCGCGGTCGTCGAAGGACCGCGAGGCAGGACTCTACATGGCGAGAGATCACGGCCGTCATGACCATCGCCGCGATCAGAACGCGCTCTTCACCACGCCGCCATCCACGCGAAGCGCCGCACCCGTCGTCGCCGACGCCAGCGGACTGGCCACGTAGGCGACGAGCGACGCCACTTCCTGCGGCGTGCCGAAGCGCTTGATGAGCGAGGTGGGGCGCACCTTGTCGAAGAACTCGGCCTCGACCTGCTCGAAGGTCTTGCCGTCGGCATTGGCCATGTCCTGCACGAAGTCGCCGACGCCGCGCGACTTGGTGGGCCCGGGCAGCACGCTGTTGACCGTGATGCCGGTGCCGGCGACCGACTCGGCCAGGCCTCGGGACACGGCCAGCTGCGCCGTCTTGCTCATGCCGTAGTGCACCATCTCCGTCGGGATCTGCACCGCGCTCTCGCTGGAGATGAAGACGATGCGCCCCCAGTTGGCCCGCTTCATCGCAGGCAGCACCAGCCGCGCGAGCCGCACGCCGCTCAGGACGTTGACGTCGAAGAACCGCATCCAGTCCTCGTCGGGAATGTCCTCGAAGGCCTTGGGCTCGAAGATGCCCAGGTTGTTGACGAGGATCTCGATGCCCGGATGCAGCCGCACCACTTCCTCGGCGGCCTCCGCCCGGCTCAGATCGCCGGCGTAGCCTTCGACCGCCCCGTCCGTGTCCGAGCGGATCCGCTCGACGGCGTTGTCGACCGCCGCCTGCGTGCGCCCGTTGACGATGACCCGGGCCCCTTCCTGCGCCAGCGTGCGCGCGATGGCGTAGCCGATGCCGGCCGTGCTGCCGCTGACCAGGGCCAGCTTGCCTTCCAGTTTCAGATCCATGTCGACGCTCCTTGAAGAGTGGTTGAGGTGACCGACGGCCGGGAAGCCATCGTTGCACAAGAGACGCGCTTCAGCGCGCGTCCTTCGGGGTGAAGTCGAGAGTCGCGCCGTCGCATCGGGACGCGCTGAGGTTCGTCGCCTCGAACGCGGCACAGCTCCGATTGCCGGCGGGGTCCTCCAGCTCGGGATGGGTCACCAGCCGATGTCGACCGGTCGCCCACGGGCGCGATGGCTTGAAGCGCCAGGTCGCGTCGCCATCCGCCAGCGTGGCCACGCCGTCGACGCGGCGACCGCGTCCATCCAGCACGGCGATCAACCGTTCTCCAACCGAGCTGATCGGCGTGCGCAGGTCGACGGACAGCTCGTCGCGCGTGCCCCGGCGCGGCGAGCTGAGTTGCCACAGCGCTGGCTGGAGCGGATGGGAGACGGCGGCGGTGACGTGCCAGGTCTTGACGACGGGCGATTCGTCGGTCTGCGCATCGGCCTCTGCGCCGGTCTTTGCGGCCGCCACGCTCAGACTGACCGTCGATCCTTGCGTCAACGCTCGACCCGCTTCCAAGTTCGGGCCGACGCCGGTCTTCACACGGCCGGGGTCCAGCAGCACGGTGATGCGTCGACCCTCCGCGTCGGGCAGGGCCATGTCGAGCAGCGCATGCCGGATCTCGAGGCCGTCGCCATCGAGCAGCTTCAGCCGCTCGACGTCGAAGGGCAGGGGCTGCGGGCGGTCGAAACGCAGCTCCAGCCTCAGCAGGTTCTCTGGAACAGCGGTCCCGGCCGGATGGATCTCGACCGACGCGGCCCGAGCCGCCGGCACGCTCGCCAGAGCCGCGAGCGCGATCCACGCCCATGCCCAGGCCCACGCCCACGCCGGCTTCATGGCTTGGGCGGCGGCGCCAGATCGGCGTAGCCCTCGTCGGTGCGCAGCGTGCGATGCACGCCGCTCCACTGATCGCCCGCCGGGTATTTGTAGTCGGCGAAGTCGTACTCGTTGATGAAGTCGCTCAGACGCAGGAACAGGCCCTTGCGCATCGACACCAGCTCCATCGCGCCGCTGGCCTCGTTGCGGCGCAGCGCGGCGAAGAAGCTCGCATCCTGGTTGTCGATGTGGGCCACGCGCATCGGCACGTAGGTGGACTTGATCCCCAGCGTCGGCTCGGCCGGCCACTTGATCGGGGTGGAGAGCCCGGGCTTGCCCGACGCCTGCGCGATGTCGTCGACCGACATCAGGTCCGCCGACTTGTGCGAATGCGTCAGCAGCACCATCGGGCCCTGGCCCGCGTCGAACATCACCATGCCGGCCGGCGCGCTGCCCCAGCCGAACTCGGCCACCGTCTTGGCGGCGATGTGCGCGCCGTCCTTCAGGTCCTTCAACGGGATGGTCACCAGCGGCGAGCAGGTGAACGCCGCGACCAGCGTCGGCTCGCCGTTGAGCCGGGTGATCACCATCTTGCGGATGGGCGCGCGCGTCTCCAGCTGGTTGTGCACCGGGTGGTACATCTCGACGCTGCTGACCGCCGCGCCGCCCTTGAACGGGAAGTCGAACACGCGCAGCGCCGATGCGAAGCTCGCGTTGGACAGCCCGGCCACGTAGAGCTTGCCCTCGTAGAACTTCATGTCGGTCACGGTGAAGCTCGCGGCCGGCGTGTCGCGCCACAGGCGCAGGTTGGCAGCGGGCAGGTTGCCGATGGCGATCGACTCGTGCTTGCTGCGGTCGAGGTCGACGCGGCCCACCTTGCCGGCGGCGTCGACGGACACCAGCATCGGCTTGGGCTTGGCGCCCGCGCCGTTGCCGTTGCCGTCGACGGACAGCGTGATGTAGGCGACTTCGCCGCCCGGCCGAAGGGCCATGTCCTCGAAGCGCAGGCGCTCGGGCCGGGTGTGGAGCGCGGTGGCGATGGCCCCCGACACGTCCTTCAGGTTGAAGGGCGTCGGCGTTCCTGCCGGGATGGGCGGCAGGTGCAGGGCATGCAGCTGGCCGCCGCGCCAGTCCGCGACGACCAGGGTGTCCGCGTCGACGAAGGTGATCTTGCCGGCCGATTGCACCGGCGCGCCGATGGCGTGCGCCGCGTGCAGGCCCAAGGCCAGGATCGTCAGGCGCAGCAGGTGGCGACCGCGGGATTTCCGGGACGGAGTCGATCGCTGCGCGGGAAAGGACTGTGAACTCATGTGGGGTGCTCCTCAAAGGATGAGCGCACTGTCGAGCGGATCCCGTCGCGCGCCTACTTCCGGGGAGGACAGACCGGCCTCTCCCCTTTAGGACACGCATGGTGTGCTTCAGCGAGCCAGACTGCAGGGGCTGCCCAACGGAGAGACCCTCGATGCCGAACCCCACCGCCACACATGCCGTGCACTCAACTTGGCCGCGGTGGACGCATTGGTCTCGAGGTTGGTCGCGTGGCAGGTCACGCTGGTCACGTTGCGTGGCCCCTTTGATGGCGTCGGCGTTGATGGCCGCCTGGCCGGCTTGCCGGGCAGACGGTGACGTCCCCGCCTTCCCGGCGGACTTCGTGGTGCGAGAGGTCGAGGGCGACGGCGCGGCGCTGCACCTGCGCATCGGCGGGAAGAAGGGCGAGGCCGCCGTGGTGTTGCTGCACGGGTTCGGCGAGACCGGCGACATGTGGGCGCCGCTGGCGGCCCAACTGGCCGCGAACTTCACCGTCATCGTGCCCGACCTGCGCGGCATGGGCCTGTCGGCGCGGCCCGCGGGCGGCTACGACAAGAAGACCCAGGCGCGCCAGCTCGCGGCCGTGCTCGACGCGTTGGGTGTGCGGTCGGTGGCGCTCGTCACCCACGACATCGGCAACATGGTGGGTTACGCGTTCGCGGCGCAATGCCCGCGCCGCGTCAGCCGGTTCGCCCTCATCGATGCGCCGCTTCCCGGCATCGAGCCCTGGACCGAGATCGCCCGCCGCCACGCGGTGTGGCACTGGTCGTTCTGGGGCGCGGACGCGGAACGCCTGGTGGCCGGCCGTGAGCGCATCTACCTGGACCGCTTCTGGAACGAATTCACCGCGCCGGGCAACCGGTACCCCGACAGCTGGCGGACGCACTACGCCGACTTGTACGCCCGGCCCGGCGCGATGCATGCGGCCTTCGAGCAGTTCAAGGCCTTCGACCAGGACGTGATCGACAACCGCGCGTTCGCCGCGGCGCTGAGGCTTCCGATGCCGGTCCTGGCGATCGGCGGGGGGCGGTCCTACGGCGCCACGATGGCCACGGTGATGCGCAACGTGGCGGACGACGTCACGGAGGAGATCATTCCCGGCTCCGGTCACTGGGTGCTGGAAGAGCGCCCGGCCGAGTTGATCGCCGCGGTGCGTCGATTCCTTGAGACCGCGCCGTCACGCTGACCAGCAGCGCGCGCGCCGCCACCAGATCGGGGATGTCGCTGCCATCGTCGATGACAGACATCAACCCGCTGACGAGTCCCGGCGCTTCCGATGCCGCAGCCTGAGTTGCTGGCGCTGGCGCTGGCGCTGCTGCTGATGCTGTCGTAGCCATGCTCAGCGCGATTCGCAGCATCCAGAATCGCGCGCCTTGTGACTCGGCCAGTTCGAAGGCTTGTCCCAGTCGGTCGACGGCGGCATCTGGCGCCTGCGCGAGTTCATCGAGCGCCACGAGCCGCATCACTTCGGGCGCACACCAGCCCACGACCTGTTCATCGACGCGAGCCTGGACGGCCGCTGGCGGGCGACCCGCATGGCAGGTGGCGATGAGGTCGCCCAGCGGCGCGCAGCGCGTCATGGTCAAGGCCAACGCGCCGCCGAGCGGAATCGCCTCGCCGGCGGTCACGTGTCCGAAGCATCGGGCATAGGCCATCCAGTAGCCGAGCCCCTTGCGCGCCGACAGGTCCCGCAACTCCTGCGTCCAACGATCGGCCAGCGCGGTCTCGCCCCGCCAGATCGCCATCGGGATGGCTGCCGTGGCCAGGACCTGGCAGCGCGCGAAGACGTGCGCGTTCTCGCTGTGCGCCAGCGCTTCCTCCAGCGTCTTCCAGGCGGTGCCGAACTCGCCGCGCAGCCACTGGATGCGCGCGAGCTGCACGCGCATGGACACCCCGAAGGGCACGCCGCTGAGGAAGCGCCGGTCGACCCGCGCGCCGTTGAAGTCGATCACCCGCCGCGCCAGTCGCTCGGCCTCGTCGTGCCGCCCCAGCGCATGCAGGCACAGCGTCGACACGCGGTCGGAGATCGCCACGGACAGCGGTTCGAACCTGCCGGTGGCCAGCCGCCGGATCTCTTCGCAGCAGTCGAGCGACAAGCGATAGTCGCCTTGGCCGTAGCTCGTCGTGCTCATGCCGTAGAACGCCTCGATGCGATCCTCGTCGGATCCCGAGGTCCTCAGCAATTCGCGGGTGCGCGAGAAGACCGCCGGGTATCGCGTGCTGCCATCGGACACGTAGCCCAGCATGAACCCGGCCGCAACGAGCAGCGGGAGTTCCAGGCCGGCCGCTTCCGCACCGGCCGTCGGGAGCTTGGCCAACGCCGTCTCGAGGTGGCGCAGGTATTCCTCCACCAGGCCGACTTCGTCATAGCTGCGTTTGGCGAAAGCGGTCAGCCGGATGCCGAGAGTCACATCGTTGCCGTCGATCAGCGCCCATTCGATGGCGGCTCGCAGGTCCGAGATGGACGACGCCAGCGCCGCGGACCAGTGATATTCGGACACGCTGGCGCCGGTCTGCCGCGCGTGCTGCAAGCCGGCGGCGATGAAGCCGGCATGTCGGCGATGGACTTCCCCTGCGTTGTCGGTGTCGGCCAGTCGCTTCTCGGCGTAGAGCCGCGTGATGTACAGCAGGCGGTGCAGCAGCAGATCGTGGTCGGCCGACGCCAGCACGATGAGCGATTTCGCCGTCAGGCTGAGCACGTCGTCGATGACGCGCTGCCGGTCCAGCCGCTCGCAGGCGGCGATGGCCACCGCGCCTTCCAGGTCGAAGGCGCCGCGGAACACCGACAGACGCTGCAGGACCAGGCGCTCGCTGTCGCTGAGCAGCTCGTAGCTCCAGTCCATCACCGCCTGGAGCGTCCGATGGCGCGACAGCGCCGTGCGTCGGCCCCGGTTGAGCAGTTCGAACGCGCTGCCGAGTCGACGCAGCAGGCCCTGGACCCCGAGGGCGCCGACACGCGCCGCCGCCAGTTCGATCGCCAGCGGAATGCCGTCCAGGAAGCCGCACAACTGGCGCAGCGCGGGGGCGTGGGCATCCGTCAACTCGAAGGTGTCGCCGTTGGCTCGCGCGCGTTCCACGAACAGCTGGATGGCCGGGTAGGCCAGCAAGTCCTGGAGCGACAGCGGATCGTCCGTCGCCGGCAGGGCCAGCGGCGGCAGCTTGAACACCCACTCCGCTTCGATGTCCAGGGGCTCGCGGCTGGTCGCCAGGAACTGCAGGCCGGGACAGGCCCGCATCAGCCGCGCGACCAGCACGGCGACGGCGTCCACCACGTGCTCGCAGTTGTCCAGCACGAACAGCAGCCGCGCGTCGCGCAGCGCGGCGATCAGCAGATCGGCGGACGCCTCGCCCGAAGCGAGGATCAGTCCCTGGGTCCGCCCCAGCTCGGCCGCGACCAGCGCCGGGTCCGACAGGTGGGACAGGTCGACCAGGCGCACTTCCTCCACGGCGCCTCGGCCCGGCTGTTCGGCCACCGCGAGGGCCACCGTCGTCTTCCCCATGCCGCCCGCGCCGACGATGGTCACCAGGCGCTCGCGCGCCAGCAGCCCGGTGAGCTGGGCGATGTCCTGCCCGCGCCCGATCGGCCGGCTCAGGCGCGCCGGCAGGGTGGAGCGGGATCGCGAGGACGCCGGCGAGGAGGTGGATGAGGCGGGCGGAGAGGGGGGCAGAGAGGAGGGGGGAGAGGCGGGCGGAGAAGCGGGCGGAGAAGCGGGGGAGGGGCGGGACGCCCACGCGCCGGACTCGTCCGCGTCTACGGTCTGTGCGCCGCGGCCGGGAAGGGGCGAAGGCTTCGCCTCCCCGACGAACGCGTAACCGCGGCCCGGCACGTTGGCGATGTAGCGGGCGCCGTCCAGGCCGTCGCCCAGCACCTTGCGCAGCGCCGAGATGTGCACGCGCAGGCTCGTCTCCTCGACCACCGTGTGAGGCCACACGCGGGCGACGAGTTCCTCGCGGCTGTAGAGCCGACCGGGCTGTTCGAGCAGCACGCCCAGCAGATGCAGCGCCCGGCTGCCCAGCCGGAGGAATCCGTGGCCGTCGCTGATCTCGCGACGCGTGGCGTCGTACAGGAAGGGGCCGAACGCGATGACCGCCGGCGCGGCGTTCGCCAGGGTGTCCACGACCTCGCCAGCACTCATGCCCTTGCCTCCGTTGCACACGCGCGGCGACATCATCGGCGCCGCCGCGTGCGGGCGGCGTGAATCGGCGTGAATGTTCGCGAAGGTTCAGGCGAGCGCGTGTCCCGATCCGTGCAGGTGTTTCACCGGACCGGTCCGGCGGCGCGGCGCGTTGTCCGTCGGCAGCGGCCCCAGGCCGGCCGTCACCGGGTCCAGCAGCCCGCGGCGCTTGGCGATGTCCGCGGCCGCCGTGCGGGTGGAGGCGCCCAGCTTGTTCAGCAGCGACTTGACGTGCGTCTTCACCGTGCCGCAGCCGATGTTGAGCTCCGCGGCGATCGCCTTGTTGCACAGGCCGGTGGCCACCAGGCGCAGCACGTCGACCTCGCGCGGCGTGGGCAGGTCCTGCGCCATCGTGTCGGCCAGGCGCTGACCCACGCTGCCCTGCAGGTAGCGCTGGCCGCGCGCCAGCGCCATCACGGCGTCGACCAGCTGCTCGGGCTGGCACTCGTGGGTGACGTAGCCCTTCACGCCGCGCTGCAGCGCGCCGCGGATGCTCAGTTCGCCGTCCAGATGGGACAGCACCAGCACCGCCGGCGTCGCCGCGCCGCCGCTCAGCGCCGCCGACACGCCGAAGGGCAGGTCGGTGACGAGCACGTGCGACGGCCCCGTCCCTGCCGCCGGGTCGACCGCCTGATCGACCGTGACAGGACACTGCTCGTCGACATGGAAGCGGCTGTCCGCGTCCAGCGTGGCCACGATGCCGCGATGGACGAGCGGCTCGGGATGGGCGACCCGGACACGGATGGCGGTGGGCATCAGCATGGTGTTCTCCTGGTGGGGCTCGGGCCCGGCGCCGCCATGTTGTCACCGCGGCGCGCCGTGACCAGTGAAGCGGTGTGAAGCGTTGCGATCGCGACCGCCGTTCACGACGAATCGCGCCGATTCACTCGCGCTTCACGCCGCCTTCGCCCAACCTTCAGGCCGTCAAACACGGATTGGAGGTTCCGCATGAGCCAACGTCTTCGGGGCAAGGTGGCCCTCATCACCGGCGCCAGTTCCGGCATCGGCCACGCCAGCGCGCTGCTCTTCGCCGCCGAGGGCGCGAAGGTCGTGCTCGGCGCGCGGCGCGAGGCCGAGCTGAAGGACCTGGCCTGCGAGATCGACGCCCGCGGCGGCTCGGCGGTCTGGCTGGCCGGCGACGTGCGCGACGAGGCCTATGCGCAGGCGCTGGTCGCCCTGGCCGTCAAGCGCCACGGCCGGCTGGACGTCGCCTTCAACAACGCCGGCACGCTCGGGGAGGCGGGCGCCTCCACCGAAATCTCGGCCCAAGGCTTCTCCGACGCGCTCGCGGTGAACCTGACCGGCGCCTTTCTCGGCGCCAAGCACCAGATCGCGCAGATGCTCAGGAACGGCGGCGGGTCGGTGATCTTCACCTCCACCTTCGTCGGCCACACCGCCGCGTTCCCGGGCGTGGCGGCCTACGCCGCGAGCAAGTCCGGCCTCGTCGGCCTCACGCAGGCGCTGGCCGCCGAGTTCGGGCCGCAGGGCGTGCGCGTCAACGCGCTGCTGCCGGGCGCGGTCGACACCGACATGTACCGCGCGATGAACGCCACCGCCGAGTCGCAGGCCTTCATCACCGGGTTGCACGCCCTCAAGCGCGTGGGCACGCCGGAGGAGCTGGCGCGCTCCGCGCTCTACCTCGCCTCGGACGACTCGTCCTTCGTGTCGGGCACCGCGTCGCTGGTCGACGGCGGGCTGTCCATCACTCGCACCTGAATCCCCAACCGCACCTACCAAGGAGCTTCCATGTCCACTTCCCCCAAGCAACTGCTGGGCGCCGCGCTGCTGGCCGCCTCGGCGCTGATGGCCGCGCCGCTCGCGTGGTCGCAGCCCAAGCCCTATCCCTCGACGTTCAAGGTGCAGGAGATCGCCACCAACGGCACCACGCTGCATGTGCGCGTGGGCGGCAGCGGACCGGCGGTCGTGCTGCTGCACGGCTTCGGCGACACCGGGGACATGTGGACGCCGCTGGCCGTCGAGCTGGCCAGGAACCACCGCGTGGTCGTGCCGGACCTGCGCGGCATCGGCCTGTCGGCCAAGCCCGAGGCCGGCTACGAGAAGATGAACCAAGCCAAGGACATCCGCGGCGTGCTGGACAAGCTGGGCATCGACCAGGCCGACGTCGTCGGCCACGACATCGGCGTGATGGTGGCCTATGCCTACGCCGCGAGCTACCCGACGAAGACGACCCGGCTGGTCGTGATGGATGCGCCGCCCCCCGGCATCCCGCCGTGGGACGAGGTCGTGCGCAATCCCAAGCTGTGGCACTTCGACTTCTACGGCAAGGACGTGTTCCGCCTGCTGCAAGGCCGCGAGCGCATCTTCCTGGACCGCTTCTACAACGACTTCGGCGGCCAGCCCGAGAAGATCGACGAAGGCACCCGCAACCACTACGCGAAGCTCTACGCGCGGCCCGGTGCGATGAAGGGCGCGCTGTCGCAGTTCCAGGCCTTCCGCCAGGATGCCAAGGACAACCTGGAAGCCATGAAGACCAAGCTGACCATGCCGGTGCTGGCGATCGGCGGGGAGAAGTCGTTCGCGGGTCTGGAGGCCGTGGCGATGCGCAACGCGGCCACCAACGTCACCGAACTCGTCATCCCGCGCGCGGGCCACTGGCTGATGGAGGAGGAGCCCGCCGCCGTCGTCCAGGGCGTCACGGAGTTCCTGGCCAAGTAGTCGGAGGCGCAGGTCCGACGGGCGCGACGAGAGCAACCAGCGCGACCAGAAAGGGCCGCCGGATCGTCGCGTCAGGCGGCGGCCGGCCGCTCGTGGAAAACGCTGTCGTTTTCTCTGAAGCCCAGGGTCCGTTGAGCTATATTTCCGGAACTTCAGAGGAGGAAAAGCCTCTCTCGAAGGCGCCGCCACACCAACCTACGGACCATGCGAACCAACACGAGTGGGGGCTTGCCGCCGCTCGCTTTCGGACGTTTCGTCCTCGATCGCGCGAGCAAGCAATTGCTGGAGAACGGCAAGGCGCTGCGCCTTGGCGGGCGCGCGTTCGACCTGCTGTGCGCGCTGGCGGAACGCTCCGGCGAGGTGCTCAGCCGCTCGGAACTGGAGTCCCGCGTCTGGCCGCACACCATCGTCGAAGAGACCAGCCTGCGCGTGCACATCTCCGCGCTGCGCAAGGCGCTCGGCGACGGCGTGGCGGGCGCCCGCTACATCGCCAACGTCCCGGGGCGCGGCTACAGCTTCGTGGTCCCGGTGCTGGCGGTCGATGCGCCGCAGACGGTGCAGTCGGCGCAGTCGGCGCGGGCAGCCGCGCTGCAGGCCGACGCGCCGACCCTTCCCGTCGCGCCGCCGCCCGCGCGGCGCATGCACAACCTGCCGGCCCGCCTGAGCCATGCGATCGGGCGGTCGTCGGTCACCCGCGCGCTGCAGGAACGGCTGTCCACGCATCGCCTGGTGTCCATCGTGGGCCCCGGCGGCATGGGCAAGACCACTGTCGCGCTGGCCGTCGCGGAATCGCAGCTGGCGCAGTTCCCGGACGGCGTCTGGTTCGTCGACCTGGCCCCGCTGTCGGACCCGGCGCGGGTGCCGCTGGCGCTGGCCTCGGCGCTGAACGTCTCGGTCTCGGCGGGCGACCCCTGGGCGGGCCTGCGCGAGCCGCTGCGCGACAGCCGCATGCTGATCGTGCTCGACAACTGCGAGCACGTGATCGAGGGCGCCGCCGCGCTGTCCGAACGCGTGCTGCGCGAGGCGCCGCGCATCCACATCCTCGCCACCAGCCGCGAGGCCCTGGACGCCGAGAGCGAATGGGTGCATCGCCTGGCCGCGCTGGAGTCCCCGGTCCAGGAGGAGCCGCCCTCGCTGGAGCAGGCCCGCACCTTCGCCGCGGTCCAGCTCTTCGTCGAACGGGCCAGCGCCAACTCGGACGACTTCGTGCTGGACGAGGCCAACCTCGAGGTCGTGTGCCACCTGTGCCGGCAACTGGACGGCATGCCCCTGGCCATCGAGCTGGCGGCCGCGCGCATCGACAGCCTGGGCCTGCACGGACTGGCGGCGCGCCTGGACGTCATGTTCACGCTGCTCACGCGCGGCCGGCGCACCGCGTTGCCGCGGCACCGCACCTTGCAGGCGCTGCTCGACTGGAGCCACGACCTCCTGACCGACGGCGAACGCGTCGTCCTGCGCCGGCTGTCGATCTTCCGCTCGTCCTTCACGCTCGACTCCGCGGCGGCCGTGCTCGCCAGTGAAGACCTGACCCCCGAGGCGGTCGTCGATGGCGTCCTCGGACTGACGAGCAAGTCGCTGCTGGCCGTGGAGGTCGACGGCGACACCGTGCTGCACCGCCTGCTGTACACGACCCGGACCTACGCGGCCGGCAAGCTCACCTGCGGCGGGGAAGCGCGACGGCTGGCCGCCGCCCACGCCGCCCATTTCCGCGACGTGCTGCAGCAGGTCCTGCCCGAGCGCGACATGCTGCCCATCGACGAGTGGCTGCAACGCTACGGCAGGATGATGGACGACGTCCGTGCCGGCATGGACTGGGCGTTCTCGCCGGACGGCAATGCGCTGCTGGGCGTGCAGCTCACGGTGGCGGCGATGGACCTCGTCTACGAGCTCGGCCTGGTGGACGAGTTCCGCGGCTGGGTGGACCTGGCCATGGAGGCGGTCGACACCCTGCAGCCGCCGCAGCCCGGCCTGGAGCTGCGGCTGTGCTCGGCGCGCAGCTTCCTCGGATCGTCGACGAAGGGCCGGAACTTCGCCTACGGCGCCCATGTCGAAAGAACGCTGGGACTCTCGGCGAAGCTGGACTCGGCCGCGCAGAGCATCGAGGCGATGTTCAGCCTCTGCGCCAATGCCTTCGGCGCGGGCGACTACCGGGAGGTCGGCGAGGTGGCGCGCCGCATCCGTCACTTCGCGCCCGAGCCGGACGAACCCGCCGCGGTGCTGCTGTCCGACCGGTTCCTGGCCCTGAGCCACCACTACCTGGGCGAACACGAAGTGGCCAAGCCGCTGGCCGAGCGCGTGCTGCACTACCCGGCCGGCAACGCCTACCGCCAGTACATCGGTCACATCCCGAGGGCGGTGTCGATGCGCATCCTGCAGGCGCGCACGCTGTGGATGCAGGGCGCCTGCGACCGCGCCGTGGAGCGCGCCGCGGAGGCGGAGGCGCACGCCGCCTGCACCAACCCGCTGGCGCTGAGCCAGGCGCTGGCCATGGCCACGATCCCCATCGCGCTGTGGCGCGGCGAGAACCAGCGCGCCGGCGCGCTGCTGTACCGGCTGCGCCGTCACGTCGACCGGCACTCGCAGGCGTACTGGCAGTCGTGGGCGCGCAGCTACGAGAAGGTCCTCGCCGCGCGCGCCAGCGGCAAGCCGCTGCGCCCGGGCATCGAGCTCGGACCCATCGAGTCGCTGTCGGGCCTGGGCGAGCTCGACATGGTGGGCACGCTGGTCGAGAGCGCCGTGTCCACCTTCGGCGTGGAGCGGGCCAGCAGCGGCCGGGTGGGGTGGTGCGCCCCCGAGATCCTGCGGGCGCATACCGAGAACGGCTTGCGCGGCGGTCCGCAGCGCGTGGTCGACGCCGAGGCGAAGCTCACGCGGGCGCTGGAGATCGCCCGTGCGCAGAACGCCTTGTCGTGGGAACTGCGCAGCGCCACCAGTCTGGCGCGCCTGTGGCGCGACCAGGGCAGGCGCCGGCACGCGCATGAGCTGCTGTACGGCGTCTACCAGCGGTTCGACGAAGGCCTGACCACCGCCGACCTGGTGACGGCGCGGCAGCTGATCGACGAGCTCGGCTGACCTCGGCTGAGTTCGGCTGACCTCGGCTGACCTCGGCTGACCTCGGCTGACCCCGTCACCAGATTTCACACCGATTCACGCGGCCCGGCACCGCGCCGCGGCGATCATGCCCGCCTTGCGCGCCCCGTCGGCGCGCCCACATCGAATCAGTGAGTCGCGGAGCAGGCATGGGGCACGGGGGAATCAGCAAGGGTTGGCAGGGCGGCGCGTCCGGGGTGATCGTCGGCGTGCTGCTCGCCGGGCCCGCCGTCCCGGTGCTCGCGCAGGACGCCGCCGTGCCGCCCGAGGCGGCTGCGTCTGCCATGGCTCCGACCGTGACGATGCAGCCCGTCATCGTCACCGCGCAACGCAAGCAGACGGTGCTCGGCAGGACGCCGCTGTCGGTCGGCGTCGTCGACCAGCGCGCCATCGAGTCGAGCGGCACCGCCCAGCTCAGCGACCTGGTCGGCACGGTGCCCGGCGTGACCGTGCCCAACGGCTTCAGCAACCAGCCGCAGGCCGTGGGCATCCGCGGCATGGGCGTGTCGGTGCCGGCGATGAGCCAGGCCGTGGGCATCTACGTGGACGACGTGCCGCTGATCCGCGGCTATGCGACCGCGCTCTGGGACCTGCCCGACATCGCCCGCATCGAGGTGCTGCGCGGACCGCAGGGGACGCTGTACGGCCAGAACTCGACCGCCGGCGCGGTGCGGGTCATTTCGATCGATCCGACCCGGACGCCGTCGGCGTGGGGCTCCGTGAGCGTGGGCAACTACCGCGACGCCGAGGTGCACGGCTACGTCAACGGTCCGATCGGCGACGGTCCCCTGTCGGGCAGCGTGGCGCTCTCCAGCCGCCGCAACGACGGCTTCGGCTACAACGCGTCCACGGGGGAGGGCGTCAACAAGCTCGACGCGACGCAGTTCCGCGCCAAGCTGCGCCTGAAGCAGCCGTCGGGGCTGGACGCGATCCTGGCGGTCGACGGCCTGCGCGACACCTCGGACACCAACACGGGCAACTTCCCGCTCAACGACCCGCAGTCGTCGCCGCGCGTGACCTTCGTGACCGCGACGCCGGGGCCGTTCAAGCGTGTGTCCGGCGGGTTGCAGCTGAAGGTCAGCCAGCCGCTGGGCGACGGCATCGAGGTCCATTCGATCACGGGCTACCGCGCGTACAAGGACGACCCGACGATCGCCGACCTCGGCGGGAAGGCGGTCCTGCGCTACCTCCTGACCCAGACGGTGGAACAGAAGGCCTTCTCGCAGGAGCTGCAGCTGCAGGCGAAGCAGGACCGCCTGGACTGGACGGCGGGCCTGATGCTGGTGTCCGACCGTTTCGACTTCGACCGTATCGTGGACCAGATCCCGCTGCCGCCGAGGGCGCGCGCCGACACGGAAGGGCAGACCCATCTGGAGACCACCGATGTCGGTCTCTACGGGCAGGCGCACTACGCGTGGACCGAGGCGTTCGGCCTGACCGCGGGTCTGCGCGCGTACCGGACGAAGCAGACCGGCGACAACCGCTTCTGGACCCTGGACGCCGACCAGCAGCGCACGCAGCAGGTCTACGACGCGACGGACCTGTCGACCTCCAGCCGCGGCCTGCTGCCGCGCCTGGGCGTGGACTGGCAGCGCAACGAGGACCACTTCCTCTACGCCAGCTTCGCGATGGGGCAGAAGTTCGGCGGCTTCAACCGGGCGACGGCGTCCGAGACGGCCTCGACCTACGCCACCCGCCCGGAGAAGGTCAGCACGTGGGAGCTGGGCAGCAAATGGCGCCTGGCGGGCGGACGACTGACGGCCGACGTCGCGCTGTTCCTGAACCGGTACGGGCAATACCTGGCCTCGCTGCAGAACACGGTGATCAACGGCGTGACGGTGCCCGACCAGGTGCTGGTCAACGCCGGCCGCGCGAAGACCTACGGCGCCGACATCGACCTGGCCGCCAAGCTGGCCGAGCGCACCGAGCTGGCGCTGGCCGTGGAGCTGCTGCGCAGCCGCATCGAGGCGTTCGCCAATCCCACCGGCGCGGCCATCAGCAACTACGTGGGCAACGAGCTGCCGTATGCGTCGCACGTGTCGCTGTCGGCCCGGCTCGGCCATGTCCAGCCGCTGCAGGACGGCTCGGCGCTGGAATTCACGGCGACGCTGCAGCACCTGTCGCGCCAGTACGCCGATGTGCAGAACACCGCGGCCCTCGCGATCGAGCCGCAGACCTACCTGAATCTCGCCGCGAGCTGGTCCAGCCCCGATCGCGGCTGGACCTTCTCGGTGCGCGTGCGCAACGTCACCAACCGGACCCACGTGGTGCTGCGCACCATGATCCCGTCGGTGGACGTGGACGCGGCCAACTACAACGCGCCGCGCACGTGGGTGGCCACGCTGCGCCACGACTTCTAGTCCCATGTCCGACGTGACTCCCGCACCGGCGCCGGACTTCGCGTTCGCGAAGGTGCAGCGCTTCGGGTCCTTCACGCTCGACCCGGCGCGCAAGCTGCTGCTGGACGACGGGCGGGCCGTGCGCCTGGGCGGGCGGGCGCTGGACCTGCTGATCGCGCTGGTGGAGCGGGCCGGCGAGGTGGTGAGCCACGACGAGCTGTTCGCGCGGGTCTGGCCTCGCACGGTGGTGGAAGAGTCGAGCCTGCGCGTGCACCTCTCCGCGCTGCGCAAGGCGCTCGGCGACAGCGTGGACGGCAGGCGCTACATCGCCAGCCTGCCGGGCCGCGGCTACAGCTTCGTCATGAACGTCTCGACGACGGACGTCGACCGTCCGATCCCCGAGGCGGCGCCGGCGGCCGTCCCGATGACGCCGCGCCTGCTGCCCTATCGGCTGACCGGCGTGGTCGGCCGCGAGCAGGAACTGGCGGTCATCGCCGCCAAGCTGGAACGGTCCCGGCTGGTCACGGTGGTGGCGACCGGGGGCATGGGCAAGACGACGGTCGCGCTCGCGCTCGCCGGCGACGCGATCGAGCGGCATGCCGACGGCGCCTGCTTCGTCGACCTGGCGCCGCTCGACGATCCGGCGATGGTCCCCCATGCGCTGGCGGGTGCGATCGGCGTCACCGCGCCCGATCCGTGCACGTGGTCCATCCTGGAAGAGGCGATCGCGCCGCGCGACCTGCTGATCGTCCTGGACAACTGCGAACACCTCGCCGCGGCCGCCGCGGACCTGGCGGAACGCGTCCTGCGCATCGCACCGCGGGTCCGCATCCTCGCCACCAGCCGCGAGCCGCTGGACGCCGAATCCGAGGCGGTCTATCGACTCGACCCGCTGGCCGTGCCGCCCGTGGAGACCGCGTCCAACGTCGAGGACGCGCTGGCTTTCTCGGCGCTGCGGCTGTTCGTCGAGCGCGCCACCGCGAGCGCGCACGACTTCCGTCTCTCGTCCTCGAACCTGGCCGCGGCGATCACCATCTGCCGCCACCTCGACGGGATGCCGCTGGCCATCGAGCTCGCGGCGGCGCGCGTCGGCAGTCTGGGCATCCACGCGCTCGCGGACCGGCTGGACGACGTGTTCCGTCTGCTTCGCCGCGGCCGCCGCACCGTGCTGCCGCGGCACCAGACCCTGCAGGCCCTGCTCGACTGGAGCTACGACCTGCTGGACGAGGTGACGCGCACCGTCCTGCATCGCCTGTCGGTCTTCCGGGCCAGCTTTGATCTCCAGGCAGCCGCGGAGGTCGCCGGCTGCCAACGCATCGCGCCCGGGACCGTCACCGCCTGCGTCCTCGATCTGGTGTCGCGCTCGCTGGTCGAGCTGGAGCCGGGGGGGAATGCCCGCTATCGCCTGCTCTTCGTCACCCGGATCTATGCGGCGGAGCGGCTGATCGAGGACGGCGATGCCCACGCGGTGAGGCGACGCCACGCGCTGAGCATCCGCGCCGCGCTCGGGCGAGCGAATGCGGAGCTGCGCGACCCGCGCACCCGCCTCATGGCCTGGCGATCCGCCAATGCGTCCGCCATACCGGACGTCCGCGCCGCGTTGGACTGGGCGCACGGACCCGGTGCCGATCGCCTCCTCGGCGCGGAGCTGCTGGTCGAGTCGGGCCGGCTGCAGCTGGAGATCGGCCTGATCGACGAGCTGCTGCCGCGCACGCTCGACGCGCTCCCGGCCCTGCAGGCGCACGGCGAGCTCGAGTCCGAACTGGGACTTCGACTGCTGACCCTGGTGTGCATGATGGGCGGCCATGCCCTGCTGGATCGTGCGGTCCCCGCCGAGCTGCCCTCGCAGCTCGACGCGCTGGCCCGGCGCATCGGGTCGCCCGAGCAGCAGCGCCTGGCGTTGTTTGCGCTGTGCGTCAACGCGTTCGGGCGGGGCGACTACCCGACGGTCGTCGCGCGGGCCGACCGCTTCGCGACCTTGCCGGTGGATCCGCTGGACCCGACCCATGCCGCCGCCACGTTGACCGGCCTGCGCTTCGATGCGCTCGGCCGGCACTACCTGGGCGAGCACGAGACGGCCTGGGCCGGCAGCGTGCGGGTCCTGGAGCACGCCGGACCCTGGCGCGCCGGCACCTACATGCAGATGCCGCTGCCCGTGTCGATGGGCGTGCTGCAGGCGCGCATCCGCTGGCTGCAGGGCTTCGCCGACGAGGCCCTCGACCGCGCGCTGGAGCTGCTGCGCTTCTGCGAAGGCGCGCACCCGTTCGCGCTCAGCCACGCGCTGTCGCTGGCCATCATCCCGATCCTGCTCTGGCGCGGGGACGACGAGCGCGCGCTGGGCTTCGTCACACGCCTGATCGACCACGAGCTGATGCACTTCCAGAGTTTCTGGATCGCCTGGCCCCACCTCTACTGCAAGGCGCTCGCCCTGCGCGGTCTGGACGTGGCGGCGTTGCGCGCGCGGCTCGGCGATACCGAGCGCATCAACGAGATGCAGTCCGACATGCTCGGCACGCTGGCGCCTCGATTCGTCCGACCGGGCGACCTGCAGCGGGTGGAGGCGGGCATCGTCGGCTGGTGCGCGCCGGAGGTGCTGCGTGTGGAGGGCGAGCGGCTGGGCAGCGAGGCGCTGCTGCTGCGCGCGTTGACGCTGGCGCGCCGCCAGGGCGCCCGGGCCTGGGAATTGCGCACGGCGACCAGCCTGGCGGCGCTGTGGCGATCTGTCGGCCGGCACGACGCCGCACAGGCATTGCTCGGTGAGGTGCTGGCCGCCATCACGGAGGGCCGCGGATGCGTCGACGTGCGGCGCGCCATGGCCTTGCAGGCCGCTGGTGACGCCGTCAGCTGACCCGTCCATCAGCGGGTCGACCCGCCCGTCGACAGACCCTTCAACCGGACCGTCAACTCACCGTCTGGCGTTCCAGTCCGCGCGGCGACGCGGCCAGCACGCCGAGGGTCGCGACCAGGCTCGCGGCGACGACCGCGAACATCACGGCCGGCCCTGCGCCGCGCAGCGTCGGCACCAGCAGCAGCGGTCCCAGCGCGCCGCCGAGGCGATTGATCGACCACGCGATGGACGTGGCCGAGGCGCGCTGGCGGGTCGGGAAGAGCTCGGCGCTGTAGACCGTGAGCAGCGGCACGTAGAGTGATACGGCGAGGTTGAACAGCGCCATCGCCACGATCAGCGAGGCGGTCCCGGTGCTGAAGTTGAAGGCCGCGCCGCAGGCGAGCATCGCGACGATGCAGGTCGCCATCGCGAGGCGACGGTCGATCCGGTCCATCACCGCGGAAGCGAGCAGGGTGCCCAGCAGCGGACCCATGGAGGAGAGTCCGAAGATGAGCAGCGCCGCATCCAGCCGGAAGCCTCGCTGGGCGAGCACCGCGCCCGTCAGCAGCGGGAAGGCGATGGTGGCCCACGGGCTGAGCGAGAACAGGCCCACGACGGCCAGCCAGCGCCGGTGCGGCGGCGCTGGGGGGGGCGCGACCTGCTCGACCGGTGTCGCAGCGCCCGCATCGGGCGGGGCCGCCACCACGGTGGCGGAGCGCTCGAAGGCCTGCAGGACCGCTTCGGCCTGGTCGTTCCGGCCGCGCGTGCGCAGCCAGCGCGCCGATTCCGGCAGCGCGAGGAAGGAGAGGGCGGACAGCAGCGCGCAGGCGCTGCCCACGAGGAAGCCCCAGCGCCAGCCTTCCAGGCCGAGCGGCTGCAGCGGGCCCAGCCAGCGCACCATGAAGATGGCGGCGGGCGGTCCCAGCAGGGACGGCGTGAGACTCAGGAAGATGAGCGTGCCGCGACGCTGCGGCGGCAGGAGGTCCGTGAGGTAGGCAATGACGATGGGCGGATAGCCGCCGAGCGCGAGGCCGGCGAGGAAGCGGCACAGCGTGAGCTGGCCCACGCCGTCGGCCATCGCGGCCCCGAGCGAGGTGAGCGCGATCCACAGCATCAGCGCCACCAGCGCGCCGCGTCGTCCGTGCCGGTCGGCCCACCAGCCCAGCAGTGGCGCGCCCAGCACGGCGCCGACAAAGACGGCGGACAGCAGCAGGCCCAGTTGGCCGGGCGGCACCGGCGGCGATTGCGTCGAGAACACCGTGCCGAGCACACCGCCGAAGGCCATCTCCAGCGTGTCGATCGTCATGCCGATCCCGCAGGTCAACATGGCCAGGACGTGCAGCCGGGTGAGCGGCAGACGGTCCATGCGCTCGGCGAGGTCGGAGTTCAGAGAGGCAACCATGGGCGTCACCATACCTATTGCGCGACGCTCGGGCGGCTGCGTCCTGCAGGATTCACGCAAATTCACGGCTGGGCGCGTGCACCGGTGCGACCATGCGAGCCTGAATCATGAGCGAGACCGAACCCCTCGCCTTCGGGCCCTTCCTGTTGACTGGCGCGCCGCCCGGGCTTCACGTCGGCGCTCATGCGGTTGACCTGGACGCCCCGGCGATCGCCTTGCTCGCGGCGATCGCCGCCGCGCCGTCCGGCCTCTCGCCGGCGCAGCTCGCGGCGTCGGGCGCGGCCGCTCCTGACGACAGCGTCGAGCGCCTGTGCGCGCGCGTGGGCGACATCAACCACGCGCTGGGCCTGCATTCGTCAGCCTGGTACGTGGCCTGGCATCCGGACGACGCGGAACCGCGCTTCACCCTCATGGACGCCAGCCGCGCCAGCGCGCCGCGGACCGCGCTGCCGGCCAGGCGGCTGGACATCCTCGGCCGGGAGGACGCCATCGCCCGCGTGGTGACGCAGCTGGAGGCGCATCGCTTCGTCACCCTCCTCGCGGCGGGCGGCATGGGCAAGACCACGGTCGCGGTGGCCGCGGCGCACGCGGCCGCCGACGACTATCCGGACGGCGTGTATGTCGTGGATCTGGCGCCGGTCGTCGATCCCGACCTGCTCGCGCAGCGGGTCGCCTCGACGGTGGGCTGCCTGACCGGCTACACCTCCGCGCATGCCGTCCTGCAGCAATGGGCGAACGAGCGCCGCGCGCTGGTCGTCCTCGACAGCTGCGAGCACGTGCTCGACGCGGCCGCCGAGCTGGCCGAAGCGCTCGGCGGTGCGGGGTCACGGGTGGCCGTGCTCGCCACCAGCCGGGAGCCGCTGCGCGCGCGCGGCGAATGGATCTACCGGCTTCCTCCGATGCGGCTGCCGCAACCCGGCGAGACGGTCGCCGCCGACCAGGCGATGACGTTCCCTGCATTGCGCCTGTTTGTGGAGCGCGCGCAGGCCGCATCGCCCGGCTTCGTGTTGACGGACGCCGACATGCCGCAGCTGGTCTCGCTGTGCGCCCGGCTGGACGGCATCCCGCTGGCCATCGAGATCGTTGCCGCGCGCGTGGCCTCGCTGGGCCTGGCCGACCTGTCGGACCAGCTCGAGAGCCTGCTGCTCCACCTGCCGGCCCGGCGTCGCCACGCGCCCGCCAGGCACAGCACGCTGTCGGCCCTGCTGGAATGGAGCTATCGGCTGCTCTCGCCCGAGGAACAGACCGTGCTGCGCCGCTTGTCGGTGTTCCGCAGCGGCTTCAGCGCGGAGGCGGCGCAGCAGGTCGTGGCGTACGTCGACGCGGCCGACGCCGAGGACATGCAGGACCTGCTGCTGGATCTGATGGCCAAGTCGCTGGTCGCCCCGGATCGCGGCGGCAATCATGCGCTGCGACGCCTGCTCGACACGACGCGCGCGTATGCCGGCCAGAAGCTGGACGAGGCGGGTGAGCGTCATCGCGTGAGCCGGCGCCATGCGCGCTGGCTGTCGGGCGTGCTGGCCGAGGCCGACGACGCCTGGAACCGGATGACCCGGCAGCAGTGGATGTCGCGCTACTCGCCGCTGATCGACGACATCCGCGCCGCGCTCGACTGGGCGTTCACGGCGGACGGCGATGTCGCGCTGGGTGTGGACCTGACGATCGCCGGCTTTGCGATCGGGCGTCAGATGCTGCTGGTCGACGAATTCACCGACCGCGTGAGGCGGGCGATCGACGCGATCGCGCGCCACGGCGAGGGCCCCGGCTCGGCGCTCGATCCGGCGGATGCCGATGCGAGTCGCAAGCGGCTGACCTTCCTCATCGCCTGCCTGGGCCTGGCCGCCGACGCGTCGCTGACGCTCACGCTGGAGACGGCGGCGAATTCGCTGACGAGCGGGGATCAACTGCTGCAGCGCTTCGCCGGCTGCAACGGCCTGTGGGCGATGGCGGTGTTCCGCGGCGATTTCAAGGAGGGGGCGGTCTGGGCGGACAGGATGGAGGCGCTCGCCGGGCGCATCGAGGATCCCGTCGCGCGCCTCGTGTCGAGCCGCATCCAGGCGCAGACGCTGCATTTCGCGGGTCGGCATTCCCTCGCCGCCGACAGGGCGCGCGGCGTGCTGAACGAATCGTGGCGGACGATTCCGCTGAGCTACCACCCGTCGCCCGTCGAGCTCCGCGTGTCCATGCGCGTGACGCTGGCGAGGACCTTGTGGATGCAGGGGCGACCGGACAGCGCCGCCGCGATGGCGCAGGAGGCGATCGAGCACGCGCTCACCGATTCGCCCCTGGCGCATTGCCAGGTGATCTCGATGGGCTCGCTCGTCATCGCCCTGTGGAGCGGTCTGGCCGAGCCGGCGAGGCTGCTGGCGAACCAGCTCGTCGACCTCGAAAGGCTGCTCGGGTTCTCCCACTGGCTGCGCTGGAGCCGGGGCTTGCGCGCCATGGTGGCCTTGCGCGAAGGCGGCGAGGTCCCCGCGGATGCCGACGCCAGCTGGTTCGAGGAGCCGGAGCCGGTGCTGGCCGATCATCTGGCCACGCTCGACGAGCGCTGGCTGACGCCGCGCTGCATCCAGCGCGTCGAGTCCGGCATGGTGGGATGGTGCGCCCCCGAGGCGTTCCGCCTGCTCGGAGAGCGCGCGCTGCGGGAGCGCTCAGGCGATGCAGGCGCACGCGGCGAGAGGCTGCTGCAGCGATCGCTCGCGCTGGCGCGGGAGCAGGAGGCGGCTTCCTGGGAACTGCGCACCGCGACCAGCCTGGCGCGCCACTGGCAGACGCAGGACCGTTCGCGGGAAGCCCTGGCGGCGCTCGAACCCGTGTTCGTCCGCTTCAAGGAAGGCTTCGGCACGGCGGACTTGCGCGCGGCGAGGGCCTTGGTCGAAGCGCTCTGAGAGGCTCGACCGCGACCGCGACCGCGACCGCGATCAGTCGGTCGGCGCCGGCTTGTCCGTCTGCCGGGCGCCTTGCGCCAGCAGCCGCTTGCGCACCGCATAGATGTTGTTGCGCAGCGCGTAGAGCTCTTCGGCATAGGACAGCGGCACGGCGATGCGGTGGGTGACGCGGTCCAGTTCATCCAGCTCGTCGAGCAGGTCCTCGCGCTGGCCGGTGCCGGTTTCCAGCCTGGCTTCCACCTCGCGCAGCCGCGCATACCAGCGGAACACGCGCGAGCGCACACGGAAGGTGTACAGCGGCGGCACCACGCGCGACAGCGGCAGCATCAGCACCAGCAGGCCGCCGACCACCAGCCACATGCGTTCGAGCAGGTTGCCGGCCCAGAAGGGCAGGTAGCGCGCCCAGGCCGGCGGCGTGCCGTTGATGGCGCGGTCGCCTTCGGCGCTGACCGGCAGCTCGCTGGTGCGGGTGTTGGGGAAGTCGCGCGCGCCGTTGAACCAGCCGGCCCCGCTGTGCTGGCCCAGGGCCGCCTGCGCGAACAGCTGTCGCAGCGCAGGGTGCGTCTGCTCGCGCGCCAGCAGGGCGGTGGTGGTGGCCAGCAGCGGCACGTCGTGCGGCGGCAGATCGGCGGCCAGGTCCACCACGCCGCGCGGCAACGTGACGGTGGACAGGAAGGGCAGGTGGCGCGAGTAGGCCTCGTTCTGCTCGAAGGCCATCAGCGCGATGGCCGGGTCGCGCAGCAGCGCGCGGATCAGGCGGGACTGCGGCGCGGAGATCAGCACCGCGGCGTCCAGCCGGCCCTCGCGCAGGGCCGCGCCGGCGTCGTCGGGCGACAGGTTGGACAGGCGCAGATCGCTGGGCTTCAGATGGTTCAGCGTCAGCAGCCGCTCGACGATCTGCGGGACGCCGCTGCCGTCCTGGTCCACGCTGACGCGCAGGCCGCGCAGCTGGTCCAGGCGCTGCAGTTCGCCGCCGGGCTGGCGGCGTGCGATGCCGAGGTCGCGGCGGTAGAAGACCCAGATCGGTTCGTAGAACAGGCTGCCCAGCGAGACGATGCCGGCCTCGGTGTCGGCCACCGGATCGGCCATGCCGCCGCGCACGAAGCCCACGTCGGCCGTGCCGGCACGCAGATGGGCCAGATCGTCCTGCGCGCCTTCGCTGGCGATCAGCGTCACCTGGATGCGCTCGCGCGCCAGCGCCTTCGCGTAGCCCTCGCCGAAGTTGGCGTAGGCGCTGCCGGTCGGACCGGTGGCCAGGCGCACCTGGCGCGGCGGCTGCGGATCCAGCCACCAGTAGGCCGCGATGAGCAGACCGCCGCCCAGCAGCAGCAGCGGCCCCATCGAGACCATCATGTCGCGCAGCGTCTGCACCAGCAGGCGCAGGCTGCGGGTGGCATGCCATTGCTGAATCGGAGTCATGGAGGGGCGCGATCTTTTCCGAGGGAAGGACCGGCCCATCGTATGCGAGGCTTGCGGGCCGGACTGTTACGTCCGGCTTCCTTGCCAGGCCCGCGTTCAGAACTTGAAGTTGCCGTCGGACCGGGCCTGCGAGCCGCTCGCGCAGCTGGTGAACTCGCGGTTGCCGCTGCCGGTGGTCTGGTTGCTTTCCCAGACGGCGGTCGAGCCGTTCCACTTCACGTACTTGTACTGGACGGCCGTGCCGGCGGGCAGGGTGACGGTCCCCGTCCACGGCACGTTGGCGCCCGAGCCCTGGATGGTCAGCGCGAAGCCGGAGCCCGGCGCCCAGGCGCCCAGTCCGCTCACGCTGCCCACCACGCGCAGGTTCTGGCCGACCACCGTGTTGGCATTGGCGATCGTGAACGTCACGGCGCAACTGGCGGTGCCGCCGCCGCTGACCTTCTGGCCCGTGTAGATGGCCACCGCGGGCGTGCTGCCGCTGGAGTTGGCGGGCACCGTGAAGCTGGCGTTGCCGCCGGCGTCCACGGTCACGGTGTCGGCCGTGCAGCCGGTGCCGGCGGCGTTCTTCGAGCCGTTGACGACGTTGCAGTAGGTGCCGGCGGACAGGCCGGTGGCGAAGCTGCGCGTCCAGGCGTTGCCGCTGTTGTTCAGCGCGACGAAACCGACGTTGCCGCGGCTGAAGGCGACCTGGTTGCCGTTGTCGCCGACGATCCAGTTCTGCTGCGCCTGCCCGATGCTGGCGTTGCGGAAGCCCACCATGTTGGCCAGCGGCGTCCAGCGGTGGGCGAAGTCCCACACCACATTGATCTGCGGCACGCCACCGCTGTAGGGGCTGGCGGTGGGCCGGTCGGCGTCGGTGTTGCTGAACTTGAAGCCGGAGTACAGCTGCGCCTCGGCATAGCCCTGGGCCAGCATGAAGATGTTGGCCAGCGTGTAGCGCTGGTTGGCGGCGTCGTTGCTCGCCGCGTTGTTGATGTTCAGCGAGCTCCCGTTGCGCTCGGTGTCCCAGTTGGTGACGAAGACGGTGGCGTTCTGCGGCTGGAGGAAGCCCCAGCTGCCGCCCCAGTTGCCCCACGTGCCCATGATGCCGGGCAGGCTGGACAGGGTGTTGCCGTTGTTGCCCCGGAACACGTCACGCATCGCGTACGGGAACTGGAACTCGTTGATCGTGCCGATGGGAAGGTAGCTGGGCCGGTCCACCTCGCCGTCGTTGATGATCTCCTGCGTGATCCAGATGTCCTCGCCCTGCAGCGTCTTGGGGTAGGTCGCCTTCACGGCGCTCATGATGGACGTCCACGCGCCGGCGGGCATGTGCTTGGCCGCGTCGATGCGGAAGCCGTCGATGCCCATGGCCAGCAGGGACTTCAGGTAGTTGGCGATCTGGCCCTGCACGTAGCTGCTCTCGGTCGCCAGGTCGGGCAGGCCGCCGAGGCGGCAGTTCTGGACGTTGCTGCGGCCCGACGGCGAGTTGTAGTCGGCGTCGTTGATGTTGCAGTTGGCGTGGAAGTCGTTGGCGCTGAAGAAGGGATAGCTCAGCGTCGCGGCGTTCCAGGTCGAGCCGTCGGTGGCCGTGCCGCTGCCGTCGGCCATCTGGTTGACGACGATGTCGGCATACACGCGCACGCCGGCCGCGTGGCAGGCGTTGACCATGCTCTGCAGCTGCGCGGGCGTGCCCATGCGGCTGGTCAGGTTGGTGTAGTTGACGGGCTGGTAAACGCCCCACCAGCCGTTGGCGTTCTTGGACGCGCCGGGCGGCGAGATCTGCACGCCGCCGAAGCCCTTGGGGCCCAGCCATTGCGTGCATTCGGTGGCGATGTCGGGCCAGGACCACTCGAACATCTGCACCGAGGTGCTGTTCGGATTCAGGGCCTGCGCGGGACCGCCGACGGCGGCCAGGGCGAGGCCGGCGGCGGCCGTCAGGGCGTGGGCGAGCCGGCGGCTCGGGAAGGGCAGCTGGGGCATGGGGGTCTCCGGTGTTGATCGACCGCCGCCCTCGTCGCGGGGCGGCTGGTGTCGGCCAATCGACTGCATGCCATGGCCGCTTCTCCGGATCGGAGAAGTGCCACCACTCTAAGCGGGCATGCGACGGAGAAGCGTAGGAAAACTACCAAGTCACGCCGTTTGCCTATAGATATTGGGCGGCGGATTTGTTTTCGTTTGTAGTTTGGCTACTGAGCTGCCGTGGGGATGAGTCGGCCTCGACGGTGTGCGAGCGTCAGCAGGACGCCGGTCATGGCCAGGCAGAGGACGATCGCCACCACGGATCCTTCGGCGCCGAAGGCGCCACCGGACAACCAGGCCGGGCCGGACAGCGTGCCGTGGAGCCAGGACTCCCCCGAGTGACCGGAGACCGCGATGGAGAACACGGCGCCCTGCACGAAGTTCCAGGCGAAGTGCAGCGCCGTGCACAGCCAGATCCGGCGCGTCAGCAGGTAGGCGGCTCCGAACAGCAGGCCGAGTTCCAACCCGAGCAGGACACCGATCAGTGGCGTCGCGCCCGCATTGCCCAGGTGGGCCAGACCGAAGAGGAGGCTGGACATCGCCAGCGCCCAGGCGGCGCCGAACGAACGCTCCAGCAGTCGCAGCAGCACGAGCCGGAACAGGAGTTCCTCGATCAGCGCACCGGCTGCAATCTTCGGGACCATGCTCACGAGCACCGCGCCGAGGTCGCCGGGCGTCCCCACGGCTTCCAGCGAATACGCGCCAACGGCAGTCAGGATGGCCACCACGCAGGAGAAGAGCAGGCCGCCCAGCAGCAGGCCGGCAAGAAGTTCGGGGCCGGCCCCGAAGGCGGACAACTCGCGCGCTGGACGCCGTTCCCAGTAGCGGACGTAAGCCCAGTACCCGGCGACGAGCACCAGCGCCTTGATCAGGTTGCGCCACTCTCGCAGGCCGGGGTCAGGTATGAACAGCTTGGTGAAGATGTTCGCCGCAATGAAAGGGAGGGCGATGAACAGCAGTGCGGCGAGCCATGTGCCGGCGGTTGAAGCGCCGAAGCGCTGAACCCATGGGGCAGGGCTCGAAGCCGACGCGGCGGCGCCTGGTCTCATTCCGGGAAGGTCCATGGTGCGACGCAGAGGCTGCGCGGTGAATCGATGGTGCCGGCACTCTGCCCGATCCGAGGATCAGCCCCCATCGCTCGCCGACAGGCTGCAGATTGCGAGGCTTGAACTGCAGCGGCCGGCGCGCCTGTCGTCAGCGTGCAGGGTTTGTCGGCCAGCGACTCATGAACGCGGCAGGGCGAGACAGCGCTCGATGAGCTGGCGATATCGGGGCAGGGCGCCGAGGTCCCTGATGTCCGCCTGGCGCAGGTCGTTCAGCCAGTCCCCGAGCCGTTGGAGCGACGCCTTGTCCAGCGGGAGCGACGCAGGGTAGAACTCCACGGTGCGTCGCAGCCCGGCCAACATGTTCATCGCTTCCACCAGGTCGTCCGGCGCACGGAGTTGGTCGAGTCTGAAAAATGGCTCATCGTCGACGTCTGTGCTCTCCAGCCGACCGAGCCTGCCGCGTTCCACGGACTTGGCCGCGAGGGACAGCACCTCGTCGCGCAGCTCCCGCAGTTGTGCGACGCTCAATGGATCGTCCTGCGCGAGCGATCCGAGTGCCCCTTGGAGGGCATCGAGGCGCTGCCTGAAATAGTACTGCCCTTCGAACTCGCAGCCCACGTCGGCCTCGGAGGCCAGGCCTAGCCCCTCGCGCAGATCTTCCAGCAGCGCCGGCGGCGTCGAGGATGCCGCAGCGGACTGCGTCAGTCGCGACATCGCCGCGTCGAGCGTTGCGTTGCGCTCAGGCGGACGCGCGCCGACGCGTCGCTGTTGCAGGCAATCGGGAAATCCGCTGGCGCTGCGCAGGTGTTCAGGGAAAGAAAGAGTGGGAATGCCGCCAGGCATGGCGCGCTCCTGGATAGTCGGGAAGCCCGCTCAGTGCGCTCGCGTCGGTGCGCGACACGCCACGGCCAACTTGTTCAGGCACGTGCGCCGCTGGGGCGCACATCCAGCTCGTGAGTCCACGCGCTGCGAGGCTGGTGGAAGAGGTGCCAGTACTGCTCCGCCAGGTCGGCCGGAGCGATCAGCTGCTCGTCGTCGACAGGCCCGAAGCGCTGCGCGGTCCGCTCGCTGCGAACCAGTCCGTCGATGACGACGTGCGCGACGTGGATGCCTTCGCTGCCGTGTTCGCGGGCGAGCGCCTGGCTCAGGCCGCGCAGCGCGAATTTCGCCGAACTGAATGCGGAGAAGTTCGGGCCGGCCCGCCGGCTGCCGGACGCGCCGCTGAAGATGAGCGCACCTCCGCCCTGGGCCTTCAGGCGCGGTATGGCCTGCTGACTGACGTTCACCGCCGTCATCACCATCGATTGCCAGGCGGCCTGGAACGCTTCGGGCTCCGTCTGGAGGAAGGGCTTGCGCAGGAAGTGCATGGCGGTATGGATCACGCCGGCCAAGGGCGGCATGTCGCGGTCGATGCGTTCGAACAGTCGGGCGGTGGCGGCAGGGTCCTGCAGATCGGTGTTCCACGGCGGATCGCTGCTGCGCGAGATGCCCAGCACGTCGTAGCCGGCGCGTTCGAACCGGAGCTTCAGTGCGGCGCCGAGGCCCGGCGCAAATCCCGCGATGATCAAGGTGGTCGGGGTCATGGGGTTTGTCGTTCCTGTGGGGTTGCTTTCAAGAGCGTCTGCACGCCTCGTCCTGCCGCCTCGATCGCCCCGGCAAGGTACCCGGGGAATTGCGGGGACCATTCGCTGGCGATGCCCACGATCCGCCCGCGCCATGCGCCCGCGCCGGCGCTGCTCAAAGGGGCCGCTTCGTGCAGCGTCGCGCCCTCGCGATCCGCGGCGGTCGCCGTGTAGGGGTCGTTGGCCCAGTCCTTGATGAACTCTGCCCTCGGCGAACCCGCGTTCACACCGAACATCCGTGTCAGTTGCGCACGGCAATGAGCCAGCAACTGGTCGTCGGGGATGGTCGTGCGCGCGTGCGCCGGGACGCCGAGGAAGCCGAACAGGGCGGCACGTCCGCCGGGCGACGAGGCGTCGTGGATCTCCGCGAGCGGACCTCGGGCGCTCCGGCCCTGCCCGGAGAGGCCCTGCTCACGCCAGAACGGTGTGTCATAGACGGCGACGTACTTGGCGTGCGGCGCCATCCACGTGGCCGTGGCGCTCCACGCTTGCGCCAGGGCATCGGGCAAGGCCGGTGAGAAAACGATCGCGGCCATGGCCAGGCGTGGAGGAACGGCCAGCAGCACATGGTCGACGCGGTAGGAGGTTCGACGTCCATCGATGTCTTCGGTCTCCAGTCCGATGTGTTGGCCGTCGACATGCAGATGACGTACCCGCTGACCGGAATGCAGACGATCAGGCGGCAAGGCGCTGCGCAGGGCATCGACCAGCGCACCCATTCCTCCGGCCAATCGCATCGACGGGGGCGAGGTCAGGTGGCCGCGCATGCGTTCGGGCGATGCCATCGAAAAACGCTCGATCACCATGTCGCCGGCTTCATGCTGCTGGAAGCGAGTGAGGCCCAGATCGCGGATTACCCGGTCCAGCTCAGGCTGGAATGCGGGCCAGAACCAGGTCGGTCCGAGATCGAAGCGATCTGCCTTTCTCGATACGCCATTCGGGACGCTAACCGTGTCGGCAAGTTGCGTCCCGCCGAATGACGCGGACTCGACCCGCCCGCCGAAGGTGCCGCGGGCCTCCAGGAGGACATAGTCCTTGACGCCTTGCTGTTCGAGCAGATGCGCGGCGTAGAGGCCGCTGAGGCCGCCGCCGATGATGGCGATCCGTGAGGTCAGCATGGGAGAGCGCCTTTCGCTTCCGCTGGCAGGTGGCAGGTCTTGAGATACAGCGTGGCGCCATTCGCGCCGGCGACGACGTCGGGATGGTCGCCCACAGGCCAGCGCATCCAGCTGCCGCGAATGAAAGGCCGACCGTCCACCGACAGGTCGCCGTCGAGCACCAGGAACTCGGCGCCTCCGACGGGAGCCGTGGAGAGTGGCGACGCCGGAGCAAGGCGCTCCAGGACCACCTGCTCGCTCTCGTTCGAGAACAGTGGGCAGATGTCTCGACCGCTCGCGCGTGTCCAGGCAGCAGGATCGCGCGTGTCGATGCGGATCGGATGCGCTTCGCCCGGCGTCATCTGACGGAGCTTGACGAAAAGGAGGGCGCCTTCAGCGCTGGACGGCCTGTGAGCGGAACCCGGCGGATTGCGCAGGTACCAGCCAGCGGGGTAGTGGCGATCGCCTTCCGAGAACGTGCCGGACAGCACGAGGATCTCTTCTCCACCCGGGTGCTGGTGAGGCGGGAAGTGTGAAGCCGGTGCATAGCGCACGAGGCTGGTCGCGCGTGCGTCCTCTTCACCCACGCGGTCCAGCATCATGCGTTCAACGCCGGACTGGGGCGAGGCGACCCATTGGTATTGATCGGGCACGACAACGGCGCGGCGCGAGAAATCTGCATTGACGTTCATCGTGTGTTTCATGAGCCAAGGAAAGGTCCAGCGGTGCTCCGCGGGGAGGGCTGGTGAGCGCCGGCGGTCGCAGCCGCGGCCGACCGGCGCGTCGGGGCAATCAGCCTTGCAGGCGCTGAGCCAGGGCTTCAGCCAGCGGGGCTGCCGACGCCGGGCTCTGGCCCGTCATGAGCACACCGTCCACGATCACGTTGGGCTCCCAGTTGGCCTTGCTGACGTAGTCGGCGCCGCGGCCCTTGAGCTCGTCTTCGAGCGAGAACAGCAGGTGGTCCAGCAGCTCGATCTCGTTGTCCTCGGCGTTCTTGAAACCGGTCAGCTTGACGCCCTTGACCAGGTAGTCGCCGTCGGCCTTCTTGACGTCACGCAGGATGGCGGGCGCGTGGCAGACCATGGCGATCGGGCGCTGGCTGGCATGGAAGTCGCGGATCAGCTTGACCACGAAGGAATCCGACGCCAGGTCCCAGAGCAGGCCGTAGCCGCCGGGGAAGAACACCGCATCGAAGGTGTCGGTGTTGATGTTGCGCAGCTTGCGGGTGTTCCTGGCGGCGAACATCGCGACCGGATCGGCCAGGAAGCGATCGGTGAAGGGGGTGGTGAACGGCGCCTTCATGCTCAGCAGATCGATGGGGGCGTCGCCGCCGGCGGGCGATGCGAAGACCACTTCGTAGCCGGCCTCGGTGAGGATGTAGTACGGCGCGGCCAGTTCGGTGAACCAGGTGCCGGTCTGCTTTCCGCTGATGCCCATTTCGTCCACGGAGGACATGACGAGCAGCACGCGCTTCTGCTTGTTTCCGGTGTTCATGACGATCTTCCTTTGATAGATAACGTTGATGGTGGTCACAGGTGGAGCCCGGTGTGTTTGCTCCTCCCGCCAGCCATGCATCGCATTCTTCAGATCTGGTCGCTCGCGGACAAACGAGATAAAGTGCCTCGGTCAGAAAGAAATTCTTTAGCGTCGTGAAGGCACCCATCCATCTCAACGCGCTGCGCGCCTTCGAGGCCAGCGCCAGGCATCAGAGCTTTTCGGCCGCGGCGGCGGAGCTGAATGTGACGCCGGCGGCGGTCGGCCAACTGGTGCGCACGCTCGAGGATTGGCTGGGCTCACCGCTGTTCGTCCGCGGCACCAGTGGCCGCGCGCGGCTGGTCGCCACCGAAGCGGCGCAGCTCGCATTGCCGGACCTGCGGGCCGGATTCGACCGGCTGAGCGTCGGCCTGGAGCGACTCAAGGAAGGCTCGGCGAGTGGCGTCCTGACGGTCACCGTCAGCCCTGCCTTTGCCGCCAAGTGGCTGCTGCCCCGCATCGAGCGATTCCACGCCGCATGGCCCGACACGGACCTGCGCCTGGAGACCAGCCTCAAGCCGGTCGACTTCGTTTCCCAGTGGATCGACATCGGGGTGCGCTACGGCACCGGGCGCTGGCCCGGGCTGGTCGCGGACAAGCTGATGGACGAGGAGGTCTTTCCCGTCTGTTCTCCCGGCCTGATGCGCGCAGGTCGACGACTGAAGGCGCCCGGCGACCTAGCGAACGAGACGCTGATCCACGACCTGTCGATGGACAGTCATGCGGACTTCCCCTCTTGGGACGAGTGGCTCAAGAAGGCGGGCGTGTCCGGCGTCTCGACCAAGCGCGGCACGCGGATCAACAGTTCCGCGGCGGTGCTGCAAGCCGCGATCGACGGCCAAGGCATTGCGCTGGCGCGCAGCGTGATGGCTCGCGACGATCTCGCGGCGGGGCGGCTCGTACGGCTGTTTCCGAAGATCGAGTTCGTCTCCGCGCTGGCCTACTTCGCGGTCTACCGCGCCGAGCGTGCCAATCTGCCGAGACTGGTCGCCTTCCGCGACTGGCTGATCAGCGAGGCGGCCGTGTAGGCGGTTGAGATTGCCGTCCTTTCGTTGCTTGACTGGTATCAGGGACGGCGGAAGCGGAGTTCCGAATCTGCGAGACTGGGGTCGGAAGAGACCACATCCAATGCGTTCAAACAGCAATCGTCAGCCGAAGCTCATCGACAGATTGATCTGGCGAGCGGCCGGCGCCGCCATCGCGGTGCTGGGGCTGTGTGGTTTCCACTTCGCGATCAACGCCATACAGACTGGAGAAGTGTCCAAGCCGTCCAGGTATGGAGAGAGCAGCTTCTACTGGGAAACCGACCCACTGGCCTTTTCCCTGTATGTGCTGGTCTTTCTCATCTGCGGCGCGACGTGCCTCATCTTGGGCGTGATGACCTGGCGGGCGCAGCGGCGTTAGCCAGTCCGCTCCCAGGCTCCAGCCGGCCTCTGCTACTTCGTGGCATTGCGCTCGTGCAGTCGGATCAGCTCCGATCTGGAAACCGATAGCTCGTTGGAGTACATGAAGCCCCCAATCATCTGGACCCCGACCAGCTGGCATCGGATCCGGTCGTAGTCGCGCTTCAGGAGGTCGAAAACGGCAGGCTGATTGGCCTCTGTGAACGCCTTCAGGCCGGGATAAAGAATCGCCTTGTAGCGATAGCGCTCCCCCTCGCTGGACAACTCGCCGGGAACGAAAGGGCTCGTTTGACCTGCAGGGGCTGCCGGGCCTTCGAGGAACACCCAGCCGGATTCGATTTGCGTGATTGGAGTGCCCGTCGCGCTCAGCACATGGCAGCGGAACTGTGCTTGCCGCTGCTCATTGGCGATGGCGGCAAAAGGCGCATTGCCTTCGAAGATCAAAGCCAGCGCTAGCGTGCCAGGAGGCCACGATGACGAGTACTTGGCGAACTCCACAAACTCGGCATCTCGCTTCGCGAGACGCAGGCTGTCTGGATGAGTTGAGCAGCCGGCTATGGAGAGCAGCGCAAGCGCGAGGCACGGGATCTTCATGGCAGGAAGCCTAGCAGCACAGCATGGGGCTCTTAACTTCAGCCAGAATCGCTATCGCCACAGAGCCTTCTGCGGCATCAGTGGTCAAGTCGTCAATCTGCGGTTGGACAGCAACTCCAAGCAGGGGCCGGTCGTTGCCATCCAGGAGATTTCACCAGCCCCCGCTGAACAGTGCGTGCTCAAATGTCTGGGAAGGTGCAATCCGACAAATCCCTTGCCAAACGTGACGCCGAGATGAAAGCCGAGCGAGAGCAACTCAAGCACAAGTACAAGCCGCTCTTTGATCAGATGGCTCAACTGCTGTTCGAAGCCGACCCGATGGGTATCAACTTCGAGAGCAACACGGATGAATACGACCCGGAGGTTGGGACCATCCTGCCCCGATTGGAAGGGGCGCATTCGGCGGACGACGTTCAGACGATCGTGCACGAGGAGTTCTGTCGTTGGTTCGGGCCGGAAGAGGCCGGAGCCAGGGAGCAGTACGCAGCGGTGTCTCAGCAGATCTGGAGCGCGTGGTGCGACTTCAAGGCATAGCCGTTTCCGGTCGACCCTTGCGCTGCAGAGCCGTCTCTGGCACCAATGCTGCGGCTTGTAGCTTGAGGTGGAACGGCTTCAGGCTGGAGCAGGGTCATCGGTGCAGGAGTTTCCATCAGTTCGGAATTGGGAACTCGCCGATGGCGCGGCATCCCTCCTCGGAGATCTCGAAGACCTCTGTCGAGAGAGGGTAGGCGGCTTCCTGGAATTCGTGCACGGTAACTGCGCCCACGCGGCCGGCGAAGTCGGCATGCTCTGCGGCCCAGAAATAGAGAAAGTCGCGATCGGGAGCCACTGCCAGTACGGGCCAGCCAATCGTGTGCTGGACGACTTCCCGAAGATTGGGCGCAAGCAGCAGCGACGCCTTGAAGGGGAGTGAAGTGCTCAGATAAGCCAGTCGAACGCCGTCTACGTCAGACCATTCGACCGTGGCATTCCGCAAGCTCGACGCCAAGTTATCGAACGCCTTGTCTTGCGCCTGTGCCTCGCTCAGGCCGAGTTGCTCCAGCATGTCGTGACTGACCCAATGAATGGCTCCGCCGTCAGGCGACTGGTGAACCAGAACCCGGTCCACCCGATCGCTCAGCGGAACTCGGAATTCCGCGGGCTCTTCATAGTCGTTGGGTTCCATCGCCCAGTAGAGCTGCTCAGCGGACAGGTCGTCCGTGCCGTGCGAACCCGTTTCGACGACCGTGTCGACGAAGCGGGCCACGCGATCGACGTCATCGCCATCTTCCAGACTTCTCTCCAGGTTGGAGAGGCTGACCAGGATGTCCGTTCCAGCGATGCTCAGCGAATGACGACCAGATTCCGGATCGATGCCGAATTCGATGCCACGTCGTTGTAGCTCCTGTTCAAACAGTCGTCGCGTGTCCGCAGGGGAAGTTGGCATTGCGAATCTGGTTGTTGAAAATGGCGGTCGATCTTATTCGGCGTCAGAGTGGTGCGGGAGTGTCGTTGCAGTTCCACCGACGCGCCATAGAGTGGATCAGACCTGCCGAACAGCATTTGGGTGCCAGGTCATGCGCGACGTTCCGGGGACCAGCGTGGTCGCGGCCAGGAAGCCGCCGCCCGACACCGCCAGCGACGAATGCGTCGTCTGAGGCGTGAAGTACCGGTCGATGGATGGGTGGAACACCCGGCGATGGAGAGCCGCGCAAAGGCGAGGCATAGTGTCTCCATGGCTGGGAGCCTGGCAGCGCCTGATGGCGCTGGTAACTCCAGCCGATGACCACCATCAATCCAGACAATTTCGCAGGTCGGCCTGACACAAAGCCTGCTCAAATGTCCGGCAAAGTCCGCCAAAGACCAACGTAGGAGCGGCGGCAAGCATGCAAAGGGCCGCGCAAGGAACCGCCAAATGACCATGAAAATCAAGCATGACGATGATCACACCGTCGAGGTGCTCGACGAAGTCGGGATGACTTTCATGGCGCTTGTCACCCATCGCTTGAACACCGCGCTTCGCGCGAATGGTGTCTCCGCTTCAGAACAGAGGCAGGAGATCTGCGCTCAGTTCATGTTCGGCCTCTCCTATGAGCTCGATGCCGGTTGGTTTCAAGAGGGTGAAACTCACTTCTTTCCAAAGGTTTGCTTTCTCGAGCGGGCCAAGCCGCAGCCGGATGAGAACCTTGGTGAAGTTGAGGTTGCGCACATCCCGAACGAGGCTTCCTCATGGCACGAATACGCGCACGGCGTTGTATCGGACTACTTCGAGAATGACGAGTCGCTCGTCCCTCCGATCCCCACAGGCTCCTACCAAAACGGGAACGAGTGAAGTCAGCCCCCAGCGACTTGCCTAAGCGCACGTTGCAGTTCAACCGAAGCGCCATAGACCGGCGCAAACCCGCTGAGCAACACTTGAGCGCTGCGCTGATAGGCCGCAGATTCGATGTCGAGCTGACCATCTCGAAGCGCTGCAACCACCGTGGTCGACAGCACCCCGGCGGGATTCTCGATGTCGACACCGATCTCGGTGAAAGAGGCCGAAGCCTGCTTGGGTGCCAGGTCATGCGCCACGGATCCGGGGATCAGCGTGGCCGCGGCCAGACAGCAGCCGCCCGACACCGCCAGCGACGAATGCACCGTCTGCGGCGTGAAGTACCGAACCGCCAGGTCAGCCCCGACGGTAGACGCGCTGATGATGCAGACCTTGGGAATGGTTTCGCTCAGCAGCAGCTCCTGCGCCGTCATCGGCTGACCGTCCTTGCGGCGGAGCTGCATCTTCAGGCCCGCTTCGACCCAGATCTCCCGCAGGCGCTGCATCAGCGCGACGTCGGCTGCCAGCTCACGCGTGGACTCGTGTCCGGTCTTTCCCAGATCGACTGCGGGAATGATGACCATGGGGACTGCGACATCCACGCAGCTCGCGCGCACGCCCTGGAAGACATCGACCGCTTGACCCGTCGGAAGGAGGGCGCCTGTCTTCGCGCCCGCAGGCCGATGCAGGAACAGGTTCACTGCGGGGTGTCGACCCATCACGCCGGGGATCTCGCCGGCGGCGAAGGTCCCGTCCGGCTCGATCACCATGCGCGACGTCGTCAGGACGCCGGTGTTGGTGTTCAGGATGTCCAGCTCGATCTTGCCGGCGTCCGGTCGGCTCACCAGCCCCGTGTCCAAGGCCCAGAGCTGCAGCGCCGACGACATGTTCCCGCAGTTCACGCTCCAGTCGATGCGGCCGTGGTCGGACGCCAGTTGCGCGAGCGTGCTGATCAGACGAGGCGCATCGCTCCCTTCTTCCAGCGAGGCGAAGAAGACCTTGTTGCTCGTCGCGGGACCGCGACCCAAGCCCGTGATCTGCCGATTGCCAGGCCATTCGCCCGACAGCGGAACGCCCATCAGATGACGCAGCAGCTCCTCACGGAGTTCGAGTTCCTTCGGAGCGATGTCGTCCCAGATCACCAGCCCGGTGGACGTGCCGCCGCGCATGTGATGCACGGGGAATTCCCACGTGTGGCCGCGAAGGCGAGGGCGGGGAAGCTGTGTCATTGCGGATGGTTCTGGGTCGGCCCAGTGACGCGGAGGATCTCGTCAAACTCTAGCGCACGAGCACCTTGGCGATCTGCCCCAACGTCCTCAGAGCGCCCTCGACCTGCGGGTTGTCCGGATGCCCGAAGTTGAGCCTCAGGTGGTGCGTGAAACGGGGCTCGGCGGAGAACAGATGCCCCGGCGCGATGCTGATGTCATGGGACAGGGCGACCCGGTGCAACTCCAGCGCGTCGATCTGTTCGGGCAGCTCGACCCAGACGCAGTAGCCGCCCTCCGGTTGCGTGACGCGGGTGCCTTCGGGAAAGCTCTTCGCGATGGTCCTCAGTACCGCTTGCCGGTTCGTGACGAGCGCTTGCCGGAGCTGTCGAAGGTGCCGGTCGTAGCCGCCCCGGCTGAGGTACTCGCTCAGGCCCTCCTGCATCGGCACCGGCGTGGCCAGCGAGCTCATGAGCTTGCGACGGCTGACGTCCCGCGCGAACCGCCCCGCCGCCGCCCAGCCGACGCGGAACCCCGGCGCCAGCGACTTCGAGAACGAGCTGCAGTGCAGCACCAGGCCGCTCTTGTCCCAGCCCTTGGCGGGCCGCGGGCGCGAACCGAAGTACAGCTCGCCGTAGACGTCGTCCTCGATGAGCGGGATCTCGCGCTCGGCGAGCAGCGCCACCAGCGCCGCCTTGGCCGCATCGGGCATCAGGCTGCCCAGCGGGTTCTGGAAATTCGGCATCAGCCAGCAGGCCTTGACCGGATGGCGGTCGATGACGGCCGCCAGCGCCGCCACGTCGACGCCGGTGCGCGCATGGGTGGCCACTTCGACCGCCTTGAGCCCGCGACGTTCCAGCGCCTGCAGGGCGCCATAGAAGGTCGGGGATTCGATGGCGACAAGGTCGCCCGGCTTCGTGACTGCTTCCAGGCAGAGGTTGAGGGCTTCCATCGCGCCGTTGGTCACGACGATCTCGTCCGCGTCGACCTTGCACCCCGCGCCCAGGTAGCGCAGGCCGATCTGGCGCCGCAGTTCCGCGCTGCCCGGGGACAGGTCCTCGACCGTGCGCCACGGGTCCAGCCCGCGCGTGGCCTTGCCGAGCGCCAGTGCCAGCTTGTCCAGCGGGAACAGGGTCGGGCTCGGGAACGCCGAGCCCAGCGGCACCACGGCCCGGTTGCGCGACAGCCCGAGCACCTGGAACACCAGCTCCGAGACCTCGACGCTGCGCTCTTCGGCCAGCGGGTCCGATGCGTGGGGCTCGGGGTGCGGGATCGCCGCCTGGCTGACGAAGTAACCGGACCGCGGCCGCGCCTCGATCAGGCCGCGGGCTTCCAGCAGGTAGTAGGCCTCGAAGACCGTGGAGGGGCTGACGCCGCGGTCCTTGCTCGCTTCGCGGACCGAGGGCAGGCGGTCGCCAGGCCGCAACTGGCCCGAGGCGATGGACGCCGCCAGATCATCTGCAAGGGCTTCGTAGCGCTTCATGAGGAGGATGCTGATATGGCCTGTCGCGTGGAACGACTGCACTGTATCGGCTAGCTCCCGGCCACCGTGATTTCCCTCTCAATCGCCCATCTGATCCGGTGTTTTTACAGGAATCTGAATCTGTATTTATCAGGCCGGCGGGAGCACAGTCTCACCATCATGGAATGGGTCCCCACACTCTTCATCGCCTTCAAGGGCACCGTGCTGTGCATCGGCATGTTCTACGCCGTCAAGTGGCACTACGACCAGGGCAGGAAGAACGGCGTGGAGAAGCAGCGCGCGGTGCTCCGCGCGTGCGCCAAGCTGGTCGGCATCTTCCTGGTGCTCGCCGTGGTCCTGTTGGTCCTGACCTTCGTCGTCGGCAAGTGGCTGGGGCTGGATCTGAACTTCTGACGAAGGGAAGGTCCTGCAAGGGGCGCAGATGCAGTGCCCGTTCAGTGCTGGCTCAGCGCCGCACCTTCCCGTCATCCGTCAGGATGGTCATGTCCACGTACCGCGAGCCGGCGTGCTTCTGTCCCGAGAAGCTGAGGAAGAAGCCGCCCAGGTCGAGCTGGCTCTGCGCTTCCAGGCCGTTGATGATGTTGGACGGCGTCGGGTCGTTGCCGGCGCGCTTGAGGCCTTCCACCATGGTCTTGGCGGCGATGAAGCCTTCCATGCCGGTGTAGCTCGGCTCCGACTTGGCGGCCTTCACGCGCTGCAGGTACTCGCCGGCGATCGGCGTCAGGCCCGAGAACGGGAAGGGCACGACCTGCGACACGACCACGCCGCGCGCGTCCTTGCCCAGCTCCGACGCCAGCGCCTGCGCGCCCACGAACGAGAAGTTGTAGAAGTTGCCCAGGAAGCCGGTCTTGCGCGCGCCCCGGATGAAGGCCGCGCAGGACTTGTAGGCCGCGACTTGCACGATGCACTCGGGCTTGCCCGCCATCACCGACGTCAGCGACGCCGCCACGTCCACCGAATTGCGCTCCACCGTGCCCTGCGACACCGGGGCCAGGTTGTGCTGCTTGAGGGCTGCGGTCACCGCCGCCAGGCCGGCCTGGCCGTAGGCGTCGTTCTGGAAGAACACCGCCACGCGCGTGATGCCCACCGAGGTGATCTGCTTGACGATCTCCATCGCCTCGTCGTTGTAGGACGCGCGGATGTGGAACAGGAACCGGTTGAACGGCGCGCGCAGCGCTTCAGCGCCGGTGAAGGGCGCGACCAGCGGGATCTTCGCGGCCGTCAGCAGCGGCACCGCCGCCAGCGTCGTGGGCGTGCCCACGTAGCCGAACAGCGCGTTGACGCCGTCCTCGATCAGGCGGCGCGTGTTGGCCGCGCAACGCTCCGGCTCGTAGCCGTCGTCCATGCTGCGCAGCTCGATGCGACGCCCGCTCACGCCGCCGCGCTGGTTGACCTGGTCGAAGACCAGCATCGCGCCTTCCTTGAACTGCTCGCCCAGCTCCTTCGCAGGACCGCTGAACGGCGCGGATTGGCCCAGCAGGATGCGCGAGTTGTCGGCGAAGGCAGGCAGGCTGCCGGCGCCCGCGAGGGCGGCGAAGTTCTGGAGCAGGTGGCGGCGGTTCATGGCGGGAAGACGTCCTGGCACTTCTGGAAAACCCGCGATCTTCCCCGAACGCGGTGACCAGACGTGTATGCAGTAGCCACATCGCCTGCTTATCCGTATTGACCGTGGACAACTTCACAGCGCTTTCACATTGAAACATGAACCCCCGAGCTCAGGGGTTGATCGTCCACCGGCGCTCCCGCGCCGTCAGCGCATCACCTTCCCGTCCTCCGTCAGGATGGTCATGTCCACGAACCGGGACCCGGCGTGGCGCTGGTTGGAGAAGCTGATGAAGAACCCGCCCAGGTCGAGCTGGTTCTGCGACTCCAGGCCGCTGACGATGCTCGCCGAGGTCGGCCCGCTGCCCGCACGGCGCAGGCCTTCCACCATCGTCCTCGCGGCGATGAAGCCCTCCATGCCGGTGTAGCTCACCTCCGCCTTCGCGGCCTTGGCGTGCTGGAGGTAGTCCCCCGCCAGCGGCGTCAGCCCGTGGAAGGGGAAGGGCACGACCTGCGACACCACCACCCCGCCGGCGTCCTTGTGCAGGTCGGTCGCCAGCGCCTGCGAGTCCACGAACGAGAAGCTGTAGAACGCTCCCCGGTAACCGGTCCGGCGCGCCCCCCGGATGAAAGCCGCGCAGGACTTGTGCGCCGCCATCTGCACGATGCAGTCGGACTTGCCCGCCATGACCGCGTGCAGCGGCGCGATGATGTTGTCGGAGTGGCGTTCCACCATGCCCTGCGATACCGGGGTCAGGTCGTGCAGCTTCAGCGCCGAGCTCAAGGCCTCGAGGTCCGCCTGACCGTAGGCATCGTTCTGGAAGAACACCGCCACGCGCCGGCTGCCCACCGAGGTGAGCTGCTTGACGATCTCCGCCGCCTCGTCGTTGTACGACGCGCGGATGTGGAAGAGGTAGCGGTTGAAGGGCGCGTGCAGCGCGTCCGCGCCGGTGAGCGGCGCCACCAGCGGGACCTTCGCCGCCGTCAGCACCGGTACCGCCGCCAGCGTCGTGCGCGTGCCGACATAACCGAACAGCGCCTGGGCGCCGTCCTCGATCAGGCGCCTCGTGTTGGCCGCGCAGCGTTCGGGGTCGTCGCCGTCGTCCAGGCTGCGCAGCTCGATGTGCCGCCCGTGCACGCCGCCGCGCTGGTTGACGGCATCGAAGACCAGCATCGCGCCGGCCTTGAACTGGTCGCCCAGGTCCTGGGACGGGCCGCTGAAGGGCGCGGACTGACCCAGCACGATGCGGGGCACCTCGCCGAAGGCGGACAGGCTGCGCGCCCCCGTGAGGGCGGCGACGCTCTGGAGCAGATGACGCCGGTTCATGAGGATCCCCTCCGTCGTTGACCTCGGCCAGGACTACTTTAGGCTGTACGACAAGACGGTTTCAAGGACTGTTCTTGATGAAATCTTGATACCCCCGTTCCGAGCTTCTACGGCCCCTTGAGGCCGTCGTTCCTAGAGTCCATCCATCCCATCCCGCCCTCAATCGAGAGGGCATGGGACCGCAAAAAAATGGATGCACTCTTTCTCGGATTGAGCGTCGTGCTGTTCCTCGTGGCGGTGGGCCTGGCCGTGGCCAGCCATCGTCTGGAGGCCAAGCCATGAGCACGCTCTACTGGCTGACCGGACTGATCTCCGCCGGTCTGTTCGTCTATCTCCTGGTCGCCCTGTGGCGGGCGGAGGAGTTCTGACATGACGAACCTCGCCTGGGCCAACCTGGCCCTCTACCTCGTCGTCACGCTGCTGCTGGCCTGGCCGCTCGCGCGCTGGATCACGGCGCTCGCCAAGGGGCAGATGCCCGGATGGATCGCCGCGATCGAGCGGCCGATCTTCCGCCTCGCCGGCGTCAGGCCCGAAGAGGGCATGGGCTGGAAGCAGTACGCGATCGCGCTGCTGATCTTCAACTTCATCGGCGTCATCGCCGTCTACGCGCTGCAACGCCTGCAGGGCGTGCTGCCGCTCAACCCGCAGGGAATGGGCGCGATCAGCCCGGACTCGTCCTTCAACACCGCCATCAGCTTCGTCGCCAACACCAACTGGCAAGGCTACGGCGGCGAGTCGACGATGAGCTACCTCACGCAGATGCTCGCGCTGACGGTGCAGAACTTCCTGTCCGCCGCCACCGGCATCGCGGTCGTGTTCGCGCTGATCCGCGGCTTCGCCTCGCGCCTGTCCGGCCACGTCGGCAACTTCTGGGCCGACTTGACCCGCTGCACGCTGTGGCTGCTGCTGCCGCTGTCCCTCGTGTTCGCGGTCGTCTTCGTCCAGCAGGGCGTGATCCAGAACTTCGACGGCTACCGCACCGTGCAGACCGTCGAGGCGCAGGATTACCAGACGCCCAGGCTCGGCGCCGACGGCCAGCCGCTGAAGGACGCCAAGGGCGAGCCCGTGATGGAGCACCAGCACACGCAGGAGCAGTCGCTCGCGATGGGTCCGGTCGCGTCGCAGGAAGCCATCAAGATGCTGGGCACCAACGGCGGCGGCTTCTTCAACGCCAACTCCGCGCATCCGTACGAGAACCCGACGCCGTTCACCAACCTGCTGCAGATCGTCGCGATCTTCGTGATCCCGGCCGCGTTGTGCCTGAGCTTCGGGCAACTGGTCGGCGACCGCCGCCAGGGCGCCGCGATCCTGGCCGCGATGAGCGTGATGTTCATCGTCGGCGTGCTGATCGCCACGCCCGCCGAGCAGGCCGGCAATCCGCTGGTGGCCGCGCAGGGCGTCGACATCCAGGCCACCGAGCTCCAGGCCGGCGGCAACATGGAAGGCAAGGAGACGCGCTTCGGCATCAGCGCCAGCTCGCTCTTTGCCGTCGTGACCACCGCCGCGTCCTGCGGTGCGGTCAACGCGATGCACGACAGCTTCACCCCGATCGGCGGCGCCGTGCCGCTGGTGATGATGCAGCTGGGCGAGGTGGTCTTCGGCGGCGTCGGCACCGGCCTGTACGGCATGCTGATCTTCGCGATCCTGGCCGTCTTCATCGCCGGCCTGATGATCGGCCGCACGCCCGAGTACCTCGGCAAGAAGATCGAGCCCTTCGAGATGAAGATGAGCGCCGTGGCCATCCTCGTCACGCCGATCGTCGTGCTGGCGGGCACCGCCATCGCGGTCCTGGCCGACGCGGGCAAGGCCGGCGTCGCCAACCCCGGCGTGCACGGCTTCAGCGAGATCCTCTACGCCTTCACCTCGGCGGCCAACAACAACGGCAGCGCCTTCGCCGGGCTGTCCGCCAACACGCCGTTCTACAACACGCTGCTCGGCATCGCGATGTGGCTCGGCCGCTTCCTGGTCATCGTCCCCGTGCTGGCCATCGCCGGCAGCCTGGCCGCCAAGAAGCGCATCCCCGTCGGCGAGGGCACCTTGCCCACCCACGGCCCGCTGTTCGTCGTCCTGCTCATCGGCACCGTCCTCCTGGTCGGCCTGCTGAACTACGTGCCCGCGCTCGCGCTGGGTCCCGTCGTCGAGCACCTGATGCTCTGGAAGTGATTCGGAGCCCGTCATGAAGAATCAATATTTCGATCCCGCGCTGGTGAAACCTGCGATCGCGCAGTCCTTCGCCAAGCTCACGCCCGCCGTGCAGCTGCGCAACCCGGTGATGTTCGTCGTCTACGCCGGCAGCATCCTCACCACCGGCCTGTGGCTGGCGAGCTTCGCCAGGCCCGAGCTGGCCGGTGCCGAAGGCCCCGGCTTCATGCTCGCGATCGCGCTGTGGCTGTGGTTCACCGTGCTGTTCGCCAACTTCGCCGAGGCGCTGGCCGAAGGCCGTTCCAAGGCGCAGGCCGCCTCGCTGCGCGGCCTCAAGAGCAAGACCTGGGCGAAGAAGCTGGAGACCCCGCGTCACGGCTCGTCCTGGCATCCGGTGGCATCGGAAGAACTGCGCAAGGGCCACGTCGTGCTGGTCGAGGCCGGCGACCTGGTGCCGCTGGACGGCGAAGTCATCGAAGGCGTCGCCTCGGTCGACGAGAGCGCCATCACCGGCGAATCCGCGCCGGTGATCCGCGAATCGGGTGGCGACTTCTCCGCCGTCACCGGCGGCACGCGCGTGCTCTCGGACTGGGTCGTCGTGCGCATCGCCGTCAACCCGGGCGAGGCCTTCCTCGACCGCATGATCGCGATGGTCGAGAGCGCCAAGCGCCAGAAGACGCCCAACGAGATCGCGCTGACCATCCTGCTGGTCGCGCTGACGCTGGTCTTCCTGGTCGTCACCGTGACGCTGCTGCCGTATTCGCTGTTCGCGGTCGAGGCGGCCGGCGCCGGCACCGTGGTGTCCATCACCGCGCTCGTGTCGCTGCTGGTGTGCCTGATCCCGACCACCATCGGCGGACTGCTGTCGGCCATCGGCGTGGCCGGCATGAGCCGGCTGATGCAGGCCAATGTGATCGCGACCTCCGGCCGCGCGGTGGAAGCCGCCGGCGATGTCGACGTGCTGATGCTCGACAAGACCGGCACCATCACGCTGGGCAACCGCCAGGCCAGCGCCTTCCTGCCGGCCCCGACGCTGCAGGAGCAGCTGCTGGCCGACGCGGCGCAGCTCGCCTCGCTGGCCGACGAGACGCCGGAAGGCCGCTCCATCGTCGTGCTGGCCAAGCAGCGCTTCAACCTGCGCGAGCGCGAGCTGGCGACGCTGCAGGCGCACTTCGTCCCGTTCACCGCGCAGACGCGCATGAGCGGCGTCGACTTCGGCGATCCCGAGCACCCGAAGCGCCAGCTGCGCAAGGGGGCGGTGGAGGCGATCCGTCGCTTCGTCGAGCTGCACGGCGGCCAGATGCCCGCGCAGGTCACCGCGGTGGCCGAGGAAGTCGCGCGCCGCGGCAGCACGCCGCTGGTCGTGGCCGACCTCAGCGACGGCCAGGCCCGCGTGCTGGGCGTGGTCGAGCTCAAGGACATCGTCAAGGGCGGCATCAAGGAACGCTTCGCACAGCTGCGCCGGATGGGCATCCGCACGGTGATGATCACCGGCGACAACCGCCTCACCGCCGCGGCGATCGCGGCCGAAGCGGGGGTCGACGACTTCCTCGCCGAAGCCACGCCCGAAGCCAAGCTCAAGTTGATCCGCGACTACCAGGCCGAAGGCCGCCTGGTGGCGATGACCGGCGACGGCACCAACGACGCCCCCGCGCTGGCGCAGGCCGACGTGGCGGTGGCGATGGCCAGCGGCACGCAGGCCGCGAAGGAGGCCGGCAACATGGTCGACCTCGATTCGAATCCGACCAAGCTGCTGGAGATCGTCGAGACCGGCAAGCAGCTGCTGATGACGCGCGGCTCGCTGACGACCTTCTCCATCGCCAACGACGTGGCGAAGTACTTCGCCATCATCCCGGCGATGTTCCTGGGCGTATATCCGCAGCTGGCGGCGCTCAACGTGATGGGCCTGCACAGCCCGTCGTCCGCCATCCTGTCGGCCGTCATCTTCAACGCGCTGATCATCGTCGCGCTCATCCCGCTGGCGCTCAAGGGCGTCGCCTACCGGCCCATCGGCGCGGCCGCGCTGCTGCGTCGCAACCTGTGGATCTACGGCCTCGGCGGCCTGATCGTGCCCTTCGCGGGCATCAAGGCGATCGACCTGCTGCTGGTCGCGCTCCACCTCGTGTGACGCGGAGGACTTCATCATGACACGCACCCCATCCACCTCGACGTCGACCTCGGCGTCGACTTCAACGTCGACCGCTCATTCGCCGCTGCGCATGCTGCGCCCCGCGCTCGTCGGCTTCGTGCTGCTGAGCGCCGTCACCGGCCTGCTGTATCCGGCGCTGGTGACCGGCGTCGCCAAGACCATGTTCCCGTTCCAGGCCGAGGGCAGCCTCCTCCTGCACGACGGCAAGGTGGTCGGCTCCGAGCTGATCGGCCAGAACTTCTCCTCGCCGCGCTACTTCTGGGGCCGTCCGTCGGCGACCGGTCCCATGGCCAACAACGCCACCGGCTCCAGCGGCTCCAACCAAGGGCCGACCAACCCCGCGCTGGTCGACGCCGTGAAGGGCCGCATCGAAGCGCTCAAGGCCGCCGATCCGGGCAACACCGCGCCGGTGCCGGTCGACCTCGTGAGCGCCTCCGCCAGCGGTCTGGATCCGCACATCAGCATGGCCGCGGCGCGCTACCAGACGGCCCGCGTGGCCCGCGAACGCGGCCTCCCGGTCGAGGCCGTCCAGCGCCTCATCCAGGCCAACACCGAGGCCCGCGATCTTGCCGTCCTCGGCGAGCCGCGCGTCAACGTGCTCAAGCTCAACCTGGCACTGGACAAGGTGTCGGGACGCAAGGCGGAGGTGCCGCCGGCCGCGTCGGCCTCCGCGCCGACCGCATAAACGGAACGACAAACCCAACTCAAGCAGTTCACGCAGTTCATGAAAACCCGTCTTCTCTCGCTGTTCCTGATCTCCTCCTGCTTCCTGCACGCCGCCGCGCGTGCCGAAGGCGAAGCGCCGGTCGCCACGTCGGCGCCGACGCCCGAGCACACCTTCACCGGCAATGTCGGCTTCGTCAGCGACTACCGCTTCCGCGGCATCAGCCAGACCTGGAAGCGTCCCGTCGTGCAGGCCGGCTTCGACTACAGCCACAGCAGCGGCCTGTACCTGGGCACCTGGGCGTCCACCGTCTCGGGCAACAGCTACAACAACGGCGCCGGCATGGAGTGGGACCTCTACGGCGGCTACAAGCTGCCGGTGACCGACGCCGTCACGCTGGACGTCGGCGCGCTGGCCTACGTCTATCCGGGTGCGCGCCTGAACGCGGCGCCCGGCCAGCCGACCTCGAACAAGTACGACAACGTCGACCTCTACGCCGCCGTCACGGCGGGCGCGTTCTCGGCCAAGCTGTCGGTCGCCGCGACCGACTACTTCGGCCTGGACGGCGGGACCGCCGGCTACGCCTACTTCAACGCGCTGCCGGCCAGGGGCTCGTCCAAGGGCACGGCCTACCTCGACCTGAACTACGGCTTCGAGCTGGGGCAGGGCTTCAACGCCGGCGTGCACCTCGGCCACCTCTGGGTGCGCAAGTACGGCGATCTCTCCTACACCGACTGGAAGCTGTCCGTGACCAAGGAGATGAAGCAGCTCGGCGGTCTGACGCTGGGGCTGGCCGTTGTCGGCACCGACGCGGACAAGGCGCTGTACCAGGCGGGCGATTCGGCGGCTGCACGCGCGAAGCGCCTGGGCGATACCGGCGTGGTGCTGAGCGTCTCCAAGACGTTCTGATGTGGCCTGAGCCCCTGACAGGGAGAGAATCGCCGGATGCCGAGCGCCGCAGACGAAAGACCTGACCCCGACAACCTGCTGGCGCAGATCCGCCAGCAGGAGGCGGCACAGTCGCGCGGCCGGCTGCGCATCTACTTCGGCGCGTCGGCCGGCGTGGGCAAGACCTTCGCGATGCTGCAGGCGGCGCGCCATCTGGCCGACCAGGGCCGCGCACCGCTGATCGGCGTCGTCGAGACGCACGGGCGCGCCGACACGGCCGCGCTGCTCGACGGGCAGCCGCCGCTGCCTCGGCTGCCGCTGCGCCAGGTCGACCACCGCGGCCGCGCGCTGCCGGAGTTCGACCTCGACGGCGCGCTCGCGCGCCTGAAGGACCAGCCCGACGCGCTGATCCTCGTCGACGAGCTGGCCCATTCCAACGTCGCCGGCTCGCGGCACCCGAAGCGCTGGCAGGACGTCGAGGAACTGCTCGCCAACGGCATCAGCGTCTACACGACGGTCAATGTCCAGCACCTGGAGAGCCTCAACGACGTCGTCGGCGGCATCACCGGCGTGCGCGTGCAGGAGACGCTGCCCGACACCTTCTTCGACCGCGCGGACGAGGTCGTGCTGGTCGACACGCCGGCCGACGAGCTGCTCGCGCGCCTGAAGGCCGGCAAGGTCTACCAGGGCGCGCAGGCCGAGCGCGCCGGCCAGCATTTCTTCCGCAAGGGCAACCTCATGGCGCTGCGCGAGCTTGCGCTGCGCCGCACCGCCGACCGCGTCGAGGACGACGTGCAGGCGTGGCGCAGCAACGAGCGCATCGCGCCGGTGTGGAAGACCGAGGCCGCGATCCTGTGTGCGATCGGCCCCGGCGACGAGGCCGAATCGATCGTGCGCAGCGCCGCGCAGCTCGCGCAGCAACTGGCGGTGAGCTGGCATGCGGTGCATGTCGAGACGCCGGCGCTGCATCGGCAGTCCGACGCGCGCCGCGAACGCACGCTGCGCGTGGTGCGGCTGGCGCAGGACCTCGGCGCGGCGACGGCCGTGCTGGCCGCGCAGGACCCCGCGCAGGCGCTGGCCGACTATGCGCGCCAGCACAACCTGTCCAAGCTGCTGATGGGGCGGGGCGCGCCAGCGGCGTCCGCGTCCTCGTCTTCGTTGTCGTTCTCGTCGTTGCGGCGCTGGGGCAGTCGCGACCTGGCGGCCCACCTGGGCCGTGCGGCGCCGGAGCTCGACCTGATCCAGGTGGGCGCGTCGGCCACGCAGCGCAGCAGCGAGGACGACCCCGGTCCGACCCTGGGGGCCGCGCCGCGCCGCTACCTCTGGGCGACGCTGGCCTGCGTCGGCGTCGCCGTGGCCTGCTGGCCGTTGTCGCACCGCATCGCCAACGACAACATCGTCATGCTGTTCCTGCTCGGCGTGGTGGGCGTCGCCATGCGCTGGGGACGCGGACCGGCGGTGCTGGCGAGCTTCCTCAGCGTCGCGCTGTTCGACTTCCTCTTCGTCGCGCCGCGGCTGAGTCTGGCGGTCAGCGACGTGCAATACGTGATCACCTTCGTCGTGATGCTGGCGGTGGGCCTGATCACCGGGCAGCTGACGGCGGGGCTGCGCTACGAGGCGCGCGTGTCCTCGGAGCGCGAGGCGAGGGCGCGCGGTCTCTTCGAGCTCACCCGCGAGCTGGCCGGCGCGCTGCAGACCGAGCAGGTCGTCGCGACGGCGGAGTTGCAGCTGGCGCAGCAGTTCGGCGGACGGGCGTTGCTGCACGTGCTCGACGACGAGGACCGGCTGCAGCCGTCGCCGACGGAGCAGACGCTGGCGATGGGCGAGCGGCCCGATGCCGGCACCGCGCGCTGGGCGCTCGATCACGAGCAGGCCGCCGGCCTGGGCACCGACACGCTGCCGGGCAGTCACTGGTTCTACCTGCCGCTGCGCGCGCCGATGCGCACGCGCGGCGTGCTCGCGCTGCGGCCGGGCGACGCGCAGACGCTGATGCTGCCGGAGCGCCGCGCGCAGCTGGAAACGGCCGCGCGCATCGCGGGGCAGGCGCTGGAGCGCGTGCACTACGTCGAGGTCGCGCAGCAGGCGCTGCTGCAGATCGAATCGGAGCGGCTGCGCAACTCGCTACTGTCCGCGTTGTCGCACGACCTGCGCACGCCGCTGGCGGCGTTGCAGGGCTTGGCCGAAACACTGACGAAGCGCCCGCTCGATCCCGATGCCGCCGAGACCGCGCACGCGATCGAGCAGCAATCGCTGCGCATCAACGCGATGGTGCACAACCTGCTGGACATGGCGCGGCTGCAGAGCGGCGCGCTCAAGCTCAACCGGCAGTGGCAGCCCGTGGACGAGGTCATCGGCACCAGCCTGCAGCTGACGGGCGCGACGCTGGCGCGGCACCGCGTGGTGCTGGACGTGCCCGCGACACTGCCGATGGTGGAGCTGGACGCGGTGCTCATCGAGCGCGTGCTGGTCAACCTGCTGGAGAACGCCGCGAAGTACACGCCGCCGGGGAGCGAGATCCGCGTGATCGCCCGCACGCACGGCGTGGCCGTGAGCGGCCAGGGCGGCGATGTCGTCGAGCTCGGTGCCCCGGGGGATCAGGGCGAGATCCGCCTGTCCGTCGAGGACAACGGCCCCGGCCTGCCGCTGGGCCGGGAGGAGGCGCTGTTCGAGAAATTCACGCGCGGCCATGCCGAGTCGCCCCTGCCCGGCGTGGGGCTGGGCCTGGCGATCTGCCGTGCCATCATGCAGGCCCACGGCGGGCGCATCTGGGCCGAGCGCGCGACGCCGCAGGGCGGGGCGCGCTTCAGCCTGGCGCTGCCGCTGGGGCAGCCGCCGGCGCTGCCGGCCTTCGACGAAGACAGGGAATTCCAACCGTGAGCGTCCGATCGTGAACGAACTGCAGGCCAGCGTCGTCCCCGTGGCATTGATCGTCGAGGACGAAACCAACATCCGCCGCTTCGTGCGCCTGGCGCTGGAGGGCGAGGGCTGGGCCGTGCACGAGACCGGCACCCTGCGCCAGGGCCTGATCGATGCGGGGACGCGGCGTCCTGACCTGGTCATCCTCGACCTGGGCCTGCCCGACGGCGACGGCCAGGACTTCCTGCGCGACCTGCGCGCATGGTCCGCGGTGCCGGTGATCGTGCTCTCGGCGCGAGGCGCCGAGGACGACAAGATCGCGGCGCTCGACCACGGCGCCGACGACTATCTGAGCAAGCCTTTCGGCGTCGGCGAACTGCTGGCGCGCGTGCGCGTCGCGCTGCGGCGCAGCCAGGCGCGGTCCAGCGAACAGCAGGACCCGGCCTTCCGCTTCGGCGAGGTCGAGATCGACCTGGCCGCGCGTCGCGTGCGCCGTTCCGGCGAGGACGTGCACCTCACGCCGATCGAGTACCGCCTGCTCAGCCACCTGATCGGCAACGCCGGCAAGGTGCTGACGCACCGGCAACTGCTCAAGGCGGTGTGGGGGCCGTCGCACGTGGAGCAGAACCACTACCTGCGCGTCTACATGGGCAACCTGCGCCAGAAGCTGGAGGCGGAGCCGGCCAGTCCGAAGCACCTGTTGACGGAGACCGGGGTGGGGTATCGGTTGATGCCTTGAAGCGGCCACGGGATTCGACCGACGTGTGCGGCGGCGCGCACTAGTCGGGTTCCTCAAGTATCCCCAGAGCCCCCCGATGCCTTTTACCACGAGGTCGACGGCGTTTCATTCGAGCAGTGCCTCCGCTCTCCACGACAGTCTGCCCGGCGCCGACACCCAGACGCGAACGAGCTGCGAAGGCATGGAGCCAGGCTCGGCGTCGATTGATGCGGAACGCATCGCAAGAGCCGATGCCCTGCGAAGGGACTTCGATCAGGCGGCGTTCCGCCGCCTGGAAATGGCTTGTTGCAGACAGGCCCTCGGCGACCCTGTCGAGTACCCCGCGCCGGACGATGGCTCGTGGGCCGCGACCAACGCAACGGCTGCCCAAGAGGCCCTTCAGGCCATCAGGGAAGCGTTGCATGACCTGTCTTTGGGTAGTCCGGCCAAGTCGACCAACAAGTGGCCCCGACATGCCTGCACCGATCCACGCGAGTTCCCCACGGCCACTCTCAATGTGAAGCCTTCTCAGGCGGAGCTTGCCGATGACCCGGCGGCCGCTGCGCGCTATGCCTACGCGAAGGCGTCGATGGAGGCCTGGAGGGGGATGAAGCGAAACTGCAGCGCTTTGTGCCGGGCCGCGCAAGACTATCTCGCCAGGCACTTTCCCAAGGTCCAGATTTCCACCGTCCACTTTCGAGAGGACCATGCGATGCTGGTCGTGGGGTCGCTCAAGCCGACCCATGCCGGTCGTCCTCTTTCTCTGTGGCCGCGCCACCTGTACGTCTGCGATCCTTGGGCCAATATCAGCGGTCCGGCCAACGAGTATCCCGAACGCTTCCGGCAGAAGATGACGAAATGGGAGTCGGACGGCAAGCGGCTGATCTCCAAGCATAAGGGGGGGACGTGGCAGTCTCCGCTTGGCTGGGTGACGGTTCCAGATCGCATCGACAGCCTGCTGCTCAGTCAGTGGTTCACGTGTGGCCAGTGCGACCACCTCACGATCAACCTGTTGCATGCGGATGATGAGCGTTCCAGCAAGGCCGGAGCCCAACGCGCTGTAGCATTGCCCGACGCCCGTCCCGCGGGCGTGGACTCGACAACCCGCTCAATCGGAGACTCCTCATGATCCAACAGGCCCAGGTTGAACTCGCCAAGACCTTCTTCGAGCAATCGAAGAAGGCGTTCGAACAGAACTATGCGGCGTGGAGCACGGTGCTCGCATCGCAGAAGGCGATCATGGAATCGATGCGCTCGGCGGGCACGCCCTTCGAGGTCGCCGCTGACGAGTTCCAGAAGCTGATCGACTTCCACGAGCAGCAGTTCCGCGCCACCACCGACTTCATGACCAAGATGCAGGCGGACTACGCCAAGGTGGTCCAGAAGAAGACCAAGTGAGCCAGTGAGTTCGGAAGGACCGGTGGGTCCTGCGTTCAACGACGCGCATCGGCGCGTCTTCCAGCCCGGCCGGCTCTCGGTCGGGCTGATGACACCCGTCGACGCCCGGCCCGACCGGATGGCTGACGTTCGCGAGGCGCTCGAACTGGCCGCGCTCGCGGACCGGCTCGGCTTCGCCGCGCTGTGGACGCGCGACGTCCCGCTGATGATCCCGCAGGGCAGCGACAACACGGCGAGCGCGCTGGACGATCCGTTCCTATGGCTGGGCGCCCTGGCGGGTGCGACGCGCGGCATCGCCGTCGGCGCGGCCGCCATCGTGCTGCCGCTGCGGCATCCGCTGCATGTGGCCAAGGCCGCGCTGTCGCTGGACCGTCTCAGCGGCGGGCGCTTCATCCTCGGCATGGGCTCGGGCGACCGGCCCGCGGAGTTCGCCGCCTTCGGACAAGACCTGGACCATCGCGCGGAGGCCTTCCGCAACCGCTGGGCCACCGTGCGCGCGGCCTTGTCGCCCGATGTCGACGAGCGCCTTGCGGTGACCGCCGCGACCGGCGGCTTCGAGGTGCTGCCCGCTCCGGCGCGGCGGATCCCGATGATCGTCGTGGGCTCGGCGCGGCAGTCGCTGCAATGGACCGCGTCGCACGCCGACGCCTGGGCCACCTACCACCGCGAGGAAGCGCGGCAGGAAGGCCGCATCGAGCTGTGGCAGCGCGCGCTCGAACAGAAGGGCGTCGGCGCGAAGCCCTTCGTGCAGTCGGTGCAGCTGGAGCTGCTCGCCGATCCGGACGCGGCGCCGGAGCCGCTCGAGCTCGGCCTGCGCAGCGGCCGGCGCGCGCTCATCGCCTATCTGCGCCGGTTGCGCGCGATGGGCGTGGCCCATGTGCTGTTCAACCTCGGACGAGGGCGGTCAGCCCGCGAGGTGATCGAGGAACTGGGCGCGGAAGTGCTGCCTGCGCTCGTCACCGACGACTGAGCGCGACCGACGGCGTCCCTCATCCCGGTGTCGGATCGATGCATCAGCGCCGCTCGCGCGGGTTGACGCGCCCGACCTTGCGTTGAAGAATCGCGCCCACGCCGGACGGCTCCGTCCGCGCGCGTTCCAACCTCTCACTGTCCAGGAGGTGCCCCATGAAGACCCGTACGTCCATCCACTGCTGATTGCCGACGACTGCTTCCCTGCAGCATCGTGTCGGCGCCGTCTGCGCCCGCGAAGGCTGCGGCACCGGTTCCTGACGCCCCGAGACCTGCCATGAGGCCGGTGGCGCACGACACCTCCCGCGACTTCCCCCAGCGACTCCGCCCGGTCCCTTCGACCGGCGGCGACTCGACCGCGCCTGCGACACGTCCGTCGGTTCCCTGACTCCACCAGGACCCGCCCGCGCCAACAACGCGGCGGGTGACGGATCCCATGTTTTTGCAATCCCTGCCGCTGCTGCGCTATCCGCGCACGGCGCACCTCGCGGGCAGCCGCCTGCAGGCGGGCGACTCCGCCCATGACCAGATGCCGCTCGAGCAACTCGCCGGCTGCCACGTCGTCATCGAGGAAAAGCTCGACGGCGCCAACGCCGGCCTCTCGTTCAGCGACGGCGGCGATCTGCTGCTGCAGTCGCGCGGCCACTACCTGATCGGCGGCTTCGGCGAGCGCCAGTTCAACCCGATGAAGATCTGGGCGCTGGCGCACGAGCACCGGCTGATCGAGCGCCTGGAGGACCGCTACGTCCTCTACGGCGAGTGGGCCTATGCCAAGCACAGCGTCTGGTACGACCGGCTGCCGCATTACTTCAACGAGTTCGACGTCTACGACCGCGCCACCTCGCGCTTCCTGTCGACGCCGCGTCGGCAGGCGCTGCTCGCGGGCTCGCCGGTGCTGTCGGTCCCCGTGCTGTACGCGGGGCCCATGCCGACCGACCCGACGCTGCTGTGGGCGCTGGTGGTGCGCTCGCTGGCGAAGTCGCCCGACTGGCGCGGCGCCTTCGAGGCCGCGACGCGGCGCGAATCGCTGCCGCTGGACCTGTGCTGGAAGCAGACCGACAAGGCCGACCAGTCCGAAGGCCTCTACCTGAAGGTCGAGGACGAGGACCAGGTGCTCGGTCGCTTCAAGCTGGTGAGGCCGTCCTTCACGCAGACCATCCTCGACAGCGAGTCGCACCACGCCCGGCGGCCGATCCTGCCCAACGCGCTGGCGCCGGGAGCGGATCTCTTCGCCGAGCGGCCCACGGTGACGTGGCACGACCTCGGGCTGGAGACGATCACGTCGCTGGCGGCGTTGAAGGCGTTGAAGGCGACGGCGGCGTCGAGCGATCGGCGCGAACACCGTGAACACCGATGTCCCTGAACCGGACGGAGGAGAGAACCATGAACATCCAATGGAAAGACATCCAGGCACTGGTGCCTGAAGACGGCCGGTCCGCGGATTTCGCGGCCTGCCTGGCCGCGTTCCCGGTGCTGGAACTCGCGAAGACGACACCGCAGGATCCTCGTTATCACGCCGAGGGCGACGTCTGGACGCACACCAGGATGGTGATCGAGGAACTGCTCGCCTTGCCCGACTACCGGGCGGCGAGCCGCGCCGATCAGGAGGTGCTGTTCCTGGCCGCGTTGCTGCACGACGTGTCCAAGCACGCGACGACGGTGATCGATCCGGTGACGGGCGCCATCGGGCAGCCGGGTCATTCCCGCATGGGTGCGATCGATGCACGCGTGCTGCTGTGGGATGCGGGCATGCCCTTCGAGCAGCGCGAAGCGGTCTGCCGGCTGATCGCCGTGCACCAGGTGCCGTTCTTCGCGCTGGCCGATTCGAAGCGCGGCCTGTCGCCCGAGTTCATCGTGCGCGAGCTGTCGTGCCGGCTGAGCCTGCCGCTGCTCGCGGCGCTGGCCGAGGCCGACATGCGTGGACGTGTCTGCGAGGACCGCGACCGGGTGCTCGATCACATCGAGCTGTTCCGGGAACTGGCGCGGGAGGAGGGCTGCTACGGCCAGCCGCGGGCCTTCGCGGATGCGCACACGCGGGTCAGCTACTTCCGCGGCGCGGACGTTCATCCCGACTACGCGCTGTTCCAGGAACCCGGCGCACGCGTGACGGTGATGTGCGGCCTGCCCGCATCCGGCAAGGACACCTGGGTGGCGGCGCATCGACGCGGTCTTCCGGTCGTGTCCTTCGACGACGCGCGCGCGGAACTCGGCTTGAAGCACGGGCAGAACGAGGGCAAGGTCGCGCATGCGGCGGTGGACAAGGCGAAGGCGCTGCTGCGCGAGCGCGCGCCGTTCGTGTGGAACGCGACCCACCTGAGCCAGCAGATGCGGGACAAGACGCTGGACCTGCTCTTCGCGTACGGCGCGCAGGTGGAGATCGTCTACCTCGAACGCCCGCGTGCGGAGCTGCTGCGACGCAACGACCGGCGGGATACGTCGCTGTCCAACGGTGCGCTGCAGGGAATGCTGCGCAAGTGGGAGCTGCCGGTGCCGACGGAGGCGCACGCGGTGCGCTACTGTCCGGAGGATCGCCCGGTGGAATGAGGCCAGCCCGCCATCCAGCGATCGACGATCTCGCCGAGTGCAGCGCGCAATCCCGCGCCGTGCGTGGCGGCGTCGCGTCGCAGCTCGTCCAGCGACACGCGCGCCTGCGCGAGCTCGCCGGCGTGGCCGATCAGCCACTGCTCCAGACGCGCGGGATCGCTCTCCAGATGGAACTGCAGCGCGAGCGCAAAGTCCTCGACGGCGAAGGCCTGGTTCGGGCACAGCGGCGTGGTCGCCAGGCTCGTGGCGCCGTCAGGGATCTCGAACTGGTCGCCGTGCCAGTGCAGCACCGGCTGCCCGCCGGCGAGCGGCGCGAGCGCGGAGTCGCGGCCCGCGTCGGTGAGCGTCAGCGGCGCGAAGCCGATCTCCTTGCGGCCGTGCGCCATCGGCCGCACGTCGGCGCCTAGTGCCCGCGCCATCAACTGCGCGCCGAGGCAGATGCCCAGCAACGGTCGCCGCGACGCGATGCGACGGCGGATGAGCCCGATCTCGTCGTTCAGATACGGATAGAGCGCGTCGTCGTACGCGCCGATGGGGCCGCCGAGCACGACCAGCAGGTCGACCGCGTCGAGGTCCACCTCGCGCAGGTCGTCGACGCCGGCGTCCAGCGTCAGGAAGCGCTCGAAGCCGCGTTCGGCCAGCACGGGCCGCAGCAGGCCGAGGTCTTCGAAAGCCAGATGGCGGACGGCGAGGACGGTCTTGGGCGTGGACATCGACGGAGCGCGGCGGACGCGCGAGCGGGTGGGGATGCGCGCAGTATCCGCGCCCGTCGTGTCCCGCTGCCGTTCAGGTCATCGCCGATCGTCCAGGCGACGCATCCATTCGTCCAGTCCGATCAGGCCGGATGCGGCGACCGTCCTGCCGCAGGGCCCTTGCGGATGCGCCAGGCCTGCACCGCCATGAGGATCAGGAAGAGCAGGAACACGACGCCGATGGCCTTCTGCAACGCCGGATCATCCGGGCCGGTGAACAGCGGGGCGCCGACGGGCACGCGGGTGAAGGTCTCGTTGAGGCCGGGGATCATGTGGCAGAACAGCGTGAAGCTGTAGCCCAGCGTCGTCGCGTACGGCGACAGGCCGCCGAGGAAACGCGTGCGATGCGCCGCGACGGCGACGGCCAGCGTGACGAGGGTGACGATCGCCAGCACGTGCGCGATGTTGAAGCCGCCGTGACGGAAGATGCCGAAGGCCGTCAGGCAGGTGACGACGGTGCACCAGACGTAGACGCGGCCGAAGGTCGACTGCCCGTCGATGCGGCCGTGGCGCAAGATCAAGGCGTAGCCGGCCACGAGGGCGACCAGTGCGAAGGCCGTGTGGACGGCGCCGAGGAGGGTCAGACCGAACATGCGTGCTCCCTGCTGAGCCGCGTCGCCGCGGCGTGGCGAAGCGCGGCGCGCTCCTGCGGACACCTTAGGGGGAGGGCCGGGGCGAGCGCATCGGTCGGATGGGGGAGAGGCGGGGGCGGGGTTTCCCCAATCACTCCCTTCATCGAGCCTTGCGGACCGTCGCGAAGGGTCAGGCCGCGCGTGCGCCGCCAAAGACCGGCGGACGGTCGAGCTGCCCGATCCAGTGGCGGTACAAGCTCGCTGCCGCGCCGCGCAGGCGCGTGAGACGCTCGGGCAGGGCGGACAGGATCTCGGTCTCGCTCTGCACGGTCAGGCCGCGGCCGCGTCGCAATTCCTCGCGCCCGTGGGCGCACCAGTCGCGCAGGCCTTGCTCGGTCACTTCGAGGTGGCTCTGGAGCCCGATGTGCGGTCCGAGCGAGAAGCCCTTGTTCAGGCAGTTCGAGCCGAACAGCGTCCGCGTCGCGCCGGCCGGGATCTGGAAGCTGTCGTAATGCCAGTTGAAGCTGAGCAGCCGGTCCTCACCGCCGAACAGACCGCGCGCCGCCGGGGTGATCCAGAGCTCGCGCCAACCGATGTCGGGACGCGGATTGCGCGCCACGCCCGCGCCCATCGCGCGCGCCAGCTGCTGCGCGCCGAAGCAATGGCCCAGGATCGGGCGGCTGTGCCGCAAGGCGTCGATGAGCAGCGCCTGCTCCGCACGGATCCAGGGCGTGCCGTCGTTGACGCCGTGGTCGCTGCCCAGCAGCACCAGGCCGCTGAACGCGCCGGCGGTGCGCGGCAGCGTGTCGCCCAGGTCAGGCCGCAGCAGGTGCACCGGCACGTCATGCGCGCGCAGGCATTGGAGAAGGAAACCCGGACCCTGAGCGGGTTCGTGCTGAAGGATCAACACCGGTCTCATGCGAGGGGGCGCGGACAAGCGCGCCGTTGTGGAGAGGCCTCCAGCGTAGGGAGCCGTGCCTCAAGGGCGGGGCAAGACCCGGCCCTCCGGCATCAAGAACTCGTCAAGAGGCTGCAGCTGCATGGACGAATGCCAAAATGGCCCGATGAACTCGCCTGCCTCGCGCCTGCCGCGCGTCTCCGTCCAGACCGACGACTTCGACCTCAGCGCCGAGACGCTGGCGCTGCGCGCCGATGACGGCGGCGTCGGCGCCGTGGTGAGCTTCGTCGGCACGGTGCGCGACGGGGCGGACGGCACGCCCGTGACGCTGATGGAGCTGGAGCACTACCCGGGCATGACCGAGGCCACCATCGAGGCCATGATCGACGAGGCCTTCAGGCGCTTCGACCTGCGCGGCGCGCGCGTCATCCACCGGGTCGGCGCGCTGCAGCCGCGCGAGCAGATCGTGCTGGTGCTCGTGAGCTCGCGCCACCGCGGCCAGGCCTTCCAGGCCTGCGAGTTCCTGATGGATTACTTGAAGACGCAGGCGCCGTTCTGGAAGAAGGAACACGGACCGGACGGCGCCCGCTGGGTGGACGCGCGCGTCGCCGACGACGAGGCGCTCGCGCGCTGGGGGATCAACGTGGAGGGGAATGGGCGATGAGCTGGATGCAGGTGGCGGCGGTGTCCGTCGGGGCTTCGGGCGGGGCGCTCGCGCGCTGGGGCGCGGGGCTGATGCTGAACACGAAGTGGCAGGGCTTCCCGCTCGGGACGCTGGCCGTCAATATCGTCGGCGGTTTTCTGATCGGCATGGCGCTGGAGTGGTTCGGGCGGTATCCCGACGACCTGCTCAAGCTGCTGCTCGTCACGGGCTTCCTCGGCGGCCTCACGACCTTCTCGTCCTTCTCCGGCGAATCGCTGTCGCTGCTGCAGCGCGGTGAGTTCCTGATGGCGCTGTCGCACTCGGCCGCGCATGTGATCGGCTCGCTGGCGGCCGCCGCGGCCGGCCTCAAGGTCATGCAGATGCTGACCTCGGCATGAACGCCGGGACGGACTCGCCGATCCGATTTCCCCGGCCGCTGCGCGCGGGCGACGTCGTCGCGGTCGTCGCGCCGTCGTCCGGCGTGAAGCCGGCGATGCATGAGCGCCTGGATGCCGCCCTGTGGATGCTGCGTCGCCAGGGATTCATCGTGCGCGAAGGGCGCTCGCTGCGGCAGCAGGTCCAAGGCGCGAGCGCGAGTGCCGACCAGCGCGCGGCGGAGTTGATGGAGGTCCTGCTCGACCCGGAGATCGCCGCCGTGATCCCGCCCTGGGGTGGGGAGCTCGCGATCGAGGTGCTGGGACGGCTGGACTTCGATCGGCTCCGGGACGCGTCGCCCAAGTGGTTCAGCGGCTTCTCCGACCTGTCGACGATCCAGGTGCCCTTGCTGCTGCGCGCGGGCTGGGCGTCGCTCCATGGACCGAACCTGATGCAGCTCTGGGATCCGGCGCTGGACGCGGTGTCGAAACGGATCCTCGACCTGTGGTTCGCCGAGGGCGGCGCGCCGTTCGAGCAGGACTCGGCGCCGGGGACTGTGGCGCGTCGGCTCGACGGCGGCGTCGAACCGTTGTCGGTCGAGGGGTGCCTCGTCGGCGGCTGCCTGGATTCGCTGTCGCGGTTGGCCGGTGCGAAGGTGGCCGACGTGGCCGCCTGGCGCGGCACCCTGGGCGACGACGAGCGTCCGCTCTGGTTCTTCGAGGTGGCGGAACTGCCGCCTTTCGAGCTGGCCCGCGCGCTGCACGGCCTGCGACTCGCGGGCTGGTTCGACGATGCCGCCGGCATCGTCTTCGGCCGCAGCGCGGTGGCGAGGGAGATCGCCTCGGGCGGCGACTTCACCGAAGAACACGCGCTGCAACGCGCGCTCGGCGATCTGCCGTGCCCGGTGCTGCTGGACCTCGACATCGGCCACGTCGGCCCCCAGTGGTCCATTGTCCAGGGGGCGCTCGGCCGCATCGACTGGCAGCCCGGCCACGCGACCCTGAGCCAGTTCCTCGCATGAAGTGAATGGCTCCCGCCCCGTGGGGGCGGGTGGGGGTGGGGCGACTGCTGCCCCGCCCGCTTGGAGGGCGGGGATGGGGTGGGAGCGAAACGATAAAAAAGTTGGGCGCGATCCTTGCCGAAGCCTCTTGCAAATTAGGGACATAGTCCTACTTTGGTTCGCAACGGAGGTTTTTACCCATGCGAGTCGACAAGCTCACTACCCGGTTCCAAGAAGCGCTGGCCGAGGCTCAAAGCCTGGCGGTGACGCGCGACAACCCCTACATCGAGCCCGTCCACGTCCTGGGCGCCATGCTGGCGCAGGACGACGGCCCCAAGGCGCTGCTGGAGCGCGCCGGCGTGAAGGTGCCTGCCCTCAAGGGCGCGCTGGACGGCATCCTCGGCGGCCTGCCGCAGGTGCAGGGCGAGGGCCAGCAGGTCCAGCCCAGCCGCGACCTGGTCAGCCTGCTGCAGAACGCCGAGAAGGAAGCTTCCAAGCGGGGCGACCACTTCATCGCCAGCGAGATGTTCCTGCTGGCGCTGGCCGATGCCAAGAGCGACCTGGCCGGCGTCGTGCGCGGCCACGGCCTGACCCGCAAGGCGCTGGAGACGGCGGTCGAAGCCGTGCGCGGCGGCCAGAAGGTCGACAGCCAGGAATCCGAGGGCCAGCGCGAGGCGCTCAAGAAGTACACCCTGGACCTGACCGAGCGCGCCCGCGCCGGCAAGCTCGACCCGGTGATCGGCCGCGACGACGAGATCCGCCGCGCCATCCAGGTGCTGCAGCGCCGCACCAAGAACAATCCCGTGCTCATCGGCGAGCCGGGCGTCGGCAAGACCGCCATCGTCGAAGGCCTGGCGCAGCGCATCGTCAACGAGGAAGTGCCCGAGAGCCTCAAGGGCAAGCGGGTGCTGTCCCTGGACATGGCCGGCCTGCTCGCGGGCGCCAAGTTCCGCGGTGAATTCGAGGAACGCCTGAAGTCCGTGCTCAAGGAAGTCGCCGCCGACGAAGGTCGCATCATCCTGTTCATCGACGAGATCCACACCATGGTGGGCGCCGGCAAGGCCGAGGGCGCCATCGACGCCGGCAACATGCTCAAGCCCGCGCTGGCGCGCGGCGAGCTGCACTGCATCGGCGCGACCACGCTGGAGGAATACCGCAAGTACGTCGAGAAGGATGCCGCGCTGGAACGCCGCTTCCAGAAGGTGCTCGTTGACGAGCCGACGGTCGAAGCGACGATCGCCATCCTGCGCGGGCTGCAGGAGAAGTACGAGGTCCACCACGGCGTCGAGATCACCGACCCGGCCATCGTCGCCGCGGCCGAGCTCTCGCACCGCTACATCACCGACCGCTTCCTGCCCGACAAGGCCATCGACCTGATCGACGAGGCCGCGGCCAAGATCAAGATCGAGATCGACTCCAAGCCCGAGGCGATGGACCGGCTCGACCGCCGCATGATCCAGCTCAAGATCGAGCGCGAGGCCGTGCGCAAGGAGACCGACGAGGGCTCCCAGCGCCGCTTCGGCCTGATCGAGGAAGAGCTGCTCAAGCTCCAGCGCGAATACAACGACCTGGAAGAGATCTGGACCTCCGAGAAGGCCCAGGCCCAGGGCTCCGCGCACGTCAAGGAAGAGATCGACCGCATCAAGTTCCAGATCGAGGAACTCAAGCGCAAGGGCGACTTCAACAAGGTCGCCGAACTGCAGTACGGCAAGCTGCCCGACCTGGAGAAGCGCCTCAACGAGGCGCAGGCCAAGGAGATGGGCAAGGCCAAGGACAAGACCCAGCCGCAGCTGCTGCGCACCATGGTCGGCGCGGAGGAGATCGCGGAAGTGGTCGCCCGCGCGACCGGCATCCCGGTGGCCAAGCTGATGCAGGGCGAGCGCGACAAGCTGCTGCAGATGGAAGACAAGCTGCATGAGCGCGTGGTCGGCCAGGACGAGGCCATCGTCGCGGTCGCGGACGCGATCCGGCGCTCGCGCGCCGGGCTGTCCGATCCGGACAAGCCGCTGGGCAGCTTCCTGTTCCTGGGCCCGACCGGCGTCGGCAAGACCGAGCTGTGCAAGGCGCTGGCGGGCTTCCTGTTCGACAGCGAGGACCACATGATCCGCATCGACATGAGCGAGTTCATGGAGAAGCACTCGGTGAGCCGGCTGATCGGCGCGCCTCCGGGCTACGTCGGCTACGACGAGGGCGGCTACCTGACCGAGGCCGTGCGCCGCAAGCCCTACAGCGTGCTGCTGCTCGACGAGGTCGAGAAGGCCCACCCGGACGTGTTCAACGTGCTGCTGCAGGTGCTGGACGACGGTCGCCTGACCGACGGCCAGGGTCGCACGGTCGACTTCAAGAACTGCGTGATCGTGATGACGTCCAACCTGGGCTCGCAGCACATCATGGCCTTGCAGGGCGAGCCCGACGAGGTCATCCGCGACGCGGTCTGGGGCGAGGTCAAGGCGCACTTCCGGCCCGAGTTCCTCAACCGCATCGACGAGACGGTGATCTTCCATGCGCTGGGCGCGGACCACATCAAGTCCATCGCGAAGATCCAGCTGCGTCAGCTCGAACAGCGGCTAGACAAGCTGGAGATGAAGCTCGACGTCAGCGACGAAGCGCTCGACGAGCTGGCCAAGGTCGGCTTCGATCCGGTCTTCGGCGCGCGGCCGCTCAAGCGGGCGATCCAGCAGCGCATCGAGAACCCGCTGTCGAAGTTGATCCTGCAGGGCCGCTTCGGCCCGAAGGACGTGATCCCGGTGAGTGTCGAAAGCTCAGCCGGCGGCGAGCCGGGCGAATTCTCGTTCGGACGGGTGGTGCATTAACGCAGTTTCTCGAGCACTTCGGATCTGAACTCGCGCTGATACAGCACGTTCAGCACGCCGGCCGTGGACAGCGCCAGTGCCCAGGGCGAGAAGAACCAGGCCACCACGGGGAAGGCGAGGTAGTAGCCGCGCAGGCCGTCGTTGAAGGCCTCGGCCGCCATGCCGACGACGGCGCCGGCGCGGTCGGCGAACTGCTCGCGCGCCGCGCCCGCGTCCGCCCCCAGTTGCGCGAACTGGCCCGCCTCCGGCGCGGACGCCACCAGCAGCGCGCCGAAGGTGTACTGCCGCATGCTCCAGGTGAAGCGGAAGAAGGCATACACGAAGATGCCGGTCAGCAGCGCCAGCTTGATGTCGAACACCAGCGTGCTGGTCTTCACCGCGAACGGCAGCCCCAGCACCATGGCGCTGGTCTGTTCGCTGGCGCCCAGCGCGGCCAGCAGGCCGCCGATGATCAGGATGGTCGTGGAGGCGAAGAACGACGGGCTCGACAGCAGCGCCTGGCTGACCGCACCGTCCAGCACCCGCATCTCGCGGTAGGTCAACTGCAGCATCCACTGGCGCCGCACGCGGTTGGTGATGGCCAGCAGCGAGCCGCGCCCGTCCGCATGCCGTTTGGAAAATTGCGCGTAGCCGATCCAGGCCACGAAATACAGGCCCAGCGATGCCCAGTCGAGCAGCGGCAACGCGGCCAGGAGTTGTCGGAGCGTTTGCATCGCGCGAGTGTAGGGGCCGCCCGGGACAGGGCGGGACCTCGGCGGTGGGTCCGAGGCGCTCAGACGGCCGGCTTGCGGCGCACCGCGATACCGTCATCCACCAGGGGGCCACAGTCGTCGTGCGCCAGGGCGGCCATATCGGCCATGTCGGCCATTTGGGCCATGCGGGCCGCTGACGTCCAATCCGCCCACCGCTCCAGCAGCGCCATGGCGCCTTGCAGCAGCGCCGTCGCCGCCGCCGCCGTCAGGCCGCGGATGACGGCGCCGATGAAGCGGCCTTCGGGTTCGGTCGCCATCGCCGTCGGCAGGTCGACACCGATGGACTGGCAGTTCATGCAGTCATAGCGACCCGTCTCGGGGTCGAACAGGATTTCGACCACATGCCGGGTCGTGGCGACCCGGGCATAGGCCAACGGCGCGCGATGCCGTTTGCTGTAGACGAGGATCCCGTGGTCCTCGGGCCAGTCGTCCAGCCCCATCAACAGGCGGATCAACGACGACAGCCCAGCCGACGACGCCGCGCCGGTGCCCTCGGGGCAGATCGGGACCATCGGAAAGGTCAAGGGGCCGGGCTTCATCCGCAGTCTCCGTCCGGCGGCGGCCCGTCGCGACATGCGACGGGTCCGGCCCCGAGTGAAGCGGCGAAGTGAAGATCCCGGCGGTGCGGGTTCGAGGCCGTTCGGCAGATCGTCCCGGCCGGTCAGACCGGGACGATCAGATCCTGCGATCAGATCAACCGATCAGACCGGCAGGTCGAACACCAGCACCTCGGCGTCCTGGCCGGCCTCGATGGTCACCTGCGCTTCCTTGGCCAGCTGGAGCGCGTCGCCGGTGCCCAGTGCCTCGCCGTTGACGCTCGCCTGGCCGCGCACGACGTGCACGTAGGCGATGCGGTCCGCCGCCAGCGGCAGCTCGGCGCGTTCATCGCCGTTGAACAGTCCGGCGTACAGCCGCGCATCCTGGTGGATGGAGACGGAGTCCTGCGCACCGTCCGGCGAGGCCACCAGCCGCAGCTGGCCGCGCTTGTCGGCGTCGGCGAAATGCTTCTGCTCGTAGCCCGGTTCGACGCCCTGGCGGTCCGGCATGATCCAGATCTGCAGGAAGTGGGTCTGGCCGTCCTTCGAGTGGTTGAACTCGCTGTGGCGCACGCCGGTGCCGGCGCTCATCCGCTGCACGTCGCCCGGACGGATCACGCCCGCGTTCGCGCCGCCGGGCGTGCCGTTGCCCATGCTGTCCTGGTGCGCCAGCTCGCCGCTGAGCACGTAGCTGATGATCTCCATGTCGCGGTGGCCGTGCGTGCCGAAGCCGGTGCCGCCGGCGATGCGGTCCTCGTTGATCACGCGCAGCGGACCGAAGCCCATCCGGCGCGGGTTGTGATAGTCCGCGAACGAGAAGCTGTGGAAGCTCTTCAGCCAGCCGTGGTCGGCGTAGCCGCGATCCGAGGACTTGATGACTTCACGCATGGGGATGCTCCTTCTGTGGCGGGCCCCCCGGGTGTGGTGGAGAGGGCCCGCTGGTTGGCGATGGACTCACTGTAGGGAAGCAGGCCTCTCCCGAGGGGGAGGGGGCTTGAAGCCAGCATTCAAATAAGATGAAGGGATGGCTCAACAAGACAAGAGACGGGTGCTGACGCCGGAAGCGCTGGCCATGATGGACAGCATCGCGCGCAGCGGCAGCTTCGCCGCGGCGGCCCGGGAGATGGGGAAGGTGCCGTCGGCGCTGACCTACTCGGTGCGGCAGCTGGAGGACGCGCTCGATGTGCTGCTGTTCGACCGCAGTTCGCGCCAGGCCGTGCTGACCGCCGCGGGGCACGAACTGCTCACCGAAGGGCGGCGGCTGCTGCAGGAGATGGATGCGGTCGCGAACCGGGTCAAGCGCGTGGCCACCGGATGGGAAAGCGAACTCACCATCGCGTTCGACGACGCGATCGCGCGGCGCGCGATCTTCGACCTGATGGAGGCCTTCTACCAGCAGGCCGAGGACGGCAAGCCGCCGCCGACGCGCCTGAAGCTGCGGACCGAGGTGCTTTCGGGCACCTGGGAGGCGCTGATCTCCGGCCAGGCCGACCTGGCGATCGGCACCAGCGCGCAGCCGCCGGGGAGCTCGGTCGTCTGCGAGGTGCTGGGACCGATGGAGATGGTGTTCTGCGTCGCGCCGCATCACCCGTTGGCGGGATTCGAGGGGGTGCTGACCTCCGCCGAGATCGCCCGGCACCGTATCGTCGCGGTGGCGGACACGGCGCGCAGCCTCGCGCCCATCACCGTCGGCGTGGTGCCCGGCCAGGAGGTGCTGACGGTGCCGTCGATGGCGATCAAGCTGGAAGCGATGCTGCGCGGCCTGGGCGTGGGCTCGCTGCCGACGCCGATGGTGCGGCGGCATGTGGACGCGGGGCGGCTGGTCCAGAAGGAGACCTTCCAGGGGAAACGGATCTCGCCGATGCACTACGCGTGGCGCAACACCAGCCAGCGTCCTGCCAAGGCGCTGGCCTGGTGGCTGGAGCGGTTGCGGAGCGAGACGACGCGGCGCTCGCTGATCGAGCAGCACGAAGGGCTGCTGCTGTGATCCGGCAGGGCCGGGCTTACGTCGGCCGCTTCGCGCCGTCGCCCACCGGGCCGCTGCATGAGGGCTCGCTGGTCGCCGCGCTGGCGAGCTGGCTCGACGCGCGTGCGCATGGCGGGCGCTGGCTGATCCGCATCGAGGACGTCGACCGGCCGCGCTGCCCGGCCGGCGCGGATGCGACGGTGCTGTCGCAGCTCGCCCAGGTGAGGCTGCTGCCCGACGAGCCGCCGGTGTGGCAGTCGAAGCGGGATGCGGCCTACCAGGCCGCGCTGGAGCGGCTCAGGGCCTCGGGCTGGGCCTACCCCTGCGGCTGCTCGCGCAAGGACATCGCCGAGGCGATCGCGGCCCAGGGCGGGCAGCGGGAGCGGCATGGGGAACTCGTCTATCCGGGCACCTGCCGACACGGCCTGCAAGGCAAGCCGGCGCGGGCGTGGCGGCTGCGCAGCACCGCGACGGTGGACGGCGACGATCCGCTGCGCATCGACTGGCTCGATCGACGGCTCGGCGCGCAGTCGCAGGACCTGACGGACGAGGTCGGCGACGTCGTCCTCCTGCGCGCGGACGGCCTCTGGGCCTACCAGCTCGCCGTGGTCGTCGACGACGGCTGGCAGGGCGTCACCGATGTCGTCCGCGGCGAAGACCTCGCCGACAACACGCCGCGGCAGATCCGGCTGCAGGAACTGCTCGGCCTGCCGCGCCCGAGCTATCTGCACACGCCGCTGGTGCTCGGCGAGAACGGCGAGAAACTCTCCAAGCAGAACGGGGCCCAGGCCCTCGACCTGGGCAACCCGCTTGCCGCATTGCGGCGCGCCGGCATGCGCCTCGGCCTGCCGGCGCTGGACGAAGCGCGGACGACGCCCGAGTGGCTCGCCAGCGCCGTGGCAGCGTGGCCTGTACGCCAACGCGCGGTGTAAGGACCCCGCGCCGCTGGCATGATCACGCTTTTGCTTTTCGGGATGCGGATGCGCTTCCCCCTTTCAAGGAAAACTCGATGAAGACGACCGACAGCGGCCTGCAATACGACGACACCACCACCGGCACCGGCGCCACCGCCCGCGCTGGCCAGGACGTGCAGGTGCACTACACCGGCTGGCTGTTCAAGGACGGCGAGAAGGGCACCAAGTTCGACTCCAGCAAGGACCGCGGCGAACCGTTCGAGTTCGAACTCGACGGCGGCATGGTCATCAAGGGCTGGGATGAAGGCGTGCAAGGCATGCAGGTCGGCGGCACCCGCGTGCTCGTGATCCCGCCCCAGCTCGGCTACGGCGCCCGCGGCGCCGGCGGCGTGATCCCGCCGAATGCGACGCTCATGTTCGAAGTCGAACTGCTGGGCGTCTCCGGCGGCGCCGAAGCCATCGAGCTGAACCAGCTGTCGACCACCGCCAGCGGCCTCCAGTTCGAAGACGTCAAGGAAGGCGAGGGCGCCGTCGCCGAAGCCGGCAAGCGCGTCACCGTCCACTACACCGGCTGGCTCTACAAGGACGGCCAACGCGGTCGCAAGTTCGACTCGTCCAAAGACCGCCGCGATCCCTTCCGCTTCCACCTCGGCGCCGGCGAAGTCATCAAGGGCTGGGATGAAGGCGTCCAAGGCATGAAGGTCGGCGGCACTCGCTTCCTCGTCATCCCGTCGGAGCTGGGCTACGGCGCCTACGGCGCCGGCGGCGTCATTCCGCCGCACGCGACGCTGCTGTTCGAAGTGGAATTGCTGGCGGTTTGAGCGTCCTCGGGAGACCCTCACCCCAACCCTCTCCCGCAGTGCGGGAGAGGGGGCAACCCACGGCCCTTCTTACTCCCTCTCCCGCACTGCGGGAGAGGGCTGGGGTGAGGGTCGTCGCATCGCTCCATCTGCGGTCAACGAGACCAGCGCTTCCGCCGCCCGCCCGGTCTCCGCGGCGCTGCCGTCGAGCAGACTGACCCGCGGCGCGTCGACCAGCTTCGGAAACTGATTCGTGAGCGAGCGCTCATAGCCGGGGTCGTAGTGTTCCCGCATGAGTTCCCCGAAGACTTGGGACCACTGTCCGTCGAGGGCCAGGGCTTGCCACCTCGCGACGCGTTCCTTGCCGCGCAGCGTGACCAGTCCGCCGATGAGCGCGTTGAACTGTTCGGGTTGGTCCTTGAAGTGGGCGTAGTCTTCCAGCAGCAATTGCACACGTCCGGCGTCGGCCATGTCGATCCAGACGCAGCGGCCGTGCTGCCGCAATCGGAGATGAAGCGGCTCGGGCAGTTGCACGCCGCCGATCTTGCGGCTCTCGCTCTCGACGAAGACGGGCCTGGACGGATCGAGCCCGACCATCGCCTGCCAGAGCGCCGTGTCGAACGCCTTCTGGCTGGGCTGCGGCTGATCGGGCAGGGCGCCCAGCACCGAGCCTCGATGCCGCGCCAGCGCTTCGAGGTCGAGCACCTGCTCGCCCGCGGCGGCGAGCGCCTGCAGCAACCGGGTCTTGCCTGATCCGGTGCGTCCGCACAGCACCACGAAATCGAACCGAGCCGGCTGCTCCGCCAGGATCTTGATCACCTCGCCCCGGAAGGCCTTGTAGCCGCCCACCAGCTGCAGCGACTTGAACCCGATCTGGTTCAGGAACCAGTTCATCGCGCCGGACCGCTGCCCGCCGCGCCAGCAATAGACCAGCGGCCGCCAGTGCTTCTGCATCAGCGGCCGGTTGGCGTCGAGGTGGTTGGCGATGTTGCGCGCGACGATCGCCGCGCCCAGCTTGCGGGCTTCCAGCGGATCCTGCCGGTAGAGCGTGCCGACGATGCGTCGCTCCTCGTTGTCCAGCACCGGCCAGTTGAGGGCGCCCGGCAGATGGTCTTCCGCGAACTCGCCGGGCGAACGCACGTCGATCACGGTGCTGAACCCGCCGAGCCGGGAAAAGGCCTCGGCCGACGGGATCACGTGGTACTGGCTCATCGCCTCACTGGACCGACAGCGCGTCCAGCAGTTCGGTTTCGATCTGGAGCTGGGTGCGGTTCTGCTGCAGCGCGGCGCCGTCGAGCAGGAACGTATCCTCGACGCGCTCGCCCAAGGTCGAGACCTTCGCCAGCTGCAGGTTGATGCCATGCCGCGCGAGCACGCGGGCGATGGCGTACAGCAGACCGGCGCGGTCGGTCGCGCTGACGGACAGCAGCCAGCGCTGCGCGCGTTCATCGGGTCGCAGCGCGATGCGCGGCGTGAAGGGGAAGCTTTTCACCCGCCGCGACAGCCGGCCCTTGCGGGGCTCGGGCAGCGGCCCCTGTGCGACCAGCGCCTGGCCGAGCTTGGACTCGACCAGCGCCGTGAGGTCGCGGTGATGCAGGTCCAGCTCCGGCGCGATGACCTGGAAGGTGTCCAGCGCATAGCCGCTGCGGGTCGTATGGACCTTGGCGTCGAGAATGTTGAAGCCCGCGCCGTCGAAGTAGCCGCAGATCCGCGCGAACAGGTCCTGCAGGTCCTTCGCGTACACCAGCACCTGGAGGCCTTCGCCGACCGGCGAGGGCCGCGCCCGCACCACCGGCTCGACGCTCTCGACATGCCGCCACAGGGCCCGCGCATGCCAGGCCAGATCGGGCGCGTCATGCCGCGCGAAGTAGCTCAGGTCCAAAGTCTTCCAGAGCGCATCCTCGGTGCCCGGCAGCTGCGCCTTCAGCGCGAGCTCCTGCCGCGCTTCCTGTTTGCGGCCTTCGATCTCCGCGGCCATGTTCAGCTTGGCGCCGCCGAGCGCGCGCAGTGTCAGCCGGTAGAGGTCCTCCAGCAGCTTGCCCTTCCACGCGTTCCAGACCTTGGGTCCCGTCCCGCGGATGTCGGCCACCGTCAGCAGGTAGAGCGCCGTCAGCGTGCGCTCGTCCTTGACGAGCTGCGCGAAGTGCTGGATGACCTCGGGATCCGACAGGTCCTCCTTCTGCGCCACGCGCGACATCGTCAGGTGGTGCTCGACCAGGAACACGACCAGCGCCGCGTCCGCCTTCGGCAGCCCGTGCGCGCGGCAGAAGCGCCTGGCTTCGGCCGCGCCGAGGTCGGAGTGGTCGCCGCCGCGTCCCTTGGCGATGTCGTGGAACAGCGCCGCGACGTACAGCGCGGAAGGCCGGTCGAATTGCGCCGCCAGCTGCGAGCAGAACGGGTACTCGTGCGTGTGCTCCGGGATGAAGAAGCGCCGGATGTTGCGCAGCACCATCAGGATGTGCTGGTCCACCGTGTAGACGTGGAACAGGTCGTGCTGCATCTGCCCGACGATGCGCCGGAACACCCAGAGGTAACGCCCCAGCACCGAGGTCTGGTTCATCAACCGGAACGCGTGCGTCTGTCCCTGCGGCTCCTCCAGGATGCGCATGAACATCGCGCGGTTGGCCGGGTCGCGCCGGAACGCGCTGTTCATCAGCCCGCGCGCGTTGTACAGCGCGCGCAGCGTCTTCGCGGACAGGCCCTTGATGCCGGGCGTCTGCTGGTAGATCAGGAAGGTCTCGAGGATGGCGTGCGGTTCGCGCTCGTAGAGGTCGTCGGTCGCGATCTCCAGCATGCCGCTGCGTTCCAGGAAGCGCTCGTCCACCGCCCGCAGCTCGTTGCCGACGGTGCCGTTGATCTGCTCTTCCAGGTTGAGCAGCGTGATCTGGTTGAGCTGCGTGACCGCCTTCGCCGCCCAGTAGTAGCGGCGCATCAGCTTCTCGGAGGCGCGCAGCGACTTGGTCGATTCGTAGCCGAAGCGCTCGGCCACCGAAGTCTGCAGGTCGAAGACCAGCCGGTCCTCGCGCCGCCGGGCCGCCAGGTGCAGCTGGCAGCGGATGCTCTTGAGCACGCCTTCGTTGCGCTGCAGCTGGCGTGCCTCGAAGGTGGTGATCAGGCCCTTGGCCGCCAGCTGGGGCCAGGTCTTGCCCAGGCCCGCGCCGCGCGCGATCCAGATCAGCACCTGCAGGTCGCGCAGGCCGCCGGGGCTTTCCTTGATGTTGGGTTCGAGCGCGTAGGGCGTCTCTTCGTACTTGGTGTGGCGCTGGCGCATCTCCAGCGTCTTGGCGCGCATGAACGCCCGCGCATCCATCGCCGCGCAGAAGGCCCGGTCGAAGCGCTTGACCAGCGGCTTCGCGCCGGCCAGCCAGCGCGACTCCAGCAGCGCGGTCTGGATGGTGACGTCGCCCGCGGCCTCGTCCAGGCATTCCTTGACGGTGCGCACCGAGGAGCCGATCTCCAGCCCGATGTCCCAGCACGCGGTGATGAAGGCCTCGATGGCCTGCTTCAGCGGCCCGGGCTGGTCGGGGGTGACGCCGTCGGGCAGTGTGTCGGGCAGCAGGAGCAGGACGTCGACGTCCGAATGCGGGAACAGCTCGCCCCGCCCGTAGCCGCCCACGGCGACCAGCGCCGCCTCGGGCGCCGCCGCGGCGATGCCCGATTGCGTCCACAAGGCCTGCAGCGTGCCGTCGACATGCCGGGCCAGCAGCCGCATCAGCCGCGCGGCGGCGGACACGCTGGCCTTGGCGGATGCGAAGTCATCCAGCAGCGCCTGCTTGCCGGACTTGAAGTGCTGGCGCAGGTCGGCGACCGACAGGGCCTCGGCCGGCACCTTCGCAGGCTCGTTCGAGGAAGCGCCGGCGTCGCCGACCTCGCCGGGCGTCCTGGCGTTCATGGGCGGGCCGCGCGGATCAGGCCGGGACGGCCTGGGGCAACGCGAAGGCCGGCGGCGGCGGGGTGCCGGCCGACTGCGTCAGGATCTCAAAGCCGGTGTCGGTGACCAGGATCGTGTGCTCCCACTGCGCCGACAGCGAGCGGTCCTTGGTGACGATGGTCCAGCCGTCGCCCATCTCGCGGATCTCGCGGCGGCCGGCGTTGATCATCGGCTCGATGGTGAAGACCATGCCGGGCACGAGTTCCTCCAGCGTGCCGGGGCGGCCGTAGTGCAGCACCTGCGGCTCCTCATGGAACTTCTGGCCGATGCCGTGGCCGCAGAACTCGCGCACCACGCTGAAGCCGGCGTTCTCCGCGAAGGTCTGGATGGAATGGCCGATGTCGCCCAGGCGCGCGCCCGGCTTGACCTTCTGGATGCCCTTCCACATCGCCTCGTAGGTGAAGGCGCACAGCCGCTTGGCCGCGATCGAACCCTCGCCGACGACGAACATCCGGCTCGTGTCGCCGTGCCAGCCGTCCTTGATGACGGTCACGTCGATGTTGACGATGTCGCCGTTCTTCAGCGGACGGTCGTTGGGAATGCCGTGGCAGACCTGGTGGTTGATCGAGGTGCAGATCGACTTGGGGTAGGGCGTGTAGCCCGGCGGCTGGTAGTTCAGCGGGGCGGGGATGCCCTGCTGGACGTTCACGATGTAGTCGTGGGCCAGCTTGTCGAGGTGGTCGGTGCTGACGCCCGGCTTGACGTGCGGGGTCAGCATGTCCAGCACCTCGGACGCCAGACGCCCGGCGATGCGCATGGCGTCGATGTCGGCGCCGGTCTTGATCGTGATGGTCATGGGTTCGATTTTAGCTGCCGCCAGTCGGAAACGCCGGACCGCCTGCGGAGGCCCCGAAGGCGGCCGACTTTTCAAGCGGAGCCCGGCGATCTGGCTTTGCCAGGCGCACGGGCTCGCCCCCTTGGGGGCCGGCGTAGCCGGTAGGGGGGAGCTTATTCAGCCCAGACGATGACGCCGGTGTACGCCGTCACGAGCACCACGATCCCGAAGGCGATGCGGTACCAGGCGAAAGGCACGAAGCTGTGGCTGGCGATGTACTTCAGCAGCCAGCGCACGCAGATCCAGGCGCTGACGAAGGAGAAGAACAGCCCGACGGCGAACAGCGGGATGTCGCCGGTCGACAGCACCGAGCGTTCCTTGTACAGGCTGTACAGGCCGGCGCCGATCAGCGTCGGGATCGCCAGGAAGAAGCTGAAATCGGTCGCCGCCTTGCGCGACAGGCCCAGCAGCATGCCGCCGATGATGGTCGCGCCGGAGCGGCTGGTGCCCGGCACCATCGCCAGACACTGCACGAAACCGACCTTCAACGCGTCCATCGGCGTCATCTGGTCGACGTCCTGGATGCGCACGGCGGTCTGCTGGCGGCGTTCCGCCCACAGGATGATGAAGCCGCCGATGATGAAGGTGCTCGCCACCACGACCGGAGTGAACAGGTGTTCCTTGATGACCTTGCCGAAGAGCAGGCCCAGGATCACCGCCGGCAGGAAGCCGATGGCCACGTTCAGCACGAAGCGCCGGGCGCGCACGTCGCTGCCCAGGCCGGCGGCGGTCTCGCGCAGGCGTTGCCAGTACACGATGATCACCGCCAGGATCGCGCCGGTCTGGATCGCGATGTCGAACACCTTGCCCCGCGCATCCTCGAAGCCGCCCAGCAGCGAACCCGCCAGGATCAGGTGGCCGGTCGACGAGATCGGCAGGAATTCGGTCAGGCCTTCGACGATCCCCATGATCGCGGCCTTGATCAGCATCAGAGTGTCCAAACTTCGACTCCAGAATGCCGCCTCGCTCGGGGGTGGAGGCGGGTCGGCGGGGATCATAGCCGCGGCTCGAACCCGGTTTGCCGCAGTGCAGCACCCGGATGGGCGGGTCCGGCGTGAGAGGAGCGTGAAGGCCTTCAGTCCCTCTTAACAGGCTCCGTGCCAGGGGATCGCTGAAGGGGCGACGCTTGACCGGCTCGAAAGCCCGCCGCTACATTACTGACCGGTTAGTCAGTTATGGGACTGCCCAGATCCCGCGCGCTGCGCGCGCCCCTCACCCCCACCCTCTCCCGCATGCGGGAGAGGGAGCAAGAAGCTCCGTTCGTTCAAGATGCCTCGCGCTTCCGCCAAGACCGCCGCACCGGCGCCGTCGTCCACCCGACAACGGCGCAAAGAGGCGCGGCCGCAGGAATTGCTGGAGGCGGCGCTGTCGCTATTCGTGGAGAAGGGCTTCGCCGCCACCCGTTCGGAGGAGGTCGCCGCCAAGGCGGGGGTGTCCAAGGGGACGCTGTACCTCTACTACCCCTCCAAGGAGGAACTCTTCAAGGCGGTGGTGCGAGAGGCCATCGGCACCAAGATCGCCGAAGGGGTCTCGGAGCTGGGCAAGCACCAGGGCTCGATGGCGGAGCTGCTGACCTGGATGCTGTGGAGCTGGTGGGAGCGCATGGGACTGACCCCCGCCGGCGGCATCCACAAGATCATGATGAGCGAGGCCGGCAACTTCCCGCAGCTGGCCGCGTTCTACAACGACGAGGTCATCGAGCCCAGCTGCGCGCTGCTGGCCGAGGTCGTGCGCCGGGGCATCGCCTCGGGCGAGTTCCGCGACGTGGATCCCGACGCCTGCGTGATGGTGCTGATCGGTCCGGTGCTGCACCTGGTGCTGCATCAGCACTCGATCGGCGCGGCGGGCGTCGTCCACGACCACAAGCCCGAACCCGAGGTGGTGCTGAAGCTGCAGCTCGAACTCATGTTCGAGGGACTTCTCAACCGCCCGCGAGATCCGGCCACCCCGCGGCCGGCCGCCTAGAATACCGCCCGCATTCCCGACCGCTTCCTGATCGCATTCCGATTGCTTTCCCGATCGAATTTGGCGCGCCGTGCGGCGCCAGAGGACCAGAACATGAACTTCGAACAAGCCCGCTTCAACATGATCGAACAGCAGATCCGCCCCTGGGATGTGCTGGACACCTCCGTGCTGGCCCTGCTGGCGGTGGTCAAGCGCGAGGACTTCGTGCCGGCGGCCTACCGCAACGTGGCGTTCACCGACGTCGAGCTGCCGCTGGCGCACGGCCGCAAGATGCTGCCCCCGCGGGTCGAGGCCCGCTGGATGCAGGAGCTGCAGATCGAACGTCATGAGAAGGTGCTGGAGATCGGTACCGGCGCCGGCTACCTGGCCGCGCTGCTGGGCCACAAGGCGCAGCAGGTCTTCACCGTGGAGCCGGATGCGCAGCTGGTGGGCGCCGCCCGCGACGCGCTGCGCCGCAACGGCGTGCTGAACGTGACCGTGGTCGAGGGCGACGGCGTCAAGGGCCTGCCCGCCGAAGGTCCGTTCGACGTGATCCTGCTGTCGGGGTCGGTGGCGCAGGTGCCGCAGGCGCTGCTGGACCAGCTCAAGGTCGGCGGCCGCATGGGCGTGATCGTCGGCGAGGAGCCGGCCATGACCGCCCGCATCATCACCCGCACCGGCGAGCGCGAGTTCGCGACGAAGAACCTGTTCGAGACGGTGGTGCAGCGCCTGGACGGCTTCGACACGGGCTCGCACTTCACGTTCTGAGGCGGCGGGCGTCGCCAAGGCGGGCACGGGCGCTTCAAAGGAGCCCGAGGCGCGCCAGCAGCCCATCGCGCGTAATTGCCGTCAGGGGGTGCGAAGACTGCAAGTCGTCGCATTTCTTTCGAGGGAAGCGGGGGAGGTGATCTATAACCTCGCCCGCGGCACCCGGGTCGGATCGGAGGCGATCGACCCGCCGGTGCCGAGGTACTGAATCCCGTCCGCGGCCTGGCCGCGTGCGGTCCGCAGTTGGATCGATCCGAAGAACATCACATCGACACGAGGATGCCTCATGGCCGCTGAACGCCGTCCGTCTCCGACCTCCCGCCTGCCGCGGGTCACGCTCCTGGCCGCGGCGCTCGCCTTCGTGGCGGGCGCGGCCCAGGCGCAGAGCCTGCAAGAGCTGTACGACGCGGCGCGCGCCTACGACGCGACCTTCCTCGCCGCGCGCGCAGTGGCCGATTCGGCGCAGTACCGCTACGGCCAGGCGCAGGCGCTGGCGCGCCCGAGCGTGGGTCTGGGCGTCGGCGCGACGCGCAACGAGGTGGATCTCCCGGCGATCCCCAACGGCCAGGGCGGCTCGGTCAACACCGGCTGGCAGGGCAACACGGTCGCCACCGCGGGCCTGAACGCGAAGTACGCGATCTTCAACCGCCCGAACGCCGGCAGCATCGAGCAGGCCCGGCTGGGCGTCGACGTCGCCCAGTCCGACCTGGATACGGCGGAGCAGGACCTGATCGTCCGCGTGGCGCAGGCCTACTTCGACGTGCTGGCCGCCAAGGACACGCTGTCGACCTCCAGCGCGAACAAGGCCGCGATCGCGGAGCAACTGGCCTCGGCCAAGCGCAACTTCGAGGTCGGCACCGCGACCATCACCGACACCCGCGAAGCGCAGGCCCGCTACGACCTGGCGACCGCCCAGGAACTGGCCGCCGACAACGACCTGCGCGTCAAGCGCGTGACGCTGGACCAGCTGGTCGGTCGCGTCGGCGTCGAGCCGCGTCCGCTGGCGGTGCCGGTGGCACTGCCCCCCGTCGCGCCGTCGACCGTGGAACCCTGGGTCAGCGTGGCCGAAGGCGCCCACCCCGCCATCCGCAAGGCCCAACTGGGCCTGGACATCGCCAAGATCGAGATCGACCGCGCCCAGGGCGCCCGCTGGCCGACCGTCGACCTGAACGCCTCGCTGGGCGTGCAGCGCCAGACCGGCGAAGGCGTCAGCTACACCGGCAACACCAAGCAAGGCTCGCTGGGCGTGTCGGTCAACCTGCCCGTGTACACCGGCGGACAGATCACCAACCGCATCAAGGAAACGATGTCGTTGGAAGAGAAGTCCCGCAACGACCTGAACTTCGCACGCCGCAGCGTCGAGGAAGGCACCAAGCGCGCGTTCTTCGGCGTGCAGTCGCTGCAGGCGCAGGTGAAGGCCTACGAAGCGGCGGAATCCTCCACCAAGCTGGCGCTGGAAGCGACGCAGCTGGGCTACAAGGTCGGCGTGCGCGTCAACCTGGACGTGCTGAATGCGCAGACCCAGCTCTACACGACGCAGCGCGACCTCGCGAAGGCGCGCTACGACGTGCTGGTGAACAGCCTCAAGCTGCGCCAGGCCTCCGGGCAGCTCCGCCCTGAAGACATCACGGCGATCAACGCGCTGCTGGCGCAGTAAGCGCCGCCCCCTGAACGAAAGCCGCCTCCGGGCGGCTTTCGTCCATCCGGGTCTCTGGTGACAGGTCTTGCGCGCCGGACACGCGACAATCCGTCCCATGCTTTTCGTGATCTCCCCCGCGAAGTCCCTGGACTACGACACGCCCACCCCCGACGCCGTCGCCGCCCTGGCCAGCCGTCCCCAGTTCGTCCCGCAGTCGGCCGAACTGATCGAGATCCTCAAGACCCGGACGCCGTCCGACATCGGCGGGCTGATGGACATCTCGGAAACCCTCGCCAACCTGAACGTTGCCCGCTACCACGCGTGGTCCAGCCGCTTCACCGACAAGAACAGCAAGGTCGCCGTGCTCGCCTTCAACGGCGACGTGTACGACGGCCTGCAGGCGTCGACGCTGTCGCTGGACGACCTGCAGTGGGCGCAGCGCCACCTGGCCATCCTCTCCGGCCTGTACGGCGTGCTGCGGCCGCTGGACCGGCTCCAGCCGTACCGGCTGGAGATGGGCACCGCGCTGAAGAACGACAAGGGCGGCAACCTCTACGCCTACTGGGGCGACACGATCGCCGAGCATCTGAACGCCCAGAGCGCCCAGCTCCAGTCGCCGGTGATCGTGAACCTGGCGTCGCAGGAATACTTCAAGGCCGCCGCCCGCAAGGTGCTGAAGCCGCGCGTCATCGAATGCCAGTTCGAAGACTGGAAGAATGGCCGCTACAAGATCATCAGCTTCTTCGCCAAGCGCGCGCGCGGCCTGATGGCGCGGTATGCGATCCAGCATCGCATCGGCACGCCGTCCGGTCTGCAGGACTTCGCCGTCGACGGCTACGCCTACGCGCCCGAGGCGAGCGAGCCGGATCGGCTGGTGTTCCGTCGTCGCATCGCCGAGTGATCGCCGAGTGATCAACCGGGTGGCGTCGACACGAATGAGCAGCCAAGCGTAAGCAGGGGCCTGTTCCGGGCACACCGGGATACAGGCAGACATCGATCAGTTTGATACCGTTGCGGATATGAGTAACTCGCAATACCTCACGCCCGAACTGCGCGAATGGGTGGCCACGCAACTGCGCAATGGCATTACGCGCGAGGCCTTGTACCAGGCCATGCTCACCAGCGGCTGGCAGCCCGACATGGCGCAGCAGGCGCTGGCGGAGCATCGTCCGTTCGAGGCGCCCTTGACCCTGCCCGCGATCGCGGAGCCCCCGATCGAGCCCGGCTCGCTGCCGGAGCCCGACCTCAGCGAGCAGCGCAGCGTGCTGCTGCCCGACGGCCACCGCGTCGAGATCCTGACGGCGCTGCAGCGACCGCGGGTGATCGTGTTCGGCAACCTGCTGTCGGCGGACGAGTGCGACGCCATCGTCACCAACGCCGGGCAGCGCCTGGCGCGTTCGGAGACGGTGGCGGCGCAGCGCGAAGGCAGCGAGGTCAATGCCGCCCGCACCAGCGAGGGCATGTTCTTCGAGCGCGGCGAGAACGAGGTCGTCGCCCGCATCGAGCGCCGCATCGCGACGCTGCTGAACTGGCCGGTGCGCAACGGCGAAGGTCTGCAGGTGCTGCGCTACCGTGCCGGCGCCGAGTACCAGCCGCACTACGACTACTTCGACCCGCGCCACGCCAGCAGCAAGGCGATCCTGGAGCGCGGCGGCCAGCGGGTCGCCACCATCGTGATGTACCTGAACACGCCGGCCAGAGGCGGCGCGACGGTGTTCCCCGACATCAAGCTGGACGTGATGGCGCAGAAGGGCAACGCGGTCTTCTTCAGCTACGACCGGCCCGATCCGGCGACGCTGACGCTGCACGGCGGCGCGCCGGTGGTCGAAGGCGAGAAGTGGGTCGCCACAAAATGGTTACGTCAGGGCGAGTTCGTTTGACGCGGCCTTGACCGGCCGCCCGCTAGACTCCCGCTCATCATCACGAGCGCCGGCCAGGTCGGCGCGTCCAGAAGAAGGAAATCCTCATGAAGTCGTTGATCGCCGCCCTGGGTGCCGCACTGCTGACCACGCTCGCGCAGGCGCAAGTCCAGCCGCAGCCGCAGTCGCAACCGATGCCTCCCGCGACGGCGCCGGTCGCGGCCGCGCACGCCGACATGGCCGCCCCCGCGGCCAAGCCCGCCCATGCCGGCAAGACGGCCGGCAGCAAGCACAAGGCCACCGGCAAGGCGGCGAACAAGAGCGGCAAGCACGCGGTCGCCAAGAAGTCGGGCGCCAAGAAGAAGTCGGCGCAGCAGGCCTCGTCGGGCAAGTCGGGTTCGAAGAAGGTCGCCAACGCCGGCAACGGCAAGCCGAAGAAGAGCAAGCAGCGTCACGCTGCCGCCTGATCCCGCCGACGGACCTGGCCTCGTCAGGAGGCGGGTACCGGACAAGCCGGAAAGCAAAAAAGCAGCCCGAGGGCTGCTTTTTCGTTGGTGCCGAGCAGGTGGCGAACCCGAAGGCTCGCCGACTTGCCGACTCGCAGGCGTCTTAGACGCGCTTGCGGTACTCGTGCGTGCGCGTGTCGATTTCGATGTTGTCGCCTTGCGCCACGAAGATGGGCACGGGGATTTCGAAACCGGTGGCGATCTTGGCGGGCTTCAGGACCTTGCCCGAGGTGTCGCCCTTGACGGCCGGCTCGGTCCAGGTGACTTCACGCACGACGCTGGTCGGCAGTTCCACGGAGATGGCCTTGCCGTCGTAGAACACCACTTCGACTTCCATGCTGTCCTGCAGGTAGTTGATGGCGTCGCCCATGTTCTCGGCTTCCACCTCGAACTGGTTGTACTCGGAGTCCATGAACACGTACATCGGATCGGCGAAGTACGTGTAGGTGCACTCCTTCTTCTCCAGGATGATCTGGTCCATCTTGTCGTCGGCCTTGAAGACGACTTCGGTGCCCGAGTTGTTCAGCAGGCTCTTCAGCTTCATGCGCACGGTGGCGGCATTGCGGCCACCGCGGCTGTATTCGGTCTTCAGCACGACCATGGGGTCCTTGCCGTGCATGATCACGTTGCCGGCGCGAATTTCTTGAGCGATCTTCATGATGATTCCGGGAGATTGGGTCCGGGCACAGTCATCTGGATGCTTGAAGATCCGAACTGTTCCGGTGGTGTGAGGCGTTCTGTCGCGGCGTCCCTGGTGCCTGGCACCCTGACACGCCGTGTCCTGGTATGTCCTGGTGTGCCCTGGCCTTTCGGGGAGCCGCGCCGTCAGAACGCGGAAAAGCCGCGCATTCTAGCTCGAAAGGCCCCTCATGCGCCACTCGACAGCCCGGCAAAGGCCTGGAGCCGGGCAGTGAGATCGGGCATCGCCGCGAGCTCGGCGCGCCACGCGCGGGCATGCGCGGCGGCGTCGGCCAGCTCGCGGAGCGCCTCCGCGGCCTCCGGCGTCCACGGCGCCAAGCCGTTCCACGCGCGGGACAACGCCCCCCAGCGCGCCCGCAGCGGCGCCGGGCTGCCGGTCATCGCCCGGGCGAGGAAAGCCTCCAGCTTCGGTCCGTGCGCGCCGTCGTCCTGGAAATAAATCTGCCAGAGCATCGGCCGCCCGGCCCATTGCGCGCGGACGAACGAGTCCTCGCCGCGCACGAGGTTCAGATCGCAGGACCACAGCAGGCGGTCGTAGTCGGTCTGGCTGAGGTGGGGCAGGGCGATCGCGCGCTGCCCGTCGCGCAGCAGCGGCGGGAGTTCCTGCTGCGGCGCGCCGGGGCACAGCAGCAGGAGCCAGCCCGGCCCGAGCGCGTCCAGGAACGCCGCCAGCGGCGCGTGCGGATACGCGAACAGGCTGAGCACGCGTTCGCCCGGTGCCGGCGCCCAGCCGCGAGCGGCCAGCCACGCCGCGGCGCCGTGGGCCACGTGAGCGTCGGCGGCTTCGATCAGGCCCGGCTCGCGCAGCAGCCCGCCGGTGCGGTCGCTGAAGCCGGGATAGAAGAACCGCTTCTCCAGACCGGCGCCCGGGCCGGAGAACTGCGGTGACTTCAGGCCATGGCTGCGCTCGACGTAGCTTTCCGCGCTCAGATATTCGAGGTTGATCCACGCCGGCTTCACCGCGCGCGCGGCCATCGCCGCGACGAAGCGCTCCGGCAGGTCGCAGCCGAAGGTCTCGACGACGACATCGCCCGGCGCCGCCCGCGCGCTGTCGGTCCACGGCAGGCAGGCGAGGCCCTCGACCGGCGTCGGCTGCATCCAGCTCAACGGCGACAGGTCGTCGCTCCACAGCCGCACCTGCGCGCCGCGCTGCGCGAGGTCGCGCGCCAGCCGCAGGCAGACGCCGAGATCCCCGTAGTTGTCGATGACGCGGCAGAAGATGTCCCACGTCGGTCTGTCGGGGCTGTCAGGAGTCGGCACGTCGGACGAGGAATCGGCGAGGGCGTCAGGCATCGACCGATTATCCGGCGGCACAATCGCGCCCCATGAGCACGACCCCCGCCGGCGCCAGCGAAGCGCCGGAGCCGACCCCCGATCCGTCCCTCGCCCCCGCGAGTCCTGCCGCGTCCGCCGCCGACGAGTGGAACACCCAGTCCGCCGCCATCGAGGCGGCCGAGTCGCGCCGCGTCGCCGACATGGAGCGCGCCGCGCGCGAGGGCCGCGACCGCCTGCTGGCCGAGGTGCTGGCGCTGCCCGCGCTGCCCGGCGTCTACCGCTACTTCGACGCGCAGGACCACGTGCTGTACGTCGGCAAGGCGAAGAACCTGAAGCGGCGCGTGTCGAGCTATTTCCAGAAGGACCACGGCGGCACGCGCATCGGCATGATGATCGCGCGCATCGCGCGGCTGGAGACCACGGTGGTGCGCACCGAGGCCGAGGCGCTGCTGCTTGAGAACAACCTGATCAAGGCGCTCAACCCGCGGTTCAACATCCTGTTCCGCGACGACAAGAGCTACCCCTACATGCGGTTGTCCGGCCACGCCTGGCCGCGCATCAGCTACTACCGCGGCGCGGTGGACCGCCGCCACCGCTACTTCGGGCCGTTCCCGAGCGCCTGGGCGGTGAAGGAATCGATCCAGCTGATCCAGAAGGTCTTCCAGCTGCGGACCTGCGAGGACACCGTCTTCAACAACCGCAGCCGGCCCTGCCTGCTGCACCAGATCCACCGCTGCACCGCGCCCTGCGTGCCCGAAGGGCAGAACGACGACTACCGCCGCAACGTCAGCAACGCGGAGCGCTTCCTGCTCGGCGAGACGCAGGAGGTGATGGACGCGCTGCAGGCGCAGATGATGACCCACGCCGAACGCTTCGAGTACGAGCAGGCGGCGGGCATCCGCAACCAGATCACCGCGCTGTCGAAGGTGCTGCAGCAGCAGGCCGTCGACGAGAACAGCGCGACCGGCCGCGATCGCGACGTCGACATCCTCGCGGTGAAGCTGCAGGGCGGGCGCGCCTGCGTGAACCTGGCGATGGTGCGCGGCGGCCGGCACCTGGGCGACCGCGCGTACTTCCCCAAGCACGTCGACGATGCGACCGCCGTCCAGCTGCTGGACGACGACGAGCTGACGCCGGTTGAAGTTGCAGTCGAAGGCGAGGGCGGAGGAGCCACCCGCACCCGCGTCGAACCGCCGAGCGCCGAACGCCTCGTGCTGGAAGCCTTCATCGCGCAGCACTACCTGGAGATGGCGGTGCCGTCGCTGCTGGTGCTGTCGGACGCGGTGGACCCGGCGCTGGCCGAGGCGCTGAGCGCGCAGGCCGGCTACCGCGTGACGGCGCAGGCGCAGCCGCGCGGTCAGCGACGCATCTGGCAGGAGATGTGCGTCAAGGGCGCCGAGATCGCGCTGGCCAGACTGCTGTCGGAAGAGGGGTCCCAGCAGGCGCGCACGCGCGCGCTGATCGACGCGCTGGACCTCAGCGTCACCGAGCTGGACAAGTTCCGCATCGAGTGCTTCGACATCAGCCACACGGCCGGCGAGGCGACGCAGGCGTCCTGCGTGGTCTTCGAGGGCCACCAGATGCAGAGCGCCCAGTACCGGCGCTTCAACATCGAAGGCATCACCGGCGGCGACGACTACGCGGCGATGCGCCAGGTCCTGACACGCCGTTACAGCAAGATGGCCGAGGCCGCCCAGAATGGGACCGGACGGATGCCGGACCTGGTGCTGGTGGACGGCGGCAAGGGCCAGGTGTCGATGGCGCGCGAGGTCTTCGAGGAGCTCGGCGTGGACCTGAGCCTGATCGTCGGCGTGGAGAAGGGCGAAGGGCGCAAGGTCGGCCTCGAAGAACTCGTCTTCGCCGATGGCCGCGAGAAGGTCTACCTCGGGCGCGATTCGGCGGCGCTGATGCTGGTCGCACAGATCCGCGACGAGGCCCACCGCTTCGCCATCACCGGCATGCGGGCCAAGCGCGCGTCGATCCGCACCGGCGGCTCGCGCCTGGAGGACGTGCCCGGCGTCGGTCCGAAGAAACGGGCGCAGCTGCTGCAGCGCTTCGGCGGCGTGCGCGGCGTGGCGGGCGCGAGCGTCGAGGAGCTCTGCAGCGTCAAGGGCATCTCGCGCGAGCTCGCGGAAGAAATCTATCGCGCGCTGCATTGAACGGCGCGCGGCTTGTTGGGATGTGTTGGGAAAACGAATGACACCGATCGATCGAATGACCTGGATGCGCGCGCTGCGCTGGAGCGGCAAGCTGGCGCTCGCGCTGTCGCTGGCGGCCTGCGGCTCGCCGACGCAGCGCCAGCCCGAACGCCCGCCGGTGCAGGAGGCGCCGCGCGCGCCTGTGGCCACCCCGGTGGCCCCGGGCGGTCCGGTGCCGACCTCTCCGGCCGTGCGCCGCGGCCTGCCGCTGCCGGCGCCGCACGCGGTCAGCTCGCACGAGGACCTGCGCCGCCAGGCCGCGCAGCGCATGGTCGCCGCCAATCCGGACGGCACCTACATGGGCGAGGTGCCGCCGGAGCTGCTGGCGATTCCCGTGCTGGAGGTCGAACTCAACCAGGACGGCTCCATCCGCCACATCCGCGTGCTGCGCAAGCCGACGCAGGCCGAGGACACCATCGAGGTCGCCATCGCGGCGGTGCGCCGCGCCGCGCCGTTCGGCGACGTGAGCCGGCTGCCCAAGCCCTGGAAGTTCGTCGAGGTGTTCCTCTTCGACGACGACCGGCGCTTCAAGCCGCGGACGCTGGACGATTAAGCAGCGACCGACGGTTTCGCGCCGTGAAACGTGGGCACAATGCCGCCCATGTTCTGGACGCTGCCAACCTTGCTGACCTGGGCCCGCATCGTGGCCATCCCGCTGATCGTCGGGGTGTTCCACCTGCAGATGTCGCCCGCCCATCAAAACCTGCTGGCCACCGTCCTCTTCATCACGGTGGCCCTGACCGACTGGGCCGACGGCTACCTGGCGCGCAAGCTCAACCAGACCTCGTCCTTCGGCGCCTTCCTGGATCCGGTGGCCGACAAGTTCCTGGTCTGCGCCGCGCTGCTGGTGCTGCTGGAGCAGCAGCGCGTCGATGCGCTGGTGGCGCTGGTCATCGTCGGCCGCGAGATCGCGATCTCCGCGCTGCGCGAGTGGATGGCGCAGATCGGCGCCTCGCGCTCGGTGGCGGTGCACGTGCTGGGCAAGCTCAAGACGACGGTCCAGATGGTGGCCATCCCCTTCCTGCTGTTCGACGGCAGGCTGTTCGATGTCATCAACACGCGGATCTGGGGCACCTGGCTGATCTACCTGGCCGCCGTGCTGACCATCTGGTCGATGGTCTACTACCTGCAGAAGGCGCTGCCCGAGATCCGGGCCAAGGCGCGCTGACGCGCATTCGCTACCTCGTTCGGTACCTGGTTTCGCGGGAACGTTGAAACAGCGTGTGAAGAGTGCGTGCGGATGCGGGTTTCAAGTCGGGCGCTGTCCCTTGGGCGACTGGCGTCGGACCCCCTCGTATCGGGACTTCCCCCTTGTCTGGACGCGCGGTCAAAGCGTCTAGAATCCGCTTCCCGCGCCGTTCGGGCGGCCTGGCAAACCAATGAGGGGGTACCTTCGTGAACAAGTCCGAATTGATCGAGCACATCGCCAAGCAGGCGGACATTTCCAAGGCGGCCGCGGGGCGCGCACTGGAAGCTGTCATCGGCGGTGTGAAGACCACGCTCAAGAAGAACGGGACCGTGTCGCTGGTGGGCTTCGGCACCTTCAGCGTCACGAAGAGAGCGGCGCGCACGGGCCGCAACCCGCGCACGAACGAGGCGATCAAGATCAAGTCGGCGAAGGTGCCGAAGTTCCGTCCGGGCAAGGCCCTCAAGGACGCGGTGAACTGAAAGCCTGAAAGCCGGAACCTGAAGAATTCCGGGCGCTTAGCTCAGTTGGTAGAGCACCTCCCTTACACGGAGATTGTCGGCGGTTCGAGCCCGTCAGCGCCCACCAGAAAACCGAGGCGTATCCATCTCATCGGTGGACTAGAATGCCGCGGCCCAAAGGCGAACCCCGGTTCGCCTTTGTCGTATCTGATGACGTGCCTTTGAACCCGTCCTAAAAGAGACCTGAGGTTGTTGATGTTCGATTTCGTACGCAAGCACACGCGGCTGTTCCAGTTCATCCTGCTGATCCTGATCGTGCCGTCCTTCGTGCTGGTCGGCGTGGAGGGCTACAGCCGCTTCATGGACGGCGGCAACGCGACGGTGGCGTCCGTGGACGGCCACAAGATCACGCAGTCCGAATGGGACCAGGCGCAGAAGACGCAGGTCGAGCGCATGCGCATGGAATCGCCGACGATGGACCCCAAGGTCTTCGACTCGCCGGAAGTGCGCAAGGACGTGCTGGAGAACCTGTTGCGCGAGCGCGTGCTCGCCGCGGTGGTGGCCGACGAGCATCGCACCATCAGCAACGAGCAGCTGATCGAGCTGATCAAGACGGATCCGCAACTCGCGCCGCTGCGCGACGTGGAGACCGCCAAGCGCATCGCGGCGCAGCAGGGCATGACGGTGGACGGTCTGCTGCAGAACGTGCGCCAGAGCCTGCAGACCAACGGCGTGCTGGGCCCGATCGCGCAGAGCGCGCTGCCCACGCAGGCCAGCGCCAACCTGGCCTTCGACGCACTGCTGCAGCAGCGTGAGCTGCGCTTCCAGTCCTTCGCCGCGAAGGACTTCGCCGCCGCGCAGACGCCGACGGACGCGGACCTGGAGACCTACTACAAGGATCCGAAGGTCTCCGCCAAGTTCCAGCTGCCGGAAAGCGCGGACATCGAGTACGTGGTGCTGGATGTCGGCGCGCTGCAGGCGGGCGTGACGATCAATCCGGAAGACGTGCAGAAGTATTACGAGTCGAACAAGCCCCGCTTCACCAGCGATGAGGAACGTCGCGCGAGCCACATCCTGATCAAGGCCGGTTCGGACATGTCGGCGGCGGACAAGGCCAAGGCGAAGGCCAAGGCCGACGAGCTGCTGGCCGAAGCGCGCAAGAACCCGGCCGGCTTCGGCGAGCTGGCGAAGAAGAACTCCGAGGATCCGGGCTCGGCCGCGAACGGCGGCGATCTGGACTTCTTCGGCAAGGGCGCGATGGTCAAGCCGTTCGAGGACGCGGTCTACGCGCTGAAGAAGGGCGAGATCAGCAACGTCGTGCAGTCCGACTTCGGCTATCACATCATCATGCTGACGGACGTGCGCGGCGGCGTGGTGCGTCCGTTCGACACGGTCAAGGCCGGCATCGAGAACGACCTGCGCCGCGAACTGGCGCAGAAGCGTTTCACCGAGCAGGCGGACAGCTTCGGCGACGCGGTCTACAGCGATGCCAAGTCGCTGAAGCCGGCGGCCGACAAGTTCAAGCTGACGATCCAGAAGGCGACCGTGCAGCGCAAGGCCGCGCCGGACGCGACCGGCGTGCTGGCCTCGCCGAAGCTGCTGGAAGCGGTGTTCGCGGCGGACTCGCTGAAGGAGAAGAACAACACCGCCGCGGTCGAGGCGGGCGGCAACCAGCTGGTGTCGGCGCGCGTCATCGCCTACAAGCCGGCGCGCGTGCCGCCGCTGGCCGAAGTGAAGCCTGTGCTGACGATGGCCTGGGTGGCGGATCACTCCGCGCAGGCTGCGAAGAAGGCGGGCGAGGCCCGTCTGGCTGAACTGCAGAAGGGCGGCGACGCCAAGGGTCTGGGCGAGGCGCTGACGGTGTCGCGCGCCAAGCCGGGCGTGCTGCCGCAGAAGGCGCTGGACCAGGTCTTGCGTGCCGATGCCTCGAAGCTGCCGGCCTATGTCGGCGTGGACGCGGGCAACGGCGACTTCCTGGTGGTGAAGATCGACAAGATCCTGCCGCGCGATCCGGCGCTGATCGATGCCAAGCGTGCGGCGGACCAGTACGCGCGCGCCTGGAGCGCGGTCGAGATGGCGAGCTACTACAACGTGCTCAAGGCCGACTACAAGGCGGCGATCAAGCCGGCGGTGCTGAAGGCCACGGCGGCCTCGGCGCCGGCGAACTGATTGCTGCGCAGAGTGAAAAGGGCGGCACTCGCGCGATTCGAAAGTATTTTCAGAAGAATCGCAGAAAGTGCTTCCCACAGAGGAGAAAAGTGGCCATAATCTAAGGCTTCTCCAGTGGTGGCTATAGCTCAGTTGGTAGAGTCCCAGATTGTGATTCTGGTTGTCGTGGGTTCGAGTCCCATTAGCCACCCCACCGAATAAGAAACGCCCGCAAGACGCAAGTCCTGCGGGCGTTTTTCATTGGTGTCCTTCATCGGTGTCTTGCGGGCGTTCTTGTTCGCGATGCTTCGCCGTGCAGAAGTCGCGCCGCCGCGTTGCCGCTGCCTCGCAACCCCCTCAGTCTCGCCAGCCGTGCTGACCCGCCCTCGCTACATTCCTGGCACAAATCCAAAGGTCTGAAGGTCGGGAATGAAAGTGCTCTGGCGCGTCGTCGGGATGGCGCATTCAATGTTGGCAGGCGGCGGGATCGCGCTGGGAATCTCCCATTGGCGGTCCGGTCACGGCGATGTGTTCGGCCATGGGCTGTTCGCGACCGTGATGCTGGGCGCGTCCTACCTGTTCATCTCGCTCGCCTCCGGCGAGTCGCGTGACGCTTCAGAGCACGCTGAGACGGACACCCAGGCCTGAACCCCGTTGGGGGCGAGCAAACGAGCCCTAGGCGCTCGTTCGGGGCGTGGACAGGCCTCGACCTTCAACCGGCCTCAGATGGCTGCCAGATCGGCAGCTTGAGGCAGAACTCGCTCCCCTGACCCGGTCCTTCGCTGTGCGCGGTGATCGAGCCGTCGTGGAGCTCCGCGATAGCCTTCGCCAGCGCGAGTCCCAGACCGAGCCCGTGGTACTCCGTGCCGAGTGGTTGCCGGCCTTGGACGTACGGCTCGAAGATGCGCCCCAACTGCTCGACGGCGATCCCCTGGCCGTTGTCCTTCACGTGCACGACGCAGTGTCCGTCGGACTTCTCTGTCCAGAGTTCGATGCATCCGTCGGCGGGCGTGTACCGCGTGGCGTTCGAGAGCACGTTCCCGACCACCTGCGCCAGCCTCGTGCAGTCTCCCCGCACACGCAGCTGCGAATCGGGCAGCATGGCCATCATCCGATGACGCTTGAGCTCGCGACCGGGCTTCGTGGCTTCCAAGGCGTTGGAAAGGAACTCGCGGACGGTCACCGGCACCCGGTGCACCGCCAAGGTATTGCGCGAGACCAGCGCGTGGTCAAGGAGGTCCTCCACCAGACGCTGGCAGGTGTCGAGCTGGCGTTCGATGACGGCGCGCTCAGCCGTGTCGTCCGCGTGCGCCCTGACGTTGAGCACCCGCAGCGCGGAGCCGATCGCCGCCAGCGGATCCCGCAGTTCGTGCGCGACGAGCGCCAGGATATCGCTGCGGCGCTGCTCGGACGCCTGCAGCGCCAGGGCTCCGAATCGGAGCGCCTGATCGCGCGGCGCACGGTGATGTGGCCGCGTCGATAGCGGATGAGCCCCGCGTCCTGCAGGTTGCCGGCGGCCGTGGTCACGCCCTCCCGGCGTACGCCAAGCATGTTGGCGATCAGCTCCTGGGTCATGACGAGGTCGTCGCCGCGGTGGCGATCCAGGCTCAGCAGCAGCCAGCGGCACAGCTGCTGATCCAGCGAGTGATGCCGGTTGCACACCGCCGTCTGCGACATCTGCGTCAGCAGCGCCTGCGTGTAGCGCAGCAGCACCTGCATGACCCGGCCGGCGCGGTTGAACTCCGCCAGCATCAGGTCGGATCGCAGGCGCAGCAGACGGCCGGCGCTCTGCACGACGCCGCGGCTCGGCGTCGTCTGACCGCCCATGAAGAGCGCCACCCCGAGCACACCTTCGAAGCCCACGACGGAGATCTCCGCGGACCCGCCGTCCTCCAGGACGTAGAGCAGGGACACGATGCAGGTCGTGGGAAAGCAGACATGGGTCAGCGGACCGCCGGGCTCGTAGAGCACCTCGCCGAGCGGCGCGTCCACCGCCTCCAGATGCGGCAGCCACCGGGCGAGTTCGTCCTGCGACAACGCGGCCAGGAGCCGGTTCGCGCGTGCCGACTCCATGGTCACCATGGGCGCTCCCTTGCGGCGTTGGACTGTCGATCGAGTTGAGGAACGGCCCACCGGACCGCGATCCGGTGAAGCCCCTTGCCAAGCGTTTTCAGGCCCTGCCCATGGGCAGGAACGCCTCCTGCCTTGTCTTGCGTCGACCTCCCTGTCGAATCATGAGGACGACCATGGCCAAATCTCCCACCCCGCCCGCACGGGCGTCCCGCAAGGGCGCACCCGCCAGCAAGGCCCGTGACGATGCCGGCGCGCAAGCTGCCCAGGCCGCAGAAACGAATGCGCTCGCGACCGCTTTCCCCTTCAACGCGAACAAGCCGGCCGAGCACGGCTTCGATGAAGGCGTGCATCCGCAGCCCGGCATCACCGTCGAGGCCCCATCGCGCCTGCCGTCGGCCAGCACGCTGTCCGAGGCCCAGACCAACGACAAGGTCGGCACGCAGGCGCCCGAAGGCCGCAATGCCGCGATCGCGCCGCTGGACCGCGTGCGCGTCGACTCCTCGGGTCAGGCGCTGACGACCAACCAGGGCGTGCGCATCGCCGACAACCAGAACTCGCTGAAGGCCGGTCCGCGCGGTCCGGTGCTGCTGGAGGACTTCATCCTCCGCGAGAAGATCACCCACTTCGACCACGAGCGCATCCCCGAGCGCATCGTGCATGCGCGCGGTTCCGCCGCGCATGGCTTCTTCGAGTGCTACGACGCCATCACCGACCTCACCAAGGCGGCGCCGTTCAAGGAAGCGGGCAAGCAGACGCCCGTGTTCGTGCGCTTCTCCACCGTGCAAGGCGGCGGCGGCAGCAAGGACACGGCGCGCGACGTGCGCGGCTTCGCGGTCAAGTTCTACACCGACGAAGGCAACTGGGACCTGGTCGGCAACAACATCCCGGTGTTCTTTATCCAGGACGCGATGAAGTTCCCCGACCTGGTCCACGCGGTGAAGCCCGAACCGCATCACCACATGCCCGAGGCCGCCAGCGCGCACGACACCTTCTGGGACTTCGTCTCGCTGATGCCCGAGTCCACGCACATGCTGATGTGGGTGATGAGCGACCGCGGGATCCCGCGCTCGTACGCGACCATGCAGGGCTTCGGCGTGCACACCTACCGCTTCGTCAACGAGGCAGGAGAGAGCGTGTTCGTGAAGTTCCACTGGACGCCCAAGGCCGGCACGCATTCGCTGGTCTGGGACGAGGCAGTGAAGATCTCCGGCGCCGATCCGGACTTCCACCGGCGCGACCTGTGGGAGCGCATCGAATCGGGCGCGTTCCCCGAGTACGAGCTCGGCGTGCAGGTCTTCACCGAGGAGCAGGCGGACGCGTTCAGCTTCGACATCCTCGATGCGACCAAGCTCATCCCGGAGGAACTGGTGCCGGTGCGCCCGATCGGGCGCATGGTGCTGAACCGCAATCCGGACAACTTCTTCGCCGAGACGGAGCAGGTCGCGTACTGCACCGCGCACGTGATCCCGGGCATCGACTTCAGCAACGACCCGCTGCTGGCCGGGCGCATCCATTCCTACGTGGACACGCAGATCACGCGCCTGGGCGGGCCCAACTTCCACGAGATCCCGATCAACGCGCCGATCGCGCAGGTCCACAACAACCAGCGCGACGGGGCGCATCGACAGGCGATCCCGCGCGGACGCGTGTCCTACGAGCCCAACTCGCTGGGCGGCGGCTGTCCGTTCCAGGCGGGGGCGGCGCAGGGCTTCACCTCCGTCGCGGCGCGCCAGCGCGGCTCGGACGAGCAGGCCAAGGTGCGCGCCAAGCCCGAGCTCTTCGCCGAGCACTACCACCAGGCGCGCCTCTTCTTCGAGAGCCAGTCGCCGGCGGAGCAGGCACACATTGCCGCGGCCTTCCGTTTCGAGCTCAGCAAGGTGACCGTGCCCGCGATCCGCGAACGCATGTTGTCTTCGCTGCGGAACGCTTCGGAAGAGTTGGCGGCAAAGGTCGCCGACGGATTGAACATGCCCTTGCCGCCGCCAATGCCCCTGGCCATCGACAACGCGCCGGAGCCGGAGGTGCAAAAGTCACCGTCGCTGTCGCTGCTGGCGCGTCCGGGCGACGGCTCGATCACCGGCCGCAAGGTGGTGATCCTGGTGGCCGACGGCGTCGTCGGACAGGGGGCCAGGGACGTCCACGCCGCCTTGCTCGCGAAAGGCGCCGCGCCGCGCTACGCAGCGCCGCGCATCGGTCCGGTGAAGGCGGCCGACGGCGTGATGATCGAGGCGGACGTGTCGCTGGAGAACGAGCCCGGTTTCCTGTTCGACGCGCTGGTCGTGCCGGACGGCGAGGAAGCCATCCGCGCGCTCGGACGGGACGCGCACGTCTACGAGTTCATCCGAGACCAGTTCCGGCATTGCAAGCCGATCCTGGCGCTGGGCGCGGGCGTCTCGCTGCTGCGCGCCGCGGGTCTCGGACCCGCGGTGGAGCCCGACGTCATGACGCCGGGGCTGTTCACCGGCGATTCCGCGGAGAAGGGTGCCAAGTCGCTCATCGAGGCCCTGGCGACCCACCGGCACTTCGAGCGCGAGACCGATCCGCCGAAGGTGTAGGCGGGCCTCAACGAATGCGTGGCGGCCGGCGTCTCAGCCGGCCAGCCTCTCAGCCGTTCCGACGGGGCGCGACCCGTCGACGCGCCCGCACACCGACGATCGCGCCCAGGCCGAGCAGCGCCAGCGCCGCGCTCGCGGGCTCCGGCACGGCCGAGGCGACCGTGTAATCGAAGGTGAGGGTCCCGCGCAGCCATTCCCCTTCGGCGACGCCGGTCGCGAAGTCCTTGTACGCCTCGCTGAACTCCAGTCGCAGCAGGCCGTCCGAGCCCAGGCCCAGGCCGAGTCCGCTCAAGTTGAGCGAACCGCTGAAGCTGCCGACGCCGCTGGCGGAGCTGGATCGGCCCGGCGCGAAGGTGACGAAGCCCCATCCACGGGATTCACCAAAATTGATCTGCATCTCCGACAGCGCGCTGGGCGCGAAGGCGTCCAGCTCGATCGACCAGGACAGCGAGTTCAGCGCCGCGTTCGCGCCGACATCGATGAACCAGAGGGTGTTGCCGGCTTCGCCCTGCAGGTTGACGCTCTTCGCGCCGGCGACATCGACGACGAACGGTGTCGCCTGTGCGGGCGCGCTGGCGAGGCTCAGCAGGGCGGAGGCCACGACGGACGCGGCGGCGAGGTGATGGAGTTTTTTCATGGCGTCGGGATTCTATGGGTGGCGGTTGCGGTGGCGGTTGCGGCGGGCGAAGCGGCGGCGGGGACGACGAACACGACCGCCGTGCGCGCCGGCACGGAGAAGCGTCCGGTGGCGCGATCGAAGCCCGCCTGCCGGGCGCGCGCGTCGGCGGCGCCCGGCGCGGTGTGCACCGGATGCAGCGTCAGCGCATGCCCCGCCAGCGACGGCAGCGTCAGGTCCTTGGCGGTCTTGTCGACGTTGACGAGGTAGACCAGCTCGGCGAAGTTGGCGCCCGGATACCCGGTGCCATCGAGCCTGCCGACCAGCACCGTCGCCTCCTGCGACGAACCCGTGTTCAGGAACGTCAACCGCGCCTTGATGTCCTCGGCCGTGCGCAGGCGCAGCAGCGTCGAGCTCTTGCGGATGCGCAGCAGGTCGCGGAAGGCGTCTCGCGTCCACGCGATGTCGGCGGCCGAGGGCTTGATCAGCGCGTTCGCCAGCAGCGGCTTCGCGTACGGCCAGTTGTCGGCGTTGTCGCGCGACGGCGGCAGGCCGACGCCGAAGTTGTTGTCCGCGTAGGTCCAGTCCAGGCGGTTGAACCAGTCGCCGCTGTCGTAGCTGTTGCGGTCCAGCGACTTGCTGCGCAGCGTGTCCGCGCCGGCGTGGAAGTAGGCCACGCCCTGACTGAAGGCATTGATCGCGCTGGCCAGGATCTGCACGCGGGCGCGGTCCTCCCGGCTGGTGCCGACGGGCAGCCGGAAGGCGTTGTTGTCGAACAGGGTCAGGTTGTCGTGGTTCTCCACGTAGTTGACGACCTCGCCCGGCTCCAGCACCCAGCCCGCGGGAATGCCGCCGACGTCGATCTGCTCCAGGCGCAGCGTGGCGTCCCAGCTCGTCTGCATCTGGAAGCTGCGGATGGAGCCCGCCAGCGCCGCGCGGATCCGGTCGGCCTGCCACATCAGCTCGCCGCGCGTCTGGCCGCTGTTGTGGCCGTTGTTGTCGTAGAAGAAGCCGTTCACGTAGCCCTGGCTGGCGAGTAGCGCTTCGCCCGAATCGCAGCAGCCGCCGCCGCGCACCGCATCGCGGATCAGCGGGTTGAAGCTGCCGATGCCCGAGCCGTTCAGCGACAGCATCTCCGCCTGCACGAAGCGCGCGCCGTTGGCGACCTCGCCGAAGTTCCAGCCCTCGCCGACGATCTGCACCTCGCGGCCGGCGGCCAGCTTGACGCGGGCCTTCAGCGCCTCGATGACCGCGCGCGGGTGGTGGCCCATGATGTCGAAACGCAGCGAGCTGATGCGGTAGTCCCGCGTCCACGTGACCGCCGAATCGATCATCAGCTTGGCCATCATGAGGTTCTCGGAGGCCGTGTTCTCGCAGCAGGTGGAGCGCTCGATGCCGCCGGCGGCGTTGTAGCGGAAGTAGTAGTTGGGCACGACCTTGTCGAGCACCGAGGTGACGTTCTGTCCCGACGAGGTGGTGTGGTTGTAGACCAGGTCCATGCCCACGCGCAGGCCGGCGGCGTTGAGCGCCTGCACCATGCGGCGGAACTCGACGACGCGCGCGAGCGGGTCGCTGGCGTTGCTTGAATAGCTGCCTTCCGGCGTCGAGAAGTGCTGCGGGTCGTAGCCCCAGTTGAAGCAGTCGGTGCCGGCCGTGGCGGCGACGGCGGCCTGCTGCGACTCGTCGTCCGGCGCGCCGGAAGGCGAGGGCGTCACGCAACCCTTCTCGTTGACGGTGGCGAAGTCGAACACCGGCAGCAGGTGCACGTCGGTCAGACCCGCGGCGGCGAGGGCGCCCAGATGGCGCATGCCGTTGGAGCCGCTCTCGGCGAAGGCCAGGTACTTGCCGCGGCGGGCGGCGGGCACGGTGGCGTCGTTGATGGAGAAGTCGCGGACGTGCAGCTCGTAGATGCTCAGGTCGGACGGCGCCGACACCGTGGCGGGCGGCGCGCCGGCGTCCCAGCCCGCGGGCTTGGTCGCGGCGGACTGCAGGTCCATCACCACGCTCTGCTGGCCGCCGAGCGTCACGCCCAGCGAGTAGGGATCGGCGACGAGGTTGCGCACCAGCCCGACGCCCTTCACGAAGACCTGCACCTGGTAGCGGTAGGTGGCGCCCTGCAGACTGCCGGCCTTGCTGAGGCGCCAGACGCCGGTGGCGGCGTCGCGCGTCATCGGCTCCGTGGTCGTGCGGGTGAGCGGCGAGCCCGCGATTGGCGTCGTCAGCACGAGGGCCACGTCTTGCGCGGTCGGCGCCCAGAGCTTGAAGCTGGTCGAGCCGTTGGCGACGACGGCGCCGAGGTCCGGCACGTCGTTGGCGGCGGCGTAGAGATCGTCGAGGGCGCCGGCGATCTGCGCCGTCGTGGCGTTCTGGACGCGGCCGTCGGCGTCCTCCTGCACGAGCACGAGCTGCCGCTGATGCAACGATGGCAGTCGCGCGACATCGGCCTGGCGGACCGCGAAGACCGCGCCGCTGGCCACGTACTTGAAGCGCAGCGCGTCGGCCGGCGGCACGGTGCCGGTGAACGGGTCCAGCGTGATGAAGCCGTCGGCGCCGCCCACCGGCGCGTTGGCGGCGACGCTGATCTGGCCGGTCGCCGAGTGATAGAGCCGCACCGAGCCCGCGCCGGGAGCGGAAGCGCCGATGCGCGGCCACTTCACGAGCGTCTTGTTGAGCCACACGGCGCGAGCATCGGTGCTGGACACCTGGCGCAGGTCCGGCGTCGCGGTGTAGACCGTCGCGTCGCGCTCCACCAGCCAGACGTGACCGACCTGGTTCTGGATCGTCAGCGCGGAGAACTCGACGCGGATGTTGTTGTCGCGGCCGTCCTTGTCGTTCTCGTTTGGCGGCATGCCGTGGACGATGAACTCCAGGCCCTTGCGGCTCGCATCGCCTTGCGGATTGAGCACGGGGATGTCGAAGACGACCTCGTCGCCGCCGGCCGCGTAGCCCGGCATCGCGTTGAAGGCGACGGGCTGGGTCCAGTTGTCGATGGTGACGCCGCCGGGCAGGGCGGCGGCGTTCAGGCCGCTGCCGTTCCACAGGTGCAGGCCCCAGGCGCTGTAGGCGCCGTCGAAGCGCTTGTAGTGGACGCGGACCGTCGTGATGTCGGGCGTGGCCAGCTGCAGCGGATTGCCCGGGTAGTTGGTGCTGTCGCCCTGCAGGCGCCAGACCTCGTTGGCGCCCGCCTGGAGCACGAGGCTCTGGTCCGCGCCGCCGTTGTCCTTGTTGTCGCCGTTGTGGAAGAGGAAGCCCACGGTGCCGCTGGTGGCGGCGAGCGGCACGTCGTAGTAGACGCCGAAGTCGTCGCTGCCCGCGGCGTTCCAGCCCTCGTTCCAGTTGGGGCTCTGCGCGGCGTTCCAGGTGTGGATCTGCCAGCCGGCGTGGTTGCCGTCGGCGCGGCGGTAATGCACGCGCAGCGAAGTCGCGGGAGCGTCAGGTGTTGCCACCGCGGCGATCCGCGCGCGGGTGCTCGTCGAGCCGGAGGTCGAGTCGGTCGGCACCTCCGCGATCAGCGCGACGCCGTTCTCGTCGACGACTGCCGCGCTCGTGCCAGCCTTGGCCGCGACGCCGGCGTCGCCGCCGCCGCACGCCGAGAGCAGTCCGCTTACGCCGACCGTCAAGCCGACGGTGAAGCCGACCCTCAAGCCCATCGCCAGCCTGATCGTCAGCGCCCCCGCCACCCGTCGCGCGGTGCGCGACCACCTGTCAGCCCATGCCTGCATGTCCGTGCCCTCCTCAAAGGTGGCCGGATGCTAAGGAAGTAAAACTACATCATGTGACCGTGAAATCCCGAAGTCGGATTACATGTCGAGGCTTCAGGGGACAAGGAAGCTACAGGATCCAGGCGGCATCCGGGTGAAAAGGCCACGATTTCATGCTGTCGGATGTAGTTTTGCTTCACCTCTGAGTGTTCGTGGGGAACAGCCGAATTCACGCCGGAAGGCGCGGTTGAAGTTCGACAGGTCCGCCCAGCCGCTGTCGTAGGCGACGTCGGTGACCGGGCGGCGGGTGTCGCGCAGCAGGCGCAGGGCGTGCATCAGCCGCTGGCGGATGAGGTACTGGTGCGGCGTCACGCCGATGGCCTGGCGGAACACGCGCAGCAGGTGGAAGGGGCTGAGACCGGCGGCGTCGGCGACGTCGTCGAGGGTGAGCGCCTCGGCGCTGCGGGTCTCGATGCAGTGCGCGGCGGCGCGGGCGCGTTCGTCCTGCCGGGGCAATGGCGCGGGCGCCTCGCCGTCGCCCAGCGCCCGACGCACCTGGGCCACGATGGCCAGCGTGGCCTCTTCGAGTGCGAAGCCTTCCTCGCCGCCGTCGTCCAGGCCGCGGAAGAGGGCGGCCACGCGCGGCATCGGCGGCAGGCAGGCATGCGCGAAGCGTTCAGCCGCCAGCGGCTCGTCGAGCATCGATGCCGACATCGACAGCACCGTGCAGTCGTCGCCGGTGCCGTCGCTGTCCTCGTGCGAGCAGGCGTAGCCGTCGCCGGCATTGCCCAGCATCAGCCAGCCGGGGCCGAGCACGGCGGCGCCGGTCCGCGTCCGGTAGGTGAAGCGGCCGCGATCGACCAGCGTGATGGAGAAGTGCTGGTGCTCCTCGTCGATCGGTCGCTCGCCGCGAGCGGCCCGGCACTGGCAGTGCGCCAGGCGCAGGCCGGTGCCCGACTGCAGCGGGCGGTAGCGGCGGTCGTGAGCGACGGCGTCATCGAGGGCAGGGTGGCTGAGCGGCATGGTCCGGATGCTAAGGAACGCCCGCTCCAGAGCCTGTCAGCAGGCATCGCAGTTTTTGCCAAGTTTTCTGCGGCGGGCCTCCCTAGGCTTGCCCGCATGAAACACCTCATCACGCCCTTCATCGCCGCGCTCGGCATCGCCACGTTCTTCGTCGTTGCGCCGGCGCGCGCCGCCGATCACCTCGACACGCCGACCGTCATCGCCGATCCCGCGGCCGACATCGGCGATCTCTACGCCTGGACCTCCGCCGATGGGAAACGCCTGAACCTCGTCATGGACATCGTCGGCAAGCGCTTCTCCGATCAGGTCCAGTACGTCTTCCACGTCGACAGCGGACAGCGCTTCGGCGCGACGACCGTCGGTACGCGGCTGCTCTGCCAGTTCGATGCTGCCGGCATCGTGAGCTGCTGGGCGGGCCGGGAGGACCGCGTGCAGGGCGATGCGAGCGTCGCGGTCGGCCTGCCCAGCCGGCACGGTCGCCTGCGCGTCTTCGCCGGCCAGCGGGACGATCCCTACTTCAACAACGTACGAGGCACGCGCGCCGCGCTCAACGCGACGGCCGACGCCGTCCGCGCCGGCCAGGCGACGAAGGACGCCAGCGGCTTCCATCGCTTCGACGAGAAGACGCTCCAGCGCATCGGCACGTTGTGGGGCCAGACCGAGGGCGGTCCGGCGCGCAACTTCCTCGCCGGGTGGACGACCTCGGCGCTGGTCGTGTCGGTGGACCTGGACCTCGTGAACGCCGGCGGACCGATGCTGGCGGTCTGGGGGCGCACGGAGCGTCGTCAGACCGCGCCGGACGACGGACCGCCGCCGCCCGGCGCGCCCATCGACCGCATGGGCCGCGCGCTGACCGGCAATGCGCTGCTGGCCACGATCGGCACGGACGAGGCGGCGAATGCGCTCAAGGAGGCCTACAACCGCGCCGGGCCCGCCGACTGGCAGGACTTCGCCCCGGAGATCGGCCGCAACCTCGCGCTGTACGACGGCTTCGACGGCGTGGCCGGCAACCAGTGGCTGGCCGAGGCGAAGGACGCCTCGCCGGCTCGCTACCGACGTCTGGCTGAGCTGCTGGCCGATGACCGCCTCTGGGTGGATAGCCGGCAGACGCGCTGCGAGCTCTACCTGGCGGTGGAGCGGCACGCCGCCGGCGCGAGCCTCCCGCCCGACTGCGGCGGCCGCACGCCGCTGGTCAACGTCAACGCAGTGTTCCGTTCGCTGCTGATCCGCGGCACGCCGGATGTCGCGGACGACGGCGTCACGCGCGACGATCGTTCGCACTCCACCATCGAGTTTCCGTTCCTCGCCGCGCCGGCGAATCCCACACCGGCACCTGCATCAGCACCTGCATCGACATCGACATCGACATCGTCTGCGGCCACGACGCAGGGCGACCTCGCCATCGCCAACCTCGACCACCTGATCCGACAGCACGGGGACGATCCGGCGGCCTTGGAGTACTCGCTGATGCGTCTGCAGTTCCTTGCCGACTACCGCGTGCTCGACCGTGCGGCCGAGGTCGCGCAACGCCCGACGGTCGATGCAGCCGGCGATGCCGCCGCCAGCCTGCGGCGCGTGCGCGCGCTCGTGACCTTGCATCGGTTCGCGGAGGCTGAGCGGCTCCTCGACGCCGCCGGCGCCACGCCGCTGCAGCGCGCGGCCCTGCTCGTCGCCACCGGACGCGCGGGTCAGGTCTTGTCCGCGCTGACGGACGAGGCTGCGCGCCGGCCCGACTTCGCGAGCCTGGTCGCGCTCGCTCGTGCCGAAGCCGCCGTGGGTCGACTCGACGAGGCCGACCGTCACTACGCCCAGGCGCTGACGAAGCTGGACACGACGTGGCCGTTCCCCGCCGCATCCATCGCATTCGCGCGCGGGCAGATGTGGGCGGAGCAGGGCGGCGACGCGGCGCGTGGCGCTGCCTTCTACGAGGAGGCGCTGCGCCTGCTGCCCGACTACGCGGCGGCCGGCATCCACCTCGCCGAGCTGGACCTGGTGCGCGGCGACGAGTCCTCGGCCCACGCGCGGTTGACGCGTGTCGTCCGGTCAGGCGATGAACCGGAGGCGCTGGCGCTGCTCGGCGAACTGCACCTGCGGCAAGGCCGGACGTCCGAGGGGCACGAGGAGATCGCCCGCGCGGCGCGCCGCTACGAGGCGCTGCTGGCCCGGCATCCGCAGGCTTTCGCGGATCACGCCGCCGAGTTCTACCTCGGTGCCGGCCGCGATCCGCGGCGCGCCTGGTCCCTGGCGCGGGCCAACCTGCGCGAGCGCCCGACGCGTCGCGCCTACCTGCTGGCGATCCGGGCCGCCGAGGCCGTGAACCTGACGCGCGAGGCCGCCGCGCTGCGCGCACGCATGGCGGCGCGCCACTTGCCCCATGCGGCTTGACCCGGGGACGAAGCGTCGCACCCGGCTGCGATACTCCGCCGTCCCCTTCGCTCCGGAAGGGCCCCGCTCCAGTGCCCGCCATGACCGACGATCAGCGCCCTCCCGACAACGACCTCGCCCAGTTCCAGACGCTGTTCGAGCGCATGGACGAGGGCTACTGCGTCATCGAGTTCATCGACGGCCCGCACGGCCCCTTGAGCGACTACGTGCACGTGCTCGCCAATCCGGCCTATTACGCCAACGCCGGCATCGCCGACGTCGTCGGCCAGAAGGTGCGCGAGATGGTGCCGGACGAAGCCGACGCCTGGGTCGAGATCTACCGCAACGTCCTGGTGACCGGCATCCCGGTGCGCTTCGAGCGCGAGCTCGAACGGACCGGCCGCTACCTGGAGCTCTCCGCCTTCCGCATCGAGCCGGTCGAGCGCCGCCAGGTGGCCGTGCTGTTCCAGGACGTCACGCGCCGTCATCGCGCCGACCAGGAACTGCGCGAACTCAACGAGACGCTGGAACGCCGCGTCCAGGAGGAGGTCGCCCAGCGCCTGCGCACCGAGGAGGCGCTGCGCCAGTCCCAGAAGATGGAAGCCGTGGGCCAGTTGACCGGCGGCATCGCGCACGACTTCAACAACATGCTGGCGGTGGTGGTCAGCTCGCTGGACCTGCTGGCGCGCAAGTTCCTCAAGGACGACCCGCTCGCGATGCGCTACGTCGACGCCGCGCGCAACGGCACGCAGCGCGCGGCGCAGCTGACGCAACGGCTGCTTGCGTTCTCGCGCCAGCAGCCGCTGCGGCCCGAGGCGCTCAACGCCAACCGGCTGGTGGCGGGCATGTCGGACCTGCTGCGCCACTCCATCGGCGGCGCCATCGCGCTGGAAGCCGTGCAGGCCGGCGGCCTCTGGCGCACGCACGCCGACCCCAACCAGCTGGAGAGCGCGATCCTCAACCTCGCGGTCAACGCGCGCGATGCGATGCCCGACGGCGGCCGCCTGACCATCGAGACCGCCAACGCCCACCTCGACGAGCGCTACGTCGCCGAGCAGGTGGGCGTGATGCCCGGCCAGTACGTGATGGTCGCGGTGACCGACACCGGCAGCGGCATGACGCCGGACGTGCTGGCGCGCGCCTTCGATCCCTTCTTCACGACCAAGGAAGTCGGCCGCGGCACGGGCCTGGGCCTCAGCCAGGTCTACGGTTTCGTCAAGCAGTCGGGCGGGCACGTGAAGATCTACTCCGAGCCCGGTCAGGGCACGACGGTGAAGATCTATCTGCCGCGCCTGCTCAACGATCAGGAAGAAGAGATCGAGTCGCAGCGCGTGCCGCTGGTGTCTGTCTCGCAGGGCCAGGAGACGGTGCTGGTCGTCGAGGACGAGCCCGCCGTGCGCGCGTCCTCCGTCGATGCGCTGACGGAGCTCGGCTATCGCGTGCTCGAGGCCGACGGCGGCGAGGCGGCGCTCAAGCTGATCGACGCGCATCCCGAGATCGCGCTGGTCTTCGCCGACGTCGTGATGCCCGGCATGAACGGACGCAAGCTCGCCGACGAGGCGCGCCGGCGCCGGCCCGGCCTGCGCGTGCTGTTCACGACCGGCTACTCGCGCAACGCGGTCGTGCACAACGGCGTGCTCGATCCCGGCGTGGACCTGCTGGGCAAGCCGTTCACGCTGAATGAACTCGCCGCCGCGGTCCGCGCGGTGCTGGACCGGCCCGATTGATCTGACTGCCGACGCTGCTCGCCCTCAGCCCGGCGCCGAGTACCCCGACACGAAGCGATGCGGCGTGCCATCGGCGTCGTAGGTCGATCGCTCGATGCGGCCGATGTCGGCGCCGTAGACGTGGATGCTGATGGAGACCTGACCCTCGACCGCGTTGTGGACGCGGTGGATGTCGCCCAGACGCGGCGAGACCGCCTCGACCTGGCCCGGCGACAAGCGCACCGGCGGCCCGTCCGGCACGAGTTCGTGCGGCCCCTTGAAGCGGTAGCCCTGAGAGTCCTCCGCACCGCGGAGCATCCCGATCAGGCCCCAGACCGTGTGGTCATGGACGGGCGTCGCCTGGCCCGGTCCCCACACGAAGGACACGACGGAGAAGCGTCCCTGCGCATCGACGTGCAGCGGGTACTGCCGATAGCGATCGGCACCCGCTTGCGCGTGGCTCGACGGCAGCCAGTCGTCACGCGCGACGAGTTCAGCGAGCAAGGGGCGCAACTCGGGCAGCAGCTCGGACTCGCGCAGGCCTCGATCGATCAACGCCTCGATGGAGGCGATGAATCGTTGCAAACGCTCTGGTAGTTCCGGTAGTTCCGGTAGCCCCGGTGACCCGGGCTGGCGAAGGGCGCTCATGCGTCGCAGTGTGGGCGCCGCGCTGGCGGCCGTGAATCCTGCAATCCGAGCATGGAAAGTCGGATTCGTTCTTTGCGGCTCGCGGCGCGGAGCTCTACGGTCTGGCGCTGTCCGACCTACCCAGAGCCACCACCATGAGCATCCAATTCATCGGCATGATCCAGTCGCAGAAGACGTCCGAGATCCACGCGGCCAGCGGGCCGGTCGTCGATCCGGACTACGTGAGCGCCTTCGCCCGGGCGCACGAGGAGGCCGGTTTCGACCGCATCCTGGTGCCGCACCATTCCACCGGGCCGAGCGCGCAGCTCACGATCGCGCATGCGGCGGCGCACACTTCGCGCATCGGCTTCCTGCTGGCGCACCGGCCCGGTTTCGTCGCGCCGACGCTGGCGGCGCGGGAACTCGCGACGCTGGACCAGTTCACCGGCGGCCGGCTGGCGGTGCATGTCATCTCCGGCGGCTCGGACGCCGAGCAGCGCCGCGACGGCGACTACCTCGACCACGACCGGCGCTACGAGCGCACCGACGAATACGTCGGCCTGCTGCGCCGTCTGTGGACCAGCGACCATCCCTTCGATCACGAGGGCACGCACTACCGCTTCGATCAGGGCTTCAGCGAGGTCAAGCCGCGTCAGCAGCCGCACATCCCGGTGTTCTTCGGCGGCGCGTCCGACGCGGCGCTGCCGGTGGCCGGCAAGCACGCGGACGTCTACGCGCTGTGGGGCGAGTCGCTCGAACAGACGGCGGACCTGACCCGGCGCGTGCGCGCGGAAGCGGCGCGGCATGGGCGCAGCATCGGGTTCTCGGTGTCCTTCCGGCCCATCCTCGCGGACACCGAGGAGGCCGCCTGGGCGCGCGCCGAGCGCATCCTGGAGGACACGCGCCGCCTGCGCGTCGCGGCGGGCTACAGCCGCGGCGGGCCGCAGCAGAGCGAGGGCGCGCGGCGCCTGCTCGCGGCGGCGGAGAAGGGCAGCCGCGTCGACAAGCGGCTGTGGACCGAGATCGCGCGCGAGACCGGCGCGCGCCACAACAGCACCGCGCTGGTCGGCACGCCGGAGCAGGTGGCGCAGGCGCTGCTCGACTACGTCGACCTGGGCGTCACGACCTTCCTGATCCGCGGCTTCGATCCGCTCGAAGACGCGATCGACTACGGCCGCGAGCTGATCCCGCGCACGCGGGCGCTCGTCGAGCAGCGGCTGGCGCAGCGCCGGGCCGCTTGAACTCCCCGGTCCACCTTCTCCGCTTCACCTTCTCCGTTTCGAGGACTGCATGAGCATGGATTCCAACGACGACCTCGACAACCGCCACCTCACCGACAAGGCCACGAGCCGGCCCGAGGCTCACGACCGATCACGCCGCCGCGTGCTGTCCGGCGGCGCCGCGTTCGCGGCGCTCGCCGCCGTCCCGTACGTGCGCTCCGTGCGCGCGCAGGGCCGAGTCGTCGTGAAGGCCGGCGACCAGAAGGGCAACCTGCGCGCGCTGCTGGAAGCGGCGGACGAGTTGCGCCAGCTGCCCTACGACATCCAGTGGAGCGAGTTCCCCGCCGCCGCGCCGCTGGCCGAGGCGCTGAACGCGGAGGCCGTCGACTTCGGCCCGATCGGCGACGCGCCGCTGCTGTTCGCGATCGCCGCGGGCACGCGCATCAAGGCCTTCGCGGTGAACCGCTCCGATGCCTACGGCACGGCGGTGCTGGTGCGGCCCGACTCGCCGTTCAAGACGGCGGCCGACCTCAAGGGCAGGTCCATCGGCACGAACCGCGGATCGATCGGCCATTTCATCGCGCTGAAGGCGCTCGCGTCTGCGGGCTTGAAGCCTGACGACGCGCAGGTCCGTTTCCTGCCGCCGGCGGAGGCGAAGCTCGCGTTGACGCAGGGCTCGCTCGACGCGTGGGCGACGTGGGAGCCGTACACCGCGCTGGCGGAGACGGCGGGCCACGCGCGCGTGCTGGTGAGCGGGCGAGGGCAGTGGTCGGGGCTGAGCTTCCTGGCGGCGACCGACAAGGCGCTGGCGACCAAGCGCGAGGCGCTGGCCGACCTCGCGCAGCGCGTGAAGCGCGCGCAGGCCTGGTCCTACCAGCACGTGCCGGAGTTCTCCGCGACCTTGGCGCGCATCATCGGCATCCCCGTCGAGGCCGCGCGCCTGCAGTTCGAGCGCCGCGCCACGCGCTGGATCGCGCTCGACGACCAGGTGCTCGCGGATCAGCAGCGCAGCGCCGACTTCTATCTGCAGGTGGGGTTGCTCAAGCAGCGGCTGGACGTGAAGCCGACCGTCACGCTGGTCTGAGCCGCGCTCGGTCCGCATGACTCCCCCTCCCGCGCTGCGGGCGGGGGGAGGGGCGTCGCAGGCCCAGGTGCGTGTTCAGGCGGCCGTCGTCGAGAGCATCGGCAGGCGCAGCTCGAAGCGCGCGCCGCGTCCCGGGCCTTCGCTGTGCACCGAGACGCTGCCGCCGTGCATGCCGATCAACTGCCTGACCAGCGAGAGCCCGATCCCCAGCCCGCCCTGCGAGCGGTCCAGCGCGCGATCGCCCTGCACGAACAGATCGAACATCGTCGCCTGCAGCGCGGGCGGCACGCCGATGCCGTCGTCGCTGATGCGGATCAAGGCCGTGCCCGCGTTCCCGGGGGACGGCGGCTCCTCGCTCATCGCCAGCTCGATGCGGCCTTCCGGATCGGTGTACTTGGCCGCGTTCATGAGTACGTTGGCCACGCATTGCACCAGCCGCGCCTGATCGCCGTGCACGCGCACCGGCGGGCCGCCGGTGGCCACCGAGGTCGAGGACGTCACCGTGAAGTGGTGGCGACGCTCGCGCATCAGCGGTTCGGCCGTCTCCACCGCCTGCGCGATCACCTCCGACAGCAGCACCGGACCGAGTTGCAGCTCCACCCGGCCCTGGGTGATCCGGGACACGTCCAGCAGGTCGTCCACCAGGCGCGTCAGCGTCTCCACCTGCCGCCGGATGATGTCGACCATCTTCTTCGAACGCTCATCGGGCAGGCCCAGTCGCGACAGCACGTCGCCCGCGCTGCGGATGGGCGCGATCGGGTTGCGCAGCTCGTGCGCCAGCATCGCCAGGAACTGGTCCTTCTGGCGGTCGGCCGCCTCCAGCCGACGGCGCGCCTTCAGGTGGGCGGAGATCTCGCGGTAGTAGCACACCACGCCCATCGAGCCGTCCGCCAGCGGGATCCGGCTGATCTGCCACTCGTAGGCCTCGGTGATGCCGAGGTCGTTGCGTTCCTGGATGAACTCCGGCGTGTGGTACGGATCGCCGGTCTCCAGCGTGCGCTGGAACAGCGAGACGATCTGGTCCGACAAGGGGTGGCCCCACTGCCGCTCGATCAGCGCGTCGAAGCGCGCGCCCAGCAGGTCCGGCGGATCGCCGAAGGTGGCGCGGGCCGTCGGATTGGCCTCGCGCAGGCGCAGCGTCGTGCCGTCGTGCTCGACCAGGAACACGCCCATCGGCGCCTCGTTGAGCAGGGTCTCGAACTGCCGCGTGCGGAGCCGGAACGCCGCCTCCGCGGACTGCCGCATGCGCCGCAGCTCCAGCAGCGCACCCAGCCGCGCGAGCAGCTCGCGCGAGGAGAAGGGCTTGATCATGTAGTCGTCGGCGCCCGCGTCCAGGCCCTCGATGCGGGCCTCCTCGCCGGCCCGCGCCGACAGCAGCACCACCGGCACGCCGCCGAGCTGCGCATCCGCGCGGATCGCCGCCAGCAGCGCCAGCCCGCCCAGCCGGGGCATCATGACGTCGCTCAGCAGCAGGTCCGGGGGCTCGCGCCGCGCGGCTTCCAGCGCCTGCAGGCCGTCCGCCGCGAGCTCGACCGCGTAGTACGGCGACAGCAGGTCGCGCAGGTAGGCGCGCATGTCCGCGTTGTCGTCGGCGACGACGACGCGCGCGCCGAAGGTCGCCGCGAACCGCTGGTCCCCCGCCGGCCAGGCGGCGTCGGCGCCGTCGATCCGTTCGGTGGCCGCCTCGCGCGACGCGGTGTCCCGCGGCCCTTCCTGTGCCGGCAGCCAGCGCAGCGCTTCGTCGACATAGGCCCGCGCGCCGGTGGTACTGGCGACGCGTTCGACCCGCTCGATCCGATCCTGCGGCAGATGCTCCCGACCCAGTGGAATCATCACGCGGAAGAGCGCACCGGCGCCGTGCACGCTGGATGCCTCGATCCGGCCGCCGTGAAGGCGGACGAGTTCCTGCACCAACGCCAGGCCGATGCCCGAGCCCTCGTGCGTGCGCCCCTCGGCGCCGGCGACGCGATGGAAACGCTCGAAGACCTTGGGCAGTTCGTCCGCCGGGATGCCGGCGCCGGTGTCGGCGACCTCCAGCACCGCCTGGCCGGGATCGCGGTCCGCCTCTGCCTCGGTGTCCGCGTCGGCATCGCGGCGGTCGTCACCGCGCTCGTCACGGCCGGCTTGCCGCAGCCGCACCGTCACCTGTCCCCGCATCGTGAACTTGAAGGCGTTGGACAGCAGGTTCAGGACGATCTTCTCCCACATCTCGCGGTCGACATAGGCGTGCGCGGACAGCGGCGCGCAGTCGACCTCGAAGCCCAGTCCGGCGCGCTCCATCGCGGAGCGGAAAGTGCTCGCGAGGTCGCGCGTCAGCGCGGCGAGGTCGGTGGCCTCGAAGCGCGCCTGCGCGCGGCCGGCCTCGATGCGGGAGAAGTCCAGCAGCGTGTTCACCAGCCGCTGCAGCCGCGACGCGTTGCGCAGCACCAGCGCCAGCCGGTCCCGCGCGGGACCGTCCAGGTGGGGCGCGGTCACCAGTTCCTCGAGCGGGCCCAGCATCAGCGTCAGCGGCGTGCGGAACTCGTGGCTGATGTTGGAGAAGAACGCCGTCTTCGCCCGGTCCAGTTCGGCGAGCGACTCCGCGCGGCGGCGCTCGGCCTCGTAGGCGGTGGCGTCGGCGAGCGCCGCCGACACCTGGCCCGCGACGAGGTTCAGGAAATCGCGGTACTCCTCGTCCAGCGGGCGGCGCGGGCTGACGCCCAGCACCAGGAAACCGGCGAGGTCCTTGCCCGCGCCACGCAGCGGCAGCAGGACGGCGCGCCGGAGCGTTTCCGGCCACGGCGGCCGCGTCAGCGACACGCCCAGGGCGGGCATGTCCGGCAGGTCGCGCGCGCCGCCGCCCGCGGCCAGTTCCTGCACCGGCCAGCCGCCCGCCGGATCGACCAGGCTGAGCCGCTCGGGGAAGGGCGAGGGGGTGTCGGCCTCCGGCAGGCTGAAGCAGATCCGTCGCGCGACCTGTCCGCCGGGGTCGTTGAGGTAGAGCGCCGCGAACGGCAGGTCCAGCGGGCAGTCGGCGACCACGTCGCAGACGCGTCGCGCGCAGTCGTGCGTGTCCTCGGCGCCGACGGTGCGCGCCGCCAGGTCGCGCAGCACGCGCAGGCGGCGCTCGCCGATCACGCGGTCCGTGACCTCGGTGACCACGCACAGCATGCCGTCCACGCGCAGCGCGTCGTCGTAGACCGGGCTGTAGGAAAAGGTGTGGAAGGTCTCCTCGGAGAAGCCGCTGCGCTCCAGGAACAGCAGCAGTCCTTCGTCCCAGGTCGCCTCGCCGGTCGTCTGCACATGGCGGATGCGGCTGTAGGCGGCGTCCCAGACCTCGGCCCAGACGCGTTCCGACCGCGCCCCCAGCGCCCATTCGCGCTTGAGCCCCAGCGTCGGCAGGTAGGCATCGTTGCAGAAGAAGGTCATCTCCGGCCCCCAGGCCAGCCACATCGCGTAGCGCGAGTCCAGCATCATCCGGACGACCGTCTTCAGCGAGGCCGGCCAGCCGTCCGGCGGGCCCATGGTGGTGGCGGCCCAGTCCAGCGCGCGCAGCCGCTCGCCCACCTCGCCGCCGCCGTCCAGGAAGTGGCGCAGGCGCGGCGCGGCGGACGGCGCCGGCAGCGTGGGATCCGTCGCGTCGCGCGGCGTGTCGCGGGGGGTGTCGCCGCGCGGTTCGGAGGGCAGGCCGGCGGCGCCGGCGGGCAGGACGTGCATCGGCAGAATTTCCCGTGTCGGGAGCGGAGAAGGGGAGTCTATGAGGGGCGAAGCAAACCGCGCACCCGCATCGGCACTGTCCGCTGGCCTCCATGGGCCAGCGCGGCGGCCCTTTCCAGCCTGGACGAGGGGCCGGGCGGACAGAGGGCGCCCGCTACACTGGCGGCTCTCCCATTCCGAAAGCCGCCTTGAGTTCCAGCCTGCTGCTCATCCTCCTGCTGATCTGCGCCAGCGCGTTCTTCTCGATGGCCGAGCTCTCGCTCGCCGCGTCGCGCCGGCTGAAGCTGCGGCAACTGGCGGACGAAGGCGACCACCGCGCCGCGCAGGTGCTGAAGGTCCAGGAGCAGCCCGGCTACTACTTCACCGTCGTGCAGATCGGCGTCAACACGCTGGCGATCCTGGCCGGCGTGGTCGGGGAGGGCGCGCTGACGCCGCATTTCGAGTCGCTGCTGCGCCCGCTGATCGACGTCGACACCGCGCAGCGCGCCGCGTTCGCGCTGTCCTTCACCTGCGTCACCATCCTGTTCGTGGTGCTGGCGGACCTGCTGCCCAAGCGCTTGTCGATGAACGAGCCCGAGCGCGTCGCGATGGCGCTGATCCGGCCCATGCTCTTCCTCACCCTGGTGCTGCGGCCCATCGCCTGGGCGCTGAACCACGTCGCCGACGGCCTGCTGCGCCTGCTCGGCCGGCCGATGAGCCCGGACAACACGATCACCCACGACGACATCCTCGCCCTGGCCGCCGCCGGCCAGCGCGCCGGCGTGGTCTCGGCGGCGGACCAGCAGGTGATCGAGAACGTCTTCGAGCTGGAGACCCGCACCGTCGAGTCCTCGATGACCTCGCGCGAGCGCGTCGTGTACTTCTCGCTCGACGACGACGAGGCGCTGATCCGCACGCGGATCGCGGACTCGCCGCACTCGACCTACCTGGTCTGCGCGGGCGAGATCGACCAGGTCGTCGGCTACGTCGACGCGACCGACCTGTTCCAGCGCGTGCTGCGCGGCGAGGTCATCTCGCTGCGCGCCGAGCCGGCGCTGGTCAAGAAGGTGCTGATCGTCCCCGACCGCCTGACGCTGGCCGAGGTGCTGACGCAGTTCCGGCATGCGCACGAGGACTTCGCGGTGATCGTCAACGAATACTCCCTGGTCGTGGGCGTCATCACGCTGAACGACGTGATGAGCACGGTGATGGGCTCGCTGGTCTCCACCGCCGAGGAGGAGCAGCAGATCATCCGCCGCGACGACGGCAGCTTCCTGGCCGACGGCATCACCCCCATCCCCGACGTGCAGCGCGCGCTGGGCGTGGACGACTTCCCGCACCACGGCCAGTACGACACCCTGGCCGGTTTCCTGATGGTGATGCTGCGCCGCATCCCCAAGCGCACCGACGTCGTGGAATGGCACGGCTGGCGCTTCGAGGTCGTCGACGTCGACAGCCACCGCGTCGACCAGGTCATGATCGCGCGGGTGGGCGGTCCGCCGTCGGGGGACGCGCCGGCGTCGGAGGCGGCGGAGACGGCCGACTGAGGACGGCGTTCGGGACGGCGTGCGGGACGGCCGTCTGCAAGGCCGCGTAGTGGCGCAACACCTGGCGCGCGTAGGCCAGCCGCTTCGCCGGATCGCGCGCGTTGTAGGCACCCAGCGCATCGGCCGTCGTGCCCATCGCCCGGAAGTTGCTGCCCAGGATCCAGGCGCCGACGAGGATGTTGGCGCAGGGCACGTGCAGGTCGGCTTCCTGCACGCCGTGTCGCGCCAGCACCGGCAGCCAGGAGGAGTTGATCTGCATCAGGCCGATGTCGGTCGAGCCGTTGGCATTGCGGTTCAAGGCCGACGGGTTCAGACCTGACTCCTGGCGCGCGACGGCCTTCAGCAGCAGCGGCGAGACGCCGTAGCGCTCTCCGGCCAGCAGGAAACAGCGGTCGAAACGCGAGGCGTCGGCGCGCGGTGACGGCCCGTCCTTCGCGCCTGCCGTCGCCTGTTGCGCACGCGCCGGCAAAGCGACGGCGGACAGCACCATGGCCGCGGCCAGCGCCAGCGCGTGGGCGAAACCCGCAGCCGCCGGTTTCACAGTCCCCCCATCTCGGATTGCAGGCTGCTCTGCGCCTCCATCACCGTCGCCAGGAAACCGCCCAGCAGGAAGAGCAGCAGCATCGCCGCGGCGACCATCAGCAGCCCGTTCAGACGCGCCGCCGAGTCGGAGATGCCCTGCTGCAGCCGGTCGATCGAGCCGATGCCGATGCGCACGAACGCGGCGACCGGATCGCGGCGTTCGGCGGCGTCCTGGACGCGTTCCTCCATGCTGGGGTTGAGTACGCCGGTGGCGAAGGCGCGGCCGAACTGCGCCGACTCGCGCCCGGACAGCCGCGACAGGATCTGCCGCAGGTGCCAGCGCATCCACGGGGCGCTGAAGCGGCCGGCGCGTTCCAGCGAGGCGCGCAGGGATACCCCGGCCCGCATCAGCGACGACAGCGAGATCACGAGCATGGCCCCGGAGAAGTCGCGGTAGAGGCTGAACGGCGGATGCCGGTCCAGCCAGCGCCGCGCGCGCCCCTGCCAGCGCGGCAGCGCCCACACGAACAGCCCGCCTGCGGCGAGCACCGCGGCGCCCAGGGTCAGCCCGTGATGACGGATCGTCCAGGCGACCGCGTACAGCGCGCGCCCCAGCGGCGGCCAGCGCTCGGGGTCGATCAGGTCGGCCAGCACCGGCACCGCGTGCAGCGAGAACGCCACCAGGATCCCGGTCATCGCGCCCAGCAGCAGCAGCGGGTAGGCCACCGCCTTGCGCACCGCGCGGAACATGCCGTCGACCTTCTCCACGGTGCCGGACAGGAAGTGCAGGCCCTGCGACAGGCGCTCGTCGCCGCCGCCCTGGAGCGCGTCGATCATGAGCAGCTCGGTCGGCGGCATGACGCCCTGCAGCGCACGCGCCAGCGAGCCGCCCATCGCCGCGCGCAGCATCTGGCGGTACAGCAGCTGGTCGCCGCGCGAGCGCCGCCGGGCGCGGGCCTCGAGCTTGCGCAGGATGGTGTACAGCGGGACGCGGTCTTCCAGCGCCGACGCCAGGTCGTAGTAGAAGTCGGCGCGCCGGCGGCGCAGGCGCCGGGCCGCCGCGCGCAGCAGCAGCCAGTCGAGCGGGTTGGTCATCGGGGCGGGCTCATGGGTCAGGCGTCATCGTCGGCGAGCGTCTGGGCCAGCAGCGCCGCGCTGCCGAAGGTCCGCTCGAAGTGATAGGGATCGACGCGCCCCTGGGCGACGTCGTACAGCACATGCCCCCACGCGTCCTTGCCGTCCATGTCGGGGTCGGTGAACGGCGCCGTGCGGCGCCGGCGCCAGTGGCGTCGCGCTTCGGCGTCCCGACCCTGCCGGAGCAGGTCCAGCAGACGCAGGTCCGGCACGATCACCTCGGCGCCGACCTTGACGCCGGCCGTGCCGTCATGGGTGTCGTGCGGCGGTCGGGCGGTTCCGACGTCTGGAACGGCCCCCGGGGGAGCGCCCATGACGACGCCGTCGAAGGAAGGGGGCAGGGTGTCGGCGGGCATGCTGTCCCCGTAGTCGATCCCGGGGCGCCGGCAGTGCGTGCAGCCGTGCGCGCTGGCGCAGCAAATCTTGTCCGGATCGAGGCCGAACCCCGCCTGGAACACCTGCAACGCGTCGGCACCCAGGACGGCGGTGGCGGGACGCTTGCAGTGCTCGCAGTTGATGGGCATCAACACCTGGTAGACCATCGCGGAGAGGAACTCCGGATCGCAGAGGTCCTCGCGGGCCAGCCCCAGCAGGCGCGAGGAGAGCCGGCCCACGATCCCCAGCGCGGAGGTCGCGTGCACCGTCGACAGGATCTTGTGGCCGGTCTGGATGGCGGCCTGCGCCATCGATGCGGAGAGCGCGTCGCGGATCTCGCCGAACAGGCCGACGTCGGGATCCATCCGCAGGAAGGCCAGCATCGCGCCGTGGAAGGGGTCGGCGCCCCCGGACGCGCCGCGCTGGATCGAGAGGTGGCTGACGCCGGGCGTCTCGTACTCGACCGGGTCCTCGATGGTGAAGAGCTTGCGCGAGCCGTCGCGCGCCAGCATGGTCATCATCGCGTTGAGGGTCGTGGTCTTGCCCGAGCCCGTCACGCCGGCGACGAACACGCCGCCCCAGGCCGAGGCCAGCGCTTCGCGCAGGCGGTCGGCCTGCCAGGGCGTGAAGCCCAGCGGCTCCAGGGCGGCGGGACGCGGGCGTTGCCCGCCGCTGCTGTCGCCGCCCTGGCCTGACGCGCGCAGCAGCCGGATCACCACGTCCATGCCGCCGACCGCGGGGTGGCTCTGGTAGCGCAGGGTCAGCCTGGCCCCGGGCAGGTCCAGCGGAATCATCGCCGCCTGCGGTACCGCGCCGTTGAAGGCGACCTCGGAGCGCGATCGTTCCTCGGCCAGCATGGTGTACGCGGCCGAAAGTCCGTCGATGGCGGTGCGCGCCGGGTGGCGGCCCAGTTCGCGCATGCGGCCGTCCAGCCGCACGCGGGCGACCGCCACCGCGCCGCGCAGTTCGACGTGGAGATCGCTGGCGCCGGCCAGGCGGCAGCGCTGCACGATGGCGCGGAACCATTCCAGCGGTGAGGAGCCGGCCACCATCGCGTCGATGTCGCGGGCCGTCTCCGCCGCCCGGCGTTCGTCGGCGGTCGCCTCGGACAGCTCTTCCGCCATGGCCCGGAGCGCATCGGCGCGGGCGAGCAGCGCCGTGAACACCTCGGGCGCGGCGGTCAGGTGGCCGGCGTAGTTCAGCCCCCTGGCCTTGCCGGCCTGGACGAGGCGGTACCAGTCGGGCCGGTGCACCTCGTCCGGTGCCGACACGACGAGGAAGCGGTTGGCGCCCAACGCGAGGGCCGCCAGCCGGTCCTGCTTGTGGCGGGCGACGGGCAGCCCGTCGGCGGAGGGCGCGTCGAGCCGGCCGTCCGCGGGGACGCTCAGCACGCGCTCGAACGGCGGCAGCCCCGCGGGGGCGTCGATGTGGCGGCTCAAGGGATGGACGGAGCGACGGAAGGGGCGGCATGCGTCGACGGGCCGGAAGTGCCGGGCCGGGCCGGAACGGCCGGCATCGGCAAGGCCGCGGCGCGCCGGACGGCGGCGTCGGCATCGCCCTCGCTGCCGCCGTCGCCGCTGCCCTCGTCATCGGCGCGCGCATGGCCGGCATCGATGTCCTCGCCTCGGTCCGTCGGCGCCGCGACGGCGCTTCCGGTCGCGTTGGCCGCGTTGGTCGATGGCGGCCCGGGCCTGCCGAAACGATAACTCGCCGTCGAGGCGCCTCTTCCCGGCGGCGGCAGCACGAGGCGACGCGGCGACACGCCGACCGCCGCGATCCGCTCGATGTGCAGTCCGTCCGGCGTCGGTCCGACGACACGCCACGGCCCGATCCGCGCCGCCGGCCCGGACGAGGCGTCGACCGCATGCACACGCCCGTCGAGCAGCACTTCGGCCCGCCAGCGTCCGCCTGCCGCCGTGAGCGACCAGAGTCGGGGCGGCGCGCCGGCGCTGCGGTCCCGTGCAGGCAGGCGGCCCGCCGACGCACCGGGCGGCAGCGGCGTGCCCGCCAGACGCGCCGTGGCCTCGCCGAGTTCCGCCGCCTTGTTGCGACGGGCGATGTCCACGAGCGCGCGCAGCGTCACTGCCGGCGCAGTGCCGTCCGCCTGCGGCCCGGCATTGCCGGGGGGCGGCGTCTCGGCATGGTCGGCATGGCCGGCATGCGCCGTCGACAGGCCGGCGAGCAGCCACAGTCCCAGCCAGGCCGGGCACGGCGCCGGTCGAGGCGGGCGACGGTCAGTAGCGCGTGCCATGCGCGCCGTGGGCAAAGAGGGATCCGGAGAGCTCATAACTGATCTGGGAGTCGGCGAAGTTCAAGGTGAGGGTCTCCACGACGACGTACGGCGGTATCTCCACCAGCGGCAGCGACCAGGCGCCGCCCTTCAGCCGCCAGGCCATGCGAAGGACGCTCTGGGGAACCGCGCTCGTGCCGGTGGGTGCCGCGTCCGCCAGAGAGGGCGCGCGCGCCGTTCCGATGACGGCGCCGTCAGGCGCCGCGGCTGCCGTGCCGCCTGCCGTGCCGCCTGCAGTACCGCCGACCGCAGCCGGGGCCTCCAGGGGAACGCCGGGTTGCAACGTGGCCTGCGCCCCGCCTGCGGTGACCAGGTCCTGCAGGTGGCTGCCCCAGACGTTGACGGCCAGGCGCAGCGGCGGCAGCCGCGCGGCGCTGAGCGCCTCCCCGGGCCTGAGCGGCAGTTCGAGCGTGTCCACCAGCGCAGTGCGCATGGACGCGGCGAGGAGATCACCGTCGGCGGCCAGGTCGGGCGGCATCGACGGCGGTCCGATCGCGCCGGACGGCAAGGCGTCCAGCGTCTCGAGGCTGCCGTGATGCCGCGCCCAGGTGGCCACGCATCCCAGCATCCGGTCGCAGTCGACCTGCTGCAGCGTCCATCCGCCGCGGCTCACCGGCAAGGCGGTGATGGCTGCGCGCCAACGGTCCAGCGGCGTCGCACCCGGTCGCCCCGCCCGCTCGAGCCGGCCGGCCAGTTGCCGCATCCGCTCGGCACCGGCCTGTGCGCGCGACGCCGCCGCCGCGGCGCTCTGGCGCGCGGCGGCGATCATGTCGCGCTCGAGCGCGCGTTCGTGCCGCCACCAGAGCGTGAACCCGGCCGCCAGGCCCAGCACGACCAGGCCGGCGGAGAGCCCGGCCGGCCACCGCGCGGGCAGCAGCGGTCGCAACCGCGTGTCGCCGTCGGGTTGCCCGAACAGCAGATCCGGCGCCAGCACCTCGCCGATCCGATCCCGCTCGGGCAGGTGACCGGCGATGCGGATCTCCTGGTCCGGATGCATCTCGCGGAACTCCTGGAGCACGGCCAGCGCCGTGTCGAGGTCGGGCAGGAGCCGATCGAAACCCGGCACCGGCCGCCGCTCCATCAGGCCGACGAAGGCCACCGGCGCCGGCGCATCGCCCGGACCGGTCGCGGCGATCAGGCAAGCCTCCGCGCCGCGCTCGGCGAATCGCGCCACCAGCAGTGCCACGCCGGCATGCACGGGACGCAGGGGCCGACCGCCGCCGTCGATCGTCCGCGCCAGGCCGACCAGGCTGCCGTCCGGCAGCCGGGCGACGAACCGGTGACCGGCGGCGCGCGCCTGACGCAGCTCCGGTCCCGGGTCCCCGGACCGGGTCACCGGATGCCATTCCAGTCCGAAGGCGAGCCGCACGCCGCCGACCTCGATCACCCGGGCCGCGCCGTTCTCCCGGGCCCCGTGGATCGTGGCGCCCTGCACCGGGGGCTCGGGCGACGCCCCCGGCTCGCCGGCGCCGGCCGTCGATGTCGATCGGCCGCCCATCACGGCTCCGCCAGCCGCGGCGTGATCAGCACGACGGTGCCTTGTTGCGCGCGCTGACCGCGGCGCGCCAGCGGGAGCAGGCCGCGCACCACGTCCGCGTCGTCGAGCTGGGTCTGCTGGCGCTCGAAGCCGGCCAGCACCAGCGTGCGGCCGGCGGGCACGCTGACGCGCTGCAGGGTGCTGAAGCTCATCGTCTCCGGCAGCTGCACCGATTGCTCCATCGCGCCGCCGCCGCTGGTGAAGACGCGGAGCTGACGCAGTTCGCTGATCTGCAGCGCGGTCTGGAGCAGCACGAGGTGGGAGTCCAGGATCACCGGCAGCACCGTCAGGCCGAGCCCGGTCGTGAGCTTGCCGGTCTCCAGCGCGCCGGGGGAGGTCAGGCCGATGGTCGTGTTCACCGTCGGCGCCGTCGAGCGCTGCACATAGGACCGCGTCTGCAGCGCGCCGACCGGCACCGGCATGCGGTTCGTCGTGGCGACCACGCTGGAGTAGGCGGTCGACACGCTGCCGTACTCCTGCAGCGCCTGGGCGATCCACTTGCTGGGCGCGGCGCGCGACGCGGACGGTCCGAGCACGAAACTCATCGACGCGGACGTGCCGCCGCCCAGCGGGCCGAGCGCGGACGGCGCGGTGACGCGCAGGCGGTTGGCCGGGGCAAGCCCGCCCAGCACGAGTTCCCAGTTGATGCCGTTGCTGAACTCGTCGGAGAAGCTCACCTGCAGCACCTCGATCTCCAGCACGACCTGGCGCAGCAGGTTGGCGTTGAGGGCGTCCAGGTAGGCCTGCACGCGCTCGACGTTGGCGAGCGCGTCCGTCACGGTGACCAGGCCGGCGCGAGGATCCACCTGCAGCGACGCGACCGGGGAGAGCATCGGCTTGAGCGCGTCGGGCAGTCCGGCCCAGTAGTCGCTCTGCGAGCTGCCGTCGATCTTGGCGGCGCCCGCGCCGGCACCTTCCGCGCCGCCGAGCACGTCGAACGCCGCGCTCGCGTCCAGTCCGCCGGGCAAGGCCTTGACCGGCATCGCGCGGGTGACCACGCGGGAGAACACGATGCGTCCGCCGGTGTGGCGCCACTGCAGGCCGGCGTGCGCCGCTATGCGGTCCAGCAGCGGGCGCAAGGGGCCCGCATGATCGAGCTCCACGGTGTTCTGGTGTTCCGCGGCGGAGACGTCGAGCCGGAGCGCTCCCGCCCGGCCGGCCCGGCGCAGCGCGGTCGTCTCCTCGGGCGCGGCGGTCGATCCGTCGAAGGCGGGGCGCGCCGCGGGACCGGGCGCATAGTCCGCGGCGCTGTGCAGCGCGTCCGGCGTCATGATCACCGGCAGGCCGATCGTGCGCGACAACAGTTCCGCCACCGCGGCCAGCGGCAGCCGGCCCGGCACGTGCAGGCGGACGTCGCCCAGGTGCGCGGGCAGCCGTTCGTCGCGGTGCAGCGGGATGGACCGGCTCGCGAAACGCGGTGCCGGGTCGTGCACCACCAGCGGCGGCGGCGGCGCGGCGGTGCGCAACCGGGACTGCAGCGCCGCGGTGCGGTCGATCAGGCCCTGCTGGACCGCCTGGGACTGCCGCGCGGCGGGCACGGCGCAACCGCCGAGCGCGGCGCACGCGGCCACGGCGAGCGCGAGGCGTCGCGGCGGCGTCCGCCGAAGATCTCGCAGGACGAACACGCCGCTCACTGACGCGCTCCGTCGGGCAGGTAGCGCCCGATGCGCACCACGCGGGTGTCGGCCTGGACGCGGGCCTGCAAAGGGAAGTCGGTGTCGCGCAGCGCGGCCATCGCCTGGTTCAGCGCGTCCAGGAAGGTGCCGCGCAGGGTGACCTCGGCATCGATGGGGAAGTCGCGTTCCACCTCCCAGACGAGTTGCCAACCCGCCTCGCGCGTCCAGCGCTGGAGCGCCTGATGGACGGTGCCGTCGGCGCGGGTGAAGGACCACGCGGTCGCGCCGTCGGATGCGGGCGGCGCCCGGTCGGGGACCGTCGACGGCGCCGCTGTCGCCGCTGTCGACGCTGTCGCAGCAACCCAGGCCAGCATGTACGCGGACAGCAATCTTGACAGGAACATCGATCCGGGCGCTCAGGACATCAGGGCGTGGATGGTGACCACGTCGGCGGTCGTCGTGCATGCGTCGGTGAGCTCGGACACGCTGATCGGCGCAGGGCTGCCGGGCGTCTTCACGATCTTGGTGGTGGGCTTGGAGAGCAGCGTTTCAGTCGTCTCGTCGCCGACCCAGAGGCCTTCGGCCACGAGCGCAAGTCCGCGCGCGATGCTGGCGCATTGCGCCCTGGGAATGCCGGCGTAGCTCAGCGTGAACCCCGTGCCGCTCTTCACGCTCCCGAAGTCGTGGCCGAATCCTGCCGCGAAGATGCTTCCGCCGAACTCGTGCTGCACGGTGACCGCGTTGCCGGTGCCGCTCACCGTCTCCGGCCGGAAGGCGCCCAGGGCGTTCGCCTGCGCGGTGGTCAGCGTGGCGAAGCTCATCCCGCCCGTGCTGCTGCCGTAGCCGGCCAGGTTGGCCCGGATCTGCGGTGCCTGGCGCAGCAGGGCGGACCGGTCCATCTGGCTGTTGAGGCTGCGCAGTCCCATCAGCACGATCACCATCACGACGATGATCACGCCGACCCCGATCAGCAATTCCAGCAGCGTGACGCCGCGTTGCGGACGGGCGCCGTGGCGGCGATGCCGGGGACGGCGCGCCGAGGCGGGGAGGACGGCGTGTCGCGGTGCCGGGAGGGATGCGCGGCGGGATGTGTTGACGGTCATGGAACAGACCTCCTTTCCAGGGAGTTCGAGAAGACAAGGGTGCCGGCTGTGACCGGCGGCGGCTCAGTGGGGGTGGGCCACAATGCGCGCATGACTCCCTCGAGGTCCCATCCCGTGCCGACTGCCGTGCCGACATCCGATCCGACTCCCGTGTCCTCCCTCAGCGCCGAACAGGCCGCCGCGCGCGCCGCCGAACTCCGCGAGCTGCTGCATCACCACGCCCACCTGTACTACGTGCTGGACGCGCCGTCGCTGCCCGACGCCGAGTACGACAAGCGGTTCCAGGAACTCCAGGCGATCGAGGCCGCGTTCCCGAAGCTGCTGAGTCCGGACTCGCCGACGCAGCGCGTGGGCGGGCAGGTGCTGGACGGCTTCGAGACGGTGAGGCACGTGGTGCCGATGCTGTCGATCCGCACCGAGACCGACACCGAGGCCAGCGGCGCGGAGAACTTCGACGCGCGCGTGCGCCGTGAGCTGGACCTGGGCGAGAACGCCGCGCCGGTCGAGTACGCGGCCGAGCTGAAGTTCGACGGCCTGGCGATCAGCCTCCGCTACGAGCACGGCGTGCTGGTGCAGGCCGCCACGCGGGGCAACGGCGAGACGGGCGAGGACGTGACGCAGAACGTGCGCACGATCAAGCAGATCCCGCTGAAGCTGAAGGGCGAGGGCGCGAAGGCGGCGGTGCTGGAAGTGCGCGGCGAGGCCTACATGCGGCGCGACGATTTCGAGGCGCTGAACGAGCGTCAGCGCGCCGCCAACGAGAAGACCTTCGTCAATCCGCGCAACACGGCCGCGGGCGCGATCCGGCAACTGGATCCAGCGCTGGTGCGCCAGCGGCCGCTGAGCTTCTTCGCCTACGGCATCGGCGACACGCAGGGGTGGGAGATTCCGGCCACGCATGGCGCGATGCTGGACGCGCTGCAGAGCTACGGGCTGCCGGTCAACGAGGATCGCGCGGTGGTGCGTGGCGCCGACGGCCTGGTGGCGTTCCACCGCACGATCGGCGAGAAGCGCGACGCGCTGCCCTTCGACATCGACGGCGTCGTCTACAAGGTCAACAACCGCGAGCTGCAGCGGCGGCTGGGTTTCGTCTCGCGCGAGCCGCGCTGGGCGGTGGCGCACAAGTACCCGGCGCAGGAGCAGGTCACGCGGCTGGACCGCATCGACATCCAGGTCGGCCGCACCGGCAAGCTGACGCCGGTGGCCAAGCTGGAACCGGTCTTCGTCGGCGGCACGACGGTGAGCAACGCGACGCTGCACAACCTCTTCGAGATGCGCCGCAAGGGCATCCGCGTCGGGGACCAGGTCATCATCCGACGCGCCGGGGATGTGATCCCGGAGGTCGTCGGCAAGGTCGATGCGCCGCGCTCGGCGTACGTGTCCAACTTCCGCTTCAAGAAGGACGGTGCGCCGGCCACCTGCCCGGTATGCGGCAGCAAGGCGGAGCGGGAGAAGGGCGGGACGGAATATCGATGCACCGGCGGCATCTTCTGCCCGGCGCAGCGCAAGCAGGCGCTGCTGCACTTCGCCGGTCGGCGGGCGATGGACATCGAGGGGCTGGGGGACAAGCTCGTCGACCAGCTCGTGGATGGCGGCATCGTCGCCAGCCTGCCGGGGCTCTACAAGCTCGGCGTGGCCAAGCTCACCGCGCTGGAGCGCATGGGCGACCGGAGCGCGCTGAACCTCGTCGACGCGCTGGAGAAGAGCAAGCACACGACGCTGGCGCGCTTCCTGTTCGCGCTGGGCATCCGGCAGGTCGGGGAGACCACGGCCAAGGACCTGGCGAAGCACTTCGGCAACCTGGACGCGCTGATGGGCGCGAGCGAGGAACAGCTGCTCGCGGTGAAGGACGTCGGGCCTATCGTCGCGAAGAGCATTGCGGCGTTCTTCGCCGAGGCGCACAACCGCGAGGTCGTCGAGCAGCTGATCGCGGCGGGCGTCACCTTCCCGCAATCGGAAGGCGCCGCCGCGGCGCCGGCCGGACCGCAACCGCTGGCGGGAAAGACGCTGGTGCTGACCGGCACGCTGCCGACGCTGTCGCGCGACGAGGCCAAGGAACTGATCGAGGCCGCCGGCGGCAAGGTCAGCGGCTCGGTGTCCAAGAAGACCAGCTACGTGATCGCGGGCGAGGAGGCGGGCTCCAAGCTCGACAAGGCGCGCGAACTGGGCGTCACGGTCCTCGATGAGGAAGGCCTGCAGGCGCTGCTGGCCGCACCGCCGGACGTCGTCGACGCCGGCTGACTGCACAGGCCGCTGGCCCTCACCCCCGCCCTCTCCCGCGGTGCGGGAGAGGGGGCCACCCCAGTGCTCCTGCGCGAAAGGCTCGCTCTTACTCCTGTGCGAATGGCTCGCTCTTACTCCTGTGCGAATGGCTCGCTCTTACCGCTGCTCCGAGTGGCTCGGTGCATTCTCACTCCCTCTCCCGCTTGCGGGAGAGGGCGGGGGTGAGGGCCAGCGGCGGTGGCAGTACTGAAGCCCTTAGCGCTCAGGCCGCTGCGGTCTTTCGCCGGATCACCATCGCCATGACCGCCGCCAGCAGGCAGGCCGCGCCGGCGACATACAGCGCCGGGGCGTAGCTCAGCAGCAGGCTGCGGCTCAGTCCCGCGCCGTACGCCGCCACCGCCGCGCCGATCTGGTGACCCGCGAAGATCCACCCGAACACCATCCCGACCTTCGCCGCACCGAAGCGCTCCGCCGTCAGACGCACCGTCGGAGGCACCGTCGCGATCCAGTCCAGGCCGTAGAACACCGCGAACAGCGACAGCCCGTACAAGGTGAACTCCGCGTTCGGCAGCCACAGCAGCGACAGCCCGCGCAGCGCGTAGTACCAGCACAGCAGCTTGCGGGTGTCGTAGCGGTCGCTGAGCCAGCCCGACAGGATGGTGCCGATGAAGTCGAAGATCCCCATCATCGCCAGCACTGAAGCCGCCGGCACCGCCGCCAGGCCGTAGTCGCCGCACAGCGAGATGAAGTGGGTCTGCACCAGACCGTTGGTCGACAACCCGCAGATGAAGAAGGTGCCGAAGAGCAGCCAGAAGGTCGGCTGCGTCGACGCTTCACGCAGCGCGGTGAACGGCGTGAGCCAGCCCACCTTCGCTGCGGGCGCGGCAGGCGCCGCGGCGGCGGCCGGATCGGCGCCGTAAGGCGCGAGGCCCACGTCCGACGGCCGGTCGCGCATGAACAGCAGCACCAGGCTCATCACCGCCAGGCACATCACGGCCAGCGGCAGCAGCGGTGCGCGCCAGCCCCAGCGCTCGATCATCCAGGCGGCGATCGGCAGGCAGATCAACTGACCCGTCGCGGCGCTCGCCGTCAGGATGCCCATGATCAGGCCCTTGCGCGTCGCGAACCAGCGGTTGGACACGATCGCGCCGAGTACCAGCGCCGTCATCCCGCTGCCCAGGCCGAGCACCACGCCCCACAGCACCACCAGATGCCACAGCTGCGTGACGAGCCCCGCCAGCAGCATCCCGCCGCCGACCAGCCCCAGCGCCACGCTGACCACGGCGCGCACGCCGAAACGCTCCATCAGCACCGCCGCGAACGGCCCCATCAACCCGAACAGCGCGAAGCGCAGTGCCAGTGCCGACGAGATCTGGCTGGTGGACCAGCCGAACTCCGTCGCCAGCGGCTGCAGCATCGCCCCGGGCAGGCCCAGCGCCGCCGACATGAACAGCATCGTCAGGAAGGTCAGCCCGGCGATCACCCAGCTGAAGTGGAGACCCCGATGGGTCATGCGTCGGGACATGGCGGCGGCAAGCATGCGGGAATCCTTCCAGGGGTGCTTGTTTTAATGATGGTCGCCATCGTATCGGGATTCCCGACACGCGCCGCAGATTTGATGATGTCCCTACTCAAAATCCGGCATCGCGCGTCGATGGGCGCTGGCGGACGAGCTTCCTACAATGGTGACCATCATGAAAGTCACCAAAGAGCAATCCGCAGCCAACCGCAAGGCGCTGGTGGACGCGGCGTCCAAGCTGTACCGCGAGCGCGGCGTGTCCGGCGTCGGGCTGGCGGAGATCTCGCGCGAGGCCGGCTTCACGCACGGCGGGTTCTACGGGCGCTTCGCGTCGAAGGAAGAGCTCGCGGCCGAGGCCTGCGACGTGGCCTTCGACGTCTCGCTGACGCGCCTGAACGCTCAGCTGGAGAAGCATGACGGCGACTATCAGCCCTTCCTCAAGCGCTACTTCGGCGCGGCGCACCGAGACGCGCCGGGCGCGGGCTGCCCCATGGCGGCGCTGGCGGTCGACGCCGCGCGCGACGGCGGTCTGCTGCGCGATGCGATGAGCGGCGGCATCGCCGCCTACCTGCGCGAACTCGCCGTGCACCGGCCCGACGGCACGGTGGTCGACGAGCCGACCGCGGAGGACGAGGCCCGCGCGATCCAGGTCCTGTCGACGATGGTCGGCGGGATGATCCTGGCCCGGGCCTGCGCCGGGTCGGCGCCGGGACTGTCGGACCGGATCCTCAAGACGTCGCTGGAGGCGACGTCGAAGGCAGCTTGAGCACGCCCACCGCCAGCGCGGTCCCGAGCAGCACGACCAGGCAGCCGACGGCCATGCCGGCGCTCAGCGTCTCGCCGAGGAAGATCCAGCCCCACAGCAGGCCGAACACCGGGATCAGGAAGGTCACCGAGATCGTGTTGGTCGGGCCGACACGCTTCATCAGCCGGAAGAACAGGATGTAGGCGATGCCGGTGCACAGCAGCGCGAGCAGCGCGACTGCGCCCCACGCATGGCCGCTGGGCAGCGCGGCCGGACGCAGCGACCAGGCCGGCGCGGCCAGCAGCAGCGCGGCCGCGAACTGGCTGCCGGTGGCCACGGCCAGCGGGCTGGCGCCGGTGAGATACCGCTTGGTGGCGCTGGCGGCGACGCCGTAGCTCAGCGCGGCGATCAGGCAGGCGACGATCGCGAAGCCGCTGCCGCCCGGCTTGAACGAGGCCTTGTCCCAGGCCAGCAGCACCACGCCGGCGAAGCCCAATGCCAGGCCCAGCATCCGCGACCCGTCCAGGCGTTGCCCGAACCAGGCCCACGCGACCAGCGCGCCCCACATCGGCGTGGTGGCGTTGAGGATGCTCGACAGCCCGGCGTTGATCGACAGCGCGGCGAAGCTGAACAGCGCGAACGGGAAGGCGCTGTTGAGCAGGCCGACCAGCAGCAGGCCCTTCCAATGGGTGCGCAGATCACCGAGGCCCTCGCGCAGGCCCAGCAGCGGCAGCAGGAACAGCGACGCGCCGGCCACGCGCACGGCGGCCGTCGCGACGGCGCCGAACTCCGGCGCGGCCACCCGCATGAACAGGAAGGAGGCGCCCCAGATGGCGGCCAGGACGAGCAGTTCGATCAGATCGCTTCGCTTCACGCGGGGGCCTCTTGGTTGTTGTCGTGCCGGTCGCTGTCGTGCCGGTCGTTGTTCTGCTTGCCGGATCCGCGCATGGCCGGTGGTCCGGGAGGAGTCTCTGTCGGCGAGGCCCGGAGCTTAGCGGGGAGGCCGCCCTCGATTGTCAGTAGGGCCTCCTTGCGGTGCAGGCCGCCGGCGTAGCCGGTCAGGCTGCCGTCGGCGCCGACGACGCGGTGGCACGGGATCAGCACCGACACCGGGTTGCGGCCCACCGCCGCGGCGACGGCGCGCACGGCCTCGGGACGGCCCAACCGCGCGGCGAGCTCGCCGTAGGTCACGGTCTCGCCCGACGGGATGCCGAGCAAGGCCTTCCACACGGCTTCCTGGAAGGCGGTGCCCGTCGGCGACATCGGCGGAAGAGCGGCCACGCGACCCGCGAAGTAGTCCTTCATCGCGGCGACGGTGTCCTTCAGCAAGACGTCGTCATCGTCGCGCGGGGCGCTGAGCACGCCCGGGTGGTACTTCTGGGCCTCGAACCACAGACCCGACAGGCCCTGGGCGTTACGCGCGATCAGCAGGCGGCCGAGCGGGGTGTCCGTCTCGGTCCAGGCGGTGTGCGTCGACTTCATGACGGGATTCCTTTGAGCGGCTTGACAGCCTTGACCTTGGGTTTGAGCGCGGCATCCCGCCAGAGTTGCAACACCGCGTAGCTGCGGTAAGGGGCGAAATGCTCGGCGGCGGCGATCAGCTCGCGCGGTCGCAAGGGGGTGCCGGCGCGTTCTTCGAGGCATTGCTTCAGGACGACGTCGCCCGGCAGGTAGGCGTCGGGCCAGCTCCAGCCGCGCATCAGCATGTAGTGCGCGGTCCAGGGACCGAGGCCGGGCAGGGCGGCCAGTTCGGCGATGGCGTCCTCCACCGTGCCTCGACCCTGGGCGAAGGCCAGTGCCGGCCACTGGCGGGCGAGGTGGATCAGCGCTTCGGCGCGGCGGCCGGGCATGCCGAGCGGAGCGACGTCGTCGACCGTCGCGGCGGCCAGCGTGGCCGGCGTCGGGAACACATGCGTGACGCCGGGCGGGGCGCCGGTGGCGTCGGGCAGCGGCTCGCCGAACTTGGCAATGAGACGCGTGGCCAGCGTGCGGGCGGCGGCGACCGTCACCTGCTGGCCGAGCACGGCGCGGATCGCGAGTTCGAAACGGTCCAGCGAGCCCGGCAGCCGCAGCCCGGCGGCGGCCGGTCCCAGCGTCTCGCCGAGCGCGGCGGCGATGGCCTGCGGATCGGCGTCGAGATCCAGCCAGCGACGCAGTCGCGGCATCAACGGCGCGATCACCGGCCACAGCGACGGGCTCAGCGACAGGCGCACGCGGGGGCGCTCGTCGCCGTCGGCGGGCAGCCGCGCCGACAGCCAGCCGAGCACGTCGGGCTGGCCCGGTCGCACGAAGCGCACGCTGCGCGACACCGTCAGCCGCTCGACATCGACCTGCTCAACGCCCGGCACCGCGCGGGCGGCGAGGAAGTTCAGCAGCGCCGAGCTCAGCAGCGGCGGGCGCAGGTCCAGGCGCAGCTCGGCGGTTTCGAGCGTGGCGCCGGCGGAGCTCGGCTCGGCTTCCGCGCCGCCCTTGCGCAGGGCGGTGGGGCTCAACCGGTAGTGCTCCTGGAAGGCGGCGTTGAAGCGGCGCAGGCTGGAGAAACCCGCCGCCAGCGCGACTTCGCCGATCGGTAGCCGCGTATCGGTCAGCAACTGCTTGGCCAGCAGCAGTCGGCGGGTCTGCAGGTACTGCAGCGGGGCGACGCCGTGCACGGTGGTGAAGACGCGGCGCACATGGCGTTCGCTGACGCCCAGGTATGCGGCGAGGGCAGGCAGCGAGGCTTCTTCCGGCGCGCATTCGTCGAGCCAGCGGGCGGCTTCGCGGGCCAGCACCTCGGCGGCGTCCATCGTGCTCCACGGACGTGCGGCGGGCGCCAGTTCGGGGCGGCATTTCAGGCAGGGGCGGAAGCGTGCCGCCTCGGCCAGCGTCGCGCTCGGGAAGAACCGGCAGTTCTCGCGCCGCGGCGCGCGCACCCGGCAGATCGGTCGGCAATAGACGCCGGTCGACGTCACGCCGACGAACCATTGGCCGTCGAAGCGCGCGTCCCGCGCCAGCAGCGCCGGGTAGCAGTGGTCGGGGTCGAGGAGGAAGTCCATGAACAGGATCATAGGAGTCGATGTCCAGGCGTTCTCGCCGTTTTCGGACATCTCCCTCCGGCCTTCCAGGCCCACCACGAGACGTGTGGAGGGAACCGGCCAGGGGCCCCTTTTCGGAAGTATTAGGAAGGAATTTGGAGGCCGGGGCGGCCGACAAAGGAGGGACTTCGCTCGGACACAAACAGTCCTGAGGACTGTTTGTGCCTAGCGAAGGCCTGTGGCCTCTGGCCACAGGCATGGAGAAAAGGGGCCCCTGGCCGGTTCCCGAGCGCTCGGCCCCACGAAGTCCCTGGCCCGGTAATTGCCCTCTCTGGGCCTCCGTGCACCGGGTTACACGGAGCCCTCATAGGCGCTGCCTACAATGCGCCCCAGTTTCGAATCTCCACCATTCCTGCAAGGAAGCACATGCAAGTTCACGCATCCATCTTCAAGGCTTACGACATCCGCGGCGTCGTGGGTACGACGCTGGACGAGGCGCTGGCCGAGGCGCTCGGCAAGGCCTTCGGTACCGAGGCGGTCAATGCCGGTGAAAAGGCGGTCGCTGTCGGTCGCGATGGTCGCCTGTCGGGTCCCTCGCTGGTGGACGCGCTGATCCGCGGTCTGAAGTCGACGGGTCTGGATGTCGTGGACATCGGCTCGGTGACGACGCCGATGTTGTACTACGTCGCCGCGACGCGCGGCAAGCATGGCTGCAACTCCGGGATCATGGTCACGGGCAGCCACAATCCGAAGGACTACAACGGCTTCAAGATGGTCCTGAAGGGTGCTGCCGTCTACGGTGAGCAGATCCAGGGCCTGAAGCGTCGCATCGAGGCCGACGACTACGTCACCGGCAACGGTCGCGTCGCCAAGATGGACGTGATCGCCGAGTACACGCATCGCATCGTGACCGACGCCAAGCTGGCGCGTCCGATGAAGATCGTGGTCGACAGCGGCAACGGCATCCCCGGCGCGACCGCCCCGGCGATCCTGCGCGCGCTGGGCTGCGAGGTGGTGGACATCTTCTCGAAGGTGGACGGCGACTTCCCCAACCACCATCCGGATCCGTCGCGTCCCGAGAACCTCGAGGACCTCAAGCGCATCGTGCACGCGACCGACGCGGAGCTGGGCCTGGCCTTCGACGGCGACGGCGACCGCCTGGGCATCGTGACCAAGGACGGCACGATGATCATGCCGGACCGCCAGATCATGCTGATCGCCGCGGACATCCTGAAGCGTCTGCCGGGCTCGGAGATCATCTTCGACGTCAAGTGCACGCAACGCCTGGCCCCTTGGATCGAGGAGCACGGCGGCAAGCCGCTGATGTGGATGACGGGCCACTCGCTGGCCAAGGCCAAGCTGAAGGAAACGGGCGCGCCGCTGGCCGGCGAGCTGTCGGGCCACATCTTCTTCGCCGAGCGCTGGTACGGCTTCGACGACGCGATGTACACCGCCGCGCGCGTGCTGGAGATCCTGTCGCGCAGCGACGATCCGAGCAAGGTCCTGCACGACCTGCCCAACAGCGTGAACACGCCGGAACTGAACGTCCCCTGCAAGGAAGGCGAGCACCACGAGGTCGTCGCCAAGCTCAAGGAGATCGCCGAGTTCCCGAACGCCAAGGACATCATCACGATCGACGGCATCCGCGTGGAGTACGACGACGGCTTCGGCCTGGTGCGCGCGTCCAACACGACGCCGGTGCTGGTGCTGCGCTTCGAAGGCCACACGCAGGAAGCGCTGGAGCGCATCCAGAAGGAAGTGCTGGCCCAGCTCAAGCGCGTGAAGCCGGACATCACCTTCACGTCCGGCCACTGATCGTCCGTTGCATCGTCCCTTGCCCGCCGATTCGTTCAAGGAGCGCCTGGCGCGCGGCGTCTTCAGCACGGTGCTGAGGCTCGCCTCGCCGGCGTACTTCCTGCGCCTGTTCCTGCGCGGACGCCAGGAGCCGCTCTACGCGGTGCATCCGGGCGAACGCTTCGGCTTCGGCGAGGCGATCGCGCCGGGTGCGGTCTGGGTGCATGCGGTGTCGCTCGGCGAGACGCGGGCGGCCGCGGCGCTGATCGAGCGGCTGCGCCAGGAGCGGCCCGGCATGCGGCTGCTGCTCACGCACACGACGGCGACCGGCCGGGAGGCCGGCCGCGCGCTGCTGCGCGAGGGCGACACGCAGCGCTGGTTGCCTTTCGACACGCCGGGCGCGGTGCGCCGATTCCTGAAGCGCACGCGGCCGGCGGTCGGCGTGCTGATGGAGACGGAGATCTGGCCTAACGTGCAGCACGAGGCGCAGAAGGCGGGCGTGCCGATGGTGCTCGCGAACGCGCGCTTGTCCGCGCGCAGCCTGCGTCGCGGCGAGAAGTTCAAGGCGCTGCTGGCACCGGCGGCGCGCAGCCTGAAGCTCGCGCTGGCGCAGACGGCCGGTGACGCGGATCGCCTGCGTCAAGCCGGCGTCGAGGACGTCCGCATCTGCGGCAATTTGAAATTCGATCTTCAGCCGGATGAGGCGCTGCTCGCGCGCGGTCGCGCCTGGCGCGCCGGACTGAATCGACCGGTGGTGATGCTGGCGGTCTCCCGCGAAGGCGAGGAGGCCGCGATGCTGGCCGCGTGGAAGGCGGCGTCGCAGGCGAGGGCGGCTGCGGGCTCACCGCTGCTGCTGATCGTGCCGCGACATCCGCAGCGTTTCGACGAGATCGCCGCGATGGTGAACGACGCGGGGCTCACGCTCGCGCGGCGCAGCGCCTTCGGCACCAGCGACATCGCCACGCCGCCCTTGAGCGCGGGCGTGGCGGACGTGTGGCTGGGCGACTCGATGCGCGAGATGGCGCTGTACTACGGCCTGACCGACGTCGCGCTGCTCGGCGGCAGCTTCGAGAAGCTGGGCGGCCAGAACCTCATCGAGACGGCCGCCTGCGGCGTGCCGCTCTTCATGGGACCGCACACCTTCAACTTCGCCGAGGCGGCGGAGCTGTCGCTGCAGGCCGGTGCTGCGCGCCGCGTCGAGACGCTGCCGCAAGGGGTGGCGCAAGCCCTGACCCTGCTCACGCAAACAGCCGAACGCGATGCGATGGCCGCAGCGGCCACGGCCTTCGCCGCGGCGCATCGCGGTGCGGCGGCGCGGATGGCCGCGCCGATTCTTCAACTCGCTACTGGTTGCTCGTCGACCTGACCTCGCCCAGGGTGGTGACGCCCTGCAGCACCTTCGCGATCCCGTCCTGGCGCAGCGTGGTCATGCCTTCGGCCATGGCCAGGTGCATGAGCTCTTCCGCCCGCCCGCCGGTCTGGATGAGGCGGCGGATGGGGCGGGTCACGATCAGCAGTTCATGCAGCCCCGCGCGGCCCTTGAAGCCGGAGTTGTCGCATTTCTCGCAGCCGGGTGCGTGGTACTGGAGCAGGTTGGGCTGGCCGTAGAGGCCCTTCCATTCGGCCAGCACCTTCTCGCGGTCCGGCCGGTTCTCGGCGGAGAACACGTGGAGGTAGTCGTCGAGCAGCTCGTTGAGCGTCGCGTCCGTCATCGGTTCCGACTTGCGGCACGACGGGCAGATGCGACGCACCAGCCGCTGCGCCAGCACCGCCAGCAGCGAGTCGGCGAAGTTGAACGGGTCCATGCCCATGTCCAGCAGCCGGGTGACCGTCTCCGGCGCGCTGTTGGTGTGCAGCGTGGAGAGCACCAGGTGACCCGTCAGCGAGGCTTCGACGGCGATCTCCGCCGTTTCCTCGTCGCGGATTTCGCCGACCATGATCACGTCCGGGTCCGCGCGCAGGAAGGCGCGCAGCGCCTTGGCGAAGGTCCAGTCGATCTTCGGGTTGACCTGCACCTGGCGCAGACCGGTCTGCGTGATTTCGACCGGGTCCTCGGCCGTCCAGATCTTGCGTTCCGGCTTGTTGATGTTGGCCAGCACCGAATGCAGCGTCGTCGTCTTGCCCGAGCCCGTCGGGCCCACGCACAGCACCATGCCGTACGGCCGCTCCGAGGCCGCCTTCAGCTCGCGCAGGTTGCGCTCCGAGAACCCCAGCTTCTCCATCGGGATCGGCTTGGCCGAGGCCAGGATCCGCATCACCACGTCTTCGAGGCTGTTGTTGGTCGGGATGGTCGCGACCCGCAGCTCGATCTTGTGGCGTTCCGAGAACTTGGCGAAATTGATCTTGCCGTCCTGCGGCTTGCGACGCTCGGAGATGTCGAGGTCGCACATGATCTTGATCCGGGCGATCAGCGCGCTGCGGTAGGTGTGCGGCAGCTCCAGGTGGGGCTGCAGCACGCCGTCCTTGCGGAAGCGGATCTTGACCTTCTCCTTGCCCGGATAGGTCTCGATGTGGATGTCCGACACGTTCTGGTTGTGCGCGTCGATGATCATCGTGTTGATCAGCCGGACCAGCGAGTTGTCGCTCTGCTCGATCTGCCGGTCCTTCTCCTCCTCGCGCGCCGACTCGCGGGCGGACTGTTCCTGGCCTTCGCGCTCCAGCGTCTCGATCAGTTTGTCGGAGCTGTCGAGCTCGAAGTCCATCGTCAGCGCGGGCAGGGCGCTGCCCAGGGCCGACACCGGCTGGTTGCCGAAGCGCTCGTAGGCGCTCGGGATCGCGAACATCAGCGAACCCAGCCGCGCCAGCGCCGGCACGACCTTGAGCTGGGTGATGAACTCGACCTCGTCGATGCAGTCGCGCCGCGTGGGATCTTCCATCGCCACGATCAGGCGGCCGTCGCGCAGCACCAGCGGCAGCACCTCCAGCCGCTTGGCCACCGAGAAGGGCAGCTTGCGCACCGAGTCCGGCTCGATCGCGAAGTTGTCGGCGTCGACCAGCGGATAACCCATCTTGCGGGCCAGCGCCGACTGCAGCTGCGCGCGGGTCACGATGCCCTTGCGCACCAGCAGCTCGCCCAGCGGGACCGAGCGGTCCTGCTTCTGCTGCGCGAGCGCCTCGTCCAGCTGCGGCTGCGTGATCAGGTCCAGCGCCAGCAGCGCCTCGCCGATGCGCACCATCGGCATCTTGGCCTGCTGCTCGATCGCCTGCATCAGCTGCTCGGCGCTGACGATGTGCGTGGCCACCAGGATGTCGCCCACGCGGCGGTCGCGCAGCTCGCGCTGCTCATCCGCGGCGGCGTCGACCTGTGCCTGCGTCGCCACTTCCTGGCGCACCAGCAGGTCGCCGATGCGCTCGCCGACCTCGAAGCTGACCAGCACCTCGCGCGGCACGAACATGCAGCGCACCCAGTCGCTGGTCTCGCTCACCGGCGGGAAGAGGAACAGGCCCAGCTCGGTCTCGTGATGGCCGATGGTCGAGCCCTTCTGTTCCTCGCCGCCCTGGTAGACCAGCTTGAAGTCGCTGCGCGGACGCTGGTCCAGCGACATCGCGTCGTTGGCCGCGGCCGGGTCGCGCGGCGGGACCTCGATCGCATGCAGCAGCTTGAGCGCCTTGAACTGCGAGAACTTCAGCGGCATCGCATTGCGCGCCGGCGGCACGACGACCTGCGCCAGCCGCTCCGACGGCACCATCAGGATGACCTTGCCGACCGTGCGACTGCCGTTCAGTCCCATGATCTCGCAGGCCTGCGGCTCGCGCTGCGGCCGCGGCCGCGGGTAGGCGGCGAAGGGCGGGGTGGGCCACTCGAACTGCGGTGCCGCGTCGGCCGGAGCGCTGCCCGGCTGGGCTGTAGGCCATTGCAGCGGCACGGACGGGTCGGTCATCTGGCGGTCTCCGCGGGAAATTTGTATCTGGACATTCTTGAGGCGGGAGATTAACCCGTTTGCAGAGTGGTCACTACCCAGATAAGCAGGTGGCATGCCCGGTTGCGCCGGCGGTCGACCGCTGCTCCTCATCGCGCCAGAGCGCTCCGGACGGCTCCGGCGCGCACACGGGGTCAGGCCTCGCGTCTAGACTGGTCGCCATGAAGAACCTTCTGGTCACGGGCTTCGACCCGTTCGGCGGCGAAGTCATCAACCCCTCGTGGGAGCTGGCGCGTTCGCTCAACGGCGAGGTGATCGCCGGCGCCCGTGTCGTGGCCGTGCAGCTGCCCTGCGTGTTCGGCGAGGCGCTGCAGCGCCTGGACGAGGCCTTGCAGCGCGTGCGGCCCGTGGTGGTGCTGGCGATCGGCCAGGCCGGAGGCCGCTGCGACCTGTCGCTGGAGCGGGTCGCCATCAACGTGGACGATGCGCGCATCCCGGACAACGCGGGCGCCCAGCCCGTGGATGAACCGATCGTGGCGGACGGGCCGGCGGCCTATTTCTCGACGCTGCCGATCAAGGCCATCGTGGCGGGCCTGCGTGCGGCCGGGTTTCCGGCGTCCGTCTCGCAGACGGCGGGGACCTTCGTCTGCAATCACCTGTTCTACGGGCTGCAGCATCGGCTGGACGGACAGGGGCTGCGCAGCGGGTTCATGCACATCCCGTATCTGCCGGAACAGGCCGCGCGCCACCCCGGCGCGCCCAGCCTGCCGCTGACCACGCTGGTCGCGGCCACGCGGCTGGCCGTGGAACTGGCCGTCACCGCGCAGGAGATCCGCGCGGGCGGCGGGCAGCTCGACTGACAGCCTGGCTGAGCGCCGGACGGACGGTGGTCGGGCGCGCGGTCTGCGCATTCCGTAGCGGTTCTCGGGACGGCGCCCCGGCGCTTGACCGATGTCAACGAACGGAACCGGACGCGCAGAGCGAGGGGAAGGGATGGCCCAACTGAGGGCCCAGGCGCGGCGAGGGCGAGGGAACTGCCCGGTGTCGCCTGCGCCGCCTTCCACCTTCGCGGGCATGGCCCCGCCCATCGGAGTCATCCATGACCATTCGCCAGATCGTCCTCGCGGCGCTGACGGCCTCCCTGTCCGCCGGCGCATCCGCCGCTTCCGACGCGGAGCCGGGGACGCGGGCCCGGGAGAAGTGCCACGACCTGGTCAAGGCAGGCCAGCACGACTGCGCCGGCCCGTCGGCACGGGACCGGGTGCCCGACGAATGGGCCTACGTCGTCCAGGAGGCTTCGTGAGGCGCGGCGCGGCCTTGTGGCCGGTCGCCGTCGGGATCGGCTGGCGCCAGCCCCACTACCGCGAGGTGTTGGGGCGAGGCACCCCGGACCTGGATTTCCTGGAAGTCCACACCGAGAACTTCCTGGCGCCCGGCGGCGCCAGCCGGCAACTGCTGCTGGACGCCGCCCGGCGATTCCCGATCAGCCTGCACGGCACCGGACTGGGCCTGGGCTCGGCGGCCGGCGTCGACACCCGGCACCTCCAGCGCGTGCGTGCGCTGGTGGACGCGGTCAAGCCGGCGGTGGTATCGGAACACGCCGGATTCGCCCGTGCGCGGCATCGCCTCACGACCGTCCACGCGCACGAGCAACTGCCCATCCCGTTCAGCGAGCGCGGCCTGTCGCTGCTGGCGTCGCACGTGGACGCCGTGCAGCAGGGCCTCGGCCGCCAGATCCTGATCGAGAACCTCAGCGCCTACCTGGCCTGGGAGGAGGATGCGATCCACGAGGCCGACTTCTTCAACGCCCTCGCCGGGCGGACCGGCTGCGGTCTGCTGCTCGACCTGAACAGCCTGTTCGTCAACGCGCTCAATCGCGGCCTGGACGACGAATCGGCCTTGAAGGAGAGCCTCGCCTGGCTGGACGCCGTGAACCCGGCCGTCGTGGGGCAGTACCACCTGTCGGGCCATTCCAGGATGGCAGGGATGGTGGTCGCCGACCATGGCGGCACAGTCGGCGAGCCGGTGTGGTCGCTGTATCGCCACGCGCTGGCGCACATCGGCGCGCGACCGACCCTGATCGAATGGGACCACGCGCTGCCGCCGCTCGCGACGCTGTGCGGCGAGGTGGCCCGCGCCCGCACGGAGCAGGCCGCGTTCGACCGGGAGCAGATCGCACCGCCGCCGCCGCGACCATCGTCGCGCGGGGAGCGCTTGCAGCCGGAGGGGCAGGTCGCGGCACGGGAACGGCGGCGGACGGCGCCGACGCGCGAGATCGAGTCATCCGCCGCCGATCAAGACCTCGCGGTCCTGCAGTCCGGGCTGATGGCCGCGCTGCTGACCGCGCCGGGTGCGTCGGTCCCGTCCGGCTCGTCGAATTCGTCAGGCTCGGCCGGTTCGTCCGGTTCGTCCGGTCCATCCGTCGCGGACACCACGCCGCCGGCGCCGGTCGGCCTGCGTGCGCCCGCGGGCATCGTCGGCGGGCTGCCGCGGGCCTTGCGCGCCTACCAGGCGCACGTGAGCGCCCAGGCGGACCGCGCGCTGGCGGCGGTTTATCCGCGCTTGCGCGATCGCGTGGAGGCGGACCAGCCCGGCAGCTTCGCGTCGCTGGCCTGGGCCTGCTGGCGCCGCCATCCGCCCGTCGACGGCGACCTGGGCGAATGGGGCGAGGCCCTGATCGGCCTGCTCACGGGCGCGGAGGCGCAAGGCCTGCCCCCGCTCTGGACCGCGCTGGCCCGGATCGAATGGGAGCTGCACCGGGTGGCGCGCCTGGCCGATCCGCAGCCCGACCTGAACTCGCTGGCGCTGCTCGGCCGGCTGCCGGCCGGCGCGGTGCGGCTGGTCCTGGCGGACCATGTCGCGCTGCATGGGGGAGGGGCGCCCGGTCCGCAGGCTTTGCTCGACCTGGCGAACGAGTCCTTCGGCGACGGTCCGCGCGCCGCGCTGATGGTGTGGCGCGACGGCTGGGGTGCTCAGTCGATGGCGCTCGACGGCGTGACCGTGCGCTGGCTGGAATCGCTGCGTGCCGGGCTCGACCTGGAGCGCGCGCTCCTGGCCGCCGGCTCCGGCTTCGATTTCAGCGCGTGGTTGTCGGCGGCGGTCTCGCGCGGCTGGCTGGCGCGCGTCGAGACCGTCCAGAACGTCCAGAACGTCGAGAAGGCCGTCACTCCCTGGGGCGGAAGGTGATGATCATCACCTTGGGCACGGTGCCGTCGGTGTCCGCGGGGAAGCTTTCGGTCTTGTCCAGGGCCCGCAGCACGGCGCTGTCGAAGTCCGGCAGGCCGCTGGACTTGACGATCTTGCGTCCGATGATGGAGCCGCCAGGACCCGTGCGCACCTCGACTTCCGCTTCCGGATTCGAATCGCCGCCCGGATCGTTGTAGATGATGTTCGGACGCACGCGGGCCTTGATCCGGCCGGCGTAGTTCGCCGACGGCCCCGAGCTCCTCGCGGCCGTGCCGGTCGCGCCCGGCGCGCCGGTGCCGCCCGCCATGCCCTGGATGCGGCGCAGGTTCTCCTGGCGCTGTGCCTCGGCCTTGGCTTCGGACTCCTTGCGGGCCTTCTCGGCTTTCGCCTTGTCGGCGGCCTTGTCCTTGGCCTCGTCCTTCTTCGCCTGCTCTTCCTTGGCCTTGCGGTCGCGTTCCTTCTGGTCCGCCTCGTCCTTCTTGCGCTGCTCCTGCTTGCGCTTGTCCTCGGCCTCGCGCTGCTCCTGCTCTTCCTTCTGCTTGCGCTCCTTGGCCTTGGCGATCGCGATGTCGGCGTCGCGCTGGGCCTGGACTTCCTGCGGGGTCGGCTGTTGCGGCTTCGGGGGCTCGGGCTGCGGCTTGGGCGGTTCGGGCTGCTGCTCCGTCGGCAGCTGTTCCTTGGGCGCGGCGGCCTGCGGGATGGCGGACCACAGCTCCGCGTCCATCGCCGGCACCGGCGCCGAGCGCCAGTTGACGCCGAAGCTCAGCGCCGCCACCAGCAGCACGTGCGCGACGATCGCGAAACTGAAGCCGCGCCCCAGCCCGGGCGCGGGCGGCGGCCGCAGGGGATCGCGGTCCGGGTGGAATCGGGAGACCATGGTGCTCATCGCTGCGGATCGCTTCCCGGTCTCAACGATCGGCGGGGGCGCCGTTCTTCACGGACAGGCCCACGCGCTGGATGCCCGCGCGCTGCAGCACGTCCATCGTCTTGACGACGGCTTCGTACTTCACGTTGCGGTCGGCCGAGATCACGACCGGCGTGGCCGCGTCGCCCTTCTGCGCGTCCTTGACGCGGGCGGCCAGCGCCTTGAGCGGCACCGGCGACGGGTCCTGGTCGCCGTCGAGCTTGATCTTGAGCTGCTCGTCGGTGCCCACGATCACCTGGATCACGTGCTGCGGCTGCGTGCGGCTGGAGCCGACGCTGGGCAGGTCGACGACGCCGGTGGTGATGAGGGGCGCGCTGACCATGAAGATGATCAGCAGCACGAGCATGACGTCGATGAACGGGACCATGTTGATCTCGTTCATCGTGCGGCGGCGCGAGCCGCTGCGGGAGGACATTCCGGGCATGACCGACGCTCCGGATCAGCGCTGCGCGGCCGGCGCGGGCTGGCCGGCATTGCGCTGCAGGATGTTGGAGAACTCCTCGATGAAGGTCTCCAGCGTGATGGCGTTGCGGTCGATCTGGCGCGCGAAGCGGTTGTAGGCCAGCACGGCGGGGATCGCGGCGAACAGGCCGATCGCCGTGGCCACCAGCGCTTCGGCGATGCCGGGCGCGACGGTGGCCAGCGTGACCTGGGTCAGGTTGGACAGGCCGACGAAGGCGTGCATGATCCCCCAGATGGTGCCGAACAGGCCCACGTACGGGGAGACCGAGCCCACCGACGCCAGGAAGGACAGGTGCGATTCCATCGCGTCGAGCTCGCGCTGGAAGCTGGCGCGCATCGCGCGGCGGGCGCCGTCCAGCAGTTGGCCGCCGTCGACCACGCGCTTCTCGCGCAGCTTCAGGAACTCGCGCATGCCGGACGCGAAGATGCGCTCCAGCGGCGCGCCGTCCTGGCGGTTGGAGACGCTGTTGTAGAGGTCGTTGAGGTTCTTGCCGGACCAGAACTCCTGCTCGAAGCCCTCGTTGCGCGAGCGGATGCGGCCCAGCGAGATGAGCTTGCTGAAGATCACGCTCCAGCTGGCCAGCGACACCAGCAGCAGCGCGGCGATCACCAGCTGCACCGTGAGGCTGGCGTGGGCGATCAGGGAAACGATGGAGAGGTCTTGGTTCATGAGGTCGACGGGCGGTGGTCGGGGATCAAGGACGGATCAACAACGGATCAACGGTGGACCCGGCCTGGGATCCATCCTGGAATTGTGACAAGTCTGGCGGGGTCCTTGGCAAACGACGGACCAGCCACATGCAAAGAAGCGTGTCAGGGGCGGGGGCAGGGCGGAGGGCGGCGTCAGAGGTCGGCAGGCGACACCGCCCCCGAAGCGCCTGGGGTGCCCGGGGCAGGCTGCAGCGCTTGCAGGATGCGTGCCGGGATGCGGGCGGGTTTCAGGCTGATCGCGTCGACGCAGCCGATGCGGATGCGGCCCTGGGTCAGCAGCTGTTCGCCGCGCCAGACCTGCTGGTCGATCACGAGGCTGGCGCGACCGACCTCGGCCGGCACGACGCTGACGCGCAGCCAGTCGTCCAGCCGCGCCGGCGCCAGGTAGCGCAGGGCGGTGTCGCTGACGACGAACATCAGGCCTTCCTCGCGGCGCATCGTTTCCTGCTCGAAGCCCAGGCCGCGCAGCCACTCGGTGCGGGCGCGTTCCATGAACTTCAGGTAGTTGGCGTAGAAGACGACGCCGCCGGCGTCGGTGTCTTCCCAGTAGATGCGCAGCTCGTGATGATGGACGGCCAGCGCAGGCGAGGCGCCGGAGACGGCGAGCGGTCCGCCGAGCAGGGCGGGGACGGTGGCGGCGGCGCCGTCGGCGCGGGGATCCGAATCGGGATGGTCAGGGGAACCGGAACTCATGCCGGGATGATAGGGCGTTTGCCGGGCTCACCCGGTCCGGGAAGCCGCAGGCGCGGTTCGGTGCTCGCGATACCCATTCCGGGTGGGGGGCTGGCACGCCGCGTGCTCTGTGGGCTCGTGTTCATCACGTGATGTGCCATGCACCCATTTGATCTCGATTACATCGGTCAACTTGCCACCGCGGCGGTCACGCCCAAGGGCCGGCAGGCGTCCCAGGCGTCCCGGCTGGCCTCCCGGCGCATCGAGGCGATGCGAGCGTCCGACGACCCGCATCAGCGGGTGCTGGGCGCGGGCGGCATTGCCGGTCTCGGTCAGCCCGCCGATCTGGCGAAGACGGGTCGCATCCGGAAGCCGACCAACCTGTAGCGGACGACACCGCGGCGGCTTCGGGCCGTCCTCGGGCCGCCGTCAGACCGGGTTCAGACCGGGTTCAGGCCGGCTTCAGGCTTTGGCTTTCAGCTGATCGAGGCGGGCGCTCACGCGGTCGAGCGCCTCGCGTAGGTCGTCCATGCTGCTCGCGAAGGACAGGCGCAGGAAGCGTTCGCCGAAGGCCGGGCCGAAATCGCGACCGGGCGTGAGCGCGACCTGCGCGTGTTCCATCAGGTCCATGCACAGGTCCCAGCTGGAGAGCCCGGTGCCGGAGGCGTCGGCCCAGGCGTAGAACGCGCCGTCGGGCACGACGGGCACCGGCAGGCCCATGGCCTCGAGCGCGGGCACGACGAAGTCGCGACGGCGGCGCAGTTCCTCGCGGCGGCGTTCGTACTCGGTGATGGACGCGGGTTCGAAGCAGGCCAGCGCGGCGTGTTGCGCGATCGTCGACGGGCAGATGTAGAGGTTCTGCGCCAGCTTCTCGACCGCGCCCACCATCGCCGGCGGCAGCACCAGCCAGCCGAGCCGCCAGCCGGTCATGCCGAAGTACTTGGAGAAGCTGTTGATCGACACGACGTCGTCGCCCAGCGTCAGCGCGCTGCGGGCGTAGCGGTCGTCGTAGCCCAGCGGCTGGTAGATCTCGTCCACGATGGTGACGCCGCCGCGCTCACGCACGAAGGCGTGGATGCCGGCGAGCTCCTGCTGCGGAATCGACGTGCCGGTCGGGTTGCTCGGCGAGGCCAGCAGCACGCCGCGGCTGCGCTCGTTCCAGTGCGCGCGCAGCCGGTCGAGGCTGAGTTGGAAACGCTCTTCGGCGGTCGACGGGACCAGCACCGGCGTGGCGTCGACGGCAGCGACGAAATGCCGGTTGCAGGGGTAGCTGGGATCCGGCATCAGGACCTCGTCGCCGTTCTGGAACAGCGCGAGGCAGGCCAGCTGCAAGGCGGCGGACGCGCCCGCGGTGACGACGATGCGATCGGGATCGAGGGTCAGGTGTTGCGTCTGGCCGTACCAGTCGGCGATGCGCTGGCGCAGCGCGCGCAGGCCGTTGGACTGCGTGTAGGGAATGCGGCCCTCGGCGGTGAAGCGCGCGGCGGCTTCACGGACGGCGGGGCCGGCGCCGAAGTCGGGTTCGCCGACGTTCAGGTAGATCATGCGCCGGCCGCCCTGCGCCGGATCGCAGACGGCGGTGCGGGCGATCTCGTCGGCCCGCTTGGCGCATTCCATGACGTAGAACGGGGCGATGCGCGCTACTCGGTCGGACAGTTTCATGGTCGGAATGATAGGAGGTTTGCGAGCGGCTCCCGTAGCGGCCCCGATGCATCCTGGGAGCGTCCTGGGAACGACCCGCGAGCGTTCTTGAGGCGGCACTGAGGCGCCGTTGAGGGGATCTTGAAGCTTCGTTGAAGCGGCGTTGAAGCGCTGTTGACGACCCGTTGAAGTGGCTGACAAGCCGATACCGATGGGGCGGAAGAGCTGTCAACGATCGCCTTCCGGGCCTCGTTGGCAAGGGCATCGCAGTCAATCCCTTCAAGCCCATGAGCCACTCGTTCCGTCTTGCCGCGCCGGCCGCGGCTGTCCTCGCGGTGCTCCTCGCCGGATGCGCCGCGCCCACGCACACCAGCGTCCATGCCGATGCGTCCTACCGCGCGCCGCCGACCTGGGCGCCCCTGCCGCCGCCGCCGCCGCCGGCGCCTGTCGTCAGCGTGTATGTCGAGCCCCCGCTGGTGCAGCCGGAGCCCGTGTTCATCGACGTCGCGCCGCCGCCCATGCTGGTCGAGGTGCCGCCGCCGCAACCGTATCCGGGCGCGGTCTGGACCGGCGGATATTGGGGCTGGCAGGGCCGCTGGGTGTGGTGTGTCGGGCGGTGGTCGTCGCCGCCGCGCGCCGACTACGTCTGGGTCCAGCCGTACTACGAGCATCGCGACGGCGCGGTCGTGTTCGTCTCCGGCTACTGGGCGGCGCGTGGCGTGGGATTCGTCCCGCCGCCGCCGGGGCTGCATCTCTCGGTCCAGATCGCCATCGGCGGCGGTGCCCGTCCGGTGGGACCGATGGGCGTGTTCGTCCCGCCGCCGCCGGGATCGCGCGCGGGGCTGATCGTCCCGGCTCCGGTCGGGACGCCGCCCGCCGTGGTGGTCAGCGCGCCCCCGGTGACCAACGTCGGCATGCGCATCCAGCACAACAACAATAACAACAACACGCAGATCAACCGCACGGTCGTCAACAACTCGGTGGTCAACAACAACACGACGGTGAACAACGTCCGCAACGAGACGACCATCACCAACGTGACCATCGTGGCACCGCCCAACGCGACGGCGAACGGCAGAGCCTTCCAGGGCGACGTGCCTGCCGCCGCGCATCTGGCGGCGGCCCTCCCGGCGGTCGTGCACGCGCCCGCGCCCGGGCTGCAACAGCCGCCCCAGCCGACGACGCCGCATCAACAGCAAGCGCAACAGCAAGCGCAACAGCAGCAAACGCAGCGCGAGCAGGACGTCCATCGCGAACGTGAAGCCGCTCATGCCCATGACGCGGCACGCGAACGCGAGCTCGCGCGGCAGCACGAGCTCGCGACGCAGGCGCCCCGTCCCGCGGCGAGCACGCCACCGCCACGTCAACCCTCGTCGGCCGATGATCGCCGTGAGGGCGACCGGGCCGGCGAGCACGACAAGCAACGCGTGAAGGACAAGGCGAAGCAGCGGGAGATTGAGAAGGAAAAGGAAAGGGAAAAGGAGAGGGAGAAGGAACGCGAGCGCTGAGCGTCCAGCCTTTCGGTTCCACGGGCTCCGGAATTGGTGCGGCGCCGCCGACGACAATGGCGGCGTGTCCCTGACGGACCCGTCGAATGAACGGCTCGCCCCTGCTCCTGCTGTGTCTCCCGCTGCTGACCGCCGGCGTCGTCGTCCTGTTGTGGCGGCTGCGGCTTGAGCGGTCGCTGCGGACCCGCGCACGCACCCGCGAGGAACGCGTGACGCGCGTGCTCACCAGTGTCCTGCGCGCCAACCGCATGGTGCAGCGCATCGACGACGAGCGCGAACTGCTGCAGGAGGCCTGCCGGATCTGCGTCGACGCGGGCTACGCCATCCTGGCGACGGTCTATCTGAAGGACGGCGACCTGGCCCGCCGGATCGCGTTCGCCGGACCGGCGACCGAGGTGCTGGCCAACGTGCCGGATCCTCTCGACCTGCGGGAGACGGAGATCCAGAACAGCTACACCGGCCGCGTGTTCCGCGGCGGCGTGAGCGCCGTCAGCAACGACTACGTCCTCGACGCCCAGGCGGGCCGATGGCGTGCGGAAGCCGTGGACAAGGGCATCCGCGCCATCGCGTGGATTCCCGTGCGTCGCGGCGACGAGGTTGCGGGCGTGCTCATGCTGTGCGCCCGCGAGGCCGGCTTCTTCGACGCCGAACTGATGGCGCTGCTGGAAGAGCTGGGCGCGGACCTGTCCTTCGCGATGGACATCGTCGAGACGCGGCGCGCGCGGGAGCGCGACTACCGCGAGATCGCCGCCGGCAGGGACCGCTTCGAGCGCTTGTTCCAGGCCGCCCCCGTGCCCATGGCCATCGTGGCGGTCAAGGACAGGCGCATCGTCATGGTCAACCAGGCGCTGTGCCAGCGGTACGGCAAGTCCGAGGGCGAGATCCTCGGCACCTCGACGGCCTCGCACGCCTACGGCGTGCTGCCGGAAGACAGGGATCGGTTCTATCGCGTCCTGGCGACGCAGGGTCGCGTCCGCGACCTGCGACTGCGCCTGCGCACCGACAGCGGCGAAGCCGTCCCGGTCATCCTGAGCGCCGAACCCATCGAGCATCTGGGCGAGGCCTGCTGTCTCATCACCAGCCTGGAGCTCCAGCCGACCGGCCCCGGGGAGCCGTGACGCCGGGCGGCCTCGCCGTGACGCTGCCGCTCAGCGCACGAAGCGGTTGCCTTCGCCCACGATGGAGAGGTCCGCGAAGTCCAGGCCGGAGTGGTCGGTCGGGCTGTAGCTGATCTCCAGCCCGCCGATGTTGACCTTCTGCATGTTCTCCAGCGTGTCTCGCAGCTTCTGGCGCGTCGGGTGCGGGCCGGCGCGGCGCAGCGCCTCCACCAGCACCTTCGCGCCGGCGAAGCCTTCGATCATGGCCGGCGTGATGTCGCCCAGGCCCTGGGCGGACGCCAGGCCTTGCGCCTCGGTCACGATGGCGGCGTTGCGCGAGCGCTCGTAGGGGAAGACCTGGCCGACAATGATGCCGCGCGCGTTCTTGCCCAGCGAGGCGACGAAGCCCGACGAGGCGTTGTTGGACAAGGTCACGATCTGCACGCGCGAGCCGCTGTCTCGCAGCGCGGCCACGCCGTCGACGACCGCCTGGCCCGAGCCCAGGAAGATCACCGCCTGTGCCGAGCTCGACTGCGTCTTGGCCACGGACGCCTTGAAGTCCGGATGGGCGCGGTCGAACTTCTCCAGGAAGGCCGCCGTCTTGCCGACCGCGGCGAAGCCCGCCATCACGCCGACCACCGCGTCCGCGCCGAAGGAATCGTCGACCTGGACCACGCCGATCTTCTCGATGCCGATCAGGCTCAGGTGCTTGACCGCGCGTTCCGCTTCGCGCTGGTAGGTCGCGCGCACGTTGAAGAGCCACGGATGCACCGGCTTGTGCAGCGCCATCGCGCCGGTGGAGGGCGCGATCAGGGGCACGCGGTGCTCGGTGAGCAGCGGCATGATGGCCTGGTTGTGCGGCGTGCCGCGCGTGAGGAACAGCGCCAGCACGTTGTCGTTGACGATCAGCGTCTTCGCGTTCTCCGCCGCCAGCTTCGGATCGAACTTGTCGTCCAGCGAGATCAGCTTGATCTTTTCGCCGTGCACGCCGCCGGCCTTGTTCACCGAGTCGAGGTAGAGCTTGGCGCCGTCGGTCGTTTCCTTGACGCTGGCCGCGACCGAGCCGGTGAAGCCGGAGGTCTGGCCGATGAGCACTTCGGCGTGCGCGGTCGTCGGGGTCATCGCCGCGGTCATCGTGGCGGTCATCGTGGCGCAGAGGAGGGAGAGCGTCAGCCCACAGAGAGTTCTCACGTGCGTTCCTGGCAGAAAGTTGAGGGCCGCCATGATCGGGCGAATGGCGACCGTGATCGTGGTCATCGCGCCACGCCGGTGCACTTGGGCGAACACCGGCGCGAAACGTTGTGTCGAGGTGCGAAGCGCCGCATCCAGGTGCTTCAACGAGCGGAATGTACGGCGATGCGGGAATACCGATTGCAGGGGCTTCCCGCATTTGGGCGCAGGAGTTGCATTGAGTTACCCCGACATCGGATCGCACGGCGTCATCGGCAATCTGCGCACGACGGCGCTGGTGTGCACGGACGGCACGATCGACTTCTTCTGCTTCCCGCGCTTCGACTCGCCGAGCGTGTTCCTCTCGCTGCTGGATGAGCGGCGCGGCGGGCGTTTCAGCATCGGGCCCGTGGACGGCGCCGGGATGCACACGCGGCAGATGTACCTGCCCGACACCAACGTGCTGCTGACCCGTCACATGTCGGCGGAGGGCCTGGTCGAGGTCATCGATTACATGCCGGTTCGACAAAATGGTCCGCAGAGCGCCCTGGTGCGTCGGGTGCGTTGTATTCGCGGTGCGCAGCGCTTCGAGATGCGCTGCGAGCCGAAGTTCGATTACGGCCGCGCCGAATGCGAGGCCGAGGTCGGCGACGACGGCCTGCAGGCGTCGTTCACGATGGGGGCGTCGCCGGGTCCGATGCAACTGCGCAGCACGGTGCCGCTGCAGGTCGATCGCGACGAGGTCGGCGCGGTGGTCGCCACGATGGACCTGACGGCGGGCGACGAGGTCGGCTTCGTCTTCGAATGCGTGATCGAGCGGCCGACCGACGATGAGGATCTCCATGACTTCCTGGAGGCCTCGTTCACCGAGACGGTGGGGTACTGGCAGGCCTGGAGCGAGCGCTCGTCCTACCGCGGCCGATGGCGCGAGATCGTGCTGCGCTCCGCGCTGATCCTGAAGCTGCTGAGTTCTGCCGAACACGGCGCGATCATCGGCGCGGCGACCTTCGGTCTGCCCGAGCACGTCGGCGGCGTGCGCAACTGGGACTACCGCTACTGCTGGATCCGCGATGCGGCGTTCACCGTGCATGCGCTGCTGCGGCTGGGGTATACCGAAGAGGCGGACCGCTTCATCGCCTGGGCCAAGGGCCGGGCGGATGAGGACGAGGAGGGCTCGCTGCCTCAAGTGCTCTACGCCGTGGACGGCCGTCGCGTCGGGCAGGAGATGGCGCTCGATCACCTTTCCGGCTACCGCGGCTCGCGCCCGGTGCGTGTGGGAAATGCCGCCGCGAACCAGTTGCAGCTCGACGTCGTGGGCGAGCTGGTCGACGCGATGTACCTGGCCGACCAGCACGGACCCGCGCCGTCCATCGATGTCTGGCGTCGGCTGACGGCGCGCATCGACTGGCTCTGCGAGCACTGGGACCAGCCCGACGACGGCATCTGGGAGATGCGCGGCGAGCGGCGCGATTTCCTCTCGGGCCGGCTGCTGAGCTGGGTGGCGTTGGACCGGGCGCTGCGCATGTCCAGGCGTTATGCGCGCCCGGCGCCGGTGTTGCGCTGGGTCGAGACGCGCGACGCGATCGCGTCGCAGATCATCGACGAGTTCTGGCATTCCGGGAAACAGGCCTTCGTGCAGTACCGCGGCGGTGAGACGCTGGACGCGGTGGTGCTGCTGATGCCGATGGTCCAGTTCATCGGATCGAGCGATCCGCGCTGGCTGTCCACGCTGGACGCCGTGGGCCGGGAACTGAGCGTGGACGGCCTCGTCGCGCGATACACCACGTCGGACGGCGCGGACGCGGACAACCTCGACGGTCTGCATGGGCAGGAGGGCGCGTTCATGGCGTGCTCGTTCTGGTACGTCGAGTGCCTGGCCCGGGCCGGGCGCGTCGACGAGGCGCGGCTGCACTTCGACAAGATGCTCACCTACGCCAACCATCTCGGGCTGTATGCCGAGGAGATCGGGCGCGGCGGCGAGCACCTCGGCAACTTCCCGCAGGCGCTCACCCACCTGGCGTTGATCAGCGCCGCGATCGCGCTGGACGAGGCCATCGACGCACACGCGCCTGGCCGATGAACCACGGAAAGGACCTCATGCCCAACGCGCCAACTCTCGATCAGCCCCTCCTGAATCCATCCATCCTGGATCGACAGGTGGCCCTCGTGACGGGCGCCAGTTCCGGCATCGGCAAGGCCATCGCCGTGGCGATGGCGCAGGCCGGCGCGGCCGTCGTCGTCAACTACCACTCGCAGGCGGAGGCGGCAGAGGCGGTCGTCGAACACATCACCCGATCCGGCGGCCGCGCGATCGCGGTGAAGGCCGATGTCGGATCGGAACCCGACGTCGACCGGTTGTTCAAGCGGGCGCTGGGGGCGTTCGGCCGGGTCGACATCCTCGTGGCCAATTCCGGCATCCAGCGCGACGCACCGATCGGCGAGATGACGCTGGCCCAGTGGAACGAGGTGATCGCCACCAACCTGACCGGGCAGTTCCTCTGCGCCCGAGCGGCGGTCGGGCTGTTCCGCCGGCAGGGGCGGGAGGCGGAGCGCTCACGCGCGCTCGGCAAGATCGTCCACATCAGCTCCGTGCATCAACTCATTCCGTGGGCGGGGCACGCGAACTACGCGGCGTCCAAGGGCGGCATCGACCTGTTCATGCGCAGCCTCGCGCAGGAGGTGGCGCAGGAGGGCATCCGCGTCAACGCCATCGCGCCGGGCGCCATCGCCACGGCGATCAATCGCGCGTCGGTGGAAGACGAGGCGGCCAGGAAGAAGATGCTGTCGCTCATCCCGTACGGGCGCATCGGCGCGCCGGAGGACGTGGCGGCCGCGGCGGTGTGGCTGGCGAGCGATGCCTCCGACTACGTCGTGGGCACGACCCTGTTCATCGACGGCGGGATGAGCCTGTATCCGGAGTTCCGGGACGGGGGTTAAAGGCTGCGCAGCCTGGGCGCAAGCCGCGTGTCCCTGAGGATGTGTTCGAGGTCCTTGAGCGCGGCGGCTGCCGTGCCGTAGGGACTCGATCCGCCGCCCGTGAGCGTCAGCTCGCCCATCAGGTCGGTGACGACGTGGACCGCCTTCGCGCGTCCGTGGGCTCGCGCGAACGGGTGGTCCGGTCCGCACAGCTCGATGCCGACCGACGCGTCGCACACGCCGGCCGAGCGGTCGACGCGGCCGACCAGGCGCGGCATGACGCCCTGCACCTTCCAGCGACGGACGTCGTCCAGCGTCACGTGGTCGATGCCCTGGCGTTTCATCGCCTGCACGTCGATGACGTCGCCGAAGGCGGCGCTGCACAGGATCGCGATCTTGCACGCCGTGTCCCAGCCGTGCGTGTCCAGCGTCGGATCGGATTCCGCGATGCCCAGGCGTTGGGCTTCGGCGAGCGCGTCGGCGAAGCTGCATTCCCTGTCCATCATCTCGGACAGGATGATGTTGGTCGTGCCGGTCACGATGGCCGAGAGCGACTTCACCTCGCAGCCCGCCAGGTTGTACTGGACGAGGTCGACGGTCGGCATCGCCGAGCCCGCGGCACCGCTGACCTTGAGGGCCAGTCCTTGACGGGACGCCTGCGCATGCAACCCGGGGAAGTCGTGGACGAGCGCCCCCTTGGAGATCGCGATCACGTGCATCCGGCGGCGGAACGCGGTCCGGATGTAGCCGAGCGCCGCGCCGCCGGTGCGGAAGTCGGTGGGGCTCGCTTCGATCAGGAGGTCGGCGGGAACCTGCTCGATGAAGGTGTCGCCGCTCAGGCCGGGTGTATAGCTGGAACGATCCGCCAGCGCCTCGGGCGTCAATCCGTCTTCTTCGATGAGACCGGCTGAAGAGCCGCAGACGCCGACGATGCGGACGTCCAGGTCGAATTGCTGGCGATAACGTTCGGCGCGGACCGAGAGCAGTTCAGCGACCTTGCGGCCGATGCCGCCGAAACCGGTGATCGCGATATTGAGTCGGGACATGAGAAGCAACGTTGAGCGGGTTGAAGGGAGGGGCAGGTGGGAGCGGTGGCGATGTGGGATCAGGTCGACGCGGTCGACCGGCACAGGTCGAACACCACGCCGCGCAGCCATTGATGCGCCGGGTCCTTGTCCTGGCGCGGATGCCACATCTGGGACACGGTGATGGGTTCGGTCGCTACCGGCAGCGGCAGGGAGCGCAGCGACCCGTGGGCCATGTCCGCCCGGAAGAAGGAGGAGGGCACCAGCGCCACGAGGTCCGTTGCGGCCGCGATCGACAGCGCCGCGCGGAAGCTCGGCACGACGACCGCCACGCGGCGCTCCAGGCCCCGCGCGGCGAGCGCCTCGTCCACCGGTCCGGCGCGGCGGCCTCGGCGCGAGGTCACGACGTGGGCGCAGGCCGCATAACGCGCTGCATCGAGTTCACGCTCGTCGAGCAGCGCGTGACCCGCGCGGACCGCGGCGACGAAATGGTCGCGGTAGAGCGCCTGGATCCGGACCTCGGGACCGGACTCGCCGAGCACGCCGATGTCCAGGTCGATCAGGCCTTCGCGCAGCGGGCGCACGTCCTTGTCGGGCTTTGGCGCGAAACGCAGGCAGGCACCCGGCGCCTCCTCGGCCGCGCGGGCGACCAGCGCCGGCGCGAAAGCCTCGATGAAGCCGTCGTTCGCGCGCAGCGTGAAGGTCCGCTGGAGCCGGCGCAGGTCCCAGCCCGCCCCGGCGGGCTGCAGCACGGCGCGCGCGCCCTGGGCCAACTCCCGGACCTGCTCGCGCAGCGCCAGCGCGTGCGGCGTGGGCACCATCGTGCGGCCCGCGCGCACAAGCAGCGGGTCGCCGGTGGCTTCGCGCAGACGGGCCAGCGTGCGGCTCATCGCGGATTCGCTGAGCCGCAGCCGCTCGGCGGCCTTCGCCACGCTGCCTTCGGCGAGCAGCGCATCCAGCGCGGTGAGCAGGTTGAGATCGATGTCGGCCATCGCGGCACGCTAGCACGCGCGCGAGCAGTGCGGATGGCGTCCGGTGCAGGGACTCCCTGCGCCCGGCGCGCTGGTCGCGTCGCCGGGTGGCTCCTATGCTGAACGCATCCCTTTCCGAGCCGTCGTCCCGATGTCCGCCACGCTGCCCGCTTCGTCCGCTTCCGAGTCTGATCCCGACGGCGTCCCGCTGCCGCGCCGGCATGCCGCGGTCGCTGCACTGCTCGGCGCGATCGCGCTGGTCGTGCTGGACGGCGCGATCGCCAACGTCGCGCTGCCCAACATCGCGCAGACCTTGAACAGCTCGCCCGCCGATGCGATCTGGGTCGCGACGGCGTATCAACTGGCGGTGGTGATGTTCCTGCTGCCGGCGTCGGCGCTCGGCGAACGGCTCGGCTATCGACGCGTTTTCGTCGCGGGCGTCTCGCTGTTCACCGCGGCGTCGGCGCTGTGTGCGCTGGCGCCCTCGCTGGGGTGGCTGGTGGCGGGGCGTTGCCTGCAGGGTCTGGGCAGCGCGGCGGTGATGCCGCTCGGTCTGGCGCTGCTGCGTTTCACCTATCCGAAGCGGTTGCTCGGTCAGGCCATCGCGTACAACGCACTGGCCGTCGCAGGGGCGTCGGCCGCCGGGCCCGCCATCGGCGCGGCCATCTTGTCGGTGGCCGGCTGGCCGTGGCTGTTCGCGGTGAACCTGCCGGTCGGGCTGCTCGTGTTGATCGCCGCCCGCGGGTTGCCCGACACGCCCGGTACACGCCGGCCGCTGGACGTCGTGAGCGTTGCGCTCAACGCGGGCATGTTCGCGGCCTTCGTGCTTGGCGGCGATCAGGTGCTGGCCAGGCCGATGGAGGGCGGCGCGCTGCTGATTGCGGCCATCGTCTGCGGCGCGCTGCTGGTCCGCCGCGAGCTGCCGCGCGCGGCGCCGCTGATTCCGCTGGACCTGCTGCGCTCGCCGTCGTTCCGGATGTCGATCATCGCGTCGGTGTGCTGCTTCACCGGGCAGATGGCCAGCTACGTGGCGCTGCCGTTCTACATGCACCACGTGCTGGGACTGAGCGTGCTCGCGACCGGCCTGCTGATGACGCCGTGGCCGCTGGCGGTGATGCTGGCCGCACCGCTGTCCGGCCGCACCGCTGTCCGGCCGCATGGCCGACCGTCTGCCGACGGCCTGGCTCTGCGCGGCGGGGGCGGGCTGTCTGGCCGCGGGACTCGCGCTCTGCGCGGCGTGGCCGGTGCAGGCGGATCCGCGACCGCCGTTGATCGTCTTCACCGCGCTGGCGGGCTTGGGATTCGGCTTCTTCCAGACGCCCAACAACCGCAACATGCTGCTGTCCGCGCCCAAGGAGCGCAGCGGCGCGGCAGGCGGCGCGCAAGGCGTGGCGCGCCTCACCGGTCAGACGCTGGGCAGCCTGCTGATGGGGCTGCTGTTCACGTGGCTGCCCGCGTCACGGGCGTCGCATGCAGGGCTGGCGATGGCTGCGGGATTCGCGTTGGTCGCGGGATTGGTGAGCGTGTGGCGAGGGCGCGCGAGTTGAGCGGAGGTGCGCCGTTTCTTTGACGGATTCGATGTCGTTGCAGGGCTGCGTCAATGTCCCGGGATCGTGGCAGGCGGAAACTAATCGCCTCTCCAGCCGCAACTCCCCCTCCTTATTTCCCAGTCCTGAAAGGCCTCCGTCATGAGCCTCTCCATGCCGTACATCGATCCGTCCCGCGCGCAGCCCCATCGTCGGTCTCGCAACCAGGTCAACAAACAGCTCGTCCTGGCCCGCGCAGCGGACCGCCAAGGTTTCCACCTGAATGTCTATCTGGTCGAGCGCATGACCGCGCTGAGCGACGACGTTACGGAGCTGAAGGTGGAGAGCCGGGCCATGCAGGGTCGGATCGATCAGCTCGATGTTCGGATGGACAAGCTCGACGTCCGCATTGACAAGCTTGAAGCCAAGGTCGACAAGGGTTTCGAGGAGACCAACAAAAAGCTCGACACCTTGCTCCACAAGGGCTCGTACAACAAGGGCGCCGCCTGGGCCGCCGGCCTCATTCTTGCCGGCATCGGGCCGTGCATCGCCTGGGTCGGCACGGGCCTGCTGGCGCGCGTCAATCTGGCGCCGGCACCTGTCGTTGCGTCGGTGGTTCATCCCCCTGCGGTGCCCAGGCCCTGAAAGAGAAAAGGCCCGGAGGCGAATGCCATCCGGGCCTTGGTCGTCAGACGACGGAGATCAGCTACCGCGGACGGACTTGACCTCGACGGGGCGCAGATCAATGGCGGCGCGGTCCAGCACGCCGTTGACGTACTTGTGGCCGTCCGTGCCGCCGAAGGACTTGGCCAGTTCGACGGCCTCGTTGATCGCGACCTTGTACGGGATGTCGATGCAGTTCTTCAACTCGTACGCGCCGATCATCAGGATCGCATGCTCGATCGGGGACAGCTCGGTCGTCTTGCGGTCCGCGTGGCGGGCCAGCACCGCGTCCAGATCGGCCGCTTCCTCGATCGCGCCGTTGAACAGCTTGTCGTAGTGGCCGCGGTCGGCCTTCTCGAAGCCTTCCTGCTCACGCGTGTGCGCGTCGATGACGCCCAGGTCGTCGCCGGTCACCAGCCACTGGTAGATGCCTTGCAGCGCATGCTCGCGCGAACGGCGGCGGGCCGACTTGGCCGGCGCCTTCTTGGCGGCCGGCTTGCCGCCGCCCGTGTTGCCGCCTGTGTTGCCGCTCTTGGAAGCGGGTTTGCCGGCGGGGTTGTTGTCGTTGTTGTTCACTTGAGTTCTTTCAGCAGCTGTGCCATCTCGACGGCAACGGTCCCGGCATCGCGGCCCTTGTCTTCGGCCCGCGCCCAGGCCTGTTCCTCGTTCTCCACCGTCAGGATCGCGTTGGCGACCGGCAGGCGGTAGTCCAGTGCCAGGCGCGTCACACCGGCGCCGCTCTCATTGGCGACCAGTTCGAAGTGGTAGGTCTCGCCGCGGATGATGCAGCCCAGCGCGACCAGCGCGTCGAACTTGCCGCTCTCGGCCATCGCCTGCAGCGCCACCGGCACTTCCAGCGCGCCCGGCACGGTCACGTGCCGGATGTCGGCGTCCTGGACGCCCAGCCGGGCGAGCTCGCCCAGGCAGGCCTTGGCCAGCGCCGTCGTGAGTTCGTCGTTGAAGCGCGCCTGGACGATGCCGACGCGCAGACCCCGTCCGTCCAGTCGGGTCGATTGACCCTTGTCAGATCCTTGCATGCGGTCCTCGGCCCTTCAGCAGTTCTTGTCGTCGGCGCCGCCACGGGCACCTTCCTGGGCGGCCTGGAAGCCGGTCACCTCCAGCCCGTAGCCGGTCATGCTCGGCATGCGGCGCGGGCTGCCCAGCAGCTTCATCCGCTGCACGCCGAGTTCGCGCAGGATCTGCGCGCCCACGCCGTAGGTGCGCAGGTCCATGGTCTGGCGGGTGTCTTCCGAGGCGCTCGGCTGCAGGCGTGCCAGCAGCGCGTCCGCGTCCTCGCCGCAGTTCAGCAGCACCGCGACGCCGGAGCCTTCGCGCTGGATCGCCGCCAGCGCCTGCGGCAGCGGCCAGCTGTGGCCGCAGCGGCCGGCGTCGAGCAGGTCCATCGCCGAGAAGGGCTCGTGCACGCGCACCAGCACCTCCTGGTCGGGCTGCCATTGGCCCAGCACCAGCGCCATGTGGACGTTGTTGGAGCGGTCGCGGAAGACGTGGCAGTCGAAGCGGCCTTCGCGCGTGTCCAGCGGACGCTGCGCAATGCGCTGCACGATGGATTCGTTGCGGCTGCGGTACTCGATCAGGTCGGCGATGGTGCCGATCTTCAGGCCGTGTTCCTTGGCGAAGATCTCCAGATCCGGCAGACGGGCCATGGTGCCGTCGTCGTTCATGATCTCGCAGATCACGCCGGCGGGCGTCAGGCCGGCCATGCGCGACAGGTCGCAGCCGGCTTCGGTGTGGCCGGCGCGCATGAGCACGCCGCCGTCCTGCGCCTGCAGCGGGAAGATGTGGCCCGGCTGCACCAGGTCCGTCGCGACCGCGCCCTTGGCCACCGCCGCCTGCACGGTGCGCGCCCGGTCGGCCGCGGAGATGCCGGTCGTGACGCCGGTGGTCGCCTCGATCGAGACGGTGAAGGCCGTGCCGTGCTTGGTGCCGTTGCGCGTGGCCATGGGCGGCAGCTGCAGCAGCTCGCAACGCTCTCGGGTCAGGGTGAGGCAGATGAGGCCGCGGCCATGCTTGGCCATGAAGTTGATCGCTTCCGGCGTGACGTGGTCGGCGGCCAGGACGAGGTCGCCCTCGTTCTCGCGGTCCTCTTCGTCGACGAGGATGACCATGCGGCCGGCCGCCAGCTCGGCGACCAGCTCGGGAATCGGTGAAATAGGCATGGGTGCGATTGTAGGCGGGGCGGCCCGGTCATCCGGGGCGCGGGGTTCCTGGGAACGGCCGGGAGGGCCGCGTGGTCACACGGGGGGAGCCGTCGACGTCGCGGAGCCCGCCTCCGGGTCCTCCGGTCTCAGCCGCAGTCGGAGATCGCCCCCGACCGGGCGGCAGTCGACCATCCGGAAGCGCGGCGCGCCGGAGAGCGCCGTCAGGCCGCCCAGGTCGACCATGCCGCGGCCTTCGCCCAGCAGCATCGGCGCCATGTAGATCAGGAGTTCGTCGATCAGCCCGGCGCGCAGCAGCGAGCCGTTGAGCTTGTAGCCGGCCTCGATGTGGAGCTCGTTGACCTGGCGACGGCCCAGGTCGCGGATCGCCGCGCCGAGGTCGACCTTGCCCCTGACCGGGTCGGCGACGGACACCAGTTCGGCCCCCTGGGCCGCCAGCGCGGCGCCGCGCTCGCCGGGCTCGGCCAGCGCGTGATAGATCAGCAGTTGCCCGGGCGGCGCCAGCAGCCGCGCGGTCGGATCCAGCTCCAGGCGGGAGTCGATCAGCACGCGTTGCGGCTGCAGCACGGTCTCGACATCCCGGACATCCATGCGCGGATCGTCCTCACGCGCGGTGCCGATGCCGGTCAGCACCGCGCCGGCACGGCGGCGCCAGGCATGGCCGTCCCGGCGCGCCTCGGGGCCGGTGATCCACTGGCTGACGCCGTTCGAGAGCGCCGTCCGCCCATCGAGGGACGCGGCGATCTTCATCCGCACGAAGGGGCGTCCGTGCTGCATCCGGGTCAGGAAGCCGATGTTGAGCTCTCGCGCCTCGACGGCGCTGGGGTGGCCGGTCGCTAGCACCTCCGTCGCGATGCCGGCGGCGCGCATGCGCGCGAGCCCCTGGCCGGCGACCTGCGGATTGGGGTCGCCGAGCGCCACGACGACCCGTCCGACGCCGGCGGCGATCAAGGCGTCGCAGCAGGGCGGTGTGCGCCCGTGGTGGGCGCAGGGTTCCAGCGTGACGTACACGGTGGCGCCGCGCACGTCCTGACCCCGGGCCTGGGCATCGCGCAGGGCCATGACTTCGGCATGGGCCTGGCCGGCGGCCTGCGTGTGACCCTGGCCGAGCACGCGATCCTGGCCGTCGACGATGACGCAGCCGACGCGCGGGTTCGGATCGGTCAGGCCGACGGCGTCCTGGGCCAGGCGCACGGCCTGGGCCATCCAGCGGTCGTCGCGTGACATCGGCGACGGGGCGTGTGCGTCGGAGGGGGGAGGCAGTCGGACTTCTTGCATGGCGCGGAGTCTAGCGGCGCGAACCGGGGGGCAACTGGAGCCATCCGGAGAGGGCCGGATCGTTGAGGGGGAGCAGGCTGTCGAGCGTGACGGACCGGGCCTGGCCGGTGCGGTCCGTCCATTGCACGCGCAGCCGCACGGGGCGCAAGGGCAGGGCGACGGATCCCGCGTCCGGCGCGTCCCCGTCGGCGCGGCCGAAGGCGTCGTCCGTGAGCGTCGCGCTGCCTGCGACGGAGAAGCCGATGTCCGGTCCTTCCCAGTTCAGCGTCGGGGCGGGCGCGGCAGGCTGCCAGCGCCAGCGTTCGAGCTCGTTGCGCGCGAGGCGCAGGGCCTGGTCGTGGTGGCGCGCCTCGTCTGCGGCGACGCGCAGCCGGACCTGCAGCGTCATCAGGGCGACCGCCGCGATCGACAGCAGCACCAGCGCGACCAGGGCTTCGATGAGGGTGAATCCGCGGAATGTCTTCATCGCGTCGGTCTTCATCGCGTCGGTGTCCAGCCGCCGGGCACGGGCAGGAAGCTGCCCATCTGCCGGTGGATGCGATACAGGACGGCGGCATCGTGGATCAACTGGACCGAGCCCGCCTTGGTCACGGGGACCTCGCTGACCAGCGCCCCGCGCAGCGACGTGGGCTGATCCGCGGGCGGATGCCAATCCACGCCGTTGGCCGCGTAGATCACGCCTTGCGGGTGGCCGGCGGCGAGCAGGTCCAGTCGTCCGTCGACGACCAGCACCAGCGGCGTGCCGTCGAGCGCCGAAGCCGGCCACTGGGTCAGGCGGGCGTCGCCGTCGATCCAGATCAGGCGGCGGCCGCGCGCCAGCGCCTGGGCGAGTGGCCCGCTGCAATCGTCGGTGCAGCGCAGCCGCGTGATGGCGGGTTGGTCCCGGTAGCGGTTGGACGGGTAACCGAAGACCCGAAGGAAGCTGCCCGGCCCTTCGATCAGGGCGGATGGCGGCGGCAGGCGCAGCGCGCTGAGCAGCGCCAACTGCTGGGCGTTTTCCGTCACGCCGATCGGTCCGCCGGAAGGGTCGTCGCAGTCCGCGCGCCGGTCGCTGCAACCGCGCACGATGAGCTTCAGCTGTCCGACCCCGCCCGCGTCGACGAAGCGGACGCTGAACTGCGGTTGCGCCTCGCCGTCGGCGCGTGGACCGGCCGTCGCGTCCCACGGCGTACCGGGCGTGGGGGCGCAGCGGCAGGACCACCGCAGCGGACCCGAGTTGGCGCAGGCCGGCGCTGCGGCCGTTGCAGGCGTCGCGGAGCCGGCCGATCCCGACGGCGGCGGCGGGGCGTGATAGTGCCCGTCCGCGCCGATCAGCAGGAAGCGGCTGCGGAAGTCCGACGACGCCGAGGCGCTCGGCCCCGACCCCGACCCCGACCCCGACCCCGACCCCGACCCCGACCCTGGTCGCATTGCCGCGGGTCGGCAGGCGTCGTCGATGGTGCCGCTGTTGAGCAGGGCCAGGGCCCAGGCCATGCCCGATTCGGCGGCTTCGGACGCCGCGGCCGCCCGGAGATCGTTGGCCGCCACGCGCTGCGCCGTCACCAGTTGCCGCGCCGCCCAGGCGGCTCCGAGCGCGAGCACGGCCAGCAGTACCACGCACACGGTCAGCGTGGCGAGACCGCGTTCCTGCCGGCGTTCCTGTCGTCGGATCATGGGCAATCTCCCGAGAGGGCGTCGTTGTGGAGCTGGCTGAGCAGTTCAAGGTGGTGCCCGGCGCGCGCGTCGTGCGTGGCCTCGGCATCGACGATGACGGTCACCAGGCGCCTGGACAGCGTCGATGGGCAGGCGCCGTCCAGGGGATGCGCCTGGGCGTCGAGCCGCGCCTCCAGCCGGCTCACGCGCAGCAGGTCGGGATCCGTCAGCGGCTGGTAACGACCCGCGATCAGCTGGTCGATCCGACCCTCGCGCAGCCGGAAGCCGGAGGTCTCGCGGACGCTGCCGGTGCTGGGCGAACCGCCATCCCGCGCGAAGCTGTAGCTCACCCGGCGCCCGGCGTCCTCCACGGCAACTTCGGTGAAGGGGTTGCGGATCGGGGCGTCGGTCTCGTCCTGCCAGACGCCGTCCTGCGCGCGATCCCAGAACGCCGCGCGCCGCACATCGCGCAGGATGAACTCGGCGGTGGCGCGCAGTTCCTGCTGGACCTGCAGCTCCAGCATGAGCCGGTGGTGCTCGCCGAGCTGGACACCGGCCATCGAGAAGGCGCCCGCCAGCAGCAGGAGCCCGATCGTCAGGCCGATCATGAGTTCGACCAGGGTGAAGCCTCGCTGGTTCGTCGTTCGGGTCATCTTTCGGGTCATCGTTCGGCTCCCTTCACTGCGGCCAGCAGGCGGTGGCCTGCTCGACACCCTGGTCGTCGAACCCGGTCGAGGTGGTCGCCCCGAGCTCCAGCCGGAGCGTCAACACCCGGCACCGGCGATCGCCGAGCTGGTTGCCCTGCGCGACGGCCTCCACCTGATACCGCGTTGCATCGGCCTGGACGATGCGCAGTCGATAGAGGCTGCTCCTCGTCGTCGCGGGTTGCCCCAGGTCCTCCAGCCGGTCGGCGTAGCGAGCGCTCCGCGAGCGGAAGCGCTCCTGCGCGAGCTGGATGGTCTGCAGCGCCTCGCGCGCCTCGGCGCGTCGGCCCTTCATGACCTGATCGCGGAATCCGGGCAGCGTCAGCGCCGCCAGCACGGCGACGATCGCCAGCACGGTCAGCAGCTCGATCAGCGAGAAGCCCCGCTGCCGGCCCGGCGTCTTCATGCGGGCGCTGAGGTGCGCGGCGACGCATTCGGTGATGCCCGGGGTGGTGCTCGCGGTGACGCCCGCGGTGGTGGGGGTCTTCATGCGCACCTCGGCAGGCGGCTCAGCGCGCCGTCGGGCGTGCAGCTGCGCACGCGCCCCGTGATGCTGACGATGTGGCGGACCGATCCGATGCCGGTCATGCGGACCTCGATCGTGCCGCTCACCGACACGGTCCCCTGGCGTCCGCTGAAGAGCATCGAGGGCACGTTCGAGACGATCTCCGCCTGGCCCCGGCCGCCCTGCCAGCGCGTCTGCTTGATCGCCTGCGCGCCGCCATCGCAGACAGGCGGGGCGTCCAGCCGGCAATCGCAGTTGGCGGCGGGCGCGGTGGCGGGCACGGTGGCGCCGGAGACGCCCGATGCGACGGCGCCGGTATGCACGACATAGCAGCGGCCGCTGCCGCTGCCGCTGACGGCGGACGCATCGCCGCCGAAGCGCAGGATCACATTGCGCGCGCCCTGGATCGCTTCGCTGCGGGCGAGCTGGAGGTCGCCGAGGACGGCCTGCGCGGCATTCGCGAGCCGTTGGCGCCAGAGCCAGTCGCGCAGGTCGGGCGCGGCCAGCAGGGCCACGAAGGTCACGAGCGCGAGGCTGACCAGGATCTCGATGAGGCTGATGCCACGTGGCGCGGCTGCAGGTGCGACTGGGGCAACGGGCGCCGCCGACGCTGAAGGAAGCGGGCGGGGAAGCGGGGACGCGGAGGGCTGCAAGGAAGATCTCCCGAAGAGTTGCTGAGAACTCTAGGGAGATGGCCCGTATTCCGCTTCGCCTTCAGGAGGGAAGCGGCGACCCGCTGAAGGGGGCCGGCTTTTGGGGGAGAAATCGGGCAGACCACGAGCGAAAAGGCGGCGATGGGGGATACGCCTGAAATGCTCGTGAAGGGCGCGTGATCCCAGACCACGCGTTGACGAACTCAGCGCTCGTTCGGCGTTCGCCGAGCCGTCACTCAGCGCTCGCTCAGATGTCGCGGATCAACTGCCGGAACTCGTCGACGTCCTCGAACGAGCGGTACACCGATGCGAAGCGCACGTAGGCGACCTTGTCGATCCGCTTGAGCTCGCGCATCACGTGCTCGCCCAGCTTGGTCGACGGGATCTCGCGCACCCCCGTGCTCAGGAGCTTCTCCTGGATGCGCTCCAGCGCGGCGTCGATCTGCTCGATGCTCACCGGCCGCTTGCGCAGCGCCAGCGTCATCGACGCGCGCAGCTTGCCCATGTCGAACTCGGCGCGCGTGCCGTCCTTCTTCACGACCATGGGCAGCGCGATGTCCGCGCGCTCATAGGTCGTGAATCGCTTGTCACAGGACTGGCAGCGACGGCGGCGACGCACCACGTCGCCTTCGTCGGACTCCCGGGTCTCCGACACTTGCGTGTCGCCGTGACCGCAGAACGGGCATCGCATGCGCCGCGGACCCGCTTCAGCGGTAGACCGGGAACTGACGCGTCAGTTCGGCCACCTGCTCGCGCACGCGGGCCAGGTTGGCCTCGTCGTGCGGGTTGTCCAGCACGTCGGCGATCAGGTGGGCGGTCTTGCGGACCTGCTCCTCCTTGAAGCCGCGCGTGGTCATCGCCGGCGTGCCCAGGCGCACGCCGCTGGTGACCATCGGCTTCTGCGGGTCGTTCGGGATGCCGTTCTTGTTGCAGGTCATGTGGGCCGCGCCCAGGATGGCCTCGGCTTCCTTGCCGGTCAGGTTCTTCGGACGCAGGTCCACCAGCATCACGTGGCTCTGCGTACCGCCGGAGACGATGCGCAGGCCGCGCTCGATCAGCGTGTCGGCCAGCACCTTGGCGTTGGCGACGACCTGCTGCTGGTAGGCCTTGAACTCGGGCGTCAGCGCTTCCTTGAAGGCCACCGCCTTGCCGGCGATCACGTGCATCAGCGGGCCGCCCTGGATGCCGGGGAAGATCGCGGAGTTGATCTTCTTGGCGATCGCCTCGTCGTTGGTCAGGATGATGCCGCCGCGCGGGCCGCGCAGGCTCTTGTGCGTCGTGGAGGTCACGACGTCGGCATGCGGCAGCGGGTTCGGGTAGACGCCCGCGGCGATCAGGCCGGCGTAGTGCGCCATGTCGACCATGAAGTAGGCGCCGATCTCCTTGGCGATCCTGCCGAAGCGCTCGAAGTCGATGCGCAGCGAGTAGGCCGACGCGCCCGCGATGATCAGCTTGGGCTTCTTCTCGCGCGCCAGCGCTTCCATCGCGTCGTAGTCGATGGCTTCCTTGGCGTCCAGGCCGTAGGAGATGACATTGAACCACTTGCCGCTCATGTTCAGCGCCATGCCGTGGGTCAGGTGGCCGCCTTCGGCCAGGCTCATGCCCATGATGGTGTCGCCGGGCTGCAGCAGCGCGAAGAACACGCCCTGGTTGGCCTGCGAGCCGCTGTTGGGCTGCACGTTGGCGAACTCGGCGCCGTAGAGCTGCTTCAGGCGGTCGATCGCCAGTTGCTCGACGATGTCCACGTACTCGCAGCCGCCGTAGTAGCGCTTGCCGGGATAGCCCTCGGCGTACTTGTTGGTCAGCTGGCTGCCCTGGGCTTCCATCACCGCCGGGGAGGTGTAGTTCTCCGAGGCGATCAGCTCGATGTGGTCTTCCTGGCGCCGGGTCTCCTGCTGGATGGCGGCGAAGACTTCGGCATCGACGGTGGCGAGGGTCTGTTGGGTGCGGTCAAACATGATGATGTCGGCTCAAGGGTTGGCGCCGCCCGCCCGCCCGGCAGCGCATCGGCGCGCTCGCGGGTCGGGATGACGGCGAGGCGGCGAGGCGGCGACGGATGTCGGAACGACGGCGGCCCAGGCGAACGGCACGGACAGCCGGAGACGTCCCCGGCCGTTCGCGCTTCCCGGTGGTGGCCCACCTCGGGCGACGCCTGTGCGGAGACAGGATCGTCTCCGGGCAGGGCGCCCTGATCGCCAGTTGCGCGAAGCCCGCAGTGTAGCCGCACCGTCGAGGGGCGCAGGCCATCCCGTGACATTGTTCCCACGGCCGTGGGGGTAGAGGGGGCGAAGGCTTCGCCCAATGAAGAACGGGTTCCGATGGGAACCCGTTTTCAGAAACGCCTCGAAGGCGCGGCTCGAACGATCAGCGCATCACGGCGGTCATGGCGACCTGTTCGCCGGTCGAGGCCGGTGCGGACGCCGGCTCGCGGATCGGGCGCGGCGCCGACGGGCTGACATTGCGGCCCTGGGCGACGGCCTTCAGCAGGTCCTGCTCGGCCAGCACGCGCGAGGCGTAGCCGGTGTCGTCGGGCAGGTTGGCCGCGCCGACGTAGCGGCGCAGGCCTTCCTCGAGGCTGCCGGCGCGCTGGATGCATTCCTTCAGCACCTGCACGCCCACGCGCAGGTTGGTGACGGGGTCGAAGGCGGCGAAGTTGCCGCCGAAGGCCTCGTACTTGTCGTCATGCACGCGCGTCATCACCTGCATCAGGCCCTGGGCGCCGACGGCGCTCTGGGCGAAGGGGTTGAAGCCCGATTCGATCGCCATGATGGACAGGATCAGCGTCGGCTCGACGCGGGCGCGCTGGCCGACTTCCCAGGCTTCCTTGACCAAGCGGCTGACCGGCTCCGGCGCGACGCGGTAGCGCCGGGCCAGGTAGTTGGCCACCAGCGCCTGCTGGCGGGTGAGCTCCTTCGGATCGACCGCGGTGGCGCGGCTGATCGCGTCGGGCTCGGCCATCAGGGCGAGCACGTCGCCGGAGGCCTCGACGCGCGCCTCGTGGCGGGCGTTGAGCCATCCCAGCACCTGGCCTTCCAGTTGCTGGCGCAGATCGGCCTGGCTGGCGAAGACCAGCCCGACGGCGACGACGGCGAAGCCCACCAGGGCGAGCGTGTTGTGGCTGACGACCAGGAGGCCCTGGCCGATGTCCTTGACGAAAAGCACCAGGGCGGCTTGCGCCTGGCGGGGCAGGGATAGCAGGTCTGAACGCGCTGTCATGCGACTCCTTTCTCCGACCACGCCCGGTGTCCGTCTGGCGAGCCGCTCGAAGCGTCCACTCGCGAAACAGCCACCTGGGGGTGGTGATAATGGGCCGGCTCGGGCGTCGTCGACGGCCTGGAGGGCTCTCAGAGGGCTCCAGGCTCTTGATGCGACAGACGGGCGATCCAGCGTCCATTGGCAGCACACCGGTTTTGCGTCCCACAGCAAAGACCGGGATAACCCTGGGGTCAGGGCAGGGCGCGATTTTATGGATCAAAAATAACCCGTCAACCGTATGGGCCTTGTTCTTAACTACTTTGGGTTATGAAGTACCGAGATCTGCGTGACTTTATGGGCGCTTTGGAGGCCATGGGCGAGCTGCGCCGCGTGGCCGAGCCGGTGTCGCCGGTCCTCGAGATGACGGCCGTCAGCGACCTCGTCCTCAAGGCGGAGGGGCCGGCGCTGCTGTTCGAACAGCCGACCGGCTACCGCATGCCGGTGCTGGCCAACCTGTTCGGCACCCCGAAACGGGTGGCGCTGGGCATGGGCGCCGAGTCGACCACCCAGTTGAGGGAGGTCGGCCAGCTGCTGGCGACGCTGAAGGAGCCGGAGCCGCCGCGCGGCCTGCGCGACGTGGGCAAGCTGGCCCAGATGGGCAAGGCGCTGTGGGACATGAAGCCGTCGCTGGTGAAGCGGCCGGCCTGCCAGGAGCAGGTGATCGAGGGCGACGACGTCGACCTCAAGCGCCTGCCCATCCAGACCTGCTGGCCCGGGGACGTCGGCCCGCTGCTGACCTGGGGGCTGGTGGTGACGCGGGGGCCGCAGAAGATCGCGAACCCGCGGCTGCGCCAGAACCTCGGTATCTATAGACAGCAGTTGATCGGCAAGCGGCAACTGATCATGCGCTGGCTGGCGCATCGCGGCGGTGCCCTGGATTTCCGCGACTTCGGCATCGCGAACCCGGGACAGCCGTTCCCCATCGCCGTGGCGTTGGGGGCCGATCCGGCGACGACGCTGGGCGCGGTCACGCCGGTGCCGGACACGCTGTCTGAATACCAGTTCGCCGGCCTGCTGCGCGGTTCGAGGACCGAAGTCGCCGACACCAACGTCGGCGAGGCTGGCCGCATGCTGCAGGTGCCGGCGACGGCGGAAATCGTGCTCGAAGGCCACATCCCGCCGGCCGCGCCGGGCTTCACCGGCCACAGCGAGGACGGCATCCCGCTGAAGGAGAAGGGCGGCTACCTCCACGCGCTGGAAGGCCCGTACGGCGACCACACCGGCTATTACAACGAGCAGGACTGGTTCCCCGTCTTCGAGGTCAACCGGATCACGCAGCGCGACGGCGCGATCTACCACTCGACCTACACCGGCAAGCCGCCCGACGAGCCGGCGGTCCTGGGTGTGGCGCTGAACGAGGTGTTCGTCCCCATCCTGCAGAAGCAGTTCCCGGAGATCGTCGACTTCTATCTGCCGCCCGAAGGCTGCAGCTACCGGATGGCGGTCATCTCCATCAAGAAGGCCTATCCGGGACACGCCAAGCGGCTGATGTTCGGTCTGTGGAGCTATCTCCGCCAGTTCATGTACACGAAGTTCATCGTGATCGTGGACGAGGACGTGGACATCCGCAGCTGGCAGGACGTGATCTGGGCGATCACCACGCGCATGGATCCGGTGCGGGACACGACGCTGGTCGAGGGCACGCCGATCGACTACCTGGACTTCGCCTCCCCGGTCAGCGGGCTGGGCGGGAAGATGGGCCTGGACGCGACCAACAAGTGGCCGGGCGAGACGCCGCGCGAATGGGGTCGGGTGATCGAGATGCCGGCTGAGCAGAAAGCCCGTGCGGCGGATCTCTATCAGCGTTTGTTCGGGGGCTAGGAAACTACCCGTTCTGGCGATGGCCGCTTGAAAGCGCCGTCGCGCCTGCCTAAGGTTGTCGGGCCTTTCCGGCACTTCAACTGGCGCAGTCTCTGCGCGCCAGGAGCCCTGCGGCAGTTCGCTGCGGAGCCCCAAAGGCGGCTGGTCCGCCCACCCCTTCCTCGTCCGGCACGCCCGGCGCGGAGGGGGTTTCTATTTGGGGCGCCGGTTTCCGTTCCGTTCCGTTCTGGTCCGTTCGGGTCGGGTCAATGGCCTCCGACGTTGCCCAGCCATTCGTAGCCCAGATACCGCGCCCGGGAGATGCCCTCCTGCGAAGGCAGCAGATCGCGCCATTCAAAGCCCGGCAAGGCCAGGCCCAGCGGGGCGGGGACCACTTCCACCTCCGGTGGCAGTGCCTCGCGGAAGGCGCGCAGCGAGCGGCGCATGTGGACGTCGTGCGTCACCAGCACGACGCGCCGGATCGACTGGCCACGCAGCAGCTCGGCCGTGAAGCGCGCGTTCTCGCGCGTGTCGGTGGCACGGTCTTCCTTGGCCGCGAGCGTGAAACCGAATTCCTGCGACGCCGTGCGTTCGGCCAACGCGGCCTCGGTCATGCGCTCGTCCGACGAGTCCCGCGGCGTGCCGCCGGTGAACATCATCGGGATGCCGGTCTGCCGCGACAGCCAGATGCCGTAGCGCAGCCGCTCGATCGAGATGGGCTTGAGCTGGGCGATGCCGTATTCCGGCATCAGCTTTCGGGCGCCGCCGCCAAGCACCACGATCATGGTCTGCTTCGGCGGCACGTCCTTGAGGCGTTCGATCCGGACGGCCTGCTGCGGCCCGAGCAGCCGGTCCTGCAGCCACAGTGCGCCGAGCTCGGTGCTGCCGATCCAGACGGCGATCAATCCGGTCGCGAAGAGCGCGCCGGAGATCCAGCGGCGGCGGTGCCGCAGCCACCAGGCGAGGAGCAGCAGCGGAAAGGCGCCGGTGGGCGGCAGCAGGAACGCTGCGACCGCATGTATCAGGTCGTTCATCGAGAGCCGGGGATCGGTGTCAGGTGTTGAGGCCCGCCAGCATAATCAGCTTCCTTGACGACTCGTCCGGGTTTCGCCGGCTGCCCTTCGTGTTCTTCTCTGCTCTTCCGGTCTGGCCGCGGCGCGCGCTGCGCGTGCTCGTGGGTCTGGTGCTGTCCGTCGTTGCGCTGCTGCTGGTGGCGTGGGTGGCGCTGCCGATGTGGATCGAGCGGGCGGGCGTCAGGATCGCTTCGGAACAGCTGGGGCGACCGGTCACGCTGGGCGGCGCGAGCTTCACGCCGTGGCGGCTGGCCCTCGCGCTGGACGACCTGAAGATCGCCGGGCCGACGGCCGAGGCGCCGCCGCTGTTCGAGGTGAAGCGCGTGCGCACGGTGCTGTCGCCGCGCTCGCTCTGGCACCTGGCGCCGGTGTTGTCGTCGCTGACGGTGGAGGCGCCGAGGGTGCGCGTCGCGCTGCTGCCTGACGGCAAGACCGACCTGGACGACATCCGCGCGAAGCTGGCCGCCGCGCCCAAGGCGCCGCCCACGGCCGACGACGGCCCCGCCGAGGCCGCGCTCTACAACATCGAGCTGACCGACGGCGAGTTCCGCCTGGACGATCGCACGGCCGGGATGGTCCACGAGCTCAAGGCGCTCCACCTGGGCATCCCGTTCCTGTCGACGCTGGATGCGGACGTCGAGGTCCATGTGCAGCCGCGCTTGTCCGGACGCCTGAACGGCGTCGGTTTCGAGAGCGAAGGCCAGGTGCAGCCCTTTGCAGAGACGCGCAGCGCGAGCATGACGGTCAAGCTCGACGCGCTGGACCTGTCGGCGTACCGCGCGTACTGGCCGAAGGAGCTGGCGATGCGGCTGGCCAAGGGGCTGGTCGATTCGCAGCTGACGCTGGATTTCAAGCAGCCGCCCAAGCAGTCCCCCGAGGTCAAGATCAGCGGCCGGACCTCGGTGCGGGAGCTGTCCTTGCAGCGACGCGCGGGTGCCGGAGCGGACAGCGGCTGGGAGGACTGGCTGCGCTGGCAGGCGTTGAGCGTCGAGCTGGCGGACGTGCAGCCGCTCAAGCGGCAGGTGCTGCTGGGCGCGGTGAGCCTGAAGCAGCCGGAGCTGCTGATGGGCCGGGACGCGCAGGGCCGCCTGTGGCTGCCGGACATGCCGGCAACCCAGGCCGTCGCCGAGGTACCGAAGGCTCCGTCGTCGGCTCCCGCGACGACGCCGGCCAAAGGCGCGACGCCCTGGCGCGTCGGCGTGCGGCAACTGGCGCTGGAGGGCGGTCGCGTCGGCTGGACCGACGAGACGCTCCGTCCCGTGGCGCGGTGGAGCGTCGACGGCCTGACGGTCAAGGGCAGCGCGCTGTCGTGGCCGCTGGCCGCGAAGGCGGCGCCGGTGGAGATCGCCGCGACCTTGTCGCCGGAGGGCGAGAAGACCCCGGCTGCCTTCAGCGGCAAGGGCGAACTCGGCGCAGCGGGCGTCGCGCTCGACTGGGCGCTGAAGGACCTCGCGCTGGAAGCCTTCGCCCCGTATCTGAAGGCGGCGACGCCGCTGTCGGTGCAAGGCCGCTTCGCGACGCAGGGCGCCGTGCGCGCGGGCCCCACTGGCGAAGATCTGAAGCTCTCGTTGAAGGCGCTCAGCCTCGACGACGTGCAACTGGCCGACGGCAAGAAGCCGGTGCTGGCATTGAAGCAACTGAGCCTCGATCAGGCGGAGCTCGCGCTGGGCAGCCGCAAGCTGACGGCCGGTCGACTTGCGCTGGTGGCGCCCAAGGTCCAGATGGGCCGGGACAAGGCCGGGAAGTGGAGCTGGGACGCCTGGATGGGCGCTGCGACGTCGACGCCGGTGGCGAGCGGGCAGGGGACTGCGACGGCGAATCTCGGCGTGGCGGCGGCTTCCCGCCGACGCGCCTCGGAGGGACGTGGCGATCGCTTGACGCTGAATGTTCCCGAGGTGCTCCAACGCCCGGCGACAGCAGGGGCGGCAGGGCCTGTCGCGGGCACGATCGCGCCCGCGACTCCGGCGGCTGCGATGACGCCAGCACCGGCCAACGACACCCTCTGGACCGCGCAGATCGCCGAGGTCGCTGTCGAAGGCGGCGAGGCGACCCTGCTCGACCTGGCCACGCACGTGCTGGACGACGAGCCCGCCCGCCCGATCGGCGTGCAGGACCTGATGCTGAAGGTGTCCGGCATCGACTGGGATGGCCGCCAGCTCCGCAAGCCGCTGCCGGTGCAACTGGGCGCCACGCTGCGTCGGCCCGACGCCACGCGCCGCAACCTGCGCGAGGTGCCGAAGTTCCGCTGGGACGGTCAACTGGCGCTGGCGCCGCTGAAGGCCTCGGGACGCCTCACCGCCGAGCACCTGCCGCTGCACTGGGCCGATCCCTACCTCGATCCGTCGATCGGTATTCATCTGCAGCGCGCCGAGGGCTCGATGCGCGGCGGTTTCGAGTTCACTGAAACGCCCAAGGGGCCCTCGGTGCGCGCCGGCGGCGAGCTGGTGATCGCCGACCTCCGGCTGCGCCAGGCGCGGCTGCAGGACGGCAGACGCCGTTCCGCCGAAGAGCTGCTGAACTGGCAGGGTCTGAAGCTCGGCGGGCTGCGGGTGACGCTGGCGCCGGGCGGTGCGCCGGACGTGAAGATCCAGCAGGCCGTGCTGGACGAGTTCTACGCGCGGCTGATCATCAACGAGCAGGGCCGCCTGAACCTGCGCGACCTGAACCAGACCGAGCAGGGCCAGGCGGTGGCCGCCGTGGCGGGCACGACGGCAGCGTCCGCGCCGGTGGCGGCGACGGTGGCCCGCGCGACGTCGGCGCCCAACCCGGCGGCTGACCCGTCGGCCGCGGCGTCCGCAGCCGGGAGTGGGAACGGAAATGGGAATCCGCCGCTGCGGATCAGCATTGCCGAAACCCGGGTCAACGGTGGCAAGGTCGATTTCAACGACCGTTTCATCAAGCCCAACTACAGCGCCAACCTCAGCGAGCTGACCGGCACGCTGGGCGCGTTCTCGGCGGGATCGGCGGCGATGGCGCCGCTGCAGCTCAAGGGCAAGGTCGAGGGCACGGGGCTGCTGGACATCAGCGGCCAGTTGAACCCGAGCGGGGCGCCGCTGGCGCTGGACATCACCGCCAGCGCGACCGACATCGAGCTTGCGCCGCTGTCGCCCTACGCCGGCAAGTACGCGGGCTACGCGATCGAGCGCGGCAAGCTGTCCACGCGGGTGCACTACCAGATCGAGCCCGGCGGCCGCCTGGAGGCCGACAACAAGATCGTGCTCAACCAGCTGACCTTCGGCGAGCGGATCGACAGCCCGACGGCGACCCGGCTGCCGGTCAAGCTGGCGGTGGCGCTGCTCAAGGACAGCGACGGCGTCATCGACGTCAACCTGCCGGTCAGCGGCTCGCTGAACGATCCGGAGTTCAGCGTCGGCAGCCTGGTGGTGAAGCTGATCGTCAACCTGCTGACCAAGGCGCTGACGGCGCCGTTCTCGCTGCTGTCCGGCGGGGGCGGCGGCGCCGAGATGAGCCAGCTCGAATTCAAACCCGGCACGGCGGCGCTGCAGCCCGAGGCGGCGAAGAAGCTGGAGCCGTTGACCAAGGTGCTGGCCGACAAGCCGGCGCTGCAGTTGAGCATCACCGGCTGGGTCGATCCCGACGGCGAGCGCCGCGCCGCGCAGGGTGCCCGTCTCGAAGACGCGCTGATCGCCGAACGCCGCCGCGAGCTGCGTCGCATGGCGGTCACGCAGGCGGTCGGCACACCGGCTGCGGCGAGCGCAGCGGCCTCGGGTGCCTCGGGGCCGTCGACAGCCGCCGACGCGCAGGCGCCGGTCGTGCTCGACGACGCGCAGCGCGCGCGGCTGCTCAAGGTCGTCTACGACAACGCCAAGCTGCCCAACAAGCCGCGCAACTTCATCGGGCTGTCCAAGGACATCCCGGCGGCGCAGATGCGTGAGCTGCTGATGGACAGCTACACGGTCACCGACGAGCAGCTGCGCGAGCTCGCCCTGCAGCGCGCGGTCGCGGTGCGCGACGCGCTGCTCGAGCGCGGCGTGCCGAACGCGCGCATGTTCCTGGCGTCGCCCAAGCTGCACGCGAAGGACGACGAGCGCGGCGCCGACAAGGACAAGGCCTGGACGCCGCGCGTCGATCTGGCGCTGAGCGCACAGTAGCTTCGAATCCGACGCTGTCGAACGGCCGTAAGATCATTCGATTCAAGTGCCGCCGTCGAGGCGGGGAACGACCAGATGGCCCGGATCAATCTTCGGAAATTCATTGCGGAGCATTACCGCGGCGGGGTCTCGGCCCGCGACGTGATCCGTGAGGCCATCACCAACTCGATCCATGCCGGCGGACGCCAGATCGCCGTGGATCTGCATTTCTCGGAGAAGAACGGCGAGCTGTTCCAGGGCACCGAGGTGCGCCGCGTGCTGGAGCAGATCACCATCGCGGACGACGGCGAAGGGTTCACGCACGAGAACCTCCAGTACTTCGACGAGATCTGCACCGGTCACAAGGATGAGATCGGCGGGAAGGGCGTGGGTCGGCTCGCGTTCCTCAAGTACGCCCGGGTGGTCCAGATCGAGAGCCAGCTTCCGGAGCGCCTGGTCCAGTTCAGCTACACGCCGGAGTTCACGCTCGAGGATGTGCGGTATGTCGATGTCGCGGGACCGTCGCGCACGGCGATCGTCCTGCGCGACCTGAAGGAGCGGATCAACACGCAGGTCACCAAGCTGGTGAACTCGATCTGCGACGACCTGCGCCTGCTGCTCTTCCTCAAGGCGCGGCAAGGGCATCAGATCTCGGTGACCTTCCGCCACAACTCCCGGCAACCGTTCGACGACGAGTTCGTCTTCTCGGGCAACGAGGTCAAGGCGGTGGCCGAGCACGAGTTCTCGGTCGGGGACGAGCAGTTCCGCTGCTATCTGTTCCGGGATGAACTGCCGCGCAAGGGCATCGCGGCCATGCTGTGCGCGGACGAACTCTGCATCGAGGAGTTCATGATCAGCCGGCGCTTCGATGTCTGCCGGCATCTGATCTTCATCACCTCCAACTACTTCAACGACCGCTCCAACATCGAGCGGCAGCGCCTGGAACTGCCGCGCACCGAAGACGATGTGGACATGATCTCGCCGATCAGCCGGGAACGGCTGATGCCGCGTATCGAGGCCGAATGCATGCGGCTCATCCGTGGGTCCTCGAACAGCGGCATCGACAAGTTCAAGTCCAACAATCTGGGGCGTTTGAGGAAGTACTACCCGTTCATCCGCCTGGAGTCGCTAGGCGGCAACGCCGCGCTGCTGGACGCGGACGAGATCGTCAAGGCGTATCGCGCACAGCAGGCGCGGCGCGAGGACCAGGTGGTCGAGGCCCTCGAAAGCGGGCGCGAAGTCTCCCTGGACGATGTCTCCCACCTGGCCAGCGAGGACCTGGCCCGGTTCATCGTCCACCGGGCCCTGGTGATCGATTCCCTGGCCAACCTGCCGCACGACTGCGTGGAGGAAGTGATCCACAGCGCGATCCTTCCGAAGCGCAGCGACGGTGCGAATCTGCGGGAGAACAACGTCTGGCTGGTCGACGACAAGTTCCTCTCCTATTCGAGCATCCACAGCGATGAGCGGCTCCAGCAGATCCTGGAAGAGGTCGGGCACGGCCTCGAAGGCAAGTTGCAACGGCGGCCGGATGTCGCGGCCTTCTTCTCCAAGGACAGCGACGACCAGCCCAACAAGCTGGTGATCATCGAATTCAAGAAGCCGGCGGCGGATATCTTCGAGAACAACAAGTCGCTGCTGCAGTGCCGCCTCTATGCGAGCGCGCTGGCGGATCGCATCCCCACAGTGAGGGAAGTCTTCGCGTTCTCGATCGTCGAGGTGGACGACGAGTTCTACCGCGACTTGAAGCAGACCGGATTCAAGGATGTCTTCTCCCTGTCCGAGCGGGTGGTCTACAACGATTTCCTGATCGGGCAATCCAGCGATGTGCCGCTTCACCTGTATGTGACGCCGGCCTCGTCCCTCATTCGCGACGCCAAGGCGCGGAACCGCGTGTTCGAGGAAGTCCTCCAGTTCGACCTCGTCCAGCCTCAAGCGGGGGCGACGAGTGCGACAGGTGCGGCGGGCGAGCCTTGAGGAATACGCCGCAGACGCCATGTAGGGCGATCGACCCATGAGCCAAGGATCCACCATGACCACCACCCCGAACCCCGTCCAACTCCAGCCCGGCGAGGACCTCATCACCCTGGGCGGCGGCTGCTTCTGGTGCACCGAGGCGGTGTTCCTGCGCGTCAAGGGCGTCCTCGGCGTTGAATCGGGCTACACCAACGGGCCGCTCGCCAGCCCGAACTACGAGCAGGTCTGCTCCGGCAGCACCGGTCATGCCGAGGTCGTGCGCGTGCGCTTCGATACGAAGGTCGTGAGCCTGGAAGACCTGCTGCAGGTCTTCTTCACCATCCACGACCCGACCACGCTGAACCGCCAGGGCGCCGACGTCGGCACGCAGTACCGCTCGGGCATCTACTACGCGCGGCCCGACCAGCTCGGCGTGATCCGGCAGGTCGTCGACGAGGCCCAGCGCGCCCACGGCGGCAAGGTCGTGACCGAGGTCCAGCCCGAGGACAACTACTGGCCCGCCGAGGCTTACCACCAGGACTACTTCGCCAACCATCCGGAGCAGGGCTACTGCGCCTTTGTCGTCGCGCCCAAGGTGGACAAGTTCGCCAAGAAGTTCAAGGAACTCCTGAAGGACGAGGCGGCGGGTTGATGGTCGTTCTGGAGGGGCTTCGTTACCGCTACGGCACCGACGGCGATCGCGGCAATCGCGGCAATCGCGGCGATCACGGCCGGATGCAGGACGACGATCGCGCGTCCGTCGCCGAGCTGCGGTTCCCGGACTTCTCGCTGCCCGCCGACGGGCACCTGCTGCTGCGCGGTGCGTCCGGGAGCGGCAAGAGCACGTTGCTGGCACTGATGGCGGGCCTGCTGACGCCGACGGGCGGGCGGCTGACGGTGGGCGGCGTCGAGGTCGGCGCGCTCGCGCCCGCCGCGCGCGACGCGTGGCGCGGTGCGCATCTCGGCTTCGTGCCGCAGCGACTGCATCTCAGCCCCTCGCTCAGCGTGCGCGACAACCTGTCGCTTCCGTACGTGGCGGCGGGTCTGGCGCCGGATGCCGCACGCATCCACGCCTTGCTCGACGAGCTCGGCATCGCCGCGCTCCAGGATCGTCGACCGCATGCGCTCAGTCAGGGGCAGGCGCAGCGGGTGGCGCTCGCGCGGGCGCTGCTGCGTGCGCCGCGCCTCGTGCTCGCCGACGAGCCCACCGCCAATCTCGACGATGAGGCCTGCGCCGCGACGCTGGCGTTGCTGCGCCGCGCGGCCGCCGAGCATGGCGTGTGCCTGATCATCGCCTCGCACGACGCGCGGATTGAGGCAGCCTGGGCCGATTGGCCGGCGTTGCATCGACTGAGGCTCCCCGGTCGGAGCGCCGTCCCGAGCTCGACTGCCTGGGTCTCGACCTCGACCTCGACCGCATGAGCCGCGCGCCGCTGAACCTGCCGCGCCTGGCGTGGCGCTACCTCTGGGCGCGTCCGATGCTGACGGCGCTCAACCTGATGCTGCTGAGCCTCGGCCTGGCGGCGATCGGATTCGTCGTCCTCGTCAGTGAGCAGATGGAGCAGGGCCTGCGGCGCGATCTCGGCGGCATCGACCTGGTCGTCGGCGCGAAGGGCAGCCCGATGCAGATCCTGCTGGCGGGCGTGTTCCACCTCGACCAGTCCACCGGCAACATCCCGCTGGCCACCGTGTCGCAGCTGCGCGCGCAGCCGCTGGTCGCGCAGGCCGTGCCGATCTCCCTCGGCGACAGCTTCCAGGGCTTCCGCATCGTCGGCACGACCGCCGACTATCTGGGGCTCTATCAGCTCTCGCTGGCTCAAGGTGCGCCGTGGAAGGCGCCGATGCAGGCCGTGCTCGGCGCGGAGGTGGCGAGCCGGTCCGGCTTGAAGCCCGGCGACCGCTTCCACGGCACACACGGACTCGCGTCCGGCGGCGACGAGCACGAGCAGGCCTACGAGGTCACCGGCGTGCTGGCGCCGACGGGGGGCGTCGTCGATCGGCTGGTGCTGACGGACCTCGCTTCCGTGTGGGAGGCGCATGCCTCGCACGGGCATGGGAAGACCGCGACCTCAGGCGACGACGGCCGCGATCGACGCGACGGGCAGGGCGCCCACGAGGGCCACGAGGGCTACGAGGACCACGAGGACCACGATGCACATCCGGACGAGGCCTCGCTGGAGGTCAGCATGGTGCTGGTCCGTTATCGCAGCCCGTTGGCGGCCGTGATGCTGCCGCGCTGGGTGAATGCGCAACCGGGGTTGCAGGCCTCGGTGCCCGCGCTGGAGACGGCGCGGTTGCTGAGCATGGTCGGCGTGGGCGTCGACGTGCTGCGCGGCTTCGGCGGCGTGCTGCTGCTGGCGGCGGCCTTGTCGGTGCTGGTGGCGCTGCTGCACGCGGTGCGCGAGCGCCAGGGCGATCTTGCGATGCTGCGCATGCTCGGCGCCACGCCCATGCGCGTCGCCGCGCTGATCGCGATGGAGGCGCTGATGCTGGCGGGACTCGCCACGCTGCTGGCGCTGGGTCTGGCCCACGCGCTGACGGCGGGGTTGGGGGCGGTGCTCGCGCAGCAGCAGTCGGTGCGGATCTCCGGCGCCTGGGTTTCCGGCTGGGAGGCGCTCGTGCCGGCGCTCGCGCTCGGCCTGGCCTTGCTCGCGGCTGCGTGGCCGGCCTGGCGCGGCTATCGGCTCGACGTCACCGAGCTGCTCCAGACGCCTCGTTGATCGCGGCTCGCCCGGACCTTGCTCCGGGCGGTCATCGAGCCGGTGCACAATGATGAGCTTCACGCGACCCTGAGGTCGCATTCACGTCGCCGCCGCTCCGATGACCACTCGCTCCACCACCGCTGCACCGCCCGCCCGCCGGGCCGCGATCGCGCTCGTGACGATCGTCATGGCAGGCGCCTCGGGGACGGCGTTCGCGCAGGCCTCGACATCGGCCGCGCCGGCCGCCACGTCGGGCGCCGCCATGCCGATGGGCTCCGGCCCCGGTTATCACGATCCGCGCAGCCCCTTCAAGCCGCTGCAGGAGGTCGAGGGCGTCGTCAGCTGGAAGCTGCTGTCCTCGGTCACCGTGAAGGCGGACAAGAGCAAGGTCATCCCGACTTTCCCCTCCGGCGTGCTGGCGCTGAACCAGCGCACGGTGAAGGTCCAGGGCTTCATGATGCCGCTGGAGCCGGGCGACAAGCAGAGCCACTTCCTGCTGTCGTCGGTGCCGACGAGCTGCTCGTTCTGCGTGCCGGCAGGTCCCGAAGGGCTGGTCGAGGTGCGCAGCAAGACGCCGGTGCGCTACACGCTGGATGTCGTGACCGTGGAAGGCCAGTTGGCCGTCCTCAACGACGATCCCTACGGCATGTTCTATCGCGTGACGGACGCCGTCCGCGCGACGCGTTGAAGCGCTGTAACGCTGTAACGCTGTAACGCTGAATCACCGACGCCCATGTCCCGTCCGCCCGCCATCGTCAGGACCCGCCAGCAGCGCTGGTGGATCTGGCTGTGCGTGGTCACCGTGGTGGGCTTCCAGGCGCTGGGCCTGGTGCACCGCGCGCTGCATGGCGGACCGATGCCGGAGCCGATCCGGCTCGCGGTCGCCGCCGCGCAGCAGGCCGCCGCCATCGAACGCGCGGAACTGGCCGCGGCAGCCGCCTTGGCGGCGTCCGGCGACGCGGATGAGGGCCCGATCCTGACCTTCGGGCACGTCGCCGGCTCCGGCGATTGCCAGCTTCTCGACCAGCTCAGCCACGTGCTGGGCCCCATCGTCCAGGCGTCCGCCTGGACCGCGATGCCGCCGGACATCCCCGTCGGCATCGACCAGCCGCACGACGCCACGCTCGCGCAGCAGTGGCGCAAGGGCGCCCGCGGGCCGCCCAGAGCCTGACACCTCCATCGATTCCGCCCTTGCTCAGGCGCGTCCGTTCCGGGCGTGTCCGTTCACGCGACCGGGTCGTTCGCGCCTGCCTCCGGCAGCGCGGCGTGCCGGCTTGGGCCCTCCAAGAATTTGATGGCGCCGCGGCGTTGTGCCGCCGGTGCTCGAGAGTGTTTCCATGGCCTTCCAGTCCACTTCGATCCGTTCGTCGGCGTCTTCGCACGCTCCTTTCCAACCCACGCTGCTGGCCATCGCGCTGAGCGTCGCCGCCGGGGGCGCCTGGGCGCAACAGGCACCGGCCGCGCCGAGTGCGCCGGCTCCCGCATCCGCTTCGGCTGACGCGGCGGCGTCGACCTCGGGCGCATCGACCTCGGCCGCATCGACCTCGGCCGCAGCCGACGGCGGCACCGCGTCCGGCGGCGCCGACCGCCCCCACAAGCACAAGCTCGACGTGGTCGTCGTGACCGGCAACCCGCTGAGCCAGAAGGAACTTGCCGCGCCCGTGCAGGTGCTGAGCGGCGATGCGCTGACGCTCAAGCGCGGCGCCAGCCTCGGCGAGACGCTGGACGGCATGGCCGGCGTGGGCTCGACCTACTTCGGCCCCAACGGCAACCGGCCGACGATGCGCGGCCTCGACGGCGACCGGGTGCGCATGCTCAGCAACTCCGGCGCGTCCGTCGATGCGTCCAGCCTGAGCTTCGACCACGCGCTGCCGGTCGACCCGCTGGTGCTGACCCGCGTCGAGGTGCTGCGCAGCGCGGCCGCGCTGCAGTACGGCGGCAACGCGATCGGCGGCGTCGTCAACGCGATCGACAACCGCATCCCGCGCCTGGCCCAGCCCGGCCTGAACGGCGCGGCCGAGCTGCGCCTGGGCGGCGCTTCGAACGAACGCGGCGGCGCGGTCGTGCTCGACGGCGGCACGACCGGCTTCGCCTGGCACGTGGACGCGGCCGATCGCCGCGCCGACGACCAGCGCGTGCCGCGCTTCCAGAGCGAGGACGGTTCGTCGACGCACGTCCGCAACTCCGACAGCCACGGCCGCAGCGGCGCGGTGGGCGGCTCGCTGCTGTTCTCGCAGGGCTATGCCGGTGTGTCGGTCGAGGACTATCACAACGACTACGGCGTCACCGTCGAGCCCGATGTGCGCATCGAGATGCAGCGCCAGCGCCTGGCCACCGCCGGCGAATGGCGCGATCCGCTGCCGGGCCTGGCGCGCGTGACCTGGCAGTTCGCGAGCAGCCGCTACAAGCACCAGGAAGTGGAGGGCAGCGGCGAGGTCGGCACCGTCTTCTCGTCCGACGGCAAGGACGGCCGCATCGAGGCGACGCATTCGGCCTTGCAGGGCGACTGGGGCACGATGCAGGGCGTGCTCGGATGGCAGTGGGAACTCAGCGATTTCTCCGCGCTCGGCGAGGAGGCGCTGGTGCCCGGCACCAAGACGCGCAACAACGCGCTGTTCCTGATCGAGCAGTTCCGCTCGGGCCCGTGGAGCCTCCAGGCCGGCGCGCGAGCGGAGCGGGTCAACATCGGCTCGACCGGCGGCGACGAGGAGCGCTTCGGCGATCCGGTGACGCGGCGCTTCAGCCCCAAGAGCTTCTCACTGAGCGGCGCCTACGAGCTGGGCAACGGCTTCAGCCTGTCCAGCAACCTGAGCAGCAGCCAGCGCGCGCCGACCTTCTACGAACTGTTCGCCAACGGCGTGCATGTGGCGTCCGGCGCGTACGAGGTGGGCGACATCAACCTGGGCCTCGAACGCGCGAAGGCGGTCGACCTGGGGCTGCATTGGAAGCAGGGCGACGCGAAGTGGAGCGTGCAGGTCTACCAGACGCGCTTCTCCAACTACATCGCGCTGGATGCGAGCGGCCGCAGCATCGACGAGGTCGGCGAAGACGGCGAGATCGCCTCGGTGCCCGAGTACCTCTACCGCGGCGTGCGTGCTCGCATGCACGGCGTGGAGCTGGAAGGCAAGCAGCCGCTGTCCAGGCTCGCGGGCTGGGACCTGACGCTGGGCACGACGATCGATCTGGTGCGCGGCACCAACCGCGACACCAACGAGCCGTTGCCGCGTCTGGCGCCGGTGCGGGGCAGCGTCTCCATCCAGGCCGAGCGCGGCCCGTGGCTGCTGCAGGCGGAGCTGCGCGGCGCGATGCGCCAGGACCGCGTGCCGGCGCTGGACACGCCGACGGCCGGTTACGGCATCCTGCGTCTGAACATCGCGCGCCACTTCGACATCGGCAACCTGGACGCGATGTGGTACGTCAAGCTGGACAACCTGGCCAACAAGCTGGCCTACAACGCCGGCAGCGTCCAGACCATCCGCGACCTGACGCCGCTGCCGGGCCGCAGCCTCTTCGCGGGGCTGCAGGTGAAGTTCTGAGGACTGCACCGACCCCGGTTCTCTCCCGCAAGCGGGAGAGAACCCCCTCACCCCAACCCTCTCCCGCAAGCGGGAGAGGGGGCAAGAGGAGTCAGTGCCGCGAGTCGAGCCAGTCAGTCTCCCTCTCCCGCTTGCGGGAGAGGGCAGGGGTGAGGGCCAGCGGCCGTGGCAGTACTGACCTCAGGGCGCGAGCCGTTCGCGGATCCACTCGTTGCCTTCACGGCGGTACACGAGCCGGTCATGCAGCCGCGACTTACGCCCCTGCCAGAACTCCCAGCGCTCGGGCACGAGCCGGTAGCCGCCCCAATGCGGCGGCCGGCTCGGGCTCAACCCGTGCTGTGCCGCGGCCTTGGCCGCATTCGCCACCAGCACCGCGCGCGAGGAGATCACCTGACTTTGCGGCGAGGCCCACGCGCCCAACCGCGAGTCCAGCGGCCGCGACGCGAAGTACGCATCGGACTGCGCCCCGTCGACCTGCTCGACGGCGCCCTCGATGCGGACCACGCGTTCCAGCTCCACCCAGTGGAACTGCAGGGCGGCGAACGGATGCAGCGCGAGCTCGCGGCCCTTGCGGCTGTCATAGTTGGTGTACCAGACGAGGCCGCGCTCCTCGATGTCCTTGATCAGCACGATCCGCGTGGACGGTCGCCCGTCAGCACCGACCGTCGCCAGGGTCATCGCATTGGGTTCGGGCACCTTGGCGTCCAGCGCCTGCTGGAACCATTCGCGGAACTGGCGCAGCGGTTCGCCCGCGGACTGCTGTTCATCGAGCTCGGCGCGCTCGTAGCTCTTTCGAAGGTCGGAGAGTTTGTCCATCCTTTGGAGTATCGGGCGAATCCTTAAGTAAAGCTCCCACCCTGGAAACTCCGGGTGGGAGCGCTTTCGTGCCGCAGGCATGCTTGGTCTCGTCGAGCCGCGCCGCAGAGCGGGGCCCAGGGGGATCGGGACCAAACCAGAAGGAAGTTCGCATGAATCAGCGACGACCCGCCGTCGTCGTGCTCGCGGCAGGGCGCGGCCAGCGCTTTCGCGGCGAGGGCCACAAGCTGGAACAGGTCGTGAACGGAGACACCGTGCTGGCGCTGACCTTGCGCCAGACGATGGCGTCAGGCCTGCCGATGCTCGTGGTGACCTCGACCGCGTTGGCGCCTCTGGTCCGACGCCATGTGGCCTCGCGCGACATGCTGGTGCTGCCCGACCAGGACCGCCTGGGGCGCCCCGCGCCGCTGGGCATGGGGCATTCGATCGCGGCCGGCGTGGCCGCGACCGGGGATGCGCCCGGCTGGCTGATCCTGCCGGCCGACATGCCGATGGTGCGGTCCAGCACCCTGGCCGCGGTCGCACAGGCCATCGAGCACGATCCGATCGCGTATGCGCAGCACCGCGGACGCCGCGGGCATCCGGTGGGGTTCAACGCGGAGCTCTTCTCCGAACTTGCGAGCCTGCAGGGCGACGAGGGCGCGCGGCGATTGCTGGCGCGTTATCCGGCGCAGGCCGTGGAGGTCGACGACCCGGGCGTGCTCATCGACGTCGACACCGTCGAGGACCTGGAGCGGCTCGCCCACGATCCGCTCAAGCCGCGCCCCAGCGGCGAAGGACTGCGGACGCTGGGTTGAAGCCGGTCCGCGTTCAATAGACGTTCAGAACCCGCCCGCTCAGAGCCCGTTCGACCGGGCCAGCGCCAGCTGACGTTCCAGCGCGCGGTCATGGATGCCGTGCTCCCGCAGACAGGTCACCGCACGCTGCAGGTAATCGAGCGTCGTGCCGTACCGGCCCCGCGCATGCCGCAGGATGTGCAGCAGCCGGTCGTCGGCGATGTCACCGACCCAGCCCGGGCTGCGTCGCGACAGCGTGAAGGCCAGCGCCTTGCGCGTGCCCAGGCCGTCGGCGCAATGGCAGTCCAGCCACCGCGGCACATAGGTGCCGACCACCATCTCCCGCAGCCACAGCCGGCGCAGCGTCGCTTCGCTGTCCTTGGGCTCGACGCGATAGATCAATCCCCGGCAGCTGCCGCCCGACAACAGCGTCATCACGAGCCCGGGCTGCTCGTTGCTGCCGCGGTTCACCAGCGAGCGCAGCCGCAGCGCGCGGTGGTAGCCCTGGACCCTCGCGACCAAGGTCTGCGCAGGGTCAAAACCGGGGTTCCACATCAGCGAGCCGTAAGCGAACATCATCAGGCCGTGCTCACGGTCCCACGTGCGTTCGGCCACCTCCAGCAGGCGCTGGCTGTGGGTGGGGAGGTCTTCCAATCTGGCTTCGGCGAGGGGGTCGGCGATCATGGGAGAGATGCTGCCATAGCCTGGGAACGTGGTGTGCCGCCGTCCATGGGCGCCCGGGAACGTTTCTGTAACCAGCTTGTACCCGGGAAAGGCCTGTTGGAGAGCCGTTGGGCCTCCCGGGCGTGTAATATGGTTACCAATCTAACCCTGGCCGAGTTACATCGGCAGTCGGCATGAACAAGACCATTCTGGATGTCACCGCGCGGATCAAGGCGCGCAGCGCCGCGTCGCGCGAGCGTTATCTGGACCTGATCGAGCGCATGGCGGGTCGGCAGCGCGGCGTGCAACGCCTGGGCTGCGCGAACGTGGCGCACGCGGTGGCCGCGATGCCGGCCAACGACAAGCTGCGCATCGTGGCGGAGAAGGCGCCCCACCTGGGCATCGTGACGGCCTACAACGACATGTTGTCGGCGCACCAGCCCTACGAGGGCTACCCCGCGCTCATCCGCGACGAGGTCCACCGCCTGGGCGCGACGGCGCAAGTCGCCGGCGGCGTGCCGGCGATGTGCGACGGCGTCACGCAGGGCACGCCGGGGATGGAGCTCAGCCTGTTCTCGCGCGACACGATCGCAATGGGCACGGCGGTGGCGCTGTCGCACGACGTGTTCGACGCGGCGCTGCTGCTGGGCATCTGCGACAAGATCGTGCCGGGGCTGCTGATCGGCGCGCTGCACTTCGGGCATCTGCCCTGCGTGTTCGTGCCGGCGGGGCCGATGAGCTCGGGCCTGTCCAACAACGACAAGGCCAAGGTGCGCGAGCTCTACGCGCAGGGCAAGGTCGGCCGCGACGAGCTGCTGCAGGCCGAGTCCCAGGCCTATCACGGCGCGGGCACCTGCACCTTCTACGGCACGGCCAACAGCAACCAGATGCTGCTGGAGGCGATGGGCCTGCACGTGCCGGGCGCGGCCTTCGTGCATCCGCACGACGGCCTGCGCGAGGCGCTGACCCGCGAAGCGGTGCGTCAGGCGCTGAAGATCATCCCGCAGCGCGACTACACGCCGATCGGCCGCATGGTCGACGAGCGCAGCATCGTCAACGCGATGGCCGCGCTGCTGGCCACGGGCGGCTCGACCAACCACCTGATCCACTGGGTCGCGGTGGCGCGTTCGGCGGGCATCCTGATCGACTGGAGCGACTTCTCCGAGCTGTCGTCCGTCGTGCCGCTGCTGGCGCGCGTGTACCCGAACGGCAGCGCCGACGTGAACCAGTTCCAAGCCGCCGGCGGCCCGGGCTTCGTGATCAAGGAACTGGTCGGCGCGGGGCTGATGCACGGCGACGTGCTGACCTCGGTGTCGGGCCAGAACCTGAGCGCCTTCGGACGCCTGCCGCATCGCAATGAAGACGGCAGCGTCAGCTGGACCGACCTGCCGGCCCAGAGCAACGACGACAGCGTGGTGCGCACGGTCGCGGCGCCGTTCTCGCCGACCGGCGGGCTGAAGCTGCTGGCGGGCAACCTGGGTCGTGCGGTGATCAAGGTCTCCGCGGTGCCGGAGGATCGGCACACGGTCGAGGCGCCGGCGCGCATCTTCGACAGCCAGGAAGCGATGCAGGCGGCATTCAAGGCCGGCGAGCTGGAACGCGACGTGGTCGTCGTGGTCCGCTTCCAGGGCCCGCAGGCCAACGGCATGCCGGAGCTGCACAAGCTGACGCCACCTTTGGCGGTGCTGCAGGGCAAGGGCTTCAAGGTGGCGCTGGTGACGGACGGCCGCATGAGCGGCGCGTCGGGCAAGGTGCCGGCGGCGATCCACGTGAGTCCCGAGGCGCTGGCCGGCGGTCCGCTGGCCAAGCTGCGCGACGGCGACCTGGTGCGCGTCTGCGCCAACACCGGCGTGCTGAGCGCGCTGGTGCCGGCCGACGAATGGGACCGCCGCGAACTGGCGCAGATCACCGCCGATGCGGTGATCGAGAACGGCGCCGGCATGGGCCGCGAGCTGTTCGCCGGCATGCGGCGCAACGTGACGACGGCCGAGGAGGGCGCGGTCAGCTGGCTGTGAGGCCGTCCCGACCGCCCGCCGACCGTGCCATTGCCCGCTTTCGAATGCGACCGAATCTGACGAATCTGACTACGAGGAGATCCACATGACTTCCATCAAGGACACCCTGAGCCTGGCCGAACACGGTCCGGTGATTCCGGTCATCGTCATCGACCGCCTCGAGGACGCGGTGCCGCTGGCGCGCGCGCTGGTGGCGGGCGGCGTGCGCGTGCTGGAGGTGACGCTGCGCACGCCGGTGGCGCTGGAGGCGATCGCCGCCATCGCGCGCGACGTGCCGGAAGCCATCCTCGGCGCGGGCACGCTGCGCACCTCGGCGGATGCCGTGGCGGCGAAGAAGGCCGGCGCGTGTTTCGCCGTCAGCCCCGGCTTCACGCAGGACGTGGCGAGCTCCTGCGAAGCCAACTTCCTGCCGCTGCTGCCGGGCGTCTCGACGGCCAGCGAAGTGATGATGGCCAGCGACGCGGGCTACAAGTTCCTGAAGCTGTTCCCCGCCACGGCGGTGGGCGGCGTGAACCTGCTGAAGGCGCTGGCCGGACCGTTCACCGACGTGGTGTTCTGCCCCACGGGCGGCATCACGGTGCAGACCGCGCCCGACTTCCTGGCGCTGCCGAACGTGAAGGTCTGCGGCGGCTCGTGGCTGACGCCGGCAGACGCAGTGAAGGCGGGCGATTGGGCCCGCATCACGCAGTTGGCCAAGGAGGCCAGCGCGCTACGCGCTTGAATTCACCCGGTGAACGAGGCTCTGGAAGCTTTCTTTTATCGTTTCGCTCCCACCCCATCCCCGCCCTCCAAGCGGGCGGGGCAGATGTCACCCCACCCCGGCCCGCCCCCAAGGGGCGGGTGAGCGGCGGAGGGCTTAGCGCTTCGGCGGATCGAAGACCAGGCACGTGGTGCTGGCGTGCGCATACAACTTGCCGTCATGGCCGACCAGGTCGGCCTCGGCCGTCGCCATCTGGCGGCCGACGTGCCGCACACGGCCAATGGCGCGCACGACCGGCACCTTGTCGCTGAGCGCGCGCACGAGGTTGATCTTCAATTCCAGCGTCGTGTAGGCGCGGCCGACGTCCATCGTCGTGTGCACCGCGCAGCCCAGCGCTGAATCCAGCAAGGTCGCGTACCAGCCGCCGTGCACCGTGCCCATCGGGTTGTAGTGCCGGAACTTCGGCGTGCCCTGGAAGATCACCTCGCCCTTGCTCACGCGCAGCAACGTGAAATCCAGCGTCTGCGCGATCGGCGGCGGCGGGAGCTTGCCAGCCAGCATCGCCTCCATCTGCTCCAGACCCGTCAGCCCGGCGATCTCCGCCATCGTCGCCACACCATGATCCGGACGGATCTTCGCGCGGACCTCCCGCTCCTCCGCCTGCCATTGAGCCAGCGCCTCGTCATGCGACACGGCAGACGAAGGGGTGGGCGAAGGAGTCAGTGCTGCGCTCATCATGTTGTCCTGTGCGGTTGGATCCGGCCCGATCGCCGTGAATACTTGTGGCTGCAATGGTTGCAGCTACAATATTTCCTTGTCAAGCCTCTCGGCGACACCTTGAGAGATCACTCCAGATGAGCGTCCCCGTCTCCACCTCGAAGCCGACGTCCGCGCAGGCCCAGGCGGAGCCGATCTCGCCCAAGGGCTGTACCAATTTCAAGCTGCGTCAGGTGACGCGGCTGGTGTCCAACCACTGCGAGGCGCAGTTCTCCGAGTCCGGCCTCACCACCACGCAGTACGCGCTGCTGTCGCACATCGTGGTGCTGGGGCCGATCCAGCCGAGCGAGCTCGCGCGGCGCATGGACATCGATCTCTCGACGCTGTCGCGCAACGTGCAGCCGCTGCAGGCGCAGGGCCTGGTGGAGACGCTGCCGGGCGCGGACGCGCGCAGCCGCCAGCTGCAGGCCACGGAAGAGGGCCACGCGCGGCGCAAGCAGATGAAGGCGACGTGGAAGCGCGCGCAGCTCTCGCTCAACGAGCGCCTGGGCGACGACCGCGTGCAGCGCCTGCACGCGCTGCTGGACGAATGCGCCGCGCTGATGCGGGGCGAGGTCGCGCCGGACTGATTGGACTGAGGAGCCCGTCGTGGGCCGGAGCGGGCCGCTCCGGCGACGCGTTCAATCGATCGTGACGATCACCGGCGCGTGATCGCTGGGCTTGGGCAGCTTGCGCATGGCGCGGTCGATCGTGCAGGCGGTGACGCGGGACTTCAACGCCGCGCTCACGAGGATGTGATCGATACGCAGGCCCTTGTTCTTCTGGAAGCCCAGCATCCGGTAGTCCCACCAGCTGTAGCTCTTGGGCGGCTGCTCGAACATCCGGTAGGCGTCGGTCAGTCCCAGGTCGAGCAGCGCCTGGAAGTGCGCGCGCTCCTGCGGCGAGGTGTGGGTCTGGCCGACGAAGGCGGCCGGGTCGTAGCAGTCGCGGTCCTCGGGGGCGATGTTGAAGTCGCCCATCAGCACGAGGTTCTCGTGCTGCTGCATCTCGGTGGCGAGCCAGGCGCGCAGGCCGTCCAGCCAGGCCATCTTGTAGACGAACTTGTCGCTGTCCAGCGCCTGGCCGTTCGGGAAGTAGCCGCCGATCACGCGGACGTCGCCCACGGTGCCGGCGATCAGGCGCGCCTGTTCGTCGGCGTAGCCGGTGATGTTCTTGACCACGTCCTTCGCCGGTGTCTTGCTCAGCAGGGCCACGCCGTTGTAGGTCTTCTGACCGAACCACTGCACCTGATAACCGGCCTCGCCGATTTCCAGCGTCGGGAACTTGTCGTCGGTGAGCTTGGTCTCCTGCAGCACGAGCGCGTCGACCGGATTGGCGGCCAGCCAGTCGAGCAGCTGCGGCAGGCGCACGGCCAGGGAGTTGACGTTCCAGGTGGCGAATTTCATGACTTCTCTAAGCGATTGCGCAACGCGCCATCGTATCCAACTGGAGGGCACAACGATCCCTCCGCCGCGCAAGGGTGTTCGCAACGGGCGAACATGGGTGCGTCGTTCACGATCGCTACGAAGGTCGCGCAGATGATGAAGACGATGAACACCTCAACCCGCCTCCTGATCAGATCCCGGACCGCCGCGATGGCCCTGGCTGTCGCGCTCATCTCACTCGCCGCGCTCAGCCCGGCCTGCGAAGCCGCGCCGTCCAACTTCGGCATGCTGGCCCTGTGGGATCAGTCGCCCAGCAGCTATGAGGGGCGGGTGCCGCCGGGCAGCCTGGTCGTCATCGGCCCGGTGGAGGGCGTGCAGCGTCTCGATGCGACGCAGCGGGCCAACTGGAAAGCAGTCATCCGGACCATCCGGTCGCAAGGGGGCAGGGCGCTCGGCTACATCGCCATGGGACACGGCGGCGTGACGCAGGACCAGCAGGCCAGCTTCGCCGCCGTGCCGCGGGAGATCGCTGCCTATCGGGATGTCCTGGACGGGGTGGACGGCTTCTTCTTCGATCAGGCAGGTCCCGATCCGATGATCGCCGGCAAGCCCGACGCGTGCGAGACCGCGAATGCCCGCTGGCAGGGCGTGCGTACGCATCTGGCCGCGCTGAACGTCGGAGGCACCGTGGTCTGGAATGCGGGCGCTTCCGGTCCCAACCATTGCTTCCTGCGATCGGCCCGCGCGGGCGAGCATGTGGTGAGCATCGACGGCCCGGCCGATGACGTGCGCGCGGGCGCCCTCGACGTTCAAGCGCGAGAAGTCGCCGACACGCGCCAGGTCAAGACCTGGGCGCTCATCCATTCGGCCACGCCCGCTCAGATGCAGGATGCGCTTCAGCGGACCCGCACGCACTTCGTCTACGTCACGGACGGCGCACGCACCCTGGCCTGGGGCGGACCGGTCTGGAACTATCCGCCCAGCTACTGGGGAACGGACGCCGACCCGCGCTCGGAGCGCGGGTGTCTGCGGCGCGTGCAAGGCGGCGCGAACTGTGATTGATGGATGTCCTGAACCCTTCAGAGGTAGAGCTCGACGGATTGTTCGACGCGGCAACAGCGACCCGCGGGGTGGCGGCGAAAATGCAGCGGTCTCCTGCGTCTCGAATCTGGAATTGCCGACTGTGAAGAAGTCTGACTCTCTCTGCGCGTCCAACCGCTGGTCTCCGATCGTCGCCGCCGTGTCGTTCTGCCTGCTGGCCACGGCCACCGTGGCGCAGCCAATGGATGGGCAGAGCGAGGCTGCGTCGGTGTCCGAGCGCAACGCGCCGTCCCTGCCGTCGGACGCCGGTCCGCTCAGCCCCGGCGAACATTGGGCCCGCATCAACGGGCTGCAGGTTCACTACGACGTGGTGGGGAGCGGCCCGGTGCTGGTGATCCAGTCCCCGTCGTGGGGCATCGGGTCGGACTATCTGCTGAACGGCCTGTCGCCGCTCGCGAAGCACTTCACCCTCGTCGCCTATGACGTCGCCGGGAGCGGTGCTTCCGACAAGCCTGAAGACGGCTATTCGCTCACGTCGTCGGAGGTCGCCGATCAGTTGGAAGGCCTGAGGCAGCATCTGAAGCTCCCCCAGATGGATCTGCTCGGTCATTCGCAGGGCAGTGCGCTGGCGATGACCTACGCGTCCCGCTTCCCGTCGCGCGTGCGCCGGCTGGTGCTGGTCGGCAGTCAGCTGTACGGGTATGCCGGAACGGCGGAGACCAAACCGCTCGACGAGGCCCGCAGGCAGGACCCGCGCTTCAAGGAAGCGATCAAGGCCGCGGACGAGCCCCGGCCGCCGACCGACGAGGCCTACACCCGCCACTTCATCCGGATGTCGCCCTACTATCTCTACGACACCAAGGACGCGCCGGCCTTCATCGCCACGCTGAAGAAACCGCTGTCGGCCTGGCCGTCGCAAGCCAAGCGTCGTCCGGCGCCGCCTGTCCAGCAGGTCGACAGCCTCCCGCTGATCACCGCTCGCACGCTCGTCATCGATGGGCTGCAGGACCCGGTCTGCCCGCCGATGGTGTCCCGGCGCATCTCTGAAGGCATCAAGGAGTCGACCCTGGTGATCTACGAGAACACCGGTCACTTCCCTTGGATCGAACAGCCGGCGCGGTTCTTCGACGACGTCGTGCGCCACGTGGCAGGCAAGTCCTGACCCGAGGGGCGCTGCAGGTCCTGGAGCGCGACATCGCGAGCTGGCTCGGGCGAAAAAAAACTGGCTCCAACGAGCCGGTCCTTTTCAGCCGAAGCTGTCGGGATCAGTAGCGTCCGCCGCCGAAACCGCCGTTGCCGTAGCCGACGTCCGAGCGCTTGCTCGAACGGAACTCACCCGAGCCGCTGTTGCCGCGGCTGCCGCCGGCGTCGTTGCCGCCTTCGCGCGGGCGGGCCAGCGTGACGACGATGGAGCGGCCGTCCACCGACATGCCGTTCAGCGCGGTGATGGCCGCCTGGGCGTCTTCGGCCGAGGCCATTTCCACGAAGCCGAAGCCCTTGGAGTTGCCGGTGTCGCGGTCGGTCATGACCTTGGCGGACTTGACGCTGCCATGTTCCCCGAAGTTGCTTCGGAGGCTGGCGTCGGTCACGGAGTAGGGCAGATTCCCAACATAGATCTTGGTGCTCAAGGAGAGCCTTTCTGAGTCATGGCGCGCCGTCAGGAGTCTGAGGCGCCCCATAGGCGCGCACGGCGCGGAGGATGCGTGCTCGACCTCTGGCGTGAGTAGATGGTCGGTACGCGAACGGCTGCGGTCTGGCGGCATTGCCAGTCAGCCATGAGGGGGACACCGATTCTACGCGACGCGCGCCTTGAGGGCTAACCGCCCATCGCCAGCCGGTACCACTCATGGAAATGCCGCATCCCGTCCTCCATCGGCGATTGATAGGGACCGGCATCGGTCGTGCCACGCCGGCAGAGCGCTCGACGTCCCGCGTCCATGCGCTCGGCGATCTCGTCGTCCTCGACGACGGTCTCGTTGTAGGCCGCCTGGTGCGCCTCGACGAACTCGCGCTCGAAGGCGACGATGTCCTCGGGGTAGTAGAACTCGGTGACGTTGAGCGTCTCCTGCGGCCCGCGCGGGTGCAGCGTCGAGCGCACCAGCGCGTGCGGGTAGAGCTCGATCATGTGGGTTGGGTAGTAGGTCACCCAGATCGCGCCGAACTCCGGCGGCACGCCGCCGCGATAGGCGAGCAGCCGTTCATGCCACGCGCGGTAGACCGGCGATCCCGGCGAGTCCAGCTCGCGGTGCACGCCCACGCGCTGCACGCTGAACGGCGCGGCGAACTCCCAATCGAGGTCGTCGCAGGTCACGAAGCTGCCCAGCCCCGGATGGAAGGGGCCGACGTGGTAGTCCTCCAGGTAGACCTCGATGAAGGTCTTCCAGTTGTAGCGGCAGGTGTGGGTCTCGATGCGGTCCAGCACGTAGTCCGAGAAGTCGAACTCCGGGCGGTCGAAGAGACCGGCCAGGTCGCGCGCGGGATCGCGCGGGCCTTCGAAGAAGGCGCCGTGGCTCTCCTTCAACGGATAGGTCGGCAGATGGGCGCAGGGCTGCGGCGAGAAGTGCGGCGCGCCCACGAGCTCGCCGGCATCGGTGTAGGTCCACCGATGCAGCGGGCAGACGATGTGGCCGCCCGAGGCTGCCGGCAGGCGTCCCTGCGAGGTACCGGCCGTCACCGCGCCCGGATCGCCGCCCAGGATCAGCGCCTGGCGATGGCGGCACACGTTCGACAGCAGCTTCACGCCCTCGCGTCCGTTCACCAGCACGCGGGCGTTGTCCTCGTGCTGGAGGGTGCGCCAGTCGCCGGGCTCCGGCACCCATTGGCGATGCCCGACGTAGCGCGGCGCCTGGCGCTCGAACATCGCCATCTCGCGTTGGAAGAGCGCGTCGTCGAAGTAGGCCTGCACCGGCAGCTGCGGCTGGGTGGACAGCAGATGGGCGCGTCGGACGATGTCGTTCATGCGGAGTTCCGGAGATCTTGGGCGCCCAGCCGCCGCAGCCGTTCGGCGCGCGGCAGGCGCGGGCAGGTGTTGCACATGTCGCCGCCGGCGCGCCTGTCGTCGAGGCAGCACACGCCGCGGTCCAGCGCCAGGCACGAGGTGCCGGGCGCCGTGTCGAAGGCCAGATAGCCGCTGTCGCCGGACGCGCCGAGCTGCGCGAGCCAGTCGGCGCCGATGTCGGACAGCGCGTCGTCCGCGAGCCTCGCGATCGGCTGCACCCGCAGCAGCGCCGCCAGCACGCAGTCGGCGAGCTGTCGCCGCGCCGCCTTGGGATGCAGCGGCAGGTTGGCCTGCACCGCGGCCAGGAGCGTCGCCGACAAGGCCCGCAACTGCTCTGCGGCCCTGGCACGACCTGACCCCGGCGTCGCCCCCGCGAAGTGCGGTGCCGCGAAGCTCGACGCCGGAACGGCGAAGCCGGTCACGTCCGCCTCGTCGACGTCCACGTCCCAGCCGAGGCTGGCCAGCGGCAACACGCCGCCCGCCAACTCGACGGAGAACACGCTGGCGTAGGTCGGTTGCCAGACCAGCCGCGACCAGGCACGCAGCGCCCAGTACGCGCGGCCCGCCTGCGGATCGCGCGCCCGCAGCGCGCCGATGAGCCGCTCGGCAGCGGGGCCGGCGGGCAGGGCCGCCGCATCGGCATCGCAACGCCCCTGCAGCGACGGCACCACGCTGCGCGCCCTCGCGAAGAACGCAGCGAGGGTCAGGATGCGACCTCGGCCGTCGCCGCCGAGGCGGACGCCGACGCCGCTCCGCGCTTCGCCGCGACGGGCGCGAAAGAAGCGAAAGGCGCCAGCGGGTTGTCCAGCGTGCCGACGATCTTCAGGTTGGCCGCCGGATCGGACAGGTTGATCATCTGCGTGTTGTTGCCCATCTGCAGCCGGTTCAGGCAGGACTGCCGGAAAGTCGGCACGAAGAGGTCGTAGCGGGCGTACTTGTCGCGGTGCTGCGGATGCTCGTCCTGGTAGACGCGGATGTTGTCGGCCACCTCGTGCCAGAAGTCCTGCTCGCTGCACGTGCCGCTCTCGACGAGGATCTGGTTCATGTACCGGAAGAAGCCGTCGAAGATGTCGATGAACACGGCGAGCGTCTTCAGGTCGTCCGGGAAGTCCATCACCAGCCGGCGCACGTTCTCCGGCAACTGCGCCTCGGTGTTGAAGATCGCGGCCTCCTCGGCGATGTCCTTCATGAGCACGCGCACCGGCACGTGGTCCTGCAGGACGAGGATCAGGTTCTCGCCGTGCGGCATGAAGACCAGATCGTGCGCATAGAAGCAATGGATCAGCGGCGTGAGGTAAGCCTGGAGGTAGCGCTTCAGCCACGCGCGCGCGCTGAGCCCGGAGGCCTCGATGAGCGCGGGGAGCAGCGACTCGCCGTCACGGTCGACGTGGAGCAGGGCGGCCATCGTCATCAGCCGCTCGCCCGTCTTCAGCAGCGGCAGCGGGTTCTCGCGCCACAGTGCCGAGAACATCTTCTTGTAGGGCGTGTCGGACTCGACGGCGGCTTCGTAGTAGTGGTTGCGGAAGCCCATCGAGGCGACCTCGCGCAGCATCGTGAAGCCGTTGGCGCGCAGCTCGTCGTCGCGATCCAGCAGCTCCTTGATCCACTGGTTGATCGCCGGCGTGCCGGACATGTAGTACGGCGAGAGCCCGCGCATGAAGCCCATGTTGAGGATGGACAGCGAGGTCTTCACATAGCGCTTGTGCCGCGCGCTGACGTTGAACATCGTGCGGATGGACTGCTGCGCGAGGTACTGGTTTTCGCTCAGGCCGAGGAAGACGATGCGCCGCTGGGCGACGTAGGGCGCGAAGGCCACCGAGAGTTTGTTGGCCCACTGCCAGGGATGCGCGGGCACGACGAGGTAGTCCGTCGGGGTCAGGCCTTGCTCGCGCAGCTGGCGGTCGAAGCGGGCGAGCGTCTCGTCGCCGAGTTCCTCGCGCAGCAGCTGTTCGTAGCTGAGGTCGGGCACGCAGTGGAAGGCCGCCTGGTCGCGGTGCACGGCCAGCCACACGATCTGGAACGGCGAGGCGGCCTCCGGCGCGTAGGCGCGGTAGTCGGCGCCGTCGAAGCCGAGGCGGCCGTTGTTGGCGACGAAGGCGGGATGGCCCTCGGTCATCGAGGTCTCGATCACCTGGAAGTCGGCCTCGTGGATCAGCGCGCGGCTGCCGTGCGCGGTGTTGATCCGCTTGTAGGCGCTGCTGTAGAGCGTGCTGCAGATCTCGTCGAGATAGATCGGCAACTGCTCGGGCTTCAGGCCCAGCGCCTGCTTGAAGTCCGTCATGAAGCGCAATGCGTCCAGCTCGCGGACGACGCCGCCCGCCAGGCACTCGATGGAATCGGCGTCGACGGCCCAGTGGCCGAGCGCCATCAGCCGGGCCTCGAAGCGGTAGACGGTGTTGCCGTCGGGCGTGGCCAGCGAATAGCACTGGTGCAGCGGGCGTCGCGCGGTCGAGGCGGGATCGAGCCGCGGCTCGATGATCTGCTCATGCGCGTATTCGGACAGCGCCTTGCGCACGAGCAGGCGGTTGACGGTGCGCCAGACCTCGGGGTTCAGGTGATCGACCACGGCGGCCGGCGCGGCAAGCGTCGAAGTGAGAGGCGACGAAGTGAGAGGCGACGAAGTGGAAGGCGAGGTCATGCGGGGATCTCCTGGAGGTGTTGCAGGGCGGTGCGGTAGTCCGCGCGGGTGCACAGCGCGAGGCTGGCCACCTTCTCGCGCAGCTGGACGTCGCCGCGGTAGACGAAACCGAAGGTCTTGTTGAGCACGTGGATGCGCTCGTTGCCGGCGTCGGGTTCGACGACGACGCGGCGCGCGCCCAGGCCATCGAACATCAGGTCCATGACGGCCTGGAAGACGCGGCGCGAAAAGCCGCGCACGGGCCGGCGCGCAGGCGCCACGCAGATGTGCATGCCGAGGTCGCCGGGCTGCACCGCGTAGTGATCGGCCAACTGGTCGAAGCGCGGGTCGTAGGACTCGGCCAGCACGACGGGCTCGCCGGCGAGAGAGCCGATGTGCACGTCGCGGAAGCCGCAGGCGAGCTGCGCGGCATAGAGCTCGCGCACCTCCCCGACGGTGCTGCCTTGCAGGCACCAGAACTTCGCGTGCGGCTGCTGGAACCAGCCGTGGATGAGCGGGATGTCGTCCGGGATGACGAGGCGGCGGAACGCCAGGCCTCCCGGCGAGGTGTAGATCGCCGGCGCATCAGCGGCAGCATGGGATACCGACGCGGCGGCCATGTCGGCGACGGCGGATTCAAGCGACGGGCGCATGGGACGACTCCTCCGGATCAGGGGTGAGGGCGGGCGCGTGGTCCGCGGAGCGCGCCTTCGGGAAGCTCCAGAGCCACAGCGCGGCCGCGAGCAGGAAGGCCGTGCCGGCCACGATGAACGGCGCCCGCAGGCCGAGCGTCGCCACCAGCGACCCGGCGGTGAAGGACGCGAGCAGCACGCCGCAGTTCTGGAAGATGTTGATGACGCCGTAGTCGCGGCCGAAGTCGTCCGGCGTGCTCAGCCGGTAGAGTTGCACGTCGAAGTTGATGACCAGCTGGTACAGCGCCCAGCCCAGCAGTACGCGCCCGATCAGCAGCGTCGCGATGTCCGGCGCGGCCTGGAGCAGCAGGCCCACCGCACCCAGCATCAGGTTGGCGAGCGTGCGCCGCGTGGGGTGCTGCTCCGGCAGCGTCAGCCAGCGATGGATGAGCAAGGCGCACACCGCGACGATCTTGGGCACCGCGAAGGCCGCCCCGGCCGCCAGTTCGCCGCCTGCCTCGCTGCCCGCCGCGCTGAGGCTGGACCAGTACATCGAGAAGAACGGCCGCACCAGCGCCGCGCCGAAGTCGAAGAGCAGCATCACCACCGCCAGCTTCAGGATGGCCGTGTGACCGCTCAGGCTGAAGCGCCGCGGGGCCGCGCGTTCCTCGGCGTCCTCGGCCAGTACCGGCACCATGCGCCGGCTGCGGATCAGCCAGGTGCACAGGCCCATCTGCACGAGGTCGGCCAGCGCCATCAGCAGCACGCAGTCGCGCACGCCCCAGTGCTCGATGACCGCGCCGCCCGTCACCGCGCCGAGGACCACGCCCAGATGCGCCGTCACCGACAGCAGGCCGATGGCGCCGGCGCGCGTCTCGTCGGACTCGGTGCGCATCAGGTAGGGGAAGTTGAGCAGGTAGCTGCTCTTGAAGGCGAACATCGCCATCGACAGCACCCAGTAGCTCACCAGGTCCGGCGCCCAGTAGCTGGCCAGGCACAGCGCCGCGGCGACGCCCTGCGTGTACTGCAGGATGTGCAGCGTCTCGAAGCGGCGCGCCACGCGCACCCACAGCGGGAACACGCACATCACCGTGATGGAGATGAAGGCCACGTAGGCGCCGACGTGCCAGGGACTGCCTTCGCCGTAGCGCTCCGCGAAGAACTGCGGATAGAACGGGATCAGCAGGGCGTCGCTGATGACGGCGAACAGCGTCATCAGGATGAGTCCGTGTCTCAGGCGCATGCGGTGTCCTGCGGGGAGTGCGGGGAGTTGGGGAAGAGGGAAACGGACGGCATCGCCCGGAACAGCGGCGATCGCGGCACGCCGAAGCTCTGCAGCGCGAAGCCGGTCTCGATGGGGTAGTGCTCGCGGCCGGTGAGCTCGCGGATCAGGCAGGAGTTGCGATAGCAGGCCAGGCCCAGCTCGGGGTTGCTCAGCCCGTGGCTGTGCAGGCCGCCGTTCTGGACATAGACCTCGCTGCCCGCGGTGTCGACCGCGTAGTTGCGCGTCGGCTGGTAGCGGCCCTGGCGGTCGAAGCGCAGCCGATGCTCGATGCCGCCGAGGAAGCGCGGCACGCGCTGCCGGTAGCCGGTGGCGAAGATCAGTCCGTCGGTCTGGTGCTCGAAGACCTCGCCCGTGTCGGTCCGATGGAACTCCAGCACGTGCTGGCCGCTGGCCTCGTCGAAGCGGCAGCGCCGCAGTTCCGACTGCGTGACCAGATGCGCCTGATGGCTGCGACGCTGCCGCGCGCGTTCGAGCTGGTGGTAGATGTCGTCCATCAGCCGCGCGTTGATGCCCTTGTAGAGGCTGTCCTGCCGCGCCAGCACGGCGGGCTTGCGGTCCTCGGGCAGGTCGTAGAAGTAGTCGGTGTAGTCCGGGGAGAACATCTCCAGCGTGAGCCGGGTCGTCTCCATCTGGAAGAAGTAGGGCGAGCGCGTGATCCAGTTGACCGTGGTGCCACGATGCACGGCTTCCTTCAGCAGGTCGTGGCAGACCTCGGCGGCGCTCTGGCCGCTGCCCACGATGGTCACCGAACGCTTGTCCAGCAGCTGCGCCTTGTGCTGCAGGTAGTGGGCCGTGTGCAGGTAGGGATGGGCGTCGCCGTCGCAGCATGCCGGCAGGCTGGGTTGCGCGCCCACGCCCAGCACCAGCTTGCGCGCGAGGAACTCGACGGGCGAGCCGTCCGCGCGGCGCGCATGGACGCGGTAGCCAGCGCCGCCCGCAGCGTGGGCGTCATGCGCAACGGCAATCACCTCATGGCCGAAGCGCACGTTGGGCAGGCGGCGCGAGGCCCACTGGCAGTAGCGGTTGAAGGCCTCGCGGGTGATGTAGTGCGGACCGTTGATGTAGTGCGAGTAGATCTCGCCGCTGTGCTTGCAGTAGTTGAGGTAGCTGTATTCGCTGGTCGGGTCGGCCAGGCTGACGAGGTCGGCCAGGCAGGGGTTCTGCAGCGTGGTCTCGTCGATCAGCATGCCGGGGTGCCAGTTGAATTCCCGGTGGCTGTCGAGGAAGAGCGCGCGGCACGGCGCCGGCGCGTCGGCCAATGGCGCCATCAGGCACGCAAGGCTGAGATTGAAAGGGCCGAGGCCGATGCCGATGACATCAAGCACCTCGGCGTCGTTGGATCGGGGATCGTTGCCAGGCATCGTGGCCGCCTTCCAGTCGCTGAGAGTGGGGTGCGCAGTGGACAACCGCGCGCTACCTCCCTTTGACGAAACGCGCCGACGAATATTCAGGAAGAGGACCTGCGATCCGAGGGGGTACTCCGAGGGGAAACTCCGCAGGCGCTCAGTTCGAACGTCCGAGCTCCGGGCATCGGGTCAGCGCCCGCAGGGCGTCCTGCACCATGGCGTTCACGAGCGGGGTCGACACGCCCAGCCGTTGCGCCACTTCCTGCTGCGTGTGGCCGTGCACGCGATGCAGCACGAAGGCCTGGCGCGTGCGCGCGGGCAGACCGCGCAGGCATCGGTCGACGCACTGCAGCAGTTGGCGGCCGATGGCCCGGTGCTCGGGCGTGCCGGTCGCGCCTTCCGGGTCGAGGCCCTCGTCCTCTTCGCCGATGAGCTGCTGCTCCGTCTGGCGACGACGGAGGTGATCGATGCAGAGGTGCTTCACGACCCGCATGCAGTAGGCCACGGGCTGTTGCACGCCGGGCGGCGGCGTGCTCTGCATCAGCTTCATGTAGGCCTCCTGCATCACGTCGTCGGCGAGATCGCGGTCGCCCATCCAGCGCCACGCCGCGCGCTTGAGCTGCGGGCGGTGGGCGATGAAGTCGGCGACGACGGGGTGCGGGGACGGCGGCAGCGGCGCCGTCATGTCAGAGCTTCCAGTTCAAGGTGACCTGGCCGTTGCGTCCGGCGCCGTACAGGCTCTGGTCCCAGTAGAGGCTGGCCAGGTACTTCCGGTCGGTCACGTTGTTGATCAGCAGATGCCCGCTCAGGCGGTCGCTGAAGTCGTAGCGCGCCATCAGGCCCAGCACCGCGTAGCCGGACTGACGCGCGACGATATCGGCGCCGTCGGGCGCGGTCTGCGTGCCGTTGATGCGGTGGATGTCGCTCTGCCAGCGCAGCGTTGCGCCGAGCTTGAGCTGCGGCAGCGCGGGCACGCGGTATCGCGCCGACACGCGGGCCGTGCGACGCGGGATGAAGGTGCGGGCGTCGGCGCCGGCGGCGTCCTCGATGCGCAGCTGGGTGTAGCCGGCCGTCAGGTCCCAGTCGGGACTCAGCCGCCCCGCCATCTCCAGCTCGAACCCCGTGGACGCCGCATCGATGCGGCGGTAGTACGAGAACCCGCCGTCGGTGTCGAAGCCGGCGTACTCGGCGAGGTTGTTCTGCTTGGTGCGGAACACGGCGACGGAGCCGTTCAGCTCGCCGTTGAGCCATTCGCCCTTGGCGCCGGCCTCGACGTTGCTGCCCGTGATCGGCCCGAGCAGCGCCTGGCGCGCGTCGACCTGCGTCTGCGGATTCACGATCTTCGTGTAGCTCGCGTAGAGCGAGTGATGCGCGTCGATGTCGACGACGGTGCCGACGTAGGGCACGGTCTCGGCTTCCTTGTAGACGCGCGGTACGGCGCGGAAGCCCATGCCTTCGCTGCGCATGCGCGTGTGGTTGAGGCCGAGCAGCAGCTTCCACGGATCGGCCAGGTTCAGGCGCGTCATGGCGTAGATCGACTCGCGCCGATTGACGAAGTCCGCCGAGCCGGTGCCGCCGTCCCACGCGGGCTCGGGATAGCTGCCCCAGCCGTCGGGCGCCGTGATCGCCGTGCCGTTGCCGGCGCCGCGCTGGTAGGACGCTTCGTTGTGGACGCGTGCCGTGTTGATGCCGACGACCGCGTCGTGGCGGCGTCCCAGCAGTTCGAAGGGGCCGGAGGCGCTGACGTCGACCAGCTTCTGGGTTTCGTCGGTCACCTGCGTCGAGAGCCAGCTCTCCGTGCCGGCGCCCGTCGCGCGATCGGGCAGGGCGCCGGAGATGCTGAACAGCTTGCCGTCGGCGCTCAGCTTGCGATAGCTCGCCATGCCCTTGGCGGTCCAGCCGTTGCCCAGCGCGTGCGCGAGCTCGACGAAGCCCGTCGTGTCGGTGTTGTCCCAGTGGGACCAGCGCGGCGCCGCGGCGGTCGAGCGCGGGTAGTCGGTGGGCGAGCCGTCCGCATAGTTCAGCGGCAGGCCGCCCCAGGCCGTGCCTTCGGGACGGTTGGCCTGGCGCGAGACGCCCAGCGTCAGCGTCGTGCGCGGCGCGAGCGAGGCCTCCAGCAGCCCCGCCGCCAGGTTCTTGGTGAGCGCGTAGTTGTCCATGAAGGACTCGTTGCGCTGGGCCATGACGATGGCGCGGCCGCGCAGTGTGCCGGACTCGTTGAGCGGGCCGGAGATGTCGCCTTCGGCGCGCTTCTTGTCCCACGAGCCGAGCGTGAGGCCGAACGAGGCCTGGAAGTCCGCCGTGGGACGCTTGCGCACGTAGTTCACCGTGGCCGCGGGGTTGCCGGTGGAGGACAGCAGACCGTTGGCGCCGCGCAGCACTTCGACGCGGTCGTAGAGCGCGGTGTCGATGTCGCCGAGCTGGTCGCCGTTGGTGAACGGCATGCCGACGCCGTCGATCTGGAAGTTGGAGATGTCGAAGCCGCGGGCGTTGAAGTAGGTGCGGTCGGTCTCGACCACGTCGACCGAGACGCCGGTGGTGCTGGCCAGCACGTCGTTGGCGTTGAGCAGGCCGAAGTCGTCCATGCGGGCGCGGGTGACGACGGTGACGGACTGCGGCGTCTCGCGCGGCGAGAGCGCGAGGCGCGTCGCCGTGCTGGACGCGGGGGCGCCGTAGCGGTCGGTCGTTTCGCTCGCCGGCAGACCGGTGCGCGCCTTGATCCGCACGGCGGGCAGCGTGCCCGAGGGCATCGCGGCGGACTCATCGGGCGTCGCGCGCTCGACGACGAAACTGCCGTCGCTCTGGGCCACCGCCTTCAGCGAGGTGTCGCCGAGCAGGCTGCGCAGGCCGGCGTCCACCGTGTAGGTCCCGTTCAGTCCGGCGCTTTGACGGCCTTCGACCAGCTTGGGGTCGAAGGACAGCAGCACGCCGGCGCTCCGGGCCAGGCGGTTCAGCGCCAGATCGAGCGGACCGGGCGGGATGTTGAAGCTGCGCGCCCCCGATGCGGCGGACGCTGCGGCACCGCCGACGCCCTGCTGTGCGAGCACGGCGGCAGGCACGAGCGGCAAGGCGAAGCAAGCGGCCAGGCTGGCGGCAGACAGAGGCGAGCGCTTGAACAAGGTCTTCGAAGAAGCAGAGGCGGAAGAAGCGGAAGCAGAAGAAGCAGGAGCGGCGCTGAGGCGTCGGGCGGTCATGGAAACCTTTCGTCAGAAGAGGGTGGTTTTCCTGTGAACCGAACGAGTCGCCGAAAACTGCAGTCCCTTCGCAAAAAATCTTCAGAAAGTTTCAGCGCGCCTCCAAGGTCACCCACCAGGACGTCCGCGTGCGCGCCCGGACCGGCAGCGTGCGCTGGATCGCGGCGATCACGCGGTGGAGGTCGTCGACGGGAAACACGCCGGAGATGCGCAGCCTGGCCACGGCCGGGTCGCAGCGCAGCCAGCCGTGGCGGTAGCGCGAAAGCTCCGCGGCCAAGGCCGCGAGCGGCATGTCGCGCGCCACGATCACGCCGTCGACCCAGGCGCCCGCGTCGCCGTTGGCCGCTTCGACGGCACCGACGCCGCGGGCATCGAACGCCCATTGACGACCCGCCGCGAGCCGTCGGCTGGCGAGCTGTCCGCTGCCCGGGCTCACGTCGACCCATCCGTCCAGCGCCTGAACGAAGGTTTGTGCGGCGAGTTGCCGGACGATGAAGCGGCCTTCGTCCGCTTGGATCCGGCCCTGTGCCGTGCGCACGACGAAAGGTCGGGACGTCGCGCTGCCGTTGCCGGTGCCGGTGCTGGTGCCGGTGCCGGTGCCGGTGCCGGTGTCTCGCGCGCACTCGACCAGCACCTCGCCGGCCAAGAGGTCGATGCAACGCTCGTGCGCATCGACACGGACGTCCACCGCCGTGGCGGTGTTGAGATGCAGCACGCTGCCGTCGGCCAGCGCCACGCGTCGGCGCTCGCCCACGCCGGTGCGGTGCGAAGCGGCGAGGCTCTTCCAACCGCCGTCTGGCGAGCTCGCCAGTCCGATACCTGCGGTGCCAGCCAGCAGCGCCACGCCCTTGAGCAGGGCCCTCCGACGCGGGGCGCGTTCGCGTTCGAGCTCGCGCGTGGCCGCCAGCGCGCTTCGCGCCAGCGACGGCGGCAAGGTCTTCAGCCGCTGGCTGAAGCCGCTCAACGTGGCCCAGGCCTGCGCGTGCTCAGGCCGCTCGTGCCGCCAGTGCTCGCAGGCCTCGTGGTCCTGAGGTGTCGCGCGCCCGGACTGGAGCTTGACCATCCACGCCACGGCAGCCTCGACCACCGCCGGGTGCAGTTCGCCCGACGCCGGGCTGGAACTCGTCATTGCAGCGACATGCCTTGCCGCGCCTGGTAGCAGGCGCTGAACGCTTTCGTCATGTACTGCTGGACGGAGCTGAGCGACACGCCGAGTTCCTTGGCGATCTGGGCGTAGGGCAGCCCGTCGATCTGGGACAGCAGGAAGGCCTGCTGGACCTTGTCGGGCAGCCCGCGCAGCACGGCGTCGACCTCGACCAGGGTCTCCAGCATCACCTGCTGATCCTCGATCGATGGCGTCTGGTCCTGCGAGATCAGCGAGAGGGCTTCGAGCAGCGCGCGCTCCAGCGCCGCCCGTCGCAGATGGTCGACCATCAGGCCGTGGGCGATGGTGCTGAGCAGCGCCTTGCCGCCGCCTAGCTCGGCATGCCAGGTGAGGACATCCCGCCGCACCAGCACGCGCGCGAAGGTGTCGTGGGCCAGGTCCGCCGCATGGTGGGGGCACCCGAGCCGCCGGCGCAGCCAGCCGACCAACCACTGGTGATGGCCACGGTAGAGGTGGCCCACGTCGGCGAGGTGGAGGGTGTGCGTGTCTTGCATGGAGCGGCTCGAAAGGGCGACCTGCGTGTCGTTTCCAAATAAAAACGATTCGCATTTACGCACAAACTGCCGCGGGAGGTCAATGCATGGGCCTACTCAGCGCAGCCGCTCGGTGAAGCTCCGCTGCGAGGGCCACTCGTTGTGCTCGGTGGGCTTGAAGTCCTCGATCCGGGAGTAGGTTTTGAGCTGCTGCTCGTCGGTCTTGCGCATCGCGCGCGAGACCGAATCCTTCACCGTGTCGATCAGCGTCGTGACGGTCTTGCTGTCCTTGACCGTGTACGCGTCGTAGTTGCCCTTGCTGCGGTCCAGTGTGAAGGTGCGCGACTTCTCGAAGTGGGCGTCGAGTTCTTCCGTCTGCGATTGCGTGACCGAGCGGCCGCCCGTGGCCGTGTTGGGCCGGTCGGTGGTCGTCTGGCTGATCTTGTAGTCGGCGTGGCCGGCTTCCTGGATGCTGCCGATGCGGCTGGTGCGCTGCGAGTCGGCGCTGAAGTCTGCCTTGAAATCGGCGAGGCCGCTCTGCAGCGACTGCACCTGGTCGCGCAGGCCGTCGCTCATGGTCGGCGTGGTCGGCGTGATCGGCTTGCCGTCGTCCTTCGCGACGGGGGGCTCGGCATTCTTTGCGCTCCCCGCGTTCAACGGTGCGTCGTCCACCGGCGGTGCCTGCAGCTGCTGGAACGCGTCCTTGAAGGACTTCGTCATCGCCGCGTCCGCATGACCGCGATCGGCGGCGGTGTCGATCTGCTTGAGCAACTGGTCGATGGCGGACCAGCGCTGGCCGTTGTTCGCGGCGCCCTTGGGCGGCGTGGCGTCGACCTCCAGGTTCATCTCGCCGCTGGTCGTGCGCATGTTCACCGACTTCGTGTCCGTGCCCAGGTGCAGCGAGAAGGCCTGCATCCTGCCGGGCACGTCGGCGGGTGCGTTCGGGTTCTCGATCTTGAGATCGAGTCCGCTCAGCACGCCGCCGCGATCGAAGCCCGTCAGCCCGGAGAGGTCGAGCGTGGGCGCGCCTTCGCCGAGGCCTTCGAGCGCCTGATCGAGGCCGTCGCTCAAGGCGGAGAGCGCCTGGCGCTCCGCGCTGCTGAGCGCGCCGGAGCTCTTCACCTCGACCTGCAGGCCGCGTGTGCCGCCCTGGTCGCCGTTGTTGACGCCGATCTTGAGTTCGACGGTGTGACCCGAGCGCGTCTGGATCTTGAGGTTCACCTCCGCGGCGTTCGTGCTGACGCCGCCCAGGGACTGTTCCTGGAGTGCGGCGGCAGCCGCAGCGGTCGCAGTGGCGTCGGTGCCCTCGACGGCACCGGCGGCATCCGCGGCCGGCACGTAGTCGGCGAGCGTCTGCTTGTAGCCGGTGCCGGTCTCCGCGAGTTGCTTCAGCAGTCCCCCGCCGAGTCCGCGCCAACGGTCGGACAGCGAGAGCGCGTCCTTGCCGCTGTTGCGGGTCATCATCTCGGTGAGCCTGTCGTCACGCGCGTTGGCCCAGAAGCGCTGGGGTCCGAAGCCCGGCGCTTTGGGTTTGGCGTAGACGAGGTCGCTGTCGGACGTCGCCTCCAGCGTGATGCGCGTGGCCGCGGACGACGCAGAGGCCGTCGATGCGGTCCTGGCGGCGGCGCTGGCCGCCTGCGCGGTCATGCCCGCGGGGCGGAAGGTCGAGGTCGTGCGGCTGGCCGCGATGCGGTCCAGCACGCCCGCGCCGGTCGAGGTGATGAGGGTCATTGCGAAGCGCCTCCCTGGCGGCTTATCCCGCGGTGCTCTGAAGGCGTGGCGGTGATCCCTTCGCTATCGACCGGTCTCCCCGGAACTTGAGCGGTCTCCCCCGACGGAGGGAGAACGGCTCAGGCGAGGAGTGCGCTCTGCGATCAGACGTGCAGCCAGGCGGCGATGCCCAGACCGACGCCGATCGCGCCGGCGCCCAGCGTCGCGTACTCCATCCAGCGGCGCTTGGTCAGCAGCGCGATCGCGGCGAGCGCGATGGCCACCTGCAGCGCCGTGGTGGCCTGCGCCCAGCGGTGGTGGAGGTGCAGCTGCTCGTCGCTCTTGTGGTCCCACTCGGTGGACTCGGCTTCGAGCTTCTCGGCCTGGACCTTGATCTCGTTCTTCTCGGTCTCGTAGCGGGCGATCTTCTCGCGGTACCTGGCCTTCTGCTCGTCGCTAGGGGTCAGGTCGAGCGCGAACTCGGCCAGGTTCTGCTTGCTGCTCTTGGCCTGGAAGTAGTTCCAGCGGTTGGCGGCCTCGGTCTTGGTGATCGCGGCGTTGTTCTTGAACAGGCCCGCATTGGCCTGCGTGGCGCCGCCCATGTAGGAGAAGAAGGCGCCCAGCGTGGCCAGGATCGCGGTGATCACCGCCAACTGGCCGGCGAGCCCCTTGGGCTCGTGCTGCGCCGCGTGTTCGAGTTCGTGGTCGTGCGGACCGTGGACGTGGAAATGGTTGCCGGACATGAGTTCGGAGAGTGATGACTAGGGAGGGGAGGTCGGCGCCTGTCGACGCCGCGCCGGGGCGTCAGCCGCGTCGCTCGTAGCGCACGAAGTCGTAGTGCCAGTCGTGGCCGCGTTCGGCGGGGCTGTGGTGGCGTTCTCTGCGCACCTCGGCGAAGACCTGGGGATCGACGGCAGGGAAGAAGGCGTCGGCGTCGAAGGCGGCGTCGATCTCGGTGAGTTCGAGCGCGTCGGCGCGGGGCAGGGTGAGCTCGTAGACCTGGGCGCCGCCCATGACGAACACGGCCTCGTCCGGCGCGCAGGCGGCGAGGGCCTCGTCCAGCGTGGCGAACACCTCGGCGCCCTCGAGCTTCAGTCCCGGCTGGCGCGACAGCACCAGGTTGCGGCGCTGCACCAGCGGCCGGAACTTCGCCGGGATCGAGTCCCAGGTCTTGCGTCCCATGACGACGGTGTGACCGAGGGTGAGCGCCTTGAAGCGCGCCATGTCCTCGGGCAGTCGGACCAGCAGTTCGTTGTCGCGGCCGATGCCGCGCGCGCTGTCGAGGGCGGCGATGAGGGTCAGGTGAGGCATGGGAACGTCAGTGGTCGCGGGCGGGAGAAGACAGGGACGGAAGTTTACGGTCGCCCCGCGTGGCGGACAGTGTTCCCTCAGCCGGCGGCGCCTGCCACCGACTCGTAATGCGACACCACCGGAAACGGGTCGTAAAAGTGATGCAGCAGCGCGCGCCAGTCCTGGTACTGCGGCGACTTGCGGAAGCCGACTTCGTGGTCCTCGAGCGTGCGCCAGCGGACGAGCAGGAGGTACTCGCCCGGCCGTTCCACGCAGCGCTGGAGTTCATGTCCCAGGTAGCCGGGCATGGCCGAGATGATGCGCTGAGCCTGCAGGAAAGCGGCTTCGAACGCGGCCTCGTGGCCGGCGCGGACGGGGAGCGGGGCGACTTCAAGGATCATGGGGACCTCCGTGGCCGCATTCTCGCCAGACATTGATGAATCTGTGCGACGACCGCCGCCCCTTCGCCGATGGCGCCGCCGACCCGCTTCACCGAGCCCGAGCGCACGTCGCCGACCGCGAACACGCCGGGGACGCTGGACTCCAGCGGCGCGGGACCGTTCTCGATCTGCCACTCCAGGTCCGCGGCCAGCGTCGGGTCCGCGAGCCGCTGCGCGCGGCGCACGTCCGCACCGGTCAGCACGAAGCCCTTGGCGTCGGACATCACCGGGCAGCCCGCGAGCCAGTCCGTCTCCGGCTCGGCGCCGACGAAGAGGAAAACGTTGCGCGTGTCCTGGCGCGACTCGGCGCCGGTGCGCGCGCAGCGCCAGGTCACCGCCTCCAGGCCGCGCAGCGGATCGCCGTGCAGCTCGGTGATCTCCGTGTACGGACGCAGCTCGATGTTGGAGGTCGCCTCGATGCGATCGATGAGGTAACGCGACATGCTGTCGGCAAGACCCGGCCCCCGCACCAGCACGTGCACGCGGGACGCGTGTTCGGACAGGAACACCGCCGCCTGTCCGGCCGAGTTGCCGCCGCCGACCAGGACCACTTCGGTGTCCACGCACAAGGGAGCCTCCAGGGCCGAGGCCCAGTACCAGATGCCGCGGCCTTCGAAGTCGCTCAGGCGCGGCACCGCGAGGCGGCGATAGCGCGCGCCGCTGGCGATGACGGCCGTCCGCGCGCGGAGCTTGCGTCCGTCGGTCAGGGCGATGAGGAGTTCGCCCTCCGGGCCTTCGCGGGCGCAGTCCAGCGACTCGACTTCCGTGGGGATCAGCAGTTCAGCGCCGAACTTCTCGGCCTGCACGCAGGCGCGGCCGGTGAGCGCGCCGCCGGAGATGCCGGTGGGGAAACCGAGGTAGTTTTCGATCCGCGCGCTGTTGCCCGCCTGGCCGCCGTAGGCGCGGCGATCGAGCACGACCACGCGCAGGCCCTCCGAGGCCGCGTACACCGCCGTCGCCAGACCGGCAGGGCCCGCGCCGGCGATGGCGACGTCGAACAGCTCCTCGCGCGGCGACTCGTCCACCATGCCGATGCAGCGCGCCAGCGTCGCCTCGGGCGGATTCACCAGCACCGCGCCGTCCGGGCAGACCGCGACGACGTCGCCGGGCGCGGCGCCGTACTCTTCGATCAGCGTCGCCGCCGCCGCGTCCTGCGCCACGTCGACGACGCGGTACGGCTCGCCGTTGCTGTGCAGGAAGCTCTGCAGCCGCAGCAGCGCGGCGGAATTGGGGCGACCGATCAGCACCGGGCCGCTCGCGCCCGATTCGATCAGGCCCACGCGGCGCAGGATCATCGCCCGCACCAGCCGCTCGCCGAGGTCGGCCTCCGCGATGATCAGCGCGCGCAGCTGGCTGGGCGGGAGCAGCAGCGTCTCCACCGTGTCCACCGCGACCGCGTCGACCAGCGAGGGCTTGCCCGACATCGCCGCCAGTTCGCCCGAGAAGTTGCCGCGCGTGTGCTGGATGAGCGGCGTGGTGTTGCCCATGCCGTCGCGATGGCAGACCTCGACCGTGCCGCCGAGGATGAGGTAGAGACCCGGCCCCGGCTTGCCCGCGCTGAGCAGCGTCTGGCCGGGCAGGAAGGTCTGCGGCGTGCCGAAGCGCTGCATGCGCGCCATGTCGCAGGCGCTCAGCCGCGGATACATCTGGTGGCGGCGGGTCTCCAGCGAGTGGTGGGAGGCTTCTGCGTTCATGGCGTGTCCCCTGCGTCGGTGCGCGGGTTGGTTGCGGTACCGGTGGTCGTCGATCTACATTGGGGCGGGAGTCTCGAACGCCGGGGGCCACCCCCGGCGAGCACAACGAGGTGCGCCACCATGTCCCATCTTGGACCGACCTTCATCCAGATCGTCCACGAGGAAGCCCTGACCTGCGCGGGATGCGCGGCGGTGCTGGGCGGTCGCGACGACTTCGCGACGTCGATCTGCAGCCTGTCGCAGGCGGTGCGCATCGCGGCGGGCGAGTCGCCCGAGCGCTGCGACGTGCTCATCGCCGACTACACCAGCGCGCTGGCGCTGGCCCTGACCGCCCGGCAGGCGGCGCGGCGCCACGGCGCACATGCGGCGGGTCGATGTCCACGCATCCTGGTCCTGACCGCGATGGACCGGGAGTGGGACGTCCGCGCCGCGATGGAGGCGGGCGTGCACGGCTACCTGCTGCAGCGATGCCGACCCGAACAGCTGGTCGAAGCGGTGGACGCGGTGATGCTCGGCGTGCAGTTCGTGTCCGTGGAACTCGCGCCCAAGCTCGCGCGCAGCCTGACGCAGGACCGGCTCACCAAGCGCGAGATGGACGTGCTGGTGGCGATGTCCACTGGCGCGTCGAACAAGGACATCTCGCAGCGCCTGGGCATCACGGACGCGACCGTCAAGACGCATGTGAGGGCGATCCTCAGCAAGGTCGGCGCGGGCGCGCGCACCGAGGCGGTCGCGATCGCCGCGCGCAGCGGGCTGACCGCCCGACCGCCTCACTTCGCCGGACAGAAGGCGCCGGTCTTGATCCAGGCGTCGACGAGTTCTCCGAACTGAGCCTGGGTGCCGGGCGCCGGCTCGCGGTGCGCGCCGGGCATCCACGCCCAGCCGACGAGGGTGTCGTGCGCCATGTGCTCGTGGATCTGCGCCAGCGTGCGCTTGCCGTTGCGCGCGGGATCCTTGATCTGCTCGCAGATCTCGCCGAGCGACAGGTTCTGCCAGGCCATCTCGCGCGGCGCGATGTGCCACTGCGCGTGGCCCGGCACGCCGGAGGCGTCGTTGTTCTTCGCCTGGTGGCAGCTGGCGCAGCGCAGCGCGGGCACGCCCTTGCCGTCCGCACCGCGCGTGACGTTGGGGATGTGGAGCCGCGTCTGCACGCCCTGGCCCTGCAATGGCCGGTCGCCGGTGGGATGACAGTTCACGCAGCGCGGGCTCTGGATGACGCGGCCGGCCTCGGTGAAGATCGCCCGCGAGCGCTCCTGCGGATCGGCGATCGCGTCGAAGCTCTGCACGGTGCGCAGCGGCACCACGGACGCGGGCCGCGCGTCCTGCGCGAAGACGGACCCGGTGAAGGCCGCGACGGCGCAAAACGCCAGGAGAGAGGTCGTGTGGTTCATGCCTTCAGCTCCTCGGGGGTCACGGGATAGCTGCGCAAGCGCTTGCCGGTCGCGGCGTACAGCGCGTTGATGTAGGCCGGCGCGACGATGGCGGTGCCGATCTCGCCGACACCGCCGGGCTCCGCGCTGCTGTGGACCAGGTGGATGTCCATCTTCGGCGTCTGGTCGATGCGCATCAGCGGGAAGTCGTGGAAGTTGCTCTGTTCCACGCGGCCCTTGTCGATGGTGAGCTTGCCCAGCATCACCGCCGTCAAGCCGAAGATGTGACCGCCTTCCATCTGCGCGACGACGCTGTCCGGATTGACCGCGATGCCGCAGTCCAGCGCGGTGGTCAGGCGGCGCAGCATCACCGCGCCGTCGGGCGTGACGCTCAGCTCCATCACCATCGCGATGTGGCTGCCCCAGGCGTTGAGCACGGCCACGCCGCGGCCGGTGCGCGCCGGCAGCGGCGTGCCCCAGCCGGACTTCGCGGCGGCGGTCTCCAGCACCGCCTTCAGGCGCGGGTTGTCGTTCAGATGGGCCAGCCGGAAGGCCACCGGGTCGGCCTTCGCCGTGACGGCGAGCTCGTCCATGAAGCCTTCCACGGCCCAGGCGTTGTGGTTGGGGCCGACGCCGCGCCAGAAGGCCGTCATGTAGCCGGGCGGCGGCTCCACCGGGACGTACTCGACGATCTTCGCGGGGATCGCGTAAGGCGTCTCGGCCGCTTCGACGGCATCCGGATCAGCGACGCCGGGCTGTAGCCATTGGGGTGCGTAGCGGGCCACGATGGACGAGCCCGACAGGCGGTGCGAGAACGCCGTGATCCTGCCGGCGGCGTCCAGCGTCGCGGCCATCTCGTCGCAGTAGAGCGGGCGGAAGCTGCCATGGCGGATGTCCTCCTCGCGGCTGTAGACCACCTTGAGCGGGAAGTCGACCTGCTTGGCGAGCTTGGCCGCCTGGCCGACGTATTCGGCGTCGAGCCGGCGGCCGAAGCCGCCGCCGATCAGGAAGTTGTGGACCTGGATCTTCTCGACCGGCACGCCGCTGACGGCGGCGACGGCCTGCTGCACCTTCACGGGGGCCTGCGTGCCCAGCCACACGTCGCAGGCGCCGTCGTGGAAGTGCAGGGTGCAGTTCATCGGCTCCAGCGGCGCGTGGACCATGGTCGGCGCGTCGTACTCGACCTCCACCAGGCGCGCGCCCGGCGCGGCCTTGGCCGCGGCGAAGTCGCCCTCCTGCTTGGACACGATGCCCTTGCGCTTGAGCGCGTCGCGCACCGAGGCCTTCCAGGCCGTCGTCGAGAAGCCGGCGTTGGGGCCTTCGTCCCAGTCGATCACCAGCGCGGCGAGGCCCTTGCGCGCGGCGCCGTAGTGCTCCGCGACCACGCCGACGATGTCGTCGGCGACCAGCACCCGCCGCACGCCGCGCACGGCGAGCGCCTGGCGGTCGTCGACGCGGCGCACCTTGCCGCCGACGACGGGGCAGTGCGTGATCGCGGCGACCTTCATGCCGGGCAGACGCGTGTCGATGCCGAACTGCGCCGTGCCGTTGGTCTTGCTGACCGTGTCCAGCCGCTTGGTCGGGTTGCCGACCAGCTTGTAGGCCTTCGGGTCCTTGGGCGGCACGTCCTTGGGCACGGCCAGCGTGGCGGCCTTGGTCGCGAGCGCGCCGTAGGTCAGCTGCTTGCCAGTGGCGGTCTGAACGACCTTGCCGTCGCGGGTGACGCATTCCTGCGCGCTGCATTGCCAGGTGTCGGCGGCGGCGTTGACCAGCATCGCGCGGCAGGTCGCGCCGGCGGTGCGCACGGCCTTCCACGCCGCGATCATCGACGCCGAGCCGCCGGTGATCTGCATCCCGAAGATCGGGTTGGCGTAGCGCTTCTCATCGGCCGGGGCCTGCTCGACGGTGACGCTGGAGAGGGGGATGTCCATCTCCTCGGCCAGCATCATCGGGATCGCGGTGAAGGAGCCCTGGCCCATCTCGACGAAGGGGATCACGTAGGTGACCTTGCCGGACGGCGCGATGCGGATGTAGACGTTGGGTTCGAAGGAGGCGGCTGCCGGGGCTGTCGGGGACTTGGCGGCTTTCGCCGCGCCCGCGGGCAGCGGCAGACAGAACGAGGCGACGAAGGCACCGCCGGTGCCGGCGCCGATCTTGAGGAAATCGCGGCGTTCCATGGCTCACCCCTTGGCCGTCGCGCCGGCGGCGGCCATCAGGATGGCCGACTTGATGCGCGGGTAGGTGCCGCAGCGGCACAGGTTGCCGGACATGGCGGCGTCGACGTCGGCCTCGGAGGGGCGCGGATTCTGCTTGAGCAGCGCGCAGGCGGACATGATCTGGCCGGACTGGCAGTAGCCGCACTGCGGCACGTCCTTGGCGACCCAGGCGGCCTGGATGCGCTTGCCGGCGGGCGTCTGGCCGACGGCCTCGATGGTGGTGACGGACTGCCTGCCGACGGCCTCGACCGGGAAGGAGCAGGACCGGACCGGGTTGCCGGCTACGTGCACGGTGCAGGCGCCGCACATCGCCATGCCGCAGCCGAACTTGGTGCCGGTGAGGCCGACGACGTCGCGCAGCACCCAGAGCAGCGGGGTGTCGCCGTCGACGTCGACGGTCTGTGTCTTGCCGTTGATCTTGAGTTGATAGGCCATGAGCGGAGTCCTCCTGTGGAGGACCCACTGTCCGGCGGCGACGGGGCGATGTCGTCAGCACGGGGGATGCGTGGCGGCTCCTCCCGGGCGGGGAGGGGGGACTCATCCTTTGGGAGGAGGCGGGTCGGGGATGTCGGGTGGGCGCTGCGGGAGGAGGTCCGGCCTCGTCACGTCGCCGTCACCTCGGGGGAGGATGATGGGAGCTTCTGAAATTCCGCCTCTGCCGCCATGAGCTCAGCATCCGACCGCGACGATCTCGTCGAACGCATCCGCCGCGACCTGCAGGACGGCTACGACGAGGAACTGGAGCTGGAGATCGAGGACCGCCACGTCGACGAGGCGCTGCGCGCGCTCGATGAGAGCGACTCGACCGAGGCCCACAGCGAGCGGATCGCCTACTTCAAGCACCTGTTCCGCCTGCAGCGCGAGCTGGTGAAGCTGCAGGACTGGGTGCAGCACTCGCGGCAGAAGGTGGTGATCCTCTTCGAGGGTCGCGACGCCGCGGGCAAGGGCGGGGCGATCAAGCGCATCACGCAGCGGCTCAACCCGCGCGTGTGCCGCGTGGTGGCGCTGCCCGCGCCCAACGACCGCGAGCGCACGCAGTGGTACTTCCAGCGCTACGTGCCGCACCTGCCGGCGGCCGGCGAGATCGTGCTCTTCGACCGCAGCTGGTACAACCGCGCCGGCGTCGAGCGCGTGATGGGCTTCTGCGGCGAGGACGACGTCGAGGAGTTCTTCCGCTCGGTGCCCGAGTTCGAGCGCATGTTGGTGCGCTCCGGCATCACGCTGATCAAGTACTGGTTCTCGATCAGCGACGAGGAACAGCATCTGCGCTTCCTGGGCCGCATCCACGATCCGCTCAAGCAGTGGAAGCTGTCGCCGATGGACCTGGAGTCGCGCCGCCGCTGGGAGGACTACACGCGAGCCAAGGAAGTGATGCTGGACCGCACGCACATCCCGGAAGCGCCGTGGTGGGTGGTGGCGGCCGACGACAAGAAGCGCGCGCGGCTGAACTGCATCCAGCATCTGCTGGACCAGTTCCCGTACCACGAGGTCGAGCGTCCCGAGATCCGCCTGCCGGATCGCGAGCGGCACGAGGACTACCAGCGCCATCCGGTGCCGGAATCGATGTTTGTGCCGGCGAAGTATTGAGGGCAGGCACGCGGCCGCGCGTCCAAACGGCCGTCGCAGACTCAGCGCTTGCGGCGGTGAAAGTGCTGAAGCCCTCTTGCTCCCTCTCCCGCTTGCGGGAGAGGGCAGGGGTGAGGGCCAGCAGCCCCACGCAAGACATGACCCTTGCCTTCGTGGCGGATCGTTGACTGCCAAGGCCTCTGGCCCTCACCCCCACCCTCTCCCGCAAGCAGGAGAGGGAGTGAGAATGCACCGAGCTGGCCTGATGATGTCTCATGGGACGAGCACCTTCAGCACCGCATTCAGCCGGGAGGTGGGTGTGGCGCCGAGCCGGTATGCGCGGGGATGACCGCATCGGACGCCCCATGCCACCGCACCATCAGCCGAAGTCCGAGCAGCACGCCCATCGCCATCAGCCCGATGCCCGCGGCGCGTTGCTCGTCGAACAGGTAGTTGACGCAGAGTCGCGTCGTCGCGTCCATGTAGAGCAGTCCGGCGGTGGCGAGCATCCAGCCGACGTTGCCCAGCAGGAAGGTCTCCATGCCGAGCGTGAGCCGGCGCCTCGCCGTTCCGAGCAGGAACCCGGCGGCCCAGAGCGAGACGTGCTTGAGCAGGTCGATGGACGGTGACAGCAGTGCGAGGTCAAGCGCGGCTGGAATCATCCACGCGAAAGACGACGCGATCACGAGCAGCACGGAGGTCAGTCCGAAGGCATCGACCATGGCGACGCGCGCGCTCGTCGGACCGGACAGCCGACGGCCGGCGCAGAGCCCGGCGAGAAGAAGCAAAGGCAACTGCACGACCATGTGCGTGAACATGCTCGCCTCGACCGCATGACGGAGCGGACTGATCAGCCAGATCAGCGGCGATGCAATGAGGAGCCAACTCATCGCGGGACTTCGACGCTGCGCGCGACCTGTGCAGCGCTCGCCCGTTCGCCCTCTCCCGCTTGCGGGAGAGGGAGGGGTGAGGGCCAGAGGCCTCTCGCCTGCCGCAGTGCGGATTCCCACTGCTCGTAATCGTGGATGCCGAGGACGATGCCGGAACTGTCGATCACATGGATGGCGCCGTTGTGGACGTAGCCGCCGAGTCCATCGGTAATCGCGATGACGCCCAAGGCTCCGGTCAGCTCGTGCAGCGCGGCCATCTGCACCGGCGCGCTGATGGTCCACCGTTCCCCGTCGGCACGATGGAGTGCCGCGTAGGCCCGCAGTGCGGGCACGGTGTCGCGCTGCGGATCGATGCTGATGGAGAGCAGCCGGACATCGTTGCGGCCTTCGCGACGAAGCGCTTCCTGCATCCGGTAGAACTCGGCGCCGAGCGTCTGGCAGACCGACGTGCAGTTCGTGTAGATGAAGTCCACGACATAGACGGCCGGACGAGCCGCCGAATCACCCGGCGTCGCGTCTCCGAATGCGTTCAGCGCGGCGCCGTCCGCCTTCACCAACGATGTCGGCACCGCGCGCAGCTCACCGCGACGCACCTCATCCCGCCGGATGTCCTCGAAGGTCCAGAGCTCGAATCCGCGCGTCAGATGTCCGATCGATCCTGCGGCCATCGCGAGGACGGCCGCGCAGACCGCGAGCGTCGGCGCCAGGCGCGTCGTTGCGTTCTGGATCGGAGTCGGCGCTGCGGCGGAATCGCTCATGCCCGCGCCTCACTCGTGCGACGGCAGGTCCTTGTCGCCGGCGAAGGGCGCGGTGCGGTCCTTCGTGTCCTCGCGGACCTTGGCGACCGTCTCCGCAGTCACGGCAGCGCCGGTGTTGCCCCATTGCGATCGGATATGCGACAGCACCGCCGCGATCTGCGCGTCGTTCAACTGGTCCTTGAAAGCGGGCATCGCGCCGTTGTAGGTCGTGCCCTTGACCTTCACCGGGCCGGTCACGCCATGCAGCAGGATGGCCGCCGCGGTCGTGTCCTTCCCCGCCACCCATTCCGAGCCCGCCAGCGGCGGAAACACGCCGGGCAGGCCCATCCCCGACGCCTGGTGGCACGCCACGCACAGCGAAGCGAACAACGCCGCGCCGTCGACCTTCGCGCCGGCGGCACTCTTCGCCGGCCCGGCCAGTTCCGACTCCTGCCGGCCGTCGCCCCAGGCGGCCGGCGTGTTGATGTCCGCGAACGCGATGTAGACGACGCCCAGCGCCATCAGCGCGATCGTGGTCGCGAGGACGAACCAGGGCACCGGCGTGACCCGCTCGGTGGGATCGGGGAGTTCGCGCTTCTGCTGCGCGGAGACGTCGAGGTCGGCCATGGGTCCTCCCGTTTCAGCGCGCCGCGCCCGAGGCTGCCGTCGCGGACGTCGCGGACGTCGCGGACGTTTCCGGCGGCAGCTCGACGATGGCGTAGGTGTGATTCAGACTCTTGAGGTAGGCGACGAGATCCAGCGCCTCCTTCGTCGCCACGACGGTCTTGCCGTGCGAGTAGCCCGGCGGCAGGACCACCTCGACATCGCCGGGATCGGCCTTGGCCTTGAGCTCGAACAGGTAGGGGTAGGACGGCATGATGCTGCCCTGCACATACGCCCGCGGCTGGAACAGATGGCCGAGATGCCACTGGTCGCTGGGTTGTCGTGCGCCGATGTTGAAGAGGTCCGGCCCCGTGCGCATCGTGCCGAGCAGATGCGGCGTGTCGTAGGCGTAGTCCGCCGCGACGCTGGGCCGACCCCACCCGCGCTCCGTGTCCGGCGCGAAGGCCTTGGCGCGCGGCTGCTGCGAGTGGCAGTACACGCAGCCGTTGGCGATGTACTGCTGGCGGCCCCGCAGCTCGGCCGAGGTGTAGGGCTTGAGCTCCGCCGGCGGCGGCAGGTCGCGCACCGTCAGGTAGGGCACGACCACGAGGGCGCTGGTCGCCACGCCCAGCATCACCATCCCGCCGGCCAGCAACTTGGTTTCGTTGTACATGGGCGGCTCCGCTCAGATGGCGCGCAACAGCGTCGGTCGATCCTGCCCGGCCGACTTGCCGGCGAGCAGCATCGCGAAGTGCACCGCGAAGACCACGTGCCCCAGCGCCATCAGCCCGCCGCCGATGCTGCGCAGCTTGAGGTAGGGGATCGTCAGCGTCACCGATTCCATGAAGGGGCGGGACGCGTCGAGCATCGCCTTGCCCTGTTCCCAGCCGCCGATGCTGGTGCTGAGGAAGTAGAGCGTGATGCCGACGGCGGCGAGCCAGAAGTGCGCTCCGATGAGCCAGGGCGAGGGCCACTCGCGCGTCGTCACGCGCGGGACGACGAAGTAGATCGCGCCGAAGAACACCATGGTGACGAAGCCGTAGAGCCCGAGGTGCGCATGGCCGACGGTGTAGTGCGTGAAGTGCGCGACGGCGTTGACGCTGCGCAGCGCCTCGAAGGATCCCTGCACCGAGCTGGCGAAGTACATCAGCCCGCCGAAGGCGATGAAGCGCAGCGTCGGCGAATGCCTGATCGCGGCGAGCCGTCCCTTCAAGGTCCCATGCATGTTGACGCTGAAGGCCAGCACGGGGATCACCATCATGAAGGACTGGACGATGGACAGCGTGATGAGCCAGCCCGGCACCGGGCCGCCGATCAGGTGATGGCCGCCGACCTGGCCGTAGAAGAAGGCCAGGCCCCAGAAGCCCAACAGCGAGAGGTTGTAGCTCTGCATCGGCCGGCCCACGATCTTGGGCAGGAAGTAGTAGATCGAGGCGAGCGCCAGCGGCGTGTAGAACAGGCCCAGCACGTTGTGGCCGAACCACCAGTTCATGGCGGCCTGCTGCACGCCCTTGTGCAGGCCGGGCACGTTGGCGACGAAGAACAGCACCGGGAACCAGAACAGCGCGCATCCCATGTACCAGACCGAGACGTAGAGGTGGTGGACCTGGCGGTTGAGCAGCGTCAGCACCAGCGGCACGCCGACCAGCGAGCCGCCGAGGACGAAGAGGATGTCGATCTGCCAGGGGATCTCCAGCCATTCGAGGCCGTCGCTGAAGCCGGCGGCGATCGCGCCGAGACCGGCGATGAGCGCGGCGTTCCAGAGCGCCGCGCCGAGGAAGGCGTAACGCGCGCCGACCAGCTCGGTCTTGAGCAGCCGCGGGATCACGAACAGCGCGATGCCCAGTCCCGCCATCGGCGCCCAGCCGTAGGCGACGGCGTTGAGGTGGATGGTGCGGATGCGGCCGAAGGTGAGCCAGGGGTACTGCACCAGCCAGTCGGGCTCGTGGAGCTTGATGGAGGCGGTGAGTCCGGCGGCGGAAGCGACCAGCAGCCAGACGAAGGCGCAGCAGAGGAAGAAGAACACCAGCGGGCCGGAGGAGGCGTCGGCGCGGGCGCGCTCGGCGAGCTCGCGGGCGTCGGGCACGCCCTGCGGCGGGCTGGTGCCTTGCAGTGCTTGCGCGCGTCGGCCGGAGGCGGCGGGATCTTCGACGGTGCCGACTTCACCGGCGGCGAAGATGACTTCGGCGGCTTTCGGGTCGCCGTGCAGGATGCCGCGCCGTTGCGTCCAGATGAAGATCATCAGCGCGACGACGGACAGCACGAACGCCGACATCAGGATGGCGATGGTGTTCACGGAACCCCTCCTCGAGTGCGGGAGCACGAGGAACGTGGCGGGGCTCGGTCGGGCGTCTAACGGCTCTGGATCTCGATCCGGCGGCACCACGCGGCGCGGCGAGCGTCAGGCTCGCCGCAGTCCTCGTCGACCGCCGGATGATGGACCGGCGGTGCGCGATCGGAAGGAGGGATTACGCGAATCCGGTCGGGCCGGATCAGCTCAGGCGCTGATTGGACTGGTTCTCGTCCACGAGGCGGCGGTAGACGCGGAAGTGGGCGGCGGAGGCGCGCGGCTCGCCGAGCTGCTCGCACAGCGAGCCCAGGCGGTAATGCGCTTCGGCCAGGGCCGGGTTCAGGTCGAGTGCCTGCTCGAAGGCGGCGATGGCCTGCGGGACGCGGCCGGCGCTTTCCTGCACCTTGCCGGCGAAGAAGTACAGCGAGGCGATGTCGCTGCACCAGCCGACGGCCTGGTCGATCATCTCCAGCGCGTCGTCATGGCGACCCTGGCGGCTGAGCAGCGAGGTCAGCTGCGAGAAGGCCTCGATGTGGCAGGGATCGTTGGCGATGGCCTGGCGGTAGCCGGCTTCGGCGGCGACTTCGTCCGTGGTCTCGGTCAGGGCGGCGAGTTCCACCAGCGCGTCCAGCGCCGCGTTGCTCAGGCCGCGCGCCGAGCTGTGCATCTCGACGTCCTCCACGCGCAGGGCGGGGCGCGCGGAAGCGATGCGGAGGAGGATGTCGGCGGCGGAAATCGGCGGGTTGGTCGTCATGGCGGCTCTCGGATGTCTCGGGTGGATTGCCGTGAATGGTGCCGGGGGTCGGGACTTGCCTCTGCCGGAGAGCGGTGGGAGTGCGTGTAGGACAAGAGGAAGAGTCAGCGCAGCGTGACCAGTTCCTCCGCGATGGTCGGATGCAAGGCGACCGTGCTTCGGAAGTCCTGCCAGGTCGCATTCGCCTTCAGGGCCACGGCGATGAACTGGATCATCTCCGCGACGCCTTCTCCGAGCAGGTGCACGCCGACCACGCGGTCCGTCGCCTCATCGACGAGCACCTTGAAGAAGACCTGGTCGCGCGAGCCTGCAAAGGCCTGCGCCATCGAGCGGAACTTGGTCTTCCTCACGCGCAGGCGAGGGTAGTGCTCGCGCGCCTGCGCCTCGGTCATGCCCACGACGCCGATCTCGGGCGTCGTGAAGACGGCGGTCGGGACCAGCGCGTAGTCGATCTCCGGCGACTCGATGCCGCCGTAGTGGCGGTCCGAGAACGCCTGGCCCTCGCGGATGGCCACCGGCGTCAGGTTCAGACGATCGGTCACGTCGCCGATGGCGAAGATGGATGCGACGTTCGTGCGGCCACCGGCGCCGACCACGATGGCGCCCTTGTCGTTGATCTCGACGCCGGCGGCTTCAAGCCCGAGAGCCTCGATGTTGGGGCGACGGCCGGTGCTGAGCAGGACGGTGTCCACCTCGAAGGATCGTCCGCCGGTCGTGGTGACGCGCAGGGACGCGCCGTCGCGCTGAAGGTGTTCGATGCGGTCATCGAAGACCAGGTCGACGCCGCGCAGGGACAGATGCTCCCGCAGCGTCTCGGCGATCTCGTCGTCGAAGCCGCGCAGCAGCGCCGGGCCGCGCACGAGCTGCGTCACCCGGCTGCCCAGGCCCGCGAAGACGCCGGCGAACTCGACCGCGATGTAGCCGCCGCCGACGATCAGGAGACGCTTCGGCTGCTCGGGCAGATGGAAGAGCTCGTCGGACGTGATCGCCAGTTCGACGCCGGGGAAATCCGGGCGGGCCGGCGCGGCGCCGGTGGCGATGAGGATGCGCTCCGCCGTCACGACCTGGCCGCTGTCGCGCAGGCGCACGGTGTTGGCGTCGAGCAGCGTGGCGTGTTCAGAAAAGGTCTGCACACCCGCACCGTGGAGGTTGCGCTCGTAGACGCTCTCCAGGCGGTCGATCTCGGTGTCCTTGTGGTTGATCAGCGCGTGCCAGTCGAAGCTGGCGGCGGGCGCGTCCCATCCGAAGGCCTTGCCGGACTTGATCGCATCGGGGATGCGGCTGGCGTAGACCATCAGCTTCTTGGGCACGCAACCGCGGTTCACGCAGGTGCCGCCGAAGTTGGCGCCTTCGGCGATGCCCACGCGTGCGCCATGCTGTGCGGCGACCCGCGCGGCACGCGTGCCGCCGGAACCCGCGCCGATCACGAAGAGATCAAAGTCGAACTGCTGCATACGTCAATGGCCAGGACGCAATTCCTGGCCCTCCTATCGATACGAGAGCGTAACGATGTGAGAGGAGGCAATCAACGAGGGGCGGGGGAACAGGGAGTTGTCTGCGGAGGAACAATGCGTGTGCTGGGGCAGCAGAGCGGTCACGGGCGCGTGACCGGCCTCATCCCCAATGCATGCTCAGCGGCGGCAGCATCGAGCCGCCGCTCTCGTTCACGAGCCGCTGATCGTGCACGTAGTCCTGCGTCACTTCGACCACCCAATCGCGCTCGAACTTCGTCGCCAGCTTCTGAACCAGCTGGTCGAAGGTCAGCGCATCCAGGGCGTTGCTATCGAGATGGACGGGACCGCCGGTGCCTTCCTGCACGAGGTCGCAGAGCGCCGCCGCGGTGTCGGACATGAACGAGCACGCCGGGCGCCAGGCTGAACTCGCGCGGATGCGACCGTCGCGGGCGTGCTGCTCATCCAGGTGGCGGAGCATGTTGTTGCCGACGGCGTCCGGCGCGATCTGCCAACCGATGCGGGCCACGGTGGCCGACGGATTGAGCGTCAGCACTGCGTCCTCGCATCGGATCTTGTAGCGCCCGTAGTCGTCCTTGGCGGTCCGCGGGTCGCCGGGCCGATGAGGTCCGTCCGGCGAAGCGTCGAAGACCATCGCGGTGCTCACGAAGACCATCGGTGCACCGTGCAGCCTCGCGAAGCCGGCAAGCTGACCGGCCCAGTGCTCTGAGCCCATCGCCAGATGGATGATGGCATCCGGCGCTTCGACGCGCAGGAAGGCGAGGGCGGCGGCCTCGTTGGCAGGGTCCACGGCGTTGCGGTCCCAGCCCACGACCTCCCAGCCTCGCGTTTGCGCTTCACGGCCGACCCAAGGGGCCACGGTGCCGTTCAGTCCGGTGATGAGGAGCTTCATGCGCGGTGACGATCGTTGGCTGTTGACAGCCTCGACTCTGCCACGCGTCGTGAGCGTCGCGTGCGGCTGGCCGCCATCGGCCGCAACCCGGCATTCCTTCAGTGCGCTGAACTCAGAGTTCGGCGATCTTGAGGGTCGACCGGGTAGGCGGGGTCGGGGCGTCCGCGATCACGACCAGCGCCTGCACGAGGCGGTCCAGGTCGTGGATCTTGTCGTAATAGCCGTCGATGCCCGCAGTGATGCAGAGCGGGCCGAACACGCTTTCGTCCTCGCAGGTGACGGCGTAGGCCGTGCCCTGGAACCCGCTGGCCCGGAGCCGTTCGACCGCCGAGAACCCGGTGCCCTTGGACAGGGTCAGGTCGGTGAGGATGACGTCCGGCCTGCACAGGCCGGCGGCCATGACGGCTTGATCCTCATGCTCCGCCTCGCCCACGATCGCCGCACCGGGCACGCGGGTCAGGCGATCGTGGAGTCGCCGGCGGAAAGAGGACGAAGCGTCGATTAGCAGAATTCGCATTTTTCTCGGTGGACGGTCGCCGATCTCCCCAACCGTGCAAGCAAAAAAAGTAGCCCGGACCGCTTGCGCGACCGGGCGTAATCGACTTGAAGCCGACCCCGCTCAGGGAGGAAAAGCGGGGACGTTGACACCGCTGATCGCGGCAACAACGTGAAATGAATTTTGCATTTTTATCATTTGTCAGTCTGTCGGCGGATCCATCAAACGGCTGTCGGGAAATGACTTACAAACCGGGGCCCGTTGCCATCCGCAGAAGTTCATGTCCGTTTCATCCGGTAGACGTCCCTCCCTGTTCTCTTCGCGCCGCGCATGGCTGATTGCCGGCTTCCTGTGCGGCCTGCTCGGTACCGCCGGCGCAGAAACGCTGCGCGGCGAAGTCGTCGGCCTCGCCGACGGCGACACGCTGACCGTGCTTGACAACGAGCGCCATCAGCATCGCGTGCGGCTGGTCGGCATCGATGCGCCGGAGAAGCGCCAAGCCTTCGGGGAGCGATCGCGGCAGCACCTCTCGGAGCTGGTGTTCCGGCAGGAGGTGGTCGTGGACTGGAAGAAGAGAGACCGCTACGGCCGCATCCTCGGGGTGGTTCGTGTGAGGTCGGTGGATGTGGGTCAAGCGCAGTTGAGAGCGGGCCTGGCGTGGCACTACAAGGCGTACGCGAGAGAGCAGGAGGCCGCGCAGCGCAGTCTGTACTCCGACGAGGAGGTCGATGCCCGGCGCGCGAGACGCGGACTGTGGAGCGAAGCGGCGCCGACGCCGCCGTGGGAGTTCAGACGGACCAAGAAGTGATCGGGCGCTGAGCTCAAGGGCGTCGAGGTGCCAGGATTTGTCCCGTCAGTACCTATCCCCGCGATGAGCAATGGCGATTGGGCGGACGTATCGACGCTCCGTACCATTCCGAGCAACATCAGATCAGCTTGGAAGGGGTGGCGGAATGGCGAAGACGGCAGCGTTCGGGGTGCTCCACCTTGGTACCTCCTTCACGGTGACCTACCTGCTCACCGGGAGTATCGCCATCGCGGGCCTGGTGACGTTCATCGAGCCGCTGGTGAACACTGTCCTTCACTACTTCTTTGACAAGTATTGGGGGCATCCGTCGATCAAGGCGTGGTGGGCGGCGAGGCGGGAGAAGGCGCAGGAGCGAGCGGCCGCGATGGCAAAGGTTGAAGTCGGTTGAAGGGCGCGCTGCTTGGTAAGAGACCAGAAGGACTACAGCAGCGACAGCAAGTGGCTGCTGCGCAGCATGGGCGACATCGAGGGCCACGCCACCGCGAATCTGAGGTTGAACTGAGCGTTGACGGCATAGCTCAACTGCAGTGCGCGGCGGCGCGGCCGATCTCGCTCCAACGAGAGCTGCGCAGCGGGGACTGAACTCCTACTTGGGCTCTTTGCGTACGCCCTTGAATGGCTCTCCATCCTTCTTCTGGTCCATGAACCTTCCGGAGTCAGAGTCGCGCTTGGTCCAAGTTTCATTCTTTGGGTTGTAGACCTGCGAGCGATCGCGGACCGCGCCGCGTCGAGCGTTATCACCAACGGGATCGTTTTTGGCCATGTCAAGGCTCCTGTCAGTCAGGCGTTCAGGGAATGAGTCCAGCGCGGTAGTCCAGATTTGGACAGGTAATCCACCAAGTTCGGATCGCCAAAAAACTGGGTTCGGCCACCGGAGGTGAAGGCGAGGGCGGATTGGTCGACGCGGAGGTTGGCGGCCCTCGCCCTGGCCGTCAACTGGGCCAGTAAACGTGCGTTGTCGTCGCGAGTCCCAGACCCGGAGCGAGCGCCGAAGACTGCAAAATTGATCCAGCCTCCGCCGCGAGCTTGCTCGCGAAGGTGCGCAAATTCGATCTGCATGTGATTACTCCGCGCTTGGAAAACTGCCAAGCGTGAGCCGCATTGTTGGAAGTGCAGTGGTTCAAAGAGTGACCTACTGGCCCGCTGCGGGTAGGTTTTTTGCTGCTGCGGCGCACAAGGCTTCATGCAGCTTGCATCTCAGCTCGGCGGGAGCCAGGACCTCTACCTCGGGGCTATGGCGCATGATGTCCATCAGCAGCTCCTGGTCGTTTGAGTAAGGCACTTCGAGGATGAAAGAGCCGTCTGATTCGGTCGAGGTTGTTTGACTGTGGTGCCAAGTTTCCTGGCTGATCCATTGAGCGCGCTGACGCGTGAACTTCAACTTAGCCTTGTGCAAAACAGGGCCGGCGAAGATTCCGTAGCCTGCACGGAAGTGCTCTTCCATAACCTCCGGGCTGACAGAAACGGCCTCTTCTTCGAGCGCCTGCACGGACTGGATCGACTCCAGCGCAAATGAGCGAAGCGCCTCACGCTGGTGGCACCAAGCGTCGAGAAGCCAGTTCTCGCGGTAATGCACCAGCTTCTGAGGGGAGATGGTTCGTTCGGTGGAGTCGTTGCGGTCGCGATTCCAATACCTGAGATGGAGCTTTTTCCCGTCCAGAAGCGCGCTCGCGACCTCCCGGAAATGGCTGGCTTGCACCTTTCGCGGGGCAAAGTGGATGAGTCGCACTTTGGATTCGATAGAACGCCGCGACGTCGTTCCCTCGGACAACATCGACTTCAGTCGTGTCTTGAGCGGGCCGACATGTTCAGCGAGCAAGCCCGGCTGCACGCCTTCGACAAGATGCAGCATGGTCAGAAGAGCAAAGACCTCGGAAGCTTCGAACCAGACTCCAGGCAACTGGAATCGATTGCCCTCCGTGTCGTTGATAACGTAGCCGCGCTTCTTTGCGTTCCAGGCAAGCGGGCAACCCATTCGGTCGCGCAGAAAATCAAGGTCACGTTTGACTGAAGCCTGAGAGACCTCCAATTCACGGATGAAGTCCTTCATCGGGACCGATGGCCTGGACTGAAGTAGTCGGACGATCTTTCCGAAACGCTCGAAGATGACCTTAGACACAGTCTCACTCCTCCTCCTGCTGCAGCTGATCGACACAGCCATTGAGACTTCACACTTGGCGCGACTCCTCCCTATTCAATCGCCGGAAGGTAAAGTCCCTGGAGCCGCTCCGACAGTGGATTGCCGCTGAGCGCCATTCCGTCATCGCTCTGTTGAAGGTCAGAACTGTCCAGGCAATATGAGGCCGATGCACCTCGCTGGATATCGGTGGAGTTCAACCCCGCGAGTGACACAGAGCGCCCGGTGACGGTGGCAGTAGTCTTTTGCTTCGACAGACGGTCGTAGTTGACGGTCCTGGATGCCGAAAAGGTCGATCCGTGGTCGGCGGCGATGTCGAGCGTGGACGCGATGCTCGCGTCCGGTCCGGATGGTCAGCCAATGTGACATCGCTTTCGGGTTGTTCGTGACTCCCAAGTCTGAATCCACCGAATGAAGCGGCATCAGGGGCCGAATCGTTTCATCCTCTGGATTGATGAAGAAACGAGGAAGCGTTCCTGGTCAAGGCAACACCGCGTTTCACTTTCAGATCCGGCGGAAGTCGTTTAATGAGCGTCTCGCTGCCATCCGCAAACCGCCTGACGAGCCAATCACCGCTCGCCACCACGACCGAGCCCATCTCCGCCAACGCCCGCTCGTAGGCCTTCCGCCCAGCCTTCGCGGCCAGCTCCGGAAATCGCGCCTCCGCCGCGAGCATCTCCTCTTCAGTGAGATCCTCCGGCTTGAGCACCATGTGAGTTCAGCTCCCGCTGCTCACACCGCCACCGGCGCCTTGATCGCCGCGTGGTGCTGGTAGTCCTGCAGCTCGAAGTCTTCGAACTGGTAATCGAAGATCGACTCCGGCTTGCGCTTGATGTGCATCGTCGGATACGCGAAGGGCGTGCGCGAGAGCTGCGTCTCCACCTGCTCGAAGTGATTCGAGTAGATGTGGCAATCCCCGCCCGTCCAGATGAAGTCCCCCAACCCCAGCCCGCATTGCTGCGCCAGCATCTGCGTCAGCAGCGCGTAGCTCGCGATGTTGAACGGCACCCCCAGGAAGATGTCCGCGCTGCGCTGGTACAGCTGGCACGACAGCTTCCCGTCCGCCACGTAGAACTGGAAGAACGCGTGACAGGGCATCAGCGCCATCTGGTCCAGCTCCGCCACGTTCCACGCCGAGACGATGATCCGCCGCGAGTCCGGGTTGGTCTTCAACTGCTTCACCACCTCCGCGATCTGGTCCACGTGACCGCCGCCGGCCTTCGGCCAACTGCGCCACTGCACGCCGTAGACCGGACCCAGGTCGCCGTCCTCCCGCGCCCACTCGTCCCAGATCGTGCAGCCGCGCTCCTGCAGCCACTTGACGTTCGAGTCGCCGCGCAGGAACCACAGCAGCTCAAGAATGATCGACTTCAGGTGCACCTTCTTCGTCGTCACCAGCGGGAAACCCTCGCTCAGGTCGAAGCGCATCTGGTGGCCGAAGACGCTGCGCGTGCCCGTGCCGGTTCGGTCACCCTTGGCCACCCCGTGCTCGTACACGTGGCGCATGAAGTCTTCGAACTGGCTGCGCACCGGGCGCGAGGAAGTGATGTCGGCGGTCATGGGGAAGATTTTAGAGGGGCCAGGACTTACGCATTGAATTGCAGGGCGGCCAGGCGCGCGTACAGCCCGCCGCGCGCCACGAGCTCGGCATGCGTGCCTTGCTCGACGATGCGACCTTGATCCATCACGACGATGCGATCAGCGCGTTGCACCGTCGACAACCGGTGCGCGATGACCAGCGTCGTCCGGTCCCGCATCGCTTCATCCAAGGCTTGCTGGACCAGCCGTTCGCTCTCGGCGTCGAGCGCGCTCGTGGCTTCGTCGAGCAGCAGCAACGGCGCGTCCTGCAGCATCGCCCGCGCAATCGCGATCCGCTGACGTTGACCGCCGGACAGGCGCACGCCGCGCTCGCCGAGGAAGCTGTCGTAGCCGTCCGGCAACTGACGGATGAACTCGTCCGCATGTGCGGCCTTGGCGGCGGCGATGACGTCCTCACGGCTCGCCTCCGGACGCCCGTAGCGGATGTTGTCCAGCGCGCTGGCCGAGAAGATCACGCTCTGCTGCGGCACCAGCGCCATGCGGCTTCGCAGCTCCGCGAGCTTCACGCGGTCCACCGCGACGCCGTCCAGCTGCAGCTTGCCGCCCTGCACGTCGAAGAAGCGCTGCAGCAGCTGCAGCACCGTGCTCTTGCCGGCGCCGCTCGGGCCGACCAGTGCGACGGTCTCGCCGGGCTCGATGCGCAGGGTGAAGTCCTCCAGCGCAGCGCGGTCCGGGCGCGAGGGATAGTGGAATCGCACCTGCTCGAAGCTCACGCGTGCCGGCCCGGTGGAGGCGGGCAGGGCGACCGGCGCCGCCGGATCCGCCACCGGCGATTGCGCCGCGAGCAGCTCCATCAGTCGCTCCATCGCGCCCGCCGCGCGCAGCAGGTCGCCCCAGACTTCCGCCAGCACCGCCACCGACGACACCAGCAGGATCACGTAGACCACCGTCTGCCCCAGGTGACCGGCGGAGATCTTGCCCGCCATCACCGCCTGCGTCCCTTGGTACAGCCCCCACAGCAGCGCGCCGAAGGTCGCCGTGATGATGAACGCCACCAGGAACGACCGCACCTTGGTCCGCTTGCGCGCCGTGTCGAACGCGGCCTCGCTGGCGACGTCGAAGCGCACCGCCTCGCGCGCTTCCTGCGCGTGCGATTGCACCACCGTGATCGCATTCAGCATCTCCGCAGCGATCGCGCTGGTGTCGGCGATGCGGTCCTGGCTCGACCGGGACAGTCGTCTGACGCGTCTGCCGAAGAACATCGCCGGCGCCACCACCAGCACCAGGATGCCCAGCACCTGCGTCATCACCCAGGGGTTGCTGGCGATCAGCAACGCCACCGCGCCCAGGCCCATGATCACGTTGCGCAGCCCCATCGACAGGCTGGAGCCGACGATGCTCTGGATCACCGTCGTGTCCGTCGTGATGCGGCTGATGACCTCGCCGGTCTGGGTGGTCTCGAAGAATTCAGGGCTCTGCCGCAGCACGTGGCTGTAGACCGCCGTGCGCAGGTCGGCGCTGACGCGCTCGCCCAGCCAGGTCACCGCATAGAAGCGCAGCGCCGAGAACACGCCCAACGCCGCACCGGTGGCGAACAGCCAGACGAAGTGCTCGCGCAGCGCCATCAGCCGGTCGCCCGGATCGGCGGACACCAGGCCCTGGTCGATCAGCTGCCGCAGCGCGAGCGGGAAGACCAGCGTCGCCGCGGCCGCCAGGATCAGGAAGACGATCGCCGCGGCGATCCGTCCCCGGTAGGGCCGCAGGAAGGGCCACAGCGCCGGCGCCATCGCCCGCAAGGGGGGCGAAGCCTTGGGCGGCGTGCGCACGGCGTTTGCCTGTCCGCCCGATGAGGGAGCCGACTCGGGGCGGGACCCCGTCTCCGAGGAGGACGAGGTGGGAGAAGTAGGGGACATGGCGGACATGAGCTCAGTTTAGGGGCCTCGTGTTGCGGGAATGTCCCTATCCACGGAAAGCCCATCCCAGGCAGTGATTGGCACGGCAATCATTGCCTAAGCAATAATTGTCATCAAGCATTTCCGGAAGCTCCGTCCCGGAAATCCGAAGTCACGAAGGACGACGCCATGAGTGCCAAGTTGCCCCCGCCCGCCGATTTCTACAGCGCCGACAGTTTCACGTCGGAGCCTAGCCTCGGCTGGCTGCTGCGTCAGATCAAGCAGTCCATGGTCCTGCAGGCCGACAAGATGCTCGGCGAGCATGACCTGACCCACGCCCAGTGGGCGCCCATGCTGCGCCTGCGCTTCAACGGCCCGATGTCCAGCGCCGCGCTCGCCCGCGAGCTCGCGATGGACGGCGGCGCGATGACGCGGCTGCTGGATCGGCTGGAAGCCAAGAACCTGGTGCGCCGCGAGCGCTCGGTCGAGGACCGGCGCGTGGTGATGGTGTCGCTGACCGAGGTCGGCGTGAACGCGATGGCAGCCGCCCCGGGCGTGCTGTCCAAGGTGTTCAACGACCACCTGGCCGGGTTCTCCGACCAGGAGTTCCGCACGCTGATCGGCCTGCTGCAGCGCATCGTCGTCAACGGCCAGGCGATCCGCGACGCGGGCCTGACCTCCGAATCGTCGACCCTCGTCGACAAATGCGAATGAACGCTCTCCACAAGAACAACATTGAGGACCCCCCGATGACCTCCCGATTCCTTCACCGCACCACCCTGGTCCTGGCCATGGGCGCGGCGCTGCTGATGGTGCTGACCGCCTGCGCGCCCATCCCCAAGCTGGACGAACCCGGCCGCCCGATCGACGGCGCCGAAGCGGCCCGCCTCGGCCTGGACGACAGCCAGAGTCCCGCGCTCGACGCCGCCTGGTGGAAGACCTTCCGCGATCCGCAGCTGGACGCGCTGGTCGACCAGGCGATCGCGAACTCGCCGAACCTGGCGCTCGCGCGTGCCCGCATCGCCCGCGCCGCCGCCATGACCGAGAACGCCGAGGCCGCGAAGCGCCCGGCCGCCGAGCTCGAGGCCGACGCGACCCGCCAGCGCATCACCGAACACGGCATCTACCCGCCGCCGCTGGCCGGCAGCGTGCAGACGCTGGCCAACATCCAGGCCGGGCTGAGCTACGAGTTCGACTTCTTCGGCAAGCATGACGCGGCGCTGCAGGCCGCGCTCGGCCAGCGCCGCGCCGCCGAGGCCGACGCGGCCGCCGCGCGGCTGAGCGTGTCCAACGCGGTCGCCAAGGCCTACGTCGCGCTGGCTCGCAGCCAGGCGCAGGGCCGTCTGCTGGAGCAGCAGAAGACGCTGCGCGACCAGTCCTTCGAACTGGTGCGCCAGCGCAGCGCCGCCGGCCTGGACAACGGCCAGGACCTGCGCGTCGCCGAGGCGCCGCTGCCCGACATCCAGCGCCAGCAGGTCGTGCTGCGCGAGCAGCAGACGCTGCTGCGCCACCAGCTCGCCGCGCTGACCGGCCAGGGCCCGAAGGCGACCGAGTCGCTGGACGCCGCGCTGCCGGTCGCGCTCGACTGGCAGCAGGCGCCCCACCTGGACCTGCTGGGCCGCCGCCCGGACCTGGCCGCCGCGCGCGCCCGGGTCGAGGCGACCGCGCAGGACATCCGCGTCGCCCGCGCGCAGTTCTATCCGAGCGTGAGCCTGACGGCCTTCATCGGCTTGAATTCGATCGGCCTGGATGAGCTGTTCAAGAGCGGCAGCCGCCAGTACGGCGCGGGCCCCGCACTGCACCTGCCGCTGTTCGACAGCGGCCGGCTGCGCGCCAATCTGCGCGGCAGCGCCGCCGAGCAGGACGCCGCGATCGCGAGCTACAACGTCGCGGTGCTGGACGCCGTGCGCGACGCCAGCGACCAGTACACGACGCTCGAATCGCTGCGTCAGCAGCGTACGCAGCAGGACGCGCTGGTGGCCAACGCCGACGGCCAGGCCACGCTGGCGGACCAGCGCCACCGCGCCGGCTTGACCGGCCGCATCGCGGTGCTGAGCGCGCAGCAGAACCAGCTGCTGCAGCAGCGCGGCCAGATCGATCTGCAGGCCTTGACCGTCGACGCGCAGATCAACCTCATGCGCGCTTTGGGCGGCGGTTACGCCGAGCCCGCCCGAGGCGCCGCGCAGACGACCGCTTCCGCCGATCGCCCCTGAGCGCCGCTGAGCGCCGACGCCCCCGAATCACAAGAATCCCGAAGAGCACACCATGAGCGCAACGCCCCCGAACAACACGCAAGCTCCCGCCAAGAACGGCACCCGCAAGAAGGGCCTGACCGCCATCGCCGCCGTCGTCATCGTGGCGGGCCTGGGCTACGTCGCCTACGAATGGATCGTCGGCAGCCGCTACGAGTCCACCGACAACGCCTACGTGCAGGCCAACGTCGTGCAGATCACGCCGCTGGTCGGCGGCACGGTGCGCGCGGTCTACGCCGACGACACCGACTTCGTGAAGGCCGGCCAGAAGCTGGTGAGCCTGGATCCGGTCGACGCCCGCGTCGCGCTGGAACAGGCGCAGGCGCAACTGGCTCAGACGGTCCGCGAAGTCCGCACGCTGTATGCGAACAACAGCGGCTTCGAGGCGCAGGTCAAGGTCCGCGAGGCCGACCTCAAGCGCGTCAGCGTCGATCTGGAGCGTCTGCAGTCCGACGTCGCCCGCCGCCAGCCGCTGGTCGCCACCGGCGCCGTCGGCAAGGAAGAGCTGGAACACGCGCAGTCGCAACTGACCTCGGCCCGCGCGCAGGCCGCCGCCGCGCAATCGGCGCTGCAGGCCGCGAAGGACCAACTGGCCTCCAACCAGGTGCTGACCGACGGCGTCAAGGTCGAGGAACACCCGAACGTGCTGCGCGCCGCCGCGCGACTGCGCGAAAGCTACCTGGCGCTGCAGCGCGCCGAGCTGATCGCGCCGGTGGACGGCTGGGTCGCGCGTCGCTCGGTGCAGCTGGGCCAGCGCGTCGCGGCCGGTGCGCCGCTGATGGCGGTGGTCGGCCTGCAGCAGGTCTGGGTCGACGCCAACTTCAAGGAAAGCCAGCTGGCCAAGCTGCGCATCGGCCAGAAGGCGACGCTGGAAGCGGACGTCTACGGCAAGAAGACCGAGTACCACGGCACGGTGCAGGGCCTGGGCGCGGGCACGGGCGCGGCCTTCGCGCTGCTGCCGGCACAGAACGCCACCGGCAACTGGATCAAGGTCGTGCAGCGCGTGCCGGTGCGCATCGCGCTGGACCCCAAGGAAGTGCAGGAGCACCCGCTGCGCGTGGGACTGTCGATGGACGTGCAGGTCGACATCCGTGAGCAGGGCGGCGCGATGCTGGCCGCCGCGACCGGCGCCAGCGCGCCGCGTCTGCAGACCACGATCTACGACGTCCAGGAGAAGGCCGCCGACGAGCAGGTCAACAAGATCATCGCGACCAACCTCGGCAAGGCCGCGGCCAAGGCGAACACTTCCCGCGTGCAATGAGCGAATCCACTCCAACCGCGCCCGGCGCGCCGGCGGCCCCCGGGCCGTCCGCGATGCCTGCTCCGGCGGGGCCACCGGCGGGTCCCGCGCCGCTGACCGGCACCGCGCTGGTGCTGGGCACCATCTCGCTGTCGCTGGCGACCTTCATGAACGTGCTGGACTCGTCCATCGCGAACGTGTCGCTGCCCGCGATCGCCGGCGACCTGGGCGTCAGCCCGGTGCAGGGCACCTGGGTCATCACGAGCTTCGGCGTCGCCAACGCGATCTCGGTGCCGCTGACCGGCTGGCTGACGCAGCGCTTCGGCGCGGTGCGGCTGTTCACGACCAGCGTGCTGCTGTTCGTGCTCGCGTCCTGGCTGTGCGGATTCGCGCACTCGCTGGAGATGCTGGTCGTCGCCCGCGTGTTCCAGGGGCTGGTGGCGGGGCCGATGATCCCGCTGTCGCAGACGCTGCTGCTGTCGAGTTATCCCAAGCACAAGGCGGGCACGGCGCTCGCGTTATGGGGGATGACGACGCTGGTCGCGCCGGTGGTCGGGCCGCTGCTGGGCGGCTGGATCACCGACAACGTCACCTGGCCGTGGATCTTCTACATCAACGTGCCGGTGGGCCTGTTCGCGGCCGGCCTGACCTGGAGCATCTACCGCACCCGCGAGACGCCGACCAAGAAGCTGCCGATCGACACCGTCGGGTTGTCGCTGCTGGTGCTGTGGGTGGGCTCGCTGCAGGTGATGCTGGACAAGGGCAAGGAGCTGGACTGGTTCGAGTCGAACCAGATCATCGCGCTGGCCGTGGTCGCAGTCGTGGGCCTGGCGGTGTTCATCGTCTGGGAGCTGACCAACGACCATCCGGTGGTGGACCTGCGTCTCTTCGCGCGCCGGAACTTCCTGTTCGGGGCCTCGGTGCTGTCGATCGCCTACGGGCTGTTCTTCGGCAACGTGGTGCTGCTGCCGCTGTGGCTGCAGCAGCACATGGGCTACACCGCGACGGCCGCGGGCTTCGCGCTCGCGCCGGTGGGGGTGCTGGCCATCCTGCTTTCACCGGTGGTGGGGAAGAAGGTTTCGGTGTGGGATCCGCGGATGATGGCGAGCTTCGCCTTCGTGATGTTCGCGATCGTGCTGTGGATGCGCTCGCTGTTCACGACGGACACGGACCTCGGGACCATCATGATCCCGACGATCCTGCAGGGTGGGGCGCTGGCGTTCTTCTTCATTCCGCTGACGACGCTGACCCTGTCGGGCATCACGCCGGACCGGATCGCCGCGGCGGCCGGGTTGTCGAACTTCGTGCGGATCACGGCGGGCGCGATGGGGACGTCGATCTCCACGACGCTGTGGGAGAACCGCGCGGCGCTGCACCACCATCACCTGGCGGAGCGTCTCTCGCTCGGCGATCCGGCGGAGACGGCGGCGCTGGACACGCTGCAGCGGCAGGGCTTCAGCCACGACCAGGCGCTGGCCTACATCAACCGGCTGGTGGACCAGCAGGCGTTCACGCGCGCGGCGGACGACATCTTCCTGGCGTCCGCGGTGCTGTTCATCGTGCTCATCGCCTTCGTGTGGCTGACCAAGCGGCCGCCGAAGATGGGCGCGCCGGTGGATGCGGGCGGGGCTCATTGATCGCGCGCCGTTGAAGCGATCGTCGAGGCGACAGTCGTCGCCCAGCAACAGAAAAGGGGTCCTGCGGGACCCCTTTCTGCTGTGAGACGGGCGGTATGCGGTCGCGCCGCGCGTTGGTGTGCGCGGTCAGGCCTTCGACGACGCCAGCTCCAGGCAGTACGCGATGAGTTCGTCCAGTTCGCTGGACTTGTCGAAGACCTTGTCGGCGCCCAGGCCCTCGCAGCGCTGGCGCATGTCGGCGGTGGCGTAGTTGGTCAGCACGATGACCTTGGCCTCGGGCTGCAGCAGCCGCGCCTTGGGCAGCAGCGACATGCCCGAACCGCGCTTCAGGAAGAGGTCGATGATGAGGATGTCGCAGGGGACCGCCTCGTCGTGCAGCCAGCGCAAGGCGCCGGCTTCGTCCTCGGCCATGCCGACCACGTCGAGGTCGAGCATCTCCTGCAGCGTCGCGACGAGGTTCTCCCGGATCAGCGGGCTGTCCTCCACCAGGAAACAGTTCAGCGTGCCTGGCGTCGGTGCGGTGACGGGAACGGTGGACATGGGCATGGGCGTGAGCGAGGCGCCCATTATCACGATCCCGAGCCCCGCTTCGATGTCGGCGCCAGCCGCGCGTTGCATTCAGACAGCGCCTTCATGCTCTCCGGATCCGCATCCTCGCCCAGGTCGATCAGCGGGACGATCGCCGCCAGCGGCGCCACCGCCACCCCCAGCACCGCCGCCGGCACCAGCTTGCGCAGCAGCGGCGCCTTCTGCAGGCTGAGCTGCGGGTCGCCCAATGTCCCCTGGATGTTCAGCGGCGTGCGCAGCGTCAGCGGACTCCGGTCCTTGGGATCGACCTTGGCCGTCAGCGCCAGCCGCTCCGTCGCCAGCGACATGCCGCCGTCCACCAGCACCACGGAGTCCTTCGTGTCGATCACCATCGGGCGCGGCGTCACCACGCCGTCCTTGACCCGCAGATCGGCGACGCCGCAGTAGACCGCCAGCGGCTCGTCGCCGCGCACCAGCATGCCCAGGCCCTGCGCGATGTCGATGCCCGCCGCCTCCACGATCAGGTGGGAGATGGTGCCGTCGGTCCAATACAGCACCATGCGGCCGTCGGCGCTGGCCAGCAGCTCCGCCGTCGACTTGCCTTCGCCGTCCAGTGCGATGCGTCCGCCCATGAGGCCGGTCACCCAGCGCTGGCCGTTCTTGCGTTCCAGGTTCAGCCATTGCTCCAGGTGCACGCCGCCGACGCGCAGCCGTGCCTGCCACTTCGCCTGCGGGCCGCGGCCGTCCAGCTTCATGCTGCCGGCGACCTGGCCGCGCGCCACGCGGGCGTCGATGTCCCGCAGTTCCAGCACGCCGTCCTGGAGCACGATGCGGGCGTTCAGCGGCTCGGCCGCCTGCAGGATCGCCGTGCCCGATTCAAAACGGGCCAGCTTCACGTTGACGTCGGCATTCATCGCCCGCAGCGAGGGCAGGTCGAACTGCTTGTCCGGCAGGACGCGCGACGGCGCCTTCTTCACCTTGGGCGCGCCGGGCTCCGCCGGCACACCGACCGCCGGTCCCAGGTCGGCCAGCCACAGCTCGCGACCGCGCAACTCGCCGGTCAGCGTCGGCAGGCCGTTCTCCTTCTTGTCGTAGACGAACTCGCCGTTCAGGTGGCTCTTGCCGATCGTGGCCTGGCTGACCGCCGTGGCCCAGCGCGAGCCGTCGCGGGTCAGCTTGCCCTTCATCGCGAAGGCGGGCGTGGTCGGCAAAGTGACGCCGAGCGGCTCGCCGACCGCGGCGAGCGACGGGCCCGCCAGCGTGTACTGGCCGGAAAGGCCCTGACTGACCAGCAGGTCGCGGACCAGGCCGTCGAAGCTCAGCTGTGCCTTGCCGATGTTGCCGCGCAGCGTGACCGGCACCGCGGGTGCGTTCGGATCCGAGGACATCCACGGCAGGGCGGAGCCGGTCTGCAGGCTGGCCTTGATCGGCAGGTCGCGCCAATGGCCCTCGGCCTGCGCCGTCACGCCGTAGCGGCCGCCTTCGCCAGGGCGGGCATCGTCGGCGGGCGCCGACGCGCCCTTGGGCTTGCCCGCCACGCGCTCGCCGAAGTCCACGGCCAGCCGGGTGCCGGAAGCCGCCGCGCTCGCCACGCGCGCCGCCGCCGTGGGCGCGCGCTGCGGTTCCACCGTGCTCCGGACGTCGCTCGACGCGGCGCGACCGGAGCGCACCGCCGATGCGGCTTCCTCCGCCGTCGTCCAGGTCTCGCGCAGCGCGAACCGGCCCAGCAGCGACAGCTGCTGGATCTTGTCGTCCACCAGCACCGTGCCCTTGTTCACCTCGAGCAGGTCGAAACGGATGCCGTCGATGTTGGGGCGCTTGCGCACCTGCGTGTCGCTGGATGGCTGCTTGCCGAATTGCCAGCTCGCGCGGCCTTCGACGTCGCGTTCCAGCTTCATGCTCAGCTCACCCGCGCGCAGCGCCTTGACCTGCAAGGCCTGACCCTCGTGGCGCAGGGCCAGCAGGTCCGAATAGCGCAAGGTCAGCGCCGCGTCCTGCGCCTGCAGCATCGGGCCGCCCAGCGTGCTCCAGCTCGGACCCGCGATCGTGAGACTGTGTGTGCGCAGGCGCAGGTTGCCGATCAGGCGAAGCTGCCAGGCCGCGTTGTCCTCGTTGCCGTCGAAGCGGACCTGCCGGTCGAGCTTCTGGCTCAGCCATTGCTCGGCAGGCCGGCGCAGGAAGGGCCAGCCCAGCCATTCACAGACGCCGACCGTGATCGCCAGCAGGACGACCAGCACGCCCAGACCCAGCGCCCAACCGTGTCGGCCTCGTCGTCGAGGACCCGGCGCCGGCGCCGGGGCGGAAGAGGGAGCGTTGTTCACCACCATTGTTCAAACATCCTGGAAAAGTATTCCTTGCCCCGTTGCCACAGCCCGCGGTCCTGCCAGCGCTGCAGCTCGATCGTCTTGGACGCGGTCCGGTCGCGTTCGAACATGCGCGTCATCGCGCCGCCGAAGTCCTCGCCCAGCACGACCGCGTTGACCTCGTTGTTGTGCACGAAGCTGCGCCAGTCCATGTTGCTGGAGCCCACCGTGGAGACGACACCGTCGATGACGGCGGTCTTCGCGTGCAGCACCGCGTCCTGGAGTTCATGGATGCGCACGCCGGCCTTCAGCATGCGCTCGTAATGGCTGCGGCCCGCGTGCATCACCGGGCCGAAGTCGCTGCGCGAGGGCAGGATCAGCTGCACGTCGACGCCGCGCTGCGCGGCCTCGCACAGCGCGTCGACCATGTCCTGGCCGGGCGCGAAGTAGGCCATCGTCAGGTACACGCTGCGCTGCGCGGCGCGGATGCTGCCCAGCAGCAGCGTGTAGATGCGGTTCTCCGTGTCCTGCGGCGTGGACGGGACCACCCGCATCAGCTGCTGACCGGGCGGCGGGCCGGGCGGCGGAGCGATCTCGGCGACGGTGCCCTCGCAGTGCTGCTGCGACCAGACCTCGCGGAACAGCGTATGCAGCTTCTGCGTCGCCGGGCCGCGCACCTGGACCATCGTGTCGCGCCAGCCGTTCTCGTCCGCCTTGTCGCCGGACTTGCCGTCGCCGGCGTCGCTGGATGCGGCCTTGGGCCTGGGCGGCTTCGCGGGACTGCGGCTGCCGAAGCCGCCCGAGCCCGACGAGTACACCGCGCTGATGTTGATGCCGCCGGTGAAACCGGTCTCCCCGTCGACCACCAGCATCTTGCGATGGTCGCGTTGCGTGATCTTGTGGTACTTCGTCCGCTGCTTGAGCGGATTGACCGGATTGAAGGCGCAGACGGCGATGCCGCCCTGGCGCAGGCGGTCGAAGTAGGTCTCGTCCGTGCCCATCGAGCCGACGCCGTCGTAGAGGACGGCGACTTCGAGTCCGTCGGCGCGCCGCTTCAGCAGCCGGTCTGCGAGCTGCCGGGAGACGTCGGCGTCTTCGATGATGTAGCTCTCCAGGACGATCTGGCGTCGCGCCTTGTCGATCGCCGAGAACATCGCGGCGAACGTCGCCGGACCGTCGACCAGCAGCTGAGCGTCGTTGCCCGCGTAGAGATCGACATCGCCGAAGGCGGACATCGCGGCGATCTGGCGCTTCAGCAGGTCCGCCTTGCCTTGCGAGGCCGCCCCCTGCAGCGCCTGCTCGCGGCCGGCCTGGTTCATCTGGCCACGCGATCCGGTGACGTCCACCTGCGCGGCCACCCGCGTCAAGGTCGGCGCGGTCGAGGGCGGATCCGGCACCCGGCCGTTGACCGGCGCGCGCGGCGTGCCGCACGCGACCAGGCCGACGCTCGCGCCGAGCGCGAAGAGCAGGGCGGCGACGCGTCGGCGCATGGGCTCAGTCCCGCAGCAGGTCGGCGAGGTCGTCGGCGTGCTCTTCCTCTTCGGCGAGGACTTCCTCCAGGATGCGGCGCGTCGTCGGATCCTTGTCGCCGATCAGCTGGATCATCTGCCGGTAGGCCTCCACCGCGATGCGCTCGGCGATCAGGTTCGATCGCAGCATCGCCTTGAGGTCCTTGGATTCGTCGTACTCGGCGTGGCTGCGCTGGGTCAGCGAATCCGGCTTGAAATCCGGATCGCCGCCGAGCTGCACGATGCGCTCGGCGATGCGGTCGGCGTGGACCGCCTCCTGCGTCGCGTGCTCGAGGAACTCCTCGGCGATGCGCGGCGAGTTCAGGCCGTGCGCGGTGAAGTAGTGGCGCTTGTAGCGCAGCACGCAGACCAACTCGGTCGCGAGCGCGTCGTTGAGCAGACGGATCACGTCCTCGCGCCAGGGACCGTAGCTCGGCGTGACCGGGCCTTCGTCGAGGTGCTGGCGAGCGCGTTGCAAGGCCGTTTCATCAAGCTTCAGGTGCTTGTGTTCGGGGGCGTTCATGGGCTGGCTCCTCTGGGTTCAGGAAACTTCAGGAAACCGGAAGCGTCACTTCCGGATGGCGTTGAAGCCCGTGATGCCCAGCACCAGCAGCACCAGGAAGATGACCACGAAGATCCCGAACAGGATCTTGGCGATGCCGGCCGCGCCCGCGGCGAGACCGGTGAAGCCGAGGACGCCCGCCACCAGCGAGATCACGGCAAAGATCAGGGCCCACTTCAACATGACGATGTCCTTTCGAGCAGTCGGCCGCGGCGCGGCGCTTGGGCTCACTGTAGAAGCGGCCGGGGGGGCGAAGGGATCAGCAGGGCCCACGTCCGGGTGTAGGACAGGACGCCGCAGGAGCGGGGCACGGAGGCGGCTGGCGCGGATGCCGGACTCGTCCTACACGCGGCTCCGGCGCGGTACGACAGACGGCCGCCGGCGACCGACCTAGCCTTGCTCCATCAACTTCCCCCCGTCTCCGACCTCGGCGCCGAGCGCCGGAAAGGAACCCAGATGATCAAGCTCAACAAGACCTTCACGTCGCCCTCCGCCGCCGCCTGGATCACTGCCGGGGCGGTGCTGTCGGCCGTCATGATCGTGACCACGCCGGCCTTCGCGGCCGGTGCGTCGTCCAAGACCGACATCCAGGCGACCTACGAGCAGGAACGGGCCAACTGCCTCGCCGGCAAGACCGGCCAGCAACGCTCCGCCTGTCTCAAGGAAGCCGGCGCGGCGCGCCAGGAAGCCCAGCGCGGCAACCTCCGCACCGCGAGCACGCAGGATCTCGCCAACAACGCGATGCTGCGCTGCCAGCGCGTGGCCGAAGAGGATCGTGAGGACTGCCGCATGATGGTCATGGGCCAGGGTACCCGCGACGGCAGCGTGAAGAGCGGCGGCATCCTGACCCGCATCGACCGCATGGTGCAGGAGAACCCGACCGCGGCCGGCATCCCGTCGGCCCCGGCCGAGCCTCCGAGCGCGACCATGCGACCGGGCCCCGACGTCCCGCCGCCGCGCCAGCCCAAGGCCAGCGCGCCGGCCCGTTGAGCGATCGAAGAGGAGCGACACCATGCTGATGAAACGCCTCGTCCCGCTCGCGCTCTCCAGCCTGGCCGGCTATGCCCTGTGGCAATGGCAGGCCCGGCGCCACGAGCAGCGGCACAAGACCTCGCACTCGAAACCCGAGGAAGTCACGACCTGGGAAGGCGAGGGCGGCGCGCTGCATCGCTCCGGCCCGCACATGGGGCCCGAGCCGGCCAAGCCATCCGCCTGACAGGCCCACGCATTCCGTCCGCCGGATACGAAAAAGGCGCTCCGCAAGGAGCGCCTTTTTCATGGCCGCGCGATGGCGCGCCATCGCGCGCTCCAGCGAGGATCAGCCGCCCGACCCTTGCTGCGGCTCGCGCAGGAAGATCTCGACGCGGCGGTTCTTGGCGCGGCTCTCGGCCGTGTCGTTCGACACCAGCGGCTCGCGCGAACCCCGGCCGGCGGCCTCGATCCGGTCGCCACGGACGCCGCGGTCGGCCAGGTAGGCCCGGACGCTTTCCGCGCGACGCAGCGACAGCGGGTCGTTGATCGCATCGGAGCCGGTGTTGTCGGTGTGGCCGACCACGCGCACCACCGTCGGCGACGGGTTGTTGTTCAGGCCGTTCGCGAACGCGTCCAGCACGGGCCGCAGTCGCGGTTCGACCGCCGCGCTGTTGGTCGCGAACGAGATGTCGCTGGGCACATCCAGCTTGAGCTGGTTGTCGGCCGTGCGGGTCACCTCCACGCCGGTGCCCTGCGTGGCCTGCTCCATCGCCCGGCGCTTGTCTTCCATGTGGCGCGACCAGACGTTGCCGGCGACCGCGCCCAGCGCGCCGCCGATCAGCGCGCCGGTGCCGGCCTTGCCGCCGGTGGCCGAACTGATGACCGCGCCGGAGACGGCGCCGATCGCGGCGCCGCCCGCGGTGCCGCGCTGGCGCTCGTCCATGTTCGCGCAGCCGGCCAGGACGGCCGCCGCCAGGGCCGCCACGGCCAGTCGGGTGTGTCGCATCTGCATCTTGCTTCTCCTTGTGATCCGGGTAAGAAAACCCAACGACCCGGGCAGCTGTGCCGCTGCCCGCGCGAGTCAGTATCCCGCGCGGCGGCACCGCCGTTCCAGGTCTGCTGGATGAGTTGCCCGCGCGTCGCACCGGGGTTCCGATTCAGGCGCGCGTTCGACGGTGATGGCTCGAGGGCAAGCGCGGCACCTGCCGATTCGACCCGCATCACAGTCAGGACTCCTGCAGATAACTGTTATTCCGAGGGGTGGGATGACAAGTACTTGTTATTCAGCGTAACGGGCAGGGTTCATAGCATGAAGCCTCCTTTGCCAACCGCTCCGCGGAGTGCCCATGTCCCGCTGCCTCGAACCCGGTCGCACCCCCGTCAGCGGTGCCGGAAACGACGTCCCGAAGAGCCGGGAGGACGAGCACCTCGGCCCGCGCGTCCGCTATGCCACCCAGCCGATCATCGACAGGTCCGGCCGCGTGGTCGCCACCGAACTCCTGTTCCGCTGGAATGCCAGCGACGACACGGTCGGCCCGGAGCTGGGCGCCTATGCGACCGCCGCCGCGCTGTCGAACGCGTTGATCGACGGCGGGGTGCTGACGGACTCCCCGGCGGCGGAACACCCCGTCGGCGACCTGCTGGTCAACATGGACCGTCGCACCCTGCTGAGTCCCGTGGCCGAGGCCTTGACACCCGACGTCGGCGTCATCGAGCTGCTGGAGACCGTCGAGATCGATGTGACGCTGATGCAGCGCATCAGCGATCTTCACGGGCGCGGCTACCGTTTCGCGCTGGACGACATCGTCAGCGCGGACGATCCCCGATGGCAGCTGGCGCCCTGGGTCCAGTTCGCCAAGATCGATGTCCTCGGCCTTGATGCGGATCAACTGCCCCGGCTGGTCCACCGGGCGCATCAGCTGGGCATGGCCGTGATCGCCGAGAAGATCGAGGATGAGGACGCACTCCAGCGCGCGCGCCGTGCCGGCGCCGACTATTTCCAGGGTTACGACATCGCCAGCCCGACGACGCTGGCCGTGCCGGCCCTCCCCGGGTGCGAGGCGGCCGTGGTCGGGCAGATGTTCCTGCTGTCGCGTTCAGGCGTATCGGCGTCATCGCTCGCGCTGCTCGCGGGGCGCCATCCCGCGCTGGTCGCCAGGCTGCTGCGTGTGCAGGCCATCCACGCGCCGCAATACGTGGCGACGGCGGACTCTCTCGCCGCCGTGCTGGACTCCCTGCCGCGCGCCGTCCTGACCGCCTGGCTGGCCGTGTTCAACATCGCCGCGGTGCACGGCCGCGATCGCGAACTGGCACGGCTGCTGCGCGGCGAACTGGCGGACGGCCGCCTGCGCCTGCGCAGCGAAGGTCGGGTGCAAACGAACAGCGCATTTGAAGAGGCCTCCTTCATCCTCTGCAAGCAGTTGCTGCGCATGCGTCTGCTCTCGAGACCGGCCGCGGAGTTCCAGGCGCCCTCGGCTCGTGCAGCGACCGCAGGGAATGCCGGATCGGGCAACGGTGTGGATAGAGCCGCCGCCTGACGCACGAGCCTCCGGGACCAACGAAGAAGCCGCCCGAGGGCGGCTTTCTCTTGCCGGGAAGGACGACGGGATCGGTGTCCTCGCCGTCCATGGCCGGCCTTGGCCGACCCCGTCGGCTCATTCGTCGATCAGTCCATGCAGCCTGGCCACGCTGGTGGCCATCGCGCGGGAGTTGACGTTCAACTTGCGGTAGATCGACCGCAGATGCTGATTCACGGTGAAGCGCGAGATCGACAGGCGACTGCCGATGTCGACGATCGGCAGACCTTCGATCAGCAGGTTCAGCACGCTCCATTCGCGCTGACCCAGGCCGAGCTCCTTCAGCTTCTGCGCCTTGTCGACCTTGGGCTTCACGCCGGTCTCCAGGCTTTCGAGCTTGTCGAGCACCAGTCGCGAGACGGCCGGGCTCAAGGGCGCGTGGCCGTTGTGGGTGGCGATGATCTTGTCGATCAGGCTGGGCTGGATCTCCTCCTTCAGCAGGTAGCCGGAGGCGCCTGAGCGCAGGCTGCGCATCACGTGCTTGGCGTCGCCGAACGTGCTGATCACGATGCTGTGCGCATCCGGGCACTTCTCGTTGATCAGCTTGATCAGGTCGATGCCGTCCACATCGGGCAGGCCGAGGTCGACGAGGTAGATGTCGGCGCGGTTGGCGAGGATCGCGGAGACCGATTCGCCGCGGTTGCGACCGATGCCGACGATCTGGCAGGCACTGCTGGCCGACACGACGTCGATCAGGCGCTGCAGGACGGTGGCGTCGTCTTCGATGATGGTGACGGTGATCATGTGGTGTTCCCCTGTAGTTCGCAGTTGTTGTTGCTGATGGTCGATGAGGATTGATGACGTGAAGTGAGTGGTGCTCGTGCAGACGTCGTGCGGTCGTCGCGGCTTCAGCGCTCGCCGAGCGATTCCGATACCGTCTTCTTCACCGGCTTGAGCAGGTAGTCCAGCACGGTGTGGCGGCCGGTGATGATCTCCACCGTCGCCGTCATGCCGGGCTGGATCACGATGCGATCCGCCTTCTCGCCCTTGAAGCGCTTGCCGTCGATGCGGATGTGGGTGCGGTAATAAGCCTGCTCGCCCTGCGGCGTGCGCTCGGTCAGCGCGTCGGGACTCACATAGGTCACGCTGCCGTCGAGCGCGCCGTAGATGCTGTAGTCGAAGGCGTCCACCTTGACCGCCGCGGGCATGCCGCGGCGGATGAAACCGATGTCGGCGGCGCGTAGTCGCGCCTCGATGATCAGGTCATCGCCGGTGGGCAGCAGCTGCATGATCTCGTCGCCGGGACGCAGGACGGCGCCCTCGGTGGTCAGCGTGATCAGGTTGACCACGCCGTCGACCGGCGCGCGCAGCTGCGTGTGTTCCAGGTTGCCGCGCCGGTCGTTCAGCATCTGCTGCACGCTGGCGAGTTCTTCCTCCGCCTTGGCCAGCTCGGCCTGCGCATCCTGCAGGAAGCGGTTGCGTCGGGAGGTGACCTGGCCGGCCGCCTCGTTCGCCGTGCGCTGCAGCCTCAGGAATTCGGCCGCGCTGATGTCGCCGGCCTTGTAGAGGGGCTCGTTGAGGTCGACCTCGCGGCGTGCCAGGTCCGCGGACGTGGCCAGGACGGCCAGTTCTTCCTGCAAGGCCGTCCGACGCCGTTCATAGAGCTGGCGTTGCAACTCGTTGAAGGGGCCCGTGCCGGCGGGACGGTAGGGCGTGCCCAGGGTCTCGGCGCGCAGGCGCGCCAGCGACGCGTTCAACGCGTCGGCCTTCTCGCTGGAGTCCGCCAGCGCCGCGCTGGCCTTGGTGTTGTCCAGCTGGGCCAGCAGGTCGCCCTTGCGGACGGCATCCCCCTCATGCACGAACAGCTTTTCCACCACACCTCCATCGGGCGCCTGGATCACTTGTGTGCGCGAAGACGCCATGACCTTGCCTGCGGCGCGCGTGACCTGCTCGATCTGCGCCTGCGAGGCCCACCACCCACCGGCGCCCAGCGCCGCCACGGTGGCGAGGACGGTCCAGCGAATGCGCGCTTGACCTTCGTGAAGACTTGTCTTGATTGTCATGGGAATCTCTCGATGTCGGAAGTCCTGGAACGGCAGCGTTCACCCGACCCGGGGGGCGGTCGCGAGGGCGATGGGTGGCGGGGTGGGCGTGGGGGGCGTGGGGGGCGTGGGCCGGCCCTGCAGCCTTGCCAGGACTTCGTCCCGGGGGCCGTCCGCCAGGACGCCTTGCGGCGCGAGCACGATGACGCGGTCGACCAGCGCCAGCATGGACAGGCGATGGGTCACCAGCAGCAGGGTCGCCTCCGGCTTGAGCATCTGCCGCATCAGCCGGACGGTGGCCTGCTCCAGGCCGTCGTCCATGCCCGAGGTCGGCTCGTCGAGCAGCCACACCGCGCGATCGGCCAGGACGAGGCGCGTCAGCGCCACGAGCTGCCGCTGCCCCCCGGACAGTCCGCGCCCGCCTTCCGAGAGCTTGCGGTCCAGGCCCAGCGGATGCTGCGCGACCATGGGCCACAGACCCGTGCGCTGGCACGCGGCGACCAGTTGGTCATCGCTGGCGTCGGGCAGTCCGAACAGCAGGTTGTCGCGCAAGGTGCCGGCGAACAGCCAGGCGTGCTGCGGGCCGTAGGCCAACTGGTTCGCGCGCCATCCGACGTGGATCTGCTGCTGGTCCACGCCGTCCAGGTAGACGGTGCCGCGCGTCGGCTTCGTCAGACCGCACGCGAGCGACAACAGGGTGGTTTTCCCCGCGCCTATCGTTCCCAGGATCGCGACCTTCTCCCCCGGGCGGAACCGGAGGTTGCCGATGCGCAGCGGCTCCTTCTGGCCGGGGTAGGCGAACTCGACCTCCTCGAAACGCAGCTCGCCGTGCATGGTCTGGGGCACGATGGGCCGGGCGATGCCGTCGTTGTCCACCTGGAGCTTGAAGATCGCATCCAGCGCCTTCATGGACGCGCGGGCGCTGCCCAGTTGAACCAGCAGCGGCGGGATGGACGCCAGTGGTGAGAGCACGCGACCCGACAGGATCGAGCAGGCCACGATGGCGCCCTGCGTCAGGTGCCCGTCGATCGCCAGCACGGCGCCGACGCAGATCAGGGAGATGTAGCTCGCCTGCTGCAGTGCGGCAGACAGGTAGGAGGTGGTGTCGCTCTCATGCTTCAAGGCGAGGCTCTGCGCGGCGTTCACCTCGCACAACGCAGCCCATCGGGCCTCGAAACGCCAGGTCGCGCCCAGGCCTTTGATCGCCTCGGTGCCCTCGATGGCCTCGACCAGCAGGCCGGTCTTGGCGTTCGCGCCGGACTGGGTGCTCGCGGTCAGCCGCGCGATGCGGCGGGCGCGCAGCAGCCCGGTCAGCACGGTCACGCCGAACAGCACCACCGCCGGCAGCGCCATCCAGAAGCCGCCGATGGCCGCGATCACCAGCGCGAAGATCAGCGCCATCGGCATGTCGAACAGCAGGAAGAGCGTGCTGGCCGACAGGATGCCGCGTATGGATTCGAAACTCTGCACCTGGGAGGCCAGCGTGCCGACCGAGCCGGGCCGCTGGTCCATGCGCACCGCGTTCAGCCGGCTCATCAAGGCCTTGGAGATGCTGACATCGAGCTGCTTGAGCTGCGGTTCGAGCAGCGAGGCGCGTGCGAGCTTGAGCAGGAACTCGATCACCACCGCCAGGCCCACGCCCAGCGTGAGGACCCACAGCGTCTGCTGGCCCTGGCTGGGGATGACGCGGTCGTAGACCTGCATCGAGAAGAACGAGATGGCGATGCCGATCGTCGAGAGCACCAGCGACAGGCCCGCCGCCTCCAGGAAGATCGGCCATTGCCCGCGGACCTGCGACAGCATCATCCCGCGGGCGGTGCTGGACGAGACCGCATCGATGTCGCTGTCCATGGCCGCGTGGAGGCAGGGCTGGTCCGCCAGCACGAGGTCGCGCGAGGTCTTGGCGCTGTCCACGCAGGTCCAGAGTCCCTCAGGCGTGCGTGCCGTGATGACCTGCCAGCCGAGCTCGGCGTGATGGAACAGCAGCGGCAGCGCGGCAGGCTGGGGGGAGTCCAGCAGGACGAAACGGGTCTGCCCGTCGATGGCCCCGGCCAGCAGCCGCGCGGCGGACAGGTCCTCCAGCGGCATCGCCAAGGCCATCTGATGCTGACGCACCAGATCGAGCGGGACGGGGCGCCCCTTCAGTCGCATCCAGTGGGCCAGGACGGCCGCAAGGGCCGCCGATGGGGGCGTCGATGAGGCGTTCGGGCGCTTGAAGGGATTCCATGACATGGTGGGCATCTCGGGAGTGGCGCTGGGCAAGAGGGGAGTGGGGGGATGCAGGAGACGGCACGTTCAGCCCGGCCCCGATGCGCCGTCGAGCAGCAGGTTCAGGCGGTACAGCCCGGCGCGTTCGTCGATCGCGGCGTCCCGCTGCGATTGCCGGGTGGCATGCGCCTCGCGGACCATGTTCAGCAGGTCCAGCCAGGCACGCTTGCCGGCATCGAACTGGCGTCTGTACGAAGCCAGCACCTCGTCGCCGGTTGCCGCGGTCAGCGCGGCGTTCTGCAGCGAGGCGACCGCGGCGGCATGACGCGTGAACTCCAGCTGATAGGCGGCGAACTGGTCCTGTTCGGTCGCGGACACGGCGGCTTCCGCCGCGGCGATGCGCGAACGCGCCGCGTTCACGCCGGACAGGGCCGAGAGGCCGCCCGGCAGGCCGGCCTGGAACACGAAGCCGATGCGATCGTCCTTGTAGGCGCCGCTCTGGCGGTCCAGGCGCAGGCTGAGGGTCGGCATCAGCGCCGCCTTGGCCTTGGCCAGCTCGTCGCGGGACAGGTCGACGTTCGCGCGGGCCAGGGCCAGTTCGGGCGAGAGCTGGATGCGGTCGAGCACCTGGTTCAAGCTTGGCGGCGCCGGAAGATCGCCGTCGAGCACGGCCCGAAGCGGATCGTCGACCGGCCGACGGGCCAGGCGCTGCAGCCGGTCGCGCTGGAGCGCTTCCTCCAGCCGCGCCTGCGCCAGTTCGGCCTGCACGGCGCTCAGCCGGGAGGCCGCCAGTGCCGCGTCGGCATTGGTGGCGACGCCGGCCTGGGTGCGGCGCCGGATCATGTCCAACAACTGCTGGTGCTCACCGCGCAGCGCCTCCAGGCTGTCGATGCGACCGCGGACCTTGGCCCAGTCGGACCAGGTCTGCACGATGCGCAACTTCAACTGGAGCTGCACGGATCGCAAGGTCATCTCGCTGCTGCGCAGCGCGGTCCGGGCGGCGCTCAGGTTGGCCGACAGCAGCCCGCCGGTGTAGAGCGGCTGCTGGATGCTCAGGACGTTGACATACCGACTTGTGCCAGCCGCGAGCTGACGGGAGAAGCTCGGCGACGGACCGAATTGCCACTTCGCGGCGGTAACGCCGTCTTCAGCTGCAGCGATGGACGCCCGGGCGCCCTCCATCGACGGATCGGCCGACAACGCGCCGCGAAGGAAGTCGTCCATGCCGGCCCCCCAGCGCTCGGTGACGGAGGCCGGTTGCGCGGTCCCCTTCTCGAGGTTGCGGCTGGTGTCCTTGGCGATGACAGGCGCGACCTCGGTCAGGGTCGGGTTTACGTCGCCAGCCCGCGCCTGGAGGCAGGTCAATGCCAACGCGGCGAACAGATATTGCCATCCGCCGGCAATATCGATATTCGAGAGGCGAAAGGGCGGGAAAGTCAGTCGGCAGTGCAAGGGAAACCCCGTCAGGCTGTTTGGCGATGACGCTCAGTTTCGTTTCCTGCCCGTTCCTCTCACAATGACATCCGTTTGCTAGCCTTTCGGCGCCGACAACCATTGGTAGTTTGTTTATGCAAAGAAACTAGCAAATATTTGCTATCCAGCGGGTGGGGAATGTCGGTTGCCAGACGGTGTGTCCCACTCCCCCGAAAAGGACCTGCCATGACGACGCTGAACGAAGACCTCGAACCCTGCATGAAGGCCTGCGCGGACGCCTTGCTCGCAACGCGTCAGTGCGCCAATGCGTGCATCCGTTCCGGCGATCGGCTGATGGAGGCCTGTGCGTTGCTGAACCTGGACTGCGCCGCCCTCTGCGAGGCGACGATCGGTGTCCTCTCCCGCGAGTCCAGCCACCACGGCGATTTCTGCGCCCTGTGCGCGCATCTCTGCCGGGCGTGCGCGGAGGAATGCGAGAAGCATCAGCACGCGCATTGCAAGCGTTGCGCGCAGGCCTGCCGGGCCTGCGCGCTGGCCTGCGAACCGCACGCCGGCGAGCGCCACTCGCTGGGCGCCCATGCCTGAACTTGACCGCAAGGCCGCCCGCCAGGAACTTCCTGCCGGGCGGCTGGTCTCCAAACCCTCCCGGATTCCCGTGCATTCCCTATCGATATATCGATCACGGGCCGCGCTCAGGCATATTCGGATTCGATGCCTTCAACCACCTCGCGGGATGCGAATGCGGTTTTGAAACCGAAACCATGTGAAGTAAATCGGGATTCGATCAAACAGGCGGGAACGCCGGCACGAGCCGGCACGCGCTGGTGTGGCGTTCTGAACAGGCATCCCACCAGGACCTTGGCGGTCGACATGGCGCTCTACACCATCTCAAGACGGTCAACCATCCGGCCTGAGATCCCGTCCGAGCTTGCTCCTGGCCCTCGGCCTTCACGGCTAACATCCACGCATCGATTCCCAAGAGCCAGTCGACTGGCCGATGCAACTCGGGATGGAGGACGTCCGGCGGCGCGCGCGCCTCGGACGGTGCGAGAGAGCAGTGATCACCCCTCATTTCCATATCTGTGCCTTCTTCGACAGCCGGGAGGACGCGTGTCAGGTCCTGGCGCCGTTCTACCGGGAGGCGGAGCAGAACAACGAACGCAACCTGCACCTGATCGAGCCGGGCTGTCTGGACGAGCACCGGGCCCGGCTGGTCGGCGCGGGCATCGACGTCGTGGCCTGCGAACACCGCGGCCAGCTCGCGCTCGAAACCTGGCCGGCCGGATCCGACGGTGTGGACGTGGAGACCTTGCTCGCGCTCATGTCGAGCGTGACGGGACCCTCCCAGGGCGAGCCCGTCGGCCATGATGGCAATGACGGCCATGACGGCCATGACGGCCATGACGGCCTGCGCGTCATGGCGCAGATGGGCTGGGCGATCCGTCACGGCATGGACCGGCTGGACCTGCTGGAGTACGAAGCCCGCCTGAACGGGGTGCTGGACGAGCACCGTCGCCTGGCGATCTGCGTCTACGACCTGGCGCCGCTGGACGGCGCCACGATGATGGATCTGCTGCGGACGCATCCGCTGACGATGATAGGCGGCGTGCTGCGCGAGAATCCGTTCTTCACGCCGCCGGCCGAGATGTTGCGCGAGCTGTCCGCGCGCCGCGCCACGGCCAGGCGCCGGGGACGGTCCGCACCGGTGGCGCTCCCCATGCCGGCCCGAGACCGGCGGATCGAATGACCACGATGTCCCGAGAAAGAGAACCGTCCGCGGCCGACCAGGCGCTGCGCGACCTGATGGGGCTGCTCGCGCTGCCGGCCCTCTGGGTCGGGCGCGACGCGGCCACCGTGCTCCAGCTCACCACCGAGGCCGTGAACCGCATCGTCGGCACGGCCGTCTGCCTGCTGCATGCGCCGCTGGTGCCGGACGCCGCGCCGGCCACCGTCCTCCAGCTGGGGGGCGTGCGCGTCTCGCAGGACGCGTGGACCGATTTCATCGTCGCCTGCCGCCAGATGCCCGACACCGCCGACAGCGCCACCGCGCTGGAGTCGCCGCTGGGCACCTTGCGCGTGGTGCGGCTCTACCTGGGACCGGCAGGCCGGGCGGGCAGCCTGTGGTTCGGCTCCTCCCGGCCGGATTTCCCGTCGCCGCACCAGAGCGCCTTCATGCGCGCCGCGGCGACGCTGGCGTCGACCGGGCTGCACGCGGCCCGCCTGGACCACGAGCGCGAACGCGCCGCGAGCGCGAAGGACGAGTTCCTCGCCATGCTCGGCCACGAGCTGCGCAACCCGCTGGCGCCCATCTCCACGGCGCTGCATCTGATCCGGCTGCAGACCGGCCAGCTGTCGCGGGAGCACGAGATCATCGAACGCCAGGTCGGCCACCTCTCCAAGCTGGTGGACGACCTGCTCGACATCACCCGCATCACGCGCGGGAAGATCGAGCTGTCGCGCGAGCCGGTGGACGTGCCTTTCCTGCTGTCCGACGCGATCGAAGGCGTGAGCCCCTTGCTGGAGGAGCGCAACCACCTGCTGCGCGTGGCCTGCGAGGTCGGCCCGGAGCTGCGGCTGATGGGCGACCGGGCCCGGCTGCGGCAGGTCGTCGTCAACCTGCTGAGCAACGCGGCCAAGTACACGCCGACCAACGGCGAGATCCGCGTGGCGGCGCGCGCCGTCGGCGACGCGCTGGTGATCGAGGTGCAGGACAACGGCGCCGGCATCGATGCGGACATGCTGCCGCGCGTGTTCGAGTTGTTCGAGCAGGGCTCGACGACGCTGGACCGCTCCAAGGGCGGCCTCGGCATCGGGCTGGCGATCGTCAAGCAGTTGGTCGAGATGCATCACGGCCAGGTGGCGGTGCACAGCGCCGGACCGGGTCAGGGCGCGACCTTCCGCGTGACGCTGCCGGCGGAGATCCACGCCGTGCCGCCGGCGCCGGGACCGGCCACGGAGGCGCTGGACACGCTGCCGCCGGTGCAGGGGCGGGTGCTGGTGGTCGACGACAACCGCGACGCCGCCGAGACGCTGGGCATGGCGCTGCGCTACGCGGGCTACGACGTCGTCACGACCACGCTGCCGCAAGAGGCGCTGGAGCGGGTGCGCGCGTCGCGCTTCGATGCCGCGGTGCTCGACATCGGCATGCCGGTCATCGACGGCTACCAGCTGGCGATGCTGATCCACCGGGAGCTCGGCGCCGCCGCGCCGCGCCTGATCGCCCTGACCGGGTATGGCCAGGCCTCGGATCGCGACAAGGCGCTGAGCAGCGGCTTCGACGAACACATGGTCAAGCCCATCGATCTGGATCGCCTGACGCGCACGCTGGAGCGGCTGACCCGCGCGGACGCGCTCTAATCGGGGCTCATGACCGCGCCCGATCTCTTCCCTTCCGCGACCGCTCCGGCCAGCGCGACATCGCCCGTTCCGGCGCCCGCGCCGGCGCATGTGGCGATCCTCGACGACGAGCCGGACATCACGCAGCTCCTCGCCGCCTACCTCGGCTCGCACGGCTTTCGCACGACGCAGCTGCACACCGGCCGCGCGTTGATGGACCTGATGACCGCGGACACGCCGGACCTGGTGCTGCTGGACCTGGGCCTGCCGGGCGAGGACGGATTCCTGATCGCCCGCCAGTTGCGCGAACACTGGCGCTGCGGCCTGGTGATCGTCACGGGGCGCGGCGATGCGGTGGACAAGGTCGTCGGGCTGGAGGTCGGCGCCGACGACTACGTGACCAAGCCCTTCGACCTGCGCGAGCTTGTCGCCCGCGCGAAGGCCGTGCTGCGTCGCCTGGCGCCGGCACCTGCGGTGGCAACGGCGCCGACGGCGGTGCCGGTGCCGGTGCCGATGCCGGTCGCTGAAGCCCATACGCTGCTGCATTTCGACGGCTGGACCGTCGATGTGGCGGCCCGGCGCGTGACCGGACCGGGCGGTGAAGAGGCCGCGCTGACGACCGGCGAGTTCGATCTTCTGCACATCTTCCTGCTGCACCCGGGGCGCGTGCTGTCGCGCGACTTCCTGCTGGAGCAGACCCGCGGGCGCGAGTCCGGTCCGTTCGACCGCACGATCGATGTGCAGGTGGGGCGACTGCGCCGCAAGCTCGGCGCCGAGTCGGGCGAAGGGCAGTGGATCAAGTCGGTGCGAGGCGCCGGCTACCTGTTCGCGCCGAGGGTCACCTCGACGCGGTCGACCTGAACCGGTCCTGACCGACCTGGACTCCCCATGAGCGGCGCCATCGACGAATCCGCGGTCTTGCGCGCGCTGTTCGCCGCGTCGCCGGACGGGCTGCTGCTCGTCGACGATCAAGGCGTCATCCGGCTCGCGAATCCGACGGCAACCCAGTTGCTGGGTTATGCCGCGGAGGAACTGGTCGGCGCGCCGGTCGAGATGCTCGTGCCCGACAGCATCCGCCCCCGCCACGCGGCATACCGGCAGGACTATGAAGGCGCGCCGCGGTCGCGACCCATGGGCGGCACGGCGACGGAGCTGGTCGCGCGTCGGCGTGACGGCTCGGAAGTGCTGGTGGAGATCGCCCTGAGCCCGTTGCAGCCGCTCGGGCTGCCGTACACGATGGCGTCGATCCGCAGCGTCGCGGAGTATCCGCGGGTGCGTCAGGCGCTGCAGCGGGCGCGCTACAGCGAGCATCTGGCGCAGCTCGGCAAGGTCGCCGTCGACTCGCTTGATCCGCAGGAAGTGCTGCGCCAGGTGCCGGCGATTGCCGCCCAGGCCCTGGAAGCGGAGGTGGCGGTGGTGTGTCTGCTGGAAGCGGGACGGACGGCATTGCGCGTCGTGGGAGGCGTCGGGCTGCTCGCGGACGAAGGCCCCGGCACGCTGGTGCCGAACCGGCCCGACACGCCGCAGGGATTCGTGCTGGCGCAGGGCGCGCCGGTCGTCGTGGAGGATTACGGCAGCGAGCAGCGCTTCACCGTGCCCGAGGCCTACCGGCAAGCCGGGCTGGTGTCGTCGCTGGCGGTTCCGCTGTCCGATCGGGGGCGGGCCGTGGGCACGCTGGCGGTGCGCTCGCGCCAGCCGCGGCGCTTCGGCGACGCGGAGTCGCGCTTCCTGGAATCGGTGGCCAACCTGCTCGGCACCTGCCTGCAGCGGGCGCAGACGGAGGAGGCGCTCCATCACTCGCAACGCTTGGAGGCCGTCGGCCAGTTGACGGGCGGCATCGCGCACGACTTCAACAACCTGCTGACGGTCATTCAAGGCAATCTCCAGGTGCTGGCCGAGCTGCCGACGGTCGCCGACGACGGCGTCGCGCCGCAACTGGTCGCGGCGGCGACGCGGGCCTCGCGACGCGGCGCGGAGTTGACCGGCAAGCTGCTGGCGTTCTCGCGCCGCCAACGCCTGCAACCGACGACGGTCGACGTGGGCGCGATGATGCGCTCGCTGGCCGACATGCTGCGCCGCACGCTCGACCAGCGCATCCGGATCCGGATCGCGGTGGCGCCTGGCTGTCCCGACGTGCAGGCCGATCCGGCGCAACTGGAGTCGGCGCTGCTCAACATCGCCATCAACGCGCGGGACGCGATGCCCGAGGGCGGCGACCTGGTGTTCGAGGCCGGGCCGCTGGCGGCCATTCCGCCGGAGTTGCGGAGGGAGCTGGAAGCGGGCGACGAGGCCCCGTTACCGGCAGGCACGGAGGTGTCGACGACACGCTACGTCCGCATCGCGGTCTCCGACACCGGCACGGGGATGCCGGAGGACGTCAAGGAGCGTGCGTTCGAGCCGTTCTTCACGACCAAACAGGTCGGTCGGGGCACCGGTCTGGGCCTGAGTACCGTGTATGGGTTCGCGCGGCAGTCGCTGGGGGCGATCGGTATCGAGAGCACGCCGGGCCATGGCACGACGCTGTCGCTGATCCTGCCGCAGCCGCCGGCCTCGCCTCGCGAGGTGGCTGAACAGGATGCGACGGCCGCAACCGTGCCGCCGGGATTGCGCGTCCTGCTGGTGGAAGATGACGCCGAGGTGCGTGCGGTCGCGCGTCGTTATCTGAACGATCTGCAGTGCAGCGTCACGGCGTGCGCGTCCGGGGAAGAGGCGCTGCGCCACCTGGACGCGCTCACAGAGTCGGCGGGCGGCCAGCTCCCGCATCTGCTGCTGAGCGACATCGCCTTGGGCGCCGGCATGCGAGGCACCGAGCTGGCGACCCACGTCCGCCGTTCGTGGCCGGGGATCGCCGTGCTGTTGATGTCCGGGTTTTCCGTGGAGATTCTGTCGTCCGACTCGCAGACAGGGCTGGACTGGGCGCTGCTGCCCAAGCCCTATGAGCGGACCGCGCTTGCCCGGGCGATCGGAAAGGTGCTGGCGCGCTGACACGCCGGCTGTCCCTGCTGACGGTTCACGCTGGCTGTTCACGCTGGCTGTTCACGCCGCCGCGGCCAGCTTCCCCCGCGACATCGAGCCGCCGATCACGAACTGTTCGAGCCGTTCCCGGTTGGGGATCGAGATCTGGCGACGGCCGCGTTCGCCGAACAGGATCAGGCCCTCGCGGTTCAGCTTGGACAGGCAACGGCTCACCGTCTCCAGGGTCATGCCCAGGAAGTTGCCCAGATCGGCGCGCGTCATGCGCAGTGTCAGTTCGTCGGCGCGCAGCCCGCGCTGGTGCATGCTGCGGGCCCAGGCGCAGAGGAATTCCGCCACCCGCGCCAGCGAGGCCAGCGTGCAGACCGACATCAGCGACTGGCGCTCATGGGTGATCTCGGCGCTCATGCCTTCGTGGACGACCGCCATCATCTCGGGATAACGCGCGCAGGCCTGCAGCAGCGTGTCGTAGGGAATGATCGAGATGTTGCCGGTGTCCATCGCGACCGCGTCGCAGGGATGGCGGCCGTGCGCGATGCCGCTGAAGCCCAGCCAGTCGCCGCGGAACTTCAGGCTCACGATCTGCTCGCGGCCGTCCAGGCTGCGGCTCACCAGCTTGAACGCGCCGGCATTGATCAGGTAGACGGTATTGAAGGGCTGGTCGGCGCGGAAGATCATGTCGCCGGCGCGGACCACCTTGGCCGCGGGCTGGATGATGTCCCGGATGGTGCGCATCACGTCGAGCATGCGCTGCTGCGGGTCGCGGCTGAACACGCGCGGTTCGGCAAGGGTCAGCTGCAGCGGTGTCGGCAGCGTCGGGCGCAGATCGGGCGCGATCAGACCCGGCGTGGCGCCGGCGACGAGTGCGCAGACGGAGGACAGCGGCGTGGCGGCGTCGCGCGGCGATGCGTTCGCGGCGGGCGCCTTGCGCGGCCGGCCGGCCGTGGCATCGCGCAGGCGGTCGCGGGGGAGTTCGCTCGAAGGGGAGGCGATGGCGATGGCGCTGTGCATGATGGTCTCGTGGTTGAAGGGATTGCTGGGGATGCTAGGAATCGCCCGCAAATGCGGCACCAATCCTTGACATCGATCAGCAACAGTCGGTGAACCCTCGGTGACGGTTCAGTAACGACCGGTCGAGACCGGTCGGTCTGGCGATGTCCCCGACGCTCTCCCGACGCCCTCCCGGCGCTCTCCCGGCGCTCTCTCCGGGGAGTCGCGCCCCCACTCGTTGACATCGATCAAGGGCTGCGCGCCAGAGCTGATTACGCTGCGGGCCTCGCTTCCCGGCGCGGCGTCGCGCCCGCCGGACTCGCCATGCCGACACCCTCCGCTTTCCCAACCGCCCTTGCGACCATGCCGCCACCCGACCCGCTTTCGCGCACGACGCATCAGCCCTTGCTAGGCCTGCGCATGGGGATGGTGTGTAGGCATGGGGACGCGCCGGACCCGGTCCTGTTCCGGCAGATGGCCGTCGAACTGGGCGCGCAGGTCACGATGCTGGACCCGGAACGGGTGCTGGCGGACGGCGCCGCGCTGGAGGAGGTCGCGGGACTGCTCGGCCACCTGTACGGGGCGATCGCGTGCGACGGCCTCCCGCCGTCGGTGGTGCGACGGCTGCGCGCCGTGACCGTGGTCCCCGTCGTGGACGTGCAGGCCGTGCTCGCCTCCACCGACGGACCGGGGGGCAAGCGCGGCCAGGAGGCGGCGGCGCGCTGTCACCTCGCGCAGGCGGCGCTGATTGCCGCCCTGCGCTGATCGCCGCCGTCGCCCGGACGTCGGTCAGGCCTTGGGCAGGCTCTTGTATTGCTTGCCGACGTCGGTCAGCACGCCGGGCGCGCCGAGCAGGCTCGTGAAATGCGGATCGGGCGACATGCGACCGATGAACCACGAGTAGCGGAGCACGTCGCTGCGCGACTCACAGATGCGAACCATGTCGGCCATCTGCTCCATCTGCTTGGCGGGCGTGTCGATCTGCGCGTTGCCGTCGCCGTTGTGCCAGTTCGCCATCTCGGTGACCCAGAACGGCTTGCCGTACTTCTTGAGTCGGTTCAACTGGTCGGCCAGGCCGTAGTCGTACCAGTGGAACGCGAGGGCGTCGATCTGCGGATCGCGCCCGTTGGCGCCGCGGAAGGCGGCGAGGAAGGCGTCCATCCAGACGATCGGATCGCTGTAGCCGGCCATCGTGCCCCAGTTGAGCGCCGGCCCGATCAGTCGCACGCCGGTCTGGCGCGCGATGTCCTCCAGCTTGAGCCACTGCACGGCGGCGTCTGCCGGCAACAGGTTGGCCTGATCGGTCAGGTTGGGCTCGTTGACCACCAGCAGGTCCTTCACCGTGGGACGCGCCTTCAACGCCGCGACGACGCTGGCGACATTGACATCCTTGGAGGTCCAGACCATGGGCACGTGTTCCATCGTGCCGGCGATCGACGGATTCGAACGGACGTTCGCATCGGGCTGGAGCGCCCAGTTGTACCACCAGCCGACGCTGCCGCCGGACAGCGCGTTGAAGTCGGCCGCGTCCTTGAGGTCGTAGGCGATGCCGCGCTTGACCGACGGGGCGGGGGCCGGCGGCGGTGGCGCCGGCGGGGGAGGAGCCGGCGGGGGTGGCGGGGGCGAAGGAGGAGGCGACGCCGGAGGCGGGGGGGACGCCGGCGGCGGCGGGGCTGCCGGGGGAGGGGGCGAAGCCGGTGGCGGCGGTGCGGCCGGCGGCGTGGGTGCGGCTGGCGGCGGGGGTGAAGCGGGCGGCGATCCTGCCACGGGAGGCGAGGCCGGCGTTGCCGGCGAATCCCCGCCACCGCCGCCGCAGGCGGACAGCAGCGCGCTCGCGCCGGCCAGCGTCAGCAGGCGACGACGGTCGACGTCGGGCGGCAACGGGGCGACGAGCGTCGGCGCGCTCGGCGCGACCAGCGCGTCCGTCAGCGCCTTCAAGGGGAAATCAACCGGGTGCTTCATGGGGGAGAGCTCTTGCAGCGTTGGATCGCCCTGTCCCTCACGCAGGGGACAGGTCTTGCGGGGTCGCAGTATGAGTGGCCCGCTGTGTTCTTGTCCCGCACCGAAACACATTGTTAATGTTGCTGACGGCTGGCATTCATCCTGGTACCTCGGAAGAGGGTGTCGCAGGCTGCGCGGAGGTGCGTCGGCTTGACATCCGGAGTGCATCAATCCCTAGCCTGAGCACCCCCCACTTGCGCCAAAGTGACTTTCGACCACTGCGCGCGGTTACAGCCCTCAATAGAGTCCATGGCATGCAACTGTTCTGCTGCCTCCGACGCGATGGCTGACCTCGACCTCGATTCGCTGCTTGCCCCCCTGCAGGATGACGCCCCGTGCGGCGCCGACCTGGAGTACGACCCTGCCTTCCTCGCCCTGGAAGCGGCGGGCGCGGGCAAACCCGAGCAGCAATTCGGCGACACCATCATCGCGGCCGAGGAGCCCGACTGGCACGCCGTGCAGGAACAGGCGCTGGCGTTGGCCAAGCGGACCCGCGACCTGCGCGTCGCGGTCTGGCTGGTGCGCGCCGGCGCCCGGCTGCAGGGCCTGAGCGCCGCCATCGACGGCCTGGCGCTGATCCGCGGTCTGCTGGAGCAGCAGTGGGCGCACGTGCATCCGCAACTGGACGCTTCCGACCACGACGATCCGACGATGCGCCTGAACGCGCTGCAGCCGCTGACCAGCGTGATGGCCGGCATCGCCGATCTGCGCGCCGCGAGCCTGACCGGCCAGCGCGGCGGTCCGCGGGTGCGCGACGTCGAACTGGCGCTGGGCAACGCCGATCCGATGGGCGAGGAATCCGTGCCGTCGCCCGAAGGCCTGATGGCCGGGCTGTCGTCGCAGGCCGCCAACGATCCCGCCTTCGCGGCCCGCCTGCACGAGGCGCTGCCGACGGTGCAGGGCATCGTCGCGGCGATCGAAGCGCCGCTGGGCGCCGGGCAGGGGCCTGATTTCTCGCCGCTGCTGCGACTGTTCAAGCCGCTCGCCGCGGCGGCCGGACAGCTCCAGGGGCAGGGCGGCGACGCCGCGGCCGCTGCGGACGACGCCGCCGGTGCGCCGGCCGCGGCTTTCGGCGGCGTGGTCGTCGGGGCGGTGCCCGCGCCCGGCACGATCGCCAGCCGCGAGGACGCCGTCCGCGCGCTGCAACGCGCCTGCGAATGGATCGAACGCCACGAGCCCAGCAATCCCGCGCCGCTGCTGATCCGCCGCGCGCAGCGGCTGATGAGCAAGAGCTTCATGGAAATCATGCGCGACCTGAATCCGGACGGCGTGCACGAGATCGAGAAGCTCGCCGGCACGACCAGCGAGTAGCGCCCGACACCGTTACTGACACCCAGACCGACGTCGCTTTCCCAGCTTCCACCTTTCACCCGATCCCCGCTTCAAGGAGCACCCCATGGCCACCAGCAGCCAGAAGTTCATCGCCAGGAATCGCGCCCCGCGCGTGCAGATCGAGTACGACGTCGAGCTCTACGGCGCCGAGAAGAAGGTGCAGCTGCCCTTCGTGATGGGCGTGCTGTCGGACCTGTCGGGCAAGCCCACCGAGCCGCTGCCGCCGGTGTCGGACCGCAAGTTCCTGGACTTCGACGTCGACAACTTCGACGCCCGCATGAAGGCCATGAAGCCGCGCGTGTCGTTCGCCGTGCCCAACACGCTGACGGGCGAAGGCAACCTGATGGTCGACCTGACCTTCGAATCGATGGACGACTTCTCGCCGGCCGCGGTCGCGCGCAAGGTCGACGGCCTCAAGCAGCTGCTCGAGGCGCGCCAGCAGCTCGCCAACCTGATCACCTACATGGACGGCAAGGCCGGCGCCGAGCAGCTGATCGCCAAGGTCGTCAAGGACGAGGCGCTGCTGAAATCCCTGGCCACGGCCCAGAAACCGGCCGACGGCGGCGCGCAGTAAGCGCGGCGCCTCACGTCACACAGAAACCGACGGACCCCACGGAGCACGCACCATGGCCGATGAGACCCTCGCGCAACACGCGCCTTCACTGCAGGGCATCGAGTACGAAGGCGGCGAGTTCGCCTCGCTGCTGAACAAGGAATTCAAGCCCAAGACCGACGAGGCCAAGTCCGCCGTCGAGCAGGCGGTGCTGACGCTGGCGCAGCAGGCGCTGTCGCAGACCACGCTGATCGGCAGCGACGTCATCGTCTCGATCGAGGCCATGATCGCCGAGATCGACAAGAAGCTGTCCGAGCAGGTCAACGCGATCCTGCATCACGCCGAGTTCCAGCAGCTGGAATCGGCCTGGCGCGGTCTGCACTACCTGGTCAACAACACCGAGACCGACGAGCAGCTCAAGATCCGCGTGATGAGCATCTCGAAGACCGACCTCGGCAAGACGCTCAAGCGCTACAAGGGCACGGCCTGGGACCAGAGCCCGATCTTCAAGCGCGTGTACGAAGAGGAATTCGGCCAGTTCGGCGGCGAGCCCTTCGGCGCCATCGTCGGCGACTACTACTTCGACCACAGCCCGCCGGACGTCGAGCTGCTGGGCGAGATCGCCAAGGTCTCGGCCGCCGCGCACTCGCCTTTCATCGCCGCGGTGAACCCGTCGCTGATGCAGATGGGCTCGTGGCAGGAACTCGCCAACCCGCGCGACCTGACCAAGATCTTCAGCACGCCCGAGTACGCCGCCTGGAAGTCGCTGCGCGAGTCCGACGACGCGCGCTACATCGGCCTAGCCATGCCGCGTTTCCTGGCGCGCCTGCCCTACGGCTCGAAGACGAATCCGGTCGAGGACTTCAACTTCGAGGAAGAGACCGGCGGCGGTGAGCACGCCAAGTACACGTGGGCCAATTCGGCCTACGCGATGGCGACCAACATCAACCGCTCGTTCAAGACCTACGGCTGGTGCACCCGCATCCGCGGCGTGGAAGCGGGCGGCGCGGTCGAGGGCCTGCCGGCCCACACCTTCCCGACCGACGAGGGCGGCGTGGCGATGAAGTGCCCGACGGAGATCGCGATCAGCGACCGCCGCGAGGCCGAGCTCGCCAAGAACGGCTTCATGCCGCTGGTGCACCGCAAGAACTCGGACTTCGCCGCGTTCATCGGCGCGCAGTCGCTGCAAAAGCCCGCCGAGTACGACGACCCCGACGCCACCGCCAACGCCAACCTGGCCGCGCGCCTGCCCTACCTGTTCGCCTGCAACCGCTTCGCGCATTACCTGAAGTGCATCGTGCGCGACAAGGTCGGCTCGTTCAAGGAACGCGGCGACATGGAGAAGTGGCTCAACAAGTGGATCATGAACTACGTCGACGGCGATCCGGCGAACTCGTCGGAGACGACGAAGTCGCAGAAGCCGCTGGCGTCCGCGGAAGTGGTCGTCGAGGAGATCCCGGGCAACCCCGGCTACTACTCGTCGAAATTCTTCCTGCGTCCGCATTACCAGCTCGAAGGCCTGACCGTGTCGCTGCGTCTGGTCTCGACGCTGCCGTCGCAAAAGGGTAAATGATCGGGGCAAGTGAGCCCGGCGATGACCGCCGCGCGGTCATCGCCCCAAGAATTTGAGAATCGCGCGCGACGACGCGCGACGTGTTGAAGGGAGCGCCTCCGAAGGCGCGTTCTGAACTTTCGAGGCACCCCGCCATCCGGATCTTTCGAGGTCCGAAATCCCTGGTCTCCGTCGCGGTCAGCGTCGAGGCGGAGACCGTTTTCACAGAGTTCATCTAGGAGAAACCGACCATGACGATCGACGCCAATCTGAAGTTCGCCGGAGTCGAAGGCGAATCCACCCACAAGGACCACAAGGGCGAGATCGACCTGCTGGCCTGGTCGTGGGACGTGCGTCAGGAAAGCACCGCCGCCGCCGGTACCGGCTCGGGCAAGGGCAAGGGCGTTCCTGGCCAGTTCGTGTTCGCGCACTACTACGACAAGGCGTCCCCGGTGCTGGCCAAGGCCTGCGCCTCGGGCAAGCATTTCGACCAGGCCGTGCTGACCTGCCGCAAGGCCGGTGAAGGCCAGCAGGACTTCCTGAAGGTCACCCTGAAGCAAGTCCTCGTGACCGCCGTCTCCCCGTCCGCTTCGGCCGGCGGCGAGATCAGCGAAAGCGTGTCGGTGTCCTACGCCGACATCGAGTTCGAGTACAAGGCTCAAGACGCCAAGGGCGGCCTGGGCGGCGCGGTCAAGTTCGGCTGGAACGTGGCCACGACCGAAACGCGTTGATGCATTGAGGGCGGTGCGCCGGCTCGCGCCGGCGCCGCCGCCGTCGATGATCCCCGCGGCGCGACAGGCTTCGGTCTGCCGCGCCGCGCTCGGACAACGAATGACGGTAGGACGGGGCGTGCAGCCGTCATCCGTTGTCCATGCCGGAGCGAAAGATGAATCCGTTGACCAGCGGCGCGAGCAGCGCCGACATGTACCTGGACCTGTCGCTCAAGCGCGCGGGCAAGGTCAAAGGCGAATCCACCTCGGCGGGCCACGCCAACGACATCGTCGTGCGCGGCTTCAGCTGGGGCGTGGGCGCCGCGGGCGATGCCGTGGCGGGCCAGCAGACCGGCCGCCGCAGCTACCGCCAGCTGACGATCACCAAGGGCCTCGACGCCGCGAGCACCGCGCTGATGAGCGCGGTGGCGACCAACGACGAGGTCAAGAGCTCCAAGCTCTACCTGCGCAAGGCCGGCGGCTCGCAGGAGGACTACTTCTGCCTGACGCTGGAGAAGGCGCGCATCGCGTCCTACGACATCGACTGCGACGAGACCGGCGCGCCGGTGGAGCGCATCTCGATGAGCTTCCAGAAGGTCAACATCGAGTACCGCACCCAGAACGCCAAGGGCGCGATGGGCGGCACGCACACCTTCGACGACGACCTCACCTGAGGTCTTTGCGGCGCGCTCACTGCCGGTGAGCCCGCCGGAACATCGCGCCATCGCGGACACCCGCGAGTGCCGCGATCCTTGAATTGCAGGGGAGTACGGAATGAGCGCAGTGCAGGAACTGCTGGCGGCGGGCCGCCCGACCGAGGCCTTGGCCGCGGCGCAGGCGGAAGTGCGCCAGCGTCCGCAGGACGCGAAGCTGCGCACGATGCTGTTCCAGCTGCTGGCGGTGACGGGCCAGTGGGCGCGCGCGGCGGCGCAGCTGGAAGTCTGCGGCGAGCTCGACGCGGGCACGCTCGCGATGGTCAACACCTACCGCGAAGCGCTGAAGTGCGAGCTGGTGCGCGAGGCCGTCTTCGAGGGCCGCACCACGCCGATGGTGATGGGCGAGCCGGCCGAATGGGTGGCGAACCTGGTGCACTCGCTGAAGCTGGAGCATGACGGCGATGTCGCCGGCGCGCGCCAGCTGCGCGCCCAGGCGCTGGACGCCGCGCCCGCGACGCCCGGTTCCATCGACGGCCAGGCCTTCGACTGGATCTGCGACGGCGACTCGCGCATCGGCCCGGTGCTGGAGGCGGTGATCAACGGCCGCTACTGCTGGGTGCCGTTCTCCGCGATCAAGGAGATCCACATCGAGCCGCCGACCGACTTGCGCGATCTCGTGTGGTCCGCGGCGCACCTCGAATTCCCGAACGGCGGCGGCTCGGTCGCGCTGATCCCGACGCGTTATCCGCGCAGCGTGGCCTTCGACGACGAGCGCGTCTGGATGGCGCGCCGCACCGAATGGCAGCCGCTGCCGGGCTCGCAGGACGACCAGTACGCCGGCGTCGGCCAGCGCGTGCTGATGACCGACCAGGGCGAGACCGGGCTGCTCGACGCGCGCCTGATCGAACTGCGCCAGCCATGATCCCGACGTCGCGCGCGGTGCGCTGCGCGGCGACGCCGCTCCGGAACCGTCCGACCCGCTCATGAGCCAGATCCACCGCGACCGCCTGCAGCCGGCCCTGCTGGACCGGCTGACCGACGACGATCCCTTCCACCGTGTCGAGGCGGAGGAGCGCCGCGTCATGACCAAGTCGCAGCTGCGCCAGGCGGTGCTGCGCGACCTGGGCTGGCTGTTCAACGCGATCCAACCGATGGGCAAGGAATGCGATCCCTACGGCCACGTGGGCGACAGCGTGCTGAACTTCGGACTGCCGGCGCTGTCGGGGCAACTGGCCTCGCGCATCGACGTGCACCTGCTGGAGAAGCAGATCCGCCAGGCCATCCTGCGCTTCGAGCCGCGCATCCTGCCCGACACGCTGGAGGTCCGCGCCATCGAGACGCAGAGCGTCATGGACACGCACAACGTGATCGAGTTCGACATCCGCGGCCACCTGTGGGCGCAGCCCATCCCGCTGGAGATCCTGCTGCGCACGCAGATGGACCTCGAGGCCGGCCAGGTCGAAGTGCGCGAGGGCTGAGGACATGGATCCGCGCCTGCTGCGCCTGTACAACGACGAACTCGCCCACCTGCGCGAGGTCGGCGCCGAGTTCGCGCGCGACTTCCCCAAGATCGCGGCCCGGCTCGGGCTGGAGGACGCGGAGGTCGCCGACCCCTACGTCGAGCGGCTGCTGGAGGGCTTCGCCTTCCTGTCCGCGCGCGTGCAGCTCAAGCTGGACGCGGAACACCCGCGGCTGATCTCGCACCTGCTGGAATCGATCTATCCGAACTTCCTGGCGCCCATTCCGTCGATGATGATCGCGCGGTTGAGCGTCGATCCCACCGACCCCAACCTGTCCAAGGGCCACCCGGTGCCGCGCGGCAGCGTGCTGCAGTCCGGCATCCCGCGCGGGCAGGACACGCGCTGCGAGTTCCGCACCTCCCACGACCTCACGCTGTGGCCTCTGACCCTGGACGACGTCCAGTACTTCACCCACGCGCCGGACCTGCCGATGTCGCGCCTACCGGAAGCGGCGGGCAGCCGCGGCGGCGTGCGGCTCAAGCTCAAGACCGGCGGCGGCATTCCGGTGAAGCAGCTCGGCCTGGACCGGCTCGCGCTCTACCTGAGCGCGCCGGACGAGGTCGCCTACCGGCTGCATGAACTCGCGCTGGGCGCGCCGCTGGGCACCTTCGTCACCGGCGACGGCATCGATGCGTCGACCGTGCCGGTGCAGTGGCGCTCGGCGACGAGCATCCGTCCGCTGGGCTTCGCACCCGACGAGGCGCTGCTGCCCGAGACGCACCGCAACTTCTCCGGCAGCCGGCTGATGCAGGAGCTCGCGGCGATGCCGCGGCGTTTCCTGTTCCTCGAGATCGATCAACTGGCCGACCGCCTCGCGCGCATCGACGGCACGTCCTTCGAGATCGTGCTGTTCTTCTCCCGCGGCGACGGCGCGCTGGAGGCGATGGTCGACGTCGACAGCGTGTCGCTGCACTGCACGCCGGCGATCAACCTGTTCCCGAAGCGGCTGGACCGGATCCAGCTCGGCACCGGGAACTGGGAGTACCACGTCGTGCCGGACCGCACCCGGCCGATGGACTACGAGGTCCACAGCCTGCAGTCGGTGACCGGCTACGGTGCCGGGGCGCTCGGCCAGCAGGGCTTCGAGCCGCTCTACGCCACGTATCACCAGGCGCCGCCGGAGGCGCCGGGCTTCTACACCGCGCGGCGCGAGCCGCGGCTGATGTCGACGCGACAGAAGGACCAGGGACCGCGCACCGGCTACATCGGCGACGAGGTCTTCATCTCGCTGGTCGATCCGCGCCACGCGCCGTATCGCGAGGACATCCGCCAGCTGTCGGTGTCGGCGCTGGTGACCAACCGCGACCTGCCGATGCTGCTCCCTCACAACGGCGCGGGCATGTGGCGGCTGGACGCGGCCGGTCCGGTGCTCAAGGTCGACGCGGTGCATGGGCCGACGCGGCCGGTGAACCGCCAGCCGGCGGGCGAGGCGGGCTGGAGCCTGGTCGGCCTGCTGACGCAGCAGCAGCTGCCGTGGGGCGACGAACCGCCCGCGCAGGCGGCGGCGACGCTGCGACGGCTCCTTGCGTTGTACGGACCTCCCGGCGACCCGGGCTGGTTGCGGCAGGTCGAAGGCGTGCGCGCCGTCGAGGCCAAGCCCGTCGTGCGCCGTCTTCCGTTCACGGGACCGCTGAGCTACGGCACCGGGGCCGAGATCGCGCTGGAACTCGATGAACACGCGTTCCAGGGCCACAGCAGCTTCCTCTTCGCCAGCGTGCTGGAGCGCTACTTCACGCGTCACGCCGCGATCAACAGCTTCACGCAGCTGAGCCTGCGCACGACCCAGCGCGGCCTGGTGAAACGCTGGGCGCCGCGCGTCGGCGGCGACGCCGAGGGTCGCGGCGATCGCGCCCGCGACGAGGAACGCGGATGAGCCTCCACGGCCCGGGCTCCACGCCTGACGACGAGGCCACCGGCGGTGCCGGCGGCGACGTCGCGCAGGCGGCCGACGCTGGGCCGGAGGCCGCGTCCGATGACAGCGCGTCGGCGTCGCCGGCCTCGCTGCTCGCGCGTCGTCCCGAGAAGCGCAACGAGACCGACGCCGCGCTGCGCGCCCTGTTCGAGGACGTCGAAGCGACGCCCTGGGCGCATGATTTCTTCGCGCTCCTCCGCCGCATCGAAGGGCTGACGCCCGACCAGCCGCGCCTGGGCCGCGGCCTGCGCCCGTCGCAGGAGGCGATCCGGCTGGGCCAGGAGCCCGAACTCGATTTCGCGCCGGCGGCGCTGCAGAGCCTGACGCGCGGACAGAGCCCCGCGCCGCGGCTGGGCGTGCGCTTCTTCGGCCTGCTCGGCCCGCAGGGGCCGATGCCGCTGCACCTGACCGAATACACCCGCGAGCGGCTGCACCAGCGCGGCGATCCGACGCTGAGCCGTTTCCTCGACGTCTTCCATCACCGCCTGCTGCTGCACTTCTACCGCGCCTGGGCGCAGTCGCAGCCGGCGGTGCAGCACGACCGCCCGGCGACGGACCGCTACGCGGCCTGGCTGGGCGCGGCCGCGGGGCTCGACGGCGCGCAGCGCCCCGGCGACTCGCTGCCGCAGACGGCGCGGCTGTTCCAGGCCGGCCTGCACGGGGGCCGCGCGCAGCATCCGGAAGGCCTCGCCAAGATCCTGTCGTCCCACTTCAAGGTGCCGGTGCGCATCGAGGAGCACGTGCCGCACTGGCTGCCCGTCGAGGACGGCGAGCGCACGCGGCTGGGCTTCGCGCGCCAGCGGCCCGAGCGTATCGGCCGCGAGCTGCCGCGCCTGGGCCGCAACACGTCCGCAGGCAACAAGGCCTGGGACCGGCAGTACCGTTTCCGCGTCGTCCTGGGTCCGCTGACGCTGCGCCAGTACGAGGGCTTCCTGCCCGACGGCGACGCGTGGCGGCCGCTGAACGACTGGATCCGGCAGTACGTCGGCCACAACCTGCAATGGGAGCTGCAGCCCGTGCTGCGCCGCGACGAGGTGCCCGCCGCGGCGCTCAGCGGCGGCGCGCGCCTGGGCTTCACCTCCTGGACGGGCAGCTCGGGCGGCCGTCCGCATCGTCACGACCGGGGCGACCTGCACCTGCATCCGCAACAGCGGGTGAAGGGGCGGGCCACGCCGCCGGCATCACAGGGAGCATCGTCATGACTGAAATCTCGCGTACCAGCCTCTTCGGCAAGCTCAACCCGCTGGCCTACAAGGCGATCGAAGGCGCCACCGTGTTCTGCAAGCTGCGGGGCAATCCGTACGTCGAGCTGCAGCACTGGCTCTACCAGATCCTCAACACGCCCGACTCCGACCTGCATCGCATCGTCAAGCACTACGGGCTGGACGCCGCGCAGCTGTCGACGGACCTGATGGCCTCGCTGGACCGGCTGCCGCGCGGCGCGACCTCGGTCACCGACCTGTCGAGCTGGGTCGAGAACGCCGTCGAGCGCGGCTGGGTCTACGGCTCGCTGATGTTCGGCGACCAGCAGGTGCGCACCGGCCACCTGGTGTTGGGGCTGCTGAAGACGGCCTCGATGCGCAACGTGCTGCTGTCGGTGTCCAAGCAGTTCGAGAAGATCAACGTCGACGACCTGGGTGAGAACTTCAACCAGATCCTCGAAGGCTCGCCCGAGCGCGCGATGCGCGCCGCCGAACCGGGCGCTGCCCCCGGCGACGCCAGCGGCGCGATCGCGCCCGCGGCGATGGGCAAGCAGGAGGCGCTCAAGCGCTACGCCGTCGACCTCACGGAGCGCGCGCGCAACGGCGAGATCGACCCGATCGCCGGCCGCGACGAGGAGATCCGCCAGATCGTCGACATCCTGATGCGCCGCCGCCAGAACAACCCCATCCTCACGGGCGAGGCGGGCGTCGGCAAGACGGCGGTGGTGGAAGGCTTCGCGCTGCGCCTGGCGCAGGGCGACGTGCCGCCGCAGTTGAAGGACGTGTCGCTGTACATGCTCGACATCGGCCTGCTGCAGGCCGGCGCCAGCATGAAGGGCGAATTCGAGAACCGCCTGCGCCAGGTCATCGACGAGGTGCAGGCCTCGCCCAAGCCCATCATCCTGTTCATCGACGAGGCGCACACGCTGATCGGCGCGGGCGGCGCGGCGGGGACGGGCGACGCGGCCAACCTGCTCAAGCCGGCGCTGGCGCGCGGCAAGCTGCGCACGATCGCGGCGACCACCTGGGCCGAGTACAAGAAGCACATCGAGAAGGATCCCGCGCTGACGCGGCGTTTCCAGGTCGTGCAGGTGCCCGAGCCCGACGAACACAAGGCCGTGCTGATGCTGCGCGGCGTGGCGTCCATCCTGGAGAAGCACCACCGCGTGGCGCTGCTCGACGAAGGCATCGAGGCCGCAGTGCGGCTGAGCCACCGCTACATCCCGGCGCGCCAACTGCCGGACAAGGCGGTGAGCCTGCTCGACACGGCCTGCGCGCGCGTGGCGGTGAGCCAGCATGCGACGCCGGCGGAGCTGGAGGATTGCCTGCGCCGCATCCAGGCGCTGGAGATCGAGCGCGAGATCATCGGTCGCGAAGGCGCGATCGGCATGGACGTCGCGGAGCGCAAGCAGCGCGTCGCGACGCAGCTGGACGAGGCGCAGACGCGCAAGGCGGAGCTCGAAGCCCGTCACCTGAAGGAAAAGGGCATGGTCGACCGCGTGCTGGAACTGCACGCGCTGCTGCGCAAGGACGGCGAGGGCGCGCCGGAAGAGGCCGAGCGCGAGACGCTGCTGACGGAGCTGCACGGCCTGCGTTCCGAGCTGACGACGCTGCAGGGCGATGCGCCGCTGATCCTGCCGCAGGTCGACGAGCAGGCGGTGGCCGCGGTGGTGCAGGACTGGACCGGCATCCCGGTGGGCCGCATGGTGCGCAACGAGGTGCAGGCGGTGCTGCAGCTGGCGGACACGCTGAACCAGCGCGTCGTCGGCCAACGCCATGCGCTGGAGATGATCGCCAAGCGCATCGAGGTCTCGCGCGCCGGGCTGGACAACCCGAGCAAGCCGATCGGCGTGTTCCTGCTGGCGGGCACGTCGGGCGTGGGCAAGACGGAGACGGCGCTCGCGCTGGCCGAGGCGCTCTACGGCGGCGAGCAGAACGTCATCACCATCAACATGAGCGAGTTCCAGGAGGCCCACACGGTCTCGACGCTGAAGGGCTCGCCCCCGGGCTACGTCGGTTACGGCGAAGGCGGTGTGCTGACCGAGGCGGTGCGTCGCCGGCCGTATTCGATCGTGCTGCTGGACGAGGTCGAGAAGGCCCACCCGGACGTGCACGAGCTGTTCTTCCAGGTCTTCGACAAGGGCCGGATGGAAGACGGCGAGGGTCGCCACATCGACTTCAAGAACACCATCATCCTGCTGACCAGCAACGCGGGCAGCGACCTGATCATGAAGCTGTGCGCGGATCCGGAGCTGATGCCGGAACCGGAAGGCATCGCCAAGGCGCTGCGCGAGCCGCTGCTGAAGATCTTCCCGGCGGCGCTGCTGGGCCGCCTGGTGACGATCCCGTACTACCCGCTGAGCGAGGAGATGCTGGGCCAGATCGTGCGTCTGCAGCTGGGCCGCATCCAGAAGCGCGTGGGCGAGAACCTGGGCGTGCCGCTGACTTTCGGCGACGACGTGGTGAAGCTGATCATCAGCCGCTGCAACGAGGTGGAGAGCGGCGGCCGCGTGGTCGACGCGATCCTCACGAACACGGTCCTGCCGCGCATCAGCCGCGAGTACCTCACCCGCGTCACCAACGGCCAGGCGATCACGAAGGTCGAGCTGGCGGTGAAGGACGGGGACTTCGACTACGCATTCGACTGAGGGGGTGGCCCCCTCTCCCGCACTGCGGGAGAGGGTGGGGGTGAGGGCCTGCGGCCGTGGCAGTCAGCCGTTCACTTCGCCCGGATCGACATCCCGCCGTTCTCGCCCGCCGGATCTCCGTCGACGACCCGCTCGTCGACCTTCCCCTCGCAGCCTTTCGCCGAGCACTGGTAGTTCACCAGCCTGACCGGCTTGGCGGCCTTGGGCTCGCCGCGCTCGATCACGGGAAGCAAGACCTGACCCGCGCTCGCTGCCTGCAGCGAATCGCAGCCGGCCCAGTACCCGACGAATCGATGCGCCGGTCCCGCCGGCTTGTCGCCGCTGAACGGCACCAGCACCACGCTGACCCAGCGCTGGTACGTGCCGCTCTTGCCGATCCCCGTGTGCGAGAACTCCATGCAGGTGCCCCAGCGCTGGCCGCCGACGCTCACGCGGTAGGCTTCGGTCGAGGTCCAGTCGATGTCGGGCAGGGGATCTCCGCCCATCGCCCGGTGTTCGACGACCACAAGCGGCTTGCCCCCGGACGCCCTGGCGACGCCCCCCTTGTCGCGGTCCAGGCGCAGCTCGCCGACGTCGACGAAGCAGCCTTGCGGCCCGCACCAGCCTTCGGTCTTGACCGGCTCCAGCGCCGCGGGCGTCGCCGTGCCTCGCAGCAGATCGCGCAGCTCGGTCGCGTTCCTGGCCACGGCGTCCGCATGCGCCGCGCAGGCGACGAAGAACGAGCCGGCGAGGGCGGTCGCCATCACCGGCAGCGAGCGGCGCACGGTGCGGCGCAGAGAGCCCCGCAGGGTGTGGGGCAGGGTGTGGGGCAGGGGACGGGACAGCCTGGACATCAGTCGTACACCTTGTTGTTGGTGGCCTTCACGAAGTCGTCGTTGTACTTCCAGAAGATGGTGCCGCCGTAGGCGGCGGTGGACTCGTACTTGTAGTCCCATTTGCCGCGCAGCTTGGTCTTGGCGCCGGTCGCGCTGCGCCACCATTCTTCGCCGGGGACGTCCTTGTCCTTGATGTCGTAGATGTTGTGCTTCGGATCGGTGATGTGGATCCCGGCCTTCACCTTGGGGTGTTTGTCGTAGTTCGACTTGATGTCGGCGCCGTCCCAGAAGTAGCCGCCGTTGGCGTAATCGGTGCCGGTGGCGCTGAGCGCGTTGCGCGCGCCGCGCACGGCGTCGCTCATGCCGGTGTCGGCGGCGATCTCGTCGGCGGTGGCCTTCTTGAGCTTGTTGTGTCGCTGGTTGCCGTCATGCGCGGCGAAGGCGAAGGTCTTGTCCGTCTTGATGAACGCGCTGATGGTCGCGAAGCCGCGCGCCTTCTGCTGGCGCACCAGCACGTTGGCGATGGCGGCCATCTCCTCGTAGACGTTGCCGGTCGAGCCCTCGCCGTAGGCGACGGCGGCCAGCGCGCGGGTGTCGTCGTCGATGGGGGCGGCCTTCTCGGCGCGCGGCGCGGCGCCGACGGGCGACACCAGCGGGGACGCGGCGCGGATCATCGTGCCGTCGTCGATCTCGAACGTGTTGGCCCCGGCGCCTTGAGGCCCGGGAATGCGTGCAGCACCCATCGACGCTTCCTTCGCAATGCGGATGAACGCACGGTACCGGTCGGGTGGGTCGGACCGAAGTGACTTTGGCCTCTGCACAGGCGGGAATTCGCAACCGGGTGTTTCTCGCCGGGCGCGGACCGCCCTGCGCGGATCAACGCCGCCGGCGCGGCGTCTGGACGGGCGGGGTCTTCTCGCCGCCGAACTTCGCGAGCCATGTGCCCTTGATGATCAGCACGAACAGCGCCATGCCGATGCCCAGCCAGAGCGCGAAGCAGAGCACGAACATCACCGGCGACCGGGCGGCGGCGAGGTCCGGCGCGCTCCAGAGCGGCGGGATCACGCCTCGCGCCAGACCGCGGATCGCGATGAAGATCGGCGCGCCGCCGAAGATGAAGGCCAGGAAGACGCCGAACACACGGCCGGAGCGCTGACCCAGCACGGAGTTGTCGAAACCGCTGTCCTCCCACTGCCGATCGCCGAAGACCTTGAGGTTGAAGATCGCCGCGGCCAGCGCCAGGATGCCGATGATCACCGCGATGATCGCGAAGGGGGCGCCCAGCATGCCGAAGCCGCCTCGTCGACTCTCCTGGAAAGTCCAGACGCAGCCGGCGAGGACGGTGAGGGCGATGACGCGGCGGAGAATGGACATGCGTGGAGTATCGGGCGCTTTCCGCCCGGAATGACCTTCGCCTCTCCTGCATGCGTTCGGCCTCCCTTACCGTGATGGCTTTGAGGATCCATCGCAATCATGACGAGATGGCTCCGTGGAAAGCGATCGACATGACCCACCACTCGGCTTGGCGCCGCTTCTCCGCGCCTGGCGGCGACCAGTTCGATTTCCCTTGGGCGTCAATGTCTGATGAGGAGGCTGCGTCTACCGCTAGGCTGCACGCTCATGAGATCCGCGCGCGCCAGCGTGATCCTCACGCCGCCAAGGATTGGATTTCACTGACCTACCGACTTCCGGCCGATCTGCGTCAGGTCTTGCTGGATGAGCTCGATCGGGGAAACCTGATGATCGGCATCGGACAAACCGGATGGCCTACTTCGCGAGGCATCGTCGCCACGATGCGCGACCGTTTCCACGAAGGCAGGACCTGGCCCCAAAGCGTGTCCTGGTCCGTGCTGGACGACCCGCGCCAATGGCGGGAAGACGTCGTTCAGCGCGTCGACGATCAGGATTTCATGCTCATGACCTGACCCTGTTGAGCCGTCTGCATGGCCCCGTTCTGATAATTCTGCGGAATTCGCCAGGGGCCCACGAAATGTGGGAGTGACTTTCGACCGTTGTGGTGATCGCGGGTGATCCCTAGCCTCCGGGGTGTCGACCTGACCCCTGGTGCCATGGCCTCACCTTTCCGCCTCAAGACCGCCTTGCCTGACGAGACCCTGCGCGTGCACACCTGTGTGTCGCGGGAGGGGCTCAGCGACGCCGGAGACACCACGCTGACGCTGCTGAGCGAACGCAAGGACATCCAGGCCTCGGAGCTGCTGGGCAAGCCCGCGACGCTGACGATCGCGCTGCGCGACGACGCGCCGCGATTCCTCAGCGGCTACGTGACGCGCTTCGCGCAGCGCGGCTTCGAGGGCAAGCACTGCGTCTACGAGATGCAGCTCAAGCCGTGGCTGTGGCTGCTGTCTCGGACCTCTGACTGCCGGATCTTCCAGGAGCTGTCGGTCCCCGACATCGTCAAGCAGGTCTTCGAGGACCACCCGGTCGCGCGCTACGAGTTCAAGCTGCTGCGCCCGTACCGGACCTGGAACTACTGCGTCCAGTACCGCGAGACCGACTTCAACTTCGTGGCCCGGCTGCTGGAGCACGAAGGCATCTACTGGTACGTCGAGCACGACGAGACCGGCCACAAGGTGGTGCTGTGCGACTCGGCCAGCGGGCATGACGCCAAGCCGGGCTGCGAGTCGCTGCCGTTCTACGGCTCGGGCGCGCAGGCCACGCCGGCGCTGGAATACGTGCAGGCCTGGGGCAGCGCGGAGTGCGTGAAGCCGGGCAAGGTCGTCATCACCGATTACGACTTCCAGCGGCCATCGACATCGCTGGAAACGAATCAGAGCGTGGCGCGCAACTACGACCTGTCGGACGGCGAGATCTTCGATTACCCGGGCGGCTACATCCAGACGGGCGACGGCTCGCAGTACGTCGAGGACCGCCTGGACGAGCTGCAGACGCAGTTCCAGACCTACGACGGCACGACCAACGCGCAGGGTGTGAGCACGGGGCATCTGCTGTCGCTGTCGCGCCATCCGCGCGAGACCGAGAACGCGCAATACCTGATCACGGGCACGCAGATCAGCTTGAGCCAGGCAGCCAACGAAGCCGGTTCGGGTGAGACGGGGCTGCGCTGCAGCTTCAACTGCATCCCGGCGGCTCAGCAGTACCGGCCGGCGCGGCGCACGCCGAAGCCGCTGGTGGCGGGGCCGCAGACGGCCATCGTGAGCGGCCCGGCGGGCGAAGAGATCCACACCGACAAGTACGGCCGGGTGAAGGTGCAATTCCATTGGGACCGGCGCGGCAAGAGCGACGAGCGCAGCTCGTGCTGGGTGAGCGTCGCGCATCCGTGGGCGGGCTCGAACTTCGGCGGCATCCACATCCCGCGCATCGGGCAGGAAGTGATCATCGGGTTCATCGAAGGGGACCCGGACGCGCCCATCATCATGGGGCGGACCTACAACGGCGAGAACCTGCCGCCATGGGACCTGCCGGCCAACGCGACACAGAGCGGCTTCCTGACGCGCTCGACCAAGGGCGGCAGCTACGGCAACGCCAACGCGATCCGATTTGAGGACAAACACGGCGACGAGCAGCTTTGGATCCACGCGGAGAAGAACCAGGACATCGAGGTCGAGAACGACGAGACGCACTGGGTCGGACGGGATCGGACCAAGACGATCGACCGGCATGAGACGACGCTGGTCAAGGGCAACCGCACCGAGACGGTGAACCTGGACGAGACGATCACGATCCATCAGAACCGGACGGAGCGGGTCGACCTCGACGAGAAGATCTCGATCGGGATGAACCGCACCGAGGACGTCGGCATCAACGAGACGATCAGCATCGGGTCGAACCGGTCGGTGACGATCGGGGCGAACAAGACCGAGACCATCGCGATGGCGAAGGCCGAAACCATCGGCATGGCCAAGGCGTTGACCATCGGCCTGGGCTACCAGACCTCCGTGGGCGCAATGATGAACACGACGGTCGGCGCGTTCCAGACCGAGCAGGTTGGCCTGTACAAGAACACGATGGTGGGCAAGGACTACACCATCAACAGCGGCGCGGTGTACTCGGTCACCGCGAAGGATGAACTCCATCTGACGGTCGGTAAGGCCAGCCTCACGATGAAGTCCGACGGCACCATCATCATCAACGGCCACACGTTCAGCGTCGGCACCACCGGCGAGCAGACCTTCAAGGCCGACGGCGAGGTCACGGTCAAGGGCAAGAAGATCCTGGAGAACTGACGTGGAGCGACTCGACATGCCGGCGCATGGCGTCGATGTGGCCGCGCAGGAAGCATCGCCGTTCCATGCGCTGCTGAATCAGGGCTCGCAGGCCGCGGCGATGCCGGTGCCGGGACAGGTGATCATCGGCACGCTGCAGACGGTCCCTGCTCAGGGCGCCACCGGCGCGGCGATGGTCCCTGGTTTGGGCCTGGTTGGCGTGGCTCACAGCTTGGTGCCGTTGTCGGCGGAACACCAAGGCCAGGGCGTCGCGCTGAGTGTGCTCGCCGGCGGTTCCGCTATCGTACTGGGCTTGCTGTGGAACGGCGCGACCCCGCCAGCGACCGAGCCGGCGGCGGTCTCGCATGACGAGGAGCCGCAAGGGCTCGTCATCACAGTGGACGGTCATCGCGAGGTGATCGAAGCCGCCGAGGAACTGGAGCTGCGTTGCGGCGAGGCGTGCATCGTGCTGACGGCCGATGGCCGTATCCAGCTGCGCGGGACCTACATCACCAGCCACGCGAGCGCGACGCAGCGCATCGTCGGTGGGTCGGTGCATGTGAACTGAGGGGCTGGCGTGCAGGTTGAAGTCGGATCCCGCTATCTCGCGACGGAAGTGACGGTCGCGCCGGACGTAACAGGCCGAGAGCATCTCGTGGTTGTTGCAAAGGCGACGTGGAGCATTCCGGAGGAAGGCCAGCGGCCGCGACCGCTGCCACCTGAGCCGATTGCGATGGTCGACGAATACTTGGGTGACCCTGGCGAGTCGCCGTTGCGCTATGGCGCGGACCTCGCCAGATTCAAGCCGCGATGTGACGTCATCTTCGATGCGACGGCTCATGCGCCGGGCGGAGTGCGTGTGCGGGAGTTGGTGGCCGGGTTCGAGATCGGCCCGCTCCTCAAGCGAGTCCGTGTCTCTGGCCCCCGAGTGTGGAACGGTTCGGGCGTTGATGCCAAGGACTATCAGCTTGGAGAGCCGGAGCCATTCCTCCAGGTGCCGATGCATTTCGGGCGAGCCTATGGTGGCGCTCGTTGGTACGAACGTGATGGGAAATCATTCTGCGAGGCGCTAGATGCCAATCCCGTGGGCTTAGGCTTCGCTGGCGCGACCACTCTGGCTCAGCTTGCCGGAGCACCCGCACCTCAACTGTCGTCAGTTGAACAGCCCTTGGAGAGACCGACGGTCGGTGGATTACCGGTCGCGTTGAGCGCCGTTGGACGCCACTGGCAGCCGCGCCGCGCCTTTGCCGGCACATACGACGAGGTATGGCAGCGGGAGGTGTTCCCGCTGCTGCCAGACGACTTCGACGACCAGTTCCATCAATGTGCGCCTTCGGACCAGCAGATGCCATATCCGAATGGTGGCGAGCCTGTACGCCTCGTGCATCTCGCTCACGGACGCCCGGATCTGCGTTTCGTCTTGCCCAAGCTGGACATGCAGGTGCGGGTGCTGCGCAGCGACTTCAGTCAGGCGGCACCGTTGGCGCATGTCGACACGCTCTTCTTCGAGGTGGAGCGCGGCCGCTTCAGCGTGGTCTGGCGGGCCACCTTGCCCATCCGGCGACGCATCCAGGAGATCAAGCAGGTGGGCATCGGCCCGATCGACCCGGTTTGGTGGGACAAGCAGCGGCTGGGAGGCGGCTGCGCGGGTTGTCGCGACGACGTGCCTGTCCATAGCGCGGCTGAGCCGCAGGGCGCGTGACGAGATGACGACGAATCAATCCGCCAGACCCGCAGTGGAAGCACGTGCGGCGAGCCTGGACCTGGACGTGGTGGCGGCCGGACTGTGCTGCGCCGTGGGCCAGCGCCTCGATGCAGCGTCTCCGGCTCTGCTTGCCAACCTCGATCATTTCCAGGAAAGCGAGTTCCAGAGCAACGCAGGCGATCCGGTCCGGGTCGCGCGGCTGCCGGGTGAAAAGTCCTGGGGCGTTGGCCGCGTTGCCAAGTGGCTGGCGCTTGCGGTGCAGGATGCGCTCCAGGCGATGCCTGTTGACGGTCGCTTGCGTTTCGACCCGGCCGACTGTGCGCTGCTGCTGCTTTGCGACGACGTGGGCGACACTTCCGGCACGTGGGGCGCGGAGCTCTTCACCAGATTTGGCGAATTGACCGGTCTGCGCTTTAGCGGACGCAGCGCCATCCTTCCCTCGGGGAGGGCAGGCTTTGCTGCATTGTGTTCGCGAGCGCAACAGCTGCTGGATGAGAAGGATGGGGTCCGTCACGTGCTGATGGCGGGGGCGAGCAGCCTGCTGAATGCCAGGCGGATCAACCTGCTGTTGCGCGACGAGCGCTTGCAGGTGCCGGGGAACCCGGATGGATTCTTCCCCGGAGAGGCCGCGGCCGCAGTGCTTGTGGAGCGCGGGCGCGGCGGCTCGCTGGGCTTGCGCGGCGTGGGCGCCGCGCAGGAGTCCGGCAACTGGGACGGCGCCTTGCCCAATCGCGCGGAAGGTTTGACGGCGGCGGTGCGTGCCGCCTGCGGCGCCGCGGAGGTGGACGTCGCTGACCTGACCATGCGCATCAGCGACATCAACGGCGAGGCGTTCTACGCGCGCGAGTCTGCGACGGCTTTCACCCGGCTGCTGAATGGCCGGCCTCAGCTATCGCACGTCACGCCGGCAAGCGGCCTGGGTGAAGTCGGTGCGGCCCTTGGGCCCGCGGCGATTGCCTATCTCTGGCATCGGGCGGGTCGGGTGGTACGTCCGCGAGATTGGCCAGTGTCGATCTCTTCTCATCACGTCATGCACCTGGCCGACGATCGTGGCCTGCGTGCGGCGGTGATCCTTGAAATGCGGCCCGTCTGGGCCCGAGCCGACTGACGCCATGGAAACCCACGTCTACGCCAACGACAACGAGATCTGCTCCAAGGCCGCCGACGGCAAAGCGATCATCGGACCCGATCCGTGCTGGAGTCCACCGGCGCCGGCGGCGGGTCCTGTCGTTATTCCCTACGGCAACACCGCCTTCGCGACGAAGCTGACCAAGGGCAGTTCGACGGTCTTCATCTGCCGCAAGCCGCTCGCCTTGCGCGACAAGTCTTTCCTCACGAAGTCCACGGGCAACGAACCCGCGACGCGCAGTTTCCCGATGGGCGTCGCGACGCACACGATCACGGGCGATGCGTATTTCGTGAACTGGAGTTCGGACGTGAAGGTCGAAGGTCTCAACGTCTGCCGTCATCAAGATCCGATGACGCACAACCACTCCTGAGCGCGCGATGGCATCAGCAGCGAATACGCCGACCAGCTATTACCTCGACACGGCCGCCGCCAAAAAGGCGTGCGCCGATGACAAGGCAGAGATGGAGAAGAAGTGCGCGGCGGACGACAAGAACAAGGGCCGGGGCAAGGGACGCCCGAAGTCGCGCCTGTCCCACAAGAATGCCGGCAAGGACAGCAACTGGGTCTTGGATCACTGTGGGCCGTTGATGGTCCAGCCCGGACTCGGAAATTTCAAGGAATGGGCGCAGGAGTTCGGCGACATCACGTCCTCGTTGAGTGCCATTCGAAGCACGCTGCAGAATTCGGTGATCGCGAAGATCGAGCAGGAGGTGCTCGAGTACAGCGGCAAGCAGATCGCCAAACTTGCTGTCCGGCGCGGACTGACGGGCTGGATTCCGGTCGTCGGCTGGGTGTTGACGGCGGTGGATGTCGCGGTCACTGCCTACGATGCTGCCGGGCGCATCGGTGAGATGCGCAAGACCGTCGAAGATCTCAAAGGAACGGTCGAGCGCTTGAAGGACGCGGGCAACAAGATTTCGGGCACGCTCGACCATTACAAGGACGATCTCAAGAACTTCGACAAGCTCAGCAAAGCCGACCAGAAGAAGGTCGCCAACACGGTCATGGCGGACATTCAAACCGCCTATGCCGGAGCCGATCCGTGCCTGCGCGCCCGGAAGTGCATGTTGGTGCCGTTCAGCAAGGATGGCGCCGCGAAATGGGCCGGCAATGGTTGCTGTCCCGGACAGACCGGCCACCACCTGCTCCCTGATGCAATGTTCCGCGATAACGGGGCCAGGGCGGCTGCCGCGAAGTCGGCTTGGGCGGCGGACCCCAAGAATCTCAATGCGAAGGGCAAGCTCAAGTCGATGCCTCGCAGCAAGATGCCGACGCGTGATTGCTGGGATGGCTACACCGAGGGTAATTCGCCGACAATCTGTGTCGAGGGGAACAACCAGCACATGGGTTCTCATGGAATCATGCATGATTTGACGAAGGCGAGTTTGCGGGGTAATGGGTATTCAGGCAAGAAAGAGATGCCCTATCCCGTCGCACGCGATCTGATTCTGAAAGAGGTGTCCGCTACCTATGGCTGCAACAAGAAGTGCCTCCAGGAACAACTGGATGCCTATTACTGTGGTAAGGCGGCCAGTAAAAAGCTGGGTTGCCCTGATTGTGAGAACTCGAAGGTCACTCCCCACGATGGAACTGGCGCTCAGCCTGTGCGCAATGATGACGACGACGGCGGTAACGACGATTGATCTTAAGGAGTTGAAATGATTATTGATAAGGCTTGCTGGAATGAATTTCTGAAAGGCTATGTCGTCAAGGATTGCACGATTGGCTTCGAAGACGGTCGCCTGGGGTTCTTGCTCTATGAGGAGCTTGACGAAGACGCCGAGCTGGAAAATGGTTTCAAGATCCGTGTCTTGTCGGTCAAGCTGGCCAATGCAATGGACAAGCGCTTCTTTTCCATGTCCGCCAATGGCTTGGGGGTGGGGGCGCGCTTGACGAGCGCATGGGCGCCTCACAATGAAGAGTTTGTGGCCGTAGGTATTGGTCGTGAAACGTATTCATATAAGCCGAAAACCTACAAGGGACGAGAGCAGGATATTCCTTTTGAAGCACGTAAGCTTGCTGCGAACGCTCATCATGAATTTGATGCGGTCGTCATGAAGACCGTGCGTGTGGGACGGACGGTCTTTGCCATCGGTGGGCCGCAGCGAATCTTCGAAAGAACTGACGGCCAGCTCTGGAAAGAGCACGGCGACATAGAAATTCCTGCCGGACTGGGGAGTCCTGATCGCGAAACGATGATGGACGCAGTGAGTGACAGCAGATTCCAGGATCTGGCAGGCATTTCCCCGGAAGATATGTATGCGGTGGGTGGTGCCGGCGCGGTCTGGAGGCGAAAGGGCGGCGTCTGGAAGCAGGTGGAGTTCCCTGGCAACCTCGCACTCCATACCGTGGCGGTGTCTCCGGATGGGACGGCGTATATCACCGATATGCGTGGGTCTGTATGGAAGGGGCACGATGATCAATGGGAACGAATTGTCCAGGCCAATCAAATGCTTCCCTACCAGGACTCAGTCTGGTTCAAGGGCCGCCTCTATTGCGCCAATGACTCCTACGGCTGCTTCGTGCTGGAGGATGGGCAGATGATTGCCGCGCATCGAGCGAAGCGGGATCCGATGCCTGCGGGAACTGCGGTCCACGCCCACCGGCTCGACGTGTCGCCTGACGGAGACAAGTTGCTGGTGGCCGGGATGTACGGAGCCACGATGTTTGATGGCAAGACGTGGGACCTGCTCTTCAATGATGATTTCAACGAGTGATCGACGGCTTCCCTGACCCACATGCCCGACACCTCTTCCTCCGTGACGCTCGCATTGGCTGATGTGCCGATCACCGCGATCGTGCGCCGCCATGCCGACGATGCCGCTTTCTACTGGAGCCAAATCGACGGCGCGGCTTCGTCAGTCCTGCTGCGTGCCGACGCGGTCTCAGGTTTCCAGGCCCAACTCGGAGCCCATCTCGAAGGCCTGATCGTGGCCGGCGAGGAGGGCGTCAAGATCACTCAAGGCAATCTCGAGCGTTGGCGCAAGCCCGGCGAAGCTTTCGTCGCAATGTTGCTCGCGCTAGAGCATGGAAACGGCGAATGGGCGCCTGCGATGACGAGTGTGATGCGCAGCATTCGCGCCCATCCCGATGTGGTCGCGCGAGGGGCGATTTCCGCCTTGGCCTGGACATCTCCCGACAAGCGAGCGGCTTGGATGCGTGCAGCCCTTGCTGGTGACAATCCCGTGGACATCGCGATTGCGCTGCGCGCTGCCTCGCTTGTTCGAGAGGAGGTCGCGAGCATATCGATGTGGTTGAAGCATCCGGATGCGCAGGTCCGCGCCGCTGCCTGCAGGGCAACCGGACCCGGAGGCCGGGGCGCCATCGGCGCGCTAGCCCAGGACGACAGTTTGTTCGTTCGTGCTGAATGCGCCATTGCGGTCGCGCGTCTCGAGCAGTCGGACGGCCGGACTGCGGCCGCCCAGCTCTGGCCGTGCGTGACGGATCAGATCGCAGTCTGGACGTCGTTGACGGGCTGGCCGCGCGCTCAGGCCGAGCGCCGTCTGCGCCGCTGGCTGAAGCATCTCGCGTGGTTCACGCCGTTGGGGCATCCGGGCATGCGCGCATTGCTCGACCGGTTGCCACGCCGGCTCGCGCTCGACGCGATCTTGGTCCATGGAGATGTCGCCCATTTGCCCTTCGTCATCGCGTCAATGAGCGACGAGCGCGAGGCACGATGGGCGGGCTGGACCTGGCAGGCGATGACCGGCGTCGACATCGAAGCGCAAGACCTGGCGCTCGAGGAAACCGAGATCGATCTGGATGCTCCGCTCAATGCAGCGCGAGCGGACGGTGATGCAGGACTGCCCCTGCCGGATGTCGCGCGAATCGCTGCCCACGGGGGCTCCTCGCCGACGCCGCACAGCGGCTCCCGTCGCCTGCTGGGGAAGGACGTCACCGCGCAGCACTTGCGCTCGCTGCTCCATCCAGGGGCTGATCAACCTCAGGCATTGCGTGCCGTCGCCGCACACGCCCTTTCGTGGATGCACCCGGATTACCCACTCGACCTCCGTGCACCCGCTCGCGTACAGGGCGAGCAACTGCGCCGTATGGGCGTTGTGGTCGCCTGAGCATGCCGACATTTGATCCGTGGACTGATGCCCGGGCACTCGGACGCCATCTTCAAGCGCCTGGCGCCGAGTTGATGATCGTGATCGGCGCGGAGGCGTGGTGCCAGAAGTGCCAACGCCTGCGGCCAGCTTTCGATGCGCTGTGTGCCGTGGCGATGCCGCAGCATGTGGCTTGGCTGTGGCTTGATCTCGAGGAACATGCGGACTTCCTGTCAGGCTTCATCCCGCCCGATCTCCCGCTACTCCTGCGCTGGCGGAACGGTATGTGCGTCCAGGCCGCAGTAGTCGTAGATATCGATCCCAGTGCATCGCCTTTCAATCGGGTCCGATTGAATCCGCTGCCGATCGAAGGAAGTCAGTTGCTGGATCCGCATCAGGGCGGTCTGGTCGAGCTTCCCCGACTTTGGGCGGAGTTCGCAACTACTTCCTGGGCGTCCGGCGGATGAGTCACCAGCGTGGCGCCCTACGTTTAAGTTCGGACTAAGGCAAGCATTCGACTTTCGCTGAGTCTTCAACGGCAAATGACTGACGCCGACGACACCCCTCTGACCGACGACGACTGGGCCGAGTTCGTCATCGCCCTGCGCCAGTCGCAGGGCCCGGGTCCGTACCCGCCGGCCACGCGCGAGGAGCTCGACCAGGCCAAGGCCGATCTCCAAGCGGCCCTGGAGCGGCGCCGCGCGGAAGCGCCCGCGCGCGAACTCGCCTGGAACGCCAAGGCGTTCGCCCGTCAGGTGGCCGAGGAACTCGCCGAGCGGGCGAGGGCGGAGGCCCACGCTGCCCGCTGGGCCTCCTTCCAATGGCGGATGGAGTTCCCCTGGAAGGACCAGTATCCCGAGATCACCCTGGAGGACATCCGCGCCTTCGAGGCCCGTAACCAGCTCGAGCTCCCGACCGATTACGCCGCCTTCCTGCTCGAACATCGCGGCTCGCCACCGATGATGCGGAACCAGTTCGGCGGCTGGGCCGCCATCGCCATGCCGGTCGACTGGGGCGGCAAACCCGCGAGTTCCTACGGCGACGAGGCCGAACTCAACAGCACCTACAGCCTTTTCGAAGAGAAGGGGACCGACTCGCCCTACCGAGGCGGCTGCAACCTCGACGACAACTTGCTCTGGAACGAGCACCTCCATCCGCCCGGGCTGCTGCCGATCGGCGGTGATCCGGGCAACTCGCAGTTCATGCTCGGCCTGGAAGGCGAGCGACGCGGCAAGGTCTACTTCCTGTCGACCTTCCACATCCCGCATCCGATGTCCCACGACCACCTCGGCTTCGTCGCCGATTCCTTCACTGAATTCCTCGCCGTCGCCCGGCCGATCGACCGTGACTGACCTTCCTCTGGACCTCTGGGCCTTGCTCCCCTTGCTGGTCGCGCAGGCGCCGATCGACGCACCCAGGCTGGCTGCCGTGCTGCAGTCCCCGATGGAACAGCGCGACATCGCCAACGAGTGGACGGACGCCTTTTTCGGCGGTCCGGTGCGGCTCGCCGACGGGGTGATCGTCCAGGAGGCCTTCCTGCGCATGCGCAAACGGGACCCCGAAGCGCATTGGGGGCTGGTGTTGCGGATCGCCGGGCCGTGCGTGCTGCGGACCGATGTGCTCCGCCGCCATGAAGGCATGGAGATCACCGGGCATCCGCGTGGCGGTTCGCTCGACGAGGAGACCTCGTGGTCCCGTCGGGAGCCGTGGGGCAAGCTGGCCTTCGGCTTCGCCGAGCGGGACTGGAACTGCCTGAGTTCCGTCCTCATCGCCGGCCCGGCCTGGTGACCCGGCCCGTTGGCCCGATTACGGGTTATCGTTCAGCCTCATGACCACCACCTCCATCCTGACGCTCCCCGAGCTCCCGAGCCTCCTCGGCCTGACCGAAGTCGACGCTCCGCTCATCGCTGCCGTGCTCGCGCACACCACGCCCGCCGGCACGCCTGCGCCGACCGAGCTCTCCCAGAAGCGCAAGAAAGAGATTCGCGCCGGCTTCGTGCACCTGAAGGAGGCCGGCGTCGTGCTGTCCTTCTCCCCGCGCGAGACCCACGCGGTCGACTACGGCGAGCCGCTGGGCACCGGCACCCACGTGCTGAGCGCGATCTTCTACTACCCCGAAGGCAGCGAGGAAGTCGACCCCTACCAGGGCAACGGCCCGTTCGCCACCACGCCCGTGGCCACCCGCGACGCCGCCATTGCCGCCTACGGCGACGCCGTCGACGGCGAGGAGGAGGAGGGCGTCTTCGAGTGGGAACAGTGGGAGGTCGAGGGCCGCGAGGTCACCGCCGACTACGCCGACGACGGCGCAGTGCTCACTCTCACCGTCTCCATGACGCTGCCGATGTAAGCGCCTCGCGGACGTCGGACAGGCGCTCCGCGAACACCCAACGTGCGCCGCCGCACCCATCCCGGGTCGCCGGCGCGCACGCGTCACCCACACCGGTGACACGCCCCGGGCCGCCGTATCACCCCTTTACAAGGGGGTAGGCCGCGAATGACTTTGGTCGCTTCCTGCGACATGCGCACAGGCCTACCGTGAACGACCGATTGCTCAGGTCCGTTCTTCCGGTCCGCCCATGGCAGCTCCATTCCGTCTCAAGACCGCCCTCGACGACGATGTCCTCCGCGTCCACGCCTGCGCGTCGCGCGAGGCGTTGAGCGACCTCGGCGAGACCACGCTCACCCTGCTCAGCGAACGCAAGGACATCCGCGCCTCGGAACTGCTGGGCAAGTCCGCGACGCTGACCATGGCCCTGCGCGACGACGCACCGCGCCATCTGGCCGGCTACGTCACCCGCTTCGCGCAGACCGGCTTCGAGGGCAAGCACACCGTCTACCAGATGACGATGCGCCCCTGGCTGTGGCTGCTCACGCGCACCGCCGACTGCCGCATCTTCCAGGAGATGACCGTCCCCGACATCGTCAAGGCGGTCTTCGACGACCACCCGGTCGCCCGCCACGAATTCAAGCTGATGCGCGCCTACCGGCCCTGGACCTACTGCGTCCAGTACCGCGAGACCGATTTCAACTTCGTCGCCCGGCTGCTCGAGAACGAGGGCATCTACTGGTACTTCACCCACGACGACGCCGGCCACACGCTCGTGCTGACCGACGCCGCCTCCGCCCACGACTGCGCCCCCGGCTGCGAGACGCTCCCGTTCTACGGCGGCACGAACAACGCACCGCCCGAGCTCGAATACGTCGACGCCTGGGTCACGCAGGAGAGCCTCAAGCCCGGCAAGGTCGTCATCACCGACTACGACTTCGAACGGCCCTCGACCTCGCTGGAAACCAAGCTGGACCGCACCCGCGACTACGACCTGTCCGACGGCGAGGTGTTCGACTACCCCGGCGGCTACGTGCAGGGCAGCGACGGCGCGCAGTACGTCGAGGATCGCCTCGACGAGATCCAGACCGCCTACGCCCGCTTCGACGGCGACACCAACGCCCAGGGCGTGCGCACCGGCCACCTGCTGTCGCTGAGCCGCCATCCGCGCGACGACCAGAACGCGAAGTACCTCATCACCGGCACCGTCACGCAGCTGCGCCAGGCGTCGACCGAATCGGCCTCCGGCGAGTCCGAGCTGCGCTGCCGCTTCAACGCCATCCCCGCCGACCAGCAGTTCCGCCCCGAGCGCCGCACGCCCAAGCCGATGGCCCCGGGACCGCAGACCGCGATCGTGACCGGCCCGTCCGGCGAGGAGATATTCACCGACAAGTACGGCCGCGTGAAGGTGCAGTTCCACTGGGACCGCCGCGGCAAGCGCAACGAGACCAGCTCCTGCTGGATCCGCGTCTCGCAACCCTGGGCCGGCAAGGGCTGGGGCGGCGTCTCCATCCCGCGCATCGGGCAGGAAGTCGTCGTCGACTTCGTCGAGGGCGACCCCGACCAGCCGCTCGTCACCGGCCGCGTCTACAACGCCGAGCAGATGCCGCCCTACGGCCTGCCCGCCGCCGCCGTCATCAGCGGCATCAAGTCCAAGACCCACAAGGGCGCCGGCTACAACGAGCTGTCCATGGACGACACCGCCGGCAAGGAGATGATCACCATCCACGGCCAGTTCGACATGGCCACGACGATCGAGCACGACCAGACCTCCACCATCCACAACAACCGCACCGACACGGTGGACGTGGACGACTCGGAGACCGTGGGCAACAACCAGACGCAGACGGTGGGCGTGAACCAGACGATCTCGATCGGGTCCAACCAGACGATGTCGGTCGGCAGCAACCGCACCAAGTCCGTCGGCGTGGACGAGACCCTGACGATCGGCGCCAACCAGATCGAGACCATCGGCGCGACGCGCACGCTGACCGTGGGCGCCGCCGACACGCAGAGCTTCGGCAGCACGCAGACGGTCACCGTCGCGCTGGTCAAGGCCGAGACCATCGGCGCCGCCTACGCGCTGACCGTCGGCGCGGCGATGAACCAGGCCATCGGCGCGGCGCTGCTGCAGGAAGTCGGCGCGGCCAAGGTGGTGGCGGTGGGCGGCCTGAGCTCCGAACAGATCGGCCTCAGCAAGGCCGTGTCCGCCGGCACCAACATGAACCACGAGGCCGGCGCCAAGATGAGCCACAAGGCTGGCGCCAGCTACGCGGCGCAGGCGGGCTCGACGATGAGCTTCCAGTCCGGCGGCGACTACAGCGTCAACAGCAAGGCCAAGGCCGCCGTGGAGGCCGCCTCCGAGCTGGTGCTCAAGTGCGGCGCCGCGCAGCTGATCCTCAAGAGCAGCGGCGACATCACGCTCAAGGGCGCCAGCATCACCATCCAGGGCAGCGGCAAGATCAACGTCAAGGCCGGGGGCAACCTCGACTTGAAGGGCTCGCCCAACGTCAACCAGAACAGCTGAAGGAGGCGCGCGTGTCCAACCTCTTCGATCTTGCGCCGCTCATCGGACAACCGCAGACCCTGTGCCGGGGCGAAGTCGCCGGCGTCGACGACGAGGGCCGCCTGACAGTCACGCTCGCCGACGGCGCCACGCTGCGCTGCGAGCTGCTCCAGCCCGACGCGCCCGGTGCCGCCTGCAGCGGCGGCGACGCGGTGCTGGTCTGGCAGGACGGCGCGGGCGGCGGCATCGTGCTGGGCCGCATCGGACGCCAGTCCGCGGCGCCGCAGCCGGTGGTCGATCCCGCGGCCTTCGCGGCGCGGCCGGAGACCCTGATCCTCGAGGCCCGCGGCGACATCGTGCTGCGCAACGGCCAGTCGCGCCTGCGCCTGGGCGCGGACGGCGACGTGGAGATCGTCTGCTCCAGCTTCGCCACGCGCAGCCGCCGGCTGCTGCGGCTGCTGGCGCCCATGATCAAGATGAACTGACCCGTGTCCCTCAGGAGTTCTTCCACGTGACCGCCCCCGTGACCCTTGCGGCTGGACCGGCCTCCGGGACGGGGCGCGATGCGTCCGCCCCGCGCGGGCTCATGCTCGACCGTCCCTGTGTGCTCGACGTGGCGACCCTCGGCGCGCCGGCGCCGTCGCTGCGCGTGCCCGCGCAGCCGGGCTGGCGCGCGGCCTGGCCCGCGGACGCCGACCGCGCCGCGCCGGCCTTCGACGCCGGCGGCACGTCGGTGTTCCGTCGTCATGCGGCGGAGGAATGCCTGGACCTGGTCGCCGTGCTGCGCGCCTACCGCGCGCCGCAGCCGGAGGAGGACTGGCGCACGCCGATCGGCTCGGAGCGCCGGCTGCTGGCGCAGGTGAACGCGATCGTGGGCCTTGGACATGAGGCGCTGGAACAGATCGCGGCCCTGGCCATCGATCCCGACCTGCCGGATCCCGGCCGCGTTTTCGCGGCGCTGCTGGTGCTCGGCTGCGTTGCGGGGGACCGCCCGTTGTCGGAGATCCGGCGGATCTTCGAGACCGCCGTGACCCGGCATCCGGAGGAGGGCGCCCACGCGGTGGAGGCGCTCTCGCTCGCGCCGCGCAGCGATCTGTCCGAGGTGCTGACGCCTCTGCTGAACCATGAGGCGGCGGCGCTGCGCGCCGCCGCCGTGCGCGTGCTGGCGTTCCGCTGGGAGTTGCCGGAAGCCGCGTGGGACGCGGCCATGCGCGATCCGAATCCGTCGGTGGTGGGAGCGGCGCTCGGCGCGCCGGCCCAGCACTTCGACCCGGGCCGCTGCGAGCCGCTGCTGATGGCGGCCGCGCAGTCGTCCGCCGAGCCGGTCGCGCGCGCCGCGCTGCGTCTGGGGGCGGCGTTGCGCCTGCCCGCGCTGCACGGCGAGGCCACCCGCATGGCCACGCGCGACGGCCGCTGGGCCGACGCGCTGCTGGCGATGGCGATGCACGGTCATCCCGGCGATGCCGACCTGCTGCGCGCGATGCTGCGCAGCGCCGGGCGCTGGCAGGCCGCGCGGGCTGCCGGCGTGCTGGGACTGCCGTCGCTGGTGCCCGATCTGCTGGCGCTGCACGACGACCCGCTGCGCAACGACGAGGAACGTCAGCTCGCGGCACAGGCGCTGGCGACGATCGCCGGTCCGGCGCCCGACGGCGGCGACACGGCCGCCTGGTGGCATCGCGTCGCCCAGGCGCCCGGCGATGTGCGCGTGCGCGGCGGGCGACCGCTGAGCGCCGGCGTGCTGCTGGCGCAGCTGGAGGGCCCCGGCTGGTGGCGTGCCGGTCGCCACGACCTGTACCTGGAGCTGGTCGCCGCCTCGCGCGGTCGCGCGCCGCGCTTCAGCCCCTTCGACTTCGTGGCGGTGCAGGACACCTCGCTGCGGCGCCTCGCCGAGGCGATGGTGCCGCGCGACGGCCGCGCGGCGTCCGCCCAGGCCGGGCATCCCGCGCCTCCGGTGCATCCCGTGCACCCTGCGCATTCGGCGCACTGACACCGGCAGCGATCCCATGGACGAGCCCGCCTTCTACAACCACAGCGGCCACCACGCGCAGGTGCTGCCCATCCTCGACCGCGACGGCGCCGAGGCGCGCCTGGTCATCATCAAGGCCAGCTACGACATCGTGCCCGGCGGCGGCCTGCGTGCCGCCGAGGAACCGCGCGAGATCCGCCTGGGCGACGAGCCCTGGGGCGATCCCGCGATCGCGGACCTGCGGCTGCCGGGCGACTACGGCCTGCCCAAGCCGGGGACGGACTTCGTGCTCAGCGGCCATGCGGTGCCGCCGGTCGGCGGCGACGCGACGGCCATGGACGTCGGCATCCGCGTGCGCGACCGCGTCAAGCTGCTGCGCGTGCACGGCCCGCGGGTCTGGGAACGACATTTCGGCGGCATCGGACCGGGCAAGAGCGGCCCGCTGGTGCGGACGCCGCTGGCCTGGTCGCGGGCCTACGGCGGCGCCGATTTCAGCGATCCCGCCAAGCCGCTGGAGGAGGCGCGCAATCCCGTCGGCAGCGGCGTGAGCCGCCATCCCGAAACGCTGGTGGGGCGCCCCGCGCCGCAGATCGAAACGGCCGGCGAGGCGGTCACCGCCGCCGGCGGCCGCCACACCCCGGCCGGCTGTGCGCCGCTGGGCCGGCATTTCGCGCCGCGCCGCGCCAGCGCCGGCACGCACGACGCCGCCTGGATGGCGAACGCCTATCCCGCGCGACCGGCCGACTACCGGCCCGAACACGAGCATTGCGCCGCGCCCGGCCTGGTCTTCGACGAGCCGCTGCGCGGCGGCGAGCCGGTGCGCATCGCCGGCGTGCATGCCGAAGCGCTGCTGGACTTCGCCTTGCCTCGGCAGCTGCTGCGCATCGACGCCATCGTCGACGGCCGGCCGGACACGCGGCGGCCGCATCTTGACACGGTGGTGGTCGACAGCGATGCGCTGATGCTGGAAATGGTCTGGCGCGCGGTGTTCCGCTGCCCGCCCAAGATGCGCGGGCATTTCACCTCGATCACCGTGCAAGCCAAGGAGTACCTCGAATGAGCGCGTCGTCCCAGCGATCCGCCGGCTGGCGCGCCGGCCTGGCCCATGCGGAGGCGGCCACCTGCCTCGGCGAAACGCTGGAGGAGACCGCGCTGCTGCTGCGCGCGGGGATCTCGGGCGTCGGCCTGACCGACTTCGTCGACGCGCAGGGGCGTCGCGTCATGGGCTGCGCCTCGCCGGCGCTGCCGCCGGATCTGCCGGCGCGCGAGCGGCTGCTGGCGCTGGCCGTGCATGCGCTCACGGGCGTGGCCCGACGCCGCGCGGCCGACGCACGGGCCCGGCCCGACCGGCCGCCCATCCTGCTGCTCGGGCTGCCGGCGCGTTTCGCGCTCGAGCCGCAGAGTTATGAACTCAACGTCGCCGGCCGCGATTTCGTGCAGCGGCTCGCGGCCGCCTTGCCGGCGCCGTTCGCGGGCGCCGACATCGAGGCTTTCCCGTTCGGACGCGCCGCGGGCGCGATCGCGATGGCGCGCGCGCTGCAGCTGGCCGAGTCGCGCCGCGAGGTGATCTGGGGCGGCGTCGACAGCCTGCTGCACTGGCCCACGCTGGAGGCGCTGCAGCAGCGCGAACGGCTGTTGACCATGGAGAACATCGACGGCGTGCGGCCGGGCGAGGCGGCGGCCTTCGCGATGGTGACGCACGAGGCGCGCGAGGGCGGCTGGGTCGCCGGGCTGGGGCTGGGGCGCGAGGCGCATCCGGTCGGCAGCGACGCGCCGTGCCGCTCCGACGGCTTCGCACAGGCGCTGTCCGCAGCCGTCGCGCCGCTGCGCGCGGCGGGCCGGCGCTGCGCGCTGTGGGCGATGGACGCTTCGCACGAGCGCCATGCGACGCGCGAGGTGCAGAACGTCATCGCGCGATTCGGCGACGTGCTGGATCCGGGCACCGACCTGCGCATGCCGCTGAAGGAATTGGGCGACGTCGGCGCGGCGGCGCTGCCGCTGATGGTGGCGCTGACCTTGCAGGACTGGGCGCACGGCGTGGCGCGCGACGAACTCGCGGTACTGGCGGCGGGCTCCGACGACGGCGCCCGCGGCGCGCTGCTGCTGGCGGCGGGCGATCCCGCGGCGGCCGGCGCGCGACCGCGCACGTCCAGTGCGGCCAGCACCTCTGATCGGCAGGAGGTGCCGGCGTGAGCGTCAACGCGAATTTCCGCGAGGTAGCCGGCGAATCCACCGGTCACGTCATCGTATACATGAACCCGAGCGTGTGCCTCACGCCCGCGGCGCCGAGCCCGTTGCCCATCCCGTATCCGATCCTGACGCCGGCCGGATCGGGCAAGCTCGACGGTGACACGCGCGGGGTGAAGATAGGCGGCAAGCCGACCTTCCACGTCGATGCGGTGGTGCATGACTGCGTCGGCAATCAGCCGGGCACGCAGAAGGAAGTGGTCAGCATGAAGATCGGCTCGACCGCCTTCATCATCGACGGCAGTCCCAACGTCCAGTTCGAGGGCAAGGCGGTGGTCTACACCGGCAGCTCGGGCATGGGCAACCAGATGTGAGCCCATGGGTACCAGCGCGGCGATGGTTCAGTTGAAGGTGGTGAAAGCCGGCGGCGCCGGCTCTCCCGCCGACATGAAATGCTCGGAGATCCTGGCCTGCTTTGATCCGCCGATCGAATTCGGCACGCATTCGCAGATGCAGGGGACGAAGGACGGCTATCAGGCGGAGCACATCCTGCCGACGTCGGCGATGCACGACCTCGGGCGCGCCGGGGACAAGTTCGCGGGATGCGAGGGGTACAGCACTGGAGGTGCGCTGACATTCATGGCCGGGGACGGCCAGAAGGAAGGCTTCGAGCACAAGATCCTGACCGACCAGATGCGCAAGTTCTCCCAGGCGAACGATGTGAAGGTGCCTCCTCGCAACGCACCGATGAAGGAATGGTTGAAGGAATACAAGGAGGGTGCCAAGGCGGCCCTCGACAAGGGTCTACCTCACCGCACGATCAATCGGACAGATCTGGACCGGGACAGCCTGATCGAGCAGGCGGCGGAATGCATCGTGCTCGCCGCGAAGGAGTCGTTTGGGAAACTTGATCCTCCGGTGACGGAGGACACGCCCTTGCGCAATCCGTGGAAAGCAACTCAGGAGCAGGTGCAAGCGGCGGCCCGACAACTGGGACGTCGTAGCGCGCCTCCACCGTAAGCAACGGAAACAGAATCTCGTTGCCAGGATCGAGTCCGTGAGACCGGGCGTGATCAGGCGACACTGGACCCATTTGAAGGAGATCCCACTTGCAGCAGGAAATTCATCAGGTCGCGGAGACCTCCCAGGCCATCGTGTTCATGACCCTCGTCTACGAAGAGGGCGATATCGGCAGCGCCATCGGAAACGTCTATCAGATCCCGCCCGATCGGGATTCGGAGGATATGCCGACACAACTGCTGGCCACCAACGACACGCTGCGGGTGATGTGGACGTCTCCGTCCGGCCATTTGTGGGTGGCGAGCGCTGACGGCCGCGTGGCGACGACGGCCCCGACGGGGTGGCAGGCGCCTGCCGACGGCAGCCAGTACAACACGTTGGCGGGAGCGACGTGGTCGGTGACCGCCTTGCCCCGCGAGCGCGGGGACGGCACGCCGCCCAATGTGACTGCGATCTGGGGCAGTGCGGATGACGACGTTCATGTCGGCACCTTCGGCGGCCATCTCTATCATTGGGACGGCCGTTCATGGACTCAGGTCCGCGACGGCGATGGATCCAGCTATCAGACCATCCGGGCGATCTCAGGGCACGGGCGGGACGATGTCTTTGCCGTCGGCGCTCGCGACACGCTGCTGCATTTCGACGGCTCGGCGTGGACCTCCCTGGCGGTGCCCGGTGCGCCGAACGCCGGCGACGCCTTGAACGGCATCGCCTGTCTCGCGGATGGCTCCACGCTGATCTGTGCAACGGGAGATCAAGGTCGGTTGCTGCATGGCAGCAGCGCGGGATTTTCCGAGTTGGGGCGCTATCCGGTTCAATTGGTCGGGATCGCCGTCGTGGATGACAAGGTGCTGTTTGCGACCGGCAATGGCGTCGCTGAACTGGTGGGCCGGGATGTCCGAATGATCAAGGAGACGTTCCAGACGTCCGGCGTGACAGCGGGACTTGGACGCGCGTTCTTCATCGAACCGGCGGTGCCGGAACTTCAGTTTGTGGAACTCGATCCGCGCAACGGCGACGCGCCGTGGTGGCGCTACGGGTTCTGACCGCCGAGCTGTGAGCCGACGTGCTGGCTGCGCTGCAAACGCTGAAGGAGATCCCGCGTGCGGGTGCTCTGGTCGACGTGCGCTTGAAACTGATGGTCTTCGTGAGAGGGTCTCTGACGCAGCAGCGGCTGGATCCGGATGCGCTCTGGGAGCTGTTGCGAGAGCAGCCGTTCGCGTCCCATCTGAATCGCTTCCGCCGCGCGTCGGAGACGCACTGGCGGCTGCCGCCTGGAGGCGGTTCTGGTCGCATCTGGTCGCGCCGCGCGGGCCTTGATCCCGCAGCGTGCGTGGAGTTCGCAGGGGACGGCCAGGGTGGGCGGGAAGCGTTGTCTCTCAAGATCTCGGACCTGGCCCCCGCTCTCGGAATGGAACGGGCGAGTCACGTCGTCTTCGATTTCCCGTCGGATTCATCTGGCCGGCAGATCGCGGAGGTTGCCCGGTGGCTGGCGGCGCACGTTCCGGTGCTCTGGGGCACGGGCGGCTGGAGTTTCGAGGTGAAGGGCGGCTCCGAACACGTGGCCGCGCGGACGATGATTGCTCAGGCACGCCGCCATTGGTCGATCCAGATCCTGGAGACGTCGGCGCTCCAATGGGAGGCCTTGCGCGGCATGCCCGGCGTCAACTGGCTCACGCTGGTCGGCGATGCCTTTGCAGCAGAACACGGCATCGATGCGGCGTCGCTGGCCGGCTTGGCTGGGCCCGAGGTATTCGTCCATCGAGGGCGGGGTTCCACGATGCTGGCCGCCGGTGCGGCGCCTCTTCGCGGCGACATCCACGCGGACGAATCGCTGGCGCCGCTGGTCACCGTGGCGCAGGCGCTGAAGCCGGCGCTGCTGACCTCGTGCTCGCCGATGTTCGGGCAACTGGCTGACGAAGACGTCATGAACGCCTGGCTGCAACGGTTCATTGCGCCACAGGCCTGGTTGAAGGTCGACGTGGAGTAGGGCGTGGGTGAAGTCCACGACGATCTGGGAAACAGCGACTCAGACGTTCAAGTCCTCACCGGCTGCGGGCACTTGTACCTCTGGGACTGCCGGCCAGGATTGGAAACGAACGGACGCTGAAGGAGTTCATCTTGGAAGAAGAGGTCACCCACGTCATCGAGACCGCACAGGGCATCGTGCTGCTGACCCTGCAGTCCGAGGACGAGAACGATGCGCCGATCGGTGGATTGCTGCTCATTGATGCAAATGACGAGCAGGAGACTGCCAGGGAAATCCTGACGACCAACGAGACGCTCAGTGCGCTGTGGTGTTCGCCGGCGGGGCATCTCTGGGTCGGATGCGCGGATGGTCGCGTGGCGACGACGGCTCCGGTCGGATGGGCTGCGCCGTCGCGTCAAGCGGACTACAGGGCCCACAACGGCTCCCGCGGCTGGACGGTCGCCACGCTGCCCGTCGACAGCCTTGAAGGGCTGCCCCCGAACATCCTGAAGATCCACGGCTCGGGGGATGACGACGTGCATGTCGGCACCCATGGCGGACATCTCTACCACTGGAACGGCAAGGCGTGGCGGCAGACCCATCAGGGAGATGGCACCGCGTATCAGTCGATCGTCGACATCAAGGGGCACGGTCGCGACAGCGTCTTCGCGATCGGGACTCGCGACATGATTCTGCATTTCGATGGTGCTCAATGGCGGAAACTTCCTACGCCTGGCTCTCCCAACGAGGGGGAGTCGTTCGGCGGGATCGCCCTGTTGACCGACGGCTCGGTGCTGATCTGTTCGGCGGGTGATGAGGGCCGATTGCTGCACGGCGGAGCCTCCGGCTTCATCGAGTTCGGCCGCTATCCGCTCCAGCTCAACGATGTGGTCACGCTCGGCGATCGCGTGCTGTTTGCCATCTGGGACGGTGTTGCCGAGCTGGTGGGACGCGATGTCCAAGTCATCAAATCCAACTTCCTGACCGCCCATGCGTTCGAAGGCCGGGGGAGGGTTTTCTTCACCGAGCCAGCGAACCCAGGCATCCACTTCATCGTGCACGACCCCGCAGCAAGCCCGCCGTGGAAGCGCAGGAACTACTGAAGGGAGGCTTGCCCCCGCTACACCTCGTGACTTTCGGTCAATGCCGCTGTTCCCTGTGACAGGGACAATGCGCATCGGGCGGCGATCCTCGCCGCGGCGAGGCGTTCGATGTCACGAAAAGAGAACCACCCCCGCTCGGCCAAGCCGGGCAACGCACCGGCGGCGGCCGACGATCCGACGCTCGATCCGGACGCGACACGCATCGTGCCGGCCGGCGCGCCGCTGGACCGCATGCCGCCCAATACCGCCGCCAACCGCGCCGCGCCCGCCACCCCGACGGTCTCTGCGCCGACCCCCGCGGCTGACGCCGACCCCGCGCACGACGACGGCCCCGAAACCGTCCAGCACGAACGCGAGATCAGCTTCATCGATCCCACGTTCCCCGACACCTTCTCGATGCGCGCCAGCCGCAAGCCGGCCGACATCCCGCTCGACACCGACAACACCATCATCGCGCCCGCCGCGATGCTGAAGCCGCGAGCGCCGGCAGCCGGCGCCCAGCCGTCGGAAGAGACCCCGGCGCCCACCCCGGCACCGACCGCCGCCGCACCCGCGCCGGCCGCCGTCGAGCCCGTGGAGGCCGTCGCCCCTCCCTTGGAAGCCTCCGAGGCCCCTCCCGCCCAGGAGGCTTCTGCCGCACCGGCCGCTCCCGCTGCGCCGGTCGCCCCGGTTGCCCCGCCGACTCCCGTCGCTTCCTCGCCCGTCGCTTCGCCCCTGGACACGCTCTCGCCGACCGGCAATGAGACCGTGATCGCTCCCGCCGCCGTTCTGAATCCCGTGACCAAGACTTCCCCGCCGGCCGAGCCGACACCGCCCGCCGCGCCCATCCCCGAATCCGCCGCCACCGGCAACGAAACCGGCAACGAGACCGTGATCGTGCCCGCGTCCAAGCTGCTCGCGACCCCGCCGGCGGCGGTCGACGCCGCGCCCGCCAAGCCTCCCGTGGCGCCGCCCGCGGCACCGGCTGTTGCGTCGCCCGTGGCCTCTCCGGCCGCGCCTCGCGTGGCTCCGCAGCCCGTCGAGGCCGAAGAATCCGAGTTCGGCGCTTCCGAGTTCGCCGAAACCGTCTTCGATCCCGACGCCGCCGCCGCCGTGGCGGCGCTGCGCGCCATGCCCCCGGTGCCCGATCCCAAGCCGTCCACCGGCACGCTGCCGGGCGGCGCGCTCGCCGCCAAGGTCGCCAGCAACGAGGCGCCGGTGCGCCAGGTCGGCCGCTTCCAGGTGCTGGACCGCATCGGTCGCGGCGGCATGGCCAGCGTGTTCAAGGCCCACGACCCGAGCATCGGCCGCGACGTCGCGATCAAGTTCCTGCACGCCTCGCTGTGCGAGGATGAGGAATACCACGCCCGCTTCCTGCGCGAGGCGCGCGCCTCCGGCAGCCTGTCGCACCCCAACATCGTCACCGTGCACGACGTGGGCGAGGTCGACGGCCGGCCCTACATGGCCATGGAGCTGCTCGACGGCGAACCCCTGGCCGACCTGCTCGAACCCGGCACGCCGCTGCCCATCCGCGACACCGTCGTGATGGCCATCCAGCTGGCGCGCGCGCTCGACTACGCGCACAAGCGCGGCATCGTCCACCGCGACATCAAGCCCGGCAACATCGCCCGCGTGCGCGGCACGCTCGACATCAAGGTGATGGACTTCGGCATCGCCCACATGGAGTCCACCAAGGGCGAGCAACGCACCCGCGTCGGCGACGTGCTCGGCACGCCGCAATACATGGCCCCCGAGCAGATGAACGGCGAGAAGATCGACGGCCGCTCGGACCTGTTCTCGGTCGGCATCGTGCTGTACCAGATGCTCACCGGCGTGCGTCCGTTCACCGGCGACAGCGTGGTGAACCTGGCGCTCAAGATCGCCAAGGACGATCCGACGCCGCTCAACAAGCTGCGTCCGGAGATCCCGGCGTCGCTGCGCCGCGTCGTCGACCGCTGCCTGGCCAAGGCGCCGGACAACCGCTTCCAGACCGGCGCGGAACTGGCCGAGTCTCTGGTCAAGGTGCTGGGCGAGATCGACGAGGAAGCGCGCAACAAGGGCCGCGCCAAGCTGATCCCGCTGCGCGTGAAGTGGGCAGCCATGATGGCCGGGATCGTCGCCATCGTGATGGCGGTGAGCGGCTCCATCATCAGCCAGCGCCAGAACGCCGCGCTGATGCAGCAGGTGGCCGACTACGGCACCGCGCTGTCGCGTTTCATCGCCGCGCAGAACGCCACCGCGGCGCTGGGCGAGGACTGGGTCTCCGTCGACGTCTCGCTGCAGGAGATCATGAAGACGGGCGACTTCGAGAGCGTCAGCGTCATCGACCGCGCCGGCGTGGTCGCGGCCTCCAGCCTGCCCGACACGGTCGGCAAGCTGTACCAGGCGCCGCCGGGCGAGCTGCTGGGCGACCAGGGCGCGGTCAAGCGAACGCGGTACCACGCGGCGGGCGGCGCGGCGATCCTGGGCTTCGATTCGCCGATCACGTTCCAGGACAAGACGGTGGGGCGCGTCGCGCTCGGTCTGCCGGAGCGCCCGCTGGAGAGCGTCGCGCGGCTGTCGCGCACGCTGATGGCGGTGCTCGCGGTGACGACGGTGCTGGCCGTCGCGATCGCGATGTTCTTCGTCGCGAACTGGTTCTCGCGGCCCATCAAGCTGGTGGTGGAAGCGCTCGACGAGATCGGCCGCGGCCGCGTCGACTTCCGCATCCGGGAACAGCGCAAGGACGAATTCGGTCTGCTCTACGCCGCCTTCGACCGCATGGCGCAGGCGCTGCAGGACAAGCAGGCGCTGGCGGCCTCCGCCGCCAAGGCCGAGGCGCCCACGACGATCGGACGCAAGTCCGGCGCGCTGGCGGCGGCACGGCAGCAGGCCGCGCAGGCGGCTCAGGCGGACGCCAAGCCCGAGCAGAAGGCGGAACAGAAGCCAGAACAGAAGCCCGAGGCCAAGGCGCCGGTCGCCGCCGCGCCTTCGGACGAGCAGACGCAACCCGCGCCGCCAGTTCCGCCATCGACGCCGGGAGCTGCCTGATGGTCGTGTTGCATGGATTCTTGAACAGCGGTACTGCGACGGCCGCTGGCCCTCACCCCCACCCTCTCCCGCAGTGCGGGAGAGGGGGCAAGACCGGGCACCGCATGAACTCCCTCTCCCGCACTGCGGGAGAGGGCAGGGGTGAGGGTCGTTCGATCCTCGCCGCGGCTGCCATTGCCGCCGTGCTCGCGCTGACCGGCTGCGTCGCGCCGCCGACCGCGACGCCGCCGCTGGACGAGCCCGCGCCGGTCAAGGCGCCCGCGACGACGACCAACGGCGAGATCGTCGCGCGCAGCGACCGGCTGCTGATCTACGTGCCGGTGGCGGGCGAATCGCTGCGCGGCATCGCCGGTCGGCTGCTCGGCAGCGAGGACCGCGACTGGCAGATCAGCGAGGCCAACGCCGGCGTCACCAAGGCCGAGCCCGGCCAGCCGCTGATCGTGCCGCTCAAGCCGATGAGCCCGCTGGGCGTGCGCTCGGGCAACCTCCAGACGGTGCCCATCCTCTGCTACCACCGCCTCGGCACGGTCGGCGGCAAGATGGCCGTGTCGCAGGGAAACTTCGCCGCGCAGATGGAGTGGCTGGCGAAGAACGACTACCGCGTCGTCAAGCTGTCGCAGCTCGCGGGCTACCTCGACGGCAAGGAGCCGCTGCCGCCCAAGGCCGTGGTGATCACCTTCGACGACGGCTACGAGTCGGTCTACAAGCTGGCCTACCCGGTGCTGCGCAAGCTGGGCCTGCCGGCGACCATGTTCGTCTACACCGACTTCGTCGGCGCGGGCGGCGATGCGGTGAGCTGGCCGCAGCTGGCGGAGATGCAGGCCTCGGGACTGATGGACATCCAGTCGCACTCGAAGTCGCATCGCAACCTGATCGAACGCACCACCGGCGAGAACGAGGAACGCTACAAGCGCAACCTCGACGCCGAGACCGCCGGCCCGCGGGACCTGATCGAGCAGAAGCTCGGCACGGCCGGCCAGGTGCGCCACTACGCCTATCCCTACGGCGACGCCAACGAGCTGGTGCTGGACGCGCTCACGCGCCAGAAATACACCCTGGCGGTCACCGTCAACCCCGGCGGCAACGCCTTCTTCGCGCAGCCGCTGATGTTGCGCCGCACGATGATCTTCGGCGACCACGACCTCGAGGCCTTCAAGGCCCGGCTGCAGACCAGCCGACGCATCGGGACCACCCCATGAGGGCGGCCGTTGCATGGGCGATGCTGGCGGCCGTCGCGCTGACGGCCTGTACCGGCGGTCCGAGCGCGTTGCGCCACCCGGAAGGGAGCGCGGGCGCGCCGCCGTCGGCGTTCGAGCAGGCGCAGGTCCAGCGCGCGCAGGAGCAGGTGAAGGACGGCCAACTGGCCGACGCCGCCTGGACCTGGGAGGCGCTGACGGTCCTGCGTCCGGACAACGCCGGCTACCGCGACAGCCTGGCCGCGACGCGCCAGCAGATCGATGCCGGCGTGACGGAGCGCCTGGACAAGGCCAAGGCCGCGCACAAGCGCGGCGATCTGGACGGCGCGACCACGCAGTACCTGTCGGCGCTGTCGCTGCAGCCGGACAACGAGACGGCCGCCGACGCGTTGCGCGCGCTGGAGAAGGAACGCAACCAGAAAAGCTATCTGGGCAAGCCCGCGCGGGTGACGTTGCGCAAGGCGGCGACGCCGCCGGTCGCGGCGAAGCCGGCGGCGACGCCGAAGGCGCAGGCGACGACGAAGGCGCAGGCCGCGACGGCGGGCGCTGCGGCGAAGGAGCCCCCGCAGGCCGCGGCCGGCCCGGATCCCAACCAGCTGGAGCACATCGCCATGCTGGCCGCACAGGGCGAGGTCGACGAGCCGATCCGGTTGCTGGAGCGTCGCGCGCCGCAGGACCGCAACGATCCGTCGGCCAAGCGGCTGCTGGCCGACCTCTACGTGCGCAAGGCCGAGAAGCTCGCCGCCATCGACAAGTCCGGCGCGATCATGGTGCTGCAGAAGTGCCTGCGCGTGGATCCGAAGAACGCGCGCGCGACGGCCCTGATGCGGCAGCTGATCGACGATTCCGCGGCGAAGACCGCAGCGCCCGCGCCGGCCGCGGCGGCGACGGCGAAGAACAAGGTCGACAGGAAGTGACGGCCTGAGCGCCGCTCAGAACGTCACCTTGACCGACGGAGCGCTGCGCTTGGCCTCCCCGTGGAAGACGGCTTCGATGTTGTTGCCGTCCGGGTCCAGCACGAAGGCCGCGTAGTAGCCCGGGTGGTAGGGGCGCTCGCCGGGCGCGCCGTTGTCGGTGCCGCCATGGGCCAGCGCGGTCTTGTGGAATGCCTCGACCGCAGCGCGGTCCTTGGCCTGGAAGGCGAGGTGATGCCGGCCGGTCAGCTTGCCCACCGCCGCGTCGCTGTCCGCGCTGGACACGAACAGCTCGTCGAACCAGAAGTAGTCCTTGCCTTCGCCGCCCAGCGGCACGCCGAGCGGCGGCAGGATCGCCGTGTAGAAGGCCTTGCTCGCCGCCAGATCCCGCACGACGAGTTGCAGGTGGTCGATGAGCCGTCCGCGATGCAGTTCCTGGGTTTCCATGAGCGCTCCTGTTGACGGGTGACGTGAAGGGAGAGGGCAATCAGCGCGCCGTTTCGCCGATGGGCCGGATGCGCCGCGGCACTGTCGGGTCTGCGGCCAGCATCCCCTGCGTTCGCGCCCCGGCCTGCTCGATGAGCGGCTCGATCAAGGCGGCTTCCGGCAGATGGGCCCAGTAGCGGCGGGGCATCTCGCGTTCCATCATCGCGACCTTGAGGCGCGCCGGATTGAAGATGCTGCGGTAGTAGGTCAGCCAGAGTTCGGCGCCGGCGTCCTGCGGCGGCGCGTCCTCGCGGCGTCCGCCGGGGCCGATGCGCAAGGTCGAGCGGTCCCACGACACCGAGCAGCGCGGCGACAGGATCGCCCAGCGCAGGTTGGCGAAGCGCCGCGCGAAGAAGGGCGCGGCCGCTTCGAGCGTGTAGTGCGTCGGCTCGAACCACGCGACCAGCCGCTCGCCGTCGACGTCCTCGACCGGCACGAAGCGGACGAAGGCATGCGTCTTGTGGATCTCGTGCCGGACCTCGCGCTCGAGTCGCTCGGCGCGGCGACGGTCCGCGTCCAGCGTGTCGCGCCAGTAGCCCGGCTCGGCCCTGAGCCGCCACAGCATCCGGTACAGCAGCGTGAAGCGCTGGGGTTCGGCGTGGAGAAGGGCGGTGCGACACAGCGACAGGAAAGCCGCCGGGACGTTGAACGCCGGCGGTTCGGCTGTCTTCGACGTCATCGTCGCGATGGACAACGGCAGGCCCGCTGTGCCGTCGATGCGCTCATCGGCCCAGAGGTCGCCAACGGCTCCGTCTTCCTGGCCGGTCGTCCAGACCACGTCGCCTGGCGCGACGCCACGGGCGAGGAGCTGCTTCGCCGCGTGGCGGAAGCCCTCGACATCGACGGGACCGTCGAGCGTGACGCGGACCATCAGAACAACCCCATCTGCGTCGGCGCGGCGATCGGGGGCGTCGCAGGGATCGTCGATGACACCCTCGCTCCCGGCCGGTGGCCGTCCACGATCACGAAGGGCAGCACCTTGCGCGCGGGCAGCTTCATCTGCCGCAGGTCTTCCGCGCGCAGGCGCCGGACGCGACGCGCGACGAGCAGCTTGTCGACCGAGCCGACGCCCAGTCCCGGCACGCGCAGCAGCATCTCGCGCGGCGCCTGGTTGAGGTCGACCGGGAAGCGCTCCGGATGCGCGAGCGCCCAGGCGTGCTTGGGATCGACGTCCAGCCGCAGCAGGCCGGTGCCGTCGTCGACGATTTCCTCATGGTCGAAGCCGTAGAAGCGCATCAGCCAGTCGGCCTGGTAGAGCCGGTGCTCGCGCACCAGCGGCGGCGCCTGCAGCGGCAGGGCCCGCGCGGCATCCGGGATCGGGCTGAAGGCGGAGTAATAGACCCGCCGCATCCGGAAGCGTCCGTACAGCGCCGCGCTGCTGCGCAGGATGCTGCGGTCGTCGCTGCCGTCGGCGCCGACGATCATCTGCGTGCTCTGGCCGGCGGGGGCGAAGCGCGGCGGTCTGGCCGGACGCGCCGCGGCGCCGGGTATCACGCGGATCGGCGTCGCCGTCGCGGTCTTCTGTGCGTCCTTCGAATCGTCGATGTGCAGCTTCAACCGGCCCATCGAGCGGTGGATGGCGATCGTGTCCTTCTCAGGCGCGAGCGCCTTCAGTCCGTCGTCCGTCGGCAGCTCCACATTGATGCTGAGCCGGTCCGCATAGAGGCCGGCGCGCCGCAGCAGTTCCTCGCTGGCATCGGGAATGGTCTTCAGATGGATGTAGCCGCGGAAGTCGTGCTCCTCGCGCAGCACCTGGGCCACGCGCACGACCTGCTCCATCGTGAAGTCCGGACTCTTGACGATGCCGCTGCTGAGGAAGAGCCCCTCGATCGTGTTGCGGCGGTAGAAGTCCAGCGTCAGCGCGACGACCTCCTCGACGCTGAACTTCGCCCGCGCGACGTTGCTCGACGACCGGTTCACGCAGTACAGGCAGTCGTACTGGCAATGGTTGGTCAGCAGGATCTTCAGCAGCGAGATGCAGCGGCCGTCCGGCGCGTAGCTGTGGCAGATGCCCATGCCCTCGGTCGAGCCGATGCCGGTGCCGCCGCGGGAATCGCGCGTGTCGGTGCCGCTCGACGCGCAGGAGGCGTCGTACTTGGCGGCGTCCGCCAGGATGGCGAGCTTGCGGGAGAGGTCCATGAACTGCCGGAAAGATTGAATACTGTATGAATATACAGTTTTCCGGCGGCATCGGGTCAACCGCTGCGAGCGATCTCCGTGTCTTCGGCGCGGGAGGCTGGCGTCCCTCTCGTCGCCAGGCGGGTCAGGCGCGCCATGAATCGCTCCAGCGCCATGGCCAGCCCGACGCACAGCACGGCCGCCGGCACGTAGACGACGAAGGTCCACGCCTGCGACGCGCCGAGCAGCGCGCGGTACAGCGCGACCGTTCCCAGCACGACGAACATGTGGCTCAGGTAGAGCTCATAGCTGAGCCGGCCCATGCGGGCGAGCCATCGCAGGCCGCTGCGCGGGGAGGGCGTCTGCGCCCGGAACGCGATCAGCATCGCGCAGGTGCCGAGGCACAGGCCGTACATGCCGCTCTTGAAGAGGTGACGGTGGACCAGGTCGCCCCACCCGATCACCAGCAGCACGCAGAAGCCGCCGAAGATCGCGAGCGCCCGCGCGTCGCGCACGGCCGGTCGCCACCGCTGCGCGGCGAGCGCCGCCAGCACGCCCCAGGCGATGGCGGACATGCCGGGCAGGTAGGCCTTTTCCCACCAGACCTCGTTGCTGACGGGCACCAGCGAACGCAACGGCAGCAGGCTCAACGCCAGCACCGCGAGCGCGACGATCAGCAACTGGCGCGGCAGCACCAGGCACAGCAGCGGGAAGCCGACATAGAAGACCTCCTCGATCGACAAGGACCACAGCACGTCCCACGCCGCCGGCGCCCAGCCGGTGCGGCCTTCATACCAGTTGAAGGTGAAGGTCAGCGCCGAGCCCAGCAGGCCGCCCAGCGACTGCCGGGACGACGGCGCGAAGTCCGGCACGCCGAGCGCGGCGAGCAGCGTCAGCACGCTCAGCACGACCAGCAGCAGCGGCAGGATCCGGCGGGCGCGGGCGAGGTAGAAGGCGCCCAGCCGGACGCGTCGCAGATCGCCGTCGCGGTCGAGGATGCGTGTCGTGATCAGGAAGCCCGAGATCACGAAGAACATGAACACCGCCTCGTAGCCGTTGAAGCTGACGGCGTCGATCAGGCGCTTGGGCACCCAGGGGCCGAGCAGGCTGGGGGCGAGCGGCAGTCGGAACGGGAGCGCCAGGTGGTGCACGACCACCAGCAGGATGGCCACGCCCCTCAGGCAGTCGATGGCGAAGTTGCGCGGCGGGTGGGCGTCCATGGGCGTGAGCGTCGTGAAGGGCCGCGATCGTAGCGGGATCGCGCCGTCCGGCGGCGGTGCCGCCGGGTTACGTGCGTTACCCGGGAAAAGTCCGGCGCGGAAAAGCGAAGGGGCGCCGAAGCGCCCCCATCGCATGCGGTCATCGTCGACCCGTCACTTCAGTTGATCGGCCTTGGCCTTCAACGTGACTGCCTTCTGGCGTTCCAGCTTGGCGAGCTCGTTGTCTGGATCCAGCTGGAGGACGTTGTCCCAGCCCTTGATCGCGCCGGCCAGATCCTGCTTGGCGAACGCGGTGCGCGCGGTCAGCGTGGCCTTGGCGATCTGCTTCTTGCGCACGGCTTCGATCTTGGCGCCGGCGCCGGGCTGGTCGGCGGCTTCGGCGCGGCGGTACTCCTCCAGCGCCTTGTCGAAACGACCCGCGCGGTCATGCGCGTCGCCGGCGCGCATGGCCTTCTCGCCGGGCGAGAGTTCCGGCGCGGGCGGCGGTGCGGGCGGAGCGGCCGGCGTCGGGGCGGCGGCCACCGTCGTCGCCGGCGGGGTCGCCTGCGCGGCTGCAGCGGCGGCCGCAGCGGTGGCCTTCGGGTCCGGTTTGGCCGACGGACGCGGGTACAGCGGACCCGCCGGCGGCTTGCCGGGGATGCGCAGCACCTGGCCGCCCGACACCTGACGCGGCACGCGGATGTCGTTGTAGCGGGCCAGGATGTAGAACGAGTAGATGTCGCCCATGAAGCGGCCCGCGATCCGCGACAGCGTGTCGCTGGACTGCACCGTGTAGGCGAAGGATTCGCGGCCCAGCTGCTGCACCGGATCGACCGTGATCTGGCGCATCAGGCTGTTGGCCAGCTTGTTGGCCGGATCCAGCTGCAGCGCGCGCTGCAGCTCGTTGCGGGCCTGGTCTTCCTGGCCGGCCTCCAGCAGCTCGATCGCCTGCATGGCGGTCTTCTGCGACAGCGCCTGCTCGGCCGCGGTCGGCGGCACGGGTTCGGGCGGAGGAGGGGGCGGAGGCGGCGGCGCCGTCACCACCGGTTCCGGCGGCGGAGGCGGCGGTGCCGGCGTGACGCAGGCCGCGAGCGCGACGCTCAGCAGCAGGGCCGTGCCAACTGTCAGGGTGGAATGACCGCGGCCCCGCGCCGCTTGCGCGGTCGGGGTCAGGGAGATCGGAGCGTCGGAACGGAAAGAGGTCGACATCGGCATCACGTCGGAATTCGAGCGGGGTGCAGTATGAAACAGCGACAAGCCCCTCTCAGGTGACTTTCGTTCATTGAAGCGCGACCATTGTCACGGAAACATGCCATGCCGTCTCCCGAGGTCCCAAAGGCAGCCACATGACCCTCACCCTGCGCGCGGTGTCGCTCAACGACCTGCCCCTGACGCAGCCCATCACCGCGCGCTTCGACGCCACCGGGGGAACCATCGGTCGCGCCGACAACAACACCATGGCGCTGCCGGACCCCGAGCGCCACATCTCCCGCCAGCAGGCGGAGATCAGCGCCGACGCCGGCGGCTTCGTGATCCGCAACGTCGGCAGCGCCAATCCCATCACCGTCGCGGGCCAGGCCGTCGCTCAAGGCCAGGCCGTGCCGCTGCGCCATCTCGACCAGGTCCGCATCGGCGGCTATCTGCTGGAAGTCCAGCATGAGTCGAGCGCCGACAACGGCGCCACGGTGATCCGCCGGGCGCCCGATCTGAGCCGTCCCCCCACGATCGGTCCCGCGACGGCACCGATGCATGCCCCCGCGCCGGCGCCGGCCGCCCTGTCCAGCGCCAATCCGTTCGCGGACCTGTTCGGCGGCACGCAGGCGCCGTCCGACGTCTTCGGCGCCTCGCCGGCGCCCGCGCCGCACGTGTCCGCCTTCGCCGCGCCGCCCGTCCAGGCGCCGCCGCCCGCACCGGCCGGTCCGATGATGCTGCCGGACGATTTCGATCCGTTCGCGCCGCCGCCGGCGCGGACCGCGCCTGCTGCTTCGACATCTTCCGGGGCCTCGAGCGGCGGCATCCCGTCGTCCTTCGATCCCTTCGGCGGGCTGGACCTGGCGCCGCCGCCCGCACCGACGGCTCCGCCGGCGCGCAACGACGACCTCGGCTTCGGCGGCGCCTTCGCCGATCTGGTGCCGGGTGACAACAACCGGTCGCTGGACGATCTCTTCGGCCTGCAGCCGAGCGGCAGCGATCCGCTGGCCGGCTTCATGGCCGGCGCGAACAAGCCCGGCGACAGCCTGCGCGACGCGGTGGGTTCGGATCCGCTGGCGCTGTTCGGCGCCGCGGCGCCGGCCACGAACACCGAGCCGCAGACCCCCGCGCTGCCCGACCACACGCCGGCGCTGCATTCGGCGTTCCGTCCGCCGGAGGTCCGGACGCCGCCTCCGCCGGTCCAGCCGGTTCAGCCGCCTGCGGCAGCCGTGCCGCCCGCCGTGGTGGCGCCGGCGGTGCAGGTCATTCCGCCTGCCACCGCCCCGATCGCTGCACCCATTGCCGCGCCCGTGATGCCGCCGCCGCTGGCCGTCGTGCCGCCGCCGGTGCAGGCGCCTCCCCCGTTTGTGCCGCCTCCGTACGTCGCGCCACCGGCGCCGGCCGTGGCCGCAGCGCCGACGGCGACCGCGCCTGGCCAGGCTGCCGACACGGCCGCCCTCTGGCAGGCCTTCTGCGAAGGCGCCGGCGTGCGCATGGCTGCGCCGCCTCAAGGGCTCAATCCGGATCTGATGCGCGTCATCGGCTCGCTGCTGAACGCCTCGGTGGACGGCACGCTGCGGATGATGGCGGTGCGCGCCGCGACGAAGCACGAGCTGCGCGCGCAGGTGACGGTGATCCGCTCGCGCGACAACAACCCGCTGAAGTTCTCGCCGGACGTGCAGTCGGCGCTGGAGCAGCTCCTGCAGCCGCCGGTGCGCGGTTTCCTGCCGGGTCCGGCGGCGATGCAGGACGCGATGCGCGACCTGGTCGGCCACACGATCGGCACCATGGCCGGCACGCGCGCCGCGCTGGAGGGCGTGCTGACGCGCTTCCAGCCCAAGGCGCTGGAGGCGAAACTCACCAGCCGGTCGGTGCTGGACAGCGTGCTGGCGATGAACCGCAAGGCCAAGCTCTGGGAGCTCTACCTGCAGCATTTCGAGTCCATCCGGGACGAGGCGCAGGAGGACTTCCACACGCTGTTCGGCAAGGCCTTCCTGGAGGCCTACGAAGATCAACTGGAGCGTCTGAGCCAGCATGGGCAGGGCGCCGCGCAGTCACAACAACAAGCACAGCAGAGCGGGGCCTGAGCCCCGCCGTTTGTCCTACACGTCGTTCACACCATGCTCAAGATCAGGGTTGCCGCCTGCAGCGAACAAGGCGCGCGCAACAACAACGAGGACGCCATCGTGGCGCACGAGAACGGCCCCGGCTGGTACGCCGTGCTGGCCGACGGCGCGGGCGGCCACCGCAATGGGGCCGAGGCCGCGCGCCGGGCCGTGCATCGCATGCAGACCAGCCTGGGCGACGCGACGCTGCCGTGGCGCCCGGAGCTGCTGACCGGCGCGGTGCTGGCCGCGCACGACGACGTGCGTCGCGGCGTCGAGGGCACGGGACGCGACCGCATGCACACGACGCTGGTGGCGCTGTGCGTGGACGCGCAGCGCAACTTCGCGCTCTGGACGCACGTGGGCGACTCGCGGCTGTACCGCATCCGCGGCGGCAACATCGACACGATCACGCAGGACGACAGCGTGGTGCAGATGCTGATCGAGGCCGGCCTGCTGACACCCGAGCAGGCGGAGGATCATCCGCACAAGAACCACCTCGTGGCCGCGCTGGGCATCGAGGACGACCTGCATCCGCACACGACGGCGCCGCAGCCGCTGCAGGACGGCGACGTCTTTCTGCTGTGCAGCGACGGCTGGTGGGGGAGCGCGGGCGACACGCTGATCCACGACACGCTGCGCGCGGCGGGCTCGCCTGACGACTGGCTGGCGGCGATGCGCGCGGTGATCGAGGAGCGCGGGCTGCCCGATCAGGACAACTTCAGCGCGATCGCGCTGTGGGTGGGCGAGCCGGTGCTGGCGGCCACGGCGCAGACGCCGGCGGACGAGGCCGGCACCGCGGCCGAAGAATCGGCGGTGGATTCGGGTCCGGTCCCGCTGGAAGCGGAAGAAGAGGACGAGTCGACGCGGCGCATGCCGCTTTGAGGCTTAGCGCCGCAGCGCAAGCCAACATGACAGCCGGTTGCCACGTCTCGCGCGGCTGCAACTCGGCCTCTTCATACTCGTGACCGCCCCGGTCACGCCTCGTGCGTTTTCACGAAGTTGATGAGGGCCAGCTTCCCTCGAACGAGTGCGCTCGTACACCAGGTATTGACTATCGCTCCATTGAAGTTTGCCGCGTCGGTTGCGTCCATCGCGTTCGCAAGTTCTTCAAATCCTTTGACGCCCATGCCGGAGATTTCCCCAGGCGTTCTGGTGCGAGCCCACTTTCGCATCGCTGCGAGGTGTGATGTTGCTCTTATCTGGCTGATGTACGTGCCGCCATCGTAGTCCATGATGAACGTGTATAAGGCCATTCGCGTTCCGGTGCTTTGAATGTGAACGTGCGATGCAGCGTTGTGGCATCAACAAAAAATCTGGATATTTGTCTGATTGAACGGTTCTTAATTCTTGATCAAGAATTGGAATCACACAATTCATGCCAGTCGTCTATTGATTTGCGATCAATTGCCTAAATCGATTCGTTATTTTCGAGGCTTGGTTTCTTTTGAGCGGGCTGTGGCGCTTGAATTGAGTCGTTCCCTCGTGCCTTCGCCTATTTGACTTGAATAACCACTTTGGAGAAGATTCCCTTATTTGAATCCAAGTAACATGTGAGGTCTTTCACTTCAATTGGATCGCCTGTAGAAGCCCTCGTTGCCCGCGCCCTAGGAATGTAGAAATCTACTACCCCTACTCCCTCGACAATGGTGAGGCTGTACCAGCTCCCACCTTGGTCGCCGGAACGCTGCACCAGCAACTGAACCGCCCTTCGATTCTTATAGCGCTCACGCTCCACCGGCGTGGCCTCCAACGTTAGTCCAGAGTATTCATATTTATATTCTGTATAAATTATCTTTGGGGCCGCAATTGGAACATCCAGAAGGAATTTCGATTCGTCACCTGAGATGCAAAAAAATCTGTCCTCTTGGCACTCGGAATATTCGAATCGATCAAGCACCACGTGCCTGCGTCCCGATATTCTTCCAATTCCGGGATGTTCATCAAATAGCTGTAGCGAAATTGCACCTTCTCCCATGAACAGGCCGCCGGCAAATCTTGGGCAAACGTAATTGTACATATACTTTGCCTCAGCCCCGGCGGAGAAAAGTGCGGCGAATATTGTTAATGCGCACGCTGCACATGGGTGAGCGACAATCGCCTTTGCTTTTTGACTCATTTCTTTGCCTTGTCGGTATTTTTAATCAATTCCTTCACCGCAGGGTCGAACCATTTGTTGTGCCCATCTCCTGTGCGAAATGGCATGAATTTGAATTCCCGCGCCAAATGAATTGGTTCATGCGCCGCTGCCTCTCTAAGACTTTGATTTGAGTTTTTGTCAATATTCTTTGAGAAGAAATTAATTCCGGGCTGACCTGAAGAGAATCCGGCCTCTGCTATTCGTCCATCACTGCCACCCTTTGACTGCAGATCGACGGTCGACTCCTTCAGAATTCCAGCGATCTCTTTACCCGTCACCTCGCCCTCGTGCCCGGCCGCATCTTGCTGCAGGCTGAATGTCGTATCCGAATTGGCCAGTGCTCCTTTATATGCGGCGGTGAGCGCAGCTTCAATTTTTCCGATCTGCGTCTTCTGAGCCCCAGTGAGCTTCGCCCTGTCAATTGCCTTGCCGTCAATCAGATCGACCGTACATTTGGCGTCGCCTCCAGTCCCGGAACATTTGAGCCCATCAGGATCCGTATAGCGCAGCGGTCGGACACCGTCTTGATGCGCCGGCTTCCTGGCTCATAGGTGAAGGACAGGGAGCGGCCGTCGCTGCTCTGGATGCTCAGCAGCTTCCACTTGTCGGTGGTGTCGAAGGTGTAGCTGACCGTGTTTCCGAAACGATCGGTGATCAGCGTCGGGAAGATGCGCACGTCGACGCGCTCCATCGACACATGCGCGCCGGCGATGCTGGCCTGCTTGCTCATGCCTCCAGCGGTACGCGAGACCAGCCAATCGAAGCGGTAGCGCGTGCCATCGGGCGAGATGGCGAGGAAACCTTCGCCCTGGTCCTTGACCGGCGTCGCAGAGCCTGTGCTTGCCAGCGACCCAAGGCAGCGGATCGCCCACAGCCCTGTGGTGACCAGAGGCGTGGCCTGGCCATCGTCGGGAACATTCGTGTTGACTGCGGAATCACGGCGCAGCACCTCCTGTTGCCCGGCGCCGGGGATGTTGATGAAGTTGCCTTGCCAGTACTCCTTGGCCCGCCAGCCGGGAGCGAGTGGTTGCGACGGCGTATCCGGCGGCGCGCCGAAGTTGGTGCAGCGCAGGTTGCTGTTGACGCCCGGCGAGAGCTGCTTCACTCAGCCCAGGTTGCCGTGGAAGGTTCCCTGCATGTGGGGAATCTCCAGTTCCCACTCGCTGAACAGGCCTTGCCCATAGTTGCCGCGACTGCCCGTGGACAACCGACGCGTGACGGCGACGGGCAGGGCGTTGTTGCCATCGAGATTGACGTCCGTCTGCACGAACTCAAGCGTGCCGCGATAGAGGTTGACGCGGTCGCCGAAGAGGTCGGGGCCCAGCATCGACAGCGCCTTGGGGGCGCGGATGAGCTTGCCGTTCTCGAAGTAGTTCGCCGGGTCGAAGCTGGTCGGTCCGCCTTCACCGGGATCGCCCGCCACTGAGGTCGAAATGGCGGAGCGTGTCGACAGGCCCGAGCTGGGTTTGACGCGCTTCGCGCGCTCGTTGGCCATCGCTTCTTCAAGCGTTGCACCGGACTGGGCGTGCGCGCCCAGCGTCACTGCGGTCAGGACGATCAAGCCAAGGCGTGACGCCCATCGCGCACCGCGCAATGTCGCGCGGCCAAGGAGTTCCGATCCGGAAACTTGCGTGTGGTTCTTCAAGGCAAACACTCCCGAGCTCCCGCTGGGTGTGGCCACCTTCGACACACGCGCCTACTCCCCGGACCGCGCGTGCGGCCGCCGGTCTGGCATGTCCCGAGGTTCCTCCCTGCTGGAACTCAATCTTCTGGTTGTTGTCTGGCCGGACGCCGCGTTATCTCGCGGTTCGAAGCCGGCGGCGCCGATGCTAGAACACGGAGTTTCCGAACCTCGCTCGTGGAAACCCTCGACAGCCATCGCGCTCACTCCTTGGGGTGTTCGCGACGACAGAAAGCACCTTCAAACGCGGGGCGATGTTTTGCCCGCCTCCGCCGTTCGCGCTCGCGCGGAGGGTGGTCAAGACGATGCTGGCGGCGACTGCGCAGACGCCGACCGGCGAGGACGGCACCGCGGCAGTGGACTCGGGTCCGATCCCGCTGGAAGCGGAAGAAGAGGACGAGTCGACGCGGCGCATGCCGCTTTGAGCTTAGCGCCGCGTTTCGCGCGGCTTCGTCATATTCGGGAAGACCTCAACCCCAATGCTGACGCCGATGGCTGCGGCCCGCGCCATCGTGTTCGGGCTGAGCTCGTCGCCAATATTCTCTTTCCCCGAGAGTTGCGCGATCACACAGACCTTCCCGCCACCGTGCCGGACGGCACTGATGAACTCCGGTCGGCGTTCCAGCCAATCAATGACCTCGTCCACCTCGGTGAAGAAACGGCGGTTCCCCTCCGTCCAACTGACGACTGACCAGGCTGTTTGAGAATCGCTTGTTTGATCGGAAGTCCGGGAGTAGGTCGGTTCGGTATTCAGATACCTTGAAATCTCATCGATCGACAACGTCGGATGGCGGACGAGTATGCGAATGCTGTATTCCATTTATGGGCACTCAGCGGCGTCGTAGCTCATCAGGTATTGGCAGAGAGCGCTTCTGCTCCTCACTCAGATTGGCAGTTGAAAACGATATTGCACACACGCCGTGGTCAGAGATGAACACGTTATTGTTGCAAAAATCTTGATCGCAGGATTTTGGTTTGTCGATCTCGCGCGATTCTGAAAAGAATATCGAGGTTTCCAGATGGTCCCTTTCGACATCTAAATAGCCAAGCTCTTTCAGATACGCAAGGCGTCTGTCCCTTAAGACTGCACCTTCATAGGGAAACCATCGTACGCCGATGACATTTTCTTCGGGACTTCTCAGCCAATCATAGAATCCATTGTCATCATCCTCGCAAACTCTTGAGTATTGATGTCCCGTGTCGTCAGCAAAGAAGTTCGGGCAATCTTCAAATTGCATGGACTTCAGTTTCTTGTCCAGAATAAGAATCACACAACTCATGTTGATTTGCGGATCTGGTGCGATGAAGAGATGAAGCGGCGTACGCCGCCCTGAGCCTCAATGCAGCGCGGCGCGGCCTCGCCTGTGCATCAAGTGCCCGGCGCGCGTTTCGTGGCGCCCGCGGGGCCAGGTCTTGCCGCAGGCCACCGCGTCGGCGACGCCACGAACGCGCTCAAGCGCTGCGCAGTCTTCGACAGCGCCGCGGCCGTCTCCAGGTTGCTCTGCGCGACCTGTTCCGCGTCCGCTGACGCGCGGCCCACGTCCGTGAGCGCGATCTCCAGCTGCCGTCCCGCGCTGGACTGCTGGTGCGTGGCCATCTTGATCTCCTTGCTCGCGATGTCGGACGCGGCGACGCGCTCCGAGATCAGCGCGAACATCGCCTCCGCTTCCGAGAACAGCGAGGAGTTCGCCGCCACCGCCTTCACACCCGCTTCGGTCGACATGATGGTGGCGTTGGAGACGTTGCGGATCGAGTCGAGCTGACGCCGGATGTCCACCGCATCCGCGCGCACCTTCTCGGCCAGGCGACGGATCTCGTCGGCCACGACGCGGAAACGCTCGCCGGCGTCGCCCGCGCCGTAGGCCTCGATCGTGGCGTTGATCGCCAGGATGTTGGTGCGCTCGGCCAGTTCCTCGATGGCGCCGAGCACCGTCGCGGCGCCCTGGACCTCCTTGCCCAGCGTCGTCATCTGGGTGACGACCATGTCGATCTGCTGGCTCAGTCCCACGGTGGCCTCGCGCGCACGGGCCATCGCCTGGCTGCCCGAATGCGCCGCTCGGGTGCTGGCCGAGGCCATCTCCTCGACCTCGGTCGAGCGCTGCGCGATCTGGTTGGCCGCCGCCTGCACCTCGTGCATCGTCGCGGTGAGCTCGATGGCGGCGGAGGAGGTCTGTTTTGTCGCGCCGGCCTGCTTGAGCGAGGACGCCTCCAGCTCGCGCGCCCGGGCGGCCACGTCCACCGCGGACGCGCCCACCATCTGCATCAGCAGCCGCTGCAGCACCAGGCCGGTGACGACCACGATCAGCAGGCCCAGCGCCGTGCCGCCCAGCCCGATGGCCTTGACCAGCCGCGTGGTCTGGCCCATCTCGGCCGACCGCGCCACCAGGTGCTCGACCTCGTCGTTCTCCATCGTGTTGAAACGCTCGCGCAGGCGTTCCATCCGCTGGCGGACCTGGTTGACCTTGGGCGAGCGGGTGACCTCTTCCAGCGTCATCGTCTGGCGGTCGGCGATGCGCTCGCGGAACAGCGTGAGCAGCGCCGCGATGTCCTTCTCCGTGTTGTCCATGTCCACGGTCCGCGACCGCCACGCCGGCGTGACGCGGATCTCCGCCATCTCGGCGTTGATCTCGGCCGTCGACTTGTCCAGCGCCGTCAGGTAGACCGTGTCCTTGGTCAGCATGAAGCCGCGCTGCGCCGCTTCCGCCTCGGCCACGTCGTTCAGCAGCTCGGCCAGGATGCGCAGACCCTGGTGGCTCTGCGTCACGCCGTCGGCCGCCGCTTCCATGAGGTAGGCGCTGCGCATCGCGACCGCGCCCACGCCGCACAGCACGAGCGCGGCCAGCAGGAATCCCAGCGCGAGGCTGCGTCCGAAAGTCTTCATGTGCTTGTTCTCCCTGGGACGCAATGTCGCACAAGTCGCCCTGCGCGCGCTCGCAAGCCCCAGCGATCGCGGCGGTCGATGCCCTCAAGTCGCGTCGATGGACGTCATCAATCCTGTGGTTGGCGCCGCCATCTCCGCTTTCCATACTTCGTCGCATCGTCAGTCGGAGGTCCCATGAAGACACGTCGCGCCACCGTTCGTATCCGCCCGCGTACCCGCACACAGGCCAGTTCGCCGGCTTCGCCTTTCGGCATGGCGCCGGGACTGGCTCTGGTGCTGATTGTGCTGCCCGGCGCGGCGCTGGTGTTCGGTCTCTCGTATCTGGCCAACAGGCCGTCGGTCGGGCTCCCGCTGCTTGCCATCTTCGGCATCGTGATCCTGCTCGGCTCGCTGGCGCTCGTGTCTGCGCTCTTCTCGCGATTGGGCTTGGCCAATCCGGCGGAGGCCTTGGGGCTGCCTTCCGGTTCGATCCGCGCGACCGTGGCGCTTGCTTTGATCGTCCTCTTCGCGCTGATCGCCGTGATGCTCTATCAAACCCTCGACGGCGGGAGAACGGTGTCCGGCGTGATGGAGGCGCAGAAGGCAGCCTTCCTGAAAGACCCGCTCATCCACGTCCGCTCGGTCACGCCTGTGGCCTGCGCCGCGAGCGCCACGGACTGTCCCGGCGGCTATCGGTTCGACCTGGTCGTCGATGCCCCGGCCGGTGTCGCCGCGTCCGACTTCGCCAAGCAGTTGCTGACCCTGGTCGGCACGCTGATGACCTCGGTGGTCAGCTACTACTTCGCGGCGAAGTCGTCCGAATCGGCCATGAAGGCCGTCGCCGCCGTCGATGACGAGGCGACCGACTCGCCGGACGACCCGCCGGACGAGACGCTCGACGAGCGTCCCAGGCTGGCGGATCTGCCTACGAACGCCGCGTTGTAGGCGGCGCGCCCCACCCCCCCACTCACATTTCTTGAAGGAGATGCTCATGCCCATCAAGCCAGGACAGGACAAGCGCATTGCATTCCGCCCGATCAGCGTTTCGGAAGGCGAGGTCGTCTCGCTGACCGTGGACGTCACTGGAGGCCCGATCGCCCGCGTGCAGGTGATCGTCGTGGACGCGAACGGCAAGGTGACGCAGGGGGTAGGGAGTCACGAGTTTGGCGAGCCGCTCACCACGGAGAACGGAGGACGGGTGCGCTGGAGCTTCGTTGCCGGCCCCGGGCTCTCGCATGTGAAGTGGGGCGTGACCGCAGTCCGCAGCGGTGCCAATCTGGCGGATTACACGGTGGCCTCGCGCCTGTCCGACACCAGCGGCCGGACCTTGGAGTCCGGACGTTTCGATGCGGTCATCCCGGACAAGAAGAGCAACGACGACATCCAGTTCGACGGCAGCAAGCTGGCCCTTGTGCCTGCGCCGACGTCCCTGGATCACGAGGCGGTCCTGTGAGGCGCGGCCCCGTCCTGATCCTCGGCTCGGTGCCGCTGGCCGCCGCGGGGCAGGTGGCCGTGCCGCAGGGATGGGTGCCGCAGGAAACGATGCAGATTCCCGTGGTCTGCAGAGCCTCCGGGCAGCCATCGGAGTGCCGATTGCTCATGAGCCAGGAGCAACTGGTCCGGTTGGGTCTGGTGCTGGCGCCGTCGGACACGGCAACGTCGGTTACCAAGGCGACGGCGGTCGCTGCGGCAGCTGCGGCGTCCGGTCCGATTGCATCCACGATGGAGGCCGCCAGCGACGGCGGGAAGTCGGGCGGCGCCAAGAAGGCGGCGACCGCAGCAGCGGTGGCGACCGACGTGGACGCGTTTTCCACCGCGACTTCAAGGATGAAGGCGGATCTCTCGGTGCCGGCCAGTCCAGGTCTGGCGATCCTGGGTCTGTCGTCGGACAAGGCCCAGAGGCCCGGTGTCCTCAGGGAATTCGCGGCGTCGCTTGCTCAAGGCCTCTCGCCCGACGGCAAGGTGACCAACGGGGTCGCGATGGACTTCAACCCGATGTCGCTGTTCTTCCGGGACCATCTGCGCGGCGGCACGCTTTACGGTCCCCGCGACGGCGAAGGCAACCGCGATTTCCTGACCTCCAACTACGGGACGCGCGTCCTCGCGCGGACCACGGTGTCCGTCGCAGCGACGAAGCCCGACGACAGCGGCGCCTCGCGCGCCGCCTGGGGCGTCCGCATCGGGCTGGTGGATCAGGCAGATCCGGGCTTGTACTACCGCAGTCTGGCCAGCTGCGTCAGGCGGCAGCTGGCGCCGGATGTTCCCGTCGAGATGTCGCTGACACCGCAGCCGGCAGATCTCGGCGTCTGCTACGACGAGATCGGGAAAACGAACCCTTTATGGGCCCAGCCGTCTCTCTATGCAGGCTTCGGCCAGTCGTGGTACTCCAGCACCGCCAAGTTGACCGATGCGAAAGGCGCGGGCAAGTCCCTGTGGCTGGCGGGTTCCTACGACTTTGCGGGGAAGAACGGGGAGGACACCGCCGGAGGCTGGCGCGTGCTGTTGCAAGGCTTCTACAGTCGCCGCCTCGACGATCGGGCCAAGGACCCGGACGATGCCGCCAAGCTGGTCCGGCAGGACAGCAAGGAGGCCACCTTGCGTCTGAAGGCAGGACAGGCGACGAGACACTTCTTCGCCGACTACGGATTCAGGCGCGTGCGTCTCGGCGACGTGCAGAAGGAACGTCTACGCACCTTATCGATCGGTGCGGAACTCCGACTGCCGTTCTCGACGGAAGAGTCGGAGTACTGGCTGCAGTTCGCGGGTCTGCGCGAACAGGGCTACAGCGACGGGAAGGCTCGCAACGCGGTCAACTTGAGCCTGCGTTTTGGCGTGCCGTTCCTCGAACTTCCGGGTCCCGCCGTGGACGGCAAGTGAGGTCGGCGGTCACTCTGGCAACGCCTGACCCCATGGGCGATCAGGCCGCCTTCTTCGTCAGCAGCGCCGCGAAGGCCTCGACGTACGGCAGCCCCGGTCCCCAGCGCATGTGGACCTGCTCGCCGGGCTCGGGGTTGGGCGACCACACCGTGCAGCCGGCCAGGCGCTCCAGCAGCTCGCCGGCCGCCAGCATCGGCACCGCCGCCGTGAGCAGGCTCGCCGGCGCGGTGTAGCTGACCCATTGCACCGCGTTCTCGGGCGCGGGCAGCGTCGCCGCGTGGCTGGGCGGCCAGGGCGGGGCGGCGGCCAGCGCCGCTTCCAGCGAATTCACCGTCGCCGTGTCGTCCAGCGTGCGCATCGCCGCGTTGGCGAGCACCGTGTACCAGCGGTCGAGATGATCCAGCCCGGCGCGGTCCACCGGCGGCTGCGTGCGCGGTTGCGCGATCACCAGCGGGAAGTAGCGCCCGACGTTGTCGCAGCTGGCCATCAGCACGCCGAACCACCACTTCATGTCGACGACGCCCGGCGCCCACGCGAAGCGCAGCACCGGCGCGGTCAGGTAGGTGTCCAGCCAGCGCGGACCGAGCGTCTTCGGCAGGTCCTGCATCATCCCGGACAGCCACGCATCGCAATGCTGCACGCAATGCTGGGGCAGCCGGCGCTGGGCGAAATCGCCCAGCGCGGCGACCTTGCCGTACCAGCCGGGCACGGCGTCGCCGGCGGTGTTCAAAGCTTCGGGCAGCGCGCTCATGGTCGGATTCTCCTGATGCGGTTCACAGGCCGCCCGGGCAGCGGAACTCGTTGAGCTCCGACAGCCGGAACGGATTGCGCACGCTGCTGGCGGTGACCTCGAAGACTGCCTTGCGGCCTTCGATCTCGAAGGTGGCCTTGAAGCGTTCGGGCGCGGAGGTCTTCTCGATCTTGACGCGGTCGAAGAGCCGGAACAGCGCCCACGGACCGTCGTTGACCAGACCCGACGAGCCGCTCGCGCTGACCGGACTCAGTTGCACCCGGACCTGCGAACTGCCACGCGGTCCCGGCCATTGCACCGAGGTCGGGATCTGCGGACCGTGGCTGTAGCGCACGATCTGGCCGTCCACGTCCAGGATGAATTGCTGGATGGTGGTGTCCATCTCGATGGGCTTGAAGTCCAGCCGCAGCGACGGCGTGGCGCTGCCGGGGAAGAAGGTCTCCTTGATCGCCTGCGCGCGCTGGAACTGCGGCAGCGTGCCGCTGTCGCCGCCCAGCGGCGTGCCCTCGACCGCGCGGAACTTCCACGGCCGCGTGGTCGTGTCGACGTAAGGCGCGAGCTTCTGCTGGAAGAGCTGGTCGATCTTGCCGCCCGGGCCGAACAGCATGGCGAAGTCCGCCTGCGTCGCGTCGCGCGAGGAGTTGCGGTCCAGCGGATAGCGTCCGGCCACGGCCTGGTTGCAGAACTCGCCGACCTGCGAGCGCACCTCCATGCCGAGGTTCTGGCGCATCGCGCCCTGCGACACGCGCGCGCTGCTGCTGCCCAGATCGTCGAGCATGGTGCGCAGCGGCTCGGGGCTCTGCGCGGCGGCGGCCTTCAGTCGCGTGGGCACCGGCGAGGGCGGCGGCGCGCTGCCGCCCTTGAGCGCGGAATCGGCCGCCGTCAGCATGATGTTGGCCTCGGCGATCAGGCCGACGGTCTCGTCCAGCGGCGACTTGCCGCCGCCGGCCGGGGCCGTGACCATGCTCCGCAGGCCGACGAAGCGTTCGTCGACGATGTTCTCGATGCGCGGCGCGTTCGGGTCGGCCGCGTTCGGTTGTCCGGGCTTGCCGGAGAACATGCCCGCCACCTTCTCGCGCGTCTGCTGGACCAGGTCCGCGGCGCGGCGCTCGGCGTTCTCGATCGCGTTGCCGGGCTGCGCGAGCGTGGTCTCGCGCGAGGCCGCCCGCAGGAACGGTCCCAGCGGGCTGTCCGGCGCGGACAGCATGCGCGAGCGCTCCACCGACTGCGGCACCGTGGCCATCGGCAGGAGCTTCACGCTGTTGAGGAAGGACTCCCACGAGGCCGCGTAGTCGTTCAGGTAGAGCCGGCGCACGTCGTCGACCAGCGGCGCGTTGGCGCGCACGAGGTCCTGCGGATTCTTAGGCGCGGCGGCGACGCCCAGCACCCAGGGCTCTTCGGCGGCCAGTTCGTCCGCGACCTGGCCGACCCGCGGCTGGAAGCCGCGCAGGTAGGCGTCGCGGGTGAAGAAGCCCGGCACGCCCTGCGTCAGCGGTGCGCCGTTGGTCCGCGTGAACAGCAGCGGCGCGTTGTGGCCGCCGGCGCGCGCGACGGTGAAGTCGGGGTACTCGCTGCCCAGACCCTGCGCGCGCAGCCGGTTGTAGATGCGCTGCGGCAGCGGCTGCGTCGCGAGCTGCGTGCGCACCGCCGTCAGCAGCGAGGCGTCCTCCGGTAGCGGCGAGGCGATGCCGCCCTGCGACAGCAGCGCGTCCAGGTGCGCGCCCAGCGCCGCGCGCTGGTCGGGCGTGAGCTCGCGGCGCGTGGTCTCCCAGTCGCCTTCGATGTGCTGCTTCAGCGCCGGGGCATCGAAGTGCTGCGGGTCGTGCAGCATCACGTAGGCCTTGAGGGCCTCGTACAGCGTGACCGGCGTGGCCGCGCCCTGGCGCAGCTGTTCCTCGATGCGCAGCACCAGCCGCGGCAGCACGGCGTCGCCCAGCATGCGCTGGTAGGCCGCGCGCGCGGCGCTGTCGAGCTTCCTGCCCTGGAACAGGCCCATGCGCATCGACCACGGCACGCTCTCATCCACCGCCGCCAGCGCGCGCGTGGCCTGCAGCGCGGGCAGGATCGGCAGCAGGTCGGCGCTGGCGCGGTTGGGCGTGGCCTGCAGCAGCTCGCGGACCTGGTCCGCGCGCGCCGAGGTGTCCTCGAGGTACTTCTTGTTGTTGAAGTAGCTGACGGTCCAGGCCGTGAGCAGGCCGATGCCGGCGACCGCCACCACCGCATAGCCGGCCAGCGCCAGCGCGTTGCGGCGGCGTTCGTAGCCGCGGTGCGTGCCGCCCAGGCCGGCTTCGGCGAAGACGACCTCGTTGAGCAGCCGGTTCAGGAAGTAGCTGCGGCCGCTGGCCTGGTTGGGCGCCTGCACCGCGTTCTCGATCTGGTAGCTGCGCGCCACCGAGCCGAGCACGCGGTCGATCGGCGTGCCCTCCTGCGTGCCGCTGACGAAGTAGACGCCGCGCAGCTGCGGCTGGGCTTCGTAGGGGGAGGGCGCGAAGACGCCCTCGGCGAACTCGGCCAGCAGCGCGCGCAGGCTGGCGAACTGCGCCGGGAAGCCGTAGATGCGGGCGCGGCGCTGCGGGTCGCGCTCGGCCTGGAGGCGGTCGATCAGGCCGTTCTGCAGGCGCTGCTCGAGAGCATCGAACTCCGCGCCGTAGCCCGCCAGCGGCGACGTGCTGCTGCGCGGGAAGGTGAAGCCCCAGGGTGCCGCGCGCTGGTCCTTGTCGACCGTGGCGAAGTAGTCCATGAAGCCCGACAGCAGGTCGGCCTTGGTGACCAGCAGGTAGACCGGGAAGCGGATGTCCAGGTCCTTCTGCAGCTCCTGCACGCGGGCGCGCACGGTCGCGGCATGCTGGGCGCGCTCCGACGGGCTGCGCGCCAGCAGGTCGGTCACCGACACAGTCACCAGCGCGCCGTTGATCGGCTGGCGCGGGCGCGAGCGGCGCAGCATCTGCAGGAAGCCGCTCCAGGTCGCCTTGTCGTTGGTGGGATCGCTGTCCTGCGTGGTGAAGCGGCCGGCAGTGTCGATCAGCACGGCGCGGTCGGTGAACCACCAGTCGCAATGGCGCGTGCCGCCGACGCCGCGGATGGCGTGGTCGCCCATCTGGTCGGCCAGCGGGAAGTTCAGGCCGCTGTGGCGCAGCGCCGTGGTCTTGCCCGAACCGGGCGCGCCGATGATCAGGTACCAGGGCAGCTCGTAGAGATAACGCCCGCCGAAGCGCGAGCGCAGCTTCGCGCCGAAACCGGCCGAGCCCTCGGCGCCGAAGCGCGAGCGCTGCAGCATCTGCAGGGCCTGGCGGAAGCGCTCGCGCACGGCCAGCATGTCGGCGGTCTCGCGCTCGGGCGTGTCCGCGGCGGGCTGCTGCAGCAACTGGTTGACGACTTGGCTGTTGCCGCGCTTGGCGCGCCAGCGGCTCCAGGCGATGCACGCCGCGACGATCAGGACCAGCACGCCGATCGTGATCCAGCGCGAGCGTTCGGTGTCCAGCGGCCGGGCTTCGCCGACGGCCACCAGCGGACCGACGATCCAGATCAGCAGCGCGACGGCCAGCACCAGCACCGCCAGGAGCACCCAGCGGTTGAAAATCCATCCCAGGACGCGTTTCATCGGGAAGCTCCGCGCGCCGGCGCTTCAGGCGCGCGGCCGTTGACCATCAGACTGACTTCGACGCGCCGGTTCAGCGCGCGGTTGGCCGGGGTGTCGTTGGGGGCGACCGGCTCGGCCTCGGCGCGGCCCTCGGCGCGGATGCGCTCGGGCGCGACGCGGCGCGCGATCAGCAGTTCGCGCACGGTGTTCGCGCGCTCTTCGGACAGGTGCCAGTTGGACGGGAAGCGCGCCGTGCGGATCGGCGTGTTGTCGCTGTGCCCGGTCACCAGCACGGTGCCCTGGACCTGCGTCAGCGCATCGGCGATGCGACCCATGAGCGCTTCGCGCTCCGGCACGATCGTCGCGCTGGCCGGCGCGAACAGGCCGTCGCCGCGGATGATCACGACGCTGCGGTCCACTTCGTCGCGCACGGTGACCAGGTTGGCCTTGATGTCCGACTGGAGGAACTGCGCCAGACGCGGCTTGGCCGGCGGCGGCGGCGGCGCGACCACGGGCGGCGACAGGCGCAGGCCCTGGATCTGGCCGAAGACCGGGTCGGAGCGTTCCGCCAGCGACAGCGTCAGCGTCAGGTACACGCCGACCAGCAGCAGCGCGGTCAGCGCGGCGGTCGCGGCCAGCGGCAGCCAGCCGATGTGGCGGCGCTGGGTGATGGCCTCGACCTGCCAATGCTGGGCGAGCGCGGCGGGATAGTCGCCGCGCTGCTGCTTCAGGATCTGCGCGAGGCGGTCGCGCACGGCTTCCAGCTGCGCCGGGCCGTTGTCGATCACGCGGTAGCGGCCGGCGAAGCCCAGCGTCAGCGCGGCGTAGATCAGTTCGAGCAGGTCGCGGTTGGCTTCGGGCTTCTCGGCCAGACGGGCCATCAGCTGGAAGACCTTCTCGCCGCCCCAGGTCTCGTTGTGGAACATCGACAGCAGGCTGTGCCGCGCCCAGACGCCGGAGCCGCCCCAAGGGGTGTCGGCGCAGGCCTCGTCGATCATCGTGCAGAGCACGTAGCGCGTGGCCATGACGCGCTCCGGCGGGATGCCGGCGGCGGCGGCGCGGGCCGCGAAGTCGCGGATGCCTTGCGCGAGGTTGTTGCGCAGCACGGCGACGTCGTCGACGCGACGCGTGGCGCGCAGTTGCGGCACCAGCAGCAGCAGCGGATTGGCCAGCGTCAGCAGCGGGTTGAGCCCGGCGGCCGGCGGGGCGGCGTCGGGCTGCACGGAGTCGGGCGACGGCGTGGCGCCGCGCGGCGACTGGGCGCCGCCCGGACGGGGCTTGATGAAAGTGCGCTGATCGTCGAAGCCTGCGAACGGATCGTTGAGCGCGGAGGGGTCCATGCCGGCTCCCGGAGGTTACTGGTGTCTTGGATCGGTGGATGCGTGGGGCAGGGGCCCGGTGTCGCCGCGGACGGCGATCACTGACGGATGGCCCAGAGCTCCAGTTCCAGCCCGGGGAAATCGCCGGCCACGTGCAGCGCGAGGCTGCCGCTGCGCTCGAGCTGCTTCCAGAGGTCGCCGCCGCGGTCCAGCTCGAAATAATGGAAGCCCGCGTGGAACGGCAGCTGGCGCGGCGCCACCGGCAGCGCGCGCATGCTGATGCCCGGCAGCTGCAGGTTGACCAGGTCGCGGATGCGGTCCACCGGGCCCAGCTTGGATTGCGCGGGGAAGCGCTGGCGCAGCTGTTCGGCGGCCACCTGCGCGTTGACCGCGATGACGAAGCTGGCGCTGCGCAGCAGGTCGGCGTCCGGGACGATGGCGGTGCGCACGCCGTGGGTGCGCTCGGTGAGGTCGATCTGCAGCGCGTTGCGCTCCAGCACGACGCTGAGCATGCGGCGCAGTTCCTCCAGCAGCGGGGCGAAACTGCCGCGCAGGTCGTCGTGGCGGTACAGCGGGAATTCGGACGCCAGCCGGGTGTCGCTGACGAAGGTGGCCATGTCGCCGGCCAGTTGCAGGCAGTCGCGGTGCAGCGTTTCCGGATGCACGTGCGGGGAGGCCGCATGCTGACGGAACAGCGGGTCGGCGCGGTTGAGCGCCTGCAGCATCAGGAAGTCGGCGAGTTCGGACACGCCGTTGCCGAGCTGTCCCATGCGAGACGACAGCAACTGCGCGCGCTGGCGCACCAAGCCGTGCAGCAGCGAGGCCATGGCGGACAGGTGGCCGCTGGCGTCGATGCGGGTCTGAGGCGGGATGTAGCTGCGGTCCAGCACCAGCTGCTGGTCGGCGCGGCGTTCGGCGACCCGGGCCACGCCGAGCGCGGCGTAGGCGTCGTTCAACTCGCGGGCGGGCAGCAGGCGCAAGGTCAGCGAGCCGGTCTGGACCGGCTCGGGCTCGTCGCCGGCGCTGGTCTGGTCGCGCAGGTCCTGGTCGACGACGTGATAACGATGCAGTTCACCGGCGTCATGGCCGTTGAACGCGACCTGGTCCGTACCAGGACGGGCGATCGGCGCGGCCAGGACGATCATGTCGCCCTTGAGGTCCGCCGGCACTTCCAGCGGCGCCATCGCGGCGTCCGCCTGCGGGATCTGGAACGGGGTGCCGTCGGGCAGCACGCCGCTGGCGCGCACGATGCCCAGCCGGCCGACGCTCAGCAGCGCCTCGTCCAGCACCAGCTCGGTGAAACCCCAGCCGTGCGGCGCCAGCGCGCGGGCGCGGCTGTCCACCAGGTGTTCGAGGTAGCGGGTTTCCTGCTGAAAATGGTGCGGCAGCAGGAACATGCCCTGCGACCAGATGACCTTGCTGTGCCAGCTCACGGCAGCCTGACCGTCGCGCTGACCGCCAGTTCGTCGGCCTGGATCAGGATCTCCTGCTTGCGGCCGACGACCACCGGCACCACCGCGCGCCAGCGCGCACGCTCCAGGTCGCGGTAGGCGGCGAAGACGGCGACGAAGCGCGTCTCGGGCGACAGGATCTTCTTGGACCACGGACGCGCCTCGCCGGGCTGCAGCGTCATCTCCTCGCGGGAGACGAGCTCGGTGCCCAGCTCGGCCTGGTCCTTCTGGTACAGGCTGACGAAGTCGGCGGCATTGAAGCCGACGTCCGATTTCAGCTCATACACCCGCACCAGCAGCGGCGACGGCCGCTTGGTGACGCTCGGGTTCACCTGGGCCGAGGCCTGGATGCTGCCCTTGGTCACCTCGGTGGGCTTGTCCGAGCTGGAGAAGGGATTGATCTTGTCCAGGGAGGAGCATCCCCCCAGGGCACCCAGGGCGATCAACGCCCCCAAAGCCAACGGGGCCGCAACAGCGGCCCTGCGAGTGAGGGAAAGGGGGTTTTGGTGTCCCGAACGCGGCGTGAGCATCTGGTTGTCCTTCTTGACCGGAAGAAAGGATAGCCAGCGGGGGACGGTCGGGGTGGTGACTTAGGTAATCGTCAGGCGGCGACGCCGACCCGGAACTGGCTGACCAGCTTCGCCAGTTGCTGCGCCTGGCTGTTGAGGCTCTCGGCGGCGGCGGCACTTTCCTCGACCAGGGCCGCGTTCTGCTGGGTGACCTGGTCCAGGTGGGTGACGGCGTCGCCGACCTGCTGGATGCCGCCGTTCTGCTCGTGCGTGGCAGCGGAGATCTCCCGGATCAGGGTGTCGACCTGGCTGACCTGCGCCACCACCCGCTGCATCACCTCGCCGGCGCTCTGCGCCTGGCGGGCGCCGGTGTCCACACGCTGGGTGCTGGCCTGGATCAGATCCTTGATCTCCTTGGCCGCCGCCGCCGAACGCTGCGCCAGCGCCCGCACCTCGGACGCCACGACCGCGAAGCCGCGACCCTGTTCGCCGGCCCGGGCCGCTTCGACGGCGGCGTTCAACGCCAGGATGTTGGTCTGGAAGGCGATGCCGTCGATGGTGCCGATGATGTCGCCGATGCGGCGCGAGGCGTCGCTGATGCCCTGCATGGTCTCGACCAGGGCGCTGACGGCCTGGCCGCCTTCGCCGGCGGCGCCGGACGCGTCGGCGGCCATGCGGCTGGCCTGGCCCGCGGACTGGGCGTTCTGGGCCACGGAGCTGGTGAGCTCCTCCATGGACGCGGCGGTCTGCTGCAGGCTGCTGGCCTGGGTCTCGGTGCGGGAACTCAGGTCGGCGTTGCCCTGGGCGATCTCCTTGGAACCGTTGGCGATGCTCTCGCTGCTGTCACGCACCTGGCCGACGAGGCGGCCCAGTTGCTCGACCATGCGACCCATGGCGCGCAGGAGGTCGGCGGGCTCGTCACGGCCCTCGGCGTGGATCTGGACGGTGAGGTCGCCGGCGGCGACGTCTTCCGTGGCGCGGACGGCCTGGGCGATCGGGGTGGTGATGGAGCGCGTCACCTGCAGCGCCAGGGCGATGCCGATGGCCAGCGCGACGGCCACGGCTGCGAGGGTGACGCGCAGGCCGCTGGCGTAGGAGGCGGCGGCGTCCTTGGCCGCCTGGTCGCCGCCGTCGCGGTTGAAGGCCACGTCGTTGTCGACCGCCTTGGCCAGCGCGCTGAAGGAGGCGGACGAGGTCCCGCCGGCCAGCTTGCGGGCGGTCTCATGCTGCGCCTCGCCGCCGGCCACGGCGCGTTGCAGTTCGGCGTCGGCGTCGAGGTAGGCCTTCCAGCTGTCGCGGATCCTGGCGTAGAGCTCGCGTTCCTTGTCGCCGGTGATGGACGGTTCGTACTCGCGCGCAGCCTTGTCGAAGGCCTGGATCGAGGCGTCATGCTGCTGGATCAGCTTGGCGCGGGCGGCGTCGTCGGCCTCCAGGGCGCCGCGCAGCGACAGGCGGCGCGTCTCGTTGGCGGCGTCCTGCATGTCGGCCAGCTTGGCGACGCTGGGCAGCCAGTTGGTGTTCAGGTCCTGGACGTTGTCGTTGATGCGGCGCATCTGCTGGATGCCGAACGCCGCGATGAAGCACAGCAGCACCAGCACGGCGGCGAAGGCCAGTGCCAGGCGTTTACCGATGCGGAAATTGCGCAGGAGGGACATGGTCATGACCGGAGGGGAGGCCGGGTGTTACGAGAGGTGTACGCAGGTTGCGCCCGGCAGCCTTCAGAAACCTGTCCGGGAAGGGGTACTCCGCAATTGCCCGGATATGACAACGTTGTCAACGTGATCTATGCTTCGGTCCCATAAGAGGAGACAAGTTGATGAGTGCAGATCTGTCCCAGGTCGCCGGTGGCGGCGCGCCTGCGCAAGCCGGAGATTCGCCGGCGGGTGCGGCGTCGGGCGCGGCGTCGGGCGGCGAGCCAGCGGCGGCCCACGCCCGTCACCCGCTGACCTGGGTGCCGTCCGTCTACCTGGCCATGGGCCTGCCGAACGTGCTGGTCGGGCTGGTGGCGGCCATCCTCTACAAGAACCTGGGCGTGTCCAACGAGGACATCGCCCTCTACACCTCGCAGATGTACCTGCCGTGGGTGCTCAAGCCGCTGTGGTCGCCGCTGCTGGAGCCGTACCGGACCAAGCGCTGGTGGGTGATCGCGATGCAGTTCCTGATGATGGCGTCGATCGGCGCCGTCGCGTTCTGCCTGCCGCTGGACGGCTTCTTCCGCGCGTCGCTGGCGTTCTTCTGGATCACCGGCTTCGCTTCGGCGACGCAGGACATCGTGGCCGACGGCGTGTTCATGACGACGATGAGTCCGCGCGAGCAGGCGCGCTACGCCGGCGTGCAGGGCATGTGCTGGAACCTGGGCGCGGTGGTGGCGTCGGGGCTGCTGGTGTCGCTGACCGGCTGGCTGCACGGCTCGCTGGGCTGGACCTGGGTGCAGTGCTGGATGGCGGTGATGCTGGGCGCGGCCGCGATGATGGGCGGCTTCGGGCTGTGGCACCTGCGTGTGCTGCCGCCCGGCGCGCCGTCGGCGGTGCAGGGTCAGGACTTGTCCAGCGCGATGGTGTCGCTGCGGGAATCCTGGATCACGCTGTTCCAGAAGCCGTCGATCTGGATGATGCTGGCGGTGGTGTTCTTCTACCGCTTCGGCGAGGGCTTCATCGAGAAGTTCGGGCCGCTGTTCCTGCTCGATCCGCGTTCGGCGGGCGGGCTGGGGCTGGACAACGCGGCGCTGGGCCACATCTACGGCAGCGCCGGCACGATCGCGTTCATCGCGGGGGCGTTCCTGGGCGGATTCATCGCGTCGAAGATGACGCTGCGGCGCTCGTTCCTGCTGCTGGCGGTCGCGCTCAACCTGCCGCACCTGACCTACTACTACCTCAGCCACGCGTTGCCGACGGACCTCTGGTGGATTGGCGCGGTGGTCGCGATCGAGAAGTTCGGCTTCGGCATGGGCTCGGTCGGGCACATGCTGTACATGATGCAGCAGATCGCCCCGGGGCCCTTCAAGATGACCCACTACGCGATGGCCACCGGCGTCATGGCGCTGACCAAGTGGGCCACGGGCAGCGTCAGCGGCTGGCTGTACGCGGGCGTGGGCCAGCATTACGCGAGCTTCTTCGGCTGGGTGCTGGTGTTCTCCATCCCGCCGATCGTGCTGGCGTGGCTGGCGCCGTTCCCGGTGGCGGCGGACGCTGACAACGCGCACGGCGGCGGAGGACACCCCGCGGGACACTGACCGAAGATGACGCGCTTGTCATCTTCCCGCCAGCCGGCGGACGGCCCGGCATTCCTACAGTCCATCTCCAAGACGCGTGCCGACGCGGCCCCGCCGGGGCTCCGGACGCGTCGCGATGACCGCAGGAGTCCTCCATGTCCCGTTCCTTCTCCCTCCCGTCCCTCGTCCTCGCCGCCGCCGCCCTGACGGCCGCCGTGGGTGCACACGCCACGACGAACGCCTCGGCGGCGTCAGGCGCATCCACCTCGTCCTCCTCGCTGGCCAACGGCCGCTCGGTGCACGGCATGCCGTCGTCGGGTCAACCAGACCGCGTCGTGGATCTCGCGAAGGCCGGCGCCGACGAACTGAACATCGTCTGCGGCGAGACCGTCCAGTTCCGCAACGGCGACAAGTCCTTCGCGTGGAAGTTCGAGTCGGTCGGCCATCGCGCGGTGGACCTGCGCACGCTGGCGCCGGCCGGCTTCACGGACCAGCCGCTGTGGGTCTTCGTCGAGCGCAACGACGGCGAACGCAGCTGAGGGCCGGACGCGCCAGCGCCTGCGTGGTCGCCGATAGTCGCCGATGGTCGCCGCTGATGAAAGCGAACGCGCGGGCGGGCATGATGCCGCCTTTGCAAGTCACGCGGACATGAGATGAGACTGCTGGTCGTCGAGGACGAACTCAAGCTGGCGGCCTACCTGCGCAAGGGGTTGGGCGAGGAGGGGCACGTGGTCGACCTGGCGCATGACGGCGTCGACGGCTTGCACCTGGCGACGACCGGGGACTACGACCTGGTCGTGCTCGACGCGATGCTGCCGGGCATCGACGGCTTCGCGCTGCTGGCGGCCCTGCGCCAGTCCAGCGCCGTGCCGGTGCTGATGCTCACCGCGCGCGGCCAGATCGACGATCGCGTCCGCGGTCTGCAGGGCGGGGCCGACGACTACATGGTCAAGCCCTTCGCGTTCGCCGAACTCGTCGCCCGCATCGACGTGCTGCTGCGCCGGCACGGCGCGCGCACGCCGGTCGAGTCGACCCGCTTCACCGCCGCCGACCTGGAGGTCGACCTGCTGCGGCGCAAGGCGGTCCGCGCCGGACAGCGGCTGGACCTGACCGCCCAGGAGTTCAGCCTGCTCAGCCTGCTGGTGCGTCGCCAGGGCGAGGTGCTGTCGCGCACCGAGATCGCCGCGCAGGTGTGGGACATGAACTTCGACAGCGAGACCAACGTCGTCGAGGTCGCCGTGCGGCGGCTTCGCGGCAAGCTGGACGTGCCGTTCGACCGGCCGCTGCTGCACACGGTGCGCGGCATGGGCTACGTGCTGGAGGACCGTCCGCAGGACAGCGACGTCAGCGCCGGCGCGGGTCCGGCCCGATGAGGGACAGACGGCACCCGTCGAAGACCGTCAGCCTGCGCGGCCGGCTGTCGCGCTGGCTGGCCCTGCAGACCATGGCCGGACTCGGTCTTGTGGGCGCCGTCGTCTATCTGGTGATCGCGTTGACCCTCTCGCAGCGCCAGCACGAGACGCTGACGCAGAAGCAGGCCGCCGTCCAGGGACTGCTGAACGAGGCGCGCGGCGCCCACGACGCGGCCGACGTGCAGCACCTGCTCAACGATTTCCTGGCGGGGCATGACGAGCTCTCGCTGATCGTGGCCGCCCACGACGGGCGCGAGCTCTACCGGACGGCGCGCGCGCTGCCCGCGCCGGCGCACCGGCGCGGCGTCGACTTCGCGCTGCGCCTGCCCGATGAACTGGGCGGCCGGGGCACGGCGACGATGATCTTCGACCTGGGCCGCGACCAGGCCCTGCTGCGCCGGCTGGCCTGGACCCTCGCGCTGACGGCGCTCGGCGGCGCGGCGGTCGTCTCGGCGGGCGCGTCCTGGCTGGTGCGGCTGGGGCTCGCGCCCGTGCGCGGGCTGGTCGCGCAGACGGCGCAGCTCAGCGCGCAGCGGCTGGACCGTCGCCTGGACGGCGCCGCGCAGGCGGAGGAGCTGCAGCCGTTGATCGGGCAGTTCAATGCGCTGCTGGATCGGCTGACGACGGCGTACGGCCAGATGGAGGCCTTCAACGCCGACGTGGCGCATGAACTCAACACGCCGCTGTCGACCTTGATCAGCAGCTGCGAGATCGCGCTGAGGCGGCCGCGTCCCGTCGAGGAGTTGCGGGAGGTGCTCACGTCCAATCTCGAGGATCTGAGGCGCATGGCCGGCATCGTGGCCGACATGCTGTTCCTGTCCAACGCGGAGCGCGGCCTCGCGGCGCGGCGCGGGGAGGCCGGATCGCTGGCGATGCTCGCTCGCGACGTGGTGGACTACCACGAGGCGTCGCTCCAGGACGCGGGACTGTCCGTGGAGGTGCGGGGGGACGCGATCGCCGCCGTCGACGCGGGATTGATGCGTCGGGCGGTGTCCAACCTGCTGGGCAACGCGACGCGTTATGCGCGGCCCGGGTCCGCCGTCCTGGTCCGCATCGAGCCCGCGGGCGACGGTCGCATCGCGCTCGAGGTCCAGAACGAGGGCGCTCCGGTTCCTGCCGAGCACCTGCCGCGGCTGTTCGACCGCTTCTACCGCGCGGACCCCGCGCGATCGTCCGGCGCGCAGCCGCAGGGCCACCACGGACTGGGGCTGGCCATCGTCGCGGCGGTCGCGCGCATGCACGGCGGCGAGCCCCGCGCGGCCTCCGCCGCGGGCGTCACGCGCATCGGACTCGCGATCACTGCCGGCTCAGCGTGTTCAGCGGAATCTTCAGGTAGCTGACGCCGTTGTCCTCCGCGGGCGGCAACTGGCCGGCGCGGATGTTGATCTGGATCGACGGCAGGATCAGCGCCGGTACCTCCAGCTGCGCGTCGCGGCCGGTGCGCAGCGCGACGAACTCGGCCTCGCCCACGCCGTCATGGACATGGATGTTGCGCTCGCGCTGGTCGGCGACGGTCGTCTCCCAGGCCGGCGCGCGGCCGGCGGGCGGATAGTCGTGGCAGACGAACAGCCGCGTGGCGGGCGGCAGCGCCAGCAGGCGGCGGATCGAGCGGTACAGCGTCGCCGCATCGCCGCCGGGGAAGTCGGCGCGGGCGGTGCCGACGTCGGGCATGAACATCGTGTCGCCGACGAACACCGCATCGCCGATGCGGTAGGCCATGCAGGCGGGCGTGTGGCCCGGCACGAGCATCGCCTGCGCCTCGATGCCGCCGATCATGAATGTCTCGCCGTCGCGGAACAGGTGATCGAACTGGCGGCCGTCGGGCAGGAAATCGCGTTCCAGGTTGTAGAGCTTGCGGAACACCGCCTGCACTGCCCGGATGTGCTCGCCGATGGCGATGCGGCCGCCGACGTGCGCCTGCAGATAACGCGCCGCCGACAGGTGGTCGGCGTGGGCGTGGGTCTCGAGGATCCACTGCACGGTGAGTCCTGCCTCGGCGACGTGCGCGAGCAGGCGGTCCGCCTGGATCGTGGCCGTGCGGCCGGACTTGAGGTCGAAGTCCAGGACCGGATCGACGATCGCGGCCTGGCGGGTCGCCGGATCGGCCAGGACGTAGCTGACCGTGCCGGTCCGTTCGTCGTGGAAGGCGGCGATCGTGAAGGCGGGGGGCAGGTCCGGGGAACTGTCTGAGGAAACGGGGCTCATGGCCGGAGGCGCGCGCGGCGGGGTGACGGTGAAAGTCACTATACCCATCGATGCCGGTGGAACCGCCGTAACCGATCTTCGCGCTCGCGGGCCTGCGTCGCGCCGCTAGGCTGCTCCGCGATGGCCGACAAGCAACTGCACTTCCACAAGAGCGAACTCCTGGCCGCGGCGCTGCCGGTCTGGCGGGAACGGCTCGTCCTGCTCCTGTTGCTGGCGGGTTTCCTGGGCCTGGCCGCACGCGCGGCCTGGATCCAGCTGCTCGCCCAGGATTTCTATGCCTCGCAAGGCGACCGGCGCGTGCATGCCGAAGCGCCGTTGGCGGCCCGGCGCGGCGAGATCCAGGACCGGCACGGCACCGTCCTCGCCACGAGCGTGCCGCGCGCGCCCGGGCAGGGTTTCCAGCGACGGTATCCCGACGGCGAGATCGTCGCCGCGCTGGTCGGTTTCACCGATGTCGACCATCGCGGGCAGGAAGGGGTGGAGCGCAGTTTCGATCCCGAACTGACCGGCACCGACGGTGTGCGCGCCGTGACGCAGGACCGGCTGGGCCGAGCGGTCGCGGACGCGCCGGAGACGGTCGTGGCGGTGGATGGACGCGATGTCCGGCTCACCCTGGATGCGCGCATCCAGCTGCTGGCCTTCCGCCGCGTCAAGGAGGCCGTGGACGGCCATCTCGCGAAGTCCGGCAGCGTCGTGGTGCTCGATGCCCGGACCGGCGACATCCTCGCGATGGCGAACTACCCCAGCTTCGATCCGAACGAGCGACGCCATTGGCGGCAGGAGCAGCTCAGGAACCGCGCCGCGTCGGACGCCATCGAACCGGGATCGGTCGCCAAGCCGATCACGATGGCGACGGCGCTGGACCTGGGGCGCGTGAGACCGGAGACCGTCTTCGACACGGGCCCGGGCCGCCTCCGTTTCGAAGGGGCCACCATCTCGGATGTCGGCCGCTTCGGCGTCCTGACCTCGCTGTTCGTCGGCATGGCGCCGATCAGCCGACCCCGGCTGATCGTGGCCACCTTGATCGACGAGTCGACCGAAGGGGGCTATTACGGCGGGCAGATCGCCGCGCCGGTGTCGCGCGAGGTGCTGCGCGAAGCCCTTCGGCTACCGGACATCCCGATCCCGGCGTCGTGAGCCTCCAGGGCCCGCGCCGCTCGTGATCGCGGTGCATGGCAAGGGATGGCGCACCTCGTGCGCCGCGCCGCCGAGGAGAAAGAGGAGGGCGAACAGCCATCGCTTCACGGCGGGACTCCCGGGCGGCCGCGGCGTCAGACAAGCTCCAGCCCGACGTTGATGTTGCCGCGCGTCATCTTCGAGTACGGGCAGGTGTCGTGGGCGCGCTTGATCAGCTCGTAGGCGGTGTCGCGGGGCAGGCCGGGGAGGCTGACGCGCAGCTTGGCGCTCAGGAAGTAGCCGTCGGCGCCCTTGTTGAGGTCGACCGAGGCGTCGACCGCCGCCTCCGCGGGCAGGCGCACGCCGATCGCGTGGGCGGCCAGGCCCATCGCGCCGATGAAGCAGGCGGACCAGCCGACCGCGAACAGCTGCTCCGGATTCGTGCCGGGGCGCGAGGTGCCGGGCGATCCGAGCTGGACGTCCAGGCGCTGGTCGTCGGACTGGCCGCGGCCGTCGCGTCCGCCGGTGGTGCGGGTGTTGGCGGTGTAGAGGACTTGAACGTGGTCGGTGATCGTGGACATGGCGGGCTCCAGTGGGGCAGCGTCAACTGCTGCATGGCCCGCATTTCATCGGTCCGATGTATCGACGGTGTGTGACGGCCCCGGCGAATTGACGCGGCGCGTGTCGAGGCGTGCCGCCGACACACTGGCATACAAAGCGCAGCGCCGTCGTGGCGGTCATGACCGTGATCGTGACGATGCAGGCGCGTCGTGTGACGGTCCGTGACGACGACGTTGCCGCCGCGTAAAACCTGGGGCGTGGAGCGCCGTGACGCTGCATTCAGCGCCTGTTCCCGGGAATTCTTAAGCACGCCCTAATTCGGTGGGCGCACCTTACGTCCCAGGGCAACACCTCCAGGAGATGCACATGAGCAAGTCCACCCCGATCCTCGCCATGGTCGCCGCATTCGCCGCGGCGTCGGCACAGGCCTCCACGGATCCCGACGACATGGCGCGCAAGTCGGAGCGCCGCGCGATGGTCCAGCAGCAGCTGCGCGCCGTGCAGGTCGAGCTCTACTGCGATCATCAGGACAACGCCATGCACCTGCTGCGCGACGCGCGCCGGCAGTTGATGGCGCAGCGCGATCCGGACAACACCCGCGATCTGCGCCAGTTGGAGAAGGTCAGCTGGCTGGTCCGCCACGGCGACACCGTCGAGGCGATCGCGACGATCGACGCGACGCGCGGCCTCTCGGCCTGAGCGGGCTTCGCCCGCCGCTGGCGGGCCACGGAACACGCTTCGTAATATTCAACGGTATATTGCGAAGCGTCGTCAGCCGTTGCCCGCCATGCACAAGCCTCCCTTCAAACTCAGTTCCGGTGGACTGGCCGCGCTCGCGGGCGCGGACAGATCGCTGGCGGTGTCCGGAGCGCCGGGACGACTGACGCCATTCGCATGCTGCGACGAGGATCCGGCGACGGCATCGGCGTCGTTGCCGGGCTCGGGAGCGGCATCCGACCAGGCGTCGGAGTTCCGGAGCCCGCCTGACGGCGCGGTCGCGAACCGGAGCCGGCTCCACCAGCTCGATCCCCATCTGCATTGCTCGGTGATCGGCAACTGCCTCGGCACGGCGGAGCTGCGCCGGTTGATGAGCCGGCATGTCGACGTCGCGGGCATGAGCGACCTGGACGTCCACCACACTGCGGTGTCCCTGGCGCCGCAAGGCGGCGAGGTGGCCAAGGCCCTCCACAAGGCGCTGGACCAGCGGCATGCCGGCGCGGTGCGGGCGATGTCGGCGGCCGCGGACGAGGCGGCGCTCGATGCCGCCTGGCGCGAGGCCTGGCGGCGCGGCGAGATCCAGGGCGCCTACTGGGCGCTGCTGACGCACAAGGCGGTGACGGTCACGTTGCGGCAGGCCGTGTTCGGCGAGGTCCACATGCTGTCGCACCTGATGGCGTCGGCGAACCGGCACGACCTGCAGCGCTTCGTGGCGCTCGAGAAGGGTCACGCGGAATTGGAAGACCGTCTGGCGCGCGAGCAGGCGCGCCGGCACGAGGCCCTGCAGGAGCGTGACCGCATGGCGGAGCAGCTCCGCGAGCAGGCGCTCGACGCGGAGCGGCAATTGGCTGAACTGCGCGCGACCCTCCCACAGGCGGGATCTGGCGACTCGCCGTCATCGACGAGCGATCTCCTCGCGCAAGTCGCGCTGCAGACCGAGCGTCGCGAGCGCGCGGAACGTCTGTCCGAGGATGCCGTGCGGCAGTTGGACAGCCTGAGAGAACAACTGGAGCGCGTGCAGGCGCACGCCCGCGCCCAAGCCGAGGAACTCGCCGCCGCCGAGGCCGAGCTTCAACGCCTCAGCGCCGGGACGCCGGACGCCAGCGGCGACGGTTCGGCGCTCCTGGCCGGACGCCGCATCCTCTACGTGGGCGGCCGACCCAGTTCGACGCCCGCGATCCGCGATTTCGTCGAAGGCCGCGACGGGGAGTTCCTCCACCACGACGGCGGCCTCGAAACCCGCAAGGGCCTGCTGGCGGCCTTGCTGCCGCGCGCCGACCTGGTGGTGTTCCCGGTCGACTGCATCGACCACGATTCGGCGCTCAATCTCAAGCGGCTCAGCGAGCGGCACCAGGTGCCGTTCCTGGCGCTGCGCAGCGCCAGCCTGGCGAGTTTCGCGGCCGCAGTGCGCCGGGAGCTCGTGCCGTCGGGAGACGGCGCGGGCCAGGGGCAGGGCGGTCCGCGCTTCTGCCTGCGTCACGGCTGATCACAGCGCGTTCTTCATCGATCTGCGACGCCTCCGGCGCGGTTCGCTAGCCCCGATTTGTCCGGCGCTGGCGCTGGACTACTTGTTTGCACTGTTTTGATGACTTGAACCTCGCAAAACGCGGGGTTGGGTCGTTTTTTGGTATCTCCAGTAGTTCTAGCATCTGACGCATCGGATGACTTTGGAGTTCCCATGACGCCGGAAGTATTGGCCTATTGGCTTGCTGGAATCTGCCCTCCCGCAGTGACTTGGATCCTGAATATGACGCTTCGCGGCAGGGCGGCGCTGTTGAGTTCCGCCGCTGATTCGGCGCTGCTCTTCCTGGTATTCGACGGCACGGCGGCAATCTCCATCCGGGATCTGGTCTGCAACACGCCGAATGAAGCTGTCAGGGCGCTGCTCCCGCCTGTGGTTCCGGCATTGATCTTCGTGTCCATGGCCATTTGGATGATCATCGTCCGCTGGCTGGAGCCGCGCATGACCGCTGGCGATAAAACTGCTCAAGGGCGTTTTCACCAGATTCTTTGCTTCCTGACGATGTGGTGGCTGGTCATCTTCAACGCCTACGGGCATTACTTTCTTTTTGCAAAGGCATTCCATGTTGCGTGAGTTCTTGATTTCCTGGATTGCAGCCGGCGTTGTTTATGCGGCGCTCCTTGCGTTGGCCGGTTTCGTCATGTTCAAACTCGGCTGGCTGGACTTGAAGGAAGACATCGACGAGAAAGGAAACCTTGGCGGCACGAGCGCCGGTCGACCTGCGACGTGAGGATCCAGGCGGGTGGTGTGATGTGGAAAGACACTAGCCGCCATCGCAAACCGTCGCGCTAGCATCGCGCGCCATGCGGATCCTCCTCGTCGAAGACGAAAAACCCCTGGCCGACTGGCTGGTGAAAGCCCTCGGCCAGAACGACTTCGTCGTCGACTGGGTCGATGACGGTCGGCTGGTGCTCGGCCAGTTGGCCGCCACCCGCTACGACGCGATGATCCTGGACCTCGGGCTGCCGGGCCTTGGCGGTCACGAGGTGCTCGCGCGCTTGCGCGATGCCGACTCCCGCGTCCCGGTGCTGGTGCTGACCGCGCGCGACTCGCTGATGGAGCGCGTCAGCACGCTGCACGAGGGCGCCGACGACTTCCTCGCCAAGCCCTTCGAGCTGCAGGAACTCGAAGCCCGGCTGATCGCGCTGATCCGCCGCTCCCGCGGCCGCGACCAACCCCGCTTCGCCTGCGGTCCGCTGGTCTACGACGCCGCCTCCAAGCTCTTCACCCTGGACCGCGAGCCGCTGGCCCTGTCGCCGCGCGAGCACGCCGTCCTGCGCACCCTGATCCAGCACAGCGGCGAGCCGATGTCCAAGCAGGAGATCCTCGAGCGCCTGTTCTCCGACGAGCAGGACGTGCGACCCGAGGCCGTCGAGGTGCTGGTCCACCGGCTGCGCCGCCGCATCGAGTCGGGCAAGGTCCGCATCACCACGCTGCGCGGCCTGGGCTACGTGCTGGAAGCGGCATGAGCGCCACCTCGCCCGGCCTGCCGGCGAGGCGTCCGGGCCTGCGTTGGCCCTCGCTGCCGACGCGCTGGCACCGCTTCAGCGTCCGTCGCACGCTGCTGGCGCTGGTGCTGCCGGTGATGCTGGCCGCCGTGGGCATCGAGCTCGCGCTGACCTGGGGCACCGCGCTGCAGGCGGCCAATTCCGCCTATGACCGCTCGCTGCTGGGCGCCATCAAGGCGATCGACAGCAACGTCTCGACCGAGACCGGCGGCCTGTCCGTCGAGATGCCGTACCGGCTGCTGGAGTTCTTCGAGCTGACCGCCAGCGGCCAGGTCTTCTTCCGCGTCAGCACCGAGGACGGTCTGGTCGAGATCGGCAACGCCGGCCTGCCGTTGCCGGGCCAGGCGCTCAAGACCGGCGTGCCGCGCTTCATCGATGCCGAGTACTTCGGCGCCCCGGTGCGCGTCGGCGCCTGGGCCCGCGAGCTCGATCCCGAGCGCCCCGGGCGGCGCATGATCATCCAGGTCGCGGAGAGCACCAACTCGCGCAACGCGTTCTCGCGTGCGCTGCTGATGCAGGCGGTGTGGCGCGACCTGCTGACGGTGTCCATCGTCGCGGGGACGCTGGCGCTGGTGATCGGCTGGGCGCTGCGGCCGCTGGACCGGCTGCGCCGCGAGGTCGAGGCCCGTGCCGACGACGACCTGTCGCCGGTTGACGAGACCGGCGTGCCCGCCGACGCGGCGCCGCTGGTGCGTGCGATCAACCATCACCTGGCGCGGCAGCGCGAACTGATCGACGGACGCCGGCGCTTCGTGGACGACGCCTCCCACCAACTGCGCACGCCGCTGGCCACGCTGGCCACGATGGTGGGTTACGCGCGGCGGGAGCGCGATCCGGAGCGCCTCGCCGAAGCGCTGACCGCGCTCAAGGGCCAGATCGACGACACGGTGCGTCGTACCAACCAGATGCTGGCGCTGGCCCGCGCCGACACCGCGCAGATCGCGATGGCGCCGCTCGCGCTGGACCGCCTGGCCGACCGCTGCGCGCGCGAGTCCTGGCCGCTGGCGCGGGAGCAGGGCATCGACCTCGGCTTCGAGTGCGCGAATGGAGACGGGGACCGGGACGGGCACGGGGACGCGGATGGGAGCAAGGACATCGTCGTGCTCGGCCACGAAGGCCAGTTGCGGGAGGCGCTGCTGAACCTGCTGCACAACGCGCTGCGCTACACGCCGCGGGGCGGCGCGGTGACGCTGCAGGTCGGGGTGGAGCGCAGGCCGGCGCTTGAGGAAGGCGACGCACGCGGCGACACCGCCGTGATCCGCGTCGTCGACGACGGTCCCGGCATTCCCGCCGACGAGCGGCCCCGCGCGGGCGAACGATTCTTCCGCGGCAGCAACGTCGACCTGCCGGGCTCGGGACTGGGGCTGGCGATCGTGCGGGCCATCGCCCGCCGCCACGCCGGCGACATGGCGGTCGCCGCCGCGCGCCTGGACGCCGACGGCCTCGAGCGTGGCACCGTCGTCACCCTGCGGTTTCCGCTGCACGCGCCGACTGAAATTCCTTTCGCGCTGAAAGCCGGCTGAAAGCGCGGTTTTCCTAGAGTCCGGCACAAGCAGGTGGCGGGCGACCGCGCGGCCCTGTCGTCGAGGCGCGAGCGATCGCCTGTCGACGGCGGCCGACGGCGATACAGACCACCGCGAGGAGACAAGACATGAGATCAATCCCGACCTTGGGGACGGGGGTGCGCTGGGCCGTCCCGCGCGCGCCGATACGGCTTCGGACCGTGCCGCGCCGCGCCGCGCTGATCGCGGCCGCGTGGGTGGTCGCGCTGTCCGGGGCCTGGGCACAGCCGGGCCGTGGCGCCCCGGCGCCTGTGACGGCGACTTCAGCGGCGCCGCTGCCCAGCGGCGACGCCCCGCCCGAATGCATCGCCCCGGCCAAGCCCGGCGGCGGCTTCGACCAGAGCTGCAAGCTCGCGCAGGCCGCGTTCCAGCAGGCCGGCCTCACGACGACGCCGATGCGCATCAGCTACATGCCGGGCGGCGTCGGCGCGATCGCCTTCGACCAGATCGTCACGCGGCGCCCCGCGGAACCGCGCACGCTGGTGGCCTTCTCCAGCGGCTCGCTGCTGAACCTCTCGCACGGCCGCTTCGGCAAGCGCAGCGTCGACGACGTGCGCTGGATCGCCGCCGTCGGCGTCGACTACGGCGTGGTGCTGGTCGGCCGCCAGTCGCCGTGGAAGACGCTGCCCGAGCTGCTCGTCGCGCTGAAGGCCGATCCGGGGCGGATCAGCTTCGCCGCCGGCGGCACCATCGGCAGCCAGGACTGGGTCAAGTCGGCGCTGGTCGCCGGGGCCGGCGGCGTGGACCACAAGTCGATGCGCTTCGTCGCCTTCGAGGGCGGCGGCGAGGCGATCGCCGCGCTCAAGGGCGGGCACGTGCAGGTCTACATGGGCGACGCGTCGGAGGTCTTCGACAAGCTCGGCCCTGCGAGTCCGTTCCGCGCGCTGGCGGTGCTCGCCGAGCAGCGCCTGCCGGGACCGCTCGCCGGCGTGCCGACGGCGCGGGAGCAGGGCGTCGACATCGTCTGGCCCGCGATCCGCGGCTTCTACGTCGGCCCGAAGGTGTCCGACGGCGACGTCGCCGCCTGGACCGCCGCCTTCGACCGGCTGATGGCCGCGCCGGCCTTCGACGAGGTCCGCGCGCGCCACGGGCTGTTCCCGCTCGCGCTCACCGGCCCGGCGCTGCGCGCCGTCATCGACCGGCAGAACCGCGAGTACGCCGCGCTCGCCACGCGTTTCGGTCTCAGACGTTGAGTGCCGTCGAGCATCGGCAGGCAAGGCTGAATTCGGCTGAGCGCGACCGGCACCTCCGCCTCCCTCCCATCCCATTCCCCCGCCCCGGACCTCACCGCGTGAGGACCGCGGGTGCCCCTGCGTCCGAATTTCTTCAACGACAACAAGGAGACTCCCTTGATCACCTCCCGCACCTCCCGCAAGACCGCGATCCGACCGAACACCCTGTGCGCCGCCGGCCTGCTGGCCCTGTGCGCCACGCCGTCCGCCTTCGCGCAGAGCACCGTCACCGTCTACGGCATCGCCGACGTGCTGATGGAGTACCGCGATCACATGAACGCCGCCGGCGATCACCGCTTCGGCGTGACCTCGGGCGGCATGAACACCTCCCGCTGGGGCCTGCGCGGCGCCGAGGACCTGGGCGGCGGCCTGAAGGCGGTGTTCCAGCTCGAGGCCGAAGTCGGCTTCGACACCGGCGCGGCGGGCTCGTCGTTCTGGGGCCGCCAGGCCAACGTCGGCCTGGAGGGCGAGTTCGGCCGCGTCGTCGCCGGGCGCTCGTACACGACGACCTACGACTTCCTGCTGCCCTTCGATCCGATGGGCTACGCGCCGTTCTACTCCTGGGCCACGTCCGGCGGCCAGATCGCGACCCAGCCGCGCAAGGACGGGATGATCACGGGCATGTCCAACCTCATCAAGTACCAGGGCACCTTCGGCCCGGTGAAGCTCGGCGCGACCTACGCGCTGGGCGAGGTGGCGGGTTCCGACTCGGCGGGCCGCTTCTTCTCGCTGGCCGGCGCGTACACGGCGGGACCGTTCGCCGCGACGCTGGTGGTCGACCAGCGCAACGGCGCGACGATCGCCGCCAACGGCCGCTACGACAAGGAGAAGGCGCTGCACTGGGCCGCGTCCTACGACTGGAAGCCGGTCAAGCTGTTCCTGGCGCAGCGCGTCTACAAGAAGGACTTCGCCGTCGGCGGCGCGGCCGCGAAGAGCACGATGACCTGGCTGGGCGCGACCTGGCAGGCCACGCCCGCGCTGAGCATCACGCCGGCCGTCTACTTCCAGGACATCTCCAGCGGCGCCAGCGGCACCGACGACCCGAAGCTCTTCGCGCTGCGCGCCAAGTACGAGCTGTCCAAGCGCACCAGCCTGTACGCGGTCGCGTCCACGGCGAAGTCCGGCGACGGCGGCGTCGTCAGCGTCTCGCGCGACGACAACGGCTTCGCCGATTCGCAGTCCAGCGTCGGCCTGGGGATCCAGCACCGGTTCTGACCGGCGCGGTCCCCTCAGCCCGCCGCGGGCGTGTCCGGCACGACGATAGCTTCCCCGATCGCGTAGAACTGGCCGCCCGCGATGTAGTGCAGCGTGCGCAGTTCCGGCGGCGCGGACTCGAAGTGCCAATGCCCGTCGCTGAACACGCGGGCGTCGGCCCAGGCCGCGACGACTTCGCCGATGAAGAGGTCGTAGATCCACTGGTTGCGGGGCTCGGGCAAGACCCGGCACACCAGCCAGGCGGCGCAGCCGTCCACCAGCGGGACGGCGCCTGGGGCACTCGCGGCATCCGCGACATCCTCGGCGTGCTCGGCATCCGGCAGATCGACGTCGACCAGCCGCGCTCCCGCGTGCGCCAGCTTGTCCGGATCCTGATGCAGGCTGCGGTTGCCGAGCCGGTGCGTCAGCGCGGCCTGCGCCGCGGTCGGCACCTGCAGCACGAAGAAGCCGCTGGCCTCGACCAGCTCGCGGGTGCGCGTGGCCTTGTCGAGGACGACGGTCACCTTGGGCGGCTGGAAGTCCAGTGCGCAGGACCAGGCCGCGGCCATCGCGTTGCGTACGCCGCCGTGCGCGGCGGAGACCAGCACGGTCGGCCCGTGGTTGAGCAGCCGGTAGGCCTTGTTCAGCGGAACGGGCGCGACATGCGGGTTCAGGAGTTCGGTCAGGGACGTGTTCATGGCGGCGGCCATTGTGACGGTGGCCGCCGGATCGCGCTTCAAGGCGGAGTTCAGACCGGTGCCGGCGGCGAGGTCTGTCCCGGCAGCAGGCCCTCGGCGCGCAGGCGCGACAGGACGGCGAAGAGCAGCTCGCTCTTGATGCCGTAGGCCGCCCGCGGCGAGTTCACGAAGCCCGACGCGTTGAGGATCAGGTTGGTCCCGTCGACGCCGTCGAGCTGCACGTTGGGCGCCGGCGTGGCCAGCACGCCGCCGTGCGCCTGGAAGGCTTCCAGCACCAGCGCCTTGACGCGGTCGGTGTCGGTGGCCAGCGGCATCGGCAGCTTGAACTGCACCATGCCGAGCGATTCGCCGTAGGTGACGTTGCGGACGATCTTGGTGATGAACTCCGAGTTCGGCACGATGACCGTCGAGCGGTCGCCCATCTGGATCTCGGTGGCCCGCACGCTGATGCGGCGGATGTCACCCTCGACGCCGGACAGCGAAACCCAGTCGCCCACTTTCACTGGCCGCTCCGCCAGCAGGATCAGGCCGGAGACGAAGTTCTGCACGATGGACTGCAGACCGAAACCGATGCCCACCGACAGCGCGCTGGCGACCCAGGCGACGCTCTGCATGCTGAAACCGGACGCCCGCAAAGCGGCGGCGATGGCGACGACGGTGCCGATGTAGCCGAACAGCGTCGTCGTGGACGAGCGCATGCCGACGTCCATGCGCGTCGTCGGCATGTAGCTGTCGGTGAGCCAGCCCTTGAGCAGCCGCACCGCGCCCAGACCGACGAACAGGACGGTCAGCGCCTGCAGCAGCTTGATCGGATTGAGCTGCAAGGTGCCGACGGTGATGCCGTCCTGCAGGCTGCCGGACCGGCGCACCAGGTCCATTGGGCCTTCACCGTACGGGGCCAGCAACAACAGGAGCGCGAAGAAGACGATGGACAGGCGGCAGACGGCGGAGAGCAGCAGGGCGGTCTGCTCGCGCGTGCGGGGCGGAGCGGGGCCGTCGTCGGCGGAGGCGGTCGGGGACGCGGAGGCGCCGGGTTTTGCGCCCGCGCTACCCTTGCCGTCGCCAGATGGCGCGGCGGGCGAGGGCGCCAGCAGGGTCATGAAGAGGTCGTCGACCAGCACCGTCAGCAGATAGGCGCCGCCGATCACGATCAGCGCCCAGACGATCTGGTTGAGCACGAACATCGCCAGCGACACGAAGCCGATCAACAGCGACAGCGTCGCGCCGACCAGCGTCAACCACGCAACGGCGCGCAGCACCGACAGCCAGAGCGGGCGGATCGTGAGCTCGGGAGATTTCCCCGTGCCGGCGTCGGCGAGGTCGGCGCCGTCCTGCGTCGCACCGCCGGCGTGTCGCCGCAGTTGTGCGATGGCGAAGCCGAGCACCGCGACGAAGGTCAGCGATGCGAGCGTCTGCACGGCGCTGCTGCTCGAGGCGCTCAGATCCAGCGTCGCCGCGGTGCGGGACGACAGCCAACCCAGCACGACAGCCGCCGCGAGCGTGCGCGGCAGCCAGGCAAGCCGCGAGGCGGCGACGTCGGGCACTGGCAGCAGCCGCCACGACGGCTTGCGCGCCATCAACAGCGCGGCACCCAGCCCAGCGATGAAGCCCCCGAACCAGACGATCATCTCGGCCGTGTCCAGCCACTGGGCGAGCGAGTCCGGACCCTGCGGCGCGCCATCGACGAGGCTGGCCGTCAAGGTCAGCACCAGACCGTGGGCGATCAGGCCAGGTCGCAAGGTGCGCAGGATCACCTCGCTCACCGCGAACAGCGACCGGCGCAGCCGCCCAGGCGGGATGCGCGTCGCACACAGGCGCGCGGTCAATCTCCGGGCGCCTAGACACAGGAGCAGCCATGCCGCGACAGCTGCGACGAAGGTCGCCCAGGCGGTGGCCGGGACGGAGGACCAGAGCGCTCGGAACTCGATGCCGAAGACGCGGGCGCGTTCCATGTCAGCCGCGCGATCGCTGCCCAGGGCCCGCCAGAATCCCGATTGAAGCAGGGACGGCACGCGCTCGCCGAGCCGGGCGCTCAACTGCAGGCGCTGGGCGGCGTTGGCGTTGCGCAGCGTGCTGTCGGCTTGTCCGCCAAGGTCGTTGGCGACCTTCATCTGTCCGTCGATCGTGGCGACCTCCCGCCCCAGTTGCGCGCGCAACTGCGCCACCTCGGGCGTCTCCTTGACGTCCGCCTGGGTCGCGCCGAGTTGCGTCAGGCGGTTCTTGGCATCGTCCAGCTTCGGTTGAAGCGCGGAGCGGGCCTGGTCGATGCGCGACTTCACGCGTTCGACCTTGTTCTTGATGTCGCTCAGGTCCTCGTTCGTCAGCTCTTTCCCCGGCTTGGGCTGGGCCGCCTTGAGTTCAGCCTTCGCCAGGTCGAGCAGCTTCGCCGGATCGGTCGGCTCCGGCGCCGGGTCTTGCGCGAAGGCGGGCATCGCCAGGGCCGCCGCGCAGAGCATCAGCGCGCACAGGAGCCACCTCCGCAGAGGCGGCGACGCGCGGCGGCTGGGCAGGGAACTCGGTGAAGTCGGGAAAACAGTCATCCATGCATCGCGGAAACAGGGTGCCGCCTGGGCGGCAAGCGGCGGTCCCGGGTCCATCGCGGCACCTCAGGGCGCTTCCGGGCGCTCTGCGACCCATCCGGACGCGCTGCGCCAGGTATGCCGTCGCGTGATGTCGGATATGGCCGGGCGTGATGCACCCGCCGGCAGTGAGCGGGTAGAGTGAGCCATCCCCTTTCCACCCGGCTTCGAGGACTCCACGATGACCACCTCCGCTTCTTATCCCGACACCCGCCTGCTGATCGCCAACGAATGGGTGGACGCCGCCGGCGGCAAGACCATCGATGTGCGCAACCCCGCGACCGGCACCGTGATCGGCAAGGTCGCGCATGCGAGCAAGGTCGACCTGGACCGCGCGCTGGAAGCCGCGCAGAAGGGCTTCGAAGCCTGGCGCAACGTGTCCGCGCACGAGCGCGCCGCGACGATGCGCCGCGCCGCCGCGCTGCTGCGCGAACGCGCGCCCGAGATCGCCAAGCTGCTGACCCAGGAACAGGGCAAGCCCGTCGGCGAAGCGAAGGTGGAAGTCCTCGCCGGCGCCGACATCATCGAGTGGTTCGCCGACGAAGGCCGTCGCGTCTACGGCCGCATCGTGCCGTCGCGCAACCTGGCCGCGCAGCAGCTCGTGCTGAAGGAGCCCGTCGGGCCCGTCGCCGCGTTCACGCCGTGGAACTTCCCCGTCAACCAGATCGTGCGCAAGCTCGGCGCGGCGCTGGCCACCGGCTGCTCCTTCCTGGTGAAGGCGCCCGAGGAAACCCCGGCGTCGCCCGCGGCACTGCTGCAGACCTTCGTCGACGCGGGCGTGCCCCCCGGCACCGTCGGCCTCGTCTTCGGCGACCCGCATGAAATCTCCAGCTACCTGATCCCGCACCCGATCATCCGCAAGGTCACCTTCACCGGCTCCACCCCCGTCGGCAAGCAGCTCGCCGCAATGGCCGGCGCGCACATGAAGCGCGTGACGATGGAACTCGGCGGCCACGCCCCGGTGATCGTCGCGGACGACGCGGACGTCGCATTGGCCGTCAAGGCCGCCGGCGCCGCGAAATTCCGCAACGCCGGACAGGTCTGCATCTCGCCCACCCGCTTCCTGGTCCACAACAGCCTGAAGGACGAGTTCACCGCCGCACTGGTCAAGCACGCGCAAGGACTCAAACTCGGCGACGGCCTCGCCGAAGGCACCACCCTCGGACCCCTCGCCAACGAACGACGCGTCGTCGCCATGTCCAAGATCGTCGCCGAAGCCCGCGAACGCGGCGCCAAGATCGCCACCGGCGGAGAACGCGTCGGGAACGCCGGCAACTTCTTCGCCCCCACCGTGCTGGCCGACGTGCCGCTCGACGCGTCCGTGTTCAACGACGAACCCTTCGGACCGATCGCGGCCGTGCGCGGCTTCGATTCGCTCGAGGAAGCCATCGCGGAAGCCAACCGGCTACCATTCGGACTCGCCGGGTACGCGTTCACGAAGTCCATCAAGAACGCCCACCTGCTGGCCCAACGCATGGAAGTCGGGATGCTGTGGGTCAACCAGCCCGCAACTCCTTCCGCAGAAATGCCGTTCGGCGGCGTGAAAGACTCCGGCTACGGCTCCGAAGGCGGGCCGGAAGCGCTGGAGTCCTACCTCAATACCAAGGCAGTCTCCATCCTCGGCGTTTGAGCGGGAGATCACTCCGGTTGGCCAAGCGCGGGCTCTCCACGGGGCATGGGGCCTCGCGTCCGCGAACCCCAAGCCCCATTCCGGCCCCACACACGCTCGCTGACCTCGAATTCATGCGACGAGACGCGGCCACCACACGGTGATCACCCCCTGCACGCAGATCCACCCCCACAGCATCACCACCACCTCCCGCGTGGCATGCTGTCGGGGCCGGACCAGCCCCGATCCGATCCGCGCCGCGTAATACAGCGCCAGCATCAGCGCGACTGCCAGCTGCAATCCCTGCAGACTGTGCAGTGCCGCCAACGTGCCCGTCCAGGCATCCAGGGTCGGCGGCCGCTCCGCCGGCCACGCCGTCTCCAAACCGCTGTAGAACGCGAGTAGAGCCAGTCCGAACGCCGGCACCAGCAGCACGGCACGCCACTTCGACACCGGCGCGCGCCACGCACCAAGCCCCGCCCACACGACGAAGACCAGACTCAACGCGTAGCCCAGCGTCTGCTGCAGCAGCAGCGCGCTGCTCGCCAGCCCCACGCCCGGCGGCGGACACACGTCCAGCTTCATCGCCGCATGCAGATGCGCGAAGGCCATCGACGCAAAGATCGTCGCCTCGACCACGATCAGGATCACCACGCCCCAGAACGACGGCGCCTGTCGCCCCGTCACCCCCATCGGCAGCATCACGCCGTCCGCCACCTCAGCCTCCTCGAACGGCGGCGCGCGGTCGGTCTGCCACAGCCATGCCCAGATCGCGACGATCGCCAGCACGCCGCCCGCCACCGTGCCGCTGACGTGCTTCACCGTCATCAGCAGGAAGAACGCTGCCGTGCCGATCGCCGCCAGCACCGGCCACAGGCTGTCGCCGGCCATCATCACCACGCGCAGCGGATGCGCCTGCACGGGGCTGGTCAGCAGCGTCTCGCGTCCTCCCGTGATCGAGCCCGGCAACCAGTGCACGCCGGCTTCGACCTCCTCATGCAGGGACGGGCGATGCCACAGCGGCTCGTGATGCTCGACGTGCGGAATGCTGCGCGTGCCGTAGGTCTCGCTGGGCAGCCACTCCAGCGTCGAGGAGCGCCACGGATCGTTGTGTTCCTGCTCGGGACCGCGCTGGCTGCGCACGAGGTCGATGACGAAGAGCAGCACGCCCGCGGCGATGATGAAGGCGCCGACCGTGGAAAGCAGGTTGGGCAGCTCCAGCCCCAGTCCCCCTGGATAGGTGTGCACGCGGCGCGGCATGCCCAGCATGCCGGCGATGTGCATGGGGAAGAAGGTCAGGTGGAAGCCGCCGAAGATCAGCCCGAAGACCCAGCGGCCCGCACGCTCCGACATCGCTCGGCCCTTCCACAGCGGGATCCAGTGGTAGAGGGCCGCGAACATCGGCAGCACCATGCCGCCGATGAGCACGTAATGGAAATGCGCGACGACGAAGTAGGTGTCGTGCACCTGCCAGTCGATGGGCAGCAGCGCGAGCATCACGCCGGTGAGCCCGCCCACAACGAAGGTGACGAGGAAGCCGATGAGGAACCAGGTCGCCGTCGTCCACTGCAGCCGGCCGCGCCACAACGTGCCTATCCACGCGAAGATCTGCAGCGCGCCGGGAATGGCGATCGCGACGCTGAAGATGGAGACCAGGCTCAGCCCGAGCCCGCCCAGGCCGGCGGTGAACATGTGGTGCAGCCACAGCAGGAAGCTCGCCGCGCCGATCGCGACCAGCGCCGCGCTGATCGCGTGGCGGCCGATGAGCGAGGTGCGCGCCAGCGCCGGAACCATCGTCGAGACCAGCCCCGCCGCCGGCAGGAAGATGATGTAGACCTCCGGGTGGCCGAAGAACCAGAACAGGTGCTGCCACAACAGCGGGTCGCCCCCCCGCGTGGCGTCGAAGATGGGCCAGTCGAAGGCGCGTTCGATCTCCAGCAGCGCGGTGCCCGCGATGACCGCCGGGAAGGCCAGCACGATCATCACCCCGACCACCAGCATGGCCCAGGCGTAGACCGGCATGCGGCCCAGCGTCATGCCGGGCGCGCGCGTCATCAGCACGCCGGTGATGAGCTCGATCGCGCCGGCGATGGCGGAGATCTCGATGAAACCGATGCCCAGCAGCCAGAAGTCCGCGTTGAGCCCCGGCGAGTATTTCGCGCTGCTGAGCGGCGGGTACATGAACCAGCCCGAATCCGGCGCGAGCTGCCAGAACAGCGTGGCATAGAAGGCCAGGCCGCCGATGGCGTACATCCAGTAGGAGTAGGCCGACAGGCGCGGGAAGGGCAGGTCGCGCGCGCCCAGCATGTTGGGCAGCAGGAAGACCGCGATGGCCTCGACCATGGGTACGGCGAAGAGGAACATCATCACCGTGCCGTGCATGGTGAACAGCTGCTGGAAGATGGGCGCGCTGAAGAGCGTCTGGTCCGGCGCGGCCAGCTGCGCCCGCATCAGCAGCGCCAGCACGCCGCCCAGCAGCAGGAAGACGAAGGCCGTGGCGATGTAGAGCTTGCCGATGAAGACGTTGTTGACGCTGCCGACGACGCGCCAGCCCTTGGGCGGTTCCCAGGCGGCGCGCAGGCGGTCGAGTTCGCCGTCAGGCCGCGGCCGGCGGTTGTCGGGGCGCGTCATGGCGTCGGGCCGTCATGGCGCGATGGAGAAGCCGCGACCAGCGGGCGATCGGACCCGCCGCCCGCCACCGGCGGTCCGGCCAGGAACTCCACGATCGCGTCGATCTCCTCGGCGCTCAAATGCCGGTAGGCGGGCATGCGCGCGCCCGGTTTGACCTGCTGCACGTCGCGGATCCACTGCCGCAGCGCCGTCCGCGGATCGCCGAGCGGATCGCGGTTGCGCAGCGCGCCGGCGCCCAGCCACAGGCGGCTCGCCACGTGCGTCAGATCAGGCCCCAGCGGCGGCGCATGGGCCAGGTCTTGCCTCGCGGATCCGGAGCCGCCCGCGTTGCCCGTATCGCCGCCACGGACCGTGCTTCGTACCGCATGGCAGGCGGCGCAGCCGTTCTCGCGGAAGAGCGCCGCACCGCGCAAGGCCTGGCGCGAGACGGGCTCCGGCGCGGCACCCGCCTGCGCCAGCCGCCATCGCGCAAACTCGTCCGGCGGCATCGCGACGACCTGCAGCACCATCGCCGCGTGCTGGGTGCCGCAGTACTCCGAGCACGGCCCGCGGAACACGCCCGGCTGCGACGCGGTGAAGGTCAGCCGGTTGAGCCGCCCGGGCACCATGTCGACCTTGCCGCCCAGCGCCGGTACCCAGTAGCTGTGGATCACGTCGTCCGAGGCGAGCGTCAGCGTCACGGGCCGGCCGACCGGCACGCGCAACTCGTTGGCGGTCGCGAACGCGGGGGCGTCCGGCTCAGCCTCATATCGCATCGACCACCACCACAGATGCCCGGTAACGGCGACACGCATGGCGCCGGGCGGCGAAGGGTCGTCCAAACCGAAGGCCTGCCGGTCGCCGTGCAGCAGCAGCCCGCCGAAGACCAGCACGGGCAGGACCAGGCCGCCGCCCCAGAGCCAGAGCGCGGTCGAGACGGGCCGACGTCCCTTCCACCACAGCGCCGCGGCCAGACAGACCATCGCGAAGACGAACGCGAAGGCGCAGACGATCAGCGTCGTGTTCATGACGCCGGCCAGCGCTTCCGCCTGCGGACCGGCCGGTCGGAGCATGCCGCCCGCGCTCATCGCAGCGACAGCAGGTAGCCGGCGATGTCGCGCGCATCGCGCTCCGACAGTCCGAGGCGCGGCATCGTGGTGCCGGGCAGCAGGCCCTGCGGGTCCAGCAACCAGCGCTGGAGGACCTCGGGGGAGTTGGGCAACTGACCGGCGATGTAGGCGCGTCGTCCGAAGCGCTCCAGCGCCGGCGCCCGCTGCCCGCCGCCCGGCACGCCGGGCACCGCATGGCAACTGCCGCACTGGAACTGCGTCATCAGATGGCGGCCGCGCTCCATATCGGCGGCGTCCACCTGCCAGCGCCGCAGCGGCTCGTCCGGCGCCGGACCGCAGGCCGACAGCAGAAGACCCAGGGAAATCGACAGGAGGCGAGGGCGCGTCATGCGCGCTCCCTGGCACACGAAGTGCCCGCCCCGCTTCGGGTTTTCGCGAGTCGTCGACAAGGAGGCCGCCGGAGCGCCGGCGATCGCCGCGGACCCGGCATCGCGCTTGCCTTGCTGCGGCCATGACCGAGCCGAAGCGTCGTCTCTCCCCGAGCGTTTCCCCTGTGAAAGCCGTGATGGCCGCCTTTGCCGCGGCCGGCGTGCTCGGGGCGGCCGGCGCGGCCGCCTTCGTCTGGTTCGGCGTCTACGACGTGTCGGCGACCGGGCCGCATCTGCAGCCGGTGCATTCCTTGCTGGAAATCGCGCTGCAGCGCGCGGTGCAGCGACGCTCGGACGCCCACCCGCCGCCGCGCGACCTGCTCACGCGCGAGCGCGTGGTGCAGGGCGCCGCCTGCTTCCGCGACCGCTGCGTCGCCTGCCACGGCGCGCCGGGCGTGGCGCCGCAGGCGTTCTCGCTCGGCATGCAGCCGGTGCCGAGCTCGCTCGTGGAGGCCACGCGCCACTGGCGTCCGCAGGACCTCTACTGGATCACGCGCAACGGCATCAAGATGAGCGGCATGCCGGCCTGGGAGTACCGCTTGGAAGAGGGCGAGCTCTGGGCCATCGTCGCCTTCCTCGACGCGTTGCCGCTGATGACGCCGGATCAGTACCGGGCGCTGACGGCGTCGCCGGCACAGTCGTCGGAAAAGTCGCCGGTGTCGGTCGGGAAAGTCGAAGGGGTGGCGGCGGCGCGCTGCGACGGCATCGTCGATGCGCCTGCGCCGCTGGTGCCGCCGCTGGCGACGGTCGAACTCGCGCAGCGCGCGTTCCGCCAGCACGGCTGCACGGCCTGCCACACGATCCCCGGCGTGGTCGGGCCGGACACGTCCAACGGCCCTCGTCTGAGCGGCCTCGCGGGACGCGACCGGATCGGCGGCAAGGCCTTCCCGACCGAAGACGGCCTGACCGCCTGGATCCGCGATCCGCAGGCGATCGACGCGCACAACGCCATGCCGACGCTGGGCGTCAGCGAGACGCAGGCGCGCCTCATGGCGCGCTATCTGCTCACGGATTGACATCGGCGACCGCGCGGGGCGGGTCGCCGATGGCCCCTCACGACGGCCTCTTCAACGGGGCCTCATCACGGGCCTCATCAACGGGGCGTCGTCGACCTCATCACTGACGCGGCAGCAGCCGGTCGGCCGGCGCGACCGGGAACGGCGACCCCAGCGAGCGCGCCTGGCCCTTGACCTGGTTCTGCGCCTGGCACTTGTGGGTGCAGATGGTGGCGGGCGGCGCGACCTCGGTCGCGTCTTCGCCGAAGACCATGCCCATGCGGCCGCCGCTGCTGACGTCCCAGCGCGAGGTCAGGCCGCAATGGCTGACCTTGGCGATGGTGCCGTCGCGCTTGACGATCGCGTTCACGCAGGCCGCGTCGTTGATGCGCGTGGCCACCTGCGGGCTATCGCGGCCGACGAAGCGCGCCGAGTAGTCGTTGCCGAAGTTCACCCGCGGCGTCACGACGACGGTGGTGTCCTTGTAGGGCACGGCGTCGCCCTCCAGGTTGCGGAAGTTGCGGTTGTCGAAGTAGAAGGCGTTCAGGCTCGGATTCGACGGATGCGTGGCCAGCACGTGCGTGAACACCGTCGACGTGCCGTCCGTGCGCGCGACCTCCATCTGGAAGACGCCGCCGTTGGCGCAGTCCTTGGCCTGGATCTTCATCGCGACCTGCGGGCCTTCGCGCATCAGCACGATGTCGGTGGTGTCGAGGTCCACGTCGACGCCGCCGGTGAGCACCGCGCCGCGATGGTCGGGCAGCTTGGACGCGAAGACCGGCGTGGGCACGCCGCCGGTCATGTCCAGCGGATTGGCCGCGCCGGTCAGGACGTAGTCGCGGATGCCGAAGCTGGCGGCGTCGACCTCGAACTGCACGTACTTGCCCTGCACCAGGAAGCGCGCCGGCACGCTGCCCGCCGCCACGGTCTGGTTGGCCTTGCCGCTCAGCCCGAGGACGCGGAAGCCGCCGCCGTCGCAGCCCTTGGACGAGGCGGCCATCGCCAGCCCGCTCGCGGCGGTCAGCGCCAGGGCCGTCAGCAGCGCGCGGCCGCGGCGCAGCGAGGAAGAAGAGGTCGAGGTCATGGAGAGCTCCCTGAAGGTGGTGCGAAAGGGGGTTGAAAGGGGTTGGAAGACAGCGCGATGCTAGGAATGCGCGGCCTCCGCGCCCAGGGCACAAAGGCGGGATTGCGTCGGCACCAAGGTCGCGACCGGTCGGGACCTTGGTCCATGGGCGGGCCGGAAGCACGCTGTTACAGTGCCGCCCGATGAGTTCACCGGCCCCGCCCCAGACGCCACGGCCCCCGTCGCGAACGCGGTGGCTGTCGCGGCTTTTGTCGCGGCTGTGGTCGCGCCTGTTGCCGCTGTCGCTGTCGCAACAGTTCCTGCTGGTGAGCTTCCCCGTGCTGCTCGCGTCCACGCTGGTCATCGGCTGGTGGGTCGGCAAGCAGGTCGAGGAAAGCGTCGTGCACCGCATCGGCGGCGACACCGCGCTGTACGTGGACGGCTTCATCGCGCCGCATCTCGACGGTCTCCATCGCACGGGCCAGATCGGCGATGCGGACCGCCGCGCGCTGGAGTCGCTGGTCGTCGACGCGGACTGGGCCAAACGCATCGTCTCGCTGCGGATCTGGCGCCCGGACGGCGTCGTCCTGTTCAGCAGCGACGGCGAAGGCGTCGGCCAGAAGCTGGAGATCGACGAAGGACTGGAGATCGCCGCGGCCGGCAGCGTCTATTCCGAGATCAGCGTGCGACGCGGCCGCCGGCAGACCGATCACGGCCAGCCGCTGGAACGGATGATCGAGACCTACACGCCCATCCACACCGCCGGGCGCGGGCACATCGGTGCAATCGCCGAGTTCTACCAGATGCCCGACGAGATCGACCGCGAAGCGGGCAGCGCGCAGCGGCGCGGCTGGCTGATCGTCGCGGGCACGATGCTGGCGACCTACCTGCTGCTGTTCCTGCTCGTGCGCCGAGGCAGCCAGACCATCGTCAACCAGCGCAACGAGCTGCGCGAGCGGCTGATGCAGCTGACCGCGATGCATGCGCAGAACGACGCGCTGAACGCCCGCGTGCGACGCGCGGCCGAGGACGCGATCTCGACCCACGAGGCGCTGCTGCAGCGCGTCTCGGCCGACGTGCACGACGGTCCGAGTCAGGACCTCGGGTTCGCGCTGATGCAGATCAAGAACCTGCGCGATGCGCAGACGGACGCCGCCGTGGGCGGCGCTGACGCTGATGTCGCCGGAGCCTTCGGGCCATCCGTCGGCGCCGCGCTCCTGCCGGACCTGGACCGCATCAGCGACGCCGTGCAGGCCGCCATGCGGGACCTGCGGGCGATCTCCGCGGACCTCGAACTGCCGGAACTGGAGCCGCTGGCGCTCGACGCCGTCGCGGCGCGCGTGGTCCGCGATTTCGAGGCGAAGACGCGGGGCGCCGTGATCGTGACGTTGGAGACGGCGGTCGATCCGGACCAGCCGGCGCCGCTGCGGATCAAGACGACCTTGTACCGCCTGCTGCAGGAATCGCTGGCGAACGTGTTCCGGCACGCACGCGGCAGCCGCTGCCTCGTCGAGCTGCGCACCGATGCGGGCGGCATCCGGCTCGCCGTGGACGACGACGGTCCGGGCTTCGATCCCGCGCAGGCACGCGCCCATCGGCGCCTGGGCCTGAGCGGCATGCGCCAGCGCGTGGAGTCGCAGGGCGGCACCTTCGGCGTGAGCAGCGCGCCGGGGCAGGGCACGAGGATCCGGGTGGACCTGCCGTCGACGGCACGTCCCGGTGGCGAGGACGGCAGGAACATGACGAGGACGAACGATGAGCGCTGACGCGATCGAGGTGCTGGTGGTCGACGACCACCCGCTGTTCCGCCAGGGCGTGGTGCATTCGCTGGCGCTGGATCCGGGATTCCGGGTCGTCGGTGAGACGGCGTCCGGCGAGGAGGCGCTGGCGCTGGCGCAGGCCTTGCTGCCCGACGCCGTGCTGCTGGACATCAGCATGCCGGGCTGGAACGGGATCACGACGGCCGAGCGCATCGCGATGGCCTGTCCGGCGACGGCGATCGTGATGCTGACGATGTCGGAGGACAAGGACAAGCTGCTCGCCGCGCTCAAGGCGGGTGCGCGCGGCTACGTGCTCAAGGGGGTCTCGGGCAAGGAACTGGCCGGCGTGCTGCGCGCGGCCGTCGCCGGCGAGGTGTACGTGTCGCCGACCATCGCGGCGGAGATGCTGGTGTCGCTGACCCAGCGCAAGGCGCCGGATCCGTTGCAGGAACTGACCGACCGGGAACGCCGCATCCTGTCGCTGATCGGCGGCGGCAAGACCAACCGCGAGATCGGCGACACGCTGTTCCTGTCGGAGAAGACGATCAAGCACCACGTGACCAACATCCTGCAGAAGCTGCAGGTCCGCAGCCGCGTGGAGGCGGCGCTGCTCGCCAGCCGTCATGTCGACGCGGAGCGCGGCGTCTGAAGAGCGCGCACGCGCCGGAGCGCTCGCGATAGACTGGTTCGAACCGACGCGTCCTTTGCGGACGCGTCCGCATTCCCATTCTCCTGAAAGGCCCACCCCATGAAATCCCGTGCCGCCGTCGCGTTCGCCGCCGGACAGCCGCTGCAGATCGTCGAGATCGACGTCGAGCCGCCCCGCAAGGGCGAGGTGCTGGTGAAGATCACCCACACCGGCGTGTGCCACACGGATGCGTTCACGCTCAGCGGCGACGATCCGGAAGGCCTGTTCCCCGCGGTGCTCGGCCATGAAGGCGCGGGCATCGTCGTCGAGGTGGGCGAGGGCGTCACCAGCGTCAAGCCCGGCGACCACGTGATCCCGCTCTACACCGCCGAATGCGGCGAGTGCCTGTTCTGCCAGTCCGGCAAGACCAACCTGTGCGTGGCCGTGCGCGCGACGCAGGGCAAGGGCGTGATGCCCGACGGCACGACGCGCTTCTCCTACGAGGGCAAGCCGGTCTACCACTACATGGGCTGCTCGACCTTCAGCGAGTACACCGTCGTGGCCGAGGTGTCGCTGGCCAAGATCAGCCCGGACGCCAACCCCGAGCAGGTCTGCCTGCTGGGCTGCGGCGTGACCACCGGCCTGGGCGCGGTGAAGAACACCGCCAAGGTGCAGCCGGGCGACTCGGTCGCCGTGTTCGGCCTGGGCGGCATCGGCCTGGCGGTGATCCAGGGCGCGAAGCTGGCGCAGGCCGGCCGCATCATCGCGATCGACACCAACCCGTCGAAGTTCGAGCTGGCCAAGGTCTTCGGCGCCACCGACTTCGTGAACCCGAAGGACTTCGACAAGCCCGTCCAGCAGGTGATCGTGGAGATGACCGGCTGGGGCGTGGACCATTCGTTCGAATGCATCGGCAACGTCAACGTGATGCGCGCGGCGCTCGAATGCGCGCACCGCGGCTGGGGCCAGTCCATCGTGATCGGCGTGGCGGGGTCGGGTCAGGAGATCTCGACGCGGCCGTTCCAGCTGGTCACGGGCCGCACCTGGAAGGGCACGGCCTTCGGCGGCGTCAAGGGCCGCTCGCAGCTGCCGGGCATGGTCGAGGACGCCATGCGCGGCGACATCCAGCTCGCGCCGTTCGTGACCCACACCATGCCGCTCACCGGCATCAACGACGCCTTCGACCTCATGCACGAGGGCAAGTCGATCCGCTCCGTCGTGCACTACTGAGTCGACGGGGGCTCGGACGGTCGTGGCCGCGCGTGGCGCTCATGTCATGGACGTCCGCCCAGCATCCGGGCCGGCAGGAACAGGATCGCCTTGAGCAGCGCGAACACGGCTTCCACGCTGAGGCCGATCAGGCGGAACGGCAAGGTCAGCAGCCAGACGATCGGCCACAGGACCAGCGCCAGCAGGGCCAGCGGCCAGCACAACACGAAGAGCAGCAACCAGAACAGCAGGCCGACGAAGCCCATGACGCACTCCTTGATGCAGCGGGTGACGCAGAAAGCGAGGGAGAAGGTGGCGGAGACGATCGTGTTCGATCCACGCGGCACGACGTCACCTTAGCCCGCGCGATGCCTCATCGCCCAGGCCGTGCGACAGACCGTCCGACGGGGCTCACAGGATGCAGCGGAGGGATGCCGGACAGACTCACGGCTCCCGCGGTGCGCGGGTGTTTCTGCCCGCCTGCCTGACGGTCAGCGCCGGCGCCCTGCGGTCGTCGCCTTCCCCAGGTTTTCCGGGATCGAACACGATCTCCAGCGGCGTGACCTTGGCGAAGAACACCAGCGGCGCTTTCGCGAAGAGCTCGAAGCCCTGCTGCCCGGTCGCGCGCGCGAACAGCCGCTCGCCTTCGGCATGCACGGTGATCTTCATCGACGGCGACAGCACATACACGCCTTCGAGCGGCTTGAGCTGTTCGGGCGTCAGCGTCACCGTGGCCTGGCGCGTCAAGGACATGTCCGCCGGCGGGATGGCCGGCTCCAGCAGATGCAGCGCCAGGTCCGCGATGCCCATGCCTGCGTTCGCGAGCGCCGCCGAGGCGTTTCCCTTGGCCGGATCCAGCCAGAGCGAGCTGCTGAAGCCGAAGGTCGCGCCGTCGTGATTGAACGCGATGCGACCGGGCAGCACGCCGCCGTTCCATGCGAGGCCGATGCCCGCACCCGGGACGTCGCGCGCGCCGTGCCGGCGCAGGCACAACGCGAACGCCTCCTTCAGCGGATGGTCGAACTGCCCGAGCGCTGCCTGCGCATAACGCGCCACCCCGCGCGTGCTGCCGAGCAGCGCGCCCGCGCCCGCCATCGCCGGGCGGAAGGTCCAGTGGTCGACCGGCTTGCCGGACTTGTCGTGTCCGTCGAGGAAGCGCCGGCCGGGCGGCGGGCTCAGGAAGATCTGGTCCGCGATGCCCAGCGGCACCAGCACGCGCTCGCGCAGCAGCGCCGCGTAGTCGCGCTGCTGCAGGAAGCCGAGCGCCTGGCCGAGCAGGCCGAAGCCGAGGTTCGAATACTCGTACGCGGTGTCGCGTGGCCGGGTGGCCTTCCAGTCCGACAGGAACGCGGCCATCTGCGTCCAGTCGTAGGCGGCATAGGGGTTGCCGTCGTCCGGACGGACGATCAGGTTCGACGGCAGGCGCGGCAGTCCCGAGCGCTGCGTCGCCAGATCCACCCAGCGCAGCGGCGTGTCCTGGCTGTCGCGCAGCCGGAGACGGTCGGGCAGGGCGGCCTCGACGGGATCGTCGAGCTTGATCAGGCCGCGGGTCACCGCGTCCGCGAGCAGCAACGCGGTGAAGGTCTTCGTGATCGAGCCCAGCTCGAACAGCGCCTGCGGATCCGGCACCGGCCCGCGGGCGCTGGCGCCGCTGAAGATGGTCACGCCGTCACGGATGCGCATCGCCGCGAGCGCGACACCTTCGTACTTCAGCCGTTCGGCGAGCAGGGCGCCTTCAGGGCCCTCGTGCTGAGGCTGATCGCGAGTGGATGCCGCTGCAGTGCTGGCGGCCACGGCGGCCACGGCGGCCACGGCGGCGCTTGCCGCTCGGTCAGCGGAGGGCGCGGGCGACGATGCCTGCGCGAAGGCGCGCCATGGGCTCGACAGGCCTGCGGTGGCCAGTGCCGCGGAGGCGCGCAAGCCGGCGCGACGCGTGATCTTGGGCATGTGAGGGCTCCCTGGATGCAGGTCCCTCCGACGCCACCTGCTGGGGCCGAGGACCGTGTGTCAGACGAGTGTAGGACGGGGCCAGGCGTTGCCTCCATCCCCCAATGGGGCCACCGTCGCGAGCGATTCACACCCCCATCCGGATGATTTTTCTCGCCATCCTTTGACGCGCCGCAACGAGATTCCAGATTGAGACCGACTGATGGGGGAAGAGGGTCCGTTTTCGATTTTGGGCGCGATCGGCGGTGGCAGAGTGGCTCTCCATGGCGGGCGGGGGTCCGCTGTTGATCGAGGAAAAAGATGATGCAGATGAATCCCTATGAGAGCGGCGCCGCCGAACGCGTCGCAAGGACCGATACCGAGATGGCGGCACGTGTCCAGGCGATCGAGGCGGTCCTGCCGACGCTGGCCACTCGTGCCCAGCTGGAGCAGCTTCGCGGAGAAATGAAGGAAGGCTTCGGCGAGCTGCGCGCGGAAATGAAGGAGGGCCTCGGCGCTCTCCGCGCCGATATGTACAAGACCCATGGCGACCTTCGCGTCGACATGCGGGTCATGATCGCGAGCGCCATGAAGTGGTCGATCGGCATGGCGGTCAGCCTGGCTACGCTGGGCGTCACCGTCATCGTTGCGATAGCGCCGCTCATCACGACGCGCCTGCATGGTTGAACGCCGATGATCCGCGTCGCTGCGGCGGGCGGGGAGCCGATCAACCCGGCTTGCCCAACGCCTTGGCCAGATGCGCCACAAACTGCCTCACCCGCGCGGTGCCCTGGACCCGCTGCGGGTAGACCGCATAGATGTCTGCGTCGGGCGTCTCCCACTCCGGCAAGACCTGGACCAATCGACCGCTCGCGAGATAACGCGCGATGTCCCATTCCGCGCGCATCAGGATCCCGTGGCCGTCGAGCGCCCAGTTCACCGCGATCTCGCCGTCGTTCGTCGTCAACGCGCCGCGCGTCTTCACCGCTTCGGTGACCGTCTTGCGGCCGCGCTTGGAAGACAGCCGCCACAGGCCGTACGCCTCCTCGCCTTGACGGATGCCGATGCAGTCGTGCCGGACCAGTTCCGCCGGCGTCTTCGGCGTCCCGTGTTTGCTCAGATAGGCCGGTGAGGCGCACAGCAGACGCCGGTTCGGTGCGATCCGCCTTGCGATGACCCGCGCGTCCGGCGGCGGTCCGAAACGGATGCAGACATCGAAGGCGTCCTCGTGCAGCGGCGGCGGATTGACCGACAGCTGCAGCTGCACCTGCAGCTTCGGATGCTGGCGCACGAACGCCGAGATCAGCGGCGCGATGTGCGTCCGCCCGAATCCCAGCGTCGCGTTCACGCGCAGCAGGCCGCTGGCCGTGCCGCCGCTGGCGCTCATCACCTCCTGCAGATCGTCGATGGACGCGAGGATCCGCCGGGCGTGCTCCAGGTAGAGCTCGCCTTCCTGCGTCAGGCTCATCCGCCGCGTGGTCCGGCTCAGCAGCGCCGTGCCCAGCCGGCTCTCCATCTGCGTCAGATGCTTGCTCACCGCCGCCGTGGTGACGCCGAGCTCGCGCGCCGCCGCGCTCAGGCTGCCGGCGCTGCACAGCGTGGAGAAGAAGCCCAGGTCCGCCGGCGCGATGGCGTCGGCGGCGGCGACGCGCGGCGAGGTTCTTGAAGCCATGGCAGGGGCCTTGCGGATTGTTGAATCCAGGTTGAAGACGGGTTGACTTTAGCCGCGATCCGGCAGGCAGGGCCCTCCTAGAGTCGGTGCAGCAGTTTCCCGACATCACCTGCAATCACGTGCAATCACCTGGAATCACCTGGAATCACCTGGAGACCGACCCCCATGAAGACCTATCGCATCGCCACCATCCCCGGCGACGGCATCGGCAAGGAAGTGATCCCCGCGGGCCGCGAGGTCCTGGAGGCGCTGGCCGCGACGACCGACCGCTTCCGCTTCGAGTTCGAGGACTTCGGCTGGGGCGGCGACTGGTACCGCGCGCACGGCGAGATGATGCCGGCCGACGGCCTGGCGGCGCTGCGCGACAAGGACGCGATCCTGTTCGGTTCCGCCGGCGATCCCGACATCCCCGACCACATCACGCTGTGGGGCCTCCGGCTGAAGATCTGCCAGGGCTTCGACCAGTACGCCAACGTGCGCCCGACCCGCGTGCTGCCCGGCATCGACGCGCCGCTCAAGCGCTGCGGGCCCAAGGACCTCGACTGGGTGATCGTGCGCGAGAACTCGGAAGGCGAATACGCCGGCGTCGGCGGCCGCGTCCACCAGGGCCATCCGATCGAGGCGGCCACCGACGTGTCCATCATGACCCGGACCGGCGTCGAACGCATCATGCGCTACGCGTTCAAGCTGGCGCAGTCGCGGCCGCGCAAGCTGCTGACGGTGATCACCAAGAGCAACGCGCAGCGCCACGCGATGGTGATGTGGGACGAGATCGCGGCGCAGGTCGCGGCGGACTTCCCCGACGTGACCTGGGGCAAGGAACTGGTCGACGCGGCGACCGCGCGCATGGTCAACAAGCCCGCGACGCTGGACACCATCGTCGCGACCAACCTGCATGCGGACATCCTCAGCGACCTCGCGGCGGCGCTGGCCGGCAGCCTGGGCATCGCGCCCACCGGCAACATCGATCCGGAACGCCGCTATCCGTCGATGTTCGAGCCCATCCACGGATCGGCCTTCGACATCATGGGCAAGGGCCTGGCGAACCCCGTCGGCACCTTCTGGTCCGCGGTGATGCTGCTGGAGCACCTCGGCGAGCACGACGCCGCCGGACGGCTGATGCGCGCGATCGAGGCCGTCACGGCGAATCCCGCGCTGCACACCGGCGACCTCGGCGGCAAGGCGAAGACGACCGACGTCACCGCCGCCGTCGTGGCGGCGCTTCGCCAACCCCGCTGACGCTCCTGACTTCCACCGCCGCTGGCCCTCACCCCCGCCCTCTCCCGCAAGCGGGAGAGGGGGCCACCCCAGTGCTCCTGAGTCGAATGGCTCGGTGCATTCTCACTCCCTCTCCCGCTTGCGGGAGAGGGCGGGGGTGAGGGCTGCGGTCTCACGCAGTACCACCCTTCGAATGGCCGTCAGAGCCATCGACCAGGAGACAAACCATGAGCCAAGTTCCGACCTCCTTCCGCCGTCGGCTGCTAATCGCGGCCTCGGCGATCGCCGCGGCCGCCGGCGCGCTCGGCATCGCGTCACCGGCGCTCGCCCAACCCTGGCCCGCCAAGCCCATCACCCTGATCGTGCCGTTCCCGGCCGGTGGAACGACGGACGTCCTGGCCCGCGCGCTGGCCGAGAAACTCCAGCAGAGCCTGGGCCAGCCGGTGATCGTCGAAAGCCGGCCCGGCGCCGGCGCCACGCTGGGCGCCGACTACGTCGCCAAGGCCAAGCCCGACGGCTACACGCTGCTGATCGGCGCGGTCCACCACACCATCGCGAGCAGCGTCTACAAGAAGCTGCCCTACGACTTCCAGAAGGACTTCGTCCCCATCACCGGCATCGCGCTGGTCCCCAACGTGCTGGTCGTCAACGCCAGCCAGACCTCCGCCAAGACGGTGCAGGAACTGGTCGCGCAGCTCAAGGCCAAGCCCGGCGGGTGGACCTACGGCTCCAACGGCAACGGCACGGCGCAGCACCTGATCGGCACGCAGTTCCAGAACCTCACCGGCACGACGCTGCTGCACGTGCCCTACAAGGGCAGCGGGCCGCTGGCCACGGACCTGCTCGGCGGCCAGATCCAGATGTCCTTCGACACCGTGACCCCGGTGCTGCCGCACATCAAGGCCGGCAAGCTGCGCGCGCTGGCGGTGACCACGGCCCGGCGCTCCAGCGCGCTGCCCGACGTGCCCACGCTGGAGGAGGCCGGCCTGAAGGGCTTCGACATCGGCACCTGGTTCGGCGTGCTCGCGCCGGCGGCCACGCCCAAGGACATCGTGACGAAGCTGAACACCGAAATGGTCAAGGTCCTGCAGGCGCCCGAGTTCCGCAAGCGCATGGAGGAGATAGGCGCCGAGACCACCGGCGGCACCAGCGAGCAGCTGGCGACGCAGATCCGCAATGAGACGGGCAAGTTCGCGAAGCTCGTCAAGGAAGCGAACGTGCAGATCGAGTGAAACGCAAATAGAGGGGAGGCCTGCTCATAGAACATCCCGGGGAGCTTGGCGACTGACACGGTTTTCCACCCTGCAGCCTCGCCATGACCGATCCGTCCACAAGCTCCGGGCGTTTCAGCGAACTTCTCGCCGCCCTGTCCAAACGCACCGCCACGCCGCTCGAAGCCCGGGACGGGCTGCTGGTCCTGATCGATGCGGGGGAGGCCGTCCAGCTCGTCGCCGAGATGTCGGAGGCCGGCGATTCGGTGGTCCTGGTGGCGCGGGTGATGGCCATCCCGCAGGAAGACACGGGCGGCGCGCTGGCCTTGCGACTGCTGCGCTTCAATGCGGACCGCGCGGCGCTGGACGGCGCCGTGATCGCCGCGGACGGGCTGCGGCGCCAGTTCGTGCTGATCCGGGAGTACCCGCTCGACGACGACGCGGAGGGGCTGGCCGATCGCATCGAGGCGCTGATGGACCTGGCGGCGATCGTGCGCTCCGATGCCGCCGGCGATCGGTCCTTCGGCGCCGGAACCGCCGCGCTGCTGCTGCGCGCCAGCCGGGGTGCGCGATGAGTGCCGTCACGTCCTCCACGTCGAACGTCGCCTGGACCCCCACGGCGACCGCGCCCGACAGCGAACGACCCCGGGCGTGGTCGCAGTCATCGTCGCCGTCGAAGACTTCCTCGGGACTGACAGGTCTGCGCCAAGGCGGTGGAGCCTCAGAGGGTGTCGGCGGACTCCATCGTCGGGGGGCGATCCGCCGGCGCGATGGCGCACGGCCGGGCGCCGCTCCCCTGAAGACGTTGAAGCAGCCGCCCCTGCCCCGGACGGGACACTACGAGCGAGGCGAGATGCCGACCGACCCGATCTCGCTGGCCCGCTTGCGCAGCGACGCGCTGCTGGCGAGTTATCCCTATCACCGCGACCAGAAGGCACTGACGGACGGCTGGGTGCTTGCGGACGACACGGCCGCGTCGCTGCGCGAGCAGATGGGCCTCAAGAACGCCGGCGTCCAGGCCGGTTCCGGAGCCATCGTCGACCGCGACAGCGGGCTGGCGGCGGTGCTGTTCCACAACCGCGGCCAGCGCGAGCTGGTGCTCTCGTTCGGCGGCACCACGGCGGGCAAGAAGACCGGCTCGACGCTGTCGGAACGCTCCAGGCCCGGTCGGAATTTCATGTCGACGCTGTCGCAATGGGGTGCGAATCTCTACGCCGGTCTCGGCGGCACGCCCAAGAGCTATCGCCAGGCCCGGACCCTGCTGGCGACAGTGCAGGAACTGGCGGCGGGCAATCCGGCGTTCCAGGGCTTCACCGTTCGTGTGGTCGGTCATTCCAAGGGCGGCGGCGAAGCGATGTACGCCGCCTTGAGCGCCGGGACGCCGGTGCCGGTCACGGCGTTCTGTCCGGCCCATCTGAGCGACCGCCTGGTCAAGCAGCTGCCGCCCGGCAACCTGGCACGCGCCAAGGACCTGGTGCAGAGCTTTTCTCCGACGGGCGATCCCGTCGCGGGCCTGCGAGGCCTGCTGCCGGGCCTGCACGGTGTGGGCGTCGGATACCACTTCGACGGCATCGCGGGGAGCAGCGCGATGAACCTGCACGACCAGTTCCATCGGCACGTGCTTCACCACTGCGACGGTGCTCCAGGGCGGAGCTGAAAACGGAACTGAAGGCGTCGCCGTCGGTGACGGCGAATATTGAAAATCGTGCATGAATGTGCATGAACGATTGAAAACGTGCAAAATCGCGTTTCACCTTGCTGGGACGCCATGTCGCTCGCCGATCTTCCTCACGCCCGCCGCCGCGTCATCGCGGAGCGGCTCTCCGCCGGTCAGGCCGTGGTCGCGGCCGATCTGGCGACCGAATTCACCCTGTCCGAGGACGCCATCCGCCGCGACCTCCGCGCGCTGGCCGCGGACGGCCTGTGCCGGCGGGTCTACGGCGGCGCGGTGCCGATCGCGGCCAACGACCGGCCGCTCGCGGCGCGGATGAAGGAGGCGCCGGTACGCAAGTCGGCATTGGCGCGGGCCGGCGCGGCCACCGTCCGGCCGGGCGAGCTGGTGTTCCTCGACACCGGCAGCACCAACCTCGCGCTGGTCGAGTTCCTGCCGGAAGACGCGGATCTGACGGTCGCGACCAATGCGGTCGACGTGGCCGCCGCCGTGCTGCGGCGTCAGGACCTGCGCCTGCTGATGATCGGCGGGGAGGTCGATCCGCATCTGGGCGGCTGCGTCGACGCGGCGGCGGTGGACAGCCTGTCGCGTCTGCGCGTGGATCGCGGCTTCGTCGGCGTGTGCGCGCTGTCGATGAGCGACGGGATCCTGACGACGCACTTCCGGGAAGCCGCGTTCAAGCGCACGCTCGTCGAGCGCAGCCGCCACGTCGTCGGCCTGGTCACCAGCGACAAGCTGCAGGCAGCGGCGGCCCACCGGGTCGCGGGGTTGGAGGCGCTGCACACGATCGTCATCGAGCGCGATGCCGGCGCGGGCGTCCTGAAGGCGCTGCGCAAGGGCGGGGCCGAGGTGCTGCCGGTCGATCCGGCGGGATGAGCGCCTTGGACGACGGCTGGTCCTTTTTGGAGTCCGCCGGGGATCGGCCGGAAGCGCGACTGGCCGTGCGCCTGGCCTTCATCGTCGCCGGCTGCGGGATCGCCAGCGTCCTGGCGCTCCTGCCTTGCCTGGCGCATCACCTGGCACTCGACGCGGCGGAGCTCGCCACAGCCGTGCTCTCGCTGACGGCGGGCGCGTGGCTCGGCGCCCGGGGCCTGGGCGCCGGATGGTCCCGGATCGGCGCGCGGCGGCAGGTGCTCGTCGCCGGCCTGGGGGCGGCGCTGCTGCCGCCCGCGGTGGCGTTCGCGGGATCCCCGGCCTTGCTGGCCGCCGGCCTGTTCATGGCCGGTGTCGTCGCCGGCGCGCTGGACGTGGCGATGCAGGCGTCGGCCGAGGCGCTCGCCGTGTCGATCCGCCAGGGCTGCACGCGCGCCCTCCGGGCGATCTATGGCTTCGCGGGCGCGGGCGGCGCGCTCGTGACCACGGGACTGCTGGCGGTCGGCTTCGAGCCGCCGCTGGCGGCCGCGCTGGTCGCCGCGCCCATGATGATCGCCGTCGTGGTGGCGTGGCCCTATCTGCCGGAGGCGCCAGGGCAGGGGCGCTGAACACGGAGATCGAGGTCGGGAAGGTGATGTTTAGCGCGGCGGCCTAAACACTTGGGAAACTCGCGGGACTTTGTTGACCCCTGAAAAGGGCCCTCCAAGAATCGCCGCAACCCATGAGCAGCATCACCATCCGCGATATCGCCAAGGCGTCCGGCCTGTCCATCGGCACCGTCTCGCGCGGGCTTCGCAACCAGTCCGGGCTGTCGGAGGAGACCCGCCAGGTCGTCCGCGACACCGCCGTCCGGCTGGGCTACGACTTCGCGCAGCTGCGCAAGAACAAGGTCCGCCGCATCGGTTTCCTGCTGCACAGCCAGCACAACACGCTGGCGTCCAGCCCGTTCTTCTCCGCCGTGCTGCACGGCGCGGAGCAGGTCTGCCGACGCGAGGGGTTGTCGCTGTCCTTCATCGTCGCCGGTCCCGGCCAGCCGATCGTCGAGCAGACCCGCGGGCACCAGCTGGACGCGTTCCTGTGCGTCGGTTATTTCGAGCCCGAGGTGCTGGACACGCTCAAGCGCAGCGGCAAGCCGACGGTGCTGGTCGACCTGCACCGGCGCGGGATGACCTCGGTGAATCCAGACCACCAGCACGGCAGCTTCCTCGCGACCAGCCACCTGCTGCGCAGCGGCCGGCGCACGATCGGGCTGATTTCCGGATCGCCGGCCCACTACAGCCTGGAGCAGCGCGCCCGCGGCTACCGGCGCGCGCTGTTCGAGGCGCAGGTCCAGGCCGATCCCGATCTGGAGGTCATCGCGCCGCAGCTGGGCGACGGCGAAGCCGGCGTCATCGCCGCGATGCGCGTGCTGCTCGAACGCCGCAAGCGGCCCGACGCGGTCGTCTGCTTCAACGACAGCGCGGCGCTGGTGGCGATGCGTCAGTGCCTGAACGAGGGACTGCGCATTCCCGAAGACATCGCCGTCGTCGGCTTCGACGACATCGGCGGCGCCTCCGTCGCCCATCCGCCGCTGAGCACCGTGCGCGTCGACAAGGAATCGCTGGGCGCCAAGGGTGTGGAGCTGCTGCTCGGCACGCCGGCGGACGAGCCGCTCGAACTCACGCTGCCCGTGGAGCTGATCGTGCGCGACAGCACCAGCAGCAACGACTGACCCTCATCTCCCCATTTTCCCCTCTCCCCATCCCCTCATCGCATGACAGAGACCCCATCTTCAGTGAAGCGCGATCTGCCCGACTTCCGTTCCCGCGCGGTGCTGCTGACCCACGCGCGGCACACGATGGACTTCTACCATCCGCGCGCCATCGACCCGAGCGGCGGCTTCTTCCACTTCTTCAAGGACGACGGCACCGTCTACGACGCGCATCAGCGCCACCTGGTCAGCAGCACGCGCTACGTCTTCACCTACGCGATGGCGTACCGGCGCTTCGGCGACGCGGCCTACCTCGACGGGGTGAGGCACGGCGTGCGTTTCCTGCGCGAGGCGCATTTCGACGACGCGCTGCGCGGCTACGCCTGGCTGCTGGATTGGCGTGACGGCAAGGCGGAAGTGCTGGACGCGACGCGCCATGCCTACGGCCTGGCCTTCGTGCTGCTGGCCTATGCGCATGCGGCGATGGCCGGCGTGGACGAGGCGCGGCCGTGGATCGCCGAGACCTTCGCGCTGATGGAGGAACGCTTCTGGGACGAGGCCGCCGGCCTCTACGCCGACGAGGCGAGCCCGCAGTGGCACGTGCTGTCGCCGTACCGCGGCCAGAACGCCAACATGCATGCGTGCGAGGCGCTGCTGGCCGCCTTCGACGCGACGGGCGAGCGTCGCTACCTGGAGCGCGCCGCGCTGGTGGCGCAGCACATCACCCGCCGCCAGGCGGAACGCTGCGGCGGCCTGGTCTGGGAGCACTACGACGCGCACTGGCAGCCGGACTGGCTCTACAACCGTGACGACCCGGCGAATCTCTTCCGTCCCTGGGGCTACCAGCCGGGCCATTTCACCGAGTGGACCAAGCTGCTGCTTCAACTCGAAGCGCGCAGCGAGCACCTCGACCAGGACCTGAGCTGGGTGCTGCCGACGGCGACCAAACTGTTCCTCGTGGCCGTGCGCCGCGGCTGGGACGCCGAACACGGCGGGCTGTGCTATTCGCTGGCGCCGGACCTGAGCATCTGCGACGCGGACAAGTACTTCTGGGTGCAGGCCGAAAGCGCCGCGGCCGCCGCGCGGCTGGCCGCGCGCACCGGCGACACCGTCTACTGGGACTGGTACCAGCGCCTGTGGGCCTACAGCTGGACGCACTTCGTCGACCACGCGCATGGCGCGTGGTACCGCATCCTCGACGGCGAGAACCGCAAGTACAGCGACGAGAAGAGCCCGGCGGGCAAGGTCGATTACCACACGATGGGCGCGTGCTACGACATCGTCGACGTGCTGGACGGCGTGGGCATGCGGGGTGCGGATCATGCGTGACGCGCCCGAACTCCTGTGCATCGGCGAGGCGCTGACCGACATGCTGCAGCAGGCGCCCGACCAGTGGATCAGCCGCGTCGGCGGCTCGACCTGGAACGTGGCGCGCGCGTTGGCGGCGCTGGGCGGGCGCACCGCCTTCGCCGGTGCGGTGAGCCGAGACCTGTTCGGCGACGAACTCGTGCGTGCGAGCGCCGCCGTCGGCCTGGACACCCGGCTGATGCAGCAGGTCGACCGCGCGCCGCTGCTGGCCATCGTCGAGCAGGGCGAGCCGCCGCGCTACTTCTTCGTCGGCGGGGACAGCGCCGATCTCCACTTCGATCCGGACGCGCTGCCCGCCGGCTGGTCCGGCCAGGCGCAGCGCGCGCACTTCGGCGGCATCAGCCTGGCGCGCGAGCCGCTGGCCTCGCGGCTGGTCGCGCTGGCGGAGCGCCTGAAGGGGCAGGGCGTGTCCATCAGCTACGACCCCAACTTCCGCAACCTGATGGCGCAGGGCTATGAGCCGACGCTGCGCCGCATGTGTGCGCTGGCCGATGTGATCAAGGTGTCCGACGACGACCTGCGCGGCCTGTTCCCCGGATTCGAACTCGACGACGCGATGACGCGGCTGCGCGCGTTCAATCCGGAGGCGCTGTACCTGCTGACACGCGGCGGCGGCGTGGCCTACCTGTCGCGCGGCGACGCGGCCTGCATGGCGCGCGCGCCCGCGGTGACCGTCGCCGACACCGTCGGCGCGGGCGATGCCGCGGTCGCGGGACTGCTGCACAGCCTGCACCGGCATCCGGAGCGTCCGTTGCGCGCGCACCTGCACGCGGCGCTCGCGGCCGGCTCCGCCGCCTGCCTGCATCGCGGCGCCACGCCGCCGGAGGCGGCGACCGTGCAGCGCCTGTTCGACCAGCTTCAAGCGGAAGGGGTTGCCTGACCTTCCATCCCGTCGATCAACGACAACCACTCCATCCCCGGAGACAAGAGGAGACAACGATGAAGACAACGATGAAGACATCGATCAAGAAGACGACGAACACCCCGTGGACCCGCCGCGCCCTGCTGGCCGCCGCCGCCCTGGCGACGATGGCGGTCGCGGCCGGCCCCGCGCACGCCGGCGACCTGGAGGTCCTGCACTGGTGGACCAGCGGCGGCGAAGCCAAGGCCATCTCCGGCCTGAAGGACCAGCTGCAGGCCAAGGGCCACAAGTGGAAGGACTTCGCCGTGGCCGGCGGCGCGGGCGACGCGGCGATGACGGTCCTGAAGTCGCGCGCCATCTCGGGCAACGCGCCCACGGCCGCGCAGATCAAGGGCCCGTTGCTGCAGGACTGGGCGGCCGAGGGCATGCTCGCCAACATCGACGACGTCGCCAAGGCCGAGCACTGGGACGACCTGCTGCTGCCGGTGATCAGCAACATCGTCAAGTACAAGGGCCACTACATCGCGGTGCCGGTCAACGTGCACCGCGTCAACTGGCTGTGGATCAACCCCGAGGTGATGCGCAAGGCCGGCGTGAAGCCGCCGACGACCTGGGACGAATTCTTCGTCGCGGCCGACGCGCTGAAGAAGGCCGGCGTGACGCCGCTGGCGCACGGCGGCCAGTCCTGGCAGGACTTCACCACCTTCGAGACCGTGGTGCTGGGCACCGGCGGGCCGGAGTTCTACCGCAAGGCGCTGATCCAGCTCGACCCCGCCAGCCTGAAGAGCCCGACGATGGAGAAGTCGCTGACGACCTTCCGCCGCCTGAAGGCCTACACCGACCGCAACGCGCCGGGCCGCGACTGGAACCTCGCCACCGCGATGGTGATGAAGGGCGAGGCGGCCATGCAGATCATGGGCGATTGGGCCAAGGGTGAGTTCCTCGCCGCCGGCAAGACGGCGGGCAAGGACTTCCTGTGCGTGCCCGCGCCGGGGACGGCCAAGTCCTACACCTTCAACGTCGACTCGTTCGCGATGTTCAAGGTCAAGGGCGACGCCAACCAGCAGGCGCAACGCGACATGGCCTCGGCCATCCTGTCGCCGGCGGTGCAGGAGTCCTTCAATCTCGAGAAGGGATCGATCCCCGTGCGCAAGGGCGTGAGCCTGGCCAAGTACGACGACTGCGCCAAGGCCTCGGCCGCGGACTTCGCCGAAGCGGGCAAGGCCAACACGCTGCTGCCCTCGATCGCGCACGGCATGGCCGTCCGTGCATCGGCCGAAGGCGCGATGAAGGACGTCGTCAGCCAGTTCTGGAACAGCGACTCGATCACGCCGGCCCAGGCGATGGATCGGCTGGTGACGGCGTCGAAGACGCAGTAAGCGACGTCTTCGGGGGCGAGGCGTTCGCTTCGCCTTCGCGGCGATCTCCGGCGGGGGGAGGTCCAGACTCGGTCCTCCATCCTCCGGAGACCCCATGGACGAGGTGCTCATCGATACGGTCCTGCCCCACGACCGCGCCGACCGCGCGGACGTGGACCGCTGGCTGTGGGACGGCTACCGGCGCATCGACGCGATGCCCGATTCGCCGCGTCGCCGTCGCGCGCACATGGCCCATGTGCTGGACTCCCAGCATCGCGTGCTCGCGCTGATGCCCAAGGACGACGAGGACTCGTCGACGGAGGAGCGCGCGCGCCAGCTCGCGCTGATGTCCTACGGCACCGAGCGCTGGCTCGCATTGCTCGCGCAGGTGCGACTGCGCCATCGCGACCGCGTCGCGCGACGCGAGTACGCGGCCGGGCAGGCCGGCGATGCGCCGTTCCGCGACGCCGACCACGGCGTCGTCCACGTCGTGGACGTGCTCGATCGCGCGGAGGCGTTCGCCGACATCGACCCCTACACCGATGCGCGCGTCGGTCGACGCGCCCGCGCCGAGCAGGCGCTGCGCCTTCTGGAACCGCGTCTCATCGAGGCCGCCGACCTGCGCTCGCCGCAGGAAGCCGCGCTCATCGGACAACGCGGGCTGTTCGCGCGCCGCGACATCGCGGCCGGCACCTGCCTGGGCGTGTACGGCGGCCAGCTGCTCGACGAGGTCGACCTGTTCCTGCTCGACGACGACCGCTACCTGATGTCGGCGTCCGATCCGATCGGCTCGGTGGCCGTCAACGGCGAGAACCTGCTGTCGCTGATGAACACCTTGTTTCTCTTCGACGCGCAAGGCCGTCCCTGCGGCCATCCGGCCGCCGGCTACAACGTGCGCGGCGAAGCCTTCGCGGTGCGCCTGCGTCACGGCTGGACCGCACGCATCCACGCGTTCCGCGCGTCGGAGGACATTCCCGCAGGTCGTGAGTTGCGCTGGAACTACGACCTCGGCGGTCCGCGCTGACATGACCAAAGTTGCACCACGTGCGCGCACCCGATGGCCCGGATGCCCCATGAACACGCAGATCCGCGGCCTTCTGCGCGCCATCGCTCTGACATCCTCCTGACAGCTGTGCGGGAATCCGCACGCCTTTCGCGGCCTCGATCGTCACGCCGCGGACATGTGCACGACAGTCAGCGCTGTCAAGTCCTGACCCCCTTCGGGAACGTCCCGAGTTCCCTGGACGTTGTCATGACGCACCCTTAAACTCGCGCCCACTTTCGTGACCCCTTCCTCGCAAAAGGCGAGGTGTTGAAGGGGTGCGATGGCGTACGGCGTGCAGGGTCCTGCCGTCGGTGACAGCCATGAAGGGCAAGCTGAAGTGACGAGTCGTTTTCGCTTCGAAGGGTTCGTGCTTGACATGGCCTCGCGCGTCCTCCTGTCGGAGGGCGTGCCCGTGCCGCTCAGCGGCCGGCAGCTGGATCTGCTCGGCGTGCTGGTCGCGCACCGCGGCGCGGTGGTGTCCAAGAACGAACTGCTGAATCGGGTCTGGCCCGGTCAGGCCGTGGAGGAGAACAACGCCGCCGTGCATGTGTCGGCGTTGCGCCGCACGCTGGGCCGCGAAGCCATCGCCACGGTGGCCGGGCAGGGCTATCGATTTGCGTTGCCGCTGCGGCAGGAGGAGGACGCGTCCCTCGATCCGACCGACCGGGCGGTCGGGGCCTCGTGGTCCGCGATGCCGGCGTCCCCGATCGTCCGTCCGCGCGCGTTGCCGTCCGCGCCGGTCGCGATGCACGGCCGCGGCGCCGATCTGCAGGCGCTGTTGAGCCGTCTGGTGCGTCATCGACTGGTCACCGTGGTCGGCGCGCCGGGCGTCGGCAAGTCGACGCTCGCGCTGGCCTGCGCGCATGAACGCCGCCAGGCCGCGCGCGACGGCGCGGTGTGGGTGGATCTGCTGGGCGGGGACGATCCCTCCGATCCGCTGCCGGCCGTGGCGGCCGCGCTGGGACTGGATCCGGGGACCGACCTGCCGACCCTGCTGGCGCTGCTGCGGCCGATGTCGCTGCTGCTGGTGCTGGACAACGCGGAGATCGCCGGCGCGCGCGCCGCGACCTTCTGCCACGCGGTGCTGGAGAACACCGAGGACGTGGCGCTGATGGTGACCAGCCGCAAGGTGCTGCGCGTGCCCGGCGAACGCGTGCTGCGCACGCCGCCGCTGTCGGTGCCGCCGCCCGGCGCGGGCGTGGACGAGTCGCTGATGCACGGCAGCGTCGCGCTGTTCGTCGATCAGGTGCGTGCGCAGGGGCAGCCCTTCGCGCTGGGCGCGCACAACGTGGCGCAGGTGACGGGGCTGTGCCGCCGGCTGGACGGCATTCCGCTGGCGCTGCAACTCGCGGCGGGCCGGCTGGCGATGTTCGGCATCGATCAGCTGTGCGAGCGGCTGAGCGATCGCTACCGCTTGTTGACGCGCGGGACGCAGGCGGGACCGCGTCGTCACCAGTCGCTGCGCGCCTGCATGGACGCGAGCCTGGCGCTGCTGGACGATGTGGAGCAACTGGTGCTGCGGCGGCTCGAGCCGTTCGAGGGCGGCTTCACGCTGGAGATGGCGACGGCCGCGTTGTCGGACCGTCAGCTCGACGCGTGGACCGTGGCGGAGGCGCTGGAAGGCCTCGTGGACCATTCGCTGGTCCAGGTCGATGCGGAGGATCGCCCGCGCTATCGGCTCTTCGACGGCATTCGCGCCTACGGCCTGCTGCTGCTGGAGGAGACCGGCGAGGTCGACATCGCTCGCGGCCAGCATGCGCGCGCGATGAGCCAGCTGTTCGATCGCGCCGAGCGGGCGCTGCAGATGATGCCGGACGCGCGCTGGATCGCGGAGTTCTCGCCCGAGCTCGGCAACGTGCGCACGGCGCTCGACTGGTGCCTGGAGCACGAGCCGGTGAGGGGGCTGGGACTGCTCGCGCATTCGCGCGCCCTGTTCGAGCTGCTGTCGCTGGTGCCCGAGACCGCGTGGCGCCATGCGGCCTACGAGGCCGAACTGCCGGCCGAGCTGCCGCCGGCGGTGCTGGCGCGCTACTGCATCGATCACGCCGGCTTGCTGGCGCCGCACGATCCGAAGCGTGCCGCGATCTGGTACCGGCGCGGCGTCACGGTGTCGCGCACGGCGGACGATCCCGCGCTGCGCTACCTCGCGCTGTGCCGGCAGGTGGTCGAGGACCGCGAACTGAGCCAGGCGGCGATGCGCTACGCGATGGGCGAGCTGGTCGCGCTAGCGGGCCGCTGCGAAGGCGCGCACGCGGCGCGGCTGAAGTTGTGGGGACTGGCGGCGCGCGCGCACGTGTGGCGCGTCGAGGGTCAGGCGGACGAGGCCGACGAGGCGATGTGCGCGTCGCTGCAGCTGGCGCAGGAGATCGGCGCGTCCCGATGGGTGCTGGACGATCTGCATCGGCTCATGCAGCTCCAGGTCGGGCACGGCGCGCCGCTGCGCTCCGCGGCGCTGGTGCGCCAGTGGGAGGACGGCGCCAGCCGCGCCAGCGGCATCAACACGGCCAACGGCGAGTTCCTGCAACGCGTGCTCGGCTGCCTGGCGGCCGTGCTGCTGGCCGAGGGACATACCGAGGACGCGCGCGACGTCCTGACCGGCATCGTCGCGCCGAGGTCGTCGCGCGCCGCGTTCCGCGACAGTCGCGTCGATGCAGGGAGCGACGCGCGCACTGACGGTCGGACGTCGACTCTGGTCGACGTCCAGAGCCAGAGCGACACCCAGAGCGAGGCGTTCGACCGTCTGCTGCCGGTCTTCGCCTGGCTCGCGTTCGAGGAAGGGCGCGATCAGGACGCGGCGCGCCTGACGGGATATGCGGGGCAGGCGTACTCGCCGATCCGCTCGGATCCGCTGCCGCCGTGGGGCAGCGTGGTGCAGCGCATGCGCGCGCGCCTGGACGGGTTCTCCATGGCGCGGCTGCAGGACGAGGGCAACCGCTGGGACGAACCGCGCGCGATGGTCGCGGCGCTCGCGCGCACGGCAGGTGTCGCGGCCTCGTTCGGCGACTGACGGCGACTGACGGCCGCTGAGGGCCACTGAAGGCAGCGCAGCGGTTCATTGCAGGACCGCTCCGAGCCCATGACGATCACCACGCCGCCGGCCGGATTGCCGCCTCTGACGACCGGCGTCGACGCCATCGAACTCGATCAACCCGATCAACCCGATCAACCCGATCAACCCGATCAGCTCGATCGTGCACCGACACCCGCCACGCCCGCACCGCGCGAGGCGGGCGCGGCGTTGTTCTTCCTGATGCAGAACGTACGTCACGCGCTGCCGGTGGCGGGCGTGCGCACGGTGGTGCAGGGCGTCATCGCGCCCGAGCTGGCGCGGGCCGTGGCCTCGCGCCCGGACGCGGCGCTGGCGGCGCAGGTCGCGTTGACGGCCTGTTCGCTGGGGCGGCGCATCGTGTCGCAGATCCACAGCGAACGCAGCGCGCAGGTCGCCAACCAGGCCTTTGCGGGCGATGCGGCGCAGCGCGACAACAGCCTGCCGCGCCGCCTCTGGCAGGGCGTGCAGTCGGCCGGCATCGCGGGCGGCGACTTCGCCGCGCTGGCCTTGACGATCGCCGCGCGCAGCAACCCGGCGCTGACCGGCGTCGCGCAGGCCGCGGCGGCGATCCAGGTGATCGCGCATCTGCAGGCGCAGCTCCGCGAGGCGCTGCGGCCGGCGATCAATACCGTGCACGTCGGCAACGGCGACCTCAACGTGCCTCAGCCGCCGGAAGGGCGCAACCTGCGTCGGTCCGACGTCTCGTGGACGATGCGCGGCACCTTCGGCATCGCGGCCGCGCTCATCGACCTGGGCACCCAGGTGGCGATGCAACGCATGCTAGTCGGTCAGCCGGCCTGGCAGGCGGCGCGCGGCCTGGCCATCGGCGCGGGCGCGATCGCCGGTCTGGGCAACATGCTGACCTCCTCGGTGGAGGATCACCTGCTCGACACGGCGTCGGCGCGCCGCATGCAGCAGACGCATCCGTCGCACGTGCGCCATGTCCGGGTGGATCTGCGCAACCCGTTCAACCGCAACGAGCTCGGCCGGCAGGCGGAGCGCGCCGATGCGCGTGTGTTCAACACCATGGTGCCGATGCTGATCGCGTTGGGGGTGGCGCAGGCGCTGGAGTCGACGTTGAGCCAGCCCGGCGTCGGCGACGATGGGCGCGAGGCCGCGCAGGCCGGGGTGCATGCGGCGGTCACGGGACTGGTGGGCGGCGCGCTGCTGGCGCTCACGGTGGCGTCATATCAGATCAACGACACGGTGCGCAGCCGCAATACCGAGCAGCGCGCCGCGGCGCAAGGCGCGCAGCCCTGATCGCTGACTCTCTTCCGCTTGCGGGAGAGCCCGAGGCGCTTGTTGACTGCCGAGGCCGCTGGCCCTCACCCCCGCCCTCTCCCGCAAGCGGGAGAGGGAGCCCGACCGACTCCACTCGAGGCGCCTGCTCCTCTTTCCCCCTCTCCCGCTTGCGGGAGAGGGCCGGGGTGAGGGCCAGCGGCCGTGGCAGGACCGCAGTCGGTCTTTGTCTTTCAGACGTCCAGCCGATACCCCACGCCGTACACCGTCTGGATCCGCGGCACGGGCGTGCCGTCCATCGTGCGGGCGCGCGAGCGCGGGCCGCCGGGGTTGAGCTTGAGTCGCAGCTTGTACACGTGCTGCTCCAGCGTCCGCTTGCCGATGTCGCTGGAGCGCCCCCAGATCTCGGTCGACAGCGTCTGCATGCTCACCACGCGGCCGAGGTTCTCGAACAGCGTCCACGCCAGCGCGAACTCCCGCGCCGTCAGGCTGACCTCCCGCGCTCCCGTGTACAGGCTCTGCGTCGACGCATGCAGCGCATACGGCCCCGCGCGCAGCGACGTCGCCCGCACGCCTTCGGTGCGCGTCTGGATGCGCGCGCGCAGCCGATGGATCAGCGGTCCGGCGCCGTCGGCGATCACCGCGTAGTCATCCGCGCCGCGCTGCAGCGCCCGCGAGATCCCCACCGAATCGCCCAGCCCCAGCACCACGATCGGCACGCTGCGCCCCGCATGCAGCCGCAGCGCGGCCAGCCAGGCGTCGATGTGCGTGTCGTGGTCCTCCAGCAGCACCGCGTCGATGTCCGGCGTTCGCAGCGCCGCGATCAGCGTGCTGACATGCGCGTGAGGTTGAGGGTCGTAGCCGGCATCGCGCAGCGCGGCGGCGGCGAAGTGCTCCAGCGAACGGGAAGGGCAGAGGGTGGCGACTTTCACGTGGACCTTGAAAACCGGGGGACGACCGCACTGTCGCCAACGCCGGCGTTTCATGTCCTTTACGGAACATTCATTTTCATTTATGCCCCCTCGTTCAGGGGGTGAAAGCGGTTTCAGGCATGCCAACCAAGGTTGTGATCCGACGAACGTAGTCTTCGGTTTCGGGGAAGGGTGGCACGCGCTGGCCGAAGCGTTCCACGGCGCCTTCGCCCGCGTTGTAGGCCGCCAGGATCAGGTCCACGCGACCGTCGTAGCGGTCGTGCAGCGCGCGCAGGTGACGCACGCCGATGTCGACATTCACGCGCGGGTCCAGCAGGTCGGCGCGCGTGTAGACGCCGTAGCGCGCGGCCGTCGCGGGCATCAGCTGCATCAGGCCCATCGCGCCCTTGGGGGAGCGGGCGTCGGCGCGATAACGCGATTCGACAAAGATCAGTGCCGACACCAGCGCGGGATTGAGGCGGTGGCGATCGCTCGCCGCGCGCACCAGCGAGGCCATCTCCGCCGGCATCGGCCGTGCGGCGTCGCGCAGGAAGGACGTGAGATCGGGCAAGGCGCCGCCGGCGCCTGGAAGTCCTTGGGGTCCCTGGATGAGGCGGGCGGCGAAGCCGACCCAGGGCGGCGTGTCGTCGGCCGCGCCGGGGCGCAGCGGCGCCACGGCCACGCGCACGATCGTGCAGTCCTCGGCCAGACCGGGATGGCGTTCGCGGGGATCTTCGATGAGCAGCCGGGTGCTGCCGTCGATGAGCGTGCAGCGATAGCGGGTCACCTGCTCGGCGGGGCGCTCGTTCGCGGTGCTGAAGCTCGCGGCGCTGGCCACGCTCGTCGCGCCGATGGATTGCGCCCTCGCGCCGGCGGCGTGGACGACGAGCGTCGTCACCGCGACCAGGCGGAGGAAGGAAACGAACGAACGATCGTTCATGCGGCGCTCCAACGAAGACAACGAAGGGCGCGACGCTAGAGGTTGAAGGGGAGGGCGATGCTTCTCGATGCGAAGTGCGCGACGACTGAACGAATGCTCCTCTTCAGAGGTAGTTGTAGTGATGCGACGTGGAATCAGTCGATCCCGCTGCATCTCGACAGCACAACTGACTGCGGAGGCTGCTGGCCCTCACCCCAACCCTCTCCCGCAAGCGGGAGAGGGGGAAAGAGGAGCAGACGCGGCGAGCGGAGTCGGTCGGACTCCCTCTCCCGCTTGCGGGAGAGGGCGGGGGTGAGGGCCAGCGGCGGGGGAAGTACTACAGCCTTCGCATCCCACGCACCGCCTTCGCATGGTCTCAATGCTGCCGGGCGGCCGGTCCCTATGTTCCGCTCCATCTCATCCACGGAGCCCTGACATGACCACTCCCATCGCCGCCAACCCCGCGTCCGCGCCGGCTGCCGCCACGGGACCGACCGACATGCAGCAGATGGAATCGATGATGGCCCAGCGAATGATGCTGGGTTTCCAGCAGGGTCAGCAGGCGATGACCAAGTCCATGACCAAGGTGTCGGACCAGATCAAGGCGTCCATGCAGGACGACGAGTAAGCCAAGCCGCCGTCCCGCACTGTGAACCTCATGTCCCGACGTCCTCGTTCCCCGGTCCGCAGCTTGCGGATCGGTCGTCTGCCGGTGGCGCTGATGCTGTGCGCCGCGGCGCCGCTCAGTTGGTCGGCGCGTGTCGGCGAATCCGCACCGCCGGCGACGCCTTCGACATCGGGAAGCAGTCCCGCGGTCGGATCCAGTGTGAGCCCGATCGCCGCGCCGCTGGCGACACCGCCGGCGAAGACGCTGACGCAGACCACGTCGACACCGTCACCCGGCTCGACGACAGCGACGACCGCGACGACGCCCGCACCCGCGAAGACCGTCAAGTCCGACCGCATTGCGACGAAGAACGTCTCGCGCCAATGGCGCAGCCCGCGTTTCGTCTACAAGGCCGAGGGCAAGCGCGTGAACGAGGTGCTGCTCGACTTCGCCGCGAGCCAGGGCCTGCCGGCCGTGATCGCCGACGGCATCGACGGCATGGTGCAGGCCAACTTCGACACCACGCCCGACAAGTTCCTCGATTCGATGAACCGGGCCTACGGCGTCATCTGGTACCACGACGGCACCGCCCTGTATTTCTATCCGGCGGGCGCCGTGCAGAGCCGGCTCTTCCGGCTCAAGGGCTTCCGCCGCGAGCAGGTCACGGACCTGCTGGATTCGCTGCAGCTCGGCGACGCGCGCTTCCCGCTGCGCTTCAACGCCGCCGAAAGTACGTTGCTGGTCTACGGCCCGCCGCGTCACGTCGAGCTGATCGCCGCCGCCGTCGAGTCGCTCGATGTCGGCGCGATGGAGCGCAACCGCAAGGCCGTGCGCGTGGTGCCGCTGCGCTTCGCCTCCGCCGGCGACCGCACCTTCGGCCAGACGCGCATCCGCGGCATCGCCTCGGTGCTGACCTCGCTCTACAGCGGCACCACCAGCGGCGCGCAGGGCGACGAGGACACGCCGACGTCGGCGGGCGAGATCCATCCGGGCAAGCTCACCGCGCTGCAGGGCGTGATGGGTCGCGACACGCGGCTCGCCGACATCGTCGCGCGCAAGCCCTCGCAGGTCACCGCCGGGCAGTCGGCCAAGCCGGGCGCGGGCGCTTCGCCGCAAGGCAGTGCGCGCGGTCTGCAGAGCCCCGTCGACGACGACGCGCCGCCCATCTTCCAGGCCGACGAGGGCACCAACACCGTCATCATCCACGGCCGCCCCCAACGCATGGACGAATACGTCGAGCTGATCCGCCGCCTGGACGTGCAGCCGGTGCTGGTCGAGCTCGAAGCCACCATCATCGACGTCAGCAGCGACAGCATCGATTCGCTGGGCATCGACTGGAGCGTGCGCGGCAGCAAGGGCAGCTTCGGCGTGACGCAGCCGTCGACCGCCAACAGCGCCGGCACCTTCACGCTGAGCACGCTGTGGTCCAACGCCGGCCGCGAGTTGATGGCGCGCATCGACGCGCTCAGCGCGCGCGGCAAGGCCCGCGTCATCGCCAAGCCCAAGGTGCTGGGCGTGGCCAACCGCCCCGCGGTCATGCGCGAGAAGCGCGTCGTCACCGTCAAGGTCGCCGGCAACCTCGAGGCCAATCTCTTCCAGGTCGAGGCCGGCACGCTGCTGCAGGTCACGCCGCAGATCACCTCCGTGCCCGACAACGGCGGCGTGTCGCGCCGCATCAAGCTCTCGCTCTACATCGAGGACGGCAGCTTCGAGGACCGCGTCGTCGACACCGTCCCCATCGTCAAGCGCACCGAGATCATGACCGAGGCCCACGTGGGCGAAGGCGAGAGCCTGCTCATCGGCGGCATCACCACCACCAGCTCCGCCTCGCAGCGCGACGAGGTGCCGGTGCTCGGCCGCGTGCCGCTGCTGGGCGGCCTGTTCCGTCACACCAGCCAGAGCGCCGGGCAGACCGAACGGCTGTTCCTCATCTCGCCGCGGATCATCCGTGAGCCGACTTTCCCGGCCGGCCCGTACGGGGCCGCGACCTCGGGCGCGGTCGCGATGACGGCGGACGGACGGCCGCAATCGCCGTCGTCATCGGGTCTTTCGTCGGGGCTGTCGTCGGGATCGCCCTTGCCGGCGCAGGCGCCGTCGCAACCCGCCTTGAACGGCCCGTCGACCCTGCCGGCGCCCCGCGCGCCGTCGTCGTCCACGCCGGAATCCTTCCTGCAGGGCGGCGGCGGCTGAGCCGCGGCGCCGGCCTCGGGTCACCCACGAAGCGACAAAGAAGTTCGGGATTCGCAAACCATGAAGCAGCTTCGCATCCTCACAGGCTTGCATGCCGGGGTCCAGCTACGGTTGACCCGTCAGCAGTACCGCATCGCCAGCGATGAGGACGCCGACCTCCAGATCAGCGACTGGGCCCACGCCCCGCTGATCCTGACGTTCGAGGAAGAAGGCTCCGACGTGTCTCCCGCGCTCCACCTCATCGCCGACGACGGAACGCCCGCCAGGACGACGGCGGGCGCGCTGGGCCTGCTGGAGGACTTCCTGCCCCGGCGCTTCGGCGACATCGTGCTGTGCGCCGGTCCCGACACCTCGCCCGATGCCGCGCCGTGGCCCAGCGACATGGCGCTGATGGACGCGCTGATGCGGCCCGTCGCCAAGCTCAAGGCCACCGCGGCAGCCGGCGCCGATGCCGTCGTCGCCAACGCGCCGCGCGGCAAGGCCGCGATCGGCTTGAAGCTCAGCGCGCTGGTCGCCGTCGCGGCGATGGTCGCGGCGCTCGCGTCGGTGCTCAGCACCCAGACCGCCGCCTCGACCGCGCCGCCGGTCAGCCCGATGGAGCAGGTCACGCGCGCCCTCCAGCAGGCCGGCATCGACGGCCTCGTCGTGCGCCGCGTCGACCGCCGTCTCGTCGTCGAGGGCCTGCTGCCCGGCAGCGCCGAGATGGCCCGCGCCCGCGCCGCGCTGCAGCCTTTCGGCGAGGGTCAGCTCTTGCACCGCTACGCCTCCGCCGCCGACATCGTGCGCCAGATCGGCGACGCGCTGAACCGCCCCGGCGTGCGCGTCGTCCACCGCGGCCAGGGCGTGTTCGCCGTCGAAGGCCAGGCCGCCGATCCCGCCGAACTGCAGGACGAGGTCCGCCGCATCGCCGCCGACATCGGCCCGCTGGTGCGCCGCGTGGACGTGGCCGTCGAGCAGACGCTGCCGACCGCGCGCGTGCGCGTCGGCTCGATGCTGGCCGGCGACGGCCTGCAGTACGTGCAGACGGCCGACGGCACCAAGCACCTTTCGCTCCGGACTCCCGTGGACGACGGCACCGCCGCCGCCGGGGATCCGTCTTCCTCATCCCCCACCGGAGAACCGTGATGGACAACCCCTTGGAACAGACCGTGTTCGCGGATCTCGCGCACATCGAGAAGACCCTGACCGACGACCTCAGCGGTGAGCGCACCCGCGCGATGCTGAGCTACTTCGACCAGGTCGCGCAGAGCACCGAGGCGCACCTGCAGACGCCGCTGGCCGACGCCGAGCGTCAGCTGAGCTCGCAGCTGATCGAGGGCTTCCGCGCCTCGCAGCGCATCGTGCGGCACGTGTGGGAAACCATCCACACCGCGTCGCTGCCCGCCTGAGCGCACAAGGAGCCCTCGATGTCCGCGTTGCCGATTGATGCCTCGACCCTGGACGCCGCCGCCGGCGCCGGAGCGACCGCGAGCTACCCGCTGGTCTACCGCAACCTCATGGCGGTGGGACTGCTGGGCGCGGTGTACCGCGCCCGCGACGACGCCGCGGTGGTGAGCGCGGCGGTGGAACTGACGATGGCCGATCCGTCGCCGTTCCGCATCTGCCGCGCCATCGCGCACAGCATCGGCGGCGACGCGGAGTACGCGTCGGCCACGCTGGTGCAGCACGTCGAGGACCACCCGCAGGACGAGGGCGCGAAGGTCGCGCTGGCCACGGCCTTCCTGCTGGCGCGCGACGCGCGCTGGAAGGGCGTGCTCGACGAGGTGCTGGCCACCAGCGCCGACCACAACGTGCGCCAGGCCGCGAACGGCGTGCTGGAGTACGCCGCGACCCTGCAGTGAATGAAGCGGCAATGACGCTCGATGGAGCGTCGATGAATGACGTCGACCGGCTCGCCGTGTGCGAGGCGGTCGATCCCAGGATCCGATGGGGCGAAGGGTTCGTCCCACGGGCAAACAGTGCCTCGTGCACTTTCATTCCGGAAGTCGACTTCCGGAAACCATCAGGAGAGAAACCATGGCAAACAACGTGAGCACCCAAGGCGCTGGTTCGTCGGCTGACATGAACCAGATGATGGGCGAAATGCGCGCCCAGAACGCCGAGCAGATGAAGAACAACCTGGAAATGGGCCGCATGAGCCAACAGGCTTCCATGTCGGAAGCGCTGGGCAAGAAGTTCAAGGCTTCCGGCGACAGCGTCAAAGGCCTGGTCTGACGCCACGGCGGCCGCGACCGCCCGTTCCGGGTCCGTCGCGGCCGCTCCGTGCCCCGCAAGGAGAACCCCATGTCCGCAACCTTTCCGGGAGCGCCCCTGGTTCAGTCCCAGTCGGCCGAGGCTTCCGCGTCGTCGCGGATGTTCATGGACGAGCTCAAGGCTCAAAGCAAGCAGACCATCGCCAACAACCTGGAGATGGGCCGCATGAGCCAGCAGGCCGCCATGTCGGAAGCGCTGGGCAAGAAGTTCAAGGCCGGCGGCGACAGCGTCAAGGGACTGGTGTGAACCGCGCTGCGCGCACGACGCGTCACCGCATCCAACCTCTGTCGGAGCGAAATACATGAGCATTCAACTCCTCTCTCAATCGCCGCTGAATCCGCTGCAGGGACTGCAAAGTCCGCTGGCCGGCATCCAGCAGGCGCTGCAGGGACTTCAACAAGGTCTGCAAGGCCTGACCCAGCTGCTGCGGCCGCTGGAGCAGCTGATGCAGAACCCGATCCAGGCCGCGCTGAGCGGCGCGGGCCAGAGCATCGGCCAGGCCATCGGCCAGATGGGCCAGCTGGCGAATTCGCCGCTGGGCGGACTGGGCCAGGCGCTGGGCGGCATCGGCCAGAGCCTGGGCGGCATCGGTCAGGCGCTCGGCGGCCTGACGCAAGGCCTGAACGCCCTGCAGGGCGGCCAGGGCGGCCCGCTCGCCGGTGCGCTGGGCGCGCTGGGCGGCCTGTCGCAAGGCCTCAACGGTCTGAACCAGGCCCTGGGCGGTCTCGGTCAGGCGGCGGGCGGCCTCGGCCAGGCCGCCGGCGGACTGGGTGGCGGCCTGGGCGGCGCGAATCAGCTGCTGGGCGGCCTGAGCCAGGCCATCGGCGGACTGAGCAGCGCGCTGGGCGCGGCGGGCTCGCTGGTCGGCGCCGGTGCCAATGGTGCAGGCGGCGCCTCGCCGCTGGGCGGATCGATCAGCCCGCAGGGCGAGACCGGTCCGATGGACGGCAACCGCGCGGAACGCGCGCTGTTCAAGGCCATGACCGATTCGGGCATGAAGATGATCAGCGGCAAGGAACTGGACGACGCCGCCAACGGCATCTGCCCCAAGGGCATGCGTCCCCAGGACTTCACGCCTGAGTTCCAGCAGGCCGCCAAGTTCCTGCGCAGCGACGCCGGCGAGAAGACCATGAAGAAGCTGGACACGGCCGACGCGGACAACGCGCTCAGCAAGTTCGGCATCGGCCTGAAGGGCAAGGGCGACGACAAGATCGGCATCGGCGATCTGACCGCGTCCATCCAGAAGCAGGGTCTGAACGCCGACCAGCACTCGACGATCTCGACGTTGAAGAACAACTTCGACGCGCTGTCCAAGGACGGCAAGACCTTCGACCTGGACACGATGAAGGACGTCGCCCAGGGCAAGCAGATGCCCAACGGCATCCTGCCGTCGTTCGAGCTGCAGCAGGCCGCACAGAAGTTCATCAACGACACCGCGCTCAACAAGGGCACGGACGTCGCTCAGCAGACCTCTGACGGCAAGTTCAACCAGCAAGGCGACAACAAGTACTCCAAGAGCGATCTCGAGAAGACGCTCGCTCGAGGCTGATGAGCCCGGGCCCCCGGGCGGTCCGCCCGGCCGGGGGCTCTTCCGATTTCCTTTCAATGCGGCCATTCCCCCAAGCCCGCCGTGCCTGGCACGTGTGATGGAGCAGACATGATCGATTCCTCGTTGCAACGCAAAGATTTCGTCTCCGGCCTGGTCGGCCTGGTGAGCCTGGCGGTGGACCGCGAGCTGCTGGACGACGCCGAGACCCTCCTGGGCGCCGTGCGCCTGCTGCGCCCCAAGGTGTCGCAGCTGGACTTCTTCGAAGCCTGGATCGCGATGAAGCGCGGCCACTGGACCGACGCGATGCGCACGCTGCGCAACCTCGACGCGACCGCGCCCGAGTGGTCGACCGCCAAGGCCTTCCTCGCCTATTGCCAGTTCGCCACCGGCGACGCGGCCTGGCGTGCGACCGCCGAGGACGTGCTGCACACCTCCACCAACGCCGAGGCGCTGGACATGGTGCGCTCGCTGCTGAACCCGGACGAGGCCGCCGCGGAAGCCGCCGGCGACGAGTCTGACGCCGCCGCGCCGCCCGCGCTGACGATCGACCTCTCGCAGATGGCCTACATGCGGGCCTGAGGAGCAGCCATGACCGATCCGATCCAAGCCATTTCCGCCCACGAGATGATCCGCCAGGCGGCGACGCCCACGCCGGATCTCCAGGCGCAGACGCAGAAGTTCGAGCAACTGATGGCGCGCGAACCGCAGCCCGATCCGTCGGCGGCGCATGCGAACGCGATCGGCCACACGGACTCGACGATGTCCAAGACGCTGCACACGCTGGACGACGCCTCGCGTCAGGTCACCGCGGACATGCAGCGCTACGTCGCCGACGCCCCCAACATGAATCTGCAGGAACTGACCGCGCGCTCCATGGAGCTGAACCTGCAGGTCGCCACGCAGGGCCTGCAGTTCTCGGCCTGCACCTCGGTCGCGCAGAGCAGCAAGAACGGCCTGCAGACCTTGATGAAGAACCAGTGACATGAGCACCCATCCTCTTGCGGATCCCCGCGGCGGTGCGACCTCTGCGGCCGTCGTGGCCGGCTCAGCCGGTGCGGCCGTACGTGTCGACCGGACCGGCGGCGACCTGCCGTGGGCGCCGGGCCACGTGCTCTACATGCTGGTGCTGGTCCTGCTGATCACGCTGCTGGCGGGCTGCAAGACCGACCTCTACACCAAGCGCACCGAGGCGGAGGCCAACGACATGGTCGCCGCGCTGCTGCAGCGCGGCGTGGAGGCGGAGAAGAAGAGCGGCGACGGCGGCAAGACCTGGAACGTCGCCGTGGACGAGCAGGAGGTGGTGAACGCGCTGGACATCCTGCGCGCCAACGGCCTGCCGTCGGACAAGTACGTGTCGCTGGGCGACATGTTCAAGAAGGAAGGGCTGATCTCCACGCCGACGGAGGAGCGGGTGCGCTTCATCCACGGCGTGTCGCAGGAGCTCTCCAGCACGCTGTCCAAGATCGACGGCGTGATCGTGGCCAAGGTCCACATCGTGCTGCCCAACAACGACCCGATGGCCACCACGGTGAAGCCGTCGAGCGCGTCGGTGTTCGTCAAATACCGACCCGAGATCGACGTGCCGCAGCTGGCGCCGTCGATCAAGAGCATGGTCGCGCGCAGCGTCGAGGGACTGACCTACGACAACGTCACGGTGACGCTGGTGCCGGGCGCGATGCTGCCGACCTCGCCGCGGCATGCGGTGGCCGACGCCACCTGGGCGTGGGTCGCCGGCGGACTGCTGGCGGTGCTGCTGCTGGTGGGCGGCGCGATCGGCGTGATCGCCTGGAAGAAGCCGGGCCTGCTGCCGCAGGCGCTGGGCCGCCGGCTGGCGCCCGGTGCCGCGGGCGCCGCCGTGCCGGTGGCCGAAGCCGGCGCATGACGATGGCCGCGGCGGAGCAGCTCGCGGCCTGGGCCGTCAGCTTCGACGGCAAGCTGCGCGGTCTGGTCGACGACCTCGACGCGAGCTGGCAGGACGAGCTGCTCGGATCGTGGTCCTTCCTGGACGCGCTGCCGCCGGAAAGCGCCGCGGCGCTGTGGCCTCGGCTGTGGCGTGATCGCATGGCGCCGGTCGGTGGACTGCCGGCATTGGGCCGCTTCGCCGATCCGCTGCCCCGACTCGGACTGCTGCCGCGCGGTGAACTTCTCCAACGCCTGTGCACGCTGGCGCTGGCGCGACGTCCCGGCGTGCTGCGCTGCTGCATCGATCGCAGCGTCCGGGCGCCGCTGCAACGCGCGCTCGGCGATCACTTCGCGCCCTTGGCCGCGATGAGCGCCCGAGGCCGGCCCGTCGAGGCCGAGCAGGCTGCGTGGTCGCCGGTGCAATGGGCGTGCGTCGGTTTCTCGGACTGGTCCGCGGCGCTGTCCCCGGACGATGAGACGGTGCGGCAACTCGTGCGCTGGTCGCTGCCGCGCGCCGCCGTGGACGACGTCCTCGCCGCCGCGCCGGTGGCGGCGGAACGCAACGTGGCCGTGTCGATCGCGGCACTCGCCGAAGCCGAAGTGGAGTGGCCATGCTGATCTGGTGGAAGACGTCGACACATCTGCCGACGCAGACCTCGCAGCCGATCCCGTCGAAAATGGACGACGCGTCCGCCGCCGGCGCGCCGTACGGCATCCTGCGCGCGAACGAGGTGACGCTGCTGAGGCACGACCACGAGATCCGCCAGGCGGCGACCGCGCGCGCCGAGGCGCTGATCGCGCAGGCGCAGGCGGAAGCGGAGCGCATCGTGTCCGACGCGCAGACGCGGGCGGAGACGTTGCTGCGCGACGCACAGGCCCAGATCGACGCCGCCTGCGAGGCCGGCCACGCCGAAGGCGAGCGCAAGGCCGCGGTCGCGTGGCACGAACGCCAGGCCGGGCGAGCGGTCGATCAGGCCGACGCCGTGCGCGGCCTGCATGAACGCATGGCCGAGGTCGTGACGAGCGCCGTGGAGCGCATCGTGCAGACCGAGGGCCGCGCCGCGCTGTACCAGCGCGCGCTCCGCAGCGTGCAGGCGCTGTCGCGGTCGGCCACGGCGCTGACGCTGAAAGTCAGCAGCGCCGACTTCGACGCCGCGCGCGACGGCATCGCCGCGGTGCCCGAACTCCAATCGGCCGGGCTGTCCGTCGAGGTCATCGTCGATCCGGCGCTGCCGGCCGGCAGCTGCCTCTTCGAATCCGACATGGGCGTGGTCGACGCCAGCCTGAAGACGCAGCTCGACGCGCTGCGGTCCGCGATGTCGCGCGCGGTGAAGCGCGCGGTCGCCGAGAGCTGAGCTTCGTCCGGCTGCGCATCGTTTCGAGTTCATCCCTCCGTGCTTCCCCCAGAGACCGCTACTGCGATGAACGCTCCTGACCGTCTCCCTGCGATGAACCTCGACGAACTCGGCCGCTGGATGGAGCTGGAGCTCGCCGGCGCCGAGACGCTGAACCGCACCGGCAAGGTGGTCGAGGTCATCGGCACGCTGGTGCGCGCGAGCGGCCTGTCGGCCAAGCTCGGCGAGATGTGCCACCTGCTCGACGCCAACGGCGGGCTGCTGCAGGTGGCGGAAGTGATCGGCTTCTCCAACGGCCAGACCATCCTGTCGCCGTTCGGCTCCATCCTGGGCGTGGCGGCGGGGCAGACGCAGGTGGTCGGGCTCGGCGAGATCCAGAGCATCGCCGTCGGCGACGAGCTGCTGGGGCGTGTGGTCGACAGCCTGGGGCAGCCGGTGGACGGTGGTCCCGCGATCGTCTGCGAGGAGCGCCGGCCGGTCTTCGCGATGCCGCCCAGCCCGATGGACCGGGAGATGATCGAGCACCCGCTGCCGACCGGCGTGAAGATCATCGACGGGATGATCACGCTGGGCGAAGGCCAGCGGATGGGCATCTTCGCGCCGGCGGGCGTCGGCAAGAGCACCTTGATGGGCATGCTGGCGCGCGGCACGCAGTGCGACATCAGCGTCATCGCGCTGATCGGCGAGCGCGGCCGCGAGGTGCGCGAGTTCATCGAGATCATCATGGGCAAGGAGGGGATGGCGCGCTCCGTGGTGGTGTGCGCGACCTCGGACCGCTCCTCGATCGAGCGCGCCAAGGCGGCGCACGTCGCGACGGCCATCGCCGAGTACTTCCGCGATCGCGGCCTGAGGGTGCTGCTGATGATGGACTCGCTGACCCGCTTCGCCCGCGCGCAGCGCGAGATCGGCCTGGCGGCTGGCGAGTCGCCGGCGCGGCGCGGTTATCCGCCGTCGGTCTTTGCGGAGATCCCGCGCTTGCTGGAGCGCACGGGCATGGGCGCGAAGGGCTCGATCACCGCGCTCTACACGGTGCTGGCCGAGGACGACAGCGGCAGCGACCCGATCGCCGAAGAGGTGCGAGGCATCCTGGACGGCCACTTGATCCTGTCGCGCAAGATCGCGGCGCGCAACCAGTACCCGGCGATCGACGTGCTGGGCAGCCTGAGCCGGGTGATGTCGCAGATCGTGCCGAAGGACCACCAGGCGGCCAACGGCGGGCTGCGCAAGCTGATGGCCAAGTACGACGAGATGGAGCTGCTGATCCAGATGGGCGAGTACAAGCCCGGCAACGACGCCTTCGCGGACGAGGCGGTGCGCAAGCACGGCGCGATCCGGGACTTCCTCAACCAGGCGACCTCGGACCTGCGGCCGATCGAGCAGACGGTGGCTGAGCTGCAGGCTCTGGTGAACGGTTGATGAAGGGCCTCGGCTGATGAAGGATCTGCGTTCGCTCAAGCTGCTGCTGTGGGCCAAGCGTCGTCGGCTCGAGCCGATGGAGCAGCAGGTCAAGGCCGAGAGCGCGCAGCGCGATGCGGCCGTGGGCGCGCATCAGGCCGCGGTGGCGCGGCATGAGGGCTGCGTCGCGGACGAGGAAGCCTGTGCGGCCAAGATCGAGGCGCTCGCGACCTCCGAATCCTTCAATCCTCAGGACGCGGTCACGCTGACCTATGTCCGCGAGGGCTTGCAGGACCTCGTCAGGCAAGCGGAGGAGGGCGTGCGGACAGCCGCCGCGCAGGTGGCGCAGGCCGAAGCCCGCGTGCTGGCCGCGAAGCAGGTCTTGCAGCGCGCGGAGCAGCAGATCGAGCAGTTGGAGGAGCGTCGCCGCAAGCGTCTGGTCGAGATCGACCAGGAGGCGGAGGACACGCAGGACGAAGAGAGCGAGGAGGCCGCGGTCGCGCGCCGCGTCGCACAGCGGCGCGCGACCGAAGCGGCGGCGCGGGCGCTGAGCGCGGAGGCGGGCGCATGAACGAGATGTTCAACACCTTCGCCGGGGTGATCGGCTTCGGCACGACGCTGCAGGACGGCGTGATGCTGCTGGCGGTGTGCCTGCTGCGCGTCTACGCGGTGTTCCTGGTGCTGCCGGCGACGACGGACCAGGTGCTGCAGGGGCCGATCCGCAACGGCGTGTGCATCTGCCTGGCGCTGTTCATCGCGTGGGGGCAGCCGGCGGGGCTGGTGCACGGCATGGACATGGTCCAGCTGGTGGCGACGATCGCCAAGGAGGCGCTGATCGGCGTGGTGCTCGGCTTCGCGGCCTCGACGGTGTTCTGGGTGGCGGAGGGCGTGGGGGTGCTGATCGACAACCAGGCCGGCTACAACAACGTCCAGCAGACCAACCCGCTCAGCGGCGAGCAGAGCACGCCGATCGGCAACCTGCTGTCGCAGCTGGCGATCAGCGGGTTCTACCTGCTGGGCGGGATGCTGATGCTCACGGGCATCCTGTTCGACTCCTTCCACTGGTGGCCGATCGGCAGCCTGTCGCCGGCGTGGTCGACCATCCTGGAGGACTTCGTGCGCGTGCAGACGGGGCACTACCTGGAGCTGATGATCAAGATCGCCGCGCCGGCGCTGCTGGTGCTGATGCTGATCGACCTGGGCTTCGGCATCCTGTCGAAGACGGCGGAGAAGCTGGAGCCCAACAACCTGGCGCAGCCGGTGAAGGGCGCGGTCGCGATCGCGCTGCTGTCGCTGCTGGTGGCGGTGTTCTTCGAGCAGGTGCGGCCGGCGCTGTCGATGCAGAACCTGTCGGCGGAGATGGCGAAGTGGGCGAGGGCGGCGGAGGTGGCGAAGCAGCTGCCGGAGGCGCCGAAGGCGGCTTCTGCCGCGGCTTCGACGACGGTGGATGCGCCAGCCGCGGCGGCGTCGGAGGGAGCGGCGACGCCGGCAGATTCTGTGAGGGCGCAGCCGGATTAACATCCGCGACATCGCGGGGATCGACGCAGTCGACAAGATCCGTCAGCGCAACGCTTGAGCGGGGATCTCACGAGTGCAATTGTCGAAGAGCGATCGGGTGTCGATGCGGACTGCTGCAGATGTCCTCGCGGCGCAGTTGAAAGGCAAGAGCCTCGAAGAGCTGCTGGAACTGGAGCATCGACTTCCCGCCGGGTCACTGGTGGACCTGATCGTCGGCGGCAACACGGTCGACAGCTTCAACGCCATCGTTAACCACATGCGCCGGTTGGTCGCCAGTGTGGTGGCGGCCAGGTCGACGCAGGACGGCGCCCATGCCGGTCGCGCTGATTCGCGCTCAGGTCGCTTCCTGGCCTTCAGTCCGTTCTTCTCCACCCAGGACGGCATCGCCGAGCGGGAATCGCAGGGGCTCTTCACAGTCACGAACGAGCCCGCGAAAGCGTTCTGGTTCGCGTTGTATGTCGACTCGGCGAGCGGCTCCGGGAACCCCTGGGAGCCCTCTCGGCTGGACGCCGTGGTGCTCGTGAGCTGGATCCCTGAAGAATGGCTGGCTGAAGTGGCTCATGCAGTCGGGGAGGCGGATGGGTCGTTATTCTGGGTGGAGGTCTGAGGGTGTGCAGTCCCGATGGCCAGTCTTGGAACCTTGTGGATGATTCGAAGGACCATGTCCACGAGGTTGTTCTTCTCAATGCAGGCGGTCAGGAAGGTGATTTCCCGCTTCGGCAAGTCATCGATCAATTGCAGACGTTGCAGGCGGCCCAAACGTTCCTCCGGACGGGCGAACTGGATGCATTTCTGAACTGGGAACAGCAGGAGGACTGATGAAGATTGCGGCGTTGGCCTTGATGCTCCCGTTGACGGCCGCGTTCGCAACGCCTGACCCCGTGCTGGCGTGTGGGCTGGGCGGCGAAGCTGAAAGGATCGCCTACGTGGACACCCTCAAGCTCTATCAGAAGGCAAGCCCGCTTACCGATGACGAAGAGACTGCGGTACTCCGTGGATTGCAGCGCGCGGTCCAGCACCGCTGCAGTCGCGCGGCCACCGTGCTTTTCTTCATCAAGCTCTCAGCGTTGAGCGACCCTCCTGGGGACGCAGCGGTAGAGGAGCTGCACGGGCTGATCCAGGAAGCAAACGCGTTGGATGAAGGCTGGCTCGAGGCGGGAAATCTCTATCTTCTCAAGTCGACTCGGTACTACGCGCCGGACACGGCGTTGGCCGCTCTGAAGCGAGCCGCGGACAAGGGCGACCTGAACGCGATGGAGCTGCTCATCCAGTGGTACGACGGCACCTTGGCCAGCGGCAAACCAGATCCTGAACAAGCGGAGTTCTGGCGCTCCGCCGCGCGGAAAGGCTTGAGAGGCGTTGATGTCCGCTCAGCAGGCCAGATCTGCGCTGAAGCATGGGCGGCCTATAGAAATGGTCTTGCCGCGCTCGATCGGAAAGATGTTCAGGCGGCCTCTCGAATTCTCGACCGAGGTCTTGAGATTTTGGGGGACGCCTACTTTCATGATGATCTGATCGACGATACAGGCATGAGTCTGGTTCTTGCTCAGTCCGAGGAGAAGCGGGGGAGGCTTGACGTTGCGGCGAATATAAAGAGCCGCGTACTGGGCTCACGGTTGGCTGCGTTTCGCGAAAAGAACGAATGCAGTGACAAACCGAAGGCCCAATAGCAGTCGTCCCTAAAGCCGTTCGACGCCCGCATGCAGATGGTTGAACCGTGCGCGTCCACAAACGAAGGCGCCAGCCGCAGTCGTGGTCGGTGGTTCGCTTTTTCCGATCCGGAGAGGTTGCCTTTTCGAATCATGGTTTGCCCCTCCTGAACTGCTGAACTGGTGGTCCTATGCTCCGCGCCTTTGCGGAGAACGCCCACTGTCGAGGCGCTCCCGCGACCACGGCATCGTGTCCCCCACCTGCCGGCAGGGAGGATTTCGGGATGCTTCGAGTCAGGGCGGCCGCTTGGTCGCGCGGTGTCATGGCCGCGCTGTGGAAAAGTCTCGTCGGCGCGGCGATGCTCGCCGGCGTGGTGGGTGAGGCACAGGCGGGCTGCTACAAGGACGGTCGCGAGACGATCTGCTCCTGGCCTTACGCGACCATCTCCGCGCCGGGAGGCGCCGTGGCACCGGCGGGGGGAAGCTTCCAGATCAAGGTACTCGGATCGGAAGACTCGCAGAACACGCTGCAGCTGATCTATCGCGTCGAACTCCACCGCAATGATGTCCCCATCGCCTTGCAGGAGTTCAGCCCGAACACGAAGCGGGCAGACGCGACCTTCACGCAGAGCGGTCTCGCGCCGGGCGTGTATACGTTCCGGGGCAAGGTCTACGACGCCGGTGGCCGGACGACCATGTCAGTGCCGATCCAGGTGCGGGTGAATGCGCCGCCCAGTGTCGGGATCGGTCCTCCCTTCAACGGCTCGGTCATCGCTCAATCGCCCGCCGACATTGCCGTATCAGGCACCGCTTCAGATGACGCCGGCATCCAGCGCATCGAGGTCTATGCCGACGGCAATCTTGCCGGAACGGCCTCGGCGTCTCCGTTCAGCGTGTTCATTCCCGGCGTGGGCGCGGGCGTTCATCGGTTCTTCGCGAGGGCCTACGATTCGGACGGCGCGTGGAGCGATTCGGCGACGACGACCATCCGAGTGAACGCTTCGCCCTCCGTTGCCATGAGCACGCCCGCGAACGGCAGCGTGATTGCGGGGCCGTCCGGCTCGGTCCGTCTAACCGCAACGGCTTCGGACAGTGATTCCGGCGGAATCGCCTGGGTTCAATACCTCACGACCTCCGGAAGCAACATCGGCAGTGCCTCTGCAGCGCCGTTCGAGTACGTCTGGTCAGGCGTCGCGCCCGGAACCTACGATGTCGTGGCCCGAGTGGTCGATGCCGACGGTGGCATGACGACATCGGGTGCGGTGCGTTTCCGTGTGAATGCGCTGCCCTCTGTCGCGCTGGCCTCTCCGGCGAACAACCAGGTGTTCGCGGGACCGACGGCATCAATCCCTCTCTCCGCAGGGGCGTCCGACGGCGACGGTAGCGTGCAGCGTGTCGAGTTCTATGCCAACGGCTCGCACATCGGCACCAGTACGTCCGCGCCATTCGCGATGACGTGGCCAGGTGTCGGTGCAGGGGGATACACGATCGTGGCGCGAGCCGTCGACAACGACGGGGGTGTTCGCGATTCCGCCGGCGTTTATGTGCGCGTCAATGCGCTGCCCTCTGCGTCCATGACAGGCCCGGCCAACGGCACGGTCTTGGCTGGCAGCAGCGTGCGCCTGACGGCGTCTGCATCGGACAGCGATACAGGCATCGCCCGAGTGGAGTTCTACTCCGGCGGAGCGCACATCGGTAGCGCCACCGCCGCTCCGTACGAGATGACCTGGAGCGGGCTGTCCGCGGGCACCTACTCGGTCATCGCCCGAGCGGTCGATCATGACGGCGGCATCGGCGATTCGTCGCCGATCTCCTTGCGGGTCAATGCGCTGCCGGCGGTGTCCATGGCGTCGCCGGCCAATGGCGCGGTGTTGGCAGGACCGACCACATCAGTCCGGCTCACAGCGGCGGCTTCCGACAGTGATTCGAGCGGCATTGGCCGGGTCGAGTACTACAGCACGGCAGGCCCCCACATCGGGACGGCCACCGCAGCGCCGTACGAGTTCATCTGGCCGGGTATCCCGTCTGGCACACACGGCGTCGTGGCGCGCGCGGTCGACACCGACGGCGGCGTGACGACATCGGCACCGACGGTATTCCGTGTCAACGCGCTGCCTACTGTCACCCTGGCTTCGCCTGCGAACAACCAGGTGTTTTCGGGGCCGACAGCGTCGATCGCGATTTCGGCCGGGGCGAGTGACGGCGACGGCAGCGTGCAGCGCGTCGAGTTCTACGCCAACGGCTCGCACATCGGCACCAGCACGTCCGCCCCGTTTGCAATGAGCTGGCCGGGCGTCGGAGCGGGCGGTTACACGATCATCGCGCGGGCCGTGGATAACGACGGCGGATATCGCGATTCCGTTGGTGTGTACGTGCGCGTCAATGCGTTGCCGACCGCGTCCATGACGGGACCCGCCAACGGGACGGTCGTGGCCGGCAGCAGCGTGCGCTTGACGGCGTCGGCTTCGGACAGCGATACGGGCATCGCGCGGGTGGAGTTCTATTCCGGCGGCGTGCCCATCGGCAGCGCCACCGCGGCTCCGTATGAGATGACCTGGGGCGGGCTGTCCGCAGGGACCTACGCGGTCATCGCCCGGGCTGTCGATCATGACGGGGGCATCGGCGACTCGTCAGCGATCTCCTTCCGCGTCAACGCCTTGCCGTCCGCAGCGCTGACGTCGCCTGCCAACAATCAGGTGTTCATCAGCGGTCCGGCGTCGGTGCCTCTGGCCGTCAACGTGGCCGATGCCGATGGCAGTGTCCAACGTGTGGAGTTCTACGCCAACGGCGCCCACGTCGGCACCAGCACCTCGGCACCGTTCGCGATGACATGGAGCGGTGTCGGCGCAGGGGCTTACACGATCGTGGCGAGAGCGGTGGACAACGATGGCGGGATCCGGGACTCCGCAAGCGTCTCCATCATCGTCAACGCCTCGCCGACGGTGAGCTTGACTGCTCCGGCCAGTGGCGCCGTGCTCGCGGACAACTCGTCGCCCTGGCGTCTGACGGCCACGGCCAGCGACCCGGATGGCAGCATTGCGCGCGTCGAGTTCCTGGTGGACGGTCAAGTGGCCGGCACGGCCACGTCTTCGCCCTTTGCGTGGGATTGGCCGACGCCGGCGCCGGGCGCGCATCGTCTGGCTGCTCGCGCGATCGACAACGTCGGCGGATCGACGACGTCCGGAGAAATCTCCGTGCGGGTCAACGCGCCGCCGAACGTGACGCTGACGTCTCCCACGGCTGGCGCGGTCCATCCGGGCCCCACGTCCACCATCACGCTGGCGGCCACTGCGACCGATGACTCCGGCATCCAGAAGGTGGAGTTCCTCTCAGGCGACAGCGTCATTGCGACGTTGACGGCCGCGCCGTACCAGTTCTCCTGGCCGGATCGCCCCGCAGGCGCCTATGTCCTGTCCGCGCGAGCGACGGACGGGGACGGGCGTCAGGCGACTTCCGCCGCGGTGGCGGTCGTCGTGACCCATACCGATCCCGTCGCGGTGACGATCGTTCCGCCGAACCTGGCGGGCGGCATCACGGGAACTGCGGCGGGACAGGCCTCGGTGTCCTCCAAGGGATCCGCGACCTACGAGCTGCCGATCGCTTTGCCTCCGGGCACTGCGGGACAGGTGCCGAGCGTGACGCTGCATTACGACAGCCAGGCCAAGGAAGGCCTCTCCGGCCTGGGCTGGGACGTCAGCGGACTCTCGCGCATCACGCGCTGCGCGGCGACCATTGCCACGGACGGCGAGCGCAACCGCGCTCGAATGGACAAGAACACGCGCTATTGCCTCGACGGCCAGCGCCTGATCGTGGTCAGCGGCGTGGAGGGCGCCAGCGCGACCTACCGCACCGAGATCGATCACTTCTCGCGGATCACGTCCTACGGCAGCGACGCCGAGCGTGGACCTGATTCGTGGAAGGTCGAACTGAAGTCCGGCGACATCCAGCACTTCGGAACGACGCCGGATTCGTTCGTCGACACGCCGGGATCCGCGGGCAAGGCGCTGTTCTGGGCGCTGAGCCGGGAAGAGGACCGACGCGGCAACTACATCGCCTACGACTACTTCAAGGACAGCGGGACTGGCGAGCATCTGCCGAAGGCGATCCGCTACACCGGCAACGGCACGGCGTTCGCACCATACGCGGCGTTGCGCTTCGAGTACGACAACGCGGCGCGTCCCGATCCGTCATTCGCGTATCTCGCGGGCGCTCGCACGGTCATCACGAAGCGACTCACGGGTCTGTCCACCTGGACGGGTATCGCGGGCGACGGCACGGGCGGCGCGCTGGCGCGTCGTTGGGCGATCGCGTATGAGACCAGCACGACGACGGGGCTCAGCCTCGTGCAGTCCGTCTCCGACTGCGGACCGGCCGAATGCCTGCCGGCCACCAGCTTCCAGTACTCGAAGCGCAGCGCGGCGGACAACACCTTCACCGGCGGCACGTGGGCAGGCGGACCGGAGGTCTTGTTCAAGAACCCCGCTCAACGGGGGCTGCCCAAGCTGCTGGAAGTGATGTCCATCGCCGATCTGAACGGCGACGGGAAGAGCGACTTGCTGCAGCACCTGGGCGGAACGTCCTGGCAGGTATGCCTGTCGACCGGCTCCGCATTCTCTTGCAGCACGTGGACGGGTCCAGACGCGCTCATGTCTCAGCTGGTCACGGGCGATTTCAATGGCGACGGTCGCACCGACCTGTTGAAGCCGTCGAGCGGCACGGCAGGATCCCTGCTGTGCCTGTCGACCGGAACCGGATTCAACTGCCAGCCCTCGACGAGATTCCCGGCTTCGCCCACGCCTGACGTGGCGCAGTTTGGCGTCACCAACAACTTCGTGGTGGCGGACGCGAACGGCGACGGACGGGACGACGTCGTCGTGCGAGGAACCGGTCCGTGCCTGTCGGATGGTACGAACTTCACCTGCACCTACACGGGTGGCGCGGGAGGGTTCTTCGATCCCTATGCATATCGCTACTTCGAGGCGCCGACTGAAGCCAGTTGCACGATCAGCCTCACGCGCTGGCGTCCTTTCATGGGCGATTTCAACGGCGACGGCAAGACGGATGCGCTGACTGCGACCGTCTACAACCCCAACTGCTCGCGCATGTGGGAAACGACGCCGGACAACAGCTTCCAGATGTGCAGCGCCAGCGGGGATGGATGCCGCACGGCGGTGGCCAACCTTGGCCTGGATACCGGCTTTGCGGGGCAGGGCGCGTCGATGACCGGCGACTTCAACGGCGATGGCATCACCGATTTCGCGCTCAGCGGGTTGAAGAATGCGACCGTGCTCAAGGTTTGCTACGGCAACGGCGCGGGCGGAACGGACTGCCGGGACTACACCAACGGCGCGACGCCCGATGAGCATGCCTTCTCCACGGTGGCGGACATCGACGGAGACGGGCGACCAGAGCTGTTGGGCATCGGCGCAAATGGCCGCCTGTGCCGTATCGCCGGCGGGCAACTGCGTTGCGAAAGCCGCGCGTTCACGCTGCAGCACACCACCACGGTGTATGGCGACTTCAACGGCGATGGCCGGATGGACATCGCGCAGTACAACCCGGACGCGAAGACCTGGGGCGTTTATCTGGCGGGTGCAGCACCTGTGCCGGATCTGATGACCTCGGTGACCAACGGCGTGGGGCAGACGTCGACGTTCGGCTATAGCGCGTTGAACGATGCCACCGTGCACGCGCAAGGGGGCGATCCTGGGTATCCGAAGCGCAACGTCCAGAGCGGTGCGCCTGTGGTCACCCGCCTCCAGGTGGGCAACGGCCAGGGCGGCTCCCACGTCACGACCTATCGCTATGAAGGCATGCGTGCCGAGTTGACCGGCCGAGGCTCCTTGGGCTTCGCGGCAACGGAGCGGACGGACACGCTGAAGGGGCTGAAGACGCGCAGCGTCTACAGCCAGGACTACCCGACCATCGGTCAAGTGACTGCGGAAACGATCACGCACACCAATGGTGTGGAGATGTCGTCGCGCAGCGTCGAGTGGGAGTCGATGGCCACCACCGCGGGGGGCGCTACGAAGCATGTGTTCCAGCGTTCGACCATGCAAGCGACCACGGACCTCAACGGCGCCGCGATGCTCGCGAACACGGTGAAGGTGCCAGACGGCGGCATCGATGCGTTTGGTAACGTGAAGTCGATAGTCCAGACGATGACGTCGGCGCTCGAACCTGGCGTGAGCTATGTGACGTCGACGACGCGCACCTTCGACACGCTGGAGGATCGGTGGCTGATCGGACAGATGCGGACGGAGGCGACAACGGCGACGGCGCCGGGAGCGGTGGCGGTGACCCGGACCACGGCGCGCGAGTACGACGCACTGGGCGGTGTCTGGCGCGAGACAGTGGAACCGGATGCGCCCGAACTGAGGGTGATCACTGAGTTGGGTCGACATCCGATTCATGGCGGCGTCACGTCCAAGACGATTACCTGGCGGGTTCCGGGAACGCCGACAGATCGATCCCTCGTCGTCGAGACGACGGAGTACGACGCCGTGGGACGTTTCCCTGAAGTCGCGACGAACGCCAAGGCGCACGTGGAGCGCCGCGTGTTTGACGCGGCGCACGGACAACCGTTGCTGCACACGGACGTCAATCAACAGCTGACGCAGTGGTCCTACGACGCTTGGGGGCGCAAGACGCGCGAGTCGCGACCCGATGGGACGGCAACGTCGTGGGCCTATCGCTCATGTGTGGCGGGCTGTCTGAACAACGCGATCTCGACCATCGTGACGCAGCAATGGACAGGCACGCAGCAGACGGCCACGCCTGTCGAGGAGCTCTTCGATGCGTTGAACCGCAAGGTCCTGACGCGGAGCTGGGGCTTCTCCGGAACCGAAGTGCTGACGGAGAACCGCTACGACACCAGCGGCTATCTGCAGTCCTTGAGCCGTCCGTACTACGCGGGCGCAGCGCCTGTGTGGACACATCGAGACCGCGATGCGATCGGACGCCTGAAGTCGCTTCGCGCGCCTGACGACGACGGTGTCGAGGCGACCACGACTTACGCGTACAACGGGTTGGAAATCAAGCAGACGGACGCAAAACAGCAAACGACCACGCGGGTGGCGAATGCGTTGGGCAAGGTCTCGCGCGTCGTCGATGCGCTGGGACGGACGACGCGTTACGGCTACGACGGCTTCGGCCACCTTCTGAAGGTGACCGACGCGAAGTCGAATGTGATCGACGTGACGGTCGACCGGCTGGGGCGCAAGACGGTGCTGCGCGATCCCGATCTGGGAACTTGGAACTACAAGGTCGATCCCTTGGGTCGAACCTATTCGCAGACGGATGCGAAGGGTCAGACAACGCTGTTCGAGTTCGACGACCTGAATCGCACCACGAGGCGCCTTGCGCCGGATCAGGACAGTCGCTGGGTCTTCGATACCGCGCTCAATGGCGTAGGGAAATTGGACGAGTCGTACAACTGGGCCAATAGTACGAAGGACGCGCGACACGTGTTCACGTACGACGCGAAAGGCCGACCGGAGAGTCAGACCTTCCAATTGGACGGGGACTACCAGGAGGTCTATCGCTATGACACCTTCGGTCGACCCGCCGGCACGGTCTACCGTCGTTCGGCGCGAGGCGGTACCGGTGGAGCGACCAACACCATCGGCCTGCACTACAACGAGTTGGGCTATGCAGCGAGCGTGAGCGTTGCCGGCGGTGGCTTGAACACCACGGTGTGGCAAGGGGTGGCGCGGAATGCGGAAGGAAACGACACGAAGGAGTTTCTTTCGGGAGGGCTGATCCAGCACACCGGATACTCGTCGTTCACGGGACGCCTGAGCAGTGTCATCACTGGCACGCCGACGCGACTGGGTGCGCCCAATGCGACGCATCAGAACGACGTCTACCTTTACGACACGATCGGAAATCTGCGGTATCGCGCGCAGATGACGGACTCGGGCTCACTGCTTCAGGAGAACTTCACCTACGACGCTCTCAACCGACTGGAGGATGTGACGCTCAACGGCGTCGTGAGCAGCACGCGATACGACGAGATCGGAAGTCTTTCGTCAAAGAGCAACGTCGGCACCTATAGCTATCCGGCTTCTGGTGCGGGAAGCGTGAGACCGCATGCTGTGACGAGCATCGCGGGGACCGTGGCCGGCATTCAGAACCCGACGTTCAGCTACGACGACAACGGCAACCTTGTTCAGGGACTGAATCGCGGCTACACGTGGATGGCCGGGGACGTTCCGCGGACCATCGATCGTCTGTCCGGAGGTGTATCGGTCGAGCGGACGTCGTTCGTCTACGGGCCTGACCAGGAGCGTCGCCTGCAGACGGTGCAGCCGATGTCGGGTGGTACGCCGGGTGCGGCGACCACGACGATCTACTACGCCGGTGCACAGGAAAGGCAGATCGAGGCGGCACAGAACGTCACGATCGTGAGAACCCAACTGCCGATGGGTCTGGGGTACATCGAGGAGCGCCTGCCTGGCACTTCGGCGGACCTTGCTGCGGCAGGGACACGTGTCGTGCGCATGCATCTGAAGGATCACCTGGGCTCGGTACTGGGCGTGGTGGACGGCAGCGGCAATGTCCTTCAGCGGATGAGCTACGACGCCTGGGGACGTCGCCGCCAGACCAACGGTGTTGACGACAACTGGGCCAGCCTCGGCACGATCGCCAACAACCAGGACAACAGCGGCTACACGGGGCACGAGCACCTGGATCAGTTGGGGCTGGTGCACATGAACGCGCGCCTGTATGACCCGATCTTGGGTAGGCATACCAGTGCCGATCCGACCGTACCGGATCCGCAGAACGGGCAGGGGCTCAATCGGTACAGTTATGTGCTGAACAATGCGCTGGCGTTTACGGATCCGACAGGGCTAAGCCCGACTAGCGGGAACTCAAAATTGTGGGACCGCCCACCTTCTATTTCAAGGACGATTGAGTGTCATTTTCGCAGGACCTGTGAGGAGAATATGTACTCCTCGTCGAGCGAAACTTCCGAAGGAAGCGCAGAACAATCCCAGCCTCACTTCTTCGGTGTTTTGGGCGCGCCACCACGACTTGCATTGCGCAAATATGCCTTGGAATGCCTTGTTGTTCGGAATGATTGTCAGGATGCAATTCGCCTTGATTACTCTATTAGGGCACAAGAACAGGCTATTGGAAATTTTGATAAAGAAATTATAGAAAATATAGCAATACCTCTCAAGGCAATGTCTTTCGCTGCGATTGTGCTTCGCATAGAGCGGACTGCTGTGAAGGATCTGGGGAAATATAGCGTTGGGCAATACAATGAGTTGGCAGGGGTCGTTAAAGGTCTAGATGCACATCATGTTGGGCAAAAAGCACTTTTGGGGAAACTAATTCCTGGCTATGATCCGCTGACAGCGCCTGCAATTTTAGTTCCTAAGATTGGTCACACTCTTCGAGGGCCAAATGGCATTCTGTCTCGCAGCGTCGAAGGCTTGACAACGCCTCGGGATGTACTCGCTCGTGATATCAGGGAGCTGAGGCGGGTCTATCAAGATGTCCCAAATTCGTCGCTTCAAAAATTGATCAAAATGAATAAAGAAGCGTATCCTGGATCCTTTTGATTGGAGTGAATGAAATGACGCCAGAAGAATTCGTTGATGGTCTTATGATTTCTGTTGTCGAAGAAAATGCGATTTCATATCGCGATCTTCTTGAGAAAAATATAAAATCTAGTGATCGCTACTGGAATGATTCGAATGCGTTGTTTTGGACCCTGTCTGCGGACCAGAGGCAGGTGTTGCTTAATATGCTGCGGCAGACGGCGATTGATACAGTTTCCAATGTTTTGGGAATAATCGACGGTTCATCTTATCTTGATGGAGCGGGGGAGCTGATTGAGTTGCGTGTCGGTGGGCGAGATTTGGGCGGAGATCTTCAGGGTATGTTTCTTGCTCGAGTTGAGCAAGGGAATGAATAGGAAGTTGAGTTGATCTAAGTCGTCAACCGTTCGGCCTGTTAGGTTTTATCGGTCTAATTGTTGATATATTCATGAGCCTGCTTGCAGGGGCTGGTCGGTCCGCCCGACTCAGGCTCGAAACCGCGCCCCGCGCACCTAGGGCAATCCTCTACCCACCTCCCGCACCGCCTCGGACCTTCCGCCGTCCCGTCACGGTAAAGTCGCGTCCGGCCAAAAGAATGAATCAGGCCGCGCGGCGCGCCCAGCGCCGCGGATCAGGGAGGAACCCATGAAGTTTTCTGTCGTGCGCGCATCTGACGCGCTGCGGCGCGCTGCGCCTGCTTCGAAGTCGCTCGGATAGCCCGGAGCCTGTCATGCATTCGGCAGCAGTTCTGGCCGCATTCCACCGTTCCGTTTTCGCGTCGAGCTCGTCATGCGTCTGACTGCCATCGACTGGCGTGCGCTGACGGACTTGGGCACGCTCAAGCTGCGCCTCGCGCACGCGCCGACTGCCGTGTGGGTCGTTGCCGCGCTCGTGCCGCCGCTCGTCGCGGGAGCGTTGCTCGTCCTCGCCCGTCAGGCCGAACACCGCGCGTTCGCGCATGAGCAGGCCACACGCACCGAGCTGACCGCGCTGCGCGCCAAAGCCGCCGCTGCGCCAGCCGCCGACGTCTCTCCCTTCGCCGCGCGCCTGCCGCTGACGCAATCGTCTGCCCGCGCCGTCACGCACTTGCGCGAGGCCGCCGAGTCGCAGTCCGTCCTCGTCACCGCGATCTCCACCGCCCAGCAGGCGCCGACCGCCAACACGCTCGGACGCATGAGCCTGGACGTCAACCTGCGCGGCAGCTACGCCGCGATCAAGACGGTGCTCGCCGAACTCCTCACGCGCGACGCGCAGCAGGCCGTGCTGCAGCAGATCTCGCTGCGTCGCGCGACCGGCGCCGCTCCGAATACGGCCGGCGGCTTCGCACCGATGAACGCGGCACATGCGATGAACACGATGAACGCGGCACGCACGCCAGCCGCTTTCGCCGGCGGCGATCTGGAGGCCCGTGTCGTCGCGACTTGGTTGAGCCGACCGTTGGCGGACGCCGCATCGCCTGTCTCACATGCATCGCCTGCATCACCGGCATTGCCTGCGTCCCCCGCATCGCCGGCCTCCGCGCTGTCGACCCCTCGCTGAAGGCGCATCGATGTTCAAGCGCGCTTCGACCTCCACCACGGCGTCCACCGCGACGTCCGCTGCGACGCCCGGCCTTCGCCCCGGCCTGCGCTGGGCGCTCGGCGTGAGCGCCGTCGCGAGCGTCTGGGCCATGCTCGCTCCGGCCGATCTGCCGGTCGTCGCCGCCACCACGCCGGCACCGGCCGGGCAGGGCGGTCCGAGCTCGCCCGCGCCGCGACCCCCGATGCCGACGACCGCGCGCGGTGTCGGACCCGGACAGCCGCTCGCCCTGGCCGCCGTCCCCGGCCGCCTGGCCGAGCAGCCGCTCGAACCCGCTGACCGCGACCCGTTCGCCATCCCGCAGCCGCCGGCTCCTCCGCCGCCACCGCCGCCTCCACCACCGCCGCCTCCTCCCCCGCCGCAGGCGCCCCCGCTGAACTACCGCTACCTCGGCCAGTTCATCGATCCCCAGGGCCAGCGCAAGGTCTACCTCGCGCGGCCCGACAAGGAGCTGCTCGTCGAGGCCGGCACCCGCCTCGACGAGGGCTACCGCGTCGAAGCGATCACCGACGACGAGATCCGTCTCGTCCACGACCCCCTCCAGCAGCGCGCCGTGATCCGCATTCCCGCCGCCGCGCCGTCACCCTGATCCGCCCGCCCGATGTTCCAACGTCTCGTCAGCCCCGATCGCTCCGATCGTTCCAACCGTTCCGGCGTGCTCCGGCGCTCCGCCTCGACGGCCCGCACCGCCGCCGGCGCACTCGCGCTCCTGCTGCTCCTGGCCGGCTGCGCCGAGAACCGCATCCGCGACGAGTCCCGCAAGGCCATGGCCGGCGGCCAGTACCGCGAGGCGATGAGCACGCTCGAGAACGGCCTGCGCGACTACCCCGAGAGCACCGCCCTGCGCACCACGCTGCTGCAGGCGCGCTCCGAAGCGCAGATGCGGCTGATCTCGCAGGCGCTGACGCAGCGCGCCGCCGGCCAGTTCGACGATGCCGCCGCCACGCTGCGCCAGGCGCTCGAGCTCGATCCCACCAACGCCCGCGTGCAGGCGCTGCTCTCCGACATGGAGCTCGAACGCAAGGGCGCCGCGGACCTCGCCGTCGCGCAGAAGTGGGTCGAGGCCAGGCAGCCTGACCGCGCCCTGCGCGTGCTGGAGCAGGCGCTCAAGGACAACCCCCGCCACGGCGGCCTGCAGGACCTGCAGCGCCGGCTGCTCAGCGACCAGCGCAGCGCGCAGGTCCAGGCGCTCAACGGCGCGCTGACCGAGTCGCGCCCGATCTCGCTCGACTTCCGCGACGCCAGCCTGCGCACCGTGCTCGACGTCGTGACCCGCCACAGCGGCATCAACTTCGTACTCGACCGCGACGTGCGCGCCGACGTCCGCGTCACCGTGCTGCTGCGCCAGGCCAAGGTCGAGGACGCGCTGGATCTGATCACCGCCAGCAACCAGCTGGCCAAGAAGGTCATCGATCCGCGCACCATCGTCATCTACCCCAACACCGCCGAGAAACACCGCGAGTACCAGGAACAGCTGGTGCGCGTGTTCAACCTGGCCAACAGCGATCCCAAGGGCGCCGCCGCCTTCCTCAAGGCGATGCTCAAGATCCGCGAACCCTTCGTGGACGAACGCTCCAACCTGCTCGCGCTGCGCGATTCGCCCGAGAACATCCAGCTCGCCGAACGCCTGCTCGCCGTCTTCGACAGCGCCGAACCCGAGGTGCTGCTCGAAGTCGAGGTGCTGGAGGTCAACGCCACGCGCCTCACCGAGCTCGGCGTGAAGCTGCCTACCTCGTTCTCGCTGACCCCGCTGCCGACCGGCGACAGCTCGCAGCTGACGCTCGCCGACTTCGAGAACCTCGGCCGCAACCGCATCGGCGTCGGCCTCAACCCGGGCAACATCCTGGTCAACCTGCGCCGCGAGGTCGGCGACAGCTCCACGCTGGCCAATCCGAAACTGCGCGTGCGCAACAAGGAGAAGGCCAAGATCATGATCGGCGACAAGATCCCGGTCGTGTCCACCACCACCGGCACCGGCGGCTTCGTCTCCGAGAACATCAGCTACCTCGACGTCGGCCTCAAGCTCGACGTCGAGCCCACCGTCTTCGCCGACGATGAGGTCGCCATCAAGGTCGCCCTGGAAGTCAGCTCGCTCGGGACGTCGATCAAGACCTCCGCCGGCTCCATCGCGTACCAGATCGGCACCCGCAACGCGACGACGCTGCTGCGCCTGCGCGACGGCGAAACCCAGTTGCTGGCCGGACTCATCAGCCGCGACGAACGCGCCACCTCCAGCCGCGTGCCCGGCCTCGGCGACCTGCCGGTGCTCGGACGGCTGTTCTCCAGCCAGCTCGACGACGGCAAGCGCTCGGAACTGCTGCTCGCCATCACGCCGCGCGTGCTGCGCAACGTCAAGCGCCTCAACGCCAGCGAGTCCGAGATGTGGGTCGGCACCGAAGCCTCGCCCAAGCTGCGCCAGGTCGGCGGACTGCAGTTCAACACGCCGCAGGTGGATGCGAAGCCGGCGGTGCCGGGCGTGCCGGGCGCGTCAGGTGCATCGGTTGCACCCGGTGCGGCCGGGGCGGCGGCAACGCCAGGAGTCCTCGCGCCGGGAACACCCGGCGTCGCCGGACCGTCCGGCGTGGTCGGTGCGCTGTCGGCACCGGGTCAGCCCGGCGCCGCCGGCGTAGCGGATCCATCGATGCGAAAGATGCCGGCGCTGTCGCTGATCGCGCCACCGCAGGCCAAGGTCGGCGACACTGTCGAGGTGCGCCTGGACCTGCGCGACGCCAACCTGCGCGGCCTCATGACCGAGCTGCAGTACAGCGCCGACAAGCTGACGCTGGTCGACGCCGACGAGGACGACTACTTCCGCAAGGGCGGCGCCGTCACCAGCTTCAGCAAGCGCGTCGAATCCGGCCGCGTCAACCTCAGCGTGCTGCGCAACCAGGCGACGGCCGCGGACGGCGCGGGCAGCGTCTTCAAGCTGCGCTTCAGGACCGCGGCCGCCGGTCGCGCCGAAGTGCGTGTGGGCACCGCGCAGCCGGTCTCGCTCGAACCCAACGGCGAACGGCCCACGCTGCCGGCGCCCGCCGTCATCGAGGTGAAGTGACGATGAGGTCGCATCGCGCGCCTGCTTGCGCCGCCGCCGGCCGCCGTGTCGGTGGCGTCGCTGGCGTGGCTGGCGTCGGAGCGACCGCGCGTCGGAAGGGGCGCGGCTTCACGTTGATCGAGCTGCTGGTGTGCCTGGGCATCCTGGGCTTCCTCGCCTCGCTGGCGCTGCCCATGGCGGAGATGACGGCGCAGCGCGAGAAGGAGCGCGAACTCAAGCGCGCGCTGTGGGAGATCCGCGATGCGCTGGACGCCTACCGCGTCGCGCGCGAGTCCGGCGCGGTGCTGGGCCCGAGCGACCGGCCGCCGTATCCCGAGACGCTGCGCAGCCTGACGCTGGAGGTCGCCGACGCGCGCACCGAGCACCAGGGCCAGACGATCCGCTTCCTGCGCCGCGTGCCGCGCGACCCGTTCGCGGAGCCCGGCGTGTCCGCCGAGGAAAGCTGGGGCCTGCGCGGCTACCAGTCCGATGCCGACAACCCCCAGCCCGGCGCGGAGGTCTACGACGTGTATTCGAAGTCCCCGGCGACCGGTCTCAACGGCGTGCCGCTGAAGCAATGGTGAGGGCGCGCGACATCATGAAGCGGACCGCGCAGGGTTTCACCGTCATCGAGCTGCTGGTGGTGCTGGCCGCGCTGGCGCTGCTGCTCAGCGTGGCCGCTCCCCGGTACGTCCAGCACGTCGACCGCGCGCGCGACACCGCGCTGCGCCACAACCTGCATGCGATGCGCGACGCCATCGACAAGTTCTACAGCGACCAGGGCCGCTATCCGAAGGAACTGCCCGAACTGGTCGAGCGGCGCTACCTGCGCGCCATTCCCGTCGACCCGGTGACGAGCCGCGCCGACACCTGGGTCGCCGTGCCGCCGCGCGCCGGCAACGCCGACGGCGAGGGCGTCTTCGACGTGCGCAGCGGCGCGCGCGAGATCGCCGCGGACGGGAGCAGCTATGCCTCGTGGTGATCGCGGCTTCGGTCTGGTGGCGGTGCTGGTGCTGGTGGCGCTGACGTCGGCGGCGCTGTCGGTGGCCGCGCAGTCCTGGGCCGATGCGGCCCGGCGCGACAAGGAACAGCAGCTGCTGCGCGTCGGCGCGCTGTACGTGCAGGCGCTGGAGCGCTACCGGCGCAGCTCGCCGGGCACCGACAAGCGTCTGCCGCAGGAACTGGAGGAGCTGCTGCTGGACCAGCGCTTCGTCGGCACCGTGCGGCACCTGCGCCGGCTCTATCCCGATCCCGTCGGCGCCACCGGACGCTGGAACGTCGTGCGCGGCGAGGACGGCCGCATCCGCGGCGTCCAGAGCCTCAGCGAGGAAACGCCCCTGATCGCCGGCGCCGTGCGCCGCCCCGGTCTGCTGCTGCAGCCGGCCCAACGCTATTCGGACTGGAAGTTCGTCGTGGACTCCGAGAAATGAGAGACCAGAGCAACATGACCCCCATCGCCTACCGTTCGCCGTCCCCCGTTGACGCCCGCCGCATCGGCCGCACCTGCCGCACCGGTTCTGACGCTGGTGGTGCTGCTGCCGCTGCTGCCGGCCGTTCCCGTCAATCGCGCGGATTCACGCTGCTGGAGCTGCTGGTGGTGATCCTGATCATCGGCCTGCTGACCGGCATCGTCGGCCCGCGCTTCCTGGCGCAGATCTCGCGCTCGGAGGTGACGACGGCCAAGGCGCAGCTCGACGCGATCGACAAGGCGCTGCAGGCCTACCGCATCGACATGGGCCGCTTCCCGGACACGGGCGAGGGCCTCGCGGCGCTGGTCCGCAGCGACGCCAACGACCCGCGCTGGCGCGGTCCGTACCTGAAGGGCGAGCTGCCCAACGACCCCTGGGGCATGGCCTATCAGTACCGCATCCCGTCGCAGCAGCCCGGCAAGGACTACGAGCTGTTCAGCTTCGGCAGCGACCGCGTCGCCGGCGGGACCGGCGACGCCGCCGATGTCCAGCTCTGAGCGCTTGAACTGATTTCGGCATGAAGCTCCGCGTCCGTCTGCTCGACCCCGTGCGCCTGTCCGTCAGCGAGGAGCTGATGGAGGTGGCGTCGCGCGAGTCGCTCGGCACGCAGTTGCCCGACGGCCGCAAGGTGCTCGCCGCGGAGCCCGTGCGCGAGCCCGCCACGATGCGTGCAGTCGGCACTTCCCGCGCTGCCGGCGCTGCTGGCGTTGCAGGCGCCGGGGCCGTCGGTGCGCGGGCGAGCGCGCTCGACATCGCCTGGTGGTGCCAGGAGTTGCGCACGCTGCTCGTGGCCGGGATGACGGTCGTCGAGGCGATCGAGACGCTGCAGGCGCAGTCGGGCGCGGACGGTGCGCGCGCCGAGCTGCAGGCGGCCCTGCTGGCGCAGCTGCATCAGGGCAAGGCCTTGTCGGTCGCGATGGAGGCGCTGGGCCGCTTCCCGATGGTGCTGGTGGCCAGTGTGCGCGCGAGCGAGCGCAGCAGCTCGCTGGCCGAGGCGCTGTCCGAGTTCCTGCGGTATCACGAGATGGTCGAGACGCTGCGCAAGAAGGTCGTCAGCGCTGCGATCTATCCCAGCCTGGTGTTGGGCCTTGGCCTGCTGGTGAGCGGCTTCCTGATCATCGTCGTGCTGCCGCGCTTTGCCTCGATGTACGCGGACCTGCGCGGCGAGATGAGCTGGTCCACCCATCTGCTGACCGTGGCCAGCACTTTCGTGCGGGAGCACCGCCTCGGCATCCTGGCCGCCGCCGCCGCGCTGGCGGCGCTGGGCGTGGTGGCGTGGCGCCAGGGCGCGATCCAGCGCGCGGCGATGCGCGCCGCCGCGGTGATCCCGCCGGTGCGGCGCGCGCTGCGGGAGTTCCGGCTGGCGAAGCTCTACCACTCGATGACGGTGATGTTCCGCGGCGGCTACACGCTGGACGAGACGCTGCTGCGCTGCGAAGGCCTGGCGCTGGGTGCCGACATGGACCACGCGATGCGCGACGCGCGGCTCGCGCTCACCCGCGGCGTGCGCGTGTCCAGCGCCTTCTCCGAGCACGGGCTGACCGACACCGTGACGCAGCGGCTGCTCGCCGTGGGCGAGCGGTCCGGCAACTTCGAGCGCGTGCTGCAGACCATCGCCGAGCGTCACGCCGGCAACTTCGCCGCCTTCATGGACCGCGCCACGCGCATCGTGGAGCCGGTGATGCTGTTGCTGGTGTCGCTGCTGGTGGGCAGCATCGTGGTGCTCATGTACCTGCCCATCTTCGACATCGCGAGCAGCATCCGCTGAACGACACATGCCGACCTTCCTCCATCCGCCGACTTCGTCGCCCTCGTCGCTTCCGCTCCATTCGCCGATGCCGTCGATCTCGCCGACCTCCTTGCCGATGAGCGCTGTCAGCCGATGAATGCTTCCCTCCCGGACTCCCGCGCCGACTTCCGCGCCGCGTTGCAGGCCGCGCGTCGCCAGGCCGCCCAGGCTGGCGCGGAGGCCGTGCTCGACCACCTGCAACGCGGCGGCTGGGGCGCCGACCTGGCCGCGCTGTTGCGCGAGACGGGCGGCATGGAGATGCTGGACGGCGCCGCCGCGGACCACGCCGTCGCCGATCTCACGCTGCTGGGCGCCGGCGGTGCCGCGCTGGCCCGCCAGCTGCGCGCGGTGCCGGTCCGTCTGGACGGCGATCCGGACCGCGTTCGGCTGGCCATGGCCGATCCCTGGGACGAAGTCGTGCAGCGGCGCGTGACGCAGTCGGCCGGGCGACGCATGCCCGCGATCGCCGCGACGCGCGCCCGGCTGGAGGCCTGGTGCGGCGCGCCTGCCGCGGCGACGGGGCAGGGCGCCGGCGCGCAGGAGGCGGCGACTGCCGCGGATGGCCCGGTGGTGGCTTTCGTCGATCAGGCGCTGCGTCGCGCGTACGAGGTCGGCGCCAGCGACGTCCACTTCGAATGCGACCGCCAGGGCGTGACGGTGCGCCTGCGCCGCGACGGCGTGCTGATGCCGCACGGCCGGCTGGAAGGCGCGCGCGGCGCGGAGGAGGCGATCTCCCGCATCAAGGTGCTGGCGCAGCTCGACATCACCGAGCGGCGGCTGCCGCAGGACGGGCGCTTCCGCATCGCGCTGGGCGGCGCGGAGATCGACCTGCGCGTGTCCGTCATCCCGAGCGTGTTCGGCGAGGACGCGGTGCTGCGGCTGCTGGACAAGGCGCAGCTGCGCGACCCGGCGGACCAGGTGTCGCTGGACCTCCTCGGCTTCGATGCCGCGGGCGCCGCGATGATCCGCGAGCTGGCCGGCCTGCCGCACGGCATGCTGCTGGTGACGGGCCCGACCGGCAGCGGCAAGACCACGACGGTGTACGCGGCGCTGTCCGAGGTCAACAACGGCATCGAGAAGATCATCACGATCGAGGATCCGGTCGAGTACGAGCTCGCCGGCGTGCTGCAGGTGCCGGTCAACGAGCGCAAGGGACTCACCTTCGCCAAGGGGCTGCGGTCCATCCTGCGCCACGACCCGGACCGCATCCTGGTCGGCGAGATCCGCGACGCGGAGACGGCGGAGATCGCGGTGCAGTCGGCGCTGACCGGGCACCAGGTGCTGACGACGGTGCATGCGAACAGCGTGTTCGACGTGACGGGGCGCTTCAAGCATTTCGACCTGGACATGTTCGGCTTCATGGCGGCGCTCAACGGCGTGATCGTGCAGCGGCTGGTGCGCTGCATCTGCCCGCATTGCGTGGGCGACCGTCCGGCGCAGCCGCGCGAGCAGCAGTGGTTCGTCGACATGGGGCTGGCTCGCCCGGAGACCATGCCCTTGCCCGTGGGCTGCGAGCGCTGCGGCGGCACCGGCTACAAGGGCCGCCGAGTGATCGCGGAGGTGCACACGATCGACGACGGCTTCCGCGACCTGGTCACGACCGGCGCGCCGGTGTCGGCCTTGCGTGAGCACGTCTATCGGCAGGGGATCCGGACCTTGTCGCAACTGGGCGCGGACATGGTGAGCCGGCGCGAATCGAGCGCGGAGGAGATCAAGCGTGTGGTGGGCTGGTAAGCGCGCATCGGCGCGGACGGCGATCGCCTATGCGGGCGAGCGCGCGGTGCGCCTGTCGCTGGGCGGGGCGCTGCTGGTGGCGGTGGACGTCGAGGGAAGGGAAGCCGCGTTGGCGGCCCTGGCCGCCGGCATCCGCGAGCTGCCGCATGGCACGCCGCTGCGGGTGACGGTGAGCGGCGCGGTGTGCCGCCCGTTCCTGTTGCCGGAGGTGGCAGGCGTGACGGAAGCGGCCGACTGGCTGGCGATCGCGGCGTCGATGGTCGAGGACCGCGCCGGACTGCCGCCTGGCAGCCCGGTGTGGCTGGATGGCGGCCAGGCGTCGCCCCGGATGGCCGTGGCCATCGATGCGGCGTGGCATCACGCGCTCGTCGCGCTCGGCGGCCGATCGCTGGCGAGCGTGCGCCCGTGGTGGGCGTTGGCGATCGAGTCGACGAGCACAGGGAACGCAGCGACCGCCACCGGTTTGGCGGTGGCGGACAGCGACGAGCTCGTCCTGCTGATCGCCGATGGCGACACCTACCGCGTGGCGCAGACCTATCCGCTGGACGGAGAGTCGGCGTCGGCCGTGCTGAATCGGGCGCTGGTGACGCACGACGTCCCGGCGGGTGGGATCGAGCTGATCGAGTTCGACGCCGATGCGCTACCGGGGCAGCAGGTCGATGCCGCGTTGCCATTCCGCAAGGAGGTCCAGGCATGAGACCGTTGAAGGTGGACTTCGCGCCGACACGGCGGCCTGTCGTGGCGCTCGCGATCTGGGTTGCGCTCTGCGCCACTGCGACGGCGGGATTGGGCTTCGTCGCTTGGCAGGCATGGGAGGCGCGTACGACACGCGTGGCGCGCACGGATGCCGATGTCGCCGAGATCGCAAGACTGCGAGACATGCTTCGCATGCGCGCGGACAAGGCGTCGGCCGACGCCGTGCCTCCGTCGTATGCGCGCGATGCCTTGACGGTGGCGCGCACGGCGGCGTTCCCGATGCAGGCGGTGCTTCGCTCGCTGGAGACCGTGGCCGTCGACGGCGTGCGCGTCGGCGGCATTGAACTCAATGCCGCGCGCGGCGCCGCCGAAGTGACGCTGGAGTTCGACGACTACAAGGCCTTGCTGACCTACCTGGAGCTGCTCAACGAAGGCGAGAGCGTGCAGCGCTGGACGCTGGTGCGGGCCGAGGCGGCAGGCGCGAGGCGGCAAGCGGTGATCCGGTCGAACTGGCCGTGAGGCCTGCGTAGGGACTGCCTCAGCTCGCCACCAGCACGGCGACCCCATTGACCATCGCGTACCTGGGGCGTGAACGCCCGATCTAGATGGGAATCCGACATGGATCTGATCTTCCTGCTGGTCGACGCCATGCGGTCGTGGGGGTACCGAGTCTCGCGCTGCAGTGACCGCAGGGATGATTTGATGGCTACCGCTGCACAGTCCTAGATCTCACTTGCGTTAGCGCCTCGTTTGCACCGAATTTCGAGTTCGCACCGGAGGCGCTGGTGTCACCGAAGAACGAGGGTTAACCATCGCGCCTACGCGGGTGTGCCTCCATATGCTCCGTCGCTGCCGTTCAGAGATACGGCAAATCTCGCCATAGAAGAAACGCAATTCTCATGCGAGGGAGGAGATCGAGGCAGTGCCTTGCGGTCAACGCAATGGCATGGCGTGCTGCCGTTTGCAGACGCCTGAGTCGCCCAGAGCTTTCCCCCTCCGCATGGACTGGAAAAGCTCACATGCGCTGCCTCATGCCTCAGATCTCCGATTTGCTGAACGCCTTCCGCCGATGCCGGAGACTGGCGGCGGCAGGGTCAAGCCTCGCTGTCGTGTCGTCGATTCTTGCCCTGCTGCATCCGGGCCAGGCATTGGCGCAGTTCGATGTGTCGCAAATGGGCCAGTCCGTCTATCGATACCAAATCGAAGTGCCACCGGGCGTCCGGGACATGCTGCCTGACGTGACGCTGCAATACGACGGCGCGCCGCAGGGCATCGCAGGGGAAGGCTGGCATCTGGCCGTGGGATCCACGATTGGACGTTGCGCGGCGACGTTCGCCACTGACGGCGCGAGGGCTCCTGTTCGGAACATCGCTACGGATAAGCTGTGTCTCGACGGAAAGCGCCTGATTCAGACTGATGCCAATGGCAGTCCGTTGCCATTCCCTCAGACAGGGGACAGTCAGGGACTGACGTCCGGCTATCGCGAGTTCCGCTCCGAAATCGACTCCTATGCGCGCATCCGTGCCTACGGCGCGGCGAATGGCGACGTCAAGAACGGCCCAGCCTACTTCAAGGTCTGGACGAAAGCAGGGCAGATCTTCGAGCTTGGGACGGGCCCGTCGGCCGACGCCAACAGCGGCGCACTGTTGACGGCCGGTTCGAGCGGAGCGGCGGTGGCCTGGGCAGTGGCCAGAATCTCCGACAAGGCCGGCAACTACATCGATTTCAAGCATCGGCAGAACACGGTGTCGTGGGGGTCGGGGGCATCGGCCGGTTCGCCTCTGCCCGCCATTGAATGGCGTCTGGACGAAATCGAGTACACCGGAAACGTCAACGCATCCCAGGCGCCGACCAACCGCGTCGTGTTCGAGTACGAGGACAGGCCGACGCGCGGGGGCTCTCCGTTGGACGCCAACGAGGCATTTCATCTGGGCATCAAGTCGGTACAGGTCGCTCGACTGAAAGCGGTGACCACCTACGTGAATGCGCCATATCAGGGAGCCAGATATGGTGGTGGCGGTACGGCTGTCAAGAAATTCATCCTCGCCTACGAGAGCGGCGTGCTCACGGGTCGCAGCAGACTCAAGACCATCACGGCATGCAATGGCGCAGGGTCTCGCTGCTTCAAGCCGACATCGTTCGACTACAAGGACGGTTCCGGGGACGCTTACGTCCGGAGCAGCGGCTTTAATCTGCAGACAGAGGACCTCCGGAACAGTTCAGGGACCACGGGCGTCTTCGCCGCAGACTTCGACGGGGACGGCAAGACCGACATTCTTCGCTGGTCCGATACACCCGCGTCCAATCGGCTCTACCTGAGTCGAGGCGACGGCTCCTTCCAGCCGGTGCCGGTCGGATCTGGCGCCGGGCAGTTCAACATCACCGATCAGAACCTTGGCCGATCCGACGGCTGCTACTACACGGTGGTGGCCGACTTCAATGGCGATGGCCTGCCTGATCTGCTGAGGTTTGCAGGCTCCTCCACAAGTTCCGGAGCGAGCTGTCCCGTGCCGCGCAATCATTATCTGTACCTCAACCAGGGCGGCGGCTCCTTCTCCGCGCCCAAGCTGCTGACCGGGCTCACGCAGCTGGATCGGGTCGTCAGCAAGGCGACCACGGATTGCATTCATCCGGTCCAGTCGGTGGCGACCTCGCTGTGTACAGAGCCCGGAGTGAAGCGGGGTTGGACGCCGGGCTACACCTTCTACATGCTCGATGTCGACGGCGACGGGAAGATGGATATTGTCGCCGCCCAGCTCCCGGGCGCGCGACCGACGGACAGCCTGCAGGATCCATGCCCGCAGATCCAATGCACTTGGATCCTCAAGGGTGACGGGCAGGGAGGCTTTACCGATATCACTCCTGCCGCTTCAGTGAATCTGAGCATGTATTCCGCGCCGGACACACTGAATGCCGTCGGTCAACCCACGCATGTGATCGATGTTGACGGCGACGGTCTCTACGACATCGTGCGCACCAATGGCGGCTCATACCGCTCCTTGGGCAACGGGACCTTTGACGCGCCCACAGACGCCCAATTCTGCGGTTATTCCATCGACTTCAATGGAGACGGCGTGAACGACTGTCTGCAGGTCCTGGGCGCCGCATCGTCCTTGATCTCTCTCCAATGGGGCGACGGGACGGGCATGAGCTTCGCGACGGGAAACACCAATCTAAAGACGGCGGGGGCTGACCTTTTCGGCACCGGAATCGGCATCGCCATCCTCGATCTCAACGGCGATGGACGGGACGACTTGCTCCGCTGGAAGGACGGGGGCGACAACAAGCTGTTCCTGAGCCAGGGTGACGGTACGTTCGTTCCTTCGACCACCTTCAACATCAGCGGCATCGATGCCGAATTGGGCAACTCGGCAGGGACCATCTCCTTCATTGCCGGGAACTTCACCGGATACGGGCAGACGGAGTTGCTGCGCTTGAAGAACGGCAGTCACCAGCTGTACGTGAAATCGGATCCGACGCCGGCCGATCAGTTGTGGCGCGTGGTCACGCCGGCCGGCCGGGAGACGCGTTGGATCTCCCAGCCGCTAAGTCACATCGCCGCCGATACGGCAGGCATCCGCTATCTCTCCGATCGTGGGACTTCGAACGCCGCGGTCTATCCGGATGTGGACCTGACGACGTCGATTCAGGTGGTCACCACCCTGATCGAAGACTCCGGTGTCGGGACTGTCGGCAACAAGACGACCAATCAGACCGAGTATGCGTATCGAGGCCTCAAGACATCGTTGAACGGACGAGGGGTACTTGGCTTCCGGCAACGCCTGAACCAAGGGCTGGGAGGAACGGGCGCGCCGTTGTCGGTCAGGGAGGAGTATTCGCAGAGCTATCCGTACATCGGCCTGCGCAGCCGCACCGAGATCTTCGCCAGCACGATTGATGGCCAGGCCAGCTCGAACCGCCTGAGATCCGTTGTCGCCAGCTATTGCGACCAGACGAGCACCGAGGCCGCGGAGTTCTGCGCAAGCAGCGCCAAGCTTCGCCGCCCTTACGTCCGTCAGACCGTCGAATCCGGTTGGGAACTCAACGGCGAAGCGTTGCCGGTGACCACCGTGGTCAGTGCGGTGAACGGGTTCGGTGACACGACCAGCTCCACCAAGTCGACGACCGGCATCGCCGCGGGGATCTCCCAGACATTCAGCCAGACGACGGTGAGCCAGTACGAGCCACCCACCGTCGATGCTGACAACTGGAGTTTGGGTCGATTGAGCCGTCGCACGGTCACGAACAGCGTTCCGAACAACATCAACGACATCGGGACTTCGGCCGGGACGGGACCGAATGCTCTGGCGACCACACTGCGTTCCTCGGCCAGTCTGAGTGATGTCGTGCTGGGCAACATCACCGTCGGCGGCGCGAAGTCTGGGCAGGCGACCTTGTCCAATTCTGGACGGGGAGCGCTGGCGGTGGCGCAAGGCGGCATCGCCGTGTCCGGCGCCAACGTGCAGTTGATCGGCAACAATTGTCCCGCCAGCTTGAAGGAAGGGGAGAGCTGCGCCATCACCGTGAGCGTGGCGCCCACGGCCTTGTCCGCGTATGGCGGATCGGTCAGCGTCGCCACCGGGGGTGGGACCAAATCATCGGCCGTGTCCGCGACAGGCGTCGCGCCGACGGCGGTGATCACGCCGCAATCGACGAACTGGGGCGTGGTCGGTTCGGCGTCCGATTCGGGGGATTGGTTGACGGTCACCAATCGCAGCGATGTATCGGTCAGGATCGTCGGGCATTCGGTCGTTTCCGGGCCCGCCGGCATGTGGGCCTGGCAGGGGATCTCAGACGCCGGCTACTGTCTGGTCGGATCGACAGTGCTCGCGCCGGGCGCTAGCTGCAAGACCTTCTTCGGGACAGGCACCGTCACGTCGGGCAGCTATGGCGTGGCCAATCAGATCGCCTACCAGGCGGTGAATGCCCCTGCCACGACATTCACCGTGCAGCAGGGCTACAGCTTCAGCATGGCGACGTCGACCGTGAACGTGGGGACCTTGGCGTTCGGCAATGCGACTGTGTTCGGAACCAGCGCACCGCAGAGCTTCACGCTTACCAACAACGCGATCAACGGGGGATCGCTGCTCAACCTGTCGATTTCCCTCGTCGGCGCGAGTCCCGCCTCCTATGGGCTGTCGCACAACTGCGGAAGCGCCCTCGGCGCAGGCGCTACCTGCACGGTGAATGTGACCTTCTCGCCGACCGCCATCGTGAACGGCGTGAGCGCGGCCGTGGCGGTTTCCGGGGGGTATGCGCGGCTGACCGGTGGGGTCGTCGATCCCTCCAAGCCGGTCGGGACTTCGGTGAGCTTGTCGGTGCCGGTCTCCGGGAACGGTTACGGCTCGGCGATCTCGGTGGTCTCCAACTCGGCGACCGGCCTCAGCGCGACGCTGAACGACAGCAGTGCCTCAGGATCGGTGACCTTCGCCAACAGCGGCAATGCGCCGACGACGCTGAGCATGAGCGGTCTCGGTGGCGCGTTCTCGGTCAGTCCGGCCAGTTGCGCGATTGCTGCCGGTGGCACGTGCTCGGTCACCGTCACGATGACGCCGATCAGCGCCGGCGCGCAAGGTCCGCAGACCTTGGTTGCCAGCGGCGGAAGCACGGGCCAGGCATCAACGTCGGTGTCGGGCTCGGTCAAGGCGCCGGCCCTGTCTCTCAGCGCCTCCACCATTGCCTTCGGCACTGTGTCGCGAGGACTCATCGTGAGTCGCAGCTTGACGGTGACGAACTCGGGGACCGGCACGGCTCTGGGCTTGAGCTCGAGCGTGTCGCCCGCGTCGAACACGGCAGGCAGGTACTCGAGCGACGTCTGCTCGTCGCTGGCACCGGGCGCCAGCTGCTCGATCACCGTCACCTATAGCGCGACCTGCAACGCCGGCTCGCTGGCGGGGACGGTGACGCTGAGCGGCATCAACTTCCCGGCACTCAGTTTCACTGCCACGGCCGGTAACGCATCCGGCAAGTGCGTTTGAGATCGGTAGAGGGAGCAAATTCCATGATGACGAAGTCGCGCACCGCACGTTGGCTCGGGCTTTGCTCCGCCGCCCTCGTGCTGATGTCGCCGGTGCTTCCGGCCTTCGCGGATGCCTATACCGCGAGTCGGACCACCGGCTACACCTACATCGCCAGCGGACCGCAGGCGGGATTCCTGGCGACCGAGACGGTCGAGCCGGACGATCCTTCGCTGTGTTCGACCAAGGGCTTCGCGTACGACGCCTTTGGCAACAAGAACCAGATCACCACGGGGAACTGCGCGCAGGCGCCTGCCGCCGTGCAGTTCGCGACGCGTCTGGACGCACTGCAATTCAACGCGCAGACGGCGGTAGCCGGCGGGGTGTCGCTTGCCGTTGCGGCGGGGAGTTTCCCGACGATCTACACCAACACGCTGGGGCACGCAGTCAACGTGCTGTACGACCCGCGCTTCGGATCGGTGTTGGACAGCACTGACGCCAATGGGTTGACGACGCATTGGACGGTCGACGATCTTGGTCGGCCGAGCAGGATGCGGGCGCCCGACGGAACCAGCACCGTGGTGGCCTATTGCAGTCTGTCGGACGCCGGTGTGGACACTGCGGACGCCAGCAACAGCAGCGTGGCGGCCGGGGATCCGATCGCTTGCCCGGCTCCGTCCACTTCTGAAGCTCCTGTCGGGGCGGCCTCGTTTTCGCATCGCGAGGTCTGGGACAGCACCGGGCGGAAGATGGGCAGCTTTGTCCGCATCTACTGGGACCGGTTGGGGCGGCCCTTGCGGAGGATCACGGAGAACTTCGACGGTCCCCAGCAGGCCAATGCGAACGAGTTGATCGCGGTGGATCAGGTGTACGACGCCATGGGCTCGTTGACGATCGCCACGCAACCCTACTTCCTGACGAGTCGCTCAAGCACGACGAGCGGCGCCGGCGACGTCGGTCTGAGACGCGTCGATCATGACCTGCTGTGGCGGCCGATCAAGGTCTATCGCAGCGATCCGGCAGGCGGGACCGACGGGGTCGCGTTCGGCGACTTCGGAACACGCAAGGCTGCGGTCGACACCTATGCCTATGCGGCGTTGAAGATCACGATCACCAACGACAAGGGTCAGGTTCAGGTGGACGAGCGCACGGTCATCGGGCAGTCGCTGCGGGTGACCGATCCTTCGGGGGCTCAACTGCTCCATCAGCGGGACGCGTTCGGCAATCTCGTCGCAACGAAGGATGCGTTGCAGAACGTCGTCCAGATGAGCTACGACAGATTGGGGCGGAAGCTGAGCCTGTCGGACCCGGACGGCGGTCAGGTGAGCTATCGCTACGACGCCATCGGAGAGCTGGTCTGGCAGCAGAACGCCTTGCAGCTGGCCCGCGGTTCTTCCACCTCCATGGCGTATGACGCGTTGGGCCGTCTGATCTCCCGTGCGGAGAGCGCGGAGTACCAGAGCAGCTGGACGTACGACCGCTATGCAGATCAGTCGAGCTGCTTGAAGGGCATCGGAAAGCTCTGCGAGAGCCGTACCAGCAATGGCTTGGCGCGCAAGTACGCGTATGACGCAATCGGGCGGCCAGTCAGCGGCTTGATGAGCGTGTTGAACGGACCGTCGTTCGGTCATTCGGTCACCTATGACGCAGTCACTGGTCAGGTCGCCAGCGTGACCTACCCGACGGGCCTGCAAGTGGCCTATCGCTACACGAGCGGTCGACGTCAGCTTCAGCAACTGCTGCTCGCAACGCAAGCGAACGTGACGCCGCTGCCGTCCACGCCGGGCGGCGCTGCAGGAGCCGCCGTGCAACTGCCGGCCAATGCAGTGCTGTGGTCCGCCTCGAGCGAAAACGCTTGGGGTGCCATTGAGTCCCAGACCTACGGGAATGGCGTGGTCGAACGTGAGGTGGTCGATCCCGGTACGGGTCGACTGCTGGAGCGCTCGGCGGGTTCGAGCAGCGGCAAGGAGGTTCTCAATCAACGCTACGCGTGGGACAGCCTCGGCCACATGACAGGACGCGAAGAGATCAATGCCGATGGCAGCTACGGATTGGTCGAGAACTTCGAGTACGGGGACGGTGCGGATCCCACTCGCAATGTCTCTCGACTGACGAAATATGCGGTCTTCGGGGCCTCCATTCCTGACCTGAGCAGGACAGTGACACTCAAGTACAACGCGCTCGGCATGCTGCTGCAGAAGAGCGATGTGGGCGACTTCAGCTATGGCGCTCAAGGGCCGGGTGAGGTTCAGCCGCATGCGTTGCGTTTCGTCGATGGCGTGAGCGGGTCCATGACCTACGTGAGAGACGTCAACGGCAATGTGACTTCGGGCGATCAGTCCAAGTTCAGATCGATTGCTTACAACAGCTTCAATCTGCCGGATTCCCAGCAGGGCATCGTCGGTCCCAATGGGGCGAGCCGCTATGTGTGGCAGTACGATGAGAACTATGGTCGGGTGAAGGAGGCGCGCACGGACAGCAGCGGGCTCCGAACGACGTGGTACGTCCACCCGGACAACGCAGGAGCGCTCAGCTTTGAAAGCGAGGAGTCCTCAGGTCAGGTGAGCAATCGCCATTTCCTGACGGCGGGTGGGCAGACGGTCGGCGTCGTGATCACTCAGGGCTCGATTCCGGCAGTCGTCAATGGGGCGTTGGCACCGGCTGCCAACGCGAACATGCAGGTCGTCAAGCTGGAGTACTGGCACAAGAGCCATCAAGGCAGTGTGGCCACGACGACCGATCACGTCGGAGCGGTCACCGGGCGGTATTCCTACGATCCATTCGGTAAACGCCGGTTTGTCGACGGCAATGTCGACCCGACCAATTCGCTGGTGGTGAATTGGGGTGTCGCGGTCAACACAGGGACGCGGCGCGGGTTTACTGGGCACGAGCATCTTGACGAACTGGGCTTGATTCACATGAATGGGCGCCTGTTCGATCCTGCGACGGCGCAGTTCATGCAGGCGGATCCGTTGGTCAGCGACCCGTCGGATCTTCAGTCCTATCACCGCTACGCCTACTGCAGGAACAACCCGTTGACCTGCACCGATCCGAGCGGCTTCCGGGACGACGATTCCGATGCACCCAGGGCCTACGAACAGCAAGAGTCGGGCGATTCTTCCGGCGGGGCCGGCGTTGGATCGGGCAGGACGATCGGGTCCTTGCCAGGTACCTCCGCCGGTGTAATCGCCGTGATTCCGGGCAGAGGCGTCTTCTACGGATCGAGCGTGTATGTCGATGCGAATGGCTGTACGTACGTCATGAACGGTCAGCAGTTGGCCGGGCCGGGCGCAGTGGCGCCGCGTGACGCGATCGTCGTGGACGGCGTTTCGTTCAAGGACCATTTGAGTCAGGCACCGACCGGCCAACCGGGGCAGCCTCTGGGATCAGGCATTCCATCGGTGAACGCAGGGAGTGGCGGACCGCGTGCGGCCAACCAGACCGTGGCGCAGCCGTCGGGTCATCTGTTGAACGGAGGACGAGGGGAGGAACCGAGCTTCAAGCACTGGGCGAAGAACGCCTTGACGGTATCCAGTTTCATCCCTGGCTTGCAGACCGTGAGCGGGCTGGGATCTGCGGCGTGGGACATCGTGGATGGCGACTACATCAGCGCGGGTCTGTCGCTGGCGACGATGGTGCCGGTGCTCGGAGAAGGGGCGGCTGCGGCGAGGTTGGCAAGACTGCTGAGAGCCGAGGGCACGGCGGTGGAGCGCGTCGTGAATGCCGCTGCGCATTGCGCCTGCTGCTTCGTCGGCAGTACGCCGGTTCTCACCGCCGAAGGCAATGTGCCGATCGAAAAGATCGAGATCGGCACGCTGGTCCAGTCTCGCGATCCTGAGACCGGTGCGACCGCGCTCAAGGCAGTCACGGAGGTCATCCGCACTGAGGGTCGAGCTCTGTACGGCCTCACGTTCCTGCAGCAGAACGGTGGAGCGACGCGAGTCGAGTCTTCAGACAATCATCCGTTCTGGGTGGAGGGTACGGGCTGGGTTGATTCCGCAGATCTGAAGCGCGGTATGAAGGTGCCCACCTTCGACGGCCGGCTATTGACGGTGGTGAATGTGGAACCCCTCGGTCGCACCGAGCCGACGTACAACCTGACCGTTGCGGACTTCCATACCTTCTTTGCTGGGGAGGCTTGGGCGTATGTGCACAATATGTGTGCGTGCTCCGTTGCGGCAAAGGGACTTGCGAAGCCGGGTGCGCACTCCGTGGTGTTTGAGACGACGATCGCGAAGACAGGTGCGGGAACCCGCGATGCACATAAAGCTCTCGCGAATCGAGATCTGGCGGCCGCGATGTCAGATAAGGAATTCGCGGGAATGCTTTCGTCGATGAATGTCAAGCCGATTGGCGGTAGCGGTACACCAGGAGGATTTAGGTGGCATCACGCCCCCGATCGCCCCGGCGTTATGCAACTAGTGCCGGAAGTGCAGCACACGTCGGGATCGATATTCCAGGATGTATTGCATCCCGGCGGCAGTGGCGGTTTTGCGCAATGGGGCCGCGGTTGGTAACTGAGGGTGAATTATGACGAATGTCGAAGATATGCTGAAGAAGGTGTCGGAGATGCCGGAGGGCAGCGTCCTTGTGGCAAAACCGCCGCTGACGTGGGGCGCTGAGGCAATGTTCGTTGAATTGACGGACGATTACCGCGTACCGCAGTCTGTGAAGGACTCTGGTTATGAGTACTTGCTTGGTCGCGACGATATCGAGAACTTGCTGGCCTTTCTCAAGAAGAAAAGGGTGAGCAGTCGGACGGTGGCTGAGTTCATCATTCACTATGCAGTGACCGATAGCACGCCTGCATGGATTGAAGACATTCCGGGTATTACGGATTGATCAAACGATAGTTTGATCCCTGTTGGTAATATCTCAGCTGTGATGAATTGGCTTTGTCATAACGCGGGGTTGTCATTCGTTCCTGAGCTCGCCGACTTTCCCCATCGCAATCAAATGCGTCTCTCAAGTTAACCAGTTGGTCATGAACGGCGGCATGGTCGTTGCAGCAAAGGAAGGCGCAATCGCGGAACGGGGTCATTGGCAGCGCTCACGCCCTCATCCACGTGTACTCCCCCAGCGACAAGCTCTCGAACATCTCGTCCTCCGCCAGCAGGATGTTCTCGCGCCAGTAGCGGCCGTGTTCGATGTAGTGGTTGATGGTGTCGGCGAGGTAGGCCCCGTCGACGCCGTCGAGCATTGGCACCCGCACCACCAGCAGCACCACGCCTGAATCCGCGTCCAGGCCGAGCTGCGCCTGGTCCTGCGCGTAGAGGCTCAGGTTGGCCTCCAGCATCAGCCGGTACACGCGCAGGCTCCGTCCCGAGGTCACGCTCCCGAAGGTGAAGTTCAGGTACATCGCCTCGGGGTCGTTGTCGTAGTAGCCGAGCAGGACCTCGAAGCCTTCCACCTCGATCGCGTTGCGTGCGAGCGCGGTCTCCGCATCGGGCAGACCGACCGCTTCGCACAGGCCGACGATCAGGTGCTGGTAGTGCTCGACGCTCATGTTGGGGAACCCTTGTTGAGGAACGCCTCGACGGCGGCCGTCGGCGTCAACGCGCGCTGCAGCTGGCTGCTGCGGACCTCCGCGCCGTCGCGCAATGCGTCGATCGGGCGGAAGAGGGCGCGCAGACCGTTCAGCGGGAACAGCAGGTTGGCGTTGCGCTGCGCCTCGGTCGCGGAGGGCGGCGGACCGTTGGCCGCGCACCAGGCGACCGCCGCGGCCTTCACCACCGACAGCGATGGCGCCGCGTCCGGCGGCAGATGCCGCGCCACGGCCGTCATCGCGGCGAGCCGCATCGCGCCGACGGCGATGCCGCCGCCACCGCCCTTGAAGTAAAGCGAGGCCAGCGCATCGAGCAGCACCGCCGGCGGCTTGCCTTCCGGCGTCGGCGTCGCGCGCAGCATCACCGCGGCCGGCAATGCGCTCCGCCGCAAGGCCGCGCCTTCGCGGACCTCGGGCGGCGGAGGCGGCATGCGCGCGCGCGGCGGCGAGCTCATCGAGCCCTTCTCCTGGCGCTCGCCCACATCCTGCTGCTGCGGCTTGGCGCCGCCGCCCTGCACGGGGCGCATCGTGTTCTGGCCGGCCCCGCCCATGGCCATCTGCCGCGGATCGTCCATCGGCATCTGCGGATGCTCGTCCTCGGGATGCGCGCCCTGCGCGCCGTTCGACGGCGGACGCGGTCGCGGCTTGGGCGCCGGACCGGTGTTGCGCCGCGCCGGCACCTGCGCCCGCGGCGCATGCCGGTAGGCATTGCCCTTGTGCATCCCGCCCGCATACCCGGACGAGCCGCCGCCGCGCGTCTGCCCCTTGCCCGCGGCCTCCTGCGCTTCCCGCGCCTGCTGGGCCTCGGCGCCTTGACGCGCGCGGTCGAGCTTCATTTCTGGAACACCGCCGTGAAGAGGTTCTCGCTGAACTTCATCAGCGTGGACCCCGCCCACGGCGCCGTCACCACGACCACGCCCGTCACCGCCAGCAGCTTGATGCCCTGCGAGATGCTCGAATCCTGCAGCGACGTGATCGCCTGGAAGAAGGACACGATCAGCCCGATCAGCGCCGACACCACCACTGCCGGCAGCGACAGCAGCACGCACATCATCAGCGCCTCGGAGGTCAGCTGCACCACCACGTCGTAGTTCATGGGCGGGCTCTCATCGGTAGGTCAGCACCAGCCCGTGCACCAGCCGCGACCAGCCGTCCAGCGTGACGAACAGCAGCAGCTTGAACGGGATGGCGACGTTGCTCGGCGTCACCTGCGACAGCCCCATCGCCAGCAGCACGTTGGCGATGACGATGTCGATCACGATGAAGGCCAGGTACAGCAGGAAGCCGATGCGGAAGGCCGCCGTCAGCTCGCTCAGCAGGAAGGCCGGCGCCAGCACGATCAGGTCGTCCTTCTTCAGCGCCGCGGCCTTGTCGGCCGGCCAGATGATGGCGGCGGACTTCAGGAAGAACTGCTTCTCGCGCTCCTCGGCGTGCTTGTCGAGGAACTTGCGGAAGGGCTCGCGCGCCGAGTCGGCCGCCTCCATGAGCGTCTGCGTGCTGGAGCCTCCGCCCGCGGACGCCGCGCTCATGCCCTTGGTCGCGTCGATGAAGACCGGCGCCATGATGTAGCAGGAGATGATGATCGCCACGCCGTTGAGCACCATGTTGGGCGGCACCTGCTGCACGCCGATGGCGTTGCGCAGCAGGCCCAGCACGATGGAGATCTTGGTGTACGAGGTGACCACCATGGCCGCGAACGGCAGCGCCGCCAGCGCCAGCAGCACCAGGAAGAGCGCAATCGGATCAGCGTGCTGCAGCGGCGTCATGCGCGAACTCCAGCCGGGTGATGCGCACGCCGAGGTGGTCGCCGATGGCGATCAGCTGCCCCGTGCCCAGCGTGCGGCCGTGGCAGACCAGGCGCACCGTGGCCTCGCGCAGCGGCACGTCGAGCTCGACGGCGTAACCCGGCTGCATGCTGGCCAGCTCGGCCAGGCTGACGCGCGCGGTGTCCAGCTCGAAGGCCACCGGCAGCTGCAGCTGGTCGAGCGAGCCGGCGGACTGCGGCGCTTCGGCGCTCTCCGCGGAGGGCGCGGCCTCGTAGGCGGCCGGGTCGTCGGAAATGGCGGGCGGCTCGGCAAGGTGCACGGTGAACTCCTGGGGATCGATGTGAAGGGAGGCGCGCAGCGCGCGCCCGACGCCGCAGCGCAGCAGCGCCGGCGGGCCGCCGGCCAGCACGGTGTCGCCCGGACGCAGTCCGCGCAGCACCTCGAGCGGCAGCGCCCGGGCGAACAGGCGGATCACCGGACGCATCGACAGATGCGCCAGCGGGCTCAGGTCGACACCGGAGGCGCCAACGGTGGAAAGGACGCGCTCCAGCACCGCCGGATCGGCGTCCAGCAGCGCGATGGGCATCGCGCCGCCGAGGACGAGGGGTACGAGGCGCGGCGATGCGGTCGCGCCGTCGCGTGTCGAAGCGGCAGTCGTCGCGACCGCCTCTGGCATCGAGGGGTCCAGCGGCTCGATGTCGACGACGCGCAGCGTCCCGAGCAGCGGCGCGAAGGCATCGGCCCAGCCTGCGAGCAGCAGGGTGACGATCGCGCAGGCGGTGTCGCGCGGCTGGTGCGCGCAGGCGAGCTGCAGCGCGGGGGAGTCGACGGCGTCGAGACCGATCTGGAATCGTCCATGCGTCGATTCGATCGTGAGCCGCCACGGCATCGCCTCGCGCTGCCGGGCGATGCCGATGCCCGCGTGCTGCAGCGTGCCGCGCAGCCAGTCGACGAAGCGCGCATCGTGCGCCACGCGGGACAACGAGGCGTCGTCGCTGCTCATGGACGGCAGCCGTCCGACGAGCGTCGTCGCGTCGGCGGAGTCCGCGAACGCGGCGGATTCCGCGAGGGCGGCAGAGGCGGAGGAGGTCGGCCGGTTCATGTGATGTCGATCTCGATGTGCCGGTCGCCGGGCAGCGCGCGGACCAGCAACGCGCGCAGCTGCGACTGGTGGGCCGAAATTAGGGCGAGCGAGCGCGTCGACTGCGTGCTGAAGCGAAGCGCCAGTTGGTGAGGCGAAAACGACAGGCGCAGCTCGGTGTGGGGCAGGGTCTCGGCGTCGACCGGCACCTGGATGGTCCAGCTGTGGAAGGCGGGCTCGCTGCTGCGGCACAGCGTCGCGACGGTGTCGGCGAGCTCACGCTCCCAGCCCTCGGGCAGCGGCGTCCACGCCACATGCGGGATCGGCATCGGCGGCGCGGTGACGGTCTGGTCGAGCATCGCCGCCTGCTCCGCGTCCGCCTCCTGCGCCTGGCCGGCTTCGCGCGCCTCGGCGCCCGCGGAGGCGGCCACGGGCAGACGTGGTCGATGACCGTCGACGAGGAGGGCGTCGTCGTGGCGGGACGACTCTTTCCTGCGTGAGGAGGCTCCGGTCTCACGTCGATCCTGGCGCTCCGCCCGATCCGCCCGATCCGTGCGCTCGCGCGTGGGCGAGGGCACCGCCACGATCGATGCGTGCGTCGCCTCGTGACGAGGGGACGAGGCGGACTCCGGGGGAGGCGGCGGGACCGATCCCGGCGCCTCAGGCGCGGCGTCGGTCGTCGAGGTCGCTCGCCGCACGGCGCCGAGCGCGCGATGGAAGCGCTCCACCTGGCGCGCGTCCACGGGCAAGGGCAGCGGCGGGATCTGCGGATCCGCGACGACGAGGCGCCGGATGCGGCGGATCTCTTCGTCGCTCATGGCGAACCGGTCACGGTCGGGAAGGCGGTCACGATCGTCACGTCAGTTTCAGGACCGGCCGATCAGGCCGCGACGCGGCCCAGCGGCCGCAGCTCGACCTGGTTGCCGAGCTCCTGGTAGGAGTAGACGCGCAGTCCCTCCAGGCGCGACTCGATGATCTTCTTCACGTAGCGCCGGATGTCCATCGACGTGATCACCGCCACGCCGGCCTCGGGCGCCTCGCCGGCGATGCGCATCACCTTCTCGGTGATCGCCGCGGCGCTCTCCGGCGGCATCGCCAGGTAGTTGCCCGTGGGCGTGGGCTTGATGCACTGGCGGATGGCCTGCTCGACGCCCGCGTCCAGCAGGATCGCCGACACGTAGTTGCGTCCGGCGCTGGCCTCGAACGCGAGATAGCGCCCGAGGTCGCCGCGCACGTACTCGGTCAGCAGCAGCATGTCCTTCTCCTTCGGGCCCCAGGTGATGAGGCTCTCGAAGATCGTGCGCACGTTGCGGATCGGCACCTGCTCCTCGAGCAGCCGTCGCATCACCTCGGCGATGCGCTGCACCGGCAGGATCTTCTGCACCTCGGCGACCAGGCCCGGATAGTCCGCCGTCGCCTTGTCGACGATCCACTGGATCTCCTGCACGCCCATGAACTGGTGGGCGTTGCGGCGCAGCAGCAGCATCACCTGCCGCGCCATGACCTGCTCGATGTCCAGGCACTTCGCGCGCTCGGTCTCGGGGATCTGCGCGGGCGGCAGCCAGCGCGAATCGGGCTGGTCCAGCAGCGCGCCGTGCGTCGCCGCGGAGGCCGCCCAGGGCTCGCCCGCCAGCGCTGCCGGCACCAGCATCAATCGGCCCGGCAGTTCGATGTGGCGCACCGGCACGTCGTTGATCAGCACCTCGAAGCGCAGGTCCTGCAGCGTCGCCTCCACCCACATGCACACGCCGGGGAAGGGCACGCCGAGCATCGACTGCAGCTGGAGCCGTTCACGCTCCACCGCCTGGTCGAGCATGTGCGGCAGCAGCAGCTCGGCCAGCGCCGGCGACATGCGCACGGCCAGTGGCCGCGAGAAGTGCGGTGCTTCTTGCATGATGGACGGCGCGTCGCCCTTGGCGCCTTCGCGCTGCAGCGCGGCGATGGGCGCGGACACGCTCTGCGCCTCGCCGCTCTTGCGCTGGCGCGCCAGGTACCGGCCCGCCAGCGCCAGGCCCACGCCCAGCGCCAGGAACTGGATCGCCGGGAACCCCGGCACCGCTGCGAACGCCACCGTCAGCCCGGCCGCGAGGTACATCGCCCGCACGTTGGCGGTCATCTGCGCGACGATCTCCTGACCCAGCGAGCGCGGCTTCTTCTGATGCTCGTCGGCCACGCGGGTGATCAGCACGCCGGCGGCCACGCAGATGAACAGCGACGGGATCTGCGACACCATCGCGTCGCCGATGGACAGCACCGCGAAGCGGTTGGCGGCCTCGCCCGCGGTCATGCCGTGGTACATGATCCCGACGACGATGCCCGCCAGGATGTTGACCAGCGTGATGATCAGGCCCGCGATGGCGTCGCCCTTGACGAACTTCATCGCGCCGTCCATGCCGCCGTGCATCTGGCTTTCCATGCCCAGCAGCGCGCGCTTGCGGCGCGCCTCGTCGCCGGTGAGCAGGCCCGCGCGCAGGTCGGCATCGATGCTCATCTGCTTGCCGGGCATCGCGTCCAGCGTGAAGCGCGCGCCGACCTCGGCGACCCGTTCCGATCCCTTGGAGATCACGATGAACTGCACCACCGTGATGATGATGAACACCACGATGCCGACCACCAGGTTGCCGCCCACGACCAGCTCGCCGAAGCTCTCGATCAGATGGCCGGCGTCGGCGTGCAGCAGGATGGACTTGGTCGACGCGATGTTCAGCGACAGCCGGAACAGCGTCGTGAACAGCAGCAGCGACGGGAAGGAGGACAGCGCCACCGCGTTCGGGATGAACAGCGAGGTCATCAGCAGCAGCACGCTCACCGCCAGGTTGACCGCCAGCAGGCTGTCGATCAGCACCGTGGGCAGCGGCAGGATCATCAGCCCGACGATCGCCACCACCAGGAAGCTCATCGCCAGGTCGTTGCCGAGGGTGCTCTTGTCACCCAGTGCCTTGCTCATGCCTTGCTCCCGCTTGGTTTGGCGCTGCCGCCGCTACTGCCGCCACCACCGGCGCCACCGCCGCCTGCGGGCTTCCCGCCCACGCCGTCCAGCATCGCCACCCAGCGCAGCACGGTGGCGACGGCCTCGAACAGCGCCTCGGGCACCGTCTCGTTGACCGGCATCTTGAACAGCGCGCGCGCCAGCGGCGGATCGCCGACGATGGGCACGCCCGAGGCCTCGGCGATGCGGCGGATCTCCATCGCCTGCGCGTCCGCGCCCTTGGCGACGATCAGCGGCAGCGGCGTCACGCCGGGCTGGTAGCGCAGCGCGACGGCGTAGTGCGTCGGGTTGGTGACGACCACGGTCGCGTTGGGCACCGTCTTCTTCGGATCGCTGTTGGCCATCTCGAAGGCCAGGCGCTTGCGCTGCCCCTTGACCATCGGATCGCCTTCCATTTCCTTGTACTCGCGCTTGAGCTCGTCCTTGTCCATGCGCTGGTCGCGGATGAACAGCCAGCGCTGCAACGCGAAGTCGACGGGGCCGAGCACGACCAGCGCGATCACCGCCGCGACGAAGAGCTTGAGCATCGCCGTCCACGCGACGGTGGCCACGCCCATCGGCGTCTGCGTCGCGGCGCCGACCATCAGCGGGACCAGCCCCATGGTGATGATCGCGATTACGCAGCCGACCAGGATGGCCTTGAACACGGTCTTGATGAACTCGATGATGGAGCGCATCGAGATCAACTTCTTCAGGCCGGAGCCCGGGTTGACCTTGTCGAAGTTGGGCGTCAGCGGCTCGAAGGTGATGTTGAAGCCGACCTGCGCGAAGGACGCGATCAGCCCGACGAAGATCGCCGCGACGACGAAGGGCAGCACGATCCACAGGCCCTCGATCGCGATGTCGTAGGCGACGGCGAACACGTCGCTGTCGGTCTTGGCCTGCAGCCCGACGCCGCTGGCCAGCGAGAACAGCCGCTCCAGGTGGCTGAGCGCGGTGGCGCTGGCGGCGCTCAGGCAGACGGTGATGACGAGCAGTCCGGCCGCGGCGTTGATGTCCTGGCTCTTGGGCGACTGGCCCTTCTTCTTCGCGTCGTCCAGCTTCTTCTGACTGGGCTGTTCGGTCTTCTCACCCATGGCTCAGGGCGCGGAGGCGGGCGTGGTGGTCATGGCATCGACCGGGGCCGGCTGCGTGTCCTCGAAGTCCGGTGGAATGTCCGCCAGCGTCATGCCCAGCAGCACCATGTCGCGGCGCTTGCCGAAGGCGGTCACCGCGCCGGGCAGCGCGCCCCAGGTGTCGAAGCCGGCCCGGCGCAGCACGGACAGGCTGGCCGCGTTGTCGCTCCAGACCATGGCCATCAGGCGGTCCACGCGCCATGTCGGCGCGTTGTCGACGAGGTACCGGATCAGCTGCGAGCCGACGCCGCGCCCGCGCCAGCGCGGCGCGACGTAGTAGGCGAGCTCGAACAGTCCGCCCAGTCCGGGCCTGTCGTGCAGGCCCAGCGAACCGAGCCAGCCCACGGTCTCGCCGCGCTGCGTCGCGACCATCATCGGGCGGCTGTGGAACTGGTGCAGCTCGATCTGCAGTCTGGCCATCGGCACGCTCATGGGGCCGACGTAGTTGGTGTGGCGCACGGCGTCCTTGTCCTTGACCAGCGCGAGTTCCGCGGCGAGCCATCGTGCGGCCTCGACCTCGCTCACGCCTTCGGGCTGATAAGGCTGGGTGCGCAGCGAGGCGTTGTAGATCGCCGCGACCGCGGCCGCGTCCCGCGTCGTCGCGGGCCGCAGCGCGATGACGTCCGCGTTCGGGGCGGACGCCGCGGGGGCGTGGTTCTCGGCGAGCGGCAGGGCTAGGGACACGGGGGCTCCTCGGGGTTGAGGCGCACTGTCCCTGCGGGCGATGACGACGGGCGAGGAGGGGGCGAAGCGATTTGCGCGGAGGCGAAATCGAGGCCGTCTTACTTCTACTGCCGCTGGCCCTCACCCCCGCCCTCTCCCGCAGTGCGGGAGAGGGAGTGAGAGTGCACCGAGCCATTCGGAGCAGGAGCACTGGGGTGGCTCCCTCTCCCGCACCGCGGGAGAGGGTGGGGGTGAGGGCTAGCGGCCGTGGAAGTACGCAAGCCCTGACCCTCCCTCTTCCGGGCACTTCGTGTTGAGGATTGTTGAGGATGTCATCGTGAAGATATGAGGCTGCCGAAGCGGTCGTCTGCCTAGCATGAGCCAACGCCGAAACGAACACGGCGGGCGATGCCTCCGCGATGAAACCGTGATCAATGCACGCTCACACGCATCCGGATGTATCCGACTACGCACTCGATACGCATGGAAGAGGAGTTCACATGTTGTTGCTGACCCTGGGCAGTCTGAGACTCGTTGAACAGGATGGGGACGTCGCCGACGCGGTCGCGCGCGGCGATGTGCAGGAGGCCTTGCGTCTCGGACTGGGCCGGCTCGATCGTGGGGCAGGCGGCGATCCCGAGCGGCTCGCGGCGCTGGGCCAGGTGCTCGGTCAGGCGCTGCTGGTGGCGGGCCGCGACGAGCAGGCCGAGGAACTCTTCCAGAAGCAGCTGCGCCTGTATGAAGGCCTGCCGCGCGCGCAGGTGCGCTGGCTGTCGTCGATGGACCGCGGCTTCCTGTTCCTGCACCTGAACAAGCCCGGTCGCGCGGCCGAGACCTTCAACGTGATCGCCGATGCGGACGACGCGCCGCTGGCGCTGCGGGTCGAGGCGCTGGCCGGCATGGCGCAGGCGATGCAGTCCATGGGCGAGCACCGCCGCGCCGCGCGCACGCTGGCTTTCGCGATGGCGCTGGCCGAGACGAGCTCGGCGCCGCGCCTGATGATGCCGTTGCTGACGGCGATCGAGCTGGAGCTGCAGGTCTGCCGCGCGCTGCGTCACTACGACGACGTCGCCGCCGCGGAGCTGCCGCGCGACCGCGACGTGCGCGGCGCGCTGCGCTCGTCCGCGATCGCGCTGGCGGCGCTGCCGGGCGTGGTCGCGCGCCTGGAGTTCCTGCTCGCGCTCGTGGCGCATGAGCCGGCGCTGGTCGGCGCGGAAGGCGTGGACGGCCTCTTCGACGGCGTGCGCTGGTATCGCGACCGCCGCCTGACCCCGATGGAGGAACGCGCGCGCGTCGAGGCCGCGCTGGCGCTGCTGGACCGCGGCCAGGCGCGCACCGCCTACGACATCCTCGGACCGCTGGCCATCGACGATGCGCGCCAGCTCCACCATCGCCATGCGATCGAGCTGCGCTACTGCGCGTCCAAGCTGCATGCGATGAACGGCCGCCACTCCGACGCGCTGCGCTGCTATCGCCAGCATGCGCAGCTGTCGCTGGCGCGGCTGCGCTTCGAGCTGACCCGGGTGCCGTACTCGCGCTTCCTGGAGCAGCAGGAACGCGCCGAGCAGGCCGACGCCGATCAGCTGCGACTGCCGCCGCGCTATCGCCGCGCCTATCAATACATCCTGGACCACCTGCACGACCGCGCGCTGTCGGTGCGCCGCATCGCCGCGGAGATCGACGTCACCGAGCGCGCGCTGCAGATGGCCTTCCGCGCCAACCTCGGCCTGACCCCGGCCGAGGTGATCCGCAAGCTGCGCATGGCCTGCATCCGGACGGAGCTGCAGCAGATGTCGGGTCGGGACAGCGTGCTCGCGGTCGCGGCGCGCTGGGGCATGGCCAACCGCTCGACGCTGGCGCACAACTACCGCCAGCAGTTCGGCGAGACCCCCAGCGCCACGGCGAGCCTGCCGAGCTTCGCGGAACTGCCGTCGATCGCCGCGACGGTGGCGGCGGCGGTCGCCGGCGGTGCGGGCGCAGGGATCGTGGCCGTCGCCGCGGTCGCAGAGACCAGCCGGCGCGAGTTCTCCGTCGACGGCGTCTGAGGCCGCGCCATGCGCGGCGATCCGCCTCGACTGCCGACGCGACCCGCGGCGGCGGCGTCGACGTCCTCCACGGGATCCGCCGACGAGGTCCGGCCGCTGCCGGGCGATCCGTCGGCACGTCGACGCGACGAGGCCAGCGGTCGCCGTCAGGCTTCCGCCAGCCGGCTGATGGGCGCGGTGACGCGCCATCTGCTGGACGAGGAGGAGGACCGCGTCACCGGCGAGTCGTCGCGCGACGTGAGCTCTGGGACGGCGCAGACGGCGTCGGCCCACGGGTCTGAGAGCGCAGGGAAGAGCGCCGCGAAAGCGGGTGCGCGGGCGGCAAGCGGCGGTGGCAAGAGCAAGGCGCCTCAGCGCGGATTGCCCGGACCGGTGACGCGCCGCGGTGCGTCGTCGGCGCATCGAGCCGCGCCGCCCGAAGACGACGTGTGGGCGCAGGGCGTCGATGCGGCCGACGGCGCGGGCCGCATCGTCGGTCCCGAATCGCGCGTCCAGCCGCGTCGCAGCGCCGCGCGCATCGACGGCGTCCGGCCGGAGGCCATGGAACGCGTCGGCCGCTCGCCGCGCATGCGCATCGCCAGCTGGGGCGCGGTGCTCGCGGCGATTGGCGCCCTGGTCGTGATGATCGCGGCGGGCTGGCTGGACGTCGCGCCCCAGCAATCCTCCGGCGATGCGGGCGGGGAGAGCACTCCCCAGCACGGGGAGACCCGTTGACTGCCACGTCCGCTGGCCCTCACCCCCACCCTCTCCCGCAAGCGGGAGAGGGGGCCCGACCGGGTCCACTCGCAGCGTCGCCTCCTCTTCCCCCTCTCCCGCTTGCGGGAGAGGGCTGGGGTGAGGGCCAGCGGCCTGTCGTGAGCCAGGATCAAGGGACGGCGCGCCCCCTTCGCATGGTCGAAGGACGCTTCGTTCCGCTGTTACCTTCCGATGCGAATCCATCCACAGTGGTGTGAAAACGTATCAGGAGGAACGTTGATGTTCGATGTCCAGGGGAGGGTGCCGGTGCTGCCGATATCGGGCGGCCTGGCGATGAACGACGCCGCGGGTCTCTTTGTTACATCCAACACGCCGCAGCCGGCCGTCAGCGCCCGTCTGCGTGCGCGACAGGCGGCGCAATTGGTGCAGGCCCGCAAGGCCTTGCGCGTGAAGGAACTGGCCGCCGCCATCGAGGCGATGCAGGACGCCCGTCAGGCGCTGCCGCTGCGCATGGACCAGGTGCTGGCCGCCGAAGCCGCACAGGCCGAATGCGAGGCCGCGATCCTCGGGATCCAGCAGCAGGTGACGGCCACGCTGGGCGCCGCCGGGACTGAACTGGCCGCGCGGCAGGCCGCGAGCAACCGGGCCCAGGACGCGCTGGACGACGCCATCGGGAGCCTGAGGCGCAGCGAGGAGCGGATGAGCAAGCGCTCTCCCGGGCTGTCGGAGCACGCTGTCGCGCTGGCGCGGGCGACTGGGGCCTACCGGGAGGCTCAGGCGGCGGCGCTGGCGCGCCGCGACGCGGCGCGGGAGACGGAGATGCGGCTGCGCGACGCGATGGTCGCGTTGAGCCGGACCGCCCGCATGCATTCGCTGGCCCTGGCCTCGCTGGGCAGCGCGGCCGGGACCGCACTGGAGCATGCGCGGGCGGCGCTCTCCGAGCACCGACGCGCGGTCGCCGCGTCGGCGCGCGTGGTCGAGGACATCGGCCACACCGACGCCGCGCACGACGCGTTCACGGCACAGCAGACGCGCCACGCGCGCAGCGTCCAGGCGCACGCCGACGCGATGGCCGCCATCTCGCCCGGGGCGCGGCTGCAGTGGCAGGCGCAGGACTGCGGCGCGGCCATCGCGGTGCAGCGGGTCGAGCTGCGCCGGCGCGCCGGCGAGGTCGACGCGGAGCACATCGTCGTGGTGATGCGGCGCAACGACCTGATGCGTCATCAGGGCGCCGAGGCGGCTGCGGTCCAGAACCGGTCTGCGCGGCGCGGCGCCGCGGCCCACGCGGACCAGCGCGCCGAGACCAGCGCACGGCACTTCGAGGATCAACGCGAAGCCGCCGACGTGGCCGCTGCCACGATCGAGCAGGCGATTCACCGCCTGCGCGAGGTCTTGACCGACCTGCCGCCCCGGACCTGACCGCAGCGTCGGCAGCCGTCGCTGCTTCATTCCTGCCACCGCCGCTGGCCCTCACCCCCGCCCTCTCCCGCAAGCGGGAGAGGGAGTGAGAATGCACCGAGCCCACCGCATGGCTCCCTTCTTGCTCCCTCTCCCGCTTGCGGGAGAGGGCAGGGGTGAGGGCCAGCGGACTCGGCAGTCAACCAGCTTCGGCGCGCCAGCGCCTCCCCGAAGGACTTCGCTTCATCGACCAGCGCTTCGGCTCGCGGCGATAGCCCGAACGGACCGCGTCCCACAGTGTTGAAAAAACACATTCAGGGGACGGTCGATGGTCCAGTTCTTCGCGCGCAATCGCGGCGGCTTGCCGCCGCCGCCCCTGACCACGCCGCCGCCCACCACCGGCGGCACGCAGGCCACGACGACGCAGAACGCGCCCCCGCAAGGCGCGCTGCAAGGCCTGGCCCCGACGACGACAGGCACCGTGGCCACCCGGCAGACCCCGCGGCCGCGGATCAACCTGTTCGGGCGGTCCGGCGCCGCGCAGACGCAGGCACAGCCCCAGACGCCCCCTGTGCTGCCTGACATCGCGACCGCGATGACGCAAGCCCACGGCGCGCACGGCCAGGTGGCGGCGCGCGTCGACGGCGAGGCTGCGGCCAACGCCGCGCTCGGCAAGCGCCAGCAATCGATCCAGGATCTCCAGCAGCGCGGCACCGCCGCGACCACGGCCGCAACGGCCGAAGCGACGCTCCGGCAGAACGAGCAGACCGCCGCGCACACGCTCGCCGGCCTGACCTCCGCGGCCTTGCCCGGACTCCAGACGGCCGTGGACGGCCACCAGACCGCGCTGGACACCGCACTGGCGCAGGCGCCCGGGCTCGACGCCGCCGTGCGCAACGCCCAGAACAATCCCGCCCTCGCCGCGGCAAGGACGACCCTGGAGAACGCGCAACGCGCCCTTCAACGCGAACAGAACTCGCCGCCGGATCCGACGCCGCCGGCGCAGCCCGCAGCCCCCGGCGGGCCTCCTCCCGGCCCCACCCGCGACCAGCGGATCGCGGCGGCGACCGCGGCCCGCGATGCCGCCGACGCGGTCTTCCAGCCCTTGAGTCAGGCGGTCACCACGGCGCAGACCCAACGCGACCAGAACAACACCGCCATCGGCGCGCACAGGACGCAACTCGCAACCGCCCAGGCGAACCAGCGCACGGGCATCGCCGCGGATGACGCTGCGCAGCAGCGGCTGACGGCGGCCAACGCGGCCGTCACGCGGCTCAACACCGCGAGCGCGACCCTGACCACGCTGACCGCCGCGAACTCGCCCCAGCAGACGGCCCTGCAGGCCCATGCCACGGCGGCGCAAGCGGCCGTGCCCGATGCCGCTGCCGCCACGCAGGCCCATCGCACGCTGGCCCAATCCACGGCCGAGGCGGCGGAGCGCACCCGCACGGCCGCCACGGATCGGGACGCGCTGACGAAGCAGCAGGCGATCAGCACCGCGGCGGACAACGCCCATGCGCAGGCGGATGCGCGGCTGCAGAACGGCGGCGACCTGCACACCCACCATCAGAACTGCGAGCAGGCGGTGACCGCCGCGCAGAACGCGATGCCGCAGCCAGTCCCGGGGTCGCCACCGCCCCCGAACAGCCGGGCGCTGCAGCAGGCCCTGAACGATCGGACCTTGTCGCAGACCGCCCTCAATACGCAGGCGGGGGTGGTGGGACAGCTGCTCACCGAGGCCAACACTCAGCGCACCGCCCTGATCGCGCGCCAGCAGGCCGTGGCGGCCAGCGGGCCGCTCGAAACCGCCGCCAATCTGCAGCGCGATCAACACCGCACCGCGGCCGACAACGCCGACGCCGCCGCGCAGACCAGCGCCGGGGCGCGCGATGCGCTCAAGCCCGCCGCCGACCAGGCGCAGCATCAGATCGAGCACGCGATCGACGCGTTGTGCGAGGAGATCCGTCCCAAACCCGCGCCGCCGCATCCGGACGAGCGCACGCGGGTGGGCGTGGCCAAGGACAACCTGCTGAGCCGGCCGCTGGCCGCGGTGGAGCGGCGCATGGCGCCGGTGAAGGTCGACTTCGCGCTGGGATCGATCACCGGCTCCACGAGCGGCACGGCGCCGACCAAGTTCAACAACGGCGTTCCACCGGCCCGCACACCGACCGACACGGTGCTGAGCGACGGCGCCCTGAAGCGGGTCGACGCGCACGTGAAGGTCGCCGCCGGCGGCGCGGCGAATCTGCTGACGGACGCGTCCATCCGGACCAAACGCCCCGCGGAGACGCCCGCGGCCTTCGGCAAGGCCGAGGCCTTCTCGTCCGAGGTCGGCCGCATGTTTGCGAGCGGGACGCACGCCACCGAGTCCACGCCGCTCGGCACGACGCTGGCGCAGGCGCTGCTCAACCATCCCAATCCCGACCCGGCGGGCCGCCCCGACGGCCATCCGCTGCGTCACGAGCAGGCGCTGCTGATCGCGACGACGCTGCGCACGGTCACCGACGATCCCGTCGTCGCCGCGCATGTCTACAACGCGCTCTGGAACGGCGGCGGCGGTGTGACGCCGTCGGGCACCGTTCCCCGTGCCCCGGCACAGTCGCCGCTGGCCGGCGTCACGATGGCGCCGGCCGGGCCGGAGGTGCCCCGGCTCGCCAACGAGGCCAGACGCGCGCTCGCCGCGACGTCCGGCGGCATGCAGGCCCTGATGGATCTGCAGGGCCTGTCGCTGCCGCCGGCCGCTCCCATGCCGGCGGCACTCGGCCCCACGCCGACCCCCGCGGCCCAGGCCGCCCACGCCACGGCGCTGACCGCATTCCAGACGCGCCAGCATGCCGAGCGCGCGGTCGAGCACTACAAGCTCGGCCTGCGCGCCGAGAGCGCCTTGCTCGCGCAGGGTCTGCAGGTCGGCGGCAACCAGACGCAGGCCGACTTCCGCACCGCCATCACGACGCCGCCTGCCGGCGCCACCGCGGCCAAGCAAGCCGAGCACGCCAAGCTGGTCGACCCCGCGCGCCTGGGCACCGGCAACCAGCGTCGCGGCACGATGCGCCGCGGCGATCCGGAGCCCCGGTCCACGCTGCCCGCACAGGCCTTCCTCTACGCCGCGGACAACGTGAACCGCGCGCAGGGTACGCCGGAGGTGAACACGGCGATGAAGCCCGCCTACGTCGCGCTGCGCAACGGCTTCACCGAAAGCGGCTCCGGCACCGACTTCCACCTGATGGCCAAGCGGCTGCACAAGTTCTGCCGGTACATCGATCTCGCCTGCAAGACGCAGGTCGCCGGGCCCGGCGTGTCGAACTCGCTCCGCACGCAGATCGATGCCGTGCTTCATCCGGGCGATTCGATGCGGCGCATGGTGGGCAAGGACAAGACGCCGCTCAAGACGCTGATGCAGGCGGGACCGCTGGGCTCGGAGATCGGCACCGTGCCGGGCGAGCATGCCAAGCGGCTCAAGGGCGCGCTGGACCGCAGCAAGACGCTGCTGATGAACGACGTGCGGGCCAACGCCGGCGCCATGACCGTCGACCAGCGCACGGACGCGGTGATGCGGCTGGCGATGATGGATGCGTGGCACGCGAAGGTGCCGCCGGGCGCCGATCCGCTGATCGACCTGACGCAGGGGCTGCGGCTGAGCAAGGCCGAGATCGAGGCGGCCGTGACCCGCGTCAACCACGAGATCTCCAATCCGCCGCCGGCGCCGGGAGCGGCCGCGCCGCCGCCCGTGGCGCCGCCCGTGCTGACCCAGCGCCTCATCGACACCGCCGTCGCCGCGCAGGCGGACAAGACGCTGCTGCCCGGCACGCTGAACGACTGGGTGGAGGCAGGCCAGCTGAGTGCGTCCGGCGCGCCCGGCACGATGCCGCAGGCGACGCCGACCGCGACCGCGGCCCAGATCTCGACGGCGGTGGAGACGCTGCAGACGGACCTGAAGGTCCTGCGCGGCAAGGCCGCGATGGACAGCGAGCTCGACCAGCTGCAGCGCGACTTCAATGCCGCCACGCCGCAGGCCCGGCAGGACATCCTGCGCAAGGTGCTGGTCACCGTCGTCGCCGGGGGCGACATGACGGACTACAGCGACGGGCGCAAGTTCGGCCTGGGCGGCATGTTCGGCTACGGCGTGGCCAGCGTGGACGGCATAGGCGGCTTGACGACCGGCGTCACGCCGGTGGGCGAATTCAACGTCGACCACAGCCGCACGGCGGTGCTCAAGGCGGGCGTGGCCTCCAACACCGGCGTGATCTTCCTCGGCAACGAGACCAAGGTGACCGAGATGCTGGGCGGCGGCGTGCGCGTGGGCGCGCAGGTGGGTCAACTGGGCGGCAACGTGCAGGCGATGGCGCGCCTGGGCGGCGCGCACCTGTTCAGCAAGGGCTTGATGATCCGCACCAACAAGTCGGGCGTGGAGCACCAGGAGCTGACGGCCTCGCTGACGCCCGCGCAGTCGGCGGCCATGCGGGCGCCCGAGGGCAGCTGGAAGCGCATGAGCGAGAAGACGGTGGACTCGATCTTCGAGCTCGCCGCCCAGAACGGCCCCGGCGGGCCGGGCAACGCGCCGGCGCGTCCCGCCAACGGCGGCGAGATGTGGGCGCAGATGGTCGGCAAGGTCGGCGACTACCGCGACATCTCCTTCGGCTGGAACGAGGGCAAGTCGCACCAGGTCAACGGCTCGCTCAGCGCCGACGGCAGCGGCAGCGGCAAGCTGGGCAAGGGCTTCGGCGCCTCGGGCACGGCGGGCGTGGCGCTGCGGCACACCTTCATGAACCGTAGCAAGGCCAAGGACGAAGCCGGCGCGACGCAGACGGTGCAGGCCGGCAGCGGGTCGCGTACCTCGCTGGGCGCGACGGCCAGCGTGGGCGTGTCGCATCCGACCATCAAGCGCGACAACCAGCCCGACGTGGGCGTCTTCGCGCGGCACAAGGTCGGCGTGGAGACGGAGCTGGTGATCCAGGCCAAGAACGGCTTCGTCCGCATCACCACGGAAGACGGCAAGGTCAAGCCGAACATCTCCTACAAGCACCGCGAGTACGCCGTGCAGGACGACTTCATCAAGCTGGTGAACAAGGAGAGCGGCGAATGGCAGGCGCGGCTGGGCCAGCGCGGTCCGGACGGCGTGCTGCGCGGCGGGGACGAGGCGCTGAAGGGCTTCGTCCAGCAGATGGTCAACCTGCCGCCGGGCAACAACCGGCTGTTCATCGAGCGCAAGTGCCTGACGCCGGAGGCGGCGGAGACGATCAACGCCTGCCTGGACCGGATCAAGGCGCTGGAGCGGCCGCCCGCCCCGGGGGCGCCCGCGGACGCGGGGGCGGCGGCGCAGGTCAAGGACCTGCACAAGCAGATCGCGGCGCACGTGGAGGCGGAGGCCAGCTGGCAGCCCTTCCGCCTGTTCGTCAACGAGTCGAATCAGCGCGCGAAGGACGCGTCGGCGGCCACCGGCGAGTTCCGCGCGACGCCGAAGTCGGCGGCGGACAAGGAGGCCGGCCCGCAGGGCATGGCCGAGAAGCTCCTCGCCGGGGGCAAGATCACGATAGGCGGGAAGATCAATACCGCCCACGGCGGGCGGGACCTGATCACGATCGATGCGCAGCCGGTGCGGGTGTGAGGCCGGCGCCAGGGGCTGGCGTCGGGGTCAGGGCTTGCGGCAGGGCGAACTCGAACGCGGCGCCCGGCGCGTCCAGCAGCCGGATCTCCGCGCCGTGCAGGGCCAGGATGCGGTGGACGATGCGCAGGCCCAGGCCGCCGCCCCGGCGCGCACCGTCGACGTTGAACGGGCGCTGGAAGAGGTCCGCGCGTCGCGCCGGGTCGATGCCCGGGCCGGTGTCGGCGAGGCGCACGCGCACCTGTGCGGCGGCCGGTGAGAGCCTCTGCTCGGTGGCGTGGCCCGGCATCTGCGCGGAGGGTGCGGTCCTGTCGAGCGTCACGCGCACCTCGCCGCCTGCGGGCGTGTGACGCAGCGCGTTGTCCAGCAGATTGGTCAGGACCCGTTCGATCAGTCCGAGGTCCGCTTCCACCGGCGGGACCGCGTCGTCGAATTGCGCGCTCAGCGTGACCTCGCGCTGCGCGGCGATCAGCTCGAACTTCTGGAAGACGTCCTGCACCAGGTCGGTCAGCTGGAACGACTCGAACTGCGGCTCCACGAACCCTTGCTCCAGCCGCGCGAGCTCGAACAGCGAGCGCGCCAGACCGCCCACCGCGGTGCTTTGCTCGATCGCGATCTCGAGGTAGCGGCGGCGCTGGGCCGCGTCGAGCTGACCGTCCTTGAGCAGCAGCGTCTCGAGGTAGCCGTGCAGCGAGGACAGCGGCGTGCGCAGGTCGTGGGAGATCGTGGTCACCATCTCGCGCCGCTGCTCGTCCTGGCGGGAGAGCCGGCGCCATTGTTCGCCGATGCGCGCGGCCATCTGCGAGAACGCCGCGCGCAGCACGGCGATCTCGTCGCGTCCCGGCGCGGCCGACGATGGCTGGTCGACGAGCAGATCCGGCGCCGTCGCCGACGCGTCGCTGCCGTCGTTGCTGTCATCGATGTCGTAGCGGCGCACGGCTTCTGCGAGCCGCCGCAGCGGGCGCGTGATCAGGCCGAAGGCGATCAGCCCCGCCGCCAGGCACAGCAGCGCCACGATGGCGATGGACCACAAGGCCGCGCGCAGCGCGTTGCCGGTCGCGTCGAGCCCGGCGAGCCGGTCGTGGGCCTCCCCCAGCAGCACGACGTAGACGAAGCCCGCGTCGCGGTCGCCCACGCGCAGCGGCGCCGCGCTGAAGACCTTGCGGGCGGTGCTGCGCGGATCGTCGCCGGTGATCGGCAGCGGCGCGCGGTCGAGGAAACGGCGGATCGGATCGAGGTCGACCCGCTCCCGCACCAGCCGGCCTTGCGGCGCCGCGTGCTCCACGACGCGGCCTTCGGTGTCGAGCAGGTAGACCTCCACGCTGGGATTCACCGCCATCAGCTGGCCGAAGAGCCGCCGCACCGCGCCGGGCATCGGGCCGCGCTCGTCCATCAACGGCGCCTGCGCCGCGATGTGCGCGGCGAGCTGGCGGGACAGGCCTTGCACCACCTCCTGCTCGTGCATCCGGCTGGAGCGCACCTGCAGCCAGGCGGAGGCGCCGGAGCACAACAGCAGCAGACCCGCGAAGACCAGCGCGAGCCGCTGGGTGAGGTTCAGGTTCAGGCGCATCGTCACGCGCCGGTCTTTCCGGAGGAGGCGGGCGGCGTGGGCAGCGTGGAAGGCGTGGAAGGCGTGGAGAGTGTGGCTGCGGCGGCTCCGGCCGGCGGCGCCATCTTGTAGCCGCGGCCCCAGACGGTGAGGATGCGCGCCGGGTTCGAGGGGTCGGACTCGATCTTGGCGCGCAGCCGGTTGATGTGCGTGTTGACCGTGTGCTCGTAGCCTTCGTGGTTGTAGCCCCAGACGGCGTTGAGCAGGTCCAGCCGCGAGAACACCTGGCCGGGCTGCCGGGCGAAGAAGAAGAGGAGGTCGAATTCGCGCGGCGTGAGCTCGAGGGTGCGACCGTCCAGCTGCGCGAGCCGCGCGACGGGTTCGATGACCAGGCCCTCCAGGGCCACGCTGCCGGCGTCCTGCCGCGCGCTGCGGGACATCGCCTCGGCACGGCGCAGCAGCGCCTTCACGCGCGCGACCAGCTCCAGCACAGAGAACGGCTTGGCCAGGTAATCGTCCGCGCCCAGCTCCAGGCCGAGGATGCGATGCAGCTCGCCGCCCCGCGCGCTGATGATCACGATGGGCACGTAGTGCGGCATCGCCCGCGCGCGGCGGCAGATCTCGAGGCCGTCCACGCCGGGCAGCATCACGTCCAGCACCAGCAGGTCCCAGCCGCCTTGCTCGGCCAGGCGCAGGCCCTCATGGCCGTCGGCGCAATGCACGACCTCGTAGCGCTCATCGCGAAGATGCAGCGCCAGCAGTTCCGCGATGTGCGCATCGTCCTCTACCAGCAGCAGACGCTTGGGCGGATGCAGGGACGCGGATGCGGCCTGGGAGGGCGGCATGGACGGCTGTTTGGAAGGATCGCTGACCATGGCGGCCATTCTCTCCGCTGGACCGGCCGCGGCGGCGGCCCGGAGTTCTCACATTTATTTGAACTTTGCGTGAGGACTTCGGGAGGTCCGCTGCGTACGCTGACGGCCATCGTCCCTGTGGAAGGGACCTGGAGCAGGAGCACCGCCATGAGCACACGACGCCGATTCCTCGTCCTGGGCGGCACGGCCGCCGGAGCCGTCCTCGTCGGCGCCGCCGCGCGCCATTGGCCGTCGGCGGCCGCGCCGGGCCTGCTGCCCGCGGCGCAGGCGGCCTCGACGGCGGAACGTTTCGAGGTCGTCTTCACCGACGCCGAGTGGCGGGCCAAGCTGTCGCCGGCCGGTTATGCGGTCCTGCGCCACGAAGGCACCGAGCGCCCGTACAGCAGCCCGCTCAACGATGAGCACCGGCGCGGCATCTTCGCCTGCGCGGGCTGTGCGCTGCCGCTGTTCTCGTCGACGACGAAATTCGACAGCGGCACCGGCTGGCCGAGCTTCTGGCAGCCCCTGCCGGAAGCGGTGGGGATACGCACCGATTCGACGCTGGGCATGGCGCGCATGGAAGTGCATTGCCGGCGCTGCGGCGGACATCTGGGCCACGTGTTCGACGACGGGCCGCGTCCCACCGGGCTGCGCTACTGCATGAACGGCGTGGCGATGACCTTCGCCGCGGCGACGGCGTGACGCGTCGCACCTCAACGATCTTCAGACTCCGAACCTCCCAATGCTGCTGCTTCTCCTGACCTACCTCGGCGGCGTGCTGACCATCGTCGGCCCCTGCATCCTGCCGGTGCTGCCGTTCGTCTTCGCGCGCGCCGGGCAGCCGTTCACGCGCTCGGTGCTGCCGATGCTCGCGGGCATGGCCTTGATGTTCACGCTGGTGGCCACGCTGGCCGCGGTCGGCGGCGGCTGGGTGGTCCGCGCCAACCAGGCGGGGCGTGCGGCGGCGCTCGTGCTGATGGCGGTCTTCGCGCTGGCGCTGCTGTGGCCGCGACTGGCGGATGCCGTCGCGCGTCCGTTCGTCGCGGTAGGCGATCGCCTGTCGTCGCGCGCGCAATCGTCGACGTCGGGACGCGGCGGGCCGTGGTCCTCGTTCGTGCTCGGCGTCGCGACCGGACTGCTGTGGGCGCCGTGCGCGGGCCCCATCCTCGGCCTCGTCCTGACCACGGCGGCGCTGCAGGGTGCGGGTCTCCACACCAGCCTGCTGCTGCTGGCCTACGGCCTGGGCGCCGCGACCTCGCTGGCGGTCGCGCTGCTGGCGGGGCAACGTGTGTTCGCCGCCATGAAGCGCCACCTGGGCAGCGGCGAGTGGTTGCGTCGCGGCCTGGGCGTCGCGATGCTGGCGGGCGTCGCGGCCATCACGTTCGGCCTGGACACCGGGGCCCTGTCGCAGTTGTCGATCGCGTCCACGGGCGGTTTCGAGCAGCGCCTGCTGGAACGCCTCCAGACTGAAACGTCGCCGACTGCGATGGCGCCTGCGCGGCAGTCGGCCATGATGGCTGCCGCGGGCACCGACACGGCGATGGCACCGAAGAACGCGATGCAGGGTGCCATGCAAGGGGCGATGACCGGTGCGATGTCGGGCGCCATGACCGGTGCCGCCGAGGGCTCGGGCGGATCCGGTGGATCCGGCGGGGCCATGATGATGTCGGCCGGTCATGGCGGCGCGGGCGCGTTGCCGGACCTGGGCGGACTGCCGTCGCTCGGCGGCGCCGTCGAGTGGCTGAACTCCAAGCCGCTGACGGCGGAGTCGCTGCGCGGCAAGGTCGTGCTGATCGACTTCTGGACCTACTCCTGCATCAATTGCCTGCGGTCCTTGCCCTACGTGAAAGCCTGGGCGGAGAAGTACCGCGACCAGGGGCTGGTGGTCATCGGCGTGCACGCGCCGGAGTTCGCCTTCGAGCGCGACGTCGACAACGTCCGCAAGGCCGCGCGCGACCTGGGCGTGACGTATCCGATCGCCGTCGACAACAACTTCGCGATCTGGCGCGCTTTCGCCAACCGCTACTGGCCGGCGCATTACTTCATCGACGGGCAGGGGCGCGTGCGCTTCCAGCATTTCGGCGAGGGCGAGTATGCGAAGTCGGAGGCGGTCATCCAGCAGCTGCTGCGCGAGAACGGCAGCGCCCCGATGGACGGCGGCATGGTCGACGTGAAGGCCCAGGGTGTTGAATCGGCCGCCGGCAGCCAGGAAGTCGGGTCCCCCGAGACCTACGTCGGCTACGAGCGTGCCGAACGCTTCGTGGCCAAGCCGGCTGCCGTGCGCGACCAGCCGGCGGCCTATGCGGCGCCCGCGCAGCTGGCGCTCAACGACTGGGCGCTGGACGGGCAGTGGCGCGTCGGGCCGCAGCAGGCGACCGCGCTCAAGCCGCAGGCGAGGGTGGTCTACCGCTTCCATGCGCGGGACCTGCACCTGGTGCTGGGTGCGCCGACCGGCAAGACCGTGAGATTTCGCGTCACGCTGGACGGTCAGCGACCGGGCAACGCCCATGGCATCGACGTCGATGCCGACGGCAACGGCACCGTCGGCGGCCAGCGCCTGTACCAGCTGATCCGGCAGGGCGACGGCCCGTTGAAGGACCGCGACTTCAGCATCGAGTTCCTCGACCCCGGCGTGCTCGCCTACGCCTTCACCTTCGGTTGAATCGGCCCTCGCGGCCATGAAAGGATGACCATGATCAACCCTGACCCCTCACGTGCAGCCGGCCTGTCGGCTTCGGAGGCGTTGAAGGCCTCGAAGGCAGCGAGCCGCCGGCGCCTGCTGCTGCTGGGCGCGCTGTCGGTGCCGCTCGTGTTCCTCTGGAGTCAGCGATTGGCGCTGGGGCGCCCGGCCAATGCGACCGTGATCGCGGCGCCGACCTCGGACGTCGCCGCCGTCACCGGCAGGACCACGGAGACCGCGGTCTTCGCGGGCGGCTGCTTCTGGGGCGTGCAGGGCGTGTTCCAGCACGTGACGGGCGTGACGCGCGTGGTGTCGGGCTATGCCGGCGGCAACGCGGGCACCGCGCATTACGAGATGGTGGGCAGCGGCATGACGGGCCACGCGGAGGCGGTGGAGATCACCTACGACCCGCGCCAGGTCAGTTACGGCGCGTTGCTGCAGATCTTCTTCTCGGTCGCGCACGACCCCACGGAGCTCGATCGCCAGGGACCGGACACCGGACCGCAGTACCGTTCGGCGATCTTCCCGCGCGATGCCGAGCAGGCGCGCGTGGCGCAGGCCTACATCGCGCAGCTGGACAGCGCGCGCTCGTTCCCGAAGGCGTTGGCGACGAAGATCGAGGCGGGCAAGGCGTTCTATCCTGCGGAGGGCTATCACCAGGATTACCTGGAACTCAACCCGCGCGAACCGTACATCGTGATCAACGATCTGCCGAAGGTGGATCAGCTCCGGCAGCTGTTCCCGCAGCGCTGGCGGGCGAAGGCGGTGCTGACGCGCACGCCGTGACGGCGCGGGCAGCGGTGGGGCGACTCAGTGGATGTACGCGTCGTCGCGCAGGCCGCTGAAGAGCCAGGTCAGCAGCTTGTCCAGCCATGAAGGGATCGCCTGCTGCCGGACCGGCGCTGCGCGGCGGGTGTGGATGGCGTGCGTCGTTGCGGATCTCATGACGGGCTCCTGTCGCCTCTGATGGGCATGTCGATGCCGCCATCGTCGATCAGCGTTGGATGCAGGTAAAGCGAGTCTTATTGCTGCTTGAGTGCAGAATAGTTGCATTCATTCGCAACGACGAGGACTCCGGTGGACATCACGCTGGCGCGCACCTTTCTCGAGATCGTGGCCGCGGGCAGTTTCGTCCGCGCTGCTGAGACCCTGCACGTCACGCAGACGGCGGTGAGCGCGCGGGTGCGGACCTTGGAGGAACAGCTCGGCACCGTGCTGTTCGTCCGCAACAAGGCCGGTGCGACCCTGACGCCCGCGGGCGAGCAGTTCACGCGCTACGCCTCGATGCTGGTGCAGGTGTGGGAGCGCGCGCGTCACCAGGTGGCACTGCCGCCGGGTCGTGAATCGGTGATGACCATCGGCTGCGAGCTGAGTCTCTGGGATCCGCTGCTGCTCGACTGGCTGCTGTGGATGCGCACGTCGGCGCCGCATCTGGCCCTGCGCACCGAAGTCGGCTTCCCGGCCGACCTGATCGATCGCGTGGCGTCGGGGACCCTGGACGTCGCCGTGGTCTACGCGCCGCAGCAGCGGCCGGGGCTGCGCATCGAGTTGCTGCTCGAAGAGAAGCTTGTGCTTGTCACGACGCGCAAGCGCGGGCAGAAGCTCGATCCCGAGGACTATGTCTACGTCGACTGGGGCCCGGAATTCGCGGCGCAACACGCGCTGGCCTTCCCCGAGATGGGGCACGCGGGCGTGTCCGCCGGCCTGGGTCCGCTGGGGCGCGAATACGTTCTGGCCGCTGGAGGCTCCGGCTACTTCCGCCTGGCGGTGGTGCGCAAGCACCTGGAGAGCGGCAAGCTGCGCCGCATCCGCGGCGCGCCGGAGTTCCTCTATCCGGCCTATGCGGCGTTTGCGGAAGGGGCGGACATGACGGTCGTGGAGCCAGCGTTGGAAGGGCTGCGGCACGCCATCGGGGCGGGCGCGCAGTGAGCCTTCAGGTGCAGCAGCTGGATGACTTCGAGCCGCAGCCGGTCGCCGCGCCCAGCTCGACGCGCGTGGCCAGTTCCGCCGCGGTCTCCTTGCGCTCGCTGTAGCGGTTCAGCAGGGAGGGGCCGAGATCCCGCGTCAACAGCGTGAACTTGACCAGCTCTTCCATCACGTCGACCACGCGGTCGTAGAAGGAGGACGGCTTCATTCGTCCGTCCTCCGTGAACTCCGCGAACGCCTTGGCCACCGACGATTGGTTGGGGATGGTCAGCATGCGCATCCAGCGACCCAGCACGCGCAGCTGGTTGACGGCGTTGAAGGACTGCGAGCCGCCCGACACCTGCATCACGGCCAGCGTCTTGCCCTGCGTGGGGCGTACCGATCCGGTCGACAACGGGATCCAGTCGATCTGCGCCTTCATGATCCCGGTCATCGCGCCGTGCCGCTCGGGCGAGCACCACACCATGCCCTCGGACCAGGCGGCCAGCTCGCGCAACTCGCGGACCTTCGGATGCGTGTCGGGCGCATCGTCCGGCAGAGGCAGGCCGGTCGGGTTGAAGATCCTGACCTCCGCACCCATGCGTTCGAGCAGACGCGCCGCCTCGAAGGTCAACAGGCGGCTGTACGACCGCTCGCGGAGCGAGCCGTACAGCATCAGGATGCGCGGAGGGTGGCGTGAGGGCGCGGGCGCCGTCAGCCGATCCCGCGAGGGGGTCTCCAGCAGGTCCTCGTTCAGCGCCGGGAACGTGGCATCGGGGAAGAGGCGATCAGACATGGTGTGCAGGATCCGGTGGATGAAGGGAAGCTTTCCGGCCAGCGGTGCCAGGCGATGACAGCAGTCGATGCGCGCCGACCGCGAGGGCCGCGCCGATGAACTCGGAGACGATGAAGCCCGGTGCGCTCGCAGGCGCGATGCCGGCGAAGCTGTCGCTGAACAGGCGACCGACGACGGCGGCGGGATTGGCGAAGGATGTCGACGCCGTGAACCAGTACGCCGCGCCGATGTAGGCCGCGACCATGGCGGCCACCCGCGTCGGAGGCGCGCGCAGGATGACGAGCAGCAGCCCGAAGGTGGCGACGCCTTCCGCGATCCATTGGCCCGCGCCGCCGCGCACCTTGGTGGAGAACTGCAGCAGGCTCATGTCGAACATCGCGTGGGCGAGCCAGGCGCCCAGGACGGCGCCGATCAGCTGGGCAACGACGTAGGTCAGGAGCGCGCCTCTCGTGAGTTCGCCTCGCCACGCCATGACGGCACTGACGGCGGGATTGAAGTGGGCGCCGCTGACCGGGCCGAACACCTCTATGAGGACGTACAGACCGCCCACGGTGGCGAGCGCGTTGGCGAGCAGCGCGACGGCCATGTTGCCGCCGCACAGGCGCTCCGCCATCACGCCGGAGCCGATCACGATGGTCAGCAGGAGCGCCGTTCCCAGCAGTTCGGCGAACAGCTTGCGAGGCAGCGTCATCGCGTCAGCTCCGGGCGATCTCGCCCAGCGCCTGCCGGAGCTCCGCCCGGCTCATCGTCGCCAGGGGCAGCTGCGCGAGCTGCAGCATGCGATAGCCGATGGCCTGCCGTGTCAGCTCGAACGCGCGGCGTTTCCCTGCGTCGCCGCCTTCGGCATTGGACGGATCCGGATAACCCCAGTGCACCTTGACCGGTTGCCCGGCGCCGCCGAAGAAGACCGGGCATTGCTCGGCCGCGGCGCTGTCGCACACGGTGATGACGATGGACAGCGGCGGAGCGTCCGAAGTGGTGAACTCGTCCCAGCTCTTGCTCCGGAGACCCGTCGTCTCGACGCCGGCAGTCGCCAACGCGTCGATCGCCAATGGGTTGATGCGGCCGCTGGGCGCGCTGCCCGCGCTGAAAGCCCGCAGGTCCTTGTCGAGCCGTCTCGCCCAGTGATTGAGCATGCCCTCGGCGAGGACGCTTCGGGCGGAGTTGTGTGTGCACAGGATGAGCACGTTGCAGAACGTCGATGCCATGGCGGTTCTCCGGTCAGCAGCCGCAACGGCTCGATGTGGGCGGCGATGCCGGGAGCGATCCCGGCGCCACGGCACAGGGCGCGCCCTGGCAGCAGTTCTCCGTGAGGTACGCGAGCAGCGCGTTCATCTGCGGGTAGACGGCCCGGTAGACCACGTTCCGTCCGACCTGTTCCGACGTAACCAGTCCCGCTTCGTTGAGGTCCTTGAGATGGAAGCCCAGCTTGGCGTAGGCGACACCGAGCATGTCGACGAGCGCCCCCGGCGTCAGGCCTTGCTCGCCCGCCACCACGAGGGCACGGAACGCGTCGAGTCGGATTGGATGTGCCAGGGCGCCTATGCCGGCCAGCGCAGTCGTCTTGTCCATGATCGACATTACAACAAAACTTGTAATGTTGGGCAAGCCAATGTCCGGTGTGACGGCGGGTGCCGGCGCTGGACGATCAAGAGGAGCAAGGGGCGATCGAGGCGATGGGCCGCCTCGATCTGCGGGGACGCAACGCAGCGCGACGCGCTGCTCAGCCCGGCGACCTCAAGCCGCCACGGCCAGCTGTCGGAGCTTGGGGAGGTTGAACGTCAGCGGCGTGTCCGAGAACTCGCGCAGCGTGTCCAGCAGCGCGTCCAGCTCGAACTCACGGCTGTAGAAGGCGTTCAGGCCGGCGTCCATGCAGCGTGGTCCGAACAGCGCCTCGTCGGCGTTGCTGATCGCGAAGGCCACGCCGCGGAAGCCCGACTTGCGCATGCGGGCCACCGTGTTCAGGCCGGAGCCTTCGCTCAGGGCCACGTCGCAGATGACGATGTCGGGCTGGCACAGCGCCGCGGTGATCACGGCGTGCTCCTCACAGGCGCACTGGGCCACGACGACGGCACCCGGCACCTCGGCGAGGCGATAGCGCAGGGTGGCGATCCACGACGGGGAGGGGTCGACAAGGAGGATCTTCATGGCGTTGGGCTCGGTGCGATGGCGTTGCGGCAGTGTGACCCCGGCCCCCCTCGCGCGGTATCTCCGGACTTCGGTGCCCCGCGTCCGGTTTGCCCCGTACTGCGTGTCAGCAAATCACCGACAGCCGAGGCCATCGCCCGCGACGTCACCCTCTGTGTCGCCCTCCGCGTCGCTCTTTGCCTTGAGCGCGCCTGCTACGACACCGACGGACTGAAGGCCCGCAACCTCGCCACCTCGTCCACCGGCGTGGCGCCGAAGTAGCGCTTGAACTCCCGGCTGAACTGCGACGGGCTCTCATAACCCACGCGGGTCGCGGCGACGCCGGCCTTCACGCCTTCGTTGAGCATGATCAGCCGCGCCTTGTGCAGCTTGTAGCTCTTCACGTACTGCAGCGGCGAGGTGTTGGTCACCGCCTTGAAGTTGTGATGGAAGGCCGACACGCTCATGTTCACCAGCCCCGCCAGCTGCTCGACGCTGAGCGGCTTGGCGAAGTTGGATTCGATGTGCTGCAGCGCCTTGGTCACCTGCGCGAAGTGCGTGTGCCGGTTGGCCAGCGCCTGCAGCGCCGCGCCGCTGTCGCCGCACAGCACGTGGTAGATGATCTCCTTGAGGATGAGCTTGCCCAGCACCTTCGCGTCGCGCGGGCGGTGCATCGCGTCGAACAGCCGCTCGATCGCGCAGAGCACGTCCTCGGTGAAGGCCGCGCTGTTGACGCCGGCGGCGTCCAGGCTCGCGGGGCGATCGAGGGGTTCATCCTCCAGTTCGATCAGCAGCTCCTGCAGCACGGCGGTGTCGATGTCGATGGACACGCCGACGAAGGGCTCCGCCTTGCTCGCGATCGTCTGGCACTCGAAGGGCAGGGGGACCGTCAGCAGCAGATAGTTCTCCGCGTCGTAGCGGAAGGTCTTCTCGCCGACGTGCCCCACCTTCGCGCCCTGCGCGACGATGACGATCGAGGGCTCGTACAGCACCGGCGTGCGCGGATGCGCCGTCTCCGAATACAGGATGCGCACACCGTCCACCGGCGACGGCGTCGAGAACGAGCCCGACTTGTAGCGCGTCGCGGTGTCGATGATCCGTCGCCGGATGCTGTCGTTGAGGGTGGTGGCCATCGAGGCAGGTCAACGCGCGGCTTCGAGGATGCGCCGGCTGTCCTCGAGACGGACGTCCTGGTGCTCGCCCAGCGCCTTGCCGCCGTGTTCCTCCAGCTTGGCGATCATCGCCGGGATGGTGCTGCCGTCCAGGCCGTAGGCCGACAGCCGCGTGCCGACGCCCAGCTGTTCGAAGAAGGCGCGCGTCGCCGCGATGGCGCCATCGATGCGCTGCTCCTCGCTGCCGTCACGCAGACCCCAGACGCGGTCGGCGTACTGCAGCAGCTTGGCGCGCTTCTGCTCCTTCTTGTACTCGAGCACCGAGGGCAGCACGACCGCCAGCGTCTGCGCGTGGTCCAGGCCGTGCATCGCCGTCAGCTCGTGGCCGATCATGTGCGTTGCCCAATCCTGCGGAACGCCGGCGCCGATCAGGCCGTTGAGGGCCTGCGTCGCGCTCCACATCACATTGGCGCGGACGTCGTAGTTCTCCGGCTCGGCCAGCGCGCGCGGACCTTCCTCGATCAGCGTCAGCAGGATGCCTTCGGAGAAGCGGTCCTGGATGCGCCCTTCGGCCGGGTAGGTCAGGTACTGCTCGACCGTGTGGACGAAGGCGTCGACGACGCCGTTGGCCACCTGGCGCGCGGGCAGGCTGTAGGTGGTGACCGGATCCAGGACCGCGAACACCGGATACGTGTACGCCGAGAAGAACGGCAGCTTGTCGCCGGTGGCCTTGCGGCTGACGACGGCGCCGTTGTTGGACTCCGAGCCGGTGGCCGGCAGCGTTAGCACGACGCCCATCTTCACGGCGCTCTTGACCTTGGAGCCGCGGGTCAGGAGGATCTCCCACGGGTCCTTGGCGGCGTCGTACTGCGCGGCCGCGGCGATGAACTTCGTGCCGTCCGCGACCGAGCCGCCGCCGACCGCCAGCAGGAAGTCGACGTTCTCGGCCTTGACGACCTCGACGGCCTTCATCAGCGTCTCGAAGGTGGGGTTGGGCTCGATGCCGCCGAACTCGAAGACGGTGCGGCCGGTCAGCGCTTCGCGGACCTGGTCGAGCACGCCGTTCTTCTTGATGCTGCCGCCGCCGTAGGTGATCAGGATGCGGGCGTCCGCGGGGATCTCGCCGGCGATCCCGGCGATCTGGCCCTTCCCGAAGAGGATCTTGGTGGGCGTGTTGAGGCTGAAGTTGTTCATGGCTGTCGGCTCCGCAAGGGGTGAACGGGGATTCGTGTCGATGGAGCGGATTGTTCGCCCCGGACCGGATCCGGGCAACGCACGAAGCTGCCGGAGTTTTGCCCAATCCTGCCGCCGTGACGATGAATGGGCAAGCGATCGGGTGGCGACCGCACGGGGCGCAGGCTCAGTCCTTCTTGGCCTGTGCATAGAACGTCGACATCGCGGTGGCGTATTCCCCCGAGTTCGCGAAGCGTGTCGTCTTGACGCGTCCCCATACATAGCCGATCTGCCACTGGGCGAAGGCGCGCTTTTTCTTGTTGAAATCGTCTTTCTTGGCTGCCTTGGCGCCGACGTCGAAGTCCTTGAGCTCCGCATGGGCCGCCGCGCCCGAGACCGGCCTTGCCGTCGTCAGGTTGACGGTACCGGCATACGCGTATCCGTCCATCATGAGGGTCGCGCTGTCCTTGCCCTTCTGCGACACGGCGTCAGGGGCGACCTCCGTGCCGGCCAGCGTGGCGTCGAACGCCGTCCAGTAGGCCGAATAGGCGGTCCCTGCCGTCTGGAAGGAATCGCTGCCCGCGATCGCCGTCCGGGTGCCGGGTCCGGAACCGGAGCCGTTGCCGCTGGCATAGCCTCCGTCGCCGTGGTGTTCGATCTCGACGACCCATTCAGGCCGGAGCCGCTCCAGGAAGAGCTCCCGATTCTTCGTCACGCTGGCGCCGTACTTGTAGTTCTTGCCGGTGTGGCCGACGTCGTTCGACACGCCCTGGACCTTGGCCGCGGCCAGGTCGGTGTCCAGCATGCCGCCGTGGCTGTAGTGATTGATCAGCCGGATGTCCGGGGGAACGAGGGCCAGGTCGACCTTGAGCCGGAAGCCGCCGGCCTCGCGGAAGTTCTTGCCTTCATTGCCGATGGTGCCGCCCACCTTCTCCGTGGACGTGAGGCTGACGCCTCGCTGCTCTGAGCTGCTGCCCATGAACTGGTGGGCGACGGCGATCTGCTCGGTGGTGAGTTTGGGGGCCGGCTCCGTCTGGATCTTCTGCGCTTTCGGCGTGGCGATCGAGGCGTCGGGAGCTTCCATCCCCGCCGCCGCGAGCGCCTGCTGGAACCTCCCGGTGATGGTGCCCGTCTTGAAGAAGTCCATCATCTGGTAGAAGTTCTTCTCGACGTAGGCATAGCGCCGGGTGAGCGTCCCCGAGCCCGAGCTGTCCTGAACGTACTCCTTCGGAGCGCCGCCGCTGGACGTCGACGCTTCCCGACCTTCCTTCACGAAGAGTCCGCGTGCCGTCTCCTTGTCGCCGTCCTTCTTCGCCTTCGGGTGGAAGGCGTCGGCGCCGACCTTCAACGTGGCGATCTCCAGGGCCGCCACCATGGTGTCGGTCTTGTAGCTGATCGACATGGCGTCGTCCGCGCAGAGGATGCCCGGCTTCCCCTTGAGCTCGGCGCGGAACAGGGCCTCCTCGTCGGCGATCCCCTCGAGATGGGCCGCATAGTCGCCGGCCTTGGCCCCGCCCTTCAGGCCGGAGGCATCCAGGCTCGCCGTCATCCACCCCGTCTTGAGCCCCTTGCGCGCGGTACGGGCGGCTTCCCACGCCTGCGTCACCAGCTCCCTGCCGGTGACGCGCTCGGCCTCGTCGCCCGGGGCGAACGCGAAGCCGATCTTGGGTCCGCCGGCCCCTTTGGCCTGCACGACGCCGAAGGTCGATGCGATGGCACGGCGCTGGGCCAGCATGCGCGGAGAGCCCGCGATGGCGGCCTGCAGTCCGGCGACGGAGTCGCGGGAAGGCCTCGCCGCCGCTTGGCTGCCGACTTTCTGGCCGGGCTCGGCGGCGGATTCCCGTTGCACCGCCGGGCGGCGGGCGTGGTGTTTGGTCGAGTCGTTCATGCGCGCAGCCCCCGGAGCCGGAGGAACAGGTCGTCAGAACTCAACCATAGGCAGCGTCACCGGCCCCGCGCATCGGCGGAAGTCGGAGATCGCCTGGGCGATTTTCCCGAGGAGGGCAGGCAGGTGCGGCGAGGTGCGCCGAGGTGCGCCGTGCGATCAGTGCAGCGCCACGTTCAACTGGTCGACGACCTCCGCCCAGTCCGCGTCCTGCAGCAGCAGCTCCTTGAGCAGGCGCTTCTGGGGCTCGGTCCAGAACGGGGCCTCGGTGATCTTCACGTCGCCGGGCAGCGGGCGGTGCACGGAGATGAACTCCCGGACGTCGGCTTCGGAGGAGGGCAGGCCGAGTTGGTCGAACAGATCGTGGAACTGGTGGGTGGGCGATTCCATGGGGTCTCCTTCAAGATGCGGTCGCGCTTGAGATTAACGCCAGGAGGATAGCGACGGTGTAGGACAGGCTTCCATTCAAGGGGAGGGACGGGCCGAGCGCAGCGGCGCCACGAGCGCGCCTTCGATCCGATGCCGACGAAGCGCTTCGGCCACGAAGCCCGAGGCCTTCATCTCCTCGACGAAGGCGCTGAGCCAGCGCTGCGCCGCGACGCGCCCCTTGGGCACGCCCATCGCCTGCTCGATCACCATGAAGCGGCCCGGCAGCAGGCGCACGCCGCCGACGCGACGCGCATCGGCCTCCAGCTGCTGACGCACGCCCGCGGCCACCTCGAGCGTGTCGGCGATGAACATGTCGGTCACCGCCGGCGACGTCGGCGCGCGCACCAGCGTGGCGGACTTGATCTCGCGGGTCAGGTACAGGTCGTAGGCGCTGCCGCGGCCGACGACGATCCGCGTGCCGGTACGGTCCACGTCCTCGTTGCGTTGCAGCGGCGAATCGTTGCGGACCAGGTAGGCGCCTTCGATGATCACGTAGGGCGCGGTGTAGTCGGTATCGGCGCCGCGCAACGGGTCGATGGCGACGAAGGCCAGATCGACCTGCTTCTCCTTGATCGCCTCGACGACCTTGCCCGCCGCGTTGAACGCGATCAGCTCGATGCCGACGTTCAGGCGCCGCGCCGCCTCGCGGGCGAGGTCCACGGAGACGCCGCGCAACTCGCCGTCCGCGCCGCGGCTGGCCAGGATGGGATTGCCGAGGTTGATCGCGGCGCGCAGCTTGCCGGTGCCACTCAGCTCGGCAGCCGCGGCCCGGGCCGCCGCAGAGCCTGCGGCGCCCGCCGAACCGATGTCCGATCCACCGCCGGCGCCGTCCATCGACGTCGACGTCGACGACGCGCAAGCGCTCAGCAGCAGCGACGCGGCACCCACCGCACAGAGTTCTCGACGTTGGACGTTCATGGCCCTCTCCTTGGTGATCAGTCCGCGCTGCCCGCCAGCACGATCTTGCCCAGATGCTCGGCCTGCTCCATCGAGGCCTTGGCCTGCGCCAGTTCCTCGAAGGGGAAGACGCGATCCACGACGGGTCGCAGGCGGCCGTCGGCGAACAGGGGCAACCAGTCGGCCCGGAAGCCGGGCACCGGTTCCGCGCGCTGCTGCGGCGTGCGGAGCTTGTTCGAGACGCCGAACAGATGCAGTCGCCGCGCATGCAGCGCTTCGAGGTCGAGCTCGGCCGTGAGGACGCCGTCCACGTAGCCGACCATCGCCAGGCGTCCCTGGAAGCCCAGCGACCGCACGCATTCGGCGAAGACGCTGCCACCGACGGTGTCGATGGCCAGGTCCGCGCCGCGGCCTTCGGTGGCTTCGCGCACCGCCGCGGCGAAGTCGGGCTTGCGGGTTTCGAGGCCGAGATCCAATCCCAGCGTCATCAGCCGCGTCAGCTTGGCGGCGCTGCCCGAGGTGGCGATCACCCGCGCGCCCATCGCCTTGGCCGCCGACAGTGCGGTCACGCCGACGCCGGAGCTGCCGCCCGCCACCAGCAGCGTCTCGCCCGCCTTCAGGCGGCCCTGGACCACCAGCATGTCGTAGACGACCAGAAAGGTCAGCGGGATCGCGCCGGCTTCGGTCCAGTCGAGCGCCGGCGGCACGTGCAGCGCCTCCGCTTCGCTGATCAGCGCGAAATCGGCGAAGCCGCCGGTGCAGCGGCCCATGGCGCGATCACCGATCTTCCAGCCCTGCACGCCGGCGCCGACTTCGACCACGTCGCCGGCCGCCTCCGCGCCCAGCGGCTTGGGGCCGCCGCCTTGCGGGCCGTGACCGGCCAGGAGTTCACCGCGGTTCAGCCCGGCCGCGCGGACGCGGACCAGCAGTTGACCGGGACCGGGGGCAGGGCGGGGCAGGTCGTCGCGGAACAGCAGCTCCGCATGACCGGCCCGATGCTGGAGCGTGTAGCCGCGCATCGTGGGATTCCTCTCAGGGACGCGCCAGCGCGGTCAGTTCGCGCACGTCGGCCAGGCCGCCGAGCTGCCAGCAGGCCGCGATCAGCGCGTCGCTGCGCGCGGCGCCGATGACGACGTCCGACTGCGAGTGGAATTTCGCCTCGAGCGCCGCGTCGCTCATGGGCTTGTGCAGCGAGCCGATCGCGTGTTCCACGAACACGTGCACGCGGCGGCCGTCCCGCAGCACGGCGGTCATGTCGACCGAGGCCTCGTCGATGCTGTCGTCCACCGTCGCCACGACCTTGCGGCGCAGCGCGACGACGTCCTCGCGGTTGACGATCGCGTCGTCGTACTCCGGCTCGCCGGCGCGGCCGAAGATCAGCCCGGCCGACACGCCGTGATAGACGCTGAACTTGCCCTGCAGGCCGTCCGCGGGCTCCTTCTTGCCGGTGAGCTCCAGCACCAGCGAGTGCACCTTGAGCTCGATGCGCTCGACGTCCTCGGGCCTCACGCCCTGCTCGCGCAGCTGCACGGCGGCGTCGATGCTCGGATGGATCACGATGCCGCAGGCGAAGGGCTTGTAGGTGTTGAAGGAGATCTCGAAGCGCTCGCCGAGTTCGTCGGTGGCCTCGTTCCAGGCGTACTTCGTCGACACCACCTGCGCGAAGCCGCGCGGCGCCTCCAACGCGCGCGGGCTGGCCGTGTAGCCGTGTTTCGCGAGCAGCGCCGACAGCAGCCCGGCGCGCGCCGCGCCGCCCGGGTGGAAGGGCTTGGTCATGGTCCCGAACTGCTCGCGCAGGCCCACGGGCTGCGAAGCGGCGATGCCCAGCGCCATCTGGGTCTTGTGCTCGTCCAGGCCGAGCAGCCGCGCGCAGGCCGCCGCGGCACCCAGCGTGCCGGTGGAGCCGGTGATGTGCCAGCCGCGGTCGTAGTGCTCCGGATAGACCAGGTTGCCCATGCGGCAGGACACGTCGATGCCCAGCACCATCGCGTCGATCAGCTGCCGGCCGGACAAGCCGAGGTGCTCGGCCAGCGCGAGCGCGGCGGAGGCCACCGGACCCGCCGGATGGATGATGGTCTTCAGGTGGGTGTCGTCGAAGTCGAAGGTGTGCGAGCTGATGCCGTTGAGCAGCGCGGCGCCGGCCATGTCGACCTTCTCGGCGCGGCCGAGGACGCTGGCCTGCGCGGACGGTTCCAGCATCCGCACGGCGGACAGCGCCGCGTGCATCGCCTCGTGACCGGCGGCGCCGACGGCGCAGCCGGCCCAGTTCATGAAGGTGCGATGGGCCTCGTGGTCCACCGCGTCGCTCCAGCCGCGCGACGGATGCGTGGCCACGTAGCGGGCGAGGATCTGGGTGATGGGCGGGGCGTTGTGGTCGGCGGCGACCTGGGTGTTGCGTGCCATGAGGTGCTCTCGTTCTCAGTCGTGTCGGGGAGGGGCTGTCCGGTCGGCGGCTCAGTCGTCGACCTGGATCTTGCGGTCGCGCGCCAGCGCGGTCCAACGGGCCACTTCGGCCTGGATGTGGTGGCCGAACTGCTCGGGGCTCATGGCCGTCGGATCGACGGCCTCACCGGCCAGCTTCTCGCGCATGTCCGGTGCCTTGAGGATGGTGTTCAGCGTGGTGTTGAGCTGCTTGACGACGGCCGGGGGGATGCCGGCCGGACCGACGACGCCGTACCACTGCATCGCGTCGAAGCCCTTGAAGCCGGACTCGATCAGCGTGGGCACGTCCTTGAGCGTCGGGTTGCGCGCGGTGCCGGTGACCGCCAGCGGCTTGACGCGGCCGGAGCGGATGTGCGGCAGCGCCGCGGCCAGGCCGGGGAACATCGCGTGGGTCTGTCCGCCCATCAGGTCGGTGAAGGCCGGCGCGATGCCGCGGTAGGGCACGTGCAGCATGAAGACGCCGGACTGCTGCTTGAACAGCTCCATCACCAGCTGCGTCAGCGAGCCCACGCCCGAGGAGCCGTAGCTCAGCTTGCCGGGGTTCTTGCGGCAGTACTCGATGAAGCCCTTGAGGTCGTTGACCGGCACCGAGGTGTTGACCACCAGCACGTTGGGCGTGCCGCCGATCATGCCGATGGGGCTGAAATCCTTGACCGCGTCGTAGGGCAGCTTGCGCGTGGCCGGACTGGTGCCGTGCGTGGCCACGTAGCCCTGCATCAGCGTGTAGCCGTCCGCGGGCGCCTTGGCGGTGGCCTGCGTGGCGATCACGCCGCCGCCCCCGCCCATGTTGTCGACCACGAAGGTCTGGTTGAGCGCGTGGCCCCAGCGCTCGCAGACCGCGCGGCCGATGAAGTCGCTGCCGCCGCCCGCCGCGACGGGCACGATGTAGCGGATCGGCTTGCTGGGGAAGGTGTCCGCCGCCCAGGAGCGTCGTGCGGCGAGCAGCAACGCGGGAGCGGCGATCAGCACGGATCGTCGGTTCGTCATGGATTTGTCTCCGGATGAAGCGGGGCTCTTGTGATGGCCCTCGTTCTTGCTTGGGTGGGATGTGCGCCGGCGCGCGCCCGGTCGCGGCCTAGCTCATGCCGTCGCCGGAGTGATCGATCGGGCGGTCGCCGTCGGTCTTGCCTTCCGTCACCCGCAGGCGATCGTGTGCCGCGTTGACGTGGTGCTCCTGCAGACGCTGGCACAGCGCGGCGTCGCCGTCGTCGAGGGCGGCGACGATCTGGTCGTGCTCCTCGATCGACACCTTCATGCCGACGTCGCGCGACAGGTTGCGCAGCCGCGAGAGATGCAGCTGCTGCACGATGCCCTGGTAGGTGCGCGTCAGCGGCTCGTTGTCGGTGGCCTCGACGATGGCCCAGTGGAAGGCCAGGTTGGCGGCGTAGTACGCCTGGACGTCGCGACGGCGGGCGTTGGCCCTCATCTCGCGGCCGAGGGTCTCCAGGCGCTTCACGAGCGCGTCGCGCCGGGGACGGTCGAGCGTGGCGGCGCGACGGCCGGCGTGGCCGTCGAGCAGGCTGCGCAGCTCATAGAGGTTGGCGACTTCCTTGGGTTGGAGCACGCGGACGAAGACGCCGGCGTGCTTGCGGGCGGCGACCAGGCCGGTGCTTTCCAGCTCGCGCAGCGCCTCGCGCACGGGGACGCGGGAGACGCGCAGGCGCGCCGCGACATCGGGTTCGTTGATGCGCTGCCCGGGCGGCAGGTCGCCGCGCAGGATCGCGTTCAGGACCTCGTCGCGGACGAGCTTGGCCAGCGACGTGTCCCGCACGTCGGCGAGCAGGTCGGGGGAGGTGGCGTTGATCCAGGGGAGCATTCGTCTATCGTATACGATTAGACGAAACAGGCAAGGCGGCGATCGGGCGCCCGGCTGTCACGGTGCGAATGGCGGCGCAGCGCATCAGCGCATCAGCGCATCAGCGCATCAGCGCCTTAGCGCCTTAGCGCCTTAGCGCCTCAGCGATGGGCCTGCAGCCACTCCTCGACGGTCTTGGCGCTGGTGCCGACCGCGTCGACCGCATGCCGCAGCAACTCCGGCGAGACCCCGAAGCGTTCGCCCCAATACCGCAGTTCATAGTCGTCCTGCACGTTCACGCGATGGCGTTCGCTGTTGTGCGGACTGGAGGTTTCCTCGGACATGACGATCTCCCGGCTCGGCCAAGCTCAGCGCGGCTGGCGCGACGGCGGCACGCGGCTGCTGTCCTCGCCGTCGAGCGTGGCCCCCGGATCTTCCTCCCCGGCGACCGATTCGTCGAACGAGTGATCCGGCACCGCCGGCGGGCCGGGGTCCTGCGGGCGCGGTGCCGACGGCTTGGCGGCGTCCTTCGCCTTGTCCTTGGACCACTCGGTCCCCGGCTCCGGAGCGGAACCCGAGGGCGTGTCGATCGCGTCCACGGGCGTGGGCGCGTCAGGGCCGACGGAGGTCGACGGCGAATTCGGTGCGTTCATGGTATTCCCCGGCAGGCTGCTGGCCGACACGAAGCGGCGCTTGCCTGCGCGCTTGGCCGTCGTCATCGCCGTTTCGGCGAGCCGCATCAACGACTCCGCCTGGCGGCCGTGATGAGGGGCAAACGCGATGCCGATGCTGGCGGTGACCGTCGCCTGGTCGCCGTCGGGCAGCCGGATGGGCTCGGCCACCGAGGCCAGCATGCGGCGCAGCGCCGGCTCGGCCTCGTGCTCGGCGCGCAGCGCGGTGAGCAGGATGGCGAACTCGTCGCCGCCCATGCGCGCCACCAGGTCGTGCCCGCGCACGCCGGCCAGCAGCCGCTGCGCGACCACCCGCAGCACCACGTCGCCGGCCTCGTGGCCGAACTGGTCGTTCAGGTCCTTGAAGCCGTCCAGGTCCACCCAGCACACCGCCACCAACCCGACGCGCTCGCCCAGCAGCGTCATCGCGCCGGCCAGCCGTTCGGTGAAGCGGACCCGGTTGGGCAGGCCCGTCAGCGCGTCGTGCACCGCCAGATGCTGCGCGGTGGCTTCGCTTTCCTTGAGCGCGGAGATGTCGATCATCATCCACAGCGATTCGCGCTCCGCCACCGCCGCGCCGCTCAGGTCGATCCACACCGGCGTGCCGTCCTTGCGCCGCATCCGCAGTTGCCGGCGGTAGCGGCGCCCCGCGGCGATCGCCGGATAGGCGGCGTCGCCGACCTCGCGGAAGCTCTCGTCGTCCAGGTACAGCGGCCGCGTCGTCTGGCCGTGCAGCTCCCCGGGCGCGTAACCGAACAGCGAGGCCAGCGCGCGGTTCTTCCAGACCACCGTGCGGTCGCGCAGCCGCATCATGCCGACCATGTCGTTGTCCAGCATCAGCGCCTGCTCCAGCGCGAGCTGCTGCAGGCCGATCGCCGCGCGGCGGTCGCGCCGCTGCTGCAGGAAGACCAGCACCGAGCAGCCCAGGACCGTCAGGATGACCACCCCGGCCAGCGCCGCCTGCTGCACGACCTCGCCGCGCCAGGCGGCCAGGAACTCCGCGGTGCTGGCGCCGGTGAAGATGGTCAGCGGATAGCCGCGCACCTCGCGGTAGCAGGTGATGCGCTCGATGTTGTCGAGCTTGGTCCGCGTCATGTACCAGCCCTGATGCGGATTGGCGGCGATCTTGCGCATCAGGTCCTCGGACACGATCACGTCGCCGATGCCGCGTATCGAATGCGGCTCCGTGGCCGAATAGCGCGCGATCAGGCGCTGGCTGCGGGTGCGCAGCGAGATCGCGCCCTCCGCGCCTATGGTCAGGCCCTTGAAGCTCTCGATGAAGTGCTCGGTCGACAGCGTCGTGTAGACCACGCCGGCGAAGCTGCCGTCCTCGCGCTCCAGCCGGCGGGAGACGGCGATGCCCCACTTGTGGAGCACGCGGCCGAACAGCGGCTCGGAGATGACGACCGCGTCGTCGCGGGCGTCCCGGGCGCGCTGGAAGTAGTCGCGGTCGCCGACGTTGAGCGCGCCTTCCTCGCCGGCCAGTCCGTAGACCACCTGCCCGCGCGCGTCGGTGATGCGGATCGCGTCGACCTGCGGCAGCAGGCTGCGCTGGTCGGCCAGGGCGCGCTCGATCGCGCGACGGACCTGGTCCGGGTCGCCGCCCGTGCGCCGGACCTGCAGCGCCAGCGTGGACAGCGCGTTGTCGACCTGCTTGAGTTCGGCGCCGATCTCGATGCTGAGGCTGGCGGCCAGGTTCTCGGTGGTCTCGCGGGCGCGGGTGAGGTCGGACTCGCGCCCGGCCTGCAAGGCCAGCCAGGTGGCCGCCACGATCGCCGCGGCGATGACGAAGTTGCCCGCCGCGAGCCACAGGGCCAGTCGCGTCAGTGAGCGGGGGGCGTAGAGGGGCGGTCGGTCCATCGGGGGCAGGCAGGCGAAGCGGTCATCCTAACCGCGTCGGAGGTGGTCGAGCGCCCGATCGCGCGAGGCCCACCAAGGCAGTCGCGGCGGAGGCCATCCGGCAGCCGCGCCACGCCGACGCGGGGGACTTCCCGCGCCGTCCCTGTCTCTTGAAAACCGGTCCGACCGGTGATTGAAAGGAATCGAGATGACTGTCATTGCTCAAACTGAAGCGCCCCGCTCCGTGGCTTCCGGATCCGGGAGCTCGACGACCCCGACGACCGACGAGCGCGACACCGCGGACTGGTCGACTTGGCTGCTGAGCGGGCTCCAGCAAGGATGGAGCCAGATGACGGGTCTGCTGTGGCCTGCCGCCAGCAGCGAGCCCAGGGTCTTCGATCTTGGGGAGTTGGCCCCGGATTCGGAGGTGCGCTCGCGCAACTTCGGAGGCGAAATCCTTCTGGAAGTGGTGTCCCGAGACAATCAGCTCCTCGACAGACGTTCTGTAGAACGCGACAGCGTCGACCTCGTTCGCGTCAACTTCGGTTGCAGCGAAACCCGCTTTGATCTCCCCAGTGACCAGTTTGATGAAGGCCACCTCACCTATGTGAATGCCGCCAATGATGCGATGGGTTGCGGGGTTCTCGCGTTGGGTTATCCCGTCCCGCCGGAATCGCTCTTCTTCCCCCAGCGCCCGCCGCAATCGCAAGCGGTGGTCTGAGGCGCCTCAACCGCCGCGCAGCTGCTTCTCCAGTCCCGCCAGCACCCGGTAGCAGGGCAGCACCTGCGCCACGCTGGCGACCGGCTCGCGGCGTTCGCGGATCGCCGCGACGAATTCGCGATCCTGCAGCTCGATGCCGTTCATCGAGACTGCGACGCGGCTGACGTCGACGGTCTCGTCCCGTCCGGTGACGAGGTCGTCGTAACGCGCGAGGTAGGTGCCGGTGTCGCCGATGTAGCGGAAGAAGGTGCCCAGCGGCCCCTCGTTGTTGAAGGACAGCGACAGCGTGCAGATCGCCCCGTTGGCGGCCTGCAGCTGGAGGCTCATGTCCATCGCGATGCCCAGCGTCGGATGGATGGGCCCCTGCAGCGCGTGCGCGCGCACGACCGGGCTGCCGCACTGCCAGGCGAAGAGGTCCACCGTGTGCGCGGCGTGGTGCCACAGCAGGTGGTCGGTCCAGCTGCGCGCCTGGCCCAGCGCATTCGTGTTGGTGCGGCGGAAGAAGTAGGTCTGGACATCCATCTGCTGGATGTTGAAGTCGCCCGCCTCGATGCGGCGGCGGATCCATTGGTGACTCGGGTTGAAGCGGCGCGTGTGGCCGCACATCGCCACCAGCCCGGTCTCGCGCTGGCGGCGCACGACCGCCTCGCCCTCGGCGAGCACGTCGCACAGCGGGATCTCCACCTGCACGTGCTTGCCGGCGTCCAGGCAGGCCAGCGCCTGCGATGCGTGCAGCTGCGTCGGCGTGCACAGGATCACGGCGTCGACGTCGTCGCGGGCGAGCGCCTCGTCGAGGTCGGTCGTCGCGTGGCCGATGCCGTACTTCGCGGCCGTCTCGCGCGTCTTGTCGAGGTCGCGGCTGATCAGCGAGACCACCTCCACGCCGTGGATCTGCTTCAGCGCGTCGAGGTGCTTCTGGCCGAAGGCGCCGGCGCCGGCCAATGCGATGCGGATCGGTGCTGTCATGGGGGCTTCCGGAGGTTCAGGGGTTCTCGAGGATCAGGTGACCCACGGCGGTGTTGGAGGCGGGCACGTGATAGAAGCGATGCGCGACGCGCGGCGACGGTGCAGCCGCCGCCTCGGCGGGATCGGCCAGATCGGCCATCGCGCCGCGCGCGATCAGCCACATCACCAGCTCGATGCCTTCGGAGCCCGCCTCGCGGACGTAGTCCAGGTGCGGCATCTCCGCCAGGCCGCGCGGATCCGCGATCAGGCGGTCCATCCAGGCGTTGTCCCACTCGCGGTTGATCAGCCCGGCGCGCGGTCCCTGCAACTGGTGGCTCATGCCGCCGGTGCCCCAGACCTGGACGTTCAGCGGCGCGTCGAAGCTCTCGACCGCGCGCCGGATCGCCTGGCCGAGCTGCAGGCAGCGCCGGCCCGAGGGCACGGGGTACTGCACGACATTCACCGCCAGCGGGATCACCGGCACCGGCCAGCCGGGCGCGTCGGGCGACTGCTCGCCGAACAGCAGCGACAGCGGCACGGTCAGACCGTGGTCGACCGTCATGCGGTTGATCAGCGTCAGGTCGAAGTCCTGCTGGATCACGCTCTGCGCGATGTGCGCGGCGAGCTCGCCGTGGCCGTGGACCGGCGGCACGGCGCGCGGGCCCCAGCCTTCGTCGGCGGGCTCGTAGCGCTCCGCGGTGCCCAGCGCGAAGGTCGGGATCATGTCCAGGCTGAAGGCGTTGGCGTGGTCGTTGTAGACCAGCACGATCGCGTCGGGCCGGTTCGCGTCCATCCAGCGGCGCGAGGGCTCGTAACCCGCGAACAGCGGCTGCCAGTACGGGTCCTGCGTGCGGCCCTGGTCCATCGCGACGCCGATGGCCGGCACGTGGGAGGTGTAGACGGATGCGGTGATCCGCGCATGCGTGCTCATCGGTCGTGGTCCTTGTTGCCGCCGCGCGGCGTGCCGTCGGGCCGGCGACCGCCGGCCAGCATCATGTCGCGGTAGTCGGCCTCGCTCATGCCGGTCATGCCGGCGGCCATCTGCTGGTAGCTGCGACCGTCGGTCGCGCCGATCTTGGCCAGGAAGTAGATGTTGCCGCCCAGCCGGATGCACTGGTTGAGGTCGCGCGCCAGCACGGCCTCTTTCTGCGCCGCCGTCATCGCCCATTCGTCGAGGTAGGCCCGCTCGTCGGCCTTGAAGCGCGCGCGGTTCTCGGCCTTCATCAGCGACATGCAGAACTGGTTCAACCAGTAGCCCTTGCGCGCCTGGTCGGCGTCGAAGATGGTGGTGCCGGGGATGTCCTGGTAGGGCTTGTGGATCGCCATGGTGGTCTCCATCGGCTATCGGTCAGCGGATGGCCTCGGGCCAGTAGAGCCGCATCGGGTTGTCCACCAGCAGGCGTTGCCGCAACTCGGCGGTCGGCGCGATGCGCGGGATCACGTCGACCAGCAGGCCGTCGTCGGGCATATGGTCCTTCAGATTGGGATGGGGCCAGTCGGTGCCCCAGAGCACGCGGTCGGGGAACTCCTCGACGACGCGCCGCGCGAAGGGGATCACGTCGCGATAGGGCTCGGGCTCGCCGTTCAGCGCGGGCGGTCCGGCGACGGACAGGCGCTCCGGGCAGGTCACCTTGCTCCAGACGAAGGGGTGTTCGCGCAGGAAGCGCAGGAACAGCGCGAACTCCGGCCCGTCCACCGGCTTCGTGACGTCGGGCCGACCCATGTGGTCGACCACGACGGTCGTCGGCAGCGCGCTGAAGAAGTCCCACAGCTCGGGCAGGTCCGGCGCCTCGAAGTAGATGACGACGTGCCAGCCCAGCGCCTTCACGCGCTGCGCGATCTCCATCAGCTCGTCGCGCGGCGTGAAGTCGACCAGCCGCTTGACGAAGTTGAAGCGCACACCGCGCACGCCGGCGTCGTGCAGGTCCTTCAGCTGATCGTCGGTGATGCCGCGGCGCACCGTCGCGACGCCGCGCGCGCGGCCGCCGGAGGCCCGGCAGGCGTCGACCATCGCGCGGTTGTCGGCGCCGTGGCAGGTGGCCTGCACGATCACGTTGCGGCTGAAACCGAGCCGGTCGCGCAGCGCGAACAGCTGCGCCTTGCCGGCGTCGCAGGGCGTGTACTTGCGCTCGGGGGCGTAGGGGAACTCGGCGCCGGGACCGAAGACATGGCAGTGCGCGTCGACGGCGCCGTCGGGCAACTGGAAGCGCGGCGTCGACGGGTCCTGGGACCAGTCGAGCCAGCCCGGGGTCTTGTCGAAACCGCCGGAGGTCGGGAGCGTCATCGCGGGTCCTTCTTCGAAATCAGAACTTGGATCAGAACTTGGGTTTGGCGATCTGTGCCAGGAGCCGGTCGGCCTCCGTGCGCCAGTCCGGGCTGCGGCCGAAGTCCGCCTCGCCGCGCCGGCCGAAGACGCCGTCCTCGGTCAGGTCGGCCATCCAGGCCTGGCGCTCGGCGGTGCCTTCGGCGCTCCACGGCGTGAGGCCCGCGTCGCGCACGGTCTCGGCGACTTCGCGGACCTCCTCGCTGCGGCGGCGTCCGTGCTGGATCACGCGCTGGAAGAAGTAGGCGGCCTGCTTCTCCCAGTCGATGCCGGGGAAGGTCTCCTTCAGCGAGGCGAGCACCGCGTCCTCGACGCCGTAATGGCGCGCCGAGGTGAGGCTCTCGATGACCATCGCCTCCAGCCCCTTGATCATCACGCTGCGGCACATCTTGGTCGCGCTGACGACGCCGATCTCCGCACTGCCGATCGTGGGCGCGAAGCCCAACTGCCGCAGCAGCGGCTCCGCCGCCGGCGCATGCGGACCGCCGAGCAGCAGCGGCACGCGGATGCGGTAGGGCGGGACGCTGGTCATGACGGCGCCTTCGACGTAGCGGCCGTCGGCCGCATGCACCGCGTCGGCCGCGGCGCGCTTGACCTTGGGCGAGGCCGAGTTGAAGTCGAGCACGAAGGTGCCCGGCCTCAGCCCGGCGGCTGCGGAGCGCGCGGCGTCCAGCGTCTGGCTGGCCGTGACCGCGCTGATCACGAGGTCGGCCGGCGTCGCCACCATCGTCGCGGAGGCGCCGAGTTCGACGCCGAACTCGACCGCGTGCTCGCGCATCGTGTCGGCGTCGCTGGACGGCGATTCCAGCTTCAGGTCGTAGGCGCCGACGGCGACGCCCGCGGCGCGCAGGTCTTCGGCGAGGATCCGGCCGACCTCGCCGTAGCCGACGAGCCCGACGCGCAGCGCCTGGCGCGGCGCGGGCGACGTGTCTGACGTCGACGACGGTGTCTGCGGTACTGCGGCGTTCATGATCAGTCCAGCGAGATGTTGAGCCGCTTGATCAGGTCGGCGTACTTGGCGGATTCGCTGGCGATGAAGGCCTGGTACTGCTCCTTCGTCGTCGGGAACACGTCGTAGCCGAAGGTGGCGTAGCGCTCGCGGATGTCGGGCTCGGCCAGGGCGGCCTCGATGTCGCGCTGGATCTTCTCCTGCACCGCCTTGGGCAGCCCGCGCGGCGCGGCAATGGTGGTCCAGCCGGTGACCTCGTAGCCGGCGGGGCCGCCGGATTCGCTGACGGTGGGCAGGTCCGGGAAGGCCGGATGGCGTTTCGGTCCGGTGACCGCGATGAAGCGGATCTTGCCGGCGCGCTGCAGCGGTCCGGCGGTCGCCATCGACCCGAGCGCGAAGTTCAGCTCGCCGTTGGCCACGGCGGTGTAGAGCATCGTGGTCTCCTTGTAGACCACGTGCGTCATCTGCGTCTTCGTCATCGCCTCGAGCTGCGCCGCGCCCAGATGCACCGGGTTGCCGACCGACCAGGAGCCGTAATTCAGCGCGTTGGGATGGGCCTTCGCGTCGGCCACGATGTCGCCCACGGTCTTGTACTTGCTGTTGGCCGGCACGCCGACGAAGAAGTAGGTCTTGAACAGCGGCGCGATCGGATCGAAGTCCTTCACCGGGTCGTAGGGCAGCTTCTTGAACAGATGCGGGTAGACGACGAGGTGGACGTTGTCCAGCTGGATCAGGTCGTGGCCGTCGGTGGCGCCGCGCTTGAAGGCGTCGATCGCGATGAAGCCGTTGGCGCCGGGCTTGTTCTCGACGATCACCGGCTTGCCCCACTTCTTGGAGAGCTTCTCCGCGACCACCCGCGCCACTGTCTCCGGGCCGGCTCCGGCCGGGAAGGGCGTGATGATGCGCACGGGCTTGGTCGGCCAGTCAGTGACCGGCGTGGCCGGCGCGCTGGCCTGGGCAGCGGCCAGACGCGGCAGCAGCGCAGTCAACAGAACGGCCGCAAGGGTCAGGACTTGCCCGGTGCGCCCGGTCTTGCTCCCTCTCCCGCTTGCGGGAGAAGGCAGGGGTGAGGGCCAGCGGCGGTGGCAGTGCGGAACTCCGGTGCTTGCGTGCGGCGTGGAGGTGAAGGCAGTCATCGTCGTTGTCTCCGTCGATCTCTTGTCGTCGGCGCCCTCTGCAAGGCGGGGCGCTCGGGTGGATGGGAACTGCTGTTCGGAACTGCGGGTACTGCGGGGCGTCTGCTGAGGAAAGTGGAATTCAGTCGATGTATCGCAGGCCGGCCTTGGCCAGCGGCTCGCGCATCTTGTACATGTCCAAGCCGAGCACGCCGGCGGCGAACTGCTCGCGCTTGGCGCCCTCGTTGGCTTCGCGGGCGGCGGCGGCGTCCAGCGTCTGGCGCGCCAGCGCGGCCGGGACGCAGACGATGCCGTCGTCGTCGGCGACGATCACGTCTCCCGGATGGACCAGCGCGCCGGCGCAGACCACCGGGATGTTCACCGAGCCCGGCGTCGCCTTGATCGTGCCCTTGGCGGAGATGCACTTGCTCCACACGGGGAAGCCCATCTCGTTGAGCGTGCGCACGTCGCGCACGCCGCCGTCGATGATCAGCGCGCGGGCGCCGCGGGCCTTGAACGAGGTCGCGAGCAGGTCGCCGAAGTAGCCGTCGCCGCATTCCGAAGTGACGCCTGCGACGACGATGTCGCCTTCGCGGATCTGCTCGGCGGCGACGTGCAGCATCCAGTTGTCGCCGGGCTGCAGCAGCACGGTGACGGCCGTCCCCGAGACCGCGACGCCGGACTGGATGGGCCGCATGTAGGGCTTGAGCAGGCCGAGCCGGCCCAGCGCCTCATGGACGGTCGCGGCGCCGAAGCTGCCGAGCGCGTCGGCGGCGACGCGGTCGGCGCGGGTGATGTTGCGGTAGACGACACCGAGTTCGTACATGGCGGAATCCTTCTTCGGGAGAGCTGATCGGGGAATCGGATAACGGTGGCGCGGACGTCGACGGGCGTGCTGCGCGCGCTCAGGCGGCCGGTGAAGCCAGTCCCAGCCGGCGTCGCAGCGCGTCGTGACGGGAGGAGGCGAAATCGTCGGCCACGCGCTGCGCGGTGGCGGGTTCGGCGCTGGTCGCGGCGACGGCGGCGGTGAAGCGGGTGACGATCTCCAGTCCGGGCGGCATGGGGCCGAGGATCGTCAATCCGCCGTGCCCCAGGAGTTCGCTCAACTGCTGGAAGCCGAGGTCGACGTCGCCCTGCGCGACCATCTTGGCCACGGGCACGCCGGCGGGGGATTGACGCAGGCGGTCGGCGAGGGCGTCGCGCAGGCCCCAGTCGTCGAGCAGCTTGAGCAGCGCCTGGCCGCTCGGACCGGTGGAGTAGCCGACGGCCCGCGCGCCGAGCAGAGCCCGACGCAGAGCGTCGGCGGTGCCAACGGCGGGACGGGCATGGCCTTCCGGCGAGGCGATGAACATCGGCGAATCGGCGATCGGCCGCAGCGATCCGGCGCGCAGGCGGCCGGCGCCCAGCTGCCGTTCCATCGCATCGGCGGCCAGGACGACGAGGTCCACCGACTCGCCTGCTTCGATGCGTCTGGCGGCGTCCACGCCGCCTATGGATTCGAACCGGATCTCCAGGCCGTGCGCGGCGGTGTACGCGGCGGACAGGTCCGCCAGCAGGGCGCGGGTGGCCATGGAGGAGAGGCCGGCGAGGGGTGCGATCACGGGGTGGTCCGGAAGCGGTCGAGTGGGGCGGATTCTGGTCCCGTCGGCCCGGGCCATCCAGTTCTGGGTTCCACTAGCTGCTATTCCGATCCGGCATGACGCGGGTGCAGGGCCATGCCGGTTCGTGAGAGCATGCGGGCATGAACCTGACGCAACTGGAGACTTTCGTCCATGTGGCCGAGCACGGCAGCTTCAGCAAGGCCGCGATGGTGCTGGGGGTGGCGCAGCCGGCACTGAGCCGGCAGGTGCGGGCGCTGGAGACGGAACTGCACGAGACCCTGCTGCTGCGCAACGGCCGCGGCGTGGAACTGACCGAGGCGGGCCGTCGGCTGCTGCAGCACGGGCAGGACATCCTGAACCTGGTCAGCCACGCGAAGGACGACCTGCGTGCGCGGCGCAGCGAGCCGGTCGGGCAGATCACGATCGCGATGCCGCCGACGCTGGCGCGGCTGCACACGCTGGCGCTGATCCGGGCCTTCCAGGCGGAGATGCCGCAGGCGCGGCTGACGATCATGGAGGGCTTCTCGGTCCATCTGACCGAATGGCTGCTGACCGGGCGCACGGACCTGGCGCTGGTCTACAACCCCGAGCCGGTGCCGGCGCTGGAGATCCTGCCGCTGCGGCGCGAGCGCCTGTGCCTGGTGAGCCCCAAGGACCAGGCGCCCGCGCGGCCGCCGACGCTGTCGCAGCTGTCGCGGTATGCGCTGGTGATGCCGCAGCGGGGGCACATCTTCCGCGCGCTGATGGAGCAGGCGGCCGCGATGGCGGGCGTGCAGCTCGACGTGCGCTGGGAGGTGGCGAGCGTCCCGGCGATCCTGGACTGCGTCGCAGCCGGCATCGGCCATGCGGCGCTGGGCGAGGACGCGCTGCAGATCTACGAGAAGCCGGAGCGTCTGGTCACGACCCCGTTCGCGAAGGCTGACATCCAGAGCACCCTGTGCCTGGTCACGCCGACCAGCAAACGGGCGACGCCGCTGCTGCAGCGGACGGCGGGGGTGATCATGAAGATGGTGGGCGTGGCCGCCCGATAGACTCAACCCTTGAACGGAATTCGCGCGCCGCGGTCGGCCACTTGAACCCATTGATGGCCCTGACCTCCTGCATGCGACAAGGGCGAACGCCACAGCAATCGAAAGAGGTCTGCGGGCGGATCGAACAGGATGACGCAATCATGACCATCCTGCTGCGCGGAGCGGCTGATGAGTCCATCGAATCGCTCCTGGCACAGCTCGTTCGTCAGCTCTTGTGTCTCCTTCAACCGTACGGATTGAAGGACAGGAAAGTGGGCGGAATAGGGGCGCAAGTCGGCCAGCGACTGCGGCGCCGCGGTCGCCACCGCGATCAACTCTCGTCCTTCCAGTGCGGTGTTCTTCAGTTCGTGCGTGTTCTTGCGATAAACCGCTTCATGAAGTGCCGTCTGCGGACGCGTTGCGAAGTAGGCGGTGGGTCGATCACTGAGGTCGAAACGACCGAACTTCTCCGGCCCGGCATGGAGCACCACGGGGCCGCGCGCCACTTTGCTCACATCCATTGAAGGCGACTGGACGCGATAGAGCACCTGACCAGAGGGCAGGAGGAAGGTCCCCATCGAAGGGAAATCGGACATCTTCATCGAGATTCATGAGTAGTCCCAGGCGGCGAAGGCCAATACACGTGAAAGGTGTCCGCGCTCCACCGCAGTCCTGGGCATCATGCCGGCCATGCAATCGGACGACTCTTCCAGGAAGGAGAGCAGGTGACTTGCGGAGTCCGTTCCCAACGCCGTCTTGATCTGGGGCAGGCAGCTCCACAGCGGATCGAAGAACTGCCAGAAGGGCAGTCGATACTCGCCGGGCGATTCGCCGAGCGCAATGGCGCGTCCTGTCTGGACGAGTTGCAGCATCTCGTCCTCAGGCAACTGGGTCATTGCACAAGCTTGAGCCAACGACAACATATCCGGATCAAGGATCCGATCACGCTGACTCCTGTCCCAGCGCAACTGGGCGGTGGCGGGATCGTGCGGCGGCAGGGGGGGAACGGCAGGACAACCGGGCAGCGGGCGCGGCATTGGCAAAGGCAGCGAGGGGGTGGACAGGAACTGGTCGACAAGCTTCATCACGACATCCATTTCAAGAACTCGGAAGGGCTGAAATGCTGCTGCCGATGCGGCCACGAAGCAAGCCAGCCGGCGGGTGTCGCGACAGAAATCCGGCGTTCCGTTGACGTGCCTCAAAAAATCTCTGCGCGACAGGGTCATGCTCCCTGAAGCCACGGCGCCGCGCATCGCCCCGAGTGGGGCCATGAAGGGGGCCGACCAATGGGGGAGCTCTGGGGGGAGCTCAGGCCGCCTTGGCCGTCGGCGGCTTCGCGCGCTTCACGTACTGCGGCAGGAAGCTGCGTTTTTCCTGGCCGAAAGCGACCGTCACGCTGTCCGCGCTGGCCTCGACCACCACACCGCCGCCGTAACGCTTGACCCGAACCACATCGCCGGGTTGGAACACGATCGCCGCCTCGGCCACCTTCGCCGGGGTGTCAGGTGTTGCCTGATCGGCGCGCGACGAGGACTCACGCTCATGCGCGTCGAAACGCTCGCAGTTGTCGCAGCCGTGGCAGCGGTCGAAACCCGCCGCCTCGTCGAAGGCCTCCAGCATCACGCGCCAGCGGCACAGGCCGCTCTGCGCGTAGAACACCATCTGTTCGAGCCGGCGCCGGTCCTGGCCCGCTTTCGCTTCGTACCGGGCCAGCGCCGCCATCAGCGACGCCACGTCGCCGGGCGGAGGATCGGCCAGCGCGAACGCGTCGCCGCCTTCGGTCAACCAGCCCTCGCGGACCAGCAGGCCCGTCAGCACCTCGAGCTTGTTGCGCGGCCGCCCGAGCCGTTCCCGCAGCGCATCGAGCGTCCAGCCGGTCTCGTCCGGCGCCGCGGTGCGCAGGATCTCCGTCACGGCCTGGGCATCCGCCGGCGCCGGATACCGGCCGTTCAGGAAGAACTGCTGCACCGCCCGGTCCCCCGCGACGAACAGCAGCGTGCAGTCGGCGCGCTCGCCGTCGCGGCCGGCGCGTCCGGACTCCTGGTAATACACGTCGAGCCCCGCCGGCACCTGGTAGTGGACGATGCGCCGGATGTCCGGCTTGTCGATGCCCAGGCCGAAGGCGTTGGTCGCGACCATCACGCGCGCCTCGCCGCGCATGAATCGGTCCTGCGCCTCGTGGCGCTGCGCGGCGCGCAGGCGGCCGTGATACAGCGCCGACACGACGCCCGCGCCGAGCAGCGCGTCATGCACCGCCTCCGCCGCCTTCACCGTGGCGGTGTAGACGATCGTCGAAGGCAGCGCGGCGCTCGCCCCGGCGCCGGCATCGGCGTCCTCGCCGGTGACCAGCGCGAGCAGGCGCCGCAGCTTGTCCTCGTCGTCCGCCAGCGGCTCGACGCGGTAGTGGAGGTTGGGACGGTAGGTGCCGGCGACCAGGCAGCCCGCAGCGGGGATGCCGAGCTGGCGCGCGACGTCCTCGACGACCTCCGCGGACGCCGTCGCCGTGAGCGCGAGCACGGTCGGCCCGCCGAGCCGCTCCCGCGCCTGGCCGATGCGCAGGAACGCCGGCCGGAAGTCGTGGCCCCATTCGGAGATGCAATGCGCCTCGTCGACGACCAGCAGGTCGGTGGGACGCTCCGCCAGACGCTCGACCCAGTCGGCGTCGTCCAGTCGCTCCGGCGTCAGGAGGACGACCCGCGCGCTGCCATCGAGCGCCGCGGCTTCCTGCGCCGCGAGCGACGCCGCATCGAGTCCGCTGTGCACCTGCGCGCAGCGGATGCCGAGCGCGCTCAATCGTTCGCACTGGTCCTTCATCAGCGCGATCAGCGGCGAGACGACGACCGTGCGCCCCGGCAGCAGCGCCGCCGGGAGCTGGTAGCACAGCGACTTGCCGGCGCCGGTGGGCATCACCGCCAGCGTGTTCAGACCGCGCAGCACGCGATCGACGACGTCCTTCTGACCAGGGCGCCAGACGCGCAGTCCGAAGCGGCGGAGTTGCTGGCGCACAAGGCGTTCTGAAGGCACGGGGCGGCGCGTGGGCATGAGGTGTCGAAGCGGGCAGGGTGGAGGTTCCCGCCCGCCTTGAGCAAGCGGTGAGCCTGATCCGTCCGACGAGATGTCGGACGAGATGTCGGACGCATCGACATCCGATGGCCGTGGTTCGACGTCGCCCTGTCCCCGCGTTCGTACACCGGGCACAGGGGTTGCCACAAGGAGCCCATGCCGCCCGCGTCAGGCGCCTTGCGCCGCGCGACGGGCCCGACCCACGTCACAACATTCCGGAGATCCGCATGATCAGCACCATCCTGCTCGTCATCCTCATCCTGCTGCTCGTCGGCGCCTTGCCGTCCTGGCCCCACAGCCGAAGCTGGGGCTACGGCCCCAGCGGCGGCCTGGGCCTGGTCGTCCTGATCCTCATCGTCCTGCTGCTGCTGGGATACATCTGACGCCGCAGACCTGCCGGGCGCTCACGCGCCCAGCAACGACTGCCCGCACACCCGCAGCACCTGACCGGTGAGCGGGTGTGCCCCCGGCGACGCCAGGAAGGCGATCGCCTCCGCCACGTCCGCCGGCGTGCCGCCCTGCTTGAGCGCGTTCAGGCGCCGGCCCGCCTCGCGCACCATCAGCGGCATCCGGCGCGTCATCGCGGTCTCGATGAATCCGGGTGCGACCGCGTTGATCGTGCCGCCGTGTTCGTCGAGCGTCGCCGCCCGCGCGCCCACATAGCCGATCAACGCGGCCTTCGAGGCGCTGTAGTTGCTCTGCCCCGCATTCCCCGCGATGCCGCTGATCGACGACAGGCAGATCTCGCGCGCGCCGGCGTTCAGCAGGCCGGCCTCGTCCAGCCGCGCATCGATCGCCAGGATCGCCGACAGGTTCACCGCCATCACCGCATCCCATTCCGATGCCGACATCCGCGCCAGCGTCCGGTCGCGCGTGATGCCGGCGTTGTGCACCAGCACGTCCACGCCGTGCAGGCGTCGCACGGCGTCGACCAGTTCGTCGACGGCGCCCGGCGCGGTCAGGTCCGCGGCCAGCAGCGAGCCGCCGATCTCGCGCGCCAGCGCCTCCAGCGGCTGACGCGCCGCGGGCACGTCGACGCACAGGACGCGCATGCCGTCGAGCGCCAGCCGCCGGGCCGTGGCCGCGCCGATGCCGCCCGCCGCGCCGGTGACGACAGCCACCGGGGCGCGACCCTCATCCAGGGATCGGGCCAGCGACGGATCCACGTCCTTGCGCCAGGACAGCACCTGTCCCGACACGTACGCGGCGCGGTCCGTGCCGAAGAATCGCAGGGCACCCGCCAGCGATTCCATCGAGGCGGCGCCTTCCTGCAGCACGAGCGCATTGGCCGTCGCGCCGCGCCGCCCGACTTCCTTGGCCAGCGCCCGGACGAAGCCCTGGACCGCGTGCAGGCAGGCCGCTTCGGCCGCGCTCATGACGCCGGCCGAGGTCAATGCAAGGACACGTCCGCCCGGCGCGAGGCGGACCATCGCCAGCTGCGACTGCTCGAACAGCGCGCGCAGCGCCGCCACGTCGCGGCAGCCGGTCGCGTCGATCACGAGCGTGCGCACGGGGCCGTCTCCGCTGGGCGTGCCGCCCTGCGCGACGATGGCCGCCAGCAGCGACGGCAGCGGTGCGCTGCTGCCCGGCGCGATCGCGAGGACGGGGCGGCCGATCAGTTCCTCCTCGACCCAGGCGTCCTGCCGGCGCGTCAACGGCACTGGTTGCGGCAGATTGAACCACCGCGCGACGCGGCGTCCGAACGGGTGCTGGACGAAGTGGAGCAGGCGATCGGTCATGGAGGCAGGGTGGGCGACGCCGGCAGCGTCGCGGCCGAGGGCTGGGAACGGCGCGCAGTGTAGGCGCGCCCGGACATGCCGCCGCTCAACGTGAACCCGATGCGCGTTTCCCGTTCGTCGGAGCGCGCGAACGGTGCGCCGCCGTGCATCCGAGCGATCGCATCGACGATCGACAGACCCAGGCCGAGGTGGTCGCCGCCGCTCGCGGCCTCGGTGCTCATGAACCGGTCGAACAGGCGCGGCAGCCGTTGCGCGGCGATGACCGGTCCCGTGTTGGCGACCCACAGCCGGACCAGTCCCGAGCGGTGGCCCTCGATGCCGATGCGCAGCACGCTGCCCGCGACGGCGTAGCGTGTCGCGTTGCCGATCAGGTTGGACAAGGCGCGCTTGAGCAGCGCGGCGTCGAAGTCGCCGGCGGCCTCGCCGTCGATGCGCAGCGTCAGGCCGGCCTCTTCGAGCGCGGCATCGTGGTACGACGCCACCTCGGCCGCCAGCGCGGCGAGGCTGTCCACCCCTTCGCGGCGCGCCCGGTGCCCGCCGTAGGCCCGCGACAGGAACAGCATGTCGCCCACGATGCCTTGCATGCGGCGCAGTTCCTCGAGGTTCGCGCCCAGCCGCTCCCGCGCCTGCGGCGGCAGGTCGTCGTCGCGCATCGTCAGTTCGGTGCCGGTGATCAAGGTCGCCAGCGGCGTGCGCAGTTCATGCGCGACGTTGGCGCTGAAGGCCTCCACCTGCGCCTGTGACCGGCGCTGGCGTTCCAGCATGGCGGTCAACTGGTCGACGCGTTGCCGCAGCGCGCGAAGCAGTCCGCCCGCGCTGCGCAACGATGACAAAACGGTCATCCGCATGTCCGCCTCATGTCGGTCGCTTGCGCCTAGAGTAGGTCTCAAGGCGTTTGAAACGCGCGCCGACGCAGCGGCAACGATCGCCAGTCCGATCGCCAGTCGACAGACCGATCGATGTCGTGTGCAGGATCACTTTCAATCCAAGGAGTTCGACCATGACCAACTTCAAGAAGCTTTCCATTCCGATGGGCGCCGCGGCGCTGGCAGTGGCGCTGAGCGTGCCGGCCTTCGCGCAGGTCGAGGAAGAGATCGTGTCCGGTCCCAAGTCCCGCGGCCAGGTGATGGCGGAGATCGAAGCTGCCCGCATGGACGGCAGCCTCGACCAGTTGCAGGGCGAACACAGCTACGCCCCTGACTTCGATGAAGCCAAGGGCATGGACGTGCAGTACTCGAATCACCAGGCCGATGCCGACGTGACAGTGGGCATGTCCGCCGACACGAGTACGCAGGTGCAGTTCGCCGCCCCGGCTGCAGGCGGCAAGACACGTGCCCAGGTGATGGATGAACTGGAACAGGCTCGCGCCGATGGGTCGCTGGACCGCATGTGGAGCGAGCAGGGATATGCGCCGGAGCTCGAGGCGGCGCATACGTATCGTCGTTGATCGCTCCTGATGCCCGGCACGGGCCGCAACGATCCGCCCGCGGATCCGAGCGAGACAGTGCCGACCTGACGGACCGGACGACGGACGCCGGATGACCTGACCATGCATTGACGGTCGTCCTACTTCGAGCAACGGGGTTCCCACGAGGGAACCCCGCTTTCGTTTCCGGACCTCGATCCAGGCCTATAAGGCCTCTCAGGCCTCTCAGGGACTATGCCACCTTCACAGGCGCGTGACGTCCAGGATCGCCTGCGCGAACGCCTTCGGCGCTTCCTGCGGCAGGTTGTGGCCGATGCCGCCGGTCAGGTCGCGGTGCTCGTACCGGCCCGCGAACTTGCGGCGGTAGCCGGACGACGGCGGATGCGGTGCGCCGTTGGCGTCGCCTTCGAGCGTGATCGAGGGGATCGTGATCTCCGGCGCGGCGCCGATGCGGGCCTCCACCGCGTCGAAGCGCGATTCGCCGTCGGCCAGGCCCAGGCGCCAGCGGTAGTTGTGGACCACGATCGCGACGTGGTCCGGGTTGTCGAACGCCGCGGCGCTGCGCGCGAAGGTGGCGTCGTCGAAACGCCATTGCGGCGAGGCCAGCTGCCAGATCAGCCGGGAGAACTCGGCGCGGTACTTCTCGTAGCCCAGCCGGCCGCGCTCCGTGGCGAAGTAGTACTGGTACCACCATTGCAGCTCGGCGGCCGGCGGCAGCGGCTGCTCGTTGACCTGGCGGCTGACCAGCAGGTAGCCGCTGACGGACACCAGCGCCTGGCAGCGTTCCGGCCACAGCGCGGCCAGGATGCCCGCCGTGCGCGCGCCCCAGTCGCAGCCGCCGACGATGGCCTTCGGGATGCGCAGCGCGTCCAGCAGCGCGATCGCGTCGCGCGCCAGGGCGCCTTGCTGGCCGTTGCGCGCCGTGTCGGCGGACAGGAAACGCGTCGTGCCGTAGCCGCGGGCATACGGGACGATGACGCGGTAGCCGGCCGCCGCGAGCAGCGGCGTGACGGACTCGTAGGTGTGGGCGTCGTAGGGCCAGCCGTGGAGCAGCAGCACCGGCGGGCCGTCCGCGGGACCGGCCTCGACATAGCCGACGCGCAGATCGCCGGCATCGACGTGCTTGAGCGTGCCGAAGCCGGGCGCGATCGCGATGGATGCGCCGCCGGCCGACGGAGCGGCCGCAGCCGGGGCGCCAGGGGCGGCCAGCGCCGCACCAGGCAGCAGCCCGGCCAGCGGCAGTGCACCCACGGCGCTCGCTGCGCCCAACGACGCGCTCAACGACGCACCCAGTCGAAGGAACTGGCGGCGCGGGAGCGAGGAATCGATCGGATCGTTCTTGTCTTGGCGGTCGGTCATCGGAGATCTCCGTGGGGTGTGGTGGCGACAACCGCAGTGGACGCCCTCGATGTATCTCCGCCTTGTCGACGCCACCGTGCGTTCGCATGTCGGTGTCGCGTGGCGGGGGCTGGATACAGGGGCATACAAAACGCGATTCGAGGCGAGCCGACGCGAATCCATGCGAATCCATGCCCTGACAACGCCGATCTCTGACATCGATCAAACCGGCCCCTATCTTTCCGGCCGCTTCCTTTCTAGCCTGCCCGGATCGGGCGCGCCGGGCGTCCGCATTCGGGGCGCGAGCCCGCAGGAGGTGTCGATGAACGGGGTCTTGCTGGATGAGATCGTCTACTTTCCATCGCTGCAGACGATGCCGGCCGAGTTGCGCGCGCTGCGCGAGCTCGATCGCGCGCGCAAGCGCCGGATCCTGCCGCTGATCACCTTGTCCCCGCTGCAACGGATGCCGGACGTGGTGGACTTCCGCCGCGCCGCGCAGCAGGCGGGCGAGGCGATGCAGGAACTGCCGCATTGCATCGACCTGGGGCGGGTGCCGCTGGACCACGCGCTGTCCTGGCGCCGGCTGGCCGATCCGTCGCAGGGTTTCCGGACCTGGCGCGAGTTCGCGCAGGCGTTCCGCAACGCGGTGCCGGTGGTGCTGATGCCCGACGGCGCCAGCGAGCGCGCCGTCGTGCTGCAGGCCGCCGCGCTCGAGCGCGAATGCGGCCGGGTGGTGTTCCGCCTGCGCGGCGCGGCGCCGTCGACCGCGGTCGTCGAGCGCGCGCTGGAGGGGTTGGAGGACCCGCGCCGTGCGCTGGTCGTGCTGGACTTCGGGACCGAGCGCGAATGGCTGCTCGGCTGCGCCGGCATCGGGCGCGACCTGCTGGCGCGCTGGCGCACGCGGTGGCCGGGGATGCGGGTCGTGATGATGGGCAACAGCTTCCCCGCCGCCGCGCAGTGGCTGGGCACGGCGGGGCCGGACGACAGCGCGCGGTCGGGGCGTCTGGCGATCCTGGAGCGCGAGCTGCACCGGCGGCTGGGCGGACTGGGCGTGGTGGGCTACGGGGATCACGGCGCGGTCCACACGCCGAGCGAACCCGGTCCGGAACTGCCCACCGGTCATGTCCGCATCGACTACCCGTGGCAGGGTGTGTGGCACTTCGAGCGGCGCCGGCGCGCGAATCCGGACGATGCCGGCCGGGAGGCCGCGGAGGCCGTCGTCGCGGAGGCGCCGTGCTTCGGCGAGCGCAACCTGTGGGGGGAGCACGAGATCCGCGAAGCCGCGCAGGGGCGGATCTTCACCCGCACCCGGGAAGCCTGGACCGCCATCCGCGTCAATCTGCATCTGGCGACGCAGGTCGACGAGATGGCGCTGGAAGCCTGCGGCGCGCGGTCGACGGTGTCGAGCTCCTCCGCAGCGTCATCGCCGTCATCGCCGTCGTCACCGTCTTCCTCGACGCCCGCCTCGACTTCGTGAAAACCGCCGTCCGGCGACAGGCGCCAGCGAAGCCGCTCGGCGCTGAAGGGCATGCGAGGCTCTCTATACTCGCGCCCCATGCGCCGCTGGCTCACCGTCTTCCTGCTGATCCTGCTGCCGCTCCAGCTGAGCTGGGCGGTGGCGGCGACCTATTGCGCGCATGAAGCCGATCCGGCGGCGAATCACATCGGGCATCACGAACATCGGCATGAGGCGTCGGGCGACGCTGCCGATGCCAAGGTGGCACCCGACACCGCGAAGGTCGAGAAGGCCGCCGACAAGGCGCTGACCTGCGTCGACGACGACTGCGGCTTCTGCCACCTGGGCCACAGCCAGCCGGTGGCGAGCACGCCCATCGTGCTGCCTGTCATGGCGGATCCCGTGACCTCGTCCTCCGTGTCCGAAGTCTGGTCCTCGCGCGGTCCCGACCGCCGCGAGCGCCCGAATTGGCAGTCCGCCTGATCGGCGGACGCTCCTGACCTCAGATCGCCTCGGCCCGCGCCGAGGCGCGCGGCGCTCGCCGATTCCCCGTTGACCTTCTTCCTGCCCCGCCGCCCACGCGGCGGCGGGCTCAACGCCGGAGTCCCCGATGCCCAAGTTCCTGGTGCCGCTGTACAGCGCGGCACTGCTTTCCCTCATGCCGATGACGTCACGGGCCGCGCCCGACGCGCCGTCCACTTCCGCCCATCCAGCCCCTCCACCCGCGAACCCGTCCGCGATCCCGTCCGAGAATCCACTGGCGCAGACCTTGACCCTGAGCGCCGCCATCGAGCGCGCGCTGACGAGCCATCCCCGCCTGCGCGCGGCCACCTTCGAGGTCGAGGCCGCCGACGGCGCCGTCCAGCAGGCGGCGCTGCCGCCAAACCCCTCGCTCGGTCTCGAGCAGGAGGACACCCGCCGCGAGACGCGCACGCTGACCGTGCTGCTGAGCCAGCCGCTGGAGATCGGCGGCCAGCGCGCCGCGCGGACGGCACTCGCCCAGCGCGGTCGCGACATCTCGCAGGCCGAGCTCGACGCGCTGCGCGCCGAGCTGCGCGCCGACGTGGTCCAGGCCTTCTTCGCCGCGCTGGTCGCGCAGGAGCGGGTCACCGCCGCGCAGGAGTCGCTGCGCATCGCCGGCGGGGGCGTCGAGGCGACGGCACGACGCGTGTCCGCCGGCAAGCTCTCGCCGATCGACGAGACCCGCGCGCGGGTCGCCGAGGCCACCTCGCGCATCGAGCTGCGCCAGGCGCAGGCCGACCGGCTCGCCGCGCGCCATGCGCTGGCGGCCGCGGTCGGGATCGACGAGTCGCTGATCGGCACGCTCGACGGCGATGCGAATTCGCTGCCGGCCTTGCCCGCCGAAGCCGCGGTCGCCCAGCGCCTGGCCGACGCGCCCAGCCTGCGCCGCGCCCGTCTGGAGGTCGAACGCGCCCAGGCCGCCTACGAACTCGAACGCACGCGTCGGATCCCCGATGTGACGGTGACCCTCGGCGCCAAACGCGCGCAGGAGATCGGCCGCAACCAGGCGGTGATCGGCGTGTCGATGCCGATCCCGCTGTTCGACCGCAACCAGGGCGCGCAGCGCGAGGCGCTCAAGCGTCGCCAGGCCGCCGAGCAGCTCGCCGAAGCCGAAGCCATGCGCGTGCGCGCCGAGGTGCTGAGCGCCGCGGGCGAACTGCGCGCCCGCGCCGACGAGGTCGACACGCTGCAGCACTCCGTGCTGCCCGGCGCGCGCGAGGCCTACACCGCCGCGACCCGCGGCTTCGAACTCGGGAAGTTCGGCTTCCTGGAGGTGCTCGACGCGCAGCGCACCTGGCTGCAGGCGCGCATGCAATGGCTGGACGCGCTCGCGCGGGCGCACCGCGCCAACGCCGACCTCGAGCGCCGCCTCGGCGCCCCCGCCCAGCAACCGTGAGAACGACGATGAATTTCAACAAGCAAGACGGCAAGCAAGACGACAAGACGTCCTGGGGACGCGGACTGCCGAAGCGGCAACTGATCGCGATCGCGGTGCTGGTGGCGATGGGGTTGGCCGGCGGCGCGGCCATCCTGGCCTCCGGACCCGCGAGCTCGGCCAAGGGCGACCACGGCGAGCATGCCGAAGAGGGCCATGACGACCACGGGCACGGCGAGAAGAAGGCGGCGGACGACCACAAGGACGAGCACGCGGGCGAATCCAAGGCGGCCAAGCCGGAAGGGAAGGAAGACGGCCACGGTCATGGCGCCGATGAAGCCGAAGTCATTCCCATGACCGACGCGCAGATCAAGTCCGCTGCGATCGTGCTGGAGACCGCTGGTCCCGCGACCATCCGGACCACGACGCGCCTGCCCGGCGAGATCGGCTTCAACGAGGACCGCACCGCGCACGTCGTGCCGCGCGTGGCCGGCGTCGTCGAGTCGGTGCCGGCGACGCTCGGCCAGTCCGTGCGCAAGGGCGATCTGCTCGCAGTCATCGCCAGCGCGCAGGTGTCGGACCAGCGCAGCGAGCTGCTCGCCGCGCAGAGGCGCGAGCAGCTGGCGCGCACGACCTTCGAGCGCGAACGCAAGCTGTGGGAGGAGAAGATCTCTCCGAGACAGGACGTCGACATCGCCGAGCAGGCGCTGCGCGAGGCCGAGATCGCCGTCGCGAACGCGCGCCAGAAGCTGATCGCGATCGGCGCCTCGCCGGCCGCGGCGACCGGGACCAAGGCCGGAACGACGACGGGAGGAACTCTGGGCGGCGCGCTCACGCGTTTCGAGCTGCGCGCGCCGTTCGACGGTGTCGTGGTCGAGAAGCACCTGACGCTGGGCGAGCAGGTGAAGGAGGACGCCAGCGTCTTCGTGCTGTCGGACCTGCGCACCGTGTGGGCGCGCCTGGACGTGCCCGCCGGCGACCTGGCCAAGGTGCGCGTCGGCGAGCGCGCCGTCGTGCGCTCCGCCGCCTTCGAGCAGTCGGCCGAAGGGACCGTCGCGTACGTCGGCGCGCTGATCGGCGGCCAGAGCCGCACCGCGCAGGCGCGCATCTCGCTGACCAATCCGGACCGCGCCTGGCGGCCCGGGCTGTTCGTCAACATCGACGTCGTGACCGGCGAGGCGCCCGCGCCGGTGACCGTGCCCGCCGACGCGGTGCAGGTCTTCGAGGAGCGGCAGGTCGTGTTCGTGCGCACCGCCGAGGGCTTCGCGGCGACGCCGGTGAAGACCGGCCGCGGCGACGGCCGCCGCATCGAGATCGTCGACGGCCTGAAGGCCGGGGCCAAGGTCGCGGCGGTCAACGCCTTCGTCGTCAAGTCCGAGGCCGGCAAGGGCTCGGCGACGCATTCGCACTGACGGAGGCCGCATGTTCGAACGCATCATCCGATTCGCCATCGAGCACCGATGGCTGGTGCTCCTCGCCGTCCTGGGCATGGCCGCGCTGGGCGTCTTCAGCTACCAGAAGCTGCCCATCGACGCCGTGCCCGACATCACCAACGTGCAGGTGCAGATCAACACCGGCGCGCCGGGCTACTCGCCGCTGGAGGCGGAGCAGCGCGTGACCTTCCCGGTCGAGACCGCAATGGCGGGCCTGCCGGGGCTGAAGCAGACGCGCTCGCTGTCGCGCTACGGGCTGTCGCAGGTGACGGTGATCTTCGCCGACGGCACCGACATCCACTTCGCGCGGCAACTGGTCAACGAGCGGCTGCAGGCCGCGCGCGAGCACCTGCCCGACGGCCTGACGCCGGCGATGGGGCCGGTGTCCACGGGCCTGGGCGAGATCTACCAGTGGACCATCGAGGCCGAGGAGGGCGCGCGCAAGCCCGACGGCTCGCCCTACACGCCGATCGACCTGCGCGAGATCCAGGACTGGGTCGTCAAGCCGCAGCTGCGCAACGTGCCCGGCGTGACCGAGGTCAACACGATAGGCGGCTTCGCCAAGGAGTTCGAGATCGCACCCGATCCCGGGCGGCTGTCCTCGCACGGGCTGACGCTGGCGGAGGTGGTCCAGGCGCTGGAGCGCAACAACGCCAACGTCGGCGCCGGCTACATCGAGCGCCGCGGCGAGCAGTACCTGATCCGCGCGCCGGGCCAGCTGAGGGACCTGGCCGACATCGGCAACGTCGTGCTGCGCACCGACGCCGGCGTGCCGGTTCGGGTGCGCGACGTGGCCCAGGTCGGCATCGGCAGGGAACTGCGCAGCGGCGCGGCCACCGACAACGGCCGCGAGGTGGTGCTGGGCACCGTCTTCATGCTGATCGGCGAGAACAGCCGCAGCGTCGCGCAGGCGGTGGACCGCAAGATGAAGGAGGTCGCCACGACCCTGCCCAAGGGCGTGCACGTCGTCACCGTCTACGACCGCACGGTGCTGGTGGACAAGGCGATCGCCACGGTCAAGCGCAACCTGGTCGAAGGTGCGGTGCTGGTGATCGCGGTGCTGTTCCTGTTCCTGGGTAACCTGCGCGCGGCGGTGCTGACGGCGCTGGTGATCCCGCTGTCCATGCTGTTCACCTTCACCGGCATGGTCGGCCAGAAGGTCAGCGCCAACCTGATGAGCCTGGGCGCGCTGGACTTCGGGATCATCGTGGACGGCGCGGTCGTGATCGTCGAGAACTGCGTGCGGCGTCTGGCGCATGCCCAGTCGCGACTGGGCCGACCGTTGACGCGCGCGGAACGCTTCCACGAGGTCTTCGCGGCGGCGCAGGAGGCGCGCCGACCGCTGCTGTTCGGGCAACTGATCATCATGGTGGTCTACCTGCCGATCTTCGCGCTCACCGGCGTGGAGGGGCGGATGTTCCATCCGATGGCCGTGACCGTGGTGATGGCGCTGCTGGGCGCGATGATCCTGTCGATCACCTTCGTGCCGGCGGCGGTGGCGCTGTTCATCGGCGACAAGGTCCAGGAGAAGGAAAGCCGCGTGATGGCCTGGGCGCACCGCGCCTACGAGCCGCTGCTGGCCAGGGCCATGGGCGCGCGGCCGGTGGTCATCACGGGCGCGGTCGTGGCGGTGGTGTTGTCGACCTTGCTCGCGACGCGGTTGGGGAGCGAGTTTGTGCCCAGCCTCAACGAAGGCGACTTCGCGGTGCAGGCGCTGCGGCTGCCGGGCACCAGCCTGTCGCAGTCGGTGGCGATGCAGCAGCAGATGGAGGCGCGGCTGAAGGAGAAGTTCCCGGAGATCGAGCGCGTGTTCTCGCGCACCGGCACGGCCGAGATCGCGGCGGACCCGATGCCGCCCAACATCTCCGACGCCTACGTGATGCTCAAGCCGACGGACCAGTGGCCCGAGCCGCGCCGCACGCGCGACGCGCTGATCGCGGCGGTGCAGGAGGAACTGGCGACGCTGCCGGGGCAGAACTACGAGTTCTCGCAGCCGATCCAGCTGCGCTTCAACGAGCTGATCTCGGGCGTGCGCTCGGACGTGGCGGTGAAGGTCTTCGGCGACGACATGGATCAGCTGAACGCGGCGGCGGCGAAGATCGCCGCGGTGCTCGGCGGGCTGGAGGGCGCGGCGGAGGTCAACGTCGAGCAGACCACCGGGCTGCCGATGCTCACCGTCGACATCGACCGCGAGAAGGCGGGCCGCCACGGGCTGAACCTGCAGGACGTGCAGCAGCTGGTCGCGACCGCGACAGGCGGCGCGCACGCCGGCACGCTGTTCGAGGGCGACCGGCGCTTCTCCATCGTCGTGCGCCTGCCCGAGGCGTTGCGCACGGACCTGGCGGCCATCGAGCGGCTGCCGGTGCCGCTGCCGCGCGGCGGCGATGGAGCGACGCGCTTCATCCCGTTGTCCGAAGTCGCGACGCTGGCGCTGGCGCCCGGCCCCAACCAGGTCAGCCGCGAGGACGGCAAGCGGCGCGTCGTCGTCAGCGCCAACGTGCGCGGACGGGACCTCGGCTCGTTCGTCGCGCAGGCGCAGCAGGCGGTGGCGGCGCAGGTCGCGCTGCCGTCGGGTTACTGGCTGGGCTGGGGCGGCCAGTTCGAGAACCTGCAATCGGCCAGCGAGCGCCTGCGCGTCGTGGTGCCGGTGGCGCTGGGGCTGGTCTTCGTCCTGCTGTTCGCGATGTTCGGCAACGCGCGGGACGGGCTGCTGGTGTTCTCGGGCATCCCGTTCGCGTTGACCGGCGGCGTGCTGGCGCTGTGGATGCGGGGGATTCCGCTGTCGATCTCGGCGGCGGTCGGGTTCATCGCGCTCAGCGGCGTGGCGGTGCTGAACGGGCTGGTGATGATCTCCTTCATCCGCCAGTTGAGGGAGCAGGGCCGTCCGTTGGAGGAGGCCATCCATGAAGGCGCGTTGACGCGGCTGCGCCCGGTGCTCATGACGGCGCTGGTGGCCTCGCTCGGATTCGTCCCGATGGCGCTCGCCACGGGGACGGGCGCCGAGGTGCAGCGCCCGCTGGCGACGGTGGTGATCGGCGGGATCCTGTCCTCGACGGCGCTGACCCTGCTGGTGCTGCCGGTGCTGTACCGGTGGGTCTACCGGCGTGACGAGGCGGAGGAAAGCGCCGGGACCAACGTCGGCAACACGCCTGCGGCGCCTGTCGCGACCTGAGGTTTTTCCGAACGTCCGGATGCGGGGGCGCCTCGGGAGGGGCGCCCCCTTGTTTCTAGAATCGCGCCTTCAAGAAGACGAGTCTCCAGGAGGGAGCATGAAGAAGTTGGGAGTGGCCGCGTTGGCGGCCGTGGGTCTGAGCGGCTGCGCGATCCATCAGAACGTGACGCCGGTGCAGGTCCGCATGGAGGACCGGGTGATCTGCGTGATCGACAACCCGGTGGTGCGCAAGGGGTTCAGCGACGGCTACAAGCGCGCGCTGGCGAGCAAGGGCTATGAAGTGCGGACCTTGCCGACGGTGGCTTTGATCACCGACTGCGCGGTGACGAGCACCTACAACGCCACGTGGCGCTGGGACCTGGCGCTGTACATGGCGTATGCCGAGATCCGCGTCTTCAGCGCCGGCAAGCAGATCGGCGAGGCGAAGTACGACGCCACGCACGGCAGCGGCAGCATGGGCAAGTTCATCGACGCCGACAAGAAGGTCGTTGAGCTGGTGGACCAGTTGTTCCCCGGGAGCGCCGGTGCGCCCGTGGCACCGACGGCCGCGACGGCTGCAACGGCGGCTTCCGCGCCGCAATGATCGACCGCTGACCTCCGGGTCGGCAGAAGGCGGAGCGGCTGCGTCGCTCCGCCACCCCTTGGGCGTCGGGAGATGGCCGGGGCGTTCCGCGGATCCACTCATCCGCGTGTGTGCGATGCCTCGTGAGAGTGCCATCGGCGCCATGTCCACAAGTGCAAGTCATGGCACCCGACGCGACGTTTTCCTAAAGTGGCGGCATCGCTTCGCAAGGAGAGTGGCGTGTCGATGTCGAAGATGGAAATGAACGGACGGATCGTCGTTCCCGAGGACATCCGGAAGGCCGTCGGCGCCAGGCTCGGCACGCGCTTCATCTGGAAGCTGACGGAGGACGGAAGCATCCACGTCGTTGCGAAGTCGAAAAGGCCGGTGGCGGATGAGTCGCCGCAGCCGAATTCCGGTGACTCACTGAATGGAGATGGCAATGCATGAAACGTTTCTGAGCGAGCAAGGCACCCTGCAGGTGCCCGAGGAGATCTTGAAGGAATTGGGCGCAAAGCCTGGCACTCCGTTCGTCTGGTACACCCGCGGCGACAATACCCTCTATGTTCGCGCCAAGACGACGTCGTTGGCGGCGCTGGCGGGAATGCTGAAGCCGCGCAACGGCAAGACGGTATCCGTCGAAGAGATGAGTCCGTTCCGCTGATGGGCGCCGTCGATACCAACGTCCTGATCCGGTGCATCGTTCAGGACGATCACCGTCAATGTGATGCAGTCGTTCGATTGCGGGAACGCTACAGGCAGAAGGGCAGACGACGGTGATTCAGCGACCAGCGCGCCAGTCGAGCAGGTCCTCGTAGGTCGCGCAGGCGCCACCGCAGAGGATCACCAGCACGTTCCTGGCCTCTTGCAGCGCCGGCACTGCGCGCTTGAGCGTCGCCGCGACCGCGGCACCGCAGGCCGGTTCGACGATGACGCGGTGTTCCTTCGCCACGTCGAGGCAGGCCTGCACGGCCTCGGCGTCGGTCACCGTCGTGGCGACGACCGGATGTTCCTTCGTCCACGCGAAAGCGCGCTCGCTGACCCGCCTGGCGCCCAGCGAGGTCGCCAGGCTCGTGATCGCGTCCAGCGTCACCAGCTCGCCCGCGGCGATCGCCGCATTCAGCGAATCGGCGCCGTGCGTCTCCACCGCCACCAGCGGCACGTCCTGCCAGCCGACCGCGTGCATGCCCTGCAACACGCCGCTCATCAGCCCACCGCCGCCGACCGACAGCACCACCGCATCCGGCTTGGGCGCCTGCGTCGCCGCCTCCGCGATCATCGACGCGTGGCCGTCCCACAGCAGCGGATCGTCGAACGGGTGGATGAAGGCATCCGTCGGCTGTCGCAGCGACATCAGGTGATCGTTGGCCTCCATCCAGCTCTTGCCGTGGACGACGACCTCCGCGCCCTGGCGGCGGATCAGGGTCTTGGGCCATTCGCGCGTGGTCTCCGGAACGACCACGACAACCGGCAGGCCGAGCCGGCGCCCCGCATACGCCACCGCGATGCCCGCATTGCCGCCCGACGACGACAACAGCCGCGTCGCGCCGCGCGACGCATGGACTTCACAGGCGTGGCCGATGCCGCGCAGCTTGAACGACCCGCAGGGCTGGAGCGCTTCGAGCTTCAGCCAGACGCGCTGGTCCGGGGTGCTGAATGCGTCCGACTCGACGGTCGGCGTGGTGATGTGGATGGGCATGACGAGGATCGTAGCCGCGGGCCGGACAGCCGCTACCATCCAGCGCACATGAACGCTCTCTTCGAACGATCCTGGCAGCGCGCGTGGTCCGCGCTCGTCGGTGCCGACCGCGGCGACGGGAACGCGCTGCGCGACGAGCTGCTCGTCCGCTACGCCGAGCCGCAACGCAAGTACCACACCCGTCAGCATCTCGAGGAATGCCTCGCGCTGTTCGACGAGTTCGGCGGTCTGGCCGACCGTCCCGCCGAGGTCGAGATGGCCCTGTGGTTCCATGACGCCATCTATGACGTGAAGGGCTCGGGCAACGAGGAGCGCAGCGCCGACTGGGCGCATGAGGCACTGCTCGCCGCCGGCGCGACAGGCGAGGTCGCCGACCGTGTCCGGCTACTGGTGCTGGTGACGAAGCACGACGGTGTGCCGGCCAGCGTCGACGAACAGGTGCTCGTCGACATCGATCTCGCGATCCTGGGCGCCGAACGCCCGCGCTTCGACGAATACGAGCGCCAGATCCGCGACGAGTACGCCTACGTGCCGGGCTTCCTGTTCCGCCGCAAGCGCAAGCAGATCCTCAGGATCTTCCTCGATCGGCCGGTGCTGTACAGCACGCCCGCACTGCGCGAGCGGCTGGACGCCCGCGCCCGCGAGAACCTGCGCCGGGCGATCGGTTGAAGCGATCGCCCGACGCGTGATCGGTTGATCAGCGCGCCGCGGCCACGACCGCCTGCGGCACGTTGCGGAAGCTGATGGCCAGCCGGTTGTAGGTGTTCATCAGGCCGATCGCGATCGTGAGGTCGACGACTTCCTTCTCGCTGAACGCCGCGCTCACGACGGCGAAGTCGGCGTCAGGCACGCCGGTCGTGGCGACGCGCGTGACGGACTCGGCCCAGGCCAGCGCCGCGCGTTCGCGGGCGTCGAACAGCGCGCCGCCTTCCGGCCAGGCCTGCACCAGCGCCAGCTTCTCGACGGGCACGCCCTTCTTCAGCAGGTCGCGCGTGTGCATGTCGAGGCAGTAGGCACAGTTGTTGATCTGCGAGATCCGCAGGAAGACGAGTTCGACGAGCGCCGGCGGCAGGCCGCTCTGCGCGACGTAACCGTAGACGCCGCCGAGCGCCTTGACGCCGGCGGGGGCGATCTGGCTGTAGTCGAGACGGTGGGACATGGTGGGCTCCTTGGGGGGAAAGGGTTCGGGAGGAGAGGGGAAGGGGATCGATGACTGGATTCTTCTCCCGCCGTGGTGCAAAGTAGAGTCCCAAGAATCGAAGGAATCGCTGTACCACGATGAGCGCGTCGCTGAAGGTTTCCCTCGACAAGTCGTCGCCCGTTCCCTTGACCGACCAGATCCATCGAGGCATCGCGACCGCCATCGAACAGCAAGCGCTGCTGCCCGGCATGCGGCTGCCGTCCTGGATCGATCTGGCGGCGCAGTTGGGCGTCGCGCGCGGCACCGTGCGCGTGGCCTACGAGAAGCTGGCCGCCGCACAGATGATCGAGGCCTCGCGCTCCGCCGGCACGCGCGTCGCGGAGCGGCCCGCCGCCGCGCGGCGCGATGAGCAGACGCTCGATCCGGGGCCGTTCATCTCGATGTACCGGGAACTGACCGCCGGACCGGGGATCTTCCAGCCCGGCATTCCCTCGCGGGAGAGCCTGCCTTCCAAGCTGATGCACCGGTTACGCGCGCGGGCGCTGCTGGCGGAGACCACCGGCGCCGCGCTGTATCCGGATCCGCGCGGAGAGATCGAGCTGCGGCGCGAGATCGCCGGCTACCTCGCCGTGGCGCGCGGCCTGGTCTGCTCGCCGGAGCAGGTGCTCATCACCGGCGGGTATGCGGCGGGACTCGGGATCACGCTGCGCGTGCTCGGGCTCGACGGCGGCTCGGCGTGGATGGAGGAACCCGGCTTCTTCTTCACGCGCCAGGCGCTGATGCTGGGCCGCCTGACGCCGGTCCCGGTCCCGGTGGACGAGGAGGGCATCGATGTCGACGCCGCCTGGCGGCGCGCGCCGCAGGCCCGGCTCGCCGTCGTCACGCCGGGGCAGCAGGCGCCGCTCGGCGTGACGATGTCGCTGCAGCGTCGGCTGCGTCTGCTCGACTGGGCCTCGAGCGCCGACGGCTGGATCGTCGAGGACGACTACCTGAGCGAACTGCAGCTGCAGGGGCGCGCCGCGCCGGCGCTGGCGTCGCTGGACCAGCAAGGGCGGGTGATCCACATCGGTTCCTTCAGCAAGACGATAGACCCGCGGCTGCGGCTCGGCTTCATCGTCACGCCTGCGGCCATGGCGGCGCGCTTCGCGGAGGTGTCCGCCTGCCTGGCGCCGCCGCCGGGACCGGCCGCCCAACTCGCCATCGCGGCCTTCATGCGCGACGGGCACTACCTGCGCCACCTGCGTCGCGCCAAACGGCTGTACCAGGCGCAACGCGACGGCCTGCTGGACCTGCTGCACGCGCGCGGTCTGGAGACCTTGCCGGCGGCCCTGGCGGTGCTCGTGCGGACGCCCCCGGGCGCGTCGGACCTGACGATCGCGCGGGAGCTGTTCGCCTTCGGCATCTCGCCGGCACCGCTGTCGGTCTGGTTTGCCGATCCGGAGCGGGCGCAGTCCGGGCTGATGCTCAGCGTCGCGACCGCACCGCGCGCCCAGATCGCCCGCGCCTGCGATCGCCTGCAGGAGGCGATCGCCCGGCACACGCCGCGCTGAGGCCTTCCTGGTCAACACAGGCGATGCGCCTTTTCTGGCGTCGACCGCATGCAAGCATCCCGTCATCCTGGGAGGAACGACCCTTGCCACAAGGGCGGCTCCACTTCGACCTTGACAGGAATGCCATGGACATCGACCACCGACCGCGCGACCTCTGCGTGGGCACCGCCTCCGGACTGCTGGGCGGCCTGATCGGCGCCGCCGCGATGACCGCCTTCCAGGCGGGGCTGGAGCGGGTCGGCATCACCTCGGGCGTGCGCGGCATGCCGTCGACCGAACGCGCCGCCGACCGGCTCGCCAAGCTCACCGGCCGTCGTCTGCCTCGCCGCCGACGCACCGCCGCCGGTGAAGGCGTCCATTACGCGATGGGGTCGCTGGTCGGCGGTCTCTACGGCGCCGCCGCCGAACTCGAGCCGCGGGTGACCGCCGGATGCGGCACGGTCTTCGGCGTCGCCGCGGCGACCGTCGTCGACGAGACGCTGGTGCCCGCCTTCCGCTTCGGCGACCCGATCACGCGGGCGCCGCTGCAGTCGCATCCGTATTCCTATGTCTCGCATCTGGTCTACGGCGCGTTCACCGAATCGGCCCGGCACCTGTTCCGCCGCTTCTTCGGCCACGTGCGCGCAGGGGCCCAGGTGGTCCGGGAGGCGAAGGCGCAAGGCGTGCCGGTCGTTGCGACCAAGCCCGCCGATTCGAGGCGCACGCTGATGCTGGCCTTCCTGCTGGGCAGCACCGCCGGGCCGCGGACCAGCGCGCCGTTGACCGTCGCGAGCTGGGCCGCGAGGTGCGGCTGGATCGACGTCAAGGATTCGCCGCTGGCCTTCCTGGGCTCCACCCATGCCGTGGCGGTCACGACACCGATGGCGCTCGGCGAGCTCGTCGTCGACAAGCTGCCGTCGACGCCCGATCGCACCGATCCGCCGGGGCTTGCGGCGCGCGCGGTCAGTGGGGCGATCTCAGGCGCGGCACTGGCGGGCGGCCGCTCATGGCCGGCCGCATTCGCCGGCGCGATGGGCGCGGTGGTGGCCACCTACGCGGGCCACACGCTGCGCGAGAAGCTGTCCGACGCGCTCGGTCATGACTTCCCGGTCGCGGCGGTCGAGGACCTGATCGCCTTCGGCGGCGCGACGATGGTGTGTCTGGCTCAACTGGGGAGCAACCAAGCTGACGCCGCGCGAGCGGCTTCGGCCGCGGACGAGTCCTACGACGATGCGCTGTCGGTGCTGGGTTGGCCGCACAGCTGAACGGGCATCCGCGCCGGGGACGGGCGACGTCGGAGCATCAGAGCAGAACGGCGATCATTGCGGCGCAGAGCGCCATCGCACCGAGGTAGAGGCCCCAACCGCGCAGGCTGCGACGGCGGCGGCTTCGGCTGCCCGCCATGTCGCGGCCCTCGATGTCGAGGCCGTCGCGATCGCCGGCTCTCTCCGCGCCGCGTGCCAGCAACGCACCCGCCGCGTAGAGGCCGCCGGCGATCACCGCGGCCGCGATCAGGTTGCGGCCTTCGCTCATGTCGTCGCTGGCGTCCAGCCAGACCGCCGACGCCGCGCCGGTCATCGCCAGCAAACTGACCGCGCGCCAGCGGTCCAGCCGGCTCACCACGGGATCGAAGCGCGGCTGGCGCAGCCGGTCGCCGTCCGGCTCCGACATCGTCGACGTTCCCGGCGGTGCCCAGCCCGGAGACTTGAACAGCACCCGGACCCGGTCTGACCAGCGCGGCGTGGCGCGGGCGCGCTCGAAGAGCTCTCCGTAGAACTGCCCGACCGCCCGGATCGGATTCCAGCTGTGCAACGCCTTGACCGTGCCGTACACGCAGGGTTCGGTCTCCTCCACGAAGGTCCCGAACATCCGGTCCCAGAGCACGAGCACCGCGCCGTAGTTCTTGTCCAGGTAGCCCGGATTGACCGCATGGTGGACGCGATGGTTGGACGGCGTCGAGAACACCCGGTCCAGCCAGCCCAGCCGGCCGACGTGCTCGGTGTGGATCCAGAACTGGTACAGCAGCACGAACAGCCCCGCCGCGACGTACTGTTCCAGCGGCATGCCCAGCAGCGCCATCGGCAGGAAGAACGGCCAGCCCATCACCGCGTAGAAGCTCTCCTGGCGCAGGGCGGTGGTCAGGTTGAAGTGCTCGCTCTGATGGTGGACGGTGTGCGCCGCCCAGAAGAGGGCGCTCTCGTGGCTGACGCGGTGCAGCCAGTAGTCGCAGAAGTCGTAGACCACGATCGCCACGACCCAGCCCCACCAGCCGTCCCAGACCGAACCGGGCACCAGCGCCAGGTGCGGCTGCAGCCAGGCGTACATGCCGTTCTGGAACAGCGGCGTCACCGCGGCGACGGCCAGACTCATCAGTCCCTGGCTCAGGCTGCTGATCGAGTCGGACAGCCCGTAGGTGTCGCGCCCCTTCAGCCGCCCCCACAACCACTCGAAGGCGATCAGGAGTCCGAACAGCGGGACGGCGATGAGGAGGACGCGATGCATGGCGGGACGGCGGGGGAGGCGGGCGGGATGGGGCAGGACTTGCCTCAGAAGCGGTACCAGAGGCTGGCGCTGAAGGTCTGCTGCGTCCGGGAGGTCGTCAGCGGCGAGCGCGACGCCTCCCCGACCAGCCGCGCGTCCAGCCACTGACCGCTGACGGACCAGTGCTCGGAGAACTTGTGCTCGCCGCTGAGCGCGATGCTCCAGTCCATCATCCCGGCGCGCGGACGCCAGGCCGGCAGGCCGCTGGCGCGGGATTCGCCGGGGCCGATGCCGTAGCTGCTGCGCAGGTGCGCGCCGTTGGCGGCGGTGGCCCCCAGCGTCACGGCGATGAGGTCGTCGCCGATCGGGATCCCGGAGGTCAGTCCGAGTTCGAGCACCTGGCCGTCGTGGCGGCGGCCGCTACCCCAGGAGAAGCCCGACTGCAGCATCAACCACGAAGCGGCCTGCACATTGGCGAAGGCCTCGGTCGTCACACGCGAGCCGAGCCGGTCGATGCCCTTGGGGGTGACCCGGGATGGTCGCCCGAACTGCGGCCACAGCCGTGCGCCCGCCTGCCAGGTCCTGGCGGTGTCCGCATCGGCCAGCAGAGGGACCAGGTTCCAGCCGATGCCCAGGTCCGTGGAGACGAAGCCGCCTTCAGGGGTCAGGACTTCCACGGCGGGCAGCAGGTCGTTGCTGCGGGCCCGGCTGCCGGGCGCGGAGGGCCAACTGCGGGTCGAGACACCGCCGGACCAGCTCGTCTGCGCGGGCGGCGCATCCATCAGCACCAGGCTGCCCGCCGCCACCGCCGGCAGGGACACCGATCCCGCCGTCAGACCGGCAACCAGCAGCGGAGCGATCGGCAGAAAGGGAGATCGGAGGGCGGGGTGCATTGGGTCTCGGAAGCTGGACGGAATTCTAGGGACCGGGGTCCTCCGTGACCTTGCTGGAGGCTGTCGTCCGGCGGAGCATCCCTCTCAGCGGGATCGCCCGCGTCTCCGTGCAGGGTACGTTTGCAGATCCCACCTCATGGGGGATAGCCGCGGGGCGCGAGGCCCTATAAATGGGGATGGCGCCTGACAGCGTTGACGCCTTACTTTCGCAACATGTCGTCACAAGTGTTTCCGGCCTACCCCCTCAGGGTTCCCCCTGAAGAGGGGGCGACGCAAGTGACCATCGGCCTATCATGCGGAGCTTCTCCGGCGTGCAGTAAGGGGTGACGACGACCGAGCCGGAGACCCCATCGGTCAGTCGAAACAGGGAGGCCCTATGGAAGCAGTGTCCGTTGCACGCACGTTCGAGGCGGCTGGGAGTGGTGGTTATGCGATGCCGGCGGTGAAGCGGCGGGTGCTGCTGGTCGACGACCACGAGTTGGTGAGGGCGGGGATCCGCACGCTGTACCAGTCGCTGGACGAGATCGACATCGACTGGCTGGAGGCGTCGTCGCTGCAGGAAGGTCTGCAGGCGTACGCGCAGGGCGGGGCGGTGGATGCCGTGCTGCTCGACCTGAACCTGGGGGACTGCAAGGGCCTGCAAGGGCTGCGGCAGTTCATGGAGGCCTATCCCGAGGCGCGCGTCGTCGTCTTCAGCGGCACGCAGGATGAATTCGTCGTCCGCCAGGCGCGGGCGCTGGGCGCGGTGGGCTACCTGCCCAAGGGCGCGATGATGGCCGAGATGCGCAGCACGCTGCGCGCGCTGCTGGCCGAGGGCCAGCGCCACCGCCAGTCGCAGTCGGGCACGCTGTTCCCGCGTTTCCCGTCGTCGGCGATGTACGACCGCGTGGCCGAACTCGGCCCGCGCCATCTGGAGATCCTGGAGCTGGTGCTGTCGGGCTGCAGCAACCAGGAGATCAGCAACTCGACGCAGCTCTCGCTGGGCACGGTGAAGAACTACGTCTCCTCGCTGCTGCTGGCGCTGGACGTCAAGTCGCGCTCGCACATGATCAGCCTCTTCCGCTGACGCGGTGGCCACGGTCCATCGGGGCGATCGCGGGACCCGCGAGCACGCCCCCGACACCGGCTTCCCGCCGACCGAGATCCTCATCGACTCGCCGGACGTCCTCGACGTGCCGGCGAGCGTCGTTTCGGGAACCTCGTCCGCCGGCGACCCGCATGGATCCGGCGCGGATCCCTCCCCGGGTTCGGCTTCTTCCACGGCGGGTGCGGCCTCTGCGCCATCGTCCGATGCCGGCGACGGTGCGGGCGGCAACGGCACGCCCACCGGGGGTGGCGAGCCGCCGTCCGCGGACGGCCTGCCGCCGCGCCCCAAGCGCTCGCGCCGCCCGCCCAAGCCCAGCCTCTTCGTGGCGGTCGCCGGCGCCGTCGCGGAGAACGACGAATCCGTCCAGGAAGGTCGGCGCCGCGAGCGGCGCGCGATCACACGCCGGCTGCAGGACGCCGGCTTCGACGAGGCCTGGAGCCACTGGCCCTGGCTGCTGACGGCGGTCGCCGTGCCGCTGATCTCGGCGCTGCTGCGCGGCATGCCGGCGGCGGGCCTGATGGTCTGGGTCTTCGGCGTCATCGCGCTCGCGCTCGGCTGCGTCTTCACCGCGCGGTCCCTGTCGCATCGCGGGCCCCGCACCGACAGCAGCCGCATGGCCTTTTCCGACCGCGAAGGGCGGCGGCTTCTCTACCTGCAGGCGGCCGGCTGCCTCGGCCTGCTGGCCCTGCATCCGTGGCTGGCCGAATCGCCGGGCGCGCGCGGCCTGCTCACCGGACCGCTGCTCGCGGCCACGGCCGCCGTCCTCGGCGTGCTCCTTGCGCCTATGGGGCGCTGGGCCGCGGTCATCGCGGTGCTGCCTGCCTCCGAAGGCCTGGCGCGACTGTTCGATCCCACCGCGCGGGCGGGGGCCGGTCCCGTCTGGTTCCTGGCCGCGGCCGTCGTGGGCGGACTGGCCCTGCTCGAGCACCATCGCTGGCAGCGCGCCAAGCGCCTGCTGATGGAACAGGACCTCCAGCTCAGCACCATCGAGCAGGACCGCGACGGCGCCATCCGCGCCGATCAGGAGAAGAGCCGTTTCCTCGCCATCGCGAGCCACGACCTGCGCCAGCCGGTGCATGCGCTGGGCCTCTTCGCCGCGAGCCTGGAACGGCGCCTTCAAGGCACCGAGGAAGAGCCGCTGATCCGCAACGTCATGCGCTCCATCGAGGGACTGGAGCGGTCCTTCAACGCGATGCTGGACATCTCGCGGCTGGACGCCGGCACGGTCGAGCCCAATCTGCAGCACTTCACCCTGCGCGACCTGTTTCGCCGTCTGCACATGCACTACGCCGGACAGGCGGAAGGCGCGGGGCTGGGCCTGCGCTTCTCGCCGGGCGGCAAGTCCGTCACCAGCGATCCGCAGCTGCTGGAGCGCATCCTGGGCAACCTCATCCAGAACGCGATCAAGTACACGGAGGAGGGTGGCGTCGTGGTGGTCGCGCGGTCGACCTCGACCCACCTCAACCTTGAGGTCTGGGACACCGGCATCGGCATCAAGTCCAGCGACCTGCCGCGCATCTTTGCGGAGTTCTATCAGGTCGGCCAGAGCGAACGCAGCCGCACGCAAGGACTCGGCATGGGTCTGGCGATCGTCAAGCGTCTGGCGCACCTGCTGGGCTACCGGCTGATGGTCGCGTCGCGGCCGGGTCGGGGCACGATGTTCCGCCTGAGCATCCCGCTGGGCGGTCTGCCCGAGATCCCCGAGTTCACGACGGCGGCGGACACCGTGCCGATGCCGGTGATGGAGCCGCGCTCGGTACTGGTCATCGACGACGAGGAGCCCATCCGCATCGGCCTGCAGCTGCTGCTGGAGGAGTGGGGCTACGAATCCATCATCGCGGCGACCGCGGCCGAAGCGGCGGAGGCCGTGCGCACGCGCGCTGCGCCGCCGGACCTGATCCTGTCGGACCTGCACCTGGGCGACGGTCCGGACGGCATTGCGGCGATCCGCGCGGTGCGCGAGCTTTGCCGCATGGAGGTGCCGGCGATCCTCGTCACGGGCGACACCAGTCGCGAGGAACTTCGTCGTGCCACTGAAAGCGGTCACACGGTGCTCTTCAAGCCTTTGCAGCCGCGCAAGCTCTTCAACGCCTTGCGCGGCATGGTGTCCTGACGCATGACCTGACCCCGGCGCCGACTTCGCATGTTCCGGCGCCAAGCGAAGGGAGCGGGGTCAGCGGGTGCTGGTGGGGCCGGAATGAGGCTTGAGGGTCCAGGAGGGAGCCCTCATGCCTCGTGGAGAGCCCGCGCTTGGCTGAACGAGGGGCGACATCCGCGCGAAGGGCGCCTCATGGCGCCTACAGTAACGGGCTCTTCACGCCGCTCCACGATGACCACGATCTCCGACACCTTGACGCCTCGCCGCCTGAACTCGGCGGCCTGGGCGCTGCGCATCCAGTTCTTCGTCTCGGGGGCCTTGTTCGCGACCTGGGGTGTGCATGTGCCGACGGTCAAGGCGCATTACGGTCTGGGTGAGCAGTCGCTGGCGATTGCGATGCTGGCCTCGGGTGTGGGCGCGCTGCTGGCGTTGACGCAAGCTGGGCGTGTCGTGGCCCGCTTCGGTCCACGCGGCGTGGCGGGGCTCACCGGCGTGCTCTGCGCGGCGGGCGTGTCGATGCTGATCGCGCCGAGCGTCTACCTCGGGCTGGTTCTGCTGCTGATGCTCTTCGGCGCGACGGCGAGTCTGTTCGACGTCGCCATCAACGCCGAGGCCACCGAGATCGAGCATCTTGCCGGCCGGCCGCTGATGAGCGGCTTCCACGCGATGTTCAGTCTCGGAGGCATGGTCGGCGCCGGTGTCGGCAGCCTGCTGCCGCTGCTGGGCTGGACGCCGCAGACCCATCTGCTGGTGGCCTGCGGCACGGGCATGGTGCTGATCCTGGGCGCCTGCGGCGCGATGCTGAAGATGAAGACCGACGCTGGCGAGTCGCAGCCGTTGAGCCTGCCGCGCGGCGTGCTTGCGCTCATCGGTACGCTGGCCGCGCTCGGCTTGATCGCCGAGGGTGCGATGTACGACTGGAGCGTGCTCTTCATGAAGCAGGAGCGCGCGAGCGATGCGAGTCTGTCCGCGCTCGGCTACGCGAGCTTCAGTCTGGCGATGGCGCTGGGCCGCTTCGGTGGCGACTGGGTGCGGGCGCGTGTCGCACCGGTGCCGCTCATGATCGCGAGCGGACTGCTGGCGGCCGCCGGCATGGCCACCGCGCTGCTGGTGCCGGTCGCCTCCGCGGGCCTGCTGGGCTTCGCGCTGGTGGGCCTGGGCCTGTCCAACGTCGTCCCGGTGCTGTTCAGCGCGGCCTCGAAGGTGCCCGGCGTCAGCGCCGCGCACGGCATCGCGGCGGTCTCCTCGCTGGGCTACCTGGGCATGATGGCCGGCCCGCCGCTCATCGGCATGATCGCGGAGCACACCTCGCTCACGGCCGGTCTCTCCTGCGTCGTCTTCTTCGCGCTGTTCATGGCCGCCAGCGCGCAGCGCGCGCTCGGTGGCACGGGCCGCGCGACCGGCACCGCCGCGGCGGATTGAAGCCGTGTAGGCGAACGCCCGACACGCGCATCGGGCGTTCACCGAGGGCACGATGCGGCCATGCCGTCGTGCCACGGAACGCCGACCTCCCTACAGTTGATCCTGACAACGGAATTCGAGCTTCCGTTGTTCATGCTTCTCTCTCGCATGGTCCGCCTTTTCCCTCTGCAGGCGGACGAACTTTCGGCCCCGGTCTCACGACCGGGGCCTTTTCTTTTTGCGCATGCCTAAGATCGTGCCCATGAACAGCACGACTTCGACGCAACGGCTACGCATCGACTGGCGCGGCCGGACCACCGACATCGAATACACCTGGGTCAACGCTGCGATCAGCGACACGATCGCCGATGCGCCGGTGATGGTTTTCCTCCACGAAGGCCTGGGCTCGATCGCGATGTGGCGGGACTTCCCGGCGCGCTTGTGCGAAGCGATCGGCATGCGCGGGCTCGTGTACTCGCGTCCCGGCTACGGGCGCTCGACGATGCGCGCACCCGATGATCGCTGGGAGGTCGACTACCTGCACCGTCAGGCACACGAGGTGCTGCCTGCGGTGCTTGCGGGATTGGGTGTGACTTCGCCGCCGTGGCTCTTCGGGCACAGCGACGGCGGGTCGATTGCGCTGCTGCATGCGGCGAAGTTGCCGACGGCGGGCGCGATCGTCGCGGCGCCGCACATCGTCGTCGAAGACATCTCCCTCGACGGCATTCGCAAGACGGTCGAGATCTACGAGGCGGGCCCGCTGCGCGACCGTCTCGCGCGCTTCCATGACGATCCGGATTCACCGTTCGGCGGATGGAGCCAGACGTGGCTGAGTGCTGCGTTCCGCGACTGGTCGATCGTTGAGGAGATCCGCGCGATCACGTGTCCGCTGCTCGCGATGCAAGGTGTCGACGACGAGTACGGCACGCTCGAGCAGATCCGGGGCATCGCGCGCGAAGTCCCGCAGACACGTCTCTTCGAGATCCCCGCATGCGGGCATTCGCCGCACAAGGACAAGCCCGCCGAAGTGATCGACGAAGTCAGGAACTGGTTGGGGACGGTGGTCCTTGGGGTTTTGGCGCTTGACGCCAAGGCCCCATGGTCCAGCGGCCAACGCCCTGGCGAGGGCAGTTAGGCGGTTTCAGACCGTCAGCAACCCCATCGTCATCGCTTTCAATGTCGCCGCAGCCCGCGTGCTGCATTCGAGCTTGCGGAACGCGCTTTCCAGATGGGTCCGGACGGTCGCGGGGCTGATGCCGAGCACCTTCGCCGCTTCCTTGTTGCTTTCGCCGATGGCGATGCGTCCGAGGACTTCGGTCTCGCGCGCGGAGAGCGTGATGGTTGTTGAACCCGGCGATGGAGACACCACGCGCCGACGTTCAGCGCCGCAGACGGCATCGGCGGCTTGCGGGTCGAGTCGACCGGCTGCCACTTCCTGGCTCATGGCCGCGCGGGCCGCTTCGGTGTCGAGCGCCGGCGCGCCGGGGCGGCCGGTCCGTACCGTCACCCACGCGGCCGCTGCGGCCAGCACGCGTGCGGGCATCGGGATCGCGGCGCCTGCCGCGCTGCGAAAGGAGCCGGAGCCGTCCATCCGTTCGTCGACGTAGGACGCAAGCTCCGCTTCGGCATGCAGCGCGCTGAGGCGGCGCGCGGCGCGGCCGGTCCAGTAGGGCATCAGGCGGAGCTTCTCGCGATCGGCCTCGCCGAGTCGGCGGCCTTCGTTCCAGAGCGCATTGGGCACCGAGGCGCGGCCGATGCCGTGCAGCAGGCCTGCGCGATGGAGCCGCTCCAGCGCCGCCGCGTCGAAGCCGAGCACCGCGCCCGCTTCGCGCGCAGAATCGGCCACGCGCCGCGACAGGCCCGTCATCCAGGGGAGCTTGAGGTCGATGACGTCGGCGACCAGTTCCAGCGGCGTCTCGAGCGCAGCCAGCGTCTCATCGAGCTTGCCGGCGGTCTGCGAGCCCTCGTGGGCACCGGCGTCCAGCGCGCTCATCCACGTCTGCGCATTCCGCGTCACGACGTCGACCAGTGCCTTCGGATACTTCGCATCCGAGCGCTCGCCGATGTGACGCAGCGCTGCCGCCACGCCGTGCACCCGCGAGAAGATCTCCAGGTCTCCCGCCAGCGCCACATGGAAGACGACGGCGGGCACCTCGTCGCCGCTCAGGCCGTCGGGCTTGCCGTGGCCGTTCCAGGTCTCGAAGAGATGGCGCATTGCGCGCTCGATGTTGGCGGGCAGGCCCAGCAGCCGGGCGATCTCGCCGGCGACCTCGCAATGGATGAGCGCCGCCTCGCCGAGCGTGCCCGCCAACGCGGACGCCTCCTCGGCCGAACCGTTGGACAGCATCGCGTCGCGACCGCCGACATCGTCGCCCATCAGCACCGAGAACTCCGGCGCGTTGGCCGTGCAGCCCGACCAACGCAGCAGCGCCACGCAAGCGGCGTGGCCGGGCGCCAGGTCGGCGTCGCGGCCAAGCGCGAGGCCGTCGGCGCGGGCGGCTTCAGCGATCTGCGTGGCGAGCCAGGCGGCTCGCGTCGAATGGTCGACCGGCTGCCCCATGCTGAGGTCGCCCACAAAGGCCAACGCGCGCACGGCGTCGAGCACCGGTACGCGCGAGCCCGCCGCAACGGCGGTGGAAGACGCCGCAGTCGCAGCGGCAGGAGAAGTCGAAGGGGGCAGGGGGGAAGGATCAGTCACGGCGTCCCAGGGGCAAAGTCCGGCGCGCCGCGGGCACCGCGCCATGGGTGCCCGCGGACGGCGCGGACCTTACCGGGATTGCCGGACGGCGTCCAGGATGACCTTGGCGACGGCTTCGGGCTGCGACTGCTGCGGCACGTGCGAGCTGTCGACCTTGGTCACCTTCGCGCCTGCACGCGCGGCCATCGACGCCTGCGCCTCGGGGGCGATCATGTGATCGGCCGTGGCCAGCACGTAGTACGACGGCTTGTTCTTCCACGCCGCGGCCGACACCGTCTGCTCGAAGGCCTTGGCCTGGATCGGGCCTTGCGTGGCCGTCATCACGGCGGTCGTCGCCGCGGGCAGGTCCTGCGCGAAGTGGTTCTTCATGCCTTCGGCGGTCAGGCTGAGCCAGCCTTGCGCGTCGGGCTTGATGTGGGCGAAGCCCGAAGGCGCCGGGAAGCCCTTGCCCTGCTCGGCGGTGTTCTGGCCGACGTTGGGCGCGAAGGCGGCCACGTAGACCAGCGAGGCGACCTTGTCCGAGTTGCCGGCTTCGGTGATCACCGTGCCGCCCCACGAGTGGCCGACCAGCACGACCTTGCCGGGCTGCGCGTCGATCGCGCGGCGCGCGGCGGCGACGTCGTCGGCCAGCGAGCTCAGCGGGTTCTGCACCGCGGTGACCTGCACGCCTTCGCGCTGCAGCAGCGGGATGACCTTGGCCCAGTCGGAGCCGTCGGCGAAGGCGCCGTGGACGATCACGACCGACGGTTGTGCGGGAGCGGCCGGCGTGGCGGCCAGCGCGGCGGTCGACAGACCGGCCGAGGCGGCGAGGGCGGAAGCAGCGGCGGCGGCGACGATGAGGCGGCGGGTGAAGGTCATGGTCAGGCTCCTGGTGGTTGGGAGGGGTGTCGAGGTGTTCAAGACAGGGCTCTACTGTCGCGAATCGGGCCTCGCGCCGGTATCGGACGAATGTCCGAGGTCGGGTTCTCCCAATCGGGGCAGCCGCCGGCACGGGTGACAAGGAAGTGACACGGAGGTGACAGGGGTCGCTGTTGCCCATCGGTATTTACACCGAGCCCGCCACACTCGACCGCAGGCGGTGTGAATCCGGCGTCAAACGGCCATCGCCCGGCGCGGGCGGAGGCCGCCACCGGCGAGCGACCCGCGCGCGGGGCCAGGGCTTGCCGCATTCCCAATGCGGATGCGTTTGCGCGCCGTTTGCGCCCGCCACGACGGGTTCGCGCCGGCAAGTCCTGACCCCGGCGAGGGGCCTCCCCAAGCCCGCCGACCGGCCCGAAAGAGTCACCCCCTAGGGAAAGAACCACCCCCGCACCAAGGGGGAACCGCGGCGCTACCCCCTCGTGCTCTCCGTGACAAGAGTCACAGAATCGACACGCCCGAAGGTCGTCCTCCCGCCGGCCGTCAGCAGTCAAGACGGCGCCCCGCATCACGGTGCGCCGTCGTCCAAGTCCAGGTGGACATCCCACCTTCATCCTGAAGAAGGACGTAGAACATGTTCAAGAAGACCTGTCTGGCCCTGGCGCTCGTCGGCGCCGCGGCCGCGGCCCACGCGGGGCCGACCCTCATCAACGAGGGCTTCGACAACGTCAACACGCTGCCAGGCTGGCTCATCTCCAATCAGGGCACGCCCGCCACCCCCGACTATCCCGCCTGGTTCCAGGGCAACGTGGCTGCGTTCAACGCGCACAGCGGCGCGCCGACCTCCTACATCGGCTCCAACTACGGCGCCGTCGACGTCGGCGGCACGCTGTCGAGCTGGCTGATCAGCCCGGTGTTCTCGACGGCAGAGAACCTGGAAGTGTCCTTCTGGGCTCGCGGCGAGGGTGTGCCTGGATTCGTCGACCAACTGGCCTATGGCCTGATCGATGCGGCCGGCGCCTTCGCCAGCTTCGCACCGCAGGCGAGCATCACCGTCGCCGGCGAGTGGACCCGCTACAGCTTCCAGCTCGCCGGCCAGGGCCTGGGCTCGAGCGCGCGCTTCGCGATCCAGTACTTCGGCGATGCCAATTCGGCCAATGTGGTCGGTGTCGACGACGTCGTCGTGAACGTGCCGGAGCCGTCGACCTGGGCCCTGGCCGGCGTCAGCCTGCTGGGCCTGATGGCCGCCCGCCGCCGTCGCGCACAGCGTTGAACCGCGTTTCGAATCATCGGAACTTCCGAGTCATCTCCGCAAGGACAACGACCATGATCACCCGCATTTCCCTGGGCCTGGCGATCGCCGCGGCCCTGCCGCTGGCGGCGCAGGCTCACGAAGCCGCCGTGCCGGCGTCCGCCGCCCCGACTGCCACCTCCGCCGCCGCGCCCGTCGCGTCGCAGGATTCCCTCGTCGTCGTGCGTGACGCCGAGACCGGCAAGCTCCGTCCTGCCACGGCCGAAGAACACGCCGCGCTGCAGGCGCAGGTGCCGGCCGCCAAGGCCCGCGTCGCGCTGCGCGCCGTCGCGATCTCTCCGCAGATGAAGGTCCACAGCAGCGGCGCCACCGGCATCCGCGCGACCGACGAGATGGCCAGCCAGTCTGTCATCGTCCGCGGACCCGACGGCAAGCTGATCGAAGCCTGTTTCGCCAGCAAGGAAGAAGCCGAAGCGTTCATGAAGAGCGCCGCCGCCGCCAAGTCGGCCCTGCCCACGGAGTAAGCCATGCAGAAGACCTTCAAGAAGACCCTGTTGCGCACGGCCGTCGTGGCCGCGCTGTGCGGCGCCGGCGTGGCGCAGGCCGCCACCATCGTGATCCAGAGCCGCGATCCGGTCGGTGTCGGTTTCAACGATCCGACACCGGCCACGCCGGTCGGCGGCAACCCCGGCACGACGCTGGGCGAGCAGCGCATGTTCGTGTACCGGTACGTCGCCGACGTCTGGGAGAAGGCGCTGGACAGCGACGTCACCATCACCGTCTCGGCGGGCTGGGAAGCGCTGACCTGCACGGCGTCCTCGGCGACCCTGGGCAGCGCGAGCGCCTACAACTTCTGGTACGGCTTCCCGGGCGGCGCCCCGGACACGTGGTACCCGCAGGCGCTGGCCAACAAGCTGTCCGGCGTGAACCTGAGCGAAGGCCAGCCCGACCCGACCGGCTACAACAACGTCGACATCAAGACGCAGTTCAACATCAACCTCGGCAAGAGCGACTGCCTGGCCGGTTCGCCGTTCTACCTGGGCGTGGACGGCAACTTCGGTACCGGCGTGAACTTCGTCGAGACGCTGCTGCATGAGCTGGGCCACGGCCTGGGCTTCAGCGTGCTGTCGGTGCAGACCTCCACCGGCAAGCGGATCAACCGCCAAGGCACGATGTACACCGACGACGGGCTGCCCAGCATCTGGGAACGCTTCATGTTCGACAACACCCAGGGCAAGACCTGGCTGAACATGACCAGCCCGGAGCGTCAGGCCTCGGCGGTGAATCCGCTGGGCCTGGCCTGGATCGGCCCCAACGTGGTGGCAGGCGCGGGCATGCTGAGCGCCACGCCGGTGCTGAGCATCTCGGCATCCGCGCCGGGTGCTTCGGGCCTGTATGCCTACGGGACGGCCTCGTTCGGTCCTGCGGTGAGCAGCGGCATGAACCTGGGTGCGCTGGCAAGCGTGCCGGCTGATTCCAACGGCGCGGGTTGCCTGCCGTTCAGCCCGGCCCTGACGACGGCCGTGACGGGCAAGGTGGCCATCATCGATCGCGGCGTGTGCGGCTTCGCGGTCAAGGCCAAGAACGCCCAGAACGCGGGCGCGATCGGCGTGATCATCGCCAACAACGCCGCGGGCGCTGCCCCCGGCCTGGGCGGCACCGACCCGACGGTGGTGATCCCGACGGTGAGCGTCTCGCAGGCGGATGCCCTCAAGCTGCGCAGCGCGATCACCGCGGCGCTGCCTTACGGCACGCGCACGAAGCCGGGTCTGGCCAACGCCTCGCTGGGCGTCGATCAGAGCCGCCGCGCCGGTGCCGATGCGCTGGGTCGCCCGCTGCTGTACACGCCGAACCCGCTGGTGGGCGGCTCGTCCGTGTCGCACTGGGATGTCTCGGCCACGCCGAACCTGCTGATGGAACCGAACATCAGCCCCGACCTGGGCCTGGTCCTGGTTCCGCCCAAGGACCTGACCAAGCCGCTGCTGAAGGATCTGGGCTGGTAATCCGAGCCTGATCCGACGCCCGGCCGGCCCCCTTGCGGGCGGGTCGGGTAGGATGGGTCCCGAAAGCCTGGTGCGAAAGCGCCAGGCTTTTTTCTTGCACGCGGCAGCCGGACGTCAGCCGGAACCCGCTTGATGTCGACCGCATGTCGCCGGAATGTCGCTCAAACGGGCGATGAAATCCGCCATGCGGACGTTTGAGGGGGTGAAGGGGGCGGCTGGTTGCGTCTTCAAACAGGCGGGTGGTCAGGACTGGCTGATAATCGCCGGCCCCGGCTAGCCGGAACCTGGTTTTTTACTGGAAGCATTGATGAACAAGAGTGAACTGATCGAAGGCATCGCCACCAAGGCTGGCGTGACCCGTGCCGTGGCCGCGACCGCCCTGGACGCGACCCTGGAAACCATCACCGAAGCGCTGGCTTCGGGCGACCAGATCGCCCTGGTGGGCTTCGGCACCTTCAAGGTGAGCGACCGCGCTGCCCGCACCGGCAAGAACCCCGCCACCGGCGAAGCGCTGGACATCCCGGCCTCCAAGGTCGCGAAGTTCACCGCCGGCAAGGCGCTGAAGGATGCGGTGAACAAGTAAGCCTCCCGGCTTGCTGTCACTGGGCGACGCCCGCTCCTGCGAAAGCAGGGCGGGCGTTGTCGTTTTTGGGTGGAGCCGAGCGGATGCGGGAACTCCCGGCGTGGGGGCAGGTGTTGCCTGGCGCTCCTATCGGCCGGATCGACGTGTCTCTGAGAGGTGCAAGGCAAGGGAAAGCGAGAGCTTGTCGTCTGTTAATGCAGCGTGATGACATAGGGACATAAGTTCAAAGAGATCGAAGAGGGAGGAATCGCATGCTGCGAGTCGAGCAGGCGCTTGTGCGCGCACGAGGAAGAATCTCTGTCATCGCCTGTGTCGGCCTCGCCCTCTGCGGCTCGGCATGGGCACAGGCGGTCAATATCACACCGCCAAACCTCTCCGCAGGAGTGGCCGGTGCGCTGAAGGGTTCAGCCAGCGCCACATTGACCGGAGCCTCCACATACAACATTGCGCTGCCTCTCCCGCCTGGCACAGCAGGTGTTCAGCCGCAGTTGTCCTTGAGCTATTCCAGCCAGACCGAAGACGGATGGTTGGGAAGAGGTTGGACCCTCTCGGGACTCTCCGCCATTACGCGCTGCCCCAAGACCCTCGCCCAAGACGGTGTGCGGCGAGGCGTGGCGCTCAACAACGAAGATCAATACTGTCTCGATGGTCAGCGTCTAGTGTCACTGGGCGCCGTGAGCGGTACAGAGACTGGATATCGCACCGAGATTGACGGCTTCTCGCGCATCGTCTCGACACGAATTCGCAACACGCCTGCTGACGGACCGGCGCTGTTCACGGTGGAGACCAAGGACGGGATGACTCTCGCTTACGGTCTGAGCGTATCTGCCCGCATCGAGGCACCCGGATCGACCGCCGGTCTGTACTGGTTGTTGGACCACGTCGAAGACCGTCGCGGCAACTACTACGAGATTGACTACCTTGAGAACAATGCTCAGGGCGAGTACTACCCGACCCAGATCCGTTACACCGGCAACGGCGCCAAGGGCTTGAACACTTACGCCGCGGTTCGCTTCAGCTACGAGACCAGACCGGATCCTTGGAGTGGCTATGTGATGGGCAAGCAATTGCGCCGCACGGTCCGCATGACCGCAATCAAGACCTATGTCGGCACCGATGCCGCGGGCAACGGCGGTACGTTGGTACGAGACTTCCGGCTTGAGTACCAGCAAGGACTGTCCAGTGGACGCAGCCTTTTATGGCGGGTCCAGGATTGCGATGCGCAGGGCACCTGCCTGCCTGCGACGGAACTGGCTTGGACTACGCGGGACCCGGCCTCCAATGCATCTGGAATCGCGGGCAGCGGCTACTGGGGCGGGCCTAACATCAACATCGAATTCACGCCCAAGCAGCCCATTCCGTCGGAACAGGTGAAGGCCAAGACCGTGATGGGAGACTTCAACGGCGATGGCGCCGTGGATCTGCTTTATGCGGACGGTAGCAGTGCCTGGAAGGTCTGCCTGTCCACGGGTACGGCCTTCAATTGCCAGACATGGTCGGCCGTGGCAGGGCGTACTGAGGAGTCCATGTCGGGCGATTTCAATGGCGATGGATTGACGGACATTGCCTTGCTGCCCAGCCAGATCTCGGGCATCGGCCCCTGGACGATCTGTCTATCGACAGGCTCTGGCTTCTCCTGCCAGACGTGGAACGCGCAATCGTCGGGCAAGTTCGCGCAACGCTACATGGTCGCGGACATGGACGGCGACGGGCGTGACGACCTTCTGGTCTACAACCTGTTCAATGACAACTTCCTCTGCCGCTCCAATGGCGCGGGCTTTGACCCCTGCGTCGCTTACGCGAACTTGGGAGCGGCATTGTCGTCCGGTGATGACTACGAGTTACGTACCCGGGTTTATCAGCGCATCGGAGACCTGAACGGCGACGGGCGTCCTGACATTCTCAAATACGCCATGCGCACCGGACCATCGGCGGGAAATGCTCAATGGGAAGCATACGTCGCCACCGACACCGGCTTTGTAATGTGGCCTAGTGTGGCGGCTAGCGTGGGCAGTGCCATCGCCCCCGTACAGCCCGGACAGAGCGTGATGGCGGACATCAACCGCGATCCGTTCGGCGCCTATAGCGACACGATGGCCGCCGTCGGCACGGGCAACCCGAATGCGCCGGTGCTCGAGGTCTGCAAATCGACCGGCACGAGCCTGTCCTGCAGCACGCGCCCCATCTCGCCAAGTACGCAGAGTCCGGTCGACGTTCTTGCAGACAACGACCGAGACGGGTGGGTCGACAGCTACTCAACCGGAAGAATCTGCCAGATCGGAGATACCGCGTTTGCGCCGTGCACGGCGCTGCCAGGCGGTGTTCCGCCTGGGTTCTACCTTACCGAAATCATCGCGGATCTGAATGGCGACGGCATTCCGGATCGCGCCTACTACGACAACGCAACGCTACCGGGACGCTGGTATGTCACGCTGACCGCAGGGGCGAATTACCAGGACCTGTTGGCCTCAGTCACCGAAGGTCGCGGAGCGACCACGCGCTTCTTCTACGAAGGTCTGGAGAACCGCGCCGTGCATACGCCAGGCCCTTTGCTCCCCTATCCCAGCCGGCTGCAACTGAACGGGCAGGCGATCCTGTCGCGGATGGAGTTGAGCAACGGCATCGGCGGGTGGCACGCCTTCGACTATCGCTACCAAGGCGCCGCAGCTGACCTGCGCGGACGCGGGTCGCTCGGTTTCTCAAAGGTGACCGCCATCGACCAGGACAACGGAATCACCACCACCACATTGTTGCGACAGGACTTCCCGTACATCGGCGCAACCAAAGAGGTCAGGCGCACGTCTCGCAGCGGCGGACTCCTGTCACTCCAGACACTGGGGCACGCCAGACTGGACACCGGCAGTGGCACGGTCTATCCCTACATCAAGACGCAGACCGTCACGGCTAACGACCTGGACGGCAGTCCACTTCTAGGCGGCAGCTCGACCATCGACACGGTGGACGCCTACGGCAACGTCACACACGCAACCGAGGTCGTCTCGGGGCCTGACGGCGAGAGCGTGACCACCGTCATCACGCGTGAGTTCGAGAATCGCGACGTCTATTGGCTGCTGGGCCTCAAGACCAAGGAGCAGGTGACCAAGACCAGCACGCCAGCAGGCAGCCCGGTCGTGCCCGCGCAGTTGACCCTCGGCGCGTGCGTCATGGGATCCGGCACGTTGGCCCCGACGCCCGACCAGGCGACTTGCCGCCTCGGCAATCTCGGCCAGACTGCGGCGACCGGCATCGTCTACACGAGTCCCTCCGGCACTACGGTGTCAGGGCCGACGTCTTGCGCGGCTGGTTCCGGCGACTGCGGCGGCGTGGTCGTCACCAGCGGTACGAGCCCCCGTCGCTACGACGGCCAGGTCACGGCTACCTCAAGCTCCGGTAGCGTCGCTTCCGCGGCCGTCACGCTGCAGGTCGCCGCGCCGGCGTCGCCCGCGCGCCTGACGCTGTCGGCTTGCTCAATCGTCTCGTTCACGACAACGCCGACGCCGGCTACGCACATCTGTCAGGTTGCGAACGAGGGAGAGTCCGCAGCCAGCGCCATCAGCTACGCCTCCATCGTCGGCGCGACCATCGTTGGGCCGACCGGCCGATGCGAGGCAGGCACGATTTGCGGCATCGTGACCGTGACGTCGGCCACCACGCCCGGCCATGTGACCGGCACCCTCGCGGTGACGCCGGCCACGGGTGTAGGCGCCAGCATGTCGATCGACCTCTGGGTGCTCACCGCCTCGCAACTCGAGTTCCGCGACTGCACGCGCACGTCGCCGGTGACGGCGCCCGCAAGTGCGCGACTCAGCTGCACAGTGTTCAATGCCGGCCAGACGTCGATCACCGCGATTGCCTACGGCGGCGTCGCGGGCGCCAGCATCACCGGGCCGACGGGTGCCTGCGCCGCGACGTCGAGCTGCGGCGTTGTCTCCGTGACGACGCCAGGTACAGCAGGTACTTACGATGGCGTCCTCACCGCAACGCCCAACGCCGGCGGCGGCGCACAACTGCCGTTGAGCCTGGTGGTCCAATCGCAAGCGCAACTGGCCTGGAGCAACTGCTCCGCCAACTCGCCGGTCACCACGCCGAACGCCGCCACGTTGAGTTGCACGCTGAGCAACACCGGCCAGGCAAGCGCCAACAGCATCAGTTACGGCGGCATCGCGGGCGCCTCGGTGTCCGGACCGACCGGAGCGTGCGCGGGCGGCACGGTGTGCGGAACGGCGGTGGTAACCACCAGTGGCAACGCCGGCAACTATGTCGGCACCTTGACCGCTTCGCCAGACTCGGGCGGCTCGGCCAGCAACGGCGTCAACCTCTGGGTCTACACCCAGGCGCAACTCGCGTTCAGCAACTGCGGCGCCAACTCGCCGACGATCGCCCCGACTCCGGCTTCGCTCAGTTGCACGATGACCAACGTGGGACAAACGGCGACCGCGGCCATCAGCTACTCCGCCATCGGCGGCGCATCGGTAACCGGCCCGACAGGCGCCTGCGGCGCGGGCGCGGTCTGCGGTACGGTCACCGTGACGACCTCGGGTTCCGCCGGCAACTACGGAGGCACGCTGATCGCATCGCCTCAGGGCGGCGTCGCGGGCAGCACCGGCGTGTCGTTGACGGTGCATCCGCCGCCGCCTTCGTTGACCACCACGCCAGTGTTCCCGCAGAGCTTTGTCGGCAAGGGACTGTTCACCTACACGGTCACCGCGACGGCCAACGTCGCCAACGGCCTGGCGCCATTCGTCTACCAATGGATCGCCCTGCAATCCAACAACACCAGCACGACGATTACCGGTGGCAACACCGCCACGGCCACGCTTGCCACGCGACAGACCGTGGCGTGCGAATGGGGCTCCGCCGTATATCGCGTGACCGTCACGGACGCATTGAACCGGGTTACGAGTCTTGATCTGGCGGTCGAAACCAGATCCACGAGTCCGCCGAACAACAGCGTGTGCCCATGAGCCACGGTCAGACATTCGCGACAGAACTCCAGGGAGGAGCGATGGAACAACAACGATCCAAGGGTCGCGACGGACGGGTGCGCGTGCTGCACGGAATCCTCGCTGTCATGGCGGCAGCGATCGGTGGCTGCGCGCTTGCCCAGACAACGACGGTGACCCGGACGACCACGTTCGAGTACGACGATTACGGGCAATTGATCCGGGAGACGATCGAACCGGGGAGCGACCCCAGCCTGACATTGGGGACCATCTACAACCGCGAACCGACGACAGGCGTACTGCGGTCACGCCAACTGGCTTACCGCGACATGCAGACCGGCGCCAACGTGCTTCGCACCGTTGAGCAGCTGAACTATGACCCCCAGGATCGCTTCGTCCTGGAAGTGATCAACGCCAAGCAGCACAAGGAGACGCGGACCTACAACGCCGGGCTCGGCGCGCTGCTGACGATGACGGGTCCCAACAATCTCACCACGACGTGGCAGTACGACGGCTGGGGCCGGAAGACACGGGCGGACTTCGCGGATGGAAGGAGCGAAACCTTCGCGTATCGCCAGTGCATGGAGAGTTGCGCCAATCACGCGACGCAGGTGCTGATCACCCAGTACTGGGCCCAGGGCGTTCAGCGCGCCGTTCCGTCGGAGGAGTTCCTCGACGCGCTGGGGCGGCGGGTGCAGACGCGCTCATGGGGTTTCGATGGTCGGCAGGTCTTTACGCAAAAGATCTTCAACGGCAAGGGGCTGCTGGAAAGGAGCTCGCGGGCGTACTTCGCCGGTGCGCAGCAGGTGTTTGCTGAGACCTACTACGACGACCTCGGGCGCCCGACGGAACTCCGTCTCCCGGCGGACAACGGCGGGCAGGACGTCTCCACCACGGTCTATCAAGGGTTGCGGACCACCTCGACAAACGCCAAGTCCCAGCAGCGTGTTGAGATCCGCGGGGTGCTTGGCAGCGTGCGCCGCCTCATCGACGCACGCGGCTATTCGATGAGCTTCGTGCACGACGGCTTCAATGCGTTGACTCGCGTCTTCGATGCCAAGGGCAATCAGACGGCGATCGATTACGACTTGCGAGGTCGCAAGACCCAGCTCAACGATCCCGACCTGGGTGTCCGCCGCTATTGGACCAATGCGCTTGGACAGACCTGGCAGCAGATCGACGCGAAGAACCAGACGGTCACGGTCACGTTCGACGAACTGGGACGCATGACACGTCGGTTGTCGGCGGACCAGGATGCGCGATGGGAGTATGACTCCGCCGCCCACGGCGTCGGGCGGTTGGCCGAGGCCTACACCTGGACGGCCGGCGCCAAGGACTATCGCGAGGTTCGTGCCTATGACGCAGTCAGCCGGCCAGCGAGTCTCACCATCGGTCTCGACTGGGACTATGTGACCGAGTTCGCCTACGACGGTTTCGGACGGACAGCATCCACGTCTTTCAGGCGGGGGCCGCGTGGTGGTACGCCGGGCGCGCCGCACCAGACGCTGTCCACCGAATACAACGCCCAGGGCTATGCGACCCGCCTCGTGCGTGACGGTGCTGCGATCTCGACCACACTTGCACGGGACGCTGCGGGTGTCCTGACTCAGGCGCAGTGGGGGAACGGCCTGATCCAGCAGTGGGGACTGAATCCGTTCACCGGCCGCCTGAAGTCGTTGGACGTCGGGCCATCCCCGGGTGCGGACAGTCATCAACGTGATCGCTACAACCACGATGCACTCGGCAACGTCACCAGTCGTGAGCAGCGGATCAGCACTGGTGGAGACTCGCTGCTGGAAGTGTTCTTCTTTGATGAGCTGAACCGATTGACCAGCTCCCAACTGGCGGCGCAGCCGACGAAGTTCTACGACTACGACGCCATCGGCAATCTGGTGCGAAAGGACGGCATCGGCCGTCTGGTGTATCCCGCATCGGGAAGTGCGGGGCCGCACGCGTTGAGCCGCATCGACAGCGACCAGCCAGTCCTGGGCCTGACCAACCCGCAATTGACGTACGACGGCAACGGCAATCTGGTGGACGGCCTGAACCGTCACTACGCCTGGACGACGTTCAACGGTCTGTCTAGCGTTGACCGCATGGACGGTCCGACTGCGATTCAGCGCACGGCTTTCCTCTTCGGACCGGATCGGCAGCGTGTGAAGCAGACCATCAGTCCCATGTCAGGCGGCGCGCCTGGCGCGCCGTCAACGACGATCTATTACGCTGGCAACGTCGAGAAGGAAGTGGATGCAGCCGCTGGCACGACCACCATTCGGACCTACCTGCCAGCTTCGCTCGGTTTCCTGGAGGAAAGGGTCGCCAGCGCGACGGCGCAGCCCGGCGATGCGGGTGTAAAGGCCGTGCGCTACTTCATGACCGACCATCTCGGCAGCGCGGTGGGTGTCGTCGACGAGTCCGGGGCGGTGCTGCAACGGATGAGCTATGACCCGTGGGGTCGGCGTCGCACGGAGGCCGGATTGGACGATTCCGGGCCAGGCTTCGGCAGCATGCGGAACACGCAGGACCACAGCGGTTACACCGGTCAGGAGCAACTCGACCAGGTCGGGCTGGTCCACCTGAACGGTCGAGTCTATGACCCGATCTCGGGCCGGATGACCAGTGCCGACCCCACAGTGCCGGACCCGTCGAATCCGCAGGCGTTCAACCGCTACAGCTATGTCCTGAACAACAGCCTTTCCTATGTTGATCCGTCGGGCTTTTTGGCTGTCGAGCACCTCTACATGACCGACGGCGATTTCGTTAACGGAATCAACACCAGCGGCGGTGGCGCCGCACAGGAGGAGGAGAAGCGGGAACTTCCGAAAGTGGTGGTTGAAGGCGAATCGAACAAGCCTGAAAAAGCAGGAGGCTCGGTTACCCTGCTTGGCACCGGGCTGGCGATGCAGCGACCAACAGGTACGCTGCCCCGTGTTCTTATTCAAGGTGTGAAGCCTCTCGTAGACCTTCGCAAGCTAGGAACCGGGCTTGCCGCCATTCCGGAGGCGCTCGTCCTGTTCATCATCGTGGGCCCTAGCAACTTCGGACAACCGAGCGGACGTTGCGGGCCGGGGGCACTATGTAGTCCTGACCCGAAGACCGGCGAGCTGGTGCCCAACTACATCTTGAACCAGCGGGCGATGGACGCCCTCAATGCCGAAGCCCTGGAAGCGGGCGATGATCCTCAGGGATCCTCCCAGGGAGGTGGATGGCAGCCTCCCCAGGAGGCCACGGATAAGATCCCCGACGAATGGGGCGACGGAGAGCCCAATAGCGGTGGCGAGGGCAGAAAGTACAAGGATCCCAAGGCTCCCAAGGAGAACATTGTGAGAATCGATAAGGGGAACCCCGACAACAGCCAGCCTAGTCAACAAGTGGACCATGTCGTGGTGCTCAGCGGAGGGAAGGTAAGAGGCCGGGATGGCAATCCGATCAACGGCAGCATCAAGAATGACCCTGTCAACGCACACATTCCGCTCAGCGAGTGGGTGCGCTGGTCACGTTGGGACAGGCCATGAGCAAACTCAGTTCGGCGGAGCAACGTCGCGAGCTTCTGGGCAACCTACATGCGCTCTCGGATCCGATCTATCAGCAGCGGGTCTGGGTACAGGGTCTACCGTTGGGCTCGGTGCAGCACGACGAGTTCGGATATGCCGTTCACTTCTTCTTCGACGACTCGACTCTGAAGGATGACCCTCACGGGAACATCGGCTGGATGCTCGTGGACGCCAACGAGGCGCGACTCGTGACAGCCGTGATAGATGCCATAGATGCCATCCTCGAGAAGTACGGCAAGCGACTCAAGGACTCCCAATACATCGCGCTCCCTGAATGGGTCGGAGTGGTGGAAGCGGCGAGGGCGGCGCTGTCAATCATGTCGGACCGAGACCAAGTGCCGTAGCCGGCAATAGGGGCAGGTGTTGCCCCATTCATCAACGGACCAGCCCCAACGCATCCAGATCCGCCGCCGAATGCCGCTCCCGCAGGCATTCGCCCGACTTGCCGTTGATCCGGTTGACGACGCGACCTCTGGCGACGGCGGGGCGAGCCGCGATGGCCTTCTGCCAGCGCAGCAGGTGGGGATAGTCCTCCACGGCGAGGAACTCCTGGGCGCCGTAGTTGAAGAGGCTGGTCGGATACCACGGCCACACCGCCATGTCGGCGATCGTGTACTCGCCGCCGGCAACGTACTCGTGCGTGGCCAGATGCGTGTCCAGCACGTGGAGTTGGCGCTTGGTCTCCATCGCGTAGCGATCGATCGCGTACTCGATCTTGAAGGGCGCATAGGCGAAGAAGTGGCCCAGGCCGCCGCCGACGAAGGGCGCGGCGCCCATCTGCCACATCAGCCAGTTGAAGGTCGCCGTCCGGGCGCGGAGATCCGTCGGCAGGAAGGCGCCGAACTTCTCCGCGAGATAGACCAGGATGGATCCGCTCTCGAAGACGTTGATCGCCGGATCCATCGAACGGTCCACCAGCGCGGGGATCTTCGAATTCGGATTGACCCCGACGAAGCCGCTCCCGAACTGGTCGCCCTTGAAGACGTCGATCAACCAGGCGTCGTACTCGGCGTCGGTGTGGCCGGCCGCCAGCAGCTCCTCCAGCAGGATGGTGACCTTCTGCCCGTTGGGCGTGCCTTGCGAATACAGCTGCAGCGGATGTCCGCCGACGGGCAAGTCGCGCTCGAAGCGCGCGCCGGAGGTCGCGCTGTTGATCGTCGCGAAGGAATGCCCGTAAGTCTGCTTGGGCGCCCAGACCTTGGGCGGCACGTAGCCGGCCGGCTGGTTCTCTTCAGGGGTGTCGCTCATGGCGTGCTCCTTGAGGAAATGAGGAGGAAACGAGGAGAGTAGGGGGATGACATCAGACGCTGCCCGGCAGGACGAACGCCGGCCAGCCTCGCATGTGATCGATGAAGCGCTCGCTCAATCCGCCGGCGCGCAGGAACTGCGCCGTCACCGGCAGCGCGGGACTGTCGTAATGCGGGTCGGCCGCGACCTGCAGCGGAAAGTCCCGCTGCAGGATGCCGGCGCGACCGATCAGGACGAAGTCGCAGCCCTCGTCCAGGAGCTCCGCCGCGCGTTGAGCGCTCATCACGCGGCCCGCCGCGCCGACGCGCACGCCCTTGCGGGGGATGCCGGTGAAGACACTCAGCATCGTCTTCCCGAGGAACGACCCCTCGCGGACGATCTGACGCGAATCCCAGAGCGCGAGGTCCAGGTAGTCGATCAGCTCGCGATCGAGGATGTGGGCGGTGATCTCGCGCAGCTCTTCGAGCCGCAGACCATAGCGCTCCACAGACAGCCGCCAGCCGATCTGGAAGTCGGGACCGGTGGCTTTGCGGATGCCCTCCAGGACTTCGATCGTGAGTCGCGCGCGGTTCTCCACGCTGCCGCCGTAGGCGTCGCCGCGCCGGTTCAAGGCCGGGGACATGAACTCGGACAGGATCCAGCCGAACGCACCGTGCAGCGCAACGCCGTCGAAGCCTGCGCGTTCGGCGCGCTTGGCGGCTTCGATGAAGCTGTCGCGGATGCGCTCGACCTGGTCCGTCTTGAGACCGTGGATGCCGTCCAGTGTCCCGGTCGAGGCCGGGGAAGGGACGCCGCCGATCAACGGATTGGCGCGATGGCCCGCGTGATGCAGCTGCACCGCGGAGAGACCGCCGCCCGCGCGTAGCGAATCGGCCATGTGGGTCAGCGCCGCCAACTGCGAATCGTCGTGAATCCCCAGTTGACGTTCAAAGGCGATGCCGCTTGCTTCGACCGTTGCGGCGCCCGTCTGGATGAGGGCATAACCGCCTTGCGAGACTTGATCGATCCAATCGAGGTCGAACTCCGACGGCGTGCCGTCCAGCTCGCTCTGCTGGTTGGTGAGCGGCGCCAGCATGAAGCGGTTCCTCATGGCCGGCCCGTGCAGGAGCGACAGGGGTTCAAAGAGGGTGGACACTGGCATCAGAGCTCCCATCCGCCGCCGAGCGCGCGGACCAGATCCACCGTCGCCCGGGCCCGTTCGCCTTCGGACTGGAGCCGCGACTGGCGGTGGCGCAGCAGCGTCCGCTCGGCGTCGACGACGATGAGGTAGTCGACATCGCCCTCGGCGAATCGGGACCTCGCGGAGCGGGCCACGTTCGTCGACGCTTCCTCCGCGCCGCGCAGATGGCCGAGACGCTCATCCACGGTCCGCATTGAGACGAGCGCGTCCTCGACTTCGCGGAACGCCTGCAGCACCGTCTTCCGATAGACGGCCACCTGTTCCTCGTAACGAGCGCTAGCGCGGTCCACGTCGGCGCGACGACGTCCGCCGTCGAAGACGGGCAGGCTCAGCGCGGTCCCGACCAGGGGCCCCAGCAGGAAGGTGCGTTGCGACCAGCGACCCAGGTTGCCCAGGTCGGAGGACTCGTAGCCGAGCGAGCCCGTGAGCGTCAGCGATGGGAAGAACGCGGCCTTGGCCACGCCGATGCGGGCGTTCTCCGCCGCCATGGCGCGTTCCGCGGCCGCGATGTCGGGGCGACGCTCCAGCAGGGTCGAGGGCAGCCCTGCCGGCAGTTGCACGGACAGCTGCGTCAGCGGAGTCGCCTCCAGCGCGAAGTCCGCAGGCGCCTTGCCGAGCAGGGTCGCCAGCGCATGAGACGTCAACGCGTGCTGCTGATCGACGGCCACGTGCTCGGCCTGGGCCGCGAACAGCTCCGTGCGCGCCTGATCGACCACGTGCCGCGCCACCGCGCCGACGCCTTGCTTGCGCTCCAGCAGCCGGATCGCGTCTTCCCGCAGGCTCACCGTCTCGCGCAGCAGCCGCCGCTCGCCTTCCAGCTGACGCAGGCTGAGGTAGGTCCGGGCCACGTCGGCCTGGACCAGCAGCAGCATCTGATGCGAAAGCGCCTGCTGCTGAGCAGCGTCGGCGCGTGCGGCGGCCACGCCGGCTGAAACCTTTCCGAAGAGATCCACCTCGTACGCGACCGAGGCCTGCGCGCGCCACAGGGTCTGCGTCGATCCCGGCGCGTCGTCGCCCCGTCCCGCGGCGGCACCCGAGATGCGTTGACGGGTCGGTCCGAAGCCCGCGTCCACCGTCGGCGCGCGTGCGGATTCGCTGCGGGCCGTGAGCGCCCGGGACTGCTTGAGCCGCGCCATCGCGATGGCGACGTCGGGATTGGCCTTGAGCGCTTCCTCTTCGAGACGCACCAGCACCGGATCCCCGAACACGGTCCACCAGGGCGAGGGCGTCTGTTGATCCGCAGGCTCCGCGGGATGCCAGCGGCCGGGTTCCTCGGCCGCCTTCAGCGTGGCACCTGCGCCCGCGTTGGCGCCTGCGTTGGCCTCGGCACCTGCGCCGCGGTCCGCTTCGACGAAGCGCGTGGGCAGGTTCAGCTCAGGTCGCTGCTCCGTCGGCGTGACGGCGCACGCGGTGAGGATGAAGACGCCCACCCCGAGGGCCACGGCGCGCAGCATCCATCGAGCCGGACGACGGCTCGTCATGAGAAGTCGGTTCATGCTTGTCCCTCCGGCTGCTGGAGCGCTGGGTGATGGGGATCGGTGTGATGGGGAACGATGGCCGGCGCGTCGTGATGCACGGCCGAATGCAGGGGCTTGCCGCCGCTGAGCCGTCGGACGACCACGTAGAACAGCGGCGTCAGGAACAGCCCGAAGAGGGTCACGCCCAGCATCCCGAAGAACACCGAGATGCCCATGGCCTGGCGCATCTCCGCGCCCGCACCGGTGGAGAGCACCAGCGGGATGACGCCCATGATGAAAGCAAGCGAGGTCATGAGGATGGGGCGCAGTCGCAGACGGCTGGCTTCGATCACGGCCTTGACCGTGGACATGCCCGCCATCTCCAGCTCACGCGCGAACTCCACGATCAGGATCGCGTTCTTCGACGCCAGCCCCACCAGCACGATGAGACCGATCTGCGTGAAGATGTTGTTGTCCCCATGGGTGAGCCACACGCCCAGCAGCGCGGAGAACACGCTCATCGGGATGATGAGGATGATCGCGAAGGGCAGCGTCAGGCTCTCGTACTGCGCGGCCAGCACGAAGAACACGAGCAGCACGCACAGCGGCAGGATCCACACGGCGCTGTTGCCCGCGATGATCTGCTGGTAGGTCAGCTCGGTCCATTCGTAGCCCATGCCGGGCGGCAGCGTTTCCGCCGCGATGCGTTCGATCGCCGCCATCGCCTGGTCCGACGAGTACCCGGGCGCGGGCGCGCCGTTGACGTCGGCCGAGGTGAAGCCGTTGTAGCGCTGGACCTGGTCGGGACCGTAGGTCTGGCTCACCGTCGCGATCGACGCGATCGGGACCATCTGCCCCGAGTCGCTGCGCACGTGCAGCTGGCCGATGTCGTCGGGTGTGGCGCGGAAGCGGCTGTCCGCCTGCATCCGCACCTGGTAGACGCGGCCCAGGAAGTTGAAGTCGTTGACGTAGTACGAGCCCAGGTAGGCCTGCAGCGTGTCGAACACCGCCGGCGTGTCCACCCCCAGCTGCTGTGCCTTGGTGCGGTCGATGTCGAGCTTGAGCTGCGGCACGTTGACCGTGTAGGTCGTGTACAGCGGGCTCAGCTCCGGCGCCTCGGACGCCTTCTTGATGAAGGCCTGCGTGGCCGCGTACAGCGCCTCATAGCCGAGGTCGGCGCGGTCCTCGATCTGCAGCTTGAAGCCGCCCGTCGTCCCCAGCCCGAAGACCGGCGGCGCGGGGAACACGCCCGTGAAGGCATGACCGATGCTCGCGTATTCGCGGCGCAGATCGGCCGCGACCTGGTCGGCGCTGATGCCGGGCCGATCCTTGAAGGGCTTGAGCAGCACGAAGGACAGGGCGGTGCTCGAGCTCTTCGTCACGCCGTTGATCGACAGGCCCGCGTAGCCGGACGTGGCCATCACGGCGGGATGCTTGAGCGCGATCGCGTCCATGCGGTGGATCGTGGCCTCGGTGCGGTCCAGCGTGGCGCCTTCCGGCAACTGCGCCAGGCTGACGAGGTACTCCTTGTCCTGCGCCGGCACGAAGCCGCCGGGCACGTGGTCGGTGAGCCACCAGGTGCCCGCCAGCAGGACGCCGTACACGCCCAGCATCGCGCCCTTGTGCTTCAGCATCCGTCCGATGCCGCCGCCGTAGCCTTCCGAGGCGCGGTCGAAGGCCCGGTTGAAGCGCCCGAAGAAGCGTCCGAACACCTTGTGCATGCCGCGCGTGAGCGCGTCGGGCTTGTCGCCATGGGACTTCAGCAGCAGGGCCGAGAGCGCCGGCGACAGGGTCAGCGAATTCACCGCCGAGATCAGCGTCGAGATGGCGATGGTGATGGCGAACTGCTTGTAGAACTCGCCCGTCAGGCCGCTGAGGAAGGCCAGCGGCAGGAACACCGCGGACAGCGTCAGCGCGATCGCGATGATGGGACCGCTGACCTCGCGCATCGCCTGGTAGGTCGCCTCACGCGGCGTCAGGCCGCGGGCGATGTTGCGCTCGACGTTCTCCACGACCACGATGGCGTCGTCGACGACGATGCCGATGGCCACGACCAGTCCGAACAGCGACAGCGTGTTGATCGAGTACCCCGCCAGGTACAGGAAGGTGAAGGTGCCGATGATGGAGATGGGCACCGCCAGCAGCGGGATCAGCGAGGCGCGCCAGGTCTGCAGGAAGACGAACACCACCAGCACCACCAGCGCGATGGACTCCAGCAGCGTCTTCACGACCGCGTCGATGCCGGTCTGGATGGCGCGGCTGGGTTCGTAGACGACGCGGTACGCGACGTCCTCGGGGAAGTCCTTCTTGAGCGCCTCCATCGTGCGATGGACCTCGCGCGAGATCTGCAGCGAGTTCGCGCCTGGCGCCTCCTGCACGGCCACCGCCACGGACGGCGCGTTGTCCAGCGTGGCGCGGATGCCGTAGTCCTCGGCGCCAAGTTCCACGCGGGCCACGTCGCCCAGGCGCGTGATCGCGCCGCGGGCGTCGGACTTGATGACGATGCCCTTGAACTCCTCGGGCGTCTTGAGGCGGCCGTCGGCGTTGACGCTGAGCTGGAAGGCCGCGTCGGACGTCGCCGGCGCGCTGCCGATCGAGCCCACCGCCGCCTGGATGTTCTGGCGACGGATCGCATCCGCAACGTCATTGGCGCTCAGGCCGCGCTGGGCCAGTGCCGCGGGATCCAGCCACACGCGCATCGCATAGCCGCCGGGTCCCCAGATCACGACGTCGCCCACGCCCGGGATGCGGGCGAGGCGGTCCTTCACATGGAGGATCGCGTAGTTGCTGATGTAGTTGTTGTCGTAGGTCCCCTTGGGCGAGACCATGTGCACCGCGATCGTGATCACGGGCGAGTTCTTGACCGCCGTGACCCCCAGCCGCTGGACGTCCTCGGGCAGACGCGCCTGCGCCTGCGACACCCGCGTCTGCACGAACTGCTGCGCCTTGTCCGGATCGGTGCCCAGCTTGAAGGTCACCGTCGTGTAGAGGTGGCCGTCGCCGGCGGACTTGGAGTCCATGTACAGCATGTCCTCCACGCCGTTGATGGCCTGCTCCAGCGGCGCGGCCACGGTCTCGGCGATGGTCTTGGCGTTGGCGCCCGGGTACTGCGCGTGCACCACCACCGACGGCGGGATCACCTGCGGGTACTCCGACACCGGCATGTGCAGCGCCGACACGATCCCCCCGAGGAGGATCAGCGCCGACAGCACGCAGGCGAAGATCGGCCGGTCGATGAAGAACTTCGAGATGTTCATGACCGGTCTCCTACCGCGGCGCCGACAGACGCCTTGGAGACCTTGGACGCTTCGGCGGGCTTGAGCGGCTCGGCGGCCTGCGCGTTCACCGCGGCGCCCGGCGTCACGCGGAACGCGCCGTCCACGATGACCCGGGATCCGGCTTCCACGCCGCTGCGCAGCACGCGCTCGCGGCCCTGGAGCGCGCCGAGCTCGACCGGGCGGCGCTCGACCTTGTCCTGCGCGTTGACGATCAGCACGTACTTGCGGTCCTGGTCCGTGCCGACGACCGCGTCGTCGACGACCACGGCGTTGTACGGCGCCGCGCCTTGAAGGCGGATCCGTGCCTGCAGGCCCGGAAGCATCTCGACGTCCACGTGCTCCAGCCGCGCCCGCACGCGCACCGTGCCCGAGCGGATGTCCATCTGGTTGTCGAGTGCCTCGACGATCGCCGCATGCGGGTAGCCGGCGTCGCTCGCCAGACCGACCTTGACGAGCGGGCGCGCGCCCGTGCGCAGGGCCGGGGCGATCAGCCGGAGATAGCTCTGCTCATCGACATGGAAGGACGCATAGAGCTTGCCGTCCGACACGATGCGCGTGAGCGGCGCGGCGTCACCGCCAGCGCCCACGACGTTGCCCGCCGTGATCTCGGCGCGAGAGAGCCGGCCGGCGATGGGCGCCCGCACCTGCGTGTAGCTCAGCTGCAATTGCGCACGGGCCAGTGCCGCCTGCGCGCCCTTGAGGGACGCGGCCGCCTGGCGCGACGCGTTGTCGAGCGTGTCGAACTCGCGACGCGCGATCGACTCCGATTCCAGCAGCCGCTTGCCCCGGGCCAGTTCCAGATCGGCCAGGCGTTGACGCTCCTCGGCACCGACGAGGTCGGCCTGCGCCTGCCGGACCTGGGTCTCGAAGGGCGCCGGATCGATGGTGAAGAGCAGGTCGCCCTGACGGACCTGCTGCCCGTCCTTGAAGTGCACCGAGAGCAGGGTGCCGGGCACCTTGGGCCGCACGTCGACCTGCTCGACGGCTTCCAGACGACCGGTGTAGTCCTGGGTGTCGGACACCTGGCGCAAGGCGGCGGGCCGGACCTTGACGACGGGCAGTGGCGCGGCGGCCTCAGCGTGGGCTTCAGGGGCGTGATGCCAGAGGATGCCGCCGGCGCCGAGTAGCGCCATGGCGGCCGTGGCGATCGCCAGGGGATGCTTCTTGAGGGAGGTCATACGAGGGACTCGGCTTGGAACATGGGCCGGAGTCTGCGCGGCTGTCGCCCTCGCATCCAGATCTGAAACTGGCTATATTTATTGCCTCAGATGGAATTATGGTGTCGAGAAAATCACCGTATTCCCAGTAAATCCGGTGGTGAAGGCCCTGCTGCTTGTTCCAGATCGAAGAAGAAATCCAGCACACGGAGAGACCTCATGGACCGGCTCCAATCGATGCAGATCTTTGCGCGCGTCGTCGAGATGCACAGCTTCGGCAGGGCCGCGGAAAGTCTTTCGCTGCCGCCCTCGCGGGTGACGCGCGCGGTCAAGGAGCTGGAGGCCTTCCTGGGGGTGCGTCTGCTTCAGCGGACCACGCGGCACATCAGCCTGACCCCGGACGGCACGACCTACTACGACCATTGCCGGCGTCTGCTGGCGGACATCGAGGCCGTCGAAGCGGGCTTCCCCGGCAGCGCCGGGCGGCCGCGCGGACGCTTGCGCGTGGACATGACGCTGTCGCTGGCGCGCCTGGTGGTGCTGCCGGCGATCGAGCAGTTCCAGTCGAAGTTCCCCGACGTCGAACTCACGCTGACCGTGGCGGACCGCACCGTGGAGCTGGTGCAGGAAGGGATCGACTGCGTCATCCGCGCGGGGACGCCGGAGGACTCGCCGACGCTGGTGGCGCGGCGCATCGGCGCCTTCGACTGGGTGACCTGCGCGTCGCCGCAATACCTGGCACGGCACGGCACGCCATCCTCGCTGGAGGACCTCCAGAACCATCACGCCGTGGGCTACCTGTCGAGCCGGACGGCGCGAACGCTCCCCTGGCATTTCGTCATCGATGACGAGGACCGCTTCATCCGCGTGCCGGAAGGCCTGGTGGTCAACGACACCGATGCCTACGTGGCCTGCGCGCTCGAGGGCCTGGGGCTCATCCGCGCCGGCAGCTACATGGTGCAGCCGCACCTGCTCAGCGGCCGCCTGCAGCGCGTGCTGACGCGCTATCCCTCGCCGGCCGTGCCGCTGTCGGTCCTCTACCCGAAGAACCGGCACCTCTCGCCGACGGTACGGGCCTTCGTGGACTGGGTGGGCGGCGTCGTGCGCGAGGCCGAGGTCGGCTGGCGCGCCGCCGCGTTGCGCGACTGACCTGGAGGGCCCGCCCGGGGTCGCTGTCAGCACTTTGCCGACGCAGGCTGTCGATATCCGCCACTGGCGAGGCCGGGGACCGCCCGAAACAATGGGCTGTCCTTTGCCTGGCCCCCTTGCGGAGTACCGCCATGCCGTCAAACGCCCAGACCCCGATCCTCCCCGGACTGCCGACCTTGTCCACCGGCACGGCGCCCCGGCGCTGGTGGCCGCTTGCCGGTCCCGCCGACGGGATCCAGCGCAAGCTGCTGGGCCTGGTCCTCTGCGCTTGCGCGGCGGTGGCGCTGATCACCGGCGCCGCCGTGAGCCTCCAATGGCAATCGTTGGAGAACGTCGCGCCGGCCGAAGCGCGCCACCTCGCGCCGCATGCGATCGCGCTGATCGCGCTGACCGGACTGGCGGTGATGCTGCTGGTCGCCCTGGTCGGCACGCGATGGGCGCGCCGGCTCTCCACCTCCATCGAAGACCTGCACGCCGGCGTGGACGCCTTCGCGGAAGGCCGCTTCGGCACCCGACTGATCCCGCAAGGCACCGCCGAGGTCGCTGCATTGGGTCGCGCCTTCAACGCCATGGCCGAGACCCTGGAACGGACCACGTTCGAGCTGCGCCTGGAAAGCGCGATGGCGAAGGAGGCCGCCGCCCAGGTCGAGCGCCTGGCCTTCACCGATCCCGTGACGGGTCTGGCCAATCGCGCATCGCTGTCGCGGTTGCTGCGCCAGCAGATCGCCTGGGCCACGGCGTCGGATCGCGGCTTTGCGCTGCTGATGCTGGGCTTGGACCGCTTCCGCAACGTCAACGATTCGCTCGGCCACGTCGTCGGCGACGAGCTCCTGCGCCTGCTCGGCGAACGTCTGCAGACCGCCGTCGGCGCACATCGCGTGGTCGTGCGCCTGGGCGGCGACGAATTCGCCATGCTGGTGGACGAGCTCGACCCGGCGGCACTGGGCGCGACCGCGCGCCAGTTGATCGACGTGCTGGGCGCGCCGTGCCGCATCCGCGGCAACGAACTGCGCCTGAGCGCCAGCGTCGGCGTGGCGCTCTGTCCCAAGGACGGCGGCAACGAAGAGACGCTGATGCGGCACGCCGACATCGCGATGCACAACGCCAAGGAGGACGGCGGCGGCACGTTCAAGCTCTACGCCGAGGACCTCAACCGCCATTCCGTCGAGCGTCTGGCTTTCGAGGCCGCGCTGCGCCAGGCCGTCGAGTCGGAGTCGCTGTCCGTCCACTACCAGCCCAAGGTCTCGGCGCACACGGGATTGATCGAAGGCGTCGAGGCGCTGGTGCGCTGGAAGCATCCTCAGCTGGGCAGCATCCCGCCTGCGAAGTTCGTCCCGATCGCGGAGGAAACCGGCCTGGTCGTGCCGATGGGACGCTGGGTGATGCGCCAGGCCTGCGAGCAGCTGGTCGCCTGGCAAGACGCGGGGCTGCCCGCCATCGGCATGGCGATCAACCTGTCGCCGGCCCAGTTCCGCGATCCCTCGATGCTCGCCGACATCGACGAGGCGATCGCGCACAGCGGCATCGATCCGACGCGGCTGGAATTCGAGATCACCGAAAGCATGCTGATGCAGGACGGCGGCCGGACCGTCGCGATGCTGCGGGCGCTCAAGACGCGCGGCGTGCGTCTGGCGGTGGACGACTTCGGCACGGGCTACTCGTCGCTGTCGCAACTGCGCAGCTTCCCGGTCGACACGCTCAAGATCGACCGCAGCTTCGTGCGCGGCATTGCCGAGGGCACCGAAGATCGCGCGATCGCCCACGCCATCGTGCAGATGGCGCGCACGCTGCGGCTCAAGGTGGTCGCCGAAGGCGTGGAGACGGACGCGCAGGAGCGCGTGCTGGGCGCCCTGGGATGCGATCTGCTGCAGGGCTTCCTGTACAGCCCGGGCGTGCCCGCGACCGAGCTCGAGGCGATGCTGCGGCGCGAAACCGACCGCGGCGAGTATTGCGCCCAGGCCGTGGCCACGCTGACCGGCCTGGAAGTCAAGTTCGCGGCGACGAATTTCTGACGAGGCGCCGGCGGAGGGCGCGGCGGGCCTGGCGGACGTTGAGCGACGTCGCGCCGATCGCACGGACGGCGCGGATGGCGCTCAACCTTCCCGGAAAAACTTCAACGCCGCCAGATCCGGGAAGGCCGTCGGCCGCTTGGCCTGCGCGGCCGCGAACGCTTCCATCAGATTCCTGTTCTGCCAGATCGCTGCCTGCAGCCAGCCCATCTGCTGGAGGCTGTCCTTGACGCCGTGGTCGCGCGCGTAGTGGATCGCCTGCTTGCTGCCCCAGACGGCCACCGGCGGCTTCTGCGCGATCTCGCGCGCGCATTGCAGCGCGGCTTCCACGCATTCCGCCTGCGTCGCGAAGACGTCGTTCACCAGGCCCACGGCCTGCGCCCGCGCCGCCGGCATGCGGCGACCGGTGTAGGCCAGTTCCTTGACCACGCCCAGCGGCACCAGCTTGGGCAGGCGCTGCAGCGTGCCCAGGTCGGCCACCATGCCGATGTTGATCTCCTGGATGCAGAAGAACGCGCCGGTCTCCGCATAGCGGATGTCGCAGGCCGCCACCAGGTCCACCGCGCCGCCGATGCAGCCGCCCTGGATCGCCGCGATCGTCGGCACGCGCAGCTCGTCGAGCCGGTTGAACGCCTGCTGCATGTCGGCCAGCAGGTCCACGATGGCCGCACGGCCCTCGGCGCTGCGATCGTCGAGCTGGATGCCGCCGTTCTGGAACACCTCCAGCGACATCCCCGCGCTGAAGTGCCTGCCCGTCGACGAGATCACCAGCGCCCGCAGCGTCGGGCTGCGATGGAGCTGCTCGAGCACCGTCTCCAGCTCGCGCCACAGCTGCGGCGACATCGTGTTCATCGCATCGGGCCGGTTCAGCACCAGGTGGCCGACGCCGGCTTCTTCGCTCAGGGTGAGGCAGTCCATTCGTGTCTCCTTGGATCGTTCCTGTCGTCCCTGTCGCCGGCTCGATGGGTCTCGCGGCCGGGCAGGGGATCGGACGATGCTAGCGGGAGACCGTCGGGCGCCGCGTCAAGGACGCGACGCCCGATGCCGATTGGAGAGGGCTCTCAGGCGCTTCCAGGCGCCGTGACTTCCCGTCAGGCGCCGACCAGTTCCTCGGCCGGACCGAAGAACTCGTAGCGGAGCTGCGTCGTCGGGATGCCCAGCGAGCGGCCCGCCCGGTAGACCGCCTGCATGAAGGGCTTGGGGCCGAGCAGGTAGAGGTCGACGTCGCGGTCCTCCGGCAGGTGACGCGCGAGCAGCGCATCGGTGACGTAGCCGACCTCGTGCGGCTCGTCGCCGTCGCGCGGCGCGTCGTAGACGTAGAGCGCCTCGACGTTCCCGTGCGTCGCCGCGAGCAGGTCCACGCGTTCCCGGAACGCATGCACGCCGCCGTGGCGCGCCGCGTGGATGAAGCGGATGGGCCGGCCGCTGGCCGCCGTCGATTCCAGCATCGCCATCGCCGGCGTGATGCCTACGCCGCCGGTCACCAGCACCAGCGGCCGCGTCGCCGCGGCGTCGAGCGTGAACTCGCCCGCCGGCGCCTGGACGTCCAGGCGCGTGCCGACCTCGGCCGTGTCGTGCATCCAGTTGGACACCAGCCCGCCGTCCTCGCGCTTGATGCTGACGCGGTACCAGGCCTTGCCCGGCGCGTCCGACAGCGAGTAGTTGCGGCGCACCGTCCTGCCGGCGATGTGCAGGACCAGGGTCAGGTATTGACCCGGCTGGAAGGGCGGCAGCGGCCCGCCGTCGACCGGCTGCAGATAGAAGGAGGTGATCAGCTCGCTCTCGCGCTCCTTGCGCGCGACGACCATGGCGCGCTGTCCGCGCCAGCCGCCGGGCAGTGCGGCGGTGGCGGCGTAGACCTGCTCCTCGGCGTCGATCAGCAACTGCGCGAGCGCGCCGTACGCTTCGGCCCAGGCCGCGATGATCTCGTCGGTGGCGACGTCCGCGCCCAGCACCTCGCGGATGGCATCCAGCAGGCAGGCGCCGACGATCGGGTAGTGCGCCGGCTGCACGCCCAGCGCCACGTGCTTCTGGATGATGCGGGGCAGGGCGGGGGCGAGTTCATGGACGCGGTCAATGTGGCTCGCATACGCCAGCACCGCGCCGGCCAGCGCGCGGGCCTGCGTGCCCTCGGCCTGGTGCGCCTCGTTGAAGAAGGCCTTCAGCTCCGGATGGTCGGTCAGCATCGCGCGGTAGAAGTGCCGCGTGATGTCTTCGCCGCGCGACTTCAGCAGCGGCACCGTGGCCTGGATCAGGGCGATGGTCTGAGGCTTGAACATGAGCTTCTCTACTCCGGATTCGTTGTGGATGGTCTTTCCTACTCACGATCCGTGCCAGCGCCGGCAGCTTTCAGAGTCGCTCCTAACTGATTGATTTTCAATGAGTCGAATGCTCTTGACTCGCATGGATTCGCCATTGAGGTCGAAATGACCGAAGATGCGCCGGTGTCGGATTGACAACGGTCAGGTCGAAATGACGCCAGATTCCCGCTACCGCCAACTGCTGGCCGCCGTGCGCGGCCTGGTCCCCTGCGACGCTGCGGCGCTGCTGCGGTTGATGCCCGACGAAGCCGCGGCGGTGCTGCAGCCGGTGGCTGTCGACGGGCTGGCCGAGGAAGCCCTCGGGCGGCGCTTTCCCGTGGCGGCGCATCCGCGCCTGGCGCGGCTGCTGGCCAGCGGGAAGGGGCTGCGTTTCGCGGCGGACGCGGGTCTGCCCGATCCGTACGACGGGCTGCTGGAGCACCAGCAGGAGCTCGAAGCGGTGCACGACTGCATGGGCGCGCCGTTGCGCGTCGACGGCCGCATCTGGGGACTGGTGACCTTGGACGCGCTGGACCCGCGCGCATTCGACGGCGTCGACGACGCGCGGCTGCAAGGCATCGTCCGCCTGCTGGAGACCGGCATCGCCGCCGAGGAAACCATCGCCGAGATGGCCCGGCGCGCCGAGCAGGAACAGGCGCTGGCGCGCGCCGCCTCACGCGGCGGATCGCGGGAGCTGCTCGGTCGCAGCGCCGCGATGGTCCGTCTGCGCGAGGAGATCGACACCGTCGCGGGATCCGATCTCACGGTGCTGGTCCTCGGCGAGACCGGCGTCGGCAAGGAGCTGGTCGCGGAGCGGCTGCATGCGCGATCCGCGCGGCGCGATCGACCGCTGGTGCAGATCAACTGCGCGGCGCTGCCCGAGACGCTGGCGGACAGCGAGCTCTTCGGCCACAAGCGCGGCGCGTTCACCGGCGCGATCGCCGACCGCAGCGGCAAGTTCGAGCTGGCCGACGGCGGCACGCTGCTGCTGGACGAAGTCGGCGAGCTGCCCCTGCCGGTGCAGGCCAAGCTGCTGCGCGTGCTGCAGAGCGGCGACGTGCAGCGGCCCGGCAGCGACCGCGTGCAGAAGGTCGACGTCCGCGTGATCGCCGCGACCAACCGCGACCTGCGCGAGGAGGTGGCGCGCGGCCGCTTCCGCGCCGACCTCTACCACCGGCTGTCGGTCTACCCGCTGCGCGTGCCGCCGCTGCGCGAGCGCGGCCGCGACGTGCTGGCGTTGGCCGGCGGCTTCCTGGAGGAGAACCAGCACCGGCTGGGCGCGCGCAACCTGCGGCTTTCGCCCGCGGCCTCGCAGGCGCTGCTGGGTCACGACTGGCCCGGCAACGTGCGCGAGCTGGAACACCTGATCAGCCGCGCCGCGCTGCGCGCCTTGTCGTCGGCGGGCCGGGGAGGGCGGTGGATCGCCATCGAGCCGGGGCATCTGGGATTGGCTTCGCCGCCCGTTGATACGCCGGCGTCGCAGCGACCTTCAGTCGCCGCAGCCGTCGTCGCCGGCTCCCGCTCCAGCGCAGACGCAGACCTCAATGTGGACGTCGGTGTCGACGTCGACTCCTCGAGCAAAGCCGGTGTTGATGCCGATGCGGGTGCCGGTGCGGGCGTCGGCCTGCGCGAGGCCACTGAGCGCTTCCAGCGGCGATGGATCGAGGACGCCCTGCGACGCAACGGCGGCGCGATGGCCGCCGCCGCGCGCGAGGCGGGCATGGACCGCAGCAATTTCCTGCGGCTGGCCAGGCGCCTCGGCGTGACCACCAGGGACTGAGTCCGGCGTCTACAGCGACCGCAACCAGGCCAGCAGCGCCTCCCGTTCCGCCGTCGACAACTTCTCGAAGCGCTGCCGCGACTTCTCGGCCTCGCCGCCGTGCCACAGGATGGCTTCGGTGAGGTTGCGCGCGCGCCCGTCGTGCAGGTAGCCGACCGGCGTCCACTGCGCCACCTTCTCGGTGTAGCCGATGCCCCACAGCGCCGAGGTGCGCCACATCCTGCCCGGTGCGCGCCCCTCCGGCAGGCTGTCCGCCAGGCCCGGGCCCATGTCGTGCAGCAGCAGGTCGGTGAAGGGCCGGATGGTCTGGTCGCGCAGTTCCGCGAACGGGTGGTGGCTGCCCGTCTTCATCTCCGCCGTGTGGCAGGCCGCGCAGCGCAGCGCGTCGAAGACCTTGCGGCCGGCCGCCACCTGGACCGGATCTACGCGGTGCTCCTCCATCGGCGCGACCCCCTTCGGGAAGCCGCTCGCCAGGCTGCGCTGCGCCGGCACGGCCAGCAGCTGCATGTACTGCGTCAGGGCGACCAGGTCGGTCTCCGCGATGCCCGTCTGCGGCGGGGCCGTGCGGCAACCCGCCGGGTCCATCGCGCAGCTGCGGTTGGGGAACACCGACGAGGTCACCGACATGTCGTTCAGCAGCGCCGCGGCCACCTGGTGCCGGAGGCTGGACTTGCCCGCCTTCCAGCCGAAGCGGCCCAGCCGTGTCGCGCCCGTTTCCGGATCGACGCTGAAGTTGGCCCGGCCCCGGACGCCGTCGGCGTCCGGTTTCGTCCGCACGCGGGCCAGGATGTCCTCCTCGGGCACCGCCTCCAGCAGGCCCACGCCGATCAGCGGCTGCGCGGCGCGCGCGGACCAGAGTTCCGGCGTCGGACCCGCGAAGGCGAACTTCGCCTTGCGCAGCTCGACCGTCGTGCCGTCGGCCAGCGTGACGGCGCGGGTCTCGAAGCCCGCGACCTTGACCGCGTTGCCGCCGTCCTGCGTCGCGCCGGACGCCGACGCCGCGTTCATCAGGATGGCCGAGCCGTAACGCGGATCCGGACGGATCCTGCCGTCGTCCCCTCTGACGGCCACGTGGAAGGCCATGCCCTCCAGGCGCTGGTCCACCATGAACGGCGCCGGGCTGCGGCCGTTGTTGGTGTGGCACTGCACGCAGGACGCCGCGTTGAAGCGCTTGCCCGCCAGGTCGGCGACGGCGGGCATCGGGTCGTTGCCGGCCTCGTCGTGCGCGCCGGTGACGAAACTGCTGTGGGCCGTGCGCCGGCCGTCGACGAAGCGCTGCATGTCCTGCATGCCGATGTTGCCCACCGGCTGCTGGAACATCCGGAAGCCTTCGTCCGAATAGTTGTACGAGACGGAGCCGAGGCCGCCCGACAGGGTGGACTCCGGCAGCGGCGCGCTGTTCAGGCGCGGCTGGACGCCGTGCCAGGGGGTCAGGCCTTGCCCGACGACATAGAGCCATTCGCCCGCGAAGTAGCGGATGCCGCCGGCGTCGCCGCGGCCCCGCATCGACGTCAAGGTCGAGAACATCGACGGCGCCACCTCGACCGGATCGCCGATCTTCAGCGCCCGCGCGCCCACGACGCTGCCGTCCGGGAAGCCGTCCTGGCCCAGGCCCACGTGGCCCGGGTACTCCTTCACCACGACCGTGCAATGGTCGACGCCGGACTTGCCGCCGGCCGGATAGCCCACCGGCTTGCAGACCGATCCCGTCCCGTCGAGCAGCGTGCCGTTGTCCATCCAGCCGTAGCCGGTCACGCCGACGCGGTCGAAGGCGCGGAAGAACGCCGTGCCGCCCGGCAGGAAGTCCACCGACGGGTTGTAGGTGTTGACCTTCAGCGTGGGCCGGGTCACGCCGGGGACGCGGCTGTCGTCGACGATCTCCAGGCCCCAGGTGCGGTTCCTGAAGGAGTTCGGGACGAAGCCCAGGTAGGCGCCGCGGCCCTTGTCGACCGGTTTCCCGGCCTCGTCGACGGTCTCGTTGGGCCCCTGGCCGGCCTCGTTCCACTCCTCGCCGCGCTCGCGACCGTGGCGACCCACGGCGCGGTTGCCGAAGCGCGTGACCAGGGTGCCGTCCGGCAGCGTGAACTGCAGCGTCTCGATCGGCGATTGCGGCTCGAAGAGCGGCGTCGGCGTCGCGCCCTCGGCGGCCAGGAGGAAGGGTGAGGTCGTCGTCGTGTCGTCCGGCCCGATGTCCGTGCCGACGGCGGTGTCGTCGCCTGTTCCGTGGCCCGCGGCGAACCGGAGGCTGCTCCCGTGCTGTCCGCTGAAGCCGTTGCCGCCGCCGACGCAGGCGGTCAGCAAGGCGCTGCCCAGCAGGGCACGGACGAACGCCTTGCCCATCATGTCAGTCCCTCCCGTGCCTGTTGGTCTTGGTGCGATTGGTGGTGTGTGTGTCCCTCATCCGAGGGTCAGGCGCAGGGAGTGTCCTCGTTTGATTTGCCGGTCGGCAAGTTTAAATGTGTGACGAATTGATGCGCCGCCGCACCCCGGAGGAGGGATGCGGGGGCGGGTCAGGCGTCCATCAGGCGTGTGACACCGCCGCCGGATCCGGCGCCTTGGGGCCGCCGACCGCGCCGAGGGCACCGCCCCACACGTGATAGAGCGCCTGCAGCACGACGAACTTCAGCGACTGGGTCGTGATGTTGGCCGCCGTCTCGCTGAGGCCGTGATCCTTCTGCAGCGTCGCCGGGAGGCTCGCGACCATGGCGGTCAGGCCGGCGAAGCCGGCGCCGAGGATGCCGTGCGAGGTGTAGCCGACCTTGCTGGCGAAGGTGTCGGCCAGCGCTTCAGGGAAGGTCTGCTTGAGGTTGACGGCGTGGGTGCCGAAGCGCGCCAGGGCGCTGAGGACCTGCTCCGAGCCCGGCTTCTGCAGGTGGGCGATGCAGTCGCCCAGGTCCTCGCGCGCCAGGAAGTGCTGGAAGCCCGCGCGTCCGGCGGTGACGTCGAAGCTGTTCTTGGCGATGCGCATGCCGCCGCCGCCCACCGGCAGGCCCAGCAGCGGATCGACCAGCCCGTCGACCTTGGCCCGCACCTCCGGTTTCCCGGCGAGTTCCAGTCCGACCATCAACGGCACGCGGATCGCGCCGTTGCGCGCCGCGCCGTAGCTCAGGCCCGCCGCCGCCGAGTTGTCCTTCGCCAGGCTGGTCTTGGTGGGCGGGTTCGCGTTGGCGAGGTGGTCGGGCAGCTGATTGGCCAGCTGCTCGCCCGGCGGGCGGGTGAAGTAGGCGTCGTGGAAGGTCTTGCCGGCGGCGGCGCCGGAGGCGACGTCCAGCATCGACAGCGCCAGGCCCATCACCGCGCCGGTGATGAGCGCCGGCACGGCGACCGGCAGCTGCGGCATGGTCTTCATCAGGCCGGCCAGGGTCAGGTCGGCCACCTTCAGGTTCACCGGCAGGCTGCCGAGGTTGAAGCCGCTGGCCGAGGCCATGCCGTGCATCATCGCCGTGCCCTGGTCGCGCCACTGCACCTGCTGGAGCACGGCGACGAAGTCGTCGCGGGTGCGGATGCCGCGCGACTCGAGCACCGCGGTCTGCTGCTTGGCCAGCGTCTCCAACGCGGGGATGTCGTCGCGGCTCTGGCGCATCGCGCTGAGCATGTAGGCCACGCAGCCGGTGACGTCGTCGGGCAGCTTCTGCGCGAGCGCGCCGAGGTCGATGCGCGGGTTCACGTCGCGCGGTCTCGGCACGCTCTCGGCGTGCAGCGACAACAGGCCGGCCGGCGCACGCGGGCCGGCCTCGGGTTCGGCGCGGAGCCGCGGTTCGAAGGCGCCCGGCATGCCGCGCGTCAGCTCGGTGATCTCGTCGCGCGGCTGGTGCGGCAGCGCGGACGAATGTTCCGTCTCGGTGGCCGAGGAGCGGCGCTGCTCGGTGATGGACGGCGCGCCGCCGGGCGCGGCGCCGACCGGACGCTGCGCGTCGCTGGACAGCGAGCTGCTGCTGCCGTTGGGATTGCCGCCCAGCGGCGTCATGGGGATGTGCTCCTGCCCGTCGGCCGAGCGGCCGGGGCCGCCGGTGCTGTTCGTCGAGGACGTCCGGCTGAGCACCTTGGGCGCCGTCTGGCGCGGCGGGCTGGAGGGGCGCGAGCGGACCGGCTCGCTGTCGGCGCCGCCCTCCTGCTTCACGCTGCCCAGCGACGAGCGCCGCGAGGACAGGCCGGGCAGGATGTGTTCGCTCGAAGGCGGCTTGAGCTGCGGATCGGCGGCGGCCGGCGTGGTCTGCGTCGGCGTCTGCGAGCCCGACTGCGGTCCGGAGAGTGTTCCGCTCGAGGGCCCGCTCAGCGTGTCGGCCGACGGAGGAGGGACGGTGATCGCGCGTGCGGTGGGGATGGTGCTGCTCATGACGCCTTGAATGCCGTTACATCGAGGCGGCATCGTCGGCAGTGCGTCCCTCGTCGGAGGGCCGCATCCGAACCGGTGCGTCGGGATGCGAAGCGAGGTCGCGCAGCGCCGCCGCGAGCGTCGCGAAGCGGTAGGGATAGGCGCTCGCCAGGGCGATGCGCGGCACGACACGTTGACCGTCCAGCAACAAGGTCGACATCTCGCCCGCGAGTGCGCGCAGCGGCGCCGCCGGCATCCGCATCCAGGCTCGACGTCCGAAGGAGGCGGCCAGCGCCGTGGAGAACGCCGCCTGGTCGCACAGGTCGGGCGCCACGGCGTTGACGGCGCCGCGCAGGTCGGGGCGTCGCAGCGCCCAGTCGATGAAGCCGACGGCATCGTCCCGGTGGATCCACGGCACCGGCTGGCGACCGTCGCCCAGTCGCGCGGCGAGTCCGAAACGGGCCGCCAGGGCCTGCATCGGATACGCGCCGTCCTCGCGACCGAGGATCACGCCGAAGCGCAGCCGCACGACGCGCATGCCGACGGTCTCCATGCGCATCGCCTCGTGCTCGATGGCCGCGCAGAGGTCGGACTGGAACACGCCGCGCTGCGCGGGCGAGCGCTCGTCGCAGACCACACCGGATTCCGGCGCGCCGTAGAAGCCGACTGCCGAGGCGGCCACCAGCACCGCCGGCGGACGCTCCAGGCGACGCACCAGACGATGGAGCTGCTCGGTCAGGCGGGTGCGGCTTTCCATCAGTTCGCCCCGACGGGCGCGGGTCCATGGGCGACCGAGCACACGCGCGCCGGCGAGGTGGACGAAGGCCTCGATGCGGGTCTCGGCGGCGATCTCGTCGAGCGAACCGACGACGGCGATGTCCGTCCCGAACTGCAGCCGCGCCTGCTTCGGATCCCGCGACAGCACGATCAGGCGACGACCTTGCGCGCGCAGCCGCCGTACCAGCGCCTGGCCGACGAAGCCGGTCGCGCCGGTGATCAGCACCGCCGACGCATGGCGCGGTGCGGGCGGCAGCGCGGACTCCTCGCGCAGCGCCTCGGCCTCGCGGCCCAGACGCCGCACGGCCAGTGCGTTCCGCAGGCTCCATGCCCAGACGGCGACAGCCATCGCCGTGAAGACCCAGGAGACCAGACCCCGTCCCGCGGGCGCCAGCGCCGTCGGCTGCTGCCACCACTCGATCAGGCGCGGTCCCATCAGGCCGAGGAACAGTCCGTAGCTCACCGTCAGCACCGTGTGCAGCCAGCGCTCGAAGGGCGGCAGTTGACGGGTGCGGTCCTCTTCGAGGAAGTCGGTCAGCGTGATGACCACCTCCACGGCCAGCACGGCGGCGACGGCCAGGGCGAGCGTGCCGTGCCACGACCACCAGGCCAGGCCGAGGAAGAGGGCGCCGTAGAGCGCCTCGCGCCCCGCGTGCAGCGCGAGCTCGCGCCGCGCGCCGCGGCGATGCGGCAGCCGCGCGGCCCATTCGTGGTGCCAGAGGTTGTCGAACGCGCCCAGCAGCGCCTGGGCGATCAGGACGGCATCGAGGATGTGCATATCAGGACTCCTGGACCGGGTCGATGAACTCGCCGGTCTGTTGAAAGGTCTGGCCCCAGCGGGCGTGGGTCATGGTCAGGGTGAAGCGGAAGCGGCCGGCGCCGAGGTCGCGGTGCTCGACGCGGCATTGGCCCGGGCTGAGCAGCGCGGGCAGGCGCAGCCGGACCGGGCCGAGGCACCAGAGGTAATGGCGGCTCTGGAAGACGAGGGCGCCGTCGTCCTCCAGGACGTCCAGCGCCATCGCCAGACCGCCGCGGGTGCGTTCGAGCACGCCGGGCCCGTCGGGATGCGCGCGCTTGACCGACTGGACGACCCGGCGACCCAGCCGGCGGGACCAGATCACGCCGCCATGGCCGTCGGGCGTGACGGCGACCTCGACCGGCAGATCCTTCGCGCAGTCGGGCGTCAGCGGGCCGCGCAGCGGCCAGGCAAGCCAGGCCAGCACGCGACCCAGGCGCGAGCAGTGCAGGTCCATCCGGCCGGCGTAGCAGACCGGCTCCGCATGGGTGCCGAAGCGGCGCTGCACGGCTGCGGGAAGACGGGCCCACGCCTCGGCGCCCATCAGGGCGGGAAGGTCGAGGGCGGCCGGTGCCGGTGCCGGTGCCGGCGTTGGCGCTGGCGCCGAGGCCGGGACCAGGGCCGCCAATCGGGACCGGAGCTGGAGCGGGGTGCGGAAGAGGGCGTTCATGCTGCCTCTATCGCGAGAAACGGGCCACCCTGAAAACACGTCTAAGTCGTTGATTCCATTGAGGGCGAAACCACCAGCTGTGTTCGTCGTATACAGTTTCCGCCCTGTCGACTGTCTACGACGTATACACATGCTGCTGCGGGTGACGATGGGGCTGGCGCTGGCCGAGACGCTGCTGCTGGCGGGCGTGCTGCTGGCCTGGGCGGACCGGGTGGCGGGCGGGCGGTTGCTGGCGGCCTTCCTGGTCGCGATCGCGGTCTGGATCTCCGGCAACGAGCTGCCGAACTGGTTCGGCCCGGGCGTCGAGCCGTTCTCGCTGCACGTGCTGGCGACGGCGCCGCTGGCCGCCGCGGTGTTCTTCCATTTCTGCGTGGTGTTCTGCCGCGCGCCGCTGCGCCGCGGCTGGATCACCGCGGCCTACGTGCTCGGCGGCGTCGCGGTGCTGGCGTCGCAGGTGCTGCGGCCGGCGCATTTCGTCGACCATCCCGACGTGGGCCGCCTGGCCGTCGCCGAGCCGGCCGCCGTGATCACCAGCCTCTCGTGGGTGGTGCTCGGGCTGGGCGGCGTCGGCGTGCTGCTGCGCACGCTGATGCGACCGCCCATCGACGGTCGCGGCCCCGCGCGGGGTCAGGTCGCGGCCGTCACGGCCTCGTGCCTGTGGGGGCTGGCCTGTCTGGGCGGCTACGCCATCGCGCTGATGCGCTGGCCGGTCTATCCGTTCCCGCTGCTGGCCTTCCCGCTGTATCCGCTGATGCTGGTCTACGGGATCCTGCGCTACGGCGTGTTCGTCGCGAACGCCTGGGCCGGCAAGGCGCTGGTGTGGACGCTGCTGCTGGCGTCGGGCATCGCGATCGTCGGGCTGATGCCGCTGGTGCTGCCGTTCGAGTCGCGCTGGCTTAGCGGTCTGGCGGTCGCCGCCGGCTGCCTGGCGCTGAACGGACCGGTGCGGCGCTTCGTGCAGCGGCTGATCTACCCGGGCGGCGAGGTCAGCGCGCAGGACCTCGGCCGCTGGCGCGAGACGCTGCAGGCGGCCGGCAGCCTCGATCGGCTGGGCGCGGAAGCCTCCGCGCTGCTCAGCCGTCGCCTGGGCACGTCGGTGACGGTGATCGTGGAAGAGGGCGTCGAGCAGGGCATGGAGGAGGGCGTGGAGACCGCCGATCGCGCACTGCCTTCGACGGATCGCCCCGCGCTGACGATGCATCGCGACGGCGTGTCGTGGACGCCGCGCTGGACGGCGTGGGAGGCGGCACCGCCCGGACAACGCCACGTGGCGGAGCTGTTCGCGACCGTGCTGGCCGACGCGGCGCTGCGCGTCGAGCAGGCGCAGCAGGCCGCCGCGCGCGAGCGTGACCGCCAGGTCCAGGCGCGGCTCGCCGAACTGGGCGCGCTGGCCGCGACCGTGGCGCACGACATCCGCAATCCGCTCAACATCATCGGCATGGCGGTGGCGATGGCGCCGACGGAGACGCGCCAGGAGGTCGGCGCGCAGGTGGCGCGGATCGCGCACCTCACCAGCGATCTGCTGGACTACGCCAAGCCCTGGCGGCTGCAGCGCGAGCGCGTGGAGCTGCGATCCCTGATCGAGGGCGTGATCCGCCGCCAGCCCGGCGCTCGCCTGTCGGCCGCGTGGCCGGGCGAGGTCTGGGTGGAGAGCCTCGACCCGAGGCGCCTCGAGCAGGCGCTGATCAACCTCATCGAGAACGCGCGCGGCGCGTCGGCAGCGGGCTGCGAGATCGACATCGAGCTGGACGACAAGCCGGCCACCGGTCCCGGCGGCGCGCTCCTTCGGCTGCATGTCTGCGACGACGGCGCCGGTGTGCCGCAGGAGCTGCGGGAACGTCTCTTCGAACCCTTCGCCTCGCGCAGCCCGGGCGGCACCGGACTGGGACTGGCGATCGTCGCGCGCATCGCCGAGGCGCACGGCGGGCGCGCCGCGCTGACGTCCCGTCCGCCCTGGACGACCTGTTTCACGCTGGAGTTGCCGCGATGAGTTCCTCTTCCACGTCTTCGTCGACGTCCCCGATCCACGGCCGCGTCCTGCTCGTCGACGACGAGGCCGCGTTCCAGCGCCTGGGCGGCGGTTTCCTGCGCAACCTGGGGCACGAGGTCCTCACGGCGGGCGACGGCGAGGAGGCGCTGTCGACCTTCGCGCGCGAGCAGCCCGACCTCGTGCTGCTGGACCTGGCGATGCCGCCCAGCATGGACCCCGAGCAAGGCCTGACCCTGATCCCGCGCTTCAGCGGCGCGCCGGTCGTGGTGCTCACCGGTCACGCCGAGCATGAGCTCGCGCTGCGTGCGGCGGACCTCGGCGCCTGGGACTTCCTGGCCAAGCCGATCGACCCGGATCTGCTGCGTTTCGTCGTCGACCGGGCGCTGCGCAAGCGCCGGCTCGACACGGAGCTGGCGCAGCTGCGGCGCCAGCAGGGCGAGGACTCGATGGGGCTGGTCGGCCAGTCGCCGGCGCTGCAATCGCTGCGGGCGATGATCCGGCGCGTCGCGCCGACGCGCGTGAACGTGCTGGTGCTCGGACCGACGGGCACCGGCAAGGAACTGGTCGCGCGGGCGCTGCATGAGCACGGTCCGATGGCCGCGGCGCCCTTCGTGCCGGTGCACTGCGGCGCGCTGTCGGCGGAGCTGCTCGAGAGCGAGCTCTTCGGCCACATGAAGGGCAGCTTCACCGGCGCCTACCGCGATCAGCCGGGCCTGGTGGAGGTGGCGCGCGGCGGCACGCTGTTCCTCGACGAGGTCGGCGAGATGCCGCCGGCGATGCAGGTCAAGCTGCTGCGTTTCCTGCAGGAAGGCACGTACATGCCGGTCGGCGGTCGCGTGACGAAGACCAGCGAGGTGCGCGTGGTCGCGGCGACGCACCGGGATCTCGAGGCGATGGTGCGTGCCGGCGAGTTCCGCGAGGATCTGTACTACCGGCTCAAGGGCGTGGTGCTGCGGACGCCGGGCCTGGCGGAACGGCGCGGCGACGTGCCGGTGCTGGCGGCGAGTTTTGCCCGGCAGCGCGGCGCGGGCATCGCGGCGGGCGCGATGGCGTGGCTGACTGCTCGCGAGTGGCCCGGCAACGTGCGCGAACTGAAGGCAGTGGTTGATGCCGCGGCGGCGTTGCTACTGCCGGGGCAGCAGGACGTGGATGCCGAGGCGCTGTCGCTCGCGGCCGGCGAGGGGCCGGTGACGGCGTCGCCGACGCCCGCGGGCATCGACGGCGACGATCGCGGCGGCCTGCTCGACCAGGCGATGACGGAGCTGGAGCGCCGGCTCATCAGCGAGGCGATGCAGGCCACCGAGGGCAACCAGTCCGAGGCCGCCCGGCGGCTGGGGATCTCCCGGGCGGGGCTGATCAAGAAGCTCGGGAGACTGGGGTTGAAGTGAGCCGCGATCGGCATCCGGCGCTGACCGGATGCCGATGGCGGAACTCAGGACGCCCGACTCAGGCCGCGAAGCCGCCGTCGATCAGCAGGTCGGCGCCGGTGACGAAGGCCGCTTCCGGGCCCGCGAGGTAGGCCACCATCGCGGCGATCTCATCGGCCTTGCCGTGACGCGGCAGGGCCATCAGGCCGTGCAGGCCGGCGGCGAACTCGGTGTCGGCCGGGTTCATGTCGGTGTCGACCGGGCCGGGGGCCACGTTGTTGACGGTGATGCCGCGCGGGCCGAGGTCGCGGGCCAGGCCCTTCACCAGACCGACCAGCGCGGACTTGCTCATCGCGTAGACGGCGCCGCCCGCGAAGGGCATGCGCTGCGCATTGGTGCTGCCGATGTTGATGATGCGGCCGCCTTCGCGCATGTGCTTGGCGGCGGCCTGCGTGGCGACGAACACCGAGCGCACGTTGACCGAGACCGTGCGGTCGAAGTCCTCCAGCGTGAACTGGTCCAGCGGCGCGACGGCCAGCACGCCGGCGCTGTTGACGAGGATGTCCAGTCGGCCGAAGCGGTCGGCGACGCCGTCGATGGCGCGGGTGAGGGCGGCGGCGTCGTTGGCGTCCGCCTTGACGGCGATCGCCTGACCGCCGGAGGCCTTGATCTCTTCGACCAGCGCTTCGGCGGCGATGGCCGACGCCGCGTAGCCGATCGCGACGGTCGCGCCGTCGCGGGCCAGACGGCGGGCGGAGGCCGCGCCGATGCCGCGCGAGCCGCCGTGGATGAAGGCGACCTTGCCGGCCAGGACGCCGTTCGTGCCGTTGGTGGTGGTCTTGGCGGCGGTGTTGGTGGTGGTGCTCATGACGTTTCCTTTCGGAGAGGGGTGGTTGATGGGATGAACTATGGCCGTCGGCACCTGATTGCGGTAGTTGGAAAGCGGCGTGTTCAGTTTCAACCGTTGGTATAAGCTGGCGCCATGTCGACAGAACTCAGCAGCACCCTCGATGCCTTCATCGCCGCCGCCGACGAGGGCAGCTTTTCCGCGGCCGCGCGACGGCTGGGGCTGACGCCGGCGGCGGTCAGCAAGAGCGTGGCGCAGTTCGAAGTGAGGCTGGGCGTGCGGCTGTTCCAGCGCAGCACGCGCAACCTGGCGCTGACGACCGACGGCGAGCGCCTGTATGCGCAGGTGCGCCGGCCGTGGAGCGAGATCGGCGACGCGCTGACCGACCTGAGGCAGGGCGCGGGCAAGCCGGCCGGGACCTTGAAGGTCGCGCTGGCCCATACGGTGGGACGCGAGTACTTCGTGCCGATGATGGAAGCGTTCGTGCGGCGCTATCCGGATGTCGTGCCGGACCTGCATTTCGACAACCGCCAGGTCGATCTGGTGGCCGAGGGTTTCGACGTCGCCATCGGCGGCGGCATCGAGCTGACGGACGCGCTGATCGCGCGCGAGCTGGCGCGGCTGCGGATCGTGCTGGTGGCGGCTCCGGCGTATCTGGCGGCCAATCCGGTACCGAAGCAGCCGGCGGATCTGGTGCGCCATCGCGGGTTGCTGCGACGTTCGCTGGGCTCAGGACGACTGGTGCCGTGGACCTTGAAGAACAATGCGGGCCAGGAGGAAGTCGCGAGCGTGCGGCCGGTGATGGTGCTGGACGATCCGGAGGCGATGGCGCGCGCGGCGGCCAACGGCATGGGCATCGCGATGCTGCCGATGCCGCATGCCTGGCCGTTCCTGGAGCGCGGCGAGCTGGTGCGCGTGCTGCCGGCCTGGTACGCCGACGCGCTGCCGCTGGCGATCTACTACACGAGCCGCCGGCTGGTGCCGGCCAAGGTGCGGGTGTTCGTCGATCACGTGATCGAGCAGTTCAAGGCGCAGGGGTACGCGGCGAGGTTCAAGGCCGGATGAGGGGAGCGCATGGGCGCACATGGGGAGGCAAGCGAATGGAAAGCCCTGCGGCAGCGTGAGGACCCGGTCTCCGATAATGGAATGCTCTGCAAATTGCGAACCGGAGCCGCGACTGAAGGCGTGGCGAAGATCTCCATGAATAAAACCAACAACGAGCCTTTCGTGATCGGCGTTGCCGGCGGCAGCGGCAGCGGCAAATCGACCGTGACGCGCCAGGTCCTGGCCTCCATCGGGCCCAAGCGGGTGGCGGTGGTGATGCTGGACGACTACTACCTGGACCAGTCGCACATGTCGCCGCAAGACCGGCGGCAGCAGAACTACGACCACCCCGACGCCTTCGACTGGCCGCTGATGACGGCGCACGTGGCGTCGCTGTGCAAGGGGGAGGCGATCGAGATGCCGGTGTACGACTTCGCGGCCGACAACCGTTCCTCGCAGACCATCACGGTGAAGCCCGCGCCGGTGGTCGTGGTGGAGGGCCTTTACGCGCTGTACGACCCCGAGCTGAGCAAGCTGATGTCGCTGAAGATCTACGTGGACACCGCCTCCGACGTGCGTTTCATCCGCCGGCTCCAGCGCGACATCCAGGAACGCGGGCGCAGCACCGAGAGCGTGGTGAACCAGTATCTGGAAACCGTGCGCCCGATGCACAAGCAGTTCATCGAGCCGACCAAGCGCAATGCCGACGTCATCCTGCCGCACGGGGCCAACGGTCCGGCGGTGGACATCATCACCACCAAGGTGATGAGCCTGGTGCGTGACATCGACCCCCACTGATCTGGAGCCTCCGCCATGTTCCCGTTCTTCAAGCGCCTGTGCCTGATCCTGCTGACCGGTGGTCTGCTCGCTGGCCCCGCGTGGGCGGCTGAGGATCCAGTGCCCGTGGAGGGCGACTTCATCGCCCGCAACTTCCGCTTCGCCAGCGGCGAGGTGCTGCCCGAGCTCAAGCTGCATTACCGCACGCTGGGCAAGCCGCAGCGCGACGCCAGCGGCCGCGTCAGCAATGCGGTGCTGATCATGCACGGCACCGGCGGCACCGGAGGGCAGTTCATCCGGCCCGAGTTCTCCGGCGAACTGTTCGGTGCCGGCGCGCTGCTGGACGCCAGCCGCTACTACCTGATCCTGCCCGACGGCATCGGCCACGGCGCCTCGTCCAAGCCCAGCGACGGCCTGCGGGCGAGATTCCCGCGCTACGGCTACGAAGACATGGTGCGGGCGCAGTACCTGCTGGTCACCGAGGGCCTCCAGGTCGATCATCTGCGCCTGGTCATGGGCACCTCGATGGGCGGCATGCACACGTGGCTGTGGGGCCAGCGCTATCCGGACTTCATGGATGCGCTGATGCCGCTGGCCAGCCTGCCGACGCAGATCGCCGGCCGCAACCGGCTGTGGCGCCGGGTCGTCATCGATGCGATCCGGAACGACCCGGCCTGGCAGGGCGGCAACTACAAGCGCCAGCCGCCCAGCCTGGGCACGGCGAGCGAAATGCTGATGCTGATGTCCAGCAACCCGGTGCTGCGTCAGCAGCAATGGCCGACCCTGGCCGCCGCTGACGCGGCCATCGCCGCGGCCGTGGCCAGCGGCGAGAAGAACAGCGATGCCAACGACACGCTCTACGCGCTGGAGTCTTCGCGCGACTACGACCCCAACCCGGGACTGGAGCGGATCAAGGCGCCGCTGCTGGCGGTCAATTCGGCGGACGACCTGATCAACCCACCCGAGCTGGCCCTGCTGGAGCGGGAGATCCAACGCGTTCCGCGCGGCAAGGCGATCGTCATTCCGCTCAGCCCGGCCACGCGCGGGCACGGCTCGCACACGGTGGCAACGCTGTGGAAAGAGGCGCTGGCGACGCTGCTGGCCGACTCTGGCAGGTAAGACACGCGGCGAGGTTCAAGGCGGGGGGAGGGCAGAGTTAGTCCTTAGGTCGCTCGTCTTGAGCGGCCGCCGCGGAATGCATAGACTCGCGCCTTCATGCGTCCTTGATGAGTGCTTCACACCCTCTTCATGCGACGGGCTTCGCCCCCACATGCCGCTCGGTCGGCGATCAATTGAAGGTTTTGCATGTTCCGCTTGTTCGCTGTCTCGATCTGCCTCGCGAGCCTGGTCGGTTGCGCTTCCCAGAAGCCGGATCCGTCTGTGACGCCGGTAAAGCCGCCCGCCAATGCGGCGGTCGACTGCGAGAGTCGGGAACCTGAACTCGGCAGCATGGTCAAGCGCCGCAAGTGCGTCGCCGTGGTCAGCGCCGAGGAGAAGGCGCAGCGCAAGGAGGCTTACAAGGAAGCTCTGGATCGCGCGCTCAACGCCGAGCCGGTTGCTCGGTGACGCCAGGGCGTGGTGAGCGCGGGGAGGGGGCTCAGGCCGGTTGCCGCAGGAAGCGCTCGATCTCGCTCGCGATCAGCTGCGGCTGTTCATGCACGATCCAGTGCGTGGCGCCGGGCACCTTGATGAGCGCCATCCGCGGCACGTAGTCCTCGAGCCCGTCGAGCAGTCCGGGCAGCAGCGCGGTGTCGTCCAATGCCCAGAACACGAGTGTCGGCATGGTCACCATGAGGCGCTCGCGCGGCAGCACCGGGATGGCGTCGATGGATTGACCGGGCAAGGGCGGCTTCATCGGCGTCACGCGATAGAGATTGCAGGCGCCGGTGAGTCCGGCGCGCCAGACCTCGCGGTACTGCTGCTTGAGGTCCTCGGTGAGCCACCCGAAGCCGTCGGGGCCGGCCTGCATGTTGGTGAAGAACGTCCACAGACGCTGGAAGTCGTCTTCAGCGAGCAGCGCCTCGGCATCGGGCCGGGCGAGGAAGTTCATGTACGCGCTGGCCTCGCGCTGCGCCTCGCTGTTGCGCAGCTCGCGGGACAAGGTGCCCGCATGCGGCGAGTTGATGATGACCAGCTTGCCGATCAACGCCGGGAAGGCGTTGGCGAAACCCCAGGCGAAGGCCCCGCCCCAGTCATGCGCCACGAGCGCGGCGATCGTGCCGTCGGCGCGTTCGGAGGCGGCGAGCTGCTGGATGTCCTGGATCGGGAGCTGGGCCTTGTAGGCAGCGACTTCTTTCGGCGCGCTCGATCGTTCGAAGCCGCGCAGATTCGGCGCGATGCAGCGGTAGCCGCCGTGCGCGGGGTCGGCGAAGAACGTCAGCAACTCGTCCCAGATGAACGCCGCCTCGGGGAAGCCGTGCAGGAGCACCATCAGCGGCCTGCCGGGCTCGCCGGCGGCGCGGCAGCTCAGGGTGATGCCGTTGGGGAGGCGGCGTTGGAAGGTCTGGATCATGCGTGCTCCTCCGAGTCGTGTCCCGCCCCGGGAAGCTACCTCAAGCCGCGCTGATCCGCTGCTGCGTCGGTGACGCGTCCGGCCACAAACTATTTCAACGTCGGGGCCGCCTTGGGCGGCGGATTGCAGACCAAGTAGGCGTTGTAAGTCTGCAGCGTGATGGAGATGAGCAATAGTGCGAGCCCAACCCCTGACAGCGCTGCGGCAGGAAGCAGCATCTCTGTCATCACGACGGACGAGACCAGCTCGGTATAGGCGCCGATACATGCCGCTTTCTCGCCCTCCGTCCCGATCAACGTCATCGTTAAGCCCACCTTCGCCAGCACATTGGAAGTGACGAACACGCCAACGGCGCCCGGGCCAGAGAGCTTGGAGACGTCTGCCAATGTCTTCGAGTACTTGAAAATCGAGATCATGTAGGAGGCGGAACGCACCCCATCCACCACACGCCGATCAGCATTCGCCGCTTTGGTCATATTGGCTGCACCGCTGGCGACGGCAGAGATGCCCGCTAGGTAGCTTTGCCTTTCGATTGATCTCAGCAAATCGAACGTCGTCTTCAAGAGCTTCGGGTTGGTCCGAACGATGCGTGCTTGTTCACCGCCGTATCGCATGAGGGCGTCGACCAATTCCGATTCGCGTAGAGTGCCGTCATCCGCATGGCACGTTAGGCTCGCAGTCGAAGGCATAGATCCTCCCGAGGTATGCACGATTCGATTGAATTAGCTTGCGAATGTCATCCTTCCTTTTGAGGACGCATGACTGGCGCCTGACACGGGCCAGCGTCGACCTTCTTTAGCTAACTGGGGGGGGGCTCCGGGACGTTCTTCTCCGGCCGCCTCGCGCGCCGATAGCGCGCCGGCGCCTCGCCCACGATCCGTTTGAACGCGGCGCTGAAGGCGCTCTCGGACGCATAGCCCAGGGAGAATGCGACGGTCGAGATCCGGGCATCGCTTTCCACCAGGGCTCTTGCGGCCAGCCGGATCCTGAGCTGCGCCAGATAGGCCAGCGGCGCGAGCCCGGCGCTGGCCTTGAAATGCGCGGCGAAGCTCGCGCGCGACATGCTGCAAGCGCTTGCGAGCTCGTGCAGCCCCCAGGAACGTTCCGGCGCCGCGTGCAACAGTTGCACCGCAGGCGCGAGACGCTGGTTGCCCAGCAGACGCAGCCAGCCCGGAGCGATCGCCGCGTCCGACTCCAGATGCGCGCGCAGGATCTGGATGAACATGAGATGGGCGATGTGGGCCGATGCCGCGGCGACACCCAGCCGCGCCTCGGTCCGCTCGCGCACGAGTTGCGCGAGCAGATCCTGAAGAACCGCCGCATGCGGCGACCCGTGCTTGATCAGCACCGTCGTCGGAAGCGACGCCAGTAGCGCAGCTCCCAAGGTCTCATCGAGATCGACCTTGCCGCCCACCATCGAGAAGCCTTCGCCCTCGCCGTCACCGTCGCCCAGGCGGCGAAGGTTTCCCGTTGCGGAGACGGGGATGTCGGCGAGGTCAATGGGCTTCGCTTGAAGGTCCGTCGCCAGCACGGCCGTGCGCGGCGACGCACGCAACAGGAAATCGCCGGGCTCAAGCAGAAGAGGGCGGTCCGCCCCCTCCATCGCGCACCAGCAGCTGCCGTGGACGATGCCCCAGAAGTTCACGCGATCCGATGCCGGAAAGCGGATCGCCCAGTCGCCATCGGCGATCAGGCTGCCCGACACGAGCGATTTCGCGTCGATCAACCTCAGGACATCGGAGAACGGATCATCGGCCACGTCTGGATTATGGAGCAACAGAACTGGACGCCACGATATTCAAAGTCCAGAACCGTGAGCCTATCGTGGCGACATGTTCCTTTCCTCCACAAGTTCCTGAAGGAGTTCCCATGACAGAACGAACCTGGTTCATCACAGGCATCAGCAGCGGCTTCGGCCGTCACATGACCGAGCAACTGCTCGCGCGCGGCGACCGTGTCGTCGGCACGGTTCGACAGCACGCTGCGGTCGCCGATCTGAAGTCGAAGCACGGAGATCGTCTTTCGCTTCATCTGCTCGATGTCACCGATGGCGACGCCGTCCGACGCGTCGTCACGCAGGCGTTCGCTGATCTGGGACGCATCGACGTGATCGTCAACAACGCCGGTTACGGACTCTTCGGCGCGGCGGAATCGTTCACCGACGAGCAGGTGGAACGCCAGCTCGACACCAATCTGCTGGGGTCCATCCAGGTGGCGCGCGCCGCGCTACCGCATCTGCGGGCTCAAGGCGGCGGACGGATCCTGCAGCTGTCCTCGGTCGGCGGCCAAGCCGCATTTCCAGGCGGCTCGCTGTACCACGCCACCAAATGGGGCATCGAAGGCTTCATTGAAGGCTTGAACCTGGAAGTAGCCGCCTTCGGCATCGCAGCGACGCTGGTGGAACCGGGAGGGGCTCGCACCGAGTTCCGCTACGGAGGTTCGCAGCTGGGGGCTTGGCTGGAAGCCTATGCGTCGACGCCGATCGCGCAGGTGCATCGCATGATCGAGGAAGCGACCGTGCAGCCGCAGGGAGACCCGGCTCAGATGGTCCGGCTGATGATCGACAGCGTGGATCAAACACCGGCGCCGAAACGTCTGGCGCTCGGAAGCGACGCGTACTCCGCCATGCACCGGGCATTGACCGCACGTCTGGCGGAGCTGGAATCCCAGAAGGAGACGGCGTTCTCGACCGACTTTCCAGCCGGGAACTGAGGCAAATGGCAGGAGGCGCTCCGGCACCTTCCGCCATCCATAAGACTGACAATGTGCATTATGTGACTATACGGATTCAGGTGGCGGAGTGCGCCACAGGGTCCGCTTAGATCGGCTGCGCCAGCACCTCCAGCGACTGCTCCACCAACTGCGTCTGTTCCTCGATCGGCCGCCCGGCCTGCTCCCGGCGGCCGATCTCCAGTGAGTTCTCCACCACCAGCCGGCAGCGTGCGTACCGCCGCGCCATGTAGCGCTCGAAGGCCGACTCGACGTCCGTCGACTCGTCCAGGCAGTCCCGCAGCACCAGCGCATCCTCCACCGCCAGTCCGGCGCCGGACGCCAGCTGCGGCGTCGTCGGATGCGCCGCATCGCCGATGAGCAACACCCGACCCCGGTACCACGGTCCGGGCATCAGGAACGCCTCCAGCGGTCGCAGCACGATCTCGGAACGCGGCGACAGCCCCTCGGCGATCTCCCGCAGCACGCCGCCGTAGGCGCTCAGCAGTTCGCGCAGACGCAGGTGCAGATCCGCTTCGGGCACCCGCAGCTTCTCCGTCGAGTTCTGCAGCAGGAACAGGTACATCTCGTCGGCCGACACCGGCGTCAGCCCGACCTTGTACGGACCGCCGAGGAAGAAATGCCGCCGGTCGATGCCATCCGGACGCGGCAGCTTCAGCCGCCACGCGTTCTGCCCCGTGAACGCCGGACGCGGCGCGTCGGGGAAGATCAGGTCGCGAACGCGCGAGAACAGCCCGTCCGCGCCGATCACGAGATCGAAGCGCCCCGAGCTCCCGTCGGTGAACGTCACCGAGACGCCGTCGCCGTCATCGTCGCAACGCGCCACCGACAGCCCCAGCCGCACCTGCACCCCCGCGGCGCGCACCCGTGTCGACAGGATCGTGTGCAGCAGCGGCCGCAGGATGCCGCCGCAGCCGGGGATGCCGTCCTGCTCGCGCACGGGCGTCGGCAGCACCCGCAACGGCGCGCCATCCACGCCGCACACCTGGATGCCGTGGCCCGTGTAAGCCTTGGCCATGATGTCCTCGAGCACCCCCAGCGCCTTGAACGCCCGCAGCGTCGGCCCGGTGATGGTGATGCCCGCGCCGTAGACCCGCCATTGCGGGTCCAGGTCGATGAGCTCGATGTCCACGCCCGATTCGGCCAGGGCGATCGCGGCCGACATGCCCCCGATGCCTCCGCCCACGATCAATGCGCGTCGCTGCTGCATGCTGTTTCCTGTTGTTCTGCCTGGAGTCGGCCCGACCCACGCGACCACCGCGTGTCCGGGCTCCCGGCGATGCGGGCAGCGTAGCCAGCGCCCTCACCCGCGCTTGTCCAGGAGCGTCGGCGGTTTTGACTCGGCCGGCATCGGGGCGCTTCCAGGCGGACGGCCCGGTCCGGCGCCGGCACCGCCGCAGTCCCGCTGCACATCCAGTCAACGATCCCTGCGCGCCGGAGAAAGCCGGCGCGCCCGCGATTCCTAGCATGCCCGCAGGCCCGGATCGACCGCCACCGACGAGCATGGCGCACGGCCGGGCGCTTGAACCACCCGAGAGGAATCGCTCATGACAACCGTTGAACAGCACCCCGTCTCCGGCAACGTGCAAGGCCGTCCCAAGACGCTGGCCGAGGCCAAGCAGTGGATGAAGGACAAGCTCGCCGCCAAGGTCCATCCGATGAACCTGATCGATCCCGTCGAAGGGCTGCGGCTGATCGACCAGCTCGAAGGCCTGGACGGCGAGGCCTGGGCCGCCGTGTGGGGACGCGCCGGCGACGAGGCGCGTCATCGCGCCGACCAGGCGCGCGACAGCGGCGACAGGAGCGCCGCCGCCGCCGCGTACATGGCCGCCAGCGGCTACTACTTCATGGGCCGCTTCCCCTGCCCCAACCATCCGGCCAAGGAACGCTGCGCCCAGGCCGAGCGCGAGACCTACGTCGCCGCGGGCGCGCTGTGGCCCGACCCCGTGCAACGGGTGACCCTGCCCTTCGACGGCCGCGAGGGCGAAGGCCGGGAGATCGTCTTCCTGGTGCGCCGTCCCGCCGGCGTCGCGCGTCCGCCCGTGGTGCTGATGTGGGGCGGCGTCGATGCGTGGAAGGAACAGATGACCGCCGCGTGCAACGCCTTCCTCGCCGCCGGCATCGCCACCATCGCGATGGACAACGCCGGCACCGGCGAATCGCCCGTGCGCGGCGTGCAGGACGCAGAACGCCAGTTCTATCCGGTGATGGGCTGGGCCGCCGCGCAGAAAGACCTTCGCGGCGACCGCCTCGGGCTGCTGGGCCGCTCCTTCGGCGGCTACTGGGCGACGAAGCTCGCGCACCTGCTGCCCGAGCGCGTCACCGCCGCCGTCAACTGGGGCGGCGGCGCGCACCACATGTTCCAGCCGGAGTGGGTGGAGGCCTCGCGCTATCCGGACAGCTACCTGATGGAGCTGGTCGAGACCCGCTGCCGCATGCTGGGCGCGCGCGACGACGCCGAGTACCTGGCCTTCTTCAAACGCCTATCCCTGGTGGACCAGGGCCTGCTGGACCAGCCGAGCGCCCCGCTCCTTCTGGTCAACGGCAAGGAGGACCGCCAGTGCCCGATCGCCGACATCCACCTGCTCACCGAACACGGCAGCCCCAAGGCGGTCCGCTTCTTCCCCGGCGGCCACATGGGCAACACGCCGCAGACGCTGCCCACCATCGTGACCTGGCTGCACGGGCACCTGACCAGCGGCTCGGAGGCGGCATGAGCGGCGCCGGCAACTGGGTGCAGCGCATCCCCTCCCCCTCGGCCTACTGGCTCAATCGCGTGCTCTACGACGTGCATCACGACGCGGGCCAGCTGGCGAGCTACCGCACCGACGCCGCCGCCTACCTGTCCGCGGTTCCGCTGGACGACGCGCTGCGCACCGCCATCCGCACCAACGACATCGGCGCGATGTACCTCGCGGGCGCCAACCCGTATCTGCTGCGCGCGCATTGCCTCGGTCTGCACATCCCGGAGCCGGCCTTCCTCGCCTCGCTGCGCGCCGTGGGCGCGAAGGAGAGCGCCCATGGCTGAACTTGTCGGCATCTTCGCGGCGAGCCACACGCCGGTCATGCTCAACTTCCCCGAGGCCGTGCCCGAGCAGGAACGGCGCGAGGTCTTCGACGCCTTCGAGACCATGGGCCGGCGCATCGCCGACGCGCGGCCGGACGCGGTGATCGTCATCTCCGACGACCACGTCCACAACTTCTTCTTCGACAACTTCCCGGCCTTCTGCATCGGCGCCGCGGCGCAGTACGAGACGCCCGTCGAGCATTGGCTCAAGGCCGAGCGCCAGACCCTGCGTGGCGACGCGGGGCTGGGCGCCCATCTGATCGGCCAGGCGCTGGAGGACGGCTTCGATCCGTCGTTCTCGATCGACCTGACCCTGGACCACGGTGCGCTCACGCCGCTGCTGCTGGCCGGATTGGTGCCTGGCGTGACCGTGGTGCCGCTGATGGTGAACTGCGTGCAGCCGCCCTTGCCCACGATGCGGCGCTGCGTGGACTGGGGGCGCTTCCTGCGCCGCGCCGTCCACGCCCATGCCGGCTGCGAGCGCGTGGCCATCCTTGCCACCGGCGGCCTGAGCCACGACATCGCGACGCCGCGCATGGGCCTGGTGAACGAGGACTTCGACCGCGGACTGCTGGAGCGGCTGGTCAGCGGCGACACCGACGAGCTGGTGAGCTTCGCACGCGACCGGGTGCACACCGCCGGCAACGGGGCGGAGGAGATCCGCACCTGGCTGATGGCCCACGGCGCGGCGGACGGGCGGCCCTGCCGGCCGATCTTCTACCGCGCGATCAGCCGCTGGTACACCGGCATCGGCCTGGCGGAGTGGACGCTGTGAGCGAAGCGCGACTGCCCTTCCCCCTCCCCCATGCCTTGGCGCCGCTGCATGTGCGACGCGACGGACGCGACGGACGCGATGGGCGGAGCGACGCGGACACCCCTCGCACCCTGGTGCTGCTGCACGCGATCTGCACCAGCGGCGCCCTGTGGACCCCGCAGCTGGACGCGTGGCGACCGGCCTTCCGCCTGCTCTGCGTGGATCTGCCGGGACACGGCGAGAGCGCCCCGCTGGCCGGCGATGCCACGCTGGCCGATGTCGCCGACGCGCTGGCGGCCACGCTGGACGCGCACGGCGAGTCGCGCGTCACGCTGGTCGGCACCTCCTGGGGATCGATGGTGGCGCAGGCCTTCGCACTGCGGCATCCGTCGCGCACGGCCTCGCTGGTGCTGGCGCACGCCGGTTCGACCACCAGCGCGGAGGGGGCCGCGCTCTGGGAGCGTCGGCTGAGCGACTACGACGCCGCGCCGGTCGAGCAGCACGTGCGCGCCACGGTCGACCGCTGGTTGTCGCCGGTCGTGGCGCAGGCGTCGCCGACGACGACGCGCTGGCTCGAAGGCCTGGTGCGCTCGACGAGCCGCGAGGGCTACCGCCAGGCGGTGCGCACGATCCAGCGTCTGGACCACCTCGCGGTCCTGTCCGCCATCGAGTGCCCCGCGCTGGTCATCGCCGGCGCGGCCGACCGCGCCGTGCCGCTGGCCGCGGTGCGGACCGTCGCCGCCACCCTCCCCGCGGCGGACTTCGTCGCGCTGGACACCGGCCACATGAGCAACGTGGAAGAGCCCGCGACCTTCGCGGCGCTGGTGAGCGGATTCGTCCGCGCCGCACCACGCTAGTCGGGATCCGATCAGCAGTCCTTGGGTTTTTCGCTCAGGACAACCACCAACTGCGCGCAGGCGACCACCAGTTGGCCAAGCTTGAGCGACGCCCACACGGCCGTGGTGGGGTTGGGAAAGATGATCTCGAGAAAACTCAGGGCCAGGCTCAGGCCGAGAAACAACAGCTCCCACCAGCTCATGCTGGCCGCTACATCCCACAGCAGGGAGGTGAACGTATCTCCCACCACCAAGGCGCGCAAGCCGACGACCAGGCTGCGTGCGGTGACCTCACCTTGCAAGGTATCTGCAAAGGCCCGTACCAGATTGGGGTAGCGATTGACCCAGCGCACCACGGCTCCGCTGAGCCGCTGACTCGACAGGGAAACGCCGAATACGGCCAGGATGCCCAGGATCAAGGTCAGTATCAATGAGATGTACCACGCGCCGCAGGTCGTGGTGTCCGAGGCCTTGAGCCGCAGACACACCGTGGTTAGGCCATTGTGGCGGTGGTAGAAGACCCATTCCGTCCCTTCGAGACGGTTGAAGACCAGGTGGCCTTCGGCCGGGTGTTCGCCACGGGCCAAGGCTTCAAGGCGGGTGCGCAGTTCCGGGGCCAAGGTGGCTGCGCCTGCATGGTTGGCGTAGGGAGAGAGAAAGTCTTCCAGGTCTTTCACCCACGCATCAATCTGACCCGGCGTGACCTTTCCAGCCAAGGTGGGCAATGCCACCGCGCTTGCGAGGGTCGGCTGTTGCGCGGACGCCGAGGTCATGAGGCGCTGGGGCGTCTGCATGCCCGTGGGTGGCGCGAGGTAGCTGGTGCGCAGCTGCGGCGAGCCCACCGCCACCATCGCCCGCTGCGTGACGCCATCCAGAGGACGTGCGAAGAGCTGGTACGACGCCAGACAGCCTGCTTGGGCGCTGGGGTCTTCCGTCATGTACTGCGTGATCTGCGCTGGCGTGAGGCACTGCGACCAGAAGTCGACGGTCTGGATGTCGCCTTGGAAGCAGTTGCTGAAGTTGGGGGTGGTGGAGATCGCGCCTATCCCCACCAAGGTCGGTCCGGTGATGGCGCCGGCGGGCGCGCACGCCTGGGAGGTGATGAGGGCGCCATTGAGATAGAGGCTCAGCGTGCTGCCGTCGAAAGTCAGGGCGATGTTGCCCATGCTTCCCGCGGCGACCTGACCTCCTTGGATGAACGTGCCGCCACACTGGGCCTTCACGGCGTAGCCAGTGCCGGACACGGGGACCAGGCTGATCGCGACGGCTTGATTCAAGTCCTGCGTGCCCGCGCAGGCCACCGTCATGGGCAGGCTGATACCGCTGACCGGATTGCACCAGGCTTGAACGGTGAAGGCGCTGGTGGGCAAGGCCAGCGGTGACTGTGAAGCCGGCTGTACCCAGGCGTTGGCCGTGAAGTAGGTGGCGGGGACTTCAATCTTCTGTGCCGCGCCGCCCTGGAAGCTGAAGGGCAGATTGGCCACCATCTCCTTGGGCGGCACATCGCAGAAGCAGTAGCACGCCACCTGGTTGGGGGCAGCAGCACCCGGTGTCCAGTTGCAACCCACCTGCGAGGCCGGCAAGGCCGCGTTGTACAGGCTCAAGCTCCAGACATACTGTTGGGACGATCCGCCCAGAACGATCGGCTGCGTGCTGCGGGCGCCCAGATTGGAGCCCGAAGCTTGCGCGACCAACAGGTTGTCGACGTACAGGGAGATCTGTCCCGTATGGGGCGCGCTCGCGGCGTAGGTCACCACGATGTAGTGCGATCCGGCGGGGAGCACGGACGGGCTGGTGACCCCCATCAGCAGACCGGTCATCGAGAAACTGGGGCAACCCTGTTGCACGCCCAATTGGAATGCGCCCGACTGAGACAGCACCGCAGTCGTGGCGGCAGGGTCATCAATCCGTACCCACACCCCCAGTGAGAACGACTGCGTCCCGTCGAACGGGACAGGCAGCGAGGTGCCCAGATTGACCGTCCCTCCTGGGGGAATGTAGGCGGTGGCCGTCGCACGACGGCCGAAAGCTGTATTGCCGGACATGGTGGATCCCCCCCGATCAATGAAGATCGAATTCGTAGGTGTAGTCGCCCAGCAGCAGCATGATTCCGTTCCCTGCGGCTGCGCCTATGTCTGCGCTGGTCAGTCCCACCACCTCGGGCGCGATGCCCACGTGCGCAGCCTTGCTGCTGGTGTTGCTGTTCAGGAAGTAGCTGACCGTGACGGAGGCGTCATTCGGCAAGGTCTGGCCCTGGGGCACGTTGAGCGTCAATTGCACCTGCGCCTGGAAATTGGCGGGCAGCAACGACACGGCGGCGAAGATGTTGATCTTGTCGTTGGGGAACTTCGGGTCTTGAATGCGATTGCCCGGTCCCACTGCGCCATTGACGGCGATCGCGGGTTGGGGGCCGCTGACGGGGCAGACCAATTGCACATTGGTGTTGTCAGGCACATTCACGCAACGCACCGTCAGGGTGGACAGGACTGCGGAGCCTTGCGGGTTCTGAATGCCCTGGAATCCGGTGTAGCTGGAACTGGGCATGGAGGTGACCACGGTCACATTGCGCCAGGCGATGCCCGGGTGGTTGGCCACCCACACCGCGAAGTCCTCCAGACTGCCGCTGGACGGAAACGCATTGGGGTTGTTGGGGGTCACGACCTGGGCAACCAGGCAGTAGTGGCCCATGTTGGGTGCCAGCGGGGGTGGCTGCCAGTAGAAGGGCGCATCGCCCACCACGACCTGATTCGTCGCGTTGGCTGAGAGATTGGCGACCTGCGTGCCGTTGAAGTTGCTGATGCGGTTGTTGATCCAGCTCGCCGGGGTCAGCAACAGGGACGACGGTGCGTAGTACAGCGCGATGGTGCCTGTCTCCGCGCCGGCCCGGAGGTTGTAGCCCCGGACGTAGATGTAGTTGTACAGGTTCTGCTGGATGTTCTGGAAGTAGTTGAATGCGCCGTTGTAGTTGTTGACCAGGGCGGTCATGTAGTTGGGGATCTGTGTCGTCCCCGCCGGAATGATGTCCGGCGAGCAGCTGACCGCGACGCGGGTCGTGCTGGGTATCTGCCCTGTGTCTCCGACGAAATCCCGCATGAAGATATCGTTGTATCCAGGCATGGTCTCCTCCGTGCTGATGGTGGATCGGTCTGTGCCGTCAAACTTAGCGACCGCAAAGCGGCCGCGCCATCAGGCGACGACGGAGATCCGTGCGCACAATGTCTGAGGGAAGGCCTGGATGACCATCTCGGGAATCTGACCTCGCCGGTCAGTCGCGCGGCTGAATGCCAGCCGCGTGCACGTACGCGTGCCGCGTCGCCGGCCTCAGCGCTGGCGCTTGCGGAAGCCGCTCGGCGTCTCGCCGAAGCGGTCCTTGAACGCGCGGCTGAAGTGGGCCACGTCGCTGAAGCCCCAGCTGTAGGCGACCGACCCGATCGAGCGGTTCAGTAGCGTCGTGGCCGACAGGTCCTGGCGGCAGCGCTCGAGCCGCTCGGCCCACACCCACTTCATCAGCGACACGCCTTCGCCGCCGAACAGCTGGTACAGATAGCGCGGCGACAGCTTCACGCCCTGCGCGATCGCGTCGACGTCGAGCTCGGGTTCGTGCAGATGCTCCACGACGAAGGCCCGGACCCGTTCGCGGTGGAACACCTGCAGCCTGGACGGCGCGGCGGTCACTTCCGCCGCCCGCCCGGACAGCGCCACGCCGAGCGCGAACGGCAGCGCGTCGGCGAGACGGTCGGCGGTGTGTTCGGTCAAGCTCGGCGCCAGCGCGAACATCTCGTCGCTGACCGCGCGGAAGACCGCGCCCGGTCCCTCGTCCGTGGCGATCGGCATCGCCGTCATGCCGGCGGCGTCGGGCACCGCGCGCCGCAGCATCGCGGCGTCCAGGTAGACCGAATGGGTGGTGATGTGCCCGGTCTCGATGTGGAAGGGCTCGCCCAGGTTCAGCAGGAACATGTCGCCCGGTCCGACGCGGCGCGTGCGGCCCGCCTGCGAGACCTCGCCCTCCCCGGCCTTCTGCAGCGTGACCAGCCAGCGGGGCGGCGCCGTCGAGGTGCGCACGCCGGCCGAGGTGTGATGCGGCGTGAACTGCAGCGACGCGAACTGCAGGCGTCGACCGCGGTACGCCAGCACGTCAGTGACCAGCGGCTGCCGGTCCTCGGACTGCAGGCTCAACCCGACGGAGAACAGGCAGGCCATCTCGTGCTCGAACAGCCGCGCGCTCTCGGTGGCGAGCTCCGCCCGCGTGGAAAAACGTTGGATGGCGATGTCGGTCTCCTGTTCGGGCCAGTATAGGAAAACGCCCCGACCCGCGTCCCGGCGGGGCCTCCGGGCCAACCCTGAGCCACGCCGCCCACCGCGCGGCGAGTCAACGCCGAGTGCGCCCACGAACAAGCGGGAGATCGGCCGGCGCTTAGATTTCGCTCACCCCGCGGTCCTCAAGCGGGGATGAACGGAGACAAGACAACATGCCCTCGCCCCTCGATTCGGGATCCCCGGTCACCGAGACCTCCTGGCGCTACGCAGGCTGGCCGGTGGCCGTGGCCGCGATGATCGCGCTGATGTTCGGGCCCAGCACCGTCGCGGTGCTCAGCCTCGGGATCTTCATCCGTCCGCTGGAGGCGGACTTCGGCTGGAGCCGCACGCAGATCGCCCTGGCCAGCTCGATCGTGGCCTACACGGTCATGCTCATCTCGCCCTTGCAGGGCTATCTGGTCGACCGCTTCGGCGCGCGCCGCGTCATGCTGCCCTGCCTGCCGCTGTTCGCGACGGCCGTGGGCCTCATGTACTTCCTGCCGCCGGTGCCGTGGGTCTACTACGCGGCCTGGATCGCCATCCCCGCGCTCGGCATCGGGCTGTTCCCGCTGTCCTACCTGCGGGTGGTGAGCACCTGGTTCGAGCGCCGGCTCGGCCTGGCGGTCGGCATCGCCAACGCCGGCATCGGCCTGGGCGGCGCGGTGCTGCCGCTGCTGCTCAGCGCCGTCATCGCGACCCAGGGCTGGCGCACGGGCTTCCTCTGCATGGCGCTGCTGGTGATGCTCGTGAGCTTCCCCGCGGTGCTGCTGTTCGTCCGCGAGAAGCCGGCGACGGGCCCCACCCGCGCCGCCTCGGCGACCCTGTCCGGCCTGGACTTCCGCAGCGCCACCCGCAGCCGGCCCTTCGCGCTGCTCGCGGGCATCTTCGTCCTCCTGGGCCTCATCAACACGGCGCTCTTCGTGCACCAGATCCCGCTGCTGATCGACGCCGGCCTGACGCCGCAGCGCGCGGCGCTCGTGCAGTCGACCTTCGGTCTCTTCGTCATCCTGGGTCGGCTGCTCACCGGCCTGGTGATCGACTTCGTCGCACCGCCGCTGGTGATGATGGTGCTGGTGCTCGGCGCCAGCGCGGCCTGCCTCATCTACGCGACCGGCCCCGTCGGCGACATCGTGTTCGTCTGCGCGGCGCTGCTGGGCATGGTGCTGGGCGCGGAGTTCGACGTGCTCAGCGTGCTGCTCAAGCGCTACTTCGGGATGCGCAGCTTCGGCAAGCTCTACGGCCTGGTGTTCGCGGTCTTCCAGCTCGGCGCCGGCGCCGGCGCGGCGATGCTGCCGCTGCTGCGCCAGGCCACCGGCCGCTACCGCGAAGGCCTGCTGGTCTTCGCCCTCGCGACGCTGCTCTGCGCGGTCCTGCTCGCGGTGCTTCACCGCATGACGCGCCGCATGGCGAGCCGCGAAGCGCGCATCGAAGCGCACGCCGCGCACGCGACGCCCACCCCGCTGGAGTCGACATGAGCCCCCGCCTGCCCGAGTTCGACGTCGCCGCCGCCACGCCGGCCCAGGCCGCGGTCCTGGAGGACATCCTGCGCGGTCCGCGCGGCAACCTCGACGGGCCCTTCCTGTCCTGGATCCACAGCCCGGAACTCGCGCAGCTGGCGCAGCAGCTGGGCGCCTTCTGCCGCTACCGAACGGGGTTGCCGCTGGCGCTGTCGGAGCTCGCGATCCTGTGCACCGCCGCGCGCTGGCGCTCCCAGGCGGAGTGGCAGATCCATCATCCGATCGGGCTGGACGCCGGGCTGGACGCGACGCAGATCGAGGCGATCCGGGCCGGTCATCCGCCGCGCTTCGAGGATCCCGCGCAGGCGCTGATCTGGCGCACCGTCGATGAACTCTATGAACGCCGGCGCCTCTCCGACGCGACCTACGAGGCGCTGATCGCGCGCTTCGGCCTGGAGACCACCGTCAACCTGACGGGACTGCTGGGCTACTACGCGCTGGTCGCGATGACGCTGAACGTCTTCCACGTGGTCGCCCGCGGCGGCCAGGAACTGCCGTTCAGCGAGTTCATCCGTCGCTGACGGCTGCGCTTCCTCCGACTCCTTCCCTCTCTGTTGACAGGCGCGCCACCGGCGCGTCGGGGAGTCGCTCGTCCGCGCGTTCCGCTTTCCGCATTCCAACTTCCGCTTTCCGATCCCCGACTTCCGATTCCACCCCCACCCCGAGGAGACAACATGACAAGAGCAACGACCTTCCGCCCAACATCCTGTGCGACTTCCCTTCCCACGAGGCGATCGTCCTTCCGACCCAAGCGCCGGGCCACTGTCTGGCGCGCGGCCGGCGCCGCTCTCGGCGCAGCACTGTCGCTGGGGCTGACCGGCGGCGCGATGGCGTTCGAGCGCGGCATCGTGCCCTTCCCCGCCGGCGCGGCCGGCACCAACATCGCGCGGCTGCCGCCGGTGCCGGGGCTCTTCGTGCTGCAGCAGTTCAGCTATGCCGAAGCGCAGGACCTCTACGGCGACGACGGCAAGAAGCTGCCGGTGCCCTTCCACACGACGGTGACCGCGGCGACGACGCGGCTGCTGGCGTCGTATCCGGTCAAGCCGTTCGGGGCGCAGCTCTATTCGCAGCTGGTGCTGCCGGTGACCTCGCTGAAGTCGAACGTCGCCGGCGTCACGGCGACGCAGACGGCGCTGACCAACGTGACCCTCACGCCGGCGATCCTGAAGTGGACCGCCACCGACCGCCTCACCGTGGTGGCGGCGCTGGACCTGACGCTCGAAAGCGGCGCCTACCGGACGCCGCGGCCCAGCGTCGCCTTCGGGTACGCCTCGGCGCAGCCGCTGGTGGCGCTGCGCTACAGCGATCCGCAAGGGCTGGACCTGGCGATCTCCAACCGCCTGGCGATCAACGGCCGCAACGGCGACACCGACTACCGCTCCGGCAGCGCCTACATCGGGGAGTTCGCCGCCGGCTGGAACACCGGACCGTGGAAGCTCGGCGTGGTCGGCGCCTACGTCAACCAGTACACCGACGACAAGTCGCACGGCGCCGTCGCGCCGCCCAACGGCAACCGCGGACGCAGCCTGGCCGTCGGCCCGTCGGTGGTCTACGACTTCGGCAAGGTCAACCTCAACGTCAACTACCAGCCCGGCGTCTACGCGGTGAACACCTCGAAGATCGACCGGGTCTGGGTGAATCTGGCGTTCCGGTTGTATTGACGCGCAGGCACTGTAAGGAGCCTTCGGATCCGACACAGCTGTCATGCCTGACAGGACCGCTCGACCGCATGGCCTGCGACAGTCGCGCAGGTCCTTTCGGCGTCATGAACTTTCGGAGCGCACCCATGGCTGACAGTTACGCCGCGACGGCGGCCATCACGTCCACGTCCACGTCCACGTCCACGTCCACGTCCACGTCCACACCGACACCTGCACCGCCTACGCCACCCACACCGCCGCTGACGGTCCGCCAGTTCTATTCCCCCGTCCCGGATACGCCCGGCAACGTCGGCCTCTGCCTGTCCGGCGGCGGTACGCGGGCCTGCTGCGCGGGCATGGGCCAGCTGCGCGCGCTGGCCTACCTGCAGGCCAACGGCGCCAGCCTGCTCTCGCAGATCAAGGCGCTGTCGACGGTGTCCGGCGGATCGTGGCTCGGCGTGCCCTACATGTTCCTGCCGGCCGACGGTCCCGGCGACGACGACTACCTCGGCGTCTACGACGCCGATCAGGGCGCGTTGAAGCCGGTCGACCTGCATGAACTGCCGCCCGGCAACGCCGGCGTCCCGATGGCCTCGGACACCTTCTCGATCGAGGGGATCGCGGCCACGGCGGTGGTCATCCATGCGCTGGCCCGATTGAACAGCCCCGACGATCCGCTGCCCGCGAACATGCTCTGGCAGACCGTGATCGCCCTGCACATCCTGGCGCCCTGCGGCTTGTTCCTGCACGGCGACAAGGACCATCCGCCGGACAACTACCTGCCGCGGGACATGTTCACCGCCAACTCGACCAGCCTGGGCAGGATCGAGTCCTCCAACGCCCATCTGCCGACGGGATCCGCCCACCTGTTCGCGACGGGCAGCGGCCGTGCGCAGCGTCCGTTCCTGCTCTGCAACATGGGGATGTTCCAGGAGGCGGACACCTCCACGGATCCCACGCCGTACCTGCCGCTCGTGCCCGTCCAGGCCACGGGCTTCTTCGGCGGCGTGGTGGGCGAGCCGAGCGAGAAGATCGACGGTGAACACGTCCGCATCAAGGACGCGAACGGTCGCGACGTCGGCGGCGGCGGCGTGGACGCGTTCGCCGTGAGTTCCACCTTCGTCGACATCGCGGGGGAACAGGCCGCCGTGCGGCAGACGCGTCCCTGGGCGCTCGCGGACATCATGGGCACCAGCAGCGCCGCGTTCGCGTTCAATCTCCAGCAGGTGATCGATGAATGGCAGCGCGACCGCCTGAAGTTCCGCGCCTGGCTGGCGATCGAGAGCGCCGCCTTGCACGACTGGATCGAGCGTCATCTGCCGCCCGAGCATCACGACGACGCGAAGGGTCTGGTCGACGGCGATCCCCTGCTCGACGCGACACTCGATCTGCTGGGGCTGGGCGCCCTCATTCCGGAATACCCGTCCTGGCCGGTGGCCGATCCCGGGCCCAACCCGAAGCCGAATCGCTACGCCGACGGCGGCAGCCTCGACAACACGGGGCTGGCGAGCATGCTCGCCTACGGCGACGTCGACAGCGTGATCGTGTGCGTGAATGCGGAGACGGCCCTGGCGCGGACGTCTCGCGGCGTTTCCGGCGCCGACGATCCCGACACTTGCGCCGTCGACACCCGGGTGCTGGTGGATGACCAGATCCCGCCGCTGTTCGGGTACATGCCCTACGACGAGGGCAAGGGCTACGTGACCTACGCCGACGCGGGAGCCTCCGCCCACCAGCAATACGCGAAGAACCAGGTCTTCGAGTCCGGCGACTTCGCGATCTTCCTGAACGCCTTGTGGAGGGCCGCCGGCGGGTCACCGACCACCACGGCCCCGGACACGGCACCGGCCATCCTGAGCCAGAGCCTCAAGGTCGTGCGCAACCCGTGGTTCGGCGTGCAGGCGCGCGACACGATGACGATCGTGTGGGTCTATCTGAACGACGCGAGCGACTGGCGGGCCCAGTTCGCCGGCAACCTGTCCATGGAGGCGCTCATCGACTACGAGCGGGTCTTCCACAAGTTCCCGAACTACAAGACGATGGACACGCATCTGAGCGCGCAGCAGATCAACCTGCTGGCGCATCTGACCTCGTGGTCCATCGTCAGCGTCGAGCAGGAGACCGGCGTGTTCTCAAGGCTGTTCGCGCCGGCACCCTGATCGACGGGGCACCATCGGCATGGCGCATCGCGTTCTCCAGGCCGGCCTGCAGCCGGTCCTTCATCGGCTTACACATCGCACAAGCTCGACGTTGACAAGGTCCGGCGGCCACCCGTAGCCTTCGCCATGGAAGAGCGCCGACAAGAGCCAGCCGGACATGGCCGGCATGGCCTCGGGCTCCGGGCAGATGGGCTGGGCCTGGCCCGGCCGGGGCATGTTCCGGGTGCAGACCACCGCCGTGCACGCCGACTACGCGAGCGACTACGCCGCCGCGCCGGCCAACCGCAAGGACATCTTCGAAGGCAGCGTGAACCAGCACTGGAAGGCCGGCGTGAAGGTGCGGCAGAGCGCGCCCTACGCCGCGTTGAAGGGCGCGACCGTCGTCCCGCTGGACACCTCCGCCGCCATGTCGCGCTTCAGCGTCGGCGGCTATGTGCTGATCGCCGCCGCGAACACCCGCAAGATGTTCGTCGACGAGATGGGGGCCGACTGCGTCGCCACGCCCGACGAGTGCGTCAACGGGCTGATGAAGTCGCAGATGTTCAAGGTCGTCGCGGTGGATGCGGCCAATCGCACCCTCACGCTCGACAAGCCGCTGGAATTCGACCTCAACCGCGACAACGTCGCCGATGGGTCGACCACCCTGCCCTCCACCGAAGGCGGCCCCGGCGTTGCGTACTACAGCAAGGCCGTTCCGCTGCAGGTGGTGCGCGGCGTCGGCTTCTCCAACCTCTACGCCGAGATGGCGCTCAACGGCCTGCCCAAGCTGGGCGGCGGCACCTATGCGGTGACGCCGGCCAACGCGATCCACAACTACGGCAACCTCGCGCCCGAATACGCGATGCACGGCATCGTCTTCAAATGGGCGGCGGACGCCTTCGTGCGCGACGTGAAGCTCGCGATGACCGGCTCTCACCCGATCGTCACCGAGTTCGCCAAGAACATCCAGGTGCAGGACAACGCGATCGACGGCGCCTGGAACAAGGGCAAGGGCGGCAACGGCTACATGCGCGGCAGCAAGGTGTGGGACTCGCTCTACGCCGGCAACCGGCTGAGCAACGTGCGCCACTTCACCTTCCAGTGGGCCGCCTCGGGCAACGAGGCGGTCTACAAGCACCTGGAGACGGCTCCCGGCGCGAAACTCGCCGACTGGGGCGGCAGCGAGACGCTGGACTACGCGATGAGCCCGCGCAACGGCGTCAACAGCAGCCGCACGGACGGCGCGAGCGCGTCGTTGTTCCTGGTGAATGTCTCCGCGCCGGCACCATCACCAGCCCCCGCGCCCGCGCCCGCGCCCGCGCCGACTCCCGCCCCTCCACCAGCGCCGGCGCCGGGCCAGGTCGAAGTCAAGGCGCTGCTGAATCAGGACGACAGCAAGCAGACGAAGTACAACCTCGCGTTGCGCAACCTCGGCACCGCACCGCTGGCCAACCTGAAGGCCCGCGTCTACGTCGACGTCTCGGAGCTGCTCGCCAGCAACCGCGCGGCGTCGACGGTGGTCTGCGAAGAGCGGTCCGGTACCAACCTGGCGGCCTTCTCCTGCAGCGCCTTGAAGCCGCACGCCGGCAACGTGTACTACGCGGAACTGGACTTCGGCAGCCACCAGCTCGCAGCCGGCGCAACGCTCAACTACAACATCACCCTGCGCCTGTCGGACTGGGCCCAGGTGTGGAATGCGTCGAACGACTACTCGCATGCCGGACTGAACGCGAGCACGGCGGTGTTGACCTCGCGTATCCCCGTGTTCAGCGGCAACGTGCTGGTGGGCGGCGCGAATCCGTGAGCCGCTGAGCGATCGAGCGGCGACCGAGCGGCGGCAGACGCTGTCAGCGCACGTCTCGTGTACCGAACGTGCGACCAGCGGGTCGCTGCTCCACAGGGCCTTCACGTCGTCGGCGCCTCGAGGGCCATCCACCGCACGGGCGCCCCGGCCCGGCGTACTCCTCGCCCTGACGCCGGGCCCTCCCTGCTAACGTGAATCCATTCCCTGAGGGATGGGTCCGCGTCCGACGCGCGAGAGGTCCTCGGGTCGACGACAACGCAGAGAGGCATCCATGAGCCTGGTGGACATTCGACTGCTGACCATCGCGCTGGTCAGCGTGCTGGGCCTGGTGGCCCTCATCGTGGCGAAGCCCAAACTCCATCCGCTGCTGGCCTTGCTGCTGGTCTCGATCGCCGTGGGGCTCGCGACCGGCATGCCCTTGGACAAGGTGGCCTCCGCCATCTCCGGCGGCGCGGGGAAGACGCTGGGCGCCGTGGGACTGGTGGTGGCGCTCGGCGCCATGCTGGGGAAGCTACTGGCGGAATCGGGCGTCACCACGGCGGTCTCCGATGCCATCGTGAGCCGATCCTCGTACAGGGCCCTGCCCTGGGCGATGGCCGGCGTGGCCTTCGTCATCGGCATCCCGATGTTCTTCGAAGTGGGACTCGTGGTGCTGCTGCCCCTGATCTTCGGCGTGGCGCGCAAGCTGGAGACCGGCAAGGTCGGCCGCGGCTCCGCCTATGTGTATGTGTCGGTTCCGGTGATTGCCGCGCTGGCCGCCATGCACGGCATGGTGCCGCCGCACCCCGGCCCGTTGACGGCCATCGCCACGCTCAAGACCAGCGTGGGCGCCACGATGATCTACGGCTTCATCGCGGCCGTGCCGGCGATCATCCTCGCCGGACCGATCTACGGCACGTTCATCGCGCCGCGCATGCAGGCGCGACCCGACGAGGCCATGATCCACCAGTACGTGCCGGAGAGCGAAGGACTCCCCGCACCGGCGGACCGAACCCCGGCCGACTCATCGGCCCCTCCCGGCGTGGGTGTCGGCGTGGGCGTCGGCGTGCTGTGCGCGCTGCTGCCGGCGCTGCTGATGCTGGCGCATGCGATCGCGGAGATCGTGCTCGACAAGACCTCCCCGGTGCTGCACGTGACGGCCTTCCTGGGCAACCCGATCGTCGCCATGCTGCTGGGCCTGATCTTCGCGATGGTGATGCTCCGCGCCGGCGAGCCGGAGGCGGTGAGAAAGGCGCTCAGCCAGAGCGTCAAGCCCATCTCCAACGTGCTGCTGATCATTGCCGGCGGAGGCGCCTTCCAGCAGGTGCTCACCGATGCGCATGTCGGCGACGCGATCGTGCACATGAGCCACCAGCTGGCGCTGTCCCCCCTGCTGCTGGGATGGCTCATCTCCATGCTGCTGTCCGTCTCCACCGGTTCCGCCACGGTCGGGATCGTCGGCGCGGCGGGCCTGCTGGCGCCGCTGGCGACGTCCGGCGAGACGGTCAACATGCCGTTGCTGGCCCTGTCCATCGGCTGCGGATCGCTCTTCTTCAACTACGCCAACCATGCGGGTTTCTGGCTGGTCAAGGAGTCGTTCGGCATGTCGATGGGCGAAGCCACCCGCACGATCTCGGTGGTGCAGTCCATCGTGTCCGTCGTGGGGCTGCTGATGGTGTTCGCGCTGAACCTGATGCCGCCGCTGGGTTGAGGCGGCGTCGGGCAGAACGGCACCGGCGCGCTAACATTTCCGCTCAACGGCGCGGGGAGGCCTGCACCGTCCATCGTCCGCCTGAGGTCCCATGCACAGAAGCCCCAACACGCCCGCCGGTACCGTCCATCGTCTGAGCGTCGACAGCGAGGTCCTCGCCGGCAACCTGGTCGGCGCACCCACGCGACGCCTGGTGGACGTCTACATCCCGCACGGCCACGACGGCCACGGCCTGCCGCTGCTCGTGGACATCGTCGGCTTCACCGCCGGCGGCCCCGTGCACACCAACTGGAAGAACTTCGGCGAGAACCTGCCCGAGCGGCTGGACCGCCTGATCGCCGCCGGCGAGATGCCGCCCGTCGTCGTCGCCTTCCCGGACTGCTTCACGAAGCTGGGCGGCAACCAGTACGTCAACTCGGTCGCCATGGGGCGCTGGGACGACTTCCTCCGCGACGAGGTCGTGCCCTTCGTCGAGCAACGCTTCGACTGCGGCGGCGACGGCCGTCGCGGGATCTTCGGCAAGTCCAGCGGCGGTTACGGCGCGATGGTCCATGCGTTGCTGCATCCGGACTTCTGGTCCGCCGCGGCCGTGCATTCCGGCGACATGGGCTTCGAGCTGCTCTACCGCCACGAGTTCGTCCCGGTGCTGCGCGCGCTGGCCAAGGAGCCGGACATCGGCAAGTGGGTCGACGCCTTCTGGTCCGCGAGGAAGCCCAAGGACAGCGACGTCCACATCCTCATGATGTTCGCGCAGGCCGCGAGCTTCGATCCCGATCCGTCGGCGCCCTACGGCGTGCGGCTGCCGGTGACGCTCGATACCTGCGAGCTGATCCCCGATCGCTGGGCCAACTGGCTGGCCTGGGATCCGCTGACGCTGGTCGAGACGCACGGCCGCGGCCTGAGCGCGCTCAAGGCGCTCTTCATCGACTGCGGGGACGTGGATCAGTACAACCTGGTCTACGGCGCCCGCCGCATGCACCGGCGGCTGGAGGCGATGGGCGTGAAGCACGTCTACGAGGAATTCGACGACAACCACACCGCCGTCGACTACCGGATGGACGTCAGCCTGCCGCTGCTGGCGAAGGCGCTGGTCTGAGCGTCTGTGAAGCCGCATCCTGACCTTCCTTCCGACGTCGTCGCCTGGCTTGAACGCTGGACGCTGAGCCCCGACGGGGACCTGCGGACCACGCGATCGAGTTGGGTGCTGCCGGTCCGGCACAAGGATTCAGCGGCCATGCTCAAGGTCGCCCGCATCCCCGACGAAGCGGCCGGGTTCCGATTGCTGTCCTGGTGGAACGGCGAAGGCGCCGCACGGGTCTTTGAATCGGCCGAGGGCGCTCTGCTGATGGAGAGGGCGTCAGGACCCGGCGATCTCGCGCAGATGGCCTGGTCCGGCCAGGACGACGAAGCTTGCAGGATCCTCTGCGACACGGCGGCGCGCCTGCACGCGCCTCGCCAAGGACCGATGCCAGAACTCCATCCGCTGGAGGACTGGTTCCTGCCGCTTTTCCAGCTCGCTCCGGCACATGCGGCGCTTGCGCCGGCCGCAGCGATCGCGCGAAAACTGCTGGCCGCGCCGCGCGAGATCGTGGCTCTGCACGGCGACCTGCACCACGAGAACGTACTCGACTTCGGCGCGCGTGGCTGGCTGGCCATCGATCCGCACGGCCTGCGGGGAGAACGCGGCTTCGACTACGCCAATCTCTTCACCAATCCCGATCTCAGCGATCCGGACCGACCGCTGGCGACCTTGCCTGGCCGCCTGGAGCGCCGGCTGGAGATCGTCACCGCGTCGACAGGGATAGCGGCCGAACGACTCCTGCGCTGGATCGTTGCCTGGACGGGTCTTTCTGCGGCCTGGTTCATCGGCGATGACGATGACCGGGGCGCGGCCATCGACCTCGCCATCAACTCGCGCGCGTGCCGCCTGCTCGACCTCGGCAGCGACGTCCTCGTGCGACAGAACGGCGGCGCTTCCAGTCAGGCGCGCAACGGCCCGCCCAGCAGGTAGTCGACCACGGCGGTCGCCCGCCGGCCGCTCTCCTCTTCCGTCAACCGCGCGCCGCGGCTCGCCATGCTGGGCGACGTTCGGAAGCGCCCGCCGACGATCAGCGTCGGCACGCCGTCGACGCCGGCCCGCTCCTGCAGTTGATTGGCCTGCTGGCATTTCGTCGCCACGCTGAAGGACTGGCAGGTCTCCATCAGCCGCTTGGGATCCACGCCCGCGCCGGCGAGCACGGCGGCCTGTTCCTGCGGCGTGTTCATCGACTTCCCCTGCTGCACGAGCAGATCGAACACCACCGGCCGCAGGTGCTCCTGCAGCCCCATCGATTCGAGCGCGAAGAACAGCTTCTGATGCGCGGCCACCTGCGCCCGTCCGGAGATGTGCACGCGGCGCATGGACACGACGTCCCGGCGCTGTTCCTGCCACGCGTCGAGGATGGGATCGAAGGCCTTGCAGTGACCGCAGCCGAGCCAGAAGAACTCGACGACCTCGACCTTGCCTCCTGCGGCCGTCGCGATCGGCGTGGCCAGACGCTCGTAGTGCTGACCCTCGACAGGTCGCCAACCCGTCGGCGTCGACGTCGCGGTCGTGCCGGCCGACGCCAGCATCGGGACGCCGGACACGCCGGCGAGCACCGGCACTGCCGGCAGCGAAAGCACTGTTCTTCGTTGCATGAGCGTCCTCTCGGAATGAGCGGACGGATTCTTGGCGGCGTGTCTTAGACGGCGATTAATTCGGGGATAGGGGCATTCCCGATCAGGGCGCCTGACTCGCCAGCAGTTGCCGGCAGGCCGCTTGCATCGCTGTCAGGGCTTGCCCGCGGCCCGCTTGAAATGCGCGGTTCGCAGCACCGGGGTGCCGTCCCTGAAGTACGACTCGGTCTCCGTCAGCACCGCGCCGTCCGCGCTGACCGAGTAGACCCGCGTCGATCGCGGGATCCCTTCGTAGACGAACTGCATCACCAGCACATCCGGCGACGGCATCTTCGCGGCGACCAGGTCGACCCAGTAAGTCCCGGTCGCACGGCCGGGCGTCCCGTCCAGCGCCACCGTCGACGCCGCGTGCAGTCGCGCGCCCTTGGCGTCGACGATCTCCACCCGTGTCGACCACTGGCCTTCGGGGCCCTCTCTGAACGCCAGTGCAACCCGTTGCGGCCGGACCTCCGGCGGCATCGGCAGAGTGGAGACGTCCAGCGTCCAATCGCCCACCAGCGGCGATGCCGTGGATGCCGCGGCGGACACGGGCATGTTGATGAGCGCGCCGATCGCAAGCAGCGCGGCAACGTGGCGAGTCGTCATCCTGATCTCCCTGTTCGACGTGTGAGAGTCATGAACCGTCGTCGATCGTAGACGACGTCGCGTGGCGATTGCCCGCGACCGCGTGACCGCGTGACCGCACCACCGGCCCGTCACCGATGGTCCGTCGGGACCCTCACAAGTGACTCCACGGTCGCCTCCCCATTCCACCGCCTCAATGCGCGCTGGAAGAACAGGCTGTTGGGCAGCTGCAGCGTGGTCCCGTTCTGCGCGTCGCCGCTTTCCAGCAGGGTGGTGTAGACCAGGTTGATGTCGACCACGCGGCCCTTCACGCCGGGACGATCGCCGGCCTCGAGCAGCTCGACGACGTCGCCGATCCGGAACGCATGCGTGATGTAGATCAGCAGCGTGCAGAACAGGTTGGACAGCACGCTCCAGGCCGCGAAGAACGCGACCGCGCCCACCGCCGCGAAGCCGGTGAACGCCGTCCAGAGCACCGATCCGGACACGCCCAGACGCTCCAGCGACCACAGCACCGCACCGCCGTAGACCAGCACGCCGATGCTGCGCAGGAACAGCGAGGCGACCTTCACGGGGAAGCCGTAGCGGGTCGTGAGCCGGCGGCTGATCAGCCCGGCCACGCGCATCACCAGCCAGGCGCCCAGTCCGATGACGACCACCTCGATCACCGGGACGAAGATGTCCAGCCATTCGGCCAGCCAGGGAGGAAGACGGTCGTGCAGGGATTGGTAGAGCTTGTTCATGGCGCAGCAGGTTAACGCGTCGGACGCGCGCCACCCGCCGCTCTACCTCTTCAGAGTGAAAACGGTTTCAGCTCATCACAAAGAGAGCAGCGCTGTAGCCGCTGTAGCTTTCGCGTGCACCGTTTTGAGGATGTGAAGGCGAAGAATCGCACATCGCCCACGGGCACCGATCCAGACGGTCGGCCCGTCCCTTCACCTCACCCTCGACGCCCATGAAACTCCCGCAGCGCTTCGCTCTCCTGCCCACCCTCGCCGGCGCCGCCGTGGTCGCGGCAGCCGCCCTGGCAACGACTGGCACCGCCCTCGCCCACAGCAGCTTCCTGAAGGTCGACGGACGCACCGTGAGGAACCAGAACGGCACCGGCGATCCGATCTATCTGCGCGGGGTCAACCTCGGCGGCTGGCAGGTGCACGAAGGCTGGATGTCGCCGCTGGCCGGCGCCGGCGACGACTACACCATGCGCAAGACGCTGAGCCAGCGCTTCGGCGACGCCGGCCGCGACGCGCTGATCAACGCCTACCAGGACAGCTACCTGCAGGAGAAGGACTTCAAGATCCTCTCCGACCTCGGCATGAGCGCCCTGCGCCTGCCCATCTACTACCTCAACCACATGAACGAGGACGGCTCGTGGAAGCGCGACGCCGCCGGCAAGATCGACTTCCGCCGCATCGAGTGGGTGGTCGCGATGGCCAAGAAGTACCGCATGTACGTCATCCTCGACCTGCACGGCGCGCCGGGCTCGCAGAACGGCGCCGACCACAGCGGCCGCATCGGCGGCTCGGGCCAGCTGTGGAACAACACGACGTACCAGAATCAGACGCTGACCTTCTGGCGCGAGCTCGCCACGCGCTTCCGCAACGAGCCCACCGTCGCCGGCTACGACGTGCTCAACGAGCCCTCGCTCAACTACCCGGCGCCCGCGACGCGGCCGGTGCTCGACATGTACGACCGGATCTACAAGGAGATCCGCGCCGTCGATCCGAATCACATCGTGATCATGGAAGGCATCTGGGACTGGACCGCCATCACGCGTCCGTCCGACTACGGCTGGACCAACGTCATCTACGAGTTCCACTACTACAACTGGGGCAACGACTCGAACTACCAGTCGCAGGTGAATTTCACCGAGGCCAAGATCAACCAGGAGAAGCAGTACGCCTCATACAACGTGCCGCACTACGTCGGCGAGTTCATGTACTTCAACCTGCAGAGCAGCTGGGAGTACGGCCTGCGCCGCTACAACGAGGCCGGCTGGCACTGGACGAGCTGGACCTACAAGGGCACCAACATCGGCAACTGGGCGCTCTACAACAGCACCAACGCCGGCGCCAACACGCCCAACGTCGCCACCGACAGCTACGCCACCATCGAGTCGAAGTGGCGCAGCTGGGACGTCGAGAAGAACATGGCCCCCAACACCATGCTCAACAGCGTGTTCAAGGCCGCGCTGACGGGCAAGAACAGCCTGGTGCGCAACCTGCCCTTCGAAGGCACCTGGCGCGCGACCACGCGGCTCGAGGCCGAGATGTTCTATTCCCAGAACGGCGTGAGCTTCGACAGCACCGGCATCGGCAGCTTCGATGCGGGCGACTGGCTGCGCTACATCGACGTGGACTTCGGCAGCGGCGTCGACCGCCTGAAGCTGCGTCTGGCGGTGGACGCGTCCAGCGCCGGCAAGCAGATCGAGGTCCGCCTGGACAGCCCGACCGGCGCGACGGTCGGCACGGTCACCGTGCCGAGCACCGGCGGCTGGACCAGCTTCCAGGAAGTGACGACGCCGGTCCAGCGCAGCACCGGCGTGCACAACGTCTACCTGGTGGCCAAGGGCGGCACGGGCGTCGCCAACCTCGACTGGCTGCAGTTCGAGGACTCGACCGGCACCAACACGCCGACGCCGCCGACCAATCCCCCGACGACCCCGCCCACCAACCCGCCGGGTGCGACGGCGCCGGTGTCCGGCCAGACCTATGTCCTGGTCGCCAAGCACAGCGGCAAGGCGCTGGACGTGCGCGAGCGCTCGACGCAGGACGGCGGCCTGCTCCAGCAATGGGCCTACGGCGGCGGCGCGAATCAGAAGTGGGTCGCGCAAAGCGCGGGCAACGGCCTGTGGCAGTTCCGCTCGACGTCCAGCAACAAGTGCGTGGACATCACCGGCGTCAGCACCGCCAACGGCGCGGCGGTCCAGCAATGGAGCTGCACCGGCGGCGCGAATCAGCTGTTCCGGATCGAGGACCAGGGCAACGGCTTCTTCTACCTGCGCGCCTCGCACAGCAACAAGTGCCTGGACGTGACCAACGTGTCGGGACTGGACGGCGCGGGCATCCAGCAGTGGGACTGCGCCGGGGACAACGCGCGGTGGAAGTTCCAGGCGCCTTGAAGGCGGACTGAAACGGGTCGGACCGCCCGGGTCCGGCTCACCCCTTGTTCGACGGGTCGGATGGACTGCTAGGCGCCGACCTGCTCGAACCTGCTCACGCAGAGGTCCACGAAACCGCGCACCTTCGGATCCATGTAGCGGCTCGAGGCGAACACCGCATGCACGGGTGCGGGGCTGCGCGTCCATCCGGGCAGCACGGCGCGCAACGCGCCCTGGGCCACGGCGGACCCTGCCAGGAATCGCGGCAGCAGCGCGATGCCGAGTCCCGCGAGCGCCAGGTTCCTCGCCGCGATCGAGTTGTCGACCGCGCAGCGTGGCGACTGGGCGACGCGCTCCGTCGCCGCGCCGTTCACGAGTGTCCAGCCCGGACGCCCGCGCGGCGCATGCATGACCAGGTCGTGCGCCTTCAGATCGCCGAGCCCGGACAAGGCCGGCCGGCTCGTCAGGTAATCCGGCGACGCATACAACCCGTAGGTCACCTCGCCCAGGCGCCGCGCCGAGAGTCCCGAATCCTGCAGCGCGCCGACCCGGATCGCCACGTCGATCCCTTCATGGACGATGTCCACGAGGCGGTTGGTGTACTCCGCTTCCACGCGCACCTTCGGCGCCTGCCGGAGGAACTCCGCCGTCCATTCGTCGACGAGCAGGTTGCCGAACTCGGCGCCCGCGGTGATCTTGAGCAGCCCCTTGGGCTCGCCGGACTGGCGGGCCACGGCGGCGCCGGCGGCATCGACCGCGGCCAGGATGGCGACGACCCGTTCGAAGTAGTCGCGCCCGACCTCGGTCACGTGGACATGGCGTGTCGAGCGCACGAGCAGCTGCGCCCCGAGCTTCTCTTCGACACGCCGCACGATGCGGCTCATCCGCGCCTTGTCGATGCCCAGCCGCTCCGCCGCCGCGGTGAAGGAACCGTCCGTCACCACCGCCGCGTAGGCCCGCATGTCCGCGAGATCGATTGATGTCTCCATGGACAACAGTCTAAGGTTTTTGGCGCCATTTATATATTCCGGTGCCTTATCTACATTGGCTTCTCGCTCAGATTGAGTCCCTCAAAGGAAATATTCAATGTCGCAGTCGCTGATTGGAAAAACGGCCCTGGTCACCGGAGGATCGCGCGGTATCGGACGCGCCATCGCCCAAGGTCTCGCCCGGGAAGGCGCCACGGTCGCCCTCACCTACAACGCCAGCCGTGCTGGCGCGGATGAAACCATCGCCGCCATCGAGGCTGCCGGGGGCCAGGCCTTCGCGCTCCAGGCCGACCTGGTCGATGCCGGCGCCATCCCGGCGCTGTTCGAGAAACTCGATGGCGAACTGCTCGCGAGGCACGGCGCCAAGCGTCTGGACATACTCGTCAACAACGCGGGCAATGCCGGTTGGGGTGGTTTGCCGGACGCGACGCCGGACGGCTGGGACACCTTGTTCGCCGTCCATGCCCGCGCGCCGTTCTTCATGATCCAGTCCGCGCTGGACCGCCTGGCGGACGGCGGGCGGGTCATCAACATTTCCTCCGCGCTCGCCACGCGTCCGATGCCCGTCGTGCCGATCTATTCGATGGCCAAGGCCGGCATCAACAACCTGACGCATGCGCTGGCGATGGAGCTGGGGCCGCGCGGCATCACGGTGAATGCCGTGGCGCCCGGCTGGACGCGGACCGACATGAACACCGCGGTTCACGAGAACGCTGAGATGGTGAAGTCCATCGAGGCCGATACCGCACTGGGGCGTTTCGGAGAGCCCGCCGACATCGCGCAGGTCGTCGCCTTCCTGGCGTCGGATCAGGGCGGATGGATCACCGGGCAGGTCATCGAGGCGACGGGCGGGTACAAGCTCTGAAGGGCGGATTCATGCTGTGGAGGTGAGCGTCTGCAAGGCGTTTTCCTCGCACGATCTTCACAAGGATCGCTTCTTGCCAGAACAGGTGGCTCGCAAGCCGGCGACCTCGGTCGCCGTCCACTTTGTTCAAAGACAAGGAGATCCTCATGAAGCGTTCCCTGCTCATCGCCGCAACGGCCACCGTTCTTTCCCTGGGCGTCGCCACCGGCTCGGCCATGGCGCAAGCGGCCTCCAGCCCGAGCTCGGGCACCGTGGACCAGGCCAAGGCCCTGAAGAAGCAGGCCGATGCCGATTACAAGGCGGCCAAGAAGGCCTGCAACGCCATGAAGGGCGATGCCGAGAAGCAATGCGAAAAGGACGCCAAGGCGACTCATGAAAAGGCCGAGGCGGATGCCAAGGCCATGAAGGAGAAGGCCGAGGCCGACAAGAAGGCGATGAAGTAAGCGGCAGGGTCTGCCGCGGCCGTTCGATCCGGTCGGCGCGGCAGACCCGCCGTCTTCAGTCCAGCGTTGCTCCGCAATGCCTGCAGGTCTTGTCCTGCAAGCTGTGGATGAGCGCAGCCGCGCTCGCGCCCACCGGCGGCGCGAGCGGGGTGTCGCAGCGGTCGCAGCGTACCGACTTCGCCCGCCAGCTCCAGAAAAACAGGTGCGCGAGCGCCAGGATCACGAACCCCTCGTGCACGTACAGCACGAGCAGGATGATCGGCTGCCCCAACACGAGAAAGAGCAGCAGCGCGCGTCGATATCGGTGAAGCGGTGGCATGCAAAAGTCTCAGGTGAGGTGCCAGGCCTTGCTGACGACCGATCGAATCGCCGCAGAACGCCCGATCAAGGTATCCACGGGCGCGGCCAATTGTTGCCCTTGGCGATCGCCTGCAAGTCGGCGACGCAGTCCGAGCAGATCGGAGCGGCTTGCCGCGGAAACACCTGCGTGTGGAGGAATCGCGTCAACAGAAGGCGACGGCACAAGCCGCAATGCCCGCCCTCGTGAGGCAAAAACGCGGCGCCAGTCTTCTCGCATTTGAACGGCACGGTGGTCATCGCACTTCCCTTGATCTCAACGAGGCACGTCGTCGTCCTGAAGGTCCCGCTTCGGTGAATGCGGATGCGTTCGCGCATGGAGTTTCCGTCCTGCGCCTCACTTGAGCCCTTTCCTGGCCGCGTCCAGGATCTCATCGGCGAGCGCCGGGTCCCCGACCGCGCGGGACAGGACGACCGCGCCCGCCATCATCGACAGCAGCCGGAGCGCCTCCGCGCGCGACCGATCCGCTTTCGACTTCATCTTGCCCGACGGCGCCGACAGCTGCTTCACCATCGCCTGAACGTGCGCCGTGAAGGCGGGCTGTGCCGCGCTCTCGCGGCTGACCTCGGCACCCAGCGCCGGCATGATGCAGCCCAGGGCGGGCGCATCCCGATGCTCCGCGCTGAGGTAGTGCTCCAGGTACGCCATCAAGCCCTGAGGCGACGCCGCCGCGTCCGCCATCTCCTGGCGCGCCGTCGCGGACGCATGCGCCACCGTCTTGGCGATCAGGTCCTCCTTCGAGTCGAAGTGGTTGTAGAACGCGCCGTGCGTGAGCCCCGCCGCCTTCATCACCTCGCTCACCGACACCTTCGACAGTCCCCGCTCCTTCAGCAGCAAGGCCGCCTGGTCGAGGATGCGCTGGTGCTTCTCGGCAGTTTCTTCAGCGGGATATCGCATGTCGTCTTCCTTTCGTCGCGCCGTCCACGCGCGGTTGACGTCAAGCATGATGACTGTCATGCTTCAAACATTGCATGGCTTCGGGCCAGGACACAGGTCCGCACTCTAACATGATGAGCATCATGCTTGAATGCTGGCGGAGCCGTGCATGTTTTCCATCCACCTGGAGTTTGAGATGAAGAAATTTCTCGTGACGGCCGCGGCCGGCGCGACGGGCGCCCCCGCGGTCCGATCGTTGCTGGAGAAGGGTCACCACGTGCGCGCCGTCGTGCATCGCGACGATGAGCGCGCACAAGCGCTGCGCGATCTCGGCGCGGAGGTCGTCGTCGCGGACATGCTCCGGCTCAAGGAGATGCGCCCGGCCCTGGTCGGCATGGACGGCGCCTACTTCTGCTACGCGCTGTCCGACGGCCTCGTCGAGGCCACCGCGGTCTTCGCGCAGGCGGCCCGCGAAGCCGGCGTCGCCCACGTCGTCAACATGTCCCACAAGCAGTCCCGCCCCCACGCGCGCAGCCAGCAGACGCTCAACCACTGGCTCTCGGAACAGGTCTTCCAGTGGTCGGGCCTGGCGGTGACGACTCTGCGGATCACGTTCTTCACCGAGTGGCTGCTCTACACGGCGCACCTGATCCGTCAGGGACGCTATGTGACGCACTTCGACGCGGACAGCCGCCACGCGCCGATCGCCGGCGTGGACATCGGAGGCATCGTCGCCGGCATCCTGCATGACCCGCGACTCCATGCCGGACAGACCTATCACCTGCACGGCCCCGTCGAATACAGCCAGATCGAACTGGCGGAGGTGACGGGCCGCGCGCTCGGCAAGGCCCTCCCCTTCGAGCAGGTGGCCGTCGACGACTTCCTGGCGCTGCTGGGCGCGGCGGGACACCCCGTCCTCGGTCACCACTTCCAGGCGATCCGCGAAGACCAGCGCGAGGGCCTGCTGCGCGGCCAGGACAACATCGGGCTCGAGATCCTGGGACGTCCGCTCACGACGGTCGAACAGTTCGTCGACATGAACCGCGCGCACTTCGTGTGATCGGCGGATGGGTCGGAACGGCAATACCCCCAAAGGGTAAGCACGTCGCGTCGTTCGCGCACCATCGACGGGCAACCGCCTTGTACGCCGCACGCGTGCGCGGAGAATGGCCGGTCGACGCCTCGGCGTTGACCAACAATGCCTCCGATGAACGCCAGCGCTGAAGCCTCCCCGCCCGAGCCCTCCGATCCCTTGCGCCCGCTGATGGCCCGCGTCGCCCTGCGCGACCGGGCCGCCTTCGAACGTCTGTACCGCGCCACCTCCGCCCACCTGTTCTCGATCTCGCTGCGCGTGCTGCGCGACGAGGGGCGCGCCGACGAGGTGCTCCAGGAGGCCTACGTGAGCATCTGGCAGAAGGCCGCGAGCTACCAGCCCGACGCCGCCACGCCGATGACCTGGATGATCAATGTCGTCCGCAATCGCGCCATCGACGCCCTGCGCGCCGGCCGCAACGAACGCGACAGCACCGTCGAGCTCGGCGACGAGGCGATGGACGTCGCCGCGGACGCGAGCGGCGATCCGCACGCCCTCTTCGATGAAAGCCTCGTGAAGATGCGCATCGACGCCTGCATGCTCGCCCTGGCGCCCGCCCAGAGGCAAGCCCTGGCCCTCGCCTACTATCGCGGCCTGGTCCATACCGAGATCGCCGAGATGCTGAGCGCCCCGTTGGGCACGGTGAAGAGCTGGGTCCGGCGCGGACTCGATCAGCTCAAGTCCTGCCTGGACAGCGTGGGGGTGCGCGCATGAACTATCTCCGCCCCGAACGGCTGGACGCCCTCGCCCGCGCCTATGCGCTGGGCACGCTGGCGGGCGGCGCCCGCCGCCGCTTTGAGACGCTGATGCGCGACTCGGCCGCCGTGCGGCTGTCCGCGCAGATCTGGCAGCAACGTCTGTCGTCCCTGGAAGCGGTCACGCCGCCGGTCGCGCCGCCGCTGGGCAACTGGCCCGGCATCCAGCGCCGGCTGTTCCCGGATGAGGTCGGACAGACCGCGCCAGGTCGCGCGGGCGCCTCGCGTGGCGAAGGATCCCGCTGGTGGCATCGGCTCGTGCCCGGCGGTGCGCGCGGCGCGGTCGCCGTGTCCGGCTGGGCCGTCGCCGGCGCCCTCGCGGGCGCGCTCGGCTGCGTGGCGGTGCTGCGCAGCTCGCCGACCTGGATGGAGAACGTCCAGGCCGACCAGGCCACGCCCGCCAGCTATGTCGGCCTGCTGCACGACGCCAAGGGGCAGCCGACGTTGGTGGCCAGCTCCCGCCGCCACGGCACGCTGATGACGGTGCGCCTGCTGCAGCCGCTGGACCTGCCTGCCGGCCAGGTCGCCCGCCTGTGGGCCCTGCCCGACCACGGCGCGCCCATCCTGCTGGCCGCGGCGCTGCCCGCCAAGGGCACGACGCAGGCCACGCTGGCCGACACGTCGGAACGGCTGTTCAAGTCGGTGCGCCGCCTCGCGGTCACCATCGAACCCGCGGCCACCACGCCGACCGCGCCCCTCACCCCCTTCGTCTGGGAAGGCGACTGCGTGAAGGTCTGGTGATCGGCTGATCCTGCACCGGGAAAGAAATTCCGCCGTCGCCCGCATCCGGGTGACGGCCGCCTCCGTAGATGGATCCATGAGCCGCATTCCCACTGCCGCCGGACGGTCCGGCACCCGTCCCGTCCCGGGCGCGACGCCCGCCGCCCGGTTCCGCCACCGCCTGCGATCGATGAGCCTGCTGGTGAAGTTCAACGCGATCTTCCTGGCGGTGTTCCTCGTCGGCCTGGCCGGCACCGCGGTGCTGGCGCGCCACTGGCTGCAGGCCAGCGCCCAGGAACAGGTGACGGACCGCGCCCGGCTGCTGATGCGCAGCGCCGGGGCCGTCAGCACCTACACGGCCGACCACATCCGCCCGCTCCTGGAAGACCACCTGCGCGAGCGCTTCGTGCCCGAGGCGGTGCCGGCCTTCTCGGCCCACGAGGTGCTGGCCACGCTCTCCAAGGCTTATGAGGACTACGGCTACAAGGCGGCCATGCTCAATCCCACCAACCCGCGCAACCGGGCGGTGAGCTGGGAGGAGGACGTGATCTCGCAGTTCGCGCGCCGGCCCGCGTTGACGGAGTTCGTCGGCCGTCGCGAGACGCCCGGCGGCGAAGCGCTCTACATCGCGCGCCCCATCCGGATCACCAACGCGGCCTGCCTGGGCTGCCATGCGTCGCCGCAGACGGCGCCTGCCACGCTGGTCGCGCGCTACGGCCCGTCCAACGGCTTCGGCTGGCGCCTGGACGAGACGCTGGGCGCCGAGGTCGTGACCGTGCCCATGACGCTGCCGCTGAAGCAGGCCTCGCAGACCTTCTGGCTGGTGATGGGCGCGTTGACGGCGACCTTCCTGGTCATGGGCGCCGCGCTCAACCTGATGCTGTGGTCGCTGGTGATCCGGCCGGTGACCGGTCTGGCGCGCATCGCCGACCGGGTCTCGCTGGGCGAGGATGCCCCGGCCTTCGAGGTCCGCCCGGGCGACGAGATCGGCGTGCTGGCCGCGTCGTTCGGACGCATGCGCCGCAGCCTGGACCAGGCCATGGCGATGCTGGAGAGCGGGACATGACGGGCTCCGGCTCCGGCTCCGGCTCCGGCGGCAGGATCGCGCGCCCCGCCCCGCACATCGGCAAGTACCTCGTGCGGGGCAAGCTCGGCGAGGGCGCCATGGGCGTCGTGTATCGCGCCTTCGATCCGCACATCCAGCGCGAGGTGGCCATCAAGCTCATCCGTCGCCCGAGGGAAGACGTGGAGGACGCCGAGGAGGCGGCCCGCGAAGACTCCACCTCCGCGCGCTTCCGCAACGAGGCGCGCGCGGTCGGGCGCATCGCCCACCCGGGCGTGGTGACCATCCACGACTTCGGCGAAGTGACGAGCGCGGACGGCATGAAGGGGTACGCCTTCCTCGTCATGGAGCTGGTCGACGGCCGCGGGCTGGACCAGATCCTCAAGCGTGAGATGCCGACGCCGCCGCTGGCTTGGTCGCTCGGCGTCCTTGACCAGTTTCTGGACGCGCTCGCCAGCGCGCATGCGCAGGGCGTCTGGCACCGCGACATCAAGCCCGGCAACCTGCTCATCACGCGCGACGGCCGCGTGAAGCTGACGGACTTCGGCATCGCGCGGATCGCCGACCACCACCTCACCCAGGCCGCGTCGCAGATCGGCACGCCGGGCTACATGGCGCCGGAGCAGATCCTCGGCGGTGCCATCGACCATCGCGCCGACCTCTTCGCGTGCGGCGTGCTGCTGTACCGGCTGACGACCGGACGCATGCCCTTCAGCGGCGCGCCCGAAGCGGTGATGTACCAGACGCTGCATCAGCAGCCGCCGATGCCGACGTCCTTGCGACCGGGCGAGTTGCCGCAAACGCTCGATGCCGTCGTGCGCCGCGCGATGGCTCGCGACCCGGAGGATCGCTTTCCCGATGCGGCGGCCTTGCGCGCGGCGCTGGCGTCCGTCGCGCGCGAGGTCCCTGACGATGGCGCGTTTGCGCCGACGCTGCCGGTCCGGGAGGGATCGGGATCGGGAACAGGGGCGGGAACGGCCGCGACAGGCAACAGCGGCACAGGCACGGGCACGGGCGGCGTCGCGGGCAGTCGCGCTGGAACGCGGACGGCGGGCGGACTCGACGCCACCCTGATCTCGCAGATCGAACGCGCGCTCGCGTCCCACATCGGGCCGCTGGCCAGGCACCTCGTGTCGCGCGATCTGGCGCGCCACGGCGACGGCGACATCGGCACCCTGTCCCGCGCCCTGGCGCGCCATCTCGCCGATGAGCCGGAGCGGGAACAGTTCCTCGCCGCGACCGACGCGCTGGTCGCCGCGGCCAACAAGGCGGCCGGAGTCTGAGATACTGTATATAACATCAGTCATCACACCTGACCCTCGTCGTGCCCTACACCGTCGCCGTCCGCGAGCTCTGCGAATTCACCGCCAAGCAGGGCGACCTGGATCTGCGCTTCACGCCCGCGCCGACGGCGCAGGAAGGCATCGCCGGCCACACGCTCGTCTACGAGCGCCGCGGTCCGGACTACCGGCGGGAAGTGACGCTGAGCGGTGAATACGGCGACCTGCGCGTGCGCGGTCGCGCCGACGGCTTCGATCCGGGGCGGCGGCGCCTCGAGGAGATCAAGACCTTCCGCGGCAGCCTCGATCGGCAGCGGCCCACGCACCGGCGGCTGCATTGGGCGCAGGCCAAGGTCTACGCGTGGCTGCATTGGGCGCAGGCCAAGGTCTACGCGTGGCTGCAGTGCCAGGCCGAGGACCTGTCCGACATCGAGGTCGCGCTGGTCTACCTGGAGCTCGGCAGCCAGGAGGAAACGATCCTGACCGAGCACTGCTCGGCGGCGGAACTGAGAGCGCATTTCGAATCGCTGTGCGAGCGGTTCCTCGCCTGGGCCGCGCTGGAGCTCGATCACCGCGAGCGGCGCGATGCGGCGCTGCAGGCGCTGAGCTTTACGTTCGGAGATTTCCGCGTCGGACAGCGGCCGCTCGCCGAGGCGGTCTACCGCGCGGCGGCATCGGGCCGCTGCCTGCTCGCGCAGGCGCCCACCGGCATCGGCAAGACGATGGGCACGATCTTCCCGTTGCTCAAGGCCGCACCCGGACAGCGTCTGGACAAGGTCTTCTTCCTCGCGGCGAAGACCTCGGGACGACAGACCGCGCTGGATGCGATCGAGCGGCTGGCGCCCGCAGCGCCGCTGCGCGTGCTGGAACTCGTCGCCCGCGACAAGGCCTGCGAGCATCCGGACAAGGCCTGCAACGGCGAGTCCTGTCCGCTAGCGAAAGGCTTCTACGACCGTCTGCCGGCCGCGCGGTCGGCGGCGTTGCGGGGCCACTCATGGACCCGCGATGTCGTGCGCGAAGCCGCGCTGGCTCACGACGTCTGCCCGTATTACCTCAGCCAGGAACTGGCCCGCTGGGCCGACGTGGTGGTCGGCGATTACAACTACTACTTCGACCACGGCGCGCTGCTGCACGGGCTGACGCAGGTGAACCAGTGGCGCATCGGCCTGCTGGTCGACGAGGCGCACAACCTCGTCGAACGCGGCCGCAAGATGTTCAGCGCGACGCTGTCGCCGGAGCGGCTCTTCCAGGCGCGGCACTCGTCGGGCGCGTCGAGCTCGCCGCTCGTGCGCAAGGCCCTGGACAAGGTGCGCCGGAGCTGGCGGGCGATCGACAAGGCGCAGGCCGAGCCCTATGTGGCGTATGAGGCCTTCCCCGAATCGCTGCTGAGCGCGCTCCAGCACGGCATCGGCGTGATCGCCGAACACCTCGCCACGCATCCGGACGATGCCGACGACGCGCTGCTCGATTTCCACTTCGAGGCGATGCACGTGGCGCGCGCGGTGGAGTCCTTCGGGCCGCATTCGCTGGTGGATGTGCAGAAACCGGAGGGATCCCACGTCAAGCCGGGACCGTCCGTCATCTGCATCCGCAACATCGTGCCGGCGCCCTTCCTGCGCCCACGGCTGGCGGCGGCGCAGACGAGCACGCTGTTCTCCGCGACGCTGCAGCCGCAGGCCTTCCACGCCGATCTGCTGGGACTGCCGGAGAACCACGCGAGCGTCGAGGTGCCCTCGCCCTTCGACGCCAGCCAGCTGCAGGTGCATGTCGCCTCGCACATCTCGACGCGCTACCAGCATCGGCGCGCGTCGCTGCAGCCGATCGCCGACCTGATCGCCGCGCAGTACGGACGCGCGCCGGGGAACTACCTGGCCTTCCTCAGCAGCTACGACTACCTCGAGCAGGTGGCGGCGCTGCTCGCCGAGCGGCATCCCGACGTGCCGCAGTGGCGTCAGTCGCGCCGCATGAGCGAAGTCGAGCAGCGGCAGTTCCTCGACCGCTTCACCGTGGAGGGTCGAGGCGTCGGCTTTGCCGTGCTGGGCGGTGCGTTCGCGGAGGGGGTGGACCTGCCGGGACGGCGCCTCATCGGCGCCTTCCTGTCGACACTCGGGCTGCCGCAGGTCAACGCCGTCAACGAGCAGATCCGCGCACGCATGGAGAAGCTCTTCGGCGCGGGCTACGACTACACCTACCTCTACCCGGGCTTGCAGAAAGTCGTGCAGGCGGCGGGTCGGGTCATCCGCACCACCGAGGACCGCGGCGTCGTCCACCTCATCGACGACCGCTTCGCCCGCGCGGAGGTGCAGCGGCTGCTGCCGTCGTGGTGGGCACAACCCCCTCACTAGCAGGCCCCGGTCAGGCCCCATGCTTGCCATGGGAGCCTTGACCATGACTTCCCCTCGCGTCTACCGCTGCACCTGCGGCCACCGGCTCTACTTCCGCAACAGCGCCTGCCTGGCCTGCGCGGCGCCCCTCGGCTTCCTGCCGGACGACCTGACGCTGCACGCCTTGCTGCCGGGCCCCGCCACCGCGACCTGGCGCATCGACGGCGTGGACGGCCTCTTCACCCGGTGCGCGAACTTCCACACCGCCGCCGGCTGCAACTGGCTGCTCCCGGTGGATGACCGATGTCGCGGTCCGCTGTGCGTCGCCTGTGCGCTCAACCGCACCATTCCCGATCTATCGGACCCCATCAACGCGGAACTCTGGGGCCGGCTCGAGCGCGCCAAGCGGCGCCTGGTCTCGCAGTTGCTCGGGCTGCAGCTGCCGGTCGCGCCGAAATCCGAAGCCGGCGACCGCGGCCTCGCCTTCGACTTCCTGCGCACGCTGCCCGGCCAGCCGCGCGTGATGACGGGACACGCCTGGGGCGTGATCACCATCAACATCGAGGAAGCCGACGACGCCAAGCGCGAGGCCGCCCGCCAGCGCATGGGCGAGTCCTACCGGACGCTGCTCGGGCATTTCCGCCATGAGATCGGTCATTACTACTGGGACCGGCTGGTCGCCGGCACGACCTGGCACGAGCCCTTCCGCGCGCTGTTCGGCGACGAGCGCCTCGACTACGCCGGCGCACTCCGGCGCCACCACGCCGCCGGTCCGCCGCCGGACTGGTCGCAGCGCTTCATCACCTCGTACGCCAGCGCCCATCCCTGGGAGGACTGGGCCGAAACCTGGGCGCACTACCTGCACCTGCGCGACACCATCGACACCGCCGGCAGCTTCAATCTGCTCAGCACCGTCGACGAGGCGCGGCCACTGCCTTACGGGCTCGACGACCTCTGGTCGTCCGGTCACGCCACCGGTCCCGACTTCCTGCGCCTGCTGCGCGACTGGCTCGCCATCACCAGCGTGATGAACGAGATGTCCCGCGCCATGGGCCAGCCCGACTTCTATCCCTTCGTGCTGCAGCGCCGGGTCGTTCCCAAGCTGCACTTCATTCATTGCGTCGTCGAGAACGGCAGGACCCCATGATTCGCCTCGATCTCCACTTCGAACTGGACTACCGCATCGACTCGCCCTTCGGCGACTTCGTGTTCAACATCCAGCCGGCGCACACGGCCGCGCAGCGCGTGCTGCAGGAACAGGTCGTCGTGACGCCGGAGGTGCCGTGGCGCTCGGACACGCTGGCCGGCAGCCGCAACCGGCTGCTGCGCGTGCGCGCGCCGCAGGGGAACTTCCACCTGACCTACAGCGCGAGCGTCACGATCGACCACCGCATCGACGATCCGGCGGCGATCGAGGAAACGCCCGTCGACGAGCTGCCCAGCGAGTACCTGTGCTACCTCGCGCCCAGCCGCTACTGCGAATCCGACCGGCTCGTCTCCTGGGCCGACGCCGAGTTCGGCCACCTGTCGCCGGGATACGCCCGCGCCGCCGCGATCGCGCGCTGGGTGCAGCGGCACATCGCCTATTCGCCCTATGGCTCGACCACGCAGACCTCCGCGCTGGATACCCTGACCGATCGCGTCGGCGTCTGCCGCGACCAGGCGCACGTGATGATCGCGCTCTGCCGGGCGTTGTCGATGCCGGCTCGCTATGTGACCGGCACCGACTACGGCGCCGATCCGACCAAGGCGCCCGACTTCCATGCCTATGTCGAGGTCTACCTCGGCCGGCGCTGGTACACCTTCGATGCGTCGGGCACCGGCATCCCGATGGGGTTCGTGCGCATCGGCACGGGGCGCGACGCGGCGGACGTGCCGTTCGCGACGCTGTTCGGGCAGGTGCAGGCGCCGTTCGCGCCGCTGGTGCGCGCGACGGCCTGCGGCGGGCCAGGGCTTCAGCTGCCCGTCGATGTCGGGAACGCCCTGTCCACGGACGGGGACTCGGCGGGGTGTCATCTCGCGCCGATCGCGGCCTGAACGTCCGCACCGCCACGGCCGCCGGCCCTCACCGCTGCGCTCACCCCAGCCCCCTCCAAAGAGCGGATGAGTGAGACCCGCGTGGCGTGGCACGACGATTGCCGACTCGACAGCTTGCCGATCCCGGCCAGCCAGGAGTCCCCAGCATGGATCTCGACACGGATCGATCGGACGCGGACCTCGCGCCGTCCTTGTTTCCCCTGTCCCCACCCGACAGCCCCGCATGCGACGCTGAGTCCTGCGCGATCTCGCGCCGCGGCCTGCTGATCGCCGGCGCGGGCGCATCCGCCGCGGTGGCCGCCGGCACGCCGCTGGACGCCGCCGCGCAGGCGACCTCGCCCAGGGCCGTCGCCGGCCCCCAGCCTCAGGAGAACCTCGTGGCCACTTCCCGCGTGACGCTCAGCGTCAATGGCCAGCCGCACACCCTGGTCGTCGACAACCGCACCTCGCTGCTGGACCTGCTGCGCGAGCACCTGCAGCTCACCGGCACCAAGAAGGGCTGCGACCACGGCCAGTGCGGCGCCTGCACCATCCACCTCGACGGCCGACGCGTCAACGCCTGCCTGACGCTGGCGGTGATGCACGAAGGAGCGAAGGTCGTGACCATCGAAGGCCTGGGCACCCCCGAGAAGATGCATGCGATGCAGAGCGCCTTCGTGCGCCATGACGGCTACCAGTGCGGCTACTGCACCCCGGGACAGATCTGCTCGGCCGTCGCCGTGCTCGACGAGATCAAGGCCGGCATGCCCAGCCACGTCACGCCCGATCTCAACGTCCGTCCGCTGCTGTCCATCGACGAACTGCGCGAGCGCATGAGCGGCAACCTCTGTCGATGCGGGGCCTACTCCAACATCATCGACGCCATGGCCGAGGTGGCCGGCGTCCCCGTGCCGGGCGCCGGCGACCGGAGGTCCGCATGAAGCCCTTCACCTTCGAACGCGCGGCCTCGCCCGCCGCCGCCGTGGCCGCCGCCGCGAAGCAACCCGGCGCGCGTTTCATCGCCGGCGGTACCAACCTGCTGGACCTGATGAAGCTGCAGGTCGAGACGCCCACGCACCTCATCGATCTGAACAGCCTGGCCGGCGCCAACGTGCCCGGCGGGCCCGGCGGCCTCGGCCTGGACCGCATCGAGGCGACCGGCGACGGCGGCCTGCGCATCGGCGCGCTGGTGCGCAACACCGACCTGGCCGCCGACGCCCGCGTACGGCGCGACTACGGCGTGCTGTCGCGGGCGCTGCTCGCCGGCGCCTCGGGCCAGCTGCGCAATCGCGCGACCACCGCCGGCAACCTGCTGCAGCGCACCCGCTGCCCTTACTTCTACGACACCGACCAGCCCTGCAACAAGCGCCAGCCGGGCAGCGGCTGCTCGGCGATCGGCGGCATGAGCCGGCCGCTCGCGGTGATCGGGGTCAGCCAGGCCTGCATCGCCTCGCACCCCAGCGACATGGCCGTGGCCATGCGGGTGCTGGACGCGACCGTCGAGACCCTGCGCCCCGACGGCCAGGCGCGGCGCATCCCGATCGCGGACCTGCACCGGCTGCCCGGCAACACGCCGCACCTCGAGACCACGCTCGAGGCCGGCGAGCTGATCACCGCGGTGACCCTGCCCAAGCCCGTCGTCGGCACGCACCTCTATCACAAGGTCCGCGACCGGGCGTCGTACGCGTTCGCGCTGGTCTCGGTGGGCGCGATCGTCCAGCGCGACGGCGGCGGACGATTCGCGGTCGGCGGCATCGCACCGAAACCGTGGCGTTCCGAAGCCGCCGAGCGCGACCTGCGACGCGGCGCCGCCGCGGCGGCGCACACGCTGCTCGCGGGCGCGACGCCGACCGCCGAGAACGCCTTCAAGTTGCCGCTGGTGGAGCGCACGCTCGCCGCGGTGCTCGCGCAAGCCAAGGCCGCCGGGAGGCCCGCATGAAGTTCGACACCCCCGCCACCACCAACCCGATCGATCAGCTGCGCATCGTCGGCAAGCCGACCGACCGCATCGACGGACCGCGCAAGACCACCGGCACCGCGCCCTATGCGTACGAGCGCCATGACGTCGCGAAGAACGTCGCCTACGGCGTCGTCGTCGGCGCCGGCATCGCCAAGGGTCGGATCTCGACACTCGACGTCCAGGCCGCGGAGGCCGCGCCGGGCGTGCTCGCCATCGTCACGGCCTACAACGCCGGCAAGCTCGGCCAGGGCAAGATGAACACGGCCAGGCTGCTGGGCGGCCCCGAGATCGACCACTACCACCAGGCCATCGCCGTGGTCGTCGCCGAGAGCTTCGAGCAGGCACGCGCGGGCGCGGCGCTGATCCGCGTCGAGTACGCGCGCGAGGACGGCGCCTTCAGCCTGGCGAAGGCCAAGGACCAGGCCAAGCCGCCCAAGGAAGCGGACGGTCCCGGCGGCACGCCGCCCGAGACGAAGGTCGGCGACTTCGACGGCGCCTTCGCGCAGGCCGCGGTGAAGATCGACCAGACCTACACGACGCCGGACCAGTCGCACGCGATGATGGAGCCGCACGCGACGCTGGCGGTCTGGGAAGGCGACAAGCTCACCGTCTGGACCGCCAACCAGATGATCGACTGGGGCCGCGGCGACCTGGCGAAGACGCTGGGACTGGCGCGCGACAAGGTGCGCCTGATCTCGCCCTTCATCGGCGGCGGATTCGGCGGCAAGTTGTTCCTGCGCGCGGACGTGCTGATGGCCGCGCTGGGCGCGAAGGCCAGCGGCCGGCCGGTGAAGGTCGCGCTGCAGCGGCCGCTGATGATGAACAACACGACGCACCGGCCCGCGACCATCCAGCGCCTGCGCATCGCCGCGGGACGCGACGGGAAGATCACCGCGATCGGGCATGAGAGCTGGTCGGGCGACCTGCCCGGCGGCGGACCGGAGACGGCGGTCGCGCAGACGCGGCTGCTGTACGCGGGCGCGAACCGCATGACCGCGATGAAGCTCGCGGTGCTGAACCTGCCCGAAGGCAACGCGATGCGCGCGCCCGGCGAGGCGCCCGGACTGATGGCGCTGGAGATCGCGATGGACGAGATCGCCGAGAAGGTCGGCATGGATCCGATCCAGTTCCGCATCGTCAACGACACGCAGGTCGATCCGGAGAAGCCGGAGCGGCCGTACTCGCAGCGGCGTCTGACGGAATGCCTGCGCACCGGTGCGGAGCGCTTCGGGTGGAGCAAGCGTGCCGCACCCGGCCAGCGGCGCGAAGGCCCCGGCGGACGCTGGCTGATCGGCCTGGGCGTTGCGGCGGCCTTCCGCAACAACATCGTCATGAAGTCCGCGGCCCGCGTGCGCCTGGACCGGCGCGGCATCGTCACCGTCGAGACCGACATGACCGATATCGGCACCGGCACCTACACCATCCTCGCGCAGACCGCGGCGGAGATGATGGGCGTCGGGCTGGAGCAGGTCGTCGTGCGCCTGGGCGATTCGGCGCTGCCGGTGTCGGCGGGCTCGGGCGGTCAATGGGGCGCCAACAGCTCGGCGTCGGGCGTCTACGCGGCCTGCGTCGCCTTGCGCGAGGTGATCGCGAAGAAGGCCGGCATCGACGCCAAGGAAGCCGTCTTCGCCGACGGCCAGATCCGCGGCGGCGGACGCAGCATCCCGCTGGGCGAAGTCGCCGGCACCGAAGGCCTCGTGGCCGAGGACAGGATCGAGTTCGGCGACCTCGACAAGAAGTACCAGCAGTCCACCTTCGGCGGCCACTTCGTCGAGGTCGCGGTCGACGCGTTCACCGGCGAGGTCCGCGTGCGTCGCATGCTGGCCGTGTGCGCGGCGGGACGCATCCTCAACCCGAAGGCGGCCCGCAGCCAGGTCATCGGCGCGATGACGATGGGGGTGGGCGCGGCGCTGATGGAAGCGCTGCACGTCGACGAGCGGCGCGGCTTCTTCGTCAACCACGACCTCGCGGGTTACGAGGTGCCGGCGCACGCCGACATCCCGCACCAGGAGGTCGTGTTCCTCGACGAGACCGATCCGCTGTCCTCGCCGATGAAGGCCAAGGGCGTCGGGGAACTGGGCATCTGCGGCGTCGCCGCGGCGGTCGCGAACGCGATCTACAACGCCACCGGCGTGCGCGTCAGGGACTATCCGGTGACGCTCGACAAGCTGCTGAAGGATCTGCCGAAGGTCGCATGACCGAGGGCACCGGCTCCCTCAGTCCCGCGATATCTCCGCGCACTGCGACCCCGATGCTGCGGAAGTCGGACGTCGTCGGCATGTACGGCGACTGGTATTGCGGCTCCGGCACATTTTGAACGGTATGTTCCCATGCGGCGCGCGCCGCCTGCATGGCGCGTCGCAGGGTCTGCGCCGACCGCGCCGCCGCCGACAGACTCGATTCCAGCCCAGACGGCGGCGTCCATGTCACAGCCGCGATAGACGCCCTGGGTACCAAGGGACGCCCCGGCCCCAGGGCTTCCAGCATGACGTAGGTGCACAGCGTCGACCGGTGCGGCCCCTCGCGCAGCCGTTGGAAGGCGCGGTCGCCGAGCAGGTCCCGCAGCAGGCCGTTCACGGCCGTGGCCAGAGACTGCGCCGATCGACACGCCTGCACGGCAGGACTTCCCTCGAGCGCTTCCCGCGTACCACCAGGCTCCTGATAGCCCGCCAGCACCAGCGCAGCGATCCAGCCCGACCGCTGATCTTCCGGCAGGTCCGCCAGGTCCTGAGCGACCTGGCGTCCGTCGTCTCCCTCCAGCGCCGCCGTGAGGAGACCGCCCAGCGCGCTGATCCGGCTCAATCGCATCGTGTCTCCGCCCCGCACGCCCGGGGCGTCGAGCAAGCGCCGCAGGTCGTCCCACCGCCTCGGCCAGGCCGAAGGCTGCCCCTGCGCTTCCATGGGCGACGGCAAGCTTGCGACGGTGGTGAGCGCCTGAGTGCGCGGCACAAGGGAGTAAACGGTGTCGTTGGGCGTGAATACGAACATCTGCAGCGTCCTCGGAGAAAGCGTTTCAGTGCCCGGCATGCCCTCCCGGTTCCTCATGCGACGCCCACATGTCGTTGGACGAGGCGAAGTCCGGGACGCCTCAGTCCGCGTTCGTCCGCACCGCATCCCGTGTCGGATTCATCGCCTCCGCGAGCACCGCGGCCAGCACGTCGACGTCATAGGGCTTGGGCACCAGCGGCACGTTCGGCGCCTCCTCGATGCGCACCGGATGGCCGCTGGCCAGCACCACCGGCAGCGTCGGCTTGAGCACCTTCAAGGTCCGCACCAGGTCCACGCCGCTGCGTTCGCCCGGCATCACGATGTCGGTCAGCACGACGTCCGCCGTCAGCCCGCCGCGCAGCAGGTCCAGCGCATGATCGGCCGTCGGCGCCGTCTTCACGCTGAATCCGAGCGCCTCCAGGGCCTGCGCGGTCAGCTCCCGCACCGAGGGCTCGTCTTCGACCAGCAGCACCGTGCCGGTGAAGCGCCGCGCCCCGTCCGCCGAGGTCTCCTGCGCCTCCGGACCCTCGGCCTCCGCCCTGCCGTGCGAGCGCGGCAGCCACAGCGTGACCTCCGTGCCCAGGCCGATCTTGCTGACGATGGCCGCCGTGCCGCCCGCCGATCGCGCCAGCGCGTAGACCTGCGCCAGGCCGAGGCCCGTGCCCTGCCCCACCGCCTTGGTGGTGAAGAAGGGTTCGAAGGCGCGCTCCATCTGCTCCGGCGTCATGCCGTCGCCCGTGTCGCGCACCGCGATGGCGACGTACTCGCCGGGCAGCAGCTCCGGCGCGAGTCCCACCGGATCGCCCTGCGCCAGCACGCGCTTGCGCGCCGACACGGTGAGCCGGCCGCGCCCGTGCATCGCGTCGCGCGCATTCAACGCGAGGTTGAGCACCGCCAGCTCCAGCTGGACCGGGTCGGTGCGCACCGGCCACAGGTCGTCGTCGATGTTCAGTTCGACCTCCACGGCCGTACCCACCGCGCCGCCGGCCAGGGCCATCAGCTCCGGCAACTGCCGGCGCAGGTCGATGACGGCTTCATGCCCCACCTGCGGACGTCCGAAGGCCAGCAGTTGCCGTGTCAGCTGCGCGGCTTTCGCGGTGGCGCGCTGGCAGGCCTCCAGCGCCGTGTCCGCGCGCGGGTCGCTGCTCAGACGACGCGCCAGCTGCAGCCCGGTCGTCATCGTCTGCAGCAGGTTGTTGAAATCGTGCGCGATGCCGCCGGTCAGCCGGCCCAGCGCTTCCAGCTTCTGGCTGCGCAGCGCCGCCTGCTGGGCGTGGCGCGTCTGCGCCACCGCCGCGTCGATCTCCTCGCGCAGGCGCAGCTCGTTGCCCGCGCGCTCGCGGCTGGCCGTGGCCAGCGCGTGCTGCACGACGTCGATCTCGTCGACGCCGCCCGGCGCCTCCTCGATCGTCGCGCCGCCGCCCATGCGGATCGCGTCCTTGCGCAGCCGCCGCAGCGGATCCGCGATCGCGCGGCTCATGCGCCGCGCCAGCACCAGCGCCAGCGCGATGAAGGCCAGCGACAGCGCCAGCATCATCCCGAACGCCCGCCAGGCGCCCTTGGCGAGCTCCGACTGGCTCAGGCCGATCAGCACCACCCAGCCGGAATCCGGCGCGCGGCTGAACACGGTGAACACCGGCTCGCCGTCGAGCGTGCGCGCGTCGACGACGCCCCGATCCCCGCCGCCCAGCGCCTGGAGCATGTTGGCGCTGGCGCGCTGGCCGACACGTTTCTCCGGATCGCGGGTGCGGGCGATGACCAGGCCGTTGCGGTCCAGCACCACGCCCAGCCAGCCCTCGGGCAGCGGCTGCTGGCGGAAGATCTGCTGCATCTCGCTGACGGGACTGCCGTAGCCGAGGTACATCGGCTTGCCCAGCACCGTCACCGGCACGCGGACCGCGAAACTGGGCTTGCGGTCCACCGGACCGACGTAGAGGTTGGAGACGAGCAGCCGGCGCGACGCGTCGATGCCGTCGGTGAAGCCGCCCGCAGCGGGCAAGGGCTGACCCCAGGCAATCCGCGTGTTGATCAGCTGGCGGCCCTCCGTCGTGGCCAGCACGATGGTGTTGGGGGTGCCGGCGACCAGCCGGGCGGCCTCGCCGTGGAACTGCTCCAGCCGGCCCTCGGCCAGGCTGGGCGAGACGCTGAGCGCCTGCAGCAGCGCCGTGCGCACCGCCATCTCGCGGTCGGCGACCAGGCTCAGCGCCTCGGCGGTCTCGGTGGCGGCGGAGACCGCCGCGCGGCGCTCGGTCTGGAAGACGGCCATGCCGGCGAACACCGACAGCAGCAGCGTCGGCAGCACGATCAGCCAGACCATGGCGCGCAGCTTCCCGCGGACGGACCCGGCGCGCGGCGCGGAGGAGGAAGGGGTCCGTTGGGGCATGGTGGGCGGATTCTAGGGGCGGGACTTGCCCTCGCCTGACGCCCCCGCCGCGCCCGGCCCGGCGAGCGCCCTTCGTCGACGCGGACCGTCGGCAGGGCTCACCGATTGCCCGGCACCCGGGATGAAGGACCCGCTATGAAACTGCTCGTCATCGAGGACGAGGACAAGCTCGGCGACTATCTGCGCGGCGGCCTGACGCAGGAGGGCTTCGTCGTCGACCTGGTGCGCGACGGCGTGGACGGTCTGCACCAGGCCAGCGAGGGCGCCTACGACCTGGTGCTGCTGGACGGCGTGCTGCCGGGCATCGACGGCCTGGCCGTGCTGGCGGCGCTGCGCCAGCAGGACCACACCCGCGCGCTGCCGGTGCTCATGATGACCGCGCGCGCCGAGGTCGAGGACCGCGTGCGCGGCCTGCAGGCCGGGGCCGACGACTACCTGTGCAAGCCCTTCGCCTTCTCCGAGCTGGTGGCCCGCATCCAGGCGCTGCTGCGCCGCGCGGCCGGCGCGCCGGCGGTGGAGGCCACCGTGCTCAAGCTCGCCGACCTCGAAGTGGATCTGTTGAGACGCAAGGTCCATCGCGCCGGCCAGCGCCTGGACCTCACGCCCAAGGAATTCAGCCTGCTGACGCTGCTGCTGCGGCGTCAGGGTCAGGTCTTGTCCCGGACCGAACTCGCCGAGCAGGTCTGGGACATGAACTTCGACAGCGAGACCAACGTGGTCGAAGTCGCCGTGCGACGGCTGCGCGGCAAGCTCGACAAGCCTTTCGACGTCGAGCTGCTGCACACCGTGCGCGGGATGGGTTACGTGCTGGAGAAGCGCGACGCCTGAACGGCGTGCGCGGCATGCGCGGCTTGAGGGGCATGCGCGGCGCCGCGGTCGCCCTTGCGGCGCCACACCGCCAGCACGCCGATGCCCGCCATCAGCATCGCCCAGGTGGACGGCTCGGGGACCGGCCCGGCCAACTGCTCGAAGGCCAGTTGCTGCATCACCCGGACCTGCGCCTGCGAGATGCCCAGTTGCGCCGCCGCGGTCTCATTGACGCCCAGGCTGCGCGGATCCAGACCGGTGATCGAGCCGAAGATGGTCAGCGCCTCCAGATAGCTGCCGTACATGCTGGCGTGGTAGTTGTCGCTGGCCCAGAGCTTGACCTTGCCCGCATCGATACCGTCGTAAGGGTTGGTGTCGGCGAAGCCCTGGGACATCGCCCGGTTCCAGGCCAGTCCCACCGGGATCACGCCGTCGATCTTGTCGGAGGCCTGGTCGGCCTGCAGATAGCCGGTGTAGACGTCCTCGGCCATCTTGTAGATGGACTGGCCGTACCAGGCGCCGCTGGGCGGATAGGTCTGGTCCGCGCGCGACCAGGTCGCCATCAGGTTGATCTTGACGTTGGCGTTCTGCGCATGCAGCGCATCGGCCAGCAGGCCCGAGTACTGGATCAGCTTGGCCGGATTGCCCGGCTGCGCCGCGTCCAGCGTGCTGTAGCTCTGCAGCACGACGCGGTCCCAGGGCTTGTCGATCAGGCCCATCTTGGTGTTGTAGTGCAGGTCCAGCCCGCTGCCGCCGACGGTCTCCAGGCTGACGTCGTAGTTGAGGCCGGCCTGCGCCGTGAAGGCCTTGAACAGCGCCGGGATGCCGCCGATGCCGGTGCCGTTGAGGTCGGTCACGGAGCCGGGATTGAACTGCATCACCGACGAGCCCTGCGCGTAGGTGAAGCTGTTGCCGACGAACAGGATGGTCTCGGCCTGCGCCGCGCCGACCGACAGCGCGAGCGCGAGCCCGGCGAGCGTCCCTGGAAACCGGGTGATGGATCGGATCATTGGTCTTCCTCGGTTGTAGTCGTGGTTGCGCGCGAAGCCGGCAAGTGCCGATGGCCACGCGCTTCTTCGTTATAGGGACCGGGACGCCGTCCGGTAGGCGTGCCACCCCCCCTCCCCCTAGATCGCTGTGCGGACAGCATCGGAAACCTGGTGCGCTGACGCACGGATTTGGGGACACATGAAACAGTGACGCGGCCGACGCCCGAAGCTGCACCGGGAGGACACGCAATGGCACCAAAGACACGCGCCGATACCCCGGCGGGTACGGTGATTGCCATAGTGTTCCGCTGGAACGGATGTCCAGTTCCCGGAGCCCATCGATGTCCCTGTCTCTTGCCGCAAACCCTTCCGCCATGACGCCTCGCGCGAACCAGCTGCTCGTGCAGCTGCCCGTCGAGGATCAGGCGCGCTGGTCCGCGCAGCTCGAGACGGTGGAGCTGCTCAAGGGCCGCGTGCTCTTCGAGGCCGGCGCCCCCGCCACCCACGTCTACTTCCCGATCAGCGCGATCGTCTCGCTGATCCACACCACCCACTCGGGCGATTCGACGCAGGTCGCGATGATCGGCTCGGAAGGCGCAGCCGGCCTGGCCGCGGCGATGGGCGGGGAATCTCCCGCGTGCCGCGCGGTCGTGCAGCGCGCCGGCCTGGCCTTCCGCATGCGGGTGTCGCTGGTGAAGGACGAGATGATGCGCGCCGGGCCGTCGACGGCGCTGCTGCTGCGTTACGTGCAGTCCCTGATCAGCCAGATCGCGCACACCGCGGTCTGCAACCGGCACCACTCGCTGGAACGTCAGCTGTGCCGCTGGCTGCTGCTGTGCCTGGATCGTCAACATGGGCATTGCGAGCTGTCGGTCACCCAGGAGTCGATCTCCAACCTGCTGGGCGTGCGCCGGGAAGGCGTCACCGAAAGCGCCCAGCGCCTCCAGGCCGCCGGCCTGATCCGTTATTCCCGCGGTCATATCGCGGTACTGGACCGGCCGGGGCTGGAAGCCCGGGCCTGCGAGTGCTACGCCCTGCTCAAGCAGGACTTCCAGCGCTTGCTGCCTCAGGACCCGGACGGCGGGAACGCGGCCACCTCTGCCACCTTCGCGCCCGTCGCCGTGCAGGCCTGAGGGCTCTGCATCGCTGTTCAAGCACCGCAGCGAGCCACCCGTCGGGGACGGGGGACTCGTCGACGTGTCGTGAACACGTTCGTCGCGCCTGAACGCACCGGCTCGTACCGGCGCGCTCGTGCGCGTCTCTCCTGTTGAGGTCCGGGATCCTCGGGCACCCGCATGCCGTCAGACCCCGACGCCTCGGACCGGCTGCCGGTGATCGCGGACGATCACCGGTCCACCGGTCTCGCGATCACTTCTCCGAACGGGTCCGGCGACGCGCGACGAAGCCGATGGCGCCCAGACCGGCGAGCAGCATCGCGTAGGTCGAGGGTTCCGGCACGGCCGACGCGAAGTTGATCGAGCCGCCGCCCTGGCGGATGCGGAAACCGCCCGCGAAGGGCTCGACCTGCGAGGACGTGTTCGAGAACGACGTCAGCGCGATGTTCTGGGGCAGCGTCGAGCTCTGGAAGCCCGGCACCAGCCAGTTCAGGGTCAGCTTGGCGTTGGCCGACGGGCTGAAGTTCGTGCCGTCGCCCAGCGGGATCGTCGACACGGTGCCCAGCAGCAGCGAGCCGCTGGCCAGGGCCACTTCGCCGGTCGCGGTTTCCGTCGGCGTGTTGCCGGAGAAGCCGAACGACGAGGTGCCGTTGTAGCCGTACAGGGTGTAGGTCAGCGAGGTCAGCGTGCCCAGCGTCGGGGTGGTGCCCGGGTTGCCGGCTTGCGTCAGCGTGCCGGCGCCGCTGAACTGGATGTAGTAGCCGTAGTCCGAGTTCAGTCCGTTGGACGGCAGGGTCAGGCCGCCCAGCTGGGCCGCGCTGACGGCCAGGTAGCCGGATTCGGTGAAGGTCGCGCCGGAAAAGGTGATGGTCGAGTAGTTCGACACCAGCAGGTTGTCGGCCGTGATCGGCGAGCCGTTCAGGCCGGCAGCGCCCGGATCCCAGGTGAACTGCGGTAGCGCGGACGCGGTGGCACTGGCGGCAAGCAGGGCGAGAGCCAGCAGGGTACGCTGGAACGCCACGGGCTTCCGGGAGAGCAAAGGCAGGGTCATGGTGGTTGCTCCGAAAGGGAAATCCGCACATCGCGGACGTCGCAGTTCACCACCCCCTACAGAGGGAGTCTGTTCGTCCACCCACATAAAAACGGGGGCCCTCGCGCGTGTACCAGGAAGGTGCTACGAACCGGGGTTTCCGTGCCTGAAAACACCCCGCGAACAGGGGGTGATGCAGTGCAACAAAAACACGCTTTTCTTCGATGTCTTCAGGGGGAAAGCGCTCGCTGCGGCGCCGCAAATGGAGGGGTCGGCACCCTGCCATGAACAGGGGCTCGACAGCGGTTCGCCAGGCGACGGATTTCGGCGCAATGCCACGTGTCCGGCGATGCCATTCCCAGCATCGCGATCAGCGCGATCAGCGCGAATTACTGCGCTCGCACGGCGCTTTTCAGGAAGCTCCGGGGAAGAGGCGGACGGGACAATCCGCTGTCGCTTTCCGACTCCTCTCGACTCCTCTCGACTCCTCTCGACTCCTCTCGACTCCTGTCGACACCTTTCCGACGCCGTCCACGAGCTCCGCCCACCATGTCGCATCCCCGCCGTACCGCCGCCTCCGCAGCCCTGTCCTCGACTGCCGCCTCCGGCGTGGCGGGGTTGATGCTCGGGCAGATCGTCCTGGCGCTGGCGCTGCATCACGGCCGCACCGTCGAGGGCCTGGGTTACGCGCTCGTGTTCCTGGTGGCCGGCGGCGCGTCGGTCGCCTGCTTCCTCGCGCATCGCCATCAGCAGCGCCGTCCGCGCGACGAGCCCGCGCCGTGGCGGCTGTGGGTGGGCGCGCTCGCGTTGGGCGCCTTCGCGTCGATGGCGGCGATCGGCTCGTTCTGAGGTCGTTCCGCGCTTGTTCTGCGCTCGTGCCTGAGCGCTGAGCGCTGAGCGCGACGCCTCCCGGCGTCGCTGAATCCCTTACTCGTCCAAGTCCTCGTCGTCGTCCGCATGCTCGGGATCGGGCCCCGCCGACGGATCGTCGCCGCTGGCCAGGTCCTCCACATCGATGCTCGCGTCGATGTCGTCCGGCGACGGTTCGCGGCTGACGCGATCCGGCGAGATGTCGGCGGCCTCATCGTCCCTGCCCGGCGTGGCCGACGCGCGCTCGCCGGTGCCGAAGCGATCGGTGTCGCTCGAAGGATTCGACGGCGTCGCGCCGAGTTCGTCCGGATCGTCCGGACCCGTGCTCATCTGACGCTCGCCCGAGATGTCGCTGCCGCTGTCGGAGCTGTCGCTCGGGCCGAGCGAATCGGTGCCCCGCCCCTTCGCCTGCGCGGGCGCCTGTGTTCCGCCGAGGATGCTGCTGGTGGCCATGGTGCTTCTCCTGAGAGACCCGATGCGGGTCGATGCAGGAATCAGGCAAGCCCCGAGCCCGACGTTCAGCCGGAGCGCTTCTGGTACACGCGCTCTTTCGCCGCGACCTCGACGAATTCGCCGGCGTGAGCGGAGAAGCGCAGCGTCTCGCGCGCGCCCAGGCCGAGGAAGCCGTTGCGGCAGAGCGCCTCGGTGAACAGCCCCAGCGCGCGGTCCTGCAGGGCGCGGTTGAAGTAGATCAGCACGTTGCGGCAGGACACCAGCTGCACCTCGGCGAACACGCTGTCCGTGGACAGGCTGTGGTCGCTGAAGACGATGCGCTCCTTCAGCGACTTGTCCATCAGCACATGGTCGTAGGCGGCCGTGTAGTACTCCGACAGCGACCCCACCCCGCCCGAGGCGCGGTGGTTCTCGGTGTACAGCGGCACCTGGTCCACCCGGTACACCCCCGCCTGCGCCTGCGCGAGCGCCTCCTGGCTGATGTCGGTCGCGTAGATCAGCGTGCGGTCCAGCAGCCCTTCCTCCTTCATGAGGATGGCCATGGAGTACGCCTCCTCGCCCCCGCTGCAGCCCGCCACCCAGATGCGCAGCGACGGGAAGGTGCGCAGCACCGGCACGACCTGCTCGCGCAGCGCGCGGAAGTACTCGGGGTCGCGGAAGAACTCGCTGACCTGCACGGTCAGGTCGCTCAGCACGGAGCGGAAGACCTCCGGCTCGTGCAGCACGCGGCCCTGCAGCTGCGAGAGATTCGCGCAGCCGAAGCGCTGCTGCCCGGCCTTCAGCCGGCGACGCAGCGAACTGCCCGCGTAGTCGCGGAAGTCGTAGTGGTAGCGCGCGTAGATCGCCTCGAGGATGAGTCGGACCTCGAGGTCGTCCGCATGCCTGCCCTGCCCTTCCTGGCCGTCGTCGGCCTCGTTCGAACGCCGCGTCATCGTCGGGCGGTCCTGCAGGCCGTCATCGCGGCATCCAGACGCGGACCAGCGAGAGCAGCTTCTCGATGTCCAGCGGCTTGGCGATGTAGTCGTTGGCGCCGGCGGCCATGCACTTCTCCTGGTCGTCCTTCATCGCCTTGGCGGTGAGCGCGATGATGGGCAGCCGCCGCATGTCGGGCCGCGCGCGGATCTCGCGCATCGCGGTGTAGCCGTCCATCTCCGGCATCATGATGTCCATCAGCACCAGGTCCACCGGCGGCATCGCGCCGGGCCCCTGCAGCGGCGCGGACAGCCGTTCCAGCGCCTCGCGGCCGTTGCGCGCGATGTCGACCTTCACGCCCTTGGGCTCCAGCACCGCGGACAGCGCGAAGATGTTGCGCACGTCGTCCTCGACGACCAGCACGCGCCGGCCTTCGAGCATGTTGTCCCGCGCACGGACTTCCTTGAGCATCTTCTGCCGCTCCGGCGGCAGCTGCGCTTCCACCTGGTGGAGGAACAGCGTCACCTCGTCGAGCAGCCGCTCCGGCGAGCGTGCGCCCTTGATGATGATGGAGCGCGAATAGCGCCGCAGCTGCTGCTCCTGCTGCGGCGTCAGCGTGTGGCCGGTGTAGACGATGACCGGCGGGAAGGCGACGTCCTCCTGCAGCGCCATCTGGTCGAGCAGGTCGTAGCCGCTCATGTCGGGCAGGTTCAGGTCCATGACCATGCAGTCGAAGGTCGAGCGGCGCAGCGCTTCCAGCGCTTCGGCCGCCGTCGCGACGCCTTCGATGCGGACCTCGTCGGCCGCCAGCAGGTGGCGGATGCTGTCGAGCTGGCGCGCGTCGTCCTCGACCACCAGCACCGTGCGCAGACGCTGCGAGAACTTGGCCTCCAGCTTGTTCAGCGCGACCTCGAGCTCCTCGCGCTTGACCGGCTTGAAGGCGTAGCCGACCGCGCCGCGCTCCATCGCCTCGTGCGTGTAGTCGGCCACCGAGATCACGTGCACGGGGATGTGGCGCGTGAGCGGCTCGCGCTTGAGCTGGTCCAGCACGCCCAGGCCGGAGTGGTCGGGCAGGTTCATGTCGAGCAGGATCGCGCTGGGCGCGTAGCGCTGCGCGATGGACAGGCCGTTGCCGGCCGTGTGCGCCATCAGGCAGACGAAGCCCATCTCGCGGATCAGGTCGCGCAGGATGAGCGCGAAGCGCTGGTCGTCCTCGATGATGAGGATGGCGCGGTCGCCGGGCACCCAGGACAGGCGGTCGTCGTCGAGCTGCGGCAGGCGCGGCTCGGGCGCGGCGGGCGCGGGTTCGCGCAGCAGCGCCTCGGCGGTGGCCGTCTCCTCCTCGGACTCGCCCAGCGAAGGCAGCACGGCGTCGAAGGCGGGCACCGCCGGCGGCGGCTTGATCCCGCCGTAGTGCGGCGCCTGCGACGGCGTCAGCGGGCGCGGGCGCTCGTCGCCGAGCGGCGCCTCATGCGCCAGCGGCAGCACCAGGCTGAAGACGGAGCCCTGCCCCGGCGTGCTCTGCAGGTGGATGTCGCCGCCCAGCAGGCGCGCCAGGTCGCGCGAGATCGACAGGCCCAGCCCCGTGCCGCCGTACTTGCGGTGGGTGCTGCCGTCGGCCTGGCGGAAGGCGTCGAAGATCAGCGCCTGCTGGTGCGCCGGGATGCCGATGCCGGTGTCCTTGACCGTGAAGGCCAGGCGGCCGTCGGTGGTGGCGCCGACCTCCATGCGCACCGAGCCGCGCTCGGTGAACTTGAGCGCATTCGACAGCAGGTTCTTGAGCACCTGGCCGATCCGCGCCTCGTCGGTCTCTATCCATTCGGGCGCGCCCGGCGCGAGCTGCAGCCCGAAAGCCAGGTTGCGCTGCGCTGCGACCGGCGCGAAGACCTGCGTCAGCTGCTGCAGCAGGCGCGGCACGGAGACGCGCTCGATCTGCATGTCGACCTTGCCGGCCTCGATCTTGGACAGGTCCAGGATGTCGTTGATCAGCATCAGCAGGTCGTTGCCGGCCGAGCTGATGGTCTGCGCGAAGCGCACCTGCTCCTCGCTCAGGTTGCCGTCCTTGTTGTCCGACAGCAGCTTGGCCAGGATCAGCGTCGAGTTCAGCGGCGTGCGCAGCTCGTGGCTCATGTTGGCCAGGAACTCGCTCTTGTACTGGTTGGACCGCTCCAGCGCCTCGGCACGGTCGGTCAGCATCTCCTGCGCGGCCGTCAGCTCGGAGCGCTGCAGTTCCAGCTGGCGCGCCTGCTCTTCGAGCTGCGTGTTGCTTTCCTCCAGGTCGGTCTGCTGCTTCTCCAGCCGCAGCTGCGAGTCGCGCAGCGCGTTGCCCTGCTCCTCGAGTTCCTCGTTGCTGGCGCGCAGCTCTTCCTGCTGCATCTGCAGCTCCTCGGCCTGGCGGCGGCTCTCCTCGAGCAGGGCCTCCAGGCGGCTGCGGTCCTTGGCGGCGCGCAGCGCCATCGCGATCGGCTCGGCGACGCGCGCCAGCAGTTCGCGTTCGGCCTCGCCGACGTGGTGGAGGAAGCCCAGCTCGATCACGCACTGCACGCGCCGGTCCAGGCCGGCCGGCGCGATCAGCAGTTCGGCCGAACCGGCCTTGCCCAGCGACGAGGTGATCGGCAGATAGTCCGCGGGCAGCTGCGTCACGTGGACCGGACGGCGGTCGCGCGCGGCCTGGCCGAGCAGCGTGTCGCCGCCGCGCACGACCGGGGGCGCCGCCTCCGTGCCGGTCGCCACCGGCAGCGCATAGCCGCCCACGCGCAGGAAGGTGCCGTCCTCATGCGCCACGTAGAACGCCCCGACGCGCGCGTCGGTCCATCGGGCGAGGAAACTGGTGGCGATGTCGGCGAGGCGCTCGACGTGCGGGTCGCCCTGCAGTTCGACGCCCAGCCCGGCGAGGCCGGCCTTCAGCCACTCCTCGGTCTTGGCGGCGCGGTAGCCGCGCGAGCTCAGCACCGCGGCGACACCCGTCAGCACCAGCAGCAGCGCCGAGCCGCCCCACATCACGCCGACCGTCTGCTGCACCGCGCCGTCCCACAGCGCGCGGCGCTCCGCGGCGCGGTCGCGTTCCTCGCGCTCCATCTCGCCGAGCAGCGTGCGGATGCGCTCCATCAGGATGCGGCCGCGATCGCCCTTCACCAGCGTCACCGCGGCGGCGCTCTCGCCGGCGCGCCGCGCGGCGATGGTCTCCTCCATCTCCGCGAGCTTGGCCTTGAAGAGCTGCTCCGCGGTCTCCAGCCGCGCCAGCTGCGGCCGGTAGTTCTGGAAGCTCGCCCGCAGCCGCTCGGCCGCGGCGGGGATGGTCACCTGCGCCGTGTTGAAGGGCACGAGGTAGCTGTCGATCCCGGTCAGCAGGTAGCCGCGCTGGCCGGTCTCCGCGTCCTTCATCGCCGAGCCCAGCGTCTGGATCTGTTCCTGCACGATCAACGTGCGCGCCATCGCGTCGGCCGAATCGGACTGCGCCTGCTGCGAGCGGTAGGAGAACCAGGCCGTGATCAGGATGGTGATCACCGCCAGCACGAAGCCCAGCGCGGTGGACAGCGGCAGCCAGTCGTGCCGGCGCACGCCGTGGGCCAGGTGGAGGTCGTTGCCCGAATTGGCCTTGGCGGCGGAGGAAGTGATGTTCTTCATGAAAGCGGAAACGGGGCGGCCGGAACGGGGGCGCATGCTAACGCGCTCCCGCTCCGGCCGGTCCCAGCAGTCCTCACTGGGTCGTTCGATCGATGACCGTGTCCGTCTATTCGCGCGGCTCGCCGCGTGCGTTGACGGTCACGGTCGCTCCCGGCGGTCGCCGGGTCTGCATGTAATGGTCTTGTCCCTTGAAGCGATAGGTCACGTCCCAGTACTGGGGATTGCCGTTGTTGGGCGAAGCGCCGCAGCGCTGCACGTTGCGCACTTCCTTGTCGCGGTTGACGTTGCTGCCGACCACCGCGCCGCCGACCGCGCCCGCGGCGGTCGTCACCGCCTGGCCGGAGCCGCCGCCGAACTGGTGGCCCAGGATGCCGCCGAGCACGCCGCCGATGACCGCGCCGCCGACGTTGGGACGGTCCCGCACTTCCTTCTGCTCGATCCAGCAGCGCTGCTGCTCGTCGCCCATCACGGCGCGCACCGAGACGACCTGGGCCTGGTACAGGCCTTCGTCGCCGCGGCGCAGGTAGGTCGGTTGGGGATCCGGGCCGTAGCGGTCGCGGCTGACGTCCTCGCCGATGCGGCGCGCGGAGCTGATCCGGTTGTCCAGCCCCATGGACTTCAGCGACGGATAGCTGCCCGGCTGCAGCACGCGGCAACGGCCGGTGTAGCCCGGGTCCTCGCAGACTTCCCAGCGCTCGCCGCGGACCTCGATCGAGGACGCGCGGTCGTCGAAGCCGATCTCCTTCAGGAAGTTGATCTGCGCGTCGGCGCCCGCGGTGCGGCCGCGGAAGTTCTCGTTCTCGTAGAAGGTGATGTCGGCCATCGCGTGGCCCGCCAGCGCGCATGCGGCCGCCGCGACGGCGACCTTCAGCGCAGGCTTGAACGCCAACTTCATCTTCGGTGCGGCGGAACGGTTCATGGCGGTCCCCATCGTGGTTGCTGTGATGCTCCCACTGTGGGCCGGCGCACGCGCCGGGTCTGTCGGGCCGCGCTGGGACCGCGTGTAGGACAACATTCCCTGGACTTTCAGCGTTCCGACTGCAGCCGCGGCAGCAGCAGCTCGAACATCGTGCCCTGCCGCGCCCGCGACACGCCGATCAGCGAGCCGCCGTGCGCCCGCGCGACGCGTTCGGGCTCCTGCAGGCCGGGGCCGACCTGCGCCGAGGACATGCCCGACACCGGTTCGTTGCCGCCGAAGAGGTGGATGGAGGCTTCCGGCTCCAGCACCGTGTCGAAGCTGATGCGCAGCATCAGCGAGCGCTGCGCGCTGCCGTCGACCTGGATGCGGATCGCGCTGTCGCCGGCGTGCGTGGCGGCCTGCATGAGCAGCTGGTCGAGCGCCTGCGCCATCAGCTCGACGTCGAAGTCGCCGCCGGTGTCGCCGAGGCGGTCGAAGGCCGGCGGCGCCCACATCACGGCCTGGTTGCTCTCGATGTCCAGGCGCTGCGCGGCCAGCGTCCCGAGGTCGCTGCGCACCGGCTGCACCTGCAGCAGCTCGCAGGGCCGGCGCGCCAGGCTGCCCAGGTGGTCGACCTGGCGGCCCAGCAGGGTCGCCGCGGCCTTGACCCGCTGGCCGGCCTTCTGCAGCGACGGCGATTCGGTCTGGCGGATCAGCAGCTCGGCGTTGAGCATCATGACCGAGAGCGGGCTGCGGATGTCGTGGCTGAGCGCGCTCAGCATCAGCGCGTTCACGCGCGCCAGGCGTTCCTGCTCGACGATGCGCTCGGCCAGCAGCTGGCGCTGGCGGTGCAGGTCGGCGAAGACGGCCACCTTGCTGCGCAGCACGTGGGCGTCGACCGGCTTGTAGATGAAGTCCACCGCCCCGGCCTCGTAGCCCTTGAAGCTGCGCTGCGCCTCCTGCGAGCCGGCGGTCAGGAAGATGATCGGGACATGCCGGGTACGCTCCGTGCCCCGCATCAGTTCGGCGAGGGTGAAGCCGTCCATGCCCGGCATCTGGATGTCGAGCAGCGCCAGCATCACGTCGTGCGTGAGCAGCAGTTCCAGCGCGGCGGGGCCGGAATCCGCCGTCAAAACTTCCAGGCCGGAGTCGGCCAGCAAGGCTTTCATCGCGAGCAGGTTCTGCGGCTTGTCGTCCACCACCAGCACGCTCATCTGATCCGCCACGTCGTTCTCCCAATCATGATCATCTTGGTCTTGAATGTCTGACAGCGCCATTGGGCAACCGGCGTGCCCACGCCGACCTGGGAGATACCCTCCCCCAATCCTCGCCCAGGGATGTCGTTGGGCGAGGAGCGGCGAGCGTACGATCGCGCCGCCGTGACGTCCGTCCGCCCTGCCCTTGCCGGAGACGGACGCCACCTCCCTTTCAGCCTTTCCCAGCCTCACTCCCTGCATCCCCGGCGCGGTCCCCGCGCCTCGAGAGGACACGATGAAACAGAACAGCGCCGCCGTCGAAGAACTCCTGTCCGTCCACCGCGACCAGGTCCTGGCCGAATGGCAGGCCGAGCTGACCGCCGGGGGCGGCGGTCGCGGGCTGTCCAGCGAGATCCGCGAGACCGGCGAGGTGCTCAACGCCATCCTGGGCGGCGTGCGCGCCAACGGCAGCACCGAGAACTTCGACGATGCGGCCTGGTCGAACGTGCGCGGCGTGCTGGCCCAGCTGTCGGCCTCGCGCGCGGCGCAGGGCTCCACGGCCGCCGACACCAGCCGCTTCGTGCTGGCGCTGAAGAAGCCGCTCTTCGCCGGCCTGCAGCGCAAGTTCGCCAGCGACGCGGCGGCCCTGGGCGAGTCGACCTGGGAGGTGTCCTCGCTGCTGGACAACATGGCGCAATACACCGTCACGACCTACCAGCGCAGCCGCGAGGAGATCATCGGCCGCCAGCAGCAGGAGCTGCTGGAGCTGTCGACCCCGGTCGTGAAGCTGTGGGACGGCGTGCTCGCCGTGCCCATGATCGGCACGCTGGACAGCGGCCGCACGCAGCTGGTGATGGAGGCGCTGCTGCAGCGCATCGTGGAGACCGGCTCGGCGCTGGCCATCATCGACATCACCGGCGTGCCGACCGTGGACACCCTGGTCGCGCAGCATCTGCTCAAGACCGTCACCGCGATCCGGCTGATGGGCGCGGACGCGATCATCAGCGGCATCCGGCCGCAGATCGCCCAGACCATCGTGCACCTGGGCATCGACCTGGAAGGCATCACCACGAAGGCGACGCTGGCCGATGCGCTGTCGCTGGCGCTCAAGCGCACCGGCTTCGTCGTCACCAAGGGCCGTCCGGTCGCCGGCGGAACCCTCGGACTGGGCGCCGCATGACCACGCGCATCCCCATCCTGCGCATGGGCAGGACGCTGCTGGTCACCATCCAGGTCGACCTGCAGGACCAGACCGCGCTGGCGCTGCAGGACGACCTCGCCAACAAGATCCAGGACACCGGCGCGACCGGCGTGCTGATCGACATCTCCGCGCTGGAGATCGTCGACTCCTTCATCGGCCGCATGCTGGCCGGCATTTCCAGCATCGCCAAGGTGCTGGGCGCGAACTCGGTGGTCGTCGGCATGCAGCCGGCGGTCGCGATCACGCTGGTGGAACTGGGCCTGACGCTGCACGGCGTGCGCACCGCGCTGAACGTCGAACGCGGCATGGACCTGCTGCGCCAGGCCGATGAGCTCGACGACGCCGCGAGCGGCGGCCTGTCGGCTGACGACGAGGGCGATGACGCCCTGGCCACCGGGCTCGGCCGGTGACGGCGCCCGTCATGAACGCCTTCACCCCCTCCCCCGCCGCCGGCACGCCGGGCGCCTCGAGCAGCTCGAGCACCTCGGGCAGCCTGCCGATCCGCAGCGAGCCCGACATCGTCCTGTCGCGCCAGCTGGTGCGCAAGCTCACCCAGGAGCTGAAGTTCTCCCTGGTCGACCAGACCAAGATGATCACCGCGGCCAGCGAGCTGTCGCGCAACACGCTGGTCTACGGCGGCGGCGGCGCGATGGAATGGGCCATCGTCCAGTCCGGCGTGCGCTCGGGATTGCGACTTGCCTTCGTCGACGAGGGACCCGGCATTCCGGATCTGGAGCTGGCGATGAAGGACGGATGGACCTCGGGCAGCGGCATGGGCATGGGCCTGTCCGGCAGCAAGCGGCTGGTCAACGATTTCGAACTGGAGTCCGCGCCCGGGCGCGGGACGCGCGTGACGATCACGCGCTGGAAATAGCCGTGCGCGCGTTCCGACGCTGTCCCATCGACGACGCGAGTCAGGTGGGCGAAGCCCGCCGTGCGGCGCAGGCGCTCGCGACCGAACTCGCCTTCGACGAGGAATCCGCCGGGCGGCTCGCGCTGGCGGTGACCGAACTCGGCACCAACCTCTTCCGTCACGTCGGCCCCGGTCGCCAGGCCGCGCTGCTGATCGGCGTGGACGAGCCCCGGGTCGGCAACGACCTCGGCGACGACGGCCCGGGCATCCAGGTGCTGTCGCTGGACCAGGGCAACGGCATGGACCTGTCGCGCTGCCTGCAGGACGGCTACAGCACCGGTGGGACCGCCGGGACCGGACTCGGCGCCATCCGGCGCATGGCCGACCGCTTCGGCGGGTTCTCCGCGCCGCAGCGTGGCACCGTCCTGGCCGCGCGCTTCGGACCCCGGACCGACCGGAGTCGTCTCGGCCTGACCGCCGGCACTGCCGGCACTGCCGGCACTGCCGACGACGCTTTCGACGTCGCCGGCCTGTCGCTGGCCGCGCCGGGCGAGACCGTCAGCGGCGACGCCTGGGCGCTGCGCCGCGACGAGGACCGCTGGTCGCTCGCCGTGGCGGACGGCCTGGGGCACGGCTTCCACGCGGCGGAAGCGTCGGACAAGCTGATGGCGCTGCTCGCGCGCGCCGAGCCGGGCCACCTCGCCTCCCCGGCGGCCTTCCTGGAACGGTCCCACGACCTCCTGCGCAGCACGCGCGGGGCGGCCTCTGCGGCGTTGTCGCTGACGCCGGGCGGTCCGCTGCTGTTCGCCGGTGCCGGCAACATCTCGGGCCGGCTGATCTCGGGCGTGTCCGACCGGACGCTGCTGTCCCAGCACGGCACCCTGGGCGTGCAGATCCGGCGGCTGCAGGATGTCGTCTACGATTGGCCGCCGCACGCGGTGCTGATCCTGTACTCCGACGGCATCGTCTCGCGCTGGTCGCTGGAAGACACCCCCGGTCTGCTGCAGGCCGATCCCGCCGTGATCGCCGGCTGGATCCTGCGGGACCATCTGCGCGGCAAGGACGATGCGACCGTGGTCGTGGTCCGCCGCCCCCACGCCTGACAGGGCGGGACATGCTCAGGAAGGACACCATGCCCACCGACGACCCCGCCGCCCTGCGCGACGCGCTGGACGCCGCCCAGGCGCAGCTCGAGGCGCTGCAGGCGGAGCTCGACGAGACCAACCGCGGCGTGCTGGCGCTGTACGCCGAACTCGACACGCAGGCGCAGCAGCTGCGCCAGGCCACCGAGCTCAAGAGCCGCTTCCTGGCCTACATGAGCCACGAGTTCCGCACGCCGATCTCGTCCATCCGCAGCCTCACGCGGCTGCTGCTGGACCGCGTCGACGGACCGCTGACCGACGAGCAGGAAAAGCAGGTCAACTTCATCCGCACCACGTCGGAAGAATTTGCCGACATGGTCAACGACCTGCTGGACCTGGCCAAGGTCGAGGCGGGCCGCATCGACGTGTCGCCGGCCTGGTTCGAGCTGGTGGACCTGTTCGCCGCGCTGCGCGGCATGTTCAAGCCGGTGCTGGTCAACCCGGACGTGCAGCTGGTCTTCGAGGAGCCGCAAGGCATCGCGCAGCTCTTCACCGACGACGCCAAGCTGTCGCAGATCCTGCGCAACTACATCTCCAACGCGCTGAAGTTCACCGCGCAGGGCGAGGTGCGGGTGAGCGCCGTGATCGCGCCGGGCGCTGCCGACGCCTCGGGGGCTCCCGGCGAGGACGAGATCACCTTCTCCGTCGCCGACACCGGCATCGGCATCGCGGCGGAGTTCCACGACGCGATCTTCCAGGACTTCACCCAGATCGGCTCGCCGATCCAGAAGCGGCTGCGCGGCACCGGCCTGGGCCTGTCGCTGAGCAAGCGGCTGGCGGAGCTGCTGGGCGGGCGCGTCGGCCTGCGCAGCGCGCCGGGCGTGGGTTCGGTGTTCTCCGTGACGCTGCCGCTGCGGCTGCCGGGTGCGGCCGACCCTGCGGTGTCCGCCGAGACCGCCGTCCCGGGAGCCGCCACGGAGGTGCCCGACGCATGAGCGAGGCGCGTTTCATCGACCGGTCGCAGCATCGCGTGCTGGTCGTCAACGACGACCCGATCGGCCGCTACACGACGGTGCGCCAGCTCCACGCGGCCGGCTTCCCCACGGTGGAGGCGGCCACCGGCGCGGAGGCGCTGCGCATCGCGGACCAGGCGCTGTCGGCCGTCGTGCTCGACATCCACCTGCCCGACATCGACGGCTTCGAACTCTGCCAGCGCCTGCGCGCGCAGGTCAGCACCTTCCGGCTGCCGGTGATCCACCTGACCGCGGCCTACCTGACCGACGAGGACAAGGTGCGCGGCCTGGACGCCGGCGCGGATGCGTACCTCACCCACCCGGTGGAACCGGCGGTGCTGGTGTCGACCATCCAGGCGCTGGTGCGCACGCGCACGGCCGAGGACGCGATGCGCCGCAGCGAGGCCAAGTTCCGCGCCGTGTACGCGCAGGCGCCGGGCGGCATCTGCCTGCTCAAGGCCGGCGACGGCACGCTGCTGGACGCCAATCCGGCGATGCTGGCGCTGCTCGGCCTCGGGCCGGACGAAGGCGACGCCGTGATCGGACGGCCGTTGACGGACTTCGTCGGCGAGCCCGACCTGCCCGCCGCGCGGGCCTTCGTGGCGGCGCTCGGCCAGGACGGGCTGCACGCCGAATTCGCGCTGCGGTCCAACGACGGCGCGGACGTGCCGGTCGAATGGACCGCCTCGCCGCCGATCGAATCCGGCGTGTGCATGGCGATGGCCGCGGACATCTCGCAGCGCCAGGTGCTCGCGCGGCAGCGCCAGGAGCTGCTGGACCGCGAGCGCAGCGCCCGCAGCGAGGCCGAGGCGCTGTCGCGCATGAAGGACGACCTGATCGCCGTGCTGTCGCACGAGCTGCGCACGCCGCTGAACGCGATCATGGGCTGGACGCACGTGCTGCAGCGGCACAGCCCGCCGGAACTGCTGGCCAAGGGCCTGTCCGCCATCGACCGCAACGTGACGATCCAGGCGCGCATGATCACGGACATCCTGGACATGTCGCGGATGAACATCGGCAAGCTGCCGCTGGCGCGCGAGCGCGTCGAGGCCGGCGAGGTCCTGCGCACGGCGGTGGCCGCGATCCAGCACACGCTGGACGAGAGCGGGCATCGGATCGAGCTCGAGCTGCGCGACGAGGCCACCGTGCTGCTCGCCGACAGCGGCCGGCTGCAGCAGGTGGTGTGGAACCTGATGGGCAACGCGGCCAAGTTCTCGCCGCGCGGCAGCGCGATCAGGCTGTCGCTGCACGCGCAGGACGCCGGCGTGGTGGTGGAGGTGCGCGACCAGGGCCAGGGCATCGCGCCCGAGTTCCTCCCGCATGTCTTCGACCGCTTCACCCAGAGCGACGCCGCGAGCAGCCGCCAGCACGGCGGGCTGGGCCTGGGGCTGGCGATCGTGAAGAGCCTGGTCGAGGCGCACGGCGGCTGGGTCGACGTGCGCAGCGAAGGCCGCGGCCACGGCGCGGCGATCCGCTTCTGGCTGCCCGGCGAAGCCGCGGCGCCGGCGGTGGTCGAGACGGACACGGCTTCCGGCGGCTTGAGCGCGTTCGGCGCCTTGGGCGCCCAAGGCATGGTGGGCACGCCGGGCGAGGCCGGTGTCGGTGCCGGTGCCGGCACGGCCGCAGCGGACGGTCCCCCCGTCCTGCTGACCGGCTTGCGCGTACTCGTCGTCGAGGACGACGTGGACGCGGGCGCGATGCTGAAGCTGATCCTCGAGGAGCGCGAGCTGCGAGTGACCGTGGTCCACGGCGCGGACGAGGCGTTGCTGGCGCTGGCGGGCAGCGGGTTCGACCTGCTGGTCAGCGACATCGGCCTGCCGGGCCGCGACGGCTACGAGCTGATCCGCGACATCCGCGCGCTGGAGGTTCCCGGCGAACGTCTGCCGGCCATCGCGCTGACGGCGTTCTCGCGCGACCTGGACCGCCAGCAGGCGCTGCAGGCGGGCTTCGACGCGCACCTGGCCAAGCCGCTCAAGCCGCAGCTGCTGATGCGGCTGGTGGCGCAGTTCGCGGCGAATTGAGGCCGGCGGAGGCCGGCGGAGGCCGGCGATAGGACGTCAAACGTCCGATCCTTGAACGGATGCGACGGGTTCGCCAGTAATGTCCTGCTGGTCGATGACGCGAATGACGGATGTCAATTCGCCAGGCAAACCGGAGCCGGGGTGGCGCGTGACAAAGCCAGCACGTACAACTTCCTGGCGTTGCCGGGCGCGAGCGCGCCGGCGGCCATTCCAACATGCCGTTCTTCAGGAATTCCCCGCAGGCTCAGCCCTACGAGCACACGTCGATCGACCTGGACGACTTTGAAGTCATCATCGGTCGGAAAGATGGGCAAGACCTGGAGGTGGAGCAGCTCGAATTCATCAATGGGATCGTCGAGCGGGCCCATCGAACGAAGACAGCGTTCTCCACCCATTTCTCGCCATTGAATCTGACGGAGCGCCACGTCGCCTCGGAGGATCCCGCGTTCAAGGCGATGTGTTCGCGCGGCATCGAACTGCTGGGGGTCGATCCCGATGCCGACGACGGCGCCATCGCGCTGGCCGCGCGGCGCGCGGCGGACTCGGCGGAAGCCTTCCTCCGCACCCCCGCGGCCGGCGACACGCGGTTGGGGCGGTACGCCCGCGAGGTCCGGCTTCGCGCCCGGGAGACGCTCGCAGAACGCATCCTGCGGACGCCACAACCCATGGGCGGCAGAGTCCGGATCACGTCGCGATCCGATGAGTTCGCCCTCACGACACGCGAACGTGCGCGGTTGATGGCCGAATGCTTCGGTGTCCATCGCGGACCGGATGTGCCGGGCGTCGACTTCATCCTCGACGCCCGCGGCAAGGTCGCCTACGCCTTCAAGCCCATGACGGAAGCGGCGCCGCGCGCCGTCTGCAGGTCAAGGCTCCATGTCTCCATGAGCAGGGCGGTCAGCAAGGGCTCGATCGAGGCGGAGATCGCGTCCCACCCGGTGCCGGCGGTGATCGTGTCGATGCCGGGACGCTGGGGAACGGTCGCGACGTCGGCGCATCCGGAGCGTGACATCGAGGAGGCCGAGGAGACGCTCGGACTCCTGATGATCGCACCGCCCGGCTTCGACCTCTGTCTGGCCTCCGCAGACGACGAGCGGGAACACGGCACGGAAGCCGGGGGGCGTCGCCTGTCCGAAGCGTTGGCCCGTCCTCTGACGAACGAGACCTTCGAACTTCTGGCCCTGACCGCGATGTGCGCGGGGGACACCCGCCTCGGTCTCGACGGCGTGCTGGTCGACGAAGGCGGTCGCGCCTGGATGCTCGATCACGACGGTTCCTTCGCCGCCCGGCAGGCGGCGGCCGGCCTGACCGCGCAGGAACGGCTCCCGCAGGAACGGCTCCCGCAGGACATGCCGATGCGCCCGGACAGGCTGCGCGCCCTGGCGCGACTGGAAAGCCCGACGAAGGACACCGGGACGTTCGGGCAGCCCACCGATCGCGAACGACGGCTGCTGGCAGAGGCGCTGGGCAGGACCGGCGACGACCTCGCGGCCTTGGACGCGCTGTGGCCCTCCCCGGCCGAGCTGGCGGGGCTGCAACGTCGTCTGGTGGAAGTCGGCGCCTGGGCTGCGCACGTCAACCGCATGGCGGCTCAATTGCTGGCCGAGGACGATCCGACGGAGGTCATGGACCTGCAGCACCTGCTGACCGAGCATGGGTCGGTGCGATGGCTTCTCGCGGCGGATGAGCGTGAGGACGCGCGATCTCGTCCGGTCGCGTGAACCCGGGACCGTTGCCACGCGACATACGGGAATGACACCTTTGCCTGCCCCACGCCCCGCCGCGGCCGACGCACGCCCGGCCCTGCCGCGCCCCGGCACGCCGCTTCCTCCTCCGCGCCAGGCCTGGCGCCAGACGCGTCGCCGATTGCGGCTGGCCGTGGACGACCTGCGTCGCGCCGTCATCGAGCGCTGCGAGGCCCATCCGGATCGCGCCCGCCTGACGATCGCGCTCGACGAGGCGATCACCGACCTGGAGACCCTGATCGACGGCTTCGACGGCCCCCTGGTCGAGCTGCTCGAGGCCGCCGAGAAGGCGTCGGACCGCGGCGTCCGCGACGACGTGCTGCGCCGCGTCGGGGTCCATGTGGCCGACGGCCGTCAGCGCTTCGCGTGCGACGACCTGGTGGAACTGATGGACACGAACGGTTTCGTGGAACTCGGCCTGCGATCGGGGCTGGACGCCGCGCTGGCCGAACTCGCGCGGCGCCTCGGCGTCGAGGCGGCCACGACGACCTCCGCGACCGCCGCGACCGCCGCGATCTCCAATCCGCCCCCCAGGAGCTGACACCATGCCTCTCTCGCAGTCCTTGTGCATCGGCGCGCGCGAGACGCCACCGCTCCCGGCGTCGAACGTCCACGACCCGGCCCGCCTGCGGTCGTGCGAAGTCCGTTTCATCGACCGACTCGCCGACCGTTTGGCCGACCGGCATGGGTGCGACCGGGCCGCTGCGGTACGGGCATCGATGGCCCACTGTCTCGAAGACTTTCTGGAAGCGGACTGGGGCGTGCGTCTGCGCGCCGGGGAGTCGCCCGGACCAGGGAAGCCCGATCCGATGCAGGCGCGAGCGCTGGCTCGCCTGTTCACCAACCGCTGGGAGACGCCATGTCCCGGCGGCGTCGACGCGACCTCGGCGTTTCCCGAGAACGACGCGCTGCAACCCCTCCTGTTGAGGATCGACGACATGCGTACGCCCCCCGACCTGTTCCTGGCGGCAGCGCGAGGCGGCGGAGGCTGGGAACGGCCGCTCGATCCGACGCTCGTCGACAGGATCCTGCGGATAGCCCCTCACGCGCTGATGGCGTCCCTCGACCGCGCCCTGGACTGGCACCGCTGGCCTCGCGCCGGCCACGGCGACCGGCAGGCGGGATTGAGCCGCGGTGCGGTCTATCGCAGCGTCGACACGATCAGGACGTTCCAGAACGTGCTCCAGGCACATCCTCGCGCGACGTTGCGGGAACTGTTCGAACGTTTCTCCAATCACGTGACGATCTGGCTGTCCCACCTCCGTCCGGACGGCCTCGATGCCGTCCAGACCGTGCCTCGCGGCCACCGTCAGAGCGAGATGCGCACGACCGTGCTTCCACCGACATCGCCGGCGACGTTGGCGTGTCCGCCAGCGGTCTCCGGGCGCTCGCGGCCCGTGGCGGCATCGCCGCGCCAGCCCGACCCGCCGTGCCGGGCAGACCCGCCGGCGACCATCGCGGACAACGAGCTGTCCGCCTGGCTGCGTCATTACGCCCCGTTCAACCCGTTCAAGCGGCGGGACAGAACCGTCGCGCCGCTTCTGCGCGACGCCATCGCCCTGCGTCTGCGGGCCTCGGGCCCGCTTCGTCGGCGGGCCGCGGAGAAGCTGCTCCGGGCGACTGTCGAGGCGGCGGAGAAGATCTCCAGGGGTCTGGAGCGACTCGGCAAGGACGACGCGCGGCGCGTGGAGGCGGACAACGGGCGCCTGAAGACGCTCTGGCGGCTCATCGAAGACACCAGGAACCGCTACGACCTGCCTCTGCCGGAGTTGCCGCCGGCGTCGGCGACCGTCACCAGGCGTTCATGGTTGCCGTGGCGACGCCGCGCGCAGCGACAGGCCCAGCCAGAATGAACGCCCGGGCGCCGGCTCGTAGAACCGGCCGTTGCCATCGTTGACGATGACGCTGCCGACGTAGCGCCGGTCGGCGGCGTTGTCGACGCGCGCGATCAGCTCCGCGCGCATCGCGCCCAGGGTCCAGCCGTGCCGGGCGCGCAGGTTGAGCACGCCGTAGCCGCCGGCCCACTCGCTGTTGACGTCGTTCACCGCGGTGCGCTTCACGCCTCGCCATTCGACCGCGAGTTCGCCGTCGCGCGCGGCCTCGAACGGCCGCCAGGCGAGTTCCGCGTAGGCGCTGCCGCCGTTGGTGCCCGCGATGCGCTTGCCCGCGGCCACCGGCACGTCGGCGGTCGGGCACGGCGTGCCAGTGCAGGTCAGGAAGCCGTCGCGATAACGCGCCTTCAGTGTCCCCAGCGCCATCTGCGCGCGCCAGCGCGGCGCGAGGTCCCACGCGCCGGAGAGCTCCACGCCGCTGCGCCGCGTGCGGCCGACGTTCTGGAAACTCGAGCGTCCGCCGCTGTTGGTCAGCACGCCGATCTCGTCGCGCGTGGCGACGTGGAAGGCTGTGGCGTCGAACTCGACCGTCCCGGCGCGCCACTTCGCCCCGACTTCCTGCTGCACGCTCTTCTGCGGCCGCAAGGCGGTGTTGAAACCGCCCTGCCCGTCGGCGCGATAGGCCAGCTCGTTGAGGGTCGGCGACTCGAATCCGCGACCCAGCGCGGCATGCAGCAGCAGCGAGGGCGCGACCTTCCAGCCCAGTCCCACCGCCGGGTTGGCGTAGTCGTAGCGCAGCGATCCGGAATCGTCGCCGTTGCCCAGGAAGCGGTCGCGCGCCGACAGCGAGACCCGTCCCGCGCGCACGCCGGCGCTGGCGGTGAGCGTCGTCGTCAGCGGGAGTTCGCCCTGGGCGTAGGCCTCGCGCGTGACGGCCCGGTTCTGCTCGTCGCGGCGCAGCGCGCCCGTGACGCCCAGTTGCTGCGACGCGCCCGCGCCGAGGAAGTTCTCGTAGCCCTGACGGTCGTCCTCCTGGCGTTCCAGGTTCACGCCGGTGGCCAGCGTCGCGGAGCCGAGCCGCCACAGCGCGCGTGTGTCGATGCCGTCGTAGTCCCGGCTGAAGTCCACGACGCCGCCGCCGCTGCCCGGCGGCGTCTGCGCGCCCACGGCGATGGACTGCCACTGCGTCACCGAGCGGCGCCCGGTGTAGGCGGTGAGCACGCTCTCGGACAGGATGCCGCCGTCGTCGAAACGATGCCGCCAGCGCGTACCGAGCTGCGTCTGGCTCGCGTTCTTGCGGGTATTGAACTGTTCCGCCTGGGACGCGGTCTGGTCCGGATCGGCGGCGAACTGCGCCGCGGTCAGCCCGAGCGGATCCTGCGCGCGCTGATCGATGTCGCTGACCAGCAGCAGGACCTGATCACGCGCGCCCGTCCAGGCCAGGCGGCCGTTGGCCAGCGTGCGCCGCGCGGCGCTGTGCGGACGGAAGCCATCGGTCTCCATGCGCGAGGCGCCGACCTGCGCCTCCCATCCGTCTCCGAAGGGCGTCCCGGCGGTGACGCGCGCCTGGCGCAGCCCGGCGCTGCCGGCGTCGAGGTCCAGTTCGGCGAAGCGTTCGCGCACCGGCGCGCTCACCAGCGCGATCACGCCGCCCGAGCTGTTGCCGTAGAGCGCCGAGAACGGTCCGCGCAGCACCTCCACGCGCGCGGCCGAGGCCAGGTCGAAGTGCGTGACCTGGCCCTGTCCGTCGGGCATCGTCGCCGGAATGCCGTCGGTGTAGAGGCGCAGCCCGCGCACGCCGAACGGCGCCCGCGCGCCGAAGCCGCGCGAGGACAGCTGCAGGTCCTGCGCGTAGTTCTGACGGTTGTTGGCGGTGAGGCCGGGCACGCGGTTCAGCGCCTCGGACAGGTTGATCATCGGGCCCGCGGCGCGCAGGGTGTCGGCGTCGATCACGGAGGCCGCGTACGGGGCCTCGTCGAGCCGGCGCTCGGCCACGCTGCCGGAGACCACGACCGTCGGCAGGGGCCGGGTGCTCCCGGCCGGCGCCGAAGCCGCCGGTGTCCGGGCCTGAACCTGCTCCTGAACCTGCTCCTGAACCTGCACCTGCTCCTGAACCTGCACCTGGGCCTGCACCTGGGCCTGCACCGCGCCGCACAGGCCGCCGAGCATGGCCACGCCCGCGCAGGCGGTGTATCGCTTCGTCTTCATCGTCCTCCCGGGAATGCCCGTGTAGCGTACGTCGAACCAGCCGCCGCTTGAGCAAGCGGAGTGCCAGGTCGTGCCGAGGCTCCTGCGGCTGCGCCGGTGGGTGCGTGGCGCGGAACCCCGGGGTGCAGGACGAGGACCAAGCCCAGTGCCCCCGCAGCGATCCCGTCGGGACCACGGCCGGGCCGCCGGGAGATCGTCGCGCATGCCATCCTTCATCAGCTCATTCATCCACACGCGCAAGAGCGCCCCACCGTCGAAGTCCGTCCCGGACGCCGGGATGACCGCGACCCAGCAGGGCTTTCTCCAGACGCTGCTCACGAAGCAGGCGCACCGCCCCACGAGACGCGCCTTCGCCCGGCGGGTCGACCGCGCCGTGCGCAAGGCCGTCAAGGTGATCGGCAGGCACGTGGGCACGCCGGATCCGCACAGCTTCGCCTCACTGCGGCGCGACTACGACGCCTGGTGCGCCCGTCCCCGGACCGAGGCCTTCGACGAAGGCGAGGCACGGCGCCTGCGCCGGTCGGCCACGAGCTACATCGCGCGGAAGTCGCGCGCCGGCCGCCCCGACGACGTCGGCAAGGCCAAGATCCACCTGGCTTCTTGCTACCTGCTCGAACTCGAACAACGCCTCCTGGCCGACCGCCGGCGACGTCAGCAGGCGATCGATGCGCAATTCCCGGACCGCCACGGCGACCGGCCCGCCAAGCGCGAGGAAGGCCGGGAGGCGCATGCCCAGGCCTTGCGCGAACTCCGCCGCGACGTCGATCTCGCCGAGGCGGCGGACGCGGAGCCCGCGCCCCCGGGAACGCCGGCCCCGGTCGCGCCGGATGCGGTCGTCCGGGACATCGACGACCTGGACGTGTACCGCTTCCATCCGATGCCCACGCGCGCGCAAGCCGGCGAGTCCGGCCGGGGACCCCAGAACGCCGCCCTGATGGGCGCGCTCGATGCGCGCCTGAAGCAGCTCGGGGTGGACCTCGGTATTCCCGAGGCCTCCGCGGCGACGCTGGACGGCGCCGTCGGCGTCCTGGTCGATGGCGAGGGACAGTGGCTGGAGGGGCACCTGGGGGCGGACCTGGTCGGCGGACCCGCCCTGCAGCGCGCCGTGCTGGCGCAGTGGCTGATGGGGCGGCCCGGCGCGGGGTGGGACCAGATGCGATTCGACACGCGCGGCCAGTTGCGGCCGTCCGCACTGCAGATGGACGTGACCCGGCCCGGGGAGATCGCGCGGGAAGGGCTGCGCGGCGTCTCGCCGCTGTTCACGCATCCCCGGCGCGCCGGCGAGACCCTGCCGGCGCTGCACCAGCCCGTCGACGCGGCGCTGGCGGAATGCATCGTGCGGCTGGATCTTCAGGCGTTGACACGGAGCCTGCACATCGACCGCGCACGGATCGACGTCGCCGTCGCCAGGCGGGCCGCCCAGACGGGTCTGCCTCCTCGACATTTCGCCCGAACGCGGAAGGACGCGATCGGCCTCATGCTCGAACCGCTGCGGGCGCTGCAGACGGCGCTGAAGGCGGGGCCCCACCTGCCGCTGGCGATGGTCCTGGCGGACGCGGCGGAAGCACTGTCCCTCCGCCATCCCCGGTGAGCCGCGGACGGCCGGTGGCGGCCGGGCATCCCGCTTGCTGATCCGTCGGCTGCCGCCGCCCCGACCGGGGCGGCCCTTCGACGGAGAAGCCGATGAACAAGAAGATGACCGCCCGCCCCCTGTCCGTGGGCCCTGCCCCGCGCCCTTCCCTTCGCGCCCGTCGGATCACCCGCGTCGCGGGTGCCGTCGTCGCGCTGAGCGCCCTGGCCGCCTGCTCGCACCCGGCGCTCGCGCTTGAGGCCCAACCCGCGACGCCGCCCGGCTACGGCCCCAACCCCGCGCTGCCCGAGCCGCAGAAATCGCTGGTGCCGACCATCAACGTCGCCAAGGCCGTCGGCTGGCCCGCCGGCGCGAAGCCGCAGGCCGCGGCCGGTCTGGCGGTGACGCGCTTCGCCGACAAGCTCGACCATCCGCGCTGGCTCTACGTGCTGCCCAACGGCGACGTGCTCATCGCCGAAACCAACGCGCCGGTGCGCCCCGACGACGGCAAGGGCCCCAAGGCCTGGATCACCAAGCAGTTCCAGAAGAAGGCCGGCGCCGGGCCCAAGAGCGCCAACCGCATCACCCTGCTGCGCGACACCAACGGCGACGGCGTCGCGGACCAGCGCTTCGCGTTCGCGGAGGGCCTGAACTCGCCGTTCGGCATGGCGCTGGTCGGCAACAGCTTCTACGTCGCCAACACCGACGCGATCGTGCGCTTCCCCTATGCGACGGGGCAGACCAAGCTCGCCGGCAAGCCGACGAAGGTGGCGGACCTGCCCGGCGGCACGATCAACCACCACTGGACCAAGAGCCTGATCGCCAACGCCGAAGGAACGAAGCTGTATGCCGGCATCGGCTCCAACAGCAACGTCGCCGAGAACGGCATCGAGAACGAGCAGCGCCGCGCCGCGATCCTGGAGGTCGACCTGCAGAGCGGCTCGACGCGGGTGTTCGCCTCGGGCCTGCGCAACCCGGTCGGCCTGGCGTGGGAGCCCACCAGCAAGGCGCTGTGGGTGGCGGTGAACGAGCGCGACGAACTCGGCGACGACCTGGTCCCCGACTACATCACCTCGGTCCAGGACGGCGGCTTCTACGGCTGGCCGTACAGCTGGTACGGCAACCACGTCGACGAACGCGTCAAGCCGCAGCGGCCCGAGCTCGTCGAGAAGGCGCTGGTGCCCGACTTCGCGGTGGGCGCGCACACGGCCTCGCTGGGGCTGGCCTCGTCGGACGGCAACAAGCTGACGCAGGACTTCGCGCACGGCATGTTCATCGGTCAGCACGGCTCGTGGAATCGCAAGGTCCCGGCGGGCTACAAGGTGGTGTTCGTGCCCTTCGTGGGCGCCAAGCCCAGCGGACTCCCCATCGACGTCGTGACGGGCTTCCTCGATGCCCAGGGTCAGGCGATGGGCCGCCCGGTCGGCGTCGCGCTCGACCGCCAGGGCGCGCTGCTGGTGGCCGACGACGTCGGCAACGTGATCTGGCGCGTCACCGCGTCCGGGGCCGCGGGGCCGCAGGCGGCCTTCCCGGCCGCGGCGGGCGCGGCCAGCACGCCGGCGTCGCGCTGAGACGAACCGGACGGCCGGGGGATCGACAGAGTCCGGCAGGCCCTCGCGACAACCCGTTCGGGTCGGCGACGGGCGAGCCGGTACTCCCCATGTCCTTCCCTCCCCTGTTCCCGCTGCTCCGGCACCCTGCGAACGATGTCCACGACGCCGACTTTCCCGAGGGCGGCCCGGCGGCATCCGCGGCGGCCCGGACGCCGCGCGACCGTCAGCAGCAACACTTCCTCTCCCGCTTGGGCGCCCGGATACGCCAGGCCTTTCGCGGACCGCCGACTCGCATCGACGTCCGGCCTCCGGCACCGATCACCATGACCGGGGTCCAGGCGAAACATCGGGCATGGTGCCACGCTGGACGTCCCGCCACCGGCGAGACCATGACGGCGTTCCTGGATGCGGGGTGGACCTTCCTCAACTTGCACAGCCGGCGCGAGTCCCGGCGGCAGAAAGCCGAGACCGAGACCGTGAACCGGCTGCTGGACGATCTGCGCGCCGTGTGGGCCGCGAACAGGCTGGCCTCCCGGAGGTCGCTGCCGGGACGGTTGCTGGCGCGACTGACGGCCTGCCTGCCCGCCGCCTGCTGGCGCGGCGTCCGCAAGAAAAGGGCGCATGCCCGCGCCGCAGACCGGGTCCGAGAGCGATGGCTGTCGTCCCCGGCCTCACGTGCCGACGTGGCAACATAGTTCCATATTCCATTGATTTGGCACTTTATTTCCAATTCACTTGACCTGAAATCAGCAATAAAGTACTGTTTCAGGACGAATTGGAACTTTATTGCCATGCTCACACTCCCTGAGATCTCCGGCATCCTCCGTGACACCGCCCGTCGCAACGGGCTGACGCAGGCGCGTCTGGCCGACACGGCGGGCATCTCGGCCCGCACGCTCACGCACGTGCTCAGCGGTCAGGAGGACTTCCGCGTCTCCACCTTGATGAGCGTGGCGCATCAACTGGGGCTGGAGCTGGTGCTGGTGCCCAAGGGCGCCGCCCGGGCGGTCGCCGCGGGGGACGCCGTCGGCCCGCCGGTGCGTTCCGTGGTCACCGAGGCCCTGGAGGCCTTGCATGCGCGTCAGGATGCCCGCGCCGCCGGCAAGGAACGCGCATGAACGTGAAGGTGCTGGCCATCCATCTGGGCGCGTTGCGTCTGGGCGTGCTGTTCCAGTACGTCCTGAACGACGACACGGTCATCAACCGGTTCGTGGCCGACGAAGACCTGATGACACGCGCGGGTCCGGCCGCACCGACCTTGTCGCTGTCCATGCGGGCGGCGACGCCCGAGGCGCAGGCCGCCTTGTGGCGCGACATCCGCTCGGTCAGCTTCAACGGCCGTCACTCCCCGTCCGCCGGCTGGATGCTGCCCGGCTTCTTCCAGAACCTGCTGCCCGAGGGCGTCTTCCGCCACCACGTCGCCGAACTGCGCGACTGCGCGCCCAACGACCATTTCGAGATGCTCGCGGCTTGCGGCAAGGATCTGCCCGGCAACGTTCATGCGCTCCCTGTCGAGCTGACGCGTGAGGAACTCGCGCGCTACGTCACGCAGGGTCAGGACGCGCTGGAGATGTCGGTCACCGCGGACCCGCTCGAGGAAGGCGTCTCGCTGTCGGGCGTGCAACCGAAGCTCGGCGTCATCCGCGAGGGCGAGCGCTACGTCGGCCGCACCAAGGACCACGACACCCACATCATCGCCAAGCTGCCGGTGGTGGGCCAGCCGCTGCTGCCCGAGGTCGAGGACCTGAGCCTGCGGCTGGCGCGCGCGGCCGGCGTGGACACCTGCGAGGCCGTGCTGGAACCGCTGGAACGGCTGGGCCTGCAGCACGGCTACGAACTGGGCGACGCGACGGCACGGACGAACTTCCTGGCCGTGACGCGCTTCGACCGGTCGCCGGCGGGGCGCATCCATGTCGAGGATTTCGCGCAGATCCTGGGCTGCTCGCCGGAGGACAAGTACGGTCGCGGGCCGGACGGCGCGCGGCTCAGCTACCTCGACCTCGCGGCGGTGCTCATGACCGAGCCCTCCATGGGCGAGCCGGCCGTGCACGAACTGCTGCGGCGCATCGTCGTCAACGAATTGATCGGCAACGCCGACATGCACCTGAAGAACATCGGCGTGCGCTACCTCGACGGCGTCACTCCGACGCTGTCGCCCGCCTACGACCTGGTGGCCTATGCGGTGTTCCATCGACTGCGCGGGCATGCGCTCCACATCGTGCCGCCCCATCTCCTGCCGCGACGCACCGCCTCGACGGACGCCGGTGACGCGCCCCTCCTGCGGCAGTCGATGTCCCCGGCACTGCTGCAGGTCTTCTGCGATCGCCTGAGGATCCCCGTCAAGCCGGCGGAAACGGCCATCACGCGCTGCGTGAAGGCGGCTTTCGCCACCTGGCCCGCGATGATCGAAGCGTCGACCTTGACCGATCAGCAGAAGGCGCGGCTGCTCGCGCAGTTCACCGCGCATCCCATGGTGGCGTCGCTGGCGCGTCGGGCTGAACGCGCTGCAGAACGGGCCGACTCCCCGCTCACGCGTCCTGCTGACGCTCGTACTCCCGGCTCTCCTGGCTGAGCTCGTCGCGCCACTGGCGGTCGAGTTCGTCGCGACGGCGTCGCAGTGCGGCGGACAGCGCGCGCCAGTCCACCGACGACGCATGCGTGAGCCGCGGCAGGATGCCCTGCTCCACGTCCTGCGCGTGGTGGGTGACGTAGCGGCCGAGCACCCCGACCAGCGGCGCGAACTGCGTGTCGTCCGCGCGCATGCGGCGCAACTGCGACATCAGGATGCGCACGACCAGGTGCTCGATCTCGGCCTCGTTGATGAGACGGCGCTCGACGGCGCCGATCTCCGGGCACTTGCGCACCGCCGGATAGAACAGTTCTTCCTCCAGCGTCGCATGCACGGTCAGCAGCGCACAGGTGCGGCGCACCAGCGCCTCGCAGGACTCGTGGTCGCCGAGCGCCCAGAGCCGGTCGAACTGGTGGAAGGCGTGCTGCGCGCGCTGGTGGTCGTCGACCAGCAGCCCCACGACCTCGTCGCGCGCCATCAGGTCCGCGCGGAAATCGGTCTGCGGCAGGACGTGCGACCTCATGCGGGTTCTCCTTGCGACACCCGGCTATCCAGCTGCTGGCGCGCCGGCGCGGCGTGATCGTCGTGATAGCGCTTCGGTCCGTCCGGATGCACGCCAGGATCGTCGGGATGTTCATGCGGCGCCTGGTCCGGTCCGGGCGCGGGCGGCTCGGCGGGACGCTCCTCGTCGGCGCGTCGCGGTTGGTCGGGCTTGGGCGAGGCCGCCAGCACTGCGGTGCGGAACGTCTCGAAGGCCGGGTCGTTCATGAGGCGGAACTCCTGGGAAGCCTGTGTTCATCGTGATCCGGCAAACGCGGTGCCGCCCCCGGGGCGGTCACGACGCCCGCTTCGGCAGCGCTTGCCGACAGAACGTCCGGTGGCGCACCGCAATCGGGAGGAAGCGCACGAGTCCGGTCGCCGACCCTCGTCGCTGTCAGGCGCGCCGCTTGCAAGGCGTCCCGCGACACAAGGAAAGCCATGTACCAACTGCCCCTCCCCTTCGAGGCCCACACGGTGCCGCCGAACCCGCCGCATCCGAACGAAGTCCCCTTCGTCCCGCCGCCGCCGCACGGCCCCGCGCCCGAGCCCGGCGACGATCCGCCCGGCGTCATCGACCCGCCCATTCCCGGCGAGAACCCGGTGCCCGTGCGCGAACCGCCCTACATGCCGCCGCCGACGGCCGTGAACTGAGGCCTGAGCCAGGCGGTCCGGGCACTCCGGGCGGACCGGGCCGCGCCCCCGGGGCGCATGTCGGCCCGCACCGGCCTTGGGCGGCACGGCGATTGCCATCTTCAGGGGCTTGTTTCCCTCTGTCACAGGAGTCGCCTTTGAATGCATTGCTGCTCCCGGCGCTGCGCCGGGCATGCGCCGACGGCGTGTTGGCCAGCCTGTTCTCAGGACTGGCGCTGTTGCGCGGCAGCCGGTCCGACCATGCCCATCTGGTCGGTCGTTCCGAGTACCGCGTCGGCCGTCCGCCGCTCAAGACCTCCGCCGCCGACATCGCGCTGCACGCCGCCACCGGCATCGTCTGGGGCGCCCTCTACGACCGGCTGCGCGCGATGCGCCGCCGGCCCACGCGCGGCAACGCGGTCACCGACGCGCTGCTGCTGACGGCGGTCGCCGTCGGCGTCGACCGCGTCGTCACGCCCAGCGTGCTCACGCCCGGCGCCGACAAGCGGGCCACCGCCTCGGGCACGCGGCCGCCCTCGGTCACCAGCCTGCTGCTGGTCTACGGCGCCTTCGCCGCCGGACTGGCGCTGGGCGGCATGCACGCGCTCAAGGGGCATCCGGTCCACGCCGACGATGGCGACGAGGATGCGGACGACGGCGACGGCGACTTCTTCCTCGCAGACCCTGCGCCGCGTCGCGCGGGGGGCCGGGCATGAAGTCGCTGCACCTCCAGATCCGTTTCCTGGTTCCGCTGCTGATCACCCTGACCCTCGCGGCGCTGCTGGCGCTGCCGCTGCTGGACCGCATGACGCTGCGCTGGTTCTCGCGCGACCTGAGCCTGCGCGGCGCGATGGTCGCCAAGACCCTGTCCGTCGCGATCAGCGACATCGATCCCAGCGCCCAGCGCGAACGCCTGCGCAACCTGCTGGAGCGCGGCGTGCTCGACGAGCGCCTCGTCGGCATCGCGCTGTGCGCGCCCGACGGCACGCAGGTCATGAGCACCAAGGGCTTCCCGGGCTCGCTCAGCTGCAAGGAGGCCGAGGCCAGCGCCGCGTTGAAAGATCCCCGGCTGGAACTGACCAGCGGCGCCGTCCACATCGGCGTGTTCCCGGTCAATCCCGGGCAGCCCGACGCCGAGCGGCTGGTCCTGCTGCACGACCTCAGCCTGCCCGACCGGCGCAGCCTGGACACGCGGCGCTACATGATCATCTTCATCACCGTGCTGGGCCTGGCGATCGCCGGCATCACGATGATCGTGGCGCAGCTGAGCTGGCGCGGCTGGGTCTCCGGCATGCGCGCCATCCTGCGCGGCGAGGGGCTGGTGCGGCCGCTGCTCAACACCGGCGGCTTCCGCGGCGGCCCCGAGACGGCCCCGCCCGAGCTGCAGCCGCTGGAGGTCGAGATCCGCCAGCACATCCGCGAGCTCGAGGACAACCTCTACCGCGAGCACGGTCCGCTCACGCCCTGGGACCCCGAGCGGCTGCGCAGCCTGCTGCGCACGCAGCTGCGCGGCGACCAGGTGATCGTGGTCTCCAACCGCGAGCCCTACATCCACCAGCGCGGTCCGGACGGCATCAGCGTGAGCCGGCCCGCGAGCGGCCTGGTCACCGCGGTCGAACCCGTCATGCGCGCCTGCTCCGGCACCTGGATCGCGCACGGCAGCGGCAGCGCGGACCGGGACGTCGTCGACGCGCACGACCGCGTCGCCGTGCCGCCGGACACGCAGGACTACCTGCTGCGCCGCGTCTGGCTGAGCGAAGAGGAGGAGCGCGGCTACTACCAGGGCTTCGCCAACGAAGGTCTCTGGCCGCTGTGCCACGTGGCGCACGTGCGGCCGGTGTTCCGCGAATCGGACTGGGCGCAGTACAAGGCCGTGAACCAGCGCTTCGCCGACGCGGTCGTCGCAGAGGCCCGCGGCGACGATCCGGTGGTGCTGGTGCAGGACTACCACTTCGCCCTGCTGCCCGCGATGGTCCGCGAGAAACTGCCCAAGGCCACCATCATCACCTTCTGGCACATCCCCTGGCCCAACCCCGAGTCCTTCGGCATCTGCCCGTGGCGCCGCGAGCTGCTGCAAGGCATGCTGGGCAGCACCATCCTGGGCTTCCACACCCGCTTCCACTGCAAGAACTTCACCGAGACGGTGGACCGCTATCTGGAGGCGCGCATCGAGCACGAGCATTCGACCATCAGCTACCAGGACGAGCCGACGCTGGTGCAAAGCTACCCGATCTCGATCGCGTGGCCGACCGACGAGGAACGTGCCGGCTGGGATTCGCCGGCGGACGCGCGCGCGGCGGTCTTCGAACGGCTGAAGCTCGCCCCCGACACGGTGATGGCGGTCGGCGTGGACCGCTTCGACTACACCAAGGGCATCCTGGAACGGCTGCACGCGGTGGAGCGCCTGCTGGAGAAGCATCCGCAGTGGCAGGGGCGCTTCGTGCTCGTGCAGGTGGCCGCGCCGACGCGCAACGCGCTGGAGGAGTACCGCGAATTCCAGGACCGCATCCATCGCGTCACCGAGCGCATCAACCTGCGCTTCGGCGACGCCGGCTACAAGCCGGTCGTGCTGCTGGCCGAGCACCACGACCATGCGGCGCTGATGACGCTCTACCGTGCCGCGCACATGTGCGTGGTGACCAGCCTGCATGACGGCATGAACCTGGTCTCCAAGGAGTTCATCGCCGCGCGCGACGACGAACAGGGCGTGCTGATCCTCAGCCGCTTCGCCGGCGCGGCGCGCGAGCTGCAGGAGGCGCTGGTCATCAACCCGTACCACGTCGAAGAGACCACCGACGCCCTGCACCGCGCGGCGCTCATGCCGCCGCAGGAACAGCGCGAGCGCATGGCCAGCCTGCGCATGACGGTGCGCGAGTTCAACGTCTACCGCTGGGCCGGCCGCATGCTGACCGACGCGGGTCAATGGCGGCTGCGCGAGCGCATCACGCGCCGCGTGCAGCGGCGATCGAGGGAAGCTGGACAGGAGACGCTGACGCCATGATGCCGGTGCGATATCTGCTCGACGCGGAGGGCCGCGCCGCGGTCGCCCGCCTCATGACACGCCGTCCCCTGCTGGGCTTCGACTTCGACGGCACGCTGGCGCCCATCGTCATGCATCCCGACGAGGCCCGGTTGCCCGAGCCCACCGCGAAACTGCTGGAGCGGCTGGCCGCGCGCCTGCCGGTCGCGGTGGTGAGCGGCCGCCAGGTGCTGGACGTGCGGCACCGGCTGGGCTTCAAGCCCACGCACATCGTCGGCAACCACGGCGCGGAGGACGAGTTCGACGGACCCGACCCGCATGTGGTGACGACGCTGGGGACGTTCCGGGAGCGCATGCTCCGCATGGAGCCGACGCTCAACCAGGCAGGGGCGACGATCGAGGACAAGGGGGCGTCCATCGCGATCCATTACCGGATGGCGAAGGATCCGGTGGCGGCGCGCAACGCGATCGCCGTGCTGGTCGCCGATCTGCCCGCGGGCATCGTCACCGAGCCGGGCAAGCGTGTCGTCAACGTGCTCGTCGAAGGCGCCCCCGACAAGGGTGATGCGATGACGCGTCTCACGGCGCGCTATGGCGCCGACGCGGGCTTCTACGTCGGTGACGACACCAATGACGAGCCGGCCTTCCAGCGTGCCGGCGCCGACTGGGTGACGGTGCGAGTCGGTCCGAGGCTCGATCACAGTCATGCGAGGTACTACCTCAACGAGCAGGCGGAGATCGATGAGGTGCTCCGACTCATGTTGGAGCACCTCGGTGAACCGGGAGAGGGGCGACCGGGTCCCCTTTTCGGAACTTAGGGAGGGAATTTGCTTGCCGGGAGGCAAGCAAAGGAGGGAGATGGAGAAAAGGGGACCCGGTTGACCCGAACCGTGCTCAGCTTCCGCAGTCGAGGAGCCGGCGAAGGTGAATAGGAAGTCCGTACTGCCACCGCCGCTGGCCCTCACCCCTGCCCTCTCCCGCAAGCGGGAGAGGGAGTCCTACCGGAGTCCTTCACGGGGCGGGTGACGGTGGCAACGACGGCTTGAGCACCGGAGCGGCGGGTGCGGGGATGTCTTCCACCAGCGCGCGCACGCGCGGCAGCGACTGCGGGTGCGTCTTCTGCAGCCAGGCGATCAGGCCTTCGCGCAGTTCGCAGCGCAGGTCGAAGGCCTTGCCGGAGTCCTTGGCACTGACGAGCACGCGGATCTGCATCGTGCGCTCGGTCGTCTCCACCACCTGCACGCCGCAGACGCGGCCGTCCCAGTGGGCCGAGCCCTTGCACATCGTCGTCGCCTTGTCGCGCAGCTCGTTGACGGGCAGCGTGAAATCGACCCACAGCATCACCGTGCCCAGGATGCTGGAGCTGGTGCGTGTCCAGTTCTGGAACGGGTTCTCGATGAACCACTGCAGCGGGATGACCAGCCGGCGTTCGTCCCAGATCTTGAGCACGACGTAGGTGGAGGTGATCTCCTCCACCCTGCCCCACTCGCCCTGGATGATGAGCACGTCGTCGAGCCGGATCGGCTGCGCCATGGCGATCTGCAGGCCGGCGAGCAGGTTGCCGAACACGGACTTCGCCGCCAGGCCGAAGACCAGGCCGGCGATGCCCGCGGAGGCCAGCAGGCTGGCGCCGACCTGCTTCGCGCGCGGGAAGGTCATCAGGATGAAGGCCAACGCGGTCAGCATTACCGCGCCCTTGGCCACGCGGGCCAGCACCTTGGTCTGGGTCTGGATGCGGCGCGCGGCGAGGTTGTCCTCGACGTCCGCCGGATTCAGCAGCGCCACGCCGTTGGCCACGCCGGTGATCGCGCCGGCCGCCACCGCCGCGATGGCGACGATGCACAGCACGCCCAGCAGATGCTGCACGCCGTCGATGCCGGGCATCGTGTCGGGCACGCCCTGCGCGGCGATCAGCAGACCGATGAGGGGGAGCGCCCATCGCACCGGGTTGTCGACGCGCTGCACGACCGAGGTCAGCAACGGCGAGAAGCGCGCCAGGCGTCGTGCGATCGGCCGCAGGATGGCGTGCAGCAGCAACGCGCCGGCGACGATCACCAGCGCGCCGAGCAACAGCTGACCCCAGAGCATGAGGTCGGCGTCGAGGATAGAGAAACGGGATTTCCAGGCTTGCATCCCGCGGGGCGGGCAAGCGCCGTTCCGGCGATGCCTATGCGCGGGTATTCATCACATCGGCGTGCATCGCGCTGGCCGCCCGCACCAGTTGGCTCGCATAGCTGGTCGCCTCCTGCGCGCGGACGTACAACGCCTCGACCTGCCCGTCCAGCGATTCGCCGCCCTCGCGCAGGCCCGGACGATTCAGACATTCGTCGAATTTCCGCAGGAACTGCTCAAAGCGGTCCAGGCCGTTCCTGAACCAGTCGTCGCCAGCCCCCCGATATTCCTGCAGCTGCAGATGCAGCGTGGTCAGCGATTCCCTCGCATCGAAGCAGATCGACAGATCCCTCGCCGTGTCGAGCAGACGCTCCACTGTCGACGATTTCGCCAGGGCGCCGGTCAGCACGGCGCTGTACACGCTCCTGGCAACAAGCTGCAATGCCTGGCCCAATCCTTCCGGATACGGGCACGTCTGCTGCAGGTAGCGGTTCACCGTCTTGAGGTCCCCGCGATAGGCGCGCGGACCGGCCGTCGTCGACCGATGGCCATGGCTTCGCTCCCGGTCGAGACGAGGCATCCGACCCGGCGGAAGTCGGCCTTCCAGGCAGGCTTCCAGCGGATCGCCCGGCACGATCGCGGCCCGCGTCGTCACCGGAGAGAGTTCCGGCGCTGCGAACAGCTGATCGAGCGCGGTCGATGTTCCGCTGACAGGGTTGCCAAGCAGGGGCAGGCTCATGAGATTTTCTCCTTTGCAATCCGGGGACGTCCGATACGTCCCCGTGAACCCGGCTCAGTGGACGGGGTTGCAGGAAACCTGTCTTCGCGCTGTCTGTCAGCCTGCTCGTTGCTTGACGAACACGGGTCGCGCGATTGCCTCAAGGGGACATCGCAATCCTCAGGAGACCTCGATGACGAACCGCACCGACAAGCCGCAGGCCCCGTCGAACGGATCCGCCGCCCCGCGCCGCATGCTGGACAAGGCCCCGGTGGCGCCGGGCTCGATTGCGCCCGACGCCGCGCCGACGCACAACGACGATGACGCGCAGCTGCCGCACGAACGCGACCAGAGCGTCGGCGGCGATTCGACCGGCGGCATGGGTTCCGGCGCGGCCGGCGAGGACCAGCGCGCCGTCATCGGCCAGGCCCATGAGGACCTGCAGCAGGGTCAGGTCGACACCGACCTGCGCTCGACGCCGGGACTCGACGCCGAGCGACGCGATCGGCTGGTCAAGGACGCGACACCGTCGCGGTCCACGAAAGACGCGCCAAGCCGCTGACGTCAACCCCCCCGGTTCCCTGGTGGGCCATGCTGTGGCGCGTGAGCATCGGCGGGTAGGCGATCCTGTTCACATCGAACCAGGACTCCGACATCGGCGGTGCCGTGGGCGTCAGTCGCGAAGGGAAGTCCAGCGAACAAGGCGGCGCCGAGGCTTCCAATGGTCTGCGCTGCTGCAGACCGATCCCAGACTGGCGCCCCCGCACCGGCGGACCTTCAGCGGATGGCGCGGGCCACGCGCCCGTGAGATGCAGCCGTTCGGCACGGAGATCCCCCAAGGCTGACCGCATCGCCTCGGCGACGTTCTCGTAGAACTCCCGGGTGTCGACTTTCCCTTCAGCGGTGACGTCCGGCGACCGGTAGGCGTCGAGGGCTTGCTGCAACTGGTCCCTGAGTTCGAAGTACTCGCCGATCTTGCCGCACAAGGGCCGCCACGACGGATCGCCGCTCCGGCTCAACTGGAGGTAACGCCAGCGCAAGTCCTCGAGGCAGATACCGCCCCATGTGGCGACCCCGGTCCGATCCCGGTTCTGGTTCTGGTTCTGGTTCTGGTCCTGGTTCTGGCGCATGTCCGAACGCAGCGTGGTGTACGTTCGATGCCAGAAGCGCCGCGCGCTGTCGTCGCAGGCCCGCAGGCCGGTGCCGATGACGCGTTGGACGACCTCGTGGATGGCTGCGATGGGAACCGATGCCAGACCGCCATCTCCCGGTTCCGGGAAATCCAGGCAACTGCCGGAAGGGACGGCTCCGGCGTCCTGCGCGGGCGGTTCGACAACGGATCCGTAGAAGGTATGGCTCGACGAGCTCGGGATCATGGAGTAGGCCATCGGACGTATTTCCGCAAAGGCGCATCAGTGGGCCTCGGCAGTCCGCGGTTCACGCGTTCGCGCGCGGCGGCGTCCCCAATGAAAACGGAGCCTCTTGGGGCTCCGTCCTTGTCTCCATCGCGCCTCGGGAAAAGGGGTCGTCAGCTGTGCTGGCGGCGCCGTTCGACCGCGTCGATGCGCAGCATCTGGCGGTACTTGGTCACCGTGCGACGCGCCACCACCAGGCCCTGACGGGCCAGCTGGCGCGTGATCTCCGCGTCGGACAGCGGGTTCTCCGCGCGTTCGGCCTCGATGATGTCCTTGATCAGGCCGCGGATCGCCGTGCCCGAGCACGCGCTGCCGTTGCTGCTCACGATCGCGCGCGAGAAGAAGTACTTCAGCTCATACACGCCGCTGGGCGTCGCCAGGTACTTGTTGTTGGTCACGCGCGAGACCGTGGATTCGTGGATGCCGACCTCGTCGGCGATCTCCTTGAGGCCCAGCGGCTTCATCGCCATCGCGCCGAACTCCAGGAAGTGGCGCTGACGCTTCACGATCGCGTTGGCCACGTCGAGGATGGTCGAGAAACGCTGCTCGATGTTGCGCATCGTCCAGCGCGCTTCCTGCAGGTGGTTGGCCATCTCCGCATGGCCCTGCTGGCGGTGGCGCTGGAACAGCTCCGCGTACACCTGGTTCATGCGCACCTTCGGGATCACCGCCGGATTCAGCTGCACGCGCCACTGGCCGCGGACCTTGGTCGTCAGCACGTCCGGCACGATGTAGGCCGCCTGCGTCGTCTCGTAGCGCCAGCCCGGCCGCGGGTCGAAGCGGCGCAGCTTCAGGCAGACCGACTCGGCCTCCGCCACGCTCACGTCCAGCAGCTGCGCCAGCGACGGAATGTCGCGCGAGGCCAGCAGGTTCAAGTGCTGCGAGATGATGCGTTCGGCCAGATTGCGGCTGCGCGCGTCCTCCAGCTTGGGCAGCTGCAGCAGCAGGCATTCGGCCACGCTGCGCGCGCCCACGCCCAGCGGGTCCAGCGCCTGCACCCGCTTGAGCGCGATCTGCATCTCGTCGATGCCCACCGGCGGCTGCATCTGCGCCACCGCCGCCAGCTCTTCCAGCGAGCTGCGCAGATAGCCGTCGTCATCGACCGATTCCGCCACGATCGTCGCCAGCACCAGATCGCGCGGCGACAGCCGCAGCACGTTCAGCTGGCTGCGCAGGTGTTCGCGCAGGCAGGTCTGCGCCGCGGTCATCTCCAGCGCGCTGAGTTCGCCGTCCTCCGCGCGACGCATCGAGCCGGAGCTTTCGGCGCGCCAGATCTCGCGGTCGTCCGGGAAGGGTTCCGGCGCATCCGACATCACCGGCGATGCGGCGACCGGCACGTCCGCGTCCAGCGGCGACGAATCGTCCGAGGCCTCGGTCACTTCGAGGAAGGGATTGCGCCCCAGCATGTCGGTGACCATGGTGGAGAAGTCCAGCGAGGACATCTGCAGCAGACGCACGGCGTGCTGGAGGCGAGGCGACAGCGTCTGGGTCTGTCTGTGCTCGTGCCTGAGTTCCATTGCTCCCACTTGTGAGACTCCTGTCCGGTAGAGGGTGAGGCTGCCGACAACCGGTTCCGGAGAGTCCCCGTCGGCGAGGACGGGAACGGGTTGTAGGCAGTGCCGGCGAACCGGCCTGTTGGAGCCATCAGCGCAAGGACCATGCCACCTCGTCCGCGAAGTTTCATATCGCGGAGCCTGCGTCATTTGGCGTGCCTGCCCGAATGCCGCAAACGCAGTAGGCACGGGGCCTGCCGGGCAACGGGGCCATCGAGCTCCGCCGAACGCGGAAGCCCCTCGATGCCCCCGCGCCGGTTCGCCCATCGTCCGCAACCGCTGCCGACCCTCTGATCCTCGCAAGGCTTTCGGCACCTTTTACCGACGGCCGGAGCGTTCACGCCCCTCGCTCACCGCCGACCACTTGAAAGGGAGTCAGCGGATGGTTGTGGGGCCCGAATGAGGCTGGGGGTTCGCGGACGCGATGCCCCCTGCCTCGTGGAGAGCCCGCGCTTGGCGGAGCGGAGTCCGGGTGCCTTCCGAACCGGCATCCACCGCCGTAACTGCCCGTACCTGGCGGCCTTGGATCCGGGTGGTAGCGCTCCCTCCTGGCCCGGGCCTTGCTTCAAGAGCCTGCCCGGTCCCCTCTTCCGTCATCCTTACCATCTTGCGCCCCTCCGCCCTGCCCCCGACCACGATGCGCCGCTGGGCGACGCGAGGCCTGCTGTTGATTGCGCTGGTCTTCCTGCTGAAGGAAGCGAGTGCCATCGTGCTGCCGGTGCTGGTGGCGCTGATCCTGACCTTCGTGCTGGCGCCGGCGGTGCGCACGATGCGGCATCATGGCCTGCCGGAGTCGGTGAGTGCGGCGATGCTGGTGACGACGCTGGTGGGGTGCACGGTGCTGAGCGTGGCCTTGCTGGCCGAGCCGGTGGCGCAGTGGTGGCAGCGCGCGCCGGTGGCGGTCTCGCAGGCGTTGAACCAGGTGGACAAGTGGCGCGCGGCGATCCCGGGTTTCGGTCCGCCGGCGGAGCGGCGCAGCTCGAGCCGCGCGGCGCCGCCGACGCCGCCCACCGATCCCGTGCGCGAGCGCATCGCCAGCGAGGGCGTGGCGCTGACGGCGCAGGCCCTGGGCATCGGCTTGAAGTTCCTGGTGTCCACGGCGGCCACCACCATCCTGCTCTACTTCCTGCTCGCGTCCGAGCACTGGGTACTGTCGCGCTGCATCGAGCTGCTGCCGCATCGCCCGCGCCTGCGCGCCGTGGTGCTCGGCGGCCTGCGCGCGGCGCAGCGCGACATCTCGCGCTACGTCGCCTCGGTCAGCGCGATCAACATCGGCGTCGGCCTGATCGTGTCGGGCACGATGTGGTTCGTCGACCTGCCCAACCCCGGCTTCTGGGGCGCGCTGGCGGCGATGTTCAACTTCATCCCCTACCTCGGCCCGCTGATCATGTGCGGCCTGCTGCTGGCGGCGTCGCTGGCGTCCTCGCTGGGCGACGCGGGGCTGGCGGCGCTGGCCGCGCCGGTGCTGTCCTACCTCTGCATCCACGCGATCGAATCCAATTTCGTGACGCCGCTGGTCGTGGGCAAGCGCCTGTCGATGAATCCGCTGTCGGTGCTGCTGTCGGTGATGTTCTGGGGCTGGCTCTGGGGCGTCGCCGGCGCGGTGCTGGCGGTGCCGCTGCTGATCTGCCTGCGCAGCATCAGCGCCCGCAACCGCCAGATGCGTCCGGTGGCCGTCTACCTGCGCGGCAGCGACCGCCCCTGCACGCCGCTCAGCACACTGCTGCGGCCGCCCCCGCCCCGTCCGCCGTACGCGCCCGTGGCCATGCCCGCGGACGTGCCCCTGCCGGTGTCCCCGCACGTTCCCCAGCCCTCCGCCGACGCCGCCGCCCCCGTGGTGCCCCGTCCGAACGCCCTTGAACAGCACCACCCATAATCTGCCGCCGCGACGCTCCGGCCCGCGCGACCGCGCCGCCGCCCTCGGGCCGCGGTGGTTCACCCGCCTTTCCGCCGGTTTTTCCGCCCGCTCCTCCGATTCATCGCCCATGCCCCTGCCGATCCGTTCCCGCCTGCTCGTGCTCGTCCTGTCCGTGATGTTGCCGGGCATCATCGCGGCGCTGTGGGTCAGCTGGCAGACCTGGAACGACGAGCAGGACGCCACCGTGCGCCACATGCGCGACAGCACGCGCGCGCTGTCCATGGTCGTCGACAAGGAACTGGCCCGCCGCGCCGGCATCGCGCGGGTGCTGTCGCTGTCGCAGATCCTGGACGCGTCGCCGCAGATCCCGCCGGACGACCTGGCGATGCTGGAGCTGCAGTCGCGCCGCGCGATGCAGGGGCTGTCGGGCTGGGTGGAGCTGAACGCGCCCGACCGGACGCTGTTCAGCACCCGGCTCGCGCCGGGACGGTTGCCGGAGACGGCGACGAACGCGACGCCTGCGGGGATCGCGGCTTCGGCGGGCGTCCCGTCCCTGCCCTCGCTGGGCGCGGCCGCCGGTACCGCCGCCGCGGCGACACCGCCGCCTGGTCTGCCGACCACCGCCGCGTCGCGTCCGGTGCTGGTCCGCGAAGGCGTCCCGCTGGTCGAGCAGGCCGTGATGGGCGACCTGTCGCCCGATCCGGCCACCGGCCAGCTGCGCGCGCAGATCATCCAGCCGATCGAGCGCGGCGGTCATGTCTGGCTCAACATGAGCATCACCGTGCTGCCGCAGGAGATCCAGCAGATCATCGACGGGCAGCGCCTGCCCGCCGACTGGACGGCCTCCATCGTGGACGCCCACGGCGCCGTCGTCGCGCGTCATCCCGGCGGCATCAGCTACGCCGGCCGCCCCAGCACCGACGACCTCAAGCGCCTGATGGCCACGCGCGACGAGGGACAGTTCGAGTCCGTCAACCTCGACGGCAAGCCCGTGACGGGCTATTTCAGCAAATCCCCGCAAGGCTGGACCGTCATCACCGCGGTGCCGCGCGACGGCGGCCCGGGCGGCTTCGGCGCGCGCGCCGCGCTGCAGCCGATCGCCATCGGCGCGCTGCTGCTGGTGCTGGTGGGCATGTTCGGCGCGCTGTGGATCAGCCGGCGCATCTCCGGCCCCATCCATGCGCTCAACGAGATCGCCAATGAACTGCGCGCCGGCGAGCCGGTGCGCGCGCGCAAGACCGGCATGGTCGAGTGCGACGAGGTCGCGCTCGCGCTCGAGGACGCGAGCGCCGCGATCCACCAGGGCCGCTACGAACTCGAGGAACGCGTCAACGAGGCCATCGACCGCACGCGCGAGGCCGAGCAGCTCAGCTCGCGTTCGCAGCGCACGGCGGCGCTGGGCCGGCTCACCGGCGGCGTCGCGCACGACTTCAACAACCTGCTGGGCGTGATCAGCAACAGCGCCCACCTGATCCAGCGCAGCCCGCATGCCGAATCGCTGGCGATGCCGCTGGGCGCGATCATGCGCTCGGTCGACGTCGGCAGCCGCCTGACCCAGCATCTGCTGCGCGTCGCGGGCCGTCAGCCCGTGCATCCGCAGGTGGTGGACCTGCGCTCCACGCTGGGCGAGATGAAGGAGCTGCTCGTCACCGTGCTGGGCAAGCGCATGCAGCTCGCGTTGACGATGGCGCCCGACCTGCCGAGCGTGCGCGTCGATCCTTCCGAGCTGGAGCTCGCGCTGATCAACATCTCGCTCAACGCGCGCGACGCGACCAACGGCATGGGCGAGATCATCATCGAGGCCGGTCGCGCCTCGCCCGGCGACGTGCAGGACCTCGCGCCCGGCGAGTACGTCGCCATCAGCGTCACCGACCGCGGTCCCGGCATTCCCGACGACCTGCTGGCGCGCGTCTTCGAGCCTTTCTTCACCACCAAGCCCGTCGGCAAGGGCACCGGCCTGGGCCTGAGCCAGGTGCTGGGCTTCTGCGTGCAGGCCGGCGGCACGGCGCGCATCGCGAGCCAGCTCGGCGCCGGCACGACGGTGACCCTGCTGCTGCCGGCGCAGACGAGCGCGCGCGTCGTGCCCGACGGCGCCCGCGTCGACGGCACCGAGCGCACGCGCGACGACGGCCTCACCAACAGCCTGGCCGGCGTGCGCGTGCTGCTGGTCGAGGACAACGAGGAGCTCAACCGCGTCACCGCCGGGCTGCTGCGCAGCTTCTCCTGCCAGGTGCTCAGCGCCAAGGACGCGGACGAGGCGCTGCAGCTGTTCGGCAGCGGCGCGGCCGTGGACATCGTGCTGTCGGACGTGGTGATGCCGGGATCGATGGACGGCCAGGCGCTGGCGCGCGAGCTGCGCAAGCGCCGCTCCGGCCTGCCCATCGTGCTGATCAGCGGTTTCAGCGAGGCGCTGACGGCGGAGTCCTCGTTCATCGTGCTGCGCAAGCCGGCCTCGCCGTCGCAGATCCTGGAGGCGCTGCGGCGCGCGATGGGGCTGCCGACGGGTACGTGACTTGCTGATTCATGGCATCACCACTCCCCCGATCGGAAAGGACTGCCATGGACAACAAGGACGTCATCGACGAACTGAACACGCTCGTCGAAACCTGCAAGGACGGCGAGTACGGCTTCCTGAGCTCCGCCGAACACGTCAAGGGCGCGAGCCTGCGCGAGGTCTTCGCGCAGCGCGCCGCGGAATGCCGCCAGGCGGCCTCGGAGCTGCAGCAGCTGGTCCGCCAGCACGGCGGCACGCCCGAGGACGACGGCAGTGCGGCGGGTTCGCTGCACCGCGGCTGGGTCGCGGTCAAGGGCACGCTGACCGGCTACAGCGACAAGGCCATGCTCGAGGAATGCGAGCGCGGCGAGGACGTGGCCGTCGCGCGCTACCGCAAGGCGGCGCAGAAGGACCTGCCCGCAGGCGTGCTGGAAGTCGTCCAGCGCCAGCTGGCCGGCACCTTGCGCAACCACGACCAGATCAAGCTGCTGCGCGATCAGGCGCGCAACGCCGAGAAGGTCTGATCGGGCGGGTCCGACGCGTCGTCGCACGCGTCGGACGCGTCGTATCGGCCGCATCAACGACAAGGCGCGCCCTCGGGCGCGCCTTTGTCCTGGTGGGTCGAGAGCGGACCCATCGTCGCCTAGCGGGCGTCCTCTCGCGTCTCTTCCCGCTGCTTCTTGCGGCCCTGCATGAACCCGGCGATCACGCCCAGCACCAGCTGCGTGATCTCGGGGCCGACGCGGCCGCGGACCGTCGTCGGCATCAGGCTCCACAGCAGCGTGAGCAGCTGCAGCGTGCCGACATCCGGACGATCGGCGGCCGGCTTGGCGCGGTCCGCGTGGTGATCTGCCGCCGCTGCCCGCGAGCCGAGCAACGCGCTGAGCCATTGCTGCGGCGACGTGTCGTCGCGGGGTCGTTCATGCCGTTCATGCCGTTCATGCCGGTCATGTCGGTCATGCCGACGTCGCTTGCCGCGCACCAGGCGCCAGAACAGCCAGCTCGCGCCGGTGCCCAGCGCCGGCAGCAGCCAGCGGCTGGGCACCATCACGGCCTTGCCGCGCTGCTGCAGCGCGTCCCAGTGCAGCTGGAATTCCAGGTCGCGGCGCACGACGCGCAGCTCCGCCATCTCGATGCGCAACGTCAGCGCCTCGATCGACTCGGCCGCGCCCCCGGGGTCGGGGACGTCGGGAATGCGTCGGGGGTCAGGACGGTCTTGCGGTGCGGCCATCGGGACTCGGTTCCTCGGGATCCATCGGATCGTTGAACAGCCAGTGGAACTGGCGGCGGGAGGCCGGCAGCGCCAGCATCGGCGTGAGCGCCTTCATCGCGGCCGCGATCCAGACCAGCAGCAGCAGGTTGATCACCAGCACGCCGGCGAAGGCCCAGGGCCAGCTCAGGCCGAAGTGGACGGCGATCGCGACCAGCAGGGCCCACAGCGCGAACCAGGCGGTGGCCCCGGCGATCGCCGCGACCACGCCCAGGATCGCGAGGCTGACCAGGCCGTGTCTGGCGCGCTGCAGTTCGAGCGCCAGCAGCAGCAGGCGCCCCGACAGCATGCCGCGCGCCGCGCGGGCCATGCCCTGCACGTCGCCGAGCCAGGAGGCGCCCACCGCAGGGCCGTCGCCGGACGGCGGACGGCCGCCGGTCGGGTCGCCCGTGGGGCTCCCCGCCGGATGACCTGTCGGATCGCCCGATGAGTGGCCGGCAGGACCGGCCGTCGATCCGGGTGCGGGCCCGGAGGACGGCGGCTGCCGAGGTGGCGGCGGCGGCGGGAACGGTGGCGGGAAGGACGGCGAAGCGTGCGGCACGTCGCTCATGGGCGCGCCGCGGTCAGCGCGTCAGGCGCGCGATCAGCAGGCCGACCGCCAGCGCGGTGCCGACGGCCATCAGCGGATGCTCGCGCACGTTCGAGCGCAGGCTGTCGCACCACTCGTTGCCGGTCATGCGCAGACGCTCGGCGCGGTCGTGGATCAGCTCGTTCGTGTCCTCCAGGCTTTTCTGCAATTGCTGCGCCTTCGGGGCGGCGACCGTGGCCAGCCGGTCGATGGTGGCGTGCGCCTTGTCGGCGGCGCGGTTCACGAGGTCGGCGGCCGCGGTGCTCGACGGCGTCGTGCCGTTGACCAGCTTGGCGGCGTCGTCGGCCGTCGTGAACGGCACGGTCTTGTCACTCTTCTCGTTGTTGGGCGTGGTGCTCATGGGAAGGTTCCTTTCGTCGTGCGCAGTGGCAGCAAGGGCATGGATCGGTGGAGTGCGGAATGGCAAGCGGCGTGCCGCCATGCCTGGCGACGCGCGAATGCGTCGATCAGCGCGGCAGCGGCGGCTTCGGGTGCGTGTCCAGGCCGCGGTGCGGCGACTCCGCGACCTGCGGCCTGCCGCCTTCGGGCTCCAGCATCTCTTCGATGATGAAGTGGCCGTAGTACTGCGCGCGCTCGGCCCGGTTGCGGCGCGCGATCTCGGCGATCTCGCGCGCCTGCGCGTCGTCCTTCGCCTTGACGACGAGGAAGTGGTAGCCGCGTTCGGCCAGTTCCCCGTGGCTGCGCAGCAGGTTGATCTCCTGCCCGATCGCGGCCAGCGGACTGGCGCGCTTGAGGTCGCGCTCGACCAGTTCGAGCATCTCGCGGTCGCCGATCGCATGCAGGTCGGCGTCGGCGATGCCGTGCGCGCTCAGCGCCGCGCGCGCCTGTCCGGCTTCCGGCGCGCCGGGAAAGCTGATTACCAGGTGGTCCACCGGCTTGTGCACGCCGAAGCTGGTGGGGCGGCTGTCGTCGTCGCGGTCCTGGTCCTCGGGACTGTCGGGCGCGCCCGGACGGATGCTGGTGGCCATGGGATGCTCCTGGTAGTGACGGAGAAAGACGGGGAGTCCCCCTCCGCAAGGCAAGCCTCGTACCCATCGCGTACGCCGTCTTTCCCGCACGCGAAGCGACGGAAAAAGAAGGCCCTCCAACATGTCACCGAGATTGACGTCAGGGTCATGCACCGGTTACACCGGACGAGCCGAATGACCTGCAGCAGACGCATCGCCCTCGCGCTGCCGACGGCGCTGTCCCCGAAGGCAATCCCGAGATTTCGGGAGCGCGTCGGGCACGGCAATTGCCATATCTCGCGACCAACTGGATACGAACAGGGAAGGAGCGAACGATGAACGACGGTCTCACGTCGGTGCTGTACGTCGAAGACAGCCCGCTCAACGTCATCGTGATGGAGGCGATGTTCGAACAACGCCGCGACCTGCGTCTGCACGTCGCCGAAGCCGGCATGCCGGCCTGGCGCCTGAGCGCGCAGTTGCAGCCCTCGCTGCTGCTGGTCGACCTCCACCTTCCCGATTGCCACGGTTCCGACCTGCTGAAGCTGCTGCGCATGCGGCGCGGCTGGGCGCAGGTGCCGGCGATCGCCGTGACGGCCGATTCCGATTTCGATGCGCTGGGCTGCGGGTTCATGGAACTCTGGGCCAAGCCGCTGGACGTGCGCAAGACACTGGCCCGACTGGCCGAGCTGCTGCCGCCGCCGCGCGGCGCGCGGCCCTCGGACGCGGCCAGCGGTCAGGGCAGCACGCAAGGCAACGGTCAAGGCAACGGTCAAGGCAGCGGCCTGGGCCACGCAGAGGGCGGCGGCCTGCAGACCGGCGTGATGATGGATCCGGCCGGCGACGGCGCGCGGCGGGAGTCCGGGCTGATGGCGCGGCACAAACAGTCGCTGGCGCCGCGCCAGACCGACTACGGCTGGGTGCGCTGAGCGCGTCGCGGAGACTCCCAGTGACTGCCTGGCTCGACGCCCCCCTCACCACCCTCTCCCTCCACGACCTCGACTTCTCCCGTGAACGGCCCGACGGCCCTTCGCCGGCGGCGCTGCGTCCGGCGGTCTTCGTCGACAAGGACGGCACGCTGGTGGAGCCCGACGATGCGGCCATCCACGATCCGTCCCGCCTGCGGCTGATCCCGGGCGCGGGCGAGGCGCTCGCGCGGCTGAGCGCCGCGGGACTGGCCCTGGTCCTGGTCACCAACGAGAGCGGCATCGCGCGCGGCGCGTTCACCCGCGTGCAGTTCGCGCGGCTGCAGGGGGCGTTGCTGCGCCGCCTGAAGGACGAGTTCGGCGTGGTGCTCGACGATGTCGCGGTCTGTCCGCACGGCCCCGATGCGCAAGGTCGTCCGGCCTGCCTGTGCCGCAAGCCCGCGCCCGGCATGCTGACGCGCGCGGCGCGGGCGCACGGGCTCGATCTGGGCCGCTCGTGGATGGTGGGCGACCTGCTCGACGACGTCGAGGCAGGACACCGCGCCGGCGCGACCGGACTGCTGCTCGATACCGGCGGCGAGACGGCCTGGCGGCGCTCGCCGCTGCGCGAGCCCGCCGGCGTGTTCAGCGACTGGCCGTCGCTGGCCGGCCACCTGCTGCGCGAGGCGGCGGCAGCGGCTTCGGATCCGACGTCGTCGACCTCCGCTTCGTCGTCGTCGACTTCATCGTCGATGTCGGCGTCGATGTCGGCGTCGATGAGCGAGCCGCTCGACGAGCCGTTGAGCCGCCTGAGCGCGACGACGACCGCGATGTCTTCGCCGGCAACGGCGCAGGCGCCGGCGTAGCGATCTCCACGCGCGGCTGCGTGCGGAGCAGCCCCATCAGGCGCCGCTCGGCGACGCTCAGGCCGGCGACGGCCGGCGGCGCGCTCATCCAGCGCTGCGTCGGCAGGGACGCCAGCCGGTCGGACTGGCCCCATTCGAGCACCGCCGGGTGGATGTAGGACTTGCGGCAGACCGCCACGGTATTGCCCAGTCGCGCGGCGACGTCCTTCACCGTCTGCTTCAACGCCTCGACCGGCGCGGTCCCCGCGCGGGCATGGTCCGACAGCAGATCGAGCGCCAGCACGCTCGCGTGCCAGGTGCGGAACACCTTGGCGCTGCAGGTCGGGCCGCCGGCGGTGGCCAGCCAGTCGTTGACGTCGGAGGCGTCGATGCGGTGCGGCTCGCCGGCGTCGTCCTCGTAGCCGAACAGCTCCTGGCCGGGAAGATCGCGGCAGCGCCGCACCAGCGCCGCGACGCGGTCGTCGCGCACGGCGAGCTGGTGGCGCACGCCGCTCTTGCCGGGGAAGCTCAGCAGCAGCGCGTCGCCCTTGACCTTCACATGCCGGCACAGCAGCGTGCTCAGGCCGTAGGAGCCGTTGCTGCGGGCGTACTCGCGGTGGCCGATGCGCATCCAGGTGCGGTCGAGCAGGCGCACCAGCGCCGCGATGACGCGCTCACGGTCGACGTTGCCGCCGGCGCCGTCCCCGCGCAACCGGCGCTGCACCTGGCGGCGCAGCGGGGGCAGGCGTCGACCGAAGTCCAGCAGCAGGCCGAACTTGTTCTCGCCGCGCAGCGCCATCCAGTCGGCGTGATAGCGGTACTGCTTGCGCCCGCGCGCGTCGCGGGCGGTGGCCTGGATGTGGCCGTCGTCGCGGGCGCAGATCCAGACGTCTTCGTAGGCCGGGGGGATCGCCAGCGCGCGGATGCGCTGCAGCGTCGAGGCGTCGCGCACGGGACGCCCCTGACCATCGACGTAACGGAAGCCCTTGGCCGCGCGCTTTCGGCGCAGACCGGGTTCGCAATCGGACACCCAACGCAGCGACATACGAGTCCTCCTGCCCTTCACAAGGCAGGCCGCATGCCAAGGCCGCTGGCCCTCACCCCTGCCCTCTCCCGCAAGCGGGAGAGGGAGTTCCACGCGGCAGCGCCAGGAACGCGGAGTCAGCAACTTCCGGTGGGGCCGGAATGATGCTGAGGGTTCGCGGACGCGAGGCCCTCTGCATCGTGGAGTGCCCGCGCTTGGCTTCGCGCGGTTGGGCAGTCCTTCTTACTGCGCCGCCTGATCGGCCGCCGCCGCGTCTTCCGCGGCGTATTCCTTGAGGCGGTTGTAGAGCGTCTTCAGGCTGATGCCGAGCACGGCGGCCGTCTGCTCCTTGTGGTGCTTGTAGTGCTGCAGCGTGGCCAGGATGAAGGCCTTCTCCACCTGCGCCATCGAGCTGCCCAGCGGCATCGTGATCGACGGACCCGAGGATTCCGCCGAGGTCGTGAACGTCGGCGCGGGTGCTGGCGCAGGAACGCCGACGCCGAAGCTGGTGACCGCCGCGGACGCAGCCGAAGCTGCGCCTGCCGGCACCGCGACGCCTTCGCCCTTGGGCAGCCACTGCTCGTCGACCACGTCGGCCGCGGCCATCACGTAGGCGCGCTGGACCGCGTTGCGCAGCTCGCGCACGTTGCCCGGCCAGTGATACGTCTGGAGCTGGGCCAGCGCCTTCGCCGTGAAGCGCTTGTTCTTGCCTTCCTTGGCCGCGATCTGGCGCAGGAAGTGGTCGGCCAGCAGCGGCACGTCGTCGAGGCGGTCGCGCAGCGGCGGCATCTCGATCGGGAACACGTTGAGGCGGTACAGCAGGTCCTCGCGCAGCTTGCCGGCCTGCACCGCCTGCAGCAGCGGCCGGTTGGACGCCGCGATCACGCGCACGTCGGCGTCCAGCGTCGTGGTCGAGCCCACGCGCATGAAGCGCCCGGTCTCCAGCACGCGCAGCAGCTTGACCTGCAGCTCCATCGGCATCTCGGTCAGCTCGTCCAGGAACAGCGTCCCGCCGCTGGCCCGCTCGAAGAAGCCTTCGTGCTGCTTGTCGGCGCCGGTGAAGGCGCCCTTCTCGTGGCCGAAGATCTCGCTCTCGATCAGGTTGGGCGAGATCGCGCCGCAGTTGACCGCCAGGAAGGGCTTCTTGCGGCGACGGCTCAGGTCATGCACGGTCTGTGCCACCAGTTCCTTGCCGGTGCCGCTCTCGCCGTTGATGAACACCGACACGCTGGTGCCCGCCACGCGCGAGATCTGGTCGTAGATCCGCTGCATCGGCTGGGTGCGGCCCCACAGCAGGCCGAAGTGGCCGGTGTTGGCCAGGTTGGCGTTGAGCTCCGAGACCTCGGCCTGCAGCGCGGCCGGCTTCATCACCCGCGACAGCACGCCTTGCAGCTGCTTGATGTTGATCGGCTTGACCAGGTAGTCGGCGGCGCCCAGCCGCAGCGCCTGGATCGAGGTGTCCAGGCTCGCATGGCCGGTGATCAGCACCACCTCGGAATTGGCCACCAGCTGGGGATCCTGGAACAGCTCCATGCCGTTGCCGTCCGGCAGTTGCAGGTCCAGCAGCACCACGTCGGGCTGCTGCAGCGCGATGTGCCGCCGGGCATCGCGCAGGGTGTGGGCCACCGACACGGTGAACTTCTCGCTCGCAATCAGTTCCTGCAGGGTGGCGACGGAATCGACATCGTCATCCACGATCAACGCATGGGTCACCGGTACATCCTTCGTTGTAGGGGTATCACTTCTTTGAGTCGGTCGTTTCGTGAACTAGGTCAACCGATCTCGTCTAACTCATTCTTGCAGCAAGCGGCCGGCTTGCCAGCCCCTTGCGCCGTCGATTTGAAAAAAATTCCGGTGAGAGCGGGTCGATCAGCGTCCATGCGCAGACGACATGCGAACAACACGCCCCACAAAAGGACACCGGCAGCGGTCCGTGGACCACGCCGGTGCCGGCCTGCGGTCCGCGGGACCGCCGGAGGGGACGTCGGGCTCAGGCATCCCGGCGGCGGCGCTGGACCCATCCCACCAAGGCCAGGGCGACGACCAGGGTGAAGAAGTTGCGGATCTCGAACGACGCGCCAGTGGGCTCGGACTCGGTGTCGATGACGGAGGACGGGCTCGTCGGCACGGCAGCCGTCGACGTCGGCGTCTGGCCCTGCGGGGCGGGCCGCACGCCGGCGGGGACGTGGTGGGACGGGCCGTTGGCCGGGGCCGCGGCCTCCGGTCGGACCAGCGCCGCGAGCCTGGCACCCTCCAGGAAACTGCCGGAGCTTTCCGCGTGGGCCACGGTCGCGGCCAACATCAGCGGCATCGCCCAGGCGAGCTTGTGCAGGTGCATGAGAAACCTCCTGTGATGGAAACGGGTGCGCGGCCGGACATCCGTCCGGACCGCGCGCTTGCCGAGCGTCCACGCGCGGCTGGCGAGAGAGGCAAGCACCGTGCCCGCGCGAACGTTCGGTGACGATTTCGTGCGCGTTTGCGGGACAGCGCGGACTGGCGCCGCGCGCCTTTCTCAACAGGAGGTCGATGTCGGAGAGGGGATCACCACCAGCCGCAGTAGGACGGCGAGAAATCGCACCAGCCGCGACCGAAGCCGAAGCCAGGACCGAAGCCACCGAATCCTCCCAGCGCGCCGCCGAGAAACGCGCCTAGGCCGGACGCCAGCCCGCTGAGACCGAGGCCCAGCGCCAGTCCGATGCCGCCGCTCAGGAAGGGATTGCCCGTACCGCCTAACGGCGAGAAGAACGAACCGGGCGCCGACTGGAACGGAAGCTGGGCGCCGTAGGGACTCGCGGTGGGGAACGAGCCACGGAACACGGGAGCGGTTGATGGGAATGGCTGTTGAAACGGCTGTGCAAAGCCTTGCTGGAACGGCTGCTGCAAAGGCAGCTGGCAGGGCGGCTGAAGTGGCTGGGAAAAGACTCCTCCGGCGTGCGCGGGAGGAGCCGTAGCCGTCATCGGCCAGGTACCGCCGTGTGGAGGCGTCCGGGCCTGCCGCGGGCAGGCCTCCCTGAGCTGGTCCAGGCGACGGGCATTCTGCGCTTCGCGGAACAGGCGCTCGACGTTGTCCGCGGCCTCCGCGCCGGAGTACATGGACGACCGATCGAAGTCGCGGTCCATTCCGCCGTGCGCCATCGCATCGAGGCCATCGTCCTCGACGCCGGTCGCCCGTGTCGCGGCCTCCTCCTGGAGGTCGCGGGGCCACGGCATCGAGATCGCCGGGTTACGGCCATACGAAGGAGAAGTCATCGCGTCCCATTCCTTTCAGAAGACAGCGCCCGCCCCTCACGAGGCAAGCCGGGCCCTTGAAGTCGGCGATGGTCGCGATACGGTTCAGACGATGTGGACGTCCCGGCGCAGCGCGTCGCCGGGCAGTACCGCCGGCACGCGGGCGGCGGCGGCGATGGTCAGCGGCAGCTCGTCGGCGGCGATGACCACGCGGGCGCCGGCCGCCAGCGCCGCGAGTTCGCCGATCGAGGCGACCGGCGGCAAGACCTGGCCCCGCGCCGGCATCGCCGCGCGGAGTTCCGCCAACGCGGCCTCTTCGCCGGGCGTCGCGCACAGCACGACGGCCGTGTCGTCGGCCCAGGCATCCAGCAGCACCTCCGTCGCCGCCGCGAACGCCGCGGCCGGGCTGTGTCGCGTACCGCCGCCGCCCGGGCAGACCAGGACGTAGCGCTGACCGAAGCCCAGGCCCGCTTGCTGCAAGACGTTCCGCATCTGGTGACTGTCCTTGGGCAGCAGCCGCAATCGGGGGCGTTCGTCGGCGGTCTGCATGCCCACGTGCGCGACGAGGGCCAGCTGGCGGCGGCCGTCGTCCGCGTCGACGCCGGGGTCGCGCTCCGCCAGCAGTTCATCGCTGAGCAGTCCGTGGGCCGGTTCGCGCACATGGGCGAGCGTCAGCGGAATGCCCGCCATGCGGCACAGCAGCGCCGCCGGCAGCGGACTCTGGTGAGCCGGCGAGAACAGCACCGCCGCGTCGAAGTGGCTGCGACGCAGCTTGCGCACCAGGTGCATCTCGGCGTCGCCGCGCATGGTGGGCGGCTCCGCGTTCAGCGTCGCGGCGCCGTCGGCGGTCCACGGCGCGTTGAAGGTCATGAGGTCGTCCACCGCCTGCAGATGCGGCCGCAGCGACAACGCGTCGGGCGCCGCCAGCAGCGTCAGCTGCGTCCAGGGCATGGTCTCGTGCACCGCCGCGAACGCGGCCGTCGAGGCCAGCACGCCCGCCATGCCGTCCAGCCGGATCAGCAGCACGCGACGCACGTTGCACCAGCGGCGGTGGCGTTCTTCGGCCAGAGAGAGCGCGTCGAGCGGCATCGCATCGGACGGCAACGGGCCGTCGCGATCGGACGCGATCGAGCCGCCCAGCTCAGGAAGGCTGGACACAGGGGCGCGCTGCTCGAGGGACGTCGCGATCATCCCCTGCATGAGGCAAGCGGCATGCCGGACAAAGAACGAGGATCCGCGCGGCTTTGCGCGTGATCGTCCGCTAGCCTCAGCGCGGCTCCAGCGTCCGCGCCACCGTCGCCACGGCCTGCTCCCGCAGGCTGTGGCGCTTGGCGAAGGCCCAACTCAGTTCCGCCCCCATCAGGAAGACCTGCGTCGAGTAGTAGACCCACAGCATCATGACGACCAGCGACGCGGCCGCACCGTAGGCGGAGCTCACGCCGCTGCGGCCGATGTACAACCCGATCAGCGTCTTGCCCAGGCTGAACAGCGCCGAGGTGATCAGCGCGCCGACCCAGACGTCGCGCCAGCGCACCGGGACGTCGGGCACCCACTTGTAGATGACGGCGAACATGAGCGTGATCAGCGCGTACGCCAAGGTGCCGTTGAGGATCTGGGCCAGCAGGACGAACTCCGTCCCCAGCCACGGCGTCCACCATTTGCTGATCGCGGCGAGCGCGGCGCTGGCCACCATGGAGATCATCGACAGGAAGCCCAGGCCGAGGATCAGCCCCAGCGACAGCAGCCGCTTGCGCAGCAGCGTCACCAGGCCCTGCCACACCGGACCGGGACGCGCGGTCGGCGCCTTCCAGATGCGATTGAGGGAGTTCTGCAGTTCGGCGAACACGGAGGTCGCGCCGACCAGCAGCACGACCGTCCCGATCGCGGCGGCCCAGCCGCCCTCCTCCGGCCGGTTCACGCGCTTGAGCAGATCCTCGACCGCCATCGCGCCGTCGGTGCCGAGCAGGCCGGAGAGCTGCTCCATCACCTCGCCGCGCGCGGCCTGTTCGCCGAACACCAGCCCGGCCACGCTGATGACGATCAGCAGCAGCGGCGCGATCGAGAACAGCGTGTAGTACGCCAGCGCCGCGCCCATGCTGGGCGCGTTGTCGTCGCTCCAGCCTTGCGCGGCTTCGCCGACGATGTCGATGGCTTCCTGGACGGCGTGGGGCAGCTTGGGCATGCAGGGCGGCCGCGACGGGGCGGCGATCTGGGCGTCGGGCGCGACGGGATTTCTTTGTCGAGGCAAGGGAAATTCCCGCTCCCCTGCGATCGCCGACGACGGCACGGCGATTGCCTTGAAGGTCTTATCCCAACCCACCAGGAGACCCCTCATGGCCAGCACCACCATCGCATCCGACCGCGTCGAAGGCACCAAGGTCTACAACGGCAACGGCGACAAGCTCGGCTCGATCGACAACCTCGTGATCGACAAGCGCTCGGGCCTGGTCCGTTATGCGGCGCTCGAATTCGGCGGCTTCATGGGCATCGGCACCGACCGCTATCCGATCCCCTGGAACATGCTGAAGTACGACACCAGCCTGGACGGCTACGTCGTGCCGCTGCGCGAGGACCAACTCGAGAAGGCGCCGCGCTACGCGCAGACCGATCGTCCCGAGTACTCCGACGAGTACGGCCGCAAGGTTTACGACTACTACGGCGTGGCTTGGATGTGAAGACGCCCGTCATCGAGCGTTGAAATCTCACCTGCAATGAAGAACGCCCCGGTAGATCGGGGCGTTTTCATTGGAGCGGGGTGATCAGGCCGCGTTCGCGCCGTCTTCGGCAGGCCAGTCCCGGATATAAGCCTTGAGCATGCGGTTCTCGAAGTCCTGCGCGTCGACCACCGTCTTGGCGACGTCGTAGAACGAGATCACGCCCATCAGCTGGCGACCGTTGAGCACCGGCATGTAGCGCGCATGGCGGCCGAGCATCATCCGGCGGACCTCGTCGATCTCGGTCTCCGGCGTGCAGGTCAGCGGCGCGTCGTCCATGACGCTGCGCACCAGCCGCGTCCCGACGCTGCCGCCGTTGCCGACCACGGCCTGGATGACCTCGCGGAAGGTCAGCATGCCCACCAGGTCGCCGAACTCCATCACCACCAGCGACCCGATGTCGCGTTCGGCCATGGTCTCGGCCGCCTGGGCCAGCGGGGTGTCGGGGGAGACGGTGAAGAGCGTGCTGCCCTTGACGCGCAGGATGTCGGAGACTTTCATGGCCGCATGAGAAAAAGCTTGGCTGGCAACATAGCACACAATGCCCGGCGCCAGACACGACTGGACACCATAACAAGCAGGAGACACCCATGTCAGGTCCATCCGACCCGGGCTTTGATACCTTGGCGCTACACGCCGGGGCCGCCCCCGATCCCAGCACCGGCGCCCGCGCGGTGCCGCTGCATCTGACGACCTCGTTCGTGTTCGAGAGCGCCGAGCAGGCCGCCGGCCTGTTCAACATGGAACGCAGCGGCCATGTGTACTCGCGGCTGTCGAACCCCACGACGGCCGTGCTCGAGGAACGCATCGCCGCGCTGGACGGCGGCATCGGCGGTCTCGCGACCGCCAGCGGGCAGGCGGCGCTGCATCTCGCGATCGCGACCATCGCCGCGGCCGGCGACCACATCGTGGCGTCCAGCGCGCTGTACGGCGGTTCGCACAACCTGCTGCACTACACGCTCAAGCGCTTCGGCATCGAGACGACCTTCGTGCGCCCCGGCGACCTCGACGCCTGGCGCGCGGCGATCCGGCCGCAGACGAAGCTGCTGCTGGGCGAGAGCCTCGGCAACCCCGGGCTGGACGTGCTGGACATCCCGGCCATCGCCCAGATCGCGCACGAGGCGCATCGCCCGCTGCTGGTCGACGCGACCTTCGCGACGCCCTACCTGCAGCAGCCGATCGCACTGGGCGCGGACCTGGTCTACCACTCGGCCACCAAGTTCCTGTGCGGACACGGGACCGTGGTCGGCGGACTGCTGGTGGACGGCGGCCGCTTCGACTGGGACCGCGCCCACGCGGCCAGCGGCGAGCGCCGCCGCTTCTCGGAACTCTGCGAGCCGTACGACGGCTTCCACGGCATGGTGTTCGCCGAGGAGAGCACCGTCGGCGCCTTCCTGCTGCGCGCGCGGCGCGAAGGCCTGCGCGACTTCGGCGCCTGCATGAGTCCGCACACCGCCTGGCTGATCCTGCAAGGCATCGAGACCCTGCCGCTGCGCATGCAGCGCCACGTGAGCAATGCGCAGAAGATCGCCGAATTCCTCGAGGCGCAGGACATCGTCGAGCGCGTGAACTACCCGGGGCTGGCCTCGCATCGCGACCACGCGCTGGCGCAGCGGCTGCTGCCCAAGGGCAGCGGCGCGGTCTTCAGCTTCGACCTCAAGGGCGGGCGCGAACCCGGCCGGCGCTTCATCGAATCGCTGCGGCTGTTCTCGCACCTTGCGAACGTGGGCGATGCGAGATCGCTGGTGATCCATCCGGCGTCGACGACGCACTTCCGCATGGACGACGCGGCGCTGGCGGCGTCGGGCATAGGCGCGGGGACGATCCGGCTGTCGATCGGTCTCGAAGACCCCGACGACCTGATCGCCGATCTGAAGTCCGCATTGAAGGTGGCGTCGAAATGAGTGCGAACCAGCTCAAGGTCCAAGGCCGCGCGGCCTATGCGTACACCGGCGGCAAGCGCTTCGACGCGGCCCTGCCCTGCATCGTCTTCATCCACGGCGCGCTGCACGACCACAGCGTGTGGACGCTGCTGGCGCGCTACTTCGCCCATCACGGACGCAGCGTGCTGGCGGTGGACCTGCCCGGCCACGGTCGCAGCGAAGGCCCGGCGCTGGCCGATGTGGAAGCGCTCGGCGACTGGATCAACGACCTGCTGGACGCCGCCGGCGTGAAGGCGGACGGCGGCGTGTCGCTGGTCGGACATTCCATGGGCTCGCTGATCACGCTCGAGGCCGCGGCGCGGTGTCCGGCGCGCGTGTCGCGGCTGGTCATGGTCGGCACCGCGTGGCCCATGAAGGTCTCCGACGCGCTGCTGAGCACCTCGCGCGAACGACCGCGGGCGGCGATGGCGATGGTCAATGCGTTCTCGCATTCGACGACGTCCGGCAAGCCGTCGTATCCGGGACCGGGGGCGTGGATGCACGGCGGCAACCTGGCGCTGATGGAACGCCTGCAGGACGGCTACGGCGAACACGGCAACCTCTTCGAACACGACTTCCTCGTCTGCGATCGCTACCAGGGCGCGCCCGAGGCTGTCGCGAAGGTGACCGCAGCCGGCGTGAGGACGGAGATGATCCTCGGCGCGAAGGACGCGATGACCCCGCCCAAGGCCGCGAAGCCGTTGGCCGAGATGCTGGGCGCACGCGTGACGACCCTGCCGGCCGGGCATGCACTGATGACCGAGGCGCCGGAGGGGACGTTGAATGCATTGAAGGCGGCGCTCGGCTGAGCGCCGTCCGGTGACAACCTCAGCCAAGCAGACGGCCCCGCGAGGGCCGCGCCAGGAGACGACCATGAGCACCAGCCCCCTGCCCCACGCGCCCGAGGAACCGGACGCCGGTGTCGACCGCGTGAAGGCGATGCGCAGCTTCGCCGAGTTCTATCCCTTCTACCTCGGCGAGCATCGCGACCGGACCTGCCGGCGGCTGCACTTCGTCGGCTCGACGCTGGGGCTGCTGTGCCTGGCCTACGCGCTGGTCACGCAGACCTGGAGCTTCGTGCTCATCGGCCTGCTGTGCGGCTACGCGTTCGCGTGGATCGGGCACTTCGGCTTCGAGAAGAACAAACCCGCCTCCTTCAAGCGCCCGCTGTACAGCTTCATGGGCGACTGGGTCATGTACAAGGACATCTGGACGGGGAAGATCCGGTTCTGAAGAACCGGTCTTCGGTCCCTCCTTCCGGAGCCCCAGGCATCCGGGCTCCGCAGCCGGCGATCAACGCGCCCCGGCGAGTTCCTTGACCAGGTCCTCATAGCGCCGGAGCGGCCGACCCAGCAAGGCCTCCAGCCGCTGCACCGTGCCGGCTGCCGGTTTCATGCCCTGCTCCTGGATGCGGGCCATCATCAGGCGCATGTCGTAGGCCATCCAAGACGGCATCGCCTGGGCCAATTGAGCCTCGAAGGCGGCCAGGTCGTCGCCGCCGTAGCGGATTTCCCGCTGCAGCACGCGGCCCCAGATGTCGGCGGCTGACGCGCCCGACAGGGCCTCCGGTCCCACGACATCGAGCACCACGCGCGGCAGCGCCGTCGGCGCTGCGTCGCGACGCAGCAGTTCCGCGACCGCCACGTCCGCAAGGTCGCGCGTGTCGATCATCGCCACGCCCGCGTCGCCGATGGGCATCGGGTAGACGCCGTAGCCTTCAACCACGGCCTGTACCTGCAGATCGTTCTGCATGAAGTAGGCCGGGCGCAGCACGGTGACCGGCAGATCGAGGCGCTCGATCATCCGCTCCACCGTGTGCTTGCCGGTGAAATGCGGCACGTCGACGAACTCGTCCGCGTGGATCACGGAGAGGTAGACGATGCGCTCGATACCGGCTTCGCGCGCCAGGCTCAGCGTCTGCAGGGCCTGGGTCACTTCGTCCGGCGTGACCGCGTTGAGCAGGAACAGCGTCCTCACGCCCGAGAGCGCGTGGCGCATCGACGGGATGTCGGACAGGTCGGCGACGACCTCGGCAACGCCTGCCGGCAGTTGCGCCTTGCCCGGCTTTCGCACCAGCGCCTTCACCGACGCGCCGCGGCGCGCCAGGCCTTGAACGACGAGGGAACCGACGGTGCCGGTGGCCCCGCTGACGAGGATGCTTGCGGGAGACGCCTCGCGAGTTTGGGCTTGGGTCTGGGCTTGGGTTTGAACGGTGGTCATGGTTCAGTTCTTTCCATCAGGGGTTGCGATGGATGAACGATAGGTCGTTGCATCTGATAAACACAGACGCCAAAATCAGTACAGACTGTCTCACTGGTGGAACACATGGATCTGAACGCACTCGCCGACTTCAACCTGGTGGCGACGCATGGCGGCTTCGGCCGGGCCAGCCGCGCCGGCCGGCGGTCGAAGGCGACCCTGTCGCGGCGTGTCGCCGATCTGGAGGAGCAGCTCGGCGTGCGCCTCATCGAGCGCAGCGCCAAGGGGCTGGAGCTGACCGAAGCCGGTCAATTGCTGCTCAGCCGGACCGAGGGCCCGATGAACGAGGTGGTCGACGCCTTCGCCGCCACGCGCGAGGGCGCGGACCAGGTCCGCGGGCAGTTGCGCATCGCCGCGCCGCTGCTGTTCTCGCAGCTCGCGATGGGACGCCTGTGCGCCGAGTTCCAGGCACTCCATCCCGGAGTGACCGTCGAGGTCGTCGCGGAGGACCGGGTGGTGGATCTGGTCGACGAACGCTTCGACGTGGCGATCCGGCCGAATCCGCGCATGGACACCGCGTTGGTGGGCCGCTGTTTCGCAAAGGATCGCCTGGTGGTCGTCGCCGCTCCAGCATTCGCAAAGCCCGGCTCGGGCAAGGCGCGTGCGAAGAAGGCGCCGGCTGGCGATGGCGCCGTGGAAGTGCCTGCGGTCGTGAGCACCACGCGCGAAGGCGATGTATGGGAGCTCGACGGGGGCTCGCTCACGCTGACGCCGCGACCCGTGCTGCGACTGTCGTCCATGCTGATGGTGCGGGACGCGACGCTCGCCGGCGCGGGGGTCGCGCTGCTGCCTCAGTCCGCCGTCTGGAGCCAGCTCTCGCGCGGCGAACTCGTCCAATGGGGCGCGGTGCGCGGCAAGGAGGTCGAGCTGTGGGTGCTGCACACCTCGCGCCGCCTCGCGAGCCCGAAGGTCAAGGCCTTCGTGGATTTCATGTGCGCCAGATATCCGGACGGGGTGCTGATGCTGCCCGGTTGAAGCGCGGGCGCCCCGGATCAACGTGGAGCAAGACCCGTCACTTCAGGTCGAGGTCCCAGTCCTGCTTGGCGGCCACCTGCACATCCTTGAACATGCCGTCGAGCTTGACGAGATTCTCATCCACGAACAATTGCTCGTCTTCATCCGATGAGCTTGTGGAGACATGCTCCAGGTGCTGGCGATAGTGCTTCAGCGCCTCCCACAGCAGGTTGTATTCGCTGACGATGAACCTAACGGGCATCTGAATCTCCTCGAAATCCGGAGTCTCCAGTCTGTGCGCCGGCGCCTGTCGCGTCATCTACTCAACCATGCTCATTTTGAACGAGCACTCAGACCCCGCTCGATGGCAGCAGCGCCTTCGCCGCCTCGATCCTCAACGCCATCGGCACGCTGGCATCGTTCATCACCTGAAGCAGGAACGCGCGCGGGTCGTTGAAGGTCGTCGACGGCGAATAGGTCGCGGCGGTCGGCGCGACGTCGGGAGACGGCCGTACGGGCGTCGACGGGGGCATCAGTGCCAGGTCTTGCACCGCCGCCGGTTCGAGCTGTTCCATCGCGGCCCGCCACGCCTGGGGCGTGATGCTCCTCAAGGACTTGAGCAGGTCCGCCTGCCCTTCCACGCCCGGCGGAATGTCGAGCCAGGTCGCCTCGACGAACACCGGCGCCAGGTCCGGCGCGACGAACGCGGACCATTGGCCCTCCTTGACCTCCGTCGGCACGGCCGGAGCTTCCGTCAGGCAGCGGATGCGCGGCGCGGCGACGCCGCTCAGGTAGCGTGCCTTCAATCCATCGAGGAACGCCCTCGCCTCGTCCTGCGTGCAGCCCTGCTGCAAGGAGAACCACAGTTGATAGCTGTTCTCCCCCGCGATGGCGATACCCGGCGCGGGCAGCGACAGCTCGAGCTGAACACCGCGCCAGACAGCACTCAGCAGTTCCCAGTCGGACGGACGTCCGACGTCGAGCACGAGCGCGCGCACCGATCCTTCAGGACCGGCGGCATAGAGACGTTGGAATTCGGTGGCGAGTCGGGACACGTTGGCAGTCGGAGCTGGAGGAACCAGCCCGAACTCTACGTCCTCGCCGGCCTGGCGGCTCAGCCCTGCGCGGGCGCCGTCGTCTGCTCCGCCTGCGCCTTCAGCGAGGCGAGCATGTCATCCGCCATCGCGTCCAGGTCGTAGCCCAGCTTCCAGCCCCAGTCGCGTTGCGCGACCGAGTCGTCGATGGACTGCGGCCAGCTCGCCGCGATGTTCTGGCGGAAGTCCGGCGCGTAGTCGATCTCGAAGCCGGCGATCCGGCGGCGGATCGACGCGGCGATCTGCTCCGGCGTGAAGCTCACGCCCGCCAGGTTGTAGCTGCCCCACTCGGTGATGCGATCGGCCGGCGCTTCCATCAGCTCCAGCGTCGCGCGCAGCGCGTCGGGCATGTACATCATCGGCAGCGCCTGGTCTTCCTTCAGGAAGCAGGTGTAGCGGCCGTGCTTGAGCGCCTCGTGGAAGATCTCGACCGCGTAGTCGGTCGTGCCGCCGCCCGGCGGCGTCTTCCAGCTGATCAGGCCCGGGTAGCGCAGGCTGCGCACGTCCACGCCGTGGTTGGCGTGGTACCAGCGGCACCAGCCCTCGCCCGCCAGCTTGGAGATGCCGTAGATCGTCGACGGGTCCATCGCCGTGGTCTGCGGCGTGTCGCGCTTGGGCGTCTGCGGACCGAAGGCCGCGATCGAGCTCGGCCAGAACACGCGCTCCAGCTTCTCCGTGCGCGCCAGCTCCAGCACGTTGAGCAGACCCTTCATGTTCAGGTCCCAGGCCCACATCGGGTGCTTCTCGCCGGTGGCCGACAGCGCCGCCGCCAGGTGATAGATCTGCGTGATGCCGTGGCGCTTGACCACCGCCGCCAGCGCGGCTGCGTCGGTCACGTCCAGCATCTCGTGCGTCAGCTGCGGCACGCGGCCCTGCGGCGCCACGTCGCTCGTGATCACGTTGGCGTTGCCGTGGCGCTTCGCGAGCTCCACCGCCAGTTCGGAACCGATCTGGCCGTTCGCGCCGATCAACAGGATCTTCGTCATGGGGATCTACTTCTCAGGCTTCTTCTTACTTCACCAGGCCCAGCTCGCGGCCCGCCTGCGCGAAGGCGGCGACCGCCTTCTCCAGATGCTCGCGCTCATGCACGGCGGAGATCTGCACTCTCACCCGGGCCTGCTCCTTGGGCACCACCGGGTAAAAGAAGCCGACCGCGTACACGCCCAGCTCCAGCAGGCGCGCGCTTAAGCGCTGCGCCTTGACCGCGTCGAACAGCATCACCGGCACGATCGGGTGGGTGCCCGGCTTGATCTGGAAACCGGCCTGCTGGATCGCCTCGCGGAAGTAGGTCGTGTTGGTCTCGAGCTTGTCGCGCAGCGCGGTGCTGCCTTCCAGCAGGTCCAGCACGGCGATGGACGCGCCGACGATGCTGGGCGCCACCGTGTTGGAGAACAGGTAGGGTCGCGAGCGCTGGCGCAGCAGCTCGATCACTTCCTTGCGGCCCGTCGTGAAGCCGCCGGAGGCGCCGCCCAGCGCCTTGCCCAGCGTGCCGGTGATGATGTCGACCTTGCCGAACACGCCGCGGTGCTCGTGCGTGCCACGACCGGTCTTGCCCATGAAGCCGCTGGCGTGGCACTCGTCGATCGCGAGCAGCGCGCCGAAGCGGTTGGTGATCTCGCGCATCTTGTCGAGCTGCGCGATCGTGCCGTCCATCGAGAACACGCCGTCGGTGAACACCATGACGTGGCGCGCGCCGGCCGCGCGGGCGGCGACCAGCTGCGCCTCCAGGTCGGCCATGTCGTTGTGCTTGTAGCGGAAGCGCTTGGCCTTGCACAGGCGGATGCCGTCGATGATGGACGCGTGGTTCAGCTCGTCGCTGACGATCGCGTCCTGCTCGCCCAGCAGCGGCTCGAACAGACCGCCGTTGGCGTCGAAGGCGGCCGCGTACAGGATGGTGTCCTCGGTGCCGAGGAAGCGCGCCAGACGCTGTTCCAGTTCCTTGTGGATGTCCTGCGTGCCGCAGATGAAGCGCACCGACGACAGGCCGTAGCCGTGCGTGCGCAGCGCTTCATGGGCCGCTTCCACCACCTGCGGGTGCGAGGACAGGCCCAGGTAGTTGTTGGCGCACAGGTTGATGACCTCGCGACCGTCGTTCGTCTTCACGATCGCGCCTTGCGGGCCCGTGATGATGCGTTCGCTCTTGTAGAGCCCGGCGTCGCGGATGCCTTGCAGTTCGTTCTGCAGGTGGCGATAGAAGTCGTCGGTGGACGGGGGGACGATGTTGGTCATGCGGTGCTCCTGCGGCACAATCCGTTAAATCGAACGTGTTCGTTATATCGAACAGCCGTGCAGTATCAAGGAAGCGCGACACCGGGTCAAGGCGTCGGCGGCCTCCCCCAACCGTAGCGCCAACCCCGATGTCCGCCAATCCTTCCGAGAAACTTGAGCCGCCCCGGGTCGGCGCCACGCTGCAGACCTTGCGGCAAGCGCAGGGCCTGTCGCTGGACGAACTCTCGCGAAGAGCGGGGGTGTCGAAGTCCATGCTCTCGCAGATCGAGCGCAACCAGGCCAACCCCACGGTGGCCGTGGTATGGCGGCTGGCCAATGCGCTGCGGGTGGAGTTGTCGGAGCTGCTGGGCGGCGAAAGACCCGCCGCGCCGACGATCGAGGTCGTCGCGTCGCATGGGACGCCGGCGCTGTCCAGCCCAGACGGCCTGTGCCGGCTGCGCATCCTCGGCCCCATCGACCTGGCCGGCAACTTCGAGTGGTACGAACTGACCGTGCAGCCCGGCGGCGCGCTGGAGTCGGCGGCGCATGAGCCAGGTTCACGCGAACACTTGAGTGTGCTCGGCGGTGAACTCGAAGTGACCGCCGGCGGCAGCCGCCAGATCGTCAAGACCGGCGAGACCGCCCGCTACGCGGTCGACGGCGCACATGCGATCCGCAATCTGTCGAAGAAGGCGGCGACGGCGCTGCTCGTCGTGCTGCACGCTTGAAAGACCGCGCCTGCGGTTTTCCCCTCCACCGCCCCTACCTCCTGTTACTTGACCCGCACGACGAGGTCGTGACAATGGGCCGCATTCGCGGAGGCGAGGGAGCGTAGTCAAGGCAGTCCACATGCAGCAACGCTCGTTTTCAGACAAGCACCCCCACATCCCCACCCCGACCCAGCCCGCCACGATCGACACCGAAACCCAGGCGAAGCAGCTCCAGCTGCTGGATGGATCCGCGCGCCTGCGCGTGGCCGAGCAGAGAGCGCGCGAGCACCGCTCCACTCCCTTGATCGACAAGGCAGCCCTGCCACTCGGCGCGACGCCGAAGTACGGCATCAAACCCACCGGCGCGACGCGGCCCAAGCCGCCGTACCGGCGCGCGCTCTACTCGGTGGCGGCGCTGCTGGCCGTGATCGGCGGCGCGGCCGTCATGTACCTGCGCTAGCAGGCGCCGTCGAGGACGCCGCCGGCGTCAGCGCGGCTGCGGCTCCGGCAAGCCCGCCGATCGCGCCGGAGGCGGCAGACGAGACGGGCGATGCGATCGCATCAGGCGCCCCGTGCCCGATCAGCACGCCGACCGTCGTCTGCTCCCACCCGGCCTTCTCCCACAGTTCCGACAGCCCGGGCTGGCGGTCCGCCAGCAGCGCGCGGATCAGCGGGGCCGCGATCGTGGACGCGGGATCGCACAGCAGCACCAGGCGCTGCGCGCCCTCCTCTTCCAGGCGCCCGATCCAGTCCAGCTTCTGCAGGTGCTGGATCACCGGCTCCAGCTGCAGCGGGTCGACCGACATCCGCTGCGACAGGCCGATCATCGACAAGCCGGATTCACCGCCGAGCCGCGCCGTGTCGAGCTCGCGGATCACGTCCAGCGCCAGCGCCATCTGCATGCCGGGCTTGTTGCCGCGCACGCTGACGCCGCCGGCCAGGGCCGGCGCGTTCGCGGCCAGGATCGCGCCGAGCAGCACGATCGACCAACCCACGTAGATCCAGATCAGGAAGATGGGCACCGCCGCGAACGCGCCGTAGAGCGTCGAATACGTCGGCACCTGCTTCACGTACCAGGCCAGCGCCAGCTTGGCCAGGTGGAAGGCCACGGCGACAAAGGCGGCGCCGGTGAGCGCATGGCGCCAGCGCACATCCGTGTTGGGCACGTAGTGGAACAGCCCCGCGATCGCGGCCCAGAGCACCAGCAGGTCCACGCTGTTGAGCAGCACGACGAGGCCGCGCGGCATGTTGTCGACCAGGTTCTGGCTGGCCGAGATCAGCAGGCTCGTGACCGTCAGGCTGCCGCCCAGCAGCAGCGGGCCCAGCGTCAACGCCGCCCAGTAGACGAGCACGCGCTGCGCGATCGGACGCGGGCGCTGCACCCGCCAGATCTGGTTGAGCGTGCGGTCGATCGTCAGCATCAGCGACAGCGCCGTCACCGCCAGCACGATCAGGCCGACCACGCCGAGCCGGTTCGCCTTCGCGGCGAACTGCGTCAGCGACATCAGCACCGGGCGCGCGATGTTGTCCGGGATCAGCGATTTGAGGAAGTACTTCTCCAGCGCCGACTGGAAGCTGGAGAACATCGGGAACGCGGTGAACAGCGCCAGCGCGACGGTCAGCAGCGGCACCAGCGAGATCAGCGTCGTGAAGGTCAGGCTGCCCGCCGTCAGGCCCAGGCGCTCCTCGCGGAAGCGCTGCACGAACAGGCGCAGCGTGCGCGCATACGGCCACGTCAACAGCTCGCGTCCGAGCTCCCGGATTCCCTCGCGCCAGCTCTGCGTCTGCGCCTGAACTTCACTGATCATGCTGGCTATGATGCCAGCCATGTCAAGCCTAGCCGCCGCCCCTTCGACGAGCTCCGCGCCGGCCTCGCCGACCATCGCGTCCACCATCGCGCCCACCACCGCGCCGACGACACGTTCGGCGCCTACCGCGCGCGAACGCGGCAGCCGGCAGGTCGCGTTCTACGCCACGCTGGCGCTGGCCGTGGTCTGCCTGGCCTGGGAGCTCTGGCTCGCCCCGACCGGACGCGGCACGCTCGCGATCAAGGCGCTGCCGCTGCTGCTGCCGCTGCCCGGACTGTGGCGCTACCGCATGTACACCTACCGCTGGGTCAGTTTGATGATCTGGCTCTACGTCACCGAGGGGCTGGTGCGCGGCACGTCCGAAGGCGGCCTGGGCATGGCGCTCGCTTGGGTCGAGGTGGTGCTGTCGGTGACGATCTTCGTCGCCTGCGCCGCTCAGATCCGGCAGCGGCTGGCCGAGGCGAGATCGGCGGAAGCCGCAACGGTGCAAGCACCGCGGAACGACGACGAGGCGCCGCAGGTCGTGACGTCGAAGGACGAGCGATGAGCGCCGCCCTGATCGAGGCCCTGCGCGCCGCGCTGGGCGACGCCCATGTGCTGCTGCCCGCCGAACACGACCTGTCCGGTTTCGAGCGCGACTGGCGCAAACGCTACGTCGGACGCGCACTGGCGGTGGTCCGCCCGGCCGACACGGCGCAGGTCGCCGCGGTCGTCACGCTCGCGCGCGAACACGGCGTGGCGCTGGTGCCGCAAGGCGGCAACACGGGACTGGTGGGCGGCGGCGTTCCCGACGATTCAGGGACGCAGCTACTCCTGAGCCTGCAACGGCTGAACCGCGTCCGCCAGATCGATCCCTCGAATCTGACGATGACCGTCGAGGCCGGCTGCGTGCTGCAGAACGTCCAGCAGGCGGCGCGCGAAGCGGGCTGGCTGTTCCCGCTCAGCCTCGCGGCCGAGGGCAGTTGCACGATAGGCGGCAACCTCGCCACGAACGCCGGCGGCACGCAGGTGCTGCGTTACGGCAACGCGCGCGAGCTGTGCCTGGGCCTGGAGGTCGTGACGGCCGACGGCACGGTCTGGGACGGGCTGTCCGGGCTGCGCAAGGACAACACCGGCTACGACCTGCGCGACCTGTTCATCGGCTCCGAGGGCACGCTGGGCGTGATCACCGCGGCGACGCTGAAGCTGCATCCGCTGCCGCGCGCGCGGATGACGGCGCTGGCCGCCTGCGACTCGCTGCGCGACGCGGTCACGCTGCTGGACCTGGCGCGATCGCGCTGCGGCGCGGCGCTGACCGGCTTCGAGGTGATGAACGCGCTGTCGCTGGCGCTGGTCCGCAAGCATTTCCCGCAACTGCCGCAGCCGCTCGGGCCGCGTCCGTGGACAGTGTTGCTGGAACTCTCGGACAGCGAGGGCGAGGAACACGCCCGCACGCAGTTTGAAGGCCTGCTCGAAGAGGCGCTGGAGCGAGGCGCCATCGACGACGCCGCGGTGGCGGAGAGCCTGTCGCAGAGCCACGCGATGTGGCACCTGCGCGAGTCCATCCCGCTGGCGCAGAGCGAGGAAGGCCTGAACATCAAGCACGACATCGCGCTGCCGGTGTCGCGCATCCCGGATTTCGTCGAGCGCTGCGACGCGCTGCTGGCGGAGCGTTTCCCGGGCTCGCGGCTGGTGGACTTCGGCCACCTGGGCGACGGCAACCTCCACTACAACCTGCAGGCGCCGGAAGGCGTCGCGGCCGCCGACTTCCTGCGCGAGCACGAAGCCGAGGTCAACGAGGTCGTCTACGACCAGGTGGCGGCGCACGGCGGCTCCATCTCCGCCGAGCACGGCATCGGACAGCTCAAGCGCGAGGAACTCGCGCAGCGCAAGAGCCCGGTGGCCATGCAGCTGATGCGGCAGATCAAGCAGGCGCTGGATCCGCGCGGGCTGCTGAATCCGGGGCGGGTGGTCTGAGTACGCGCCGGGCGACACGGCAGGCGTACAAAGCTCGCGGACGACGTAATGAAAGAAGGGCGCCTCGATGAGGCGCCCTTCCGCTTTGCTCCATGTGCCCGGTCAACCCGTCGCCGGGTCGCCCGGATCATGCGTCAGTCGTCGCCCGCGCCCAGCACGGCTTCGTGGTGCGCGACCGGGCGGCCGCGGTTGATCAGCCCGGCGATCAGCCACCACACGAAGATCAGCCCGGTGAGGAAGCCCAGGATCACCGCCAGCTCGATCAGCCGGTTGACGGCCATCGCCCCCGCCTTGCCCCAACCGTCCGCCGCCCTGGCGACGCGCGCGCGCTGCTTGTCGCGGAACATCTCGATGCTGTCGTAGAAGCTGGGCACCATCAGCAGCGTCAGGAAGGTCGACGTGATCGTCCCGCCGATGATGGCCACCGCCATCGGACGGTAGAACTCGCCGCCCTCGCCGATGCCCACCGCCACCGGCAACATGCCGGCGATCAGCGCGAAGGTCGTCATCAGGATCGGACGGAAGCGCTTGCGGCCCGCATGCATCAGCGCCTCTTCGCGCGGCACGCCGGCGGCCTCCTCCTGGCGCGCGGCGTCCAGCAGCAGGATGGCGTTCTTCGCCACCAGGCCGGCCAGCATGATGATCCCGATGAAGCTCATCAGGTTCAGCGTGCCCTTGGTCAGCAGCAGCGCCACCACCACGCCGATCAGCGACAGGGGCAGCGACAGCATCACGCCCATGGGCGCGGTGAAGCTGCCGAACTGCATCACCAGGATCAGGTACATCAGGCCGATGCCGGAGAACAGCGCGATCGCCATCGCGCTGAACACTTCCTGCTGGTCCTTGGCCGCGCCCGCCAGCTCGATGCCGTAACCGGGCGGGAAGTTGATCGACTTGGCCAGCTTCAGCGCATCGCTGGTGACCTCGCCCGGCGAGCGGCCGTGCGCGTTCGCCGACACCGCGATCATCCGCTTGCCGTCCGCGTGCTGGATCTTGGCCGGACCCTTGCCCATGGTCACCGTGGCGATCTGCTCCAGCGGCACCATCACGCCGGCGCCGGTCACGGCGATCGGCAGGCGCTCGATGTTGCTGGCGTCGACCCGGTCTTCCGGCGCCAGCCGCACCGCGACGTCGCGCGTCTCGCTGCTCGGGTCGATCCAGTCCCCCACTTCCACGCCGGCGAAGGCCACGCGCAGCGAATTCGCCGCGTCGCCCACCGAGATCCCCAGCGTGTTGGCCAGGCCGCGGTTGAGCTCGATCTGCAGCTCGTTCTGCGGGTCCTGCTCCGACAGTCCCACGTCCACCGCACCCGGCACGCGGCGCAGCTTCTCCATGTAGTCGGTGGTGATCTCCATCAGCTTGCGCGAGTCCGCGCCCGAGAACCGGATCTGCACCGGCTTCTGCGCGCCGTTGTTCAGGTCATCGAGCACCACGTACTCCGCCCCGACCAGCCGCGCCACGCGCGTGCGCAGGTCCGCGGCGATCTCGGCGGCGCTGCGCTTGCGCTTGGTGCTCTTGCCCAGGTCGACATAGACGCGCCCGCCGCTGGCGTTCACGCTCTCGTTGGTGGCCACGGTCTCGGGCATCTCGCGCGCCAGCGCGGAGGCGGCGCCCATCTTGAGCCGCGCGTACTCCAGGCTGGACGAGGCCGGCGTGCGGACCTCGATGGCGATGGTCCCGGAGTCCGACGCGGGGAGGAAGCTCGTCCCGCCGAGGCGCACCTGCAGGAAGATCGCCAGCGCGAAGCTCAGCACCGCGAACACCGCCATCCAGCGGCGATGGTGCAGCGCCCAGGCGATCACGTGACCGTAGCCGTCGGCCTGGCGGTCGAACCACTCGTTGAAGGTCTGCAGCTTCTTGGAGATGCCGCGCTTGGGCGCCTCATGGTGCCCCGGGGGGTCGCCCCAGAACGCCGACAGCATCGGGTCCAGCGTGAACGAGATGAACAGCGACACCAGCACCGAGGCCACCACGGTCAGCCCGAACGGCCGGAACCATTCGCCGGACACGCCCGGCATGAAGGCCACCGGGATGAACACGGCCACGATCGAGAAGGTCGTCGCCGCCACGGCCAGGCCGATCTCGGCCGTGCCTTTCAACGCCGCGGTGCGGCGGTCGGCGCCGCGCTCCATGTGGCGCACGATGTTCTCGCGCACCACGATCGCGTCGTCGATCAGCACCCCGATCGCCAGCGACAGGCCCAGCAGGCTCATGAAGTTCAGCGTGAAGCCGCACAGCCAGACCGCGATGAAGGCCGCGATCACGGACGTCGGCAGCGACAGCGCCGTGATCATCGTCGAGCGCCAGGAGTTCAGGAACACGTAGACCACGAAGATCGTCAGCCCCGCGCCGAACACCAGCGCGTGGATCACGTTGTTCAGGCTGTCCTGCGCGTCCTGTCCGCCGTCCTGCACGACTTCGAGCTTGGTGCCCTTGGGCAGCGTCTTGTCGATCTCCTCGACCAGCTTGCGGACCTCCTTGGCCACGCTCACCGTCGAGGCGTCGCGCGAGCGCGTGACCATGATGCCGACGTTCGGATGCCCGTTGCGCACCGACAGGCCGGTCTGCTCCGCAAAGCCGTCCTGCACCGTGGCCACCTGGCCCAGGCGGATCAGCTCGCTGCCCGAGCGCTTGACCACGATCTGGTTGAAGTCGGCCGGCGACTCGATGCGGCCCAGCAGCCGGATGCTCTGGTCCTCCAGCTGACCGCGCACCTTGCCCACCGGCGCCGTCGTGTTCTGCATGCGCAGCGCGTTGACGACCTCGGTCACCGAGACATTGAACTCACGCAGCTTCTGCGCGTTCAGCAGCACCGACAGCTCGCGCTTGAGCGAGCCGTTCACCGTCACCGTCGCCGCGCCCGGGATGGCGCGGAAGCGGTCGGCGAACTGGTCCTCGGCCATCCGCGAGATCTCGGCGTGCGACTGGCTGCTGGACGACAGCGCCAGCTGCATGATGGGCTGCGCCGACGGGTCGACGCGCTGCAGCACCGGCTCGCGCATCTCGGTCGGCAGCTTGTGCCGGACCGCCGCGATCGCGTTGCGGACCTCGTCGGCCGCCTCGATCATGTTCTTGTCGAAGTTGAAGAACAGCAGCAGCTGGGCCGAGCCTTCGCCCGAGGTCGACCGCACCTCGTTCACGCCGGAGATGCTCTGCAGCGACTTCTCGATGCGGTTGACGATCTCGCGCTCGGAGGTCTCCGGCGACGCGCCGGGATAGCTGATGCTGACCACCAGCAGCGGCAGGTCGACGTCGGGCCGCTCGTTGACGCGCAGCTTGGACAGGGCCAGCAGCCCCAGGGCCATCAAGCCGATGATGATCACGATCATCGCGATCGGCTTCTTGACCGAGAAATTGGAGAGGAACATGGTTCAGGCTCCTGTGCGCGTCACTGGGCCGAGGCGGCCGAGGCCACCGGCAGCACGGGCAGCGGCGCGGCGGTCGAGCCGGACGTCGTCGAACCCGAGGTCGTCGAGCCGGCCGCGGGAGCACCCGTGGTGCTCGTCAGGCCCTTGGCCGGACTGGGCGTGCCGGCCGCGCTGACGGCCGTCTTGCTCAACTCGACGCGCTGACCGTCGAGCAGCGTGCTGGTCGGGCTGCGCAGGATGCGATCGCCCTGCTTCACGCCGCTGGTGACCACGTAGAGGCCCTGGCGGTCGTCGCGCGCGCCCAGGTTCACGGGGGTCTTGGCGACCTTGCCGCCGTCCACGCGCCAGACGAAGGACTTGTCGCCTTCGCGCACGAGGGCGCTGTCCGCCACCATCAGCGCCGAGACGCTGTTGGTCTGCACGCGGCCTTCGGCATAGAGCCCGGCCACGCCGGGCTGCTGGGCGCCCGCGAAGTCCACCAGCACCTCGACCTGACGGGTGTTGGCGTTGGCGGCCTGCGCGATGCGGCGCACCTTGCCCTGGAAGTCCACCTGCGGATAGCCGTTGACGCGGAAGTACACCACCTGCGCAAGCTTGAGCTCGGACATCCGGTCCGCGGAGACCAGGCCTTCGAAGCGCATCGAGGCCGGGTCCATCACCTTGATCAGTTCCTTGCCGATCTGCGCCGAATCGCCCGGCGAGACCTTGCGGTCGCTGACGACGCCGTCGAAGGGCGCGCGCACCTCCGTGCGCTGCTGCTGCTGGCGCGCCGTGGCCACGCGGGCGCGGGCGGCGACCAGGTCGCTCTGCGCGTTGTTGCGGCGGATCTCGGCGTCTTCCATCGCCTGGATGGAACTCATGCCCTGCGCCTGCAGCGTCTTCAGTCGCTGATATTGACGCTCGGCCTGCTCGAAGCTCTGCGAGGCCGCCCGCGCGGATTCGTCCGCCGACTGGACGGTGTCGCGGATGGCGGTGTCGTCCAGGCGCACCAGCAGGTCGCCGCGCTTCACGCGCTCGCCGTTCTCCTTGTAGACCTGCAGCACGATGGCCTGCAGTTCCGCGCGCAGGTCGGCGCGGCGTTCCGGCTGGATCGAGCCGGTGATCACCGGACCGCTCGCGTAGGCGCTGACGCCCAGCGTCTGGACGTCCTCGGCGGACACCAGCAGGCTGGCGGCGCTGGCCGCCTCGGCCGCGGGCGATGCCTTCTTGTCGGGAGAGGACTTGCCGCAACCGGCGAGCAGGGACGCAACGACAAGGGCAATCAGCGACAGACGCAGCATGAAGCGGGCTCCGGGGGAACGTGGCAGGTGGCGTAAAGATGTGTCCTTCGTGCGAAAGCCGCAAAAAGGCGCGCTAGCTTAACTTCAATGACCCTGCATGCAGATGGTCACCCCCTGCAGTTCATCCCAGGGAAACAGCGCTTCGTCGCGCCGCCGCCCGCCGTCAGGTGGCTGCCGGTTTGGTTACGTGCAGTTTCTTCGACGCCGTAGCCACTACACCCCCATTCCCCATGACTTCCTGCAGGCGGTCCGGGTCGATTGTTCGTCTGGCGTCAACGTCGCCCATGGAATTGCGCACACCTTTGCTATTGACGCACCGTACATCCCACGATCTCGGGGGAAATCCCGCTCTATTGCTGAATGTTAAGAAATAGACTCCGGACGTTATTTATCCTTTTTGCCGATTCGACGTCATGCGCGCACTCTCCATCGTCCATGTGGTCTTCTCGTCTCGCATCGCCGGTGGTGAACACCACTGCGTCGATCTGGCCAACGCCCAGGCGGCGCTGGGCCACACGGTCCATGTGATCGGACCGGCGGGATCCGCGGTCCGGCACGCGCTGGACCAGCGCGTCAGCTTCCACGGCCTGCGCCTGCCGGTGCTGCGCGGGGCGCGCGTGCGACGTCTGGCGGCCAGGCTGGGCGCGGACATCGTCCACGGCCACCTCGGCCCCGCCTGCAAGGCGGTGGCAGCGGCGAGGGAGAGCGCACGGGTCGGCACGCTGCATGTGGGGTACAAGACGCATCACCACGCGCGCATGGACGCGCTGGTGTGCGTCAATTCGGCGCAGGTCGGTCACCTGAAGGAATTCGGCGGCATGCATCGCGTCATCTACAACTGGGCCCCGGAACGCAGCGCCGCGTCCTGCGCGGCGAAGGCGCCTTCGGGCTCGCTGCGCATGGAGCTCGGCATCCCGCATGCCGCACCGGTGATCGGCTGCGTCGGCCGGCTGCACGCGGCCAAGGGCATGCACACGCTGATCCAGGCCTTCCAGCAGCACGCGCCGGCGAACGCCCACCTGGTGCTGATCGGCGAAGGTCCGCAGCGCGCCGAGCTGGAGGCGCTGCGCGGCGACGACAAGCGCATCCACCTGCTCGGCTTCCGCTGGAACGTGGACGAGCTGCTCGGCGAGATGGACCTGTACGTGTCCTCGTCGCGCGAGGAGCAGTTCCCGCTCGCCATCCTCGAAGCCATGCGCGCGCGCCTGCCGATCGTGGCCACCGCGACGCTGGGCGCCAACGAGATGCTGGACCCGGCGCAATCGGCCATCGTGCCGATCGACGATGCGGCCGCGATGGGTCGGGCGATCGCCGCCGCGATCGAGCAGCGGCAACGCGACAACCGCCGCCCGGTGGACTACGACATGCGTCGCTATGACCGCTCGACGGCGGTGCGCGCCACGCTGGCGCTCTACCAGGACGTGCTGACCCGCCAAGGCGCGCAGGTGCACGACCTGGCCGGCCTGAGCCACGGTTGAACGGCGCGGCTGATGTCGACGCCCCGCTCTCATGGTTAAGCGCCCGAAGTCCGACTTCTGGACCGTCGGCGTCGTCCCCGAACGCATCGATCTGCTCAGCCCCGAGCGGCTGCACGAGCTGCGGGACCGCATCGTCTGGATGCCCGAGGCGGGCGACTGGCGCTACTACGCCGATCCCTTCGCGCTCCGCGAGGGCGACGCGCTGCATGTGTTCGTCGAGAACTTCGACTACCGCACCAAGCGCGCCGACCTGCAGCGCCTCACCCTGGACCTGAGCAACGGCGCGTGGAGCGCGCCCAGGCCGGTGCTGCAGACGCCCTTCCACCTCTCCTATCCCTTCGTCTTCGAGCACGAGGGTCAGGTCTGGATGGTCCCCGAGTCCAGCCAGGCCGAGGAAGTCGCGCTCTACCGCGCGGTGGACGGCGCCGAGCGCTGGGAACGCTGGGAGCGGGTCTGCGCGCTGCTGCCGGGCGTGCGCGCGGTGGACGCCTCGCTGCTGCGGCACGACGGGACCTGGTGGATGTTCTACGCGGTCATCGGCCCGGACAAGCGCGATCAGCGCGAACTGCACGTCGCGCATGCGCCGTCGCTGCAGGGCCCGTGGACGCCGCACCGCGCCAATCCGGTGAGGTCCGCGCACGACGGCGCCCGGCCGGCCGGCACGCCCTTCGTCGGCGCGGACGGCTTCGTGACCCTGCCGGTCCAGGACAGCCGCAACGGCTACGGCGGCGCGACGCGATGGGTGCGCTTCACCCGGTTGTCGCCGGAGGCCGTCGAGGTCCAGGCGCTGCCGGCCACCTTCACCGGCGACCTGGCGCATCGCGACTTCGCCAGCGGCTTGCACACCATGTCCGCCTGCGGCGACGTCACCTTGATCGATGTGAAGCGGATCGACCGGTCACGCCATCGGCAATGGCTGGACTGGAAGCGGCGCGTCAGGCGCTGGTTCGGGAAACGCTGACGCGCCGCCCTCGAAGACCTCGGCACGTCCACCGCCGCTGGTCCTCACCCCTGGCCTCTCCCGCAAGCGGGAGAGGGAGACGGACCCCGATCAGTTCAGCGGGACTGCGCGATCTCCTCGAGCGGCTTGCGCTCCGCATCGACACCGAAGCGCAGCGCGAGCAGGCCCGCCACGATCACCAGCACCGCGCCGATGCCGTAGCCGATCCCGACGTTGACGCGGTCGGCGCTCTCCACCAGCCAGCCGAACAGCAGCGGCGCCGCGAAGCCGCCTGCGCCGGTGCCGACCGCGTAGAAGATCGCGATGGCCATCGCGCGCATCTCCAGCGGGAACACCTCGCTCACCGTCAGGTACGCGGAGCTGGCCGCCGCCGAGGCGAAGAAGAACACCGCCGACCAGCACAGCGCCTGCGAGCGCGCATCCAGCACCTCCGCAACGAAGGCCACGCCGGTGGCGGCAAGGCCCACCCCGGCCAGGCCGTAGGTCAGCGCGATCATGCGGCGCCGGCCGACCCGATCGAACAGCGGCCCCAGCAGCAGCGGCCCCAGCACGTTGCCGAGCGCGAACGGGAAGATGTAGAGCGCCACCCGATGGTCTTCGACGCCGTAGAAGCGCGTCAGCACCAGCGCATAGCTGAAGAAGATCGCGTTGTAGAAGAAGGCCTGCGCCAGCATCAACGACAGCGCCACGCCGCTGCGCACGCGATAGCGGCGCAGCAGGACGTGCAGCACCTCGCGCAGGGTCGGCACGGGGCGCTGCTCCCGCGCGTCCGTCGCCTGCTGCGGCGGGAGCGGCGGCAACGGGCCGTGCTGGGCGGCGACTTCCGCCTCGATGGCATTGAGGATGCGGGTGGCTTCCTCCACGCGGCCGTGGCGCAGCAGCCAGCGCGGGCTTTCCGGCACGTGGCGCCGCACGAGCACCATGCCGACCGCCAGCAGCGCGCCCATTCCGAAGCCCACCCGCCAGCCTTGCACCGGACCGAGCACGTCCGGATGCAGCAACAGCAGGCTGGAGGCCGCGCCCAGTGCGGCGCCTATCCAGAAGCTGCCGTTGATGGCGAGGTTCACGCGTCCGCGCACGCGGGCCGGGACGAGTTCGTCGATGGCGGAGTTGATGGCCGCGTACTCTCCGCCTATGCCCAGCCCGGTGATGAAGCGGCACAACGCGAAGAACGTGAAGTCGGTGGAGAACGCGGTCGCGAGCGTGGCCACCGCGTAGATGGCGAGCGTCGCCAGGAACAGGCGTTTGCGCCCGAGCCGGTCCGACATCCGCCCGAACACCAGGGCGCCGACGATGGCGCCGGCGAGGTACAGCGACCCGGACCAGCCGACCTGGACGGCGGACAGGCCGAGGGTGTCAGGTCTTTCCAGCACGGCCCCGACCGAACCCACGAGGGTCACCTCGAGGCCGTCGAGGACCCAGGCCACGCCCAGGGCGAGCACCACGCGCCAATGCCAGCGCGACCAGGGCAGCCGATCGAGCCGGCGTGCGATATCGAGGGAAGCCGTCATCGACGGCGAAGGCGGCAATCGGCGTTCCGGACTTACGGCTTCTTCTTCCAGGCGGCGGCTGCTTCTTCCCAGACTTCCCGGCTGCGCGCCGCCAGCAACCCCGGCTGCCGGTCTCCGGCGCGGTACGGTGTGCCGTCGAGCCGCGCGGCAAAGCCACCCGCTTCGGTGATGAACAGGGTGCCCGGCGCGTGATCCCAGGCGAGTTTGCGCCAGTAGAGCGTGGCGTCGAACGCGCCTTCAGCGAGTGCGGGGTACTCAGCGCCGGCGCAGTTGAGTCCGGGCAGGATCTCGACGCCTTGCCAGGTGGCGACGCGGTCCTGGTGTTCTTGCGGCAGGAAGCGCGTCTTGACGACCGCGCGTTCGAGCCCGGGGCCGGAGGCTGCGTGCAGACGTTCGGACTCCCGCCAGGCGCCCTGCCCGCGCCGCGCGTGATGGAGCACGCCCGAGATCGGGTTGAGCATCCACGCCCCCACCGTCACGCCGTCTTCCAGCAGCGCCACCATGGACGACAGCGGCTCGCGTCCGGAGATGAAGTTGAAGGTGCCGTCCAGCGGATCCACCAGCCACACGGCGCCTTCGTCGAGCTGGTCGAGCAGCTCCGGCGTCTCCGCGCATTGTTCTTCGCCGACGACACGCGAGCCCGGCACCAGCGCGCGCAGCTCGGGCGTCAGGAAGGCTTCGACGTCGCGGTCCACGGTGGTGACCCATTCCCCCGGGGCCTTTTCCATCACCTCGTCGTCCGCCAGGTGGCGGAAGCGCGGCGCGATCCAGGTGGCGGCGGCATGGCGCAGCAGCGCGGCGACGGGGTCAGGCGTTGTGGAGCTCATCCGGTCATGCTACCCGCAGCGCGATGACCCCGAAGCGAGCCCCTTTTCGACGCATACGCCGGCGCCCGCCCGCGCTAGGATTCCACCCCTGAAGGGGTTGCACATGGTCACGACGATCAAACGCGAAGAATTCTGTTTCCTGGTGGTCGACGATTTCTCGACCATGCGCCGCATCATCTCCGGGCTGCTCCGGGAACTCGGCTTCAAGAAGATCCTCGAAGCCGAGGACGGCAAGGCCGCGCTGCGCCAGCTCGAGATCTCCGCCGAATCCGGCGAGCCGGTCCACTTCGTCCTCAGCGACGTGAACATGCCGGTGATGAACGGCTTCCAGTTCCTCGAAGCCCTGCGCGCCAGGCCGGAGTCCGATCCGCTGCGCAAGGTCCCGGTGCTGCTGGTCACCGCCGAGGGCCGCAAGGAAGACATCATCCGCGCCGCCCAGCTCGGCGCGACCGGCTACATCGTCAAGCCCTTCAACAAGGACACGGTCGGCGACAAGATCCATCTGACGCTGAAGAACCGGAACATCCTGGTCGATTGAGGACGACGGCGCCGTCACCCCCGTAACCCCCGTAACGGCGAGCCGGGCGCGCGACCCGGCCCGGTCGCGGGACACTCGCGGCCCTCCGCCACTCCCGCTTCCTCGCATGATCGACCGCCGGCACCTCCTCACCGCGGCGCTGGGCTCGCTGCTGACGCCGACCGCCCGGTCCGTCTCTGCGCCCGCGCTGCCGGACGCCACCGGGCCCTACGCCCTCCCCGGCACCTTCGTCCATCCGCTGCCCGATCCGGTCACCGGCCGGCGCTACGAGGTCTGGGTCGACCTGCCGCCGAATGCTTCTACGTCGGCATCCGCGTCCGCCGGTCTCCGGCCCGCCGTGTTCGTGACCGACGCGCCGTACGCCTTCCCGCTCGTGCGGGCGCTGCGCAACCGCGTCGGCCAGCAGGGGCGCAACCTGGCCGACTTCGCCGTCATCGGGCTGGCGGGACCGCAGGACGAATCCGCGGTCGACATGCGCTCGCGCGACTACACGCCGAGCGATCCCCGCATGAGGCCCGGTCGCCCCGCCGACCGCTACGGCGCGCCGCGTTACGGCGAGGGGCCGGCCTACCTGAAATATCTGGCCGAGGTCGCGATCCCGGCGATCTCCGAGCGGTACCGAATCGCGCCCGACCGCCGCGTGCTGCTCGGGCACTCCTACGGCGCGCTGTTCGCGGCGCAGGTCCTGTTCGCCAACCCGGCGCTCTTCAGCCACTACATCCTCGGCAGCCCGTCGTTCTGGTTCGACCATCGCCTGATGTTCGAACGCGAGGCCGCCTACGCGAAGCAGCATACCGACCTCGCCGCGCGGATCTTCCAGTACGTGGGCGCCTACGAGGCCGTCGCGCCGGGACCGCGCTTCAACAAGGACGGCGACCTGGTCGCCGACGCACGCCGCTTCGACACCCTGCTGCGCAGCCGCCGCTACAAGTCCCTGCGCATCGAGACCCGCGTGCTGGCGGGCGAGGACCACCTCACCGTGGCACCGGCGGGCGCCACGCTCGGCCTGCTCTGGGCGCTGCCGGGCAAGGGGCCGTACGAGGCCTGAGCAAGGCCGGAGGAAGGCCTGAGCAAGGCCTGAGCGAGGCCTGAGCGAGGCCCGGGGCGATTACCATCCTCGCCACTGAACGCGGAGGATGGCGCATGGGGGCCAAGACTTGGATGCTGGTCATCGCGGACGACGACGCCCGCGCGGCGCTGCAGGCGCGGCCCGCGCTGGACCGCGACGCGTCGCGCGCGCTGGCCGAGCAGCTCTTCCCGGGCGAGACGCTCGAGCTGATCGGCGAAGGCGACCTGAGCTACACCAATCCGCCCGACCCGCTCATGTTCGTCGGGTGCTTCCCCGGCGTCAGCGTCATCGCGGCCAGCGAGTTCGCCGTCGATCATCCCTCGCAGCTGCCGGGCCGCTTCCTCGACATCGCCGGCAAGCGCCGGATCACCCTGCACGCGATGCACAGCGTGGTCGACTGGTTCGCCTTCGCCGTCTGGGAGGACGGCCGGCTCATCCGTTCCCTGAGCCTGGCGCCCGACAGCGGCATCCTGGAGGACATCGGCGAGCCGCTGCCCTTCGAGGCCCCGTTCTGGGCGGAACCGCATCGCGTGCCCGTCGGCGGGACGTCGGGCCAGACGGACGCCGCCAGGGGCGAGGCCAAAGCCGATGACGGCGGCGGCGCAGGCCCAGGCGACGGCGAGGACGCCTACCCTTTGCCCTTCCATCCGCTGGAACTCGGGGAGGCGGTCCTGCTCGCCCGGTTCGGCTATCAGCTCGAAGGCGGCGGCGAGGCGAGCGTCGATCCGTTCTCCATCCCGCTGCTGCACTTCCAGCGCTCCGGCATGCGACGCAAGGCGGCCGCCGAAGAACCGGAGCCGTCCGCCCCCTGGTGGAAGTTCTGGTGAGCCGACCGGGTTCAGGCGTCGCTGGCGTCGCCCGGCCCGTCTGAACCGCTCCGTCCAACGGAGCCGCCCAGGGCGTTCACGACTTCCGGCGGCGCCTGCACCAGCTCGATCAGCACGCCCTCCCCGCCGATCGGGAACTCGTCGCTGGCCTTGGGGTGGATGAAGCAGATGTCGTGGCCCGCCGCGCCCTTGCGGATCCCGCCGGGCGCCAGGCGCACGCCGTGGGCGACCATCCAGTCGACCGCCTTGGGCAGGTCGTCCACCCACAGCCCGACGTGATTCAGCGGCGTCGCATGGACCGCCGGCTTCTTCTCCGGATCCAGCGGCTGCATCAAGTCGACTTCGACCCGCGCCGGACCGTCGCCGATCGCGCAGATGTCCTCGTCGACGTTCTCCGCCTCGGAAACAAAACGGCCGACGACCTGCAATCCCAGCACGTCCACCCACAGCCGTCGCAGCGCCGACTTGTCCGTACCGCCGATCGCGATCTGCTGGATGCCGAGGATCCGATAGGGCCTGGGAGCGTTCGTCGTCATATTAATGAGCCGTCAATAACTAATAGAAGGGATTCAGCCCTCCATACTGAGCGGCGGCGGCCCGTCCAAAACCCGTGAACTTATCACGATCGACACACCCCGCCCCGCGCCAAGCCCGGTCGCGGTCACCGGGTATCTGGTCTTCGTTCACACGGTTTACATCGTGTTGCAGGCCTCGGAAGTGCCGCCACGGCGTTCGCCCATCGACCCTCCGGCGCCGATCGACCTTCAGGATCTCACGTAAGTGCCGATCACCATTGGATGTCCGCCGCGTGACAAGCGAACGATCGTTCGGTGACGCCGCCGGAATCCCTTGCCGAGGCAAGCATCTCCTCCCCCGCGTTCGCGGGCTTTACGCCGCTTCTGTAACCGTGAACTGAGGCCGACTCCGGGTCCTTTTGTTCCGTTCACGTTAAGCGCGCCGCCAATAACATTTCCGGGCTAGCTCAAGTTTGTCAATCGGCGTCCGAAAACCGACTGACGGCATCCGGAAGTTCGGCTGCCCGCCAACAACAAGCTGACCCAAATCCACCTCGCGCCTATGGGCGCATCCGCCCCCATAGGTTCACGGAGTTCCAAGATGGCATCGCTGATTACCAACCTGACGACCGACCAGATCGCCGCCCTCACGTCGACGACCCTGGCGCGCCTGACCAGCGAAGACTGGGCCGCGTTCACCACCGAGCAGTTCCAGGCGCTGACGACCTCGCAGTTCGCGACGCTCGGCACCAAGGCCGTCTCGCTGTTCACGACGACCAACATCGCCGCCATCGAGTCCGATGACCTGCGCGCGCTGTCCACCGCCGCGGTGCAGACCTTCACCAGCACGCAGCTGAATGCGCTGGGTTCCGACCAGTTCGGCGCGATGACCACCAAGCAGGTCGGCGCGATGACCACCAGCCAGGTCCGCAACCTGGAATCGGACGACCTGAACGCCCTGGCCTCCGACCAGATCCGCGCGCTGAGCACGCAGCAGGTGGCCGCCATCTCCACCAGCCTGATCGGCGCCATGGCGTCGGACGACCTCCAGGCGCTGACCACCAACCAGATCAAGTCGCTGAGCTCGCAGCAGGTCCACGCCCTCTCCACCGAGGGCGTCGCCGCGTTGGGCACCGGCCAGGCCGCCGCGCTGAGCAGCACGCAGACCGCCGCGCTGACCTCCGACCAGGCCGCCGCGCTGACCTCGGACGCCGTCCACGCGCTGAGCACCGCCGCCGTCCGCGCGCTGGGCACCGACCAGATCGCCGCACTGAATTCCGACCAGATCGCCGCGTTGACGACCGCCCAGATCGGCGCGCTGTCCACGCAGCAGATCCGCCAGCTGGCCAGCGATGAAATCGCCGCCCTGGACACCAACCAGATCCGCGCCATCACCACGCAGCAGATCGCCGCGCTGACCACCGACCAGCTGGCCGGCGTCAACAGCACCGACGTGCAGGCGCTGACGACCGCGCAAGTCCGCGCCCTGAGCTCCTCCCAGGTCGGCGCGCTGAGCACCGACTCCATCGAGGCGATGAGCTCCGGCCAGATCGGCGCACTGAGCTCCACCCAGGTCAAGGGCCTGACGACCGACCAGATGGCGGCCATCAGCTCCGACGACATGAAGGCGCTCTCGACCGCCACCGTCCGCGCCCTGTCGACCGACCAGGTCCAGGCGCTGAATTCGGACCAGATCTCGGCGCTGACCAGCACCCAGATCGGCGCGCTGACGACCGGCCAGGTCGCCGTGCTGTCCACCGATGAACTGAACGCGCTGAACAGCTCGCAGATCCGCGCCCTGGGCACCGCCCAGATCGCCGCGCTGTCCACCGACCAGGTCCAGGGCATGGAGTCCGCCGACGTCCAGGCCTTCACCACCGGCCAGGTCGCCGCGCTGAGCTCGGCCCAGATCGCCGCGCTGTCCACCGACGCCATCGTCGCGCTGACCTCGGGCCAGTTCGCGACCCTGACTTCCAAGCAGCTGGCCGGTCTGTCGACCGACCAGATGGCCGCCATCGAGTCGCAGGACCTGCGCGCCCTGTCGACCGCCGCGGTCCGCTCGCTGACGACCGACCAGTTCGACGCGCTGCATTCCGACCAGGTCGCCGCGCTGACGACCCAGCAGATCTCCGCCCTGACGACCGGCCAGGTCCAGGCCATGTCCAGCGACGACCTGAACGCGCTGGGCTCGGGCCAGATCCGCGCCCTGGGCACCGCCCAGGTCGCCGCGCTGACGACCGGCCAGGTCAACACGATGGAATCCGCCGACGTGCAGGCGCTGACGACGCAGCAGGTCGTGGCGCTGAGCTCGGCCCAGGTCGGCGCGCTGTCGACTGAAAACATCGCCGCGCTGAGCTCCTCGCAGGTCGCCGCGCTGTCGACCAAGCAGATCGCCGGCCTGACGACCGACCAGGTCGCCGCCATCGAGACCGGCGACCTGCGCGCCATGTCCACGACCGCGATCCGCTCGCTGACCACCGAACAGTTCGACGCGCTGAACTCCGACCAGGTCGGCGCCCTGACGACCGGCCAGGTGGCCGCGCTGACGACCGGCCAGGTCCAGGCGATGTCCAGCGACGACCTGAACGCGCTGGGCTCGGCCCAGATCCGCGCCCTGGGCACCGCCCAGGTCGCCGCGCTGTCCACCGCCCAGGTGTCCGCGATGGAAAGCGCCGACGTGCAGGCGCTGACCACCCAGCAGGTGGTCGCGCTGAGCTCGGCCCAGATCGGCGCGCTCTCGACCGAGAACATCGCCGCGCTGAGCTCGTCGCAGGTCGCCGCGCTGTCGACCAAGCAGATCGCCGGCCTCACGACCGACCAGATGGCCGCGATGGAAACGCAGGACCTGCGCGCCCTGTCCACCGCCGCGATCCGCTCGCTGACCACCGACCAGTTCGACGCGCTGGGTTCCGCCCAGGTCGGCGCGCTGACGACCCAGCAGGTCGCCGCGCTGACGACCGGCCAGGTCCAGGGCCTGACCAGCGATGACCTGAACGCGCTGGGCTCGGCCCAGATCCGCGCCCTGGGCACCGCCCAGGTCGCCGCCCTGACGACCGCCCAGGTCAACACGATGGAAAGCGCCGACGTGCAGGCGCTGACCAGCGGCCAGGTGCAGGCGCTGAGCTCCGACCAGGTCGGCGCCCTGTCGACCGAGAACATCGTCGCCCTGACCTCCACGCAGGTCGCCGCGCTGTCGACCAAGCAGGTTGCCGGCCTGACGACCGACCAGATGGCCGCGATGGAAACCGGCGACCTGAAGGCGTTGGGCACCGCGGCCATCCGCGCGCTGACCACCGACCAGATCGCCGCGCTGGGCTCCGACCAGATCGCCGCGCTGACGACCGCGCAGGTCGCCGCGCTGACGACCGCCCAGATCGCCAACCTGACCTCCGACGACCTGAACGCCCTCACGAGCGGCCAGATCAAGGCGCTGTCGACCCAGCAGGTCGCCGCCCTGACGACGGCCCAGGTCTCCACGATGGAGAGCAGCGACGTCCAGGCGCTGTCCACGCAGCAGATCGCCGCGCTGAATTCCGACCAGGTCGGCGCGCTCTCGACCGAGAACATCGCCGCGCTGAGCTCGCAGCAAGTCGCCCCGCTGTCGACCAAGCAGGTCGGCGGCCTGACCACCGACCAGGTCGGCGCCATCGAGACGGTGGACGTCCGCGCGCTGTCGACCAACGCGCTGCGCGCCCTGACGACCGCCCAGATCGACGCCCTGAACTCCGACCAGATCGCCGCGCTGACGACCGCCCAGGTCGCCTCGCTGACGACGGCGCAGATCCAGGCCTTGGCCACGGACGACCTGAACGCGCTGGGCTCGGCCCAGATCCGCGCGCTGTCGACCGCCCAGGTCGCCGCGCTGACGACCGGTCAGGTCAACGGCATGGAATCGGCCGACGTGCAGGCGCTGACGACCCAGCAGGTCGCCGCGTTGGGCTCGGCCCAGATCGGCGCGCTGTCGACGGAAAACGTCGCCGCCCTGACCTCCGCGCAAGTGGGCGCGCTGACGACCAAGCAGGTCGCCGGCCTGACCACCGACCAGATGGCCGCCCTGGAAACGGGTGACGTGAAGGCGCTGTCCACCGCCGCGCTGCGCGCGCTGGGCACCGACCAGATCGAGGCCCTGGGCTCCGACCAGATCGCCGCGCTGACGACCGTCCAGGTCGCGTCGCTGACGACCGGCCAGATCAGCAACCTGACCTCCGACGACCTGAACGCCCTCACGAGCGGCCAGATCAAGGCGCTGTCGACCGCGCAGGTCGCCTCGCTGACGACCGGCCAGATCTCGACCATGACCAGCGACGACGTCGCCGCGCTGACTACCGCGCAGCTGCAGTCGCTGGGCTCGGCCCAGATCGGCGCACTGAGCACCGACGCGATCGTCGCCCTGAGCTCCGTGCAGGTGGGCGCGCTGACGACCAAGCAGGTCGCCGGCCTGACCACCGACCAGATGGCCGCCATCGAGACCGGCGACCTGCGTGCGCTGAGCACCACCGCGCTGCGCGCCCTGACCACCGACCAGCTGAACGCGCTGGGTTCCGACCAGGTCGCCGCGCTGAACACCGTGCAAGTGGCCGCCCTGACGACCGCCCAGGTCGCCGGCCTGGCCAGCGATGACCTGAACGCGCTGAACAGCGCGCAGATCAAGGCCCTGGGCACCGCCCAGGTCGCCGCGCTGACCACCGCGCAGGTCAACACGATGGAATCCGCCGACGTCCAGGCGCTGACGACCCAGCAGGTCGCCGCCCTCGGCTCGGCCCAGCTCGGCGCGCTGAGCACCGACTCCGTCGTCGCGCTGACCTCGCAGCAGGTCGCCGCACTGAACAGCAAGCAGGTCGCGGGCCTGACCACCGACCAGATGGCCGCCCTCGAATCGGGCGACCTGAAGGCGATGGCCACCAACGCGCTGCAGTCGCTGACGGCCGCCCAGCTGGAAGCGCTCGACAGCAACCAGATCGCCGCGCTGTCGACCCAGCAGGTCGCCGCGCTGACGACCGGCCAGGTGAACAACCTGACCTCGGACGACCTGAACGCGCTGACCAGCGGCCAGATCAAGGCCCTGTCGACGCAGCAGATCGCCGCGCTGTCGACCGCCCAGGTCTCCACGATGGAATCGGCCGACGTCCAGGCGCTGAACACCAACCAGGTGGCCGCGCTGAGCTCGGCACAGGTCGGCGCGCTGAGCACCGACTCGATCGTCGCCCTGACCTCGGGCCAGGTCGCCGCGCTGACCAGCAAGCAGGTCGCCGGCCTGACGACCGACCAGATGGCCGCGATCGAGACGGCTGATCTGCGCTCGCTGTCCTCCACCGCCCTGCGCGCGCTGACCAGCGACCAGCTGCAGGCCCTGTCGACCGACCAGGTCCAGGCGCTGACGACCACCCAGGTCGCCGCGCTGACGACCGGCCAGGTCAGCCAGCTCGCGACGGACGATTTCGGCGCCTTCACCTCCGGCCAGCTGCGCGCCCTGGGCACCGCCCAGATCGCCGCGCTCGGCACCGCCCAGCTGGATGCGCTCGGCAGCGACCAGGTCGCCGCGCTGACGACCCAGCAGGTCGCCGCCCTGACGACCGGCCAGGTCAGCAACCTGTCCTCGGACGACCTGAACGCCCTGACCAGCGGCCAGATCAAGGCGCTCACGACCCAGCAGGTCGCCGCGCTGACGACGGGCCAGATCAACACGATGGAGTCCGCGGACGTCGCCGCCCTGGCGACCAACCAGATCGCCGCGCTGAGCTCGTCGCAAGTCGGCGCGCTGAGCACGGAAGCCATCGTCGCCCTGACCTCCACGCAGGTCGCCGCGCTGACGACCAAGCAGGTCGCCGGCCTGACCACCGACCAGATCGCCGCGATCGAGACGGGCGACCTGAAGTCGCTGTCCACCGTCGCGCTGCGTGCCCTGGGCACGGACCAGCTCGACGCCCTGGGTTCCGATCAGATCGCCGCGCTGACGACCGTGCAGGTCGCCGCGCTGACGACCGCCCAGGTCGGCAACCTGTCCTCCGACGACCTGAACGCCCTCACGAGCGGCCAGATCAAGGCGCTGTCGACCCAGCAGGTCGCCGCGCTGTCGACGGCGCAGGTCTCCACGATGACCAGCGAAGACGTCGCCGCGCTGACCACCGCGCAGGTGCAGGCCCTGGGCTCGGCCCAGGTCGGCGCCCTGAGCACCGAGGCGATCGTCGCCCTGGGCTCGGCGCAGGTCGCCGCGCTGACCAGCAAGCAGGTCGCCGGCCTGACGACCGACCAGATGGCCGCCATCGAGACGGGTGACCTGAAGGCCCTGTCGACCACGGCGCTGCGCGCGCTGGGCACCGATCAGCTCGACGCGCTGGGTTCCGACCAGATCGCCGCGCTGACGACCGCCCAGGTCGCCGCGCTGTCGACCGCGCAGGTCAGCAACCTGTCCTCCGACGACCTGAACGCGCTGACCAGCGGCCAGATCAAGGCGCTGTCGACCCAGCAGGTCGCCTCGCTGACGACCGGCCAGGTCTCGACCATGACCAGCGACGACGTCGCCGCGCTGAACTCGCAGCAGGTCGCCGCGCTGAGCTCGGCGCAAGTCGGCGCGCTCAGCACCGAAGCGATCGTCGCCCTGAGCTCCGGCCAGGTCGCCGCGCTGAACAGCAAGCAGGTCGCCGGCCTGACGACGGACCAGATGGCCGCCATCGAAACGGCTGACCTGAAGTCCCTGTCGACCAACGCCCTGCAGGCGCTGACCTCGGCCCAGCTGGAAGCGCTGGGCTCCGACCAGATCGCCGCGCTGACGACCCAGCAGGTCGCCGCGCTGACGACCGGTCAGGTCAGCAACCTGACGTCCGACGATTTGAACGCTCTCACCAGCGGCCAGATCAAGGCCCTGTCGACCCAGCAGGTCGCCGCGCTGACGACCGCCCAGGTCGCCGCGATGGAGTCCGCCGACGTGCAGGCGCTGAACACCAACCAGGTCGCCGCGCTGAGCTCGGCCCAGGTCGGCGCGCTGAGCACCGATTCGATCGTCGCCCTGACCTCGGGCCAGGTCGCCGCGCTGACCAGCAAGCAGGTCGCCGGTCTCACGACCGACCAGATGGCCGCGATCGAAAGCGCCGATCTGAAGTCGCTGTCCACGGTCGCCCTGCGCGCCCTGACCAGCGATCAGCTGCAGGCCCTGAGCTCCGACCAGGTCGAGGCGCTGACCACCGCCCAGGTGGCTTCGCTGACGACCGGCCAGATCAGCCAGTTCGCCACCGACGACTTCGCCGCGCTGACCACCGGCCAGCTGCGCGCCCTGACCACGGGTCAGGTGGCGTCGCTGACCTCGGCGGAACTGGAAGCGCTCGACAGCAACCAGATCGCCGCGCTGACGACCCAGCAGGTCGCCGCGCTGACGACCGGCCAGGTGAGCAACCTGACTTCCGACGACCTGAACGCCCTGACCAGCGCGCAGATCAAGGCGCTGAGCACCGCCCAGGTGGCCGCCCTGACGACCGCGCAGGTCTCGACGATGGAAACCGCGGACGTCGCCGCGCTGGCGACCAACCAGGTCGCCGCGCTGAGCTCCGACCAGATCGGCGCCCTGACGACCGAAGCGGTCGTGGCGCTGAGCTCGCTGCAGGTCGCCGCGCTGACCAGCAAGCAGGTCGCCGGCCTGACGACGGACCAGATCGGTGCGATCGAATCCGGTGACCTGAAGGCCCTGTCGACGGTGGCGCTGCGCGCGCTGACCAGCGACCAGCTCGCGGCCCTCGGTTCCGACCAGGTCGCCTCGCTGACGACGCAGCAGGTCGCCGCGCTGACGACGGCCCAGGTGAGCAACCTGACCTCGGACGATCTGAACGCCCTCACCAGCGGCCAGATCAAGGCGCTGACGACCCAGCAGGTCGCCGCGCTGACGACGACGCAGGTCTCGACGATGGAGAGCAACGACGTCGCCGCCCTGAGCTCGCAGCAGGTCCAGGCGCTCAGCTCGGCCCAGATCGGCGCGCTGAGCACCGACTCGGTGGTCGCGCTGACCTCGGTCCAGGTGGCCGCGCTGTCCTCGGCGCAGGTCAAGGGCCTGACGACGGACCAGATGGCCGCGATGGAAACCGGCGACCTGCGTTCGCTGTCGACGGTCGCCCTGCGCGCCCTCGGCACGGACCAGATCGAAGCGCTGGACAGCAACCAGATCGCCGCGCTGACCTCGGTGCAGGTCGCGTCGCTGACGACGGTGCAGATCGCCAACCTGACCAGCGACGACCTGAACGCGCTGACCAGCGGCCAGATCCGCGCGCTGGGCAACGCCCAGCTGCAGGCCCTGACGACCGCGCAGATCTCGACGATGACGACGGAAGACGTCGCCGCGTTGACCTCCACGCAGCTGCAGGCCTTCGGCTCGGCCCAGATCGGCGCGCTGAGCACGGACGCGATCGTCGCGCTGAGCTCGACGCAGGCCGCGGCCCTGAGCTCGGCGCAGGTCGACGGTCTGACGACCGACCAGATGCTGGCCTTCGAGACGGCCGATCTGCGCAGCCTGAGCACGGCGGCCATCCGCTCGCTGGACAGCGCGCAACTGGCGGCGCTGGACAGCAACCAGATCGCCGCGCTGACGACGCAGCAGGTCGGCGCGCTGAGCACGCTGCAGGTGAGCCAGATGGCCACCGACGACGTGCAGGCGCTGACCTCGCAGCAGATCGTGGCCATGACCTCGGCCCAGTTGCACGCCTTCACGACCGACCAGGTCCAGGCGATCGACTCGGGCGACCTGGCGGCGATCAGCAGCGCGAACATGGTGGCCTTCGGCTCGGCGGACTTCGAGGCCTTCACCTCGGATCAGATCCACGCCCTGACCTCGCAGCAGTGGAGCGCCGTGGGCGCGACGCAGGTGGCCGGCATTGAAACCGCCGACATCGCGTCGATCACCACCGCCGGCATCCATGCGCTGAGCACCGCGGCCATCCACGCGTTCAACACCGACCAGATCGCGGCCCTGAGCAGCGAGCAGGTCCATGAATTCAGCACCGCGCAACTGCGCGCGCTGGGCACGGACCAGATCGCCGCCCTGACCACGGACGACATCGGCGCGCTGACCAGCACGCACTTCGGCACCCTGACCTCGGCGCAGTTCCACTCGTTCACGACGGAACAGATCCTGGCCCTGGACTCCGGCGACATCCACGCGCTGACGTCCACCCAGATCCTGGGCCTGTCGACGGACCAGATCGTGGCGATGACCTCCGACCAGTTCATCGGCTGGGACACGCAGGATCTGGCCGGCATGAGCATGGACCAGGTGCTGGCGATGACCTCCGACCAGAAGGCGGGCTGGAGCAACGAGCAGATCAACGCCCACTTCCTGGCCACCCCGATCGTGCTGGATCTGGACGGCAACGGCGTCCAGACCCTGTCGGCGCAGAACGGCGTGAACTTCGACCTGAACGGCACCGGCCACAACGACAAGTGGGGCTGGGTCGGCGGCAACGACGGTCTGCTGGTGATGGATCGCAACGGCAACGGCACGATCGACAGCGGCGCGGAGCTCTTCGGCTCCGGCACCGAGGTCAACCGCCGCAAGGGTCTGGACGGCTTCGCCGCCCTGGCCTCGCTGGACACGAACCATGACGGCCACATCAACGCCAAGGACGTGGACTTCAGCAAGCTGCAGGTCTGGGTGGACGCCAACCACGACGGCAAGACCGACGCGGGCGAACTGCACTCGCTGGCCCAGCTCGGCATCACCGACCTGAACCTGAACGCGACCAAGGGCACCGACGTCGACAACGGCAACCTGATCGGCCTGGTGTCGAGCTACACCAAGGCGGACGGCACGACGCACGAGATGTCGGACGTGTGGTTCGCCAAGGACGGCGCGACCCAGCAGGTCCACGGCACGACGCGGGAAGCCGCGCCGCAGTTGGGCGACCTGCTCGCCCAGCCGGAAGCCAACCTGCTCGGCGGCGGCACGGCCGCCACCGCGACGGCGGTCACGGCGGCGACCACCGTCGCGGCCACCGACACGGTGAACCACGACGTCATGAGCGCGGCTTACAAGAAGCTGCATGACGACGACCAGAACGGCGCTGTCCCGCTGATCTAAGCGGCAGCACCGGACCGGGGGCCTCGCGCCCCCGGTCTGCCGTTTGCGGCTTCTGAACTGCGCCCACCCGGCGCATGGTCGAAGGCCGCAAACGGCAGACCCGCCAGGTTCCAGTAGTCCCCTCCTCTCCCGCATGGCCACCTTCGACGTCGGATCGCTCACGCCCGAGCAGATCGCAGCGCTCACCACCACGCAGCTCGCGACGCTGACGGGGTCGGAGTGGGCGTTGCTGACCGCCGAACAGGTGGTGGCGCTGACGACCTTCCAGGTTTCCGCGCTGTCGGCGCGCCAGCTCAACTACCTCGCGTCGGGCCAGCTCGGCGCGATGGAGCTGCAGGACGTCCAGGCGATCAACACCGCGGCGATCCGCACGCTGACGACGTCCTCGCTGGCGGCGCTGACCACCGACCAGATCCATGCGCTGACGACGACGCAGATCCCCGCGCTGACCGTGGACCGGCTGCGTCGCATGGACAGCGCGCAGTTCACCGCGCTGGACAGCACGCAGGTCGCGGCGCTGTCGTCGGTACAGGTGCGCGGCCTGGGCAGCCAGCAGATCGGCATGCTGACCACCGACGAGGTGGCCGTTTTCAGCACCGCCTCGATGCAGGTGCTGAACACCGTGCAGATCGGCGCCTTGAGCACCGAGCAGCTCAACGCCTTCGACACCGCCCAGATCGGCGCGCTGCGCGGCAACCAGACCAAGGGCCTGAGCGGCGACCAGCTCAGCGCGCTGAGCACCGAGGCGCTGCAGGCGCTGACCACCGGCGCGGTCCGCGGCCTGAGCACGGCCGCCGTGTCGCACCTGTCGTCCGACGCCGTGCAGTCGCTCGACAGCAGGCAGATCGCCGCGCTGACCAGCCAGCAGTTCCGCACGCTGAGCACCGACTCGCTGGTCGCGCTGACGACGGAGCAGGCCGGCGCGCTCAACACGCTGCAGATCAAGTCGCTGAGCACCGCGCAGGTCGCGGCACTCGAGGGCGAGGACCTCGCCGCGATCGGCACCAAGGGCCTGCGCGCGCTGAACTCGCAGCAGCTGGGCGCCCTGTCCTCGGACCAGGTCGACGCGCTCAGCTCGCGCCAGGTGCAGAGCCTGACCTCGACCCAACTGATCGGCCTCACCAGCGACCAGTTGCCGGCCTTCAGCACCGACGAGTTGCGGCTGATGAGCAGCAGCGCGCTGGTCGGACTGAAGCCGGAAGTGCTGGCGGCGATGAGCGCCGAGCAGCTCGGCGCGCTCAAGACGGTGCAGATCGCGATGCTGACGACGCGCCAGCTGGCCGCCTTCGACACCGACGACCTGGCCGCACTGACGACCGCGCAGATCGCGGCCTTCAGCTCCAAGCAGCTGCAGTCGCTGACGCCGGAGCAGTTCCATTCGCTGACGACGGAAGACCTCGCCGCGCTCAGCAGCACGACCCTGCGCGGCCTGACGCCGGCGCAGCTGGCGTCGCTGAGCTCGGAGCAGCTCGCGGCGATCAGCGGCGCGCAGGCGGGCTCGCTGTCGACGACGCAGTTGCGCGACCTGAGCGACGAGCAGCTGTCGGCGCTGGGCACCGGCGCGATCCAGGCGCTGTCTACGCGCGTGATCGCCACGCTGACGGACCACCAGCTGGACGTGCTGAACTCGGATCAGCTGCAGGCGCTGACCACCAACCAGATCCGGGCGCTCGGCACTGCGCAGTTGGCGGCGCTGACCGTGGAGGACCTGAACACGCTGACGACGGCGCAGTTCGCCGCCTTCACCTCGGCGCAGTTCCGCGGCCTGACGACCGAACAGGTCTCGCAGCTCGAGCCGGAGGACTTCGGCGCGCTGAACGCCACCGTGATCCGTTCGCTGACCAGCGCGCAGGTGCAGGCGCTGGACGTCAACCTGGTCGCGGCCTTCAGCACCGCGCAGTCCTTCGCGCTGAACTCCGCGCAGATCGGCGCGCTGACCGCGGACCAGCTGCTGGTGCTGTCCTCGCAGGCGCTCCAGGCCATCTCGACGCTGGCGATCCGCGGCCTGAGCGCCGAGCAGCTGGACGCGCTCGGCCCGCTCGGCGTGGCCACGCTGCGCGACGCGCAGCTCGCCGCGCTGAGCACGACGCAGGTGCGCAGCCTCGACCACGACAGCTTCAACGCGCTGGGCTCGGCCCATTTCGCGGCGCTGACCTCGTTCCAGCTCGCGGCCATCTCCACCGACGAGATCGGCGCGCTGGCGCCCGAGTTGCTCGCCGGCCTCAAGCCGATCTACCTCACCGCGCTCACGACCGACCAGATCCACGTGCTGAGCCGCGAGCAGGTCGGCGCCTTCGGCAGCGCGCAGACGGCGCTGCTGGGCACCGGCCAGATCGCGGCGCTGGCGCCGTCGCAGATCGACGCACTGTCGACGGACGGCGTGCGCGGCCTGACCGTGCAGTCGCTGCAGAGCTTCACCACGGACCAGCTCAACGCCCTGGTGCCCGAGCAGTTCGCGGCGATGCGCACCAACCAGATCGCCTCGCTGACGACCATCCAGCTGTCGGCGATGGAACAGGCCGACCTGAACGGACTGGACTCGGCCCAGTTCTCGGTGTTCTCGTCGAAGCAGCTGGCCGCCTTGACGACCGGCCAGATCAGCCAGCTGGAGTTCGAGGACGTCGTCGGCCTGAACACGCGGGCGCTGCTGGGGCTGAGTTCGGCCCAGCTCGGCGCGATGAACGTCGACAGCATCGCCTCGCTCAGCAATGCGCAGCTCGCGGCGCTGACGTCGAAGCAGTTGCTGGGACTGACCGCGGAGCAGATCGACCACCTCAGCACCGCGCAGCTCGCGAGCCTGGGCTCGCAGGCGCTGCTCGGCCTGAGCAGCGACCAGTTCGGCTCGCTGGACCTGGATCAGATCGCCGCGTTATCGGCCAAGCAGATCGCGGCGCTGAGCTCGCTGCAGATCGCGGCCATGGACCCGACGGCGCTGGCGTCGCTGTCGACGCTGCAGTTCGCCGCCCTGCGGTCCTCGCAGCTCGCGGCGCTGAGCGGCACGCAGATCGCCGCGCTGGAGACGCAGGACCTCGCCGTCCTCCACACCACCGCGCTGAAGGCGATGGGATCGGACCAGATCGCGCTGTTCAGCACCGACCAGATCGCGTCGCTGCGGCCGGATCAGGTCGGCTCGCTGACCTTCCAGCAGGCGGCGGCGATGCACACGGACCAGATCCAGGCCTTGAGCACGGCGCAGATGCTGGGCCTGACCAACGTGCAGGTGCTCGCCTGGACCAGCGACCAGATCGCGGCGCTGGACGCGCAGGACGTGGCCCTGCTGCCCGGCCGGGCGATCCGGGTGATGGACGCCGGCGACTTCGCGGCGCTGTCCACCGACCAGATCCACGCGATGACCAGCACCCAGCTGGTCGAGATGACCAGCCTGCAGTTGAGCGGCTTCGGGACCGAGGACTACGCGGCCCTGACCTCCTCGGCCTTCCGCGCGCTGGGCACGGCGATGCTGAACGCGCTGTCGACGGACGTTTTCGCGGCGCTCGGTTCCGATCAGATCCACGGACTGACGACGCAGACGCTGCGCGCGCTGCACACCGAGGCGATCGCGGCGATGAACTCCGACGCGATCGAGGCGCTGGACAGCCGCCAGGTCGCCTCGCTGACGACGCAGCAGCTGGCGGCGATCACCTCGGAAGCCTTCGCCACGATGTCCAGCGACGACCTGACGGCGCTGAGCCGCGACCAGGCCAAGGCGCTGACCGTGGACCAGATCCATGCGATCGGCAGCGACGCGATCGTCGGCTTCGAGACCCGCGACCTCGCCGCGCTGAGCATGGACCAGGTGCTGGCGTTCAGCACCGAGACCATCCATGCGATGTCCGGCGCGCAACTGGACGCGCTGTTCCTGGCCACGCCGATCATGCTCAACCTCGACGGCCACGGCCTCGGGACGGTCTCTGCGGCGCAAGGCGTCAGCTTCGACATGAACAACACCGGCCACGCCCAGCAATGGGGGTGGATGGCGCAGGGCAACGGCCTGCTGGCGCGCGACATCAACGGCAACGGGCAGATCGACTCGGGCGCGGAGCTGTTCGGCACCGGCACCGTGCTGGCCAACGGGAAGCATGCCGCCAACGGCTACGAGGCGATGCAGGCCCTGGACGCCAACAGCGACCACGTGCTGAACGCGCTAGACGCCGGCTTCAGCCAGTTGCGGATCTGGGCCGACGCCAACGGCAACGGCAAGACCGACGCGGGCGAGCTCAAGTCGCTGGCGGAACTCGGCATCGTCGAGCTGGACCTGAACGCGCAGGCCAGCTCGACCGTCGATCACGGCAACCTGATCGGCCTGATCTCCGGCTACAAGACGGTGGACGGCGTGACGCACCAGATGGGCGACGTCTGGTTCTCGAAGTCGACGGACGGCGCGGGCGCCTCGGCGGCTTCGGGCCTCGACGCGCAGGCCGCCAAGGCGCATCTCGCCGCCGAGGACCTGCTCGCGGCGCCGTCGGCCACCACGACCGCCCTGCTGACGGACGCGACGCACACCGCGGCGGCGGCGGCCAGCGCGTCCGGCACGGACGGCGCCTCCGCGGCCGCCTTGTCCGCCACGCCGGCCGCCACGGACGATTCGGCACAGGTCGTGCATCACGCCGCGATGGCGGCGCTTCACGCCACGGCCAGACGCCTCGAAGACGACAGCGCCGCGCCGCTGCTCTGATCGCACGCCGCCGAGCGCGTGACCTGCCGCCCCAGCCGTTCGCACCAGCGGCCGTTCGATGCCGCGGCGACGCCTGTCCGCTCCCAGGACCTCGCCCGTCTTATGCATCTTTGAGTGGTTGTCACGACGAACCTCGAACGACAACTGTCCCACTCTCGAACTCATCTTCGGCCAATGACGGGCCCTTGAGCGACGGTCCGCCGTGGTGGCGAGACGGTCGGACCCGTCGTCTCGCGAAGGAGCTCGATGATGCGGTTCGGTCTCTTCGGCAGCAGTTCCACGCGGTCCTCCGCCGCGATCCCGTCGACGTGCCCGACAACGGATTCGCAGCCCGGCATCGCGGCCGGGACGCCGCAACCCGCCGAGGGCGCCGACGAGACGGACCTTGCAGGTCAGGCCGGGCGTCGGAGGCCTCCTGGCCGGCTGCGGCCCGGCGTGCTGATGGCAGCGGATCATCCAGCGACGGACGCGGCGATCCCCACGGCGATCGACGCGGCGACGGACCGCGCGCGGATCGAGGCCGAACAGGCGCACGCGCGGGTCCTGACCGCGATCGACCGCCAGTCCGCCGATGCGGCGGTGCTGTCGAGGGCCGATCAGGACTGGGAAACGCTCAACCGGCGGCGTTTCGCCGTCGGCGATCGGATCGACGCCTCGAAAGCGGCGACGCTGATCGAGACGCGGCGACAGCTGGATATCGACTTCGCCCGGCACTGCGGTCTCATCCAGGCGCATCGGGAGGCGGCACAGGTCGTCGCAAAGGCGGCTACGCAGGCCACCCAGGCTCACCGGGCGCTGGCCGATGCGACGCTGGCCGCGATCGACAAGGGGACTGACAGCCGCCACATCCACGCCGCGTTGGCCGGCCATGCCGGCATGGCCGAGCACATGGCCTCGCAGGCCCGGCGCCGGCGTGACGAGCTGCAGTCGGCCGCCGACACGGCGTTGCAAGCACTGGATGACGCCGTCTGCGCGCTGGCCGATCGCTGTCACGCGATGTCGTCGCTCGACGCGGGCACCGGGATTCCGGGCGACGACGAATCGAGCGCCGCCTCGACGAGCGCCTCCGCCCGCCGGGGCGGCCTCGGCGAGGTCCTGCGCCGCCCGCTGGACGGCCTGCGCGAGCGCCTCGCGCCAGTGAAGGTGGACGCGGCGGTCGGACCGTTCGCCGTCAGCTCGACCGTCAAGGCGCCCACGTCGACACCCGACGTCGAAGCGACGGCGCGACGTCCGACCACCGCCGCCAGCCCGCGCGGCCTCCAGGCGATCGACGGGAAGGCGCGCACGGCCGGCGGCCGGGTCGCGGCGCTCCTGACGCAGGGGGCGTCGAAGCGATCGAGCCACGACGCCCCGCCGGTGCGCGCGCCTGCAGCGTTCGGCAGCGCGGTGGCGTTCAGCGCCGAGGTCGACCGCCTGTTCGCGCCGCTCCCTTCGATCGGAGAACGCCCCGGATCGCGTCTGCGGACGGGCACGGACGCCGCATGTCTCGCGCAGGTCCTGCTCGACCATTCGAAGCGCGAGGTCGACGGACGGCCGGACGGTCATCCCCTGCGCCATGAGCAGGCGCTGCTGATCGCCTCGACGCTGCGCACGGTGACCGCCGATCCGGCGCGGGCGCTGCAGGTCCATGAGTTCCTGCGCCACGACCTGCCGCCGGCGCTGGCAGGTCTGTCGACGAGCACGGCCGCCGGCGGCAAGGCGGCCGAACGCGCCGCGCGTCACGACCCCGCCATCGAACGGATGGCCAACGCGGCCCGGAGGACGCTCGCGGCGACCGCCGGCGGTTTCCAGACGCTGCTCGATCTGCAGGGGATCGCCCTGCCGGCGCCGGTGCTCGGCCCTGAGGCGCGACGATACGCGGAGCAATCGTTCGAGCATTACAAGCTCGGGCTGCGCGCCGAGGAGGCGCTCCTCACGCTCGGCATGAAGGTACGGGGGCGGCAGTCGACCACCGACATCAGGAACGCCCTGGAGGATCACCCGGACAGCGCGCGACTGCTGGATCCCTCGCGCCTGGGCACCGGCAATGCCCGGCACCGCCCCGGCGGTCCGCGCGAGGCCGAGCACCCCGCGACGCTGGCCGCGCAGGCCTTCCTGTACGCGACGGAGAACCTGGATCGACCGTTCCGGGCGGCCGAGGCCCGTCCCGACATGAAGCCCGCCTACGTCGCGCTGCGCAACGGCTTCACCGAGAGCGGCCAGGGCTCCGACTTCCACCTGATGGCCAAGCGGCTGCGCAAGTTCGTGATCTACATCGACCTCGCCTGCAAGACGCCGGAGGGTCGGTCGCCGACCGCCCTGGACAGGTTGCGCGCGCCGGTCCGCGCCGTGCGCCGCCTGATGGGGAAAGACAAATCGCCGTTGCGCACCTTGCTCCAGGCCGGGCCGATGGGCGCGGACCTGGGACCGGTGGCGCGGGTCGGCATGACCGCGGATACCGTAAAGGCAGGGACGGCGGTCTCATGGATCGCGAAGCTCGAAGCGGACCCGGCGGGCGGCCCGTTCACGTCCGACGAAGAACGGCGATCCCTGCTGGCCGACTTCGACCGGGCGACGCCCGCCCGACGCCGCGACATCCTGCGCCGGGTGATGCTCCCGATCGTCGCCGGCAACGATTCGTCCTCCTACAGCGACGGTCGCAAGTACGGGCTGGGCGGCACCTTCGGCTACGGCGTGGCGAGCGTCGGCGGCTTGGGCGGCATGACGGCCGGCGTGACGCCGGTGGGAGAGTTCAACCTGGACCACAGCCGCGCGGCCGTGTTCCGCACCGGCGTCGCGCCGACGACAGGACTCATTTTCCTGGGCAATGAACGCAAGGTGACCGGTTCGATCGGCGCCGGCGTGCGCGTCGGCGCGCAGGCGGGGCCGGTCGTGAACCTCACGGCCCAGGCCATGGCCCGGCTGGGCGGCTCCCACCTCGTGTCCAAGGGTCTGATGATCCGTACGAAGCGCGACGCCACGCTCGCGACGAAGTCGGCGGAGGCCGCCGGCGCGGCGTCGGCGTTCTGGAATCCCGCCAGCGCCGACGTCGTGAACGCGATCTTCGAGATCGCCGACCAGCCCGCGGCGCAACGACCCGCGCACGGCGGCGCCATGTGGACGCAGATGGTGGACCGGATCGGCGATCTCTCGACGGTCTCCTTCGGCTGGAACGCCGCGAAGACGCGCACCGCCGACGTGTCGGTGTCGCTCGAGGGCACGGCGGCCGCGAGGCTGGGACCCGGCGTCGGCGTCTCGCTGGTCGCAGGCGTGGGCCTCAAGCACACCTTGCTCAACAAGAGTGAATCGCGCGACGCCGCCGGCGCCCTGCGCAGCGTGCAGGCGGGCAGCGGTTCGCGCACGGCGCTCGGCGCCGGAGTCAGCCTGGGGATCAGCCATCCCACGCTCCCGGTGCCGGGGGGACCGAAGGTCGCGCTCTTCGGACGGCACAAGGTCGGGGTCGACACCGAACTGGTGATCCAGTCGACGAACGGCATGGTGCGCATCACCACCGAAGACGGCAAGGTTCATCCCCGGCTGTCCTTCAAGCACCGCGAATTCGGCGTGCGGGACGACTTCATCAAGGTCCTGAACACGCAGCGCGATGCCTGGTCGGCGCGCCTGGGCAAGCGCGGGCCCGACGGTCGGCTGCGGGACGGCGACCGGATGCTGGACGACTTCCTCACCCGTCTGGTCAACCTGCCGCCCGGCGGCAACCGGGTCTTCATCGAGCGCAAGTGCCTCACGGCCGAGGCCGCCGAGACCATCAACGCCTGCATGGACCGGCTCGCGGTGCTGCAGCGTCCGCTGCCGCCCGGCATGCCTCCGGACGCGGGTGCGCAGGAACAGGTGACGATCCTGCAGCGGCAGATCGCCGCGACGGCGGCCGACGAATCCAGCTGGCAGCCTTTCAAACTGGTGGTCAACGAGACCGTCCAGCGGGTGAAGGAACGCGGGCTCGGTGCCGACGTGCGCGCCACGCCGGGCACCGGCGAAGACGATTTCGCCGACCGCTTCCTCGGCGGGGGACGGGTGACGCTGGGCGGCCACGTCGACACGGCCCTCGGCGGCCGGGATCTGCTGACGATGGACGCCTTGCCGGCGACGGTCTGACGCGGTCCCGGCGAACGCGGTCCGACGCGCGACCCGGCCGGTCCGGACCGAGTTGGCCCGGACCTGTCCCCCTTATCCGGGCATGGTCGGCGTGGCGGCGCGACACAATGGCCCGATGAAGACACTGTGCATCGAAGGCTGGCGGGGGGTGAACCACTCCATCGCGATGGTCAACCAGAACCAGATCCTGGAGATGGTGAAGGACCCGCGGTTCGAGCTGTTCCACAAGGACGCCCCGTTCTTCATGCCGCACTGGGACAAGAGCAAGCTGGATTCCGGCTTCGCGCCCGAGGAGCGGGCGATCATCGACGGCCTGCCCGATCCGGGCGACCGCGTGATGGACGCGCGGCTGCGCATCGCGTCGCCGGTGCGCCTCACCGACCCGGCGGCCGCGCGCCGCAACGCCACCTTCGTGGTCACCGAGTTCGGCCTCTCGGGCAAGAGTTTCGATCCGCCCGAGATGGCGCCCTCCGCGCTGACGCAGGGCGACGACTTCGTCGTCACGCCGACCCGCTGGTCCAAGGCCCGGCTGGTCGACTACGGCTTCGACGCGGACAAGGTCCAGGTGGTGCCTCATGGCTACAAGACCGACACCTTCTTCCCGATGACGCCCGAGCAGCGCCAGGCCGCGCGCGCGGCGCTGGGCATGGCCCCGCACGAGACCGTCTTCACCAACGTCGGCGTGGCGACCTGGAACAAGGGCATCGACCTGCTGCTGCTGGCCTTCGCCGAACTGCGCCTGAAGGGCCTGCCGGTGCGTCTGATCCTGAAGGACCACCAGGGCTTGTACGGCATCGGCGTCGAGCGCGTCTTCGCCGAACTCGCGACGCGCGCACCGCTGCTCAACACGCCGCAGGTGCGCGACGGCATCGCCATCCTGTCGACCAGCCTCAACCTGCCGCAGCTGCGCTCGCTGTACGCGCTGTCGGATGCCTACGTCTCGCCCTACCGTGCCGAAGGCTTCAACCTGCCGGTGCTGGAGGCGATGGGCTGCGGCACGCACGTGATCGTCAGCGGCGGTGGCGCCACCGACGACTTCACGCCGCCCGAGCTCTGTCACCGCCTGCACAGCCGTCCCGGCACCGACGCCGATGCGCCGCAGCCGGTCGGCGCCTTCGTGGTGCCCGACCTGGACGACCTGCGCGAATCGATGTTGCAGGTCGTCGAGCAACGCCTGACCCCGGCGCCGCGCCGCGAGGCGGCCCGCCTGCGGCTGGAGAAGCGCTTCTCCTGGGCCACGGTGACCAAGCAGCTCCTGGACCTGCTGTGACATGAGCGCACCGTCCGTATCGAAGCCCAGCATCGCGGTCGCCATCGTCGACACCGACCTGCACGTGCTCGCGCGCCAGGCGCTGCTGCACAGCATGCGGGCGATGGAGCTGCAGGGCCTGCCCTTCAGCCAGGTGCTGATCTACTCGGACAAGCCCGAGCTCTGGCCTGGCCTCCCTGTCATCCCGGTGCCGACGCTGCGCTCGATCACCGAGTACAACCTGCTGATCACGCGCGAGCTCGCCAAGCACCTCAGCGCCGACCACGTGCTGGTGATCCAGTACGACGGCTTCGTGCTCAACGCCGACCAGTTCTCACCGCACTTCCTGCACTACGACTACATCGGCGCGCCCTGGCCCAACTACGAGGTCAACGAGGTCGGCAACGGCGGCTTCTCGTGGCGCTCCAAGCGGCTGGTCCACGCGGTCGCGCAGCTCGACTACCCGGATCCGACCGAAGCCGAAGACCTCTTCATCTGCCGCACCATGCGCGAGACGCTGGAGCGCGCCGGCTGCCGCTTCGCGCCCAAGGCGATCGCCTCGCACTTCTCGGTCGAGTTCCCGTCGGTGCCCTACCCCACCTTCGGTTTCCACGGCATCTTCCACCTGCCCAACGTCTACCGCGAGATGCCCGACTTCCTGCTGGACCATCTCTCCGACCGCATCGTCAAGAGCCGCAGCGGCTTCCTGCTGCCCGGACTGCAGGCGGTCTCGCCGGCCGCGGCGCAGAAGCTGCAGGCGCGGCTGGACTCTCTCTCGAAAGCCTCCCCATGAACGCGAAGAAGCAGATCGTCATCCTGATCCCTCACGGCGTGCAGACCGGCGGCCCGGAGGCCCTGCACCAGCTGTCGGACTCGCTGATCCGCCAGGGGCACGACGCGCGCGTCTGGTACGTGCTGCCGACCGACCTGCCGGCGGTCGACGACCTGTTCCGCCGCAACGGCCTGACGGCCGGCACGGCGCTCAAGCTGCAGCCGCGGCCCAACACCGTGGCCGACTACCAGAAGTACCAGGTGCGGCTGGCCGAGGAGATCGCGATGACGCCGGACACCTGCGTCGTCCTGGCCGAGACCTATGTGCACTGGCTGCGCTACTTCCAGCCCTGCACGCCCATGGTCTGGTGGCTGAGCATCGACAACGCCTTCGAGTACCTGTCGGTCAACAAGATCAACCTGAACCTGCTGCGCAGCGAGCGGGTGCTGCACACCTACCAGTCCGGCTACGCGCACGACGTGATCCGGGCGCTGGGCTGCGGGCGCACGCTGCCGCTGTCGGACTACACGCCGGGCAAGCCCGCGCCGGCCGAGGGCGAGCCTGTCTTCGAGACCGCCGCCAAGACCGACATCGCCCTGAACGCCAACCACAAGGTCGTCTACGACGTCGGCGCCATCGCGGCGCGGCTGGAGGCGGAGAACGGCTGCAAGGTCCACCTGATCCGCGGCCTGACGCGCGCGCAGGTCTACGAGGCGCTGGGCCGGAGCAGGCTGTTCATCGACCTGGGCACCTTCCCCGGCAAGGACCGCCTGGCGCGCGAGGCGCTGATGCGCGACTGCTGCGTCTTCGCACTGGACGTCGGCGCCGCGCGCGACTACGCCCTGCCCGACGAGTGCTACTTCAAGCCGGACCAGGTCGACCAGGTCTTCGCCGGCGCGCACGAGCTGATGCGCAACTTCCCGCTCTACCTGGAGCTGTCGCGCCCCGCCCAGCAGGCGGTGCAGCGCGAGCGGATGATCTTCGAGCGCGAAGTCGCCGGCCTGGCGCACGCCTTCGGCGCCTAGTCGCCGAGGGGACCGATGGGGCCGCTGAGCCCCCGGGGACCGCATGCCATCGGGTTTCCCCCGACCGCGAGGTCCTCCTCTCCCTGATGTAGGTGATCCCCGCACACGGCTTTCGGCGCGCTTCCAATTGAGAAACGTGCGGATAGCGCCGAAGATCACATTGGGATCGCAACCACGGTCCCACATCCATCAGGGGGATAACAAATGAACTTCTCAGGCCTCAAGGTCAAGACCAAGCTGTGGGCGGGTTTCGGCGTCATGGCGCTGATCGTCGCCGGCGTGTCCGGCGCGGCGCTTCACTGGCTGAACCAGTCGAGCTCGCGCGTCGAGAACTACCTGAGCGGCGTCGCCGCGCGGGAGCGCATGGTGATCGCGGTGCAATCCGCGGCCAAGTCGCGCGCGATCGCGGCCCGCAATCTGGTGCTGGTCACCACGCCGGAGGACCGGGCTAAGGAACTGGCGGCCGTGACGAAGGCGCATGAGGAAGTGGGCCAGTCGCTGGCCACGCTGAAGTCCCACCTGGCCGCCGCGCAGGACGTGACGCCGCAGGACCGGACCCTCTTCGACAAGGTCGCCACCGTCGAGGAACAGTACGGCAAGGTCGCGCTGGCGATCGTCGGCCTGGCCAACGACGGCAAGCGCGACGACGCGGTCGCCAAGATGAACGCGGAGTGCCGCCCGCTGCTGGCCGCGCTGCTGACCGCCACCGGCGACTTCATCCGCTACGAGGACGAGCGCTCCGCGGCGGTGACCAAGGAAGCGACCGAACTCTTCGCCACCGACCGCACGCTGCTGATCACGACGGCCGTGCTGTCCGCCGCCGTCGCCGGTCTGCTCGGCTGGCTGATCAGCCGCGCGGTGACGGCGCCGCTGAACCGCGCGATCAAGGTGGCGCAGTCGGTCGCCGACGGCGACCTGCGCGACGAGATCCAGGTCGACGGCCGCGACGAACTGAGCCAGCTGCTGACCGCGCTCAAGGCCATGAGCGGCAATCTGTCGACCATGGTCACCCATGTGCGCCAGGCCGCCGACGGCATCGCCACGGCGTCGACGCAGATCGCCAGCGGCAACCAGGACCTGTCCAGCCGCACCGAGACCCAGGCGAGCGCGCTGCAGGAGACGGCGTCGTCGATGGCGCAGATGACCGAGACGGTGCAGGTCAACGCCGAGTCCTCGCGCAAGGCCACCGGCCTGGCCGACGCCGCGGCGCAGGTCGCGGGCCAGGGCGGCGAGGTCGTGCACCGCGTGATGACGACGATGGAAGCCATCACCGGTTCCAGCAAGCGCATCGGCGACATCACCAGCGTGATCGACGGCATCGCGTTCCAGACGAACATCCTCGCCCTGAACGCGGCCGTCGAGGCGGCCCGCGCCGGCGAACAGGGTCGCGGCTTCGCGGTCGTGGCCAGCGAGGTGCGGGCCCTGGCCCAGCGCAGCGCCCAGGCGGCCAAGGAGATCAAGACGCTGATCTCGGACTCGGTCGAGAAGGTCGACGCCGGCGCGGTGCAGGTGCAGGAAGCCGGCCGCACGATGGACGAGGTGCTGACGCAGGTCCGCAAGGTCACCGACCTGATGGGCGAGATCAGCGCCTCCACCGATCAGCAGACCCACGGCATCGTGCAGGTCAACGAGGCGGTGGCCGCGATCGACCGCGGCACGCAGCAGAACGCGGCGCTGGTCGAGCAGAGCGCTGCCGCAGCCGAGAGCCTGCGCCAGCAGGCGATGGCGCTGACCGAAGCGATCTCGCGGTTCAAGGTGCGCAACATGGCGGTGGCCTGACATCCCCCGGCCTGCGAACCGCGGGCAAACGGCAGGTAAAACCAGAACGGGAGCCATCAAGTCTCCCGTTTTTCTTTCATCTTCCGGCATCAATCTGGTGCAGACGCCGGTTCGGTGCGATCGCCGGACGTCCGGGCCAGAACTTGTCGGAACCGGCTTTGCACCTGCTGCGATGCAGCATAGAGTCTGCCGGTGTCCAGCCCACTCGTGAGGTCCAGCATGAGTTCGATCGCCATGACGATGTTCCTCGACTCCTCGCCGGGGGAGCTCGTCGACCTGCCGCACGCCGGCTCCGGTCTGGAGCATCCGCTCGTCTTCGACAGCGCCGCGCGCGAGATCCAGAAGCTCGCCGCCGACGGCCGGGCCGAGGTGGTCCAGCAGCGCGTGAGTTCCGTGGGCGACGAGTCGCTCATCGAGGAACTGCGCTTCCGGCGCATCGCCTGAGCCCTTCTTCTCACACGCTTGCCCCCGCCCTCGGGGCCCTCCTGCGGCCTCAGGGCGCGTTCGCGCTCGCAGCCAGGTCCGCCTGCATGCGCGCGCGCATCTCGGCGATGCGGCGTCGTTTCTCCTCGCCCTTGGCGAGCTGATCCGGCGGCACGCCCATCGCGCGGCCCTGCTCGATCTGACGGTCGAGCAGCGGCAGTTCGCGATCGGCCGCGTCCACGAAGGCGCGCTGCACGGCCTGATGCCTGTCCTGCTCGCGCCGCGCGTAGGCCGGGTGGTTGTCGAGCTGCCACGCGGGGGTGGCCGCCTCCTCGCCCGCCCGCTGGATCGGCGGCGTGCGATCGTCGCCGGCCACGCGCGAATCGGCGAGGCTCCAGGCTGCGGGAAGCTCATTGCCTGCTGACGACGCCGGCGTCGCCGGCGCCAAGGCAGACGCGGCTGCCGCCGGATCGACCGCCTTGTCCGTGGACGACGAGAGGTCAGCTTCCCGCGTCGACAGCCCCTCGTTGCCCGGACGGCTCGACGCCGACGCGGGGGCAAGTCCCGCGTGAACCGCGGTCGGCTCCGCAGCCTCGCTGCCGCCGAAGCCGATCGGCGCGTTGAAGGCGACCCAGACGAGCGCGACGCCTGTCAGCGCGATCGCCGCGCCCGCTTCAATGCGCATGGCCATGCTCCCCGCCCGTGGGCGTCGGTCGTTGCGGCTCGAAGGGCGATGCCGGCGCTGCGACGCCGGGCGCCCAGCGCAGGCCCGCGGAGGCCAGCAGCTCGACCTGGCGCTGCTGCCAGCGCGCTTCCAGCTTCTCCAGGGCGACCGCCTGCCGCGCCTCGTGGCGGACGGTCTCGCTGTCCGCGGGATGACGCCCGCGCTTCACCGACAGCGCCTGCACGCGTTCCCAGCCGTTGCCGTCCGGATGCCGGATGGGCGGCGAGGCCACGCCCGCCGGCCAGGCCTGCAGCAGATCGAGCACCCAGGCATCGACCTCGGCTGCGGGTCTGGGGTCGCCGAGGCGCCAGGACACGCGCACCGCGCCGGGGCGTCCTTGCAGATCAGCCCCCGGCGCCTGGTCCGCGCAAGCTGCGGCTGCGCAGCGCAGACGCAGTCCTTCAACGGATTCCAGCCGTTGGAACCGGTCCAGATGCGCGCGGTAGTACGCGCCGATCTCGTCCTCGGACACCGACGCCGCCAACGCGTCCCGGGGCGGCGCTTCCGCATGCGGATCGCCGCTCAGACCCTGCCATCGCTCCCAGGCCAGCTTGCGTTGCCGGGCCTCGATGATCCGGCGCACGAAGTCGAGCTCGGCGCCGCTCCAGCCGCTCTCGCCGCGCAGCCATTGCTCGACGAAGCGTTCCCGCAGCAGCTGACGCGCCTGGGCGCGTGCGTAGTCCAGATCACCGCCGAGCAGGAGCCGGCGGCCTTGCACGTTCTGCGTCGGCCAGACGTCCGCCAGCGTGATCGCCCCGGCGGGCGTCCGGCCGAACGCCCGATGCCGCAGCAGCACGAACCGCGCGGCGCCGGCGCGCTGCGCCGCGTCGAGGTCCTCGTTCATCCGCAGGCCCCCGCCCTGCCCGGCCGACCACAGCGCCTGCCACGCGCGCGCATCGACCGTCGACGACAGTTCGGGCTTCGCGGCCTTCCAGTCGCGCTCGATCCGTTCGGGCCAGACCTGCTGCAGGGTCGCGAGCCATTGGCGTCGCACGTCAACCTCCGGCGAGAACGCCACGCGACGACTCGCGAACAACGACTCGTCGCCGACTTCCCGCGCGGCCGCGTCGCCCATCAGCAGATCGATCGCCAGCCGGCGCGCGAGTTCCTGCAGCGTCAGGTCAGGCTGTTCGCGTCGGGCGAGCATCAGCAGCGCCTCGGCGGGACGGCGCAGGATGGTGTCGTCGCCGACACGGGCGATCCAGGCGGATGAGACGCGCGCATCGACCGCCGTCGCCGCGATGCCGCGGCTCGCCGGCATGATCGTCGCGCCGCAGACGACCGCCAGCGCCGCCACGGTCGCCGCCGCGGCGCGCGAGGCCCGCGCCCTCACAGCCGCTCGGCCGCGCGATTCAGCAGATGCACGACCATCGCGATGGCGTGCGGCACGACGACGCGTCCGACGTCGCGACGGACCGCGTGGTCGGTCGTCGACAGCACCTGCCCGCCGCGGCTGTACGAGATCTGCCCGCCCTGGCGCAGCAGCGGGCGGATGTCGGTCGCGGTCGCCGCCAGCGGCGCGTAGCTGCCCAGCGCCGTGGTGACCAGCGCATCCGCGTTCAGCGTCTCGCTGTCGTAGTAGTCCTTGACCCAGGTCTCCCAGCCGGAGTGGTTCAACGCCGACGTGGTCCACGTGTGGTGCGGCTGCAGCAGGTCGGTCGTGTGCATCACGAAGCCCAGGCTCTGCACCGTGGGCCGGGCCAGGAACTGCGACCACCAGTATTGACCGAGGTTGTCGATCGGCTGGAACGGCGCCTTCTCGAAGTCCGCGTACATCGACGCGCTGGACGCGCCGCCCTGGCGGTAGTTCGCTTCGGTCAGTCCGTACGAGTTGTACTTGCTGCCGTCGCTGAACCAGCCCTTCATGCCGCCCTTGCCGTCGTCGAGGTGGTCGCCGACCAGCCACGCGGCGGCGAGGTCGTCGATGTCGCCCTTCACCGTGAGCTTCGCGTAGTTGTAGCCGCCGAAGGGATTGCCGTGGACGTCGGGCCCCTGCGTGCGGTTCTGGAAGTGCCAGTAGGACGTGTAGTTGACGATGCCCGAGCCCAGCCCCCAGACCGGCGCGAGCACGCAGTCGCCGGTCACGGCGCCGCAGAGGTAGGTGTCGGCGAAATCGTCGACGTCGTAGGCGCCCTGGCCGAGCTGCTCGGCGAACTGGTCGATCGTGTAGCCCGCGCGGGTCACGCCGGCCAGCAGCTTGGCGTAGTTGGTGGTGTCCGCATGCCGCTGCATGTAGCGGACCGCATCGATGGCGATGCGCTTGTGGGTTTCTTGGGCGAAGGCGCTGGCCTCGGTCTGATGGATGAGGCCGGCCGCCGCGGCGGCCAGGAGCAGGATGGATCGCATCGAAGTGTTCCCTGATGGTCCCGAAAACCGCGTGCTTTCCGCACGTCGAGATATGGGGATGGATGTTCAGGGAAGCGGATGACGATCCGGTGAAGGATTCATGCGACGCCGGGGGGGGCGCTGTCCCCCGGCGCCGGGACGCGGCCCGCGCGACTAGGCGCGCGACTTCCGCGCGGCGTCGAAGCGACGCGCGACCTCGTCCCAGTTCACGACCTTGTAGAACGCCGCGATGTAGTCGGGACGACGGTTCTGGTACTGCAGGTAGTAGGCGTGTTCCCACACGTCCAGCCCGAGGACAGGCGTGCCGCCGGAACCGATGCCGAGCATCAGCGGGCTGTCCTGGTTGGCGCTGCTCTCGACGACCAGCCTGCCGTCCGCGTCGACCGTCAGCCAGGCCCAGCCGCTGCCGAAGCGGGTCAACGCGGCCTTGGTGAACTTGTCCTTGAACGCGTCGAAGCCGCCGAGGTCCGCATCGATGGCCTTGGCCAGGTCGGCCGTCGGCGCGCCGCCCCCGCCCTGACCTGCCGGGGCCATCACGGTCCAGAAGAGGCTGTGGTTGGCGTGTCCGCCGCCGTTGTTGCGCACCACGCCGCGGATGTTCTCCGGCAAGGCATCGAGCTGGACGATCAACTGCTCGGCCGGGATGTCGGCGAAGGCGGTGCCTTCCACCGCACCGTTGAGGTTGTTGACGTAGGTCTGGTGGTGCCGGGTGTGATGGATCTCCATCGTGCGCGCGTCGAGGTGGGGCTCGAGCGCGTCGACGGCATAAGGCAGCGGCGGCAGGGCATGGGACATCGTGAGACTCCGGAGGAGCCCGTCGCGTCGTGCTGCCGGGAAGGTCGCTGGTGCGGGGCGGTTGAAGAATGGGAGTCCCATTCTTGTCGCTCCGCGCGCAGCGCTCAAGTCGCCGGGCCAGTAGACCCGGCCCTCACGGGGTCATGCCTTCATGTCGGGTCGTGTCAGGTCTTGCCCGGCTTCCCCATGAGCTTGCCGACCGCCTTGTCGACGGCACGCTTCGGGGGCTTGACCGCCGGCCGCGCGTTGCGCACGCGATTCGCGAGGAACACCTCGCCGATGTCCAGCGTGCTCTCATGGCCGACGTGTTTCGCGCAGGTGGCCAGCCAGCCGTCCGCGGCCGCGCGGCCGAGACTGAACAGCGTCGTGAGCAGCCGCGGATCGGTGTTTAGCTTGCTGGACGCGCCGAACTGCGCCAGCCCGCCCTCGTCGGCCACGCGGTGGAGCCGCATCTGCTTGTAGCGGGTGGGATCGACGCGCTGATCGCGCAGCAGCCGCTGCACGAAGTGGATCGCCCGGAGCTCCGCGACCAGGCTGGCGTTGAAGGTGATCTCGTTGATGCGGTCGTCGATCTCGGTGGACGTACGCGGGATGCCGTCGTGCTGGCGCGGATTGATCTGGATCAGCAGCACGTCGTCCGATTCGGTGCCGTAGACCAGCGGCCACAGCGCCGGATTGCCCGAGAAGCCGCCGTCCCAGAACGGCTCGCCGTCGATGACGACGGTCTGCGCGCTGTGCGGCAGACAGGCCGAGGCCATCAGCGCCTCGATGCTCAGGTCCTCGCCGCTGAACACGCGCGGCTGGCCGGTGCGCACCGAGGTCGCGGTGACGAAGACCTTGATCGGTCCGGCGTGCACGGCGTCGATGTCGACGTGGCGGCGGACGATGTCCCGCAGCGGATCGAGGTTGAACGGGTTGAGCTGATACGGGCTCCACAGCCGCAGCCACGCGTCCCAGGCGGCCATGCCGGGCCAGGCGCTGCGGTTGAAGACCCAGGCGGGCGTCTCGAGCCGCGCGATGTCGGCGGGCCCCTTCGTCTCGCCCACGACGCCGAAACACGCCGGCACGCCGGAGACGTCCTGCCAGAAGCGCGACAGCGCCTGTCGCGCCCCCAGCGCGCCGCCCTGTGCGAAACCGGTCGCCATCACCGCGGCGTTCATCGCGCCGGCACTGGTGCCGGAGACACCGTCCAGGCGCAGAGAGCCGTCCTCGAGCAGCCGGTCCAGCACGCCCCAGGTGAAGGCGCCGTGGGAGCCGCCGCCCTGCAGGGCGAGATCCAGGGACTGCCGGAGATCCGGCTTGGGAACACGCGAGGACGACGCCATGGGAACCTTTCTCGGGGGCGTCCGGAATATAAGGCCGCTAGGTCGGCTCATCGCCTGGGGCCGAAGATCCCCCACATGTTCCTCACGCCGGCGGCCCGGAAGGTCTCGCCGTCAAACGCGTGTTCCGCCCGACGCTCGATCTCCAGCCGGTCCGCAGATCGACGCCAGGACAACAGGCCCCGCAGGCCGTTCAGCAGCCGCCGATGGAGAGGTGGCTTGCGCCCCAGCTCGGCCGGCAATCCGATCGACTCGATGCGTGACATCGTCTGGGCCAGGGCCGCCGCCTGGCCGATGCCGGCGATCCGGTCGCGATAGGCTCTCTCCTGCCCGGCCAGTCGCCCATGGATGTCGGCCGCCCTGGAAGCCTCCTCGGCCTCCTTGACTTGACCGCCGTCCAGGGCCTTGGCAGCGACGGCGCTCCAATGGCGCTGCTCCCGCTCGAGGTTGACGACGAGCCGGTCCGTGCGACGGACCAACCCGGCGCCGCCAAGGACGACTTCGGAAGGCGCTACACGAGACTGCCCGACCGACCCCTGCGTGACACCGGGACGTCCTGCGACGGTGACGCCGCGAAGCCCCTTCGCGGCCAGAGCCTTCTGCAACTGGCAGGAAAACGCCTGCATGCGCCCCAGACCGCTGCCGCTGCTGCAGGAATGCAGATAGACCGTACCGGCGAAATCCTTCGGCAAACCCTGGTCGAGCAGTTGCTCAGCCACTCGCCGTGCCGTGAGCCCCCCGACCGTGGCGGCGCGCCAGCGGCCGCCGGGGTCGCCATGCCCCAGCACGATGACACGGCCCTGTGGATCGATGCCGTCGAGCGCCCGGGCGCCATCGGGCACCGCGCCCTTGGGCAGCATCACTCGCCCCATGGCCCGGGGCGCGCCGTTGTAGGCCTCGGCCATCTCGGCCCACATGAACTGGAGATTGTCGGAAGGATCGGGACGGAAGATCCTCGCGCCGTCCGTATGCGGCCCCTTCTTCAGCACCGTACCGAGCGACCGGACCTTGCCCGCCTCATGCAGCGCCAGTTCGACGCTGGCGCCGTCGCCGCCGACACGCAGCGACCAGTGGGGCCGCTCGACGGCGCCGCCCTCGCTGCCGAGGCGCGGCAACCGGTGGGCAGGCGACGACGAGCGACGCGCCAGGATCTGCGCCAACCGTTGAAATGCTTCTTGCTCCAGGACCACCGGTCGAGTCCAGTCGAAGCGTTGCAACAGCGCCGCGCCGATGAGGCGCGCCACGTCCGCCTGGATGGCGCTCACCCCGGTGCCGCCGGGCGTCTGTTCCGGCACGGGCCTTTGCGGGCTCAGTGACTCACCGACCTCCCATCTTCCGGACACCGCGCTTCCGACCACGCGCCCGGCGGGAGGCGCAGCCGGGAGATGGGCCTGTCGGATCTTCTCCAGCGAGCCGCTCATCGCCCGCTCGGACTCCGGCAACCGAGACCACGCCGACGAAGAAACGCCACGGGTGTGCTCGCGCAGTTCATGCAACAGATGCCCGAGAAATCGCTCCGAGTGGCGAGCCCCGGGCCCCTCGGACGTCCATCCCTCGGCCTCCTGCTCGACCTGCAGCCAGACTCGAGCACCTTCCACGGGCTCGAACTCATGGCGAAGCCCTTGCTGATCGACGTGCAGTCCGACACCTCGGGGCCACCAGTCCGCGCGGACCGCGCAGGCGGCCTGACGGCATGCCGTGCTCGCGCTGGCGGCGCCGTCAGGGTCTTCCTGCCAGGAGGCGTCGACGGCTGCAGCAACGCCTGCGAGATGCGTGGGCTGAGGGGCGCATGCAGCGCCGGGGAATGACGGGGACGGCATGGTGAGCGGCGCAGAGTGGCGACCACCGATGAGTTGTCGATTGAATCGACAAGTTCGAATGATGGAGGTCCGCCGTCGACCATGCGTCCGCTCGATGCGCACGCATCGACCCGCCGCCCCGATTGCCATCGAAGAACAGGCTTGCGCCTTCGCCTACCTCGGCGCCGGGTCGCCCGGGAGCCAGCGCTTGTGGATTGCCTGGAAGGTGCCGTCGCGCTTCATCTCGTTGAGCTGCGACTGCCAGGCGTGGATCGTCCCCATCGGGGTACTGCGCGAGAACGCGATGTAGCCCTCGCTCGCGGCGAAGCTGAAGACCTCTTCCAGCGCGTCCTTCGCGACGCCGGCCTGCACCAGCGTCTGCGGCATCGACAGCTTCTCCGCCGCGAACAGCGGCGCCCGTCCGGCGGCCAGCATGCGCACGCCCTGGATGGGATCGCTGATCTGCTGCAGGTTGTGGAAGCCGGCGGACTGCAGCTGCGCCAGCGTGTACCAGTCCCGCACGACCAGCACCTTGGCTGCGCGCTTCGCTTCGGCCAGCGAGCGCAGTCGGAGGCCGCTGCCCGCCTTGGCGTAGAAGGTGCTCTGGAAGGTGACGATGGGGCCGACCCATTGGAAGAGCTTCTCGCGCTCGGGGATGCGGGCCATCGAGAACAGCGCGGCCGGCGGCCCGTCCTGCGCTTCGCGGAAGGCGCGCGCCCAGGGCATGAACTCGATGGGCAGCGACTGGCCGAGCCGTTTCTGGATCGCCTGCACGAGGTCGACGGAGAGGCCGCGCGGCTGGCCGGCCTCGGTGAAGTTGATCGGGGGGAACTCTTCGCTGAGCAGGCGCAGCGACGCAGGCGGCGCGCCGCCGGAGGAGGCGGTGGCCAGGGGCGCCGGATTCGGCGCGGGCGGTGTCGACGCCGGCCCCGGCGCGACGGCCGGGGGCAGCATGGTGGCGTGGCTGGCGGCTTGTGCGCCGCTGAGCCAGGCCAGACCCGCCAGGGTCAGGTGTCGTCGATGCATCCGCGAATCAGGTGAGGCTGTCGAACCATGATAGGCGGCGGTAACGAATCGTCACCTGCGCATCGGGGAGAAGCGACACGCGCGGTGCGCATTCGTGCGCAGACGCGGCCGGGGAAAACACCGAGCCGCGCTGTCGCACAAGCGTCATGCGTTCACGTCATGCAGTCACGTCATGCGTCACTTGCCGCCGCGCAGCTTCGCCAACTGCGCCTGCGTTTCACTCCACAGGTCCATGCCGACCTGCGTCGCCACGCCCGCATTCACACGCGTCAGCTTGTCGCGCATGCGGGCGGTTTCCGCCGGGCTCAGCTCGTTGACCGTCATGCCCTTGGTCTTGAGTTCGGCCAGCGCCTTGGCGGCCTCGTCGCGCGTGTCCTTGCGCTCGAAGTCGCGGCTCTTCACCGCGGCCTGCTGCAGCACCGCCTGCTCGTCCTTGGACAGCCCGTCCCAGAACTTCTTCGACACCGTCACGATCCACGGGCTGTACACGTGGTTGGTGACCGTCAGGTACTTCTGCACCTCGTAGAACTTGGCCGACAGGATGGTGTTGTACGGGTTCTCCTGGCCGTCGACCGCGTTGGTCTCCAGCGCGGTGAACAGCTCCGAGTACGGCAGCGGCACGGCGTTCGCGCCCAGCTGCTTGAAGCTGTCGAGGAAGACGTTGTTCTGCATCACGCGCAGCTTGATGCCGTTGAGGTCTTCCAGCTTGTTGACCGCGTGCTTGCTGTTGGTCAGGTTGCGGAAGCCGTTCTCCCAGTAGACAAGGCCGATCAGGCCCTTGTCGGTCAGCTTGGCCTTGACCTTGTCACCGACCGGTCCGTCCAGCAGCGCATCGGCTTCGCGGACGTTGTTGACCAGGAAAGGCGTGTCCCACAGCGCCATCTCCTTGGCGATGCCGACCAGCGTCGCGGTCGAGCCCACCATCATCTCCTGCGCACCGCCGATCAGCGCCTGCTGCATCTGGTTGTCGGGTCCGAGCGCCGCGCCGCCGATGGCGCGCACCTTCATCTTGCCGCCGGAGAGCTTGTTCACTTCGTCGGCGAAGACCTTCACCGCGCGGCCCTGGTTGCTGTTCTCGGCCAGGCCATAGCCGAAGCGAATCAGTCGCGGCTTGATGTCGGCGGCCTGCGCGGGCAGCGCGGCGGTCAGCATCACGGCGCCCAGCGCCGAGGCGACGGCCAGGATCTTGCGGCGGGTGTTCAGGCTCTTCAGGCTCATGCTTGTCTCCTTGGGGAATCGGACTCGACGGGATTCTTGACGAGGCGCCCGGCGCTGCTCAGCGCATCCACTTGATGGGCGCGGTGACCAGTTCGGGGAACGCGGTGAACGCGATCAGGATGATGGTGTACGTGATGAGGAAAGGGTTCACGCCCTTGATGACCTGGTGCATGGACAGCCGGCCGACGCCGGCCACGACGTTGAGCACCGTGCCCACCGGCGGCGTGATCAGGCCGATGGCGCCGTTGAGCACGAACATCAGGCCGAAGTAGACCGGATCGATGCCGGCCTTGACAGCGATGGGCAGCATCACCGGGGCGAAGATCAGGATGGTGGGCGTCAGATCCAGCGCGGTGCCGATGACCACGAGGATCAGCATCATCAGCGCCATCAGCAGGCGGGGCGAATCGATCAGCCCGCCGAGCCAGCCGGTCAGCACGCCCGGCAGGTCGGCCAGCGTGATCATGTAGCTGGCGACCTGCGCACCGGCGCACAGGAACATCACGATGGCCGTCGTCTTCGCGGCGCGGACCAGCACGCCGTGCAGGTCGCGCAGGCTCATCTCGCGGTGCACGACGAAGCTGATGACCAGCGCGTAGAACGCGGCCACGACGGCGGCCTCGGTGGGCGTGAAGACGCCGGTCTTCATGCCGCCGATGATGATCAGCGGCATCAGCAGCGCGAAGAACGCCTTCACCGTGGCCTTGAGCCGGTCGAGCATCGGCAGCGGCGTGCCCGGCGGCAGGTCGATCTTGCGCAGCTGCAGCTTCCATGCGATCAGCAGGCCCACGCCCATGAACAGGCCGGGCACGATGCCGGAGATGAACAGCGCGGAGATCGAGGTATTGGTCGTCACGCCGTAGATCACGAAGGGCATGGACGGCGGGATGATGGGCGCGATGATGCCGCCCGACGCGATCAGGCCGGCGGAGGTCGCCATCGGATAGCCGTGGCGCTGCATCATCGGCAGCAGGATGGTGGCGAGCGCGGCGGTGTCCGCCAGCGCCGAGCCGCTCATGCTGGCCATCAGCACGGCCGCGCCGATGGCGACGAAACCGAGCCCGCCGCGGATGTGGCCGACCCAGGCCTGGGCCATCTCGATGATGCGCCGGCTGATGCCGCCGGCGTTCATCAGCTCGCCGGCGAGGATGAAGAACGGGACGGCCAGCAGCGGGAAGCTGTCGATGCCGGCGACCAGGTTCTGGGCCAGCAGCTGCGTGTCCCAGAAGTCCAGCGCCCAGGCCATGCCGGCGCCGGTCAGCACCAGCGCGAAGGCCATCGGGATGCCCAGGCCCATCAGCAGCAGCATGCCGCCGGAGAAGACGATGAAGGCGAGTGCTTCGTTGCTCATGATGGATGCGCCCTGCCCTTATTCGATGTCCGACTCGTGCTCGAGATCGATCGGCTTGTTCCGGATCAACTCCCACACGGCCATCAGCGCGATCGCGCTGCAGGACAGCAGTGCCGGCAAGGGCAGCAGCGCGTTGGAATAGCCCAGCACGACCGACTGGCTGTCCATGCCGACGACCACCTGCTGCCAGGCGCCCCAGCCGACCAGGCCCGCCGCGACGATGACGGCGACGCGGATCAGCGCGGTGATGACACGCAGCGCGACGGGCTTCTTGCGCAGCGGCAGCAGCAGGCTGGTGAAGGCCATGTGCTCGCCGAGCGGGTAGGCGGCGGTCGCGCCGATGAAGACCATCCAGACGAACAGCAGCCGGGACAGCTCTTCGCTCGCATTGATGCCGCTGCCGAAGCCGTAGCGCAGCACGACGTTGATGAAAACGGCCAACGCCATCACGCCGAGGCACAGCGCCATGGCGGCTTCGCTGAGCATCTGCAGGCGGGAACGGCGCGCGGGGGCCGCTGATGCCGCTGATGCGGCGGGAGCGTCCGATGCGGGGGGCGTCATGGTCCGGTCTCCTGGTTGTTCTTTGGGGCGAGCAGCGTCAGCGCCAGATCGACCTGTTCCACCAGCGTCATCGCGGCGGGTACGGTGATGACGCCGGGTTCGCCGATGGGCGATTCCAGCGTGGCGAACTGGCTGTCGACCAGCGTGGTCGAAAAGAAGTGGCGGTCGGCGCGATCGGCGACACGTTGCAGCGCAAGCGCCTTGTCGATGTCGATGAACACGAAGCGCAACGCCGGGCAGGCGCGGCGCAGACGGTCGCGATAGGCGCGCTTCAGCGCGGAGCAACTGAGCACGACCGGCGACTGCTCGGCGAGCATTTGACCGAGGCGTTCCAGCCAGCCCCAGCGGTCTTCGTCGGTGAGCGGCTGACCTGCCTGCATCTTGGCGATGGAGGCCGGCGCATGGTGGGCGTCGCCCTCGATGAAGGGCCAATCGAGCGCCTGGGCGAGCGCCTGTCCGACGCTGGTCTTGCCGCAGCCGGCGACCCCCATCACGACGATGGCGCGCGCGGAGATCGAAGCGGCGGTGACGGTCGGCAAAGTCATTGGATAGCGCTATCCCAAGTTCTGAAAAGAGACGGCGAGCGGAGGGTTCCGGGGTCGCCGTCGAGTCCTCGTCGCACAGGAAAGCAGACGGGATAGCGCTATCTTAGGTGGTGCGCGCAGGCACCAAATCAGGGATTACGCGGGGTTTCGTGAGGCTCGCACGCACGGTCCTGGGGTCCGTCCCGGCTTCTTTCGCAGGAGGACAGCGCTATCCTCCCACCCATGAACGCGCCCTCCTCCAAACGCCGTCGCGCCACCGGCCGAGCCACGCTGCAGGACGTGGCCGCCGCCGCCGGCGTCAGCCCGATCACTGCGTCCCGCGCGCTTCGCGGCGAGCGCAGCGTGGCCGCGGAACTGGTCGAGCGCGTCACCGCCGCCGTCGCGCAACTGGGCTACGTGCCGGATCCGGCCGCGCGTGCGCTGGCCTCGGCACGCAGCAACCAGGTCGTGGTGCTGATCCCGCTGCTGTCGAACGCGCTGTTCGTGGATCTGCTCGATGCGGCCCAGCGCACGCTTCTGGCCGCCGGCTACCAGAGCCTCATCGGCGTCACGCACTACGACCCCGAAGAGGAAGAGGCGCTGCTGCGCACCTACCTCATGAACCGGCCAGCGGGCCTGCTGGTCACGGGCTTCGATCGCACCGACGCGTCGCGCGCCCTCCTCCAGGGCAGCGGCGTGCCTTGCGTCCATGTGATGGAGAACCGCGGCGGTGACACCGACAGCGGTCTGCATTCGGTCGGTTTCTCGCAGCAGGCGGCCGGCCATGCGATGACCGCCGAGCTGGTCCGGCGCGGCTACCGACGGATCGCGTTCGCCGCGGCGCAACTGGATCCGCGCACCCTGCAGCGGGCCGAAGGCTATCGCGCCGCGCTGGGCGCCGCGCACGATCCGGCGCTGGAGTTCATGGATGCCGCGCCGTCGTCGCTGGCACTGGGCGCGGTGATGTTCGAACGCGTGCTGCGCGAGGCGCCCGAGGTGGATGCGATCTTCTTCAACAACGACGACCTGGCGCAAGGCGCGCTGTTGCAGGCGCTGCGCCAGGGCGTGAAGGTGCCGGAGCGGGTGGCCGTCGTCGGCTTCAACGACCTGACCGGCGGCGACCAGATGCTGCCGCCGCTGAGCACCGTGCGCACGCCCAGACGGGAGATCGGCCTGGAGGCGGCGCGGATGCTGGTCGCGCTGATGCGCCACGAGGCAGTGCCCGAGGCCTGCATGGACCTGGGCTTCGAGCTGGTGCTGCGGGAGAGCTGTTAGGCGCCGGCGGACAGCGCCGGTCGTTCGACGACCAGCAGGCTGCTGCGAGGCGCCCAGAACGCGCTGACGCCGACCAGGCCGAAGGGATGCTGCGTCTCCAGCCGGATCAGCGGCAGCGGCTGCCGGCCCCGCCCGGCCGCGACCAGCGGCATCATCACCTGCTGGCGGGAGCGCGGCGCGAGATCGATCCAGCCGTTGACGCCCGGCGGCTTCGTCATCCCCAAGGTCACGGCGACGTCCCAGCGCGGGCGACCGGCGGGATTCGCCACTTCAAGGGCCACCATCACCTGGTCGCCGGGAAAGCACGGCAGCGGCGAGCCGCAACGCAGCCGCAGCCCACGCAGCGTCTGGATCCCGTGCCACAGGCAGCCGAGCGCGGCGGCCAGCAGCAGCGCGCCGGTGACGAAGGCGACCGGCGAATGGATCGCGGCGCCCAGCATCAGCAGCGGCATCGCGCAGGCGAGCACTGCAAAGAACAGCGGCGTCGGCGCGAGATGGAGGTCCCGCCACCGCAGGACGGCGTGGTCCTGGTCGCCCGCCTTGAAATCGGCATCGTTGGCGGCCGGCACGACGACGCGCGAGGCGGGAACGGACGCGCTGCGAACCGCGACGCTGGCGGGGAATGCCCGCTTCAGCGCCTGGCGGTGCAGCAGCGGGATCGGCGGATTGGGCGGCGGCATGGACACGGGAGTGAGCGGCAGAGCGCGTTGAAAACGATGCCGCTAATCTGCCCGCCCGCCCCGAAGAGGCCCATCGCCTCAACAAGTCATCCAGTTACGCCGCACTACTTATTGTTGCAGTCTCAATCCGCGATTCCAGGGGTGGGCGTGACAGGCATCACAACCGGTCGATCGTGCCCCGGTTCCGAGTCGCCCGGCGTCGCGGCGGCATCGGCCGTCGAGAACACCTTGCGGCCGCGCACGAGGTACGAATAGATCACCGGCACCACCACCAGCGTCAGGATGGTCGAGGTGATCACGCCGCCGATGATCGCGCGGCCCATGGGCGCCTGGATCTCGCCGCCCTCGTTGAGCGCGATGGCCATCGGCAGCATGCCGAACACCATCGCCGCCGTCGTCATGATGATCGGGCGCATCCGGATCAGGCCGGCCTGCAGCAGCGCCTCGGGCACGGACAGGCTCTGGTCCTTGCGCAGGTGGTTGGTGAAGTCGACCAGCAGGATGGCGTTCTTGGTCACCAGGCCCATCAGCATCACCAGGCCGATCATCGAGAAGATGTTCAGCGTCGTCTTCCACAGCAGCAGCGCGACCATGACGCCGATCAAGGCCAGCGGCAGCGAAGCCATGATCGCGATCGGCTGCACGAAGCTGCCGAACTGGCTGGCCAGCACGATGTAGATGAAGATCAGCGCCAGGCCCATCGCAATCATGAGGCCGTTGAAGGCTTCCGCCTGCTGCTTGCCGTCGCCGTCGACCATGAAGCTGATGCCCGGGGGCAGCTGCGTCTCCTTGATCAGCTTCTGCACGTCGGCGTTGACGTCGCCGCCCGGGCGGCCCTGCACGCCGGCGTACACCGCCTCGCGGCGCTGCAGGTTCTGGCGGCGGATCACCTCGGGGTTGAACACCGGCTCGATGGTGGCCACCTGCTCCAGCGAGATCGGCGAGCCGTCCTTGGCGAAGGCCACCGGCAGGTTGCGCATCTGCTCGATGCTCTGGCGCTGCGCCTTGGGCAGGCGCAGCAGCACCTCGACCTGGTTGCCGTCGGGCGTGGTCCAGTAGGTCGCGATGTCGCCGTTGACGTAGGCGCGCAGCGACGAGGCCACCTGCACCGCGTTCAGCCCGAGCTCGCGCACCGCGTTGTCGCGCAGCTTGACCGCGAAGGCCGGCAGGCCGGGCTTGACGGTGGTGTCGACGTCCACGGCGCCCTTGATCTTCTTGACCTTCTCGGCGAAGTCCTTGGCGACCTGCGTCAGCACTTCCGGATCGGAGCCGAGGATGGTCACCCACACCGGCCGGTTGAAGCCCACGCTGACCTCGACGCCGGGGATGCGCGCGATCTCGGCGCGGATCGCGTCCTCGACCTGCGTCTGGGTGCGCTTGCGCAGCTTGCGGTCGACCAGCGCGATGTCCAGGTTGGCCTGGTTGCGGCCGGTCGCCAGCCCTTCGCCGCTGCTGCCCACGACGGTCGCGACGGTCTTGATCTCCGGGAAGGTGGCGAGGATCTCCTCGACCTGCCGCACCTTGGCCTCGCCGCGTTCCAGACTCGTGGCCACCGGCATGCGCAGCGTCAGATGGGTGAAGCCCTGGTCGATCTGCGGCTGGAACTCGCTGCCCACCGCCGGCACCAGCAGGATCGCCAGCACGAAGCTGCCGACGCCCGACCATGCGACGATGCCGCGCGGCGTGATCGTCGCCAGGCGCAGTCGGCGCGGCTGGTCCTTCAGGCGCTGCGTGTCGGCCCCGAACGGGCGACCGAAGGCCGGCAGCGGGATCCGGAAGCGACGCGGCGAGAACACCCAGCGCAGCGTCTTCTCGTAGACGGTGTGGAGCACGTCCATGCCGGCGTCTGTCGCGCGGATCAGGTGGCCGATCACGGGCACCTTCTTGACGTAGGTGCTGGGCGGATCGGGCCACACCGACGACAGCATCGGGTCGAGCGTGAAGCTGACGAACAGCGACACCAGCACCGCCACCGCGACGGTGATGCCGAAGGGATAGAAGAACTTGCCGACGATGCCGCCCATGAAGGCGACGGGCACGAACACGGCGCAGATCGCGAAGGTCGTGGCCATGACGGCCAGGCCGATCTCGTTGGTGCCGTCCTCGGCCGCGCTGCGGTGGCCCTTGCCCATGCCGACATGGCGCACGATGTTCTCGCGCACGACGATGGCATCGTCGATCAGCAGCCCGATGCACAGGCTCAGCGCCATCATCGTCATGAAGTTCAGCGTGAAGCCGAAGGCGTAGATCGCGATGAAGCTGGAGATCACCGAGATCGGCAGCGTCAGCCCGGTGATGATGGTCGAGCGCCAGCTGTGCAGGAACAGGAACACGATGGCGATCGTCAGCAGCGCGCCTTCGATCAGCGTGTGGCGCAGGCCGTCCAGCGAATGCTTCACGAAGTCGCTGTTGACGTAGACCAGGCGCAGCTCCATGTCCTTGGGCAGCGACTTGCGCAGTTCCTCGACGGCGGCCTTCACCGCCTCGCCGGTCTGGACGATGTTGGCGTCCTGCTGCTTGAAGATGTTGAAGGTCACGGCCGGCTGGCCGTTGATGCGGGCGATGGAGTCGAGCTCGCGTTCTCGCTCGCTCAAAGTGCCCAGATCTCCGAGCGTCAGCGCCAGGTCGCCGCGGCGCGCGACGACGACGTTCACGAACTGCTTGGGATCCTTGACCTTGCCCTCGACGCGCAGCATCGCGTCGTCGAAGCGGTTGGAGATCAGGCCCACCGGCGCGTCCGTGTTGGCCGCGTTCAGCGCGGTGGAGATCTCCGCCGGGGTGATGTTGTAGGCGCGCAGGCGGGTCGGGTCCAGGTCGATGCGGACCTCGCGCACGGCCATGCCGCCGACGTCCACCTTGGCCACGCCCTCGACGCGGCCCAGGCGCTTGGAGACGTTCAGGTCGGCCAGCATCGACAGCTCGCGCAGCGTGCGGTTGGAGCTCATCAGCGCGGCCACGATGATGGGCTGCGCGTTCTCGCCCTGGAAGCGCTGCACCATGGGCGGCTTCACCTCGCGCGGGAACTGCGCCTGCGCGATCGCGACGCGGTCGCGGATCTCCTGCATGCCGCGGTTCATGTCGGCGCTCAGCGAGAACTCGACCGAGGTCTGCACCCGGCCTTCGAAGCTGCGCGACTGCACGCGCTCCACGCCGGCGATGGTGTTGAGCGCTTCTTCAAGCGGCTTGGCCACTTCGCGCTCGACGGCCTCGGGCGAGGCGCCCGGGTACTGGATGTCGATCTGCGCGCCGGGGAAGGTGATGTCGGGCGACTGCTCGACGCCCAGCTTGGAATAGGCGACCAGCCCCAGCACGCACAGCGCGACCATGACCATGGTGGCGAAGACGGGGTTGCGGATCGAGACGCGGGTCATCCACATGGGAAGCTCCTCGGCAGAAGTTGTTCTTGTTGTTGTGCTTACTGGGCGGCGCTGCCGCTCGCGGCGGCGCTGGCCACGCTGGCCTTCGGCGCGCGGATCTCGGCGCGCTCGCCCTCCTTGAGGTTGTCGAATCGCGCGCCCAGCACCTGCGACTGCGGCGTCACGCCGGCGAGGATCTCGACGCGGCCCTCACGCGGGTCGCGGCGGCCGGTGGTGACGATGCGGCGCACCAGGGTGCCCTTCTCGATCAGCCAGACGTGTTCCTGGCCGGACACGGCGCCGATCGCGGTCACCGGCACCGTCAGGCGCGGCTTGTCGTCGGCCAGTTCGACGCGGGCGACCGCGTACTGGCCGGCGCGGAAGCGCTCGCCGGGGTTGTCCAGCGACAGCGTGACGCCGATCGAGCGGGTGCCGGGCTCGGCGGCCGGCGAGATGCGCGCAATGCGGGCCGTCACCGGCTCGTCGAAGCCTTCGATGCGGAGCTGCACCGTCATGCCGGGCGACAGCTTGCTGACCTCGTGCATGCCGACCAGGCCTGCGAGTTCCAGCTTGGACAGGTCGACGATGGTCAGCACCGGCTGCTCGGCGGCCACCTTCTCGCCGGGCAGCGTGTGCCGCTTGGCGACGATGCCGTTGATCGGCGACACCAGCGCGGCCTGTCGCAGCAGCACTTCACTCGTGCCCAGCTGCGCCTTGGCCGACAGCATCTGGCCCTTGGCCGATTCGAGCTGGGCGCGGGAGTTGTCGAGCGCCGTCGGCGCGATGAAGTTCTGCGCCGCCAGGCCCTGGTTGGCCTTGTACTGGCGCTCGGACTGTTCGTACATGGCCTGCATGGCCTCGACGCTGGCGTTGCGCTCGGCGACCTTGTGGCGCAGTTCCTCCAGGTCCAGCTGACCCAGCGACTGGCCGGCGCTCACGCGGCTGCCTTCGGCGACCGCCAGGCGGTCCAGGCTGCCCGAGGCCTTGGCGCGGACGATCACGGTGTTGGGCGCGACCAGCGGGCCGGAGAACTCGATGACGCCGGGCATGGGCGCCATGACCGGCCTGACGATCTCGCCGGCCTGGAATTCCAGGGCGGGTTTGGCCTCGTCCTTCTTCGCGGCGGGAGCGCTGCTCCCGCTCGTGGCATACACGCCGGCGCCGCCCGCGAGGACCGCTACCGCCACACCACCCAACCACCATTGCTTGCGCATGATCTCCCCCATCCGTCGACACGGGATCACCCAATCGATGATCCTTGAATGCGGCGGAGTGTAGGAATCCCCAAATTGATGCGAAGGCCGGACGCGACGAATTGCAGATTGCGCGTCATGGCCTGCTTTTCTCCGGGACTGAAATTGGCGCCCTTCCCAGGGCCCGCATCAGATTGCGTGCAAGGGATCCCGCTTCGCGCACCGCCAATGGCTCCAGGCGCCGATGAGCGCGAACACGGCACCGGCCCAGAAGCAGGCGGCGTACCCATGACTTTCGGCCAACCAGGCGCCGCCCAGGCTGCCGAGCACGCCCGACACGCCGTAGCCCAGCACCGCGTAGAGCGCCTGCCCCCGCCCTTGCAGGCGGCCGGGGAAGTAGCGGCCGATCAGGCCGATGCAGGCCGTGTGCTGCGCCGCGAAGGTGACGGCATGGCAGCACTGCAGGAGCACCATCGCGGCGAGGCTGGCGCCCAGCCAGGCGGTACCGGCCATGCGCAGCGCCGCCAGCAACGCGGCGGCGACCAGCCAGTGGTGCAGGTGGTGTTGCCGCACCCAGCGCCCCTGGAGCGCGAACCAGCAGATCTCCGTCGCCACCGACACCGCCCACAGCGCCCCCACCTGCCCCTTGCCATAACCGAGCCGGTCCAGGTAGAGGCTGTAGAACGCGTAGATCGCCGTGTGCGCGAGCACCGTGAAGAACATGCCGAGGAAGAACCAGCCGACCTCGGGCCGGCGCAGCGTGTCGGCGATGGACACCGGCTCGGCCGCGTCGTGCTGGATGGCCGCGCGCCTGGGCAGACGCCAGGCGGCGATGACCAGCGTCGTCAGTCCGACCACGATGGTCCACGGGAACACCGACATCCCCGCCCAGTCGAACCACCAGCCGCCGCCGACGACGGTCGCCAGGAAACCCACCGAGCCCCACAGCCGGACGCGTCCGTAGCGCTTCGGATCCATGCCGCCGCTGGCCGCGAGCTCATGCGCGATCAAGGCCTCGTTGAGCGGCGTCACGCAGGCGTTGAAGAAGTACATCAGGAAAACGACCAGCGTCAGTCCGATGACCGGCGCCGCGCCCGAGGTGGAGGTGGCCGGCACGAGCAGCAGCCCGAGCGCGCTGACCCAGCAGGCCAGCGCCGCGGCGCGGATCAGCTCCACGCGTCGTCCGCTGCGATCGGCCACCAGGCCCCAGAGGTAGGGCGCGAACAGCCGCGTCCAGCTCTGCATCGACACCAGCAGCCCGATCGCGACGACCGGCAGGCCCAGGGACTTGTACCAGAGCGGCGCGAACGGGTTGAACAGCCCGATGCTGCCGTAGTAGGCGCAGCCAAGCAGCGCGCTGGCGCGCAGCACGCGGCGGCTGTCAGCCACCGTCAGTCACCCGTCGGGCGTTGACCCGCGATCGCGGGAATCGGGAGCTCGACATCCCCGCACTGCGCGCGGTCCATCAGCACATGGTCCATGACCACCAGCGCCAGCATCGCCTCGGCGATCGGCGTTGCGCGGATGCCGACGCAGGGATCGTGGCGGCCGAAGGTCTCCACCGTCGTCGGCTCGCCGGCGCGGTTGATCGACGCCTTGGGCGTCCTGATCGAGCTGGTCGGCTTGATCGCGATCGAGACGCGCAGGTCCTGGCCGCTGGAGATGCCGCCCAGCACGCCGCCGGCGTTGTTGCTGGCGAAGCCCTGCGGCGTCAGCTCGTCGCCATGCTGGCTGCCGCGCTGGCGCACGCTCTCGAAGCCCGCGCCGATCTCCACGCCCTTGACCGCGTTGATGCCCATCATCGCGTAGGCGATGTCGGCGTCGAGCTTGTCGAACAGCGGTTGACCCAGGCCGGCCGGCATGCCGGTGGCCTCGACCATCAGCCGCGCGCCGACGGAGTCCCCGTCCTTGCGCAGCGCGTCCATGTAGTCTTCCAGCGCCTGGATCTGCGAGACGTTGGCGGCGAAGAACGGGTTCTGGCCGACGTGCTCCCAGCCCTCGAAGGCAAGGTCGATCTCGCCGAGCGCCGTCATGCAGCCGCGGAAACCGATGCCCAGTTCCTCCTGCAGCCATTTGCGCGCCACCGCGCCGGCCGCCACCATCGGCGCCGTCAGGCGCGCCGACGAGCGCCCGCCGCCGCGCGGGTCGCGCAGGCCGTACTTGCGCCAGTAGGTGTAGTCGGCATGGCCGGGACGGAAGGTGTCGAGGATGTTGCCGTAGTCCTTGCTGCGCTGGTCCACGTTGCGGATCAGCAGGCAGATCGGCGTGCCGGTGGTCAGGCCCTCGTAGACGCCGGACAGGATCTCGACCTGGTCGGGCTCCTGGCGCTGCGTCACGTGACGCGAGGTACCGGGACGGCGACGGTCCAACTCGGGCTGGATGTCCGCCGCCGACAGCGCCAGCCCCGGCGGGCAGCCGTCGATCACGCAGCCGATGGCCGGACCGTGGCTCTCGCCGAAGTTGGTGACGCGAAACAAGCTGCCGAAAGTGCTGCCGGACATCTGGAGGACCTGCCGAGGCGAGAAACCGAAGCCGTCGATTCTACGAGCGGCCCCTGCCCTCGCGACCCGTCATGCGCCCGACATCGCGCTCACGAGCTCATCAATCGGACAACTCAGCGCTCGGGGACGACGATGTGTCGACGGCGGCCTCATCAATGACGACCGGCGTGACGACCTCGCCCCGCGCGATGCGCGCCTGCGCCTCGGGATCGCGCTCGAACACCGCGATCGATTCGACGTGGGCCGTGTGCGGGAACATGTTGACCGCGCCGGCCTTCGTGCAGCGGTAGCCGGCCACGTGCACCAGCAGTCCCGCATCGCGCGCCAGCGTCGACGGTGCGCACGACACGTAGACGATGCGTTCCGGCGGCGTCCAGCCCGGCGCCAGCGACGGAGCCTTGATCAGGTCGGCCAGCGCCTTCACCAGCGCGAATGCGCCTTCGCGCGGCGGATCGATCAGCCAGCGGTCGGACACGCCGTCGGCGGCCAGCAGCTGCGGCGTCATCTCGAACAGGTTGCGGGCGACGAAGCTCGCCTTGTGGTCCAGGCGGTTGCGCTTCGCGTTCTCGCGCGAGCGCTGCACCAGCGCCTCGCTGCCCTCGATGCCCAGCACCTCGCGCGCCTGCGTGGCCAGCGGCAGCGTGAAGTTGCCCAGGCCGCAGAACCAGTCGATGACACGCTCCTCCTTCTGCACGCCCAGCAGCCGTAGCGCGCGGCCGACCAGCACCGTGTTGATGTGGTGGTTGACCTGCGTGAAGTCGGTCGGCTTGAACGGCATCACCACGCCGAACTCCGGCAGCGTGTAGGCCAGCTCGGGCCCGTCCTGGTCGAGCAGGTGCACCGTGTCCGGCCCCTTGGGCTGCAGCCACCATTGCACGCCGTGCTCGGCCGCGAAGGCGCGCAGCCTGGCGATGTCGCCCGGGCTCAGCGGCTCCAGGTGGCGCAGCACCAGCGCGATGACCTGCGTGCCGTCCGTGTCGCCGATGGCCAGCTCGATCTGCGGCAGCCGGTCGCGCGCGTCCATCGCGCCGACCAGTTCGCGCATCGGCATCAGCATCGCGCTGACCTTCTCGGGCAGCACCTTGCAGACCTGCATGTCGGCGATGTAGCGGCTCTTGCGTTCATGGAAGCCGACCAGCACGTGGCCCTTCTTCGGCACGTAACGCACCGACAGGCGCGCGCGATAGCGGTAGCCGGTGGCCGGGCCCTCGATCGGGCGCAGCAGCGCCTCGGTCCTGACCTTGCCGAGGTGCCAGAGGTTGTCCTCGAGCACGCGCTGCTTGACGGCGACCTGGGCGCCCGGATGCAGATGCTGCATCTTGCAGCCGCCGCAGGCGCCCGGGTGCAGGCCGAAATGCGGGCAGACCGGGCGCACGCGCTGCGAGCTCTCGCGACGCATCGCGACCATCACGGCCTGCTCCCACTTGTTCTTCTTGCGGCCTACGGTGACCTGGACTTCCTCGCCGGGCAAGGCGCCCTCGATGAACACCACCTTGCCTTCGCTGTTGTGGGCGACGCCCTGCGCTTCAAGGTCCAGCGAGTCGACCTTCAGCCATTCCGATACATCAGTCATGGGGGCGCATTATCCCAGCGCCCCGCACGCGGGTCGGGAGGACCGCCTCAGAAGATCGAATCCCGGCTGATGCCCTGCCGCATCATGTTGCGCTTGAGCTTGGCCAGGGCCTCGATCTGGATCTGCCGGATGCGTTCGCGCGTGAGGCTGAGCCGCACGGCGAGGATGTCGAGCGTCTCGGGCTCGCGGTCCGCGAGGCCGTAGCGACCGGCGAGCACTTCGCGCTCGCGGTCGCTGAGCGAGGCCAGTCCGCCCTTGAGCAGGTCCTCGAGTTCATGGCTGAGGCGATGTCCCGCCGGATCGACCGCCTGCTCGTCCGCGACCAGGTCCAGCATGGACTCGCCGCCTTCGCCGTTGCGGTCGACCGGCGAATCCAGCGAGCTCGGCAGCTCCGCGTAGGCCAGCAGCTCGGCGACCTCCTGGACCGGCCGGCCGAGCGCCTGCGCCACGTCCTCGGCGCGCACGCCGCCTTCGCCGCCCTGTTGCGCCGCCAGCGACTCCAGCGCGCGACGTGCCTTCAGCACCTGATTGAGTTCGCGCACGATGTGCACCGGCAGCCGGACCAGGCGCGCCTGATGCATCAGCGCGCGTTCCACCGCCTGGCGGATCCACCAGCTGGCGTAGGTCGAGAAACGGAAGCCGCGTTCGGGCTCGAACTTGCCGATCGCATGCATCAGGCCGAGGTTGCCTTCCTCGATGAGATCGCTCATCGGCAGGCCGCGGCCCAGGTAGTTCTTGGCGATGCTGACGACCAGGCGCAGGTTGTGCTCGATCATCGCCTGGCGCGCCTCGAAGTCGCCGGCACGCGCCTTCACGGCGGTGTCGTACTCTTCCTGCGGGGTCAGCAGCGGCGTGCGCCGGATGTCGCGCAGGTAGGCCTGCAGCGCGTTGGTGGCGTCGCCGTCGGCGGGGCCGAGATCGCCCTTGCCCGCCTTGGCCTTCTTGCCGTCCTCGGACTCGACGCCGCGCAGCACGCGGACGTCGTCGTCATCGTCGGTGGCGGCCTCGACCGGACCGGACGCGTCGGCGTCGTCACGCGATGCGGGCTCGCGTTCGCCGTCGTGGTCATGGCCGTCGTGGTGACCGTCATGGTGGCCGTTGCCGTCATGCCCCTCATGGCCGTCGTCATGGCCCGCGGCATCCCGCCCGGCACCATCTCCCGCATCGTGGCCATCGGCGGCCAGCTCGGGCGGCAGCTTGAAGCGGCCGGGATGAACGGGTCGATCCAGGCCGTCAGGCAGAAGTCCGTCAGTCGAAGAGGCGCGATGCAAGGTCATGTTGCGGCGCCTCCTTGAGCGCCTCTAGCGCGCGGGCAACAACTTGGACGGATCGATCGGCTTGCCTTGCTTGCGCACTTCGAAGTGCAGCTTCACCGAATCCGCGTCGCTGGAACCCATCTCGGCGATCTTCTGGCCCTTGCGCACCACCTGGTCTTCCTTGACCAGCAGGGTCTGGTTATGCGCGTAGGCCGTCAGATAGTTCGTGCTGTGCTTGATGATGATCATGTTGCCGTATCCGCGCAACCCCGCGCCCGCATACATCACGCGGCCATCGGCGGCGGCGAAGACCGGATCGCCGGCCTTGCCGGAGAAGGCCATGCCCTTGTTGCGGACCTCGTCGAAGCCGGCGGCCACGGCGCCGGAGGCGGGCCAGCCCCAGATGATGTCGTCGTCGTCCTTGGTGACGGCGGGCGCGCTGGGCGCCGTGACACCGCTGGCGGGCGCGGACGCCGCGGCGGTCGTCGTCGCCGGAGCCGGGGACTTGCCATCCAGCGGACGCGTCTCCACCTTCGACGTCGTCAGCGGTCTGGTGGTCGCCGCGGTCGGGTCGAGGCCCGGCGGCACCACGCGCAAGACCTGACCCACCTCGATCAGGTTGGGGTTGTCCATGCCGTTCCAGCGGGCCACGTCCTTCCAGCCCTGGCCGTTGTCCATGGCGATGCGGATCAGCGTGTCGCCGGGCTTGACGGTGTAGTAGCCGGGCTTGCCGGCGTTCTCGGCGCCGGGCAGCGGTTTCGATTCCGGGGCCGGCGTGATGGCCGTGCCGGGGATGGCCGGCGAGGCGGCCTTGCCCACGGGGCGATCCTCCACCGGTGCGCGGTGCGGGGTGTTCTGGCAGCCGGAGAGCGCGAGCACCGCCGCGGTGACCCAGAGCAGCGGGGAACGGAAGAGTGGTTGCATGCGCGAAGTTGTCATATGGAAAGCCGAAGCGCGGGGAGGCAAACGGGAGGCCGGCGCGCTACAGGACCCCTGATTTTAGGGGCACGAACAGGACGGCCTCATGCAGGCTGCGCAGGAAACGCGAGCCCGCGGCGTCGCGGACATGATCGATCAGGACCAGGACTTGCCCCCGGCCGCTGGGCGCGGTCATGGGCGCGACCAGCCGGCCGCCGGGCGCGAGCTGGTCCAGCCAGGCCTGCGGGATGTCGTCGCCGCCGGCGGCGGAGATGATGCTGTCGTAGGGCGCCGAGGGCCGGTGGCCGAGCATGCCGTCGCCGTAGACGAGCCGGATCTGGTGATGGCCCACGAGATTGGCGCGCGCCTTGTCGTGCAGCGGCTTGAGCCGTTCGACCGACACCACCTGTTTGGCCAGCTGCATCAGCAGCGCGGCCTGGTAACCGCAGCCGGTGCCGATCTCGAGCACCTTGCCCAGATGGCCGCGCTGGCGCGCGCCGGGGGCGTCGAGCATCAGCGCCATCATCCGGCCGACGACGGAGGGCTTGGAGATCGTCTGCCCGTGGCCGATCGGCAGGCTGGTGTCCTCGTACGCCTGCGTGGCGAGCGCGGAGTCGACGAAATGATGGCGCTGCACGGTGGCCAGCGCCTGCAGCACGCGCTCGTCGGACAGGCCTTCGCGGCGCAGCCGCTCCACCATGCGTTGACGCACGCCCGCCGAATCGAGGCCCAGCCCGATCGGCGTGGTCTGCCGCGCCTTGATGGCGGCGGCCTGCTGCCAGTGGCCTTGCGGCTTGAGCGGCTCGCGCGCCTCGGCGGCCGCAGCCGCAGCGGCCACGCTCGGTGCGCCCGGCCGGGTCGATCCGAGCTTGTCCAGCGACAGCGGAAAACGCTTGGGCCGGGGCGGCAAGGAGGTCATGGACGGCCGTCGGTCTGCAGTTGCTGGCGCCAGTGGCCCAGCGTGGCGTGTTCGGTGAGGTCGACCTGCAGCGGCGTGACCGACACGGCGCCGTTGGCGGTCGCGTGGAAGTCGGTGCCCTCGCCCGCTTCGCGCTCGGCGCCGGCGGGGCCGATCCAGTAGATCATGTCGCCGCGCGGGCTGCGCTGCTGGATGGTGGCTTCGCTCGCATGCCGGCGGCCCAGGCGCGTGATGCGACGCGGCAAGGACGTGGCGTCCGCGCGGTTCGGGATGTTGACGCTCAGGAGGAAGGGTTTGTCGAGCCCGCCGGCGATGACGTCCTGGATCAGCGTCCGCATCACGGCCGTGGCGGCGTCCAGGTGGCCCCAGCCCTTCTCGACCTGCGAGAAGGCGATGGAGGGCACGCCGAAGAGGTAGCCCTCGGTCGCGGCGGCGACGGTGCCCGAATAGAGGGTGTCGTCGCCCATGTTGGCGCCGTTGTTGATGCCGGACAGCACCAGGTCGGGCTTGTAGTCCAGCAGCCCGGTCAGGGCCAGGTGGACGCAGTCCGACGGCGTGCCGTTGACATAGCGGTAGCCGTTGGAGGCGGTGTAGACCGACAGCGGCCGGTGCAGCGTGAGGGAGTTGGACGTGCCGCTGGCGTTCTGCTCGGGGGCGATGACTTCCACGGTGCCTAGCCCTTCGCAGGCGCGGACCAGGGCGGCGAGTCCGGGGGCCAGGTAGCCGTCGTCGTTGGCGATGAGGATGCGCATGGGCGGCATTGTAGGCAGGCCGTCACCCCGGCGACGCGAGGGTCCACCCGTGCTGCCTATCATGCGCCCGGCGACCCCGGCCAGGGGCCGGATCCAATGGAACCAGGAGACGAGACATGAAGGCATGGCTGTGCGAGAACCCGGTCGGCGTCGAGGCGCTGCAGTGGAAGGAACTGCCCTCCCCGACGCCCGGCCCGGGCCAGCTGAAGGTGGCGATCAAGGCGGCGAGCCTGAACTTCCCCGACCTGCTGATCGTGCAGAACAAGTACCAGATGAAGCCGCCGCTGCCCTTTGTGCCGGGCACCGAGTTCGCCGGCATCGTCGAGGCGGTCGGCGACGGCGTGACCGGCTTCAAGCCGGGCGACGCGGTGGCGGCGTTCACCGGCACCGGCGGGTTCGGTACCGAGGCGCTGGTCCCGGCGGCGCTGGCCTTGCCGCTGCCGCCGGGCTTCCCGTTCGAGGACGCGGCCGCCTTCATCTGCACCTATGCGACCAGCCACCACGCGCTGATCGACCGCGCCGCGCTGCAAGCCGGCGAGACGGTGCTGATCCTGGGCGCGGCGGGCGGCGTCGGGACGGCGGCGATCCAGATCGCCAAGGCGGCCGGCGCGCGGGTGATCGCGGCCGCCTCGTCGGACGAGAAGTGTGCGCGTTGCCGGGAGATCGGCGCCGATGCCACGATCAACTACGCGAGCGGCTCCCTGCGCGACGAGATCAAGGCCCTGACCGAAGGCAAGGGTCCGGACGTCATCTACGACCCGGTGGGCGGCGACCTGGCGGAGGCGGCCTTCCGCTCGATCGGCTGGCGCGGGCGTTACCTGGTGGTCGGCTTCGCCCAGGGCAGCATCCCGGCCCTGCCGCTGAACCTGGCGCTGCTCAAGGGCGCGTCGCTGGTCGGCGTCTTCTGGGGAGAGTTCGCGAAGCGCGAACCCAAGCGCAACGCCGCGATGATGATGGCGCTGGCCCAGTGGTACGCGGCCGGCAAGATCCGGCCGGTCATCGACCAGGTGCTGCCGATGGAGGAACTGCCGCGGGCGTTCGCGCGCATGGCCTCGCGGCAGGTGGTGGGCAAGCTGGTGGTGGTGAACGGCTGACCGTCCTGCCGCTGCTGCCGCCCCGGCATTCCGCTGAGGACAGTCCGTCGGACGACTTGGGGACGACCGGGGGAGGTAGCGTCCGCCGACACCCTGTTTCACGGGGCATGCAAGCCCGGGGGGCGCTGCTAGGATGCGGCCAGCTATCGCTCCCCACACCATGGCCGTCAAAGTTCTCATCGTCGAAGACAACCCCGTCGCCCGCAGCTTCCTGTGCCGCGTGGTGCGCGAAAGCTTCAGCGACGGCATGGAGATCACCGAGGCCGGCGACCTGGAAGGCGCACGCCGCCAGCTGGCCAAGGTGGAGGCCGAATCGCCCGCCACGGGCTACAAGCTGATCCTGATCGACCTGGAGCTGCCGGACGGCAACGGGATGGAGTTCCTGGGCGAGCTCGCCGGCAAGCCGGCGGTCAAGATCGTCACCACCCTGTATTCGGACGACGACCACCTCTTCCCCGCGCTGCAACGCGGCGCGGACGGCTACCTGCTCAAGGAAGACCGTTTCGAGGTGCTGGTGGAAGAGCTGCAGCGCATCGTGCGCGGCCAGCCGCCGCTCTCGCCGGCGATCGCGCGCCGGTTGCTGTCGCACTTCCGTCCGGGGTCGACCGGCGATTCCGGCCCGATGGGGCTGAACTCCGGCTTCGGCAGCCTGACCTCCTCGGCCACGCCCAGCAGCCGCGGCGTCACGCTGGATCCGGTGCCCGAATGGGAACGCCTGACCCCGCGCGAGAACGAGGTGCTGACCTACCTCAGCAAGGGGTTCACGATCAAGGAGATCGCGAACCTGATGGGCATCAAGTGGTTCACCGTCAACGACCATATCAAGAGCATCTACAAGAAGCTCAACGTGTCGAGCCGCGCGGAAGCCGCGGTGCTGGCTTCCAAGCAAGGCCTGGTTTGACCGCGGAGGGCACCGGCCCTCACGCCCCGCCTGATCACCACTGATACCGCGCCTTGGCGTAGTACTGGCGGCCATTCGCGCCGAACGGCGAGAACTGGTTGTAGGCCAGGATCCCGCCGACGGCGTTCACCGCGATCACCCGATCGGGATAGCGGTTGGTGACGTTGTCGATGCCGGCGCTGAGCGACCAGGCGCCCTGCTCCCACCCTGCCGACAGATCGAGCAGCCACGCCGGCCCGAAGGTCTGGTCGTTGGCCGCGTTGGACTGGCGGATCACGAAGCTGCCGTAACGGCTGGCCGCCACGCGTCCGATCCACGGCCCCCAGCGATGCTCGGCGCCGAGCACCAGCTTGTCCTTCGGCGACCCGATCGTGGCGCGCGCCAGCGAGACGCGGTCGATCAGTTCCAGGCCGTTGGCGGTCAGGATCGCCGGGTTGTCGTCGACATGCCGGATCGAGTTCTTGTTGTGGTTGTAGGCCACCGTGTACTGGCCGCGCCCTGCGCCGCCCCAGTCCTGCTGCCAGGTGCTCACGACGTCCACGCCCCGCGTGCGGGTGTCCAGCGCGTTGGTGAAGTAGCGCCCGGCGCTGACCAGCACGCCCTGCGCCGCCAGCTGATTGCGCAGCGCGGCCGGCAAGGTCAGGTTGGCCGACAGCAGGATGCGGTCGTCGATGTCGATCTGGTAGACGTCCACCGTCGTCTGCCACTGCGCCAGCGGCTGCAGCAGCAGGCCCAGGCTCACGTTGCGCGACTTCTCCGCCTTGAGCGGCTTCGCACCCAGCGCCGCCGCGGCGGCGGACTCCACCGGGAAGGTGCCGGCATCGACCAGCGCGCCGTTGATGAGGTTGGTCGAGGTGGTGGCGAAGTACTGCTGCGCCAGCGACGGCGCGCGGAAGCCGGTGGACACGGTGCCGCGCAGTGCGACGGCCGGCGACCACGCATAGCGGCCGGACAGCTTCGCCGAGGTCGCGTTGCCGAAGTCGTTGTAGTGCTCGGCCCGCAGCGCGGCGGAGGCGCTGAAAGCCTTGGTCACCTGGCCTTCGAGGCTCGCATAGGCAGCGACGTCGTGCCGCGAATGCGCGCCGGCGTTGCTCGGCTGGAAGCCTGGGAAGCCGGACGCGCCGCCGCCCTGATAGGACGCGGGCTCGCCAGCGTCGATCTCGTAGCGCTCGCGACGGGCTTCGGCGCCCAAGGCCAGCGTCCATGGCGCGGCAAGGCCGAGATCGACCTCGTGCGACAGGTCCAGGTTCAGCACGGTCTGCTGATTGCTCAGGCGGCCGGCGTCGAAGCGTGTCGGGCTTGCATTGCCGAGCGAGTAGTTGGCCGTGTTCGCCACATCGATGTCGAAGCGGTTGCGCCCATGGTTGATGCTCGCGTCCCAGGACCAGCCGGCGAGTTCGCCGCGCACGCCGGCGACGATGCCGGTGTCGACCGTGGTGCTGTCCTGCAAGGGCAGGAAGCCTTCGGGATACAGCCCGGCGACGTTGTTCGCGACGGCGGTCGCGCGAGTCCGCCAGAACGCGGCGGAGACCGTGTCGCGGTGGCTGAGCGTGGCGACGGCATAAGCCTGCAGGCTGCCGGTGAGCGCGATCTCCGCGTTGATCACGGCGGACTGCTGATGGCTGTCCGGATCGCCGAGGCGGTTGTTGACCTGACCGAGCCGGGGTTCCGTCGCCGCATCGCGCGTGTCGACGTCGGCCCGGTTGGTGCGCTGCTGATGGCGGTTCTCCAGCGCGAACCGGATCCACCCGTCCTGGCCGAGCGAGAAGCCGGCGCTGGCCGCTTCGGTGTGGCGGAAGCCGTCGCCCGAGTCGGTCTGACCGACCTCGGCGCTGACGCTGCCGCCCTTGGCGCCCTTCTTCAGCACGATGTTGATCACGCCGGCGATCGCATCGGAGCCGTACTGCGCGGCGGCGCCGTCGCGCAGCACCTCGACGCGCTCGATCGCGGCGAACGGGATGGTGTTCAGGTCCACCGGCGCGGAGCCGCGGCCCTGCGTGCCGTTGATGTTGACGACGGCGGTGGTGTGGCGGCGCTTGCCGTCGATCAGCACGAGGGTCTGGTCGGGCGACAGTCCGCGCAGCTGGGCGGGCCGCACGGCGTCGGAGGCGTCGGTCAGCGAGGGACGCGGAAAGTTCAACGACGGCAGCAGTTGACCCAGCGCCGTCGCGAGTTCGGAGGTCCCGGTGCGTTGCAGGTCGGCAACGCTGAGCACGTCGACCGGCGATTCGGACTCCGCGACCGTGCGGTTCACGCGACGGGTGCCGGTGACCACGACCTGCTGAAGCTGGTCGGACGGTGCGGTCGCGGCGGACGTCGAGATCGACGTCTGGGTCTGGCTCTGCGCCTGGACGGCCGGTGCGAGGCTGGCGATGGCGGCGAGCGCGACGGCGCTCAGCGGGATTCCGGCGTTCAGCGGACGGAAGGACGAACGAGCGGGCGAGCGAAGGGACAAGCGAGAAGACATGGGGGCTTTCGGGGATTCATCAGTCACGACAACCCCATAGCCTGCGGGCGTCGGCGTGCCCGGCCAACGAAGCTCCGCGCACATGCTCATGCGAAGACTGTGATCGCCTTCGCTCTCCAACGATGCTCAACCCGCAACCGTGGCTTCAGGCCCGAAGTCGGTGATCGATCTTTTCTCGGATCGCGCCGGTGTCGTCGAGCCCGAACACCATGTCGTTGGCCACCTTCGTCAGACGTTCGATGTCCGGCTTGGTGATGTCTCCCAGGTCGTTGACGACCACCAGCGAATCGAAACTCCCCGCATGTGCCTTCAGATGCTGAAGGGTGATGGTTGTCAGGCGGGCCTTGTCCGCCCCCTTCACGCCGAACACGTACAGCGGCGCATGAATCCCTTGCACGAAAAAGTCGACGGGGTAGTTGTCGCCTCCTGGAACATCCGGATCGACGTAGTCCCGGATCAGACGATCCCCCCCGACCACATTGCGCAAGACCGAGTTCAGGTCGTCGTAGAACGTCGATTCGACGCGACCTCGACTCCACAGTCCCAGATCTTCCAGCCGCGACATCCCGCGCCCGAGGCGAAACAGTCCGCGCGCCAGATCGTCGGCGCCCACGATGATGAACAGTTCACCATCGTCCTCCGAGATTCCGGACTCCCGCATGACCTGCTCGTACAACCTGCCGCGAGCCCCGCTCAGCAACTTCGGCAGATCGTTCTCGTAGCTCAGGCGCATCAACGTGTTGGCCCGGTCACTGATCCGCCAGCCATCGCCCTGCTGCGTCAGATGTGCCACGAGGTGATCGCCGTCCCTGCCCTCGAACGGAAGCGAGACCATCCACTGCCCTCGCCGCTCGACGAGCTGCATCTCCTGACACACCAACTCGCACAACCGCTCTTGAAGATTTGCAGCAGTCATGTTCAGTACTCCACGTCAAAGACACCCTGCGTCATCTCTCCAGCGATCTTGACGGTCATCGGAAGATTCGCGATGGCACAAAGATGCACCAGATGGCGCGTGGCCCCGCACAGGTCAGCATATGCATCGCAGCGAATGGCGAAATGCTCTGCCTTCCTTCCGTCCGCCATGTATCGCTCGGTCGCAAAATGGACATGGCTGAGATAGTCGAGGCGTTCACCCTCCAGCGGATTGCCATGGCGGTGATAAGGGCCATTGCAACGTACCAGCGTGACCTCTTCGCCGTCCTGGTCCAGGAGGCTCAACCCGCAAGAGAAGGATTCAGGCTCCTCCAGGTTCTGTCGCTGGTAGACGCGGAACTTGAACCGGCCATCCGCGCTCTCCGCATCGAAAGTCCTGCGAATCGAGCCCTTCTGCTCGATCCATCGAGCCCGCGGATTCCGAACCGTCTTGGGCATCTCGATCAATGCCTTGATCGACTCGTCAGTCATCAACTTCGTCATGTGCACCACCTTCAGCACGCTTGAGATTGATGACCAGTCTAGGCAGCCCCGGAGAAGGTCCATTTCACCCAGTCGGCAAGAACACAACAGCGCCCCTCCGTTGATCTGAAGGTCGTCGGAGTCGTGTTATCGCAGCTGCGTCAGCACCACCGCCAGCGTCCCCAGCGACAGCACGGTCGACACCAGCGTGGTGGTCGACGACACCCCGACGTCCCGTCGGTAGAACTCGGCCAGCATGAACGGCCCGGTGCCGGTGGGCAGCGCGGCGAGCAGCACGGCGGCGTCCGCGCTGTGCGGCGGCAACATGAAGACGTGATTCGCCAGCCACCACGTCAGGCCCGGCAACGCGAGCAGCTTCACCGCCACCAGCGCCCACGCGGTGCCGCGATCGGCGCGCCGCACGGGGCAGTCCGCGAGAAACACCCCCAGCGCCACGAGGGCACACGGCGTCGCCGCCTGGCCGAGCAGCTGCAGGAAGGTGTGCGCCACGGCCGGCAGCGCAACACCTGTCCCCGACCACGCCGCGCCGAGCAGCGGCGACAGCACCAGCGGATGCTTCAGCGAGCGCCAGAGCGCCGCGCCCACCCGACCGGCCCGGCTGCGTTCGCCGCCTTGCAGGCCGAGCTCGATCAGCACGATCGCGACGGAGAACAGCACGCACACGACGATCAAGGTCGCGATCGTCGCCTCGACCTGGCTGCCGCGACCGAAGACGAGCAGGCACAGCGGCAGGCCCACGTAGCCGGTGTTGGAGTAGGACGCCGCCACGGCCTCGACCGACGCGTCCGCCATCGGACGTCCGGCGCGCAACCGCACGAGGAAGACAGTCGCGAAGATCATTGCCGTCGCCAGGCCGAAGGCACCGACGAAGCCGGGCTGCCACAACGCCGCCCAGCTGCTGTGCGCGGTGATGTCGAAGAGCAGCGCCGGCAGTGCCAGCCACACCACGAAGGCGTTGAGCACGCTGGCCGCATGGCCGTCGAGCAGCGACAACCTGCGCGCGCCGTACCCGGCGGCGATCAGGCCGAATAGCGGAAGGAGGATGGTCAGCGTCGCGAGCATGGACGGCGCATCACGTCGCCGGCCGCTGGGTCTCGCCCCACTGCGGATTGATCAGCGCGAAGGTCTCGTGATCGCGCCACGCGCCGTCGATGAACAGGTAACGCGGGCTGAAGCCCTCGCGGCGGAAACCCAGCCGCTCCAGCACGCGACGGCTGCGCGCGTTCTCCGGTCTCACCGACGCCTGCAGGCGATGCAGCGACACCGCCGGCCCGAAGACCTCGTCGATCAGATGCGTCAGCGCCTCCTGCATCAGCCCTGTGCCGACGCAACCCTCGTCCAGGCTGTAGCCCAGCATCGCACTCTGGAACACGCCGCGCACCACGTCGGACACCGCGCACACGCCGATCACGCGCTCCGGCGCCTCGGCCAGCGACAGCCAGTAGCGCCAGATGGTGCCCGCGTCGAAGGCCTTATCCTCGCGGCCCAGACGGGCCCGCGTGACATCGAGCTCCCAATGATCGGCCGGCCGCGTCGGATCCCAGCGGGCGAAGTGCGCCAGGTTGCGCGACTGGAAGGCGATCGTCGCCTCGGCCAATGCGGGCGTGGAAGACCGCATCAGCAGACGCCCGGTCCGCAGCAGCTTGAGCGGGGATCCGGGTCGGAAGCCCGCAGGCGGATCGGCCGGCACGCCGGCGGGGAAGTCGACAGGTGGAACAGACATGGCGCAACTGTAGTCCCCCGGCTCGACGACGAATCCGGATGTCGCAATCGGCTCAGAAGATGTCGTTTGTGACCGTTCATGCCTCCGAACGCCATCGATAGAGTTCACTTCGTTGTCCAACCCCTTCGATCTGACAAGGAGCTCACCATGAAGGTTTTCGCCATCGCCACGCCCACCGCCTCGCTGACCCCGCAGGCGATCGAGTCGCACATGCCCGCCGAAGTGCACGACACCGTCCGCCTCTACCTCGGCGGCAAGGTCGAGCAGTTCTGGTTCCAGGAGAAAGCCGGTCCGATCTTCCTGATGGACGTCCCGTCGGTGGAAGACGCCAAGGCCACGCTGGACGCGCTGCCGCTGGTCGCCGACGGACTCATGAGCTATGAACTGCGCCCCGTCGTGCCGCTGATGCCGCTCGCGCGGCTGATTCCGGCGAAGTGATCGTCGCCCGACCGGACGTTCCGTCGAAGGTCCGGTCGGACGGGACGATCCGGCTCCCGCGGGCTCAGCGCAGATCGTTGCGCAGCTCGCGGACGCCGCGTCCCAGTCGCTGACGGAGCAACGTCCCCAGCGTCGCGCCGTCGGCATAACCGACCTCCGCCGCGATGGCCTCGAGGTCCTGCCCGCTGCCGTGCAGCAGCGATTGGGCGCGCTCGACGCGCAGGTCCTGGAAATAGTCCAGCGGCGACTTTCCCAGCACCGCCTGGCACCGCCGCTGCAACGTGCGTGCGGTCGTCGCCAGCGCACCGGCCGCATCCTGCAGCGAGAAGCCGTCCTTCAGGCGCCCGCGCGCCCAGCGCTCGAAACTGAGGATCAACGGATCCGATTGCGCCAGGTGATTCGGGATGATGTACGGCGCCTGCAGGCTGCGGATGTCGGCGAGGAGATAGCGCGACACCAGCGCGGCCAGTTCCGGACTCGCCTTGCGGATCAGCCACAGCGCCAGGTCGAGGTGCCCCATCGCCGCGCCCGCGGTGACGCCGACATCGGTCGGCACCAGCATCCGCGATTCGTCGAGCGCGACCTTCGGGTAGCGCTGCCGGAACAGCGGCGACAGCGACCAGGTCGTCGTCGCTTCGCGCCCGTCGAGCAGACCCGCCTCCGCGACGACGAAGGTTCCGATGCAGGACGCGCCGATCGGCACACCCTTCGCATGCCAGGTCCGCAGCTGATCCATCGCATCGGCCACGTCGCGCCGTTCGAGCGCGGGCAGCAGGCGGTCGGGCGTCGTCGCGGCCAGCGCGGGCAGGACGACCCAGTCCGGCCGCGACCGCGACGAGATCTCCTGGACGGGCACCGTCAACCCCTGTCCGGAGCGCACCCGCTTGCGCACGCCCACGACCGTCACGTCGAACGGCGGCGCCAGACCCGGCAGCAAGGCCGACAGGTTGTTGGCCGCGCGCAGCGCATCGAGCGTGACAGCCAGGCCGGTATCGAAATGGCCTTCGAGCGCGAGCACCGACACCTTCATGTCGCAATCCATTTGTTGTTCATCATTTGCGACTCTATCAGCCGGCGACCTGCCGCGCCGGACCTGCATGACCAACGGAGCGTCACGAAGACCGGTGCACAATGCCGGCCGCGCGTTTCACCGCCCCTCCTCCGCACCGATGCCTCGTTTCAACCGGTCCCTCACGCTGTGGACGTTCGCCCTGCTGGTGGCGAGCGTGCTCCTGGCGTGGCCGTTGCACGAAGCCCGGCACACGGGTCAGGCGATCGCCGAAATCGTCGGCGCGACGACGTCCTCTGGTGAGGGCATGACCTCCGACCCCGGCCCCAACGCCTTCGCCAACGCATTCGCCTTCGACGACCACGGCGATGCCGACGGCCTCGACGGCGGCAGCGGCGCCGGCGAGGTCAAGGGCGACGGCTGCGCGTGGTGCCTGTTCCATGCGCAACTCTTCGCCGCATCGGACACGCCGCTCGTCTTCAGCTTCCACGCGGAAGCGTCTCCCCCGCCCCTCGCACCGACCTGTGGCCTGCCCACCGGCCGCTGCGAGCTGGCCGCCCCTCCTCGAGGGCCACCCCGGGCCTAGGTTCCCGTCCTCTCCGGACGCCTGACCTCTCACGTCTTCACGGCTTCATCCGCACCCCCGGTGCCGGGTGACGGCCGCGCTTGGCGTCGACTTTCCTCTTCCCGGGCCTTCCCTCATGTACTCGAATCGTTCCTCTTCCCTCTCCACCCCCTTCGCGCCGACTCACCTCGCCCTCCTCCTCGCACTGGTCTTCGCGGTCGACATCGCGCACGCCGATGCGCCTGCTCCGGCCTCCGACACGCCCGCCGACGCTCAACCGCTGCGCCGCGTAGAAGTCTCCGGCAAGGCCGCCTCAACGATCCGCCAACCCGGCGACCGCAACGAGCTCAGCCTCAAGCCGACCGCCCTGCCCGGTTCCGTCCAGCACCTGAGCGAGGACGACATCGCCGCCACCAACATCGGCCGCGACATCTCCAACGTCTTCCGCCGCGTGCCGGGCGTCCTGGCCAACAACATCGACCAGGGCGAGACCGGCAACGGCTTCCGCATGCGCGGCTTCGCGACGCAGGGCACGCACGGCGCCGACACCGCCGTCTACGTCGACGGCGTGCCGCAGAACATCCCGTCCAGCCAGGGCGGCGCCGGCCACGGCCCCGTGTTCCTCGAATGGCTGGTCGGCGACCTCATCGGCGGCATCGACGTCGTCAAGGGACCGATCTCCGCGCTCTACGGCGACCAGAACCGCGCCGGCGCGGTGGACATCCGCACCCGCGACGGCGGCGCCGCGACGCCGTCCAGCCTCGGCGTCAGCGTCGAGCGCTACGGCTTGCGCCGCGCGACCCTCGTGCTCTCCAACACCTTGGGAGGAGGCACTGCCAGCGCCGTCGATCGGGCCTCCGGCAACGCATCGGGAAGCACGTTCCTCAGCGGGCTCCCGAAGATCGATTCGCTGCTCGTCGCCGACCTCTACCGCAACGACGGCTACCGGCGCGACTCCCGCACCGACCGCGACACCGTCTTCTGGAAGCTCGGCACCCGCATCGGCGACGCCCGCTACAGCCTGCGCGTCACCCGCTACGTCGCCGACTTCGCCGCCGCCGGCTACCTGCTGCTGCCCGATCTGGAGAAAGGGCTCGATCCACGCTCGACGCAGGCCAACAACCCGGGCTTCGGCAACGCGCGCCGGACCTCCCTGGTCCTGAACCGCGCGCCCGCCGAGGGCGACGCCGGCTGGTACGGCACCGCCTACGCCGAGCGCTTCGACCGCACGCGCGGCATCACCTCGAACGTCACGACGCACACCGTCGGCGTCGATCACCGCAACATCTTCGGCGGCCGCGTGCTGCAGAACTTCCGCCTCGGCGAGGACGCCGCGATCGCCGTCGGCGCCGAAGCGCGCGTCGACCGCGGCGACGCCTCGCGCCGGATCTTCGTCAACCGCGCGCCGACGCCCAACTACGTCAATGCGCAAGACCTGGACCTGCTCACCTACGGCGTCTTCGCGCAGGCGCAGTGGCGTCCCGTCCGCGACCTCAAGCTGAGCGCGGGCGCGCGCTACGACCGCTTCGACTACGACATCGACAACCTCAAGCTGCCGGCCGCCAGCACCGACTACCGCAAGGGCGTGCTGACGCCCAAGCTGGGCGCGTCGTGGTCGGTGCTGCCGACGCTGGAGCTGTTCGCCAACGTCGCGCAAGGCATGCGCTCGCCGGCCGCCGAGCAGATCAGCAGCAGCGGCGCGACCGGACCGCTGGGCGCGTCGGGCGGCGTCATCAGCCTGGTGGCCCCGAGCAAGGTCCGCTCCTACGACGCCGGTTTCACCACCGCGCCGCTGGCCGGCTGGACTGCGTCCGGTACCGCGTACTACATCCAGAACGACGACGAGATCACCGGCCAGCCCGACGGCTCCTTCAAGTCGGTCGGCGAGACGACCCGCAAGGGCGTGGAGCTCGAGACCCGCTGGCAGATCGCCGCGTCGACCAGTGTCTATGCCAGCCTCGGCCGCATCCTCGAAGCCAAGGTGAACAACCCCGCGGTCAACACCGGCGCGAAGCTGTCGGTGCCCGGCCGCCAGCTCAAGGGCGGCGTGCAGCACCGCTTCGCGCTCGGCGCCGGCCGGATGACGCTGAACGCCGATGCCTACTACATCGCCGGCATCCCCTGGTACGTCGGAACGCCGGCCACTCAGGAGCGCGAGATGCCCGTCTACACGCGCTACGACCTGCGCGCGACCTACGACTGGTCCTCGATGCAGGCGACGCTGTACGCGGTGTTCCAGCCCCACCGCTACGGCACCGAGATCGCCTACGGCAGCGCCGCCGGGCTGATGCTGTCGCCGGTGCCGCGCAGCACCGTCGGCGCCTCGTTGAAAGTGTTCTTCTGATGAGCGCCGCACCTTTGACGGACGCCGCTCCCTGCAGGAACGCCACGCCGCCGACGGGCGCCGCCCAGTCGCCGGACGCGAACCCGCTGCTCGAAACCCGACGCCTCGTCGTGCGGCGCGGCGCGCGCGTCACGCTGGACGCGCTGGACCTGCGCGTGCCGTCCGGCTGCGTGTACGCGCTGCTGGGCGGCAACGGCGCGGGCAAGACCACGACGCTCAACGCGCTGCTCGGCTTCGTGCCGGCGGCAGCCGGCCAGGCGCTGGTCGACGGCGTCGACGCCACGCGCGATCCGCAGGCGGCGCGCGCCCGGCTCGCCTACCTGCCGGAGAACGTCGCGCTCTACCCGTACCTGAGCGGCATCGAGAACCTGCAGTATTTCTGCACGCTCTCCGGATCGCGCATCGCCTTCGGCCGGGCCTGCGACCTGCTCGCCGCCGCCGGCCTGCCGGCCGAGGCGCATTCGCAGCGCGTCGCCGCGTACTCGAAGGGCATGCGGCAGAAGGTCGGCCTCGCGATCGCGAAGGCGCGCCAGGCGCGCGCCATGCTGCTGGACGAACCGACCTCCGGCCTCGACCCGGCGGCGGCCAACGAGTTCGCGCGCGGGGTGCTCGACGCCCGCGACGCCGGCATGGCGATCCTGATGGCGACCCACGACCTCTTCAATGCGCTGCAGGTCGCCGACCGCATCGGCATCCTCCGCGAGGGTCGCCTCGTCGCGGAGTTCGATGCGCGCGGCGTCGCGCATGACGAGCTCGAACGCATCTACCTGGAGCATGCGCGCGGCGGGCCCCGTGCCGTCGAGGAGACCTCGACATGATCGCTGCCCTCGTGATGAAGGAGACCTGCGCGCAGCTGCGCGACGGTCGGCTATGGGTGCTGGGCATCGCACTGGTGTTGCTCTTCGCTGCGATGCTCGCGCTGGCGCAGCAACGGCGCGAGACCGCCGAGCGGGAACGACGGGACGTCGAGACCGCGTCCCGCGCGCAATGGGACCACCAGGGCGACAAGCATCCGCACCGCGGCGCGCACTTCGGGCTGTATGCGTTCAAGCCGAGCGCGCCGCTGGCGGCGGTGGAGCCCGGCATCGATGCGCAGACCGGCCAGGCGATCTGGCTGGAGCCTCACAAGCGGAACATGGCGATGTTCGCCGCGGCGGCGGATGCCGCGCCATCGATCGGTCTCGGTGACCTGACGCCGGCGTTCGTGCTGAGCGCGCTGGTGCCGTTGCTGATCGCCGTATTCGGACACGGCGCCGTCACGCGAGAACGCGAATCCGGCACGCTGCGGATGCTGCAGGCGGTCGGGCTCCGGACGCGTCCCATGATCCTCGGCAAATGGCTGGGCCTGTGCGCCGCCGTATCGCTGGTGTTGCTGCCGGCACTGCTGCTCGGCGCCTGGCTGGTCGCCGACGGAAGGGACGCGATCAAGGCGTTCGAGGCGCTCGCGCTGGGCGCCTCGCTCGGCGCCGCGCTGCTCGTCTCCTGCGCCGTCTGGGCCGCGCTGACGGTGATCGTCTCCGCGCACTGTCGCAGTTCCCGCGCCGCGCTGCTGACGCTGACCGGCCTCTGGGTCGTCGCGGTGTTCCTCGTGCCGCGTCTGGGCGCGGCGGCGGTCGAACGCCTCGCGCCCTTGCCGACAGGCCAGGCATTCTGGTCGGCCATCGGCCGCGACATCGAGCACGGCCTGCCGGGCGACGGCGATGCGAAGCAACGCCTGAAGGCCTTCGAGGCCGATCTGCTCGTCCAGCACGGCGTGACGCGCCTGGAAGACCTGCCGCTGGGCGCGAACGCGGCGCGCCGCTTGTTCCGCGATGGCTACGCGGCACGCGTGCATGCCCTGCACTTCGACGCGTTGTGGGCCGCGCAGTTGCGCCAGCAGACGCTGCTGCGCGCGCTCACCGCGATCAGTCCCTACGCGCCGATGCGCGCGATCGGCGGCGCGCTGGCCGGTACGGACCTCGCGCATCGCCGGCATTTCGAGGAAGCGGCGGAGCGATACCGCCAGACCTTCACCTCGCGCATGGACGAATGGGACCGCGACGCCACGCGCGGTCTCACCTCCTTCGAGAGCCGCTACGCGGGCGACGCGCAGTGGCGGGCGATCCCGGCGTGGACCTACGAGCCACCCGGGTGGCGCTTCACCTTCGGCGCGGCACTGCCCGATCTCGGACTGCTGGCGCTCTGGCTCGCGGCAGCGGTCGCGGGCTTGCTGCTGAGCGCGCGGAGGTTGGTCCCATGAACGCCCACTTCATGAACGCTCTCCCCTTGAACCTTCGTGCGGCGATCCTTCGTCCCACGACCCTCATTCCCGACCTCGACACCTGGCGCGCCGAAGGCATGCGATTGCGACGACAGCCGCTCGCATGGATTGCCTTGGGCGCGCTGCTGCTGGCGCTGCTGGTCGCCGCCGTGTCCGCGGGTTTCGAGGCCCGCGACTGGAGACGCGCCGCGGCGGCCGACGAGGCGCGACGCACGACGCTCATCGATGCCGCCGTCGCGCAGGCCCGCGCGGCGACACCCGGTCCCGCCGCCGCGCAGGCGACCTACCAGCTCGGCCGCGGAGACCTGGGCGCGACGCGCATGACGGTCGGCGACGGGCTCGGGCTCGGCGGCCATCGACTGCGCGTGCTGCCGGTGCAGTTGAAGGCGACGCTGGACAGCCGGCATGTCGACGCGCGGCCGCCCGGTCCGTTGCGCAACCCGCTGCTCGTCGACAGCAGTCTGCCCGGCGTTCCCGCGATGGTGGCGCTGCTGCTGCCGCTGGTCGCATTGGCGTTGTGTGCCGGACTGCTGCAGGAGGAGCGCGAGCAGGGCCGCCTCGGCCTGCTGCGCGTGCAGGCGCGCCGCGGCATGCTGCCGGTGATCCTGGCGGCGCTGGGGTGGCGGTTCCTCGCGCTGTGGGCGACGGCCTGGATCGCGACGCTGCCAGCCCTGCTGCTCGATCCGGACGGGAGTGCGGCCGTGGTCGGAGACTGGGCGCTCGCGCTGGCAGCTTTCTGCGGCTCATGGGTCGCGTTGGGCGGACTGCTTTCCGCGCTGCCGTTGTCCGGACCGGCTGCGATGCTCACCGCGTTGGGGCTGTGGCTGACGCTGACCTTCGTCGTCCCCGCCGGTCTGGTGTGGGGCGCCCAGCGCGAGGCGCCCATGCCGTCCCGTCTGGCCGCGATCGTTCAGATCCGTCAGGCGCAACAGAACAGCGAGGTCCACGAGGACGCCCTCGCCCGCGACTGGTACGGACGACATCCGACGATCCCCGCGCAGCTGCCGGCGGTGTGGCCCGCGAGCTTCGTCCCGCGGGTGCTCGCCCAGGACCGCGTGCTGCGACCGCTGATGCGGCGCTTCGACGACGCGCGCCTGCGGCAGGCGGCGTGGATCGAGCGTTGGTCGTGGCTGTCGCCGGGACTTGCACTGACGCTGCGCGGCGAACGGCTCGCCGGCACCGACGTCGCCAGCCACGTCCGCTACCTGCGCGAGGTCGACGCCTTCGAGGATCGCTGGCGGGACGCCCTCGTCCCGCCCGTGATGGACCGGCGCGGGATCAGCGCGGAGGCGCTGGCGGCCTTGCCGACGTTCCCGCCGATCCCGTCGTTCCCGACGCCGCGGACGTCCCCGCGTTCCGCGCCGGGATCCACATCCCCAGCAGCGTCGCCGCCAGCATCGCCAGCAAGCCCGTGACCGCGATGCCGCCGGCCAGGGACGCCGTCGCCACCAGCGCCGACAGCAGCGCGGGTCCGCAGGATCCGCCGACGTCGGACAGGAAGCGCCACACCGCGAGGAAGTAGGCGCGGCCGTGGCGCGGCGCGTGGTCGGCGCCCAGCGTCATGATCAGGCCCGAGCCGATGCCGTTGCCGAAACCGATCGCGGTCGCGGCGATCAGCAGCGTCGTGAAGCCGACGGTGAACGGCATCGCCAGCAGCGCCATGCCGATGATGGCCATCGACGGCACGGCCACCCAGCGGCGGCCCTTCAGGTCCATCACGCGGCCGGCCGGGTAGAACAGCAGCATCTCGATGCCGCCGGAGATGCCGTAGATCAGCGAGGTCACCGCCGGCGCCAGCATCAGGTGGTCCGCCCACAGCGGGATCACCGCCTGCCGCGACGCGCGCACGGCGCTGACCAGCATCACGCCCAGGCCCAGCGTCAGGAAGACCTTGCGGTGGTCGGCCACGATGGACTTCAGCGAGACCGGCGCCGGCGCGGCGCCGCCCGCGGGATGCGGCGGCGCCTCCAGGTCCGGCAGCCGCGCGCCGATGGCCGCCGCGGCCAGCACGCCCGCGATGCCCACGCCGAAGGCGGCCTGCAGCCCGAAGGCGTGCACGGCCGCCGCCGACAGGAACGGACCGATGAACATGCCGATCCGCATCACGCCGCCCAGCGTGGACAGCGCCCGCGCCCGGTAGGCGGCCGGGACGGCCTCGGTCAGGTAACTCTGGCGCGCCAGGTTGTAGACGGCCTGGGACATGCCCACCATGAAGCAGCCGATGCCCAGCGCCAGCACGCCGGGCAGCAGCACGGCCAGCGCCATGCCCAGGGCGCTCCAGACGCCCGCCGCGACGATCGCCCAGCGCTCGCCCCAGCGCATGGTGATCACCGACGCGGGGATGTTGTTGAGCAGCGAGCCCAGCCCGATCAGCGTCACCACGAAGGCCGCCATCGACACCGACGCGCCCAGGTCCCGCGCCATCAGCGGCACGATCGGCAGGATCGCGCCCTCGCCCAGTCCGAACAACATCGACGGCCCGAACGCCGGCACGGCGATCTTGCGGAAGGAGAACTCGGCTTCAGACGTTGCGGAAGGTGTCGACATCGGGCGTGAATCGGGCTTGGATCGGCTGCGGGCAAGCGGAAAAAGGCGGCCATGACGATAAGCGAGGTCCGTACCAGCGGGCGGCGCTCTTCGCCCGCAGCCCCCATTTCAAGCCTCTTGCGCCCTCTTCCGCCTTGTCGGTCCGCCCGTTGTTCGCACCGGTCCTCACGCCATGACTGCAGGGACCGTGGCCGGTCCGCCGCTTTCAAGCCGTTGCAATCGCATACCTCGAAATGGTGAAAGCGCTTTCAGAATCCACGGCTTTTCCCTAGGATGGTTGGCGCAGGAGAGAAGTCGCGGACCCGTTGGAGCGTCGCAGAACGTTCCACGGACTGCGTCGATCGGTGCCTCCAGCACACCATCGAAACCTCTTGGAGCCTTCATGAATCGTCTCCTCTCCTGGCTGGGCGCCTGCCTGGCCTTCCTGGTGCTGAGCGTCAGCGTGCCCACGCAGGCGCAGACCAACGCGAGCTTCTCGCACGGCGTCGCGTACAACGGCAGCCAGGCCTCGCTCTGGTTCAAGTCCAACGTCGCGACCACCTGGGTCGACGCGCATTACCAGCTCAACGGCGGTGCGCAGCAGAACCTGCGCATGCCCTTCAACGGCGGCGCGGCGCGCTACGAGCTGACACTGCCCGGCGCGCCCCTGGGCACCCGCGTGGACTACTGGTTCACCTACAACAACGGCAACCCGGCCTATGACAGCGCGCGCTTCACCGCGACGGTCACGGCCGGCGGCGGCACGACCGATCCGGGCACGCCGACCAATCCGGGCAATCCAGGGAATCCGGGCAACCCGGCCGACTGGAACGCCAGGACCACCTTCAAGATCGAGAACGCGACCAACGGCCGCTGGCCCGATTCGCAGGTGTACTGGGCCATCATCGGCAAGAGCTGGCAGACGGGCGAGTTCGTGCACGTGGACGCCGGCGGCAACGTCGTGCCCATGCGCCTGTCCGACAACACGGTGACGAAGAACGGCCGCAAGTACGCCAACTACTTCTTCCCGCTGTCGCAGACGAAGCAGATCACGATCCCGCCGGTGAACTCGGCGCGCGTGCTGATGTCGGTCGGCAGCCCCATGTTCATCGAGGTCAACACCGACGGCGCGGGCAACATCGCCTACGCCGGCGCCAACATCGAAAACTCGAGCGATCCCAACCTGGACGTCATCTTCGACTTCGGTGAATTCGCGCTCATTCCCAAGGGCCAGCCGGACCAGGGCATCTTCATCAACACCACGCGCGTGGACCATTTCGGCTTCCCGCTGAAGCTGCGCGTGCAGGGTCTGGGCGGCTACGACAAGACGGTGGGAGAGCCGCTGACCGAATCGCGCGATGCGCTGTTCACCAAGTTCCAGCAGGAAGTGCCGGTCGAGTTCCGCAGCCTGGCGGATCCCAACTTCCCGAACGTCCCTTACCGTACCCGCATCCTGGCGCCTGCGCATGCGAGCTTCCGCCCGGGCGACGTGAACGGTGCCTACCTGGACGGCTACATCGGCGACATGTGGAACCGTTTCAAGACGCAGGACCTGGTCTTCACGCTGGACAACCTGGGCACCTTCCGCGGTCGCGTGGACGGCAGCACCAACCGCTTCGTCTTCACCGGCGGGCGTTCCAACGGCACGTACTACATCAACGGCAAGCCCAACACGGCCGAGGTGTTCCTGGGTGCGGGCAAGCTGGACGATCCGCGCAAGCCCGACGGCAGCTTCCAGGTCGACACGCCGGCCGACGCGGCGAAGTCGATCCAGCTGCAGATCCAGGCGCAGGTGTGCGCGGCGCTGAACCGCCACGTGCTGGCGACGCCGGCGGACTGGTACCGTCCGGCGGCCTTCTACCCGGCCGGCACGCGCGGCAACTGGTTCGCCAAGTTCTGGCATGACCACTCGATCAAGGGCACGGAAGGCGCTGCCAACGGCTACGGCCTGGCATACGGCTTCGCCTACGACGACGTCGGCGGCTTCAGCCCGTCCCTGCACACGAACGCGCCGACGACGGTGACGTACACGATCGGCTGGTAAGCCGCACCAGCGCAACACCTGCCCCCGCAGATCTCGGTCCGCAGTCTGCGGCTGTGAGTGGGGCCGGAATGGTGCTGGGGGTTCCCGGAGGGACGCCCCCTGCGCCGTGGAGTGCCCGCGCCTGGCCTCCCGCAGTTGAAAGGCCTCGCCTCCCGGCGAGGCCTTTTTCCTTATTGGAGATGCTTCGCCAGGAAGCGCTCCATCCGCCCGTAGAAATCGACCTCCGTCGACAGCTTGCGCCAGCCGTGGCCTTCGCCCTCGTAGGTGACGTATTCGAGGTCCGTGTGCCCTGCCTTGTCGAGCGCGCGGCGGAAGTCCGACGCGTGGTCGATGGGCACGCGGCGATCGTCATAGCCGTGGGCCAGCAGCACTGGCGCCTTCAGGTCGGCGGCGCGGCGCAGCGGCGAGGTGCGACGCAGCATCTCGGCGTCCTTCACCCGATCGCCGACCAGCGCCGGCAGGCCGTATCGACGTCCCGCTTCGCTCTCATCGCTCCAGTCCAGGCTGAACAGGTAGTCGAGGTCGGTGACGCCGGCCCAGCTCACGCCGCAGCGGTACTGGCCCGGGTCCTTGATCAGGCCCATCAGGGTCGCGTAGCCGCCATAGCTCGCGCCGGCGATGCAGACGCGCTTCGCGTCGACCCAGCCCTGCTTGACCGCCCACGCCAGCGCATCGCTGAGATCGTCGATCATGCCTTCGCCCCACTGCTTCATGCCTGCCCGGAACAGCTTGCTCCCGTAGCCGTAGCTGCCGCGGAATTCGGGCTCGATGACGACGTAGCCGCGCGAGGCCAGGAACTGCGCCTCCGCCTTCCAGCCCCAGGTGGTGCCGCGCACGAACGGACCGCCGTGCACCAGCACCACCGCCGGACGCGGTCCATCCGCCTTGCCGCGCGGCATCGTGACCGTCACCGGGATCTCCAGCCCGTCGCGCGCGACGATGCGGCTCTGCTCGACGTGCGCCATGTCGGCGGCGCGTATCCACGGGCGCGACGCGCCGATCGAGCTCAGCTTCTTCGCGGCGTGGTCGTAGAAGAAGTATTCCTCCGGCTGCGTGTCCGACATCGAAGTCACCAGCACGCGACCTGTCTTGAGGCAGCGCCGGCATTGCAGCGTGTTGATGCGCCCGGGCAGCGCGCCGTCGACGTTGGCCTGCATCTGCTTGAGCGTCGCATCGAACCAGTGCGTGTTGGGCGCGTCGCTGACGAAGTGCAGGCCGAGCAGGCGCCGGCTTTCCGCGTCGAAGACGGCTTCGCCGTCGAAGTCGAAGCCCGCCAGCGACACCAGCGGCTCGGCCTCCTTCTTCAGGGTCTTGGGATCGATGCGATACAGCGCGTCGGTGCCCGATGAGCTGCTGATGACCAGACGGAGGTCGCGGCCGTCGGACGCCAGCGGCGTGACGGTCGGCGAGGTGACGTAGTTGCCCTCCTGCGCCAGCGTCCAGGTGCCGTCGGCCGTCTTGAAGTAGAGGGCCTCGCGGTCCTCATCGCGCGTCTTCAGCGCCCACGGTTCGCCGACGGGGTCGAGGTTCCAGCCGACGGCGTTCTCGGGGGACTTGGTGTCCAGCATGCGGCGCTGCTGCGTCTCGACGTTGAGGCGCGCCAGCTGCACCGACTTCAGATCGCCGCGCGCGTCGTACCGGCCGTAGCCGACGATGACCTCGCCGGTGTCGTCGTCCGGCGTGCCGAGGAAAACCCATTCGTAGGGCAGCGCCCGCGAGATGACGCGCGTCTCGCCGGTCTGCCCTTGCGCGTAGCGGGTCATGATCAGCTGGCGGCGTTCGGAGCCGTCGCGCTTGACGGTCCACAGGCCCGCGGTGTTGTAGTCGCTGCGCTTGCCCGCCTGGTCCTTGCCGGACGTGAAGACGAGGCGGTTGCTGCCGACCCAGTCGAAGCGCGCGATGTCGGAATCGACGAAGCTGGCGACCTGCGTGGCGCGGCCGCCCTGGTCCAGCTCGATCACCGCGAGCGCGCTGCGATCGTGCTGCGCGCTGCTGACGACCAGCGCGATGGCGCGGCCGTCCGGCGAGATCTTGGGACGCCGCATCATCGGATCGCGGAAGAAATCGGCGATCGAGGGCGGAGCGCCCTTGTTCGCCGCTGCGGCCGCAGCAGCCGCAGCGGGTTGTGCCGCCTGCGCGTTCGCGGCCCCGTTCATCAATCCTAGCGTGCCGATCGCCACACACACGGACGCATGCGCCCAGGCGGCAAGGCGCCGCCGACGAGATTGATTCATTCCTCTCTCCCTCATTCCAAGAAACGCTTTTTTGAATGCGCGCATTCTTGGGGAGATCGCCCGGCGCCGGCACCGGGTCGATCCATGAGAGAGAGGGACTCGTGGACGTGTTAAGGCAGCGTTAGCAGCTGCCGCCGCTCTTCAAGCTCTTCAGGCACCAGCGCTCCGTCCCGCTGGTCGTGTCGTTGCCCCAATACGTCGGCGTGTAGTTCCAGATCGGCCCGCCCCACGGCAGGCTGGGGTTGTAGGTCATGCTGGTCACGTAGACGTAGTTGGCCGTCGTGCCGCGCAGCGTCGCCTGCATCTGCGCCTGCGTCGCGGAGTGGATCAGGAGCCAGGTCTTGACGTTGAGCGAGGTCGCCAGGTTCTGCACGTCGCCGTTGAGCCAGCTTGCGCCGTTGAGGTAGTCGGCGTACGCGGCCTCGTACATCACGATGTGCTCGCCGGATTGCGCCGCGCTGACGAAGCAGCCGCTCGCGCCCGGCCAGCCCGCGTTCCAGACCTTGATGCCGCCCGCGCCCGAGCCCGACACCATCGAACGCACGTTGGCCCACTTCGACGGCGTGCCGCTGCACTTCTGCGCGTCGCTCAGCGCGGCGTCGTCGTGCGCGGCCTCGTCGAAGAAGAAACCGTCCACGCCGCCCAGCGTGTTCTTGTAGGCCGAGAGCTCGGCGGGAATCGCGTTGTAGCGCGCGAGTTCGTCCGCGGTGTTGCGGTCGTAGCCGGTCGGCACGTAGCCCAGCACCTTGCCGCCCTGCGCGCGGATGTTGGCGATGACCGCCTTCCAGTTGGTCACCTGGCTCGCGCTCAGTCCCTGCGCCCCGCTGTTGGGATTGATGACGACGTAGCTGCCCGAGGGCACCTGGCCGCCGTAGGTGCTGGCGGTCTCGCCCCAGTAGGCGATCAGGCCGAAACCGGTCGGCGCCGCCGCGGCCGTGGTCGCGAATCCGGCGGCCGCGCCGGCCAGCGCGACGACGGCGGAAAGACGGGTGAACGTGTTGAACGCCGAGTTGAACCTGGCGTTCGGACGCGTGGCTTGCTTCATGAAGTCCCCTGGTCGTGGTGAATGACCAGGCCAGTCTAGAAAGTCACCGAATTCTTTCGAATATCGTTTACGCCACGTTTTTTTCTTTCCTTACAACATAAATCGAAAGCTTTATTTTCGATTTATTCGAAAGCGAAAATCACCGCCACGCGCTCCTGCAGACCTCCGGCGCTTGAGGAATACTTCGCCGCTGTCGCGCTCGAACACGGTCTCCCGACCGTCTCCACACCCACAAGAACGGGCGCGCACGCACACGAATCCAGGGAGCAACAGATGACCATCACCCGCCGCCTCGGCCTGCCCTTCATGCTGGCGATCGCCGCCGCGCTGAGCACCGGCTGCGCCACGCATTCCGGGGAAACCGCCGCCCGCGAACAGCAGGCCTCGATCGACCTGCAACGCGCCGGTGCGCGTCAGGCGAGCGGTGCCGCACAGGACCGCAGCGACCGCGCCCGCGCGAGCAGCAACTGCGACGGCTTCATCGAGTGCCTGCTCACCGCGCTGCTCCAGGGCGAGGCGTCGCCGAAGTCGGGGCGCTGAGCCCCCACCCCGGCGCACGGCGCCATCACTGCGCCGTCATTGCACCGTCATTGCGTCCAACGGCCGCCGAGCGCCCTGAGCAACGCCACGCGATTGCTCTGCTCGGTCTGACGCAGCGTCACGAGCGCGCGCTTGGCCGTCGTCAACTGACGTTGCGCGTCGAGCAATTCCAGCTGGCTGCTGCCGCCGAGGCGGTAGCTGCGTTCAGCCAGACGTTGCGACTGCTCCGCCGCATCGACCTGCGCCTGTTGCGCATCCAGCCGCTCCGCGAGCTGGTCGCGCACCGCCAGCGCATCCGCGACTTCGCGGAAGGCCGATTGCAGCGCGGACTCGTAGCCCGCCAGCGCCTCCCGCCGGCTGGCCTCGCTGACCTCGACCTGCGCGCGGCGCTGGCCGCCGTCGAAGATCGGCAGATCGATCTGCGGCACGATGCTCCACACGCCGCTGCCGCTCTTGAAGAGGCCGTCCAGATCGGGACTGCGCGTGCCGGCGCTGGCCGTCAGCGTCAGGCGCGGGAAGCGCGCCGCGCGCGCCGCACCGACGTCGAAGGCCGCCGCACGCAGGCGCTGCTCGGCTGCGCGCAGGTCGGGACGCTGCAGCAGCACCTCGGCGGGCAGGCCGCCGGGGATGGCCGGCAACGCCGTCACGCCCGAGGCCGTCGCAGCGCCCGAAGCGCTTGAACCGTTCGAGGCGTTGGAGGCGTTGGATAGGCTCGTTGCGCCTTGCGCCTCCTGCGCGGTCGGCAGCAGCCGATCCGGCAGCGGCTGACCGACGAGCAGCTCCAGCTGGAGTCGCGCCTGCGTCACTGCGCCCACGCTTTCCGCCGCGTCGCCGCGCGCGGATTCGAAGGCCGTGCGCGCACGTGCACGATCGAGTCCGGAAGCCGCGCCCAGCGCGTACTGACGCTCCGCCAGGTCCAGCGACCGCTGCTGGCTGTCGCGCAATTCCTGGTTGAGGGCCAGGCGTTGCTGCGCCGCCGCCAGCGACAACCACGCGGTCGCGACCTCTGCGGCCAGGCTCAGCCGCGCGCTGCGCTGCGTCTCCTGCTCGGCGAGGAAGCGCGACAGCGCCGCGCCTTCCAGGCTGCCCAGGCGGTTGAAGAGATCGATCTCGTAGCTGGCCAGGCCGAGGTTGACGCCGTAGGTCGTCGTCGCGCCTTCGCCGTTGATCGTGCGCTGGCGCGTCGCGGACGCGCCGACGCCGATCTCCGGCAGACGGTCTGCCGCGGTCACGCGGTACTGCGCCCGCACGCGCTCGACGGCGGCCGCGCTCGCGCGCAGGCTGCGGTTCTGGTCGAGCGCCGTCGCGACCACCTCGTCCAGTCGCGCATCGGCGAAGAAGCCGCGCCACTCGTGCGAGGCCGCGGGGGCAGAAGGCGCTGGCTCGGCGGCCGATGCCGCCTTCGGACGGAAGTCTTCCCGAAGCGGGGGACGCGGTGTGTCGGTGCTCGGAACGAGGCTGCCGCAGGCGCTCAGGCCCAACAGCAGCGGCAGGAGGGCGACGGTCTTCATGCCTTCACCTCCGACGCCTTGGCTGCATCGTCCGGAGTCGGTTCAACGTGCTTGGCCCGGCTGAAGCGCTGCTTCACCCACAGATAGAACAGAGGCACGAAGAAGATCCCCAGCAGCGTCGCGCTGCCCATGCCGCCGAGCACGCCGACGCCGATGGCGCGTTGCGAGCCCGAGCCCGCGCCGCTCGCGAAGGCCAGCGGCAGCACGCCCATCATGAAGGCCAGCGAAGTCATCAGGATGGGCCGCAATCGCTGCCGGCACGCCTTCAAGGTCGCCTCCAGCACGCTCATCCCCTGCCCGCGCAAGGTCTCGGCGAACTCCACGATCAGGATCGCGTTCTTCGCCGAAAGACCCACCGTCGTCAGCAACCCGACCTGGAAGAACACATCGTTCTGCTGCCCGCCGAGGTGGCTGGCCGCGAGCGCGCCAATGATGCCCAGCGGCACCACCAGCATCACGCTGAACGGCACGGACCAGCTCTCGTACAGGGCCGCCAGGCACAGGAAGATGAACAGCACCGACACGGCATACAGCATCGGCGCCTGGTCGCCCGAGAGCCGCTCCTGGTAGCTGCGGCCGGACCACTCGAAGCCGACGCCCGGAGGCATCTCGCGCAGGATGGATTCCATCGCCTTCATCGCCGCGCCCGAGCTCACGCCCGGCGGTACGTCGGCCTGGATTTCATACGCCGCGCTGCCGTTGTAGCGGACCAGCTGGCGCGGGCCGTTCTGCCAGGTCGCCGTGGCGAAGGCGTTGAACGAGACCATCGCGCCGCTGGCGTTGCGCACGTACCAGTGGCGCAGCGCGTCGGGATCGGCGCGGTAGGCGCCCTCGCCCTGCACCAGCACGCGTTTCACGCGGCCGCGGTCGATGAAGTCGTTGACGTAGCTGCTGCCCAGCGCGATCGACAGCGTGTCGTTGATCGTCGTCGTCGCCACGCCCAGCGTGCCCGCCTTGTGGTCGTCGATGTTGATCTGCAGCTGCGGCGTCTCGGTCAGGCTGTTGATGCGCGCGCGCGCCAGCTCGGGATGCTTGTTGGCCTCGTCGATCAGGCGCTCGCGCGCCTCGGCCAGCGCCTCGCTGCCGACGCCGCCCAGGTCCTGCAGGAAGAGCTGGATGCCGGAGCTGCCGCCAAGGCCGCGCACCGTCGGCGGCTGCACGATGAAGATGTTGGCGTCCCGGATCTTCTTGCCCAGTTCGCGGCTGAAGCGCTCGGCCAGCGCCGCGGCGCCCTGCGCCTTCTCGGGCCGCTCCTTCCAGTCGGTCAGCCGGATGAAACCCTGCCCCGAGCCCTGGTCGCCGTTGGCGCCGCGCACGAGGTTGTAGAACTGCACTTCCTTCTGCTCGCCCAGGTAGGCCTCCATCGCCTGCGCGACCGCTTCCATGCGCTCGGCCGTGGCGCCCGGCGCCATGCGGACCTGCATCTGCAGGCTGCCCTGGTCCTCGTCCGGCAGGAAGGAGGTCGGCAGCGACTTGTACAGCAGCGCCATCCCGCCGATCAGCAGCAGATAGACGAGGAAACTGCGCACGCCGCGCGCCGTCAGCCAGCGCACGCGCGCCGTGTAGCGGTCGCTGAACTTGTCGAACTGGCGGTTGAAGCCGCCGAAGAACCAGTCCAGCTGCTTGCCGAACGGCCCGCCGTGCGCCGCATGCTCGCCCTTGTGCACGGGCTTGAGCAGCGTCGCGCACAGCGCCGGCGACAGGCTCATCGCCACCAGCACCGACAGGATCATCGCGCTCACCACCGTGATCGAGAACTGGCGGTAGATGATGCCGGTCGAGCCGCCGAAGAAGGCCATCGGGATGAACACCGCCGACAGCACGACCGCGATGCCGACCAGCGCGCCGCTGATCTCCTTCATGCTCTCGCGGGTCGCGTCGCGCGGGCTCATGCCCTCCTCGCGCATCAGGCGCTCGACGTTCTCGACCACGACGATCGCATCGTCCACCAGCAGCCCGATGGCCAGCACCAGCCCGAACATCGTCAGCGAGTTGATCGAGTACCCCGCCACCGCCAGCACGCCGAAGGTGCCCAGCAGCACGACCGGCACGGCGATCGCCGGCACCAGCGTCGCGCGCAGGTTCTGCATGAACAGGTACATGATCGCCACGACCAGCACCATCGCCTCGACCAGCGTGTGCACCACGCCCTCGATGGACACGCTGATGAACGGCGTCGTGTCGTAGGTGATGGTCGACTTCATCCCGTGCGGGAAGAAGGGTTCGAGCTCCGCCAGCTTGGCCTTCACCAGCTCCGCGGTCTTGAGCGCGTTCGCGCCGCTGGCCGGCAGGATGGCCATGCCCGCTGCCGTCTGACCGGTGCTCTTGACGTTGGTGGTGTAGCTGTCGCGACCCAGCTCCACGCGGGCGACGTCGCCCAGCTTCAGCGCGGAGCCGTCGGGCTGCACGCGCAGCACGATGTTGCGGAACTGCTCGGCCGTGGTGAGCTTGGCGCGCGCGGTGATGATGGCCGTCAGGCGCTGGCCCTCGGGCGCCGGCTGGGCGCCGAGCTGGCCGGCCGAGACCTCGGTGTTCTGCGCCAGCAGCGCGCTGCGGATGTCGCCCGGGACCAGCGCGTAGCGCTGCAGCTGCGCCGGGTTCAGCCAGATGCGCATCGCATAGCCGGAGCCGAAGACGTTGACGTCGCCCACGCCCTCGATGCGACTGACGATGTCGACCAGCGTGCTGGACAGGTAGTCGCCCAGGTCGGCGGAGGTCACCGCCGGGTTGTCGCTGGTCAGCATGATGACCATCAGGTTCTCGGTGCCCGCCTTGGTCACGCGCACGCCCTGCGCCTGCACCGCCTGCGGCAGCCGCGACAGCGACTGCGAGACCTTGTTCTGGACCTGCATCTGCGCCAGGTCCGGATCCGTGCCGGCGACGAAGCTCAGCACCGTGCTGGCGCCGCCGGAGGCGTTGCTGCTGGACTCGATCGAGAACAGGCCGTCGATGCCCTTGAGGTTCTGCTCGATGACCTGCGTCACCGAGTCCTCGATGGCCTTGGCGGCCGCGCCCGGGTAGCTGGTGTTGATGGAGATGCGGGTGGGCGCGATGTCGGGGTAGCGTTCCAGCGGCAGGATGCGCACCGCGGCGGCGCCCGCCAGCATGATCACGATCGCGATGACCCACGCGAAGATGGGCCGGTCGATGAAGAACGAGGCCATGGTGTCAGCGTCCCGCGCTGGATGCCGTGGGGGCCGTGGTGGCCGCCGAAGCGGCCGGACCGCCGATTTCCGCGGCGACCGCCGCCGTGGCGGAGGCCGCGGCCGACGCCGGCTTTGCACCGGCACCTGCGGCACCGCCCTTCTTCATGCCCGCCGGCACCGGCGTCACCGGTTGACCGGCGCGCACGCGCTGCAGACCTTCGATGGCGAGCTTGTCGCCGGCCTTGAGGCCGCTGGCGACCAGCCACTGGTTGCCGACCGCGCGGGTCAGCACCAGCTGGCGCAGCTGCAGCTTGTTCTCGGGTCCGACAACCAACGCCGTCGCCTCGCCGGTGGGCGAGCGCGTCACGCCCTGCTGCGGCACCAGGATCACGCCGCTGTCGACGCCGGCCAGCAGCTTGGCCCGGACCACCATGCCGGGCAGCAGCGCGCCGTCCGGGTTGGGCACGATTGCGCGCAACGTGACCGCGCCGGTGCCGCGGTCCACCGTCACGCCGCTGAACTGCAGCGTGCCGGGACGCGCGTACTCGGTGCCGTCCTCGAGCACCAGCTTGATCCTGCTGCTGCCGCTGCGGGCGTCGAGCTGGCGGCGCAGCTGCAGGATCTCGGCGCTGCTCTGGACGATGTCCACGTGCATCGGATCGAGCTGCTGCACCGTCGTCAGCGCCTGCGTCTGCGCGGCGGTGACCAGCGCGCCGGCGGTCACCGTCGACACCTCGATGCGGCCGGAGATCGGCGCGGTGATGCGGGTCCGGTCCAGTTGCACGCGGGCGGCGGCTAGCGCGGCGCGGGCCACGGCCACGTCGGCCTGCGCCTGGCGCAGCGCGCTGGCGCTGTCGTCGGCGCTCTGGCGGCTGAGGGCGTCGGCCTTGAGCAGCTCCGCATCGCGCTCGGCGCGGCTACGGGCGACGGCCACCTGGGCCTCGGCCTTCTGCAGCGCGGCGGCGGTGCGCGCGCGCTCGGCCTCGTAGGTCGCGGCGTCGAGCTGGTACAGCGGCTGGCCGGCGCGGACCAGCTTGCCTTCCTCGAAGAGACGCTTCTGCACGATGCCCGTCACCTGCGGGCGGATCTCGGCGACCTGGCTGGCGGACAGCCGGCCCGGCAGCTCCAGCGCCAGCGGCGCGTCCTGCGTCGTCACCACGATCACGCCCACTTCGGGCGGGGCGCGCTTGGCGGTCTCGTCCTTCTTCTCGCCGCAGCCGGCGAGCACCAGCACGGCCAGGGCGGCCAGCGCCGCGGCGATCGGACCCAGGGACGGCGCGCGCGGGGTGCGCGACGGGATCAAGGACTTCAACGACGTGGATGTCAGAATCTTCTTCGGCATGGCGGCGGATGCTCGTCCACGAATGTGGAGAGACCTTGAAGATCGCGTCAGGCGCGCGGCCTCCGCCCGGATGGCTTGCCCGTCGCACGCGGGCGCCCTCATCATCCCGTCCGTCGACGGTTTACCCATCACTTTCGGCACACTGCCACGGTCCGTTCCGCGCTTCCCCTTCGTTTTTCCTTCTCCCGGATGAAGCTCTCGTTCACCCTCACCGCCCGGCTCTTCGCCGCCGTCTTCAGCACCGCCATGGCGGTGGCGCTGGCCATGGGCGTGTTCTCGCACATCAACCTGAACCGGGACTTCATCGGCTACCTCAACGAGCAGGGCGTGAACCGGCTGGAACTGGCACGGACCAGCGTCACCGCCGGTTATCGCGAGAACGGCAAGAGCTGGGATTTCCTGCGCCAGAAGCCGGAGCTCTGGGGCCGCCTGCTGCGCCCGCTGGTGCCGGAGGCCGACATGCCCGCCGTCAAGCACGGTCCGGCCGAGCTGACAGGCGCGACGCGGCGCTTCACGCTGTTCGACGAGAACCGCGAGCGCGTGGCCGGGTATGCCGGGCCGGTGGAGCCGAGCGTGGAGCGGCCCATCATCGTCGACGGGCTGACCGTGGGCTGGCTGACGCTGACGCCCATCGAATCGGTGAGCCCGGGCGCGGAGAAGCATTTCTACGACGCGCAGCTGCGCTCGGCCTGGGTGGTCGGCGGGGCGGCGGTGCTGCTCGCCGGGGCGGTCGCGTTCTGGATCTCGCGCCGGCTGCTGAGTCCGGTGCGTCGCGTCGCCGTCGCCACGCACCGGCTGGCGGCGGGCGACTTCGAGGTCCGCGTGCCCGAGACGCGCAACAACGACGACATCGCCGGCCTGGGCCGCGACTTCAACCAGCTCGCGCTGACCCTGCAGCGCAACGAGGCGATGCGGCGCGAATTCCTTGCCGACGTCTCGCACGAGCTGCGCACGCCGCTGGGCGTGCTGCACGGCGAGCTGGAGGCGCTGGAGGACGGCGTGCGCAAGCTCGACGCGCAGGCGTTGCGCTCGCTGCAGGGCGAGGTCGGCATCCTGCACAAGCTGGTCGACGACCTGCACGAGCTGTCGATGGCGGACGTGGGCGCCCTCGCCTACCGCAAGTCGGAGGTCGACCTGTGCCAGCTGATCGACGTGACGGCGGGCGCCTTCGGCGAACGCATGCACGGCAGCGGCCTGAAGCTGCAGCTGGACCTGCCGGAGCAGCCGCTGCGCGTCTTCGGCGACGAGCGTCGGCTGCGGCAGCTGCTGGGCAATCTCGTCGAGAACAGCTGCCGCTACACGGACGCCGGCGGTGCGCTGAGCATCAGCGCGCGGCGCAGCGGGGACCATGCGGTGATCGACGTGCAGGACACCTCGCCCGGCGTCGGGCCGGAGCATCTGCCGCGGCTGTTCGAGCGCTTCTTCCGCGTCGACGCGTCGCGCAGCCGTCGCGGCGGCGGATCGGGGCTGGGGCTGTCGATCTGCCAGCGCATCGCGGAAGCGCACGAGGGCCGCATCGAAGCGCGCCCCTCGCCGCTGGGCGGCCTGTGGATGCGCGTGGAGCTGCCGGTCCATGTCTGAGAACGGCGCAGGATCGACGTCCGGATCGGGGCAGGGATCTGGATCACCATCCGGGTCGGGTGCGGGATCGGGCTCGGGTCTGGCGCCGATGCCGATGGAGCCGGGCCCGTCGCGGGTCCTGGTGGTCGAGGACGAACCGAAGTTGGCGGCGCTGCTGGCAGACTACCTGCGCGCGGCCGGACACGAGCCGGAATGCGTGGCCGACGGCCGCGAGGTGATTCCCGCGTGGACGGCGCGGCGGCACGACCTGATCCTGCTCGACCTCATGCTGCCGGGCATCGACGGTCTGACGCTGTGCCGCACGCTGCGCGCGATGAGCAGCGTGCCCATCCTGATGCTGACGGCGCGGGCGGACGAGTCGGACCGGCTGGCCGGCCTGGAGACCGGCGCGGACGACTACATCGCGAAGAACCCGTTCAGCCCGCGCGAGGTGATGGCGCGGGTCAAGGCGGCGCTGCGCCGCGGCCGTGCGCACGAGATGGCGACGGCCGCCGCGGTCGCCGCCTTCGCGGCCGGCAGCGAGGCGCTCTTCATCGACGAGGCCGGCTGGACGGCAAGCTGGCGCGGCGAGCCGCTGGACCTGACGCCGATCGAATTCCGGCTGCTCCACATCCTGGCCGCGCAGCCCGGGCGCGTGTATGCGCGCACGCAGCTGCTGGACCTGCTGCACGTGGACGGCCGCGAGGTCACCGAGCGCGCGGTCGACAGCCACATCAAGAACCTGCGGCGCAAGCTGGAGCGCGCGGGCGCCGGCACGGACCGCATCCGGTCGATCTACGGCGTGGGCTACCGGTTCGAGCGGTGACAGGTCTTGCCTGGATTGGTGGTCCAATCCGGACTGCGCGGTTCGAGACGCCGCTGGCCCTCACCCCCACCCTCTCCCGCAGTGCGGGAGAGGGGGCCACCCCAGTGCTCCTGAGTCGAATGGCTCGGTGCATTCTCACTCCCTCTCCCGCTTGCGGGAGAGGGCGGGGGTGAGGGCCAGCGGCCTCGGCAGTCAACGAATGATGAACCGCCGCGTTATTCGAACGAGCAATTGCTGACGACTCCGAAGCATTCCGCAACATGACCGCAATGAGACGGTCACGGCGCTTCCGGACAGTCGTCCCCCGAGGAGGAACCCTGAATGAAGAAATGGATCGCCATCGGCGCGCTGGCGCTTCTGAACGCCTGCGCTTTCACGTCCTACACCCGCATGTTCGGCGGCTACGGCTACAACGACGTGCCGCTGTCGCCGGACCGCTACCGCGTGACCTTCGCCGGCTACCAGAACGACGTGCCGTCCAAGGCGGCGGACCAGGCCCTGCTGCGCAGCGCCGAGGTGACGCTGACCAAGGGCTACCGCTACTTCGTCGTCGTCGAGGAGCGCAACGACATGCTCACCAGCAGCTACCAGGTGCCGGCGACGCAGACGACCGAGACCACGAGCAAGGTCGAAGGCAACGAGACCAAGTCGGTCTCGACGACGACCTACAACGAAGCCAAGACGGTCACGCAGAAGCAGCCGGCCACGACGCTGACCATCCAGTGCTTCCACGACAAGCCGGCCGAGGCCGCCGAAGGCAAGGTCTATGACGCGCAGTTCCTGTGGACCGAGCTCGGCCCGCGTTACGGCGTCAAGCGTCCGCCCAAGGGCTGAGCGCCGCGGCTCACGGAGACGCCGACACCCCCGCTGACAGACGCGCCGCCACGGCCGGCAACCCGGCCGCCGCGGTCGTCTGCCACCGGAAGCTCACGTTCGCGGCGACGTCGCCCGGCTGCGGATTGATCTCCACGATCACCGCGCCTTTCGGCGCCAGCCGCACCATGCCCGCGGCCGGATAGACGACGCCGGAGGTGCCGACGATCAGCAGCAGGTCGCACTCGGCGATGCGTTGCGCCGCCGCGTTCACGACCTCGTCGTCGAGCTGCTCGCCGAACCACACCACGCCCGGGCGGATCGAGCCTTTGCCGCACGCCGCGCAGGTCGGCGGCGTCAGTCGACGCTGCGCTTCGGGCGGCGGATCATTCAGCGCGGCGCGTGCGCCGCACCGGTCGCATCGCGCCGCGAAGAGACTGCCGTGCAGGTGCAAGGCGCCTTCGACGCCCGCGCGCTCATGCAGGTCGTCGACGTTCTGCGTCACGACCTGCGCGCCGAATTCGCGCTGCAGGCGCGCCACCGCGACATGGCCCGGATTCGGCCTGGCGGCCATCACATGCCCGCGGCGCCATTCGTACCAGCCCCAGACCGTCTCCTTGTCCCGCTGCCAGGCGCCAGGTGTTGCCAGCTGCTGCGGATCGAATTCGCCCCACAGCCCATTGCTGCCGGAACGGAAGGTCGGAATGCCGCTGTCAGCCGACATCCCGGCGCCGCTGAACACGACGATGTGCTCGAAGCGGCGATTCAGCAGTTGACCCAGTGCTGTGGGTAGGTCACCCCACTCGTCGTTGTCACTCATCGTCAGAAGTCCGTCGAATTGAATGGCGCGATTCCCCCGTGAGAGGGAGTCCACCTCCCCCGCCGAATCGCTTTCGCTGCCGGGATGCGCTCGGATAATCGCATGCCATGAGTTACGCACCTGCACTCGTCGCCAATGCATTCGTCTACCGCGGAAAACAGGCGGGACGCAATTTCGTCCACCTGGAGATTCAGAAGCTCGTTTTCTTCATTCACGCGTGGACGCTGACGCTTCTTGGGCAATCGGTTGTCTCCGAGCGTCCCGAAGCCTGGGAATACGGGCCACTGTTCTCATCGCTCTATTACCGCCTCAAGGAGTTCGAGGCCGAGGCGATCGAGATGCTGCCCGAGTTCCAGCCCGAGACATGCGAGTTCGTTCCCCTCATACCCAGCCAGGAGGACGAGCGATTCTGGTTCTACGTCGATCAGATTCTGGGCCGGTACGGAAAGCTCAACAGGTATCAACTGTCGGCACTCGCCCACGACCCCGGCGGACCTTGGGAAGAAACGAGGAACGCGAAGATCACCGTGATGCGAGACGACGTCATCCGTAAACACTTCGCCAAGATGGTGCCGCATGCCTCGCCCCATTAAAGCAACACTTCCGAAGTTGCCCGCAATCTCGGCTCTGGAGATGACCGCCGCGGCAAGCCCTGTCAAAGAAGCCGAAATGGTCGAAGACCGATTCATGAGCAAGCCGCAGAAGCTTGACCTGAGCCTCCGTGCCTGGGCTGGACGCGGCGGCCTGGCCACCGCGGCCGTGCTCTACGCCGCAGGGCTGTTCTCACTCAGCGTGTTTGTCGGCGTCTTCGATCACTGGCCTCCCGTCTCCGCCGACAAGTGGCACATCGTCGTGACCACGGTCATCGCGCTCTTCTCGGTGCCCACGATGATCCTGCTGACGATCATCCGGAGTTCCTCGTCGGTGAAGACCGAGCCGGACGTCACGACCAAGAATCTTCACACCTTGGTCGGCGAGAAGCTCCTCAACCTGCTGGAGAAGCTCGCCGACAAGGTGATCGCCAAGAACTGAGCGCAGGCGATCGGTGGCTCAGTGCCTCAGGGGCTCACCCCTTCAACGCCGCCTCGATCTTGGCGACGTCGATCTTGTGCATCTCCATCATGGCGCTGAAGGCGCGCTTGGCGGCCGAGCGGTCGGGGTTGTTCAGCGCCTCCGACAGCACCCGCGGCGTGATCTGCCACGAGATGCCCCACTTGTCCTTGCACCAGCCGCACGCGCTCTCCTGACCGCCGTTGCCGACGATCGCGTTCCAGAGCCGGTCCGTCTCGGCCTGGTCGTCGGTCGCGACCTGGAACGAGAACGCCTCGCTGTGCTTCATACCCGGCCCGCCGTTCAGGCCGATGCAGGGAATGCCCATCACCGTGAACTCGACCACCAGCACGTCGCCCTCGACGCCCGAGGGATAGTCGCCCGGCGCGCGCGCGATGCGGCCGACCTTGCTGTCCGGGAAAGTCTTCTCGTAGAAACGCGCGGCCTCTTCAGCGTCCTTGTCGTACCAGACGCAGATCGTGTTCTTCGCTTGCATGGGGTCTCCTTGGGGTTGGGGGGTCATCGTAGACACGACGAGCGGGCGTCGATGTTTTCGACAAGGTCCTCCACATCAGGGACAACCCAGTACGACAAAAGAACACCCCATTGGGAGACCTCTCACCGGATCGGCGCCTCGTGCGTCTTGGCGCGCCCCTTCAGATCCCGCCCGCCGACACGATCGGCCCCGTCGGCTTGCCGGTGCGCGAGCCGCCGCTGGGCTCCAGGCTGACAGCAAAGGCCTGGGTGTCGTCGAGGAGGTTCGCGCGCGTCACCGTCGTCGGGACATCGCCGGCCGCGATCAGGCCCAGCGAGCGCGGCGCGCCGGCCTTCGGCACGGCCCAGAGCTCCAGCGCGTGGGCCGCGTCGATCACCACCGGCGCCAGGGGCTTCAGCACCAGCGCGCGTCCGTCCGCGGACACGCTGGCGACGAAGCCGGTCTTGACGAGCTCCACGCCCTCCGGCGTGCTGCGCAGCACCACCACGATGGGCGCCGCCTCGGGCACAGGCCGGGCGACCATCACCGCCAGCACCACGGAAGCCGCGAGGGCCACGGCACTGAGTCCGCGCCAGAACCGCAGCGCGCCTGGGCGATCGTTGGCCGCCGGGCGCACATCCGTTGTCGCTGAGGTTTGCGTGGGCGTTGGCGTTGGCAACGTCGATGTCGAAGACTGCGTCGACGACGGCGCGCTGTCGGAGGCGCCGAACAGACGCATCTGGATCGTCGCCCACACGCTGGCAGGCGGTTCGACGGCGGCCACCTGCCCCGCCAGCAATTGCAGACGCGCAGTCCAGGTCGCCGTGGCGGCGGCCAGCGCGGGATGCGCCGGCAACAGCTTCTCGAATCTGCGACGAGCGCCGCCGCGCAGCGTGCCGACGGCGTAATCGGCGGCCAGCCGCTCCGCGCGTTCCGGATGTCCGTAGTCCATCAGATCGCCCTGCCCATCGTCGCCAACCGTTCGGTCGCCCGGTCCAGGCAGCCGCGCAGGCTCGACAGCCCGCGCCGTACCCAGCTCTTCACCGTGCCCAGCGGCTGGCTCATGTGCTCGGCCACCTCGGCGTGCGACAGACCCTGGTAGTAGGCCAGCGCCAGGCTGCTGCGCTGCTCGCCGCTGAGCTGCGACATGCAGCGTTCCAGCGCGTGGGCGCGGTTGGCGTCGTCCAGCAGGTCCAGCGGGCTGGGTTGTTCGCTGGGCAGGTGGTCGAGCAGGTCGCGCTCGCCCTCCCCGCCTTGGCCGTCTCCGCCGCCGTCGCGTCCGCCCAGGGCGCCGAAGTGGCTGATGGTCGACGGCTGCGCGGCCCGGCGCCGCAGGCTGTCGATCGCGCGGTGCCGCGCGATCGTCGTGAGCCAGGTCAGCACCTTGCCGTGCGCGAGGTCGAAGCTCGGCGCCTGCCGCCAGACGGTGATGTAGATCTCCTGCAGCACTTCCTCCGCATGACCGCGGTCGCGGTTGATGCGCAGCACCATGCCGAACAGCGTCGCGCTGGTCGCCCGGTAGAGCTCGTCGAACGCGCTGCGATCGGACGCCGCCACCCGGGTCATCAGCCCCGCGAGTCGGGCGTCGCGCTCAGCAAGAGAGGACGGCGCGGCGTCGATCCGCGGGTGGGGACCGGAGTCGTCGGAGGGGGTCGTCATGGGCGGTTCTACGCGGGCCAGGCACATCTGGATCAGTCCTCGCTCTAGAAACTTCGGCGCAGGGTGACGCGCAGCGTGCGCGGCTCCGCCGGATGGACGTGGCGGTCGGCCACGGCCGCCGCCTCGCCGGGAAGCCGCGACTCGTAGAAGTACTCGATGTCGTTGACCCGCTTGTCGAACAAATTGAAGACATCCAGGGTCACTTCGGTCTTCGCGCCGATGCGGCGGCTCACGCGCAGGTTGGTCGTCAGCGAGGAACGGGACCGCACGCTGTCGTCCTCGATCAGCGGCGCGCTGCCGAGGTAGCGCCATTGCAGGCTGGCGGACCAGGGGCCCAGTTCGCGCACCGTCATGCCGAACGAGGCCACCCGGTCGACCGCGTTGGGAATGCGCGCGCCGGCGGGATCGGCATCGGAGAAGCGCGCCCGCGTCCAGGCGAGGTCGGCGTCGATCAGCAGCCAGGGGACCGGCACGTAGCGGTTGTTCCATTCGACGCCGTGCCGCCGGCTCGGCCGGTTGGCTTCCGTGGCGCCGGCGTCGCCGACGTAGACCAGCTCCGAGTCGAAGTCGAGCTTCCACCACGCCAGCGAGCTCTGCAGCCCGGGCACGATCTCGCTGCGCACGCCGAGCTCGTAGCCCTTCGCCTTCACCAGCCCCGGCACCGGCTCCACCGGATCGCCGGTGCGCGGATCGACGCGCGCCGTGACGCCGCGCGCGTCGTTGCTGTGGAAACCGCGGCCGGCGTTGAGGAAGAGCTCGGTGCGCGACCAGGGTCCCAGGATCAGCGAGAACTTCGGCGACGCCAGGGTCTGCCGCGCGGACCCCGAGTTCGTCGCATCGCTGAGGCTGTCGACGCGGAACCGCGCCTGGTCCGCGCGCACGCCGACGACAGTGCGCGCCCAGGGCGCGAGCGCTACACCGAGGTCGCCGTAGACGCTCGCGAGCGTCTCCCGCACGCGGTCGTCGCGCGTCGTGCCTGTGGTCGCGCGCGCCTGCGTGTCGAAGAGCCCGACCCGCGCGCGATCCTGGCGCAGCTGCACGCCGACCTCTCCGCGGGCCGGCAGCCCGGCGAGCGTCGTCTCCGCCGCGTGGCTCGCGCTGAAGCCGTAGACCTTGCGATCGTCCTTCTGCGCGAACTGGTCGCCGGTGTCGGGGCGCTCCATCGCGTAGGTGAAATTCGAGTAGAGCGACAGCCGGTACGCCATCGCGTACGCGGCCACGCGGGTGCTGCGATCGCCGTCGTCGCGAGACCATTCGCCGGACAGGCTGCTGCGGCTCGTGCGGCCGCCGTCGCTCGGGTCGATGGCATCGAAGCGGCCGAACGGCCGGCCATTGAAGCTGCCGGCGTCGATGAGGCGCTGCGGCACTTGATCGGTAGACGTCCAGTCGGCGCGATAGTCCATCAGGCCGACGCGCCAGCGGTCGGTGCCGGAAGCGCCGGACAGGCTCAGGACGAGGTTGCGTCGGTTCAGGTCTTCCGGCAGGCGCCACGGGCCGTCGTTGCCCATCGCCTCGACGGCCCCCAGCAACTGCAAGCCCTCCGCAATGCGCATCGATCCGGCCGCCAGCGCGCGCCGGTAACGGCCCTCGCCCAGCGTCAGGCTGACGAAGGGGGCGTCGAGTTCGCGCAGGTAGTCGATGTCCGCCGATCCCGCCGCGGCGAAGTCGCCGTTGCGGGCGAAGTACGGCCCCTTGCGGTAGTCGATGCGATCGACCAGTTCCGGGATCAGGAAGTTGAGATCGGCGTAGCCCTGCCCATGCGCGTGGCTGGGCATGTTGACCGGCACGCCCATTACCGTGGTGGCGAAGTCGGTGCCGTGGTCAAGGTTGAAGCCGCGCAGGAAATACTGGTTCGCCTTCCCGTCGCCGCTGTGCTGCGTGACGATCAGGCCAGGCACGAACTCCAGCACCTCGCCGGGCCGCAGCACCGGCCGGCTCTTGAGAAGACCGGCCCGTATCGTGCCCTGCGACGCCGCGTCGCTGCTGCCGATGCCGTTGTCGTAATGGCGGCCTTCGACTTCGACGCGCTGCAGCGCGACCGTCTGCGTGATGGCGTTCGCGGCCGCCGTCGAAGATGTAGAACCGTTCGACACGTCCGTCGCCGGCTCAGCCGCGCGAGCCGTGCTGAGCAGGCTCATCGTCAGCGTCACCGCGGCCATGGCCATCACAAGATCGGCTGTCATCCGCCCACTCCCAGGATCTGCACATCGAAGAGACGCTCGACCAGCCAGACGATCGCGATCGACGCGACGATCGCGGATCCCGCGCCCAGCACCCATCGCGGATAGCCGCGCCAGCGCCGCGCCGCCCAGGCGAGCGGCACCAGCACGGCGACGATCGCCAGCTGTCCCGCCTCGACGCCGAGGTTGAACAGCACCAGCGGCGCCGCCAGCTCGGACCGCGCGAGGCCGAGGTCCTTCAGCGCGCTCGCGAAGCCGAAGCCGTGCACCAGACCGAAGAGGAAGGTCAGCCGCCAGCGCGTCTCGACCAGCACCGGCCGCAGGTTGTTCAGCGCGGCGAGCAGCACGCTCAACGCGATCAGGCTTTCGACCCAGCGCGACGGCGGGTTGACGACGTCGAAGACCGCCAGCGCCAGGGTGATCGAGTGCGCCACGGTGAAGGCCGTGACGACGCCGAGCACGCTCCACAGCGCCGGTCGCCACGCATCGGCGGGATGCCACTGCCCGGACTCGCGGCGCAGGACCGCCGGCAGCAGCAGCACGACGAGGAACAGCACGTGGTCGATGCCGATCCAGATGTGGTGCACGCCGTCGCGGAAGATGCCGGCCAGGCTGTGCGTCCGGGCAGGCTCGGATCCCGTTTGCGCTCCGAGTGCGACGGTCATGCCCGCCGTTCCCGGCACGACGACGGCGGTCTTCGCCGCGCCGCCCTGCCGCCAGACCAGCACACCGCGATGCGTCGGATCGGTCGTCGCGAACAGGCCGTAGGACAGCGTGCCGATCGCCGGCGCGTGGGCGCAGGTCCACGTCCGCACGAGCACCGCATACCGGCCGTCGCTGTGCTGCTCCAGCTGCAAGGGCGCGGGGGCGCCGGCCCGGCAGGCGGCCCCCTGCGCGTCGCGGATCTCCATCCGCACGCCGCGGTCGGCGAGCGACTCGATGTCCGCCGCGCGCGATCGCACCTCGCCCCAGCGCAGCAGTCCGTCGTCGTCGGCGTCGAGCACCAGATCGCGGTCCAGGTCGCGCAGGGCGATGTCGATGCGCAGCGTCGCGGCAGTGCCGTCCGTTCGCAGTTGCAGGTACGCGTCGCTGGCCTTGTGGGCCTCGGCGACGGAAACGCCCATGACGCCTGCCAGCGCGAGGCAGGCGGCGAGGACCCGTCGGGAGCACGCGTTCATCCGAGCTCCTTGAGACGCCGGTCCTGCATCGATCGCTCGCGGACGAAGGTTCGGACGGGCTCGGCCGCGTCGGGCTGCTTCGCGGCGCGCGCGGCACGCATGAGCAGCACCGCATCGGCCGGCTCGCGCTGCTGAGCCCAGTTCATCAAGGCTTCCTTCAACGCCGTCGCCGCGTCGCCTCGCACGTCCAGCGCGAAGCGGGCACGCTCCCGCGCGTGGCTGTTGTCGCCGCGCAGCGCGGCGGCGTCGAAGCGCTGCTGCACCTCCGTCGCTGCACGCTCGGCGCCGGGATCGGCCGATCGCTTCCACGCGATGGCCAGGCGCAGCAGCAGCGCATCGGGGATCTGGTCCAGACCTTCCGGCTGACCGGCACGCACAACCGCGGCAGCATCCTTCGGACGTCCCGCGTCCAGCAGCCAGTCGGCATACGCCGCGCGGACATAGAGGTCATCGTCCAACTGCAGCGCCCGTGCATAGAGCGGCCCCGCCGTCGCGATCCCCTGACGCTCGGCGAGCTCGGCGCGCAGCAGCGCGATCCACGCATGCGGCGCACCCGCGGCGCGGTCGAGCATCGCCAGACGCTGCGTCGCGGCGTCATCCTTGCCCTGCAGGCTGTCGAGTTCCGCCAGACACGCGTGCCCATGCGTCAGCGACAGCGGAGGCGCCGCCAACCGGTGGCAACCGGCTCGCGCTTCGTCCCATCGTCCGCGCACCTGCAGGATGCCGGCACGCGTGAGCTCCGCCTGCGCCTGCAAGGTCGAAGGTAGCCCGCGTTCGCGCAGCAGCCGGTCGAGTTCCGCCAGCGCCGGGTCGAAGTCGTGCCGCGCCTGCAGCACCGTCGCCTTCAGCAGACGCGCGGCAGGCGGCGCGGCGGGGTCGTTCCACCACGGCTGCAGCCATGCCTGCGCGGTGCCGAGATCGCGCGGATCGCCGTAGCGCCGGCTGCGTTCGACGGCCTCGCGCGCGGCGCGCAAGGCCAGCCCGAGATCGCGCGGCTGCTGCGCCAGCACGCGCTGCTCGGCGCGCTGGCGTGCACGCTCTCCCGCCGAGCCGGCGCGCAGCGGCAACCGCTCCACGACCTCGTCGTCCTGACGAGGCGTGAAGGGTTCCGCCGACGCGACGGCGGCGACCAGAGCGACGCACGCGAGCGCGAGGGCTCGCGCGGCCTTCAAGTGACGGACGCCGGTTCGTCGGTCTCGCTGGCGGGCGGCGTCGTCACGTTGTCGGCCGTCAGCGGCTCCGCGGTCTCGCTGCTCGACTGCGAGGTCGTCAGCGTGAACTGCGTGTAGGCCGTGGACGAACCGAGCGCGCTGTCGGGCACCGATGCCGGCTTGGGATCGCCCGGGACACCGCTGTCGCCGTCCCCGTCGCCGCCGAAACAGCCAGCCACCATCACGGCGGCGGCGACCGCGGTCAGCGCGAGCGCCGGACGGCGCCAGCGTGCCGAGGGTGACCGTCCGTCAGGATCGGAGGAGACCGAAGGGCCCGAGGGCCTCGAAGAGGATTCGCTCATGAGGGGCTCCTCGTTCACTGCGTACCGCCCATGGGCGTGTACAGGTAGGGGAAGCCGGGCAGCAGCGGCACGACGGCCTGGTCGACGGCGTCATGCAGCTTGAAGGCCGTGGCGCCCAGCGGCACCGCGGACGGCTTGCAGGCCGCGCCGAATCCCAGCGCGTCGGTATCGCCGTTGGCCACGCACAGGCCGCCCATCACCGCCACCAGCGAGATGTCGACGACGTCGTCCTTGGGCCGGCGGCCGTTGGGATACCCGGCGTTGTCGTTGCCCTTGGCGAGGATGTTGCCGACGATGCCCAGACGGTTCTGCTGCGCGAAAGGCACGGCCGCGATGGACGTGTTCAGGCGCAGCTCTTCCGAGGCGACCGCGTTGGCCGGTTGGTTCACGCCCTTGATCCCGGTCAGGAAGGTGGTGACCAGGTCGTTGCGCGGCAGGTTGGTCGGCGCGGAGCCCGGCAGGTTGAGCACCGTGGCGAGCAGCGCCGGCAGGGTCGGGTTGGTCACGTAGGTGGCGAACTGCGCGTCGTCCTTGGGCTTGGAGGCGTTGAAGCGGTCCTTGTCGGGCAGCCCGATGACGACCTCGTTGACCAGCGGCATGCCCAGGCGCGAGACCTGGACCCAGGCGCCGCCGGCCTTGTCGGCGGTCTGATGGCCGGCCTTGGGCGCGGGATCGAGGATGCGGGCCTGGCGCATGCTGGCGGAGGTCCAGCCGCCGATCACCGGCTCGGCGCCGGCGACCAGGCAGCTCTTGTGCACTTCGAGCGCGAGCGTGGTGACGTTCTTGCCGTCGAGCGTGTTGGGCGCGGCGTTGATCTGGGCCGGGTCGGTGATGAGCCCGACGGGCGCGTTCACCAGGTCGAAGATCGTGCCGAGATTGACCGCGAACGGGTCCTTGCGCTGGCCGACGAAGACCTTGCCCGGCTGGTTGCAACCGGGAATCGTGACCGAATAGATGTGCTTGGCCGCGTAGGCCGTGTAATCGGCGATCGTCTTCTTGCCGATGTTGTCCACGGGCTTGTCGAAGGTGGTCGCACCGCCGGTGGCGTTGGCGATCGGGGTCCGCGTGCCGGAGCGGCGGTCGCCGCGCACGATGTCGACGGTGTAGCTCTCGTTGACGTTGAGCGCGGCGGCCTTCACGTCGGAGACGGTACCGGACTGGACCAGCGGGATGGCGACGTTCTTGTCGCCGATCGCCAGTGTGGTGGCCTTCAAGGTGTTCTTGAAGCGGAACTGGAAGGTGATGTCTTCCTTGGCGTCGCCGTTGTTGTCGACGTGGATCTCGTACAGCGCGTTGGGGTCCATCGCGTAGTAGTTGGGGCCCGCGAAGGGGTCCTGCAGCGGCACGTAGTTGGCGATGAGCGTCACGTAGTCCGCGCGGCCGGTCTCGTAGCTCATGAACATGTAGAAATCGGTCGCGTCGGCCTTGGGGACGGTGGTGATGAAGGGCGCCTCGCGATGGCTGGACGCGAAGGCCAGGCCCGCGCAGAGCGCGCTTGCGGCGAACAGGCCGATGCGCAGGGTCGTCGCCGAGGGGGCGAACGGGATGGGGGTCATGGAGTGCTCCTCGTTGTGGAGGGAACGATGTGGTGGAGGCGGGCGCGGAGGGTGGCCGCCCGAGTCCCTTTACGCAGCCGACGGCGTCCTGGATGCGCCGGTTTGTCCGCGTCGCGGGTTGGAGGTCCGCCGCTGCAACCGCTAGGGCAAGGGGGCGACCCGTATGCCCGCCGACGCGTCAGCGTTGAAGGGGACAGGTCGGACGGGAATGCGATGAATCCGAATGTCCTGACGATGCGTACGCGCGGCGCGTGAGACCGCTGCGTAGGCATGGGTGTTGCCGAAGGGAGCGGGCGGCTCTCCTCCCCGGGGCCACTTCACGGAGCATCTCAATGACCGATCACGACCGATCCGCCGACGACGGCAAACCCAATCCGATCCTCAACGCCGTGTCCAACGCGGTGGCCGCGATCCGCGCGGACGACGATCAACTCGAACTCGCAAAGGCGCATGAGGCCCTCGGGCCGAAGGCGATCGAGAAGCTGGACGTCGCCGAGGCGCGCCGGCAGCCGACGGTCGCCGACGCAGTGAAGGCGCTGCTGGCGCAGCAGGGACGCGGCAGCGATCCGGTGCAGCTGGTGCCCGGCGTGACGGCGCGCGACATCCAGGTCGCCGGCGCGGACGGCCCGCTGGGCGCGACCGTCTACACGCCGGCGGCGCAGGCTTCTCCGGGACCACTGCCGGTCATCCTGTACTTCCACGGCGGCGGCTGGGTGATCGCGGACCGTCGGGTGTACGACGGCGGCGCGCGCGGCCTGGCCAAGGAGAGCGGCGCGATCGTCGTGTCGGTCGACTACCGGCAGGCGCCGGAACACAAGTTTCCGGCGGCCTGGGACGACGCGCTCGCGGCCTACCGCTGGCTGACCATGAACGCCGCCTCCATCGGCGGCGATGCGGCGCGCCTGGCGCTGGCGGGAGAAAGCGCCGGCGGCAATCTAGCAGTGGCGACGGCGATCGCGGCGCGCGATGCGGGACTGCCCTCGCCGCGCCACGTGCTGGCGGTCTATCCGGTCGCGCAGACCAGCCTGAACACCGAGTCCTATCTGGAGAACGCGATCGCCAAGCCGCTGAACCGCGCGATGGTGAAGTGGTTCGTGGATCACCTCGTGCGCAGCGAGGAGGACCTGAAGGACACGCGCCTGCAACTGATCGACGCGCGCCTGGAAGGTCTGGCGCCGGTGACGTTGATCAGCGCCCGCCTCGACCCGCTGCGCAGCGACAGCACGAAGCTCGCGGACGCGTTGGAAAAGGCGTCGGTGCCGGTGGAGCGCCGCGACTATGAAGGCGTCGCTCACGAATTCTTCGGCGCGGCGGCGGTGCTGGAGAAGGCCCGCGAGGCACAGGCGTTCGCGGGGCAACGACTGCGGGAGTCGCTCGGGGTCTGATCGGCGCTGGAAGCCGCATGACTGCCTAGACCCAGCGCGCTGCGCGCGCCCCTCACCCCGACCCTCTCCCGCAAGCGGGAGAGGGAGTCGGTACACCGCGGACTCCGTGCAGCTCTCCCGCAAAAAGGAGACGCAGCAAGAAGGGCCGCGGTCGGACTCCCTCTCCCGCTTGCGGGAGAGGGCGGGGGTGAGGGCCAGCGGACGCGGCAGTCAACAAGCCTTCAACCGCCGCAGGCGCAGCGTGCAGTCACCGGCTTGTCGGACTGCCGGACGATGCCCCCGCCGACGACGAAGCGGGCCGTCTTGGCGGACTGCTCGCCGCACACCAGTCGGCACTCTCTCGTCTTGATCTCGACGTAGCCGAAGATCACAGCGATCATCACGACCGCCAGCGCGACCCCGATCCAGAAGCCGCGAGAGCGCAGCAGCGAATGGCGAGGGCTGGGACTCGTGCCAGGTTCGTTCCCGGTCGGTGGTTCGTGAGTTCCTTGCATGCTCACCTCCGCGCGGCGACCCGCCTGCGCGCCGTGGTTCCCGTCAACGCCTTGATCCCGCCCAAGATCAGATCGATCCCCGCGAGGAAGTCGCCGCGGTCGTCATGGCCCTGCAGCTGGTCCGCGACCGATCGCGTGAACGGGTAGTCGCGCTCGTCGAGCGCCGTCCATGCCTGGGCCACCTCGCCGAGGAAGTCCTCCCGATCGAGCTCGCGCGTCTGCGCGGAGAGCCGGTTCGCCGCGTTCTGTCCGCCGACACCGAGGATGTAGTGCAGCAGCGCCGAGGTCGCGGACCACTCCCCCGCCGCCGGCGCGCCGAGCGCCCTCACCTGCCGCCCGATGCATTCGAACAGGCGCACCGTCGGCAGCGCGCCGGCCGACTGGAACAGCGCCGAGCCGATCCACGGGTGCTCGTCCATCGCGTCGAACATGCCGAGCGCGAGCGCGCGGATCGTGTCTTCCGGCGACGGCGTGCCGGCCTGCGCGCCGGCCTTCGCGTCCACCTGCGCGGCCGCCACCTCGGCCGTCACCTCGGCCATCACCTCGGCCATCACGCCCGCGATCACCGCGTCGCACGCGGCGACGAGCAGATCGCCCTTGTTGGCGACATGCCAGTAGATCGCGCCGGGCCCCGTCGCGAGCCGCTCCGACAGCGCGCGGAAGGTCAGACCGCCCTCCCCGGCGCTGTCGAGCAGCTCGATCGACGCGTCGACGATGCGATCCCGCGAGAGCGAATCCTCCCGCCTTTGAGGCGAACGTGTCTTCTTGACCATGCCCGGATCTTGACACATCTGGAACGCCGCTCCATCATCATGGAACGTCATTCCACAAACCTACGCTGCACATCGACCCTGTTTCCTCTTCGGGCGATGTCACTTCATCCTGAAGGATTCCAGATGACACGCACGATCGCGATCGTCGGCGCCGGCCTCGGCGGCCTGATGCTCGCCCGGGTCCTCCACGTCCACGGCATCGCCTCGACCGTCTACGAGGCCGAAGCCTCGCCCACCGCGCGCACGCAGGGCGGCATGCTCGACATCCACGACGACAGCGGCCAGGTCGCGTTGAAGGCGGCGCGGCTGCACGACGAGTTCGTGCGGCTCATCCATCCCGGCGGACAGGCCTCGCGCGTGCTGGACAAGACCGGCGCGGTGCTGCTCGACCAACCCGACGACGGCACGGGCGGTCGCCCCGAGGTTCGGCGCGGCGAACTCCGTCGGCTGCTGCTGGACGCGCTGCCCGCAGGCACGGTGCAATGGGGACGAAAGCTCGCGTCGGTCGACGCGCGCGGCGATGGTCGACATGCCCTGACCTTCACCGATGGCTCGACGGCGACGACCGATCTGCTCGTCGGTGCCGATGGCGCCTGGTCGAAAGTCCGTCCGCGGCTCTCGCAGGCGAAGCCCGAGTACGTCGGCACCACCTTCATCGAGACCTACCTGTCCGACGCCGATGTCCGTCATCCCGAGAGTGCCGAAGCCGTCGGCGGCGGCGCGTTCTTCGCGATGGCGCCGGGCCAAGGCATCTTCGCGCATCGCGAGCCGGACGGCGTCCTGCACACCTACGTCGCGCTGCGCAAGCCGATGACGTGGGTGTCGGAGATCGAAGCCGCCGAGCCTGCAACTGCGCTGGGTCTCGTGGCATCGGAGTTCGAAGGCTGGGCGCCGGCGCTCACCGCGCTGATCACCGACGGCGAGACCGATCCGGTGCTTCGTCCCATCCACGCGCTGCCTCCGGATGGCCGATGGACCCGGGTCCCCGGCGTGACGCTGATCGGCGACGCGGCGCATCTGATGGCCCCGGCGGGCGACGGCGCGAACCTCGCGATGGTCGACGGCGCCGAGCTTGGCGCAGCGATCGCGGCGCATCCAGGCGATCTGGAGGCGGCGCTGTCGATCTATGAGGCCACGATGTTCACCCGCAGCGCGGCCGCGGCGATCGGCTCGGTGGAGGTGCTCGATGCCTGCCTCGGCGAGGACGCGCCGTACAGCCTCATGCGGTTCTTCGAGCAGGCGCAGGGCGCGGCCGCCTAGGCGTCAACTCCCGCAGCCGCCGCCGCAGCTGCTCCCGCAACCGCTCCCTCCACCGTCCCCGCCTCCGCCATCGCCACATCCTCCTCCGTTGCCGCCCCCGCAGTCTCCGCTGCCGCTGCCGCAGCTGCTTCCACAGCTGCTGCCACAGCCGCTCCCTCCGCCCTTGTCGCCCTTCTCTCCGCGTTCGCGCGCGGCGAGTCCCGCCTCACGCGCGCCGATGAGGCCGAACCCGACCAACGCCGCCGGCATCAGCGTGCCGTGCCCGTGCGCGTGCCCGCAGGGTCGTCCGTCCGCGTTGAGGTCGGTGTGCAGCACCGTACCGTGGAAGCGCTCGTAGGACCAGCCGCAGGGGGTCCGCAGAAGCCGGTCGGCGCGGAAGACCAGAGGCAGCGCGCCTCGCACTGGAGAGCTCCGTTCCGCCCTGCAGGCGCGGACCAGGCAGCGGGCGAGCGATGCGCCGTTGTCCTCGCCGGGTTCATGCTCGCGATGGGTCACCGTGCGCCCGTAGCGTTGCAGCTGCCAGGCGGCGAGTCCTTCGGGATCGCGCTCGATCCAGAGGTGCCACACCAGATCCGCCGCCCGCGACGGCAGCGCGCAGGACTGCGGCGCGGCGGCGGCACTGGCGTCGAAGAACTGTTCGAGGGCGTAGGCCGCGAGGCGCCAACCGCGTTCTCCCGGCTTCCAGCCGGGATGCTCGATGGCGACCTGCTTCAGCCAGGCGGTCTTGAGGTGTGGGGGAAAGGCCGGCGGCGCGGGCCGCTGCCACTGTCGGGCCGCTTGACGCTGCCGCTGCTCATGCCGATGAAGGTGCCGCGCCCAATTGGCATGGCGCAGGCGCCTCAGCAGCCTGTCCAGGAGGCTCTCATTCCTCCGATGGCGGCTCATGTCGTAGGACTGGCCGCTCTTGTTCTTGTCGTTCCTGTTCTGGATGTTCGTCTCTTCTTTTTGTTGTTGTGCTCCGGAGTGTGTGTCGAGAAGATGACAGCGGCGTGACAGGCGTCCTGGTCATCCCGCCGCGGCGGCGATGAATCTTTCCAGCGTCTCCACATGTCTGGGATCGCCCGCCTTGTCGGCGTCTTCGCGGATCTGCCGGATGACCGGCTGCGCCTCCTCCTCCACCTGCAGGACGAGGAACACGAAGGCCCAGAGCCACAGCTGACCGAGACCGTCCATCAGCTCCTGGTTGCCATGCACCAGCGTCTTGCGGACCCGGGCCACGAGGGCCCGATCGGCGCTCAGGTCGACGAACTTCTGGCGCTTGCCCATGATGCCCGGCATGTGGGAGAACGAGCGCGCGTAGCGCAGGAAAGTCAGCGACGACTGGTAGCCCGCGAGCGAGGGTTCCGGCTCGCCGGGCAGGCGAGCGAACTGGTCGTTCCCGAAGAGGAAGACCGCGGCATGCAACGGGAGGCTGCAGACGGGGTAGCCGCGCCACACGATGCTGCGCAGGCCTTCGTAGGCGCGCAGCAGCAGCGCGAAATCCTCCTCCGACGTCAGCGACGGCGGGTGGTCCAGCCGGAGCAGATGGAAGAAGAACGCGGTGTGCTCCGCCGGCACGAGGAACGTCCCCGCCTGGTCGATCAGGGGCGTGATCAGGTGATGGTGGCTGGGCCAGAACTTGCCCTGCTCGCCGTAGCGCAACGAGGTGGCCTCGTCGGAGATGAAGTCCAGGAGCAACTGGCGCTCCGGCGTGTCGGGACGGCTGGGCGTGGGCTCGTCCACCTCCTCCTCTTCGGCTTCCTCGGGCTCGTCCTCCGACGCGGCATGGGCTCCTTCGACCTCGTCGCCCTGCACGAACGGCCCTTTCCAAGCGTCGAACGCGGCCTGCCATCGCGCCTGCGCGGCCTCGACCACGGGATCCGGATCCTCGACGGCTTCCAGATCGAAGGTCGCCTTCAACCAGTCGCGGTAGGCGACGATGGCCTCGATGTACTCGCCGTCGTCTTCGTCCTCTTCGTCCTCTTCGTCCTCTTCGTCGTCTTCGTCGTCTTCATCGTCGATGTAGAAGTACGCGCTGTCGTGCATGACCATGGGCTCGACGTCCAACGCCGCCAGCTGCAGCAGTTCGCGCACGTTGCCGGCGATCACCCATTCCCCGCCTTCGTCGCCGAACACGATCACCGGCCACTGTGCCGGCTCGGAGCCGTCCTCGGGGTTCCACAGCGCGTAGAACGAGCCCGAGCCGGTGGCCACGCCGAAGGCGGTCAGCCGGGCAAGGAAGGCAGGATCCCTCGACCAACCCGCCGTCAGCCCGTTCGTTTCCCGCAGGGTCAGGAAGAGGCTCTCGGTGTATTCGGCATCGAGGTCGTTCTGGAAATCCAGCAGGCGGGACAACTCCTGCGGGACGGGACGGCCCCGGAAGAGTTCAGCGAAGGCGGCTTGTTCGATCATCAAAAGGCTCCGTGCGTCGATGCGGGCGCACCTCACAGCAGCACGCCCATGCATCCGACCGGAAGCCTAAACGGCAGAGGTGACTGCGCCGCGTGACCTTCGGCCACCGGTCAGCCGGCGGGCACCTCGGGCGCCGCCTTGCGCCACGCCGTCGGCGAGCGACCCATGATGCGCTTGAACGCGTTGCTGAACGCGCTCTCCGACGCGTAGCCGAGCGTCTGCGCCAGCACCGCCACCGGTGTGTCCTCCTCCCTCAGCGCGCGATCCGCGAGGCGCATGCGCCAGTCGGCGAGGTAGCTCAGCGGCGCGACGCCCGCGACCTCCTTGAAGCGCACGGCGAAGGTCGTGCGCGACATCGCGCAGGCACTCGCCAGTTCTTCCAGATGCCAGCTCCGCGCCGGGTCGCCGTGCATCAGGCGCAGCGCCGGCGCGATGCGCGGATCGGCCAGCGCGCGCAGCCAGCCCGCCGGCATCGGACCCAAGGCTTCCAGATGCGCGCGCAGGATCTGGATGAACAGCAGCTGCGACAGCTGTTCCGACACCAGCTGCGTGCCCGCCATCGGACGAGCCCTTTCCTCGACGAGCTGGTTCAGCACCCAGCGGAACACCGTCGCCCTCGGCGAGGCCGCCCGGATGTGGATCCACGGCGGCAGGACGCCCTCCAGCAGACGGCTGCTCGCCGGGTCGAGCAAGACATGACCCCCGATGTGCGCGAAGTCCTCGCCGCTGCCCAAGGTGGCCGTCGAGCGACCCGCGCCCGAGAAGAGCCCCATCGCGTCCACCGGCTCGACGTCCAGCGCGCTGGACAGCACCGAGGCCCGTTTCGCCGCCAGCAGTCCCACGTCGCCGGTCTCGAAGAGGGCGGCCTCGGGCTCGCCCTCAATGCGAACCCAACACCGCCCCTTCACAACTGCAAAGAACTTGATCTTGTCCGGCGCGGGGAAGCGGATCGCCCACTCGCCGCCGGCCTGGAACCCGCCGGTGACCAGCGACGCGGCGCGCGTGAACTTGAGGATGTCGGAGAACGGATCGGCCTGCATTTCCGAACTATCGCGCAAGTGATGCGGACGCTCAAGCATTCACAGTTCGAGTCGCGCCTTCTATCGTTTCGTTCATCGACGTCACCTCCCGTGGAAGACAGAAAGAGCCTGAAAGACATGAGCAACTCGAACGACCTGGTCCTGGTGACCGGCGGCACCGGCTTCATCGCCCAGCACTGCATCCTGGCGCTGCTGGCGGCGGGCTACCGCGTGCGCACCACGCTGCGCACGGCGAAGCGCGAGGCGGAGGTCCTCGCCCATCTGCGCGTCGGCGGCGCCGAACCCGGCGATCGCCTGTGCTTCGTCGTCGCCGATCTGTCGGCCGACGCCGGCTGGGCCGACGCCGCGGCCGGCTGCCGCTACGTGCTGCACGGCGCCTCGCCGACGCCGTCCGGCGCCCAGGCGACCGAGGACGACTGGATCCGTCCCGCAGTGGACGGCAACCTGCGCGTGCTGCGCGCGGCGCGGGATGCCGGCGTGAAACGGGTGGTCCTGACCTCCGCCTTCGGCGCGATCAGCGCCGGTCACGGTCCGATGTCGCGCCCCTTCGACGAGACCGACTGGAGCGACCTCTCCGGCAAGTCCGGAGAAGTCTGGCCGTACCAGAAGTCCAAGACCCTGGCCGAGCGTGCCGCCTGGGACTTCATCGCGAAGGAAGGCCGCGGGCTGGAGCTGTCCGCGATCAACCCGGTGGCGGTGTTCGGCCCGGCGCTGGGCCACGACACCTCCCATTCCATCGGCATCATCCAGCGCATGATGAACGGCCAGCCCGGTTGCCCGAAGATCAACACCTGCGTCGTCGACGTCCGCGACGTGGCCGATCTGCACCTGCGCGCGATGACGAATCCGGCCGCCAACGGCGAGCGTTTCCTCGCCACCGCCGGCGACAGCCTGTGGATGGTCGACATCGCCAGGGTGCTCAAGCGGCAGCTGGGCGCCGCCGCGCACCGCGTGAAGACGCGCGTGCTGCCGAACTGGTTCGTGAAGCTGATGGGGCGCGGCACGCCCGCGGGCCGCAGCGTCGCCTCGCTGCTCGACCGCAACCTCAACGCTTCCGGCAACAAGGCCCGACGCCTGCTCGGTTGGCGGCCGCGCTCGAACGAGGAAGCGATCGTCGCGACCGCGGAGAGCCTCGTTCGATTGAAGATGCTGCGCGACTGACGCCACGCGGCTCCGGTTTGGGATGCACCGCTAGGCGCAAACCGGAGCCATAGCAGCGCTATGGCGAGGATTTGCAACGACGCGGGGCGCCCAAAGCGGAGTCGCGCTCACTCAACAGTGATGCTGCGGTCCTTGATCAGCGTCGCCATGCGCTTGAGCTCGGCGTCGACGAACTTCTCGGACTCCTTCACGCCGCCGTGGAAGGCGTCGCCGCCGAGTTCCGCGATCCGCGCCTTGACCTCGGGCGAGGCCAGCGCCTGCTGGACGGCCTTGGACAGGCGCTCGACGACCGGCGCCGGCGTGTCCGCCGGGGCGAACAGCCCGTTCCACTCGTACATCTCGAAGCCCGGCAGGCCGGCCTCCGCGCCGGTCGGCACGTCCGGCAGCGCGACGGAGCGCTTCTTCCCGCTCACCGCCAGCGGACGCAGCTTGCCCTGCTTCACGTACTGCAGCGTCGAGGCGACGTTGCCGAAGAACACCGGCACCTGACCGCCGATCACGTCGGTCAGCGCGGGACCGCCGCCCTTGTAGGGCACGTGCATCATCTCGACCTTCGCGGCCTGCTCGAACAGCACGCCGGCGATGTGCTGGGCCGAACCGTTGCCCGACGACGCGAACGCGACCGCGTCCGTCTTCGCCTTGGCCGCGGTGATCAGCTCGGCGGCGTTCTTCGCCGGGAACTGCGCGTTCACCAGCACGACGTTGGGGAACAGCGCCGTCACCGCGACCGTCTTGAAGGCCTTGCCGTGCTTGTAGGGCGAGTTGGGGAACAGCGTCGGCGTGACCGCGTACGAGGACGCGTCGAACAGCAGCGTGTAGCCGTCGGCCGGCGCGCGCGACACGGCGCCGGCGGCGATCTGGCCGCTGCCGCCGGGGCGGTTCTCGATGATGACGGTCTGGCCGAGCGCTTCGCCGACCTTGGGCGCGATCAGGCGCGCGATCAGGTCCGCGCCGCCGCCGGGCGGGTAGCTCACCATGAAGGTCACCGGCTTGGTCGGCCAGGCTTGCGCCGAGGCGGCGCCGGAGAAGCTGGTCAGGGCGGCCAGGGCCAGCGCCGTCAGCACGGCATGGCGTCGTTGGATCATCGTGGGTCTCCAGGGAAAGAAGATCAGCGCGTCTCGGCGCTGTAGTGGAAAGCGGTGGCGTCGCCCCAGGTGGTGCGCAGCTCGATGCACTGCCCGCCGAGGTCGAAGGCCTTGCGGTCGACGCGGATCCCGGGCGCGCCTTCAGGCAGGTCCAGCAGCGCCGCGGTCGCGGCGTCCAGATGCCCGAAGGTCAGTTCATCGTTGGCGCGCGCGACCGTCACGCCGCACAGGCGCGCCAGCATCGGATAGAGCAGGTCTTCCCAGTCACTCGGTGGCAAGTCGCGCAGCGCCGCGAAACGATCGAGCGGCAGCAGGATGTCCTCGGCCAGCACTGGCTTGCCGTCAAGCAGCCGCACCCGCTTCACGCGCAGCGCGCTGTCGCCGGTCGCCTGTCCGAGCGTCTGCGCCTCGGCCGCGCGCAGGCGCACGGTCTGGCAGCGTCGGACCTGCGCGGTCGGCGGTCCGTCGGCCGGACCACGGAATCGGAAGAAGCGCAGCAGCGAGGGGCCGTTCAAGCCCTGCGTGACGAAGGTGCCCTTGCCGTGCACGCGCTGGACGATGCCTTCGGCCGCCAGCATGGCGACAGCCTGCCGGACCGTGCCGAGCGCCACGCCGAAGCGTTGCGCGAGATCGGTCTCCGACGGAATGGCCGCGCCGGCGGACCACTCGCCGCCGACGATGCGCTGGCGCAGGTCCTGCGCGAGCTGCGCGTAACGGCTGACGCCCGCGGTCGGGGCGAGTCCCGCGTCCGCGGATCCCGCGGCGCTGGCGATGCTGGAAGTACTGGCGTTTCCCAAGACTGTTTTCCTATAGTCCTCTATAGGACTAGAATTCGCTCATGATGCCGACGCCCCACACCGCCGTCAAGCCCGCCGTCACGCCCGCCGCGACTCTCACGGCCGTGGTCGACACGCACTTCCACGCGTTTTCGCTGACGACCGCCGGGGCGCCGGGATCGCGCTACGTACCGACCTACGCCGCTCCGATCGACGCGTGGGACGCGGCGGTCGCACCGCACGGGATCTCGCATGGCGTGCTGGTCCAGCCCAGCTTCCTGGGCACCGACAACAGCCAGTTGCTGCGGATCCTCGCGGACCGGCCCGCGCAGTTGCGCGGCGTTGCCGTCGTCGCGGCCGACTTCGCGGTGAGCGAACTCCGGCGCATGGACGCGCTGGGTGTCTGCGGCATCCGCCTCAACCTGGTCGGTACGGACCATCGGATCGGCGAAGAACTCCATCCGCTCTTCGACCAACTCGAAGCGCTGTCGTGGCATCTGCAGATCCACACGGATCACGGGCGGCTCGCGGAGGTGCTGCGCCAACTCCCCGAATCGCTCACGGTCGTCGTGGACCACTTCGGCAAGCCGGCGGTGCCGACGGAAGTGAGCGGCCTGGTCGCCGGCCAGCACGACCGGCTCTACGTGAAGCTGAGCGCGCCCTACCGCCTGGCGACCGGGTGCGCCGCCGAAGACCTCGCGGCCCGCTGGCTGGACCGCGTGGGGCCGATGCGGCTGGTGTGGGGCAGCGACTGGCCGTGCACCGCCCATGAGCAGGCGCAGGCGACGTCGGTGTCGCCGGCATGGCTCGCGCGATGGCTGGCCTCGGACTCGATGACCGAGGTCGTCCTCACTGACAACGCGTTGAGCCTCTACGGCTTCTGAGCGCCGCGTCGGCGACCTCCGCTACACTTCGCCCCGCAGCGCGTTCCTCGCGCTGCCGTAGGCGTTACCGTCATCCAACGCGTCCTTTGTCGAGAGGAGCCCAGCGGGGCAGTTCTCGATGAATCACGACGCCGTTTTCGATGACCGCTGGTATCGCCTGCCCGGGCCCCTCACGCCTGGGCGTCTTTCTGCCGGTCTGGTTTGCGGCTTCACAGCAACCCTGCATCCCCAGAAGGACTTCCCATGAAACTCACCGACAACACCGTCCTCGTGACCGGCGGCACCAGCGGCATCGGCCGTGCGCTCGCCGAGGCGCTGCATGACCGCGGCAACCGTGTCATCGTCACCGGACGACGCCAGTCCCTGCTCGACGAGATGAGCGCCGGGCGGCCCGGCCTCGTCGGGCTTGCACTCGACGTCGACGATCCGTCCTCGTTCGCACGGTTGCCGTCGACGCTGCGATCGCGCTTCCCCGACCTCAACGTCGTGATCGCCAACGCGGGCATCTCGCGCACCGAGGACATGACGAGCGACGACTGGAACGCCGGCGACGCCGAGGCCATCGTGCAGACCAACATCCTGGGCGTGGTGCGCGTCGCGGCGGCGGTGCTGCCGCTGCTCAAGGGCAAGGTCGACGCCGCCTTCCTGGCGACGAGCTCGGCGCTGGCCTTCGTGCCTCGCGCGGACTTCCCGACCTACTGCGCGAGCAAGGCCTTCCTGCACTCCTGGCTGCAGTCGCTGCGGCACCAGATGCGCCACGTGCCGATCGAGGTGCTGGAGCTTTCGCCGCCGTACGTGCAGACCGGCCTCACCGGCGCGCAGCAGGCGAGCGATCCGCGCGCGATGCCCCTCGCCGACTACGTGGCCGAGGTGCTGCAGCTGCTGGAGGACGGCCGCACGCCGCGCGGCGAGGTGCTGCTGGACCGCGATCTTCCGCGCCGATGGGCGGAACGCGACGGCAGGTACGAGACGATGTTCGCGGCGATGAATCCGGGCTGAGGAAGTTCAGCCCGGCGCGTGGCAGACCGCCTCGATGTTGTGCCCGTCCGGATCGATGACGAAGGCCGCGTAGTAGTTCGCGTGGTACTTCGGACGGAGCCCGGGCGGGCCGTTGTCCGCGCCGCCGGCCGCGAGCGCGGCGCGGTGGAACGCATCGACCTGCGCGCGCGTCTGCGCGACGAAGGCGATGTGGAGCGGCGCGGTCCGCTCCGTGGTCTCGAACAGGCACAGCGACGCGTTGTTGCTGCCGCAGATCTCGATGCCGTAGCTCGGAACGCCCTCCCCGCCGACGGTCACGCCGAGCGGTTCGAGCGCCTGGAGATAGAACGCCTTGCTCGCGGCATAGTCGCGGACGCCGAATTTGACGTGGTCGAACATGGACTCTCCTGAAAGGGACCGTCCATCATCGCGCGATCCGCCGGATGAGCCTTCCGGGCCATTCCCTCGACGATCGTCCCGGGGTTACCCTCGCGGCGACATGTCATCACTTCGTCACATATCTCCGATAGGCGTCGCCGCCGTGGATCCCGGCGTCCTGTCCTGGTGGCGCGCCCTGCGCGCGATCGCCGCGCTGAACGTCTGCCTGTGGCTGGCGGTGCTGCAGTTCGCGCCGGTCAGCGGCGTCTACGCGCATCTGCACCTGGCGCTGTCCGGCGTCTACGTGCTGGTCTGCGCCTATCGCTCGCTGTTTCCCCGGGTGGATCTGGAGCGGCTGGTCGTCGTCGACACGCAGCTGTCCAGCATCTTCCTGGGCCGCACCGCGGCCACGATCGCCGAGATCTGCTTCGCCTTCCAGCTCGGCCTGCTGGTCCACCAACTGGCTGCGCATGCCGGCATGCCGGCGGTGCAGAAGGCGGCGTGGGCGATCCCGCTCTTCATGGTGATCGCGCAGGCGTTCTGCTGGCACAGCGTGCTGACGCTGAATCACATCACGCAGGCGGTCGAGTCCTCGCTCTGGGCGGCGGGCTTCAGCTGGATGGCGATCCTGCTCGGCGTCATCGCGTTCAACAGCACCGGCTGGGTGCAGGCGGTGGCGCTGTCCGGCATCGTCGGTGCGGCGGGCTTCGTCGCGTACGTGCTGAGCGTGGACGTGCCGATGTACTGCCGCCGCTACCGCGAGGGCCGCGCGCGCGGGATGGTCTACATGCGCCTGGACGAAGGCGCGCGCGACGCCTGGAACCGACGCGTGCACAGCGGCAGCTGGACGGCGTGGAAGGCCGATGCGCTCTGGCTCACCCCGTATTTCAGCTTCGGCGTGTGGGCGAGCATCGCGATGGTGTGCGTGCCGGGGGTCTGAACTGCGCTGAGCGTGCATTCGGCACACGGCACCCGGCACGCGGCGTGCCGCCCTTCGCCCCCTTTTCCAATGGCACGGAATGCATCGGGCGTCGATCGACGCCCGTGAAACGAGGGTCTCTCCGAGGAACGGCGCCAGCAGGGCGCGCCTAGTGTTGAAGCGGGAGCTCGACATCCCGACGACATTCAAGGAGACCCTCATGCGCAACCTCCCGATTGCGAAGCTGCCGCTCGTCTGCGCGCTGGGCGTGGCGGCCCTGCTCACGCTGGCGCCCATGCCGGCGTCTGCCGACTACTACCAGTACACGTACACCGGCAATCCCTTCACGATGACCTACCAGGTCTACTCCCCGGATCCCATGGATCCCTGGGCAGGCCGGCAGTTCTCGCTGGTGGCAATCGATGCGGTGGTCATCTCCGACAGGCTGCTGACCGGGCCGACGACGGAGGAAGACATCCGATCGATGAAGCTCACCTTGCGGTACGTCAACGACCCGCGCTCCACGACCTCGCTCACCTACCCGGCCCCGCCGCGCGAAGTCTGTCCCGTCTGCCCGGACTTCGGCCCCTTCGTCGGGGGCTACCTCCGCATGTCCAACTTCAACGATCTGAACCAGCCCGGCGCCTGGGACCTCCAGATCAGTTCCGTGATCACCGCGCCGACGAGTCGGATCGATTCGACGTTCTACCGGACGGCCATGTCCTCCTTCGAGCAAGTCGATTCGATGGAGGCTTTCTATCAAGGCGCGTACCTGAGCCAAGGCGGGCTCATGAATTCTTCCGGTGTCTGGACTCTGGCGGTGCTCGTGCCGGAGCCGTCGACCTATGCGCTGATGCTGGGCGGCGTGGCGTTGCTGGCGGGATTGGCACGGCGACGGTCGCGGGGGCGCGGGGACATCGCGGAGCAGACGACACCCGCCTGACGCTCGCGCAGAGCCGCCCCGCAGATCAATCGTCGCTCTCCGGCACCGTCGGCGCCGCGGGTTTCGTCGCGTACGTGCTGAGCGTGGACGTGCCGGGGATCTGAGCCGCGGGCTATCGAAGGATCCACCGGCGAGACGTCGGACACGTCAACGCTTGCACACGCGGTCGCACCGGCAAATTCAATCGATCCAGCCATTCAATGCACGACTCCGGGTTTCCTTCGATCCCGGCGTCGGCAAGTTCGATCATCGATGCAGGGACGTAGCAGAGCAAACAGCGCCGGCCTGACATTCGAGGCGAGCCATCCTCCGGGACAAGCGACACCCAGGTGTCGTACGCCGGTAGGTTGTCTACATCGAAGAAACCGCGCGAGACGATTTCCGCGTAGCCGTCCGAAAGATTCTCGTCCGGGAAATACAGCATGAATCTGCCCGTCGTGACGACGGGAGACTGATAGTCGACCGGCAGCTTCCGGTCGTGCAGCTGGCGCTGCCGATTGTGGCCAAGCTCGCAGACGTCGACGTCCTCCGGGCCGTCATGGAACCGGCTGGGGCGCAAGGTCCCTGCTCGCAGGTCGTCAAGAGACTGGAGCGCATCGCACCAGGCCACGGCTTCGGCCAGACGTGCCCGCAACAGGTCGTCGCTCAGCGGTGACGCGCTGTCCACCCGTTGCCAGACCTTCTTGAGGAAGGAAGGCTGAGGGGGTTCGACAGCGACGATCTGGCGCTCAGTCAGCGGTCCAGCCTGAACTTTCTTCTTGAAGAATCCGAACACGGATGGCGTCCTGCGATGAACGGATCAATCGTCGCTCTTCGCCAGCCGCGCCGCGAGCTTCATGAGCGTCGGCACGCGCTTCCTTCCGTGCATCGATCGCACGCGCACCTTCGCCGCGCCGATGTCGATACCTGCGCTGGTGATCAGCAGCGGCTGGGTTTCCTCCTCGCGCATGATCTCGAACTGCGCGGAGAGGCCAGGCTGGCGCTTCTTCGACACGCCGACGATGGGCACGCTGCCGCCCAGCGCGTGATGCAGATGCTGGCCGAGGCCGGGCGTGTCGTCGGCGTCCAGATGGACGAAGCCGTCGATCAGGATGAGCTCGGGGGTCAGGTTGTGCTCGCGCAGCAGCTGCAGGATGCAGGGGAGCTCGCGAAGATCGAGCTCTCCGCGCACGGCCTTCTCCACATGGGCGATGCGCGACACATAGGTCTTCGTCGCCTCCGCGGCGGCCCAGTCTTCGAACGCCACGGCGGCGGCAGTCGCCTGCGCGCCGTCGACATGAATAGCGACTACGAGTTTCATGCGGGGATTATGGGCGGTGGCTCGGTCTGGCGGGTCGGATCAATTCCCCGGCCATTTCCAATCGATCTGCGCCTTCCCCGCGCAACGCGAGGAATCCGCGAACTGCCCGGTCTGCTCGCCGCGGCATGCCCACACGAGCAGTCCCTTGTCGTTGAGGAACTGATCCCACTGCCAGGAGTAGTCCGTCGTCGTGTAGGGCTGCGCGTAGGACCGGCCGTAGTCGGGCTGGATGTACGTTCCGCCGCCACCGCCGCCTCGCGACGACGCCGCCGCGGCCACCGCCACGACCGTCAACGCAGCCAGCACGCCCAGTGCGATCTTCTTGCGCTTTTCGGCCGCCAAGGTCTCGCAGCGTGCGTCGCTGAGCTGGCGTCGATCGAGTTCCCCGACCACCGATCCGATGAAGTCCTCGTCGCCGCTCTTCTGCGCATCCGCCAGGGCCTCGCAGACCTGGCGATCGCTGAACCGCAAGCGCTTCTGCTCGAACTTCGCCGGATTCATCGCGCAGCCCGACAGCGCCAGCGCGATCGACACGCACGCGACAATCCCTCGCGTGCTGATCAGCACCCGTCCTCCCATGAACCCGCTCCCTCTTCTTGTGTTGTCGGCTCCGCGCGAAGTCTATGCGGCGCTACCATCCGTCGCCGTCAGCAGTTCCCCCAGCCAGCCATGAGCGCTTCCCCCCTGTCCCACCCGCGCACCGAAGCCGATGTGCGCATCGACCTCGCTGCCGCCTACCGCCTGGCGGCGCTGGCCGGCTGGGACGACACGATCTACACGCATCTCTCCGCCGCCGTGCCGGGCGAGCCCGGCGTCTACCTGCTCAATGAATTCGGCCTCGGCTTCGACGAGGTCTGCGCCTCCAGCCTGGTGAAGGTCGACGTGCGCGGGCGCGTCGTCGACGGCACCGGCCGGCGCGTCAATCCGAGCGGCTTCGCGATCCACGGCGCCGTGCACGCAGGCCGCCCCGACGTCGAATGCGTGATCCACCTGCATGCGCCCTGGGGCGTCGCGCTGGCGATGCTGCCTGGTGGCCTGCAGCCGACCTCGCAATGGGCGATGCGCCTGCATGGCCGGCTCGGCCGCCATGCCTACGAAGGCCTCGCGCTGGGCGCGGACGAGCAGGCGCGACTGGTCGCCAACCTGGGCGCGCTCGACGGACTGATCCTCGAGAATCACGGCACGCTCACCGTTGGGCGCTCGGTGGCCGAGGCCTATCTGCTGATGCACATCCTCGAGCGCGCCGCGCAGGCGCAGTTGCGCGCGATGGCCGCCACCGCCGCAACCGGCGGTCAGGTGCTGCAGGTCGGAGACGACCTTGCCGCCCTCACCCACCGCCAATGGATAGGCGACGGCACCGAACGCGACGGTGACGCCGAATGGCCCGCGCTGCTGCGGCGCGTGGACCGGCTGTCGCCCGGTTTCCGAGACTGATTTCAACCACTCCCAGGAGCAACTCCATGCCCACCCTCCGCGTCGAACTCTTCGAAGGTCGCACCCCGCAACAGAAGGCCGATCTGGCCAAGGAACTCACCGACGCCTGCGTGCGCGTGCTCGGCGGCAGCGCCGACGGCGTCGACGTCGTGTTCTTCGACATCAAGCGCCAGGACTGGGCGACCGGCGGCGTGCTGTGGAGTGAGAAAGGGAAGTGATCGCTGAGGGCTGCGGTACTGCCACCGCCGCTGGCCCTCACCCCCGCCCTCTCCCGCAAGCGGGAGAGGGAGTGAGAATGCACCGAGCCAGTCGGAGCAGGAGCACTGGGGTGGCCCCTTCTCCCGCAAGCGGGAGAGGGAGTGAGAATGCACCGAGCCAGTCGGAGCAGGAGCACTGGGGTGGCCCCCTCTCCCGCACCGCGGGAGAGGGCGGGGGTGAGGGCCAGCGGCCTAAGCAGTCAGCCCCACTCGGCCCTTACTCCGGCTCGATCCCCGCCGCCTTGATGATCTGCCCCCACTTGCGCGTCTCCGCCTCCTGGAACGCGCGCAGTTCGTCCGGCGTGCTCGCCCACGCGTCCACGCCGGCGCCGTCGAAGAAGGTCTTCGCCGGCACGCTGCGCAGCGCCGCGGTCAGCAGTTCCCGCAGCCGGTTCACCACCGGCGCCGGCGTCCCCGCCGGCACGTAGGCCGCGAACCAGTAGCTCATGTCGTAGCCCTGGACGCCCGCCTCAGCGATCGTCGGTACGTCCGGCAGCAACGGCGAGCGCTTCGTCATCGAGAACCCCAGCGCCCTCACCTTCCCCGCCTTGATCTGCGGCAGTCCGGTCGCCGTGTCGGTGATCATGAAATCGACCTGCCCCCCGATGAGATCGGTCAACGCGGGCGGGTTGCTCTTGTACGGCACGTGCAGCAGCTGCGTGTGCGAGAGCTGCTGGAACTGCTCACCCGCGACGCGGCTCGATGCGCTGCCGCTGCCGAAGCTCACCTTCCCCGGCTCGCGCTTCGCCCGCGCGATCACGTCGGCCACGGACTTGTACGGCCCGTCGGCCTTCACCACCATCACCTGCCCACCCTTGCCCAGGCCCGTCACCGGCGCGAAGTCCTTCACCGGGTCGTAGGGCAGCCTGCGGTACAGATGCGGATTGGCGGCCTGCGTCGTGTTGGTCGTGATGAGCACCGTGTAGCCGTCCGGCGCGGCGCGCGCGCCCTGCTGCGCCGCGAGCATGCCGCTCGCCCCCGCCTTGTTGTCGACGACGACCGGCAGCTTCGTCTGCTCCGTGATCGCTTGGCCCAGCGCCCGTGCCAGCTGGTCCGTCGCGCTCGCCGCGGCGAACGGGACGAGGAAGGTGATCGGCCTGTTCGGATAGGCGCCCGCCCCCTGCGTCTGTGCCTGGACTTGCGCCGGCGCGGCCAGGGCGAAAGCGACGGCGCTCATGGCACCCAGGGCGCTTGCAGTGGACAACAAGGCCTGTAGTCGGCGGATCGGCTTCGGGAAGGTCATCAGGTCGTCTCCATCGTGTTGTTGTGGTCGGTGATCGGGCGCCGGAGCAGCGGCAGCAGGTGCTCCGGCACTTCCAGGGGCATCGCCAGCACGACGAAGGACAGTGCCTTGCCGTGACTGTCGAGATTCAAGGCATCGTTGACGCCGCCGTCGAGCACGTCGTCCAGCACGAAGTTCATCGCGTGCAACGTCGGCAGCAGGTGGCGCGTCACGCGCGTCGGCCGGCGGGCGGCGAAGTGGCGGGCCACCGCCTCCTCGGTGATCTGCTCGACCAGCAGCGGATACAGCGCCGGGTCCCAGGCGATCACGCTGATGTTGGAACGGTTGCCCTTGTCGCCGGTACGGCCGTGGGCGGCCAGGCGGAGTTCGACGGTCCGGGTCATGTCAGCGTCACCGTGGCAGTCGCGAGTGCTCGCGGAAACAGGCAGGAGCGCAACCCCAGTCGCGGTCGTACGTTCGTCCTCACGCCGCCGCCGCCGGCAGGACCGCAGGTGTACAGCGCGGTGACCTCGCGCGTCAGGCGATCGGCGCCCGCGCGGTCGGCATGATTCGCGGCGACGCGCAGGCGCACGTCGCGCGCATCGCCCGCCGGCAGGCGCGCGAACGCGTCGCCCGTATCGTCGCCCAGCACGCTCGTCACGCCGATCAGATCGACCCGCAACGGCCCTTGCCGGTCCCGTTCGCCCAGCCGCGCGCGCAGCACCTCAGCAGCCAGCCGCGCACGCGCCTCCGCGCCGGGACCCGCGTAGGAGATCTCACCTTCCGCCAACCAGCCGTTGGCGAAGAACACATTGGCCTTCAGCGACTCGGGGCGGCGATGACCGCGCACGCCTGACAGGCGCACCTCGTCCGGTCCGACCTGCCTCACCTCGGCCGCGCCGATATCCGCGACGACATCCGGCGTCAGGTAAGCCGACGGGTCATGCAGCTCGTACAGCAGCTGTTCCTTGACGGTGTGCTCGTCGACGCAACCGCCGGTGCGATCGGCCTTGAAGACGGTGCAGCTGCCGTCGGCCTCTATCCGGGCGATCGGGAAACCGACGTTCACCAGATCCGGCACCTCCTTGAATCCAGGGTCCGCGTAGTAGCCGCCGCAGACCTGCGCCCCGCATTCCAGCAGGTGACCGGCCATCGTCGCGCCGGCCAGTCGATCCCAGTCGTCGAGCGCCCAGTCGAAGTGCGCCAGCGCCGGTCCGACCGTGAGCGACGGGTCCGCGACCCGTCCGGTGACGACGACGTCCGCACCTTGCCGCAGCGCGTCCGCGATGCCTTCTGCGCCCAGGTAGACGTTGGCGCAGGCGATGGTGTCGTCGGCGATGGCCTGGCCTTCGCTCGCCAGCGTCCGCGCGAGCAGCGCCCGCTGATCGGCCGAGACCAGCGCATCGCCGCCGACGACGGCAACGACGGGCACCCGCAGGCCGAGTTCCGCCGCCAGCGCCTTCACGCGGCGCGCCGCGGCGGGCGGATTCGCCGCGCCGAAGTTGCCCACGATGGGGATGCGATGCGCGAGGCAGTCCGCGAGCACCGGCCGCAGCATCTCGTAGAGCAGCGGCTCGAAGCCGCCCTCGGGATCCCGCTGCCGCGCGAGCTGCGCCAACGCGAGCGTGCGCTCGGCCAGCGTCTCGAAGATCAGCACCGCCGGGCCGCCGAGGCGGATCAGCGTGTCCACGACCGGTCGCGCGGCGTCGGTGCGATCGCCGGAGAAGCCGGCCGCGCAGCCGACGAGCAAGGAAGCAGACCCTGGAACGGATGTCATGTCGCCGACTGTAGGCCCGCCCCGTCTATCGGAGAATTCGATTGTTCGGATCAGACGATCGGTGAATCAAATGAATCAGCTGGATGAACCCCCGACCGACGGCGCGCTGACCAACCTCTCGGCCAGGCAGCTCGCGGCCTTCGTCGCGCTGGCGGAGCTGCGCAGCTTCACGCGCGCGGCGGCGCAGTGCCACCTGTCGCAGCCGGCCTTCAGCGCGCTGATCCGCACGCTGGAGGACGGCCTGGGCGCGCGCCTGTTCGACCGGACGACCCGCGCGGTGGAGCCCACCGTCGAAGGCGCGCTGTTCCTGGAGCCCGCGCGGCGTCTGCTGCAGGACATGCGACTCGCGACGGACGACCTGCGCGATCACGTCGCGCGTCGTCGTGGTCGCGTGGCGCTCGCCGCGCTGCCGGCGCTGGCGGCGGGCTGGCTGCCGCCGCATCTCGCGGCCTTCCGGCGCGACTACCCGGGCATCGAGCTCGACCTGGCGGACGTCCTGTCGGAAAGCTGCGTGGAGCGCGTCCGCTCCGGCCGCGCCGACCTGGCGCTGGCCGCGGTGCGCGCGACCGCGCCGGAGCTCTCGGTCGAGCCTTTCCTGTCCGATGTCTTCTATCTGGTCTGCCGGCGGGATCACCCGCTGGCGAAGCGCCGCAAGCCGACGCTGGCGGAGCTCGCGCAGCAGCCGCTGATCGGCCTGGCGCGCCACAGCAGCGTGCGGCAGGCGCTGGACGCCGCGCTGGCGTCCCAGCCGCTACGACCGGTGCTGGAGCTGGAGCAGCTCAGCTCCGTGGCGGGCATGGTGGTCGCGGGCCTGGGCGTGACGCTGGTGCCGGCGTTGACGCTGTTCCACTTCGACCACGCGGATCTGATCGCCCGCCCGATCGCCGATGAGGGGCTCCAGCGCCACATCTACCTGATCCGACGCCGCGACCGGGCGTTGTCGGCCGCGGCGCAGGCGATGGCGGACTCGCTGTGGCGCTGGGCCGCGCAAGGTCCGAAGCGGGCGGGGGTGACGGTGCATTCCCAGCACATTTAAGTCACTACTGTATGCAAATACAGTATCATTGAGCCATCCAACTCCCGGAGTACCGGCATGCTGCTCGACCTCAACAACGCGGCCTCGATCGTGGAATGGTGGTGCATCTTCCCTGAGCGCCACGGGCCGCTGCTGGCGGACTGGGAGCGCCGTCGGCCGGAACATGCGGCGGAGATCGGACGCGCCCGACGGCTGATCAAGGCGGATCCAGCACGTCGCGCGCTGCTGGCCCGCTCGCAAGCGGACGAGGGCCGCGCAAGACCTGTCCCCGAGTACCGGCCGTCGTTCGACGAAGTGGCCGCCGGGGAGCTGCGCGGCGAGGACAGCGTGGACGCAGTCGCGGCCTGAACTCAGGCCTTCTTGACCACCATCCGCAGTCCCGGATCCTCCGGCTGCGCCGACAGCGTCCACCCGTGCGCCTCGGCGATCTCCTGGCAGATCGCCAGGCCCAGTCCCGCACCATGATCGCGGCGATGCGCGCCGCGCCAGAAGCGTCCGAAGATCCGTGACAGCTGATGCGGCGTCACGCCAGGTCCGCGGTCACGGACCGAGAACCGGTCAGCGTCGATTTCCACGCTCACCAGGCTCCCTGCCGGCGCGTGCTGGATCGCGTTCTCCAGCAGGTTCTTCAAGAGCGTGAACAGCGCGCCGCGATCGGCGTCCCAGGTCACCGATGGCGACGGCCCAAGCGAGCCATCCGTCGCATCGGAGCCATCCGATCCGGTTGATCCATTCTTCCCGACCATCACGACATCGAGCGCCACCTCCCGCGCCGTCGCCATCCGGGTGAGGTACTCGACCGCCTCGCCCGCCGCCGCTTCCAGATCCGTCGGCGCGAAGACGTAGTTCTGCGTCTCGCTCGCCTCGGCCAGCAACAGCAGCTGCTGCACCTGCCGTGTCATGTGCTCGACGTCCTGCAGCAGCAGATCCGGCCCCTTGCCTTCGGCCATCAGCTCGACCTGCGCGCGGATCAACGCCAGCGGTGTCTTCAGCTCATGCGCCGCGGTGGCGAGGAACTCCTGCTGCACGCGATAGCCGCGCTCCAGCCGATCCAGCGCACGATTGAAGCTCTCGACCAAGGGGACGATCTCCGTGGGCACGCGGTCCACCTGCAGCCGCCCGTGCACCGAGCGCGGCGAGATCGCCGCCGCCGAGGCCGACACCTCGTGCAGCGGCTTGAGCACGCGCCGCAGCGTCAGGTAGGCGCACACGCCGAACACCAGCAGCAGCGTGGTCGCGAACAGCCCCATGCCCTTGCTCATGAAGGGCATCGCGAACTCGACGTGGAAGAGCTCGAAGAGCCGCGCGCTGCCGGCCTGCTGGAAGTACCACGCGCGGCCGCCGTGGCGGACCACCTCGGTGGCGCCGCGCATCGGCTGGCCGGCGTACTCGAACGAGAAGTTGCCCTGCTTCAGGCGCTGCGCGCCCGGGCCGCTCGCGGCCCAGAAGTCCTCCGACGCCGGCGACGCGAGCACGACCCGGCCCGACGCGTCCAGCAGCCGGTACGCCAGGTCGTCCTTCAGCTTGACGTACATCCAGTCGTACTGCCGCGCGTCCGAGTTGAAGCCGACCGGCATGCCGGTCGCGTCGAACACCAGCTTCTCCGAGAGCTCCTCGGCGAATTCGGAGATGTCCTCGTCGAAGTACAGCGTGCCGCGCCAGCGCGTCACGCCGTCGAAGACGAGCACCAGCGTCGCCACGGTCAGCACGACCCCGACGAGGTAGGCCACCAGCACCTTCGCGGTGAGGCTGTTCATCCAGCCCGTCGAGCCGGATGAGCCGGATGAGCCGGAGGATCCCGATGGCGCGGGCGATCCGGGCGATCCGGCTGATTCCGGAGATGCGCCGGACGGCGCGCTCCCGGCCGGTGCTCGACGTCCTTCAAGCATCAGAAGCGGTACTGGTAGCCCACGAAGACGCGATTCTCCGTCGAACGGTCGACCAGCGTGCTGTCCTTGATGCCGCTGCCCAGGCCCGTGACGCTGAGGTCCAGCAGCACGGCGTGGTGGCGGTCGAACAGGTACATGGTGCGCAGGCCCACCTCGGCGTTGGTCGTCGACTTGCCCTGGTAGAACGCGCGGCCCGCGCGGACCTCGTCGGCGCGCACGCCGTAGTAGTAGTCGACGTACTTCTTGTCGACCCAGTTGGCGCCCAGGCGCGGCGTCAGCATCACCTGGTGGCCCAGGCGCCAGGTCTTCTCCAGCGTCAGCTCGAACTTCTGGCCCTTGCTGTGGCCGGAGGCGTCCGCCGTCCATTGGCCGCCCAGGTCGAACAGGTCCGTCTTCCACTCGGCCTTGGCGCCCAGCCACACGCCGCCCTTGCGTTCGGCCATGCCGTTGAGGATGGGGGCATCGTCCTGCTCGTAGCCGCCCAGGTCCAGCTTGGCCACCAGGCCGAAATCGACACGCTGCGACGGGTTGATGTTCCAGCTCGGCAGCTTGCCCGTGAGCCCCAGGCCGGACAGCTTCACCCAGCGGTTCTCGTAGCTGAGCATGGGCAGCACCTTGGTCTCGCGGTCGTAGCCGGTGTAGGCCTTCTGCGAGCTCACGGCGCCTATGCCCAGGCCCCACGAGGACTCGCCGTCCTTGCCTGGGCCGCCCGGGCCGCCGGGACCGCCCGGTCCGGCCGCCAGCGCGGACAGCGGGGCCGACACGCAGAGCACGGCTGCGGAAGAGAAGACGGCGCGGGTGAGCGCCCGGGATGCATGCGGAAGGAATCGTGTCTGCGGTGCCATGAGAAGTTCCCGAGTGGGGCGGTGATTGGAGCCCGCATCCTCTGCGCCGGTGTCTTACTGACTCCTTACCGTACGGCGCCTGTTTCCCTCTGAAGCAGGTCGGCAAGGACTGGCCCCGCGCTCGATCGGCGGTAAGGAGCCGGAAAGACGGGCGACAGGACAGTCGCGGCCCATGCACCGTCGCTCCCCCTTCTTCACCGTCCTGAGCCTGCCGCTCCTGAGCGCCTGCGGCTCGTTGTCCCCGCCGGCCACGCCGCCCGGCGCCGTCCCGGTCGCCGCCCAGTGGCATGCGCCGATGCCGCACGGCGGCCAGACCACGGACCTGCGCCGCTGGTGGTCGCAGTTCGACGATCCGCTGCTCGCGACGCTGGTCGCCGACTCGCAGGCCGCGAGCCCGACCATCGCCACCGCCGCCGCCAACATCGCCGACGCCCGCGCCGCGCGGCAGGCGGGCCAGGCCGCGCTGCTGCCGACCGTGGACCTCGGTGCCAGCGCGTCCCGCTCGCGGCCGGAGCCCGGCGCGCCGCTCGTCAAGTCGGCTTCCGCCAGCGTCCAGCTGCAATGGGAGCTCGACGTCTTCGGCGCGGGCCGCGCCGGCGCGCAGGCGGCGCAAGCTCGACTGGCGTCGTCCGAAGCCGCCTGGCACGGCGCGCGGGTCACCGTCGCCGCCGAAGTGGCCACCGCCTACGCCGACCTGCGCGCCTGCGAGGCGCAGGTGCTGCAACTCGACCAGGACGCCGCGTCCCGCAACCGCATCGCACAACTGACCGCTCGCGCCACCCAGGCCGGCGCACGCTCGCCGGCGGCCGCCGCCCTCGCCCAGGCCAGCGCGGCGGAAGGCCGGGTCGCACTGCTGCGACAGGTCACGGGCTGCGACCTGCTGGTGAAGTCGCTGGTCGCGCTGACCGCCCGCGAGGAAAGCGCCCTGCGCGTCGAGCTCGCCACGCGCGCCAACCGCCTGCCGCAGCCGCGCGAATTCAGCGTCACGTCGCTGCCCGCGGAAGTGCTCGCGCAGCGCCCCGACATCCAGGCCGCGGAACGCGAGGTCGCCGCCGCCGCCGCCGATGCGACGCGGGCCGCCGCGCTGCGCTGGCCGCGCATCACGCTTGCGGGCAACCTGGGCGCGGCGCGCTCCAGCAGCGCGGGCGTCACGACCGACGGCTCGGTCTGGACGATGGGACCGGTCGCCGTGACGTTCCCGCTCTTCGACGGCGGCACGCGGCGCGCCAGCGCCGAGGCCGCGCGCGAGCGCCACGGCGCCGCGATGCGGGTCTACGCGGCGCGGCTGCGCACCGCGATCCAGGAGGTCGAAAGCGCCCTCGTCACGCTGCAGAGCACCGCCCTGCGGCAGGAAGACGCGGCCGCGGCGACGCTCGGCTACGAGCGCTCCTACCGCGCCACCGCGGCGAGCTACGAGGCCGGCGCCGCCAGCCTCTTCGAGGTCGAGGACGCGCGCCGCTCGCTGCTAGGCGCGCAAAGCACGCTCAACGACTTGCGCCATGAGCGGCTCGTCGCCTGGATCTCGCTGTATCGGGCCGTCGGCGGCGGCTGGGCGACGCCCGCACCGGCTGACGACGCCGCTCCGTCCCGTCTGCCAGCGAGAGAGACAACCGCCTCCGCGTCGCCTTCCGCATCGACCTCCACATCGATCGGCGCATCGCACGCCGCCGCGATCTCCGTCGACGACATCACCTCCGACTTCCTCCGACCATGATGACGCCCTCCCTCAAACTCACACTCTCCGTCGCGGCTGCGGCGCTGCTCTGCGCCGCCCTCGCCGTCAAGTTCGTCGGCCCCTCCGCGGCGGCCAGCGAGCCGGCGACAGGACCTCATGAAACGCCCGCACTCGCCGTGGCCGCCGCGCGGCTGCGACCGGCGACCCTGCCCATCCGCCTGTCTGCCAACGGCAACGTGACCGCGTGGCAGGAGGCGCTGATCGGCTCCGAGGCCAACGGCCTGCGCCTCACCGACGTGAAGGTCAACGTCGGCGACGAGGTCCGCCGCGGCCAGGTGCTGGCGACCTTCTCCGCCGACACGGTGAGCGCCGAACTCGCGCAGCGTCGCGCCGAGGTCGCGCAGGCGGCCGTGGCGCTCGCGGAGGCTGCGGCCAACGCGCAGCGGGCGCAGGCGCTGCAGGAAAGCGGCGCGCTGTCGACGCAGCAGATCCAGCAGTACGAGGCCGCCGCGCGCTCCGCGCAGGCGCGGCTGGACGCGGCCCGCGCCGTCGAGCAGAGCCAGTCGCTGCGGCTGACGCACACGCGGGTGCTCGCGCCGGACGACGGCGTCATCTCCGCGCGCGCCGCCACGGTGGGCTCGGTGGTGCCTGCCGGCCAGGAGCTGTTCCGCATGATCCGCGGCGGTCGCGTCGAATGGCGCGCGGAGATCGCCGCGCCCGACCTCGTCCGGCTCAAGCCGGGGCAGCGCGTGCGCGTCACGCTGGTCAACGGCGAGGCGGTCGACGGCCGCGTGCGCATGGTCGCGCCCTCGGTCGACATGCTGACGCGCAACGGACTGGTGTACGTGGATCTGCCGCGCCATCACGCGGCCCGCGCCGGCACCTACGCGCACGGCGATTTCGACCTGGGCAGCAGCGCCGCGATGGTGCTGCCGCGCAGCGCCGTGCAGATGCACGACGGACTGCATCAGGTGATGCGGATCGACGACAAGGACCGCGTCGCGCAGGCCCGCGTGCGCGTCGGCCGCCAGACCGGCGACATGGTGGAGATCCTGGAGGGCCTCGCGCGCGCCGACCGCGTCGTCGCGTCCGGCGGGGCCTTCCTCGGCGACAACGACCTGGTGCGCATCGTCGGAGGCGCTCAATGAGCCTCAACGTCTCCTCCTGGTCCATTCGCAATCCGTCGCCCGCCATCCTGCTGTTCGTGCTGCTCACGGTGCTGGGGCTGATGGCCTTCTCCGCGCTGTCGGTCCAGAACTTCCCCGACATCGACGTGCCGCGCGTCTCCGTCTCCGCGTCGCTGCCCGGCGCATCGCCGTCGCAGATGGAGACGGAGGTCGCGCGCAAGATCGAGAACTCGCTGGCCACCGTCCAGGGCGTCAAGCACATCAACACGACGCTGACCGACGGCTCGGCCGAGATCGCCATCGAGTTCCGGCTGGAGAAGCCGACCGATCAGGCCGTCGACGACGTCCGCGACGCGGTCGCCCGCGTGCGCGCCGACCTGCCGGCCGACCTGCGCGATCCCGTCATCAAGAAGGTGGAGATCGTCGGTTCGGCGATCCTGACCTTCACGGTGGCGTCCGGTTCCGACCGGCAGCTCGACACCGAGGCGCTGTCCTGGATCATCGACAACGAGGTGAGCCGCACGCTGCTCGCCGTGCCCGGTGTCGGCGCGGTGAACCGCGTCGGCGGCATCGAGCGCGAGGTGCGCGTGGAACTCGACCCGCAGCGCCTGCTGGCGCTGAACACGACCGCGGCCGAGATCTCGCGCCAGCTGCGCGAGGTGCAGCAGGAGGCCTCGGGCGGTCGCGTCGACCTGGGCGGCATCGAGCAGTCGGTGCGCACGATCGCGACGGTGCGCACGGCCGAGGACATCGCCGCCATCGAACTCTCGCTGACCGACGGTCGGCGCATCCGCATCGGCCAGGTCGCGACGGTGACCGACACCGCCGCGGAGGCCCGCGCCGCCGCGCTGCTGGACGGCCGGCCGGTCGTCGGCTTCGAGATCGTCCGCGCGCGCGGCTTCGGCGAACTGGAGGTGGCCGCCGGCGTGCGCCGCGCCGTCGCCGGCCTGCAGACGCGCCGCCCCGATCTGCGCTTCGTCGAGGCGGTCGACTTCACCGGCGAGATCATCGAGAACTACGACGGTTCGATGCGGCTGCTGGTCGAAGGCGCGGCGCTGGCGGTCCTGGTGGTGTTCCTGTTCCTGCGGGACTGGCGCGCGACCTTCGTCGCGGCGGTGGCGCTGCCGCTGTCGGTGATCCCGACCTTCGCGCTGATGCACTGGATGGGCTTCACGCTGAACACGGTGACCTTGCTGTCGCTGTCGCTGGTGGTGGGCGTGCTGGTCGACGATGCGATCGTCGAGATCGAGAACATCGAGCGCCACCTGCTGATGGGCAAGACGCCCTACGAGGCGGCGATGGAGGCCGCCGACGAGATCGGCCTGGCGGTCATCGCCACGACCTTCACGCTGGTGGCGGTGTTCCTGCCGACGGCCTTCATGAGCGGCACGGTGGGCAAGTTCTTCGTCCAGTTCGGCTGGACGGCGGCGGGCGCGGTGCTGTTCTCGCTGCTCGTCGCGCGGCTGCTGACGCCGATGATGGCGGCCTACCTGCTGCGCGCCTTCCAGCGCACGCACAAGCCGGAGCCCGGCTGGATCCGCGCGTACCTCGGCTGGGCGAGCTGGTGCCTGCGGCATCGCGCGGTCACGGTGCTGGCGGCGACGGCGTTCTTCGCCGGCGGCATCGGGTTGGCCTTCCTGCTGCCGACCACTTTCATCCCGCCCGACGACGGCATCCAGACGCAGGTCACGATCACGCTGCCGCCGGGCAGCAAGCTGCCGGCGACGGCGGCGATGGCGGAACGCGCCCGCATGCTGCTGGTCAAGCATCGCCATGTGCATTCGGTGTTCACCGTGATTGGCGTCGCGGGCTCCGGCGGCAGCGGGCCGGGCGACGACGACGGCGGCGCGGCCAACGTGCGCACCGCGGTGCTGACGCTGCAGCTGACGCCGCGCGGGGACCGCGCGGACGGCCTCAACCAGCAGCAGATCGAGGCGCAGCTGCGCGAGCGCCTGTCGATGCTTCCGGGCGTGCGGGTGAAGGTCGGCCAGGGCGGGTCCGGCGCGAGCTACCAGCTCACGCTGGCCGGCGACGACGCCGAGACCCTGGAGCGTCACGCCGCGCAGGTCGAGCGTGAGCTGCGCACCCTGCCCGGCCTGGGCGCGGTGAGCTCCACCGCCAGCGTGGCACGCCCGGAGCTGCGCGTGCGGCCGGACTTCGCCCGCGCGGGCGACCTCGGCGTGACTTCCGCCGCCATCGCGGAGACGCTGCGCGTCGCGACCATGGGCGACTACGCGCAATCGCTCGCCAAGCTCAACCTGAGCGAGCGCCAGGTGCCGGTGATGGTGCGGCTGAGCGACGCCGCGCGCGAGGATCTCGACACCATCCGACGCCTGCCGGTGCCCGGCGCGCGCGGGCCGGTGCCGCTGGAGCACGTCGCCGCGCTGGACTTCGGCAGCGGACCGTCGGAGATCCAGCGCCAGGACCGCCAGCGCACGATCACCATCGACGTCGAGGCCAACGGCCGGCCGCTCGGCGACATCGAGCGCGAGGTGCTGGCACTGCCGGCGCTGAAGCAACTGCCGCGCGGCGTGGCGCTGGGCGCGCTCGGCGAGGCCGAGGAGATGGGCGACATGGCGGCCGGTTTCGGCATGGCGATGCTGACGGGGGTGCTCTGCATCTACATGGTGCTGGCGCTGCTGCTCAACAACTTCGTGCAGCCGCTGACCATCCTGATCGCGCTGGTGCTGTCGGTGCCGGGGGCGATGCTGGCGCTGTTCCTGGCCGGCTCGACCCTGTCGATGCCGTCGATGATCGGGTTGATCATGCTGATGGGCGTGGCGACGAAGAACTCCATCCTGCTGATCGACTACATCGTCATCGCGCGCCGCGACCACGGCCTGGGCCGCATGGAGGCCATCGTCGACGCTTGCCGCAAGCGGGCGCGGCCCATCGTCATGACGACGATCGCGATGGGCGCGGGCATGCTGCCGGTCGCGCTGGGGTACGTGGGCGATCCGAGCTTCCGATCCCCGATGGCCATCGTCGTCATCGGCGGGCTGGTCACCTCCACCTTCCTGAGCCTGCTCGTCATCCCGGTGGTGTACAGCCTGGTGGACGACGTGCTCCTTCGCCTGAAGCGGATCGGGCGCAGCCGTCGCGATCCCGCCGATCGACAGGCTGCCCATCAGGCTGGACAACAGGCTGGACAACAGGCCGGCCAACAAGCCGGCCAACAAGGCGGACAACAAGGCGCCCCTGCCCCATGAGCTTCAGCACCCTCGGCCTGCTGGCCGTGACGACGTACTCCGTCGCCTGCATCGCCTACGTCTACCGCTGGCGCGGCCAGCGCCGCTACGACAGTTTCACCCAGTACCTGCGCAAGAGCTGGCCGATCTTCGCGCCGCTGAACTGCCTGATGTACATGACGACGCGACCCCACGCGCGCAAGCCGGTGCTGGATGCGGGCTACCTCGACAACATCGGCCTGCTGCGCGCGAACTGGCGCGTGATGCGCGACGAGGCGCTGGCGTTGGAGGCCGCAGGCGCGTTCGAAGCGGTGAAGGCGGCGGGATCGGCCGGCTACTACGACGTCGGGTTCCGCACCTTCTACAAGCGCGGCTGGAGCAAGTTCTACCTGAGCTGGTACGGGACGACGCATCGCTCGGCACAGCGCCTGTGCCCGCGCACGGTGGCGGTGCTGGCGCAGCTGCCGCAGATCCGCGGGGCGATGTTCTCCATCCTGCCGGCGGGCGCGGAGTTGTCCGTGCATGCGGATCCGATGGCGTGTTCCTTCCGGTACCACCTGGGGCTGCAGACGCCGAACGATGCGGCGTGCCGCATCCAGGTGGACGACGTCGATTGCGTGTGGCTGGACGGGCAGGATTTCGTCTTCGACGAGACCTATCCCCACAGCGCCCACAACGCGACGGACCGGCCGCGACTGATCCTGATGTGCGACGTGGATCGACCGATGAATGCGCTGGGGCGGATGATCCACGCGGGCTACCGCGTGATCGCGCGCGGCACGCTCGTGGCCAACACGGCGGAGGACGAGCGCGGCCTGTTCAGCAGGCTGTTCGCGAAGCTCGCGCCGCTGCGCGAGCGGTCGCTGCGCTGGAAGACGGAACGCCGTCGCGCCTACAGGACCTTGAAGTTCGTCCTGAATTCAACCCTCATGACCGGGCTGATGGCGATGATCTTCGCGGTGCTGCATGTGTTGGAGGCGATCACGGCGTGAGCATTGGAAGCTGGCGCTCTTGATCAATCAAAGTTCCCACCGCAAATTGAAGGAAGTGGAAACATCGGCTTCCGTGCACAGTCACCATCCGATAATCGATGCCGAGATCCACGACAAGGCGCCAGATGAAAGACTGCCTTTTCTGCAGCATTGATCTAACTGGTAAGCGCGCGCGCGAACACGTGATCGCCAGATCATGGCTAAAGGAACTGAAGTATCACGAGTGGATGCTCGACGGGCAGACCTCCACGGGCGGCTCGGTGCGCCAACTTCGTCGCCATCCGGCACACAGCTTTATGGCTGGCGACGTTTGCGGTGATTGCAACAGCCATTGGATGAGGGATCTTGATCAGGCTGTTCAGGAATGCGTGCTGGAAATGGCACGAGGGCGCCTTCAGCCTTCAGATGTCCCAGTGGAGATGCGGCCCCTTCTTGGCCGCTGGGCGCTAAAAACAGCTTGCGCGATGGAGGGAACCGACTCCAAAGATCGACGCCACATCCCTCTGGAGGTCCGCAGAAGCGTCCTTGAGAATCGAGATCCACCCGGAAGCTATGCCTTGCAGGCATGCCTGTTCCCAGTTCAAGCACTTGGCGTTGCAACTCTTGATGTGTGGATGGACACGCCGGTGTACAGGGAAGTGCTGGCGGGGAAACCGCAGAGCGATCGCCTCAAGTTTGGGATTAGCATCGGTCACGCCGTGTTCGCCGGGATATGCCTCTTCGACGTCGAATGGGCACTTTACGGAACTCACTCTGCATTCCACTTTCCTATACATCTTCATAGGGCCAGGAATGCCGACGTTGACAATGATCCACTCATGATCTGCAAGATGCTGGGTTGGGACGTCGACAGGACGTTGCCCCATGCGTTCTCGCTACTCGCCTTGGACCCACTGACAGTCATGCCCAAGACCGCACCTGTGGAGTCTGCGTAACGGATAAAGCGACGAGCCTTCGCGATCTGTATGAAGCCACCTATCGCAGACTGCATCTCCTTAGGGTCGAATGACCAGTCTGTGCCGTCGTCTGATGTGCGCAAGTTTTCGGCGCGGATTCTATCGAGGTCTCAGACTGTGACTTCAAACGCTCTTACGCAGGCAAGCGAAAGAGCGGGAAAGCATCAGGACTTCCACCGCCGCTAGCCCTCACCCCTGCCCTCTCCCGCACGCGGGAGAGGGAGTTCGACCGCGCTGGTTGCAGCGGCGGAACTTCTTGCACCGTCTCCCGCTTGCGGGCGATGGGGCATTCCGGTCAGCTCGGTGCATTCTCACTCCCTCTCCCGCTTGCGGGAGAGGGCGGGGGTGAGGGCCAGCGGCCTGGGCAGTCAACGGAATCCCCCATGCTGGCGAGGTTCAACAAAGTCTCCGACATGCAAAGTCGTTCCCCATGGACGACAACGATTCCCCACACCCAGGCCAGAAAGAGGCTGCCCGCTCGCTCCGGCGAGACGGCACCGAAGCCGAGCGCGCGCTGTGGCAGCGCCTGCGAGACCGGCGGCTCGCGGGTCTGAAGTTCAGGCGTCAGCATCCCATCGGCGCGTACTTTGCAGACTTCGCTTGCGTTGAAGAGAGACTCGTCATCGAGCTCGACGGCGGGCAACACGGAAGTCCTGGCAACGCGGTCTACGACGCACGACGTACATCCATCTTGCATGCCCGTGGATTTCACGTCCTGCGCTTCACGAACCGAGACGTGCTTCTGCAGCTGGACGATGTTATGGCGCTCATTCTGCGATGGGTTTCAGTTCGTGCGTGAGGCTGCTGACCCTCACCCCTGCCCTCTCCCGCAAGCGGGCGAGGGAGTCCGACCTGCTCAGCTCGCTGCGGCGGAACTTCTTGCCCTGTCTCCCGCTTGCGAGCGATGGTGCCATCCAGTCAGCTCGGTTCATTCTCACGCCCTCTCCCGCTTGCGGGAGAGGGCCGGGGGTGAGGGCCAGCGGCACCGGCAGACAACAAGCATGCGCCCTTGCCCTGCGTGCACTCATCCTCTAGCAGCCAGAGCTTCGTCTCTCAGGGATTGGGAGTTTCGCGCTCCGCCGCATTGAGCCTGGCTGCTTCCGGCTTGGGCGCGTCGCTCTCAACACGCGGTGCCCCCGACCGATCCGCCTCCCGCTGCGCCCGACGCTGCAGGTAGGCGTCGCGCACGAACAGGTATTTGTCGAGCGCCACCTCGTCGACCATCTTCGTCACGTCGAGCAGGTTGGCGCGCTTGTCGACCATGCCGACGATGGTGAACGCGTTGCGCGCGCCGACGTCGTCCAGCTGCCCGGTCAGGTTGCCGTAGCTGTTGACTGGAATGGACGCGGTGCTGCGCAGGTCGGAGGGACCGAACAGCGGCAGCACGACGTACGCACCGCCGCCGACGCCCCACACGCCCAGCGTGTCGCTGAAGCCGTCGCCGTGGCGCGGCATGCCCCAGCCGGTGGCGACGTCCATGAACCCCAGCAGCCCGACGGTCGAGTTGGTGCCGAAGCGCGCGAAGTCCGACAGCCCGTCCTTGAAGCGCCCTTGCAGCAGCAGGTTGGCGCCGGACCAGGGGTCGCCCAGGTTGGAGAAGAAGTTGGTGACGCCGCTGCGCACCGGCGTGGGCACGACGGTCTTGTAGACCGTGGCCACCGGCTTGAGCACGACCTTGTCGAGCCCCTCGTTGAGCGCGAAGGTCTTGCGGTTCACGGACTCGATCGGATCCGGGTTCTGCGGCGTGGCGCAGCCCGACAGGAGCACGCCTGAAACGACGAGAAGCGCCGGCACGCGGCGATGAACGCCGATGGAAGCGAAGGGAAGGACGGGAATGGACGACATGAATTGCTCCCGCTCCGGAAATGGAGGCGCGAGCATGGTCGGCCGGATGGTCTTTCTGGAGACTTACCCGATGCATCCGGGCTGGTCCCACCAAGGTCGCCTCACAGCATCCCCGGTCGGAACAGCGACTTCCGGCTGATCACCTCGCCCGCCACAACGAAGATCCCATCGCCCGTGTAATGCAGCGTCTCGGGATGCTTCGGTCGCGACGCCACATGCGCCTTCACGACTTCGAAGATGAAGAAGTCGTAGCGCTTGATCAGCGCGGTGTCGTGCAGACGGCATTCGAAGCTCGCGTGGCATTCGCCGACCAACGGCGCCTCGACCTGCTCGGCGGGTTGCCGAGTCAATCCGAATGCCTCGAACTTGTCGACCTCCGCGCCGCTGCAGTTGCCCACGCGCACGACCGTGTCGGTCAGCGCGGTGGTCGGCAGGTTGATCACGCATTCGCGGCTTCGACGGATCATCTCGTGGCTGTGATTCGCCGACGAGATCACGCAGCCGATCAGGGACGGCGAGAACTCCATGACCAGGTGCCACCCCATCGTCATCACGTTGTCCCGGCCGCGCCAGCGCGAACTCACCAGGACGATCGGCCCCGGCTCCAGGTAGCGGCGAACCTGCTCGACGGGGAAATCGCGCTTCTTGATGAGAGGGGGACGGGCAGCAGTCATGCCGGGTCACGGCAGACGGCGTTCCTTGAAAGACTCGTACAGGCGGAGCTCGTCGAATCGCATCGACGCCTTCACCTGGATGGCTGCCTCTGCTCGCTCAATCGTTCGATGGCTCGGATCCCCGCCTCCATCTTCTCGCGCGCCGACGAATTGGCCGAGTGCACGCGCATGCGAGGCGGGATGAAGCCGTGGAGCGCCACGGCTTCCTCGACCCACAGCACCACGTCGTAACCCGTGCCGCGTTCGTCGTCGCCCAGGTCGTGATCCAGGCTGAGCTCTTCGACGCCGCCAGCTTTCAACAGCTCGATGACCTCGTCCGGCCAGTAGGCGCGCGTCCAGCCCTCAGGGGTGGCGCGCTCGTCATCCAGAAAGATTCGCATGGCTGGGTTCCCCTCCTCAAGGGGTCAGTCCTTGCTCGCCCGCTCCCGGGTTCGACGCGCCTTGACTTCCAACCCCTTCAGGACCCGGGGAGATCGTGACGCGGCGGTCAGCAGCTCTTCGGTCGACCAGTTCCGGGTCAGCCAGATCGAGAGCGCCGCACTCGAGAGGTGCCACGCGCTCATGCCTCGTCCCCTTCGGTGATCGAAGACGTAGTCCCTGGACACCCAGATGGTGACGCGCTCATCGGGTCGCGTGTCCGTCCCCTGCCAGAGATCCAGCACGAGCCGATAGGGATTCGTTGATTCGATGACTGGCGCGCCCACACCGCCCGCGAATTGCCAGACCCGCGCCTGATCTTCGGCGCTCGCCATCACGGTCGGCCGCTCAGGGCGCCCTTCGATGTAGGACAGTCCCCAGGCATACAGCCACAAGGGCGACGTCACGACGAGCAGGACCGCCGTGCAGAGCAACCCCAGGAGAACTCGGAGGACGATGCGCATGGGCTTGGGGACACGATCGAGTCGTGCCGGGCGATGATCCGCGGAATCATAGGGCGCGATTGATGCGATGCTACGAAGGTCGCCCCCCGACGCCTCATTGCAGAAGATGACTGGAACCCTCCGACAGCTGCACGATCCCGATTGGTCCGCGCAAGAGCGCAAGCAGCTCGTGGCGACGGGTTTGGCGCCGCTGCTCGCGTCCGCGGTGTTGGCAGGGGCAGCGCTGCCGCTGGTCGGCGGGGACGCCTTGACCCTGTTCGCCCTCCTGGTGCCAGTCAGCTACGCGATGCTCGTTTTCTGCCTGCTGCCGGCCATCTGGCTGCTGCGCCGGCTGAAGTTGCAATCGACCTGGTCAGTTGCCACTGCCTGCGGGCTCGCGATTCTGCTGCCCGGCGTGGCGCTGTATGGCTGTTTCCCCGCCGAAGAAGGAAAGTACGCCGGCGCGACCGGCTACATGCTCCTGCTGCTGGCCCTCCCCGCTGCGATTGCCGCCGTGGCCGGCGCAATGATTCATCGGATCAAGCCAGGACAGTCGTCATCGTCGGTCTGAGAAACCACGCGACGTGTTACCGCTGTGTCGACGGTGGATTCACGCCTGCGGCGACACCGTCCCCACCGCCTTCAACGCCGCGATCACGCCCGCGTGCGCGTTCACGAGTTCCGGCGACTGGTCGAAGCGTTCCGCATAGCGCCGCATGAAGGGGTCGGCGCTGTCCCGGTCCAGGCTGAGCAACCCGCGCAGGCGCTGCGCCACCGGGAGCGGCGTTTCCTTCGCGTCCGCCGCGCCGTCGATCGCTTCGTCGAGCATCGTGATCAGCCGACTGAGCGGCTCCAGCCACTTCATCTCTTCACCGAAGGCCATGACCTGGAGGAACTCCCCCGAACTCTGCGGACCGTGGGTCTTCTGGTAGTCGCCGCGTTCGAGCTCCACCAGCGAACGGTGGAGGTCGAGGAGACTACGTCGGAGCTGGTGGCAGGCGTCGGTGGTCATGGCAGAAATGGGGGGGACAGACAAAGAGACCCCAAGCCTACCGGCAACGGACCCCGCCTGCATGCCCCATCCGGGATGGGCCGCTGCAGGAGGCATCACCTCGGCTCGGACCGCCCCTGCTCCCCGAAACGGATGGAGATGATCCGCCCCTCGCGCATGCGGATCACCGCGGGCAGGTAGCCGTCGCCGCGCTCGTAGAGCCATTCGTCCGTCATCACGCAGGCGACCTGCGGGACCTGCTGCACTTGCGGCACTCCCGGATAGCCCGGGTACGGCACCGGCTGCGGCACGTTCGTGAGCACGCGCGCGCAGTAGGAATCGGCGATGGCCGGCTGACCGCAGGTGCGCAGCAGCCAGACCTTGGAATCGCCCTCGCGCACGCCGACGTCGTTGCAGCGCAGCGATTGCGCCTGCACCGCGCTCCCGGCCGTCAGCAGCGCGCCCAGCGCCAGACACCGGAAAATCCAGCGGCCTCCATCGGCATTCATCATGTCCAGCTCCCGCAGAGATCCCGATCACGGGACAGGTCGACCTGGAGGGGCAACGGGCGCGCCCTCTCCTGCGTTGACCGTCTCCGGGAAGTCCGCCGCTGCGGAGCGCACGCCGGCCTCTCACCGGCGTGCAGCGGGCCGGCGGATGCCGGCCGCCCTCACCTCAAGGCTGCTGCTGGGCCGGCTGGGCCTGCTGCGCCTGGGCCGCGCGCGCCTTGTTGACGTAGCCCTGGTAGGCCGGCAGCGCGACCGCGGCGATGAGGCCGATGCCGGCGATCACCGGGAACAGCAGGCCCAGGATGCGCACGCCCCAGTTGTTGGGCGGCGGCGGCGGGCCGAAACGGTTCGCGGTCTTGCTGCCGGGCACGAGGATCCACAGGAAGACGATCAGCGGGAAGATGATCGTCAAGGTCCACCATCCGCTGATGTTCATGTCATGACAGCGCTTGATGCCGATGATCACGCTGAACCAGAGCGCCGCCACGAACGCCACGATGTTGAAGAGCATGAACAGCGCGGAGGAGCCCGACAGCGCAAAGGTCATCACCACCGACACCAGGGCGTTGACGAGACCGGCCGCCATCGACCACGCCAGGTAGCGCAGCCGACCGATCCGCCCCTCGGACGAGAAGGGCTTGAGTTCCCCAATGCCGCCCTCGAACGCGTCCACGTCGGCCACATGCGCCTGGGGCGCAGCGTATTGATTCAAGGTTCGATCAGTCATGGTTTCCCTCCTTCGTTGAATTGAATGCTTGAACTGAAAGCGTCATCGCCTGCGACGGGCGCGCCGCTCACAGCAGCCCCGCCCGCTTGACCTCGTGGTACCGGTTGACCAGCGTGGACGCGAGCTGACGCGGCTCGACGTCGATGGACAAGCGGTCGTGATCGACCACGCGCGCGAAGGCGTCGTGACGCGCCTGGGACAGCAGGTGCGCGCTGGCCACCGCGACGGCGTCCTCCGCCCCCGCGATCGGCTGCGCCGCGATGCGGCCCAGCGCGGTCTCGCGCAGGCTCGCCAGCAGCACCAGGTGGCGGCGGCGCAGCAGGCGCAGCGCCGGCTGCAGCTCGGGCGAATCCTCGTCGCGGAAGTTGGTCAGCACGATGACCAGCGAGCGCCGGCGCAGCCGCTGCGAGAGCGCCTGCGCCGCGGTCAGGTAGTCCGAGTGGTGCCCGCCCGGCTGCAGGTCGTGCATCTTGTTCATCAGCGCGTTGAGCGTGCCCATGCACTTGCGCGGCGCGCAGTCGCGGCTCTGACCTTCCTCGTTGCCGAAGGTCATCGCGCCGACCTCGTCACCCTCCGACAGCGCCACGTAGGCCAGCAGCATCAGCGCATCCAGCGCGTCGTCGAAGTGGCTGGTCTCGCCCACGCCGGCCGACTGCTCGTCCGCGCGCATGCGCCGCCCGCAGTCAAGCAGGAACATCACGCACTGGTCGCGTTCGTCCTGGAACTCGCGCACCACCGGTTTGCGGTGCCGCAGCGAGGCCTTGACGTCCAGGTGCCGCAGCGGATCGCCGCGCTTGTACTCGGCGAGCTGGCGGAAGTCCGTGCCCTGCCCCCGCTGGATGAAGGTCTTGATGCCGATCTGCGCCAGGCGGCGATCGCCGGACAACCAGGCGTAGCGCGACAGCGCCGCGAAGTTGGGATAGACGCGCAGATCGCTTTCCTCGCCGACGCGGTCGCGGACCTCGAAGCAGCCGGCGCGGGTCCGCCACAGCAGCTGCGTGGCCCCCAGGCGCGCCACGCCGCGCTGACGCGCGGTGACGCGGAAACTCACGCGCTGACGGTTCTGCGCCCCCAGCGTCAGCGTGCGCGGCAGGCCTTCGAAATCGAAGAGCGGATCGAGCTCGTCGAACACCTTCACCCGCCAGGCCAGCTCGCTGGCGTTGACCAGGTCGAGCTTCAGCTCGGTCGACGCGCCGATGGCGAAGGCCGCGGGCAGGCGGCGCTCGATGCGCACGCCGCTCTGCCGCCACAGGCGCAGGCTGCGCCACAGGTCGACACCGGCCACGACCAGCCCCACGCCGAACAGCGCCGCGCCCGCCGGCGCCACGACCGCCAGCGGCGCCCCCGCCGCCAGCGCGGCGGCGGCGGCCAGGGCCAGGCCGGCCAGCATCGCGATGCTGGCCCGGGTCGGCAGGACGACGCGACGGACGGTGTTCATCAGAGCCGCGGCGCCTCCACGCTCTCCAGCGCGGCGGCGAGGATCTCGTCCAGGTCGCGACCTTCGATCTGGGCGTCCGGCGCCATCGTCACGCGATGGCGCAGCACCGCCAGCGCCTGCCTGGCGACGTCGTCGGGCGTCACGAAGTCGCGTCCCTCCAGCAGCGCGACGGCGCGCGCCGCGCGGATCAGCGCCACGCTCGCGCGCGGCCCGGCGCCGAACTCCAGACCCGGCCAGTTGCGCGTCACCCGCACCACGCGCACCGCGTAGTCGACGACCTTCGCATCCACGTGCACCTGGCTCGCCAGGCGCTGCAGCTCCAGCACCTGCACGTCGTCCAGCACCGGCTGCACCGCCTCCAGCGGCAGCTCGTGGCCGGCGCGCTGCGCCGTCACCAGCTGCACGATGGCCGTTTCCTCGTCGTGCGTCGGGTACCCGATGCGGATCTGCAGCAGGAAACGGTCGAGCTGCGCCTCGGGCAGCGGGTAGGTGCCTTCGGTGTCGACCGGGTTCTGCGTGGCCATCACGATGAAGGGCCGCGGCAGGCCCAGGCTCTCGCCTTCCAGCGTGGCCTGGTATTCCTGCATCACCTCCAGCAGCGCGCTCTGCGTCTTGGCCGGCGCGCGGTTGATTTCGTCGGCCAGCAGCAGGTTGGTGAACACCGGGCCCTTGCGCACGCGCAGTTGACCCAGGCCCGCGCCGGTGTCGTCCAGCACGCTGTGGCCGATGACGTCCGCCGGCATCAGGTCCGGCGTGAACTGCACCCGCGCGTACTTCAGCTGCAGCGCCTGCGACAGCGCGCGCGCCAGCAGCGTCTTGCCCAGCCCGGGGACGCCCTCGACCAGCACGTGCCCCGACGCCACGACGGCCAGGAGCATCTGCTCGACCGCCTCCGGCTGGCCGACCACGGCCTTGCCGACTTCGTTGCGCAGCACCTGCAGCCAGTGCGTGGCGAGCTTGAGTTCCTCGGGCTTGATCATTGCGAAGGTCTTTCGTCGTGGAGGCGGTTCAGGCGCGCGTCAGCAGAAGGCGCCGCGCCGTTTCGAGCACGTGCAGGCGCTGCGGGAGTTCCGCGCGGGTACAGAACTTGGAGGACATGGCCGCGTGCAGGTCGTCGCGCGCGACGCCGGTCGCGGTCGCGACGGCGTGCACGCGGTCGGCCATGGGCAGGCGCGCATAGCCGCGCAGGCGGCGCGTCGCCGCCTCCTCGAGCGCACGCTGCTGCGCGGCGAGCAAGGCGTCGTGGCCGTGGCGATGCAGGTAGGCGCCCATGCCGCGCACCTGCTCGGAGATCGAGCGGCGCAGCCGCGGCGGCGGCGCCAGGCGTGGGCCGAAACGCACCGCGGCGCGCCACAGCCAGGCGGCCAGCGCCAGCATGCCCAGCACGATGGCGATCCAGCCGGAATGCCACAGCCACGGCGTCAGGGCCTCGCGCTTCTCGTTCAGGAAGATCCAGACCGTCGCGCCGGGCTCGGCCTGCACGGTGGCGGCCAGCAGCAGCGAGGTGTCGCAGCTGAACGGTGCAAGATTCTGGAAGACCGCCGGGTTGGCGTCGAGCACGGTCACCGAGCCCTTGCCGTGCGCCGCGCGGATCAGTTGATGCCCGTGAAGATCCTGCGTGAGCGTCCAGAGGGCCTGGTGGCCGGGCTTGAGCTTCAGCCGCTTGCCGTTGGTGAAGCGGTAGCAGAGGTCGAGCGAGTCGATGTCGCCGAAGACCGGCGGTTCGGAATCGGCCTCGTCCCGGTCGCTGTCGTCGTCCTCGTCGTCATCGTCGCTTCCCGTCGAAGCAGCGCGCGCCGGCGCCACAGGCTTGGGCTCGGCGGCGGACGCTGCGGCCGCCGCCGCCCGGGCCGCGAGCGCTTCCCGCTTGAGCTTCTCGGAAACGTCGACGGCGAAGATCGGCACCCAGGACTCAAGCCGCGTCTCGTCCCAGTCCGCACCTTGCAGCAGCACCAGATGGCCGCCGCGCTCGACCCACGCCTTGATCTGCCCGGCGCGCTCCGGCACGAGGTCCCAGTTGGACGACATCAGCACCAGCCGCGCGCCTTCCGGCGGCATGCGGTCCAGTTGCTCGAAGTGCTCCGCCTTGACGCCGAGCCGGCGCATGATCTGCTCGAAGGCATAGACCGGATTGCTCCTGGCCTCGCCGGTGGCCGGGCGGGTGACGTTCTCGTCCACCCACTCGGTGTTGGCCGACAGCCACCAGCCGCCGAGAACCAGCGCCACGGCGGCGAGCAGCAGGAACAGACGCTCGCGGGTCATGCCGCGCTCCCATCCGCAGCGACGACGCCGGCGACGCTGGCGCCGTCCGCGGCGCTCGCACCGGCCGCCATCCGCGCATCGAAATCGGCGCACAGCGCCTCGAAGCGGTCCGCCGGCAACAGGCGCTGCGCATAGGCCACCGCCTGCCAGCCCGACACCAGGCGCGAGAGGTAGTCCAGCGCGCCCGGCGACATCCGGGGCGCCGCGAGGACCAGCGATTCGCGTTCCGTGCTGGCCGCGCGGATCGGCACGCCGTGGGTGTGCACCAGCCGCGACAAGGCGCCGCGGTAGAGCAGCGACAGCGCCGCGCGTTGCTCGCCGCGCTGCCAGAGCGCACGCGCAGCGGCGCCGATGTCGTCGGGCAGGCTCTCGGGCCGGATGTCGAGCGAGCCCACGTGCGTGGGCGGCGTCGCCTTCAGCGCGCGCCCGCCCTCATGGCCCTGGAGCCAGTCCCGCAGGCGCAGCAGCACCCAGATCAGCAGCGCCGCGCCGACCAGCCAAAAGGCCAGGCGCAGCCCCGCCGAGAGGTTCTTGATCAGATCCACCCACCAACCGAAATCCGAGGACGCCTCCTTCTTCACGGCCTTGTCCTCGTCCTTGGACTTCTTGAAGCGCAGGACCTGCTTCTTTTCCTTGCCGGCCCAGAGCGGGTCGGCCTGGACCGCCTTCTCCGCGGCCCACACGGCTGCGGCGTCGATCGCGGAAGCGGCAGGTTGTGCAGGCACCGGCTGCGCGCGGACACCCCCGCCCGCCAGGATCAAGCCGGCCAGCAGCAGCTCACGTGAACGCACGGCGGAACTCCTGCTCGATGTCCCAGGCCTCGAGGACCACGCGCCGGTTCAGGTACATGGCGAAGCCCGCCGCCACGAAGAACGGCTCCAGGAACAGCACCACCAGCATGTAGGCCGACGCGGTCGCGATGTCCAATCCGAGCCGCCCCGCCTCGTGCGCGTCCGGGTGGAAGAACCAGTCCCACACGCCGGCGCTGCGGTTCTCCGGCGCGAACCACCACACCAGCGCGATCAGCGCGTAGCCCAGCACCGCCTCCGCATGGACGAAGGCGGCCTGCAGGGCCATGGCCGCGCCGCGGTTGTCGTTGAGCATCAGGCTGGCGCGCTTGCGCCGCGCGGCGCCGCGCTGGCCTTCGAGCTGCTCGATCGGCTGCGTGTACGCGCGCCACGGCGAGAAGCGCCGCAGCAGCAGCGTGCGCAGGAACTGCCCGCCGAAGACCTGCCGGCGCGCGCGCCACAGGTCGGACCAGCGCGTCGCCTCGCCGAAGGCGGCGCGCGACATCACGAACAGCAGGCTGCGGTCCAGCCACGGCTTGAGCCAGAACAGCACCAGCACCGGCCAGCCGCCGCCCAGGTCCACGGTGCACATCGCGAGCACCGCGGCCGCCAGCAGCACCGGCGTGTAGCAGCGCCAGATCGAGCCCGCATGGGCGCGCACCAGCGCCAGCCCCAGGTCGCAGGCTTCGCTCTGGCTGCGCGGACGCAGCACGATCGCCAGGCCGTCAACCCGCATGCGCGCGCTCCCTGTCCGTTCTTCTGCCTGCCCCGCTGCCGGTCTCGCGACCCATGAGTCCCAGCCACAGGATCACCAGCAGCCAGCACGTCGCCGCGACGCCGTACTTGACGCCCGGCGCGACCCAGGCGGCGGAGGACCAGAAGGCCTCGAAGGCCGCGGCCACGAGCAGCAGGAAGAAGGCCGCGTACACGACCGGGACGGCGGCGCGGGCCGAGGCGGCCAGCGCCTCCATGCGGCCCAGCCGACCGGGCGCCAGCCAGCCCAGCCCCATGCGCAGTCCGGCCGCGCCGCACAGCACGATGCCGGTCAGCTCGAAGGCCGAATGCGTGGCCACAAAGGGCCAGAAGTTGTGTCCCAGACCGACGCGCGTCAGATGACCGGCGGCCGCCCCGATGACCAGACCGTTGTAGAGCAGCACGAACGCGCTGCCCACGCCCGCGAGGATGCCGGCGCCGAAGCAGCGGAAGCCGATCCCGATGTTGTTGAAGATGTAGATGCCGAACATCTGCCAGTCGTCGCCGGCCTCGCGCAGGCGGCCCAGCACCCGCCTGCCGTCGCCGTACATGGTCTCGAAATCGCGCAGCTGGGACGCCTCCATCAGTCGCAGCGCGAAATCGGGACCGGACCAGGCGAGCAGGAAGGACGCCACCAGCGGCACCGCGAACAGCAGCAGCGCCGCCAGCACGTAGCGCCGCTGCGCGCGCACGGCGCGGGGCAGATCGACGCGCAGCAGCCGCGACAGCTGACGCAGGCCGTAGTCCTGCCGGCGGTAGATCAGCTGATGCGCTTCCTGCGTCAGCGTCTCCAGCCGCGCGATGAGGTGGATCGGATAGGCGCGGGACTGCGCCAGCGCCAGGTGTTCGCAGACGCGCCGGTACTGCGACGCGAGCAGCGCGCCGTCCGCACGCTTGCCTTGCCTGGAGAGCGCGAGTTCGGCGGCGAAGGCGTCCCACAGCGGGCCGTAGGTCGCCTCGAAGTGCATCGGGCTCATCGGCGCTTCCCCATCAGCGTCTTCCCATCAGCCACTGCGCGACGCCGAGCAGGCGAACGGCCGTGGTCCGCTTTGCCTCACCGGGCGCTTCCGCCGGCAGCACGGGGGCGGCGAGCGTCGCCAGCTCCTCGAAGCGTTCCGGGGTCAGGCGTTTCGCGCGACCGGCCCAGGCGCGGATGGCGGCCTGTTCGCGCTGGTTCAGCGGCCGGGCCGGCGCCAGCGCGGGCGCCTCGGGCGGCGCGTCGTGCAGGATCACGGGCTGGGCGTAGACCACGAGCGTGCCGGCGGCCAGGTCGCCCAGGCGCTTGCAGTCGCGATTCAGCAGCATCGTCACGATGCCGAAGGCGTAAGCCAGCGGCAGGAAGTCCGCCACGCGCAGCAGGTTGCGGGTGACCGAGGCGGCCGGCGTCACCGGCAGCCCGGTGTCCATCACCACGCGCAGCCCCATCGCCTGCTTGCCGGGCGTGGCGCCCGAGCGGCCCAGTTCGAAGGCGATCGGGTACAGCCACTCGACCAGGAACAGGCCGATCAGCATCAGCCCGATGCCCAGGCCGCCCAGCGCGCCGGTGGCGCCCAGGATCAGGGCCAGCACGATGTCCAGGATCACCCGGATGAACAGGTCGATCAGGAAGGCCATGGTGCGCGCCACCAGCCCGGCGGGGCGCAGGGACAGGACGATGCCTTCGGGGGTCTCGGCCAGCGCCAGCGTGTCGATGCGCGGCGCGGACGCGGCGGGATGCGAGCTCAGAGCTTGATCACCTTCGTGTCGGCGATCGTGTCGTGCAGGCACTTGCGCGAGTCGCGGAAGATCAGCAGGGAGTCGACGAGGCCGAACAGGAACGCCAGGCCGAGGTTGACGGCCGTGAGGCTGCCCAGGGCGTAGCGCAGGCCGAGCAGGCGCAGCGCGTCGGGCTTGCCGCCGTCGGAACGGACGATGCGCAGCCGGCAGATCATCTTGCCGAGGGTCTGGCCGCGGCTGAGCAGCGGCCAGGTCTGGATGGCGAAGAAGAGGGCCAGTCCCAGCAGCATGGCGCCGGGCGTCCAGGCCAGGAAGCTGGCGTCGTTGGCGTTGCCCTGGATGGCGGCGATGGCCGGGATCAGGGACAGCACCTTGAGCGCGGTCGCCTGGATCGCGCCGTCGATCAGGACCGCCAGCAGGCGCATCCCGCGCCCGGCCAGGACCTCGCCGGTGTCCGGCCCGGCCACGTCGGCCACGTGCGCCACGGGCGGCGCGAAGCGGTCTTCCGCAGAAACTGACATCTTTCCCTCCCTCTCAGAATTTTGGAGGGGATTGTGTCAGTGCTTCCGGAGGTGGTCGATGGGGGCATCACCGACCTGGACATGATCCGCCACACCCTCTGGGGGGATTGCCGTCATGGGGTTGTCACGCGGGGGCCGGGTCTTGCGCAGGGGGCTCGTTACAATGAGTCCCAGATTGTGATTCTGGTCGTCGTAACGAACGGAGGCTTCAGTTCCGATCCGGCCTGACCGGCAGTCCGCCTGAGGAGCCATCCGCCTCGGTCACCCGCCCGCTCGCTCGCCGGCTCGCGCGGCTGCCCGCGGCGGGCTTGGCGGATTCCGCTGGCGCAGTGCTCGCCGGCGGAGTGGTGTCGGCGGGTTCGGTCTCCGGAACCGGCGTTGGCGTCGGGACGGGTGCTGGCGTCGCCGTGCCCCCGGTCGACGGCGCCGCCCGGGCCGTCGAAGCGGCCGGCTGGTTCATCGAGGCCGCGTCCAGCGGCGGCCCGACAGTCCCGGACTGGCGCCGGCTGGCGTTGGTCGTGACCGGCGGCTCGGTCGTCTGCGCGATGGCGGCCGCCGCGAGCAAGGTCACGCAGAACGCGCTCAGGAAGATGCTGAATTGCTTCATCGCCTGTCCTCCAGCGGAACGAAGTTCCAGGGTGGGCGCGGAGATCTGGCGCCGGAGAGACCTCTCGGCAATCGGCGTTCCCGAAGGCCTTCCCGACCTGACCTCCCCCTCCGACGCCCCCATCCCAGGGTCCGCGCGAGGATGGAGGACCTACCTCGGAAGGTACAGTCCGGGGCCCCCATCGCACAGTCACCATGGAACGTTTCGAGCCTTCGTTTCCGACGCTGCAGTCCTGCGCCGACGAGCCCATCCACATTCCCGGCTCGATCCAGCCGCACGGCCTGCTGATCGCGTTGCGCGAGGGTCGTGTCGCGGCCTGGAGCGACAACGTGCCCGCCCTGCTCGGCCTGCGACTGGCGCTGGGCCAGCCCTGGCAGGACCTGCCCCTGCCCGGCACGGTGCACGGTGAGCTGAGCGCGCTCGCCGACGAGGCCGCGTTGACGCCCGGCATGCCGGCCTTCTGCGAGATCGACATCGCCGGCCGGGCGCACGACGCCGTCGTCCACGTCCACGACCACCACACGCTGATCGAGATCGAACCCCGCACCCAGCCGCTCGCGCCGCTGAGCTCCCAGGCGCGGGTCTACGACCGCGTCCGCCGCGCCGGGTCGATGGAGGCGGTGCTCCAGGTGGCCGTCGACGCCATCCGCGCCTGGACCGGCTTCGACCGGGTCATGGCCTACCGCTTCCGCCACGACGACAGCGGCGAGGTCGAGGCCGAGGCCAAGGCCGACACCCTCTCCTCCTACCTCGGCCTGCGCTACCCGGCCAGCGACATCCCGGCGCAGGCGCGCCGGCTCTACCTCCTCAACACGCTGCGGCTGATCCCGCACGTCAGCTACCGCGCAGTGGCGCTGGTCGGCCATCCGGAGGCGCCGCCGCTGGACCTGACCCATTCGGTGCTGCGCAGCGTCTCGCCCATCCACGTCGAGTACCTGCACAACATGGGCGTGGGCGCGTCGATGAGCGTCTCCATCGTCGTCAACGACAAGCTCTGGGGCCTGATCGCCTGCCATCACATGAGCTCGCTGCAGGTGCCCTATCCGGTGCGCTCGGACTGCGACGTGCTGGCCAACATCCTGTCCTCGGCGATCGCGACGATCGAGGCGCGCGAGTTCGCCCGGCGCCAGGCCGACACCGCCTCGCTGGTGGGGGAACTGGCCGCGGACCTCGCCATCGCCGACGACGCCGTCACCGCGCTGCTCGGCCAGTCGGCGCGCCTGCGCGACGTGCTGCGCGCCGACGCGCTGGTGCTGGCGCAGCAGAGCAAGGTGGTCCCCGACGGCGACCTGCCGCAGGACCTGGCCGTGGCCATCGCGACGGTGCCGTGGACCGGCGACATGCCGGCCCTGCGCTCGTGCAGCGACGACTGGCCCGAGTCGCTGCGGCCGCAACTCGGCCAATGGGTGGGGGCCATGTGCCTGCCCTTCGACGCCAGCAACGGCGGCCGCCTGATCGCGCTGCGCAAGGAGCAGCGCGAGACGGTCCGCTGGGCCGGCCAGCCCGACAAGGTGGTGGCGCGCGGTCCCAACGGTCCGCGACTGACGCCGCGCGGCTCCTTCGCGGAATGGCGCGAGCAGGTCAAGGACTGCGCCGAACCGTGGACGGAGACGGACGTGCGTTTCGGCAAGCAGCTGATGCTGGAGCTGCAGCGCACCGCGGCGGCGCGGCATGCCGAGGTCGAGGCGGCGCGGCGCAACCTGCTGGCGATGCTGGGCCACGACCTGCGCGACCCGCTGCAGGCGATCCAGATGGTGGCGGGCGTGCTCAAGCGCGAACCCGATCCGGCGCAGACCGGGCGGCTGGGCGCGCGGCTGGACGCGTCGAGCGGTCGGATGCACCGGCTCATCACGCAGGTGCTCGACTTCAGCCGCGCCGAGGTCGGCATGCAGCTGCATGCGGAGCTGCGCGCGCTGGATCTGGAGGCGCTGCTGCTGGACCTGATCGAGGAAGTCCGGATGGGTCATCCCGGCTTCGAGATCGTCGCCCGCACGGCGGGCCCGGCCACGGTCACCGGCGATCCGGTGCGGCTGGCGCAGGCGATGTCCAACCTCATCGCGAACGCACGCAACTACGGCGCGCCGGGACGCCCGGTGACGGTTGAACTGGCACCGACCGGCGACGGCGGACAGCGTTTCAGCGTGGCCAACGAGGCCGAGGAGATTCCGTCAGCCGTCGCCGCGGAACTGTTCGAGCCGTTCAAGCGCGGGATGGAGCGCGGCACGCACAACCGCAGCGGGCTGGGCCTGGGGCTCTACATCACGCGTCGTATCGTCGAGGAGCACGGCGGCACGCTGGGCTACCGGTACGAGGCGCCGAACGTGGTGTTCGAGTTCACGGTGGAGAGCAAGGCCTGAATCACGGCCTGCGGAAAACGCGTAATCGGCGCCTACTTGGCGCCTACTTGGCGTTGGCGGCCAGCTTGGCCCGTTCCAGCGGACGGCGTTCGGGGACGCGGTAGCTGCCCCCTTCGGGATGCACCCGCCAGCGGGGCAGCGCCCGGACCAGCTTGGCCACCACGGTGGGCGTGGCCTCGATGAGCATCGTGCCGGCCACTTTGCGCACCACTTTCGCGCCCATGCCCACGGCCGTCGCGTCCGCCGCGTCGACATCCGACGGGAGCGGGCGCAGCGTGGGGAGGGACATCGCGTAGCGGCTCATGGGCTCATTATCGCGCCAAGCCGTGGCCTTGCCTACCACCCCCGGCGGGCCACCGACGCTCAGGTTGATCAGGTCGCAGCCATCCGCGGCCGCCTGCTTGATCGCCGTGGCGATGTCGAAGGTCGAGGCCTCTTCCGACCCCGACTTGAACACGCGATAGGACCTCAACTGCACCTTGTACGCCTCGCCGCGACGCCAACCGGCGGCGCTCGCCGCGATGACGCCCGCCACGTGCGAACCGTGTCCCTGCTCATCCCAGTGCGCCGCGATGTCCTCGCCGGTGGTGTTCATGCCGCCGACCACCTTGAGGTCGTCGTGCGGGCCCACCCCGGTGTCGACGATGCCCACCACCACGCCCTTCCCGGCACTCGCCGGCGCCTTTCCGTACACGTGGTTGCGTGCATCGGGGGCACCGGGATCGATGGCCGGCACCGCCAGACCCAGACCCAGACCCAGCCCCAGGCCCAGCACCTGCAGGTCGAGCGGTGCCGTCGCCACCGGCCAGGCGCTGTGCAGCGGATCGGCCATGACGGAATCCAATCCCTGGAGGTGCTTGCTCAACGTGAAGCGCGCCTGACCCTGTGCGTCGGTGACCGCCTCCAGGCCGATGCCCTTGGCGGCGTTCACCAGCACGGTGACCAGCACATCCGGCAACGGCGTCCGATCCGGATCGTCCAGATGCACGGTCACGGTCCATGTCATGGCATGGCCGGCCTTCACGCGCGGCTTGGTGTATCGGCCGGCCCGCAAGCGCCACTTCGGCGATGAAGCGTCGAGGCGATACCACTGTTCCTCGAACACCTTGGCGCCGCGGTCGACCTTGGCCTTCACGTCCGCGAGCGACATGCCCTCACCCTGGACGAGCAGAGCGCCGTCGGGCGGCGAAGTTTTCACCACCGTCAAACCCGCCCCCGCCTTGATCTTGGGGCCGCCGACCGCTCGTGCCCGTTGCGACCCCAGACCGGCGACCGTCTCGCGCGTGCTGTTGCGTGTGAAGGCGCGCACCAGCAGCACGGGAAACTCGCGAGGCGCGAGCTTGAGGGCGGGACGTCGCACCGCCGATTCGATCAGCCCCGCCGGGACGCGGGCGCGCGACGCCATGTCGGCGAGCTGGCGAGGCGCCTCGCGCAGCGCCGCCAGCACGTTGGGCTGCCAATCGGCAGGTGGAAAGACGGTGCGCAACGCTGCCGCCCCGGCCGCCGTTGCTGACGCGTGGACGGCTGGTACCTTCACCGCCGGAGGAAGAACCACGAATCGTCGTGGCGCCGACTTCTTCGACATTTCGACACGTTTCCCTGGAGTTGCGACTTCAAGAATAGTCGCACCGCGTCCGTCTCGACGCATTGATCGCCCCTCAGAGGGAGTCGCAAAACGTGTCCCCGCAAGACCTGCCCCCCGTTCGTACGATGTCGTGAGCCGCAAAGGTCCTCACTGTCACCTGGCCATCCCCTCAAAAGAGGTAGACGCCCTTTCGCCGCTTACCGTTGATTGCAGCGCTTTCTTCTGCCGTCTGGAACCGCTTTCATCGCGCGGAAAGAATGGACTTCATTCATTCCAACATCCGCGAGACGAGCATGCGCCACTCCACCCGTCCGAGTTCCGGAAAGTTCCGGCAAGCCGCGCCGACGACGATCGCACTCGCCGTCAGCGTGCTGCTGAGCGCCTGCGGCGGCGGCAACGGACCGGACCCGTCGGCGAGCCCGGCCGCCTCGGATCACGCGAGCGCGCAGGCGCAGACGGCCGCTGCGAACGCCTTCCCGGTGGGCCAGTACAGCCTGCGCGGCGTGCAATCGGGGATGTGCATCGACATCGAAGGCGCGGCCCTGGGCGACGGCGCCAAGACCCTGCAGGCCCCCTGCAACGGCGCCGCCAGCCAGCGCTTTGACATCAGCGCCGCCGCCGACGGGAGCTACGCCTTCCGCAACGTCCGCAGCGGCCGGAACCTCGACGTCAGCGACATCTCCACCGCCAACGGCGCGCTCATCCAGCAATGGAGCTACGGCGGCGGCGCAAACCAGCGCTTCGCCGTCACGGCCAAGGGCGATGCGTTCCACATCATCGCCAAGCACACCGGCAAATGCGTCGACGTGAAGGACTTCAGCCTTGTGGCCGGCGGCCGCATCCAGCAATGGGACTGCGGCAACAACGACAACCAGCGCTGGCGTTTCGTGCCCGCTGGCACGCAGGCGCCGGCGCCATCGCCCGCCCCCTCGCCCGCTCCGGCACCGGGGCCGGCTCCCGCGCCGTCGCCAGCACCCTCTCCGGCGCCTTCGCCGGCACCGGCCCCGTCGCCTGCGCCTTCTCCAGCCCCAGCGCCTTCACCGGCACCCGCTCCGGCCCCGACGCCAGCGCCTTCTCCCGCTCCATCGCCCGCCCCCTCCCCCGCGCCGGCACCATCGCCCCTGCCCCGCCGCGGCGCCGCCGTGCCCTGGGTCGAGTACCAGGCCGAGGACGGCCAGACCAATGCCCAGGTCCTCGGTCCGAGCCGCCAGAAGTGGGACGCGAACCACATCGAGGCGGAGGCCATCGGCCGCAAGGCCGTGCGCCTGAACCGGACCGGCGACTATGTGTCTTTCAAGACCACCGCGGCCGGCAACGGCGTGGTCGTGCGCTACTCGATCCCCGATGCCCCCAACGGCGGCGGCATCGACGCCACGCTCGGCCTGTACGTGAACGGCGTGCGCGTGAAGTCGCTGCCCTTGACCTCGCGCTACAGCTGGTCCTACCAGGGCGGCCTGATCGGCGATCCCATCGTCGACAAGCCGGCCGGCCAGCCGCACACCTTCTTCGATGAAACCCGCGTGCTGCTGCCCGACAACATTCCCGCCGGCGCCACCGTCATGCTGCGCCGCGACGCGCAGGACACCGCCGGCTTCTACGTGATCGATCTCGTCGACATCGAGCCGGTGCCGCAGCCGCTGACGATGCCGGCGGGCTTCACCTCGGTCACCGCCTTCGGCATCCAGCCCAACGACGGCAAGGACCACGCCAACGACGTGCTGCGCGCCCTGCGCTCGACCAGCAAGCTCTGGTTCCCGCCCGGCGACTACCTGCTGCAGAAGATCGACGGCGGCAACGTCGGCCTGGACAATCCCGGCATCGAGGTGCGCGGCGCCGGCATGTGGCACACCAACCTGCGCGGCCCGAAGTCGATGTTCTTCTGCTACGGCGCCAGCGCCCGCTGCGTGTTCGGCGACTTCTCCATCCTGGGCGAGTCCAAGGCCCGCGCCGAGGAGACCGAGGGCGTGCAGAAGGCCTTCGCCGGCCCGATGGGCGCCAACAGCCTGATCGAGAACGTCTGGATCGAACACGTGGTCGGCGCGATCTGGGTCGGCAACGATCCGCCGTACCAGACCCAGCCCACGCAGAACCTGACGATCCGCAACTGCCGCATCCGCAACACCTATGCGGACGGCATCAACTTCGACAACGGCACGTCCAACTCGGTGGTGGAGAACTGCCACCTGCGCAACACCGGCGACGACGCGCTGGTGGTGTGGTCCATCAAGTGGACCGACTGGGTGAAGGACAAGACCTGGCAACTGGGCGACGGCTTCATCTCCCCCGCGGGGAAGAACGCGCCGGATCAGGGCCAGGGGGTGAACAACGTGTTCCGCAACAACACGGTGCAGATGCCTTGGCGCGCCAACTGCTTCGCGGCCTACGGCGGCGCGGGCAACGTGTTCAAGGACAGCGTCTGCGAGGACGTGCTGACCTACCCCGGCATCCTGATCGACAACGAGTTCAGCCCCTATCCCTTCGGACCGGGAACCACGACCTTCAGCAACATCGCGCTGATCCGCGCGGGCGGGCCGATGTTCAACGAGAACACCGGCAATCCGTGGCAACACGGCGCGCTGAAGTTCTACCTGCGCGAAGGCGACGTCAACGACGTGCTGGTGGAGAACGTCGACATCATCGACCCGACCTACTCCGGCATCGAGTTCCGCGGCTTCGGCTCGGCCTTCGTGCCGCCGGGCGAGAAGTTCCATCCGGACCTGCTGCGCGACGCGGACAACGCGAAGTTCCGCAACATCAGGCTGAAGAACATCCGCATCACCAACCCCGGCCGCTACGGCATCGAGGTGCTCGACAACGGCGGTCGCGGCGCCGTGAACTTCGACGGCGTCGTGGTGACGAATCCGGCGCTCGGCGGCCTGAAGCAGGACAACGCTCCGAACAGCTTCTTCATCCGCGGGACGGGCAACGCCGGTTGGTAGGGCTTGTCAGTCGAGCCCGGCAAGTCGGGCCCGGCGGCGTTCGATGACGCTCAGTCCGGAATCCGGTTCAGCAAGGGCTCGCCGCGTTCGAAGGCGCTGAGGCTTTCCAGCGTCGTGGCCATGATCTGACCGATGGCCTCGACGGTGAAGAAGGCCTGGTGCCCGGTGACGATCACGTTCGGGAAGGACACCAGCCGCTGGATCACGTCGTCGTGGATGACCGTGGAGGACAGGTCCTGGAAGAACAGGCTGGCCTCCTGCTCGTACACGTCGATGGCCAGGCCGCCGAGCTGCCCCGTCTTGAGCGCCTGCGTCGCCGCCTCGGTGTCGACGAGGCCGCCGCGGCTGGTGTTCACCAGGATCGCGCCGCGCTTGAGCTGCGCCAGCGAGGTCGCATCGACGATGTGCCGCGTCTGCTCGGTCAGCGGGCAATGCAGCGAGATCACGTCCGACTGCGCCATCAGCTCGGTCAGCGGCACGTAGCGGCCGCCGAGTTCCTCGAACTCGGCCTTGGGGAACGCGTCGTGGCCGAGCACCGTGCAACCGAAGCCGGCCATGATGCGCGCGAAGATGGTGCCGATCTTGCCGGTGCCGATCACGCCCACGGTCTTGCCGTGCAGGTCGACACCCATCAGGCCGTCGAGCTCGAAGTTGCCGTCGCGCGTGCGCACGCTGGCGCGGACGATCTTGCGGTTGACCGCGAGCAGCAGTCCCACGGCGAATTCGGCGACCGAGTACGGCGAGTAGTCGGTGACGCGCACGACCTCGATGCCCAGCCGGCGCGCGGCCGCCGCGTCGATGTGGTTGAAGCCGGTCGAGCGCGTGGCCACCAGCAGCGTGCCTTGCGCCGCGAGCCGCGTGAGCACCTCGGCGTCCACGGCGTCGTTGACGAAGACGCACACCGCCTTGCATCCCGCCGCGAGCGCGACGGTATCGACGGTCAGCTGATCCTGGATGAACACCAGCTCGTGGCCGATCTCCCGGTTGGCCTGCTGCAGCAGGGTCTGGTCGTATCGGCGGGTACTGAAGACGGCGGTTTTCATGGTTTCTGCTCCTTGTCTCTCACCACATGCCCAGCACGCGCCACCACGCGGTGCCCACGATCGCGAAGATCAGCAGCTCCAGCACGCCCATCACCGCGCCGACGCGCCACCACTGCCCCATCGTCACGTAGCCGCTGCCGAAGATGATGGGCGACGTTCCCGTCGCATAGTGCGTCAGCGTCATCATGATCGCCGAGCCCGCCGTCATCATCAGCATGAACGGCACCAGGTAGTCCCCCGGCACCAGCTGCGCGCCGACGGTCAGGAAGGCGAGCATCATCGCGCTGATGTGGGCGGTGGTGCTCGCGAACAGGTAGTGCGAGAACACGAAGGCCGCCACCAGCACCGCGGCGACCCAGAACCAGCTCATGCCGCTCGCCACGATCGCGTCGCGCATGCCGATCGAGAACCAGCCGATCACGCCGAGCTTGTTCAACTGCTCCGCCAGCATCACCAGCGCGCCGAACCAGATCAGCGTGTCCCAGGCGCTCTTCTCGGACAGGACGTCGTCCCAATCGATGGTGCCGGTGATGATCAGCGCGAACAGGCCCAGGAAGGCGACCACCGTCGGATCCAGCGTCCAGTGCGGTCCGAAGATCATCGCCGGCACGTTCGCCCACAGCAGCAGCATCAGGCCGAAGACGCCCAGCATCACGCGCTCCTTGCCGGACAGCGGCCCCATGCGGGTGAGCTCGCCGCGCGCGTACTCGACGGCGTTGGGCGTGGCCTTGAGCTCGGGCGGCGCGAGCAGGAACACCACCAGCGGCATCGTCAGCAGCGCGACCAGCCCCGGCAGCAGCATGCACAGCGCCCAGGTCGTCCAGGTGAGATGCAGCGACTGCCCGGTGGCCTTGGCGACGTAGTCGACCACCAGCGGGTTGGGCGCGGTGGCAGTGAGGAACATCGCCGAGGTGATCGGATTGGCGTGGTAGTTGACCAGCGCAAGGTAGGTGCCGACCTTGCCCTGCGTGCCCTTGGCGGGATCGGAGTCGAAGGCGCTGGCGATCGACTTCATGATCGGATGCACGATGCCGCCGCCGCGGGCGGTGTTGCTCGGCGTGAACGGCGCGAGCACGAGCTCGCAGATCGCCAGACCGTAGCCGATGCCCACGGTGCGTTTTCCCATCAGCGCGATGAACATCAGCCCGATGCGGTTGCCCAGCCCGGTCTTCTTGAGCCCGCGCGAGATCAGCACGGCCACGACGATCAGCCAGATCAGCGGGTTGGAGAAGCTGCTGAGCGCATCGGCGATCGCGCCCTTGGAGGTCGGCGACGTCACCTGAGCCAGCGACAGGATGACGATGGCCATCATCGCCATCACGCCGATCGGCATCACCTTCAGGATGATGGCCACGATGGTGGTCAGGAAGATGGCCACCAGGTGCCAGGCTTCGGGCGTGAGCCCCTGCGGAACCGGCACCAGAAGCAGGCCGGCGAGCACCAGCGTCGTGATGAACGCCGGGACCAGGCGGAACGGCACCGCCTGCTTGAAGTAGCGATAGAGCGCGATCAACCGGGTTGTCATGCGCGGCGTCCTCCCTGGAATGTCCGGTTGATTGAATCACGAAGGAACGGCCGCAGGGTCGATCAACAGGGGTGTTGCGTCAAGCTTCGTGCACGAGGCAATGACTGGCCCCTACACTCGGCACGGTCATTTCCCGGGAGGGCGCTCCATGGATCTCGCAGACCGGTTCGGGCTCTTCCTGGCGTCGCAGCCGCTGCTGGCGCTGTTCCTCACGATCGCGGTGGGCTACTGGCTGGGCGCGCGCAGCATCAAGGGATTCGCACTGGGATCGGGCGCGGTGCTCTTCGTCGGGCTGGCGATCGGCGCCGCCGCGCCGCAGCTCAAGCTGCCCGCGCTCATCGGCAACCTGGGGCTGATGCTGTTCCTCTACGGCGTGGGCATCGCCTACGGCGCGCAGTTCCTGCGCGGCCTGACCAGCGCGCGCGGCGCCAAGGCCAACGCGGCGGCGCTGCTCGGCGTGCTGGCCTCGCTCGGCCTGATGATCGCGGCGACGCGGCTGTGGCCCGGCGTCGAGCTGCCCAAGGCACTGGGCGCCTTCTCGGGCGCTGGCACCAGCACGGCGGCGCTGCAGGCGGCGCTGGCGGTGTTCGGACCATCGCCGGCGACGGGCTACTCGGTCGCGTATCCGGTCGGCGTGGCGATCCCGATCCTGCTGCTCGGCCTGTACAACGCGTGGCGCAAGCCGCAGCTCGACCGCCCTGCCCCGCCGTCGCTCCACGTCGAGGAGGTCGGCGTCGACGACGTCGCCGTGCTCGGCCGGACGGTGGCCGCGGTGTCGCAGACGCTACCGCATGGGGTGGCGATCGCCGCAATCCGGCGCGGTCACCACAACATGGGCGCGGCGCCGGAAGTCGAGCTCCAGCGCGGCGACGTGCTGCTGCTCAGCGGCACCGATCCCGCCGCGTTGAAACACGCCGCGCTGCGTTTCGGTCCCGCGGAGCCGGGACGGATCCTGCGCGACCGCAGCGAGTTCGACTACGAGCGTTTCTTCGTCTCCAGCCCGCAGCTGGCCGGCAAGCGGCTGTCGGAGCTCCAGCTCCCGCCTGAGTGCCGCGCGCGCATCCTGCACCTGCGGCGCAGCGACGTGGACCTGGCGCCGCACGCGGACCGGGTGCTCGAATTCGGCGACCGCGTCGGCGTGCTGGCGCCGCGCGAGAGCTTCCCGACGCTGAGCCGCTACTTCGGCGACTCCGTCCGCGCCACCGGCGAGGTGAGCTACATCGGCATGGGTGTCGGTGTGACCCTGGGTCTGGCCGTCGGCGCGATCAGCCTGCCGCTGCCGCTGCTGGGCCACCTCTCGCTGGGCTTCGCGGGGCTGCTGCTCGTCGCGCTGCTGCTCGGCTGGCGACGCCGCACCGGGCCGCTGACCTGGGTGATGCCGATCTCGGCCAACCTGGTGCTGCGCAACTTCGGGCTGACGGTGTTCCTGGCGGTGGTGGGGATCTCGTCGGGATCGACCTTCGCCGCGACGATCGCGGAGAGCGGCTGGCTCTACCTGGCGCTCGGCAGCGCGATCGTCTCGACGCTGGTCGTGGTGACCCTGCTGATGGCGACGGCGGTGTTCCAACTCCCCTTCGATGCCGCGGCGGGCATCGTCGCCGGCGCCACCGGCAATCCGGCGATTCTTGCCTTCTCCAACCGCATCGCGCCGACCGACCAGCCCGACATCGGCTACGCGATGATCTTCCCGTCGATGACGATCGTGAAGATCGTGCTGGTGCAGGTCGTGGCGATGTGGGGAAGGTGAGGCTGCAGATGGTGATCCTGTTCAGAAGAGCGCTCCAGGCGTTCAGCGTCGCCCTGCTGGTCGCAGCGGTCATCCTGGCCGGCGAGTCCGGCTTCTCCGCGGAAGCAGCGATGGGACCGGTCGCCATGGTCCTGATCGCAGGCGCCACGATGTGGGCGAGCCGCTTCATCCGTCCGTGGAAATCGCCGGACGACTCAAGCGGTTCGTCGGCAGACGGCGACCACGATCTTCATTGCGCCAGCGTGCTGGCCGATGGCGGTCATGGGTCGAGCGATTGAAGAGCCGGTTCATGCCGTCGGTCCGGTCTGAGACCGCTGGCGATCGCCACTCATCCCACCCCTTGATGAAGAACGACGTGCGGACCTGACCCCGACCATGGCAACCTGCGCGGCGGCCAACTTCCGGGGAGATCGGAATGAAGAATCCATTCGACGCTTTCGTCAGCAGCACCGGACGAGTGCCGCTTTTTCAGGACTCCGGCAAGGACAGCACCAGCTTGAAGGACCTGTTGTGGGGAGACGGGGTCCGATTCCTGGATGACGAGGTCGTCAATGGACGTCGGAAGGTCCGCGCCCGTGGCACGGACGGCTGGATCAATCCCGCGGATGTCGAAGGCGGCGAGCCGCTTCTGGAGCTCTACTTCATCGACGTGGGACAAGGCGACAGCGTGATCATGCGGACGCCCGACTTCAGGCATTTGCTCATCGACGGCGGTTTCCCAAGGACCAGCCAGCCCAGCATGAAGTCCGCCGCCGACTTCGTCGATTGGAAATTTGCCGTCGACTATGGATCGACCAACATCGAACTCGACGCCATGATCGCCTCGCACAACGATCATGATCACTACGGCGGCCTCGACGATCTGCTCGACGTCGAGCAGATCAACGAACTGAGATGCGAGTCGATCTCCGTCGAGAACTTCTATCACGCCGGCCTGTCCTGGTGGAAGGACTCGAAGGGCAAGAGGACGCTGGGGAAACTCGTCTCCGCTCATGGCGGACCGAAGTTCTTCACCCAACTCCTTCATGACCGCACCTCCGCCGAGGCCGCGACCGACGGCGGCAACAGCCCCCAACTGCAAGGCGCGTGGGGCGCTTTCATCCGCAAGGTGGTGGCCGCGCGCGACCGGACCGGGCAGCCCACGCCGATCACGCGCCTCAGTGCCGATGTCGCCGCCCTGCCCGGATTCAGCGGCGGCTCCCGCGACGATGTCGACATCCGCGTGCTAGGCCCGATCGCCGACGTCGTCGACGGGGAGCCGGCCCTCAAACAGCTGGGAGCGGACTCCATCTCGACAAACGGCCACAGCGTCACGCTGTCGATCAGCTACGGCAACGCGCGGCTGCTGCTGACCGGCGATCTGAACAAGGCCGCACATGACCAGTTGCTGCTCTACTACGCCGATGATCCCGGCGTCTTTGCCTGCGACGTCGCGAAGTGCTGCCACCATGGCAGCGAGGACGTCTCGTTCCGATTCCTGGAAACGATGGAGGCCGGGGCCACCGTGATCAGTTCCGGGGATGCGGAGGGCCATGACCATCCTCGCCCGCGGATCGTTGCGGCCAGCGGGGTGACGGGCCACCGCGAGGTCGCGAACGACAGGCTCATCACGCCGCTGGTCTATTCAACGGAGATCGCTCGCTCGCTGGAACTGGGTCGCGTGACGCAGGTCGACCTCGCCAACGGCGAAATCCTCGACAGCGCAGACCTGCTGGGCGCGACGGTGCGCTACAAGGTACACAAGCCAGGATCGCTCCGCCCGGCGCTCGGACGGCGGCGCCTGGGAGGCAGCTTCGTGGTCGCCGGCATGGTCTACGGTCTGGTCAACGTCCGGACGGACGGCCGCACCATCCTGTGCGCCACCCTCAACGAGGGTAGCAACGCCTGGACGATCAAGACCTTCAAGGCCAGGTTCTGAGTCGGCATGCTCCAACGACCGGCACGCCGCTTCGCAATCACTAGGGCTCCGGCCCCTGCCGCTCCCTCATCCGCTCCCGTATCACCGCATTCACCTCCGCCCCGTAGATCAGCGTCGTCGCGCTGATGTAGAGGAACACCAGCGTGGCGACCACGCCGGCGAAGCTGCCGTAGAGCAGCGCGAGCTTGCCCGCGCTGCGCAGCGTGTACGACAGCGTGGCCGCCGCCGCGACCCAGAGCAGCGCGCCCACGATCGCGCCGGGCAGCACTGTTCGCAACCGCAGGCGGACATCGGGCAGCCAGCCATATAGCAGCGCGTACAGCACCACCAGCACCGGGAAGGCGACGCCGTAGCGCACGCTGTTGCGCAGCCACAGCGTCTCGCGGCCCTTGCCGACGCCGCTTTCCAGCGCCTCCCACACGTAGGGCATGACGATGACGGAGCTGAAGATCGCCAGGATGGCGCCGCCGACGATCAGCGTGAACAGCGTGACCTTGAGGCGCGCCCGCCAGAACGGCAGGCCGCGCTCGACGGCGTAGGCGCGGTTCAGCGCGGTGCGCACGGCCTGCATGCCGGACGACGCCGTCCACAGGGTGACGAACAGGCCGATGGCCAGCAGCGCCTGGCTGCGCTGCGCCAGCACCTGGTTGACCACCGGCTGCAGCGCGCTGCGCACCAGCGGCGGCGCGTACTCGACGACCCGCCCCGCCAGCGCCGCCGCGTCCCCGGGCGAGCCGATGTAGGCGGCGCCCGCCGACAAGAGCAGCAACAGCGGGAACATCGACAGCACCATCGAGAACGCCATGCTCCCCGCCTGGTTGGCGCTCTGGTGCAGCACGTAGTTGCGGATGGCGAGCAGCAGGACGCCGAGGACGGGCAGACGGACGGCCGAGCGGCGGGCCCAGCGCCAGCTCGCGATCAGGCGCGACATGCCGGGGGCAGCTCGAATCGCGTCGAGGGGTGGGCGGCGATATGCATGGCTGGCATCTCCATCGGGCCTCCTTGGCAAGCAGCTTGCCCAACCGCGCGGGCGCCCCCGCAGGGTTTGCCTGCGTCCGTAGATCTGGGGATGTGCCAGGTCGTGTGCCGCACCGATGATGCCCCTCTTCAGGAGGGTGCACATGACAACGACAAGACCGGACGCCGAGGCCCTGAACCGCTGGTTCAGCGACCATCTGCAGGAGAGCAGGAGCGTGCCGCGGGCCACGCGCGGGATCGGCGGCTCAGGGGGCGGCTCAGGGGGTGACGCAGGAAGTGCTGCGGGCGCCGCCAACGGTCGCGCCAGCTTCCGCACCGAGGACTTCCAGCAACCCGATGCGGTGCTGACCGTCCACTTCGCCGACGGTTCGGTGTTCCACACCACGCCGCAGGAATGGCTGGACCGCGTGTCCGCCGCCGACCCGACCGCGCCCACGCGGGGTCTGGGCAAGGACGGCCAGACGACGACCGTGGAGCTGCCCTTCGAGCTGCGCCCCCGGCTGGCGCCGCTCACGCGCGCGGCCGGCGGCAGCGCCAGCGACGGCGCGGCGCTGATCGAGCGCTACACGCTCGCCCGCCTGACCGAACCCTCCACGCTGGACCGCGTCTACAACATGGGCGCCTGGGCCGCGGACCGGGTGGACGATCTGCTCGATCACGTGTCGGGCGCCAAGCTCACCGGCGTGGCAGCCGCAACGGGCGGCATGGTCGGCGCCAAGCTCTGCTTCGCGTTCGAGACGTCGCAGCTCAACGCGGCCGTCGGCGCACAGAGCGGCGCGCTGTTGTACTTCCCGCCCAGGCCCGGGAGTTACGGGAACTCCGGGACCTCCGGCACCTCCGGGAGCGGCGCCTCGCTGCCGACCTGGTCGCCCTGGCCCTCGGGCGGCGACGCGCCTGTCGGCTGGCCCGACGGCAACGAGTTCGTGCTGTTCCTCCACGGTACGGCGTCCAGCACGCTGGGCAGCTTCGGGTCGCTCAGCGTCGCGGACGAGGCCAGCGGGAAGCGCCGACTGCCCGACGACTTCGCCGGCTTGCGCGAGCGCTGCGGCCTGCTCGGCTGGGACCACCGCAGCCTGTCCGCCAGCCCGGTGAAGAACGCGCTCGACGCGGCGACGGCGCTGGCGGCGATGCTGCCCAGGGGGGCGACGCTGCACCTGGTATCGCACTCGCGCGGCGGCATGGTCGGCGACCTGCTGAGCCTCGCGTTCCTGCCCGCCGCGGAGCGCAAGACCTACCGCCGGGTGTTCTGGTCCTTCTTCGAGGACACGAAGCGCCCCCACCCCGATCAGGCCCTGCTCGACCCGCTGTTCGAGGCGCTCGAGCGGCTGCACGCGCTCGACCTGAAGCCCGGCACCTTCGTGCGCGTCGCCAGCCCGTCGCGCGGCACGCTGCTGGCGGACCGCCGCACCGATCTGTTCCTCAGCCTGCTGCTGCGCTGCGTGGGCATGGCCGGCGGCAACGCGACCCCGTGGTACGAGACCTTCAACGGCTTCGTGCGCAGCTTCGTCGCCGCGCGTTCCGACGCGCGGCTGGTGCCTGGCCTGGAGGCGATGATCCCCGGCAGCGCGTTGACGCTGGCGCTCAACGCGGTGGCCGGGCTCGACGACCCCGACGGCGGCACGACGCTGCCCGAACCGCCCCGGCTGCCGGGCGCGCTGCGCGTGATCGCGGGCGACGCGGAGGCGTCCGGCATCGGCGGCCTGTTCACGCTGATCGGCGACGCCTTCTACGGCCTGCACGATCACGACTTCGTGGTCCACACCCATTCGATGTTCGGCGGCTTCCAGCGCGCAGATGCCAAGAGCCTGCGCCTGGAGCGCAAGGGCCTCCATCACCTGAACTACTTCAAGTCCGACGCGCCGTCGCGCGCGCCGCTGTTCAACGCGCTCGCCGGCGAGCACCGCGACTTCCGCCCGCTGCGCGAGGACGAGCGCATCACCCGCGGCATGACGAAGCTGCTCAAGCTCGATCCCCTGTCCGCCCGCAGCCCGCAGGCGTGGGTCAAGAGCTGGAGCGAGCGGCCCGAGCTCAACGGCAAGCCGGTGCTGGTCGTGCTGCCCGGCATCATGGGCAGCGAACTGGCGCAGGACGGCCGGTCCGTCTGGATCGGCCTCGGCGCCATGCTGTCCGGTCGACTGACCGCGCTGGAGCTGGACCCGGCCAAGCCCGACGTCACTTCGCTGAAGGCCACCGGCGTGATGAGCGTGGCCTACGAGCGCCTGCTGGAAGCCGCGAGCAGGCAGTTCCGCGTCATGGCCTGGCCCTTCGACTGGCGTCGCTCGCTGGTCGACCTGGGCGCCGACCTGCGCCGGCAGCTCGACACGCTGCTGGACACGACACGCCAGGGTGCGCTCGACGGCGGCGGCGAGCCGACCCTGCACCTGCTCGCCCATTCCATGGGCGGCCTGGTGGCGCGGGCCGCGTTGTTCCATCGCGATCCGGTCCGCTTCAACGACCCGGCCGCGGAGCCGTCGCGCGACGACGGCCACTTCGACACGCCGACCTGGCTGGCCTTGAAGCGACGCGGCGGCCGTCTGCTGATGCTGGGCACGCCCAACCTCGGCAGCTATGCCCCGGTCCAGCTGCTGGCGCAGCAGCACCGCATGAGCCAGCTGCTGGCGCTGATGGCGCGCGAGGTCTCCGGCGAGGACCTGGCCCGCTACGGCACCGGCTTCGACGGCCTGCTGCAGATGCTGCCCGCGGACGCGCCCGCGGCCGTCGGCGACCTGTTCCAGGACGCGTCCTGGCAGACCCTGCAGCGTCGCGTGCCGAGCGTGCGGCGGCCCGATCCCCGCACCCTGAAGCGCGCCCGCGAATGGCGCGACTGGCGCGACCGGTCCTTCCGGCAGCTGCGCGACGCCGCGGACCCGCAGGTCCTGTACGTCGCCGGCAGCGGCCTGACGCCGGTGGAACTGGCGCTGCCGGCCGAGCCCGGCGGCGCGCTCGACTTCGTGCAGTCCCTGGAGGGCGACGGCACGGTGCCCTGGTCGTCCCGGCTCGCGCCCGCGCAGACCTGGTACGCCGACTGCGGCCACGGCGACCTCGGCGACCATCCGGACGCCTTCCCCGCCTACTTCGAGCTGCTGCGCCAGGGCCGCACCCGCAACCTGCCGCAACTGCCGCCGCTGGGCTGGCAGGAGGTCGCCTCGCGCGCCGCCGGCGCCGGCGCGGTGCCGGCGGCCACGCTGCGGGGCAGCGCGATCCCGGGCACGCCGCCCAGCCTGCCGGAGGACCCCGCCGCCTACGCCCTGGGCCTGACCGGCGACCGCGGCGACCGTTCGCGCGCGCGCCTGCCGGAGCCGCCGATCGAGGTCAATCTGGTGCACGGCAGCCTCGACTACGCCCGCTTCCCGCTGATCGTCGGCCACAACCTTGAGGAATGCCTGGCCGGCGGCACCCGCCGCGTCGACGAGAAGCTGGACGGCCAGCTGCAGCGGATGCTCGATCTGAAGCTCTTCGTCGGCGCCGACCGGACCTCGGCCTACCTGCGCCCGCCGGCACGCGACCACCGGCCGCCCGCCTACCCCGGCGCGCTGGTGCTGGGCCTGGGCGCGATCGGCGAACTCACGCCGTCTTCCCTGACCGCCACGGTCACGCGCGGCGTCCTTCGCTATGCGTTCGAGCATCTCACCCGCGACTGCTGGGTCGAGGGCGAAGGCCCGCTGCCGCTGCGCCTGAGCACGCTGCTGATCGGCACGCACATGCAGGCGGTCTCGTTCCGCGACAGCCTGGCCGGCGTGCTCATGGGCGTGTGGAACGCCAACCAGCATCTCGCGCGCGACACGGGCGGCCGCATCGCGCGGGTGGTGGAGCTGGAGATCATCGAGATCTTCGAGCACAGCGCGCTGGACGCCGCCTACGAGCTGGAGCGCCTGCTGCGCAATCCGGACTGGGCGCGGCGCGTCAACTGGCCCGGCGGCACGCTGCAGACGCGTGCGGGCGGGCTGTTCGGCTATCGCCGTCGCGACGGGGACAACGTCTGGCAGCGGCTGATCGTGACGCAGTCGCCGCTCGGCGGACTGCGATTCGAGCTGATCGCGGAACGCGCCCGCGTCGAGGCGACGCAGGTCCGCAGCGACGTCGCCAGCCTCTCCTCCTTCATCCAGCAGCTCAGCGACGACGGCGTGGTCGCGGCCGGCTCCGGGCGGGACGAGGAACGCGCGCTCGGTCAGGTCTTCTTCCAGTTGCTGCTGCCGCAGGCGCTCAAGGGAAGGATGACGAATTTCGAGCCCACGGTGCTGGTGGTGGACGACCGCACCGCCGGCTATCCCTGGGAGCTGATGACGCCGCCGGAGGACGATGCGGGCGCCGGCGACGTGCGGCCGCTGGCGGTGCAGGCCGGCCTGGTGCGCCAGCGCGTCACGGCCGAGTTCCGCGCGCTGCCGCAGACGCTCAACACCTTCGAGGCGCTGGTCATCGGCGCGCCGTCGACGGCGCGCTGGAAGGACCGGGACGGCGCGCCGCTGCGCTTCGCCGAGCTGCCGGGCGCGCTGGCCGAGGCGCGCGACGTGGAGGCGCGGCTGCGCCAGGACACGCGCCCCTGGCGCGTCACCGCGCTGCTGGGGGCCGAGGTCACGGCCCGCCAGGTCCGCATGGCCCTGCTGGCGCGGCCCTACCGGCTGCTGCACCTGAGCGCGCACGGCGCCTACGACCTTTGGGTGTCCGACGTCGAGGTCTACGGCGCGACCCAGAAACTGCGCAAGACCGGCGTGCTGCTGAGCGACCAGGAGGTGCTGAGCGCCGCCGACGTGGAGCAGATGGGGAACGTGCCGGAGTTCGTCTTCATCAACTGCTGCTACCTGGGTCGCGACCCGGACCGCGCCTCGCTCGCGCCGATCCAGCGCAACGATCCGGAGATGGCCGCCGGCCTGGCGCTCAAGTTCATCCAGATGGGCGCCAAGGCGGTGATCGCGGCCGGCTGGCAGGTGCAGGACGACGCCGGCGCGCTGTTCGCGCGCTGCCTCTACGACGGCCTGCTCACCGACGGTCTGGACTTCGGCACGGCCGTGCTGGAGGCGCGCCGCAGCGTGCGCGACGCCCACGGCGGCAACACCTGGGGCGCCTACCAGTGCTACGGCGATCCGAACTGGCGCTTCGTCGCCAGCGGCGCCGGCGACCACCAGGCGCCCGGCGGCAGCTCGCACCTGCGCGGCAGCGAATTCGCCAAGAGCGCCGGCGAACTGGCGAACCAGTTGCAGAAGGTCTCGGCCGTTTCCGGCGACAAGCCGCGCGACGCGCTGCGCCGGCAACTCCGCGAGGTGCTCGACACCCTGGCGCGGGACCCCGTGCGCAAGGGCTGGCTGTCCGACAGCCAGGTGGCGTCCGCCTTGAGCATGGCCTGGCGCGAACTCGGCGAATACCAGCTGTCGCTGGATGCGGCCCAGCTCGGTTCCCGGCAGGTGGATTCGCTGCTGTCGATGCGCGACATCGAGGCGGCGGCCAACTCGCTGGTGCGCACCGGGTCGACGGCCTCGGTCAGGCAGGCCGACGAGTTGCTGAAGACCCTGGACCTGCTGGAGACGCAACTGGTCAAGGCGGGTTCCGGAAAGGGAAGACGCAAGGCGAATGCCGCCGCCGCAGACACCGCGCCCGCCGTCAGCTTGGGTCAGGCCGAACGCAGCAGCCTGCGCGGCAGCATCCAGCTGCGCAGCGCGGCCGCCCGGCTGAAGAGCGACACCGGTTCAGCCGTCGACGCCAACGAGTACATCCCCGAGGAGGACCTGGCGAAGACGGTCGCCGACCTCGCCCGCGCCGCCGAGGGCTACGCCGACAGCTACCTGCCGCAGCGCGAGGCGAAGGGTCCCGCCGACCGGCGCTGTTTCGCGCTCGCCAACGCGCTGCTGTGCGCGGGGCTGGCCGCGCTGGGCGGCGACGCCACGCAGACCTCGTTGGCGAAGCTGGCGAAGCCGCCCGGCAGTTGGAGCCTCGATACCCAGGCGCTGCTGGAAGAGCTCAAGGCCTGCGAGCTGTCGGCCCAGTTCTGGCACTACACGGGCGCCTTCGAACTGCGCACCGCGCGGGCGCTGCTGCTGGTCGCGCTCGGACAGGTGCCCAAGGGCGCGACCGGCCCGGCCGGCACGGTGGCCGACGCGGCCGGCGCGTGGCTGGACGAGGAACTCGGCGTCGCGCGGCGGCAGCTGGAGATCGCGCTGGTGCGCTGGCCCTCCCCGGCCGAGAAGGACAGCCTGACCGTCCGGTTGCGGCTGATGCGGGCCGTCTGCGACCAGTCGACGGACGGTGACAAGGCCGGGCGGCTGCGGGTGATCGAGCACGTGCGCGCCGCTGCCGCGCTGCTGAACGGCGGCGGCCCCGCGCGGCGGGGCTGAGGCTCGGAGGTACGATCGCGCCGATGAAAGCACCCCCGCGTCTCCAGTCCCTGATCGAGGAAGGCCTGATCGACACCGTCGTGCGCCAGCTGATGAGCGGCAAGGAAGCGCTGGTTTACGTGGTGCGCTGCGGCGACGAGACCCGCTGCGCCAAGGTCTACAAGGAGGCCACGCAGCGCAGCTTCCGGCAGGCGGTCGACTACACCGAGAACCGCAAGACCAAGAACAGCCGGCAGGCCCGCGCCATGGCCAAGGGCACCAAGTTCGGCCGGCAGGCGCAGGAGGCTGCGTGGCAGAACGCCGAGGTCGACGCGCTGTACCGCCTGGCCGGCGCCGGCGTGCGCGTGCCGCGGCCCTACAACTTCATGGACGGCGTGCTGCTGATGGAGCTGGTCGTCGACGAACACGGCGACGCGGCGCCGCGCCTGAACGACTCGATGTTCACGGCCGAGGAGGCCCGCACCCACCACCAGAGCCTGCTGGGCGAAGTGGTGCGCATGCTGGGCGCGGGCGTGGTCCACGGCGACCTGTCCGAGTTCAACATCCTGCTGGCCGCCGACGGCCCCGTGATCATCGACCTGCCGCAGGCGGTCGACGCCGCGGGCAACAACCACGCCAAGCGCATGCTGCTGCGCGACGTCAACAACCTGCGCGATTTCTTCGGCGGTTTCGCGCCCGACCTGCTGGGCACCGACTACGGGCACGAGATCTGGGCCCTGTACGAAAGCGGCAACCTCACGCCGGACACGCCGCTCACGGGCCGCTTCAAGCACGCGACCGGCCCGGTCGACCTCGGCGAAGTCATCCGCGAGATCGACGACGCCGTCGACGAGGAAGCCGCGCGGCGTCTGCGGATGCAGTGAGCCCCGCGCCGGGGATCGAAGCGCGGCAAGCACTGGGCGTCAGGGCGGCCAGCGCAGGTCGACGACCGCCTCACTTGTCGCGGTCGTAGCTCCCCGTGCCGAGGTAGACCGAGCGGTTGTCGCCGTCGACCGGGAAGCTGAGCAGCCGCTCGGTGTGGCCGTCGTCGTACTCGAGCGTGATCGCATAACCGCTCAGCTGATAACGGCCGCGGCGGCTGGCGCCGTCATCCTTGGTGCGCGTGCCGCTGCTGACGCCGACGTCCCCCAGCCCCGTGCCGACGGTGCTGCTGCTCGTGCTGCTGCTGCCCTTGCCGTCGCCGTGCGACGAGCCCGCGATCACCGTGCCCGTGATCGCCTGCAGGCTGCCGGTGCTGGAGACGGCGCTGAAGCTGCGCTCGAAGCGGCCGTCCTTCGTGAAACGGATGCCGCGCGTGGCCGAGGTGCCCCCGGTGATCATGCTGCCGGTGAAGCTGCGCCGGCTGAAGCTGCCCTCCAGCCGCGCATCCGCCGGCCACGGGCGCACCGCCTCGTGCTGCTCGGGCTTCCAGTCGCCCGACGTGCGGCCGTCGCCATCCTGTGCCTGCATCGCGTAGCCCTTGCCGGCGCTGCGCCAGCGGCCCCAGCGCTGCGGCTCCAGCCGGCGCGACGCGGCGATGTCGAGCTGGTCCGGCGGCATCTCCGTGCGTCGATAGAAGCTGCCATCGCGCAGCAGGAAGCGCACGTCCTCCTCCCAGCGCGTGCCGTTGAGGTTGTTGGCCTGGCCGTGGATCACGACGGCGGCCAGGTCCTTGTCGGCCAGTCCCTTGCCCGGCGCCGTCGACACGCGCCGCAGCGCCACTTCCTTGCGGGCCAGCGGGGTCTGCGCCAGCGGCGACGGCGTCAGGCCCGACGCATCGTTGACCAGCGCCGCGTCGGCCAGGTCCATCGACAGCCGGTTCAGCGAGGTGACCACGCCGCGCAGCACGATCTCCCGTCCGACCCAGGGTTCGGCGTTGAACTTCAGGTGGATGAGCTGTCCGCCGATCCGGTCGCCCTGCTCCTGCTGGAGGTGAAAGTTCTCCGGACGGCGCATGTCGCGGGCCACGCGGCCTTTCACATAGACCACGCCGAGCTTGCGGCGGGCCGCCTCCTCGGAGATCACGAGCCAGTTGCCGCGCTGCTCGGTCAGGGCGATGACTTGGCTGGGCAGCAAGACCTGGCCCCGCGCGGGCTCGACGGCGACGGGCAGCGGCGTGATCGGCATGACGAGGTTGGCCTGCACGATCGCGCGCGCCACGGCGCCCGCCTGCGGATAACGCGCGGCGACGTCCTTGCCGCCGGCCTGCCACTCGCGCGCGAGCGTGGCGCAGGCCTGCGGATCGCTCAGCACGCGCTGGCGCATCGGCTCGACGAGCTTGTCCCAGGGCGCATCGGCGCTGCGCCGCTGCATCATGCGGGTGAGCACCACGCGCATCGGCGCGATCTGATAGCGCGCCCGCCAGGCGATCCAGGCTTCGCGCATCGCCGGGACGGCGTCCGCGCCGATGTCATCGCAGGCGTCGATCGCGGCTTCCGACATCACGTCGTAGCTCACGGCCTCGACGAGCTGGCTCATGGCGGCGGAATCGGTGACCAGGCTCTTCGCGTCGGGTGCGGCGTGGGCTGAGAGAACGATCAGCGCGGCAGCACTGGCGGTCATGGTGGTTCTGGCGCCGAAGGCGGCACGGGCCGCGAACGCGGCTCGAAAGACGGGCAAACGCATGCGATCGGATCCGGAGACTCGGAGGACCACATCCTGCCCGCGGCGGGCCGTCGCGGCCACAGCCCGGACGGGGAAGCGTCCGTCTGGGACTTGACGAGCCGCCCCGGATCACCTCGTCCGGATCACGCCGTCCGGATCACCGGCTCGCAGAGCACCGGGAAGTTCAGCGAGTTCGCAACGAAGCACTGCTCGTGCGCGTCGTGGTGCAGGCGCCGGGCGCGCTCGACGTCGTCACCGGCGCGCACGGTGACGACGGGCCGCAGGACGATCTGCGTGAAGCGGCCCTTCTCGCCTTCGACCATGGTGCCTTCGGCCTCGTCCACATAGTCGAGCACGGCGATGCCGGCTTCGGCGCACAGGTGGAGATACCAGAGCTTGTGACAGGCGCTGGTCGAGGCCACGAGCAGGTCCTCCGGGTTCCAGCGCGTCCTGTCGCCCAGGAAGGCCGGGTCGGACGAACCCGGGATGCTCGGCTTGCCGGCCGACTCGATCTCATGGTCGCGGCCGTAGGCCTTGTAGGCCGAGGTACCGGTGCCTCGGTTGCCGGTCCAGCGCACGGTGACCGTGTAGCGGTGTTCGCGATGTCCCATTCTGGGTAGCTCCTTTCGGGATTCCGAGTAGATCAGATGCGCTGTTCGCACCCCGCACATCAGGGTGGATCCATCTTCGGCAGCGTCAGGCGCGCCGTCCGCCTGGACGCCAAGGTGAGCACAGAGGAACTCGATCAGCGGGACAAGGACGACGCCTGGTGACAGGTGGAATGCCGCTGAGGTGATTCAGCCGGCGCCGTGATTCAGACGGCACAGTCCAGCCGCGTCACGTCGAATTCGACATGCCGGACATCGGCCAGGGCCTCGCCGAACTCGATGACGAAGCCTCGGACGAGCACCCGACCGTGCGCGGCATCGATGACCTGCCCCACACCGCTGTATCGGGCATGACCATGGTGTTCCAGCCGCTCGACGCTGGGCGCGGCGCGCTCCTCCTCCGGCCAGTCGTCGAGGTAGGCGGCCTGGAGGACATCGACATCCAGCGGCCACAGCCGATTCGGGATACGCGATCCGACGACGAGCTCGCACGGATGGCAGAACGCCACCACCTCGGCAGCCCCGCTGGACAACGTGACGAAGGCCGCCTCCTCATCGGGCGAGTCAACTCGAGTGACCACGAGTTCGGGAGCATTGGCCGGCGTCATCGGATCATTCATCGCGTGGGTCTCCGAGGCGGCACGCCCGGGGTCTGAATCCTGCGGCACGAGCCGCTTCCTCCAAGTCGCGGGAATGTACCTGCAGTCAGATGCCCGTCGCACCGATGACGCGATTTAAGTCCGCGTCGTCGGATGTCGCCTTCTGCGGGCATGTCTGAATCCATTCCGTCAAAGATCGAAAACGCCTGGGACGCCATTGTCTGGGCCACGATCCAGAGAGATTTCCCTCTCACTCCCCTGGCCCGGTTCCAGACCGCGGGACGTCCGTCCGGGTTCATCCTGCTCGTGGTCTGCAACTTCATCGCCGTCCTGACGCTGACCTTCGCCATTCATGTCACGGGATTCCGCATCATCCCCGGCTCGGGATGGGACAAGGTCACCGCTGCGGACTCGGCGCTTCAATTCGGCGCATCGACGCTGAATGCGGTGATCGCCGCCGTGCAGACTTTCCGCGTCACTCCGTGGGCGGTTTCGGTGCTTGGCACGACCGCGGCGGCCTCCGCGTTGCAGGCGATCCTCATCGCCCTCGTCATGCTGCTTGGCCGAGTCCTTGGCGTGAGATCACTCAGCGTGCGCAGCCTTTGCTACTGGATGATCCAGCCCGTCACCCTGACCCTGGCGAGCGCCGCGATCGGCGGCTTCATCCTGGTGAACCTCCGATTGCTGATGGAAGCGTTCGAGCGGCCGTTCTCTACCGGCTTCGCCGTCTACTTCACGCTGGGGTGTTGCTTCATCGGCATGCTCGCACCCTACGTCCTCCTCCGGCGTCGAAGGGCCCGGCACGGCTGGTCAGGAACGCCGGCCTGGGAGTCCGTCGCGCTGGTGCTCCTCACCGTCGCGCCTGTTTCCGCGCTCGTCACCTCGACGTGGTGGATTCCTCCCCGCGCGGCGCTCAACACCTGGCCCACGATTCACGTGAGAAGTCTTTCGGACTGTGTCGAGGACGACCGCATCTGCACGATCGCCCTGAATCTCTCCAATGCGCCGGAACTGGAACTCGAATCGATCCTGAGAGTTCGCTTCGAGGTCTCGGACAGTCATGGCAACTGGTCGCCGAGCGTCCTTGAATTGAAGGCCACGCTCCTGAACGAAGCGGATCCGCTGGGCTTTCCCATCGTTCTGACGGAAGACAAGCGGCGCTACGTCCGCATCCGCTTCCGCGAAAACCGGGAATGCCCCCTGGCCATGCGCGCGGCGTTTGAAGGCCCCTCCGCGGTGGCCATCCGCACGACTTTCCTGATTCAAGGCGAGTCCGTGGCCCCGGGCGGCAAGGCCGACTTGGCCCTGGTGAAGAGCGACAACCCCAACTATCCGCCCGGAACCTGGCCGCGGCTCGTGCGCAGGGTCTGCGCGAACTGGTAGCCGCAGAGCAATAGGGGTCGGGCACTGGCGCGAGCGCGGCACGATGTGACGTGTCGCGTACCGTCTCGCACACACGCCGCATAAGCACCTGCACATCGCGTCGTAGCCAAGGCGTATCGCCTGGGCGATCCTGACGTCGACCTTTGCCGTGTGCTCTTCCGAGCATTTCAAGCCCGGGAGTCCCGCCTCCCGGGCTCTTTCTCGTGCGCGCGGCAGTTGCCCTTCCACCGCTCCTTCGTTCATCGACATGGCCGTCCGACGCTCAGCCCTTCTCACCCTGACCGGCATTGCCGCCTTGCTCTTCGCCGGTGCGAGCCGCGCCGAGGAGGTCATCAAGATCGCCGTCACCAACGGCCCGCATGCACAGATCGCCGAGGTCGCGAAGAAGGTCGCCGCGCGCGAGGGGCTGACGCTGCAGATCGTCGAGTTCTCCGACTACGTGCAGCCCAACGCCGCGCTCGACGCCGGCGACGTGCAGGCCAACAGCTACCAGCATCTGCCCTTCCTGGAGTCGCAGATCCAGGCGCGTGGATACAAGCTGAGCGCCGTCGGCGTGACGGTCACCGCGCCGCTGGGGTTCTATTCGAAGCGCATCAAGCGGCTGGATCAACTGGCCACCGGTGCGCGCGTCGCCATCCCCAACGACCCGACCAACAGCGGCCGAGCGCTGCAGCTGCTGCACAAGGCCGGGGTCCTCCAACTCAAGCCCGGCGCGGGCATCTCGGCCACGACGCTCGACATCGCCGCGAACCCGCGCAAGCTGCAGATCGTCCAGGTCGACGCGGCGCAGCTGCCGCCCACGCTGGACGACGTCGACGCCAGCGCGATCAACACGAACTACGCAGTGCAGGCCGGCCTGATCCCGAGGCGCGATGCCATCGCGATCGAGGACGCCAGGAGCCCCTACGCCAACCTCATCGCCGTGAGGACGCAGGACAAGGACCGCCCCTGGGTGCCCAAGCTGGTCCGCGCCTTCCAGTCGCCCGAAGTGCGCCAGTTCGTCGCGGAACGCTTCGCGGATTCGCTCGTGGTGGCGTTCTGAATCGAATTCATCCGGCGCGCTTCAAGCGCCCGTATCCCCACAGCAGCAGCGCGCCCGCAGCCAGCACCGCAACGCCGACGATCGCGCCGGAGCTGACATAGACGACGCTGGACCACAGCACGTAGGCGCTGCAGCCGACGAACAGCAGCGGCAGCACCGGGTACAGCGGCACGCGGAACGGCCGCGGATGCGCCGGCGCCTTGCGGCGCAGCACCAGCACGGCCAGCCCGCTGAGCGTCATGAAGAACCAGTACACCGGCGACAGGTAGTCCACCATCGTCGAGAAGCCGCCGCGCGTCGCCGCGCCGAAGGCGACCAGCGCCAGCGCCATGCCGCTGGTGGCGATCACCGCGACCGTCGGCGTGCCGCGGTCGGCGTCCCAGCGCGCGAGTTGCAACTCCGCCGCGAGATCGCGCGCAGCGGCGTAGGTCGTGCGCGGGCCGGCGATCAGGATCGCGTTCATCACCGACAACGCCGTGAGCGTCACCACGCCGACCATGAGGAGCTCCGCGCCGCGGCCGAACACCACGCGCATGGCCTCCGCGGCCGGTGCGCCGCTCGCGGCCAGCCCGCCCAGACCGAGTACCCGCACGTAAGCCCAGTTGGCGAGCAGGTAGAGCGCGGTCACCGTGCCCAGGCCGAGCAGCAGCGCGCGCACGATGCCGCGGCGCGGGTCCTTCATCTCGGCGGACAAGGTGGCCGCGTCGCTCCAGCCGCCGTAGGCGAGGAACACGAACACCATCGCGGTGCCCCAGGAGACCGTGGCAGCGCTCCCTGCGACCAGCACTTCCGGACCGGTCGCTCCGGCCGTCGTGCCAGCAAGGCCGAGTCCGGCGGCTGCGGCCGGGGCCAGGCCTTGCCACTGCTGCCAACCCGCGCCGATGCCGAGCAGCAACAGTCCGACGACGACCAGCGTCGTCAGGCCGAGCTGCGTGCCCAGCCCCACGCGCACGCCGAGCAGGTTGAGCCCCGTGAGCGCGACGATCAGGCCGCCCGCGAGCCAGGCGCTGACGTGCTCGCCGAGCCAGGGCGAGAGGTCGGTGACCTGCGCGAGGTAGTCCCCGAACACGAAACCGAGCAAGGCCATCGAGCCCGTGTGGATCACCGCGAAGCGCGACCACGCAAACAGGAAGCCGAGCCGCGCGCCGAAGGCGCGGCGCAGGAAGTGGTAGTCGCCGCCGGCGTCGGGGAAGGCCGCGGCGAGTTCCGCGAAACACAGACCGCCGATGAAGGACAGCACCCCGCCCAAGGCCCAGGCGAGGTAGAGCTGCTCCGGCGTGGCCAGGAACTGCGCCACCATCGGCGAGGTCTTGAAGATGCCCGCGCCGACGACCATGCCGATGCACAGCGCCATCGCGTGGCGGACGTCGAGGATGCGCTGGGGCAAGGCGCCGGAAGGAATGCCGGCAGGAACGGACGAAGACATGGAGGGGGAGACGGAGACTCGGGCGGGGACGCGCGATGCTACCGACGGTCCGGGCCGCGCGGCGGACTTCGTCGTGGCCACGCGACGGCATGAGCTTATGAGGGAGTCGTCTGAAGCGGAATGCGGGGTTGCGGCCTGCGCGCCGATAGGCTGACGACCCGTTTGCCCGCCCCTTGCGTCGCTCCCATGCTCAAGCTCCACGCCATCGCCCTCGCCTCGTTGACCCTGCTGACCATCGGCGACGTGGCGATTGCCCAGTCCGATTCCACGTTGAGCCCCGTCCTCGTCACCGGCACGCGTGCCCGCGACCGGACACTCGCGGACAGCCAGGTCCCCGTGGACGTGCTCTCGCGCGACGAGATCCTGCGCGCCGCCGGTCCCGACGGCACGCTCGCCGCCGCGCTGCAGGCGCTGCTGCCGTCGTTCAACTTCCCGCGCCAGTCCAGCTCCGGCGGCGCCGACCACGTGCGCGCGGCGCAACTGCGAGGCCTGTCGCCGGACCAGGTGCTGGTGCTCGTCAACGGCAAGCGCCGTCACACCTCGGCCCTGGTGAACCTCGAGTCCAAGACCGGCAAGGGCACCAACCCCGTCGACTTCAACACCATCCCGCTGGCCGCCGTGCAGCGCATCGAGGTCGTGCGCGACGGCGCCGGCGCGCAGTACGGCTCCGACGCGATCGCGGGCGTGGTCAACGTGATCCTCGACGAGCGCCGCAGCGGCGGCGAACTCAGCACCGAGGCCGGCCTCTTCCACACGAAGTTCGAGCCCACCGATCGCACGATCAACGACGGACAGACGCAGTCGGCCAGCCTGTCGCAAGGCTGGGCCATCGGCGATCGCGGTTTCCTGCGCGCCGGTCTCGAAGGTCTGCACCGCAACGCGACCAACCGCAGCGGTCTCGATCAATTGCCGCCGTGGGAGGACGCGACGCCCGACAACCTGGCCACCGTCGGCCGACGCAACTACGCCGCCGGGGAACCCGCGACACGACAGTGGCAGGCCTTCTTCAACGGCGCCGTCGACCTCGCGAAGGACCAGCAGGCCTATGCCTTCGGCACCTGGCAGCAGCGACGCTCGACGGGCGCGGCGTACTACCGGTACCCGGACAGCTTCGCCAACATCAAGAGCGTCCATCCGAATGGCTACCGGCCGCAGACCACCGGCGACAACCGCGATCTGCAGCTCGTCGCCGGGCTGCGCGGCGACTGGGCGGGCTGGGACTACGACCTCTCGCTCGACCACGGCCGCAACGACTTCGACTACGGCGTGCGGCACTCGCTGAACACCTCGCTCGGCGCGATCAGTCCGACGGAGTTCCACCTCGGCGACTTCGGCTCGCGGCTCACCACGGTCAACCTCGATCTGACGCGGTCCGTCGCCCTCCCTGGCCTGAGCCGACCCGCCACCCTGGCCGCCGGCCTCGACGGGCGCCATGAGCGCTTCATCACCCGTGCGGGCGACGCGGCGTCGTATGCGGTCGGTCCGTTCGACGGCCCCGCCGGGGCGCAGGCCGGCCCGGGTCTCCAGGCAGGCGACGCCGCGCGCCTGTCGCGTCGCGTGATCGGTGCCTACGTCGACCTGAGCGCCACTTTCAGCCGCGACTGGCAGGCCGAAGCCGCGTTGCGGCACGACCACTACGACGACTTCGGCAACGCCACGACGGCCAAGCTGTCGTCGCGCCTGGCGCTCGGCGAGGGCTTCGCGCTGCGCGGCGCGGTGTCGAGCAACTTCCGCGCGCCGTCGCTGGCGCAACGCGGCTTCAGCTTCACAGTGACCGACCGCGGCGACGGCGGCGAGCTCAGCCAGATCCGCACGCTGCCGGTGGACAGCCCGATCGCGCGCTACCACGGCGCGCAGGATCTGAAGGCGGAGCGCTCGCGCAACGCGAGCCTCGGACTGACGTGGCAGCCCGACCGGCATTGGTCGGTCACGCTCGATGCCTACGCGATCCGCGTGAAGGACCGAGTCACCCTGTCGCAACGCATCAGCGGTGACGGGCTGTCGGAGGACCTGGAAGCGCGCTTCGGCGTCGCCGGCATCGACGGGGTCAACTTCTTCACCAACGCGCTGGACACGCGCACGCGCGGCGCGGACCTGGTGACGGAGTGGAACGGTCCCGCGCTGGATGGCGAGTTGCGGCTGTCATGGGCGGCCTCGTTCAGCAAGACGACGGTGCGCCCGCATGCGGACGCCAACGTGGGGCTGGAGGAGCTGAACACGCTCACCGACGCCTCGCCGCGTCAGCGCCACATCCTGACGGCGCAGTGGCGCGGCGGTGCGTGGTCCCTGCTGAGCCGCCTGACGCGCCACGGTGGCACGACGCGGGTGTTCGACTTCGGCGACGGCTTCGTGCCGACGCAGACCTACGCGCCGGTCTGGCAACTGGATCTGGAAGCGCAGTGGCAGGCCACCCGCGCGCTGAGCGTCAGCATCGGCGCGGTCAACGCGACGGATCGATATCCGAGCCGCTCGACCTCCGACATCGCGTACTTCGGCAACTTCCCCTACGACGTGCTGTCGCCCGTGGGGTTCAACGGGGCGTATTACTACGCGAGGGCGAAATGGGTGTTCTGAGCGCAGCTACAGTGACGCTCTCCTGCCCGTCGTGACGTGACCGTCGATGACGGGCGCGTTCCTATTCCAGACGCGATCACGCCATGTCACTCACGGCCCTCCAAGGCGACATCACCCGTTTGCAAGTGGACGCCATCGTCAACGCCGCCAACTCGTCCCTGCTGGGCGGCGGCGGGGTCGACGGCGCGATCCATCGCGCGGCGGGTCCGGACCTTGTCCACGAATGCCGTCTGCTCGGCGGCTGCAAGACCGGTGACGCGAAGCTGACCCGCGGCTACCGGTTGCCGGCGCGGCACATCGTCCACACGGTAGGTCCGGTGTGGCGCGGAGGCTCTGCCGGCGAGCCGGAGGCGCTGGCCTCGTGCTACGCGCGGTCGATCGAGATCGCGGCCGCGGCGGGCGTCCGTTCGATCGCCTTTCCGAGCATCAGCACCGGCATCTTCGGCTATCCCATCGAGCAGGCCAGCCGCGTCGCCATCGCGAGCGTTCGACGTGCCATCGCGCAGCATCCCGCGATCGAGTCTGTCGTGTACTGCTGCTTCTCCGCGGCCGACCTGGCGGTCTACGAAGCGGCGCTACGGGAGCTGGATCCCGCATGAGCGCGGGGCTCGCTACTTGGGCGACACCTGAAGTGTCGCTTGCGCGGGCCGCTTGGCGTCCAGTTCCGCAATCGTTGCTTCGACGCTGGTGTTGAAGTCCTGCAGAAGGCGCGTCTGATCGGCAGTCCTGGTCGTTGTCACCAGGGCCGCCGTCTTCACCTTGCCAATCGTGCTCGCCAGCTCATGCAGCGCGCTGCCAACCGCCAGGTAGAAGGAAAGCAGATCCTTGCTTGAGACGATGACGCTGCGCAGACCGTTGATATCGTCCTTCATGAGTTCGGCGTCGATGCCGCCGTTGACTCGTTGCAGCAGTTCGTTGATCCGGACCTTGGCCTTGCGCAAGCCGGTCAGCCCAGACTTCGCGGAAACGGCGTACAGGTCTGTCGACAGCGCCGAGCTCGAACTCTTGGGCTCCACGCCCCGGGCGATGGTCAGCAGCGTCTTCGCGTTCTTCACGGTTTTTGCCAGGTCGGTGTCGGACTCGGCCGGAACCCGTGCCGCGATCGCCGTCAGATCGGCGATGAGCGTACCGCTTTCACTCGGCGTGTATCCGCCGAACTTGGCGGGCGTCGAACCAACCCATGAAGCCGAAGCTTCCAGCTGTTGAATCTGTTCCGGGACCTGGCTCACCAGATCGCGCAGGATCTCGCGCGAACTCTGCTCTGACGGGACGGGCATCGTTTCGAATCGGATGTCCAGCGTATCGAAGGCCAGCGCAATGACAAAGGCGTCCGGCTTGGAACGGCTGCGCCGATCGCCCGACAACAGAGTGCCCACGATCTGGTCCGACGTGGTCATCGGCTTGAAAAGATTCGGATCGGACACCAACCCGTCCAGTTCCTTCTTGGAGAAGAACAGGAACTTGTGATCGAGCACTGAATTGGCGGGGACCTTCACCAGATCCTGCATCGCGTAGTTGACGACATTTCGCTGATAACCGGGCCAGCGATCCGGCCACAAGCGCTTACCCTCCGGGACGATGATGCCGGTGAACAGGGCGATATTCTTGGCCGCCTGCGCACCGAAGTTGAACGCGCCCTGTGCGCCGGCTGCCAATGCGCCGATGAATTCGAGCGTCCGGAAGGTGATATGGCGCGGCTGCTCCACTTCCTCATCGGTCAGTACGGAGTAGATCTGCTGCAGGCTATGCGGGACCACGGAAACAGGAACCGAGAACGAGGGTTCCCCGCCAACCTTCGGATCGATCATCGCGGTTCCCGAGGCTCGGATCATCCCTGTGCTGATGATCTTGGCCTCCGCTTCCGTGTTCCGGACCGAGACCCTCACCACAAAGTAGTTCCTGGCTATCAGCGGACCAAACAATGCGGAGGCGTCGTTCTCCGGCAGCGGAAACGCATTGATGTCGTCGGGCTGGATGCGGGAGCGCAGCACCTGATTCCGGAAGGCTTGCGACTCGTAGGCGACGAACACCCGTCGCGCGATCGATTTGCGGCGCGGCTCCTCGCGACTTCCCTCTGCGACCAGCGGGGCGTACTTGTTGACCGCGATGACCTTGATGGCCACCTTGTCCCCCGTCTGCAGGCGGTCGATGAATGGCTCGAGGAGGATGATGTTCAGGCCGTCCTTCTGTTCCTCCGACGGCAACGTGAGATAGAAGTCCGGCTTGGCAGGACCGTTGGTGCTCGCGCCATATCGCGATACGGGAATCGTCCCTTCAATGGTGACATCGATGGCGATGCAGGGTGGATCGAGGTCATATCCCTCCACCGGGATGCGCACGGCGCGAGGACCCGTATCCGGCGCTCGCGCCGTCTGCGCGGATTCGAACGTGAAGGTGGGACTCCAACCGATCGAGTGGATGACGGGCCTCTTCCTTGCACACTCAGCGCGACGTGCGTCCAGCAGGACAAGAGCGGGCGCGAGGAGCATGTCGAACTCTCCGCTCGGCATTTCCTTGAGCTTGCGTTGCTTCAGTCGCAACGCCTCGTTGCCGGCCTTCAGGCTGGCCTCCGTCGGCACATCTGGAGACGTCACTTTCGCCGTCTTGAATATTGCCTGGTGCTCCGAATCTTCCAGTCGTCGGACAACTTCATCGAAGAACTCCGCATCGTTCTTCAGCAGGTAAATTGCCTGGGCCCTTCTCTGATCATCCTGGACGGCTGCGGCCGTCGTGCTTTGCCCGTGAGCTGGAGCAAGCGCCAGCAGCAGTCCCAACAATGCAGACGCGCACGCGCGCGTCGCCCAACGGTCCAGTGTCGACATTCCGCCCCGCCTTGTTGTGGCCGCCTTGTCGACGGCTTCAATGGATGTAGCGGCGCATGTTCTCCCGAGCACAAGACTCGGTCATCCCTATATGTGAGGACGCTCCAGGCCGGGCGAACGCCTGTCTCACCCGGCCCCCCGGCGCTCACCGATTCATTGTCGACATGGAGCGGAACCCTCGCCACGCCGTCCGCGCCAGCACGGCCACGAAGAGCAGCGCGGCAGCGTCGAGCACGAGCATCTCCATTCCCGGGGGCACCCGCTTGGCCGGGTCGGTCGCTTGACCGAAGTGCGTCGCGCCGATGCCGTAGGCCTCGACGAAGCTCATCGCGGTGAGCCAGGTTGCCGCCGCGGCGATCCCGATGGCCAGGACCGTGGCCGCGCTGGCCATGAAGTAACTCCTCTTCCGAGGGACGGTGGCGGTCACGCGGTCTTCACCCGCACCCGCCGCAGAAACTGCCTGCATGTTCAATCCTCCAATTGCTCCAGGAGGCGTTGTATGCGGCGGCCCGGTTTCGACGGATGGGCATGTCGCGAGCTGCGGATTGAGCGGTCGAACGGTCCCGCGCGGCGATCGGACGGAGGAGAATGAAGGCATGACCATCAAGCGCATGGACAACGTCCTCATCGTTGTCGACGATCTCGAGGCCGTGAAGTCGTTCTTCATCGAGCTGGGCCTGACGCTGGAGGGACAGACCGACGTGGAAGGGCCCGAGGTCGGCCGCCTCATCGGACTGGGCGACGTGCGGGCGACCCTCGCGATGCTGCGGACGCCCGATGGACAGGGCATCGAGCTGGACAAGTTCCACACGCCACCGGCCGTCAGGTCCGGCCCTGTGGACGCCCCGGTGAACACCCTGGGGCTCAGGCGCATCATGTTTTCCGTCGAGGACATCGAAGCCGTCGTGGCGCGGATGCAGGCCCACGGCGCGGCACTGATCGGACGGATGCAGTACGGCCAGTCGTACAAGCTCGCCTACATCCGCGGGCCCGAGGGCCTCATCGTCGGATTGGCCGAGCAGCTCGGCTGACGCCGATCAGCCCGGCGCCGACGTCCCCTTCGCTGGCGTGTCTGGCGGCACCGGCCACAGCGCATCGACCGGCCGCTCCAGCACCCGAGCCGCCGCTGCATGGAACACCGCCGGATCCAGCCGCCCACGCGCAGCCGCGTCGGCGAGCCAGCGCTCGATCGACCCGCCCTGCTCCGCCCAGCGATCCTGGCGCAGCAGGCCGTACAGCCCGGCGGCGATCACATGGATGCCGTCGTCCGACTTGCGCCAGCGGTCCGCCGGATTGCGGGCCACGCCCAGCGCCTCGCTGATCATCTGGTCCAGGGCCTGGCACAGGTCCTCGTCCATCAGCCCTTTCAGCGTCGTGTAACCCCAGCGAGGATCGTGGTCACGCACGATCTTCGCGATCAGCGGATCCCGCTCGAAAGCGGCCCGCGCCGCGGTCGCCGCCGGGCCGTCCATCGGCATCGGCGGATGGAGCATCTCGTGCGCGGCGATGCGCACCGTGGCCGCGGTGTCGTAGTCGGCCGCCTGCAGGAAGGTCTGCCCCTGCACCTTGATGCCGTGCGGCTTGGAGAACTGCAGCAGCACGATCTGGATCTCCGGCTCGAAGCGGCGGCCGGTCAGCTTCTCCTGCCAGGAGATCACGTCGAAACCGGCCAGCGCCCGCCCCACTTCGGCGATGCGCCGGTCCAGGTCGTCGCCGATCCGCTCCTTGCGGAAGGCCGCGAATCCGGCGCGCTGCATCGCGCTGAAGATCGCGTCGATGCGAGGTGCCGCGCGGTCGAACCAGGCCCAGTCCTCTTCGCTCCAGTAGCTGCTGGCCTTGTAGCTCGGCAGGATGGCCGTCTGACGCGACCGGAGCGCGGTCAGCAGCGTGGCGATCGTCGCGTCATGCCCGTGGGCCGAGAACAGCACCTGCAGGTTGGGACCGAGCAGGCCGAAGCCGTCCTTGTTCGCCTCGTTCCACAACGTCGCCAGATCGCTGCGCACGGCCTCGGGCAGGCGCGGCGCGAAAGCGGCGGCGTCGGCGCCGTAGAAGTCCAGGTAGAGCTGCGTGCCCGACAGCGGCCCGAGGAAGGCGATCGCGTCGAAGCCTTCGGAGGACCGCACCCGCCATCGCGTGCGGTTGGGTCGGGGCTGGGCGCCGACGGGCTCGACGGCAAGCAGGGACGCCACCGACGCGATCAGCGGCATGTTGAGGAAGGTTCGTCGTTGCATGCCACGATGCTAGGCGCGCGAGGCCGAGCGTTCTTGAACGGACTTAACCCAGCCAGCGCGTCGGCGTCCGGCCGGTCAGGGCGACGATGGCGCGCGTCAGGTGCGCCTGATCGGCGAAGCCGGTCTCGGCGGCGAGCGTCGCCATCGATCCCTGCCATCCGGGCAACTGGCGCAACGCCTGGAGCGTGCGCAGTTCCAGGCGGTAGCGCTTCGGACTGAGGCCATAGGCGCGGTGGAAGCCGCGGCTGAGCGACTGCGGCGCGATGCCCACGGTATCGGCCCATTCGGCGAGGCCGAGATTCGGATCGTCCGCGAGCGCGGCGGCGAGCAGATCCGGCCAATCGTTCAGCCGGAGGGTCGAAGGGCGGAAGGTCTGGCGCAGCAATCCGGCGGCCTCGTCCGGATCCCGCTCGGCGAGCCGGACGATCGCATCGGGATCGTCGACCTGTCCGAATGCCTCGCCGATGTCGCGCCCGATCGCCGGCAGATTCAGCACGCGGGCACCGGTGCGGAAGAACTCGTTCTGATGGGACTCATGCTCGCCGTGGAAGACGGCTTGGCCGGCCTCGACACGCAACCGGCCGCGATCGCCGGCCTCCACGTACCCGCCGGCGAGCACCAGCGCGACATAGCCCTCGCCGTGGCGGTGACGCGCCATCCGCTCGAAGGCGCGGTGAACGGAGATCGCAGTGGTCATGCGTTTAGCGGGGACTCAACAGGGATTCGGGACGCACAGAGGATATCCTCCGCCGGAAGCGAGGACACCCCCATGGCCAAGTACCTGATCTCCTTCCCCAGCGCCGCGATGGTCGTGCCCGACGGCGACTGGGACGCGGTGGTCCGGGACTCGCATGCCGTGATCGAGGAGGCGAAAGCGGCCGGCGTCTATGTCTTCGGCGGCGGCATCGACGAGAGCGTTCCGCCGGTGCTGGTCTCGGCGGACGGCTCGGTCGCTGAAGGGGGCTATCCGTGGGCGCCGACGCTCAACGGCGGATTCACCGTGCTCGAACTGCCGTCGCGAGAAGCGGCCGTCGACTGGGCCGCGCGGATCGCCAAGGCCTGTCGCTGCCGGCAGGAGCTGCGCGTGTTCTTCTTCGACCCGGCGTCCTGACGCGCGTCCTCCGATCGCTTGGTCGGACTCCCTCTCCCGCTTGCGGGAGAGGGCGGGGGTGAGGGGCGCGCGCAGCGCGCGCGGCCTTTGCAGTCAGCAAGAAGGCTTTCGTACTTCCACCGCCGCTGGCCCTCACCCCTGCCCTCTCCCGCAAGCGGGAGAGGGAGCAAGACGGGTGCCGGCTCGACGCCAGATCCCTGCTTTCAAGCCACCGCCAGATGCACCGCCTCCGCCAGCGCATCCACGCGGAACGGCTTCTTCAGGATGGACCGCGCGCCCAGCACCTGACCGACCTTGTCCATGTCGGCATACCCCGTCGCCAGGATGATGGGGATCGTCGGCCAGGTGTCCTGCACGCGGCGGATCAGTTCCCCGCCGTTCATGCCCGGCATCACGTAGTCCACGATCAGCAGGCTGGGCTGGCGCTGGTCGAGCTTGAGCAGCGCCTCCGGGCCGTTCGCCACCGCCGTCACCCGATGGCCCAGCAGCTCCAGGCTCTGGACGATGGAATGGCGCACCTCGTCGTCGTCCTCCACCACCAGGATGTCCTGGCTCGGCGTGATCAATCCCGATCGATCGACCTCGGCTTCTTCGGCCAGCGCCTCCGTGGCCAGCGGGAAGGTGAGATGCACCTGCGTCCCCTGCCCCGGCGCGCTCTCGATGCCCACCTGGCCGCTCGACTGCTTCGCGAAGCCGTACACCTGCGCCAGGCCCAGACCCGTGCCGCTGCCCATCGCCTTCGTGGTGAAGAAGGGCTCGAAGACGCGCTCGATGATCGACGGCGGAATGCCCGCGCCGTTGTCCGCCACCGTGAGCCTCAGTCCGGGCACGACCTGACCCTCGCGCTCACAGCCGACCTCCCGCGTGGAGATGGCGATGGCCCCGTTCTCCTTCATCGCATCGCGCGCGTTCAGCGCGAGGTTGAGGACGGCCATCTCCAGCTGGTTGGGATCCAGCAGCACGACCGGCCGCGGATGCGCGAGATCCAGCTCGATCCGCACGCGCGACCCCACCGACGTCATCAGCAGCTCCTGCATGCCGTTGATCGACGCGTGCAGGTCGGTCGCCTGCGGCACCAGCGACTGGTTGCGGGCGAAGGACAGCAGTTGCTCCGTCAGGCGCGCGCCGCGCTTCACCGTGCGCCGAGCGCCTTCCACGATCCGGCCGGCCGGCGGCGGGCAGTCCAGCCGCGCCAGCAGGTCCAGGTTGGTACCGATCACGTGCAGCAGGTTGTTGAAGTCGTGGGCGATGCCGCCCGTCAGATGCCCCATGGCCTCCATCTTCTGCACCTGCAGCAGCGCCGCCTGCGCCCGCTCGCGCTCGGCGATCTCATTCATGAGCCGGTTGTTGGCCGTCGAGAGCTCCCGCGTGCGGCTCTCGATGCGGTCCTCCAGCTCGCGGTTCAGGCGCTCCACCGCGTCGTGCGCCACCGCCAGCTCGGCGAGCATCGCCCGGTTCGCGTACTGCCGCGCCCGCGCACGCACCGCGGCTTCCACGGCGGTGTGCAGCGTGTCGGGGCTCAGCGGCCGCTCCAGCAGGATGACGTTGCCCATCAGGTGCAGCGACGCCGCCGCGTTGGGCGCGCGCCGGCCGGTGCGCTTGCTGGTCAGGACCACGAAGGGGAAGTCCGACCACGGCGGCTGCCGGCTCAGCCAGAGGTGCACCGGGCTGCCGGACGCGATGGACAGGGTCTCCTCGGTCACGACGGCCGCCGCGGCGCCCTCGTTCAGGGCCGCCAGCAGCTGGTCGGGCGTGTGGACCGGCTGCGCCGGCGCCAGGCCCGACACGACCTCGGCGATCACCTGCGCATCCCGGCCGAACGGCGCCAGGACGATCACGCGGGATTCGAAGGCCGTCGTCATTCAGCGCTGCGTGGCTCGTCGTCGCCGTCGCTCAGCAGCGCCATCTCCCCGGCATAGCGGGAGATGCCGGACACCACGCCCTCGAAATCCGCCAGCGCCACGCCGATCTCCACGCCCTGGTCGCCGAGCCGGAACTCGTGGATCGTGCTGGCATGCTTGTTGGTGCGGCTCTTGGCCACCGAGATCGCCTTGAGCAGTTTGCCGCGGGCCTCGAAGTAGCGGAACAGCACCACCGCGTCGCTCAGGTAGCTGAGGTCGATGTCGATGCGTCCCTGCCCGAGGATGCCGTGCTGGCCGAGCACCAGGATGGTCATCACGCCGCGCTGGTTGAGGTAGGTCAGCAGCTCATGCATCTGCAGCATCAGGAACTTGCCGCCGGGCATCGCCTGCAGGTAGGCGTTGAGGCTGTCGATCACCACGGTGCGGGCGCCGTCCTGCTCCACCGAGCGCCGCACGCGCGCGGCGAATTCGCCGGCGGTGACCTCCGCCGGATCCAGCGCGCTGAGCAGGAACTGCTCGTCGTCGATGTAGTCCTGCAGGTGGTAGCCCAGGGCCTTCGCGCGGGGCAGCAGCGTGCCCAGTCCTTCGTCGAAGAGGTAGTACGCCGCCTTCTCGCCGCGCCGCAGCGCCGCATGCACGCACGCGATCGCGGTGGTGGTCTTGCCGACGCCCGACGGTCCGACGAACAGCGTGTTGCTGCCGCGGGCCAGCCCGCCGCCCAGCGCGGCATCGAAGGCGTCGTTGCCGGTGCTCACGTTCTCGGGCCGGAAGGCCTTGTGGTGCTCGGCCGCGACCAGGCGCGGGAACACCTCCAGCCCGCCGGTCTTGAGGGTGAAATCGTGCTCCCCGCTGCGGAAGCCGATGCCCCGCATCTTCGCCACGCGCAGGAAGCGCTTGTCGGCCCCGTACTCGCCCACGATCTGCTGCAGCCACACGACCCCATGGGCGATGCTGCGCAGCTGCATGTCGCCGGTGGACGCGCTCAGGTCGTCCAGCATCAGCACCGTGCAGTCATGGTGCGCGAAGAAGTGCTTGAGCGCCAGCACCTGGCGCCGGTAGCGCAGCGGGTCCTGCGCCAGCAGCCGCATCTCCGACAGGCTGTCGAAGACGACGCGCTTGGGCCGGTTCGCCTCGATGCGCGCCATCACGCCCTGGACCGTCTGGTTCAGCTCCAGCTCGGCGGGGTGGATGATGGACTGCTCCGCCTCGGGGCCGAGCTGCTCCGCGCTGACCAGCTCGAAGACCTCCAGGCCGGCCGCGTCCAGGTCCCAGCCGTGCGAGCGGGCGACCTCCTTCAGTTCGGTCGCGGTCTCGGACAGGGTGACGTAGAGGCCGGACTCCCCCACCGCCAGGCCGGCCAGCAGGAAGTGGATCCCGAGGGTGGTCTTGCCGGTACCCGGCTCGCCTTCGAAGAGGTAGAGGTGACCTTGCGGCAGGCCGCCCTGGAGGATGTCATCCAGGCCGGAGATGCCGGTGGAGCAGCGTTGTTGGGGCATGAGGGGCCCTGGCAAATTCCGTTCCCGCGGGACTCGATCCAATCCCGACGGGAAAGCACGGATCCCGATATCGCGTTAGCGTGCCGGATCTTCCGGAAATCCCCATGACTGCCACCGCCCCTCCCATCGACACCGCCGCCTCCCCCCTCCTGTCGGTCCAGCCCCTGGGCATGCCCTGGGACACGATCGACCCCTTCCTGTTCTGCGTCCACCACGACGACGCCTATCCGCCGGGCAACGGCCGCCACGGCCCGGACGCGGCGCTGCTGGCGGGCCGGCAGATGGGCTCGGACTTCTCGCGCAAGGACGGCTGGAGCATGTATCACGGCCAGCAGGTGCCCGGCTTCCCCGCCCACCCGCACCGCGGCTTCGAGACCGTGACCATCGTGCGCCGGGGCCGCATCGACCATTCCGATTCGCTCGGTGCCGCGGCGCGCTTCGGCGGCGGCGACGTCCAGTGGCTGACGGCCGGCAAGGGCATCGTCCACGCGGAGATGTTCCCGCTGCTGCACGACGACCGTCCCAACCCGCTGGAGCTGTTCCAGATCTGGCTCAACCTGCCCGCGGACAGCAAGATGGTGGAGCCGCACTTCACGATGTTCTGGTCGCAGGACATTCCGCGGCACCGGTTCGTCGACGAGGCCGGACGCGGCACCGAGGTGGCGGTGATCGCGGGCGAGCTGCCCGCCTCCGCCCTGGGCGGCGCTGACGGGACCAGGCCTGGGACCAGCCACGGGGCGAAGCCGCTGACGCCGCCGCCGGACTCGTGGGGGGCGCGACTGCATTCGGACCTGGCGATGTGGACACTGCGCCTGGAGCCCAGCGCGCGATGGACCTTGCCTGCGGCGCTGGGCGACGGCACGCGACGCAAGCTCTATTTCTTCGCCGGAGACCGGATCACGATCGAAGGACAGGTCGTGCCGCTGAGCTCCTCGGTCGAAGTGCGGGCGGGCGCCGCCGTCGCCCTGGTCAACGGCGACGCCCCCGCCGAGCTGCTGATGCTGCAGGGCCGACCCATCGGCGAGCCGGTGGCCCAGTACGGTCCCTTCGTCATGAACACCGAGCAGGAGCTGCGCCAGGCCTTCGAGGATTACCGCCGCACCGAGTTCGGCGGCTGGCCGTGGCCGGATGCCGCGCCGGTACACGGCAATGAGGAAGATCGCTTCGCGCGGCATGCGAACGGACGGACGGAGCGCCCGCCTTCGGAGGAGTGATTCGATCGGGGGACTGAATCCTCCCGGTCAATGCGCCGAGACAAATCCTGACCCCCCAATGGGGGAGTCGCCCCTGCGACCGCGTTGCGCGTTGTGCATGGCGAATGAGCCGTTCATTTGAATTTCGGCAATTCAGCGCATACCACCTTGTTCATCGGTCTTTTCCGGGGAGCCGAATCAAAGGTTCATGCAAGACTGATCGCCGTCACGGCCCCAAGAGATTGCCGAGGTCATGCATACGCAGTACGTCATCCGCCAGCGCGGATGAGGCGATGCGCCTCAGGCGATCCGGGTCGGCCGACTCAAACCATTGAACATAGGGGATGACTCATGGGTGACAGTCTTTGCCTGAGCCGCGCGCGGCCGTCTTCCGCTGCCGTTGCGCAGCGCACCGTGCGCCGGCAGCGACAGCTGCCGCGCTTGAACCTGCTGTACCTCGCCGCGCTCGGTGCCCTCGGCGCCTTCGGTGCCTTCGGTGTGTTACCCGGCGCGGCCCACGCGCAGACCACCCTGGACTTCTCCACCGGCTGGGCCGGCGTCGGCAACAACGTCACCTACCAGACGACGCCGTTCACGACGACCAGCAAGGGCACGCCGTTCACGTTGACGCCGCCGACCGGTCAGGGCATGTGGCGGCTGACGCCGGTCAGCGCAAGCATCAACGGGGCCGCCGCCGCGGACACCGCGCTGGGACTGACCGCCGGAACCGTCGACGCACTGCTCAATCACAACCCCAATTTCGGCGGCAGCGTCACCAACTTCTCGGTGTTGTCGCAGTCGCTGACGCTCAACGCGGGGACATATTCATTCTCCTGGGCGCTCAACGTCACCGACCACGGCTTCAATGACGGCGCGCTCTTCTCGTTGTCGGGCAACGGCTTGAATTACCTCGAGTCGCTGGCGCGGGCGGGCGGTCCCGGGGACACGGCCGGTCCGTCGCCCAACACCTATGTGGCCTACCTCTTCGACACGGCCGACGGCGTCACGCCCTGGCTCACCACGACGTTCAACATCGCGACGACGGGCACCTACCTGGTCAGCTTCGCGGACTACAACTGGAACGACCTCGCCGTCCCGCCGAACTTCTTCCTGGCCAACACCATCGGGACCTACACGGGCAATCCGCTGGCGGGCACCAACGCACCGCCCGCCACGCCGGACATCACGTCGGGCACGGTGACCGGCTCGGATCTGGTGAACGGCACCGTCAATCCGGTGTTCGACGGCGGCACCCTGCGGGCCGACGTCAACAACGCCGTCTACAGCGCCAACCTGGCGATCAAGGGCGCCGGCGGAACGATCGACCAGAACGGACTGAATTCGACCTTCAGCGGCGTACTGTCCGACCAGGCCGCCGGCACGCCCGGCGCGATGAGCTTCGTCAACGCCGGCGCGAGCGGCGGGTCGATCACGCTGACCGGCGTCAACACCTACACCGGCCAGACGACGATCGGCAGCGGCGCCACGCTGGCGCTGGCCGGCGCCGGCAGCATCGCCACGTCGAGCCGGCTGGTGAACGACGGCGTGTTCGACATCGCCGGCACCACCGCCGGCGCCTCGTTGACCAGCCTCGCGGGCACGGGCTCCGTGGCGCTCGGCGGGCAAGTCCTGACCCTCACCAACGCCGCGGACACCTTCGGCGGCGTCATCGCCGGCAGCGGCGGCGTCACCCTCGCCGGCGGCACGCAGACGCTGTCCGGCGTCAACACCTTCACCGGCGCCACGTCGGTCGCCGGCGGCGCGACCCTGGCGCTGTCGGGCACAGGCAGCATCGCGGCATCCAGCGGGCTCGCCAACGACGGCACCTTCGACATTTCCGGAACGACGGCCGGCGCATCGCTGAAGAGCCTGACCGGCGGCGGCACCGTCGCGCTGGGCGCTCAAAGCCTGACGCTGACCAACGCCAGCGGCGGCTATGCGGGCACGATCGTCGGCAGCGGCGGTCTGACCGTCGCCGGCGGCACGCAATCGCTGTCCGGCGTCAACACCTTCACCGGCGCCGCATCGGTCGCCAGCGGCGCGACCCTGGTGCTGACGGGTGCGGGCAGCATCGCCGCGTCCAGCGGACTCGCGAACGACGGCAGCTTCGACATCTCCGCCACGACGGCAGGCGCGACGCTCCAGAGCCTGACGGGCGGCGGCACCGTCGCCTTGGGCGCTCAAAACCTGACACTGACCAACGCCAGCGGCGGCTTTGCAGGCGCGATCGACGGCAGCGGCGGAGTCGCCGTCGCCGGCGGCACGCAGACGCTGTCCGGCGTCAACACCTTCACCGGCGCCACGTCGGTCGCCAGCGGCGCGACCCTGGCGTTGACGGGCGCGGGCAGCATCGCGGCATCCAGCGGCCTCGCCAACGACGGCACCTTCGATATTTCCGGAACGACGGCCGGCGCATCGCTGAAGAGCCTGACCGGCGGCGGCGCAGTCGCCTTGGGCGCCCAGACCCTGACGCTGGCCGACGCCAGCGGCGGCTATGCGGGCACGGTCGGCGGCAGCGGCGGTCTGGCCGTGGCCGGCGGCACGCAATCGCTGTCCGGCGTCAACACCTTCACCGGCGCCACCTCGGTCGCCAGCGGCGCCACCCTGGCGCTGACGGGCGCGGGCAGCATCGCCGCGTCCAGCGGGCTCGCGAACGACGGTAGCTTCGACATCTCCGCGACGACCGCGGGCGCGACGCTCAAGAGCCTGACCGGCGGCGGCACGGTCGCGTTGGGTGCTCAGACCTTGACGCTGACCAACGCCGGCGGCGCCTATGGCGGCAGCATCGGCGGCAGCGGCGGCCTGGCCGTCACCGGCGGCACGCAGACGCTCTCGGGCGTCAACGGTTTCACCGGCGCGACCTCGGTCGCCAGCGGCGCGACGCTGGCGTTGTCCGGCGCGGGCGGCATCGCCACCTCCAGCGGCTTGATCAACAACGGCAGCTTCGACATCTCCGCAACGACTGCGGGCGCGACGTTGAATACCCTGACCGGCGGCGGTACGGTGGCGTTGGGTGCTCAGACCCTGACGCTGGCCAACGCCACCGGCGCCTATGCGGGCACGATCAACGGCAGCGGCGGTCTGGTCGTGGTCGGCGGCACGCAGGCGCTCTCGGGCGTCAGCGGCTTCACCGGCGCGACCTCGGTCGGCGGCAACGCCATCCTGGCGTTGACGGGCGCGGGGAGCATCGCAGCCTCCAGCGGTCTGGCCAACAGCGGCCGCTTCGACATCTCCGGGACGACCGCGGGCGCCACGCTGAAGACCTTGACCGGCAGCGGCATCGTCGTTCTGGGCGCTCAGACCTTGACCCTGTCCGACGCCAGCGGCAGCTACTCAGGCAGCATCGCCGGCAACGGCGGACTGGCCGTTGCCGGCGGCACGCAGACGCTGTCGAGCGCCAACGGCTTCCTTGGCGCCACGTCGGTCGCCAGCGGCGCGACCCTGGTGCTGACGGGCGGAGGCAGCATCGCCGCGTCCAGCGGCCTCGCCAACAACGGCAATTTCGACATCTCCGCGACGACGTCCGGCGCGACGCTGGCGGGCCTGACCGGCGGCGGCAGCGTCGCCCTCGGCGCACGGACCCTCACGGTGTACAACGCCGGCGGCGGCTACGCGGGCACCATCGCGGGCAGCGGCGGTCTGGCGGTGACCGGCGGCACGCAGTCGCTGTCCGGCGTCAACACCTTCACGGGCGCCACCACGGTCGGCAGCGGCGCCACCCTGGCGCTGTCGGGCGCCGGCAGCGTCGCCGCGTCCAGCGGGTTGACGAACAACGGCAGCTTCGACATCTCCGGCACGAGCACCGGCGCCAGCGTCCGCTCCCTCGCGGGCAGCGGCAACGTGGCGCTCGGCAGCAAGACCCTGACCATCGACACGACGGCCGCGTCCTTCACCGGCGCGATCAGCGGCAGCGGCGGCGTGCGGCTCAACGGCGGCCAGTGGACCGTCGGCAACGCGCAGGCCTACACGGGACTGACGATCCTGGCCGCGTCGACCCTGCATGTGAACGGCAGCCTGGCCGGCGGCGTGAATGTCGGCAGCGGCGCCGTGCTGCAAGGCAGCGGCGCGATCGCGGGACCGGTGACGGTCGCGTCGGGCGGCAAGCTGTCGCCGGGGAACTCGCCCGGCGTGATGACGGTGGGCGCCAGCGTCAGCCTGGCGCCGGGATCGACCTTCGAAGTCGACATCAACGGCGCGACGCCGGGCAACGGCGCGGGACATCACGATCAGCTGGTGCTGACCGGCGCCGGCAGCAAGTTCAGCGCGAACGGCGCGCAGCTCACGGTCAACCTGGTCGGCATCTCCGGCCTTGGCACCTACACGCCGTATTCACCGTCGCTGGGGCAGCGCTTCCAGATCGTCAGCGCGCAGGGCGGGCTGGATGCGACCACCTTCGGCACCCTCTCGCAGCCCACCGGGCTGAAGCCGGGCACGCGGCTGCGCGCGCTGTATTCCGCCAACGGCGTCGACCTGCTGGTCGTGCCGACGGCCTACCTGGCCCTCGCCCAGGCCCAGGGCGCCAACCTGAACACGCAGTCGGTCGCCTCGGCGCTGGACGTGATGGCGGCGGCGCAGGACGCCGGCACCGCCAACGCGGCGCAGAACACGCTGCTCAACACGGTCGGCGGACTCGGCGACGCGGCGCTGCTCGGCACGATGCGCTCGCTCAGCGGCGAGATCCACGGGGCCGTCGCGGCGGCCCTGCCGTCGGCCGGTCAGCGTCTGCAGGACGCGGTGTCCCGGCACGTGTCCGCCCTGGAAACGCGCCAGCGCGGACTCTGGGTCGACTACAGCGGCGGCAGCAGCCGCTGGGCGGCGGACGGCGCCTCGTCGTCGGCGCGCACGCGCGACCGCCACCAGATCACGATCGGCTTCGACGTGATGAACGACGGCACCAACGGCTTCGGCGTGGCGCTGTCGCAGTCCAACCAGAAGCTGCGCTCCGACAGCGGCGGCACCGGCGAGGTCAAGGACACGCTCGGCATGGCGTACGGCCAGTTGGGCCTGGGCGCCGGGCTGATCCTCGACGGACAGGTCGGCGGCGGTGGCGGCAAGGCGCTCAGCAGCCGTGAGGATCCTCTGGCGGCGTTCGGCCTGAGCCAGGGCCAGCTGAAGACCGACGCCTCCACGCGCCAGGCCTTCGCGGGCATCGGCGTGCGCACGGCGATGAACTACGAGAACGTGCGTCTGGTGCCGTACGCCCGCGTCGAGACGCAGCGCGTCAAGCGCGACGCCGTGGTCGAGGACTCGGGATCGCTGGCCGCGTTGAATCTCGGCAAGCTGACGGCCGGCGGCGGCCGCATGGAGCTCGGCGTGGGCGTGGGCTCGCCGGACAAGGATCCGGGCACCTCGCGCTTCACCTTCGGCGGACGCCTGGCCGTGGGCCGCGAGTCGGGCGCGCTGCGGCGCGTGCTGGTCGATGCGAGCCTGGTCGGCGCGGCCATCCAGATCCAGGCGCCGCGCGTCAGCCGCCAGTACCTGCGCGCCGAACTGACGGGCACCTGGCTGGTGATGCCCGGCGGCTACGTGTACGCCGGCGTCAGCGGCCTGACGCGGGAGAACCGGACGGACAGCTCGTTCACGCTGGGCGCCGTCGCCACGTTCTGAGGTCGTTCTGAGGGGTTGTGGGGCGGCCCGGTGATGAACTCGCCGGGCCGCCAGTTCAAGCCGCCTCGCGCCACCGCGCCTCACCGTGGGTCGCCACCCGGACTGTCACATCCGGGAGGTTAAGCTGAGGCCCAAGGAGCGAGCGATGAACGTTTCCAGGGCCTCGGCCTACGGCGAGCGCGTCGGCGCCGTCAGCTACCGTTTCGACAGCCTGCGCGAGTTGATGGCCAAGGCCACGCCGGAGCGCTCGGGCGACCGGCTCGCGGGCGTGAGCGCCGAGTCCGAGCAGGAACGCGTCGCCGCGCAGATGGCCCTGGCCGATCTGCCGCTGAAGACCTTCCTCAACGAAGCCCTGATCCCGTACGAGGACGACGAGGTCACGCGCCTCATCGTCGACGGCCACGACGCCGCGGCGTTCGAGCCGATCAGCCACCTGACGATCGGCGGGCTGCGCGAGTGGCTGCTCTCGGACGCGGCGGACACCGTCGCGCTGACGCGCCTCGCGCCGGGGCTCACGCCCGAGATGGTCGCCGCGGCGAGCAAGATCATGCGCAACCAGGACCTGATCCTGGTGGCGCGCAAGTGCGAGGTCGTCACGCGATTTCGCAACACGCTGGGGCTGTCGGGCCGGCTGTCGACGCGGCTGCAGCCGAATCATCCGACCGACGACGTCAGCGGCATCGCCGCCAGCGTGCTGGACGGCCTGATGTACGGCAGCGGCGACGCGGTCATCGGCATCAATCCCGCCACCGACAACGTGACCCAGGTCGGCCATCTGCTGCGCCTGCTCGCGGAGGTCATCGAGCGTTTCGAGATCCCCACGCAGAGCTGCGTGCTCACGCACGTGACCAACACGATGCAGTGCATCGAACGCGGCGCGCCGGTCGATCTGGTGTTCCAGTCCATCGGCGGCACGGAGGCGACCAACCGCAGCTTCGGCGTCGACCTGAAGCTGCTGGCCGAGGCGCGCGCGGCGGCGCTGTCGCTGGCGCGAGGCGCCGTCTTCGACGACGGCCAGCGCGGGCGGCACGTCATGTACTTCGAGACCGGCCAGGGCAGCGCACTCTCCGCCGGCGCCCACCATGGCTGCGACCAGCAGACCGTCGAGGCGCGGACCTACGCGGTGGCGCGGCACTTCGAGCCGCTGCTGGTGAACACGGTGGTCGGGTTCATCGGGCCGGAGTACCTGTACGACGGCAAGCAGATCATCCGCGCGGGATTGGAAGACCACTTCTGCGCGAAGCTGCTGGGCCTGCCGATGGGCTGCGACATCTGCTACACCAACCACGCCGCCGCGGATCAGAACGACATGGACGTGCTGCTCACGCTGCTGGGCGTGGCGGGCTGCAACTTCATCATGGGCATTCCGGGATCGGACGACGTGATGCTCAATTACCAGACGACCTCGTTCCACGACGCGCTGTATGCGCGGCGGGTGCTGGGTCTGCGCGCCGCGCCGGAGTTCGAGCGCTGGCTCGAACGCATGCGCATCGCGCAGCCCGGCGCGCCGGGGCATCTGGTGGACGGCATGTCGCCTGCCTTCGCAGCGTTGCTGCCGTCGTCATGAGCGACGCCCTCACCCGCAACCCCTGGCACACGCTGCGCCGCCACACGCCGGCGCGCATCGGATTGGGTCGCGCGGGCGTCAGCCAACCGACGGCGGCGCACCTGGCGTTCCAGCTCGCGCATGCGCAGGCGCGGGACGCGGTGCATCGAGAGCTGGATCACGAAGCCCTCGCGGCATCGTTGAACGAGGCGGGGTTGGAGACGCTCGATCTGCACAGCGCTGCCGCCGATCGGGCGGAGTACCTCCAGCGGCCGGATCTCGGACGACGGCTCGACGACAAGTCGGCGGTCGTGCTGTCCGCGCTCGATGCGGAGGATCAACCCGATCTGGCGCTGATCGTCGCGGACGGACTGTCCGCGTTGGCGATCGAGCGGCATGCGCTCGCGTTCATCGAAGCGCTCCGTCCGCTGCTCGCCGGCGACTGGCGCTGGTCGCCCGTGTCCATCGTCCGTCAGGCGCGCGTCGCGATCGGCGATCCCATCGGTCACGCGTTGGGAGCGAAGCTCGTCGTCGTGCTCATCGGCGAACGCCCGGGTCTGAGCTCGCCCGACAGCATGGGCGTGTACGTCACCTGGGCGCCCCGACCCGGCCGCACGGACGCGGAACGCAACTGCATCTCCAACGTGCGGCCGGAGGGGCTCGCGCCGGAAGCCGCGGCGGCGCGGCTCGCGTGGTTGCTCAACGAGGCGCGAGCGCGGCAGGTGACAGGTGTTGCGTTGAAGGATGAGAGTGCTGATGCGGCGCCGGCCGTTGAGACACGGGGGACGTTCCGGCTGGATGGCAGTTGATGACTGCCACGGCCGCTGGCCCTCACCCCCGCCCTCTCCCGCAAGCGGGAGAGGGAGTGAGAATGCACCGAGCCATTCGAAGCGGGGGAAAGAGCGGGCCATTCGGAGCAGGAGCACTGGGGTGGCCCCCTCTCCCGCACTGCGGGAGAGGGCGGGGGTGAGGGCCAGCGGCGGCGGAAGTACGGGAGCCTGCTTCGAGACGCCACAACGTCCCTACCCCGCCTCTGAAACGCCAAGAGCGCTACGCGCCGCGATCACCCCCTGCAACGACCTCAGATAGCGCGTTGCCAGCTCGATCTTCGTGATCTCGTCGATCTTGATCGTCTGGGTTTCCGGCACCCAGATGCCCTTCGAGGACAGCGTGGTGAATCCGATCCTGTCCGAGAGCACGCGGCGCACGGTGCCCACGAAGCAGATGTCCGGATCGGTCGCTTCCGGGTGGACGGCGATGAGCGTCTGCTCCCGTGAGATCGACTGCATCAGCTCGAAGTAGCCGCCTTGGAGATCGAGCCCCGGGATGTCCGACTCGACGCGCCCCCAGACGGAGGCCGCCGCTTCGTGGAAATCGAGGTGCTCGAAGTCCTCCTCGATCGCCACGATGTCCGACCTGGGCAGGAAGCAGAACCCATCCGGATCCAGCGACCCTGAGATCTCCGAAACGACGACCAGACCCGGCGCGTCGACGAGGAGAACGCCGATGACGCTGTCGAGCGGCGGCCGTCGTCTGACTTGAACGATGCGTTGCATCGCTCCAGCTTAAGGCGAAACGAAGCTCTCCTTGCCCGCCTTCCTGTCGTCCTCGGCGATCTTCACGTCGGTCTCGTCGACGACGCCGTCCTTGTTGCGGTCGTGCAGGTTGAACATGCTCATCCCGGCGGCCATGAACTCTTCCAGGCTGATGCCGCCGCTCTTGTCCTTGTCGAGCACGCCGAATCGGACCTTCGCCTGACGCATCTGGCGCTGCAGTTCCTCGCGACGCTTCTCCGGATCGGCGATCTTGCCGATGCGCTGCATCAGCCGACCTTCGAATTCACCGAGGTATTCGGCTTCGCTCAACTGGCCGTCGGCGTTGAAGTCGATGCGCACGAACTCGACCTCGCGGCCGAGCTTGAACTCGGCGAGCAGCACCTTGCCGTCGCCGTTGAGGTCCTGCTCGGCGATGAAGGTGGTGGAGGAATGCGAGGCGGCCAGCACCGGCAGCGCGGCCAGGCCCAGCAGGCTCACGATCAGGGAGCGGTGGAAGGTGGACTTCATGGCTGGGGCTGCACTTCGATGGTCAGGGTGGCCGTGGTGCTGATCCACAGCGCGGGGTTGTCGGGAGAGGCGCGACGCACGCGCACCTGCAGCAGGTAGAGGCCGGCGGTCTTCGGCGTGAAGCTCACCTCGCCGGCGGCGTTGGTGGTGAAGTCCTGCTCCGGCTGCTTGTGGCTCACATAGTTCTGACCATCGGCGATGACGGTCACCGTCTCGCCGGCCAGGGCCTTGCGGGGCTCGCGCACGAGCACCTTGACCGGGCTCCCCGCGTAGAGGTCGTAGGGTTGGGTCACCGGGTAGATGCCGACGCCCTCCATGTCGAAGTCCGCGGTGGTCGGGCGGCCGCGTGTCACGTAGACGTCGGCGCGGGTGATGCTCTGCACGTCGATCGGCTTGTCGCCGGGCTTGGCGTCTTCCGCGCGCTCGGAGAAGACCACCTTGCCGTCGCGCAGCACGCCCTTGGCCAGTCGTCCCTTGCGCACGCCCGACGACACGAGGTACGTGCCGTTGCCGGGGCCGAGCAGCACCTCCAGGTAGCTCGCGTCCTTCAGCACGGCGGCCGGCGTGAGAGGCAGCGTCTTGCCGTCCGGCCCGATCACCTGGAAGGTCTCGGACTTCATCGCCACGTCGGGACGCAGGTCGCCTTCGGCGAAGGACGCCTCGACGGTGACGTGCTTGCGCTGCTCCTCCGCGGTGAAGGTGTTGGGCTTGAGGTAGGGCGAATGGGCCTGGGCGGCGCCCGCGCACAGCAGCAGCGGGGTCAGCAGCAAGCCGATCTTTTGGAACCTGTTGAGGGACATGTCGGTGGAAGCCGGTTGAGTCGTTGAGCGGCTCCGACACCGGACCCGCGGACGGATCGGCACTATAGATGAGAATTGATCGCAATTGAGAATAATTCGCAGGCAGGCAGAACGAACTGCTTCAAGTGCCAGGTCTTGCACCGAGGAATGGGGGCGTCACCGCTCGGCGCCGAAGGTCAGCCCGAGGTGTCGGAGGCGCGCTGCGACGCCTTGGACAACGCATGGCAGCCATCGCAAAGCTTCCGGGTCTGGAAGAGATAGCGCTTCTCGACTTCGTACGCATGCTTCTGCTGGACCGCGGTGAACACGGACGGCGCGTCACAGCGCTCGCACCAGTAGAACTCGTCGAAGTAATGGATGGTCGCGTCGGGCTCGTAGGATCGGGAGCGCTTGCTCGAGTCAGACCATGCCGATTGATCGGCGAGCACCGCCGAATGCTTGGCGGAGTGCCGCCACCTCGCGGCACAGCGCACGCAGACGCCGCCGGTGACCGCGGCGGTCAGCGCGAGGATGGGCGTCCGGCAGTTCCGGCAGGCGGGTCGGGTGGGCATTCTCAGAACCTGTCGCGCATGTCGACCGCACGTTAGCAGAGGCCGGCGGATCGCAGCGACTTGCAGCAAGCGCCGGAGCAAGACCCGTCCCCACCGCACAATCCGCCCATGGACATGCTTCGCACCCTCGCCCTGTTCGTGCTGACCGCCCTCGCCGAGATCGTGGGCTGCTACCTCCCCTACCTCTGGCTGAAACAGGGCAAGCCGATCTGGCTGCTCATCCCGGCGGCGGGCAGCCTCGCGCTGTTCGCGTGGCTGCTCACTCTGCACCCCACGGCCGCCGGCCGCGTGTACGCGGCCTACGGCGGCGTGTACATCGGCGTGGCCGTGATCTGGCTGATGGTGGTCGACAAGATCAAGCCCACCGGGACGGACTGGCTGGGCGTGGCCGTCAGCCTGGTCGGAATGGGGATCATCATGTTCGGGCGACGCGCGGGCTGAGCTCGACGATATTCAGTGGTGCGCCACCTTCTCGATGAATTCGACGAGCTTCGGAATGCCCCTCAGACCGAAATAGCCCAAGGAGATCGCAATGCATGTCGCGAGAAGATAGACAGCCATCATGCTTTGATCCTTGGAATCAAGACTCATCTTGACAACATTGGCTATTCCGGCAACCAGTGCGCCGACAAGAAATCCGCTCGACAGGCCACTCTTCAGACTGTTTACCACGCAATCCGCGACGTTGGCGAGTCCATGTGGAGAATGAATCAGTAGCCTGAGCGTTCCCCCGAGCGCGCCCGCAACAGCGGAGATCAAGGCAATCCATGCAACCCAGTTCCCTGGAACGAGCACGCGCGCAGCGCTGATTACCGCCGTCCAGCAAAGCATCAGACCGACCACTACGCCGACGGCGGCTGCGGTTGATTTGGGATGCCGCTTGGCCCACGGCTTCTTCGAATGAATCTTTAACAGCAGCGCCAGGAACTTCTTGCACTCCTCTTGCGAATCGAGCCCGCCTCGCAGGACCGACAATTCGTTGAGATCGATTCCGGCCAATCGATACACCTGCTCCGTCTCTCTGAACAGCGATCGCGACAGCCCGCCCAGACCGATCATGGCAACGACGGGCGTGTGCTCCTCGAAGGCCATTTCGCATATCACTCTCGGCGTGTCGTTGCCACCGAGTACCAGAACGATGTCCGCCTTTCTCAACGCCTTTCTCCAAGCGGATTCCTTGCTTTTTTCAGTATCGATGTGCGCCCCGGGGACACCGCAGGCCTCCATGGTTTCAAGCGTGCGAACCAAGGGGCGTTCGATGCTGTTGTCATCCCCAAACGCCTTGATCAGTTCTACGTTGAACGGCTTGCTCAACGAATGACCAGTTGCTTCGCGCGACTGCAGCGCACCCATGAAGACGTGGTGATCGCCACTGTTGGGTTCGCTTCCGGCCACGATGAGACGGCAACCAGGATGGAGCAGTTTTCCAACGGCTTCGCACACCCGCTGATATTCAAGAGGATCGCCATCGGTTTCGGGAAGAGAGCCTGTGACAAAGACGCTGATCATTGTTTCCCCCGTGACACTGGAACAGAGAGCCGCCTCGACACGAGCCTGCTAGATGGACTCGAGATTCCAGGGGAAGGTGAGGTAGGTGGCCTGGTTATCGATGCCCCGCGAATGCTCGATCAGCGCGACCAGATCCGGGTGGGCGTCACGGACGCGTTCCACGTCCGCAGCGAAGCAGGCCATGCGTATCGACGCTTCGGGATAGCGGCTCGCCACCAGCCGGCGAACCCGGTCCATGGTGTCGCCAAAGGTCGCCACGTCGTCGACGATCAAGAACGACCGCAGGCCCTCTGGCAGGGTAGGTAATCGCAACGTCCTGGCAAGGTCGGCTGCTCGATCCTTGCGACTGCCTTCAAAGTCGTAAGAGGCGGCTTCCGGCCCCACCGGGACTGTCCGGGTGACGTAGCCGAGCGTCGCATTGGGCGTCAGGTACGACAGCGCCGTGGCCAATGGAGCGCCACTGCGTGCGATGCCCAGGATGCAATCTACGCCGCCCATGCGTTGCGCCAACTCGCGAAGCCAAGCTTCCACGTCCTTCCAAGGTATTGGAACGATCTCTGGTTTCATGGTTGGGATCCGTTCAATGCGGTCGCCGCCAAATCGGCGCGCCGTTGGGGCATGGCGATCGGACGGGCGTGTCCGACCCCTTCCCCGAGGACTTTCAAAACGGCAGCAACTGCGCGAAGCGCAGGAGATCTTCGATCTCCACTCGCGACGGATCGCGCAACGGGATTGCTGACTTCCACTTCGGCGCATCCAGCACGTTGTCCGGTGCCAGCCGTACCAGTTGATGCAGGACATCTGCCACGATCGCACTTCCCACCGGACCCAGGTGCCCCTTATCGACCGGCACACGCGAAGCCTCGGCCAGCACGTAGTACCAGAGCGGGGTCTGCCAGTCGAAACCGCCGGCAATCAACGCCGCGCCTTGAGCTGGACTCGCCTCATTGGCGACATCGCGCAACTGCTGCGGCGTCAGCGGATCGAACACGGGGCCGAGCTTCATCTGCACCGCCCGAGCCACGCTCTGCCCGCTGGGCAGTCCCAGCAGGAGTCCGCGCAGCAGATTGCGCAAGGCCAGGTTGTTCACATCGTTGCCGCCGATCACACCATTCGCGCGCGGCAGCTTCGACAGTTCGTCGGCCAGCAGCGTGTCCATCTGCTTGGTCACGTTGTCGGCTGGCGTTCCGTCCGGATGGTCGACCCACCGCGACCAGTCGATGATCCAGTTCTGCGGCAGGGATTCCACCCCAAAGTTGTCGCCCGAGAACGCGGTGAACGTGAACAGCTGCTTGAGCGTACCGATGGGCGTACTGGCGCTGAGGCCCGAGAGCTCCGAGTTGTAGTTGTAGGCATTGCGCACCATGGAGTGGCCGAAGCGGAATGCCGCGCCTGCGAACTCCAGCGGCATGTACGGACTGGCAGGATCAGGTCGATAAAACAGTCCTTGCGGCTGCGCAAGCACCGACCGCACGATGGCCGGGTCGCAGATCGTCGGCAGGAAGTCATCGAGCACGATGCGCTGGTACAGCCGCTTGAGTTCAAGGTCGGCGGCATCCGGCTTTAGCCCGATCTTTCGCACCAGCAGTCGGTGGGCGCGGAGGAAGGCGACATGCAACTGGGCAACGACCAGATTCTCGTCGTTTCGCGGGTCGCCGATCCTTGCCCGTCTGTCGGTGTCTTCGTTCTGGGAAGGCGGAAGGCGGGGCAGGTCATGCAGTTCGACAAGATCCGGGTCCTCCTTGAACGGCAGGGTCGGACGTGCCGGGCCGGGGCTGACAGGGCCGATGCGCAGGCTGCCATCGGACTCGCGAGGTGTCCCGTCGAACACACTGTCCAGATTCAGCATCGGACTGCGCCGATTGACCAGCTTGGCGAGTTCGCCCCCGTCGAGCGGCGCCACATGACGATGGGCACTGGCCGCATTGAAGGCGGCCTCCATGTTCGACGCCAGGGCCGCGTCGGCGGTCTCGGTCTTCGTGATGTCGTGATCGATGAATTGTCCGAGATAGGTGTAGATCGCAGCGATGCCCGCGTTGCGCTCTCCGCGCGCCTGTGCTGCCGACTCGGTCATCGAGAGGCCCAACGCCGCCAATTGACCGGCGAGCGCGTTGGTGTCCGCCAAACCTGGCAGACCATCGAACATTCGTCCGAAACGGAAGATCTGCTCGCCCGTCGGCGCAGCGGACGGAGGCGCAGCAAGCGCCGCCCTCCGGGCAAAAGGACAGCCGCCGACGGCGGCGTAAGTGAGACGTGTCGCTAGCGGCAACGCGTCGACGTCACCATGGGTGCTGGCTTTCATGCTGATCTCCTGCGGTGGGGCGGGAGCGCATTCTTCGGGAGGAACACGGGGGACCGCATCAGCAGCCTTGTGGACGCGGCGTCGATGTCCTCATCCAGTCCGGTCTGAGTAGACGACCGCGATTGCTCTCACAATGCAGGCCAGGTTGTTATCCTGCCGCGCCAATCATCCGGACGCCCACGAGAACATGCATCGCCGAGCCCTCCTCATCAACCTAGCCGCCATGCTGGCCCACCACACGGCACACGCAGGCGCCTGGGGCCATGGCATCTTCGACAACGATGGCGCACTCGATTGGCTTGGCGCTTTCGTCGCGAGGCCTTCCTCCGCGTCCGTGGAAGCTGCGCTCAATGCAGCACTGAGAACCGGACCGTTGGAGTCGCCGGAAGGCGAGTCCGCGATGGCGGCGGCGGAGGTCGTCGCGGCCGCCCTGGGAAAGCCGGCCCAGAACCTCCCGAAGGAATTGACCGCGTGCCTTCAGCGCGCGGATCGCGCGCCCTACCAGAAGCTGAAGAAGCTCGCGGGACGCGCGGTGAACGCCGTCGTCTCGGGCAAGCAGTCCGAGCTGCGGGAGCTCTGGCGCGAGGATCAAAAGACCTTCCCCCTGTGGCAAGCGAACGGCTTCGACCTGCTCACGCGACTGGGCGAGCCGAAGAACTGAGACGTTCCGCGCACGACGTTGCCCGGCAGCGTCCCGGGTCCGATACAAAGTGCCGTTCAGGCGCCGTCCTCGGGCTTCTCATCCTCTTCCTCGTTGATCGCCCTCACCCACGGCGAATCCGCACTCTCCCGATACGCGCCCCAGCCATACGGCAGATCCGCGAGCACGACCAGCCCCGGATCCCGTTCCACCAGGCAACCCAGACAGACGAGCCGGATGTCGTCGTCCTCATGCGCCTCGCCGCAGAGGATCTGCCAGGCCCCGTCGTCATCGTCGTGCGACACCTCGCGGACCGGCTCACCTTCGAGCACATGCCGGCAGGTGAAGGACGCGACGTTCTCGGGATCGTCGAAGGGCCACCCGCCGGGCGGGAGCTGGTGAACGTGTGCCATGGGTGTGAAGAAAGCGTCAGTGTTTGCGGTCAGTGGTTGCAGTCAATCCTTGCCGCCGACCATCGCGGCCGCTCTTGGCAATTAGGGCTTCCGAGCCCTCCGCCGCCGCGCGGAATCGTAATCGCACGCCGTCGCGCGGCCGCTCCATGACTTCCCGAAACGCCCTCTCCCGCGGTGGCAAACTCCGCCGACTTCTTCAGGAGGCCGCATGGGTTTTGTGACGACGCGCAACATGGCGCGCGACTACGACGTCATCGTCGTCGGCTCGGGCGCCGGTGGCGGCCAGACGGCCTACACGCTGGCGCTCGAAGGCGTGAAGGTGCTGATGCTGGAAGCCGGCCGGTACTACGACTTCCGCTCCGAGACGCCGATGTTCCAGGCCTCGCACGACGCCCCGCTGCGCGGCGCGAGCACGCCGGACAAGCCCTTCGGTTTCTACGACGCGACCGTGGACGGCGGCTGGCAGGTGCCCGGCGAGCCCTACACGCAGGCCTCCGACAACGAGGAACAGCGCTTCGACTGGTGGCGCGCCCGCATGCTGGGCGGCCGCACCAACCACTGGGGTCGCATCTCGCTGCGCAACGGCCCCTACGACTTCAAGCCGCGCAGCCGAGACGGCCTGGGCTTCGACTGGCCCATCGCCTACGAGGACCTCGCGCCCTACTACGACAAGGTCGAGATGCTCGTGGGCATCTACGGCAGCAATGAAGGCCTGGAGAACACGCCCGATTCGCCCGAGGGCTGCCTGCTGCCCGCCCCGGCCGCGCGCGTCGGCGAACGCCTGGTCGCGCAGCGCGCCGGCACGCTGGGCATCCCGGTGGTGCCCATCCACCGCGCGGTGCTCACCGCCAAGCTCGACGACGCCCGCATCCCCGCGCTGCTGCATCCCGGCAACCCGCGCGCGCAGGCGCTGGTCGCGCAGTCCATGCGCGAACGCGCCGCCTGCTTCTGGGCTACGCCGTGCTCGCGCGGCTGCTCCATCGGCGCGACCTACCAGAGCCCCGCCGTGCACCTGCCGCCTGCCCTCGCCAGCGGCAACCTCGACGTGCTCTGCGACGCCATGGTCTACGAGGTCACGACCAGGAACGGCAAGGCCAGCGGCGTGCGCTTCGTCGATCGCAAGACCGGCAAGCACATCGAGGCCAAGGCCCGCGCCATCGTGCTCTCCGCCAGCGCGTGCGAGTCGGTGCGCATCCTGCTCAACAGCAAGAGCGGCGCGAATCCGCAAGGCCTGGCCAACAGCAGCGGCAAGGTCGGCAAGTACGTGATGGACACCGTCGGCAGCGACCTGTCCGGTCAGGTGCCGATGCTGGAGAACCTGCCGCCGCACAACGAGGACGGCGCCGGCGGCTCGCACATGTACGCGCCGTGGTGGCTGTACGGCAAACAGGGCAAGGACTGGGCCACCCAGGGCCTGGGCTTCGCCCGCGGTTATCACATCGAGCTGGGCACCGGCCGCCGCATGCCCGGCGCCGGCACCGGCGCCGGCCTGGAGTGGCTCACCAAGGGCAGCTACGGCGCGAAGTTCAAGCAGGACGTGCGTCGCACCTTCGGCTCGTTCGTGTACTTCGCCGGCCGCGGCGAGATGATCCCCAACGACGACTCGTTCTGCGAGATCGATGCGACGACCAAGGACCGCTTCGGCATCCCCGTGCTGCGCTTCCACTGGCAATGGTCTGAACACGAGACCCGTCAGGCCGCCCACATGCAGAAGACCTTCGCCGAGATCGTCGGCGCCATGGGCGGCAAGGTGCTCGACGGCGGGCCCGAACTCGACGGCCGCAAGGCCATCGCGCCCGGCGGATCGATCATCCACGAGGTCGGCGGCGCCATCATGGGCGCGGACGCCCGGACCTCCGTCACCAACCGCTGGGGCCAGACCTGGGACGTGCCCAACCTGTTCCTGTCGGATGGGGCGCCCTTCGCCTCCAACGCCGACAAGAACCCCACGCTGACCATCATGGCGCTGGCCTGGCGCCAGGCCGACCACATCGTCGACCGCTTCCGCAAGAAGGAGCTCTGAGCATGGACCGCAGAACCACGCTGCAATGGATGCTGGCCGCCGCCGCGGCGCTGAGCGTCGAGGTATCGGCCGGTGCCACGCCGGCTGCCGGCAAGGGCGGCAAGGGCAAAGGCGGCAAGCCGAAAGGCTACGGCACCGACCCGACGCTGACGAAGAGCTACGCCAGCGGCGAACTGTGGCCGCTGACCTTCGACGCCGCGCAGAACCGCACCGCGCAGGCGCTGTGCGGCCTCATCATTCCCGCCGACGACCAGTCGCCCAGCGCCGCGCAGCTGCAGGTGCACCGCTTCATCGACGAATGGATCAGCGCGCCTTACCCGAACCAGACCAAGGACAAGCCCGTCGTCATCGACGGTCTCGCCTGGCTGGAGGCCGAAAGCGCGAAGCGCTTCGGCGGCAAGCGTTTCGACCAGCTCGACGTCGCGCAGCAGTCGCAGATCGCCGACGACATCTGCTGGACCGAATCCGCCCGGCCCGAATTCGCCGCCGCCGCGCGCTTCTTCAAGCGCTTCCGCGACCTCACCGCCGGCGGCTTCTACACGACGCCCGCCGGCATGAAGGATGTCGGCTACGTCGGCAACGTCCCCTCCGTCACCTTCGACGGCCCGCCCCTCAAGGTCTTGCAGATCGTAGGAGTCGCCTGATGCGCATCGCTTCTCACGCAGTTGCGGCTGCTGCCGCCGCCCTCGTCCTGTCCGCCACCGTCCACGCCGCCGACATGCCCAACACGCTCACCGCCGAAGAATCCGCCGCCGGCTGGCAACTGCTGTTCGACGGCAAGAGCCTGGAGAACTGGCGCGCCAGCGACCAGCCCGGCTCCTTCAGCGTGAAGGACGGCGCCATCGTGGTCCGCGGCCCGCGCTCGCACCTGTTCTACACGGGCCCGGTGCAGCAGCACGACTTCAAGAACTTCGAGCTCAAGGTCGACGTGATGACCTTCCCGAAGGCCAACTCCGGGGTCTACTTCCACACGAAGTGGCAGGAAGTGGGCTGGCCGGAACTCGGCTACGAAGTGCAGGTCAACAACTCCCACAGCGACCCGAGCCGCACCGGCGGGCTGTGGGGCGTGCAGGACTACATGAAGGTCGTTTCGCCCGACAACCAGTGGTTCACGCTGACGGTGCGCGTCGAAGGCAAGCACGTCACCACCTTCGTCAACAGCGAGAAGACGGCCGACTACACCGAGGAGTCGCCCATCGTCCGCAAGAAGGGCCTGGAGAAGCGCTACCTGGCCAGCGGCACCTTCGCGCTGCAGGGCCACGACCCGGAGAGCGAGGCGCACTTCCGCAACATCAAGGTGAAGGTGTTGCCCTGATCGGGCGCCTCGCGGTGACGGACCTTCGCCGCTGAGCAGCGGCGACTGCGTCCTCCAGATTAGGGATGAGCCCGCTCGGGGATCGAGCGCCTAATCGACGATCGACGGGGACACAGCGAGGGACACCATGATCGAACGGTACTTGCGCGCGGGCGTTCGTTTCCTCTGGAACAAGCCGCCCGACAACATGGGCAACGTGGGCGGCGCCATCGTCGCCAGTACCGGTGCGGCGACGCCGTTGATCTACGACGGGCTGGACGGTCACCCGGACATGCTGGACCCGCAGATCCCGCGCAACCCGAACGTCGAGCACGTGCTCGGCATCGCGGTGGGCGCGACCGTGCCGTACGCCTGGCTCGACTACGCCCCGGGCCGCACGGCGCAGAAGCCCATGGCCGCGGGCGACGTCCTCACGGGCTACATGAGCGGCTGCCTGATCGCCCGCGGCACACTGGGTGGCGCGACGAGCGCCTTCCACCTCGGCACGATCGACAGCCGTCCCGAGGTGAACCGGACGGTGAAGGAGGTCTTCCACGCCGCGCTGCCGGCGGACGCGACGGGCTTCTTCCCCAACCGCCACTGGCCACCTGGAGAGGTCCAGTACCTTCAGGAGCGCCTGGGCGGCACTGCCGGCACGGCGGTGATCCTCGGGCTCGTCACGGCCACGGGGACGTTCTTCTCCGTCCTGATGTTCCAGATCCAGGAGCCCGTCGCGGGCGGCGGAGGCACCGTGAGCTTCACGAATCCGGCCGGGCTGCGCTACTGGTGCGTCGGCGGCATCAAGCGGGTCCAGGCGCTCAACCGGGCGCAGTTGGAGAACGAGCTGCGTTAGGGCTTCGTGCTTTTGAAGACCGAGTCAGCCTCCCCGGACTCCAATTTGTGACGAGGCCCGTCCCAGGCCTCGCGCTCAGGCGTGCCCCCTCACGCCTTGTCACCACGACCCCGGGTTTACCCGCTGCGCCGAATCATCGCGATTTCGGAAAGTGGTATCCAAGCGGTGGCAATAAATCTCGACCGAACCAATACCAATCGAGATCCACTGACGTCGCGGTTCGCCGATCAGCCTGGACGAGTCCTGGCTCCGGCGACTTTGGCGCGGGCTCATGGCCCGCTTCGGTCCCCCACCTTGGAAGCACAGCCATGTCCGTCTCCGTCCGACGCCCTTCCCGCTCCACGTCCGCGCCGCTGCGGCTCATCGTCGCCCTCGGCGCTGCCGCGTTCACGCTGCACGCGGTCGCACAGACCGCCGCCGCCTGGAAGCCCGACGTCTATTACACCGCCGGCACCGTCGTGAGCTACAACGGCCAGCTCTACCGCGCCACCGTCAACCAGACCGACTACGCCAGCACCGGCTGGAACCCGACCAACGCCTCGCTGTGGACCCCCATCGGTCCCGCGAGCGGCCCGGCGCCCTCGCCCGCTCCGTCGCCGGCACCCACGCCGAGCCCGTCGCCCAGCCCCGCACCTGCGCCCACCCCGGCACCGTCCCCCGCCCCCGCCCCGCAAGGCGCTTGGAATGCGGCCGCGGCCTACTCGGGCGGCGCGATCGTCAGCTACCAGGGCGTGATCTACCGCGCCAACTGGTGGACGCAAGGCGACAACCCCGCCTCGCAAAGCGGCCCCATCGGCTCCGGCAAGCCGTGGACGGTCTACGGCGGCTCGACGCCGCCCGCCCCGTCGCCGGCACCCACCCCCACGCCTGCTCCCTCGCCGGGACCGGCTCCCGCGCCTGGCCCCGCGCCCACGCCGGCGCCGTCGCCCGGCCCGGCCCCTGCCCCCGGCAAGCACCAGTTGATCGGCTACTGGCACAACTTCACCAACCCGGCCGGCCCGACCTTCCCCATCAGCGAGGTCTCCGCCGATTACGACGTGATCGTCGTCGCCTTCGCGGATGACGCGGGCAACGGCAGCATCGCCTTCAACCTCGACCCGAGCGCCGGCGGCGAGTCCCGCTTCATCGCGGACGTCGCGGCCGCGCGGTCCAAGGGCAAGAAGGTCGTGCTGTCCTTCGGCGGCCAGAACGGCACCGTGACGCTCAACAACGCGACGCAGGTGACCAACTTCGTCAACAGCGTCGAGGCCATCATGAAGCGCTACGGCTTCGACGGCATCGACATCGACCTGGAGAGCGGCGCCGGCGTCACTTCGGGCGCGCCGGTGCAGACCAACCTGGTCACCGCGGTGAAGCAGCTCAAGCAGCGCATCGGCAGCAGCTTCTACCTGTCGATGGCGCCGGAGCATCCGTACGTGCAGGGCGGCTTCGTCGCGTACAGCGGCATCTGGGGCGCGTACCTGCCGATCATCGACGGCCTGCGCGACGAGCTGAACGTGCTCCACGTCCAGTACTACAACAACGGCGCCGTCTACACGCCGTACGCGACGCAAGGCCTGGCCGAGGGCAGCGCCGACATGCTGGTCGCCACCAGTCGGATGCTGATCGAGGGCTTCACGACCAACAACGGCACGGGCTCGTTCGTGTTCCGCGGGCTGCGGCCGGACCAGGTCGCGTTCGGGCTGCCGTCGGGGCCGTCGTCGGCCAACAGCGGCCAGGCGAGCGTCGCGACGATCACGGCGGCGCTGAACTGCCTGACGAAGCTGTCGCAATGCGGCGCGATCAAGCCGGTGCAGGCGTATCCGACGTTCCGGGGCGTGATGACGTGGTCGATCAACTGGGATCGCCACGACGGGCAGAGCTTCTCGCGCGGCGTCCGCTCGTCGCTCAACGCCTTGCCTTGAGCGCAGCTGAACGCTGTCTTGAGTGCGGACCGACAGACTGAAGGGACGCGCTGACAAGGCGCGGCATTCGGGCGCGGAAAGTGGAGTAGAAAGGCGCTCGTCGTCTTCTCACACGGATCTGCGATGCCTGATGCCGCGCCTTCGACGTCTTCGACACCTCTCCACGAGCGCTACCTCGCGCGGCTGAAGCAGCGGCGCGGGGTCGCGGTGCTGCTGGTGATCGCCGCGATCGTCACGGGCGTGGCGGGCTTCACCGACTCGGCGAAGAAGCTGGTCGCGCTGTTCCAGCCGGAGCATGCGGAAGATCCCCGGCAGCAGCTGGTGAAGCTCGGGCAGCCGTTCACGCAGGACGGCTTCGTGGCGGCGGCCGCGCGCGGCGATGAGGCGGCGGTGGCGCTGTATCTCAAGGCGGCGATTCCTTTGAATGAGCTGTCGAGCGAGGAACTGACCGCGCTGGATGCGGCCACCAAAGCTCGTCGAGTGGCGGTCGTGAAGCAGCTGCTGGCGGCGAAGGCGGACCAGTCCAAATGGGGACCGAGGCAAGGCCCGGCACTGTCGGTGGCGACCTTCGCCGGGGACAAGGAGCTGACGAGCCTGCTGCTGAACGCGAATCCGGCCCTGGAGGTCGTCAAGCGCGCCTATGTGTCCGCGGCTGCCGCGGGACAGGTGGCGATGCTGCAAGACCTGGCCCCGCGTCTGAGCGCCGCGCAGCCGCAGGTCGCGACGGAGGCCCTGTGGGCGCTCGCGAGCGGCGCACGCTGGAGCCACTCGAAGCCGGAGGCGCGCGCCGCGACAGCGACCTTCCTGCTCGCAGCCGGCGCTGACGCGCAGGCGGTCGATCCCGAAGTCAGGCAAATGACGGTGCTGCATCGCGCGACCGATTCAGGGGAGCTGGAAGTCGCTCGCGTGCTGCTCGACAAGGGCGCGGCGGTCGATCCGCGTGACACGGACGGCGCGACGCCGCTGTGGTTGGCGGCCGGCGTCGGCAAGGTGGAGATGGCCGAGCTGCTCATCGCGCATGGCGCCGACGCGAAGGTCGTCGCCAAGGACGGTTCCTCGGCGATGGCGCGAGCGCGCTACAACCAGGACGACCAGATGGTCGCGTTGTTGCGGAAGCACGGCGCGCGCTGAGGCTGAGGGCGAGTTCATTTCCCCATCCGTCCCCAGAAGAACGCGAGTCCCGACGACAAGAGCGCGAGTAGAGCCTTCTGCAGATCGTTGAAGTGCGTGGGATCCTGGCCGACCGTGTAGGCGAACGCGCACGCAACGGCAAAAAGCAGCATGGCGCTTATTTGGGCCTCGGGAGTCCAGGCCTTGCCGAAGAAGGCCCGAAGCCTTTCCATCACGAGCTTTGTCAGCTTCATCCGGCCGAGGTGCCCACCCTTTTCTGCCGCGAGGTCTGGTGAGACGTAGGCGTTCGACTTGGGCTTGAGGCGCATGTGAGGTCTCCAGGGGACGCCGCCGTTGGGCGCTTCTGAAACACGGGAGTGCATGCTCCGTCGGATCGCGTCTTCGTTTCCTGATCTATATCAAAGACAGGCAGCGATTCATTCCTTGGTGGGAGTGCTCGGGGCTTGACTCCCCCACAAGACTCGTGACTTCCCTCTCCCCCTCGATACGCATCCCTCGCCTCCAGCCTGAGAGGCAAGGCGCTCAGCGCGGGCCGCGCCGGCGCGCGAGCCATCGCCAGTGAAGTCGACCGAAACGATGCGGCCGATGGTCTTCCAGCGGACTCGCCCTGGGAGGGTCAGGCGTTGTCCGGTGTCCGCCACATCGCAGGTGATCTGGTTTGCAAAGGAAGTCGACAGTACAGATGTTTGATGTGGTTAGGATGGCCTACGACTCATCAAACGCCTGAACATCCGATGACCACGTCTGCAACGACCCGCAAGCCGGTCGACCAGCTCAGTGCTGTGGATCTCGAAACCTTCCCGATCTGGGAGTTCGTTTCCGACGACGGGGGGAATGAGGATGAAGACGAGACCTGGGTGAAACCGGTCCTTGCCCAGAACATCCCCACGATTGGCTATGCACTCTGCATCGCTGCCGCTGCGAGACTGGCTTCGGGTGCCATCTATCCGGCCGTTCTATTTGGAGACGCTGTCGACGGTTTGGCGGTCAGCGGACTTGCGCTGCTGACGACGGAAGGCCGGGTGCTCTTCCATGCCAGCGACTCTGCGACTGAGACGCGCCGCGCGTTGAAGCGTCTGGGAATGGTCCGGCACGATGTCTTTCCGATCGAATTCTCGACGAGAGCAACCTCGGCCGCTACCGGCGCGCATGTGTTCGGTCGATGGGAGTGAGGCGACCGTCCTCCAACCTTCACGGCAGAATCCGCCTCCATGTCGCATGCCCGCACCCTCGTTCAGCAAGATCTCGCTCACTGGCTCGATGAAGTCTTGAGCCAGCCGATGCCCGCCTCGACGGTGGCCTTCCACGTCAATCTCTACGAGACCGAAGAGTCAGTCCTGGTGGAGTTGATGGGGACATCGTCCTTCTCGGCGGGTGCCAATCCTGAGACGGATTATTGGCCGGGTGACGCGACCTTCTACACCGACGAGTACCGCTTCGAGATCCCGTTCGGCGTGGCTGGAGCGGCTTGGCCCGAGTGGCTGGAAACGTCGAAGGACATGGTGCGCTCGTACCTGTGCGATGGGAAGAACGCGGCGCGCTTGCGCGACTCACAAGGCGTGGGCATCGGGTTCTGCGATGGCGACATGTACGTCCTGTGGCCTGAGGCGAAGGCGTAGTCTCGTTTCAACCTCTTCAACAGCACGCCACTCACGCGATGGAATCTTGCCCGATCTGCGGCTCAGTCATCGATCCTCAGAAGAGTCGGTATCGACTGACGTTGGACGAGCTTTCCAGCAACTTCTTTGCCTTCGAGAGTCCGTCGGAGAAGCTCGACCGAGCCTTCACCGTTCGCTGCCCCCAATGCAGCCAGACCTACGTCAGCCGGACCTTGAAGCGATGCTGGTTCTTCACGTATCGGCGCTACATCGTCCTGAACGTGGTGCTGTTCCTGGCTGTGCTCGTTGCGGCGTTGCTTTAGCCAGGTTGAGGGGTGCTGCGCGACAGCTGGCACCGCACCGCCTCAACCCCGTCGATCAAGCTGTCGCTGCTTCGCCTTCGACTGGAGGTTTCGCCTGAGGCTCCGTCGTCGCCAGATCCTGCAGCGCGCGCTTGGCGACTTCAAAGCAGTCGTCGACGTGCGAGTTGCCGAGCAACTTCATGGCGCCAAAACTGATGGTGGCCGCGACCGCTTGCCCGACCATGGGGACGTACTTCGCAACCTGCTTGGTAGCGACTCGGATTCCGATCCGCTTGAGGACCTGGATGACGAGTTCCTTGGTGATCAGCTTGCCGATGAGCTCGCTACCGATGCTGCTGATGACGACCAACAGCATCTTCTTCGTCTGGGGATCCAGCTCGTCGATCTGTTCGGCATCCAGTCCGAACTTGCGATTGATGGCCGGAATCATTTCGAGCAACAGCGACACATCCGCCCCGATATCCAAACCGGGCACGGGGACCACGGCGGCCGTGGCCGAGATGGTGGCCCGCGTCGTGACCATGGACTTGCATTCGTCGCGAGTGCGTTCAAGTTCTTCGAGGGTTTTCGGGAAAGGCATGTTCATTCCTCCTGAATGGTGTTGTTAGAAGCCCGCTGAAATTCTGCGTGAGCTCCCAACTCATCAGAGCGGACCTCGATGCCCGTCCGCGTGAAGAGTTGCCACTATCCACCCATTCGTTTGGAGAGCATCCCGAAGGGTCATGGGGTCAGGACTTGTCATGTGGCGCGGAAGGGTCAGGCGCGAGCCGATCGGCGATCGCCTCGCGCCTTGGTTCTCGCGCTCAAGAGACCACCTTGCTCCGATCGTCGTCGACGGCGCGCTCCACCACGCCGAGCATCCCGAGCGCTTCGCGCAGGGACTCCTTGACGGCGGTGGCCACGTGCTTGGCCGGATCGCACTCGGCCGTGTTGTCGGCGAGCATGGACAGCATCGACGCGCCGCTCACCAGCAGAGCGCGCAGATTGGCCAGCGCGGAGCCGGTCGTCAGATCCGCGCGCAGGCAGATCGCATCGGAGCCCAGCCGCGGCCCGAAGATCTGCGGCTCGGTCATGCCCCAGCCGTGCTGCAGGCTGATCAGCGTCTGCTGATCGCAGCCCGCCAGAGGATGCCGCGCGCGCAGCGGCTTGTCGGACTCGTCGATGCGTGCTTGTTGGAAGCTAGCCATGTCGTACCTCACTCCAGGTTGGCAGCCACCGGCTCCGACGTTGAAGGCGACATGCCTTCGGATCGACCGGAGAGGTGGGCGAGATGTTCAACTCACGACAAACCCAACGTGAGGCCGTCCTCGCGGATAGGCCCATCTCGCCCATGACCAGATGATCAGGAGCCAGACACCAGTCCTAGGACCGGCGCTGCAGTTTGTGGCGGGTTGAATCACCGGGGTCCATGCTGCGGCCAATCGGGACTTCATTCTTTGATTCATATCAAAGACTTCCGGCCATTCCTCCCTTAGAGGGAGTGAGGGGGATGACATCCCCCAAGAGGGTCAGGGTTTGCTGTGCGGGTAAGAGAGCATCGCGACCGCTGGTTGCGGACTTCATGCACCTACGACAGCCATGCCTTTGACCAGGTTCTGCACGCGGGCCTCGGTCTCCCTAAGGTTCTCGCGGTCGTAGTCCATATCGTCCCTGTAGTCCCACGGCGTCCGAAGAACCTCTGTCCCCGTGCAGGTCTCAACACGCAGGCTCGGGGTGAAGTACGAGTCCTTGAAGGTGATTCTCCGAATCTCATTCAATGGGATACGCCTCCAGCGCGCGAGCGCAAGCCAGAACGGCGAACGCAGATAGAGCGCTTGCTCAGTAAGGACGATTCCATAGTCGGAGGTCCTATGAAAAGTCGGGTTGTGCGCTTTCCACTGTGCCGTCTCGTCGGATGGCAACCTCAACTTGTCGAACGGATAGCTGTCCAGTTGGACCATCACGAACTGCCGCTCAGCCGCGAACCTTCAGCCTCGCAAAACTCGCCACCGCCGCCAACCCCGCGGTCACCCCGCCCAGCGCCAGCGCGACGGTCGGTCCGTCCCGCAGGCCGGCCAAGTGGAAGCACAACGCAACCAGTGCCGCGCCGCTCGCCTGTCCGAGCAGCCGCACCACGCCGATGACGCCGCTGGCGCCGCCGCTGCGATGCGGAGGCGCGCTGGACATCAGCGCCGTCAGGTTGGGTGCCTGGAAGAAGCCGAAGCCCGCGCCGCACAGTGCCATCCACAGCACCAGCATCGGCAGCGAGGGATCGTGGGACTGCAGCGCCAACCCGCACATGCCGACCGCCAGCACCGCCAAGCCGATGCCGCCCAGAAGCCCCGGCGCATGCCGGTCCGACATCCGGCCGGCCAGCGGCGCAGTGATCGCGACGACCACCGGCCACGACGTCATGAGGTAACCGGCGTTGGCGGCGTCGCGGTGCAGGACCTGCTCGAAGTAGAACGGCAGCGAGACAAAGGCCAGGCCCTGGGTGGCGAAGGCGCAGACCGCGGTCACCGCCGACAGCGCAAACATGGGTCTGCGCAGCAGGTCCACCGGCAGCATGGGCGTGGCGTGGCCGCGCTGGCGATGCAGCAGGAGCGCGCCGGCGGCGATCGCCAGCACGACAGCGGGGAGCACCTGCGTCCAGGCGGCCAACTGCGCCATGGAGCCCAGTCCAAAGATCAGCGCCGCAAAGCTGGTGGCGGTCAGGACGGCGGTGCCCACGTCGAAGCCGTGCGGGCGGGGTGGGCTGCTCGGCAAGGTCGGCCAGGCACAGGCGATCGCCAGCAGGCCCAGGGGGACGTTGATGCCGAACAGCCAGGGCCAACTGGCCGCGGACAGCAGCAGCGAGGCCACCGTCGGCCCGACCACGAAGCCGATGCTCCCCACCAGCGCATTGATGCCCACGCCGCGGCCCAGCCGGGTCGGTGGGTAGATCTGGCGGATCAGCGCGATGTTCACGCTCATCATCGCGCCCGCGCCTATGCCCTGGAAGGCGCGCGCGGCGGCGAGCAGCTCGACGCTGGTCGCGGCCATGCACAGCCCCGACGCGACGGTGAACAGCACCAGCCCGCCGAGAAAGACTCGCCGCGGGCCGATGCCATCGCCGAGCGCGGCGAAGGGCAGCATCGTGGCGACGACCGCGAGCTGGTAGGCATTGATGACCCAGATGGCGTCGGCGGCATGCGATTGCAGGTCGGCGGCGATGGTCGGCAGCGCGACGTTGGCGATGGCCGTGTCCAGCGTGGAGAGCATGACGCCCAACAGGACCGCCAGCAGCGCGCTGCGTCCGCGAGGGTCAAGGCCTTGTTTTTCTCGTTGCTGATCGGCGGGGGACATCGAGGACTGGTGCTCTGAGGGTGGGATGAGGTGGGCCCGCGGAGCAACGGCTAAGCCGCCCTGGATGGACCGTGCCCGATCATGAGCCAACACCTTGGCGCAAGATTCCGAAGGACGCACGACGATGGGGTTGGGTCCGCGACGACACCCGAATAGAGGGCGCCGCACGACGCAGAGCGCACAAAATTGCGTGCAGGTGACGGAAGCGCAGCGTTTGCTCGTCCACTTGGCTGCCATGGTCGGCGGCAACCTCTGCAGCTATGAGCCATGCATTTGGCCGAGATGACGCCCTCCTGCGCATTCGGAGGTTTGGACACCAGGTTCCTCAGCATGAGCGAGGCTCTGCGAACGAGCGCTTTGCGGCGCCTGCGATCCGTCGGTCTCGGTCGTCGACTTCACTGTGTGGCCGCATCTCGGTCATTGGGGCGCTCCGCCAGATGCGACTTGGCTGCACTCGTCCCCTGCATGACGTTCTGTGGTTAGAGCGGCTATGACCTATCGGCGTCGGTCTGCCTACCCACGCGACGTAGGTGGACCGCCATGCACATCGTGATGCCACCACAGCCAGACCAACCAATCACGGCGTCACGCCCAGCCCCGTGGGCGCTGGTAGCGCCGCGCACCAGCGCATCGCGGCGGGGCAGCAGGTCTCGGCGAACGCAAACAGAAAAATAAGACCATCTAACTCATTGATTTAATTGTACTTTCAAGAATTTACAACCTATCAAACCAGCATGACATGGATCGTAAGTTATTGATATAAAAGGATAAAATTCAATGTTGCAATCTAACATTGATCATCTAAGATAGAGCTACGTTCCACTCCGGGAGACACGACGTGTCCGAAGCATCGTTTGAAGCACTGGCAGAGATTGCGCCGCAACCCGAATTCAACGGGTTGTTCGACGTGGATGTGAAGACGCTGTCCAGCGCCGCGCTCGCTCGCTTGGTCGAAGAGGTTCGCCACGACGACCCGTTGGTGACCAGGGCGTACGACCGCACGCACAACCGCCACAACCGCTGATCGGTCATGCGAATCGACACCGTGTTAGTGAAGGTGGCCAGTAGGTGCAACATCAATTGCACCTACTGCTACGTTTACAACATGGGCGATGACGGGTGGCAAGACATGCCAGCCCTGATTTCTCGGGAGACCATCACTGCGCTCGCTGATGCGATCAAAGAATTTGCTGGCCAGCAGGCCCAGCCTTTCGCCACAGTTCTCCATGGTGGCGAGCCTTTGATGATGGGAGCCAGGCGCCTAGAGTTCTTGCTGACCGCCTTGCGCAATAGCTTGCCCATGCGCTACCCCATCAGCATGCAGACCAACGGCATGTTGCTGACGCCGGAGATTGCGGACCTGTGCTCTCGTTTCAAGGTATCGGTCTCTGTAAGCCTCGACGGGCCGAAACCTGTGAACGACCGGTTTCGCCTGGGCAAGAAGGGTGAAAGCACCCACGACAGCGTTCTTGCTGGCATCGAAGTGCTCCGACGTCATCCCGACTCAGAATTCCTCTATGCCGGACTGCTGTCGGTCATAGACCCCGCGTGCGACCCGAAGGCGGTTTACGAGTATTTCAAAGAGCTAGGCGCGCCTTCCATTGACTTTCTTTACCGTGACGGCAATCACAGCAATATGCCTTACGGCAAGGAGTCGTTCGAGACCGTCGAATACGGAGACTGGCTGGGGCGCCTACTGGACGTCTACCTAGCCGACCCCAAGCCTCCGCGCGTTCGCTTCCTGGATGACATCATCAAGCTGTCTCTCGGCGGCCACGGTATGAAGGAAGGTCTGGGCGATGCTGAATACGGTATCGCCATCGTCGAGACCGACGGCACGATTAGCAAGAACGACACATTGAAGAGCTCTTTCAATGGTGCAGACAAGTTCAGCGAGGCTTGGTCGGTCAAGGCAAGCAAATTGGCTGATGTTTTTGGGTCTGCTGAGTTCAAGATGTACCACGACCTCCAGCGGCCGTCCGCTGCAATCTGCAAGACCTGCCCCTACCTGCGAGTCTGCGGCGGTGGCATGCCGCTGCACCGCTGGAAGAGTGGAACCGAGTACGACAACCCGTCGGTCTACTGCAACGACCAGAAGACACTGATATCCAAAGTGGCCTCACGGCTCCAGCACGAGGGGTTGAAGATTGATCCTCGCATCGCAATCCAAAGCTCTTGAGCTCACACCTTTTCGCTACGGCCTGATTGCGGGGTGCCTGGAGCCTACCCTGGCGAGTTCAATGCTGGAATGGCTTGAGGAAGACGCGCCTTGGAAGCTTCGAGTCGCGGATTTCTACGAGCAGCACGAATTCAGCTTCGACGACGTGGTGCTTCCGGACATGCTGGCAAAGGCGTTCTCGTCCAAAGCACTGGATGAGCTGAGGCAGCACATGGAAGACCGGTTTGGCGTCGAGCTTTCAACGCGGATTGACGTCACCGCGCACCGATTGACGCATGGGCAGCGCATCAAGATTCACAACGACTTCATCCCTGGGGAAGAGTCGCATCGGCTCCTGATTCAGCTTAATCGTGGCTGGGAGGACGCGAACGGAGGGTTGCTGTGCTTCTTCAACAGCAACGACCCGTCTGATGTGCATCGGATCCTTCGCCCGGTACACAACACCGGAGTTGTATTCGAGATCTCAAAGGCATCCCTACACGCGGTGACGCCCATCCAATCAGGGGACAGGTACACGCTAGTCCTCTCATTTTTTCCTCGTGCGAAGTGCTCACAGCCCGCGAACATGTCCAGCTCTGCCTGAGTAACACCGCTACTCCGTTGTGGTGGCCGGGTCTCGCAAAGCGGCTCGTGAAGGAATCAGAGGCGAGCTGCGAGGGGTACTCAACCTCTGAGTGGATTGCCTCCGTGCCACCTTCAAAGGTCTGGCAAGTGGCCTCTCAGTGCACGGCTGACCTCATTACATCCATCGAGCTACTCCCAGCACTCGCCGCCCAGAAGCTGTCATCGAAGGGCGCGTCCTTCGCAGACGATACCTCGATCACCAATTCCGGGCTTGCTGGCCTAGAGAGCGCATTTAGCCTGCTTCGGCAAGTGCCTTCGTTGGCCGAGACAGTCGGCACTGTTGCCAAGCGCGTCCATATATTAGAAGCATCGGAACCGGGGTTTGACGTTAGCTACAGCGACCCATCCATCCCGTTCTCGGTGTTCCTCAACATCTCAGAAGGTCGGTTTGCCAACCTACGGACAGCCGAAGCTCTAGTGCACGAAGCTATGCATCTTCAGCTGTCGCTGATTGAGCAGCTCGTTCCAATCGCGAAGGTCGACCAAGGCCTTCACTACTCGCCATGGAAGCGCTCCAAGCGTCCTGTCTCGGGCCTGATGCATGCCTTGTACGTGTTTCGCGTCATTGACGAATGGCTCGCCCAGCTTCCAAAGACCTCCCAAGAGACCCTCGACTACGCGGAGAAGCGACACAAGGAAATCGGCGAAGAGATCGAGCAACTGGCCCCTGCATTTTTTGTCGACAACCTGACAGCTGATGGACAGCGACTACTAAGTCGCCTGTTGTCCTAGCGGTATTTGGCCTCGGATCTTTCGACTGAGCATGATGCACTCCAGCCGTTCTGAGCCAGTCGGTGCCGAAGGTCGAGCTCTACGGAATCAGCCTCATCAACCTTCGGACCGATGATGACCTTCGAGCCCGACTCCCGAAATAGCAAAGCACCTGTCTCTAGATAGAGCCTGGCGTAGGACTTTCCTCCGGGCTGGAAGGTCTTGATCTCTGGATCACCCAGTGTTCTGGCCTCAATCGCGCGGACTTCTCGTTCGTCAGCGTACTGGGCATCCTTGTAGAGATACATCAAGTCGCCAAGGACGGCTATCGCGACCTCGCGCAATCGCCTCGCGTCTTCTGAAGGGACACCTTCAAGTATTTTCTCCAGCGGTTTGATCGCTTTTGAGAGTTCGGCAAGCGTTTGACGAACGTGCTCATCATCGTAAAGAACCATATGCAGCGCCAACTTTGCTGCTGTACGTCTAGTCTTCGCCCATGGCCCTCTCAGCATCCCGTCGCCCGATTCCGCGTCGAAGACGGCCATGGGACTAATGATGCTGAAACCCGTGCCGTTGCGCCCATAGAATCGCCAGAGGTTCAGACTGTCGCATTGGAGTGAGAAGCAAGCAATGAAGACGTGGAAGTCCTTGCCCTGCCAAGAGAGTGCGTCCGGGTCGTCGACGTCTTTATAGAGGAATGCGAGCGGATTGGTCGAGCCATCTTCCGAAAACTCTCGTAAGCGCTGACCTTCTGTCGGGTCGTTCACATACACGGTGCTTGAGAGTCGCACCGCATTTCGCCCATCAGAGGGTGTACCGGAAAGCATGCTTGATAGCGCACCTCCATCCGTGTAGTGGGCTATGCCATGCGAGACATCCGCCAAGCCGACGCGATGCTTCGAGTTCCGAATTTTCAAGACATTCCGGCGAAGCTCCTGCAATGCATCTTTGGCGGCATCAAACCTCCTGCCGGTCAGGCCAATGGCGGCTACCTGCTGCGCGATCATCGCGTCCACGTCATTGGCCTTCGATGCCATGTCAATGAACCTATCAAACTCGGCCTTGTCGCGAGCTTTCAGACGGCTTAGGGCGAAGAGGTAGGCCGCTCGCCCATGACCTGCTTTGGCCGCCTCGGACAAATACTTGTTCGCTTTGCGCTGATCCGGCACACCGCCTATTCCCTCTAGGTAAGCAATGCCTAGCTCGTAGATTGCTTCGACCAGATCGCTAGGGATAGCTGTCGGGTCATGAGCGCCTACCTGCTTGATAGCGTCGTAGATCCTCTCAAGCCATGCGCGATAAGACGTGGCTCCCTTCGGTCGAACCAAGCCAGCCTTGTTCTTGAACAACGGCAAGATGCGAAGCAAGATCTCGGGCAACAACTGACCGACATTCGCGCCATTTATCTTCGCAACATCAAGGGCATCGGTGGCCGCTTGCACTGCCTGCCTATCAAGGGTCCTCGCAGCGGCGGTTTGGCCTTTGCGGCGCTGGGCGTCAGCCAATACTGCGAGTGACTCCGGCAGGTCCTCATAGGCCCAATCGGCACCGGAAGCGACCTTAGACGCACCCTTTCCTGGCCAGCGCTTTCGGGACTCTGCTGCGGCCTTTTGCGCGTAGATAAGAAATTGGTCGTCGCTTTTCTCTACACCGTCCCCGTCCCGATATCGCTTTGCGAGTTGAATCAGCGCGCCCGGCGCGCCTCGCGCAGCCATCTTGTTGGTCCAGTAGATCGCTTGCTCAACAGAGGGTTCACCGAACTCCGGATCACGATAGGTGATGGCAAGCTTGAACATTGCCTCGGTCTCGCCAGCTTCTGCAGCGAGGGTCATGTACTTCCGAAATTTGAGGATGTCGCGGCCGGTACCATCACCATCTCGGTAGCAGCTGGCAAGGTCAAAGTAAAAGCTATCGAGGCCATCTCGGACTGCCTTATCTATCCATTGAAACGCCTTACTCCGATCGGGCTCTACTCCGTCGCCTTCTCGATAGGCCGTCACTACCTGGTGGATGGCGTCATAGATACCAATGACGGCAGCGTCGCGAACGAACGAAAAGCGACGCACTCGATCACTCTCTAGGTGACTCAGCGTACGCTCGAAGGCACTCTTTGCTTTGGCCGGGTCTCGCGCGTGGAGCGCACGCAGCACGGTTATCTCGTCCATTCTTGCCTCCTTGTATGGGTGACATTGTCCAAAGAGCGTCGGCCATTGGGATTGGCGTTTACGCTGGGGGACGAGTCATTTCCGCCAGCAGAGGCTAGGTTCAGACCATTCGCAGCCTGCGGCGCTCAAAGACCGGTTTCCATGGTTGCAGCCACTCAGCATCGATACGCAAGAGACTGAGATCAACCGAAAGCCGCCGGCGCACATGCGGCTAATTCTGCTGTCGAAATGCATGATCAGCGCTAGCCGAAGGTCCTGCCAATGAACGCCGAAATGCGCACCTCACATCAATCGTTAAGTCGGCACTTGCCGTAGGCCTCCCGGTACGGCTTGTCGAAGCACTCGGCCAATCCTGTCAACACCTTCAGATTCGTCACGTTCGCGGCATCGGCCTCCGTCGCGCGTCGATGAGCCTCGTACTGCACGTCGAACGCGGCCCGGTTCTTACGAAGGAAAGCCACCGTCGCCAGCACGTAGGTGTTCCAGCTGAATCCCGGCGTGTCGGTGGCTTCGTCAGGATTGATCGACAGCGAGGCCTGCTCCGCAGCCGCACCATCGTCGCCCAACATCGCCAATGTCTGCGCAAGGTGCCAGCGCACTCCGCGCTGCTCGTACTCCTGGCGTCTGACGTAGCGCTTGATCAGCTGCGCTTGCTCAAGGTAGCAATTTCCCAACGCGCGCCAGCCCTTCTCGGTCTGGTCAAACTCCCAATATGGGAGCTTGATCGCGACTGGACCGACTTCCTTGTACATCTTCGGGCAGTCGACAATCTCGCCGGCCGGCGCCGGCTGAGTCGCATGTCGAGTCTCCGACTGCGCGAAGGCGGAAGCGGCAGATCCTGCGACAAGGAGCAGCGCTATGCTTCGGATCAGGTTCTTCATCTGCGCGATCCATGGGGTGGGTTGCGACGAGAGGTCATTCTCTGATTCGTGAATCCGCACGACCACAAGGCAGGTCGAGTAATGTGCCGGACGACTCTCCTGGATTCACTCGCCTACGGGCCATAAGCGGAGCGCGCGAGTCAACGCGCGCTCAGTGGCTCAGAGCGGTCTCCGATCGAAGTTCGCAACACCAGGCCCGAATGCGGCAATCGCCTGTTCCTTCACCGACTTCAGCGTCAGTCGAAGTTCAATCAGGTCATTGCCATAGTCGGCGACCTCATCCTCATCCTCCGAGGTCTGACAGATGCTCGCCCACTTGGCATCCAACTCCGTCAGCGCCTCGAGAATGCAGTGCGCTTCCCAGCGCGTCAGATCCAACGTCAGCGATTTCATGCTTGCTTGCCTTGCCTGAAGAACACACGGAACGCCTTCATTCCCAGCTCCTCCAGCAGTCCCTTGTACTTGTCCAGCGGCATGTTAACCGTGGGCGCGATGGTGTAGTGGCCGGGACGGTCGTGAACCAGCTTCAGACCTTGCGGCATCGGCGTCGTCGCGTTGAACTGCCAGACCCAGCCGCTCATGTCTCTTTCTGCCAGCCCCTGTTCGTTGAACACGCTGACACCTGCATTGTTCGCAACGACCACGACGATGTCGTTGACCTTCGTCAGGTCAACATCGTGCGGTCGGATGTTGCTGAGCTTGGGGGTGCTGGCGTTACCGAGCCGGAAGACGTCCTCCGGGCAGAGATAGAACGATTTGGGGAACATTGGCCTCTCCTGTTGAGAGGCCAGTGGACCGTCCCGTCGCGGCGACGGCTAGTGACGTAAGCCACCTCCCCCTTAAGCCACCCTGAACGACGCCACCGACTCCGCCAATCGCTGCGCCTGCGCTTCGAGGCTGTTTGCGGCAGCGGCGCTTTCCTCGACCAGTGCAGCGTTCTGCTGCGTCACCTGATCCATCTGCGTGATCGCTTGATTGATCTGCTCGATCCCTCGGCTCTGTTCCCCGGCGGCGCCGGAGATCTCATTAACCAGCTCGCTCACGCGTCTGATCTGCTCGACGATCTCCCGCATCGTTTCGCCTGCCGCGGCGACCTCCCGGCCGCCTGACGCCACCGACACGCCTGACGTGCCGATCAGCGTCTTGATTTCGCGTGCTGCGCTCGCGCTGCGTTGAGCCAACGCCCGCACTTCCCCGGCGACAACCGCAAACCCTCTCCCATGCTCCCCCGCCCTCGCCGCCTCCACCGCGGCGTTCAGCGCAAGGATATTCGTCTGGAACGCGATCCCATCGATCACGCCGATGATGTCTTCAATCCTGCGGCTGCTGTCCGTGATCGCATCCATCGTCGCAACAACGCGCCCGATCACCTCCCCGCCCCGCTTCGCCGTCCCCGACGCCTCCTGCGCCAGCGCCGTCGCCTGACGCGCGCTGTCCGCCGCCTGGTGCACGGTCCCGGTGATCTCCTCCATCGAGCTCGCCGTCTGCTGCAGGCTGCTCGCCTGTTCCTCCGTCCGGCTCGACAGGTCCAGGTTCCCCGCCGCGATCTGGCTCGACGCCGTCGTCACCGAGTCCACCCCGCTGCGCACCTCGCGCACCAGCCCGCGCAGGCCGTCCACCATGCGCGCCAGACTCTGCTGCAGATCCCCCAGCTCATCCTTGCGCGTCACCCGCACGTCCGTCGTCAGATCGCCCCCGGCCACCGCCTCCATCGCGCGACGCACCTCCGCCAGCGGCCGCGTCACCGACCGCGTCGCCATCACGCCGAAGGCAAGACCTGCCACCACGCCCACGATCACCGCAATCCACAGCACCAGCGTCGTCTCCTGCACCGCCTCCTTGGCCAGCGTGCCGGACTCCGCCATCAACTCCTCCTGCCGCCCGACCAGCTTCTCCAGCGCGGCCACATACGCCAGCTGCGCCGGACGCAGCTTCTGCATCAGCACCAGCTTCGCGCCGTCCATGTCCTCCGTCTTCACCTGCGCGAAGTACGCGTCCAGCGCCTCGCCGTAGGCCTTGCGCACCGCCATCGACTCCTCCAGGAAGGCCTTCGCCTTCGCGTCGTGGATCGTCGGCACCAGATCCTCATAGACCTTCGCCGCACGCTCCCGCGATTCGCGGATCGAGGCCAGCTCGACCTCGCGCTCCTGCGCCGTGTCCAGCAGCAGCACGTTGCGCGCGTTGCGGGACTGCAGGTTCAGCTCGTCGAAGACCTTGCCGACCGAGCGCACCTTCACATACCGGTCGCCGATCACCTGCCCCAGCCGACCGTCCACCGACGTCAGCCCGCCTTGCGACGCGCCCGCCATCAGCAGCATGAGCAGGACCATCAGACCGAACGCCACGGCCAGACGCGCGCCTATCCTGAGATTGAAAACCGAAGACATGGAAACTCCCTTGTTGTGGTTGCCATTGGGATCGGCACCAACCTGGGGTTCCCTGAGGGTCTTTCGCACCGCGTGGGCGGGAAGCGCCCAAGTCAGGCGGTTTTCATTGATTTAGGTCAAACAGGACTCGGCGGCTACCTCTTTCGAGATCGATGCCAAGCGCGCAACGGTCGGGCGCACCCGGTACGCATCCTTGACCAGACAGAGGGAAATCTCGGGCAAGGGCGGCAGTCCCAACGCCTCATCGGCGGCCTGCAGCCCCGACTGTCCCTGCAGCGACACGCGCGGCAGCACGCCCAGTCCCGCCCGCGCCGCCGCCCAGAGCGCGGACAGGCTGGTCGTGGACATCGCCGGCCGCCACGCCCGGCCCGCCGCGTCCAGCGCCTCCATCGCCGTCTGCCGGAACAGGCACGGCGCATCCGACACCAGCAGCGGCAACGGCGCCGAGGGGTCAGGACTGAACCCCGGCGCCGCGTACCAGCGCATCGGCAAGGTCGCGATCGCGGCGGGATCCCGCTCGTCGGCCGGCCGGAACACCAGCCCCAGGTCCAGCTGCCCCGCTTCGAGCTCGTCGAGCACCCGATCGTTCAGGTCCACGTTCACCCGCACCTTGGTGCTCGGATGCGACTCCCGGAAACGCGCCAGCGTCGTCGGCAGCAGGCTGTCGGCCACGTCCTGCGGCATGCCGAAGAGGATCTCGCAGCAGGGATTGAGCTGGTGCAGCGCCACCATCGCCTCGTCGTTCAAGGCCAGCAGCCGCCGCGCGTAGCCCACCAGCACCTCGCCCTCGTCCGTCAGGACCTGCTGCCGCCCGACCTTGCGGAACAGCTTCAGGTCGAGCCGCTCCTCCAGCGCCTTGATCTGCAGGCTCACCGCGCCGGGGGAACGGTTCACGCGCTCGGCCGCCCGCCCGAACCCCTTGAGGTCCACCGCGGCGAGCAGCGTCCTCAGCGCCACCAGGTCCAGGATCATCCGAAGCTCCTGCCGTCGACGTCGACGGCCACCTTCGCAATATGCTCAAGCAGCGCCGCCACGTCCACCGACTCGTGCGAGCTCACGCCGATCCACGGCCTGCCGCTCAGGACCTGCTCGACGAAGGACTCGGCCTCGACGCGGAAGGCGTCCACCGCCGGCAGGGACACCGTCTCGACGCTCGCGCCGAAGCCGCTGCCGCGCTTGATGCGCAAGGTCGCGGGCTGGTTGCCGGCCGTGCTGTTCGAATAGCTGGTCTCGATCACGCCGCCCTCGCAGGCGATCACCGCGTACCGGTGCGCGGCCGCGTGGAAGCTGCACGAGATCTGCGCCATCAGCCCGCCCCGGAACGCCAGGTTGGCGACGACAGCCGTGTCCGTGCCGCGCGGCCCCTGCCGCTTGAAGGCCTGGACCTGCTCCGGATACCCGCCCGCGATCGCGCGGACCAGGCTGAGCGGATAGGCGCCCGCATCCATCAGCGCTCCGCCGGCGAGCGCGGGATCGAGCCGGATGTCGTCGGGGTTCTCCAGCTTGAATCCGAAGCTGGCCTGGATGGCGAGCGGCCGGCCCAGCTCGCCGGATTCGAGCAGGCGCAGCATCTCGACGGTCTGCGGCTGCGCCCGGTAGGGATAGGCCTCGGCCACGTGCAGGCCGAGCCGCTGCGCCGTCTGGAAGATCTGCCGCGCCTCCTGCGGCGAGCCGGTCAGCGGCTTCTCGCAGAGCACGTGCTTGCCGGCTTCCAGCGCGCGCAGGCACCACTCGGTGTGCAGGCTGTTGGGCAGGCCGATGTAGACGATCCGGACGGTCGGGTCGTCGAGCAGCGCCGCGTAGGAGCCGTAGGCGCGGGCGATGCCATGCTTCCCGGCGAAGGCGTCGGCGCTGGCCTGGGTCCGGCTCGCCACGGCGGCGACGTGCAGCGTCGACGAGCCCTTCACCTGGTCGGCGAAGTGATTGGCAATCGCGCCGGTGCTGAGGATGCCGAAGCCGATCGAAGGGTGGGCCGGAGAGTGGGAAGACAGTGCGGGCATGACGGTATCCAGAAGGCCAGGAGGAGAAGACGGGAGAGAGAAGGCAGGTCGAAGACCCGGACTCTATGGAGCGACCTTGCCCGAGACAAACGATTAATTCCGCCGGGGTGCTTGAGGAAAGCTAAAGGGTGCCGCGGCGATCCGCAGTTGCTTATGCGGCTGCCAGTCTCCCGCAAGCGGGAGAAGAACCAACAAAGGGGTTCAGCACTGCCACCGCCGCTGGCCCTCACCCCCCGCCCTCTCCCGCAAGCGGGAGAGGGAGTTCCCTTCCATCGCCGAAGGCGCTGACGAGCGCTCCCGCAAGAGGGAGAGGGCGAAAGAGGAGCAGGCCCTTCGAGTGGAGCCGGTCGGACTCCCTCTCCCGCTTGCGGGAGAGGGCGGGGGTGAGGGCCAGCGGCCTAGGCAGTCAACCAGATCCCCCATCCTGGCGATGGTTCGCCCAAGCCCAGCACACGCACACTCGTCCGCCATGGACGACGTCGAGCATCCACATCCAGGCCGGAAGGATGCTGCCCGCTCGTTCAGGCGAACCGGCACCAAGGCCGAGCGCGCGCTATGGCAACGCTTGCGCGATCGACGACTCCTGGGCCACAAGTTCAGGCGACAACATCCCGTCGGTGCGTACTTCGCAGATTTCGCATGCGTTGAGGCGGGACTCGTGGTCGAGCTCGATGGCGGGCAGCATGGCAGTCCACAAGACGCGATCTACGACGCTCGACGCACAGCCGCCCTGCATGACCAAGGATTCCATGTCCTGCGATTCACGAACCGCGAGGCGCTGCTGCATCTCGAGGATGTCCTGACGCTCATCCTGCAATGGCTGTCTGGTCGTGCGTGAGGCTGCTGGCCCTCACGCCAGTCTCCCGCAAGCGGGAGAAGAATCAACAAAGGGGTTCAGCACTGCCACCGCCGCTGGCCCTCACCCCCCGCCCTCTCCCGCAAGCGGGAGAGGGAGTTCCCTTCCACCGCCGAAGGCGCAAACTCCTCCAAGCCCCTGTTTCCGGGCCCTCCCGGCCCCTGCGGCACCTCCGGAAGGTTTCCGGAAGGTTCAGGAACGCGCTCCCGCCTACCGTCTGAGGCACCGATCCCCCACCGGGATCGGGCACCACACGACGACGCCGTCCAGGCGCACAGGGAGCTCGCATGAACCTCACCCCGCACCGCCCTTCTTCCCCATCTTCGCCGCCGGCAGCCCGGCCGCGCGTCTCCGGTCCGACCTCGCGGCTCACCCGCGAGCACCGGATCGAGCGGCTGACCCGCCTCCAGATGACGCTGGCCGAAGCCCACGCCGACGCCGAGCAGCGCGAGCGCGAACGCGTCGCCCAGCTGCTGCACGACCAGGTCGGCGGTCTGATCGTCCGGCTGCGGCTGGCCTTCGGGGAATGGCGTCACGGCCTGCCCGAGCCCGTCGCCGCCGACCCGGGCCTGGCGCAGGTCACCGCGCTGCTGGGCGAGCTGTCGCGGTCGGTGCGCACCCTGACCTTCGCGCTCGCGCCGCCGGACTGGCACGGCGACCTGCAGGCGGCGCTGGAAGCCCTGGCGGCCGAACTGGCGCTCACCGGCCCGCTGGCCGTGGAGGTCGACGGCAGCGCGATGGCCCAGCCGGGAATCGCCGAGATCCCCGCCGTGCAACGGACGGTGGCCTGCCGCGTGGTGCGGGAGCTCTGCCTCAACGTGCAGAAGCACGCCTGCGCCACCCGCGTCGAGATCGTGCCCAAGGTCGAGGCCGGCTGGCTCAGCGTGCGCGTACGCGACGACGGCCGCGGCTTCCCCGCCGGCCCGCTGGAGGTCGACGCCCGCGGTCTGGGCCTGGGCGGTGCCCGCGCGCAGCTGCAGGCGCTGGGCGGCGCGCTGGTGCTGCGCTCCGAGCCGGGTCGTGGGACCTGCGCAACCTTGCTGATCCCGCTCGATCCCGACGCCATCCCCCGAGAGTGCGCGTGATCCGGCGCCTTCGCCGCCGAATTCGCCTGCGCGTTCGCTTTCGCCCCAGCCCTCGCCCCCATTCGAATCCAGGGAGATTCCCATGACCCTCCGCATCGTCCTGGCGGACGACCACCAACTCGTGCGCGAAGGCCTGCGCGCGCTCCTGACCCGCGACGCGGGACTGGACGTCGTCGGCCTGGCCGAGGACGGCGCCGCCGCCGTCAAGCTCGTGCGCCACCTGCAGCCCGACCTGCTCATCACCGACATCGCCATGCCCGGCCTGAACGGCATCGAGGCCACGCGCCGCGTGCGCGCGCACCACCCGTCGGTGCAGGCGATCTGCCTGTCGATGCACGGCGATCAGCGCAGCGTGGTGACGGCGCTTCAAGCCGGGGCGTCGGGCTACGTGCTCAAGGACGCCTCCAGCGAGGAGCTGCTGCGTGCCGTGCGGGACGTGGCCGGCGGTCGCATCTACCTGAGCCCGGGGCTGATGGGCGGGCTGGTCGACGAGATCCGCACGCGGCACCGGCTGCCGGAGGCCGGCACGGCGATCCCGGCGGGGCCGGCGCTGACCGCGCGGGAGCGCGAGATCGTGCAGCTCTTCGCCGAGGACCTGAGCACGCAGGAGATCGCGGACCGGCTCAAGCTGAGCGCCAAGACGGTGGCGACGCATCGGGAGAACGTGACGCGCAAGCTCGGCGTGCGGGGCGTGGCGGGCATGACGCGCTACGCGCTGCACGAGGGTCTCAGCGAGGGGAGCGGGCCATGCCGCTGATCGTCTACGACCTGCCGAACTGGGTGCTGGGACTGGCGCTGGTGCTGGGGTGGGTGGCGATCGGGCTGGCGGCGCAGGCCGCGTTCCCGCGACGATGGCGCGAGCGTGCGACGGAGTCGGACAGGAACGTGGCGCTGGCGTCGCTGGGGGTGATCGCGACGATCAACTCGCTGCTGCTGGCGTTCTCGGCGGTGTCGGTGTGGGACTCGTTCAGCGCCGCGGAACAGGCGGTGAGCCGGGAGGGCACGGCGATGGCGCAGTTGGCGCGGACGCTGGCGGTGTACGGGACGCCGGAGACGCGGCTGGCGCGGGAGCGGCTGCGCGGCTACGGCCGCAGCGTGATCGGCAAGGAGTGGGCGGCGATGCAGCACGAGCAGCCCAGCCAGCCGACGCTGGACGCCTTCGACGACGTGTACCGGACGCTGGGGGATCTGCGGCCGGCGAGCGCGGCGGAGGCCGCGCTGGTGCAGCAGATGTGGGCCCAGGCGAACGACCTGCTGACGCAGCGTCGCGCCCGGTTGGAGGCCAGCGACGGCAAGGTGCCGACGACGCTGTGGGTGGTGGTGCTGGTGAGCTCGCTGCTCACGCTCGCGCCGGTGGCGGTGCTGCCGGTGACGGCCTGCAGCCGCAGCGCGATCGTGGTGCTCGCGCTGGCGCTGGGGCTGGTCTTCCACTTCGTCGCCGCGATGGACCGGCCGTTCCTCGGCGCGGAACGGGTCACCCCGGAGCCGATCGAGAGCGCGCTGGCGAACATGCAGCGGTGGGATGCGAGGAGCATGGCGGCGGTAGGGAGATAGGCCGGCGGGGGCGTGTCGATTTCCCGTATCGTCATCCGTCGTGTCAGGGGGCGGCACCGGGCCGCGCCGACAACCGGAGAACCTTCATGGACTACGTAGACGGATTCGTGATCGCCGTGCCCACCGCCAAGCGCGAGGCCTATCGACAGCTGGCGCAGGACGCCTCCGCGGTGTTCAAGGACCACGGCGCGCTCCACGTCGTCGAGTGCTGGGGCGACGACGTGCCCGAAGGCAAGGTGACCTCGTTCCCCATGGCCGTGCAGCGCAAGCCGGACGAGACGGTGGTGTTCTCGTGGATCGTCTGGCCGTCGCGTCAGGCGCGCGACGAAGGGATGAAGAAGTCGATGGAAGACCCGCGCATGAACCACGATCCGAAGGACATGCCCTTCGACGGGCAGCGGATGATCTTCGGCGGGTTCGAGGTGATCGTGCAGGCGTGAGGACGGGACAGCGTGGCCGGCCCGGCCACCCCGCCGACGCGGCGCCGATGCCGATGCCGGCGCGGCCCCTCAATCCCGACAGTAGCCTTCCCCAACGTGAACGGTCAGGCAGGTACTCTTGCCCGCCAGCCACTTCATCCCGGTGGCGTCGCCGTTGGTGGCCTTGATCGACTCCTGCTTCCCGTCCCGCTCGAACTGCACGGTGCCGTCCTTGCCGACGCCTTCGAACTTGCGTTCAGCATCGAGGTCCTTGATGCGGACCTCGTAGCGTCCCTCGCCGGCGGCGTCCAGTTGCAGATAAGTGCCCTCCGGCCCGTTCCAGCGGCCGAGCCACGCCTGCGCGGGGTCAGGCGTTGACGCCGCAGGCGAAGAGGCCACTGGAGTCGGCGACACCGGCGCTGGCTCGGACGCCGGGCGCTCCGTACGATCGCAGCCTCCGAGGGCCGCCGCGAGGGCGACGATTGCCAATGCACTGATCTTCATCATGTTCGTCCGCACCTTCCACAAAGCTTGCCGCGATCGGTCGATCGGGATGACAGTCCTGCGAGCAAGCCGGATGCCCGCCCCTTCCGGGCAGCTTCGTTGGACAGAAAGAAAGCCCATGCCATTCGATCTTGACGAGTCCTTCCTCCTGGCCGCGGAGCGAGCGCTCGGGGGCCGTCTGCCGGAGTCATTCCGCCTCGCCATCCTTCAGTCGAACGGCGGTGAACTGGAGACCGACGAGGACGAATGGGAGCAGTATCCGATCGAGGACACGTCCGACCGCAAGCGGCTGTCACGGACGGCCAATCACGTCCTGAAGGAGACCGAGCGATGCCGCGCTTGGCCGCGCTTCCCGGCGAACGCCGTGGCCGTCGCCGGGAATGGATCGGGTGATCACCTCGTGTTCATGCTGGAAGGCGGTGCCTTTGATCCGACCGTGTTTGCCTGGCGCCATGAGACAGGCGAGCTGGAACAGGTCGCCGCAGACTTCGCGGACCTCCTCGACCCCTACTGATCGAACGTCTGACTCGCCTTGCTCATCGGCTACGCTGCGTGTCGTCACACGGTCGAAGGACTGACTCCGCTCACGTCACGAGCGGAAGAACCATGAAAGGCCGGGCAAGGCGCCCCGGAGAATGAACAACATGGATGACTTGGACTATGTGCTGAATCGCGTCGATCCGTGGATCAGCAAGTTCATCGAGACGGGCGCGAACGATCTGACTCCGTTGCAGATGATCGCCGTCGGCACTTGGATGCTCGAGGGCATGGTCAACAACGGCGGCTTCGACCTGTACTACTGCAGTTCGGCCGGAGACCTTGCGCTGCAGACCGTCGATGCGCTCAAACAGATCGGTGCGCCTCAGACAGCGTCACTGCTGGCCGCGGCCAATGCGGAGTTTCCGGGCGGCGTCCCGCCGGCGGACCCGGAACTGCGCCAGCAGGTCCTGGACAGCATCCAGGACACGGCCAGGTTCTCGGTGCTCGAAACGGAGTTCTATCAGGACTCAGAGGGACGGCTTGCGCTGCTGGCGAGCTTCCTGAGGAAGCAAGAAGAGCGGATCGTCCCTCCCTCTTTCGCGCGATAGCCAAGGCCGGAGCCCGCAACCATCATCACCCCCATGAAATTCGCCCGCACCACCCCCATCCTGCGCATGTTCGACGAAGCCAAGGCGCTGGAGTTCTACGTCCAGTTCCTCGGCTTCACGGTCGACTGGGAACACCGCTTCGAACCGGGATTGCCGCTGTACATGCAGGTCTCCCGGGACGGCTGCGTGCTCCACCTCTCGGAGCATCACGGCGACGCCTGTCCCGGCGCGGCGATGCGCATCGAGACGGACGATATCGAAGCCTTCCACGCCGAGCTGATCGCCCGTCGCTACGGGAACGCCCGTCCCGGGCTCGAAGACACGCCGTGGGGGTCCAAGGACGTCTCGGTGACCGATCCGTTCGGGAATCGGTTGACGTTCACCAACGCCATCAGCACCTGATTCGCGCGGGCGCTGAATCGGCGCGCCGGCTTCAATGCACAGTCCTCAGTGCGCCGTCCTCAGCGCTGCGCGTTCACCGCCTCGATGACGATGCTGGAGATGTCGATGCTGTCCCTGGCGAAGGCCACGTGCTCGACGAAGACCATGTCGATCTTGCGCTCCTGCGCGACGGCCTTGATCGCACGTTCCACGCGCTCCTTCAGCGCATCGTGCTCCTGGCTGCGCCGGTATTCGAGATCGCCTTGGAACTCGCGCTTGGCCCGGTCCAGCGCCCGGCCCTGATCCGCGAGCTCGCGACCCCGTCGCGCCCGCTCCAACTCGGAGAGTTGCGGCGCGTCCTTGTCCAGCGACGCGGCCGCGGCGCTCAGTGCGCCTTCCAGATCCAGCAGGTTCTTCTGCCGCTTGCTGAACTCCTCCTGCAGGCGGCTCTGGGCGGCCTTCCCCGGAACGCTCTCGTTGATGACCTTCTGCGTGTCCACGTACCCGATCTTGAGCTGCTGGGCCTGGGCGGAAAGGATGCCGCCCATCAGCAGCGCCGCGCCGCACAGGATCCGTCCGAATCTTTTGTTCATGATCTCTCTCGAAGGATGCCGGATCGTAGGCCATGAGGGATCACACCGGACGACGAGTTGATGACGCCGCCGAATCCCGGACGACGTCCTAACGCGATCTCAACGTCTCGTGGGGCGGTGTTCTTCCGGACCGTTCCATCCCTCGCGCCGGGCGATGATGCGCGCTTGTCGAAAACCGCCCGCCTGACTCGTCGTCAGGGAGGCACCCCTGCCAGGCTTCCTCAAGGACTCCCGATGAACATGCTGCTCGCCCCCGCCCTGCTGGCCCTCTCCGTCGCCGCGCACGCCGCCCCCGCGACCTACGACATCGACCCCACGCACAGCTATCCCAGCTTCGAGGCCGATCACATGGGCCTGTCGCACTGGCGCGGCAAGCTCAACAAGAGCGCCGGCACCATCGTCTACGACAAGGCCACCGGCGCCGGCAGCGTCGACGTCAAGATGGATCTGGCCAGCATCGACTTCGGCCTGGACGCGATGAACGCCTGGGCCACCGGCGACAAGTTCTTCAACGTCGAGAAGAACCCGAACGCGACGTTCAAGGGCCGCTTCGACGGCGCCAAGGCCGGCGTGCCGACACAGGTCGTGGGCGAACTCACCCTGAACGGCAAGACCCGACCCTTGACGCTGACCGTCCACCAGCTCAAGTGCGTCCCCCACCCGATGCTCAAGCGCGAGCTCTGCGGCGCCGACGCGTCAGGCAGCTTCAACCGCGAGGAATTCGGCCTGGGCGCGGGCAAGGACTACGGCTTCAAGATGGACGTGAACCTGCGCATCCAGGTGGAGGCGATCGCCAAGGAGTAAGTACTGCGCCCCGCCCCTTCCGGAGTGGTTGCACAAGTGCCGTCGCCTCATTAGCATAAGCACTTATACAAACACCGCGACGCAGAGGGCGTCGCCACTTCCGGGAGGTCCCCATGACAGTCGACGCCGTCTCGCCCGCAGTCCAGGAACGCTGGTACCGCCCATCGCTGCGGTCGCCGCTGGTGCGCATCGTCCTCGGCGCCGTCGCCACCGTGGCGCCCGTGGCGCTCTCGATGGCGGCGATCCACGCGGTCCTCCCCAAGCCGTATCGCCAGCTGTGGCCGCAACTGCTGGCGGCAGTCCTCTGTCTGCTCGCCTATCGCGCTTTCACGCGTCTGGTCGAGAAGCGCCAGGCACCGACCGAACTGGCGCCCGCCCCCGCAGCCCGCGAGCTCCTCACGGGCGCCCTCCTCGGGCTGATCCTGATCACCGGCATCGTCGGCGTCCTGTGGTCGGCCGGCGTCCTGCGGATCACCGGCGCGACGTGGCAGAGCCTGCTCGGCCCGATGGCGGAGATGACGCTCGCCGCGGTGCTGGAAGAACTGCTCTTCCGCGGCGTGCTGCTGCGCGTCCTGCTCGGACGGCTGGGCGTCGGGCCGGCCATGGCGATCTCGTCGCTGCTGTTCGGCCTCGGCCATCTGCCCACCGAAGGGTTCTCGGCGGTCGCCTTCCTCGCGATCATGGTCGCGGGCGCGCTGCTCTCCGCCGCCTACCTCGTCCACGGCCGGCTGTGGCTGCCCATCGGGCTGCACTTCGGCTGGAACTTCGCCACCACCGCGCTCTTCGGCCTTTCGTCCTCCGGCAACAAGACCTTGGGCGTCCTGCACACGGTGCTCAGCGGGCCGGCGTGGCTCACGGGCGGTCCGTTCGGCGTGGAAGCGTCGACGGTGACGCTGGCGGTGACCGCTGCGGCCACGGTGGGCCTGCTGGTCTGGCGCAGTGGGCGGCCGGTCGCGCCAGCCCTGAGAATCGCCGGATGGAAACAGGCATGACAAGAACCCTGGGCACGCAACTGCGCCACCTCATCGAGCTGCTGGACGGCGCGGTCGAGCGCTCCTACGAGAACGTGGACCCGAGCTACCGGCCGCGCTACACGCCGGTGATGCGCGTGCTCATGCGGGAGAGCGAGTCCACGATCAGCGCGATCGCCGTCGCGGCCGGCATCAGCCAGCCGGCGGTGACGCAGACGGTGGCCCGGATGACGGAGGCCGGACTGGTCGAGGTCGTCGCGTCGGAGACGGACGCCCGGCAGCGCATCGTGACGCTGACGAAACAGGGCAAGCGCCTCGCCCCCAAGCTGGAGCAATGCTGGGCAGCCACCGCGCTGGCGGCGAAGAGCCTGGAGAAGGACATGAAGGTGCCGCTGGGCGCCGTGCTCGAACAGGCGATCGAGGCGCTGGAGAAGCGCTCCTACGACGAGCGGATCGCGGCGGCGAGAGAGAAGCTCGGCGGGCTCTGAGGCCCACGGCCGGTCACGCTGCGAACCGACAACTCCGGCAGACGCGAGGCTTCTTCCGGCAGTGTTCGAGGGTCGTGTCGACAGGCGTCGAAGCGGCATGCCCATTGCCACGATGTTCTCGTCGGTGTCTTTGCCGACGCGCACAACGTGGAGACCACCATGGCTCAGCAACCCAACGCGCAGAACCCGAATCAATCCCAGAGCGGACAAGGCCAGCAGAAGCAGCAGCAACAGCAGCAGCATCAACAGGGCCAGCAAGGACAGAACCAGCCCGGCGGCCAGCAGCAGGGCTCCGGATCGCAAGGCCAGCGGCAGTCGCCGCAGCAGGGTCAGCAAGGCGGCGATCGGCAAGGCCAGCAGGGCCAAGGGTCCCAGCGCCAGAACCCGCAGACCTCGCGCGATCAGTCCACCCAGGCCTCGCGCAACGATCAGGACCAGGACAGCGATTCGTCGCGTGACGATCGTTGAAGACATCGCTGAAATGCAGCTGAGATGCAGCTGAAACGCCGGTGAAGCGCCGATGAGGTCGCTTCGCCTCGACAGCCCCGGTTTCCCGGGGCTTTTTTTCCGTCCCGACTCCGACTGATCAATCCCGTTGGCGAGCCGCTTGCCTTCGTCGGGCATGGACGAACTGCTCAACGCGCTGCAATGGCCCGCGATGGTGGTCACGCTCGCCGCCGCCTGGCTGGTCGGCGGAAGCAGCGCGCGCCGCAGGACGTGGGGCTTCTGGGTCTTCGTGCTCAGCAACGTCCTCTGGTGCATCTGGGGCGCCGCCACCCAGTCCTACGCGTTGATCGTGCTGCAGGTCGGGCTGTTCGTGATGAATCTGCGCGGCGTGCGAAAGAACGAAGAGGAAGAGCATGCGGACGCGAAGTCCAGCAGGCATCGGCAATCCCGTGCGGACGAGGTCCGCTGACCGTCCTCGCTTGCGGGCACCGCGCTTGCTATTGAGTTTTCTGCGATGTGCCGACGTGGCACGCCGTCCCAGCCATCACCGCCAGGAGAACTTCCATGCCTTCCTCGACGACCAGCTCGACCGCCGCCCGCAAATCGACGACTCGCCGCACCACGACCGCCCGCGCCAGGACGCCCGATGCCGTGAGCCTGCTGCGCGCCGATCACAAGCTGGTCAGCGGGTTGTTCGACCAGTTCGAGAAGTCGCGCTCCGTCGCGAAGAAGAAGCAGCTGGTCGCGCAGATCTGCCTGGAGCTGACGGTCCACGCCCAGGTCGAAGAGGAGATCTTCTACCCCGAGGTCCAGCTCGCACTGAAGGACAAGGAGCTCGTCCCCGAGGCGCGCGTCGAGCACCAGAGCATCAAGGACCTGATCGCCGCCGTCGAAGGCGTCGAGCCCGGCGGCGAGGATTACGACGCGAAGGTCAAGGTCATGAGCGAGTGGGTCAAGCATCACGTCAAGGAGGAGCAGAACGAGATGTTCCCCAAGGCGAAGAAGGCCGGCGTGGACATGGTCGAGCTAGGCGAACGGATCCAGCAGCGCAAGGCGGAGTTGATGGCGCAGGAGCAGGCCAAGCACTGATGGGGACGCCCTCCACGACCGCTAGCGGACGTCAAGCCCACGGCCACGGCCACGCCGACGCCGACACGGGTCGGCGTTTGCGCGCCTTGATCGACACCGGACGGTCGGACCTCCCGCTGCCAGGCAGCGGACGCACGCTCGACCGCTGGTCCGCGCTGGCGGCCGTCGCCGCGCAGGATCTGTCGCTCGTGAAGCTCTTCGAAGGTCATACGGACGCGACGGCCATCCTGGCCGAAGCGGGCTTGGCGCCGCAGTCCGCCGCAGCCGCTTACGGCATGTGGGCGGCCGAACCGCCCGGCGCGCGCGTGACGTTCCGCCGCAAGCCTGATGGCTCGGTGGCGCTTTCCGGCACGAAGGCATGGTGCTCCGGCGCCGCGTCGCTGGATCGCGCGCTGCTGACGGTCTGGCCCGATGACAGCGAATCCGGGGGATCGAGCACGGGCCCGTGGCTCGCGGATGTCGACCTCCTGCAACCCGGTGTCACGGTCGATGCCTCGCGCTGGAAAGCCGTCGGCATGGCGGACTCCGCGAGCGCGTCGGTCGCGTTCGAAGCGACGCCCGCTCGCCTGGTCGGCGGCGCAGGCTTCTATCTTTCGCGACACGGGTTCTGGCACGGCGGCATCGGCATCGCCGCGTGTTGGCATGGCGCGGCCTGTGCGGTCGCAGAGGTCCTTCGAGCTCAGGCGGTCGACGTCGCCGCCAGCGTCGATCCAGGATGGCATCGGGCATTGGCGCTCGGCGAGATCGATCGCCTGCTGAGCGCCAACGCCGCACTGCTGCGCGAAGCGGCCGCCTGGGTCGATCGACATCCCGATCGCGACGCGCGCGCCTGGGCGCTGCGCACGCGCGCCGCGAGCGACGAATGCGCGCAGCAGGTGCTGCGCGCCGCCACGCGCGCGATGGGCGCCGGACCGCTCTGCCACGACGAGACCTTCGCCCGTATGGCAGCGGATTTGCCTGTGTTCATCCGGCAATGCCACGGCGACCGCGATCTGGCCGCGCTGGGCAACGAACTCCTGAAGCAGGCAACCACGACATGGACGCTGTGACCCTTCCCCCGGAACCGGGCGCGCTGGCCGACCACTTCGAGACGCTGTTCTCCGAAGACGACGACCCTTGGGGATACCGCACGCGCTGGTACGAACGGCGCAAGCGCGCGCAGCTCCTCGCGAGCCTGCCCGACGAGCGCTACGCGCGCGCCTTCGAGCCCGCGTGCGCGAACGGCGAATTGAGCGCGGCACTCGCGACGCGCTGCGATCGCCTGGTCTGCAGCGACGCCAGCGCCGCGGCGGTGGCGCACGCCCGTCAGCGACTGGCCGCAATGCCCCATGTCGACGTGACGCACGCGCAGATTCCGGCGCAGTGGCCCAAGGGCCGATTCAACCTGATCGTGCTGAGCGAGATCGGCTACTACCTCGATGACGACGCCTTCCACGCGACCATTGATCGCGCGGTGGAAAGCTTGGCCGACGGCGGCACCTTGATCGCCAGCCACTGGCGCCATCCAGAAGGCGACTACTTCCGTAGCGGCGACGACGTGCATCGGCACATGGCCGTGGCGTTCGAGCAATTGGGCTGGACAAGCCTGCTGCGGCACGAGGAGGACGACTTCCTCGTCGAAGTCTGGAGTCCGGACGGTCGCTCGGTGGCGCGTCGCGAGGGCCTGCGGCCATGATCGGCGCGGTGGTGCCCGCGCACGACGAGGAAGCGCTGATCGGTCGCGCCCTTCGAGCGCTCATCGACGCCGCCGCGCATCCGGACCTGCAAGGCGAGGAAGTCCGAATCCTGGTCGTCCTGGACGCGTGTCGCGACCGCACCGCCGACGTCGTCCGCTCGCTCGGCGTGCAAGGCCTGGCCATCGAGGCGCGCAATGTCGGCTTCGCGCGCGCGGCCGGCGCGCAGGCGCTCATCGAGCAAGGCGCCCGCTGGCTGGCTTTCACCGACGCGGACTCGGTCGTCGCGCCGAACTGGTTCTCGCGACAGCTGGCGTTCCGCACCGAGGCCGTCTGCGGCGTGGTCGAGGTCGACGACTGGACCCGATTCACCGCCGAGGAACGGACCGCCTACGAAGTCGGCTACACCGATGCCGAGGACCATCGCCACATCCACGGCGCCAACCTCGGCGTCAGCGTGAGCGCCTATCAGCAGGCCGGCGGCTTCGCGCAGCTGTGCAGCCACGAGGATGTGGACTTCGTGGAGCGGCTCCACGCGCTCGGCATGTGCATTGCCTGGACCAACACCGTGCGCGTCGTCACGAGCGCCCGCCAGGACGGTCGGGCACCGGACGGATTCGCCGCCCACATGGGGCGCCTGCGCGCCTAGGAGTCTTCCGATGAGCTCATCCGACCAGTCTTCCGACAAGTCCTCCGACACGATCGCCTTCCCGAAGCAGTCGCAGCCCTGGCCGGGCCTGGCGCGCGACATGATTCCTCCGCCCGATCACGGCGAGAAGACCTACGTGGGACATGGCCGCCTGGCTGGCCGTCGCGCGCTGATCACCGGCGGCGACAGTGGCATCGGCCGCGCCGCGGCCATCGCCTTCGCGCGCGAAGGCGCGGACGTCGCGATCAACTACCTGCCCGACGAGGAGCCCGACGCCCGCGAGGTGATCGCGCTGATCCGCGAGACCGGTCGCCAGGGCATCGCGTTGCCGGGCGACCTGCGCGAGGAAGCGTTCTGCCAGAAGCTGGTGGCGGACGCGGTGCGCGAGCTCGGCGGGCTGGACATCCTCGTGAACAACGCCGCCCGCCAGCAAAGCCACGAGTCGATCCTCGACATCAGCACCGAGCAGTTCGACTGGACCTTCAAGACCAACATCTACGCGCCGTTCTGGCTGTCCAAGGCGGCGATCCCGCATCTGAAGGACGGCAGTTCCATCATCAACACGGCGTCGGTCAACTCATACGACCCCGGCGAGAACCTGCTCGACTACGCCACCACCAAGGGCGCGATCCTGATCTTCACCAAGGGCCTGGCGAAGCAGCTCGCCAAGCAGGGCATCCGCGTCAACGCCGTCGCGCCGGGGCCGTTCTGGACGCCGCTTCAGGTCTGCGGCGGCCAGACGCAGGAGAAGCTGCAGAAGTTCGGCGTCGACACGCCGATGGGACGCGCCGGGCAGCCCGCGGAGCTCGCGGCGGTGTACGTGCTGCTGGCGTCGTCGGAATCGAGCTACGCGACCGGTCAGGTCTACGGCGCCTCGGGCGGACGCGGCGATCCATGAAGCCTTGGCCGGTCACTCGCTCGTGGCGATGCGGTGAATCGGCACCGAATGCCGATATCGGTCAATCGGGGACCGGCTGGTGACGCAAGACGGCGGGCGGCGACCTTGCCTTGCACGGTGACCCGCGTCCTCCTGCGCGGACCCACGGAAGGCCACCCATGCTCGCCCTCACCTACCACGGCGCCAAAGACGTCCGTGTCGAAACCGTGCCGGATCCGGTGCTCGCCGCCGACGACGATGTGCTGCTGCGCGTCACCGCCACCGCGATCTGCGGATCCGATCTCCACATCTACCGCGGCAAGATCCCCGACATGAAGTCGGGAGACATCCTCGGCCATGAGTTCATGGGCGTCGTGGAGGACGTCGGCCGCGGCGTCACCCACATCAAGCGCGGCGATCGCGTCGTCGTGCCGTTCACGATCTCCTGCGGGGACTGCTTTTTCTGCGGCCGGCAACTGTTCGCCGCCTGCGAGACGACCAACCCGGGCCGCGGCGCCATCCTGAACAAGAAGGACATCCGCGCCGGCGCCGGCCTGTTCGGCTACAGCCACCTCTACGGCGGCTACGCGGGCGGTCAGGCGCAGTACGTGCGCGTGCCCAAGGCCAACGTCGGGCCGCTGGTGATCCCCGACACGCGCCTGAGCGACGAGCAGGTCCTCTTCCTCTCGGACATCCTGCCCACCGGCTACCAGGCGGCGCTCAATGCGCAGGTAACCAAGGGATCGAGCGTCGCCATCTTCGGCGCCGGACCGGTCGGGATGATGGCGGCGGCCAGCGCGCGACTGCTCGGAGCCGAACGGATCTTCATGATCGACCACCATCCGTACCGGCTCGCCTTCGCCAAGGAGACCTACGGGGTCCTGCCGATCGACTTCGACCAGGTCGACGATCCGGCGCAGCTGATCATCGAGCAGACCGACCACCGCGGCGTCGACGCGTCGATCGACGCGGTCGGCTTCGAGGCCAAGGGCAGCACGATGGAGACGGTGCTGTCCACGCTGAAGCTCGAGGGATCGAGCGGCACCTCCCTGCGATGGGCCATCGCGGCCACGCGACGCGGCGGCATCGTCAGCGTGCCCGGCGTGTACGCGGGCTTCATCCATGGCTTCCTGTTCGGCGACGCCTTCGAGAAGGGCTTGAGCTTCGCCAGCGGCCAGACCCACGCACAGCGCTTCATGCCGGAACTGCTGGCCCACATCGAGAGCGGCGCGCTGCGCCCCGAGGTGATCGTCAGCCACCGCCTGCCGCTCACGGACGCCGCGCGGGGCTACGAGATCTTCAACAAGAAGGAAGAGGACTGCCGCAAGGTGGTGCTCACGCCCTTCGACAACTGATCAACGTCCATTGAACGCTCCAGGAGCTGTCATGAATCCGAATCACAATCCAGATCCGAATGCGGATGCGCGTCCAGGACTCGATGCCAATGAATTCGCCGAGCGGCCGTTGGCCGTCGTCACCGGCGCGTCGAGCGGCATCGGCCGTGAACTCGCGCTCGAATGCGCGCGCCACGGCTACGACCTGCTGATTGCTGCGGACCGTTCCCAGGACGACACCGCGGCGGCATGCCGCGCCGAAGGCGCGCAGGTCCGGACGCTGCTGGCCGACCTGTCCGTCGTCACCGGCGTGGACGCGTTGATGGCGGAGCTCGGCGGCCGGCCGGTGGACGCCCTGCTCGCCAACGCCGGTCACGGCCTGGGACACGCGTTCCTCGACCAGGACTTCAAGGCGGTGCGCCACGTCATCGACACCAACATCACCGGCACCCTGGACCTCATCCAGCGGGTGGGCCGCTCGATGCAGGCGCGCAACGCGGGCAGGATTCTGATCACCGGCTCCATCGCAGGCCTGATGCCGGGCAGCTTCCAGGCGGTCTACAACGGGTCGAAGGCCTTCATCGATTCATTCGCGTACGCACTGCGCAATGAATTGAAGGACACCGCAATCACCGTCACCGTCCTGATGCCCGGGGCGACCGACACCGAATTCTTCCGTCGCGCCGACATGACCGACACCAAGGTCGGCACGGGGAAGAAGCAACCGCCGGACGAAGTGGCGAAGGCCGGCTACGAGGCCATGGAAGACGGCGAAAGCGTCGTGGTCGCGGGCTGGAAGAACAAGATCCAGGCCGTGCTGGCCAACGTCACGCCGGCAGAGATGCTGGCGGAGCAGCACCGGAAGACGGCGGAGCCCGGTAGCGGGCAAGGCGACTAGCCCGAGGATGATGGTCCAGCGCTTCGCGGAGCGCCAGGCCATCGACCGGCTTCCTCAGCATCACGTCGAAGAGCGTCGGGCCGCAGACGAGGTCGTCCTCGGCCCTCCCCCACGCGGTCAGTCCCACCAGCAGGGTGTCGCCGCCGGCCTGCCGCACCGCCGCGGCGACGCCCATCGCGCTGCCGGTGCGCAACCAGGGCTCCATCACGACCACGGCAGGCAGGTCGACCCGGAGCTTCTGGAGTGCCTCGTCAGCCGAGACGGCACATTGCGCCTTCCAACCCTCCAGGGTCAGCCACTCGCACAGGGCGTCGGCGGAGTCCGGGAAATCGTCCAGGACGAGGATCGTGGGAGGGGGAACGACGGCGATTCCGCTCATGGCGCACTCCTGGAGAAGTGCGTCTGCAGACCCGGAAGGAATGGCTCAGGGCACGAAGGGGAGCCAGCGGGATGTGGATCGATGATAGCCCTCATCGCGGATCGCATCGCCATCCGCCGATGGACGGCAGTGAACCGCAATTAACGCGAATGAACGGCAATCGTCGCTGACGGTCAGTCCTCGTCGACAGCAATGACCTGCTCGGCGGCACGCAGATAGGCCAGCGCGGCCTCGGGGTTGCGCGATCCGCGTGCCACCTCTTCCAGCGATCCGGAGCGACGCAGCGCCTTGTTGAGTTCGGCGACCTCGCCGCCCAGCGCGCGGGCTGCGTCGAGCGCACCCATCAGGTCGAGCAGACCGCCGAGCTTCGGACGCGAGACGTCGGGACACAGTCGACGCACCAGCTCCGGCTGCGTACGCAGCGCGTCGGCCAGTGCGATAGCTTCGCGATCGCGCAGCGGCGCCAGATGGCCGGTGCCGTGCAACAGCATCGGCGCGATCACGCGCAGGAAGCGCGACGGCAGATTGGCGTAGAGATCGTGCAGCAAGGTCGCGGCCTCGTGCAGCTGCAGACGGATCGCCGCGCGTGCCACCGGCTTCATCGCCGGATCGTTCTCCATCTGGTAGCGCCACACACAGGCGGCGGCCAGATAGAGCGCGGCGAGGATGTCGCCCAGGCGCGCCGACAACAGCTCCATGCGCTTGAGCTTGCCGCCGAGCAGCCCCATGGCGAGGTCGGCGGTCAGCGCATAGCGGGCGGACAGCGACGCGATGAGTTTCGCCTCGGCGCGCAGGTCGTCCGGCACCTGGCCGCGCAGCGGCGCGTGCGCCAGGCTGCGCCAGAGATTTCGCATCACATGGCCGACGTGGCCCGAGAGCGCGCGACCGAGGCGTTCCGGATCCTGCGCCTGCACGGCCGACATCTCCTCCAGCACGAAGGGATGGCAGCGCGTCGCGCCCTGGCCGAAGATGATCAGCGCGCGCGACAGCAGGTTGGCGCCTTCCACCGTGATGGCGATGGGCGCGTGGCGGTAGGCCACGCCGAGCAGGTTGCGCGGGCCGGAGATGATCCCCTTGCCGCCGAGCACGTCCATGCCGTCGTTGACCGCGCGGCGTCCCGCTTCGGTGAGCTGCACCTTGAGGATCGCGCTGGCGACGCTGGGCTGCTCGCCGGCGTCGAGCGCCGCGGCGGTGTAGCGGCGCGCCGCGTCCGTCGCGTAGAGCCGCGCCGCCATCTGCGCGGTGATACCCGCGATGGCGTGGAAACGCCCGATGGGCAGGCCGAACTGCTCCCGCACCTGACCGTAGCCGTTGACCACGAACAGCGCGGTCTGCTGCATCGCCGCGCCCAGCGCCGGCAGCGAGATCGCACGGCCTGCGGCGAGGCACTCCATCAGCATCCGCCAGCCCTGCCCGACCCGTTCCTCGCCGCCGATCACCCAATCCATCGGCACGAAGACGTCCTCGCCGCGGATGGGGCCGTTCATGAAGGCCGAGTTCATCGGATGGTGGCGATGGCCGATCTCCATCCCGGGCGTGGGCACCGGCAGCAACGCGCAGGTGATGCCGAGCGCCTGCTCGCCCTCCGGCCGCGTCGGGTCGATCGCCTGGAAGGCCAGGCCCACCACGCTCGCCACGGGCGCGAGCGTGATGTAGCGCTTGTCGAAGCGCACGCTGAAGCCGCGCACGGTCTTGCCGTCGATGACGCGTTCGGTGAGCACGCCGCGATCGGGGATGGAGGCGGCGTCCGAGCCGGCGTAAGGCGAGGTGAGCCCGAAACACGGCAGCTCGCGACCGTCGGCCAGACGCGGCAGGTAATGCTGTTGCTGCGCCGGCGTGCCGTAGCGCAGCAGCAGCTCCGCCGGACCGAGCGAGTTGGGCACCATCACCGTCACCGCGCAGGCGGTGTTGACGGTGGCGATGCGGGTCACGACCTCGGCATGCGCGTAGTGGCCGAAGCCCAGTCCGCCGTATTCCTTGGGAATGATCATCCCGAAGAAGCGATGCTGCCGCAGGTAGGCCCAGACGTCGCGCGGCAGATCGCCGGCCTCGTCGATGGCGTGGTCGTCGAGCATGCCGATGAGCGTGGTCACCTCGTTGTCGAGGAAACGGCGCTCCTCGTCGGTGAGGCGGTTCGGGCCTTGCGCGATCAACGCGTCGAAGTCCGGACTGCCGGCGAAGAGCTGCCCTTCGAAACCGACGGTGCCGGCTTCGAGCGCGGCGCGTTCGGTGTCGCCCATCGCGGGCAAGGCCTTGGAGAACGGCGTCATCGCCAGACGCCCGAGCAGTCGGTGGAATCCCATGGGGCTAGCCTAGGTCGGCCAGCCCTCCGCTTGCGTCAGTCTGGGTCGTACCTGTGCGTAGGACTGAAGGCCGCAGCGAATGAGCAATAGCGTGGGAACGTGGGCTCCGGATCAGATGAGAGACGTCGCGAACTGCGGGTCGGTCATCTGAAAGAGCGGGACGCCGATTGCCTCCATGGCCCTCGCATTGAACTCGTCGATGCGCGCGACACAGGCCTCCGGACTGCGCCCCTCCAGTCTGGCTCCCTCTTCGATAGATAGTCCCTCACCTGAGAAGATGAGCGAGTACTTTGCGAGCTCCTCGATCTCACCACCCGGAAAAATCCCTCCAAAGCCAGCCTCTCTGAGGATCTCCTTTGCGCGGGCTCGAATCTCTATGGGAACGGGGAACGCTAGGTTGAGCAACACCTGCTCGCCTAGCGTTCGCAACTGTTCCGCGGTGTCAGCCAGCACCTCGGCGACCTCCCCTTTCGGCGCGTTGACCGGAAGGGCTCCTGGGACGCGATGCTGCAAACGCTGGTGAGCAAGAACTGAAGACGGCATTTCGTCGAACAGTGCGACCTGCTCAGGCACATTCCACGCACCGGTTCTCATGCACCTAGCTGCGACCAGCCCATCTGCCGTCAAGATCAGGAGCGCCAGTTCGGATCCACTGGGCGTAGACGCGATCTCGACGGTGCCTTGCGGTGCGTGATCCGAGTTCGGCACCGTGGGGCAGTGTCCTAAGAGGTTTCCATCGATAGCCCGAACGCAAACGTCGCTTCCGGAGTGCTCAAGAAGGACCGGTGTAGCGGCGTGCCTGAAGATGTGTCGATAACCGAAGTGGTTCGATGCTAAGGGATGGACCTCCCGACCCATTCGAAACAGACAACTAGATAGAAGTTGCTCATCAATCTCCTTGCTTTCCCCGGTCGTCGTCGCCTGAATCCTCAGGAGCACCTCTCGACCATTGGTCATGAAGAGGTCCAACCTGTCCTGGATGCGCGAGATTACTTCGCCACACGTCACCTGGACATCGTTGATATCCATGTCGTGAGTGGAGACGAGTCTGATCGCAACGTCCAGATCTCGAAATATGGTCGCCTGCACCCCCAAGTGGAACAGAGTGGACATCCGAAGCGGCGATGGGGGGAGCCTCCTCGCGTAGAGTCCCTTGATCGCCAGGTAGCCGAGCAGGTAGCAGCTCAGCGGATTCGTACGATCCAGCGGCGTCGCAAGCAGTTGTCGCTTGAACATGACCGCCGTTCCTGTCAGCCGCTGCTCGCGGAGGTATTGATTGAAATGATCCTCTCGAACCTTCGTCATCTCTGCGAGCAGCGTTTCTGATTCGCTAGGGTCAGCTACGTGTCGCATCCGCTTCAACGCTGCGGATACGGCTGCCTTGAATTTCTTACCCAGATAGATCGACTTGGCATGCAAAAGAGGTCCGCTATCGACATCCACGGCACAGCTGAAAAGGTCGTACTCCGCGTAGACAGCCAGACCCTCGAGCATCGGCACGTAATACGCCTGGCAGAGCTGGAAGAGGAGCCAGTCGCGCGTGTGCATATCCAGGGCCATTGGCGTCGACTGCCTAGGACGGATCAATGACGTCTCGCTGCTGATATCGGTGCTCGCAAGCAACGCCGCGTAGGCTGCCCCGATATCACCGATAACGCTTGCATGATGCGTGGCCTCGTGCAGAAAAGTTCGAAGCAGCGCATCACTGTGCTCCAGGTCTTCGAGACTCCTTCCGCCGAGGAGATCCATGATCTGCCGGTCCTCTAGGCCTACCACGCCAGTGATCGGATCGAAATAGCCGCTCATGTCAAACTCCCACCAGCTCCCACTGTCCCTCGCGTTCCCTCGTGAAGTTCTTTGGCATCTGTTCGCTGATCATGAACTGGCGAAGGGTGGCTTCAATGTCCTTCGACGCAATCTGGGGAAGCCTCTGGGCCAGTTCGTCGATGGATGCACGCTTGGCGAGTCGCAGCTCCCAGATGACAGACCACTGCAATGGCGTCAAACGATGGACATAGGCCGATGTCTTGCGAAAAAGGTCGTGAAGGTCTGCGACTGAACTGGCGATGGCGCCGACGGTGATCGCGTTCGGACCGCCTGCAAACAAGGCGCCGATGGCGCTGGACAGGGAGATGCAATCCTTCAAGAGCGACAAGAAAAACTCGGTTGGCTTAAGGAGATCGTCTCTGACGATGATCCTGAGAACCCTCGAATCGCTCCGCAGCCGCTCGGGTGCAGCGGCGACTCCCGACATGTCGCCCTCAATGCTGATTGCACCGCTGTAGTCGATCAGCCTTTCCAGAGCCGCCCCCGGTAGGCCAACCGATGCGCCGAGCGCTTCTGCCTCCGCCTTCACCAAGCGTCTTTTGGTTGCTGCGATTTCATCTGCTGACTGGCTCATGGCTTCTCCTGACGTCGGCTAGATTTAGGCCTCCGGCGATAAGACATCACTTCAGAAGCATCGCTCCGTGGAAGACCTGAACGCATCCTCAAGATTGCGGAGCCACCGGGCGTGTGACACGGGTCTGAGATTCGGAAGTGGCCAAGCGGTTCTCCCCGCCCGAGGAGGAGAATGCTTCTTGCTAACACGAGGCCACCATGACCCAGAGCCACACCATCCACGGCACCTTCGACGTGCAACTGACGCCCCTGACCGCAGCGCCCGAGGAAGCCGAGGCGAACCTCGGCCACCTGCTGCTCCGCAAGCAGTTCCACGGCGAACTCGAAGCGAGCGGCCTGGGCCACATGATGTCCTTCCGCAGCGCGGAGCCGAGCTCGGCCGGCTACGTCGCCATGGAGCGCGTCGAAGGGCGGCTTGCGGGTCGCAGCGGCTCGTTCGTTCTCATGCACTTCGGCGAAATGGCGCGCGGCACGCCCAAGCTCCTCGTCCAGGTGGTACCGGACTCCGGCACCGGCGAGCTGGTCGGGTTGAGCGGCACGCTCGGCATCGACATTCGGGACGGCAAGCACTTCTACGAATTCAACTATCGGCTACCGACGGCGTAGATCCGCCTGGCGCTCGTCAACCCACGAGTGCCCAAGAGGACGCGCGAGTACCCGCCAGGACGCGCCAGGAGGAGCGGAGCGCTGTAGGGCAACGACCCACACGCGCTTGCGTCGCCCTCCTCTACAGGGAAACCCGCATCCCCCCGATGATCCAGGCATGAAACCTGCCTCTGCATCGCCGCGATGAATCCCATCCTCGAAGGGTCGGCGACCTGCGATCTCGCCACGGCGTTTCAACCGGTCTTCAGCCTCACTCATGGCCGCCTGGTCGGTCATGAGGCGCTGCTCCGCGCCACCGATGCGGAGGGTCGGCCCATCGCGCCCAACCTGCTCTTCGACGCCCTGCCCGACCACCGGGCGCGCGCGGACCTGGACGTCCGCGCCGTGCGGCAGCACTTGACTGCCTATGTCGCCATGGGCAAGCAGGACGCGCCCGAGTGGTTGCTGCTGAACCTCCATCCCGCCGCGCTGCTCGAATCGACCGGCGCCCTCGACGAGATCGAACGCGCGCTGGACGCCAGCGGCATCCGGCCGTCGCGCGTCGTGATCGAGGTGCTGGAATCGCCGCTCTTCGAGGACGAACGCGTCTACCCCGCGCTGCAGCGCCTGCGCGCCAAGGGCTGCCTGATCGCGCTCGACGACTTCGGCGCCGGGCATTCGAACTTCGAGCGCGTCTTCGACCTCGCCCCGCATCTGGTCAAGCTGGACCGCCGCGTGCTGATGCGGGCCAAGCAGGATCCGAAGGCGCTGCGCATCCTCCAGCGCATGGTCTCGCTGCTGCAGGAGTGCGGCGCGCTCGTGCTCGTGGAAGGCATCGAGACGCTGCAGGGCGCCCACATCGCCCTCACCTGCGACGCCGACTTCGTCCAGGGCTACTACTTCGGCCGTCCGCAGACGGCGACGCTCGCGATCGAGGACGGCAGCGAGGCGCTGGACGCCGCGTGGAGCAGCTTCGACGAGGCGCAGTCGCGCAAGGACGACCGCTGGCGCGAGTCCATGGCGCTGCACTGCGACCGGCTCCGCCTGGCCAGCATCGCCCTGGCGGCGGGCGTGCCGATGAACGAGGCCTGCGCGGACTTCCTGTCCGCGCCCAACGCGTCGATGTGCTACCTGCTCGACGACCAGGGACGGCAGCTCGCCGACATCGCCTTCCGCGACGACGCCGCGCGGGAGAAGCTGCAGCGCGTCGAGCAGTTCGAGCCGCTGCACAACTGCGCCGGCGCGCGCTGGTCGCGCCGCCAGTACTTCCGCCGCGCGGTGACCTTCCCGGGGTCTGTCCAGTTGACCCGGCCGTATCTGACGCTCCAGGGCGGCTGGATGTGCCTGACCGGCTCCATCGCCTTCGAGCTCGAAGGCCGCACGGCCATCCTGTGCGGCGACCTGCGCGTGCACATCCCCGCGGACGACGCGCCGTGATCTGCGCGCCCTACCCCGAAGACGAGGCCTGGCGGCTGGCCACGCTCGAACGCTTCGGCCTGCTGTCGGAGTCGCACGATCCCTTCCTGGACGCGCTCACGGTCACCGTGGCCAGGGCGTTCCACGCGCCCATCAGCGCCGTCTCCTTCATCGACCGGGAGCGCCAGTTCTTCAAGGCCATCACCGGTCTCGACGTCCGCGAGACCGCGCGCAGCTGCTCCTTCTGCGCCCACGTGCTGTGGTGGCCGGAACCCATGGTGGTCCTGGACGCCCGCGCGGACGAGCGCTTCGTCGACAACCCGCTGGTGGTGGACGCGCCCCACATCCGCTTCTACGCCGGCGCGCCGGTCTACCTGCGCGGCGTGTGCCTGGGCTCGCTGTGCGTCATCGATCACCGGCCGCGCGCCGATTTCGACGACGGTCAGATTCGCATGCTCAAGGGCGCCGCGAGCGCGGTGGAGGAGCGGCTCATCCAGATGACGACCGAGGCTCAGGCGCTGGGGCCTGGCACGCCCTGACCCCGGTCGCGTGTTGAGGGATGGCCCGACGCGTCCCGCAAGGACTCGCGCATACAAAGTGATAACGTCCGCGCCACAGAAATCGGGAGGGACCGATGGCGAATACTCTGCGGCAATGGGCGGGCGCGGCGATGCTTGGCGCGATGGGACTGCTGACCGGATGCGGGAGCATGGACAACCGGACCGGCGTGGATCGGCTGCCCGCTGCCGCCTTGAACGGCAAGGACCAGGGCGTGCTGCTTCTGTCCGCCGGCGCACCCACGCAATGCGTTGTCCTGGGAACCTTCCTGAAGGTCGTCGATGCCAAGACCGGCAGTTCGCCGGACTCGGTCAAGCTGATCGACGTGGACGTCTACGTCTACAAGAGCGATTACTCCGACCACCACGGCACGATCAATGCCGTGGCGTTGCCGCCGGGCAAGTATGAGATCCGCCCTGTCGTGGCGAATCCGTATGTCTCGCAGATCATCATTCCGAACTACGTCGTCGAGATCGCCGCGGGCGAGCTGATCTACGGCGGCGAGGTCTTCATGCCGCAGGCCTGCACGATGAACACGCTGTTCTCCATCCGCGACGAGTTCGAGCGGGACACCGAGCTGGCGATCAAGAAGAACCCCGCGCTGGCCGGGCGGCCGGTCGAGAAGCGGCTGCTGCAACCGGGACGCGTCATCCGCTACGACGGCAAGGGCTGAGTCCGGTGACCTCACTCAAGGATCTGGATCGCTGCACCTATCTGGCCGGCGACTGCGAGGCGATCCTCGCGGTGGGTTGGCTCGGCGAGGACGACGGCTTCCCGCGCGGTGACGTGTCCCCGGTTTTCTTCGAGAAGCTGAAAGCCCTCTGCGCGGACCCTTGGGCGCCGTTCGCCGCCGCCGGCTCCCACCAGTGCGAGCTGTGCCAGTACGACGGCCCCTGGTTTTCGACCAACCTTTTCGTGCCGTTCAATGGCCGCATCTACGCGGCACCGGTGGGCATCGTCCACTACATCGCGGCCCACCGGTACCTGCCGCCCCAGGTGTTCATCGATGCCGTGCTCGCCTGCCCGCCGATGCGCAGCATGCCGTATCACAAGGCGCTGCTGGCGAACGGCGGCCGCAGCCTGGTACGCGGTCTCCGCAACTGACGACCCGTTTCATAATGCCCCGGACCGGGGTGTCGTCCGGTCATTGAAACGAGGACCAGATGATCAGATCGAGCGTTGTCTTATTCGCCGTCGCTGCGCTCACCGGATGCGCTTTCCACCAGAGTCAACCCTACATGGCCTATGAGGATCAACATCCTCGAGCGGATACGGCCGTGTTCGTCGCGCTGGACCAGTCGACGGCGCAAGTCGCCGACGCGCGCATCTCGGCGGTGGACTCGGTGACGACGCCGTCCTGGAAGAACGGCCATCCGTTCTGGGTCCGTGTCAAACCTGGAACGCACCGTTTCGCCATCGTTTCCAAGGCCAACTACCAGTTCTCAGGCCCCTTGATCACCTGGAACGAAGGTCGACGCGAAATCACCATTCCGGAAATGAAGCCCCGGCATGTCTATATCGCTCGCTACCACTGGGTGCAGCAGCGTCCAGCCATGCAGATCGAGGACCTCGGCGAGAACCCTGATTTCAGCCTCGTCTTCGGACTCCCAGGCGTCAACGACAACCGGTACCGGGCCGAGTTCTGAAAGTCCCGCTTGACTGTTCCTGCACGCGCGCCCAGGAGCACCAGCTTCCTGCCTTGAGACGGAATTCGCCCCTTGAAGAGGCGAGCGGCTCTGGACGCGCGGGATAGAAACAGATCGTTCCCGCTAGAACTTCCCGCGGCTGATCTGCGGCTCCTCAGTCGCGATCAACGCAGTCACCTTGTCCCCGGCCGCCGGCGAGCGGAACACCAGCACCATCCCGCGCGTCGTGTCCGGCAGCACCGGCACGATCAGCGAGGTGGCGCGCGGCGCCCCCGACGCGATGAAGCTGTTGCCCAGGCTGCCCAGCGCGGACAGCGCCTTCGCCGGTTTCGTCGTCCTGGCCACCGCCGACATCAGCGTCAGGTCCAGGGCCTCCGGGGGACTCTCGCCCAGCCAGGTCGTCGCGCATTGCGTCAGCCGGCAGAAGCCGTAGTCGCCGCGCAGCGGCGGGCCGTCCACGCGATGCCATTGCGCATCGAAGTAGCGGCACTCCACCAGCGTCGTCTCCACGTCGCCGTCGCGCACCGTCCGCAGCGCCCACGGCACCACGTAGAACTGCGCCAGGCCCGGGGCCAGGAAAGCGGCCTGCGCGCCCGCCGTCGCGCGAAGCGCGCGCGCGTCGTGCGTCGCCAGCGCGATCTTCCCCCTCGTTGCGAAATCAGTCATGGCAAGGGGCTCCTCTCAGGCCGGCTGCTCCGACGTCCCGCTGGTGTTCTTGATCTCCGGATCGGAGCTGGCCACCAGACCCTGGACGGGGCCGATGGCCGGATAGCGGAACACCAGGATCACGCCGCGCGTCGTTTCGGGCGCCACCGGCACCGTGACCGCGAGCGAACCGTCGGGCAGCGGCGCCGCGTTGAAGCTGCTGTTGAGCAGGCACGAGGACGACAGCGTCCTGGCCGTCGCGGAGAACAACGCGACATCCACGGGTTCGGTCGGTCGGGGCAGGCTAGGCGGCCCCCCCTGCGTCAGGAGGAAGAAGGCGTGGGGACATGTCATCGGCTGCGCGCCGACGGGCTCGCCCTTGTAGTCGAAGTATTTGCAGGTCACCGAGATCGGCTCGCCCGCGGTGTTCCGGATGATCTCCCAGGGCACGACGAAGAACTGCGCGATGCCAGGACCTAGAACATTCGCTTCAAGCCCTTCAGCGGCGGCATGGTCGGCACGGGAATCGGCGTCGGTAGAGGTCAGCGGACTCATGAGGGAATCTTCCTTGTCGTTGAGAGGGTTGAGGAAAAATCGAGCAGACCAGGCGCGTAGCCGCCCGTCCGCAGTCGTGCGAGGGCCGCGGCATCGTCGCCGTCCTGGCGCAGGCAGCGCCGCGCGGCCAGCCAGGCTTCCAGCACCAGGCCGGCCTGCCCGGCTGCCACCGCGGGCCCGAGGGTGTCGCGCAGGGACTCGCACATCGCCTGGGGGGCCGGCGAAGTCGCCGGCGAACTTGCCGAGGTCGGCGCCGGGGTCGTCGCTGGGGACATCGCCAGCGACAGCAGTCCCAGCCGCGCGGCCAGTTCCAGGCTTTGCCAATCCCGCGGCGAGGTCGCGAACAGCGTCTGGATCTCGGCATCCGCCGTCGCCCGCCAACGCGAGAAGTCCGCGGAATGGCCGGCGCGCGCGGCGATCGTCGCCTCGGCCACCGCCAGGCGGGCCAGCACCGTGCGCCGCAGGAATTCGCGTCCCGGCTCGGACAGCGGCCGCGGCGGCACGTCCGCCCGCAGCGCGTCCAAGGCCTCGCGCACCTCCATGCCGGCATCGCTGCGCAGCAGCAGCAGGCTGGCCTGCGCGTGCTGGCGGTCGGTCGACCAGAACCGGTTGCTCGGGTCGCGGCGCTCCGCTTCATGGAGCAGCGCCACGCTCGCGCTCAGCGCCTCCACCGCCTCCTTCAACCGCCCCGAGGCCCGCATGGCATCGGCGCGGCGCTGTTCCACCGCCGCCAGGTCGCGCTGGCGCACCAGCGCGTCGGGCGTGCGCGCGGCCAGCTCGACCAGCGGCTGGCGGGCGACGTCGAACAGCGCCAGCGCCTGCACCGGATTGCCGCGGATATGCGCCACGCGTCCCAGCCACATGCGCGAACTGGCGACCGCCTCCTGGGCATCGGCATCGCGCGGCCTGCGGGCCAGGGCCGCCAGCTTGAGCGCGAGGGCCTGCTCGAACCAGCCCTGCGCCTCGTCCCAGGACGCGCGCCGGAACGCGATGGAGCCCAGGCTGTTCACCGCGAAGCCCAGTTCCGCCTGGGCATCGATGTCTTCAGGCAAGACCTGGCGCCAGGTCTCGGAGGCGTCGCGGTAACGCGTCATCTCGCGCGTCGCCGTCTCCAGGTCGCCGGCGTCGAACGCCATCTGGCCGAGCCAGAACGACGCCGCGCCCACGGTCTTGTAATAGGCGGCCGGATCCTGCTGCGCCGCGCGGTCCAGCGGCAGCAGCAACTGCAGCGCCGCATGCAGCGCGTCCGCGGCGATGTCGGTGCGGCCCTGACCGCGGCTGCTGTTGACCTCGCCGATGACCACCAGCGCCCGGGCGCGTTGCAGCGCGTCGGTCGGCGTCTCCTTGCCGCCTTCGGCCGGCGCGAGCAGCTTGACGCCCTGCTCGCCGATGCGGCTGAGCACGTCGAGCTGCCCCATCGGCCGCAACTTGTCGGCCAGTTCGCCCAGCATGAAGGACGCCAGCTGCCGGCTCTGCCGCTGGCGTTCCGCCGCGACTTCGGCCTGCCGCGCGTAGCCCAGGGCCGCGATGCCCGCGATGCCGGCCAGCAGGAACGCCCCCGCGCTGGCCGCGCCCAGGCCCCAGCGCTGGCGGCGCAGGCGCCGCTGCGAGCACTCGATGAAATCGCGCTCCCGGTCGCCGAAGAGCTGCGGCGCCTCCGCCAGCGCGCGCGCCGCGGTCCACAGCGTCGAGCCGCGCGGCATCAGCAAGGGCGCCGCCCGGTCCGCCTCGATCCAGCGCGCGACCCAGGGCCGCAGTTCGTCGCGCGCCGCCAGCGACGCGCGGTGCTGCGCCACCCAGGTCGTCACGCGCGGCCAGCGCCGCAGCAGCGCTTCGTGCGCGACGCGGTAGCCGTTGACGCCGCCGGCCAGGTCCGCCACCAGCAGCCGCGCGTCGACGAAGGCGCGCACCAGCGCCTGTTCCTGCGGGTCGGACAGCTCTGACGCCGCGATCCACCGGCTGGTCGGCGACGCCTCTTCGCCGCCCAGCGTGACGAGCCGCGGCAGCAGTCTGGGCAGCGCCTCCTGCTGCGCCTGCGGCAGCTCGCCGAGCAGCGCTTCCGCGCGGCGTCCGATCGCGCCTTCCAGTCCGCCGAGTTCCTCGTACGCCGACCACGCCAGCACGTCGCCCGGCGCGCGGTGCAGGTAGAGCTGCTGCAGCGTGTACTGCAGCAGCGGCAGCGCATCCGACGCCTGCATCGCGTCGATGCACAGGCGGTCGTCCAGGCGGTTGAGGCCGCTCTCGTCGGCGCCGTAGCTCAGGCCCGCGGCCCGCGCGGGCAGCCGGATCATCTGCGCGATCGCGCGCGCGTCGGGCGGGGCCAGGTCGAGGTGGGCGCCGTCCTCCTTGCCGCGCATCAGCGACGGCCAGCGGGCCAGTGCCGCATAGAAGTCGTTGCGGCAGATCGCCAGCACCACCAGCCGGGCGCTGCTCACCAGGCGCTCCAGCATCGCGAACCAGGCGCCGAGCTGCCCGTCGTCGCCCTGGAAGACCGCCTCGAGGCGGTCCAGCACCAGCAGCGGCGGGGTCTGCCCGCCGCTGCGCAGCGCCCGTGTCGCGTCCAGCCCGATCGTGAGCTGCCGCAGCACCTCGCCCGGCGTCTCACGCAGGTCCGCGGCCAGCGTCTCGATGCTGTAACCGGACAGCAGGGGCACGCCCTGGCACTCCCAGTCCAGCATCGCGCCCGCCACGCCGGCCCAGGCATCCAGCCCGCCCAGCGCGCCGAGGTCGACCAGCGCCGCGGCGCCGACGCGTAGCAGTTCCGCGCCGGGGTCGTTGTCCGGCGTCGATCGCATCAACGCCGGCACCAGCCCGGCCTGCACCAGCGAGGTCTTGCCGGACCCGCTGGGGCCCAGCAGCACCATCAGCGGGTGCCCCAGCCGCCATTGCCGCGTCAGCCGCGCATGCAGGGCGGCGACGGCGTCGTCGCGGCCGAAGAACACGCTCGCGTGCGCCGCGTCGAAGGGCTCCAGCCCGCGGAACGGGGACAGCCCCCGCCAGCCGCCCGCGTGGCTGCGCGGCCCTTCCGCCGACAGCACGCCCAGCGTCGCCACCAGCCGGTAGCCCTGCTTGCGGATGGTCTCGATGTATCGCGGCGTGGTGGCGCTGTCGCCCAGCGCGCGCCGCAGCCCGGCCACCACCTTGTGCACCGGGTTGTCCCCCAGCGTCGTGGCCTCCGGCCAGCAGTCCTGCAGCAGCGCCTCCGCCGACACGACCTCGCCGGGATGACGGCACAGCGCCACCAGCACCGCCATCGGGCGGGGCTCCAGCGTCACCGTCTCGTCATCCCGCTGAAGTCGTTTCAGGCGGCGCGCGGGCACGTCCACGACCCAGTCGCCCAGCAGGAAGCTCAGCGGCTCGCCCGCCTTCATCCCCCGCGCCGCCGTGGCGGCGGCCGCGGCGGGCAAGGGCCCCTCCTCGATGCTCGGCTCCATCTCTGCACTCCCAGGTCCCGGCCTCTTCGGACCGTGATGGCGCGCAGTCTAGGAGTCATCGCATCGCGCGTGTGCATCTCCACCCCGCAAGGTCTGACAGCTTGACAGGAGACCACGCGCGCCCGCGCGCGGCCCCCAGACGCCCCGTCGCGCGCCGGCCCGGTCGCGCCGAGGCGAATCTCCGCAAACCCGCCGTCCAACATCGGCATCCGTCGGATGGGTGCCGGGGGACGGGGCTCCTATCGTTCAACCCATGATCGACGCCGCCCTCCTCCACATCGCCGGCCACCTGAACGCCGTGCTGCGCCGCTCGCACCAGTCGGCGGAGGACCTGGTCGCCGTGACCGCGCTGCACGAGGCCGACGGCGCCCCGGCCGCCGGCGCCTCCCACCGGCTCTGCGCCTTCCTGGTCAACCTGGAGCGCGACGCCGTCCCCGGCATGCCGGCGCATGCGCTGGGCAGCGGCGAGCGCTCGGCGCGCTTCGCCCCGCCGGTCCAGCTCAACCTGCTGGTGATGATCGCGGCCAATTACGGCGGCAGCACCTATCCGGAAGCGCTCAAGCTGATCGGCAGCACCATCGCCTGCTTCCAGGCCACTCCCGTGCTCGACCCGCAGAACACCCCCGGCCTGGATCCGCGCATCGACAAGCTCACGATGAACATCGAGCCGCTGGGCCTGCACGACCTGGCCACGCTGTGGGGCGTGCTCGGCGGCCGTTACGTGCCCTCGGTGCTCTACCGGGTGCGCCTGCTCTCCATCGATGCTCGCAAGCCCGACGCGCAACTGCCGTCGGTGCGCACGCCGTCGGTCGGCGTCCACGGCTGAACGGCTGAACCGCGGAGCCGACCATGGGTCCCTACTTCCCGTTGCTGCAGGTGGACGTCGCCCACGGCTACTACGCCGACGGCCGCTGCCGCGGCCTGCGCTTCGTCCCCGCCGGCACCACCGCCGAGCGGCTGCGCCGCGCCGACGCGCTGGTGCGCGCCGACGGCGGCTCGCTGCGCGTCCACGGCCCCGCCGAAGCGATCGAGCGCCTGCGCGACGACGCCGAGGACCGCTCCGGCGCCTTCGACGACAGCGCCGCGCTGAGCTGGTGCGTCTTCGCCACCGACGACGACTTCGCCTGCGGCACGGAGGATGCGGCGGATCGCCCGCGAGAGTTGCTGTGGGTCGAGCCTCAAGGAACGTCGAAACCTGCTGCGGATGCCCGGGCGGACGCGGACTCGACGCCAGCGCAAGGCGACGCGATCCACGTCGCGCTGGACGCACGGCCCAGGGCCCTCGAAGCGCCTGATTTCCAGCCCCTGCTGACGCCGCACGACCGTCGCGTGGTCCCCTTCGCGCTGCTGAGCCTGCCGCTGTCGCGCCTGCCGGCGCACGGCCCCGCGCGCGATCCCGCGGCCTGGCCGGCGCGCTACCGCTGGCCGCTGGCGCCGCGCGCCACGGTCTGGAAGTACTGCCTGCTGGGCGACTGGACCGAGCCCGCGCTCGCCGTCGTCGACCTGTCCGGCGAGACCGGCTTCAGCGCGCCCGTGCCCGAGCGGCTGGACGACGGCACGCCGATGCTGGCGATCCGCTCGCGCGGCCTGGTGCCGCTGGCGCAGCGCTCGCCGCGCCGCTTCCAGCTGCGCAGCGCCGGCGCCAACGACAAGGTGCTGATCCGCCGTCTGCCCACGGCGGCGGCGCGACTGCTCGCCCGCGAGACGATTGCCGGCCGACCGGCGATCGTCTCCGAGATCCATGTGCATCGATAACCCGCAGAGGAGGCCGCCATGGCTATGAAGACACCCGGTGTCTATATCGTCGAGAAGAATGCGTTTCCCAACTCGGTCGTCGAGGTGGCCACCGCGGTGCCCGCCTTCGTCGGCTACACCCGCCGGGCGGAGAACGGCGGCAAGTCGCTGCTGAACAAGCCCTGGCGCATCAGCTCGATGGCGGAGTACCACACCTACTTCGGCCACGGCCCCGACCCCCACCTGACCATCGCGGAGGCGCCGGCCAACACGCGCTCGGACTTCCGCGCCGACGACAAGGACTACGCGCTGACGCAGGCCGACGGCGGCGACGGCGGCCGCTTCCTGCTGTACCACGGCATGGTGCACTTCTTCCAGAACGGCGGCGGCCCCTGCTACATCGTGTCCGTGGGCAACTACGACGGCCTGGTCGAGTCCCAGAAGCTCACCGACGGCATCGACACCCTGATCAAGGAGCAGGAGCCGACCATGCTGGTCATCCCCGACGCGGTGCTGCTCAAGCGCGCCGACTGCGTCGCGGTCCAGCAGGCCATGCTGCAGCACTGCGGCGGCCGCATGCGCAACCGCATCGCCATCCTGGACGTCTGGAACGGCTACCTGGACCGCAAGGACCCGGGCGGCGATCCGATCGAGGGCTTCCGCAACGACCTGGGCGTCAACTTCCTGGACTTCGCGACGGCCTACTACCCGTGGGTCAACACCACCGTCGTGCAGGACAAGGACCTGGACTACACCCGCATCGCCAACCCCGCGCTGCTGGCCCAGCTGCTGCGCAAGGAGCTGTCGCTGCCCGACGCCGTCGACCCCGCCATGCCGCCGCGCACCGCGCAGCAGACGCAGGCCGTGGCCGACATCGTCAAGACCGACGACGACTGGACCAAGTACGTGACGGACCTGGTGAACGGCTCCACCAAGTCCGACCTCGAGAAGCAGAAGGCGTTGACGCCGGCCGCGCTCGCCGTCGCGGTGGAGACCCACAAGTCGCTGCTGCACAAGAGCCTGGTCTCGATGAGCCCGCTCTACAACACCGTCATGACCGAGGCGCGCAACCGGCTCAACCTGCTGCCGCCCTCGCCCGCCATGGCCGGCGTGTACACCATGGTCGACAACACGCGCGGCGTCTGGAAGGCGCCCGCCAACGTCAGCCTCAACGGCGTGGTCTCGCCCGAGGTCACCATCTCCCACGAGGACCAGGAAGACCTCAACGTCACCACGCAGGGCAAGTCCATCAACGCGATCCGGTCCTTCATCGGCGAAGGCGTGCTCGTCTGGGGCGCCCGCACGCTGGACGGCAACAGCCTGGACTGGCGCTACGTCAACGTGCGCCGCACGATGATCATGCTGGAGGAGTCCTGCCGGCTGGCCTCCAAGGCGATGGTGTTCGAGCCCAACGTGGCCAATACCTGGGTGACCATCAAGAGCATGATCTCCAGCTTCCTCACCGGGATCTGGAAGCGCGGCGGCCTGGCCGGCGCGGTACCCGACGACGCCTTCAGCGTCCACGTCGGCCTGGGCGAGACGATGACCCCCGAGGACATCCTCGAAGGCATCCTGCGCGTGACCGTCCTGGTCGCCATCAGCCGCCCGGCCGAGTTCATCGAGATCACCTTCCAGCAGCAGATGCAGAAGTCGTGATGCCGCGAGGCATCAGGCTCCCCAATTCGTACACATAACCCTCGCGGAGGCAGGCAATGGCAGACGACGGATCAGCGCAATCGACCACGGTATGGCCCCTTCCCAAGTTCCGCTTCGAAGTGAAGTGGGACTCGGCGGTGATGTCCTTCCAGGAGGTCTCCGGCCTGGACGTGGAAGCCCAACCCATCGAGTACCGGCACGGGGACAGCCCCGCGTTCTCGGTGCTCAAGATGCCGGGCATGAAGAAGTACAGCGACGTCACGATGAAGAAAGGCGTCTTCAAGGGCGACAACAAGTTCTGGGACTGGTTCAACGAGATCAAGATGAACACCATCAAGCGCAAGCCGGTGACCATCAGTCTCCTGGACGAGGCCGGCAAGCCGACCATGGTCTGGACCCTCACCAACGCGTGGCCGACCAAGATCACCAGCACCGATCTGAAGTCCACCGGCAACGAGGTGGCGATCGAGACCATCGTGATCGCGCACGAGGGCCTCGTCATCGCCAACGCCTGATGGCGCTCCCGAAGATCGGCGCGCCGCCCTCCGCCCCGCTCTACCCACCGCCGGCCTTCCACTTCGCGGTGACCTTCGGCGCCAACGCGAAGGACGCCGACGGCGCCTTCCGGGAAGTCACCGGACTGGGCCCGGAGATCGAGACGGAGACGGTGGTCGAAGGCGGACAGAACGCCTTCGTCCACCAGCTGCCCAAGGCGGTGAAGCATCCGAAGCTGGTGCTCTCCCGCGGCATCGCGACGATGGAGTCGCGGCTGCTGCTGTGGTGCCAGTCGGTGCTGGAAGGCGGCCTGGCGCGGCCGATCTTCCCCAAGCAGCTGCACGTCTTCCTGCTCGACGAGGACGGCGGCCCGCTGCGGGCCTGGTCGGTGCAGAACGCCTACCCGGTGAAATGGTCCACCGAGGCCTTCCAGGCCACCCGCAACGAGGTCGCCATCGAACGCATCGAGCTGGCCTACGCCGGATCGAACCGCCTGATGTGACGCGTGTGACGCGTCCGATTCCAACGCACGAGCACGACCACGAGCACGACCATGGCCATCGAAGTCCGCCAACTGCTGATCCGCTCGCAGGTGACGCCCGCCCCGGCGCCGCCCGCGCCGACCATGTCCCAGCGGGACCTGCAGCGCCTGCGCGAACAGTTGCTCGCCGAGTGCCGCACCTGGCTGACCGAGCGCCTGCGCGCGCAGCGGGAGCGCTGAGATGGCGACCGCTGCCTCCGACGACGGCGCCTCGCCGCAGCTGACCCGGCTGCTGCTCACGCGCTACAACCTCAGCAAGACCGGCACGGTCGAGCTCGACAAGGACGTGACCTTCCAGGCGCAGATCAACCCGTCCGAGTTTAGCCACAGCTTCGGCATCCGCTTCGACAAGACCAAGTCGCAGGGCTCGCCCGGCGTAGAGCCCAAGTTCGCCAGCATCGACGACGAGCGCGTCAACTTCTCCATCGTGCTGGACAGCACCGGCGTGGTCCCGCCCGTGCCGGGCCAGCCGACCGACGTGAAGGGCCAGCTCGCCCAGCTCAACAAGGTCGTCTACGAATACATCGACCTGCGCACCGAGCCGCCCTACGTGCGCGTGCTCTGGGGCACGCTGATCTTCTTCGGCCGGCTGGAGTCGCTCAAGACGCAGTACACGCTGTTCAAGCCGGGCGGCGATCCGCTGCGCGCCAAGGTCGACATGAGCTTCGTCGGCGCGATGAGCAAGGAGGAGGAACGCCGCGTCACCAGCCGCGCCAGCACCTCCGACCTGACGCGCACCGTGACGATGAAGAAGAACGACTCGCTGGGCGCGCTCTGCGAGCAGATCTACGGCGACTCCTCCTCCTTCATGAAGGTGGCGCGCTACAACGGCCTGACGGACTTCCGCAACATCCCGCCCGGGACGGTGCTGAAGTTCCCGCCGGTGGGGCAGTGACATGCCGGGCGTCTCCCCGCTCCAGGACAGCGTCGGCGTCGTGTCGCTCAGCGTGCTCGTCGACGGCGAGCGCCTGCCCGAAAGCGCCGACCTCATGTCGGTGACGGTGCGCCGCGCCGCCAACACCGTGCCCAGCGCCCGCCTGGTCTTCAACGACGGCGACATGCCGGACCGCGAGTTCCCGCTCAGCGACGCGGCCCATTTCAAGCCCGGCGCCGCGCTGACCGTGCAGGCCGGCTACGGGCTGCAGGAGGAGACCATCTTCGAAGGCCTGGTCGTGCGCCACGGCCTGCGCGTCGAGGGCGACAACGACGCGCGCCTGATCGTCGAGTGCCGCGACAAGGCCGTGAAGATGACGGTCGGCCGTCGCAACGTGAACTACATCGACCAGCTCGACAGCGACATCATGAGCACGCTGGCCGGCGCGCACGGACTGTCCGCCGACGTCGAGGCGACCACCATCACGCATCCCGAGCTGGTGCAGCACTTCTGCAGCGACTGGGACTTCCTGCTGACGCGGGCGGACGCCAACGGCATGCTGGTGCTGGTCAACGACGGCGCGCTGGCCGTGGCCGCCCCCAAGGCCGCCGGCGAGGCCGCGCTGTCGGTGACCTACGGCATCGACCTGATCTCCTTCGAGGGCGACGTCGACGCGCGCCACCAGTACGGCAGCGCGATGGCGGTGTCCTGGGATCCGAAGGCGCAGGCCGCGCTCGAAGGCACCGCCGCCGATCCGGCTACGCTGCCGGTGCAGGGCGACCTCGACACCAGCACCTTGTCCGAGGTCATCGGTCTGGCCAGCTACCGGATGCAGGCCGGCGCGCCGCAGTCGCGCGACATGCTGACGCAGTGGGCCAAGGCGCAGCAGCTCAAGTCCGGCCTGGCGCGGTTGCGCGGTCGGCTGAGCTTCCAGGGGAGCGCCAAGGCCAAGGTCGGCGGGCTGATCGACCTGCAGGGCGTGGGCAAGCGCTTCAGCGGCTCGGTCTACATCACCGGGCTGCGCCACCACATCGAGGACGGCGCCTGGACGACGGAAGCGGACTTCGGGCTCGATCCCGACTGGTTCAGCGCGCGGCCCGACGTGCCCGCGCAACCCGCCGCCGGCCTGCTGCCGCCGGTATCGGGACTGCAGGTCGGCGTGGTGATGAAGCTCGACGCCGATCCCGCCGGCGAGCAGCGCATCCAGGTCAAGGTGCCGGTGCTGCAGGCCGAGACCGAAGGCGTCTGGGCGCGGCTGCTGCAGTCGCACGCCAGCAGCGGCTTCGGTGCCTTCTTCCTGCCCGAGGTCGGCGACGAGGTCGTGCTGGGTTACTTCGCCGGCGACCCCTCGCACCCGGTCATCCTGGGCAGCCTCTACAGCAGCAGCCGCACGCCGCCCTACGCGCTGGCCGCGCCCAACGACACCAAGGCCTTCGTCACGCGCTGCAAGCACAAGCTGGAGTTCGACGAGAAGGACAAGGTCATCACCGTCACCACGCCGGGCAACAACCGCATCGTGCTGAGCGACAAGGACAAGTCCATCCTGCTCCAGGACCAGAACGGCAACAAGGTCGAGCTCAGTCCCTCGGGCATCGCGCTCGACAGCCCCAAGGACATCACCGTCACCGCCAAGGGGCAGATCAAGCTGGACGCGGTCGGCGCCGTGACCATCACGTCCAAGGCCGACGTGAAGACGACAGGCCTGAACGTCAGCAGCGAGGCGCAGATGGCCTTCTCCGCCAAGGGCAACGCCGCCGCGGAACTCTCGGCCTCGGGTCAGACCGTGGTCAAGGGCGCGATGGTCATGATCAATTGAGAAAGGACACGCCGTGCCGCCCGCCGCCCGCCTCACCGACCTGCATGTCTGCCCCATGGTCACGCCCGGTCTGCCGCCCGTCCCGCACGTCGGCGGGCCGGTCATCGGCCCGGGCGTGCCGACGGTGCTGATCGGCTCGCTGCCCGCGGCCGTGGTGGGCGACAACGCGACCTGCGTCGGCCCGCCGGACGCGATCGTCAAGGGCTCGGCGACGGTGATGATCGGCAGCCGGCCGGCGGCGCGCGTCGGCGATACCACCGCCCACGGCGGCAACATCGCGATCGGGCTGCCGACCGTGATGATCGGAGGCTGACATGGACGCCGAACACGACTTCCTCGGCGCCGGCTGGGCCTTCCCGCCCGCCTTCGACCGCCGCACCCGCGGCGGCGTGATGGTGTCCGGCGTCACCGACGTCGAGGAGAGCCTGCGCATCCTGCTCACCACCGCGCCCGGCGAACGCATCATGCATCCGACCTACGGCTGCGGGTTGCGGCGCATGGTCTTCGAGACCATCAACGACAGCACGCTGACGGAGATCCGCAGCCTGATCCAGCAGGCCATCCTGTTCTTCGAGGCGCGCATCGCGCTCAACGCGATCGACATCGACACCACCGGGCTGTACGACGGCGTGCTGCGCCTCCGGCTCGACTACACGCTGCGCAGCAGCAACAGCCGCTACAACTTCGTGTTCCCGCTCTACGTGCGGGAGGGTGAGGTGCTGCTCGACAGGCCGGCGGATCGACCGGCGGGCGACGCGTCGACCGCCGCCGGCGCGGTCGCTGCCGGCGCCGTACCGGGGAGGCAGGCCGCATGAGCACCGGCACCGAACAGCGCGAGCGCTTCCCGCAAGCCCTGGCCCCCGGCTACTTCCGTCCGGACGACCTGGACTTCGAGCAGCGCGTCGAGATGACGGCGCAGCTGGCGCGGCATCTGCGCTTCATCGACCTCGACGACCACGACGCCGGCGACTGGAGCACACTGTTCGCCACCGATCCGACGCTGGTGATGGCGCGCATCGCGGCGGTCGATCCCTGGCCGATGCAGCAGCATTTCGGGCGCGAGGTGGACAGCGCGCCGCTGCCGCACCTGGCGCGCCAGGTGCTCACGCTGGCGGGTTGGCTGGACCTGTGGTGGCGCGCGCTGGCCGGCATCAACGACACCGCACCGCGCGTGCTGCGCGAGCGCATCCACCGGCTGGTCGACCAGCAGCTCGCGGCCGACCTGCGCTGGGTCGAACGCCGGTTCCTGCTGGGGCCCGAAGCGGCTGCGGGATCCGACGCCGGCAACGGGCCGAATGGATCGAATGGATCGAATGGATCGAATGGATCGGACGGATCGAAGGGCGCGCCCGCGCCGCGCCCGCCGAGTCCGGTGGAGCGCGAGCTCTCGCGCATGTGGCACCGCACGATCGCGCAGGAGCCGGCCGCCGATCCGGATGCCGAGCGCGAGGACCGCGAACGGCTGCGCGAGCGCTTCTTCGCTTTCCTCAGCGCGGTGGAGGACGTGCGCGGTCTGGCGCGCGAGCTGCTGCCCGACAGCATCGCCACGGCCAACCACGAGCCCGCGGCGGCGCTGCTGATCGCCTTCCTGAAGGTCTGCGAGACGGCGCAGCGCGAGGTCAACCGCTTCCCCGCCCGGCACACGGCGTTCTACTACCGCGACTGCCTGGGCTTCGACCTCGCGCCGTCGCGCGCGGACACCGTCCATCTCGCCTGCCAGCGCGACGTGCGCGCGCCCGGCGACGTGTTCCTGCCCCCGGGCACCGCCTTCGACGCGGGCAAGGACGCGGCGGGCCGGCCGGTGCGCTTCGTCAGCGACGGGCCGTTGACCGTCACCGACGCGCGGGTGGAGACGTTGCGCACGCTGCGCCTGGAACGGGACCGCCTCATCGCGCCCGAGCGCGACCTCAACTACGTCACCCGCGCCAAGGTCGCTCAGCCGGTGGCGGACGGTCGCACCGTCTGGCCGCTCTTCGGCGCGGCCGGCGGCGCGGGGGCCGAGGACGCGCGCATCGGACTGGCGATCGCCTCCCCGCTGCTCCTGCTGCGCGAGGGCGAGCGCGAGATCCGCGTGATCCTGCGCCAGACCTCGTCCGGCGCCGCACCCGACCTGCGCGGGCTGCGCGACGCGGTGCTGCGCGCCAAGACCGCCGACGCCTTCCGCGATGCCTTCGGGGATCTGGTGCCGCAGTGGCTGCTGGCTGGCGGGGACGCGAAGCAGGATCCGGACAGCGAGGACCCGGGCAACCGGGACCTGCGCGACACCGACTGGGTCTCGATGCGCAACGCCGCGCATCGCCTGCTCGGCACCGGTCTGCCGACGATGTTCGACGGCTCGGGGTCGCCCAACCGCGCGCTGATCTTCGATCGGCTGCTGCAGGGCGCCTTCCGCCTCAGCTTGAGCACGGCGACCGGCTGGTGGACCGTGGAGAGCCGCCTCGACCGCGCCGCCGGCGCGGGGCTGTCGCTGCTGATCCGGCTGCGCGCCGACACGCCCGCCATCACCGGCTGCGATCCCGCCGTGCACGGCGTCGAATGGCCGACGCGCCTGCCGGTGCTGCGCCTGGAAGTCGCGACGCAGGGCCGGCTCTATCCGTACTCGCTGCTCGCGCGGCTGCCGCTGGCGGAGGTCGACCTGCGCGTGTGCGTGCGCGGCGTGCGCGACGTGCGCCTGGCCAACGGCCTGGGCCGGCTCGACGCGTCCAAGGCCTTCTCGCCCTTCGGTCCGCTGCCGGGCCTGTCGTCCTATCTGGTCGTCGGCTCGCCCGAGGCGGCGCGCAAGACGCTGGATCGGCTGTCGCTGGACATCGAATGGGGCGGCCTGCCGCTGGAGCCCGGCGGCTTCGACACGCACTACGCCGGCTACGGCGGCGCCGCGGGCAAGGAGCTGCGCCAGGGCCGCTTCACCACGGAGATCGCCTGGCTGCGCGACAGCCAGTGGCAGCCCTGCGCCAACCGGTCCGCCTGCCAGCCGCTGTTCGCCGAGCCCAATCCGGCCGGTGAGCTGGTCGCCGCCCAGCACATCGAGATCGATCCCGGCTCGGTGCGCAAGCTCAGCCGCGCCACCGACGAAGACTGGTCGACCATGCCCATCCCGCGCAACGGCCTGTGCCGGCTGCAGCTCAGCGGCCCGCGCGCGGCCTTCGGCCATGCGGCCTATCCGATCGAGCTGGCGGCCACCGTCGCCGCCAACGCCCGCACCAAGCGGCCGAGCCCGCTGCCCAATCCGCCCTACACGCCGGTGATCGAGCGCATCTCGCTCAACTACGAGGCCGCCAGCATCATCGCGCTGGACCGCGACGACGATCCACCCGAGGGTGTCGACGGCGAGCGGCTGTTCCACCTGCACCCCTTCGGCCTGCAGACGCTGTACTCGGCGATGTCGGGCGGCGGGCACGACCTGCTGCCGCGCCTGGGCGCGGACGGCAATCTCTACATCGGCCTGGCGTCCAGCGACCCGGGTGGCGTGCTGACGCTGCTGTTCCAGCTGCGCGAATCGTCGGCGCGCAGCCTGCTCAACGGCGACCGCCCGCGCAGCGTGCAGTGGGCCACGCTGGCCAACGACGACTGGCGCACGCTGGCGCCGTCGCGGGTCCTGGGCGACACAACGCACGGCTGCCTCACCTCCGGCATCGTGACGCTGGACCTGCCGCGCGACATGAGCACCGACCACACCGTGATGCCGGCCGGCCTGTACTGGCTGCGGCTGTCGGCGCGCTCGGCCTTCGACACCTTCGCCGGCCTCGTGTCCGTGCGCACGCAGGGCCTGCGTCTGCGGCGGCAGATGCCGGGCGACGCGGGCGCGCCGCCGCCCCGCAACAGCAGCGCACCGCCCGCGCCGCCGGTGCCGCTGGTCGACGGCGTCATCGTGCGCTCGTCGGCGACGCTGCCGGGACTGGCCTCGGTGACACAGGTGGGGCGTTCCTTCAGCCTGCAGCGCGAGGAAGATGAGCGCGCCATGATCACCCGCGCCGGCGAGCGGCTGCAGCACAAGGGTCGGGCTTCGGTAGGCTGGGACGTCGAGCGGCTGCTGCTCTCGCGCTTCCCCGACGTGCTCAAGGCCCGCTGCATCCCGGCGGACGACGGCAGCGGCGTCGTGACCGCGGTCGTGATCCCGACGCTGCCGCGCAACCTGCCCGCGTTGGCCTGCGCCGCGCCGCGCTTCAACGCGGTGGAGCTCGCCCGCATGACCGCGGCGCTGGGCGAGATCGGCTCGCCCTTCGCGCGCTTCCAGGTCCGCAACGCCGCTTACGACAGGCTGCAGCTGCGCGCCACGCTCGGCCTGACGCGCGGCGCGCACGAGGGCGCGACGCTGCGCCGCGTCAACGAGGCCATCGTCCACTACCTCTCGCCGTGGTTCGACGACGGCTACGGCGCGCGCTTCGACTGGCTGGTGCGCAGCGAGGACCTCGAAGCCCGGCTGCGCGCGCTGGAGGGCGTGAGCTTCGTGACGCAGCTGTCGCTGATCACCGTCGCCTGCGACGACCGCGACGTCTACACGCTGTCCGACACGGCCCGCATGCCGATCGGTGCGGAGCCTCCCGGCCAGGACGGCGACCGCCCAGCCACCGGCGCGGCGCATGCCCGTGCGCGGCTGCCGTGGAGCATCGCGCTGCCGATGCCGCAGCACATCCTCACCGCGGTCGACCGCTTTCCGGAGACGGTGTCGCCCCGCGCGACCGGCGTCGACCGGCTGGCGGTCGGCAGCACCTTCGTGATTGGAGGCCCGGACCGCGGAGGTCCGGACCGGCAGGCCGCCGGCCCCGCCTTCGTGATCGGCAGGGGCGCGCCATGACGACCCGCAACCGCGACACGCTCAAGCAGTTCTTCCAGGAGGGGCGGCTGCCCACCAGCGACCACTTCGGCGACCTGATCGACTCGATGCTCAACATGAGCGACGAGGGCTTCCGCAAGACGCCGGAGAACGGGCTGGAAGTCTCCACGCCGGTCAGCCACGACGCGCTGGTCAGCTTCTACCGCGAGCAGAGCGGCCGCGAGGCGATCTGGTCCATGGCCTACGGCGGCGACCGCGACCAGCTGCTGTTCCATCACGGCGACGCGCGCGCCGCCGGCACGCGCGATCCGGTGCTGGCGCTGGACACCGAAGGCCGCGTCGGCATCGGCACGGCCAGGCCGCGCCAGGCGCTGGAGGTGGCGGGCGTGGTCGCGTCGTCGGGACGGCTCGGCGACCTGCGCCGCGAGGACGACACCGGCCAGCCGCTCAAGGCCGACGGTGAGTGGCACGACCTCACCGGCCCGCTCGGCGGCTGCCAGGCCTTCGAGGTGATGGCCGGCGTCGGCCAGAAGGAAGGCGGCCGCTTCGCGATGCTGCATGCGATCGCGATGAACACCTACAACCCGCTGCCGGGCTGGCTGGAGTTCCTCTCGCCGCGCAAGCGCATCCGCAGCCAGCATGCGTGGTACGGCCGTCGCTGCGACCGCATCCAGCTGCGCTGGACCGGCGGCCACGGGCGGCGCGCCAGCTACCGGTTGCAGATCCGCACGCAATGCGACTACGGCGAGGGCAAGGTGATCCAGGCCTCCGTGTCGCAGCTGTGGTTCGACCCGGAAATGACGGGAGGCACGCTGTGACGGTCAAGCTGTCGCCCACCACCGACGAGGAGCGCGACGTCGGCTTCGACGGCCTGCGCGCGCGCGGCATCGATCTGCTGCAGAAACTCAGCGGCGGCATCTGGACCGACCATAACCTGCACGACCCCGGCATCACGATGCTGGAGCAGCTGTGCTTCGGGCTCACCGACGTCGTCTACCGCGCGGGCTTCCCGGTCGCGGACCATCTGACCGGTCCGGACGGCGCCATCGACTACGAGGCCCTGTCCCTGCATCCGCCCGCCGAGGTCTTCCCCTGCCGGCCGACGACGCCGGCGGACTACCGGCGCCACCTGCTCGACGCGACGCCCGGTCTGGATGACGCGACGCTGGTGCCGGAACCGGGGACGGGTCTGTACCGGCTGCAGCTGCAGCTGTCGCGCGATCCGGCAGGATCGTCGGGATCGTCGGGGTCGGCGGGGTCGGCGGGAAGCTCGACCGGGAGTGCGTCCGGCGGCGCGGCATCCTCCGGCGACAGCGCGGACGAGCGCGTCGCCGCGGCACGCGCGGCCTACTTCGAGCGCCGCAACCTCGGCGAGGACCTGCATCCCGACATCGTCCGCATGCGCGACGTGCCCTGCGACCTGCACGCCGACATCGACATCGCCGGACCGCGCGACGGCGTCGACATCCTGGCCGAGGTCTACGACCGCTGCGCGCGCCACATCGCGCGGGCGGCGGTCTCGCGCACGCTGGACGAGCTGCTGCGCGAAGGCCATCCGCTGGAGCGCATCTACACCGGTCCCGCGCTGCGCAACGGCTTCATCGAGGACGCGCCCGCACCCGAGGCGGGCTACGCCGCCGAGCGGCTGTTCCTCTCCGACCTGACGACGGTGGTGCTGTCGGTGCCCGGCGTCGTCGACGCGCGCGTGGTCGCACTGCGCGCCGAGGGCCGCGAGGCGACGGCGGGCTCGGTCGAATGGCGCGGCGCGGACTGGGCGCTGTCGCTGCGGCTGCCCGACCGCGACGTGCCGTCGACGATCAGCGTGCGGCGCCGCGGCAACGTGGTGCCGGTGGCCTGGAACGATCTGCGCCGGCGGCTGGAGGACCTGCGCGCCACCGGCCGCTCGCACCGGGCGCGCGGGAGCACCGAGCAGGCCGCGCGGGCCGCCGAGCTGCTGCCGCGCGGCGTGCACCGGCGGCTGGACGGCTATGTGTCGGTGCAGGACCACCTGCCCGCGATCTACGGCGTGGGGCGCTACGGCGTGCCCTCCTCCGCGCCGCCGCAGCGGCAGGCGCGGGCCAAGCAGCTCAAGGCCTACCTGGTCATGCAGGAGCAGGCCATCGCGCAAGGCCTGGCGCAGCTGCAGCATCTGCGCGACCTCTTCGCGGTCACGCCCGGTGCGCGCCAGGGCCTGTGGACGCAGATGATAGGCGCCGACGCGGTGCCGGGTCTTGACCGGCTCTACACGCAGTCGCCGCAGGTCGTGGCCGACGCGGTGTACCGGCCCTTCGACCGCTCGACGCGGCGCAAGAACCGCGCGCTCGACCACCTGCTGGCGCTGCACGGCGAGACCTACACGCAGAACTCGATGCGGCAGTTCCTCGGGCACCTCAGCCCCGAGGAGGCGGAGACGCTGCTGCTGGAGAACAAGGCCACCTGGCTGCGCGACATCGTGCCGCTGACGCGCGACCGCGCCGGCGGCTTCGATCCGAGCCGGCCGTCGTGGGACGCGGCGGACAACTGCGGCGGGCTGCAGCGGCGCGCCAGCCTGCTGCTGGGCTTCAAGCAATGGCACGACCGGCCGCTCACGCGCGCGCTGCGGGAGCAGCGTTTCACGATCGTGGCGAAGCCCGGCCCCGGGCATCAGCCCTGGCTGCTCGACGGCCAGGACGACGCGGTGCGGCTGGCGCCGTCCGCCGGCCACGCGGTGCAGCCCACCGACCGCGCGCAGGTGCGCGAGGACCTGCAGCGCATGCCCTGGCTGCGGCTGCCGATCCCCGCCGGGCTGCTGCGCGCGGGGCAGCGCAGCTCGCGCTACCGGTTGATGCCGGGCTCGGGATCGGGTTCGAACGCGGGGATTGGCGGTGGCGGCGAAGCACGTCGCCTCATCCTCGGGCCCGACGAGGACCAGCGTTGGTGGCTGCTGGGCGAGTTCCCCGATGCCGCCGCCGCGCGCCGCGGTGCCGCCAGTCTGCGCCTCTACCTGCGCCACCTGGACCAGGAGAGCGAAGGCATGCACGTCGTCGAGCACGTGCTGCTGCGCCCGCTGCGGCAGGACGCGCTGTCGCATGCGCGGCTGGGGTTGTCGAAGAACTTCCACCAGTTGCGGGTGACGGTCGTGCTGCCGGGGTGGACGCAGCGCACGTCGCAGCCGGCCTTCCGGAACTTCGCGGAAGAGACGCTGCGCATCAGCTGTCCGTCGCATCTGACGCTGCGCTGCGTGTGGCTGGACGCGGAGCCGATGCAGCGCTTCGAGGACACGTACTCGGCGTGGCTGGAGGCTCGCCTCGCGTGGGCCGGATCGCCGGACGATGCGCGCGCGATGACGACGGCGGACGAGACCGCCTGCCGCGTGATCGAACGGCTGGGTATCGAGGACGACTCGACACCTGGCGGCGGCAACGGCAGCGGTCGCGGCTACGGATCCCGCGGAGAGGACGACGGCCACGGGCCGGTCGTGCAAGGCCATGCGTGAAGCCGAGCGTGCCTCCTCGCACCTCGTCGAGCGCATGACGTTCGATGCGGACTTCGGCGCTGGCCTGATGCTCGCCAGCGGCAACGGCAACGGCAACGGCAACGGCAACGGCCCGGGGCCGAGTCCCGTCGTCGGCATGATGCCGGGCGACATCGAGGCGCGCCTGGTCGCCTGCGTGCAGGGGCCGTTGCTGCGCGTGATCGACGAGGTCTTCGACGCCTGCTGCCCGCCCGAGGAGCACTGGCGACTGGACGAGCTGGAGATCGATCTCGGCGAGCTGCCCGCCGCCGAGTGGGAGACCGAGGCGCCGCGCGTGCTGCGCGAACGCCTGCGCCGCGTGCTGGAGGACCTGCGCGGTGCCGGCGCGACCAGCGCCTCCGGCCGCGCGACGGGGCTGCGCGTGCGCACCCGGCCGCAGGCGCGACGCGACGCGCTGCTGCACTTCCTGCGACACGGACGGCTGCCGTGGCAGGGACGCGGGGACGATCCCGTCATCCTCGCGCGGGACGCCTTGCGCGAGGACGCCGGCGCGCTGGTCGCCGCCTGGCGCGCCGCGCCGGACCGCGCGGCATTGCTTCAGCGGCTGGCTGCGCAATTCGACGAGGAGCTGCTCAGCATGCTCGTTCACGCCTTCATGCCGGGCGAGCCGGCGGCGGCGGCGCGACTGCTGGACATCGTCGCGCAGGCGCGGCGCGACGGCCGCTCGCCGCGCACGCGCGCGGCGCTGTGGGAATCGGTGCTGGGCCAGGCGATGGACCACGCGGTCGCGCCACGACCCGCCGCGCTGATGCTGCTGCGCGCGCAGGTGCTCGCGGCGCTGGATGCGGGCGCGGCGTTCTCCAGCGGCAGCGATCCGCTGCGCGGCCTCTCGCATGCGTGGGCGCCGCTGCTGCGTGAGGACCGCGACTGGCTGCGCGCCACGCTGCAGCGCGTCGGCGAGACCGCGACGATGCGCGAGCGGCTGGTGCAGGCGCTGCCCGAGCCGCTGCTGCCTCGCCTGCTCAGCCTGTGGATGGCGGAACCCGCGGCGCAGGCCGTCGCCGCGTGGATCGCCGCAGTCGCGGAAGGCAAGGTCCCCGACGACGTCTTGGCTGGCGCACTCGGATCAGAGGCTTCGAAGCGCTTCGATTCGTCGACGCGCCCTTCTCCGTCGGCCGCCGACAGCGCGACCGTCGAAGCGCGACGCCGCCGGCTCTGGCAGGCGACGCTCGGCCACGCGGTGCGTCATCCGACGTCGAGCTTCGATCCTGCGCGCTACGAAGCGGAGGTCCGCGAGGACCTGGAGCGCCACGCGTCGCCCGGTTCCGAGCCGCCCGCGCGATGGTTCGACCGGGCCGTGCGCGCGGCGACGGCCGTGCTGTCGGCCGCGTTGAACGTCCTGCGTCTGCCCTGGCGCAAGGGGCCCGCCGCGCCGCGTGCCCCGGAGGAGGCGAGCGCCGCAGCGGCCGCCGCAGCCGCCGCAGCCGCCGACATGGAGCCTCCGACCGATCAGATCCCGGTCGGCAACGCGGGCCTGGTGCTGGTCTCGCCGTACCTGCCGCGGCTGTTCTCGATGCTCGGTCTCGCCGACGACCGCGCCTTTGTCGGCCCGGAGGCCGCATCGCGCGGCGCGCTGCTGCTGCAGGCGCTCGCGAGCGGCCATGCGGCCGCGCCGGAGTCGGAGCTCGCGCTCAACAAGCTGCTCTGCGGCCTGCCGCTGGACGCGCCGCTGCCGCGCCTGATCGATCTTTCCGACGCCGAGCGCGAGGCGATCGAGGGCCTCATCGGGGCGGTGATCCAGCACTGGCGGATCCTGGGCACGACCTCGATCGACGGACTGCGCGGGACCTTCCTGCGCCGCGCCGGCCAGCTGGAACTGCGCGACGAGGCGTGGCAGCTCTCGGTCGAGCCGGGCCCCTTCGACATGCTGATCGATCAACTGCCGTGGGGCTACGCGACGCTGCGGCACCCGTGGATGGAAAGGGTGATTCATGTGGACTGGCGCTGACCCGTCGCCGCGCGCGACGACCAACGCGCGGGCCTTGGAAGCCGAGCTGCAGTGGCTGGACCGCGTGCTGCAGCAGCGCCTGGCCGGACACTTCGGGCAGGACGCCGCGGTGGCGTCGCCGCGGACCGCGACGGATCGCGGCGACCTCCCCTCACCGCCGCCGCTGTCGGCCACTCCCGACGACGACCTGGCGCGCCTGATCCGCGAAGGCGGGCTCGGTCCCGCCGAGCGGCTGGTGCTCGCGCTGGCGCTGGCGCCTCACCTGCGGCCGCAGCTGATGGATCTCCTCTTCGTCAGCAACCGCAACCTGGACCGCGGCTTCTGCGAATTCGGCGGCTGGAAGGGCCGGCACCACGGCGGCTTCCTGCCGACGGTGGAGACGGCGGCCTTCCTGCTCGCGGGCGAGGACCTGTCGCGCCGCTTCGCGCTGCGGCAGATGCTCGACGAGACGGCGCCGCTGCGCCGGCTGGGGCTGGTGCGGCTCGCGCATGAGGCGCCGGGCGAGCCCTGGTACGGCTCCGCGCTGCTCGCGGGCGCCGACACGCTGGACCTGCTGTGCACCGGCGAATCGCGCAAGCCCGACTACAGCACGCAGTTCCCCGCCAAGCTCATCGAGACCAGGCTCGGCTGGAACGACCTGGTGCTGGACCCCGACGTGATGGAAGAAGTCGAGGCCATCATCACCTGGGCCCGCCACGGCGACACGCTGATGCGCGACTGGCAGCTGGAGAAGGCGCTCAAGCCCGGCTACCGCTGCCTGTTCTTCGGACCGCCGGGGACCGGCAAGACCCTGACCGCCACGCTGATCGGCGACAAGGTCGGCGCGGACGTCTACCGCATCGACCTGTCGATGGTCGTCTCCAAATACATCGGCGAGACGGAGAAGAACCTCGCGCAGGTCTTCGACCAGGCGCAGCACCGGCGCTGGATCCTGTTCTTCGACGAGGCGGACGCGCTCTTCGGCAAGCGCACCGCGACCTCCAGCAGCAACGACCGCCACGCCAACCAGGAGGTGTCCTACCTGCTGCAGCGGGTCGAGGACTTCCCCGGCACGGTCATCCTGGCGAGCAACCTCAAGGGCAACATCGACGACGCCTTCGCGCGGCGCTTCCAGTCGGCGGTGTATTTCCCGATGCCCGATGCGGAGCAGCGCCTGCGCCTGTGGGAAGGCATGGTGCGGCACACCGGGCGGCTGGACGCGGACGTCGATCTGGCCGACTTCGCCGAGCGGCACGAGCTGGCCGGCGGCGCGATCGCCAACGTGGTGCGCTTCGGCGCGATCAACGCGATGCAGGCGGGGCGGGATCGCATCCTGGCCGCGGACCTGCGGCGCGGCATCGCCAAGGAACTGCGCAAGGAAGGACGCACGGTGTAGCCGCCATGGGAACACGCTCCTTCTTCCAGTTGCTGGGCCGACGCGGGTCCGTCGACGAATGGGCCGATGACGTCGAAGACGCCGCAGTCGCCGAGGACGTGCGACCGACGGCGGCGACCCGAGGACGGCGCGCGTCGTCGCCCTGCCGGAACTGCGCGCGGCTGCGCTGGTTCGTCGGCGGTGTGCTGCTGGCAGGAGCGCTGCTGATCCTGCACGCTAGCGCGCAGTCTCCCGCGAGACCCTCAGCGTCGGCCGCCACGCCGACATCGTCCTCCGCTGCGAAGGCGATCGGCAAGGCGGCCGCTGCCGCTGCGCCCGCGTCGGCATCCGCGTCCGACGCGACGGTCTACATCGCGACGCCGCTCGCGCTGCCGCCCCGACCGGAACAGCCGATCGCGTCGGCCGCCCTGCCTGCACCCGCGGCGTCGTCTGCCGCGTCCTCACCCGGTCGCGACCCGATGTGGCTGGTCTACCAGACGGTCCCCCTGCCCTCGGCGCGACTGAATCGCGCCTACAAGGCGCGCGATCTGGTGCGCGGCGGCAAGCCCCCGTATCGCATCGCCATCGACGGCGAGCTGCCGCCGGGCATGTTCGTGGAGGAAGACGGCGCGCTCGCCGGCACGCCGACGAAGACCGGCAGTTTCCGCTTCCTGCTCACCGCCACCGACGCCTCGCGCACGAGGAACCTGGAGCAGGCGCTGTACGAGATCCGCGTCGTCGATCCGCAGCCTGCGCCGGCCGCCCGGCCGGCCTCCGCGGCCGCCTCGGCCGCCTCGGCCCCGTCCGACCTTACACGCAAGACGCCCCACCCGTTGACGTCCATCAGCGAGGACCAGACCGGCCGCATCGTGCCGGCCGATCCGCCGATGCCGATGACCTACGTGCTCACGCAGGCCAAGCTCGACGAGATCTTCAAGAACGCGGAGGCCTCGGCCGCCGAATCGCTGACCGTGGCGACCGCCAGCGGCGACGCCGCCTCGGAAGCGAGGGCCTCGCCCCCCGCGCCCATGGCCGTGACGCCGCCGGTGGTCGGGCCGACGCTGGACCAGTTGCGCGAGATGCTGATGCCCTTGAAGGACGTGCAGCATCCGACGCGCAGCGTCTTCCAGGACTCGGTGCGGGCGACGCAGTGCGACTACTTCCTGCGCCACGTCGCGGAGATCTCGCTGGAGCTCGGCAAAGATCAGCTGCAGCGCTGCCCGCGCAAGACCGACCTGGCGGCGCGCGACCGCGACCCGCCGCCGCGGTCGGCGCCGTCGCTGCTGGCCGGCGTACCTCGACGGCAGGCGGAGGCCATCAGGCGGCAGATCGAGACGGCCCGGGAGAAGGAGCACAAGGCGCTGAAGCAGGCCGCGAAAGACGTGATGCTGCCGCAGGGCAGCGTGGCGGTGACTGCCTTCCTCGACATGCTGATGCCTCCCGGCCTGCTGGAGGAGATCACCGACGCGGCCGGCGAGACGCACCCGATGGCGCAGGCCAGGTCCTTGAACCTCGTGCCGGACAAGGGCTGCGGCTGCAGCCTGCCCGAGATCGACACCGACGTGTACGGCTTCCTGCCCTACTGGATGCAGGGCAGCAGCGACGCGGCGATCCCGGTGCGCTTCGAGAAGTTCACGCGGATGCAGTACATGGGCGCGATCCTGCGCAACAACGGCGCCTACGTGCGTCCCGACGGATGGGACAGCCGGGGCGGCGGATTCGCCCGGCGCGTCAACCAGTACGGCGTCGGACTGGACATGGTGCTGTACCGGCGCGACTTCCGGACCCTGATGCATCAGGACGAGCAGGTGCGCAAGGACACGCTGGCGGTCAGCGCGGCGCAGGTCGGCGCGATGTTGGACCTGCGCCACTCCGACTGGCAGGGCGATCTCGAAGCCTTGCTGCCGCCGGGCTGGCGCGCCGAATCCCACGTCTACGACGGCGTGACGGTGTTCTTCGAGCCGACGGATGCGGAGGCCGCCGATCCCGCCTTCGAGGCGTTCTTCATCGACTACGTGCAGTCGGTCGTGAAGCTGATGCAGGCCCGCAAGCCGCGCGCCTTCCACCTGAACCTGGTGATTCCCCAGCATCTGATGGGCGAGCCGGCGACGGCGTTCCGCTTCCGCAACCTGCTGGCGATCATGCAGTCGGCGGAACAGAAGCGGGGCAAGGATTCGCAGCTCGACTACAAGGAGCGCGGGGCCGCGGCGGCCACCTACAAGTCGACGGACGAGTACGGCGGCGACTCGCCGATCACGGTGCGTTTCCTGACGCCGCTGGGCATGGGCTCTGACCTCAACAAGATGCAGCTGCGCAACCGCACGGACTTCACCGACGAGCTGAACGGCGCGGACCGCATGGCGGTGCTGGGCAGCGTGATGCCGGTGCTGGTGTACACGGGCGGCGAGGTCGCCAAGCCGACGCCTTCCGCGGGCGAGGCGCTGGACAGGGACCTGGTCTACATCGGCTGGTCCTTCGGCGGCGTGGCGTTCTGGCCGGTGCCGGTCCCCTTGGTGGGTTCGGGCGAACTCGTGCTGGAGAAGCTGCACGACCGCTTCTGGTCCTTCCTCGACCAGGACACGGCCTTCTGCAAGCTGCTGTGTCCGATGCGGGTGCCGTTGCGGCTCGGGCTGGAGGCGCTGCTGGTGATCGTGGGCACGACGCTGCTGCTCTACGGCTGGAACTGCCGCGTGCGGCGCATGGGCAAGGTCATCCTGCTGGTGCTGTGGGCGGGGGCGCTGGTGACGCTGGCGGTGGCCAGCGCGATCTTCTCCTGCGATCCGACGCTCAACCAGTTGAGGACGGGGAACACCTTGCTGGTGGTGATCATCGGGGTGCTGATCGTGGGCGGCCTGATCGTCACGTTCAAGCCCCGGGTGGAAGCGCCGTGAGCGCGCGGCGGCGGGCCTGCAAGAGGCCTTGAAAGACAAACCCGGATCGATCACGAGAGGAGCGACCCATGAAGGACTCGACCCACGACGGCGGCGCGTTCGAGCACGCGCCCGCGGCCGCGCCGCTGCAGCGGCGTGAACAGGAAGGCGGAGATCTCTCCGCGGTGCTGGATGGATCGCCGCGGCAGCTCGCGCAGCGGCGCCGCATCGATGCGGCCTTCGGGCCGGTCGCGCAGCGCGAGGCCGCGCTCGATGACGACGAGCTGGGCACCGCGCAGGCGAAGGTCGCGCAGCGCGCGAGCGGCGAGCTCGACGAGGAGGAGCTCGGCACTGCGCAGGCCAAGGCCGCGCCGGTGCAGCGCCAGGAGAACCGCACCGGCATGCCGGACGGCCTGAAGTCCGGCATCGAATCGCTGTCCGGGACGGACCTGTCGGACGTGCGGGTGCACCGCAACTCGTCGCAGCCGGCGCAACTGAATGCACTCGCCTACGCGCAGGGGAACGACATCCACCTCGGGCCGGGTCAGGAGGCGCACCTCCCGCACGAGGCCTGGCACGTCGTGCAGCAGCGCGAGGGCCGCGTGCAGCCGACGATGCAGATGCAGGGCGTCGACATCAATGACGACGTCGGGCTGGAGGCGGAGGCCGACCGGATGGGGGACAAGGCGCTGAGCCTCGGTCGGGACGGTTGAACGGACCGTTCATCCGCTTGCGGCCGGCGAAAACACGCGCAGCCGGTGGCCGTCGGGATCGGTGGCCGTGAAGGAACAGGAAGACAGGGTTCCCCCGAGGGACTCGCTCGGAGCCGTCGCCTAGCATCGCTGCCGACGAAGCCCGATCGCCGAACTCATGGTGCAACAGCGGACCCTGATCATCCAGATTCAACCCGAATCGAATGGGCGCGACGACGGTATTCACGAAGTCGTGCATCACGCCATCGAGAAGATGGGCGTGGCCGCGCAAACGGAGTCCGAGGTCGGGGAAGGCTGGCGGAATGTCAGCGTAGCCACCGACGATCCGGAACGCACATGGTCTGCGCTCCGATCACTTCTCTCGCAGGACACGACCGCATTCGCAGCGCTGCGTCGACGTTGGATCGTTGTCGCGGAGGGGGCGAACGGCTGGGCGGATTACGAAACGCTTGCGCACTTCGACCCGACCGTCCGGTTGACAACGAGACAGGCCCGCTTGCAGGAGATCGTCCGCGGCGAATTGCTTCTCCAGTGCGGGGCAGAATCGTGCGGCCAGGTCTTCGCACCGACGCTCGAAGAGCCCGCCTCCGATCCGGTTGAACCATGGGCGGATCGAATGGCAAGTCGGGCGCTCGAAGCGGGCTGGAGCGTCGGCAAGGATGGCCATGCGCGCTGTCCGATGCATCCGGACGGCGAGAGTCAGACATGACCGAATCGCGTGCCGTCTCCGATGATCTGAATCAACTTGTCTGGACCATGACCTCGAATAGCGGGCGACATCGTGTGTCATTCCAGACGACGGTCGACGCTGAGCCCGTGGAGTCGACGCTGCTCTGCAGTCTGACGATGGAGGGCGCATTCTGGCAACGCGATCGATCTGCGACGGATGCTGACGTTGTCGACGATCTCTTGATCTGCTTCAAGCAGATCCTCGTCGATGTCCACGCGTTGAAGGCGTTCCATGCGCAGTTGCTCAGGTGGGAACACGAGCGCGCCCACTTCGCCGTTCAGTTGGGGAGCCAGGCTCGCGGAGCTCAGAGCTTGTCGGTCTCCGTAGGCGAGGATCCGAGCCTGATATTCAACTCGGAGAAGCCTGCTTTCATGATCTGCTATCGCGACGGAACAACGATGGAGACTAGGTGGTCGTTTGTTGTCGATCAGTCGTGCGTCCGGATCTGCATCGAGGCTTTGGAAGAGGCTCTCGGCCGATGGAAACGGTGAAGAATCCCAGCGCCAGCGATCATGGAGTGTGAATGACCGAAACCGATCTGGCTTCTCTTGAGGCATTGGCTGCCGCTGCTCAACCTGGACCGTGGTCATCCCATGTTGAAGGACGCGATCATCAATCCGGCAGCAGCTTCATCATGACCGGCTCGGGTGCCGGACGTGGCGATGACTTTGAGTTGAGCGGTGCAACGGTTGAAGACCTGGACTTCATCGCAGCCTCGCGGCAAGCCATTCCGATGTTGATCGCAGAGATTCGGTCGCTTCGGCGACAGATCGAAGCAATGAAGTCCTGAGATGACGCTTGCAGTCTCGACTGCTCCCACCGCTGGGCAAGACTTGCAACCCGACGTTCCAGAGCACGTTCGCCCCGGCACCGCTTGAAAGGACTTCATGAAGCGTGTCGTTGAATTTGAGGCTTGGACCAAACCCGGGAGAGTCGTATCCCAAGACTTTGGGAAGGAAATTCAGGAGGAAATCTGGAGCTCCGGGATTCCGAGAGCCGTCTTCTTGGGCGTCAGCAACATACCGGCCGCAGGCGATGTCGTCGCCCTCAGGAAGTTGCTTTCGTCCGGCAATGCCGACCTGCGAAGTTTCGGTGAATTCTGCCTACTTCACGGACTTCCTGTCGACACGTCAGATGAGCGCTCCGCTTCGACGTACCTTGCCTACATCAATGGCGCCTGTGTGGCATGGATCCACTTGCCCGAAGACTCCGACATTCCGACGACGTTGGAAGAACTGCGACGTGTGTTGACGCCCTACGACTTGGTCATCGTTGACGTATGAACAGCTGCGCTCCCACTGCAGTTCAATCTACTCTTTGCAGACTTGTGTCTCATCGTCGGCGTCTTTGGTGACGTCGACAGCCACGACCAGCAACCCGACCTTCACCAGCACACCTGCGCCGACCACCCACGTCGCCCACTTGCTCTTCAACAAGGCCTGCCACCTCGCAAGGCAAGACCCGCCCCCAACAAGAGGGAAGGGTCTCCCCGCGAGATGACGAGAAACGCGATGATCTAGCATCCGCGCCGCCAGACAAGAACTGCGGAGAACGCGATTTCTGGCGAGACAACAAACAAAAGGTTGAGTTCCAGCAGGGAGGATCCTCGGGACATGCCGTACCGGCAGCCGCAAGCGCGGCCCGGGGCGTTAGCGTGTGTGTCGAAGGTGCCCGTTCCCGCTTGAAGCTCGGGAGGGTTTGCCTTGAAGAACGACACGCAAGTTTCCGGATCGGAACTCCTTGGCCACGAGGCCGCGCGCGGCGCGCGATGGGCGTCACGCCTGGGACTGATCGTCCTGACTGCAGTGACGCTGGGCGCGCACGCCCAATCCGGCGCCACGCTTGAAGAGGCCATGGCCAACGAACGCGCCAAGCGCGTCAAGCCCACCCCGGGCTTTTCGACACGCTCTGCCGCTTCGACCTCAGTGGCGGGCGATCCCGGTGAAGGCGGACCGACCAGCTTCGACCCAGCGAACTACTTCGAGAACGGCAAACTCATCCGTGCGCCCAAGGCGCTGGCGATGCTAGGGCCGGACCTCTTCGGAGACCGTGTCAACCTCTATCGCGGCTCGCTTGAATTCGTCCAGACAGACGTCAATCTGGAAGGCAACAATGCATTGCAGGTTGCGGTGACGCGCAAGCTCTCCACCGGCAGCCGCGGCAATTACGGACAGGGCCTGTTCAGCGAATGGGAGCTGGAGATTCCTAATATTCAGGGAATCTTTCATGCTGAGATGGGTTGGGTGGCTGAGATCGCTCGCGGAGGGAAGTACTCCCCCATGCGGTGTACCAACTTTCATAAGCCGCCTGACACGCCGTCGCAACCGCTCGCCCCTGGCTGGCGTGCGAGGGAGTACTGGCAGGGCAACTTCCTGAACATCCCTGGTGCTGGTCAGCAAGAAGTGCTGCGCCGAGATCCCAGCAACACCAATGTGCCCGACGACGGTCAGAACACGACGCTGGTGACTACCGGCCTGTGGTCGATCCGTTGCCTGAATTCGTTGGCGAGCACGACCTCGTCCACGCCGACCAAGGAGCAGGGCGAGGGCTTTCTAGCCATCTCCCCGGATGGCACGCGATACCGCTTCGACTGGCTTGTCTCGCGCACCGCGGGCGGCCTGAGCAAGCAGGCCAGCATCGCCGGCGCGCATGTGTCGATGGAACGCGTCGATGTGCGCATCTTCCCGACGCTGATCACCGATCGCTTCGGGAACACGGTCAGCTACACCTTCGACCCGATCGACAAGTGGAAGCTGCTGAGCATCCAGAGCAGCGATGGTCGCTCGCTTTCCTTCACCTACGAGCCTGGAAGCCGTCGCATCAAGACGGTGTCCGACGGCACGAGGACGTGGACCTACGAGTACGGCGCGGTGTCCTTCCCGTCAGGTCTGGCCAACTGGACCAGCCTCATGAAGGTCATCAATCCGGACGGCTCGAAATGGGACTTCGCGGGCATGCATTTGCCCAACGGTTACCAGTCGACCAACAACGGTCTGGTCGACATGGAGATGGAGTTCCCGGAGCAGAACGGCGGAACGATAACGCCGACCGAATGCGACATGGGGGCGATCAACGGGATGGCCAGTCCAGCAGCGACCGGCTCGATGGTGCATCCGTCCGGCGCGGTGGGTACGTTCACGCTCACCCCGACCGAGCATGGTCGCAACGGCGTGCCGGAGGGATGTTACTCAGACGCCATCGCCAACTCCGTGGGCAAGGCGGTGAAGTCGCGCTACAGCACGGTCTTTGCGCTGACGAAGAAGACGATCAGCGGCCCTGGGCTGCCGACGATGAACTGGGTCCACAGCTACGACACGTGGTATCCGGGCTGGTCGACTTGCTCGGCCTGTACCGGCGCGGTAGCGAAGGTCACCGTGACGGATCCGGAAGGTGACATCACTCGCCACACCTTCGGCAACACGTTCCAGGTCAACGAAGGTCAGCCGCTCAAGGTCGAGACCGGATTGAGCGGAGGAACAGCGGCCAGAACGGTCGACACCCGCTACAGCACTGCGTTCCCCAATCCTGTCGGTATCAGCGACCAGGACGCAGGGGACGGCGGCATCACGACGCGCCACGTCCCCGTGGACAAGCGGGTCACGACGCAACAGGGCACGACCTTCACCTACGAGGTGACCGGCTTCGATCCGAAAGCGCGCCCGACGAACGTCAAGCGTTCCAGCGGATTGGGCTTCGAACGCACGGAGATCACGACCTACTTCGATCAACTGAGCAAGTGGGTGCTCGGCCAGATCGCGACCTTCACGATCGACGGGAAGACTTCGGTCAGCAACGTTTACGACCCGACGACGGCGACACTGACCACCGTCTCAAAATTCGGCGAGCTGCAGAACAGCTACACGTATCGCTCCGACGGCACACTGGAAACGCGCAAGGACGGTCGCAACAACATGACGACGTTCGGCGTCTTCAAACGCGGCATTCCGCAGAGCGTGAGTCTGCCGACAGGTGACAGCCACAGTGCGGTGGTCAACGACATCGGCCTGATCACCAGCGTCACTGACGAGATGAGCAACACGACGTCGTATGGCTACGACGCGATGGGACGCCTGTCGAGCATCACGCCCCCGTCAGGATGGACGCCGACGACGATCTCGTACGTGCAGACGAATGACGTCGAGTTCGGACTGCCTGGAGGGCATTGGCGCGTCATCGAGACGACCGGCAATTCGATCACCGCGAGCTACCTCGACGGCCTGTGGCGTCCCGTCTTCTCGCGGGTCTACGACACGGGCGACGCGAACAACACGCGCAAAGACGTCGCCAAGCGTTTTGACTCGGGCAATCGCCTGACCTATGAGAGCTATCCAAAGCGCCTCATCGACACCGCCCTGCCCTTGCCGCCTGGGAAGCGGACCTTCTACGACGCGCTCGGCCGCCCGATTCGCACGGAGGTCGACAGCGAAATCGGCATGGTCGGCGACATTCCCGGGGTGCTGAAGTCTTACGTCGAGTACCTCGGCAACTTCCAGACGCGCAGCACCAATGCGCGTGGAAAGCAAAGCACGCAGAACTTCTGGGTGCTGGACAACCCTGATCGAGCGCAATTGGCCGGCATCTCCGTACCGGCTGGCTCGGGCCTGCCGGCGGGTATGTCTGTGGCCATCACTCGAGATCTCCTTGGCAAGCCGTTGAGCATCACCCGCTCGGGCAACGGCGTGTCAGTCACTCGAAGCTACTTCTACGACAGCGCTCAACGTCTGTGCAAGACGATCGAACCTGAGATCGGGTCGACGCTGCATGACTACGACGGCGCCGGCAATCTCGCGTGGCGCGCATCGGGTCAGAACCTTCCAGCGCTGGAATGTGATCGCACAAACGTTCCGGCCGCCGCGAAGATCTCGCACACCTATGACGAGCTCAACCGTCTGAAGAACACGAGCTACGGCGACGGCCATCCCGGAATCTCGCGCACCTACTGGCCTGACGGCAAGCTCAAAACGATCAATACCAGTGACGGCACGGCGTGGTCCTATGACTACAACGCGCTGCGCCTGCCGACGACAGAGACACTCACATACGCCGGCAAGACGGCGAATGCCACCTGGAGCTACAACGCCAACGGCCACCTGTCCGGCGTCACCTATCCCACGGGCGGCCCCACGGTGTCGTACAACCCCAATGCGTTGGGCGAAGCGACGCAGGTCAGCGGCTACGCGAGTGGCGTCACCTATCACCCCAACGGTGCGGTGGCGGGCTATACGCTGGCCAACGGCATCGCGCACGTGCAGACGCAAAACCTGCGAGGCCTTCCTGAGCGCAACCAGGACATCGGCGTCATCAACGACCTTTACGCCTACGACGAGAACGGCAACGTCTCGGCGATCTCAGACCAACAGGAGAACGTCACCACCCGAGCGATGACCTACGACGATCTCGATCGTCTGTGGACGGCCACGGCACCCAACGTGTGGGGCACGGCGACTTATACGTACGACGCGGTGGACAACATCCGCACCGCGGTTGTCGGCAGCCGGTCCAGCACCATGAGCTACGACGCGCGCAACCGGCTCGAAAGCGTGATGACCAACGGCACGCTGTCGAGCTACACGTACGACGCGCAAGGGAACATTCGCACCAAGGGCGGCCAGACCTATTCGTTCGACATCGGCAACCGCATGTGGGCGGCAAGCCTGGGTGGCACCTATGTCTACGACGGCCACGGTCGACGTGTGTTCATCACCTCGACGGACGGCAATACCAAGCGCCTGCAGATGTACAGCCAGGCCGGTCAGATCCTGTGGGGCGACCGGACGCAGACCACACCCGACGTACCGGCGACCGTCACCGGCTATACGTGCAGCGCTGGCACCGTCTCCGGCTCGCTGTGCGTCAGCACGAGCGTCTACAACGCGTCGGTCACGGGTTACCAGTGCAATCCTGGCGACTCGCTCAGCGGCACTACCTGTTCATTCACGACGAGCTCGACCTACGGCGCCTCCATCGGCTCGTACTCGTGCAACACCGGGGACGGTCTGAGCGGCTCGACCTGCACCCACATCACCACGAGCACCTATGGCGCCGCGCCAAGCTACGGTTGCAATCCCGGCGACACGCTGATCGGCTCGACCTGCAGCTACACGACCACCTCGACGTACGGAGCGTCCATCGGCAGCTACCAGTGCAGCGCGGGCGACGTCCCCAGCGGCAGCACCTGCACGCACACCGTCACGAGCACCTATGGCGGAACGCCGATCTACGCGTGCAATGCCGGAGACTCGCTCAGCGGCACGACCTGCACCCACACGTCGAGCGCGGCGGCCACGCCGGTGTACTCGTGCCCAGCCAACTACTCGCTGAGCGGGACCACCTGCACGACTGCCACGTCGGCACCGGCGAACGCGAACGCGAATTGCAATGGCCTGGGTACGGCCTTCAGCACGGCGGGCACCTACGGATGCAGCGGAGACGTCGCGGCCCAACTGGGCGAGTACGAAGACGAATCCGTGCCTTGCCTGGACGCCTACGGCGGCTATGGCTTGCCGTTCATGCATGTCGCGCGCAAGTCCAACAAGCTGTTGTCATGCGTGTTCCAGGCCGTCGTGACGTACTCCTGCCCGCAGGGCACATCGCTGAACGGCACGCAGTGCACGGGGTCGTCCAGCCAACCCGCCAGCGTCAGCTACAGCTGCAGCTCGGGCAGTCTCTCCGGTACGACTTGCTTCAGCACGAGCACCTACGGCGCGGGCGTGTCCGGCTATAGCTGCAACGCTGGTGACTCACTGGGCGGCTCGACCTGCACGCACACCGCATCGAACAACTATGGCGCCACGCCGATCTACAGCTGCTCGGCTGGCGATTCGCTGAACGGCACGACCTGCACGCATGTGGCCAGCGGCACCTATCCGGCGGCGACGATCGGATACACCTGCAGTGCCGGGGACTCGCTGTCGGGCTCGACCTGCACGCACTCGGTGCCGAATACGTACGGCGCCACGCCGATCTACACCTGCAATGCGGGCGACTCGTTGAGCGGGCAGACTTGCACGCATTCCAGCGGCGGGACTTACGCGGCTTCGCCTGCTGGCTACAGCTGCAACAGCGGCGATGCGCTCAGCGGTGCCACTTGCACGCACACGACGCAAGCGGCAGCCACGCCGGTGTATGGATGCAGCGGCGGCACGCTGTCGGGCACGACCTGCGTCGGCGGAACGGCCACTTCAACAACGGCGTACATCTACCTCGGCAAAGCTCAGATCGCGGAGACGACAGCAGGCATCACCCAGTTCGCGCATACCGATGGGCTGGGCAGCCCGGTCGCCCACACGACTGCGGCGGGGGCCTTGCTGAACCGCACGCGCTACGAGCCCTATGGCTTCACGGCCCAAGGAACAAAACCAAGCCCCGCCACCAGCGTCATCGGCTTCACTGGCCATGTGAACGATGCCGATACGGATCTGGTGTACATGCAGCAGCGGTATTACGATCCAATTGCGGGAAGGTTTTTGAGCGTAGACCCCGTAGTAACCGATGCAGACACTGGCAAGGGATTCGGGCTATACGGCTATGTCGATAACAACCCGTACCTCAAAACCGACCCCGACGGACGCGAACCTGAAAGGGCGTATATTCCCGGAGGATTTGAGCGAGCAGAATACAAGGCAATTGAAGCCGACGCGGGGGGGAAGGCGGCGGTGGCGGCAGCTGTAATTGCCACACCTATCGTGGGCGTCGAGTTGGTAGGTGCAGTTGCCTTCCGAAAAGTTGCGGTCGAAACGGCGGTTGTAGTCGCAAGAGGCGTACAGAAGCTGAAGGGCGAGGAACCGCCGGCGCTTCCCACGAACAAGCCTTCGGTGTCCACGCCTGCGCCGAAACAACCAAGTTCGCCACCTAGGAACATGACTGCGGGCGGGCTCAAGCAACAGATCAAGGAGGGACAGAAGACCGGAGAATCCTTGAAGGACGTTGCAAACAAAAAGCAGGAAGGACCACCGGGGGACGGGGGGGCCAAACCGGGCGACTCATCCACCATTAAAATTACTCCAGACTCCAAATGACGAAACAAACGATCGACTGGGTGTCCGGTTTCCAGAGTTTGCGTATGGTGTCCGCTCTTGAATCGAAAGATGTAGACGTTATCGAGGAGGAGCTGATTAAGCTTTCCGAGCGAGGCGTGCACTGCGGTAGGTTCGACGTTGCGGAGCTCTACGAAACCGGCGACCTCATTCCGGCCTCGCCGAACGACGCAATATTCTGGTATCAACAGGGTAGAGAAAGCGAGCGGGATCCTCGCTGCATGTTCGCCCTGGCGCGGATTCATTTCTCCGGGCTGTTGGGTGTTCGCGTCGACATGGAACGTTCGGATGCGCTTTTTCGTGAAGCGTCTGAACATGGTATGCACGAGGCTTCCATCGTGCTTGTCGAAAACATCCTGAGCGGCAACTTTCCAGCGGTCAACACCGGTGATTTGCAACGCACGCTGGAACCCGCCGTGTCGGCTGGGTACGTGAAGGCCTTGCGTCTGAGCGGGGACATATTCAGTCTCAGCGGCCGTTGGTTTCGTGCGTTTGCAATGCGTGCGCTGTCCAATGTCGTAGGGAGTCTGCTCTCTCGAACCCCCACCGATCCAAGGCTCTATAGGACTAGATGGTCAGGCGACACTTGAGCACTGGGCTCCGTTTCATCGCCACCCCTACCCCATCACCCCCATCGCCGCCACGATCAACAGCCCCACCTTCACCAGCACGCCCGCCCCGACCACCCACTTCGCCCACCTGCTCTTCAGCAAGACCTGCCACCGCGCGTTCATGCCTGGCTCCGATCGAAGATCTGGTCCATCCAGCCGACGCATTCCTGGCACAGACGCAGCCGGTTGTTGACCTGCACGTGGCCGTCGGCGCCTGACGCCGCGTCGAGCAGCACGAACGACTTCTTCGTCGAGCGGATCTGCTCATGCCACGTCTGCGCTTGCCGCGCGAAGACCTGTGAATCGCCGGCGCCGAGGATGGACAGGAACGGCAGCGTCACCCGCGTCGGATCGGCCACCATGCCCGCGGTCTTCGGGACGAATTCCTCCCGCGTCTTCGCGCCTGCCTTCCACATCGACACCATCCGCGAGCGCATCGCCGCCGGTGTCGGCGCGGCCTTCGAGTCGGCCTCGACCGCCGCCTTCGCGGACAGCGCGAATAGCTGCGCGGGGTTGGGGAACGGCGTGCTGGCGATCACCGTCGCGAAGTGCTCGGACAGCGCCGCGTCGCCGGCGGCGCGCGCCACGAAGTAGCCGCCGAGGCTCAGACCGATCAGCGCCATCCGACCAGGCTTCGCGCCGAAGCGCTCCACGAGCAGCTTCGTCACGGCCGCGATGGGCTTCTCCGCTTCGGCTTCCCAGTAGAGGTCGTCCATCATCGTGATGCCCTGCCCCGGCAGATCCGCGATCGCCACCGAGTAACCGCGCGCCAGCAGGTTGCGGCCCAGCGAGAGGTACAGGTCCTCGAAGCAGGTGTCGGCGCCGCCGATCACCAGCACCACCGGCGCGTTCGCGTCCTCGTTCTGGAAGAAGACTCCCGGCAGCGCCTTGCCCGCATAGGGCACCTGGAAGAAGGTCGCGGGCAGGCGCTGCTCGTCGACCGCCTGCGCGAAGGCGCGCTTGTGCCGCGCCACCATTCGCGCGAACGCCTCGCCCGGTGCGGCGAACTGCCAGGCCGAGCGATAGGCCGCGAAGGCCTTCATGCGCGCTTCGCCGGCCTCGCGGCGCCAGCCCTTTTCCAGCCACGCATCGGCCTGCGCGTTCATCGCATCGCCGTACTCGCTGAACGCCTTCATCCAGCTGTCGCCGTCGCCGTCCGCGATCTGCGAGGCGACGTAGTAGACCTGCCCCAGATCCAGTCCGCCGCTCGGGCCCCAGCTCGCCGCAGCCATGAAGAACAGGTCCATGTCGGGGTCGTCGAAGCAGTATTTGCGGCTCAGGCGCTGGCTGGGATGCGATTCGGCGGCGACGTTCGCGGCGGTCTGGAGACGGGTGCTCATTCGGGGGCTCCTGGAGGAATCTGGGACAGCTGGGACGTCGCTCCGTTCCGTGTCGCGACGCTTGCCGAGGGCCGGCAGGAGAAATAATATGAGCACCACTCAGATTATTCGACTCGCGTTTCGACCCCATGATCGAACCCAAGAAATCCCCGTCCGATCAAGCAGTTACGCGCCGCTCGCCGCGTCAGGAGCGGTCGCGGCAGAAGGTGGAACTCATGTTGGAGGCCACCACGCGGCTGCTCCAGCAAGCCGATCCGGCCGAGGTCAGCACCAACGCGATCGCCAAGCTGGCGGGGATCAGCATCGGCACGCTGTACCAGTACTTCCCCGACAAAGACTCCCTCTTCCAGGCGCTGGCGGAGCGCGAGTTGCAGGAGCTCTCCGACCGCATCGTCGAGGTGATGACCGGCCCCGCGCCCGAGCGGCCCGGCGGGCGCATCAGCGGCGTGGTCTGCGCGGTGCTCGATGCCTACGGCGGCCGCGGCATCGCCCATCGGCGGCTGATGCAGTATTCGATGGCGCGCGGGTCGGCCGGATTCCTGGCGCCGATGCTGCGGCATCTGCAGGCGTCGTTCATCCAGCACGGCATCGCCGCACCGCAGGGCGGCATCCAGGCGATGTCGCGCGCCGATGCCTTCGTGATGACCCACGCCGTCAACGGCGTGATGCGCGCGGCCGTATTGGCCGAGCCCGCGGACTACGGCAGCCGCGAAGAACTGGAGCAGTCGCTGACGCGGCTCATCCTGGCCTACCTGCGCCGGTGACGGATCGCTCCCCGGCGCGCTGACCGGGCAGCTGCCCTGCGTCTCGCGTGGTATCGCGTGGTATCGCTACCACGACACGAACGAGTTGACGCGTTTTTGTCATTTTCCTTAATGCGAATCACTCTCACCTGCGTTAGAGTCCCGGCCGAAAGTCATCCCCCTTACCTCTTTCGGACACCTCGATGAAGCAGCAATTCCTGTTGACCGCGTGCGCCCTGGCCGCCTCGCTCGCCGTCGGCGATCTGGCCTACGCGCAGGACGCCACCCTCGACAAGATCGTCGTGACCGGCAAGCGCGCGAACCGCGTCTCCAAGGGTGCGACCGGCCTGCCGATGGACGTCAAGGACACGCCGCAGACGATCAGCTCGATCGACCAGGAAGACATGGCCAACTTCGGCGTCACCGGCAGCAACGAGGCGCTGGCGCTGGCCACCGGCATCAACGTCGAGCAGTACGAGACCAATCGCGCGACCTTCAACGCCCGCGGCTTCGAGATCCAGCTGACGCAGGTCGACGGCCTGGGGATGACCAACTCCTGGGGCACCGTCGTCGGCCGCGAGGACACCTTCCTGTTCGAACGCATCGAGTTGATCCGCGGCGCCAACGGCCTGCTGACCGGCGTGGGCAACTCCTCGGGCACGATCAACTACATCCGCAAGCGCCCCAAGAACGAGGACAGCGGCGAGTTCAGCGTCACCTTCGGCTCCTACGGCAAGAAGCGCGCGGCGCTGGACTACAACAAGGTGCTGACGGACGACGGCGCGTGGGCCGGCCGCTTCGTCGTGGCGACCGAGGACAAGGACTCCTACCTGCGCGACCTCAAGGACAAGCGCACCTCCGTCTACGGCGTGGTCGACGGCCAGATCGGCACCAACGGCGTGCTGACCGTCGGCATCACCGCGGTGGACGCCAAGCAGGACTCGCCGATGTGGGGGTCGCTGACGCTGCTGCGCTCCGACGGCACGCAGGCCGACTTCCCGGTGGGATCGTCGACCTCGCAGAAGTGGACCTACTGGAACACCAAGTCCTACAACGCCTTCGCCGAGTACACCCATCAGCTGGGCAAGAACTGGGAAGCCAAGGTCACCTACAACTTCCGCCACGGCAACGAAGCGACGCGGCTGCTGTACGCCTACGAGCCCCTGACCGGCACGCTGAACCCGGACAACACCGGCCTGGTGGGCTGGCCCTACCGCAGCCTGGGCAGCTCGGACAACAACGTGCTGGACGCCAACCTCAACGGGAAGTTCAGCCTCTTCGGCCGCGAACACTCGGTGCTGGTGGGCCTGAGCCGCTCGCACCAGGAAACCAAGACCGACACCTATTCGGTGCTGGACCACATGCTGGACCCGCTGCCGGCCTTCCCCTACGACGGCGACAGCTACACGCAGCCGCAATGGGGCCCCCGCGCCGCCGGCGAAGGCGGCGAGCAGACGCTGACGCGTCTGTATGCGGCGTCCCGCCTGGCGCTGACCGATTCGATCAAAGCCATCGTGGGCATCAACGCGGTCCGGCTGGAGCGCGCCGGCTCCACGGTCTACGGCAATCCGGCCACGGGCATGACCTATCCGGACACGAAGAAGACCAGCCCCTACTTCGGCCTCACCTACGACATCACGGCCGACCTGCTGGCCTACGTGTCGTACTCCAACATCTTCCAGAACCAGGACCAGTACGACATCAACGGCGCGTACCTGGCGCCGATGAAGGGCGTGAACGGCGAAGCCGGCGTGAAGGCCGAGTGGTTGAACAAGGCGCTGCTGACCACCGCCGCGGTCTTCACCTCGAAGCAGGAAGGGCTGGCCACCTACGGCGGCATGACCTCGGGCGGCCAGTACTGGTACGTGCCCAAGGACGTCAAGTCCAAGGGCTGGGAAGTCGAGGCCACCGGCCGCATCGGCAAGGACACGAAGCTGACGGCCGGCTACACGCGTCTGATGCTGACGGGGCCCGACGGCAACGACATTTACGAATGGGTGCCGCGTCACACGCTGAACTTCCGCGTCGACACCCGGGTGCCGGTGCTGCCGGCGCTGCGCGTCGGCCTGGGCGGCCGCTGGCAGTCGGAAGTCAGCAAGATCGGCAGCGCCAAGCAAGGCGCGTACGTCGTGGCCAACGCGTTCGCGTCCTATGAGCTGTCCAAGGCCGCCACGCTGCGCGCCAACGTCAACAACCTGTTCGACAAGAAGTACATCGGCGGCCTGGCCTACGGCGCCATCTACGGCGCCCCGCGCAACTACGGCGTGTCGCTGGATTACAAGCTCTGATGGTTCTTGCGTGAGGCTGCTGGCCCTCACCCCTGCCCTCTCCCGCAAGCGGGAGAGGGAGTAAGAAAGGCCAGGCGGTCCTTCAGGGGAAGTTCGTCACCGTCGGCGTGAACGACGCGTTGCAGCCGGTCTGCGCGCCGGTGTTGTTGATGACGTGCACGATGCCGCCGTTGCCGCCCAGGCAGACCGAGATCATGTTGTGGAAGCGCACGTTGCCGTTGACCGGCGCTTCGATCGCGCGATCCAGCAGGATGCCGCCGTTGGTGAACACGCTGTAGACGCCCAGTCCCCACGCCTCATGGCTGGTGACGTTGTCCGCCACCTTGTACGAGGCCCAGCCGCGGCCCGTCGGGCTGTTCCAGCCGGCCTGGCTCTGCGGGTCGTACGGGATCTCCGACTGGTAGAAATACACCCGGCCGCCGTTGCCGTTCCAGACCACCTGGTGCTTCTGGAAGTGCTCGACGAACAGGCCGTACATGGTCACGTCGTTGCCGTTGACCCAGAGGCCGTTCTCCGACGGGTTCTGCGTCCAGCCCACGCCGGCGCCGTGGTCGGCGCGCCAGAGCCAGGTGTGGTCCACGATGGTGTTGTTCGCGTTGACGCTCAGCGCGATGCGGACCTTGCCCGCCGCCGCGCCGCCGATGCGGAAGAACAGGTCGTGCAGCACCGTCGGATTGGCCGCGTGGTTGGCCGCCGCGCCGTTCGGGCCGACTTCGAGCAGCACGCCGGATTCCGTCGCGCCCGCATCGAAGAACAGACCCGAGATCGTCAGCCCGTCCACGTCCGCCGTCTGCATCAGCGGCTGGCCGTTGTCCGAGCGCAGCGTCGGGAAGCCGATGCCCAGCACCACCGTGTCCGGGTTGTTCACGCGCAGCGGCTGCGTCAGCACGAAGGTGCCAGGTGTGAACAGCAGGTGCTTGCCGGCCGCCAGCTGCGTGTTGATCGCCGCCGCGCTATCGCCCGGCTTGGCGATGTAGAACTGCCCGATCGGGATCGTGCGTCCCGGCGTCGCCGCGCCGTTGGCCCAGGAGATGCCGCTGCTGTTCTGGCGCAGCGCGGGCACGCGCACTGCGTAGCTGCCGTCGGTGTCGATGAAGAGGAAAGGCTTCTCGCGGACCACCGGCGTCTGCGCGATCTTGGTGTAGCGCTGGCCCGCGGTCGGGAAGTTGCCCGCCGGCGGGTTGGGCACGCCCACGAACACCATGTTCCAGTTGGAGCCCGTCCAGCTGCCCCACTGGCTGTTGCGCGAGATCCATTGCTGCTGGCTGGCGGAGTTCACCTGCCCGTCGATCAGCACGTCGGAGAACCAGCCGCCGCTGGACCAGCCGCCGTTCTGGTTGAGCTTGATGTTGCCGCGCACGTGCATGCGCCGGAACGGGATGGCCTGCGAGACCGCCCATTGCATCGTGTTGTTGCCGATGCCCAGGCTCGGCGTGACCGAGAAGTTCTCCGCCCCGCGCCAGAAGTTCTGCGTCGCGTTGTCGCCGCCCAGGAAGGCGTTGGAGCGCAGGTCGCCGTTGACGTGGACCTGGTCCGGATGGCTGCCCAGGCCCAGCACCTGCGTGTAGAAGCCCACCGGGATGCGCAGGTTGTTGTAGGTGCCCGGCGTCAGCAGGATGGCGTCGCGGCGCGGCCCGAAGTGGTTGGGCTGCTGCGCGTTGTAGATGCCGTCGATGACGCCCTGCAGGTTGGGCGTGGTCGGGCTGACGATGTGCACGCTGGACCCGAAGTCCGGCGGCGTGCCGGTGGTCGGCGGATTCGTGGGCGGCGTGGTCGGCTGATCCGCGATGACGAACTGCTCCCAGGCCTGGACCACGTTGCGGTTGGCCACGAGCACGCCGCCCAGGTTCAGATCGGCCGACACGTACTGGCCGTTGGCCGCCGAACGCAGCGCCACCGTCCCGTTGGACTGCGGCACGACGGTGAATTGCTCCCACGCGTCGGCGACACGCCGGTTGGCGATCAGGCGGCCGGTGTTGGGCTGCGCCAGGTTGAGGTCGGCGGAGACGAAGTTCCCGCTGATGCGCGCCCGGAACGACACCGTGCCGTTGCTGTTGTTGACGACGTCGAACTGCTCCCAGCTCTGGGCGGCGCCCGCGGTCGCGGTGAGGTACGACGTGCCGGTGGCCGTCGCGCTCACGAAGTTGTTGTTGGCCACCGCGCGCAGCGTGGCCGCGTCGGCGTCCGCCGGCAACCCCATCGCGGCGATCCAGCCCGCCGCCAGCAGCGCGTGCAGCGGCCACGCCCGTCCTTGATTCCATGCCATGACGATTTCCTCCTGAAAGTGGCGCGAGTCTAGGAAGAAGAAATACCAATCGAATACTGCGACCGTGTCCGGCTGTTTCCGATCAGCGGTCGGAATACCTCATTCCCCCAGCGATGGACAGATGGTCGCGCACATTTGTTTTCAAACCTGTCAATTCTTCGCCCGAAAGAGGTAGAAAGATCCGCCACACTCCGATCGCGCGGCCAGCGCCCGATCTGCCGTTCGTCGGATCGCCTTCACTCCCTTACACATCAACGACTTTCACCGCTCGTCGGCGGGGATGCACCGTTCGGGTGCCGTCGTCCCATATTCAAGCCACAGGAAAGTATTGAGTGTTGACGGCGCTGCGATGTTTTGCAGTATTCGACACACTCCGATACTTCGTCCGCATACTGCTTGTCACAGCGTCTTTTCCCTGCTGTTCCTACATTCCGCCACTGGTTTCATGGTGGTTTTATCGCGAACAACAACCCCGCACGCCCACCGGTGCGAGGACAGCAGGAGTGATTCACATGCGTACTGGACAAATCAAGGCGGTGGCGTTGGCCGCCGCGCTGCTGGCCGCGGGATCGCAGGCCCAGGCGGGCACGATCGTCGCGCCCTACTTCTTCACCTGGGGATTCGGCAGCGGCTCGTACGGCATCAAGACGCTGAGCGAAGCCAAGTCCAAGGCCGGCATCGACGCGGTGACCCTCGCCTTCGGCGTGTCGGGCGGCGGCTGCACGGTGGGCGGCGGTCTGGAAACGACCATCAGCAACCCCAGCTTCCAGGCTGACATCAAGGCCTACATCAAGTCCGGCGGCCGGGTCATCCTGTCCTTCGGCGGCGCCAACGGCACCTACCTGGAATCGACCTGCTCGGTGAACGACCTGGTCGCGCAGCTGCGCCGCCTGATCGACGCCAACGGCACGCGCTCCATCGACTGGGACATCGAAGGCGGCCAGCTCGGCGACACGCGCCTGAACGGCGTGCGCAACGCCGCGATCCTGCAGCTGCAATCGATCTATCCGGACCTGTACACCTCGTTCACCCTGCCGGTGGTGCCCTACGTCAACGCCAACGACACCGGCGGCCTGCAGCGCGAAGCGGTCGAGCTGCTGCGCGGCGCGTCGCAGTCGGGCGTGAAGATCAGCATCGTCAACCTGATGACGATGGACTACGGCAGCTACTACAGCGGCGGCAAGAAGATGGGCGACCTGGCCATCTCCGCCGCGACGCAGACCGTGGCGCAGCTGAAGTCGCTGTATCCGGCCAAGTCCGATGCGCAGCTGTGGGCCATGATCGGCATCACGCCGATGATCGGCCAGAACGACGTGGCGTCCGAGACCTTCACCCCGGCCGACGCCGTGACGGTGGCCAACTTCGCCAAGCAGAAGGGCGTGGGCCTGCTGTCCTACTGGGCCGCGCAGCGCGACCGCGTCGGCAACGGCGCCCTGGGCGAATACAGCCGCGCCAACACCCGCGACTTCGAATACTGGCAGGCCTTCGCCGCGGCGAAGAACGGCTCGACCACCCCGCCGCCGGCGCCGCAGCCGCCCGCCCCGGCGCCGTCGCCTTCCCCCACGCCGGCTCCGAGCCCGAGCCCCGCACCGAGCCCGTCGCCCGCTCCGGCGCCCAACCCCGGCACCTGCGTGGCCTGGGCCGAAGGCAAGACCTTCACCGCCGGCCAGGTGGTCAGCTATCAAGGCAAGACCTACAAGGCGCTGGTGACCCACACCGCGTGGGTCGGCACCGGCTGGAACCCGGCCGCGACCCCGTCGCTGTGGACGGCGACCTCGGCCAGCTGCAGCGGCTCCCCGGCACCGGCGCCCGCGCCGACGCCGGCCCCGTCGCCGTCGCCGGCTCCCTCGCCTTCTCCGGCACCTTCCCCGGCACCGTCGCCCTCGCCTGCCCCGTCGCCCAGCCCCGCGCCGGCGCCTTCGCCCGGCGGCGCGCTGACGCTGCCCGAAGCGCTGAAGGCCACGCAGACGCGCCGCGTCTACGTCGGCTACTACCCGACCTGGAGCGACAACTGGTTCGACGCCACCGGCAAGTCGGCCAACGACGTCTACAAGGCCAGCAAGTTCGCGCGCACGCCGGCCACCTACACCCACGTGATGGTGTCCTTCGCGGATCCGGCCTTCTCGTGGGCGGGGCTGTCGGCCAACACCTTCTCGGGCACCGGCATCAACTTCAACGCGACGCCGCGTGACATCAAGGCCGCCATCGACGTGCTGCACCAGCGCAACCAGAAGGTCATCCTGGCCGTGGGCGGCGCGACCTACAACAACTGGGGCACGCTCGCCGCGGAAGGCGCGGCCGGCAACGGACCGACCATCAACGCGCTGGCCAAGATCCAGACGGAACTCGGCTTCGACGGCCTGGACGTCGACTACGAGACCGACGGCGACGTCGACCGCTACGCCAACGTCATCAAGGCGCTGCGCCGCGCGGTGGACATCGCCGGCAACGGCCGCGTGCTGACGCTGGCCGGCTGGTCGACGGGCGCGGACTGCACCTCGGCGACCTCGGCCGACGCGTCCTGCTCGGGCCGCCTGTCGTTCTGGGGCGGCAACGCCGGTCGCGAGCGCGCGGTGGTGCGCAAGTTCCCGGCCGTGGCCAACATGCTCGACATGGTCAACGTGATGAGCTACGACGCGCGCTTCGAGAACTACGACGGCGTGACCGCGTACAACGACTACCGTTCGCTGTTCCCGGCCAAGACCATCGTGTCCATCGGCCTGGAGCCCGCGCCTGAAGGCTGGGCCGGCGGCCTGCTGGTGGTCAACGACGGCGACGCGCAGTGCGTCGGTTCGCGCAACCTGAAGAGCCAGTACGGCGCCAACCTCAACCAGCCGTACTCGGTGCAGCGCTACACCAACGCGGTGCTGAACGGGACCGCTTCCAACCGCAATGCGCGGGACGGCGCGATGCTGTGGGCCATCATCAAGACGGGCGGCGGCACCTGCGGCTCCGCGCCGCTGGCAACGCCCGGCACCGTCGGCCAGAAGGTCGGCCAGAGCTTCGGCCTGACGGTCGATCCGCTGCTGCAGTCTTCCGAATGGAAGTAACCCCGCGGGGATGACGCGCCCTTCGGGGCGCGTCGGATCCGCACCCGGGCGCGCCCATCCGGTACGCCCGACTCCCGCGCGTCGCTCGTCGCCGACGTCGCCGACGACGCGCGCCACCTCGCCGGCAAGACCTGTCCCCTGACCACACCGCCGCAGGCATCGCGCCTGCGGCGCAGGGGCGGGTCCTGCCCGGCCCTTTCTTCGCCCCCTTCTTCACCTTCTCCGCCGTTTTCGGCCCTTAACCGGAGTCTGAGTCATGAACCCTCGCTTTCCCGCCCCTCCGCGGCCCCCGCGTGCTTCGAGTCTCCTGACCGCGCCGGCGCTGCTGGCGGTCGCCAGCGCCTGCCTGACCGCCTGCGGCGGCGGAGGCGGCGAAGACGGCAAGAGCGCCTTCGGCCAGTCCGCCGATGTCGAAGCCTCCGCTGCTTCCGACGCCGTCGAGAACGCGCCGGACGCGCGCGCCCTCGCCGCCGGCGCCGTCACCGTCGCGGCCGGCATCTACACCATCGAATCGGGCGAGTCCGGCCTGTGCCTGGACTTCACCGGCAACGTCGGCGCCAACGGCACGAAGCTGCAGCAGAACCGCTGCGGCACGCAGACCTCGCAGCGCTTCGAATTGCGCGCGGACACCGGCGGCAGCTACCGCCTGGTCAACGTAGCCAGCGGCAAGTCGCTGGACGTGACCGACGTCTCCACCGCCAACGGCGCGCTGATCCAGCAATGGGCGACGGCGGCGACGGACAACCAGCGCTTCCTCGTCACGCCGTCCGCGGACGGCTACACGCTGAAGGCGCGCCACAGCAACAAGTGCGTCGACGTGAAGGATCACTCGATGGCCGCCGGCGGCGCGATCCAGCAGTGGGATTGCACGGGCGGCGCCAACCAGCGCTGGAAGCTGAAGGCCGTCGGCACGCCGGCGCCCGCACCGTCGCCGGCCCCGGCGCCTTCGCCCGCTCCCGCACCCTCTCCCGCACCTTCCCCCGCACCGGCGCCCTCGCCCGCCCCGGCTCCCGCGCCGGCACCTTCGGCCGGCCTGTCCGACCCGAAGGTCAAGGACATCGCGATGCAGATCGTCTCCAGCGCGGAGAACTCGTCGCTGGACTGGAAGGCGCAGTACCGCTACATCCAGGACATCCGCGACGGCCGCGGCTACACCGCCGGCATCATCGGCTTCTGCTCGGGCACCGGCGACATGCTGGAACTGGTCCAGTACTACAACTCGGTCAAGCCGAACAACGTGCTGGCGAAGTACCTGAACGCGCTGCGCTCGGTCAACGGCAGCGACTCGCACGCGGGGCTGGATCCCAACTTCCAGGGCGACTGGAAGACGGCCGCGAGCGACACGCTGTTCCAGCAGGCGCAGGACCATGAGCGCGACCGCGTCTACTTCAACCCCTCGGTGCAGCAGGCCAAGAACGACGGGCTGCGGGCGCTGGGCCAGTTCATCTACTACGACGCGATCGTGATGCACGGCCCGGGCAACAGCGGCGTGAGCTTCGGCGGCATCCGCAAGGCGGCCATGGCCAAGGCCAAGACGCCGGCGCAGGGCGGCAACGAGACCGCCTACCTCAACGCCTTCCTCGACGCCCGCGTGGCGGCGATGAAGACCGAAGAGGCGCACAGCGACGTCACCCGCGTCGAGACCGCGCAGCGTGTGTGGCTCAAGGCCGGCAACCTGGACCTGAAGACGCCGCTGAACTGGAAGGTGTACGGAGACAGCTTCTCGATCAAGTGATCGGGGGCTGAAGCCGACCCGGCGTGACCCCTGTCCGATGGACTGCGGTCACGCTACGGACGCGTCGCCTCGACCAGATCGCTCACGTACTCGTCGATCGTGACGCGTCCCTTGATGGACACCTCGGGCAGTTCGAGGCCGTCGAGCGTGGCGCCGGTCATGCGCGCATAGGACTCCGCCGCCGCCTGCGAGAACCCCAATCCGCGGAACGACGCCTCCCACTGCTCCCGCGGCGTGACGACCACGCGGACATCCCGCTGCAGCGCCGCGGCGAACGCGGCGGCGACGTCGTTCGCGCAGTAGCGCTCGGGGCCCTCGAGGTGTTGCACGCCCACATCGTCGAGCGACGACATCAGGCGGCGCGCCGCGATCTCGCCGAGATCGCGCGGGGCAGCCATCGGCAGTCGCAGGTCGGCGGGGAACAGCGAGACGAGCTCCCCGGACTCGCGCACCGCGTCGAGCTGCGCATCCCAGTTGCTCATGTAGAAGCCGGCGCGATTGATCGCCGCGGGAATCGGCTGATGCTGCAGCCGCTCCTCAAGCTCCCAGAGCACATTCAGGTCGCCCAGGCGCTCGCCGGGACGGGCGCCGCTGGTCGACTCGGCCACCACCTTCTCGAGGCCGCTGTCCTTCAAGGCCTCGAGAAGACGCGCCACCGTGCGCCGCTCGGTCTTGTCGGTATCGCCGTCCACCGCCGCCGGCGGGTTGAGGAGGAACGCCCGCCGTCCCTGCCTGAACACGGCGCGCAAGGCGTCGGGATCGTTCACGTCCGCCAGCGCGACCTGCGCGCCGGTGCCCTCCCATCGCCACGCGTGACCCGGGTCGTGCGTCACGACGATGACCTCCTGCTCCTCGCGCAGCAAGGCCTTCACCACTTCGGATCCCACATGCCCGAAGGCGCCCATGATGATCATCATCGTCGTGTTCCCTTCTGGTGACGTGAGACCGCGAAGCGGTCCGAATCGAGCGGGGCAATCGCGTTGCCCGCCCGGGTGCAGCGGCACAAGCCGGAGATTACACGGCGGCGCAGCGATGACCACGCCATCGATGAACTCTGAAACGGCATCGCCGCCGGACCCCGCGTTGAACGCGAAAGCCGGCGGCGATGGAAGAGCCGGGTGAACCGGCTCGGCGAGGGCAGCGTCAGATCTTCATCGCTGCCAGCAGGCTGTCATGCGCGGCCTTGTTCATGCGGATGTCGAAGGGCAGGAACGTGAGCCGCTCGACAGCCGTGGTGCCCGTCGGATTCGACACGTAGTAGCCGCCGCCCAGCAGCGTGCCGTCCTTGATCAGCGCGCCGGTGTAGACGTTGCCGCCCAGCTCGAAGTAGATGCGGTACTGGACCGTCGAGCTCAGCGTCGCCGACTGCGGACGCGGGGCAGTCGCCACCCAGACCGGCACGCCGTCGACGGTGCGAACCGTGCCGTTGGCCAGTTGGTAGGTCGTGCCGTCGCTGTTGGACACGATGCCGGCGGTCATCGCGGCCGTCAGCGTCATGCCCGTGCGGCACGGCGTGACCGCGGCGCCGGTGGTCGCCGTCGTGCAGTCGAAGACGTTGTAGCGGTCGCCCTTGTTCGTCTGCGCGAACTTGAGGTAGCTCGAGCCCGCCGCATACGTGGCCGTCGCGTTCAGGATGTTCGCGTTCGAGAAGAACGAGTTGTGGAAGTGCGCGAAGTCCGCCGGCGCCGAGGTGACCAGGCCGGTCAGCGGCACGGTCTCGTAGTTGCTGCGGACCTCGGAGTACGCCACCGTGGTGTTGTCCACGGCCAGCGAGTCGACGCGCACGTCGCTGCTGACGTAGGTCACCTTGCTCGATGCTCCGACGACCAGCACCGCGCCGCCCTTGAGCACCCGCGTCGGCGACGACGGAGCGGGCAGCGCCAGCGTGGTCGTGAGGTTGCGGGCCGCGCTCTGCGCGTTGGTCTGCGGACCGTTCGTCAGCGGCGACGCCGACATCAGGCCGTAGTCCGAGTAGGCGTAGTTGACGCCGCTGGTCTGACCGCCCGCGTAGTTCAGGTTCCAGTGCAGGTAGTAGCTGCCCGCGGCGGGCGACAGGATCAGGTTCTCGAAGGCCTGCTGGTTGGCGCTCAGTTGCAGCGTCAGCTGCGCGGCCGAGCTCGTGACGCTGCCCGACGAGTTCGTCACCACGACCGTGTACTTCGCGCCGCTGTCCGCGGACGTGACCGCCGGCGTCTGGTACGACGCGCTCGTGGCGCCCGCGATGGCCACGCCGTTCTTCTGCCACTGGTACCCGAGACCGGAGCCCGTGGCCACGACCGTGAACATCGTCGTGCCGTCGGTGAGCACGGTGGCATTGATCGGCTGCGTGGCGATGACGGGCGCCGGGCTGTCGTCCGAACCGCCTCCGCCGCAGGCTGCGACCAGGACCGACAGGGCTGCCAATGCGGCAGCGTTCTTGCACTTCACTGAGACCATGAGGTCCTCCTCCCGTTGAATTCGTTGCCTGGCGGTCCATCGACGGGACCGCTCCGGCGTTTTGGCGGCGGCGAGTATAGGAGGCGCATATCGCCCATCCTGAGAGGCAGGTGCGCACTATTTCTCTTTGTGTTGAGTATGTGAAGCCGTGCTACCTCTTCCGACGTCCGCGCTCGTCAAGACCGCGTTAGTGCCGCAAAGACAAAGGTAAAGGCGGAAGGAAAGACAGCGGAAAGGCACAGCGCTTGCCGTGCTGGGTCATCCACCAACATCGTTGAGGAAAGCCATGAGGACATCTCTTCTCAGGAACGCGGCGCTCATCGCCGCCTGCGCCGCCATGACGGTCGGTTGTGCAACACGTGACGCGCGCAATGCGGGCGTGGGCGCCGTCGGCGGCGCGGTCGTCGGAGCCGTGGCCGGCGGCAGCGCCGTGACGGGCGCCGTGGTCGGCGCGGTCGCCGGCGCCGTCATCGGTCGACTGCTCGTCGACGGTCGCGAGCGCGAGGTCTACTCGGACGGCAACGGCGGCCGCTACTGGGTCGACGAGGACGGTCGGCGCCGTCCGGTCCGCTGACCGTCGTCGACGAACCACTGCCGATTCCGCAGCGCAGGCGCCGGCCTTCCCAGGCCGACGCCGGTGCGCGTCTGATCAGCGCCTGATCAGATCTTCATCGCCGCCGCGATGCTGTCATGCGCGGCCTTGTTCATGCGGATGTCGAAGGGCAGGAAGGTGATCCGCTGGGCGACCGTGGTGCCGGCGGGATTCGACACGTAGTAGCTGTCGCCCATCAGCGCGCCGTCCTTGATCAGTCCGCCGGTGTAGACGTTGCCGTTCAGCTCGAAGTAGACGCGGTACTGCACCGTCGAGGTCATCGTGGCCGACTGCGGACGCGGATTGGTCGCCACCCAGACCGACACGCCGTCGACCGTGGTGATGGTGCCGTTGGCCAGGCGATACGTGGTGCCGTCGCTGTTGGACGTGATGCCCGCGGTGAGCGCGGCCGTCAGCGACGTGGCAGTGCGGCACGGCGTGATGTTGGTACCGGTGGTCGCCGTCGTGCAGTCGAAGGCGTTGTAGCGGTCGCCCTTGTTGGTCTGGTCGAACTTGAGGTAGGCCGCGCCGGGCAGATACGTCGCGGTCGCGTCGAGCACATTCGCGTTCGAGAAGAACGAGTTGTGGAAGTGCGCGAAGTCCGCCGGCGCCGACTTGACGAGACCGGTCAGCGCCACGGTTTCGTAGTTGTTGCGAACCTCGGAGAACACCACGGTGACGCCGTCCGCGGCGAGCGAGTCCACACGCACGTCATCGCCGACGTACGACACCGTGCTGGCCCTGCTCGCGAGAAGCACGGCGCCGTTCTTCAGCACGCGCGTGACGCCCGGCGTGGGCAGCGCCAGCGTGCTGGTGATGTTGTGGGGAGCGCTCTGCGGGCTGGGCTGCGGGCCGTTCGTCAACGGCGAGGCCGTCAGCAGGCCGAAGTCCGAATACGCGTAGCTCACCCCGGCGGTCTGCGCGCCGGAGTAGTTCAGGTTCCAGTGCAGGAAATAGCTGCCCTCGGCGGGTGCCAGGACGAAGCTTTCGAAGATCTGCTGGTTGGTGCTGAGCGTCGTCGGCACCGACGAGGCCCGGGCGGCCGAGTCCGAGCCGGCATCACCGCCGCCGCCGCAAGCCGCGACGATGAAGGTCGAGATCGCCGCCAGGATGGCGGCATGCGTGCGCTTCGCTGAAATCATGGGTTCCTCCCCGTTGAAAGATCGGTCGCCGCGGTCCTCTGAACGGGACCGCTCCGGCGTGATGGACGCGGAGTATAGGAGCGAGTCATGCCGGGTTGATGGCAATCGCACAGCCGTTACTTCACACCGGCGGGCGAGGTGCTTCAGGGACTTTCCGAAGGCCCGGAAACCTACACGGCGTCCGCCTCTGAACGCCGCCTCGCGGTCGGCGGTCCGGGTGGGACTGAACGTGAAGCGCAGACGTGACCGCCTTCTCTCCGTCCCCAACCTCCGGGCGGGGTCAAGACTTGACCCCGTGGTCGCCGCCGTTGTGTCGCACCTTCGCTAGCGCCGCATCCAGGATCGCCATGTCATTTGAGGCGCCGCCTCGGTCCTGCGCACTCACCCACTGTCGCAGTCCTTCCCGCATCGTCGCCAGGCCTTCGCGGGTGAGGTCCGATGCCTTGATGACGAGGTCATCGATGGGTTCAGATGGCAGCGCAGCGTCGTTGAGGCCGTTGTCTCTGATGAACCGCAGCAGGTGCAGGGCCTGTTCGCGACACTTCTGCCTGTATTCGACGCGCTTCGAGGCGCTCAGAAGCCCGGACAAGGTGTAGACGACAAAGTCTTTCGACGCCGGCGGCATGCGCCGCTCTGCCCCTTCGCTCTTCTTCTTGCTCATTTCAGGAGAGCCGCTCGCTCGCGCATCGCGGTTCGCCACGACGAACTGCGTCAGTCCTTCGGCGGACTCGACGTTCCACGGTCGTTCGGTGTCGATACGCATGAGCGCCCGCCCGCTGTGGTCAATCCACCCGGCGACGATCTCGCCATCGAGGGTACCCGGGCGCGGGTACGTGCTCGTCGAACGTAGATCTTCGGTCGTGACGACCGGCACCTTCTCGATGAAGACGTGGGACTTTCCGAATGCGTCGACGAGCACGCACTCGATGAAGCCCGGCTCGTGGTCGTCGACAAACCGGGAGATCTGGATGGGGACGCTGGCACGCATCACGCCTGCGTCTCAACGTTTCTGCCGAACGAGATAAAGGAGCTCCTCGATGTCGCGGACAAGATAGTCGCCGGCATCGAGTTGCCCGTCTTCATAGTGTCGAAGGCAGCGCGTGAGCATGTCTTCCAGTCTGGTCAGATCTTCGACACCGAACGGCCAATGGGTGCGCATGGGCCCCATGGCCTCGACGCATCGCTCTCTTTCCCAGGCCGGGGTTCCCATCCAATCTTCACGGTCGATCAGACGAGTGCCGCCACTCATTCCGATCAGCGTTTGAAGGAACTTGTATTGAGCTTCGCTGAAGGATTTCCGGACCACGCTCGAACTCGCTTCTCTCTGGAGAATGGCGCCGCCGTGAAGTCCGACGGGCGGGTGCGACGACGGCTCGAAGTATGCATCGGAGAAAAGCGTCCGCTTTCACCGAAGCGTCTTGTCAGACGGGCAGGTGCTACGCTGCCTGCTGATCAATCTCAGCGCCCACCGACCCGAACCGCCATGAAGCTCATCGGAATCCTCGGCGGCATGTCCGCAGCGTCGACGCAGACCTACTACCGCCAGATGTGCGAGATCACGCGCCGCCGGCTCGGCGGGCTGCATTCGCCGGAGCTGCTCATCCGGTCCCTCGACTTCGCGAGGATCGAGCGGCTGCAGGCCGCGGGACGCTGGGAGGAAGCAGGCGAGATCCTGAACGCGGAGGCCAAGGCGCTCGAACGCGGCGGCGCGGACTTCATCGTCCTGGCGACGAACACGATGCACAAGCTGGCCGATCAGATGATGGGTGGCGTCGGCATCCCGCTGCTGCACATCGCGGATGCCACGGCAGAACGGATCACGACATCGGCGCTGAAGACGCCGGGTCTGATCGCGACCGCATTCACGATGGAGCAGACGTTCTACGTCGATCGCCTCAAGGCGGCCGGACTCCAGCCGCTGGTTCCCGTCGACGATGATCGCGCGGACGTGCATCGCATCATCTACGACGAGCTCTGCAAGGACATCACGACGGTCGACAGCCGCTCGCGATTCGAAGACGTCGCGCGCCGCCTCGTGGCTCAGGGAGCCGACTGCATGATCCTCGGCTGCACCGAGGTCGGCATGCTGCTCGACGCCGACAACGTCTCCGTGCCCGTCTTCGATACGGCACTCATCCATTGCGAGGCGGCCATCGGGATGGCGCTGGCGCCCTGACCGAGCCCGGCCACCGCCACCGCCCCTGCCCTCGGTCCATGCGGCTTGCGGGAGGGGGTGCGTCTCGACCTCCGCATGAGCAGCGACCTCACAGGCCGAGCAGCTTCATGCCCTTCGTCAAGGTCTGCCGGCTCTTCCAGTAGTCCCGCCACGGGTCGATCTTCTGGAAGCTGAGGCGATCCCGCGCGTTCGCGAGCGTCCACTGGTCGGCGCGCTTCACGTCGCCGAGTTCGTCCCAGTCGATCGGCATCGAGACGCCCAGCCCGGGCCGCGCGCGCACGGAGAACGCGCAGGCGGTGGTCTGCCCTTCGCCGTTGCGCAGATAGTCCGGGAAGATCTTCCCGACGCGGTTCTTCGGGCCGCTCCTGGCGGAGAACTTCTTCGGGAAGGTCTCGGCCAGATGCTGCACGAGGGCGTGGCTGAAGGCCTTCGTCGTCGCGTGATCGTGGCGCCGCGCCAGCGGGACGACGACGTGGAGTCCCTTGCCGCCGCTGGTCTTCAACCAGGCATGCAGGCCGAGTTCCTTGAGCAGCGCGCGCGTGATGCGAGCCGCCTCCACGACCGCGGGGAACGCGACGCCTTCGCCCGGATCCAGGTCGATGATGAAGCGGTCCGCGCGATCGGGCTTGTCGTCCTGCGCGTTCCAGGTGTGGAACTCGATCGCGTTCATCTGCGTGAGCTGCATGAGCTCGGCCGGATCGGCGAGGACGATCAGCGCGTCGCCCTCCACGTGCTTCTGGAAGAACAGCTGCCCCTCGATGCCGTCGGGCGCGCGCACGATCGCCACCGGCCGACGGCCGAGGTGCGGCTGCATCCACGTCATCACGCTCTCGTAGTAGCGGACCAGCTCGATCTTCGTGTGACCAGTGGACGGATCGATCACCCGTTCGGGATGGGTGATGCGCAACTGGCCCGAGGCGGTCGACGCCGACGCGTCAGCCTTCTTGCCGGCGCGCTTGACTGGCGGTTTCGGGGTGGATGTCGGCATCTTCCGGCTCCTGACTTCGTCCGCTGGTTTGGCCGACTCTCTTCCGATGTCCTTGGGCGCCTTGTCCTCGCGCTCGCCCTGGAACGAGGCATGGCGCACGTGGCCCTCCGGCGTCCATTCCGCGAAGGCGACCTCCGCGACGAGCTTGGGGCGCACCCAGCGCGCGGCGCCGCCGGAGCGTCCGGCGATGCGCGCCCAATGGCTGCGGGCGATGGTGTCCTCGTCGAAATGCGGTGTCTTGATCTCGAGGGCGGACAGGCGCTTGTGCATCTCGCCGGCCTGCTTCAGCGACCAGCCGGTGCCCACGCGCCCGGCATAGCGCAGTTCGCCGTCCTCGTAGTAGCCGAGCAGCAGACTGCCCAGCGCCTTCGCGCCGTCCGACCGGTCCGTGAACCCGACGACGACGAACTCCTGCCGCTGCTGGCATTTCAGCTTCACCCACGCGTCGCTGCGCGCGGACACGTAGCCGCTGTCGGGCCGTTTCAGGATCAGGCCTTCCAGCCGCATCTGGCACGCCGCGGCGAGCATCTCCTCGGGCGGCACCGCGAAGTCCTCGCTGAAGCGCAGGCGCTCGCCTTCGTGATCCGCCATCAGCGCGCGCAGCACGGCGCGTCGATGGATCAGCGGCACCTCGCGCAGGTCGTGCCCGTTGAGGAACGGCACGTCGAACAGGAAGTAGACGATGTCCTCGTGCCGCGTGCGCTTCGGATGGCCGATGGCGTTCTGCAGCAGGTTGAAGTCGGGCGCGCCGTCGTCTCGCAGCACGACGATCTCGCCGTCCAGCCAGCCGTTGTCGAGGTCGAGGTCCGCGAGCGCCTCCGCCAGCGACGGCAGCCGCGACGTCCAGTCGTTGCCCCCGCGGGTCATCAGCCGGACCTTGCCCTTGTCGACGCGGGCCATCAGCCGGTAACCGTCGAACTTGGCCTCGGCGATCCAGTCGCCGGGCGGCGTCGCGCTGACGAGCGTCGCCAGCTGCGGCGTGAGTTCGGCGGGCAGGCGCGCCTTCTTCGCGCGACTGAGATCGGGATCGCCGGCCACATCGGCATCGACGTCAGCCGCCTTCGCACCGCGGGAGGCAAGGTTGTTGTCGGCAACGCCATCGGTCGCGGCGCCGTCTCTCGTCTCGGCCGGTCCCAGAGGATGCTGGATCACGCTGTCCGGCAGTTCGACGGTGACGTCGTAATCCGCGTGGGGACGCTCGCGCCCGTCGTGCTTCTTGATCAGCAGCCACTGCTCGCGCTTGGTCGTGTCCCGCGAGGTGCGGATCAGTTGCCAGAGTCCGGCGAGCTTGTGCCCGTGCAACCGGAACACGAGCTTGCCGTCGCGCAGGCCGTCGTGCGGGTCGCCTTCGGGCGTCCAGGTGCCGTTGTCCCAGACGATCACCTCGCCAGCGCCGTACTGCTTCGGCGGGATCGTGCCCTCGAAGCCGCCGTACGACAGCGGATGGTCCTCGACATGGATCGCCATGCGGCGCTCCTTCGGGTCGTAGGACGGGCCCTTGGGCACGGCCCAGCTCAGCAGCACGCCGTCGAGTTCCAGGCGGAAGTCGTAGTGCAGGTGGCTGGCCCAGTGCTTCTGGATGACGAAGGACAGCGCCTGTGCGGACTTCTTCGCGGACGTTCTGGAAGACTTCTTCGCGGCAGCTCTGTCGGACGTCCTCGCCGAAGACTTCCTCGGCGTGTCGTCCGGCTCGGGCGTGATGCGGAAGTCGCGTTTCTGGCGATAGCGGGTCAGCGGATCGTGGCGCGGTGCGGTCGGCATCGGGAACTCCCGGCGCGGGCCGCGCGCTCAGGCGGCCTTCTTCTTCGACTTGCCGCCGAGGCTGCGCCGCAGCAGCTCGGTGAGGTCGACGACGTTGCCGCCCTCGCCCGCGGACTCGGGCGCCGCTTCGAGCGGCGTGACGGTTTCGGTCTCGCCCTCGTCGACCTTGCGCGCGATCAGGCCGCGGATCGCGGCGGTGAACTCGTCGTGGTAATCCTCGGGATGCCAGTCGTTGCTCATTTCGTCGATCAGCTGGCGGGCCATCTGCAGCTCCGCCGCCTTGAAGCCGTGCGCGGACTTGCCTTCGGCCGGCAGGTTCAGGTCGTCGCAGGGACGGATCTCGTTGGCCCAGCGCAGCATCCCGATCATCAGCGCCGGCCCGGCCGGCAGCAGCGCGGCCAGGTGCTCCTTGCTGTGGATCACCAGCCGCGCGATCGCGATCAGGCCGGCGTCGGCCATCGCCTCGCGCAGCAGCGCGTAGACCTTGCCGGACTTGCCGATCGGCTCCAGGTAGTACGGCTTCTCCAGGTAGACGAAAGACACCTGCGTGGCGGGCACGAAGGTCTCGATCTCGATGGTCTGGGTGGTGGTGGGATAGGCCTTGCGGATCTCGTCGTCGGACACCAGCACGTAGTCGCCGTTGTCCTGCTTCACGCCCTTGACGATGTGGGTCTTGTCGATGTCCTTGCCGGTGCGCTTGTTGATGCGCTTGTAGCCGACCGGGTCCATGGTGCGCTTGTCGAGCCAGTCGAAGTCGACGCGCTGGTCCCTCGACGCGGGATACAGCGCGACCGGCACGTGCAGCAGGCCGAAGCTGATCGCGCCCTTCCAGATCGCGCGGCGGGCGGCGGGGGCGTCGTCGCTGTCGCCGCGGGCGGAGGGTGAGGAAGCGGACTTGGCGTGTGCCTTCGCCGAGCCCCTGCCGTGGGACCGCCCGGGCGAGGCCCGATCGGCGTTGGAGGCGCGTCTGCCGCTGCCGGCGCGCGAGGGCGGCTTGCGGGTGGTCCGGGAAGACGTGGCGGCGGATCGGCTCGGCATGGAGACCTCGACGGCGGGATCGATGAACCCTTCCATCGGCAAATCCCGCGCCCGTGAGGCCCGGACGTCCGCCCCGACCGGGCATCCGGTTTGCTCCGCTGCCGCAATGGACACCTCGCCCCACTCCCGATCGCTGATGAATGCCGAGCGGCGCTTCGCGGACAGGCGCGATGCGGGGCGTCAACTGGCCGCTCGCCTGTCTGCCTACGCCCATCGCGACGACGTCACGGTGCTGGCGCTGCCGCGCGGCGGTGTACCCGTCGGGGCGGAGATCGCGCGGATCCTCGACGCGCCGCTGGATATCCTGGTCGTGCGCAAGCTGGGCCTGCCCGGACAACCGGAGTACGCGATGGGCGCCATTGCATCAGGCGATGTGCGGGTGCTCAACACGCAGGTGCTGCAGCAGCTGGCGATCAGCTACTCGGCCGTCGATCTGGTGACCCGCGCGGAAACACGCGAACTGCACCGCCGGGAGAAGCTCTATCGCGGCGATAGGCCGATGCCGGTGCTCGAGGGCCGGCAGGTGATCCTCGTGGACGACGGCATGGCGACCGGCGCGTCGATGCGCGCGGGCGCGCAGGCGCTGCGCGAGATGCGGCCGGCACGGATCGTCGTGGCGGTGCCCGTGTCGGCGCCGGAGACCTGCCACCTGATCTCGCAGGATGCGGACGAGGTCATCTGCGCGCGCACGCCAGAGCGCTTCCGGTCGGTGGGCCAGTGGTACGAGCGGTTCGAGCAGACGACGGATGAGGAGGTGCGGCGCCTCTTGGTCGCCGCACCCGATTTGTCGACGACGGCAAGGGCCTAGGTTTCGACAGCTTCAGCCCGTCGATCATGGCTCGGCGATTCACCCGCTCCCAAGGGCTGGATGAATGGGTGGGCATCCAGGAAAGCCAGGAATTCGTCGTCATCTTGAAGCCGAGGGCGATTCGGACACGCCTGAAGCGCCATGTCCTCCTTGCGCGAATGCCAGATCGCATACACGCGACCGGGCTGGAAGCGATGAAACGACTCATAGCTCAGACCATGCACGAGATGCCCATATCGGCGAAAGAGTTCGAGCGCAATCCGTCGTGACGACCCGTAAGTCGGCTCCAGTTTTCCCCCCAGACCGAGAACATGGCGATTGGTGCCATCGATGGGAATGAAGAGTCCGGGTTGCCCCATGCTGAATCGGACGACGCGAAGTCGAGCAGCCACAGAGGGTTTCCAGAGCACTTGATTGGACCAGCAGTCCCAGAACATGGCGCGCACCTCGGTCGCGCAGGACTGGATGTTTGATGCCGTGTAGAGCACGGCAAACTCGTCGTCGTGCCCAACAGGCGGGTCGACATGGTTGTTCCGGTACTTTGCTGGAGGCGGATGCCAGTCGGCGTCGGGGTGATCGTAGGCGCGGATCAGGGTCACCGTCCCTGGATCAACCAGCTCCAGATCCAACTCCCGTCCATTGAACGGAGGGACATGGAACAACTCCTGGGCGAGTGTCATCGTGCTGCCCTCCGGTGCTGCAGTTCGTCGTTGACGGCCCCCAGCACCGCCCCCAGCCGAAACTCAGGCGATTGCATGAAGAGCCAACTCGCCTCGCGATCCGGCATCAGGTCGTACAAGCGATGGCCCAACAGCACCTCCAGCGGCGTTGCCCAGACGAGCATGCGCGTAGGCACGCGAAAGAAGGTCGCGATATCCCGCGCGTCCAACCATGCATCGCCGGCGTCGATTGCCTCGAAGAACCGGTTCAGGATTGCGCTCAGCGGCCCCCCGGCCACGCCGGGCAATGCCTGGAACAGACCGAAAAGCGGGTAGGACTGGGATTCCGCCACGAAGCTGATGACTTGCCGCGCAGCTTCAAGCGCAGTGACGACTTCCGGATCGACCTTCAGCAGCGTGGCCAGTTGTTCCTTCGAGCCGTAGGTCGTGGCAAGGAGAAACACGTTCCGATCGACCTCTGGAGCAGGCTCGGTTGGAAGAGCAAGCGCGGCATTGGCGGGTGGCGTCGTCAGCCACGGGCGTGACCTGCCCTGCGCAGGTTCGGGACGTTCCATCACATCATCGCCGCGCCTCGTTACCGAGGACACGTCCATCAACACAGAAGCCCCACTTTGCCGACGTGTCATCGATCACGCGATAGCCGAAATCTCTACGAACCGATCCGCAACCTAGATGAACACGGAGTCGCGATGACTCGAACTTGTGTTCGCGGGTTCACGCGGGCCGGTCGATGGCCGCGCAAGCGCAGGCCGCAATGAGCAACGGGCACCTTGCGGGTGCCCGTTGTCCTTGCGAAGCGCGATCGGCGTTCAGCTGAACAGCCGCCTCGCCACCGCGCTGCCCGCCGCCAGATCGCGCGCGGCCAGCGACTTGTAGAGCTCCGACAGCTCCTGCCCGATCGACTGGAACGCATGCAGGTTCAGGATCTGGTTGCGGTCGTCGCAGAGGTCGGCCTCGAAATCACGCGCCAGGTTGCGCGCCGATTCCTGCCAGGTCGCGAACGGCTCCAGCGCCTCGGGCGTCTGCAGCACGTCCAGCGACAGCGTCAGCTCCCGCAGCGACGAGGCCTGCGGATCCTCCGCCAGCGCCGCCTGCGCGTCGAAGTTCAGCGTCAGCAGCGGCGGCGCGCCGTCCTCGCCCGCCGGCATCACGAGCCGGCCCGGGATCGATCCCGGCACGAAGCCGTGCCGCAACGCGCCCTGCTGCACGAAGCCCAGGGTCCAGGCCGCGCCGCGCGCGCGCAGCACGATCGCCAGCTGCGCGTCGTGACCGGCCGCGAACTGGTCGAGCTCGCGCGCCCGGCCGACGACGTCCAGCATGTCCGGGAACTCCGGCATCGCACCGATGCCGTCCGCGAAGCCCTGGATCTTCTGCACGAACTCGGAGTACTCGATCTCGTTGAGCGCCCCGCTCCGGTTGGCCATCTGCAGGCCCGCCTGGAACTCGCCGTAGCGCTGGCCCGGGTGCGGCAGTTCCCATTCGCCGCTGTCCGCGTTCAGACCCTCGATGTGGAACGGCTTGGTGCCGGCGCGCCGGCTGCCCGGCAGGTGCGACAGCGCCATCTCGCCGCTGACCGGCGACTCCGGCGTCATCGTCGCGATCGCATCGATCAGCGCGTCGATGCGCGTCGACGCCTTGCGCACGCGCGCCATCGCCGGCACGCTCTCATCCAGCGTGCGCAGGTCCATCGCACGCGAATCCAGCGCCTCGCCGTCGGCGCCGCCGTCCAGCGTGACCGGCGATTCGCCCTTGGCGGCACCACCCGCGCCGCCACCGCCTGCGCTCCCCAGGCTGGGCTCCTGGCGGTCGCCCGCCGGCGTGATCGGCTCGGCGCGCCGCGGGCCCGCCTTGCGCGCGCTCCACCAGCCCTGCGCCAGCAGCCCCACCAGCACCACGCCGCCCAGCGCGGCCAACAGCGTCGTCAGGTTCCAGTCCGTCGTCATCGCGTCTTTGCTCCTGCGGTCCCGCGCAGATCACACGTCGCGCGCACCGTCGTCATTCTCATTGCTCGGCCATCGCCAGCGCGGATTCCATGTCCACCGCCACGATGCGCGACACGCCCTGCTCCTGCATCGTCACGCCGATCAGCTGCTTGGCCATCTCCATCGCGATCTTGTTGTGCGAGATGAAGAGGAACTGCGTGATCTTGCTCATCTCCGACACCAGCCGCGCGTAGCGCTCGGTGTTGGCGTCGTCCAGCGGCGCGTCCACCTCGTCCAGCAGACAGAACGGCGCCGGGTTCAGCTGGAAGATCGCGAACACCAGCGCGATCGCCGTCAGCGCCTTCTCGCCGCCCGACAGCAGGTGGATGGTCGAGTTCTTCTTGCCCGGCGGCTGCGCCATCACCTGCACGCCCGCGTCCAGGATCTCGTCGCCGGTCATGACCAGCTTGGCCTGGCCGCCGCCGAACAGGCTGGGGAACATGCGTCCGAAGTGCTCGTTGACCTGGGTGAAGGTCGAGCCCAGCAGATCGCGCGTCTCCAGGTCGATCTTGTGGATCGCATCCTCCAGCGTCGTGATCGCGCTGGTGAGGTCGGCCATCTGCGAGTCCAGGAAGGTCTTGCGCTCGCGCGCCGCGCCCAGCTCGTCCAGCGCCGCGAGGTTGACCGCGCCCAGCGCCGCGATGTCGCGGTTGATGCGGTCGATCTCGCCCTGCAGGCCGTAGAGCTTGACGCCGCCGTCCTCGACGCTCTTCGCGAGCGCCTCCAGGTCGACGTTCTGCGCCACCAGCTGTTCCATGAACTGCTGGCCGCCCAGCGCCGCCGCCTGCTCGTCGAGCTGCAGCTTGGTGATGCGCTCGCGCAGCGGTTCGAGCGCGCGCTCGATCGTCATGCGCTGCTCTTCGCTGCGCTTGAGGCGCAGGCTGAGGTCGTCGTAGTTGGCGCGCACGACGGCCAGCGCCTGCTCGCGCTCCATCTTCAGCGCCAGCGCGTCCTGCAGGCCGGCCTGCGCGGCGGCGTCGTCCAGCTCGGCGCGCTCCTGCGCCATGCTCTGCACCGTCTGCTCGTTGACCTGCACCTGCTGGCGCGAGGTCTCGATGCCGCGCTGCAGCTCGCCGCGCTTGGCCGCCAGCGCCCGGGCGCTGAAGACCGCCTCCTGCGCGCGGCGCTCCAGCACGCGCTGATGCTCGCGGGCCTCGGTCAGCTTGCGCTCGGCGTTGATCACCGCCTCGTCGAACTCCGCGTGCTTCTCCTGCGTCGTCGCGAGCTGCTGGTCCAGTTCCTCGAAGCGCGCCTCGCCTTCCATGCGGCGTTCCATCAACGCCTCGCTTTGGGCGTCGATCTCGCCGAGCTCGTCGTCCAGCTGCGTGCGGCGCGCCACGGCGGCTTCGGTCTGCTGCGCCAGACGCAGCAATTCGACCTGCAGCTGATGCGCGCGGGCCTGGGTCTCGGAGGCCTCGCGGCGCACCACGGCCAGGCGCTGCGACGCGTCGGTGTACGCGGCTTCGGCGCGCACGGCCTGCGCGCGCGCCTCGTCGGCGATCAGGGTCTGCGCGCGCTGCTCGCGTTCAAGGTTCTCGATCTCCTGCGCGCGCGCCAGCAGACCGGCGGTCTCGCTGTCCGGCGCGTAGAAGCTCACCGCGAACTGGCTCACCGCGTGGCCCTCGCGGGTCATGATCAGTTCGCCGTGGCTCAGCTTGGGACGCTGCGCCAGCGCGTCGCCGATGGACTCCGCCGTGTAGATGCCTTCCAGCCAATCGTTGAGCAGCGCCTTCAGGCCGTTGGACTCGAGCTTCAGCAAGTCGCTCAGCGGCGACAGCGCGCGGTGCGTGTTGACGATCTCGCCGCTGGGCAGCGAATAGAACGCGAGCCGCGCCGGCGGCGGGTCGGAGGCGAAGGCCTGCACCGTCTCCAGCCGGCCCACCGACAGCGCGCCCATGCGCTCGCGCATCGCGGCTTCGAGCGCGTTCTCCCAGCCCGGCGTGATGTGCAGCTGCGTCCACAGGCCCTTGATGTCCTGCAGACCGTGCTTGGCCAGCCAGGGCTTGAGCTTGCCTTCGGTCTGCACCTTCTCCTGCAGCGCGCGCAGCGCGGTCAGGCGGGCGACGATGTCCGTCAGCTTCGCGGCCTGCTGCTGCGATTCGCGCTGCGCGTGCTGGCGCGCCTCGTCGGCGGCGGGCGCGGCTTCGGCCCACTCGCCCAGGCGGGCGTCGGCGACGGCCTGCTGCTCGTCGGCGGCGACCGACAGGCGCTTCACCTCGTCGAGCTTGTCGTGCTGCGGCGCGGCCAGTCCCTGGCGTTCCTGGCCGAGGCGCTCGCGGCGGCCGCGCAGGCCCTTGAGCTGTTCGTCGACGCTGCGGCTCTCCGCGGCCAGCACCTGGATCTGCTGCTGGACCTGCGTCACCTGCGTGCGCTGCTCGTTGGCGCGGCCCTGCGCGGCGCGCACCTGATCCTCGACCTCGGGCAGCTTCATCGCCTGCTCCTCGGCCTGGGCGGCGAGGATCTCGCTCTGCTCCTCGGCTTCGGCGATCTGCGTGGCGACGTCCTCCAGCTCCGCCTGCGCCTGTTCGGCGCGGTCCTGCCACTGCTGGTTCTGCGCCTGCAGTTCGACCAGGCGCTGCTCCAGCCGCTGGCGGCCTTCGACCACGTAGCGGATGCGCTCCTCCAGCCGGCTGACTTCCATCTGCGCCTCGGCCATGCGGCCCTGCGCGGCATGCAGCTCGTCGCCTGCGCCGTAGTGGGCCTGACGGATGGTCTCCAGCTCGGCTTCGAGGTGGCGTAGCTCGGCCATCCGGGCCTCGAGCGCGTTGACCGCCTCCGAGTGCTCGGTCTTGACCCGCGTGGCCTCGCCGGCCGCGTCGCGATGCTTCAGGAACCACAGCTGGTGCAGCTTGAGCGTGCCCTGCTCCTGCAGGTTGCGGTAGTTCGCGGCGACCTCGGCCTGGCGCTCCAGCTTCTCGAGGTTGTTGTTGAGCTCGCGGAGGATGTCCTCGACGCGGGTCAGGTTCTCGCGCGTGTCGCGCAGGCGCAGTTCGGTCTCGCGTCTGCGTTCCTTGTACTTGGAGACGCCGGCAGCCTCCTCGAGGAACATGCGCAGTTCCTCGGGCTTGGACTCGATGATCCGGCTGATCGTGCCCTGGCCGATGATGGCGTAGGCGCGCGGACCCAGCCCGGTGCCCAGGAACACGTCCTGCACGTCGCGGCGGCGCACCGGCTGGTTGTTGATGAAGTAGCTGCTGGTGCCGTCGCGGGTCAGGACGCGCTTGACGGCGATCTCGGTGAACTGGTTCCACTGGCCGCCGGCGCGCGCGCTGGCGTTGTCGAACACCAGTTCCACGCTGGAGCGGCTGGCCGGCTTGCGGTTGCCCGAGCCGTTGAAGATCACGTCCTGCATGGACTCGCCGCGCAGTTCGCTGGCCTTGCTTTCGCCCAGCACCCAGCGCACCGCGTCCATGATGTTGGACTTGCCGCAGCCGTTGGGGCCGACCACGCCGACCAGCTGCCCGGGCAGCTGGAAGGTCGTCGGATCGGCAAAGGACTTGAAGCCCGAGAGCTTGATCGAGTTCAGTCGCATCGGGTGGGATCACCGGCTGTCGCAGCCCTCACGTGATCTAAGCCTTTGATTTGATTGTGGAAACGCCCCTTGACGGGGCGCTCGATTCGCGGCGGATGATACCATCGCGCCCTTCGCATTCCGGCCACCGCCGCCCTCTGAAGCAGCGACCCGGCCGCCACCCGCATTCATTCCCCGCCCATGGCCAAGAACACCCCCGTCAAGCCCGCCTCGACCTCGTCCGCCGCGTCCGCCACCAAGGCACCCAAGGCTTCGAAGCTGAAGATGGTCGCCCCGATCAAGACGGCCAAGGCCGACACGGCCGTCCCGCCCAAGATGCGCGACATGCCGCCCAATCCGCCCAGCCGTCCGAGCAAGGAGATCCACGTCTTCCCCAACCCGGCGCCGGAACGCGACTACGTCATCCAGTTCCAGATCCCCGAGTTCACCTGCCACTGCCCGCTGACCGGCCAGCCGGACTTCGCGCACTTCACGATCGACATGATCGCGGACCAGTACTGCGTCGAGCTCAAGAGCCTGAAGATGTACTTCTGGAGCTACCGCGACGAGGGCGCGTTTCACGAGAAGGTGACCAACACCATCCTCGAGGACATCGTGAAGGTCACCAACCCGCGCTTCATCCGCATCACCGCGAAGTGGTACGTGCGCGGCGGCATCTACACGAACGTCGTGACCGAGCACCGCAAGAAGGGCTGGAAGCCGCTGCCCGCGGTGGACCTGCCCGCGCACGGCTTCGAGACCGGCCTGTTGCGCTGAGCGGCACGCGTCACGGATGGCCCTGGCCTACGACACGGACACGCAGTTCGTCGCGGTCGCGCTCAAGCGCAGCCGCATCGACGGCTACGGCGTGTTCGCGGCCGAGGCCGTCCCCTCCGGCACGCGGCTCGGGCTGCTGACCGGCGAATCGATCACCGTCGCCGAGGCGCGACGCCGCGCGCAGGAGAGCCAGCGACTGATGCTGGTGGAACTGTCGCCGGCTCGGGCGATCGACGCGAGCCGCTCGCAGGATGCCATGCGGTTCACCAACCACAGCTGCTCGCCGAACGCCCGCATCCAGGTCGAGGACGGCGAGATCAGCTTCTTCGCGCTGCGCGACCTCGAACCCGGCGACGAAATCACCGTCGACTACGGCCTCACGCACCACGAAGGCCGCCTGGCCTGCCGGTGCGGCGCGCCAGGGTGTCGAGGCTCGCTCTGAGCGACAAGTCTCCGTTGTCGACGTAAGTACCGGGGCGGCGGCCGGTCCCCCTATGATTCCGCGCATGAGCTCCACCCCTGCTTCGCAGCCGGTCCAACCGCCGGCCAACCCGCCGGTGAATCCCCGACTGGCGCTGCTGAACCCCTACCCGTTCGAGCGGCTGAGCGCCCTGACCAAGGGCATCGTTCCCAACCCCGAATTCCGCCCGATCTCGCTGGGCATCGGCGAGCCGAAGCACCCGGCGCCCAAGCTGGTTGAAGATGCGCTGATGGCCAACCTCAAGGGGCTGTCGGGCTATCCGGCCACCGCGGGTCAACTGCCGCTGCGCGAGTCCATCGCCGGCTGGCTGCAACGGCGTTATGCGCTGAGCCTCGATCCGGCCACGCAGATCCTGCCGGTGAACGGTTCGCGGGAGGCGCTGTTCGCCCTCGCGCAGGTCGTGATCGATCCGTCCCGCCCCGGCGCGACCGTCGTCTGTCCCAATCCGTTCTATCAGATCTATGAGGGTGCCGCGCTGCTCGCCGGCGCGACGCCCGCCTTCGCCAACTCCGATCCGGCGCGCAACTTCGCCCCCGACTGGTCGCAGATCGACGAGGCCACCTGGTCGCGCACGCAGCTGCTGTACGTCTGCTCGCCGGGCAATCCGACCGGCGCGGTCATGCCGCTGTCCGAGTGGCAGACGCTGTTCGAGCTCAGCGACCGCCACGGCTTCGTGATCGCCTCGGACGAGTGCTATTCCGAGATCTACTTCCGCGACGGTCCCGACGCCGCGCCGCTGTCGGGCCTGCAGGCCGCCGTGCAGCTCGGCCGCCCGGACTTCCGCAACCTGATCGCGTTCACCAGCCTGTCCAAACGGTCCAACGTGCCGGGCATGCGCTCGGGCTTCGTCGCCGGCGACGCCGCGTGGATCAAGCGTTTCCTGCTGTACCGGACCTACCACGGCTCGGCGATGAACCCCATGATCCAGGCCGCCAGCATCGCCGCCTGGAACGACGAAGAGCACGTCGTCGCCAACCGCGCGCAGTACCGCGCCAAGTTCGCCGCCGTCACGCCGCTGCTGGCCGAGGTCCTGGACGTCGCCCTGCCCGACGCGGGTTTCTACCTATGGGCCGCCGTGCCAGACGGTAACGATATTGGCTTCGCCCAGGGGCTGCTCGCTCAATACAATGTCGGCGTCCTGCCCGGCAGCCTGCTGGCCCGCGACGCCCATGGGATCAACCCCGGCGCCGGCCGCATCCGCCTGGCACTGGTGGCCGAACAGGCCGAATGCCTGGAAGCCGCCCACCGCATCGTCTCCTTCGTGAAGCAACTCAAGACGTCCGCCTGATCCGGCCCCGCCGGTCCGCCCCACCGTCCGACCCACGATCTGCTTCACGCATCGCCGCATTCGCCTCGCATCCACCCTCTTTTCCCGAACCCCTCCGCACCATGACGCAAGACCTGCAATCCATCATCGACCTCGCCTGGGAAGGCCGCGCCAACCTCACCTCCGCCAACAGCCCCGAAGTGCGCGCGGCGGTGGACGAAGTCATCGCCGGCCTGGACGCCGGCACGCTGCGCGTGGCCGAACGCAAGGCCGTCGGGGAATGGACCGTGCACCAGTGGGTCAAGAAGGCCGTGCTGCTGTCCTTCCGCCTGAACGACAACCGCCAGATGGGCGCCGGCGACATGACCTTCTTCGACAAGGTCCCGACCAAGTTCGGCGGCCAGTCCGATGAACAGCTGCGCGCCGCCGGCGTGCGCGTCGTGCCTCCGGCCGTCGCGCGTCGCGGCAGCTTCATGGCCAGGAACGTCGTGCTGATGCCGTCCTACGTGAACATCGGCGCCTACGTCGACGAAGGCACCATGGTCGACACCTGGGCCACCGTCGGCTCCTGCGCGCAGATCGGCAAGAACGTCCACCTGTCCGGCGGCGTCGGCATCGGCGGCGTGCTGGAACCGCTGCAGGCCAACCCGACCATCATCGAGGACAACTGCTTCATCGGCGCCCGCTCGGAGATCGTCGAGGGCGTGATCGTCGAGGAGAACTCGGTCATCTCGATGGGCGTCTACATCGGCCAGAGCACCCCGATCTACGACCGCGAGACCGACACCGTCTCGTACGGTCGCGTCCCGGCCGGCTCGGTCGTCATCAGCGGCAGCCTGCCGAAGAACGACAAGTACAGCCTGTACGCCGCCATCATCGTCAAGAAGGTCGACGCCGGCACCCGCGCGAAGACGTCCATCAACGAGCTGCTGCGGGCCTGAAGCCACGAGCTTCACCACGCCACGCTGACGACAAGCATCCGTCCGGAGGAGACCGCATGAGCACGGGAAACATGGAGCGCATCCTGCGCCTGATGGCCGAGAAAGGCGCATCCGACACCTACCTGTCGGCCAACATGCCGGTGCTGATCCGGATCAACGGACAGATGCTGCAGCTGTCGGACCAGCTGCTGACGCCCGCGCAACCGCGTGCGCTGATCTCCGAGGTCATCGACCCGCAGCACCTGGCCGAGCTGGACGCCAACGGCGAGCTGAACCTGGCGGTCTCCATCCCCAAGGTCGGCAGCTTCCGGCTGTCGGGCTTCCGCCAGCGCGGTTCGATCGCGGCCGTGTTCCGTCACATCCCGCACGTCATCCCGACGCTGGACAGCCTGGGCCTGCCGCCCATCCTGGGCAAGCTGATCACCGAGAAGCGCGGCCTGATCCTGATGGTCGGCGCGACCGGCACCGGCAAGAGCACCACGCTCGCGTCCATGCTGGAGCACCGCAACCAGACAATGACCGGCCACATCCTCACCATCGAGGATCCGCTGGAATACCTGTTCACCAACAAGCGCTCGCTGGTCAACCAGCGCGAGGTCGGCCGCGACACCGCCTCGCTGCAGGTCGCGCTGAAGAACGCGCTGCGCCAGGCGCCGGACTGCATCCTGATCGGCGAGATCCGCGATCGCGAGACGATGACGGCCGCGATCTCGTATGCGCTGTCGGGCCACCTGGTCGTCGCCACGCTGCACGGCAACAACAGCTACCACGCGCTCAACCGGATCATGTCCTTCTACACGCCGGAATCGCGTCCGGCGATGCTGAACGACCTGGGCGCCGGCCTGAAGGCGGTGGTCTCGCAGCGCCTGGTGCGCGCCGCCGCGGGCGGCCGCGTGCCGGTCACCGAGATCCTGCTGAACACCAAGCTGGTCGCCGAGCTGATCGAGCAAGGCGACTTCGCCGGCGTGAAGGAAGCGATGGAAAAGTCGATGGCCGAGGGCTCGCAGAGTTTCGAGGAACACTTCGCCCGCCTCATCACCGACGGCACGATCACCCGCGAGGAAGGCCTGGCCTTCGCCGACTCGCCGACCAACCTGCTCTGGCGTCTGCAGAACGACGGCCCCGGCGTCAAGCCCGGCGGCCCGGGCGCGCCGAAGAAGGAAGAGCCGGCCGAGGACACCGCCAACTTCACCTCCATCACGCTGGACGTGCAGCCGAGCTGAGATGGACGACACGACGCTCGCGCTGCTCGAGCAGTTGATCGCCCGCCCCTCGGTGACGCCGGCCGACGCCGGCTGCCTGGACCTGATCGGCGCACGGCTGGCCGCGGCCGGCTTCACGCTGGAGCGCATGGACAGCGGGCCGGACGACTTCCACGTCAGCAACCTGTGGGCCGTGCGGCGCGGCCAGTCGGCGGACGGTCCGCTGCTGGTCTTCGCCGGTCACACCGACGTCGTGCCCACGGGCGACCTCTCGAAGTGGACCAGCGATCCCTTCGTCCCCACCGTGCGCGGCGACCGCCTGTACGGACGCGGTGCGGCGGACATGAAGACCTCGCTGGCGGCCATGGTCGTCGCCGCCGAGGACTTCGCGGCCATGCATCCCGACCACCGCGGCAGCGTCGCCTTCCTGCTGACCAGCGACGAGGAAGGCCCGGCGCGCGACGGCACCGTCGTCTGCGTCGAGCGCCTGCGCCAGCGCGGCGAGCGGCTGGACTACTGCATCGTCGGCGAGCCGACCTCGGTCGAGCGCCTCGGCGACACGGTGAAGAACGGCCGCCGCGGCTCGCTCTCCGGCAAGCTGCGCGTGATCGGCGTGCAGGGCCACGTCGCCTATCCGCACCTCGCCCGCAACCCGGTCCACCAGGCCGCGCCGGCCCTGGCGGAACTGGCCGCGAGCGGATGGGATAATGGCAACGCGTACTTCCCGCCGACGACCTTCCAGATCTCCAACATCGCCGCCGGCACCGGCGCCGGCAACGTGATCCCCGGCGAGATGGTGGTGGACTTCAACTTCCGTTTCTCGACCGAGTCGACGCCGGAGGGTCTGCGTCAACGGGTGCACGCGCTGCTGGACCGCCACGGCCTGGAATACACGCTGGACTGGTCGCTGTCCGGCGAACCTTTCCTGACGCCGGTGGGCGAGCTGTCGGCGGCCATCACCGCCGCCATCGTGGCCGAGACCGGCGTCGCCGCCGAGTTGTCCACGACCGGGGGGACCTCGGACGGCCGCTTCATCGCCAAGCTCTGTCCGCAGGTGGTGGAATTCGGACCGCTCAATGCGAGCATCCACAAGATCGACGAATACGTGCCGCTGGACCAGATCGCGCCGCTGACGCGCATCTACCGGCGCACCCTGGAGAATCTGCTGCTGTGACGCTGTTGGAACTGATCGAGGCCCAGGCCGCCCGCCTCCGTGAGGCGGGCGTTTCGTTTGGGCACGGCACGACGAACGCCTTCGACGAAGCCGCCTGGCTGAGCCTGTGGGCGTTGGACCTGCCGCTGGACGCGCTGGACGACCACGAGGCCGACGTCGTCGACGACGCCGGACACGCCAAGGTCGAAGCGCTGGTCGCCGAGCGCATCGCCACGCGCAAGCCCGCCGCCTACCTGACGCGCGAGGCGTGGCTGCAGGGCGTGCCCTTCTACGTCGACGAGCGCGCCATCGTGCCGCGCAGCTTCATCGCGGAACTGCTGGCCGATGCGACCATCGACGCCTGGCTGTCGGACCAGACCACCCGCGTGCTGGACCTGTGCACCGGCAACGGCAGCCTGGCCGTGCTGGCCGCGATGGCCTGGCCGGACGTGGCGGTCGATGCGATCGACCTGAGCGCCGAGGCGCTCGCGGTCGCAGCGATCAACGTCGAGCGTCACCAGCTCGGCGACCGCATCCGGCTGCTGCAGGGCGACGGTCTCGCGCCGGCACAAGGTCCGTACGACCTGATCCTCTGCAATCCGCCGTACGTGAACAGCACGTCGATGGCGGCGCTGCCGCACGAGTACCGCGCCGAGCCCGAGCTGGCGCTGGCGGGCGGCGCCGACGGCATGGACTTCATCCGCGAGCTGCTGTCCGACGCCCCTGCGCAGATGAAGCCGCAGGCGGTGCTGGTCCTGGAGATCGGCAACGAGCGCGAGTTTTTCGAAGCCGCCTTCCCGCAACTCGAAGCCTTCTGGCTCGAGACCTCCGCGGGCGAGGACCAGGTCCTGCTGCTGACCCGCGAGGCGCTGGTCGCCGCGGGCTTCGGCCATGAAGACACACAAGGAGTTTCCCCATGATCACGCTGCGCAACATCGTGCTGCGCCGCGGCACCAAGGTCGTTCTCGATGACGCGAGCGTCGTGCTGCAACCCGGCGAGAAGGTCGGCCTGGTGGGCCGCAACGGCGCCGGCAAGTCCAGCCTGTTCTCGCTGCTGACCGACCGCCTGCACAGCGACAAGGGCGACGTGGAGATCCCGCGTCACTGGGCGCTCGCCGAAGTGGCGCAGCACATGCCCGAGACCGACATGCCGGCCACCGAGTTCGTGCTGGAAGGCGACGTGCGCCTGATGGCCGCGCGCAAGGCGCTGGAAGAGGCGGAAGCCGCCGACGACGGCCACGCCATCGCCGACGCCTACGCCCAGTTGATGGACGCCGGCAGCCTCGACGCCCCCGCCCGCGCGCAGGCGCTGATGATGGGCCTGGGCTTCAAGGGCGCGCAGGTCGACGCGCCGGTCAACAGCTTCTCCGGCGGCTGGCGCATGCGGCTGCAGCTGGCGCGCGCGCTGATGTGCCCGTCCGACCTGATGCTGCTGGACGAGCCGACCAACCACTTGGACCTGGACGCCCTGGTCTGGCTGGAAGCGTGGCTGCAGCGCTATGAAGGCACGATGATCATCATCAGCCATGACCGCGAGTTCCTGGACGCGATCACCAAGGTCACGCTGCACCTGGACGAAGCCAAGCTGCACCGCTACGGCGGCAACTACACCGCCTTCGAATCGATGCGCGCCGAGCGCATGCTCCAGCAGCAGCAGGCCTTCAGCAAGCAGCAGGAGCGCATGGCGCATCTGCAGAAGTTCATCGACCGCTTCAAGGCCAAGGCCAGCAAGGCCAAGCAGGCGCAGAGCCGCGTGAAGGCGCTGGAACGCATGGAGCGCCTCGCGCCCGTGCTGACCGCGTCGGACTTCAGCTTCGAATTCCGCGAGCCGCTGAACCTGCCCAATCCGATGCTGATGTTCGACACGGTCTCGGTGGGCTACGACACCGACGAGGGCGAGAAGGTCATCGTGCGCGGCATCGACCGCTCGGTGCTGGCCGGCCAGCGCTTCGGCATCCTGGGCGCCAACGGCCAGGGCAAGTCGACCTTCGTGAAGACGGTGGCGCGCATGCAGCGCGCGATGGGCGGCACGATCACCGAAGGCAAGGGCCTGTCGATCGGCTACTTCGCGCAGCAGGAGATGGACGTGCTGCGGCCCGACGAGGGCCCGCTGATGCACATGATCCGGCTGGCCAAGGAGGTCAGCCCGAACGCCCGCGAGCAGGAGCTGCGCGACTTCCTGGGCCAGTTCCGCTTCGTCGGCGACATGGTGAACCAGGAAGTGGGCAGCCTGTCCGGCGGCGAGAAGGCCCGCCTGGTGCTGGCGATGCTGGTCTGGCAGCGCCCCAACCTGCTGCTGCTGGACGAGCCGACCAACCATCTGGACCTGCAGACGCGCGAGGCGCTGTCGATGGCGCTCAACGAGTTCGAAGGCACCGTCATGCTGGTCAGCCACGACCGCGCGCTGCTGCGCGAGGTCTGCGACGAGTTCTGGCTGGTGGCCGACGGCAAGCTCGCCCCCTTCGACGGCGACCTGGACGACTACCAGCGCTGGTTGCTGGATCGCTCCAAGGAAGCGGCGAAGCTCGCCAAGGAAGAGGCCAAGCAGGCGCTGCGCAGCGCGCGCGCCAGCAGCGCGGCATCCGCCCCGACGCCGACCCCGGCACCGGTGGTGGCCGCAGCGCCTGCGGTCGCCGCGCCTGTGGCGCCGCCCACCCCCGCCAAGCGCGAAGATCGCAAGCTCAGCGGCCAGGCCCGTCAGAAGCTGTCCGAGCAGACACGCCCGCTGCGCAAGGAGATGGAGCAGATCGATGCCCGCATGAAGGCGTGGACCGTCGAGCGCGCCACGCTCGAAGCGCAACTGTCGGCGGCCGGCCAGACGCCCGCCCAGATCGCGGACGCCGGCAAGCGCCTGAAGGCCATCGGCGACGAGGTCGAAGCCGCGGAACTGCGCTGGCTGGAACTCAGCGAGCAGGTCGACGCGATCCAGGCGACGGGCTGAGCCCGACTCACCACCCCGCTTCACGAACGCCTCGGCGACCACGGTCCCCGAGGCGTTTTTCTTTCTGGAAGTTCCGGCGACTGCCGCCGATAGTTCCCGTCAACCGCGCTCAAAGACCATTTCAATTGTGCGCAATTGAATTGCTCGCTATAGTTCATCCCATGCCGAAGACAAGACCCTTCAACCCGCAGGACGCCGCCGCTGACGTGGCCGAGGTCCGCGACTTGCCGATGCCCACTGGCACGGACTGGTTGAAGCTGGACGTTCAGCTGTGCTTCGCGCTCTATTCGACCTCGCTGGCGATGACCAAGCTCTACAAGCCGCTGCTGGCTCCGTTGGGCCTGACCTATCCGCAGTACCTCGCGATGCTGGTGCTGTGGGAGACCGACGGCCCGAGCGTCTCCGACCTGGGGCAACGCCTGAACCTGGATTCCGGCACGCTGACGCCGCTGCTGAAGCGACTGGAAGCGAACGGACTCATCGAACGCCGCCGCGCGCTGGCCGACGAGCGTCGCGTCGAAATCCATCTGACGACCGCCGGCCGCGCCCTGCGCGATCAGGCCATCGCCATCCCCGAACAACTGGCCTGCGCCAGCGCCTGCGGCCCCGCCGAACTGGAATCGCTGACCCGACGCCTGCATGAATTGCGAGCCAACGTACTGACCCACCTGGCACGCGATCCGGCCCTCGCCGTCACTTCCGGCGAAGAGGGCGAGACCTGACCCCGAGTTGTCCGTTCACCCCCACCCACCTTCACCCATCACCACCAAGGAGCCTCACATGGCCATCGAAAAAGCCCTCTACACCGCCACCGCCACCGCCACCGGCGGCCGTCAAGGCACCGCGCAATCGTCGGACGACCGCCTGAAGGTCCAGCTGTCCACGCCCAAGGCGCTGGGCGGCGACGACGGCGCCGGCACCAACCCGGAACAGCTGTTCGCCGCCGGCTACTCGGCCTGCTTCATCGGCGCGATGAAGGCCGTGTCCGGCCGCAACAAGGTCGCCCTGCCGGCTGAAGTCTCGATCACCAGCGAAGTCGGCATCGGCCCCCACGCCAACAAGCCGGGCGCCTTCGGCATCGCCGTCTCGATGAAGATCTCGGTGCCGGGCATGGACCGCGCCGCGCTGGAGAAGCTGGTCGCCGAGGCGCACGAGGTCTGCCCGTACTCGAACGCCACCCGCGGCAACATCGACGTCACGCTGACGATCGTCTGATCATCCGGGCCCGGCTCGTTCCGGATCCGCGATGAAAAAAGCGCCGGCATTGCCGGCGCTTTGTCGTTGTGAAGCGCCGCGACGCGCGTCGAGCTCAGCGGGACCGCAGCAGCGTGAGCATCAGTTCGATGCGAGCGGCCCAGGGCGACAGCGCCGCGGCAGGCTCGTCGATCGCGCCGACGATGCGCCCCTGCGCGCAGCGCGTCGTGCGCCAGACCGGGACGCCTGCATCCTTCAGCGCCTGCACCGGCGCTTCCAGCGCCTGGTTCAGCGTGCCGTTCCCCGTGCAGGCCAACACCAGGCCTTGGAGTCCGGCCGCGCGCCATGCGTCGAGCGAACGCGCATCGGCGCCCGCATGGCTGGCCAGCACCTCGACCCACGGCCACCGCGACGCGTCTTCAGGCAGCACGTTCGCGCCCAACGCCTCGCCCTGCGGCCAGTCGCGGAAGCGGCGCACGACGCCCTCCTCCACCACGCCCAGCGGACCGGCGTCGGGTCCGGTCTCGAAGGCGTCGAGCCGGTAGGTGTGCGTCTTGCGCAGCTCCAGCCCCGACAAGACCTGACCCGCGACCACCACGACGACGCCGCGCACGCCGACGGTCTCCGCCACGGCCACCGCATCGAGCAGGTTCTGCGGCCCGTCTGCTTGAATCGCCGTCGCCGGCCGCATGGCCGCCGTCAGGACGACCGGCTTCTCCGGCGCGAGCACGCGCTGCAGCAGGTAGGCGGTCTCTTCCAGCGTGTCCGTGCCGTGCGTGATCACGATGCCGCGGACCTCGGGACGGCCCAGGTGCTGCCGCACCCGGCGCGCGAGCCGCGCCCAGGTCGCGTGATCCATGTCCTTGCTGTCGAGCTGGGCGAGCTGCTCAGCCTCCAGCGACTTGGACGCCAGCGCCGGCACCGCCCCCACCAGCGACTCGACCGACAGCGAGCCGGCCTTGTAGCCGACGTTGTCCGTCGCGCTGCCGGAGGCGCCGGCGATGGTCCCGCCGGTGCCGATGATCACGAGGGTCTGGGCCGCACTTTGCAATTTCTCGTCTCCTGTATAAAAATCCAGATGCTGGATGAATTCTCAGGCGGTTCCTGAACCTCAGGTCGCCGCGTCTTCGACATCCGCCCCTCAATCGAATAAAGGCTCGCTCGTGGACACTCCGCCCAAACTCACTGCCCGGCAACAGCAGATCTTCGATCTGGTCCGCGACAGCATCGAGAGCACCGGATCGCCGCCCACCCGCGCGGAGATCGCGCAGCAGCTCGGCTTCAAGTCGGCCAACGCAGCCGAGGAACACCTTCAGGCCCTGGCGCGCAAGGGCGTCATCGAACTGGTGGGTGGCACGGCGCGCGGAATCCGGCTGCCGTCGACGGCGCTGCGCCAGGTCAACCGCGCCCGGGAGCACAGCCAGTTTGCGCTGCCGCTGGCGAGCCTCGCCCAGCTGACCCTGCCGCTGGTCGGCCGTGTCGCCGCCGGCGCGCCCATCCTGGCCGAGGAACACGTCGAGCAGCACTATAGCGTCGACCCCTCGATGTTCTCAAAGGCGCCCGACTTCCTGCTGCGCGTCAAAGGCATGAGCATGAAGGACATCGGCATCATGGACGGCGACCTGCTCGCCGTGCAGAAGATCAGCGAGGCCCGCAACGGCCAGGTGGTCGTGGCGCGCATCGGGGAAGAGGTCACCGTGAAGCGCTTCCAGCGCCATGCCGACGGCATCCGGCTGCTGCCCGAGAACCCCGATTTCGAGCCGATCGAGGTCACGCCCGATGAACAGTTTGCGATCGAAGGGCTGGCGGTCGGCCTGATCCGCTCCGGCGGCTTCCACTGAACGCCGAGATCCCCTCATGAGCGCGCGAAAGGCGCACACCAAAGCGACCTCGGCTGCTGAATGCACCTCGCTTCGGCAGATTCCCAACATCGGTCCGGCGATGGTGCGAGATTTCGAGTTGATGGGGATTCGTCAACCGGCCGATCTCGTGGGGGCGGACGCTTTCGCGCTGTATCAACGGATCTGCAAACTCACCGGTCAGCGGCACGACCCGTGCGTGCTGGATACCTATATGGCCGCCGTCGATTTCATGAACGGCGGCCCTGCGCGGGATTGGTGGAGTTATACGGCGCGGCGCAAACGCGAGTATCCGGATCTTTGACCCATCACCAATCGCAAGCAACGATATGCCGCAGTTGACTCGCGGCAAATGGTTCGCGGAATCGAATGACCAAAGAAAAAACCCTGCCGATTTGCATCGACAGGGTTTTAATGTTGGCGGAGTGGACGGGGCTCGAACCCGCGACCCCCGGCGTGACAGGCCGGTATTCTAACCAACTGAACTACCACTCCAGATAAGACGCTATTGAGTGCATCTCTATCATTTGCGAACAAGTTTCGCTGCACGCAACCGATTCCATTCAGAACCGCGATGCAGCCAAGCCTTGTCAAACTTGGCGTCCCCTAGGGGATTCGAACCCCTGTAGCCACCGTGAAAGGGTGGTGTCCTAGGCCTCTAGACGAAGGGGACTGGACTTGCCGTCTTGACTCGGACTGCGCGTACCTTGCAACCGTCACACCCGAAGGTGTTCTGGTGGAGGTAAGCGGGATCGAACCGCTGACCTCTTGCATGCCATGCAAGCGCTCTCCCAGCTGAGCTATACCCCCGAATGCTTTCGCATCGAAACGGTACGCCGCCCGAGTCTCAACTGTGTTGGCGGAGTGGACGGGGCTCGAACCCGCGACCCCCGGCGTGACAGGCCGGTATTCTAACCAACTGAACTACCACTCCAGATACTCAAGATCTTTCGATCTGTCGCATCAAACTCTTCCTGCTTTGATTTCATCAATTGCTTGATGTCATCGCTGCGTCGATTTCGTTACTGTACCTGATTTTGACAACGATCAAATCGATTTCCGAAGAATTTTTCGATTTCTCATTCAATCTCTGGTCAGCAACCAAGTTCGAAACTTGGCGTCCCCTAGGGGATTCGAACCCCTGTAGCCACCGTGAAAGGGTGGTGTCCTAGGCCTCTAGACGAAGGGGACAAAACCTTCTTCCTTGAACCGCGCGCCACGCAAACCGAAGTTTGGTGGAGGTAAGCGGGATCGAACCGCTGACCTCTTGCATGCCATGCAAGCGCTCTCCCAGCTGAGCTATACCCCCATTCGGGCTCCCCCTTCGGGGAATTCGATCCGGCTTCTTTTCGGCTTCTGAATTTCATCGGGGAGCTCGCGCTCCCCGTTTAGATTCATCGTCTGCCGCTTCGAAGTTCGTTTCGAACAACGCGCTGTTCAAGCGAGAACGAGAGTATAGATCGAGTTTTAAACGGAGCGCAAGCGGTTCAACAAAATTTCTTTGTCGAAAAGTTCCAGCACCGCATCCACCGACGGCGTCTGCGACCGGCCGCAGGCCAGCACCCGCACGGGAATCGCCAGTTGCGGCATCTTCAGGCCGTGCGCGGTGATCGTTTCCTTGATCGCTGCGCTGATCGAGGGCTTGTCCCAGACCGCCAGCGCGTCGAGTTTGTCCGCCAGCGCCAGCACCGCCGGCTTCACCGCGTCGGTCAGGTGCTGCGCCCGATCCGCGTCGCTGACGGTCACCGGCGACACATACATCGCCAGCCAGTCCGTCAGCGCCACCGTGGTGCTGCAGCGGTCCTTGAACAGCGCGCACATCTCGACCAGCCGGGCCGGAGCCGACAGTCCGCGTCTGGCGAATTGCGCCGCCACCAGCGCGGCCAGGCGGGTGTCGTCGGCCAGCTTGATGTAATGCGCGTTCACCCATTCCAGCTTGGCCGGATCCCACTGGGCCGGGCTCTTGGAGATGTGGCCGCCGTCGAACCAGGACACCATCTGTTCGATGCTGAACAGTTCATCATCGCCGTGGCTCCAGCCCAGACGCGAGAGGTAGTTCAGCATCGCCTCCGGCAGGTAGCCGTTTTCCTCGTACGCGGTGACGCTGACCGCGCCGCGGCGCTTGGACAGCTTCTGACCGTCGTCGCCCAGGATAACGGGGATGTGTCCATACGCCGGAAGCGGAGCGCCCAGCGCATGGAAGATGTTGATCTGCCAGGGCGTGTTGTTGATGTGCTCGTCGCCGCGGAACACATGGGTGATCGCCATGTCCCAGTCGTCGACGACCACCGCGAAGTTGTAGGTCGGCACGCCGTCGGTGCGCTGGATGATGAGGTCGTCGATCTCGCGGTTGTTGATCGTGATCGAGCCCTTCACGACGTCGTTCCAGGTGACGTCCCCGTCCAGCGGATTCTTGAAGCGCACCACCGGCTCGACGCCAGCGGGAATCGCGGGCAGCGTCTTGCCCGCTTCCGGCCGCCAGGTGCCGTCATACCGACGCTTCTCGCCGCGCGCTTCCTGGCCGGCCTTCATCGCGTCGAGTTCCTCCGGCGTGCAGTAGCAGCGGTAGGCGGTGCCCGCGGCGATCATCTGGTCGATGACCGCCTGGTAGCGGTCCAGGCGCTGCATCTGGTAGATCGGACCTTCGTCGTACTCGAGGCCCAGCCACTTCATCGAGGCGAGGATCTGGTCGACCGAATCCTGCGTGGAACGCGCGACGTCGGTGTCCTCGACGCGCAGCACGAACTGGCCGCCGAAATGGCGCGCGTAGGCCCACGAGAACAGCGCCGTGCGCGCCGTGCCCAGGTGCAGGAAGCCCGTCGGCGACGGGGCGATGCGGGTGCGGACCGGGGTGGAGGGAGTCGTCATAGGGAATTCAAACCGCGGGCCAGGTCGGCCTTGATGTCTTCGATGTCGTCCAGGCCGACCGCGACGCGGATCAGGCCCTGCGTGATGCCGGCCGCCTGGCGCTGCGGCTCGGTGAGCCGGCCGTGCGAGGTGCTGGCCGGATGCGTGATGGTGGTCTTGGTGTCGCCGAGGTTGGCGGTGATCGAGCAGATCTTCGTGTGGTCGATGACGTGGAAGGCGGCGGCGCGGCCGTTGTCGTCCGACTCGCTCTTCACGATGAAGGACACCACCGCCCCGCCCTGCCCGCCTTGCTGGCGCATCGCGAGCGCATGCTGCGGATGCGACTTCAGACCCGGGTAGTAGACGCGCTCGATGCCGGGATGCGCCTCCAGCCATTCGGCCAGCACGGCGGCGCTGGCGGTCTGCGCCTTCATGCGCACCGACAACGTCTCCATCCCCTTGAGCACGACCCAGGCGTTGAAGGGCGACAGCGACATGCCCACCGTGCGCATCACCGGCGTGAACACTTCCTCGACGTGTTTCGCGGAAGCGCAGATCGCGCCAGCGATCACACGGCCCTGGCCGTCGAGGTACTTGGTGCCGGAGTGGATGATGAAGTCCGCGCCCATCTTCGTCGGCTGCTGCAGCGCGGGCGAGGCGAAGCAGTTGTCGACGGCCAGCAGTGCGCCGTGCGCGTGCGCGATCTCCGCCAGCGCGGCGACATCGCAGACCTCGGTCAGCGGATTGGTCGGCGTCTCCGCGAACAGCAGCTTGGTGTTGGGCTGCAGCGCGCCCTTCCATTCGGCCAGATCGGTCTGCGACACGAAGGTCGTCTGGATGCCGAACTTGCCGAACTCGCCCTGCAGCAGCTTGATGGTCGAGCCGAACACCGAGCGCGAGCACACCACGTGGTCGCCCGACTTCAGCAGGCCCATGACCAGCAGCATGATCGCCGACATGCCGGACGAGGTCGCGATGCAGGCCTCGGTGCCTTCGAGCGCGGCGAGCCGGCGCTCCATCATCATGACCGTCGGATTCGAGAAGCGGCTGTAGACGAAGGCCTCCTCCTCGTTGGCGAAGCGGCGCGCCGCGGTGGCCGCGTCCGGATGCACGAAGGAGCTGGTCAGGTACAGCGCTTCCGAGTTCTCGCCCCAGGGCGACGGCGGCAGGCCTTCGCGGACGGCGAGCGTGTCCAGACGGACGTCGGCCGGCAGATCCACGCGCGGGATGCCGCCCTTCTTCTCATGGCTCATCACTGGTCTCCGCCGCTTTGCAGCGCCAGGCGGCTGCGCGCCGGCAGGTCCTCTTCCTCGGGCTGGGACTTGCGCTGCGCCTGCATGGTCGCGAAGTCCTCGACCGACACGTCGCCGGTGATGTAGGTGCCGTCGAAGCAGGAGGCTTCGAAGCCGTTCAGCCCCGGGCGCAACTGGCCGACCACGCGCTTCATCGCATCGACGTCCTGGTAGATCAGCGCGTCGGCGCCGATGAACTGGCGGATCTCCTCGATCGAGCGGCCGTGGGCGATCAACTCTTCCTTGGTCGGCATGTCGATGCCGTACACGTTGGGGAAGCGCACCGGCGGCGCGGCCGAGGCCAGGTAGACCTTGTTCGCACCGGCCTCGCGGGCCATCTGGACGATCTCCTTGGAGGTCGTGCCGCGCACGATGGAGTCGTCGACCAGCAGCACGTTGCGGCCCTTGAACTCGAGCCCGATCGCGTTGAGCTTCTGGCGCACCGACTTCTTGCGCGTGGACTGGCCCGGCATGATGAAGGTCCGGCCGACGTAGCGGTTCTTGACGAAGCCCTCGCGGTACGGCTTGCCGATGCGGTGCGCCAACTGCATCGCCGACGGGCGGCTGGATTCGGGGATGGGGATCACGACGTCGATCTCACTCGGCGGGATCGTCGAGATCAGGCGCTGGGCCAGCGTCTCGCCCATGTTCAGGCGGGCCTGGTAGACCGAGATGCCGTCCATCACCGAGTCCGGGCGCGCCAGGTAGACGAACTCGAACATGCAGGGGTTCAGCGTCGGATTCTCGGCGCACTGCTGCGTGTGGATGGTGCCTTGCGTGTCGATGAACAGCGCCTCGCCCGGCGCCAGGTCGCGCGTCAGCGTGTGGGCGGTGCCTTCCAGCGCCACGCTCTCGCTGGCGACCATCACCTCGCCGTCGGCCGCCTGGCCGAAGCACAACGGACGGATGCCGTAGGGATCGCGGAACGCGAGCAGACCGTGTCCGGCGATCAGCGCGATCACGGCATACGAGCCCTTGATGCGCTTGTGCACGGTGCCCACGGCCTTGAAGATCTGCGCCGGCGTCAGCGGCAGGTCGCGGCCGGCCATCTCCAGCTCGTGCGCGAGCACGTTGATCAGGACTTCGGTGTCGCTCTCGGTGTTGATGTGGCGGCGGTCGACGTCGAACAGCTCGGCCTTCAGCGCATGCGCGTTGGTCAGGTTGCCGTTGTGGACCAGCACGATGCCGTAGGGGGCGTTGACGTAGAAGGGCTGCGCCTCTTCCTCGGAATAGGCGTTGCCGGCCGTCGGATAACGGACCTGACCGAGGCCGACGTTGCCGGGCAGCCCACGCATGTTGCGGGTGCGGAAGACGTCGCGCACCATGCCGCGCGCCTTGTGCATGAAGCACTTCTGACCTTGCATCGTGACGATGCCGGCCGCGTCCTGGCCGCGATGCTGCAGCAGCAGCAGCGCGTCATAGATCAGCTGGTTGACCGGCGCCTTGGAAATCACACCGACGATGCCGCACATGGGGAGGTCCTTAATGCTTCGGGAACAGGGAGGAAAACGACGAGAAATCGACGAGAGAAACGACGGCCCGGGCGTTCATGACGCTCAGGCCGGAATGTAGTCCTGCAGGGCCGCGGGCAACAGCGGCTTCACCTGCGTGAGGGTCGCCTGCAGCCAGGGCGCGAGCTGCGATTCGGTCCACGGCCGCGACCGCACGGCCGGCGTCATGTCGACGATGACGGTCGCCAGCAGCGCCAGCAACACCGCGCGCAGCACGCCGAAGGCCGCGCCGCCCAGCCGGTCCAGCACGCCCAGCGGCGTCGCGTGGATCAGCGCCCGGATCAGCTTGGCGCCCAGGCCCCAGATCAGCAGCACCAGGACGAAGGCCAGCACCAGCCCGACGGCATGGATCAGCGACGGACCGATCTTCTCCGCCGGCAGCAGGCCCTCGATGAAGGGCGCCACGAAGGGCGAGGCCGCATAAGCGACCAGCCAGCCGGCGATGGTCATCAGCTCGAAGACCAGGCCGCGCCAGGCGCCCAGCAGCACCGAGACGGCGAACAAGCCCAGCAGCGCGAGGTCGACCCAGTTCATCGCGGCGATGGGGCGTGCGCGGGGCAGCGGTCATGGTCGTGCATCGTGGCGGACTCCGTGCCGGCCCGTCAGAGCGTCAGCACGGCCGACGAGAGGCCACCGCCGCGGACCTTGGCCGCGACCTTGTCCGCCTCGTCCCGCGAGTTGAACGGACCGACCCGGACGCGGATGCGCTTGCCGTCCGCCGTGTCGACCGCCTGGGTGTAGGTCTTGAGGCCCATCCGCTCGACCTTGGACCGCACGTCCTGCGCGGCCTTGCCGTCGGCATAGGCGCCGACCTGCACGATGAAACGCGCACCGGACGCGGCAGCGTCGGGCTTCTTCTCGGACGACGGACGACCGTCCAGCAGCGCCTGCGCGCGAGCGGCGTCGGCCGAACGCGTGTCGGGCTTGGCTTCCGGCTTCGCTTCAGGTCTCGACTCGGGCTTGCGTTCCGGCTTCGCTTCGACCTTGGGCTCGGGCTTGCGCTCCGGCTTGGCCTCGGGTCTGGTTTCGGGCTTGTGTTCCGGCTTGGGCTCGACGCGCGCGGGGCGGGCCGGCTCGGCGATCGTGGCGCGCTCGTCGGGCTTGGTGTCCATGCGCGTGGGCGGCATGGCCTGGGCCACCTGGTCGGCGACCGGGTCACGGGGCTGGTCACGGGGTGCTTCCGGCGGCGGGACCGCGCGATCGGCGGCCGCCTGCTCGGCGGACTCGGTGATGATGCCGTGGCCGGCGTCGCCCCCCGCGGTCTGTCCGCGCGAGGTCTGCGCCGTCGGCGCGGGAATGGTCAACGGCGTCGCGCCGTCCTTGCGCGGAATGTCGATCGGCAGGTCGACCGGGATCGGGCGCGGCTGGGTCTCGAACAGCAGCGGGAACACGATCACCGCGACGCCCACCAGCACCGCCGCGCCGATCAGGCGCCGGCGCGCACGCAGGCGCAGTTGCTGGACGTCGTCGACGGCGTCGGCGCCGCCGCGGGAACGCCCTCGCCCGCCGCCGTCGCCGGACCGGCCCCGGTCGCTGCGATCGGCGCGATCACCGCCTCGGTCGCCGGAGTCTTTCGCTTCGCCGCGCTTCAGGAAGGACAGAAAACCCATGTACTCGGAGAACCTGGTTGATGCCGCGCCGTCGCCGCGGGAGAGCCCTCGGGACCCAGGGCCCCGGAGCGGAAAGCGGCCCCTCCGCACATACGGACAAGGCCGCCGACTTTCAACTGCGAGCGATTCGAATGCAGCGTTGCAAAGCGCTCAATGCCGCCCGCTTCAGGACTCGGCTTCCGGCTGGACGCCGCCGCCCAGTCTCGGGATGCCGTTCCTGAGCACGCCGCCCACGGTGAAGAACGAACCGAAGACCAAAATTCTATCAGCGGGGTCGGCCTCGGCCGCCGCTGCGGCCAGGGCCGACGCGGGGTCCGCATGCAGGGACGAGGCGACCTCCTTCGGCGTCTGCAGCGTGCCGGCGGCGCGCGCCTCGTCGAAACGCGCCTGCAGCGCCTGGGCGGTCGCCGCACGCGCGATCGGCAGGTCGCAGAAATGCCAGTGGTCGATCAGCGGCGAGATGCGTGCCAGGATGTTGGCGAGGTCCTTGTCCGCCATCGCGCCGAACACGGCCCGGGTGCGCGGGTAGAAGCCCATCTGGTCGAGGTTCTGCGCCAGCGCGGCCACCGCATGCGGGTTGTGCGCGACATCCAGCACCAGCATCGGCGAGCCCGGGATGACCTGGAAGCGTCCCGGCAGTTCGACCAGCGCCAGCCCGGCGCGCACGGCCTGCGCGGAGATCGGGAGCCGCTCGTACAGCGCCTCGAACACCGCCAGTACGCCGGAAGCGTTCAGCAGCTGGTTGACGCCGCGCAGCGCCGGGTAGGACATGCCGCTGTAGCGCCGCGCGCGTCCGGCCCACTGCCACTGCTGGCGGTCGCCCGAATAGCTGAAATCGCGTCCCAGCTGGCGCACTTCCGCACCGATGGACTCGGCATACGCCGCGACCGAGGCCGGCGGCATCGGATCGGACACGATCGCCGGCTTGCCCGGCCGCATGATGTGCGCCTTCTCGCGGCCGACGGACTCGCGGTCCGGGCCGAGGTATTCGGTGTGATCCAGGTCGATGCTGGTGATGACGCTGCAATCGGCGTCCATCACGTTCACCGCGTCCAGGCGTCCGCCGAGACCGACTTCCAGGATCACCAGGTCCAGCGGCTCCGACGCCAGCTTGTGCAGGATCGCCAGCGTCGTGAATTCGAAATAGGTCAGCGCGAGGTCGCCGCGCGCCTGCTCCACCGCTTCGAAGTGCGGCAGCAGCGCCGCGGCGTCGACCGGGCGTCCGCCCACGCGGCAGCGCTCCTGGAAGTGCACCAGGTGCGGCTTGATGTAGAGGCCCACGCGGTAACCCGCCTGCAGCGCGACGCTTTCGAGCATGGCGCAGGTCGAGCCCTTGCCGTTCGTGCCGGCGACCATCACGACCGGCGTGTCCGGGCCGAAGTTCAGGTTCAGGCGCTGGCGCATCTCGGCGACGCGCGCCAGCGTCATGTCGATCTCCTTGGGATGCAGACGCTCGCAGCGGGCCAGCCAGGCGTCGAGCACCTGTTGCGCGTCGCCGCCGGGGGCGAGCACGGGAACGGACAGATCGATCGGGGCCGATGGGGCCGACGAGGAGGACGAAGACGACGAGGAGGACATCAGGAATTCCAAGGCTCAAATGAAGACGGCCAGACCGGGAGAGGTCTGGCCGTGCTGAGTACCGTCACCGCCCCGGGGGCGGTTCGCTGTCGCGACGTCAGGCGACCGCGTCGGAGCTCTGCCGCTGCAGGATGGCCAGGTTGCGGGCGATGACCTCGCGCAGCTTGCGGCGGTCCACGATCATGTCGATGGCGCCCTTCTCCATCAGGAACTCGGCGCGCTGGAAGCCCGGGGGCAGCTTCTCGCGCACGGTGTTCTCGATCACACGCGGGCCGGCGAAGCCGATCAGCGCCTTCGGTTCGGCGATGACGATGTCACCCACGAACGCGAAGCTCGCCGAGACGCCGCCCATGGTCGGGTCGGTCAGCACGCTGATGTAGGGCAGCTTCGCCTTGGCCAGGCGCGTGAGCGCGGCGTTGGACTTGGCCATCTGCATCAGCGAGAGCAGGCCTTCCTGCATCCGCGCGCCGCCGGTGGCGGTGAAGCAGATGAAGGGGGTCTTCTGCTCCAGCGCGGTCTCGACGCCGCGCGCGAAGCGCTCGCCGACCACGGAGCCCATCGAGCCGCCCATGAAGTCGAACTCGAAGCACGCCGCCACGACCGGGATGCTCATCACCGCGCCGCCCATGACGACCAGCGCGTCGGTCTCGCCGGTGGATTCCAGCGCTTCCTTGAGCCGGTCCGGATACTTCTTGCTGTCCTTGAACTTCAGCGCGTCCACGGGCAGCACTTCCTGGCCGACCTCGTAACGGCCTTCGCCGTCCAGGAACGCGTCCAGGCGGGCGCGGGCGCCGATGCGGTGATGGTGACCGCACTTCGGGCAGACGTTGACGTTCTGCTCGAGGTCGGTCTTGTACAGCACCGTTTCGCAGGACGGGCACTTGATCCACAGGCCTTCCGGCACCGTGCGGCGCTGGTCGGGGTCGGTCTGCTGGATCTTCGGGGGAAGCAGTTTCTCAAGCCAACTCATGGCGGGCTCCTATAGCTAAGGCCGGACGACCGGACGGGAACTCGACGCGGTCGACCCCGTTCAGGCGTCCAGTGCGGCGCGGATGTCTCGGATGAAGGCCGCCGCCTGGATCGCGACATTATCCCTTGTCTGGGACTCGATCAGCTGGACGAGGGCCGAACCGATCACCACCGCGTCCGCATGGCGCGCCACGGCGGCGGCCGTGGCCCCGTCCCGGATGCCGAAACCGACCCCCAGCGGGATGCTCACGTGTCGGCGCAGCCGGGGCATTGCGTCGGCGACAGCGCCGGTGTCCAGGTGGCCGGCGCCGGTCACGCCCTTGAGGGAGACGTAGTAGACGTAACCGCTGGCGAGCTGCCCGATGCGGGCGACGCGCTCGTCGGTCGAGGTGGGCGCCAGCAGGAAGATCGGATCCAGCCCCTGCGCCTTCAGCGCGGCGGCGAAGGCCTCGGACTCCTCGGGCGGGTAGTCGACGATCAGCACCCCGTCCACGCCGGCGGCCTTGGCCTCGGCGACGAAGCGCTCCAGGCCGAAGCGCTCGACCGGGTTGGCGTAGCCCATCAGCACGACCGGCGTCGCGTCGTCCTGGCGCCGGAACTCGCGGACGATCTCCAGCACATGGGTCAGCGTGATGCCCTTGGCCAGCGCGCGTTCGCTGGCCTTCTGGATCACGGGGCCGTCGGCCATCGGATCGGAGAACGGCACGCCCAGCTCGATCACGTCGGCGCCGGCCTTCGCCATCGCGAGCATCAGTTCGACGGTCACGTCCGCGTACGGATCGCCGGCGGTGACGTAGGGGATCAGCGCCTTGCGGCCTTCGGCACCCAGTCGGGCGAAGGTGGCTTGGATGCGGCTCATTGCGCACCTCCCTTCACGGCGTGGCCGGCCATCGAAGGCCGGTCGAAGTACGCGGCGCCCGACAGGTCGGCGACGGTGCCGATGTCCTTGTCGCCGCGGCCGGACAGGTTGACCAGCAGGTGCTGGTCGGGACGCATCGTCGGCGCGAGCTTGATCGCATGCGCCAGCGCATGGCTGGATTCGAGCGCGGGGATGATGCCCTCGGTGCGGCACAGCCGGTGGAAGGCGGCGAGCGCTTCGGCGTCGGTGGCACCGACGTATTCGGCGCGACCGATGTCCTTCAGGTAGGCGTGCTCCGGGCCGACGCCGGGGTAGTCCAGGCCGGCGGAGATCGAATGGGTCTCGATGATCTGACCCGCGTCGTCCTGCAGCAGGTAGGTGCGGTTGCCGTGCAGCACGCCGGGCGAACCGGCGGTCAGCGTGGCCGCGTGCTTGGGCGTGTCGACGCCCTGCCCCGCGGCTTCGACGCCGATCAGGCGCACGTCAGCATGCGGGATGTACGGGTAAAAGATCCCGATCGCGTTGCTGCCCCCACCGACGCAGGCGATGACGGCGTCGGGCTGTCTGCCGGTCATCTCGGGCATCTGCACGAGGCACTCGTCGCCGATGACGCGCTGGAAGTCGCGGACCATCATCGGATACGGGTGCGGGCCGGCCACGGTGCCGATGATGTAGAAGGTCGACTCGATGTTGGTGACCCAGTCGCGCATCGCTTCGTTGAGCGCGTCCTTCAGCGTCTTCGAGCCGGACTCCACGGGCACGACGCGCGCACCGAGCAGGTTCATCCGGTAGACGTTGGGCGACTGGCGCTTCACGTCCTCGGAGCCCATGTACACCACGCATTCCATGCCGTAGCGGGCGCAGATCGTCGCGGTGGCGACGCCGTGCTGGCCGGCGCCGGTCTCGGCGATGACGCGCTTCTTGCCCATGCGGCGGGCCAGCAGCGCCTGGCCGATGGTGTTGTTGACCTTGTGCGCGCCGGTGTGGTTCAGGTCCTCGCGCTTGAGGAAGATCTGCGCGCCGCCGAGCTCGCTGCTCAATCTCCTGGCGTGATAGATCGGGCTCGGACGGCCGACGAAGTGCGCCAGCTCGTACTGGAACTCGCGGATGAACTCCGGGTCCTGGCTATAGCGGGCGTAGGCCTCGTCGAGTTCGTCGAGCGCGTGGATCAGCGTCTCGGCGACGAAGCGGCCGCCGTAGTAGCCGTGGGCGTTGTCCGTGGAGACAGGGCCGAAACGGCCTCTCGCATCGGGCTGCGCGTAACCCGCGAGCGGGCCCGTGACGAAGGGAATCGCAGAAGAAATGGTCTTGGACATGAGGGGTCCTCAATGAGGATGCCCGTGCGTGAATCCGCAGCGCTTGCAGGGATCGCAGCCATCGCTGGCAGCGACCGCAAGCAGGGATTCAAGCCGACTTCAGGCGGTCGGCCTCGCGCACGGCATCGCAGAACTGGCGGATCTTGCCGGCGTCCTTGAGGCCCTTCGAGGCCTCCACGCCGGAGCTGACGTCAACGGCCCAGGGCCGCACCTTCAGCACGCCATCGATCACGTTGGCTGCACTCAACCCACCAGACAAAACGACCGGAGAGGGAACGCTTGGAGGCAGCAGTGACCAATCGAAGACCTTTCCGCCGCCACCGTAGCCGTCGACGAAAGCATCGAGCAGCACGGCCTGGGCGTGGGAGAACCGAGACGCGAAGTCTAGCAAATCGAAGGCCGGGGCGATCCGAGCCGCGCGCAGATAGGGGCGCGCCCAGCGATCGCAGTCCTCGGGCGTTTCGTCCCCGTGAAACTGGAACGTGAGGTTCGGGATCGCAGTCAGCGCGGCCTGGATCGCCTCGGGCGACGCGTTGACGAACAGCCCCACCGGCGTCACGAACGGCGGCAGACGCCGCGCCAGTTCGGCGGCGCGTTCGACGGTGACGGCGCGCGGGCTCTTCTCGTAGAAGACCAGCCCGATCGCGTCGGCGCCGGCCTCGACGGCGACGTCGACATCGGCTTCGCGGGTCAGGCCGCAGATCTTGATGCGGGTTCGGCTCATGGGGCTGAGGGGGCTCATGGGGGTCACAGGGCTCATCGATGTCCGGATCGGCCGCTCAGGGCAGCCAATCCATCGGCGCCGTGTGGCGCGGCAGGTTCAGGTGATCGTCGTAGCTCGGGCCGACGAAGTACAGCCCGTCCGGCGGGAAGGTCGGCGCCGCAGCGTCGCGCGAGCGGGCCGCGAGCACCTCGTCCATCCACGACGGCGGTCTTTGCCCGGCACCCACGGCGATCAGGCAACCCATGATGTTGCGGATCATGTGGTGCAGGAAGGCGACGCCGTCGAACTCGAAGCGCCAGTACGGCCCGCGCTTGTGGATCTCGATGCCGCGCAGGATCTTCACCGGCGAAGCCGCCTGGCATTCGGCCGAACGGAAGGAGCTGAAGTCGTGCTCGCCGACCAGCCGCGAGGCCGCGTCACGCATCGCGTCGCCGTCCAGCGGCCGGAAGGTCCAGCCCACGCCGCCGGCCTGGATGGAGGGCCGCACGTTGGACTCCAGCAGCAGGTACCAGTAGCGCCGGCCGCGCGCCAGGTTGCGGGCGTGGAAGTCCTCGCCGGGGAACGCCGCCCACTGGACCGCGATGTCGCGCGGCAGGTAGCGGTTGACGCCGCGGACCCACGAGAACACCTCGCGCTCCACCGGCGAGTCGAAGTGGACGACCTGGTTCAGACCGTGGACGCCGGTGTCGGTGCGGCCGGCGCAGATCGTGCGGACCGGCTGCGCGATGAACTGCGCCAGCGCCGATTCGAGCGCGTCCTGGACGGTGCCGCCGCCAGGCTGGCTCTGCCAGCCCTTGTAGGCCTCGCCGCGGTAACTCACGCCCAGCGCCACGCGCATGCCGGTCTCCGGATCTCAGGGGAAGGTGAAGGCCTCGAAGTGAAGGCCAAAAAGAAAAGGCGCCCGGCCAGGCCGAGCGCCTTGTCATGAACCGCCTCGCAGTTTAACGAAGCTGGCTCACGGGACCGGTCAGCGAAGCTGGTCCAGCATCTGCTGCGCGCGGGCGCGCATCGGGCCGTCGGCCTTGCCGACCAGTTCCTGCAGCACGTCGCGGGCGCCTTCGGTGTCGCCGATCTGGCGGAACTCTTCGGCCAGCTCCAGCTGACGCTGCAGCGCTTCGTCGTCGTTCGGGTCGATGCTGTCGAGGTCGACGCCCAGGTCGTCCAGGCTCATCGTGTCGCGCGTCGTCGGCTTGGCGTCGGGCAGCGCGTCCAGATCCGGCAGGTCGACCGAGGTGACGTCGTCGATCTCGTTCACCTTGCCGATGGTGCGCTCGTCGCGGCCGGCCGGGGCATCGGTCGGCAGATCCAGGTCGATGCTCGACAGGTCGAAGTCCAGCGAGGACGAATCCTGCGCAGGGGCCGAGGCCGGCGTGCTGCCGCCCAGGTCGTCCAGATCGCCGAGGTCGAACTCGAGTTCACGAGCACTGGCGGCGGTCGGTGCGCTCAGGTCCAGGTCCATGTTCATCGGTGCCTGGCTGGCGGCCGACGGCAGCGCCTGCGTGGCGGCCATCGCCGGCGCCGGTGCCGGGACGGAGCCCAGGTCCAGGTCGAGGTCCAGATCCATCAGGCTGGACGGACCGCTGTCGCGCGGGGCGGCGGCGATCGCGGCACCGGCCGCCGCCGTCGCCGCGGCGCGGGCCAGCGCGCCGCTGCCCGGATGGGCCAGACCGGTCGCGGGCAGCGTGCTCGCGTTCATCGGCTCGGGGCGCTCGTCGTCGTTCTCGAACATGACCGGCGCGCCGCCGGGCTGGTACAGCGGATTCTCCGGATCGGCCTGGCGACCGAGTTCCTGGACCTTGGCCCAGTCCTCGCCCTGCCCCTTCGTCTCGGCGTACAGCTGCACGGCCAGTTGCTCGAAGCCCTTGATGTCGCGGCGCTTGCCGTAGACCTCGAGCAGCTTCAGGCGGATGGCCAGGCGTTCCGGATTGGCGCGCAGCGCTTCCTTCAGGATTTCCTCGGCCTGCAGGTCGCGGCCGTAGGCCAGGTAGACGTCGGCTTCGGCGACCGGATCGACGTCACCGATCGCGTCCAGCTGGCTCAGCGAGTAGCTCATCGACGACTGGCCGGTCGTCGACGCGTCGCGCGTGTCGACGCGTTGGCCGCCGCTGTGACCGAAGAACGAGTCCGGCGCCAGGCGGCTTTCAGCGAAGGCCGTTTCCGAGCGCGAGGCCGCATCGCGGCGCGCGCGCCAGCGGTTGTAGCCGATACCGCCGGCGATCACGGCCAGGGCGGCCACCAGCGCGGGCAGGTAGTCGCTCAGCGAGTCGAGGAAGCCCGGCTCTTCGGGCGCGGGCTTCGGCGCGGGCACGGCGCGCGGCGCCGAAGCGGCGACCGGCACCGAGGCCGGCGCTTCGGCCACGGCGGCCGAGGCCGGCGCGGAAGCGGCAGGCGCTTCAGACGCCGACGGCACGTTCGCGGCCACGGTCACCGGCGGCACCACTGCCGGAGCGGGTGCGGGCGCCGGAGCAGGCGTCGGGGCGGGAGCAGGCGTCGGCGCGGGGGTCGGTGCAGCCGCGGTCGTCGGCGCGGCCGGCTTCGAGGCGGCGCTCGACAGCTTCTTCAGCTCTTCGACGTTGCGCGTCAGCTCGGCGACTCTGGCGGCGGAATCCTTCTTCTCGGTGTCCTTGGACACCTTGGACTCGGCGCCGGCGACGCCGCTGGGCTTGCTCAGCGTCAGCTTGTCCGGCGCGGTCGAGACGGCGGGCTTGCGGTCCTCGACGGCCGCCTGCACGGAGCCCTTGGCCTGGCGGCTGTTCTCGTCGGCCTTCAGGGCCGGCGCGCCTTCGGCCAGGCGCTGGCGGTAGCCGCCGAAATCGCTGCTCTGCGCCTGGATGACGCGGCGCGCTTCCTGCGGCGTGATCGACTGGACCGACTCGCTGCCCGGCACCGACAGGACGGCGCCCGACTTCAGCCGGTTCATGTTCTGGCTGATGAACGCGTCGGGGTTGCTGCGGTACAGGCCGACCAGCATCTGGTCCAGCGAGACGCCGGACGGCTGGGTGCGACCCGCGATGCGCGACAGCGTGTCGCCGGGTTGGACGGTGTATTCGGAGCCGGGCGTGGCCGGGGCCGCCGAGGGCGACGGGGCCGGACGTGGGGCGCGGGCCGTGGCCGGCGCGGGAGGCTGGCTCACCGGCGTGGCGGGCGCGGAGGAGACCGGCGCCTGCGTGCGGGCCACCGGCGGCGTCGGCGCGACGACCGGCGCGGTCGACGCGGGCGCCGAGATCACCGGCGAGGTGGTCGGTTCGCTCGAACGGGCGACGTTGTTGCTCGGCGGATCGAACAGCAGCGTGAACTCGCGGGTCAGGCGGCCGGTCGACCAGTTCACCTCGAGGATGACGTCGACGAACGGCTCCTGGACCGAGCGGTCGCTGGTCAGGCGCAGATACGGCCGGCCGTCGGCGCGACGGGCCAGTTGCACCTGCGTGCTGGCCAGCACCGCGTTGTAGTCCAGACCGGAAGCCCGGTAGGACTCAGGCGGCGCGACGCGCAGCTTGAGCGAGCTGGCCTCCTCCGGCGTGAGACTGCTGACGTCGATTTCCGCGCGCAGCGTTTCGCCGAGCGCGGATTGCACCGTCAGTTTCCCAAGCCCCAGGCCGTAGGCGGAACCCGCCGCCAGTCCCAACACGGTGACCGCGGCCACCTGGCTCAGCGCAAATCGCGCATATGCGCTCGCATGTTTTTTCAAGGCGTCCCCCAAAGCAACAAGGCGGCCCATCCAAAGGACCGCCTGTCTGACGTATTGTTGTTGTGCGACTGATGCGCCCGGGCAGGCTCCCAGCCATTCCCGCGGTAGAAAATCACAACGGTGGCAAGCATATACGCATCGTTGCTGAGGTAGCTCATGAATAACATCGATGAGCTAGCGTTGATTCACAGGTCGTTACGGGCTTGTCGCTTGAAGGCAACGCGACGCCCTCCTGGCAATCCCTAATCAGGATGAAAAAAAGCGGTGGCAGCGCCACCGCTTTCGTTGTGCCGGACGCCAGCCGGCATCCCGCCGACGACGACCGGCGAAGACCGGCCTCGGGCTGATCAGCGATCCAGCAGGATGCGCAGCATCCGGCGCAGCGGTTCCGCCGCGCCCCACAGCAACTGGTCACCGACGGTGAACGCGCCCACATATTCCGGCCCCATGGCCAGCTTGCGGATGCGACCGACCGGGATGGTCATGGTGCCGGTGACGGCGACCGGGGTCAGGTCCTTGATCGTGGCCTCGCGGATGTTGGGCACGACCTTCACCCACTCGTTGTCCGCGGCGATCATGGCTTCGATCTCGTCCAGCGGCACGTCCTTGCGCAGCTTCAGGGTCAGGGCCTGCGAGTGGCAGCGCATCGCGCCCACACGCACGCAGAAGCCGTCGACGGGAACGGCGGCGGTGCCGAAGCCCTCGCCCTGGCCGAGGATCTTGTTGGTCTCGGCCATGCCCTTCCACTCTTCCTTGGAGGTGCCGTTGCCCAGGTCCTTGTCGATCCAGGGGATCAGCGAGCCGCCCAGCGGCACGCCGAAGTTGGCGATCTCGTCGGCCGACAGCGAACGCTGCTTGGCGATGACCTTGCGGTCGATCTCCAGGATGGCGCTCTTGGGGTCGTCCAGCAGCGCCTTCACTTCCGCGTTCAACGTGCCGTACTGGGTCAGCAGTTCGCGCATGTGCTGCGCGCCGCCGCCCGACGCGGCCTGGTAAGTCTGCGTGGACATCCACTCGACCAGGCCGGCCTTGTACAGCGCGCCCACGCCCATCAGCATGCAGCTGACGGTGCAGTTGCCGCCGACCCAGTCGCGGCCGCCCTTGGCCAGCGCGTTCTTGATCACCGGCATGTTGACCGGGTCCAGCACGATCACGGCGTTGTCGGCCATGCGCAGCGTGGAGGCGGCGTCGATCCAGTGGCCGTTCCAGCCCGCGGCGCGCAGCTTGGGATAGACCTCGGCGGTGTAGTCGCCGCCCTGGCAGGTGATGATGATCTCGCAGCGCTTGAGCTGCTCGAGGTCGAACGCGTTCTGCAGCGCCGTCTCGTTCTTCGCGAACGACGGGGCCGTGCCGCCGGCGTTCGAGGTGCTGAAGAACAGCGGCTCGATCAGATCGAAATCGCGCTCCTGCGCCATGCGGTCCATCAGCACCGAGCCGACCATGCCGCGCCATCCCACCAAACCAACCAATGTCGTCATTTGCGTACCTTCGTTCATTGAAAGGCCCGGCACTGCTGGCCGGGCATCGCCCAAACACCGTCACACACCCTGGGAGCCTGCCCGGCTCGCTTCGCCGGGTGTGTGAGGTGGGGCGAGACGAACCGGAGCGGACTAGCTCTTGATGGTTTTGGTCGTGGTCATGGTGGTCGCGCCCATGCCTTTGCCCGAAGCAACGGCAGAAATGGCGGCGACGACGGCATCACCCATCTCGCGGGTGCTCACCTTCTGGGTGCCCTCGCTCCAGATGTCCGCGGTACGCAGACCCTGGGCCAGCACGGCTTGAACCGCCGACTCGATGCGAGCGGCGGCTTCGGGCTGGTTGAGGGAGAACTTGAGCATCATGGCAGCGGAAAGGATTGTAGCCAGCGGATTGGCGATTCCCTTGCCGGCGATGTCCGGCGCGCTGCCGTGGCTGGGTTCGTAGAGGCCCTTGTTGTTCTTGTCCAACGAGGCGCTGGGCAGCATGCCGATGGAGCCGGTCAGCATCGCCGCCTCGTCCGACAGGATGTCGCCGAACATGTTGCCGGTGACGACGACGTCGAACTTCTTGGGCGCCTTGACCAGCTGCATGGCGGCGTTGTCGACGTACATGTGGTCGAGCTCGACGTCCGGGTAGTCCTTGTGGACCTCGGTGACGACGTCCTTCCAGAACTGGAAGGTCTCCAGCACGTTGGCCTTGTCGACCGAGGTCACCTTCTTGTTGCGCTTGCGCGCGGCCTGGAAGGCGACGTGAGCGATGCGCTCGATCTCGGGGCGCGAGTAGCGCATCGTGTCGAAGGCTTCCTCGCTGCCGGGGAAGTGGCCGTCGACGGCGGTGCGACGGCCGCGCGGCTGGCCGAAGTAGATGTCGCCGGTGAGCTCGCGGATGATCAGGATGTCCAGACCGGCGACCAGCTCGGGCTTGAGGCTCGACGCGTGGGTGAGCTGCTCGTAGCAGATCGCGGGGCGGAAGTTGGCGAACAGGCCGAGCGCCTTGCGCAGGCCGAGGATGGCCTGCTCGGGGCGCAGCGCGCGTTCGAGCTTGTCGTACTTCCAGTCGCCGACGGCGCCGAACAGCACCGCGTCCGCGTCCTGCGCGAGCTTGAGCGTGGCCTCGGGCAGCGGATGGCCGGAGGCCTCGTAGGCGGCGCCGCCGACGGGCGCGGTCTCGAGCTCGAACGGGAGTTCGAGCACGTTCAGGACCTTGACGGCCTCCGCGACGATTTCGGTGCCGATGCCGTCACCGGGCAGGACTGCGATCTTCATAAGGTCCTCAGCGAGTAATTCGGTTGTTGAGCCACGGCTTGGTGGCGATGCGTTCGGCTTCGAAGGCCTTGATCTTGTCGGCGTGACGCAGCGTCAGCGCGATGTCGTCGAAGCCGTTGAGCAGGCAGTACTTGCGGAACGGCTGCACGTCGAAAGGCAGCTCCTCGCCGTCGGCCTTGACGACGACCTGGCGCTCCAGGTCCACCGTCAGCTGGTAGCCGGGGAAGGCGAAGACCTCGTCGAACAGGCGCGCGACCTGGCTCTCCGGCAACACGATCGGCAGCACGCCGTTCTTGAAGGTGTTGTTGAAGAAGATGTCGGCGAAGCTCGGCGCGATCAGCGCGCGGAAGCCGTACTGCTGCAGCGCCCAGGGCGCGTGCTCACGGCTGGAGCCGCAGCCGAAGTTGCTGCGCGCGATCAGGATCGAAGCGCCCTGGTACCGCGGCTGGTTCAGCACGAAATCCGGATTCGGCTTGCGGCTGGCCGGATCCTGACCCGGCTCGCCGTGATCGAGGTAGCGCCACTCGTCGAAGAGATTCGGGCCGAAGCCGCTGCGCTTGATCGACTTCAGGAATTGCTTGGGGATGATCGCGTCGGTATCGACGTTCTCGCGATCCATCGGGGCCACGAGGCCCTTGTGCACGGTGAACTTGTCCATGTCTCGTTCCTCGATCTTCAGGCGATGCGACGCACGTCGACGAAGTGGCCTTCCATCGCGGCGGCGGCGGCCATCGCGGGGCTCACCAGGTGGGTGCGACCGCCGGCGCCCTGCCGGCCCTCGAAATTGCGGTTGCTGGTGGAGGCGCAGCGCTCGCCCGGCTCCAGCCGGTCGGCGTTCATCGCCAGGCACATCGAGCAGCCGGGCTCGCGCCATTCGAAGCCCGCAGCCTTGAAGATCTGGTCCAGGCCCTCAGCCTCGGCCTGCGCCTTCACCAGGCCGGAGCCCGGCACTACCATCGCCAGCTTGACGTTGCCGGCGACGCGGCCGCCCAGGCGCTTCACGACGGCCGCGGCCTCGCGCATGTCCTCGATGCGGCTGTTGGTGCAGCTGCCGATGAACACCTTGTCGATGCGGATGTCGTTGATCGCCTTGTTGGGCTCCAGCGCCATGTACTGCAGCGCGCGCTCGATGGCGCCGCGCTTGACGGCGTCCTTCTCCTTGTCGGGATCGGGCACGCGATCGTCGATGGACAGGACCATCTCGGGCGAGGTGCCCCAGGTGACCTGCGGGCGGATCTGCGCGGCATCGAGCTCGACGACCGCGTCGAACTTCGCGCCGGCGTCGGTGTGCAGCGTGCGCCAGTACTGGACGGCCTGGTCCCATTCGACGCCGGACGGCGTGAACGGACGGCCCTTGACGTACTGAAGCGTCGTCTCGTCGACGGCGATCAGACCGGCGCGCGCACCCGCCTCGATCGCCATGTTGCAGACGGTCATGCGGCCTTCCATCGACAGCGCGCGGATGGCGCTGCCGGCGAACTCGATCGTGTAGCCGGTGCCGCCGGCGGTGCCGATGCGGCCGATGATCGCCAGCACGATGTCCTTGGCGCCGACGCCAGGCATGACCTGACCCTCGACCTTGATCAGCAGGTTCTTGGCCTTCTTCGCGAGCAGCGTCTGCGTGGCCAGCACGTGCTCGACCTCGGAAGTGCCGATGCCGTGCGCCAGCGCGCCGAAGGCGCCGTGCGTGGAGGTGTGGCTGTCGCCGCAGACGACGGTCATGCCGGGCAGCGTGGCGCCCTGCTCCGGCCCGATCACGTGGACGATGCCCTGGCGCTTGTCGTTCATCTTGAACTGCGTGATGCCGAAGCGGTCGCAGTTCTTGTCCAGCGTGTCGACCTGCAGGCGCGAGACCGGATCGGCGATGCCCTGGCTGCGGTCGGTGGTGGGCACGTTGTGGTCGCTGACGGCCAGGTTGGCCGACAGGCGCCAGACCTTGCGGCCGGCCAGGTCCAGACCTTCGAAGGCCTGCGGGCTGGTGACCTCGTGGACGAGGTGGCGGTCGATGTAGAGGACGGACGTGCCGTCTTCCTCGGTGTGCACCACGTGCTCGTCCCAGAGCTTGTCGTAGAGCGTGCGCGGCGAACCGGCGTGGGCGTTGGAGATGTTGGCGGTCATGGGATGGCTCTCCATCACTTCAGGGAAAGATGGCTGTCTTGGTGCGGCTCACTTCGAGCCGGCCTTGGAAACGGGATTCGATGAATTCGAGGGATTCGGGGACGTGGCGCCCGCCTCCTTCGCGGCCGGGCACAGCGCGTCGACGAAACGCTGGACGACGGTCGGCAGGCGCTCCTGGCGGGCCACACCCAGAACATAGTCGCGCTGGGCCCAGGCTTCATCCAGGGTCAGGCGCTTGACGTCGAAGACCTGGGCGAAGCGGCGCGACGGCGCGTCGGGCAGCACGGCCACGCCCAGGCCGGCCTCGACCAGCTGCGCGATCGCGTCGAAGCCGCGCACCTGCAGCCGCGCCTTGAGCGTGCGGCCGCGGGTCATGGCTTCCTGCATCATGAGTTCCTGCGCCGCGGCGCCGCCGTGCAGGCCGACGAGGTCGTGATCGAGCAGGTCGTCGAAGCTGACCGACTCGCGCCCGGCGAGCTCATGCGCCGCCGGCACCAGCACGGCGAGTCGGCCGGTGCGGTAGGACCAGGTCTGAAGCCGGTTGTCCAGCAGCGGAGTGGTGAAGACGCCCACATCGGCGCGGCCTTCGGCGACGGCGGCCTGCACCTCGGCGCTGGTCTGGTCTTCGAGGCTGATGCGGATCTGCGGATGGGCCTGCGAGAACGCGGCCAGGTCGGGCGGCAGCGCTTCGGCGATCGCGCCGGCGTTGGCGGCGATGCGCAGGTGGCCCTTGATGCCACGGGCGAACTCGACGACCTCGCTCTCCAGCGCATGCAGCGAGGCATGCAGCGAACGGATGTGGCGGACCAGCGCGCGACAGGCCTCGGTGGGCTCGACGCCGCGGGCGCGGCGCTCGAACAGCTGCACGCCGAGTCGCGTCTCCAGATCCGAGATCCGCTTGCTGGCGGCGGCCAGTGCCAGATGCTCGCGCTCGGCCCCGCGGGTGATGGATCGAGTCTGTTCGATCGCCAGCACGAGATTCAAGGTGGTGAGGTCGAGGCGCATGGTGTGGCGGCAGCTGGGTTGAACTGTAGCCTTCGCTCAGAGAGCAAGACTGCGGTCGTTCATGATAATCCCTTCGCCTGAAACGAAAGCTGGAAAATCTTCAGCGACCGTCGTTACCGTTGTTCGGCTTGTTTTGGTATTTCGCAGGTCCTATGGTGGTACTGCTTTGGTGCGATGTCGGGCCCATCCCATCTGAAGCACCTCAACACCACTTTCAGGAGACCTGCATGAATGTCCGAGCCCGATCCGCTGGCGCTGCCGCGCTGGCCACGCTCTCGACCGCCGTCCTCGCCACCCTCGGTACCGCGCTGACGCCCAGCGCCGCGTTCGCGCACGGCGCGCCGGAGTTCCCGATCTCGCGCCAGTACAACTGCTACAAGAACCCGTCGCTGCCGGCCTGTCAGGCCGCGATCGCGTTCGGCGGGGAGCAGGCGATCTACGACTGGAACGGCGTCAATCAGGCCGCCGCCAACGGCAACCACAAGGCGGTGGTGCCCGACCTGAAGATCTGCGCCGGCGGGCAGGAAAAATTCAAGGGCTTCGACCTGGCGCGCGGGGACTGGCCGAGCACGGCCTACTCGCCGGGCGCGGACGGCAAGTACGAGTACCGCTACAACGCAACCGCGCCGCACCGCTCGCTGAACTGGACCTTCTTCCTGACGCGTGACGGTTGGAACCCCACGACCTCGCCGCTGCGCTGGTCGGACCTGGAGCAGGTCCAGCAGCTCGGCCCGGACCAGATCGTCACCGCGGCATCGGGCAAGACCTACACGATGAAGCTGAGCCTGCCGCGTCGCACCGGCAAGCACGTGCTGTTCTCGGCCTGGCAGCGGGCGGACAGCACCGAGGCGTTCTACGCCTGCTCGGACGTGGACTTCGGCGGCGGCACGACGCCTCCGGGCACGCCTTCGGGGCTGAAGCAGATCGGCCAGGTCTCGGCGGCGCAGGACCTGCCCTCGGGCAGCCAGGTGAAGCTGCGCGTGTTCAACAGCGCGGGCAACGACCTGGAGACGATCCCCGTGTCGCTGACCGCCGCGACCACCAAGGCCGCGTGGCTGGGGCAGCTCGCGACCAAGGTCAACCAGACCTCGGGCTACGTGAAGGTCGGCACCCTGCAAGGCGGCAGCGTCGTCGTGCCGGGCGGCGCGACGGTGATGGACGTCTATCTGCAGAACGCCAACTCGGGCGCAAGCTACGCGCTGGATGTGATCCTGCCGACGCCGCCGACGACACCTCCGACCACGCCGCCGGGTGCGACCACGTGGAGTGAAGGCGCAAGCTACACGGCAGGACAGATCGTCAGCTACCAGGGCAAGCAGTACCGCTGCCTGCAAGCGCACACGGCCTGGGCCGGCGCAGGCTGGAATCCGGCGGTGTCCGCAACGCTCTGGCAGGCAATCTGAACTGCCACCACCGAGCACCGGCAGAGGGTGCCGGGGGCACCGTGTCGTCAATCGCGTCGCATGCTCCGCATTCCTCCCCGGTGCCCCCGGCACCCTCTGCCGCGATGCGGCATGGTGCACGGGTGGGCGTGCGGGTGGGCGTGCGGGTGAGGTCGTGGACTGCGGCGCGACGGATGGCGCGTCAGGAAGTCGGGGTCAGTCCTTGAGCCCCAGCAGCGACTTGCCCACCGCCTCCGCCACCTCGATGCCGTCGACGCCGGCGGACATGATCCCGCCGGCGTAGCCGGCGCCCTCGCCGGCCGGGTACAGGCCGCGGACGTTGAGGCTCTGGTAGTCCTTGCCGCGCGTGATGCGCAGCGGCGAGGACGTGCGCGTCTCGACGCCCGTCAGCACCGCATCGTTCATCGCGAAACCGCGGATCTGGCGCTCGAAGGCGGGCAGCGCCTCGCGGATCGCTTCAAGCGCGTACTTCGGCAGGCTGCCGTTGCCCTTCTGCTGCAGGTCGGTCATCGTGACGCCGGGCTTGTAGCTCGGCTCGACGCTGCCCAGCGCCGTGCTGCGCTGGCGCTTGATGAAGTCCCCCACCAGCGCGGCCGGCGCCAGGTAGTCGCCTTCGCCGAGCTCGTAGGCACGCGACTCCCAGAAGCGCTGGAAGGCGAAGCCGTCCAGCGGATTGACGGTGCTGCCGTCCTTCTTGCCGTCCTGGCGATAGTCCTCAGGCGTGATGCCGACGACGATGCCCGCATTCGCGTTGCGCTCGGCACGGGAGTATTGGCTCATGCCGTTGGTGACGACGCGGTTCGGCTCGGAGGTCGCCGCGACCACGGTGCCGCCGGGGCACATGCAGAAGCTGTAGACCGAGCGGCCGTTGCCCGCGTGGTGGACCAGCTTGTAGTCCGCCGCGCCGAGGATGGGATGACCGGCGTTCGGGCCGAAGCGGGCCTTGTCGATGATCGACTGCGGATGCTCGATGCGGTAGCCGATGGAGAACGGCTTGGCCTCCATGTGGACGCCGCGTTCATGGAGCATCGTGAAGGTGTCGCGCGCGCTGTGGCCCAGCGCGATGACGACGTGATCCGCGCGCAGCTGCTCGCCCGAGGCGAGCGTCACGCCGCGCACATGCTGCTGGCCGTCGGCGCCGGGCTCGATGAGCAGGTCGGTGACCTTCTGCTGGAAGCGGATCTCGCCGCCCAGGCTCTCGATGTCCGCCCGCATCTTGATGATCATGCTCACCAGGCGGAAGGTGCCGATGTGCGGCTTGCTGACGAAGAGGATCTCCTCGGGCGCGCCGGCCTTGACGAACTCGGTCAGGACCTTGCGCGTGAGAAAGCGCGGATCGGAGATCTGGCTGTAGAGCTTGCCGTCGGAGAAGGTGCCGGCGCCGCCTTCGCCGAACTGCACGTTCGATTCGGGGTCGAGCACGCTTTCGCGCCACAGGCCCCAGGTGTCCTTGGTGCGTTCGCGGACCTGCTTGCCGCGTTCGAGCACGATGGGCCGCAGGCCCATCTGCGCCAGGATCAGCGCGGCGAAGAGGCCGCAGGGACCGAAGCCGATGACGATGGGACGCGGGCGCTCGCCGGCGTCGGTGCCGCTGGCGGCATAGAAGTCGGCCGGCGCATGACCGGCGAACTGGTAGTCGGTGTCGGGCGAAGGCTTGATGTGCGAGTCGCCGGCGTGGCGCTGGAGCAGCGCGGCTTCGGCGGCGGCGTCGCCTCCATCGATTTCGCAGTCGATGGCGTAGATCAGCACCATCGCGGTCTTCTTGCGGGCGTCGTAGCTGCGCTTGAAGACGGTGAAGGCGGTGAGCTGCGCGTCGGCGATGCCGAGCCGTTCGACGACGGCGGGGCGCAGCGCCTCCTCAGGGTGGTTGAGGGGCAGGCGGAGTTCGTTGATGCGGATCATGGCGATTGATCGGGCAGCGGCGCGAGGATCAGGTCATGGGTTCAGGCCATGAGCCTCGCTGAAAACAAAACAGGCCCCGCCGGAGGGCATGGGCCTGTTGTCGGATCGATGGGGAGGAACTCCCCGCGACCTCAACCCGAGTGCGGACGCTTGCCCGGGTTCTTCTTCGAGCGGGTGTGCGAACCGCGCTCGAGGCTGCTCTTCTGACCACGATGCGAGGTCACGGTCACGCCCTTCGGCGCGACGGGACGGGGGGCGGCCTTGCGGTCGGCTTCCGTGATGATCTTGTTGCCCATGTTGGCTCCGGTAAATGAACTGAAAAACACCTGCCCGAAGTCACAGACTCGCCGGCCTCGGACCCCGAAGGAGCGACCGGTTGCCTGGAGCAGCGTCGGAAATACGGTGAAGGGCGGGAGTTTACACGCGCCGGAGGGGTTCCCGCGTTCCCCCTCCGCGGGGACGTGGGCTGTCAACCATCCCCCATCGGGTCCGTTGACCGTCGAGCGGGTCGTTGCGACGATGATCCGCATTCGGCCAGGACGGCGTCCGAAGCGCCCGCCGGCCGCACCACAGAGGGAGAAACCATGTCATTTCCGTCCCGATCCGCGATCGCGCAGGCCGTCCTGCTGACGGCCGCGGTGGCCACGCTCGTCGGCTGCTCCACACTGGCCCAGCACCAAGGCACCCGACTGCCGGAACCGGCGTCCGCCCCCACCCTGCCCGCCCCCGCGCCGGCGCCGGTCGTCTCCGGCCAGGCCCCAGCCGCGGCCGCCATGGCGAAGGAACAGCGCGTGGCGATCAACACCTCGTCCTACGCGCCACGGGCGATGCCGGTGCCGCCGCCGGCATCGACGGCCAAGTACACCGCCTTTTCCGACAACCCCTGGCAGCGCGCCACCGAACAGCCGGTCTCCACCTTCAGCGCCAGCGTCGACACCGGCAGCTACGCCAACGTCCGACGCTTCATCAACCGCGGCCAGCTGCCGCCGCAGGATGCCGTGCGCGTCGAGGAGCTGGTCAACTACTTCGGCTTCGACGCCCCCGGCCCCGAGGCCGGCGAGCGCGATCCGTTCAAGGTCCGCGCGCAGGTGCTGGCCTCGCCCTGGAACGCCGAGCGCGGCCTGATCCGGATCGCCATCAAGGGCCAGGACATCGCGAAGGCGAGCCTGCCGCCGGCGAACCTGGTGTTACTGGTCGACATCTCGGGCTCCATGGGCCCCGAGGACCGGCTGCCGCTGGTGAAGTCGGCGCTGAAGCTGCTGACCGGACAGCTGCGCCCGGTGGACCGGGTGAGCGTGGTGACCTACGCCAGCGGCACGCGCGTCGCGCTCCCGCCGACGCCCGGCGATCGGAAGACGGCCATCAACGACGCGATCGACCAGTTGCGCGCCGGCGGCGGCACCTACGGCGAAGGCGGCCTGAAGCTCGCCTATGCGCAGGCGCGCGAGTCCTTCATCCCGGAAGGCATCAACCGCGTGCTGCTGGCCACCGACGGTGACCTCAACGTCGGCGAGACGAACCAGGAGTCGCTCAAGAAGATGATCGAGGGCGAACGTAAGAGCGGCGTCACCTTGACCGCCCTGGGCGTGGGCCAGTCCAACTTCAACGAAGCGCTGATGAAGAAGCTGGCCGACACCGGCAACGGCAGCTACCACTACCTGGACTCGCTGCAGGAAGCGCACAAGGTGCTGGTCAACGAGATGACCTCGACGCTGGCGACGATCGCGCAGGACCTGAAGCTGCAGGTCGAGTTCAACCCGGCGACGGTGCAGGAGTACCGACTCATCGGCTACGAGTTGCATGCGCTCAAGCGCGAGGACTTCAACAACGACAAGGTGGACGCGGGCGACATCGGCGCCGGCCACCAGGTCACCGCGCTGTACGAGTTCGTGCCGACAGGCGCGAAGGGCAGCGTCGATCCGTTGCGCTACGGCAGCGAGGACAAGGCGGCGAAGGAGTCCCCGCGCGTCGGCAAGAGCGGTGAGCTGGCGTGGATCAAGCTGCGCTACAAGCCGCCGGGCCAGGAGACGAGCCAGTTGGTGGAGTTGCCGGTCATGAAACCGGCGACGATGCCCGCACTGGCCGCACAGGATGCCGACACGCGGTTCGCGGTGGCGGTGGCTGCCTGGGGTCAGTGGTTGCGGGGCAGCACGCTGATCGGGGACTACGGTCCGGAGCAGTTCGTGCCGCTCGCCCGCGGTGCGCGCGGCGAGGACCGGTACGGCCATCGCGCGGAGTTCGCCAGACTGGCCGAGCTGTCGGCCAGCCTGAAGCGTTGAGGCTTATTCGACCGCGTGGCCGCCGGCGTCCAACGCCGGCGGGCGCATCAGGTCGACATCGACGCCCATCGCTTCGCTGGCGCGCTCGACGGCCTGCCAGAGCTCGGCCGGCATCTGCAGGATCTCCTCGGGCGAGCTGGCTCTCGCGATCCACGCATCGATCTCCTGGTGCTGCGCCACCGTGATCAGGTCCAGGTTCAACATCTCGTCGATCGTCTTCACTGCGCAATTCCTTCTTGTGAGGGTCGGCAGCAGGTGTCGAAACCTGCACCCCTGACGGGGACTGCTGTGGCAGTGCGTCTACCGTTTCGCCACGCCGACCGATGAATAGTATGCGGGAGGATTCACCTTCGAATCCTCCTTCCCTTGTCACTTCCCCCTCTCGGGGCTGCTCCGATCGCTGTTCGCTTCGCCGCCCGTCCGTCAACGGCACGGCGGCCCTTCCTACAGACTTCGCCGCCCACGTCGCCTACTGTGACTGGATGAAGCCAGCAGCCCCCTCCCCCGATCGCGAGCCGACACCTTCCGACGAGGACACCGTCCCGTTGCTCCTGCGAGGCTTCTCGGTGGTGCATGGCGCACTGGCGCTGCTGTTCACGGCGATGGCGCTGCTGCTCCTGGCGATCGCGGCGAAGGAGGCCTGGATGGCGCTCCACCTCGACTGGAACGACGAGGCGGCGCAACTGGTCATCGAGGCGATGGGCGTGCTCGCCGCCGCGGTGGTGGCGCTGCAGATCGCGCAGACGATCACCGAAGAGGAAGTCATCCGGACCGCCCACATCAGCGCCCCGACACGCGTGCGCCGTTTCCTGTCGCGGTTCATGGTCGTCATCGTGGTCGCGCTCGCGATCGAAGCGCTGGTGGCGACCTTCCGCGCGGCGCATTCGGATTCGACGCTGCTGCTGCACGCCGCGGCCATGGTCTTCGCGGTCGGCGCGCTGCTCACCGGCTGGGGCCTGTTCATCCACCTGAACCGCTCCGCCGAGGAACTCGAACCCGAGGCCATGCAGGAGGCCAAGCGCGAGGATCACAAGCTGAAGTGAGAACACTTGCCCATCTGCCCCGACATCCGGAATAGCGGGATTTTCGACACGCCGCGTCGGCATTTCCGAGATGACCTTCGGCAACTGTCCGACGTCGTTGGCTTGCCCAAAATGAATCGATCAGAACTCTTCGATTCAGGGACAACGATGACGACGCCAGCTCAACAAGCCGCACAGATGGCCGCGGCACAGTGCAAGTTCGATGTGATGGCGCATCGGCAGAACTTCGCACGGCAATCCCCTGCTTCGGGCCAGTGTGCCGCCGACGGCTGGAATCTTTGCGACGAACGTTTGAACGGCGACTTCGACCTCGACACGCCGACCGGACAAGAACTGCTGCGTCGTCTCATCGCGCAACAACCGTCAGTGCTGGATACGCTCCGGAGCTGGGAGCCGGCGACGCCCGCGGCGCGGATCCCGATGCGGACCGCTGCGCCACGCCCGGGTCCGGGACCCCGGCCCGAGGACGACCTGCCGCCGTGGCTGCGTGAGTACCTGTTCGGTCAATGGGGCGGCAACGGGCTCGCGTCCGAGATCCGCTCAGGTTCAGTGAGCCCCGCCAACATCATCGGGAACACACTCGCCGCCACGCAGGCGGTGGCGTATGGCGGCGTTCAGGGTCAGACTGCGGCTCGACTGAACGCTGCCGCTTCGCAGATCGCGTCAGGCGCTACGAAGAGTGTCCGGATCAATGATTTCATGGATCTGTACAACGCCAATCAGGGCAAGGGTCGCCCTCGGCTGCGCCTGCGGATCCGCAACCTGCCGGTGACCGTCGCAGCCCCCATCGCGGGCGCTTCCTGGCGCACCAATGCAAGGGGCACGGCGCACTCCACTCGCTGGGCGTCGCCGAGCGCCGCTCAGGTGAAAGGTGCCGGTGTTGCCGCCGCAGAAACCAAGTGGGCACGCAGCATGGGATGGTCGAGCGGCAAGGTCGGGACCGGCCTGATCACGTTCGCTCCGACGGCGGCGCTCGACGCGTGGAGCAGCATCGAATTCGACGTCGACGCCTCCGGCAGGCGCCAGCTGCGATCCTTCGATACCAACAAGTTCCTCGTCACGTCCGCTCGCAACCAGAGCGGCAACGCCGTCGGCCTGGCGGCCAGCATCATCAGCGTTCCGACGGCGGTTGCCATCGCGGGCGTTGCCGGCCTGACCATCGCCGGGGCGCCACTCGTCATCATCGGGTTGCTGGCCGGCGTGGCGATGCAAGTCGTCTGGAACAATTACGGCGGGGCGGACTTCGCCGAGCAGCAGGCGCGCAACGCGCTGGGAGTTCCACGGTGAGACCACCGGACGATTTGAAGACGCTGAAGAACGTTCCTTTCGCCATGCTCGGCGCCGGCCTCTTCGTGGTGCCGGCGCTGTGGGCGTTCGCGCTGCCGAAGGCAGTCCTGTTCGCGGTGGCCCCGGTGACGGGGCTGGTCTTCCTGATCGCCGGGCTCCACATCAAATATCGCAGCCGCTACTCGCCGCAAGAGGCCCTGTGGTCGCTGCCGTTGACCTTGATCTTTTTCGGCAGCCTGCTGGTGGTCTCGACCACCGCGTTGGCATGGCGCGCGCAGCGACCGGATCTCCAGGCGCTCGCCGTCGGTATCGCATGGCTCTTGACGATCGGCGGGCTGGCTTCTGGCTATTGGTCGGAACGCCGGCACCTCGCCGCATCGCCCGGTCAGATCCCCAAGCCGTTGGAGCCCTTGCTCGATCTCCCGCGGCATCGCGTCCGCCCGATGCCGTCGCCGCGCCAACCCACCATCGGCAGGATCGCATTCCTGGCAGCCCTGGCGCTCAACGCCCCGCTGCTGTTGCAGATGGGCGGATGGCAGGCTAACGATGTCGTGTGGCTCGCCATGCCGCTGCTTGGCGGCGCGGTGACCTACCTCCTCGCGACCGGATTCGGGCCTGCCTTGGCCCGCGCGATCGCCGTGCGCGACATTGAGAAACGTATCGGTCAGCCGTTCTGCACGTCACGCCTGGAAGAGCTCCAGACCTTGCGTCGCACGTTCTGGCTGTCGCGTTGGCTGGCCAGATCCGACCACGCTTGAGAGGCGGCACGACCTGGCACTCCCGATCCAAGTCCCCCTCCCTACTGATCCCAGGCATACGACCTTCGACTTGCACTGAAGTCGGTCATAGCGCGGATGGTCGTGATTCGCGACGATAAGTCCCAGGTGTTCGAAGCACCTGAAAGGAAGCGGTAGGCCGCCTCGATAGGGCGGCCACTGTCGCCCCCCGAACTCTGCGCGTTCAAGGGGCGAGATGGGCTACTCCGCGAGGACGGCCACACGGTGCTTCCTTACGTGTTTCGACATCTCGCCCACCCGATCGCGCGGATCAACCCGTCCTTCCCGTGGGCTCATTGCTCCAACCCTTGGGAAAGACGCCATGACCTGCCTGACCGATGCTGAACTCCCTCCGACCTAAGACGCCAACGATCGTCCGCTACGCGACACCGCTGCCTTCGCCCACCCCCATGCCGAACCGAGGTGCTTCGTGCTGAACCGCAAGATCACGACCCGCGCCGCCTTCGACGGCATCTGCGACCGCGTCCAACTGCTGCAGCACCACCTGGAGGTGATGCGGTCCGACGACTCCACCGCCCGGCTGGCGCATGACCGCGCCGTGCTGGGCCAGGTGCTCGAGGAACTCGACGTCCTGCTGCGCGTGGTCGCGCTCGCGGCGTTCGAAGAGCAGCTCTACCGCTGGGCCGTACCGCGGCCGGACCTCAAGTCCTGACCCCCGCCGATGCGACAGCGATCAGCAGCCGCTGGCGCATCGAGCGCACACGAGAAACCGCCATGACCACTCAATCGTTGTCGAACGGCAGCGTGTCCAGGAAATCCTGCGCCTCGACCTTGCGCGCGACCAGGCGTGCGCAGCCCTTCAGGCGCGAGAGGTCCTCGGAGCGAAGACCCGGATTCGGCTGGAGGCTGAAGCAGCACACCGTGCCGAAGACACGGCCATCCGACAGCACCACCGGCGCACTCAGATGCGCGCCGATGGGCACCGGCGTCGGCGGGAGCTTCAGCTCCGCGGCGACGGCGGCGGCGTTCGTCATGAGTTCCGGCGCGCGGCCCTCGACGATGCGCTGGCAGTAGCTCTGCTCCAGCGGCGCCGAATCGCCGACCTGCACATCGATGTCCGACTGGCCGTCGACGAAGCGGAAGACGCGCTCGCCGTCCTGGAATTCCGAGACGAACACGACGTCCATGTCGAGCTGCTCGCGCAACCCCTTCAGCACGCCGGTGATCCGGGCGTCGAGGTCGGGATCGAAGCCATCCGCCGTGGCGGCCAGGAGTTCAGAAATGGCGACGTCGAGGGAATGGGCGGTGAACGGGCGGTCGTACATCGGGCGCAAGCCTGAGCGGCTGAAGGCTGGGGTGGAAGATGCCGGAGCGGTGCCACCATGCTACCCAAGCGGGCGTCGACGGCGCTGCGAACGGTCTTGAAAGTTACAGCTTGTAGGAACTCGCTCAGCGCGCATGCGCCAAGCGGTAGAGCCCGACATCCACCCGGCCGGAGCGGAAGCCAGCCTCGCAGTAGCAGAGGTAGTACTCCCACAGCCGCTTGAACGGCAGGTCGAATCCCTGGGCCTCGATGGCGGGCCACTCGGCCAGGAAACGTCGGCGCCATTCGACCAGCGTGGCGGCGTAGCCGAGCCCGAAACGCGCCTGGGTCGTCAGGCGCAGGTCGGCCTTGCGCGCCTCCTCGGCCATGCGCTCCGGCGTCGGCAGCATGCCGCCGGGGAAGATGCAGCGCTGGATGAAGTCCGGATTGGCGCGATACCGCTCGAAGTGCTGCTCGTCGATCGTGATGGCCTGCAGCACGGCCACGCCGTCGGGCTTGAGCCGGTCCCGCAAGGTCGAGAAATAGACCGGCCAGTAGGCCTCGCCGACCGCCTCGATCATCTCGATGGAGACGATGCGGTCGAAGCGCCCTTCGACGTCGCGGTAGTCCTGAAGCCGCAGGTCGACCTGGTCGGCCACGCCCCACTGCTCCGCGCGTGCCTGCGCGAATCGCAGTTGCTCGGTCGACAGCGTGAGACCCACCACCTCCACGCCGCAGCGTTTGGCGAGCGTCGCCGCCAAGGTGCCCCAGCCGCATCCGATCTCCAGCACGCGCTGACCGGCGCGCAGGTCCAGCAGCTCGACGATGCGGTCGAGCCGTCTCGCCTGCGCCTGCTCCAGGGAGCCGACGTCGACGGCGATGTCCGCTTCGCCCGCATCTTCCGCGACCGCGTCCGTCCCCTCTCTCGGCTCGTCGTACATCGCGCTCGAATACAGCATGCTGTCGTCAAGCCAGCGCTCGTAGAAGCGGTTGCCGAGGTCGTAATGCGCGGAGATGTTGTGCCGGCTGCCGCTGCGCGTGTTGGCGTTGGCGCGATGCAGCAGGCGGGAGATCCAGCGCGCCGGACCACGCGTCTCGGCGACGGCGCCCAGCGCCGTCTCGTTGGCGATGCCGAACGACAGCAGCGCCGTCAGGTCGGGCGTGCTCCAGTCGCCGTCCCGGTACGAGAACGCCAGCCCCAGGTCCCCCTGCAGCAGCAGCCTGATCGCCGGTCTCCAGCGATGCAGGTGCAGGGCCGCGGACGGACCGGGATACGGGCCGACGACCTCCACACAACGTCCGTCGGGCAGCGTCAGTGCCAGGCGGCCCAGCTGGATGCGCGACAACACGCGTCGCAGCGACTCGTGTCGAGCGCCGAGGCGATCACCGCCCAGGGTCGCGGGGGTGATCTCGAGGACCGCGGGCGCGGTCATGAACGAGCTCTCGTCATGCATGCAAGGTCGCCTTGGAAGGTGCGGCCGTATCCACCGCGAGGGCCGATTCAGCAGCCTCGGCCGCCAGGGCCGGTTCAACTCGATTCGATTCAGTTCGAATGGCGCCGTCGGCTCGGATGATGGTCATCGGCCGGTCCGGCGCCGCAGGCCGCTCGTGCAATCGAGCGCCCTTCAGCCAGAGCCGCAGCGCCTCCCAATGGATGCCGACGACGACCTTCAGCGTGAGCAAAGGGTGTGTCACGAGCAGGCGCAGCAAGGCGCCATCGGTCAGCGGCGCATGGGTGGCGTCGAGCCGTGCGTTCAGAACGGTCGAACCCTCGACGCCAACGGCGTCGGACCCGACCCCGGTCGCACCAGCGCCGCCGTCATGCACGCTCACGCCGATCGACAGCCGCTCGCGCGGCGGCTCAATCCTGAAGCGGTACTCCAGCGCCATGCCGAGGAACGGCGACACGTACAGCTGCTTGCCGCTGCGCTGCTGGACGACAGCCGCCTCGCGCTGCGCCTCGTCGACCTCGATCAGGTAGCTATGCCGTTCGCCGAAGGTGTTGTTGACCTCGTAGACGATCGCGCGCAGCGGGCCGTCCGGCGCGTGGCAGAACCAGACGCTCAGCGGATTGAACGCGTAGCCGAAGAGGCGCGGCATCGCGAGCAGCCGGATCGCGCCGCCGATCGGCAGCCCCGCGAGCGCGAGTCGCGCATCCACATGGGCGCGCAAGGCCGGCACGTCCCTGGCCGTCCCGTCGCCGTGATCGGACGGCCGGAAGCTGAAGAGATTGAAACGCCCGACCGAGAACCAACGCAGCCGGGCGTCCAGTGCCGGAAGCTCGTCAAGATCGAGCAGCAGCGTGAACATCCGGTACTGCAACCGGTGCCGCAGCGGCCGCAGCCGCTGGTGCATCACCTGCCCGCGATAAATCGCGGAGTGCAGATCCTCGTCCGGCCGCCGGCTCATGCGGCCACCGCCTGCGGCAGATGGATGCGATCGGACTCGCCGGCGACGGTCCACGGCCGGCGCACGCCGCCTAGCGCCTCGGCGACCGCAAGTCCGGCTTGCAGCCCGTCCTCATGGAATCCGGATCCGAAGTACGCGCCGCAGAACCAGGTGCGCTGCTGGCCCTGCAGCGACCACAGCTCGCGCTGCGCGGCGATGGCGCCGGCGTCGAAGCGGGGATGCTCGTAGACATCGGTGCGGATCAGGTGCTCGGGGCGCGGCGCCACCGAGGGGTTCAGCGACACGAACAGCGGCGATGCGCTTCGGCCCTGCGGCAGGTGCGGCTGAAGCCGGTTCATCCAGTAGGTAACCGTCGGCGGCAGCTGGAAGGTGTCGTCGCCCTTCCCCGCCAGGTAGTTCCAGCTGGACCACACGGACCGGCGACGTGGCATCAGCGCGGGATCGCGGTGCAGCACCGCGAGGTTGCGCGTGTAGGGGAAGGCGCCCAGCAGGCGCTGCTCCGCCGCCGTCGGCGTCGTCAGCATGCGCAGCGACTGGTCCGCATGCGTGGCCAGCACCACGTGATCGAAGGTCGGCGTCCATGCGCCGCGCCGGGTGCGCAACCGCACGCCGTCGGCCTCCCGCGCCACCGCGATGACCGGCTCGTCGCGGTGCAGGCGATCCTCGAAACCGCGCGTCAGGCGGCGCACGTACTCGCGGCTGCCGCCGTCGACGGTGCGCCAGACCGGGCGGTCGGTCAGTTTCAACAGGCCGTGGTTCTCGCAGAAGCGCACGAAGGCGGCCACTGGATAGCGCCCGATATCCTTCGCCGCCGAAGACCAGATCGCCGCGCCCATCGGGTACAGGTGGTCGTCGCGGAAGGCGCGGCCATAGCCGCGCGCGTCGAGGTAGTCGTCGAGCGCCAGATCGCCGCACGCGGCAGCGTCGCGGGGCGCCTCGCGGTAGAAGCGCAGCAGGTCGCGCAGCATCCCCCAGAAGCGCGGACGGATCAGGTTGCCGCGCTGGGCGAAGAGGCCGTTCAGGTCGGTGCCGGCATATTCGAGCCCGCCATCGTCCAGGCTGACCGCGAACGACATGTCCGAGGCCTGGGTCGGCACGTCCAGGTGGCGGAACAGCGCGCTCAAATTGGGATACGCCGGCTCGTTGTAGACGATGAAGCCGGTGTCGACCGGTACCTGCAGCAGGCCGCAGGGGACGTCGACCGTGTGGCTGTGGCCCCCGATGCGGCCGTCGGACTCGAAGACCTGGACGTCGTGCCGTTGCGACAGCAGCCAGGCGCAGGACAAGCCGGAAATGCCGGCGCCGACGACGGCCACCCGCAGCCGACGGCCTTCACGTCCATCACGTCCTTCCTGAAGGAACGGCATCGGCAGGCTGGTTCGGTCGGCGGGGCGGTCCATGGGCGCGTCCTGGTTCTTGGCTGTTTGCGCTTCTACGCGGGCGACCGCGTTTTGGATTCCTCCCCCGTGAAGCTTCCCTCTATCGCGCGGGCGAGGGTCGCCCGCATGGTGACGATGCCCGAGTCGAGCGATGATCCGGAACGTCGTTCGCCGCGTAAGAGCGTCCATGGGCCCCTTGAGACGCGACGAACCGACCTCGGCCCCGGCCACCCCGACGGGTACCGGGTCCGTGTCCCTTCCCGTCACCCTTTCCGTCGCCTCATCGAACGCCGCGTCGACGCCAGCGCCCCCGCGCCCGTCCTCGCTGAAAGCCCGCCACTTGAAGATCGTCCCGATCGATCCCGACCGCAGCGCGCCGCCCTCCCCGCCCGGGGACGACTGGCCGGCGCTGATGCACCGCGTCGCGGAGCTGCAGGACCGCGACGCCTTCGGTCGGCTGTTCTCGTACTTTGCCCCTCGGGTGAAGAGCTACCTGATCCGCACCGGCAGCACCGACGGCGCCGCCGAGGACCTGGCCCAGGACGCGCTGGTGATGGTCTGGCGCAAGGCCGCGCTGTTCGACCCGAAGCAGGCGGCCGTCTCGACCTGGATCTTCACGATCGCGCGCAGGCTGCGCATCGACGCCGCGCGGCGCCACCTGCTGGACGGCGCGGGCGACGAGTGTTTCGAATTCGACCGCCTGGAGGCCGACCAGCCCGACGTCGCCGACCACGCCGACGTGACACGGCTGTCGCGCCGCGTGCGCGACGCGTTGCACCGGCTCCCGCCCGAGCAGGCGCAGGTGCTGCGCCTGTCCTTCTACGACGACGAACCGCACGCCCGCATCGCGGCCGAGCTCGGCCTGCCGCTGGGCACCGTCAAGTCGCGGATCCGGCTGGCCGTGGCGCACCTGCGCCGGCTGATCGATCTGTGATGTCCCGACTCCTGTTGCCCTCCCCGACCATGCTGCCGCCCCTTGAGATCCGCCACCATCCCGCCGACGAGCTGCTGCTGTCGCTCGTCAGCGGCGCGCTGCCTATCGGCCTGCGGCTGGTGACGGAGACCCACCTGGAGCTGTGCCCGGCCTGCCGGGAACGTGTGGCGATGCTGCGTGCGCTTGGCGGCGTGGTGCTCGATGAGCAGCCGGCGGCCCCGATGGCCGAGGACGCACTGGCGCGGGTCTTCTCCCGCATCGATGAGTTCGAACAGACCAGACGGAACGCTGGCGCCGGCATTGGCGGTACCGCTGGTGCCGATCGGATGCCGACACCGCGCAAGGTGCCGGCCCCACCACCGCTGCCAACCGGCGCGGTCTGGCCGAAGGCACTGGCGGGCTGCAACGCGACGCGCTGGCGCTGGCTGGGCCCCGGCATGCGCTGGAGCCGCGTGACCGTGCCGGATGCGCCGGAGGCCAACGTCTTCCTGCTGCGCATCGGCGCCGGCAAGTACCTGCCGCAGCACACGCATCGCGGCACCGAACTGACGCAGATCATCTACGGTCGCTTCCACGACGGCCGGGCGCTGTTCGGGCCGGGAGACTTCGACCTCGCCGACGACGAGGTCCATCACCAACCGGTGGTGCAGGACGGCAGCGAGTGCATCTGCGTGGCAGCCGTCGAGGGCCGCCTGCACTTCGACGGGGTCATCGCCCGCTGGTTCGGATCGCTCGTCGGCATGTGAGCGCGGTGAGCGCCGAGGCCACCGAGGCGGAAACTCCGCTGACGATGGATCCCCAGACGAGGTCGATGAGCGTCACATGCCACGGCCAGTCGCGCAGCGTGGCCTGATTGGTGAAGTCGTAGGTCGCATAGGCGAGGAAGCCGAACAGCGCGCCGCGGCCAAGCGCCCCCGCGAAGGGCCGCCCCAACAAGGACGGCGCGATCGCGAAGAACACCAGACCGCCGACGTAGAGCGGATAGAACACCGCCACGGCGCGCCAGTCGATGGCGGGCGCCATCAGATGACCGATGGCCGGCTGATACAGCGCGGCGGAACTGAGACTCAGCCAGACCGCATCCATCGCCAGGAACACGACGAGCGTCAGCACATAGGCGAGCGGCCAGCGCCAGGCCGGCGCGCGGGTGGGGATCAGATCGTCGTGAAGTCTCATCATGGTCTCCGACTTGTGCGCTCTGACTTCAGGGCCTTTGAAATCAGGCGTCGACTTTGGGGCCGGAACGCGGGAAGCGTCGGGTGGCCCTGCTTCAGGGCAATCGGTAGGTCAGTACGCGGTCGCCCTTGACCTGCGCATCAAGGCCGATCCATCGACCGTCCGCCCGGTCACGCCATAGCGTGAGCACTTGACGTGCCGGCGCCGACTTGCCAGACGAAGGCGCCGTCGACGTGATCCGCCACCGCGAGGCGTCGACGTCGCGGCCGCCCACGGGGATGGCCGCATCGGGCAGGCGCTCGATGCGGACCTCGTCCACCTCGCCGGTCTGCGGGTTCAGCAGACGCTGCTGGCGCACCAGCGCCGGATGCCAGTACGCGTAGCTCATGAGGCAGTCGGGCTCGCCGGGCGTCGCGGACTCCAGCCGTCGATCCACCTTGACCGGTTTCCCATCGTCGTCGGTGCTGCTGCGGATCTGCTGCAGGCAGTCGCCGCGCCAGCGCTCACGCGCCTCATGGCGGTAGCGGAAGACGGTGATGCCGAGCAACTTGACGTCGAAGGCGGCGATGCTGGTGACCTCGCGCGCCTCGTCGGGCCCCTCGACGGTGAAGCGGTGGGTGCCGATCGGTTTCCCGTCCAGGCGCACGTCGAAGTTCCAGGTATCGGCGCGAGCGGAGCCTGTAAACCCGACGGCTCCGAACGTCGCCGCCATCATCGCGACCAGCCGCACCATGCAGCGCATGAATGCGACAAGGGCCGCAACGCGGGTAGCCGTCTGACGTGTTCGCGGCAACGAAAACGCGGTCATCGCGCGGCCTCGCGCTTGGGCGACCAGGGGATGAAGGCGCTGGTGCGCGCGATGTAGTCGCGATAGGCGGGTCGACGCTCGCCGATGTCCTGTTCCAGCAGCGTGACCCCGGAGACCTTCAGCAGCAGGATCGTCATCAGCAGCGGCGAGACCAGCGCCCAGGCGCCCGTCCATCCGCCGGCGGCCAGGCCCATCACGCCGAGCCCCCACCAGACGCAGGTTTCGCCGAAGTAGTTGGGATGGCGCGAATAGCGCCACAGCCCGCCGTCCATCACCTGGCCGCGGTTGGCCGGATCGCGGCGGAAGCGCGCCAACTGCGCATCGGAGATGGTCTCGACCAGCAGCCCGCCGATCGCCAGCGCCGCACCGACGCCGTCCCACAATCCCAAAGGCGCCGAGCCCGGCGCGCTGGCCACGAGCATGGGCCAACCCACGATCCACCCGAGCACCGCCTGCAGCAGGAACACGAGCCACAGGCTCTTGAGCGCGAAATTCGGCTGATTCCGTTCGCGGATGGCTTGATAACGACGGTCCTCGCCGTGACCCCAATTGCGGACGGTGACGTAGATGCCGAGCCGCAACGCCCAGGCGACCGTGATCGCGACCATGACGTTCAAGCGCGCGTCGCCGCCGGCGTGCCAGGCGTAGAACACGACGGGCACGGCGATGAATGCCGACCAGACGCGATCGGCGAGGCTCGCATCGCGCAGCGGGATGCTCGCGAGCCAGGTCGGCACGGCGATGGCGACGGTGATCAGCAGGCCGGTCAGGGCCAGCGCGGGCATGGCCGGCAGCGATTCGAGGAATGCCATGTCGACAGCCTCAGCGCCGCGGCGCGAAGAGGTAGTGGCTGACCCACCACTGCTGCCCGTGGTCGTAGCCGAACAGTTCCTCGACGGACAGCAGGAAGAGCCGCCAGCGCTGCCACCACATCGGCGCGTCCTTGGCGCCGTAGACCGATTCGAAGACCGGCCACAGGGCGGTGCGATGCGCGTCGAAACGCTCCAGCCAGGCAGCGGCGGTGCGCGCGTAATGGCGCCCATCCCATCGCCAGCGTTCCTGCAGCGCGAGATCGTCCTGGCACATCAGCGCGAGGTCGTCGCTGGGCATCATCCCGCCGGAGAAGAAGTACTGACTCATCCAGTCGGTGGCGTCGCGGACCTCGAAGGCGTAAGGCGCCTCGCGGTGCGCGAAGACATGCATGAAGAAGCGGCCGTCGTCGCGCAGCCAGCCGGCGACCTTGCGGAAGGCGCGGGGCCAGTTGCGCAGGTGTTCGAACATCTCGACGGACACGACGCGGTCGAAGCCGCGGTCCAGGCTGCCGTCCTCGCCGAACGCGTTGAAATCGCAAGTCATCACGCGCAGATTGCGGAGTCCGCGCGCCTCGGCCTGGCCCTCGATGAAGGCGCGCTGCGAGGCCGAGTTGGACACGGCAAGGATCTCCGCCGCGGGGAACCTGGCGGCCATCCACAGGCTCAGCGAACCCCAGCCGCATCCCAACTCAAGGATCCGCTGCCCGTCGGCGAGCCCGGCGCGCGCAACGGTGGCTTCGAGGGCCGCCTCCTCGGCGGCCTCGAGCGTATCGACGCCCTCCGGCCACCAGCAGCAGCTGTACTTCCGATGAGGACCGAGCATGGCCTCGAACAGCGCGGGAGGCAGTTCGTAGTGCTGCTCGTTGGCCTTCTCGGTCTGCACGGCCAGCGGCGCGGCGCGCAGCGAGGTCAGGAAGGACTGCGTGAGCGCGGCCGCCGTCTCGTAATCGTGGTGATGCGATTCGTCGAGGCGCTGGCGCAGCAGACGGCGGATGCCCAGCCGCACGGCGGCCTCCGGCAACAGGCCGCGCTCGGCGAGCCGGACGGCGATCGAAGAAATGTCGAGATCCATGGGAGCGGCCGGAAGCGGTGGACGCGCTCTATACGCAGGGAGGAGCGATCTGGATCTCAGGGCGTCGATGCGGTTTCGCGATCGCCGCGTGCTCAGCAGGCGACGCTCCAGGGCTCGTTCCGGGCGACCATGGGCGCTTTGAGCAGCTGGATCGCATGGACGGTTGCCGTGAAATCGCGGTGGTCGCACTCGACCGACGTCGCCAGCTCGGTCAACGTCAGCTTCACGGGGAAGTCGAAGCGGCTCGCGCGATCCGCCTGCAACCGATCGAAGGCGGCTCGACCGATGAGCGGAACAAGCGCCTCGCGCCCGGTCGCGCCGATCCAGAGGATCTTCGGTACGAGAGGATAGTAGTTCTTCGCTGCCGGAAGTCTGGCCAGGGAACGCGCATCGGGCTCGAAGTGCGCCACGCCGTTGACGTCGACGAGTTCCGGGGCTCGCTCCTCACCCTCCGGATCGCGGTCGAACTCGACCACGAGAACACCGGTGAGCGAGATGCGTCCTTGCCACCGCGCCTGCGACCCGGTGACGTATGAATCGGACTGCTCCACCAGACGCAGCGCAGGGTCCCAGCTCGTGAAAACGGCGCGGGGTGGCGTGGGCATGTCAGCGGCTGTGACTGCGCCGGCTGACATCAGGGCGCCGACAACTAGAGCGAGAAGTTGGGAACGCGTCATTCGTCGAATCGTATCAACGGCGGACTTGGCAGCCCGTCCGTCCAGGTCCACGGCGGCACGGTGCCAAAACCGACCATGGCTGCGTCAAACGCTCACTCATTGGCCTTCTGCTTCCTCGCTGCGGCACGAAAAATCAGCAGGCCCAACGCGAGTCCACCGATACCGAAGTAGGAAAACTGCTCAAGCGACCACCGCTCGGCGACAAAACCAAGAAAACCAAAGGCCACCATCACGACGATCAGCCAGATCGAAAGGGGAATTCGCTCAATAGGAGGAAGCCACGGCCCCATAAATTCTTTCAGCGCTGACGTCGATCGCGAATGGCAAAGATCGCAGAAGGAAGAACGACAATTAACAGAGGGAATAAAACAGTGATTCTTTATTTCATCACCTACGATCAGCCCATTCCGCAAAGAATCTGAGAGATATTAAATATGCGATCAGGAGCACAAAAGCGACAACATCACCGACGACTACGCGGACTGCGCGCTCCATCAATCCCAGGATAAAGACGACCACAAGATAAACAAGGAAACGGCGACCTTCCGTTAAAGGAATTCTCGACATTCTGAGCCTCAGGTATAAAAGAGTCCCCACGCGGCCCCGACGCCATCAAACCGCATTTGATTACTCGGCGCAAGTTCGCCGCTCCGAGGGTCAGGATTTCCTCCCGGGACGACGTCATCGCGGCGTCATCTCGACGCCTTTCGTCCTTCATCCCCAGGTGATTTCATAAGTCGTTATAAATCTCTATGCGAGGCAGCTCTCTTGGGCACCACCAGCGGGTGGCGACGAAGGGAATGCGAGAGCGGACGTTCGTAAACGCGTGAAGAATCTCGTTTCGCGTTGTCACCGGCAGGCTCTCGTCAATTCGCTGGCCTGAATGATGAACACGAACAGCGTTAGTCATAGCCGCCCGCACGCAAGCGATTCCCCGCCAAGTCATATTCTTCGATCGAGAATGGGAATATCTTGAATCGAGCCGTCGGCGGCGCAGTAGCCGCAGTGTATGAGAGCAACGAATACTTGGTAAACCAATGCATTCGCGCGTCCTTCGCCAGCAAATCGCTTTTTGTCGCCGGAGGAGTTGACTGGAATGAACGTGCTGCAGATCTAAAATCGCTCCGAACAAACGAAGCTGAGCCGTACCCAAGCACGGTCGTCAGCAACAACGCAAACAGCCCCGTGAAACCGGCAAGTGCCCTTTGATGCCGATGACGTCGAGGGAGCAACAACGTCGTCGCAGACCAGCACGCGACAAGAATTGCCGCAGCCCAGCCGCCAATTAATACGACATCAATCAGACTCGCCACCAAGGCCAAGATGGTTGGTGGGAGCCACGCTTTGATCATCGCTTTTGACATTCACAGCTTTCTGGATGTGTGAGCCCCCGCACCCAACCGTCATAGGCACCCAATTGACCGATCTCGGACCCGAGCTTTGTGGGTGGAGTGGAGGCACCAAAGGGAGCACGTGCCCATTTTGAAGCCTCCCAGGCCATGATGGCTACTGGCGCGCCTGGCCCCATCTTGCGCCCCAATTCGGCACCGAAATAATAGTGCTCTGCGTTGCGCTGATTCAGATCGAACCAATTGTCGACATCGCGTGGCACATGCCCCTCCCAAGGTGAGGCCGCGTAGGCGCAGATACGACGCATGGTTTCTTCCCTGGACTCGGGCATGAACTTCTCCCATGGCTTTTCCCATGGTCCCCGATACCACGGATCGAGTCCCGAGGCGTCGGAAAAATGCAGAGGAGCACCGTTAACGTACACAAAGGTATTGATCCCTGCATAAATCCCGACAGGATCACTCTGAACATACCTCCCCAACGTCGGGTCATAGTCCCGGAAGTAGTTGTAATACAGCCCTGACTCGCTGTCGAAGAACTGGCCGGGGAAGCGCAGGTTGAAGACGACTTGAGCCAGCCCCGCCGGCGCCTGCTCCGGCGTCGCCGTCCCGAACGGCTCACTCATCCACCGCCACCGCAGCGCCTCCGCCTTGTCGATCAGCATCCGCGGCGCATTCAGGTGGTCCGCGTAGACATACAGGATGCTCGGCTCCGGGCCCGACCCGGTCATCACCGCCACCGGCATGCCCCCCAGCCACACGAACTCGTGCACCGGCGACGTCGCGTTGTACTCCCCGAGCATCTTGCCGTCGAGGTCGTACGCGAAGTACCGCATCCCCTGGCTGTGCTCCTTGTGCACGCGCTGCCCGCCCGCGTCGTAGCGATAGGTCAGCGTCACGCCGTTCTTGGTCAGCGTCCCCATCCGGTTGTCCAACCGGTAGGTCGTCGTGTAGGCCTGGCCCGTGTCGGTCAGCGTGTTGCCCGCCGCGTCGTAGCCCAGGTTGCGCGACGGGTTGCTCACGCTCGTGAGCCGGTTGCTCGTGGCCGGCGTCGTGTACGTGCGCGCCGCGCCGTTCTGCGTGAAGCTCGTCCGGTGCCGTTGGCGTCGTAGCCGAAGTTCTGGTTCATCGCCTGCGACGCGGCAGTCGCTCCGCCAATCGTCGCGCATCCAGGTATGGGGTCCTGGCCCAAGGCTCCGGGCGGCCGGGGACTCCATGATCCAGGGGGATGCGCGCTGCAAAGACGGCGTATGGAAGGCGTTCCGAAGGATCATTGCAACGGCTTGAAAAAGCCGTCAGCAGACGAGGAGGAACGAGCGCGGCGGGCACGCAAAAGTGGAGGCAGCGAGGGGCGACGCGCACCTCATCGGGGCCGGGTTCTTCCACTTGTCAGACGTCGGCAAGCCCTCTTCCGCTTGCCGACTCAGATAGTCAGGCGAGCTTGGACAGCAATTCAAATTCGGCCATCACACCACAGGGCCAAGGCTCATTCGCGTGGTCACACGCATGAGCCGGTCTTCGATGCGGGCATCCGGGCAAAGGCAGATGTTTTCCCAAGTCTGCTCGGCGTCACTCTCGCGGCCATAGCAAGAGTGAATGCATTGCTGCAGAGCTTCTGAGATTCAGCAATCATTCAGGAAACGAGAAACCAATCCCCAATACACCTCCTCGCTGGATGATGCACTCGCCACCAAAATCTTGCACGGTATCCACCGATAGTTCTCCACGCTGAAGGGGCCCCGAATCATCTTCATCAAAAACTATGTCGATGAATCCCTCGTGCCTTGCAAATATGAAGCGCTTGTCTGCAAGGAACAATGAATACACTGGATGACTGTCAACCGCCACAGTCTCCATAAGCCAATACCGCACCCCAACAAATCTTCCATCTTCAGCTCGAAGATAGTCATAGAAGAATCCGCCGAGGCTGACATTGCAATCAGTTTTTTCTTTTGAAGGAACGGCGTCAAATGCGCTTGGAAAGATTTCGTAGCTCATTTTAAAAACTTGTTGATGATGTCTATACGTTCCGTTTGGGTTTCAATTCCCAGAGGACTCTTTCCTTCTGCCTTGTAGCGTTCGACTATGCGTCGGGCAATCTCTTTATAGGCCTCAAGTTGTCGCTGCGTCAGCCCTGGATTGCTCGAAGGATCTTTGAACAGTTCCCGGAACAGCTCAACACCTCGCTTTCCAATGATTTGCTTTAGCTCTTCAAGCGTGAGTTGCGAAAGTACTACACCCTCAGCGAAACACATCGCTGGTGAACTGAGCAAGCCAATCGCATTTGGCGTCAGGGCAACTCCGACAGCCGGTAGCGTCACTGCTCTAGTCCATGCGCCTCTTCTAACGGCCTCGTCGATCGACGTATCTCGCTTTGCGGATTCGGTCGTTGTCAGAGTGAAAAACACAAGACCATACGGGTCGACGAGCGACACGGGACTTGCCGTGACATAAGAGAAGGTATTCAGCCCTCCATCCACCCCAATCGGATCACTCTGAACATACCTCCCCAACGTCGAGTCATAGTCCCGGAAGAGTTGTAATACAGCCCTGACTCGCTGTCGAAGAACTGGCCGGGGAAGCGCAGGTTGAAGACGACTTGTGCCAGCCCCGCCGGCGCCTGGTCCGGCGTGGCCGTCCCGAACGGCTCGCTCATCCACCGCCACCGCAGCGCCTCCGCCTTGTCGATCAGCATACGCGGGGCGTTCAGGTGGTCCGCGTAGACGAAGAGGATGGTCGGTTCCGGCACCGCACCGATCAACACGGCGACCGGCATGCCGCCAACCCACACGAACTCCTGCACCGCACCCGTCGCGCTGTACTCGCCCAGCAGCTGCCCGTCCAGGTCATAGGCGAAATTGCGCAGCCCAGCGCTATGTTCCTTACGGACCCGCTGCCCGCCTGCGTCGTACTGGTAGGTCGTGGTCAGGCTGCTTTTTGTCAGCGTCCCCATCCGGTTGTCCAACCGGTACGTCGTCGTGTAGGCCTGGCCCGTGTCGCTCAGCGTGTTGCCCGCCGCGTCGTAGCCCAGGTTGCGCGACGGGTAGCTCACGCTCGTGAGCCGGTTGCTCGTGGCCGGCGTCGTGTACGTGCGCGCTGCGCCGTTCTGCGAGAAGCTCGTCCGGTTGCCGTTGGCGTCGTAGCCGATCGACCAGGATCGGCTCTGGCCGCGTTCATGGCGATGCTCAACTCGATCGGCACCAATGCCACAGAGATGACCCATGACTAAGGCGAACAGATGGCCCGTGCGGCCTGCGAGATCGTGTACTTCTGCGCTCCCCCACGGCCTATGGCAAAGCGGGTCGTGCGAGAAGACCAGCGGGCTGTTACGCCAGTACTTGCCCAAGGGCACAGACCTACCTGTTTACCGCCAGGAAGAGCTCGATGCCATCGCCGAAAGCTTGCATGCGCGTCCGCGTCGAATGCTCGACTGGAGCAGTCCGCTCCAGCCTCTCGCGCTCACGTTGGCGAATGCGTATCAGCCTTCGACGTCAATTCAATATGTCGGTCTTGCCGCTCACGCTGGCGACCGCTAAGCCATTCGCACAGATAGCTCAGACAAAGGAATCACCGCTACGCGTCAGCACGCCCACCGGGACGAATGGAGCATGAGATTGCAAATGCAAACCCATCACTTGAGAGAACTCCATAGCCGCAGCACGAGTCGAAATGAGACCCGAATCATTAAGTTGCTGAGTCAGCCACGCACCCCCAACAGACCTGCCAAACGCCGATCCGACCCCGAATATGCCGCTGATCAGTCCCCGGAGATCAACCACATCAAATCCACAATGTTTCCAGCCGGCAGACATGGCTTCCTTTTCGGCTTCAAGATTCTCAAACCAGCCGGGCCCGAACCTATCGATTAGCGCTTCACAACAAAGTTCGGAGAGGGAGAGCGCAACGGAGACAAAAGCTTCCGAATTCAATCGCCGAAGCCGGTCCACGAGAATCTCTGGTCGCACTGATAGCGTCAACGGATTAACGACCTCATCCACTTGCCTATTCAGAAACTCGTCGATATTACTGGGCCTTGGCCAAACTGCCGGATCTGCACTTAATCGGATCGCATGGAGGCCTCCTTGCGCCGATGCATCTTGGGGCGCCAAGCCATTACGAGCATCGAATCCAACAATCAGCATTGACATATCCATCATTACCTCAATTACTCGGCCAAGAAGGGATGGAACTGCAACTTTGCATGCCAGCCGGAGAGAACTGCGTCGTGCCAATAGTTCCGCTACCGCGATTCCAAAAGCATTGACATGTCTTCGGATTCTGACCACGGGTCCAAATATGGAAATGCGGATCCCATCCATTATGGGTATGTCCGGTATTAATCTCTGAACACTGCGTACCCTTTGGGGGAGCGCAAGGAGCGCAACTTTGTTGGGCAACCAGAGCGTCAGATGGACAGGCGGCTTGGCCAATGACGTATCCAGCAGTTGCACCGGCGGTGGCGCCCGCAGCGCCAAGCCAGGTTCCACCGACCGCCGCGCCTGCGCCACCGCCAGCGACCGTTCCCACGCCAGGGGCCACAACTGTTCCCGCAGCGGCCCCCGCCACACCTCCGCCAATTCCGCCCACAACCGTTCCGCCGTAACCCCCGACAACGCCTCCAGCAACGGTGCATGCTGCGATACAAGCGTCTCTTCTGCCCCCGCCCGCTGATGTCCGGGGAGCCTCTGGGGCCATCCCATTCGGATCAAAGAGTTCAGCTGGCTTGTTCCCAGCATATGCGTATGTATTCATACCGCCATCTAGGCCGATAGCGTCGCTTTGGACATACCTCCCCAACGTCGGGTCATAGTCCCGGAAGTAGTTGTAATACAGCCCTGACTCGCTGTCGAAGAACTGGCCGGGGAAGCGCAGGTTGAAGACGACCTGCGCCAAGCCCGCCGGCGCCTGCTCCGGCGTCGCTGTCCCGAACGGCTCGCTCATCCACCGCCACCGCAGCGCATCCGCCTTGTCGATCAGCACCCGCGGCGCATTCAGGTGGTCCGCGTAGACATACAGGATGCTCGGCTCCGGGCCCGACCCGGTCATCACCGCCACCGGCATGCCCCCCAGCCACACGAACTCGTGCACCGGCGACGTCGCGTTGTACTCGCCCAGCATCTTGCCGTCGAGGTCGTACGCGAAGTACCGCATCCCCTGGCTGTGCTCCTTGTGCACCCGCTGCCCGCCCGCGTCGTAGCGGTAGGTCAGCGTCACGCCGTTCTTGGTCAGCGTCCCCATCCGGTTGTCCAACCGGTAGGTCGTCGTGTAGGCCTGGCCCGTGTCGGTCAGCGTGTTGCCCGCCGCGTCGTAGCCCAGGTTGCGCGACGGGTTGCTCACGCTAGTCAGCCGGTTGCTCGTGGCCGGCGTCGTGTACGTGCGCGCCGCGCCGTTCTGCGAATAGCTCGTCCGGTTGCCGTTGGCGTCGTAGCCGATCGACCACGAGTTGGCCGGCGTGACGATGCTCGTCAGACGGCCCAGCTCGTCGTAGCCGAAGCTCTGGTTCATCGCCTGCGTCGCCGCAGTGGCCTGGCCCGTCGTCGCGTCCAGGTGCGTGTAGCTGACGATGCGGTCGGCTGCGTCGTAGGTGATGTCGCGCACCACCGCGCCGAGTGGATAACGGACCAAGCGACCGTACTGGTCGAAGACGCGCTCCTGCAGCTTCGTCCCGCTGGTCAGGTGCATCTGCCAGCTGCGCACGCCCCCGAAGGGCTCCCATTGAATGTTGCTGATGAGCGGCTGCGCGGCGGTCAGCGCGTCCTTGGCGACGCCGATGCCCACGAGCTGCCCGTTGCTCCACTGGTAGCTCACCACCCGCTTGGACGGGTAGGTGACGCTGGTGATGTGGCCGACGCCGTCGTAGGTGTAGCGCGTCGTGTGCACCGCCGTGCCCACCGTCTGGATCACCGCGGTCACGCGTCCGAAGGCGTCGTAGCCGTACTTGGTGTTGCCCGCCGGACTCGTGGCCGTCGTGAGGCGGCCAACGCCGTTGGTGAACTCACCACCCGTCTGGTCGTAGGTCCAGCCGTAGTTCAGCGCCGTCTGGCCGCTCTGCGTGTAGATCAGCGAGGTCAGGCGGTTGAGATCGTCGTAGGCGTACGTGCCCAGCACGTTGCGGCTGTCCGTGCGCGTGAGCAAATTGCCGTTGGTGTCGAAGGTGCTGTTGGCCGTGCCGGTGTCAGGACTTGCCAGCTGCGTGAGGTCACCCAGGCCGTTGCGCTGATAGTTCGTCACCAGGTTGCGAGGATCGATGACCTGCTTGAGCTGATCGATGCCGTCGTAGCCCAGCTTGGTCACGCCGTTGCGCGCGTCCGTGCTGGTCTTGACCCGGTCCAGCGCGTCGTACGCGTTGGTCGTCGCGAAGCCGAAGCCCGTCACCCCCTTGGCCTTGATGACCTTGGTCGGATTGCCCTTGGCGTCGTACTCGTAGTCGGTCACTGGCGCCGGAGAGACCGGCGGCGGTGGCAACGTGGCCGCATGCGCGATCGACGCGGCCACGCCGGTCATCCCGCTCACTGCGATGAACGCAGCCGCGAACGGCGCGAGTCCGCTACGGCGCTTCGAATCCGTCTTGATGCGGTTCATGGCTTACTCCCTCCCCGTCGTCTGCTGCGCGCGATTGAGCGCGTCGTACGTGCGGCTCATAGTCCGCTTCAGAAGGCCCTGCGGATCCTTCGTGCGCTCCTGGGTGCGGTTCCCCGAAGCGTCCAGCGTGTAGTCCACGCGGTTGTTCAGGTTGTCCGACACGGCAACAAGTCGACGTGCGTCGTCGTACTCGTAGCTCACGAAGCTGCCGTCCGGTTGATCGACGCGCTGGAGCGGGCCGGTGGGCAAGTACGAATAACTCATCGTCACACCCGCCGTGGTCACGGACTTGAGACGCTGACGTAGGTCGTAGACGAAGGTGGTCAGGACGTTGTTCGCGTCCGTCATCTCCAGCACGTTGCCGTAGGCGTCGTACTTCGAATAGCTGGTGATGTGTCCCACGGCGTTCCTGGAGGACTTGAGATCTCCCTTGGCATGTTCCGTGGTCGCGTCAGCGTAGTACTCGTTGGTCACTGTCGTCCGGCCTGTCGAATCCTTTGCCGTCAACACCTGACCCACCGCGTTGTAGGTCCAGCTCGCCGTGCGTGCCGCCACCCCGGACTGCAGCGTCGCCGCGAATCCCAGCGCGCCGGTCTCATCGGTCGTCGCCTGCTCCACGCGCTTGCACAGCACGACGATCGGTTTGCCATCGGGCAGCAACGCGTCGGTCGGCGCGCAGCTCGCCACCGTGCCGCCGTTGAACGGATCCGGCTGGCCGTTGTAGACCAGCGTCGTGAGGCGACGCGGCTCCGCGGTCGCCGTGGTCAGGCGCCAATCGGGATGCCACTGCGAACTCACCTTGCGCGACCCCGTCGGCAGCGTCCCGCCCGTCACGGACGCGCACGCCGTCGCCGCCGTCAGCCCCTCCACGCGTGAGGTCTCCAGGTTGCGCGTCATGTCGTACGCCATGCAGCTACGGCTGCCGTTGTAGTCGTCCAGCTGGACGACGTTCTGATTGGCGTCGAGCACGCGGCTCGTGGTCGCCGCGGCGCTGCCCGCCCCTGCCGCCTGCGTCTTGGAGGTCCACTTCACCGAGCCGAGCAAGCTGCTCGCCGAGACCGCCTGGGACTCTCCCGAAGGCAGCGTCACCGTCATGCCTTCCGGAGGCGCGAGCGTGTGGTTGCGCAAGAGCCGACCGGTGCCCTCGTCCCAGCTCTCCACGACGCGCCACTCGCTCGGCCGCGTCCATGTCACCGCGTAGCGATCCAGGCCCAATGCGCGCTCCGTGGAAATGGCGCGCCCCTGCGCGTCATAGCTGTAGCGCCCCGCCCTGACGTTGTTTTCATCGAGATAGCCCGTCAGCGCCCAGCTGTACGTCGCGTTTTCGTAGAGGAATTGCCGGAACCGTCCATCCGGCCAGGTGACCTTGCGGAGCTGATCCTCGATGCCGAACTCCAGGTCCACCCGCCCGTTGCCGGGATCAGTGATCGAGGTGATGCGCGGCGGCACATCCTCGCCCAGGTACTCGTAACCCAGCTTCCATTCCCGACCGGTCTGGTCCTTCATCGCCAGCGGCAGGCCGATGTCCCGCACCAGGCTCGGCACCGTGGTCGCGTCGCTGTAGGTGAAGCTCATGGCGCGGCCGCCGATGTGGGCGATGCCCAGCAACTGGCCCGTGTAGCTGTAGGACTCGATCGTCATCGCGGACTGGTCGAAGTACTGGAAGCCCGGACCGGCCACGGCGCGGATGCGATCGTTCAGCAGACCAGACGCCGGCGCGAATTCCGCCGACGCGGTCCGCGTGAAGCTCGTCCACATGCCGTCGCCGCGCGAGACGTTGACCACGCGCACGTAGTCCGGCGAATCGATCAGCAACTGCCGGTCGGTGCTCAAGGTCCAGATCGAGCCCACATTGCGACTCTCGGAACGCACGAAGGGCTTCCCGCTGCCTGCCTGATATGGCACCTTGCGGCCGGAGTTGTAGGTCAGCCGCAGCGGCACCCACGGCTGCCACCCTGCGTCGACGGACTGCGTCTTGGCGCCCACCGTCGGCATGATCGGATTGCCGTAGCAGACGTCGCACGGGACAAGGTGCATCCGATCGACGACCGGTATGCACCACGACGTCTCCTCATCCCAGACCCCGATGTTGCATTCGCATTCGCGGGTGCCGACGTTGAAATATGTGTTGCCCAGGCAGTTCTTCGAGGTGTACACGACTTGGTCGAACACCAGCGGCTGACCTTCCTGGCCGGAGCAGATCGAGTGGTTGTTCACCGTCGTCGCCGTCGCCTGGTATCTGCACGTGGCCAGCCCGGTACTGGCGCTCCCCGTCACGGTGCATCCCAGCGCGTTCCAGCTGGGCTCTGACTGGCAAGTGCCCCCAGCCGGGAATGTGGACGCACCGAACGCCACCACACGCGCCAGCAATTGCTCAGGGGTGCTGTAGGACTTGCCCGTCACCCGGATCGTGTAGTACCCGTCGATGGACGCAGTGAAGTCACCATTGGACGGGTTTGACGGACCATCACCGACGGTGCTGCCGCCCCTGAAACTGGCGCCCGTGCCGTCATTCCACTTCACCGGCGCGCGCCTCTCGGAAGCGTGGCCGAGGACAGCCACGCCCAGCAACAGCAGGCCGAGCAGCGCATGACGCGCAACGTGCAAAAGACTCATGGTTTTCTCCCCGGTCAGGACCGGCAATGGCATCAGCGGGAGGAAACGACATGCAGCAGCGACCGGCACGATGAACGCATCGCGCCGACCTCGCCGTCGCCCCGCCTCTTTGTGCGTGGACGACGTCCTCCCCGTGAATGAACGCTGCGGATTCTGTCGGGACCAGGCCGACCGGGCCAATCCCCTCCAAAGAGGTATGTGCGATCTGAGCACGCCGATCCCGGGGTCAGGACTTGCGGCTGGGGCGACGTCATCACGGCGTCATGCCGGCGGCGTCCGTCCGTGACTTTCGGTGAACTACATAAGCGGTTATAAATTGCCATGCAAGCCGGCCACCTGGACCGCGACCGATCTCTCCTCCGAAAGCGACAAGACATGAAGCCTCTCGCCCCCATCGCCTTGATCACCCTGCTGCTGGCCACCGTGCCCGTCTGGTGCCAGCCTGCGCCTGCCGAGCCCGCTGGCGAGCCGCTCGCGCCCGCCGCCCGCACCCAGGTCGCCCGCGAGCTCGCCAGGCAGCTGCGCGAACGCTACGTCTTCCCCGACCGCGTCAAGGACATCGAGCCCAAGCTGCAGGCCGCCGCGGCCGACGACGCCGACGCACGCCAGCTCGCCGAGAAGCTCTCCGTCGTGCTCGCCGAGGCCACGCAGGACAAGCACCTGCGCGTGGACGCCATGCCCGAGATGCCCGGCGGCGCGAAGGCCGAGGCCGCCGACATGGCCGAGAGCTTCCGCTACACCAACTACGGCGTCACGCGCGTGGAGCGGCTGCGCGGCAACATCGGCTACCTGGACCTGCGCCAGTTCGCGCCGCCGCGCGAGGCCGGCCCGGTGCTCGCCGCGGCGATGGCCATGCTGGCTCGTACCGACGCGCTCATCATCGACCTGCGCCGCAACGGCGGCGGCGATCCCGAGACCGTGCAACTGCTGGCCAGCTACTTCTTCGACAAGCCCACGCCGCTGGTCGACATCCACTGGCGCGCCGGCAACCGGATCGAGACGCACCGGACGACCGCCAAGGTGGCGGGCCAGCGCTACGGTCAGCGCCGTCCGGTCTACCTACTGACCGAGCGCCGGACCTTCTCCGCCGCCGAGGACTTCGCCTGGGGCATGAAGAACCGCCATCGCGCCACGCTGATCGGCGAGACCACCGGCGGCGGTGCCCATCCGGGCGACTTCTTCCGGCTGAGCCCGGAACTCGGCGTCTTCATCCCGACGGGCCGTTCGGTGGATCCGGTCATCGGCGGCAACTGGGAAGGCACGGGCGTGTCGCCCGACCACGCGGTGCCCGCGGCCGAGGCGCTGACGCTTGCGCAGCGGATGATCCTCCAGCAACTGCTGCTCACCGAGAAGCACCCCGAGAAGCGCGGCGGGCTGGAGCGGGCGCTGACGGCGCTGGACGCCCCGGCCAAGCCCTGACCGGCTGCGGGGCGGCCCTCGGGAAGGACTCCCACTGTTTGGCCTCGCCAAACAGTGATTGTGCGAACCGCCTGTTTATCGGCGACGGTCGAATTCCTACAGTGACTGCATCCGCAATCACTTGGAAGGACTGTCCCCCATGACCGCTCGCGACGTCGTCTCCCCGCCCGACCGCCACGCCCTGTACGCGCTGCACCGCTACTCCCCCGCCATTCGTTCCAACGGCCTGCTGTTCGTGTCGGGTCAGGTCGGCAGCCGCTCCGACGGCTCGCCCGAGCCGGAGCTCGACGCCCAGGTGCGCCTGGCCTTCAAGAACCTGAATGCGATCCTCGCCGAGGCCGGCTGCAGCTTCGTCGACGTCATCGACGTGACGGTCTTCATGGTGGACCCGCACACCCATTTCGAGCGCGCCTGGGAAGTCGCCGCCGAGTTCTGGGGCGAGGCGCCCTACCCGACTGCGACAGCCATCGGCGTCACGTGGCTCTCCGGCTTCCAGTTCGAGATCAAGGTCATCGCAAAGCTGCCGGAAGCTGGGTGACCTCAGGCTGTCTGAAGGGACCTGAGGGACACTGGGGGGCAACGACTGCCCCCAGTGGATCTCCCGATGACCAGCCCCGCAAGACGCCTCGCCCGCGCTGAAGACCTCGAACCGGTCTTCGCGATCTACTCGCATCCCAAGGTCGATCCCTATCTGACCTACGAGCCGATGGACCTCGCGGCCTTCGTGCCGATCTTCGAGGAACTCGTGCGCAGCGGCGCCTTCTGGATCTGGGAAGTGGACGGCGAGATCGCCGGCTTCTACCGTGCGACGCGGTATCCGGGCCGCGTGAGCCACGTGCTCCTGCTGGGCACGCTGGCGGTCGATCCCTGCCGCCACGGCCAGGGCGTCGGCCGCGCCATGATCGACGACGCCCTGCGCCACTTCCGCGACGCCGGCATCCGTCGCGTCGAGCTCTACGCCGAGACCGACAACGCCCAGGCGCTGGCGTTCTACAAGCGGCTCGGGTTCGTCGTCGAAGGGACGCTCCGCGACTTCTACAAGCGCGCCGAACAGGCGCACTATGTCGACGAGCATGTGCTGGGGTTGCTGCTGGTTTGAGAGGACCTCGCGCCACCCTCAAGTCGGCGGTTCCTTGGACACTTCGTGCCGTTTACCGCGAGTTCCGGAAACGCGGTCGAGGTGAGCGGCCTGGTGGCTCTAAGCTGACGGGTCATCACCCAGGCAAGTCTCAGCAGGTCCCATGCTTCGTCGAATCCTCTACATCAGCACCATCGCTCCTGGCGTGACCGACGAGATACTGAAGCAGATCGTCGCCAAGGCGCGGATGAACAACCGCCGGCTCGACGTCACCGGCGTCCTGGCCCTCGCGCCTGGGCTCTTCGCGCAAGTGCTCGAAGGCACCTCCGAGGCCGTCGAAGCGACCCTGCAGCGCATTCAAGCCGACAGTCGCCACGCCGATGTCCGGCTCATCCTCGACGAGCGGACCCTGCTGCGCCATTTCGACCGCTGGAGCATGGAGCTCCTCGTCGACGACGAGTCTGCGCGCCTCACCGTCGAAGCCCGGCAGGGCGGCTCCGATGCGAGCGCCCTGCTGGAGCGGCTGCGGCGGCAGCATGCCGAAGATCCTCGCTGAATGACTTGAAATCGCCCGGAGAACACGTCTTCCCGCAGGGATTTACAGTCCCCGCTTCAACGCCGGGAAGACCAGATGACGGATAGCCCCTTCGACGCCCTGCACGCCTCCTTGCGAGCCGAGGTCGACCAGCAGTTCCTGCCCAACGTGGCGACCGCGCTGCTGCGTGGACGCACGGTCGTGGATCGTTTCTGCTACGGCGCCGCCGACCGCGAGGCCGGCATCGCGCTGCGCGAGGACCACATCTTCCGGATGTTCTCCAGCACCAAGCTGATCACGGCCTGCGCCGTCCTGCTGCTCGTGGAGCAGGGTCGGCTCGGTCTGGACGATCCCGTCGACCGCCATCTTCCCGAGCTCGCCAACCGTCGCGTCCTGCGCCCTGGCGCGCGCGACCTGTCGGACACCGAGCCCGCACGGACGCCGATCACCGCGCGCCATCTGCTGACGCACACCTCGGGCCTCACCTACGGCGTCTTCGATCCCGGCTCTCCGATGTACGACGCCTACAACCAAGCCCGCGTCCTCGATCACCGTCGCGATCTGGCGGGGATGATGAAGGCGTTGGCGGACCTGCCGCTGATCTTCCATCCCGGAACGCAGTGGGAGTACTCGGTGTCCATGGACGTGCTGGGACGACTGGTGGAGGTGGTGAGCGGCGAGCACTTCGGCGAGTTCCTGGCGCGGCACATCTTCGAGCCGCTCGGCATGGTGGACACGGACTTCTGGGTGCCGCCATCGAAGCGCGACCGGCTGACGGTGCTTTACGAGGGCACGGACTTCAACGACCCCGACAAGCCCGGCCTGCCGCGCGTCGACGAGAAGCCCTACCCCGGCGCCTATGTCCAGCGCGCACCGCTGGAGTCCGGCGGCGGCGGACTGGTGAGCACGCTCGACGATTCCATCCGCCTGATCCAGAGCCTGATCCCCGGCGGTCCGACGCTGCTCAAGCCCGCCACGATCGAGATGATGTTCAGCAACCAGCTCGCACCGGGGCTGCATGTGCGCTTCGATGACGCGCCCCCGACGCCGGGGCGGCTGTTCGGTCTGGGCTCGGCGGTGCGCGCCTTCGCCGATCGGGGCGAGCCGCCCGAGGCCGCCGGAGAAGTCGGCTGGGGCGGCCTCGCGGGCACGCTGTGGTGGATCAATCCGCGCCTGAACGTCGCGGCGGTGCTGCTGACCCAGCGCTACTTCGGATACGCGCACCCTTATGGCTTGAGGTTCAAGCGGAAGGCGTATCAGGCGTTGACGGGAGCCTAGGGCGGCTCGGCCGGCTCACCCGGCGATGACCGCCTTCGCATAGGTTTCCCGCTGGATCTCCACGATCTCGACGGACACCTGGATGTGGAGTTCCGACGTGGCGGGGATGTTGGACACCAGCGCCTTCAAGGCGATCGCGCCCATCTCGCGCCGCGTTTCATCGCTGCGCCCGGTCAGCACGGACAAGGTGCCGGCCACGAACGCGCGTCCGCGCGCTTCCACGCCGACGAGGAACTGCTCCGCCTGGAACGCCCGGCTCTTGATGTCGATTTCCTCGAAGTGGCCCGACGCCGCGAGGGCAGCGTTCACCGCGGCGAGGCAGCGATTCACGTCGAGGTCGGACAGGTTGGCGCTGTGGTGCAGGGTGAAGTGAGGCAAGGCGGAACTCCAGAATTTTCGCCATGGTAGGCCGACCTGAGAGGAACCGCCGTTCCGCACTCACAAGACCTGTCCTTGGATCAAGCATCCGCGCACAGCATCCGTTCGTGCATGGCCGTGCGCAGTAGCATCACGACCCATGATCTACCTCGCGGTCACTGCGGCTGGCCTGAGCCGGGCTCTGGAGCAGGCCAAAGACGACGACTTCATCTGGTGCGGCAGCGACGCCATCACGCATGCCGAGTTCGCGGCTAATGCGCCGCGCAACGTCACCCGATTTGTCTACTCGATCGCGGAACCTGGGCGCCTTGACGATGCGCTCAACACGATCGAGGAGCACCATCCCTCCGAGACGGTCTGGATCGAGCAGGTGACGCCGCGCCCGCGCGGGAGCCCCGATGCACCCGGCCGCATCGACCAGGCGCCGATGAGCGATCATTGGACTGTCCGCCCGTTCAAACGACCTGCCTCATGACCGCTCGTTCCCTCCTCGTCGACCGCCCCCAGACCCTGGGCGAAGAGATCGCCAACGCCATCAGCCACGGGCTGGGCGCCTTGCTGGCCATCGCTGCGCTGCCCATCCTCGTGATCCGGGCGATGAACCACGGCGAGGCCGCGGACGTCGCGGCCGCCGCCATCTTCGCGTCCACCGGCATCCTGCTGTACGGCATCTCCACGCTGTACCACGCCCTGCCCGCCAAGCTGGCCAACGGCCGCCTGAAGGCCTGGCTGATGCGCCTGGACCACGCCGCCATCTACGTCTTCATCGCCGGCAGCTACACGCCCTTCACCCTGGGCGTGCTGCACTCCGGGCCGGGCGTGACGCTGCTCATCGCCGTCTGGGCCGCGGCCGCCTTCGGCGTCACGATCAAGCTGCTGAACCGGCTGCGCCATCCGCTGGTGTCGACGGCGCTCTACCTCGCCATGGGCTGGGTCGTCGTCTTCGCCATCGGACCGCTGATCGAGCGCACCCCGGGGCCGGGTCTTGCGCTGCTGGTCGCCGGCGGCCTCAGCTACACGCTGGGCGCCATCGTCTTCCTGCTCGACAACAAGGTGCGCTACGCCCACTTCGTCTGGCACCTGTTCGTGCTGGGCGGCAGCGTCTGCCACTTCTTCGCCGCGTTGTTCTACGCGTACTCCTGATGCCAACGTGCCGCGCGTCCTCGACGGCGGCCCTCACGGCAACGTCGCCCGGATCAGTTGCTGATCCGACATCAACACCAGCTGCTTGACGCCCACCGCAGCGAAGGCCCAGCTCGCGTCGATGCCGATGCGCGGATCGCTGCCGAAGACGAGCCGCTGTCCCGCCTGCACCAGCACCGTCATCGCGCCGGTCGCCGGATCCAGGCTCGCCAGGTCGCCGGCCAGCGTGATGACGTAGATGTTGCCCGCGGGATCGACCGCCAGCCGCCGCGCTTTCGCCGGCAGCGAGCTGACGGTGCCGTCAGGCGCGATTCGGCGCACCGTGGGCGTGTCGCCGCGGCCGCCGTCGAGCAGCCACATCGTGCCGTCGGGCGCCAGCGCCAGGTCCAGCGGCATCGTGAAGCGCGCGGTCGCCCGCGTGCCGTCGTCCGTCCCCCGCTCCTTCATCACGCCGGCATACGTGCTGACGTTGCCGGCCGGATCGATCCGGCGGATGGCGTAGTTCTGCGAATCGGACGCGTACAGGTCGCCGTTGGCCGCGCGGGCAAGACCCGTGATGTTGGTGAACTTCGCGGTGGCGCCGGGACCGTCGACCGCGCCCTGCCCCTGTCCTGACGGGTCGCCGTAGAACGACGGCGTCCCGGCGATCGTGCGTGCCGTGTTCGTCGAGTCGATCGTGCGGACGGTCGAGAGGTCGGAGAAGTAGATCGTCCCGTCGGGACCGACCACCATCGTCTGATCCGCCGTGACCACGTCGGCGGCGCTGCCCTTGCCGTCGATGGTGCCGGCGCCGATCAGCCCGATGACGGGGCTCACGGCGCCGCTGGTCGCGATGCGGCGCACCGCCCTGCGCGTCCCCACGACCAGTCCGCCGTCCGGCGACGCCGCCACCGAGATGTTGCCGGTGAATTGGGCGGGCCCGGCGTCGGTGGCGTCATCCGCGAACGAGGAGAAAGGCACTTGCGCGAGCACGCCCGTGCCGGGCGACTTGTTGTCGAAGCCGAAGACGTTGGCAATGGCCAGCGAGGTGATCAGGCCGTCCGGATCGACGCGGCGCACCGCCCCCAGATAGAAGGTGGTCTCCGTGATCAGCAGCCCGCCGTCCGGCATGGGGACCAGGCCGCCGCTGTGGAAGCCCGTCTCCATCGAGCCCACGCCGCGCGGGCCGTCCCTGGGGACCGTCATGCCGACGGTGCCCGCCATGGTCGTGACAACCCCGGTCGCGGTGTCGAGCTTGCGCACCAGACCCGCGCCGTCGCGGATGTAGAGCGTGCTCCCGGACAACGCGATGTGCTCCGGCAGGACGATGGTCGCCGCCAGGCCCGAGCCGTCCATGGACGCGGTGATCGTGCTGGAGCCGCTGCCCGCCACCGTGCCGACGCTGCCGGCCGCGTTGCCGTTGCGGGAGATGCGGCGGATGAGTCCGTCGAAGTCGGCCACGTAGACGGTGCCGTCGCCGGCGACCGCGAGCCCCGAAGGATGGTTGAACTTCGCCGAGCCGGCCGCGCCGTCGACGTAGCCCGGCGAACCCGGCGTGCCGGCGTAGGTGGTCACGACCCCGGCCGTCGTCACGCGGCGGATCACCTGGTTGCTCCGGTCCGCGACATACAGGTCGCCGTCGGGGCCCAGCGCGATGGCGCTCGGCAGATAGAAGCGCGCCGCGCTGCCCGTGCCGTCGGCGTTGCCGAACTGGCCCGGCGAACCCGCGATCGTCGTCACGGCGCCGTCGGTGCCGATGCGGCGGATCACGTAGCCGTAGCGCTCGGTGACGTAGAGCGTGCCGTCGGCGGCGGCCGTGATGCCGTACGGCAGGTTGAAGCGCGCCGCCGCGCCCACGCCGTCGACCGTGGCGCCGGTGAAGTCGGCGACGTCGCCGGCGATCGGCGTGATCGACAGGAGGTCTGCCGACATGCGCGCCACCGAATTGCCCGTGACGAAGGCATAGCTCCCCGAGGCCTCCCGGACGATGCCGCGCGAGAAGGACAGCGGCGCCTGATGCCGCAGGCCGGTCAACGGCACCGGCGACAGGATGCCGGCCGCAGGGTTGGTCACGACCAGCGTCGCCGCCGTGCTGGTGGTGGCGCTCTCGCCGCCGCAGTCGAGCGCGGCGCGGAACTTCGCGCCGTTGTCGCCGATCGCGCTGGTGATCACGTGGCTCGGCGTCGTCGCCGAAGGGATCGCGACGAACGCGCCGTCGGCGCCCGAGTTGCGCTGCCACTGGATGTTGAGCGTGCCGCTGCTGCAGGTCGCCGCGACGACGAAGGTCGCCTGCGCGCCCGCGACCACCGCGGCGTCGGCGGGCTGCTGGGTGACGGTGAGCACGGGCGGCGTGACGACCGGCGGGGTCACGACAGGCGGTGTGACGGGCGGCGTCACCACGGGCGGCGCCGTCGGCGCTGCGCCGTCAGGAGACACGGGATCGTTGCCGCCCCCGCACGCGACCAGGACGACGCACAGCACGGCGACGAGGACGGCATGCAGCCGTCGTTCCACCAGGAACCAGTCAACACTGAACATGGCAACTCCGCAATCAAGAAAGGGCTGAAGGCGACAAGGAGCGCCGCGACCTCACACCGTCACGCGTTCGCAGCGCCTGCTACCTCACTGAACGAAGTCCCGGACGGGCGCCGGACACGCGGCAGGCGTGGCGCTCTGATTCCTTGTCCCTTGCTTGGGGGTCGAGCCCGCTGTCCGTCCCCGGCCGCCCACCTCGTTCACCTGGGCAGGACGGCGTGATTTCTCCCGCCGTCGCCAAGGGGAGCGCGATGGACGAGTTGTTCAAGGGCCTGCTGACCGCAGGCACCGTGTTGCTGGTGATGGCGGCGGCCCGGCACGGCGGCCGCCGGGTGGCAGGTCTTGTCGCCGCGTTGCCGACGATCACGGCGCCGACGCTGGCCTGGCTGGCGCACGACGAAGGCATGAGCTTCGCGATCAGCGCCGCCATCGGCAGCGTCGCCGCCTGCGCGATGCTCGCGGTCTTCGCGCTGGGCTACGCGCGCGCCGCCCGATACGGCGGCGGCGCCGTCGCGCTGGCCTGCGGGCTCGTCGGCGCGCTGACCATGGCGCTGCCCGCGAAGGCGGCCAGCGCCGACCTGAGCGCCGCGCTGATGCTGGCGCTCGGCAGTTGCGCCCTCACCTTCGCGGCGATGCCCCGACTCGGTGCGGAAATCGTGTCGCGTGGACGGGTCGCCGCGAGGGACGGGGCCCCGCTCGTCGCCCGCGTCGAATCACGCCCCCTCTGCGCGATGTGGCGCTCGATGTGGTTCGTCGCCGCAACGGCGGGCGCGCTCACGATGATCGCCACGCTGGTCGGCCCGGCCCTGGGCGGGTTCGCCGCCGGACTGCTCTCCTCGCTGCCTCTGATCACCGGCCCGGTCGCGATGGCCGAGCACGCCAACGGCGGCCACCACGCCGCCGCGCACTTCCTGCGCGGGTACGTCGGCGGGCTCTTCGGCAAGGCGGCCTTCGGCACCCTGTTCGTCCTGCTCGCGCCCCACACGGGCGCCCTCACCGCGCTGTCGCTCGCCTGCGCCTGTGCGTGCCTGCTGTCCACCGTACGGTTGCGGCTGCCGTCACCCGGCCCCTCCTTGCCCTCCTCGCCCTCCTCGCCCTCCTTGCCCTCGTTGAGAGCCATGCGTTCGATGACACCGATCACCCGCGCCTCGCGCCGGGCGGAGTGACACGAGATGACACAAGCCCATCAGGACTTGGGGACGCCCGGCGGCACGGACCGCCCGGAGCGCGCGCTACCATCGCCGTCACCTACCTCGTTTTGGACGGAAGCACGGCATGGGGGAAGTGACGCAGTTGATCGGACGGGCGCGCGACGGCGACCGCGAGGCCTTCGACAGGATCTTCGAGCTGCTCTACCCCGAACTCCGGCAGGTGGCCCACCGGCGCCTGTCGCGCGGATCCGGCAACGACCTGATGGCGACGACCGCCCTGGTCAACGAGTGCTACCTCAAGTTCCTCCAGCGCGAGACGCTGACGCCCTCGGACCGCGCGCACTTCCTGGCCTACGCCGCGACGGTGATGCGATCGATCATCGTCGACGCCGCGCGGCAGGCGAAGACCGACCGCCGCGGCGGCGACGCCGAGCAGGTCACCTTGAACTCCGAGCTGATCGGCGGCCTGCCCGCCGCGTCGGACGAGATCCTGGCGGTGCATGCGGCCCTGGAGGACCTCGGCCGCGTCGACGAGCGGCTGGGCCGCGTGGTCGAGATGCGCTACTTCGGCGGCCTCGAAGACGAGGAGATCGCCGAGGCGCTCGGCCTGTCCGCGCGCACGGTGCGCCGGGACTGGGACAAGGCCCGGCTGCTGCTCGCGCACGCGCTGCGCGACTGACGATGACGCCGCGGTTCGTCATGGCGGGTGCGATGACGGACGCGATGACGAGCGGAACGACGGACGGGATGGCGGCATGACGATCCTCTCCCGATTCGAAGGCGACTGGCCCGCGATCAGCGCGCTGCTGGACGAGGCGCTCTATCTGTCGAAGCCGGCGCGCGAAGCCTGGCTCGAAGGTCTGATCGGCGAGAACGCCGCGCATCGCGAGACGCTGCGCACCCTGCTCGCGCATCAAGCCGAGGTGGAGACCGACGACTTCCTCGACACGCTGCCGCGGCTCTTCGCGGCGGACGGTTCCGACGATCTGGGCGGCAAGCCCGGGCCCTTCGACGGCGTGGGCCCGGGCAGCCGCGTCGGCGCGTACCGGCTGATCACCGAGATCGGCCGTGGCGGCATGGGCACGGTGTGGCTCGCCGAGCGCGCGGACGGCCTGATGAACCGGCGCATCGCGCTGAAGCTGCCGCGCATCGTGTGGGGCGACAGCCTCGCGGAGCGGCTGGATCGGGAACGGGAGATCCTCGGCACGCTCGAGCACGAGCACATCGCCCGCCTGTACGACGCCGGCGTCGACACGCAGGGTCGGCCCTTCCTCGCGATGGAGCACGTCGACGGCGTGACCATCGACGCGTACTGCCGCGCCCACGCGTTGCCGCTGCGCGAGCGCGTTGCGCTGCTGCTGCAGGTGATGGCGGCGGTCGGGCATGCGCACGGCCGGCTGGTCGTCCATCGCGACCTCAAGCCGAGCAACATCCTCGTCACTCGCGACGCGCAGGTGAAGCTGCTGGACTTCGGCATCGCCAAGCTGCTCGAAGGCGACAGCACGATGCGCACGGCATTGACCGAGTTCTCCGGCCGCGCGCTGACGCTGGACTACGCGAGCCCCGAACAGATCCGCGGCGATCCGCTGGGCACGGCCAGCGATGTGTACAGCATGGGCGTCGTGGCTTACGAGCTGCTCGCCGGCGTGCGTCCGTACCGCCTCAAGCGGGGCAGCGCGGCCGAGCTCGAAGAGGTGATCGCCGCGGCGGAGATTCCGTTGGCGAGCAGCATCGGGAGCATCGCGGGCACGGCAGGAACGGCAGGCTCGGATGCCGCTGGCAACGCGGGCGTCGCGAGTGCCAGCGCGGACCGCGCGCTGCGCCGGCAACTGCGCGGCGACCTGGATGCGATCCTGAACCACGCGCTGAAGAAGTCGCCCTCCGATCGGTATCCGACGATGGACGCCTTCGCGCAGGACCTGCGCCGCTGGCTGGACGGCGAGCCGGTCCAGGCGAGGCCCGATGGATGGGCGTATCGCATGGCCAAGCTCGTGCGGCGGCACCGCCTGCCGGTGGCGGCGGGCGCCGTCGCCGCGCTGGCGCTGCTAGTCGGCGCTTCGGTGGCGTTGTGGCAGGCGCATCAAGCGGGGTTGCAGACGCAGCGCGCGCAGGCCGAGGCCGCCACCGCGCGCGCGGTGCAAGGTTTCCTCGAAGGCGTGTTCCGCGCGAACACGGCCGACCAGGCCGACCCGGCGAAGGCCCGCGACACGACCGCGCGCGAGCTGCTGGATCGCGGCGCCGAGCGCATCAACGCCGAGCTCAAGGACGCGCCGGCAGCGCGGCTGAGACTGCTCACCGTGCTGGCGTCGATGTACCAGGACCTGGGCTTGAACGCGCGCGAGGTCGACCTGCAGCGCGAGCGCCTGACCCTGGCACGTGAACTGCACGGACCGACCAGCGACGAGACCGTGCTCGCGATGGCCGCGCTGGCCAATGCGCTCGCGCTCGACACCAAACGCGACGAAGCCGCCACGCTGTTGAAGGACGCCACGGCCATCCTCGACGCGCGGCAGGACGTCGACTCGCCGACCCGGCTGCAGGTCGAGATCGGACAGGCCTCGCTGAACCGGCGCGCCAAGCCGGAAGCGGCGATGGCCTTCGCCAAACGCGCGCTGGCGATCGCGCGACAAGGCAAGTCCGGCGCCAACGCCAGCAGCAGCAGCAGCAGCGACGACCCCACCGCCGTCGTCAATGGAGGCTCTCGTGCCAACGCCGATCTGCTGATGGTGCTGCGCATCCTCGGCGACGCGGCGTTGTTCAGCAAGTCGTTCGAGCGCGCAGAGCGCGCGTATGCCGAGGCCGTGCAGCTCTGCGAAGCGAACCCGCCGCTGGGCGCGGGCGATCTGTCGCTGATCTACGGATTCCTCGGTCATGCGCAACGCGCGCAGGGTCGATACGCCGAGGCCGAAACCAGCCTGCGCAAAGGCATGGAGGCGGAGGTCGCGCGCAACGCCAACGCGGTCCGCGTGGCGGAGACGCAGACGCACTACGCGATCTTCCTCAACCAGGCGGGGCGCTTCCGCGACGGCCTGGCGGCGCTTGCGCCCGCATGGCGATGGAGCGGGACCGCCGCGGCCGACCTTCCGCAGCGCCGCTGGGTGCGGATGTGGCAGGCGCGCTCGCTCGCCAGCTACGGCCAGACGCAGGCCGCGCTGGCCGTCAGCGGCGACGACGTCTCGGTGCTGGGGACGCCCCATCCGCCCGACGGCATGGACGAGCAGATCCTCACGGACCGCGCGATGGCGCTGACCAGCCTCGGTCGACTGGCCGACGCGCACACGCTGCTGGAGCGCCAGCGGCAGGCGACACCCGCCGGCAAGCCGCCGGGGCGGCTCTACAGCCTCGCGCTGCGGCGCTGGCAGGTGCAGAGCGGTCAGGCGAAGGAGGCGCTCGCAGGCTTCCAGACACAGCGCGCGACGAGGAAGCTTCCGCCCGCTCCCGCGGCGAGCGAGCCCGTGGCGGAGCAGGCGGAATCCGCCTGGCTCGAACTCAACGCCGGCCATGCGGCTGTGGCGGAGTCGCAGGCCCGGCAAGCGCTTGCGACGATCCGGAGCGGCCGCAATGCCGACTACCAACGCGACCATGAGGCCAGCGCCACGCTGGTGCTGGGCCAGGCCTTGCTTCAACAGCAGAAGGCAGAGACAGCGGAGCCGGTGCTGCAGGAGGCCGTGCAATTGCATCGCGCGATCTACGACCCTGCGCTGAGCCCCGCCGTGGCGGATGCGCTCGACGCATTGGCGCAGGCGCAGCGCGCGCTGCGCCGCGATGCCGACGCCGACCGCTCGCTCGAACAGGTTCGCGCGATTCGCGCCGCGCAACGCCAACAAGTTCAAGCGCCGTGATCTCGCGCGGCGATGTCCGTTTCGGGGACGGGATCTCGTAATCAGGGATAGGCGGGCGAGGTTGCCTGCGGCGGAGATCCCGATGCGCCTCCCGATCCCATTCCCGATCCCGTGGCCCGAAGCGTGGCGGCCCCTGCCCTGCGCCGTGGCGACCTCGACGGCCTATGCCGCGCTCTACACGGCCTCCAACCACATGACGAGCCTGCGGACCGATGTCGGCGCCGGCGTGTTCGCGTGGGAACGCGGCATTCCCTTCGTGGACTGGACGGTGGTGCCCTACCTCTCGATCTGCGTCTTCTTCGCGCTGTCGTTCTTCATCGACGCGGACGCCGGGCGCCTGCGGCGCCACGTGCTGCGACTGCTCCTCGTGCTGATCGTGTCGGTCCTCTGCTACGCAGCCTTCCCGCTGCGCTTCACCTTCGAGCGACCGCCGACCGACGGCGTCATCGGTCTGATGTTCGACCTGCTCGGCCATTGCGACATGCCTTACAACCGCGCGCCGTCGCTGCACATCGGCGTGCTGGTGCTGATGTGGGCGCGCTTTTCGCCGGTGGCACGCGGCGGGTGGGCCCTGGCGCTGCACGCGTGGTTCGCGCTGATCGGGGTCTCGGTGCTGACGACGTACCAGCACCATGTGCTGGACGTGCCGGCGGGGGCGGCACTCGGCATTGCGGCGATCCTGCTCACGATGCCGTCGCGCCGGGCGATGCATGCGGGTCATGCGCCGCGCGGATCGGTCACGGCGGGCCGCACAGAGGGCCGCATAGGAGGCCGCACAGAAGGCCGCACAGAAGGCCGACCAGGCAGCCACACCAGAGGCGAGACCGCTCGCGCCTAACTCCTGAGAGGTAGCGCGTCGCTTGACGCTTACCGTTGTTTGCAGCTCTTGCGTCTACCGGTCGGAGGCGCCTTCATCGCGCGGAAAAAAATGGAATCAATCCAGACAGACATCCGCGAGAGAAGAGCATGCACGATCCCATCAGCCCGAGCTTCGGCAAGCTCCAGGCCGCGTCGACGACGATCGCGCTGGCCTTCAGCGTGCTGCTGAGCGCCTGCGGCGGTGGGGATGCGACGGGGTCGCAGAAGGATCCGACCGATACGCTGGGTTCTGCGCCGGCGCCCTCGCCTGCACCCGCGCCTGCGCCTTCTCCAGCGCCCGCGCCTTCGCCGGCTCCCGCACCCGCTCCCGAACCGGCGCCTGCTCCTGGACCAGCGCCGGCTCCCAGCCCCGCACCGGAGCCCGCGCCCTCCCCGGCACCTTCGCCAGCACCGGGCCCTGCTCCCGCGCCTAGCCCCGCGCCGTCTCCTGCGCCCGCACCGTCTCCCGATCCGGCTCCGACGCTCACGCTGCCCATCGAAGTGCTTGGCGCCGGCGCGCCCGATGCGCCGACGGTGGTTGGCGCCGAGCTGTCGATCGACGCCGCATCGCTGTCGACCGCGACGCAACTGGTGATCCGTTGCCACCGCTGCGGCTTCTACAACTCGCCCGAGTTCGAAGCGCTCAGCAAGCCGCTGACGGCCATCGCCGGCAGCCTGCGCGTGGTCGGTGCCGCCAACGCCAACAACAGCAGCGCGGCGGCCTGGATCCCCATCAGCGACACCGGCGTGCAGCTCGACGAGATCGAGCGCTCGCACGGCGGCGTCAACGGCGGACTGCTGACCATCCGCTTCCGCGTGCCGCTCGACAGCACCGCGCGGGCGCGCCTGGTCGCGAGCCCCGCCACCAACCGCATCGAGTTCCGCTTCAACGGCACCGACGGCAACTCCAACGGCTTCCGCATCCTCGACCTGCAGCTGCAGGACGCGAGCGGTCGCAACGTCGCGACCAACCCGCGCCGCTGGGCCGACATCTCCGCTGAGAAGACTGCCGGCAAGACCTGGACCGCCGACGCCGACGCGGGCAAGGCCCTCTGGAACGCCTCCGGCCTGCTGCTGAAGTCTCCGGTGGTCAACACCAAGATGCGCGCCGCCTGCGCGTCCTGCCATGCGGCCACGGGTCGCGACCTGCAGTACTTCAACTACTCCAACAACTCGATCGTCCAGCGCTCGCGCTTCCACGGCCTGAGCGAAACCCAAGGCAAGCAGATCGCGGCCTACCTGCGCGCGGCGCTGGCCAACGTGCCGCACGTGCCGCAGGCCACGCCCTGGAATCCGCCGTACCAGCCGGGTCCGGGACTCGACAGCAAGCCCGTCGTCGAATGGGCCGCCGGTGCCGGCATCGACGCGGTGCTCCCGGACGCGAAGTCCTTCGTCAACGTCTTCGCTGGCAAGGCCGCCAACAGCACGGCTGCGGTGACGCAGGCCGAGCTCGACGCCGCCATGGATCCGAGCCCGGGCAAGGTGCTGAACACGCGCGAGATGCCCATCCCGCTGCAACTGCCCGACTGGAACGCGTGGCTGCCCATCACGCATCCGCTGGACATCTGGACGCCGGACGCGGGCCAGAGCCAGGGTCTGTTCGAGACGCAAGGCGATACAGGCTCCAACCCGATCAAGGTGTTCAAGCGCATCGCCGACTGGTTGCAGGCCAACAAGAATCCGAACGGCGTGTACGGCGACTGGAGTCACCTCACCGCCGACCAGCGCGAACGGGCGATGTACTGGCTGACCGACCCGGGCATGAAGACGCTGGACGTCGTGGGCGGCGGTCGCGGCAGCCGCGTGTCGTCGAATCCCTCGCAGCCTTTCGGCGCGGAGATCGGCGGCCGCAAGCTGCAGGCCTTGCTGTCGTCCTCGACGCAGTCCTCAGCGACGGCGCTGTATCCGAACGCGAAGGCCGGCTACAGCAAGGAAGCGTTCATCGAACGCGCCATGTTCGGCATGCTCCACTGGATGGGCGTCAAGCAGTGGGAACTGGCCCATGAATACGGGCTCGAAGCCCAGCCCGCGTCGTTCCACGGCAAAAAGGACGCGAGCGGCAAGTGGGTCGGTGAAGGCGAGAAGCGCGGCTGGCCGTTCAGTTGGCCGAGCGTGTTCTACATGGCGCCTCACATGCTCTACGTCGACGAGCAGACCCAGCAGGGCAAGCGCGAGTTCTACTTCTCGTGGGAGCCCAGGCTGACCTCGTACTACCGGACCAACCAGTGGTACCAGCTGCAGATGACGATGAACCCGGGTTGGGCCGGAGCGTCGGAAGGTCCGATGGACTGGCCGTACCACATGGGCTTCACGACCGCGGTCGTGGACGACCTGATGACGGCCAAGGCGCCGTCGCAGGTGTCGGCGTCGCACCTGGCGCGCTACTTCCAGGTGCGGACCAAGCTGGCGCAGCTCGCCAACACGAACCTGTCGTTCAACAAGCCCGATCCCGCCGCGCCAACGGACCTGTTCCGCAACGAAGGACACCGCAGCCGCGCTTCGCTGGCGATCCACAAGCTGGGTGTCGGCGAGGTGGTCGACCGTGGGCCGGAGAGCTGGGAGAAGTCGAGATTCAGAATGCTCGACGACGTGACGCCGGGGCTGCATCTGATGTTCATCAACAGCTCGATCTCGCTCTACAACGCGATGTACGCGAACACGACCTACGAGCAGTGGCGCCGCTGCGATCCGAACGCGCTCTTCGGCAGCGAGCCGGAGATCAAGTCAGGCTTCCGGTTCTGCCTCGATGCGAAGCGCACGCCGCTGCCGCTCAACAGCAAAGGCCAGCAGCATCTGGTCGGTGGCTGGGTGGACTGGACCAGCGAGCAGTACATCACCTGGAGCGTGATCTCGGCGCGCAACCACGGCGCCGAAGCTCAACGCCTGAAGACGTTCTCGGACTGGTCCGGGAGGATGTGGAAGGAGTGAACGGCGGGATGGCGAAGGTCTGAATCGGACAGACGACGCCCACAAAAAAAGGAGGAGCCGAAGCTCCTCCTTCAAGACACCTATCAGAACGGGAAGTCCGCCTTCTTGATCTTCACCCTGCGGCCATCTTCGTGATGCCACACGATGCCTTCAATCGGCTTGTCCCGCAGGTACGCCATCAGCCCGGCAAAGGTCCGCGGCGCATCCGCCAGCACATCCTCGCCGTGCGGAATGAGCACGTGCTCGGTGAGGTTCTCCGGATTCGCGCCGTGGCGAGTGCCGATGCGCGGTCCGCAGACCTCGTAGGTGCCGTCCGGAACGCCTTGCGGGTACCGCACCGCCGCCGCTTCCACGGCTTCGTGGATGTAGCGCGAGTCCGGTCCCTCCGCCGCCACCCAGCCCGGCCAGTGACCGCTCACCGGGTCCGGGCTCGGCTGAGCCGGGATGAACCCCGCGGGCGGCGTGCGGCCGGTCTTGGCGTCGTAGCGCTTGAACACCGCGCCGTCCTTGACCATCACGGCCAGACCGTCCCACTTGCGGGTGGCCTGGCCTTCACCCTCGAGCACCCATCGGGCGTCGGGCGTGACTTCGTCGCGGACCTTGCGGTTGCCCTCGTAATTGCGCTGAAACAGCGAAATGATCTTCTTCATGAAAACGCCTTAACTTGGTTGATGATTTTTCGAGTCCCATCGCCTGCCATTAAGGGTTCCCGCTCCGGGAAAGCCGAGATTCACCCGGACTTCCAGAAGCGGAAGCCTGAAGTGTAGCCAGGGCTGCCTGATGGAGGCAGGTCAGCAGCAAGAGCGAACCCAAACGGCAGAATCCCTCCATGGATCAAACCGCCCTCTACGGCTGCATCCGCAGCGCTGGCGCACAGGTGCTCGTTTTCGAGGATCACCCCGGCTTCTTCGGCAACTGGCGCGCTCGCGTCCGCACGCCGTCCGACCACCTCGAAGTTGTCTGCGACCATCGTGAGGGCTGGCTGACGCTGTGGCGAGCCCTGCCCGACCAGAAGCAGGAGCGCGTGCATGAAGTTCAGTTGATCGGGCTCGATGAGAACGGCATCCTCCTGCTTCTCTCGTCCTGGCTGACAACGGGAACTGAGGGAGCAGCCCAGGGTTTCATTTAGCGTCGTGAAAGATGATGCCCAGCGTGTGCCGCAGTCCCGAATGCAGCCGACTGACGCCGTGCCGCAGACTCGCGCGATGGAAGCCGCGCGTCGAGCGCACCGGACGATGGTTGACGGCGAGCACCACCGCATCGCCCCGCCGCAGCGGCACCACGTCCGCACGACCTGCCCCCTTTGAGTCGCTCTGCGTCAGCAGGAGCTCGCCGCCTTCAAAGTCGCGTCCCGGCTCGTTCAGCAGGAAGATGACCTGGAACGGGAAGACGTGATCGCCGTAGAGGTCCTGGTGCAGACAGCAGTAGTCTTCGGGCTGGTACCTCAGTAACAGCGGCGTCGGCCGTCGCTGGCCGGCCGCATGGCAGATGGCGCGGAACTCGTCGTGAGTCGGCGGGAAGCGCTCGCTGATGCGCATGGCCTCGTGCCATCGGTTGGCGATGGGCGCCAAGGGCTCGTAGAGGGCGTGTCTCAACGCGCCGACGACATCGGGCAACGGATAGCTGAAGTACTTGTACTCGCCCCGCCCAAACGCGTAGCGCTCCATGACGATGCGACTGCGAAAGCGCTCGTCCGCCGGGAAGTAGCCGGCGACGTCGGCGCATTGCGTGGGCGTCAGCAACGAAGGCAGGACGGCGAAACCGTCTTGCCCCAGATCGTCCTCGACGTCGCTCCAGTCCAACGCAGTGACAAGGTCCTGCGGCGTTTCGATCGCTCTCATATCGACCTCACGCCACTGTCGCTTCGTCGATGAGCAGCTCTATCCCGACTCGCTCGCCGCTTCGAACGCGGCTGATCGCATGCTTCAGGCTCACGCGGTAGTAGCCCTTCGTGCCCTTGTGCGGGCGATGCGCCACCGCGAGGACGGCGACATCGCCGCGCCGAAGCGGCAGCACCATGGGCCGGGACTGCATGCGAGGTCGCTGTTCGGTCAGGACGAACTCGCCGCCGGTGAAGTCATTCCCGGGCTCGTTGAGCAAGGCCACGAGCTGCAATGGGAACGCGTTCGGCCGCTCCCCATACTGGCGAAGCGGCTCGTAGTCATCGATGCGCAGGCGTGTGAGGCGCGAATGAGCCGAGTCGCCGGTCGCATCGACCGCCGCACCGCCGGATTGCGCCATCCACTCGGCCAGCGTGTCCGGGTAGGTGTGATCGATCTCGCGCACGGCGTTCCAGTGGTTGGCAGTCGGGACCAGGCGTTCGTAGAAGTGCTTGCGCAGGTCCGCGATGACGTCGGGACGTGCCGACAGCAACTCGGCGATCAGCCCTTCGCCCAGCACGCCAGGCAGGACAGCGCAGCCTTCTTCGTTCAGCTGCGCTTCGATGCGAGGCCAGTCCAATCGATCGACGGCGTCCCTCACGCTCATGACTGGGCGCCCTGCCCGGCCTCGCGCAGCAGCAGCTCGCGCTTGCGGTCGACGCCCCAGCGATAGCCGGACAGCTCGCCGTTGCGACGCACCACGCGATGGCACGGGATGGCGACCGCCAGCGGATTCGCTCCGCAGGCTTGCGCGACGGCGCGGACTGCCTTCGGCTGGCCGATGCGCGCCGCGACCTGCGCGTAGCTGACGGTCACGCCGGGCGGGATCTCGCGCAGTGCCTGCCAGACCCGCTCCTGGAAGGCCGTGCCCTGCACGTCCAGCGGCAGGTTCAGGCCGAGCGACGGCGCCTCGATGAAGCCGACGACCTGCGCCACCAGCAGCTCGAAGTCGGCATCGCCGCCGATCAGCTCCGCCTTCGGGAACTGGTCCTGCAGGTCCTCGACCAGTCGCTCGGGATCGTCGTCCATCAGGATGGCGCAGATTCCGACCTGACTCTGCGCGACCAGGATCGCGCCGAGCGAGCATTGCGCCACCGCGAAGCGGATCTGCATGTTGGGCGCACCGGCGCGGTACTCGCGCGCCTGCATGCCGAGCATGTTGTCGGCCTCCGCGTAGAAGCGGCTGTTGGAGTTGAAGCCGGCCTCGTAGATCGCATTCGTGACCTTCGCGCCCTTCTGGCCCAGCTCCTGCCGCAGCTTGTTCGCGCGGAACGCCGACGCGTAGCCCTTCGGGGTCAGCCCCGTCTCGGCCTTGAAGATGCGATGGAAGTGGAACGGACTCATGCCCGCCTCGTCGGCCAGTTCATCGAGGCTGGGCGGCGTTTCCGCGCGCTCGATCATGCGACAGGCCTTCGCGATCGCCGCCGCGTGCTGTCTGGCCATGGCGGTCCGATCACCGGATGCGCGCTGACTCGCGCGGTAGCCGGCGGCTTCGGCGGCCTGCTCGTTGGCGAAGAACTCGACGTTCTCGCGCTTGGGCAGGCGGGCTGACGAGCTCGGCCGGCAGTAGACGCCGGTCGTGCGGACGGCGTAGACGAAATACGCGTCGGCGCGGGCGTCGCGCGCCTGCACGGCTGCCCAACGCTGCGCGTCGTCGGCGTAGTCGTCCGCGCGCTCGACGCGCTCGGCGCTTTCTTCAGTCAGAAGGTGCTTGGTGGTGTTCATGGTCTTCAATCCTGTGAACGCAGTGTCCGACGGCGCCTGATCGCAGGCACCTCGTTTCTTGCGATCGAATTCGTGTGCGTCGGTCTCTTCCCGGATCCCAGCCCTCTTCCTTCGGACGGACTGCGGCTCGCTGCGAGCCGGCCGCCTAGCCCGCCTTGCGGAACGTCAGGTTGATCCGGTAGCTGCCGAGATCGGGATGCGGGTCGTCCTTCAACGGCATGACGCCGTGATAGCGCAGGCGATCCTCGGCGCCCCACACGGCGACGTCGCCGTGGAACAGCGGCACTTTCGCGGTCGGGTCATCGCGTCGCAAGCCGCCGAACAGGAAGACCGCCGGCATGCCCAGCGACACGGAGACGATCGGTGCGCCGAGGTCCCGTTCGTCCTTGTCCTGATGAAGGCTCAGCTTCGCGCCAGGCGCGTAGCGGTTGATCAGGCAGGCATCGGGCTCGAAGGCTTCAAAGCCGGCTGCCGCCGCAGCGTCGTGGGCGAGGCGCTTGAACGAGTCCGGCATCGCCGGCCACGGCGAACCGGTGTAGGGATCGATCGCCGAGTACCGATAGCCCCGTCGATCAGACGTCCACCCGAGCGCGCCGCAATTGGTCATCGCGACGGACATCGTGTAGCCGCCGGGAGTCACCAGATGCCGGAACGCGGAGATCCGCGCCACCTCGTTGATCGCCTTCAGCAGATCGCCCGCGACAGGCCGGGCGAACCCACGCAACACGCAGGCGCGCGGGCCCAGCTCGTGGACGCCGTCCAAGCCCATGTCGTCGAACAGTCCCCGTGTGCTCACGTCGTCACCTCGAATCGTGAAAGATCAATCCCACCGTATGGCGTCGGCCGCTGCGGATCCGGCTGACGCCGTGACGCATGGCGACGGCACGAGTTTGCCCCCGCTGCCCCGCCACCGGACGTTGATTCACGGTGAACACCACGCCGTCGCCCTGCGACAGCGGAACGACATCCGCGCGCTGTTGGCCCGCACGTGTTTCCGTCATCACAAACTCGCCACCGGTGAAGTCCTCGTCGGGGCGCGACAGCAGGATCGCGACCTGCAGCGGGAACACTTGCTCGCCGTAGAGGTCCTGGTGGAGGCAGTTGTAGTCGCCTTCTTCGTATTGAAGGATCAGCGGCGTGGGGCGCGTCTGTCCTGCGCGATGACATCGTTGCAGGAAGTCCGTCAACGCGTCGGGATAGCTCACGTCGATACCGAGTCGCTGGTTCCAACGATTGGCGATGGGCACCAGCCTCGGATACAGCGCGTGACGCAGCTCGCCGAGCAACGGCGGCAGCGGATAGGCGAAGTACTTGTACTCGCCGCGGCCGAAGCCATGGCGGGCCATCACGATCTTCGTCCGGAAGCGGTCCTCCTGCGGATACAGGTCAGCGATCTGACGGCACTGGGCGGCCGTCAGCACGCCAGGCAGGACGGCATTGCCGCAGGCGTCCAGCGACCGCTCAACGGCGCCCCAGACAGCGACATCTGTCATCTCATTTCCTTCAAGTCGATGGGATGAACGCAGTCTAGGAACGCGCAGGCGTTCAGACACTCCGATCCTTGCGATTGAATCCAGGTCCCATTTGCGCGCGGTGCGTGGCCAGGAGAGCGATTCATCTCACACCTCTATGATCCGCGTCGACTTCCACTCCGCGACACGGCCATCTCATGACCGACGATTGGGACTTCTACTCCGCGCTTGTCGACGGCAAGCCAGCCTCTCTCTACGTGGACCTCGGCGCCAAAGCCTTCGCTCCGCGGAAGGATCTTCCGCACATGGCCTACCTGCGCCTGCGCATGCGCCAGCCGCGCGATGACGGGCTTTCCAGCAAGGCCGAATTCGACCAGCTCATCGTCATCGAAGACGCGCTGACCGACGCGCTCTGCGACGAGCACACCGCCTTCGTCGGCCGCAACACGTCTGACGGCTGCCGGGATTTCTACTTCTACGTCTCGGCACCTGACACGTGGGAAGCGCGCACGGCCTCGGCGATGGCGCCCTTCGGCGACTATCAGTTCCAGACCGGCACGCGCGAAGACCCCGAGTGGTCGAGCTACATGAACTTCCTCCTGCCCGGCCCCTGGGACCGCCAGCGGATACTGAACCGCGGCGTCTGCGAGCAACTCCAAGAGAACGGCGACGCGCTGACGACGCCTCGCGAGATCGACCATCTGGCCTACTTCAGGGATGCGGCCTCGGCGGCCGCATTCATCGACGATGTCCGCCCGCTCGGCTACCACATCAAGGACGAGCCCAGGCACGACGAGGAAGACGACACGATCAGCGTGGAGGTCTCTCGCGTGGACGTGCCGTCGATGCAGGGCATCGACGAGGTGACTCGTCCGATCTTCGAAGCCACTCATCGCCATGGCGGCGACTATGACGGCTGGGGTTGCACTGTCGAGCGCTGATGTGAACGATCGAACCGACGACCCGACCAACGCCCTCGACCCCGAGGACTTCTTCCCCGCGCTGGAGATCCGCCGCACCCGCGCCATCGTCGAGCGCGACATGGCGATCATCGAATCGCTGCACGCGCCGGAATACGAGCTCATCTCGCCGGCGGGTCGCCTCTTCCGACGCGACGAGTATCTCGCGCTCATCGCCGAAGCGCCCTTCTACTCCGGCTGGGAACACAGCGACATGCAGGTCCGCGCGTCCGCGGACCTCGCCGTCATCCGCTACCGCGCGCGACTGAGCTTCCCGTCGGGCAAGGTCGTCGACTGCTGGCACATGGACGTCTACGAGCGCCGCGAATCCGGCTGGATGGCTGTGTGGTCCAAGGCGACCGCACTCCCGACCGCCGCGTCATGAACAAGCGCCCAGTCGCCCTCGCCATCGTGAGTCTGGCGCTGTCCGCGCTCTTCTTGGCCATGGCGCTCACGATCGAGAGACAGCCGCCGGAGTCGCTCCAGTTCATCAGCGGCGTCATCGTCGACAGGGAGCCGATCTACACCCGGCAGCAACTCACCGGGTTCAGGCTGCAGGTCGGCCAACCGAGCGTCACGTTCACCTACCGCGATCCGGATCCGGACGTGAGGAGCGCCTGGTCGACGATCCAGACCGCCCGCGCCGTCCGGATCCGCTTCGACCAACCCGCGGATTGCCAGCCCACGTTGTGGGCCTTGGAGGCCGATGGCAAGCCGATCGCGACCTTGGTGCAGGTCGAGGCCGCGCGGAGCACGTCGTTCTGGTGGCACTTCCTTGCCGCCGTGCTCGCGGGCGGCGTTGGGCTGACAGCCCTCGCGTCCTTGTTCAAGAAGACTTGGAAGTCCCACCGTCGCCGCTAGCAAGCCGCGGCGCCCCCTCACGGCAGGCTGCTCACCACCAGTTCGTCCGACTTCGATTCATCGAACGCCATGCGTTCCTTGAGTCCCTGGTGCTCGTCGTAGGGCTCCTCATAGGACCACACGGCGTCCTTGGCGCTCTGATCGCCAAGGTCGATGTCGAAGTAGCTCGCCGTGCCCTTGAACGGGCATTCGGTCGAGGTCTCCGTCCGTTTCAGCCGATCCTGCCGCACATCCCCGCGCGGGAAGTAGAACCGCGGCGGATGGCCGTCCTCGTCGACGCGCACGACATCGCGCGAATCCGCCAAGGTCTGGCCGGCGAACACGGCGATCATGCGTTCGGCGACCGGGGACTCCTTCACCTTGTGCTCGGGATGCAGGCGATGACCGGGGGACTTGCTCATGACGGGACCTCGATGACGGTTGTGGGAACCGTCACCGAGCAATCGGCATGCCTTCATCCGGCGATCGGATCAACGGCCCGCTTGCGCCCCCGGCAATGCCTGGCCGGCCCTTACGCGGCCCTTGCCGTCGCGCTTGCCTCGCAGCATCTCGTGATCCGCGCGCTCGATGAGCTCGTGCGCGCCGGACTCGTCGTCCGGCGAGAACACCTCGACCCCGGCGGTGACGCCCACCGTCACCCGCGCACCGGAGGACAGCACGACGGGCTCGCCGATCGCGTCGACCACGCGCGCCAGCACTGGGCGCCATTCGTCGGACTCGAGACAGGTCAGCACCAGCACGAACTCGTCGCCGCCCAGGCGCGCCGCCGTGTCCAGCGGCCGGATGTTCGCGATCAGGCGGGCCGCCACCGTCTGCAGCAGCTGGTCGCCGGCATCGTGCCCCTGCGCATCGTTGACGGCCTTGAAGCCGTCGAGATCCAGGTAGCAGACGGCCACCTGCGTGCGCTCGCGCCGCGCCATCGCCAGCGCCTGCTCGATCCGGTCGTAGAGCAGCACACGGTTGGGCAGCTGCGTCAGCGCATCGTGGAAGGCCGCATGCGCCAGGTCTTCATGCGCCGCCTTCATCGCGGTGATGTCGACCGCCATCGCGAAGATCTCGGTTTCCGACAGCGGCACCGCGCCGAAGTCCACCCACACCGCCGCGCCGGACTTGCTGCGCATCCGGATCTGCGAGCGGTAGTAGCCGTGCTCGGCCAGCGCCGAATAGACCTGCCGCCCGACGTCCTCGTACTGCGCGTCGTCCCAGTAGAAGACCCGCGCGGGCATGTCCTGCAGCTCGCCGGGGCCGTAACCGAGCAGCCGTTCCACCGCGCGGTTGCGCCAGGTGATGGTGCGGCGCGCGATCTTCGCCATGCCGACCAGGTCGCTGTCGAGCATCGCCGTCTGTTCCCGCTGCAGCGCCTGGATCCGCTTGCCCTGGTCGGCCAGCGCCTGCATCGCCCGGTCCTGGCGGCGCGTGGCGCGATGCACCTGCCAGGTCGCCAGCGCCACCAGCAGCCACGCCAGCGCCGCCAGCGAGGCCACCGTCCAGGCCTGCTGGCGCCAGGGCTTGAAGAAGCGCTCGTTGTTCACGCCGGCGTAGACGACGAAGGGCCAGTCGTCCACCGCGCGGTACGAGCTGGTGCGGCTCTGCCCGTCGATCATCACCGTCGACACGAAGGTCCCCTGGCGCGGATGCGCGGCTTGCATCGCGCGCAGCTTGTCGGTGACGGTCGCGTCGCCGACCTCGCCCTGCGACGGGCTGTCCGGCGCCATCCGGGCCACCAGCCGCAGGTCGTCGCGGCGCAACGTCATCGCGTCCATGGGCGCGAGCTCGTAACGCTCGAAGAGGTGCCGGAAGTGGTCGACGCCCACGGTCACGTAGACGAAACCCGCGAAGCGCTCCCCCACGACCAGCGGACGTCCGAAGCCGATCACCCAGCGTCCCGACACCCGCGACACCAGCGGCCCGCTGACCTTGGTCCCGGGATTGGACAGATCGCGCGCGGCGATGAAGTAGTCGCGATCGGTGATGCGCGTCGGCGCCCCCGCCGGCAGCTGCGTACCCCAACGCACCACGCCGGTGACGTCGGCGGCGCGGAAAGCGTCGATGCCGTAAAGCAGCTTGAAGCGCGCATGCAGCACGTCGTTGATCACCGCGTCCGGCGTGCCGCCCGGCGCCGCCAGCAGCCGCTCCAGTTCCGCAGCCGTGGCGCGCAGGATCGCGTCGACGCGCCCGAGCTCCGCGGCGACGTTCATCTGCGCGACGGCCGCCAGGCCTTCGGAGACATCGCGCGCCTGCGCCTCATAGGCGCGATGCGACGTGGCGAGCACATGCGCCACCAGCGCGCCCAGCACCAGCGCGACGGTCAGGTTCGCGCCCGCGAGCCACGCCGTCATGCGGCGCCGGCGTCGGACGGCCCCGTCGACGTACTGTTGCGGATCGGAAAGCGGCATGTCCGGATGGTGCCTCAGCCCCGAAGCCGCCGGAACGGGCGCGCGCCGTCGGCCACGAGGTGTTTTCCCTGGTCCCCATATTCGGGGATGACCGCCGCGGCCGGACGGCCTAGCCTTCGTCTTTCACCCAGAAGAATCACGCCGGGAGGAGCCCCATGGAAACGAGCAGAGTCACGAGCGCGAGCGCCGGAACGAGCACCGCCACCAGCGGTGGAACAGGCACCGGATCGGCGGTCGATCCCGGCAGGAAGCGCAACCTGGTGCTGTTCTGCGACGGCACCAACAACACCCTGACCGGCGGCATCGAGGACACCAATGTCCTGAAGCTGTTCGGCTACCTGCGCCACCATCGTCCGACGATCGAATCGCTGCTGTACTACGACCCCGGCGTGGGGTCGCCGGACGCTGCCCCGCCGACCGGCCTGCTGGACCTGCTCAAGCGCCGCTGGGCGCGCATCGCCGGGCTGGCCTCGGGCCAGGGCGTCTACGACAACATCGGCGAGGGCTACCGCTTCCTGATGCGCCATTACGACGAGCGCAGCGACGACCGCATCTTCGCCTTCGGCTTCTCGCGCGGCGCCTTCACCGCGCGCGCGATCGTCGGCATGATCAACCTGTTCGGCGTCCTGCGGCCCGAGCATGAGGAGCTGATCCCCACGCTGGTCCGCATCTACTTCTCCCAGCCGCCGGCCGAGGAACAGGCCGAGGGCCGCAAGAGCTGGCGGCGCGCGATGGCTCGCGCCATGCATCGCGGCTTCGCGAGACCGGGCCAGGAAGGCGCGCGCGGCGCGCAGGGCGGCGAGGAGGCCACGGCGGCCGACCGCAACAAGCTCGCGGAACAGGTCAGGCGCAATTTCGCGCGGCCCGCGGACATCTTCTGGGTCGGCGTCTGGGACACCGTGGAGTCGGTCGGCCTGCCGCCCTTCGGATCGCGCGACAACCCGGCGACGGCGACCTTCGAGAACAAGCCGCGCATGCTCAACATCCGGCACGCGCTGGCCTTCGACGAGCACCGCTGGCCCTTCCTGCCGCGGGTCTACGACTCGCCGAGCCATGTCACCGTGCCGGGCACGGACCTCCATGGACGCCCGGTCACGCGCACCCTTCGCCAGCTGTGGTTCCCGGGCGTGCATTGCGATGTCGGCGGCAGCTATCCGGCGGCATCGACGGAAAGCGCGCGCTATCCGCATGAACGCACCGGCCTGCAGGACGCCTCGATGGTGTGGATGGTCAACGAGGTGGCGCACGAACTGGGCATTCCGCGCCTGACCGACCACCCCGTCGGCAGCCTGCCCGCCGGTGATCCGGCCTTCGGCATGCCTTTGCTGGCGCCGTTCATCGGCAAGCTGCCGCTGCGCCACGACGCACTCCACGACACGCCGCTCTGGGCGCTCGCCGGCATGACGGTGAGACGCACGTCCACGGAGGTGGTGCGCATCCCGAAGCCGCCTCAGGCGATCCCGGTCGACGTGGCCGCCGAGGCCCCGCCCGCGCCCTTCGAAGGCCCCAGCGTCTGGGATGAACGGCGCTCGCTGGGATGGCTGTTCATCGCGGCCGCGATCGGCGTGGTGGCGCTGCTGCTCTCAGCCTGGAATCTGAATCAGGTGCCGGACGTGAAGGACGCGCTGCCGTTCAAGGGCTGCCTGGCGTGGATACCGTCCGTCATCCAGCCGGCGGTCGAGTTCGCGCGTCAGCAGCTGATGGTGCCGATGCCGTGGAACGGCTGGCCCGCGCCGGACTGGATCCGGCACGACCGCTCGTCGGTCATCGTGGGCATGGCCTGCGACCTGGTGTTCCTGCTGGCGGCGGCCTACCTGCTGTCGCGGCTCGCCTCGCGGGTGTTCACGTGGCTGGCGGGCTGGCGCAAGCCGGGCGACTCGCGGTCGCGCTGGCTGCTCGCCATCGGCTGGCTGCCGGCGATCGCCGTCGGCGCCGATGCCTTCGAGGATCTGTCGACGCTGGCCGCCATCGCGATCCACCTGCTCGGCATGCCGGGCGTCGCCGGGCTCGCGCTGTACGTCACCGCCCTCTTCTCGCTCATCAAGGTGATCGCCTGGCCGCTGGCCATCGCGATCTTCGGCGGCGGGCGCCTGCTGCTGGCGGTGCTGCCGATCAAGACGGTCGGCAAGGTCGGGCGCAAGGCCTGACCCCGCCGCGCCACGACAGCGCCCACCGCGCGAGGGCTCATCGAGGACATCGACGATGAGCCTCGATGGCCTCGGGGGCCTCAGAGCCCTTCGATGATCTTGTCCTGCGCCTGCTGCTTCAGCGTCGGGCCCTTGGGCGCGAGCAGCTCGCGGGCGTTGGGGATACCGGAGCTGGCCGATCCGGGCGCGGCGGGTGTCGGCGGCGCCTTGTAGACGGTGATCGTGCCGCCCTTGATCTTCTGCTCGGTGCTGCCCTCGGGGCAGGCCTCGTTGGTGTAGAGCGTGCTGCCGTTGACCACGCAGCGGCGCGGCGCGCCGGTCGGCGTCTTCGACTGCGGACCGCCCGAGGTCGCGGGCGGGGGCGGTTCGTTGTCGAAGGGGTTCTTCGGCACCTCGACCTTCTCGGCCTGGCGCTGGACCTCGCGCGCGGCGTCGCGCAGGAACGGGATCTCATCGCGCTTCTTCCAGCCGACGACGCCCAGAACGGCGATGACGATGAGGAGCAATACAGCTCGCATGACTTCTTCTCCCTGAATCGCCGGCCTTCTGTTTCGAAATGATTCGGCGCGGCGGGTGCGCATGATAGCCACGGCTTGTCACCTCCGCGCAACCTTGCGCCACGAACATGACACGCATCACGAGCTCGATCGCTGTCATGTCCCTCATTCCGACGCCCTCCTTCCGCCGCTCCATGTCTTGCTCCCTCGCCCGCTTGCGGGAGAGGGCGGGGGTGAGGGCCAGCGGCCGTCGCACCCCACCGACCGGAGCGATGGTCCTTGTGCCGCTGCTGCTCGCGACGGCCACCCTCACCGCCTGCGGCGGCAGCGACGACGACGCCGGCCAGCCGGTCAACGGCAACGCCGACATCACCGTGTCCAGCCTGCGCCTGATCGGCCAGCAGGTGCTGCCGCGGCGGATGGACTACGCGGGCACCGTCGTCGGCGGCCTCTCCGGCGTCGACTACGACCCCAAGACCGACACCTACGTGTTCATCAGCGACGACCGCACGACGACCGATTCCGCCGGCGCGCCGCGCCTGTACACCGCCAAGCTCACCTTCGACGCGACTGCCTTCAGCGCCGTGAGCTTCACCGGCACGGTGTCAATGAAGCAGCCCGACGGCAGCGTCTATCCGAAGGTGCCGGACGCCAAGGTCGCGGATCCGGAGTCGGTCCGCATCGATCCGGTCACCGGCAACTGGGTCTGGCTCAGCGAGGGCGACCGCACGCTGACGAGCACACCGACGCGCGTGATCAATCCCTTCATCCGCGAGATCACGCCGCAAGGCAACCATGTGCGCGAGTACACCCTGCCCGCGATGTTCCAGATGAGCGCGCAGGAGACCGGTCCGCGCGGCAACCTGGTCTTCGAGGGGCTGACCTTCTCGCCCGACACCCAGTCGGCGTGGGTGCTGATGGAAGGCGCGCTGATCCAGGACGGCGCCGCGCCGACGACGACCGCGGGCAGCGCGTCGCGCCTGACGCGCTTCGACCGCGCCAGCGGCACGGCCAACGCGCAGTACGTCTACCCGATCGAGAAGGTGCAGGCGACGCCGGTCCCGGCGGACCAGTTCACCGTCAACGGCCCGACGGAGATCCTGGCGCTGTCGGCGACGCGTTTCCTCGTGCTGGAGCGCAGCTTCTCGGTCGGCGTGGTCGGCAACCAGGTCCGCCTCTATGAGATCGACACGGCGGCCGCGACCAACGTGCTGACGGCGCCCTCGCTGGCCGGCGCGACGCCGGTGACCAAGAAGCTGGTGCTGGACTTCGAGACGCTGAAGACGCAGCTCGGCGGCATCGCCAACCTCGAAGGCATGACCTTCGGGCCGAAGCTGGCCAACGGCAAGCGCAGCCTGGTCGTCGTCGCCGACGACAACTTCCCGGCGGCGGATTCGGCGACGGACCGCAACCAGATGCTGGTGTTCGAAGTCCAGCCGTAAGAAGCACCGCGCGTTACGGCGGACGCCCGTAACGCGCCTTTCGCCGTCGTGGTCGGGCGTCTGCCTCTAAGGTCCGGGATGAACGCCGCGCTTCCCGCGCGGTCAGATTCCAACGATCCGAATGAGGCTTCATCGATGCAAGGCATTCCACGCGCAACGGCGCGACTGACGACGCAGCTGGCGGCGCTCGCCGCATCCGGGCTCGCGCTCTTCCCGGCGCAGGCTGCGACCGATCAAGCGCCCGACGCCGCCGCCATCCGCGCGGCCGTCGACGCGGCGATCCGTCCCCTGATGGCGAAGAACGACATCCCCGGCATGGCCGTGGGCGTGACGGTCGGCGGCAAGTCCTTCGTCTTCAACTACGGCGTCGCGTCGAAGCAGTCCGGCAAGCCGGTCGACGACAAGACGCTGTTCGAGGTCGGCTCCGTCAGCAAGACCTTCAACGCGACCTTGGGCGCGAAGGCGCTGGTGGAGGGCAAGCTCAAGCTGTCGGACCACCCCGGCCGCCACATCCCCGCGCTGAAGGGCCATCCGATCGACCGCGCGACGCTGCTGAACCTCGTCACCTACACGGCCGGCGGCCTGACGCTGCAGGTGCCGGACGCGGTCACCGACGAGGCCTCGCTGATGCGCTACCTCCAGCAGTGGAAGCCCGACTTCGCGCCCGGAGAGAAGCGTCGTTATTCGAATCCAAGCATCGGCCTCTTCGGCCGCACGGCCGCCGCGGCGATGGGGCGCGACTACACGGAAGCGGTCGAGTCGGACCTGCTCCCCAAGCTCGGCCTGCGCGAGACCTACCTGCGCGTGCCGGCGTCGGCGATGGCCGACTACGCCACGGGCTACGACAAGGACGACCGCCAGGCTGGCGCGCCGGACATGGCCGTGCGTGTCTCGCCGGGCGCGTTCGACTCGGAGTCGTACGGCATCAAGACGACGGCGGCGGACCTGGTGCGCTTCATGCAGGTCAACATCGATCCCAGCGGTCTGGATGCGACGACCCGCCAGGCGGTCGAGGCGACGCACGTCGGTCACTTCCAGGTCGACGGCATGACGCAGGGGCTGGGCTGGGAGCAGTACCCGTGGCCGGTGCCGCTGGCGCAGCTCCAGGCGGGCAACGCGCTCGGGCGCGTGACGACGGCGGTCAAGCCGCTGGACCACACGCCGGCGGGAGCGCGGCTGTTCAACAAGACGGGATCGACGCGCGGCTTCGGCGCCTACGTGGTCTTCGTGCCGACGCAGCGCATCGGCGTCGTGCTGCTGGGCAACCGGAGCTGGCCGATCCCGGAGCGCGTGGACGCGGCCTACGCGATCCTCGGCAAGCTGCAGGCGGGCAGCGCGCGCTGAGGCGGACTCAGCGCGACGGCGACGTCGACGGAGTCGTGGATGTCGATGGGGAAGGCGCGGAACCGCCCTTCCCCGCAGCGCGCACGAGCGCGAGCTCGCGCGTGAGCCACGCCTTGCTCTCGACCGGCGCCGCGCCGCCGCAGCGCACCAGATAGGGCTTGCCGCTCATGCTGCTCTTCGAGGCGCCAAGATCGATGAACTGCTCGGCCGTCTTCACGAGGTTCTTGTCTTCGAGGTAGCTCAGCTTGCGCTCAAGATGGGTCTTCGCCTCGGCGGCGGAATGCCAGTCGCCGTTGCGGTTGAACTCGCACGACGAGGCCGTCAACTTGCCCAGCAGCGCCGTGACCTCGGCCTTGGCGGCCGGCGGCAGCGGGTCGGCCCACGCGCCCATCGGCGCGGCCGCACAGGCGGCGAATACAGCGGCAGAAGCGGCGGCCAGCCGGACAGGAAGCGGGAAAGCGCGCATGAGCAAGGGACGTCGTCGATTCGGACCCGCGATGTTGCCACGCGGCGCGATCAGGCCTTCTTCCCCACTGGCACGGCGCTGTCGAGCGTCGCCGCGATGAAGCCGTTGGCCTCCAGGCAGTCGCCGCGCGACCAGCCTTCGGTGAAGGCCTGGGCGAGACGCTGGAGCTCCGCGTCCTGCGCATCGAGCTCGGTGCGCATGCGGGCGATCTCCTCGCGCCGCCGCTGCAGGCTGGCGAGCACCAGTTCCTTCGGCACCCGGCCGTCGCCCTGCGCGAACGCCTGTCTGAGGCTGTCCAGCGTGAAACCCAGCCGCTGCGCGAGCTGGATGACCTGCAGCCGCTCCATCGCGTCGGTGCCGTAGTCGCGGTAGCCGTTGAGGCCGCGCGCGCCTTCCGGCAGCAGCCCGCTGGCCTCGTAGAACCGGATCGCCGAAGTCTTGATACCGATCCGTTTCGCCAGTTCCCCGATGCGCATCGTCGTCTCCATGACAAGCTGAAAAGGCGCTTGACCTTCAAGTCAGCTTGAAGCTTACGCTGAGCGCATTCCTGAACTCAAGCCCGGACCATGCCGATCACTTCGACGCCCGCCCAGACGCCCGTCCAGGCGCCCGCCCTCCATGACCCGCTGGTCCTGCCCAACGGCCAGACGCTGAAGAACCGCACCGCGAAGGCGGCGATGGAGGAGGCGCTCGCCGAAGCGGGTCAGTTGCCCGGCATCAGCAGCCAGAAGCTCTATCGGCGCTGGGCGGAAGGCGGCGCGGGCCTGCTCATCACCGGGAACGTGATGGTGGCGCCGGATGCCCTCACCGGCCCCGGCGGACTGGTGCTCGAAGCCGGCACGCCGCTGGCACCGTATGCCGACTGGGCCCGCGCCGCGCATGCGGGCGGCGCGCGGCTCTGGATGCAGATCAATCATCCGGGCCGGCAGGTGTTCGCGGCGCTCGGCAACCCGGGTTACGCGCCGTCGGAAGTCGCCCTCGACATGGGCAAGTTCGGCAAGCACTTCGCGCCGGTCCGTGCGCTGACCGTGGCGGAGATCGCCGGCATCGTCCGCCGCTTCGCCGACACCGCCCGCGCCGCCCGCGAGGCGGGCTTCGACGGCGTGCAGATCCATGCGGCGCACGGCTACCTGCTGTCGCAGTTCCTCTCGCCGCTGGCCAACCGCCGCGAGGACGGCTACGGCGGGCCGATCGCGCATCGCGCGCGGCTGCTGATCGAGGTCGTGCGCGCCGTGAAGGCCGTCGCGGGGCCGGACTTCGCCGTCGCGGTCAAGCTCAACAGCGCCGACTTCCAGCGCGGCGGCTTCGACGAAGCCGATGCCCGCGCGGTCATCGGCCTGCTCAACGCCGAAGGCATCGATCTGCTGGAGCTGTCCGGCGGCAGCTACGAGAGCCCGGCCATGCAGGGCCGCACCGCCGACGGCCGCACGCTGGCGCGGGAGGCCTACTTCCTCGAATTCGCGCAAGACCTGGCACGGCTCGCGCACATGCCGGTGATGACGACCGGCGGCATCCGTCGACGCGCCGTCGCGCAACAGGTGCTCGCGAGCGGCGTGGCGGTGGTGGGCCTGGGGACCGCCCTCGCCTACGAGCCGGATCTGCCGACGCAATGGACGACGGTGGAAGCCGTCGCCGAGCCCGTCGCCGTGAACTGGAAGAACAAGGCCATCAGCGGCCTGGCCACCATGGCGCTCGCCCGGCGCCAGCTGCGGCGCATGGCCTCGGGCGACGAGCCGACCCGGAACGTCTCGCCGTTCATCACGCTGGTGCTGGACCGGTGGCGCGCGTCGAGGCTGACGAAACGCTACCTGCGCTGGCGGCAGAGCGCGGCGGCGTCGGCGCGGTAGGTCGGCGACGTCGGATACAGGGCGATGCCGCATCCGCACGCCTGCACCGCTGCGCGCTCGCGGAACGCGACAATGCCTGCTTCGCTTCCGGTCGCCCACGCGGTCGCCTTGCATGCCGTCTTCGTCGATGTCTTCGTCCCACGGCTCCTCGCCTCACGGTTCCTCGCCGCCACTGCCACCGCTGCTCGGCGAGGTGCTTCAGCGGACGGCTCGCCGATTCCGCGCGCCCGCGCTGCCGGCGAGCCTTGAAGAGGCTCGGACCGCCGGCGCGGCGACCCGGCTCGCCTTCGCCATCGAATGCGCGAGGACCGCGCTCGCTGCGGGTGATTCGCCGGGAGACAGCGTCCAGTCGCTCTTCCTGGACGCACTCGCCCAGTTGATTCGCGTGGCCATGCGCCCGCTGCGAGCATCCGGCATCGATGCTTCCAACGACACCTCTGACGACGTCTCGCACGACGCCTTGCACGATGCCGCGGCGGGCGGCGGCGATCCCGCCTTCCAGGCGATGGTGCTGCGCCATCGCTCCGCCGTCGTGCGCGAGTACGCCTCGCTGAGCGCGCACGCCGAGCGCGACCGACGCGCAGTCCGCGCCGCCGTCAACGCGCTCGCCCATCCCGCGAAGACGCAGCGCCGCGCACCGGGGCCGACGCGCGAGGCGCTTCTGGCGCTCCACGCCGCGAGCGACAGCGACGATTGGTCGCGCCTGTCCGAACGCCTCATCCCGTTGCGCGACGACGCCGACGTGCGCGCCGAGCCGGCGCTGCATCGCTGCATCGAGCGGCTGATCGACGATTCCGCGCTGGCGCGCGTGCGGCGGCTCGACGACTTGGCCGCGGACGCCCTGGTTGCGCGCTACCGCGCGCTGTGGGACCAGCGAGGTCCGATCGCCGGCAGCGAGCAGGCGGCCGCTCACGGCGCCGGCGCGCAGCTGCGCGGCGATGCGGTGGAGGCGCTGGCGGTCGAAGCGCTCGGCGTGCTGGTCGACCGCATGAACACCGAAGGCGGCGCGACGCGCTACCGGATCGCGGCCTCGCTGCGCGTTCCGCCGTCTTTCCCCGGCGATGCCGAGCGCGCGAAGAGCGAATGGGATGTGGCGCTGCTGAGGCGACACGACACCGACACCGACACCGGCGGCGACGGCGATGGCGACTGGGATCTCTGTCTGCTGATCGAGGCCAAGGCCTCGCCCGATGCTGCGACGACCGACCTTCCTAAACTCCTGCGCGGACTGCGTCTGCTGGCACAGGCCGACATCGACACGACTTATGCGTTCACCTCGAACAACGGCGAAGTCCGCCTGCGCGGCGCGTCGCTGAGCGCGCTGCCCACCGAGGAAGGCGACCTCGCGCGCGCCGTGCTCTATTGCTGCGACGGCCAGGAAGACCGCACGCCGCGTCTGCTGAACGCGGCGAGCCGCATGCAGCTGCTGTCCGCCGAAGCCAGCCTCGACTTCGCCGCGCTGATGGAAGAAGGCGTGGCGGCCGATCCGTCGTTGCTGCTCCCGGTCTGGCGTCTGCTGCTGGAAGCGCCCGCCTTCACTTCGGTGCTGCGCCAGTACGTGACGCTGCGCGCCGTGCGCGAGCTGATGGTCCACCCCCGCGATCTGCACGCCGCGGCGGCCGCAGCGGTGGCGAGCAACTCCTCCGGACTACCCGGTTCGAGGTAGTCTGGCAAACAACGGGTCGCAGTGTGGGAACGCAGCAGGCATCGGCCTTGGGCGCATTCGGATGCCTCTTCGGAAGGCATTCCGTTTTCATTTGGTCGCAGTCAGGAACACATGCCGACGAGTCGGGCGACAGAAAATCCGCGCCCATTCCATTGACCTGATCGATCCGTGAAGAACCGTCGCCACCTTGCCCTCCTGTCACTGACCGTGGCGCTCTCCGCATGCGGCGGAGGCGGCTCCAGCGACGAGCCCGGATCTCCGGTGTCGAACAACCCGTCGTCGCCTGCGCCCTCGCCGGCGCCCTCCCCGGCGCCTGCGCCTGCACCTTCGCCGGCGCCCGCTCCCTCGCCGGCACCTGCCCCTTCGCCAGCTCCTGCTCCGGCTCCTGCTCCTGCTCCTGCCCCGGCACCTGCGCCGGCTCCGGCTCCGGCGCCTTCTTCCGCCGACCTCTCCGATGCCCGGAAGAAGGACATCGCGATGCAGATCGTGTCCAGCGCCGAGAACAGCTCGCAGGACTGGCGCGCGCAGTACGCCTACATCCAGGACATCAAGGACGGACGCGGCTACACCGCCGGCATCATCGGGTTCTGCTCGGGCACGGGCGACATGCTGGAGCTGGTCCAGGACTACGCGATGCGCTCGCCGGGCAACGTGCTGGCGAAATACCTGACGGCGCTGAAGAAGGTGAACGGCAGCGACTCGCACGCCGGCCTGGATCCCGACTTCAAGGCCGACTGGGCCGCGGCGGCGAAGGATCCCGTGTTCCAGCAGGCGCAGGATGCGGAGCGCGACAGCGTCTACTTCAATCCCGCCGTGAGTCAGGCCAAGGCCGACGGCCTGCGGGCGCTCGGACAGTTCGCCTACTACGACGCCATCGTGATGCACGGCCCGGGCAACAGCAGCGACAGCTTCGGCGGCATCCGCAAGGCGGCGATGGCCAAGGCAAAGACGCCCGCGCAAGGCGGCGACGAGACCGTCTACCTGAACGCCTTCCTCGATGCCCGCGTGGTGGCCATGAAGAAGGAAGCGGCGCATGAGGACACGTCACGCGTGGACACCGCGCAGCGCGTCTGGCTGAAGGCCGGCAACCTGGACCTGAACACGCCGCTGCGGTGGCAGGTCTACAAGGACGACTTCCACATCGATTGAGTCGGGCTGGCGCCCGCCTGTCGCCTGAGGCCCGTCACGTCCCAGCGGGGCGTGCGGGCCGGCACACGATCCTCACGCCGTCGCGCCGGCGAGCATCGACATCGGCGACATCGACGACATGGACACGAGCGGCTGAAGGCGCCCGGAGGCGGCCGCACCCGACGCTGACGGCGCGGTCTCCACCAGCGGCATCGCATCGATCAGGCGCGCGGCATCCCGGCCGATCGTCGATGCCCATTGCCGCAGCGGCGCGTCTTCGATCGACGCGCCGTCCTCGAAATGCAGATTGAATCGGCCCGATCGGCGCGTGAAGTAGCGTGCCAGCGCGACCGACTCGCCGCTCTTCCACGACAGGTGCAGTTCGTTGCCGCGGCGGATCGCCGAAACGTCGGCGAGGGCCAGACCCGCGCCGAACTCCAGGCGATTGGGTCGCAGGTTCTTCTGATCCATGACGCGGTCGTTGCCGCCGTTGCGTTCGAAGTGGAAGGTGTCCGCACCGCTCCCACCGATGAGCACATCGTCGCCCGGACCGCCGATGAGTGCGTCGTCGCCGACGTTGCCGCGCAGGCGATCGTTGCCGGGACCGCCGATGAGGGTGTCCGCGCCTTGATCGCCGATCAGCTCGTCGTCGCCGTCGCCGCCGATCAGCACATCGTCGCCGGCGCCGCCGCTGATCTGGTCGTCGCCACGCTCGCCGAACAGCTGGTCCGCCCCGGCGCCGCCGCCCAGCACGTCGTCGCCTTCACCGCTCCGGATTGCGTCTGCGTCGTCGGTCCCTATCAGGATATCGGCCGAGGCGCTGCCCACACGCTCGCCGTTCCCGTCCGCGACGGGAGGACTCATGCCCGCGGGCAACACGCCGCTGCGCAACCCGTCCATGATCAGCGGCCGCGGATCCCAGCCTTGCGCCTTCAGCGTGTCGTGACCGACCAGGGACACGAAGTCGATCAGGTCGGCAAGTCCGGTTGCGGGATCGTCGTTCAACGCCTGTTCGAACGACGCCTTCAGACCCGGCAATCCGGACGACCCGACCGTCTCCCCGGTCCCTGGCGCACCGCCTAGCAGATCATCGAAATAGCGCGTGAACGATGTCCCGCGACGCGCTTCGATCGCCTTGTGATCGATCGCGGTCTTCTGCGACTGACCGACACCGATCGCTTCGAACACGCTGTCCCAGAAGCGCGCGCTGTCTTTTTCGGACCAACCGAGTTGAGGGGCCACGTAGTGCTGCCACATGTACTTACCGAAGATGCCGATGCCGACGGCAGGGAGCGCTGAGACCGTCAGCGCGGTGGCGATGACTCCGGCGGCAATGCCCCCGATGAGACCCACGCCAGTCTCCCCAAAGTCATCGCTCTTGAGGTCAGGGTTCCTGAGCTTGTAGAGCAACTCGCCAGCGCCGACCACGGTACCCAGGCTGCGACCCAGCGCGGCAATGTTTTTCGATGCGGCAAGGTTCAAGTCGGCGCTGCTCAGGAGCGCCTGCGCCTTGGACAGCTCCTTTCGCATGACATCGATACTGCCGATCTGCCCTGCTTCCACCCGACGAGCGATGTCCTGCAGATCTTCATTGGCCGCATTGCTCAGCGCCCCCAACTGCTGCCGGATGTCCTTCATGTGATCGACACGCGCCGAGCTTCGGCCCGCTTGCGACCGGAGATCCGCCGCCACATCCGCAAAGTACTTCGCGGCCGGTTGCAACTTCTCGCCGAGCAGCCCCCCGATCGCACCTGCCGTATCGAACTTCGACCAATCATTCCACGCCATCTCACACCTCTTCAATGGTGACAAAGAAACTGAAGCACCAGATACGGCAGATAAAGCGTCAGGAAACGATGGCGTTCTGGCGCTCGTGCTTCGTCATATCGATCGACATCCATCCGTTGGGCTCGCCAGGAAGACTCTTGAACGCGCTCAGTCGGGAGGTCAAGGTGCCGCGGTTCTCACCCTCTCCCGGGGGGCGCCCATCTCGAACGTTCGCGCGCTCGCGAGCGGTCATGCGACATCGGGACGACGCATGTCCAGTTCCTCCGATTCGCCCGGCATGCGGATGCCGTCGAGCAGGCGGATGAAGACGTCGATCTCCGCCTGCGTTGGCGGCCATGACGTGTCGAACAACGCCTGGTGCTCCCGCGTCAACTGCCCAACGGCGACGACCAGCCTCGAATCGTCGACAAGAGAAGTCGCCTGCGTGGTCGGGTAGGTGTCGGCCGTGCCGGCGTGGAACGCGCGCAGCCATGCGCTGCCGAAGGCTTCATGCAATGCACCGAGCGCGACGAGTTGCGGCGCCGCGATGCGCCGGTTCACCGCCGTGCGTGGGGCGTCGTCCCCCGACGCGGCGCTTCCTGCCTTTCCAAGGCGCGCGCGCCAGTACTCGCGCACCTCTTCGAGCAGCGTGCGATCGCGCGCATCGCCCTGCTGCAGCATCTCGAAGTAGCGCAGCTTGTTGCCGAAGCGCTTGACCGCGCGCGGCGTGTGGGCGGACTCGCGGACCAGCTCGGTCCAGACCTTGAGCGCGTCGCGGAAGTCCTTCGAGTCCGTGGCCTCTCGGTGGCGACGGCTGGCGGCGCGCAGGAGCAGCAGCCCAGCCATCGCAGCGCCGGCGATGAGCACGCCGGCCACGATCCATTCGTCCGCATGACTGTCCGCGCCGGCCTGCACGAGCACGCGCGTTTCCGACTGCGCGGGTGATCGTCCCCACGCCCGGGTGGGATCGGACGCCGTGAGGCCCGGGATCGGCACCCAGCGCGGGGCACTGGCGGCGCTCGACGCTCCCGCTCCTGAGAGAGGTGCCGACTCCGGACCGGACGCCGCGGTCGACACGGACGCGCGTGCCGGGTCTTGCGCTTCGGCCTTCAACGGACCCTGCGGTCGCAGCAGCACGCCCAGGCTCACGCCACCCGCGATCGCACCGGCGAGCGCCAGCCACATCGCATGGCGACGCAGCCCTTGCATCGCTTCGCGCCGCCACGACGACGGCGCCGTCGTCGCCGGATCGTCGGTCAGCAGCCGCCACGCCTCGTACGTCTGCGCCGTGGGCACCTTGATTTCGAGGTTGATCAGCTTCTGCAGGTAGTTGGCCGCGTAGGCGCGGCGCTGCTCGCGCGCGGCCTGCTCGGGGTTGGCATCCGGGGCCGAGGCGCTCGCCAGCTCCTTGGCGATGCGCTCGAACGCGATCGCCAGCGCCGCCTGCACCTTGTCAGTCGCCATCCCGAAGAGCACGAAACACTGCCCCGACGAGGTCAGGAAGTTCACCGCCTCCATGATCTCCAGCACGGCCTCGGGCCGGCAGCGGTCGAGATCGTCGATGACCACGACGACGCGCTCGGGCAAGGCCCGCGAGACCTCGCCGAACTGCTCGGCGAATCGGGTGCGGAAGCTGTTCTGCTCGGCGGCGAGCTTGGGCTTCATGCCCTGGATGCCGCCCGCCAGCAGCGCCGCGGGATCGGCACCGAAGGCCGTCAGCGCCTTGCGCAACGCCGTCAGCGTCGTGCCCGCGACCGCCAGCAGCGCCAGCCACTCCGCCCAGGGCCATGGCGGCGCGTCCTTCGACGGTTCCTGCCCCGCGAGCGCGCCCAAGGTCTGGCCGACGCGCCGCAGCATCTGCGTCTCCACTGCGGGGTCGTTCATCCCCGCATGCAGGGTCACGAGCAAGGCGACCGCCGCGCACAGCAGCACCGTGAACACCCCATGCTTGCGCGAGCGCATCCACAGCAGGCGCAGCCGGAAGCCGACGCCGTCGAGGCTGAGCCACGGCGGCAGCGCCTGCTTGCTCAGCGCGCCGAGCAGCGCGGCGAAGAGGTGATCCTCCTTCTGGTGGTGCCAGGCGTTGAACCAGATCGGCCGCGAGCCGTGCTTGCGCAGGTCCGCGCAGACGAGACCCATCAGCGAGCTCTTGCCCGAGCCCCAGTCGCCGGTGATGGCGAGCGTCAACGGCGGCTCCGTCGCGGGGTTGCGCAGGAAGCGCGAGATGCCCGCGGCAAGCGGCTCGAAGTTGAGCCGGTCCTGCCGGGGATCGGTCAGCGCCGCGTCGGTGGCGGGCGTATCGGCCATGCCGGCCGCCACGCGACGCGTCTGCGTGAACAGTCGCCACGCGCGCAGGAACATCGGCACCGACAGCAGCAAGGCGAGCCAGTACCAAGGTGCCGGGTAGCGTGCATAGACACGGGGATCGGTCCAGGTCTTGCCGCCGTCGGACGTGCTCAGCAGCAGCGCGCCGTCGCCGACGGCCCAGCCACGACGGCCGTCCGCGCCGATGTAGCCCGCACGCAGCCCCCAGGGCAGCGGCATCGGCGGCCGCAGCGATTGGCGCGGACGCGCCATCGCGGCCTCCGCGTCCGGCGCGGCGAGATCGCCGACCCGCCAAGACGCACCCCCATCGACGGTCTGGATCACGCGCTCGCCGCCCCTCTCCTGCGCCCAGGCCGTCATGCCGTCGGCGCTCGCGTGCAGCAGCCCCAGCGGTGCGGTGTAGCCCGTCGACTGCCGTCTCCAGGTCCGGCCGCCGTCCTCGCTTCTCAGCACGGCGCCACTGGCGCTCACGACCCATCCGCGCTGGTCGTCGTCGGAGAAATCGATGCTCGTCAGCGGGTCCAGCGCTCGCCTGGTCGTCGGGGAACGCGACGACGCGTCATCCCCTGACGTGTAGGGCCCCTCGACACTGGGCAGACGAAGGAATGCGTGGCGCTCGACCGGAAGACGCCACCAGTCCCAGAGACTGCGGTCCACCCGGGTGACGGCGAGCGGGCCCGCCGGCCCTGCCGACTGCCACAGCGCCATGGCGGAGGCGGCTGCGCACCAGGCCAGCCCGAACCATAGCCATCGCCACGGCCGGACACGACCACCGCGGCCTTGAGTCGCGGACGAGTCGACGGAGGAGGCTTCCATGGCGGGGAACGAGTGGGCGACATCGCCCGTATATCCCGCGCCACGCCCCGCCGCATCATCCGTTCGGATGACGTCGGGCCGCCTCACAATCCACGCCTACCGACCCTGAGAGAGCTCCCGGCATGCGCCTTGTCGTGACCCCAGCCCGCCTTGCGCGGCCCTTCCCCGCAGTGTCCGTCGCCGTGCTCACGGCGATGATGTCGATGGCCGTCCCGGCATCGACGACAACGACGACACCGACGACATCGACGGCAACCGAGACATCGACGGCATCGACCTCATCAACGGCGTCAGCTGCCTCTGCCGTTTCCGCGCCCAGCGCCGACGCACTCCCGATCGAGGGCCGCGAAGGCGTGACGTCCACCTTGTGGTTCCAGACCGCGGTGGAACGCCGAGCCGCCACGCTCGCGGTCTATCGCGCCGCGACGGCCCGCCTGCCGTCCGCGCGTCAGGCCACGCGCGAGACCGCCTCGCTCGAACAGGCCGCGCAGGGCGGCTTCGCCCGCAAGCCGCCGGCGATCGTGCTGGACGTCGACGAGACGGTGGTCGACAACTCGCCCTACGAGGCGTGGCGGATCCGCGCCGGCAAGCCCTACGACAGCGCGTCCTGGGCCGCCTGGGTGGCGTCCGCGCAGGCCACCGCGATCCCCGGCGCGCCGGAGTTCATCGCCCGCGCCAGGACGCTCGGATTCCGCGTCGTCTTCATCACCAACCGGACCTGCCCCGCCGGCGGCCCCTTCGGCCCCGACGGCCTTCACGCCGCCTGTCCGCAGAAGGCGCAGACGCTCGCGAACCTGGAGCGGGTGCTCGGCCGTGCCGTCGCGCCCGGCGACCTGATGCTGCGCGGCGACCGCGCTGACTGGGCCGAGTCCGACAAGAGCGCGAGGCGTCTCGCGGTCGCACGCACGCACCGCATCGCGATGCTCGTCGGCGACGACCTCAACGACTTCGTGCCGCGCGCGAAGTACGACGAGGCATCGCAGGCGAAGCGCTGGGGACTGTCGTGGGTGCCGATTCCCAATCCGACCTATGGATCGTGGGGCGACTCGCTGACGCTGCCGCAGCGCTACGACGCGCTCAAGCCGTGGAGCGGCCCGACCGCTCCCTGAATCCACCCCTTGACGATTCCATTTACAGCTGTAATCATTCATTCGATTACACGCGTAAACGGAATCGCATGCCCGACGACCTCCCCGCCATCACCTCGGCCGAAGCCGAGGTCATGGAAGTGCTCTGGCGCTCTTCGCCGCTGTCGGCCGAGGACATCGCCGCCGCGCTCGCCGACCGGCAGGACTGGCAGCTCGCGACGGTGAAGACCTTGCTGAACCGTCTGCTGAAGAAGGACGCGCTCATCGCCGAGCGCGACGGCCGGCGCTTCCTCTACACGCCCCGCTTTCCGCGCACCGAGTGGGCGCATGGCGAGAGCCTCTCGCTGCTCGACCGCCTCTTCGGCGGCAGCCTCGCGCCGCTGGTGTCGCACTTCTCGTCGCATCGCAAGCTCAAGGCCGCCGACGTCAAGGCGCTGAAGCAGCTCATCGCGGACTACGAGCAGCGCGAGGCCAAGCCCGCCAAGGCAGGCACCGCCAGCAAGGGCGGCAAGTCCAATGACTGACGTCCTCCTCCAGACGCTGCTGCGTCAGACCGCCCTGCTCTCCGTGATCGCGCTGGCGCTGCTCGCCTTGCGTCGTCCGTTGGCGCGCCACGTCGGACCCGGTTTCGCCTACGTGGGCTGGGCGCTGCTGCCGATGCTGCTTGTCGTCGACCTGCTGCCGGCAAGTCCCCCGGCGACGCAGTTCTCCGCGGCGCTTATCCATCAGTTCGGACCGGCGCTGGACGCGGCGACGACGGCACCGCTGAAGTCGTGGATGCCGGCTAGCGGCGTTGCGATGTGGCTGGCGATCTGGGTCACCGGCGCACTCGCGATCCTCGCACGCATGATCTGGCTGCAGTGGCGCTTTCGCGCGCAAGGCCCCGCGCTGGTCGGCCTGTGGCCGGCGCGGCTGGTACTGCCTTCCGACTTCGAAGAACGATTCGACGCCGTCCAGCGCTCGCTGGTTCTCACGCATGAGGACGTGCACCGCCGCCGCTTCGACAACCACTGGAACGCCCTTGCAGCTGGACTGTGCGCGCTGCACTGGTTCAATCCGCTCGCCTGGCTGGCGCTGCGTGCGATGCGGGCCGACCAGGAGCTGTCCTGCGATCACGCCGTGATGCGCCGCTTCCCCGCGCGCGCCGCCGACTACGCCCGCGCGCTGCTCCGCGCCCAGCCGTCGCTGTCCCCGCTCCAGCCGTGGTCCGGCTGGCGCTCAAGCCATTCGTCGTCCCATCCGTCGACCCACCTGTCTTCCCACCCGTTGATCGAAAGAGTCGCCATGCTCGCCGTCCGTCCCCATTCCCGCTCGCGCCGACTCTTCGGCGCCTCCGGCCTCGTCGTGCTGGCGCTGGGCGCCGCAGGCGCCGTGCAGGCGATGAACGCGGTCATGCCCGACCTCGCCATCGATCCCGTCGCGCTGGAGCTGACGATCCAGCTCAACCGCCGCAGCAACGGCGTGGTCCAGGAACAGAAGCTGTCGACGATGCGCCTCGTCACCGAGAGCGGCAAGAAGTCCCTCGTCGTCATCGGTGGCAAGCCCGATCTGGTCACGCCGGACCAGGTCCGCATCGAGATCGCCGCCCGCCGCCGCGACGGCAAGCGCGTCTATCTCGATTTCGACGTGAAGGAAGCCGGGCAGCCGGTGCTCAAGAGCACGCTGCTGGTGGAGGACGGCATCGACAGCGGCGTGCACTCGTCGCCGGAGGACCCGAACAAGACCGAGATCGTGATCCGCGTGCGGACGCTGCCGCTCGGGGACGTGCCGGGCTACAGGTCCAAGCAGTGAGTCAGTGTCATCGCGCCCGCCGCGCGATATCCGCTAGTCAGGCGCGAGGCGCTTGCGCATTGATGGTGTCCTTGAAGCGTCCTCCGACGTCTGCCACCTGATGCACGACCTCGACAACGGCCCCCTCGTTCCGGAGACGGGCTCCATCTGGACCCTGCGATGAAAGCTCTCTTCTTCGGCGCCGCGATGCTCTCTTCCGTCGTTTGTGCGGAGCCAGCTCAGCCCCTTGCTGGGAAGCCCGTGGCAAGCGCAACCGCCAGCTACTCCCAGAGAACGCTGCTCAAGAACTGGGCCGTCAGCGTGTGCCTGGCCAGCGCGGCGAAGACCCAGGAGGCCAAGGAAGATGCGAACGCGACCGCCAGCGCCTACATGGAGTTCGGCAAGCAGCCCATCGAAGCCTACGAGCCCCTGCGCGAGCTCGCCGACAGCTACTCGAAGCGCGTCTACGGCGGCGCCGTCCAGTCGGATTTCAACACCATGAAGTGCATCGACCTGATGCACGGCAAGGAACTTGAGGTCCTTGCCACACGGCTGTCGAAGCAAGTCCGGTAGCTCCTCACATTGGCTACGGTGCTTACGGCAGGGATGCATCCTTTTTCGAGCGTTTCGCCAGCTAGGCGTCGAGTTCAGCCTGGGATCACGACCGTCAGAGGCGCGCAGCTTAGTGTTTTGATCGGCTATCCCGATCTATGTATCGCGCGGGCGGGAATCTATTGGGTCTGAAAACATTTGCAATGCGCCCCTGCAACTACAAGTCCGCAGCTGTCAACACCGTCTTTACCGCAGCGAACTGCAATCCCGAGTTCACCCTAGCAAACCTGCATTCCACCTCCCCCTCGTTTCCCTCGGCATCCTCGTAATGGATTCGCAGCAGGCCAGGCACATCGAGTTGCTGGTTGATGTAGAGGCGGGCGTCCTCATGCTGAGGAATACGGGCCGAGCGTTCTCCCGAAGTGATGACCGCGCCGACGGCCTCGATCACCACATTCCGCGCCAGCCCACCGTCATTTATTAGGGCCACCTGCTGCTCCAGGCCACCTGCACCCAGGATGCTCGAACGCGGGCGAAGGGTGAAGATCGGTCGGAGGGCTTGAATACGCTCCGCTTTCTCGCGTTTTGCCGCCATTCGGACTTCAGCGAGCTGATCCCGTCCCACCTCCACCGTCTGGCGCAGCTCCAGCAGTTGCTGCTCCAGCGCCACGGTGTTTTGCCGCAGTTCCTCGCCCTGTTGCAGGTACCCAAGTACCAGCCACATGAAGGCGAGCGGTGCGAAGAAGCCTGCGCAGAAGTCTCCCCACTCGTTCAGTTTGTCCGGCCTATTCGCTACAAACAGAAGTCCGACCATGACGCCAAGCCATATGGCCGTCACGATCACGCCCCAAACGAACCGCTTGTCTTTCATCTTCACCTCCCAGGTGAAGGCATTTTGCCGCGACGTTACGCGGGCAATTGGATCTCAAGTCGGAACGTCGTCTCAACGTGTCAGTACATCGGAGACTCCCAGCAGACGCGCCATGTCGTCGCGCAGGAGCGAAACGTGTCGGTCCAGATGGGCCGACATCCATTCGGCATGCTCGCGCAACTTCGGCGGCACCTCGCACGTCAGCGGGCGCCGGCCGGTGGTGTGGCAGCAGCTGCACGCCTCAGGCGTCAGCCGGCCCGCGCCCTCGTCCGAGTCCTTGATCATCGCCTCGACGTAGCCCGTGCGCCGCTGAGGCTCCATCGCGCCCACCTCCTGCTCTACTAAAGTATGCGAGCCACGGCGGTCGCCATGCTGCCCTGGACACCACTTCCAAAATCAACAGATGGCGTAGGCGGAGGCGCTATGGATCCCTTGTCCAGGAAAGAACTCGATGAGCGTCTCGCGCTCTTGATAGACGGGCGTTACGCGGACCTGCGGGGCCTCACCCGTAAACAGGATGACGGGCAGGACGCTCAACTGCAGCGACGGCTTGCTGAAGCGGACATGCAGGAAGTCGACCTCCTTGACGTCTTCATACATTGGGTGCCAGACGATCAGTTCGGCGCCTGCCACATCCTGCTTCCAGCACTGGGCCTGTCGGGCCAGGCCAGCGCGGTGCGGCTGGAACGCCTCCTGAGGCTCGTTCCTGACCGCGACGATGGATTCGCATATCACCTCGCAGAGGTGCTTCAGACTCGCTTCACGAGCGAGCCATCCCTGGCATTCGACTTGGTAGTCAGCATCTGTTCGGATACACCGATCGGGGATCGGGCGTGCCGAACCTGGGCGCACAGCTTCGCGATTGCTCAGCCAGTCATTGCGGCGAAGTTCGTCATGGGTCGCCTCGGGCCGCCAGTGCAAGACGCTCGTGCGGTCCATGCGCTTGTGGCGGCGCTTCCTTGGCGTTCTGAGGCGGTGAAGGAAATCATTGAGCCGTACCAGCAGCCCCTCCTCGCCTACTTGGTCGCGCTATCCAACACGAATGCTGAGAACGCGTGGTACTGCATCGTCGAGCTTGCGCAATTCGACCGTGCCGCATTCAGATTGGTCGCCGAGGCGCTCTCGGCAGGAGTGCCGGAGGCCGCGTCCCAAGTTGCACGATCGGTCTTCCGGATCGAGAGTGCGTACTACGGCGTCGAAGCCGTCCCTTTGAATGACCTCCTCCGCCGGCTGGTGGAGCTAGCGCTTCAGAATAAGAGCATCTGCCACAACGTCGACCTAGCCCTTAGCTCCTGTTTGCGTAAGGCCCCTCAGAAGAGCTTCGTCATCGAGCAGCTGCTTGCGCTGGGAAACGGCCCTGAAGACGTCTTGCAGCGCTTCAACCTTACGTTCCAATCGTCTGCGGAGGATGAGGCGCTTTTCAGAACGCTCCTTACCCACTGGTTGCTGAGTCCAACCGCCTCCTTCCCGGTAATTCGCGGGATGCTCGAATTCCTCTACGCTAGGCCCGTCCGAGCTGTCCTGGACGAGCCGCTGTTCGCCGCTGCAACCCCGCTCGTCAGGACGAAGGCGATCCGCCGTGTGCTCGGTCTCCATGAGGAAGGCCCGACCCTCTGCCATTTCGCAGCGAGCATCGCGAGGATGGAGAGCCTTGGCGACTCGGGGCTGTACATGGCCGGCGATATGCTCAACTTCCTAAAGATCGAATACCCGGGTGCAACTGAGGCATTCTTGAAGCCACTGTGCAGTCCTTCTTGCCGAAACGCTCGCGGCGCGGTCGTATTTCGAGGTATCTATGCCTCGATCCTCCGATGGACGCGGCACCTCGCGCGTCTACCTCGCCGGCGCGAACTTCGAATCAGCGACGTCGATGCTTTCTCTCTGAGAAGCGCGCAAGCAAAGCAACACGATCACATCCAGCAGGTGGGGGAAAAGAACTCTGTCTTCGCTTCCCTTGTCACCAAGGCTCATCTGGCACAAGGAAGACGATTTGTGACTCACCTGGCGGATGGGCCAAGCCAGATCGTCGACTTGGTTTCTGGCGGTCTTTCGTTTGAGCTACCGTCATCCGAACTCTCTGACCCGATGCAGGGGTACATCCGACGATTCAAGTTGCTGGAGCAAGCCCGATGAACGACGCCTTGCAATTGTTGGTGGCCGACTATCTGGAGCTGATGAAAGAGTCCGGTGAACTCGATGATTTCATGCCGCTACTCGTGTCGGGCATGGGGCACCAAGTTGTTCACACTGCACAGAAGGGAGTGCGCGAGAACGGCGTCGATATGGCATCTGTCGGGAAAGACGACAGCGGTCGCAGGACGCTCTTCATGTGGGTACTCAAGTGCGGAACCATTGGGCGGGCTGAATGGAATTCCGGACCACAATCCATTTTTCAGTCCCTGCAAGACTTGGCACACACGTACGTCCGCGCGAATGTCGCCCCCGAGCACAGTAAGCTGCCGAGAATGGCTGTGGTCGTAACCAACGGCGAATTCCTTTCGAGCATTCAAGGGCAGATGGCCGGCGCCTACGAGAACTACGCGAGTCAGTACGGCATCAAGGTAGTGAACGTCAACGGTTCCAAACTAGCAGCGTGGACCGTCGAACACCTCTTGGACGACCACATCCTCCCAATCGAACGGAGGTCCCTGTTTCGACGCATGCTGGCTAACGTGGGTCAACCGGACCTTTGCATAAGCGTCGGCAGGCAGCTTGTGAACGGCTTGGTGTCGGACCTTCCCGCCAGTGGAGGAAGCGCTGCATCTCGGAAAAAGCGCACCCTACAGGCCTTGCGAGGCATTCGCGCAGCGCTTTCCGCGCTGACTCTCCGCGCCGCGGAAGAAGACAACCTACTCGCCCCATACAGGCTTTCCGAGTACGCCGTCCTTGCAACATGGTCGAAGGTGCACGCCGATCTGCTCAACCCTGCATCGGCCTATGCGGTCGAGTTTGGCCAGATTCTGGGCGACGCCATGAGCATTGCCATGCGGTATCACTCGCGCCTCGATGCCTTCTATCGCACCGAGAATGGCTTCGCCTATGTCCTGCCTCACAACCTCTTTCTGTCGAAGCGCGTCTTCGAAGAAGCTGGTCGGCTTGGGTTGCAGGGGTGCTTTTGGGCATGGCACGCCTCGACCACCGGAAGCGACGCTGGGGGGCACTGGGCGTACTCCGCTCGGCTGGTCGACCTCCTCAGTACCCATTCGAACCTCCAGTTCCCAGCCTTCGACCACCAGGCCACTGACATTCATCTTGCGATGTTGCTACTGGTCATTACCGGCCGCAACGAAGTTGCGACAGGATGGATGCATTCGCTGTGTGAGCGGATCGGGGTCGCTCGCACGAAGCGGGACTTTTGGCCGACCGTGAGGACCTTGGACGAGCAGCTTCAGGTGCGATTCGGCCTCCAGAACCCCTCGGACGCCTCGACCGCCAGCTCCACATTGATTCCGATACTGCTCACCTGGACTGCAGCGCTTGGGCTCGATGGTGCATATCAATTCCTGCGCGAAGTTGTGATGCCAGAGTGCTCGTGGAGCACTCCCAACTTCTGGAGCTCTGACGCGGGCTACGACGAAGTTGTAGCGGACCCGCGCGCGCTGCACAGCCACGGGATCGGCGAGGCCCTCGCCTTCGTGCCGGCCAAACCGAAGGAGTTCCTCGAACGCATGGCCAAGCCTCTTCCCGGGGTAGAGAGCATTGAGGCATCAGGCTGGTACAGGGCGCGATTCCCATTCATACCGATGCTCGCTGCCCTGCAATGGGAGCGTCAAATCCCGCGTCAGATGCTCGTCCAGCAAGCGGTCGCATTCTGCGAGAGCGGGGCGGCTCTCAACAACAGCCCAGAAGCACCAGCAGCAGCGAGCGAGACTGAAGCACCGGCACACGTCGAGGACCATGACTGACACAGGCGGCTACGACGCTGCAGCCTCGACCAGGGCCGCGATCGGCAAGAGTTCAAGGTCAACCGTTCAACGGTCCTGATCACCGCAATCGGTGCGCAGCATGGCGGTGCGGCAATTCGGGCGCACGCTCGCTCATCACGAGGGTGAACGCTTGCCCCGCGGGCGCGGGGCAAGGCAGTCATCAATGCCCGGCCGCGAGGCCCGTGTTCCGCCGCGGATCGTTCGCCCCGTAGAACCGGTTGTTCCCCACCGGCTTGCCGTTCAGCGACGGCGCGCCGACGATGATGGCCGCGAGGTGGTTCGCCGGATGCGGCGCGCCCAGCTTGTGGCCCATGCCCTCCAGCAGCTTGCGCGTGTCCGGCGAGAACGCATACGGCTCGACGTTGGTCACGTCCGGCAGCCACTGCTGGTGGAAGCGCGGCGCGTCCACCGCCTCCTGCACGTTCATGTCGAAGTCGATCGCGTTGAGCATGGTCTGCAGCACCGCCGTGATGATGCGGCTGCCGCCCGGCGTCCCCACCACCATCACCGGCTTGCCGTCCTTGGTCACGATGGTCGGGCTCATCGACGACAGCGGCCGCTTCCCGGGCGCGATCGCATTCGCCTCGCCCTGCACCAGGCCGTACATGTTGGGCACGCCGACCTTGGAGGTGAAATCGTCCATCTCGTTGTTGAGCAGCACGCCGGTCTTCGCCGCCGTGACCTTCGCGCCGAACCAGTCGTTCAGCGTGTAGGTCACCGACACCGCGTTGCCCCACTTGTCCGCGATCGAGTAGTGCGTCGTGTTGCTGCCCTCATGCGGCGCCACGCCGGGCTTGATGTCCATGGACACACCCGCCTTCGCCGGATCGATCGCGGCGCGGATCTTCGCCGCGTAGCTCTTGTCGAGCAGCCGCTGCAGCGGGTTCTTCACGAAGTCCGGATCGCCCAGCGTGCTGTTGCGATCGACGTAGGCGTGCCGCATCGCCTCGATCTGGTAGTGCGCGCCCTGCGCCGATCCCCAGCCGAGCTGGCGCAGCGGATAGCCCTCGAGGATGTTGAGCATCTCGCAGATGATCACGCCGCCCGAGCTCGGCGGCGGCGCCGACACGACGTGGTAGCCGCGGTAGTCGCATTCCACCGGCGGCAGCTCGCGCGTCTGGTACTGGTCCAGATCGGCCTGCGTCAGGATGCCCTTGCCCGCCTGGCTGGAGTCCACCAGCGCCTTCGCCACCCAGCCCTTGTAGAAGCCGTCCGTGCCCTTGGCGCCGATCTCGCGCAAGGTCTTCGCGAGGTCCTTCTGCACCAGCCTGTCGCCGGCCTGGAAAGGCTTGCCCTTGTTGAGGAAGATCGCGCCCGAGGCGGCGTCGGCCTCGAAGTCCTTGGTGGCTGTCTGGAACATGTCGACGTCGCCCTGCTCCAGCGCGAAGCCGCGGTCCGCCAGCGCGATCGCCGGCGCGATCAGCGCGGGACGCTTCATCGTGCCGTACTTCTCCCGCGCGTACTCCATGCCCGAGACCGTGCCCGGCACGCCCACCGCGAGGTGTCCGTGCGTGCTCAGGCCCTTGACGACGTTGCCGTCCTTGTCGAGGTACATGTTGGCCGTCGCGGCCAGCGGCGCCTTCTCGCGGAAGTCGAGGAAGGTCTTGCGGCCGTCGGCCAGCTGGATGGTCATGAACCCGCCGCCGCCCAGGTTGCCCGCGGCCGGGTACACGACCGCGAGCGCGTAGCCCACCGCCACCGCGGCGTCGACGGCATTGCCGCCGTCCTTGAGCACGTCGACGCCCACGCGCGTCGCGAGGTGCTGCGCCGTCACCACCATCCCGTTCTGCGCGGCCACCGGTGCGGCGGAGGCCGCCAGCGACGGCGCCATCGGTGCGAAGGCCAGGGACGCGGTCACCGCCGCGGCGCAGGCCAGCAATCGGAAAGTCTTCATGAACCTGATTCCTCAAGAGATGCGACCGGGGCATTCGACACCCGCAGGGTGCCGCCCGCAATCCCAAGAGGCGTCAGGTCGTTACTGGAGAGGGTCTTTCAGCGCGTCGGGCACCGGCAGTGCGACGATGTCGATGCCCTCGTCCGCGAGCTCGCGCGCCTCGTCCGGCGTCGCGCGGCCGCGGATGCCGCGCTCCTCGGCTTCGCCGTAATGGATGCGGCGCGCCTCGGTGGCGAAACGGTCGCCGACATCCTCGGTCTTCGCCATCAGCGTGCGGACCGCCTGCAGCACCTGCTTCTGCAATTCGATCGCGATCGGCGGCACGCCGTCCGACGGTGTCGGGCCTGCGGGCAGCTTCGTCGATGCCTCGGTCGCGCGAGCCCTTTCAGCTTCAGCGGCTTCCGCGGCCTCGGCCGCTTCCGCCGCCTGTGCGGACTTCGCGGACCTGGCCGCGCGGGGCTCCGCGGCCGACGAGAGATTCAGCCGCGGCGCGCTCGGCATCCGTCGCACGGAGACGATGTTGCACAGCGGGCAGCTCAGGAGACCGCGCGCCTGTTGCGATTCGAAATCGGTGGAGGACGCGAACCAGCCCTCAAAGGCATGGCCGGCCTCGCAGGCCAGGTTCAGTACCAGCATGATGGACCGATGCTAGCGGCTGGCCGCCTCGTCCGCCGCCATCCAGTCCAATGGCCATGCACCGGCGCGCCAGCGCTGCAGCCATTGCAGGCCGATCAGCGTCTTGGCGTCGGTGATGCGGCCGTCGAAGGCCATGCGGTCGAGCTCGTCCTCGGCCACCGGCAGCAGGTCGAGGAATTCCTCGTCGTCCAGTTGCCGCTCGCCGGCGATCAGGCCGCGGGCGAAGAAGATCTCGATGCGTTCGTCCGAGTAGGCGATCGCGTTGTGCAGCACGCCGGCGTAGGCCCATTCGCGCGCTTGGTAGCCGGTCTCCTCGACCAGCTCGCGCATCGCGCAGCGCAGCGGGGTCTCGTCCGGATCCAGCTTGCCGGCGGGGAACTCCAGCACCACGCGGCCGACCGGGTAGCGGTACTGCCGTTCCAGCAGCACGCGGCCGTCGTCGAACAGCGGCACGATCACCGCGGCGCCGGGGTGGCGGATGTATTCGCGCGTGGCCTCACGGCCGTTGGGCAGCGCGATGCGGTCGCGCTTCACCTGAAGGAAGTTGCCCCGCAGGATCCATTCGGACGCCAGCGGGGCTTCGCGCAGATGCTCGTCAGCGTCGGCGGCCGGCGCGATGCCGATCACGCCGTCGTCTTCAGGTCGGTTCGCTTCAGGCAGCTTCTTCGTCATCGAACTCTCGCACCTTGGAGCGGGAGCGGCGCAGGTAGCGCCACACGAAACCCGGGAAGCCCAAGGTGACGAACATCGCCAGCGCGGCGGCGTAGAACTCCCAGCCCTGCGGGAAACGCTGGCCCTGCGTGGATTCCAGGCCGAAGCCCACGGCCAGCGTGATCAGCGCGAGCAGGAACAGCTCCAGCAGACGCCAGCCGCCGGCCTTGGGATCACGACGCGGCCCCACCAGCAGGATGCGGGAACTCATGTAAGGCAGATTGGCGGCGACCAGCGCCACCACCAGCACCATCCAGACTGAAACGCCTTGATCCATGGTCGGGTTCTCTCTTGCGCGTTGCCGCTGTCGGGGTCGTTCGATGGGCCGGCGATCAGTGCGCCAGCGCGCGGACGACCGCCTGCGTGCACAGCGCCAGCAGGCCGCTCGGCAACAGGCCCAGCACCAGCACCGCGGCGCCGTTCAGCGACATCACCACGCGGGCGTCCATGGGCGCCGTCACCGGGCTGTGGTCGGTCGGTTCATCGAAGAACATGACCTTCACCACGCGCAGGTAGTAGAACGCGCCGACCAGCGACAGCAGCACCGCGATCACGGCCATCCAGATGTAGAGCGACTGGCCCGTCGTGACCATCGCCTGCAGCACGGCCAGCTTGCCGTAGAAGCCCACCATCGGCGGGATGCCGGCCAGCGAGAACATGTAGATCGCCATCACGAAGGCGTACCACGGACTGCGCTTGAACAGGCCGGCCAGATCGCTGATCTGCTCGGACTCGAAGCCCTGGCGTGCCAGCAGCATGATCAGGCCGAAGCTGCCCAGCGTCGTCAGCACGTAGGTGATCGCGTAGAACATCGCCGAGCTGTAGGCGTTCAGCGCGTGCACGTCCGGCTGCTTGTTCACCACGCCCGAGGCCAGGCCCAGCACGACGAAGCCCATCTGCGAGATCGTCGAGTACGCCAGCATCCGCTTCAGGTTGCTCTGCGCGATCGCGGCCAGGTTGCCCACGACCAGCGAGGCCACGGCCATCACCAGCATCATCTGCTGCCAGTCGTTGGCCAGCGGGAGCATGCCCTCCACCAGCAGACGCAGCGTCATGCCCAGCGCGGCCAGCTTGGGCGCGCCGCCGATCAGCAGGGTCGCGGCCGTCGGCGCGCCTTGATAGACGTCCGGCACCCACATGTGGAACGGCGCGGCGCCCAGCTTGAAGCCCAGGCCGGCGACCACGAAGACCACGCCCAGCACCAGCACGCCCTGGTTGACCGTGCCGCTGGAGATGACCTCGTACACGCGCGGGATCGACAGCGAGCCGGTCGCGCCGTACATCATCGACAGGCCGTACAGCAGGAAGCCCGAGGCCAGCGCGCCCAGCACGAAGTACTTCATCGCGGCTTCGGTCGAGATCGTGTGATCGCGACGCAGCGCCGTCAGCGCGTACAGCGACAGGCTCATCAGCTCCAGACCCAGGTAGGTGGTCAGGAAGTTGTTGGCCGCCACCATCACGTTGACGCCCAGCAGCACCAGCAGGCTCAGCGTGAACAGCTCGCCCTTGAGGATGTCGCGGGACTCGGCGTACGGACGCGCGTAGACCAGCGTGACGATCAGCGCGTAGGCGCTGACGCCGCTCAGCAGGTGGCTCAGCGGGTCGATGACCAGCATGCCCTGCATCGCTTCGATGCGCGGCTCGCCCATCGCGGCGAAGTGCATCGCGCCGACCACCGCCAGGCTGAGCTGCGTCAGCAGGTAGGTCGTCGTGCGGCGCGGATCGGTGACGAACAGGTCCACCAGCGCGACCACGCAGGCCAGCACCAGCAACAGGATTTCAGGATAGACCGCAGCCCAGTTCATGTCGTTCATTGTGTCGGGCCCTTATTGGATCTTGGACACCGCGACGTGCTTGAGCAGCGCGTCGACAGATTGGTGCATCACGTCGGTGAACGGCTTCGGGTACACGCCCATGTAGAGCGTCGCGATCGCCAGCACGCCCAGCATCAGGAACTCACGGCCGTTGATGTCGGTCAGGTTGCGCACGTTGTCGTTGGTCACCGCGCCGAAGTAGACGCGCTTGATCATCCACAGCGTGTAGGCCGCGCCGAAGATCAGCGCCGTGGCCGCCAGCAGGCCGATCCAGAAGTTGTGGCCGACGGCGCCCAGGATCACCATCCACTCGCCCACAAAACCGGCCGTCGCCGGCAGGCCGCAGTTGGCCATGCCGAAGAACACCGCCAGCGCCGCGAACTTGGGCATGGTGTTGACGACGCCGCCGTAGTCGGCGATCTCACGCGAATGCACGCGGTCGTACAGGACGCCGATGCACAGGAACATCGCGCCCGACACGAAGCCGTGCGAGATCATCTGCACCAGGCCGCCGGCGACGCCCAGCTCGTTGAAGATGAAGAAGCCCAGGGTCACGAAGCCCATGTGGGCGACCGACGAGTAGGCCACCAGCTTCTTCATGTCGCGCTGGACCATGGCCACCAGGCCGATGTAGATCACCGCGATCAGCGACAGGCCGATGATGACCCAGTCGTAATGACGGGCCGCATCCGGCGCGATCGGCAGCGAGAAGCGCAGGAAGCCGTAGGCGCCCAGCTTCAGCATGATGGCCGCCAGGACCACCGAGCCGCCCGTCGGGGCTTCCACGTGGGCGTCCGGCAACCACGTGTGCACCGGCCACATCGGCACCTTCACCGCGAAGGCCGCGAAGAAGGCGAAGAAGAGCAGTGACTGCGCCGACATCGGCAGCGGCAGCTTGTGCCACAGCAGGATCTCGAAGCTGCCCGACTGGCTGTACAGGTACAGCAGCGCGATCAGCATCAGCAGCGAGCCCGCCAGCGTGTACAGGAAGAACTTGAAGGCCGCGTACACGCGACGAGGTCCGCCCCAGACGCCGATGATGATGTACATCGGGATCAGCGTGGCCTCGAAGAACACGTAGAACAGCATGCCGTCGAGCGCGCAGAACACGCCGATCATCAGGCCCGACAGGATCAGGAAGGCGCCCATGTACTGGTGCACCCGCGTGTCGATCACTTCCCAGGCCGCGATCACCACGATGATCGAAATGAAGGCCGTCAGCGGGACGAACCACATCGAGATGCCGTCCACGCCCAGGTGGTAGTGGATGTTGAAGCGCGGGATCCAGGTCGCGACTTCGACGAACTGCATCGCCGCCGTCGTGTTGTCGAAGCCGCTGATCAGCGGCAAGGTCACCAGGAAGGACAGCACGGCGCCGACCAGCGCCATCCAGCGCACCGCGCCGGCGTTGTTGTCGCGACCGAGCGCGAGCAGGAGGCCACCGCAGACGATGGGCAGCCAGATGGAGAGACTTAGCAACATTCTTATTCTCCGCCCGCGTCAGAGGCCGAACAGGGCCTTGAATTGGGGCCCCATGTAAGGCCACAGCTGCCAGGTCATCAGACCCACGACACCCAGGATCATCACCAGCGCGTACCAGTACAGGTGGCCGGTCTGGACCAGCCGCACCAGGCCGGCGAATCCGCCCACCGTGCGCGCCGAGCCGTTGATCAGCACGCCGTCGATGACGGCCTGATCGCCGGCCTTCCACAGGCCGGATCCGAGCGCGCGCGCGCCGCGGGCCAGCACGTTCTCGTTGAACCAGTCCATGTAGTACTTGTTCTCAAGGATCGTCACGATCGGGCGGAAGGTGCGCGCGATCGCGGCCGGGATGGCCGGGCTGATCATGTAGAACCAGTAGGCCACGGCCACGCCGGCCACCGCCAGCCACAAGGGCAGCGTCTGCAGGCTGTGCACCGCCATCGCGACGGCGCCGTGGAACTCCTCGCCCAGCTCGCTCATCGCGTGATGGACCACGTGGTTCACGAAGATCGAGTCCTTGAAGAAGTCGCCGTGCAGCATCGGCTTGATCGTGAAGAAACCGATCAGCACCGACGGGATCGCCAGCAGCACCAGCGGCACCGTCACCACCCACTTCGACTCATGCGGCGTGTGGTCGTGACCGTCGCCGTGGTGATCGTCGTCGTGATGGTCGTGCTCGCCCGGGAACGGCTTGTGGTGGAAGTGCTCCTTGCCGTGGAAGACCAGGAAATACATCCGGAAGCTGTAGAACGCCGTCACGAAGACGCCGGCCACCACCGCGAAGTACGCGAAGCTCGCGCCCGGCAGGTGCGAGGCGTGCACGGCTTCGATGATCGAGTCCTTCGAGTAGAAGCCCGAGAAGAACGGCGTGCCGATCAGCGCCAGCGAGCCCAGCAGCGAGGTGATCCAGGTCACCTTCATGTACTTGCGCAGGCCGCCCATGTTGCGGATGTCCTGGTCATGGTGCATGCCGATGATCACGGAGCCCGCGCCCAGGAACAGCAGCGCCTTGAAGAACGCGTGCGTCATCAGGTGGAACACCGCGACCGAGTAGGCCGAGGCGCCCAGCGCCACCGTCATGTAGCCCAGCTGCGAGAGCGTGGAGTACGCGACGACGCGCTTGATGTCGTTCTGGATGATGCCCAGGAAGCCCATGAACAGCGCCGTGATCGAGCCGATGACCAGCACGAAGTTCAGCGCGGTGTCGGACAACTCGAACAGCGGGCTGAAGCGCGACACCATGAAGATGCCGGCCGTCACCATGGTCGCCGCGTGGATCAGCGCCGAGATCGGGGTCGGGCCTTCCATCGAGTCCGGCAGCCAGACGTGCAGCGGGAACTGCGCCGACTTGCCCATCGCGCCGATGAACAGGCAGATGCAGGCCACGCTCAGCATCATCCACGGCTCGGCGCCGAAGGGGTTGGCGAAGACTATCTTTGACAGTTCCGCCGACTTGGCGAAGGTCTCGGTGTAGTTCAGCGAGCCGCCGTAGGCGACCAGCAGGCCGATGCCCAGGATGAAGCCGAAGTCGCCGACCCGGTTCACCAGGAAGGCCTTCATGTTGGCGAAGATCGCCGTCGGCTTGGTGTACCAGAAGCCGATCAGCAGGTAGGACACCAGGCCCACCGCTTCCCAGCCGAAGAACAGCTGCAGCATGTTGTTGGACATCACCAGCATCAGCATGCTGAAGGTGAACAACGAGATGTAGCTGAAGAAGCGCTGGTAGCCGGGGTCTTCCTCCATGTAGCCGATGGTGTAGATGTGCACCATCAGCGAGACGAAGGTCACCACGCACATCATCATCGCGGACAGGCCGTCGATCATGAAGCCGACTTCCATCTTCAGGCCGCCCAGCACCATCCACTCGTAGACGGTCTGGTTGAAGCGCGCGCCGTCGAGCACGGCGTTGAGCGTCATCACCGAGATGATCAGCGCCACCAGCACGCCGAGGATGGTCACCGTGTGGGCGCCGCGGCGGCCCACCTGCTTGCCGAACAGGCCCGCCACGATGGCGCCGGCCAGCGGCGCCAGGGGCACCGCCAGCAGCATGTTCTGAGAGAGTGTTGCAGACATTGTTTTTCTCGCTTCCCTCGTCAGCCCTTGAGGGCGTCCAGCTCTTCCACGTCGATGCTGCTGCGGTTGCGGAACAGCACGACCAGGATGGCCAGGCCGATCGCCGACTCGGCGGCCGCCACGGTGAGGATGAAGAACACGAACACCTGGCCGGCCATGTCGCCAAGGTAGTGCGAGAAGGCCACGAAGTTCATGTTGACCGCCAGCAGCATCAGCTCGATGGCCATCAGCAGCACGATCAGGTTCTTGCGGTTCAGGAAGATGCCGATCACCGACAGCGCGAACAGGAACGCGCCCAGGATCAGGAAGTGGTTCAGGCTCAGCGCACCCATCACGCGGCTCCTTCGTTCTTGTCAGCCGCCGGCAGCGACGGCGCTTCGACGGTCGCGGCGACCTTGACGATCTTCAGGCGGTCGGCCTTCTTCACGCGCACCTGCTGCGACGGATCCTGGTGGCGCGAGTCCTTGCGGCCGCGCAGCGTCAGCGCGATCGCCGCGATGATCCCCACCAGCAGCAGCACCGCGGCGATCTGCACCGGGAACAGGTAGTTGGTGTAGATCTCGATGCCCAGCAGCTTGGTGTTGCCCAGCTGCGCCATGTTGGGGATCTCCGGGGCGTTCTCGACGCCGCGGAAGCCGCCCATCAGCACGGCCGCGATCTCCAGCGCGATGACCGCGCCGACGAGGCTGGCCACCGGCAGGTGCTTCCAGATGCTCTCGCGCACGGCGGTGGACTCGAAGTCCAGCATCATGACGACGAACAGGAACAGCACCATCACGGCGCCGATGTAGACCAGCACCAGGGTGATGGCCAGGAACTCGGCCTTCAGCAGCATCCACAGACAGGAGGCGCTGAAGAAGGACAGGATCAGGAACAGGGCCGAGTGCACGGTGCTCTTGGCCGTGATGACACGGATCGCGGAGCCCAGCAGCACGGCCGAGAAAACGTAGAAGAGCGCGGTAGTGATATCCATGCGATGTCCTGCAAGCAGGCCGCCGGTCGCAGTCCTCTCCCCTCCCCTGGCGGCGAGGTGGAGACGACCGCGCGACCGGTCAGCGGTACTTGGCGTCGGCCTCCTTGCTGGCTGCGATCTGCGGCTCGTACCGGTCCCCCACCGCCAGGAGCATCTCCTTGGTGAAGTACAGGTCGCCGCGCTTTTCGCCGTGGTATTCGAAGATGTCGGTCTCGACGATGGAGTCGACCGGGCAGCTCTCTTCGCAGAAGCCGCAGAAGATGCACTTGGTCAGGTCGATGTCGTAGCGCGTCGTGCGGCGCGAGCCGTCCGCGCGCACGTCGGATTCGATCGTGATCGCCATGGCGGGGCACACGGCCTCGCACAGCTTGCAGGCGATGCAGCGTTCTTCACCGTTCTCGTAGCGGCGCAGCGCGTGCAGACCGCGGAAGCGAGGAGACAGCGGGGTCTTCTCTTCCGGGAACTGCACCGTGATGTTCTTCGAGAGGAAATGCCGGCCGGTGAGGGCCATGCCCTTCAGCAGCTCGGTGAGCATGAAGCTCTTGACTAGGTCCTTGATCACAGCGGGTACCTCGGCTTACTTCCAGATATTGAACGGCGACTGGATCCACAGACCCACGACCACCAGCCAGATCAGCGTGATGGGGATGAAGATCTTCCAGCCCAGACGCATGATCTGGTCATAGCGATAGCGCGGGAACGTGGCACGCACCCACAGGAAGCAGGTCACGACGAAGAAGGTCTTCAGGAACAGCCAGACCCAGTTCCACAGACCCATGGTCTGCTGGATGAAGGCCGGGGTCTCCATGCCGAACAGGCTCCAGGACACCGGGGCCGACCAGCCGCCCAGGAACATCAGCACCGCCAGCGCCGACACCAGGATCATGTTGGCGTACTCGGCCAGGAAGAACATCGCGAACGACATGCCCGAGTACTCGATCATGTGACCGGCCACGATTTCCGATTCGCCTTCGACGACGTCGAAGGGGTGGCGGTTCGTCTCGGCCAGGCCGGAGATGAAGTACACGATGAAGATCGGCAGCAGCGGCAGCCAGTTCCAGGACAGGATGTTCACGCCGTGCGACGCGAACCAGCCCTGCTCCTGGCTCATCACGATGGCGCTGACGTTCATCGAGCCCGTCACCATCAGCACGACCACCAGGCAGAAGCCCATCGCGATCTCGTACGAGACCATCTGCGCGGAGGCGCGCAGCGCGCCCAGGAAGGCGTACTTCGAGTTCGAGGCCCAGCCCGCGATGATCACGCCGTAGACCTCCAGCGAGGTGATGGCCATCAGGAACAGCAGGCCGGCGTTGACGTCGGCGATCGCGACGCCCGGGCCGAAGGGCACCACCGCCCAGGCCGCCAGCGCCGGCATGATCGTCATGATCGGGCCGAGGAAGAACAGGTTCTTGTTGGCCGCGCTCGGGATGATGATCTCCTTGAAGATCAGCTTCACCGCATCGGCGATCGGGGTCAGCAGGCCCATCGGACCGACACGGTTCGGACCCGGACGGATCTGCGACCAGCCGATGGCCTTGCGTTCCCACAGCGTCAGGTAGGCGACGCAGCCCAGCAGCGGCAGCAGCACGGCGATGATCTTGAGCACGCTCCAGACCACCGGCCAGACCACACCTCCCAGCAGCGAGGCGCCGGCGTTATAGAAGTTTTCCATCGTCGTCTCGTCCTCAGGCCTTGGTCACGGCGATCGCGCCGGTGAACGCGCCCAGTGCGGCGGTCTCGGGGATGCCGGCGGGGATGCGCACCACGGTCGCGGGCAGCGATGCGTCCAGCTGCGCGGCCAGCACGGCCTCGCCGCCGTCCTGCGACACGCGCACCTGCGCACCCTTCTCGGTCAGGCCGAGCTCGGTCCACAGCGCCTGCGGCAGCGAAGCGATCGCCGCGTCGCGGCCGTCGCGGGTCAGCTGCAGCGAGGTGGCGCGACGCACCAGCGCGTCGGTCGCGTAGATCGGCACCGTCGTCAGGCGTTCCAGGCCTTGCGCCGGCGCTGCCACGGCAGCGGACTGCGCCGACACCGTGTTGCCCAGGCGGTTCGCCAGGTCCAGCGACGAGCCCAGCGCCGCGGTGCGGACCTGCTCGGAGCTGTCGAAGTCGAAGCCCTGCAGGCTCAGCAGGTTGCCCAGCACTCGCAGGATCTTCCAGCCCGGACGGGTCTCGCCGCGGGCCTTGGCCACGCCGACGAAGCTCTGCAGGCGGCCTTCCGCGTTGACGAAGCTGCCCGAGGTCTCGGTGAATGGGGCCGTCGGCAGCAGCACGTCGGCGAACTCGACCACCGGGCCGGTCTTGAACGGCGTCAGCACGACGACCATCTCGGCCGCGTTGATCGCCTTCTTCGCGGCGGCGGCGTTCGCGCCGTCCAGCACCGGGTCGGTGTTGAGCAGCAGCAGCGCCTTGGCCGGCTGGTCGTTCAGCAGCTGGGCCGCCGTACGGCCGCCCTGCCCCGGACGCGCGTTGACGAGCTGCGCGCCGACGCTGTTCGCGGCGGCCGACAGCACGCCGACGGTGGCGCCGGTCTGCTCGCCGATCCAGTTCGCCAGCGACAGCAGCGTCGCAGCCTGCGGGTGCTGGATCGCGGCGTTGCCGATCAGCACGGCCTTGCGCTCGCCCGACAGCAGCGTGTCGGCGATCGCCTTGGCGGCGTCGGTGGCGTTGCCTTGCACCGGCGCGCTGACGCCCTTCGTCGCGCCGATGGCGGCGGCGACGTTGGCCAGTTCAGCGACCCAGGCCGACGGGGCGGCGGTGATCGCGGCGGCGACCGGCATCTTCCAGTCTTCGACCGAGCCGGCCAGCGACACGACCTGCGCGCCGCGGCGGGCGGCCTGGCGCAGGCGTTGCGCGAACAGCGGGTGGTCCTTGCGCAGCGACGAGCCGACGACGAAGGCGCGGTCCAGCTGCGACAGCGAGGCGATCGAGGTGCCCAGCCACAGCGCCTTGCCGTCCGCGGCGCGCAGCGCCGGGTCGACGACGCGCAGCTGCGTGTCGATGTTCTCGCTGCCCAGGCCGCGCACCAGTTGCGCCAGCAGGTGCAGTTCCTCGACGGTGCTGTGCTCCGAGCCCAGCGCGGCGATGGACGCGCCGCCCTTCTCCGTCTTGACCTGCTTCAGGCCGTTGGCGACGTATTCGAGCGCGGTGGTCCAGTCGACGGACTTCCACTCGCCGCCCTGCTTCAGCATCGGCGTGGTCAGGCGTTCGTCGCCGTTCAGCGCTTCGTAGGAGAAGCGGTCGCGGTCGGCGATCCAGCACTCGTTGACGGCTTCGTTCTCCAGCGGGACGACGCGCATCACTTCGTTGTTCTTGACCTGGACGATCAGGTTCGCGCCGGTCGAGTCATGCGGGCTGACGCTCTTGCGACGCGACAGTTCCCAGGTGCGGGCGCTGTAGCGGAAGGGCTTGCTGGTCAGCGCGCCCACCGGGCAGATGTCGATCATGTTGCCCGACAGCTCCGAGTCCACGGTGCGGCCGACGAAGGTCTGGATCTCGCTGTGCTCGCCGCGGTGCGCCATGCCCAGCTCCATCACGCCGGAGATCTCCTGGCCGAAGCGGACGCAGCGGGTGCAGTGGATGCAGCGGCTCATCTCTTCCATCGAGATCAGCGGGCCGACGTTCTTGTGGAACACCACGCGCTTCTCTTCCGAGTAGCGCGAGGCGCTGGCGCCGTAACCGACGGCCAGGTCCTGCAGCTGGCATTCGCCGCCCTGGTCGCAGATGGGGCAGTCCAGCGGGTGATTGATCAGCAGGAACTCCATCACGCCCTGCTGGGCCTTGATGGCTTTCTCGCTCTTGGTGCGCACGATCATGCCCTGCGTCACCGGCGTGGCGCAGGCGGGCAGCGGCTTGGGCGCCTTCTCCACGTCCACCAGGCACATGCGGCAGTTGGCCGCGATGCTCAGCTTCTTGTGATAGCAGAAGTGCGGGATGTATGCGCCGGCCTTCTCGGCGGCATGCATCACCATGCTGCCTTCGGGCACTTCGACCTTCTGGCCGTCGAGTTCGATTTCAACCATAGTTCTTCTCAGCGGCTCCGATCAGGCGTGCGCCGGCGACTTCGCCGTGGCGGACGGGGACGACGCGGCGGGCGCCTTGTTCTGCTGGGCCTGTTCGATCATCGCGATGAACTCGCCCTTGAAGTGCTTGAGCATCGCGCGCACCGGCATCGCCGCGGCGTCGCCCAGCGCGCAGATGGTGCGGCCCTGGATGTTGTCGGCCACGGAGTTCAGCAGGTCGATGTCCTCGACGCGGCCCTTGCCGTGGGCGATGCGCTCGATCACGCGGTGCATCCAGCCCGTGCCTTCGCGGCAGGGCGTGCACTGGCCGCAGGACTCGTGCGCGTAGAAGTAGGACAGGCGCAGCAGGCTGGTGACCATGCAGCGGGTCTCGTCCATCACGATGACCGCGCCCGAGCCCAGCATGGAGCCGTTCTTGGCGATGGAGTCATAGTCCATCGTGCACTGCATCATGACGTCGGCCGGCAGCACCGGGGCGGACGAACCGCCGGGGATGACCGCCTTGAGCTTGCGGCCGCCGCGCACGCCGCCGGCGAGCTCCAGCAGCTTCTCGAACGAGGTGCCCAGGGGGATCTCGTAGTTGCCCGGACGCTCGACGTCGCCGGAGATCGAGAAGATCTTGGTGCCGCCGTTGTTGGGCTTGCCGACTTCGAGGTAGGCCTGGCCGCCGTTGCGGATGATCCAGGGCACCGCCGCGAAGGTCTCGGTGTTGTTGATGGTGGTCGGCTTGCCGTACAGGCCGAACGAGGCCGGGAACGGCGGCTTGAAGCGGGGCTGGCCCTTCTTGCCTTCGAGCGATTCCAGCAGCGCGGTTTCCTCGCCGCAGATGTAGGCGCCGAAGCCGTGGTGGCCGTGCAGCTGGAAGCTGAAGTTGCTGCCCAGGATGTTGTCGCCCAGGTAGCCGGCCGCGCGGGCCTCTTCCAGCGCGGCTTCGAAGCGTTCGTACACCTCGAAGATCTCGCCGTGGATGTAGTTGTAGCCGACCTTGATGCCCATCGCGAACGCCGCGATCGCCATGCCTTCGATGACGATGTGCGGGTTGAACATCAGGATGTCGCGGTCCTTGCAGGTCCCGGGCTCACCCTCGTCGCTGTTGCAGACCAGGTACTTCGCACCCGGGAACTGGCGCGGCATGAAGCTCCACTTCAGGCCGGTCGGGAAGCCCGCGCCGCCGCGGCCGCGCAGGCCGGAGGCCTTCACTTCGGCGATGACCTGGTCGGAGGTCATGCCCTGACCCTCGCCCTGGGCGAGGATCTTGCGCAGGGCCTGGTAGCCGCCGCGCGCTTCGTAGTCCTTCAGCGACCAGTTCTTGCCATCGAGGCCCGCGTAGATCTGCGGGGTGATGTTGCGGTCGTGGAAGCAGGTTTCCTTGCCGGTGGCCTGCCACTTCGAGAGGTCGATGTTCGCGATGTTGGTCATCGTCCAGGTCCCTCAGTTCTTGTTGGCGGCGTGGTGGGCTCTCAGAGCCTCCACCAGCTCGTCCAGACGCTCGGTGCTCATGAAGCTGAGCATCTGGCGGTCGTTGACCAGCATCACCGGCGAGTCGGCGCAAGCACCCAGGCACTCGCTCTGCTGCACGGTGAAGACGCCGTCGGCGGTCGTGCCGCCGGCCTCGACGCCCAGCTTCGAGCACAGGTGGTCCAGCGCCTTCTGGCCGTCGCGCAGCTGGCACGGCAGGTTGGTGCAGACGTTCAGCTTGAACAGGCCCAGCTTGCGCTGGTTGTACATGTTGTAGAAGGTCGTGACCTCGTAGACGGCGATCGCCGGCATGCCGAGGTACTGCGCGATCGCGTCTTCCGCCTCGCGGGACACGAAGCCCTGCTCCTGCTGGACGATGGACAGGCAGGCCATCACGGCCGACTGCGCCTGCTCGGCCGGGTACTTCGCGACTTCGCGCGCGAAGCGGGCCGCGGTGGCCTCGCTCAACACGAACCCGGTGCTCACAATTTCAGTGCTGCTCATGCGGTCACCACTCAACGGTCAATTTCACCGAACACGATGTCCATCGTGCCGATCACGGCCACCGCGTCGGCAATCATGTGTCCGCGGGCCATCTCGTCCAGCGCCGCCAGGTGCGAATAACCCGGCGCGCGGATCTTCAGCCGGTACGGCTTGTTGGCGCCGTCGCTGATCAGGTAGATGCCGAACTCGCCCTTCGGGTGCTCGACCGACGCGTAGGCCTCGCCCTCGGGGACGCGGAAGCCTTCGGTGAACAGCTTGAAGTGGTGGATCAGCTCTTCCATGCTGGTCTTCATCGCCACGCGGCTCGGGGGAGCGACCTTGTGGTTGTCGGTGATGACCGGACCCGGGTTGGCCTTCAGCCACTTCACGCACTGCTGCACGATGCGGTTGGACTGGCGCATCTCCTCGACGCGCACGCAGTAGCGGTCGTAGGTGTCGCCGTTGGTGCCGACCGGAATGTCGAAGTCCATCTTGCCGTAGACGTCGTAGGGCTGCGTCTTGCGCGTGTCCCAGGCGATGCCGGAGCCGCGCAGCATCGGGCCGGTCAGGCCCAGGTTGAGCGCGCGCTCGGGCGTCACGACGCCGATGCCGACCGTGCGCTGCTTCCAGATGCGGTTGTCGGTCAGCAGCGTCTCGTAGTCGTCGACGTTGGCCGGGAAGCGGTTGCAGAAGTCCTCGATGAAGTCCAGCAGCGAGCCCTGACGGTTCTCGTTGAGCTTGTCGATGGCCTTCTGGTTCTTGATCTTGCTGACCTTGTACTGCGGCATCGCGTCCGGCAGGTCGCGGTACACGCCGCCCGGACGGAAGTAGGCCGCGTGCATGCGCGCGCCCGAGACCGCCTCGTACATGTCGAAGATGTCCTCACGCTCGCGGAAGCAGTAGATGAGGATGTTCATCGCGCCGCAGTCGATGCCGTGCGCGCCCAGCCAGAGCAGGTGGTTCAGGATGCGGGTCAGCTCGCCGAACATCACGCGGATGTACTGCGCGCGCTCCGGCACTTCCAGGCCGAGCATCTTCTCGATGGCCAGGCAGTACGCGTGCTCGTTGGACATCATCGACACGTAGTCGAGGCGGTCCATGTAGGGCAGCGACTGGATGAAGGTCTTGCTCTCGGCCAGCTTCTCGGTGGCGCGGTGCAGCAGGCCGATGTGCGGGTCGGCGCGCTGGATGACTTCCCCGTCCAGCTCCAGCACCAGGCGCAGCACGCCGTGCGCGGCCGGATGCTGCGGACCGAAGTTCAGGGTGTAGTTCTTGATTTCGGCTGGCATGCTCACAGGCCCCCGTAGTTGTCTTCGCGGATCACGCGCGGCGTGATCTCACGCGGCTCGATGGTCACCGGCTGGTAGATCACGCGCTTCTGCTCGGGGTCGTAGCGCATCTCGACATGGCCCGTCACCGGGAAGTCCTTGCGCATCGGGTGGCCGATGAAACCGTAGTCGGTCAGGATGCGACGAAGGTCTTCATGGCCTTCGAAGATGATCCCGTACAGGTCGAACGCCTCGCGCTCGAACCAGTTGGCGGCGTTCCAGATCGGCGTCACGGCGGCGACCGACGGGAAGTCGTCTTCCGGCGCGAAGACCTTCAGGCGCAGGCGCCAGTTCTTGTTGATCGACAGCAGGTGGGTGACGACGGCGAAACGCGCGCCTTCGTAGGCGCCGTCCTTGTAGGCGGAGTAGTCCACGCCGCACAGGTCGATCAGCTGCTCGAAGCGCAGCTCCGAGTGGTCGCGCAGCAGCTTGGCGACGTTGAAGTAGTCCTTGGCCGCGACGGTGATCGTGATTTCGCCCAGCTCGCGCTTGAACGCGACGATCTGGTCGCCCAGCACGCTGTGCAGGGCCGCCTGCAGGGTGTCGAGTTTGAGGGTCATGAGGTCAACCTGCTTCTGCTCAGCGAGCGATGGTGTTCTCGCGGCGGATCTTGGCCTGCAGCTGCAGGATGCCGTAGAGCAGCGCCTCGGCGGTCGGCGGACAGCCCGGGACATAGACGTCGACCGGGACGATGCGGTCGCAGCCGCGGACCACCGAATAGCTGTAGTGGTAGTAGCCGCCGCCGTTGGCGCAGCTGCCCATGGACAGCACCCAGCGCGGCTCGGCCATCTGGTCGTAGACCTTGCGCAGCGCCGGCGCCATCTTGTTGCACAGCGTGCCGGCCACGATCATCAGGTCGGACTGGCGCGGGCTGGGACGGAACAGCATGCCGAAACGGTCGATGTCGTAGCGGGCGGCGCCCGCGTGCATCATCTCGACCGCGCAGCAGGCGAGACCGAAGGTCATCGGCCACAACGAACCGGTCTTGGACCAGTTCACCAGCTTGTCCAGCTGGGTGGTCATGAAGCCTTCCTTCAATACGCCTTCGTTACCCATATCGAATTCCCATCTTTCGAGATCAGCGGAGAAGGCACGTCGGACCATGGTCGCTGCGCGAAAACCACGCTAACGCCACGTTGACGCGTTGCCCTTCCCTAACGGACACGCGCCCTGAACGGGCGCCGTGTCCTGATGCATTCACGGATCCGACGCGTCATCGCGGATCCGCCGTCGGTCGTCACTCCCAGTCGAGCGCGCCCTTCTTCCATTCGTAGGCGAAGCCCACGACCAGGATGCCCAGGAAGATCATCATCGCCCAGAAGCCCGTCGGACCGATCTCGCGCAGCGAGACCGCCCACGGGAACAGGAAGGCGATTTCCAGATCGAAGAGGATGAAGAGGATGGCGACGAGGTAGTAGCGCACGTCGAATTTCATGCGCGCGTCCTCGAAGGCCTCGAAGCCGCATTCGTAGGGGCTGTTCTTTGCCGCGTCAGGGCGACGCGGGCCCGCCAGGAAGCCCAGCACTTGCGGAGCGATACCCACTCCGCAACCGACCAGGATGAAAAGGATGACGGGCAGGTATTGTTCCAGGCTCACGACTTGCTCTCGTTGTATGGCCGGGATTAGATACTGCCGACCTTGGGCGGCAACACCATTTCCCGGCGTGTCACCGAAGATTGGCGGGCCAGGGCCGACCAACGATTCGGCAAAAGCAACGGGCGCGCCGCCAGCGATTATCCAATCGCTCACGGACCGCGCCCGCCTTGTCCTCTGGAAATTCGCACACCTGTTGTGCGCTGGAATTTCCCGAGTCCTCAACCTGCTTGATCGATTGTCGATCCGGCTTTCCGGCTAGATCGCGAAGACCATGGCAGGCCGATTTATTCTGGTGCCGACGGCGAGACTCGAACTCGCACAGCTTTCGCCACTACCCCCTCAAGATAGCGTGTCTACCAATTTCACCACGTCGGCTTGTCGTCACCTTTCAGTGACCTTGTCTTGACGGTTTGCGCTTCAGACAGCCTCGAATTCTATAGTGCTTTTCAAGCTCCAAAAGGAAACCAAAGCAATTTTGTCGAGGTGCTTGCGCTTGCCGCCCAGCCCTGTCAGTTCGACGCGCCGGAAGCGGCGGCCGAAGGCGCGGCTTGAGGAGCGATCGAGGCGCCCGGCAGCACCGCAGCCGAGGCCGGCGCCGACGGCACGGCGGCGCGTTCGAGCAGTTGCTCGCCCGCCGACGGACCCGAACCGATGCCGCCTTCGCGGTGGCTGCCCATGTAGGCCAGCGCCAGCGTCGACACGAAGAAGATCGTCGCCGCGACGGCCGTCGAGCGCGAGAGGAAGTTCGCGCTGCCGGTCGCGCCGAACAGCGAGCCCGAGGCACCGCTGCCGAACGACGCGCCCATGTCGGCGCCCTTGCCGTGCTGCACCAGCACCAGGCCGATCATCGCCAGGGCTGCAATCAGTTGCAGCACCAGCACCAGATTCATCATCACTTGCATTGCTATTTCTCCAGGAACCTTGAACGCCGGGGGTCAGCCGGCAGCGCGGCAGATCGCCGCGAAATCAACCGCCTTCAGCGCGGCGCCTCCGATGAGGCCGCCGTCGATGTCAGCCTGCGCAAACAGTTGGGGGGCGTTGTCGGGCTTGACGCTGCCGCCGTACAGGATCTGCATCTGATCGGCCTTCTGCGTGGCCGCGCGCAGCTGCTGACGCAGCAGCGCATGGACCTGCTGAGCCTGCTCCGGCGTGGCCGTCAGGCCCGTGCCGATCGCCCACACCGGCTCATAGGCCACCACGATCTCGCCGATGCAGTGCGTCAGCGTGTGGATGACCGCCGCGAGCTGGCGCTTGACGACTTCCTCGGTGCGACCCGCTTCGCGCTCGGCCAGCGTCTCGCCGACGCAGACGATCGGCGTGACGCCGTGCGCCAGCGCGGCCTTGGCCTTGTCGGCGACCAGCTGATCGCTTTCGGCGTGGTACGCGCGGCGCTCCGAGTGGCCGACGATGGCGTAGCGGCAACCCAGGTCCGCCAGCATGGCCGACGACACCTCGCCGGTGTAGGCGCCCTGCTCGTGCGTGGACACGTCCTGCGAGCCGTATGCGAGCTGCGTGCCGGTCAGCCCGAGCGCCGTGTCCGTGATGTACGGGAACGGCACGCACACGGCGACCTGGGCGTTCCACGGACCCGCTTCCTTGAGGCCCGCCAGCAGCACGGCGTTGGACGCACGGGTACCGTGCATCTTCCAGTTGCCGACCACCAGTTTCTTGCGCATCAGATCAACTCCCTTGAATCCGAAAAATCCTGCGGATGAGCGGACCGCTCACCAGCTCAGCACGATCTTGCCGACGTGCTCGCCCGATTCCATCAGCGCATGCGCCGCGGCGGCTTCCGACGCGGGTAGTTGCCTGAAAATCACCGGCGAGATCGCCCGCGACTCGAGCAACGGCCACACGCGCTCACGCAGAGAGCGGGCGATGCCGGCCTTGAAGGCGACCGGACGCGGACGCAGCGTGGAGCCGGTGATCGTCAGCCGGCGGCGCAAGACCTGACCCGCATCGAACTCCGCCTTCACACCACCCTGCACCGCGATGATCACGGCACGGCCGTCGTCGGCCAGGCACTGCACGTTGCGCGCGACATAGCTGCCGGCAACCATGTCCAGGATCACGTCGACGCCGCGACCGCTCGTCGCCGTCTTCACTTCCTCGACGAAGTCCTGGTCGCAATAGTTGATCGCGACGTCGGCGCCTAGCGCCAGACAGGCCTTCGCCTTGTCCGAATTGCCGACGGTGACCAGCACCGTCGAGCCCAGCGCCTTCGCCAGCTGGATCGCCGTCACGCCGATGCCGCTGCTGCCACCATGGATCAGCAGGCTTTCGCCCGGCTGCAGGCGCGCGCGTTCGAAGACGTTGCTCCAGACGGTGAAGAAGGTTTCCGGCAGGCTCGCCGCCTCGACCATGCTCCAGCCCGCAGGCACCGGCAGGCACTGGGCCACCGGCGCGACGCAGAGCTCGGCATAACCACCACCCGCGACCAGCGCGCAGACCGCGTCGCCGACCTTCAGGCCGGCGGCGGCCAGCGCCTGGGCGTCACCCGACTCGACCGTGCCCGCGACTTCCAGACCCGGAAGATCGCTGGCACCGGCCGGCGCCGGATACGCGCCCTTGCGCTGCAGCACGTCCGGACGGTTGATGCCGTAGGCCTGCACGCGGATCAAGCATTCGCCAACCCCGGCGACGGGGTCGGCGCGCTCGACCAGCTGCAGGACCTCGGGTCCGCCGGGCTGGGTGATGGCGATCGCCTTCATGGCATGCGGTGGCTTGAGCTGCCGGAGGGCTGGACGATTACTCGCCCGAGCCTTCGCCGTGGCCGTGGTGCGGCGCCGGAGCGTCGCGATCCAGCAGCGCCTTCATCGACAGCTTGATGCGGCCCTTCTCGTCGGTCTCCAGCACCTTGACCTTGACGATCTGGCCTTCGCTCAGGAAGTCGGTGACCTTCTCGACGCGCTGGTGCGCGATCTGGCTGATGTGCAGCAGGCCGTCCTTGCCGGGCAGGATGTTGACCAGCGCGCCGAAGTCCAGGATCTTGGTGACCGGGCCTTCGTAGACCTTGCCGATCTCGGCTTCCGCGGTGATCTCGGCGATGCGCTTCTTGGCGATCTCAGCCTTGGCGCCGTCGGTCGACGCGATGGTGATCGTGCCGTCTTCGCCGATGTCGATCTGCGTGCCGGTCTCTTCGGTCAGCGCGCGGATGGTGGCGCCGCCCTTGCCGATCACGTCACGGATCTTCTCCGGATTGATCTTCATCGTGTACAGGCGGGGCGCGAACTGCGAGATCTCGGTGTTGGCCGCGCCTTGCGCGCCGACCATGGCTTCCAGGATGTGCAGACGGGCTTCCTTGGCCTGCGCCAGGGCGACCTGCATGATCTCCTTGGTGATGCCCTGGATCTTGATGTCCATCTGCAGCGCGGTGATGCCCGAGGTCGTGCCGGCCACCTTGAAGTCCATGTCGCCCAGGTGATCTTCATCGCCCAGGATGTCGGTCAGCACGGCGAAGCGGTTGGCGTCCTTGATCAGGCCCATGGCGATGCCGGCGACGTGCGCCTTCAGCGGCACGCCGGCGTCCAGCAGCGACAGGCAGCCGCCGCAGACCGAGGCCATCGACGAGGAGCCGTTGGACTCGGTGATTTCCGAGACCACGCGGATCGAGTACGGGAAGTCTTCCTTGGTCGGCAGCACGGCGACGAGCGCGCGCTTGGCCAGACGGCCGTGGCCGATTTCGCGGCGCTTGGGGCTGCCCACGCGACCGGTTTCGCCGGTGGCGAACGGGGGCATGTTGTAGTGCAGCATGAAGCGCTCGGAGTACTCGCCGGCCAGCGCGTCGATGGTCTGCGCGTCGCGGTCGGTGCCCAGCGTCGCGGCGACCAGCGCCTGCGTTTCGCCGCGGGTGAACAGCGAGGAGCCGTGGGCGCGCGGCAGCACGCCGTTGCGGATCTCGATGGCGCGGACGGTGCGGGTGTCGCGGCCGTCGATGCGCGGTTCGCCGGCCAGGATCTGGCCGCGGACGATGCGGGCTTCGATCTCGAACAGCAGGCCGTCGACTTCCACGCCGTCGAATTCGGTGCCTTCGGCGGTCAGGGCAGCCTTGACCTTCGAGTAGGCCGAGCGGCAGGCTTCGGTACGGGCCTGCTTCGAACGGATCTGGTAGGCGGCGCGCAGCTCTTCCTCGGCCAGGGCGGTGACCTTGGCGATGAAGCCTTCATCCTTGGCCGGGGCGACCCAGTTCCAGGACGGCTTGCCGGCGTCGCGGACCAGGTCGTTGATCGCGGCGATGGCGACCTTGCCCTGGTCGTGACCGAAGGTCACGGCGCCCAGCATGATGTCTTCGCTGAGCTGGTCGGCTTCGGACTCGACCATCAGCACGGCGGCTTCGGTGCCGGCGACGACCAGGTCCAGCTTGGAGTCGATCAGCTGGGTCTTGCCCGGGTTCAGCACGTACTCGCCGTTGACGTAGCCCACGCGGGCGGCGCCGATCGGGCCGTTGAACGGGATGCCGGAGATGGCCAGCGCGGCGCTGGTGGCGATCAGGGCGGCGATGTCGGCCTGGACTTCAGGGTTCAGCGACACCGTGTGGACCACGACCTGGACTTCGTTGAAGAAGCCTTCCGGGAACAGCGGGCGGATCGGGCGGTCGATCAGGCGCGAGGTCAGGGTCTCGAGTTCGCTCGGACGGCCTTCACGCTTGAAGAAGCTGCCGGGGATCTTGCCGGCGGCGTAGGTCTTCTCGATGTAGTCGACGGTCAGCGGGAAGAAGTCCTGGCCCGCCTTCGGGGAGGACTTGGCGACGACGGTCGCCAGCACCACGGTGTCCTCGATGTTCACCAGCACGGCGCCGGAGGATTGACGGGCGATCTCGCCGGTCTCCATCACGACCTGATGTTGACCCCATTGGAAGGTCTTCACGACCTTGTTGAACATGCTCATTCGAGTTCTCCTCAGTTCAGGGATGCGCCGCTCACGGTGCGGCACAAGGACCGGGAGTGAAACTGGGTTTGGCGGGATGCCATTCCAGAGCGGCTGCGCGTCCCGGCTGCCGCCGGAGAACGCCTTGCAAAGGCCTTGCAAACGCTTTGGAATGACACATCGGCGCCACGTCAGTTCAACTCCGTTGTGTGACCGGTCCACCGACCGGTCGGGCCGCCTGCCGGAACACTCCGGCCGACAGCTCGCTGAAAGCACGCAGAAACGACAAAGAGCCTGTTGGAGTCAGACCAATCAGGCTCTTTGCTGTCATGCGCCGATTACTTGCGCAGACCCAGCTTCTGGATCAGGGCGGTGTAACGGTCGGCGTCCTTCTTCTTCAGGTAGGCCAGCAGGCTCTTGCGCGCGTTGACCATCTTCAGCAGACCGCGACGGCCGTGGTGGTCCTTGGCGTGCAGCTTGAAGTGGGGGGTCAGTTCGTTGATGCGCGCGGTCAGCAGGGCCACTTGCACTTCCGGCGAGCCGGTGTCATTGGCGCTGCGCGCGTTGGCCTTGACGATCTCGGCCTTGTTTTGGTCGAAGCTGGACATGATGCGTTCCTTGTTCCGGAATGATTCGGAAGGTCCGCCGGCATGCCAGTGAAGGCGTCAAGTGCGCAGACGGTTTCCGAGGTTTGACTTGCGATCACAGGTGAAACCGACCCGTGTCGTGCTGATTGCCGCCACCAGGACAAACCTGGCGGGACAGCCGCGGAGTATAGCCGCAAACGATGGTTTTCAGAATGGGCGCCGCATGCGGCAGCCGGAAGGCTGCTCCGCCTGCGCGGCATCGAGGTAGCGCAGCGTGCGGAAACCGTAGCCGGAGCCCTCGTTGTCGTGCGGCGTTCCGGCTTCGCCGGCGCGGCGCATGACGCTGACGTACAGCGGCTGCTGGAGCTGATGGTCCGCAGGCCGCATCCAGCCCTGGTGCGCGACGCCGAGCGGCCGGCCGTCGAGCTTGAACCCCTCCAGCGCGAGCGCGACCGCCTTCGGATCGGTGCTCCCGGCCTTCTCCATCGCGGCGACCAGCATCTCGATCATGAGCTGCATCCGCGCATGGAGGTAGTCGTGCTCCGGCTTGGGGAAACGCTGGCGGAACGCCGTATAGAAACGCTCCGAGTCCACGGTACCGACGTTCGGGTGCCACTCGGCCACCGCCAGCACGCGGTCGACGCCCGCCTCGCCCAGCACGCCGGGCACGCCCAGCGCGTTGCCGTAGAAGGTGTAGAAGCGCGCATCGAGCCCGATGTCCTTGGCCGCCTTGATCAGCAGCGTCAGGTCGTTGCCCCAGTTGCCGGTGAGCACCGCCTGGGCGCCGCTGCTGCGGATCTTGGTCGCGTAGGGGAGAAAGTCCTTCACGCGGCCGAGCGGATGGAGCTCGTCGCCGACGATCTGGAGATCGGGGCGACGCTCGGCCAGCATCGCCCTCGCCTGCTCGCGCAGATGCTGGCCGAAGCTGTAGTCCTGGCCGATCAGGTAGAGGCGCTTGAGGTGCTTGTCCTGGGCGATCACCTCGACCAGCGCCGCCAGGCGCATGTCGGTGTGGGCATCGAAACGGAAATGCCAGAAGCTGCACTGCGCGCCGGTCAGCGCGGGATCGACGGCTGCGTAGTTGAGGAACAGCGCGCGGCGCTCGGGCTCGCGGGCGTTGTGCCGGTCGAGCGCGCCGATCAGCGCGCCCGCGACGGCGGAGCTGTTGCCCTGGAGGATTACCGGGATGCGCTGATCCGTCGCCGAGCGCAGCATGGCCAGCGATTCCTCGACAGAGCCCTTGCTGTCGAAGCGGACGATCTCCAGACGCCGCGCGCCGCTCGGCAGCTTCACGCCGCCGCGCGAGTTGACGCGTTCAGCGGCCCAGACGAGGTTGCGGAACACGGCCTCGCCGCCGTTGCCCAGCGGACCGGAGAGCCCTTCGATCAAGGCCAGGCGGATCGGCGCAGCCGGAACCACAGAAGTGATCGCGACCGCGGCAGCCGGAGCGGCTGGAGCGGGCGCCGCGCCAGCGACGGCACAAACAACGGCCGTCACGGCGGTCAGCGCGACCACCGCCCTCCTCGTCCAGCGCATCACAGCTGCGCGGGGCTGGCGAGCTGCGACAGATCCCAGCGTGGCTTGACCTCGAAGCCCCCGCCGCGCGTCAGGTTCGCCATGTCGCGCTGCAGACGCAGGCCGGCCGCGAGCGCGATCATGGCGCCGTTGTCCGTGCACAGGTGCAGCTCGGGATAGTGGACGCGCACCCGGCGCTTCTCGCAGGCCGCATCCAACTGTTCGCGCAGGCGCTTGTTGGCGCCGACGCCGCCCGCCACGACCAGGCGCTTCAGGCCGGTTTCCTTCAGCGCGAGCAGCGCCTTCTTGACCAGCACTTCAACGATGGCCGCCTGTGTCGACGCCGCGAGATCGGCGCGCTGCTGTTCAGTGATGCCATCAGGCTGCGCCTCGAGCTTGCGGACCTGCGTCAGCACCGCCGTCTTCAGACCGGCGAAGCTGAAGTCCGGCTTGCCGCTGTGCATGAGCGGGCGCGGCAGCGCGAAAGCCTCCGGATTCCCCTGCTCCGCCAGCTTCGAGAGATGCGGGCCGCCGGGATACGGCAGGCCGAGCAGCTTGGCCGACTTGTCGAAGGCTTCGCCGGCGGCGTCGTCGATGGTCTCGCCGAGCAGCTCGTAGCTGCCGACGTCGTCGACGCGCATCAGCTGCGTGTGGCCGCCGGACACCAGCAGCGCGACGAAGGGGAACTCCGGGGGATCCGCCGAGAGGAACGGCGACAGCAGATGGCCTTCGAGGTGATGGATGCCCATCACCGGCCGATCGAGCGCGGCGCCCAGCGACGCGGCGACGCCGGCACCGACCAGCAGCGCGCCGGCAAGACCCGGCCCCTGCGTGTAGGCGACGACGTCGACGTCCGCCAGCGACAGTCCGGCACCCGCGAGCACCTCGCGGGTCAGCGGCAGCACGCGGCGGATGTGGTCGCGCGAGGCCAGCTCGGGCACCACGCCGCCGTAGGCCTGGTGCATGGTGATCTGGCTGTGCAGCGCATGCGCGAGCAGCGTCGGCACGCCGTCGCCGGACGCGTCGACCAGCGCCACGCCGGTTTCGTCGCAGGAGGATTCGATGCCGAGGACGCGCATGGGATCAGTCGTTCCGCTTCGCAGGGCGAAGGCTCAATGGTTCTCTTTGGCGTGGTTGATCGAGTACTTGGGGATCTCGACCGTCACGTCCTTGTTGGACAGGATGGCCTGGCAGGACAGGCGCGAGTTGGGCTCCAGGCCCCAGGCGCGGTCCAGCATGTCTTCCTCGTTCTCTTCCATCTCGGACAGCGACGCGAAGCCCTCGCGGACGATCACGTGGCAGGTCGTGCAGGCGCAGACCTGGTCGCAGGCGTGCTCGATGTCGATGTGGTTGTCCAGCATCGCCTCGCAGATCGTCGTGCCGGAGGGGGCCTCGATCGACTTGCCTTCGGGCGCGTATTCGGGATGGGGAAGGATCTTGATGACGGGCATGGGGAGGTGTCCTTGAGGCTGGCGAGCGGAGCGTTTCCGGCTGGGCGTCGGCTTGCGGTCAGACCTGGTCGATGCTGAGGCCGGTGAGGGCCTGCTGGATGCCGCGATTCATGCGCGCGGCGGCAAAGGCTTCCGTGCCCTTGGCCAGCGCCTCGACGGCGGCGGTGATCGCATCGGCATCCGCGACCGCGTCGTCGGCCTGGGCCTTCGCGAGCAGGTCCGTCTGCAGCGCGGCGATCCCGGCGCGCTCGTCGTCGTTGAGCAGGTCGCCGTCGGCGCGCAGCGCGGACTGGGTCGCGAGGATCATGCGCTCGGCGTCGACGCGTGCTTCGCGCAACTTGCGGGCGACCATGTCGCCCTCGGCGCTGGCGAAGCCTTCGCGCAGCATCGTCGCAATCTGGTCGTCGGACAGGCCGTAGCTCGGCTTGACCTGAACCGCCGCCTCGACGCCCGAGCCCAGCTCGCGCGCGGAGACGCTCAGCAGGCCGTCGGCGTCGACCTGGAAGGTCACGCGGATGCGGGCGGCGCCGGCCACCATCGGCGGAATGCCGCGCAGCTCGAAGCGCGCCAGCGAGCGGCACTCGCTCACCAGCTCGCGCTCGCCCTGCAGCACGTGCACCGCCAGCGCGGTCTGGCCATCCTTGAAGGTGGTGAAGTCCTGCGCCTTCGCCACGGGGATGGTGGCGTTGCGCTCGATGATGCGCTCGACCAGGCCGCCCATGGTCTCCAGACCCAGCGACAGCGGGATCACGTCCAGCAGCAGGATCTCGCCGTCCGAGCTGTTGCCGGCCAGCTGGTTGGCCTGGACGGAGGCGCCCAGCGCGACGACTTCGTCGGGATTCAGATCGGTCAGGACTTCACGGCCGAACAGCTCGCCGACGACGCGGCGCACGATCGGCATGCGCGTGGAGCCGCCGACCATCACCGTGCCCTGCACCTCGTCCGCGGCGACCTTCGCGTCGCGCAGCACGCGGCGCACGGCCAGCAGCGTCTTGTTGACCAGCGGCTGCGCCAGTTCGTCGAACTGGCCGCGCGAGACCTCGACGCTCAGCGCGCCGGCATCGAGCGCGGCGCTCAAGGTCACGCGCTCGTGGTCGGTCAGCAATTCCTTGGCTTCGCGCGCTGCGACCAGCACGCGGCGCTTGTCGGCCGCGCTGCTCACGCTCAGGCCCGCCTGCGCCAGCACCCAGTCGGCCAGCAGGCGATCGAAGTCGTCGCCGCCGAGCTGCGCGTCGCCGCCGGTCGCGACCACCTCGAACACGCCCTTCGTCAGGCGCAGCAGCGAGATGTCGAAAGTGCCGCCGCCCAGGTCGTACACGGCGTAGAGGCCTTCGTTGCCGGTGTCGAGCCCGTAGGCGATCGCGGCGGCGGTGGGCTCGTTGATCAGGCGCAGCACGTTCAGGCCCGCGAGCTGCGCGGCATCCTTGGTCGCCTGGCGCTGCGCGTCGTCGAAGTACGCGGGCACCGTGATGACGGCGCCGAACAGGTCGTCGTTGAAGGTGTCCTCGGCGCGCTGGCGCAGCGTGGCCAGGATCTCCGCGCTGATCTCGACCGGCGACTTCAGGCCCTCGCGCGTGACCACGCTCAGCATGCCGGGCGTATCCTCGAAGCGGTACGGCAGCTTCTCGCGGTTGGCGATGTCGTCGAGGCGGCGGCCCATGAAGCGCTTCACCGAGACGATGGTGTTCTCCGGATCCTCGGCCTGCGCGGCGAGCGCGTCGTAGCCGAACTGGCGGCGGCCTTCCGGCATCACGCGCACGGCCGACGGCAGGATCACGCGACCCTGGTCGTCCGGCAGGCATTCGGCGACGCCGTGGCGCACCGACGCCACCAGCGAATGCGTCGTGCCGAGGTCGATGCCCACCGCGATGCGGCGCTGATGGGGATCGGGCGACGCGCCGGGTTCGGAGATTTGCAGCAGGGCCATGGTGTGTTGTCTTGTTCTTCGGATGTCGAGGAGGCGATCCTGGGCGCTCGTGGTCGTTCCGGCCTCAGGAATGCTCAAGCGTGTCGAGCCGATGGTCGATGTCCGAGCGGAAACGCGTCAGGAACATCAGCGCGCGCACCGATTCGGCGGCGCCGGCGGGGTCGTCCTCGTCGTCGAGCTGGCGGCCGGCCTGCGCCAGCAGCGCTCGCTCGCGGTCGGCGACCTGCTTGTCGATGGCCAGGATCGCGTCGGACGTCTTCGCTTCGTCGAGCGACTCACGCCATTCCATCTGCTCCATCAAGAACGCCGCGGGCATGCGGGTGTTCTCGTTGGCCTGGATAGGCGCGCCGCGCAACTCGCAGAGGTAGGACGCGCGCTTGAGCGGATCGCGCAGGCGCTGGTGCGCCTCGTTGACGCGCAGCGCCCATTGCATCGCCAGGCGCTGCGACGCCGCACCGTCGGCGGCGAAGCGGTCCGGATGCACCTTGGCCGCGAGCGCCTTCCAGCGCTCGGCGATCTCGGCGCCGTCCTGCGCGAAGCGCTGCAGCAGGCCGAAGAGGATGAAGTCGTCGTCGTCGAGTTTCATGAACAAAAAAGCGCGGCACCGTGGCCGCGCCCTTCCTCGCGTATCGAGCTCAGACTCGGAAGGATTCGCCGCAGCCGCAGCGGTCCTTCTCACGCGGATTGCGGAACTTGAAGCCTTCGTTCAGGCCCTCGCGGACGAAGTCCAACTCGGTGCCATCCAGGTACGGCAAGCTCTTCGGGTCGATCAGCACCTTCACGCCGTGGCCTTCGAAGATCACATCCTCGGGGGCCACCTCGTCGGCGTACTCGAGCTTGTAGGCCAGGCCCGAGCAGCCGGTGGTCTTCACGCCCAGGCGCACGCCCACGCCACGACCGCGCTTGGCGATGTAGCGTGTGACGTGCCGCGCCGCGGCTTCGGTCAGGGTGACGGACATCATGGACCTCAGGCCGTCGCGGTCGCGCCTGCGTCGGCGCTCTGACCGTGCTTGGCGCGGTAGTCGTCCACCGCGGCCTTGATCGCGTCTTCCGCCAGGATCGAGCAGTGGATCTTCACCGGCGGCAGGGCCAGTTCTTCCGCGATCTGGTTGTTCTTGATCGACAGCGCCTGGTCCAGGGTCTTGCCCTTGACCCACTCGGTGACCAGCGAGCTCGACGCGATCGCCGAGCCGCAGCCGTAGGTCTTGAACTTGGCGTCCTCGATCAGGCCGGTCGCGGGGTTGACCTTGATCTGGAGCTTCATCACGTCGCCGCAGGCCGGCGCGCCGACCATGCCGGTGCCGACGGACTCGTCGCCCTTGTCGAAGCCGCCCACGTTGCGGGGATTCTCGTAGTGGTCGATGACCTTGTCGCTGTATGCCATGTCGTGTTCTCCAACAACTTTGTCTTGATGAACTGCGTCGTTCGTTTCGCCGTCAGCGGACGCTCAATGCGCCGCCCACTGGATGGTGCTGATGTCGACGCCTTCCTTGTACATGTCCCACAGCGGGGACAGTTCGCGCAGCTTGGCGACCCGGTCCTTCAGCAGCGAGACGGCGTAGTCGATTTCCTCTTCGGTCGTGAAGCGGCCGATCGTCATGCGCAGCGAGGAATGCGCCAGCTCGTCGCTGCGACCCAGGGCGCGCAGCACGTAGCTCGGTTCCAGGCTCGCGGACGTGCAGGCCGAGCCCGACGACACGGCGATGCCCTTGATGCCCATGATCAGCGACTCGCCTTCGACGTAGTTGAACGAGGCGTTGACGTTGTGGGGCACGCGGCGGGTCAGGTCGCCGTTCAGGAACACCTGCTCGATGTCCTTCAGGCCGTCCAGCAGGCGCTGCTGCAGCGCCTTGATGCGGGGCAGCTCGGTGGCCATCTCCTCGCGGGCGATGCGGAAGGCTTCGCCCATGCCGACGATCTGGTGCGTCGGCAGCGTGCCCGAGCGCAGACCGCGCTCGTGACCGCCGCCGTGCATCTGCGCTTCCAGGCGCACGCGCGGCTTGCGACGCACGTACAGCGCGCCGATGCCCTTGGGGCCGTAGGACTTGTGCGAGGCCAGGCTCATCAGGTCGACGGGCAGCGTGGCCAGGTCGATCTCGACCTTGCCGGTGGCCTGCGCGGCGTCGACGTGGAAGACGATGCCCTTCTCGCGGCACAGCGCGCCGATGGTCGGGATGTCCTGGATCACGCCGATCTCGTTGTTCACGAACATCACCGAGATCAGGATCGTGTCGGGGCGGATGGCCGCCTTCAGCACATCCAGGTCGATCAGGCCGTCTTCCTGGACATCGAGGTAGGTGACCTCGAAGCCCTGGCGCTCCAGCTCACGCGTCGTATCAAGCACGGCCTTGTGCTCGGTCTTGATCGTGATCAGGTGCTTGCCGCGGGACTGATAGAAGTTGGCCGCGCCCTTGATGGCGAGGTTGTTCGACTCGGTCGCGCCGGAGGTCCAGACGATCTCGCGCGGATCCGCGCCGATCAGCTTGGCGACTTCCACGCGCGCCTTCTCCACGGCCTCTTCCGCTTCCCAGCCCCACGCGTGACTGCGCGACGCCGGATTGCCGAAGTGCTCGCGCAGCCACGGAATCATCGCGTCGACGACGCGCGGGTCCACCGGCGTGGTGGCGCCGTAGTCCATGTAGATGGGGAAGTGCGGGGTCATGTCCATGGGAACGTTCTTCTTGTCGACTACTGAATGGTTGACGTGGACCGGAGGGCCGGAATCACTTGCTCATCGCATTGCCGAGCGCGAACACGGAATTCGGCGCGGTGATGCGGATGGGCTTGACGACGGGGGTGCTCGAGATGGCGCGCTTGATCGGCGCTTCCTCGACGGTGACGCCCTTGGCGAGCTGGTCGTCGACGAGCTTGCGCAGCGTGACCGAGTCGAGGTACTCGATCATCTTGTTGTTGAGCGCCGTCCACAGGTCGTGCGTGATGCAGCGGCCGGTGTCGTCGCCCATGCAGTTTTCCTTGCCGCCGCAGCCGGTGGCGTCGATGGGTTCGTCCACGGCGACGATGATGTCGGCGACGGTGATCTCATCGGAGCGCCGGCCCAGCGAATAGCCGCCGCCGGGACCGCGGGTGGATTCGACCAGCTGGTGGCGGCGGAGCTTGCCGAACAGCTGCTCCAGATAGGACAGCGAGATCTGCTGGCGTTGGCTGATCGCCGCCAGCGCGACGGGCCCGCCGTTTTCGCGCAGGGCCAGATCGATCATCGCGGTGACGGCAAAACGACCTTTGGTGGTGAGACGCATCGAACTTCTCCTTGGCGCCCGTGTCGGGCTACAGGACATGGAGGCGGCGGCTCGGCTGACGCCGGGTCGACTCACGGAGCAGAGGGTTAACCCCCGCTAAGTCCGACCATTTTACTCAATTAAGAAGAAGCTTGCTCGGGTTACCCCGGACAGGGGCCGAGGGGGCCTGTTCAGGCCAGGCGGCTGGCCGCCATCTGGGCCAGGCGACCGCATCCGGACTCCAACAGATCGAGCACCTGCTCGAACCCGTCCGCACCGCCGTAATACGGATCTGGTACCTCGATCTCCCCCGGAAGCAGGGAAATCCGGTGCTGCAGCGCAGCAGGACAGCGTCGGCGGAGTTCGCGCAGGTGGCCGCCATCCATGGCGATCAAGAGATCGAAGCGCTCGAAATCATCGGTGCGAAGCGCGCGCGCCCGTTGGTCGCCGAGCTCATAGCCCCTTTTTAAGGCGTGGTCTTGGGAGCGTTCGTCGGGGGCCTCGCCGGCGTGCCAGCCCTGGACGCCGGCGGAGTCGACGTGGACCCGGTCCGCCAGGCCCATGGCCGTCAGTTGATGGCGGAGCACCCCTTCCGCCGTCGGCGAGCGACAGATGTTGCCTGTGCACACAAAGAGGATGGAGAGTTCTGCAGCCATGACGCTGTATTGTGGCTTGGCCCGGGATTTGCCCTTCCACCGTTCCCAACCCTTGGAAAGCTGCCATGAGCCTCACGCAAATCGAAACCATCCGTCTCGCCCGCCTGCAACTGATCGACCTCGGCGACGAGAAGACCGCGGCGCTGCTGGAATGGGCCCTGGAGGACAAGGCCGCCTCCTCGCCGACTTCCGGAACCCCGCCCCAGCGCGACACGCCGCGGGCGGGCTGAAGTCGTCAGCACGACGGTCTTGGCCTGGCTGAAGGCGCAGGCGGCGCCTGCCTGACGCCGGCGGCGTCTATCGATCCTCGCTTTGCTTCGTTCCAGGTCGTGACGAGGATCCCTAGGCTGCGGTGATCTCCCGTTTCCTCGTGATTGCGAGCTCCCCGCGCCATGCCCTCCTCCGCCGTTCCGACCACCCGCCGCCAATGGCTGGCCCAAGCAGCCACTCTCGCGGGCGCTACCGCCCTGCCCGCGCTCCCGGTGCTCGCCGCCGACGCCAAGACCCTGCGCATCGGCTACCAGAAGTCCAGCACGCTGACGCTGTTCCTGAAGTCGCGCAGCCTCCTGGAGAAGGCGCTCGCGCCGCAACAGGTCACCGTCAGCTGGCATGAGTTCACCTCCGGCCTGCCGCTGCTGGAAGCGCTCAACATCGGCGCGCTCGACCTCAGCGCGGACGTGGCCGACGCGGTCCCGCCATTCGCGCTCGCCGCCGGCGCCAAACTCACCTACTACGCGATCGAGACACCCTCGCCCACCGCGCAGGCCATCGTGGTCCGCAAGGATTCGCCGATCACCAGCGTCGCCCAGTTGAAGGGAAAGAAAATCGGCTTCGCCAAGGGCGCCGGCGCGCACTACCTGCTGCTGGAAGCGCTCAGTCAGGCCGGCCTGTCCATCCGCGACATCGAGCCCGCCTACCTCAATCCCGCCGACGGCCGCTCGGCCTTCGAGAACGGCGCCATCGCCGCCTGGGTCGTCTGGGATCCCTTCCTGGCCGCCGTGCAGCGCCAGTCCGGCGCCCGCATCCTGGTCGACGGCACCCGCATCGCCTCCTACCGGCGCTTCTATCTCGCGGCCACCCCGTTCGCGCAGCAGCATCCCGAGGTGCTTCAACGCGTCTACGACGAACTCCAGCGCGCCGGCGATTGGGTGAAGAAGAATCCCGCCGCCGCAGCCGAATGGCATGCGCCGGTGCTCGGCCTCGACGCGTCCATCGTCGCCGCCGCCAACGAGCGGCGCACGTATGCGGTCCGCCCCGTGGACGCGGAGTCGCTCTCCGAGCAGCAGCGCATCGCCGACGCCTTCAGCGGCGCGCAGATCCTGCCGCGCCGCATCGCCATCCAGGAATCGCCCGTCTGGCGTCCGGCCTGAACAGCACCTCATACTCGACACCGATCCCCGAGCCGATGCCCGACCCGCAACGCCCCGGTCCGATCGTCAGGAGCAACGCCATGTCCGTCTTGAATTCCGATACGGGGGCCGCCCAAGGGCTCTCCCGTCCGCCGACTCCGAAGCACCCCGCACCGCTGCCGACCCGCACGCCCGCCGACGTCCGCGCCGCGCTGCTGGCGCGCGTAGAGATCGCGCTGCTCGACGTCCGCGAAGAGGCCGCCTACGCCGAGGCCCATCCGCTGTGGGCCGCCAATCTCGCGGCTTCGCGGCTGGAGCTCGACGCGTGGGGACGATTGCCCCGGCGCGACGTCCCCATCGTCGTCTATGACGACGGCGAAGGCGTCGCGGCGCCGTCCGCGCGCAAGCTGCAAGCGCTCGGCTACACCGACGTCGCGCTGCTGGCGGGCGGTCTGAGCGCATGGCGCGACGACGGCCTCGAACTCTTCAGAGACGTTAACGTCCCGAGCAAGGCCTTCGGCGAACTCGTCGAAGCGCGCCGGCATACGCCGTCGTTGCCGGCGGAAGAGGTCCAGGAGCGCCTCGCGCGCCGGGACGACATCGTGCTGCTCGACGCCCGGCGATTCGACGAGTACCGCACGATGAGCCTGCCCGGCTCGATCAGCACGCCGGGCGGCGAGCTGGTGCGCCGAGCGCGCGACCTCGCACCGGATCCGTCGACGACGATCGTCGTGCACTGCGCCGGCCGCACCCGCAGCCTGATCGGCGCCCAGTCGCTGATCGACGCCGGCGTGCCGAATCCCGTCGCCGCGCTGCGCAACGGCACGATCGGATGGACGCTCGCCGGCCTCACGCTGGCACAGGGCCAGGGGCGTTCCCATGAGGACGTGCCGGTCGGCGATCTGAACGCAGCCCGCGAGGGCGCGGCTGCCCTCGCCCGTCGGGCGCACGTGCAGCGCATCGATGCGTCGGTCCTCGCGGAGTGGCTGGCCGATGCGCGGCGCTCGACCTATCGCTTCGATGTCCGCAGCGCCGCCGAGTACGGGTTGGGTCATCGACCCGGCTTCCGCAATGCACCGGGCGGACAACTCGTCCAGGAGACTGATCACCACGTGCCGGTGCGCGGCGCGCGCGTCGTGCTGGCCGACGACGACGGCATCCGTGCGCCGATGGCGGCGGCCTGGCTCGCGCAGATGGGCTGGGAAGTCGCCGTACTGCCGCCCGACGCCGCCGCTCATACCGAGACAGGCCCCGACCTGCCGCCGCAACCGCTATCGCCGTCGGTCGCGACCGTCACGCCCGCCGAACTGGCCCGCTGGCGCGCCGAAGAGGCTGATCGCGAGCAGCCCGACACTGTCGTCGTCGATGTGGCGCCTAGCATCACCTACATCGTCCGGCACATTCCGGGCGCCTGGTGGAGTCCGCGGGCGCGGCTCGCGGACGCGCTCCGGAACGTCATCCCGCATGCGCGTCGCGTCGTGCTCACCGGCAACCTGGGCGTGCTCCCGCGTTTCGTCGCCGCGGATCTCGCGGCCGAACTGGCCGCAGAAGGGCGGGAGTTGCTGGTGCTTGAAGGCGGCACGTCCGCCTGGTACGACGCCGGACTACCGATCGAATCCGCGAACCCGCGTCTGGCCTTCCCCCGCGACGACCGCTATCGCCGCCCCTATGAGGGCACGAACCACGCGCGCGACGCGATGCAGGCCTACCTCGACTGGGAATTCGGGCTGATCGCCCAACTCGACCGAGACGGCACGCACTTCTTCCGTGTGATCGACACGGGCACCGACACCGACGCCACGACGTCGAACCCGTAGTCAACGGGCCTCCGTGGGGCCGGAATGGGGCTTGGGGTTCGCGGACGCGAGGCCCCATGCCCCGTGGAGAGCCCGCGCTTGGCCGATCGAAGTCGAGGAACTTCGACCGGAAGCGCCTTACTTCCCCTTGCCCGCGGTGATCGGCACGACGTTGTCGTGGACGGCCGCGCCGAACGCCTGTTCCTTGAGCTGAGAGAGCTGGTCGCGCAACCGCGCGGCCTTCTCGAACTCCAGGTTGCGCGCGTGTTCCAGCATCTGCTTCTCCAGCTGGGTGATGCGCTTGCTGAGGTCTTTCTCGCTCAGCGCCTCGACCTCCGCCGCGTCGTGGATCACCTTGGCGTCGTCGCGCCCCGGCTTGTCGCTGTAGACCCCGTCGATCAGGTCGCGGATGCGCTTGACCACGCCGCGCGGCGTGATGCCGTTGGCCTCGTTGAACTCGACCTGCTTGGCGCGACGGCGTTCGGTCTCGCCGATGGCTTTCTTCATCGACTCGGTCATGCGGTCCGCATACAGGATCGCCTTGCCGTTCACGTTCCGCGCGGCCCGCCCGATGGTCTGGATCAGGCTGCGTTCCGCGCGCAGGAAACCTTCCTTGTCCGCGTCCAGGATCGCCACCAGCGACACCTCGGGGATGTCCAGGCCCTCACGCAGGAGGTTGATGCCCACCAGCACGTCGAAGGTCCCGAGCCGCAGGTCGCGCAGGATCTCCACCCGCTCGACGGTGTCGATGTCCGAGTGCAGGTAGCGCACCTTCACGCCGTTGTCGCTGAGGTACTCGGTCAGCTGTTCGGCCATGCGCTTGGTCAGCGTCGTGATCAGCACGCGCTCGTGGATCTCGACGCGGTCGCGGATCTCCTGCAGCACGTCGTCGACCTGGTGCACGGCCGGTCTCACCTCGACGACCGGGTCCACCAGTCCCGTCGGTCTCACCAGCTGCTCGACCACGTTGCCGGCCTGGCGCTTTTCATAGTCGCCCGGCGTCGCGCTGACGAAGATGGCCTGGCGCATCTTGCGCTCGTACTCCTCGAACTTCAGCGGCCGGTTGTCCATCGCCGACGGCAGTCTGAAGCCGTACTCCACCAGCGTGCTCTTGCGCGCCCGGTCGCCGTTGTACATGCCGCCGAACTGGCCGATCAGCACGTGGCTCTCGTCCAGGAACATCAGCGCGTCGGGCGGCAGGTAGTCCACCAGCGTCGGCGGCGGATCGCCGGGCGCGGCCTGCGACAGGTGGCGCGTGTAGTTCTCGATGCCCTTGCAGTGGCCGACCTCCTGGAGCATCTCCAGGTCGAAGCGCGTGCGCTGCTCCAGCCGCTGGGCCTCGACCAGCTTGCCCTCCTTGATGAAGAAGGCGACGCGCTCGCGCAGCTCCTCCTTGATCGTCTCGATCGCGGCGACCACGCGATCGCGCGGGGTCACGTAGTGGCTCGACGGATAGACGGTGAAGCGCGGGATCTTCTGCCGGATCTGGCCGGTCAGCGGATCGAAGAGCACCAGCCCTTCGACCTCGTCGTCGAAGAGCTCGATCCGCAGCGCCAGCTCCGAGTGCTCGGCCGGGAACACGTCGATCGTGTCGCCGCGCACGCGGAAGTGGCCGCGGGTGAATTCCATCTCGTTGCGCGTGTACTGCATGCGCGCCAGCTGCTGGATCACGTCGCGCTGGCCGACCTTGTCGCCCACCCGCAGCGTCATCACCATCTGGTGATAGTCGCTCGGGTTGCCGATGCCGTAGATCGCCGACACCGACGCCACGATCACCACGTCGCGCCGCTCCAGCAGGCTCTTCGTGCAGGACAGTCTCAACTGCTCGATCTGCTCGTTGATCGCGCTGTCCTTCTCGATGAACAGGTCGCGCTGCGGAACGTAAGCCTCGGGCTGATAGTAGTCGTAGTAGCTGACGAAGTACTCGACCGCGTTCTTGGGGAAGAACTCGCGGAACTCGCTGTACAGCTGCGCCGCCAGCGTCTTGTTGGGCGCGAAGACGATCGCCGGGCGTCCGAGGCGCGCGATCGTGTTGGCCATCGTGAAGGTCTTGCCCGACCCCGTCACGCCCAGCAGCGTCTGGAAACTCTCGCCGTCGTTGACGCCGTCCACCAGCCCCTGGATGGCCGTCGGCTGGTCGCCCGCCGGCGGATACGGCTGGAAGAGCTGGAAGGGAGAGCCTTCGAAAGAGACGAATTCGCCCTTCGGCGGCTCGCCCGCGCCGGCGGCTTCCGCCTCTGGCGGGGCAGGTTTCTCCCCCTTGGCAACGGAGGTTTCAGGCTTGGCGACGGTAGAACGGCTCATCAGGGTTTCCCAGGGGCAACGCATGTTCCCTGCCTACAATCGGCGGGCTTCGCTGGGCGCTCAGGAGGCGCCTCGGGCGTCAGGACGCGACAGCGTAGCGCAGTCCTCTCCACCGTTTGTCAGGAAAGCCTCCATGTCCTTGTTCGCCGCCGTCGCCATGGCCCCTCGCGACCCCATCCTGGGTCTGAACGAGCAATTCAACGCCGACCCGAATCCCAACAAGGTCAACCTGGGCGTCGGCGTCTATTACGACGACAACGGCAAGCTGCCGCTGCTGGCCTGCGTGGCCGCCGCGGAAGCGCAGATGCACGCCGCTCCCAAGCCGCGCGGCTACCTGCCCATCGACGGCATCGCCGCCTATGACCTGGCAGTCCAGGGCCTGGTCTTCGGCGCCGACAGCGACGTGCTCAAGAGCAAGCGCGTGGCGACCGTGCAGGCCATCGGCGGCACCGGCGGCCTGAAGATCGGCGCGGACTTCCTCAAGCGCCTGAACCCGGGCGCGACGGTGCTGATCTCCGATCCGTCCTGGGAAAACCACCGCGCGCTGTTCACCAACGCCGGCTTCCCGGTCGAGACCTACCCCTACTACGACGCCGCCAACCGCGGCATCAACTTTGACGGGATGCTGTCGGCGCTCAACGCCGCGCCGGCCGGCACGGTCGTCGTGCTGCACGCGTGCTGCCACAACCCGACCGGCTACGACCTGACACCCGCGCAATGGGCGCAGGTGGTCGAAGTCGTCAAGGCCAAGCACCTCGTCGCCTTCCTCGACATGGCCTACCAGGGCTTCGGCGAGGGCATCGCCGAGGACGGCGCCGTGATCCAGCAGTTCCTGGACGCCGGCCTGGACTTCTTCGTGTCGACCAGCTTCTCCAAGAGCTTCTCGCTCTACGGCGAGCGCGTCGGCGCGCTGAGCGTGGTCTGCGCCTCCGCGGAAGAAACGGTCAAGGTCCTGAGCCAGCTCAAGATCGTCATCCGGACCAACTACTCCAACCCGCCCACGCACGGCGCGCAGGTCGTGGCCACCGTGCTGTCGACCCCGGCGCTGCGCGCCCAGTGGGAAGAGGAACTGGCCGGCATGCGCGTGCGCATCAAGCAGATGCGCGAGGCGCTGGTCACCGAGCTCAAGGCCGCCGGCATCACCGATGACCTGAGCTACGTCACCCGTCAGAAGGGCATGTTCAGCTACAGCGGCCTGTCTGCGGAGCAGATGCAGCGCCTGCGCTCGGAGTTCGGCGTCTACGGCGTCGACTCGGGCCGCATCTGTGTCGCGGCGCTGAACAGCAAGAACCTGAAGCCGGTCGCCGCCGCGATCGCCGCCGTCAAGAAGGGCTGAGCGGACTGATCCGCTGAGGATCCGCGCTTCCAGCGCCACACTTCGATGCGCTGATCGCACGATCGGCCTTCGAACACAGGGCCGGACCCGCCGCAAGCGGGCCGGCCCTGCGCATTTATGGCGAAATGGGGCGCTTCGAAGCCCCTCCTCCCGCCCTGCACGGAACGCTGGCGACACACACTGCCAGAAGCCGGGGCCTAGAATTGCTGCATTGCACAACGGGTGCCAGCCTTCGCCTCACTCCCCCTCGAGAGGTCCGCCAGATGCTCTACCAGCTTTATGAAACCCAACGCGCGCTGCTGAGCCCGTTCTCCGAATTTGCCAGCGCCACGGCCAAGCTGTACAGCCATCCGCTGTCGCCCTTCGCCCATACGCCGCTGTCGCACCGGATGTCCGCGGGCCTGGATCTGATGCACCGCCTGGCCAAGGAATACGAGAAGCCGGAGTTCGAGATCAACAGCGTCGAGGTCGACGGCGTCGACGTCGCGGTGCAGGAACTGGTCGCGCTGGAGCAGCCGTTCTGCCGCCTGCTTCGCTTCAAGCGCTACACCGACGATCAGGCGGTGCTGGCCAAGATGAAGGCGCAGCCGACCGTGCTGGTCGTGGCGCCGCTGTCGGGCCACCACAGCACGCTGCTGCGCGACACCGTCAAGCAGCTGCTGAAGGACCACAAAGTCTTCATCACCGACTGGACCGACGCCCGCATGGTGCCGATGGAAGCCGGCGCCTTCCACCTCGACGACTACATCTACTACGTCCAGGACTTCATCCGCCACGTCGGCGAGGACTGCCATGTGATCTCGGTCTGCCAGCCGACGGTGCCGGTGCTGGCCGCGATCTCTCTGATGGCCACCAAGGGCGAGACCACGCCGCGCTCGATGACGATGATGGGCGGTCCGATCGACGCCCGCCGCAGCCCGACGGCCGTCAACAACCTGGCGATGAACAAGAGCTACAGCTGGTTCGAGAACAACGTGATCTACCGCGTTCCGACCAACTTCCCGGGCGCGGGCCGCGAGGTCTATCCCGGCTTCCTGCAGCACACCGGCTTCGTGGCGATGAACCCGGACCGCCACCTGAGCTCGCACTACGACTACTTCCTGGACCTGGTCCGCGGCGACGACGACAGTGTCGACGCCCACCGGCGTTTCTACGACGAGTACAACGCCGTGCTGGACATGCCGGCGGAGTACTACCTGGACACGATCAAGACGGTGTTCCAGGACTTCGCGCTGGTGAACGGGACCTGGGAAGTGGGCGGCGATCTGGTGCGTCCGCAGGACATCACCCAGACGGCGCTGCTGACGGTCGAGGGCGAGCTGGACGACATCTCCGGTGCCGGTCAGACCAAGGCGGCGCACGAACTGTGCAGCGGCATCGGCGCGAAGGATCAGGCCCACTACGACGCGGTGGGTGCCGGCCACTACGGCATCTTCTCGGGCCGCCGCTGGCGCGAGAAGGTCTATCCGGTGATCCGCGACTTCATTGCGAAGTACGATGCGGCCCCGTTGCACAAGCCCGTCGCGGCCAAGCGTGCCGCCGCCCGACCGGCTGCGGCCCGCCGGTCGCGCAAGCCGACCGAGTGAACCCCGCCGCTTCCGCCTCCGCTGAACCGACCTCCGCCCCGTTCGACGACCTCGTCGAACGCCTGAATCTGGCCCTGCCGCAGACGCAATGCACGCGCTGCGGCTATCCCGACTGCCACTCGTACGCCCACGCGATCGCGCGCGGGGAGGCGGCGATCAACCAGTGCCCGCCCGGTGGCGCCGAGGGCATCTCCCGCCTGGCCGCGCTGACCGCCCGGGACGCCCTGCCCCTCAATCCCGAGAACGGCATCGAGGGCCCCCGCCGGCTCGCCGTCATCGACGAAGGCTGGTGCATCGGCTGCACGCTGTGCATCAAGGCCTGCCCCGTCGACGCCATCATCGGCACCAACAAGCAGATGCACGTCGTCATCGACGCCGACTGCACCGGTTGCGAACTCTGCATCCCGGTGTGCCCGGTCGACTGCATTTCCCTGACCGACGTGACGCCGGGACGCAGCGGCTGGGCCGCGTGGAGCGCGCCGCAGGCCGAGCGCGCCCGTGAACGCTACCGCTGGCACGAGATCCGCGTCGCGCGCGACCTGCGCGAGCATGACGCGCGTCTTGAAGCCAAGGCGCAGCACAAGCTCGACCACCTCGAAGAGGAAACGCGCCTCACCGACGCCGCGCAGATCGACCGCAAGCGCGCCGTCATCGAGGCCGCGCTCGCACGGGCCCGCGCCAAGCGCGGCGTCTGAGCGCCGTCTCCGTACCGCCAGCCATCGCCTGCCTCTGCCAGCCATCGCCGCTCGCCATGAATCAGATCCAAGTCCGCGAATTCTTCGAGATCCTCCGCCGCGCCAATCCGTCGCCGCAGACCGAGCTGGAATACGCCAGCGTCTTCGAACTGCTCGCCGCGGTGCTGCTGTCCGCGCAGGCCACCGACGTCGGCGTCAACAAGGCGACGAGGCGGCTGTTCGTCGTCGCCAACACGCCGCAGAAGATCCTCGACCTCGGCGAGGAGAAGCTCGCCGACTACATCAAGACGATCGGGCTCTACAAGACCAAGGCGAAGAACCTGTACGCGACCTGCCGGATCCTGGTCGAACAGTACGGCGGCGCCGTGCCGCAGAGCCGCGAGGCGCTTGAATCGCTGCCCGGCGTCGGCCGCAAGACGGCGAACGTGGTACTCAACGTCGCCTTCGGCGAAGCGACGATGGCCGTGGACACGCACATCTTCCGCGTCGGCAACCGCACGGGCCTGGCGCCGGGGAAGAACGTCCTGGAGGTCGAACAGCAACTGCTCGAACGCGTGCCGGACGAGTTCCTGGTCGACGCGCACCATTGGCTGATCCTGCATGGACGCTACGTCTGCCAGGCGCGCCGACCGCTGTGCGAGCGTTGCGCCGTCGTCGCGCAATGTGACAGCGCGCCCCTGGCCGCGGCGCGTTGAGCGAACCCCCGCCCCTACAATCTGCGCGTTCATCCGTCAGGGAAGCCATGTCCAGCATCAACGACCTAGTCGACCGCGTCGAGCGCCTGCTGGTGCGTCACGAGGAACTCAAACGCACGAACGACCTGCTCGAGCAACAGGTCCAGGCGCTTTCGCTGGAACGCGACAGCCTGCGCTCCAGACTGGCCGCGGCGCGCGCGCGCGTCGACGCCCTGCTGGACCGCCTGCCGCTGGAAGCGGTCGATCTCCTGGAGAGCGGCGACGGCACTGACACCTCTGACTCTCGAAAGACGGGCGCATGAAGCAAATGGAAGTCACGATCATGGGCCAGAGCTACCTGCTCGGCTGCCCTGAAGGCGGCGAAGCCGCGCTGCAGAAGGCGGTGGGCCGCGTGGACAAGGAAATGTGCGCCATCCGCGACGCTGGCCGCGTCAAGGCGCGTGAGCGCATCGCCGTGCTGGCGGCCTTGAACCTCGCTTATTCGCTCACCGAATCGACGGCGAACGCCGCCGCCGCTGGCGATGCAACCGATGCAACGAGCAGTGACGTCCGCGCTGTCGCCGCCGACGGCGCCATACCCGATCTTGAAACGCTGATGAAGCGGCTCGATGAAGCCCTTGTCCAAGACGGGCAACTGCTGTGAACGCTGGATGGCGGCGCGTAGAATCCACCCTGTCCACTGCGTTCGCGTGAGTTTTATATTTCCTTGAACCGATGCTTTCGCGAGCAAGGGCTTGGAACATTGCAGAGCTGGTGTGAGCGTCTCGCGTCAGATGAACCCGAAGCCCTGCTGACCTCGCCCACCTGTACCCCTAGGGTTCAGGAATGCGGCTCACGGTTCGCCGTGGACACCTCTTCCCGAAACCGCGCCTGATCCACCATCACGCGCGGTTTTTTCATGGTCGATCATCGTCCGCCGTCTTCGGCCATCGTCGTGAGGATCCCGCCTTGAACACCGCAGCGAACGCGTCCCCGCAGTACTGGCTGATGAAGTCCGAACCGGACGAGGCCTCGATCGATCATCTGCAAGCCGCCGGCGAACTTCCGTGGACGGGCGTGCGCAACTACCAGGCCCGCAATTTCATGCGCGACCAGATGCGCGTCGGCGACGGCGTGCTCTTCTATCACTCGTCGTGCCCGGAGCCCGGCATCGCCGGTTTCGCCGAAGTCAGCAGCGCCGCGTATCCGGACGAGACCCAGTTCGATCCGGCGAGCCATTACTTCGATCCGAAGTCCAAGCGCGAAGAACCGCGCTGGCAGCACGTCGATGTGCGCTTCGTGCGCAAGACGCGCCTGCTGAGCCTGGCGGAGATGAAGCGCGACCCGGCGCTCGCCGACATGCGCACGTTGCAGCCGGGCAACCGGCTGTCGATCACGCCGGTGACGCCGGCGGAGTGGCGCCACCTCCAGAAGCTGCTCGCCTGACCGGCGAGCGCGACGGCGACGCGGAGTCCTCCAGCGGCCTCAGCCGCCCATCCCGAAAGGGATCGACGCCAGCACGACCTGATTGCCGCCGCGGCGCTGCGCTTCCTTGACCGCCATCTCGGCGGCGCCCAGCAGCTCTTCCTGGCGGGAAGCGGTGTGCGGGAAGCTCGCCACGCCCATCGACAGCGACAGGCCGATGTCCTGCCCGTGCAGCACGACGATCTGGGCATGACACTGACGGCGCAGTTGCTCCATCCGCGCATGCGCGGTCGCGAGGCCAACGCCCGACAGCAGCACGGCGAACAGGTCGTCGCCGATGCGGCAGGCCGCGTCCATCGCCCGGGTGTTGGCGCGGAGCATGCGCCCCAGGCCTTCCAGCAGGCGTTGGCGGGCCTCTTCGCCCAGGCCGGCCTCCGGCGACACCGGATCCAGTGCGATCAGCACCAGCGTGAACTCACGATGCTCGCGGGTCGAGAGATCGATCTCCCGCAGCAGCTGATCGTCGAACTGCGCCCGCATGTAGAGGCCGGAGACCTCGTCGCGGCCGCTGCCCTGCTGCAGCTCGCGGCGCATCTGCTCCAGCGACTTCTGCTGCTGTTCGAGCTGCTGCAGCGCGCGCTGCAGGTGCGTCTCGCGATGGCGCTCCTCGGTCTTGTCGCTCCACAGCGCCATCACGTGTTCCGCGCCGAGCGGCACACGCATGACCATGAACTCGCGACGGCGGCCGCCGATCTCCAGGCGGTGCTCCGAACTCACCACGCCGCGCTGCGCCAGCGTGGCCTGTTCGGAACGGCGCATCGCCTGCACTTCGTCGCCGCGCATCAGCTCGGCGTCGGCGGCACCGACGATGCCGGCCTCCACGCGACCGAAGAGCTCGCTCATGCCGGGGCTGGCGAAGACATAACGTCCGGTGGCCATCGACTTCACGGTCAGGCAGGCGCCGGTCGGCTCCAGCAGGCTGAGCAAGCCGGCCGCAACGGGCGTCTGGGGCGTTCCCGACGATTCCAGCCAGGCATCGAAACTGGCAGGCGCGGGTGTCGCGGCGGCTTGTAATTCCATGGGTCGGGCCGGGCCAGGGGGGCGGCCCCTCGCGGTCGAATGGTGGTGGATCGAATGTAGATGGCCGTCCGTCGCCGGGGCAAGTGCCGTCGGCAGCACAGAGGTGCCACTCCCCCTAAGCTTGGGGTCCGGCATCCTAGCTTGCCCTGGCTCGGACGCAGAGCGATGCGCTTCGCCCAGAGAGGCGAGCTTGCGCTCCCACGGGGGTAAAGGCGTGAAAATGTCACATCCCCTTTCAAGGTCGGCATGGGGCCTTCACAGGGGACAAGGGCGTCGACACCCGGCGTCGTGTCCGGTGCAACGCGCTTGCATCGCGGCAGATGGCGAACGGTCAAAAATAAGGCTAGAATCCTCGTTTTGCTGGCAAACCCTGCGCGTCGATTCGGAAGTGGAATCCGGATACTCCGCTTCGAAGGCAAGTCCTTCCTCGCGAACACCGAGCGCTATTTGAAGGAATTTCATGACCACCATTCGCGTCAAAGAAAACGAGCCGTTCGACGTGGCCCTGCGCCGCTTCAAGCGCACGATCGAAAAGCTGGGCCTGCTCACCGAGCTGCGCGCCCGCGAGTTCTACGAGAAGCCGACTGCCGAGCGCAAGCGCAAGAAGGCTGCGGCCGTCAAGCGTCACTACAAGCGCGTGCGCAGCATGCAGCTGCCCAAGAAGCTGTACTGATCGTCTGATCGGACCGCTTCGGCACCGGGGACCCGTCCACTGACGATCCCCACCGTCGGAACAGCACAGAAAGCCCGCGCAGGACGCTGCCGCGGGCTTTTCTGTTTCTGCGCGACATTACGACATCTCTCCCCTCTCCCACCTCTCCCTCGAGACCACGAATCAAGGAGCCCTCATGAGCCTGAAGGAACAGATCACCGAAGACATGAAGACGGCGATGCGCGCCAAGGACAGCGAACGTCTGGGCACGATCCGCCTGTTGCTGGCCGCGGTGAAGCAGAAGGAAGTGGACGAGCGCGTCGAGGTGGATGACGTGATGCTGGTGGGCATCGTCGACAAGCTGATCAAGCAGCGCAAGGACTCGATCAGCCAGTTCACGGCCGCCGGCCGCATGGATCTGGCCGACAAGGAAAGCGCCGAACTGAAGGTGCTGGAGGTCTACCTGCCGCAGCGCCTGAGCGAGGCCGAGATCAAGGCCGAAGTCGCCGCCATCGTGGCCGAGCTGGGCGCCAAGGGTCCGGCCGACATGGGCAAGGTGATGGGTGCCGTGAAGGGCAAGCTGGCGGGCAAGGCTGACATGGGCCTGGTCTCGGCGGCGGTGAAGGCCGCGCTGGCGGGCTGAAGCTTTCCCTCGATTCAACGACAGGAGTTCGCGATGGAACTGACCGTCCAACAATTGACGCCCGATTTCTGCGTCGCCCCGCAACTGACGCCGGAAGCCATGGCGGCGCTGGCGGGGGCCGGCTTCAAGTCGGTGATCAACAACCGGCCTGATTTCGAGCATGGCCCCGACCAGCCCACCAGCGAGCAGATTCGTGCCGCTGCCGAAGCCGCGGGACTGGTCTATCACCACCTGCCGGTGCAAGGCGGCTACCAGTCGCCGGAAGAGATCGCCGCCATGCGCGCACTGCTCGACGAAGTGCCGACGCCTGTGCTGGCGTTCTGCCGCTCTGGCGCGCGTTCCACGCGCCTCTTCGCCGCCGCCACCCAACTCTGATCCGACGCGTGGTCCTCGGTGCCTCGGATCGAGGCGACCGGGGGCCCTTTCCGGAACTTAAGGAGGGAATTTGCTTGCCGGGAGGCAAGCAAAGGAGGGAGATGGAGGAAAGGGCCCCCGGGCGCCTCGATCAACGCTCCATCCCTGGCATGTCGGGGCTTTCCCGCAACCCCTCCCGAATTCAGCTTTCCGACAGCCCTCGCTGGCTAAAGTCCACGTCTACACACAAGAACCGAGAGCCCTCCCGTCGGGGTTCGAGATGGAGACCTGGACTCGTCGATGAAAGCCCTGCTTGCACTTGCCAAGGGCATCGACTGGCTGACGGACCGGTTCGGCACGCTTGCCGCCTGGGCTGTCCTGCTGTCGTGCTTTATCAGCGCCGCGAATGCGGTGATCCGCTACGGGCTGGACATCAGCTCCAACGCCTTCCTTGAGATCCAGTGGTACCTGTTTGCCGCCTGCGTGATGGGTGGCGCGGCGCAGGTCTTGCGGCTCAACGAGCACGTGCGCGTCGACATCCTGTACACGCGGCTGCGCGGCCACGGCAAGGTCTACGTCGATCTGTTCGGGCTCATCGTGTTCCTGATCCCCGTGATGGCGTACGCGGGCTGGCTGTCGTGGGATTTCTTCCTGGTGAAGCTCACCACCGGCATGCGCGCGGATGACACCGTTGCCGCGCTCGGTTACGGCGGCTATGCGTGGAAGCTGTTCACCAGTGGCGAGGTGTCGGGCAACGCCGGCGGCCTGATCCGCTGGCCGGCCGCGCTGACGCTGCCGGTGGGCTTTGCGCTGGTGTTCCTACAGGGGATCTCGGAGGTGATCAAGCGCATCGGCTACCTCGCCCATCTCGTCGAGATGGACACCCACTACGAGAGGCCGCTGCAATGATCACGATGGAGCAGTTTCCCCCGCTGATGTTCGCGGGGCTGATCATCATCATGCTGATCGGCTTCCCCGTCGCGTTCTCGTTGGCCGCGCTCGGCCTGGCCTGCGGCTTCTTTGCGGTGAGCCAGGGATGGTTCCCGCCCTCGTTCATGTCGGCGCTGCCGCAGAACGTCTTCGGCATCCTGTCCAACGACCTGCTGCTGGCGATCCCCTTCTTCACGCTGATGGGGGCGTTGCTGGAGAAATGCGGGCTCGCCGAGGACATGCTCGATTCGATGGGCCAGCTCTTCGGGCCGGTGCGCGGCGGGCTGGGCTACTCGGTGATCATCGTGGGCTTCATCCTCGGCGCGATCACCGGCACGGTGGCGGGTCAGGTGATCGCGATGGCGATGATCTCGCTGCCGGTCATGATGCGCTACGGCTACAACATGCGATACGCCACCGGCGTGCTGGCGGCCTCCGGGACGATCACGCAGCTGGTGCCACCGTCGCTGGTGCTGGTGGTGCTCGCGGACCAGCTCGGCAAACCCGTCGGCGACATGTACAAGGGCGCGTGGGGACCGTCGATCCTGCAGGTGCTGATCTTTGCGCTGTACACCTTCATGGTGTCGCGCATCCGGCCCGAGCACGTGCCCGGCGTGCCCAAGGAGGCCCGCACCCTCGACGGCTGGGCGCTGTGGGCGAAGTGTCTGCGCGGGATCATCCCGTCGGCGATCCTGATCTTCGCGGTGCTGGGCTCGATGGGTGGACTGCCCGGCATCGACACGGCGATCTGCACCCCGACCGAGGCCGGCGCGATGGGCGCCGTCGGCGCGTTCATCCTGGCGGCGTCGCACCGGCGGCTGAACTGGCCCGTGGTCAAGGACGCCATGATCGGCACCATGCGCATCACCGCGATGGTGGTGTTCATCCTGATCGGCTCGCGGACCTTCTCGCTGGTGTTCCAGGGCGTCGAAGGCGGCAAGTGGATCGAGCACCTGCTCTCGAACCTGCCAGGCGGTCAGATCGGCTTCCTGATCGTCGTCAACCTGTTCATTTTCTTCCTGGCGTTCTTCCTCGACTTCTTCGAGATCGCCTTCATCATCCTGCCGCTGCTCGGCCCGGTCGCCGACAAGATGGGCATCGACCTGGTGTGGTTCGGCGTGATGCTCTGCGTAAACATGCAGACCAGCTTCATGCATCCGCCGTTCGGGTTCGCGCTGTTCTATCTGCGAGGGATCTCGGACACGCTCTTCAAGAACGGTGCGCTGCCGAGGAAGGTGCTGTCGAGCGACATCTATCTCGGCTCCATCCCCTGGGTGGTGATGCAACTGATCCTCGTCGCCATCGTCATTTTCTTCCCCGTCACGGTGACGGCGTTCCTCGACAAGGTGGAGGCGGTCGACATGGACAAGGCGACGGAGATGCTCCAGGGCATCGACGCCGGTCAGGCGGAGCGCACCGATCCGAACGCGGATACGAATGCGCTGTTCGGGCTGCCGGCGGAAGCGGCCTCTGAGGCCGCGTCGTCGCCGGCGTCCGAGGCTCGATAGGCGGCACATGCTGCGTCGAGCGCTGATGCTGATCGGAGCACTGGGGGCCGCGATGTTCGGCGTCGCCTTGCTGGTGTCGCTCGTGCAGCCGCTGCTCATCGAACGTGGCGCGCGTGAGCTGCTGCGGATCGAGATGGAACGTCGTATCGGCGAACGCATCGATCGCCTGGACGAGTCACGCCTCGGAGCACTCGCCCAAGATGCGCTCAAGCGAATAGAGGCTGATCGCATCGCCGCCTCCGCGCGCCTGCGCGACGCGGTGCCACGCATCACGCAGACCGTCCTCGCCAACATGCAGGACGCCAGTTGCGAATGCCGCCGCCGGATCGCCCAACTGATCGAAGACAGCGCGCGCGATCGCGTCGCCACCATCACCGCTGCAGAGCAGTCCTTGCGCCATATCGCCGAGACGGCCTACGCCTCCGTGAGCCGGCAGTGGCTGCGCGAATTCCGCATCGTCACCGGCACCAATGCCACCGCCTTCGCCCTGCTCACGCTGATCGCATGGTGGCGGCCTCGCGCGGCGATCCAACTGACCGTGCCGGCGCTGTTGATCCTCGTGGCGGTCGGAATCACCGGCTACGGTTATCTCTTCGCCCAGGACTGGCTGCACACCCTCCTCTTCAGCGACTACGTGGGGCTCGGCTACGCCGCCTGGCTTGCCGGCGTAACCGCGCTGCTCGGCGACATCGTCCTGAATCGGGCGCGGGTGACGACGAACGTCCTCAACGGGTTGTTTGGCGCGATCACCGCTCCCTGCTGAGGCGCGACGTCACCCTCGATGGTGCGCTTCAGCGCGTCGACGGCGGCATGTTCGACGCCTCCTTGATGCGATCCCAGGCATCCTTCACGGCGGGCTTCGCCCTCGCCCATTCCAGCGAGGAGCCCTGGCGCTGGTTGCCCCAGTCGCGGTGCAGTTCGGCCTCGAAGTCCTCGAACTCGCGGTCGGGGTAGCGGGCGAACGCGTCGACGCCGTAGGCGTACGCGGGACCGAAGTCATCGTGCGTGTCGCCTTGCTGGATGTAGGGCCGCTTGGCGTAGTTGTCGCGCCAGTAGGCGGCTTCCTGCTCGTGGTCGTAGGCCTTGTCGCGAGGCTTGTCGAAGTCAGGCATGGCAATCTCCAGGATGTCTCGATGACCTTCGTCGGCAAGCGTCATGCCCTGCGCTCGCTACAGTCGTCGTCATGCGCGCACATCCATCCGCCCTCCTCCACCGCCTCCCAGCTATCCGCCTTCACGCGTCGATCACGCTGACGTTGGCGGCGACGCTCGTCCCAACCGCGGCACACGCCGCCGAGCCCTGCGACAAGGGCTCCTGGCGCGGCACGCTGGGCAGCACACCGGTGTCGATGGAACTCAACCCTGCCGAGGGCGAGCGGCCTGCGATCGGCCGCTACTACTACCGCGGCTCGCTCGGCGACCTCACGCTCGTCCGCGATGCCAAGACCGGCGAATGGCAGGAACTCGACGCCAAGGAAAAGCCGACCGGCCGGCTGAAGCTCGGTTGCGATGCCAGCACGCTGAGCGGCGAGTGGCGCTCCATCGACGGCTCGAAGACGCTGCCGATCACCGCTGTGGCGATCAAGGAGCGCGACTACAACGCGAGCCGCAAGGCCGCGCTCAAGCCGACCTCCGCAAAGGCGGCCCAGATCGAAGGTCGCCGCTATGAGGCGCTGACTTTCCCCGTGCCGGGAGGCGGCGCCGGAGGCACGACACCTGACACCACGCAGGTCGGCGTCCGCCTGATTGGGACGACGCCCGCCATCGCAACGCTGAACGCCACGTTGTGGGACAAGGCCGCGGACGCGGTCCTCGATCACGTCGACTGCATGGCGCAGGGTCGGCGTGATCGAGGCCCCGAAGCCGGCTATGAGTCCTCGCAAACGCAGAAGATCGTTGCCTGGAACGCCGCCTTCGTCGTCGTCGACACCTGGAACGAGGGCTACTGCGGCGGTGCGCATCCGTGGCACGGCAACAGCGTCACCACCTATCGCCTGGACACCGGGGCGGAGGCCGACGTCGCCTCCTGGCTGCGGTCCGAGTGGCGCAAGGAGATCCCGAAGGACTCGCGCCTCGGCAAGCTGCTGGTGAAAGCCTACGCCGACGGCGGCGGCAACGGAGAGGAAGCCGAATGCCGCGACGAGGTGAGCTGGATGGGCAGCTCGATCCATCCGGAATCGAAGCAGCTCGTCTTCCATACGCAGGCCTCGTACGCGATGACGCCGTGCGCCGAAGATGTCTCGCTGCCGATCGACGCCGTCTGGCCCTATCTGACGCCGGCGGGCCAGCAGGCACTCAAGACTTTCCGCTGATCCTCGGCCAGCTCACTGCGACGAGAACATCTTCAAGCCGATGATGCCCACGGCGATCAGGCCGATGCACGCCAGCCGTGCCAGCGACGCCGATTCGCCCAGCAGCACGATGCCCGCGATCGCGGTCCCGACGGCGCCGATGCCCGTCCATACCGCATAGGCCGTCCCCACCGGGAGGTGCTTCAGCGCCCAGCCCAGCAGCACGACGCTCGTCACCATCGCCGCCACGGTGCCCACCGTCGGCCACAGGCGGGTGAAGCCGTCCGTGTACTTCAAACCGACGGCCCAACCGATCTCGAACAGCCCGGCCAGAAACAACACGCCCCACACCATCGTCATCTCCTTGAAAGTGGATCTTGAAAGCGGATGCCCGTGACTGTATGTTCGAGCTCCTGATACTTAAAGTCAGAATCCATCAGATCCACTGATAGATTCACTGGCAGATCCATTGACAGATGCAAGAGCACGCCATGGCTTTCGACCTCGACAACCTCCGTGTCTTCCTCGCCGCGATCGATCACGGCTCGTTCTCCGCCGCTGCACGCGCGCTGGGGCGCGTGCCTTCGGCCGTCAGCATGACGATCGCGAACCTCGAGGCCCAGCTCGACCTCGTCCTCTTCGATCGCGCCGGGCGGGAACCCGTCCCCACCGCGCAGGCGCTCGCGCTGGTGCCGCAGGCGCGGCTGCTGGCCGAGCAGCTCGGACAGCTCAACCGCCACGCGCTGTCGATGACGCAGGGGCTGGAGCCCTCGATGACGATCACGGTCGTGCCCGAACTCGTCGCCGCGACGCCGTGGAGCGATGCGCTGACGACGCTGTCCACCGAGTTCCCGTTGCTGGACGTCGAGGTGCTGACCGCGCCGCAGGCGGATGCGCTCGCGATGCTGAAGTCGGGCCGCGCACAGTTGGCCCTCGTGTTCGAGCGCCAAGGGCTCGATCCGTCGGAGCAGTTCCAGGAGGTGGCGCGTGAAACCTTGATCGCCGTCGCCGCGGCCTCGCATCCGATGCTCGCGCGTGAACCGTCTGCGCTCCGCGACGAGCACCTCATCGCGGAACGTCAGATCCTCGTCGCCGGCCGGGACGCCTGTGACGTCGACAAGCGGATCGCCGTTTCCCGGGTGCAATGGCGCACCGACAGTCCGGTGGCGGCGCTGCGGATGGTGGCTGCGGGGCTGGGTTGGGCGTGGCTGCCCTCGGGCTTCGTGCGCGCGGCGCTGGCCTCCGGCGAACTGGTGCAGATCCCCGCCGGCAACTTCACGACGGCGCTGCAACTCTATGTCGACGTGGTGTGGACGCAGACGCGCCCGCTGGGTCTCGCCGCGCGGCGATTCGTGGAACTGCTGAACGGGCGCGACGGCTGCTCAGGCGCTGTTGCCGGCGATCGCACGTCGGCCGTCATGTCGGCCATCAAGCCGCTCAGCGGTAGCGCTCCGGATCCGGCGAGTCCGTCGGCTGCTCGACCACGCGCCGGAAAGCGGCGTTCATCGGCAGCTTCAGGTTGATGCCCGACGGCGGCAGCGGCGACTCGAACCAGCGCTTGTAGATCGCGTGGATCTCGCCGCTGCGGAACAGGCCGATCAACACGTCGTCAACCATGGTCTTGAACATCGGATCGTCGCGGTTGAGCCCGATCGCATAGGGCTCAACCGTCAGCGCGCGATCGGAGATCACATAGTCGTCCGCCGACACCGCGGCCCCTTGCTGCGCCAGGAGTGCGCGGATGATGACGTCGTCCATCATGAACGCGTCGGCGCGGCCGCTGCGCAGCAGCTGGAACGCATCCGGATCGTCCAGCCCGGCGACGATGCGGATGTTCAGCCCCTGCTGCTCGTTGACCTTGGCCAGGTGCTGGATGCTGGTCGTTCCGATCGTGCTCACCACGGGCCGGCCGCGCAGGTCGAGCAGGCTCTGCACCTTCTCGCCGTGGCGCGTCATCAGCTTGGTCTCGGCCACGAAGATGGTCACCGAGAACGCCTGGCTGCGCGCGCGCTCGGCCGTGTTGGTCGTGATGCCGCACTCCATGTCCAGCGTGCCGTTGCTGACCATCGGCATGCGGGTCGCGGAACCGACCGCGACCCGGCGGACTTCCAGGTCGGGCAGCTTGAGCCTCACGCGCAGCGAGGCGATCACGCGTTCGCAGAGGTCGACTGAATAGCCTGTCGGCCGCAGCTGCGCATCGAGGTAGCTGAACGGCGCCGACGCCGGCCGGTAGCCGATGACGACGACGCCGGTCTCGCGGATGCGGTTGAGCGTCGGACCTTCGGGCGGCTGCGCGGGGCGGGAAGCGGAAGCCGATGGCGCAGCGAGCCGCGGTTTGACGGTGGCGGCCTCGGCGAACGACGCATCGGCCATCGAGACCAGCGTCAGGATCAACCCGGTCACGGCACCGACGATCCGCGTGTTCATCGATCAGCCCTCGCCGTCATCGCCGAAGCCGGCGCCGCCGTTGGCATCCGCCTGCCCGAGCGCTCCGGCATCCAGCCGCCGCAGCTCGTCGAGGCGCGCCCCGATCTTGATCTCCAGACCGCGTGGCACGGGCTCGTAGAAGCGCTGGTCCTCGAGGCCGTCCGGCAGGTACTGCTCGCCCGCCACGTACGCCCCCGGGAAGTCATGCGCGTAGCGATAGGCCTTGCCGTAGCCGAGCTCCTTCATGAGGCGCGTCGGCGCATTGCGCAGATGCACCGGCACCGGTCGCGAGCTGTCCTGCTTGATCAGCGCGCGCACCTGGTTGTAGGCGTTGTAGACGGCGTTCGACTTCGGCGCGATCGCCAGATAGACGACCGCCTGCGCCAGCGTGAGCTCGCCTTCCGGCGAACCGAGGCGCTCATAAGTTTCGGCCGCATCCAGGCAGATGCGCAGCGCGCGAGGGTCGGCGTTGCCGATGTCCTCGCTCGCCATGCGGATCAGCCGTCGCGTGATGTAGCGCGCGTCGACGCCGCCGTCGAGCATGCGCACCAGCCAGTACAGCGCGCCGTCCGGGTTGGACCCGCGCACCGACTTGTGCAGCGCCGAGATCACATCGTAGAACTGGTCGCCGCCCTTGTCGTAGCGCCGCAGCTGCTCGCCGAGCGTGCGTTCCAGCAGCGCCTCGTCGATCTCCGCCGTGCCCGCCGGCGTCAACTGCGCCACGGTCTCCAGCGTGTTCAGCAGACGCCGCGCGTCGCCGTCGGCATAACCGATCAGCCGCAGCGTGGCGGCCTCGCTCACCGGCGGCGCGCCCAGCACCTCACGTCCGCGCGCCAGCAGCTCGCGCATGTCCTGCTCGTCGAGCGACTTCAGCACATGCACCGTCGCCCGCGACAGCAGCGCCGAGTTCACCTCGAACGACGGGTTCTCCGTCGTCGCGCCGATGAAGCTGAACAGTCCCGACTCGACATGCGGCAGGAAGGCATCCTGCTGCGCCTTGTTGAAGCGGTGGACCTCGTCGACGAACACGATCGTGCGCCGGCCCTGTCCCGCCGCGGCCTGCGCGCGCTCGACCGCTTCGCGGATGTCCTTGACGCCGCCCAGCACCGCGGAGATCGCAATGAACTGCGCGTCGAAATGCTGCGTCATCAGGCGCGCCAGCGTCGTCTTGCCGACGCCAGGCGGGCCCCACAGGATCATCGAGTGCGGCCGGCCGCTTTCGAGCGCCACGCGCAGCGGCATCCCCTCGCCCAGCAGATGGCGCTGGCCGACGACCTCGTCCAGCTTGCGCGGTCGCAGACGCTCGGGCAGCGGCGCGTGGGCACTGGCCACGGCCGCCGAAGGCCGTCCGCTGGGAACGGGATCGAACTCGTCCGGGAAGAGCGACGCGTTGCTCATCGATGCAGGCTCACCAGCCGTTCAGCGTTCAACGTTCAAGGCTGGCGGGCGATGTCGGTGCCCGCTGGCGGCGTGAAGCGGAAGCGATCGGCGGACACCTTGGCGTTGGGCTCGATCGCGCTGAACTGCATCACCGACTGCTGGCCGAAGCCGTCCACGATCTCCAGCGCGCCCAGCTCGCGGCCCTTGAAGCCGAGCTTCAGGCTCTGCAGGCTGCTGTCGTTGCGCTTGGGCGTCGCCTGCACCCAATCGAGGCCGTTCGCCGCAGGCAGGGCCTTCAAGGTGAAGTCCTTGGCCAGGTCACCGCCCGCCAGCAGCGAGACCGGCGTCGCGCCCAGCGCCTGGTCCATGTTGCGGACGCTGGCCTGCTGCAGGTCGGGATCGTAGATCCACACTTCCTTGCCGTCGGCCACGATCAGCTGCTCCGCCGGCTTGGCATAGCTGAAGCGGAACTGGTTGGGACGCTGGAACTCGAAGGTGCCGGTCGTCGTCTTCTTGCGCTTGCCGTCGGGCGCGGTCACGGTCTGCGTGAAGCTCGCGCGGCCGCTCTTCACTTCGCTGACGAACTGCTGCAGGGCGCTCACGCCGTCGGCGTGGGCCAGGGTCGTGAAGCAGACGGCCAGCGCCGCGATGCTTCGGGTCAAGGATCGGAACATGGAAGGGGCCTTCATCTACGTCGCGGTCAGTCGTCCCGCTTGGGCACGATGATGTCGCGGTTGCCGTTGGTGGCCATCGACGAGACCACCCCGGATTTCTCCATCTGCTCCAGCAAACGGGCCGCCCGGTTGTAGCCGATGCGCAGATGTCTCTGCACCAGCGAGATCGACGCCCGCTTGTGCTGCAGCACGATGGCCACGGCCTGGTCGTACATCGGGTCGGACTCGCCGTCGCCGCCCGCGGTCAGGCCGGGCAGTCCGTCGCTGCCGCCATCGCCATCGAGCACACCGCCTTCCAGGATGCCTTCGATGTAGTTGGGCTCGCCCTGCTCCTTCAGGTACTCGACGACGCGGTGCACTTCGTCATCGCTGACGAAGGCGCCGTGCACGCGCACCGGCAGGCCGGTGCCCGAGGCCATGTAGAGCATGTCGCCCATGCCCAGCAGCGCCTCGGCGCCCATCTGGTCGAGGATGGTCCGCGAGTCGATCTTGCTCGACACCTGGAAGGACAGCCGCGTCGGGATGTTGGCCTTGATCAGGCCGGTGATCACGTCGACCGACGGACGCTGCGTGGCCAGGATCAGGTGGATGCCGGCCGCGCGCGCCTTCTGCGCCAGGCGGGCGATCAATTCCTCGATCTTCTTGCCGACCACCATCATCAGGTCGGCCAGCTCGTCGATGACGACGACGATGTGCGGCAGACGCTCCAGCGGCTCCGGCTCTTCCGGCGTCAGGCTGAACGGGTTGGGGATCTTTTCCTCGCGCTCGGCCGCGTCGGCGATCTTCTTGTTGAAGCCCGCCAGATTGCGCACGCCCATCTTGGACATGAGCTTGTAGCGGCGCTCCATCTCGTTGACGCACCAGTTCAACGCGTTGCTGGCCTGCTTCATGTCGGTCACGACCGGCGCCAGCAGATGCGGGATGCCTTCGTAGACGCTCATTTCCAGCATCTTCGGGTCGATCAGGATGAGGCGGACGTCGCGGGCCTCGGCCTTGTAGAGCACCGACAGGATCATCGCGTTGATGCCCACCGACTTGCCCGAACCGGTCGTGCCGGCCACCAGGCAGTGCGGCATCTTGGCCAGGTCGGCCACCACCGGCAGGCCGACGATGTCCTTGCCCAGGCCCATCGTCAGCGGCGACGCAGCGTCGGCGTAGACCTGCGAGCCGAGGATCTCCGACAGGCGGATGGTCTGGCGGCGCGCGTTCGGCAACTCCAGCGCCATGTAGTTCTTGCCCGGGATGGTCTCGACCACGCGGATCGAGGTCAGGCTCAGCGAGCGCGCCAGGTCCTTGGCCAGGCCCAGGATCTGCGAGCCCTTCACGCCGGTCGCCGGCTCGATCTCATAGCGCGTGATCACCGGCCCCGGCGACGCCGCCACCACCCGCACGTCGACGCCGAAATCCTTCAACTTCTTCTCGATCATGCGGCTGGTCATCTCCAGCGATTCGGGCGTCACCGTCTCGATGCGCGGCGGCGGCGAGTCCAGCAGGTCGACCTGCGGCAGCTTGGCATCCGTCGGATCGGTGAACAGCGTCTGCTGCCGTTCCTTGATGACGCGCGTGGACTTCGGCACCTCCGCCACCGGCGGTTCGATGACGATGGGGATGTGGTGCTCTTCCTCGACCAGGCGCTCGACCTCGACGACGGCTTCGCGCTCGCGCTTGGCTTCCTTGCCGACGCGCTTGTCCTCGGCGATCTCGCGGCGCTCGGTGCGCTTCTCGATCAGGGCTTCGATCTTGGTGCCGATCTGTTCGGCCAGGCGCAGCCAGGAGAATTTCAGCGCCAGCGAGACGCCGGCCACCAGCGCCGCGATCCACACGACGCCCGAACCGGCGAAGCCCAGCAGCTTCATGCTCAGCGGCCCCAGCCAGTAGCCGAGCACGCCGCCGGCATGTCCGCCGGGCAGGAATTCGTCCCATCGCCACAGCCGCGTCCATTCGAGCGAGCAACTCGCGGCCATCAAAAGGGCGACGCCGGCGAGGGCCGGCAGGCGGTCCTTGACGGTGGGCACGGACGAACCGTCGGCGCGCAGCATGCGCGCCAGGCCGCTCAGCCACGCGCGCAGCGAGATCAGCACCAGCCACCAGCAGGAGTAGCCGAAGCCGAACAGCATCAGGTCGGAGATCCAGGCGCCGAGCGCGCCGACGCGGTTGTGCGCCGGCGCCGAGGTGCCGGCGGTGCTGAAGGCGGCGTCCGCGCGGTCATGGCTGACCATCGCGAGCAAGACCAGGCACCACACCATCGCGCCGAGCAGCAGCCACAGCGGCGTGCGCAGCGGGCTGGGGGGCGTGGGTGGAGCGGCCGGCGGCGCGGCCTTCTTGGACTTGCGTGCCGGCGCGGGGCGCTCGGTCGGGGCGGCGTCGTCACCGCCGCCCAGCAGGGAACCGGGAAAACTCATCCCTCGATTGTGACGCACAAGCCCCGCGTCCCGGACAGGAGGCTCCCCACCAAGGTGAAGAAACGTTGAAGCGCCGATCGACCTTGCGTCGACAGGCGCTTCAACGGGCGCGCCACCGGGATCGTCAGTCGTGCTGCAGACGTTCCTTGATGACCACGGAGCCGTTCTCGAGCGTCTCGATGACGCCCTTGTCCTCCAGGTCCTTCATGACGCGGCTGACCATCTCGCGCGACGCGCCGACGACCTTGGCCATGTCCTGCCGGGACACCTTGCCGCGGATGATCTTCACGCCCTTCTCTTCCTCCGCCATGTCCAGCAGCGTGCGCGCGACACGGCCGTAGACGTCGAGCAGCGCGAGCGATTCGATCTGGCGGTCCGCGTTTCTCAGGCGCGCCACGAGGCCGCGCAGGATGCCGTAGGCGAGGCTGGACGACTCCGGCAGACCGCGGCCGAAATCGGCGCGGCCCAGCACCAGCATGTCGGTCTGCACCTCGGCACGGACCGTGGCCGAGTGGGGTTCGTTGTCGATGAGGCTCATCTCGCCGACGTAGTCGCCGGGCTGCAGCACGGCGAGGATGACTTCGCGGCCACGGCTGTCCGCGGTCAGCACGCGGGCGCGGCCGTTGAGCAGGATGAAGAGCGCATTGGACTTGGTGCCCTGCTCGACGATCAACTCGCCGCGTTTGAAGCGCCGTTTGACGACGCTGTCCGCGATGGACTGGGCCTGGTCGGCGGTCAGCAGGGAGAACAAGGGAACCCTGCGGATCAGATCCAAGTTGGACAACATGGCCATGAAGGGATGCCTCCTGTCGGTGGTTAGGGTCAATCGTGGATCTCAGGATGGCAGAGGGACCCGCCACCTAGAATGGATGCATTGTGCCAATTTGTTCACGCCTGTTCATAGGGTCAACGCCATAGGCCGCCCGCGCGTCGCCTTAGGCTGTCGTCCCTGCCCGGTCCCTTGCGACCGATGAACGCACCCCCATCTCCCCCGTCATGAGCCAAAACACCCGCCACGCCCAACTGCTGATCCTCGGTTCCGGCCCCGCCGGCTACACCGCCGCCATCTACGCGGCGCGTGCCAACTTGAAGCCGCTTCTGGTGACGGGCATGGCGCAAGGGGGTCAGTTGATGACCACGACCGAAGTGGACAACTGGCCCGCGGACGTGATGGGTGTGCAGGGTCCGGAACTGATGCAGCGCTTCCAGGAACATGCCGAGCGCTTCCAGACCGAGATCGTCTTCGACCACATCAACAGCGTCGACTTCTCCAAGCGTCCGTTCACGCTGACCGGCGACAGCGCGGTCTACACGGCCGATGCGGTCGTGCTGGCCACCGGCGCCTCGGCGCAATACCTGGGACTGCCGTCGGAAGAATCGTTCATGGGCCGCGGCGTCAGCGCCTGCGCGACCTGTGACGGCTTCTTCTATCGCGAGCAGGAAGTCTGCGTGGTCGGCGGCGGCAACACCGCGGTCGAGGAAGCGCTGTACCTGTCCAACATCGCCAGCAAGGTCCACCTGATCCATCGTCGCGACAAGTTCCGCGCCGAGCCCATCCTGGTCGACAAGCTGATGGAGAAGGTCAAGGCCGGCAAGATCGAACTGCACGTGTTCCACACGCTGGACGAAGTGCTGGGCGACGCCAGCGGCGTGACCGGCGTGCGCATCAAGAGCACGCAGGACGGCACGACGACGGACGTCAAGCTGCAGGGCTGCTTCATCGCCATCGGACACAAGCCCAACACCGACATCTTCGAAGGCCAGATCGAGATGAAGGACGGCTACATCCGTACGAAGAGCGGCCTGGAAGGCTTCGCCACGATGACCAGCGTGCCGGGCGTGTTCGCCGCCGGTGACGTGCAGGACCACGTCTATCGCCAGGCCATCACCAGCGCCGGCACGGGCTGCATGGCCGCGCTGGATGCGCAGCGATTCCTGGAGCAGGAATCGGCCTGACCCTCGCGCCCGGCGCGAGCGGCGCCCGCGCAGGGCGCCCGCACCCAGACCCCGACCGGCCCGCCTTTGCGCGGGCCGGCCTGTTTCTGCTACACTCTTCGTTTCCCCGCGCCATCAACCTGTGAAGGATCTTGACGCGAGGAAGATGGGATACCGCCACCCTATGGCGAGGTGAGGCCGCCGCCCGCGACTCGACAGCAAGGTCGGGACGATTGGGACGGTCGCCGGATGACAAGTATCGGAGTGTCCTCATGGCACGCGTCTGCGAAGTCACGGGCAAGAAGCCCATGGTCGGGAACAACGTTTCCCACGCCAACAACAAAACCAAGCGCCGGTTCCTCCCGAACCTGCAATACCGCCGTTTCTGGGTCGAGAGCGAAAACCGCTGGGTCCGTCTTCGCATCAGCAACGCAGGTCTGCGTCTGATCGACAAGAAGGGCATCGACGCCGTGCTGGCCGACCTGCGCTCGCGCGGTCAAGCCTAATCACTGAACCAGGAGCGACACCATGGCATCCAAAGGCGGACGCGAGAAGATCAAGCTGGAATCCACTGCCGGCACCGGTCATTTCTACACCACCAACAAGAACAAGAAGACCACGCCCCAAAAGCTGGAATTCATGAAGTTCGACCCGAAGGCACGCAAGCACGTGCTGTACAAGGAAACCAAGCTGAAGTGATTCAGCCCGGTCCTTGAAGAAAAAACCCGCCTCTCGGCGGGTTTTTTCATGGGCGATCGACAGCGATCAAGCGCACATCAGGAGCAATGAACAGAGGCCGCCACAGCCCCTGCCCTTCTCGCGATCAGCGGACCGGCGCCAGGTGCGCCTTGCCCAGCAGCTCGCGCGCCATCCAGTCGTCGATCATCTTCTTCTCGTAGCGCAGGGACTCGGTGTCGAAATAGCGGTTGCCGCCGCTGTTCTGGTAGTCCATGTCCTTCAGGTCGGCCTTGCCGGACTTCAGCACCTGGCCGTTCTCGCTGAGCGTGTAGGTGAAGCTCATGCGCGGGATCGTCACCGACCGCAGGATGCGAACGCGATCCGTGCGGACGCGCGGCTCGACTTCGCCCGCCAGGTCGACGTCCGTGACATCGATCTTGAGCTGCTTGCCGGGGAGCTCACGCGCCGCGAGCGCCTTGAAATGCTCTTCCAGCTGCTTCATGGCGTTGTCACGATCCACGCCGATCCAGCCGATGTCGGAGAAGTTCTCCGGCTTGATGAAGGTGACTTCCGCCTGCGCCTGAGCGGCCGCGGCGATCGCCCCCAGGCTCACGCTCGTCAGGCCCAACAGCGCGGCGCGCTTGAAGAAGGTCGAGGTCGTCATGTCAGTCTCCTTGTCTGAGAGTCCGGACAAATTATGGGCGTCGCCAAGAAAAAAGGCGCCCTGTAGGGGCGCCCTTTGCATTGCTTCATCTGTCGCTCGGTGAAGGCCGTCACTCAGGACGACTCATCACCCGACAGACGGTCCGATCAGACGCGCACGGTACGCAGGCCCGTCGCGAACGCCTTCAGTTCAGCGATGCCGCTTTCCTCGGCCTTGCGGCACCAGGCTTGCAGGTCATGCACCAGCTGTTCGGCCGACACGTTCGTGCGGGTCCACAGTTGACGCAGCTCTTCGCGCATCGTCACCAGCTTGTCGAGCACCGGGCTCGCGGCGCGGGCGCCGTCCAGCTGCGCCTGGTACGCCGCCGGGATCTTCTCGGCGTCGCGGTGCAGCCAGCGGGTCGCCAGCTTGAACTGGTGGAACTTGACGCTGTGCTGCTCACCCGCCGCCTTCAGCTGGGTCAGCTCGGCCTTGCAGGCGCCGCGCAGACCGCGCGCATAACGCGCCATCACTTCATAGCGGTTGGCGATGATGGCCTCCAGCGTGTCCTTGTCGGCCACGGCCTTGAGCTCGCCGGTCTTGATCTGCGGCGCGGTCTTGCGGACCTTCGCCCAGCCGATCATCTCCATCGCGCGGATGTAGCCCCAGCCGATGTCGAACTCGAACGGCTTGACCGAGAACTTGGCCGACGTCGGGTAGGTGTGGTGATTGTTGTGCAACTCTTCGCCGCCGATGATCACGCCCCACGGCGACACGTTCGTCGACGCGTCCTGCGCCTCGAAGTTGCGATAGCCCCAGTAGTGGCCGACGCCGTTGATCACGCCAGCCGCCCAGAACGGGATCCAGGCCATCTGGATCGCCCAGACCGCCATGCCGGCCACGCCGAACAGCGCCAGGTCGATGATCATCATCAGCGACACACCCCAGACCGAACGGCCCGTGTAGACGTGACGCTCGATCCAGTCGTCCGGCACGCCGTGGCTGAACTTCTTGATCGTTTCCTCGTTCTTGGCCTCGGCGCGATACAGCTCGGCGCCGCGCGTCATCACCGTCTTGATGCCGCGGGTGACGGGGCTGTGAGGATCGTCCACGGTCTCGCACTTCGCATGGTGCTTGCGGTGGATGGCGACCCATTCGCGGGTGACCATGCCGGTCGTCAACCACATCCAGAAGCGGAAGAAGTGCGACGGGATCGGACCCAGGTCCAGGGCCCGGTGCGCCTGCGCGCGGTGCAGGAAGATCGTCACGCCAGCAATGGTGATATGCGTCACCACCAAGGTGAAGACGACGATCTGCCACCAGCTGGCGCCGGTGAGGCCGTCGATCATCCACGCCAGGATGGCGTCATGCACAGACATCAATACGTTCATTCGGTCCTAACCCTGCTCGCGAGGAGCCAGTTGTCCACAGGAAGCCCCCATTGTAGGCGACGCACTCTAGAAATCGCCCGGATGTAAGCCGCTTTCCCGCCGGTCTTTTGACGCTTCAGGACTGGAAGGGCCTGAAGACGTGATCGAACGAACGGTGCAAGCCGTTCGTATCAAAAACAAACCATCGTTCCGGCGCCGAAATCCTGCGCCGGGCTCCGCTGGCTTACTTCTTCCGCTCCCAGACCGCGGCGAAGAAGCCGTCGCTCTGGTGACGATGCGGCCACAGGCGCAGATAGCCGTTCTCCGACAGCGATGCCGCCTGGGATGCTTCGACCTGCGCATGCGTCAGCACGTCCTGTGCCGGGATGAAGTTGAAGTCGGGGTGGGCCTCGGCGAAGGCCTCGGCGACCGACTCGTTCTCGGCATCCAGCAGCGAGCAGGTCGCGTAGACCAGGCGACCGCCCGGCTTGAGCAGGCGCGAGGCGCTGTTCAGGATCGCCAGCTGCTTGGCGTGCAGTTCCTGAATGCCCTCCGGCGACTGGCGCCATTTCAGGTCCGGATTGCGGCGAAGCGTGCCCAGGCCCGAACACGGCGCATCGACCAGCACGCGGTCGATCTTCCCGGCCAGACGCTTCACGCGCTCGTCGCGCTCGTTGCTGATCTGCACCGGGTAGACGTTGGACAGTCCGCTGCGCGCCAGGCGCGGCTTGAGCTTGTCGAGGCGGTGCCCCGAGACATCGAACGCGTAGAGCCGACCGGTGTTGCGCATCGCGGCGCCCAGCGCCAGCGTCTTGCCGCCCGCACCGGCGCAGAAGTCGACGACCATCTCGCCGCGCTTGGCTTCGGTCAGCAGGGACAGCAACTGGCTGCCCTCATCCTGGACCTCGACCTGGCCGCTGGTGAAGACGTCGAGCTTCTGCAGCGCCGGCTTGCCTTCGAGCCGCAGGCCCCAGGGCGAGAACGGCGTCGGCGACGACGCGAAGCCCTTCTCCTGGAGCGCGGCCTGCACGTCCTCGCGCTTGGCCTTCAACAGGTTGACGCGCAGGTCCAGCGGCGCCGGGACGTTGACGGCTTCGGCCAGTTGCCAGAACTGCTCGTCGCCCAGACGCTGCTTCAGCGGGTCGACGATCCAGTCGGGGAGGTTGTGTCGCAGCTTCGCCGGCAGCTTGGTGCGGTCGATCTTCGCCACCTGCTTGAGCCAGTGCTGCTCTTCGTCGTTGAGCGCGGCGCGGAGGAAGGCCTCGCTGCCGGCCCAGGCGAGGATCGCCAGACGCCGCGACATCGGACCGCGGCCCGACTGGGCCAGATGCTGCAGCACCGGACGCAGGCGCAGCACGGCGTAGGCGGTCTCGGCCACGGTGTGGCGCTCACGCTGGCCGAGCGCCTTGTGCGCCCGGAAGAAGTCGGAAACGAGGGAGTCGGCGGGCTTGTCGAACAGCAGCAGGCTGTCCACCAGTTCGGCGCAGAGTTCAAGAAGGGCATTAGGATGCATCGCCCGATTATCCCAGGCTCCGGGCCCGGGACCGCGCCCTGCCCTGTCCCCGCCGTCACGCACCCTCCTCCATGAGCGATTCCCACACGACCCAGGACCCCGCGGCGCACGGCGCCGGCGACCCGTTGCCGCCTCTGCCGGAGGCGCCCGCCGGCCGCTACCGCCACTACAAGGGCGGCGAGTACGAGGTGCGCGGCGTCGTCCGCCACAGCGAGACGCTGGAGGCGCTGGTGCTCTACGCGCCGCTCTACAGCGACAGCGGCCTGTGGGTGCGCCCCTACGACATGTTCGTCGGCACCGTCGAGATCGACGGCGTGGTCCAGCCCCGCTTCGCCCGCATCCCGGATTGAGCCCGGACGGATTCCCGGACGAACGCCCATGCCCTTGCTGCACCAGATCAAGCGTCGTCCCCGCCTGCTGATCGGCGCGGCGACCGGCGCCCTGCTGGCGGCGGCCTGGCCGGTCGAACTGGCCTGGCACACCCGCACGCTGCTCGGCTGGAGCGCCGGCGTCTGGACCTACCTCGTGCTGATCGGCTGGATGATGTTCCGCACCGACGCGGACGACGTCGAGGAGCAGGCCCGCGCCGTCGCGGACAGCGCGCCGACGGTGCTGATCCTGGCGATCCTCGGCGGCGCCGCGAGCATGGCGGCGATCGCGCTGGAGCTGGCGCAGGTGAAGGAGTCCGGCCTGCTGCAGGCCTGGCCGCATCTGCTGGTGGCGTCGGCGACGCTGACCGGCTCCTGGCTGCTGCTGCCGGTGGAGTTCGGCCTGGCATACGCGTCGCTGTTCCACAGCGGGCCGAAGGCGCCCCACGGGCTGGAGTTCCCCGGCGACGAGGAAGCGCCCGACTACCTGGACTTCTTCTACTTCGCGGCGACCGTCGCCGCGACCTCGCAGACTTCGGACGTCGTCGTCAGCGCGAGACCGATCCGGCGGCTGGTCCTCGTGCAGGCGATCCAGGCGTTCGTGTTCAACACGGTCGTGCTGGCGCTCACGATCAACTTCCTGGCGGGCATGCTGGGCTGAACGCCTCAGCCTCGGAGCCGAGGCTCCGCTGCGCCAGGACGATCAGCTGAACATCTGCGAATCGCCGCCGCGATGGAGGACGCGCGCGCCCTCGGTCGCGAGCTGGTCCTCGACGAACCAGCGCACGGCGCTCGGATACATGCGGTGCTCCAGCTTGAGCACGCGCGCCGCCAGCGCCGCCTCGTCGTCGCCGTCCAGCACCGGCACCACCGCCTGCGCGACGATCGGCCCGTGGTCGAGCTCCGCCGTCACGAAGTGCACCGTCGCGCCGGCCACGCGGCAGCCCGCCTCGATGGCGCGCTGATGGGTGTGCAGGCCCGTGAAGGCCGGCAGCAGCGACGGATGGATGTTGAGCATCCGACCCGCGTAGTGGCCGGTGAAGCCCGGTGTCAGGATGCGCATGAAGCCGGCCAGCACCACCAGATCGGGCGCGAAGCCGTCGATGACGCGCTGCAGTTCCGCGTCGAACGCCACCCGCGCCGCATCGCCCTTGCCGAAGGCCTTGTGGTCGACGACCGCGGTGGCAATGCCATGCGCCCGCGCGAATTCCAGCCCGCCGGCGTCCGGCCGGTTGCTGATCACCGCGGCGATGCGGGCCGGCCATCCGCCGGCGGCGCAGGCCTGGACGATGGCCTCCATGTTGGAGCCTCGCCCGGAGATCAGGATCACGATGTTCTTCATGGGCCGGCAGTGTAGCCAAGGGCATGGGCATGACCGGTGTCGCACGGTCCGCCGCTCCCTACAATCGCCCTCCCGCCGTTGCCGTTCCGTCGTTGTCGTTCCGTCGTCGCACGACCGGCCTCTTTCCGAGACCGCCCGCCCCGGCGCGGCCACCGCCCCAGCCCTCCGCCATGACCGACCACCCCACCCCCACCCCGCGCCAGCGCGTGCTGTCCGGCATGCGCCCGACCGGCGCGCTGCACCTCGGCCACTACCACGGTGCACTGAAGAACTGGGTGCGGCTGCAGGACGCCTACGACTGCTTCTTCTTCGTTGCCGACTGGCACGCGCTGACGACGCACTTCCAGCACCGCGAAGGCCTGGAGCAGAGCGTCTACGACATGGTCGTCGACTGGCTGGCCGCCGGCGTCGATCCGGAGCAGGCGACGCTGTTCATCCAGAGCCGCATGCCGGAGCACGCCGAGCTGTTCACGCTGCTGGCGATGAGCACGCCGTCGAGCTGGCTGGAGCGGATGCCGAGCTACAAGGACCTCGTGGCCGAGAACCGCGAGCTGGCGACCTACGGTTTCCTCGGCTACCCGCTGCTGCAGGCGGCCGACATCCTGATCTACAAGGCGGCCTTCGTGCCGGTGGGCGAGGACCAGGCGCCGCACGTTGAGGTCACGCGCGAAGTCGCCCGCCGTTTCAACCACCTCTACCGGCCGCCGACGGCGCCGCTGTTCCCTGAACCGCAGGCGCTGATGACCGAGACCTCGCGGCTGCCCGGCTTGGACGGCCGCAAGATGAGCAAGACCTACGGCAACGCGATCGCGATGCGCGACGCGCCGGAGGTGGTGGCCGACAAGGTGCGCAAGATGCAGACGGACCCTCAGCGCGTGCGCCGCGGCGATCCGGGCGAGCCCGAGCGCTGCCCCGTCTGGGCGCTCCACAAGGTCTACGCCGACAGCGACACCCGCGCCTGGGTCGAGGCCGGCTGCCGCAGCGCGGGCATCGGCTGCCTGGACTGCAAGGAACCGCTGATCGAGGCCATCCACGACGAGCAGGCGCCGTGGCGCGCCCGCGCCGACGAACTGCTCGCCGATCCGAAGAAGGTCCACTGGATCGTCGAGGTCGGCACCGAACGTGCCCGTGCGGTGGCGCGCAAGACGCTGCGCGAGGTGCGCGGCGCGATGGGCATCGACTACTGAGACGACAGAAGCGACTGAGACGACAGAGATGGCCGGCATCCACATCACCGATCTCGAATCCGCCATCAACTGGTGGCGACAGCGCTCGCCCGGCGACGGCGTGACGTTGGGGCCCGAGCTGCGCGCGCTGGCGGAGGTCTATGCGCTGATGGTCTTCCACCACGAGACCGAGTGCGACGAGGACTCCATGCCGCAGCGCGCGCTCGCGGCCTGGCTGCGCTGGTACGACACGACGCCGGACGCGCCGTGCATCGCGATCTGCTCGACCAGCCAGGGCGACGAGCTCTGCAAGGGCTGCGGTCGCACCTTCGACGAGGTCCAGAACTGGCCGGTGCTGACGCCCGGAGAGAAGCGCGCGACCTGGCGCCGGATCACGATCGAAGGCACGGCGTGGCGCTTCAACCGGTATGCGGAGCGCGCCATCGAGTTGCGCGGCGCCAGCGGCCCGGCCGACGCCGGCGGTGCCGACGCGTCCGGCAAGGATTCCGCTTGAGCGCAGCGCTTCACGGCCGGCTCGCCAGCCTGCGCCAGATCCTGCCGCTCGCGTGGCCCGTGTTCATCGGGCAGCTCGCGGTGCTGGCCTATTCGACGATCGACACGCTGCTCGTCGCGCGCCATTCCGCGATCGACCTGGCGGCGCTGGCGGTGGGCTCGGCCGTCTACACCTCGGTCTTCGTCGGCCTGATGGGCGTGGTGCTGGCGATCTCGCCGGTCGCCGGGCAGCTCTTCGGCGCGAAGCGCATGGCCGAGGCCGGCGACAGCCTGCACCAGGCCGCGTGGCTCGCGCTGGCGTTGACGGTCGTCGGCGAACTGATCCTGTGGTTCCCGCAACCCTTCCTGGCAATCTCGCAGGTCAGCCCCGAGATCGCCGCCAAGATCCGCGACTACCTGCGCATGCTGGGCATCGCGCTCCCGGCCGCCTTGCTGTTCACGGCCTATCGAGGCTTCAACACGGCGGTGTCGCGACCCAAGGCCGTGATGGCACTGCAGATCGGTGGGCTGCTGCTGAAGTTCCCGGCCAGCGCGCTGCTGATCGGCGGCTTCACGCTCGGGCCGCTGCACGTGCCGGCGCTGGGCGCGGTCGGCTGCGCGATCGCCACGGCGATCGTGATGTGGAGCCAGTTGCTCATCGCGCTGGCCGTGCTGCGCCGCGATCCGTTCTATGCCGATTTCGGCTTCGCCCGCAGCGGGCTGCACCGTCCGCGCAAGGACACGCTGATGCGGCTGCTGAAGCTGGGCGTGCCGATGGGTGCGTCGGTGCTGATCGAGGTCACCGGCTTCACCTTCATGGCGATCTTCATCGCGCGGTTGGGCACGACGCCGGTGGCGGGGCATCAGCTCTGCGCCAACCTCGTCGCGATGATGTTCATGCTGCCGCTGTCGCAGGCGAACGCCTGCAGCACGCTCGTGGCGCAGGCGATGGGCGCGCGCGACTACGCGGCGGCACGCCGGCTCGGCTGGCACGGCCTGGAGATCGCCCTGGCGATTGCGTTCGTGCTGGGCGGCGTGGTGTTCTCGCTGCGCGAGCAGGTGCTGGGGCTGTACACGAGCAACACCGCCGTGATCGCCGCCGCCCTGCCCCTGCTGGGCTGGTTGTGGCTCTTCCACGTCTCCGACGCCGGCCAGACCGTGGCCGCCTTCGTGCTGCGCGCCCATCACATCGCGACCGCGCCGATGCTGATCTACGCGTTCGCGATCTGGGGGCTCGGGCTGGGCGGCGGCTACTGGCTGGTCTTCGGCGATCACGCCGTCGCGCTGCCCGCAATCATGCAGGGCGCGATGGGCTTCTGGAGTGCCGCCTCGGTCGGTCTGGCGGCGGCCGCGATCGGGCTCAGCATCCTGCTGGCCCTCGTGCATCGGCGAGAGGATCTCAACATCCCCCGACGTGACTGAGCGGGGTGCGCAGGGGCTGCCAATCTAGGCGCAAAGCACAGCCGTAGCAGCGCTACGGCGAGCATTTGCAACGACGAGTGGCCGCCCCTGCGCGCCACGAGCAGTCACGTCAGCGGCAAGGTGATGACGAAGCAGCTTCCACCGCCTTCGCGGGCGTCGCAACGCACGGTGCCCTGATGGGCCGTCGCGATCTGTTTCACCAGGCTCAGGCCCAGGCCGACGCCGCCGGACACCTCGGCATGGCCGGGTAGCCGGAAGAAGGCCTCGAAGATCCTCTCGCGCATCGGTTCAGGCACGCCCGGGCCACGATCGCAGACCTGCAGCTCGACGCGATCCTGCCCGGCGCGACGCACCTTGAGCTCGACGACGGGTCCGCCGTAGCGGCGAGCGTTCTCCAGCAGGTTGCGCAGCGCGCGGCGCAGCAGGCGATCGTCGCCGTTCAGCGGCAGGCGCTCGATGCCTTCCTCGATCTCCAGCTCGGCGTCGCCCAGCGCGGCGGACTCGGCGGCGATGGCCAGCAGATCGACCGGCTCCAGCCTCAGCGACTGCGCGCCGCCTTCGAGGCGGCTGGCCAGCAGCACTTCCTCGACCAGCGCGTCGAGCTCGACGATGTTGGTGTTGATCTCCTGCCCCAACCGCGCGCGCTGCGCGGGGGACGCATCGTCCAGCATCGAGAAGGCCATCTTCAGCCGCGCCAGCGGCGAGCGCAGCTCATGGCTCGCGTTGGCCAGCAGGCTCTTCTGCGATCTCAGCAGCGCTTCGATGCGTTCGGCGGCGAGGTTGAAGCTGGTCGCCAGCGCGGCGACCTCGTCCTTGCCGTTGTCCTGCACGCGGAAGCTCAGGTCGCCGGAGCCGAACTGCTCGACGCCCGCCTTCAGCGATTCCAGCCGGCGCGTGAGCCGGCGCACGACCGGATAGGCGCCGACGGCGACCGCGATGAACAGCATCGCCAGCAGCACGGCCAGGGCCTCGCCGCTCGGACGCGGGATCCAGCCCGGCAGCCAGGAACCGTTCGCGGCATCCTCGCGGCGTTGCTGTTCCAGACGATCCAGCATGCGCTGGCGCATCTGCTCGACTTCCGGACGCGGTTCGCGCCGGATCGGCGTGCGGGCATCGTTCGGCGCCGGGCCGTCGACGAACGGATCGCGACGCTCACGTTGGATCCGGTGCGGACCGCTCGCGGCGCGCGCATCGGCTTCGAGCTTGTCCTGGCCGGTCGGTCCCGAAGCGCCCGGCGGCCTGGCCAGACGCAGGAACAGCAGATGCCGGCCGTCGTCCAGCGGCACGCGCTGCACGCGCGAACCGGGCAGGTCTTCGCGGCGCTCGAACAGCGGCGAGGCGCCGATGCGGCGCCCGCGCGAATCTTCCAACGCCAGCGCCATGCGCAGGCGCTGGCCCCAGTCCTCGACGGCGTCGGCCTGCTCGTCCGTGGACGCCGTCACCGGCGGCAAGGCGCGCTGCACCAGCACCGCGAGCGCTACCAGGCGCTCCGACGCGGCTTGCTCGAAGGTGCCGCGCTCCTGCTCGATGCGTCCCTGGAAGAGCCACGCCGAGCCGAGCGCAAACGCCAGCAACACCACCACGACGGTGATGTAGATGCGCAGGTACAGCGCCTTCACCGCGTCGCAGCTTTCATTCCAGGCCTTCGGCGTCCTGCTTGCGTGCGAACACGTAACCGGCGCCGCGCACCGTCAGCACGCGGCGCGGATTCTTGGCGTCGTCCTCGATGACCGAACGGATGCGCGAGATGTGCACGTCGATCGAGCGGTCGAAGGCTTCCAGCGGATGGCCCTTGAGGGCGTCCATGATCTGGTCGCGGGAGAGCACGCGGCCCGGACTCTGCGCCAGCACGACCAGCAGGTCGAACTGGTGGCTGGTCAGGTCGCAGGCGTTGCCGTCCAGGCGCACCTGGCGCGCGGCCAGATCGATCTCCAGACGACCGAAGCGAAGCACTTCGTCGCCCATGGCCTGCGGCTCGGTGCGGCGCAGCAGCGCCTTCACGCGGGCCTGCAGCTCCCGGGGTTCGAAAGGCTTGGGCAGGTAGTCGTCCGCGCCCAGTTCCAGACCGAGGATGCGATCCATCGGCTCGCCGCGCGCCGACAGCATCAGCACCGGCAGGCGGCGCCAGCGCTTGTCGCCGCGCAGCTGGCGGCAGAACTCCAGGCCGTCGCCGTCGGGCAGCATCAGGTCCAGGACCAGCAGCTCGAACTGGCCGGCCTCGAGCTCGGTGCGGCCTTGCGCGAGCGAGCCGGCGAAGCTGACGTCGAAGCCGGCGCTGCTGAGGTAGTCGCCCAGCATCGCGGTGAGCCGGGCGTCGTCGTCGATCAGGAGCAGTCGTGGGTTCATCGGGCGTTGCGGTGCAGCCACCGACCGGGCCGGATCGGCCAGGCCGCGCGCCGCGGACTCATCGAAAGACTGAAGCATAGCCGGCCTCGTGCGTTCAGCGGTCAGTGAAAGGCTTCGGGACCGGGTTGGCCTCGTTGGCGCCGCGGCGTTCCTTGGCGCGCTCGGCGCGGTCCTTCATGCGCTCCTTCATCTTCTCGCGCTGCTGGTTCTTCAGCTGGGCGATCTTGGCGCGCTGCTCGGGCGACAGGACCCGCGACGCGTCGATCATCGCCAGCGTGATGCGCTTGGATTCGACGTCATGGGACGCGTGCATCTGCTGGCGCACCTGCTCGACGGCGTTGGCGTCCACGGTCGGCGCGGTGAACAGCGCCTGCATGCGTTCGTGCAGCTGGCGGTCGGTGTCGCGCTGGGCCTTCAGGTCCTTGTGCGCGGCCTCGAAGATCTGCTTGATCTGGGCCTGCTGCGCATCGGTGACGCCGGCGTCCTTCAGCAGCTTGCCGTGCATGGGGCCCATCGGGCCGAAGCCGGGACCGCCGAAGTCCGGACCGCCGCGGTGCATGCCGTGCGGCGGGGGCGGCGGCGCGTCGCCGGGGGCCGGCTGGGCTTGGGCCGCCAGGGCGGCCACGCTCATCGTCGCGGCCAGGGCCAGCATCTTCAGGGGGCGGGAGAAGCTCTTGACCATCTCGGAATCTCCAAATCGTTCTGGGGTGAGGAAATGGTCGGCGGCGCGCGTCAATTGGCCGTGGGTGTCCCGTAAAGATTCGTGAAATGAATCGACCCCAATGAAAAACGCCCGCGGCGCCTCTTGAAATCGAGACATCGCGGGCGCCTGGCAAGACCTGCCCCAGAGGGCCGGCCTGACGGCTGGGAGCCGAGAAGATTAAGTGATGGGCTTGAAGCGCACGCGCTTGGGACGCGCGCCTTCTTCGCCGAGGCGCTTCTTCTTGTCAGCTTCGTACTCGTGGAAGTTGCCGTCGAAGAAGAACCACTGCGAATCGCCTTCGCAGGCCAGGATGTGCGTGCAGATGCGGTCCAGGAACCAGCGATCGTGGGAGATCACCATCGCCGAGCCGGCGAACTCCAGCAGCGCCTCTTCCAGCGCGCGCAGGGTTTCGACGTCCAGGTCGTTCGACGGTTCGTCGAGCATCAGCACGTTGCCGCCCTGGGCCAGGGTCTTGGCCAGGTGCAGACGGCCGCGTTCACCGCCGGACAGCTGGCCGACCATCTTCTGCTGGTCGTTGCCCTTGAAGTTGAAGCGTCCGATGTAGGCGCGCGACGGCATCACGAACTTGCCGACGATGATGTTGTCCAGACCGCCGGAGACGTCTTCCCACACGGTCTTGTTGGCGTCCAGGCTCTGGCGGCTCTGGTCGACGAAGGCCAGCTTGGCCGTCTTGCCGATCTTCACCGTGCCGCTGTCCGGCGTCTCGACGCCCTGGATCATGCGGAACAGCGTCGACTTGCCGGCACCGTTGGGGCCGATGATGCCGACGATGGCACCCGCCGGGACCTTGAACGACAGGTTGTCGATCAGCACGCGGTCGCCGAAGGACTTGGTCACGCCTTCGAACTCGATCACTTCATTGCCCAGGCGCTCGGCCACGGGGATGAAGATCTCGTTGGTCTCGTTGCGCTTCTGGTAGTCGACGTCGCTCAGTTCCTCGAAGCGGGCCAGACGCGCCTTGCTCTTGGCCTGGCGGCCCTTCGCGTTCGAGCGCACCCACTTCAGCTCTTCCTTCATCGCCTTGGCGCGGGCGTCCTCGGTCTTCTGTTCCTGCTCCAGGCGGCGTTCCTTCTGGTCCAGCCAGTCGGAGTAGTTGCCCTTCCAGGGGATGCCGTGGCCGCGGTCCAGTTCCAGGATCCACTCGGCGGCGTTGTCCAGGAAGTAGCGATCGTGGGTGATGGCCACCACGGTGCCGGGGAAGCGCTGCAGGAACTGCTCCAGCCACTCGACCGATTCGGCGTCCAAGTGGTTGGTCGGTTCGTCCAGCAGCAGCATGTCGGGCTTGGACAGCAGCAGGCGGCACAGCGCGACGCGGCGCTTCTCGCCGCCGGACAGCACGCCGATGTTGGCGTCCCACGGCGGCAGGTTCAGCGCGTCGGCGGCCAGCTCCAGCTGCAGGTCGGTGTTCTCGGAACCGGCGGCGGCGATGATGGCTTCCAGCTCGCCCTGCTCGGCGGCCAGCGCGTCGAAGTCGGCGCCGTCCTCGGCATACGCGGCGTAGACCTCGTCCAGGCGCTTCTTGGCGGCCAGCACGCCGCCGATGCCTTCCTCGACCGCTTCACGCACGGTCTGGTCCGGGTTCAGCTGCGGCTCCTGCTCCAGGTAGCCGATCTTGATGCCGGGCATCGGGATGGCCTCGCCCTCGATCTCCTTGTCGACGCCGGCCATGATCTTCAGCAGCGTGGACTTGCCCGAGCCGTTCAGGCCCAGCACGCCGATCTTGGCGCCGGGGAAGAAGGACAGCGAGACGTTCTTGAGGATGTGGCGCTTCGGAGGAACCGTCTTGTTGACGCGGTTCATCGAAAAGACGTATTGAGCCATGGCGATGGTTCTTCAGCGTTTCGTGGGTTGACCTGGGGGCCGTTCGGCGTGCGCCGGGCCCTGCGTGGGCGGCGAGGCGCCCGGGCAATAGTCGTGCATTGTCGCAGCTTCCGCCGGTGCCCATAAACTCGACGGCCCTTCCCCGTTCCCTCAGAGCTCAGAGATGACCACCATGCTGTTCCGTTCCATCTCGCGCACCGCCTCCGTTCGTTCGCGCACAGTCGGCGCCCTGGCCGCGATCCCGCTCACGATGGCCCTCCTCGTGGGCAGCGCGCACGCGCAGACGCTGCGCTGGGCCAGCCAGGGCGACATGCAGACGGCCGACCCGCATTCGCAGAACGAGATCGTCACCAATGCGATGAACGGCCAGGTCTACGAGCGCCTGGTCTCCCGCGATCGCAACCTGAACCTGGTGCCGGGTCTTGCCACCGAGTGGACGCAGCTCAAGCCGACGCTGTGGCGGCTGAAGCTGCGCCAGGGCGTGAAGTTCCAGGACGGCACGCCGTTCACGGCGGACGACGTGGTGTTCTCGATCAACCGGGCGAAGGATCCGTATTCGCAGATCAGCGTCTACGCGCAGGCCGTCGGCACGCCGAAGAAGATCGACGACTTCACGGTCGAGTTCCAGCTCGACAAGGTCAATCCGATCTTCCTGCAGCACCTGGACACGCTGTTCATCATGAGCCGCAAGTGGTGCGAGCAGCACAACGTGGTCAAGCCGCAGAACTTCAAGGACAAGCAGGAGACCTACGCCGCCACGCATTCGAACGGCACCGGGCCGTACGCGATGGTGGCCCGCGAGCCCGGCATCCGCACCACCTTCAAGCGCAACCCGGCCTGGTGGGGCAAGTTCGACGGCAACGTGCAGGACGCGGTCTACACGCCGATCGCCAACGACGCGACGCGCCTGGCGGCGCTGGTGTCGGGCGAGATCGACTTCGTGCTCGACCCCTCGCCGCGCGACATCCCGAAGCTGAAGCAGACGGCTCAGGTCAAGGTCCAGGAAGGCCCCGAGAACCGGATCGTGTTCATCGGCATGGACCAGTCGCGCGACAAGCTGCTGTACGGCAAGGTGCCCGGCGACAAGAACCCGTTCAAGGACCTGCGCGTGCGCCAGGCGCTGTACCAGGCGATCGACATCAACACGATGCGCACCAAGCTGATGAACGGCCTGAGCCTGCCCACAGGCGGGCTGACGCCGTCGCCGCTGGGCGCGTTCAGCGACCCGCAGCTGGAGACGCGCCTGCCCTTCGACCTGGCCGCGGCGCGCAAGCTCATGGCCGACGCCGGCTACGCCAACGGCTTCGAGGTGACGCTGGACTGCACCAACAACCGCTACATCAACGACGAGCGCATCTGCCTGGCGCTGGCGTCGATGTGGGCGCAGCTCAAGGTGAAGGTGAGCGTCAACGCGCAGCCGCGCGTGCTGATGTTCCCCAAGCTGGAGAAGCTCGACACCAGCCTCTACCTGTACGGCTGGGGCGGCAGCATCACCGATGCGGAAGTCGCGATGACGCCGCTGATGCGCAACCGCGGCGAGAAGTCGGTCGGCCAGTACAACTTCGGCAACTGGCACGACGACAAGTTCGATCAGCTCGCCGCCGCCTCCAGCGAGGAAGCCGATCCGAAGAAGCGCGAGGAACTGATCAAGTCCGCGCTGCGCGAGTTCCGCGCGCAGACGCACCTGATCCCGTTGCACCGCCAGATGATCCCGTGGGCGACGCGCGCCAACGTGACGGTCATCCACCGCCCCGACAACTGGTTCGAACTGCGCTGGGCCTCGGTCGCCCCGAAGTAAGCCGTTGGCTCACTGCGTCGGCAGCTGGCCCTCACCCCTGCCCTCTCCCGCAAGCGGGAGAGGGGGCCACCCCAGTGGTCCTGCGGCCAATGCCTCGGTGCATTCTCACTCCCTCTCCCGCTTGCGGGAGAGGGCGGGGGTGAGGGCCAGCGGCCGTCGAAGGACTTCAGCGCAGCGGCGGATCGAACAGATACCCGATCCCGCGCACCGTGCGGATCAACGGCGAACTCGGATCGTCGTTGAGCTTCTGCCGCAGCCGCGAGACCATCAGGTCGACCGACCGCTCCAGCGCGGTCACGCCGTCGCCACGCGCCAGATGCAGCAGCTCCTGCCGCTGCAGCACGCTGTGCGGCCGTTCCAGGAACGCCCGCAGCAGCTTGTATTCGCTCTGCGAGAGCACCACGCAGAACCCGCCCGGGCCCGACAGCCGGCGCGTCATCGGTTCCAGCTTGAACCGGCCGAACATCAGCACCTCGGCCGCGTCGCCCTCACGCGGCCGCAACAGCGCCTTGATGCGCGCCTGCAGCTCCCTCGGCTCCCCGTCCTTCGCGAGCACCGCATCCGCCCCGCGTTCCAGCGCCAGCACCCGCTCCAGCGTGCTGTCGTGCTGCAGCAGCACGATCACCGGCATCCGCGATCGCTGTCTGAGTCGCGTCAGCGCGCCCCAACCCGCCTCGCGGGCGTCGCTCGGATCGATGAGGGCCAGGTCCACCGGCAACAGCGGGACGCGGTCCAGCAGGGCCGCCTCGCTGCTGTCGGTGACGCGGAAGCCCCAGGCCCGCATCAGCCCGGCGAATCGCAGGCGCGCATGCGGGTCGGGGTCCAGCAGCAGCAGATGGGTGCCGGCGGCAGGATCGGGAAACAGGGCGCTCATGACGATGGGACAAGTGGACACATTGGCGCAAGACTATGCCGCTGCAATCGCGTTTGAACCCCGATCAGGACGGGCCTCACCGCCCTTTTTACCCGCGGTTTACCGCACTGAAACACGGCTGCGGACACGGACACGCTTGCCTGAGTGAGGGCTGTCACCCAGCTTGCTGAAAGCTGTCCGGATCCCCGTTTTTCCGCAGCGCCGGTGCCGCCCATCGCCCAAGCCTCGGACCGGTGCCGCTGCACGGTCGGATCGACGCCCCGAACCGATCGCTCACCAGGGCGACAGACCCCGTCAGCTACAATGGCCCCATCGCCGCGGCTCAGTCTTGCCGCGGCTTTATCTTTTGAGCTCACGCTCTCCCACGGCAGCCGAAGACTGGCGCCAGGCCCTCACCGGGTCGGCGTGCTGCACACAAAGCCCGTTCGGGCACCAACAAAGCAGCTTATGAGTTTTGACGCATTGGGGCTCTCCCAGCCCCTGCTCCGCGCGATCGCCGATGCCGGCTACTCGACCCCCACCCCCATCCAGAGCCAGGCGATCCCCGCCGTGCTCACCGGCGGCGACCTGCTGGCCGGCGCCCAGACCGGTACCGGCAAGACCGCCGGCTTCACCCTTCCCCTGCTGGAACGCCTGTCCGCCGGCAAGCCCGTGCGTGACGCCAAGGGCCGCCCCGCGATCCGCGCGCTCGTGCTGACCCCGACCCGCGAACTCGCCGCCCAGGTCGAGGAAAGCGTGCGCACCTACGGCAAGTACCTGCCGCTGACCAGCATGGTCATGTTCGGCGGCGTCGGCATGAACCCGCAGATCAGCCAGCTGCGCAAGGGCGTGGACATCCTGGTGGCGACACCGGGCCGCCTGCTGGACCACGCGCAGCAAGGCACGCTGGACCTGTCCAAGGTCGAGATCCTGGTGCTGGACGAAGCCGACCGCATGCTCGACATGGGCTTCATCCACGACATCAAGAAGGTGCTCGCGCTGCTGCCGGCCAAGAAGCAGAGCCTGCTGTTCTCGGCGACCTTCAGCGACGAGATCAAGGCGCTGGCCGACCGCCTGCTGGACAACCCGGGCCTGATCGAGGTCGCGCGCCGCAACGCGACGGCCGACACCATCGCCCAGCGCATCCACCCGGTCGACCGCGACAAGAAGAAGGAACTGCTGGCCCACCTGATCACCAAGCACGACTGGCATCAGGTGCTGGTGTTCACGCGGATGAAGCACGGCGCCAACCGCTTGGCCGAGTACCTGGACAAGTCGGGCATCACCGCGATGGCGATCCACGGCAACAAGAGCCAGGGCGCCCGCACGAAGGCGCTGTCCGAGTTCAAGAGCGGCGACCTGAAGGTGCTGGTCGCGACCGACATCGCCGCGCGCGGCATCGACATCGACCAATTGCCGCACGTCATCAACTACGAGCTGCCCAACGTCGCCGAGGACTACGTGCACCGCATCGGCCGCACCGGCCGCGCCGGCGCGCAAGGTGAAGCGCTGTCGCTGGTGTGCGTGGACGAGGAAGGTTTCCTGCGCGAGATCCAGAAGCTGATCAAGCGCGAGATCCCGCGCGAGGTCGTGCCGGGCTTCGAGCCGGATCCGAACGCCAAGGCCGAGCCGATCGTGCTGGGCCGCATGGTGCTGAACGGCGGCCTGGGCAAGTCCTCGGGCTCGCCGCGTCCGGCGGGCGGCGGCGGTGGTGGCCGTCGCGGCGGCGGCGGCGGTGGCGGTGGCCGTTCGCAAGGCCAGGGCGGTCGTCCGCAGGGCGGCGGTCAGGGTCAGGGCCAAGGTCGTCCGGCACAGGGCGCCCAAGGCGGCGGCCAGAGATCTGGCGGCCCATCGCAAGGTCAAGGCGGTCAGCGCCAGGGCCAGGGCGGACAAGGCCAGGGTCAAGGCCAACGCCAGACGCAGGGTCAAGGCGGTCAGCGTCAAGGCCAGGGTCAAGGTCAGGGCCAGGGCCAGGGCAGCCGTCACGGCAGCCAGGGCAACCGTCCGGCAGGCGCGGCGCTGACGCGTCCGAAGTCGAACTCCTGATCACGGACTCCTGATCACGGACTCCCCGTGATGCAACGGCGCCTTTTCAGGCGCCGTTGTCGTTTCCGCCTTCCAATGCCCAGACGCCGTGGAGATCACGTTGGGCATACTCCCGGCCATTCCTGCGAACCATGAAGACCGCGCCCATCCTTCCGGCCCGCGTCGATTTCTCCGGCGCCATCCCGAGCGCGCCGGACTTCGGCGACACGTACCACGCCCCGTCCGGGGCGTTCGCGCAGGCGCGGCAGGTGTTTCTCGGCGGCAATGGACTGCCCGGACGATGGGCCGGCCGACGACGTTTCGTCGTGCTCGAAACGGGCTTCGGGCTCGGCAACAACTTCCTCGCCACCTGGGCCGCGTGGCGCGACGATCCGGCTCGCTGCGAGCGGCTGGTCTTCCTCAGCATCGAGAAGCATCCGCTGACGCGGCCCGATCTCGAACGCGCGCACGCGGCCTCGTCGGAGCCGGAACTGTCTCGGCAACTGCTCGACGCCTGGCCGGCGCTCACGCCCAACCTGCACACGCTGGACTTCGAAGGCGGTCGCGTCCGGTTGATGCTGGCATTCGGCGACGCGCATGAGTGGATGCCGGAGCTGGTCGCCTCGGTGGATGCGTTTTTCCTCGACGGCTTCGCGCCGGCGAAGAACCCCGACCTGTGGGACCAGACCGTTCTCAGGCAGGTGGGCCGGTTGGCCGCGCCCGGCGCCACGGCCGCGACCTGGAGCGTCGCCCGCGGCGTGCGGGACGGCTTGACTGCGGCAGGTTTCGAGGTCGAGAAGCGCCCCGGGATAGGCGGTAAATGGCAGAACACGGTGGCGCGCTTCACGCCCCGCCATCGGCCGCCGGTGCCACCGGGCCGGACTGCCATCGCGCCGGACGCCAGGGACGTGCTGATCATCGGCGCCGGTCTGGCGGGCGCGGCCTGCGCGCGCGTGCTGGCACGCGAAGGCCTGCGCGTCACGGTCCTCGAAGGCGGCGCCACGACCGCGCCTCAAGCCTCCGGCAACCCGGGCGGACTCTTCCACGGCACGCTGCACGCGGAAGACGGTCCGCACGCCCGCTTCAGCCGTGCGGCCGCGCAGGCGACCGAGCGCGAGTTGCGCCGCCTCTCGCCTGCCCTGCCCTGGCTGCAATGGGGATTGCTGCGCGTCGAGCGGGATCCCGACGCGTTGACGCCGATGCAGGCGCTCCTCGCCCGGAGCGGCCTGCCCGCCGACTATGTCCAGGCCCTGAGCGCTGAGGCGGCGAGCACCAAGGCGGGTCTCGCATTGAGCCAGCCTGCCTGGTTCTTCCCGGGCGGCGGCGCGGTGTCGCCGCCGGCACTCGTGACGGCGTGGCTCGACGATGCGGCCGAGGCGGCTGGATCGGACGGGTTCCAGCTGCACCTCCATTCGCCGGTCGCGCGCCTGCATCGTGACGATGCGAATGGTCGCTGGTCGGCACTGGATGGTGCCGGCGACATCATTGCGACCGCCGACGCCGTCGTCCTGTGTGGCGGCATCGGAAGCGGCTCGCTGGCATCCGACTGGACGGCCGGGCCGCCGTGGCCCTCCGTGGCGCAACGCGGGCAGTTGAGCGTCACGCCGCAAGACCGGGCCCCGCCGCCCTTGGCCGTCCCCGTGGCAGGGCTGGGTTACGCGCTCAGCCTCCCCGACGGCGTGATGTGCTTCGGCGCGAGCACCGACGGCGGCGACATGGATCCTGCCCTTCGTGCCTCGGACCACGCGGAGAACATCAGTCGGGTGCGTGCGCTGCTGCCGTCGGCCGAGATTCCGGAGGATCTGCCGCTCGCGGGTCGCGTGGGTTGGCGCAGCCTCGTGCCGGACCGGCTGCCGATCGTCGGCGCCCTGCCGGCCAGGATGCCGGAACGCCGCGCCGAGCAGGCGCGCTTCTGGCCGCGTCAGCCCGGATTGATGGTGGTGGGCGCCCTCGCCTCGCGCGGGATCACCTGGGCGACCTTGTGCGCCGAACTCGTCGCCGCGCAGATGACCGGCGCGCCCTGGCCGGTCGAAGCAAGCCTCGCGGAGGCGCTCGATCCGGCCCGCTTCGCCGCCAAGGCGCACCGGGTCACGACGTAGATCGCCTGCCGCAGATCGCCTGCTCGCGCTGCGCGACCGGCGCCTCGTCGACCACCGTCGCCAATGCCAGGGCATCCCGACCGCGCTGGGAGAGCTGGAGCATCGGCGCCATGGCCGTCACGACGGCCGCCGCCGCCACGATCGACGTCAACGCGACGCCGACGCCCCACTTCAACAAGTTGGTGAAGGCCTGATGCATGTCCGATCGCAGGCTGCCGATCTCGGCACGCATTTCGGCACGCAAGATGCCGATCTCGTGCTTGAGTTCCCCGCGGATTGCACCCACTTCCTGCTGCAACTGTTCTCGCGTCGCCAGGGTCGGCAGCACCACATCCAGGCGCGTCTTCAGCATCTGCACCTGCAACGCCAGTTCGGCGTTGCCGGCCATCGCGCCGGCGCGCTGCCCGTCTTCATTGAACTGCATGAACTTCTCCATCGCAATGACGGGCGCCCTCGCCCGTCCCAGGCAATCACTCTGCCACTGCGTCAGAGATGCGCAATTCAACTTCCGGGGGAAACAACGGGGGATTCGATCCCCCTTTGCGCGGCGTCAACTCCCCTCGTCATTTCGGGGGGTCAGGCCTTGACGGCGTCCACCGGTTTGCCGTCGGTGCCGGTGCGCACGACGTAGCTCGTCACCTCGCGCGACACCAGCATCGGGATGATGGTGCCGAAGCCCAGGCGCTGGAAATGCTCGCAGGCGCGGTGGTCGTCCAGACCGCTCGCATCGGTGTACTGCTCGAGGATCACGTAACGGTCCGGATCCTGCGGCGAGCGGTAGAACGCATAGCCGAGATTCTTCGGCTCGCGGCGCGTGGCCGCTGTCAGTTCGACGAGCAGCGCGCCGACCTGGTCGCCCAGGCCCGGCTTGACGTGGTAATGCGCGATGACCTGCAGGAAGCTGTCGCCGGAGGCGGTCGCTGACGGGGTCGTCGAAGCGTTCGGGGAAGTCGTGTCGGACATGGCGGAGCTCGGCGTCGGGCCGGGTGTCGTGACGGATGGCGCATTGTCCGGCGCCCCAACGCCGAACCATTTAAGTTTCATCACGTACCCGTCGATATGGAGCGAAGGTGCCATCAAGGGCGCTGCGCGCCCGCATGGGCGCAGGCACACGAATCCAAACGGATCCAAGCGGATTCATATTCCGGGAGACACATTCATGATTCATCTCGTGGCGGGCCGATCGATCGGCCAGCGGCTCGGCGTGGTGCTGGGCCTGGTGCTGCTGATCGCCTTCGTGGGCTCGGGCCTGAGCTACCTGGCCCTGGGCCGCGTGGCCGCCGAGACCGACGTGATGCTCAACCAGGATCTGGCCGCCGAGCGCGTCGCCTCCGACTGGTACCGCAACATCACCAACGGCGTGAACCGCACCAGCGCGATCGCCGTCAGCGCGGATCCCAGCCTGGCGCAGTTCTTCGCGACCACGTCCGCGGAATCGACCAAGCAATCGGGCGAGCTGCAGAAGCAGCTCGACGGCTACATGGTCACGCCGGAGGAACGCAAGATGTTCGAGACGCTCAGCGAAGCCCGCAAGGGTTACCTGAGCACGCGCGACGCGGTGGCCGCGGCCAAGAAGGCCGGCGACGCCGACAAGTCGCGAGAGGTCTTCGACCGCGAGTTCCAGCCCGCCGCGGCCAAGTTCCAGGAAGCGATCCAGGCGATCGTGCAGCACAAGCGCTCGCTGCTGGACGACGCGGCCAAGCAGCTCGACGCAACCAACGGCCGGGCGCGGACGGCGCTGCTGGTGTTCTCGCTGGTCGCGCTGGGTCTGGGCGTGTGGTTCGCCGTCTCGCTGACGCGGTCGATCACCGGCCCGCTGCGCGGCGCCGCCGAAGTGGCCGACGCCATCGCGCACTTCGACCTGACGCAACGCGTGCCGCAGGGCGGTCGCGACGAAACGGGACAACTGCTGGGATCGCTGGGCGGCATGCAATCGCAACTGCTGAAGCTGATCGGCGACGTGCGCGGCTCGGCCGAGAACATCGGCACGGCCAGCGCGGAGATCGCCACCGGCAACCACGACCTGAGCGCGCGGACCGAGCAGACCGCGTCCAACCTGCAGGAAGTCGCCGCGTCGATGACGCAGTTGACGGGCACGGTGCGCCAGACGGCGGACTCGGCGATGACGGCCAACCAGCTGTCGAGCTCGGCCGCGGAAACGGCGCAACGCGGCGGCGCGGTGATGGGTCAGGTGGTGAGCACCATGGGCGACATCAGCAACAGCTCGCGCCGCATCGCCGACATCATCGGCACCATCGACGGCATCGCGTTCCAGACCAACATCCTGGCGCTGAACGCCGCCGTGGAAGCCGCGCGTGCCGGCGAACAGGGCCGCGGCTTCGCGGTGGTCGCGAGCGAGGTGCGCTCGTTGGCGCAACGCAGCGCGGAAGCGGCCAAGGAGATCAAGACGCTGATCGGCGCCAGCGTCGAGCGCGTCGAATCGGGCTCGCGCCTGGTGGAAGACGCCGGCGGCGCGATGACCGAGATCGTGGCCAGCGTGCAGCGTGTGGCGGACATCATCGGCGAGATCAGCGCCGCATCGCGCGAGCAGAGCGACGGCATCAACCAGGTCAACGCGGCCATCGGCCAGCTGGACCAGATGACGCAGCAGAACGCCGCGCTCGTCGAAGAATCGGCCGCTGCGGCGGAGAGCCTCAAGGAGCAGTCGCAACGACTCGCTACCGCGATCTCTGTGTTCCGACTGCGCTGAGCGCTCCTGAATCAGGATGAAGAACGAGGCCCCGCGGGGCCTCGTAGTCATTGGTCAACCGTGACTGGCATGCCCCCCTCTCCAGTCAAAGCGCGAGCGGCAGGCAGATACTTCTACAGAATCGTCACCATCGTGGAGGCCTCAGCCTTGGACAACGGTGGCAGAGGTGAGCGATAGCACGTGTCGTTGCGGCGCTCATGCGCCCGAAGGACAGCACTCATTTCCGGGGTGGAAAGCTGGAGGTCTGCACTGACGCGCGCGATCGCCATTGCGCGGCCAGCCTCCTTGGTCCTCACTTCATAGTGTTCGAGCACCGCCTGTACCACTTGGTGGTAGCCCTCGTAGGCGTTCGTGAAGATCTGCATCGGATGCGTCTTCACTGGCGCACCAGCCAACAAGGTCTTCGCCAGCGCCAGAAACGCCTCCGCATTGCTGAGAAAGCCACCTACGGCGCCAGGCGTCGGGCTCACCTGCTCAAGGGCCCGCCTTTGAATCAGATTCTCGTACTCCACCGGTCGTTGCATGAGTCACCACCTGCAGCCTCGGGCCGCCGACGATCTGGCGAATGACGGGGTCGCTCTCGACCAGATCTCGCCATTCGACCGGGTCGTAGAGGACAAATTGCAATGAACGTTGGAGGCGCGACTGCAACTTGTCTGCTGCCTCGATCAGTTCCAGATGCGTGACGTCTCCGATCACCATCACGTCGATATCGCTCCTGCCCGTGTCGAGTTCCTTCGCCACCGAGCCGAAGACGAACGCCTCCTCGATCCTGTCCGCGAATGGCGCCAGGGCCTCCTCGATGGGCCGGGCCAGACCGAAGGTCTTGAGTGCGATGCTGCTGAGCTCGGGAAAAAGAAAGAACTCGGTATTGGCACGGATGCTTCGCTGCCGGCCCTGTCGAGGTCCTTCGACCAGTACGCCTGCCACGAGCAAGCGTTCGATCTGCAGTTGCGTACTGCCTCGCCCGCTACCCGCCTCCCGCAGCAATTCAGCGAGCGTGAAGACCCGATCAGGGGCAGTGAGCGTGATCCCCAACACGCGTTGCACGGTCGGGGTGAAAAGGAAATCAGCGGCGCTCATGGCCTTCCCGCGAGGGGGTGAAAGGCCAGATGCTATCAAAATCCACAAATTATGGATTCATATCCATAATTTGTGGATTTGCCCGACGCTCCCGCGTCAGGGTGGATCTTGTTCAGAACGTCATCGTCTTCACGCCCTGCGCCGTGCCCAGCAGGCACACGCCGGCCTTGTTGCGCGCGAAGACGCCGACGGTGACCACGCCGGGCCACTGGGTGACCTCGGCCTCGAACGCGGCCGGGTCGGTGATCTTCAGGCCCTTGACGTCCAGGATCTGGCAGCTGTTGTCCGTCACGCAGTCCTTGCGCAGCACCGGCTCCGCACCCATCGTCCGGAAGCGGCGCGCGATCTGCGCGGCGGCCATCGGGATCACCTCGACCGGCAGCGGGAAGCCGCCCAGCACGTCGACCAGCTTGCTCTCGTCGGCGATGCAGACGAAGGTCTTCGCCAGGTCGGCGACGATCTTCTCGCGCGTCAGCGCGGCGCCGCCACCCTTGATCATGCTCCCCTGGCGGTCGATCTCGTCGGCGCCGTCGATGTAGACCTGCAGCGACTCCACTTCCGACGCGTCCAGCACCGCGATGCCCAGCGCCTTCATGCGCTCCGTGCTGCGCACCGAGCTCGACACCGCGCCCGAGATGCGGATCGCACTCGCGGCCAAGGCGTCGATGAACTTGTCCACCGTCGATCCGGTGCCCACGCCTACCACCGTGTCCGGCGTCACGTACTGCAATGCGGCCTGGCCGACCAGGGTCTTCAATTCGTCTTGGGTCATGAGAGGAGCGAGCGACGGCTCGTCGTAGATGGCGAGGGAGGAAAGGCGGGATTATCTCCGCCGCTCAAAGACGCTCAGGCGGGCGACGACCGCAGCCCGTACACCTTGCCGCCGACGAACAGGTACTCCGCCCGCAGCACCGCCGCGCCCTGCTCGCCCGGCGCGGCGAAGCCGATCACCGACACCTCGGTGCCAGGTCTGATCTCCTCGACCTTCCAGGCCTCCAGCCGCGTCAGCGGCGCGAGTTCGACCTCCCAGCGCCGGTCGCGCCGCGTCGGCACCTGCGTCTTCGCCAGCAACGCCTCGCCGTCGACGGCGGTCGTCTGCTTCGGCAGCGTCCGCTGCTTCAGGTCCGCGGGCAGCACGAGCCGCTCCGGCACGTCCAGATCGAGTTCCGCATGCGGATTGCGCCAGGTGACCTTGGCCGCGCGGCCTTCGAGGTACAGCGGACGATCCTGGTCGAAGCCGCTCCACCCGTGGTGGGCGCGGACAGTGGCGGGCATGAGGGGCGCGGCCGCGAGCGCGGCCAGCAACAGACGACGTTCCATCGGAGCCTCCCGGAAGGAAGAGAAGGAAGAGAAGGACGCGCCGGCGGGCGGGATGTCGGACGAGCGCGTCAGACGAACGCGATCCAGCGCCCGCAGATGATGACAGCGACCCAAATCCCCAACGACAGCAGGCATTGCCAGCGCCCGAGGCGGTCCTGCGCGCGGACGCCGCCGCGCCAGTGGAACCACGCCGCGTTCAGGCCCGCCAACGCGATCAGCGCGACCTTGATCCGCAATGCCGGATTGACCCACAGCTCCTGCGGCTGGATCGCGAACATCGCCGCACCCGACACCGCGCACAACCCGAAGCCCGCGAGCGCCGTGGGAATCGCCAGCCGCGCCAGCGAGGACGGATCCAACTCGCGCCGCAGACCCAAGGTTCTCAACTCGAAGATCAGCAGACCGCCGAAGAGCGCGCCGAGTCCGATCAGGTGCACGACGGAGAACGCCGGGTAAGCCCACGGATGGGCCACCAGCGTCGTCATCGTGCTCCACATGCGGTCAGGTCGCGCGACGCTCGCGTCGTTGACGCACCGCAGCGGCCAGCGAGCGCATCAGCGGCTCGGTCTGGCTCCAGCCCAGGCAGGCGTCGGTGATGGACACGCCGGGCAGCAGGTCCGCCTTGGTCTGCCCCGTCAGCAGGTCCTGGCGACCCGGCTGCAGGTGCGACTCGACCATCACGCCGGTGATGCGCTCGTCGCCGCCGGCGATCTGCGCGCCGACGTCGTGACCGACGTCGATCTGGCGCTCGTATTTCTTCGACGAGTTCGCGTGCGAGAAGTCGATCATCAGCTGCTCGCGCAGCCCCGCCGCCTTCAGGACCTCGGCCGCCGCCTGCACCGAGGCCGCGTCGTAGTTCGGCGCCTTGCCGCCGCGCAGGATCAGGTGGCAGTCGTCGTTGCCGCGGGTCTCGAAGATCGCGGCCAGGCCCATCTTCGTCATGCCCATGAAGGCGTGGCTCGCGCGCGCCGCCAGCACCGCGTCGGCGGCGATCTTCACCGAGCCGTCCGTGCCGTTCTTGAAGCCCACCGGGCAGGACAGACCCGACGCCAGCTGGCGGTGGCTCTGGCTCTCCGTGGTGCGCGCGCCGATGGCGCCCCAGGCGATCAGGTCGGAGATGTACTGCGGCGACAGCAGGTCCAGGAACTCGGTGCCCGCGGGCAGGCCCAGCGCCGTCACGTCCAGCAGCAGCTGGCGCGCCAGCCGCAGGCCTTCGTTCATGTGGAAGCTGCCGTCCAGGTGCGGGTCGTTGATGTAGCCCTTCCAGCCCACCGTCGTGCGCGGCTTCTCGAAGTACACGCGCATCACGATCAGCAGGTCCTGCTGGAGCTCGCCGCGCAGGTCCTTGAGCAGCCGGGCGTAGTCCATCGCCTGACCGTGGTCGTGGATGGAGCACGGCCCGACGATGCACAGCAGCCGGTCGTCGCGGCCGTGCAGCACGTCGCTGATCTCGCGGCGCGCGGTCTCGACGACCTTCAGCGAGGCCTCCGGCAGCGGCAGCTCGTCGAGCAGCAGCGCCGGCGAGATCAGCGGACGGACCGCATCGATGCGGGTGTCGTCGGTGCGGGTGTCGTCGCGGGTGGAATCGGCGGAACCGATCTCGCGATCGTGCTGCGGGTGGTCGAGGTGCTTCATGGCGGCGGCGGTGCGCCCTCTCGGGCGCGGAAACGCGAAATGGAACCGCGGATTATCCGCCCGACCGGGACATCGCGGCGAGTCCCACCGAGGTCGCCGACACGACGAAGCCCGCCAGCGCCAGCGCGCCGAAGTGCTCACCCAGCAATCCCATGCCCATGAGCGCCGACACGCCGGGGATCAGGTAGAAGAGCTTGGCCACCGCGCCGGCCTGGCCGCGCCGGATCATCACGAACATCAGGCTGAACGCGCCGATCGAGTTCACCAGGCCCAGCCACAGCGTCGAGCCGACGAGCTCCAGGCTCCAGTCCGGCCCGCCGGGCTCGCGCCAGAGCGCCAGCGCCAGCACGGCGAGCGCGGAGACCGTCATCTGGATGCCGCTGCCGGTGCGCAGGTCCATGCCGGCGCAGAAGCGCTTCTGGTACAGCGTGCCGGCGACCAGGCCGGTCAAGCCCAGCAGCCCCGCGCCGTAAGCCATCCAGGCGCCACCGCCCAGGGGGCGGTCGACGATCACCAGCGCCACGCCGGCCGCGCCGCCGAGCATGCCCAGCCACTGCGCGACGCTCATGCGCTCGGCCAGCCACAGGTGGGCGCCCATGGCGGTGGCCAGCGGCATCATCCCGATCAGCAGCGCCGCCACGCCGGTCGGCAGGCCCCAGGCGATCGCGCAGTAGACGCCGGAGAAGTGCAGCACCTGCATCAGCAGACCGACGACGCCGAGGTGGATCCAGGCCCGTGCGGTCTTGGGCCACGGCGCGCGCGTCGCCACCGACACCGCAAGCAGCACCACCGCCGCAAGCCCGAAGCGCAGCGCCAGCAGCGTGAACGGCCCCGCGTGCGGCAGCGCCAGCTTGCCGGCGACGTAGCCGGTGCTCCAGAGCAGGATGAAGAGCGCCGGCAGGCTCAGCGCGACGAACGCACCGAGAGGGTCCACCCGCGCGGACGCAGGCTGCGCGGACGGGACGGGTGATGCGGACGATGCCGGCGGCCGATGCAGGGAAGCAGTCGTCAGAGTCGAGGTCGTCATGGCGAACTCCCAGTGAACAGCGATGGGATGAACTCTAGAAATCGAACGCCTTGGACACAATCCACTGTTGATTCGTTTTAGAGTTTCCAGATCGAGAACAATCGGAGGATCGCCATGGGACGCCTGGAAGACTTGCAAGCTTTCGCCCGCGTCGTGGACGCGCGCAGCTTCTCGGGCGCGGCCAAGCTGCTGGGCGCGACCAAGTCGGCCGTCAGCAAGCAGGTTGCGCGACTGGAACAGCAGCTCGGCACGCGGCTGCTGCACCGGACCACGCGCAGCATCAGCCCCACTGCGGAAGGCCGCAGCGTGTACGAGCGCGCCCAGCGGCTGATCGAGGAGGCGCAGGCGCTCGATGCGGAGCTCGCCGGCCAGCGCGAACAGCCGCGCGGCGTGTTGCGGCTCAGCACCTCCACCGCCTTCGGCAACCTGCAGTTCACCGCGCTGATGGCGGAGTTCTGCGCGCGGCATCCGCAGCTGCAGGTCGTGCTCGGGCTCAACGACCGCTACGTCGATCTCGCCGAGGAAGGCTTCGACCTCGTGATGCGGCTGACGGGGCGTCCGAGTCCCGGACTCGTCGCGCGCAAGCTGGCCGACATCCGCTTCGTGCTGTGCGCCTCGCCGGACTACCTCGCGCGGCACGGCACGCCGATGGCGGTCGCGGAGTTGGCCGAGCACCGCTGCCTGCGCTTCGGCTACCTGCATGCGCCTGAGCGCTGGCGCTTCCGGCATCCCGTCGACGGCGAGACGGAGGTGGAGATCTCCGGCGCGCTGCGCTTCGAAAGCGGCCTCACCGCCAACAGCAGCGAGTCGCTGCGCGTGGCCGCGCTCGCCGGCATGGGGCTGGCGGTGCTGCCGACCTACGCGATCGGCCGCGACCTGCGCGAGGGCCGGCTCACCGCCCTGCTCCCGGACTGGACGCCGCTGGGCGGACCGGCCGAGGCCGATGGGCTCTACGCCGTCTATCTGCCCAGCCGTTTCCCCAGCCCCAAGGTCCGGGCGCTGATCGATTTCTGTGTCGAACGATTCGGGGACGTCCCGCCGTGGGACCGCCCGGAACTTGCATGAAGACGGACTGTCGACGGGCCTCCTCCGGGCCCCGGCCCGTTCGGGCCACGGAGAGTCCCCCATCACCGTTCGCACGCCAGGAGTAGGCGCGACGCGGGCGGTTCGGGGCGCGATGCGACAATCCGCCCCCATCATGGCTCTCATCCCCTACGGCTTCGCCCGTCCCTTCCTGTTCGGTATGGATCCCGAACACGCGCACGAACTGACCCTGGGCAGCATCGCCCGTCTGCAGAACACCCCCGCTCAATGCGCCTGGGCGCAGACACGGGTCTCGGATCCGGTGACCGTCGCCGGACTGCGCTTCCCCAACCGCATCGGCCTGGCCGCCGGCCTCGACAAGAACGGCCGCTGCATCGACGGCCTCGGCGCGATGGGCTTCGGCTTCATCGAGGTCGGCACCGTCACGCCCAAGGCGCAGCCCGGCAACGACAAACCCCGCATGTTCCGCCTGCCCGCGAAGCAGGCCCTGATCAACCGCCTGGGCTTCAACAACGAGGGCCTGGACGCGTTCATCGCCAACGTCAAGCGCTCGCACAGCTTCCGCCACCACGGCGGGCTGCTCGGCCTGAACATCGGCAAGAACGCCGCGACGCCGATCGAGCGCGCGGTCGACGACTACCTGATCGGCCTGGAAGGCGTGTTCCCGCACGCCGACTACATCACCGTCAACATCTCCAGCCCCAACACCAAGAACCTGCGCCAGTTGCAGAGCGACGAGGCGCTGGATGCGCTGCTCGGTCCGCTGCAGGCGCGCCGCCTGGCGCTGCAGGACGAGAGCGGACGTCAGGTGCCGCTGTTCGTGAAGATCGCGCCCGACCTCGAAGAGGATCAGGTCGCGGTCATCGCGGCCAGCCTGAAGCGCCACGGCATCGACGGCGTCATCGCGACCAACACGACGATCTCGCGCGACGCGGTGCAAGGCCTGCCGCATGCGGCCGAGGCCGGCGGCCTGTCGGGCGCGCCGGTGTTCGAAGCCAGCAACCGCGTGATCCGCCTGCTGCGTTCGGCGCTGGGCGGCGGCTACCCGATCATCGGCGTCGGCGGCGTGCTCAGCGGCGAGGATGCCCGCGCCAAGCTGCAGGCTGGCGCGGACCTGGTCCAGCTCTACACCGGCCTGATCTACAAGGGCCCGGCGCTGGTGCCCGACTGCGCGAAGGCGATGGCGCGGCTCTGACGCCGCTTCCGCTCGACGTTCTCCGAAAGCGCTCCTCCTGGAGCGCTTTTTCGTTGGTGCGTTCAGCAAAGACCTGTCGAACCGACGTAGAACTTCGTTCGGTCGAGCCATCGTCAAGACGATAATGCCTCGCATTCACATTTGTCAGACGCTTGGCCGACCATGATTGACACCGCTACCAGCTCCGCTCCGAGAGGGAGCCGACCGCTGCCGCTCGCGCTCCTGTCGCGCATCGCCGCGGCGATCCTCGGCGGCTACGCGTTCTGCTGGGGCTTCGTCGCGATCGCGCACAGCGGGCTGTACGCACTGGGCATGTCCTTCCACGACGCCGAGCACCTGAGCGCCATCCTGGGCGTGCTGCTCTTCCTGGTGGCGTTCCTGTGGACCTTCGCGGCACGCCGCGTCGGCCTGTGCTGGGCGGTGCTGCTGGGCGGCGGCGGCCTCATGACCGGAGCGGCCGCGCTGATCCAGCGCGCGCTGCTCGCCTGACGCGAAAGGAGCGGACCGTGTTCCAGAACTTCCGGCTCTCGATGGCCTGGCTGCACACCTGGTTCGGCCTGATGCTGGGCTTCGTGCTGATGGTGGTGTTCTTCTTCGGCGCGCTGTCGGTCTTCGACCGCGAGATCGACCGCTGGGCGATCCCGTCCTCGCGCTTCGAGCCGCAGCCGATGCCGTCCTTCGACCAGATTCTCAAGCCCGCCTTCGAGAAGATGCAGCCGGCCAAAGAAACCGTCGCGCTGCTCGAAGGCCGCGTCAACGGCCCGCTGCCGCAGCGCTTCGATGACGTCAGCAGCTGGGGCGCGTACACGACGCACCGCGATCCGGTGGTGTCGGTGTTCGCGGGCTTCAAGGTCCCGAACGCGAAGGATCCGGACGAGACCGTCTTCGCGGTCCACGCGCTCGATCCGCGCAGCGGCGCGGTGCTGCCGCAGAGCCAGTTGCGCATCGGCAGCGAGTTCTTCTATCCGCTGCATTACAGCCTGCACCTCAGCTGGAAGGACCTGGGCTACTGGATCGTCGGCTTCTCGGCGCTGATGATGCTGGCCGCACTGGTCAGCGGCGTCGTGATGCACCGCAAGATCTTCCGCGAGTTCTTCACCTTCCGCCGCAACAAGACCGTGCAGCGCAGCGCGCTGGACCTGCACAACCTGACCGGCGTGGTGGCCCTGCCCTTCCACTTCTTCTTCGCGTTCACGGGGCTGGTGATCTTCGCGGGCATCTACTTCCCGGTGGCGCACACGCAGCTGCATGACCTGCACGACCTGTCCGAACGCATCGAGGCGAAGGAAACCGGCCTGCCGCACGAGCGCGCCGGCGTGGCCGCGCCGCTCGCGTCGGTCGACGCCATGGTGGCCGAGGCGCAACGCCGATGGGCCGCCAAGGGCATGGCCGGCGACGTGGGCTTCGTCAACCTGCAGCACGTCGGCGACGCCAACGCCTATGTGAGCGTGTATCGCGCCGGCACCGACCGCGTCGCGCTGACCGGCGAAGGCATCCACTTCAAGGCGAGCACCGGCGAACTGCTGCGAGAGGATCCGCCCCGCACCGCCGTGGACAGCGTCAACGAGTTCCTCACCGGGCTGCACCTGCAGCACTTCCGTCACTGGCTGCTGCGCTGGCTCTACGTGCTGGGCGGGCTGCTGGGCTGCGTGTGCATCGCGACCGGCTTCCTGTTCTTCGTCGAGAAGCGCAAGCAGCAGCACGCGAAGACCGGCGGCCAGGGCAGCCGCGTCGTCGATGCGCTGGCGGTGACCACGGTCACCGGCATGCTGGTGGCGACGATGGCGATGCTGATCGCCAACCGGCTGCTGCCGGAGTCGCTCGCGGACAAGGGCGAGTGGGAGCGCAACGTCTTCTGGGGCACCTGGGCGCTGACGATGGTGCATGCCTTCGTCCGCGGCGGCGCGGTCGCGCGAGCGAAGATGAATCCGGCCTGGCGCGAGCAATGCTGGATCGTCGCCGCCGGCGCGCTGACAGCGATGGTCGCTAACGCGGTCACGACGGGCGACCACCTCGGCAAGACGCTGTCGGCCGGCTACTGGCCGGTGGCCGGCGTGGACCTGAGCCTGATCGCGACGGCCGCCGTCGCCCTCTTCGCCGCCGGGAAGCTGGCGCAAAGGGCCAGGCGTTCAACGTCGGCGGAGTCCGCGTCGCCGCCCGCCCTCAAGACCGCGGGAGTCCGTCATGGCTGAGCCCGTCGTGCTGCTGAGCGCCGCCGCCGTGAACGCCGTGCTGGGCTTCGGCTGGCTGGCATTGGCGATGGACACCCACTGGGAGCAGGTCCACGGCGACGAGGCGCCGAAGGCGGCGACTGCCCGGAATCTCCGCGCGGCCGGCGTGCTGGCGCTGGCGCTGTCGCTCGGGCTGTGCCTGCAGGCGGATCACCCGTCGATAGCCGCGCTGGTCTGGCTCATGCTGCTGGCGGGCTCGGCGGCGGCCATCGCGGCGACGCTGTCGTGGCGCCCGCAATGGCTGAGGGTGCTGTGGCCGCGTTGAGCGGCTGAAAGACAAACGGCCGCATCAGCGGCCGAATGAGAACGGCCGCGTGAACGGCCGTAGAGGCAGTGGCCGCAACCTGCGGCCAGGGTGCCGATCAGTCCTGGCGGCGGCGACGCGCCACGAAACCGATGCCGGCGATGCCGGCCAGCATCAGCGCGTAGGTCGCGGGTTCCGGCACAGCGGCGGCGGCGGCAGTGACGTTGAGCGTCGTCGACAGCACTGCAATGCCGCCGAAACCGAGGCCGCTCAGCGAGCCGCTGGCGAGCAGCTGATACGTGCCCGCGGCCAGGTTGGCGTAGCGGAAGCCGGAGGCGCTCGCATCCAGGTCGGTCAGGCCGTTCAGGCCGGCGAAGCTGAAGTTCACCGACTGCAGGGGCACCGTCAGGCCGTTGCCGAAGCTGATGGTGGTCGCGGCCAGCACCGAGCCGGTCACGTCCGACGCCTGCGTCAGGGTGAAGGACCCCAGCACGACATCGGAGAAGCTGCTGCCAGCCGGCGTGGCGGTGGTCGTCACCGCCACCGGATCCAGGGTCGCGGCGCCTGCGGCGCCAGCGATCAGCGCGGCGCCCAGCGCCAGCACGAGAGACTTCAATTTCATGGCTGCCGATCCCGTCAGTCGAGTTGATTTCGTGACGGAGTTTGCACTGCAGCATTGGTTTCAGTCCTGCAGGAATCGGCGACTTTTGTTGCGGTGCGTCACCGGCGTGTCATGGCCGCAAGGGACAAGGGGCAGGTTTTGTCCCTTCCCTTGTCCCTTCCGCGCCTGTTCCAGGCACGCCGCCGATCGAACAGACCGTGACGCGGTCCGTCGATCAGGCGATCAGGCGATCAGGCCGATCGGGCGATCAGCCCGCCGGATCACCCCGCCGGATCACCCCGCCGTGACCCGCATCGGCTTGGTCATCACGTCGCAGGGCTTGCCCTTCTTCGCGCGCTTGCCGGCGTAGGCCGAGAGGGCCGCGTTGCGCAGCGGCTCTTCCTTGGCCTTGCCGCCGCGGACCGTGCCGCTGACCATCAGCAGGTTGGTGAACGCGGCGATGCTGACCAGCGCATCCTTCGCGTCCAGGTCGATCAGCGTCAGGCCGCGCCCGCCCTTGGGCTGGTGCTTGAGTTCCTCGATCGCGAAGGTCAGCAGGCGACCGGCCATCGTCAGGCAGGCGACCTGCACGGCCGCCGCCTCGCCCTTGGCCGCGCTGGCCGGCACCACCGACGGCGGCAGCGGGCGTTCCTCGCCTTCCAGGCTCAGGAAGCTCTTGCCCGCCTTCTGGCGGCCGACCAGGTCGCCGACCTCGGCCACCAGGCCGAAGCCGCCGGTGCCGGCCAGCAGCAGCTTCTGCGTCGCCGCGGCGGCGTAGTAGTGCGCGATCTGGGTGCCCGACTCCAGCTCGATCAGCGTGGTGATCGGCTGGCCGTCGCCGCGGCCGCCCGGCAGCGCCGAGACCGGCACCGAGTACGCCCGGCCGTTGGTGCCCAGCACCACCAGCGGGTCGACGCTGCGGCACGGGAACACGCCGTACAGCGAATCGCCCGACTTGAAGGCCAGCGCCGCCGGATCCACCTCGTGGCCCTTGAGCGCGCGCACCCAGCCCTTCAGGCTGACGACCACCGTCACCGGCTCGTCGACGATGCGCACCTCGGCCACCGCGCGCTTGTCTTCCTTGATCTCGGTGCGCCGGTCGTCGCCGTACTGCTTGGCGTCGGCCTCGATCTCCTTGACCACCGTGCGGCGCAGCACCGACGGGTTGGACAGGATTTCCTCGAGCTTGCCGGCTTCCTCGCGCAGGGTCTTCAGTTCCTGCTCGATCTTGATGAACTCCAGCCGGGCCAGCTGGCGCAGGCGGATTTCCAGGATGTCCTCGGCCTGGCGCTCGCTGAGCTTGAAGCGCTCGATCAGCGCAGGCTTCGGTTCATCCGAATTGCGGATGAGCGCGATGACCTCGTCGATGTGCAGCAGGATCTCGTGGCGGCCTTCCAGGATGTGGATGCGGTCGCGGACCTTGTCCAGGCGATGCTGCGTGCGCCGCGTCACCGTGTTCAGGCGGAAGCCGATCCACTCGGTCAGGATCTTGCGCAGCGTCTTCTGCGTCGGCCGGCCGTCGTCGCCGACCATGGTCATGTTCAGCGGCGCCGTCGTCTCCAGGCTGGTCTGCGCGAGCAGCGTGTTGATGAAGTCCTGCTGGTCGACCGTGCGGCTCTTGGGCTCGAAGACCAGCCGCACCGGCGCGTCCTTGTTGGACTCGTCGCGGGCCTTGTCCAGCACCGCCAGCATCGCGCCCTTGAGCTGCAGCTGCTCCGGCGTCACCGTCTTCTTGCCGGTCTTGACCTTGGGGTTGGTGAGTTCCTCGATCTCCTCGAGCACCTTGGCCGTGCTGACGCCTTGCGGCAGCTCGGTCACGACCAGTTGCCACTGGCCCCGGGCGAGGTCCTCGATCTTCCAGCGCGCGCGCACCTTCAGGCTGCCGCGACCGGTGCTGTAGGCCGCGCGGATCTCGTCCGCCGAGCTGATGAGCTGGCCGCCGCCCGGATAGTCCGGGCCCTTGATCGCGCCGAAGAGCTCGTCGTCGCTCGCGTCGGGTCGCTTGAGCAGCAGCACCGCCGCCTCGGCGACCTCGCGCAGGTTGTGGCTCGGGATCTCCGTCGCCATGCCGACCGCGATGCCGGACGCGCCGTTCAGCAGGACGAAGGGCAGCCGGGCCGGCAGTTCGCGGGGCTCGTTCTCGGAACCGTCGTAGTTGGGCTGGAAGTCGACCGTGCCCTGGTCCAGCTCGTCCAGCAGCAGGCGCGAGTAGATCGACAGCCGCGCTTCCGTGTACCGCATCGCGGCGGCGTTGTCGCCGTCGCGGCTGCCGAAGTTGCCCTGGCCGTCGACCAGCGGATAACGCTGGCTGAAGTCCTGCGCCATGCGCACCATCGCGTCGTACGCGGCCTGGTCGCCGTGCGGGTGGTACTTGCCGAGCACCTCGCCGACCACGCGCGCGCTCTTGACCGCCTTGGCGCCCGTGGCGCCGGTGAAGCCCAGGCCCAGCCGCTCCATCGTGAACAGGATGCGCCGCTGCACCGGCTTCTGGCCGTCGCTGTACGACGGCAGCGCGCGGCCCTTCACGACCGACAGCGCGTACTCCAGGTAGGCCTGCTGCGCGTACTGCGCCAGCGTCAGCGCGTCGCCCGACGGGGCCTGCCCGCCCGGGCCGCCGGCGCCGTTGGGATTCTCGAAATCAAAAGTCTCTTGGGTCATCTCTCTCATGCCGGCCTGCGCCGGTCGTTCGAATCTTTTCGGAAATCTGTTGAATCTGGGTCCTGGCAGCTCGCCGCCTGCCTCGACCGCTCATTCGAGCGGCGCCGCGACCATCGTCAGCTGCCGGGCCCGGCTGCCGAGGCTGCGCTGCAGCAACGCCCAGTAGAGCTCCATCACCAGATGCACGTGGGCCTGCGTCTCGTCGATGTCGGGCATGTGGCCGCCCGCTCGACGCACCGCGCCCTCGCCCGCATTCCAGGCCGCCAGCGCCGCGTCCAGGCGTCCGAAGCGCCGCGTCAGGTCCGCCAGCATCCGCGCGCCGATCAGCACGTTGGTGCGCGGATCCTGGAGATAGCCGACGCGCCGCAGCTCGTCCGGCGTCGCGTAGCGCTGCGCCGTCGCCACGGTGATCTGCATCAGGCCGGTCGCGCCGCGCGGCGACACCGCATCGGGCTTGAAGCCGGACTCGACCGCGATGATCGCCTTGAGCAGCTCCGCGTCGATGCCCGTCGCGGCCGCCGCCTCGCGCAGATACGGCTGCACCGCCTTGACCTCGGGCGCGATGTCCAGCCAGGTCAGCATGCGCTGGCCGTGGTCGGTCTTGCCCGGCACGCGCCGGATGCCGCTCAGCGGCGACATCACCGGCTGGAACCGGCTGTCCACCTGCACCGGCGCGAAATGCGCGATGCCGTCGGCGTCCACGTAGCCCCACAGCTCCGCATGCGCCGGCGACAGCTTGGCCGCGAACGCCACGGCGATGCTCAGCGCCAGCCGCTTGCGCAGCCAGCGTCCGCCGGCGGTGGGGCGACCATGGCTCATGCGGCCTCCAGCCCCTGCGCGGCGCGCGCGTCGTACTCGCGCTTGAGCAGCGACATCACGATCAGGTCGTCGAAGCCGGCGCTGTCGTCCACACCCAAGCCCACGCCTGCGGCGCTACCGCCGTCGGCATCGGCCAGCACCTCGGCCCGCACGCATTCGCGCAGCCGGCCTTCCTCGACGTAGCCCTCGCTGCGGTACAGCGACTGCGCCCGCGTGTTGCGACCCTTCACATCCAGCCAGAAGCGGTGCGCCCCCAGCTGCGTGAACGCCATCTTCTTGAGCAGCCGCACGCACAGGCGACCGACGCCCTGCCCCTTCGGGCCGAGCACGATGCGCTTGAGCTCCACCGAGCGGTTGGGGTTGCGGCAGCCCTGCAGGATCACGAAGCCGGCGCGTCCGGCGTCCAGCTCCACGATGAAATGCCGCGCGTCCGGGAACCGGACGGCGCCCTCGTGCTGCGTGCGCTCCCACGGCGTGATGAAGGGCCGGTTGCCCGCGTCCTGCTCCACGCCCACGACGAAGTCCAGGTCGGACAGCATCGTGGGTCGGAGCGTGACGCGGTGTTCCAGCATGGCGCGGTCCGGGCTTTAGACGTCGACCTCGATGGAATCGCCGTGCAACTCCATCAGCTCGCGACGCGCGGCCGCCTCGCCCTTGCCCATCAGCTTGTTGATGGCGCCCTCGGTGTCGCCGAAGTCGAGCTCGCCGTACTGCACCTGCAGCAGGCGGCGCGTCTCCGGATTCAGCGTGGTGTCCCAGAGCTGCTCGGCGTTCATCTCGCCCAGGCCCTTGAAGCGGCTGATGCTCCAGCTGCCTTCGCGCGCGCCTTCCTTGCGCAGCTTGTCGAGGATGGCGGTCTGCTCGCCCTCGTCCAGCGCGTAGAGCTTGGCCGCGGGCTTCTTGCCGCGGGCCGGCGCGTCCACTCGGAACAGCGGCGGCCGCGCCACGTATACGTGGCCGGTGGCGATCAGCTTGGGGAAGTGGCGGAAGAACAGCGTCAGCAGCAGCACCTGGATGTGCGCGCCGTCGACGTCCGCGTCCGACAGGATGCAGATCTTCCCGTAGCGCAGGCCGGACAGGTCCGGCTCGTCGTTCTTGCCGTGCGGGTCGACGCCGATGGCCACCGAGATGTCGTGGATCTCGTTGTTGGCGAACAGCCGGTCGCGCTCGACCTCCCAGGCGTTGAGCACCTTGCCGCGCAGCGGCAGGATGGCCTGCGTCTCCTTGTCGCGGCCCAGCTTGGCGGAACCGCCGGCGGAGTCGCCCTCGACCAGGAAGAGCTCGTTGTGCAGCAGGTCGGTGCTTTCGCAGTCGGTCAGCTTGCCGGGCAGCACGGCCACGCCGGAGCTCTTGCGCTTCTCGACCTTCTGCGCCGCGCGCTGGCGCGTCTGCGCCTGCTTGATGACGAGCTCGGCCAGCTTCTTGCCGTGTTCGACGTGCTGGTTGAGCCACAGCTCCAGCGCCGGCTTCACGAAGGCGGACACCAGCCGCAGCGCGTCGCGCGAGTTCAGCCGCTCCTTGGTCTGGCCCTGGAACTGCGGATCCAGCACCTTGGCCGACAGCACGAAGCTGGCGCGCGAGAACACGTCCTCGGCCATCAGCTTCACGCCCTTGGGCGCGAGGGCGTGCATCTCGATGAAACCCTTGATCGCGCCGAACAGCCCGTCCTTGAGGCCGGACTCGTGCGTACCGCCGGCCACCGTCGGGATCAGGTTCACGTAGCTCTCGCGCATGACCTGACCCTCTTCGGTGAAGGCCACGCACCAGCTCGCGCCCTCGCCCTCGGCGAAGTTCTCGCTCTCGGAGGCGGTCGCGAACTGCTCGCCCTCGAACAGCGGGATCAGCGGATCGGCCGGCAGCGCCTGCATCAGGTAGTCGCGCAGGCCGCCCTTGTAGGTCCAGGTCTGCGTCTCGCCGGTCTTCTCCTGCGTCAGCGTCACCGTGACGCCGGGCATCAGCACGGCCTTGGAACGCAGCAGGTGCACCAGTTCGCCCTTGGGCAGGTCGGCGCTCTCGAAATACTTGCCGTCGGGCCAGACGCGCACCGTCGTGCCCTGCTTGCGGTCGCCGGCCTTGAGCTCGGCCTTGCGCGTGGCCACCGGCTCGATGACGTCGCCGCCCGAGAAGGCCAGCGTCGCGACGTTGCCCTCGCGGTAGACCGTCACCTGCAGCCGCTTGGCCAGGGCGTTGGTCACCGACACGCCCACGCCGTGCAGGCCGCCCGAGAAGCTGTAGGCGCCGCCCGAGCCCTTGTCGAACTTGCCCCCGGCGTGCAGCCGCGTGAAGACGATCTCCACGACCGGCACGCCCTCCTCGGGATGCAGGCCGTAGGGAATGCCGCGGCCGTCGTCCTCGATGGTGATCGAGCCGTCGGTGTGCTGGATGACGGAGATGCGCTTGCCGTGACCGGCCAGCGCCTCGTCGGCCGCGTTGTCGATCACCTCCTGGATGACGTGCAGGGGGTTGTCGGTGCGGGTGTACATGCCCGGGCGCTGCTTGACGGGCTCCAGTCCCTTGAGGACACGGATCGAGCCTTCGCCGTAGCTGCCAGGTGCGCTGCTGGTGGAAGTGACTGCTTTGGTTGCCATGGGGCGGGATTCTATGCAGCGTCGGAGACGCTCCCGACCGCCTGCGGGCAGGGGTCGTTCCCATGGGGGTTTCCACTGCCTCCACGCCCCCTTCGGAGGGCCTGCGCGCGCATGCCGCACGGCGCATCGGTTCCCGCACTTCCGGTTACCGATGGACCGCCGTCGGCATGGGAGCGCTGTCGTAGCATCCGCCGCTTGTCCGCACGCCCCGCCCGACTGGTCCGATGCCGCTCCTGCCCCGTTCCTCGCGCCCCCTTCCGGCTGCCCCGGCTGTCTCGGCTGTCCTGACCGCCCTGGCCCCCCTCGCCCTGGCGCTGACTGCCCTCCTCGGCGCGGGCCCGGCCCGCGCCGACGACTTCAAGGCCAGCCCGGAGATGGCCCTGGAGCTGCGCCACGCCCGCTGGTTCGACGGCGAGAAGCTGCAGAGCGGCACGCTCTACGTCGAGGACGGCCGCTTCGTCGAGAAGCGGCCCCGCAAGGTGAACCGCCTGCTGGAGCTGCGCGGCCAGACGCTGGTCGCGCCGCTCGCGGACGCGCACAACCACAACCTGCAGAGCGCCTGGGGACTGGACAAGTTCGGTCAGGATTACCTGCGCGACGGCGTGTTCTACGCGGCCATGCTGTGCGCCGATCCGGCCGCGATCGAGCCGATCCGCGCCCGCATCTCGCAGCCGGAGACGCCGGACGTGCTGTTCGCCACCGCCTGCATCACCTCCTCCGACGGCCAGCCGCTGGCGATGCTGCAGTCCGGCACCCCGCCCATGGCGCTGGACCAGATCGTCGACAAGGCGGTGCTGGTCATGGACACGCCGGAGCAGGTCGGCCAGAAGTGGCCGCTGATCGCCGGCCGCCACAGCGACCTGATCAAGGTCATCATGAGCTACCACGACCGCCCGGAGCTGCGCCAGGTGCCTGAGCAGCGCGGCCGGCTGGGCGTGACGCCCGAGGTCGTGGCCGAGGTGGTGCGCCGCGCGCACGCGGAAGAGCGCCGCGTCGTGGTCCACATCGAGAGCGCCGCCGACTTCGCCGCCGCCGTGCGCGCCGGCGCCGACTTCATCGCCGAGCTGCCGGGTTACTTCCCGCAGCACGGCGAGGAGCCCGAAACCCACCTGATCCCGCCGGACGTCGCCGCGCTGGCCGCCGAGAAGAGGATCGGCATCGTCACCGCCACGGTCGCGACGCGCCTGTTCCAGCCCGCGCCGGAGCTGCTGGCGCGCATCGAGGCCGTGCAGAAGCAGAACCTGGAGCGGCTCAAGGCCGCCGGCGCGCGGCTGCTGGTCGGCTCCGACCTGTTCACCGGCAACGCGCTGAGCGAGGTGCATCACCTCGACCAGCTGGGCGTGCTCGACAAGACAGCGCTGCTGCGCCTGGCCACGGTCGAGACGCCCAAGGCCCTGTTCCCGCAGCGCAAGCTCGGCTGCTTCCAGCCCGGCTGCGAGGCCAGCTTCCTGGTGCTGATCGGCAATCCGCTGGAGGACCTCGACGCCCTGGACAAGCCGATCCTGCGCATCAAGCAGGGCCGCGTGCTGACGCAGCTGGACGACGTCGCCGCGACCGCCGGCGAAGAGAACAACGCGCTCAACGCCGCCGCGGGCGCCGACAAGAAAGCCTCCGGCAAGAAGTCGAGCGCCAAGTCCACGGCCAAGTCGTCCGCCAAGAAGAAGTCATCGGGGAAACCCGCATCCAAGAGCGGCACGCGCTGAGACGCGCCACCAGCCGGTACATTGACCGGATGAGCGCGCCCCCCGTTTCCTCTTCTTCCCGCACGCTGTCGATGCGGCAGGTGCTGATCTGCGGCGCCGCGATCGTCACGCTGTCGATGGGCATCCGCCACGGCTTCGGCCTGTGGCTCACGCCGGTCACGATGGACCGCGGCTGGACCCGCGAAGCCTTCTCCCTGGCCCTGGCCGTCCAGAACATCGCCTGGGGCGCGGCCGGCCCGTTCGCCGGCATGCTGGCCGACCGCTTCGGCGCGCTGCGGGTGCTGATCGCCGGCGCCCTGCTCTACGCCGCCGGCCTGGCGCTGATGGCGGTGTCGACCTCGACCCTCGGCTTCCTCGGCAGCGCCGGGGTGCTGATCGGGCTGGCCCAGTCGGGCACCACCTACGCGGTCATCTACGGCGTCATCAGCCGCAACGTCTCCGCGGAGAAACGGTCCTGGGCCATGGGCGTGGCCGCGGCGGCGGGCTCCTTCGGCCAGTTCCTGATGGTGCCGGTCGAGAACTGGCTGATCGGCTACAACGGCTGGCAGAACGCGCTGTTCGTGCTGGCGATCGCGGCCTGCCTGATCGTGCCGCTGGCCTTCGGCCTGCGCGAGCCGGCGCGCGACGCCGCCCACGGCGCCCATCACCAGAGCATCGGCCAGGCGCTGCGCGAGGCCTTCGGCTACCGCAGCTTCCAGTTGCTGATGCTGGGCTACTTCGTCTGCGGCTTCCAGGTCGTGTTCATCGGCGTGCACATGCCGAGCTACCTGAAGGACCACGGCCTCACGCCCCAGATCGCGACCAATGCGCTGGCGCTGATCGGCCTGTTCAACGTCTTCGGCACCTATGCCGCGGGCACGCTCGGTCAGAAGTTCCCCAAGCGCTACCTGCTGTCGGGCATCTACCTGCTGCGCTCGATCGCGATCATCGTCTTCCTGAACGTGCCGCTGACGCCGGCGAGCGTCTACGTCTTCGCCGCGGTGATGGGCGTGCTGTGGCTGTCCACCGTGCCGCCGACCAACGCGATCGTGGCGCAGATCTTCGGCGTCCAGCACATGTCGATGCTGGGCGGCTTCGTGTTCTTCAGCCACCAGATCGGCAGCTTCCTGGGCGTGTGGCTGGGCGGCAAGCTCTATGACGCGACGGGTTCCTACGACGTCGTCTGGTACCTGGCGATCGCGCTGGGCGTGATGGCGATGGTGGCCAACCTGCCGGTGCGCGAGACGGCGATCCCGCGACGCGCGCTGCCGGCCGCGGCCTGACGGCGAGAGGCGGAGCACGGCCATGACGACGCGACACGGACTCTGGCGGATCGCGGCATGGGTGGGCGCGTGCGGCGTGCTGGCGGCGGTCTTCCTGGCCTACACACAGCCCTCGCTGATGCAGCAGCTGGGTGATGCGATCTGGGCGTGCTTCTGATCTGGTGCCCGGTTCTTGCCCCGGTTTCGCTCTGACGACGGATACGACGGACACAACAAGCGCCACGAGCGCATCGACAACGGAGACAACATGGTCGTGATCATCACCGGCGCCTCCGACGGCATCGGCGCCGAACTGGCGCGTCAATGGGCGCGGCGCGAAGGCGCCAAGCTCTCGCTCGTGCTGGCGGCGCGCAGCGTCGACAAGCTCGAGAAGGTGGCGGCGGAGTGCGAGACGCTCGGCGCCCACACCCGCGTGCAGCGCTGCGACGTCGAATCGCAGGAGGACTGTCAGGAACTCGTCCGCACCACGCTGGGCGCCTTCGGCGCGATCGACGTGCTGGTCAACAACGCCGGCATGTCGGCGCACGCACTGTTCGACCAGGTCAAGGACCTGGCCTGGTACCAGCGCCTGATGCTGATCAACCTGTGGGGCTCGGCCTGGTGCACGCAAGCCGCGCTGCCGGCGCTCAAGGCCAGCAAGGGCCGCATCGTCGCGGTCTCCAGTCTGGCCGGGCTGCTGGGCATCCCGGGCCGCACCGCCTACAGCGCCAGCAAGTTCGCGATGACCGGCTTCTTCGAGGCGCTGCGCACCGAGGTCGCCGCCAGCGGCGTCAGCGTGACCATCGCCTATCCGGGCGTCGTCGACACGCAGATCCGCTACCGCGGCTTCAACGCGCAGGGAACGGCGTCGGGGCTGAGCAGCCTCGATGAGCGCGGCGCGATGCCGGTCCAGGAATGCGCCCGGCTGATCCTCGACGGCACGCTGGCGCGCGAGCGCGACATCGTCATGACCGCCAAGGGCAAGCTGGGCCGCTGGCTCAAGCTGCTGGCGCCTGCCATGGTCGACCGCATGGCGATGAAGGCCCTCAAGAAGGAACAACGGCCCGCATGAGCATGACCTCTTTCCCCAGCGACTGGGTGCTGCGCTGGGCGCAGGCCTGGCGCGACCGCGACGGCGTCACCGCGCTGGATCTGGCCTGCGGCTCGGGCCGCCATCTGCGGCTGCTGGCCGGCGAAGGCGCGGCCGTCACCGGCGTCGATCGCGACGCGGCGGCGCTGGCGACGCTCGCGGGACTCTCCGACCGGGTCGAATTGATCGAGGCCGACATCGAGCAAGGTCCTTGGCCGCTGGCGGACCGCGTCTTCGACGTGGTGCTCGTCACCAACTACCTGTGGCGGCCGCTGCTGCCGCGCGTCGTCGACGCCGTCGCCCCGGGCGGATGGCTGATTTACGAGACCTTTACCGATGGACAACAGACCATCGGCCGGCCCGCCAATCCGGAGTTCCTGCTGCAACCTGGCGAGTTGCTGACCGCCGCGCACGGCCTGCGCGTGGTCGCCTACGAGGACGGCTTCATCGAGGCGGAGCCCCCCGTCACCGGGGGAGGCACGGTCAACGGCCGGTATGTCCAGCGCGTTGCTGCGGTTCGCGAGAACCGGCCGACCGACGCCGCACCGCCTGGGGTCTACCCGAGATACCGGCTGCGCTGAGCGCGCCGTCCCGCGAGCGCCGGGGATGAGCGCCGAAAGAGCCCCGGCGCTTCAGTAGAATCCGCCGATCCAGAGGAATCCTCCATGAACGCAATTGTTGGCAGCATCGTCGCGCTGGTCACGCCGATGCACGAAGACGGCCGCATCGACTTCGATGGGCTGCGCAGCCTGATCGACTGGCACATCGACCAGGGCACGGACGTCATCGGCGTCGTCGGCACGACCGGCGAGTCCCCGACCGTCACGATGGAAGAGAACCGCGAGGTGATCCGCGTCGCGGTCGAGCACGTCAAGGGCCGCAAGCCGGTCCTGGCCGGCACCGGCGCCAACGCCACCGCCGAAGCCATCGAGCTGAGCCGCTTCGCCAAGCAGGTCGGCGCCGACGCCACGCTGTCGGTCGTCCCCTACTACAACAAGCCTTCGCAGGAAGGCATCTACCAGCACTTCAAGGCGATCGCCGAGGCCGTCGACATCCCGATGATGCTGTACAACGTGCCCGGCCGCACGGTGGCGGACATGTCGGTGGAGACCACGCTGCGCTGCGCCTCGCTGCCCGGCGTGTTCGGCATCAAGGACGCGACCGGCAACGTCGAGCGCGCCGCCTGGCTGATCAAGCATGCCCCCAAGGGCTTCAGCATCTACTCCGGCGACGACGCGACCGCCATCGCGATGATGCTCATGGGCGGCCGCGGTTCCGTCAGCGTCACCGCCAACATCGCGCCCAAGGCGATGCACGAGATGTGCACGGCCGCCATCGAAGGCCGCGTGCGCGAGGCCACCGCGCTGCACTTCCAGCTGCTGCCGCTGCACAAGCAGCTGTTCTGCGAACCCAGCCCCGCCCCGAGCAAGTGGGCCCTGAACAAGCTGGGCCGCTGCCCCAACAACCTGCGCCTGCCCCTGACGCCGCTGACGCCCGCCGGCCAGGAACTGGTCGAAGGCGCCATGCGCGACGCCGGCCTGCTCTAATCACTGCCGGCCGGCGCGCGCCGGCCGCCCCCTTTTCCTTCAGCGGCCGCGGGCCGCACCGACCTACCTCGGAGATCTCCAGCGTGACTCGTTCCCTTTCTGAATCCGGCGCGCCCACTCCAGTGCGCGTGGCCTGCCTGATGGCGCTGGCCTCGCTGACGGCGTGCAGCACGTTCGAGAGCATCACCAGCAGCGACAAGGTCGACTATCGCACCCAGGCCAAGCAGACCACCGGCCTGGACGTGCCGCCGGACCTGACGCAGCTGCCCAAGGAGAACCGTCCCACCGGCCCGATCAGCGCCGCGCAGATGGCCGCGCAGCCCAACACGCAGCGCCAGGCCGTCGCCGCCGCGGGCGCGCCCGTCGCGCTGGACAAGGCCGGCACGATCGAGTTCCACCGCCTGGGCAACGCCCGCTGGCTGCACAGCGCCCTGCCGCCCGAGCAGGTCTGGCCGCAGGTCAAGAGCTTCTGGCAGGACCGCGGTTTCACCATCGAGACCGAGGACCAGAACGTCGGCCTGATGGAGACCAACTGGGCCGAGAACAAGGCCAAGCTGCCGCAGGACTTCATCCGCAAGACCCTGGGGTCGCTGCTGGATTCGCTGTACTCCACCGGCGAGCGCGACAAATACCGCACCCGCCTGGAGCGCAACGACCAGGGCGGCACCGACATCTACGTCACGCACCGCGGCCTGGTCGAGGTCTACACGAACTCGCAGCGCGACGAGACCGGCTGGCAGCCCCGCCCGTCCGATCCGGAGCTGGAAGCCGAGATGACCTCGCGCCTGATGCTCAAGCTCGGCGGCAAGGAAGAAGACGCCAAGACCATGGTCGCGACCGCGCAGCAGCCCGCACCGTCGTTCGCCGAAGCGCCGCGCGGCAATGCGCCGCGTTCGCTGGCGGACGTACCGGACCAACTCAAGATCAACGAGGACTTCGACCGCGCCTGGCGCCGGGTCGGCCAGTCGCTGGACCGCCACGGCTTCACGATCGAGGACCGGGACCGCAAGCAGGGTCTGTTCTTCCTGCGCTACGCCGACCCCAACCAGGCCGGCAAGGAAGAACCCAACTTCTTCCAGCGCCTGTTCGGCGCCACCAGCGCGTCCACCGCGGTGCGCTACCGCGTCTCGGTCAAGACCGAGGGCACGACGTCCACCGTCATGATCCTGGACGACAAGGGCCAGCAGCAGACCAACGAGATGGCCAAGCGCATCCTGCAACTGCTGATGGAAGACGTGCGCTGATCCCACAGGATGGCGGACCGTACGCCATCAGTTTGCGCAAAACAAAACGCCACCTCCGGGTGGCGTTTTTCATTGGCGGCTTCACGGCCTGGCATTCAGCGCGGACGTCGGCCGCATTCGCTTCGGCGGGGCCTGACAAACTCCACTCTAATACCAGCGGTCAGAGAGCGACACTGACCTCGCAGGCAAAGCGCTCAGACAAAGAAAAAGCCGCAAGGGCGAACCCTTGCGGCTTTCTCTGGACGAGTGATCGTCTTAGTTGCTGGCGGCCGAAGCGGGCGCAGCAGCGTCGGAAGCGGCAGCCGAAGCTTCCACGGCCGGGGCCGAGGCTTCAACGGCCGGAGCCGAAGCTTCCGGAGCCGGGGTCGCCACGGGAGCGACGGCTTCTTCCTTCTTGCCGCAAGCGGTCAGGGCAACAACGGCCAGCAGGGAGGCCAACAGGATCGACTTTTTCATACTTGTCCTCAAGTAACTTTTAGACGAACAATCAATTACCGGTAATTAATGAAGTCGTACCAGATGACAAGTACAACTTCAGCAGACCAAGACGTGAGAAACCTCGAGCGCTTCCCTCGCCTAGCCAATGATTATAGACGCCAGTTTGTAATCTCCTTACAAGCCTAGGGTGCTGCTGGCGAACGAGTCGACAGAACGTTGCTCAATAGCGTCAAACCACTCGCGTGCCATGGCCTCTTCCCGGGCGTCGTGCAGCGAAAGTGAGGCCCGGGCCGGCGTCCACACCTTCAATGTCAGCAATCCGGGTGCCAGCAGCAGCCCCATGGGCGCGGGGGTGCTGCGCTCGGCGAGGTCGGCCGGATCGACCGCCCGCGCCTGGACCACGTGATCGTGGGTCTGGCGCCACTGGACGAAACGAGGATGGACGCGACGCAAGGTCTCGTAGTCGTTGTTCGCCAGCAGCCGCAACTTTCGGTGCGGCAACGCCCAGCGGTGCAGTGCGTCCAGCAGGCCGGACTCGGACAGCGGCCAGTCGGCGAAGTCCGCGTCCATCCAGCACAACTCGCGTCCGCCCTGCTCCGCCGACAGCTGCAGCGCTTGCCGCAGCATTTGCCGGACCTCCGAGGGGGAGTCGACGAGGCCAGGCTTCAGACCTTCGGGCGGGGTGGGTTCCGACGACATGTCGAGCTCCTCCTGTGGCGAGTGCGGGTGGCTTGAGCGGGTGGCTTGAGCGGGTGAGGTGGACAGGCAGCCTGAGGCCGGGCGAGGTTCAGGCGGGCAGGACCCAGCCGTCCTCGGTCCATTGGTCCAGCAAGTCGCGTGCGCCGTCGCTCAGCCTGGCGACCTCGGCAGCGGTCAGTGCACGGCGGTCCGCCATGCGGCGCATCAGCGTCGCGTCGCGTCCGCCGGCCCGGAACGATTGTCCATTGATGAAGACATGCGCGGCGTCGTAGAGCATGCGGGTGCGGGCGCTCAAGCGCGCGCCCTGCCCCGCCGGCAACGCCTCGCCCGGCTCGAAGAAGACCTTGGGCTTGGGCTCGGTGAGCGCCTCGCCGAGCGCGCGCTCCAGCGCCAGCGGCTGCGACGCGGCCTTCAGGACCGCCTCGCGGGCGAAGGTCGTGAGCGCCTCGGGAATGCGGCCCGGTTCGCCGGTGGCCGTCTGGCGGGGATCCATGTACATCCGGTCGCCGCGCGGCGCCTCTTCATCGTCGGTCAGTCGGACCAGCAGCTCATTGGCCAGTTCGCTGCGCCACGGCGAGCGGAAGCCCACCGAGGCGGTCATGCAGTCGCCGCCCACCGCCACGCCGTCGTGCGCCCAGCCGGGCGGCAGGTAGAGCATGTCGCCGGGTTCGAGCACGAACTCCTGCTCCGGCTCGAAGTCCGCCAGCACCTTCAGCGGCAGGTCCTCGCGCAGCGCGCCGGTGGTGGAAACGCCCAGGCGCCCGATGCGCCAGTGACGGCGGCCGCTGACCTGGATCAGGAACACGTCATAGGAATCGAAATGCGGGCCGACACCGCCACCCTCGCTGGCGTAAGACAGCATCAGATCGTCCAGGCGCGCCTCCGGGATGAAGCGGAAACGGCTCAGCAGCGCCTGCGCCGGCTCGACGTGAAGATCCAGCCCCTGCACCAGCAGCGTCCACTGCGGCTTGCTCCAGGCCGGCAGCTTGGCGATCGGTCCCTGACGCATCGACCAGCGGTCGCCGTCCTGCTGCGACACGAGGCGCGATTCGACCTCGTCGCTGGCCGCCAGGCGGGCCAGACCCACGCGATCGATGGGCGGCACCACGCCGGGCAGCGCCTGGCGCACCAGCAGCGGCTGCTTTTGCCAATGGCGCTTCATGAACTGCGCGGGACTCAGGTGGCCGAGCAGCGGCAGCTTCGCGGCGATGTCGATGCCGGAAGCGCTGGCGGCATCAGCCGCGGATGCCGCCCCTCTTGCGGATCTGGCAGGTCTGACGCGGGCCGAGGGGGACGGGACGGTCTGGGGGGACTTGGACGTGGAGCTCATGGGCGGGCATTGTCTGAGAGAATTGCGCGATGCAAATCACTGCCCCCTGCGTCGTCTCCCTGACCTGGAGACTTGAGGACGCCCAAGGCCAATCCGTCGAGGTGCTGGACCCGCCGATGGAGTTCTTTTACGGCGGCCAGGACCTGTTCACGAAGGTCGAGGAAGCGCTGGTCGACAAGCTCGCCGGCGATGAAGTCAGCGTGGCGCTGGAGCCCGAGGACGCCTTCGGCGACTACGACAGCGCCCTGGTCTGTTTCGAGCCGCGCGAGGTCTTCCCCGAGAACGTCGATGTCGGCATGCAGTTCGAGGGACTGCCCGAAGGCGCGTCGACGCCGGACATGCCGGCCGACCGCATCTACACCGTCACCGAGGTCTATCCGGAACACGTGGTGCTGGACGGCAACCACCCGCTGGCAGGCGTCGGCCTGCGCATCCACGTGACCGTGCACGACGTGCGCGAGGCCACCGAGGAAGAACTCGAAGTCGGCACGCTGGGCGATTCGGGCTTCACCGTGGCCACCGGCCTCCCCGGCGGCCCGGGACCGGACGAGCCGATCCACTGACCGCCTCCGTCGACTGAGCCTTTCGAAGCCCCGCCTTGCGGGGCTTCTTCGTTTTCGGTCCTGTCCGGCCGGGGTCGTGCCAGGTCCCGTCGCGATCCCTCAGACCTTTCCGGAGGACTCGCCCAGGGACCAGGGCGCCGGGCCCGCGGGCTCGCGCGAGCACAGCCGGCGGTAGAGATCGAAGACCTTGGCCTCCAGCTCCGCCGGGCTGCAGCACACGCGTGCGCCGATCAGCCGTGCGCGGTAGTTGTGGATCTGCTCCCGCACCGCGTGCGACCAGCTCTGCGTGCTCGGCGTCAGGTCGAAGGTGCTGCTGCGCAGCACATGCAGCCAGCCGACCAGCACCGGCTCCGGCAGACCCGCCAGCGTCTCGGTCAAGGTCGCCGGCGGGCGCGCCCGTCCGGCGTGCAGGCGATGCAGCATCAGCAGCCGGATCACCAGCGCCGGGTCCGAGGAGGCGGTCAGGGCCAGCGCCTCGTTCGGCACGCCGTGACGCATCAACCGGAACAGGCGTCCCAGCACGTCCAGGTCGCAGCTCGGCAGCGCCCGCGGGGACTCCTCCTGGGGCGGCATCAGCAGGTCCCCCTGGAAGTAGCGCACGCCCAGCGCCTTGAGCCGCAGGTAGTCGCCAGGCTCGGTCATGCGGTCGGCGATCAGCGTCGCATGGGCCCGACGCGCGAGTTCCTGGACCGGGGCCCAGGCGCTCACCGGCGCGAGCGACACGTCCAGTTTCACGAACGAGGTCATCGGGAGCCAGACGGTGCGTGGATCGTCCGGCGTCACCACGCCCGCCAGCGCGAAGCGGTAGCCGCGCGCGTGCAGTTGCGCGATCCGGCGGGTCAGCGTTTCCTGGACCGGCACGCCCAGGGGGATCTGGATGGCGCCCAGCGTGCCGCAGAGAACGTCCGCGATCGGACTGAGCAGGGTCGCCGCGTCCATCTCGACGAACAGGCAGCCGGGGCGGCGGTGCGCCATGCCGCCGTCCAGCAGGGACTGGCTCAGCAGCAGGCTGGTCGCGTAGGCGCTGGGCGGCGGCGCGCGGCGCATGCCGGCGCTCCAGCGGAAGCACAGTTCCTGCCCCATCGGCTCGACGGACCCGTCGATGATGGGCTGACGTGCGAAACGGGCGCAGGCAGGATCGGGTTGGATCAGCAGCCGGGCTACCGTGACGCCGCTGCGGGAGGGTCGGGAAGATTGCGTGGCCATGGAAATCGTCGACAGACCCGGATGCCCGGGCGGGACGTCAGTATTTCCAGGATCGGCCAAACGTTCGATGGCTCAGCTCAGTGGCAATGCAGCGCTTTCCGACTGGGAACAGTCGGTGACCGACTCGTTTGCTGGATCCCGGGGGACCGAAACGGTCAAAGGAAGGCTCAACGAGGTCCTGGCGCCTTGCGGCGTGCGTTCGAAACGGAAGACCGCGCCTATCCGTTCCGCGCGGCGGCGAAGCCCGGCCAGACCGGTGCCGCCGACCCGGGGCGACGCCCCGCCGCAGCCGCCGGCCTCCACGTCCGCGTCCAGCTCGACACCCTCCTGCGCATCCAGATCCGCCGCCTCGTCGACCTGGGTCTGCACCTCCCGCTGCGCGGCGCCAGGCTGGCCGTTGTCTTCGATGAGCACCTCCAGTCGCTCACCATGCATCACCGTCATGCGGATCGAGAGCCGACTCGCGTTCGCGTACTTGATGGTGTTGGCGACGGACTCCTCGACGATGCGCATCACTTGTTTGGAGAGGTCGGCCAGCAGCACGATTTCGGGTCCTTCGGGAATGTCGTATTCGATCTGGAAGTCGGCCCGGCTGAGCGACTCGTCCAGGTTGCTGCAGTAGGTGAACAGGATGTCGTGGAGGGTGCGCTGCTCATGGACCTCCGTGACCGAAATGATCTCGCGCAGGTCCTTCAGTGCGTCCAGCAGGCCGCGCTCGAGGCGGTCGTGGTCGATGTCGCGATCGCGCACGCTGAACAGCGTCGTGACCAGCTTGGAGCCGATGCCGTCGTGCAGGTCGCGATAGATGCGGTCGCGCTCGGCCTGCGCGGCGGATTCGGTCTCCATCTCGCGCTGGCGGTTGTAGCTGATCGCCAGCTCGCGCTCGCGCTGCTGCAGCGTCTCGGTGAGGATGCGGTTGTGGTCGCGCACGCGCTTCACGTTCGCCTGGAACTTCGTCAGCAGGATCTGCGCGACGACGAAGAGCAGCAGCGGCACGCTCAGGTGACTCAGATAGATGGGCGTGACCAGCAGGTGCGACAGCGACCAGCCCGCGTCCGGCATCGGGAAAGACACGAGTTCCCGCACGGCGTTGTGGTCCCGCAGCGCGAAGACCTGGGCCAGCACCGACTGGAACAACAGCGACATGGCCGTGCGCGAGCGCGTCCGCGCGACGTGCAGCGCCAGCCGCGAACAGGCGTAGAGATGGAACACGAGCAGCACCGGCAGCCAGTAGGCGTCCAGCCACTCGCGCCCGCGCGCCCCCAGCAGCGGATAGGTGGCCGCGGCGAAAGCGGCCGCGCCGAACAGCGCCAGCGTCCCGCCCCGCCCCAGCGGCTCGTCGACGAAGGCGAAGATGAACAGCGTCAGCACGACGACGACGCCCCCGATGCAGGCGTACTGGGCCCAGAGCCACAGCGGCACCATCGCGGCCGGGACGTAGGGCAGCAGCACCAGCGAGAACAGCACCGACCACAGCACCGTCGTGGCGCCCGCATGCAGGAACACCGCGCCTTCGCGCCGGTTCGCCAGCCAGGCGCCCAGCATGAACATGCCCGCCAGCAGACAGAACACGTTGGAGGCGTTGGCGAGCGAGGTGCCGACGAACAGCGTCAGCTCGCCGATGTAGGAGATGGTGTCGAGATCGCCGATGTAGACCGGTGCGATGTGGACCTGGCGGTCCCAGGTGGTGAGCTCGACGGTCAGGACATTGCCTTCGGGCCGCACGAGGCTGCGCGCCAGCGGCACCTGCAGCGGGCGGTACCACTTGTAGCGCGCCTGCGCCGTCGACTTCGGCAGGCCGGCGACCCAGACGCCGTTCAGGTAGACGTCCATGCCGTCCAGGGCCTGGCTGATCAGCAGGCTGGTGCCGGGGATCCGCGAATCCCCGCGGTAGCCCGCGCGGGCGTCGCAGCACGGCGCCGGATGCGCGAGATACCGGTCCAGGTCGATGCGGAATCTCGCCCGCTTCAAGCCGTCCGACTGGCTGACGTCGTAGAGATGCGGAAGCGCGAACGCGCCCTCGCGGGCCAGGACGACGCCCTCCAGGCGGGGCACCTCCGGGCCCGCGTCGCGCGACGCGGTGGCCGCCTCGACGATCTCCAGGTCCTGCGCCCCCTCGACGCGGTAGACCCGCGTCGCCAGGCTGCTGGTGGCCACGACCAGCAGGGCCAGGACGAAGAAGGTCAGCCAGAAGAACACCGTCTTCAGCGAACTCCGCGGCGGACTACTCATCGATGAGTCCGTGCAGGCGCGCGGCGTTGGCCGCCATCGCGCGCGACTTCACGCCCAGCTTGCGGTAGACGCTGCGCAGATGCTGGTTGACGGTGTGGTGCGAGATGCTCAGCCGGCGCCCGATCTCGACGATGGGCAGGCCGTCGACGAGGTGGCGCAGCACCTCCCATTCGCGCTCGCCGAGGCCGAGGTCGCGCAACACCTTCGGCCGGTCGACATGCGGCCGCACGTTGTTCTCCAGCATGTTGATCCGTTCGACCACCAGTTGCGCGACGGCCGGGCTGAGCGGCGACTGCCCGTTGTGCGCGCTGACGAGCTTGTCCACCATGGCCGGCTGGATCTCGTCCTTGAGCAGGTAGCCGCTGGCGCCCGCCCTCAGGCTGCGCATCACGTGCTTGCTGTCGCCGAAGGTGCTGACGACGACGCTGCGCGACTCCGGGCACTTGTCCTGGATCAGGCGGATCAGCTCGACGCCGTCGACATCCGGCAGGCCCAGATCGACGATGTACAGATCCGCCCGGTTGGCCAGGATGGCCGCGACCGCTTCGCCCCGGTTCTTGGCGATACCCACCACTTCGCAGAAACTGCTGTTCGAAATCACGTCCACCAACCTCTTCATGACGGTGGGGTCGTCTTCGATGATCACGACGGCAATACTCATTCGTTGGCTCCTTCTCACTCGTTATCCCATTGCCCAGAGGCGGGCACAGTTTCGCGAGCGAGCAGAAACCAGCAATCACCGAAGCAAGTAAACCCGAAAACGCCAGACTACTGAATTCAGTGATGGTCCAGGAGCTGCTGCGGCGGCGGATCCCAATCCCCGTCGGCGGGGTCGGAGACCCGTCGCCATCGGCCTTTGATCCAGTCCTCGGCGCTGGCGGCCAGGCAGGCGACCAGCAGCATCAGCCCTCCCATCGCCAGCAGGTAACCAATGACAGTAAGTTCAAACAAGGGATGGCCCGGCCCGGAAGACTCCGCCCGCTCGGCCAGCAGACAGCCTGCGCCTGCGAGCGTGAGGCCGATAGAGATCGCATACATGTTTCTCATGACACAAATCCATTTGCAAACTATTGGCGGCAGTGTCACCGACTGCGATCAGTTTGCTAATCACTCATGAATGCATTTATCGACTCAAACCTGCTAGCCTGCAGCGATTCGAATCACGAATTTGTTGGTCGACGAACGAATTCGGCCCATCCAAAGCAGTCACTGAATATACGGGGGCGGCACCCACCCATTCAGGGAACGATATTGGCGATATTGAGGTCAGGCGCCAGCGGCTTCGACTCAGTCGCGGGAGGCCGCCCCGCGGCGACCCGTTCGGTCGATGCGGGCGACAGGAAAAGCAGAACGGGCGCCCGAAGGCGCCCGTCGCAAAGGGAATGGCCCGCGGTGAGGATCAGCGCAGGAAGCGACCTCTCGGATCGATGATCGCGATGTCGGCGTAGTTCGTGCCGGTATGGTCGGTCGGCGAGTAACCCACCTCCATGCCGCCCAGGTCGTAGCGCGTCATGCTGTTGAGCACCTTCTGGATCGCGGCGCGGCTGGGATCCTTGCCGGCGCGCTTGAGCGCCTCGACCAGCACCTTGGCGGAGGCGAAGCCCTCCATCATGGCCGGTGTCACCTGACCGTTGGATTCGGCGGGATGCGCCTTCACCAGGTCGCCCAGCTCGCGGACCATCGGCACGTTGGTGGAGCGCTCGCTCGGGAAGACCTGCGACACGATGATGCCGGCGGCGTTCTGGCCCAGCAGTTGGACGAAGCCGTTGGAAGCATTGTTGGACAGGGTCGCGCCCAGGATGCGCGAACCGGCCGCGCGCAGCGCGTTGATCGTGTCGGCGGTGATCTGCTGCGAGGCGACCATCAGCACGACCTGCGGGTCCGCGGCGATCAGCTGCTTCACCACGCCGGCGATGTCCGGCTTCTCGCGCTCGTAGGTGAAGTGGGCGACCGGCTTCATCTTGCGGTCGTTGAACCCCGTCATCGCGCCGGCGATGCCGTCCGCGCCGAAGGTGTCGTTCACCTGCACCAGCGCGATGCGGGTGTTGCCCATCTCCAGCAGCAGCTGGACGGCGCGTTCCGCCTCGCGCTGGTAGGTCGAGCGCACGTTGAAGACGAAGGGATGGACCGGCTTGTGCAGCAGCATCGCGCCGGTGGAGGGCGCGATCAGCGGCACCTGCGCCTTCTCCAGCAGCGGCATCACGGCCTGCGTGTGCGGCGTGCCGCGCGTCAGGAACAGGGCGACGGCGCCCTTGTCGATCAGCGTCTGCGCGTTGGCGGCGGCGCGTTTGGGATCGAAGCCGTCGTCCAGCGACTGCAGGTCGATCTTCTGGCCGTTGACGCCACCGGTGGCGTTGACCTTGTCGATGTAGAGCTTGGCGCCCAGCGTCAGTTCCTTGACGCTGGCGGCGACCTGGCCCGTGAAACCGGCGGTCTGGCCGATCAGGATGTCGGCCTGCGCGGCGGCACTGAAGCCGAAGGCCACCAGGGCGGTGGCGATGGAAGCGGCGAACCGGCTCAGGGGCCGGTTGCGTGTTGACTTGCTCATGGTGGTCTGTCCCGCCGGCTCGTCATGCGACCGGCTGTGTCTCCAGCACGCCGGCGGTCAGATCGCCGCCGGCCCCTCGGCGCCGGCACCCCCATGTTCAGGGGGGATCAGCGCCCCGCGCGCATCTTAGCCACGATGTCCGCTACCCGCCCAAGCATCGCCTGCGTGTCGAAGGTCAGAACGTTGCGATTCGACAGCACCTGCCGGCCGCCCACCCAGACATCCGTGACATGTTCACGCCCGGCGACGTAAACCAGCTGCGCATCGGCGTGATACACGGGCTGGCACTCGATCGAGTCCAGCGCCACCGCGACCACGTCGGCCAGCTTGCCGGCTTCGAGGGTGCCCAGGTCGTTGGCGCGGCCCATGGCCTTGGCGGCGCGCACGGTGGCCATCTCCAGCGCGGTGCGCGCGGTGACGGTCAGCGGGTCGCCGGTCACGCCCTTGGCAAGCAGCGCCGCGGCGCGGATCTCGCTGAACATGTCCTGGCGGTTGTTGGAGGCCGCGCCGTCGGTCCCGAGGATGGTGTTGACACCGGCTGCTTCCAGGGCCTTCACCGGCGCGACGCCGGAAGCCAGCTTCAGGTTGGAGCTCGGGTTGTGGACCAGATGCACGCCCTGCTTCGCGACGAGGTCGATCTCGTCCGGGGTCAGGTGGACCATGTGCACGGCGATCATCTTCGCGTTCAGCAGACCCAGCTTGTTCAGGCGCGCCAGCGGGCGCTCGCCGTACTGCTTCACGCTGCCGTCGATCTCGTCCTGCGTCTCGTGGATGTGGCAGTGCATCTGCAGGTCGTACTTCTCGGCCAGCTCGCGCAGCTGGATGAAGGTCTCGTCCGAGACCGTGTACGGCGCGTGCGGCGCGCTGGTCCAGTCCAGCAGCTTCTCGCCCTTGAACTGCTCGTAGGCGGCCAGACCCTTGTCGATGTAGTCCTGGGCGTTGGCGGCGTAGCCGGTGGGGAAGTCGATGACGTTGATCGACACGCCGGCACGGATGCCGCTGTCCACCGCCGCGCGGGCCATCGCGGCGGGGAAGAAGTACATGTCGTTCAGGTAGGTCACGCCGCCGCGCAGCGCCTCGGCCGCGGACAGCAGCGAGCCCTGGTAGGTCCAGTCCTCGCTCACCCACTGGCGCTCCAGCGGCCAGATGTGGTTGTTGAGCCAGTCCATCAGCGCCAGGTCGTCCGCGACGCCGCGCAGCAGCGACATCGCCGAGTGCGTGTGCGCGTTGATCAGGCCGGGGATCAGCACGTGGTTGGGGAGCTCGACGCGCTCGGCGTCGGCGAAGCGCTTGAGCGCTTCCTCGCGCGGCAGGACGGCGGCGATGCGCTCGCCCTCGATGGCCAGCGCGTGCTGCTCCAGCACCGGGCTGTCCGGGGTCATGGTGATCAGCCAGCGGGGCAACAGCAGCTTCACGGCTTGGGTCGTCATTCAGGTTCTCCTTGCTCGCGCCGCTCGGCGCGAGGTGCATTGTCTTGATTCTTGGAGGCGTCGTCGCCCGATCGCTGCATCGCGTCGCGGCGACGACCCGAGGTCAGAAGATCTCGTCGAACAGCGCGAGCACCCGCGCCGCGTCCACCTCGACGCAGACCTGCTGCGCGGGGTGGCCGCTCCACGGCGTGCCGCTGCCGTGCTCGCTGCGCCAGTCCTGGATGGTCTGGCCCGTGGCGATGCCTTCCAGCGCCACGCGCACCGGGCCCGAACGCAGCGTGAAGGCGTCCGGCACCAGCAGGATCGCCGCGGCGCTGGCGTCGTGGGCGTAGATGCCGCCGATGCCGTCGCGCGCGTCGTAGAACTGCTGGTAGTGGCGCGTGGCCTGCCAGAGCAGGTCGCCGGCGCCGTCGCCGCGACCGCGCAGCTTCGCGAGATCGGCCTCGCGCATGATCGCTTCTTGCGTCACGTCCAGGCCGACGATGGTCACCGGCCACGCGGCGGTGAAGACCTGATCCGCGGCCTCAGGGTCGGCCATGATGTTGGCCTCCGCCACCGGCGACACGTTGCCGCCATGACCCTTCAGGCCGAAGGCCCCGCCCATCACGACGACACGCTTGACCTTGCCGGAGATCGTCGGGTCATGCTTGAGCGCGAGCGCCAGGTTCGTGAACGGGCCGACGGCCACCAGCGTGATCTCGCCGGGCCGCGCGTTGACGAGGTCGCAGATCAGCTGATGCGCGGGACGCGGATCGAGCGGCCGCGTCGGTGCCGGCAGACGGTCGGCGACGCCGCCGAGGCCGTCGTCGCCGTGCACATGCGCGGCGTCCTTGCGACGGCGCTCATCGCGCAGCGGACCTTCGGCGCCGGCGGCGACGGGCACGTCCTGGCGGAAGAGCGCGGTCAGCCCGCGCGCGTTGCGCGTGGTCGTGGCGACGGGGCCGTTGCCGAAGGCCGTCGTGACGGCCACCAGCTCGAAGCGCGGATGACAGGCCAGCAGCGCGAGCGCGAGCGCGTCGTCGATGCCGGGGTCGGTGTCGAAGAGGACCGGGATGCGGTCCGAAGCAGGAATCTTGCTGTCCATGGGGTTACTGCGCTCCAGGGTCAGGGTCGGGGGTCAGGGGTTGCCGTCGGCGGAGTGTGCCCCGTTCGCGATCAGCGCGGCGAGCTCGGGCAATTCCGGCAACTCGGAGCGGTGGGGCATGGCCTGCTGGACGCCGGTCCGGCTGACCGCGAGCGCGGCCGCCAGTTGCCCCAGCGCGGCCGCGCGGGCCGGCACCAGGCCTTCGGCCAGGCCGACGGCGAGTCCGCCCACCAGCGTGTCGCCGGCGCCGACCGTGTCCACCGCGTCCACGCGGGACGCGCGCAGGTGCAGACCGTCCGGATGCTCGTCGCTGAGCAGCCAGGCGCCGGCGCCGCCCAGCGTCACCAGCACGTGGCGCGGCCCCTGCGTCCGCAGGTGCGCGGCGGTCGCGCGGGCGATCGTGACGCCGTCGGCATCGCCGGGCAACGCCACGTCGCGGGCCAGCTGCAGCGCTTCGGTCTCGTTGACGATCAGCCAGTCGCTCAGGCCGAGCAGCGCGGCCGGCAGATCCTGCGCGGGCGCGGCGTTCAGCACCGTGGTCACACCGGCCTCGCGGGCGATCTCGAAGGCGCGCTGGATCGCCGGCACCGGCACCTCCAGCTGCGCCACGACCACCTTCGCCTGACGGAGCAGCGCCCCGCCCTGCTCCACATCGGCGGCGTCCAGGTCAGCATTGCTGCCGGGCACGACGACGATGGCGTTCTCGCCGCCCTCGCTCGCGACCATGATCACGGCGACGCCGGGCCACGCGGCGTCATCGCGGCGGATCGCCTGGACATGCACGCGTTCGGCCTCCAGCGCCTTCAGCAGGTCCTGCCCGTGCTGGCGCATGCCGACGCGGCCGATCAGCGCGACCTCCGCGCCCAGCCGCGACGCGGCCACCGCCTGGTTGCCCCCCTTGCCGCCCGGCGTGCCGGCGAAGGCCTCGCCGATCAGGGTCTCGCCCGGCGCGGGCAGGCGCGCGGCGTGAGCCACGAGGTCCATGTTGACACTGCCCACCACCACCACGGTGGCGGCAGCCTTTGCTGAAGTCATGAAAGCTCCGGAGACGACGGCGCCGCGGTGCTCTCGCGCAGCACGACCTGCGGCACGAGTTGCAGATCCTTGAAGGGCGCCTGGGGATTCTCGATTCGCTCGATCAGCGCGCGGCCGGCCTCGCGGCCCAGGTCGCGGATCGAGCAGCCCACGCTGGTCAGCGCGGGATAGACATAGCTGCCGAGTTCGATGGCGTCGAAGCCCACGACCGAGAGCTGACGCGGCACGTTCAGGCCGAGCTCGGCGGCGGCGCGCAGCGCGCCCATGCCCATCAAATCGTTGCAGGTGAAGACGGCGGTGAGCTCGGGCTGGCGCGTCAGCAGCGCCTTGACGGCCTCGTAGCCGCCGGCGGTGCTGAAGTCGCTTTCGGCCAGCCATTCGGGACGCGCCTCCAGGCCGCGCTGCTGCAGCGCGTTGCGCCAGCCGGCGACACGCTCGGTGGTCACTTCGAATTCGGCGGGGCCGCTCACGCAGCCGATGCGGCGGTGGCCCAGCTCCAACAGATGGCGGACGACCTCGAAGGCGCCGAGCTGGTTGTTCACGCTGACACGGTCCGCGCGCGCGCCGGGCACCAGGCGGTCCACGGTCACCACCGGCACGCTCGCGTGGCGGAAGGTGCTGGCCAGCGTCTCGGCGTCGCCGGCGGAGCTCAGCAGCAGGCCGTCGATGCGCTTCTCCAGCAGCGTGCGCAGATACGCCTGCTGATGCTTGGGATCGTTGTCCGAGTTGCACAGGAAGACCGAGTACCCCGCCTGCCGGCACCACTCCTCGGCGCCGACGACCAGCTCCGCGAAGAAGGGGTTGCGCACGTTGGGCACCAGCACGCCGACGATCTTGGTCTCGCTGCGACGCAGCGACCGCGCCACCGCACTGGGCAGGTAACCGATCTCGTCGACCGCCGCCAGCACCCGCGCACGGGCCTCGGCACTCACCGGCCGCGTGTTGTTCAGCACGTGCGACACCGTGGTGAAGGACACCCCCGCCAGCGCGGCTACATCCTTGATGGTGCTCATCGGTCGATCCGGTCCTCTGCTCGTGCCAAACTGGCTGGTTCAGTCAATTGCAAACGTTTGCAGAGCATAACCCACCGGCGATGCGCTCCCGATCGGGACGAACCCCGCGCATCAAATATTCAGATGCAAAAAAGCCCCGGCGCGGCGCGCAGGGGCTTGGTGCGTCGAGCCGGCATTCCGGCTCGGCGTCTGTCGATCAGCGCTGGGCGATCGGGGTGACGTCGCGCTTGGTGGCGCCGACGAACAGCTGACGCGGACGGCCGATCTTGTACTCGGGGTCGCCGATCATCTCGTTCAACTGGGCGATCCAGCCGACGGTGCGGGCCAGCGCGAAGATCGCCGTGAACAGCGGCACCGGGATGCCGATGGCGCGCTGCACGATGCCGGAGTAGAAGTCGACGTTCGGGTACAGCTTGCGGGCGACGAAGTATTCGTCTTCCAGCGCGATCTTCTCCAGCTCCATGGCCAGCTTGAACAGCGGGTCGTCGTGCAGGCCCAGTTCGTTCAGGACTTCATGGCAGGTCTCGCGCATCAGCTTGGCGCGCGGGTCGTAGTTCTTGTAGACCCGGTGGCCGAAGCCCATCAGCTTGACGTTGCTGTTCTTGTCCTTGACCTGCTTGATGAACTCGCCGATCTTGGCCACGCCACCCATCTGCTGGATGTCGTTGAGCATGTTCAGGCAGGCCTCGTTGGCGCCGCCGTGCGCCGGGCCCCACAGGCAGGCCACGCCCGCGGCGATGGCCGCGAACGGGTTGGTGCCCGACGAGCCGCACAGGCGCACCGTCGAGGTCGACGCGTTCTGCTCGTGGTCCGCATGCAGCGTGAAGATGCGGTCCATCGCGCGCACCAGCACGTCGTTGGGCTTGTACTCCTCGCACGGCGTGGCGAACATCATGCGCATGAAGTTGCCGGCGTACGAGAGGTCGTTCTTCGGATAGATGTAGGGCTGGCCGATCGTGTACTTGTAGGCCATCGCCACCAGCGTCGGCATCTTCGCGATCAGGCGGATCGCGGCGATCTCGCGGTGCTCGGGATTATTGATGTCGGTGCTGTCGTGATAGAAGGCCGACAGCGCGCCCACCAGGCCGGTCATGACCGCCATCGGGTGCGCGTCGCGACGGAAGCCGCGCAGGAAGAACTGCATCTGCTCGTTGACCATCGTGTGGTTGGTCACGCGGTTGACGAACTCCTCCTTCTGCGACGGGCTGGGCAGCTCGCCGTACAGCAGCAGGTAGCAGGTCTCGAGGTAGTCGCAGTTGGTCGCCAGCTGTTCGATCGGGTAGCCGCGGTACAGCAGCTCGCCCTTGTCGCCGTCGATGTAGGTGATCGTGGAATTGCACGACGCCGTCGACAGGAAACCCGGGTCGTAGGTGAACTTGCCGGTCTGGGCGTAAAGCTTGCGGATGTCGATCACATCCGGACCGATGGTGCCCTTGTACAGGGGCAGATCCATTTGCGGGCTGCCATCGGAGAACGACAGGGTGGCTTTGACGTCAGACGGGGTCATGGGCATTCCTTATGACTTCGGGGGTTCTGGTTACTGAGGGGTCCGCAGCATCGCGAGCACGGCATGAACGTCGGGCCGGTCCAGCTCGTCGGCCGGTTCCTTGCGGGCCAGCATCAGATCGAGCAGGTCGTTGTCCGACAGGTCCATCAGCTGACGCAGGCCTTCCGCGTGGAATTCGGTCAACGCGCCTTCGTGCCGCCGGAAGAACCGCTCGATGAAAAGATCATTCTCCAACAGCCCGCGGCGGCAGCGCCACTTGAGCTTGGAGAGATCCCTCTCATCGATGAGGGTGTTGATGTCGGTGGCGTTCATGCGTGTGCGTGTAGCCGCCCGGAAGCGGCGCGAGCGGGCTCAGACGGTGCGACGCACCATCAATTCCTTGATCTTGCCGATCGCCTTCGTCGGGTTGAGACCCTTGGGGCAGACGTCGACACAGTTCATGATGGTGTGGCAGCGGAACAGGCGGTACGGGTCCTCGAGGTTGTCGAGGCGCTCCGCGGTGGCCTGGTCGCGGCTGTCGGCGATGAAGCGGTAGGCCTGCAGCAGACCGGCGGGGCCGACGAACTTGTCGGGGTTCCACCAGAAGCTGGGGCAGCTGGTCGAGCAGCTCGCGCACAGGATGCACTCGTACAGGCCGTTGAGCTCGTCGCGCTCTTCCGGGGACTGCAGGCGCTCCTTCTCGGGCGGCGCTTCCTCGTTCACCAGGAACGGACGGATCGAGTTGTACTGCTTGAAGAACTGCGTCATGTCCACGATCAGGTCGCGGACGACGGGCAGGCCCGGCAGCGGCTTGAGGATGATGACGTCGGGCAGCGAACGCAGGTTGGTCAGGCAGGCCAGACCGTTCTTGCCGTTGATGTTCATCGCGTCGGAACCGCAGACGCCTTCGCGGCACGAGCGGCGGAAGGACAGCGTGGGATCGACGGCCTTGAGCTTGAGCAGGGCGTCCAGCAGCATGCGTTCGTTGCCGGCGAGCTCCAGCTCGATGGTCTGCATGTACGGCTTGGCGTCCTTGTCCGGGTCGTAGCGGTAGATCTTGAAGGTGCGCTTGATCATTTGAATGCTCCTGCGGCGCTCAGAAGGTACGGACCTTCGGGGGGACGCTCTCGACGGTCAACGGTTGCAGATTGACCGGCTTGTAGGTCAGGCTGTTGGACTTGGAGTGCCACAGCGTGTGCTTCATCCACTCCTTGTCGTTGCGGCCCAGCGGGAATTCCGCATCGTCCGCGCCGCGCTCGAAGTCGTTCACCGTGTGGGCGCCGCGGCATTCCTTGCGCGCGGCGGCGGACACGATCGTGGCCTGCGCGGCCTCGATCAGGTTGTCCACTTCCAGGGCCTCGACACGCGCGGTGTTGAAGACCTTGGACTTGTCCTTCAGCGTGATGTTCTTGACCCGCTCGCGGATCGCGGCGACGGCGGTGACGCCTTCGTCGAGCAGCTTGCTGGTGCGGAACACGCCGGCGTGCGATTGCATCGCGGCGCGCAGGTCGTCGGCCACGCCCTGGGCGTATTCGCCGCCGGTGTTGGACTCCAGGCGGTTCAGGCGCGACAGCGTCTGGTCGGCGGCGTCCTTGGGCAGCGGCTTGTGCGACTTGCCCGAGTTCTTGACGGCGTCGACGATGTGGTTGCCCGCGGCGCGACCGAAGACCAGCAGGTCCAGCAGCGAGTTGGTGCCCAGGCGGTTGGCGCCGTGCACCGACACGCAGGAGCACTCGCCCACCGCGTACAGGCCGTTGACGACGTCCCTGTAGTTGTCGCCCTTGGGGGTGACGACCTGGCCGTGGACGTTGGTCGGGATGCCACCCATCTGGTAATGGATGGTCGGCACGACGGGGATCGGTTCCTTCGTGATGTCGACGTTGGCGAAGTTGTGGCCGATCTCCAGCACCGACGGCAGGCGCTTGGCGATGGTGTCGCCGCCCAGGTGGGTCATGTCCAGCACGACGTAGTCCTTGTTGGGACCGCAGCCGCGACCTTCCTTGATCTCCTGGTCCATGCAGCGCGAGACGAAGTCGCGCGGCGCCAGGTCCTTCAGCGTCGGGGCGTAGCGCTCCATGAAGCGCTCGCCGTTGGCGTTGCGCAGGATCGCGCCCTCGCCGCGGCAGCCTTCGGTCAGCAGCACGCCCGCGCCGGCCACGCCGGTCGGGTGGAACTGCCAGAACTCCATGTCCTGCAGCGGGATGTCGGCGCGCGCCGCCATGCCCAGGCCGTCGCCGGTGTTGATGAAGGCGTTGGTCGACGCGGCGAAGATGCGGCCGGCGCCGCCGGTGGCCAGCAGCACGGTCTTCGCTTCGAGGATGTGGATCTCGCCCGTCTCCATTTCCAGCGCGGTCACGCCGACGCAATCGCCGTCGGCGTCGCGGATCAGGTCCAGCGCCATCCACTCGACGAAGAAGTTGGTGCGGGCCTTGACGTTCTGCTGGTACAGCGTGTGCAGCAGCGCGTGGCCGGTGCGGTCGGCCGCGGCGCAGGCGCGCTGGACCGGCTTCTCGCCGTAGTTGGCGGTGTGGCCGCCGAACGGACGCTGGTAGATCGTGCCGTCCGGGTTGCGGTCGAACGGCATGCCGAAGTGTTCGAGCTCGTAGACGACCTTGGGCGCCTCACGGCACATGAACTCGATGGCGTCCTGGTCGCCCAGCCAGTCCGAGCCCTTGACGGTGTCGTAGAAGTGGTAATGCCAGTTGTCCTCGGACATGTTCCCCAGGCTGGCGCCGATGCCGCCCTGGGCGGCCACGGTGTGCGAGCGGGTGGGAAAAACCTTGGACAGGACGGCCACGTTCAGGCCGGCCAGCGACAGCTGCAGCGACGCGCGCATGCCGGAGCCGCCGGCTCCCACGATCACGACGTCGAATTTGCGCTTGGGCAGCGAGGTTCCGATTTGCATTTCTTACAGCCTCCAGAGCACTTGGATCGCCCAACCCGCGCAACCCGTCAACCACACCAGCGTGAACGTGTGCAGGAACAGCCGCACGCCCACCGGTTTCACGTAATCCATCCAGATGTCGCGCACGCCGACCCAGGCGTGGTACGCCAGGGACACGATGAGCGCGAAGGTCAGGAACTTCATCCACTGCTTGCTGAAGATGCCGGCCCACAAGTCGTAGCCGATCGGCTGGCTGGTGAACAGCACCTGCGCGAGCAGCACGAGGGTGAACAGCGCCATGAGCAGCGCGGTGGCGCGCTGGACCATCCAGTCGCGCAGGCCGTAATGCGCACCGGTGACGATGCGCTTGCTTCCGTAGGTTGTCATTGTTGATTTGCCTCTTGGGTCAATCGTCGGAACTCAGCCCGACCGCACGGCGCGCCGCGCGGTCGCGGCGGAATCAGTACAGGCCGAACAGCTTGGCGCCCAGCGCCAGCGTCAGCACGATGCTCAGCACCAGCGTGACGATCGCGCTGTTCTTGCCCTGCGCCTTGCTCACGCTGTGCGTGGCGTCCATCCACAGGTGGCGCACGCCGGCGATGAAGTGGTGCAGGTAGCCCCAGATCAGGCCCAGCGTCACGAGCTTGATGAACCAGCCCGGCAGGAAGCCGATGCCGGACACGAAGGCCGCGGTGAAGGTCTCGTACGAGATCTCGGACGTGAGGCTGGTGTCGAACATCCAGATCACGAACGGGAGCAGGAAGAACATCAGCAGGCCGCTGATGCGATGCAGGATCGAGACGATGCCGGCCGGAGGCAAGCGGTACGACACGATCTGCGTGACATGGATGTTGGTGTAGACCGGTCGATTCTTCTTGGTGGCTTGGGTGGCGTCCGTCATGTCCGACCTTGTAATCAATGTGAAACCCGAAGATTTTATGGCAACGCAACACCCCTCAAGGGTGTCCTGGGCGCATCTCGTCTTCTGGCGTTGCCATGAAAACGTCAGCGCCGCAACGCGAAAGCATCAGTTCAGGCTGTTGCGATAAAAGTGGTGGGAAGTGTTGTAGAGACCGCGGCGCAACTCCACCGGCTTGTCGGCGTAGGTGAAGGAGAGACGCTCCACGCTCAGCAGCGGACTGCCGGGCGCTACCTGCAGCAGCGCGGCGGCGTCTTCCTCCGCCGCGACCGCACGGATCTTTTCCTGCGCCCGGATCATGGGCACGTTGAATTCGGTTTCGAGCAGGCTGTAGAACGGGCCGCGATGCTCGAGCAGCCGCTCGGTCGTCAGCCCCTTGAACAGCGCGCCGGGCAGCCAGATGTCGTCCAACACCACCGGATGGCCGCCGCTGTGCAGCAGGCGGCGGATCTCGATCACGGGGTCGCCGGCGCGCAGCTGCATCAGCTTGGCGATGAAGGCCGGCGCCCGCTGGCGCTTGCAATCCAGCAGCTGGCGACCGAGCGACGAAGCCTCCTCGGCGTCCGGCGTCAGCCGCAGGAAACGGTATTGCTGCTGCTGTTCCGCATGGGTGGCGACGAAGGTGCCCTTCCCCTGCTTGCGGACCAGCAGGTTGTCGGCGGCGAGCTCGTCGACGGCCTTGCGCACGGTGCCCTGGCTCACGCCGAAGCGGGCCGCCAGGTCCATCTCGCTGGGGATGGTCTCCCCGGCCTTCCACTCGCCGGCCTGCAGCCCTTTCAGGATCAGCCCCTTGATCTGGCGGTACAGCGGGCTGAACGACGGCGCGGCTTCCGCGCGCGCCAGCTCATTGAGCGGCGTCACGGGATGGACCGGGGCGGCGGGGGGCGACATGGGGCGCGATTCGAGCACAAACCCGGAGACAGCGTCCACCCTGTAGAGGGAGTCCGAGCGGATTAGTCTTATATAAGACAGAAGAGTGTCAGTTTCGCGCAATGCGGATGCGCTACTTTTGGGGGCAGCTCCCCACACCGGTGGGCGAAGAAGACCCTATCGCGATCCGTGCCGAGGCCGCGCTGTCCTACACTTGCCGCCGCTGGCGCGGACTGCGCCTCACGCATCATTCACTCGCACTTCTCGGAGACCCTGATGAGCAAGAAACCCGTTCGCGTCGCCGTCACCGGCGCCGCCGGCCAGATTGGCTATGCCCTGCTGTTCCGCATCGCTTCCGGCGAGATGCTGGGCAAGGACCAGCCCGTCATCCTGCAACTGCTGGAGATCCCCGACGAGAAGGCCCAGAACGCGCTCAAGGGCGTGATCATGGAGCTGGAAGACTGCGCCTTCCCGCTGCTGGCCGGCATCGAGGCCCACAGCGACCCGATGACCGCCTTCAAGGACACCGACTACGCCCTGCTGGTCGGCTCGCGTCCGCGCGGCCCGGGCATGGAGCGCTCGGAACTGCTGTCGATCAACGGCGCGATCTTCACCGCGCAGGGCAAGGCCCTGAACGCCGTGGCCTCGCGCAACGTCAAGGTGCTGGTGGTCGGCAACCCGGCCAACACCAACGCCTACATCGCGATGAAGTCGGCCCCGGACCTGCCGGCCAAGAACTTCACCGCCATGCTGCGCCTGGACCACAACCGCGCCGCCTCGCAGATCGCCGCCAAGACCGGCAAGCCGGTCGCCGGCATCGAGAAGCTGGCCGTGTGGGGCAACCACTCGCCGACGATGTACGCGGACTACCGCTTCGCCACCATCGACGGCCAGTCGGTCAAGGCGCTGATCAACGACGAAGAGTGGAACCGCACGACGTTCCTGCCGACCGTCGGCAAGCGCGGCGCCGCCATCATCGCCGCCCGCGGCCTGTCGTCGGCCGCCTCGGCCGCCAACGCTGCCATCGACCACATGCGCGACTGGGCCCTGGGCACCAACGGCAAGTGGGTCACGATGGGCATCCCGTCGGACGGCTCCTACGGCATCCCGAAGGACGTGATGTTCGGCTACCCGGTCACCGTCGAGAACGGCGAGTACAAGATCGTCCAAGGCCTGGAGATCGACGAGTTCTCGCAAGCCGCGATCAAGAAGACGCTCGACGAACTGCTCGAAGAGCAGAACGGCGTCAAGCATCTGCTGTAAGGCGATGCCACGCGGAGGCCTCTCGGGGCCTTTCCGCTGAGCGACACTCGACGGGCCGACCTTCGCAAGAAGGCCGGCCCTTCTTCTTTCCCGCCCCTCATCACCCCTCCTCGCATGACCGCCCTCCTCACTCCCGCCCAGGCCCTGTTCGAAGAAGGCCAGGCGCCCGTCGTGCTGCCGGTCGTCGACCACTACTGCGGCGTCGAGGCGCGCATGCTCAAGAGCCTGGAGCTGCAGGTGCGGTTGGGGCCGGTGTTCGACATCACGCTCGACTGCGAGGACGGCGCACCGATCGGCGGCGAGGCCGAGCACATGCTGCTGGTGCTGCACCTGCTGAACGGCTCGCTGAACGCACACGGCCGCGTCGGCGTGCGGGTGCATCCGTTCAGGCACCCGGCCTTCGAAGCCGACGTTGACGCCGTGATCGCCGGCGGCGGCGAGAAGCTCGCCTTCCTGATGATCCCCAAGCCCGAAGGCATCGAGGACCTGAGCCGCGCCATCGCGTTCATCGACGACAGCCTGAAGCGCCACGGCATCCGCAAGCCGCTGCCGTTGCACACGCTGATCGAGACCCACGGCGCGCTGCGCGACGTGATGGCGATCGCCGCGCATCCGCGCATCGAGTCGCTCTCCTTCGGCCTGATGGATTTCGTCTCCGCGCATCGCGGCGCGATCCCGCGCTCGGCGCTGACGGTCGACGGCCAGTTCACGCACCCGCTGGTGCAGCGCGCGAAGCTGGCGATCTCCGCCGCCGCGCACAGCTACGGCAAGACGCCGTCGCACTGCGTGGTCACCGAGTTCAAGAGCGAACGCGCGATCCAGTCCGCCGCCCAGCGCGCCGCGCGCGAGCTGGGCTACACGCGGATGTGGAGCATCCACCCCAACCAGATCCAGCCGATCATCGACGCCTTCGCCCCCAGCGTCGCGGAGATCGACGAAGCGATCGACATCCTCCAGGCCGCACAGGCCGCCCAGTGGGCGCCGATCCAGCACCGGGACATGCTCCACGACCGCGCCAGCTACCGCCTCTTCTGGCATCTGCTGCAGCGCGCCCACGGCACCGGCCAGGACCTGCCGGCGGAAGTCGAGCAGGCGTGGTTCACGCCGCACCCGTCGCCGCTCTGATCGCGAAACAAAGTGCAGCGGCGCCGTTCGTGCAGGAGTTCACGCTGCGATCACCCCACCGGGGGCAAAACGGGCGCCGCCGTGCCCCGGAGCGCGCACAACCCGTGCAGACCCTAGCGTCGATCAACCCTTTGACACATTAAATCCGGGTTTTTCGACACGGACCCGCGGTGACAATTGCGCATCGCCGGGTTCCGGCGTTTCGTTTTTCCAGTCATTGCTTCGGCTGGGAATTCCAGGTCCCACTTCCAGGTCCCACTGCCACGCCCCTCCCATGCGACTGACCGCCCTCCTCCTCTCCGGCGCCGCTGCCGCCGCGCTGACGCTGACCGCCGGCATCGCCGCCGCCCAGCCCGCCGCCAACACCGGCACCGCCAAGCCTGCGCCGGCCAAGCCCGCAGCCGCCAAGCCCGCCCCGAAGACGGCCGCCGCCAAGAAGGCCGCCCCGGTCAAGGCCCCGCCGCCGCCGCTGCCCGAAGCCAACGAGGAACAGCTGGCCGCCGCCAAGCGCGCCTACCTCGGCCTGTACGAGTGCGAGTTCAAGCAGTCGATCACGATCGAGCCGAACGCCAAGGACGCGGGCTACATCAACGTGGCCTTCAAGAAGGACACCTTCGTGATGAAGCCCGTGCTGTCGACCACCGGCGCGCTGCGCCTGGAAGACGTCACCGGCCGCACGCTGATGGTCCAGATCGCCAACAAGTCGATGCTGCTGGACGTGAAGGCCGGCCAGCGCCTGGTCGACGACTGCGTCCATCCGGAACAGCGCGCCGCGATCGAAGCCGCGCGCTCCGCCTCGGCTCCGGCCGGCGGCGGCCTGGGCATCACCCCGAGCGCGCAGTAAACATCGCGCCTCGCCGGACGAAGCCGCCTCTTGAGGCGGCTTTTTCTTGCCCGCTCCCCCGGCGCGCCTTCCACAGGACGGTTATCCATACTGCGCTGCTCAGGCTTCCGGGCTGGCGCTGGCTTTCGGAACCCGGAAGTACGTACAATTCATGCATACTTTCTGGTTCATACCGTTGGTGCGACGCCGCACCCTGCGGTCATGAATTCGCCAGAGTCGTCGCCTAATCTCCCAGGATCGCCAGGAGCCCGCATGGAAGCCACCGTCGCCGAACGAGGTCAGATCACCCTGCCCAAGGCCGTGCGCGACGCGCTGGGACTGACCAAGGGCACGACGCTCAAGGTCGAACTGGACGGCGCCCGCATCATCCTGCGCAAGAACGTCGACGACGCCATCTCCCGCGCCCGCGGCCGCTTCAAGCTGCCCGAGGGCACCGCCACCGACGACGTGATGCGCGACCTGCGCGGCCGCGCGCCCGGTGAGCCCACCGACCCCGCCGACGAGTCCCAGGACGCCTGATCCGATGATCGCCGTCGACAGCTCCGTCCTCATCGACCTCCTGGGCGACGCGCCCGGCGCCGACGCGGCCGAGGCCGCGCTGCGCCTGGCGCTGTCCAGCGGTCCGGTGGTGCTGTGCGACGTGGTGCTGTCCGAGGTGACCGCCGGCCTGGGCCACGGCTCCGAGGTGATGGACGCGCTGGAGGAGATGGGCCTGAGCTTCCTGGCCATCGACCAGCGCGCCGCGATCCGCGCCGGCGAGATGCAACGCAAGTTCAAGCAACGGCTCGCCGACAAGGGCGGCGCGTCGAAGATCGACGCCGCCGTCGCCGCCGCCTCATCGCGCGCCATGCCCGACTTCCTGGTCGGTGCGCACGCGATGCTGCAGTGCGACGGCCTGATCACCCGCGATCACGGATTCTTCCGGGACTATTTCAAGGGCCTGAAGGTCATCGTGCCGAGCGCGCCGTGATCGACCGACCCCGTTTTCTGGCCTGATTCTCAGACCCGTTTTTCAGACCGACTTTTGACCCAAGCAGAGACAACGACTGGAGTTCGCATGCTGCAAGCCTACCGCCAACACGAAGCCGAACGCGCCGCGCTCGGCATCCCGCCGCTGCCGCTCGACGCCAAGCAGGTGGCCGAGCTGATCGAGCTCATCAAGACCCCGCCGGCCGGCGAAGACGCCTTCCTGCTGGACCTGCTGACCCATCGCGTTCCCCCGGGCGTGGACGACGCCGCCAAGGTCAAGGCCAGCTTCCTGGCCGCCGTCGCGCACGGCGACCTGAAGGTGGGCCTGATCTCCAAGGCCAAGGCCACCGAGCTGCTGGGCACCATGGTCGGCGGCTACAACGTGCATCCGCTGATCGAGCTGCTGGACGACGCCGAAGTCGCCGGCGTCGCCGCCGCGGGTCTGAAGAAGACCCTGCTGATGTTCGACTACTTCAACGACGTCGCGACCAAGGCCAAGGCGGGCAACGCCCAGGCGCAGGCCGTGATGCAGAGCTGGGCCGACGCGGAGTGGTTCACCTCGCGCCCCGAAGTGGAAAAGAAGATCACCGTCACGGTCTTCAAGGTCCCCGGCGAAACCAACACCGACGACCTGTCGCCGGCGCCGGACGCCTGGAGCCGCCCGGACATCCCGCTGCACTACCTGGCGATGCTGAAGAACACGCGCCCTGACGCGGCCTTCAAGCCCGAGGAAGACGGCAAGCGCGGCCCGATGCAGTTCCTGGAGGAACTGAAGAAGAAGGGTCACGTCGTGGCCTACGTCGGCGACGTCGTCGGCACGGGTTCGTCGCGCAAGTCGGCGACCAACTCGGTGATCTGGGCCACTGGCCAGGACATCCCCTTCGTCCCGAACAAGCGCTTCGGCGGCGTGACGCTGGGCGGCAAGATCGCGCCGATCTTCTTCAACACGCAGGAAGACTCGGGCTCGCTGCCGATCGAAGTGGACGTCGGCGGCCTGGAGATGGGCGACGTCATCGACGTGCTGCCCTACGACGGCAAGCTGGTGAAGAACGGCCAGACCGTCGCCGAGTTCAAGCTCAAGAGCGACGTGCTGTTCGACGAAGTCCGCGCCGGCGGCCGGATCAACCTGATCATCGGCCGCTCGCTGACCGCCAAGGCGCGCGAGTTCCTGGGCCTGCCCGCCTCGACGCTGTTCCGCCTGCCGCAAGCCCCGGCTGAAACCAAGGCCGGCTTCACGCTGGCGCAGAAGATGGTCGGCCGCGCGGTCGGTCTGCCCGAGGGTCAGGGCGTGCGTCCGGGCACCTACTGCGAACCCAAGATGACCACCGTCGGTTCGCAGGACACGACCGGCCCGATGACCCGCGACGAGCTGAAGGACCTGGCCTGCCTGGGCTTCTCGGCCGACCTGGTGATGCAGTCCTTCTGCCACACCGCCGCGTACCCGAAGCCGGTGGACGTCAAGACGCACCGCGAGCTGCCCGCCTTCATCTCCAACCGCGGCGGTGTCTCGCTGCGTCCGGGCGACGGCGTGATCCACAGCTGGCTGAACCGCCTGCTGCTGCCCGACACCGTCGGCACCGGCGGCGACTCGCACACGCGCTTCCCGATCGGCATCTCGTTCCCGGCGGGTTCGGGCCTGGTCGCCTTCGGCGCCGCCACCGGCGTGATGCCGCTGGACATGCCGGAATCGGTGCTGGTGCGCTTCAAGGGCGAGATGCAGCCGGGCGTGACGCTGCGCGACCTGGTGCACGCGATCCCGCTGTACGCGATCAAGGCCGGTCTGCTGACCGTGGCCAAGGCCGGCAAGAAGAACATCTTCTCGGGCCGCATCCTGGAGATCGAAGGCCTGCCCGACCTGAAGGTCGAGCAAGCGTTCGAGCTGTCCGACGCGTCCGCCGAGCGCTCCGCCGCCGGCTGCACGATCAAGCTGAATCCGGCGCCGATCAAGGAGTACCTGAGCTCCAACGTCGTCCTGATGAAGAACATGATCGCCGACGGCTACGCCGACGCGAAGACGCTGCAGCGCCGCATCGAGAAGGTCGAAGCCTGGCTGGCCAAGCCCGACCTGCTGGAAGCGGACAAGGACGCCGAATACGCGGCCGTGATCGAGATCGACCTGGCCGACATCACCGAGCCGATCGTCTGCTGCCCGAACGACCCTGACGACGCCAAGATGCTGTCCGACGTCGCCGGCACCAAGATCGACGAGGCCTTCATCGGCTCGTGCATGACCAACATCGGCCACTTCCGCGCGGCGGCCAAGCTGCTGGGCGGCCAGCGCGACATCCCGGTCAAGCTGTGGGTCGCGCCGCCGACCAAGATGGACCAGAGCGAGCTGATCAAGGAAGGCCACTACGCCGCCTTCGGCACGGCCGGTGCGCGCACCGAGATGCCGGGCTGCTCGCTGTGCATGGGCAACCAGGCGCAGGTCCGCGAGGGCGCGACGGTGATCTCCACCTCCACGCGCAACTTCCCCAACCGTCTGGGCAAGAACACCAACGTGTTCCTGGGCTCGGCCGAGCTGGCCGCCATCGCGTCCCGCCTGGGCCGCCTGCCGACCAAGGAGGAGTACCTCAAGGAAATGGGCGTCATCGACGCCGACAAGGCCAGCGTCTACCGCTACATGAACTTCGACCAGATCGAGGAATACGCGGAAACGGCCAAGACGGTCGCGTGATGACAGGGGCGACCTGACGGTCGCCCCCAAGGAACAAGGGCCCGGAGGTGCAAACCTCCGGGCCCTTTGCATTCATGCGTCCGCTCAGCCGCCGATGACGCCGCAGGCGACGCGCGCTCCGCCGCCGCCCAGCGGTGCCGGGTGGTCGGAGTGGTTGTCACCGCCGGCATGGACCATCAGCGCGTGACCCTTGATCTCGTCGATCTTCATCAGGCGGGGAGACAGCACCGGATTGCTGGACTGGCCGTCATGCGAGACGTACAGCGGGGGCAGGTCGCCGAGATGGCCGTCGCCCCACGGTTCGCCGTGGTGCTTGCTGCCCTTCGGATCGAAGTGGCCGCCGGCGGCGCCGGCCGGCGTCACCGTGCCGTTGGCGGTGGACGGCGCGCACGACGGGTTCTCATGCACATGGAAGCCGTGCACGCCGTGCGGCAGGCCGGTCAGCTGCGGATAGAACGCCAGGCCGTAGGGCGTCTCGACGATGCGCACCGTGCCGGCGGACGCGCCGGGGCCGTCGGCCTGGGCCATGGACAGATTGACGGTCAGCTCGGCGGCGTGGGCGGCCGACAGGGCGGCGCCGGACACGAGCAGGCCCAGACACAACGACTTCACGAGGTTCATTTCAGACTCCTTGACTTCTTACCAGCCGCTCTTGGCCACGTACTTGTTGCCGTTGGCCTGGTAGCGCGCGATGGCGTCCTTCAGTTCCGTGTGCTGCTCGCAGGACGACTTGCACTCGGCGGCCAGCGTCGCCAGACGGGCCTGCGCCTTCGCCAGGTCGCCCTTCATCAGGTAGAGCTCGCCGGAGTATTCCAGCGTGTTGCGATGGTGCGGGTCGATGCGCAGCGCTTCGTCGTAGTAGCGCTCGGACGCGGCCAGATCCGGCGTGGCGGCCTTGCGCGACACGTAGCCCATCAGGTTGTTCCAGTCGGCGCTGCGGCGGTCGTCGACGCGCTTGAGTTCGTCGCGGGCGGCGTCCCACTGGCGGGCGTCGATCAGCTGACGCGCGGCGGCCAGGCGGTTGGCCGACGGCGCGGGGGCGGCGGCCTGCGACGGGGCCATGTCGGCGGCCGAGGCGGATTGCAGGGAACCGGTCAGCGCCACGACGGCGGCCACCAGGGACAGCAGCTTCAAAGTCTTCATGTGTTGCTCCTCAAACGTGATGCAGGACATCCTGCTCCTTGACCTACGGGCTTGGTGTGAAGGCGGATGCAGGCGCGGTCGAAAAATCGTTGTAACGATTCGTCCGGCGCCCCGGCCTTCACCTCGTGTTGATGCGGCGCCGGGTCGACGCCCCTCCCCCACTCGTTCCACGCGCAATCCGTGTTCATCGGCTTCGCACCAGGGTGAGAAACAGCCGACGCTCGATGGCCCGCCAGGTCGAGACCGGCGGCGGGATCGGCAACAGGCATCGTTCCATCGCCTCGAAGCGGCGCTCCCACTGCGCGACCGCCTCGGCGATCGGCGGGGAGTCGCGCATCAAGGCGATGAAGCGACGTCGCGCGGGTCCTTGCAGCGTGCCCAGGACGTACTCGCACGAGAGGTGGTCCACCAGCTCGGGACGGTCGTAGTTCACTGCCAGGACCGGGGATGATCGGGCAAGGAACGCGCTCAGCGCGCCGTCGCGACGCCCCAGAAGAGGTAGTCGGCGCTGTAGCCGACGCGGACGGTGCGAGCGGCGGCTGCGGCGACGCAATCCGGTGCGGGCGGCGCGACGCCGCCGACGGTGTTGAGGCGTTGGACGCTGTCGACCGGATCGAGGCCGCCGACGCCGCTGCGGGACTTCACCGTCAGCAGCAGCCAGGGGATGGCGCCGGCGGTCGGCGCCGGGGACGAGGCCTTGGCCTGCCCGACGATGCGGGAGCCGTCCTCCAGACGCCAGAACGGACCGGCGCCGTGGTCGCCGATCTTGGTGCCGCGCGCGTCGAACAGCGTCGCTTCAGGTCCGCGGAACTGCCATTCCCAGGCGCCGTTGGCGGCTTGCGCGCATTCATAGATCTGGACGCCGGTCGCATGGACCTGGAGCAGCTGGCGCGCGCCGTCGGCGGGCCGCAGCGCCGCGGGGACCTCGGCGGCGCCCGCCGCGCCGGCGCTCGGCGGATCGTCCGGCAGTCGGGACAGTTCGTCCGGAGAAGGACGGGAGGCCTGCGCGCTCGCGCAGGCGGCAAAGACGAGAACGGACAGGACGGCGGTGCTCAAACGCATCATGGAAGTCTCCTGGGAGGATGGAGGAACGAGCGGCGTCGATGCCGCACATCATCCACTTACGGAGACGGGTCCGGGATGGATGCAGCCTGCTCAGATCCAGTCTGAGCGCACCCATGCGCTTCAGCGCTTTGCGGCCTGCCGCATCTCTTCGATCATTTGCTCGGCGTAGCGAGCCAGGACATGACCAAACTTGCGAGTCCTTCCGTCCTCCGCAGGTTGTCGCCATGTCTGCGCGAAGGCACGAAGTTGTTCTTCATTGGTCGACTCCACAAATTCGTCATTGAAGACTTCCTCGAGCGCTTCTCGACGCCGCTCCCGCAACACTTCTACGTCCAACCCCAATAGTTTCCCCATGTACTTGGCGCCAGCGTCGTGGGGATCGGTTGCATACACAGCGCCGCTCTGAAGCGCATAGATGAAACGCCCCTCGCAAGCTTCGTCGATCGGCGAGACGGCCCGTTCCTCACAGAACTCACTTTGCTTAGCGTGCCCGCAATGCCAAGCGGATCGCGCTCCTTTCGGCGTGCGCACGCAAGAGACATGCAAATTGGGATAGTCGAGATCCAGACTCTGAAATTTCGACTGAGGGCGGAAATGCTCAATGTGGCTGTCGGATTCCGAGATCTCGCCTCCGCAGTAACAGCAAAGATGCCCCTGTTCCTCGCGCAAAGCTTGATGGAGATCGCGCTTCCGCTCCCCTCCCAAGTCGACATATCGGGGGTCCCAATCGGCGTCCCCTTCAGTTTTCCACCGCTCGAATGCTTGCGGTGACTCCCGCTTTGCGATGTACCTCATCGTCCCAAAGTCCGTTTCCGCTGCAGCAAGGCCTCCTTGCCGATCAACTCACGCAGCTCGGGCGCCGTCTTGGAGAGTTCGTCGATCTTCTGTTCTGCCACGTCCAGCTGGTTTCGCGTAAGCGCCTCGTCGATCTCATCCAGGCTCGCTTTAACCGGCGTCGCACGGACCTCCGCCGACATCAGCTCCTGGAGCACTTGATTCGAAGTCATGCCAAAGCTGCCTGGAGGGTTCACCGGGCCCTCCGGCGTCAGCAGAATGACGTGGTCATGAGGCAGTTCGCCAATGACCTGCGGCGAGTGGCTGGCAACGATGAATTGCACCTTTGGGAACGCCTTGGTCAGCCCACGTGTCAACGCGCGTTGCCATTCAGGATGCAGGTGCATGTCGATCTCATCGATGAGCACAATGCCTGCCGTCTGTCCGATCACATCGTCGCCCAAGTGCGGATTGAGCAGACACATGCGACGCGCGATGTCCGCGACCAGGCAGATCACGGCGCGCTGCCCCGCACTGAGGTGTTCGAATGAGATCAGATCGTTGGGCGCGTGGTCGTCTCTCAGCCATTCGGAGAGGATCTTCTTGCTCTGAATATCAAAGTGAATGGACTGAAACGCCGCCAGCACTGATCGCAACGCGCGATTGATCTGGCCGAGTTCATCCCCTTCGAAAGTCGAGACAGCCTGCACGGACTGCGAAACGGCCTGCAGGCGTTCAAGGGACTTCGCCACAACCCATCGCTGCAATGCGCTGGCGCTCAATCCTGCATCCGCCCAGGCTTCATACCCGTCAATACGAGAGTTCCGCTCCATCGCCGCATCGACTTCCTTGATCGGCCCGGACCGCCACGCTCGTGCATCCCGGTAGAACGCGATCACAGGAGCGGTCGACAGCGGTGCCCCTTCGAAGCCAAAGGTGCTCGCCACCATCTGATCCCAGAGCGGTCGCGCCGGCGGTGTTCCCTCGCAGCGCTTGACACCAGGCAGCGACGAAACGACCTCCCAGGACGTTCGCGAACCCAAGACCTCGGCGTCGACCTTCACCTGAATCGGGTACTGCTCTTCGAATCGAGAACGGCCGTGCGGCGAAATGACTTTGACACGGGCGCAGCCTGCCTCCGTGAACGCAAGGCTGCTGGCGTCGGGGAGCGCCGGAACGGCGTGGGTCAAGGCCTCGAACAGGCCCAGGAGCAGCGATGTCTTCCCTGTCCCGTTGATGCCGGCGATGACCGACATGCCGCGCTGAAACGGCACGACAAGATGCTCATGTCCGCGATAGTTCTTCAGCTCGATGCGTTGGATATACATGTGGGGTGCCCTCTCCCACCGATCTTCCCACGAGCCGACACCCTCGCCGAGCAGTGCTCAGAGGCTCCGCACCATCTCCACGTGCGCGATCCCGGCCTCTTCGAACACAGGGCCGCGACGCTGGAAGCCGGCGCGGGTGTAGAAGCCTTCGGCGCTGAGCTGCGCGTGCAGCAGCACCTCGCGGTAGCCCTGCGCCCTGCCCGCCTGCATCAGCGCGTCCAGCACCTGGCGGCCGACGCGGCTGCCGCGCATCGACGACAGCACCGCCATGCGGCCGATCTTGGCCACGCCCGGCACGTGCTCCAGCAGCCGGCCCGTGGCCAGCGCCCGGCCCAACCGGTTGTAGGCCACCGCGTGCGTGCAGCTCTCGTCGGCGGCGTCCCATTCCATCTCGGCGGGAATCTTCTGCTCCTCGACGAACACGGCCTGGCGGATGCGGTGCGCGTCCTCGCCCACCGTGGCCCAGTTGCCCACGCGCGCCTCGGTCATCGCCTCGCCGCGCTCGAAGCCCAGCAGCAGGTCGCGCAGCGCCTGCGGCACCGCCTTGGGGATGCGCACCGCCGGGTCGGCGAAGACGTAGACCAGCTCGCCGTGCACCAGACACTCGTCGCCGCGGAAGACCGCGCAGCTCACCGTCATCGAGGTCGTGCCGACGCGCTCGGTGCGCACGCCGATGTCGAGCAGCTCGTCGTAATGTGCCGAGCCGAGGTACTCGATCGTCGACTTGCGGACGAAGAGATCGCCTTCCAGCGACGCCATCGTCGGCGCGTAGGGCAGCGCCAGCGCGCGCCAGTAGCCGCCGACCGCCGTGTCGAAGTAGGTCAGGTAGTGGCCGTTGAACACGATCTGCTGCGCGTCGATCTCGGCCCAGCGCACGCGCAGGCGTTCGAAGAAGCGGAAGCGGTCGCGGCTCATGCCGGCGGCGGTGGCGGTGGTGCTCATGCGGAAGCCTGGGGCGATGTCGAAGGAGTCGAGGAAGTCGAAGGCGTTGCGGGGGCAGAAGCGGCGGAAGGCGCCGGCAGGCCGAAGGCCGTCCTCAGCGCGTCCGCGCAGGCGTCCAGCGCCTGCTCGGCTTCCGGAATGCTACGGCCCATCTTGATGAAGTCGTGGGTCACCCCGCGGTACAGCTCCAGCCGCACCTCGTTGCCGTTGGCGCGCAGCAGGTCGGCGTAGGCGATGCCTTCGTCGATCAGCGGATCGGCCTCGGCCAGGATCAGCGTCGCGGGGGCCAGGCCTTCGTGGTCCTCGGCCTGCAGCGGCGCGAAGCGCCAGTCCTCGCGCTGTTCCGCCGGGATGTACTGGTTGAAGAACCACGCGATGGTGTCGGCGTCCAGCAGATGACCCTTGGCGAAGCGGCGGTGCGAATCGGTGTCCGCGTGCGCGGTCGCGCCCGGCGTGATGAGCAGCTGCATCGCCAGCGACAGGCCCAGGCGGTCGCGGATGTCGCGGGCGTGCAGCGCCGTCACCGCGGCCAGCGTGCCGCCGGCGCTGTCGCCGCCGACGGCGATGCGCGCGCGGTCCAGGCCCAGGTCGGCGGCGGCCGTCGCCAGCCATTCGAGCGCGGCCCAGCAGTCGTCGACGGCACCGGGGAACGGATGGTCGGGCGCAAGCCGGTAGTCGACCGCGACCACCGCGCAGCCCGTGCGCAGCGCCAGCTGGCGGCACAGGCTGTCGTGGGTTTCAAGGCTGCCGATCACGAAGCCGCCGCCGTGGAAGTACAGCAGCACCGGCAGGCCTTCAGGGTGCCGCGTCGCGGCGTCCTCGCGCGTGAGCGGCGCGTAAAGGCGCGCGCCGATGTCGCCGGCGGGACCGGGGATTGCCAGATTCTCGATGCGCGGCAGCGGCGCCCGCGGCAGGTCCAGGATCTCGGCGCCCATGAGGTAGGCGATACGGGCCTGCTTGGGCGTGAGGCTGTGGAACGACGGGCGGTTGGCGCGGTGGATGCGCTCGAGCACCGCGGCCATCCGCGGTGTCAACAAGGTGCTACTCAACGGGAACTCCAGGGCGTAGGCTCGGCTGTCTGCCAAGCCCCAATCGCGGGATTCTCCCAGACCCCGCGGGCTCGCGCCGCCGCGGCCCGTCATCACCAGGCAAAGGACCCTCGCTCATGGCCTTGATCCAGTACCTCACCCACATCCATCTGGAGGCCGGCGCGCGCCGGCTCATCGGCGCCGAATGCGTGCGCGCGGGGATCGGCAAGCCGCTGATCGTCACCGACAAGGGCGTGCGCGCCGCCGGCGTGCTGGACCTGGTCCTGGAGGCCTGGGCCGCTTCGCCGATCGATGCCGCCGCCATGCCCGTCTACGACGGCACGCCGCCCAATCCGACCGAGGCCGCCGTGCGTGAGGCCGTCGAGTTGTTCCGCGCCCGCGGCTGCGACGGGCTGATCGCCATCGGCGGCGGATCGAGCATCGACCTGGCCAAGGGCGTCGCGATCGCGGCGACGCACGAGGGACCGCTGACGAAGTACGCCACCATCCTCGGCGGCGCCGGCAACATCACGACAAAGGCAGTGCCGCTGATCGCGGTGCCGACGACCGCGGGCACCGGCTCCGAAGTCGCGCGCGGCGCGATCATCATCGTGGACGACGGCCGCAAGCTGGGCTTCCACAACTGGGAGCTGATGCCCAAGTCGGCGATCTGCGATCCGGAGCTGACGCGCAAGCTGCCCGCCGCGCTGACGGCGGCGACCGGCATGGACGCGATCGCGCACTGCATGGAGACCTTCATGTCCTCGGCCTTCAACCCGCCGGCCGACGGCATCGCGCTGGAAGGACTGCGACGCGGCTGGCGACAGATCGAACGCGCCACGACGCATCCCGACGACATCGACGCCCGCCTCGACATGATGGCGGCGAGCACCATGGGCGCGCTCGCCTTCCAGAAGGGGCTGGGCTGCGTGCACTCGCTGAGTCACGCGCTCGGCGGCCTGATGCCGAAACTCCATCACGGCACCTTGAACGCCGTGTTCCTGCCGGCGGTGATCCGCTTCAACGGGATGCACGACTCGATGCGGCGCGACGACAAGATCGCCCGCATGGGCCGCGCGATGAACCTTCAGGAAGGCACGCCGGCCGACGAGCTCGCCGGGGCGGTGAAGGCGATGAACCAGCGGCTGGGCCTGCCCGCCGGGCTGGGCGAGATGGGCGTGACGGTCGACCTCCACGAGCAGATCGTCGAGCGCGCGCTGCACGATCACACCCACAAGACCAATCCGCGCGAGGCCTCGGCGAGCGACTACCGGAAGATGCTGGACGAGTCGATGTGAGGCGATTCCCGACCCTCCCTACCAACTAGTAGACAACCGGTAGAATGGGGCCTCGTTCATCCGAATCGGGCCCCATGACCGTCGAGCTCTCCCCCAAGGCCGCCGAGATCGTCGCGCACACGCGTTCGCTGCTGGTCTCCGGCGGCTACAACAGCTTCAGCTACGCCGACCTGGCGGAGCGGGTCAAGATCACCAAGGCGAGCATCCACCACCACTTCCCGAGCAAGGCGGTGCTGGTCCAGCGCGTGGTCTCGCTCTATCGCGAGGACGCGCGCAACGGCCTGGCCGGGCTGGAGCGCCAGATCAACGATCCGTTGGCGGAGCTGAACGCCTACGCGAACTACTGGGCCGGCTGCATCCGCAGCGGCGAGCATCCGTTCTGCATCTGCGCGATGCTGGCCACGGAGATGCCGACGATCCCCGAGGAAGTGGCGGTGGAAGTGCGCGGGCATTTCCACGACCTGGGCGCGTGGCTGGCGTCGGTGCTCAAGCGCGGCGTGGCGGCGGGACAGTTCCACCTCGTCGGCACGCCGGCCAATTCGGCGCGCGCCTTCATGGCCGTCGTGCACGGCGCGATGCTGGTGGCCCGCGCGGTCGACGATCCGAAGGCGTTCGGCGCGATCGTGCAGCCGGCGATCGTCAAGTTGACCCAGCCGGTCTGATCGTCCGTTCCTGTCAGCGGTCCTCGGGCGCCTTGCCCGTGGTCTTCACCGCCCGCAGGAAATCGAAGTCCACGCCCTGGTCGGCCTGCGTGACCGTCTGCAGAAACAGCTTGCGATAACCGCGTTCCGCCGTCGGTTCGACGACCGGGTTCTCCGCGGCGCGCTTGGCGAGTTCCTCATCGGACACCAGCAGCGCGATCTCCCGGTCCTTCACGCTCAGCCGGATGCGGTCGCCGTTGCGCACGTGCGCAAGCGGGCCGCCCACAGCCGCCTCGGGTGTCACGTGCAGCACGATGGTGCCGAAGGCGGTGCCGCTCATGCGTCCGTCGGAGATGCGCACGATGTCCTTCACCCCCGCCCGCGCCAGCTTGCGCGGGATCGGGATGTAGCCCGCCTCGGGCATGCCCGGCGCGCCCTTCGGTCCGATGTTCTTCAGCACCAGGATGTCGTCGGCGGTCACGTCGAGGTCGTCGCTGTCGATGCGCGCGGCCAGGTCCGCGCTGTTCTCGAAGACCACCGCCCTGCCCTCGTGCGCCATGAGCTTGGGATCCGCCGCCGACTGCTTGATGATCGCGCCGCCCGGGGCCAGGTTGCCGCGCAGCACGGCCAGGCCGCCCTGCGGATAAATGGGCCGGTCGAAGGACCGCACCACGTCCTGCTTGAAGCCTTCGCCGTGGCGTTCGATCTCCTCGCCCAGCGTCCGGCCGGTGACCGTCATCGCTTCCAGGCGCAGCAGCGGCTTGAGTTCGCGCAGCAGCGTCGCCATGCCGCCCGCGTGGTGGAAGTCCTCCATGTAATGCTGGCCCGACGGCTTCAGGTCCAGCAGCACCGGCGTCTCGCGCCCCAACCGATCGAGCCCCGCGAGATCGATGTCGATTCCCATGCGGCCTGCGATCGCGGTCAGGTGCACGATGCCGTTGGTGGAGCCGCCGATCGCGAGCAGTACCCGCAGCGCGTTCTCGAACGCGGCGGGCGTCAGGATCTTGTCGATGGTCAGCCCTTTGCGCGCGAGCTCGACCGCCTGCGCGCCGGTCTGCTCGGCGATGCGGATGCGGTCCGCCGTGACCGCCGGCGGCGACGCGCCGCCCGGCACCGTCATGCCGAGCGCTTCCGCCACGCAGGCCATCGTGCTGGCCGTGCCCATCACCGAGCAGGTCCCCACGCTCGCGACGAGCTGGTTGTTGACGTCGGCGATCTCCTGGTCGTCGATCTCGTCCGCGCGGTACTTGCCCCAGTAGCGGCGGCAGTCGGTGCAGGCGCCGACGCGCTCGCCGCGATGGCTGCCGGTGAGCATCGATCCGGTGATCAGCTGGATCGCCGGGATGCCCGCCGACGCCGCGCCCATCAGCTGCGCCGGCACCGTCTTGTCGCAGCCGCCGATCAGCACCACCGCATCCATCGGCTGCGCGCGCACCAGCTCCTCGGTGTCCATCGACATCAGGTTGCGCAGGTACATGCTGGTCGGGGCCGAGAAGCTCTCGTGCACCGAGATCGTCGGGAAGTCCATCGGCAGCCCGCCGGCGAGCATGATCCCGCGCTTCACCGCCTCCAGCAGCTGCGGCATGTTGCCGTGGCACGGGTTGTAGCTGCTGCCGGTGTTCGTGATGCCGATGACCGGTCGGTCCAGCGCATCGTCGGTGTAGCCCGCGCCCTTGATGAAGGCCTTGCGCAGGAACAGCGAGAAGCCCTGGTCGCCGTAGTTGGTCAGGCCCTTCTTCAGGCCCTTGGGTTGATCGCTCACAGCTGCCTCACTCGTCTGCCTTGATGTTGGCCGCGGCGATGACCTTGGCCCATTTCGTCACTTCGCCCTTGAGGCGCTCCTGCGCGGCGGCCGGCGTCAGCGGCGCCTGCGCCACCACGCCCTGCTGGGCCAACTGTGCCAGCACCTCGGGCTTGCGCAGCGCCTTGTAGATCTCCGCGTTCAGGCGCGCCACGACCTCGGCCGGCGTGCCCGCCGGCACCAGCACGCCGAAGGTCGACGTCACCTCCAGGTTGGGAAAGCCGGCCTCGGCCGTCGTCGGCACGTCCGGCAGGTTGGGATCCCGCGTGGACGCGGCCACGGCCAGCGGCGTCAGCTTGCCGCCCTTGATGAACTGCAGGACCGCCGGCACGGTCTCGGCCATGAACTGGAGCTGGCCCGCGATCAGGTCGGTGACGGCCGGGCCGCTGCCGCGATAGGGGATGTTGTCGGTGGCGAGCTTGCTCTGGAGCTTGAGCATCTCCGAGGCCATGCGCTGCGGCGCGCCGGCGCCGGAGGAGCCGAACGAGACCTTGCCGGGATTGGCCTGGATGTAGGCGACGAGTTCCTTCAGCGACTTGGCGGGGACGGAGGTGTTGGCGACGAAGACCAGCGGCACGCTGCCGACGACGGCGGCGGTCTGGAAGTCCTTGACGAGGTCGTAGCGGACCTTGCCTTTCTCCAGGGTGGCGATGGTCGAGTGCGAGGTCATCGCGCCCATCAGGATCGTGTAGCCGTCGGGCGCGGCCTTGGCGACGGCCTGCGCGCCGAGGTTGCCGCCCGCGCCGGCGCGGTTCTCGACGATGACCTGCTTGCCGAGTCCGGTGGAGAGCTCCGCCGCGAGGATGCGGCCGATGATGTCGGTGGCTCCCCCGGGCGAGAACGGGACGATCATCGTGATGACCTTGTCCGGCCAGGTGGCCGCGACGGCGGAGCCGCCGAGCGCGAGCGAAGACGCCGCGACGCCTGCGGCGGCGGCGAGGACCTGGCGTCTGTCGACTCCGGATTTGGGATGGGAAGAGCTGGGCATGTTGTCTCCTGGCCTTGAGGATGGCGCTGTTGTGGGTCGCATGTTTCGTCAAACACGACCTGAGAACAATTTGCTTCCCATTGATTCAGAGCAAAAAATTCCTTATGTTCCGGAACACCGGTCCGGGCCGGCGCGATGAAGGACGAGGGACGAGGACATGGATCTGCGCTACGTACAGAGCTTCGTGACGACGGTGGAGTGCGGCTCCATCGCGGAGGCGGCCCGACGGCTGGACATGACCGCGCCGGCGGTCGCCGCGCGGCTGAAGGCGCTGGAGGACGACCTCGGCACGCCGCTGATCCGGCGCTCGGGGCGCTCGGTGAAGCCGACGGCGGCGGGGCTCAACATCTTCGACCGCGCGCGCAACATGCTCCGCGAGGAGCGCGACCTCCGCGCGCTCGCCAACGAGAAGGTCCAGTTGGGCGAACTGCGGCTGGGCGCGTTCGTCTCGGCGCTCACGACGGTGCTGCCGCCGGTGCTGCGGCGGCTGTACGCGAGCCACCCCAACCTCTCGGTCTCGGTGGTCTCCAACGCGTCGACGGAGCTGGTCCGCATGGTGGCGGCCGGCGACCTCGACGCCGCGGTGGTGGTGGAGCCGCAGTTCGCGATCCCCAAGACCTGCGAGTGGCGAGAGCTGATGACCGAGCCGCTCGTCGTCGTCGCACCCAAGGAACTCGCCCGGCGCGACGCGCACGACCTGCTCCGCACGGAGCCCTTCATCCAGTACGACCGGTCGGTGCTCGGCGGTCAACTCGCAGATCGCTACCTTCGCCAGCAAGGCCTGACCCCGCGACGGCGGCTGGAGATCAACGGCCTGATGTCCATCGCGGCGATGGTGGACCAGGGGTTGGGCATCTCGCTGCTGCCGGACTGGTCGGCGCTGTGGTCCAGCGGGCTGTCGATCCAGAAGGTGCCCCTGCCCGGCACGGCGCCGGTCCGCAAGAGCGGCTTCGTCTGGAGCGCGCAAAGCCCGCGCGCGCCGTTGGCGCGGATGTTCCTGGAGCAGGCGGAGGCGCTGTTCGCGCCGAAGGCGAAGCGCAAGCGCTGACCGATAAATCCTGGCAAAACAGGCGGTTAGGCCATTCAAGCCTCGTAGACTTCTAATCACCTGCCAAAGCATCCGGATAGGCACACTCCACCGCAAAGAGGCGTATATTCCTGCCAAAGCAGGAGGAAAAATGCGCAGAGTCGTTCGCGAGCCCTTTCCCGACCCCATGGTTCGGGATGCCATTGCCTTCGGGCAGGCGATCCGCGCTGCCCGGACGGCGGCGAGCATCAGCCTGGAAACAGCGGCTGAAGCACTGGGAATCAGCAAAGCCACGATGAGCGACCTCGAAAGCGGCAGGGGAACGGTCGCGCTGGCTACTGCCCTCCGCGCCGCTCAAGATCTCGGTGTCGCGTGCTTCACCACGCCACTGGCGAGCCAGCTTGAGGCTGCTCGTGCGCTGCAGGACGTGCGGAGCGGGAATCCTGAGCCGTGGGGCGGCATCGACGCCAAACGCGCGCTCCCCGTTTCGCGCCGACAAGCCGGGACGTCTGAATGAACCGTCTCGCGATCCGGACGTCGGGCCGGCAGGTCGGCACGCTGATCCATGACCCCACGCGAAATCTCTTCGACTTCGTCTACGACCGGGACTGGCTCCGATCGGAAGACAGCTTCCCCCTGAGCCCGCAGATGCCGATGGCATCTGACACCACTGCGGTGGACGGCGCCCCTTTTGAGGCATTGGCGCCCGAAACGCGCTCCGCCATCGCCAGGGCGTTCTTTCAGAATCTGTTGCCGGAAGGACAGGCACTGGACGTCGCGGCACAAGCCAACGGCCTATCCAAGGCCAACCTGGCAGGTCTTCTGCTCGCACTGGGCGCGGAGACGTCCGGTGCATTGAGCGTCACCCTGGCGGACGCATCGACAGCACCGACCGACGCGCGGACGGCGTTGCGTGCGCTGCCATTCAGCGAGTTGAGCGAGCGCATCCGTGCCCGGGCGCAGACCCCCTTCTCCGTCTGGGATGGAAAGGTGCGGCTGTCCATCGCCGGCTTGCAAGACAAGATCGCCGTGTTCGAAGACCACGGCGAGCTCTTCCTCGCCGATGGCGGCGGGTTTGCCTCGACGGTGATCCTCAAGCCCGCGCCGCAGAATCCGCGCTTCGGCGACCTGCCGGCCATCGAGCATGTCTGCATGCATCTGGCAGCGGCCGTGGGGATCCCGACTGCACGCACGCGACTGCTGCACGTGCCGGAACCGGTGCTCCTCGTCGAACGCTTCGACCGCAAGCGCGCCACGGACGGCCGCGTGGAGCGGCTGCACATCATCGATGCGTGCCAAGGACTAGGCCTGACTCCGGAACTCAAATACGAGCGCGCCTATGGCGATCAGGAGGCGGTGAAGCATCTCCGCGACGGCGCTTCGCTGCGGCAGCTGTTCAGCCTCTCGGCAGCAAGTGCCTCCCCGTTGTCCATGCGCATGCAGCTCGTGGACCGGCTCATCTTCAATGTGCTCATCGGCAACACCGATGCGCACGGCAAGAACTGGTCGTTCTTCATCGAACGGCGCGCCGGATTGCTGAGCCTCGCCCCGGCCTACGATCTGGTGGACGTCGAGGCGGTCGCCGACGAACACATGAGCACGAGCTTCGCCATGGGCATCGGCGACGCGTTCCATCTCGAGGAACTTGGCGCCTTCCAGTGGGCGAGCATGGCCATGGAATGCGGCCTCGCCCCGCGGCAACTGGCCACGCGCATCCGGGCCTTGAGCACCCGACTGCCCAAGGCGCTCAACGACTCGCGTTCCGCGCTGGAAGAGCAAGGCGTGACCCCGGCGCTGCTCGATGCCATGGCCGCGCGTCTGCGGCATCGTTGCGAGCTCCTCGCCAGGCACGCGTCGTTGATTCCTCAGGTCTCTGCGGAAGACTTGCTGTGACGCGCTCACGCCCGCACGCAAGCCATGCCGCCCCGGCATAACAGCTAGCGCCGTTGCGGCATTGGTGCCGATCAGGTCCCCGACCAGAATGCGCGCGGGCGGACTGTCCCGGTCCTGCCCTCCGCGCGCCGTCTCCGGCGCCGATTCCCCCACAAGGTCCCCATGAAGAGACAAGCATTCCTCTGGGCCGGCGCCGCATTGGCGTTCGCCGCTCCGCTCGCGTTCGCGCAGACCCTCCCGCCCGGTCCCGTCAAGATCGTCGTCGGCTACTCCGCCGGCGGCGCCGTGGACGTGGTCGCGCGCGCCGTCGCCGTGCGGCTGCAGACCGAGCTCAAGCAGCCCGTCATCGTCGACAACAAGCCCGGCGGCGGCAGCAACATCGCCGCCCGCACCGTCGTCACCGCGCCGGCCGACGGCGCCACGCTGCTGATGGCCGCCAACGCCGTCGCGGCCAACATGGCCCTCTACCAGCCGCCGCCCTACGATGTCGAGAAAGACCTGGCCCCGGTCGCCCTCATCGGCCGCGTGCCCGTCATCATCGCGGTCAACCCCGAGTCGCCGTACAAGACGCTCGCCCAGCTGATCGAGGCCGCCAAGGCCAAGCCGGAATCCGTCGGCTACGCGACGCCCGGCAACGGCTCCACGCCGCATCTGGCCGTCGAGCTCTTCGCCAGCGCCGCCAAGATCAACCTGATGCATGTGCCCTACAAGGGCGGCGCCCAGGCGCTCACCGACGTCATCGGCGGCCAGGTGCCCGTCGTGGCGCTCAACGCGCTGGAGATCCTGCCGCACTGGAAGAGCGGCAAGCTGCGCCCGCTGGCCGTGCTCAGCGCCAAGCGCTCCGCGCTGTTCCCCGACGTGCCCACCATCGCGGAGTCCGGCTTCCCCGGCTTCGAGGCCTCGGTCTGGTACGGCCTGATGGCGCCGGCCGGCACGCCCAAGCCGGTGCTGGCCGCGCTCAGCGCCGCCGCCGTCAAGGCCGCGCAGTCGAACGAAGTCAAGGAACGGCTGGCCCAGGCCGGCGGCGACAGCACGCCCGGCGACGCCGCGGCCTTCGCCAAGCACCTGCACGCCGAGCGCGAGCGCTACACGAAGCTGATCACCGCGGCCAAGATCAAGCCGGACTGAGCAAGTCCCTCCGCCGACCGCGGGTCGCGGTCGGCACGTTCGGGCGAGGCGCGCGCGCCTTGCCCGGCAACGGGCGATGTGCGCCTGCGCTGCGCGGACCGGCCGGGTAATCACGCTCGCGACGCGCGGGGAATCGACGTCTCATCGATCCACAAGATCAGGAGACACCATGTCCACTCCCCGCTTTGCCCTCCGCTCCCCCCCTCGCTCCCAGCGTTCGACGCCGTCGTGCCCGTCACGCCGTGCGGTCGCCATCGCTGCCGCCACGGCAGCGCTGGTCGCGTTCGGCGTCCTGCCCGCGATGGCGCAGGACTTCCCCTCCAAACCGATCCGCTTCATCGTGCCCTATGCGGCCGGCGGCACCACCGACCTGGTCGCGCGCACCGTCGGCGCGCACATGGCGCAGACGCTGGGACAGGCCGTCGTCATCGAGAACCGCGGCGGCGCCGGCGGCAACCTCGGCATGGACGCGGTCGCCAAGTCCGCGCCCGATGGCTACACCGTCGGCATGGGCGCCATCTCGACCAACGCCCTGAACCCGCACATCTACAAGAAGATGGCCTTCGACCCGCGCAAGGACTTCAGCGCGATCGGACTGCTGGGCAACTCGACCATCGTGCTGGAGGTCTCGCCGTCCGTGCCGGTCAAGACCGTCGCCGAGCTGCGCGCGCATGTCGCGAAGAACCCGGGCATGCCCTTCGGCACCGCCGGCGCGGGGACGTCCATGCATCTGGCCGGCGTGCTGTTCGGCCAACTCAGCCACACCGAGTGGGTGCACGTGCCCTACAAGGGCAGCGCGCCCTTGATCACGGACCTCATCGGCGGTCAGATCCCCGTGGCCTTCGACAACCTGCCCGCCTCGCTGCCGCACATCCAGGCCGGCAAGCTGCGCGCGCTGGCCGTCGCCGGCTCGCAGCGCAACCCCGCGCTGCCGGACGTGCCCACGCTCGCCGAGGCCGGTCTGCCGGGTTATGCGATCGAACCGTGGTTCGGCGTGTACGGCCCCGCCGGCCTGCCCGCGCCCGTGGTGCGCCGGCTCGAACAAGCGCTGAAGGCCGCGCTCGCCGATCCCGGCGTGAAGGAGAAGCTCGTCGCCGCCGGCTTCTCGCCGAAGTCCTCGACCGCCGCGGAACTCGCCACGCTGTCGGCGCAGGAGTACGAGCGGCTCGGCAAGGTGGCGCGCAGCGCCAACATGTCGGCGGACTGAGCGCCCTCGCCGGGCTGCCTCAGCGCGCGGGACGCTTCACCGCCGCGCCCGCCTTGCACGACGCGGTGTCGAACTGCGTCGTGCCCGGCGCGCCCTTGCCGCCGGTGGCGCCGTCGGCCGGCGTCCATTCGTTCACCAGCGGGAGGCTGCCGCCGAAGTCCGCCGCGGTCATCGCGGTGAAACGCGTCTGCCACTGCGACCCGTGCGGCGTGCTGAACAGCTGCACCTTGGTCAATCCGCCGCGGCCCGTCGGCAGGTTCACCGCGTAGGTCGCGAAGTTGTCGCCGCTGGTCGCGTCCTTCGCGCCGCGCTTGTAGCCGGTCGCGTCGTTGGGCCGGTTGAAGTCGCGATAGCCGATCGGCAGCAGATGCCGCAGCACCGTGCCGTCCGCGTAGGTCGCCACCAGCGTGTAGTCGCAGCCGTTGTACACGCAGTAGTAGCCGCTCCAGCCGCCCGGCTTGTCGCTCAGGATGCGGTCGATGTCGGCCTGCACCGTCGGGTCCATGCGCTGCGGCAGGTTGCCGGTCCACGCGGGCGTCACCACCATCGTGCTGGCAGTCGGCGCCACGTTGAAGTGGGACACCGTGCCGATCACCGTCTGCACCTGCTGGTCGAGCTGCAGCACGTCGGTGCCCGCACGGGCGCGGTCGTCGTTGGAGACCTTCTCGAACGCACCCGTCGCGCGGTTCCAGCGCTTGTAGCCGCCGTCGAAGCTCGCGTCCGGGAACAGCTTGTCCAGGAAGCCCTGCTGCATGATGGCCGCCTGGTAGTCCGAGAACGCGTTCCACCGGTAGGTCTGCGCGTTGCGGTCGTCGTCGCCGCCGGACATCGGCGTGCGCTGGTAGCAGACGCCGCCCACGGTACGCGCGCCGCAGTCCTGGCCGCTGAACTCCCGCGTCGTGAGCAGCTGCTGCTTCACGCTGTCGAAGCCCCAGCTGGAGCCGCTCTTCGTGCCCATCGGATACGGATCGTCGCCCGCATCCGCCGCGGCGTCCGCGTGCGGCAGGCCGTAGGCATGGCCCATCTCGTGGTTGAAGATGGCCGAGTAGATCGTGTCGGGCCGGTAGTCGCCGCCCGACACGGCCACGCCGCCGCCGCCCAGTCCGCCGCCGGTCGAGGCCGCGACCTGCTTGCCGCCGCTGATCGTCTGGACGAAGCCGTAGAAGCCCGCCGCGAACGAGCCGTCCCGGTTGCCCGTCCAGCCGCGTATGTCACCGAGGATGCGCAGCATGCGCGCGTTGGTGTCGCCGTCGATGGCGCGGTAGTCGGCCCACGAGGAGACCGTCATCGCGGGATAGCAGAACTTGTCGTCGTTGCGGCCGGGCACCGCGAGCTGATCGATCGTGACGGCGCCGGCCACGCGCGTGTCGAGCTTCGCGATGGGGAGCTTCTCGCGGTATTCGACGTCGATCGCATAACCGGCCGTCGACGCGACGCCGAGCTTGAAGTCCGCCACGACCGATTGCGCCGCGCGGGCGCCGAACAGGTACATCGGCACGGTGTGATGCTTGAGCGTCGTCGCAGGCGTGACCGTCAACGCGACCTTGCGCGGCGATGAGAAGTCGACGTTGCCGACCTCCAGCGTCGCGCCGATCTGCAGCCACTCGCGGGGCAGCAGCGCGCTGTACTTGACCGTCGAGTAGGCGACGCCGCCGCCGTCCGCCGCGGGCAGCTTGGCCGGCGCGTTCATCGTCAGCGGACCGAGCGTGCGGCCGTCCGCCAGCTTCGCGCGCACGACCAGCGTGGTCACGCCGCCGGAAGGTTCGAGCATCAGCAGCGCTGGGCGATCGGCCACCAGCTGCAGCTTGCGGCTCGTGTTGTTCTTGACCTCGTTGGGCGATTGCAGCGTGCGGCCGCCCGCAGGGATCACATGCGTCTGCGCCAGTTCGACGCCGCGCAGCTCGGGCGTCGGAGCCGGAGCCGGAGCCGGAGCCGGAGCAGGAGCAGGAGCAGGAGCCGGTGCAGGCGCAGGTGCGGGTGCGGGTGCGGGTGCGGGTGCGGGTGCAGGTGCGGGTGCAGGTGCAGGTGCGGGTGCAGGTGCAGGTGCGGGTGCAGGTGCAGGTGCAGGTGCGGGTGCGGGTGCAGGAGCCGGCGACGGAGCAGGCGCTGGCTCAGGTGCCGGGGCCGGTGCAGGCGACGGAGCGGGAGACGGTGCAGGCGCAGGTGTGGCGCCACCGCCGCCTTCGCCCGGCGTCGTGCCCTGCGTGGGCGTGGGCGTGGCGTCCTTGTCGCCACCACCGCCGCCGCAAGCGGCCATGGCGGCGGCTGCGATCAGGGCAAGGACGGACGGGAGCACATGCGGCGGGCGAGGACAGTTCATCACGGGCGAGGAGCAAATCGGATCGGGCCGCGATGATCGTGGATCAGGCTTGAAAGCGCATTCATGCCTGACCAAGTCTTACACCTGATTCAGCCCTGCCACAGGTGGCGAAGGGCTCGCAGGAAGACCGCGCGCATGGACTGCGCGCGGTTGGTGGGGTCAGGTGTTGCGGCTCAGCGCGCGGGGCGCTTCACCACGGCGCCGACCTTGCAGGACGCCGTGTCGAACTGCGTCGTGCCCGCGGCGCCGCGGCCGCCGGTGCTGGCGTCGGCCGGCGTCCACTCGTTGACCAGCGGCAGGCTGCCGCCGAGGTCCGCGGCGTTCAGCACCGTGAAGCGCGTCTGCCACAGCGAGCCATGCGGCGTGCTGAACAGCTGCACCTTCACCAGGCCGCCCCGGCCCGTGGGCAGGTTCACTGCGTAGGTGGCGAAGTTGTCCGCGCTGGTCGCATCCTTCGCGCCGCGCTTGTAGCCGGTCGCGTCGTTGGCCTTGTTCCACTCGCGGTAGCCGATCGGCAGCAGGTGGCGCAGCACCGAGCCGTCCGCATAAGTCGCCACCAGCGTGTAGTCGCAGCCGCTGTTGACGCAGTAGTAGCCGTTCCAGCCGCCGGGCTTGTCGCTCAGGATGCGGTCGACGTCGGCCTGCACCGTCGGGTCGACGCGCTGCGGCAGGTTGCCGGTCCACGCCGGCGTCACGACCATCGTGCTGGCCGTCGGCGCGGCGTTGAAGTGGGAGACCGTGCCGATGACCGTCTGGACCTGCTGGTCGAGCTGCAGCACGTCCGTGCCGGCGCGCGCGCGGTCCTCGCCGGTGACCTTCTCGAAGGCGCCGGTCGTGCGGTTCCAGCGCTTGTAGCCGCCGTCGAAGCTCGCGTCCGGGAACAGCTTGTCCAGGAAGCCTTGTTGCAGGATCGCCGCCTGGTAATCCGAGAACGCATTCCACCGGTAGCTCTGGGCATTCCTGTCTTCCTCGCCGCCCGACATCGGCGTGCGCTGGTAACAGACGCCGTTGACGGTGCGGTTGTCGCAGGACTGCCCGCTGAATTCACGCGTCGTCAGCAGCTGCTGCTTGACGCTGTCGAAACCCCAGGCGGAGCCGCTCTTCGTGCCTTGCGGATACGGATCGTCGCCCGCCTCCGCCGCCGTGTCCGCATGCGGCAGGCCGTAGGCGTGGCCCATCTCGTGGTGGAAGACGGCCGAGTAGATCGCCTCGGGCCGGGTGTCCCCGCCCGACACGGCCACGCCGAGGCCGCCCAGGCCGCCGTTGGTCGAGGCCGCGACCTGCTTGCCGCCGGTCACGGTCTGGATGTAGCCGTAGAAGCCCGCCGCGAACGCGCGGTCGCGGTTGGCGGTCCAGCCGCGCATGTCGCGCAGCACGCGCAGCAGGCGGGCGTTGGCGTCGCCGTCGATGGCGCGGAAGTCGGCCCACGAGGAGACCGTCATCGCCGGATAGCAGAACTTGTCGTCGTTGCGGCCGGGCACCGCGAGCTGGTCGATGGTGATCGCGCCCGCGATGCGCGCGTCGAGCTTCGCCACGGGCAGCTTCTCGCGGTACTCGGCGTCGATCGCATAACCGGCCGTCGAGGCCGCGCCGAGGTTGAAGTCCGACACCACCGACTGCGCGGCACGCGCGCCGAAGAGGTAGATCGGCACGGTGTTCAGCTTGAGCGTCGTGGCCGGCGTGACGGTCAGCGCGATCGTGCGGGGCGAGGAGAAGTCAGTCTGGCCGACCTCCAGCGTCGTACCGATCTGCACCCATTCCTTGGGCAGCAGCGCGCTGTACTTGACCGACGAATACGCGACACCGCCGCCGTCCGAGGTCGGCAGGCGCGCCGGCGCGCTCATCGTCAGCGGGCCGAGCGTGCGGCCGTCGGCCAGCTTCGCGCGGACCCGCAGCGTGACGACGGCGCCGTCCGCCACATCGGGCTGCAGCATCAGCAGCGCCGCGCGGTCGGCCACCAGCTGGAGCTTGCGGCTCTTGTTGAGCTTGGCCTCGTTGGGCGACTGCAGCGTGCGGCCGCCGGGCGGGATCACATGGGTCTGCGCGAGCTCGACGCCCAGCAGCGCCGGCGTCGGCGCGGGCGTGATCGCCGCGGCCGTGTCGGGTGCCGGCGCCGGCGCGGGTGCCGGTGTCGGCGCAGGGGTCGGTGCGGGCGATGGCGACGGCGCGGCACTCGGACCCGGCAGGTAGAGGGCCATCACGCCAACCGGCGCGGGCGCGGCGGCGACCGCCGTGGCCGGCGTCGTCGCGGGCGCGGAACGCATCGGCACCGACGACGCCGTGCGGGCCGTCACGGTGGCGGGCACGGCCGCCGGCGGCACGAGCGGGGGCGGTGTCGGCACGCCGCCGGTCGCGGCGAATCGCGGCTTCTTCGCGGCGGCCTGCGCCGACTCCGACGGACGCACGGGACCGATGATGTCGTTGCCGCCGCCGCCCTTCGCGACCGGTGTCTCGGTGGCGCGCACGGGCGTGTGATCGCTCCCGGCCTTGAAAGCGGCGAACGACGCTGCGGCGAGGAACGCGGCAACGGAGATGACCGCTTTGGGGTAGGGAACCATCATGGGTGCGACATACGAATCTGAAAAGGCGGCGAATGATCAACGATCCTTCCAGGTTCTCAGCCCCCACCTGACCAACTCTTACACCTGATTCAGGAGAGCGACAGGTCACGCCGACGTCAGCGTCCGGAGGTAGATTCCGGGGTCATGACTTGCCTCTGGACCCCCTCGCGCCGCGGCCTGCTGCAGGCCGCCCTGGCCGCCGGCTGCGCTCCGGCCCTGCTCCGCCATGCCGATGCGGCGGGCACCGCCGGAACGCCGCTGTTCGCCCTGGGCATCGCGTCCGGCAGCCCGCGCGCGGAGCGCGTCGTGCTGTGGACGCGACTGATCGGAGAAGCGCTCCCGAAAGAGGTAGACGTGCAGTGGGAGCTCGCGGAGGACGAGTCCTTCAAGACCATCGCGGCGCGCGGCACGGAGCGGGCCGAGCCCGGCACCGCCCACAGCGTGCACGCCGAACCGGGCGGTCTGCGCCCGGACCGCTGGTACTGGTACCGCTTTCGGGCGTTGGGCCAGCAGAGCCCGGTGGGGCGCACGCGGACGGCGCCCGCTGAAGGCGCCGCAAGCTCGCCGCTGCGCTTCGCCATCGCGTCCTGCCAGCGCTACGACCATGGCGAATACGCCGCCTGGGGCGACATGGCGAAGCAGGACCTCGACCTGGTGCTGTTCCTCGGCGACTACATCTACGAGTACGCCACGGCGGCGTCGAGCAAGGCGCCGCGTCAGCACCGCGGCGGCGAGTGCCGGACGCTGGACGACTACCGCCAGCGCTACGCGCAGTACAAGGCCGATCCGCAGCTGCAGGCGATGCACGCCGCCGCGCCGTGGATCCTCACCTGGGACGACCACGAGGTCCAGAACGACTGGGCGGGCGACGTCTCGCAAGACCTGGCCCCCGACTTCCACCGACGTCGCATCGCCGCCGCGCAGGCTTATTGGGAACACCAGCCCTTCCCGAAGCAGATGCGCCCGCGCGATGCCGAGGTGAGCTTGAGCCAGCGCTACGACTGGGGCGGTCTGGCGCGCTTCGTCACGATCGACGACCGCTCCTGGCGCGATCCGCAGGCCTGTCCGAAACCCGGGCGCGGCGGCTCCAACACGGTCGATCTGAAGGACTGCCCGTCGCTGCGCAATCCGCAGCGCACCTTGCTGGGCGCGCCGCAGGAGCAGTGGCTGCGCGACAGCTGGGACGCGACGCGGCCCTGGAACCTGCTCGCGCAGCAGACGCTGATGGCGCGCTTCAACTCGCAGGATCCGGCGCAGGGGCCGGGGCGCTACTGGACCGACGGATGGGACGGGTATGCCTTCGCCCGCGAGCGGTTGCTGCGTGATCTCGAAGCGCGGCGCGTGCCGAATACGGTGGTGCTCGGCGGCGACGTGCATGCGAACTACGTGGCCGATCTGAAGCTCGATTGGGACGATGCCAACGCGCCGGTGCTGGCCAGCGAGTTCTGCGGGACATCGATCTCCAGTCATGGGATGGAGCAGGCGCGGCTCGACCACGCCCTGCCCTTCAATCCGCACATCCGCTACGGCCGCAGCGACCAGCGCGGGTACATGCGATTCGAGCTGCGCGCGGAACGGCTGGACGCTGAGCTGCGCAGCGTGCAGACACCGTGGGATGCGAAGAGCGCGATGTTCACCGCGGCGAAATTCGCAGTGGAGGCCGGACGGCCGGGAGCCCAAGTGGCCTGACCTTCCTGCTCCCTCTCCCGCTTGCGGGAGAGGGCGGGGGTGAGGGCCAGCGGCCGTGTCAGGACAACCCCATCTCCTGGATCGCCCGCACCAGCGCGGGAAACTCCACCGGCTTGCGGAAGTGGGCCCGGAATCCGGCCTCCAGCGCCTGACGCCGATCAGTCTCGCGGGCGAAGGCGGTGAGCGCGATCGCGGGCACCTCTCCGCCCTGTCCCGCCGGCAGCGCGCGCACATGCGCCAGCAGCTCGAATCCGGTCATCTCCGGCATGCCGAGATCGGAGATCAGCAGATTGACATCCGAGCCCGGCAGCAGGCCGAGCGCCTCGGCCCCGCTCGCCGCCGCGACGACCTGCGCGCCTTGCAGGCTGAGCGCCCGCGCCACCATCTCACGGACCGACTCGTCGTCGTCGACGACCAGGATGCGCGCGCCCTTGAGCGACACGCGATCGACCGGCCCGACTCCCGCTCGCGCTGCCGTCCCCGCATCGGTCCCGGCATCCAGGACCGCGCCATCGACCGCCCGCGCGCCCATCACCGGCAGCGTCACCGTGAAGCGCGAGCCTTGCCCTTCCCCGGCGCTTTCCGCGCGCACCGCGCCGCCATGGAGCTCGACCAGGTTGCGCACGATCGACAACCCCAGTCCCAGCCCGCCGTGCCGCCGCGTCATCGAGCCGTCGGCCTGCCGGAAGCGCTCGAACACATACGGCAGGAAGGCCGTCGGAATGCCGATGCCCGTGTCCTCGACGACCAGATCCGTCGCCGTCGGCCCGCCGCGCAGCAGCACGCGCACCTCGCCGCCGCGCGGCGTGAACTTGACGGCGTTGGCGATGAGATTGGCCACCACCTGCTGCAACCGCGCGGCGTCGCCCATCACCGTCGCGCCGGGATCCGCCGACACCTCGACGCCCAGGCGCACGCCGGCGCGTTCCGCCGCCGGCGCCAGCAGCTCCACCGCCGCCAGCGTGAAGCCCGCGGCAGAGACCGGCGCGAGCTCCAGGCTCAGCTTGCCGGTCGTGATGCGGCTCATGTCGAGCAGGTCCTCGATCAGCTGCGCCTGCGCCTTGGCGCTGCGCTCGATCACGTCGATGCCCTTCTTCAGGTCGGGCGGCTCGTCGCCGAACTTGCGCCGCAGGATGTGGACCCAGCCGGTGATCGCGCTCAGCGGCGTGCGCAGCTCGTGCGACAGGGTCGCCAGGAATTCGTCCTTGACCAGTCCGGCCTGCTCGGCGGCCAGCCGCGCGGTGCGCTCGCTCTCCAGCAGCCGCGTGCGCTCGACCATCGCCTCGCGTGACGCCGCGTACAGCCGCGCGTTGTCGATCGCGATCGCGGCTTGGCTCGCGATGCCCTCGGCCAGCCGCTCGCTGCGCTCGGTGAAGACGGCGACGTCCTCGTGGCCGAAGAACAGCCCGCCCAGCACCTCGCCCGAGCGGCTGATCACCGGCACCGCCAGGTAGCTGCGCACCGGCAGGTGGCCGGGCGGCTTGCCGTGATGCGGCCCCCACTGCCCGTAGCGCGGATCGGCCATCACGTCGTCCAGCCGGATCGTGGGTTCCCCGCGGAAGGTCGGCCCGAACAGGGCGGTCGGCCGCGGATGACCGAGCTTGTCGAAGTGCTTGCGGTCCGCGCCGGAGAGCGCGTACAGCAGATAGGCCTCGCCCTGCTCGTCGAGGCCGTTGTAGAAGAACGCGCCGAAACGCGCGCCGGTGAGTTCGGTCGCCGCGTCGGTGACGCGCTGGACCAGCGCGCCGATGTCGAGCTCCGCCGCCAGCGCCGCGCCCGTGCGGTTGAGCGTCTCCAGCGTGCGCGCCTCCTCGCGCAGCGCGGCTTCCGCGCGGGTGCGCTCCAGCGCCTCCCAGCAGCGCGCGACGACGACCTTCACCAGCGCGATCTCCTCGTCGGTCCAGTGGCGCGGCTCGCGCTGGTGCACCGCCATCGCGGCCACGAAGCGCCCGTCCTTGTGCAGCGGCACGCAGATCACCGACTGGATGCTGGTGCGCGCATAGGCCGTGCGGTCCGACCCCGCGGTGACCGGATCGCGGTCCACGTCGTGGTTCACGAACGCCTGCTCGGCGCGCATCAGGCGCAGCACCTCCTGGCCGAAGTCGCCGAAGCGGTAGGTGCCGACGATGCTGGCCACGCCGTCGTTGTAGTCGCCGATGACGTCGAAGGTGTCCTCGTCGGCGCGCACCGTCGCGTAGGCGCAGCGGTTGACGCCGAGATGGCGTCCCAGCCGCTGCGCCGTCACGCGCATCACGTCGGCCGGATCGGTCAGCGCGCGCGTGGCCTGCGCCAGGCCGTCCAGGAAGGCCAGCCGGCGCGACAGCAGCACCTTCTCGGTGGTCTCGGCGAAGGTCACCAGCACGCCGGCCGCGCGACCCCGGTCGTCGCGCACGGCGCTGTACGAGAAGTTGAAGTAGACGTCTTCCAGGTAGCCGAAGCGGTCGATGGTCAGCTTGAAGTCGTCGAAGCCGACCGGCGCGCCGGCCAGGACCTGCTGCCACATCGGCCCGATCGTCAGCCAGATCTCGGCCCAGGTGTCCGGCGCCTGGCCGCCGAGCGCGGCGTCCGCCTTCGCGCCCAGGATGGGCCGGTAGGCGTCGTTGAAGATCTGCACGAAGTCCCCGCCCCAGGCGAGGTACATCGGCAGCTGGCACTCCAGCATCGTGGCGACCACGGCGCGCAGCGAAGCGGGCCAGCGCTCGATGGCGCCCAGCGACGTGGTCTCCCACGCGAAGCCCCGCACGCGGGCGGCCATGTCGCCGCGAATGTGGGCCATCGCGAGGATGGCGGATGAATCGTCCATGGCACTCCAACGGTCAACCGCCGACGCGGGCGCGCAGGCGCCCGGACCGGTTGCAACGCGGGAGTGTAGGCCGCGGCGTCCCGTCGTGAGGCCGGGACCATCCCGCGAATGGAGGCGGCGGCGTCCTGTCGTGGCCGGAGGTCGAACGAGGTCGAACGGGCGAGGTCGGATCGACAGGTCAGTCCCGCACGTTCGGCGTCTTGAAGCCACCGCCCACTTGCGCGGCCTGCGCCTTGGCCTCGTCGAACTCCCAGTGCCAGGGCTCCCTGCTCACCGTGCGCACGAAGCCGAACGAGGTCGCGTGGCGCTTGAGCCACTCGTAGGTCGGGTTGCCGTCGCCGCCGGCGACGGAGAGGTCGAACGCGATGCCGTTCTGGTGCTTGGAGAAACCGGGCTTGGCCGCGGTGTTGAAACCCGGCAGGCCGCGCACGAAGCCGTCGTGCAGCAGCTTCTGTTCCGGGTAGGAACGGAAGCCGCTGTTGAGCGTGATCCGCACGCCGTCGTCCTTCGCAGCCGCCACCAGCGCCGCGAACGGCGCGATGGTCTTCATCGCCAGGCGCTCGATCTCCAGGTTCGAATCCACGATCGCGACGAGATCGAGCTGCTCGAGGAACTGCCCGTTGTCCCAGGCGGCGTTCGGTCCGAAACGCGTCGCGCCGGGCTCCGGCGGCACCAGGCCGATGGTCTCGTTCATGAAGCTGCCGGCGAGGTTGCGCGTTGAGGTCCATCCCAGCACGTCCCCGCCGTCGGCCGCGGCGGCGCGACCGAAGACGATGCGCTTCTTGCTGCCGGCCTCTTCGAGCCGGACATCGAGGATCCGCACCGACGTGCCTTTGGCGATCTTCTTGAAGCCGCTGCCCGGGATGGCGACGAAGGCCATCAGGTCGTCGTCGCTGCGGATGCGCGCGTCGGGATCGTCGACGACGAAGGTCCTGTCGCGGAAGCTTTCTTCAAGGCTCACGGCGGGCTCCAGGAGTGGAGCCCTCAGCGTAAGCCTGAGGCTCCGCCGGGCGCCTCATCAAAAGGGATGACAAAAAGGGATGAGATGGGCGGGCGCGAGCCGGCCTCAGCAGCTCACGGCCAGCCTCAGCGGCTCACGCTTACCGCATCGGCCTAGCGTGCGACCACCCCACCGGAGAGCGTGATCGCCAAGGCGATCACCAGTGCGAGCTCGTCGCCGCCGAAGAAGTCCTTGTCGAAGGCTTCGGAGTCCAGGATGCCGACCACCCGCCGGTCGGCGTCCAGCAGCGGCAGGCAGGCCTCGGCCTTCACCTTCGGATCGCAGGTGTAGTAGCCGCCGCCCTCGGCCACGAAGGCCGCCACGTCGTTGATCAGCCGCGCGCGGCCGCTCAGGCCCACGGCGCTGTTGTTGCTGCCTGCGGCGAAGGCCTCGGTCAACGGGAACTCGGCCCGGCTTTCGGCGCCGAAGTAGGCCAGCTTCACCAGCACCGACTCGTCGGCGGACTTGCGCCGCGCCTGGTAGACGCCGAACCAGTGGCTGCGGCTGTGCTCGCGGTAGTAGCGCGTGACGAGGGTGGCCTCGGCCAGCAGGCGCTGGTTGTCCGGGCCCTGCCCGCCCAGGATGGCGGAGAGCTCATAAGGCAGTTCGGCCAGTTGCCCGAACAGGGAGCACGCGCCGCCTTCGCCGAGTTCGGGCACGCGGAAGCTCCAGGCGACCGGCGTGGTATCCAACGCCTCGGGCGTCAGCAACGCCTGCAGCGCTGCCTGGTGCTTGCGCACAGCCTCGGCGAACGAAGGGAAGGCCGCTGCATCGGCGAGGTCGCCGCGCAGGCCGGTCGAGTCCAGGTACAGGTCGAGATTCATGGATCAGGGAAAGGAAACGGGAGGACGCCAGCGCGGTCGCCGATGGGGGAGCCCTCAGGCGGTCGTCTGGAGATCGAGTTCCCAAGTTTCGCCGACAAGGTCCAACCCGAATCCCCGGAAGGGCTCTGTGCCGACGAGCCGGTACCCCGCCTTGCGGTAGATGTGCTTGGCGGCGTCGAGCTGGCTGTTGGTCCACAGCCGCACGCGCCGGTAGCCCGCTTCGCGCGCGAAGCGGTGGCATTCGGCGACGAGCCGGTCGCCCAGTCCGAGCCCGCGCGCGGCCGGCTCGACGAGCAGCAGCCGCAACTGCGCGACGCCGTCGACGATCGCGTCCGTCGCCTCGTCGCGCGCCTGCACCAGCGCCACGCTGCCGATGTTCACGCCGTCGCGTTCGGCGATCCAGCAGGCCTCGCGGCGCGCGTCGAAACGCTCGATGAAGTCGGCGGCGATGCGCGCCACCAGCGCCTCGAAGCGCTGGTCGAACTGGTACTCGCGCGCATACAGCGCGCCGTGCCGCGACACGATCCAGCCGAGATCGCCGGGCCGGTGCGAGCGCAGGATGAAGCTCTGCTTCGCGGGCTTGTCGTCGGGCGCCTCCAGCAGCCCCTGCACGCGGCGGAAGGCCTGCAGCAGCTCGGTCTGCTGCGCCTCGCCGAGCTGGTCGAGCAGCTCGCCCACCTGCTCCTGCGAGCGCCGCTCCAGCGGTTTGAAGGCCTTGCGGCCGGCAGGACTCAGCTGCAGCAGCGACTGGCGCGCGTCGACCGCGCTGCGCGTGGCGCGCACGAGGTCGCGTTCCTTCAGGTCGCGCAGCAGGCGGCTCAGGTAGCCGCCGTCGAGGTCGAGCAGCCGGCCCAGGTCGGTCGCCGTGAGGCCCTCCCCGTTCTCGAGATGGGCGAGCTCGAACAGGATGCGCCCCTCGGTCAGGCTGAACGGGGAATCGAGCAGGCCTTCATTGAGCACGCCGATGCGGCGTGTGTAGAAACGGTTGAAGCGGCGGACGGCTTCGATACGGTCGGGATCGGACATGGCCGAATCGTCCGACAATTGATTGCTTTTGGCAAGCAATTGATTGCCAAGTTGACCCTCGCATCGATCTCCACATCGATCACCGACCTTCACTACCTCCAAGGAGGAGGGCCGATCGGATCAGGAGCGGCCCTCCTCATGGCGGCGCCGCCACACTCGCCGCTTCGTCAATGCTTCTGTGTGCGATCCCTGTACGTCACGCGCGCGGGACGGATCGCCGGCGCGCTGCCCGCGGCCGAGAAATTGCCCGGTCTTGCCGCCAGCAATACCGCCAGCAGGTCGGTCACGTTCAGCGGCTTGTAGAGCAACCGGTTGAAGCCGGCGGCGCCCGCCGACTCGTCGGTGATCTCCGGACCGCCGCCGGTCAGGCACACGTACATGGTGTGGCGGCCCGCCTCGGCGTCGATGAGCTTGGCCTCGGACACGACCTCCAGGCCGTTCATGTCGGGCATGTCGAAGTCGACGAAGACCAGCTCGGGCTTGAACAGCTTGAGCAGCCGCAGCCCGACCCGGCCGCTGTAGGCGACCGAGGTCGCGCAGCCGTAGCAGCGGAACAACTCGCTGAGGCTGCGCGCGCCCTCCGGATCGTCGTCGATCACGAGGACCCGCAGCGCGTGCGGCGATGCCTGCGCCGCGAGCGGCGGCGTGTGAGCCGATGTGTCGGACATCGAAGTCTTCTCCCTGAATGCAACACGACGCAACAGCGGTCCGCGCGTGACCAAGCGCGGGCGGCAACCGCCGTCCGTCCACACCCCATCTCGGCAAGCTGCGTGCCCGGCTCCGCCCTCCTAAACCCAGGCCCCGCCAGCGTTGTCGTACGGCTAAAGTCCCTCGGTTGAGCCGCGATCAGACGGCCGTCGGGAGTCCTGAATGAGCGTCTTGGAAGAAGGGGTGGCCGTGGTCCCGGCCGATCACCTGAATGCGATGCTGATGGCGCTGCACGCGCTGCGCCGCGGCGACCCGGACGTGCGGCTGCCCTTCCACTGGACCGGGGTGGCCGGCAAGCTCGCCGACGCGTTCAACGAGGTGGTCGAGCAGAACGCCTCCATGGCCGCGGAGCTGTCCCGGCTGCGCCAGGTCGTTGGCCGCGAGGGGCGCCTCAAGCAGCGCGCCACCCTGCCCGAACTGCGCGGCTTCTGGGGCCAGCAGATCGACTGCATCAACGCGCTGATCGACGACCTCGTCCATCCCACCAGCGAAGCCGCCCGCGTCATCGGCGCGGTCGCCGAGGGCGACCTCACCAAGTCCATGGCGCTGGAGGTCGAGAGCCGCCCGCTGCAGGGCGAGTTCCTCCACACCGCCAAGACCATCAACCGGATGGTGGAGCAGCTCGGCGACTTCTCCGCCGAAGTGACCCGCGTCGCGCGCGAGGTCGGCACCGAAGGCAAGCTCGGCGGCCAGGCCGAGGTCAAGGGCGTCGCCGGCACCTGGAAGGACCTGACCGACTCCGTCAACTCCATGGCCGGCAACCTGACCGACCAGGTCCGCAACATCGCCGACGTCACCACCGCTGTCGCGCAAGGCGACCTCTCCAAGAAGATCGAGGTCGACGTCAAGGGCGAGTTCCTGACGCTGAAGAACACCATCAACACGATGGTGGACCAGCTGCGATCCTTCGCCTCGGAAGTGACCCGCGTCGCGCGCGAGGTCGGCACCGAAGGCTCGCTGGGCGGACAGGCCCGCGTGGAAGGCGTGTCGGGCACCTGGAAGGACCTGACCGACTCGGTGAACTCCATGGCGGGCAACCTGACCTCGCAGGTGCGCAACATCGCCGACGTGACCAAGGCCGTGGCCGCGGGCGACCTGTCCAAGAAGATCACCGTCGACGTGAAGGGCGAGATCCTGGAGCTCAAGAACACCGTCAACACGATGGTGGACCAGCTGCGCTCCTTCGCCGCGGAAGTGACCCGCGTGGCGCGCGAGGTGGGCACCGAAGGCAAGCTCGGCGGCCAGGCCGACGTGCAGGGCGTGGCCGGCACGTGGAAGGACCTGACCGAGTCGGTGAACTTCATGGCCGGCAACCTGACCTCGCAGGTGCGCAACATCGCGGAAGTGACCACCGCGGTGGCCGCGGGCGACCTCTCCAAGAAGATCACCGTCGACGTGAAGGGCGAGATCCTGGAGCTCAAGAACACCGTCAACACGATGGTGGACCAGCTGCGCTCCTTCGCCGCGGAAGTGACCCGCGTGGCGCGCGAGGTGGGCACCGAAGGCAAGCTCGGCGGCCAGGCCGACGTGCAGGGCGTGGCCGGGACGTGGAAGGACCTGACCGACTCGGTCAACTCGATGGCGTCCAACCTGACCTCGCAGGTGCGCAACATCGCCGACGTGACCAAGGCCGTGGCCGCGGGCGACCTGTCCAAGAAGATCACCGTCGACGTGCTCGGCGAGATCCTGGAACTCAAGACCACCATCAACACGATGGTGGACCAGCTCTCCTCCTTCGCCGCGGAAGTGACCCGCGTCGCGCGCGAGGTCGGCACCGAAGGCCGCCTGGGCGGCCAGGCCACGGTGCGCGGCGTGTCGGGAACCTGGAAGGACCTGACCGACAACGTGAACTTCATGGCCGGCAACCTGACCGGCCAGGTGCGCGGCATCGCCAAGGTGGTGACCGCGGTGGCCAACGGCGACCTCGCGCAGAAGCTGACCGTGGAGGCCAAGGGCGAGATCGCCGCGCTGGCCGACACCATCAACTCGATGACGGACACGCTGGCGATCTTCGCCGACCAGGTGACCACCGTCGCCCGCGAGGTGGGCGTGGAAGGCAAGCTCGGCGGCCAGGCCAAGGTGCCGGGCGCGTCCGGCACCTGGAAGGGCCTGACGGAGAACGTCAACGAACTCGCCGCCAACCTCACCACGCAGGTGCGCGCGATCGCGGAGGTCGCCACCGCCGTGACGCAGGGCGACCTGACGCGCTCGATCACCGTCGAGACCCAGGGCGAGGTCGCGTCCCTCAAGGACACGATCAACGAGATGATCCGCAACCTGAAGGACACGACGCAGAAGAACACCGAGCAGGACTGGCTCAAGACCAACCTCGCGAAGTTCACGCGAATGCTGCAGGGCCAGAAGGATCTCGTCACCGTCGGGCAGCTGATCCTGAGCGAACTCGCGCCGGTGGTCGGCGTGCAGCAGGCCGAGTTCTTCGTGCTCAACATGCGCGGCGAGATGCCCCGCCTGAAGCTGATCGCCAGCTACGCCTCCGGCGGCCTGGCCACGCACGGCAAGGAACTGGCGCTGGGCCAGGGCCTGGTCGGCCAGTGCGCGCTGGACCAGGAGAAGATCCTGCTGGCCAACGTGCCGGGCACGGCCTTCCGCATCGCCTCGGGCCTGAGTGAAACCGCCGCGATGGAAGTGCTGGTGCTGCCGGTCGTCTTCGAAGGCCGCGTGCGCGGCGTGCTGGAGCTGGCCTCGCTGGAGCGCTTCAGTTCCACCCACCAGGCCTTCCTCGACCAGCTGACCGAATCCATCGGCATCGTGATCAACACCATCGAGGCCAGCACGCGCACGGAAGACCTGCTGATCCAGTCGCAGTCGCTGGCCGAAGAACTGCAGCGCCGGCAGCAGGAACTGCAGCAGACCAACGGCGAGCTGCAGGAGAAGGCGCAGCTGCTGGCCCACCAGAACCAGGAAGTCGAGCGCAAGAACACCGAGGTCGAGCAGGCCCGCCAGGCGCTGGAGGAAAAGGCCGAGCAGCTGGCGCTGACCTCGAAGTACAAGTCCGAGTTCCTCGCCAACATGTCGCACGAGCTGCGCACGCCGCTGAACTCGCTGCTGATCCTGTCGGACCAGCTCTGCAAGAACAGCGAGGGGAACCTCACGCTCAAGCAGGTCGAGTTCTCCAAGACCATCCACGCGTCCGGCAACGACCTGCTGATGCTGATCAACGACATCCTGGACCTGTCCAAGATCGAGTCGGGCACGGTGGCCGTCGACGTCAGCGAGCTGCGCCTGGACGAGCTGCAGCGCTCGGTGGAACGCAGCTTCCGCCACTTCGCGGATTCGAAGCACGTGGGCTTCGCCGTCGAGATGGATCAGCCCCTGCCCAAGTCGCTGGTCACCGACGTCAAGCGGCTGCAGCAGATCATCAAGAACCTGCTGTCCAACGCCTTCAAGTTCACGCATCAGGGCCAGGTCACCTTCAGCGTCAGCGCGGCGGCCGAGGGCTGGTCCGTCGACAACGAGGCGCTCAACCACGCCGGCCAGGTGATCGCCTTCGCGGTCGCGGACACCGGCATCGGCATCTCCGCCGACAAGCAGCAGATCATCTTCGAGGCCTTCCAGCAGGCCGACGGCTCGACCTCGCGCAAGTACGGCGGCACCGGCCTGGGCCTGGCCATCAGCCGCGAACTCGCGCGGCTGCTGGGCGGCGAGATCCGCCTCGTCAGCGCCCCGGGCCGCGGCTCGACCTTCACGCTCTACCTGCCGCAGCACTACGCGCCGGCGCGCAATGCGCGGCCGCGTCATGCACCGGGTACGCCGGGGACGTCCGGCACGCCGGCCAAGTCAGGAAGTGGGAACGCCTCCGCGCCGACCGGCGATGAGCGCGACGACCTGCCCACCCACTCCCCGGCCGCGATCACCGCCGCCGAGCTCGCCGAGGCCGCCGTGCAGCGCGCGGCCGCGCGGCGGGCGCCGGCCGCGCGGACGGGCGACGGCAAGGATCAGGGGAACGGCAAGGGCGATGTGGGCGGCGACAGCGGCATGACCCCGCTGGACGCGCACCGCGTCCAGATGGACACGCCGCCCGACAGCATCGTGTTCGCCAACGTCGCCAAGGACGACCGCGACGACATCGGCAGCGGCGACCGCGTGCTGCTGATCGTCGAGAACGACCTGGCCTTCGCCGGCGTGCTGCTCGAAGCGGCGCGCCAGGGCGGCATGAAGGGCCTGGTGGCGACGACCGGCGCGGGCGCGCTCGCGATGGCGCAGGAGTTCCGGCCCAGCCTGATCACGCTGGACATCTTCCTGCCCGACATGCAGGGTTGGCGCGTGCTGGACCGGCTCAAGTCGGACCCGGACATGCGCCACCTGCCGGTGTGCGTCGTCTCCACCGACGACGCCCGCGAACGCGCGCTGCAGGCCGGCGCGCTCGGCTTCCTGGCCAAGCCGCTGCAGTCGCGCGACGACGTCGAGGTCGCGCTGCGCGACCTGCAGCGTTATCTGGATCGTCCGCGACGACGCCTGGCGGTCGCGATGCCCGAAGGCCCGGAGCGGCTCGCGCTGCTGACGCCGCTGGCCGGCGACGTCGAGACGGTGTTCGTCGATACCGCGGCGCAGGCCCGCGAGGTGCTGCCCGGCGTGGATGCGCTGCTGGTCGACGCGGTCGCGAGCGCCTTCGGTCCGCAGGACGTGCTGGATGCGCTCGAACAGCGGCCCGGCACGCTGCCGCTGCCGGTGGTCGCGCTGAACGCCGCTGCCGCCACGGGTGCCGCAGGGTCGACCGGAACGACCGAGTCCTCCGAGGACCTCGCCGCCGCGCGCCGCTGGACGCGGCCGCACGGGCTGCCGGTGCGCACCGCCACCGGGACCGACGCCGCGCTCGCGGCGATGGCGCTGGCCCTGCACCGCGCCCCGGCCGACATGGGCGACGGCGAGCGCCAGGCGCTGCACGACGCGCAGGAGGTCAGCTGTCCGCTGGTGGGCAAGAAGGCGCTGATCGTCGACGACGACATGCGCAACATCTTCGCGCTGGCCACGGTGCTGGACTCGCACGGGATGGTCATCGTCTCGGCCGACAACGGCCGCGAGGCGATCCGGCTGGTGCAGGAGGATCCGTCGATCGACATCGTCCTGATGGACATCATGATGCCGGAGATGGACGGTCTGGAGACCATGCAGCAGATCCGCCGCCTGCCGCGCGGACGCGAGCTGCCGATGGTCGCCGTCACCGCCAAGGCGATGAAGGGCGACCGGCAGAAGTGCATCGAGGCCGGCGCCTGGGACTACCTGTCCAAGCCCGTGGACCCCGCCAACATGCTGACCGTGCTGCGGGGCTGGCTATGCCGCTGAGCGCCCTCTTCGACGGCTACGCCACGCCCGACGCGGCGGAGCGCGCCAGCATCCTCATCGTCGACGACCTGCCGGAGAAGCTGCTCGTCTTCGAGACCATCCTGGCCGACCTCGACCAGCACCTGGTGATCGCGCGCTCCGGCAGCGAGGCGCTGCGCGAGGTGCTGCGCCAGCAGTTCGCGGTGATCCTGATGGACGTGAACATGCCGGGCATCGACGGCCTGGAGACGGCCCGGCTGATCCGCGGCTACCGGCGTTCGGCGCACACGCCCATCATCTTCGTCACCGCCTATGCGGACGAGCTGCAGACGGCGCAGGGCTACTCGCTGGGCGCGGTCGACTACATCCTCTCGCCGGTGATCCCCGACGTGCTGCGCAGCAAGGTGCGCGTCTTCGTCGACCTGTTCATCATGCAGCAGCGGCTGCGGCAGCAGGCGCTGGAGCGCATCGCGATCGCGCGCGCCGAGGCCGCCCAGCGCGCCGCCGAGGAGAACACGCGGCGCTCGATCTTCCTGGCGCAGGCGGGCCGGGAACTGGCCGACTCGCTGGACGCGGACGTCGCGATGCGGCGGCTGCTCTCGCTGCTGGTGCCCAACTTCGCGCCGCGCGCGCTGCTGTGGCTGCGCGACGCGGGCCACGGGCACGAGCGCGTGCTGCGCTGCGACGCGCCCGTCGCCGCCGGCGAACCCGCGCTGTTCATCGAGGGCCGCGAGCAGATGCTGTCCGAGGTGCTCTACAACGCCACGCGCAGCGCGCTGGAACAGATGGTGCCGGCGCTGCTGCCGGGCGGGGCATCGACGACGCACGCCCTGCCGACGCACCCGTTGTCGACGCACCCGCTGCCGACCTTCGCGCCGTCCGGCCTGTCCGACGACGAGCCGGCCCCGCGCGCGCTGCTGCATCGCGACACCGCCGCCGGCGCGGTGTTGCCGCTGGTCGCCGGCGAACGCACGCTGGGCGGCCTGCTGCTGGTCGAGCCGCACCAGCCGCCCGACTGGCCGACGCTGGAAGAGCTGGCGGGCCGCGCCGCGATCGCCTTCGAGAACGCGCGGCTGTACGGCGCGCTGCAGGCGGAGATCGTCGAACGCCGTCAGGCGGAGGCCGAGCTGCTGGAAGCGAGCCGCCGCAAGGACGAGTTCCTCGCGATGCTGTCGCACGAGCTGCGCAATCCGCTGGCGCCTATCCGCAACGCGATCGAGGTGATGCGGACCTTGTCCGACGCGCCCGTCGACGGCGGCGACGACAGCCCCGGCAGCGGCCACGGCAACGGCAACGGCATCGATGCGCAGGACCGCGCCCGACGCCTGGGCGAGGCGGTCGCGGTGACGGATCGCCAGGCCCGGCACCTGACGCGGCTGGTCGACGAGCTCCTGGACGTGGCGCGCATCAGCCAGGGCAAGATCGTGCTGAAGAGCGAGACGCTCGATCTGCGCGACATCGTGCGCCACGGGCTGGAACCGGTGCAGTCGCTGATCGAGGCGCAAGGCCAGCAGCTGCATCTCCAGCTTCCCGACCGACCCGCGCGCGTGCGCGGCGATGCGGCCCGACTGATCCAGGTCGTCACCAACCTGCTGCACAACGCGAGCAAGTACACCGCCGCCGGCGGCCTCATCGAGTTGACGCTGGCCCGCAAGGCGGCGGTCGACGCCGGTCCGGGCGCCGGCGACGACTTCAGCCCCACCCCCGAAGGCACCTTCGTCCTGACCGTTCGCGACAACGGACGCGGGATCGCCGCGTCGCTGCTGCCGCACGTGTTCGACCTGTTCGAGCAGGGCCCTCGCGGACTGGACCGCAACCAGGGCGGCCTGGGTGTCGGACTGACGCTGGTGCAGCGGCTGGTGCAGTTGCATCACGGTCAGGTGGAGGCGCGCAGCGAAGGTCCCGGTCACGGCTCCACCTTCGAAGTGCGACTGCCGGTTGCCGTGGAGGAAACGCCGATGACGAGCCTCGCCCCCGTGACACCGCCCGCCTCCGCGGACCGCGGCGCCCCCTCCCGCGCCGAGCCGCCCGCCGGCAGGGAGCAGGGAGAAGAGACGCGCGACAACGACGGTCCGTGCCGGGTGATGGTCGTCGACGACAACCGCGATGCCGCCGATTCGATGGCGGTGTTCCTGGAGCTCGCGGGCTTCGAGACCACGGTGCAGCTCGACGGCCCCTGCGCGCTGGACGCGTCGGCCGCGTGGGCGCCGCACGTGGTGCTGCTCGACATCGGCCTGCCCGGGCTGGACGGCTACGAGGTCGCGCGCCGCCTGCGCACCGCGCCCGGCGGCGCGGACACGCTGCTGATCGCGCTGACCGGCTACGGTCAGCAGGACGACAGACGCCGGGCGCACGAGGCGGGCTTCGACGTCCACCTCGTCAAGCCGGCGGATCCGGATGCGGTGGTCGAACTGATCCAGGAGTGGCGGCAGCGCGACGGCACGCCGCGGCATGCGGCGGCAACGACGCGCTGAACGGGAAGTGCCGCAGCGGCACTACGGGAAGGCCTCAGTTCAAGGACGTTCATCATGCCTATCCCCGCCCCCTTCATTGCCGGTGTGCTCATGCCCGCCGCGACCTCGCTCGTCGGCGGCATCGCCGAGAAGGTGGTCTCCAAAGTCGTCGGTCCCAATGCGGGCCAGGTGGTCGGCGCTGCAGGCAATGTCGCGACCCAGGCCGTGATGCAGAACGCGGCGTCCAGCACGCCGTCCATCTTCGCCCGCCGCTGAGCCGTCTCTCTCCTCCACTTTTTCAAGGAAACTCATCATGTCCATCGGCATCAGGCCCGGCTCGGGCAGCACCGGCATCGTCAGCGGAGCCGTCGACACGGTCGGCCGGACCGTCGGCGAAATTCCCGTCGTGGGCGGCCTCGCCAAGGGCCTGCTGGGGATGTTCGGCGGCATCGCCAAGATCTTCGGCGGCTGCCCCCCCGTCGACCTCTCGCGGGATCGCCTGCCCTTCGGCGGTCCCGCCTCGCGCCCCAGCCAGAACGACCGGCCAGGCCCTCCCCAGATGAAGGGGGACCGCAGGCTGGCGTCCATCTCGCGGCACGGTCCTCCTCGAAAGAACGGAGCACCACGCCATGACTGGCTCCATCGCGCTCGGCAGTCCGAGCGCGCTTGCATCGACCCCTCCCGATCCGGCGCCTCAGGCTCCCGTGACCCTCACCGTGGGCCGTGGCCTGCTCTCGTCGGATCCCCGGCCGGTCGACGACTTCTCCGGATCCGGACTCCTGTCGCGACTGCGCATCCTCAAGCGGATCCGCAACCTGGACGGTCCCGACGATGTCGCGGGTGCGCTCCCGGCGGCGTTCTCGACGTCCCACCAGCCCGCGGCAGAGCTCGGCCTCCTCTCCGCCCTGTTCCCGCTCGTGGCCCTCTCCGCGAAGGAGGCGGTGAAGTCGGCGCACGCCGGATATGCGCGGGTGTATCCCGAACACGTCCGCGCCCACCTGGACCAGCAGCAGCGGCTCATCGAATCGCTGCAACGCGATGGCGATGGCGATGGCGATGGCGATGGCGACGAAGATCTCGCCCGGCTGGCCGAGCTCCACGCGGACTGCGTTCGCTCGTTCGAGGATCGCGAACGGGAACGCACCCGGGGTTTCGGCTCGCTGCTGAAGCACAACCTCACCCGGAAATGGCAAGGCAGACGGGGCACCAGCGCGCTGTGCGGTGTTTTCCTGAAGGAGGCGGGCCGCGTGGTGGAAGCAAGGGCGGCGCGCGGCCACCGCCTGCAGACGGCCGAGACGTCCTACCAGCACCATCTCGCGCACAAGGCGGCCGACCTGCAGCGGCAGGCCAAGCGCGCCCGCTGGCCGGCCCTCTTCACCGGCATCGGCATGTCCGGCATGGCCGGCGGCATGGTGGTGTCCGCGGGCGCCTCGGCGGCCGGCGCGGGCTGCGCCGCGGCGCAGGCCTCGGGCCATGCGGCCGGCCTGGCGGCGGCGCAGGCGGCGCAGGGGGCGCTCGACGCGGCGACCGGCGGCGTCATGATCGGTGCCCAGGCAGCCCAGATGGCGGCGGGCGCGACGAACCTCCGCGTCCACCTCTCGGACCATCGGCGGATCAGGCGGGATCGCACGGCCGTTCAGGCGATCGCTGCCGACATCCCGCGCGCCGGCGCGCTGCATGCGCAGGACACGCAGTGGCGCCTGGCGGACAGCCGGAGAAGCCAGGCCTGCGACCTCGCGTTGAGTGCCGGTCAGGGCCTGATGCTGGCGTCCAGCGCCTCGGGTTTCGTGTGCCCGCCCGTGGCACTCGCCCTGGCGGGGCCAGGTATTGCGCTCACCCTCGGGGCCAGCATAGGCGCCGGCGTCAACGAGGCGCATCGCGAGCGCTATCTGGGCGAAGCGACGGTTGAACCGCTCAAGCGGCAGATGCGCCTGGACAACCTGGGACAGCGGCTTCGCGACGAGCCGCTCGACACGGTGCTGCACGACGTGGCGGACGGATTCGAAGCTCACCAGGACCGGGTGGCGCAGACCCGACTGTGGAGCGACATCCTGGCGGTCCTCGGCAAGGAGGACGTCGGGGAGCGCTCACGCCCTGCCCCCGCACAGGACCGCTATCGCCGGCTGCTCAGCCTCAACCAGAACCGGCGGACCGCCTCACCCCTGCTGCCTGCCGGCGTCGAACGCCTGCACGCGCTGCGCAGGGCGCACTATCCGGAGGCCTGGTTCGACGGCCCGGCGGCGACCTTGCACGAACGGCTCTCGGCGGACCTGCGGCAGCATCCGGCCAGCGCCCGCCTCCTCGGGCTCCAGGACTTCCAGCGGGACGTGCTGTTCGCCACCGTGTCGGCGCTGGCCCGACGCCGCGACCCCGTCATGGAACGGCTGTTCTACGACGATCGGGGCCGCCGCTTGAAGACGCTCAAGGCGGATGCGGCGTTCCTGGCACGACTGCGGTCCTACCCCGTGGCCAAGGCGATCCTCCTGCGGCACGAGAACGAGGCCCTGGCGCGCCATCTGACGTCGGCCGACCGCTTCGGACGCGCCGACACCCGGGAGGCGCTGACCGACCTCGCCCACACCAAGGTCGGCCGACAGACTCGCGACGGCGACAGACCAGTCGCCGCCTGACGAAAAAAAGGGCTGCTCCCAGCAGCCCCTTCCGGTTCACCGACCCCGTCGCGACGGGGCCTGCGGCGCGGCGATCAGCCGTGCTTCGCGTCGAAGAACTGTTCGTCCTCCGTCGAACCCTTCAGCGCCGCGGTCGACGCCTGCGCTTCGATCGTGGTGGTGACCGCGTCGAAGTAACCCGTGCCCACTTCGCGCTGGTGCTTCACGGCGGTGAAGCCCTTCTCGGCGGCGGCGAATTCGGCCTCCTGCAGCTCCACGAACGCGCTCATGTTGTTGCGCGCATAGCCGTAGGCCAGGTTGAACATCGAGTAGTTCAGGCTGTGGAAGCCGGCCAGCGTGATGAACTGGAACTTGTAGCCCATCGCGCCCAGCTCGCGCTGGAACTTGGCGATGGTGGCGTCGTCCAGGTTCTTCTTCCAGTTGAAGCTCGGCGAGCAGTTGTAGGCCAGCAGCTTGCCGGGGAACTTCGCGTGGATGGCCTCGGCAAAGGCCTTGGCGAAGGCCAGGTCGGGCTTGCCGGTCTCGCACCAGATCATGTCGGCGTAGGGCGCGTAGGCCAGGCCGCGGCTGATGGCCTGCTCCAGGCCGTTGCGGGTGCGGAAGAAGCCTTCGACGGTGCGCTCGCCGGTGCAGAAGGGCTTGTCGTTGTCGTCGATGTCGCTGGTCACCAGGTCGCCGGCCTCGGCGTCGGTGCGGGCCAGCAGCACGGTGGGCACGCCCATCGTGTCGGCCGCCAGGCGCGCGGCGACCAGCTTGGCCACCGCTTCACGCGAGGGCACCAGCACCTTGCCGCCCATGTGGCCGCACTTCTTCGCGGCGGCCAGCTGGTCCTCGAAGTGGACGCCGGAGGCGCCCGCCTCGATCATGGCCTTCATCAGTTCGAACGCGTTCAGCACGCCGCCGAAGCCGGCTTCCGCGTCCGCCACGATGGGCGCGAAGTAGTCGATGTCGCTCTTGCCTTCGCTCCACTGGATCTCGTCGGCGCGCTTGAAGGTGGCGTTGATCTTCTTGACCACCTTCGGCACCGAGTCCACCGAGTACAGCGACTGGTCGGGGTACATCTCGCCGTTGCTGTTGGCGTCGCCGGCGACCTGCCAGCCCGACAGGTAGATGGCCTTCAGGCCGGCCTTGACCTGCTGCATCGCCTGGTTGCCGGTGAGCGCGCCCAGCGAGTTGATGAAGGGCTCGGTGTTCACCAGGTTCCAGAGCTTCTCGGCGCCGCGCTTGGCCAGCGTGTGCTCGATGTTGATGGAACCGCGCAGGCGGACCACGTCGGCCGCCGAGTAGCCGCGCTGGATGCCCTTCCACCGGGGGTTCTCCGCCCAGTCCTTTTCGAGGGCGGCAATCTGCTGTTCGCGGGTGGGGGTCGAGGTCGTCATGGTGAGCTCCGTTCGTTCGAGTGAAGTTGAAAACCGATGGCTCAAATCTAGACGCCACGCCTCCCCAGGTGTTGCTTCATGTCTTATATAAGACTGAATTTTTTATCCTTAATAATCAATGGCTTGCAAAACAAAAACCGGATCGTGAGAACGAGTCTTCCATGATGAGAAATCTTGCGGCGCTGCAGCACGCCGGTTTTTTGTATGCCGGCAAGTTCTTTTCATGATTTGAAATTTCAGTGTCGACGCGATCTGCCGCATCGCGCGGGCGCCTGCCTCTTTGAGGGATGGCCCCCCTGCATTTGCAGCAGCCGTTCGAAGATGGACAGCAGTTCGTCGACGGCACATCCGTTGGCGACCACCGCACTAGAGCATTCGTGCCGCGACCTGAATTCAGGCCGCCGCGCGGCGGGAAACCGGTCGTGCTCCGCGGCACCGTGGCGACCTCCCGATCGCGCGGCGGCTTCCAAGGAGAAAACCATGTTTGCATTGCTGGGTAGCGCGATTCCTGAACTGCTGGGCGCGGGCGGCAGCGCCGCCGCGGGCGCGGCGGGTGGTGGTGCCGGCGGCGGTCTGGCGTCGGGGATCGGCGGCATCGCCAACACCCTGACCGGCGGCCTGCTGGGCAACCTGACGAAGGGTCTGGGCAGCCTGTTCGGCGGCTGATCCCTTCGCGCATGAAAAAAGGGGCGTCCTGCGGGACGCCCCTTCCACTTTGGCGGTCGGACTCGAACGAACGGATCGTCAGGCCGTCCGGCCCACGCCGATCCGTCAGTCGAGCTTGAGCTTCTGCTGCTCGACGACCTTCTTGTAGACCGCGTACTCGGCCTTGATCTGCTCGGTGAACTGCTCCGGCGTATTGCCGATCACGATGGAGCCGGTCTCCTCGATGCGCTTCTTGACCTCGGGCATCTCGACGGTCTTGCGGGCGGCCTCGTTGATCTTGGCGACGACTTCCTTGGGCAGGTTCTTCGGACCCAGGATGCCGTAGTAGGCCATGCGGTTCACGGGCTCCAGGCCGAGTTCCTTGAAGGTGGGCACGTTGGGCAGCACGGCCAGGCGCTGCGGCGCCGCCACGGCGATCGCGACCAGGCGGCCGTCCTTGATGAAGGGCAGCGCGGACGGCAGGTTGTCGAAGATCATCGGCACCTGGCCGGCGACCGTGTCGTTGAGCGCCGGGCCCGCGCCGCGGTACGGGATGTGGGTGACGAAGACGCCGGTCAGGCTCTTGTACAGCTCCATCTGCAGGTGGCCGATGCCGCCGGTGCCCGAGGTGGAGTAGCTGTACTTGCCGGGGCTCTTCTTCAGTTCCGCGACGAAGGCCTTGTAGTCCTTGGCGGGGAAGGACGGATGCACGGCGATCACGTTGGGCGTGGCCGCGAGGTTGATGATGGGCGTGAAGTCCGTCAGCGGGTTGTACGGCGTCTTCGGATTGATGGCGGGGTTGGTGGCCGTGGTGGACACGGTCGCCACGCCCAGCGAGTAGCCGTCCGGCGCGGACTTGGCGGTGTCGTTGGCGCCGATGATGCCGCCGCCGCCGGCCTTGTTCTCGACGATCATCGTCTGGCCCAGCGGACCGTTGATGTGTTGCGCGACGACGCGGGCCACGATGTCGGTCGTGCCGCCCGGCGCGAACGGCACCACCAGCTTCACCGGCTTGGTCGGGTAGGACTGGGCCAGCGCCGCGGCGCAGGACAGCGACAGCGTGCTCAGCAGCAGGCCGTGTTGGAGGATCGAGCGACGGTTCATTGGGCTCCTCGTCTTTTGAACAATGGGTAACGTGATCGAAACAGCTTAAGTATGTCCCCTCGGAGCCCGGCCTAGCGGAACTACGTAGAGCCCTTGTCGCAGGGGCGGGAAACCCCTGGCGCGGCCTGCAGCGGAGTTCGGGAGTTCCGATGTCGATCAACGGGCATCGTTCGAACCGCTGTCCCGTTTCGCCCATTCGACGGCCCGACGTGCCAAAGCCGCGGTCGCGTCGATCACCGGCAGCCCTGCCGACGCGGCGTCCAGCACCAGGGGAATCTCGGTGCATCCGAGCACGATGGCACCCGCACCGCGGGCCTTCAGACGCGCCGCGGCCGAGGCCAGCAGCGACGCGGCCGTCGCGAGCTGCCCCGCCTTGACCGCCACGATGCCGGGTTCGATCAGCTCGATCATCTCGCCCGCGGTCGGCAGCAGCCATTGCACCGCCCTGCCCTGCGGCGGCCGGCGGTTCAGGTAGAGCCCGGACGCCAGGGTCGCATCGGTGGCGAGGAGCCCGACCCTGCCGCCCTCGGGCACGAGGGCGAGGGCCTCGGCGATCGCCGCGTCGACGAGGTGGATCATCGGCAGGCCCAGCGCCTGTTCGAGGTCGTCGTACCAGAGGTGCGCGGTGTTGCAGGGCACGACGACCACGCCCGCGCCCGCCGCGGCCAGACGCCGGCCGCTGACGATCATCGCGGCGAGCGGCGATTCGCCCTCGCCGCGGAAGGCCGCGGTGCGGTCGGGCACCTGCGGGATGCTGCTCACGACGACGGGGATGTGCTCCTGGTCCGTCGCGGCGGGCGTGGCGTCCAGCAGCTTGCGCATGAAGTCGACGGTCGCCAGCGGGCCCATGCCGCCGAGGATGCCGACGATGCCCGGCGCGGCGGGCAAGGCTGCGCCCGCGCCGCGCGCGTCGCGCGGTGTGGTGTGCGTCATGACGGGATCAGCGCCTGATCAGCGCGCGGGCTTGTCCGACAGCGCCTGCAGGTTCTCCTGCAGCTCCCGGCTCATCGGGGCGCCCAGCGTGATGCCCTTGGGCGGGATCGGCGTCTGGAACCACTTCTTGTAGAGCGCCTCGAACTCGCCGCTCTTCATCAGCCCCGCCAGCGTGGTGTCGACCAGCTTCTTGAACGCGGCATCGTCCTTGCGGACCATGATCGCGTAGGGCTCGACCTGCACCGGTTCGCCGACGACCGCGAGGTCCGCCGGATTGAGCGCGCCGGCGCGCAGCCCGTACAGCAGGATGTCGTCCATGGCGAAGGCGTCGGCCCGGCCCGACTGCACCAGCAGCGCCGCATCGGCATGGTCCTTGGCGCTGATCAGCTCGAAGCCCAGGTTCTGCTCCTGGTTCATCCGGCGCATCACCTGGAAGTTGGTGGTGCCGGTGGTCGACACGACCTTCTTCCCCTTCAGGTCCGCGAAGCCCTTGATGGGCGAGTTCGCCTTCACCAGCAGCCGCGTGCCGGTGTAGAAGTAGTTGATCGCGAAGTCCACCTGCTTCGCGCGGTCGCTGTTGTTGGTGGTGGAGCCGCACTCGATGTCGATGGTGCCGTTGTCCAGCAGCGGGATGCGGTTCTGCGAGGTCACCGACTGCGTGGCCACCTTCAGGTCGGCGCGGCCGACGGCCTTCTTCACCTGCTCGACGACCTTGCCGCAGATCTCCCAGCCGAAGCCGGTGGGTTGCCCTTCGGCGCCGAGGTAGGAGAACGGGATCGAGGAATCCCGGTACGCGACGGTGATGACGCCGGAGGTCTTCACCTTCTCGAGCGTGCCGGCGGGCTGGGCCGACGCGGCACCGGCGGCGCCGCCGAGGGCGAACGCGACGGCGATGGACAGGACGACAACGCGGGGAGCAATCATCTTCATGGCGTTTCCTTTTCTCGGAGGGTTGGAGTGTGCAATGACCGGACGATAGTGACCACCGCCTGTCCCGTGCATCGGGATCACGACACTTCGTATAAGCTGGGCTTATGTTGGTCGCTCACTGCCATCCATGCGCCTGAAGCACATCGAGGTCTTCCATGCGGTCATGCTGACGGGCTCCGTGAGCGCGGCGTCGAAGCTGCTGCACGTGACCCAGCCGGCGGTCACCCAGTCGCTGCAGCTGGCCGAGTTGCAGCTGGGCTACGCGCTGTTCACGCGGCAACGGCGGCGCCTGATGCCCACGCGCGAGGCGCAGGCGCTCTACCCGGAAGTGCAGGCGCTGATGTCGCAGCTCGAATCGGTACGTCGCATGGCGACCGCGCTGGGCACCGGCGAGGGTCAGGGCTTTCGCATCCTGATCGTGCCCTCGCTGGCGGTGAAGGCCCTGCCCCAGGCGCTGAAGGCCTTCCGGCGTCGCTACCGCGATCTGCCGATCAGCGTGCGCACCCTGCACTCGAACGACATCGCGCGGGCGATGCTGCTGCAGGAGGGCGACGTCGGCATCGTGTACGGCCGGCCGTCCCACGCGGCGCTGTCGGAGGAACTCGTCGCCACCGGGCGGCTCGTCTGCGCGTCATCCAAGGGCAAGGCGGGCGCGGACCGGCGCACCACGGTCGCACTGCAGGACCTGCTGCGGGAGCCCTTCATCCGCATCGACGAGCGCGACCCGCTGGGCGCCGTCCTCGCGGATCAGTGGGCGCGCCTGTCGCTGTCGCCGCGCGCCGGCATCACCGTGCAGACGCACCACATCGCGATGGTGATGGCCGAACAGGGCTTCGGGCCGGCGATCATCGACTCCTTCACCGCGCAGGCCAGCGGCGGCGACCTGCACATCCGCACGCTGCTGCCCGAGGTGCCGGTCGAGGTGCGCGCGGTTCAGCCGCAGGGGTTGCGCTCGCCGCAACCGGTCTCGGACTTCATCGCGGCGTTCAGGCAGGCGATCGAGGAATGAGGGGAACGACGGCGCGCGGCGCGGCCCGAGGCAAGGCGTCCTGAGCCATCGCCCACTCGATGTGCTCGGCCACGACCGGCGTCGCCTGTGGCAGCGCGGCGTTCAGCGCCGCCAGCAGATCGGCGCGCAACGCCGGCGCCAGGTCTTGCCGCAGCGCGTTGCCCATCGCCACGGCGATGTTGCGCCGCCAGCGCGCATGGCCGATGCGCCGGATCGCGGAGCCTTCGGTGCGTTTGAGGAATGTCGCCTCGTCCCAGGCGAAGAGCGTCAGCAGCGACGCGTGGCCGAGCGGCTCGCGCCAGTCGAAGTCCGGCAGCGCGTTCCTGCGCGCGAACTTGTTCCACGGACAGGCGAGCTGGCAATCGTCGCAGCCGTAGATGCGGTTGCCGATCGCCTCGCGGAACTCGATCGGGATGGGGCCGTCCTGCTCGATCGTCAGATAGCTGATGCAGCGGCGGGCGTCGAGCCGGTACGGGGCGATGATCGCCCCGGTCGGGCAGGCGTCGAGGCAGGCGCGGCACTGGCCGCAATGCGCGGTGACCGGCTCGCTGGGCGGCAGTTCCAGATCGAGGTAGATCTCGCCGAGGAAGAACATCGAGCCGCTGTCGCGATGCAGCGTCAGCGTGTGCTTGCCGCGCCAGCCGATGCCGGAGCGGCTCGCGAGTTCGACCTCCAGCACCGGCGCGGAGTCGGTGAACACGCGGTGCCCCATCGGGCCGACGCGCTCCTGGATGCGGTCGGCCAGCTGCTGCAGCCGATTGCGCAGCACCTTGTGATAGTCCCGGCCCCGCGCATACAGCGAGACCTGTGCGCGCGCCGGATCGCGCATCGCGGCCCATTCGCGGTCCTGCCAGTCGTCGCCGGCGGCCTCGGGCAGGTAGTCCATGCGGGCGGTCAGGATGCTGATGGTGCCGGGCACCAGCTCGGCGGGCCTGGCGCGTTTGAGGCCGTGGGCGGCCATGTACTGCATCTCGCCGTGGAAACCGGCGTCCAGCCAGGCCTGCAAACCTGCTTCCGCATCGCTCAGATCGACGTGGGCCACCCCAATCTGTGAGAATCCGAACTCAAGCGCCCAGGCGCGTACCTCGACCATCAGCGCGCGCAGCGCGTCGGGGTGTCGGGAGGGGCCGGACGCGTCTTCGGAGGACGCGTCGGGCCGTGGGGTGTTGACCAGGGAATTCATCGCAGTTGAGCATTCTAGAAACCCGCCCGTACCGTTGGCCCGACGAGGCCGCCTGCGAACGTTTCGCACAGGCGTTGGCCCGCTGTCCGCAGATCGCGGACCTGAGCATCGAACTCGACGGCGGCCTGGGGGCCGGCAAGACCAGCCTGGTGCGGCATCTGCTGCGCGCGCTGGGCGTCACCGGCCGCATCAAGAGCCCGAGTTACGCCGTGGTCGAAGACTACGCCCCGCCGGGGCTGTCCGGCCTCCCCGCCCATCATTTCGACTTCTACCGCTTCAGCGATCCGCGCGAGTGGGAGGACGCGGGTTTCCGCGACCTGTTCGCCGCGCCGGGGCTCAAGCTCAGCGAATGGCCCGAGAAGGCGGCCGGCATGCTGCCGACGCCGGACCTGCGGCTGCTGCTCCAGGTCAACGACGACGACAGCCGCGACGTTCGGGCGCAGGCCCGCACGGTGCGGGGTCAGGAATTGCTGGCAGCGCTCGACCGCCAGTTGGCCGACGCTGCCGACGCTTCCGATTGACGGCGATGCGACCGCGCGCCTTCCCACGATCGCAGACATGCACGGAGACATGAAAGCAGACATGACCGGCCTGCCCACCCCTTCGACGTCGGACTCGAACCCGGTCGACATGCCCTCCCGCGGCCGCCGCAAGGCGCTGGGCCGCATGGGCGCGACGGTGCTGAGCTTCTCCGTGCTGCCCGCCGTGCCGGCGCTGGCGGCCAGCTCGGCCAACATCGTCGCGGTGCGGGTCTGGCCGGCGAGCGACTACACCCGGGTGACCATCGAGTCCGACCGCCAGCTGGCGGCCAAGAGCTTCATGGCGGCGAATCCGGACCGGCTGGTGATCGACATCGACGGGCTGGAGCTCAATGCCGGCCTGAAGGAACTGCTGGGCAAGGTGAAGCCGGACGATCCCTTCATCGCCGGCGTGCGCGTGGGCCAGAACCAGCCGCGCGTGGTGCGCATCGTGCTCGACCTGAAGCAGACCGTGGCGCCGCAGGTGTTCACGATCGAGCCGGTGGCGGCGTATCAGAACCGGCTGGTGCTGGACCTGTACCCGACGCGCGAGCGCGATCCGCTGCTGGATCTGGTGCGAGGCAAGGAAGCCGCCGAGACGGCCGCGGCGCAGTCGGTGAACGACGCGCTGGGCGAGTTGATCGGTCGCATCGACCGGCCGCTGACGGCGGCCTCCTCGGCCGAGCAGGCGGCGAGCGCCGCCGCGACGCCGCCACAGCGGCCGGCGAGTTCGACGGCGATCGCGAAGATCGACACCCCGCCGCCGGCCGCACCGCCGCTGAAGGAGGTCGCGCCGGAGATGAGCCAGACCAAGCTGGACCGGTTGATCGTGATCGCGATCGATCCCGGTCACGGCGGCGAGGACCCGGGCGCGATCGGCCCGACGGGCCTGAGAGAGAAGGACGTGGTGCTGGCGATCGGCAAGAAGCTGCGCGACCGGCTGAACGCCAACCCGCGCATCCGGGTGATGATGACGCGGGATGCGGACTTCTTCGTCCCGCTGAACGAGCGGGTGCGCAAGGCGCGGCGGGTGCAGGCCGACCTGTTCGTGTCCATCCACGCGGACGCCTTCATCACGCCGAAGGCCCGCGGCGCTTCGGTGTTCGCGCTGTCGACCAGTGGCGCGAGCTCGACGAACGCGCGCTGGATGGCCGACAAGGAGAACGCGGCCGACGTGATCGGCGGCGTCAACAACAAGGTGGTGAAGGACGCCGGCGTGCTGCGCGCGATGCTCGACATGAGCACCTCGGCGCAGATCAAGGACAGCCTGAAGCTGGGCGGCGAAGTGCTGGGCCAGATCGGCAAGCTGGCCAAACTGCACAAGGGCAGCGTCGAGCAGGCCGGCTTCGCCGTGCTTAAAGCGCCGGACGTCCCGTCGATCCTCGTGGAGACGGCCTTCATCTCCAACCCCGAGGAAGAAGCCAGATTGCGCGATCCGGACTACCAGGACGACCTGGTCAAGGCGCTGGCGACCGGCATCGCGCGCTACTTCGCGAAGAACCCGCCGCTGGCGGCCAGGCATCGGGCGTTGTGACGGTGTTCGACGATCAGCCCGCGGCGCCCCGACCGCTGTTTTTCCACGGTGCCCACCAGCTTGGGGACGGCAAGTTCGGATCCGTGTTGACGGCAGTCGGAATTGCAGTCCTCGTCAGGATCGCGCTGGCGGTATTGACGCTCGCATTTGCTACTGCGGCAGACTTGATCGGAGTGTAGGCGCCCTCAGCCCTTGCTCTTGACCGCGCGGCCGGACAGCTTGGCTTGCCCTTTGGCAGCCTGTGCACTGGTCTCAGGCAACAGAGTTCCGAAACCATCCAGCACGATGACAACCCCTGCAGCAGTGCGAATGGTGAGTTGCAGCTCCGCGCCCATCGCGGAGACGTATTTCCGGAGCGTCGAAAGCAGCATGTCGCTCCGTTTCTCCAGTTGAGCGACCGCGTTCTGCTTGATCTGCAAGACATCAGCCAACTCGGTCTGGGTTTTCTCCAGAGCGCGACGAGCCTGCGCCAGTGTCTCCGCATACCGAATCATGTCGTCGGCCATCTCGCGGCTCTTGGCCTCAACCTTGGCGCGCCGCTCCGGCGGAAGCGCCGCGACGATGCTCTTGAGTGATCGGCTCATTTCATTACCTCGCAAACGTCTTGACCTGATTGCCCTTGCGGACCAGATGATCCGCAAATCGCCGATCAGCGACGCGAATCAACTGCTCGTAGAACATCGCCTGACTCCTGCCCTGCTTCGCTCCTGCTACCAGCACGCATGCCTGTCGATCAGGATCAAACGCGAATGCAGCGCGCCACACTTCCCTGCCGGCATTTGCAGTGAACCGCAGCTCCTTCATGTTGGGAAACTTCGACCCGTGAAGCGTGTCCACGTGCGGCCTGCCCGTCATTGGCCCCGTCAGTTCAATCGCGCCGGCTGCGCCGACCAAAGCGTCTTGGACATCCATGTCCAAGGCTTCAAATTCGGCGACGAAGTCATCATGAAAGAAGACTTCCCATGCACCGGCAAGACAATCTGACGAGGACATGACCATAACCTTTGCGTGATATCACGTCAAGGTGATGGTAGACACGAGATTGACGCCTGGGTGGCTGTCTCCCCCAAAGCAGATCCCGCACCCTCTTCAGTGGGAAATCGGTCAGGATTCAGCAAGCAATCGGCACCAACAAAAAACGGGGCCGAAGCCCCGTTCTGTGCCGTCTCGGCGAGATGCCTTACTTGCCGACCTGCGTCGGCATCGCCGGTGCCGTCGTGCGCTGGATCGGTTTCCAGGTCTTGAGGCGTTCGAGGACGTTCGCCACGCCCGCTTCGAGCTGCACATCGCGGCCGGCGTTGACCGCCACCGGATCCAGATCGACGTCGATGTCCGGCGCGACGCCTTCGTTCTCGATGCGCCATTCGCCTTCCGGCGTGAAGAAGCGGAAGAAGGGCACGACGAGGAAACCGCCGTCGATCAGGCTCGGGTTGGCCGAGATGCCGATCAGGCCGCCCCAGGTCCGCTTGCCGATCAGCGGGCCCAGGCCCGTGCGCTTGAACGCATACGGCATGAAGTCGCCGCCCGATCCCGCGTCCTGGTCGATCAGCATCGCCTTCGGGCCGTAGATGGCGCCGGCGGGCGTGTCGTAGATCAGGCCGTCACGGTCCTTCCAGCTGCCCAGGTAGGCGCGGTTCAGCAGCTCGGTCACGTAGTTCGCCGCCTGGCCGCCGCCGTTGCGGCGGTCGTCGACGATCAGCCCCGGCTTGTCCACCTGGCCGAAGAACATGCGGTTGAAATGCTGGAAGCCCGGCCCCGCCGTGTCCGGCATGTAGACGTAGGCGATCTTGCCGCCGCTCAGGCGATCCACTTCCTCGCGGTTGTGGTCGATCCACGCCCACTGGCGCAGCCGGCCTTCGGTCGAGATCGGCTCGACGGTCACGCGACGCGCGCCCTGCCCGTTCGCGTTGGCCGACACCGTCAGCTGCACCTGCTTGCCGACCGTGTTCTCCAGCTGCTGGTACAGGTTGTGCGCGCCGTCCACCGGCTGGCCGTTGATCGCCAGCAGGTAGTCGCCTTCCTTGACGCCCAGGCCCGGCGCCGCCAGCGGCGCCTTCAGGTAGGGATCCCAGCGGTCGCCCTTGAAGATCGTCTTGATGCGGTACTTGCCGTTCTCGAACGCGAAGTCCGCGCCCAGCAGGCCCACCGCGACGCGCGGCTCCTGGTGCACGTCGCCGCCGCCCACGCGGTTGTGGCCGACCTGCAGCTCGCCGATCATCTCGACCAGCAGGTCGTTCAGGTCCTCGCGGCGCTGCACGCCCGCCACCAACGGCGAGTAGCGTTGATAGATGCCGTTCCAATCGAGGCCGTGCAGCTTCGGGTCGTAGAAGAACTCCTTCTCCATCCACCAGGTCTCGTCGAAGATCTGACGCCATTCGGCGCGCGGATCCACGCGGGTCTTCAGGCCCGACAGGTCGATGCCCTTGGTGTCGATCTTCTCCTTGGCATCGGCGATCTCCAGGCGGCCGCCGCCCTGGTTCAGCAGGATCTTCTTGCCGTCCGGACTCAGGCTGTAGCCCTCGATCTGCGGCTTGACCAGCTTCGCCTTCTTCTCCTCGAAGTCGAAGCGGTACAGGTCGCCCTTGCCGCCGTTGCCGCCCTCGGCATCGATGGACACGCCGGGTTGCTTGCGCTCGATGTAGAACAGCGCGCCGTCGTCCGCCACCGCAAGGTCGTCATAACGCGCGGTCGCCACCGGCAGTCCCACGATGCGGTCCTTCAGGCCGGCGAAGTCGATGCGCACCGGCTTGACCTTGGGCTTGACGTCCTTGCCCTCGTCCTTCTTGTCGGACTTCCCGTCCTTGTCGGCCTTGTCGGCCTTGTCGGATTTGTCGGACTTGTCGTCCTTCTTGTCCTCGTCCGGCTTCTTGTCCTTGCTGTCCTCGTCGCCGGCCTTGGGCGACAGCGGCGACTTGCCGTCCGCGCTCAGCACCGCCGCGTACAGGCCCATGCGCACCGAACGCTCCTGCGTCGACATGTCCAGGCCCACCTGCGCCGGACCCGAGTTGATCGACGCGGCGAAGAACAGCACGTCGCCCTTGGTGGAGAACGCCGGCAGGTTGGCGTGGCTCAGGCCGTCGGTGACGGTGTGCTGCTGGCCGGTCTGGAAGTCGGCGATGCGGACCTGGCTGAAGAAGTTCTTGCCCACCACCGTGTACGCGAGGTAACGGCCGTCCGGCGAGAAGCCGACGTCGAATCCGGCGCGGCGCTCGCTGCTGTCGATCTTGGCCAGCTTGCCCGACTGCGCGCCGGTCAGCGGCAGCTGGTAGAGGTTCAGATGGTTGTCCTGCAGCACCAGCCGCGCGCCGTCCGGCGACCAGGCGAGCAGCGTGTAGTAGCCCGCCTCGGGCAGCAGCATCTTGCGCGCGGTCCGGTTGGCGGCCTGATCGCCGAGCTGGTCGCGGATCACGACCTGGTGGCGCATGCCGGGCTCGTCGGACACGTAGGCGACCTGCTGGCCGTCGGGGCTCCACAGGGCGTCCTTCTCGCGCACGCCGGAGGTCTGCGTCAGGTTGCGCACCACGCCGTCCTTCACCGGCACGGTGAAGACCTCGCCGCGCGCGCTGATGACGACGCGCTTGCCGGTCGCCGACAGCGACGCGCCGGTGATCGTCTTCGCAGCGTCCTTCCATTGCACGCGCGCTTCGTTGCTGGGCTCGTTGAGCGCGATGCTCAGGAAGCGCGCGGCGCCGCCGTCGAGGCCGATCTCCTTAAGCTGCCCGCCCGCCTCGTACACGATGCGACCATCGCGGCCGTCGGCGCTGCGGACGTCCCAGACCGTCTCCTTCGTCAACTGACGCAGGGCCTTGGTCTTGGTGTTGAACGCGAAGAGGTTGGCCGCGCCGTCGTTGCGGTCGGAGATGAAGACGACCTCGTCGCCCATCCAGATCGGGTTGCTGTCGGTCGCATTGACGTGCGGGATCTGCTCCCAGGTCTTGCCCTTGGGATCGAGGATCCAGATCGGCGGCGTCGTGCCGCCGCGGCTCTGGCGCCAGCCGCTCGGGCCGGAGTAGGCGGCGCCGTTCGGCCGATAGGCCAGACGCGTGCCGTCGGGCGACCACACGCCTTCATAGGCGACGGCCTCCATCACCTTCTGCTCGAAGCCGCCATCCACCGGCACCTCGAACAGCTGCTTGCTGCGGGTGTTCAGCACCTCGCGGTTGGAGGCGAAGAGCACGCGCTTGCCATCCGGGCTCCAGCCGGTCACCTGGTCGGCGGCCGGGTGCCAGGTCAGGCGACGGGGCTGACCGCCGGCGGCGGCGATCACGTAGACATCGGTGTTGCCGTCGTAGCCCGCGGAGAACGCGATCCACTGGCCGTCGGGCGAGAAGCGCGGCGCGAATTCACCGGCCGCATGACCGGCCAACCGGCGCGGCTGGCTGCCGTCGCGGTTGGCGATCCACAAGTCGCCGCCGTAGACGAAGGCCAGATGCCGCGCGGACACGGCGGGATCGCGCAGCAGCAAGGTCACGGCAGGCGCCGGAGCCGTTGCGGAGGTGGCGGATGCAGTCGCGGTCGCGGCCTGTTGGGCCTGCGTGGGAGCCGCCGCGATCGCGGCGGTCAAGCTCAGGGCCACGGTGATGGCCTTGCTGAGAATGCTGTGTTGCATGGGGCTTGTCGACGGTGAAAGGCAGCGGGCGAGAATAGCCCTGCGATGCCAGCGTGACGAAGCTCACCCCCCGGGATTGCGCGCTCTGCAGGTCGGTGTTTTCCCGCGAGTCAGACCGCGGGCTTGGCGCGCGAGGCGCGCCATCCGCCGTAAAGGGCAATCAGGCCCGGAATGATGATCATGGCCCAGATGATCTTGCTGAGATGGGTCTGCACGAAGGGGATGTTGCCGAAGAGGTAGCCCGCGAGCGTGAGACCCACGACCCAGATGACGCCGCCGGCGACGTTGTACGCCGTGAAGCGGCTGCGGGTCATCGCGGCGACACCGGCCACGAAGGGCGCGAAGGTGCGGATGAAGGGCATGAAGCGCGCCAGGATGATGGTGACGCCGCCGTGCTTCTCGTAGAACTCGTGCGCGGCGTCGAAGGCGCGCTTGTTGAAGAAGCGCGACTGCTCCCACTGGAAGACCTTGGGCCCGAAGTAGCGCCCGATCGTGTAGTTGCACTGGTCGCCCAGGATCGCGGCGACCAGCAGCACGGCGATCGCCAGCGGCAGGCTCATCATCCCCGTCCCGCACAGCGCGCCGACGACGAAGAGCAGCGAGTCGCCCGGCAGGAACGGCATCACGACGAGGCCGGTCTCGACGAAGACGATCAGGAAGAGCAGCGCGTAGACCCACATCCCGTAGGCGGCGACGAACTCGGCGAGGTGCTTGTCGACATGCAGGATGAAGTCGACGAGGAAGTGCATCAGATCCATGGGCGCGGATTATGGCGGGCGGTTTCTGAAGTGCTGATGAAGAAACGGGAGAGCGCCACCCCGGAAATGCAGTGCTGGCAAAGCAATGCGGGACGGCAGTGTGGTCCACCGAACAGAGTCAAGCCCTCCCGTCTGTCGTGGTCGGCCCTGGAACTGCGGCACCTTCTACAATCGCCCCCATGGACGACACCCTCGCCCCGACGGCGAACGCCGCGGCCGCTTTCGATCCCGCCGCCCCCTCGGGCCGGCGCGCGATCCGCGAACTCCCCGATGAACTGATCTCCCAGATCGCCGCCGGCGAGGTGGTCGAGCGCCCGGCGTCCGTCGTGCGCGAACTCGTCGACAACGCGCTGGACGCCGGCGCCGGCCAGATCCAGCTCAAGCTGATCGCCGGCGGCATCCGCAGCCTGATCGTCGAGGACGACGGCCACGGCATCCCCGACGGCGAACTGCCCCTGGCCATCAAGCGCCACGCCACCAGCAAGATCGGCACCCTCGACGACCTCGAGGCCGTCGCCACGATGGGCTTCCGCGGCGAGGCCCTCGCCGCCGTGTCGTCCATCGCCGAGCTGGCCCTGGTGTCGCGCTACACCGGCGCCGCGCACGCCTGGCGCCTGGAAGCCCGCACCGGCGAGCTCAGCCCCGCCGCGCGCGCCAGAGGCACCTCCGTCGAGGTGCGCGAGCTGTTCTTCAACACGCCCGCCCGCCGCAAGTTCCTGAAGAGCGAGAGCACCGAGCTCGCCCACTGCCTAGAAGCGCTGCGCCGCCACGCGCTGGCCCGCCCCGACGTCGGCTTCGCCGTCTGGCACGAGGGCAAGCTGGTCGACCAGTGGCGCGCCGCCCCGCTGCCGCAACGGATCGCCGAGGTCCTCAACGAGGACTTCATCGCCCAGAGCCGCGAGGTCTTCGCCGAAGTCGGCCCGATGCGCATCCACGGCCGCGTCGGCCTGCCCGAAGCCGCGCGCGCCCGCGCGGACATGCAGTACGTCTACGTGAACGGCCGCTACGTGCGCGACAAGCTGATCTCGCACGCGATCCGCTCGGCCTTCGACGACGTGCTGCACGGCCACCGCCAGCCGAGCTACGTGCTGTTCATCGACGTCCAGCCCGAGCTGGTCGACGTCAACGTCCATCCGACCAAGATCGAGGTCCGTTTCCGCGACGGCCGCGAGATCCACCAGCAGGTGCGCCGCGCGGTGGTGGCCGCGCTGGCGCTGTCGCGCAGCAGCGAGGACGGCTCACCCGGCACCGCCGCCGCAGGCGCTGCCGAGGCCGCCGCCCCGACCGGCCGCCAACGCTGGACCGGCACGCCGGCCTGGGAACAAGGCGGCATGGCGAGTGCTCCCGGTGCTCCCGGTGCTTCCGATGCGTCCGGCGCTCCGGGGCTGGCCGGCACGGACGGTCAGGCCAGCGGCGGCAGCCCGTCCGGCCAGTTCGCGTATGAGCCTCCGGCCCCGTACGCCGCGCCCTCCGCCAGATTCGCCGGCCCTGAGGGTTGGCGCGCCCCGATCCCGACCCGCGCGCAGACCGCGCTGGCGCTGGAGCAGGCGGAAGCGCTCTACGCCTCTGGGTCCGCCGGCGGTCTGCCGACCGCGTCGGCATCGGCCTCCGCGCTGTCGGCGCTGGGCGCCGCGCCGGCCGCGCCCTTGCCGTCCAGCCAAGCAGGCGAATGGCCGCTGGGCCGCGCGATCGCGCAGATCCAGGGCGTCTACGTGCTGGCCGAGAACGCGCAGGGCCTGATCATCATCGACATGCACGCGGCCCATGAGCGCGTGGTCTACGAACGCCTGAAGACCGCGCTCGGCGAGACCCGCATCGATTCGCAGCCGCTGCTCATCCCCGTCACCTTCGCCGCGACGCCGGCCGAGATCGCCACCGCCGAGGCGCAGGCCGAGACGCTGCAGCGCCTGGGCCTCGACATCTCGCCGCTGTCGGCCAAGGTGCTGGCCGTGCGCGAACGTCCGGCCCTGCTGGCCGGCGGCGACGTGGTCGAGCTCGCCCGCGGCGTGCTGGCCGAGCTGGCGCAGTTCGACGCCAGCCACGCGATCGAGCGCGCACAACACGAGATCCTCGCCACGATGGCCTGCCACGGCGCGGTGCGGGCCAATCGACAGTTGACCCTCGACGAGATGAACGCGCTGCTGCGCGACATGGAACGCACCGAACGCGCCGACCAATGCAACCACGGTCGCCCGACCTGGCGACAACTGACCCTGCGCGACCTGGACGCGCTGTTCCTGCGCGGGCGCTGAGTTCCCGCGACTCACCGCCCTCGCCCACCGACCGTCCCCTCCGTTCCGCCCTTTTTCCGTTCCGCCTCCTTTTCGTTCCGGCTCCTTTTCATTCCGGCTCGTTCCAGTTCGCTCCCGTTATCCCCGGCGGATCCCCGCAATTCACCCCGAAGCAGTACCGACATGGCCACGCTCAAACTCAACAAGAACAAACCGGCCGATGCCAAGTCGGCGGACGACAAGGGGCCGCGCCGCGCGCCGCTGCGCGGCAAGGGCGTCAACAAGCCCCGCCCGACGCTGGCGCAGGCGCAGACCGACCGCGCCGAACGCGAAGCCGCGTTCCAGCAGCGACTGGCCGAGGAAGGCCGTCAGCGTCGGGATCCGCGTCGCGACGATCGCGGCCAGGATGCGCGCGGTCCGCAAGGACGCGATGACCGCCGCGGCGGTCCCGGCCGTCCGCCGCGCGAAGGCGGCTACGGCGACCGGTCCGATCGCGGTCCGCGCCAGGACGATCGCGGCGGCTACGGCGGCCCACGCGGCCAGGGCGACCGCCCCGGCTTCTCCGGCGGTCGCCCGGAAGGCGGCGACCGTCGCCCGTACGGTGACCGTCCGCGTGCCGACGACCGTCCCCGCTTCGAGGGCGACCGCCCCCGTCGCGACGATCGCTACGGCGACCGTCCGCAAGGGGATCGCCCCTATGGGGACCGTCCGCGTCCGCAGGGGGATCGTCCCGATCGCTCCTACGGCGACCGCCCGCAGCGTGATCGCGCCTACGGGGATCGTCCTCAGGGCGATCGGCCCCAAGGCGACCGTCCTTATGGCGATCGACCGTATGGCGATCGACCCCGTGGCGACAGGCCCTATGGCGATCGACCCCAGGGAGATCGCTCCTACGGGGATCGGCCTCAAGGGGATCGCGCCTACGGCGACCGCCCCCGTCGCGACGATCGCGGCGGCGACCGGGGCGGTGATCGTGGCGGCGACCGCTACGCCCGTGGCAATGAAGACTCGCGCTACGGCAACGGCCCCGGCAACGGTCCGGGCGCCCGCTACGGCGACGATCGTCCCCGCCGCGCGCCTTACGGCGACCGTGACGCCGGCCATCCTTCCGACGTCCATGCCCGCGCCGAACGCGAGGAACGTGCCGAGCGCACCGACCGTCCGCGTCAGCCGGACGCGCCGCGCCAGCCCGCGCCGGTGCGCCTCGCCGACCAGGACGCCGGAGAGCGCCTGTCCAAGCGCATGAGCGAACTGGGTCTGGCCTCGCGCCGCGAAGCCGACGAGTGGATCGAGTCCGGCTGGGTGACCGTCGACGGTCAACTGGCCACGCTGGGCCAGCGCGTCGGCCCGGACGCGAAGATCGAGGTCGACCCCGCCGCCCGCGAACAGCAGGCGCAACGCGTGACCATCCTGCTGCACAAGCCGATCGGCTACGTCTCCGGCCAGGCCGAGGACGGCTACGAGCCCGCGTCGGTGCTGGTCAAGGCCGACACCCACTGGGGCGAGGACCCGGCCAAGATCCATTGGGCGCCGGGCCACGGCCGCGGCCTCGCGCCGGCCGGCCGTCTGGACATCGACTCCACCGGCCTGCTGGTGCTGACGCAGGACGGCCGCATCGCGCGCCATCTGATCGGCGAGGACTCCGACGTCGAGAAGGAGTACCTGGTCCGCGTCGCCGTCGAGAACGGCGATCCGGCCCTGCATCCGCAGCAGTCGCTCGATCCGCGCGCGATCGCGATGCTGACGCACGGCCTGGAGCTGGACGGCGTGCAGCTCAAGCCCGCCAAGGTCAGCTGGGCCAATGAAGACCAGCTGCGCTTCGTGCTGCGCGAGGGCCGCAAGCGCCAGATCCGCCGGATGTGCGAGCTGGTCGGCCTGAAGGTGCTGGGCCTCAAGCGCGTGCGCATCGGGCGCATCCCGCTGGGTCAGCTCCCGCCCGGACAGTGGCGCTACCTCGCGCCCTGGGAGCGCTTTTGAGCGTTCCGACGCCGGCGGCCGTCGACCGCGGCGCGAGCCCCGCGCCCGCGCTGCAGGTCCTCGCGCTGGCGATGCTGCTGGGCCTGCAGCCGGTCACGACCGACCTCTACCTGCCCGCCCTGCCCGGCCTGCGCGCCGACCTGCACGCGGGCATGGGCGCGACGCAGCTGACGCTGTCGGCGCTGATGCTGGCATTCGGACTGTCGCAGCTGCTGCTGGGTCCGCTGGGTGACCGCTTCGGGCGCCGTCCGGTGCTGCTGGGCGGCCTGGCGCTGTATGTCGTCGCCGCGATAGGCGCGGCACTGGCCTCGACCATCGACAGCCTGGTCGCCTGCCGCGCGCTGCAGGGGCTGGGCCTGGCGGCGTCCGTCGTCGTCGCCCGCGCGATGCTGCGCGACTGGTTCGAGCCGCAGGAAGGCGCGCGGATGATGGCCAAGGCGCTGTCGGGCCTGGGCGTCATCGCGCTGGCCTCGCCGCTGATCGGCGGCGTGCTCGCGGCCGGCGTCGGCTGGCGCTGGGCGATCCTGGCGACCGCCGTCTTCGGCGCCGCGACCCTGGCGCTGGTCGTGCTGCGCATCCCCGAGAGCCTGGCACGACCCGACCCCGGCGCGCTGCGCCCGGCGGGCCTGGTCGCCAACTGGCGGACCGTGCTCGCGCATCCGACCTTCCGCGCCTATGCGCTGCTCACGGCGCTCGCCTACGCGACGCTGTACGCCTTCCTCGCCGGCTCCAGCTTCGTGTTCATCGAGGTCCTGGGCCTGCGCCACCACACCTACGGCGCGCTCGTCGCCGGCGGCGCGGCGCTCTACGTCACCGGCACGCTGATCTGCCGCCGCTGGCTGCGCACGCTCAGCATCGCCGACACCGTCGCGCGCGGTGCCTGCTTCACCGCGCTGGGCGCGCTGGGCATGGGCCTGGCCGCCTTCGTGCTGCCGCCGTCGCCCTGGGCGCTGATGATCCCGCACGTGGGCATCATGATCGGCCACGGCGTGCTGCAGCCCTGCGGCCAGGCCGGCGCCGTCGGCCCGTTCCCGCGCCAGGCCGGCGCGGCGGCGGCGCTCTCGGGCTTCGCGATCGCGCTCGCGGCCTTCGGCGTCGGCGCGTGGCTCAGCGCCAGCCTCGACGGCAGCGTGACGCCGCTCGCCGCCACCATGATGGTGCTGGGCCTGTGCACCGCCACCTGCGCCTGGACCCTGGTCCGCCGGCACGGTCAGCCGATCCCCCGTCCCGCATGAGTCAACCCGCTCCCTTCGCCCGCTCCGACGCCGACATCGATCACGGCCTGGGCCCGCTCTGCATCGCCGGTCCGACCGGCTGCGGCAAGACCGCCGCGGCGCTCGCGATCGCGCGCCGCCAGCCGGTCGAGATCATCAGCGTGGACTCCGCGCTGGTGTACCGCGGCATGGACATCGGCACCGCCAAGCCGACGCCGGACGAGCTCGCGTCGGTGCCGCACCATCTGATCGACATCCTGGAGCCGACGCAGAGCTACTCCGCCGCGCAGTTCGTGCGCGACGCGCTGCGGCTCGTGCCGGAGATCCAGGCCCGCGGCGCGCGTCCGCTGCTCGTCGGCGGCACGATGCTCTACTTCAAGGCGCTCTTCGACGGCCTGTCGGAGCTGCCCCAGGCCGATCCCGCGCTGCGTGCGCAACTCGACGCCGACGCGGCCCGCGACGGCTGGCCCGCGATGCACGCACGGCTGGCCGCGCTCGATCCTGAAACGGCCGCGCGCCTGGCGCCGCTGGATTCGCAACGCATCCAGCGCGCGCTGGAGGTCTGCCTGCTCAGCGGCGAGCCGATGTCGGCGCTGTACCGGAGGCAGCGCTCACAGGGCGTCGACTGGCCGCTGATCTCGATCGAACCCTCGGACGCGGCGCGCGCCTGGCTGCATGCGCGGCTCGCGCAACGCTTCGCGCTGATGCTGGAACAAGGCTTCATCGACGAGGTCCGTCGCCTGCGCGCGCGCGGCGACCTGCACCTCGGGCTGCCGGCCATGCGTTGCGTCGGCTACCGGCAGGCGTGGGAACTGCTCGACGCGAACGAGGCCGCGCCCGACCTCGTCGCGCTGCAGGAGTTGGGCACCGCCGCGACGCGCCAGCTCGCCAAGCGCCAGATCACGTGGCTGCGGAGCATGCCGGAACGACGCATCGTGCCCGCCGAGGCCCCCGACGCGCTGGACACGCTCGACCGGCTGATCGCACACGTCGACGGCCTCTGACGCGGGAGCGCGCCGCGCAGGCGCCACAATCCCTCGATCGGCCTCCCGCCGCTCGACGACGATTTCGACGATGGTTCCGACGATGGATGTCCCGCTCCTCACGGCCACCGGCCTGACCAAGCGCTACGGCGCGCAGACGCTGTTCGATCACCTGTCGCTGACCTTGCACCGCGGCGAGATGCTGGCGCTGCTCGGCGAATCCGGCAGCGGCAAGTCGACCCTGCTGAACGGCCTGGCCGCGCTCGAACCGCTGGACCGGGGTCAGGTCGTGCTGCTGGGCCGCGACATCCTCTCGCTGGACGAATCCGGCCAGGCGCAGCTGCGCCGCGAGCAGCTGGGATTCGTGTTCCAGGCCTTCCACGTGCTGCCCCACCTCAACGTGCACGACAACGTCGCGCTGCCGCTGCTGCTGCAGGGCAAGCCCGACGCGAAGCGCGTGGCCGAGATGCTGGACGCGGTCGGACTCGCCGCGCAGGCGCGGCATCTGCCGCGGCAGTTGTCCGGCGGCCAGCTGCAGCGCGTCGCGATCGCCCGCGCGCTGGTGCACCGGCCCGTGCTGGTGCTGGCCGACGAGCCCACCGGCAACCTCGACCCCTCGCACGCCGACCAGGTCATGCGCCTGCTGCGCCAGCAGCTGCTCGAACAGAACGCGGCCTGCCTGCTGGTGACGCACTCGGCGCACGCGGCGGAACTCGCGGACCGCCGGCTGCGGCTCGAGAACGGCCACCTCGTCGAGGCCTGACCAGGCCGGATGCCGACATGAACGCGCCCACGCGCTCCCCCGCCCCGCCCTCCGCCCTGGCCGGTCTGCGCCGTGCCTGGGGCTGGTGGTGGCAACTGTCGTGGCCGGCTCTGCGTCTGCAATGGGGTCGGCAGCTCGCCGCGCTGCTGACGATCGCGCTGGGTCTGGCGCTGGCCGGCGCCGTGCACTGGATCAATGCGTCGGCGCTGGCGCAGTTCGAGTCCGCCGCGCGCCAGAGCAGCGCCCAGGCCGATGCCGAGCTCAGCCCCGGGCCGGGCGCCGCGCCGCTGTCCGACCGCTACTTCGGTGAACTCGCCGCGCGCGACGACATCGCCGCGCTCGCGCCGCGGCTCGACGCCAGCATCCGGCTGCAGGGCCGCGACGGCTCCTGGCAGCGCGTGCGATTGATCGGACTGGACCTGGTGCAGCTCGGCGCCTTCCATCCGCAGTGGTTCCCCCGGCTAGCCGGCGCCGACCTCGGCCGCGCGCTGCGCGAGCCGGCGCTGCTGGTCAGCGACGCGGCGTGGACGCGACTCGGCTTCGACACGGCGCCCGCCTCGCTCCGCGTGGACCTCCCCGACGAGCCGGCACCGCTGCCCGTCGCGGGCCGCGTGCCGGACCGCCAGCAGCCGCTGGTGATCGTCGACATCGCCTGGGCGCAGCAGCTGCTGCATCGTCCCGGGCAGCTCGACGCGATCCTGCTGCGCATGGCGCCGGGCCGCGCGGTGCCCGCCGACTGGCCTGCCGGCGTGCGGGCCCAGGCGCCCGAGGACCAGGCCCGCCAGCAGGCCGACGAGGCGCGCCGCCTCACGCGCGCCTACCGGCTCAACCTCGGTGTGCTGTCGCTGATGGCGCTGTTCGTCGGCGCGTTCATGGTCTTCGCGGTGCACAGCCTGTCGGTGGCGCAGCGGTTGCCGCAGCTCGCGCTGCTGGGCGTGCTCGGCATGAGCGCGCGACAGCGGCTGGCGCTGCTGGTGTCGGAGGCGCTGGTGCTCGGTCTGGCCGGCGCCGTGCTGGGTCTGGGACTGGCGGTCGCGCTCGCGGAGCTGGGACTGCATGCGCTCGGCGGCGATCTGGGCAGCGGACTCACCGGGCTCAGCGGCGGACGACCCGAGCTGCAGCTCTCGGCGGCCTCGATCGCCGGCCTGCTCGCACTGGGCCCGCTGGTGAGCCTGGGCGCCGCCGCGCTGCCGCTGGCGCGCCTGCGCGGGCTGCCGGTGGCGCAGGTGCTCAAGGGACTGGGCAGCGGCGGCGACGCCGGCCGCTGGTGGTGGCTGGGCCCCGTGCTGCTGGTCGCGGCCCTGCCTTTGACGTGGATGCGGCCGGTCTTCGGACTGCCGCTCGGGACCTATGCCGCGATGGTCGCCTTGCTGCTCGGCGCGCTGGGCACCGTGCCCTTCGTGCTGCGCGCGATCACCGGGCTGTTGCGCGGCTGGGCGGCGCAACGTGCGTTGCCGCTGCTCGCCGTGGAACGCGCCCGCGACCAGGCGGGCGAAGCCGGCCGGCTGATCGCCGGCGTGCTGGTCGCGCTGGCGCTCGCCGTGGCGATGCTGGTGATGGTCGCAAGCTTCCGACAGTCGCTGGACCAGTGGCTGACCGACATGCTGCCCGCCGACCTCTACCTGCGCCAGACGGCCCGCGACAGCGCCCAGCAGGGCCAGCCGATGCCGCCGGGGCTGGCGGCGTCCGCAGCCGCGCTGCCGGGCGTCGAGCGCGTGGCGGCGCAGCGCACCCGCGCGATCGGCATCCGGGTGCGCGGCATGACCGGCGGCACGACGCTGCTGGCACGGCCGCTGGACCACCGCCTGCCGCTGCAGGGCGACGCGGTCGCGCTGCCCGACGGCCTGCAGCCGGTCTACATCAACGAGGCCATGCGCGACGAGCTCCGGCTCGCGCCCGGCGACCGCTTCATGCTGCGGCTCGACGGACGCCAGCTGCCGGTGGCGGTGAAGGCGATCTGGCGCGACTACAGCCGCCAGAGCGGCGCGGTACTGATGGAGCGCCGCGACTGGGAACGGCTCAGCGGCGACGCCGCGATCACCGAGCTCGCGCTGTGGCTGAAGCCCGACGCCGACCCCGTGGCCGTGCAGGCGGCGCTGCGCGAGGTCTCCGGCGCGCCGGAGTCGCTGGAGATCGCGTCGGCCGGCGAGCTGCGGCGCTTCTCTCTGGCGGTCTTCGACCGCAGCTTCGCGATCACCTACTGGCTGCAGGCGGTGGGGCTCGGGCTGGGGCTGTTCGGCGTCGCGGCCAGCCTGTCGGCGCAGCTGCTGGCGCGCCGGCGCGAATTCGGCCTGCTGCTGCACCTCGGCCTGACACGGGCGATGCTGAGGCGGCTGGTGCTGGCCGAGACGCTGCTGCAGGCGCTGGCCGGCGCCGTGATGGGCCTGCTGGTCGGGTTGGCCATCAGCGCGGTGCTGGTGTTCAAGCTCAACCCGCAGAGTTTCCACTGGAGCATGGACTGGTCCATCCCCGGCTGGCGCGTGGCGGCGCTGCTGGCGGCCAGCCTGATGGCCACCGGCGCGACCGCCGCCTGGGCCAGCGCCCGCGCGCTGCGCGCCGGCCGCGGCGAGGCGCTGCGCGCCGTGCGGGAGGATTGGTGATGATCGGACGACGGCCTTTCCTGAACGGCTTCGGACTGGCGGCGCTGGGCATGGCGTCGCCGACGTCCTTCGCCCAGGGCCGGGCCTCGAAGCCCGCGAGAACGGCATCCTCATCGACGTCGACATCGGTCTCCGAAACGCTGTCCGCCGCGCCGCTGCGTTTCCCGCGCGACCACGGCGCGCACCCCGAGACCCGCGTCGAATGGTGGTACGTGACCGGCGTGCTCCGCACGACGTCAGGGGCCGGGCCGGGCGCGACGTCGACGACCGCGGACGAGACCCGCCCCGACTTCGGTTTCCAGCTCACCTTCTTCCGGGTCCGATACGACCTGAAGCGTCCGTTGCAGTCGGCGTTCGCGCCGGACCAGTTGATGCTGGGGCACGCGGCGATCTCCGACCTGGGCCGGCAGCGCCTGCTGCACGACCAGCAAGTCCTGCGGCACGGTTTCGCGCATGCGCGGACCGAGCTCGACGACACCCGCGTGCGACTGGGCGGGTGGCAGTTGCGTCGCGTCGACGGACCGCAAGGCCGCAGCCGCTATGCCTTGTTGATGGCGAGCGAGTCCGCCGGATTCGCGCTCGAACTGACCCTGGACGCGCCGCAGGCGCCGTTGCTGCAGGGACGTGCCGGCTGGTCGCGCAAGGGACCGGACGAGCAGCAGGCGAGCCGCTACGTCAGCGAGCCGCAGCTGGCCGGCACCGGCCGGCTCGCCTTGCGCGAAGGCGGCACGCGCGAGCTGCAGGCCCGCGCCTGGCTCGATCACGAATGGAGCAACCAGTACCTCGGGCGCGGCGCCGATGCGTCGCCGGACCGCGCGGTCGGTTGGGACTGGCTGGGGCTGAACCTCGTCGACGGCGCGTCGCTGACGCTGTTCCGGATGCGTGCACAGGACGGCGCGGTCATCTGGACCGGCGGGAGCTGGCGCGCGGCGACGGGCGGCGCGCCGGTCGACTTCGAGCAGCAGCTGCAGTTCGAGCCGCTGGCGTTCTGGAAGAGCCCGGTCAGCCTCGCGAGCTATCCGGTCCGCTGGCGGATCCGGACGCCGCGCGGCGTGTTCATCGTGGAAGCCGCCTACGCGGCGCAGGAGATCGATGCACGCCGCAGCACCGGCTTCCCGTACTGGGAAGGCGTGGCCCGCGTGGCCGACGAGGCCGGTCGCACGCTGGGCTGGGGATACCTGGAGATGACGGGATACGCGGGGCGGGTGCCGCTGTAGCGACCTGCTAGGCCGGTCGCGTGCCGCTGTAGCGGTTGCGACCCGAAGGGATCGCCGCGTAGGCGCGCACGCAGTTGCAGCCCGCGCCGCGCGCCATCGCCAGCGCTTGTCGGGCCTGTTGCAGGAGCTGGTCCGCGCCCTGCTGCGGCTCGCGCCGCCAGTCCTGCCAATGGGCCAGTCCGAGGCTCGCGCTCAAGGGCAGCGCCTGACCCTGCCAGCGGTAGTCGAGCGTCGCGACGCGGGCGCGCACGCGGTCGGCGGCGTCCAGCGCGCCCAGCGGATCGGTGCACGGCAGATAGGCGGCCCACACGCCGCGCGGCAACGGCAGCAGCCAGTCGCCGCCGCGCAGCTGCTGACGCACGAGCTGGTCGAGCCGCTCCTCCAGCGCCTGCAGACAGTCGTCGCCGTGCTGCTGCTGCAGCCGCGTCCAGGGATCGAGTTCCAGCAGCATCAGCACGCCGTCATGGCGGTGCCGCTGGGCGCGGGCGGCCTCGCGTTTGAGGTCGTCCATCAACTGCGCCTCGTCGGCGGCGGCGATCCGCGCCGCGGGCTCGCGACGCGCCGTCCAGCGCCGCCGCAGGAAAGTCCACCAGGCCCCGGGGCCCCTGTCCGAGTCTTGAGCCATGCCGCCCACCTTCGCCGGAGATGAGGATTGATTGCAGCACAGGAGCAAGCCGCGCGCCGCCCCCTTGAGCGAGGGAGGATAGGCGCTTGCGCCACGGTCCGTCGCGCCAGTTGTAACGAATCCGGATGCCCTGCAAGGACGTGTGCGCCGGGGCAGCGGCTGCTCTACAGTTGTCGGCTGTGTCCAGCGCCCGCGGCTTGGCCGCCCTGCCCGTGCACGCCACATCCGAAGAACGAGATCCGAGGGGCTCCAGCAACTCGCAGGATTCGCAGGATTCGCAGGATCCGCGCGATCCGCGCGATCCGCGCGATTCCGCGTTCCACGAGGCGGCCCCGCCGCCGTCCGCCGACCTGCCGATGCCGGCCGTCGTCGGCGCGCTGCTCGTGCTGCTGACCGGCCTGGCCCTGACCCTCAGCTCGATGCTGTGGAACCGCAACCGCGTCGTGGCCGAAGGCCATCGGGTCCTCGAGCGTCAGATGGAGCGCCTGGAGCGCGACGTCGTCCAGCGCTTCATCCAGCCGGTCTACGGCCTCAAGGGCGCCCGCGGGACCATCGCCGCGATGCACGGGCGCATCGACCGCACCGCCTTCCGCGCCTATGTCCAGTCGCGCGACCTGCCGCGCGAGTTCCCCGGCGTGCGCGGCTTCGGCTTCGTGCCGCGCGTGATGCGGACCGACCTCCCCGCGTTCATCGCCGCGCAGCGGTCCGACGGCGCCCCCCAGTTCGCGGTGCGCAGTTTCGGGGACAGCGCACCGGACCTCTTCGTCGTCGCGCACATCGAGCCGCTGTCGCAGAACTACCCGGCCTGGGGCTTCGACCTCGGCTCGGAGTCGATCCGCCGCCGCGCCATCGAGCAGGCCATCGCCACCGGCGAGGCGACCCTCTCCGCGCCGGTCCCGCTGGTGCAGGACCGCGCGCACGGGCCCGGTCTGCTGCTGCTGGTGCCGGTCTTCCGCGACGGGGCCGATCCCGTGACGCCCGAGCAGCGTCGCCAGGCCCTGCTGGGCGTGCTCTACGCGCCGCTGGTGGCGCAGGAGATCCTGCACGGGCTCAAGGAGGGACTGGCGGCCGCGCCCATGGACTTCCGGCTGCTGGTCGACGATCACACGCCGGTCGAGGATCTGCTGCTGGATTCCGTCACCGGCATCCAGCCGCTGGACGCCCCGCCGCAGGCGCAGCCCGGCTACGACGGCCGTCTGGTCAAGGATGAGCACCTGGTGGAGATTTCCGGCCGCGCGTTCCGCATCGAAGCCGCGCTGACCACCGCCTACGAGCGCAAGATCATCGACGCGGCGAGCTGGGAGCCCGGGCTCATCGGTCTCGTGCTGACGACGCTGCTCGCGGCGATGACCTACCTGCTGATGGCCGGCCGCGCGCGCGTGCAGGCGCTCGCCGACACGATGACCGAGGACCTGCGCCGCCTGACGCTGGACCAGCAGGCCATGCTGGACACCGAGATCATCGCCATGGCCAAGCTGCGCGGCCGGCGCATCGTCTGGAAGAACGGCGCGCTGGAGCGGCTGTTCGGCTACGAGAAGCACGGCATGCTGGGCCTGCCGGTGCGCGATCTCTACATCGACGAGGACACTTTCACCGCGCTCGGCCGCAACGCCTATCCGGTGCTGCGGCGCGGCGGACACTATCGCAGCCAGCAGCAGATGCGCCGCAAGGACGGCAGCCTGGTATGGGTGGACCTCAACGGCGTGGCGCTGCCGGGCGAGCGCGACGAGGAGACCACGCTCTGGATGATGGTCGACATCACGCAGAGCAAGGCCTACGAGGCGCGCGTCGAGCGCGCCGCCTTCCACGACGCCCTCACCGGCCTGCCCAACCGCGTGCTGCTGGCCGACCGGCTCCGGCAGGCGATGGCGGCGGCGCAGCGGCAGCGCTGGTCGGTGGCCGTGGCCTACCTGGACCTGGACGGCTTCAAGGCGGTCAACGACGCCCACGGGCATGACGCCGGCGACGAGGTCCTGAAGGCCGTCGCCGAGCGGCTCTCGACGACGATACGCGCCACCGACACCGCGGCGCGGCTGGGCGGCGACGAGTTCGTCGTCCTGCTGGCGGCGCTGCCGACCCCGCGCGACAGCCGCGCCACCTGCGAACGCCTGCTGCGAAAGATCCTGGAACCGGTCCACCTGAGTTCCGGCGTGACGGTGCAGGTCGGCAGCAGCATGGGCGTGGCCCATTACGCGCTGGACGGCGTCGACGCCGAAGTGCTCATGAGCCGCGCCGACCAGACGATGTTCGAGTGCAAGCGCGCCGGGCGCTGCCGGATCCGCTGGCTCAACGGCGCGCAGCCGCCGGACGAGATCGATCTGTCGTCGCTGCGGCAGTCGCCCGCGGCGCTGGCGCAGGCCGCGTCTGCCGCGTCTGCCACGTCTGCCACGTCTGCCGCGGCATCGACCGCCGGCTCCGCCGAGCCCGAGCCGGAGCCCGAGTACCGCGAGGGTGACCGCCGTCACGGGCGCTGAGCGCGTCGTACAGTCGCGGGATGACGATCCTGACCACCCCCCGGCTGCGCCTGGAGCCGATGACCGACGCCCACCTGGACGGGCTGTTCGAGATGAACCGCGACCCCGAGGTGATGCGCTACATCACCGGCAAGCCCGACACGCTGGCGGACACGCAGGCCATGATCGACCGGGTCAAGAAGCGCTGGGGCGACTGGGGCTTCAGCTGGTGGACCTTCTTCGAGGTCGAGACCGGCGAGATCGTCGGCGCCGGCTGCATCCAGCACCTGCGCGGCGAGACGACGAATCCGCACGAGATCGGCTGGCGCCTGCGCCGCGACCGCTGGAGCAAGGGCTACGGCTCGGAGGCCGCGCGCCGGATGGCGTCGTTTGCGTTCGACACGCTGCAGGCGCCCGAGATCGTCGCGGTCTGCGAGCCGGACAACGGCGGCTCGGTCCACATCATGAAGAAGCTCGGCATGAGCTACCGCGAGACGCAGCGCTGGCACGAGACCGACATCGCGATCTACGGCATGACCGCGGACGAATGGCGCCGCTCGCCGTCCGCCGTCAAGGCGGCAGAAGAGATGTTGAAGACACCTCGCGGCGTCTGACGCGGAGCGTCACAACCCGCCGACGAAGTAGCGTTTCAAGCCGGACAGGATCATCTCGACCGCGATGGCGGTCAGGACCAGGCCCATGAGCTTCTCGATCGCGGAGACGACCGAGTCGCCGAGCAGCTTGCGGATCCGGTCCGCCAGGATCAGCGCCAGGAACGAGATCAGCATCGCCGTGAACAGCGCGCCTATCCATTCGGCGACGCGGTCCGGCTGGCGCGAGGCCAGCAGCAGCACCGTCGCCATCGCCGACGGGCCGGCCAGCAGCGGCACCGCCAGCGGGAAGATGAAGGGCTCGCGGCCCGTCTCCACGCCGTAGGCGGACTCGCCGGCGTGGCTGAAGATCATCCGGATCGCGATGATGATCAGGATCACGCCGCCGGCGACCTCGAGCGAGCGCTCGGACAGGTGCATCAGCCGCAGGAAGCCTTCGCCCAGGAACATGAACGCGAGCAGCACCGCGAAGGCGATGCCGACCTCGCGCAGCGCGACCTTCAGCCGGCGTTCGCGCGGCACGGCCCGCATGATGGGGATGAAGATCGGCAGGCTGCCCAGCGGGTCGAGCACCAGCAGCAGCAGGATGAGGGCGGAGAGGAAACTGTGATCCATGGGGCGGGATTCTCGCCGATGCCGCGCCGCGGCGGCCCGGCGTTGGGGCGCCGCCACGCACGCTTCGTTCATCGGGATCCGTAGAATCGCAACAATTCCTCGCCACGACACCGATGACGAACAAGATGAACGACCGGTCGGACAAGAAGCCGGACAGGACGCCGAGCAGGACGTCGGACAAGAAGGCCGCCACCGCCCGACCGACGGGCCCCGTCGCGCTGGACGCGATCGACCTGCGGATCCTGGAGGCGCTGCAGCGCGACGGCCGGATGTCCAACGTCGATCTCGCGACCCAGGTCCACCTGTCGGCGCCGCAGTGCTTCCGCCGCGTGCGCGCGCTGGAGGAACGCGGCGTGCTGCGCGGCTACCGCGCCGACGTCGCCCCGCTCGCGCTGGGGCTGAGCGTCACCGCCTACGTCAGCCTGAACATCACCGCGCAGGCCTTCGTCCGCGTGCGCGAAATCGAATCGCTGATCCGCGACTTCCCCGAGATCCTCGAGTGCCACACCGTGTCGGGGGACTCGGACTACCTGCTCAAGGTGGTCGCGCGCGACCTGCAGGCGCTGTCCAAGTTCCTCACCGACAAGCTGATGCAGCTGGACGGCGTCGCCGATGTGCGTTCGATGATCTGCCTGGAGGAGATCAAGCCGCCGGCGGGGCTGCCGGTCAACTGACCCGTGCGCCCTTCGACGGCACGGCAGTTTCCAGCGCCGCAATCGTGTAGTTCAAGGCTTCGTGCTTGCGTTGGGCGGTCGCGAACTCCGTGCTCAGGCTGCCGGGCGCCTCCGATTTCAGGTCGGACAAGCGGGTCATCGTCTTCAGAAGGTCGTCGCGTGCGCCAAGCAATGCCACCAAATGGCCGCCGTTGCCGTGGAACGCATCGGTAAGCCGCAACTGGGCGGTGGCGGGCAGGTCCTTCAACGCGCGACCGGCTGCCTTGGCCAGGTTCTGGGCGATGAAGACGGCCTCGGCGCCGGCATCCGCATCGGCGCCTTCCCGCTGCCTGTACGCGCGACGCAGCTGATCGACGACCAGCATCATGCGTCCCGTGACCTGGTCCGCCACCCGGCCTTTCCAATCGCCGGAGGTGACGGCGCGCTTCAGCTTCTGGGCCGGCCCCAGGGAATCGTCGATCTCCCGGAACAGTGATCCCATCGTCTCCTGCAAGGGCCGCGCTTGCGTGGCCCTTTGCAGAGCGGACTCGCTGGCGGCACGTGCCTGAGCCAGCGCGCGGGTCGTCGCTGCCTCGTCCGCTTTCGACACCATCGAGAGGTCGGGCAGGGAATGGCTTCTCGGCAGCCCGGTGGGCACCTTCGGCAGGCGTGCCAGAGCCGCCATGAGTCTGCGTTCCCTGAGTCTTTCGGCAGCAAGATCTTGGGCAGCCGGATCGTGCGTAGGCACGGTGGGCAGAAGGCTCAGCAGACGGGCCTCTTCGGACGCCGCCTTCGAAGTCGAAGTCGAAGTCGAAGTCGAGGTCGAGGTCGAGGTCGAGGTCGAGGTCGAAGTCTGGGACGGGGACGGGGACGGGGACAAATCAGTCTGCGTGCCACTCTCGCTCTTCGTCGGACGCGTGTCCGTACTCCGGAGTCTTTCCAGGCACGCGGCGTATGCCGCGTCCGAGTCATCGTCGTCCAAGAACACCGAGTTGTCCTCGCCCAAAGACGAGGTGTCGGATTCACCGCCCCACTCTTCCTGGAAGGATTCGCCACCAGAACCGGTGCTGGCAGGCCGCCGCGTCGACAGGTCGATCGTCCGCAGGAAACTGTCCAGTGAGTCGGCACCCCGTGGTCCAAGTTGCGCCGCCAGCAGCTGGCGATAGTCCCTGTCAGCCTGGGACGTTCCTCTGGACGACACACTCGCGCGGTCATCGTCGTACTCGTCCCTCTCCAGCGCCCGGTGCGCTTCGAACATCGCCAACGTGGCAGGGCTCGAGCGCGACAGGCCGTCCTCGCAGGCCACGGCCAATCGCGTGTCCTCGCCCTGGCTCGCACGGCGATGCATCGAAGCCTGGGCACGCATCGCATCGCCGCTGAGCTGCTGCGGGCGCTTCGGATCCACGAGGGCCTCGTGCATCCGGACGAACTGGGTGGCGTCCGGCCGATCACCATCGTTCACTTCGGACTGGAGCAGCCAGCTGCCGTCGTCGGTCATCCCGTCCAGACGCCGGAAGATCGCCGTCACCGGCCGACCATCGGCGCCTGGCACCTGCCACTGCACCGTATCGCCGGACCTGCGCAACTGGGCCAGCAGCGCGCTGGGCACCCGGCCTTCGGCCACGATCATGTCCGTGATGCCCTTGGACTTCAGCGTCGAGGCGAAGGCGACCGCCTCGGCGCAACGCGCCGGTTCCCTGGTGGGCTGGGGCAGGACGGCCTGCATCACCGGCGCGAAGCCACCGAAGGCGGGTGTCATCAGGGCGCTGATGAACGGGGGCACGATGCCCGCCAGCCAGCATCCGGCCGCGGCTGCGGCCACGGCGACTTGATGGGCCATCAACGGATCCGCCCCCGGCGGCCAGGGCTGATAGGGCGCGATGCCACCCGCCAGGGGCGGCTGCCCGATTGAAACGCAATTCGGCACCACGCCGAACGGCTGCGAAGGGAAGGAGTGGAACATGCGGGAAGTGGGCAGCCCCTGCGAGGGCCACGACGAGGTGCTGAGACAGCTGCTTGTGTGTCCCGCCGCCCTTCCCGGGTTCGCGCACGGATGAACGGCGTTCAGCCGCGCGGATGGTGGACGGCGTGCAAGGCCTTCAGGCGTTCCCGCGCCACATGGGTGTAGATCTGCGTCGTGGAGAGGTCCGCATGTCCCAGCAACAGCTGGACCGCCCGCAGATCCGCGCCATGGTTGAGCAGGTGCGTGGCAAAGGCGTGCCGCAGCGTGTGCGGCGAGATCGGACTCGTGATCCCCCCGATGAGGGCGTACTTCTTGACGATCCGCCAGAAGCTTTCGCGCGTCATCGACTGGCCGAAGCGGCTGAGGAACAGGTCGTCGGTGCCGCGAGCGCCGAGCAGTTGCGGCCGGCCTTCCTTCAGGTAGCGCATCAGCCAGACATGCGCCTCCTCGCCGAACGGGACCATCCGTTCCTTGTCGCCCTTGCCGGTCACGCGCAGCACGGCCTCGCGCAGGCCGACGTGCACGCTCTTGAGGGTCACGAGTTCGGTGACGCGCAGGCCGCTCGCGTACATCAGTTCCAGCATCGCGCGGTCGCGCAAGCCCTGCGCGGTGCCGACGTCCGGTGCGTCCAGCAACGCCTCGACCTGCAGTTGCGACAGCGTCTTGGGCACGCGCATCGGCTGCTTGGCCGTGATCAGCTTGAGCGTGGGATCGCGGTCGATGCGGCGCTCGCGCAGCGCCCAGCGGAAGTAGCGCTTGAAGACCGACAGACGCCGGTTCGCCGAACTCGCCTTGCCGCCTTCATGGCGCGCGGCGGCGTAGCCCATCAGGTCCAGTTCCTCGACCTGGTCGAGCGTCCGGTCCCGTTCCAGCGCCAACCAGTCGACCAGCAGCTGCAGGTCGCGTCGATAGGCCAACTGCGTGTTGCGGGACAGCCCCTCCTCGATCCAGAGCGACTCGATGAAGGCGTCGACGGCCCGCCGGCTGCGTTCGCGCGCGGAGGACGGGACGACGGGGTCGGAACCGGATGGCAACGATGGCGATGACGATGACGACATGCCGCGCATGATGCCAGCGCCGGCACCGGTGCGACGCCGGGCACCGAGGGTCTGCGCCGTTCAGAGCCGTTCAGCGCCGGCGGACCGGCCGCTCCGGCGTGGCCTCGGCCACGGCCTGCATCAACGCCTCCTTCAGACAGTTCAGCGCCAGCACGGACTGCGTGCAGCGCGTCATGGCCGCTTCACCGCCGGGCACGCCGTGCGTCGCCTTGCGCAGGGACTCCGCCAGCCTTTCCTCCAGCGCGGCAAAGCCCGTGTCGAGCACGCTGTGTCCCGATCGCAATGCAACGCCGACGCGATCGATCTCTTCCCGGTCCATCTGGCGCAGCGCTTCGCCCGCATGCTGGCGCAGCGCCCGGACCACGAAGTCGCGCTCGTCCAGCGAACTGGCGCGCCGATCGTGTACGTGCCGATAGTCGACACGCATGCGTCCGATGAGCGGAATCAACTGCGCCTTCAAGCCGTCGTCCATCGGCGTCATGACGCCGCGCCCCCGCTTCACCGTCAGGCTGTGCCACAACTTGGCCCACAACATGGGCTCGCGCTCCGCCAGTTGCAGCAGGAGCACCCGGATGCTCTTTCCGAGCCGACGCGCACGCCCGCGGTCGCCCATCCAGAGCAGCAGGTCCTCGCTCGGCTGCGCCGCAGCCTTCGGCGGCATCCACGCGATGCCAGTGATCGAGGCCGCGTCCGTGGGAGCAAAAGCCCGGCTTGCCGAGGACGGCTGCTTGATCCCCTGACGGGCCTTGCGCAGCTTGCTGCGCAAGGCGGTCTGCGCATCCCGGAAGTCGGGCGCGCCGATGCGCAGGATTGCGGCGGTTCCTGAACTGGAGGCAATGGTGGCGGACATCGGGAGGACCTCGTCGTTGTCGATGGTTTGCGTTCGTGCCACCCCACTGCCCCGCTGTTCCCGAACCATTGGGGAAACCATGACTCCGTCAGGAACTCCGGGAACTTTTTGCAATCTTCGAAGTAAAAAAAGGGCCCGCGCCACCACGCGCGGGCCCACGGAGCAACCGCCACAGGCAGCGGTTGGTTGGGACAGGTGCCGCCCCTGGGAGCGGCGGAGGGAGAAAGAGGGACGGAGAAAGAGAACGAAGGAAACTCAGCCGATGCGGACCGGCACGAAGATCTTGTCGCCGCCCCGCTGCACGAGCAGCGCGACCGATTTCTCCGCGCCCTTGACCGCGCTGCGGACCTGGTCGAGCGACTGCACCGGCGTGCCGTTGACGGCCAGCAGCACGTCGCCGGGACGCACGCCGGCGCGCGCCGCGGCGCTGCCCTCGCCGACTTCCTGGATCAGCAGGCCGTCGCGGGTACCGAGCTGACGGCGCTCGTCGGTCTGCAGCGGACGCAGCGTCAGGCCCAGCTTGGCATGATCCGCATCCGCGTCGCCGCCGCCCTTGGCGAGCTTGGCGCCCTTCTCGTTCGCATCGCCGAGGGTGGCGGTGATCGTCTCGCGCTTGCCCCCGCGCCAGACCTCGATGTCGACCTTGTCGCCGGGCAGGGACTGGTCCACCAGGGCCGGCAGATCGCCGCTGGAGACGATGCGCTGCCCCTTGAAGCCCAGGATGACGTCACCCGAGCGCAGGCCGGCCTTGGCGGCCGGGCCGTTGTCCTCGACGTTGGCGACCAGCGCGCCTTCGGGCCGGTCCAGCTTGAAGGAGTCGGCGAAGCCCTGATTGACCTCCTGCACCATCACGCCGAGTTTGGCGTGCTGCACCTTGCCGCCCTTCTCGATCTGCTGGCGGACCTTGTTGGCGACTTCGACGGGAATCGCGAACGACAGGCCCTGATAGCCGCCCGACGCGCTGTAGATCTGCGAATTGATGCCGACCACCTCGCCGCGCGCGTTGAACAACGGCCCGCCGGAGTTGCCGGGATTGATCGCGACGTCGGTCTGCAGGAAGGGCACGCGGCTCTCGTCCGGACCCAGCGAGCGACCCTTGGCGCTGATCACGCCCGCGCTGACGCTGTTCTCGAAACCGAAGGGCGAGCCGATGGCCAGCACCCATTCGCCCACGCGCAAGTCCTTGGTCGCGCCCAGGCGGACGGTCGGCAGATTCCTGGCTTCGATCTTCAGCACCGCGACGTCGGTCGACTTGTCGCTGCCCAGGACCTTGGCGCGGTATTCGCGGCGGTCGGTCAGCTTGACGACCACCTCCTGCGCGTCCTGCACCACGTGCGCGTTGGTCAGGATCACGCCGTCGGCGCTGACGATGAACCCCGAGCCCTGGCCGCGGATCTCGCGACTGCCGCCCTCGCCGCCCCCGTTGGGGCCGCCGGGCATGCCCGGCACGCCGAAGCGACGGAAGAACTCGTAGAAGGGATCGTCAGGATCGATCTGCGGCGCGCGCGCGGCACGCGTCTTGACGGTGCCGGACACGCTGATGTTGACCACCGCCGGGCCCTGGGCCGCAGCGATCTGGGCGAAGTCGGGCATGCCCGCAGGCGGCGGCGTGAGGTTCGCGGCAGGCGCGGCCGCGTTCGCCAGCGGCGTGGTGACGGCGGCCACCTGCGTGTCTCCGCCAGACGTCGACGCCGAAACACCGTCGGTCGAAGCCTCCGACGAGGTCTGCGCGACCGGCATCAGCTTCGCATTGCGCATCGCGAGCGCACCGCCCGCAGCCCCCAGAACGCCGGCAGCCGTCAGCGCCCACACCAGTTTCTTCACCGGAATCATCTTCTCCACTTGAGTCATGTGAACCTCCAGATTCGCTGAGCACCAGCCGGGATGGGCCCGGCGGCGACTCGATGACTGGAAGTTTGAGCACCTTCGCTTAGGTCGCTCTTAATGCTCGGAAGCGGCGCGGTGAAGGACCGGTAAAGCGGAGCGGGACGCCGCTTGACTCCGCCATGCCTGGCGCGGGCACTCCAGGGTGCAGGGGGCATCGCGTCCGCGAACCCCCAGCACCCTTGCGGCCCCACTGGCGCTCGCTGACTGCGCACTCGCTGACTGCGCGCTCGTTGATTGCAGACTCAGGCGGGCGGGAGAGCCGGTGGCGGCAACACAGGCGGCAATGGCTGCGACATCGGCTGAGGTGCGCGCGAGAGCGGCATCGCCAGCTCCACCCGCAGCCCGCCCAGCGCGGTGCTGTGCCCCAGGCGCAGCGTGGCGCCATGGTCGTCGGCGATGCTGCGCACCAGCGCGAGACCCAGACCGCTGCCCGGCGCCTGCTGCGCCTGCGACTCGGAGCGGTAGAAACGGTCGAACACCCGCCCCCGCTCGGCGTCGGGAATGCCGGGACCGTCGTCCTCGACCACCAGCAACGCCTGGCCGCCGCTGCGCTCCAGGCTCAGGTCCACACGGCTGCGGCCGTACTTGATGCCGTTGTCGAGCAGGTTGCGCAGGAGCATCGTCAGCGCCTCGCGATGACCGTCGACCAGCACGGCGTCGCAGCGCTCCATGCCGAGGTCGATGCCGCGCCCTTGCGCCAGCGTCGCGCCGTCGATGACGGCGTCCCGGCACAACGCGTCCAGCGCGATGGGCTGCGCAGGCGCCTGCACCTTGGCGCTGTCCTGGCGCGCCAGCGCCAGCAGTTGCTCGATGAGGTGGGACGCGCGGTCGATGCCGAGGCCGAGCTTCTCCAGCGCCTGAGCGCGCGCGCCGTCGTCCGGCGCGCGGCGCACGGACTGCAGCTGGAGCTTCAGGGCCGCCAGCGGCGAGCGCAGTTCGTGGGCGGCGTCGGCGACGAAATGCTGCTGCTGCTCGAAGGCCTGCCGCACGCGGTCCAGCAGCGCGTTGAGTTCGGTGACCAGCGGCTGGACCTCGGCCGGCACGTCTTCCTCGTCCACCGGGGCCAGGTCTTGCGCCTTGCGGCGCGACAGTTGCTGGCGCACGCGCTCCAGCGGCGCCAGCGAGTGCGACACCACCCACCACACCACCAGCGCGAGCATGGGCAGCATGAGCGCGGTCGGCAGCACGGTGCGCCACGCGAGCTGCCCGGCCATGCGCTGCCGCACGGCGATGTCCTGGGCGACCTGCACGACCTGGAAACGTCCCTGCACGGCGAAGACACGATAGCGCTTGCCGCGCAACGCCACGTTGGAAAAGCCGAGGACCGCGCGCTGCGGCAGCCAGTCCGGGCCGGCCGACCGGTACAGCGGCGTGCCGTCCAGGCCCCACACCTGCACGATCAGGTCGATGCTCTGCTCCTCGCCGAGCGGCAGCGGCAGGCCGGTGCCCATGCCCGCGCGCAGCGACAGCGCCACCTGCTGCATCTGGTAGTCGAAGATCTCGTCCGTCTCCATCAGCGCATTGCGGTAGGCGCTCATGCCCTGCACGAGCGCACCGGTCAGCACCGCGCCCAGGAGGAACAGCAGCAGGCGGTAGCGCAACGAACTCGGCAGCAACTGGAGCCGCATCCGGCCGAGGCGCCCCAGGCTGTCGGTCCCGGGGTCCGTCTCCGTCTCCGGTTTCATCGCCGTCTTGATCTCGGGGGGCCGTTCCGGATCCACGCCCGGGTTCATTCCTTGGGCACGCGGTAGCCCACGCCGCGCACGTTCTGGATCAGCTCCGCGCCGAGCTTCTTGCGCAGGCCGTGGATGTAGACCTCCACGGCGTTGCTGCTGATCTCGTCCTTCCAGCCGTAGAGCTTCTCCTCGAGCTGCTGGCGCGAGAGCACCATGCCCGGACGTGCCAGAAGCGGCTCCAGCACCGCCCACTCGCGCTGCGACAGCGTGACCGGATGGCCGTTGGCCGTGACCTCGCGCGTGGCGGGATTGATGCTGACGCCCATGTGCTCGTAGACCGGCTCCGCGCGACCGGCAGCGCGTCGCAGCAGCGCGCGGATGCGGGCCAGGAGTTCGTCAAGCTCGAAGGGCTTGAGCACGTAGTCGTCCGCGCCGGCGTCCAGCCCGGCGACGCGCTGGGCGGTCGCGTCGCGCGCGGTGGCGATGAGCACCGGCACCGCCTGCTTGCGCCCGCGCAGCGCCTGCAGCACGCTCATGCCGTCGCGCTTGGGCAGGCCCAGGTCCAGGATCACCAGGTCGTAGGTCTGGGACTGCAGCGCGGTGTCGGCGATCTCGCCGTCGCGCACCCAGTCCACGGCATAACCCTCGGCGCGCAGCAGCTCGAGCAGCTGCTCGCCGATCATGAGGTCGTCTTCCACCAGCAGGAGTCGCATGGGCGCGATTGTGCACGCGGCGCCCGCCGTCGGTCAGCGCCTCATCGTCATCGGACACGCCCGCCGAGACATCGACGCAGCAGCCCGCCCAGCCCCGAACCCAACTTGTGGACGGCGCCGCGGACCTTGTCGCCGAACGTCCGCGGCGCGGCAAGTTCCGCCTGGATGAATTTCATCGCCTTGGTGAACCCCTCCGCCACTTGACGCTCGAGGGTCGGATCACAGGTACGGCCTCCGCTGGCGCGAACGCCCGCCTCTGGCGTTCGGGACGGCGGTGGCGCTGGCGCTGGCAGATCGCCAGCTTGCCGCCGGCGGCGCCGCTTCTCCTCCTCGATGTCGGGCAGCAACGCCGTGGAAGCGCGCAGCGCCTGGGCAGGCCGCAGCGGCAGCGGTCTGCCGTGCCGATCTTGCAGGATGCGCATCGGCACGGGACCCTTGAGGGTCGGCGCTGGTCGTCCGGTGAGACTGGGCCGCGGACGGCGAGGCGGTTTGGGCGGCGCTTTGGGCGGCGCTTTGGCGACGCGTTCGGCCGCCTCCGGGCGGCAACGCGGAGGTACCAACGCCAGGCGGTCCTGATCCCGATCCCGGGACGGCTGCTCGTCCTGCCGCACACCATCGCGGCGCAGCGCCGACGACGGACAGCAGATCTTCGGCGACGGCGGCAGGGTGGCCCAGTCGGCCTCCGCGTCCCACCCGCCAGGCGGCAGCACCGGTGCCCACATCACGCTGTATCCCTGGGTCATCTCCACCTTCCCGGATCGTCAACAGGCCCGATGGGTGCCGAAAGGCGGCCTGGGCGTTCACCGTTCGCCCGTCGACGATCCGACGGCCGGAAACCCGTCTGAGGCAAGCGGCAACCGGACCGAATCCATGACTACAATGCCGCCTGTCAGGAGAGAGTTCCCTCGCGGGAGCCGCCGAAGGCGCAGTGGCACTGGTGATCCCACGCTGCGAACGCTCAGGCAAAAGGACTGACGAAACGCTCGAGACATCGGGCGTCCTCACTGGAGAGAGACGGGGCGGACCTTGCGGTCGAGCCCGTCCACCGAAGGGGCAAGCCGCCGGTCAACCGCCGACGGCCAATCTCTCAGGTAAAGCGGACAGCGAGGGCATCTCCCCCACCTTGAGGTGACCGGCACGTGACCGGTTCACAGTCGGGGTGGTCATGACGAATGCCCTCGGAGCCAGACATGTCCGCCGATCAAGCCCTGAACACGCCCCTGCACAAGACCCCGCTGCACGCGCTCCACGTCGAACTCGGCGCCAAGATGGTGCCTTTCGCCGGCTACGACATGCCGGTGCAGTACCCCGCCGGCGTGATGGCGGAACACAAGCATGCGCGCGCCCAGGCCGGCCTGTTCGACGTGTCCCACATGGGCCAGGTGCTGCTGGTCGGCGACGACGCCGCCGCCGCGCTGGAGACGCTGGTCCCCGTCGACATCGTCGACCTCGGGATGTTCAAGCAGCGCTACGCGCTCTTCACCGCCGACGACGGCGGCATCCTCGACGACCTGATGGTCGCGCGCCGCACCGACGGATTGTTCGTCGTGGTCAACGCCGGCTGCCGCGACCAGGACATCGCCCACATGCAGAAGCACCTGTCGGGCCGCTGCGAAGTGCGCCCGCTGCCGGACCAGGCGCTGCTGGCGCTGCAAGGCCCGCAGGCGGTGACGGCCCTGTCGCGCCTGAACGCCGACGTCGCCAAGCTGGTCTTCATGACCGGCGGCTTCTTCGAACTGGACGGCATCCCCACCTTCGTGACCCGTTCGGGCTACACCGGCGAAGACGGCTACGAGATCTCGGTGCCCGCCGACCGCTCGGTGGAATTGGCCCGCAAGCTGCTGGCGCAGCCCGAAGTGATGCCCATCGGCCTGGGGGCGCGCGACTCGCTGCGCCTGGAAGCCGGCCTGTGCCTGTACGGCCATGACATCGACACCACCACCACCCCGGTCGAAGCCTCGCTGACCTGGGCGATCCAGAAGGTGCGTCGCGCAGGCGGCGCCCGCGCTGGCGGGTACCCGGGTGCGGCGGTCATCGACAAGCAGTTCGCCGAAGGCGCCGCCCGCAAGCGCGTGGGCCTGGTGAGCTCGGAACGCATGCCGGTGCGCGAGGGCGCCAAGCTCGTCAACGCCGACGGCGCCGAGATCGGCGTCGTCACCAGCGGCACGCTGGGCCCGACGGTCGGCAAGCCGGTGGCCCTGGCCTACGTGCAGACGCCCTACGCCGCGCTGGGCACGGAACTCTTCGCCGAAGTGCGCGGCAAGCGCACCCCGATGACGGTCTCTTCCACGCCGTTCACGCCCAACGGATACTTCCGCGGCTGATCCCCGTTTCCGGGTCGCACCGGGTCGTACCGGATCGTGCGGCACCACGCGGCATCACGTTTCTCCCTTTCAACCTTCAGCAACCATCAGGTAGCACGGAGCCTCTCCATGAGCATCAAGTACACGTCCGACCACGAGTGGGTCGACACCACCGACGGCATCGCCACCGTGGGCATCACGGTCCATGCGCAGGACGCGCTGGGCGACGTCGTGTTCGTGGACCTGCCCGACGTCGGCAAGTCCTTCGCCGCCAAGGAAGTGGCCGGCGTGGTCGAGTCGGTCAAGGCCGCCGCCGACGTCTACGCGCCGGTCTCCGGCGAGATCGTGGAAGTCAACGAAGCCCTGCGCGACGACCCGTCGCTGGCCAACACCGACCCGCTGAAGGCCGGCTGGTTCTTCAAGGTCAAGCTGTCCAACCCGTCCGAGCTCGACGCTCTGATGGATACGACGGCCTACGACGAGTTGGTCAAGAACTCGTAATCGTCGACCTCCTGCGCGCGCGGCCTCGCCAAGTCCAGTTGCCACGCCACGGCCGCTGGCCCTCACCCCTGCCCTCTCCCGCAAGCGGGAGAGGGAGTCCGTGACCGAGCCTTGCGCTGCAAAGAAATTTCATCTCCAGGATCGCCCCGCCATGTCCGCCCTGCCCTCGTTCGCCGAACTTGAGAACGCTTCCGAGTTCCACGCCCGTCACATCGGCCCCGACGCCCATGACGAGACGCTGATGCTCTCGGCCATCGGCGCCGCGTCGCGCGCCGCGCTGATCGACGCCATCGTCCCGGCCGCCATCAAGCGCGCCGCGAAGATGGACCTGCCGGACGCCGTGACCGAGTCGCAGGCGCTGGCCGAACTCAAGACGATCGCGGGCCGGAACCAGATCCTGAAGAGCTTCATCGGCCAGGGCTACCACGGCACCCTCACGCCGGGCGTGATCCTGCGCAACATCCTCGAGAACCCCGCCTGGTACACGGCCTACACGCCCTACCAGGCCGAGATTTCGCAGGGCCGCATGGAAGCGCTGGTCAACTTCCAGACCATGGTCTGCGACCTGACCGGCATGGCCATCGCCAACGCCTCGATGCTGGACGAGGCCACCGCCGCCGCCGAAGGCATGACGCTGGCCGCCCGCATGGGCAAGAGCAAGAGCCAGGTGTTCTTCGTCGCCGACGACGTGCTGCCGCAGACGCTGGAAGTCGTGCGCACGCGCGCCGAGCCGCTGGGCATCACCGTGCAGGTCGGCAAGGCCGAGGACGCCGGCAAGACCGAATGCTTCGGCGCGCTGGTGCAGTACCCCGGCGTGACCGGCGTGGTGCGCCCGCTGCAGGCGATCGCCGACGCGGTGCACGCGCAGGGCGGCCTGCTGGTCGCCGCCGCCGACCTGCTGGCGCTGACGCTGATCGCGTCGCCGGGCGAGCAAGGCGCCGACATCGCCGTGGGCACCACGCAGCGCTTCGGCATGCCCATGGGCGCCGGCGGCCCGCACGCCGCCTACATGGCCTGCCGCGACGAGTTCAAGCGCTCGCTGCCGGGCCGCCTGGTCGGCGTGTCCGTCGACTCGCACGGCAAGCCCGCCTACCGCCTGTCGCTGCAGACCCGCGAGCAGCACATCCGCCGCGAGAAGGCCACCTCCAACATCTGTACCGCGCAGGTGCTGCCGGCCGTCGTGGCCAGCATGTACGCGGTCTATCACGGCCCGCAAGGCCTCAAGCGCATCGCGCAACGCGTCGCCGCCTACGCCGCCGTGCTGGCGCAGGGCCTGAAGGCGCTGGGCCTGACGCTGGTCCACGAGAGCTCGTTCGACACGCTGCACGTGAAGACCGGCGCGCACACCGGCCCGGTGCTGGCCGCCGCCGTCGCCGCGGGCATGAACCTGCGCCGCGCGAGCGAGGACAGCATCAGCCTGACGCTCGACGAGACGACCACCCGCGCCGACGTCCAGGCGCTGCTGACGGTCTTCGCCGAAGGCAAGCCGGTCGCGGACGCGTTCGCGAACGCCTCTGCCGCATCGCCGACCACGCTGATCCCCGCGGCCCAGTCGCGCACCAGCGCCTACCTGACGCACCCGATCTTCAACATCCACCACTCCGAGACGGAGATGCTGCGCTACATCCGCCTGCTGTCCGACAAGGACCTGGCGCTGGACCGCAGCATGATCCCGCTGGGCTCGTGCACGATGAAGCTGAACGCGACCAGCGAGATGATCCCCATCACCTGGCCGGAGTTCGCGCAGGTGCATCCGTTCGCGCCGCAGAGCCAGCTGCAGGGCTACGCGCAGCTCGACCAGCAGCTCACCGCCTGGCTGTGCCAGGCGACCGGCTACGCGGGCGTCTCGCTGCAGCCCAACGCCGGCTCGCAGGGCGAGTACGCCGGCCTGCTGATCATCAAGGCCTGGCACGAGTCGCGCGGCGACGCGCATCGCAAGATCTGCCTGATCCCGGAATCGGCGCACGGCACCAACCCGGCGTCGGCGCAGATGGTGGGCATGCAGGTCGTGGTCACCAAGTGCGACAAGGAAGGCAACATCGACCTGGCCGACCTGAAGGCCAAGTGCGAGCAGCACAGCGCCAACCTGGCCGCGATCATGATCACCTACCCCTCGACGTACGGCGTGTTCGACACGCACGTCAAGGAGATCTGCGCGCTGGTGCATGAACACGGCGGCCGCGTGTACGTCGACGGCGCCAACATGAACGCGCTGGTCGGCATCGCCGCGCCGGGCCAGTTCGGCGGCGACGTGTCCCACCTGAACCTGCACAAGACCTTCTGCATCCCGCACGGCGGCGGCGGCCCGGGCGTCGGCCCGGTCTGCGTGGTCGAGGACCTCGTGCCCTTCCTGCCGGCGCACCGCGCGGCCGGCCTGGGCGAGAAGACCGCCATCGGCGCCGTCTCCGCCGCGCCGCTGGGCAACGCGGCCGTGCTGCCGATCTCGTGGATGTACATCCGCATGATGGGCGAGGTCGGCCTCAAGGCCGCGACCGAGACCGCCATCCTGTCGGCCAACTACGTCGCCGCGCGCCTGTCCGACCACTACGACATCCACTTCAGCGGCAACATCGACGGCGTCAAGGGCGGCGGCGTGGCCCACGAGTGCATCCTGGACCTGCGTCCGCTGAAGGACAGCTCGGGCATCTCCGCCGAAGACGTCGCCAAGCGCCTGATCGATTACGGCTTCCACGCGCCGACACTGTCGTTCCCGGTCGCGGGCACGCTGATGGTCGAGCCGACCGAGAGCGAATCGAAGTTCGAGCTGGACCGCTTCATCGCCGCGATGATCCAGATCCGCGAAGAAATCGCGAAGGTCGAATCGGGCGCCTGGTCCAAGACGGACAACCCGCTGGTCAATGCGCCGCACACGGCCGAAAGCCTGCTCAAGACCGAGTGGGCCCACGGCTACAGCCGCGACGACGCCGCCTACCCGGTGCCGGCACTGCGCCACGTGAAGTACTGGTCGCCGGTCGGCCGCGTGGACAACGTCTACGGCGACCGCAACCTGGTCTGCTCCTGCCCGCCGCTGTCGGCTTACGCCGACGAGTGATCAGGGTGATCGAGGAGGCCGCTGACGCGGCCTTCTTTTTGGCCTAGTTTCCATCCAGGCCGTCCGACCCCGCGCGTCACGAGCGACGCGGGCGGGCGTTCCACATCCGCAAGAGCCACCCACGAGGTCCGCCATGGCAGTCTCCGTCTTCGACCTGTTCAAGATCGGCATCGGGCCGTCGAGCTCGCACACCGTCGGTCCGATGCGCGCCGCGCGCATGTTCGTGCAGCGCCTGCGGCATGAGGGCGTGCTCGATCGCACCGTGCGCGTGGCAACGGCGCTGTACGGCTCGCTCGGTGCAACCGGCAAGGGCCACGGCTCCGACAAGGCCGTGCTGCTCGGTCTGGCCGGGCACGAGCCCGACACCGTCGACATCGAGGCCATCCCCGGCATCCTCGAGGGCATCCGCAACGACAAGCGCATCGCCCTCGGCGGCGACCACGTCGTGGCCTTCGACGAAGCGCGCGACCTCGTCATGTACCGCCGCCAGAGCCTGCCGCTGCACGCCAACGGCATGCGCCTGATCGCCTACGACGCCGAAGGCCTCGAGATCCAGAACCGCGTGTACTACTCCGTGGGCGGCGGCTTCGTCGTCAGCGAGGAAGTGCTGGCCGACGGCAGCAAGCAGAAGCAGATCGCGCCGGACACCACCGTGCTGCCCTACCCCTTCAAGTCGGGCGCGGAGCTGCTCGAACTCACGGAGAAGGAAGGCTGCTCGATCGCGGAGATCATGCGCCGCAACGAGCGCCACTGGCGCACCGACGAGGAGACCCGCGCCGGCCTGCTGAAGATCTGGCACGTGATGCAGGAATGCGTCCAGCGCGGCTGCCGCACCGAAGGCATCCTGCCCGGCGGCTTCAAGGTGAAGCGCCGCTCGGCCGCGCTGTACCGCGACCTGGTCGCGCATCCCGAGGCCGCGCTGCGCGATCCGCTGCAGGTGATGGACTGGGTCAACCTCTACGCACTGGCGGTGAATGAGGAGAACGCCGCCGGCGGTCGCGTCGTGACGGCGCCGACCAACGGCGCGGCCGGCATCGTGCCGGCGGTGCTGCACTACTACGCGCGCTTCGTGCACTCGGCCAACGAGGACGGCATCGTCGACTTCCTGCTGACCGCCGCGGCGATCGGCATCCTCTACAAGGAGAACGCGTCGATCTCCGGCGCGGAAGTGGGCTGCCAGGGCGAGGTGGGCGTGGCCTGCTCGATGGCGGCGGCCGCGTTGTGCGCGGTGATGGGCGGCACGCCGGCGCAGACGGAGAACGCGGCCGAGATCGGCATGGAGCACCACCTGGGGCTGACCTGCGATCCGGTGGGCGGCCTCGTGCAGATCCCCTGCATCGAGCGCAACGCGATCGCGTCGGTGAAGGCCATCAACGCCGCGCGCATGGCGCTGCGCGGCGACGGCACGCACCACGTGAGCCTGGACAAGGTCATCAAGACCATGCGCGAGACCGGCGCCGACATGATGACCAAATACAAGGAGACCGCCCGGGGCGGTCTCGCGGTGAATATTGTCGAGTGCTGACACGCCGCCGACGTGTCAGAGGGGGAGGCCGATTCGCGTGCCCCGGCGGTACTGCTGGCCGGGATCAATCGCGAGTCAGGCGGCGAAAGCTGTCAGCACTCGAGCAAACGGTCGGTCCCGGGGTCTGCCCTGACGGCACGAGATCGGGACCGGGGTCGGATCAGCCTCAGTAGCTGATCGTCACGGTGACGGTGTCGGTGTAGCTGCCCGGCACGACGCTGGCCAGCGACGGGATGCGGCCGTAGACCGACAGCGACTGGGCCGAGCCCGTGCCGGTGCCGTTCTTGGCGGTGGACGACGAGGTGCCGTCGCCCCAGACCGAGCTGCGACCCGAGTCCAGATAGAGCTGATACCCCAGCGTGTCGGAGCCGCTCTTCATCGTGCGGCTGGTGAAGTTGGTCGCGCCGCCGGCGTTCGCGCCGGCGTTCAGCGCCACCGTGTACGGCGTCGTGTTGGAGCAGGTGACAGTCAGGGTGGACGTGGCGTCCAGCGGCGTGCCGGCGACCAGCGGGTCGATGGCGGAGCCGAAGTTCAGGTTGGAACCGGACACCGTGCAGGAGCTCGTGATCGTGGCCGTCACCGGGAAGGTGTTGGTCACCGGCGTGGCGCCGCGGGCTTCCTGGACCGCGCTGAACAGCAGGCCGGCGCCGATGGCCAGGCTGCTGAGCAGCATCGCGCTCTTGAAGCCGCTGTTGCGTTCCGCCCGGATCGCTTTGAGGTACTTGGTGGTGCTCATGTGGTGTCCCCCTGTTGATGGAACGAATCTTCCGTTTCAGGGCGTTTCCGCGGCAGACAGGCTTGCCGCATCGCGCGGTGCAGCGATGTCGGCAGGCCGTGTAGGCAATCGACCGACAGCTGACAGCCGGTGGCAGCACGGCGCGCGGACCAGGCGAACGGCACTGGCGAGGCCCCCTCGCCCGCTGCTAAAAACGCGTCCGTGTCGATTTCACGAAGGCCCGTCCGTCGTGAGGACGGACACCCTCCGATCGACGACGAACCCCTTCCTTCCATGACATCCCACCTTGATCCGAAACGGCGCCGCTGGCTGGCGCTCGGCGTGCTCTGCCTGGGCGTGCTGATGATCGTGCTGGACACGACCATCGTGAACGTGGCGCTGCCCTCGATCCGCGCCGACCTGCGGTTCACCGAGACCTCGCTGGTCTGGGTCGTCAACGCCTACATGCTGACCTTTGGCGGCTTCATGCTGCTGGGCGGACGCCTGGGCGACCTGTACGGCCACCGGCGCATGTTCCTGGCGGGGCTGGCGCTGTTCACCGTCGCGTCGGCGGCCTGCGGGCTGGCGCACACGCAGGCGTTGCTGATCGCGGCGCGCGCCGTGCAGGGACTGGGCGGCGCGGTGGTGTCGGCGATCTCGCTGTCGCTGATCATGAACATGTTCACGGAGCCCGGCGAGCGCGCCAAGGCGATGGGCGTCTACGGCTTCGTGTGCGCGGGCGGCGGCAGCATCGGCGTGCTGCTCGGCGGTCTGCTGACCAGCGCGCTGAGCTGGCACTGGATCTTCCTGGTGAACCTGCCGATCGGTGCGGTCGTGATCGGCCTGTGCCTGTGGCTGATCGAACGCGGCGGTCCGACGGCGCCCGACGAGACGCTGGACTGGGCCGGCGCGGTGACCGTCACGCTGTCGCTGATGCTGGCGGTGTACGCGGTGGTCAACGGCAACGAGGCGGGCTGGCTGTCGCCGAGCACGCTGGGGTTGCTCGGGACCGCGGTGGCGCTGCTGATCGTGTTCCTCGTGCTGGAGACGAAGGTGGCGCATCCGTTGATGCCGCTGTCGCTGTTCCGGCTGCGATCGGTGGCGGTGTCCAACGTGATCGGCGTGCTGTGGGCCGCGGCGATGTTCGCGTGGTTCTTCCTGTCGGCGCTCTACATGCAGCTCGTGCTGGGCTACGACGCGATGCACGTAGGGTTGGGTTTCCTGCCGGCCAATCTCATCATGGCGGCCTTCTCCGTGGGCCTGTCGGCCAAGCTCGTCATGAAGCTGGGCCTGCGCAAGCCGCTGTGCGGCGGACTGCTGCTGGCGGCGCTGGGCCTGGCGCTGTTCGCGCGAGCTCCGGCGGACGGCGGCTTCTGGCTGGACGTGCTGCCGGGCATGCTGCTGCTGGGACTGGGCGCGGGCGTCGCGTTCAACCCGGTGCTGCTCGCGGCGATGAGCGAGGTCGCGCCCAGCGAGTCCGGCCTGGCCTCGGGCGTGGTGAACACGTCCTTCATGATGGGCGGCTCCCTCGGGCTGGCGGTGCTGGCCAGCCTGGCCGCCGCGCGCACGGCGGAACTGGGTGCGCTGGGCGCCGCGATGCCGGCGGCGCTGGCGGGCGGCTATCGCGTGGCGTTCGCGGTCGGGGCCGTCTTCGCGGCGTCGGGAGGATTGCTGGCGCTGCTGCTGCGAGAACCCGCTCCGCAGGCCGGCGCGACAGCGCCGGTGGCGCATCCGGGCTGAGCGCTCATCGGCCCTGGCGCGTCCCCTCGCCTCTCCCGGTCACTTGTCCAGCATCGGCCACACGTACTTCACCGGCACCGCGTAGGTGATGCCGCTGGGCGCGCTGAGTGCCGATTCGCGGGTGCCCTTGAGCACCACCATGTTGATGACGCCCACGACCTTGCCGGTGCGGATGTCCAGCAGCGGTCCGCCGCTGTTGCCCGGATAGGCCGTCGCGTCCAGCTGCAGGAACTCCATCGCGCCGTCGCGCAGCTGCCGCACGGCGCGCTCGGAGAGCGTGTTCGAGGTCGGCGCCGGCAGCGCCGCGCGCGTGAGCGCGGCCACGGTGCCGCGGTGCGTCGCCATCGTCACGCCCAGCGCGGTTCCGATCGGATAACCCATCAGCGCCACGGCGGCGCCCTCGCGCACCGCCGGCCGGTCGCCGTCGACTTCCGCCAGCGACAGCACGTCGACAAGCGCGCCCTTGTCGTCGGCCAGTTCCAGGATCGCCAGGTCACGCGCCGTGTCGCGACGCAGCAGCTTCACGGCCCGCATCTGCGGCTGGCCGGACGCATTGCCCGATGCGCCGCCCGACGCAGGCGCGGTGATCATCAGGTCTTTCTCGATCGGATTCGGGATCACATGCGCGCAGGTCACGATGCGTCGCCCGTCGCCGACCGCGAAGCCGGTCCCGCGGAAACCGAAGCGCGGGTTGTCCGTCGCCGCGAAGGTTCCCACCGCCACCACCGCCTGCCGGCTGCGGTCGATCAGGTCGGGCAAGGTATTGGGCATCTCCTGCGCGCGCGCCGGGGCGGCCGTGCCGAGCAGGCCGACCAGGCCCAGGGCACCGCCGGCGCCCAGCGCCAGCAGCTCGCGGCGATCAACGATCGGATCTGCCTTCGGATCGAACTTCTGATCGAACTTCGGGGTCAATTTCTGATCGGTACTGCGACTCATGCGGCGAGGTCTTTCGTCGTGTTGCCCATCTCCAGCGTGGAGACGAAGTTGCGCCAATGGCGGTCGGGTTCGTCGATGCGGAAGCCGTAGAAGCTGCCCTGCTCGGTGTCCTTGCGCCGCACCGCGCGCGCGGTGACGTGCGCGGTCTCGTTGTGGCCGAGCTCGATCTCCACGGTGCCGTCCTGGTTCAGCGGCAGGTCGTGGTCGCACTCGGCCTGGAAGCCGTGCGCCGACACCTCGATCACGTCCAGGTCGAAGTGGCCCAGCTGGCTCTCGTTGGCGGCGCGGATGTCGAGGTGCCCCGGGCAGCGGATCGAATAACGCGGGTACTGCCGCAGCGAGCGGCCCAGGTCCTGCCCGCCGCCGCTGAGCATGGGCAGCACGTCGCGGAACGGCGCGTCCTCGCGATACACCGACCACAGCAGCGCCTTCTTGCGGTCGTCCATGGTGGCGAACACGGGCACGGCGCGGTTGAAGAAATGGTCGAGCAACGCCGGCGTCATGACCGGGTCGTTGGTCGTGTGGAAGCGGCGCTCCGGCAGCCGGATGTTGGGCAGCCGGTGGCGGAAGAAGTAGTGGTGCAGGTTCTTCTCGGGCCGGCGGCCGCGGTAGCGGCGCTCGAACAGCGCATCGGCCTCGTGCAGGTCCAGCGTCGCGCCGACCGCCGGCGCGCCGTTGGCGAAGTCGTACTCCGCCACCGTCTGCTCGCGCAGCCGGGTGAAGGACAGCAGCGCCTCGTAGAGCTCGATCTTGTCGGGGTTCACGGCGATCACCAGGTGCCGGGTGTCGAAGTACTCGGTGCAGTACTGGTGCATGAACTTCATCAGCGGGAACAGGATCGCCCCGCCGGTCTTGCGGAACGCCGGCGCCACCGCCAGCGCCGAGATCTCCGCGACCTTGCCGCCCTTGGCGCGCACGCCTTCGAGGTCGAAGACCGATTGCAACGGGAAGCCGAAGACGCCCTCGCGCACCATCGAGATCGTGCCCACGACCTGGCCGTCGTACTTGGCGCAGAGGGTCGTGGTCGTCGGCAGCGCGTGGTAGATGGTCACGCGCAGGCCGCTGGGGTCGGGCTTCATGAAGCCGCTGCCGACGTAGGCGTCGTGCAGGATGCGGAAGCAGGCGTCGAGCTCCTCCTGCGTGTCCGCGACCTTGAGCTCCAGCCGCTCCGACGGCGCCGGATCGCAGTCCACCATGCGCCGGTAGACCGCGAAGCGCATCGGCTTGGGCAGCGAGGAGAACAGCCGCCGCAGCCCCTGGTGGAGCCGCTTGCGCAGGCTGGATCGTCGAATCTGGCTCATGACCGTCCCCTCCCCGGGCGCGGTGGTGCCACCGTCACGCGGTCCGCGCGGCGATCGATCTGGGGATCGGACGCCTCAACGGATCGCGGCCTGCAGCTTGCGCACCTCGGCTTGTTGCTCGTAATTCGGTCCCAGGTCCGCCAGGCGCTTGAGTTCCGCCTCGGCCTCGCCCTTGTTGCCGCCGGCCACGTACAGCTGCGCCAGGCGCAGCCGGTACGCGGGCACGGTCGGCGCCTGCTTCACGGCGTCCTTCTGCACCTCGATGGCCCTGGCGTTCTGGCCCTTGGCGGCGAGCGCCTCGGCCAGCGTGTCCAGGTAAGGCGGCACATTGGGACGGAGCTTGTTCGCTTGCTCGGCAAATTTCAAGCCCTCGTCCGCCTTGCCGGCCCGCAGGCGCAGCCAGGCGATGTTGTTGGCCGCCGCCGCGTTGTCCGGATTGGCCGCCAGCACCGCCTGATAGCGCTGTTCCGCCTCAGCATAACGGCCGGCGTTCAGCGCCACGTCGCCCAGGTGATACGTGAAGAGCTCGTCCGACTTGAACTTGCCGAGGTAGGTCGCGGCCCAGCGCTCGGCCTCGTCCTTCTTGCCGGACTCGATCAGCACGCTGTGCAGCGCGATCGCGAGCTCGGTGTTGGGCGCCGTCGCGCCGGCGTCGTTCGCCATCTGGTCGGCCTTGCGGTAGGCCGCGATCGCCGCCGGCGCGTCCTTGCGCGCGCGGGCGATGTCGCCTTCGAGCTTCCAGCCGAGGCCGAACTTCGGCTGCGCCGTCTGGAGCCCCTTGGCCGTCGTCAGCGCGAGATCCGGCAGGCCGAGCTGCAGCGCCTTGTCGACCACCTTGCGGGCCAGCTCGCCGTCGCCGGGGGCGATGGCCTGGGCGCGCTTGAGCGCCGCGGTCGCCGAGGCCTTGTCGCCCGACTGCGCGTAGGCGTCCGCCAGACGCAGCGGGCCCAGCGGCGAGCGCGGCTGCAGCGTCGCGACCTTGTTGAAGCTGCTGATCGCCTGCTGCCGGTCGCCGGTGGCGGCCTGCACCTGGCCCAGCAGGTCGATCAGCGAGGGGTTGTCCGGGCTCGCCGTCACGCCTTCCTGCGCCAGCGACAGGGCCGTCTTGAAGTCCTTCTTCTCCATCAGCAGGCCGACCGCCGCCTGGCGCGGCGTCGCGTCTTCCGGATGCTGCTTGGCGAGCTCGGTCAGGCGTTTGGCCGCCGCGTCCTTGTCGATCAGCTGATGGGTCAGCTTCAGGCCCAGGATGGCCATCTCGGCGCGCAGGTTCTTGGGATCGGCCTTGAGCACGACCTCGTAGCGCTTGACGGCGTCCGCGACCTTGCGGTCCTGCAGGTCCTGCGCCGCGAGGCTGTTGGCCGCGGTCATCGACCCCGGATCGCGTTTGACGGCCTCCTCGAAATTGGACCGCGCGCCCGCGCGGTCGCCGCGCAGCAGCGCCAGACGGCCGCGCAGTTCGGCCGGCGTCGCCGACTTGGGATCCTTCTTCTCCAGCGTCGCGATGGCCTGCGATGCGCCGTCGCTGTCCTTCTTGCGCGCCAGCACGCTGATCAGCGCGATGTCGGCCACGGTGCCCTTGTCCTCGGCGGCCAGTTGGCGCAGTGCGGCCAGGCCGGCGGCCTCCTGGCCTTTCTGGATCTGGTTGAGGGCCAGACCCACGCGGCTGCGCACGTCGTTCGGATTGGCTTCGGCGGCGCGCGCCAGGAAGCGTTCCGCCTCGGCGCCCTGCCCCTGCTTGAGGCGGATCTCGGCGGCCAGCGCCAGCGCCTCCGACGAGGTGAGCTTGGTGTCCAGCGCCGGCTGCAAGGTCGCCATCGCCTGGTCGGCGTCGCCGCCGCGCAGTTGCAGCTGCGCCAGTGCGACGCGCGCCGGCTGGGTCTCGGGCGAGGACTGGATGATCTTGCTGTACTGCGATTCGGCCTGGCGGAAGTCGCCGTTGGCCTGCGCCACGCGGCCGGCCAGGAACAGCGCGCGCTCGTTGTTCGGCGCCACCTTCAGCAGCGCCTGCGTGAGGTCGGTCGCCTCCTTCACCTGCCCTGCGTCCATCGCGAACACGGCGGCGTAGTAGAAAGTCTGCGGATGCTGCGGCGCGGCCGCCTTCATCGCGGCGACGGCCTCCTTGGCCGCGGCCTTGTCGCCGGTGCGCATCAGCTGATTGATCAGGCCGGCATGCGCGCCGACCAGCTTCTTGTCGATCTCCAGCGCCTTGCGGAAGCTCGCGACGGATTCCGCCGACGGGGCCTCGGCCAGCACCTGCAGCTCGCCCTTGAGCTGCCAGGCCTCGGCGGACTGCGGCGACTTGGCGAGCAGCTCGTCGACCGCGGCACGTGCCTCCGGCAGCTTGCCCTCGCTGGTCAGCAGACGCACGTTGACCAGTCGCGCCGCCGAGTTGTCGGGCGCCACGCGCAGCGCGGCGTCCGCCGCCTTGCGCGCTTCCGGCAGCTTCTGCTTGGCGACATAGGCGCCGACCAGCGTCATCTGCAGGTCAGCCTCGTCGGCCGCGTTCTGCAGGTGGGTGGTGCCGTACTGGCCGAGCAGCTCGTCGACCTTGCCCTGCATCAGGAGCAGCCGCGCCTGCAGCGCGACCAGCGCGTCGCCGCCGAAGCCCTGCGTCTTGGCCTTCTCGGCCTCGATGGTGGCGCCGGCGACGTCGCCGCTGTCCAGCAGCGCCTTGGCCAGCAGGTAACGCGCCTCCGCCAGCGTCTCGTCCTTCTGCAGCGCGTTCTTGAGCTGGATGATCGCGGCCTTGTTGTCGCGCTTCTCCAGGTGCCCCTTGGCGGACTTCACCAGGTCCTGCGCCGACTCGCCGAAGCAGCCGGCCAGCAGCAGCGCCGAGCCCAGCGCGAGCGCGGTGGCGCCGCGTCGCAGCGTGCGACGACCGTCGCGGGTCGGGGCGTCGGCCTCCCCGCCGAACGCAACAGTCAGGGGTCCGGACATCTTGGTGTTCTCAGGCTTGCGGGACATGCGTCGTCTCTTTCGCTGTCGGGTGATGCTTGGGTTGATTCGCGGGTATCCGTGGAGTGGCCGCGGCGTGTCGATGCTCAGGCCTTGACGCCGAGGCGGGCCATCAGGTCGTACAGCGTCGGCCGGCTGACGCCGAGCAGGTCGGCGGCCTTGGCGATGTTGCCGTCCGTGCGGGACAGCGCGGCCACGACGGCCTGGCGCTCGGCGCGCTCGCGCACGGCGCGCAGGTCGAGTTCCGAGCCGTCCGCCGGCACGTCGGCGCCCGCGGGCACCGGCAGGTTGAGGTCGTCGGCGGTGATGCGTTCGCCGTCGGCCATGATGGACGCGCGCTTCATGACGTTCTGCAGCTCGCGCACGTTGCCCGGCCAGCGGTGGGCCTCGACGGCGCGGATCGCGTCGTCGGCCAGGCGCAGGATGGGACGGCGCTGCTCCGAGGAGAAGCGGCGCAGGAAGGCGTGGCTCAGCAACACCGCGTCGCCGGCGCGATCGCGCAGCGGCGGGATGTCCACGACGATCTCGGCGAGCCGGTAGAACAGGTCTTCGCGGAACAGGCCCTGCTCGATCTTGGCCTTCAGGTCCTGGTGCGTCGCGCCGACGATGCGCACGTCGACCGCGATCTCCTGACGGCCGCCGAGGCGCTCGATGCTGCGCTCCTGCAGGAAGCGCAGCAGCTTGGCCTGCAGGGGCATCGGCAGATCGCCGATTTCATCGAGCATCAGCGTGCCGCCGTGGGCCGTCTCGATCTTGCCGACCGTGGTCTTGGTCGCGCCGGTGAAGGCGCCGCGCTCGTAGCCGAACAGCTCGCTTTCGAGCAGCGCCTCGGGGATCGCCGCGCAGTTGATCGCGACGAAGCGGCCCTTGCGCTTGGAGGCGTCGTGCAGCGACTGTGCCAGCACTTCCTTGCCGGTGCCGCTCTCGCCCAGCAGCAGCACGGTCGCGTCGCTGCCGGCCACGCGCTCGACGGTGCGGCAGATGCGCTGCATCTGCGCGTCGCGCGTGAGCAGCTTGCCGGTGGGCTCGCCGTCCTGCTGCGTCAGCAGGCGCTGGTTCTCCTGCTGCAGCTCGTGCAAGCGCATCGCGCGCTCCACCGTCAGCACCAGCACGTCCGGATCGACCGGCTTGGCCAGGAAGTCGTACGCGCCCATGCGGATCGCGCGCAGCGCGTTGGACTGGTCGTTCTGGCCGGTCAGCACGATGACCTTGGTGCCGGGCTCGAGCTCGATCAGCTTCTCCAGCAGCTTGAAACCTTCCGACGTCGAATCCTGGTCGGGCGGCAAGCCCAGATCCATCGTGACGACGGGCGGCTTGTGCCGGCGGAACTGCAGCACGGCGCTGGCGACGTCGTCGGCGGTGACGGACTCGAAGCGGTCCATCGACCACTTCAGCTGCTTCTGCAGGGCGAGGTCGTCCTCGACGATCAGCAGCGAAGGCGGTTGTGCACTCATCGTGCCTCCACCAGGCCGGCGTCGCTGCCCGACTGGGCAAAGAACAGCGGCAGCAGGATGGTGACCTTGGTGCCTCTTCCAGGCGCGCTTTCCACGTTGATCTTTCCTCCGAGTTCCTGCAGATACTGGTAGCTCTCGTAGGCGCCGATGCCCATGCCCGCCGCCTTCGTCGTCTGGAACGGCTTGAACAGCCGTTGATCGATGAACTCCTGCGACATGCCGCAGCCAGTATCTTCCACTTCCACCTGCGCGTGGCTGCCCACGCGCTGCAATCGCAAGGTCACGCGGCCGTCGATCGGCGTCGCGTCCAGCGCGTTCTGCACGACGTGGCCGAGCACGCGTTCGATGCGCTCCTCATGGCCGCGTGCGCTGACCTCGTCGCGCAACTCCAGCTCCAGCGCGCGGCCCTTGCTCACGGCCGCCGCGGCCAGCCGCCGCGCGATCGCCGTCAGCGCCACGCCGCCGGCGCTGCCGTGATGCGGCTTGTCGCCCTCGCGCAATTGCAGCATCAGCTGGCGCATCTTCTCCAGCGAGTTTTCCACCGTGTCCAGCATGTCCTGCTGGAACTCCGGGTTGTCCCGCAGGCGCTTGGCGTTCTTCATCATCAGCGAGAGCTGGGTGACGATGTTCTTGAGGTCGTGCACGACGAAGGCCGACATGCGGTTGAAGGCCTCGAACTTGCGCGCTTCCAGCAACGCCTCCGCGGCCTGCATCTGCGCGAGGTAACTGGCCGCCTGCTGGGCGGCGGTGCGCAGCAGATCGCGCACTTCCCAGTTCAGCTCCAGCCGCGTGCGCGGCTGGCCCAGGATCACCCAGCCCGTCAGCACGCCGGCGTTGAGCAGCGGGATCAGCAGCCAATGACGCGCATCGCCGGCGATCGCCGCGGGCAGCGGCGCATGTTCGTAGGCGGCCGGGCTCTGTCGCCACTCGTCGAGGTCGACGATCCACGCGCGTTCCTGCAGCAGGCGCAGCAGCGGCTCGTCGGCCGTGAGCGGCTGGCGGTCGTCGTTGAGGTTCCAGCGCGCCGCCTGCTGGTAGTCCGTGCCGGCCGTCGTCGCCGGCGCGCGGCGCAGCCACAGCGCGCCGCCAGGGCTCTCCACCAGATGCGCCAGGCCGCGGATCACCGATTCGCCCAGCTCCGCCGGCGACGCGCTGGCCGACAGCATCGCGGTGAAGCGCAGCCATTCCTGACGATAGTCGTAGCGGTAGCTGAAGAAATGCTTGCTGATGTAGACGCGCAGCTTCGCGCGCAACGAGCCCGACAAGCCCATCGTCAGCAGCACCAGCACGCCCACCGCGAGCAGCACCTGCTGCAGCGCGCGGCCCCATTCGCCGCCGGTGTAGCGCACGTAGTAGCCGATGCCGGACACGCCGAGCAGGTACACGCCGACGATCAGCAGCGTCGCGGAATGGAAGGCCGCGGTGCGCGAGACATGGAGCTTGTCCAGCCACTTCTTGTGGCGGCGGCTGGCCAGCCACAACAGCGGCACGGCGAGGCTGTGCACGGCCGCGCGCACGCTCAGGGCGTCGCCGTCGAACTGCGCGAACAGCGAGGCCTGCGAGTACACGAACACGTCGAACGCGAAGACCGCGCCCAGGCCCAGGCTCACCGGCTTGGCGTTCCAGCGCGCGTCGCTGTCGATGTTGCGCAGCATCTGCTCGATCAGCACCAGCCCGAACACACCCAGGCCCAGCCAGGCCATCGTCATGGGGCGCTGCATCTCCGCCAGCGGCGCTTCGCCCCAGTAGCGCCACAGCGGCAGCGCCACGGCCGCGGCCACGCCGGCCCACGCCAGCCACTGCAGCGGCCGGGCGACGCCGGCGCTGCGCGCCTGGCCGTCGTCGTCGCGCGATTCGATCAGCGCCAGGATGAAGGAGAACCACGCGCCGTAGCGCAGCGCGTCGCAGATGGGGAGGAGCACCAGCGCGGGCCACTGGTGGCTGCCGAGCCAGCCCTGCTCGGCCGCGGCATCAAGGCCGGCCCACAGGGCGGTGAGCAGCAGGGCCGCCTGCAGCCGCAGCGCGCGGCGCCGGTGCTGGCCGAACTGGGGCAGCACCACGACCGCCAGGGCCAGATGCGCGAATACCGCGACGATCCCCGACGCGGCGCCGAGGCTCAGGGTGTCGGTCCACATGGATCAATGTCCCGGCGCGAACGCCGCGAGCAGGATCGTCGGGCGCGGGGACCGGACGCCGGGAGCGGGACGCTCCGCCGTCGCGCTCAGCGCGCCCCCCGGCCCGTCAGGACCACCGCCACCGTCTCGAGCATGATCAGCAGGTCGAGGAACAGCGTGTGGTTCTTGACGTAGTACAGGTCGTACTGGAGCTTCTCCAGCGAGTCCTCGATGGTCGAGCCGTATTCGTAGCGGACCTGCGCCCAGCCGGTCACGCCCGGCTTCACGCTGTGACGCACGGCGTAGTACGGGATCTGCGCGACCAGCTCGTCGACGAAGAACGGACGTTCCGGACGCGGGCCGACCATGCTCATCTCGCCGCGCAGCACGTTGATCAGCTGCGGCAGCTCGTCGATGCGGACCTTGCGGATGAAGTTGCCGACGCGCGTGACGCGGGCGTCGTTCTTGGTCGCCCACTGGGGACGACCGTCCTTCTCGGCGTCGTTGCGCATGCTGCGGAACTTGATCACCTTGAAGGTCGCACCGTTCAGGCCGACGCGTTCCTGCGTGTAGAAGATGCCGCCGGGCGATTCCAGCTTGATGAGCAGCGCGGTGACCGCCATGATCGGCGCGGTCGCCACCAGCAGCAGCAGCGAGGACACCAGGTCGAAGGCGCGCTTGACGGCGCTGCGCAGCACGCCCTGGTTGAAGCCGTCGCCGAAGATCAGCCAGCCGGCGTGCACGTGGCTGATCTTGATCTGGGCCAGCGTCTTCTCGAAGTAGGTGGCCAGGTCCACGACGCGGATGCCGTAGAGCTTGCAGTCCAGCAGCTGGCGCAGCGGCATGCTGCCGCCGCGGCGCTCGGACAGGGCCACGACGATCTCGTCCACGCCCAGGCGCATGGCGGCGTCGGTGAGGCTCTCGGCGGCCAGCAGTTCATGCGCGGGGACCTGCGGATCGACCTCGTTCGGGCCGGGCAGGAAACCGACGATCTGCGCGTGCGGATCGGCGGCGCGCAGGCTGTCGCTGACGGCCAGGGCGGCATGGCCGCTGCCGAAGATCAGGATCTTGGTCCGGCCGGCGCCCTGCGCGCCGGAATGCGCGGCGTACACACGGTGCACCATGACCAGTGCGACGGCCAGCATGGCGGTCGTGGTCAGCAGGTCGCGGTGGGAGACGGTCGCGGGGATCAGGCTGAACAGGCCGTAGGCCAGCGGCAGGCCGATCAGCAGCGCGAAGAGCGCGCGGGCGCAGGACTGCGTCAGCGAGCGCTTGTGGGATTGGGAGTAGAGGCCGGACGCGGAGTTGATGACGAACATGCCGCCGGCGAGGGAGAGTCCGTACGACGCGGCGAAGCTCACCATGTGCTCGCCGCTGCCCTGGCTCAACGCGACCGCGAACACCGCCGCCACGATCAGGCCCAGGTCGAACAGCACCTGAACCAGGGTACGACGATGAAGGTAATGGTTGAAAATTCGAATCATGCCCGTCCCCAAAGCTGGTCACGGCATCCTCTTGGGATGCTGTCGCCGACCCGGGTGAACCTCTCAGGACCGCTCGTCGCGGACACTGCTTCCGCCCGAGGAAGCCCCATCCGCTGCGGGGGGCATCATGCCTCCCACCCCCAGGCTTGAAAGCCCCCTGTTTGCAGGGGCGTCCGCCTTGCAATCCGGCTCGGTTGAACCCGTCTCGCCGACCGCCGCCGGATCCCCGAATCGACCCTGCAGCACGCTGACGGGGGCCATTGTCTGTAGGCCCAGTTAGGTGCAAACCCCCTGACTGAATGCTTTGAGGGGCTCTCGTGTGGGAATGCACGTGAGTGAGGGGGTGACCCCTCGATCAGGGGACAGCCGGGTGTCGTGCCGACGTCGTCCTGTCAGAGAGGGAACGTGAAGGAATGACGACAACGCGGGACGAAAAAAAACGCCCACCGGAGTGGGCGTCTTGTGGCGCGGGTGACCTTGGTGACTTCCGGAGTCCTTCGAAGGAAGGACCCGGGGTCCGACGGACGTCCCGACCGGTGGATCAGCGCACGACGGCGAGCTGCTCGCGGTTGCCGCCCTTGTAGGTGTACAGGGTCAGCGCGCCGTTCTTGATGTCGCCCTTGGCGTCGAACGCGATCGTGCCGGTCACGCCCTTGAAGTCGGCCGTCTTGGCCAGCACCGGCAGGTAGACCTTCGGATCGGCGGACTTGGCCTTGACCATGGCGTCGACCATCACGTTGACCGCGTCATAGACGTACGGGGCGTAGATCTGCACCTCGACCTTGTACTTGTCCTTGAACTTGGCCTTGAAGGCGTCCAGCGACTTCTTCGACTCGCCTTCCACGCCGCCCGCTTCCGCGCAGACGACCTGGCTGTCGGAGATCGTGCCGGCCGACAGCTTGGGCAGTTCGGCCGTGCAGATGCCGTCGCCGCCCATGAACTTGGCTTCGATGCCCAGCTGCTTCATCTGGCGCAGCATCGGGCCGGCCACGGCGTCCATGCCGCCGAAGAAGACGACGTCGGGCTTCTTGCCCTTCAGGGAGGTCAGGATGGCGGTGAAGTCCGTGGCCTTGTCGTTGGTGAATTCGCGACCGACGACCTTGCCGCCGGCGGCCTTGACGCCCTTCTCGAACTCGTCGGCGACGCCCTGGCCGTAGGCGGTGCGGTCGTCGATGACGGCGATGGACTTGCCCTTCAGCGAGGTCACCGCGTACTTGCCCAGCGTGCCGCCCAGGTGCACGTCGTCGGCCACGACGCGGAACGCCGTCTTGTAGCCGTTGCGGGTGTACTTGGGGTTGGTCGCCGACGGCGAGATCTGCGGGATGCCGGCGTCGCTGTAGATCTTGGACGCGGGGATGGTCGTGCCGGAGTTCAGGTGGCCGATCACGCCGTTGACCTTGGAGTCGACCAGCTTCTGGGCGGCCGCGGTGCCTTGCTTCGGATCGCCGGCGTCGTCTTCGGCCAGCAGCTCGAACTTGACCTTCTTGCCGCCGATCGTCACGCCCTTGGCGTTCAGCTCGTCGATGGCCATCTTGGCGCCCAGTTCATTGTCCTTGCCCAGGTGCGCGATGGCGCCGCTGGTCGGACCCACGTGGCCGATCTTGACCACCGCATCCTGCGCCAGGGCGGCGCCGCTTGCGGCAATGGCGATTGCGCCCACGATCACATTCAGCTTGGATTGCATCTAGGAACCTCCGACTCGGGATATGTGGAATGACGTTGAGTTCTCAACGCGAGCGACCATACCCCGAAAGACGGAAGCGTTTCCATAGTGAAAATGCTGTGAACGCAGTCACGGCGCAGGCGTTGTCGCGCCCCTGTCACCGGGGCAAACCCGGATGGTTTTCGCAGGAGTGCGACGGCGTGCACACAGGCCGCACGCGGAGTGCGGTTTTCCGCCCAGCCGATCCTCGGCGAGCCGGTCCGACGCCCTGTCCATGGGCTTCGCGGCACCACGGCGGCGCGAGGCGGCACCCGCTTGGCGCAGCCGTCGTCCAGCGAAGGAATGACAGGAATCGGTCGGCTCAGGCCGACATCACGTGGTGATTCAGCGTCAGGCCGAGCGCCTTGTAGGCCTTGAATCGTCCGCGTCCCGCGGCGACCTGCTCGGCGTCGGCGGAGACCAGTTCCAGCACGCGCTCGAAACGCTCGAGGCCGGGCGGCACGCCGGGCTCGAAATTCAGCAAGACCTGGCACCCGGCCAGCGCGTCGAGCTGGTCCGAGAGCAGGATCGGGGTGCGGTCCCGCAGCGCGGCCGGCGTGTCGGCACGCAGCAGCAGGTGGGGGAGGAACTCGCCGGGCTCGAAGGTCCAGAGCGTCTGGTCCAGACGCTCCAGCAGGCGCATCGGTCCCCAGACCCCGACGGTCAGCCCCGCCGCCTGCGTCTTGCGCAGCAGGCGGCAGGCGTAGACCTGGCGGTCGGGCACGCCGGTATAGAAGTTGACTTCCGTCACCGGCCCTGCCCTCGCGACTTCAGCTTCAGCTTTCCGGGAACGCCGACGACGTTCAGCGGACCTGCGACAGCACGAAGTGCGTCAGCAGACCGACCGGACGGCCGGTGGCGCCCTTGGCGCCGCCGCCCTTCCAGGCGGTGCCGGCGATGTCCAGGTGACCCCAGCGGTACTTGGACGCGAAGCGCTGCAGGAACTTGGCGGCGGTGATGGAACCGCCCTCGCGACCGGCGACGTTGGCGACGTCGGCGAAGTTGGTCTTCAGGCCGTCGGCGTAGTCGTCGTCCAGCGGCAGGCGCCAGCACGGGTCCAGCGCCGTCTCGCCGGCGGCGCTCAGCGCGGCGGCCAGTTCATCGTCGCTGGCATACATGCCCGAACGCACGCCGCCCAGCGCGATCACGCAGGCGCCGGTCAGCGTCGCGACGTCGACCACGGCTGCGGGCTTGAAGCGCTCGGCGTAGGTCAGCGCGTCGCACAGGATCAGGCGACCTTCGGCGTCCGTGTTCAGGATCTCGATGGTCTGGCCGGACATGGAGGTCACCACGTCGCCCGGCTTGACCGCGCGGCCGCTGGGCATGTTCTCGCAGGCGGCGATCAGCACGACCAGGTTGATCTTGGGCTTGAGCTCGACCACGGCGCGCAGCGTGCCCAGCACGGAGGCGGCGCCGCCCATGTCGAACTTCATCTCGTCCATGCCGGCGCCCGGCTTCAGCGAGATGCCGCCCGAGTCGAAGGTGATGCCCTTGCCGACCAGCACCACCGGCGCCTGCGTCTTGGCGGCACCTTCGTACTTGGCGACGATGAAACGCGGCGGCACGTCGGAGCCCTTGGCCACGGACAGGAAGGAGCCCATGCCCAGCTTCTCGATGCCCTTCTGGTCCAGGACCTCGACCTTGATGCCGTGGCTCTTGGCCAGGGCCTTGGTCTGGTCGGCCAGGTAGGCCGGCGTGGCGACGTTGGGCGGCAGGTTGGCGCATTCGCGCGCGACGGCGATGCCGGCGCCGATGGCCTGGCCGCGGGTCAGGCCGGCCTTGACCGCCTTCACGTCGTCCTTGCCGTGCAGCAGGGCGATCTTCGTCAGTTTCGACGCGGCGGGCGCGCTCGGCTTGGTCTCGCGGTAGACGTAGGTCGCTTCCTGGGCGGCGAGCACGGTCTGCTCGGCCAGGGACTCGGTCAGCTCTGCGCCGAAACCGACGTAGGCCACCGAGGCGCCGACGGCGCCCTTGCCCTTGAGCTGGCCCAGCGCGGCGCCCAACGCGGTGCGGGCGGCCTTCAGCGACGCGCCGCTGCCGGCGACGACCAGTCTGGGGGCCTTCAGGCCGGCGGGGCGGACCAGGGACAAGACCTGACCCGCCTTCAGCTCGAAGTCGCCGAGCTTGACGGCATCCTTGACCAGGGCGGCGACGGTCTTGTCGAGCGAGGCCGGCAGGCTGTCGCCCGCGACCACCAGCACGAGGGCGTCAGCGCCGTGCGACGACAGGGCGTCGAGGGAAACGAGCTGAGAGCGGAAGTCCATAATGCCGAGAAGTAGATAAAGTGCCCGGATGTTATTCGATTCAACCGTACGCAAGGAACTGGCCCGCAGTTTCGGATTGGCCTTCGTGGTCATCCTGACCATCGTCGTGACGATGCTGCTGGTGCGCTCGCTCGGCATGGCGGCCAAGGGGACGGTGGCCCCGCAGCACGTGCTGCTGTCGCTGGGCTACCTGACGCTCACGCAGCTGCCGCTGATGCTGGGCCTGTCGCTCTTCGTGGCCGTCGTCATGTCGCTGGGGCGCATGTACAAGGAATCGGAGATGACCGTCTGGTTCGCCAGCGGTCTGGGACTGACGCGATTCGCACGGCCGGTGCTGACCATGGCCTCGCCGGTGCTGGTCGTGGTGCTGGTGCTGCTGACCATCGTCTCGCCGTGGAGCAACGACAGCAGCGCCCAGCTCCGTGCGCAGTTCGAGCAGCGCAGCGACCTCTCCCGCGTCGCGCCCGGCCAGTTCCAGACGTCCAGCGACGGCACGCGGGTGTTCTTCATCGAACGCGATCCCGCCGACGAGGCCGCGGCGCGCAACGTCTTCATCATGAACAACACCGAGCACCTGGAGTCGGTGACGACCTCGGCGCGCGGCGCGCTGCAGTACAAGGACAACCAGCGCGTGCTGGTGCTGGATCACGGCCAGCGCAACGACGTCGACCAGCGCAACGGCGACAAGTCGGTGGCGCGCTTCCAGCAGTACCAGGTCGTGGTGGATGAGGAGGTCATGCGCGTCGGCGGCACGCTGCCGCCCAAGGCCAGACCGACGATGGACCTGCTGCTCGAGCGCACGCCGCAGGGCGACGGCGAACTGGCCTTTCGCTTCGGCATGGCGCTGGCCTGCGTCAACCTGGTGCTGCTGGGCATCGGCATCTCCGCGACCAACCCGCGTCGCGCCAGCAACTGGAACCTGCTCTTCGCCCTGCTGGCCTTCATCGTCTACTACAACCTGACGACCCTGAGCCAGACCTGGGTGGTCGGCAACAAGGTCAAGCTGGGCCCGGCCCTGTTCGCGCTGCACGGGGGCGCCTTCCTCGTGGCGCTGCTGCTGATGCTGTGGCGGGAACAGGGGGCGCGCGTGGGCGCTCCGCGCAGCGGCGTGCTGCCGGCCCCGCCCGAGAACCCGGGCTACGCGGAGACGGTCTTCGTCGCACCGCCGGCCGGCATGGTGATCGCGCCCGCGTCGATGTCGTCTTCCACGCCGGGAGTGCCCACATGAGAACCGTCCGGCGGCTGCTGTACCGCGACATCCTGAGCTCCTTCGCCCTGGTCATGACCGGGTTCCTGGCGCTGTTCTTCTTCCTGGACTTCATCGACGACCTGGACCGCTTCCAGCGCCTGGGCCTGGGCATCGGGCTGGCGGTCTGGTCCAGCATGCTGAAGCTGCCGGGCCGCTTCTACGAGCTGATGCCCATCGCGGTCCTGATCGGCACCATCTTCAGCATGGCGCGGCTGGCGCAGTCCAGCGAGTTCACCATCCTGCGCACCGGCGGCCTCGGCCCGCAGCGCGCGCTGGGTCTGCTGAGCGTGATGGCACTGGCCTTCGCCGTGCTGGCCTTCGTCGTGGGCGACTTCGTCAATCCCTGGGCGGACCGCCAGGCGCAGCTGCTCAAGTCCAGCGCCAACGGCGGCGTCACGAACGCCCAGGGCGCCTGGTTGAAGGACCGCGTCGGCGACTTCAGCTACGCGGTCCACGTCGGCCGGGCGCGCGCCAACGGAACGATGGAGGACGTGCTCGTCTACGAGTTCGACAGCAAGGGCGCGATGGCCACGCGGCTGACCGCCAAGAATGCGACCGTCGATCCGACCGGTCGCTGGCTGATGAACGACGTGCAGCTGATGCAGTGGTCGCGCGCGCCGTCGCCGCTGAACCAGCCCGCGCTGTCGGCGCCGCAGCATGCGGACCCGGCGGCGCCGCAGGACAAGCTCTCGGAAAACCCGGCGGTGCGCGAGATCCTGCTGCCCAAGTACGAGTGGCAGAGCCAGCTGCCCTCGGGCGTGGTGGCGGCGGCGGTGCAGCCGACCTGGAACATGTCCACGCTGGAGCTCTACCGCTACACGCGCCACCTGTCCTCGCAGGAGCAGTCCTCGGCGCAGCCCGAGATCCAGTTCTGGCGCAAGGCCTTCTATCCGTTCGCCTGCATGGTGATGGTGGCGCTGGCGCTGCCCTTCGCCTACCTGCACTTCCGCTCGGGCGGCATCAGCGTGAAGGTCTTCGGCGGCATCATGCTGGGCATCAGCTTCGTGGTGCTGAACGCGATCACGGGTCACCTCGGCCTGCTGCGCGACTGGACGCCGTGGCTGGTGGCTTCGGCGCCCAGCCTGCTCTACCTGGGCATCTCGATGGGCGCGTTCTACTGGCTGGTGCGGTATCGATGAGCGGCGGGAACGCCGCCTGCCCGGCCGACCACCGGCCCGTGTCACCGACGTTTCGCCCGAGGGAGGACTGCTGATGGACGGTCTGCTGCTCTTCGCCCACGGGGCCCGCGATCCGGCCTGGGCCGGGCCGTTCCAGGCCATTGCCGCGGAACTCCAGACGCGACGTCCGGACCTGCCCATCGCCCTCGCCTACCTGGAACTGATGACGCCCGACCTGGCCACCGCCGCCGGCGCGCTGGTCGCGGTGGGCTGCACGCGCATCCAGATCGTGCCGATGTTCCTCGGCGCCAGCGGCCATGTGCGCCGCGACGTGCCGCCGCTGGTGGAATCGCTGCGCGCGACGCACCCGGGCGTGCTGCTCGTCCTGCACGACGCCATCGGCGAACAGCCGTCGGTGATCCGTGCCATGGCCGGCGCGACGCTGGACCTGATCACGTCCGTCACGCTCCCCGCCGATCCCCTCGACCCCGCCACGCCGACCGTGCTTCCCGAGTCTTGAACCCTGCGATGAACCTGCCATGAATCTGCACCAGTTCCGCTTCGTCCAAGAGGCCGCGCGCCGCAACCTCAACCTGACCGAGACGGCCAAGGCCCTGTACACCTCGCAGCCGGGCGTCTCCAAGGCGATCCTGGAGCTCGAGGAAGAGCTCGGCGTCGACATCTTCTCGCGCCACGGCAAGCGCCTGCGCAGCATCACCGAGCCCGGCCGGCAGGTGCTCAAGTCCATCGAGATCATCATGCGCGAGGTCGGCAACCTCAAGCGCATCGGCGAGGAGTACTCCAAGCAGGACGTCGGCACGCTCTCGATCGCGACCACGCACACGCAGGCGAGGTACGTGCTGCCCGGCCCGGTCACGCAGCTGCGCAAGCAGTTCCCCCAGGTCAACATCGGCCTGCACCAGGGCAGCCCGGACCAGGTCGCGAAGATGCTGATCGACGAGACGGCGGACGTCGGCCTGGCCACTGAATCGCTGTCGCAGTTCGAAGAGCTCGTCACCCTGCCCGCCTACGAATGGCAGCACGTGCTGGTGATGCGCGCCGAGCATGCGCTGGCGCAGCTCGAACGCATCGACCTCGAACACCTGGCCGCGCAGCCGCTGGTCTCCTACCACCCCAGCTTCACCGGCCGCACCCGCATCGATCGCGCCTTCGCGCAACGCCAGCTCAAGCCCAACATCGTGCTGGAGGCCATCGACTCCGACGTCATCAAGACCTACGTGCGGCTGGGCCTGGGCGTGGGCATCGTCGCCGAGATGGCGGTCCGCGAAGACCCGCCCGGCGGCGAACTCGTCTCGCGGCCGCTCGGCCACCTGCTCGGCCAGAACGTCGCCCGCATCGCCTTCAAGCGCGGCGCCTACCTGCGCAACTACGTCTACAGCTTCGCCGAACTGCTGTCCGACCGCCTCAACCGCACGCTGCTCCAGCGCGCCATGAGCGGCGAGGCCAGCGACTACGATTTGTGATCCCCACCATGCGCGTCCACACTCCTCTTCCCGCGAGCCGCCTGCCCCAACTGGGCGTGACGGTGTTCAGCGTCATGTCCGCACTGGCGCAGCAGCACCAGGCGGTCAACCTCGGCCAGGGCTTCCCGGACTTCGAAGGCGATCCGGCGTTGCTGGACGCCGTCGACGCCGCGATGCGCGCCGGCCACAACCAGTACCCGCCGATGCCCGGCGTGCCCGCGCTGCGCCAGGCGATCGCCGCCAAGATCGAGACGCTCTACGGACACTCGTACAACCCCGACACCGAAATCACCGTCACGGCCGGCGCAACGCAGGCGATCCTGACGGCGCTGCTCGCCATCGTGCATCCGGGCGACGAAGTCGTCGTCCTGGAGCCCGCCTACGACAGCTACGCGCCCAACATCGCACTGGCCGGCGGCGTCATGGTGCCGGTGCCGCTGGACCCGGCGAGCTTCCGTCCCGACTTCGACCGCATCCGCGCCGCGCTCACGCCGCGCACCCGCGCGATCATGATCAACAGCCCGCACAACCCCAGCGGCGCGGTGTGGAGCGCGGACGAGCTGCGCCAGCTCGCCGAACTGCTGGACGGCACCGAGGTGCTGGTGATCAGCGACGAGGTCTACGAGCACATGGTCTACGACGGCCAGACGCATCAGAGCGTCTCGCGCCTGCCGGAGCTGGCCGCGCGCAGCTTCGTCGTCTCGAGTTTCGGCAAGACCTACCACGTGACCGGCTGGAAGGTGGGTTACGTGACGGCGCCGGCGCCGCTGATGGCGGAGTTCCGCAAGGTCCACCAGTACAACGTGTTCACGGTGAACTCCGCGATGCAGCACGGCCTCGCGGCCTACATGCGCGATCCTGCGCCCTACCTGGGCCTGAGCGACTTCTACCAGCGCAAGCGCGACCGTTTCCGCGCGGGACTGGCTGGCACGGCTTTCGTGCTGCGTCCCTGCCCGGGCAGCTACTTCCAGTGTGTCGACTACAGCGCGCTGCCTGCGGCGCAGGCGGCGATGGGCGACATGGCGATCAGCCAGTGGCTGACGCGCGAGATCGGTGTCGCGGCGATTCCGTTGTCGGCGTTCTACACGGGCGGCAGCGACGCCAAGGTCATCCGCTTCTGCTTTGCGAAGAAGGATGAGACGCTGGATCTGGCGCTTGAGCGACTGAAGAAGATCTGAAGCGCGAAGCCGCGCTTGGCGCCTGCGGCGCGGCCGGTGGTGTGCCGCGGCCGCTGGCCCTCACCCCTGCCCTCTCCCGCAAGCGGGAGAGGGAGAGGGAGCAAGAGGGGAGCCATGCGATGAGCTCGGTGCATTCTCACTCCCTCTCCCGCTTGCGGGAGAGGGCGGGGGTGAGGGCCAGCGGTGGAGGCAGTGCCAAAGCCTGCATCCACCCGCGTGAGCGGCCATGACGGTTCACCGCCCCTTGGGCTCCCGCGGCGTATCGTCCTCGACCAGCGAGAGGTCCAGGTCCACCGACTGCGTGAGCGGTGTCCTCGACGGCGCTGGCGTCGTCTGCCAGACCATGGTGGCCATCTGATCCGCTGGCGCGGTGGCATCGAGCGGCAGCACCACGTCGATCGAGTTTCCGTCGACCTCATGCTCGGCGCGGTCGCGCGCCACTGCGTACAGCAGCAGCAGGTCGCGGTAGGCCGGCAGTCCCAGGTCGCCGGAGTATTCCTGGTGGTTGGACAGCAGGTCCTGGAGCAGGCTCATGCTGCCTTCGGGATCGGACCAGGCGGCTTCGAGCCGCTCGATCAGTTCCTGGTGGGTTTCCAGTGCGTCGCCCTCGTTCAGGTCGTCGCTCCACGACGGCGCCCGGGCCCGGAACTGCTCGGTGAAGCGCGCACTGATGCGATCGAAGGCGTCCCGATCGCCGCGGCGCTGGTAGAGCTCCATCAGCTTCAGGAACGGCAGGCCGCTGGCCGCGTCGCGGTGATTCAGGCGCGAGGACAGCAGCTCGATCGCCGCATCGTCCTGGCCCAGCACCATGAAGAAGTCGACCTGCTGTTCGAGGTCGATGAGTTCCTCGACCGTGACGGTCACCCCGCCGCCGCCCAGGTCGGCCGTGAGCGGCGCGGGGCGCGTGTCGCCGCGCTCGAACTGCAGGCTCAGCGGTTCCAGCGCGTCGAGCGCCGCCAGGGCGTCGAGCGCGTCGTCCGCGGCCGTGGTCGGCGCCCGCGTCGGCGGCCGTGACGGCGCGACGGGCCTCGCGGACATCGAGGACATCGAGGACGCCGGCGGCGTCGGCGACATCAACGGCGCGGGCCGCGTCGGTTCCTCGTTGAGGCTCAGCGGCATCGGGATCGTCGACGGCGCCATCGACGCCACGGGGCCGTCGCTCGACAGATGGGACATCAGCGGCGTCGGCGAACTGTGCGGATCCGTCGGCGTGAACGGCGACGGTCCGGTCGGCACCGGCGGCAGCACCGTCTCGGCGCCCGGCTCGTCGTGACGGGAGTCGCCCAGCCAGTGCTGGCCGGCCTCGCGCTTCTGCACGCGGTTGCTGCGCCACAGCAGCAGGCTGCTCGCCGCCAGCGCCAGGCTCAGCAGGCTCAGGCCCAGCAGCCAGGCCGACGAACCGCTGCGACCGTTCGCGGCCTGCGCGCGCGCCGCTTCCAGCTCCTGGCGCAGGGTCGTCATCGCGGCCAGCGTGCGCTTCTGTTCGGCCTGCATCTCGGCGAGCTGCTTCTGCATCGCCATCATCTGCTGGCGGGCGTCCTCGGCGGCGCTCGCCGCACTGGCGGCGGCCTCGGCCGCCAGCAGCGCCGGCGCCGGCGGCTGCAACGCCTCCACGGGCTCCAGCGAAAGACGCGGCGTCCCGGGTTGCGCGGCACGTGCTTCGCGCGTCGCGTCGCGGCTCTGGTTCCGGCGCGATTCCCGCGTCGAGGTGGAGCGCCCGGCGCCGTCGGTGCCGGGACTTGCCTCGGCCGCGCGGCGCGCCGGGCGACGCGGGCGTTCAGCGCTGCCCCCGGCGGTGCCAGGTGTCGCCGCAGCGGCGATCCCCAGTTCATTGCCATTCCCGGTGCGCGGCGTCGCCGAACGCGGCGCCGCCTCTGGCGTACGCACCGGTTGACCTTCCTGCTGCGCCTGCAGCGCGGGCGACACGGCAGCCGCGGGTGGCAGACCGGGATCGCCGACCACCTCGCCGTTGCTCCCCGGCGGGTCGATGAAGGCGGTGTACTGGCGCGTCAGTCGTGCCGGACAACCGATGCTCAACTGCACCGAGACGATGGGCTCGTCGATGCGCTGCGCACTCTTCAGCCGCACGCCGGTGACGCGAGAGCCGTCGCCCTCGATCTGCCAGTGCAAGCCCGACGTGGCCAGCGGGTTCTCGCCCGCGCTGACTTCCGCGCGCACGCACTCGGGCGTCACGGTCTCGCCGGGATTGAGCTGGACGGGGAACAGCAGGTTCAGCGGCTGACCCAATGACGAGGCCGCCTGGGGGCGGCCGACACCGAGGCTCCACGCCGGCGTCGACATCAAGAGGATGGCAAGCACGAGAACGCTGTGGGGCGGCGGTGCGCCGCGCGGGTCGTGAAGATCTCGATCCATTCCCGCTGTTGTTGCTGTTGGTGTGCGTTTCACTCTAGCACGGTGGTTACAGGGACAAACCCGGAAAAGCGCCCTTCCTTGCCCCCGGATGCCCATCGCCCACGCATCATGCGCGCAACGGTGCGGCGCCTGCGGGCACCTCGCGGGTCCCCCACAATAAGGCGGAAAGACGCCCGCAAGAAGGCGCGACCCGCGCGATCCATCCCCACAATTCAGGAGACGGCTGGCCTGTCACGCCAGCGACAAAGCATGAACAGCTCGGTTCTTACAATTTCGGAACGCAACAACATCGAGACGGGCCCGTGGTTTTCCAAGCTGTCACTGCCGCTGCGCAGCGACATTCTGGCGCGCGCCACCGTGAGACGTCTGTCCGACGGCGCACTGATGTCGGTGCGCGGCGAACCGGCCGAGGAATGGATCGGCGTGGCCAAGGGCGCGGTGCGGGTGAGTTCGGTCTCCCTCTCGGGCAAGCAGGTCACGTTGACCTATGTCGAACCGGGCATCTGGTTCGGCGACATCGCCCTCTTCGACGGCCTGCCGCGCACGCACGATGCCAGCGCCCATGGCGAGACCACGCTGCTGGTGATCCGCAAGCCCGACTTCCGCGATCTGCTGCAGCGTCACACCGAACTCTACGAAGCGCTGCTGCGCCTGAACTGCCGGCGGCTGCGGCTGATGTTCGACCAGGTCGAGGACCTCAACACCCGGCCCCTGGCCTCGCGGCTGGCCAAGCAGATCCTGCTGCTGGCGCGCAGCTACGGCGTGTCGCAGGGCGAGGAGGTCCGCATCGGCCTGCAGCTGGCACAGGAAGACCTGGCGCAGTTGCTGGGCGCGTCGCGCCAGCGCGTGAACCAGGAGCTCAAGGGCTTCGAGCGCGAAGGCGCGGTGCGCGTCGAGCCGACCCGGCTGGTGGTGCTGAGCAAGGAAAAGCTGCTGGCCATCGCCAACCGCTGAGCGTCCCGGGAGCGTCCCCGCCTGTCGAAGGCGAAGGACTCCGGGGGCGCGTCGATCACGAATCACGACAACTCCAGGAGACCTTGTGGACGACGCTTTCACCGGCACCCGCGCCCCTTCGCAGCAGATGGACGCCGAGGCGCTTGCCGCCTGGCTGGCGCGCGAGATCGACGGCTTCGCCGGCCCGCTGACCATCGAGCAGTTCAAGGGCGGCCAGTCCAATCCCACCTACAAGCTGATCACGCCGGGCGCGACCTACGTGATGCGCGCCAAGCCGGCGCCGGTGGCCAAGCTGCTGCCGTCGGCGCACGCGATCGAGCGCGAGTTCACCGTGATGCGCGCCCTCGCCGGCACCGACGTGCCGGTGCCGCGCATGCTGGCGCTGTGCGAGGACGAATCCATCGTCGGCCGCGCGTTCTACGTCATGGAGTTCATGCAGGGTCGGGTCTTGTGGGACCAGACGCTGCCCGGCGCCTCCAACGCGGAACGCACGGCGATCTACGAGGAGATGAACCGCGTCATCGCCGCGCTGCACCGGGTGGATTTCCGCGCGCTGGGGCTGGAAGGCTACGGCAAGCCGGGCAACTACTTCGAGCGCCAGATCGGCCGCTGGAGCAAGCAGTACCAGGCGACGATCACCGGCCCGAACGAGGCGATGGACCGCCTGATCGAGTGGCTGCCGGCGCACATCCCCGATTCGGCGCGCGACGAGCGCGAGGTGTCCATCGTGCACGGCGACTACCGGCTGGACAACCTCGTCTTCCACCCGACGGAGCCGCGCGTGCTGGCGGTGCTGGACTGGGAACTGTCGACGCTGGGGCATCCGCTGGCGGACTTCAGCTACCACTGCATGTCCTGGCACATCCGCAAGAGCGGCGCGGCGCGCGGCCTGGGCGGCGTGGACCTGGCGCCGCTGGGCATCCCGAGCGAGCTCGACTACGTGCGCCGCTACTGCGAGCGCACCGGCCGCGGCGACGCGGCGACGGTGATGAAGGACTGGAACTTCTACCTCGCCTACAACCTGTTCCGCATCTGCGCGATCCTGCAGGGCATCGCCAAACGCGTCGAGGACGGCACCGCGTCCAGCCAGCAGGCCCGCGAGGCCGGCGCAGGTGCGAAGCCGATGGCGGAGCTGGGTTGGCAGTTCGCGCAGAAGCTCTCAGGCTGAGTGCGCGGCCCCCTCCAAAGCGGGAGCGCAGAAGAACCTTCTTCGTTCTTCCGAGGGAGGCTGAATTTCCAGGCTAGAATGCAAGGCTCAGTCGGGGCGTAGCGCAGCCTGGTAGCGCATCTGCTTTGGGAGCAGAGGGTCGCGAGTTCGAATCCCGCCGCCCCGACCAACCAACACGAAAGCCGCAAGGAGTCCTGCTCCTGGCGGCTTTTCCTTTTGGCGTCCTTGTTCGGCGCCCCGCTCGCTGCCCTACTTCGCCGAAGCGCGCTTCGGTGCGGCCGACTTCGGCGTCGCCAGCTTGGGCGCCATCGCGCCCACGGTCTTGCGCAGGTGTTCCACCACGTGCTGCGCGCGCGCCGACAGCGGCCATTCCGCGCGATGGATCATCCACAGCGTGTCCACCACCGGCGAGCCGCAGTCGAGCACCCGGATCTCGTCCTGACGGGGGAACGCGCGACGCGCATGCTGCGTCAGGACCGTGAATCCGAGCCCACGCGCCACCGGCTCCAGCAGCAGGCCGATCTGGTTGCTGAAGCCGCGCACCGGCAGGTCGCGCACGCCCGGCGAGCCGGGGAAGTGCCGGCTCAGCAGCCGGTTCGCCATCGCCTGTCCGTCGGGATGGTCGATGAAGCCGATGCGACGCAGGTCGTCCCAGGTCGCGCATGTCTCCGCCGCGGGCAGCACGAGCTCCAGAGGCTCCTCCAGGAAGGCGCAGCTCGCGAGCCTCGCGTCGTCCGGCCGCAGCGTCACCAGGCCCAGTTCATAGCGGTTGTCGAGCACCGCCTGCAGCACGTCGGGATCGGGCGCGAAGCGATGCCGCACCACCAGCCCGGGACGCTGCGCCTGCAGGTCCAGCAGATGCGGGTAGACGAACAGCCCGATCCCGCCCGGCGTGATCATGCCGACCTCGCCCTGGCAGGCGTCCTCGTCGGCCAGCCGGCCGCGCAGGCGCTGGTCGGCCTCGTCCAGCTCGCGCCAGTAGTCCAGCGTCGCGAGGCCCGCCGGGGTCAGTTCGATGGCACGGGGACGGCGGATCAGCAGCGGCCCCAGCGAGGCCTCCAGATGCCGCACATGCTGGCTGACCGCCGCCTGCGTCAGGTCCAGCGCCTCGGCAGCGCGCGTGAAGCTGCCCAGGCGCGCCAGGGTGGCGAAGCTCCGCAGCCATTGGGGATTCAACATAAGCAAGTCTTATCGCGGCAATAAGGCCGCATCGCTTTTCATTATGGATCGCAGTTCCTAGACTGCCGCCTCCGCAGGTCTTTCCTGCCTCCCTTGCTCCCGCTCCTCCGCGTCCCCCTCCTCTTCACTCCCAAGGTTTCCATGTCCAGCTTGTTCTCTCCGTTCACCCTCAAGGACGTCGTGCTGCGCAACCGCATCGCCGTGCCGCCGATGTGCCAGTACAGCGCCACCGACGGCCTGGTCAACGACTGGCACCTGACGCACTACGCCGGCTTGGCGCGCGGCGGCGCGGGGCTGGTGATCGTCGAGGCCACCGGCGTTGCGCCTGACGGCCGCATCACGCCGGCCTGCCTGGGCCTGTGGAACGACGAACAGGCCGCGGGCCTGGCCCGCATCGCCGCCGCGATCGCCTCCTTCGGCGCCGTCCCCGGCATCCAGATCGGCCACGCGGGTCGCAAGGCCAGCGCCCACAAGCCCTGGGAAGGCGACGACCACATCGCCGTCGGCGACCCGCGCGGCTGGGCCACGCTGTCGCCGTCCGCCGTGCCCTTCGGCAAGGGCCTGCCGCAGGTCCCCAAGGCCATGGACAAGGACGACATCGCCCGCGTGCAGGCCGACTTCGTCGCCGCCGCGCAGCGCGCCCGCGACGCCGGCTTCCGCTGGCTGGAGCTGCACTTCGCGCACGGCTACCTGGCGCAGAGCTTCTTCTCCGTCCACGCCAACCAGCGCGACGACGAGTTCGGCGGCAGCGCCGAGAACCGCGGCCGTTTCCTGCTGGAGACGCTGCGCGCCGTGCGCAAGGTCTGGCCCGAGCACCTGCCGCTGACCGCGCGTTTCGGCGTCATCGAGTACGACGGCCGCGACGAGCAGACGCTGGCCGAAGCCATCGGCCTGACGCGGGCGATGAAGGAGGAAGGGCTGGACCTGCTGAACGTCAGCGTCGGCTTCTCGACGCCGGACGCGCAGGTGCCGTGGGGTCCCGCGTTCCTCGGCCCGATCGCGCAGCGCGTGCGCCGCGAGACGGGCCTGCCGGTCGCGTCGGCGTGGGGCTTCCACACGCCGCAGCTGGCCGAGCGCGCCGTGGCCGACGGCCATCTGGATCTGGTCATGATCGGCCGCGCGCTGCTGGCCAATCCGCACTGGCCGTACCAGGCCGCGCAGGAGCTGAAGAAGGACAAGCCGACCTGGGTGCTGCCCGCGCCGTACGCGCACTGGCTGGAGCGTTATCAGCCCCAGCAGGGCTGAGGGCCTGCGAGACCGGCTCGCGCGCGGCGCAGGCTCAGTGCCGCGCCGCGTCCAGCGGCACGGCCGCCGTCTCCACGAAGATCGACGGCCGGAAGCCTTCGGCGTAGCCGCTCGACGTCCTGCCCGAGTCCGACGCCAGCGCCTCGATCGCGCGGGCCGACATCGGCTTCGCGAAGAGGTAGCCCTGCAGCTCGTCGCAGCCCATCTCGACGAGCTGGTCGCGTTGCGCCGGCGTCTCCACGCCCTCCGCGACCACCTTCAGCTGCAGCACACGCGCCATCTCGATGATGGCGCGCACGATGGCCTGCGCCTCGACGCTGGTCGCCACGTCGGCGACGAAGCTGCTGTCGATCTTGAGTTCCTGCGCCGGCAGCTGACGCAGCGAGGCCAGGCTCGAATAGCCGGTGCCGAAGTCGTCGATGGACACGTGCACGCCCAGCGCGCCCAGCCGCTTGAACGCGCGCCCGGTCACGGTGGCGTGCTCCATCGCCACGGACTCGGTGATCTCGACGGTGAAGCGCTCCGGCCGCAGACGGTGCTTCTTCAGGCCCTTCTCCAGCCGGACGATGAACTCGTCCGACCGCATCTGATAGCCCGACACGTTGATCGCCACGCGCATGCGCAGGCCCATCTCGCGCCAGCGCGCGGCCTGGGCGAGCGCCGTATCGGCGACCCAGTCGCCGATCGCGTCGATCACGCCGTAGCGCTCCGCGATCGGGATGAAGCGCGTGGGGCTCACCATGCCCAGCGTCGGATGCCGCCAGCGCAGCAGCGCCTCGACCGCGGTGACCTGCATGGTCGCCGCGTTCATCTTGGGCTGGTAGACCAGCTCCAGTTCCCTGTTCTTGATCGACTCGCGCAGCTCGCGCGCCAACGTCAGTTCCTCGCGCAGCTCTTCTTCCTGGACTGCATCGAAGAACGCGTGGCCGTTGCCGCCCAGGCGCTTCACCGAGCGCATCGCCGTCTGCGCGCGCCGGATCAGCCGGATCGAACTGCCGTGCTCGGGCGCCATCGCCACGCCCACCGACAGCCCCACGCGCAGCGGCGTCGCGCCGATCACCACGGGCTGGCTCAGACCGTCCAGCACCTGACGCACCAGCGCGTCGGCCTGCGACGGCGGCAGCTCGCTCCACAGGGCGAATTCATCCCCCGCGAGCCGGCCCACCAACGCCTTCTTGCCGCCGATCTGGCGCAAGCGCTCCGCGGTGCGGACCAGCAGGTGATCGCCGAATTCCTTGCCGTGCTCGTCGTTGACCAGGCGGAAGCCGTCCAGGCCGATGTACAGGAGGCTGCCCTGCCCGTTGCGGCGCTGGAGCGCCTCCAGCACCACGGCGAATTCGTCCTCGAAGCGGCGCGACAGCAGCAGGCTGGTGAGGCGGTCACGCTGGCGCCGACGGCCGAAGCGACCGAGAACGCTGAAGCGTCCCTGGGCCGCCATGAGCAGGGCCAGAGTCAGCGCGACGCCCAGCAGGACGCCCAGGAGAACCCACATCAGCGTCAACAAGAGCTCCGGAAGCAGGGCAGGAAGTTCGCATGCTAGGCGCTGAACGGTGTTTCGTGCGCCCATAGCACCGGAATGCGGGGGCAGGTCTCACCAGCAGTTACTTGAGGCTGTGAAGAACTCGGCGCGGGCCGGGCGCTGGGCGTCAAAACTGTCCGTGTGGCGAGGCGAGCGCGCGACACCCCACCCTTAGGGGCGATAGGCAAGTGCCGGCAAGCGCCCGATAGGTGGAAACCCCATGCGCACAGCCATGTCAGCACGATGTCAGGCAGAGACAATGCGCGCTGTTTTTTTGTTTCAAAACGGCGCCTTTTCCTGTTCTCCTGGTCACGAGCCGGGAGCCGGCGCGGCAACGGGAACGAACCCGGAAAGATCGAGCACAGCATGGCGCTACAGCATTTGACCGACGAGCAGGTGCAGACCTGGTCGCGCGCGCAGAAGGACGAGTGGTGGTTCAAGAACGTCTTTCGCGGCGACATGGCGCAGCTCTCGCTGCGCTCCGGCTTCACCGGCTTCATGCTGGGCGGCATCCTGGCGGCGACCTCGCTGTACATCGGCGGCAAGACCGGCATCAGCGTCGGCGTGGGGCTGACCTCGGTGATCCTGGCCTTCGCGATGTTCCGCATCTTCGCGACGCTGGGCTGGGCGTCGGACTACACGATCCTGGAGAACAACTGCACCCAGTCGATCGCGACGGCGGCAGGCTACGTGGTGTCGCCGCTGTTCTCGTCGCTGGCGGCCTACATGCTGGTGGTGGACCGCATCGTGCCGTGGTGGCAGATGATCATCTGGATGGTCGTGATCGCGGTGCTGGGCGTGCTGGTGGCCTTCCCGATGAAGCGGCGCTTCATCAACGAGGACCAGCTCCCCTTCCCTGAAGGCCGCGCCTGCGGCGTGGTGCTGGACTCGCTGTACACCGGCGAAGGCGGCGAAGGCATCTACAAGGCCAAGCTGCTGGCCAAGGTGGCCGGCGCGGCCGCGCTGTACCAGGCGATCGTGAGCGACGGCTGGATGAAGCTGCTGCAGTTCAAGATCCTGCGCATGGACCAGTGGGCCGGCATGACCGAGCCCTGGACCTTCCACGAGCGGCTGGACCAGTACTACTACGGCCTGGCGGCCAAGGCCGAGATCTGGATCCCCAAGATCCTGGGCACCGACATCCGCGCGCTGGGCCTGCGCCTGACGCTGGACGCGGCGATGCTGGGCGTGGGCGGCCTGATGGGCATCGCGGTGGCGACGAGCTGCCTGCTGGGCGCCTTCGTCAACTTCGTGGTGCTGGCGCCGATCATGATCCAGGCCGGCGACATCGTGCAGCGCGTGGGCCCGACGGGCGCGCTGATCCCGATCTCGCGCGTGGAGATCGTCAACCAGTGGTCGATGTGGTGGGGCGTGGCGATGATGGTCGCGGGCTCGCTGACGACGCTGCTGGCCAAGCCCGACCTGTTCCTGGCGGTGTTCAAGGTCTTCAAGAAGAAGCCCGCGGGCAAGAGCGAGGGCAGCGACCTGCTCAACCACATCGAGGTGCCGCTGTGGATCTCGTACGTGGGCGTGCCGGTCTTCGGCGTGCTGGCGGCGTGGACCTCGCACGCGTTCTTCGGCGTGCCCTTCCTGATGGCGCTGATCTCGCTGCCGCTGATCTTCGTGCTGACGGTGATCTGCACGAACTCGATGGCGCTGACCTCGTGGACGCCCACCGGCGCGCTGTCCAAGATCACGCAGTTCACGATGGGCGCGATCGACCGGTCCAACCCGGCGTCCAACCTGGTGCCGGCGGGGATGACCGCGGAGATCGCGTCGAATGCGGCCAACCTGCTGAGCGACATCAAGCCGGGCTACATGCTGGGCGGCAAGCCGCGTCATCAAGCCATCGGCCACATCATCGGCGTGATCGCGGGCGTGCTGTTCTGCGTGCCGCTGTTCTTCCTGCTGTTCGTGCCGAAGAACGCCGAAGGCGTGCGCAGCACGGCGACCATCATCTCGGACCAGTTCTCGATGCCTGCCGCGGTGCAATGGCGCGGCGTGGCGGAGATCATCGCCAACGGGCTGCACAGCCTGCCGGCGTCGGCGCTGATCACGATGGCGATCGCGGCGGTGTGCGCGGTGGTGATCGAGGTGATCAAGATGGCGACCAAGGGCAAGTTCCCGCTGTCGTCGGTGGCGATCGGCCTGGGCGTGGTGCTGCCGCCGGAGTCGACCTTCGCGATGTGGGTGGGCGCCATGATGTTCTTCGTCATGGGCAAGCTCTACAAGACGCCGGGCACCAAGGGCTGGAAGCGCTGGGTGGACGGCTGCGAGCCGATCTGCGCGGGCCTGATCTCGGGTGCGGCGCTCATGGGCATCGGCAACGCGATCGTCAACGTGCTGATCTGAGTTTGAGCTTATCGACAGTCGATCGGACAAGGATCGACTTCGAACCGTTCCACGGCCGCCGTTGACGGCGGATCGCGTGGCACAATTCGGGCCCTTCGGAGGCGTGGGAACGCCTTCCAAGGGCCCGACGTCGTTTCCGGACGCCGGGCAGTCAACTGACTGATTTCAGTCTGCCCGTAGCTCAACTGGATAGAGCAGCTGCCTTCTAAGCAGCAGGTCGGGGGTTCGAGTCCCTCCGGGCAGGCCAAGCTTGCAAGACGAGTTCGCTAGGCGTGTCCGCGAGACACGGTTCAGCTGCTGCCCACCTGACAGGTCTTCCATTGCCTCGTCGCCGGACGACATGCTGCAATCAGCGCGGCGATATCGCCTTCCGAAGCAACGGAGAAGCTCCCTTGACACCGATTCGACGCCTCGCGCTCGCAGCCTTGCTGAGCGTTTCCTTTGCCGCTCATGCTGAACCCGAGATCCAGGTCGGCTTCTCGCCCGAGGGCTCGGCGCGGCAGCTCGTGCTGGAGACCATCGGCAGCGCGAAGGAGCGTATCCAGATCCTGGCCTATGCCTTCCAGGCGCCGGACATCATGCAGGCACTGGTCGACGCCAAGCAGCGCGGCGTTCAGGTGCAGGTGGTCGTGGACAAGAAGCGCAACCAGAACAAGCCGAGCAAGAAGGCGATGGACTTCGTGACGAGCAAGGGCGTGGAGCTGCGCACCAACGACCATTTCCACATCCACCACGACAAGACCATCATCGTGGACGGACACACGGTGGAGACAGGCTCATTCAACTTCGCGCCGTCGGCGGAGACGCTCAACTCGGAGAACGTCGTCGTGATCCGCAACGCGCCGGAGATCGTGCGCCAGTACGTCGCGCACTGGCAGTCGCGTTGGGACCTCGGGCAGCCGTACGTTTCCAAGACGTTCCCCGACAAGGCCGCCGCCGCGCCCGTGCCTTGAGCCTTGGCGCCGGAGGCGCGCCTCTTCGGCAACGGAAGCGCGCGATCAGCGCGACGCTTCGAGAAGGCGGTCCAAGGTCGGCTGCATGGCCTGCGCCCATCGTCGATAGCCCAGCTCGCTGAGATGCAGTTGATCCGGCATCACCTCCGGGGACAGCGAGCCATCTGCGTTCGCCAGCGACGCACCAACGTCGAGGAAGTAGACGCTCCGGTCATCCGCGAACGCACGAATCCGCGCGTTGACTTGCGTGTTGATCGCGCGGAGCGCGTCGTCCGACTTGGCGCCGCGCGGGAAGATCGCCAACAGCAGGATCTTGGTTGTGGGCAGGCGCGTGCGGATCTCGTCGATCACGCGTCGCACGCCGGCCGCGGTGACGGCGGGATCGTGATGGCGATCGCCCGTGTTGTTGGTGCCGATCATCAGCACGGCCACCTTGGGCGCGATGCCGTCGATCTCGCCCTGCTGCAGGCGCCACAGCACGTGCTCGGTGCGGTCGGCGCTGAAGCCCAGATTGAGCGCGTCGTAGCGGGCGAAGCGCTCAGCCCACACGGCCTGTCCGGCGGCTTCCCAACCTTGGGTGATCGAGTCGCCGATGAACACGAGCTGCGGCGTCTTGCCTGCCGCTCTCATCGTGCGGACCTCGGCGAGCTTGGCCTCGTGACGCGGTCGCCACCAGGGCTGCGTCCAGGCCGCTGTCTGCGCCGCCGGAATCTCTGCTTCGGATCGCGCCGCGACAGCCGCCGGCGCAGCGTCCGCAACAGGGCCATCCCGGCTGGCACAAGCGGTCATCGCCACTGCGCCGATGGCGACGGAGATCAACAGACGCCACGACTCGATGCGAAACTGGGTGCGGTTCATGGGGCGCCAGCTTAGCGCGCGCGTTCGTGATCGCCCGCCCCCTACACAAGCTTCCAGGAACGCTCGTGGCACTCGATGACCTGACCTCGCCTCAATGCGCGCTCGCCGAATTCATGTCCGAGCTGTCGGAGCGCGCCTACTTCGCAGGCTGGATGACGGACATCGAGGTCGAGCTCTGGCGAGCCCTGCATTCGCCGGCGCATCGCGGGGCGCCTCTGCACCTGTCGCCGGACGACGTTCAAAAGCTCGACACCTTGAGCCGACAGTGCGGCGGCTGGATCTTCTTCGACGACGACCTCGAAGAGACGTTCGCGCCGATGGACGAATGGATCGCGAGCCATCCTGTTCCACCGGTCACGGCCCACTAGCGCCTCACGCCAGGCGCCGATCGGGCTGGCGTCACGCCTTGGCGAGCCGCTCCTTCGCCAGCTTCGTTCCCTCCGCCAGCGCCTCCAGCTTGCCCCACGCCACGTCGCGCGCCATCGGCGCGAGGCCGCAGTTCGTGCACGGGAACAGGCGCTCCTTCGGCACGAACTGCAGCGCGCGACCGATGGTGTCGGCCACCTCCTCCGCGGTCTCGACCACGTCGCTCGCCACGTCGATCACGCCGACCATCACGTCCTTGCCGGCCAGCAGCTTCATCAGATCGGGCGGCACGTGCGAGTGGATGCATTCCAGGCTCACCTGGTCGATGCGGCTGCGGGCCAGTGCGGGGAACACCGTCTCGTACTGGCGCCATTCATCGCCCAACGTGCTCTTCCAGTCGGTGTTGGCCTTGATGCCGTAGCCGTAGCAGATGTGCACGGCCGTCGTGCAGGTCAGCCCCTGCGCCGCGCGCTCCAGCGCCTGCACGCCCCAATCGGCCGCGTCCTTCATGTAGACGTTGAAGGCGGGCTCGTCGAACTGGATGATGTCCACGCCGTCCGCCTGCAGGGCCAGGGCCTCCTGGTTGAGCAGCTCGGCAAAGGCGAACGCGAGCTTCACCTTGTCGCCGTAGAAGCGGTCCGCCACGGTGTCGACGATGGTCATCGGGCCGGGCAGCGTGAACTTCAGCTTCTTCTTCGTATGCGCACGCGCCAGCTGCGCTTCGAAGGCGTGCACGCGCCCCTTCAGGCGCAAGGCCGACACCACCTGCGGCACCATCGCGTCGTAGCGGTTGTCGCGGATGCCCATCTTCACCTTGTTCTCGAAGTCGATGCCTTCGACCTGCTCGAGGAAGCCGTGCACGAAATGCTGTCGCGACTGCTCGCCGTCGCACACGATGTCCAGGCCCGCGTCTTCCTGGGCCTTGATCCACAGCAGGGTCGCGTCGGCCTTGGCCTGACGCAGCGCGTCGCCTTCAGCCCGCCATTGCGGCCAGAGCTTGTTGGTTTCTGCCAGCCAGGCGGGCTTGGGCAGACTGCCGGCGATCGAGGTCTCAAACATCAGGAAATTCCTTTCAGGCAAAGCGGGGTGTGGCGAGTGCTCTCGCGATTCATTCGACGGGTTGGAGCTCGACGTTGGTCGCCCATTTTTCGAGGAGGTGCCGGTAGGGCTTGATGAACTGCTCCTCGGCAAACTTCCCCTGCTTGACGGCCAGTTGGCTGCGCTCCTCGCGGTCGTACACGATCTGCGTCAACGAGTAGTCCTGATGCTTCAGGCTCGGCTGGTAGAAGTGTCCCGCCGCGGAATTGGCGTTGTAGATCTCCGGGCGGTAGATCTTCTGGAAGGTCTCCATCGTGCTGATGGTGCCGATCAACTCCAGGCTCGTGTAGTCGCTCAGCAGGTCGCCGAAGAAGTAGAACGCCAACGGCGCAACGCCGTTCGGCGGCATGAAGAACCGGACCTTCATCCCCATCTTCGCGAAGTACTGGTCGGTCGACGACGGCTCGCTCTGCTGGTATTCGATGCCCAGCACGGGATGAACGTTCCCCGTCCGCCGATAGGTCTTGCTGGTCGAGGCGCTGATGCAGATCACCGGCGGCTTGTCGAAGCGCGCCTGGTAGGCATCGGAACTCGCGAACTGCTTGAACAGCTTGCCGTGCAGCTCGCCGAAGCCTTCCGGCGTTCCGAATTCCGGGCGGTCGGCGTTGTACGCCGGGAGCAGGACGCTGAAGTCGTAGTCGCGCACGTAGGAGGAGAAGTTGTTCCCCACGATGCCGGCGATGCGCTGATCGGTCTTTCTGTCGAGGATGCCGGGCTTGAGGATCTCGATCAGCGGGAACGCCTGGGCACCGCGCGCGGTCTCGATGTTCATCTCGACGGAGATGATCTCCAGTTCGACCGCGTAGCGATCCCCCGTCGGGTTGTCCCAGTGCGCGAGGTCATTGAAGCGGTTGTCGATCATCCGCAGCGTGTTGCGCAGGTTCTGCTGCCGACGTTCTCCGCGCGCCAGATTCGCGAAGTTGGTGGTGATGCGCGTGCCGTCCGCCGGCTGATAGTCCTCATCGAAGCGGATGCTCTTGAGGCTGAAGGTGAATGCGTCGTTCATGGCGATGGGGTGGGCTGATTTCTGGAAGAGACGTCGATCGCGGTGTCAGGCCACGGCCCGCTGCGCCGCCAGGGAGGGTCGGGTGTTGCGCGTCAGGTCGATCAGCGGCAGTGCCCGATGGACCGCCAATGCGGCCCGCTGAAGCAGCGCTTCGTCCCGCACGCGGTAGTCGACGAAGTCCTTGTCGGTCGCGTAGACGCCCAGCGGCAAGGTGCGCGCTTGGAAGAAGCTGAACAGCGGCCGCAGCTGGTGGTCGATGACCAGCGCATGGCGCTCGCTGCCGCCGGTGGCGGCCAGCAGGATCGGCTTGTCGATCAGGGCGTCTTGATCGATGAAGTCGAAGAAGTGCTTGAACAGCCCCGTGTAGGCACCGCGGAAGACCGGCGTGGCCACCACCAGGACGTCGGCCTGCTCGACCGCCACCAGCTCCCGCTCCACCGCAGCGGGCACCTGGGAGCGCCACACGGCGCCGGCGAACTGGGGGGCCAGCGGGCCCAGCTCGATCAGGCGCTGTTCGACGGGGATCGCTTCGGCGATCAGATCCAGCAGGTGCTCTGCCAGGGCAGCGGACTTGGAGGGGCGTTGCATCCCGCCGGAAACGGCGACTAGACGGAGAGGACGGGTCATAGGGAGCGGATGCTAGTCAGACGAGGTCATGACGTAAAATGGTTTAATCTCACGAATCCATGAAATCCGCTCATCAGCGGCTCATCCGAATGCTCGAACGCATCCACCTCAGCATCGTTCAGCAGGTCGAGCGGCAGGGGTCGCTGACGGCCGCTGCCGGCGTGCTGAACCTGACCCAGTCGGCCCTGAGCCACAGCATGAAGAAGCTGGAGCAGCAGCTGGGCACCGACATCTGGCTGCGCGAAGGTCGGAGCCTGCGCCTGACGCAGGCGGGCCAGTACCTGCTGGCCGTCGCGAACCGCGTGTTGCCGCAACTGGATCTGGCCGAGGAACGCCTGGGCCAGTTCGCGCAAGGCGAGCGCGGCGCGCTGCGCATCGGCATGGAGTGCCACCCCTGCTACCAGTGGCTGCTCAAGGTGGTGTCGCCCTATCTGGCTGCATGGCCGGACGTGGAAGTGGACGTGAAGCAGAAGTTCCAGTTCGGCGGGATCGGGGCGCTCTTCGGCTACGAGATCGATCTGCTGGTCACGCCCGATCCGCTGTTCAAGCCGGGGCTGAGCTTCGTCCCGGTGTTCGACTACGAGCAGGTGCTCGTCGTGGCCAAGAGCCATGCGCTGGCGTCGGCGGCTTATGTGAAGCCTCAGCAACTGATCCCCGAGGTGCTCATCAGCTACCCGGTGGACATCGAGCGGCTCGACATCTACAACCAGTTCCTGCTGCCAGCCGGCGTCACGCCCCGGCGCCACAAGGCCATCGAGACCACCGACATCATGGTGCAGATGGTCGCCAGCGGCCGCGGCGTCGCCGCCCTGCCCCGCTGGCTGGTCGATGAATACGCGGCCAGGATGGACGTCGTGCCCGTGCGGCTGGGCCCGCGCGGCATCGCCAAGCAGATCTTCCTGGGCGCGCGCGAGTCGGAGACCGCCATCGACTACGTGCAGGCCTTCATCGAGCTGGCCCGGCAGCCGGCCGCAACCGGCGCGACCACACCAACTTCCACGGCCCCCGCCGCCGCGCGAGGCGCCCACTGATGAACGTCCTCCTCAAGTTCCTGAAGTTCCTGCTGGGGCTGCTCGTCGCCGCCGCGCTGCTGGCGGTCTGGGGCCTCCTGATCGAACCCCGCTGGGTCGCCCATCGCGAGATCGCGGTCGAGGTACCGGGCTGGCGGGGCCCGCCGGGGTTGAAGGTCGCGGTCGCCTCCGACTGGCACATCGCGCACGAGTTCAAGCGCGTCATGACGATCGCGCGCGCCAACGCCATCGTCGACGAGATCAACGCCGCCAAGCCCGACGTCGTGCTGCTGCCGGGCGACTTCATCTCCGGCCGCGGCGAGGACGGCACCACGCCGGAAGACGTGGCCGCCGTGCTCGGCCGGTTGAAGGCCACGCGCGGCGTCTACGCGGTGCTGGGCAACCACGACTGGTGGACCGACGGCGCGCGGTTCAACCAGGCCTTGGGCGCGGCCGGCATCAAGGTCCTGCTCAACGAAGCGGTGCCGCTGCCCGGCACCGACGTGTGGGTGCTGGGCATCGGCGACAAGACCTCGTGGCACAGCGACCCGCGCCGCGCGGTCCACCAGCTTCCCGCCGGTGCCCAGGTGCTCACGCTTATGCATGACCCCGCCAGCGCGCGGGAGCTGCCGCCCCTGCCCGGCCTGACCGTGGCCGCGCACACACACGGGGGTCAGGTCTGGATCCCCTTCGTCGGCTCCGCCGTCGCGCCGCACGGCTGGCCCAAGGACAAGACCCACGGCTGGGTGGACATCGGTGGACGCCCGATCTACATCACCAGCGGCCTGGGCGTCAGCATCTATCCGATCCGCATCAACATGCGGCCGGAGTGGGTGATGTTCAGCATGAGCGGCCAGCCGCAGAAGTAGCGCGGTCAAGGCTCGGCCATAGCTCGGCCACCACTCGTCGATGACGCGGCGACAAGGCCCGCGATTGGGGGACGCGTCCTCCGCCAGGCCGGCGCTAGCATCGACCTCATGTGCTACAGCGCCCGCATCCGTCAGGAGTGGAAGACCTTCTGCGCCCGACTGGGCGTGAAGATCTCGCTGGCCGACTACATCGAGCTGTTCTGGGAACGCGCCGACGGCCGCAAGCTGTCGATCCCCAAGACGATGGAGGCGATGTTCACGGACCCTCGGACGGGGGACGAGCAGCGCGCCTGGGACGCCGTCGTCCGCTACCGCGAGTCGCGGACTGCGGAGGTCGAGCAGGAGCTCTTCGATCTGCGCCGCCGCGTCGCGGACGCCGAGCGCAAGCTCGCCGCGAAGCCCACCAAGTCCGCCGAGGACAGCCGCCGCATCGCGACGAACAAGATCGATCAGCGCCTGCGCTGGCTGGTCGATCTGCGCCGCGACCTCCCGACCGAGGAGCAGGACTCGCGCATCTATCCCGGCTGGTATGTGCCGGTGATCGTCATGGAGAACGGGGAGCGCGTGCTCAAGCCGATGCGCTACCAATGCCGTCCGGCCGGCAAGCCTGCTTTCTTCGACGCCAAGTTCCCGGGCACCTACAACGCGCGGCGCGACAGCCTGTCCGGTTTCTGGAAGGGTGAATTCGGCGTGAGCCACGGCGTGATGGTCGCCGAGGCGTTCTTCGAGGTCGTCGAGCGCGACGGCAAGAAGGTCGTGCTGGAGTTCCGTCCGCAAGGCATGGGCGACATGCTGGTGGCCTGCCTGTGGTCGCGCTGGGAGTCGCCCGATACGCCGGACGAGCCGCCGCTGCTGTCCTTCGCCGCGATCACCGACGATCCGCCGCCAGAAATCGCGGCCACCGGGCACGACCGCTGCGTGATTCCGATCAAGGCATCCCACCTGGATGCGTGGCTGGATCCGAGAGGCGATCTCGACGCCATGCAGCGCCTGCTCGACGACCGCGAGCGACCGTTCTTCGAGCACCGGCTCGCGGCCTGAAGCTGGCCGCCTGAAACCGCCTTGGCTCGCGTGGGCGCGTGATAGCCTCGCGCCCCATGTCCCAAGTGCACCCCGCTTCCCAGGAGCCGCCAGAGCCTCCGGAGCCCACCCTCGACGACGTCCCCGCGCGCGCCTCGCTGCCCGAGGTCCTGCTGCTCGCCAGCGTCTTCGTCATCGCCGCCTGCGGCCTGGTCTACGAGCTGGCCGCCGGCGCGCTCGCGAGCTACCTGCTCGGCGACTCCGTCCTGCAGTTCTCGACCATCATCGGCGCCTACCTCTTCGCGATGGGCGTGGGCTCCTGGCTGTCGCGCTACATCGACCGGCAACTGGTCGCGCACTTCCTGCGCCTGGAGCTGCTCGTGGGCGTCATCGGCGGCCTGATGCCCGCCGCGCTCTTCACCGCGCACAGCCTGCTGCCGCCGTCCCAGGTCGCCGGCTTCCGCGTGCTGCTCTACGGCCTGGTGCTGCTCGTCGGCACGCTGGTCGGCCTGGAGATCCCGCTGGTGATGCGCATCCTCAAGCGCCACTTCCGCCAGCGCTACGCGCTCAAGGAACTGGTGTCGCAGGTGCTGACCTTCGACTACCTCGGCGCGCTGCTGGTCGCCGTGGCCTTCCCGCTGCTGCTGGTGCCCAACCTCGGCCTGGTGCGCACCGGCCTGTTCTTCGGGCTGCTGAACGTCGCCGTCGCGGTGTGGGCGCTGTGGCTGTTCCGCGCGGAACTGCGCAGCTGGCGGTCGCACGCCATGACCTGCGCGGTCTCGATCGGCCTGCTCGCCGCGGCGATGGCCGGCGCGGACCGGCTCAGCACCTGGGCCGAGGACCGCTTCTACGGCGAGCAGATCGTCTTCAAGGAAAGCAGCAACTACCAGCGCATCGTCGTCACGCAGGGCGCGGCGGGCACGCGGCTGTTCCTCAACGGCAACCTGCAGTTCCACTCCCGCGACGAGTACCGCTATCACGAGGCCCTCGTGCATCCCGCGATGGCCGCGCAGGGCGCGCCGCGCAAGGTGCTGGTGCTGGGCGGCGGTGACGGCATGGCCGTGCGCGAGATCCTGCGCTACCCGTCCGTCGAGCAGATCACGCTGGTCGAGCTCGACCCGCACATGACGACGCTGTTCTCGACCATGCCGCTGCTCAAGGGACTCAACAAGGAGTCGCTGCTGAGCCCGAAGCTGCACATCGTCAACGCCGACGCCTTCGGCTGGCTGGAGACGACCGACGAGATCTTCGACGTCATCGTCATCGACTTCCCCGATCCGAGCAATTTCGCGCTCGGCAAGCTGTACACGGCCAGCCTCTACAAGATGGTCGACCAGCACCTGAGCGCCTCCGGCTACGCGGTGATCCAGTCGACCTCGCCGCTGGTGGCGCCGCGCGCGTTCTGGACCGTCGTGAACACGGTGGAGTCGGTCGGTCTCACCGCGACGCCGTACCACGCGCATGTGCCGAGCTTCGGCGAATGGGGCTTCGTGCTGGCGAGCCGGCGGCCCTGGTCGGTGCCGCGCAAGCTGCCGGACGGTCTGCGCTTCCTGAGCATTGACGGTATCCCGGCATTGATGAGCTTCCCGCCGGACATGGCGCGGCCGGAGCACCTTGAAGTGAACCGGCTCTCCAACCAGGTGCTGGTCCACGAGTTCGAGCGCGAATGGGGCAAGCTGCATTGAAGCGCCGCGACCTGCTGACACGGACGCTGACGGCGTCGCTCGCGGCGTCGCTGGTGCCGATGCTGGCGGCCTGCGGGCGCGAGGCGAGGCCGCTCGCCGACCGGCTGGCGGAGCGCCTCGCGGAACTTCCCGGTGGCTGGACCGGCGCGAACTGGGAGCGCGGCCATCGACTGCGCGGCGCCCTGCCCGTCTGGTCGGCAGCCACCGGCACGCCGAAGCGCGCGCAGGTGCTGGTGCTCGGCGCGGGCATCGCGGGACTGGCCTGCGCGCGCAGGTTGAGGCTGCAAGGCGTCGACGTCGCGCTGCTGGATCTGGAGGACCGCCCCGGCGGCAACAGCCGCGGCCATCGCATCGGCGCGGGGACTACGCTCGGCGAAGGACTGCGCTGCCCGCTCGGCGCGCACTACCTGCCGACGCCGGGGCCGGAGGCGGTGGAGGTGCACGCCCTGCTGGAGGACCTGGGCCTCGCGCGCCAGGAACACGGCAAGACCGTCTACGAGGAGCGCTGGCTCTGCCACAGCCCGCAGGAGCGGCTCTGGTGGCAGGACCAGTGGGTCGACGGCCTGCTGCCGCCGGCGGAGTCGCCGGACGTGCAGGCGCAGTACCGCCGGTTTGGCGAGCTGGTCGACCAGGCGCGGCATGAGATCGGCTTCGCGATGCCGAGCACGCATCGCGCGTGGACGCCGGCGCATCAGGCGCTCGATGCGAAGACTTTCGCCGCATGGCTCGACGAGCATCAGCTGACCGCGGCGCCGCTGCGCTGGTACCTCGACTACTGCTGCCGCGACGACTACGGCGCCGATGCGACGCAGGTGTCCGCGTGGGCGGGGCTGCACTACTTCGGCAGCCGTCACGGCTTCATGAGCGGCGAGGAACGCGAGGCCGTGCTGACCTGGCCGCAAGGCAACGGCTGGTTGTCGGAGCGCCTGGCCGCGCCGCTGGCGGACGCCTTCCACGGCGGCCGTACGGCACTGCGCGTGCGCGAGGAACGCCATGGCGTGCAGGTGCTGGTCTGGAACGACAAGGAACAGGCGGCGGAGCGCTGGGAGGCCGATCAGGTCGTGATGGCGATGCCGCTGTTCATCGCGGCGCGGCTGCCGGAGCAAGCGCCGTCCGCGTTGACGGAAGCCGCTGGCGTCATGCGCTACGCGCCGTGGCTGGTCGCGAACCTGCTGCTGGACGCGCCACCGCTGGAGCGGCTGGGTGTGCCGATGTCCTGGGACAACGTCGCCTACGGCGGCGAGGCGCTAGGCTACGTCAACGCGAACCAGCAGGACCTCGATCCGAGCCGCGGCCCGATGGTGCTGACGGCCTACCGCTCATTGCGCGAGTCGCAGCGCAAGGACCTGCTGCAGGACGACTGGCGCGCCTGGAGCGCCCGCGTGCTCGCGGACATGGCGCCCCTGCATCCGGATCTGCCGGAGCGGCTGCAGCGCATCGAACTCATGCGCTACGGGCACGCGATGAGCATCCCGCATCCGGGACTGCGCGGGTCGCAGGCGCTGGCCGCGCTGCGCGAGCGCGCGCACGGTCGGCTCCACTTCGCGCATGCGGACCTGGCGGGCTACTCGGTGTTCGAGGAAGCGTTCACGCAAGGAGAGGCTGTGGCCGCACGGTTTCTGGGCAAGGGTCGCGGGAGCGCATGAGCGCGATCGCTCACGCCTGTGTTCACGGGAACACTGCGTCGACACCCCGGTCCCGCATCATGCGAAGCAGCCTGAGCTCCGCACCTTTGGGCTTGCCAAGTCCTTGCGCCCATCGACGAAGGCGCCGGTCCGTCGTGTTGAGCATTCGAGCCAACGTATAGACGTTGCACGAGGGCTGCTCCAGGAGCGACCGGAAGTCCTCCCGCGTCAGCGGCTCCGGGGGCAGCATGCCCGCATGCTCGATCCTCCGGGCTGCGTCGTCATCGAATGCGCCGCATGCGTGGAGTGCACGACTCAACCGCAGCATCTCCAACACCGTTTCGTTCTTCCTCTTGCGCATCACAGCTCAACTCCTTCAGTTCTTGATTGGCCACGGCCTCCAACAGGCTCGCCTCGTTCATGGCGTTCAACTCGCGCGCCATCTCCGCGCAAAGCAGGCGCGTCCCCGCATCGACGTCATCCATCGCGTTCTTGGCGAAGCCCTTGATGAAGAACCACGGACCGCCTCGGCGATTGGCAACGAGCGCGCGAAATCCGCTTCGCTTGCCAGCCCCAGATCGTGCGATCCGCTTCTTCACCAGTCCACTACCCAGATCTGCGTCTGATCAATCCCCGTGCCATTTCAGCCACAGCGCGGCACAGGTCGCGCTCGCTCAAGACCTGCTTGCTCATCCATCGGCGAAAGCCTTCCACCACGTACACCGATCCGATCACGTCGACCTCCGGCGACACTGCGACGACGATCAGTGCGGTGTCATGCGCTTGGGAATCTCGTCCTGAAGGAGGCCTTCTGTTGGGGGAGTAAATGGACGCTCCTCGGATACAGCCTGCTTGAATCGGTCGTTGAGGTGACATCGGCGCAGGCATTCCCTGCGCAGAATGTGGCCACCTTCGCCGTTCAAGGATTCTTCCGATGCCGCACGACCTCGACCAGGCCATCCTTCTCGCCCCCGCCGGCGGACACCGCTTCGCCGGCGCGACGAATCCGGCCTACGCCAACATGGTCGGACCGTTCGGCGGCACGACCGGGGCGGCGATGCTCAACGCCGCGCTGCTGCATTCGGAGCGCATCGGCGAGCCGATCGCGCTGACGATCAATTTCTGCAGCCCGCTCGCCGACGGCGCCTTCGAGGTCGAGGCCCGCCCCGCCCGCACGAACCGGTCCACGCAGCATTGGGTGCTCGAACTCACGCAGAACGGCGAGGTCGCCGCCACCGGCAGCGCCGTCTTCGCGCAGCGTCGCGAGACCTGGTCAGCCAAGGAGGCCGAGCTGCCCGCGGACGTCCCGCCCGCCTCGGAACTCCAGCCCTTGCCGAAAGTCGGTTTCCTGCCCGCCTGGGTCTCGCGCTACGACATGCGCTTCCTGCCGGGCTTCGGGCCGGGGCCGTTCGACGGCCAGGAGCAGCCGCATTCGATCAGTCGCTACTGGGTCCGCGACGAACCCGCGCGGCCAATGGACTTCCCGTCCCTCGCCGCGATCTGCGACAGCTTCTTCCCGCGCATCTTCGTGCGCCGCCGCAAGCCCGGCGCGATCGGCACCGTGACGCTGACGACCTACTTCCATGCGGACTCGCTCATGCTCGCGCAGCAGGGCGACCGCCACGTGCTCGCGATGGCCAGGGCGCTCAACTTCCGCAACGGCTACTTCGACCAGGCCGCCGAAGTCTGGAGCGACGACGGCCAGATGCTGGCCAGCACGCATCAGATGGTCTATTTCAAGGAATAGTTGAACGCTCGGAATTTCAGCATCCTTGAAACGCCCCGCAGACCAGGGGTTGGCTCCCCCCCCCTACACGAGGCTAGAGTCTTCTGCCAAATTCAGAACGCCGGGGAGGCGACAACATGCAACACGTCCTTTGGACCCGTGCGGCAGTCAGTTCAGCACTCTATGTCGGGACGTGGGCTGTCGCGGCACCGACCAGCTCGCAAGCGCCGACTGTCGCCACCGAAATTTCCCAAGGCCTCAGTGTTGCAAAGCAGTTCCTCGACACGTCTTTCTCCATCGCATCGCAACTCTTCCTACTTATAGCCCTGGGGTTTCTGGCATGGATATTCATTCGCGAGTGGCGGCGCGACAGCCTGGTCATTGAACCTTTCGATGTACCGAAGGACTTGCAAGATGTCGGCCTCACCGGCACCGTGCTCTCTCAGTTGATTTCAGATCATGTCGCGATTCTCCAAAGAACCGCGCGCATCGATGACGACGAATTCGATATAAATTTTGTCGAACTCCCGAAGCTGCAGGTCGACCTGCAGTTGCCAGGGATCGCGCTTTCATTGAGAAGCGCGATCAGATATCTCCGGCAACTGTTGGGACGTCACGACAACCGGCTACTTGGAGAAGTACTGAAGCGTGAAGACGGATATGCGATCCGTCTCCGACTCTCTTCTGGCCGCGCGCGTGACGTTTCAACTCGCTTTTCGAGTATCGAGTCACTAGAACCAGCATTAAAGGCAGCCGCAGAGCTAGCGATTACCCTTTCAAATCCGCTAGAGGCCGCCTCAATATTCTTTGGCGAAGAGAGTCGGTCCAACAATTTCTCGAAGACATTAGACGCTCTCAAACTACATTTATCCTCGACGCCGGCCGCTACGCATCAAGACGCATATGTATTATGGGCCTCAATCCATCGTCGCCTCGGCGAGGAAGTGGAAATGGACAATAAGCTCCGGCACGCCAGACAAGTTGGCCCACCAACTTGGAGAGGACAAGCTCGTGGCGCAATGGGCCCGAGGCTCTGCATTTTTCTCGGCGGCCTGTTACGTGAACGACAGGATTTAGATGGAGCACTGCGCCACTTCCAACTGGCGGCTGCGGCCCAACCTTCAAGAAATGTATCCGCATTGGCGAGCATTGGCTTTGTATATCTAGATCGAAACGATCTTGAGGCCGCCAAACTCTGGTTCCGAAAAGCAATTGAATGTCGACCGAATTCGAGCCGGGGATATCGTGGCCTTGCACTCGTGGCAGGCCGTAACTCAGATTTCACAGATGCGCTCTACTGGATTGATCGCGCGATTGATTTAACCCCAAGATCTTGCTGGCCCAGACTCAACCGAATCGAATTTTTGCGATCAACGCGCGAGGATGCGCGGGTGATTCATGAATTAGAAGTACTGAAGACGATCGACCCATCCTTTGGCCCCCTCTACCGAGCCTGGGGAGATCACTTACTCGGGCAATATCAGTTTGTCGAAGCGGTCGACATGTACGAGCAGGCGATTAGACTAATGCCCAGAGACATCGGCAGCCATGGTCGCCGCGCAGAGGCACTTCTTGAGATGGGACGACTTGCAGATGCACGACAGGGAATAGACGCGTTGCTCTCTATCGCCCCGAAGCATCCAGATGCACTTTTGGCGGCGCACTCCGTGCTGTCGCGGGTCCAAGAAGCAACTGTCGCAAACGACTGCATCAATCGAGCACATCAGATCGCACCTTGGAACCTGTGGGCGACATGTCGAATCAGCGGAGCCTTGTTGATGGCAGGCCGCTTGCGCGAGGCTATGGCCCAACTCGACGCCCTTCCAAAATCGATACAGTCTAGACCGGACGTAATGATTTCGAGGGCTCGCATTCATCGTGCGGCGGGTAATCCGGGCACGGCGCTATGGTTTACGCAGCAAGCAAGCAAGCTCGCACCTTACCATTCTGGCTTTCATGCTGAGAGAGTGAGATCCCTGGTAGATTTCGGGCGGAGGACTTCTGCTCTACAGATCGCGCGGGAGTTCTGTAAACGTTGGCCACAAGATCTTGAAGGCTGGAGGGCGCGCGCAAATGTTCACAGAGCTCGGGAGTCCAACTTACCCCTTAGACATGAGCGTTCTATGCTCGCGGCAGGTCTAGCAATTGAAAAAGCTTTGAAGCTACATCCTTTGCACGCCTGGACACGTCTAGACTGTGCAGATTTGCTGCAACGAAAAGGGCACATCGATGAGGCGCATGCGATTCTAGATTCCGTGGTCAGAACACATCCGTTCCTAGGAGCAGCATATATCTATCGGGCTCAGGCGATTCTTGCATCCGGTGGAGATGACTCGGATGTGGAGACGCTGTTTAGAAAAGCAGTCGCGTGCGATGCCCCTGGAGCTTGGCATGCATACTTAACCAATATGGCACGAACTGACGGGTCGCGCGCACTACTTTTTGCGCGCGATGCCTCCGCCGCTTGCCCACAGTCTCCAATGTTCGTCGATATTCTTATCCAACTGATAGAGAAGATCAAAGGGAGAAGCGACGCGATTGCTGAATGCATCTTGCGAGCGCGCACTTTCCCTCCGGAGTTCAGTTCAGGATTAAAAATTCGACTCGCAGAGCTTTATCGCGGGGAAAAGCAGTATTTCGCCATGTGGCGCACGGCAAACGATATCCTTGAAAGATTCCCTCGCCATTTCTTAGCGCTGATGACGGCTGGAGACGCAGCCATTCGAAATAATGAGTTCGCGCTGGCACGTTCGCACTTCTCAATAGCACAGCAGGTCAATCCGGAATCCCCGATGCCGAGCATTGGATTGGCGGAGTGCATCGGCCAGCACGAAATGCAGCGCGCACTAGAACTTCTCGCAGAAATTGAAAGGCACTTCGCCCTTCGACAAGACGTCAAGGCCGGCATCAATGCCGCAAGAGCTCGATTGGAGCGCAGGAATCAGAAGGCGATCGAGCCAAGTAAGTCCTAAGCCCGAAGAGTTGTTGCTGACAACAATGCCGTTACCCGCCGGTGACCGGCGGGAAGAACGCCACTTCCGCGCCGTCCACGACGGCCGTGTCCTCAGGCAGGATCTGCTGGTTCAGCGCGCAACGGATCGCGCGGCCGCGCGCGAGCGCCTCCGCGTGCGCCGCGTCGCTGGCGATCAGCGCATCGCGGATCGAGCCCAGCGTCGCGCCGGCGTGGTGCGGAAAGCGCTCGTCGGTCCCCAGAGCCTCGCGCAGCGAAGCGAAGTAGCGCACGGTGATCGTCATCTCGGGTCGATTCTTCAGGACAGCTGTCAGAACAGCTCGTTGAACGGAATGAAGCGCAAGACCTGACCCGGCGTCACCGTGCTGCCCGGCGGCAGATCGATCAGGCCGTCGGCCCAGGCCGCCGAGCTCATCACGCCCGAACTCTGGTTGCCGAACAACTGAAGGCCGCCCGCGTCGCTCAGCTTCGCGCGCAGGAACTCGCGGCGCTTGTCGGCCTTCGTCCACGTGAACTCCGCCGGCAGCGGCAACGAGCGCGGCGTCAGCTGCGTCGCGCCCTGCATGCGCAGCAGCACCGGCCGCACGAACAGCAGGAAGGTCACGAAGCTCGACACCGGATTGCCCGGCAGCCCGATGAACCAGGTGCGCCCACCGGTGCTCGTGACTTCGCCGAACGCCAGCGGCTTGCCCGGCTTGATCGCGATCTGCCACAGGTCAAGCCGGCCTTCGTGTTCAAGCGCGGGCTTCAGATGGTCTTCCTCGCCGACGGACACGCCGCCCGAGCTGAGGATCAGGTCCGTGTCCTTGGAGGCCTCGCGCAGCGCCGCACGGGTCGCTTCCAGCGTGTCAGGGACGATGCCCAGGTCGCGCACCTCGCAGCCCATCGCGAGCAGCAGCGCGTGCAGCGTCGTGCGGTTGGAGTTGTAGATCTGGCCGGGGCCGAGCGGCTGGCCCGGCAGCACCAGCTCGTCGCCGGTGGAGAACAGCGCGACGCGCGGGGGCGCCGCCACCGTCAGCGCCGCCGCGCCGGCCGTCGCGGCCAGGCCCAGCGAGGCCGCGTTCAGGCGCATGCCGGCGCTCAGCACCGGCTGACCCACGCGCAGGTCCTCGCCGCGTCGGCGAATGTGGAGACCGACCGTCAGAGGCCCGTTGATGCGCACCTGACCGAGGCTTCCCGCCGCGCCGGAGGCGTCGGCGATGGCCTCGCACTGTTCCTGCATGAGCACGGAATCGGCGCCGTCGGGCACCGTCGCGCCGGTGAAGATACGCGCCGCCGTGCCCGGCTGCAGCGGCTGAGGCACCGAACCTGCCGGCACGCGCTGCGACACCGGCAGCACCGCGCCCTCGCCGCCCAGCGCCGCGACGTCGGCCGCGCGCATCGCGTAACCGTCCATCGCGCTGTTGTCGTAGGGCGGCACGTCCAGCGGCGACACCAGGTCCTGCGCCAGCACGCGGCCGCGCGCCAGCGGCGTCGTCACGGACTCGGTCCGACCCAGGGCCGTGACCTGCGAGAGCAGGCGCTCCAGCGCCTCCTCCATCGGCATCATCGGCGCGCGCGGTGCGCCCGGAGCGTTCTTCGCGTCAGACATGGTCGACGATGAACTGCTTGACCTGATCCACCGAGACCGGCATCACGCTCACGCGCTTGGGGCGCGATTCGAGGTCGTCCAACGCGGCCGGCCGCGGCGGCACGATCCCGAGCGCTTCCTCGATGGTGACAGCGAACTTGGCCGGCAGTGCCGTTTCGAGCACGAGCATGGGCACGCCCGGCTCGCGATGGACCAACGCCACCTTCAGGCCGTCCGCGGTGTGCGTGTCGATCACGACGCCGTATTGCTTGTGGCACAAGCGGATCGTCGCGACGCGGTCTTCATGCGTGCTGCGGCCCGAGACGAAGCCGTAGCGCTCGCCGATGCGCGCACGCTCCTCGGCGGTGATCTCGAAGAAGCCCTTCGAGGCCAGCTCCTCGCCGAACAGCCGCTTCACGCGGTCGCCGTCGCGATCCAGCAGGTCGAACACGAAACGCTCGAAGTTGCTCGCCTTGGAGATGTCCATCGACGGGCTGGAGGTTTCCAGCGTGTGCTCGGCGCCGCGCGGGCGGTAGACGCCGGTGCGGAAGAACTCGTCGAGCACGTCGTTCTCGTTGGTCGCGACGACCAGGCGCTCGATGGGCAGGCCCATCATGCGCGCCACATGGCCCGCACAGACGTTGCCGAAGTTGCCCGACGGCACGGTGAAGCTGACGCGTTCGCTGTCGGACTTCGTCGCCTGGAAGTAGGCGGCGAAGTAGTAGACGACCTGCGCCAGCAGCCGCGCCCAGTTGATCGAGTTGACGGTGCCGATGCGGTGACCGCGCTTGAACGCGAGGTCGTTGGACACCGCCTTGACGATGTCCTGGCAGTCGTCGAACACGCCCTGCACGGCGATGTTGTGGATGTTCGGATCCTGCAGGCTGAACATCTGCGCCTGCTGGAACGGGCTCATGCGGCCGTGCGGGCTCAGCATGAAGACCTGGATGCCGGCCTTGCCGCGCATCGCGTACTCGGCGGCGCTGCCGGTGTCGCCGGAGGTCGCGCCCAGGATGTTGAGCGTCTCGCCGCGGCGCTGCAGCTCGTACTCGAACAGCTGGCCGAGCAGCTGCATCGCCATGTCCTTGAAGGCCAGCGTCGGGCCGTTGGACAGGGCCACCAGCGCCAGACCCGGCTCCAGCGGCTTCAGCGGCGTGATCTGCGGCGTGCCGAAGACGGCTTCGGTGTAGGTCCGGTGCGCGATCGCCTTCAGGTCGGCGGCGGGGATGTCGTCGATGTAGAGCGACAGGATCTCGAACGCCAGGTCGGCGTACGAGAGGCCGCGCCAGCGCGCCAGCGTGGCGCCGTCGACCTGCGGGTACGCGGTCGGCAGGTACAACCCGCCGTCGGGCGCCAGGCCCTCCAGCAGGATGTCGCAGAAGTGGCGCTCGGTCTTGTCGCCGCGGGTGCTCAGGTACTTCACGCCAGCTCTTCCTTGCGCAGCTTCACGATAGGCGCCAGCACCGTCGTCAGCGCCTGCATCTTCGCCAGCGCCTCGCTCATGCGGCCTTCCTGCGTGTCGTGCGTCAGGATGATCAGGTCGGTCTGGCTTTCGCCTTCGGCCGACTCGCGCTGCAGCACCGCGTCGATGCTGATCTGATGCTCGGCCAGGATGGTCGTGATGCTCGACAGCACGCCCGCCTGGTCCGCCACCCGCAGGCGCAGGTAGAACGCCGTCTGCACCTGCGCCATCGGCAGGATAGGCGTGTCGTTCATCGCGTCCGGCTGGAAGGCCAGGTGCGGCACGCGGTGGTCCGGATCGGCCGTCGCCAGGCGCGTGATGTCGACCAGGTCGGCGATCACCGCCGAGGCCGTCGGCTCCGCGCCCGCACCCTTGCCGTAGTACAGCGTCGTGCCGACCGCATCGGCCTGCACCAGCACCGCGTTCATCGCGCCTTCGACGTTCGCGATCAGGCGGCCCGCCGGAATCAGCGTCGGATGCACGCGCAGCTCGATGCCCTTGTCTCTTCTGCGCGCGATGCCCAGCAGCTTGATGCGGTAGCCCAGCTGTTCGGCGTACTTGATGTCGGTCGCCTGCAGCGCCGTGATGCCCTCGACATGCGCCTGCTCGAACTGCACCGGGATCCCGAACGCGATCGCGCTCATGATCGTGGCCTTGTGCGCGGCGTCCACGCCCTCGATGTCGAAGGTCGGATCGGCCTCGGCATACCCCAGCCGCTGCGCCTCCTTCAGCACCGTCGCGAAATCCAGCCCCTTGGAGCGCATCTCCGACAGGATGAAGTTGGTGGTGCCGTTGATGATCCCGGCGATCCACTCGATGCGGTTGGCCGTCAGGCCTTCGCGCAGCGCCTTGATGATGGGGATGCCGCCGGCCACCGCCGCCTCGAAGGCGACCATCACGCCCTTTTCGCGCGCCGCGGCGAAGATCTCGCTGCCGTGCACCGCCAGCAGCGCCTTGTTGGCCGTCACCACGTGCTTGCCGGCCTTGATCGCGTCCAGCACCAGCGTGCGCGCGATGCCGTAGCCGCCGATCAGCTCGACGACGATGTCGATCTCCGGATTGGCGATCACCTCGCGCGCGTCGCCCACCACCGTGCAGGCGTCGCCCACGATGCTGCGGGCGCGCTCCACATCCAGGTCGGCCACCATCGCGATCTCGATGCCGCGGCCGGCGCGTCCACGGATCTCTTCCTGGTTGCGGCGCAGCACCTGGAAGGTGCCGCTGCCGACGGTGCCAATGCCCAGCAGGCCAACTTTGATCGGGTTCATCGTCTTGTCTTTCAGAAGGTCGGGAGGTCAGCGTGCGTGGCGTTTGCGGTATTGCGCCAGGAATCGCTCGATGCGGCCGATGGCTTCACGGAGATCGTCCGTGTTGGGCAGGAACACGAGCCGGAAATGATCGGGGGCCTGCCAGTTGAAGCCCGTCCCCTGGACGATCAGCACCTTCTCTTCGGCCAGCAGCTCGTAGGCGAACTGCTGGTCGTCCTCGATCGGGTAGATCTTGGGGTCGAGGCGGGGGAACATGTAAAGCGCGGCCTTGGGCTTGACGACGCTCACGCCGGGGATCTGCGTCAGCAGCTCGTACGCGAGGTCGCGCTGGTGGCAGAGCCGGCCGGTCGGCGCGACCAGGTCCTTGATGCTCTGGTAGCCGCCCAGCGCCGTCTGGATCGCGAGCTGGCCCGGCGTGTTCGCGCACAGCCGCAGCGAGGCCAGCATGTTCAGGCCCTCGATGTAGTCGCGGGCGTGGCGCTTCTCGCCCGACACCACCATCCAGCCGGCGCGGTAGCCGCAGCTGCGGTAGTTCTTGGACAGGCCGTTGAAGGTCACGAACAGCACGTCGTCGGCCAGGCTGGCCATGCTGGTGTGGGTGTTGCCGTCGTAGAGCGTCTTGTCGTAGATCTCGTCGGCGAAGACGATCAGCTCGTGGCGCCGCGCGATCTCGATGATGCCCAGCAGCACGTCGTCCGGATACAGCGCGCCGGTCGGGTTGTTGGGGTTGCAGACCATGATGCCGCGCGTGCGCGGCGTGATCTTGCTTTCGATGTCCGCCAGGTCCGGCAGCCAGCCGCTGCCCTCGTCGCACAGGTAGTGCACCGGGCGTCCGCCCGACAGGCCCACCACCGCCGTGTACAGCGGGAAGTCGGGCGAGGGGATCAGGATCTCGTCGCCGTCGTTGACCAGCGCGTTGATCGCCATCTGGATCAGCTCGGACGCGCCGTTGCCCAGGTAGACGTCGTCCACCGTGACGCCGCGGATGCCCTTCTCCTGCGTGTAGTGCACCACCGCCTTGCGCGGCGCGAACAGGCCCTTGCTGTCGGTGTAGCCGCCCGCGTCGGCCAGGTTGCGGATCATGTCCTGCACGATCTCGTCCGGCGGCGTCAGCCCGAACACCGCCGTGTTGCCGATGTTGAGCTTGATGATCTTCTGGCCCTCTTCCTCCATCTGCCGCGCCTTGTCCAGCACGGGTCCGCGGATGTCGTAACTGACGCTGGAAAGCTTGCTGGACTTGGCGACGGTTCTCAAGATGGCTCCGGGCAGGAAGGTGGCGACTTTCCCAGAGGGGAAAATCGGGGCCATCGATTTAAACACAGGGTTATCGCGGGTAATCCCACGCCCGCGGGGACACACCCTCCGTCGCTGCCAGAATCACCCTCAATGAAATTTCAACCCGACCAGCCGCTAGGCGGCAACATGATCTCGGCCCACGACCTGAACCACGTGTGGGTCAACGGCGTCGAGCAGGCCCACAGCGTGCTCGTGCCCTGGCAGGGCCAGCCGGAGAACTGGGACGTCACCCGCTTCGAGGACCTCGGCGAGGCCCACTTCGAGCGCATCCTCAAGCTCAAGCCGGAACTGGTGATCTTCGGCAGCGGCTCGAAGCTGCGCTTCGTGCGGCCGGCGCTGTACCGCGGCCTGATCCAGGCCCGCATCGGCATGGAGACCATGGACATCGGCGCCGCCTGCCGCACCTACAACGTGCTGGCGAGCGAAGGTCGGGCGGTGCTGGCGGCGCTCCTGATCGAGTCCTGATCGAGTCCTGATCGAGTCTTGATCGCCCCTTCCCTCCCTCTCCCAGGGAGGCCAATCACTCGTCCATGTCAGAGGGGGCGAGGAACGACCCATTCAACGTATAATCGCTGGCTATGCCCACCCGGGCACATCTCTCTGAAGAACGCCACATGACGCCAGCGCTCAACAAACCCCTCCCGGACATTGAAGCTCTTGCCACGGGAGGCGTGAAGTTCACTCCCAAGGAATTCCTGGGACGGGTCGTGGTGCTGTACTTCTATCCGAAGGACAACACCCCGGGCTGCACGACCGAAGCGATGCAGTTCCGCGATCATCACAAGGAATTCGTCAAGGCCGGCGCCGTCGTGCTGGGAGTCTCCCGCGACAACATGGCCTCGCACGACAAGTTCAAGCAGAACCTGGAACTGCCGTTCGAGCTCATCGCCGACACGGAAGAGAAACTCTGCCACATGTTCGGCGTGGTCAAGAACAAGATCATGTACGGCAAGAAGGTCAAGGGCATCGAACGCTCGACCTTCCTGATCGACGCCCAGGGCATCCTGCGCGAAGAGTGGCGTGGCCTGAAGGTCGCCGGCCATGTCGAGGAAGTCCTGAAGGCCGTCAAGGCCCTCAAGAAGGAAGCCGCCTGATCTGTCGCGGACCCGCCCTGAAGGGCGTCTGATCCGCGCCTGACGATCTTCTTGCGTCCGTCATGGGCGCGGGTCAGGAGTTGTGCATAATCAGTCGCATGCCCCTGTGCCTGATCGCAGCGAATGACCTCCCGAAGACGAGCCGCACCGGCCCCGGTGCGGCTTTTTGTCTTCTGGGATCCGCCAGCGAATTCGAGGCCACCGATGCCGCCGACACCTCCGGCATCGCCAGCGCCCGTCAGGCCCGGGGCATGACCCCTGGTCGGCATCGCCCCAGGCTCATCACGCAAGCCCGTCACCCCCGCACATGCCACTGCCCAAGCCTCCGACCAAGCGCGCCAGCCGCCTAGATTCCGACGCCTTCGCGACCGACCTGTCGCCCAGCAAACGCCCGCCCGCGCTCGAGGCCAGACCGTCCGCCCCCATCGCCGCCTCCCGTGCTGAATCGCGCGCTGATACCGCGCCTCGGGCCGAGGCGCGCGCGGAGCTGCCGGCCCCGGCCACCGCACCGACCAGCGCGGGCGTTCAGCCGCAGGCGTCCAACGCCCGCACCCGCACCGAGCCGGTCGAAGCCCGCGGCGGCCAGTCGCCCTCGCTGGCGCTGGTCTCGCCCGCCCCGTCCAAGGCCCCGGCGAAGAAATCCGCCCCGGCCCGCTCGAAGGCGCGCAAGCCGGTCGGCGATCCCAAGCTGTTCGTGCTCGACACCAACGTGCTGATGCATGACCCGATGTCGCTGTTCCGCTTCGAGGAGCACGACATCTACCTGCCGATGATCACGCTCGAGGAGCTGGACGGCCACAAGAAGGGCATGACCGAGGTCGCCCGCAACGTGCGCCAGGTCAGCCGCGACCTGGACGCGCTGGCCGGCAGCCTCAAGTCGAGCACCATCGAGGAGATGTCCAAGGGCCTGCCGCTGGACCAGACCGGCCACCGCGAGGCCGGCGGCAAGCTGTTCTTCCAGACCACGCTGTTCGAGACGCCGCTGCCGCAGGGCCTGCCGCAGGGCAAGGCCGACAACCAGATCCTGGGCGTCGTCCAGGCGCTGAAGCAGCAGCAGCCCGGCCGCGAGGTGGTGCTGGTGTCCAAGGACATCAACATGCGCATCAAGGCCCGCGCGCTGGGTCTGCCGGCGGAGGACTACCGCAACGACAAGACGCTGGAGGACTCCGACCTGCTCTACACCGGCGTGCAGGCGCTGCCGGCGGACTTCTGGGAGCGCCACGGCAAGACGATGGAGAGCTGGCAGCAGGGCGGCACCACCTTCTACCGCATCAGCGGTCCGCTGGTGCCCACGCTGCTGGTCAACCAGCTGATCTACCTGGAAGCGCCGGGCGCCGCCCCGCTGTACGCCAAGGTGCAGGAGATCACCGGCAAGACCGCCGTGCTGCGCACGCTGAAGGACTTCGGCCACCAGAAGCACTCGGTCTGGGGCGTCACCGCGCGCAACCGCGAGCAGAACTTCGCGCTGAACCTGCTGATGGATCCGGACTGCGACTTCGTGACGCTGACCGGCTCGGCCGGTACCGGCAAGACGCTGATGACGCTGGCCGCCGGCCTGTCGCAGGTGCTCGACGACCGCCGCTACACCGAGATCATCGTCACCCGCGTGACGGTCCCGGTCGGCGAGGACATCGGCTTCCTGCCTGGCACGGAAGAGGAAAAGATGGGCCCGTGGATGGGCGCGCTCGACGACAACCTGGAAGTGCTGGGCCGCGGCGAGAGCGGCGCCGGCGAATGGGGCCGCGCGGCCACCAACGACCTGGTGCGCAGCAAGATCAAGATCAAGAGCCTGAACTTCATGCGCGGACGCACCTTCCTGAACAAGTACGTGATCATCGACGAGGCGCAGAACCTGACGCCCAAGCAGATGAAGACGCTGATCACGCGCGCGGGTCCGGGCACGAAGATCGTCTGCCTGGGCAACCTGGCGCAGATCGACACGCCCTACCTCACCGAAGGCAGCTCGGGCCTGACCTTCGCGGTCGACAAGTTCAAGGGCTGGGCCCACAGCGGCCACGTCACGCTGGCGCGCGGCGAGCGCTCGCGACTGGCGGACTTCGCGTCCGAGGTGCTCTGACGCTGCACGGGACGCAGGGCCTCCCGGCCTTCGCTCTTCCTCAAAGCCACCCCTCGGGGTGGCTTTTTCATGCACCCTACTCTTCGGGGGTCAGCTTGGACTGGACCGTTTCCTCGGCGGCGCCCTCGTCGCGGCGCAGCTGGTAGAAGATGAACGCCGCCAGCGCGGCCATCGCGCCCAGCGCCAGGTAGGTGCCATGGAAGGCGGGCACGATGGCGGCGCCTTCGGTGCGCGGCAGCCCGTGCGAGAACAAGAGCAGGAAGGCGCTGGACGTCGCCACGCCCAGGCTCATCGACAGCTGCATCACCACCGCCAGCAGGCTGTTGCCGGGGCTGGCGGTGCGCTCGTCGAGGTCGCCCAGCGTCAGCGTGTTCATCGCGGTGAACTGCATGCTGTTGATCATCCCGAACAGGCCGAGGTGGATCGCCAGCCACACATGGCCGACGCCGCGCGGGATCAGCGCGAAGCTGGCGATCAGCACGCCCAGCAGCAGCGTGTTGACGATCAGCACGCGGCGGTAGCCGGCGCGCTTGATCAGGCGGATCGCCAGCGTCTTGGTGAACATCGCGCCCAGCACCGACGGGATCATGGACAGTCCGGCCTCGCTCGGCGAGAACCCCAGCCCCACCTGCAGGAACAGCGGCGTGAGGAACGGCGTCGCGCCGCTGCCCAGCCGCGCGAAGACGTTGCCCAGCAGCCCGATGCGGAAGGTCGGCACGGCGAAGAGCGCGGGCGTGAAGAGGGGCTCCTCGGTGCGGGTCGCGTGCAGCCAGTAGGCCATCATGCAGGCCACGCCGGCGATCAGCATCACGAAGCAGACGGCGACGCTGACCATGTGCTCGCCGAAGCCCTGCAGCGCCAGCGACATCAGCATCAGCCCGACGCTGAACAGCCCGTAGCCGCCCCAGTCGAAGCGCTTGCCGATGGGGCCCTTGATCTCGGGCATGAAGCGTCGGCAGGCGAAGGCGCCGGCCAGCCCGACCGGCAGGTTGATCAGGAAGATCCAGTGCCAGCTGACGAACTCCACCAGCACGCCGCCCAGCGTCGGCCCGAGCAGCGGACCGAGCAGCCCCGGCAGGCTGATGAAGGTCATGACCGCGAGGAACTCCGCCTTCGGGAAGGCGCGCAGCACGACCAGCCGTCCGACGGGCACCAGCAGCGCGCCGCCTATGCCCTGCACCACCCGCGACGCGACCAGCACGTGCAGGCTGGGCGACACCGCGCAGGCCAGCGACCCCGCGCTGAACAACCCGATGGCCCAGAGGAAGACTGTCCTCGTCCCGAAGCGGTCCGCCAGCCAGCCCGACGCGGGAATCAGCAGCGCCACCGTCAGCAGGTAGGCGACGACGGCGGACTGCATCCGCAGCGGGTCCTCGCCGAGGTCGCGCGCCATGCCGGGCAGCGCGGTGTTGAGGATGGTCGTGTCCAGCGTCTGCATGAAGAACGCCAGCGCGACGACCCAGGGCAGCCAGCGGCGCGTGGCGTCGTCGAGGATGGGACGGCCGAGCACGTCGAGCGGCGTCGTCGAGGAGGAAGGCATGGGCGGCATCCGGCAAGTATCGGACCCCGGCGGCGTAGGATGTGCGCCTGTCGCGGCATGCGGTGGCAACCGGCCGCCGCCCCTCCCGCGCGACGCCCAGGACCCATGCGCTTCTACGTTTCCGACCTCGACGGCACCCTGCTCGATCCGCAGGCCCGCCTCTCCGACGCCACCCGCGCCGGCCTCACCGAACTGCTGGCCGAGGGGCTGGCCTTCACCGTCGCCAGCGCGCGGCACGTGGTGTCGATCGCCCGCATCCTCGAAGGCCTGCCGATCTCACTGCCGGTGGTCTCGTCCAACGGCGCCTACATCAGCGACCTGCGCACCGGCCGGCACGAGCTGGTCAACGCGATGGAGCCGGCGCTCGGTCAGGCCATCTTCGCGCTCGTGCGGCGCCACGGGCTGATGCCCTTCATCGCGACGCACGGCGCCAAGGGCGACCAGCTGTTCTGGCAGGAGGTGCAGAACGAAGGCCAGCAGCGCTTCGTCGCCGAGCGCCAGCGCAACGCCGACCCGCGGCTGCGCCACGTCGACCGTCTCCAGGACCAGTTGGACGATCCGCTGGTGACGCTGCTGGTGGTCGGCCGCGCCGAACCGCTGGAAGCGCTGCAGGCCGAGATCCTGGCCACCTGCGGCGACCTCGTCACCACGCACCTGGCCGAAGACCTCTACATGCCGGGCTGGCCCTGGCTGAACGTCCACGACCGCCGGGCCAGCAAGGACCAGGCGATCGCCACGCTGGCGCAGCGCTACGCGCTGCACGAGCGCGAGCTCGTCGTCTTCGGCGACCAGGTCAACGACCTGACGATGCTGAAGTCCGCGCATCACGCCATCGCCATGGCCAACGCCAGCGACGACGTGAAGCAGGCCGCGCACCGCATCATCGGCTTCCACCATGAGGACGCCGTGGTGCAGTTCATCCGCGACGACTGGCGGGCGACCTACTTGCGCAAGTAGTCGTAGAACGCGTTGGCGTTGGCGTCACGGCCGAGGAAATCGCGCACCAGCGCCGGCGCCGGTTTCTCCGCGCCGCGCGACAGCACCGCTTCGCGATAACGACGACCGACGGCAGCGTCGAGCTTGTTCGCCGCGAACGGCGTGCGCAGGTCCATCGCGACGACCAGGCTCCACAGGTAGCCGTAGTAGCCCGCGCCGTAGCTGCCCGCGATGTGCGCGAAGCGCGACGGGAACATCGTGCCGGTCACGTGGCCCAGCGGCGTGTCGCCTTCCATCTTCGCCCACAGCGCCAGCGGATCCTGGATGGTCGCGCCGTGCAGCGCGAGGTCATAACTCGCGTACAGATGCTGGCGGCCGAACTTCGTGCCCTTGGCGAAGTCGCGCGCCTCGCGGGCCTTGCCGACGAGCTCGTCGGGCACCGGCTTGCAGGACGGGCAGACCTCGGCCATCAGCTTGAGCACCTTCGGGTCGTAGACCCAGTCCTCGAGCATCTGCGACGGCGCCTCGACGAAGTCGTGCATCACCGCCCACTGCCCCAGCGACACGTCGCGGGTGTTGGCCAGGTTGTTGTGGACCGCGTGGCCGAGCTCGTGCAGCAGCGTCTCCAGCTCGTCCAGCGACAGCCCGCCGCGATCGAGGTTGACGACCAGCGCCGCGGCGGGATGGCGGCCCAGGCGCGTGCTGCTCGACCGCAGCGGCCAGACCGCCGCGTGGTTGTACTTGCCGTCGCGCGGGAACGGGTCGACGTAGAGCGTGCCCAGCGACCTGCCCGAGGATCCGTCGCGGACGACATAGGCCTTGACGTCAGGATGCCAGAGGCCGGGTACTGACACCGGCGTGTGCGTGACGTTGAGCAGCCGGTCGACGACGCGCAGCGTGAAGGCCAGGCTTTCCGCGGGCGGGAAGTACGGCCGGAAAGCCTCCTGGTCGACGGTGAAGCGCTGCTTGCGGATGCGCTCGGCGTAGTAGACGCCGTCCCATTGCGTGACCGTGGTGACCTCGACCGCGGTGCCCAGGTGCGTCGCCTTCGCGCGGCGGAGCTCCTCCAGATCGGCGCGTTCGCCCTGCTGGACGGTGCCCTTGACCTCGCGGAGGAATCGCGTCGCCGTCGCCGCGTCCTTGGCCATCTGGCGGCGCAGGTTGAAGTCGACGTAGTTGTCGTAGCCGAACAGGCCGGCGTATTCCTTGCGCAGCGTGATGATCTCGGTCAGCAGCTTGAGGTTGCCCTCGCCGCCTTCGTTGGTCTTGGCGCGCCAGATGCGCTCGCGCGCGGCGCCGTTCTCGGCGGTCTGCATCAGCGCGGTGTAGGTCGGGTTGTCGACGCCGAGCAGATACCGTCCCTGGTCGTCGCGGGGCTTGTCCTTCCAGACGCTGTCGGACACTCCGCGCAGTTCGTCGGCGGTGAACGCGACACGGATGTTGGCGTCGCGGATCGCCTTCGAGAACTGCTGGTCGAGCGCGGAGAGCCGGTCCAGGATCTCCTTGGCGCGCGCCCGCTTGTCCTTGGACAGGCCGACGCCGCTGTCCTCGAACAGGCCCAGCGCGTTGCGCTTGAGCTCCCGGTCGATCGCGTTGGCGGCGGGCGCGGTCTTCAGGCCGCGATAGATCTTCTCGTTCTGCGTCAGCGCGGTCTGGAAATCGGTCCAGCGCAGCGCGCAGTCCTGGGCGGCGTCGCGCACGGACTTGTCGGCATGCACGTTCTGGACGAAGTCGATCGGGAAGCGCGCATCCTCGTGATGCGCGATCACTAGGTCGTAGGCCGCGAGCCAGCCCTTGTCGACCTTGCGGCCGGCCAGCTGGGCGACCTCGGCGTTCAGCGCCTTCAGGCCGGCATCGCAGGCCTGGTCCACGGCCTTGCCGTCGGCGAAGCTGGGGAACGCCGGCGTGGGCAGCGGGGACAAGCCGAACTCCAGTTCAGCGAACGCCGGCGCGCTCATCAGCGCGCAGGCGGCCAGGATCAACGCAGGCCTTTGCTTCATCAGGTCGTCCCCTTCATCAGCTCGTGGATCTGTTGCAACGCGGCCGGATCGTCGAGGGTGATCAGGTCGCCGGGATCGCGATGTTCGCAGACGGCCTGGATGGCGCGACGGAGCAGTTTCCCGGAGCGCGTCTTCGGCAGCAGCGCCACGAAGCGCACCCGCGACGGCCGCGCCACCGCGCCCAGGCGCTGATCGACGCGCTTGAGGATCTCGCCTTCGAGCGCCAGCGCGTCCTGCGGCGTGGCGGCGCGCGTCGGATCCTTCAGTACTGCGAAGGCCATCGCGACCTGACCCTTGAGCTGATCCGCGACGCCGACCACGGCCACCTCCGCGACCGCCGGGTGGCCGGCGATGCACTCCTCGATCTCGCGCGTGCCGAGCCGGTGACCGGCCACGTTGATGACGTCGTCGCTGCGCCCGAGGATGAAGTAGTAGCCGTCCTCGTCGCGCAAGGCCCAGTCGAAGGTCGAGTACACCTGCCGGCCCGGCACGCTGTCCCAGTAGGTGCGCACGAAGCGCTCGTCGTCGCGCCAGACGGTCTGCATGCAGCCCGGCGGCAGCGGATAGGCGATGGTGAGCAGGCCCTTCTGGTTCGGCGCGTCCAGCACCTCGCCGGTCCGTTCGTCGAGGAGCTGGACGCGGTAGCCGAACATCGCCACCCCGGGCGAGCCGAACTTCGGCTCCGCCGGCTCGACGCCGCGCGCCAGCGTCAGGATGGGCCAGCCGGTCTCGGTCTGCCAGTAGTTGTCGACGATGGGTTTTCCGATCGCGTCGGCGATCCAGCGCGCGGTCGGCTCGTCGAGCGGCTCGCCGGCCAGGAACAGCGCGCGCAGCGACGACAGGTCGTGCCGCGTCAGGCAGGCGGGGTCCTGCTTCTTCAGCACCCGCACCGCGGTCGGCGCGCTGAACATCACCGTGACGCGGTGGCGCTCGACGAGCTGCCACCAGATCGCCGCATCGGGACTCACGGGCGTGCCTTCGTACATCAGCGTGGCCATGCCCGCGATCAGCGGGCCGTAGACGATGTAGCTGTGGCCGACGACCCAGCCGATGTCGCTGGTGGAGAAGAAGGTCTCGCCCGGATGGCCGTCGTAGATGTGCTTCATGCTCGCGGCCAGCGCGACGGCGTAGCCGCCGACGTCGCGTTGCACGCCCTTGGGCCGGCCCGTCGTGCCGCTGGTGTAGAGCGTGTAGCTGATGGCGTCGGACGGCAGCCACTCGCAGGGCACGCGCGTGTCGAGCAGCCGCTCGCGTTGCAAGGCGTAGTCGAGATCGCGGCCCTCGACGCGTTCGAACGCGCTCAGCCCGCGGTCCACCATCAGCACCTTCGCCGGCTTGTGCGCGGCGAGGCGGATCGCCTCGTCGAGCAGCGGCTTGTAGGGCACGACCTTGCCGTTGCGGCTGCCGGCATCGGCGCTGACGACCAGCTTCGGCTCGGCGTCGTCGATGCGATCGGCCAGCGCGTGGCTGGCGAAGCCGCCGAACACCACCGAGTGGATGGCACCGATGCGCGCGCAGGCCAGCATCGCGAACGCCGCTTCGGGAATCATCGGCAGGTAGATCAGCACGCGGTCGCCGATGCCGACGCCCTGCTCGATCAGCATCGCGGCCATGGCCTCGACCTCGCGCTGCAGCTCGGCGAAGGAGAGCACGCGCTCCTCCCCCACCTCGCTCGACACCCAGATCAAGGCCGCGTCGCCGGGCCGCTGCGCCGCATGGCGGTCCACCGCGTTGTGGCACAGGTTCGTGAGCCCGCCCACGAACCAGCGCGCGAACGGCGGCCGGCTCGTGTCGCAGACCTGCTCGAACGGCCGAGCCCAGTCGATCAGCTGCGCCTGTTCGGTCCAGAAGCCGTCTGGATCGTCCATCGAACGCCGGTACATGGCCGCGTAGCTCTCGGTCATCAGGGTCTCCTTGGATGTGGGTCTCGAATGCGCGAATTCCGCACGGATCCTCGCATCGACAGCTTTTCTGAAACTTTCGTTCACAGCCTTGCGCAGGGGGGCTGTGGTCCAATCCGGGTTTTCCTGGGAAGGGTCTCGTGGCCACGCCCGGACTTTCCCTAGCCAGGCGCGCACCTGCGGGCATTCGCGCTTGACCGGTACGGAGATGGTGCCTAGTCTCCGCGCCCAACACCGATGAGTACTGTTCGTCCTTCCCGCTCCGCTCCCCGACACAAGAAGCTCCAGCGCGCCATGGCCGCACTGGGGCTGATCTGCGTCTTCGCGAGCGGTAGTTGCTGGGCGCAACAGTCGACGTCGTCCACCACCGAGTCGCAGGACAAGCCGAAGGCGCAAGCCAAGGCGGCGCCGGCCAAGGCAGCAGCCAAGCCGGCGGCAAAACCTGCCACCAAGAAGACCGCTGAAGCGAAGTCGACGACCAAGTCCGCGAAGGACGGCAAGGACGCCAAGTCCTCGAAGCAGGTCGCGAGCAAGGACGCCGGCAAGGACAAGAAGACCAAGGCCGACGAGGACAAGTCCCCGTCGACCGAGATCGCCACCGAGAAGACCGTTGCCGAGAAGGCGAGCGCCGACAAGGTCGCTTCGGCCAAGCCGGAAACGAAGAGCTCGGACAAGGTTGCATCGGTGAAGACCGAAGCGAGGGACGCCAAGTCCGAGGCCGCTCCGCCCGCCGGCACGATGATGGGCGCCTACGGCCAGAGCCTGATGCGCTCGCCGGCGGCCGCGACCGCCGCCGTGACGACCGTGGCTGCGGCGGGCACCGCTGCCGCGCTGGTCGCCCCGACCGCAGCCGCCGCCAACAACACGACACCGACGGCGACCGCCTCGCTGCCGCCGACCGCCCTGATGGGTGCTGCCGCCGGTAACGCGAACGCCAGCGAATCCGTCGCCCGTTTCCTGCAGCAGCGCGGCATCGTCGCGCAGGCGCAGACGTCCTCGCCCGCGACGCCGGGCGCCGACGCCCCCGCCCCGGGCCTGCTGAACCGCGTGCGCGACAACGCCTCGGACCTGGTCCTGTCGGCGATGAACTTCCTGGGCGTGCCGTACAAGCGCGGCGGCAACTCCGTCAACAACGGCTTCGACTGCAGCGGCTTCACCCGCCACATTTTCGAGATGAGCGTGGGCCTGGTGCTGCCGCGTCGCGCCGACGAGCAGGCCAAGCTGTCCAGCCTGGTGCCGATCAAGAAGGAAGACCTCAAGCCCGGCGATCTGGTCTTCTTCAACACGATGCGCGCGACCTTCTCGCACGTCGGCATCTACGTGGGCGAAGGCAAGTTCATCCATTCGCCGCGCGTCGGCGGCGCCGTGCGCGTCGAGGACATGCGCGAGGCCTACTGGGCCAAGCGCTTCACGGGCGCGCGCCGCGCCGACCTGAACCAGGCCAATCCGGGCACCTGAGCAAGTCCTGACACGGGACCGTGTTGATCCCGGCTATGCTGCGCCCCAGCGCCGTCCGCCGCGATCCTCGCGATCCACCTTGTCCGCCGTCCTCGATCCCGCCCTGACACCGCTGCACCGAGTCCCCGACCAGATGGGGCAAGCCCTGCTGCTGGCGGTCCTGCTACATGTGCTGCTGCTGGTGGCGATCGGCAACGCGCCCGGCGGCACCGCCAAGCCCGGCGAAGGCGTCTGGGGCCCCTTGAACGTGCGCCTGCAGGGTGACCGCTACGAACCCGGCTCAGGCGAACCCGCCATCGTGATTCCCGAGCGCGGACCGGTCGGCGACGCCAAACAGCCACGCTCCGGCGGCGCGGTGCGGGAACGACCGCCGACTCTGGAAGAACAGAAGACGCCCGGCGCCGCGCGCCAGGGGCAATGGCGGCAACAGCCCGGCGATGAACTGACCGGCGACGCGCCTGCGGATCGCAGCGCGCCGCCGGCCGCCACGACGCCGGCGCCCGCGCCGACACGGACGCCTGCGCCGCCGCCTCCGGCACCGACGCCAGTGCCCGCACCGGCCCCTGCACCCTCGCCGGCGCCGCCGACGCCAACCCCGGCGCCTGCGCCCTCACCGTTGCCAGCGGTCGTGCCGTCGCCGTCCCCAGCGCCGACACCGACGCCAGCGCCAGCCGTCGAACCCGCGCCCGCGATCACGACGCTGACCACCCCGGGCGAGGCCACGGTGGCGGCACCCACGCGCATCGCGCCCGCCGCGCGCGAGACCACACCGACGCGTCCGGCGGCTCCGACGGAGGCCCTGCAGGCGCCCTCGCCGACCTTGCAGTTGCCGGAGCGCCCCGCGCCCATCCTCAGCGAGACGCCCACGACGGTCAGACGCCTCGATCGTTCGCCGATCGAGCGGACGACGGCTCCGCCCGTGCCGACGGATCTCAAGGCGCCCGCCGAGCTTCCGCCGTTGACGCCGGCGCCGGCCGCAGCGCCTCAACCGGCACCGACGCCTGCGCCTGCAACGCCGGTGGCGCCGCCGACTCCTACGCCAGCGCCCGCGCCCGCCCCGACGCCGACGCCAAGCCCCGCTCCGACGCCTCCCGCAACGACTGCGCCGACACCCGCACCGACCGCGGCACCAACGGCGCAACCGCGCGTGTCCACCACGCCGTCACCGACGCCGACGCCCGCGAACCGGATCTCGCTCGACGGCTCGACCACGCCGACGACGACGCAACCCAGCGTCGGCGCGCCGGACGCGGGCGCGCGCACCGGCCATGACGTGGCGACACCGGCCTCGACGCCGCCGAACGCGCCCAAGCTGAACCTCGACATGAACGCGGCGCGCGGACCGATGCGCCCGCGCGGGCTGCCGTCGGGCGTGATCTCCGCGGTGCCCAAACCGCCGGAAGAGAAAGACCCGCTCGCCGACAAGATCCGCGAAGCCGGCCAGCAGGAATGCCGCAAGGCCTACGCCGACAAGGGCCTGCTGGCGGTCGTTCCGCTGGTGCGGGACGCCGCGCGCGACAAGGGCTGCCGCTGGTGAGGTCCGCAGCGCGTTGTGCGAACTCCATGCCAGTTCCAGCCGGCCAGGCGGCATTCGTGAAATCTCTGCTATAGTCGATGTCTTCGTTGGGGGGGTAGCTCAGCTGGGAGAGCGTCGCGTTCGCAATGCGAAGGTCGGGAGTTCGATCCTCCTCCTCTCCACCAACAGATCCGGAAGGGGTCGCACCGAAAGGCGCGACCCCTTTCTCTTTGGCCGGACCTCTTTGGCGCGGCGGCTTCCGGTTCCGCGAGTTCCTAGAGAACGGCCGGCGCGTCGTGGGCCGGACGGCCGAACTTCCTTGCGCGCGCCCGACGCCAGCGCCTCGCGGTAAAGCCCCAATCGCCATCCGAAGGCGCGCTCAAGACAATCCACGCCTCCCTGCAGCCGGCGGCGTCCTTGAGTCACACAACATTACAGTGGTCGTACAAAACGCAAGGTGGGCGCGCCTGGGCAACCCGCAAGATGCGACGCATGGTGGCGTCGGCGGTGTTGCCCTGGAGTTGCGCGGTCCTGGCGGCCGGCCCGGCCGTGGCCGCCCCGCCCGTCGACGGCGCGCGTGAGCTGAACGTGCTGCACTGGTGGACCTCCGCCAGCGAGCGGGCCGCGGCCAACCACGTCGCCGCGCGCATGGCCGAGAACGGCTTGAAATGGGTCGACGGCGCGGTCGCCGGCGGCGGCGGCGGCCCGGCCATCAAGGTGCTGAACGAACGCATCCTGCGCCGCATGGCGCCCCAGGTGGCGCAGCTCAACGGCGCGTCCATGAACGAGTGGGCCGACATGGGCCTGCTGCTCGAACTCGACGGCGTGGCGGCCAGACGCAACTGGTCCTCGGTCATGTTCCCGCAGGTGATGGCCCAGGTCACCGTGCGCGGCCACATCGTCGCAGCGCCGTTGGGCATCCAACGCATCAACAACCTCTACCTGAACAAGGCCCTGCTCAAGCGCCACGGGATCGAGCCTCCGAACGACTGGGACGGCCTGGAGCGCGCCGCGATCAAGCTGCGCGCGGCCGGCGTCACGCCGGTGGCCTTCAGCGACGAGCCCTGGCAGGTGGCCACCGTCTTCGAGGCGCTGCTGCTCAGCGAAGCCGGCCCCGCGCTGTACCGCCGCATGCTGGAGCAGCGCGACCTCAGCGCCTTCGAGGATCCCGCCCTGGAGCGCGCGCTCAGGCGACTGCGCAACTGGCGCAACCTCGCGCTGCCCGCCGGCGGCGCGGCGCCCGGCGAGCGGCCCTGGACCGAGGTCGTCGCCGACTTCGCCAACGAGCGCAGCGCCATGATGATCATGGGCGACTGGGCCCGCGGCGAGCTCGGCACCCTGGGGCTGGAAGGCGAGCGCGACTTCACCTGCAAGGCCGTGCCGGGCACCGCCCAGGCCCACCTCTACAGCATCGACACGCTGGCCATGCTGAGCGGCAACGGCGGCAGCCAGGCCGATCAGGAGAAGATGGCCGAGCTGCTCGGCAGCGCCACGCTGCAGCTGGGCTACAACCGCATCAAGGGCTCCATCCCCGTGCGCCGCGACGTGCCGGTGGACGAACTGGACCCCTGCGCGCAGGCCTCCTTCCACCTCTTCGCCAACCCCGCCACGCCGCGCGTGCCCAGCCTCGTGCACCGCATGGCCTTCGGCGAGATCGGCAAGAACGCGATCATCGAAACCGTCCACCGCTTCGCGCTGGACCCCAGCCAGACGCCCGCCGCCGCCCAGCGCAAGCTGCAGGGCCTGCTGCGCGCGCTGAGTCCGAGGAAAGCCGCCCCATGACCCCGAGAAAAATCCTGATCGTCGACGACGACCAGAAGATCCGCAGCCTGCTGAAGACCTACCTGGAGAAGAACCAGTACGAGGTGCTGCTGGCCCACGACGGCGCCAGCTTCATGGCGGAGTTCGAGCGCCACCGCGACGAGATCAGCCTGTGCATCCTCGACGTCATGCTGCCCGACACCGAAGGCTTCACGCTGTGCCAGTCGGTGCGCCGCCGCTCCGAGGTGGCGGTCATCATGCTGACCGCGAGCGCGGACGAGACCGACCGCATCGTCGGCCTGGAGCTGGGCGCGGACGACTACCTCGGCAAGCCCTTCAACCCGCGCGAGCTGCTGGCGCGCATCAAGGCCATCACGCGTCGCACCGGCCAGGAGAAGACCCGCGAGCCGCGCTACTACGCTTTCAACGGCTTCACGCTGGACCTGCTGGAGCGCAGCCTCGTCGACCCCGACGGCACGGCCACGGCGCTGTCGGGCATGGACTTCCAGCTGCTCAAGCTGCTCGTCGAACACCCCGGCGAGGTGCTGGACCGCAGCCGCCTGGCCGAGGTCACGCGCGGACGCGACCTGGGACCGCTGGACCGCTCGCTGGACGTGCAGGTGAGCCGCCTGCGCCAGCGCCTGCAGGACGACGGCAAGCAGCCCGCGCTGATCAAGACCGTGCGCGGCTCGGGCTATGTGTTCTCGACGACCGTGACGCCGCGGCATGCGCCGTGAATCCGCCTGGCAGCGCGCCCGCAAGTTCCTGTTCGACAGCCTGCAGGGCCGTTTCGTCCTGGCCATGCTGGGCGGACTGGCCCTGGTGCAGCTCACGGTCAACCTCGTCTGGTACAGCCAGATCGAGCAGCGGGTGCGGCGCCAGACGGAGCTGGCCGCCCATCATGTGACCAGCGGCGCGATGGGGGCCGTGCGCGCCTTGCGCGAACTGCCCGCCGCCTACCGGCCCCTGCTCATCGAGCAGCTGCGCACCATGGGCGGCACGCGCTTCCAGGTGTTCTTCAACAACGCCGCGGTGACGGTGACGCCCCTGCCCGACCAGGCCATGGCGCGCATGCTGGAACAGCGGGTCACCCAGGAGCTGACGACCCAGCTCCCCCCGGGCACGCCGGTGCGCGTCTCGCTGGCCTCGCCCGTCGGCCTGGCGGTGTCGCCCAGCGGCGCGCTGCTCAGCGATCTGCCGGAGAGCTGGGTGGAACCCTCGCTGATCGCCGTCGAGCGGCCCGCGCCCTTCCTCGTCATCCAGGCCGAGACCGAGCCGGGGACCTGGCTCTATCTCAGCAGCACCCTGCCCGATCCCTACTACCTCGAACAGCTGGAGTTCTTCACCTGGCAACGCCTGACCCCGCAGCTGATCGCGCTGGGCCTGGCCGTGCTGCTGACGCTGATCGCCGTGCGTGCGATCACGCGGCCGCTGGCGGGTCTGAGCCACGCAGCGGCCCTCGTGGGCCGGCGCGTGGCGCCCAAGCCGCTGCGCGTCAGCGGCACGCAGGAGGTGCGTCAGGCCATCGAGGCCTTCAACGACATGCAGGAGCGCATCCGCCGCTACATCGGCGATCGCGAGCGGCTGTTCGCGTCGATCTCGCATGACCTGCGCACGCCGATCACGCGGCTGAGGCTGCGCAGCGAGCTGCTGGACGACACCGCCGTGCAGGACGAGTTCCACGAGGACCTCGACGAGCTGGACATGATGGTGAAGACCGCCCTGCAGATCGTGAAGGACACCGACATCCACGAGAACCGCGCGCCGCTGCGCATCGACCTGGTGCTGCAGAAGATGGTGCGGGACGCGCGCATGGGCGGACACACGATCGAGCTGCAGAACGAGCCGCTGACGGTGGTCGGCAAGCCGCTGGCGCTCAAGCGCGCGCTCGGCAACCTGCTGGACAACGCGATGTTCTACGGCGACGCCGCGCAGGCCGTGGAGGTCAGCGTGGGCAGCGACGAGGCGGGACTCGTGCTCGTCACGGTGCGGGACCGCGGGCCCGGCGTGCCCGACGGCGCCCTCGCCCGCCTGGGCCAGCCTTACACGCGGCTGGAGCACGGTGCCAGCCTCCGCAAGGAAGGCCTGGGGCTGGGGCTGTCCATCGTGCGCGAGATCGTGGCCGATCACGGCGGCACGGTGCGCTTCCGAAATCATCCGTCGGGCGGATTCGAAGTGCGCGTCGCACTTCCTGCAGGCTGAGCCCTCACTGCCGTACTGCCACCGCCGCTGGCCCTCACCCCTGCCCTCTCCCGCAAGCGGGAGAGGGAGAAAGAATGGCGCCGCCGTCACCACTTCCTGAGGCGACTCCCGAACAGGGCGTAGAGCAGGATGAGCGCGTACCACGGCAGCATGACCCAGTAGCCGAGTTGCGGGCTGGTCACATCGGCGAGATGGCCGTAGAGCATGGGGATCAGCGCACCGCCGGCGATGCCCATGATGAGCAGCGCCGAGCCGGCCGCCGTGTACTTCCCCAGACCCTCCAGCGCCAGCGGCCAGATGGCCGGCCACACCAGGGCGTTGGACAGGCCCAGCAGCGCCAGGAAGAACACCGTATCGGGAACGGCGGGGACGCCCGCCCAGCCCAGCAGCACCTGCGAGACACCGGTCGACGTCGGCGACGACAGCGCGACGCCGAGCACGAAGGCGATGCCGCCCGCTCCCGAGAGAATGAGCGCGGTGCGCTGCGACATCCACTTCGGGATCAGCGCCACGCCCAGCAGATAGCCCAGCACCATGAAGCCCATGGTGTACGAGGTCAGCACCCCGTAGTGCGCCACCCCGAGTTCACGACCATAGAGCCCGATGGTGTCGCCCGCGATCACCTCCACGCCGACGTAGCCGAACAGCGCGATCGCGCCGAGCACGACCTGCGGATGCTGGAAGACGCCCCAGGGCTTCACCCCGTCCGAAGACGCGCCCGAAGACGCACCCGACGGCGCATCGTCCTCATCCAGATCGGGCTCGCGCAGCGACGAGAAGTGGATCAGCGCCATGAAGACCAGCAGCCCCGCCGCCATCACCGTGTAGGGCACGACCAGGCGCTGCGACAGCTCGTTGCGCAGCGCCTCGCGGCCGGCGGCGTCCAGCGCCGCGAGCGCGGATTCGGAGAACCGTTCCATGCCCGACAGGATCAGCGCCGAGAACACCAGCGGCACGACGATGCCGGCCCCTTTGTTGAAGAGGCCCATGATCGAGATGCGCATGGCCGCGCTCTCGCGCGAGCCGATGCAGACGATGTAGGGGTTGATCGCCGTCTGCATCAGCGTCATGCCGCTGGCCAGCGTGAACAGCGCGACGAGGAAGATCGCGTACTGGCCCGAGCGCGCCGCCGGGATGAAGGCCAGCGCGCCCACGGCCATGACGCCCAGCGCGGCGGTCATGCCCTTCTTGTAGCCGATGCGTGCGAGCACGGCCGCCGACGGCAGCGCCATCACCGTGTAGGCGATGTAGAAGGCGAAGGCCACCCACAAGGCCTGGAAGTTGTTGAGCGCGCAGACGATCTTGAGGAAGGGGATCAGCGAGCCGTTCAGCCAGGTGACGAAGCCGAGGATGAAGAACATCAGCCCGATGAAGAGCATGGGCAGCAGCACGCCCTGGCGTGCGGGGGATGGGAGAGTGGTGGTGTGCATGGAGGACATCGATCCTTAGAACTTGGCCCGGACGCCGACGCTGTAGCGCGCGCCGTTCTCGTACATGCCGACGGGGATGCCGTCCACGGTGTTGGATTTGATGACCTCGTTGTTGATGTTCACCGCACTGGCGTAGAGGGCGATGTTCCGGGTCACGTCCCAGCTGGCCGACGCGTCCCACTGGCCGTAGGCGGCGTTGACGACCTGACCGCCCATCTCCACGTTGCCGTAGCTCTTGGAGCGGTAGTTGTAGGAGACGCGCAGCGTGATGCCGCCCCGCTCGTAATAGCCGCTGAAGTTGAACTGGTCGCGCGAGTTGCCCAGCACCTTCAGCCGCGGCTGGCCCGCGACGGCGCCGGCCTTGGCGTCGGTGAAGGTGTAGTTCACGACCGTGCCGAAACCGGTGTTGCCGAAGGGCTGCTGCCACTGCAGCTCGAAGCCCTTGATGTCGGCGCCGTTGTCGGCGTTGTAGGGGCGCTCCACGGTCAGCGTCTCGCCGCCCACCTGCTCGGACTTGGATGCCTTGTAGGTGAAGGTGTCCAGCTTCTTGATGAAGAAGGTGCCCGAGACCAGCGCCGCATCGGCGTAGTACCACTCGGCGCCGATCTCGGCCTGGTTGGCGTGCACCGGCTTGAGCAGCGGGTTGCCGGCGTAGCCCTTGGACAGTACCGTGCCGTCGCGGCGCAACCCGGGGCTGAGCAGGTCGAAGGTCTGGCGGGCCATGGCGCGCGACACCGCGCCGCGCAGGACCACCTCCTTGCTGAGGTCGTAGACGACGTTCAGGCTGGGCAGCGCGTCGGTGTAGTTGTGGTCGACGCTGGTGGGCGTGAAGCCGCCGCTGGCGTTGCCCAGGTAGCCCTCCGAGGTCTGCTGGGTGCGCACGACGCGCAGGCCGACGTCGCCGCGGAACTTCGCCACCGCGAAGTCGGCCTTGGCATACACGGCGCCGATCCGCTCGTGGATCTTGTAGTTCTCGTTGAGCACGTCCTTGTAGACCATCGCCTGGTCGAACATCGGGATGCCCTTGCTCGCGACGAGTCCGTCGTCGAACCAGGCGTACTGCCGCAGCGCGTCGGACGTGCCCGCGGCCTGGCTCAGCGACGGCGAGGGACCCGTGGACAGGTCGGCCAGCGAGAACGACTGCCAGCCCGGCGAGCCCGGCCCGGCCGTGCCCTGGATGCGGGTGTTCTTCAGCGTGTTGTCGCGGAACTTCGCGCCGACCTTCACCGCCTTGACGACGGCGCCGTCGATGTCGAAGGTGACGTCGCCCTGGGCGTAGTTCTCCTTGGCGTCCATGCGGCGGATGCGGTCGTCGCCGGACTTGAGCGTCAGCGCGTTCGGGTCCAGCGGATTGATGTCGAGGTACTTCACGCCGTAATGGTCCGGCCCCAGCGAGATCGTCGTGCGCGTGTCGCCTTCCATCCAGAAGTGGCGGTCATGCTTGCTGCCGCCCGAGCTGTTGGTCGTGCCTGCCTGGCCGTGGAGCTGCCAGTTGCCGCCCTGATAGGTGCCGTCGAGGTCGGCCACGCGCGACTTGATGTAGCTCTCGCGATAGATGGGCTCGAAGGACACGCCGGTCTTGGGGCCGAAGGTGCCGCCGACCAGCGCCTTGCTGCCGTCGGCCACGGTGATGAACTTCGGGTCGACGGCGCTGATGACGCCGCCCACCGCCAGGCCGCCGGCCTGCCAGAGGTAGTTCTGGTTGTTGTTGTTCATCTTCATGTCTGAATCCATCAGGTTCAGCACGAGATCGGTAGCCGGGTTGGGCTGGAACTGCAGCGCGAGGTTGGTCGTCGTGCGCTCGCGCTCCTGGCGGAAGATGGCCGAGCCGCCGCCCCAGGAGGCGTAGGCGTTGGTGACGACGCCGTTCTGGTCCTTCACGTCGTACTTGCCGTCGGAGAACTGCTCCAGGCCGTCGCGGCGCATGTGGCGCTTCTGGCTGCTGATGGCCAGCAGCACGCCGAAGGTCTTGGCGTCGTTCTTCCAGTTCAGCAGGCCCGAGAGCTGCGGGTCGGTCTTGCCGGGCAGCTTGCTGTACATGGCCTCGGCGGCGACCTGCACCGTCAGTGGATCCTTGAAAGCCAACGGCTTGCGCGTCTTGACGATGACCAGGCCGCCGATGGAACCTTCATCCAGGTCGGCCGACGGGCTCTTGAAGACATCGAGACTGCCGACGATCTCGGAAGGCAGCACGTCGTAGTTGAAGCTGCGCGTCTGCGGCTCGTTCAGCCACCACTCGGAAGACGCCACGGCCTGGCCGTTGAGCTGCGTCATGTTGAGGTTCTTGTCGGTGCCCCGCACGAAGATGGCCTTGCCCTCCCCCCAGATGCGGTCCACCGAGATGCCGGGCACCCGCTGGAGCGAGTCGGCCACGTTCTTGTCGGGGAACTTGCCCACGTCCTCCGCGCTGATGCTGTCGACGATGCTCTGCGCCTCGCGCTTCTCGGCCAGGTTCTTCTTCAGCGTGGCCCGCACGCCGCGGACCTCGACGGTGTCGAGCTGGTTCGCTTCCTGCGTCTTCGCTTCCTGCGCATGGGCGGCACCGAATGCCGCGGCGCCGAGCGCCAGGCTGATGAGCCTGGGCAGCAGAAGCGGTCGGGGCGCCGGCCGGGATTGACGCTCGAACTGAGACTTCGGAAGACGCTTGGGGAGAGGCTGGTCCACGTAGATGCTCCTGGGCAACGAGTGCCCGCAATCTAGTGGCGCGGCCTCTGTCCGGCGCGGCGCGTTGCGCTTTGCAGGACTTCATTGCACCGACGTTACGTTGGCGCAAGACAGGGTCAGGTCGAGGCCGCTTTGCAACCGCCTTGAAAGGCTCTTGCCGCCCCTTTTCCCTTGTCGGACGCGTACGGCACGCCATACCGCCTAGTCCCCGTTCCGAGCACGGCTGGAAAGATTGCGCAACCCGGGCCCGGAATCCCCCGAACGAGCGGTGGGACTCCGTCCGACGCGATTGCGGCGCGGCGTCCGACAGGTCTAGTATTGATCGCTCCCACCCGGTGATCCGGGCCACGCGGCCCAGGGATCCGGGAGCCCGCCGCAAGTCGACACTGCCATCCCGGCACTGCCAAGCGGCACCGCCACCAGGAGCACCCCATGCTTGAACTGATAGGCGCGATTCTCGTGGGCGCATTCGCCCTCACCTTCGGGGTCCTGTGCGTCGGACCCATGATCCTCCAGGGCGACGACCGCTGACGCCTCCTTCCGTCGAGGCGCGGTGACGGGAACAAGGCTTGCCTGGGCAAGCCATGAAATTCACCGTCCTCACCGTCAATCTCCACAAGGGTTTCGGCTTCTTCAACCGCCGCTTCATCCTGCACGAGCTGCGGGAGGCGGTGAGGGCCGTGTCCGCCGACGTCGTCTTCCTGCAGGAAGTCCTCGGCGAGCATGAACTGCATGCGGCCCGGGTGCCCACCTGGCCGCAGACGCCCCACTACGAGTTCCTCGCGGACAGCCTGTGGAGCGACTTCGCCTACGGCCGCAACGCGGTCTATCCGCAGGGCCACCACGGCAACGCGCTGCTGTCCAAGTTCGCGATCGCGCGGCACACCAACCACGACGTCTCGGTCGAAGGCCCCGAGCGCCGCGGCCTGCTGCACAGCGTGCTCACGCTGGCCGACGGCCGCGAGCTGCACGCGATCTGCGTCCACCTGGGCCTGCGCGAATCGCACCGTCAGCGCCAGGTCGAGCGCCTGTGCCAGCTGATCGACAGCCTGCCGCCGGGGGATCCGGTGATCGTCGCCGGCGACTTCAACGACTGGCGCCAGCGCGCGCACCGGATGCTGAGCCGTTGCGCCGGCCTCGCGGAGGTCTTCGTGAAGTCCTACGGCGCGGCGGCGCGCACCTTCCCGGCGCGGTTCCCGCTGCTGGCGCTGGACCGCATCTATGTGCGCGGCGCGTCGGTGCAGCACCCCATCGTGCTGCCGCGCCGGCCCTGGTCGCACCTGTCCGACCACGCGCCGCTGGCGGCGGAGATCCGGCTGTGAAGCGCCCGGACTGGAGCGCCGGCAACCATCTCGAGCTGCTCGAGAACGGCGAGGAGTTCTTCCCCGCCGTCTTCGCCGCGATCAAGGGCGCGAAGCACGAGGTGATCATCGAGACCTTCATCCTCTTCGAGGACAAGGTCGGCCTGGCGCTGCGCGAGGTGCTCATCGCCGCCGCGAAACGCGGCGTGCGCGTGGACATGACGGTGGACGGCTTCGGCTCGCCGGAGCTGTCGATGAACTTCGTGAACGGGCTCACCGACGCGGGCGTGCGGCTGCATGTCTTCGACCCGCCGCCCAAGCTGTCGCGCCGGCTCAAGCCCTTCCGCCGGCTGCATCGCAAGATCGTCGTCGTCGACGGCGAGACGGGCTTCATCGGCGGCATCAACTACTCGGCCGACCACCTGATCGACTTCGGCCCCGAGGCCAAGCAGGACTATGCGGTGCGCGTGCAGGGACCGGTCGTGGCGCAGCTGCGGCGCGTGACGGGGGAGATCCTCGCGACCGCGACGCCGCAGACGCGCTCCGCCGGCCCGACCGCGCAGCGCCGCTGGTGGCGCAGCCGCGCGCAGGAACCGCGCACGAGCAATCCCTCCACCGGCAGCGGCGCGGCCACGGCCGGCCAGGCCAAGGCGGTCATCGTCACCCGCGACAACCACCGCCACCGCGACGACATCGAGCGCATGTACCGGCTCGCGCTGCACGCGTCACAGCATGAGGTGATCATCGCCAACGCCTACTTCTTCCCCGGCTTCCTGCTGCTGCGAAGCATGCAGCGCGCCGCGCGCCGCGGCGTGAAGGTCCACCTGATCCTGCAGGGACAACCCGACATCGCGTGGGCGCGCTGGGCGGCCCAACTGGTCTACGACCGGCTGATGCGCGCCGGCGTGCAGATCCACGAGTACTGCGAACGACCGATCCATGCCAAGGTCGCGCTGGTCGACGATCACTGGGCCACGGTGGGTTCGAGCAACCTCGATCCGCTGAGCCTGTCGCTGAACCTGGAGGCCAACCTCATCGTCGAGGACCGCGCATTCAACCGCGCGCTGCGCGACAAGCTGCTGCCCTTGATGAAGAGCCAGTGCAAGCTGCTGAAGATCGAGGAGACCAACGCGCATCGCTGGTGGTGGCGGCTGGGCATGGGCGCCTTCGTCTTTCACGTGATGCGCCACTTCCCGCGCTGGCTGGCGCGATTGCCGCGACAGGCGCAACCGGTGATGCCGGTGGCACAGACGCCGGTGGTCGTCAGCGCGTCGCAGTTGCCGGACGCCGAGGCCTGGCAGTGGCAAGGCGTCTCCCTGTCTGTCACTCCCGGCGCTTCCGGCACTTCCTGCACTTCCGGCGCGGCATGCCTGCGCAAGGAGACCGCCGAGTGAGTGCGACGCCCACGCCGGACGCCGCGGGGCGACACCCGGCGCGCTGGCGTTGGGGCCGATGGCTGAGCGGCGTGTTCGCGGTCGCCGTGGTGGCGCTGCTCGCCTGGGCCGCGCGACAGGTCGACTGGGACGAGGTCGGCGATGCGTTGCGTCAGCTGCCGGTCGGCGTCCTGATCGGGGGCGCGGTCTTGTGCGCGCTCAGCCACCTGATCTACAGCGGCTACGACCTGATCGGGAAGCGCTGGGCGCACCACACGATCCCGACTCGTCGGGTGATGTTGATCACCTTCATCAGCTACGCGTTCAACCTCAACCTGGGCTCGCTGGTCGGCGGCGTCGCGATGCGATTGCGGCTCTATGCGCGGGAGGGCTTGAGGCATCCGGAGCCCGCGAAGATCCTCGCGCTGAGCATGGCCTCGAACTGGCTCGGCTACGGGCTGCTGGCGGGCGGGCTGTTCCTCTTCGGCTGGCTCGAACCGCCTCCGGAGTGGCAGATCAGCGCCACCGCGCTGCGCGGCCTCGGCGCGCTGATGTGGACCGTCGTCGCCGTCTATCTGGCGCTGTGCGCGTTCTCGCCGCGACGCGATTTCCGGCTGCGCGGCCACGACTTCTTCGTTCCCAGCCTGCGCCTCGCGCTGATGCAGCTGGCGATCTCGTCGGCCAACTGGCTCACGATGGGCGCGGTGCTGTGGGTGCTGCTGCAGCAGGGCGTCGACTACGGCCACACCTTGTCGGTGCTGCTGGTCGCCGCGGTGGCCGGCGTCATCGCGCACGTGCCTGCGGGCCTGGGCGTGCTCGAAGGGGTCTTCGTCGCCTTCCTCGGCCCGACGCTGGGTCACGGCCAGGTCCTGGCCGCGCTGATCGCGTACCGGGCGCTGTACTACCTCGCGCCGCTGTCGATCGCGGCCGTCGCGTACTTCGTGCTGGAGGCGAAATCCAGGAAGTAGCAGCCTCCTGTATGACTCCCTCTCCCGCTTGCGGGAGAGGGCGGGGGTGAGGGCCAGCGGCCTCGGCAGTGAGCCACCTCCTGCGAACCCGGGCACCCGCCTTGCTGAGCCCTCCGCGAGCATCCGCATCCGGATGCACCGCACCGCTCAACAAGGACGTCGCCATGCCCCACCTCCGATTCCAGATCGCCGCGCTGAGCGCGCTGCTGCTCACCCTGCCCTTCGTGCATGCCGCCGACGAGGCCGGCAAGGGCACGGGCAACGAGCAGCCCGGCAAGGTCAAGACCGCCATCGCCAAGACCATGGGCCGGATCCGCCTCGACGGCGACATGCTCGCCGTGCTGAAGGCCCACGAGGGTCTGCGGCCCAAGGCGATCGAGAAGATCGACGTCGCCGCCGCACGCGCCAACCCGACCATCGCCGACGCGGTCAACGCGCTGCTGCGCAAGAACGGCAGCAGCACGGATCCCGCGCAGCTCGTGCCCGGCGTGACCAGCATCGACGGCACCGTGCAGGGCGCCGCCGGCATGATCCCGGCGCGCTTCTACACGCCGGCCGGTCCGGGCCCCTTCCCTGTCGTCGTCTACTTCCACGGCGGCGGCTGGGTCATCGCCGACAAGCAGGTCTACGACGCCAGCGCTCGCGGCATCGCCAGGCAGGCGCAGGCGGTCGTGGTCTCCGTCGATTACCGCCAGGCGCCGGAGCACAAGTTCCCCGCCGCCTGGGACGATGCGCTGGCCGCCTACAAGTGGACGCTGGCCAACGCCGCCGGCTTCAAGGGCGATGCGAGCCGCGTCGCGCTCGCGGGCGAGAGCGCCGGCGGCAACCTCGCGCTGGCCACCGCGATCGCGGCGCGCGACGCCGGCCTGCAGAAGCCCGCGCATGTGCTCGCCGTCTACCCGGTCACGCAGAGCAGCCTCAACACCGAGTCCTACCTGGAGAACGCCGCCGCCCAGCCGCTCAACCGCGCGATGGTGGAGTGGTTCGTCGACAAGCTGCTCGACAACAAGGACCAGCTCAAGGACTGGCGCCTGAACCTCGTCGACGCCAAGCTCGCCGGCCTGCCGTCGGTGACGCTGATCAGCGCCCGCGTGGATCCGCTGCGATCGGACAGCGCCAAGATGGAAGACGCGCTGAAGAAGGCCGACGTGCTGGTCGAGCGCCGCGACTACGAGGGCGTCACCCACGAGTTCTTCGGCGCCGCCGCGGTCGTCGAGAAGGCCCGCAACGCGCAGGCCTTCGCCGGCGAACGGCTGCGCAAGGCGTTCGGGAACTGAGGCACCGGGCTCAGCCGCCGTTGGGCAGCAGGCTGGCGATCAACGGCGCGACCAGTTCGCGCAGGAGCACGCCGAGTCCGCCCGCCACCGCGATGGCCACCATGGCCAGCGCCAGGCGGGCGATGAGGCGCCGGTGGCCCGTCTTCAGGATGAACGACAGGCTGAAGGCCAGGCTGGTCATCGAGGCCAGCACCGCGCCGTTGGCCGCGACGTCGAACCCGATCGCGCCCTGCGCCGCCATGCTGGCCGCGGCGGCCACGGCGCTCGCGCTGGACAGCAGGCCGCCGATCACCGTGACCAGGTAGAAGCCGCCCTCGCCGAACTCGCGCTGCATCAGCCGGCCCACCACGTGCAGCGCCAGGAACAGCACGCCGTAGCGCAGCGCCACGGGCAGAGAGAACGGCAGTTCCAGCTTGATGTCGGTGACGTCCTCGACGGCCGCGCCGTTGCGGCGCGACAGCAGGCTCAGCACCACGAAGCCCGCCGCCGACAGCACCATGAAACCGAAGGCCGCCGCCGCGTTCACGAAGGCCAGCGGCGTGAGGATCAGCAGCAGCACCGCGTTGCGCATCACCATCGCGGCGACGGCCACGAGCACCGCGCGGTACGCGCCTTCGGCGAAGCGGCCGGACGTCTCGCGCACGCGGGTCGCCATCTCCACCACGGTGAAGTTGCTGTTGACCAGACCGCCGAAGAACGCGGACAGCTCCGCGCCCTTGGAGCCGTAGAGCTTCCACAGGATGTAGTTCACGAAGCCGATGCTGGCGATCAGGATCACCGTCACCCAGGCCGCGCGCGGCTCGATGAGATGCCACGGTCCGATCGGTCCTGCGGGCAGCGCCGGGTAGATCACGATCGCCAGGATCGCGAGCAGCAGCGCGGAGCGGACCTCGCCCTCGGTCAGGCCCATGGACAGGCCCGAGAGGCGCTCCTTCCACGCCAGCAGCGCGGTCGTGCTGACCATCACCGCCGCCGGGGTCACGGTGTGCCCCAGTCCGCAGAGGATGCCCGCCATGCAGGTCACCAGCATGGCCGCCGAGGTGGTCAGCTCCGGCCCATGCCCGCCGCGCATCGTGTGGACGTTGAGCGGCACCGCCAGGCCCGCGGCGAGCAGCAGGCTCAGCAGCGCGTAGTGCTCGCCCAGCGAGCCGCCCAGCGCTCCCAGCAGCGCGATGAAGCCGAAGGTCCGCAGGCCGGCTTCCTTGCCGCGCCGTTCCCGCTCAAGACCGAGCAGCAGCCCCAGGGACAGGGCGAGTGCAAGGCGGATCAGGATTTCGAGATAGGGCCACTCGGCGTTGGGCAGTGGCGTCGATGTCGGAAGCACTGGCGTCATTCGACCCAGCGTACCGCAACCCGCCCCGCTCGCGAAGGGCGCGACCCCCGCCTCGGGTGTGCGCAAGATGGCCGCGCAAGGCCGTCGGTGTTGCGAAGGCCCCCCGGCCCTTCAACCACCGACGGCCCGCGCAGCGCTCTTACACCGCCCAGCGCAACATCGGCGCGGCGACGGAAAGGGAAGCAGGTTCGTGAGCCGGTTCAGGCTCGCGACCCGGCGTGCTGAGCACGCGGTCAAGCAGCCGCTGCTCCAGCGCCGCGAACGAGGCGTCGCGCCGGCGCGGGCGCGGCAGGTCGACACGCAGGTCGAGCGCCAGCCGCCCGTCCTCGATCAGCAGCACACGGTCCGCCAGCGCGACCGCCTCCGCCACGTCGTGCGTCACCAGCAGCGCGGTGAAGCGATGCCGCGTCCACAGGGATTCGATCAGCGCCTGCATGTCGATGCGGGTCAGCGCGTCCAGCGCGCCGAGCGGCTCGTCGAGCAGCAGCAGCCTGGGCGCATGGACCAGCGCGCGCGCCAGCGCGACGCGTTGCCGCTGTCCGCCGGACAGCCGCGCGGGCCACTCGCCGGCGCGGTCGGCGAGACCGACCTGCGCCAGCGCCTGCCGGGCGCGGTCGCGCGCATCGGCGCCTTCCAGCCCCAGCGCCACGTTGTCCAGCACGCGCGCCCACGGCAGCAGCCGCGCGTCCTGGAACATGAAGCGCGTGTCTTCGGCGTCGCCGGCCGCGAGCGCGCCGGCGCTCGGCGTCTCCAGCCCCGCGAGCAGACGCAGCAGCGTGCTCTTGCCGCAGCCGCTGCGGCCGATGATGGCGACGAACTCCCCGGGCGCGATGTCCAGGTCGATGCCGTGCAAGACCTGGCGCTCGCCGAAGGACTTGCCCAGGCCGTCCAGGGTCACGGGTTGCCCGCTCAGCTCGCCTTGCCCGCCTTGCCCGCCATTTGGCGACGCCTCGACGGCGACGCGCCGCGTGACCGCCTGCTGTTGCGCCGCGGGCTGCGAATCCTGCCATTCGGTCAGGACGTCGATCTCGGTCACGCTCATCATGTCTTGCCCGTCATGTTTGGTAGCCCGGATGCCAACGCAGCCACGCGCGTTCCAGCGCCTGCGCCGCGACGTCGGCCAGCTTGCCCAGCAGCGCGTAGATCAGGATGCCGACCAGCACCACGTCCGTCTGCAGGAACTCGCGCGCGTTCATCGTCATGTAGCCGATGCCGCTCTGCGCCGAGATGGTCTCGGCCACGATCAGCAGCACCCACATCAGCCCCAGCGAGAAGCGCAGCCCCACCAGGATGGACGCCACCGCGCCGGGCAGGATCACCTGCCGGTACAGCGACCAGCCGCTCAGCCCGTAGGAACGCGCCATCTCGATCAGGTCGCGGTCCACGCCGCGGATGCCGTGGAAGGTGTTCAGGTAGACCGGGAAGAACACGCCCAGCGCGACCAGGAACAGCTTGGCCGTCTCGTCGATCCCGAACCACAGGATCACCAGCGGGATCAGCGCCAGCGGCGGGATGTTGCGCAGCATCTGCAGCGTCGTGTCGAGCGCGGTCTCGGCCCAGCGCTGCGAGCCGGTCAGCAGCCCCAGCAGCAGGCCGAGCCCGCCGCCTATCGTGAAGCCGATGAAGGCGCGACCGGTGCTCACGGCCAGATGCCGCCACAGCTCGCCCGACACCGCGAGTTCCCACGCCGCCTTGGCCACCGACGACGGCGCCGGCAGCACGCGCGTCGACAGCCAGCCCGCCTGCGCGCTCAACTGCCACAGCGCCAGCACCGCCAGCGGCACGATCCAAGGCACCAGGCCCTTGAAGGCGCCGATGCCGCGGCCCGCTGTCGCACCGGCTCTGACCTGGGCCTGAGCCCGGCCCTTGATCGCGACCGTGCTCATCTCAGCTCGCCGCGGCCAGCTTGGCCGGGCCGGGCACGAAGTTGTTGGCGACGATCTCGCCGAAGGGGCCGGTCAGCTTCGGTGCGCTGAGCTTCTCGCGCACGTCCAGCGGCAGCAGCGGGAAGACGAGTTCGGCGAAACGGTAGGCCTCCTCCAGATGCGGGTAGCCGCTGAGCACGAAGTACTCGAGACCCAGCGCGGCGTACTCCTGGATGCGATCGGCCACCTGCTGCGGATTGCCGACCAGCGCCGTGCCCGCGCCGCCGCGCACCAGGCCCACCCCGGCCCACAGGTTGGGCGAGATCTCCAGGCCCGCGCGGATGTTGTTCCTGTCGAAGCGACCGCCGTGCAGCTCCGCCATGCGACGCTGGCCGACCGAGTCCATCGAAGCGAACTTGGCCTGCGCCGCCGCGATCACGTCCTCGTCCAGATGCTTGACCAGATCTCCGGCGGCGGCCCAGGCCTCTTCCTCGGTCTCGCGCACGATGACGTGCAGGCGGATGCCGTACTCCAGCTTGCGGCCCTTCGCTTCAGCGGCCGCGCGCACCTCGCCGATCTTTTCGGCGACGGCCTTCGGCGGCTCGCCCCAGGTCAGGTAGGTGTCGACCTGCTCGGCCGCGAGGTCGATCGCCGGCCCTGAAGAGCCGCCGAAGAACACCGGCGGATACGGCTTGTTGATCGGCGGGTACAGCAACTTGCCGCCCTTGACGCGCAGCTGCTCGCCGTCGAAGTCGATGTCCTCGCCGTCGTGGCTGGCGCGCAGCACGTCGCGCCACACGGTCAGGAACTCGGTGGAGAGCGCGTAGCGCTCCTCGTGCGGCAGGAACAGCCCGTCGCCGGCGAGTTCATCGGGATCGCCCCCGGTCACCAGGTTGACCAGCAGCCGACCGCCGGACAGACGATCCAGCGTGGCCGCCATGCGCGCCGACTGCACCGGCTGCACCAGCCCCGGCCGCAGCGCGACGAGGAACTTCAGCCGCCGCGTCGCCTCGATGAGACTGGCGGCGACGATCCAGCTGTCCTCGCAGCTGCGGCCGGTGGGCAGCAGCACGCCTTCGTAGCCGAGGCTGTCGGCCGCGATCGCAATCTGGCGGTAGTAGTCGAAGTCAGCGACGCGGGCGCCCTTGGAGGTGCCGAGGTAGCGCGAATCGCCGTGGGTGGGGATGAACCAGAGGATCTTCATGGGGGGAAGCTCGTGTAGGGGCCGCGGCGGACGCCGCGACGGAGGGCTTGCGGGGATGGGTGCAGGGCGCGGGTGGCGAGTCGCTTACTTGGCCGCGGTGCGGACCGACTTCGGCAACGCGTCGGCGATGCGGATCGGCTTGGGGATCAGCTTGAGCGCATGGAAGGCGTCGGCGATCTTCTGCTGCTCGGCGGCGATGGCCGGCGTGATCGGCTGGATGCCGTAGGCGAAGCGTGCAGCGGCGACTTCCGTCGTCGCGAGGTCCAGTCCGATCTGCGGCGCGAGCAGCGCGGCGACCGCGGCGCTGTTGTTCTCGGACCAGCGGTCGAGCTTGGCGAGCTCCTCGATGATGGCCTGCACCACCTGCGGGTACTTCTCGGCGTAGCCGCGCTCGGCCAGGTAGAACTGGTGGTTCGCGACGACGCCCTTGCCGTCGGCCACCACGCGCGCGCCGAGCTGGCGTTCCGCCGCGGCCAGGAAGGGATCCCAGATCACCCAGGCGTCGACGGCGCCGCGCTCGAAGGCGGCGCGTGCGTCCGCGGGCGGCAGGTAGACGACGTTGATGTCGGTGTACTTCAGACCCTGCTTCTCCAGCAGCTTGACCAGCAGGTAATGGACGTTGGAGCCCTTGTTCAGCACCACCTTCTTGCCCTTCAGGTCGGCGAGCGTCTTGATGGGCGAGTCCTTCGGCACGATCAGCGCTTCGGCGGTCGGCGCGGGCGGTTGATTGGCGACATAGACCAGGTCCGCGCCGGCGGCCTGCGCGAAGATCGGCGGCGCCTCGCCGACGGTGCCGAAGTCGATGGAGCCGACGTTCAGGCCTTCCAGCAGCTGCGGGCCGGCGGGGAACTCCGTCCACTTCACGGCGATGCCCTGCGCGCTCAGGCGCTTCTCCAGATCGCCCTTGGCCTTCAGCACGGTGAGCGTGCCGTACTTCTGGAAGCCGATGCGGACTTCTGCGGGCTTGGCGGCCGTCTGGGCGCTGGCGACACCGGAGAACAGGCTGAGCGAGGCCGTCAGCGCGGCGACGAAGGCGAGGGCCCCGCGGCGGTCGAGGAAGAGCGTCATGGTGGTTGGTCCTGAAAGGTGAGAAGTCGGTCGGGAGAGGGTCAGAGCACCAGCGCGGGCCGCGAGACCGGCTCGACGGGCTGCGGCGCCGGCACGCGGTCCAGCACCTGCGACGCGCCGGCGAGCAGGCGGCGGGCGATGTCGTCGTTGATGCGGTACTCACCGGCAGCGTCCTTGGCGATCTGCGCGTCGCAGGCGTAGACGCCGTCGACATGCGAGCGCGCCCCCAGCGCCGACAACACCGGCAGCAAGCCGTAATCCAGCGCGAGCAGATGCGCCATGCTCCCGCCGGTGGCCAGCGTCCAGACGCTCTTGCCGGCGAGGCCGTCCTGCGGCAGCAGGTCGAGGAAGACCTTCAACAGCCCGCTGTAGGCGGCCTTGTAGATGGGGGTCGCGAGCACGACGACGCGCGCCTGCGCGACGGCGGCCAGGGCCGCGCGGATCTCGGCGTTCTCGAAGTCGGCGTGCAGCAGCGGCTGCGCCGGCAGGTCGCGGATCCGCAGCGTGCGGGTCGACAGGCCGTGATGCTGGAGCCGCTCCGCCGCGGCGCCGAGCAAGGCACCGGAGCGCGACTTCACGCTGGGGCTGGCGGCGATCAGCAGGACGGGCGAGCCGGGGAAGTCGGTCGTCGAAGCAGTGGCGGAGGCGGTCATGGCGGGGGGAATGAAGCAGGAACCGCCTCATTCTGCGAACCGCCCCTCCCGCGCCGAACGAAGGAGATCGTCGATGCTTAGGCGCTTTGCGGCTATCGCTTGCGCGCGGGCCTCGACGACGCCTTCGCGGGGATCAGCGACGCGAGGATCTCATCGCGGCAGGTCGTCAGGATTTCATCGGCCAGCGGCGAGTCGTCCGGGCAGGCGCGCGACATGACGATCGCGCCGATCGCACGCGCGAACATGCCCAGGCACCGGGTGCGTCGCTCGTCGGCGTCCGCGTGCTCCAGGACGGTGCCCTCCAGGTTCAGCGCTGCGAGCAGACGCTCGACGCCGTCGGCGAACATGCTGCGCACGGCCTCCGGTTGACGCGCCGCATCGCCGCCCAGCGCGGCCATCGTGCAGCCCATCCCGGGCGAGTCGCGATGCTCGCGCGACAGATAGAAGCTGACGAACTCCACCGCCGTCATGCCCGCCGTCTGCTCCGCGGTCTGCGCGATGCCGCAGGCCGCCGACTCCGCCATCAGCTCGGCCTTGGACTGGAACTGCTTGTAGAAGCCCCCGTGCGTGAAGCCGGCCGCGGCCATCAGATCGACGACGCCGATGCCGTCGTATCCCCGCTCCCGGAACACGCTGGACGCCGTCCGGACCACGTGCTCCCGGTTGGCCTGCGCCTGTGCCTTGCTGACTTTCATCTGTCGCCGTGCCTGTGGATGCGTGCGAGACGAGCACTATACATAGATGCCGATCATCATTTAAACGTTGACTTTTTGGATGACAAACATAATCATTGAAGGCCAAGAACAGGAGACAGACGAATGAAGTTGATCGAGGTCCATGCCCGCTCGGTGCTCGCGCTGGTGGCAGGTCTTGCCTGCGCCAGCCTCGGCCATGCCGCGGCCTTCAAGCTCAAGGAGCAGAGCGCCGCCGGACAGGGGCGCGCCTTCGCCGGGTCGATCAGCGAGGGCGGCGATGCCTCCGTGATCGCGAACAACCCCGCCGCGATGACGCTGCTCGACGGGCGCCTCATCCAGGCGGATGCCGCGGTGGTGAACTACTCGGCCAAGTTCGACGGCTCCGGCCGCGACGCGCTGGGCCGCCCCTTGTCGGGCGGGAACGGCGGCGACGCGGGACAGACCGCGGTGGTCCCCTCGCTGTACTTCCATGCGCCGGTGACGGACCGGATCCGTCTGGGCTTCTCCGTGACGGCGCCCTTCGGCTTCAAGACCGAATACGACGACGGTTGGGTGGGTCGCTACCAGGGCGTGAAGACCTCGCTGAAGGTGATCGACGTCGGCGTGTCCGGTGCCTACCAGGTCAGCGACGTCCTGTCGCTGGGCGCTTCCGTGTTTGCGGAGCGACTGGACGTCAAGCTGCGCAACGCCGTCGACTTCGGCGCGCAGCTGGCGGCCTCGCGCGTGCCGGGCTTCCTGCCCACCAGCGCGGACGGCACGCTCGACGTCGAGGGCGACAACACGGAGGTCGGCTACACCCTGGGCGCATTGCTGCGCCCCGTGGACGGCACGACGGTGGGCCTGGCCTACCGCTCCGAGGTCAGGCACAAGGCCAAGGGCGTGGACGCGCGCTTCTCGATTCCCGCCGCGGCGAACGCGGTGCTGTCGGTGGCGGCGCCCAACACCTTCGTGAACACCACGGTGGACACCGAGCTGACGATGCCCTCGTCATGGACGCTCAGCATCAGCCAACGGCTGAGCCCGCAATGGACGGTGATGGCGGACTACTCGCGCACCGCGTGGCACAAGTTCGACAAGGTGGTGCTGGACTTCGCGTCCAACCTGCCCAACCAGACGCTGGAATTCGGCTATCGGGATTCGTCGTTCTACTCGGTGGGCACGGAGTACCGGATGAACGACGCCTGGACCTTGCGCGGCGGCTTCGCTTACGACCAGACGCCGGTCACCGATGCGGTGCGCGACGTGCGCGTGCCCGACGTCAGCCGTCGGTGGCTGTCGCTGGGCGCGACCTGGCGCGCCAGCAAGCAGCTGGCCTACAGCCTGGGCTACACGCATCTGTTCATCAAGGACACCAGCGTCAACCTGACGTCACCGTCGGCGAGCACGCTGCAGGGCACCTACAAGGTGGGCAGCGACATCCTGGCGGTGTCCGCCCAGTACAGCTTCTAAGCGCGCCGCGCCCGCGGCTTTCGCGCCGGTTCCCGCCACGCTTCGCCGGCTCGTGCCGGTGTCGCATCGGCGCGAATCACGATCCAGGGGTTGTCGTGCGTTCGGCACACGACCCATTCGCCTCGGACGGCAACGTCCGGGGCGTTTTTTATCGTCACTGCGTCGCCTGCGGCAGATGCCCGAGCGGCATCTCCGTCTGCGCCTTCACCGTGGCGATGGCGAAGTTGCTGCGGATGTCGCTGACGCCGGGCAGCTTGAGCAGCACGCCGAGCAGGAACTGCTCATAGGCCGGCAGGTCGGTCACCACCACCTGCAGCAGGAAGTCCGATTCGCCCGAGACGAGGTGGCAGGACACCACCTCCGGCAACACCGCGACGGCTTCGCGGAAGGCCGTCGAGGTCACGTCCTGGTGGCGCTCCACCCGCACGCCGACGAACACCGTCAGCCCCAGGCCGACGCCGGCCCGGTCCAGGTTGGCGTGATAGCCGCGGATGACGCCGGTTTCCTCCAGCAGGCGCACGCGGCGCAGGCAGGGCGACGGGGAGAGGCCGACCTCCTCCGCCAGTTGCACGTTGGTCAGGCGGGCGTCGCGCTGGAGCGCCGCGAGGATCCGTCTGTCGAGGTTGTCGAGTTTCAACATTGGCATGAAATGAATCCGATGACTGCTTTCGGAGCAGAGTATGCCAATCCAGGCGGTCTCGACGACTCACTTCGCAATGCATCCGGGAGCCAGCCTCGATAAAGTGCCAGGCGTTGCTCAACTACCCGGCGAACCGGCTCACGGTCAGGTCATGGCGAATCTCGGAGTTTTCATCGGCGCGCTGGTCGCCGTCTACCTGGTCCCCGGTCCGGACATGGTCCTGGTGCTGCAGACCGCGAGCACGCAGGGCCGCCGCAAAGCACTGGCGACCGCAGTCGGCCTGGGGCTCGCGCGCGCCGCCCACGTCACCCTGGCCGCCGTCGGTCTGGCGGCGCTGCTCAAGGCGGTGCCCTGGGCCTTCGAGGTCGTGCGGATCATCGGCGTGGTCTACCTGGTGTGGCTCGGCCTCAAGATCGCGCGGGCGCCCAGCCTGGCGCCGGACATGAACTCCGACACGGGCGCCGCCTCGTCCGGCGCCTATCGCGCCGCGATGTGGCGAGGCCTCCTGACCAACATCACTAACCCCAAGGCGCTGCTCTTCTGCTCGGTGCTGCTGCCGCAGTTCGTGGATGCCGGCGCCGGACACGTCGGGGCGCAATTCCTGCTGCTGGGCATCGTGCTGGTGGCGCTCGGCCTCGCGTTCGACATCCTCTATGCCTTCGCGGGCGGCGCCATGCGCCAGTGGATGCAGCGGCGACCCTTCGCGGAAACGCTGCAGCGCTGGACCTTCGCCGCGATGCTCATCGGCTTCGGCGCGCGACTGGCGCTCGTGGCGCGGCCGTAGAAGCGTCGCCTCAGGAGAGGCGTTCGAGCTCTCTCAGCACCTCGCCGCGCAGGTCGGCCACGGCCGCGCTGCCGCGGCCGCGCGGATGCACCAGCGGCACCTCGATGCGCCGCACGATGCGGCCCGGCGCCGCGCCCAGCACCAGCACGCGGTCGGCCAGCAGCACCGCCTCCTCCACGTCGTGCGTGACGAGGATCAGGCTGGTGCCATGTCTTGCCGCGACCTCGCGCACGAGGTCCTGCAGCCGCATGCGGGTGAAGGCGTCCAGCGCGGAGAACGGCTCGTCGAGCAGCAGCACGCGCGGCCGCGTGTAGAGCGCCCGCGCGATCGCGGCGCGCTGCGCCTGCCCGCCGGAGAGCTGGCGCGGCAACGCTTCGCCGAGTTCGCTCAGGCCGACCTCGCGCAGCAGCGTCTCCACCCAGGCTTCATCGCGGCCCTGGCCGAGGTCGAAGCCGACGTTCTCCGCCACCGTGAGCCACGGGAACAGCCGCGGCTCCTGGAACACGACGCCGATGTCGCGGTCCGGGCCTCGCCGCGCGCGACCTGCCAGCCGCACCTCGCCGTCGAAGTCGGGATCCAGTCCGGCGGCGATGCGCAGCAGCGTGCTCTTGCCGCAGCCGCTCGCACCGACCAGGCCGAGCACCTCGCCCGCCTTCAGGTCGAAGTGGACGTCCTGCAGGACGGGGGGTGGTCCGCCGCCATCGGCTGGGGCGGCATGGGCGACGCTGGCGGTGGCGTTGCGCCCTGAGAAGCGCTTGGCGCGCACGGACACGGTCAACAGGCTCATGCGTGGCCTCCGAAGCTGTCGCGCCAGTGCAGCGCGCGTTGTTCGACCGCGGCCATCAGGCTGTCGGTCAGTTTGCCCAGCAGCGCCAGCAGCACGATGGCCGCCATCACCAGGTCGGCGCGGCCGGTCTCGCGGCCGTCGGTCAGCAGGTAGCCCAGGCCGCGGCTCGCGGCGATCAGCTCCGCCGCGACCATGAACATCCACGCCAGGCTCAGTCCATTGCGCAGGCCCGTGAGCAGCGCCGGCAGCGCGGCGGGCAGCAGCACGCGGCGCGCCAGCGCCACGCGGCCGAGCCCGCGCAGCCGCGCGACCTCCACCAGCTTGCGGTCCACGTCGCGGAAGCCCGAGGACACGCCCATGTAGACGGGGAAGAAGGCGCCGATCGCGATCAGCGCGATCTTGGAGGCCTCGTCGATGCCGAGCCAGAGCAGCAGCAGCGGCACCCACGCGAGCGACGGAATCGCGCGCAGCGCCTGGAAGCTCGGCGTGAGCACGGCCGCCGCCAGGCCCGACAGGCCGACCAGCGCGCCGAGGAGCACCGCCAGCACGGCGCCCAACGCGAAACCTCCCGCCACGCGCAAGGTGCTCGCGAGGACATGCTGCGTCAGCTGGCCGTCGCGCAGCATCTGCGCGAGCGCCGCGGCGACGTCGCTCGGCGCAGGCAGCAGATTCGGCGCGATCCATCCGAATCGCACGGCGGCTTCCGCCAACGCGAGCACCACCACCGGGGGCAACGCGCCGAGCAGCCACGTCGGCCACTCCCACGCGGTCTTCGATGGTGTCGATCGATCCGTCGTCGCCGGTTGCTCCGGCAGAACCGGCCCGAGCGACGAGACGGCGCGTGCGATGAGGTCGGGATCGGCGCTCACGGCTCTGGTCTCGCTCATGGCATCGCGGGGTCAGGCCTTGATCAGGCCGTTGGCGAAGCGCGTGTCGACCAGTTCCGCGATCGTGCGGTTCAGGTCGACGCCGGGCTTCACCAGCTGCTCCGCGGCCAGGATGGGCGCCGCGGCCTGCAGCGCCTTCACGTGCTCGTCCGAGGGCTGCGGATGCGAGAAGTCGCTGCGCAACTTCACCTGCAGCAGGGCCACCGGCAGGCTGACCTTGGCCTCCTCGGACAGGATCTTGGCGGCGTCCGAGGGATTCGCCAGCGTCCACGCACGCGCCCGCTCGTAGGCCGCGATCACGCGTTTCACCGTCTGCGGGTTGCGGTTCAGGAACTCCTCGCGGACGTTCAGGAACCCGTAGGTGTTGAACCCGACGTTGCGGTACAGCAGCTTCGATCCGGCGTCGAGCTCGCTCGCCGCCATCAGCGGATCGAGCCCGGCCCACGCGTCGACGCGGCCCTGCTCCAATGCCGTGCGTCCGTCGGCGTGCTGCAACGCGACGTGCTCGATGTCGCCGCGCTTCAGGCCCACCGTGTGCAGCGCGCGCAGCAGGAAGAGATAGGGATCGGTGCCCTTGGTCGCCGCGATCTTCTTGCCCTTCAGGTCCGCAAGCGATCGGATGCCGGAGTCCGGACGCACGACCAGCGCGGTCCACTCCGGGCGCGAGAAGATATAGGGCGCTCGGATCGGATTGCCGTTCGCTCGCGCCAGCAACGCGGCCAGCCCGGCGGTGGAGCCGATGTCGATGCTGCCGGCGTTGAGGTACTCCAGCGCACGATTGCTGCCGGGGCTCAGCACCCAGCGCACCGACGTGCCGTCCTTGGCGAGGTCCTCCTCCAGCCAGCCGAAACGGCGCAGCACCAGACTGGTCGGCGAGTAGTAGGCGTAGTCGAGCTTCAGCTCCTTCGGCGCCGCGGCGCCCTGCGCACGCAGCGGGCCGGCGGCCAGCCCGGCCGCGAGGCCGGCGCCGAGGACGAGCGCATCGCGACGTGTCGGGTTGTTGTTCTTCGAATCGGTCTTGCGGGTCATGCGACGGGCTCCGTCAGGGGAATGTTCAGGGAAGTGAGCGTGGGGCCGCGACCGTCTGCGGTTGCTGCAGGAGGCGTAGCGTCGGCGGCATCGGCAGTCGGGTCGTCGAGTCGGACACGACGTCCCGCGTGCGTCGGCTTGAGGCCATTGCCCTCGCCGAACAGGCGCGCTCGCAGGGTCTTCGGCTCGGCGTCGACATCGGCGCCCTCGCCCGCTTCGGGTCGATAACGACCGCGTCGTCGCAGCTCGGGCACCACGAGATCGACGACGTCGCGGAAGGTCTCGTGCGCCAGCGCGAAGGCGAGGTTGAAGCCGTCCAGGCCGGTGGCGTCCTGCCACGCGATCAACTGGTCCGCGATCTCCGACGGATCGCCGACGAAGACGGGCCCTCGCCCGCCCAGGCCGATGAAGGCGGCCGCTTCGCCCACCGTCCAGCGCCGCGTCGGATCCGCGCTGCTGAACGAGGCCAGCGCCGTGCGCCCCGCCTGGGTGTCGAGGTAGTCGATGGTCGCGTCCAGCGGATACCGGCTGAAGTCGACGCCCGTCCAGCCCGACAGCAAGGCCAGCGCGGCCTCGATGTCGATGTGGGACTTCAGGTCCTCATGCTTCGCGTGGGCCTCGGCACTCGTGGGCGCCGTGATGATCAGCGCCTGGCCGTAGATCAGCACGTCGTCGCGCGCACGGCCCGACTCGGCGACCGCATCGCGCAGGCCGCTCACGTAGCCCTTCACGACGGAGGCGCTGGGACCGCTGACGAAGACGCACTCCGCATGCCGGCCGGCGAAGGCGCGGCCGCGGCTCGACGTGCCGGCCTGGAACAGCACCGGCGTGCGCTGCGGCGACGGCTCGCACAGGTGCACGCCGGGCACGCGGTAGTGCTCGCCGCGATGGTTGATCGCATGGACCTTGGCCGGGTCGGTGAACACGCGGCCCGCCTTGTCGCGCTTGACCGCGCCGTCCTCCCAGCTGAGTTCCCACAGCTTGTAGACGACGTCCAGGTACTCGTCGGCCAGGTCGTAACGCTCGTCGTGCGCGCGCTGCCCCGTCTGACCAAGGTTGCGCGCCGCGCTGTCGAGGTAGCCGGTGACGATATTCCAGCCGATGCGGCCCTTCGTCAGATGGTCCAGCGTCGAGATGCGCCGCGCGAAGCTGTACGGCGGCTCGTAGGTCAGCGCGACCGTCACGCCGAAGCCGAGGTGTTTCGTCACCGACGCCATCAGCGGCACCAGCGCCAGCGGATCGTTGAGCGGCACCTGCACCGCATGGCGCAGCGCAGCGTCGGGCGATCCGCCGTGCACGTCGTAGACGCCCAGCACGTCGGCCAGGAACACGCTGTCGAAGCCGCCGCGTTCCAGCAGCCGCGCCAGCTCGATCCAGTACTCGGGCTCGGTGTAGCGATGCGACTCGTCGCGCGGGTGCGTCCACAGCCCGGGCGACTGGTGACCGACCGTGTTCATCGCGAAGGCGTTGAAACGGATCGGCTTGTCCACCGCGCCCACGGCGCGCCCAGCATCGGGCCGCAGCTCGTTGCCGCTCATTGCAGGAACGCCGGCCGTGCGTAGCCGGGGAACTTCTGCACCAGCACCGCCTTGAACTCCGGCGCGCGGAAGGCGTCCGCCAGCGCCAGGGTCCACGGCGCCTGCTTGTCCTTGCCCTTCACCGCCAGCACCAGCATGTAGTGGTCGGGCGTCTTCTCCAGCAGCAGCGCGTCGGTCAGCTTCAGCCCGCTGGAGATCGCGAAGTTGCCGTTGACGATCGCGTACTCCGCGTCGTCCAGCGTGCGCGGGATCTGCGCGGCCTCGATCGGCTGCAGCTTCAGGTTGAGCGGGTTGGCGGCGATGTCCTTCTCCGTCACGCGGATCGGATCGGCGCCGGGCTTGAGCGTCAGCAGCTTCTGGTCGGCCAGCAGCGCCAGGCCGTGCGCCAGATTGGCCGGATCGTTGGCCAGCGTGATGCGGTCGCCCGGCTTCACGTCGGCCAGGCTCTTGCGCTTCTTCGAATAGATGCCGAACGGCGCCATCGGCCCTTGCACCACGTCCACGATGTCCAGCTTGCGATCCTCGCGGAAGCGGTTCAGGTAGGTGATGTGCTGGAAGAAGTTGGCGTCCAGCGCGCCCTGCGCCAACGCGATGTTGGGCTGCACGTAGTCGTTGAACTCGACCAGCTTGACCGTGTAGCCGCGCTTCTCCAGCAGCGGCTTGATGCCCTGGCGCAGCACCTCGATGTTGGAGCCGGCAGTCGCGCCGATGGTGATCTCCTTCCTGTCCTGCGCCTGGACGACGGGCGCGAAGAGGACGGCGGCAGAGGCGGAAGCGGTGAGCGCGAGGGCCAGCAGCGTGCGGCGGGCGAATGTCATCGGGGAGTCCTTGGAGGTCCGGGAGGAAGAGGAGAACAACGGGCGGAAATGAACAACAGGCGGACGGGAGGAAAGGTGCGCGCGGCGCTCAGCGCTTGTCGAGCCTCCGCGCCACGCGTTGCCCGGTGAACTGGATCAGCTGCACCAGCACGACGAGGATCGCGACCGTCAGCACCATGACGTCGGTCTGGAAGCGGTAGTAGCCGTAGCGGATCGCGAGGTCGCCGATGCCGCCGCCGCCGACCACGCCGGCCACCGCCGAGTACGACAGGAAGCTGATCGCCAGCACCGTCAGCGCGCCCACCAGGCCGGCGCGCGCCTCGCGCACCAGCACGCGCAGCACGATCTGCGTCTCGGAGGCGCCCATCGCGTGCGCGGCCTCGATGACGCCGCGCGGCACCTCGCGCAGGCACTGCTCGACCAGGCGCGCGAAGTACGGGATCGCCGCGAAGGACAGCGGCACCGCCGCGGCCAGCGGGCCGATCGAGGTGCCCGCGATCACGCGCGTGATCGGCACCAGCGCGACCAGCAGGATGATGAAGGGGAAGCTGCGCACGGTGTTCACCACCGCGTTGACCAGACGGTGCAGCAGCCCGGCGCCGCGGTAGCCCGACAGCGACTGGCCCGGGCTCAGCAGGAACAGCAGCACGCCCAGCGGACCGCCGAACAGCACCGCGGCGCCCAGGCCGATGGCGAGCATCAGGCCGGTCTGGCCGAGCGCGATCCAGATCTCGGGCAGCAGCGCGACGAGGTTCTCAAGCATGGCGGACCTCCCGGCGTCCGATGGACGCGATGACCTCGGACGTCGCCAGCGCCGAGGCGTCCAGCGCGGCGAGGTTCGCGGCCTGGCGCTGCAGGCGCGCCAGCGCCAGACCCAGCGGCGAGGTCGCCACCCGCGTCGCATCGACGACGTCGAACTGCTCGACCAGCCGGCCGTCCGCGATCACCGCGGCGCGGCGGCACAGCGCCTGCACGACTTCGAGCTCATGCGTGACGATCACGAGGGTGACGCCCAGCCGCGCGTTGATGTCGGCCAGCGTGGCGAGCAGCTCGCGCGTGGTCTCGGCGTCGAGTGCGGACGTCGGTTCGTCACACAGCAGCACGTCGGGCTGCGGCGCCAGCGCCCGCGCGATCGCGACGCGCTGCTTCTGTCCGCCGCTGAGCTGCGCCGGGTACTGGTCGGCCTTGTCGGTCAGTCCGACCAGCGCCAGGCATTCGGCGACGCGGTCGGCGATCTCGCGGCGCGAGCGCCCCGCATGCAGCTGCAGCGGGAAGGCGACGTTCTCCGCCGCGGTCGCGTTCTGCAGCAGGTTGAACTGCTGGAAGATCATCCCCAGCCGCTGCCGTTCGCGGCGGAGTTCCGCCGGCTTCAGCGCAGTCAGTTCGCGGCCGGCCACATGCACCCGGCCCGCGTCGGGGCGCTCCAGCAGGTTGATCAGCCGCAGCAGCGTGGACTTGCCCGCGCCGCTCTTGCCGATGAGGCCGCGGATCTCGCCGGGACGCACGGACAGGCTCACGTCGCGCACGGCGTCGAAACGCCGCCCGTCGGGCAGCGCGAAGGACTTCGACACGCCGTCGAGGCGGATCAGCGGATCGCTCTTCTGATCGCTCCTCCCGATGCGCTCTGGATGACGCTTCCGGTCGTCGTTCGGATCGTTCTTCGGGTCGCTCATGGCACCTCCTCGATCAGGAATACGCCGTCGGATCGGGGATCCGGCCGTCGAGGAAGAAGCGGCCCAGGTCGCGCAGCTTGTAGTCGACCGGGTCGTGCAGCGTGTGCACCCGCGCGTTGCGCCAGAAGCGGTCCAGGCCGAACTCGGCCGACGTGCTGCGCGCGCCGGTCAGCTCGAACAACTGGCTCGAGACCTCCACGCCGGCGCGGTGGGCGAGCACCTTGGCCTCGGCGCCCGCGAGCGCGACCTCGCCGCGCTCCTGTGCGGTCAGCGCGTCGCCAAGCGCCAGCGCGCGCCGCAGCAGGTCGACCGCATCGGCGGCGACGGCCTGCGCCGCCCTCACCTTCAGCCACAGGTCGCCGTAGCGGTGCTGCACCAGCGGGTCGTCGACCGCGCGCGCCACGCCCGAGGCCGACCAGGCCCGGCCGCGCGTGGCCGTGTAGCGGCGCGCCTCGTCGAAGGCGCCCTCGCCGATGCCGAGGTACAGGTGGGTCATGATCAGCTGAGCGATCTGCGAGCGCAGCGTCGCGCGCGGCGTCGGGCTCTGGCCCGGCACCTGCAGCAGCTCGTCGTCGTCCAGCCGCACCGCGTCGAAGCGCACCGTGCCGCTGTCCGTCTGGCGCTGGCCGAAGGCGTCCCAGTCCTGCTCGACGTGCACGCCCTCGCGCCGCGTCGGCACGATGCCGATCAGGAAACCGCCGTCGCCCGTCGTCGCCGACACCGTCAGCCGGTCCGAGCCCAGTGCGCCGGAGCAGAAGCTCTTCACGCCGTCCAGGCGCCAGCCGGCGCCCTCGCGTTCATCACGGACGGCGGTCAGCCGCGTGTCGGCGGGATTGAGCGCATTGCCCCAGAACAGGCGCTGCTCGGCCGTCTCACGCAGATGGCGCGCGCCGTGCGCCGTCGCCGCGGGGCCGCCATACAACGACACGCCGAACAGCTGCAGATGGTGGAAGGCCAGCACGTGGGCCAGCGCGCTGTCGACGCGCGCCACGCGGCGCACGACCTGGAAGAACTCGGGGAGGCCGCCGCCCAGGCCGCCGTGCGCCTCGGGAATCGTCAGCGCGAGCAGGCCGCTGGCGCGGATCAGTTCGCGCTGCTCGGCGGCGTGGCCGCCCTCGCGGTCGCGCTGCACGGCCGTGGCGGCGAGTTGCTCGACGAGGCGGTCAACGCCTGACCCCAGCAGCTCGGCCAACGAGGACGCCGCCGGACCGACATCACCGGCATCGCCGACGGGGCCGGCACGGCCGACAGGCGTAGCGTCGGGAGAAGTCGGGGAAGCGTCGTCAAGACGCTGCAGCACGGGAGCGGTCATCGGCGGGGAGGAACTCGGAGGCGGCTATGCGCGATGACGCCGAGTGTTCCTGTCCGCCCGCGCGGACCGAAGCGAGAAATTCGTCTGTGCTTATGCGCTCAACCGGCGCTCAACCGGCGCTCAGCCCGCGCTCAACCGGCGCTCAGCCGGTGCTCAGCCAGGTGCAGGCGTTCTTGGCGGCCTGCGCGTTGCTCTGGATGCCGACTTCCTGCGCGAGCAGCGTCCGCATGCGATGCGCGCATTGCTCGATGTGGCGCTTGTCGGGATGCCACGGCCCGGCCGCGTCGCCGCTGCTCTGCAGGTTCGCGTTCTTGGTGTAGACGACGCGCCAGAGCGTCTGTTTGAGGTCGCTGGCATTCATGGGGCGCAGTATTCCGAAGCCCCCGGGCCCCGCGCGAGAGGGCATCGTCGTCACCGCGTGTCAGGCGTTGCCCTACATCGGGGCCTCCCGTGCTGGAGTGACGCCCTGAAGTTGACCCGGGCTTGCCCCAAGCCAGTGCGCGCGGCCGGGCTGTTAATCTTCCATTCATGAACCTGCTGCTCGCCGAAGACGACGCGATCCTGGCTGACGCCCTGTGCGAACAGATGCGTGCCAGCGGCTTCTCCGTGGAGCATGCGCCCAACGGTGCGGTGGCCCAGTACCTGCTCGCCAAGCAGCAATTCGACGTGGTGGTGCTGGATCTCGGCTTGCCGATGGTGGGCGGCATCGAGGTGCTGAGACAGCTGCGCCAGACCGATGCCTCCTTGCCGGTGCTGATCCTGACGGCGCTGGACAGCCTGGAGGACCGCGTCGCCGGGCTCAACGCCGGCGCGGACGACTACCTCACCAAGCCTTTCGACTTCCCCGAGCTGGAGGCCCGGCTGCGCGCCCTGCTCCGTCGCAGCCGCGCCTTGAAGGCGAGCACCGAGCTGGGTCAGCTCAGCATGCAGCGCGAGACCCGCAGCGCGCAGGTGCGCGGCGAGATGCTGGAGCTCAGCCCGCGCGAGTTCGACCTGCTCGACCTGCTGCTGACGCACCAGGGTCGCGTGATCACGAAGGAGCAGATCAACCAGGCCTGGTCGGGCGACCGCCACGGGGCCGGCGCCGGCGCGGCCGGCAGCGCCGACGGCGGCGCCGCCACCAACGCCGTCGAGGTCTACATCCACCGCCTGCGCCGCAAGCTCGAAGGCTCGCAGGTGGCCATCCGCACCGTGCGCGGGCTGGGCTACCTGCTGGAGCTGGAACGCGCCTGAGCGCGCGCCCGCCGATGGCCCCCGCCCGGTTTTCCCTCAAGCGGCAACTGCTGCTCTGGCTGCTGCTGCCGCAGATCGTGCTGTGGCTCGCGGGCGCGGTCTTCAGCTACCGCCTCGCGGGGAGATATGCCAACGAAGCCGTCGACGCCACGCTGCTGCAGGCCACGCGCTCGCTCGCGCGCCAGGTCAAGCCCATGGGCAACGGCCTGCTGATCGACTTCCCGCGCGCCGCGCAGGACGTGCTCGAGGCCGACCCCAGCGACAAGCTGCTCTACACGGTCAGTTCGCCGCCGGGCAAGTTCATCCTCGGCAACCGCAACCTGCCCAGTCCGCCCGCGCAGCCCGCCAGCCCGCCGCTGGGCCAGGCGCAGTTCTACGACGGCGAGATCGACGCCGAGGAGGCGCGCACCGCCTCGCCGGTGCGCGTCGCCGCGCTCTACCTGCAGTTCGGGGAGAACCCCAAGGCCCAGCAGACCATGCTGGTGCAGGTCGCGCGCTCCAGCGCCAACCGCGAGCTGCTCGCGCGCCGGCTGCTGATCGACACGATGCTGCCGCTGTCCCTGCTCATCGTGCTGATGAGCATGATCGTGTGGGCCGGCGTCGGCGCGGGCCTGGCGCCGATCGCGCGGCTGCGACGCCTGGTCGAAGGCCGCAAGCCCAACGACCTGCGCCCCATCGAGCTCGACGCCGCGCCGCAGGAACTGCGCTCGCTCGCGCAGGCGATCAACGACCTGCTCGAAGCCGTGCGGCACAACGTGCAGGGCCAGCGCCGCTTCATCAGCGACGCCGCACACCAGCTCCGCACGCCGCTGGCGGGCCTGAAGAGCCAGAGCGAACTCGCGCTGGCCGAAGCGCCGCCCGGGCCCCTCACGATGCGGCTGGCCCGCGTGCACGAGAGCGCCACGCGCAGCGCCCACCTGGTCAACCAGTTGCTGGCGCTCGCGCGCACCGAGCCGGAGTCGCTGACGCGCCAGACGCCGGTGCGCTTCGACCTCGGCCGACTGGCCCGCGAGGTCACCGCGGAGCTGGTGCCGCGCGCGCTCCAGCAGAACGTGGATCTGGGTTATGACGGCCCCGACTGCGATCCGGACTGCGCGTCCGCGTCGCAGCTCGAGGAGCCCATCACCGAACCCGGCGAACCCCGCGCGCCCGGCCTCGCCGATGAACAGGAGGACAGCCCCGTCGAGATCACCGGCATCCCGCTGCTGCTGCGCGAGGCGCTGGTCAACCTGGTCGACAACGCCCTGCGCTACGCAGGCCGCGGCGCCCGCGTGACCGTGCAGGTGCAGCTGCACACGGAAGGCGGCACCGACCGGGCCGAACTCGTCGTCACCGACAACGGCCCCGGCATCCCTGAAGACCTGCGGGAGCAGGTCTTCGAGCGCTTCTTCCGCGCCACCCACGAGGGCAACGGCTGCGGCCTCGGCCTGGCGATCGTCAAGGAGATCGTCGAGCGCCACGGCGGTCGCATCGCGCTCTCCGCGGCCCGGCCGCGCGGGCTGCGCGTGTCCATGAGCCTGCCCCTGGCCGCCTGAGCCCTCCCCGCGTCCGTCCTCGCACGACCGTCTTCGCAGGCCCAGCCACCGCGCCTGCTCCCTCGAACCTGCGCGCAGGGCGCCCGTCCTGACGCACCAAGACCGTTCCGATGACACGCCCTGCGCCCGGAAGCGGCTCCCTTCATGCACCAGAACGCTAGTGGTAAGCACCAATATAGTTTCATTAATGAATTATTAAAGTTCAGCCCGCATGCAAGAAAGATAAACGTCCGATTAACGGCGGCACGCCCGGAGCACCGTCGATCGGAGACAACCGGAGACTGAACATGACCCGTACCTCGCGTCTGCGCACCACCACGCTCTCGTCGCTCGCGACCGCCGCCGGCCTGCTGATGGCCGCCGGCTCCGCCCACGCCCTGGACTACACCGGCTACTTCCGCGCCGGCCCCGGCGGCACCACCAAGGGCGGCGCCAGCCGCGCCTGCTACGCCCTGCAGGGCGGCACGGCCGGCATGAAGTACCGCCTCGGCAACGAGTGCGACATCTACGGCGAGTTCCAGCTCGCCCAGGGCTTCAAGAAGGACGGCATCGACTACAAGGTCGTGCTGATGACGGACTACTACAACCCGCATTCGGACGCCGACGACACCAAGCAGCTGCGCCTGGCGCAGATGTACGCCGAGGCCAAGGGCTTCGACTTCGCCCCCGAGGCCACCGTCTGGGCCGGCAAGGAACGCGGCCGTCGCGGCGACGTCCACATCGTCGACACCTACTTCACCGAGATGGCCGGCATCGGCGCCGGCTTCAAGGGCCTCAACGTCGGCCCGGGCAAGCTCGGCGTCGCGTACTACACCAACGACAAGGACAACAACCAGCGTCCGGCCCACCGCGGCAACGTCGAGTACGTGGACATCAACTCCAACACCGACGGCACGCTGGCCTTCTTCGGCACCGCCACCAAGTCGCAGTTCGCCGGCGGCACCAACGGCTGGGGCCTGACCGCCAAGCACGTCCAGGCCAAGCTGTTCGGCTCCGACTTCAACAACGTGCTGTGGGTGCAGTACGCCCAGGGCTCCACCGGCCTGAACTCCAACTTCGGCAACCAGACCGACACCTCCGCGGCCAAGAAGTTCCGCGTCGTCGAATCGGTGAACTTCCAGCAGGGCGCGTGGGGCGGCATGGGCATGCTGCTGTGGGCCAACGAGAAGGACAACGCCGGCAAGGCCACGGTGTCCACCTCCGTCGGCGGTCGCCTGTCCTACGGCGTGACCCGCAACTTCAAGCTGCTGGGCGAAGCCGGCGTGTCGCAGTACAAGCCCGACGGCGGCCAGCGCGCCCGCCTGACCAAGGTGACCTTCGCCCCCACGCTGTCCACCGGCCCGGCGCTGATGGACCGACCCGAGTTCCGCCTCTACGTCACCCACGCCAAGTGGAACAAGGCCGCGGGCAACATCACCGGCGTGGACGGCTACGCCGGCGAAACCTCGGGCACCAGCTTCGGTGCCCAGGTCGAAGTCTGGTTCTGACGCCTGAACCCGGTCGGAAGAGGTCCGGGAGCGCCGGTCGCCCCGCCTCATCCGACATCCCATGACAACATCGCAGACGACGGTCGACGCAAGTCCCGACCCTTTTCCCGCAGAGATGGAGACAACCGAATGATGAAGCTCAAGCAACTGTCCCAGGCCGCCGCGCTGTGCGCGCTGATGGCCGCCGGCGCGGCCCAGGCCGGCGAGGTCGAGGTCCTGCACTGGTGGACCAGCGGCGGCGAGGCCAAGGCCGCCACCGCGCTGAAGGCCACGCTGCAGAAGCAGGGCCACACCTGGAAGGACTTCGCGGTCGCCGGCGGCGGCGGCGACTCCGCCATGACGGTGCTGAAGTCGCGCGTGGTCTCGGGCAACGCCCCGGCCGCCGCGCAGATCAAGGGCCCGTCCCTGCAGGAATGGGCCGCCGAAGGCGTGCTGACCAACGTCGACGCCGTCGCCAAGGCCGGCAAGTGGGACGAGGTGATCCCGCCCGTGGTCGCCAACATCATGAAGTACCAGGGCCACTACATCGCCGCGCCGGTCAACGTGCACCGCGTGAACTGGCTGTGGGTCAATCCTGAAGCGCTGAAGAAGGCGAACGCCAAGCTGCCCACGACCTGGGACGAGTTCTTCGTCACCGCCGAGGCGCTGAAGAAGGCCGGCCTGATCCCCGTGGCGCACGGCGGCCAGAACTGGCAGGACTTCACCACCTTCGAGGCGGTCGCCCTGGGCGTGGGCGGCACCGACTTCTACAAGAAGGCGCTGGTGCAGCTGGACCCGGCCACGCTGACCGGCCCGCAGATGGAGAAGGTGCTGACGACCTTCAAGCGCATCAAGGACTACACCGACAAGAACGCGTCGGGCCGCGACTGGAACCTGGCCACCGCGATGGTGATCAAGGGCGAGGCCGGCATGCAGATCATGGGCGACTGGGCCAAGGGCGAGTGGGTCGCCGCGGGCAAGACGCCGGGCAAGGACGTGCTGTGCGTCGCCGCCCCGGGCACGCAGAAGGCTTTCACCTTCAACATCGACTCCTTCGCGCTGTTCAAGCTGAAGAACGCCGCCAACGAGAAGGCCCAGCAGGACCTGGCCACCGCGATCATGTCGCCGGACTTCCAGGAACTGTTCAACCTGAACAAGGGCTCGATCCCGGTGCGCACCGGCATGAAGATGGACAAGTTCGACGACTGCGCCAAGCAGTCCGCCGCGGACTTCGCCGCCGACGCCAAGACCGGCACCCTGGTGCCCTCCATCGCCCACGGCATGGCGGTCCCCGCCGCGGCCGAAGGCGCGATGAAGGACGTCGTGAGCCAGTTCTGGAACAGCGACAAGATGACGGCCAAGGAGGCGCAGACGAAACTGGCGTCGGCCGCCAAGACGAAGTAAGCGTCACCGGCGTCGCCCGTGTCGTCGACCTGGTCGGCGGCGCGGGCGACGCCGACCCCGAGGGGGCGGCTCCGCCGCACCGGCCGGACCGCCCCCGCTCCGTTGTCCCGACGCGCCGTCCGCGGCGCGTTCCTCAGGTCCGCTCCTCCGCATGTCCGCTTCCCGAGCCCCCCGCAGTCCCTGGCTTCCCAAGCTGGTGGTCGCGCCGACCTTCCTCGTCTCCTTCCTGTTCATCTACGGCCTGATGGCGTGGAACGGCTACCTGTCGCTGTCCGCGTCGCGGCTGCTGCCGAACTACGAGTTCGTCGGCCTGGACCAGTACCGCGCGCTGTTCGACAACGAGCGCTGGTGGCTGGCGCTGACCAACCTCGGCATCTTCGGCGGGCTGTTCATCGGCGGCGCGATGGCCGTGGGCCTGCTGCTGGCCATCCTGCTGGACCAGAAGATCCGCGGCGAAGGCGTGCTGCGCACGGTGTACCTGTACCCGATGGCGCTGTCCTTCATCGTGACGGGCACGGCGTGGAAGTGGATCCTCAACCCGGGTCTGGGCATCGAGCACCTGATGCAGCAGTGGGGCTTCGAGAACTTCAGCTTCGGCTGGCTGGTCGATCCGGACATGGCGATCTACTGCGTGGTCATCGCCGGCGTGTGGCAGTCCGCGGGCTTCGTGATGGCGCTGTTCCTGGCGGGACTGCGCGGCATCGACGATTCGATCATCAAGGCCGCGCAGGTCGACGGCGCCTCGCTGCCGCGGATCTACTGGCGCATCATCATCCCGACGCTGCGGCCGGTGTTCTTCTCGACGCTGATGGTCGTGGCGCACATCGCCATCAAGAGCTTCGACCTCGTGATGGCGCTGACCGCGGGCGGCCCCGGCTACGCCACCGACCTGCCGGCGACCTTCATGTACACGATGGCGTTCTCGCGCGGCCAGATCGGCCTGGGCGCGGCCAGCGCCACGGTGATGCTGGCCACGATCGCCGCCATCGTCGTTCCCTACCTCTATTCCGAGCTCCGCTCGAAGCAGTAACCGCGAGCGCCGCGACATGAGTACCCTCACCTCCCCTTCCGGTCCTCCCTCCTCGGGGGGATCCCGCAGCCTCACCGTGCAGCGCCTGCTGCTGTGGGCCGTGCTGCTGGTCTTCGCCTTCTTCTTCCTGCTGCCGCTGTACGTGATGGTCAGCACCTCGCTCAAGAGCATGGACGAGGTGCGCAACGGCACGCTGCTGTCGGTGCCGATGGCGCCGTCGCTGGCGGCCTGGTCCAAGGCCTGGACCAGCGCCTGCACCGGCACCGACTGCGGCGGATTGAAGCCCTTCTTCATGAACTCGGTGCTGATGGTGGTGCCGGCGGTGCTGATCTCCACCGCGCTGGGCGCGATCAACGGCTACGTGCTGACCAAGTGGCGCTTCCGCGGCAGCGAACTGCTGTTCGGGTTGCTGCTCTTCGGCGTGTTCATGCCGATGCAGGTCGTGCTGCTGCCGATGAGCCAGGTGCTGGGCACGCTGGGCATCGCCAGCTCGGTGTGGGGCCTGATCCTGGTCCACATCCTGGCCGGCATGCCGTCCACCACGCTGTTCTTCCGCAACTACTACGCCGGCCTGCCCGACGAACTGATCAAGGCCGCGACGCTGGACGGCGCCTCCTTCTTCCAGATCTTCTGGCGCATCGTGGTGCCGCTGTCCACGCCCATCCTGGTCGTGACGCTGATCTGGCAGTTCACCTCGATCTGGAACGACTTCCTGTACGGGGTGGTGTTCTCCGGGGCCGACAGCAAGCCGATCACGGTCGGGCTGAACAACCTGGCCAACACGTCCAGTTCGGTCAAGGAATACAACGTGGACATGGCCGCGGCGCTGATCGCCGCACTGCCGACGCTCGTGGTCTACGTGGTCGCGGGCAAGTATTTCGTGCGCGGGCTGACCGCCGGCGCCGTCAAGGGTTAAGAGGAGTCAAGCATGGGCGCGCTCGCCATTTCTCAAGTCCGCAAGAGCTACGGATCGGCCGACATCCTCAAGGGCATCGACCTGTCGATCGACGCCGGCGAGTTCCTGATCCTGGTCGGCCCGTCGGGCTGCGGCAAGTCGACGCTGCTGGCGATGATCGCCGGCCTGGAGCACCCGACTTCGGGCAGCATCCACATCGGCGACCGGGACGTCACCTACCTGCCGAGCAAGGACCGCGACATCGCGATGGTGTTCCAGAGCTACGCGCTCTATCCGAACATGAACGTCGCGCAGAACATCGCCTTCGGGCTGGAGATGCGCAAGGTGCCGAAGGCGCAGCGCGACACCACGGTGCAGCGCGTCGCGAAGATGCTGCAGATCGACCACCTGCTGGACCGCAAGCCGGGCCAGCTGTCGGGCGGCCAGCGTCAGCGCGTGGCGATGGGGCGCGCGCTGGCGCGCGATCCCAAGCTGTTCCTGTTCGACGAGCCGCTGTCCAACCTGGACGCGAAGCTGCGCATCGAGATGCGCGCCGAGATCAAGCTGCTGCATCAGCGCACCAAGACCACGACGGTCTACGTCACCCACGACCAGGTCGAGGCGATGACGCTGGGCGACCGCATCGCGGTGATGCGCGACGGTCTGGTGCAGCAGTTCGGCACGCCGGAAGAGATCTACACGCGGCCGGCCAACCGCTTCGTGGCCGAGTTCATCGGCTCGCCGACGATGAACTTCGTCAAGGCGGAACGCAACGGCGGCGGCGCGCTGGCGGCGCAAGGCGTGACCCTGCCGGTGAACGCGGCGCAGCAGGCCTCGATCGACGCGGCGGGCGGCGTGCTCTACGGCGTGCGTCCGGAACACATCCGGCTGGCCGAGACCACCGACGGCGGCGCGGGCAGCATGCCCGGCGTGCTGAAGATGAGCGAGCCCACCGGTCCCGAGACCTACCTGCTGGTGGACACGCCCAGCGGCCCGATGACGGCGCGCGTCTCGGGCAATCCCCACCTCAATGTCGGTGACGCGGTTCGCCTGCAATGGGGGGCGGAGTCGGCCCACCTGTTCGACGCGAAGGACGAGCGCCGTCTGGCGTGATGCCGCGGGCGGGGCCGGGAGGCCTCACCCGCAGCCAGATCGTCTGCGCCACGAGCACCACGGCCAGCGCCAGCGCGATCCAGGCGGAGCCGTCGGACCCTGACATCGGCGAGGCGGTCTGCTTCACATACACGCCGATCAGGCCCCAGACCGCGGCGCCGGCATAGCCGAGCGCCGCCGGGCCGGTGCCCGGCGCGTGCAGGCGCGCATTCGCGACCAGCAGCAGCAAGGCGGCCAGCGCCCACAGGACCAGCGTCCAGGGCAACTGGTCCTGCGTCGGCAGCACCTGCGCCGCGACGACGGTCTGGGCGGTGTCCAGGAACGCGGCCAGCGACAACCAGCCCGCATGCAGCGCCAACGGGAAAACGGCGACCCACGACTGCGCGCCGCGAGGCATTGCTCGTGCCACGAGCATCAGCGCCCACAGCAGGCTCGCCAGCGCCGCCCAGATGACGGCCAGCGCCAGCCCGAACCACTGCTGGGAGAACACGATCATCCAGCTGGCGGTCAGCCCGAAGCCGATGACGACCAGCCAGTGGCAGCGGTGGGAATCGCGGTGACCCTCCCGGTCCGGCACCGGCTGGCCGCGCAGCAGCCACACGGCGAAGACCAGGTCGAGCAGGAAGATCACCCCCCAGATCGAGAAGGCGTAGCCGTCGGCGACGAGCAAGGTCGGGAAACGGTCGGAAATGGCGCCGTTGTCCGGGCCGAAGACGCCGCGCTGCGACGCCCAGGCCACGAGAGGCATGGCCAGCGCGCTGAGGATGACGAGGATCTGGAGCATGCCCCATCATGGGCAAGGCGCATTCCGCCTACCGCGAACGCGGGGAATGACTGGGTTTGCATACAGCTTATGATCCAGCGCCATGTCCACCGATGTCTTCGCCGAACTGAATCCTGAGCAGCGCTCTGCCGTCGAGCACGGCCTGGACGAAGGCACATCGGGCCACGGGCCGTTGCTGGTGATCGCTGGCGCCGGCTCCGGCAAGACCAAGACCCTGGCGTCGCGCGTGGCGCGCCTGATCCAGTCCGGCGCCGACCCCCAGCGCCTGCTGCTGCTGACCTTCTCCCGCCGCGCCGCCGGCGAGATGGAACGCCGCGCGGGTCGTGTGCTGCATCGCGCGCTGGGCCTGGCCTCGACGCAGGCTCCTCCACGCTTCCCGTGGGCCGGCACCTTCCATAGCGTGGGCGCGCGGCTGCTGCGCGAGTACGCCCATCGCATCGGCCTGGCGCCCAACTTCACCATCCTCGACCGCGCCGACGCCGAGGACCTGATGGGCCTGCAGCGCCAGGCGCTCGGCCTGGCCGAGACCACCGAGCGCTTTCCGCTGAAGGGCACCTGCCTCAACATCTATTCGCGCGTGGTCAACAGCGAGGCGCGGCTGGACCAGGTGCTGCAGGAGCACTTCCCGTGGTGCTTCGCGGTCCATGACGAACTCAAGCGCCTGTTCAAGGCCTACGTCGAGGAGAAGCAGCACCAGCAGCTGCTGGACTACGACGACCTGCTGCTCTACTGGTCGGAGCTGATGGGCGACGACGCGCTGGCGGCGGAGCTCGGCGAGCGTTTCCAGCACGTGCTGGTGGACGAGTACCAGGACACCAACCGGCTGCAGGCGACGATCCTGAAGCGGCTCAAGCCGCGCGGCGACCGGCTGACGGTGGTGGGGGACGATGCGCAGGCGATCTACTCGTTCCGCGCGGCGGAGGTGAGGAACATCCTGGAGTTCCCGGCTCAGTTCGACCCACCCGCGCGCGTCGTCGCGCTGGAGCGCAACTACCGCTCGACGCAGCCCATCCTGGACGCCTCCAACGCCGTGATCGCGATGGCGCGCGAACGCCACGACAAGCGCCTGTGGACCGACAAGGCGTCCAGCGAGCTGCCGCACCTGGTGACGGTGGACGACGAGGCGCGGCAGGCGCAATGGGTGGCGGACAAGGTGCTGGAACGCCGCGAGCAGGGTCTGAAGCTGACGCGCCAGGCGGTGCTGTTCCGGACCTCCAGCCACGCGGCGCCGCTGGAGCTGGAGCTGACGCGGCGCAACATCCCGTTCGTCAAGTTCGGCGGTTTGAAATTCCTTGAGAGCACCCATGTGAAGGACGTGCTGAGCGTGCTGCGCTGGGCGGAGAACCCGCGCGGTCGGCTGGCGGGTTTCCGCGTGGCGCAGTTGCTGCCGGGCTTCGGACCGGCAAGCGCGAGACGGCTGCTCGAGGCCATGTCGCCCGCCGCCGATCCCGGACAGGCGCTGCGCGACTTCGAGCCGCCGCGTGCCGCGGCAGCCTCGTGGACGGCCTTGCGCGATCTCATGCTGCAGCTGATCTCGGGGGCCAGTTGGCCGCTGGATCTCGAAGAAGCGGTGCAGTGGTACGCGCCGCATCTGGAGCGGCTGTACGACGACGCGCCGGTGCGGCTCGCCGACCTGGAGCAGATCACGCGCATCGCGCAGGGCTACGGGTCGCGGGAGCGCTTCCTGACCGAGCTGACGCTGGATCCGCCCGACGCGAGCAGCGACGAGTCGGGCGTGCCGCTGAAGGACGAGGACTACCTGATCCTGTCGACCATCCATTCAGCCAAGGGGCAGGAGTGGAATGCGGTGTACCTGCTGAACTGCGTGGACGGCTGCATGCCGTCGGACCTGAGCACCGGCGCGCAGGCGCAGATCGAGGAGGAGCGCCGGCTGCTCTACGTCGCGATGACGCGGGCGAAGGACCACCTGGCGGTGATGGTGCCGCAGCGCTTCTACGTGACGCAGCAGACGCGCCACGGCGACCGGCACCTCTACGCGAGCGTGTCGCGTTTCCTGCCCGGCAAGGTGGTGCGCCACTTCGAGAAGGTGGGCCCCGCCAACCAGACGCAGGCGCCGCTGCCGGAGCTGGTGAAGCCGGCGATGGACGTCGCGGCGAAGCTGCGCAAGGCCTGGGACTGAGTTCCCCCATCGGGGCGACTGGATCCCCCGTCACGATCGAATTCCGGCTGGCGAGCCAGTCTCCGTCGATTCAAGCGGACGTTCGTCGCGCGCTTCATGTCGATGCCTTCGGCACGCGCGTAACGCACGTTACGGCAAGCCCGGATGGCGTTCCGCCGCGAAGAACTTAAACTTCGCGACGGTCAAACCCTGACCCCGCGCTTTCCGGATGATCTCCGGACAAGTTCCCGGACCACCTCCCGGACCCAGCCCGCCAGCCCAGCCCGACCGCCGTGACGATCCGCGACACCGTTCTCCGCACCCTCGCCCACACCAACTGGAAGCTCGCGCTGCCGGCGCTGATCCTCACCTGCGGCTGCCTGATCGTGGAAGCCGCCAGCGACGATCCCGAGGTCGTCGTCCCGACGACCGCCCCCACGACGGCCGCGATCAGTCCCAACGGCGTCCTGACGCCCGCGCCGACCGGCGCCTCCGCACCGGCGCCGACGGCATCCTCGCCCCTGATCGCCAAGTCGCCGGACACGGTCGTCGCCCCGACGCCGTCCGACGAGCCGCTGATGAAGCTCCCCGTCAACGCCCGCCACATGCTGGTGGTCGACGACAGCGGACGCGTGCTGATGTCCAAGGAACCGGACACCGTCGTGCCCATCGCCTCGCTGACCAAGCTGATGACGGCGATGGTGGTGCTGGACGCGAAGCAGGACATGAACGAGGAGATCAAGATCGACGACGCCGACGTCGACCGCCTCAAGCACAGCAAGTCGCGCGTGCGCGTCGGCGCCACGATGAGCCGGGAAGCCGCGCTGGAACTGGCGCTGATCTCGTCCGAGAACCGGGCCGCGTCGGCGCTGGCCCGCCACTTCCCCGGCGGCATGCCCGCCTACGAGGCGGCGGTGGTCGCCAAGATCCGCGCGCTGGGCCTGTCGCACACGGCGCTGGCCGACCCGACGGGACTCTCGCCCAACAACACCTCGACGGCCGCCGAGGTCGCCCGCATCGCCGCCGCCGCGGCGAAGTACCCCGTGATCGCACGCATCAGCAGCGACAAGTCCAGCGCGGTCGAGGTCAACGGCCGCCCGCGCGAGCTGCGCAACACCAACCACCTGGTGGGCGCCAAGGGCTGGGACATCCGCCTGTCCAAGACCGGCTACACCGAAGAAGCCGGGCGCTGCCTGGCGATGCGGATGAAGAGCGGCGGCCAGACCATCACGGTCATCCTGCTGGACGCCGACGGCTCCGCGCAGCGACTGCGCGACGCGGCCGCGATCCGCAAGTCGCTGGCGAAGATCGCCGCGGCCTGACCCCCCAAATTGCGCCTGTAATCCCCCTCGCGGGGGACGCGAGCAGGTTCTTTGAGGCTGGTCAAACAACCATCAGATTCGGCATTCGCGCCACGCCTCTTGTGGCCGATCACTCCTAGCATCTGCGGCTCCTCTCACCGCATGTCCAGGAGTAGCCGCATGCACCCTCAGTCCCCTCAGATCACGAACGTCACGCAGGTTCCGAACGCCCAGCCCGATCTCCATCATGTGATGTATCGGCTCGACCTGCTCTCCGCCGAGACTCACAAGCTCCGCCAGGAGATGCATGAAGGCTTCGCCCTCATCCGGAAAGATCAGGAGGACTTCAAGAAGAATCAGGAGATCTTCAAGAAGGAACTCGCCGATCAACGCTTGGAGTCCGCCAAGGAGTTCGCCAGCTGTCGCGCTGAATTCAAGGCCGATCTCAATGCATCCCGAGAGGAGTTCAGGGCCGACCTCAGCAAAGCCCGTGCCGATTTCAAAGACGAGCTTCAGAAGATGCGCGAGAAGTCGCGCGAAGACTTCGACGCGATGCTGGCCCGCACGAAGATCGACGTGAAGGAGCTGATGGCGTCCGCGGTCGCCACCGTCGACGATCGCATCAAGATGAGCGGCCAGGCCTCGGACCTCCGGCTGCTCAAGTGGTGCGCCCGCGCCGCGCTCAGCTCGTCCGCCGCCGCCGGCAGCCTCGCGTACGCGGTGTCGAAGCTCATGCCGTGACGCCGCCTGAGCCGCTCGTTTCAACACGTCTCTCACCTGAAAAAGTCCAGGAGTCGACGCATGCATCCCGATACCGCACAGACCACCAACGTCACCTTGCTGCCGCAGCAATCGCCGCAACCGCAGCAGCAATTCAACTTCGCCCTCGTCGTGTACCGGCTCGATGATCACTCTGCAATACTCGAGAAGCTCGATGCAAAGATCGAGAAGCTCGAAGCGAAGCTCAATGCGAAAGTGGAGAAGCTCGAAGCGAAGATGGAGGCAAGCTTCGAGAAGTTCCGAAGGGAATGAGAGCGCCCCGGAGGGAGCCTCGTTCGCGCCTCCCTCCGTCACCCGCAGTAGGCCGCGTCCTACCCGCCCCATGAGCCACCGGAGCTACTGTCTAGCCATATCGGCAGACTGGGTCCAGCCCTCATGGTTCACTCCTCCTCTCCTGCGACGGACCTGCCGCCGTCCGCGCCTCCCGCCGCGCCCAAGAAGGCCCGGCGACGCCGCCCTCCCCGCCTGTCCGCGGCCGCCTGGCGCCAGTTCATGCAGATCGCCAGGCCCTACTGGCTCGGCGACCAGCGCAAGGCCGCCTGGGGGCTGCTGCTGCTCATGATCGTGCTGATGCTGTGCGAGACGCAGCTCGCCGTCCTGCTCAACGACAAGACCGGCGAAATGACCTCCGCGCTCGCCGAGCGCAACCACTCGCGCTTCTGGCTCGCCGTGCGCGACAGCCTCATCGTGCTGGGCTTCGCGGTGCCGGTGTACGCCTTCTACTACTACATGCGCGACGCCTTCTCCAACCACTGGCGGCGCTGGCTCACCGGCAGGTTCCTCGACGGCTACCTCGACGGCCGCAAGTACTACGAGATCGGCGCCGGCACCACCGGCGGCGCCGCCGACATCGACAACCCCGACCAGCGCATCTCCGAGGACATCAACACCTTCACCGGCCGCTCCACCCACTTCATGCTGCTGATGCTGGGCTCGGCGATGCAGCTGGTGGCCTTCTGCGCCGTGCTGTGGTCGCTTTCCAAGCTGCTGGTGGCCTTCCTCGTCGTCTACGCGACCGTGGGCACCTTCCTCGCGCTCTACGTCTTCGGCTCGCCGCTGATCCAGCTGAACTTCTGGCAGCTGCGCCGCGAGGCCGACTTCCGCTTCGGGCTCATGCGGCTGCGCGAGAACGCCGAATCCATCGCCTTCTACCGCGGCGAGCCGCAGGAGCGCGCCCACATCGAAGGCCGCTTCGAGTCCGTCTACCAGAACTACTGGAAGCTGATCCGCAAGCAGCGCGCGCTCAACCTGTTCCAGCGCGGCTTCAGCCAGCTGACGCTGGTCGTGCCGGCGGTGATCCTGGCCGAACGCGTGCTCTCGGGCGATCTGGAGGTCGGCGCCGCCGTGCAGGCCGCGGGCGCCTTCGCCGCGGTGCTGACGGCGGTCTCGCTGATCGTCGACAACTTCGAGAGCCTGAGCCGCTTCGTCGCCGGCATCGACCGGCTGCACGCGCTCTCCGAGGTCATGCACAAGCGCAAGCCCCGCGACGAACGCGCGCGCGAGAAGATCGCGACGAAACACGCCGACCAGCTCGCGCTGCGCGAGCTCACGCTCTACACGCCGCAGTTCGACCGCCTGCTGGTGGAGAAGCTCGACGTCGCGCTCCAGCCCGGCGAGAGCCTGCTGATCACCGGCGTGAGCGGCTGCGGCAAGAGCTCGCTGCTGCGCGCGATCGCCGGCCTGTGGCGCAGCGGCGAAGGCACCATCGAGCATCCGCCGCTGGAAGACGTGTTCTTCCTGCCGCAGCGCCCCTACCTGCAGCCCGGCACGCTGCGCAGCCAGATGATCTATCCGGACACGAGCACCGAGCTCGACGACGACGCGCTGCGCGCCATCCTCGACGAGGTCTGCCTGCCCGAGCTCGCCGAGCGCGTCGGCGGGCTGGACGCCTCGCACGACTGGGAGAAGCTGCTGTCCATGGGCGAGCAGCAGCGGCTGGCCTTCGCGCGGGTGCTGGTGCGCACGCCGAAGATGGTCATCCTCGACGAGGCCACCAGCGCGCTGGACGGCTGCAACGAGCGTCGACTCTACGAGCGCCTGTGCCGCGACGGCGTCACGCTGGTGAGCATCGCCCACCGCCACGCGGTGCTGCAGCACCACACGCACGTGCTGCGCCTGACCGGCGGCGGCGCGTGGCAGCTGCATCCCGCCGAGGGCTACGATTTCGACGCGGTGGAGGCGGAGGCGGAAGCCGCGCGGGAGGCGGCGCTTGAGAAGGCGCTTGAAACCAGGATTGAAGCGACCACTGAAACGACGATCGAAGCGAAGCTGGCCGACGGCGCGCGCACCGGCCCGGTCGCGAAGCCGAGCGAGAAGGAGTCGACATGAGCAGTTGGACGGACGAAGTCGTCGCCACCGTGCGCGCCGAGTTCTCCGACGTCCCCGACGTCGCGCAGATCACGCGCATCGCCGTGCGCCTGCTGCTGGCGGCGGTGCTGGGCGGCATCCTCGGCTACGAACGCGAGCACCACGGCAAGGCCGCGGGCATCCGCACCCACATGCTGGTGTCGCTGGGGGCGGCGCTCTTCGTGCTGGTGCCGCAGCAGGGCGGCATGGCGCTGGCCGACATGAGCCGCGTGCTGCAGGGCGTCATCGCCGGCATCGGTTTCCTGGGCGCGGGCGCCATCCTCAAGCTCAAGGACGAGGAACAGGTCCACGGCCTGACCACCGCCGCCAGCATCTGGATGACCGCCGCCATCGGCATCGCCTGCGGCCTGGGCCGCGAGGCCACGGCCGTCTTCAGCATGCTGCTGGCGCTGTTGATCCTGGCGGTGCTGCCCCTGTTCACCCGGCCGCATCCCCGGCGGGACGAGGACCGGAAGGCGGATGCCCCGCGGGACCGCCCGCAAGAGGACGGTGACCGGGAGCGCTCAGCTTGACCGCATGCGGCACCGGGCGCGGGCGTTTCGTCAACGCGGTACCGAGTTTGGTGCTCAGCTTCATCCGGTTGTTGATGGCCCAGCCGCTGGCGTCCAGGATGGGGCCGAGGCTGCGCTGACGCAGCTTGAGCCAGGCGATCAGCATGCTCGGTCCGGAGATCGACAGCACGATGCCCAGCACCGCCAGCGGGATCCACCAGCCGAGGTCCACGAAGCGCCCGAACACGCCGACGATGACCGTGCTGATGCTGCCGAGCGCGACGCCGATCGCCGCGACGGTGCCGACGTCCACGCGCCGCCCGGGAACGCCGAGTCCCGGCAGGCCGACGCCCGTCGTGCCCGGCGTGCCCGGCGTTCCTGTAGCGCCGACGGCGCCCACCGCGCCGGCTGTCGCCGCTGGCGCGACGGCGGACGCCGTGCCCGGCTGATCCGCCGTCGCGATGCGCCCCGCGAGCTGACCCATGCGCCCTTGCTGCGTCGAGTCGCTCGCCGCGGCGCGTTTGGCGACCTGGTCCTCCACCAGCCGCACCAGTTTCTTGTACGGCGAGAGGAAGGCCTGGCCGACGCTGATCGGGTTCTCGATCACCTTCACGATGCGCGCGTCCCAGTCGTGGCCGTCGCGATCGTAGAAGAGCCCGTTGCGTCCGACGAAGAGGAAGTCGACATCGCCCGCGCTGACCACCGCGACGATGGTGCGCTTCTGGTTGAGGCGCACGCACTCGCAGTAGGCGAGGTAAGCCTTCGCCAGACCCGCGACCGGCGCGTGCCGCGCGGGATCGGCGACGTCGACGGTCAGCTCGCACGCGCGGCCGTCGACGAACAGCGTGCCAGCCTGGAACACCGCGCCGCGGCCCTCGTAGAAATCCTCGAAGGACACGAAGTTGCGCGCCAGGCGCAGCAGGCCGCGCTGGAGCAGCAGCAGCTTCTCGAGGTCGTTGAGCGCGGCATGACGCGGCGCGGCGGCGCGGTCGTCCTCCACCTGCTTCAACAGGCGCGCGCGCACCTCGTCGAGCTGTCCGCCCGGTTGCGTCGCGGCCAGCGCGGCCACGACGTCCACGCCGATCGCGGCGACCGGACCGGACGGCTGGCGCCTCAGCCACTCCCGGCAGGCGCGCACCTCGTCCTTCAAGGCCAGCCAGTCGCGTTCGTCGAGGCTGTCGCCGAAGTCCGACGTCAAGGCCTGCGCGCGCAAGGCGGCGAGCGCCCCGCGCCAGGCGGGATTGGCGCGATCGTCCAAGGGCAGCGCCGCGCCCGGCGAGACCGGCGCGATGGGCATCTGCCTGAGCACGCCGGCTTCCAGCGACAGCAGTCCGGTCGCATGCGCCTTCAGCTGCTCGGGATCGGTCGCGTTGAGCGTCGCCGCGGCGGACGCGTCGTAGCTCGCGAGCCGGCAGCGCGCGAAGAAGTCCTCGACCTTGTCGTGCACCGCCTGCACCGCCATCGCTGCGGCGCGGCGTCCCGCGCAGCCGGCTTCGGCCTCGCCCTCGCGGTGCCAGGCCAGCAGCGCGGACGCCTGTTCGAAGAAGGCCTTGATCCGGGTCTCGTCGATGCCGGGCTGGCCGCCCGCGTCGGCGACGGTGCCCATGGCCTCGCCGATGCGCTGCGCGAGCACGCGATCCGCGGCGTCCTCGATCGAGGCCACCGGCACGATGCCGTCGCCGTTGTGCCGCTCGGCGGCGAGGTGGGACTGGCGCTCGCGGATCTCGTCCAGACCGATGTCGGACTGCCCCGCGTGTCCCGTCAGCGCCAGCGTGCGCTGAAGTTCCTCCGCCAGCGCGCGGCCTTCGTCCGTGTCGGCCAGCGAGTCGGGCGACAGCCGCGCTTCGCCGCGCAGCAGCGGCTGCCAGTCCTTCAATCGTGCACCGGCCCACTCGCAGGCGGCGATCAGTTCGGGCGCGCGGATGCGGCCGTCGCGGTCGAGATCGATCAGGTCGAGGGTGCGTTCATCGAATTCCAGGCCTCGGGTCGGACAGGCCAGCGCGACCCAGCGTTTCTGGTCGAGGTCGCGCAGGTGGAGGAGGTCGTCGGCGGAGCTCATGCGCGCTTGATCCGCGCCGCCCGCCCTGAAGAATCGCCAGGGATGAGTCATTGAGGGGCTAGGCGGCAAGCGACGTGCCGCCGGGCGCGTTCCCGGGGCAAGGTTGGGCGGATGCCGACCGTCCCTCCCATCCGCGACTCGGGCATGACAGTTGCCGCTCGATGCGCTAGGGTCAACGTTTCCGGAGACGACCCGGAGCTCAGCATGGATCTCGATACCGTCTCATACGTGTTCCAGAGCCTGGACGGCACGTTCACCATCAAGCCGCGACTCTCGCGGCGCTGGCGCGTGAAACACGACAGCATGCCGTGGGGGGATTCCTTTGCGTCGGCCGAGGAAGCCGCCAAGGCGCTGTCCGCGCGCTTCGCGGTACCGGCCGATCTGAACGAATGGACCGAGATCGGCGACTTCCACACCGACGTCGGCGGGTTTCACCTCTGACGCGGCGCCGCTTTGGGCGCCCCGCGTCGTTGCAAATCCTCGCCATAGCTGGGCTATGGCTCCGGTTTGCGCCTAGCGGCGCATCCCAAATCGGCGCCGCGTCAAAGGCGAAACCTCCTGCAGCCAGACCGCTCCGCCTCCCACGGCGTGACAGCGAGATGCCTCCGGCAAACCCGCCTGCGTCGTGCCCGTGAACGCACCGAAAGCGGGCAGGATCATCAACCCCTCGGATTCGGCGAAACACGGCAGCCGGTGACGCTCGTGCGCGCGGCCGTGCAAGGTCGTCGCCGGATGCAGATGCCCCGCCAGCACGTAGGCATCGGCGATGCGGCGCGGATGGTGGCAAGCCGCGAACGGGCCCATCGCATGAGGCTCGTCGACGATCTCGAAGCGCAGCGACGGCGGCGGATCGCCCGCGCGGCTGTCGTGGTTGCCGCGGATCAGCAGGCAGGCGACGTCCGCGTGCCGCTCGCGCCAGACATGCGCGGGATCCAGCACCAGCGGCTGCTGCGCCGCAGCCGCATGCAGGAAGTCGCCGAGCACGACGAGCCGCTCCGCACACCGCTCGTCGATCAAGGCACTCAGGCGGTCGAGGTTGTCGCGTGTCGTGCCCGACGGCACGGGCTGACCCAGCGCGCGGAAGCTCGCCGCCTTGCCCAGGTGCACGTCGGCGACGAAGAGCGTGCGCGTCGCAGGCCACCACAGCGCGCGCTCGGGCAGCAGCCAGACGCGCTCGCCGGCGAGCGTCATCGCGAGCGCGCCGGGCGGCTGATCGCCGTACGTGGTCGTCGCCGTCATCGCCTCTTCCTCATCGTCCCCGCGCGCCTCGTCATCAGATCATCGCCTTCTCCGCCCACCGGCCTCGCGCCGCCTGGCGGGCGCCTCGCCGCGCGTCTCCAGCGCGAGCGAATCCCGCACCGACGCCACGGCCTCGTCCGCTTGAATCGCGAACTGCGGCGAGTCCTTCTTCGCGAACACCGCCAACGCCCGCTCCGCCGGCTCGCGCGCGGTGCCGACCGCGTCGCCGCCGGCGCTGCGCTCCAGTTCCGACACCATCCGCGCGATGCGGTCGCCGAGCGACTCGTTGCTGAGCTTCTCGCGGAAGCGCTCCACCATCAACGGAAACGCCAGCGGCGTCGGCTTCTTCAGCGCGTGGACCTGCAGGGTCTGCCGGCCCATGCGGTCCAGCGCCGAGGCGAGGTGGCGCACGTCGAGTTCCTGCGTGAGCAGCTCCTGCTGCGCCTGCGCCAGCAGCCGGTTGTCCGGATCATGCTGCTGGAACACCTCGAAGAACAAGGTCGCCGAGGCCTGCAGCTGCCGGTTGCTGCGACGCTCGCCGGGGTGGCTCTGGAAGATCAGGCCGGCGATGCGCGCGATCTCGCGGAAGCGCCGCCGTGCGAGCTCCGTCGCGTTCAGGCTGGCGAGCACCTCGCGCAGCAGGTCCTCCATCGGCGGCAGCGTCAGCAACGCGGGCAGACGCTCCGCCCAGTCGATCGCCTTGGCGCTGAGCAGCTCGATGCCGTAGTCGTTCAGCGCGATCGAGAAGGTGCCGGTCTCCGGCTGCGCCGCGCGCCACGCGATCAGCCCGGCCAGGCCCAGATGCACCTGCCGTCCGGCGAAGGGATAGAGGAAGAGATGCCAGCCTTCGCGCGATTTCAGCGTCTCCGCCACCAGCACGTCGGGGCCCGGCACGCCGGACCAGCGCCGCTGGATGTCGATCAGCGGCCGCACGCATTGCATTTCGGGGGAGTCGAAGCGGCCCGCGTCGGCGTCGGCCAGCTCGCGCAACACGGCGTCGGCGAGCGTGCTCGACAGCGGCATGCGGCCGCCGTTCCAGCGCGGCAAGGCGGCGCGTCCGGCCGTCGCGCGCCGCACCAGCGCCGTCATCTGCTCGACGCGCACCAGCTCCAGCAGCCGGCCGCTGAACATGAACGCGTCGCCGGGTTTCAGGCGCGCGATGAAGCCTTCTTCGACGCTGCCGAGTTTTCCGCCGCTCAGGTACTGCACGCTGATCGACGCGTCGCTGACGATGGTGCCGATGTTGACGCGGTGGCGGCGGGCCAGACGCGCGTCGGGCACGCGCCAGACGCCGTCCTCGTCGGGCACGACGCGGTGGTAGTCCGGATACGCCGTCAGCGACGGGCCACCCTGGCGGACGAAGTCCAGGCACCACTGCCAGTTCTCCATACTCAGCTCTTCATAGGCGACGGTGCTGCGCACCTCGGCGAGCAGCTCGTCCGGCCGGAAGCCGCCGCCCAGCGCCACGGTGACCAGGTGCTGGACCAGCACGTCCAGCGGCGCGCGCGGGCTGTGCCGGGCCTCGATGCGGCCGGCGCGGACGGCCTCGCGCGCGGCGGCGGCTTCGACCAGCTCCAGGCTGTGCGTGGGCACCAGCGTGATCCGCGACGGGCGTCCCGGCGCGTGGCCGGAGCGGCCCGCGCGCTGCACCAGCCGCGCAACGCCCTTGGCCGAGCCGATCTGCAGCACGCGGTCCACCGGCAGGAAGTCCACGCCCAGGTCCAGGCTGGACGTGCAGACCGCGGCTTTCACGCGGCCTTCCTTCAGGCCGAGCTCGACCCACTCGCGCACCTCGCGGTCCAGCGAGCCGTGGTGCAGCGCCAGCACGCCGGCCCAGTCGGGACGCGCCTCCAGCAGCGCGCGATACCAGCGCTCGGCCTGCGAGCGCATGTTGGTGAAGACCAGGCAGCTCTCGCTGGACTCGATCGCCTCGACCACCTGCGGCAGCATGCGCAGGCCCATGTGGCCCGCCCAGGCGAAACGCTCGGCGGTCTCGGGCAGCAGCGTGTCGATGACCAGGGTCTTGTCGGTCTCGCCTTGAACGATCACCGCGTCGGCGTCGGTGGTCGCGGTGCCTTGCAAGGTCCGCAGGGCCTCGTCGAGATTGCCCAGCGTGGCCGACAAGCCCCAGGTCATCAGCGTACTGCCGCGGCCGCTGGCCCTCACCCCTGCCCTCTCCCGCAAGCGGGAGAGGGAGTAAGCGGAAGCGAACCGCCGCAGCCGCGCCAGCGCCAACTGCGTCTGCGCGCCGCGCTTGTTCCCCATCAACTCATGCCATTCGTCGACGACGACCAGCCGCACCTGCCCGAGCTGATCGCGCGCATCCGCCCGCGACAGCAGCAGCGACAGGCTCTCCGGGGTCGTCACGAGCACCGTCGGCAGACGCCGGTCCTGCGCGGCGCGCTGCGCCGAGGTCGTGTCTCCGCTGCGCAGCGCGGCGGTCCACCCGGGACACAGCGCCGCCATCGGCGCCTCCAGCGCGCGCAGCGTGTCGGCAGCCAACGCGCGCATCGGCGTGATCCAGAGCACCGTCAGCGGCGGCGCGACGGCCTTGCCGCCATGAACGCGCGCCTCGGCGCCGACCCCATCCCGGAGCGCCGCGAGCGCCCCCAGCCACACCGCCAGCGTCTTGCCGCTGCCGGTGCTCGAATGCAGCAGTCCGTTGCGGCCGCGCGCGATCGCTTCCCAGACGCGCCGCTGGAACGGAAACGGGGTCCATCCCTTCTCATCGAGCCACGCGTCGACCGCAGCGATCCCCCCAGTCGCAGCGCCCCCTGCGACCGCCTCGTCGCTTCGACTCCCTCTCCCGCTTGCGGGAGAGGGCAGGGGTGAGGGCCGGCGGTCGTGCCTGCCCACCCCGTCGACATCATCGCTGTCGTCGCTCACGCGCCCTCCCCTGGCAGCAAGGCCTGCAACGTCTGCAAGGTGTCGGCCTCCCCGACCGGCTTGTCCTCGCGCCGGCGCAGCATGCGCGGGAACCGGACCGCGATGCCGCTCTTGTGGCGGCCGCTGCGCGCGATGCCTTCGAAGCCGAGTTCGAACACCATCGTCGGCGTGACGCTGCGCACGGGCCCGAAGGTCTCGGTGGTGGTCTTGCGGATCACCGCGTCGACCTCCCGGATCTCGGCGTCGGTGAGTCCCGAGTACGCCTTCGCGAACGGCACCAGCTGCCGCGCCGGGTCGTCGGGCGGCCCGTCCCAGACGGCGAAGGTGTAGTCGGTGTAGAGGCTCGCCCGCCGCCCGTGACCGCGCTGAGCGTAGATCAGCACCGCGTCGACCGACAGCGGATCGATCTTCCACTTCCACCAGGCGCCGACGTCCTTGGTCCGCCCGACGCCGTAGCGCGCGTCGCGGCGCTTGAGCATCATTCCCTCGACGCCGAGCCCGCGTGCCTGCTCGCGCTGCCGCGCGAGGTCGGCCCAGTCCGCGCCCTCGATCAACGGACTGAGCTCCAGCCCCGCCAGCGGGTGCATCGCCACAAGACGCTCCAGCCGCTCGCGGCGTTCCTGCTGCGGCCGGTCGCGCAGGTCCTCGCCGGCCTCCTCCAGCAGGTCGTAGACGCACAGGGCCACCGGCAGTTCGCCGAGCAGCTTCGCGCTCAGCGTCTTGCGGCCGATGCGCTTCTGCAGCTCCGCGAACGGCATCGGTCGGCCGTCGCGCCAGACCAGGATCTCGCCGTCCAGCACGGTGCCGTCGGGCAGCGCCTCGCCCATGGCGCGCAGCTCCGGAAAGCGCTCCGTCACGAGCTCCTCGCCGCGCGACCAGATCGCCGCCTCGCCGCCGCGCTTCACGAGTTGCGCGCGGATGCCGTCCCATTTCCATTCGACCAGCCAGTCCGACGCCGGTCCGATCGCGGCGTCGAACTGCGCGGCGTCCAGGTTGAACGGATGTGCCAGGAAGAAGGGATACGGCTGCAGGCCGCGGCCTGCGCCGTCCGCACCGCCCACGTCCGCCGGCGCGATGAGCGCCTCGTAGTCGGCCGCCGTCGGCGTCGCGCCGATGTGCGTGTAGCCCATCAGCCGCTGCGCGACGAGCTTCGCGTCCAGCCCGCCGACGGCCGCCAGCGCCTGCGTCACCTGCAGCTTGGACACGCCGACGCGGAACGCGCCCGTGATCAGCTTGAGATGGACGAAACGCTGCTCCACCGCCAGCGCGGCCCACTGGCTCTGCAGGATCACCGCGAGCGCCTCCGGCGACTGGCCGCGCAGCGGCAGCAGATGACCCGTCATCCACTCGGCCAGCGACCGCTCGACCGTCTCCGACGGTTCCGGCAGCAGCAGCGAAATCGTCTCGGCCAGATCACCCACGGCCTCGTAGCTCTCGTCGAAGAGCCACTCCGGCAGACCGGCCGCGAGGCGCGCCTGCTCGCGCAGCAGCTTCGCGGGCACGAGCTGCCGCGGCTTGCCGCCGGCCAGGAAATACACGGCCCACGCCGCGTCCTCCGGCGGCGCCTGTCTCAGATAGGACCGCAGCGCAGACTGCTTGGCCAGGCTGGACGTGGACGCGTCGAGCTCGCGGAAGAGGTCGGCGAAGGCCTTCATGCCGGCGCGTCCCCGTCGGTCGCGTCCGTTCCTTCGTCCGTTCCTTCGCCTGTTCCACCGTCCGTTGCGGCGTCCGTTGCGGCGTCCGTTTCGGCGCCGGTTGCAGCCTCCGTGGCGCCTTCCGCTTCCTCCGCGCCGTACTCGGTCACGAAGCCCTGCGCCTGCAGGCCCTGCTCGCCCAGCCAGCGCACCATCGTCGCCACGCTACCGTGCGTGACGAAGACGCGTTCGGCGCCGGTGCCGCGGATGGCCGCCATCAGCCCCGGCCAGTCCGCGTGGTCGGACACGACGAAGCCGCGGTCCACGCCGCGCCGCCGCCGCGTGCCGCGCAGCTGCATCCAGCCGCTGGCGAAGGCGTCGGAGAGATCCGGGCCGAAGCGCCTCAGCCACGGCGAACCGGCGGCCGACGGCGGCGCAATGACGAGCGCGCGCGACAGCGCGGCCTTGTCCAGCGACGGATCGCCGACCGCCAGCGTCGTCGGCAGTCGCACGCCGGCCGCGCGGTAGACGGCGTTCAGCGGCTCGACGGCGCCGTGCGCCACGATGGGCCCGATGGACGCGTCCACGCCGTGCAGCAGCCGCTGCGCCTTGCCCAGCGCATAGGCGTAGAGCACCGACGGGCGCCCCGCCTCCGCGTTGCGGCGCCACCAGGCGTCGATCCCGGCGAACAGCGCCGCCTGCGACGGCCAGCGGTAGATCGGCAGCCCGAAGGTCGATTCGGTGATGAAGGTGTCGCAGCGCACCGGCTCGAAGGGCGCGTTGGTGCCGTCGGCCTCCAGCTTGTAGTCGCCCGAGGCGACCCAGACGCGTCCGCCATGTTCGAGCCGCACCTGCGCCGACCCCAGCACGTGCCCGGCCGGGTGCAGCGACACGCGCACGCCGTGATGCACGACGGCCTCGCCGTAGGCCAGCGTCTGCAGCGTGATGTCGTCGCCGAGCCGGCGCCGCAGGATCGCGGCGCTGTCGTGATGCGCGAGGTAATGCCCGTTCCCGCGGCGCGCGTGGTCGCTGTGACCGTGCGTGATGACGGCGCGGTCGACCGGACGCCACGGGTCGATGTAGAAGTCGCCGGGCGGGCAGTAGAGGCCTTCCGGCCTCGCGACGACGAGGTCGCCCGGCGGCCCGTCGATACGCCGCGTGCCCGCTTCCACCCCTCGACCGTTCTCGATGTCCATGGCGACCGATGCTAGCCACGACCGGCCTCCGCCCGTGTAGGACGAGCCCTCGTCCGGCGCGCGCCATGCGTGCACCGGACCTGCCGGCCCCGCGGGGTTCTCCTCCCCCTTGACCCGGGCGTATCCGCGGGGCTTGCGCCCCGCGCCGCCGCCCCTACACTGACCCTGCGTTCATCCACCATCGCCCGGCGCACGCACGCCGGGTGTTCCTGGGGGGGAGAAGGATGGGTCGTGTGTCCGACTGGCTCCTGGCGCATCGCCGGGTCGCGTGGCCGCTGGCCGCGGCGGCGGCGCTGTCGCTGGGCATCGCCGCGAGCGAGCTGCACCGCCGTTCGCTCGAGCACGAATTCCAGCGCACCCTCGGCAACGCCGCCCAGCGCGAGGCGCTGGCGCTGCAGGGCCTCACCCTCACCGGCAAGGGCATGGGCGCGGTGGTCCTGGCCGGCCAGCTCAACCCCGCGCTCAAGCTCACCGCCACGCTCACCGACGTCGACCAGGCGCGCCGCACGCGCCCCTCCGCCGACACGCTGGAAGTGCTCGGCAGCAGCGTCGGCGCGCAGCTGGCCTTCGTCGTCAACGCGCAGGGCCGCATCGTCGCCGGCTGGGACGACGAGGGCTCGCCGCCGATCGGCCTGGACGTGGGCTTCCGCCAGTACTTCCGCCAGGCGATGCGCGGCCAGCCCAACGTCTTCGCCGGCATCAGCATCAGCACCGGCCAGCGCGCCTACTGGCTGGCCGCGCCCATCTACCGCCGCCCCGGCCAGGAGGGCGAGATCATCGGCGTGGTGGCCGCCCGCCTCTACGCCGACGCGCTCGACCACTTCCTCGACACCCGCAGCTACGCCGGCGCGCTGCTGGTCTCGCCGTCGGGCGTGGTGCTGGCCGCGAGCCGCGCCGACTGGCGCATGAGCCTGGACGGCGCCGCCACGCCGCGGCGCGCGCAGGCGATCACCGCCGGCGGGCAGTTCGGCAAGCTCTTCGAGGACCCGTCGCGCTCGCACAGCCTGCCCTTCGCGCTGAAGGACGCCGACGTCGAGATCGACGGCGTGCGCCACGCCGTCGCCCGCGCCGACGTGGCCTGGAACGATCCGACCGGCCCCTGGCGCGTGGTGCTGCTGGGCGACCTGGACGCGCTGGAGCCGATGGGCACGCGGGTGGGCATCGCGGCGCTGGTGGCCCTGCTGGCCTTCGGACTGCTGGCCGCCACCCTGCGCAGCCTGGCCCACGGCGCGGCGCGCGACCGCAAGGAGCTCGAACTGCAGGCCCAGCACGGCCAGCTGCAGGCGCTGCTGGCCGAGCGCGAGCGCGCCCAGGACGCCCTGCAGCGGGCCAAGGAGGACGCCGAGGGCGCGACCCGCGCCAAGTCGGATTTCCTGGCCAACATGAGCCACGAGATCCGCACCCCGATGAACGCCATCATCGGCATGTCCCACCTCGCGCTGCAGACCGGGCTGGACGCGCGCCAGCGCAACTACATCGAGAAGGTGCACCGCTCGGCCGAGAACCTGCTCGGCGTGATCGACGACATCCTGGACTTCAGCCGCATCGAGGCCGGCAAGCTCAGCCTGGAATGCGTGCCCTTCCGGATGGAAGACGTGCTCGAGCACCTGGTCAACCTGATCGGCTTCCGCGTCGAGGACAAGGGCCTGGAGCTGCTGCTCAACGTGCCGCCGGACCTGCCCACCGCGCTGATCGGCGATCCGCTGCGCCTGGGCCAGGTCCTGGTGAACCTGGGCAACAACGCCGCCAAGTTCACCGATCACGGCGAGATCATCGTCGGCATCGAGGCGGTGACGCTGACGCCCGCGCAGGCCGCGCAGGCGGCCATCGCCGCCGCCACATCGTCGGCGGCCGATCCGGCGGGCGGGACCTGCGCCCCCGAGGTCGAGCTCCACTTCCAGATCCGCGACAGCGGCATCGGCATGACGCCCGAGCAGCAGGCGCGGCTGTTCCAGAGCTTCAGCCAGGCCGACAGCTCCACCACCCGCAAGTACGGCGGCAGCGGCCTGGGGCTGGCGATCTGCAAGCAGCTGGTGGAGATGATGGGCGGGCGGATCTGGCTGGAGTCCACGCCCGGCGTGGGCTCGACCTTCCACTTCACCGCCCGCTTCGTGCTGCAGTCCGAGGGCTCGGACCTGCCGGCGCGCCGCGCGCTGATGGCGCACGAGCTGTCGCAGCTGCGCACGCTGGTCGTCGACGACAACCGCGCCGCGCGCGAGATCCTGTCCACGCTGGGCGCGAGCTTCGGGCTGGACGTCTCGACCGCCGCCGACGGCGCCGAGGCGGTGCGCGACGCCGAGCGCGCCCAGGCCGACGGCCGCCCCTACGCGCTGGTGCTGATGGACTGGCAGATGCCGGTGCTCGACGGGCTGGAGGCGACGCGCCAGCTCGGCGACGGCCGGCTGCGCCCACCGCCGGCCGTGGTGCTGGTGACCTCTTTCGGCCGCGACGACTCGCTGACCGCGGCGCTGGCCGCCGCCGCTCACTCCGCGGGACAGGCGCAACGTCCGGTGCTGCTGACCAAGCCGGTGACGGCATCGTCGATGCTGGGCGCCATCGGCGAGGCGCTCGGCCACGTCGACCTCCCCGCCCCGGCGGCGCAGCGCCGGCGCGACTCCGCGCGCGAGGCGATGCGCCAGGTCGCCGGCGCCCGGCTGCTGGTGGCCGAGGACAACGAGCTGAACCAGGAACTCGTCACCGCGCTGCTGGAGGACGCCGGCGTCCACGTGACGATCGCGGCCAACGGCCGCATCGCGCTGGACCTGCTGGAGGCCTCGCCCGACGGCTTCGACGGCGTGCTGATGGACTGCCAGATGCCGGTGCTGGACGGCTACGGCGCCACGCGCGCGCTGCGCGCCGTGCCGCGCTGGGCGACCCTGCCCGTCGTCGCGATGACGGCCAACGCGATGAGCGGCGACCGCGAGCGCGTTCTCGAGGCCGGCATGAACGACCACATCGCCAAGCCGCTCAACGTCGACCACCTGTTCGAGATCCTCGCGCGCTGGGTGCACCCGGCCATGCCGGCCTCGGACGTGGCGATGGACACGCGGTCGGGATCGGGCGCCCGCGTGGACACCCGCAGTGGGCCCGATGATCGCGGTGGCAGCGGTGGCAGCGATGGAAGCGACGGACGCAACGGCCGTGCCGGGTCCGGCGAGGCCGGCGCCCCCGTCCCGGCGCTCACGACCGGCTCTCATCAGGGTGCTCATCACGGTCTGCCTCAGATCGCCGGCCTGGACGTGCAAGCGGGGCTCGCGACCGCGGGCGGCCACCTGCCGCTCTACCGCAAGCTGCTGCGCACCTTCCACGACACGCAGACGGGCTTCGCCGCCGATTTCGCCGACGCCGCGGCGGCCGGCGACGCCGTCGCGATGACGCGGCTCGCGCACTCGCTGCGCGGCGCCGCCGGCACGCTGGGGGCGCGGCCGCTGTCGGCCGCCGCTGGAGCGCTCGAACAGGCCTGCGCGCAACGCGCGTCGGCCGCCGAGCGCGAGCCGCTGCTGATCCGCGCGCAGTCCTTGCTGGCGACCTTGATGGTGTCGCTGGGCCGGCACCTGGCGCAGGAAGCCTTGATGCCGGCGTCGCGCCCGTCGTCCGCGATGCCGCCGCAGGCGCCCGCCCTGCCGTCGATGGCCTCCACGCTGGACGACGCCTCGCGCGAGCGCCTGGACGCGCTGCTGGCGAGTCTGACGGCGCTGCTGCGCGACAGCGACTCCGCGGCGACGGACGCCGCGCAGGCGCTGACGGCGATGCTCGACCGTCTGCCGCTGCCGACCGCCCGCGCGCGCATGCTGCGCCGAGCGGCGGATTCGGCGGCGCGATTCGACTTCGACGGCGCGCTGGACTGGCTGCGCGACGACGCGCGTGCCATGGCCGCGGCGACAGCCAGTGCGACAGCCAGTGCGACCGACAGGGCGAACGGCAGAGCGGCCGAGAGTTCCACAGGGAAAGAGAAAGAAAGCGCGACCGAGACCGACCACGATCCCACTTCCTCCGGGAGCTCCGCATGAGCGATCCCTCCATCCCCTTCCCTGCCGCGCCGGCGGCCGCGATGCCCGGCGCCCTCGACGGCCCCGATCCCACCGACGGCGCGACCGTGCTGGTCGTCGACGACACGCCAGACAACCTGATGCTGATGAGCGAGCTGCTGCGCGACCGCTACCGCGTCAAGATCGCCAACCACGGCGAGAAGGCCCTGGCGATCGCGGGCGTCGCGCCCCGGCCCGACCTGATCCTGCTGGACGTCATGATGCCCGGGCTGGACGGCCACGACGTCTGCCGGCGCCTGAAGGCCGACCCGGCCACCGCCGACGTGCCGGTGATCTTCCTGACCGCGAAGTCCGACGTGGCCGACGAGACCCGCGGGCTGTCGCTGGGCGCGGTCGACTACATCACCAAACCGATCAGCCCGCCCATCGTGATGGCGCGCGTGCGCACCCACCTGCGGCTCAAGGCCAGCGCCGATTTCCTGCGCGACAAGGCGGCCTACCTCGAAGCCGAGGTGGCCCGACGCAGCGAGGAACTGGCCGCCATCCAGGACGTCACCATCCAGGCGATGGCCTCGCTGGCGGAGACCCGCGACAGCGACACCGGCAACCACATCCGCCGCACGCAGCACTACGTGCGCGCGCTGGCCGAGGCGCTGCGCGAGCACCCGCGCTGCGCCGAGCTGCGCCGGCCCGGCGTGATCGCCACGCTGTTCAAGTCGGCGCCGCTGCACGACATCGGCAAGATCGGCATCCCGGACCGCATCCTGCTCAAGCCGGGGAAATTCACGCCGGACGAGTTCGAGATCATGAAGTCCCATCCGGCGCTGGGACGCGACGCCATCGAGCAGGCCGAATCGGTGCTGGGCACGCCGGTGGCCTTCCTGTCCACCGCCAAGGACATCGCCTACTGCCACCAGGAGAAGTGGGACGGCTCCGGCTACCCGCAGGGCCTGCGCGGCGAGGACATCCCGCTGTCGGCGCGGCTGATGGCGTTGGCCGACGTCTACGACGCGCTGATCAGCCGCCGCGTCTACAAGGACGGCATGTCGCACGAGCAGGCCGCGGCCATCATCGTCCAGGGCGCGGGCTCGCACTTCGATCCCGACGTCGTCGAGGCCTTCCAGCGCATCCAGCCCGAGTTCCAGGCGATCGCCCGGCGCTTCGCCGACGACGACGCCGCGCTCGCGCGCAAGCGCGCCTGGATGGAAACGGTCAGCCCGCCGGATCTCACGCCGATCGACGTCCACCGGAGCCGCTGATGCCGACCACGCCGGATCCGGACAGCCCGGGGCGGCGCGACCGGCCGGCCGTCGCGTGGACGATCGCCGTCGTCCTCGCGGCGGCCGCGGGCGGCGCGCTGAGCGCCGCGCAGCGCTGGTACTTCGAGACCGACCTGCACCGCGCGCTGCAGGCGGCCACCGACCGGGAGGCCGTCTCGCTGGTGCAGCGCACGCTGACGGGCAACGACATGGGCGCCATCGAACTCAGCGGCCTGATCGATCCGCTGGCCAAGACCATGACGCTGGAGACCGACCCGGAACGGGCGAAGCTGGTGCGCCCCGGCGAGGCCCACCTGGGGGCGATCGCCGCGACCATGGGCGGCGACGGCGTGTTCGTGCTCAACCGCGACGGCGTCGTGGTGGCGGAGTGGGAGGCGCCCGACGCGCCCCGCGCCCTCGGCCGCGACCTGTCCGCGCGGCCCTATGTCCAGCAGGCCTTGAAGGGCCGATCGTCGATCCACGTGGGGCTGGACGGTCCCGATCCGGCCCGGCGGCAGCGCGCCGTGATCTTCAGCGCGCCGGTCTTCAGCAACCGCGAGTCGACCGGCGCCGTCATCGGCGCGATGGCGATGCGCAAGCCCGCGGCGTTGCTGGACCGCTTCTTCGCCGCCCGCGCGCGCGGGGATGCGCTGCTGGTCTCCCCGCGCGGAGTGGTGTTCGCGGCCAGCCGGCCGGAATGGGAAATGAAGGAGATGAAGGCGATCCAGGCGACGCTGTCCCCCGGTCCCGTCGACGGCACGGTGGTCGAGGTCGACGGCCGGCGCCTGGCCGCGGCCGCGGCGCGCATCGACTGGAACGATCCCGACGGCGCCTGGCGCCTGGTGCTGCTGGAGGACCTGTCCGGCGCGATGGGCGCGCGCCATCAGCTGGGGGTGGCGGCGCTGACCGCGGCGGTGCTGCTGGGCGGCTACGCGCTGATGCGGGTGATGGCCGTCCACCGCCGGCACCGCGTGCGCAACGCCGCCGAGATCGCGGCGCGCGGCGACCAGTTCCGCACCATCATGCGCACCTCGCCGGTCGGTTTCTGCGTGATCGTCAACGACCGGCTCGAGTTCGTGAACCCGGTGCTGGCCGAGCAGCTGGGCACCGCGCTGTACGAGTCCTGGCCGCACCGCTACGCCGACGACGCCAGCCGCGTGCTGGTCGACGCGGTGCTGCGCGAGCGCCGCCGCACCAACGACGTCGAGGTCGCCCTGATCGGCGCGCGCGGCGAGACGCGCGCCTATGTGCTGTCGTCGCTGCCCATCGACTACGAAGGCGACAAGCCGGCCGTGGTGCTGTGGCTGGTCGACATCACCCGGCGCCAGGACGCCGCGCGCGAGGCGCGACTGGCCATGGAGGCGGCCAACGACGCGGCCCGCGCCAAGTCCAGCTTCCTGGCCGGGATGAGCCACGAGATCCGCTCGCCGATGAACGTGATCGTCGGCATGTCCGACCTGGCGCTGCAGACCGGCCTGGACGCGCGCCAGCGCAACTACATCGAGAAGGTGAACGGCGCGGCGCTCAGCCTGCTGGACCTGATCGACGACATCCTGGACTTCAGCAGCATCGAGTCCGGCCGCATCGAACTCGATCGCGTGCCCTTCCAGCTCGACCAGGTGCTGGAGCGCCTCATCGACCTGATCGGCCTGCGCGCCGAGGACAAGGGCGTGGAACTGCTGATCCACCGCCCCGCCGACGTCCCCAACGCGCTGATCGGCGACCCCATGCGGCTCGGGCAGGTGCTGATCAACCTGGGCGCCAACGCCGTGAAGTTCACGCAGAACGGCGAGGTCATCGTGGCCGTCGAATGCGTGCCGGCGGAGGGTCGGCCGTGGCATGACGGGCATGACGGGCATGACGGGCATGACGAGGGCGGCGGGGATGGCGGGGATGGCGGGGATCGCGACCAGGACGCGGTCACCCTGCGGTTCAGCGTCACCGATTCGGGCATCGGCATGACGCCGGAGACGATCTCGCGGCTGTTCCACAGCTTCAACCAGGCCGACACCTCGACGACGCGCCAGTACGGCGGCAGCGGCCTGGGCCTGGCGGTCAGCCGCCAGCTGGTCGAGATGATGGGCGGCCGCATCCAGGTGACGTCGCGCCCCGGCGAGGGATCGACCTTCTCCTTCACCGTGCGGCTGGGCCTGCGCCAGGGCGCCCGCGCGGCGGCCCAACCGGTCTCCGCGGCGGTGGCCGACCTGTCGCGGCTGCGCGTGCTGGTGGCCGACGACAACCGCGCGGCCCGGGAGATCCTGGGCGCGCTGTGCGCGGGCTTCGGCATGCGCGTGGACACGGCCGTCAACGGCGCCAACGCGGCGCAGTGCGTGCTGGAGGGCGAAGCCGAGAAGCGCCCCTACGACCTGGTGCTGATGGACTGGCAGATGCCCATCCTGAACGGGCTGGAGGCGACGCGGCTGATCGCGGCCGGCCGGCTCGCGTCGCCGCCGGCGATCCTGCTGGTCACGGCCTTCGGGCGCGATCCCACGCTCGCCGCCGCGCTGGCCGAGGCGGATCCGCGCCACCGGCCGCGGCTGCTGAGCAAGCCCGTCACGGCCTCCACGCTGCTGTCGGCGATCGGCGAGGCGACGGGTCAGGCGCTGGTCCCCACGCTCGCCGCGCCCCAGCACGGCGGCACCACGCGCGCCGCGATGGCGCGGCTCACCGGCACGCGGCTGCTGGTGGTCGACGACGACCCCATCAGCCGGGAACTCAGCGCCGAACTGCTGCGCGCCGCCGGGCTGGACGTGACGACCGTGCCGGACGGCGCGACCGCGCTCGACCTGCTGGCGCGCGAGGAGGCCGGCATCGACGCGGTGCTGATGGACTGCCAGATGCCGGTGATGGACGGCTACGAGACGGCGCGGCGGGTGCGCCAGGATCCGCGCTGGCGGGACCTGCCCATCCTCGCGCTGACCGCCAGCGCGACGCTGGAGGCGCGCGAACGCATCCTGGCCGCCGGCATGAACGGCTGCCTGAGCAAGCCGCTGAGCGTGAACCGGCTCTTCGAGGCGCTGGCGCGCTTCTCGTGCGGCGGGTCGGCCGAACCCGCGGCCGCAGGGACCGGCGTTGCCGAGGGGGGCGATGCCCTGGACGAACTGCTCGCGCGCCTGACGCAGTCGCTGCAGGACAGCGACGCGGTCGCTGTCGAGCTCGGCCACGCGCTGGCGCAGGCGCTGGATCGTCGGCCGCCGCCGCCCGCCCGGTGCCAACTGCTGCGCCGCGTTGCCGCGGCGGCCTCGGGGTTCCGCTTCGAGGAGGCGCTGGCGCTGCTGAGCTGGGACGCCGGCGCGTCGGTCGGAGGGCCCCCGGCATGATCCGCGTGGCCACCTTGCTGACACGCCATGCGGCGACCGCCTGGATCGTCGCGGGCGTGCTGTCGCTGCTGGTCGGCGCCCTGGTCGCCGAGGAGAGCCGGGTGCTGCTCGACCAGCGCTTCCGCGCACGCATGGCGACCGCCATCGACCGGGAGGTCCTGCTGTTCCACGGCCTCACGCAGGAGAGCAAGGCGACGGGCGCGCTGCGGCTGGCGGGACGCCTGGACCCGGACATCAAGTCCGCGGCCCTGCAGACCGACCTCCAGGTCGCGCTGCGCATGCGGCCGGCCGCCGATGCGCTGGCGTCGATGAACGACCAGCTCGGCGCGGATGTCACCTTCGTGGCCAATCGCAACGGCGTGATCGTCGGGGAATGGAACCGCGGCCTGCAGCGCTCGCCCATGGGACAGGACGTCAGCCACCGCGAGTACTTCCGCGAAGCCATGGCGGGCCGGACCTCCGTCACCATGGCCGTCAGCCAGTCGACCTCGCGCCGGGCGATCTTCCTGAGCGCGCCGGTGTACCGGGACATCGAGGCGCGCGGCGCCGTCATCGGCCTGGTCGCGACGCAGTTCTACGGACCTTCGCTTGACCGTTTCCTGACCGCCCGCGCGGACATGACCTCGTTCATCCTGTCCCCCGAAGGCGTGGTGATGGTGTCCACGCGGCCCGAGTGGTCGCTGTCGCTGGCGGGGCCCGCCTCGCCCGAGCGCAGCCGGCGGCTCGCCCAGGGCCTGCGCTACGGCCACCAGTTCGACGATCCGGGCCGCACGCCGATCCTGCCCTTCGATCCCGACGCCGCCGACGCGACGATCGACGGACGCCCGCACGCGCTGGTGTCGCGCGACCTGGGCTGGCGCGACACGGTCGGTCCGTGGCGGATGATCGTCGTGGCCGACCTCTCGAACGCGCTCAGCCGGCCGGCCGAGGCGGCCATCGGCCTGGCGGCCGCGCTGCTGTGCTTCGCCGCGCTCGCCGTGCTGCTGCGCAGCCTCGCGCTGCGCGCCGCGCGGCACGCGCAGGAGACGGCCCTGCTGCGCCAGGGCGAGCGCTTCATGGCGATGATCGAGCTCACGCCCACCGGCATCGGGCTGATCTCCGACGGCGTGGTGAGCATCGCCAATCCGGCCCTGCGTCGCCTGGTCGACGTCGAGATCGGCCGCCCCTGGCCCGACGTCTACGCGGACGAGGCCAGCCGCGCGCGCGCCGCGGCCCTGCTGGCGAGCAACGGCACCGGCAGCGACGTCGAGCTGCAGGTCCTCGACCCCCGTGGCGCGCAGCACGCCTGCGTGGCGGCTTTCCTGCCGGTGGACTTCGGCCGCTCGGGCATGCTGATCTGGCTGATGGACCAGACCGACCGCCTGGCCGCCGAGCACGAGATCCGCGTCGCGCGCGAATCCGCCGAGGCCACCACGCGCGCCAAGGGCGACTTCTTCGCCAACATGAGCCACGAGCTGCGCACCCCGATGAACGCGATCATCGGCATGTCCGAGCTGGCGCTGCAGACCGAGCTCGACGCGCGCCAGCGCAACTACGTGGACAAGACCTGCCGCGCCGCGGAGACCCTGCTCGGCGTGATCGACGACATCCTGGACTTCAGCCGCATCGAGGCCGGCCGGCTCGCCCTGGAGCACATCCCGTTCGAGCTCGACGAGGTGCTCGCGCACCTGGTGCAGGTGGTGGGCCTGGGACTGGAGGAGAAAGGCGTGGAGCTGCTGCTGAGCGTCCCGGCCGGGCTGCCGCGCACGCTGGTCGGCGATCCCTTCCGGCTCGGCCAGGTGCTGGCCCACGTCGGCAAGCACGCCGCGCGCCGCAGCGAGCAGGACGAGGTCGTCGTGGCCGTGTCGGCGGTGACGGAGGACCTTCCGCCGTCACCAGCGCCGTCGGGATCGGGACCGGGACCGGGACCGGAAGAGACGATCCTGCTGCGCTTCAGCATCCGCGACAGCGGCCCCGCGCTGTCGCCGCAGGAGCTGGCGCGCCTGGGACGGCGCTCCGCGCAGGCCGATGCGGACACGCCCGACCGCGGCGACCTGGCGCTGGCCGTGTGCCGGATGCTGGTGGAGATGATGGGCGGCACCTTGCGCGTGGACTCCATGCCCGGGTCCGGCCTGACGCTGCACTTCACGGCGCGACTGGGCGTGGTCCCGGACGGCGATGACGACCAGGACCTCGACGGGGCCCATGGGCGCGGCCGGGCGCGGCTGCGCGGCCGGGTGCTGATCGTCGACGACAACCGCGTCGCCCGCGAGGTGCTGGCCGCGCTCTGCCAGGGCCTGGGCCTGCAGGTCGAACAGGCCTCGAACGGCGCCCGGGCGCTGCGGGCGGTGCAGGCCGCGGCCCGGGAGCACCGCGCGTTCGACTGGGTGCTGATGGACTGGCAGATGCCCGAGATGGACGGCCTGACCGCGGCGCGCCGCCTGTCCGAGGAGGCGTCGCCGATGCCGCGCATCGTCATGGTGACCGCCTTCGGCAACGACGACGGGCTGTACGAGGCGATGGCGGAGCTGCCCGGCGGCCAGCCGCTGCCGGTGCTGGCCAAGCCGGTGACGGCGCTCACGCTGCGCGGCGCGCTGGGCGGGTCGGCGTCGGCCCATGCCGGCGCCGACCCCGGCGCGCGGCGCGCCGCGACCAGGACCGCGATGCAGGCGCTGGCGGGCGCGCGGCTGCTGGTGGTGGAGGACAACCAGGTCAACCAGGAGCTGGCCGAGGAGCTGCTGACGAAGGCCGGCATCGTCGTGACCATCGCCGGCAACGGCGCGATCGCGCTGGAACTGCTGCAGCAGGCGCCCGACGGTTTCGACGGCGTGCTGATGGATTGCCAGATGCCGGTGATGGACGGCTACGACGCCACGCGCAGCCTGCGCCAGGACCCGCGCTGGCACGACCTGCCCGTCATCGCGCTCACAGCCAACGCCACCGGCGCCGACCGCGCGCGCATCCTGGCCACCGGCATGAACGACCACATCGCCAAGCCGCTCAATGTCGACACCTTGTTCGAGGTGCTGTCGCGCTGGGTCCACCCGGTGGAGGGTGCGGCCGTGCCCGCCGGCGCCGCGCCCGCCCGGGCGCGACCGGCGACCTCGCCGGCGCTGCCCGTGGTCGACGGCCTCGAGTCGCGCGCCGGCCTGGCCACCGCCGCCAACAACGCCGGGCTGTACCTGCGCCTGCTCAGGATCTTCCTGCATTCCCAGCAGGACACCGGCGCGCGGCTGGACCAGGCGGCCGCGTCGGACGATGCGCACGCGCTGGAGCAGATCGCCCACTCGCTGCGGGGCTCGTCCGCCACGATAGGCGCGCTGCCCCTGAGCCAGGCCGCCGCCGCATTGGAGAGCGCCTGCCGCACGGGCGACCACGGCGCGACGCCGGCGGCGCAGCGCCGGGAGCTGGCGCAGGCCGTGCGCGTCGCGCTGGACCGGCTGTTGCATGCGCTGGGGCAGACGCTCTCGGACGGCAGCGCGCCGGCGATGCCGGGTCCGCTGCACGACGCGTCGCGGCCGGCGGGCATCCCGGGGCTCGAGGAACGCCTGATCCAGTTGCGCCGGCAGTTGACCGAACACGACGGCGCGGCGGTGGACACCGCCGAGCGGCTCAAGGAAGAGATCGGACGGGGCGGCCACGGCCTCGACGAACGGCGCGCAGCCGCACTGCGCGAGGTCCTGGAGGCCGCCGCGCGATTCGACTTCGACGTCGCGCGCCGCGGCCTGGACGACGATGCGGCCAGGGGCGGCGAACCGCCCTCGCCCGGCGTCCGATCGATGGAGGAACCCTCACCATGAGCATCTCGAACGGAGACCCGCGTCCGACGATCCTGATCGTGGACGATTCGCCCGAGGTCCTGTCGCAGCTCTACGAGCTGCTCAAGGAGCGGCACCGCGTCAAGGTGGCGACCACCGGCGACCGCGCGCTGCGCATCGCGGCCGAGGCGCCGCGGCCCGACCTCATCCTGCTGGACGTGCTGATGCCCAACATGGACGGCTACGAACTCTGCCGCTGGCTCAAGGCGGACGCGGCCACGCGCGACATCCCGGTGCTCTTCCTCACCGCGCGCTCGGATCCCGCGGACGAGAGCCACGGCCTGTCGGTGGGCGCGGTGGACTACATCACCAAGCCGATCAGCCCGCCCATCCTGCTCGCGCGCGTGCGCACGCACCTGCAGCTCAAGGCCACCGCGGACCTGCTGCGCGAACGCGCCGCCCACCTCGAAGCCGAGATCGCGCGGTGGGCAGGGGGCAACCCCGACTGAGGCAGCCCCGCTTTGGGCGCGTCAGCCGGGGTTGTCCAGCTCTCATAATCGACTTGTGTCCTCCGCTTCCGTTCTTGTCATGCATCTGCGGCTTCTCTGCATCGTCTTGATCGGCCTGCTCGTCCTGTCGGGCAACACCTGGCCCCAGCCGCGGCCGGTCACGCCGCGCGGGCCGCTGGATGCCCAGGAGCAGAACAACATCGCGGTGTTCCGCAAGCTGTCGCCGTCGGTGGTGCACATCACCACGCTGGCGCAGCAGCGCGACTTCTTCTCGCGCAACGTGACCGAGGTGCCCAGCGGCACCGGCAGCGGCTTCCTGTGGGACGACCAGGGCCACATCGTCACCAACTACCACGTGATCCGCGGCGCGTCGGCGGCCAAGGTGACGCTGTCGGACCAGAGCGCGTACGACGCGAAACTCGTCGGCGTCGACCCGGACCGCGACCTGGCCGTGCTGCGCATCGCCGCGCCGCGCGAGAAGCTCGCCCCCGTCCCCATGGGCAGCAGCCGCGACCTGCTGGTCGGGCAGACGGTGTATGCGATCGGCAACCCGTTCGGGCTGGACCAGACGCTCACGCGCGGCATCGTGTCCGCGCTGAACCGCGAGATCGAGTCGATGACCCAGCGCACGATCCGCGGCGCGATCCAGACCGACGCGGCGATCAATCCCGGCAACTCGGGCGGTCCGCTGCTGGACTCGGCGGGCCGGCTGATCGGCGTCAACACGTCGATCTTCAGCCCCAGCGGCGGCAGCAACGGCATCGGCTTCGCGATCCCGGCCGACGAGGTGAACCGCGTCGTGCCGCAGCTGATCCAGCACGGCCGCGTGATCCGCCCGGCGCTCGGGCTGACCGCCGGCAGCGAACAGCTGCGCCAGGTCCTGCGCCTGCCCAAGGGCGTGGTGCTGATCGGCCTGCAGGCCGGCGGTGGCGCCCAGCGCGCGGGGCTGCAGCCCTTCCTGCGCGGACGCGACGGCCGCGTCGTGGGCGGCGACGTCATCACCGCCGTCAACGGCAAGCCGGTGGCCGACCTGGATGACCTGCTGGGCGAACTCGAGGAGCGCCAGGTCGGCGACAAGGTCACGCTGACCGTCTGGAACGGCGGCAAGACCCGGCAGGTCCAGGCCCCGCTCACCAGCGATTGAGGGGATTAACCCTCCCGGGACCCCGGTCCGGACGTCGCCCCTAGACTCCGCGCCCATGCAACCCCGACTTTCGATCCTCGACCTCGCCTTCATCGTCGAAGGCGGTTCCGCCGCGCAGGCGCTCCATGACAGCGTCGCGCTGGCGCAGCACGCCGAACGGCTGGGCTACACCCGCTACTGGGTGGCCGAACACCACAACATGGACGGCGTCGCCTCGTCGGCGACGGCGGTGCTGATCGGCCAGATCGCCGGCGCGACCTCGACGATCCGGGTCGGGTCCGGCGGGATCATGCTGCCCAACCACGCCCCGCTGACGATCGCCGAGCAGTTCGGCACGCTGGCCACGCTGTTCCCCGGCCGCATCGACCTGGGACTGGGTCGCGCGCCGGGCACCGACGGTCCGACGATGCGCGCGCTGCGCCGCCACCTGGCGACGGCGCACGAGGACCGCTTCCCCGAGGACGTGCTGGAGCTGATCAGCTACCTCGCTCCCGAGCAGGAGGGTCAGGTCGTGCGCGCCGTGCCCGGCCAGGGCACCGAGGTGCCGGTCTGGCTGCTGGGATCGAGCCTGTACGGCGCGCAGCTGGCGGCCTACCTGGGCCTGCCGTTCGCGTTCGCCTCGCATTTCGCACCGGCCATGCTGATGCAGGCGCTGGAGATGTACCGCGCCCAGTACCGCCCCAGCGCGCGTCACCCGCAGCCGTACGCGGCGGTCGGGCTGAACGTCGTCGTGGCCGATACCGACGCGCAGGCGCAGCGCCTGTTCACCTCGATCCAGCAGCGTTTCCTGGGCATGCAGCGCGGCCAGCGCGGTCTGCTGCCCCGGCCGATCGACAGCATGGACGTGCTGTGGACCGCCGGCGAGAAGCTGGGGGTGGAGCGCATGCTGTCCGAATCCATCGTCGGCTCGCCGCGCACCGTGCGCGAGGGCCTGCGCGAGACCGCCGAGCGCACCGGCGCCGACGAGTTCATCGTCGCCTGCGCCGTGCACGATGCGGCCGCACGGCGGCGCTCGTACGAACTGCTGGCGGGGATCGCCGCGGGGTCGGACGCCGGCTGACGTCGGCACGCTTCCGGCGCATCGCGGTGATGGCGATGCGGCAGCGCATGACGCACTCAGGTCAGGCCAGGCGCAAGGCCAGTCAAGTTCTCGGATTGGCTCGGACGACATGCTTTGGGAGGATGTCCTCCTTCACGTCTCCGGAGTCTCGACTGCATGTCCGTCCGCGTTCCTCATTGCGCCACCGCCTCGCCGCGGCGGCAGGCAGGCTTCGGCCTGCTCGAAGCGTCGATCTCAGTGGTGCTGCTCGGCATAACCTCACTCGCCGCATTGCAGTTCAGACAGTTCGAGCAGTCCGTCGACAGCGGGCGCCAGGCGGGCCTGACACTCGCCGCCCTGGGCGAAGGGGCGCAAAGTTTTGCCCGGGATCACAGCGACAAGCTCTGGAAGATCCGGAATAACGCGTCTTGCGAACAGATTCTGCTGACCCGTTCGCCCGCGACCGCGACGCCGGTGTCCGACAAGTGCGCGCTGACGAACAGTGCGGGCACACGAGTGGCCGTCAATGCGTTCCAGCCGACGATCCAGGAACTGAAAGACCTCGGCTACGTCCACTTCGACGACCGTCTGCCGTTCCCTCACGGCAAGGATCTCATCGATGGCCGCACCGGCAAGTCGGCAGAGGCGCGCTGGGCCATCTCGATCCGCTGCAGCAACTGCGGCAACGCGTCCGCGCCGTCCCTCGCAGCAGGCGCCGTGCCGGCACTGGAGGTCATGCTGTACAACACCCAGCCGTTCTTCCCGCATGACGCGCGGCCTTTCAGCTCATCGGCGCAACTGAAGGCGGCGATGCAGGCGCTGGGGCCCGGAGGCCTCGTTTCACTGCCGCACGAGTCGCCGCAGGCGGCGAAAAAACTCAGAGGCCGGGCCGGGCTCGACGTGCTCAACCCGCTCCCGGGACTCGATCCGGGAACGGGCACGCCGGGCGTGCTGGCATCGATGCAGCTGGTGCATCTGGACGCCAAACTGGTCAGCGCCCAAGGTCAGGGTCAGGGTCAGGGTCAGGGTCAAGGTCAGGGTCGGGACTGCGACCCCAAAGGGGAATTCATGTGCCGCGATGGTTCGGCGCGCCCCTCCGGACGGTGGGACTTCAATCGCCAGGACCTCGTCAATGTGGAAAAGCTGGGCGTGCGCGGCGAGGCCGTCATGGAAGGAAACGTGCGTCTCCATAAGAGCTTGACCGTCGGCTCCGCGCCGGATCCCTCGTTGCCCCCACAGCCGCCGTCCAACGTTTTCCTGCATCACAGCGATCTCACGCTGGATCACGGCCGGCTGGTGGTCCAGGGCGGTTACGGGGACTTCGGCAGCCGTCAAACCAACTCGTACCTTGGCGGCATCCGGCTGCCGACGACCAAGCAGCCCGGATCAGCCTGCAACACGACGGGGAGCGACCCCGCCCGATACGGTGGCAATCTGGCGCTGTACTACACCGGTACGTCAGTCCAGGTGATGGTGTGTCGTCCGATGGCCGGTCACGCGATGAGGCAGAACAGCACACCGTTTGACTACCCCGGCATCTGGACGCTACCGGGTGATTCGCGCCCCGATGCCGTGGTCGGCGGTGGCATGCATGGACGCCTGCCCGGCCTCTGAGCCAGCGTTCGATCTCACCCCACCCACTTCCGCGCATTGCGGAACATCCGCATCCAGGGGCTGAACTCGCCGGCGTCGCCGCCGGTCCAGCTCATCTGGATGTTGCGGAACACGCGCTCCGGATGCGGCATCAGCGCGGTGAAGCGGCCGTCGGCCGTGGTGACCGCGGTCAGGCCCTGCGGGCTGCCGTTGGGGTTGAGCGGGTACTGCTCGGTCGGCTGGCCGTCGCCGTCGACATAGCGCATCGCGCGCAGCACCCGGTCGGCGTCGCCGCGCTGCGAGAAGTCCGCGAAGCCCTCGCCGTGCGCGACCGCGATGGGCAGGCGGCTGCCGGCCATGCCGGTGAAGAAGATGCTCGGCGAGTCGACGATCTCGACCTGCGCCAGGCGGGCCTCGAACTGCTCGCTGCGGTTGCGCACGAACTTCGGCCAGTCCTGCGCGCCCGGGATCATCGGCGACAGCGCCGCCAGCATCTGGCAGCCGTTGCACACGCCCAGCGCGAAGCTGTCGGGACGCGCGAAGAAGGCCTCGAAGGCCGCCTTCAGCACCGGGTTGAAGAGGATGGACCGCGCCCAGCCCTCGCCCGCGCCCAGCGTGTCGCCGTAGCTGAAGCCGCCGCAGGCGACGAAGCCCTTGAAGTCCTTCAGATCGACCGCGCCGGCCTGCAGGTCGCTCATGTGCACGTCGTAGGCGTCGAAGCCGGCCTGCGCCATCGCGTAGGCCATCTCGACATGCGAGTTGACGCCCTGCTCGCGCAGGATCGCGACCTTGGGGCGGACGCCGCCGGCGATCAGCGACGCGGCGACGTCGTCCTTGACGTCGAAGCTCGGCGACCAGTGCAGGCCCTTGCCCGGCGTCGCGGACAGCGCGTGTTCCTGGTCGGCGCAGGCGGGGTTGTCGCGGTCGCGGGCGATGCGCCACGACACCTGATCCCACTCCTGCTGCAGCTCGTTCAGCGGCGCGGCGAAGACCTTCTTCGCGTCGCGCCAGACTTCCGCCTGCTTCGCCTCGTTGGTCTTGCCGACGACGTGCGAGATCTTCGACAGGCCGTGCGCGCGCAGCGTCTGCAGCACCGCGTCGCGGTCGCCGGTGGCGACCTGCAGCACGACGCCCAGTTCCTCGTTGAACAGCGCCTTGAGCGTCAGCTCGTCGCGACGGCCGCTGACCTGCGAGGCCCAGTTCTTGGAGTCGCCCACCTCGGCGCGGCTGTCGCTGATGCCGTCGCCCTCGGTGACCAGCATGTCGACGTTCAGGCTCACGCCGCGCTGGCCGGCGAAGGCCATCTCCAGCGCCGCGGCGAACAGGCCGCCGTCGCTGCGGTCGTGGTACGCCAGCAGCTTGCCTTGGCCGCGCAGGTCGTTGACCGCGGCGACCAGCGCCTTCAGCAGCGCGGGATCGTCGAGGTCGGGGACCTCGGGGCCGAACTGGTTCAGCGTCTGCGCCAGGATGGAGCCGCCCATGCGCATGCGGCCCTGGCCGAGGTCGACCAGGACCAGCGTCGTGTCGCCGTCCCGCAACTGCGGCGTCAGCGTGCCCCGCACGTCGGCCAGCGACGCGAAGGCGGTGATGATCAGCGAGACCGGGGCGGTGACCTGCTTCGTCGTGCCGTCATCGCTCCAGCGCGTGCGCATCGACAGCGAATCCTTGCCCACCGGGATGGAGATGCCCAGCGCCGGGCACAGGTCCATGCCGACGGCCTTGACGGTGTCGTACAGCGCGGCGTCCTCGCCGGGTTCGCCGCAGGCGGCCATCCAGTTGGCCGACAGCTTGACGCGCGACAGCTCGATCGGCGCGGCCAGCAGGTTGGTGATGGCCTCGGCCACGGCCATGCGGCCGGAGGCCGGCGCGTCGACGGCGGCCAGCGGCGTGCGCTCGCCCATGCTCATCGCCTCGCCGGTGAAGCCCTGGAAGTCGGACAGGGTGACGGCGACGTCGGCCACCGGCAGTTGCCACGGGCCGACCATCTGGTCGCGGTGGTTCAGGCCGCCGACGGTGCGGTCGCCGATGGTGACCAGGAAGCGCTTGCTGGCCACCGTCGGGTGGCGCAGCACGGTGCGCGCCGCCGTCGCGAGGTCCACGCCGTCCAGCGTCAGCGCGCCGCCCGATCGGGCCACGCGCGTCACGTCGCGGTGCATCTTGGGCGGCTTGCCCAGCAGCACGTCCATCGGCATGTCGATGGCGCGCTCGCCGTCGGCGCCGTCTTCCAGCACCAGCTCGCGCTGTTCCGTCGTCACGCCGACGACCGAGAACGGGCAGCGCTCGCGCTCGGCCATCGCGGTGAAGAGTTCCAGGCTCTCCGGCGCGATCACCAGGACGTAACGCTCCTGGCTCTCGTTGCACCAGATCTCCTTGGGCGCCAGGCCGCTCTCTTCCAGCGGCACCTTGCGCAGGTCGAAGATCGCGCCCCGGCCGGCGTCGTTCACCAGTTCCGGGAAGGCGTTGGAGATGCCGCCGGCGCCGACGTCGTGCACGGCCAGGATGGGGTTGCGCTCGGCCAGGCCCCAGCAATGGTTGAGGACTTCCTGCGCGCGGCGCTGGATCTCGGGGTTGCCGCGCTGGACCGAATCGAAGTCCAGGTCGGCCGTGTTGGTGCCCGCAGCCATCGAGCTCGCCGCGCTGCCGCCCATGCCGATGCGCATGCCGGGGCCGCCCAGCTGGATCAGCAGCGAGCCGGCCGGGAAGGCGATCTTCTTGGTCAGGTCCGCGCGGATGGCGCCCAGGCCGCCGGCGATCATGATGGGCTTGTGATAGCCGCGGCGGATGCCGTCCACGTCCTGCTCGAAGACGCGGAAGTAGCCGCCCAGCGCGGGCCGGCCGAACTCGTTGTTGAACGCGGCGCCGCCCAGCGGGCCCTCGGTCATGATCTGCAGCGCGCTGGCGATGTGCGCAGGCTTGCCGACCGGATTCCTTTCCCAGGGCTCCGACAGACCCGGCAGGTGCAGGTTGGAGACCGAGAAGCCGGTCAGGCCCGCCTTGGGCTTGGCGCCGCGGCCGGTGGCGCCCTCGTCGCGGATCTCGCCGCCGGCGCCGGTGGAGGCGCCCGGATGCGGGGAGATGGCCGTCGGGTGGTTGTGCGTCTCGACCTTCATCAGCACGTGGGCGGTCTCGGCGCGGGCCTCGTACTTCGGCGCGCGGCGGTCGCCGGCGGCCATCCAGCGCTCGATCACGTGGCCTTCCATCACCGCCGCGTTGTCGGCGTAGGCGATCACCGTGTGCTGCGGGTGCAGCTTCTCGGTGTTGCGGATCATGCCGAACAGCGACAGCGGCTGCGCTTCACCGTCGATGGTGAACTGGGCGTTGAAGATCTTGTGGCGGCAGTGCTCGCTGTTGGCCTGCGCGAACATCATCAGCTCGACGTCGCTGGGGTCGCGACCCAGCTTGGTGAAGGCGGCGACCAGGTAGTCGATCTCGTCGTCGGACAGGGCCAGGCCCCAGGCGCCGTTGGCCTCGTCCAGCGCGGCGCGGCCGCGGGCCAGCACGTCCACGTGGGCCAGGGGCTGGGCCTGCTTCTCGTCGAACAGGTGGGCGCCGGCCTCGCGCGACAGCAGCACGCTCTCGGTCATGCGGTCGTGCAGCAGATCGGCGCAGGCGAGGATCTCGGCGTCGGTCAGCGTTTTCGCGCCGCCGCTCAGGCTGGCGGTCAGGCTGCTGAGCAGGCCCGACTTCAGCGTCAGGCGGAATTCGGTGACGCGCTCGACACGGTGGATCGCCAGGCCGCAGTTGTGGGCGATGTCGGTGGCCTTGGAGGCCCAGGGGCTGAGCGTGCCCAGGCGCGGGGCGACGACGATCAACGCGCCGTCGGACGGGCCTTCGTAGGCGTCGCCGTAGTCCAGCAGCGCGGCCAGCTTGCCCCGGCCTTCATCGTCGATGGCCGCATCGGTCCAGACCCAGTGGACGTGGCGCGCATGCACCGCCGCGATGCGGTCGCTGACGGCCTGCAGACGCGCCAGCAGCGCCGCGGCCCGGAAGGACGAGAGGGCATTGCCCCCCTCGAAGTGAATCAGATGCTTGGAGGAGGTGGTGCTGGCCATGGGGTCCCGAGGGGTTTGCGCCGCGCGCGCCGCGACGGTGAGCCCGCCATTCTAGCCAGCGCAGCCGCCCGGGCCGGGTTTACCCCGTCCGGCCGCCTCCTCCATCGCCCGTCAGCGGCAGTCGGACAGGCGCTCCAGCGCCAGATGCAGTTGCTGATCGGTCAGCTTGCCGCGCTGCGGCTGCACCCACACGCCGGGGGCGCCGGTGGTCAGCGGCTTCACCGCCACGACCTTCACCGGTTCCGGCTGTTCCGGACGCTCCCGGTCCAGCGACCACCAGCCGTCCGCCACGGTACAGGTCATGCCGACGTCGACGTGGTTGGGCGCGGCCACGGCGCCTTGCGCGCCGACTGCGAATGCGGACAACCCGATGACAGCGGGCAATACGCGGGCAAGAACTTGCAACTTCACACCAACTCCCTGGAACATTATTCGAGTGTCCGAATGTATCGACGTCCCACGATGTAATCGCCCGGAAATTCCAGCATTCGCCCGATCTTGTGTCCCTTATTCACGGGGGGTGTCGAAATGTGTTCCGGCCCCGGCGTCGCCGGGCTCTTCCGAAGGGCGGATGGCGGGGGTCATGGCTTGTCGCTACATTGGTCGGTTCTCGGACCCGGCGGGGGCCTCCAGTGAAGCTGGCGCCCGCGGGTCGTTCATCGGCCACTGGAGACCACCATGTCCCGCAAGACCCCCATCGAGCTCTACCGCAACATCGGCATCTCGGCGCACATCGACGCCGGCAAGACGACGACGACGGAGCGCATCCTGTTCTACACCGGGGTCAATCACAAGATCGGTGAAGTGCACGACGGCGCGGCGACGATGGACTGGATGGCGCAGGAGCAGGAGCGCGGGATCACGATCACCTCCGCGGCGACGACCTGCTTCTGGAAGGGCATGGACCGGTCCTACCCGGAGCACCGCATCAACATCATCGACACCCCGGGGCACGTGGACTTCACCATCGAGGTGGAGCGCTCCATGCGCGTGCTGGACGGCGCGGTGATGGTGTACGACTCGGTCGGCGGCGTGCAGCCGCAGTCGGAGACCGTCTGGCGCCAGGCCAACAAGTACAAGGTGCCGCGTCTGGCCTTCGTGAACAAGATGGACCGCGTGGGCGCGGACTTCTACCGCGTGCGCCAGATGATGGTGGACCGGCTCAAGGCCAACCCGGTGCCGGTGGTGCTGCCGATCGGCGCGGAGGAGAACTTCAAGGGCGTGATCGACCTGCTGAAGATGAAGGCCATCCTGTGGCACGACGCCACGCAGGGCATGACCTTCGATTACCAGGAGATCCCGCCGGAGCTCAAGGCGCAGGCCGACGAGTGGCGCGAGAAGATGGTCGAGGCCGCGGCCGAGGCCGACGAGGAACTGATGAACAAGTACCTCGAGACCGGCGAGCTGGACGAGGCGGAGATCAAGCGCGCGATCCGCAAGCGCACGATCGCCGGCGAGATCCAGCCGATGCTGTGCGGCACGGCGTTCAAGAACAAGGGCGTGCAGCGCATGCTGGACGCGGTGATCGACTTCATGCCCTCGCCGGTGGACATCCCGCCGGTGCACGGCACCGACGACGACGAGCAGGACACGACGCGCGCGGCCGCGGACGACGCGAAGTTCAGCGCCCTCGCCTTCAAGCTGATGACCGATCCGTATGTGGGCCAGCTGACCTTCGTGCGGGTGTACTCGGGCATCCTGAAGTCGGGCGACTCGGTCTACAACCCGACGCGCGGCAAGAAGGAGCGCATCGGCCGGATCCTGCAGATGCACGCCAACCAGCGCGAGGAGATCAAGGAGATCCTGGCCGGCGACATCGCCGCCTGCGTGGGCCTGAAGGACGTCACGACGGGCGAGACGCTGTGCGATCCCGAGGCCATCATCACGCTGGAGCGGATGATCTTCCCGGAGCCGGTGATCTCGCAGGCGGTGGAGCCCAAGACGAAGGCGGACCAGGAGAAGATGGGCATCGCGCTCGGGCGTCTGGCGGCGGAGGATCCGTCCTTCCGCGTGCGCACGGACGAGGAGTCGGGCCAGACCATCATTTCCGGCATGGGCGAGCTCCACCTGGAAATCATCGTGGACCGGATGAAGCGCGAGTTCAGCGTCGAGGCCAACGTCGGCAAGCCACAGGTGGCGTACCGCGAGACGGTGCGCAAGGCGGTGACGGACGTGGAAGGCAAGTTCGTGCGCCAGTCCGGCGGCAAGGGCCAGTACGGGCACGTGGTGTTCTCGCTGGCACCGCAGGAGCCGGGCAAGGGCTTCGAGTTCGTCGACGCGATCAAGGGCGGCGTGGTGCCGCGCGAGTTCATCCCGGCGGTCGAGAAGGGCGTGATCGACAGCCTGCCCAACGGCGTGCTGGCGGGGTATCCGGTGGTGGACGTGAAGGTCACGCTGACCTTCGGCTCGTACCACGACGTGGACTCCAACGAGAACGCGTTCAAGATGGCCGCGTCGCTGGGCTTCAAGGAAGCCTGCCGGCGCGCCAGCCCGGTGATCCTGGAGCCGATGATGGCGGTCGAGGTCGAGACGCCCGAGGACTACGCCGGCACGGTAATGGGCGACCTGTCCAGCCGCCGCGGCATGGTGCAGGGCATGGACGACATGGTCGGCGGCGGCAAGATCATCAAGGCGGAAGTGCCGCTGTCGGAGATGTTCGGGTACTCCACCTCGCTGCGCTCGGCCACGCAGGGCCGCGCGACCTACACGATGGAGTTCAAGCACTACTCGGAGGCGCCGAAGAACGTCGCCGACGCGATCATGACGGCGCGGGCCAAGTGATCGTCTGACGCCGACTCCGCCATTCGACGGGCCGCCACTGCGGCCCGTTCTCTTTTCCCTTTCCGTTTCTGTCGCACCGCATGCCAGCGCGCTCATTCAACGTCACTCTACGGCGATTCTGACGAAATCAAATCGACAGAATCGCCAGAAGCTGCATGGCGCTTCCGTCTCCGAATGACTGGCGCCGACTGAATGAATCAGATCGGGCTTTCGACAGCTTGTCTGCTTGAATGTCGCCCGGCATCTGGGTTACCTTCGCGCCAAAGCTGGCGATCGGCGTTCGCCAGAAACTTGCCCGGGGGGGGGCATGCCTCAAGAACCAGCACGGGCGGTCGCATTCCTGGCATGCGTACCGCGACGATGCGTCGATGGGCATGTGGACGGGCCGAGGGAGCAAATGGTGTCCGCATTCAAGTCTTCCGAGCCGCAGATCGACTGCCGACAGGGCAAGGCGATACCGCGCGGCGATCTCATGCGCCCCCGTTCCGGCAGGTCGCATCGACGGCCCATGACGACCTGATCGTCGACGGCGTCCCGCGCTTGCGATCGACGCGTGACACGCGTGCATCGCGGAGCGGGCCTTCCCGTTCCGGTCGCCCATGCGATTCGTCCATCACCGCGGCCCCGCGGGCGAGCCGGGCTTGGCCGCCTTTGCCGCGGAAGTGCTGGGCGCGCTGTTCGACGCCGAACCGGCCAAGGCGCCGCGCCAAGGCGATGCGGCGTGTCACGTCACGGCCTTCCACTTCGGGAAGTTCCTGCTGTGCCAGACCTACATCGACGCGGGTCGCTTCGCGCGGACCCGGACCCGGGCCCTGCAGGATGACCTCGACCATCTCGTCGTCCACCTGATCCTTCGTGGCGGCATGTGCTTCGGTCTGGAGGCCGGGCCCATTCGGCTGCGCGCCATGGACATGGCGCTCTGCGACCTCTCACGGGACACGGTCGTGGGCTGCCGGCGCGTCGAGGCCATCAGCCTGATCTTCCCCCGGACGGAACTCGAGCTTCACGATCGGTTCTCGGGCTTCGAGCACGGGCAACACCTGCCCCGCGCCACGCCCGCGGCGATCGTGCTGGCCAGCCACCTGATCGCGCTCGGGGAGCTGGCCCGTGGCCTCGGGGACAACGAGGCCGCCGCACTGTCGGGCATCACGCGCGACATGGTGCTGACCTGCTTCGGCCTGGGGCGTCGAGCGCCCAGGGAGACACCGCATGGCGCGCCTGTGCCGGCGCCGTCCCGGCGCGCGCGGCATTACATCGAACGCCATCTGCAGCGACCAGAACTGGGTCCCGCAGACCTCGAACGCGACCTCGGAATCTCGCGCACCCAGCTCTATCGCCAGTTCTCCCGATTCGGCGGCGTCGGAAATTACATCCGGCAGCGGCGCCTGCGACACGGGTATGCCCAGATCTGCGACCCCCTGTCGGCGCATCGACGGATCGGCGAGATCGCCTACGCCGTCGGGTTCTCGGACGAGGCGTATTTCAGTCGCGCGTTCCACCAGGCCTTCGGCCTCTCGCCGCGGGCGGCGCGCGCGCATTCGAAGGAACGCGCCGGCCCGTCGGACGCGTCGACCGATCCGGCGTCCCTGGCGCATTGGGTGCGCGACCTGGTCTGACCCCTTCGAACCATCGGCCGGGACGCCCGTCCAAGTCTTCGGGACCGGGGTCCATGGCCGGGGCCAACACTGAAATCTAAGGTCGAGCCATCGATTGAAAGGGAATCAGGGCGATGCCGGTCGAACCCTTCGAAGGGCGTTTCCCGGATCCGTGTCGGCAGGTCGCCGGCACGTCCACGTGGCCTGCGTCCGCCATCTCGAGAACGGTCTCGAGGACGGATCGCCGGTCATTTCCATCCCCTTCGTCTCAGGACGAAGGTTCATCGAGGCCATGCCTCTCACCATGAGGTCACCATGACACAGTACTCTCTCAGTTGCAGCAACAAGTCCGACCTGTCCGGCAGCTTCGCGGTCTTCCAGAAGCCGCCGCCCATGACCGTTCCGGGCAACGTCTTCTCGCTGGCCTGGCTCGCGAAGCCCTGTCACAGCGGTACGACCGTGACCTTCGAATGGACGGTCGACTACAACTTCGTGTGGTCGGAAACCGGCATCCTGCAGCCGGGCGTCAAGTTCAAGGCGTCTGAATCCATCGCGGCGGATCCGAACGGTCGGAACCTGGTGCAGTTGACGATGGACGAGTACGGCGCGACGCACTTTCAGGCGCCGGACGACAACGGCGCGCTGGGCAGCCTGACCATCCGTCAACTGAACAACGTGGTGCCGCATCGCACCTCGGTGGGTGTCGGCATGTCGGGCGCCGGGACCTTTGCCATCCAGGCGGCTCCCAACATGACCGCCGTGTTCACGCCGCACCCCAATTACTGGGTGCTGTTCGGCAACTTCGAACCCGGCGACGTCATGGACATCGCGGACGTGACCAACGCGCAGGAAGTGACTTTCGGCGGCTCGCTCACCTCGCGCGCCGCGGTGCTCAACCTGGACAACCTGATCTCCGTGAGTTGATCTCGCGCCGCATCGGGGGCGGTGAACGCGCTCCCGATGCGGATGTCAGCCTGCCCCACACAGCCCCCTTCAGGAGGATCCATGACTCAATGCAAAGACATGCCAGAGAGCTACACGCTGAGCAATTCCGGCGACGACGGCAATGGCCAATACATCTCGGAAAGCCCGACGAGCAGTGACGTCTACACGTACTACCGGCTGTCCGACAGCCTTCACTTCACCTTCACTCCCACCGGCAACGGCGAGGGTCTCGTCTCCGACCTGGCCCAGAAGCACATCAGCCTTCCGATCCACGACACGGGCTTCAACCTGTCGGTATGGTTCGACAACGACGGCAATCTGACCGGCAACAACATCGCCCGCCTCCCCGGCAGCGAGAAGCTGCGGGCCCAGGCCTTGCTGGACACCTGGCGGTGCACCTTCGAGCGCATGGCGCAGGAGATGGCTGGGTTGCTGGTGTAGCGCCGGGCGCCCGCCAGCCGGCTGCTCCCCTGCGACCTCAGGCCTGATGGGCGCTCAATGCTTCGCCGACCGACGCGGCCAATGGCGCCGTCGGTCGGTCGATCAGACGCGACAGCGCACCGCCGTCATCCTGCAACGCGCCCTCGGCGGCCTGCTCGTCCGAATCCGCCAGCAGCTCCGCCAAGGGCGCCGGCAGGCCCGCGTCCAGCAGCACGCGCTGGTAGTCCGTGCGCGGCAGGTCCTTGTACGCCACGGCTTGGCCGCTCTGGCGGGCGACTTCCTCGGCCAGTTCCGTCAGCGTGTGGCCGCGGTCGCCGGCCAGCTCGAAGGTCTCGTTGCCGGCGATCGGTCGAGTGAGCACCGCCGCCGCCGCATCCGCGTAGTCCGCGCGAGCGGCCCACGAGATGCGCCCTTCCCTCGCCGAGCCGAGGAAGGCGCCATGCTGGAGCGCCATCGGCAGCGCGGCCAGGTAGTTCTCGACGTACCAGCCGTTGCGCAGCAGCACGTGCGTCAGGCCGGAGGACTTGATCAGCGCCTCCGTCTCGCGGTGCTCGCCGGCCAGGCCCAGCGGCGAACGGTCGGCATGCAGCACGCTGGTGTAGACGAGCTGGTCCGCGCCGGCGGCCTTCGCCGCGTCGATGACGGCGCGATGCTGCGGGACGCGGTCCCCCAGATCGTTCGAGGAGATCAGCAAAACGCGTTCGGCGCCCGCGAGGGCCTGGGCCAGCGTGTCGGGACGCGTGTAGTCGCCCTCACGGACGACGACGCCGCGTGCGGCGAGGTCGGCAGCCTTCGCAGGCGTGCGCACGGCGGCGACGATGCGCCCGGGCGCGACACCCTGGGACAGCAGTCGGTCGATGACGAGGCGGCCCAGTTGGCCGTTGGCGCCGGTGATGACGATCATGTTCAGGACTCCGGAATGAATGAAGAGGCATCCATGCTAGAAACCGGATGCCGTATCCGGAATGGACAAAGATCCATAATTCATGTCTTCGCGTTCCATGATTCCCACCCATGAGCATCGACCTTCTGAGCGCCGTCCTGCGCGACACGGGGCTGTCGCGCCGCCTGCTGGACCTGAGCGCGTTGTCGGCGGACTGCGCCTTGCGCTTCCCCTGCGACCGCAGCATCGGACTGCACGTGGTGCTGCGCGGCCACGTGGTGCTGCATGCGCCTGAGCTGGACGAACCGCTGCGCCTGAGCGGCGGGGACATCGCCGTGATGTCGCGCGGTCATCCGCATGTGCTGAGCCTGCGCCCCGCGCTCGACGGCCAGCGCGTCGAGGACATCGACATGCAACGGACGGTGGCGCTCGACGCGTTCAGCGCCGTTGGGGCTTCAGGCGTTTCAGGAGGCTCGGGCGCGTCCGTGGCGCCGGCGGAGACGGACGCTGTCGTCCTCAGCGGCGCGTACCAGTTCTGGCACACGCCGCTGCATCCGTTCTTCGCGGAGCTGCCGGTCTGGGCGGTGCTGCGCGCGGCGGACATGCCGCGGCTCGGGCCGCTGGCGCTGGCAGGCGGGCTGCTGGTCGAGGAACTGCGCGAGGCCGAACCCGGCGCCGAGATCATCACGCACGGGCTGCTGGACCTGCTGTTCACCTATGCGCTGCGGCAGTTGATCTCGCGGCGCGCGGCGACCAGCGTGGGCTGGAGCCTGGCGGTGCAGGACCCGACGGTGGGTCGCGCGGTGGCGCTGATGCACGGCGATCCGTCGCATCCGTGGACGCTGGAGGAATTGGCGAAGCGGGTCGGCCTGTCGCGCACGGCACTGGCGGAACGTTTCCGCGAGGCGATGGGCGACACGCCGCTGAATCATCTGCGCGTGGTGCGCATGCAGCGCGCCATGCAGCTGCTGGCGCAGACGCGGCACAGCCTGGAGGCGGTGGCCGCGGCCGTCGGCTACAAGGACGCGTTCGGGTTCTCGAAGGTCTTCAAGCGCACGGTCGGTCTCTCGCCGAAGGCATTCCGGCAGCAGGACGCGGCGGAGCGGCAGGATCCGTGGCGTCTGTCGGCCGGATGACGCCGGGCCGTTTCAGTCGCGCCTGACGGCGTCAGACCACGTCTGACAAGACAGGGGTCAGGCCTTGTCAGGCCTCCCGGTGAGGAGCTCTCCGCCCCAGGTGCCTGGATCGACGTCGCGCTCGGATTGGGAGAACGTCCAGACGTAGCCCGCCAGGTCCGAGGCGGTGTACTGGCGCTCGCCATACGGGAATGACTGCGGCTGCGAATGCAGCTCCGCCCCTTCGGCCGTCGCCCGTGAGGCGTGCTGATCCGCGCTCGCGACGCGGACCATGAGGGAGAACTCGGGGTCGACGGGCGCGTCGCCGTGAGCCACGACGATCGCGCCGTTGCCGATGGTCATCTGCACCCGGTGGTCGCCGATGCGCAGGCGTTCAGTGAAACCGAAGACCCGGACCAGCCACGCCACGGCGGCGGGCACGTCCGGGTAGTGCAGCACCGGGATGACCGTGGCGGCGGGCATCGAGAGGTTCTCGGTGCCGGACAGGAAGCCGGGATCGTGGGGCATGGCGCACCTCGTCGAAACTCGATCAGAGACGGATGATGCCAGCCACCGCTGCGGTCGACACGACCAGCACGCGCACCGGCTGCGCGTAGGCCGCGCTGTTGGCGCGCAGCGCGGACAGCAGCGCCGCGGCAACCACGGGATCCGGCGCGCGCACCATCAACAGCGTGGGGCGGCGCGGTCGGAAAGCTTCGGCAGGTCCGAGGGATCCCTCTCTCCACCAACCGCAGTCCCAGGGGGCGTCGGGCTGAGCGGCGCGATTCGTCAGGCACTCGCGCCACAGGATCTGCAAGCGCCACCACAGGCCGCGCCAACGACTCAGGCGCGCCAGATCGTGACTACCGTCGAGCTCGCAGGCGACCCGGTCCAGCGCGGGATTCGGCGCGATGCCGGCTACACGCAGCGGCTCGGTCAGCGACGGATTGGCGCCGCCTTCGCACCATTCCCGGATCGTCTCAAGCAACGCGGCATCGACCGTACGGTCAACGCCGCCCACGCCGCCGGCACCGCCCGCAACGAGCGGGTCGGGCGGACTCATCAAGGCGCCGTCGAAGCGACGGGGAAGGCGCATCAGCGGCCGTCCGACCGCGCCGCGCTGGCCGGGGCCGGACGGGACTGGGGAGACACGCCGATGGGAATGACGCGCACGCCGGAGGCGACGGCCCCGGTGTCGGCGGGCCGGGCCGCCTGCGGGTGCTTCGCCGGCGAGCTCAGGCGGATGGAGGAGAACATGTTGACCACGCCCTGACGCGCTTCGGAAGCGAAGAACAGTCCGGCGATGGCCAGGATGACGGCGGCGAGGCCGGCGATGACTTTGACAGGGGAGATGCGCATCATGATCGGGGCGAAGCGTACCTGAATGCCGATGCGGCCCCGGGCCGCTGTCGATTTTCGGTTGCCTCGTTCGTCGTCACGGTATCAACCCTCTGAAAGGAACCTCGATGAAATACCTCGGACTCGCCTACTTCACGCCGGAGAAGTTCGACGAGATGTCGCCCGACGACGTCAAGGCGCTGGTGAGCCAGTGCCCGGCGCTGGACGAGAAGATGCGCGCGACCGGCAAGGTGCTGGTGTCCGCGTCGCTGGGCGACCTCGACAAGTGGAAGACGCTCCGACCCCGCGGCGGCAAGACGCAGATCACTGACGGGCCCTACACGGAGACGAAGGAGGTCGTCGGCGGACTGTTCATCATCGAGGCGGACAGCCCCGAGGAGGCGCAGCGCATCGCCGCGATGCATCCGGCCGCTCAGATCGGCGAAGCGGGCGGCTGGGCCGTGGAACTCATTCCGACGGACTTTTATTTGAGCCGTTGAGAAGCCCGATGCCTGCCGACATCGGGCGCAGGCCGAGCATCCCCGTAGACTCCGCGCTTCCATCGGATCGAAGAAGACCTCGAATTGAAGACGCTGGTACTGGGGGGCTACGGGAACTTCGGCGCGCGCATCTGCCGCGCGCTGGCGGGGGATCCGTCGATCGCGTTGATGATCGGCGGGCGGAATGCGGCCCGGGCGCGCGCCTTGGCCGAGGCGCTCGGCTCACGCGCGGAAGGGATCGCGATCGACCTGGCGTCGCCCGCGTTCTCCGATGAGCTCCGCCGCCTGGGCGTCGAGCTGCTGATCCACACGGCCGGTCCTTTCCAGGATCAGTCCTACGACGTCGCGCAGGCGGCCGCGCGAGCCGGCGCGCACTACATCGATCTCGCCGACGGACGTCGCTTCGTCTGCGACTTCCCATCGGCGCTGGATGAGGCGTTCCGCGCCTCGGGGCGGGTCGGCATCTCCGGCGCGAGCACCGTGCCGGCCTTGTCCTCCGCCGTGGTGCAGCGGCTCACGCACCAGTGGCGAAGCATCCGCAACATCGACATCTGCATCGCGCCGGCCCAGACCGCACCGCGCGGAGAAGCAACGCTTGCCGCCGTGCTGAGCTATTGCGGCGGCCGCGTCCAGGTCTGGGACGAAGGGCGCTGGATGTCGCGCCTCGGATGGGCGAATCCCACGCCCGTCCAGTTCGCCCGCCTGCGGCCGCGCCTCGGCGCCCTGTGCGACATCCCGGATCTGGAGCTGTTCCCCTCGCGCTACGGCGTGGCGAATCGGGTCATGTTCCGGGCAGCACTCGAGGTCGGCGTCACGCAACGGGCGATGGGATGGCTGGCCGCGCTCCGGCGCTTCGGGCTGCTGAAGCAGCCCTCTCGACTGGCCGCGCTGATGCAGGCGACGGCGCCGATGTTCGACTTCCTCGGCTCCGCGCTAGGCGGTATGGTCGTGCGGGTGGAAGGCGAGGACTCGATGGGTCGGCAGATTCAAAGGGAATGGCACATCGCCGCCGACGACGACCACGGGCCGGAGATCCCCTGCATGGCCGCGATCCTCCTGACGAGACGGTTGGCGCGTGGTGAAGACCTGACCCCGGGCGCTCATGCCTGCATGGGCTTGCTGAGCCTGGACGAGTTTCAACCGGAGTTCGAGCGTTGGGGTATGGTGACCGACGTTCCAGCGGAGGAGGTGCTCGATGGCGCATCGGCGGTTTGAGTTCGACATGTCGGCCCCGGCGGACGTCGTCTTCGACGCCTTCCACTTCCACCATTGGCGTTTGAAGTGGGACTCGCTGGTCCGTCACACGCGGGTGCAGGGCGATGCGCCCTGCCCGTTCGCCGGCGCCGTCACGGAGAACCAGGGCCGCGGCCTGCTGCGTCCGCTGTCGATGACGACGACCTTCGTGTCCTTCGACCGGCCGAACGTCGCGGCGGCCACGATGGTGGGGCAATCCTTCCCGTTCAGGCGCTGGGCCGCCTCCATCCAGCACCGCCGCGACAGCATGGACCGCTCGTGCCTGATCTACAGCTACACCTTCGAGGTCGGACCCACGTGGATCCAATGGCTGCTGGAGCCCATCGTCGTGCGGATATTCGATTGGCAGACGCGCAGGCGCTTCGCAAAGCTTCAAGCGTACATTCAGCGCCATCGCGAAGAGATCGAACGGTGGCAGAAGGCGCAGGCCTGAAGACATCCCCGGATCGCTTCGACAGGTTCGAGGAGATTCGACGATGAAATTGCTTCTGCTAGGAGCTTCCGGTCTGGTGGGCGGCCACGCGCTGAAGCTCGCGCTGGCTGATGAGGCGATTTCCGAGGTGATCGCGCCGACTCGCAAGCCGCTGCCGCCGACCGCAAAGCTCGTGAACCCCGTCTGTCCGCAGCTCGATGACTTCGTTCCGATGCTGGCGTCGTACGAGCCTCAAGCGGTGATCTGCGCCCTGGGGACGACGCAGGCCAAGGCCGGATCGAAAGAGGCGTTCCGGCATGTCGATCACGAGCTCCCCGTCGCGTTCGGGCGAGCCGCGCACGCTGCGGGCGTCGAGGCCTTCGCCCTCGTGTCCGCGGTGGGCGCGTCGGCAGACTCCCGGTTCTTCTATACGAAGACCAAGGGCGAAGTGGAACGGGACATCCAGGTCATCGGGTTCCGATCCCTGACGATCTGCAGGCCCAGTCTCATCGGCGGCGAGCGGAATGAAACCAGGCGCGCCGAGCATGCGGCGATGGCGCTGATCCGCGTCCTGACGCCGGTCCTGCCGAAGCGCTTCCGCATCAATCCGGCCAGCAGCATCGCCGCGGCGCTGCTCCAGGCGGTCATCGAGGCGACGCCCGGGCTTCGCTTGATCTCATCGGATGAGATGAATTGAGGTCCTCGGCCAATTGGTGAGACGCCTTCCCACCAATTGAACTGCTTGCGCAAGGCCCGCGCTCTTCAACAAGCCCATCAGTCACGAAGCGCCTCGCCGAGCGCTTGCGCGAGACGCGAAGTGCCGGGGTACTCTGCGCATTCCCGAAGCGCTCGATTCTTGAGCGCACCCAGCTTCGATAGATTCGAGACGACGCCGGCTTGCAGGAGATCCGCAGCGTCGTCGATCAAGGTCATCAGATCTTTCCGACTCAAATTCGGCGCCTTCATCGCTGCTGAGAAACGAGCAAGCTGCGCCTTGGCGTCATGCTTCCGAGCGCGGCACTCGACGCAATGGACGCAATCCGCATCGACATAAAACTGCAGTTCCTCGAACCAGTGCCTTTGCTCCTGCGCGAAGAACAGGAACGGTCGCCCGCATTCCCGGCAATCCCGCAGGATGTCCACGTAGAAGCGACGCGGGAAGATTGCGTAGTTCTGCTTGCTTGTGTCCGCAACGAGCACCGTCTCAGCAAAGATGACCGCGTTCCCGAGGCCCCAGAAGCCCAATCGAATCTCCGCCTCCGGGATCGTCACCATGGAGGCGATGGGGAGCGAGCCATAGCGGGGGTGCGGGACGATGCCCGGCGGCAGGACTGCACTTGATCGGCGGTTCTTGGGACTCGTGGACATGGTCGACAAAGGAAGGCCGAGGGACACGACAGAGAAGTCAGTATCGACCAATCATCTGAATCTTCGGGCACACCGGCCGCTGGGCATGACAGCATGACGATCAGATCCGCTTCGGCGGGACTGCTACGCTGGACATCAATCCTCGCGCCGCCTCACCGCTCGATGGCCGGCGTCATATTCGACCAAGCATTGCCTCGCCATGAAACTCTTGAAGATCCTCCGTCCCGCCGTCATCGCCGCGGCGCTTACCGCCACGGGCCTGTCCGCTCTGGCCGCTGATCAGACAGGCACCGTGCAGGGCAACGCCGCGCCCGGTGAACAGATCGTCTTGATCAGCGACGCCGACGGCTCCGTCCGTGGGGCGGTCTGCGATGCCGCCGGGCGATTCGAGTTCAAGAATCTTCGCGTGGGCCAGTACGAGGTGATCCGCAACGCGGCGCCCGACCAGAAGCACGGCGCCCCGGTGATGGCCGGACGCGTCACCACCGTCAAGCTCTGAGGCCTCCGAGGCTCAGGACGCTGCTCCAGGCGGTCACCGAGGCGAATCCGGAGCCTCGCTCGATCTCCTCGGACGAGATGAACTGAGGCCCTGCGCCGGACGCAGACACGCCGCCAGGAACGTCGTCGTCTTGTCGATCACCACCTGCCGTGCGCCCGTCAGCCCGTGGCCTTCGTCCGCGAGCTCCACATACGTGAGCGGGTTGGCGTGCGCCTGGAGGCGCGCGGCGAACGCGCGTGCCTGAGAGACGTCGACCGTCGTGTCCTTCGCGCCGTGAAACAGGAGGATTGGCGTCTTTGCGAAGGCAAGGCTCCGTCCGATCGGCGAGGCCGCCTCCATCGCCTGCCGCTCGGCGTCGATCCGGGGATCTCCCGCACGCTCGATCAGGTCGGTGTTCCCCTGCGTCTTGGCGATCGACGTCCGCACGAACTCGGGAAGGTCATAGAAGCCGGAGTCCACCACGGCGCATCTCGCCGAATGCGCCTTGCCGAGCAGATTCAGCGCCAGGAACGCGCTGAAGCTCGTCCCGGTGAAGGCGACGCGGTCGCCATCCAGGCCGGGCAGCCGCAGGGCCTTCTCGAGGCTCCTGGCCACATCCTCTTCGATGGCTCCGAACCATTGCTTCCGATCCAGCAATTCATACTGCTTGCCGAATCCGCGCGAGCCGCGGTAGTTGATGTGCAGGAGCGCAAAACCTGCCCCCAGCAGGGTCTGATCCTCCGGGGAGACCTCGCCCGAATCCCTCACGGCGGGGCCGCCGTGCAATCGCACCACCAGCGGACATGTCCGATCCCCGCAGGACAGCGGCGTGAAGACCAGGAAAGGCACCTCGATGCCGCCCACCGAGCGGACCACGTCGCGAGACGTCGTCCAGGTCACGCTGCCCCGATAGCGAGTCCCGACCGGCCGGATCGCGCGCAGGCGCTGTTGCGACGCGTCATAGATCATCAGCCGCGCCGTGTAGGGCGCGTCCGGAAAGGCCACCAGCCAGTATCGGTCGCCAGGCGCGCGGTCCACGATCCTCGGTTCCGAATGCCCCAGTCGGCGGAGTGCCGCGAGGTGCCGTCGGCCTTCGTCGGAGAGCGCCTTCACAACGCGGGAACGGTCGTCGAATTCCACGAACTCCGGCATGAGCGTCGTCGAGTGGAGGACGACGGACAGGATGTCGGACTCCCCTTCAGCGAGCGTCTCCGTCTTGCCCGTCGCCAGCGAGACGCTGAGGAGCCCGAGCCGATCCCGTTCGACCGAGGAGAGGAAGAACGCCCGCCCTTCTGACGCGACCGACATCAGTGCCGTACCCTGCCTCCTGTCCGCGGCATTGACGACCAACAGGTTCTCGACGCCCGGAGGACCGGATCCGTAGCGCTGCTCTTGTCCGCGTTGGATGAACCGGAGCGAGTTCCCACCGCAAGCGCCGCCTGAGCAGAGGTCCTGCGCGTCCGCGACAGGAACGAACTCGCCCTCAGGCGTCAGATCCAGGGCCTGCCCCTCCCGCCGGATTCGGAAGCGCGAAAATCTGTACCCGTTCACCGGGCTGGCGAGGCTCATCACGAGGCGATCGCCGCCCCGGGTCAGTTCAGTCGCCTGAGACGTTGCCGGATCCACCGAGAACACCCGCGGGGTGGACTGATCCTGCGCAACCACGATCAGCGCACGGCGCTGCGCCGCCCAGAACGACCAGAGGATCCGACCTCCTCCGGGCAGATGGACTTCGCTGCTCCAGCGGTCCGCTCCGGAAACGTCCGTGATCCAGACGGCCATGGCGCGACTGGACACCTCCGCCACCCAATGACCCTCCGGATCGAGGAATGCACCGGTCCCAGGTGCCGTCGGTTCCTCCGTCGGCAGCGGCTGGCGGGAGGCAGACGCGGACGCCAGCCCCATGGCGGCGGCGAGCAACACGCCGAGCAGTGCAGCGGAGCGCGCTGCCAGGGAGGACCTTCTCAATCGCATCGATTCAATGGCAGGGGACGAAGCGGCGCATCGTAGGGCGCTTTCTCAAACGGGTGGATGACGACGAACGAATGGATGACGCCGCACGGGAAGCCCGTCGGCGCGCTCAGCGCACTGCCATTCGTCATGCCCTCGCAAACCCGGTCGGGTTTGCGCGTAGGCGGCCTCTATGCTGCCGGCACTCTTCATCCCAGGGTGCCCCATGACGAACAAGATGCTCACGAAGCAGTCCGCGCTGACGACCGGTTTCAACGGCTTCACTGTCACGCCCGCCCGCGCGGGCGTGATCGCTTTCGGCCTCGCGCTGCAGGCCGCCGCCTTCGCCGCTGACGCGCCTGAAGCCCCTGCGGCGACGCCCTCGCCCGCTGCGGCCGCCTCGGCCCCCGCCGCGAAGTGGAACGTCAACCAGCCCCCCGGCGAGAAGAAGATCGCCCAGCTGGACGTGCGCACCGGCACCTGGATGTCCGTCGACGTCAGCCCCGACGGCAAGCAGATCGTCTTCGACCTGCTCGGCGACCTCTACGTGATGCCCGTCGGTGGCGGCGAAGCCAAGGCGCTCACGCATTCGATCGCCTGGGAGATGCAGCCCCGCTTCTCGCCCGACGGCAAACAGATCGCCTTCGTCTCCGACGCCGGCGGCGGCGACAACATCTGGGTCATGAACGCCGACGGCTCCAACGCCCGCGCGATCTCGACCGAAGACTTCCGCCTGCTCAACAACCCCGTCTGGCATCCGAGCGGCAAGTACATCGCCGCCCGCAAGCACTTCACCGGCACCCGCTCGCTGGGCAGCGGCGAGATCTGGCTCTATCACGTCGACGGCGGCAAGGGCCAGCAGCTCAACGAGAAGCCGAACTGGCAGAAGGACCTCGGCGAACCCGCGCTCTCGCCCGACGGCAAATTCCTCTACTACTCGCAGGACAGCACGCCGGGCCGCCAGTTCGAATACAACAAGGACAGCACCGGCGAGATCTTCCGCATCTACCGCCAGGACCTGACCGACGGCACCAACGAGCCCTTCGTCACCGGCCCCGGCGGCGCGATCCGCCCGACGCCCTCCCCCGACGGCAAGTACCTCGCCTTCATCCGCCGTCTGCGCGACGCGTCGGGCAGCCGCACCACCCTCTTCCTCAAGGACCTGAAGACCGGCCGCGAGTTCCCCGCCTGGACCGGCATGGAACGCGACCTGCAGGAGTCCTGGTCCGTCCACGGCGTGTACCCCGGCATCGCGTGGATGCCCGATTCCAAGCAGGTGGTCGCGTGGGCGCAGGGCAAGCTGTGGCGCATCGATCCCTTCAAGTCCAGCGCCGCCGAGATCCCCTTCCACGTGAAGGACGAGCGCCAGATCACGCCCGCGCTGCGCTTCGCGCATGAGGTCGCGCCCGCCACCTTCGAGTCCAAGATGCTGCGCTGGGTGAAGGTCTCGCCGGACGGCAAGCGCGTGGTGTTCTCCTCCGCCGGCTACCTCTATGCGAGCGAGCTGCGCGACGGCCAGCCGGTCGGCGAAGCCCGCCGCCTCACGTCGCAGACGGAACGCTTCGAATACTTCCCGGCCTTCTCGCGCGACGGCAAGCAGCTCGTCTACGTGAGCTGGAACGACGCCGACCAGGGCCGCGTGCGCGTGCTCGACCTCGCCGGCGGCCGCGACACCGTCGTCACGCCCGAGCCGGGCAAGTACCTGTCGCCGGCGTTCTCGCCGGACGGCAAAACCGTCGCGTACCAGAAGGCCAAGGGCGGCTTCCTGACGTCGCCCTGGAACAGCCTGGAACCCGGCGTCTACGTCGCCGCGGTCGACGGCAAGGGCCAGCCGCGCCGCGTCACCAAGGACGGCGAGACGCCCCAGTTCGGCGCCGACAACGACACCCTCTTCGTCACGCGCAAGCAGACGACGGGCGAGGTCGATTCGAATCACCAACTGGTCCGGCTGAACCTCGTCGAGCGCAGCGAGTTCGCCGTCGCCAAGAGCGAATTCGCGACCCGCTTCACCGTGTCGCCGGACGGCCAGTGGCTGGGCTTCACCGAACGCTTCCACACCTACGTCACGCCGCTCGCTCCCGCCGGCAAGCTGCAGACCGTCGGCCCGAAGGCCGAGGCGATGCCGGTGAAGAAGCTCGACGTCAATGCGGGCGACGACCTGCAGTGGTCGGGCGACGGCAAGTCGCAGCCGTATGCGCTGCACTACGCGCTGGGCAACGAGCTGTTCACCGTGCCGCTGGCGCAGGCGCTGCAGCCGGGCTTCAAGCCGGCGGAGCGCGGCGCGCCCATCAAGCTGACGCTGACCGCCGACAAGCCCAAGGGCCGCATCGCGATCGTCGGCGCGCGCATCGTGACGATGAACGCGAGCAAGCCCGATGAAGTCATTGAGGACGGCGCGATCCTGGTCGACGGCGACCGCATCGCGGCGATCGGGCCGCGCGCGTCGGTGGCGATCCCCGCGGGCACGGAAACCATCCAGGCGGCCGGCAAGACGATCATCCCGGGCCTGATCGACGCGCACTGGCACGGCACCATGGCCGAGAGCGAGATCGTCCCGCAGCAGAGCTGGATCAACTACGCCTCGCTGGCCTTCGGCCTGACGACGCTGCACGACCCGTCCAACCGCACCAGCGACATCTACACGCAGTCGGAGATGCAGCGCACGGGCCGGGTGGTCGGGCCGCGCATCTTCTCGACCGGCACGGTGCTGTACGGCGCGAAGGCCGATTTCTCCGCGGTCATCAACAGCCTCGAGGACGCGCAGACGCATCTGAAACGGCTGAAGTCGGCCGGCGCGATCAGCGTGAAGAGCTACAACCAGCCGCGTCGCGACCAGCGTCAGCAGGTGCTCGAAGCGGCGCGCGAGACCGGGATGATGGTCGTGCCGGAAGGCGGCTCGCTGTTCCAGCTCAACATGTCGATGGTGGTCGACGGCCACACCGGCGTGGAGCACGCGCTGCCGGTCGCCAAGGTCTACGACGACGTCAAGCAGCTGTGGCCGCAGACGCAGGTCGGCTACACGCCGACGCTGAACGTCGCCTACGGCGGCCTGGACGGCGAGCACTACTGGTACGCGCGCACGGAGGTGTGGCGCCACCCGATCCTCAGCAAGTTCGTGCCCAAGGCCGTGCTGGAGCCGCGCAGCGTGCGCCGCGAGACGGCGCCGGAGGAGGACTTCAACGTCATCCAGGTCGCCAAGACCGCGACCGAGCTGCAACGCGCGGGCGTGTCGGTGAACATCGGCGCGCACGGCCAGCGCGAGGGCCTGGGGGCGCATTGGGAGCTGTGGATGATGGGCATGGGCGGGATGACCTCGCTGGAGGCCATCCGCACCGCGACGCTCAACCCGGCGCGCTACCTCGGTCTGGACAAGGACATCGGCTCATTGGAAGCGGGCAAGCTCGCCGACCTGGTGATCCTCGACGGCGACGTGCTCAAGGACATCCGCCAGAGCGACAGGATCAGCCAGGTCATGCAGGGTGGCCGCGTCTTCGACATCCCGTCGATGAACGAGGTCTGGCCGGCGAAGAAGCCGCGCAAGCCGTTCTTCTTCGACGGGGTGAATGCGAGCGCGCCGGTGGATGCGGCAGCCGCGGGCGTCGAGGAAGGTCACGGGCACGGGGACTGACCGGTCGGCGAAGCGCTCGAAACCAGCGCTTCGCCCGCCCCCCGCATCAAGGCGGCAGACAAGCGTCCGTCAGACGTCCGACGGCGGCGCTTGCGACTCCCCCAAGGCCTTCACGGCCGCCTCCACGTCCTTGACCCTGCCGACGATCCTGTCGAGCTGCCGCAGGTGGGCGGCGTTCGATCGCCAGTCGTCGAAGGTGGAGAACGGGAAGTAGGACGTGTAGTGCCCCGGCTCGCGCACGCTCTTGGAGACCCGCGTGCCGCCGCCTATCGTCGTGCCGTCCGCGATCGAGATGTGCCCGACCACCATCGCCGCGCCGCCGATCAGGCAGCGCGCGCCTATCCGCGTGCTGCCCGCGATGCCCGTGCAGCCTGCGATCGCCGTGTGATCGCCGATGCGCACGTTGTGCGCGATCTGCACCAGGTTGTCGATGCGCACGTCGCGCCCGATCACCGTGTCCGTGAGCGTGCCGCGATCGATCGCCGTGTTCGCGCCGATCTCGGCATCGTCGCCGATGAGCACACCCCCGCGTTGCGGGATGCGGCACCAGTGGCCGGCGTCCTTGCCTTCGCCCCCGTTCCAGGCCATGCCGAAGCCGTCCGCGCCGATCACGGCGCCGCTGTAGATCGTCACCCGCCGACCGATCACGCAGCCGTCGTGCACCACGACGCGCGGATGCAGCACCGAATCGTCCCCGATGTGGACGTCATCGCCGATCACCACGCCGGCATGGATCACGCAGCGCTCGCCGATCGTCACGCGGTCGCCGATGCAAGCCAGCGCGCGGACCTCCGTCGAGGCGGCGATCACGCCGTCGATCCCGATCACCGCACGCGGATCCACGCCGCCGCGCGCCGGTGCCGACGGATACATCAGCGAGGCCGCCCGCGCAAAGTAGAGATAGGGATCCGGCGTCAGGATCAGGCTGCGCCCCGGTGCAGCCGCATCGTCGGCGCACGCCGGCGGCACGATCAAGGCGGCGGACCGGCAGGTCGCGAGTTCCGGCAGGTGCTTGGGCGACACCAGGAATGACAGTTCCTCCGCCGCCGCCCCCTCAAGTGCCGCGATGCCGCGCACGTCGCGGTCCTTGCCGCGCAGGCTGCCGCCCAGCAGCCGCACCAGCTCCGAGAGTCGCCAGACCCGTGTCGCCACGCGCCCTGTCGGTCGGCGTCCGGCCCTGTCGTCCGCGTCCGATATCGTCATCTGCTTCGCCTTTCGAGCAACGAAAGTCGAGCAGTCTGCGCAGCCGGCGCCCGTTTGACACTGGCGGATCCGCGCGGAACCACGGCCGCGGGCTAGCCGATCAACAGTGCGACACCCTCAAGTCGAGCGCGTCGGTTCACCAGCAGATCGGCACCCGGACATCAGGCCTTGCCGGTCGAACCGAACCCGCCCTCGCCGCGCGAAGAGGCGTCGAAATCGTCGACGACGCGGAAGGTCGGCTGCACCACCGGCACGATCACCATCTGCGCGATGCGCTCCATCGGCTGGATCGTGAACACGTCCTTGCCGCGGTTCCAGACGCTGACCATCAGCTGACCCTGGTAGTCCGAGTCGATCAGGCCGACCAGGTTGCCCAGCACCACGCCGTGCTTGTGACCCAGGCCCGAGCGCGGCAGGATCATGGCGGCCAGGCCCGCGTCGCCGATGTGGATCGCCAGGCCCGTGGGCACCAGCACCGTGTCGCCGGGCGACAGCGTGATCGCCTCGTCCAGGCAGGCGCGCAGGTCCAGGCCGGCGCTGCCGGACGTCGCGTAGGCGGGGAGCTGCTCGGCCATGCGGCGGTCGAGCACCTTCAGATCGATGGTGGTCATGGAATCAGTCGAAGAAACAGTCGAATCGGAAATCGGAAGGTCTGAAGATCGACCTCGGGCTCAGACGCCGTAGGTCGTCAGCCGCTGCGCGATCTCGCGCACCAGCTCGCGCGCCAGCGTCAGCTTGTCGGCGCGCGACAGCTCGCGCTCGCCGCGGGCGTCGACCAGCGTCAGCGCGTTGTCTTCCTGCCCGAAGGCCGCCGGGCCGATGTTGGCCACGATCAGCGGCACGTTCTTGCGCTGGCGCTTCTCGCGCGCATGCTTGATCAGGTCCTGGCTCTCCGCCGCGAAGCCCACGCACAGCGGCGGATGCGGCAACGCGGCGACCGTCGCCAGGATGTCGGGGTTCTCCGCCAGATCCAGCGCGGGCGCGATCGCCTCACCGGCCTTGGCGTTCTTCTTGATCTTGTGCTCGGCCGTCTGCGCCGGCCGCCAGTCCGCCACCGCCGCCGTCGCCACGAACACCTGGTGCGTCGCCGCGCGCGGCAGCACCGCGTCCAGCATCTCGCGCGCGCTCTGCACGTCGATGCGCGTCACGCCCAACGGCGTCGGCAGGTGCACCGGACCGGCCACCAAAGTCACCTCGGCACCCGCCTCGGCGGCCGCGCGCGCGACGGCGAAACCCATCTTGCCGCTGGAGCGGTTCGTGATGCCGCGCACCGGATCGATCGCCTCGTAGGTCGGTCCGGCCGTGATCAGCAGCTTGCGTCCGGCCAGCACCTTGGGCTGGAAATGCGAGACCACGTGCTCCAGCAGCTGCATCGGCTCCAGCATGCGGCCGTCGCCGACCTCGCCGCAGGCCTGGTCGCCGGAACCGACGCCCATCACCAGCGCGCCGTCCGCCTGCACCTGCGCCAGGTTGCGCTGCGTGGCCGGATGCGCCCACATCTCGCGGTTCATCGCAGGGGCCAGCAGCAGCGCGCACTTGTGCGCCGGACGGGCCAGAGCGGTCAACGACAGCAGATCGTCCGCGCGGCCTTGCGCCAGCTTGGCGATGAAGTCCGCGCTGGCGGGCGCGACCACCATCACATCGGCCTCGCGCGTCAGGTTGATGTGCGCCATGTTGTTGTCGGGGCGCGCATCCCACTGGCTGGTGAAGACCGGCCGGTTGGACAGCGCCTGCATCGTCACCGGCGTGATGAAGGCCTCCGCGGCCTCCGTCATGATGACCTGCACCGTGGCGCCGGCCTTCACGAACAGCCGCGTCAGCTCGGCGATCTTGTAGCAGGCGATGCCGCCGGACAGGCCCAGGAGGACGTGGCGACCGGCGAGGGAATTGGATTCGGACATAGGAAGGAACTCTACCAGCGCGACCTTTTGGCGATCCCTGAAAGGCCTTGCAGGTCCGACCGTGCCTGACCTTTGTCACGCGGGTTCGCGCCCAGTCGGGCGGAACACGACGCAAGGAACCGCGAACCCGGGACACGGGTCGGCGGCGGGTTGGCGGCGGAGCGGGTCAGGCCTTGCGCTTGAACACCAGGTCCCAGACGCCGTGGCCGAGTTTCAGGCCGCGGTGCTCGAACTTGGTGAGCGGGCGGTACTCGGGCTTGTCGGCGTAGCCGTCGGCGCGCGTCGAGGTGTTGGTCAGATCCGGATCAGCGGCCAGCACTTCGAGCATCTGCTGGGCATAGGGTTCCCAATCGGTGGCCAGGTGCAGGTAGCCGCCCGGCGCCAGGTGTTGCACCAGCTTGGCCACGAACGGCGGCTGCACCAGCCGGCGCTTGTTGTGGCGCTTCTTGTGCCAGGGATCGGGGAAGTAGATGTGCACGCCGGCCAACGAGCCCTTGGGGATCATCGCGTCCAGGACCTCGACGGCGTCGTGCTGGAAGATGCGGATGTTGGGGATGTCCTGCTCGCCGATCAGCTTGAGCAGCGCGCCGACGCCGGGCTCGTGCACTTCGCAGCCGATGAAATCGACGTCCGGCAGCGTCTGGGCGATCTGGGCGGTCGGACCGCCCATGCCGAAGCCGATCTCGAAGACGACGGGCGCCTGGCGCCCGAAGGTCGCCGCGTAGTCCATCGCCTCGGGCTTGAACGGCAGCACGAAGGTCGGTCCGAGCTCCGCGAGCGCCTTGATCTGTCCGGTGCCCATGCGACCGGCGCGCACGACGAAGCTGCGGATGCGGGCCTTCGGATGGTTGGCGCCCTCGCCCGCTACCGGATCGGGCAGGTCGGGCGAGTCGTTGGAGTCGATGGAATCGGACATGTCGGGAATCAGGAATCGAGGGCGAGGATTCTACCGACCGCGCTCGGTGGAACTCCCTCTCCCGCACCGCGGGAGAGGGCGGGGGTGAGGGCCGGGGTCTCGGCAGGACGTGTGGCGGTGGCGAGTGTTCGGCGGCCGCTGGCCCTCACCCCTACCCTCTCCCGCAGTGCGGGAGAGGGAGTCCACGACCGAGGTGGTCGATGAGAAGAATCAACCGAGTTCGGCCATGACGAGCGGTGTCGGCGTCCAGGACGGGGTGTCGCCGATGGTGATGGCGGCGAGCACCTGCGCGATGGCGCGGTCGGCCGAGGCTTCATCGGCGGCATGGACGAACGCGATCGGATCGCCGGCGGCCACGACCTCGCCGAGCTGCGCGAAGCGGTCCAGGCCGACGCGCATGTCGAGTGCGTCGCCAGGCAGGCGGCGGCCGCCGCCGAGCTCGACGATGACGAGTCCGAGGTCGCGCGTGTTCATGCCGACGAGGCGGCCTGCGCGCGGCGCCGGGATCGGACGGACGACCGGCGCGGCGGCCAGGTGCGCCTCGGGCTTTTCCAGCAGGTCCGCGGGCCCGCCGAGCGCGGCGACCATCATCGCGAAACGTTCCGCCGCCGCGCCGCTGTCCAGCGCGGCCTGCAGCTTCACCCGCGCCGACGCGGTGTCGGGCGCGATCCCGCCCAGCACCAGCATCTCGGCGCACAGCGCCAGCGTGAGTTCATGGGTGCGGGCCTCGCGCGGCTGGCGGCCGGTCAGGTAGTCGATGGCGCCGCGCACTTCCAGCGCGTTGCCGACCTCCTGGCCCAGCACCTGGTTCATGTCGGTGATCAGCGCCCGCGTGCGCAGGCCCGCGCCGCCGGCCACGTCCACGATGCTCTGCGCGAGCTCGCGTCCGAATGCCGGCGTGGCCGCGAACGCGCCGTTGCCGCACTTGATGTCCATCGCCAGGCCCTGCAGCCCGGCGGCGAGCTTCTTGGACAGGATGCTCGCGGTGATCAGCGGCACGCTCTCCACCGTCGCGGTGATGTCGCGCACCGCGTAGAAGCGCTTGTCCGCCGGCGCCAGATCGCTGGTCTGGCCGATGATGGCGCAGCCCAGCGTGCGCACGATGCGGTCGAAGTCCGCCGGCGCCGGGGTCGTCGTGTAGCCGGGGATCGCTTCGAGCTTGTCGACGGTCCCGCCGGTGTGTCCGAGCCCGCGTCCCGCGATCATCGGCACGTAGCCGCCGCAGGCCGCCACCAGCGGCGCGATCATGAGACTCAGCTTGTCGCCGACGCCGCCGCTCGAATGCTTGTCCAGCACCGGGCCCGGCATGTCCGGCCAGCTCAGCACGCGGCCGCTGTTCATCATGGCGCGCGTCAGCGCCACCGCCTCGTCGCGCCCCATGCCCCGCAGGAACACCGCCATGCCGAGCGCCGCGACCTGGCCCTCGCTCCAGCTGCCGTCCACCAGCCCGCGCACGAAGTGCCCGATCTGGGCCTCGTCCAATGCGTGCCCCTCGCGCTTGGTGCGAATGATTTCCTGAGCCAGCATGATGGCCGCGTCCCTTCGGTATGTTGTCGTTATGCGCCCGCCCCTCGTCCATCAAGGCGGGTCGTCGCGGCTTGCGCTTGTCGAGCGCTCGTCGAGCGCTGAATCAGTACGTCTTCAGCGCTGCTTCACTGCTTCAGTACGCGGCGCTGACGGCCGCGCTGTCCTGTCCGGCCAGCACCGCCTCGATGTCGCCCAGCAACCCGCTCGCGCCGAAGCGCAGGCGTTGCGGCGTCAGCGCGGCGGCGCCCAGCGCCTCGGTCGCCAGCTGCAGGTAGGCGCGCGCGTCGACCACCGAGCGGATGCCGCCCGAGGCCTTGAAGCCCGCGTTGCCCAGGCCGCTGACGGCGATCTCGCGCAGCATGGTCGCGGCGGCTTCCGGCGTCGCCGACACCTTGGTCTTGCCCGTGCTCGTCTTGACGAAGTCCGCCCCCGCCATCAGCGCCTGGCGCGTGGCCTCGGCGATGCGCGCGGTCGAGCCGAGTTCGCCCGATTCGATGATCACCTTCAGCGTCAGCGGCCGCGTCGCGTGCCGGACTTCGGACAGGAACTCGCCGACTTCCGTCGACTGGCCCGCCATCAGCGCGCGGTACGGCAGCACGACGTCCACCTCCTGCGCGCCGGCCTGCGCGATCACCTCGATCTCGGCCAGCACGCGCGGCAGATCCAGGCTGCCGTCGGGGAAGTTGGCCACCGCGGCGACGCGGATGTCCTTGGGCAGCGCGGCGCGCGCCTGCGCGACGAACTTCGGCCACACGCACACGGCGGCCACATGGCCCCGCTCCGGCGCGCCGATCGCGCGCTGGCACAGCGCCTCGATGTCGGCGGCGGTGTCGCCGTCGTTCAGGCTCGTCAGGTCCAGGCATTGCAGCGCCAGACGCGCCGCTTGTTCCAGACTCATCTCCGACTTCATCATCTCCGACTTCATCGACTACTCCCTACTGCTCATCCATGGACGACCGAACGGTCAGTCCGCACAACAGCCCGCCGGTTCCGGCGATCGATCCATCGGGCAACCGGCCGACCGGGGGGCATGGCCCCGATCTTGCACCGGCCGACGATCAGGCCTTCAGCGATTCCAGCGTCGCCAGCGAGGCCAAGTACTGGCCCAGGTAGGCGGCGGCGCGGTCGCCCGAGACCTTGGCCTGCTGCAGCGTCAGCGCGTGCGTCAGCGCCTCGTCGGACATGCCCGCGGCCATGTTGGTGATCAGCGCCAGACCGGCCACGCGCAGGCCCGCATGGCGCGCCAGGATGGTCTCCGGCACGGTGCTCATGCCGACCGCGTCCGCGCCCCAGGCCGCGAACATGCGGATCTCCGCCGGCGTCTCGAAGTGCGGACCGACGGCCCACACGTACACGCCTTCGGTCAGCACCATGTTGTGCTCGCGGGCGATCTTGAAGCCCTGCTGGCGCAGCTCGGCGTCGTAGGCGACGCTCATGTCGCAGAAGCGGTCGCTGCCCGGCAGGCCCGTCAGCGGCGAGCGCTGCGGCGCGTTGATGTGGTCCGAGATCAGCATCAGGCTGCCCGGCGGCTGGTGCGAGCGCAGGCTGCCCGACGCGTTCGTCAGCACCAGCACCTTCACGCCCCAGGCCTTCAGGCTGCGGATCGCGCCGGCCATGCCGGTGCAGTCGCCGCTCTCGTAGGTGTGGGCACGGCCGCGCAGCATCGCCACGCGTTGCTGGCCGACACGGCCCACGGCGATCTCGGCCACGTGGCCTTCGACCTTCGGCTGCGGGAAGGCGGGCAGCTGCGCGTACGGCAGATGCTGCACGTCCTGCAGCTGGTCGACGGCGCCGGACCAGCCGGAACCGAGCACCACGGCCACTTCAGGACCCTGCTCGCCGAAGGTCGACTTCAGCGTGGCGATGCTGGCGGTGATGGCGGCGTCGAGCTCGGCGCCTTGCAGAGGGATGGACATGTTGGTTCTCCTGTCGCGGCCACGGCGGCCACGTCAATGTCGATGGGGGTGTCGACGCGGATGTCGACGTTCAGGGTTTCAGGTGATCCGGACCGAAGCTGGCGGGCAGCAGTTGCTCCAGGGTCCAGTGCGCGCGCACGCCGGAGGCGTCGCCCGCGATCACGATCAGGTCTTCAGGCCGCGCGAACTCGCGCAGCTTCTGGCGGCAGCCGCCGCAGGGGGTGATGATTTCCGAGCCCGCGCCGGCGACCATCACCGCGCGCGCCACGCGTCCGCCGCCCATGATCATGTGGCCGAGGGCGTTGGTCTCCGCGCACCAGCCTTGCGGGTAGGCGGCGTTCTCGATGTTGCAGCCGGCGTGGATGCGGCCGTGCTCGTCGAGCACCGCGGCGCCGACGAAGTACTTCGAATACGGCGCATGCGAATGCTGGCGGGCGTCGAGCGCCGCCTTCAGCAGGCGATCGATGACATCGACAGGCAGCGGTATCGACGCGATCAGGGCTTGGGCCTGGGAGGAACCGGTGCTCATGCTCAGCGCTCCTTCACGTAGGGCTTGCTCAGCGCCTTGGGCGCGATCGCCTGGCCGATGAAGCCCGCCAGCAGCACCACCGTCAGGATGTAGGGCAGCGCCTGGATGAGCTGCACCGGCACCTCGCCGATGCCCGGCAGCGACACGCCCTGCAGGCGGATCGCGACGGCGTCCAGGAAGCCGAACAGCAGGCAGGCGCACAGCGTGGGCACCGGCTTCCACTTGCCGAAGATCATCGCGGCCAGCGCGATGAAGCCGCGGCCGGCGGTCATGTTGGGAGAGAAGGAAGCGTTCTGCGCCAGCGTCAGGTAGGCGCCGCCCAGGCCGCACAGGATGCCGTTGAGCGCCAGCGCGGTGTAGCGCAGCCGCGGCACCGACACGCCGGCGGCGTCGACCATCGCCGGGTTCTCGCCGACCGCGCGCAGGCGCAGGCCGGGGCGCGTGCGCTCCAGGAAGAACCACACCACGACGACCAGCAGGAAAGCCAGGTAGACCAGCGCGTTGTGGCTCAGCAGGCCGTGGCCGATGACCGAGGCCATCCAGCTGCCGGGCGTGGGTTCGGCCCACTGCGGCAGCAGGCCGGTGATGCGCTGCTCGGCGGCGATGGGCGGCGTCTGGCCGCCCTGCGCGAACCAGGCGATGCCCAGCACCACCGTCAGGCCGGCGGCCACCATGTTCAGCGCGACGCCGGAGACGACCTGGTCGCCGCGGTGCGTGACCGTCGCGAAGCCGTGGATCATGGACATCGCGATGGCCACGCCGATCGCGGCCAGCAGGCCCAGCGTGGTCGAGTGCGACACGCTGGCCACCGCCGCCGCGGCGAAGGCGGCGGAGAGCATCTTGCCTTCCAGGCCGATGTCGACCACGCCGGAGCGCTCCGACAGCAGGCCCGCGAGCGCGGCGAACAGCAGCGGCGTGGTGACGCGCAGCGTCGACGCCAGCACGGAGCCGATCAGGACCTCATCCATGGGACTTCCCCTGCGCCGCGCGCTGCTTGCGCGCGAACGCGCCGTAGAGTTTCGCGAACAGGGGCGCGCTGACCATCGCCATCGCGCCGGCGAACAGCACGATCAGACCCTGCACGGTCACGACCATCTCGCGGCTGAAGCCGGGGACCTCGAAGGAGACCTCGACGCCGCCCTGGTAGAGCGTGCCGAACAGCAGCGAGGCCAGCACGATGCCGACCGGATGGTTGCGGCCCATCAGCGCCACGGCGATGCCGGTGAAACCGGCGCCGGCGACGAAGTCCAGCGTCAGCTTGCCCTGCACGCCGGCGATCTCGTTGACGCCGACCAGGCCGGCCAGCGCGCCCGACAGGCCCATGGCGGCCAGCACCTGCCAGCGCGGCTTGATGCCGGCGTAGTGGGCGGCGCCCGGGTTGGAGCCGACCGCGCGCAGCACGTAGCCGGCGCGGCTCTTCCACAGGAACCACCAGACGAAGACGCAGGCCGCGACGGCCAGCAGGATGGACAGGTTCAGCGGCGAGGACGGCCATTCGACGCCGAACTTCGCCAGCAGCTCATGGACCGCCGGCATGCGCGCCGAGTCGGCGAAGGCGTCGCTCTCGACCGACATCGAGCCGTTGGGACGCAGCCAGTTCACGAGCAGGTAGCCGTTGAGGCTGGCCGCGAGGAAGTTGAACATGATGGTCGTGATGACCACGTGACTGCCGCGCCAGGCCTGCAGGTAGCCGGGCACCGCGGCCCAGACCATGCCGAAGACGGCGGCCGCGACGATCGCCAGCGGGATCATCACGAAGCCGGGCAGCTTGGAACCCAGCCACAGCGAGACCAGCCCGACGCCGATGCCGCCCAGCGTCGCCTGCCCTTCCCCGCCGATGTTGAAGAGGCCGCCGTGGAAGGCGACCGCGACCGCGAGTCCGGTGAAGATGAAGGTGGTCGTGTAGTAGAGCGTGTAGCCGAGGCCGCGCGCGCTGCCGAGCGCGCCTTCGAGCAGCACCGTCAGCGCCTGCATCGGGCTGGCGCCGATCAGCAGCACCACGCCGCCGGCCACCGCCAGCGCGATCAGCAGGTTCCACAGCGGCAGGAGGACCAGGTCCATCCAGCGCGGCATCTGCAGGGCTTGGCTGCTCATGGGGTGGTCGCCGCGGCGGCGGTCTTCTCGTGATTCGGGGAGGCTGACATCAGCAGGCCCAGGTTCTTCTCGGAGCACTCGTCGATGGCGAGTTCCCCGGTGATGCGGCCGGCGTTCATGACGATGACGCGATCGGCCAGCGCCAGGATCTCGTCGAGCTCGCTGGACACGACCAGGATGGCGCAGCCGGCGTCGCGCAGGCGGCGCAGCTGGTTGTGGATGAATTCGATGGCGCCGATGTCGACGCCGCGCGTGGGCTGGCCGACCAGCAGCACCGCGGGGCTCTGGCCGATCTCGCGCGCCAGGATCAGCTTCTGCTGGTTGCCGCCGGAGAACTTGGACGAGCCCAGCTCCGCGTTGCGCGGACGGACGTCGAAGCGCTCCATCATCTCCGCGGTCTGCGCGCGCAGGTGGCGCTGGTTCATGCCCAGGCCCATCGGGCCGGCGCGGTAGGCGTCCTGCTCGTGATAACCGAGCGCGGCCGTCTCCCACGCGGGGAAGTCCAGCACCATGCCGAGCGCGTGGCGGTCCTCCGGGACGTGCGCGAGCTTGAGCTCACGCGCCGTGCGCGGATCCATCCATGAGGTCGGACGGAAGTCGCGACCCGCGACGTGCAGCGTGCCGGCGTCCGGCGCGCGCATGCCGGCCAGCACTTCCAGCAGCTCGCTCTGGCCGTTGCCGGAGACGCCGGCCACGCCGACAATCTCGCCCGGACGCAGCGCGAGCGTCGCGTTGCTCAGCAGGTGCACGCCGGAGCCGCTGTCGCCGGCGACGGTCAGGCCTTCGGCCTTCAGCACCGGCGCGTCGGACGACGACTTCACGGCGGCGTCGTCGCGGCCCAGGTTGACCTTGCGGCCGACCATGCTCTCGGCCAGGTCCTCGGGACTGGTCTCGCCGATCGCGCAGGTCTTGATCACGGCGCCCGCGCGCATCACGGTCACGGCGTCGCACAAGGCCATCACCTCGCGCAGCTTGTGCGTGATCAGCAGGATGGTGGTGCCGCGCTCGCGCAGGCGGCGCAGGACCTCGAACAGCTGGTCGGTCTCCTGCGGCGTCAGCACCGCGGTCGGCTCGTCCAGGATCAGGATCTTCGCGCCGCGGTACAGCGCCTTCAGGATCTCCAGGCGCTGCATCTCCCCGACCGGCAGGTCGGCGACGGTCGCGTCCAGGCGCACCGTCAGGCCGGTGTCGCGCATCAGCGCCTCCAGCTCCTGACGCACCTGGCGCTTCGCGCGGGAGAGGAAGAAGGCCGGCTCCGCGCCCAGCATCACGTTGTCCAGCGCGGACAGCGTGTCCACCAGCATGAAGTGCTGGTGCACCATGCCGATGCCCAGCGCGATGGCCTGCTGCGAGTTGGCGATGGTCACGCGCTGGCCGTCGACCTCGATGTGGCCCTCGTCGGCGTGGTAGTAGCCGTAGAGGATGGCCATCAGCGTGCTCTTGCCGGCGCCGTTCTCGCCGACCAGGCCGTGCACCGTGCCGCGCTCGACGGCCAGGCTCACCGACCGGTTGGCCTGCACCGCGCCGAAGCGCTTGGAGATCTCGCACAGACGGACCGCGGGCGCGGCGGCGCCGCGTGGGGACTGTGTCATGTCAGGAACGCTCGCTCGCGAGGGGTCAGTTCTTGCAGGCGTTGTCCGCCATGTAGTCCGCGACCTTGATCTTGCCGGCGATGATGTCGGCCTTGTACGCATCCAGCTTCGTCTTGATCGCGGGAGCGATCAGCTTGGCGTTGTTCGCGTCGACGGCGTACTCGACGCCGCCTTCCTTCAGGCCCAGCACGCTGATGCCGGGCTTCCATTCCTTGAGCACGTTGTAGACGGCGACGTCCACGCGCTTGACCATGGAGCTCAGCATGGTGCCGGGCTGCAGGTGGTTCTGGTTGCTGTCGACGCCGATGGCCAGCTTGCCGGCGTCCTTGGCCGCCTGGTAGACGCCCACGCCGGTGCCGCCGGCCGCGGCGAAGACCACGTCCACGCCCTTGGCGAACTGGGCCTTGGCCAGCTCGCCGCCGCGGGTCGGATCGTTCCAGGCCGAGGCGGTCGTGCCGGTCATGTTCTTGAAGACTTCCGCCTTCGGATTGGCCGCCTTGGCGCCCTGCTCATAGCCGCATTCGAACTTGCGGATCAGCGGAATGTCCATGCCGCCCACGAAGCCGACCTTGCCGGTCTTGCTGGTCAGCGCGGCCAGCGCGCCGACGAGGAAGCTGCCTTCCTGCTCCTTGAACAGCACCGACTGCACGTTGGGCTGGTTAACCTTCTCGTCGATGATGACGAACTTGGTCTTGGGGAAGTCCTTGGCCACCTGGTTCAGCGCCGAGGCCTGGGCGAAGCCCACCGAGATGATGGGGCTCGCGCCGCGCTCGGCCATGCGGCGGATCGCCTGCACGCGCTGGGTCTCGTTGCTGATCTCAAACTCGAGATACTTGCCGCCCGTGTCCTTCTTCCACTGCTCGACGCCGCGGTACGCGGCCTCGTTGAACGACTTGTCGAACTTGCCGCCCATGTCGAAGATCACCGCCGGGGTGGTCTGCGCAGCGGCCGCGCCAGCCGTCAGGGCCAGGGCCAGACCAGCCGCGAGGGGGGAGAACGACAGGAAGGACTTCATCATTTGCAGTCTCGATGCGAAGGGTGAGGAGCAGCCGAGCATTCTAAGAAGGCGCGAGTGTAAGCCACGTCAAGGTAAACGCTAAACGTTTGCGAGGTCGTCAGAACAGGAGGCGGCTCACTAGTCCGGGCGGTTGCGCGGGGTGGCGAATGCCGCTATCGACTAGCAGGTCCCGTGCCTGGACCGCCCCACTCCGTTCTGCCAAGCGCGGGCTCTCCGCGACGCAGGGGGCATCGCGTCCGCGAACCCCCAGCATCACTCCGGCCCCACACCCACTCGCTGACGTCGCCCCCTTTCGAGGGACTTCCTCGTTGGGCGAATTGCAGTCCGCACTCGGGTTCACCGAACCGTCACCTCGGTTCTGCGGAGGAAGTTGAGAATCACTATCATTTAGAATCTTTCGCTTCGCAAGCCCGCAGGCTCCTCCCGAGATCCCTACGACATGAGCGCCGTTCTTCCCGTCCCCACCCTCGCGCAGGCCGTCATCGGTCAGGCGCACCGCGTCAAGGCGCTGCAGGCACCGGCGCATGCGCCGGAATGGAAACAGATGCTGGAGGAACTCGGCTTCGTCGCGGGCGAACACGTCGCCGTGCTCGCCCGCGCCATGCCCGGCGCCGATCCGCTGGTGGTGCGCATCGGGCAGTCGACCTTCGCACTGCGTCGCGCAGAAGCCGAATGCGTGGAGCTCGACGGCTCCGGCCTGACGGGAGCCGCCCATGCGTGAGTCCGTCGTCCACATCCATCCCGCCGGGCCGCTGCTGGCGCTGGTCGGCAATCCGAACTGCGGAAAGACCGCCCTGTTCAACCGCCTGACCGGCAGCCGCCAGAAGGTCGCCAACTACGCCGGCGTGACCGTCGAGCGCAAGGAAGGCCGCCTCAAGACCGCCGCGGGCAAGCTGCTGCGCGTGCTGGACCTGCCGGGGACGTATTCGCTGTATCCGCGCTCGCCGGACGAGCGCGTGACCGTGGACGTGCTGGCCGGACGCGCGCAGGGCGAGAAGCGCCCCGACCTGATCGTGTGCGTGCTGGACGCGACCAACCTGCGCCGCAACCTGCGGCTGTTCCTGTCGGTGCAGCGTCAGGGCCTGCCCTGCGTCGTGGCGCTGAACATGGCCGACCTGGCGCAGCGTCGCGGCATCAACGTCGACACGCAGAAGCTGAGCACGCTGCTGGGCGTGCCGGTGATCCGCACGGTGGCCACCGACGGCGAAGGCATCGACGACCTGCGCGCGCTGCTGGACGAGCCGGATCGCTGGCGCACCGAGGCCATCGCCGCCGAAGGCGAGGACACCGCGCGCATCGGCCACATCCTGAAGGAGCTCGGCCTCGACACGCTGCAGGGCGCCCTGCCCAGCGACAAGGTCGACCGCTTCGTGCTGCATCCGGTGCTGGGACCGATCCTCCTGGCGGTGCTGCTGTTCTTCCTGTTCCAGGCGGTGTTCGCGTGGGCCGAGGCGCCGATGGGCTGGATCGAGGCCGGCACGGGCTGGCTGGGCGAGCAGGCCGGCGCGCTGCTGCCCGAGGGCCATCTGCGCAGCCTGGTCGTGGACGGCCTGATCGCAGGCGTGGGCGGGGTGCTGGTGTTCCTGCCGCAGATCCTGATCCTGTTCTTCTTCATCCTGCTGCTGGAGGAGTCCGGCTACCTGCCGCGCGCGGCCTTCCTGCTGGACCGGCTGATGGGCTCGGTGGGCCTGTCGGGTCGCAGCTTCATCCCGCTGCTGTCGAGCTTCGCCTGCGCGATCCCGGGGATCATGGCGACGCGCTCGATCGCGAGCCCGCGCGACCGCCTCGTCACCATCCTGATCGCGCCGCTGATGACCTGCTCGGCGCGGCTGCCGGTGTATGCGTTGCTGATCGGCGCCTTCATCCCGCAGCGCGAGCTGTGGGGCGGGATCGAGCTGCAGGGGCTGGTGCTGTTCGTCCTGTACTTCGCCGGGATCATCGCGGCGATGGCGGTGGCCTGGGTCTTGAAGCGCTTCACGAACGCGGGCCGCCAGGTGCGTCCGCTGATGATGGAGCTGCCCAGCTACCACTGGCCGCATGCGCGCAACGTCGCGATCGGGCTGCTGCAGCGCGCGGAGATCTTCATCAAGCGCGTGGGCGGGATCATCCTGGCGCTGACGCTGCTGCTGTGGGTGCTGTCGACCTTCCCCGGCGCGCCCGAAGGCGCGACCGGCCCGGCGATCGAGTACAGCTTCGCGGGCTACCTGGGCCGCGGGCTGGCGACGATCTTCGAGCCGATCGGCTTCAACTGGCAGATCAGCCTGGCGCTGGTGCCGGGCATGGCCGCGCGCGAGATCGCGGTCAGCGCGCTGGGCACGGTGTACTCGCTGTCGGCCACCGGCGACGAGGCCGCGCAGGCGCTGACGCCGCTGATCGCCTCGACCTGGGGCCTGCCGACGGCGTTCTCGCTGCTGGCGTGGTTCGTGTTCGCGCCGCAGTGCCTGTCGACGATCGCGGCCGTCAAGCGCGAGACCGGCGGCTATAAGATCCCGGCGGTCATGTTGACCTACCTGTTCGTGCTCGCTTACGTGGCGTCCTGGCTGACCTTCCATGTCAGCCGGTGGTTGCTGACGTGACCTCGACCTGACGCCGGAAACGGCATCGACACACCAGGGCGCCGTTCGCATCGACCGGCGCCCTTTTCATTGCCTCGACACCTTCTTTGCTTTCGGCACGGGTGTCGCGGCGGGGCCGCCAAAGTTATGCTCGCGCCCCATGACGAATCGCCCCACCCGCCTCACCCACCTCACCCTGTCGGCGCTGGCCGTGGCCGCGCTGACCACCGTCGGCGCGCTGTCCGCCGGCACGGCCTTCGCCGCCCCCGCCAGCGATACCCCCAAGCCGACGCGCGGCGTCATCAAGCTCGATCCCGACCAGAACGTCGACGCCGACACCCGCTTCCAGCGCCTGGCCAACGACTACATCGAGGCGCTCTGGCGCCTGGACCCGGATGCCGCCATCGGTGCGGGCCGCTATGAATTCGCCGCGGAGCTGCCGGCGCCGGACCGCGCGATGCGCGCCCGCTCGCTGACTTTCGCGAACGACTGGCTCAAGCGCTTCGAGGCCGTGGATGCGAAGACGCTGAGCGCGGCCTCGCGGACCGACCTCGGCCAACTGCTCAACAAGCTGCGCAGCGACCGTTTCCAGCTGACCGAGCTGCGCGAGTACGAGTGGAATCCGTCCTTCCTCAACATCGCCGGCCCGATCGACTACATCCTCGCGACGGACTACGCGCCGCTGCCCGTGCGGCTGAAAACGATCTCGGCGCGGCTGGCGCTGGTGCCGGCGTACTACCGCGCCGGCGCGGCGCTGCTGAGGCAGCCGACGCTGGAGCACACGCAGCTGGCGATCGACCAGGCGCCGGGCGTGCTGAGCGTGCTGGACGAAGTGGCCAAAGCCGCGCAGGGTCCGGACGCGGCGTCGCTGACCGCGGCCGAGCGCAAGCAGCTCGCCGATCGGATCGCGGGCGCGAAGGCGGCCGTCGAGGGCTACCGCGCGCATCTCACGAAGCTCCTGGCCGACGGCAAGGCCAGCGGCAAGGCGCGCAGCTTCCGGCTGGGCAAGGCGCTGTACGAGCAGAAGTTCGGCTACGACATCCAGTCGGTGCATTCGGCCGAGCAGATGTACCAGCGCGCGCTGAAGGCGCGCGAGGCGCTGCTGACGCAGATGGCGCAGATCTCCGACCAGCTGTGGACGCAGACCATGGGCGACGCGCCCAAGCCGGAGGACCGCTTCGCCCGCATCGGCGCGGTGATCGGCAAGCTGAGCGAGCAGCATGTGAAGCGCGAGGACTTCGTCAAGGAGATCCGCGCGCAGATCCCGCAGCTGGAGCGCTGGATCACCGACCACGACCTGCTGACGCAGGACGCGAGCAAGCCGCTGATCGTGCGCGAGACGCCGGTCTACCAGCGCGGCGTGGCCGGCGCCGGCATCGAGGCGCCTGGCCCGTACCGGCCGCAGGACCGCACGTACTACAACGTCACGCCGCTGGACGACCTGACCCCGGAGCAGGCGGAGAGCTCGCTGCGCGAGTACAACCGCTGGATCCTGCAGATCCTCAACATCCACGAGGCGGTGCCGGGCCACTACACGCAGCTGGTGCACGCGAACAAGTCGCCGTCGCTGGTGAAGACGCTGTTCGGCAACGGCGCAATGGTCGAGGGCTGGGCGGTCTACGGCGAGCGGATGATGCTGGAGTCGGGCTACGGCGGGAACGCGCCGGAGATGTGGCTGATGTGGGGCAAGTGGAACCTGCGCAGCGTCACCAACACGATCCTGGACTACAACGTGCACGTGCTGGGGATGACCGAGGCGCAGGCGCTGGACCTGCTGCAGCGACAAGCCTTCCAGACCGAGCGCGAGGCACGCGAGAAGTGGCGTCGGGTGCAGCTGACCTCGGTGCAGCTGACGAGCTACTTCAGCGGCTACAGCGACATCATGGAACTGCGCGAGCAGCGCAAGCAGGCGCTGGGCAAGGACTTCAAGCTGAAAGACTTCAACGAGCAGTTCCTGAGCTACGGGAACGCGCCGGTGTCGGTGATCTCGGAGCTGATGTCGCAGCCGGCGGCGAAGGCGGCGCAATGAGCGAGGTCGCGGGCAACGGTGGCCCTGTCGAGGAGGTTCGCGTCCTCGAGGCCCGCGTCACGGAGTTGGAGATCAAGGCCAGCTTCGCCGAGGACCTCGTCGATCATCTGAACGCGCAGGTCGCGAAGCAGCAGGAGCAGATCGACGCGCTGGTGCGCGAGGTCATGCAGCTGCGCCGGCAGGTGCCCGAAGGCCGCGGTGATGGCACCGGCGGGCTGCGCGACGAGCTGCCACCGCATTACTGAGCGAGGCCGCTGGCCCTCACCCCTGCCCTCTCCCGCAGTGCGGGAGAGGGAGTCGGTATAACGCGGACTCCGTGTGGCTTCGTCTCCCGCACGCGGGAGAGGTGGAACGACGCGCCGGTGCTCCGAGCAGAACCGGTCGGACTCCCTCTCCCGCTTGCGGGAGAGGGCGGGGGTGAGGGCCAGCAGCGGTGGAAGTACCGCGGCCCTGTTGGTCAGGCCGCCGGACGCGCCGGAATATTCAATCCGCGCTTGACCGCATCGCGCGCCAGGAACGCTTCCAGCACGCGCTGCACATTCTTGAACTCGCTGAAGCCGACCAGATCGCCCGCGCCGTAGAACCCGACCAGGTTGTTGACCCACGGCCAGATCGCGATATCAGCGATCGTGTATTCATCGCCCATGATCCAGCCGCGGCCGGTCAGGCGCTGTTCGAGCACGCCCAGCAACCGCTTGGACTCGTTGAGATAACGATCGCGAGGACGCTTGTCCTCGAAGTCCTTCCCGGCGAACTTGTGGAAGAACCCGACCTGGCCGAACATCGGCCCGATGCCGCCCATCTGGAACATCACCCACTGCAGCGTCTCGTAGCGACGTGCCGGGTCTTGCGGGATCAGCTTGCTGGTCTTCTCCGCAAGGTAGACCAGGATCGCGCCCGACTCGAACAGCGGCAGCGGCTGGCCGCCGGGGCCGTCCGGATCGATGATCGCGGGGATCTTGTTGTTCGGGTTCAGCGACAGGAACTCGGGCGTGAGCTGGTCGTCGGTCTGGAAGCTGACCAGGTGCGGCTCGTAGGCCAGACCCAGTTCCTCAAGCGCGATCGACACCTTCACGCCGTTGGGCGTCGGCAGCGAGTACAGCTGCAGGCGCTCGGGATGCTGCGCGGGCCACTTCTTCGTGATGGGGAAGCTGGACAGGTCCGTCATGAAAGTTCCGTCTGGATGTTGTGAAGGCAGGATTGACGGACCATTCTCTGCGGCGCCCGAGAGACCTTGCGCGCGACGGGTCAATGCGATCCGTGCCTGGTCAGCGCAGCGGCGCCGCGAAGCGGTCCCAGCGCGGCGCCCAGCGCGCGGTGATATCGGCCGAGACCAGCACGCGATGCGCCTGTCCGATGATCAGCCGCCGCGGCACCAGGCCGATGAAGCGCGAGTCCTCGCTGTTGTCCCGGTTGTCGCCCATCATGAAGAACTGGTCGGCCGGCACGACGATCGGGCCGAAATCGCGCCGCGCGCGCACCTCGGGCAGGAACTGCACGATGCGGCGCTGACCGCCCCACTGCTCGACCGCGCGCACGCCGCGCACCTCGACGCCGGGCGCGAGCGCCTCGGCGACCTCCTCCACCGGCGCGTAGTCCGCCGGCTGGCCGTTGAGGATCAGCCGGTCGGCGCGCAGCTCGACGGTGTCGCCGGGCACCGCGACGATGCGCTTGATCAGCCGCGTGCCGTCGCGCGGCGAGCCGAAGGTGACGACGTCGCCCCGCTGCGGCTCGCCGACGCGGCGCAGCGAGATGTCGGTCAGCGGCAGCTTCCAGTCGTAGGCGACGCGCTCGACGAAGACGACGTCGCCTTCGAGGATGGTCGGCCGCATCGAGCCGCTGGGGACCGGATTCCAGTCCGCGATCGCGGTGCGGAAGAACAGGAAACCGGCGAGAAACAGGAGGAAGCTGCGGTTCTCGCGGAACCAGGCGGCGACGGGGATCTTCATGGGAACGCTCCAGGGTCGGACGACGAGCAGCCAGTGTGGCCAGCCATCGCCCCGCTTTCCGGCCGCTTGCGGCGAGTGGCGGGAATCCGCGCTTGAGTGGCGGCCCGCCCTCAGCCTCACGACAGCTTCGCGACAGCCTGACGTTCGGCCCGGAGCTTTCCGACCTTCATAATCCCGCGCCATGCGCAAGCACCTCCTGCACTTGCTGCTCCCGCTGTTCATGCTGCTATCGCAGCAGGGCGCGGTGTGGCATGGCATCGGTCATCTGACCGGTGCGCGGGGGCATGGGCCTGCGACCGCCACGGCGACCGCCTCGGTGCAGGCCGGGCGCGACGACGTCGCCCACGCCGATCCGGACGACCTGTCCGCCGATCAGCTCTGCGAGGTCTGCCTGGCCTTCGACGACCTCGCCGCCTCGGCCCGTGCCGAGGCGCCGGTACTCGCGCTGGCCGAAGCCGTCCACGTCCAGGCGGCCGTCATCGAGCGCGTCACGCGCTCGCTGCCCGCGCCGCCGCCGCGCAGCCGCGGCCCGCCCCTGGCGATCTGAACCCGACCTCCTCACCGCAGCGCCGACCGGCCGCGCCTGAACGCTTCGAACGCCCCAGTTCCTGAAGCTTCCGGCGGCCGGGCAACGACCACCCGGCCTCATCGGCCGGCCCGCGCTCGACCGAATTCAGATTGCCAGAGATCCACCATGACCCACCCTCCCCTGCGCGTGCTCGCGCTGTCCCTGTCGCTCGCCTATCCGCTGCTGCTCGCGCTGCCGGCGCGCGCCGATGACACGGCCGCCTCGTCGGCACCTGCTGCGACCAGCACCGTTGAAGCCCCGACCGCCGCCGGCGGCGCCGCGCTGCCCACCGTCCAGGTCCAGGGCGCGCGCAGCCGCCTCGACGCGGCGCGCAACGGCTTGTCGCCCGACACCGGCAGCACGATCTACAAGTTCGACAAGAACGACATCGCCCGTCTGCCGCAAGGCGACGACACCCCGCTGAACCAGGTGCTGCTGCAGACGCCGGGCGTCGTGCAGGACTCCTACGGCGGCCTGCACGTGCGCGGCGACCACGCCAACCTGCAGTACCGCATCAACGGCGTCGTCATCCCGGAGGCCATCAGCGGCTTCGGCCAGACGCTGGAGACGCGCTTCGCCGACAGCATCAGCCTGCTGACCGGCGCGCTTCCCGCGCAATACGGCTACCGGACCGCCGGCATCGTGGACATCACCACCAAAGGCGTGGGCGACGATGACAAGCCCTTCGCCGGCAGCGCCGGCATCACGCTGGGCACGCAGCGCTCGCGCGAGCTCGACCTGTCGGTGCACGGCACGCAGGGTCGGCTGAGCTACGAGTTCAGCGGTTCCTTCCTCGGCAACGACCTGGGCATCGAGAACCCGACCGCCTCGCGCGACGCGCTGCACGACCGCACGCACCAGGGCAAGGGCTTCGGGCTGGTGTCCTACCTGCTCGACGACGACAGCCGCATCACCGCGATGGCCGGCGTCACCGACAACCGCTTCCAGATCCCGAACTCGCCGGGGCAGTCGACCGCCTTCACCCTCGACGGCACGCCCGACAAGGACTCCAGCACGCTGGACGCGCACCAGCGCGAGCGCAACCGCTTCGCCGTCGTCAGCTACCAGAGCGTGATCGGCAAGGACATCGACTACCAGGTCTCGCTGTTCCACCGCTACACCGACGTCCACTACTCGCCGGACACCACCGGCGACCTGCAGTACCTGGGCGTCGCGGCCAACATCCTGCGCCGCAACGAGGCCAACGGCGTGCAGGCCGATGCCAGCTACCGCCTGGACAGCGCACACACCCTCCGCACCGGTCTCTTCGCGCAGCGCGAGCACGCCAGCACGATCAACAACGCGCTGGTGTTCCCGGCCGACGACGACGGCAACCAGACCAGCGGCGTGCCCGTCAACATCGCCGACGGCGGCCGCCTGAGCGGCCACCTGTGGGGCGCCTACCTGCAGGACGAATGGAAGCTGGACCGCACGCTGACGCTGAACTACGGCGCGCGTTACGACGAGGTCGACACCGTCACGAAGGAACACCAGCTGAGCCCGCGCATCGGTCTGGTCTGGGACGCGGCGCCGACGGTGCGCCTGCATGCGGGCTACGCGCGCTACTTCACGCCGCCGCCGACCGAGAAGATCGACACCACCTCGGTGGCGGCCTTCGCCGGCACGACCAACGCACTGCCGACGGACGCGGACACGGCGGTGCGCTCCGAGCGCTCCAACTACTACGACGCCGGTGCCGCCTGGCAGGTCACGCCCAAGCTGACGCTGGGCATCGACGGCTACTACCGCGCGGTGCAGCATCTGCAGGACGAGGGCCAGTTCGGCAACGCGCTGATCTATTCGGCCTTCAACTACGCCAAGGGTCGCATCTACGGCGTCGACCTGTCGGCGAGCTACAAGGAGAAGACCTGGTCCGCGTACGCCAACCTCGGCACCACGCACGCCCGCGCGCAGCAGGTCGAGACGGGCCAGTTCAACTTCGAGCAGGACGAGCTCGACTTCATCGCCAACCACTGGGTGCACCTGGACCACGAGCAGAAGCTGAGCGCCTCGGCCGGCGTCAACGTGCGGCTGGACGACGGCTACGCGGTCGGCGCGAGCGCGCTGTTCGGCAGCGGCCTGCGCAACGGCTTCGCCAACACCACGCACCTGCCCTCGTACACCAGCGTCAACGCGGACGTGAGCAAGAAGTTCGACCTCGGCGGCGGCGGTCCGGTGGAGGCGCGCCTGTCGGTGCTCAACCTCTTCGACAAGGGCTACCAGCTGCGTGACGGCTCGGGCATCGGCGTCGGCGCGCCGCAGTACGGTCAGCGCCGTACGGTCTACGTGAGCCTGACGAAGGAGTTCTGACCTTCGCTTGGCGGGAAACCGTGCGTCGTCCTGTCGCCTGTATCGGGCGAAGGTGGGGCGACGCACGGCGGGAAGATCGGGGGCGAGGTAGGCTGCTCTGCATGAATGCCCTGCCCCCAGATCTGCCTGCATCCGATGAGCCGAACGAAGCGTCCGAGGCCGCCTCGGACGTCTGGGACCGCCGCTACGCCGCCCAGCCCTTGAGCCAGGATGAGGCCTGGCTGAGCGGCTGGCAGCATCGCCTGCCCGGCGTGCGCCGCGCGTTGGACATCGGCTGCGGCGACGGCTGGGAGACTGCTGCGCTCCTGGAGCTGGGCGTCGACGTCACCGGCATCGACATCTCCGCCGAGGCGCTGGCGAGGTGCCGGCGGCAGTCGCCGGCGGCCAGGCATGTGCTGGCCGACGTCCGCGCGATGCCCATGCTGGCCGACGGCGAATTCGACCTGGCTGTCGCGCAGCTCTCGCTGCATTACTTCGACCACGACGACACGCAGCGTGCGCTGTGCGAGATCGCCCGCGTGCTCGGGCCGGGCGGCCGGCTGATCGGCTGCGTCAACGCCGAAGACGACTGGCATTACGGCGCGCCGGACGACGCGTCCTCATGGACACTGACAGTCGTCGACGGCGTCGCCAAGCAGTTCTTCACCCGCGAAAAGATCGAGGACGTGCTCGCCGCGTGCTTCGACATCGAGCACCTCGACAAGCGCTCGCTGAGCCGCTACGGCAAGCCGAAGTCGGTGTGGGAGTTCTTCTGCACGAAGAAGCCCGAATGATCGTCGTGACGCCGGAGCGGTGATCGGTCGTTCAACTCAAAGTCCTTTCTCGACGGCCTCGACCAGGCACTTCGTGAAGGAGAAGTCGTCGGGACGGTCTTGCGCCTCCTCCTTGACCCGACAGCCTTTGAGCGCCGCTGCCCGGAGCCGATCAAGCCGTTCCCAGGGCACGATCTTGATGCGCGACGACTCGCTCTGAGGCACGCTGCCGTCGGCCCGGATGCGCAACACATGGACCTGCTCACCGGACGAACTCATGAGCAAGGCGCTCCCATCGGACAAGACCTGCGCGCCGTCGTCGCCCCAGGAGAAGCCGGAGTCCGGCCCGAAGTAGTCGTCGTACTTGAACCGGAGGTCAGGATCCCGGCAGAGGCTCTCGACGTCCGGGTGAACGCGCTCATCCAGGGAGGCGATCCAGGCCGGCGGCGTCGCTGCCCGATCCGGGATCCTCACCTCGGTAACATGATCGAAGGTTTGGCAAGAGTCACCGGAGAACGATTTTCCGAACGCGTCGTCGTAGGTGGCACGCCCATCGATCGTCGGGTAGTGGACGCGGGTCGTCGCGGTCAGGCTCTTCGGCGTGCGCGCCAAGGTCCAGCGCGAGCCAGCCACCGAGACTGTCAATCGCTGCCCCTCGTTGGCGACCACCTGCCCCGTCATCACCTGACCCCGGTAGAAGCCGTAGACCCGGACCTTCGTCCCGGCCTTGGCCTGGAAGGGCTTGCGATTCTGTCCGTCCGTGGCGATGTCGAAAAACTGCCGGCTCAGCGCGCGCGGCGAGCCATCACGCACCGTGGCCGGGTTGACCACCCAGACCGGCTCGCCCGGCGCAAAGGGTGAGGCCTCCGGCCCCAGCCCGTAGAACTGCCAGCCGTCGCGGAACTGCGCGGGCATGGTCCGCAACCAGACGTCGCGCACCGGGACGCGCCCGGCCAGCACCGCGACGCGCTCGCCGTAGGCCGCGGCCACGCAGACCTCGTCGCCACAGGCGTCGCGCGTGGCGAGCCAGCGCCGCTGCTCGTCGCGCAGGGCAGTCGCATCGGTCGCCACCACGGCCGCCACGCGGAACGCGTCGTTGAGCCGCAGGTCCAGAGCCTGCAGCCGCGGCGACGCGCACACCAGTCGCTCCACCGGCGTCGCCGCCTTCGTGCAGTCCATCGCGAACGCGCCGGCGCTCGCGACAACACCCAACACGCCCGCGGCGAAGCGCCACATGCCGTTCCTTCGAGTCATTCCCTCACTCCCCGCTACGAAACGCGGCGGATCTTCCGCGATCCCGGGGCGGGTTAGCTGTCTGGAAGCTGTCGGTGCGACTCACCGGCCTTGCGATATCTCCGCCGGGGTCAGGTCTCGCTCCGACGCTTGTACAGCGTCAACAGTCCGTCGACGAAGTCGTGCCCCAGGAAATCGGCGACCGGCACGGCATAGACGTTGATGCTCGATGTGACGCGGTAGTGGGCCTCGATGTCCAGACGCGTGTGCGTCGCATCGACGGGCGTCAGCGTGAACCGCGTTTCGCCGAGATCGAAGTAGCGTCCGCCGATGACGACGTGGTCGTCCATCGTGCCGAGCGGGAAGGAATCCGGCGAGAACTCGTAGCGCCAGGCGATCCTCCGCCCTTCGACGCGCTCCGTGACCCGGCCGAGGAAATGGACGCCGCGCTCCCAGCGCGATTCGCGGACCTCGCCTTGCGGCGTCGCATGGTTGACGCCCTCGACGGGTCGCGGCACCCCGATGAGGTGGATCCAGGTGCGCGGGAATTCCTCGCGTCGGATGTCCCGCGCCGCGACGATCTCCGACCACACGCGCGCCGGGGCCGCTTCGACCACCACGGAACGATCGATGCGCTGCCACTGCTCGACGGTCAACGGCCCTTCCACCACGGTGAACAGCAGCGGCAGCGTCGCCAGCGCGCCGGCCTGCAGTCTGCCCACCCGCGTCGTCTTCAGGACCAGGTTCATCAGCAGGCCGCCGACCGACGCCAGGACGAGGAACACCGGCGACAGGAGCACGACGCAGATGCCGCCTTCCAGCAGCGTCAGGAGGGCGCCGACCATCATCAGCGCCGCCGCGCCCCACGGCACGAAGGCCGCCTCCATCCAGGTCGGACCCCGACGGCCAGGCGCGGCCCGCATCACGTACACGGTGATCGCGCCCAGCACCACCGGCGTCATCAGCACGAAGCCGGTGCTCATCACGAAGGCGGTGTCCGACGAGAAATTCAGCCACGGCGACACGAACGACAGACCGCCGAACGCCAGACGCATCAGCAATCCATAGATCGCTCCCGCGAGCACGGGCACGTAGACAGCGCGCGCCCTCCCCTTCGGTTTGCGGACGGTCGCGCCTGACCCAGTGCCCGCCTCCTCGCGTGGTGTCCCATCCCCGTCGTTCATCACCGGCTCCCCTCTCGATCTCTATTGTTTCGGCTTCGGTAAAAGTGCCTTACCCGCCGCCGCGATTGTGACGGCGGTGTTGATGGTCGACCATTTCGACAGGGCTCCAACGCTGGAGAACCGCACCTCCCGGTGCCGCCCCTGCCACTTGAAAGCAACCATCATGTCCCTGGTCAAACATCTTCAACGGATCACGATGTCCACGGTGATCCTCGCTACCGTCTCCACCCTCGCCATCGCGGCCGGACCGTCTCCGGACCCCTATGCCGACGCCACCAAAGTCGTCCCCGTCACCGAGCTGAAGTTCTATCAGAACAAGGAAGGCCTGACGATCGCCAACGGCTGGGGCGACCCGGCCGGCGGCGCCCACAGCAACTACATCCGCATGGCCGGCGGCACGGCCAGCGGCGTGCACACGCACACGGACTCCTACTACGGCGTCGTGATCGCGGGCGTCGTCGTCAACGAGCCCACCGCCGGTGCGCCGGAGCGTCCGCTGCCGGCCGGGTCCTACTGGTACCAGAAGGGCGGCGAGCGCCACGTCACGAAGTGCATTTCGCAGACGGAGTGCCTCTTCTTCGTCACGTCCAAGGGCGGCTTCGACTACCTGCCCGCCAAGTAATCGGCGCGCCGGTCGCGCCTGCAAGCACATGGACAAGCTCAACGCCATGGCCATGTTCGTGGCCGTCGTGCAGGAGAAGGGCTTCGCCGCGGCCGCGCGCCGGATGGGGGTCTCGGCCCCCGTCGCGACGCGCGCCGTCAGCGAACTCGAAGCCGCGCTGCAGGTGCGCCTGCTGGTGCGCACGACGCGCGTCGTGCAGGTCACCGAGGTGGGCGAACGCTACGCGCTCGACTGCCAGCGCGTCCTCAACGAGTTGCGCGACATCGAGCAGTCGGCCACCGGCTCGCACGGCGCGGTGCGCGGCAAGCTGGTGATCACGGCCTCCTCCCTCTTCGGGCGCATGCGCCTGGGACCGGTCGTGCGCGCCTACCTCGAACGCAATCCGGAGACCGAGATCGAATGCCGCTACGTGGACCGCCCGGTGAATCTGATCAGCGAGGGCATCGACGTCGCGATCCGCATCGGCGAGCTGCCCGATTCCTCGTACCACGCCGTCCCGCTGACCACGGTCCGGCGCGTCGTCTGCGCCGCGCCGGACTACCTCGCCCGGGCGGGCGTGCCGCGTCATCCGGATGAACTCATCGACCACTGCCTGATCGCCGCGTTGAGCGTCGAATCAGGCAGCGAATGGAAGTTCACCGATGGTGCGGAGCCGATCGCCGCGCCCGTCCAGCCGCGTCTGGCCACCAGCAGCACGGAACACGCCATCCAGGCGGCTGTTGCGGGCTTCGGACTGACGCGGGTGCTGGACGAAGTCGTGCGCGAGCAGTTGGCCGCCGGCAGCCTCGTGGAGGTGCTGGAGACCTTCTCACCGCCGCGCATGCCGGTGCATGCGCTGCACCTGCAGGGTCGACGCGCGTCCAACAAGGTCCGCGCCTTCATCGACCTCGCCATCGCGCACCTGCGCGACGACTGAGCTCACGCCGACGGCAGCACGCGCCGCTCCGGCTCCGCGATATGCAGGAAGCGCGTCAGCGTGTCCGGCGGGGAGCCGCCACCCGCTTCCACCAGCATGCGACCGATGGCGCCGCGGTGGTAGGTCGCATGCGTGATGACGTGCAGGAGCATCTCCTCGCGCGTCATCCGCCCGGCCTGACCATCGGTGAACGTGAAATGGATGGCTTCCGACAGCTGCTCCGGCTGCAGGCCGGCGACGTACCGGACGTACCAGGCGTCCGTTTCCTTGACGGCAGCCAGCAGCGCTTCCAGCGCCGGCGTGTCCGTCGTGTTGGCCGCCGCATAGCCGTGGGCCTCGCCCGTCAGATGCGCGGCAAAGATGCGGTCGACGACCAGCATGTGATTCATCGTCCGGATCGCGCCCAGCCATTGCCCATCGGCGGCTCCGTCGTTGACCTTGCGCAAGGCCTTGCCCATTTCCGCGTTGGCCCAGACCTTGTAGTCGAAGAGCGAAACCAGGAGAGATGCGTGTGTCGTGTTCGTCATCGTGATGCCTCTTCAGCCGTTGTCGGCCATGTCGATTTGCGGGGAAACGGTGTGCGGTTGATCGATCGGCGGGTAGTCCGTGTAGCCTCGGGCGCCGCCGTCATGCAAGGTGGATGGATCGAAATCGCTGAGCGCAGCCCCGCGACGGAAGCGCTCGACCAGATCGGGATTGGCGATGTACGGACGACCGAAGGACACCATCCCGACGGCGCCCGATCGGACGACCTCCTCCGCATCCTGGAACCCGTAGCAGTTGTTGGAGATCACGACACCGTCGAACGCCTCGCGCAGTGCGCTGAAGTCCATGCCGGGCGACTCGCGGGTCGACAGCAGTTCGCCCTCGGTGATGTGCAGATAGGCCAGCTGGAAGCGGTTGAGTTCACGCACCAGGTGGCCGTAGAGCGCGCCCGGATCGCTGTCGACAATATCTCCGTAGGTCGCCGCCGGCGAGACCCGGACGCCGACACGGTGCGAGGGCCAGATCGTGCCCACCGCCGAGACGATCTCCAGCAGCAGCCGCGTCCGGTTCGCGATGCTCCCGCCGTAGGCGTCCTGGCGCCGGTTGGCGCCGTCCCGCAGGAACTGGTCCAGCAGGAAGCCGTTGCCGGCATGGATCTCGACGCCGTCGAAACCTGCGGCCAATGCGTTGCGCGCGGCCTGCCGGTATTGCTCGATGACGACGGGGATCTCCCTCAGTTCAAGGGCCCGCGGCGTCGGCGCGGCCTTCAATCCGGCGTCGGTGAAGACCTCCACCGCCGGTCGTATCGCTGACGGTCCGACCGGCATACCGCCGTCCGGCTGCAGATCCGGATGCGAGCTCCGACCCGCATGCCACAGCTGCAGGAACATGACGCCGCCGGCGGCGTGCACGCCGTCCACCACGGTCTTCCAGGCCGCCACCTGGTCGGCGGCGTAGATGCCGGGCGAGTTCCTGTAGCCCTTCCCCTGCGGCGACACCTGCGCCGATTCGGAGATGATCAATCCGGCGCTCGCGCGCTGCGCGTAGTAGGTCGCCATCAGCGCGGTGGGCAGGTCGTCGGCGCGAGCCCGGTTGCGAGACATCGGGGACATGACGATCCGGTTTTGCAACCGCAGATCGCCGAGGACGAGGGGTTGGAACAGCGGGCTGTCGCCGTACGGGTGGACGTTCTTCAATCTGGAGACTCACGGGAAGACAAACGGGACGGCCAGTATTGCCACCCGTCCTTTCCGACGGAACGCCGCGCATGGGCAATGGACCGTTACCGGATCGGCAAGAGCGTCCGCGCGCGATCTAGCACTCACTCAACGCCGGCATCCGGCGCCGCGGCCAAGTCCCTCCCGCCGTCCTGGCCAACAATTTCGCTTGCAATTCATTCGCACACTAATTAAAGTTCACCCCATGGCACGCACCACCACCCCCAAGCAGCAGAAGGCGACCGGCACCGACGCCAGCGCCAACGCCGTCTGCCCGCCGCTGGAGATCGATCAACAGCTCTGCTTCGCGATCTACTCGACGATGCTGGGGCTGAACAAGGTCTACCGCGAACTGCTGAAGGACCTGGAGCTGACCTACCCCCAGTACCTCGTGATGCTGGTGCTCTGGGAACGCGACGGCCTGACGGTCGGCGAGATCGCGGAACGCGTGTTCCTCGACTCCCCCACCGTGACCCCGCTGCTCAAGCGCCTGGAAACCGCGGGCCTGGTCAGCCGGGACCGCTCGCCGCAGGACGAACGCCAGGTGCTGATCACGCTGACCACCACCGGCCGCGCGCTGCGCAAGCGCTCCACGCATCTGCCGCAGTGCATCGTGGACGCGTCGGACTCGGACCTGTCCGAACTGATCGAACTCCGCGATCGCCTGCTCGTGCTGCGCGAACGCATGGCCCGCAAGGCCGGCTGAGCACCCCATCGACGAATTCGCATGACTTTCCCTTTCTTTGCCCCAAATACTTCGCACACAAACAATTAGCAAGCAATTCGAATCCACGACATCCGCTCACCCACCACCAAGCCCGCTTTCTCCGATCCGCTTTCTGCAACCCGCTTTCACCCACCACCCGAAGGAGCCCACCATGAACGCCATCGCCACCCTCGCCCGTCAATCGCGTCGTCAACTGCTGGTCCTCTCGACGCTGGCCGTCGCCGTCGCCGGCGCAGTCGCCACCCCGGCCTTCGCCGCCGATGCCAAGCCCGCGCCGGCGCCCATCGTCAGCGCGCAACCCTCGGGCTCCTACATCACGACCAAGGACGGCGTGCAGCTGTACTACAAGGACTGGGGTCCGAAGAACGGCCAGCCCATCGTCTTCAGCCACGGCTGGCCGCTGAACTCCGACAGCTGGGAATCGCAGATGATCTTCCTGGCCGACCAGGGCTACCGCGTCATCGCCCATGACCGCCGCGGTCACGGCCGCTCCAGCCAGCCGTGGGACGGCAACGACATGGACCACTACGCCGACGACCTGGCCACGGTCATCGAGACGCTGAACCTGAAGAACGCCGTGCTGGTCGGCTTCTCCACCGGCGGCGGCGAAGTCGCCCGCTACATCGGCCGCCACGGCACCTCGCGCGTGGCCAAGGCGGTGCTGATCTCCGCCGTCCCGCCCATCATGGTCAAGTCCGACAAGAACCCCGGCGGCCTGCCCATCGCGGTCTTCGACGGCATCCGCAAGGCGCAGCTCGACAACCGTTCGCAGCTCTACAAGGACATCCCCGCCGGTCCGTTCTACGGCTTCAACCGTCCGGGCGCGAAGGTCTCGCAGGGCCTGATCGACAACTGGTGGTTCCAGGGCATGCAAGGCGGCCACAAGAACACCTACGACTCGATCAAGGCGTTCTCCGAAACCGACTTCACCGAAGACCTGAAGAAGTTCGACAAGCCCACGCTGATCATCCACGGCGACGACGACCAGATCGTGCCGATCGACGCCGCGGGTCGCGCCTCGGCCAAGCTGATCAAGGGCTCGGTGCTGAAGGTCTACGCGGGCGCGCCGCACGGCCTGACCGATACCCACAAGGACCGAGTCAACGCGGACCTGCTGGCCTTCATCCGCCAGTGACACCTCCGGCTACTTCGGTAGCCTCCTGAAACGCGGTCGCCCCACCCCCGTCACTCCCGTTGACAGGGGGTCGGGCGACCGCGGCGCAAGACCCGCCCCCCACCTTCGGGGGAAGTCAGACGCGGGGTACCGCTACCTGCTCCGTTTGGTACGCTCGGTGATCTTTCCGATGGCCGGCGCCTCGACGCGCCGGCGCGTGGACCCCGCCGATGCCGATGCCCCCCCCGCCCTCCTTGTCGCTGCCTCATGTCCGTGTGTTCGAACTCCAGGCCAGCGATGAGGACCTGCTCCAACGGTTCTACGAACGCAATCCGCTGTACTTCGAGCAGGTGACCGGCGCCCCGCCCCGCCCCGACGAAGCCCGCGAAGAGATCCGCGACCTGCCCCCCGAGGGCTGGAGCTTCACCGCCAAACGGTTGCTGGGCTACGTCGACGACTCCGGCGAACTGGTCGCGATGGCCTCGCTGGTCTCGGACCTGATGGCGCCCCGGGTCTGGCTGGTCGGCCTGTTCATCGTGGCGACCTCGCTGCACGGCTCCACCGCCGCGCGCGAGATCTACGCGGAGCTGGAAGGCTGGATGCAGCGCAACGGCGCGCTGTGGGTGCGCCTGGGCGTGGTCGTCGGCAACCCGCGCGCGGAGCGCTTCTGGGAACGCCAGGGCTTCACCGAGGTCCGCCGCCGCGACGGACTCGCGATGGGCCAGCGCATCAACGAGCTGCGCGTGATGGTCAAGCCGCTGGACGGCGGCCGGATCGACGACTACCTGGCGATGGTGCCCCGGGACCGTCCCGGAGAGCCCTGAACGCCCCGTAGCATCTGTGTAGCGCCCCTGTAGCGCCCCTGTAGCGCCCTGAAAGGCACAAGGGGCCCTCGCGGGCCCCTCGTCGTCATGCACGTGGCTGGTCGCCCGGCTTATTCGCCGAGGTAGGCCGCGCGCACCTTCGGGTCGTTCAGCAGCGTCCTGCCGTCGCCCTGCATGGTGATCGCGCCCGACTCCATCACGTAGCCGCGGTTGGCCAGTTCCAGCGCGCGGCTGGCGTTCTGCTCGACCAGCAGCACGGTCACGCCCTGCTGGTGGATGTCGTTCACGACCTCGAAGATCTTGTCGACCATGATCGGCGACAGGCCCATCGACGGCTCGTCCAGCAGCAGCAGCTTGGGTTTGGCCATCAGCGCGCGGCCCATGGCCAGCATCTGCTGCTCGCCGCCGGACATCGTGCCGGCCAGCTGGTTGCGACGCTCCTTGAGCCGCGGGAACAGGCCGAAGACCTTCTCGATGTCGGCCTCGATCTCCTTGTCCTTGCGGATGAACGCGCCCATCTGCAGGTTCTCGGTGATCGTCATGCGCGTGAACGTGCCGCGACCTTCCGGGACCATCACCAGGCCCTGCTTGGCCAGGTCCCAGGCGCCCTGGCCCTTGATGGAGCGGCCCATGAACTTCACGTCGCCGACGCCCAGCGGCTGCAGCCCGGTGATCGCCTTGAGCGTGGTGGTCTTGCCCGCGCCGTTGGCGCCGATCAGCGAGACGAGCTCGCCCTGGCGCACGTCGAAGTCCACGCCCTTGACCGCCTGGATCCCGCCGTACGCGACCTTGAGGCCCTCGACCTGGAGGAGGATGTTGTCTGCCATCTTTTCGATTTCCATGGGTCGGGATCAGGGGGCCGCGTGGACGGCTTCAGCCGCGTGGGCGCCGAGGTAGGCCTCGATCACCTTCGGGTTGCGCTGCACTTCCGCCGGCGTGCCGGAGGCGATGAGCTTGCCGTAGTCCAGCACCGACACGTGGTCGCACAGGCCCATCACCAGCTTCACGTCGTGCTCGATCAGCAGGATGGTGCGGCCGTCGTTGCGGATGCGGTCGATCAGCTCGCGCAGCACGACCTTCTCGGTCGCGTTCATGCCCGCGGCGGGCTCGTCCAGCGCGATCAGCTTGGGATCGGTGGCCAGGGCGCGGGCGATCTCCAGGCGGCGCTGGTCGCCGTAGGACAGCGTGCGCGCCTTGAAGTCGGCGTGCCGGCCGATGCCGACGTAGTCCAGCAGCTCGCGGGCACGAGCGGTGATCTCGGCCTCTTCCTTCTTGAAGCCGGGCGTGCGCAGCACCGCGCCGATCAGGCCCGAGTGCGTGCGCACATGGCGCCCGACCATCACGTTCTCCAGCGCGGTCATGTCGGCGAACAGCCGGATGTTCTGGAAGGTCCGCGCGATGCCGGTCTTGGCGACCTGGTGCACCGCCTGCGGCTTGTAGGCCTGGCCGCCCAGCTCGAAGGTGCCGCCGTCGGGCACGTACAGCCCGGTGATCACGTTGAAGAAGGTCGTCTTGCCGGCGCCGTTGGGGCCGATCAGGCCGTAGACCTGGCCCTTCTTGATCTCGATGCCCACATCCGACAGCGCCTGCAGACCGCCGAAGCGCTTGGAGGCGCCGGCCACTTTCAGTACGGTTTCAGTCATTGGTTCTTGCTCCTGGCCCGGCTCAGGCATTGATGGCGTTGCCGGCATTGGCAGGCGGCTGCGCTCCGGGCGGCAGGGGCCGGGACTTGCCGTGCTCGGGCGAGGGCCACAGGCCGCGCGGACGCATCAGCATGATCACGATCATGGCGAGCGCCACCAGCAGCTGACGCAGGATGGACGCGTCCAGGCGGCCGTCGGTCATCTGCTGCAGCGGGCCGGCGACGTAGCGCAGCACTTCCGGCAGCGCGGCCAGCAGCAGCGCGCCCAGGATCACGCCCGGGATGTGGCCGATGCCGCCCAGCACCACCATGGCGACGATCATGATCGACTCCTGCAGGCTGAACGATTCCGGCGAGACGAAGCCCTGGAACGCGCCGAACATCGAACCCGCCACGCCGCCGAAGGTCGCGCCCATGCCGAAGGCCAGCAGCTTCATGTTGCGGGTGTTGATGCCCATGGCCTTGGCGGCGATCTCGTCCTCGCGGATGGCCATCCAGGCGCGGCCGATGCGGGAGTTCTCCAGCCGGTAGCAGACCAGCACCGAGCCCACCACCAGCGCCAGGAACAGGTAGTAGTACATCGACACCGAGTTGATGGTGAAGCCCAGGATGTCGTGGTTCTGGCTGAACTCGAAGCCCAGGAAGTGCACGCCGTCGATCTGGCCGATGCCGCGCGGGCCGTTGGTGATGTTCAGCGGATATTCCATGTTGTTCAGGAACACCCGGATGATCTCGCCGAAGCCCAGCGTCACGATGGCCAGGTAGTCGCCGCGCAGCTTGAGCGTCGGGGCGCCCAGCAGCACGCCGAACAGGCCTGCCAGCAGCGCCGCCAGCGCGATCGCCAGCAGCAGCGGCAGGTGCAGCCCGTTGGGGAAGGCCGCGGCGATGTGCTCGAAGTTCTCCGACAGGTGCGGACTGTTGAGCATCGCGAAGAGATAGGCGCCCACCGCGTAGAACGCGACGTAGCCCAGGTCGAGCAGGCCGGCGTAGCCCACCACGATGTTCAGGCCCAGGGCCAGCAGCACGTACAGCAGGGCCAGGTCGATGATGCGGACCGGGCCGTTGCCGAACTGCTGCGTGAACAGCGGCAGCACCAGCAGCAGCACGCCGGCGATCAGGAAGGTGATCAGCTTGGAGGATTTGGTCTGGAACATGGACGGCTCCTCAGGCGCGGTCGGCGACGCGTTCGCCCAGCAGGCCGGAAGGCCGCAGGGTCAGCACCAGGATCAGCGCGATGAAGGCGAAGATGTCGGAGTAATGGCTGCCCAGCACGCCGCCGGTCCAGTCGCCGAGGTAGCCGGCGCCGATGGCTTCGATCAGCCCCAGCAGCACCCCGCCGACCATCGCGCCGGCCAGGTTGCCGATGCCGCCCACCACCGCGGCGGTGAAGGCCTTCAGGCCCGGCAGCACGCCCATGGTGTGCTGCGCGGTGCCGTAGTTGGCGGCCCACATCAGGCCGGCCACCGCGGCCAGCGCGGCGCCGATGATGAAGGTCAGCGAGATCACCGCATCGGGCTTCACGCCCATCAGCGAGGCCACGCGCGGGTTCTCCGCGGTGGCGCGCATCGCGCGGCCCATCTTGGTGTGGTTCACCAGGAACAGCAGGCCGCCCAGGATCACGACGGTGGTCACCAGGATCACGATCTGCGTCACCGTGATCACGGCGCCGCCGAGGTGGATGGGATCAGCCGGCAGCAGCTGCGGGAAGGGCTTGGGGTTCGGCTTCCAGATGATCATGGCCAGCGTCTGCAGCAGCAGCGACATGCCCATGGCGGTGATCAGCGGCGCCAGTCTGGGCGCGCTGCGCAGCGGCCGGTAGGCGATCTTCTCGATCGTGTAGTTCAGCAGCGTGCAGACCAGGATGGCGCACACCAGCGCGGCCAGCATCAGCACCCAGCCGGGCAGGCCCAGCGACGCGAGCGCCGTGACCACGGTCCAGCTCACGAGCGCCCCCACCATCAGCACGTCGCCGTGCGCGAAGTTGATGAGGTTGATGATGCCGTAGACCATCGTGTAACCCAGTGCGACGAGGGCATACATGCTCCCCAGCACCAGGCCGTTGATGATCTGCTGAAAAAGTATCTCCATAAGGCCCCAGCATGTAGTTGGACGCGGCTCGCACCGCGTGACGGCGCTTCGGGGTGCAACCCCCGTGCCAAGCGCCGCGTTTCAAGGGTATTCACCGACAAGGCGACATCGGTGCGCGCCAGTCGACGTTGTGTTCCCAGTCTCGGCGACGCAACAAGGTGCGGAAATCCGCACAAACCGCCTAGCCAGCCGGGCGATTCCTCGCCAGTCACAAAAAAGCCGTCGCGCCGGGTGCAAGGCGTGCGCCAAGTTGGGCACACTGGACGTCGATTTTTCGTCCCCCATGCCCTCGGTCGCTTCCTCCTCCTTCGCCCCGACATCGGCCCGCCAGCGGCTGGCGTATTTCCTCGGCCGGCCGACCTTCTACCTGTACCTGACCGGCGTGCTGATGCTGCTGGGCCTGCTGCTGGGCCACCGCTTCAGCGAACGGGCGAGTCTGGACCAGTTGAGTGCGCTGGCGACGGAGCGGCTGGAGCTTTACGCGTCCAACCTGCAGACCGAACTGGGCCGCCACGCCTACCTGCCCAGCCTGCTGGCCATCGACGGCGAGGTGACGCGGCTGATCGAGCATCCCGACGACGAGGCCCAGCGCAAGGCGGCGAGCCTGCTGCTGGCGCGGGTCAACGTGCGGGCGGGGACGACGCAGATCTTCGTGGCCGATCCGGAAGGCCGCGTGCTGGCCTCGAGCGAGCCGCTGACGCCGCCGCTGCGGCTGCAGCAGGCGATCGAGCAGGACCGCCACCACTTCTTCGCCTCCGACGCCGGGCAGGCGGGGCTGAGCGGCTCGACCAACTTCTTCCTGCTGCACCCGCTGCGGCGCAACCAGCAGCTGCAGGGCGTGATCGTCGTGAAGCTCAACCTGGCGCCGCTGGAGTCGACCTGGGTGGACCTCGGGCTGCGCTCGCAGGGGGAGCGCATCCTGGTCTCGGACGACCAGGGCGTGGTGATCATGAGTTCGGTGGAGGACTGGCGCTACGCGGTGCTCAACCGCGCCGACGCGTCGGAACGCGACCGGCTGCAGGCCAGCGCGCGCTACCCGCGGATCGGGCCGGACCTGGGCCTGCCCGGCGCGCTGGAGGCCTACAACAGCCTGCTGGTGCGCGCACCGGCGCCGGCCAGCACGACGCTGCTCGCGCAGGAGCGGCAGCTGCTGCCGCTGGGCGTGCGCCTGCTCGCCCTGTCGGACCTGTCGGAAGTGCGACGACAGGCACGGCTGGCCGCGTGGAGCGGCGCGGCCTTCGGCGCGGCGATCGGGATGCTGCTGCTCTACCTCGCGTCGCGGCGGCGCGCGCTGCGGCAGCTCTTCCACGCGAAGACGGAACTGCAGAACGCGCATGCGCAGCTGGAGCTGATCGTCGACGAACGCACGGCGGAACTCCGCCAGACCAACGAGGAACTGCTCGACCAGATCGCGCAGCGTCGGCAGGCCGAAGGCGAGCTGCTGCAGACCAGCAAACTGGCGGTACTGGGGCAGATGTCGGCGGGCTTGTCGCATGAAGTCAACCAGCCGCTGACGGCGCTGCGCGCGCTGGCACGGAATTCGCAGAGGTTGCTGGAGGCCGGCCGCACGCAAGCGGTCGCGGACAACCTGCAGACGATGGACGACATGGTCGAGCGGATGGGTCAGATCACGCGCCAGCTCAAGAGCTTCGCCCGCAAGGCGGAGCCCTCGCGCACGGCGGTGTCGCTGCTGGCGAGCGTGAACAACGCGCGACTGCTTCTGGAGCACCGCACGCGTCAGCTGGACCTGCCCGTGGAGGTCGATGTGCCGCCAGGACTGCGGGTGAGCGCCGAATCGAATCGTCTGGAGCAGGTGCTCGTGAACCTGCTGGCCAACGGCATTGATGCGATCGCGTCGGAGCCGGTGCACGAAGGTCATGACGGACATGAGCGGCGGCTGCGCGTCGCGGCCGTGCCGGCGGAAGACGGCCGGCGCGTGCGCGTGCAGGTGCTGGACACCGGACCGGGCTTGAGCGAATCGCTGCTGCCGCGGCTGTTCGAACCGTTCTTCACCACCAAGCCGGCGGGCGAAGGTCTGGGGCTGGGGTTGGTGATCTCTTCAAAAATCGTCCACGAGTTCGGCGGCGTGCTGCGGGCGCAGCGGCTGGACCATGGCATGTGTTTCGAGTTCGACCTGGAGGTCGACACCTGGCAGGCCGAGGAGGGGCAGTATGTTTGAGGGCTACAAGGTGGTGTTCGTCGAGGACGACCTGCCGGTGCGGGTCAGCCTGACCCAGACCCTGGAACTCGAAGGGCTGGCGGTGGTGCCGTGCCGCTCGGCCGAGGAGGCGTTGCCGCATGTGCAGCCCGGCGCGCAGGTGATCGTCATCACCGACGTGCGGCTGCCCGGCATGGACGGCCGCGCGCTGCTGGCGCACGTGCAGGCGACCGATCCCCAGATCCCGGTGATCCTGATCACCGCGCACGGCGACGTGAACATGGCCGTGCAGGCGATGCGCAACGGCGCCTACGATTTCATCGAGAAGCCCTTCGCGCCGGAGCGGCTGCTGGACACGGCGCGTCGCGCGCTGGACCTGCGACTGATCCGTCACTCGGCCGACGAGCTGCGCGCGCAGCTGTCGGCGGCCAGCGGCATCGAGGCGGCGCTGCTCGGCAAGTCGGGCGCGATGCAGCAGCTGCGGCGTCAGGTGCTCAACCTGGCGTCGACCTCGGCCGACGTCATGATCCTGGGCGAGACCGGCACCGGCAAGGAACTGGTCGCGCGCTGCCTCCACGACCAGAGCCCGCGCCGCGACCGCAACTTCGTCGCGATCAACTGCGGCGGACTGCCGGAGGCGCTGTTCGAGAGCGAACTCTTCGGCCACGAGTCCGGCGCGTTCACCTCGGCGGGCAAGCGCCGCATCGGCAAGATCGAACACGCCAACGGCGGCACGCTGCTGCTCGACGAGATCGAGACCATGCCGGTCGCGCTGCAGATCAAGCTGCTGCGCGTGCTGCAGGAACGCCGCGTGGAACGGCTGGGCTCCAACGAGGAACAGGTCATCAACGTCCGCTTCATCGCGGCCAGCAAGGCCGACCTGAAGGAGATGGGCGAGCGCGGCCAGTTCCGCAGCGACCTGTACTACCGGCTCAACATCGCCACGCTGGTGCTGCCGCCGCTGCGCGAGCGCCGCGAAGACATCCCGCTGCTGTTCGAGCACTTCGTCGCCCAGGCCTGCAAACGCTACGAGCGCGAGGCGCCCGAGCTGACGCCGGAAAAGTTGCGCGAACTGATGGCCCACGACTGGCCCGGCAACGTGCGCGAGATCCGCAACGCGGCCGACCGCTTCGTGCTGGCGCTGGATGACCTCGACTCCTCGGCCGCCATCCAGGCGGTGCCCAACCTGGCGCTGGCGCGCCAGATGGAGATGGTCGAGAAGGCGCTCATCGAGCAGGCGCTGCGCCGCTCAGGCGGCAAGGTGCCAGCGGCCATGGAGCTGCTCGGCACACCGCGCAAGACGCTCTACGACAAGCTGCACCGCCACGGGATCCAGCTCGACGACTTCCGCTGAGCGTCCGCTGCGCGCGGCCGGGAAGAAGATCGTCTCAAGGCGCGGTCGTCGCCTGCCTGAACGACGCCGCCAGGATCCCCGCCACCTGATCGAGCAGCGCCTCGTTGCCGTCCTCCAGCAGCGCATGGAACGGCGTGCAGCCCATGGATCCGACCGGATGATGTCCGCCCAGGAATCGATCCGGATACGGCGTCGCCGGGCGCTCCGTCAGGTCCACCATCGTGCCCAGCATCCGCTGCACGTCGCCGCGGTGGTCGCGCTGCACGACCCGGCCGCGCGAGAGCACGTGCCGGTAGCCCGAACCGTTGCTGCGCAGGCGGAACCGCTGTTCGTAGGTGTCGGTGAATCCGTCGAAGTGCGCGCGCAGCGTCAGCATCATCGCGTCGAGGTCCTCGGGATGGACGCGGCAGCGCCAGAACGCGGTGCTGTCGGGCTGCTCCGGATGCGGAAAGCCCAGGTGTTCCTTCCAGCGCGGCGAGTAATGCACCAGTTCCAGCAGCGGGTTCAAGTCCCAGACGCCGAAGGCGCCCTGCTCGACCGCCGTCCGCCAGTTCCTGACTTCGTCATGACGGATCCCCATGGAGGGGATCTTGCGCGCTGCCCCGGGACCGGTCAACGCGCGTTCCCCCTGAGAGTGGGTAAAGCTGCCCGCACGCCACACCGTTCCGGGGGAGGCTTGACAGCCCGGACGGCTATCCCAGGGCGGTGACCAGTTCGGCCGCTGCGCTCAGCAGCGTCGCGTCCGAGCGCAGAGGCGGCGAGGGATCCACCGGTACCCACAAGGGCTGCCTGCGCCATCCCAGACGCCGCAGGCGCAAGCCTGCCCGCACCAGCGCGGCGACCACGCGCGGGAGCTCGCCGCGCAACGCCGTCAACACGTGCTCATGCTCGGCCAGGACCGTGAGCGACAACGCCGCCCGCGTGCCCTGGAGCTGCAGGCCGACCGCCTCGCCGCGCCAGCGCAGCAGGAGGCTCAGCGCGGGTTCCTCGCCCGCCACGAGGGGCTCGGGCTCGGGCTGCGGAGGTTGCCCATGCTGTAGGTCGTCGGCACGATCGCCGCGCACCCAGTAGGCGAGCGGCAGCAGCCACAGCGGCTCGCCGCCCGGGCCCATCGGCACCTGGCCATGCGCCAGCGCCAAGGTCCACGCGGACACCAGGGCCGCCGGCGTGCGCGGCGCAACGGGCTCGACGACGGCCATCAGCAACTGCCGGCGCCATTGCGCCAGGTCGACACGCAGCGCCGTGAGCTGGCCCCAGGCGCTGGGCGCCGCGCCGTCGTTCCGGGCGCCTCCGCCGGACAGGCCTGTCGGAGCCGGATCCCGGCGGCGCTCGATCACCTCGAGCTCCATCCGCGGCACGACCGCGCGCACGCGCAGGAGCACCTGATCGCCCGGCAGCAGATCATCCAGCGGCGGTTCGATCAGCGTCATGATCTCGCCGCTGTCTAGCGACTCCAGCCGCCATCCGGAGCCGCCGCCGCGTTCGCGATCGCCGCCGCCCGACAGACGCAGCACCGCGCCGGGCGCCAGTCCCGCAAAATCGCGCAGCGACGGCTGGAGCCGCCCGGTGGCGGCGATGCCGCTCACGGCGCCTACCGCGCCGGGATTCGATGTCGCTCCCGCCATGTGCCCCGCCCTTCCCCCAGTCCCGTGGTGCGGTCTCGCGCCGTCGTGGAAAAAGCAAAGGGCCGGACGTCGCCGTCCAGCCCTCGCGTCGATGTCGTCGGGCGCGCCGCGCGGCGCGCCCCGCGGTCATCAGCCCAGCAGCGACATGACCAGGCCGGACATGCTGTTGCTCTGCTTGAGCATCGCCGTGCCCGACTGCATCAGCATCTGCTTGGTCGTCATCGTCGACGATTCGGCCGCATAGTCCGTGTCCATGATCCGGCCCTTGGCGGCGGCCGTATTGGTGCTCATGTTCTGCAGGTTGTTGTAGACATGGTCCAGGCGGTTGGCCGCGGCACCGAAGGAGGCGCGCAGTTCACCGACCTTGTCGATCGCGCCGCCGATGGTCGTCAGCATCGCGTTCGTCGTGGCCGACAGTTCGGCGCCGGCAGCCGGCGTGGCAGCATACTGCGTCGACACCGTGCCCAGCGCCGTCGTCAGGGCAGTCAGCTGCGTGCTGACGTTCACCGACATCGATTCGCCGGCGGAAGCGCCGATCTGGAAGCTCATCGCCGCCGACATCTTGCCCAGCGTGCCGTCGATGGTCGTGCCGTTCGAGAACAGCTGCGTGCCGCCGAAGGACGTGTTCTTGATGATGTTGGTCAGTTCGGTGCCGAGCGCGTCGTACTCACCCTGCATCGCGGTCTTGTCGGTCGCGGTCGACGAGGCCGAGAAGGCTTCGGTGGCCAGGTCCTTCATGCGCAGCAGGATGTTGCTGACTTCATTCAGCGCGCCTTCGCCCGTCTGCAGCATCGAGATGCCGTTCTGCGTGTTGCGCTGGGCCACGGCCATGCCGCGGGTCTGCGCATCCAGACGCGTGGCGATCTGCAGGCCGGCAGCGTCGTCCATCGCGGAGTTGACGCGGAAGCCGGTGCCCAGACGGGTCATCGACGTGGCCAGGCTCTTCTGCGTCGAGCTCAGCGAGTTCTGGGTCGACAGAGCCGAGGCATTGGTGTGCAAGCTCAACATGGTGATTCGCTCCTTGAGAATGTGGGCAAGCGCGGAGGCGCTCCGTTGATCGAAGGGCTTGAGCTGCCCTCCCACTCACAGGACGACCGGTCTTGTCGAGGACTTAAATCGGCGGCGAAAAAACTTCGGGAGGTCGAGCGCGGGCACTCCACGGGGCATGGGGCCTCGCGTCCGCGAACCCCAAGCCCCATTCCGGCCCCACCCCCACCCGCTGACTTCGGGCCTTGGGAGTGCGTTTGGCAGGCGTCTCAGCGGGCGTCGTACATATAACGACGCGTCAGCGGCACGGGCGCCGGGCCCCCATCGCGCTTGCTCGCCAGGATCTGGTACAGGCCCAGTTCGCCAGTCTCGAACTCCAGCGCGGACGCCGCCATGTACAGACGCCAGATCCGGAAGTGCGCTTCATCCACATACTGGAGCGCCTGGTCGTGGCCCTCCTCCAGCTTGGCGACCCAGGCACGCAAGGTCTTGGCGTAATGCATGCGCAAGGCCTCGACGTCATGGAGCTCGAACTGCTCCTGCTCCATCACCCGCATCACGTTGCTCGCCCGATCCAGCTCGCCGTCCGGGAAGACGTAGCGGTTGATGAACTTGGAGGACAAGGCCTGCCCCCACCCATCCTCCTCATGGGTGATGCCATGGTTCAGGAATAGCCCCGCCGGCTTGAGCAGCCGGTTCACGCTGGCGAAATAGGTCGGCAGATTCTTCAGTCCGACATGCTCGAACATGCCGACGCTGGAGATCTTGTCGAACTGTCCCGTCATGTCCCGGTAATCGCACAGGCGGACCTCGACCTGCCCCTGAAGTCCTGCGGCGGCGATGCGCTCCCGGGCAAGCGCCAGCTGACGTTCCGACAGCGTGATGCCGGTGGCCTTCACGCCGTAATGACGCGCCGCATGCATCACCAGTGCGCCCCAGCCGCAGCCGATGTCCAGCAGTTCCTCGCCCGGCTGCAGCCGCAGCTTGCGGCAGATGTGGTCCAGCTTGGACCACTGGGCCTGGGCCAGCGTCGTGTCCTCGGTCTCGTAGTAGGCGCAGGAATAGACCATCGCCGGATCCAGCCACAGCGCGTAGAAGTCGTTGGACAGGTCGTAATGGAAGGCGATGGCCGCCTTGTTCTCGGCCCGCGTGTGACGACGCACGCCGTCGGCGCGCAGTTCCGCGTCGGTCGCGGGCGGCACCGGCGCCAGCAGCCGCACGGCCAGGCGCAGGCGGTCGCTCCAGGAGAGCGTCAGCTCCGGCAGATGGTCCTTGAGCTGCAGCGCAGCGAAGAAATCGCCCTCGACGTCGATCTGGCCGGTGAAGTAGGCCTCGGCGAAACGCAGCGGATCCCGCCCGAGCAGCAGGCGCCGCAGCGCGGTGGGATCGTTCAGGACCAGCGTGAACTCGGCCGGCTGGTGCGCCTGCCGGCCCAGCCGCGTCGCCCAGTGGCCCAGGCGCAGGCCCATGCTGCCCGGGTAGGCGGAGAACAGCCGCTGCAGCAGCGTGAGCCCGGCGGGCGGCAGCGGCGGCGCGCCGGCGGCCTCGGGGATCGCCTCGGCCGCCCGGGGGGCGGCGCTGGAGGTGGGCGACAACAGTTCCTGATCCATGGATTCCTCGTCCGGAAAGGCTACGAAAGAATGTTGGTCGGAAGCGCCCCAGGGTCAGTTCTTGTCGGCCCGGGTGCTGGCGGCCTTGAAGTCCTGCGGCGATATTAGCCAATGCCCCACGCCTCGCCCGGACTGGGGACTTTGATGCAAACCGCATGCCCGTTCCTCCCGTCGGACGGGGTGGCGCTCCCCGCCGCAGGGGGTGGAACGGGAGAGGTGACAGGGGGTGTGACCTGGGGTGGAACGGGGGCCGTTGCGCCCTCGCACAAGCTCGCCCGAAGGAGTCATCACAAGCCCGCCGCCCGAGGCCACAATCAGCCCCGATACCCCATCCCCATCGTCCGCAGAGAAACCGTCCCGCCTCCTCGAATGCCAGGAGCGCGCCAGGGACCCCAAAGCCAAGGAGTCAGCCATGCCCCATGCATTCGCCAACACCGTCGCCAGCTTCAAGACCGCGTCCGGCAAGAGCGGCAAGTACTACTCGCTGCCCGAGCTGGCCAAGCGCTTCCCCAACGTGAACCAGTTGCCGGTGTCGATCCGGCTGGTGCTGGAGTCGGTGCTGCGCAACTGTGACGGCAAGCGGGTGACCGAGGAGCATGTCGAGCAGCTCGCCAACTGGCAGCCCAACGCGCCCCGCAACGAGGAGATCCCCTTCGTCGTCGCCCGCGTGGTGCTGCAGGACTTCACCGGCGTGCCGCTGCTGGCCGACCTGGCCGCGATGCGCAACGTCGCCCAGGCGCAGGGCAAGGACCCGAAGACGATCGAGCCGCTGGTGCCGGTCGACCTGGTCGTCGACCACTCGATCATGATCGACCACTTCGGCAGCCCCAAGGCGCTGGACCTGAACATGAAGCTGGAGTTCGAGCGCAACCGCGAGCGCTACGAGTTCATGAAGTGGGGCATGCAGGCCTTCGACACCTTCGGCGTCGTCCCGCCCGGCTTCGGCATCGTCCACCAGGTCAACCTCGAGTACCTCGCCCGCGGCGTGCACAAGGCCGGCAGCGGCAAGGACACGGTGTACTACCCCGACACGCTGGTCGGCACGGACAGCCACACGACGATGATCAACGGCGTGGGCGTGGTGGGCTGGGGCGTGGGCGGCATCGAGGCCGAGGCTGGCATGCTCGGCCAGCCGGTGTACTTCCTGACGCCTGATGTCGTCGGCTTCGAGCTGAGCGGCCGCCTGCGCGAGGGCGTGACCGCCACCGACCTGGTGCTGACCGTGACCGAGATCCTGCGCAAGGCCAAGGTGGTCGGCAAGTTCGTCGAGTTCTTCGGCGAAGGCACGGCCTCGCTGTCCGTGCCCGACCGCGCCACCATCGGCAACATGGCGCCCGAGTACGGCGCGACGATGGGCTTCTTCCCCGTCGACGAACGCACCATCGACTACTTCAAGGGCACCGGCCGCACGACCGACGAGATCGAGGCCTTCGAGAGCTACTTCCGCGCGCAGGGCCTGTTCGGCGTCCCCAAGGCGGGCGACATCCGCTTCAGCCAGGTGGTGTCGCTGGACCTGGGCACGGTGGTGCCCTCGCTGGCCGGCCCGAAGCGGCCGCAGGACCGCATCGTCATCACGGACCTGGCCAAGACCTTCGCCTCGCTGTTCACCAAGCCGGTGGCCGAGAACGGCTTCAACCAGCCGGTGGACAAGCTGCCGAAGTCCTTCGCGCTGGGCGGCGCGCAGAAGGGGCTGGAGATCTTCAACGGCGACGTGCTGATCGCGGCGATCACCTCCTGCACCAACACCTCCAACCCGAGCGTGATGCTCGCCGCCGGCCTGCTGGCCAAGAAGGCGGTGGAGGCCGGGCTGAAGGTGCAGCCGCACATCAAGACCTCGCTGGCGCCGGGCTCGCGCATCGTCACCGAGTACCTGCACAACGCCGGCCTGCTGCCCTACCTGGAGAAGCTGGGCTTCTCCGTGGCCGCCTACGGCTGCACGACCTGCATCGGCAACGCCGGCGACCTGACGCCCGAGATCAACGAGGCGATCACCGGCAACGACCTGGTCTGCGCCGCGGTGCTGTCGGGCAACCGCAACTTCGAGGCGCGCATCCACCCCAACATCAAGGCCAACTTCCTGGCCAGCCCGCCGCTGGTGGTCGCGTACGCCATCGCCGGCAACGTGACGCGCGACCTCATGACCGAGCCGGTCGGCCTGGGCACCGGCGGCAAGCCGGTCTACCTCGGCGACATCTGGCCGACCAGCGACGAGATCCACGCGCTGCTGAAGCTGGCGCTGAATCCCGATTCGTTCCGCGCCAACTACGGCAAGGTCAAGGCCGAGCCCGGCAAGCTGTGGGAAAAGATCAAGGGCGGCACCGGCCAGGTGTACGGCTGGCCCAAGAGCACCTACATCGCGCAGCCGCCCTTCTTCGGCAACTTCACCCAGATCCCCGAGGCGCAGGAAGCCGGCGTCAAGGGCGCGCGCATCATGGCGCTGTTCGGCGACTCGATCACCACCGACCACATCTCTCCGGCCGGCGCCATCAAGGAGGTCTCGCCCGCCGGCGCCTATCTCAAGGAGAAGGGCGTGCTCAAGGCCGACTTCAACAGCTACGGCTCGCGCCGCGGCAACCATGAAGTCATGATGCGCGGCACCTTCGCCAACGTCCGGATCAAGAACCTCATGATCCCGGCCAAGCCCGACGGCGCCCGCGAGGAAGGCGGCCTGACGCTGTTCCAGCCGGGCGGCGAGAAGATGTTCATCTACGACGCCGCGATGCGCTACATCGCCGCCGGCACGCCGACGGTGATCTTCGCCGGCGAGGAATACGGCACCGGGTCCAGCCGCGACTGGGCGGCCAAGGGCACGCAGCTGCTGGGCATCGGTGCGGTCGTGGCCAAGAGCTTCGAGCGCATCCACCGCTCCAACCTGGTCGGCATGGGCGTGCTGCCGCTGCAGTTCCGTCCGGGCGATTCCTGGGAATCGCTGGGCCTGAAGGGCGACGAGGTCATCGACATCGAACTCGGCGACGAGATCAAGCCGCAGTCCGAGGCGACCCTGGTCATCCGCGCGGCCGACGGCGTCGCACCGGCGCGACGCGTCCCGCTGATCCTGCGCATCGACACGCCGATCGAGGTCGAGTACTACCGCCACGGCGGCATCCTGCCCTACGTGCTGCGCCAGCTGCTGGCCGCGTGACCGGAGCGCACCAGCCGGGCTGAACCGCCACTGAAGAAAACGTCGGGCCGCTGTTGACGACATCGACGATGTCGAAAGCGGTCCCCGCCGAACGTCATGAGGGTGAGACGGGCCTGTCGTCGATTCATTGAATCGTCGACAGGGTCGTCCACCCTCTTCCATTTTCAGGACTGCATCAGGAGACCGACATGCGATTCATGGTCATCGTCAAGGCGGACAAGCACAGCGAAGCGGGCGAGCTGCCCAGCACGGAGCTGATCACCGCCATGTTCGCGTACAACGAGGAGCTGGTGAAGGCCGGCGTGATGCTGGCCGGCGAAGGCCTGCAGCCGACGAGCAAGGGCGCGCGGGTGCGTTTCTCCGGCAAGGACCGCAAGGTCATCGACGGCCCCTTCGCTGAGACGAAGGAGCTGGTCGCCGGCTACTGGATCTGGCAGTGCGCCTCGCTGCAGGAGGCGATCGAGTGGGTCAAGAAGTGCCCCAACCCGCAGGTGACCGACTCCGACATCGAGATCCGTCAGATCTTCGAGGCCGAGGATTTCGGCGAGGCGTTCACGCCCGAACTGCGCGCGAAGGAGGAAGCCTTGCGCGCGCAGACCGAGCAGCGGTAAAGCCGGCTGACCTGCCGGCTGACCCCTCTCGACTTACTTCGTCGTCGGGGTGGTCGTCGTGGCAGGCTTCTTCGCCGCCGGCTTCGCGGCCGGCTTGGGCGCCGCCTTCGCGGGAGCCGCTGCCTGGTCGACTTCCTTGGAGGCCGCGGTCGTGCCGCCGGACACGCCCAGTCGGCCGCCAGCGCCCAGGCCGCCCTTGACCTGCTGCGCCTTGTAGTTGCGCAGCGCCTTGACCATCTGGTTGTACGAGTCCGCGAACGCGGTCACGATGACCTTGCCCTGCGGGGTCTTGCCGTAGGCGCCGCCGGCGATGGCCGCGTTGCCGAAGAAGCTCGCGCCGCCGAAGCCGAAGTCGAAGTTCTTCGCCGTGCCTTCCGCGGCCGAGATCTGCACGCCGGAGCGGTTGTCCACCAGCAGCAGCGTCGTCGACGCTTCATTGGTGCTGACGTTGGCCGCCACGGCCGTCAGCAGGCCGATCGCGCCGGTCCCGATGCCGCCACCGCCGCCGCCGGTCTTGCCGGAGAACTGGATCTCGGGGCTCATCGTGTAGTCGGCCGCGACCATCTGGCCCTGGCCGAAGTTGCTGCCGGCGCGGGTTTCGCCCGACTGCATCAGCGCGCGCTCGCGCTCCATGTTGGCGAAGGCACGGCCGCGTTCCACGATCACGAAGCAGTTGGACTGCTGGACCATCAGGCGCAGCACCGGCGTGGTCGAGCCCAGCTGGCGGTCGCGCAGCTGCGACCACCACGGCGCGTTGGTGTCTTCGAAGATGGCCAGCGTGCCCAGCGTCTCGTCGCAATGCTCGAGCTTGCTGTTCTGGTTCTCGGCGGTCGCGCCGCCGGCGGCGCCGGAGACGGTGCCCTTGTTCTCGCCCATCGTCGGCGCGGTGGCCAGGCAGCCGGCCAGCAGCAGCGGCGACAGGATCAGGGCGGACTTCAGCGCGAGGCTGGACGACGAAACAAGGCGGGAAGTGGCAAGCATGGAATCCTCCAGGTTTTCTCGGGAACTCAAGGGTCAATCGAGGGGCGTGGCCGGCGCGACGCCGTAATACCCGCTGACCGGCTGTCCATGCGGATTGCCGATCCAGATGCTGGTGCCGAACACGTCGCTGCACCCGCCCCAGGCGATCTCGAAGGCGCGCGCTTCTTCGTTGCGCGTCTGCGCGTAGACGGACACCGTGCTGTCCGACGGGCCGATCGTGTAGCAGACCCGCGCCCACACCGGGCGCGGCGAGGACGACACCACCGAGGCCGCGCCTTCGGCGTCGCCGTTGGAGGCCTTGGCCACCCATTTCGTGCCGCGGGTCGGGCCCGGGTTGTAGCTGAACACGTAAGGCACCTGGGCGACCGCCGCGAGCGAGGCGGCAAGCAATCCGGCGACCATCAGGCCTCTGGCCAACATTCGTTTCCCCTCAGCAGGTGTACCGAAATCAAACGATTTCAAAGGAATGTCGCGGATTGTTAGGCGCCTCCCGGCGAAAAAGCGAGGCCCCCATCGTGGTGGTACGGGCGGCTCCCACGTTGATGGGATGGCGGTTTCGCGCATTCCGCCACGCCGCTGATCCATACCTCGCACGAGGTACTGTCGGCGGACAGCGCACGGCAACGCCTGCCCCCGGCAAAGCGAGCAACGGCGCGGCCTGGCGGGGATCCTTGCGATGGCCGATGGATACGGGGGAAAGTCGGCGACACCCTTCCCAGGGTGGCGTCTTCCGCGCACGATCGCGACGGCGTCGACGGCTTTCGATCCGTCGCGGCGCGGGCGATCCGCGCCGCGCGCATGACTTAGGTCATCTGCTGTTGTAGGGATGGCGAATGTGGGGGCTTCGCCTATGCGTCATCCCGCTGCGGCTTCAGCGCCGCGCGCCGCCGCGCCTGTCCGACCGTTCAGGCGTCGAGGTCCAGGCCCCGCTCTTTCGCGAACAGCTTCAGCGCCGGCATCAGCGCGCCGATCTTCTCGGCCACCGCGTCGCGGACGGTGTCCACCATCACCTGCGTCTGGCGCTCGATCTCGATGTGCAGCGGGGCGCCCTCGCCCTTGTCGGCGAAGGTGGTCATGCGCAGCGTCTCGGGGATCAGCCAGACCTCGAACCAGCCGGACCCGTCGGCGTTGCGGCCGGCCTCGGCCACCGTCAGGCTGGCGCCGTTCACGGCGATGTAGCCCTTGGCGAAGATGTAGCGCATCCACGGCGCCGGCACCGCGACGCGGATCACGTGGTTGTTGGCCGGCCGGCGGATCGCCTCGACCGTCGCCATGAAGTCGACGTGGCCCGACAGCGGATGGCCGCCGATCTCGGCGCCCTCCTTCGCGGCACGCTCGACGTTGAGCCGGCCACCGACGGCCAGCCGACCCAGCGCCGTGAGGTTCAGGCTCTGGAGCATCACGTCGAAGTCGGCTTGGCGCTCCCCCTTCAGGGCGGTGACCGTCAGGCACACGCCGTCGCAGGCGACGGACGCGCCGATCTCCAGGTCCTCGCAGAAACCTTCGGGGAAGTCGAGCGTGAAGCTGCGCAACCCGTCCTTGTCGGTGATGGCCGCGACCTGCGCGATGCCTTGAACGATGCCGGTGAACATGGCGGGCCTCCGATCAGCGGGTCGCCGCAGCGGCGTGGGACGCGAACAGCTCGGGCGAGAAGCCCAGGCTCAGCCGGCCGTCGTCCCATTCGACGACGGGACGCTTGATCACGCTGGGCTGCTCGACCATCAGCGCAGCCGCGCTGGCCGCGTCGGTGACGCCGGCCTTGGCGCCGTCGTCCAGCTTGCGCCACGTCGTGCCGGCGCGGTTCAGCACCTTGTCCCAGCCGAGTTCGGCCATCCACTGCGGCAGTTTCGCCGCGGGCACGCCCTGCTTCTTGTAGTCGTGGAACTGGTACGCGAGGCCCTGTTCGTCGAGCCAGACGCGGGCGCGCTTGACGGTGTCGCAGTTGGGGATGCCGTAGAGGGTGATCATGGGAACGAGGGGGTCGCCGTGGGGCGTGGAACGAAGGCGGCACGCTACCATGAAGCGGATGATCCCCTGGCTCGACGATGACTCTCTGGACTTCCCGCCGACCCGCCGCGCGCTGGGGCCGCGCAGCGACGCTCCGGGGCTGCTCGCGGCCGGCGGCGACCTCAGACCCGCGCGTTTGCGTGCAGCTTATGCGCGGGGGATCTTCCCCTGGTACGGAGAAGGCCAGCCCATCCTCTGGTGGACCACCGACCCGCGCATGGTCCTGCGCACGGCGGACTTCAAGCTCTCGCGCTCCCTGCGCAAGACGGTCGCGAAGTTCATCCGCACCCCGGGCTGCGAGATCCGCGTCGACCACGCCGCCGAGACCGTGCTCAAGGCCTGCGCCAGCACCTCGCGCGACGGCCAGGACGGCACCTGGATCGTGCCGGAGATGCAGCAGGCCTACCTGCGGCTCGCGCGCGAAGGCACGGTGCATTCGGTCGAGACCTGGATGGACGGCGAACTCGCCGGCGGGCTGTACGGCGTCAACCTCGGCCGGATGTTCTTCGGCGAGTCGATGTTCATGCGCAGGACCGACGCCTCCAAGATCGCGCTCGCCGCGCTGATCTGCCTGTGCCGGGAGTTCGACATCCCCTGGATCGACTGCCAGCAGCAGACCGCGCACCTGGCGTCGCTGGGCGCCGCGCCGGTAGCCCGCGAGGTCTTCGAGGCGCACCTCGCCGCGCACACCGGCCTGCCCTCGCCCGGGGATTGGACCTATCATCCGCGACTGTGGGCCCACCTGGGCCTGACAGACGCTTCAAGCGACGCCTCGAGCGACTCCCCGAGCGACGCCTGAGCATCCCCCAGAACGACCCGCCCAGAGCCCCAGAGCCCGTGACGTGACGCACCCCAAGGAACTCCCGCTGGCCGAGCTGCAGTTCTATGCGACTGCGCCCTACCCCTGCAGCTACCTGAGCGACCGCCAGGCGCGCTCGCAGGTCGCCACGCCCAGCCATCTGATCCACGCGGACGCGTATTCAAGCCTGGTCGCCGCCGGCTTCCGGCGCAGCGGGATGTTCACTTACCGGCCCTACTGCGACGGCTGCAAGGCCTGCGTGCCGATGCGCATCCCGGTGGCGGACTTCCATCCCAACCGCAGCCAGCGCCGCGCCTGGACGCAGCATCAGGCGCTGCAGGCGCGCGTCATGCGACTGGGCTACAGCGACGAGCATTACCAGCTCTACCTGCGCTATCAGGCCGGCAGACACAGCGGCGGCGGCATGGACCACGACAGCGTCGACCAGTACACCCAGTTCCTGCTGCAGAGCCGGGTGAACTCGCGGCTGGTGGAGTTCCGCGAGCCCGACGGCGCGCTGAAGATGGTCTCCATCCTCGACATCCTGGGCGACGGGCTGTCGGCGGTCTACACCTTCTACGAGCCCGAGGCCAACGTCAGCTACGGCACCTACAACGTGCTGTGGCAGCTGCGCCAGACCCGCGACCTGAGCCTGCCGCATCTCTACCTGGGCTACTGGATCGCGCAGAGCGACAAGATGGCCTACAAGGCCCGTTTCCTCCCGCACGAGCTGCTCCGCGACGGGCATTGGTCACGCGTCGAGCGCTGACGTCCGCCCAACCTACTCATCGAGGCCTGAAGGCCACACATCGGTGTCATTGCCCGCCCAGCGGGCCGATTCCAGGATCACTTCCCGTTCCCTTGAATGGACGAGTGATCCCATGTGCACACCCTCTCGCCAATCCCGCATCGCTCTCCCGGCGCGCCCGTCGTCCCTCATGGCGTCCGTGGTCGCGCCGGCGATCGTGCCCTTGATCTTCATCATGGGTGCCTCGGAAGCTCAAGCGTCGACCTCGCTCCCCGAGTCGATGCCGGAATCGCCGGTCGAATCGCTGCGTGAGCCCTGGCACGCCGACTACCGCCTCCAGTCGCCCAGTCCCGAGTCGCCGCGACTGTCCGATCGCGCCGGGTCGCCGGTCCTCCGCAAGGGGCCGTGGTGGTCGTCGATCCATTACGGCCTCGTGCCGGTCTCGGCGCCCGGCAGCGCCAACGGGGATCGCGTCCCCAGCGATGCCTTCGCCGCCGCCCTGTCGCGCGCGCAGGGCGCCGTGCCGGCGGACATGAAGACCTTCATCGGCTTCGGCGCCCGCTTCAACGACGGGCACTCGAAGTTCTCCATCGCGCCCCGGGCGCAGGGATTCCGCATCCGTTTCTCGCACGAGTACTGACACCGTCGTGAGCCGTAGCGGCAAGAATTGGTCCCACACTGGTTTTTACGCACTCGCTCACCGGTCGTACCGGTTTTCCCTTCCTCTTGCGCTAATTGACGTCCATATACGTCATCGACGACATCATTACGACACGTTACTGCCACCCCAAGGGTTAACCTGAATGATGTGGTCGTCAGTGGTATCTACATTGCATACCACTATGAGATCAGCAGCGGTATTGGTCTCCTAGACGCCGCGGTTGCAAACCGCACGCCCTCCGCCGGATCGAACCGGCGGATCGCACGTCGACCAGCGAGGAGTGACTGCCATGTCTGCACGCGCCTTTTCCCCTGCCGCTGACCGCGCCGCCGCCGGACCCGAGAGATCCGGCGCCGCGACACCGCTGATCCGCCCCGCTGCCCCCGAGTGGCCGGCATGACGACCGTCTGATGCCGGCCGCCGGCGGCCGTGCCCGAGCGGCCGCCGCCTTCGCCGGTTGAACCGACCGGCGCTTTTTCTGCCCGAGCCCGACCGTTCCCGCCGCGCTGCCTCCGCAGTCGCCCGGCGCGGCGGCGCTCATCCCTCGTTCTTTTCCGTTGCGTCCCTGCTGTTCCCGAAGACAACGACAACACACGACAGGAGCCCCCCCGATGAGACAACGTCCCTGCGCCCGACCCCACCCGATGCTGCCGTGGCTGATGCCGATGGTGCTGGCCTTCGCCGGCAGCTCGGCGATGGCCTATGACTGCACCGGCGTCGCCGACTGGAACGCCGCCACGGCGTACAGCGGCAATGCGATCGTCAAGCAGACCGGCACCGCCTATCAGGCCAAGTGGTGGACGCAGAACAACCCGCCGGCGACGAACGCCGGGCAGTGGGACGTGTGGAAGGTGCTGGGCGCCTGTGACGGCGGCGGCGGCGGAGGTGGCGGCACGAACAAGCCGCCGACGGTGGCGCTGAACTCGCCGACGGCGGGCACCTCGCCCACGGCAGGCGACGCGGTCACGCTGGCCGCGACCGCGGCCGACAGCGACGGCACCATCGCCAAGGTCGGCTTCTACGTCAACGGCGCGCTGGTCGCCGAGGACACCACCGCGCCGTTCAGCGTGAGCTGGACCGCACGCGCCGGCGTGGCCGACATCACCGCCCGCGCCACCGACGACAAGGGCGCGACGACCGACACCGCCGCGCTGCGCATCACCGTGCGGGGACAGGTCACCGGCGACGAGCGCTGCCGTCCCGAAGGCCTGACGACCACCGCCGGCACCGCGCCCGCCTACTGCAAGGTCTACGACGACCAGGGCCGCGAGAAGATGGGCGCCGACAAGCCGCGCCGCATCATCGGCTACTTCACCAGCTGGCGCACCGGCAAGACCGGCCAGCCCGCGTTCCTCGCGCACCAGATCCCATGGGGTCAGGTCACGCACATCAACTACGCGTTCGCGCATGTGGACGCGGCCAACAAGCTCTCGGTCGGCAACACCGCCGACGCGGCCAACCCCGCCACCGGCCTGACCTGGCCCGGCGTCGCGGGCGCGGAGATGGACCCGGCCTATGCGTACAAGGGCCACTTCAACCTGCTCAACAAGTTCAAGAAGCAGTACCCCAACGTCAAGACGCTGATCTCGGTCGGCGGCTGGGCCGAGACGGGCGGCTTCTACACGATGACGACGAACGCGGACGGCTCGACCAACACGGCCGGCATCAACGCGTTCGCGGACTCGGCGGTGGCCTTCCTGCGGCAATACGGGTTCGACGGCGTCGACATCGACTACGAGTACCCGACCAGCATGAACAACGCCGGCAACCCGGTGGACTTCGCCATCAGCAACGCCCGTCGCGGCGCGTTGATGAAGAACTACGTCGTGCTGATGCGCACCCTGCGCGCGAAGCTGGACACGGCCAGCCAGGCCGACACCCGCCACTACATGCTCACGATCGCGGCGCCCTCCTCCGCCTACCTGCTGCGCGGGATGGAGGCCTTCCAGGTCACGCAGTACCTGGACTACGTGAACATCATGAGCTACGACCTGCACGGGGCGTGGAACCAGTTCGTCGGCCCGAACGCGGCGCTCTACGACGACGGCAAGGATGCGGAACTCACCGCGTGGAGCTACTACACCGCCACGCAGTACGCGCGCATCGGCTACCTGAACACCGACTGGGCGTACCACTACTTCCGCGGCGCGATGCCCGCGGGCCGCATCAACATCGGCGTGCCGTACTACACCCGCGGCTGGCAGGGCGTGACCGGCGGCACCAACGGCCTGTGGGGCCAGGCGGCGCTGCCCGACCAGAGCAAGTGCCCGGCCGGCACCGGCGGCGGCACCGTGCAGAAATGCGGCAACGGCGCCGTCGGCATCGACAACCTCTGGCACGACCTCGACGTCTCCGACAAGGAAGTCCCCGCGGGCTCCAACCCGATGTGGCACGCGATGAACCTGGCCTCGGGCCGCGCGGGCAGCTACCTCGCCGCCTACGGCCTGAATCCGGCGACGAATCCGGCCGACCAGCTGACCGGCACCTACGTGCGCAACTACGACGCGACGCTGGTGGCGCCGTGGCTGTGGAACGCGCAGAAGAAGGTCTTCATCAGCACCGAGGACGAGCAGTCGCTGGGCGTGAAGGCGCAGTACGTGGCCGACCGCGGCATCGGCGGCGTGATGTTCTGGGAGTTCGCCGGCGACTACGCCTTCGACACCGCCCGCAACGAGTACTTCATCGGCAACACGCTGACGAACACGCTCTACAACAAGCTGAAGACGGCGCCGGCCTACGGCAACCGCCTCACCTCGGCGGCCCTGCCGGCGGAGACGCTGGACATCGGCTACGCGCTGGGCGGCTTCGCGCTGGGCGACAGCAACTATCCGATCACGCCCAAGCTCACGCTGACCAACAACAGCACGACGACGCTGCCCGGCGGCACGGAGTTCCAGTTCGACGTCCCCACCGCGATCCCCTCGACGGTGACGGACCAGAGCGGCTTCGGTCTGACCGTGATCAGCAACGGCTCCAACCCCGCGGGCAACAACATCGGCGGACTGAAGAACGACTTCCACCGCGCCAGCTTCAAGCTGCCGTCGTGGCAAAGCCTGGCCCCCGGCGCCAGCGTGACGCTGACGATCAACTACTTCCTGCCGTCCACGATGCCCAGCAACTGGACGGTCACCGTGAACGGCCGCAGCTACGCGCTGGCGCAGGAAGCGCGCCGCGGCGTCGTTCCCGCCGCGGCCGCGGCGGCCAAGACCTCGGCGGCGCGCTGATGCGCTCCGCTTTCAAGAACCTCCCCACCACCACCCTTTGACCCACAGGAGTTCGACATGAAGAGACAGATGGTCCGCCTCGGCGGAATCGCCCTGGCAGCAGCAATGGCCGCGGGCACCGCGCACGCCTACGACTGCACCAACGTGCCCGAGTGGTCGGCGTCCGCCACCTACACCGGCACCTCCAACAGCTTCGCCAAGCAGGGCAACATCGCCTACCAGGCCAAGTGGTGGACGCAGAACGAAGCGCCCTCCACCCACTCCGGCCAGTGGGACGTGTGGAAGTCGCTGGGCGCCTGCACCGGCGGCGGCACCGACACCACGCCGCCGACCGTGCCCTCCGGCCTGACCGCCACCGGCAGCACCAGCAGCAGCATCTCGCTGAGCTGGGGCGCCTCGACCGACGCCGGCAGCGGCGTCAACAACTACGAGCTGCTGCGCGGCGGTTCGCTGATCGCCTCGCCCACCGCCACCACGTACACGGACTCCGGCCTGTCGGCGGGCACGTCGTACAGCTATCAGGTCCGCGCCAAGGACAAGGCGGGCAACGTCTCCGGCCTGAGCAGCACCCTGCTGACCAGCACCGCCAGCAACGGCACCTGCGCATCCGCCCCGGCCACGCCGTCGGGTCTGACCTCGCCGTCCAAGAGCGCCACCAGCGTCAACCTGGCCTGGAACGCCGTCGCCGCCGGCCCGAACTGCACGGTGCAGTACCGCGTCAACCAGGGCTCGACCCAGGTCGCGCAAGGCGCGGCCACCAGCGCCAGCGTCACCAACCTGACGGCCAACACGAACTACACGTTCACGGTCTCGGCCTTCAACCAGGCCGGTTCCTCGCAGCCGTCGGCGCCGATCACGGTCAAGACCGACACGCAGACCGCCGGCGACAAGGTGCTGCTGGGCTACTTCGCGCAGTGGGGCATCTACGGCCGCAACTACCACGTGAAGAACATCGACACCAGCGGCTCGGCGGCCAACCTGACGCACATCAACTACGCGTTCGGCAACGTCCGCAACAACGTCTGCGAAGTCGGCAAGATCATCCCGAGCAACGAGGCCACCGGTGAAGGCGGAGACGCCTTCGCCGACTACGGCAAGTCCTACGGCGCCGACCTCAGCGTCGACGGCGTGGCCGACACCTGGGACCAGCCGCTGCGCGGCAGCTGGAACCAGCTCAAGAAGCTCAAGGCCAAGTACCCCAAGATCAAGGTGCTGATCTCGCTGGGCGGCTGGACCTGGTCGCGCGGCTTCTCGAGCGCGGCGCGTCCGGAGAACCGGGTGAACTTCGTCAAGAGCTGCGTGGACGCCTACATCAAGGGCAACGTGCCGGTGACGGACGGCGCAGGCGGCCCGGGCGCGGCGGCGGGCGTGTTCGACGGCATCGACCTCGACTGGGAATACCCGAACGCCTGCGGCCTGGCCTGCGGCACGGCCGAGGACCGCGAGAACTTCACCGGCCTGCTGGCCGAGTTCCGCAAGCAGCTCGACGCGGTGCGTCCGGGCCTGCTGCTGTCGATCGCCTCGGGCGCCGGCGTGGACAAGGTGCGGGCGTACGACCCGGACAAGATCCATCCGTACCTGAACTTCATCAACGTGATGACGTACGACTTCCACGGCGGCTGGGACACGATCACCGGGTTCCACTCGGCGCTGTACGCCCCGGCCAACGATCCGTCGACGGGTGACGTGAAGAAGTACAACACCAACGACGCGATGCAGGCCTTCCTGGACAAGGGTGTCCCGGCCTCGAAGCTGAACGTCGGCATCGGCTTCTACGGCCGCGGCTGGACCAACGTCCCCAACGTCAACAACGGCCTGTACCAGAGCGGCACCCCGGCCCCGGGCACCTACGAGGCGGGCAACGAGGACTACAAGGTCCTGAAGAACCTGCAGGGTTACACCAGCCGGATCGACGACGTCAGCAAGGCGCAGTGGATCTACAACGGCTCGACCTTCTGGAGCTTCGACACCCCGGCCACGATCGCCGTGAAGATGGCCTACGTGAAGTCCAAGGGCTTCGGCGGCGCGTTCTTCTGGGAGTTCTCGGGTGACGATCCGACGGCCTCGCTGTCCAAGGCGATGGGCGCCGGCCTGAAGTAACCGGCGACGTTTCCTGAACCTCGCGCTGGCAGCACGCCGGCGCGCACCAGGCCCCGCGGCTCTGTCGCGGGGCCTTTTTCCGTCCCCTGCGTGTGACCGCGGACCGCTCTCCTGACCGGAGCGAGTCCGTGAACTTGTTCGCGCATCAGGCGAGCAGTCCATCTGAACTAACCAAGCCTAGGGATCTCCTGCAGCGTCATTGACATCGATGAATCATCGCCATGCGCAGCTGCTGGTTGAACGATGCACCCCTTCGTTCATCCTGGAGTTCCGACATGTCCGCCGACTGCCGATACAAGCGCCGCACACCTGCGGAGATCAACGTCACTCAGGTGGCCCTGGCCGTTGCCGCCTTGACCCTGTCCCTGGCCGTCATGGATCCGGTCCGCGCCTCCGCGACAGACGGCGTCAAGCCTGGCACCGGTGGCTCCGGCACCAGCGCCACCGGCGGCGATGGCGGCAACGGTGGTGGACAAGGCGGCGCCCCGGGTGGCGGTGACGCCCGGACCAATGCCAGCAACGGCAACGGGGGCGGCGGCGCCAGTCATTCCCTGGGCTCGGCGACTGGCGGCGGGGTGGTCGGCCAGACCATCAGCGCGGATCTCGTGCTGTCGACGAGCCGACAAGGCGGCAACGGGCTGTCCGGCACCGTCATTCGAACGAACTCCGGGAAGAACCTGTTCAACGGCGTCTCGGGCGGGGGTGGCGGTGCCGGGGCCTTCGTCAACGGCGCGCGCAACGTCACGGTGAATACGGGTGTCACGCTGTTCGGCGGCAACGGCGGCGACGGCAACGCCGGGCGCCCTGGATGCACCGGCTGCAGCAAGGGCGGCGCGGGCGGCGGTGGCGACGGCATCATCATGGCCGCGGGAGCGACGCTGAACAACTTCGGGCAGATCCAGGGAGGCATGGGAGGCGCAGGCGCCGCAGGCGCCGCAAATTCGGGGTCAAGCGGCGGCGGCGGTGGCGGCCATGGCGTGGAGGGGGCCTCCGTCACGATCGTCAACGGCGGCATCATCCGTGGCGGCAATGGCGGGGCAGGCGCCGGCGGCTCCCGTGCCGGCGAACGCGGGGCCGCGATTCACTGGACCGGCGGCACCAATTCGCTGCGCCTGCAGACGGGCTCGGTCATCGACGGTGCCATCTGGGTAGGAAGTGGGGCCACGGCCACGATCTCCGCGGACAACACCGTGGGCGCGCTGAGCAACTGGCTGCTGCTGGACGGCTCGGCGACCATCAGCACCGCCACGCAGCCGATCACCTACACCGGAACCATCACCGGCGCCGGCAGTCTCGGCAAGGCCAGTGCCGGCACGCTGATCCTGTCCGGCACCAACTCCTTCAGCGGCGGCCTCAACATCCAGGCGGGCGAAGTCCAGGCGCAACTCGTTTCGCTCGGTACGGGCGCCATCCGGGACGACGGCGTCCTGCGCCTCAATCCAACCGCCGACGGCACGTTGACCCAGGCGTTGACCGGTACCGGCTCGCTGATCAAGGAAGGCGCCAGACAGCTCACGCTCAACGGCAATGTGCAACTCGGCGGCAGCGCCCAGATCAGTGGCGGCACGCTGGCGGTCGGCAGCAGCGGCACGCTGACGGCCGGGTCCGTTCAACTGAGCACCTCAGGCGCCACGCTCGACCTGTCGGCCACCACGCATGCCACGACGATCCCCGCACTCAGTGGCGTGGCCGGCACGACGATCCGGACGGCCTCGCAGGCACTCTTCGTCGGCGACGCCTCGAACCAGATCTACGCCGGCACCGTGACCGGCTCAGGGCGGTTGTCGAAGGAGGGATCCGGCTCGCTCACGCTGACGGGCACCAACACCTACGCCGGCGGCACAGTCATCAGCGCGGGCACCCTGGTGGGTTCATCCGCCAGCTTCGGTGCCAATGCGATCGTCGACAACGCCGCGCTGGTCGTGAACCAGACGGCCAACGGCTCGATGGGCAACGCCATCTCCGGCACCGGCTCGTTGACCAAGCAAGGCGCGGGCACCCTCACCTTGAGCGGCACCAACAGCTACACCGGTGGGACGACGATAGGCGCAGGCACCGTGGCAGGTTCCGCCACCAGTTTCGGCTCCGGCGAGATCGTCGACAACGCCTCGCTGGTCCTGAACCAGGCAAGCGCCGCCACGTTCGGCAACGTCGTGTCCGGCACCGGCTCGTTGACCAAGCAGGGCGCGGGCGCCCTCACCTTGAGCGGCACCAACACCTACGCCGGTGGGACGACGATCAACGCCGGGACCCTGGTCGGTTCCGCGGCCAGCTTCGGCGGCGGCGCCATTCTCGACAACGACCGACTGCGGGTCGACCAGGCGATCAATGCGGACTGGCTCAATATCGTCTCGGGATCGGGGCATGTCGAAAAGACCGGTGCTGGACAACTGACGCTTCAGCAGACCCTGGGCGCATCGGGCGGACTCGACGTCCTGGACGGACGCGTGATCGCCACCGATCCGGGTCAACTGGGCGACGGTGCCGTCACGGTCAGCGGCTCCGGCCAGATCGCGCTGCACCTCGCCACCGACACCCAGCTGCGCCACATCGGCGGGGACGGACTGATCGCCGTCGATCTCGGCGACACGCTGCATCGGCTCACCAGGAGCACCGCTCCGTCGGGCGCCCTCGCCTTCACGGGCACGCTGGCCCTGTCCAACGCCAGCCTCGCGCTGTCCGGGCCGGGAACAGAGTCGCTGTCCGCAGTCAGCCTGCGGATGGACAGCGGCGGCCAGCTGATCGCCGGCCCCGATGCGGGCTCGATCGGCTCGCTGCAGATGAACGGCGGCATGGTCCGCTTCACGCCCGCGACGGCGGAGGACCTGTCCACATTGCATCCCTTGCAGGTCAACAAGACGCTGGATCTGTCCGGAACCGGCACGGTGCTGGTGGATGCAGACCTCCACGGCTCGAAGGCGGCCGATTCGATGGGATCGTTGATGGTGCGCGACGACGGCGTGTCCTTCCAGCTGGCGCGCCCCGCGCCCGGCGCGCAGGTGCTCGGCGATGCCTCCGGCCTCGGACTGGCCGGTAGCGATGGTCAGCCCGTCGGCGACACCACCGACGGCGAGCTCGTGCAGGACGGACAGCGCGTCGCCACCACGGTGTCGCGTTATCGCCTGTCCTCCGGCGCGAGCCAGGATGGCCTGTACCTCACCGGCAGGCTGCTGGGCGTCGACGTCCTGGCGGGCCGCCAACTCGTGCTGTCCGCCCCGGCCGATGCCAGCGGCGCGGCGCGCGATCTGTCCGCCCCGATCAGCGGCGCGGGCGGCCTGGCCGTCGACGCGGGCGTCGGCGGCGTCATCAGCCTCTCCGGCCAGGACAACACCTATGGCGGCAACACCCGGCTGCTCAGCGGCACGCTCGCGTTGGCTGGCGGCAACCTCCCCGACGGCAGCGTCATCACCTTCACGGGTGCCGACGCGGGTCTGGATCTCGGGAGCGCTGGACGGCCGCAGCGCTTGGGCGGCCTCGACGGCAGCGCTTCGACCAACACCCTCCAACTGGGCGCTCAGACCCTGACGCTGGACACCGTCGGTGATCACGCCTTTGCAGGCGCCATCGCAGGCACCGGCGGGCTGGTGAAGACCGGCGCGGGCACCCAGACGCTGAGCGGCATCAACACCTATACGGGCGGCACGACGGTCAACGCGGGGACCCTCGTCGGGTCGACCGACAGCTTCGGCACCGGCGGCATCAGCAACAACGGCACGTTGGTGCTCGATCAGTCGACCGACGGCACGCTGGCCAATCCGATCTCCGGCAGCGGTGCACTGGTCAAGCAAGGCACGGGCGCGGTGACGCTCACCGGCACCAACAGCTACGCGGGCGGTACGACCGTCAGCGGCGGAACGCTGCTAGGTTCGGCCGACAGTTTCGGGAACGGGGCGGTGAGAAACGATGCCACGCTGGTCGTGAATCAGGCGGTCGACGGCGAACTCCGCAACGACTTGTCGGGCAGCGGTTCATTCGTGAAACGCGGTGTCGGCACCCTGACGCTGGATGGCAGCAACACCAGCAGCGGCCCTCTGCGCATCGACGCCGGCACCTTGCGCGCAAGCGTGGATCAGTTGGGCTCCGGCCCGATCATCAACAATGCCACGCTCGCACTCGACGTGCCACGTGCAGCGTTGCTGGACAGCCGCCTGAACGGCTCGGGCCAGGTGGTGAAGTCCGGAGCGGGCGATCTCACACTGGAAGGTTCGCAGGCTGCCGGCAGCTTCAGCGTCCGTGAGGGGGGGCTCATCGTCGGCGCCGCCACGGAAGGCAGCGCCTTGTTCCACGGCGATGTCGATGTCGCCACCGGCGCCCGGCTACTAGGCAACGGCACCATCGCCGGCACAACCCGTCTTGCGCAAGGCGCGAACCTGCAACTCACTTCCGCGGCAGCGCCGCTGCGCGTGCAGGGAGACCTGCAGATGAATCCGGGGACGCAAGTGACTGTTGCCCTGGATCCAGCCGCCCGCAAGCCGGTCTTGATCGTCGGGGGGCAGGCGACCGTGGATGGCGCGGTGCTCCACATCGACGCCAAGGCCGGCGACTGGACGAACGGATCGCGCGTCGATCTGATGCAAGCGGGAAACTTCGTCGGCCAATATGCCGCAGTGGATTCGAGTCTGGCGTTTCTCTCGCCGAGACTGGAGCCCAGCGCCAAGGATCTCATTTTGATCATGACGCGCAATGACGTGCAGTTCCAGGACTTGGCACAGAACCCCAACCAGAGCGCCGTTGCCGGCTCGCTGGCCCCACATGAGTCACCTGCGCCTGCACCTGCACCTGCACCTGCACCTGCACCTGCACCTGCACCTGCACCTGCACCTGCTCCCGCACCCGCACCCGCACCCGCACCCGCACCTGCACCTGCACCTGCTCCCGCTCCCGCACCCGCACCCGCACCCGCACCCGCACCCGCACCCGCACCTGCACCTGCACCTGCACCCGCTCCCGCTCCCGCACCCGCACCCGCACCCGCACCCGCACCCGCACCCGCACCCGCACCCGCACCCGCACCCGCACCTGCACCTGCACCCGCACCCGCACCCGCACCCGCACCTGCTCCTGCGCCTGCGCCTGCACCGGCTCCTGCGCCTTCATCTGCTACCGCCGCGGACCTCCTGGTCAAGCTGCCGCGCAATGAGGCCGGCACCGCGTTGGAAAGCCTGGCGGGCGGTCTGCAAGCCGCTGCAGCCAACGCCCCGGCCCTGGTCGCGTCGAAGCAGCGGACCGCGCTCGGCCGCCACCTGCGCGATGTGCTGACCACTCGCGACAAGTTTGACGACGGCGCACGACTCTGGGCCAGCGTCGATCAATCGCACGGCACGCTGACCGCCGACGGGACGGCCAGTTCCCGCTCCACCGACGAAGGGCTGATGGCGGGCATCGACCTGCTCCATACCCGCGAGGCCCGTCTCGGCGTGGCGGTCGGCACCGACCGTCAGACCCTGGCCACCCCGGGGCATGAGCAGGACCACGCCGATGTGCACGCCGCGTCGGCGGCGGTGTACGGCGCGGCCGCCTGGCACGGGTTCAACCTGCGCGGCGCACTGTCCTATGGCCAGTCGAGCATCCTCACGCGACGCGAAGTCGTCATCGGAACGGCCGTCTCGTCGCTGAAGTCGGAGGAGAAGGCCCGCCACGCCGATGGATTCGTCGAAGTCGGACTGCCCGATCGACTCGCCTTCGGCCAGATCGAGCCCTTCCTGCAGCTGGGACGCACCGTGACCTGGACCGCCGGGTTCAAGGAATCGGGCGACGACGTCACGGCCCTGAGCGGCGGCGCCACGCACGACGCCCGCAGCTTCGGCATGGTCGGCCTTCACGGCCGCACGGATGCGCTGTACGCGGCGGGTGCGGCCTGGAGCTTCCAGGGCACCGCCGCGTTGCAGCGCCTCGGCGGTCCCGCCACGGTGAGCCGGCGCGTCAGCCTGCCGGGCGCGGACAGCTTCACCACGAGCGCCGCCTCGGGCGCCGGCACCGGCGCGCTGGTCGAGCTGGGCCTCAGCGTCGTGCCGCGGCCGCGCATGACGCTGTCCGTCCATGTGGACCACCGCGAGGCCGGCGCGAGTCGTGACAACGGCGTTCGCCTGCAAGGCGACTGGCAGTTCTGAGCGGCCCCGGCGGGCTGCTGCCAGGGCGTGGCAGCTACCCGCCGGCCGGAGGTTGAATACTGTATTTGCGTACAGTATTCTCCTCTTTCCCATCCAGCAGCCCAGCCCCCGAGGAACCGTCATGCGTCGCTACGAAGTCATCCTGGAACGAGTCATGGTCCCCTACCACCAGCGCGCGCTGGCCGGTGTCATCGCGATGCAGGTGCTCGACGCCCGCCTCGGCGGTCCGGCGGGCGTGGTGGACGCGTTCAAGGCCGCGCGCGCCGTGACGGGCGGCGATCCGCGCTGGTCGGTGCCGGAATCCGCGTCCCGGGCCGATGTCGCCGCGGTCAAGCGCTGGCGCCGCGCCACGGAAGCGGCGCTGGACGCCATCGAGCAGGGCTTCGCGCACGTGTTCGTCGGCATGTCGGCCCAGGAGATCGAACTCGCCCGCGCGGACGAATTCCTCGGCATCGTTCCGCTGGAGACGGAGGTGCCCGCCCGCCTGCTGTCCGAGGCTCGCGTCGGTCTGCCGTGGTCGGCGACGGCCGCGGTGGTCGTCAGCGCCGCGGCGCAGGCTGCGATGGTCCCGCCGGCCTCGATGCTGACGCACATGCCGACCCTTGCGCACGCGACCATGCTGGCCCGCTGAATCGGCCAACGGTCATATCTCCGACAGAGCGAACCCGCCAGCAGCTCGTCCTAGACGAGCTCGGAAATCTCGATGAGGTTGAGGTCCGGATCGCGCACGTAGACCGAGCGGATCTTTCCGGTCGCGCCGGTGCGCATCACCGGCCCTTCGATGATGGCCACCTGCAGCGCGTCCAGGCGCTCGATCACCTGCTCCAGCGGCACGGACGCGATGAAGCAGAGGTCCAGCGCGCCGGGCACCGGCGTATGCGCCTTGGGCTCGAACTCACGGCCCTTCACATGCAGGTTGATCTTCTGCGCGCCGAACAGCAACGCCTGGCGCGTGACCGGTGGCGTGCCGCCGACGAAGCTTTCCAGCCGCATGCCCAACACTTCGGTATAGAAGCGGATGCAGTCCGCCTCATGCGCGGTGGTGAGGACCAGATGGTCGAGGTGATCGATCAAGGCAGGCTCCCGTCGTCCGACAAGGGCAGATTCTGCACGGGCGAGCGTCCGAGAACGTCAGCGGATCGCGCCGTCGGACGTCAGGCGCACAAGATAGCAGTCCACCTGCGGCTCGGGCAGGAACTCGGCCAACCGATCGCTCAGGTCCAACGCGTCCTCGACATGGCGCCGGGCCGTCTCTGCCACCAGAGCGCGGCAGGCCGGACGAATCTTGCCGGAGACTTCGGCTTGAGCCCGAGACTCGCGCAACGTCGGATCGCGCAGGACCTTTTCGATCAGCCGATCGACCACCGGCGCAGGCGGGCGCTTCGGCAGCCGTCCCAAGCCGGGGAGGCAGAGTTCCGCGAGCGGCCCGCCCTTCCCGATGGCGAGACCGGAGCCGGGCAAACTGACCTGGTCCAAGAACAGCGCTTCATGCTGCTCCCGAGCCATTCGCCAGCCCTGCGCCAGCGCGTCATCGACGCAACTGTCCACCACCGTGTCCCATTCCGACCCGCGCGCTCCGGTCGCGTCGGAGCGCGCCGTCGTCAACGAGCTTTGCAAGGCGTCGATGCGTCCGGCCAGGTCCGGGATCGACAAAGGGGGCGGTTCCGGATGTTGCCAGGGTGCTCGAACGCGCAGCGCGTCGCAGAGCTGAATGAAGCGTTCCTGCTTCTGCCATCGTGTCTTCGAGTGCCGGGACACGACCTGCTCGCGTTCCGGCAGCAGATGCTCGTCGCGCAGGCGGGCGACGGCGTAGACCGCGCCGTCGTTGCGCCACTCGCCTTGCCCGTCCCCGATCAGACGTCCCAGGAAATCGGTGTATTTCAATCGCATGCCGTCGGGCAACGCATCGCCGCAGCGCGCGTCCAACGGGCAGTCCAGCTTCAGCAGCGATTCGCGCAGGCGCTCAGCGCCGACGTCGCGTGATCGTGCCAGTGCCGTCAACAGGTCGCACATCGCCGTCGCCAAGGGCAGGTCATGGACTGCGGCGGAGGCCAGGCGCAGCAGGCACGGTGCCCGACCGTCGTGCGGGCTGCTCAACGCCGCCAGGAGCTCCGCGGCGGGCAACCGTTCCCTGCCCAGCAGGTTCGCCAGGAACGACACGGACTCCCGTCCGATGATCCGGCTGTCTTCCATGTGATCGAGACGGGTCGACAGGCGCGGCGCCTCATGCCGGGCTTCATGCAGGTCGACGAGCAGCGACAGGAACGCCGGATCGAGGAACAGGGATTCCGAGGGAACGCATCGCCCATGTGCGGCATCGGCGGACGCCGAGCTGGACTGAGCCTTCACGATGCCCTGCAGCTTGCACAGCGCGGCCTCGTGGTCCTGCGTGAAGCGGCACTCGGCCGTCGCGGTCGGCGTGCTTGCGGACGGCGCCGTGCGCCCGTCCAGCGGCGCAGTGTTGTCGACGATGTCCGTCCGGAGGACTTTGTAAGACGAGGCGCCCGGATGGAGGCGTTGGAACAAGGAAAGCATGGCGGACCACCTGGTGAAGCGTCGCGACACCGCGTCGCACGCACCGGCTAGTCCTTGCGCCGCGCCTTCCTTGCCTTCGGCTTCATCGAAGGGCCCGACAGCGCGAGGCTCCCCCGCCGGAGGGAACCACCGCTCAGCTGGCGCGGAACACCAGTTCCTTGATGCGCGCCAGGCGTGGCGCCACCACGGGCACGGTCAGCATCGTCGAGCCCACCGCCATCAGCAGCAGCGCGGTGAAGGTCTCGTTCGTGATGATCTGTTTGTCCAGCAGCACGTTGGCGAAGATGATCATGATCAGCGCCTTGGTCTGCAGCAGCCAGCCGATGATGCCGGCCTCGCCGGGGGCCCATCGGAGGATACGACCGGCCACGTGCGTGCCCAGCAGCTTGCCGCTCACCGACGCCGCCAGCAGCAGACCCGCCGCGGCGAACACCATGCCGCCCTCCAATCCCCATTGCGTGCGCAGGCCCGTGCTGAGGAAGAAGACCGGCATGATCACCAGCAGCACGTGGTGGCGCAGCGCGTCCATCTGCTGCTGCTCGAACCATTCGGCGTCCATCACGACGCCGGCCAGGAAGGCCCCGACCATGTAATGCAGGCCCGACCAGTCGGCGCCGAACGCGATGATCGCCAGCCAGATCAGGCCCACGTACCAGCGATCCCGCGCGGGGATCGCGCGCATCAGTCGGCGGAACAGCACCGTCGCCACCGCGAACGCGGCCAGGAACAACACCTGCTTGCCGACCCGCGACCAGTCCATCAGGATCACCGCCAGCACGCCCCAGATCAGGATGTCGTCCAGGCTGGCGTAGCGGAGGATGCGCTGACCGATCGGCTGGCGCAGGATCTCCAGCTTCTCCATCAGCAGGATGAGGATGGGCAGCGCCGTCACCGCGCAGGCCATGCCGACACCGACGATGAACTGCCAGGTGTGCGCCTGCGGGCCCATCCATTGCGAGCCCATCCCCAGCAGCACCACGGCCGCCGCCGATCCGAACACCATGGGCACGCCCAGGGCGAGTCCGGCCGTGATGCCGCTCTCGACACGATGCGCCCAGGCCTTCTTGAGGTCGAGCTCGATGCCGGCGATCCACACGAAGATCATCACCGCCCACCAGGCCACGCCGTTGAGCGACTGCACCACCGAGGGGTTGAAGACGAACTGGTAGTACTCGGGGAAGGCCCGGCCCAGCACGCCCGGACCGAGCAGGATGCCGGTGATGATCTGCACCACGACCAGCGGGGCGAAGTAATCCGTGCCCCCCAATCGCCAGACCAGGTAGGGGACGGTGAAGATGATCGCCATGGCGATCAGGAAGATTTCGGTGGTGCTCATGGCGGCTCCTCTGCGTCGTCACGCCGGCCGGTGCGCGCCAGCGCCCGTCCGGTCGAACGATCCATCGAGCGACGCCTGAGGGATCGATGACAACGTTGTCTCTCGGGAATCCGATTGTGGGGGCCAAGCCCCCGCAATCACCGCCCTCGCTTTCCCTATGCTGTCATGAAAGCGGTTTCAGAGCATTTCACTCCGGCAGCGCAGCGCCGGCAATAGGGGCTCTCCCGCTGGTCGCGGCGATCAGGCCCAGCACGCGGCCCGGCTCGGCGCCGACCATGTCCCAGGTGAAGCGCCATTCCCAGTTGCCGCCGAGCACGCCGGGGATGTTCATCCGGTGCTCGCTGCCCAGGCCGAGCACGTCCTGCAGCGGATAGACCGCCACGTTGGCCACCGAGTTCGCGCAGGCGCGGATCATGGCCCAGTGGATGTCGTGGTCGGCGGCGGGCAGGTAGGCGGCGGCATAGGCGCGCTCGTGGGCGCTGGCCTGGTTCCACCAGCCGCGCACCGTGTCGTTGTCGTGCGTGCCGGTGTAGCAGACGGCCGCGCGCGGCCAGTTGTGCGGGAGGAACTCGTGCCCGCCGTCGCCGCCGAAGCCGAACTGCAGGATCTTCATGCCGGGGTAGTCGAGCGCATTGCGCAGCTCATGGACGTCGGGCGTGATGAAGCCCAGGTCCTCGGCGACGATGGGCAGCGTGCCCAGCGACTTGGCGATCGCGTCGAACAGCGCCTTGCCGGGGCCCGTCTTCCAGACCCCGCGCGTGGCGTCGGGGCTGTCGGCGGGGATCTCGTAGTAGGCCGCGAAGCCGCGGAAGTGATCGATGCGGAAGACGTCCGCCGAACTCAGCATCCGCTTCACGCGCGCGGTCCACCAGGCGAAGTGCTCGTGGGCCATCTTGTCCCAGCGGTACATCGGGTTGCCCCAGCGCTGGCCGGTGGCGGCCATCGCATCGGGCGGCACGCCGGCGACGACGGTCGTCTGGAAGTGCTCGTCGAACTCGTACAGGTCCGGGCGCGCCCAGCAGTCCGCGCTGTCGTGCGCGACGAAGATCGGCAGGTCGCCCATGATGTGGACGCCGCGCGCGTTCGCATAGGTCTTGAGCGCACCCACCTGGACGTCGAAGTTCCATTGGACGAACTGCCAGAAGCCGACTTCATCGGCGTACTGCTCGCGCGCGGCGGCCAGCGCGCGCGGGTCGCGGGCGGCCAGGTCGCGCGGCCATTCCCACCAGGCCTGGCCGTGGCGCGACGAGCGGACCGCCATGAAGAGCGCGTAATCCGGCAGCCAGTCGCGCTGGGACTCGCACCACAGCTCGTAGCTGGCGCGGTCGGCCGCCGAGGCTGTCGAGAAGAAGCCGGCCGAGGCGGCGCGCAACTGCTGCTCGCGCCACGGCAGGACCTTCGCGTACTCGACGCGCTTCGCCTCGAAGCCGCCTTCCGGCAGCACCGGCTGCGCGAGCCAGCCCTTCTCCACCAGCGGCTCGAACGCCACCATCCACGGGTTGCCGGCGAAGGCCGACACGCCTTGATAGGGGCTCTCGCCGGGGCCGATCGGCGTACTCGGCAGCCACTGCCAGATGGCCTGGCCGGACGACTGCAGCCAGTCGACGAAGTGGAAGGCCTCGGGGCCGAAGTCGCCGGCGCCGTTCGGGCCGGGCAGCGAGGTGATGTGCAGCAGCACGCCGGATTGGCGCTTGTTGAGGTCGATCGTCATGGTGTCGCTCGAGGGGTCGGTGTTCGAAGTTTCAGGAAAACAGGGGCGCTGCGATGCACAGCAGCAGGCTGCGCGCGGGCGCGGTGAGCGCATGGTCGCTCAAGGTCGCCGGAGCGAGTTCGCCGCTGCTGTCGATCAGCAGCCGCCAGGGCGAGGTGCCCTCGCCTGCCGCCGGCAGCGCGATGCGGGTCGGCGTCGCGCCGGGATTGACGATCAGCAGCAGCCGTTCATGGGGGTCGCTCAGCAGCGCGCTCAACGCGAATTGTCGATCGTCATTCCAGTCGTGCTCGCGCATCTCGTGGCCGTCGGGATGGAACCAGCGCAGCGCGCTGGTGCGCTGCGGCGATCCAGTTGATCCTGCCGATCCAGTTTCGGGCGAGCAGCCCTGGACGGCGAACCACTCGGCATGGCGCAGCAGCGGATGGGCCCGTCGCAGTCGCGAGAGTTCGGCGGTGAAGGCGATCAGCGCGTCATCGGCATTCGGCCAGTCGAGCCAGCCGATCTCGTTGTCCTGGCAGTAGGCGTTGTTGTTGCCGCCCTGGCCGTTGCCGAACTCGTCGCCCGAGTACAGCATCGGCGTGCCTTGCGACAGCAGCAGCGTCGCGAGCATGCCGCGACGTGCACGCTCGCGGGCGTCGCGGATGGCGAGGTCGTCGGTAGGCCCTTCAACGCCGAAGTTGCCGCACAGCTCGCCGTCGCGGCCGTCGCGGTTGTCCTCGCCGTTGGCCTCGTTGTGCTTGCGGCCGTAGCTGACGAGGTCGTTCAGCGTGTAGCCGTCGTGCACCGCCAGGAAGTTGATCGACGCGAGCGGCGAGCGCTGCCCCGGATCACCGCAAGGCCCCGTCGGATGGAAGACATCGCTGGACGCGCCGAAGCGCCGCGCGAACTCCCCGCGTGTGACGGCCTTGCCGTCCGGCCCGTGACCGAGCCAGAACCCGCGCGCGCCGTCGCGGAACTTGTCGTTCCACTCCATGAAGCGGCCGGGGAAACGCCCGAGCTGATAACCGTCCGGCCCCGCATCCCAGGGCTCGGCGATCAGATGGACCTGCGAGAGCAGCGGATCCTGGCGCAGCGCCGTGTAGAACGCCGCCTGCGGATCGTGGCCCGCGGCCGTGCGCCCGAGCACCGGCGCGAGGTCGAAGCGGAAGCCGTCCACGCCCATCTCGCCGACCCAGAAGCGCAGCGAGTCCAGCACCAGCTGCGCCACGCGCGGATGCTCGACGTTGACGGTGTTGCCGCAGGCGGTGAGGTTCTCCATCCGCGAGGGATCGTCGGCCTGCAGCCGGTAGTAGCTCTTCTGGTCGAGCCCGCGCAGCGACAGCGTCGGGCCCCACTCGTTGCCTTCCGGGGTGTGGTTGTAGACGACGTCGAGCACCACTTCGAGCCCGGCCTCGTGCAGCGTCTGGACCATCGCGCGGAACTCGGCGACGACAGCCGTCGGGTCGTGGCGCACGGCCGCGGAGGCCAGCCGCGGATCGGGCGCGAAGAAGCCCAGCGTGTTGTAGCCCCAGTAGTTGCGCAGGCCGGTGCCCAAGAGATGCGGCTCGTCGACGGCGAACTGCACCGGCAGCAGCGACAGCGTGGTCACGCCCAGCCGCTTGAAATGCGCGATCGAGACCGGATGCGCGAGCGCCGCGTAGCTGCCGCGCAGCGCCTGCGGAATTTCCGGATGGCGCATCGAGAAGCCCTTCACATGGACCTCGTACAGCACCACGTCCTGCGGCGCATGGCGCGGCGCGCTGGCGCGCGGACCCGGACCTGCGAGCGGCGCGGCGACGCGCGCCTTCAGCGCGGTCGCGCCGTTGTCGCGCTCGTCCAGCGCGGCGGGGCCGTCCGGATGGCCGAAGGGATAGCCGTGGTCCTCGGGCAGGTTGCGGAACTCGCCGACGATCTCCCGCGCATACGGATCCAGCAGCAGCTTGGCGGCGTTGAAGCGATGCCCCTCGCGCGGCGCATGCGGGCCATGCGCACGCAGGCCGTAGCGCTGCCCTGCCCGCGCGCCGGGCAGGAAGCCGGTCCACACGCCGTCGACCGGGCCGTGCAACGCGTGGCGCGCAAGCTCATTCGTACCGGCCTCGTCATAGAGGCAGACCTCGACGCGCGTCGCGTGCGCCGAGAACACGGAGAAGTTGACGCCGCCGTCGCGGACGGTAGCGCCCAGCGGCTCATGGCGGCCAGGCGCCAGCGATGCGGACAGAACGGAAGGAGCGCTCATTCGAAACGTCGCGGGAAGGTGGGTAGAGATCGTCGCCGGCTCAGGCCGGCACCAGGAAGATCGTCGCCAGCGGCGGCAGCGTCAAGGTGATGGCGGGGTCGTCGTCCGGCGCCGTGAACGCATCCGACGGATGCTGTGCGCCGACGGTGCCATCGACGACGGCATCGCTGCCGCCATAGATCGCCGCATCGGTGTTCAGCACCACGCGCCACGGGCCGCCGTGCGGCAACGGCAGCCGGTATCCGGCGCGTGTGATCGGCGTGAAGTGGCTGACCGCGACGACGCTGCCCCGCCCTTCACCTTCGCCGCCGCGACGAACCCACGCCAGGACCGAGTGCTGCAGGTCGTCCTTGACCAGCCACTCGAAACCGTCGCGCTCGCCGTCGAGTCGATGCAGCGCGGGCCGGTCGCGGTAGAGCCGGTTGAGGTCGCCGATCAGCCGCTGCACGCCGGCATGGCGCGGATCGTCGAGCAGGTCCCAGGGCAACGCGCGTTCGAAGTTCCACTCGTCGCGCTGCGCGAACTCCTGACCCATGAACAGCAGCTTCTTGCCCGGGTGCGCCCACATGAAACCGAAGTACGCGCGCAGATGGGCGAATTGCTGCCAATCGCGATGAAGCGCGGCGTCGCCCCCGTCATCCGATCCGCCCGGCATCTTGCGCAAGAGCGAACCCTTCCCGTGCACGACCTCGTCGTGCGACAGCGGCAGCTGGAAGTTCTCGCTGAACGCATAGACGAGGCCGAAGCTCATCTTCTCGTGGTGCCACGAGCGGTGGATGGGCTGCTCGCGCATGTAATGCAGCGTGTCGTTCATCCAGCCCATGTTCCACTTGTAGTGGAAGCCCAGGCCGCCGACCGAAGTCGGCGCGGACACCAGCGGGAACGCGGTCGATTCCTCGGCGATCGTGATCACGCCGGGCGCCTCGCAGCCGAGCACCTCGTTGAGGCGCTTGAACAGCGCGATCGCCTCCAGGTTCTCCGTGCCGCCGTGGATGTTGGGGATCCATTCGCCCGGAGGGCGCGAGTAGTCGCGGTACAGCATCGACGCGACCGCGTCGACGCGCAGGCCGTCGATGCCGTAGCGCTCGGCCCAGAACAGGGCCGCGCCGCACAGGAACTGCTGCACCTGCGGCTTGCCGAAGTCGTAGATCAGCGTGTGCCAGTCGCGGTGCCAGCCCTCGCGCGGATCGGCGTACTCGTAAAGCGGCGTGCCGTCGAACTTCGCCAGGCCGTGCGGGTCCTCGGGGAAATGCGCCGGCACGAAATCGAGCAGCACGCCCAGACCGGCGGCGTGGCAGGCGTCGACGAAACGATGCAGTCCGTCCGGCGCGCCCAGCCGCGCGGTCGGCGCATGCAGGCCCAGCGTCTGGTAACCCCACGAGCCGTCGAAGGGGAACTCGGTGATCGGCATCAGCTCCACGTGCGTGAAGCCGAGCCCCGCCGCGTACGGCGGCAGCTCGCGGGCGAGGAAGTCCCAGTCGGGCTTCGCATCGGCATGGTCGCCGTCGCCTGCATCGCCGCCATGGCCGTGGGCACCCTCGCCCGGCGCGGCCGAGCGCCACGACATGGCGTGCACCTCGTACACGCTGATCGGCGCATCGCGGCGATTGAGCGAGGCACGGTCCCGCGGCAGCGGATGTGCCGCGGGTAGGCCTTCGACGATGCTCGCGTTGTCCGGCCTCAACTGCGCGCGGAACGCGTAGGGGTCGGCCTTCAACGGCAGCACGGTGCCGTCCGGCCCGGTGACCTCGTATTTGTAGAACTGGCCGCGCGACGCGCCCGGCACGAAGACTTCCCAGATACCGGCGTCGTGCTCGTCGCGGCGACGCATCGGATGCGCGGCGCCCGACCAGCCGTTGAAGTCGCCGACGACGGCGACCCGCGACGCGTGCGGCGCCCACACGGCGAAGCGCACGCCGGACTCGCCCGCCAGGACGACGGGATGCGCGCCCAGCCACAGCCACGGGCGCGGATGCCCGCCGCGCGCGAGCAGCGCGAGGTCGGCATCGGGCAGCAGCGTCGTCATCGGAGGCGGCTCTCAGTCCACGGGTCGGTACGCGCGTCAGTCCAGGCTCTTCACCGACCAGACGCGATCGACGTACTCCTCGATCGTGCGGTCCGATGAGAACATTCCCATGCCGGCGATGTTCAGCGCCGCGCGATGGTGCCAGGCCGCCGGGTCGCGGAACAGCGCGTCGACCTCGCGTTGCGCGCGCAGGTAGTCGGCGAAGTCCGCCATCAGCAGGTACTGGTCCTCGCCGAGCAGCTTGTCGATCAGCGTGCGGTAGCGGCCGGGATCGCCCTGCGAGAAGTCGCCGCGCGCGATCGCGTCGATGACGTCGAACAGCGCCGGGTTCTGCTCGACGACGCGACGCGGCTCGTAGCCGGCGCGCTTGAGCGCCTCGACCTTCTCCGTCTTCAGTCCGAAGGTGAACATGTTGCGCTCGCCGAAGGCCTGCGCCATCTCGATGTTGGCGCCGTCCCAGGTGCCGATGGTCAGCGCGCCGTTGAGCGCGAACTTCATGTTGCCCGTGCCCGACGCCTCGGTGCCGGCGGTGGAGATCTGCTCGGACAGGTCGGCGGCCGGGATGACGGCCTCGGCCAGCGAGACGCCGTAGTTGGGCAGGAAGACCAGCTTGAGCCTGTCGCCGACGCGCGGGTCGCCGTCGATGACGCGGGCGACGTCGTGCGCGAGCTCGATGATGGACTTGGCCGCCACGTAGGCCGATGCGGCCTTGCCGGCGATGATCACGGTGCGCGGCACCCAGTCGGCCGTCGGATTCGCGACGATCGCCTGATAGCGGCTGATCACGTGCAGCAGGTTCAGCAGCTGGCGCTTGTATTCGTGGATGCGCTTGATCTGGACGTCGAACAGGCTGTCGACGTTGATCGTCACGCCGAGCTCGCGCTGCAGGCGCTCGGCCAGGCGCCGCTTGTTCTCCCGCTTGACGGCCAGCAGCTGCTCGCCGAGCCCGACGTCCGCGGCCAGCGGACGGAGTCCCTCCAGCTCGTCCAGACGCCGACGCCAGCCGGTGCCGATGCGCTCATCCAGCAGCGCCGACAGGCCCGGGTTGGCCTGCTGGAGCCAGCGGCGCGGCGTCACGCCGTTGGTGACGTTGTGGAAGCGGTCCGGGAAGAGGCGCGCGTAGTCCGCGAAGATGGTCTTCACCATCAGCTCCGAATGCAGTGCGGCCACGCCGTTCACGCGGTGCGAGGCGACGATGCTCAGCGCGGCCATGCGCACGCGGCGCTCGTTGCCGCGGGCGTCGCCCTCGTCGATGAGCGACACGCGGCGCACCAGGTCGATGTCGCCGGGGAAGCGCTGCTTCACGCTCTCCAGGAAGCGGTGGTTGATCTCGTAGACGATCTCGAGGTGGCGCGGCAGCAGCTGCTCGAACAGGCGCACCGGCCAGGTCTCCAGCGCCTCCGGCATCAGCGTGTGGTTGGTGTAGCTGACCGCCTCCCGCGTGATCGCCCAGGCCTCGTCCCAGCCCAGGCCGTGGTCGTCGAGCAGCAGCCGCATCAGCTCCGCGGGCGCGAGCGCCGGGTGCGTGTCGTTCAGATGGATCGCGTTGGCACGACCCAGGCCCGCGAGCGTGCCGGTCTCGCGCAGGTGGCGCGCGATCAGGTCCTGCATGGACGCGCTCACCAGGAAGAACTCCTGCTTCAGGCGCAGACGGCGGCCGGCCTCGGTGCTGTCGTCGGGATAGAGCACCCAGTTGAGCGCATCCGCCGCCACGCGGTGCGCGGCCGCGCCGTGGTGGTCGCCGCGGCAGAAGGCGGCGAAGTCGATGGGCGCGGCGGACTGCGCGTGCCACTGGCGCAGGGTCGAGACGCGCTCGCTGTGGTGCGCGGGGACGATGAAGTCGTAGGCCTGCGCGATCAGGTGCTCGCTCGGCCACCAGCGGCGCGAGCCGCTGGGATCCACCTCGACGTGGCCGCCGAAGCCCACCGGGTAGCGGCATTCAGGGCGCGGCACTTCCCACGGATTGCCCAGCGCCATCCAGTCATCGGGCGACTCGACCTGTCGGCCGTCGCGGATGCCTTGCGCGAACATGCCGTATTGATAACGCAGACCGTAGCCGAAGGACGGCAGACCCAGCTCCGCGAAGGAATCGAGGAAGCAGGCGGCCAGGCGTCCGAGACCGCCGTTGCCCAGCGCCGCATCGCTTTCGCGCTCCAGCACGTCGGGCAAGGACTGACCCTCGCCGGCGTGCGTCGCGAACGCGGCGCGCAGGGGGGCTTCCAGCTTGAGCGCGGCGAGCGCATTGCCCAGCGCACGGCCCATCAGGAACTCCATCGACAGGTAGTGCACGCGGCGCACGTCGGCCGAGGCGCCGCGGGCGGCGTCGGCGATCTGGGTCGCGGTCCAGCGGCGCTCCAGCAGCTCGCGGCAGGCGCCGGCGGCGGCGCGCATCATCGCGTGAAGATCGGCGGCCGTGGCGGCGGCGGACCCGGCGGCAGCGGCCGACGCGATCGCGGCGGTCGCCGCGGCGGCGGGGCTGGCCAGGGGGCGTTCACGTCGCAGCGCCTGCTCGAAGGCGGCGACCCGGTCGGGGGAGGCGGTCATCATGGAGGCAAGTATCCCTCAAGCGCTTTCAAATTCTGTAGTTTCACTACATCGGGTTATCCCGCGTTTGACGCCAAGTCATTGATTTGACGTGATTCAAGACAAGACGCTCCGGGTGAGTCGCGTTGTGAATCGTCAATCAGACATGTATATTCTCTACAAACAAGGAGACACCCCGTGGCGGACGTGAAGCTGCAAGCCGTGGCCAAGGCCTATGGCGAGACCAAGATCCTGCATGGCATCGACCTGGAGATCCGGGACGGTGAGTTCATGGTCTTCGTGGGCCCGTCGGGTTGCGGCAAGTCCACGCTGCTGCGCACCATCGCGGGCCTGGAGGACATCACCGGCGGCGAGCTGCGCATCGGCGGCCGGCTGGTCAACGACGTGCCGCCGGCCGAGCGCGGCATCGCGATGGTGTTCCAGAGCTACGCGCTCTACCCGCACATGAACCTGTACGACAACATGGCGTTCGGGTTGAAGCTGGCGAAGGTGCCCAAGGACGAGATCGACCGCTCGGTGCGCTACGCCGCGCGCATCCTGCACATCGAGCATCTGCTGGAGCGCAAGCCCAAGGACCTGTCCGGCGGCCAGCGCCAGCGCGTGGCGATCGGCCGCGCGATCGTGCGCAAGCCCGAGGTCTTCCTCTTCGACGAGCCGCTGTCCAACCTCGACGCCGCGCTGCGCGTGCGCATGCGCTACGAGTTCGCGAAGCTGCACGAGGACCTCAAGACCACCATGGTCTACGTCACCCACGACCAGGTCGAGGCGATGACGCTGGCGGACCGCATCGTCGTGCTGAGCGCCGGCTCGATCGAGCAGGTCGGCACGCCGCTGGAGCTCTACGAACATCCGGACAACCTCTTCGTCGCCGGCTTCATCGGCAGCCCGAAAATGAACTTCATCGAGGCCGCGATCGTGACCGCCGGCGCCGACCATGCCACGGTGCGCCTGAGCGACGGCGCGATGATCCGCACGCGCGTCGACGCCTCGCGGGCGAAGGCCGGCGACAAGGTCACGCTGGGCCTGCGCCCCGAGCACTTCGAGGTCGGCGGCGACGCCAACCTCATCGCGAGCACCGTCACCTTCGTCGAATCGCTGGGCGGCGTGACGCACGCGTACTGCGCCTACCCGGGCGTCGAGGACGCCCTCACCTGCGAATTCGACGGCAGGACACGCGTGCGCGCGGGCGACACGCTGCAGCTGCATCTGCCGCCGGACCTCTGCTATCTGTTCGACGCCCAGGGCCTGGCCTTCAAGCGGCTCGGAGCGGCCGAATGACGCGCAGCGCACTCGCCCTCCTGGCGGCCGTCGCGCTGCTGGTCGGCTGCGAAAAGGTCGCGGCGCAGACGCCACCGAAGCTGCTCGTCTGGATCAACGGCGACAAGGCCTACAACGGGCTGCAGAAGGTCGGCGACGCGTTCGAGCGGGAGTCCGGCGTGAAGGTCGTCGTGGAGCATCCGGTCGACGCGCCCGAGAAGTACACGCAGGCCGCCGGCGCCGGCAAGGGGCCGGACGTCTTCTGCTGGCCGCACGATCGCGTCGGCGAGTGGGCCAAGGCCGGTCTGCTCACGCCGGTGCAGCCGCGCAAGGCGCTCTACGACGAGGTGGAGCCTGCCGCGTGGCAGGCCTTCCGCTATCAAGGTCGCCTGTGGGGCTACCCGATCGCGATCGAGACGACCGGCCTGATCTACAACAAGGCGCTGGTGAGCAAGCCGCCCGCAACCTGGGACGACCTGATCGCCGTCGACAGGCAGCTGCGCCAGCGCGGCAAGCACGCGATCCTGTGGGACTACAACAAGAGCTTCTTCACCTGGCCGATCTTCGCGGGCGCCGGCGGCGTGATCTTCGGACGTGACGCGCAGGGCGAGTTCGACGCACGCCAGGTCGACGTCAACAACGACGGCGCGCTGGCCGCGGGCCGGATGCTGGAGCGCCTGATCACGGAAGGCGTGATGCCGCGCGGCGCGCGTTATTCCGAGATGGAATCGGGCTTCGCCCGCGGCGAGGTGGCGATGATGATCTCCGGCCCCTGGGCCTGGGAGAACGCGCGCAAGGCCGGCATCGACATCGGCGTCGCGCCGATTCCGGCGGTGGTGGCGGGCAAGCCGTCCAAGCCCTTCGTCGGGGTGCTGGGCTGCATGATCTCGGCGCCGTCGAAGAACAAGGACCTCGCGCGCGAGTTCATCGAACGCCACCTGATGCGACCCGCGTCGCTGCAGGTGCTCGACGCCGACGTGCCCATCGGCGTGCCGGCCAACAAGGCCTTCTACCAGCAGCTGTCGGTGAACCCGCTGATCCGCGCCAGCATGGAGAACGCCCGCGCCGGCGAGGCCATTCCCAACATCCCCGAGGTGGGACGTTTCTGGACCGCGATGGACGCGGCGCTGGAGGCGATCACCAACGGCCTGCAAAGCCCCAAGGACGCGCTGGACGGCGCGTCGGGCCGGATGCTGCTCAAGCAATGAACGCCACCACCGCATCGACCTCGACGCTGGCCGCCACGCTTCCGGGCTCGCCGCTGTCCGAGCCCTACACGCGCCAGGCGCCCGGTGTCCTGGACCGGCTCGCCAAGGCGCTGTACTGGCCGACGATGGCCGTCATCGCGCTGGCGGCGCTCTACCTCGTCTTCATGCTGTACGCGGCCGGGCTGACGAGCTGGGCGTTCGGCGTGCTGCTGCTCTTCGGCGCGGGCTTCGCCGTCTACCTGTCCAAGGCCGGCTTCGCGTATCGCTACCTCTTCCCCGGCGTGGCCGGGATGCTGCTGTTCATCGCGTTCCCGCTCGCGTACACGACGCAGATCGGCTTCACGAACTACTCGTCGGCCCATCTGCTCAGCCAGGAGCGCGTGCGCGAGTTCCTGCTCGACCAGCACGACACGGCGCTCGAAGCCGTGCGCGACTACACCGTGCACGGCGCCGGCGGCGACTTCCGCGTGGTGCTGCGCGATCCGGCGAACGGCACGGCGCAGTTCGTGTCGCCGCCGCTGGCGCTGCGCCAGGGCACCAAGCCGATCGACGTCGCGATGCAGGCGACCGGGCCGGCCGACGCGACGCTGGGGGCCGCGCTCACGCTGAAAGAACTGGTGGAACACCGTCAGGCGCTCGCGCAACTGCGCTTGCGGCTGCCGGGCGAGAGCGGTGGAACCGCAGCCACCGGCGGCACGGGCGACGCTTCGACGCTGCGCTACCTCGGCCTGCGCGAGTTCGGCCCGATCCGTCCGCATTTCGAGGAACAGCCCGACGGCACGTTGAAGCGCGTCGCCGACGGCGCCCTGTTCCGCCCGGACGCGAGCACCGGCTACTACGAAGGCCAGGGCGCGGCGGCGGGCACGCACCTCGCGCCCGGCTACAAGGTCATGGTCGGCGCGCAGAACTACAAGCGCATGCTGTTCGACGCGGAGTTCCGCGGCCCTTTCCTGTCGATCTTCGGCTGGACGGTGGTGTTCTCGCTGCTGACGGTGGTCTTCGCGACGGCGATCGGCATGATGCTGGCGGTGCTGCTGAACTGGGAGGACCTGCGCTACCGCACGACCTACCGCACGCTGCTGTTCCTGCCCTACGCGGTGCCGGGCTTCATCTCCATCCTCGTGTTCAAGGGACTGTTCAACCAGAACTTCGGCGAGATCAACGCGATCCTGGACGCGCTCTTCGGCGTGCGGCCGGCGTGGTTCGCGGACCCGTCGCTGGCGCGCACCATGCTGCTGATCGTCAACGTGTGGCTGGGATATCCGTACGTGATGATCCTGTGCACGGGGCTGCTGAAAGCGATCCCCTCTGACTTGTACGAGGCTTCGGCCCTCGCGGGCGCAGGACCACTGACCAACTTCTTCAAGATCACGGCGCCGCTGATCATCAAGCCGTTGTCGCCGCTGCTGGTGTCGGCCTTCGCGTTCAACTTCAACAACTTCGTGCTGATCGCGCTGCTGACCGACGGGCGGCCGGACTACCTGTCCACCAAGATCCCCGCCGGGCAGACCGACATCCTGGTCAGCTACACCTACCGCATCGCGTTCCGCGACTCGGGCACCGACTTCGGGCTCGCGGCCGCAATCTCGACGCTGATCTTCGTGCTGGTGGCGGGGATGTCGCTGCTCAACCTGCGCCTCATGCGCAACGCCAACCGCTGACGCGGCCGGCATCGACGGACAAGGACACGACATGGCCATCGTTCGAGGCAAGCAGGCGCGCTGGCGCGTCGTCGCGGCGCATGTGATGCTGTGGATCTTCCTGGCGGTCACGCTGTTCCCGCTGCTGGCGGTGGTGTCGATCTCGCTGCGGCCGGGCAACTTCGCCACGGGCAGCCTGATCCCCGCGACGATCAGCCTGGAGCACTGGCAGCTGGCGCTGGGCATCCCGTACCAGGCGGCGGACGGTTCGCTGGTGCAGCCGCCCTTCCCGGTGCTGACGTGGCTGTGGAACTCGATCAAGGTGGCGACGATCTCGGCGGTGCTGATCGTGGCGATCTCGACCACGGCGGCCTACGGTTTCGCGCGGCTGAAGTTCCCGTTCAAGGCGAGCATCCTGAACAGCATGCTGCTGCTGCAGATGTTCCCGGCGGTGCTGGCGCTGGTGGCGATCTACGCGATCTTCGAGACCATCGGCACCTTCGTGCCGTGGCTGGGCATCGAGACGCACGCGGGCGTGATCGTGGCCTACCTGGGCGGCGTGGCGACGCACATCTGGACCATCAAGGGCTACTTCGAGACCATCCCCGTGGAGATCGAGGAGAACGCCAAGGTCGACGGCGCGTCGCACTGGCAGGCCTTCCGGCTGGTGCTGCTGCCGATGGCGGTGCCCATCCTGATGGTGGTGTTCGTGCTGGCCTTCATCGGCTGCATCATCGAGTACCCGGTGGCGTCGGTGCTGCTGCGCGAGGAGTCCAACCTCACGCTGGCGGTGGGCTCCAAGTACTTCCTGCACGACCAGCGCTTCCTGTGGGGCGACTTCGCGGCCGCGGCCGTGCTCTCGGGCCTGCCGATCACGGCGGTGTTCCTGCTGGCGCAGAAGTGGATCGTGTCGGGGCTGACGGCGGGTGGGGTGAAGGGCTGAGCGCATCGCTGATCGCCGCGTGTCGCGGCATCGCAGATCGCGCAGGCGACGCAGATGGCATGGCCAATCGGGTGTCGCGAGCCGTTGAGGCTCCGCCAAGCCCCGTGCGCATCGCAACACGTTTCAAGCGTGCGCATCGCTTCACGTAACTTTGCGAAACACGCGAGCCCTTGCGGCGCAAGGGCCCTCACGCGGTCTTGACGCGCGGGGTCACGGATCCGTCATGCGTGATTTCTAGAGTGCGCGGCGTTTCGAACGGTCTCCTCCCGGAGCCTTCGAGCACAGCAATCGCCACCACTCCAGGACTCCCATGCGACACAGCAAAAACACCGCGCTGAACGCCTCGCTCACCCTCGTTGCCGCCGCCATCCTGGCGGCGTGCGGCTCCGACGGCGACTCGCCGACGACCCCCAGCGTCACGATCAACGGCGTCGTCACCGCCACCAGCTTCACGCCGGGCAGCGCCACCGATCCGAAGATCGATCCGGCCTACTACGTCGGCGCCAAGGTCTGCGTCGACACCAACGCCAACGGCGTCTGCGACACCACCGAGAACGCCGTCGTCACTGACGCCAAGGGCCACTTCTCGCTCACGATGCCGGCCAACGCCGCGCTGATCGCCGACATCGGCACCGACGCCTCCCTGTCCACCGGCGCCAAGGTCGCCAGCCGCGACGTGCTGCGCGCGTCGCTGGACCAGGTCATGGAGCAGGCCGGCAACGTCGTCATCAGCCCGCTGTCGTCGGAAGTCCAGCGCCTGGTCGAAGCCAACGGCACCAGCTACGCCGTCGAGAAGCAGACCGTCGCCACCCGCATCGGCGTGTCCCTGGCCAACGTGCTGGCCGACGTGAACACCGTCACCGGCGCCGAGCAGACCGCCATGCTGGCCGAGTCCAAGGCCCTGGACAACCGCTTCACCTACGCGATCACCAAGCTGGACCGCGGCGACATGTACCCCGACGCGCTCGCGACCCCGGGCGGCGATCCGCGCCTGGCCGGCGCCGCCAACGTGAGCGCCGCCACCGCGCCCACCGGCGCCGACGCGCGCACGAAGATCACCTTCGCGCAATCGCAGCAGGCCGCGTTCGCGCTCGAAGGCGTGCCGCGCTACGACCACATCTTCATCGTGATGCTGGAGAACAAGGCCACGCTGTCGATCAAGGGCTCGCCGTGGGCGCCCAAGATCAATGCGCTGCTCGCGTCCGGCAACCAGCTGACCAGCTACTACGCCACCGGCAACCCGTCCGAGCCGAACTACACCGCCCTGGGCGGCGCCGACGACTTCGGCATCACCGACGACAGCCAGTGGAACTGCGACGCCACCGGCGCCAATGCGGTCACCGACCTGCCGCTGCCCGACAAGACCCAGCCGGGTCTGGCGAGCTCGCCGTTCGCGGCCAGCTGCACGCAGACCGCCGCGGTCAACCACAACATCGTCGGCAAGCCCAACCTGTTCAACGCGATCACGGCCGCCGGCATGACCTGGCGCACCTACAGCGAGTCGATGAACCCGGGCCAGGACTTCCGCACCGACTCCGTGGCCGACGCCGCCGTCACCGCCGTCGACAACGTCTACGCGCCCGGCACGCTGAACAACAACACCGCCGCCGTCGGCAATGCCGGCCTGACGCTGCCGATGCCCGCCGGCCTGTACAAGACCAAGCACCACCCGGGCATGGCCTACCAGAACGTCCGCAGCGCGCCGGAGTTCAAGTACAGCAACCGCACCATGGGCGGCGGTCAGTGGGACGCCAACATGAAGAAGAGCGCCGCCTACGCGGTGCCGGCCAACTACGACGTCGACCAGCTCGGCACCGACCTGGCCTCCGGCAAGGTGGGCACGCTGAACTTCCTGGTCCCGGACCAGTGCGACGACATGCACGGCATCAGCGTCATCGGCAAGCTGACCGACGGCACCGCCGCCACGGCCAGCGACTGCGGCAGCGTGTCCAACAACGTCGCTCAGACCTCGGCGGCCAACATCATCACGCGCGGCGACAACTACGTCGACGCGCTGGTGAAGAAGATCCAGGCCTCGGCGCTGTGGAAGAACCCGGCCAAGCGCGTCGCCATCGTGCTCATGTTCGACGAAGGCAACGCCACCTCTGGCTTCAACTCCTGCTGCGGCTGGAACGTGTCCAACAGCGCGGTGTCCAAGCCGGTGGTCGTCGACGCCAAGACCGGCGCGGTCACGGTCGACAGCTCCGTCAACAACTACACCAAGGGCAACCGCGGTCACGGCGAGAGCATCTTCGGCATCCTGACGAACCAGGCCGACGCGCCCAAGGGCGTGTCCGACGGCGACGCCTACAGCCACTTCTCGTTCGTGCGCACGCTGCAGAACATGTTCCAGCTGGCCGACCCGGCGGTGGACGCGTCCTACATGAACCGCTCGAAGTACACCGAGAAGTTCATCGCCGCCAACATCCTCAACCTGCCGGAATACGCCGGCAGCGCCGACACCCACTTCGACTCGGTGCGCACCATCAACCACGCGTGGAAGGCCCCGGCCAACTACACGCAGAAGCAGTCGGCCGACGTGAACACGGCCGCGCAGATCGGTGCCGACACGGTCCAGACCAACGTCTGGGCGCTGAAGAAGTAATCGCGGTCCTCCGCGTCTGAAGCCGGCGGCGCGCAAGCGCCGCCGGCCCTCGCATTTCTCCCCGCTGTTCCCGCTCCTCCTTCGCTTCACTTCCTGCTTCCCATGCGAGACGTCCTCTTCCATGTGCGCGCCTCGGCGGCCGCCTTCCTCGGCGCCTGCGTGTGCGTCGGCCTCGGCACCCTGCTCGCGGCGTGCGGGCCGTCCGACAAGCCCGACGCGGACCTCGCCGCCTCGGGCGCCGCGGCCAGTGCGGCATCCGATGCGGCTTCCGGCACCGCGCTGAATCCGGTCACCCCGCTGAGCCCCGTCGCGGAGGTCGGTCGGAAGATGTTCTTCGACGCGACGCTGTCGGGCTCCGGCCGCATGGCCTGCGCCACCTGCCACGATCCGAAGAACGCCTACGGTCCGTCCAACGACCTGTCGGTGCAGCTCGGCGGTCCCGAGTTGAAGAGCGCCGGCCTGCGCGCCGTGCCCTCGCTGCGCTACAAGGACGCGACGCCGCCCTACGCCGACCTGCTCGACAACCCCGACGGCGTCAGCGTGCCGGGCCCGGGCGGCGGCTTCGCCTGGGACGGTCGCGCGGCGACGCTCGCCGAGCAGGCGGGCATGCCGCTGCTGGACCCCAACGAGATGGCCAACGCCAGTGCCGCCGACGTCGTCAAGAAGCTGCAGGCCGGCCCCTACGCCGAGCAGTTCCGGCAGGCCTTCGGCGCGACGATCTTCGACAACGCGGACCAGGCCTTCGCCGCGGCCGGCAAGGCGCTGCAGGCCTTCCAGCTGGAGGACGTCAGCTTCCATCCGTATTCGAGCAAGTTCGACCTCTACATCGGCAACAAGATCGGCGGCGTGCTGACCGCGGCCGAGGCACGCGGCCTGAAGGTCTTCGCCGATCCCAACGGCGGCAACTGCGCGTCGTGCCACTACCAGGGCGCCGGGCTGAACGGCAGCACGGCGATCTTCACGGACTTCTCCTACGAGGCCATCGGCGTGCCGCGCAATGCGGCGATCCCCGCCAACGCGGACGCGTCCTACGTCGACATCGGCCTCTGCGGTCCGCAACGCACCGACCACGCGCCGGTGAAGGGCAACACCTTCTGCGGCATGTTCAAGTCGCCGACGCTGCGCAACGTGGCCACGCGCCGCAGCTTCTTCCACAACGGGATCTTCCATTCGCTGGAGCAGACGATCCGCTTCTACAACACGCGCGACACGATGCCCGAGCTCTGGTATCCGACCGAGGGCGGCACGCCCAAGGCGGCGCCGGACGCCGACTTCCCGACCTACGGCCTGATCACGACACAGTACGTCGGCGGCAAGGTGCGCAAGTTCGACGATCTTCCGAAGCAGTTCGTCGGCAACATCGACACGCAGATGCCGCTGGACGGCCGCGCGGCGCACAGCAAGCCGCCCATGTCGGAGCAGGACATCGCCGACCTGATCTGCTTCCTGAACACGCTCAACGACAAGGACACGCAGCCCGCGAAAGCGCCTGCGGCCGGCGCCTGCACGTCGTGATCCGCTCTTCCGATTCCCTCATGTCCCTCTTCCGCATGACCTCCGTTTCCGTTCCTCATCGCGTTCCTCATCGCGCTCCTCATCGTGCTTCTCAACGCCTGACGCGCGCCGCCGGTCTCACGACCGCTGCGCTCGCGCTGTCCATGCTCGCCGCCTGCTCGCGTCCTGCGGAGCCGGTCGTGCCTGCGGCCTCCGCCGAGCCGACTGCCGATCACTTCGTGCCGGGGATGACGGACTACCTCGCCAAGCGCGGCGACCTGTGCCTGGCCAAGAGCGACTGGCCGATCGACCTGACCCAGCGCGAGATCGACGCCGGCGCGCGCAACGCGCTGCAGCTGCCGGTGCTGGAGCGGCTCGGTCTGGCGAGCTCGACGGTGGCCGAGGTCGACGTCAAGGACGACAACGAGGTCTCGCATCACATGAAGGTCCGTCGCTATGCGCTGACGGAGACCGGCAAGCAGTTCTACGTGACGCGCGAGCAGCCGAAGGCCGACGGCGGCAAGGAGACGCGCGGCGACTTCTGCGCGGCCAAGCTCAGCCTGGACAAGGTGGTGCACTGGGAGCTGGGCGGCGAAGGCAAGGACCGGCACGCGGTCGTGAGCTACACCTACCAGGTGAAGGCCGCGCCGTGGACCGGCGACGCCGAGCTGCAGAAGGTCTTCCCTGTCGTCGCGCAGGTGATCCATGGTGCAGGCACCGCGCAGCTGCAGGAGACGTTCAAGAAGACGGAGACCGGCTGGGTCGCCGTCGACCTGCTTTGAGGCGCGCGCCGTCATGACAACCGTCGTGCGATTTCCTTCCGCGCTGGGGGACTGGGTCCGCCAGCATCTGGACAACGGCGTGGCGCCGGGCGAGCTGCGCGGCGCGCTGCAGGAGCGCGACATCGCGGCCGAGGCGGCGCAGGCGATCGTCGACGCGTTCGTGCGCGCGCGGCGCGGCGAGCGCGCCATGCCGACCGATCAGGTCGAGCTGCCGGACTTCCCGACCTCGATGGGGACATCGATGGGGATGTCGACGGGAATGCCGACGTCATCGACGCCCGACGGCACCCCGCCCTATCGATACGAGACGCCGCGCTTCCGTCCGGGCACGTCGGTCGCGACGGACGATCGTGTCGTGCGCATCGCCGCCCGTGCGGAGCGACCGATGCTCGCGGTGCTCAACGGCGTCTTCAGCGCCGACGAGTGCGAGGCGCTGATCGCCCTGGCGCGAGGCCGTCTGCGGCCGTCGACGCTCGTCGATCCGCGCACCGGACGCGACGTCGTGAGCGGTTTGCGCAGCAGCCTCGGCATGTTCTTCCGCCCGGCCGAGACGCCGCTGATCGCGCGCCTGGACCGACGCATCGCGGAGATCATGAACCTGCCGGTCTCGCACGGCGAAGGGCTGCAGATCCTGCACTACCCCGAAGGCGCCGGCAGCGCCCCGCACTACGACTTCCTGGTGCCGTCCAACCCGGCCAACCAGGCATCGATCGCGCGCAGCGGGCAGCGGGTCAGCACCTTGGTCACCTACCTCAACGACGTGCCCGCGGGCGGAGAGACGGTGTTCCCGGCGGCGGGCTGGGCGGTCTCGCCGCAGCGCGGCAACGCCGTCTACTTCGAGTATGCCAACTCACGCGGCGAGCTGGACCATGCCTCCCTGCATGCCAGCAGCGCGGTCACGCGCGGCGAGAAGTGGGTGGCGACGAAGTGGATGCGGGAGCGCCCCTTCGTGAGCGCGTGAGACGTCGCCCCTGCAAGACTCGACCAGGGAGGCGATGAATGCTCCGACTCAGAAGGTGGATCGCGGACGCACCAGGCTCGGCACGGCCAGCAGGACGATCAACACCGCCTCGAAAAGATCGAAGGCATAGGGACCGTCCGTGGCGTAGAGCTCCATGACATGGCGCCAGCCGAAGAAGACGATGCTGAGTGCGTAGAGCACCAGCAGCAGCACCGCGCCGACACGGCGCATGCGTTGCGGCACGAGCCGCATGACGAGCAACCCCGCCAGCACGCCCGCCGGCACGAGCGACCAGAACGGCGGCGACGCATAGGTGAACGAGTAAGCGAAGAGCCGGAAGCAGATGACCGCGAGGACGACCAGCGCCAGCAGCACCGTGAGCAGCACGCGAAGGGCCTTGAGGAGCGCTTCAAGCGACTGCGTTTCCTGATTCATGAACTCATCCTGATGCCGATTGGTCGAGGACCGATTGTGCCGCCACGGCTCCTGTCCTCGGCCCCCGGTCACCCCACAAGCGGTACGGGCCGCGCCCCTTGTCGGAGCGCGGCCCGCGGTCAGCGAGGGATCGGGTGGATCAGAACCGCTGCGACTGCATGTAGTCGTCGAAGCCCGCTTCCGCGAAGCGGAACCACAGGTTCTGGTCACGCCGGAAGTTGGCGTAATCCTCGTAGACCTTCTTCCAGTTCGGGTTCTTCGCCGACAGCTCCGCGTACAGCGCCATCGACTCCTTGAACGCCAGGTCCATCGTGTCCTTCGGGAAACGCATCAGCTTGGTCTTGGCCGCCACCAGCTGCTTGAGCGCCTGCGGGTTCAGCACGTCGTACTTGGCCTGCATGTCCACGTGCACGTACGCGGACGCCGCCTCGACGATCGCCTTGTACTCGGGCGACAGCCCTTCATAGGCCTTGGTGTTGATGAAGAAGTCGACCTGCGGGCCGCCCTCCCACCAGCCGGGGTAGTAGTAGAACGGCGCCACCTTGTTGAAGCCCAGCTTCAGGTCGTCGTACGGCCCCACCCATTCCGCCGCGTCGATCGTGCCCTTCTCCAGCGCGGAATACAGCTCCCCGCCCGGCAGGTTCTGCGGCACGCCGCCCATGCGCTCGATCACCCGGCCCGCGAAGCCGCCGATGCGGAACTTCAGACCCTTGAAGTCCGCCGCCGACTTGATCTCCTTGCGGTACCAGCCTGCCATCTGCGCGCCGGTGTTGCCGCCGGGGAAGTTGATGATGTTGTAGTTCCGGTAGAACTCGCGCATCAGCTTCAGGCCGTTGCCGTGGTAGGTCCACGCCGTCATCTGCCGCGAGTTCAGCCCGAACGGGATGGACGCGCCGATGGCGAAGGTCTCGTCCTTGCCGAAGAAGTAGTACGGCACCGTGTGCGCGATCTCGACCGTCGCGTTCTGCACGCCGTCGACCACGCCGAAGGCCGGCATCAGTTCGCCGCCCGCGTGCACGCTGATCTGGAACTTGCCGCCGCTGAGCTCGCTGACCTTCTTGGCGAAGACCTCGCCGCCGCCGTAGATCGTGTCGAGCTGCTTGGGGAAGCTCGACGCCATCCGCCACCGGATGTTGGCCTGCGCATGCACGATGGCCGGTGCCGCACCCGCGGCCAGCACGCCGGCCAGGCCGGCATTCTTGACGAACGAACGACGCTCCATGAAGTCTCCTTTTTCGTTGGTATGGGCGCCGCGTCACGGGCACCCTTGAGCGAAAACAGGATTAACTACTGGAGGGCTGGCGTCAACCTGACAAGCCCGGGGAGACTCAGGCCCCGGCGAGCTTCATGTTCTCCAGCAGGATGGAGCCCACGGTCTTGCTGCCCAGCGTGTACGTGTCGGCGCCAATGCCCACGATCTGCTTGAACATCTCCCTGACGTTGCCGGCGATCGTGATCTCGTTGACCGGGAAGGCGATGACGCCGTTCTCGACCCAGTAGCCGCTCGCGCCGCGCGAGTAGTCGCCGGTCACGTAGTTGACGCCCTGCCCCATCAGCTCGGTGACGAACAGGCCGGTGCCCAGGCGGCGCAGCATCGTCGGCAGGTCGTCGCCGGGTGCCGTGGCCTTGCTGCGCATCGTCAGGTTGTGCGAGCCGCCCGCGTGGCCCGTCGTGCGCAGGCCCAGCTTGCGCGCCGAGTAGGTCGACAGGAAGTAGCCCTTGAGCACGCCCGCATCGACCACGGTGCGGGCCTTGGTGACCACGCCTTCGTCGTCGAAGGGCGAGCTGCCCTTGCCCTTGACGATGTGCGGATCCTCGACGACCTCGACGTGCGGCGAGAGGATCTGCTGATCCAGGCTGTCGATCAGGAAGCTTGCGCGGCGATAGAGCGCGCCGCCGCTGGTGGCCTGCACGAGCGCGCCCAGCAGGCCGGCCGCGACCGGGGCCTCGAACAGCACCGGCACGCTGGCCGTCTTGACCTTGCGGCCCTTGAGTCGCGCCAGCGCGCGCTCGGCGGCATAGCGGCCGATCGTTTCAGCGGAGGACAGATCGGCCGAATCGCGCATCGAGCTGTACCAGGCGTCGCGTTCCATGCCGGCGCCGCGGCCGGCGATCGGAGCGACCGACAGCGAATGCCGCGAGCTCGCATACCCGCCGCGGAAGCCGCGCGAGTTGCCCGAATAGAAGTGCGACTGCTGCGCCGAGACCGCCGCGCCTTCCGAATTGGTGATGCGCGCGTCCGTCTTCAGCGCGGCCTCCTCGCAGCGCAGCGCCAGTTCGGCGGCCTGCTCGGCGGTGACCGACCACGGATGGAACAGGTCCAGCGACGGCCGCGCCGCCTCGTCGAGCGACAGGTCCTGCTCGTCCGGCAGGCCGGCGAACTCGTCCTCGGCCGTGAAGCGCGCGATGTCGTAGGCCGCGCGCACCGTGTCCTTCAGCGCCTGCGGCGAGAAGTCCGAGGTGCTCGCGTTGCCTCTGCGCTGACCCAGGTAGACCGAGATGCCCAGCGACTTGTCGCGGTTGCGCTCGACGTTCTCGAGCTGGCCGCGCCGCACCGACACGGACATGCCGCTGCCCTCGGACACCTCCGCGCCGGCGTCGCTGGCGCCCTGGCGTTTGGCCTCGGCCAGGACGTCCTCGATCAACTGGCGGAAGTGGTCCTGGCTGTAGGCGAATCCTTGCTCGGCTTGACTCATGAATACGGTCTCTTTGAAAGCAGCGCGGCCTGGGGGATCCGAGGCCGCGGCGGGGTGGCGACTATCATACGGGCGCTGTGCCCCGCCCTTCCGGTCGGGGCTTCTCGCATTCTTCCTCTCATGACCCCCGATCACGACGACCACGACGACCGCGCGGACTTCGACGACTTCGAAGACGACCGCCCCAGCAAAAGCCAGCTCAAGCGCGACATGGACGCGCTGCAGGCGCTGGGCGAGGAACTGCTGACGCTGCCCGAGAAGCGCGTGGCCGCGCTCGACCTGCCCGAGTCGCTGCTCGACGCGATCAAGGAAGGCCGCCGCATCGTCGCCGGCACCGCGCGCAGCGGCAAGAAGCGCCACCTGCAGCTGATCGGCAAGCTGATGCGCCAGGTCGATCCCGAACCGATCCGCCAGGCCGTCGCCGAGTTCAAGCTCGGCCGCGCGCAGGATTCGCTGGAGCTGCACCAGGCCGAACGCTGGCGCGTGCGGCTGGTCGAGGAAGACAGCGCGCTGCAGGGCTTCATCGACGCCTTCGACGAGGTCGACACGCAGCAGCTGCGCAGCCTGATCCGCGCCGCCCGCAAGGACCGCGCGCAGGCGCCCGAGCAGCGCAACGGCCGCGCCTGGCGCGAGCTGTTCCAGTTCGTGAAGGGCCACGTGCTCGCCGGCAAGGACAACGCCTCGGCGAACGAGGACGCGGATGCCTCCGACGAGGACGACGATGAGTGAGCCGGCGGTCCCGGCGGCCCCATCGGACGGCGGCGCGGCGCTGCTTCCGCCTGAGGCGGTCCGCATCGGCATCGTGTCGATCAGCGACCGCGCCTCCAGCGGCGTCTACGAGGACAAGGGCCTGCCCGCGCTGCAGGACTGGCTGCGCTCGGCACTGATCAATCCGATCGAGTTCCAGCCGCGGCTGATCCCCGACGAACGCGCGCTCATCGCGCAGACCTTGCGCGAGCTCGTCGACGAGTCCGGCTGCCATCTCGTGCTGACCACCGGCGGCACCGGCCCCGCGATCCGCGACGTCACGCCCGAGGCGACGATGGACGTCGCCGACCGCGTGATGCCGGGCTTCGGCGAGCAGATGCGGCAGATCTCGCTGCGATTCGTGCCGACCGCGATCCTGTCACGCCAGGTCGCGGTGATCCGCGGCCAGGCGTTGATCATCAACCTGCCGGGCCAGCCCAAGGCGATCGCCGAGACGCTGGCCGGCCACGAGGCCGCCAGCGGCATCTTCGCCGCGGTGCCGTACTGCATCGACCTGATCGGCGGCCCCTACCTCGAAACACGCGACGCCATCTGCGCCGCCTTCCGTCCCAAGACCGCCCAACGGCCCAAGCGCCCGGGCTGACCACCCCTGCGGCCTCCACGAGGGGCCTCCACAAGACGCAACACCCGAAGCAACACCCATGAAGATCACCAAGGACACCATCGCCACCGTCGAACTGAAGGTCGCGAACAAGCTCGGCCAGATCATCGAGAAGACCGATGAACCGATGGCGCTGCTGATCGGCGGTTACGGCAACACGCTGCCGGTCGTCGAAGCCGCGCTGGAAGGCCAGGAGAAGGGCTTCGCCACCACGATCGAGCTGACGCCCGAGACCGGCTTCGGCGAGCGCGACGAGAGCCTGATGATCACCATCCCGAAGAAGGACTTCCCGCCCGGCGTGAAGGTCGGCGGCCAGATCCAGATCCGTCAGGCGAAGGAAGGCGAGGAAGAGCCGGCGGCCGACGACGGCTTCCACGTCTTCACCGTCGTGAAGGTCAAGGGCGACACCGTGCACCTGGACGGCAACCACCCGCTGGCCGGCCAGCACCTGAAGATCAGCGTCAAGGTGACCGACGTCCGCGCCGCATCGCAGGAAGAGATCGAGCACGGCCACGCGCACGGCGCGCACGGGCACCATCACTGATTCGCCTCCGCTTCTCTTGCCCCCTCTCCCGTTTGCGGGAGAGGGTTGGGGTGAGGGCCAGCGGACTAGGCAGTCAGCAAGAAGTCTTCAGTACTTCCACCGTCGCTGGCCCTCACCCCTGCCCTCTCCCGCAAGCGGGAGAGGGAGCAAGTCAGGCGCTGCGGCCCGGTAGATCAGCGGCTCACTTCACCAGCCGCGACAGCTCCGCCGCATCGAAGTGCTCGCCCTGCTGCGCGCCTTGCGGCACGCAGTCCTTGCGCTCTTCCTCGGACAGCTTCGCGATCGCCTGCCACAGCAGCGCGATCTGGTGCTCCTGGGTGGCGGCGTTGTCGATCAGACCCTTCATGGCCAGCGCCACCGGATCGTCGCCCTGCGTCACGCCGTAGGCCGAGAAGCCCATCCGCGCCGCGGCCTCCTCGCGTCTGGCATCGAGCTTGGCCTCGATGACGCGCGCCGGATTGCCGACCGCCGTCGCGCCCGCAGGCACCGGCTTGGTCACCACCGCGCCGGAGCCGACGCGCGCGCCCTCCCCGACCGTGAAGCCGCCGAGGATGCAGGCGTTCGCACCGACGATGACGCCGCGCTCCAGCGTCGGGTGCCGTTTGGCGCCCTTCACCAGCGAGGTGCCGCCCAGGGTCACGCCCTGGTAGATGGTGACCTCGTCGCCGATCTCGGTCATCTCGCCGATGACGACGCCCATGCCGTGGTCGATGAACACCCGCCGGCCGATGGTCGCGCCGGGGTGGATCTCGATGCCGGTGAGGAAGCGGCCGATGTGGGACGTGAAGCGCCCCAGCCACCGGAACCCGCGCCGCCAGAACCAGTGCGCACACCGATGCACCACCAACGCGTGCAGACCCGGGTAACAGGTCAGCACCTCCCAGGCCGAGCGAGCGGCGGGGTCGCGTTCGAGGATGCAGGCGATGTCTTCGCGAAGACGCTGGAACATGGTGGGGGAACCCGATGGCAGCCCGCGAGGGGCTGGAGCTGAGGGTCGGCCAGTTTAGCGGCGGGTCCCGACCTTGCCCGGCGCAGGCTTACTGGTGTGCCGCGCGAGCACCACGCCCTCGGCCAGGCTTGCGCTACTCGTCTCCCCCAAGTGCGGGGGGCGTGCCGGCGGCGGGGTGGGTCTTCGCTATCGCACGGGCGATACCGCGCAGGATGTGGATCTCTTCCTTGGTCAGACCCGCGCGATTGAAGAGTTGGTTCAGACGCGGCATCAGCTTCTTGGGCGACGCCGGGTCGAGGTAGCCGAGGTGCACGAGGCTGCTTTCCAGATGCGTCAGCAGGCCTTGCACCGCCTGCGCGTCGGCCAGTTGCGGATCGGCGGTGCGTGCCTCCACCGCGAAGCCGCCCAGCGCCTGGCGCCAGTCGTAGGAGATCAACTGCACCGCCTGCGCCAGGTTCAGCGAACCATATTCCGGATGCGTCGGGATCGACAGCACCGCGTGCGAACGGTACACATCCTCGTTGCTCATGCCGTAGCGCTCGGACCCGAACAGGAAGGCCACCTGATGGGGGTGTGGCTCCCCCTTCGCCAGTTCGGCGAACAGCGATCTCGGCTCGCGCGTCGGCGGCCCGAAGTCTCTCGGCGTCATCGCCGTGGCGCAGACGAAGGTGCAGCCGTCGAGCGCGTCCTCGACGCGATCCACGATGCGCGCTCGCGCCAGGATGTCGGCCGCGCCGCTGGCCATGGCGACCGTCTCCTCCTGGCTCAGCACGTCGGCGAAGCGCGGCCGCACCAGCACCAGGTCGCGGAAGCCCATCACCTTCATCGCCCGCGCGGTCGAGCCGACGTTGCCGGGGTGGCTGGTCTCGATCAGCACGAAACGTGTCGGATCCGACGTCGGAAGGAGAGCGGTCGTGCCGGAGTCAGCCGGGGGCATAGGGGAAACCACGAGTCTGTGTCAAAATGGAGGATTATCCGCGCCGGCCCCGAGCCAGCGCCCGCTCTTTCCTTTCGCCAGTCCACTTCCCACAGGAACCGTCCCGCATGACGCAAGCCGCTCACCATCCCATGCTCAACGTCGCCATCAAGGCGGCGCGTACCGCCGGCGCGATCATCAACCGCGCGTCGATGGACCTGGACATCCTGAAGATCAACACCAAGTCGCCCAACGACTTCGTGACCGAAGTGGACCAGGCCGCCGAGCAGGCGATCATCGAGACGCTGCTGCAGGCCTACCCCGACCACGGCATCCTGGCCGAAGAATCCGGCCGCGAATACGGCGCGAAGCATTCCGAGTACCAGTGGATCATCGACCCGCTGGACGGCACGACCAACTTCATCCACGGCCTGCCGTTCTACTGCGTGTCGATCGCGCTGGCGCACCGCAACATCGTGCAGCAGGCCGTCGTCTACGACCCGACCCGCAACGACCTGTTCTACGCGACCAAGGGCCGCGGCGCCTACCTGAACGACAAGCGCATCCGCGTGAGCAAGCGCACCCGCATGAGCGACGCGCTGATCGGCACGGGCTTCCCGTTCCGTCGCGGCGACAACTTCAAGCGCTACCTGAAGATGTTCGAGGAAGTGATGACCGAGGTCGCCGGCGTGCGTCGTCCGGGCGCCGCGGCGCTGGACCTGTGCTACGTGGCCGCCGGCCACTACGACGGCTTCTTCGAGACCGGCCTGAACCCCTGGGACGTGGCCGCAGGCTCGCTGATCATCCAGGAAGCGGGCGGCCTGGTGGGCAATTTCACCGGCGAGCCGGACTTCCTGCACCAGCGCGAGATCGTGGCCGGCACGCCGCGCATCTACGGCCCGCTGGTCCAGATCCTGGCGCCCTACACCCGCGTGATCACGCAGGACGCGCTGGACGCCGACGCCGAGGCGGCCGCCGGCGGAGCGCCGACCGACAAGGCGGCCCCCAAGAAGAAGGCCGCGGCCACCACCGAAGGGGGAACCGACGCGACCAAGAAGCGCGCGCCGGTGCGCATCAAGAAGAACGACGGCGGCGCGGAAGCCTGATTCCATCGGCCTTCCCGACGATCCGCGGCGTCTTTGACGCCGATCAAACAGAGCCCTCCCTTGGAGGGCTTTGTCGTTTTTGGCGCGAACGGTTGAAGCGCGGCCCGCTGCAGCAGACCTAGCATGGCTTCAAGCATTTCGCACAACGACCCGAGAGGTGAACACCATGCCCTCCACCGCCACCGTCACTGCCAAGAAGATCTCCGACTACATCCTTGCCGCATTCCAGGAGGTCGGCGATCCCATCACGACAGCGAAGCTGCACAAGCTGCTGTACTACGTGCAGGGCTGGCATCTCGCGCATTTCGAGGAGCCCGCCTTTCCGGAGCGGCTGGAAGCCTGGATGCACGGACCGACCTGCCCGGCGGTCCACGATCTCTACAACGGGCATTGGGGTCGTCCGATCATGGAGCCCATCGAACAGCCACAAGACCTTGACGTCCGGTTGCGCAAGCTGATCGATGAGGTCATCGAGCTCTACGGGATCGATACCGGCTATTCACTGCACATCCGTACGCGCATGGAGGCGCCTTGGATGGAGGCTCGAAACGGCCTGTCCAACCATCACGAAGGTTGTCGCGCGGAAGTCACCCACGAGTCGATGAAGCGCTTCTTCCAGGCAGAGGACGCGCTGAGGGAGGCCGCATGAACAAGCGCCAGCCCCTGAGGCCTGCCGTCCGTGAACATGTCAGCCGAGGCTTGCCAGACGATCTGATGAAGTTTTCCTTCCGTCTGCTGCAGACGACTCGAAAGTTCGGGCTGGAATCGCCCATCGACGCGCGGCAGTACCTGCTGCATCTGCTATCGAGGCTGCAAGCAATCTCCTCGCTTCAGGTCGAAAAGTTCCGATGCAGCAAGGGCAAGGCGCTCCGCGCGCATCGACACGTCTGGGAGGAAACGACCGAGACACGCGGCTTTCCACCATTGCCGGGCGATTGGGACGGTCACGAAGCCTGGCAATTCCAACTCAGCGCCAACAAGCACGGGCGCGTCCACGGCATCCTGGTCGACGAGGTGTTCTACATCGTCTGGCTGGATCCCGAACATCGTCTCTACCAATGAGCCCGGAGCACTCGACCATGAACGGCCATGCCCTACACTCGTTCCCCAATCAGCCGCCCCAGCGCCCTCATCCCGAGGGCGTTGTCCATTTGCCGCCCCCACCGACCCCGATGACCAGTGCCGTCCCCGCCGATTACAGCCACCACACGCCGATGATGCAGCAGTATTTCGGCCTCAAGGCCGAGCATCCGGACACGCTGCTCTTCTACCGGATGGGGGACTTCTACGAGGTCTTCTACGACGACGCGCGCAAGGCCAACGCGCTGCTCGACGTCACGCTGACGACCCGCGGCCAGAGCGGCGGCGAACCCGTGGTGATGGCCGGCGTACCGGTGCACTCGCTGGACTCCTACCTCGCCAAGCTGATCAAGCTCGGCGAGTCCGTCGCCATCGCCGAGCAGACCGGCGAGGTCGGCGTCGGCAAGGGCCCCGTCGAGCGCAAGGTCCAGCGCGTCGCCACGCCCGGCACCGTCATCGACCAGGAGCTGCTCGCCGACAAGCAGGACTCCGTCCTGCTGGCCGTCGCCACCCAGGGCAAGACCCTGGGTCTGGCCTGGCTCTCGATGACCCAGGGCCAGATCGGACTGGCGCAGTGCAGCGAACGCGACCTGCCGTCCTGGATCGCCCGCCTGTCGCCGGCCGAAGTCCTGGCCGACCGCGAGAAGCATCCGCAGGCCGTGCTGGCCGCCAAGCTGCCGATCACCAACCGCCAGAACTGGCATTTCGACGCGCCCCTGGGCAACCGCAAGCTCTGCGAGCAGCTCGGCGTGATCAACCTGCAGGGCCTCAACGCCCATGACCTGCCCGTCGCCCACGCGGCGGCGGCCTGCCTGCTGACCTATGCCGAAAGCACGCAGGGCGCGCGCGCGCTGACCCACTTGAAGAGTCTGCGCGTGGTGCGCAGCTCCGACCTGCTGGACCTGCCACCCGCCACGCAACGCAACCTGGAGCTGACGCAGACGCTGCGCGGCGAAACCGCGCCCACGCTGCTGTCGCTGCTGGACACCTGCCGCACCGGCATGGGCAGCCGCACGCTGCGCCACTGGCTGCTGCATCCGGAACGCGACCGCAGCACCGCCCGGGTGCGCCAGGACGCCATCGCCGAGCTGATGGTCGCCGGCGTCGAGCCGCTGCGCGAGGCGTTCCGCCAGGTCTCCGACGTCGAGCGCATCACCGCGCGCATCGCGCTGCGCCAGGTGAAGCCGCGCGAACTCGCCGGCCTGCGGGCGACCCTGCTGATCCTGCCCGAACTGGCCCAGACCGTGCCCGGCGGCGCGGCCCTGCTGGAACAGCTGTCCGAAGGCCTGCGCGCCTCGCCGCACATCGCCGAACTGCTGAGCCGCGCGATCGCCGAGGAACCGCTGGCGCTGATCCGCGACGGCGGCGTGATCGCCAAGGGCTTCGACGAGGAGCTCGACGACCTGCGCGCCGTGCAGACCGACTGCGACAAGTTCCTGCTCGCGATGGAGGTCCGCGAACGCGCCCGCACCGGCATCAACAACCTGCGCGTCAAGTTCAACAAGGTGCACGGCTTCCACATCGAGGTCACCAACAGCGGCCTCGGCAAGATCCCCGCCGACTACACCCGCCGCCAGACGCTGACCAACGCCGAGCGTTTCATCACGCCCGAGCTCAAGGCCTTCGAGGACAAGTCGCTGTCCGCGAACGAACGCGCGCTGGCCCGCGAGAAGATGCTCTTCGAGCTGGTCATCGATCAGCTCACCGAGGAACTGCCGGCGCTGAGCCGCCTGGCGCGCTCGCTCGCCTCGCTGGACGCGCTGGCGGCGCTGGCCGAACGCGCGGCGACGCTGAACTGGTGCCGCCCGGAGTTCGTTCCGCATCCCTGCATCGACATCCAGGGCGGCCGCCATCCGGTGGTCGAGGCCCGCCTGCGCGAGACCGGCGGCGGCGAGTTCATGGCCAACGACTGCCGCCTGGACGCCCGCACCAAGCTGATGGTCATCACCGGCCCCAACATGGGCGGCAAGAGCACCTTCATGCGGCAGGTCGCGCTGATCGCGCTGCTGGCGGGCATCGGCGCCTACGTGCCGGCGAGCGCCTGCCGGCTCGGCCCCATCGACGCGATCCACACGCGCATCGGCGCGGCGGACGACCTTGCGAACGCGCAGTCCACCTTCATGCTCGAGATGACCGAAGGCGCCGCCATCCTGCACAGCGCGACGGAACAGTCGCTGGTGCTGATGGACGAGATCGGCCGCGGCACCTCGACCTTCGACGGCCTGGCGCTGGCCGGCGCGATCGCCACCCACCTGCACGACAAGTGCCGCGCGTTCACCCTGTTCGCGACGCACTACTTCGAGCTGACCGAGTTCCCGGCCAAGCACCCGCAGGCGGTCAACATGCATGTGTCGGCGGTCGAGAGCGGCGAGGACATCGTGTTCCTGCACGAGATCCAGCCGGGCCCCGCGAGCCGCAGCTACGGCGTGCAGGTCGCGCGGCTGGCCGGCATGCCGGGTCCGGTGGTGCGCCAGGCCCGCGCGGCGCTGGAAGCGCTCGAAGCCCGGGCCACCGAAGGCGAGTCGCAGATCGACCTGTTCGCCGCACCGCCGGAACCCGCGCCGGGCGCGGCGGCGCAGGAACCGTCCGAACTGCTGGACGCGCTGCGCGACCTCGATCCCGATGCGCTGAGCCCGCGCGAGGCCCACGCGGCGCTGTACCAGCTCAAGCTGCTGGCCGCCGGCCGCGACTGAGCCGGCGCCTCAGCCCTTTCCGCTTTTTCCGCCCTTTCCGCCCTTTCCACCCGACAGGCCCTCCCCGCCCATGGACGCCGCCAAGACCCTCGTCTTCTCGCATGCCAACGGGTTTCCGGCGGGCTGCTACCGGGTGCTGTTCGACCGCTGGCGCGACGCGGGCTGGACCGTGCACGCCCTGCCGCGCATCGGCCACGATCCGCGCTATCCGGTGACCAGCAACTGGCCGCACCTGCGCGACGAGCTGCTGCACTTCATCCAGGACGAGGTCCGGCCGACCGGACCGGTGATGCTGGCGGGACACTCGCTCGGCGGGCTGCTGTCGCTGCTGGTCGCCTGCCGCAAGCCGGGGCTGGCGCGCGGGCTGGTGATGCTGGACTCGCCGGTGATCGACGGCTGGCGCGCGCACAGCGTGCAGGTGGTGAAGTCCACCGGTCTGATGAAGCGCATCTCGCCGGGCAAGATCTCGCACCAGCGGCGCTACGAATGGCCCAGCCTCGACGAGGCGCATGCGCACTTCGCCGCCAAGAACAAGTTCGCACGCTGGGATCCCCGCGTGCTCAAGGACTACATCGCCAGCGGCTTCGACGCGCACGAGGACGGCCAGGTGCGCCTGGGCTTCAAGCGCGAGATCGAGACCCGCATCTACAACACGCTGCCGCACAACCTGCCGCGCATCCTGAAGGGCCACGCGCCCAAGTGCCCGGTGGCTTTCATCGCCGGCACGCAGTCGGAGGAACTCCGGCACGCCAACGCGGCCGGCTCCAAGGCGCTGGCCAAGGACCTGTTCCGCTGGTTCGAAGGCACCCACCTCTACCCCTTCGAAAGACCCGACGACACGGCTGCCCTCGTCCTCGAACTGATGGGCGACATCGAGGCCAAAACGGCATCGCTATAATCGCGCTTTACCACCACGGCGTTTTCGGGATTCCGCTCGGAAGTCCCCGCGCTGCAAGACAATGACCAAGTACGTCTTCGTCACCGGCGGTGTCGTGTCCTCTCTCGGCAAGGGCATCGCATCGGCCTCTCTCGCGGCCCTTCTCGAGTCCCGCGGCCTCAAAGTCACCCTGATCAAGCTGGATCCCTACATCAACGTGGATCCGGGGACGATGTCGCCGTTCCAGCACGGTGAAGTGTTCGTGACGGACGACGGGGCGGAGACCGACCTGGACCTGGGTCACTACGAGCGCTTCATCACCACGCGGATGAAGAAGAGCAACAACTTCACCACCGGACAGATCTACATGTCGGTGCTGGAGAAGGAACGCCGCGGTGACTACCTCGGCAAGACCGTCCAGGTGATCCCGCACATCACCAACGAGATGCAGGATTTCATCCGTCGCGGCGCCGGTCACGGCACGCCGGACGCGGTGGACGTGGCGATCGTCGAGATCGGCGGCACGGTCGGCGACATCGAGTCGCTGCCCTTCCTCGAAGCCGCGCGTCAGATGAGCCTCAAGATGGGCCCGACGAACGTCGCGTTCGTGCACCTGACCTACGTGCCGTGGATCGCCGCGGCCGGCGAACTCAAGACCAAGCCGACCCAGCACACGGTGCAGAAGCTGCGCGAGATCGGCATCCAGCCCGACGCGCTGCTGTGCCGCGCCGACCGCCGCGTGCCCGACGACGAGCGCGAGAAGATCTCGCTGTTCACCAACGTGCCCGAGTACGGCGTGATCTCCATGTGGGATGTGAACACCATCTACAAGGTGCCGCGCGTGCTGCACGAGCAGGGCCTGGACCAGCTGATCTGCACCAAGCTGCAGCTCAACACCAAGTCCACCGACCTGAAGCGTTGGGACACGCTGGTCAACGAGGTCGAGAACCCCAAGACCGAAGTCACCATCGCCATGTGCGGCAAGTACACCGACCTGTCGGACAGCTACAAGTCGCTGAACGAGGCGCTGCGCCACGCCGGCATCCACAACCACGCCCGCGTCAACATCGAGTACGTGGACTCGGAGACGCTGGACGCGGAACACTCGAAGCAGCTCGACAAGTACGACGCGATCCTGGTGCCCGGCGGCTTCGGCAAGCGCGGCGTCGAGGGCAAGATCCTCGCCGCCCAGTACGCCCGCGAGCACAAGACGCCTTACCTGGGCATCTGCCTGGGCATGCAGGTCGCGACCATCGAGTACGCGCGCCACAAGGCCCACCTGGACGGCGCAAACTCGACCGAGTTCGAACCCGACGCGCCGCACAAGGTGATCGCGCTGATCGACGAATGGCAGGACGCGGACGGCTCCATCCAGAAGCGCAACGCCCAGTCCGACCTCGGCGGCACCATGCGCCTGGGCGCGCAGAGCTCCGACGTCAAGCCGGGCACGCTGGCCTACGAGATCTACGGCCCGGTGGTGAACGAGCGTCACCGCCACCGCTACGAAGCCAACGAGCAATACCTGGAACAGCTGCAGGACGCCGGCCTGGTGATCTCGGCGATCACGCAGCGCGAGAAGCTGACCGAGATCGTCGAACTGCCGCGCACCGTGCACCCCTGGTACATGGGCGTGCAGTTCCACCCGGAGTTCAAGTCGACCCCGTGGGACGGCCACCCGCTGTTCATCGCGTTCATCAAGGCCGCGCTGGAACACAAGGCCAAGGCCGGCCACGAGGTCAGCGCCCCCGCGGCGGCCTGATCCGCGCCGGGATCCGGACGACTTCAGACACCCACGAACGAGACACCGCCCATGCCCGCCTTCATCATTGCCGACGTGACCGTGACCGACGCCGACCAGATGGCGAAGTACCGCGAATGGAGCACGAAGGCGATGCAGGAGCACGGCGCGGAGGTGCTGGTCCGCGGCGGCGCGTTCGAGGTGCTGGAAGGCCCCTGGACGCCGAACCGCCTGGTGGTGCTGAAGTTCCCCGACCGCGCGGCGGCCAAGGCCTTCTACGACTCCGAGACCTATCAGCATGCCAAGTCGCTGCGCGAGCACGCCGGCGTCATGCGCATGATCGTGGTCGACGGCGTCTGAATGAATGGCTCCCCCCTACGCGCTCGCGCGCGCCCCCCAAGGGGGCAAGCCAGAGGGCCCGGCAAAGCCGGTTCCCTCGGCTTCGCTTGATAAGTCGGCCCTCTCGGGCCTCTGACTGACGCCCAAGATGTTCAGCACAGGTAACCCGTTGCTGGCACCATGCGCGCCGACCGAGTTTTTTCACTTCTGGAGACTGTTCCCATGAGCGCCATTGTTGACATCGTCGGCCGAGAGATCCTCGACAGCCGCGGCAACCCCACCGTGGAATGCGACGTGCTGCTGGAGTCCGGCGTGATGGGCCGCGCGGCCGTGCCGTCGGGCGCGTCCACCGGCTCGCGCGAAGCCATCGAACTGCGTGACGGCGACAAGTCGCGCTACCTGGGCAAGGGCGTGCTGAAGGCCGTCGAGCACATCAACACCGAGATCTCGGAAGCCGTGCTGGGCCTGGACGCCTCCGAGCAGGCCTTCCTGGACAAGACCCTGATCGACCTGGACGGCACCGAGAACAAGAGCCGCCTGGGCGCGAACGCCATGCTGGCCGTGTCGATGGCCGTGGCGCGCGCCGCCGCGGAAGAATCGGGCCTGCCGCTGTACCGCTACTTCGGCGGCATGAGCGGCAACCAGCTGCCGGTGCCGATGATGAACGTCATCAACGGCGGCGCGCACGCCAACAACTCCATCGACCTGCAGGAGCTGATGATCATCCCCGTGGGCGCGCCGTCGTTCCGCGAGGCGCTGCGCTGGGGCGCGGAAGTCTTCCATGCGCTGAAGAAGATCATCGACGCCAAGGGCATGTCGACCGCCGTCGGCGACGAAGGCGGCTTCGCCCCGAACGTCGAGAACCACGAAGCCGCGATCCAGATGATCCTGGAAGCGATCGACAAGGCCGGCTACACCGCCGGCGAGCAGATCGCCCTGGGCCTGGACTGCGCCGCCAGCGAGTTCTACAAGGACGGCAAGTACGTGCTGGAAGGCGAAGGCGGCATCCAGCTGACGGCCGAGCAGTGGACCGACATGCTGGCCACCTGGGTCGACAAGTACCCCATCATCTCGATCGAGGACGGCATGGCCGAAGGCGACTGGGACGGCTGGAAGCACATCACCGAGAAGCTGGGCGACAAGGTGCAGCTGGTGGGCGACGACCTGTTCGTCACCAACACCAAGATCCTGAAGGAAGGCATCGACAAGGGCATCGCCAACTCGATCCTGATCAAGATCAACCAGATCGGCACGCTGACCGAGACCTTCGCCGCCATCGAGATGGCCAAGCGCGCCGGCTACACGGCCGTGATCTCGCACCGCTCGGGCGAGACCGAAGATTCGACCATTTCCGACATCGCGGTCGGCCTGAACGCCGGCCAGATCAAGACGGGTTCGCTGTCGCGTTCGGACCGCATGGCCAAGTACAACCAGCTGCTGCGCATCGAGGAAGACCTGGGCGACGTGGCGGTGTACCCGGGCCGCGCGGCGTTCTACAACCTGCGCTGATCGCCTGCGCCGCCCCCCTGCTCCGGCGGGGGGTTGTCGGCAAGGTGCACGGCGCCAACCGTGTGCACCGCGCGGGCGCTCCCCGCGTTCGAAGGGCAGGCCAGCGGGCCTGCCCTTTTTCGTTGCAGCTAAACTCGCGGCCTGTGAAAGCCCTGGCCATCGTCCTCACCGCGTTCCTTGTCGCCATCCAGGCCCAGCTCTGGTTCGGCAAGGGCGGACTGGCCCGCGGCGTCCAGTTGCGTGCCGAGCTGCGCGAGCAGGCCGACGCCAACGAGAAGGCCCGCGCGCGCAACGCGCAGCTGCAGGCCGAACTGCTGGACCTGCGCGAAGGCCTGGAGATGGTCGAGGAAAAGGCCCGCATGGAACTGGGCATGGTCAAGCCGGACGAGGTCTTCGTCCCGCTGCGGCGCTGAGGCGCCGGGACACGCGACAATCTCCCTCTCCGCACTTTCCCTTCCGCATACCCGCATGCTTTCGCCGATGGATGCCGTGCTCGCCTGGGCGCTGTCGCCCGCCTTCCATGCCCTGGGCAGCCCGATCAGCTGGCTGGAGCTCGTCGCCTTCGCGCTCGCGATCTGGATGGTCGTCTGCAACATGCGCGTGCAGGTGATGGCGTGGCCGCTGGCGCTGACCAGTTCGCTGCTCTACTTCCTGCTGTTCTGGAGCGGCAAGCTCTACGGCGAGGCGTCGCTGCAGCTGCTGTTCGCGGCACTGGCGCTGTGGGGTTGGTGGCAGTGGATGCGCGGCCGCACCGCAGACGGCGACACCTTGCACGTGCGCACGCTGGGGCCCAAGGGCCGGGTCACCGCCCTGCTGTTCACGCTCGCGGCCTGGCCGCTGCTGGGACTGTTCCTGCAGCACCGCACCGATTCCCCCCTCCCCTATTGGGATGCCCTCCCCACGGTGGCCAGCATCACCGGCCAGTGGCTGCTCGGCCGCAAGTACCAGGAGAACTGGCCCGTCTGGGTGATGGTCAACCTGGTCAGCATCGGACTGTTCGCGCTGAAGGGCTACTGGCTGACGGTCGTGCTGTACGCGGTGTTCGTGCCGATGTCGGTGGCGGGCTGGCGGGCGTGGCAACGACAGCTGCGACCGGCGGCGATCGCCGCCTGAGCGGCGACACCTGACCCCGTCGACCCGAAGCGTCCGCGCCTGCCGTTCTCCCATGACCCTGCACATCGCCCTCGTCGGCGCCGAGAGCACCGGCAAGAGCCGCCTCGGCGTCGCGCTACTGGCGCACCTGAGCGCCCAGACGCGGCTGCGTTGCGCGCTGGTCGGCGAGTACCTGCGCGAGTGGTGCGAGCGCGAGCAGCGCACGCCGCGCCCTGACGAGCAGCGGGGGATCGCCGAGGAACAATGGCGCCGGGCCGAAGCCGCCGCGACGGATCACGACCTCGTCCTGCACGACACGACGCCGCTGATGACCGCCGTCTACAGCGAGCAGCTCTTCGACGACACCAGCCTCTACCCGTTCGCCCTTCAGGTCCAGGCCCGCATGGACGCCACCCTGCTGATGGCGCTCGACCTGCCCTGGATCGCCGACAACATGCGCGACGGTCCGCATGCGCAGCAGCCCACCGACCGCCTGCTACGCCGCGCGCTGCGCGACGCGGGCCTGGGCTACAGCCTGGTCTCGGGCAGCGGCCCGGAGCGGCTGCAGCAGGCGCTCAACGCGCTCGGTCCGCTGCTGAGGCCGCACCTCGGCCGCGAGGACGGTCTCTTCGGCCGCCTGCTGCAGCGCGAGGAAAGCCTGGGCGGTGACGGCCGTTGGCAGGGCTGCGAACTCTGCGACGACCCGGCGTGCGAGCACGCCAGCCGCACCGCCAGCCGCGACGCCGAACGCCCACCGCGCGACTGAACGCGGCACTCACGGCGCCGCCACACAGGCGAGGCACAATCCGCCGCTTCGGTCTCGCAAACATTTGCGAGCATCGAATTTTTCGAGATTCATGGCGTTCCTGGAGCCTCCCCGATGAACCGTCCTTCCGTCCGCCGCCCGTTGGGCGCCCTGTCGATGCTGCTGAGCGCGGCGCTGCTCGCCGCCTGCGGATCGCTGAGCTCCTCCGGACCGCAGGCGCCGCTGCCGCCGTCGCTGGACGCGCCGGGCGCCGCCAAGACCGTCAAGGCCGCAAGACCTGCCACCGCGACGGTGGCCGTCAAGGTGCTGGCGATCAACGACTTCCACGGCAACCTGCTCCCGCCGGCCGGCGGCATCAAGCTGCCGGACCCGCAGAACCCCGACAAGACGATCACGCTGGAGGCCGGCGGCGCCGAGCGCATGGCGACCGTGGTCGCGCAGATCAAGGCGAAGAATCCCAACCACGTGTTCGTGGCCGCCGGAGACCTGGTCGGCGCAAGCCCGCTGCTGTCGGCGCTGTTCCATGACGAGTCGACGATCGAGTCGCTCGGCATGATGGGCTTGGACATCTCCTCGGTCGGCAATCACGAGTTCGACCAGGGCATCGAGGAACTGCTGCGCAAGCAGCGCGGCGGCTGCCACACGAAGGACGGCTGCAAGGGCCCGACCGAGTTCAAGGGCGCGAAGTACCAGTACCTCGCCGCCAGCACCATCGACGAGAAGACCGGCCAGTCGGTGCTGCCGGCCTACGCGATCAAGCGCTTCGACGGCGTGCCGGTGGGCTTCATCGGGCTGTCGCTGAAGGGCACGCCGGAACTGGTCAGCCCGACCGGCATCCGCGGCCTGCGCTTCGACGACGAGGCCGAGACGATCAACCGCCTGGTGCCCGAGCTCGAGCGTCAGGGCGTGCACGCCTTCGTCGTGCTGATCCACGAAGGCGGCTACCCGACCGGTGGCATCAACGAGTGCCCGGAGATCTCCGGACCGATCGTCGACATCGTCAAGAAGCTGGACAAGCGCGTCGGCCTGATCGTGTCGGGCCACACGCACCGCGCCTACAACTGCCGCGTCGACGGCCGGCTGGTCACCAGCGGCGACAAGTACGGCACCCTGGTCACCGAGATCGACCTGACCCTGGACCGCGCCACCGGCACGATGACCGAGGTCCGCGCCAACAACGTCGTGGTACGTCCGGAGACGGCGAAGGACCCGCGCCAGACGCTGCTGATCAGCAGCTACCAGCACGTGGCGCAGCCGCTGATCGAGCGCAAGGTCGGCTTCCTGGCCCAGGCGCTGAGCAAGGAAGGCGACGACAGGAGCGACGGCGGCGGCACGACGATGGGCCAGCTCGTGGCCGATGCCATGCTGGCCGCGACACGCGCGCCGGAGAACGGCGGCGCGCAGGTCGCGTTCCAGAACATCGGCGGCGTGCGCACCGGACTGATCCATCGCGACGACGACACGGTCACCTACGGCGACCTGTTCGCAGCGCTGCCGTTCTCGAACGCGCTGGTGGTGGTGGAACTGTCAGGCGCGCAGCTGCAGGCCGTGCTGGAAGAACAATGGTGGGCCAACGACCCGAAGAAATTCCTGCCGCTGCAGACCTCTCAAGGCTTCAGCTACCGCTGGGACAACCGCCGTCCCTTCGGCTCGCACGTGGTGCCCGGCAGCATGACGCTGAACGGCAAGGCCGTCGCGCCCGACCAGAAGGTCCGCGTCGCGATCAACAACTTCCTGCAGGTGGGCGGGGACAGCTTCAAGACCTTCACGACAGCGCGCCTGGTGCAGACCGGGCCGATGGACGTGGATGCGCTGGAAGCCTACTTCAAGGCCCATGGGACCCAGCGCGTGAAGCCCACGGCGCTGGATCGCTCAGTGCGGGTGGATACGCCCTGACCATTCGAAGAACGACTTCGGAAAGCCAGGCGCGGGCTCTCCGCGACGCAGGGGGCATCGCGTCCGCGAACCCCCAGCATCACTCCGGCCCCACAAGCACTCGCTGACCCCCGTTCTTGGCGCGGCGGTGCAGCGAGGCGGCGTCGTTACTGGACGTTCTTCGAACCCGGAGCCTGGTTCTGCGGGTCGGTGAAGAGCTCGCCGACATCCACCGGGTCGAAGACATAGTGGTTGCCGCAGAACTCGCAGCCGATCTCGACACCGCCCAGCTCGGCCAGGATCTCGTCGACCTCCTGTCTGCCCAGACCCAGCAGCATGCGGCCCACGCGCTCGCGTGAGCAGGTGCAGGCAAAGCGCGGGTATTGCGGATCGAAACGGCGGACGTTCTCTTCCCAGAACAGGCGACGCAGGATGGTGTCGCTGTCCAGCGTCAGCAGCTCTTCCGCAGTCAAGGTCGCAGCCAGCATGCTGATGCGGTTGTAGGCGTCCTCCATCTCCTCGCGCGCGACACCCGAGGAAGCGCCCGGCTCGAGGTTGCCCTCGCCTTCGATCGGCAGGCGCTGGATCAGCAGACCGGCAGCGAGCTGGTCGTTGGCGGCCAGCACCAGCGTGGTCTCCAGTTGCTCGGACTGCCGCATGTAGTGCTGCAGCACGTCGCTGAGCTTCTCCAGCGGCTGGCCCTGCGGACCGCTCAGCGGCACGACGCCCTGGTAGGGCTGCTGACCCGGCAGGCGATCCTTCGGATCGAGCGTGATCGCGACACGACCCTGGCCGTGCACGTTGAGCATCTGCTGCAGGGTCGCGCCGTCGACCACCGTCTCGCGCGTCTTGGCGGTGGAGCGGAAGCTCGCATCCGGCTGCACTTCGACGACCGCCAGCTTCAGCGGCCCGTCGCCCATGACCTGGAAGATCAGCGCGCCGTTGAACTTGATGTTGGCCTGCATGAGCACGCCGGCCGCGGTCATCTGGCCGAGCAGGTCGCGCACGGCCGGCGCCAGCGGCTCCTTGCGGCGGCCGAGCAGTTCCTTCCAGCTGTCGTCGAGCCGGACCAGCATGCCGCGCACGGGCAGGCCTTCGAAGAGAAATTTGTGGAGCTCGCTCGGAGCGGGCTTGATGGACGTCGCCATGGGGGTTCCTTTGAATTCGAGTTATCTGGGGGCGGATTGAGGATCGTCAATGCGGACGAGTTCCTCGGCGTAGCGCTGGCCGTTCCTGACGTAATGGGCGGCGCTCATCGCCAGGCCCTGGATCTGCTGCGGCGTGAGCTCGCGCACGACGCGCGCGGGCGAGCCGACGATGAGGCTGCCGTCGGGAAATTCCTTGCCCTCGGTGACCAGCGCACCGGCGCCGACCAGGCAGTTGGCGCCGATGCGCGCGCCGTTGAGCACGACCGCGCCGATGCCGATCAGCGCGTTGTCGCCGACGGTGCAGCCGTGCAGCATGACCTGGTGGCCGACGGTGACGTTGCGGCCGAGGACCAGCGGCATGCCGGCATCGGCGTGCAGGACGCTGCCGTCCTGGATGTTGCTGCCGGCGCCGATGGTGAGGTGTTCGCTGTCGCCGCGCAGGACGGCGTTGAACCAGACGCTGACGTCGTCCCCGAGCGTGACGCGGCCGACGACCTGCGCGCTGTCGGCGACCCAGACGCCGGTGCCGAGTTCCGGCGTGTGTTCGCCGAGGCGGTAGACGGCCATGCGGTTCTCCAAAAGGGATAATTCTACGAATGGAACTTCGAACCCGCGCGCTGCAGGTGCTTCTCATCGCGGAGCCGCAGACCAAGGCGCTCGCGGCCCGTGAGCTGTACCGGGCGGCAGAGGCCGCCGAGCTCGACGTCGCCGCCCTCCTCACCCCCGACACCGAACCGCCCGGACGCCCGGAACGGCCGCGGCTGCTCGCCGCGCTGCAGGTGGGCTCGCGCTCGCCGTTCACGCCGGAAGGCCGCGCGGCGCTGATCCACGCGATCGCGCACATCGAGTTCAACGCGATCAACCTGGCGCTGGACGCGGTCTGGCGTTTCCCGGGCATGCCGCGCGCCTACTACCTCGACTGGCTGCAGGTCGCGTCCGAGGAGGCGCTGCACTTCACGCTGCTCGACGAGCATCTGCGCGGCCTGGGCAAGTCCTACGGCGACTTCGACGCGCATGACGGCCTGTGGACGATGGCGATGCGCACGGCGGGCGACGTGCTCGCGCGCATGGCGCTGGTGCCGCGCACGCTGGAGGCGCGCGGGCTGGACGCGACGCCGCCGCTGCAGGCGAAGTTCGCCAAGGCCGGCGACGCGCGCGCGGTGGAGATCCTCGACGTGATCCTGCGCGACGAGGTCGGCCACGTCCGCATCGGCAACCATTGGTACCGCCACCTGTGCCGCGAGCGCGGGCTGGATCCGCTGACGCTCTATCCCGAACTCGTGGAACGCTACGAGGCGCCGCGGCTGCGCCCGCCGTTCAATGTCGAGGCGCGCAGCGCCGCCGGCTTCAGCGATGAAGAAATCGCCTACCTGAGCAGCTGACCGCCGCACTGCCTGCCAACTCCGGCGGAAGCTGCTGCTGCAAGCCTCCCCTGCCAGCCCAAGAAGGCTGACCCGTCCGTGCCATCCGGCGCGGGCGCCGAGATCCCCGACACTCCCGCCCATGACCCGCATCCAAGCCAATCTGCTGCTGACCCTGATCGCGATGATCTGGGGCTCGGCCTTCGTCGCCCAGGCCCACGGCATGGAGAGCATCGGTCCGATGATGTTCACCGGCATCCGCTTCCTGATCGGTGCGCTGGTGGTGCTGCCGTTGATCGTGCGCGAGCGTCGCGCGCCGGGCGCGACGGTGCTTCGCGGCAGCGACGCGCTGAAGATCATGGGACTGGGCGCGCTGCTGACCACGGGCGCGGCGCTGCAGCAGATCGGCATCCAGTACACGTCGGTGACCAACGCCGGTTTCCTGACCGCGCTGTACGTGCCGCTAGTGCCGCTGCTGGGCTGGCTGGTGCTGCGCCACCTGCCGCACTGGTCGGTGTGGCCGGGCGCGCTGGCCTGCCTGGTGGGCGCCTTCCTGCTCTCGGGCGCGCATGAACTCGACATCGGCGTGGGCGACGCCTGGGTCATCGCCTCCTCGCTGCCGTGGGCGGTGCACGTGCTGCTGGTGGGCATGGTCGCGGACCGGATGAACGCGCCGTTCACCGTGGCGGGCGGGCAGTTCCTGTTCTGCGGCGTGGTCGCGCTAGTCTGGGCGCTGTTCTTCGAATCGTGGAGCTGGGCCGGCATCGAAGCCGCCGCCGGGCCCATCCTGTACACCGGCGTGCTGTCGGTGGGCGTCGCCTTCACAGGCCAGGTCGTCGCGCAGCGCTACGCGCACGCGGCGGACGCCGCGATCATCCTGTCGTCCGAGACGCTGTTCGCCGCCGTCTTCGGCTACCTGATGATGGGCGACCGCCTCAACGGCGCCGGACTGCTGGGCTGCGCGCTGATCCTGGGCGCGATGCTGCTGATCCAGCTGCTGCCGATGCTGCGCGTGCTGCGGCCGCGCACGACCTGACCCTCGACATGCCTGACAGAGCTTGCCCAGCGTGGGTCGGACGTCAGTCCAACGGGAACGCGCTTGTCTTCTTGACGGTGCGCAGCACCAGCATGGAGTTCGCCTTCGCCACGCCGGGCAGTTGCATGAGTACATGCGTGTGCAGGCGCTCGAGGTCCTCGGCGTCCTTGTAGGCGAAGCGCAGCAGGTAGTCGTTGCTGCCGGCGACGTAGAAGCAGTCGAGGATGTCGGGCGCATCCTTCACGGCCTGTTCGAACTCGGCCAGCGCGGCGGGCGTCATGCGCTCGACGTTGACGATGGTCCAGCTCGTCCCCGGCTTACCGATCGCTTTCGGATTGAGCAGCGCGACCACGCGGTCGATCACGCCGGAATCCTCCAGCCGCTTGACCCGCCGCAGGCACGCCGACGGCGACAGATGGACCTGCTGCGCGAGGTCCTGATTCGAGATGCGCGCATCGCGCTGCAAGACCGCGAGGATGGCGCGGTCGATCGCATCCAGTTGCACTTCCTTGATCATGAACGGCATTCTGTTCGAAGATTTCGCCATGAAGCCGCACTGGATTGCGTCATTGAGGGTTTCCCCGCCGCCGGAACGCTCACCGATTGCGCGCGCGCTTGCCTAGACTGGATCCATCGCTGAGCCCCACCGCTGAGCCTATCGATCACGCGCGCCGACCGCGCTCCGGGAGTTCTCATGTCCACGCCTGCCCGCCCCGACCTCGACGCCTACTGGATGCCGTTCACGGCAAACCGCCAGTTCAAGCAGTCGCCGCGCCTGCTGACGCGCGCCGACGGCATGTTCTTCACCGACGACCAGGGGCGGCAGATCCTGGACGGCGTGGCCGGCCTGTGGTGCGTGAACGCGGGCCACAACCGGCCGCGCATCGTGAAGGCGATCCAGGAACAGGCGGCGGAACTCGACTTCGCGCCGCCGTTCCAGATGGCGCATCCGAAGGCGTTCGAGCTGGCCTCGCGGCTCGCGGAGATCGCACCGGACGGCATGAACAAGGTGTTCTTCACCAACTCCGGATCGGAGTCGGTGGAGACAGCGCTGAAGATCGCGCTGGCCTACCACCGCGTGCGCGGCGAAGGCCAGCGCACGCGCCTGATCGGCCGCGAACGCGGCTATCACGGCGTCAACTTCGGCGGCATGTCGGTGGGCGGGATGGTGGCGAACCGCAAGATGTTCGGCTCGCTGCTGGCGGGCGTCGACCACTTGCGCCACACGCACGACATCGGCCGCAACGCCTTCAGCGTCGGCCTGCCGCCGCACGGCGCGGAACTGGCCGACGACCTGGAGCGGATGGTCGCGCTGCACGACGCGTCGACGATCGCCGCGGTGATCGTGGAGCCGGTGGCCGGCTCGGCCGGCGTGCTGATCCCGCCGCAGGGTTACCTGCAGCGCCTGCGCGAGATCTGCGACAGGCACGGCATCCTGCTGATCTTCGACGAGGTCATCACGGGCTTCGGCCGCACCGGCAGCCCCTTCGCGGCGCAGACCTTCGGCGTGACGCCGGACCTGATGACGGTGGCCAAGGGCCTCACCAACGGCTGCGTGCCGATGGGCGCGGTGTTCGCGCAGCAGCGCATCCACGACACCTTCATGACCGGGCCGGATCACCTGATCGAGTTCTTCCACGGGTACACGTACTCGGCGCATCCGCTGGCCTGCGCAGCGGGCATCGCGACGCTGGACACCTACGCGGAGGAAGGACTGCTGACGCGGGCGTCGGAACTGCAGGGCTACTTCGCCGAACAGCTGCATTCGCTGCGCGGCGAACCCCACGTCATCGACGTGCGCAACCTCGGCCTGGTCGGCGGCGTCGAGCTGTCGCCGCGCGCCGGCGAGCCGACCAAGCGCGCTTTCGAGACCTTCCTCGACTGCTGGCAGCAAGGCGTGCTGATCCGGACGACCGGCGACATCCTGGCCTTGTCGCCGCCGCTGATCGCGGAGCGGGAACACTTGGATCGGATGATCGATGCAATCCGGGTGGCCCTGCGGCGCCTGAAGTGAGGACGCTTTCCACCTGCTTTGGCCAGGGCGTTGGCCGCCAGAGCGCAGGGCCTTGGCGTCAAGCGCCAAGACCCCGCGCTCTGCCGTCCCCCATCACTTGCTGACTGCCCGCAGTTCTTTGCGGACCATCAGCTTGAGCCCCGACCACACCTCGCTCACCGCGCAGACCTTCACGTCAACCCAGCCGAGCGGCAGGCACTCCTCGCGGATGACGTCCTCGGTGATGGTGGTCGGGACCTTCGAGGACTTCTTCGGCCATGAGATCCACAGCGCCGCATCGTCGCGCAGCTTCGCGCGCAAGGCCTTCAACTGATGCGCGAGGTCTTCGCGTTCGATGAGGAACACGTGCGCGACGTCGACCTGGGTCGACGGCTGCTTCGCGCGCGTGACACCCTCGGGCATCGGCGCGAGCCAGTCCTCGTAGCCCTCGGGCGCACTCAAGGTCCACAACGTGCTGCCCGCCTGGATCCCCAGCTTGCGTGCGAGGGGCGTTCCCGAGTAACCCGCCGCCGTCGCTCCCACCCCTGTCGCCATGTCTGAGCCCTCCCTGCGTCGGGCATCATCACCCACCATGTCCAACGCCACAACCGACCGCACACCCGCGACCGCAACGACCGCTCCTGCCGCCGAGACCACCGCGGCGGCCGCAACCGCTCACGGCGCCCACGGCCACCATGTCCCATGGCTCTCCTACCTGAGCCTGGCGGCCAGCACGAGCGTGATCGGCAGCTATGTCGGACTGTCCAAGCTGCTGGTGGTCGTGTTCCCGGTCTTCCTGCTGGCCTTCCTGCGCTTCGGCATGGCCGCCGTGTTCATGCTGCCGTGGCTGCGGCGCGGCCCGACCGAGAAGCCGCTCACCGGCCGGACGCGCTTCCTGCTGTTCCTCGAATCCTTCTTCGGGAACTTCCTGTTCTCGATCTGCCTGCTGTTCGGGATGAAGCACAGCTCGGCCGTGGTGGCCGGCGTGATCATGGCCGGCATCCCGGCGACCGTCGCGCTGATGAGCTGGATCTTCCTGCGCGAACGCATCGCGCCGCGCACGCTGTTCGGCATCGCGATGGCGGTCGGCGGCATCGCGATGGTGGCGCTGAGCAAGCACGGCGACGGCGCGGGCGCCGCGACGTCCGGCCTGGGCGCGCTGCTGCTCGTCGGCGCGGTCTGCTGCGAGGCCAGCTATGTCGTCATCGGCAAGCGCCTGGCCGCCGAGCTGCCGCCGCGCCGCATCAGCGCGCTGATCAACCTGTGGGGCCTGGTCCTCGTCACGCCGCTGGGCCTGTGGCAGGCCGTGGACTTCGACTTCGGCAGCGTCGCGATCAAGGACTGGGGCCTGCTGCTGTTCTACGCCATCGCCGCCAGCACCGTGACCGTCTGGCTGTGGATGAAGGGCCTGCAGCACGTGAGCGCCGCCAAGGCCGGCGTCTTCATGGTGTTCCTGCCGATCTCGACCGCGCTCATCGGGCTGGTCCTGCTCGGCGAGCAGATGAGCGGCATCCAGCTGCTCGCCTACGCGCTGGCGCTGGGCGGGGTGGTGCTGGCCACCTGGCCGGGGCGCGCGCCCGCCTGACGACCGCCTTCGGCGGCCCGTTCTCCGGGCCCGCGGCATGCCCGCCGGACGTTCCAACCGGTCTTGTCGGGGATTACACCGGTCTCCATCTAGTTTTACTACCAATGTAATACCATTCGGAGATCCGGCCCGCTAAGATGGGTCGATCGAACTTGCCCGGACGGCTGACGCCCGGGCCGCCAACGCCCCGCCGATGAACGCGAACGCCCCTTCCCCGGCTCCTACGCCTGCTTTCCCGACCGCTGCCAGTCCCGCCGCCAGCCAGGCCGACTGGGAAAGCTGGATCGCCAGCTGGTATGCCGTCCTGCGGCAACCCGTGCGTACCGGTGTGAGTCCTTTGACGCCGAAATCGGTCGCGACGTCGGCTCAGGATGGTTCCGGTACCAAGGTCGGGGCGTCGTCGCAACAGACGTCGCCACGGACACCGCACGTGCTGGTCTTCGCGCCGCATCCGGACGACGAATGCATCGTCGGCGCGCTGCCGCTGCGGCTGCGCCAGGAGGCCGGTTGGCGCGTCACCAACATCGCCGTGACGCTGGGGAGCAAGCAGGACCGCCGCGCCGAGCGCTGGACGGAACTCGGCGCCGCCTGCGACGTGCTGGGCTTCGACCTGCGCCTGCTGGCCGCGGACGGCTTCGAACAGGTGAAGCCCGAAGCCGCCGCCGCGCGCACGCCGCTGTGGCAGCAGCAGGTGCGCCTGGTCGCCGAACTGCTGGTCGCCGAGAAGCCCGCGCTGATCCTCGTGCCGCATGCGGGCGACGGCATCCCGACGCACATCGGCGTGCACCTGCTGGTGAGCGAGGCGCTCGCGCAGGCGAAGATCTCCACGGTCTTCGCGCACACCGAGTTCTGGGCCACTCAGCCCCTGCCGACGACGCTCGTCGAGACCGGCCAGCGCGACACCGCGCTGCTGGTGCGCGCGCTGGCCTGTCATCACGGCGAGATCGCCCGCAATCCGTATCACCTGCGCCTGCCGGCCTGGATGGCCGACAACGTGCGCCGCGGCGGCGAGCTGCTCGCCGGCCCGGGCGAGGCGCCGCCGGACTTCGCCTTCGGCACGCTGTACCGCCTGACGCGCTGGGTCGACGGCGCACCCGCCGGCGAGCTGCCGAACACGCACTGGTCCTGCGACGCAGCGCTCGATCCGGACGCGCTGCTCGGCGCCTGAGCCGAGGATGAACGCCGGTTCAGCCGGCTGATCGTCGCGCGCGGCGTTCCTCAACTTCAACTCATCGCCGTCCGCGCTTTCGGCATACGCGCCCCGCACGCGGACGCGATGCGCAGCCTCGGGCGGGCCTATGCTTCGGGTTCCTTTTTCGAGCCCTTCCGCCACGCCATGAGCGACGCCCGCACCGACCACCCGACCCACCTCCGCGTCCACCAGTTCGCCGGCCTCAAGCCCGGCCCCAAGCTGCTGGTGACGGGCGCCGTGCACGGCAACGAGGTCGCCGGCGTCAGCGGCATCCAGCGCGTGCTGGCGATGCTGGACGAGGGCGCGCTGACGCTGCTCAAGGGCACGCTGACGATGATCCCCATCGTCAACCCGCTGGCCCACCGCCTGCAGCGCCGCGAAGGCGAGCGCAACCTCAACCGCAACCTGCGCGTCAATCCGATCCCGCAGGATTTCGAGGACCGCATCGCCAACCGCCTGTGCCCGTGGATCGCCGCCAGCGACGTGCTGCTGGACCTGCACAGCTTCAACAACCCCGGCCCCGCCTTCGCGATGATCGGCCCGCGCGACAACGACGGCGAGCTGGAGCCCTTCCGCCACCAGGCCGCCGAGAGCGCGCTGGCGATGGCGGTGGGCACCTCGCGCCTGGTCGAAGGCTGGCTGTCGACCTACGCGCTGGGCCTGAAGCGCCGCGCCGACAAGGCCGCGGACGGCTCGCGCAAGATGGCGCTGCAGCAGGACCCGCACTACGGCGTCGGGACCACCGAATACATGCGCAGCACCGGCGGCTACTGCATCACACTGGAATGCGGCCAGCACGCCGATCCGCAGGGCCCCGAGGTCGCGTTCAAGGCGATCCTGCGCACGCTGGTGCTGCTGGGCATGATCGCGCCGGAAGGCGTCGAGCTCGCCGATCCGAAGCGCCCCGTCGAGGTGCTGCAGCTCTACGAGGTCGTGGACCGCGAGAGCCTGGACGACCGTTTCGAACGTCCCTGGGCCAGCTTCGACGCGATCGCCGAGGGCGAACGCATCGGCACCCGCGCCGACGGCACGCCGGTGCTGGCGCCCTCCGGCGGCCGGATCGTGTTCCCGAACAACAACTCGGAACCCGGCCACGAGTGGTTCTACCTCGCAAAGCCCAGCGACCGCGTGTTGACTTGAGCTTCTGGCTAGAGTCGGCGACATGAACGACACCACCGATTCCAAGAGCCAGCCGCTGCAGCCGCTGCGCATCGATTTCGTCTCCGACGTGGCCTGCCCCTGGTGCGCCGTCGGCCTGAAGTCGCTGGAGACCGCCCTCGCCCGCGTGCCGGACGTGCCGGTCGACATCCACTTCCAGCCCTTCGAGCTGAACCCGCAGATGGTCCCCGAGGGCGAGGACATCGAGGAGCACCTGACGCGCAAGTACCGCTCCACGCCCGAGCAGCGCAAGGACATCCGCGCGCACCTGAAGCAGCGCGGCGCCGACGTCGGATTCACCTTCACCGAAGGCGCGCGCAGCCGCATCTGGAACACCTTCGACGCGCACCGGCTGCTGCACTGGGCCGGGCTGCAATCGGCGCAGGCGCAACGCGACCTGAAGCTCGCGCTGCTGACCGCGTATCACACCAACGGCAAGAACCCGGGCGACCGCGAGACGCTGCTGGAGACGGTACGCGAGATCGGCCTCGACGCCACCGAAGCGGCGCGCGTGTTCGACAGCGGTGAGTTCGCCGACGAGGTGCGCGAATCCGAATCGCTCTGGCAGAGCCGGGGCATCAGCTCGGTGCCCGCGGTCGTGATCAATGAGAAGTACCTGATCTCCGGCGGCCAGCCGCCGGAGGCCTTCGAGCAGGCGCTGCGCCAGATCGCCAGCGAACAGCAGGCGTCAGCGTCGTAACGAACGCAAGGGGGTTGTTCCGCTGCCGGCGAGGCCCCCAGACCTGAGACAATCACCACATCGTCTGAACGGGGCCCGCGCCCTCCGCGTGGCCCCGTTTTCATTGCTGTAGTCCTGACGTTGTCGCGAGTTGTCGTCCGTATGTTCAAGAACCTGATCGTTTACCGCCTGGCCGCCGACTGGCAGCCCAATGTCGAGAAGCTCGAGGACGCCCTCGAGAACGAACGTTTCGTCCCCTGCGGCGCCACCGAGGCGCTGTCCGCCGGCTGGGTGCCGCCGCGTGGCGAACCGGGCGCGCGATTGCTGGAGGAGATCGGCGACCACTGGCTGCTGAGCCTGCGCATGGAAAAGCGCGTGCTGCCCGGCTCGGTGGTGCGCGAAAAGGTCGACGAGATGGTCGAGCGCATCGAGCTGGAGACCGGCCGCCGCCCCGGCAAGAAGCAACAGCGCGACATGAAGGAGCAGGCCACGCTGGAGCTGCTGCCGCGCGCGTTCACGCTGCAGTCCCACCTGCGGGTGTGGATCTCCCCCAAGCAAGGCTTCCTGATGGTGGATGCGGGCTCGATCGGCAAGGCCGACGAGCTGATCACGCTGCTGGTGAAGGCCGATTCGTCGATCAACCTGCACCTGCTGCAGAGCGCCGAATCGCCGGCCGCCTGCATGGCCGCGTGGCTGATGGACGGCGTGCCGCCCGCGGACTTCGTCATCGACCGCGACTGCGAACTCAAGGCCGCCGACGAGATGAAGGCCGCCGTGCGCTACGCCCGCCACCACCTGGACACCGACGAGGTGAAGGCGCACCTGACCAGCGGCAAGATGCCGACTCGTCTGGCCATGACCTGGAAGGAGCGGGTCTCCTTCACGCTCACCGACACGATGCAGATCAAGGGCATCAAGTTCCTGGACGTAGTGTTCGACGGCCGCGACAAGCCGGCCAAGGACGAGGCCTTCGACGTCGACGCGGCGCTGGCCACCGGTGAACTCGCGCAGTTGATCCCCGACATGATCGAAGGCCTGGGCGGCGAGCTGGACTTCATCGGCCAGTCGGCCAAGATCGCTGCGGAACATGCCCCGGGCAGCGCGTCGTCCAAACCGGCCGCATCGGAATCGGCATCCGACGCCACGGCGGCGAAGTCGTCCAAGACGGCCTCGCCCGCCAAGGACGAGGACCTCGCCGCCGAGGCGGCTCCCTGGGACTGAGCGTCCCGAGCCTGCTGCGTCTGCCATGACACACGCCAGCGCCGCGGACACCGACTGGGTGCGCCACGGCGCGGGCCAGGACGGCCTCGATCGACTCGAGGCCTTTTTTCATGGCGAGGCCTACACCCCGCATCGCCACGACACCTACGCCATCGGCAGCACGCTGAGCGGCGTCCAGTCCTTCACCTACCGCTCGTCGTTGCGGCACAGCCTGGCCGGGCACACGGTCGTGCTGCATCCCGACGAGCCGCATGACGGGCACGCAGGCACTGACGCCGGCTTCCGCTATCGCATCCTCTACCTGGCGCCGGCCCGGCTGCAGGAGATGCTGGGCGGCGTCGCCCTGCCCTTCGTGCCGGGCGGCGTGTCGACGGACCCCCGACTCGCCCGCGCGACGCGCGCCCTGCTGGCGCAACTCGCCGCGCCGCTCGACGCACTGGAACAGGACGACGGGCTGCTCGAACTCGCCACCGCCTTGCAGCTCGCGGCCGGCTCGACGCCGCGGCCCGTGCGCGGCGACTACCGTGCCGCGCTCGTCGCACGCGAGCTCATGGACGACCGGCTCGACAGCGTCGTGACGCTGGACGAACTCGCCGAGGCCGCGGGGCGCGATCGATGGAGCCTCTCGCGCGACTTCCGCGCCAGCTTCGGCACCAGCCCCTACCGCTATCTGACGCTGCGGCGCCTGGACCTCGCGCGCCGGTTGATGCTCGCCGGGCAGCCGCTCGCGGACTGCGCCGCCCACGCCGGCTTCGCGGACCAGAGCCACCTCACACGCCAGTTCGCGAAGGCCTTCGGCGTCACGCCGGCGCGGTGGTTGCGCATGTCGGGCAGGCGCCTGCCAGGCAGGACCGAGACGACCTAGACGACCTAGACGCACGATCGTTCAAGACGCGCTGCGCAGCGGTCGCCAAGATGGGCGCTCCCGACTGACTTCCACGCGCACACCGCCTTGAACGCCATGACAACGACCGCCCCCACGCCGGCCCCGCTCCGGGACTATCGCGCCGTCAACCTCGCCGACAAGCTGTCGCTGCTGCATGAGCAGTGGTCGCAGCGCGTGGTGGCCGAGATCAACGACTACCAGTTCAAGATCGCCAAGGTCGAAGGCGACTTCGTGTGGCACGCGCATGCCGAGACCGACGAGGCCTTCCTCGTCGTGGCCGGCGAGCTGCGTCTGGAGTTCCGCGACGGCGCGGTCACGCTGCGCGCGGGCGAGCTGTTCGTCGTCCCGCGCGGCGTGGAGCACAAGCCCAGCGCCGCCCAGGAGACGCACATCCTGGTCGTCGAGCCCCGCGGCGTGCTCAATACCGGCGCCGAGCACAACGAGCGCACGCAGCCGAACGACCGGTGGGTGTGACCATCGAACGCCGTTGAACGGCGTTGCACGCCATCGAACGGCGAGGTCAGAAGAGGTCTTGCTGCTCGCCGACCTGCTGCCCCGTCGCGCGCGCCTCGATCGCGAGGATCTTCAACTTCGTCACGACGCCGCCCGGCGCGGAGAAGCCCGTCAGGTTCGCCGCCTTGCCCGCCGTCGGCGCGCCCATCACGCGGTGGCAGGGCACGATGGGCGGGAACGGGTTGTGGCCCTCCGCACGGCCGACGGCTCGCGCCGCGTTCGGTTGTCCGAGTCGGGTGGCCACCTCGCCATAGGTCAGCGTCTGACCGACCGGGATGCGCCGCGTGAGCGCGAGCACCTCGCGATCGAAGGCCGGCACCGCGCTGTCGTCGAGCTCGATCTCGAGCAGGTCGCGCGGCTCGCCGTCCAGCAAGGCGCGCACGCCGAGGCAAGCCTGCTTCACCACCTCGGGCAGGCGTTCGAAATCGGTCACCTCGCGCCCCGTGGGAAAGCGCACCCACATGCGGTCGCGCGTGACGGACGGCGTCTCCTCCGGCAACTGCGAGGCGACGATGCCGCGTTCGGTCCACGCGATGCCGCAGTGGCCGAGCACCGTCGGATAGCAGTGGAAGAAGACTTGCGGCGCCATGTCGGAATGCTGATGCGCCGCGCGGTCAGTTCGTGACAGGAGCGGCCGCCGCCGGAAGCGCCGAGGCGTCCACGGGCGGCTTGAACGCCGGGTGCTGCATCGCGATCTCCGCGGCCTGCAGGCGCGCGTCCGTCGCCAGCTTCGCGACCTCGCGCGGCGCCATCGCCTTGAGCTTGTGGTCCGACCACACCTGGCGCCAGCGGCGCGCGCCGGGCAGGCCGTTCCACAGGCCGAGCGCGTGCCGCATCGCCTGCGACCAGGGTCTCCCCAGCGCAACCTGCCGGTCGAGGTAGTCCAGCCAGAGCGCCTCGACCGCCTCGCGGCTCGCGACCGGCGCCTGCGCCTCGCCGAAGAAGCGCTGGTCCCATTGCGCCATCTGCCAGGGCTCGTGATACGCCTGCCGACCGATCATCACGCCGTCGACATGGTCGAGCTGCGCGGCGATCTCGTCGTCCGTCTTGAGGCCGCCGTTGATCGCGATCGTCAGATGCGGGAACTCGCGCTTGAGGCGATGGACCAGTTCATAGCGCAGCGGCGGGATGTCGCGGTTCTCCTTGGGCGACAGGCCCTGCAGCCACGCATTGCGCGCGTGGACGAGGAAGACCTCGCAGCCCGCGTCGGCGACCTGGCCGACGAAGTCGCGGACGAAGTCGTAGCTCTCGATCCGGTCGATGCCGATGCGGTGCTTGACGGTGACCGGGATGCCGACCGCGTCGCGCATCGCCTTGACGCCGTCGGCCACCAGGGCCGGCTCCGCCATCAGGCAGGCACCGAACGCGCCGCGCTGGACGCGCTCGCTGGGGCAGCCGCAGTTCAGGTTGACCTCGTCGTAGCCCCATTGCTCGGCCAGCTTCGCACAGGCCGCGAGATCGGCCGGCTCCGAACCGCCGAGCTGCAACGCCACCGGGTGTTCCTGCTCGTTGAAATCGAGGTGCCGCGGCTTGTCGCCGTGCAGGATCGCGCCGGTCGTCACCATCTCGGTGTAGAGCAGCGTGTGACGGGTCAGCAGCCGGTGGAAATAGCGGCAGTCGGCGGTCGTCCAGTCCAACATCGGTGCGACGGACAGGCGCCAGGGGGACAACTTCGAGGAGGACGTCGACAGCGACGTCGCGGACAGCTTCGCGGACATAGGGGACGGATTATCCCGCGACCCGCGATGTCAGCTGCGCGATGAGCTCTTCCAGCCGCTCCGGCGACACGGGCTTCACGACGTGCTCGTCGAATCCCGCCGCGAGCGCCCTCGCCCGGTCCGACGCCAGGCCGTAGCCGGTCAGCGCGACCAGCCGGGGCCGTTCCCCGCGCGTCTGCGCCCGCAGGCGCCGCGCGAGTTCGTAGCCGTCCATCGTCGGCAGGCCGATGTCGATGAAGGCGACCTGGGGCGCCCGCTCCGCGAAGAGGCGCAGCGCGTCGGCGGGATGGTGGGCGACCCGCACCGCATGCCCCTGGTCGACCAGCAACTGTCCCAGCAGGTTGGCGGCATCCTCGTTGTCGTCGATCACCATCAGTTCCCTCGACGGGACGGCGGGCGATGACGCCGGGGCGGCGACGGCCCGCGGCTCGGGCGACGACGCGGAGCCCGGCATCCGGACTTCCACCGTCGATCCCTGGCCGATGCCGTCGCTGCGCGCCGTCACCGTGCCGCCGTGGAGCTTCACGATGTTGCGCACGATGCTGAGCCCCAGGCCCAGTCCGCCCTGCGCGCGGTCCAGCGCCTGCCGGCCCTGCGTGAACAGGTCGAAGGCGGTCGTGAGCGCCTCGGCGGACATGCCGATGCCGTTGTCGCGGACCGTCGTCACGACCTCGTCGCCATCGGCCCGGGCGGAGACGGTGATGAGGCCACCCGGCTCGGTGTACTTCGCCGCGTTCGCCAGCAGGTTGGACAGCACCTGCGTCATGCGCGCGGCATCGACGTCGACCGCCAGTCCGTCCTCGAGCGCCAGCACGACCCGGTGGCGCCGCTGCTCGATCAGGGGATGCACCATCTCCAGCGCGCGGTGCACCAGCGACCCGATGTCCGTGCGGCGCAGGGCCAGCTCGATCTTGCCGCTGCTGATGCGCGAGACGTCGAGCAGGTCGTCCACCAGGCGGATCAGGTGCTGCGTCTGGCGGCGCAGGATCTCGAGCTGCCGGTCCGGGGCTCCGGCGCGCCGTTCCAGCAGCGTCAGCACCGACACGATGGGCGCCAGCGGATTGCGCAGCTCGTGGCCCAGCATCGCCAGGAACTCGTCCTTGACGCCGCTGGCGCGCTCGGCGTCGGCGCGCGCCGCCGTCTCGCGCAGCAGCAGCGACTTCAGCGCGGTGATGTCGCGCACCGTCCCGATGGCGCGGTGGGCGCGTCCGTCGGCCTCGCGCAGGAAGTAGACGTGCTCGCGCACGTGGACGGCGCGGTCGTCGACGTCCTGGAGCCGGTATTCGGCGTTCCAGGCGGACGCCTCGCCGCGCAGCGCGGCATCGAAGGCCCGCGTGACCCGCTCCGCGTCGTCCGGATGCACGCGCGTGCGGCGCCAATCGGATGTCATGGCCGAGCGGGACACGCCGCCGAACAGCCGGTCGACATGGCCGCCCCACCAGAGGTCGTCCAGGGCGACGTGCCAATCCCAGAGACTTTCCTCCGTGGTCTCGGAGAACAGCTGCATGCGCTCCTGGTCTCGCAGCGCCGCGGCGTGCTGCCAGGCGGTCTCCAACGCGGAGCCCGCCAGCGCGGCGATGGTGGTCAGCGTGGCGACGGCGTCTGCCGCCAGGCCAAGGCCAAGACCGGCGCCGGGATCGTTGCCGGGATCGCTGACAGGGTCGCCGCCTGGACAGACCTCGGGCCCAGGAAGTCCGACCACGAGCGCGCCGGTCAGACGCCCGGCGCGGTTGCGCAGCGGCACCACGCCGAGGGCGCGCTCTCCGCGCGGGAACAGCGCCTGGAAGATCGAGGCGGTCCCACCCTCCCGCTCGATCCGCACCGGGCCGCCGGCCATCGACAGGCGGCGATGCAGCGCATGCAGGGCGGAGCGGACGGGCACCAGCGACCGGTCGTCGCCGTGATCGGCCCGCGCGAGGGTCGCCTGCTCCCAACTGCGTCCCGGCTGCAGATGCGAGGCGAAGACTCGCCCGTCCCGACACCTCGGCCGCCGCGCGGCGGGCGTGCTCCAGCAGGTCCTGCGGGCGCCGCAGCGCCATCAGCTCCTGGACGAAGGACGTCAGCTCGAAGTTCAATGCGCCGCCGCGGGTCACGCCGGCTGTGCGGCCGCGCTGCCTGTGAGGTTGGCCAGGCGGGTTTCCAGGATCCCGCCGTTGCGGTCCACGGCGAGGAAGGCCTGCGGCGGCACGTAATACATCGTCGAGTTGTCGATGCCCTCGGTGTCGAGCAGCACGCGGGGGTGGGTGTGCAACACGTCCAGCAGCAGCTCCGCGTCGAAGCGCCGCTGGTCGTACTGGCAGATCGAATAGGTCGGCGCGCCGGTGGCGTAGAACTCGTTGAGCAGCGCCTCGTATTCCACCAGGCGTTCGGTGCCGGGGTCCCCTTCCAGGGCCCAGGACATCTCGCCGGTGACGCGCAGCGCCGTGTAGCCGGCCTCGATGGCGCGGGTCGTTTCCTGCCCCAGGATCTCGATCATCTTGCGGGGATCGAAGACGCCGTCGACGAGGTAGACGTCCTTGGCCGCCTGGACCACCAGCTGACCGCTGGCGATCAGCGCATCGACGTCGATGTCGGCCTCCAGCAGGGTCGCCCGCAGGCGCTCGGCGGTCTGCAGATGGACCAGGTAGAGCATCTGCTCGCGGCGCTCCAGCCCCAGGCGCACGAAATCCACCGTGATGCGACGCTGATCCGCGTCGCTGCGGAAGATGCCGCAGTAGTGGTCACCGGGCTGCATCGACTCCAGCGCCGGGAGGATGGACGTTCTGTTGCACATGAGAGTCCCCTGTCAGACCCCAACGGCCCGCCCCGCAGTGTAGGCCCGGCGCGACAACGACCGGCCTGGCGCATGCCGAGGCGTCTGTCACCCCTCGTTCGAGGCAGAGGCTTGTGTCCAATTGCGTCGGAGCCCCTGAATGCGGCGACGGCGGGCCTTGCGTCCGTCGTAACATCCCCGCGGCTCCGCGGTCTCCCTGCCCTTTTCCGATGTTCCCGTCCCGTCGTCCGTCCGGCTCCGCCAGCGGCTTTTCCCGCCGCGGTCTCCCCGTCCTTGCGCTGCTGATCGCGGCGGGGATGGCTGCGTCGTCGGCGCAGGCGACGCAGGACAACGCGACGGCGACAGCCAGGACGAACGCAGCCCGGGCTGCCTCGGCCGGGTCCACCGGATCGGAGCCGGGATCCAACCTCGCGAAGTCCGAGCTCCTCGACATCGCCGACCTGCGCAAGCGCATGACGGCCCGGACGGTGACGCTGACGCGGCATGCGGAGACGGGCGACATCGCCATCCAGGTCTGGGCGCGGACGACTCTCCCAAAGAAGTACTACGTCGCCGTGACGCAGCAGGGCACGGTGCGGCGCACGCTCACCGCCACCGACGAGGCCGAGGCCTGGCGCAGCTACGACAGCTTCCGCCGCATGGCCGGCCTCGGCGAGGTCGGACGACCGGTGCTGCTGGGCCAGATGACCGTGGAGCCCGCACCGTCGGCGCGCATCCCGCTGGTCATGGCGGCCGGCGCGCTCCCGTCGACCCCGACGATCCCTTCGTCGCCCGTGCCGCCGCCGCAGACCGTCTTCCCGACTCCGGTGCCCGCCACGCCGCCCACGATTCAATCTCCGGTTCAGTCGGCCGTTCAGTCCCCGATTGCGCCAATGACACCGCCACTTCGGACGAACCCGGTGCCTGAACTGGAAGCCGTTGCGCGCGCGCCTGCCCCGAAGGCGGAAACGCCCATGGCCGCGCGCGAGATCTCCGCGACGACAGGCGAGGCGGTGAATTCGCGCGGGGACCTGCGCGTGGCCGGCGCCGAGGTCGAGACGCTGCGACGCGCGCGTTTCGGCGACGAGGTGGCGCGCCTGGTCTGGAGCGCGGAGAGTTCGCAGTACTTCGTGTCCCTCACGCGCCAGGGCTCGGTGGTGGCGATGCTGCGCAGCCGCGACAGCGCCGAAGCGACCCGCGCCTACGAGGACTACGTGCGGCAGGCCGAGAAGCGGGCTTCGCTGCTGCCGGGGCGCGCGGCCGGAGCGATGTCGTCGGCGTCGCGATAGCGGCGGCTCCTCGTCCTACAGACACCGATCGGGGAACGGCGAAGACTCCAAGCATCGGCCTTCACGGCCATCGCGCCTCAGGAGCACGCCATGATCCGCAAGCTCAGCAGCGGGCAGTACCGCCTGTACTCCCGCAACCCCGATCCCAAGACGGGGAAACGCCGCAACCTCGGCACCTTCGATACCCGAGAAGCCGCCGAGAAGCACGAGCGGGAGGTGCAGTACTTCAAGCGGCATTGATGGACGACGAGGCGAACCGACGTCCCCTCAATTTCCCGGCGGTCAAGGTCGCATCGACGACTTCGGCTTTCTCGCGCCTCTATGCTTGAGCCGAACCGGCCCGCCCCGGCGTGCCGCTAAGCAGAGCACAGGGAGACAAGACATGCGACTTTCAGTTCGACGCGGCAGGAGCCCGCTGTATGCATTGACCTTGGCCGTGGCCGTGGGTTCGGCCGCGCTGCTCGCCGGCTGCGGCGGCGACGATGACGGCGACGGCGGCACGCCCGCCGCGAAGTTCAGCGCCGAGATCCGCCGCACCGCCATGGGCGTGCCCCACATCAAGGCCCCCGACTGGGGCGGCGCCGGTTACGGCTACGGCTATGCGCAGGCGCAGGACGACCTGTGCACCATCGCCAACGCGATGCTCACCTTCCGCGGCGAACGCGCCCGCCACTTCGGCGCCGACGCGGTCGTGCCCTTCCAGGGCACCATCGGCCAGCCGAAGAACATCGACTCGGACTTCTATCACCGCCACGTCCTCAACGACGAGGTGATGCAGCGCTTCATCGCCGCCCAGCCCGACAAGCTCAGGCAGATGGTCGCGGGCTTCGCCGCCGGCTACAACCGCTACGTCCGCGAGATCAAGGCCGGCGCCGAAGCCACCGCCCACACGGCCTGCCGCGGCGAGGCCTGGGTCGCGCCCGTCACCGATACCGACATCTTCCGCCGCATGTACGCCGCGCACTTCGCGGCGGGCTACAGCAACTTCGTCGCGCAGATCGCCAATGCGACGGCGCCTGCGGCGGCTGCGCCCACGATGGCTTCGAAGTCCTCGACAGTCTCAGCCACGATCGCGTCGGCCGCAGCGACCGCAGGAACGGCCAGCAGGTCCAACGCATCCCACGCAGGGCGGCGCGCACGCAGCGCGGCAGCTCAGCCGATCACCATCGCCACCGCGCATCTGCCGGACTTCCAGGTCGGCGGCAACGACGGCGTGGGCAGCAACATGATCGGCTTCGGCACCGCGGGCACGGGCGACGCCAGCCCGCTGCTGTTCGGCAATCCGCACTGGTACTGGCGCGGCCCGGACCGCTTCTACCAGGCGCACCTGACCGTGCCCGGCGAACTCAACGTCGCCGGCGCCTCCTTCCTCGCCCAGCCGATCGTGCTCATCGGCTACAACGACAACGTGGCCTGGAGCCACACCGTCTCCGCCGCGCGCCGCTACGGCCTGTTCCAGCTCACGCTGACGCCCGGCGACCCGACCAGCTACCAGCGCGACGGCGCCGCCGTGAAGATGACCGCCCGCGCCATCACCGTGCAGGTCAAGCAGGCCGACGGCAGCGTCGCGCCGGTGTCGCGCACGCTCTACGAGTCGCAGTACGGCCCCATCGTCAACCTCGCCCCGCTCAACGCGGCGCTGGGCTGGAACACCAACACCGCCTTCGCGATCCGGGACATCAACGGCGACAACTTCCGCGTGTTCCGCGTGTGGATGCGCTGGAGCCAGGCCAAGACGCTCGAGGAGTTCCAGACCATCCAGCGCGAGGAGTCCGCCATCCCCTGGGTCAACACCGTCGCCGTCGCGCGCGGCAGCGCCCAGGCCTGGTACGCCGACATCGGCGCGATGCCCAACGTCTCCGCCTCGCAGCTCACGAGCTGCGCGACGCCGCTGACCACCGCGCTCAGCGCCGCGCTGCCGCGCACGCCGGTGCTCGACGGGTCCAAGAGCAGCTGCGACTGGCAGAGCGATCCCGACTCGAAGCAGCCCGGTGCGCTCGGCCCCGCCCGCATGCCCAGCCTGCTGCGCGACGACTACGTGCTCAACAGCAACGACAGCTACTGGCTCGCCAACACGGCCGCGCCGCTGACCGGCTTCCCGGACATCCTCGGCCCGGCGGGGACCGCGTCGATCAGCTTCCGCACGCGGCTGGCGCATCTGCTGGCGCAGGGGCGGCTGGCCGGCACCGACGGCTACGCCGGCAACAAGGCCACCAGCGAGACCGTGCGCGCCATGGTGCTCAACAGCCGCACGCTCACCTCGGAGCTCTTCCGGGACCAGACGGTCGCGATGTTCTGCGCGCCGCCGACGGCGTTCACCGTGAGCGGCGATCCCGCCACCGGCGAGACCTTCAGTCCGGCGCGCACCGTCGATCCGACCGAGGCCTGCGCGGTGCTGCAGGCCTGGGACGGCAAGGCGCTGCTCGCGTCACGCGGCGCGCACCTGTGGGATGAATTCTGGACGCGCGCCTCTCGCATCCCGGAGGCCTCGCTGTTCGCGGTGCCCTTCAGCAGCGCCGATCCGCTGCACACGCCGCGCGACCTGAACCCCGCCGTGAAGACCACGCTGCAGCAGGCCTTCGGCGCGGCGATCGTGCGCGTGCAGGCCAGCGGCTTCGCGATGAACGCCACGCGCGGCGAGACGCTCTTCGCCACGCGCGGCACCGACAAGATCCCGCTGTTCGGCGGTTGCGGCCAGCCGCAGGGCTACTACACCGTCGCCTGCGCGCTCAGCCGGCTGGATCAGGGCGGCTACGACCTCAACACCGCCACCAGCGCCAACAGCTACCTGCAAGTCGTGCGCTTCCCCGCCGGTGACGTCGAGGCCTATACCTTCCTGACCTTCTCGCAGTCGGACGATCCGGCCTCGGCGCATTACAGCGACTACACGCGCGCCTACAGCGCCGGGCAGTGGCAGAAGGTGCCCTTCTCCGAAGCGGACATCGCCAAGGACACGGCCTTCTCGACGAAGACGATCAGCGAGTAACCCGGCACGCGGGCCCACAACGACACAGCCGGCCGACCGCCTCGACATCGAGGCGGCGCGGCCGGCCGTGGCACCCGATCGCGGGAGCGATCGGGCGGTGGAAGGTCCGGATCAGACCTGCAGCGCGCGTTCGATCTCGGTCAGCTTGTAGCGGGCCAGGGCGAGGTTGCCCTTGTTCTTGTCCAGCACCAGGTACAGGAACAGGCCGGCGTTGTTGGGTACCAGGCGGATCAGGTGGTACTGGTCGGTCAGCGTGATGAGGATGTCCTCGATGCCCTTGCGCAGGCCCAGCGACTCCATGGTCTGCAGCTTGGCGCGCACCACCTGCGTGTTGCCGGCGGCGGCCAGGTCCAGGTTCACGGCGGTGCCGGCCTGGGCCAGGCACATGCCGCTGCGGAAATCGACCAGCGCGGCGGCCAGGGCGCCGTCGATGGTCATGGCGGCGTCGATGGACTGCTTCAGATTGCTCATGGTGTCTTTGTTCAGGGAGGGGGCGGGTTGCAGGGAGTCGAGCCCGAAGCGGCTCGTCAGCTTGTTGAATTCCTCGATCAGGACGAACCACAGCGTCTCCGGGCTGCTGTCGGGCAGCCGGTAGAGCACCGTGGTCGGCGTGGCCGCGGTCACCATCGGCACGAGGGTCATCTCCTCGACGATGGCGCTGGGCATCAGCAGCAGGCGCACGGCCGGCACCTCGGCGGCCCAGGCGCGGCGCAGCAGGTCCAGCGCGCCGTGGACCGAGCCCGGTCCGACGATCACCAGCAGACCGGCCGGACCGTCGGCGGCGGCGAGGTCGTCGTTGGGATACGGCGGACGCACCCAGTCGATGGTGGGCATGCCCGGCGTCGTGCTCAGCGCGATCGCCTGGCGGGATTCCGTGGTGGACAAGGTCGCGCCGGTCTGGCCAATGGCCAGGCCGCCCAGGCGGGCCGTCATGTCGACGACACGCACACCGGATCTGCTCATGAAAGGGTCCCGAGAGTGGAGGAGACGACTCTTCGGCCGCTGGTCGCGGAGTGTGGAGAAAGCGCTTGCAGAACGCGCCCCCACGCTTGAGGGGTCAGGGCTTGCTACGGGCGTTCCGTGTGCCGAAGGTCACGACCGCCATGACGGGGCACGGTGCATCCGGGCGCCCAGCGCCCGTTTCCTCCAAAGCCTTCGATGTCTGCGGGACCCAAGCGCCTCAGACCTGCAGCGACCGCTCGATCTCGGTCAGCTTGTAGCGCGCCAGGGCCAGGTTGCCCTTGGCCTTGTCCAGCACCAGGTACAGGAACAGGCCGGCGTTGTTGGGCACGAGACGGATCAGGTGGTACTGGTCGCCCAGCGTGATCAGGATGTCCTCGATGCCCTTGCGCAGGCCCAGCGATTCCATCGTCTTGAGCTTGGCGCGCACCACCTGCGTGTTGCCGGCGGCGGCCAGGTCCAGGTTCATGACGGTGCCGGCCTGGGCCAGGCACATGCCGCTGCGGTGGTCGACCAGCGCGGCGGCGAGCGCGCCGTCGATCGTCATCGCGGTGTCCATCGATTGCTTCAGATTGCTCATGGTGTCCTCATGCAGAGTGGGGGTGGGGGTGGGAGAAGCGTGAAGGGCGTGCGGCCCGTGCCGTGCCGACAGCCGGTTGATCTCCTCGATCAACACGAACCAGAGCGCGTCCGGGCTGCTGTCGGGCAGACGCAGCACCTGGGTGGAAGGTGTGTCCGCGGTCACCATCGGCGACAGGGTCAGGTCTTCCACGATGGCGCCGGGCAGGAGCAGTACGCGCACGCTGGGCACCTCGGCAGCCCAGGCGCCTCGCATCAGGTCCACGGCGCGCTGGACGAAGCCGGGGCCCAGGATCACCACCAGCGCGACGGGCCCGTCAGGCGCATTCAGGTCGTCGTTGGTGAACGGGGGACGGACCCAGTCGATGGCGGGCACGCCCGACAGGCCGCCCAGCGAGACGGTCTGACGCACGGCGCCACGGGTCCAGACCGCACCGATCTGATGCAACGCCAGTTCACCCAACCGTGCGGTCAGGTCGACGACGCGCACGCCGCTTCTGCTCATAGGGACTTTCCGAGGAGTGGAGGAGACGACCTTGCGATCGTCCGAACGCGGCATGTGTGCCGGCGCTGCCGGACCGCGTTCGCTGCGCGATGCGCAGCGCCCCTCTCAACTCGTCATCCCGTGCCAAAGATCACAAGGCAGAGGACGGTCGGCTCATGGGAGCCGATGCCATGGCGTGGGCTCAAAGCCGCCGACTGAGCGTCAGCTTGATGTTGCGCCCCGGTGCGAAGACCTGCTCGGCCAGATAAGGCTGCACGCTGCGGTTGAAGAGGTTGTCCACCGCAAGCTGCACCTTCGTGTCCGCCCATGCGCCGCGCCCCTGCCACTGCGCGAAGAGCCCGTGCAGCCCGTAGCCCTTGGCGGGCGGCAGCGCGTAGGGCACGACCTCGTCGTCCGGCACCTTGTTCTGCGCCGCGACGAACTTGCCCTGCCACCCGGCGGCCAGCCCCAGCGACGGCCACTTCCCGCCGATCACGACGACCGCCTTGGGCGCGCCGATGTCGATCAGCGGCTGGTTCTTCGTCGCCCAGGGATCGCGGATGGAGCCGCGGTGCTCGCCCCGCATCCAGGCCAGCGACACGCTGGCGAAGCCGCGTCGCTGCTCGTAGTGCGTCTCCGCCTCCGCGCCCTCGCTGCGGTAGCCGGGCAGGTTCCGGTAGAACGGCAGGTTGGGCGGACGCTCGGTGCCGGGCTCCACGAAGATGCCGAAGCGCTTGTGGATGTTGTCGTGCACGAGGTTGCGGAACACGGTGAAGGTCGCGGCCAGCGCGTCGCCGCCGCTGAGCCAGTCGGTGCGTTCGTGCTTGAGGCCGCCGCGCAAGGCGGTGACGCGCTCCTTGCGCAGGCCGCGGCTGGTCGCCGAGGCGCTGCTCGCGGCGGACTGGGCCTCGAAAAGCTCGTCGATCACCGGCGCGCGCCAGGTCTTGCCGGCGTCCGCGAACAGCGCCGTGGCGGCCGTGGCCTGCCACTTCGCCGACAGGTGCTGCGACCAGCCGCTGTGATAGACCGGGCGGTAGTCGTGGCCGGCGGCCGGATCGTTGTAGCGCGGCGCGAAGTTCGGTTGCCCCGCCGTGCGGACCTGGTCGTAGCGCAGGCCCGGCGTGACGGTCCAGGCGCCGACGCGCCACTCGTCCTCCACCCAGCCGGACACGGTGCGCTGCTCGCCGGACGGCATGTAGTACGGCTGCAGCCAGCCGTAGTTGTAGCTGGCGTCCTTGGTGCGGGTGTGCAGGAACATCAGCGTGTCGCGGTCATGCCGCTGCGCCTGCAGGCCCGTGGCCAGCGCGTGCGTGACGCCGCCGAGGTCGAAACGCGCGGTGTTGGTCACGTCGATCTGGCGATCGCGGTAGGTCGCGTGGCTCTCCTTGCCGAGGCTGGCCGCGAAGTCGCTGGTGATGCTGTCGGGGCGCTGGTCGTCCTGGCGGCTGGACGACTGGGACAGCCGCACCTGCAGGTCCAGCAGCGGCTGCGACGCGGGCGCGTAACTCCACAGCAGCGATTGCGTGCGGTCGGTCTGGTCGCGCCACAGCACCTTGCGCAGCCAGGCTTCACGCTCGCCGTACTTCGCGATTTCGGCGGGAGTCGGCGCGGGCACTTCGTCGCGCTTGGCGGCGAACGGCGCCCAGGCCTTGCTGCGGCCTTCGATGTCGGAGAGCGTCAGCCGGCTCTCCCCGAGCTGCAGCGTGAGCTTCGCGAGCGCGGAGCGGCTGTGGGTCTCGGAGAACTCGTAGACGGTGTGATCGGCGCGTTCCTGGTTGCCGGAGTCGCGGCCGGTGACGGCGACCAGGAACTGCCAGGGCAGCGCGGTGCCGGGCTCGGCGCGTGCGAAGACGCTGCCCGACACGATGCGCTGGTCGTCGTTGCTCGCCCAGCCGAGCTTGGCCAGACCGCCGAGGCGCTCGCCGGGGCGCAGCAGATCTTCGGCGTCCTTGCTCTCGACCAGCACCGTGCCGCCGAAGCCGCCGTTGCCGTAACGCACCGAGTGCGCGCCCTTGTCGACGGTGATGCGCTTGATCAGCTCGGGCTCGATGAAGATCGATCCCTGCCGGTACTTCTCGAAGCCCTTGTTGGCGCCGTCGAGCTGCACGCGGATGTCCTCGACATCGCCGAAGCCCCACATGTTCAGGCTCTGGCCGCCGGGGCGGAAGCTGCCGTTGAGGTCGACGCCCGGCAGGTTGTCGAGCAGCTGCTGGACGGTCAGCGCCTGCTGGCGCTCGATCTCGTTGGGGGTGATCGTGGTCTTGCCCGGAGCGACGCTGCGCACGCCGTAGACGGTGACTTGCGACAGCGTCACGGTGGGTGCTGAGGCAGCCGCCGCTGGCGCGGGCGCCGCGCTCGCGGGACTCGTTGCAAGCACCTCGTCCGCCCAGGCGGCGGACGCGATCAGGGTGCTGATGAGGGGAAGAAGGCGGAACCGTGGGAAGCTTCGAACTTGACGGAAGGACTGATTTTGCTTTTTAACTTCAAACACTTACAGAACGGATGAGAATTATTCTCAACAAAGTGTAGCAGCAGAACTTCCGTCTTGTGAACGAGCCGTGAAGGGGAAAGGGGCTTGTGCGAACAGCGCCGTAGGCGGCAACGGGGTCAGGGTTTGCGTCGACCATCGCAGCAGTGTTGTCCATTCAATTCAGCGGATTTGACTGCGGTCCCAGTCACATCGATTGAAGACAGCTTCAGCCATTTCGACCTGAAGCTTCGTCTGAACTTCAGTGAGCTCATCCTCAAGCCGGTAATCAGCGCAAACGCGCAGATTGCGCAACTTGAGAAGCCTCTTCCCCAACCATTTGGACCGCTTGAACTGCTCCGGCGAACAACTCGGGTGAGGTCGTTGCAGGCGGTCAATCAGCTCTTGGTGGACGCCTTTCGTGTCCGGCCGGATGCTTCCCAGATGCGGCAGTGTCTTCTCCCACTCCTGGCACCGGTGATAGCAGGCGTAGTAGGCGCGGCCGACAAGCAGGCGATGGTTGGCCTCTGGAGACGCCTCCAACGCCTTGGCTTGCTTCAAGAAGTCACGGCAGGACACTGGCATCTCGTGCGCCCTCCCCCATAGGATCTTGATCGTCCATGACGTCGCGCGAGCGCTGACGATCCTTCTGCATCCGCTCACCAGAAAAGGAAAATTCGAAGCCGCTGCGGCAGGTGTCAAGCTCACACAGCTGCCACAGCAATTCGTCATCGATGTTATCGGCGACGTCGCTGGTCGCATCGAGGCACAGGATGTGTCGGAGGCTGAGTTCCTCATCCTCGAAATCCGTTATCTGGATCTCGAAACTCCGGCCATCGCGAATCCGCAACGACCGCTCCCGCGCCAAGGCGGCCGCCATCTGCAGCAGCTCCATGATGGTCGAGCACACCACGTTATGGGTGCACGTGATCTGATACAGAACTTCGGCCAGCGTTTCTGCGTCGAGCATGCCCCCTTCTTCGGAGGAGATGCACTTGGACGTGGTCGGCTTTCCAAACAGTGAGCTTGGCTCCAGCAAGACCGCGGCCAGGTCGGCGCAGTTGATCTGAGGCCTCGGCGCCAATGGCGGAAGGGCCGCCACCACTCGGCGCGCACGTTCCAGCACAGCCTTGTCTCGCTGACCGCCCTCCCCGTTTCCATTGAAGGAAATCCGCACCCCTTCGTTCTGGAGATCCATCGCGGTCAAGCGCGCCAGGTACGACTCCGTGACGTCGCGCGCGACAGCTTCGGGCGCATCGATCTGCAACTCATAACGCACTGATGGCGTAGAGAGTCCGCGTGGTGACATCGTCACTCGCGGAGGACAATTGCACAGCTTCAATGCATGCTCGGCCAGCACCTGCGCCGCCACTTGCAACATCTGGATCGCATGCGAATGACGAAGGTTGCATCGATTCAGAACGGCGCGAAGATCTTCCGCGATTCGAGACCAGTTCCTGCTCACCGATCGACCGGCGCAGGTGCCGTCGCAAACGTCTGACGCCGGGCCGAACAACGCTGTCGGCTCAGCCAACAACGCCACCACCTCGTCGAACTCCGCCACGGGTCGCGGGCCTACCGGGGGCAGGCGCATCACCAGATTGCTCGCCCGCTCCCATTGCACATTCATCGTCATCAAGCCACTCCTGCATCCGGATCCACGACCCGGGAAGGCATGCAGTGTCGAATCAGAAGCGCGTTTGTCGATTCCCCTCGAAGGGCGAATCGATGGGGAAATCACTTCGAGTAGGTGAGTCCCCCTGCACATACTCATGAGAGCCATTGCCAGCGCCACTACGAGGATCACTGCCCCATGGCTTGCAGAGCTTGTGCCGCTTCCGGGCGCGCGGGCTGCGCGTCGCGCAGCGCGGTAAGAACGCGCCTGGCCGTCGCCGCATCGCGCGGTGCGAGCGCGACGGCCATCTGCAGCAGCGGGTCGTAGGCGGGTCGGAAATCCGGACTCAGGCGCACCGCTTCGAGCAGCGGCCCGCCCACCTGCGCCAGCATCACCGCAGGGTCCGCCACCGGACGCGCGGACCGCCCCGCTTCCAGGAATCGATCGCGCGCCTGCCAGTACGCAGCGAGTCGACGTGAATCGCCCGGCGATTGCACGCCGATGTCCGACGGCGACGCGCTCACCCGATGCAGGAACTCGAAGAGCCGCTCCTTCGGCGTCGATGTCGGTGCATACACGAGGCGCGGTGCGAGGTAGGCCACGATCGGGCGGTCGTCCGTGTTCATCGGCACCTGGCCGGCGAAGGCGGCGAGAGATCTGGGGCCCGCGACGACGCTGCCGAGCAGCGCGAATTCGTCGTCGAGGCCGAAGTCGGCCAGCGATCGGCCATCGCGGCGCGCTGGTGCCCTTTCGACGCGCGCGTGCCAGGCCGCCAATGTCGACGATGCCGAAGCTCTCGAAGTCTCTATATCGCGCCGGCCGACGAGTCCGATCACCGGCGTCTCCAGGCTGTTCGCCGCCAGCACCGCGATCGCATCGGGGTACACGGACACGAAGGCGCGCGTGACGCTGCGCAAGCTGTCGAGGTCCAGTTGATGCAACGGCAGCCATTGGCAGAACAGCCCCTGCGGCGCGAGGCGCTCGCGCACAGCGGCGAAGTGCTCGCGGGTGTAGAGGGCGCCGGAGCCGCTGCGAGCCGGATGGAAGTTGTCCGACACGATCACGTCGTAGCGCGTCTCGGAAGCGCGCACGAAGCGCCGCGCGTCCGCGGCGACGAGGCGCGGCATCGCGCCGTCCAGCCCCAGGGCTCGCGTGAAGAGCGGCGACGCGTCGATCACCTCCGGCAGCAGCTCGACGGCGTCGACCTGCAGCGTCGGGTCCTGCGCCGCGACGCCGGACGTCGCGCCCGTGCCAAGTCCGAGGAACAGCGCGCGACGCGGCGCCGGATGCAGCAACACCGGCAACAAGGCCTGTCGGCCGTCGACGAACAGGCTCGCGCTGCTCCCTTCCTGCTGGCGGTTGTTGATGCGCAGTCGCGAAACGCCCGCGCCATCCTCGACCACGCTGACCGAGGCCATGCTGCCCTCGGCATAGCTGACCAGACGTGCGCCGTCGGGCACATCGACGAATGCGAGCGGTGCGCCGAAGACGGTCATCAATGCGAGCACGATCGTCACGAACGCCGTCGTCGCCACCGTCATCGGCGTCGGCATCGGCGTCGGCGTCGGCGAAGCCGTCGGATGCCGCCACGTCTTCGATCCGGCCACGGCTACGGCTGCGGCCAGGTAGCCGCCGGCGATCAGCAGCAGGGCTGCCTTCGGACCGATCCACGGCGTGACGACGACGCCGAACAGCGGCGCGGCCATGGCAGCGCCCAGCGTGTTCACCGCGAGTGCGCGTCCGAAGGCGATGCCCTGCCCCATCGCCTGCGCGCTCAGATGGCTGAACCACGCGCCCATGGCGAGCGTGGGAAGACCGAAGGCGGCGACGGCGAGCAGCGCCTCCGCGCCGAGCGCCGCCGCGAAGCCCGTGCCGAGCGTGTTCATCGCGCCGTTCTTCAGCGCTGGCGCCGCCCACAGCGCGGCGAGGCCGATCAGGCAGGTCGCGCCGAGGACACCGGGCAGCAACGACGAGAGCCGGTCCTCTTCCTGTCGCTTCCCCCATCGTCGCCACCACCGCTGGTAGCCTGCCGCGCCGAGGGAGGTTCCGACCAGGTACACCGCCAGGAGCAATGCGAAGGTATAGACGGTGTCCTCGTTGAGTTGGCTGAGCACGCGCACGACGACGACCTCGTACCCGATGCCCAGCATTCCGCTGAGCGCGAGCGGCATCAAGGCCATGGCCCGGGGCCAGCGAGCGCTGGCGGGACCGGAACGGTGCGTGGAGGTCCCGGACGGGAGCCTCCATGCATCGTGCAGGGCCGCGCTCGGCCGTTCGGAGTTGAGCCGCTTCCATGCGCCGACCGCACACAGGGCGTTCATCCCCACGCAGACGCCGGCCGTCGCCGCGAGGCCGAACGCCGGCACCAGCCAGAACGTTGCCAGCAGCACGCCGAGCACGGCGCCGAGCGTGTTGGCGGCGTAGAGGCCGGCGATGGAGCGTTTTCCCTCGGCACCGACGATCCGCTCGATCGCCGGCAGCGTCGCGCCCATCGCGGCGGTTGCGGGCAGCAGCAGGAGGAAGCTCGCGCCGAAGGTCACCGTCCATTGCCACCACGCCGCGGGTTCCGCGCCGATCCAGTGCTCGACGGCGTCTCCCGTCGGTTGCATCAGCACGATCAGCGCCAGCCCCCACAGGCCGATCGCCGCCTCGCACGCGATGTACCAGCGCAGCGGCGACGCCGACCGCTCGATGCGCCCCCCGAAGGCGATCGCGCCCAGCGCGAGCCCGCCGAAGAACGCCGTGATCACGGCCAGCACGGCCGCCGCCTCGAATCCGAGCCACAGCGCGCATTGCTGCGTCCAGACCATCTGGTAGCCGAGCCCCGCGAAGCCCGACAAGCCCATCAGCGCCAGCGCGACCCCGCCCGCGCGCTGGCGCGTCGCCGCTGTGGCCGAGCCGACGGCGGAGGCGTCCGCGGACGCGCCGGACGGCGGCGGCGACATCACCGTCATCCGCTGAACCCGACCGTGTAGCCCCACGAGTTCAGCCGCGCCGGGATCGCGTTGAACGCGAGGCTGATGCGCGTCTGGCCCTCGTTGGGCGGCACGGCGTGCATCAGGTAGCTCGGGAACAGCACCAGGTCACCGGGCGACGGCGATGGGCTGATCCACTTCTCCGCGTTGAACGGCCCCGCGACCATGCCGGGGTGGTCGTTCTTGAAGCTGAAATCGGTCCCGCCCGGGGACTTCATGAACACGGTCCGCGACGAATCGTCCGTGCCCGTCAGGTAGACGATGCCGGAGGCGAAGCTGTTGGCATGGTTGTGCATGGCCTGATGGCCGCCGTGCGCCATCACGTTGACCCACAGTTCCTTGACGCCCCAGGGCATGCGCTCGCCGAAGAGCAGCGCGCCGAATTCCGACAGCGGCCCCGCCAGCAGCGCGGCGACATCGACCAGCAAGGGGCTGTCGCCCGGCTGCAGCATCCGCGTGTGCACCAGCTTCGTCGAGCTGTTGTTGTCCCGCATGGCCTGCGTGCTGAAGTGATCCACGAGGGCCGCGACCAGCGTCGGCGGCAAGGCGCCCGGCACGCGCATCACCGGGGTCGGGAACAGGCTGAAGGTTTCAGGGGCGCTCATGGTCGTGGTCTTGTCTTCGTCGTGGTCATGGTCGTCCCCCTCAGCCGACGATCGCCGCGATGCGCAGCCACGACCAGTACGCCGCCGCGGAGCCGATCAGGTACAGCAGCGCCGTGCGCAGCCGGGCGGTCCACGACCAGCGGCCGGCCACGCGCCACAGCGCCCAGCACGCGCCCACCGTCATCAATTGGCCGATCTCGACGCCGACGTTGAAGGTCAGCAGCGCGACGAGCAGGTGGTTCTCCGGCAGACCGATCTCGCGCAGTGCGCCGGCGAAGCCCAGTCCGTGCACCAGTCCGAACAGGAAGGCCACCAGCGCCGGCCAGCGCCGCGCCAGCGTGTCGCCGTCGTTGCTCGTGCCGCCCGTGCCGCTCGTGCTGCTTGCACCGTCCTGGCCGCGTCGCGACGGCCTCAGCGCCTCGCAGGCGACCAGCACGATGGACAGCGCGATCGTGGCCTCCACCGGCGGCGGGCGCAGCTGCAGCCAACCCATCGCGCTCATGCCCAGGGTCAGGCTGTGCGCCGCGGTGAACGCCGTGATCGTCCACAGCAGCTGGCGCCGGAAGCCCACCAGGAACAGCAACCCGATCACGAACATCAGATGGTCGATGCCCGCCAGGATGTGCTCGACGCCCAGCAGCGTGTACGCGCGGGCGATCTCGCCCATGCCGCGCCTGTCCTGCGCCGACCCGAACAACTGCACCGACGGCTGCCCCGCCGTCAGTGTGTAGACGCTGGTCTGGCCGTCGATCCAGAACACCTTCACCAGCGCCGCCGAGTACTGTCGGCCGACGCCCTCCATCGTCAGCGTGCCCGTCAGGCCCGCCTGGCCGCAATGCAGGTTCAGCCCCTCCGCCGTGCAGCCCTCGGGCCACGCGGGTGCGAGCACCTCGTCGGCGGCACGCTTCTCGCTTGCCGTCCATTGCCAGATGAACTCGCCGCGCGCGGTCTCGCGCACCTGCATCTCGGCCATGCTCATCTCGTGCGCCTGCGCGGCCCCGCCGGTCATCGCGAGAGCCGCCAACAGCAGACCGAGGATCCGTCCCGTCCAGCGGATCATTTGACCGCCTCCCGGCTGATCGTGTATTTGCGGCTCAGCGCGAGCACGGCGGCGCTGCGCTGCTCCGACAGCGTCGCGTCGGTCCAGTCCTGCAGCACGACGCCCCGCAGCACGTTGAAGTCGCCGGGTCGTGCCGGCGATGTCGAGACCAGGCGCATCGCGCGCCACGCCGGATGGCCGCCCTCCACGGTGCGGAACACGCGCCACTCGCCGACCGTCGACGACTCGATCGCCTTCGCGAAATCCGCGCCGTAGCTCTGCACGAGGTTGGCGTGCGGCCGGCCCTTGAAGACGCGCAGACCCGCGCCGGCATCGGAGGTTCCGGGCGTGCCGGCGTTCAGCTTCGCGGCGAAGGCGCGCAGCGCCGCCTCGTCGGCGTCGCCGGGCAGCACCGCTTCCTCGAAGTCGAAGCGCGCGGGATCGTCGTACTTCTCGCGGTGCGATTCGAACCAGCCCCGCAGGTGCGCGTCGTCGGCCGGCGGCAGCTTCACGCCGGCGTCGATCATGCTGAGCGACTTGAAGATCACGCGCTCGCGGATCGCCGTGTCGCCCTTGTCGAGCTGCAGCGCCAGGCCTTCGCGGTACAGCACCTCGTTGTCCAGCCAGACCTGGCGCAGCGCGGCGAGCTCCTTCGCGTCGGGCGCGCGGCCGCGCGACGCGGTGAAGACCTGGGTCGCCTCGGCGTCGACCTCGGCGCCGACGACGATGCGCATCGGGTCGTCCGCGCGGCTGACCAGCACGTGGTCCACGCCGAACAGCACGCCGCCCAGCAGCAGGAAGTGCAGCAGCGGTTCGCGTGTCCACGCGGGCCAAGCGCGCTTGGACGACGAGGAAGAGGTGGAAGCAGCGCGTGTTTCGGTCGCAGGGGGCATCGTCATCGACATGGCAATCGGATCACTTCTGAAAATGGAAATGCGCCGCACGACCATGCGTGCGGCGCCAATGGTCAAGTGACCGGCGCGGCCCCGATTCGGGATGCGGCGCTAGGCGCAAACCGGAGCCATAGCCCAGCTATGGCGAGGATTTGCAACGACGCGAGGCGCCCGAAGCGGGGCTGCGACGGTTACTTGACGCCCGCCACTTGCGTGGAACCGGAGACCTCGATGTAGACGGGGTTGCTGTAGAACCAGAGGTCCGACCAGGCCGCCACGTCGTAGGCCACGTACTTCACGCCGCCGACGGTCGGCAGGTGGTTCGGGCAGCCGTCGATGGTCGTGCCGGTGTAGGTCGCGCCGTTGGCCGGCACGTTGGTGCCCACCGTCGTGCACGCGATGCGCAGCTTCGTCGAGTCGTTGGCGTTGGTGTACAGGTCGGCCAGCGGGTTGCCGCTGCCGTCGGTCTCAAAGGGCACCGAGGCCGGCAGGTTGGTGCCGCGCAGACGCACGTACTGCGAGGCCGTGACCGCCGGGATGCGATAGCTCATCTTCAGGAACTGCGTGCTGTCCGCGCCCGAGATCACCTTGACCCACGGCGTCGAGCCGGCGCCATTGAAGGTGCGGATCACCGCCGCCGTCGTGTTCTTCGCCGCGGCCGGCACGCTGGCCAGACCGGTGGTCGTGCCGTCGGTGCGCAGCCAGTTGGTGTTGCGCGGCCATTCGCCGGCGTAGTCGGCCGAACCCGGCGCGCGCAGGCCGCTGACCAGTCCGCGGATCAGGTCGATGTGGTCCAGCACCGGCTGGTTGATCGGCTGGTCGATGCCGACCTGCTTCAGCGACGGGTTCGGGAAGCTGTACGGCGAGTAGTTCGTGCCGGCCGGATCGCGGACCGCCACGGCGACGACAAGCTCGGCGCCCGGACGCACGACCAGCTTCTCGCCCATCGTGGCGCAACCGGTCACGTCGGTGTCGGTGTTGCCGGAGGCGGCGTTCAGCGCGAGCTGCTCCACCGATGCGCTGCTGCGCGCGCCCGGGCCGGCGTACGACGCGCAGACCACCACGGCCAGGCGGTCGATCAGCTGACCGGTCGTCGACCAGGCGTTGCCCGAGCGCAGGCCGTTGACGATGGCCTGCGGACGCAGCTTGTCGCTGCCGTTGCGGACCATCGCGTAGGTGCGCTGGTATTCGCCGGGGTAGAAGTCCTGCGTCGAGCGGCGGTCGTCAGGACCGAAGCTGCCGCGGTTGTGCCAGTCGGAGCTGGCGAAGAACCAGAAGTTGCGGCCTTCGCCGAGCAGCGCGTCCCACACGCCGCCGACCACGCCCGCATACACGCCGGTGCCGCCGAAGGTCGTGCCGCCGACCGAGTCCACCTTCTCGCTGCCGAAGGTGTTGCGGTTGACCTGGTACTCGCCGCGGTTGGCCGAGGCGCCGTGACCCGGCTGCGACTCGAAGCCGAAAGCGATGCCGGGGGCGGCGTTGTTGAAGTTGCGCAGGTGCTCGATGTTGAAGCCCTGGTTGCCGTCGGCGTAGAACGGGCCGGCGCGCTCCAGGTGGGCCGGCACGTAGTAGCTGGCGTTGGGGTGGTACTGGGCCATCCACTTCAGCGCCTCGACGGTCTTCAGGTGGCCGCGCGTGCCGGTGCCGGCGCCGCCGGCGGGCATCAGCTTCTGGGCCTGGGCGTTCCAGCTCACGTCGGACGCGCTGTTGCTGCCCGGGACGGCGCAGTTCCAGTTGTTGCCTACGTTGGAGCCGGTGACGTTGCCGCGGCTGCGGTCGGTGTCGCCGCGGTCGAAGCAGTAGGACCACTGCGCCAGCGCGTCGGCGTTGCCCAGCGCGGAGAAGCTGCCGTTGGCCGGCAGCGTGGTGTTGTCGATGCCGTTGGGCATCTGGCCCGTCACGATGGACATCGAGGTGTGCTCATGGCCGGCGACCACCGATTCCATGCCGATGAACAGCGGCAGGTTCTTGGCGACCGACAGGTATTCCAGGACCGGGTACTGGAACTCCTGGATCGACTGCCAGCGCCACATGTTGCCGTTGCCGCCGATGCCGCCGCCGTCGCCCTTGATCGCGGCCGCGCCGATGCTGGCGGTCCAGGTCGTCGTCGGGCCCTGGCCCTGGACGAAGGGATAGGCCGGCGTGGACAGCGAGGCGTCCTCCACCAGCGTGCAGTTGCGGTTGCCGTTGCCGCCGTGGCCGGCTTGCACGAACCAGTCCAGGCCCCAGGGGGTGTCCTGCTTGTCGGTGACCTTCTTCACCAGCTTCTGCATCGAGATCGAGCCGTCCGAGCAGGTGGTGTGGTTGTGGAAGTCGCCGCTGACGTAGCGGCCGGGAGTCTTGCCTGCGGCGGCGGCCGGCGCGGAGACGGTGCTCAGCGAGAGGGAGCCGAGGGCGGCAAGCGCCGCGAGGGCGACGTCGCGTCGGGCGAAGGGGAAGCGCATGGTGGGTGCTCCAGGTGTCCGCGAGGACGGGGTAAGGATCGGGTGAGGACCGGATGAGGAAAAAGTCACGCGCAGCGTAGAAAGCCGGCTTGACCGAGCCGTGACAGCGCCGTGGCAACACCCGCAAACGCGTCCCCTGAAACCAGGGACGCGGGAAACCCGTGGAATGAGACTTCCGTCACGCGACTGCCTTGGACGGATTCGAGACTGCCGGGCGACGCGTCTCGACGTGCAGGCCGGATCCGCGCGGGTCTGCATGCGGGAGGCAACCCCTGACCCCCACCGGAGAACCTCCATGAAGCGTGCTGCTTCCCCTGCCCTGCTGTCCATGGCCGCGCTGTCGGCCCTCGCCCTGTCCGCGGCGCCGGCCCACGCCGCCAATGCCTGGATCGACTTCGACGGCCCGACGAGCTTCGCCTCGGTCGCCGACTACTACAACGGCGGCACCGACGGCGCCGGCCTGAGCGGCGTCAACCTGGGCGTGTCGTTCAGCGGCTCCATCCTGGGCCTGGCCAACGACGGCCTGGCCGACAGCCCGAGCGGCAACTACTTCAGCAACGCCCCGACGATGGGCGGCGTGATGTTCAACAACATGGGCGAGACCGGCCTGATGAACGTCGCCAAGGGCTTCACCGGCGAGGTGTCGCTGTACTACTCGTCGGCCAGCGCACTGGCCGGCGCGGTCACGATCTACAGCGGGCTGAACGGCACGGGCTCCATCCTGGGGTCCTTCTCGCTGCTGAACAACGCGCAGACCGGTTGCGCCGACACGTCCTATTGCCACTTCGACCTGGCGTCGGTGAGCTTCGCCGGCGTGGGCCGTTCGCTGGTGTTCAGCGGCGAGCTGAACGGCGCGATCGACAACATCGGCATCTCGGCGGTGCCGGAACCGCACACCTACGCGCTGATGCTCGCCGGCCTCGCCGCCGTCGGATTCGTGGCGCGGCGCAAGCAGCCGAAGTAAATCCCCGCCGAGGCCTCCCCGGCCCCGCGACGACGATCAATGCGCCGGGAGGCGCATTGATCGCAGTCAGTCGCCGCAAGCGCGGAACAGTTGTCGCGCGTCCGCAAGCTGCCGCCGCATCTCCTTGCGGCTCACATCCTCATCAATCCTGTAATCCGCCTTGACCCGTCGTTCTCGCTGTGACCGCAGCAGACTGTGAAGCTTGATCGAGAGCTGCTTCTCCTTTTCGGAACAGCTGGCGTTCGGCTTCCTCAAACGATTGAGCAACTGCTGGTGCTCACCACCCTTCTGTTGAGTGACGTACGGCCTCTTCGGCAGCCCAGATTCCCACTCCAGGCATCGATGAAAGCTGGCGTAGTACGCCCGCGAAATGGCAGAACGCTGCCACGCCTCGATTTCTTGAATGGACAGCGCTTCCGCCACCGACTTCAGATCTTCAGGTTTCGTGGTCATGCGCATTCTTCCTCTCGGATCGCAGAGTTCAACGAGGCGAAAAAGGGGGCCGCGTCCCCCTCCAGTTCGTCGACATCACCGCCTTCACCGTCCATGAAACAGAACACGAAGCCGTCACAAGCCAGCTCCATGTCGAAGGCGCGACGATCCAACTCTTGAGTGAGCTCCATGGCCTGCATCGAGCTCGCATCGATGCTCAGTTCCATGAAGATGCTTGGCGAGAGATCTTCGTGCTCAAGGATCGTGATCTGCACCTCGCCGCGACAGATCTTCACTGCAGATTCACGCAGCAGGTCGGCGGCCATCATCAGATGGAGCAGCACATCCGAGCAACGTGCCTCCCAGTACTCGAAGCAATCCTGAATCTGGTGAGGTGCAGCCTCCCAATCAACAGGCCGGCGCGGCTCAGGCCTGCGATCGGACGATGCACCAAACATCGTCTCCGGATCGCGCAAGACCCTCAGCAGCGGGGCCAGGCCACGCATCCAATCCTCATCTGCCACAACCGGCGTCCGGTCCACCGGCTTCGCGGGGATACCGGAATCCGTCACCGGTTCGGACGCCCGTTCCTCCAGCGAGTCCGTCTCCGGCTCCATCGCCAACTCGTATTCCACTCCTGCAAACCCCATTGCATCTCTCCTTCACTACTTCAACAGCCATCGAGCTCACGGCTCGAATGCATGCAGTGTCGGAGCGAAGAGGCGTTTGTCGATTCCCTCCAAAGGGCGTTCTGATGGGGGGCGTTGATTGAAGTAGGTCACTCCCCTTGCGTCTACGCAGAAGAGGTCATTGCCTCAGCGGCGCGTCAGAAGCTGCGGCGCAGCGTAACGCGCACCGTGCGCGGTTCGGCGGGATGCACGTGGCGATCGGCGACCGGCGCGCTCTCGCCGGGCAGCTGCGATTCGTAGAAGTATTCGATGTCGTTGACCTTGCGGTCGAAGAGATTGAAGACGTCCAGCGTCAGCTCGGTCTTCGTGCCGAAGCGTCGACTCACACGCAGGTTGGTTGTCAGCGAGGAATGCGAGCGGACGCTGTTGTCCTCGATCAGCGCGCCGCTGCCGAGGTAGCGCCATTGCAGGCTCGCCGACCACGGGCCGAGTTCGCGCACCGTCACGCCCATCGAGGCGACCTTGTCGACCGCATTCGGAATTCGATTGCCCGCCGGGTCGGCATCCGAGAAGCGCGCATGCGTCCACGCGAGGTCCGCATCGATCAGCAGCCAGGGCAGCGGGACGTAGCGGTTGTTCCACTCGATGCCACGTCGCCTGCTCGGACGGTTCGCTTCGGTCGCGCCGGCGTCGCCGACGTAGACCAGCTCCGAATCGAAGTCCAGCTTCCATAACGCGATCGAGCTCTGCAGTCCCGGCACGATCTCGCTGCGCAGGCCGAGCTCGTAGCCCTTGGCCTTCACCAGGCCCTGCGCCGGATCGACCGCGCTGGTGACGCCGCGCGCGTCGTTGCTGTGGAAGCCGCGACCGGCGTTGACGAACAGCTCCGTCTTCGCCCACGGTCCCAGCACCAGCGAGAACTTCGGCGACACCAGCGTCTCGCGCGCGCTGCCGGAGTTTCCCTCCCCGGCTCGATGGTCGACGCGGAAGCGCCCGTGATCGGCGCGCAGGCCCACCGCTGAACGCGCCCACGGCGCGAGCTCCACGCTGGTCTGGCCGTACACGCCGGCCAGCGTCTCGCGCACATCGTCGTCGCGCGTGGTGTCGTTCTCCGGATCGACGACGACGCGCGCCACCGTGTTGAAGAGCCCCACCCGCGCCCGGTCCCGACGGACCTGGAACCCGAATTCCGAGCGCGCCGGCAGACTGCCGAGCGTGTGGTCGAACGCGTGGCTGCCGTTCAGGCCGTAGACCTGGCGGTCGTCCTTCTGCGCGAACTGGTCGCCCGCGTCGGGTCGTTCCATCGCGTAGGTGAAGTTGGAGTACAGCGCGAGCTGGTAGGCCATCGCATAGGCGGCCAGACGCGTGGTCGCGCCGTCGGCATCGCGCTGCCATTCACCGGACAGGCTGCTGCGACGCGTGTCGCCGCCGTCGCTCGGATCGACCGCATCGAAGCGGCCGAACGGCCGACCGCCGAAGGTGCCCGCATCGATCAGCCGCTGCGGCACCTGGTCCGTCGAGGTCCAGTCCGCGCGGTAGTCCATCAGCCCGATGCGCCAGCGGTCGCCGCTCGCTCCGCCCGCGCCATTGGAAGCGCCCGAGCCGCCCGACAGGCTCAGCACCACGTTGCGGCGGTTCAGGTCCTCGGGCAGCGTCCACGGGCCGTCGTTGCGCATCGCCTCCACGGCACCCAGCAGCTGCATGCCGCCGCCGATGCCGGTCGATCCTGCCGCCAGGCCGCGCCGGTACTTGCCCTCCCCCAAGGTCAACGCGACGAACGGATCGTCGAGCTTGCGGAAGTAGCCGATGTCCGCCGAACCCGCCGCCGCGAAGTCGCCGTTGCCGGCGAAGTACGGTCCCTTGCGGTAGTCGATGCGCTCGACCAGCTCGGGGATCAGGAAGTTGAGGTCCGAATAACCCTGCCCGTGCGCATGGCTGGGCATGTTGACCGGCAGCCCCATCACCGTCGCGGCGAAGTCGGTGCCGTGGTCGAGGTTGAAGCCGCGCAGGAAGTACTGGTTGGCCTTCCCGTCGCCGCTGTGCTGCGTGACGATCAGCCCCGGCACGAATTCGAGCACCTCGCCCGGGCGCAGCGCCGGGCGGCTCTTCAGCAGTTCGGCGCGCACGGCGCCCTGCGAGGCGGCATCCGTCGTGCCGATGCCGTTGTCGTAGTGGCGGCCGTTGAGCTCGACGCGGTCGAGCGTGACCGGCTCCGCCTTGGCGACGATCCCGGATATCTGGGCACACGCGGGGCCGCAGACCGCCAACACCATCGCGCCTACGCGCGCCCTGTTCGCGGCCCTGGGCCCTCGCCTGATCGTCATCCGTCCGTCGCTCCGAAATCGACTCGCACGTGGCGTGCGAAGTCCGGCGACTCTAGGGAGGCGGTGTGAAGGTTCTCTGAAAACCGAGGGTCGGGTGTTGCCCGTCACTCTCCCGAGGGACAGCGCGGGCGATCCGTGGACCTTCGCTCAGTCGAGCGCGCGCAGCGGGTGCCCGGCAGTCGGCCAGGGGCTGCGGAAGAAGGCCTCGACGTCCGCGCGCGTCACGTCCTCGACGCGGGCGGGGTTCCATTTCGGCGCATGGTCCTTGTCGACGGCCAGCGCGCGCACGCCCTCCACCGTCTCGCTGGCCGCGCCCGGCCGCAGGTGGAAGCAGTGGTGCACCAGGTCGCGCTCCATGCGCAGGTCGTCGGCCAGGCTCATCGTCCGGGCGCGGCGGATCTGCTCCAGCGTCACCGCCATCATCAGCGGCGATCGCTGCTTCAGCGTCGCCAGCGTCTGCTGCGCCCAGGGATCGGCATCCGCTTCGAGCGACGCGAACAGCGCCGGCACGGACGCGGCCGAGAAGTGCCGGTTGATCTGCGCGCGCGCGTTCCAGTGCTCGGCGACCGGCGCCAGGTCCACGCGCTCCATCACCGTCGCGACCACGTGCTCGGCGCTGTCCTGCACGCCGGTCCGCAGGCCTTCGACGATCGCCGGCAGCTCGCTGCTGCGGACGAAGACGTCGCCCAGGCCGAGCTCGATCGCGTCGCCCGCGCCGATGACCTGCCCGGTCAGCGCCAGCCACTCGCCGCTGTGGCCGGGGCAGCGCGACAGGAAGTAGCCGCCGCCCACATCCGGGAACAGGCCGATGTTGGTCTCGGGCATCGCCAGCTTGGAGTGCTCCGTCAGCACGCGCAGCCGCGCGCCCTGGCTGACGCCCATGCCGCCACCCATCACGACGCCGTCCATCAGCGCGATGCAGGGCTTGGGGAACTGGTGGATCAGGTGGTTGAGCGCGTATTCCTCGGTGAAGAACGCATCCAGCGCCTGCATCGCGTCACCGCCGGCCAGCGCGGCCTGGTGGAAGAAGCGGATGTCGCCCCCGGCGCAGAACGCCGCGGGCTTGCCTTCGCGGCAGGCGCCGATCAGCGCGACCGCCTGGATCGCGGGATCCTTCGCCCACGCCGTCAGCAGCGCGGTCAGGTCGCGGATCATGGGCAGCGTCAGCGCGTTCAGCGCCTGCGGACGGTTCAAGGTGATCAGGCCCAGGCAGCCGTTGACCTCGGCCAGGACCAGCCCTTCGGATTGCAGCGACGGAATCACAGCGACTTCTCTCCACTCGTGGAAGCTGCCGGGCGGCGCCACGCGGCCAGCAGCTCGTTACCAAACAATGCGGCCAGCACCATAACACCGCCGCCGCCTCACTCGTCCCGGTACACCCCGACCACGGGGACCCCGCCCGCCTCGACCCAGCCGCGGTACATGCCCTCGGTGTTGAAGCCGAGCCAGACGTTGCCCAGGGTGTCGACCGCGATCAGTCCGCCGTCGCCGCCCACCGTCGGCAGCTCCTCGAACACGACGCGGGCGCAGGCGTCCGCCAGCGGCAGACCGCCGATGCGCATCAATGCGCCGATCTCGTGGGCCGCGGCGGCGCGGATGAAGGCCTCGCCGGTACCCGTGCAGGAGACGGCGACGCTGCGGTCGTCCGCATAGCACCCGGCGCCGGGAATCGGCGAGTCGCCGACGCGGCCCGGCCGCTTGTTCGTCATCCCGCCGGTGGAGGTCGCCGCGGCGAGGTGGCCCGCCGCGTCGCGCACCACCGCGCCGACCGTGCCGAACTTGGTCTGTTCGTCGATGGGGCCTCCGGCGGCCTCACCGGTCGTGCCGGTCGTGCCGGTCGTGCCGGCGTCGGCCACCGCCTGCTGCCCGTCGTGGTCCAGCACCTGGCCGAGCGCGGACGCCCGCGCCTGCTCCAGTTGCGCCAGCCGCTGCGGCGTGCCGAACCAGTCGGGCGCCACGCGCTCCAGGCCCTGCTCGAACGCGAAGCTGTCCGCCGCCGTGCCGATCAGCATCACGTGGCCGCTGTGCGCCATCACGGCCCGCGCCGCGAGCACCGGATTGCGCACCCGCGTCACGCCGGCCACCGCACCCGCGCTGCGATCGCGCCCGTCCATGACGCTGGCGTCGAGCTCGTGCCGCTGGTCCGCCGTGTAGACCGCGCCCTTGCCGGCGTTGAAGAGCTCGCATTCCTCGAGCCGGCGCACGGCCTCCACGGCGACGTCCATCGCCGCGTCGCCGCGCGCGAGCCGCGACGCGCCGTCGGCCAGGATCTCCGCCAGCGCCGCGCGATAGCGCGCCTCCATGTCCGCGCTCATGCTTGCGCGGCGGATGGTGCCGGCGCCGCCGTGCAGGGCGAGCACCGGCCTCGGCAGGGAGGTCGGGAACAAGGTCGGCAGCGCGGCGGCGTTCGGGCCTGGCGACGAGGTCGGGAGCGAGGCGGTCATGGCGGATCTTCGGAGCCCGGAAGCCGCGCATTCTCCCCCGCCCCCGGGATGGCCCTGGGCTTGTCCCGGTCGGGACAGGAAAAAAGCGAACGCTCGTGCTAAAAACCTGCGCAGTCCGGGGACACGCAGCAGGACGGGCCCACGACGGCCCACGACCGGCGCAGGACAAGACATCAAGGACCGCAGGAGACACGACGCATGGACCTCAACTTCACCCCCGAAGAACAGGCCTTCCGGGCCGACATCCGCCAGTGGGTGGCCGAGCACCTTCCGAAGGACATCAGCCACAAGGTGCACAACGCGCTGCGGCTGAACAAGGACGATCTGCAGCGCTGGGCGCGCATCCTGGGCCAGCAGGGCTGGCACGGCTGGGCCTGGCCGAAGCAGTTCGGCGGCCCGGGCTGGAACGCCGTGCAGCGCCACCTGTTCGAAGAGGAATGCGCGCTGGCCGGTGCGCCGCGCGTCGTGCCCTTCGGGCCGGTGATGGTGGCCCCGGTGATCATGGCCTTCGGCTCGCGCGAGCAGCAGGAGCGCCACCTCCCCGGCATCATGAGCGGCGACGTCTGGTGGAGCCAGGGCTACAGCGAGCCGGGCTCGGGCTCGGACCTGGCCTCGGTCAAGACGCGCGCCGAGCGTCGCGGCGACACCTACGTCGTCAACGGCCAGAAGACCTGGACCACGCTGGGCCAGTACGGCGACTGGATCTTCTGCCTGGTGCGCACCGATGCGAGCGTCAAGCCGCAGGCCGGCATCTCCTTCCTGCTGATCGACATGAAGTCGCCGGGCGTGACCGTGCGGCCGATCACCATGCTGGACGGCGAACACGAGGTCAACGAGGTCTTCTTCGACGACGTCGTGGTCCCGGCGGAGAACCTCGTCGGCGAGGAGAACAAGGGCTGGACCTACGCCAAGTACCTGCTCGCCCACGAGCGCACCAACATCGCCGACGTCAACCGCGGCAAGCGCGAGCTGGAGCGGCTCAAGCGCATCGCCAAGGCCGAAGGCGTCTACGACGACCCGCGTTTCCGCGACCAGATCGCGCTGCTGGAGGTGGACATCGTCGCGCTGGAGATGATGGTGCTGCGCGTGCTGTCGGCCGAATCCAGCGGCAAGCAGTCCCTGGACGTGGCAGGCCTGCTGAAGATCCGCGGCAGCGAGATCCAGCAGCGCTACACCGAGTTGATGATGCTGGCCGCCGGGCCGTATTCGACGCCCTTCATCCAGGAGGCGATGGAAGCCGGCTGGCAGGGCGACCAGGTCGGCGCGGCCCACTGCGCGCCGCTCGCGAGCCACTATTTCAACTATCGCAAGACGACGATCTACGGCGGCTCGAACGAGGTTCAACGCAACATCGTCGCGCAAACGGTTCTGGGCTGAGGCAGGAGACACGACATGGATTTCGATTTCACCGAAGACCAGAACTCGCTGCGCGACGCGGTGCGGCGCTACGTCGACAAGGATTACGGGTTCGAGCAGCGCCGCGCGATCGTGAAGGCGGGCGGTTTCTCGCGCGACGCCTGGAACGCGCTGGCGGGCCTCGGCCTCACCGCGCTGGCCGTGCCCGAGGCGCACGGCGGCCTGGGCTTCGGCCCGGCCGAGGCGATGGTCGTGATGGAAGAGCTGGGGCGCGGCCTGGTGATGGAGCCGTATGCGCAGGGCGGGCTGGTGGCGCCGGCCGTGTTCGCGCAGGCGGATGACGCCGCGCAGGGCGAGTGGCTGCCGCGCATCGCCGGGGGCGAAGCGCTGGTCGTGCTCGCGCATCAGGAGCGCAAGGCGCGTTACCGGCTGGACGTCTGCGACACGATCGCGACCGCCGATCACCGGTTGACCGGCGCGAAGAGCGTCGTCCCGGCCGGCGACGCGGCCGATGCGTTCATCGTCCCGGCCTGCGCGGGCGGCGCGGGCGCGAACATCGCGCTGTACCTCGTCGCGAAGGACGCGGCCGGCGTCGCGCTGCGCGGTTATGCGCTGCACGACGGCTCGCGCGCGGCCGAACTCACGCTGCAGGACACGCCCGCCACGCTGCTGGTCGGACCGGACCGCGGGCTCGCGATGCTGGAACACGCCGTCGACATCGCCATCGCCGCGCAGGCGGCGGAGGCCGTCGGCGCGATGGACCGCTTCGTCGCGCTGACGGCGGAATACCTCAACACGCGCAAGCAGTTCGGCGTCGCGATCGCGAGCTTCCAGGCGCTGCGCCACCGCATGGCCGACGTCAAGATGCAGCTGGAGCTGGCGCGCTCGATGAGCTACTTCGCCACGCTCAAGCTGAACGAGCCGGCGGACGCGCGCCGCCGCGCGATCTCGCAGGCCAAGGTGCAGCTGGGGCAGTCCATGCGTTTCGTCGGCCAGCAGTGCACGCAGCTGCACGGCGGCATCGGCGTGACCGACGAGTACATCGGCAGTCACTACTTCAAGCGCCTGGCCGTCATGGAGATGCAGTACGGCGATTCGCTGCACCACCTTGGAGAAGTCAGCGCACGCATGCAGGACACGGCCGGCGTCTTCGCCTGACGCAGCGGCGAGTCGGGATGCACCGCTAGGCGGAAACCGGAGCCATAGCAGCGCTATGGCGAGGATTTCCAACGACGCGGTGCGCCCGAATCGCCGCTGCGTACACTGGACTCACTCGCCCAACCCTGCGGCGATGGAGTCCGTCATGTCCTTCACGCCCTCCTCCCTGATCGTCGGCCTGCTGCTCGCGGCCGGCGTGGTCTCCGCCTCGGCCCAGGACTTCAAACCCGGGCTGTGGGAGATCAGGCAGAAGCCCCAGCTCGATCCGCAGCGCCAGGCGCAGATGGAGCAGATGCAGAAGCAGATGGCGGCGCTGCCGCCCGAGCAGCGCAAGCAGCTGGAATCGATGATGTCGAAGAACGGCGTCAGCATGAACTTCCAGGGCGGCGAGCTGACGCTCAAGTCCTGCGTCACCAAGGAACAGGCCGACCGCGCCGCGATGCCCCGCACCGACGGCAAGTGCACCCACGACAGCAAGCGCACCGGCGACACGATGCTGGTGAACTTCCGCTGCACCGACCCGGCCTCTGAAGGGACCAACGAGATCACCTTCCTCGGCCCGGACCATTACAAGACGAAGAGCGAGGTCCGCGCGCAGCGCGACGGCAAGACCGAGGTGATCCGCTCCACCGGCGAAGCCCGCTATCTGGGCAGCGATTGCGGCTCGCTGAAGCCGCAAGGCGCCAAGCCTTGAGCGAGCCTGTGAATGCCGGCTTGAGCCGCACCGCGACCGGGTCCCGCGCGGACGCCGGCGCGCTCTGCGACGTCGCCGGCCTGAAGGTCGGTCACTTCACGCATCCGTCGGTGCCCACCGGCTGCAGCGTCGTGCTGTGCGAGTCCGGCGCGACGGCGGGCGTCGATGTGCGAGGCGCCGCGCCGGGCACGCGCGATCTGGACCTCCTGCGTCCCGAGAACACCGTCCAGCAGGTCCACGCGATCCTGCTCACCGGCGGCAGCGCGTTCGGCCTCGCGGCCGCGGACGGCGTGATGCGCTGGCTGGCGGAACGCGGACACGGCTTCGCCGTCGGTCAGGTGCGCGTGCCCATCGTGCCGGCGGCGGTGCTTTTCGACTTGTGGCGGCATGACGCGTCCACCGCGCCCGATGCGGATGCAGGCCGCGCGGCCTGCGAGGCGGCCTCGGCCGCAGAACGTTCGCGCGGACGCGTCGGCGCCGGCGCCGGCGCGACGGTGGGCAAGCTGCTCGGCGTCGAGCGCGCCATGCCGGGAGGACTCGGCATGGCATCGGTCCGCATCGGCGGCATGACGCTGTCGGCGATGGTGGCCGTGAATGCGGTGGGCGACGTCGTCGATCCGCACGGCGGCGAGGTGATCGCCGGCTCGCGCGGCGCGGACGGTCGCCCGCGCTCCACGGTCCAGGCGCTGCTCGACGGCGAGCGCCCCGGCGGCGCGCTGCAGGGCAGCGCCACGACCATCGGCGTCATCGCGACCGACGCGCGGCTGACGAAGGCGCAGGCCACCAAGCTCGCGCAGATCGCCCACGACGGTCTGGCGCGTGCGATCCATCCCGTTCACACCGTGATGGACGGCGACGTGATGTTCGCGCTCGCCACCGGCGCCGCGGACGTCGACGGCGACATGACGCTGCTGGGCGCGGTGGCGGCGGAGGTGGTGGCGCGAGCGATCGTGGATGCGGTCTCGGCGATGCCCATCCAAGACGGATGCCGCCGCGGATCCCCTCGTGCGACAACTTGAAGGATTCGGTTCTCCCACGAACGACAATCCGGTTCCATGACGCTCAAGAACTCCGCCAAGCCGGTCGCCATCGCCCAGATCCTCTTCAGCCAAGGCTTCGGCACGCGCCGGCATTGCGCCGCGCTGCTGCGGCACGGGCTGGTCTCGGTCGGCGGCACGGTCGTCGAGGATCCGGACCAGACCTTCCAGACCGCCGGCCTCATCTTCGAGGTGGAAGGCCAGACCTGGCCCTTCCACGAGAAGGCATTGATCCTGCTGTACAAGCCGGCCGGCTACGAGTGCTCGCGCAAGCCGAGCCATCACCCGAGCGTGTTCTCGCTGCTGCCCGAGCCCGTCCGCAATCGCGACATCCAGCCGGTGGGCCGCCTCGACGAGGACACCACCGGCCTGCTGCTGCTGACCGACGACGGTCCGCTGCAGCACAAGCTCACCAGCCCGAAGTACCACGTGCCCAAGCTCTACCAGGCGGTCTGCAAGGCCGAGGTGGACGACGCGCAGTTGCGCAAGCTCGTGGCAGGCGTGCTGCTGGAGGAGCGCAACCCGAAGCTGGCCGAGGAGCCGGTGCAAGCCGTCTCCGCCGAGCGCCTGCCCGACGGCCGCCTGCAGATGGCGCTGACCGAAGGCCGCTACCACCAGGCCAAGCGGATGGTCGCGGCCGTGGGCAACCGCGTGCTGAGCCTGCACCGGCAGCGCATCGGCGCGCTGGAACTGCCGGCCGAGCTGAAGGAAGGCGGGTGGATGTGGCTGGACGACGCCCAGCGCGAGCTGGCGATGTCGGCGCCCGACGCCTGAGGGTCAGGCGGTCCCGTCGCCCGCCTGCCTGAGCGCGGAGCCCTCCTCGCGCTCGGTCTCCTCTGCGCGCGCGGCGTCCTGGCGATTGACCAGACGCTGCGCGAGATCGCGGCGGATCTCGGGATCCCGTTCGGCCTCCATCTTCCGGCGCAGGTCCCTGGTCACCGGCCTGTCTTCACTGTCGTTGAGCCGATCCTGATCACCCAGCCGATCGGTCTCGTCGACGGGCCGCCGCGGTTCGAGGGCTGACGCCTTGACCTGTGTGTCGAAGCGGATCACCGGCCGGCGCGGTACCGGGCCTCGCGCCTCGGGGCGATTCCAGCAGGCAACGCGCGTATCGCGCAGATTGGACTTCTTCGCCGCCGGCGGCTCGTCGAAGACCACCATGGGCGCGACAGCCGCGCCCGTCCCCGACGCCGGCGTCTTGTCGGCGTCCGCCGTCCGGAAGGTGGTCGGATGAGCCGCCCCCTCCCTGATCAAGAGCTGGGCGAACTCGGCCAGGGCTTTCAGAAGGTCCGGCCGGCCGGCAAACAGCTCCGGACTGCGGCGCGACCGCAGCAGCGCGCAGGCCCGGACCACCTCGTCGGCCACATCGCCGACGGTCAGGGGCCGACGCTCGTGGCTGCGGAAGATCGCATTCGCCGCGGCGAAGGTGGCGGCGAGATTGCCGCCGTTGCCGTCCATGAAGGCCACCGTGGCGCCCTGCGGCAACTGATGCGCCATGGTCTTGCGGGCGGCGGCGAGCAGCGCCTGCGGCAGGCCCTGCGTCGTGACGCGCGGCATGCGGGTCCAGGTCAGCTGCTGCGAGGCGACGTCCTCTTCGTCTTTCACTTCCAGCCGGATCAACTGGCTGCTGGCCTCCTGGCCCAGTCCCGGATCCACACTGGCAGACGGCTTGACCACCGGCTGGCAGCGCACGCTCCTGGCGCCGCCGCAGGACTCACCCCACCCTGTCGCGCCGGACCACGCGGGGGCGTGGCCATCGTTCGGACCGGTCAGGTCGATCATGTGCGCCACCCGGTGGTTGACACATGCCTCCACGAAGCCCGCGGTCTCCATACGCCCGACCGGGGCCGCCATCACCGCGCTGCTCGATGACACGCGGCTCGCGTCGAGCACCCGGCCGCCCGGCTTGCCCGTCCCCTGGATGTCCAACAGCCCGTCCACGTTCACCTGAAGCGAACGCTCGTGGGTGCCGATCTGGAAGCAATCGCGATCGAAACTCCGACTGCATCCATCCAGCTTCGCGAGCATGTCGGCACCGGGAGCCGACGCATCCGGACTCTGCGAGCACTCGGTCCGCGAAGTCATCGCACGCAGTCGATGGAGAAGAGCGGGCATGGCAACTTCCTGAAGAATGATGAAGTGCTCTTGGTGAACGCCTGACACGCTGTCTCGCGGCCTGGCAGGGCCTTGACTTGACGGATGTCAACTGACCCCCGCTGGATCGGTTCGTGCGCTCAGAAGTCACACCCGGGAAGTCCCCGACACCGCTGTCAATCATCCTTCGGTAGAAACGCCCCACCGAAGCGCCGCCTGTGAGCGGCGCCAGCAGCCAGGAGGCGCAACGGTCGGAACCTCGCCGGCCGTGTCGTATGGGATTCTCAGAAAACAAACATCACGAGGACATCGCCGCCCCCAGCGTGGCGATCCAGGTCCGGGCCGAACGCCTGAGCAGCCTGCAGGCCCGCGTGGCCATGCCGGCGGCCGTCGGCGCGCTCTTCAGCCTGCTGCCGGTCGTGCTGCTGTGGCCGCACCTGCCCGCGGTCGACCTGCTCGGCTGGCTGGGCGCGCGCTGGAGCGTCTCGCTGTGGCGCACGCTGCAGGCGCGGCGTTTCCTCCAACTTCCGCTGCAGGAACGCGCCTCCGTGCGCGAGGAGCGCCGCTACCTCGTCGGGCTGGGCATGGACGGTCTGGCCTGGGGCGTGATCGGTGCGCTGTTCGCCACCCCCAACCTGCCCGAAATCGACGGGGCGGTCATGACGACGCTGGTCGGCCTGGTCGCCTTCACGATGGTGTCGCTGGGCCATTGGGCGCGCGGGCAGGCGCTGTTCGCCTCGCTGGTGATCGCGCCGCTGGCGATCCGGATGGCGCTGCAGGGCGGCGTCACCGGCTGGCTCAGCGTCGGCGGACTGGTCATGTTCTGGCTGCTGACGGTGCTGGAGTCGCGACGCATCGAGGCCGGGTCGCTGGAACTGCTGCGCCTGCGCTTCGAGCAGGCGCGCCTGGCCGAGCAGCGCCGCCTGGCGCTCGACGCCGCCGAGGAAACGAGCAGCAGCAAGAGCCGCTTCGTCGCGGTGATGAGCCACGAGATCCGCACGCCGCTCAACGGCATCATCGGCATGACGCAGCTGCTGGAACGCGGCGAGCTCAGCCCGCAGCAGCGCGAGCAGGTCGACATCGTGCGCCGCTCGGGGCGGCACCTGCTGACCCTGGTCAACGACATCCTGGACCTGGCGCGCATCGAATCCGGCAAGCTGGTCGTCGAGTCCCGGCCCTTCGACCTCCGCGAGGTCGCGGGCGACGTCGCGCGGCTGCTGGGCGAGTCCGCCCGGGTCAAAGGACTGGACTTCACGCTGAGCGTGGCGCCGCAGCTGCCGGCGCGGGCGATGGGCGACGCGTCCCGCATCCAGCAGGTGCTGCACAACCTGGTGGGCAACGCCATCAAGTTCACCGATCACGGCCTGGTGGCGGTCGAGGTCTCGTCGGTGCTGGACATGCGCGCCGGCACGCTGCTGCGCTTCGCGGTCCGCGACACCGGCGACGGCATCCCCGCGGACCAGCTGGAGCGCATCTTCGCGCCCTTCGAGCAGGCAGAGCGCACCGGCACCGGCACCGGCGCCGGCTCCGACCGGGCGCGCCGCGACGGCGCCGGCCTGGGCCTGACGATTTCCCGGGAGATCGCCCGGGCGATGGGCGGCGACCTGCGCTGCGCGTCGACGCCGGGCCAGGGCTCGGTGTTCGAGTTCACGCTGCCGCTGCAGATCTGCGCGGCGGAGGCCGCCGCCGACGCCGGGGGCGTCGCACTGCGCGCCCCGTCCGCCGCGTCGCCGCGACCGCTGCCCCGCCTGGAAGGCCGTGTGCTGCTGGTGGACGACAGCCCGGTCAACCTGCTGGTCGCCACGACGATGCTGGAACGCTGCGGCCTGCGCGTGGTGCCGGCCGAGCACGGACGCCAGGCCCTGGAGCTGCTGCGCGCGCAGCGCTTCGACCTCGTCCTGATGGACTGCCAGATGCCGGAGATGGACGGTTATGCGGCCACGACCGCGTGGCGGCAGGAGGAAGCGCGCCGGCTGCTGCCGCGCACGCCGGTGGTGGCGCTGACCGCGAGCACCGTCGACGACGACCGCCGACGCTGCCTGGCCAGCGGCATGGACGACCACCTGGTCAAGCCCTTCGAGATGGACGAGCTGCTGGACGTGGTCACGCAGCACCTGCCCGCCCCGCCGGCCGCCGAGGCGGCATGAACGCTGACTGATCGCGGCCTGATCGCGGCGCGGTCGCGCGCGGCGGCTGATAATCCGGGCCCATGCAGGTTTTCCGCGGCTTCCACCATCCCGGCATCGCGGCGCAGTGCGCGCTGACGATCGGCAACTTCGACGGCGTCCATCGCGGCCACCAGGCCATGCTGGCGCTGCTGCTGTCGGAGGCCCGCCACCGCGGCCTGCCGACCTGCGTGCTCACCTTCGAGCCGCATCCGCGCGACTTCTTCGCCGCAAAACTGGGCAAGCCCGAGCTGGCGCCGGCGCGCATCGCCACGCTGCGCGACAAGCTCCAGGAACTGGAGCGCTGCGGCATCGACCAGGTCGTGGTGCTGCGCTTCGACGAGGCGCTGGCCTCGCTGCCGGCGCAGGACTTCATCCAGCGCGTGCTGATCGACGGCCTGGGGACGAAGTACGTGCTGGTCGGCGACGACTTCCGCTTCGGCGCCAAGCGCCAGGGCGACTACGCGACGCTGGACGCCGCCGGCCAACGGCTCGGTTTCGACGTCGCGCGGATGATGAGCTACGAGGTGCACGGGCTGCGGGTGTCGAGCTCGGCCGTGCGCGAGGCGCTGGCCGCCGGCGACATGGACGGCGCGGCGCGGCTGCTGGGGCGGCCGTACGCGATCTCGGGCCACGTGATCCACGGCCAGAAGCTGGGGCGACAGCTGGCGGAGACCGGCCCCGGCCGAGGCGACGGCTTCCGCACGCTGAACCTGAAGTTCGACCACGACAAGCCGGCGGCGCACGGGATCTTCGCGGTGCGGGTGCACGGGCTCGACGGCCAGGACCGCGGCGCGGGGGCGGCGGGCAGCATGGCCGACGGTATCGCGGGCGGCATCGTGCTGGACGGCGTCGCCTCGCTGGGCGTGCGGCCGACGGTCGAGGACGCCGGCCGCGTGCTGCTGGAGGTCCACGCACTGGACTGGCCGGCGGCGCTGGCCGACCGCCTGGGTCCGGGCGAGGCCTACGGTAAACTCGTGCGCGTGGAACTCCTGCACAAACTGCGTGACGAAGCCCGTTTCGACGGCCTGGACGCCCTGACCGCCGCGATCCGCGAGGACGTCCGCCAGGCACGCGCGTACTTCGCCGAACCGGCGACCACCCACGCCGCCGTCCGCAGACAGACCACCCGCGACCGAATTTGAAGGGCTGAGCACCCGACTGCTCATCTCGACCGCTCAGCCGGCGCGCGGCCCTGCCTCTCCGGCACCCTGCCCAGCGCGCCACCCCTGTTCTCTCGCGGCCCCTCCCCCTGGCCGCTCCTTCGATTGCCGCCGCCATGACCGACGACTCCAAGTCCGACTACCGCTCGACGCTCAACCTGCCCGACACCCCGTTCCCGATGCGCGGCGACCTGCCCAAGCGCGAGCCGGGCTGGGTGAAGGAATGGGAAGACCAGGGCATCTACCAGCGCCTGCGCGTCGCGCGCCAGGGCAAGCCGAAGTTCGTGCTGCACGACGGCCCGCCCTACGCCAACGGCCAGATCCACATGGGTCACGCGGTCAACAAGATCCTGAAGGACATGATCGTCAAGGCGCGCCAGCTGGAAGGCTTCGACGCCGCCTACATCCCCGGCTGGGACTGCCACGGCCTGCCGATCGAGAACCAGATCGAGAAGACCTTCGGCCGCGGCCTGCCGCGCGACGAGGTGCAGGCCAAGAGCCGCGCCTACGCCGGCGAGCAGATCGACCAGCAGCGCGTGGACTTCAAGCGGCTGGGCGTGCTCGGCGACTGGGACCATCCGTACCGGACGATGGACTTCAAGAACGAGGCGGGTGAACTGCGCGTCCTGAAGCGACTGTTCGAACGCGGCTTCGTCTATCGCGGCCTGAAGCCGGTGTACTGGTGCTTCGACTGCGGCTCCTCGCTGGCCGAGTTCGAGATCGAGTACGCCGACAAGGACTCCCCGGCCGTCGATGTCGCCTTCCTGAGCGCGGAGCCGGAGAAGCTCGCCGCCGCGTTCGGCCTGCCCAAGCTGGACAAGGAGGCGTTCACCGTCATCTGGACGACGACGCCCTGGACCATCCCCGCCAACCAGGCACTGAATCTCAACCCCGAGCTGCCGTACGCGCTGGTCGACACCGAGCGCGGCTACTTCGTAGTGGCCGAGGCCCTGGTCGAGAAGTGCCTCGCCCGCTGGGGCATCGAAGGCAAGGCCGTCGCCGTCACGCCGGGCAAGTCGCTCGAACTGCTGAAGTTCAAGCACCCGCTCGCACACGTGCATCCGGGCTTCGACCGTGAGAGCCCGGTGTACCTGGCCGACTACGCCACGGCCGACGACGGCACCGGCGTGGTCCACTCGGCGCCGGCCTACGGCGTGGACGACTTCAACTCGTGCATCGCGCACGGCCTGGCGTTCAAGGACATCCTGAACCCGGTGCAGGGCAACGGCGTCTACGAGGCCGAGCTGCCGCTGTTCGGCGGCCAGCACATCTGGAAGGCCAACCCGGTCATCGCCGCGGCGCTGCAGGACGCCGGCCGCCTGATGGCGCACAGCAAGATCCGCCACAGCTACCCGCACTGCTGGCGCCACAAGTCGCCGGTGATCTACCGCGCGGCGGCGCAGTGGTTCGTGCGCATGGACGAAGGCGACGGCGTGTTCACCGTCGACAAGGCCGACAAGACCCTGCGCCAGCTGGCGCTGGACGCGATCGAGCAGACCAGCTTCTATCCCGAGAACGGCAAGACGCGCCTGCACGACATGATCGCCGGCCGGCCGGACTGGTGCATCTCGCGCCAGCGCAGCTGGGGCGTGCCGCTGCCGATCTTCCTGCACAAGGACAGCGGCCAGCCGCATCCGAAGACGCTGGAGTTCATCGAGCGCGCCGCGCAGCTGGTCGAGGCCGGCGGCATCGAGGCCTGGTCCAAGCTGGATCCGGCCGAGTGGCTGGGGGCGGAAGCCGAGCAGTACTCGAAGGGGCAGGACATCCTGGACGTGTGGTTCGACTCGGGTTCCACCTTCCAGCATGTGCTCAAGGGCTCGCACGCCGGCGCGGCGCACGAGACCGGCCCGGAAGCCGACCTCTACCTCGAAGGCCATGACCAGCATCGCGGCTGGTTCCACTCGTCGCTGCTGATCTCCTGCGCCATCAACGGTCGCGCGCCCTACCGCGGCCTGCTGACCCACGGCTTCACCGTGGACAGCAAGGGCCGCAAGATGAGCAAGTCGCTGGGCAACGGCGTCGATCCTCAGGAGACCAGCAAGAAGCTGGGCGCCGAGATCATCCGGCTGTGGGTGGCGGCGTCCGACTACTCGGGCGACATCGCCGGCGACGAGAAGATCCTGGCGCGCGTCGTGGACGGTTACCGCCGCATCCGCAACACGCTGCGCTTCCTGCTGGCCAACACCTCGGACTTCGACGCGGCGACGGACGCCGTGCCGCTGGACCAGTTGCTGGAAGCCGACCGCTACGCGCTGGCTCGCGCGGCGCAGTTCCAGGAGGAGATCCTGGCGCACTACCAGCGCTACGAGTTCCACCCGGTCGTGGCCAAGCTGCAGGTGTACTGCTCGGAGGACCTGGGGGCGTTCTACCTGGACGTGCTGAAGGACCGCCTGTACACCAGCGCGCCGAAGTCGGCCGCGCGCCGCTCGGCGCAGACGGCGCTGTGGCACATCACGAACGCGATGCTGCGCTGGATGGCGCCGTTCCTGAGCTTCACCGCCGAGGAAGCGTGGAAGGTCTTCGCGGGCAAGCAGGCCGGCGACACGATCTTCACCGAGACCTACTGGTCGACGGGTGTCGCGCACGACGACGGCCTGATCGCGAAGTGGAACCGCATCCACGAGATCCGCGACGCGGTGAACAAGGCGATCGAGGAGGTCCGCACGACCGGCGCGATCGGCTCGTCGCTGCAGGCCGAGATCGCGCTGGGCGTGAACGCCGAGGACCTGGCCCTGCTGCAGAGCCTGGGCGACGACCTCAAGTTCGTGCTGATTACGTCCGCGGCGAGCGTCGCGCTGGCCGGTGAACTGACCATCACGGTCACGCCGTCGTCGCACCAGAAGTGCGAGCGCTGCTGGCATTACCGCGCGGACGTCGGCGTCAACCCGGCGCATCCGACGATCTGCGGTCGCTGCGAGAGCAACCTCTACGGCGAGGGCGAGACGCGCGTGATCGCCTGATCCCTGCGGCGCGTCGCCGCTGGCGCAGACAGGCCGACGATCCGCAAGGACCGTCGGCCTTTTTCATTGCCGCGTGCCCATATGCCAGGCGCCGTAGCCCACAGCCGGTGCATCGATGCACGCCATCCGCGAACGTGAGTTCCCCGACGCTGCGCAACTAATCTTTGCTATTTCGCCATCGACGGATCCCGCGAGAGGTGCCGCCCGACGTGGCGTCGCGTGGCCGGTACTCGCAGCCGATCCACCCCTCCCATCCCGTCGTCACCGCGATCTCATCGATCGCAGCAAGCGCGCCCCGCCAGTCGAGCGTGCCGTCGTCCGGCTCATGCCGGTCGGGCACGCCGGCGATCTGGAAATGACCCACGCGCCCCGACGGCAGATGGCGACGCACCTGCGCAACCACGTCGCCCTCGACACGCCCGCAGTGGTAAAGATCCATCTGAACCTTCAGATTGGACGCACCGATACGCTCGACGATCGCATGCGCCTCGTCCTGCCGTTGCAGCAGGTAGCCGGGCATGTCTTGCGGATTGATGGGCTCGATCATCAGATCGATGCCCGATCGAGCAGCCTGCATCGCCGCCCAATGCAAGCGCTCCTCGTAGCGCGCGATCGCCGCGTTGCGCTCGTCTTCGGCGCCCAGCACGCCGGCCAGCACATGCACGCGCGGCGCTGCGACCGCCGAGGCATAGGCAAGCGCGCGCTCGATGGAATCGTGGAAGTCCTCTTCCCTGCCCTCGATGGAAGCCAGACCGCGCTCACCCGTCGACCAGTCCCCCGGCGGGGCATTGATCAGCACGATGCTCAAGCCCAGCGCTTCGGCGCGAGCACGCAACTCCACCGCCGGCACGTCGTAGGGGAACAGGCACTCCACACCCGCGAACCCGTCCCGGGCCGCAGCATCGAAGCGTTCCAGGAACGGCACCTCCTGGTACAGGAAACTGAGGTTGGCAGCGAAGCGGGGCATGCGGCGTAGTGTCACCGAGCCCGGCGCGAGGCTCAGCAGCAGCGACCAGTGCGCGAGCTGTAGCGGGCCTCCTGCCGTTCACGGAAGAAGGCTTCGTAGCTCAGCGGCGCCTGGTCCGGATGAGTGCGGCCCATGTGCGCCAGATAGGCGCCGTAGTCCGCGCCGATCAGTTGCTGGCGCACGCCGCGCGCCATGTAGCGCCCGGCCTGCAGCACGTCCGAGGCCGCCGACAGCGCAGCCTGGGCCGCTTCCGCCGCCTGCTTAAGCATGACCGCCCGCCGTCGCACCTTCCGGCATGCGTTCGAACGGCGTCTCGCTCACCGAGGGCTTGCGCTCCGCGCGCGCCTTCAGCACCGCCTTCACGCTGTACACGAGCACGCTGACGACCACGAACATGAACAGCGCGCACAGCGCCGCATCCAGCCGGTCGTTGAAGATGACGCGCTCCATCGCCTCCAGGCTCTTGGCCGGCGCCAGCACCTTGCCCGCCGCCAGCGAGTCCGCGTACTTCGCGGCATGCGCCAGGAAGCCGACCTTCGGGTCGTCGCTGAAGATCTTCTGCCAGCCCGCCGTCATCGTGCAGATCAGCAGCCAGCCCGCCGGCAGGATGGTCGTCCAGGCGTAGCGGTCCTTCTTCATCTTGAACAGCACCACCGTGCCCAGCAGCAGCGCCACCGCAGCCAGCATCTGGTTGGCGATGCCGAACAGCGGCCACAGCGTGTTGATGCCGCCCAGCGGATCCACCACGCCCTGGTACAGGAAGTAGCCCCACGCCGCCACGCACAGGCCGGTGGCGATCAGGTTGGCCGGCAGCGACTCGGTGCGCTTGAGCGCCGGGACGAAGGTGCCCAGCAGGTCCTGCAGCATGAAGCGGCCGGCGCGCGTACCGGCGTCGACGGCGGTCAGGATGAAGAGCGCCTCGAACAGGATCGCGAAGTGGTACCAGAAGGCCATCATCGCCTTGCCGCCCACCACCTGATGCAGGATGTGGGCCATGCCCACCGCCAGCGTCGGCGCGCCGCCGGCGCGCGCGAGGATGGTGTTCTCGCCGACGTCCTTGGCCGTCTGCACCAGCATCTCCGGCGTGATCACGAAGCCCCACGTGGACAGCGTCGCCGCCACCGCGTCGGGGGTGGAACCCACGAGCGCCGCCGGGCTGTTCATCGCGAAGTAGACGCCCGGCTCGATGCACGAGGCCGCCACCAGCGCCATCACCGCGACGAAGGATTCCGCCAGCATGCCGCCGTAGCCGATGAAGCGCGCGTTGACCTCGTTGTCCAGCATCTTGGGCGTGGTGCCCGAGCTGATCAGCGCATGGAAGCCCGACACCGCGCCGCAGGCGATGGTGATGAACAGGAAGGGGAACAGGTTGCCCGACCACACCGGGCCGTTGCCGGCCGCGAACTGCGTGAACGAGGGCATCTGCATCGGCGGGGCGACGATCACGATGCCGACGGCCAGCGCGATGATGGTGCCGATCTTCAGGAAGGTCGACAGGTAGTCGCGCGGCGCCAGCAGCAGCCACACCGGAATGCTGGCGGCGACGAAGCCGTAGCCGATCAGCATCCACGTCAGCGCCTTGCCGTCGTAGGTGAACAGCGGCGCCCAGGCGGGGCTCTCATGCACCCACTGGCCGCCGACGATGGCCAGCATCAGCAGCACGAAGCCGATGATGGACACCTCGCCGATGCGACCCGGGCGGATGAATCTGAGGTACACGCCCATGAACAGCGCGACCGGGATGGTCGCCGCCACGGTGAAGGTGCCCCAGGGCGATCCGGCCAGCGCCTTCACGACGATCAGCGCCAGCACCGCCAGGATGATGATCATGATCATGAACGCGCCGAACAGCGCGATCACGCCGGGCACCGTGCCCATCTCCTGCTTGACGAGGTCGCCCAGCGAGCGGCCGTCGCGGCGCGTCGAGATGAACAGCACGATGAAGTCCTGCACCGCGCCGGCGAAGATCACGCCGGCCAGGATCCAGAGCAGGCCCGGCAGATAACCCATCTGCGCGGCCAGCACCGGGCCGACCAGCGGACCGGCGCCGGCGATCGCGGCGAAGTGGTGGCCGTAGAGCACGTACTTGTGCGTCGGGACGAAGTCCAGGCCGTCGTTGTGCTTCCAGGCCGGCGTCTTGCGGGTGGGATCCAGGCCCAGGACCTTGGTGGCCAGGAACAGGCTGTAGTAGCGGTAGCCGATCAGGTACACGCAGATCGCCGCGACGACGACCCACAGCGCGCTGACCGCCTCGCCGTTCGCCAGGGCGACGGTGGCCAGGGCGAAAGCCCCGAGGATGGCCACGCCCGCCCAGGCGAGGTGGCGACTCATGTTCGACATCGATGTCTCCTTTTATGGTCGCGCGCCACGGCGACCACGAAGGACGACGACACGCGCGGGCTGTCTTGCGGCGGCAGTTTCCGTTCCTGTGCGGTTTCGCACATCCGTCGCGGGGACTAGCCGACCGGCGTAGGAGCGCTTAAGTGGAAACCCTGGGCACCGGTCGCATGACAGCCGCCAGGCCGGCCTGGCACCGTGTCCGCCGCGGCGCCGGGGCGCCGCGGGGCGTGCCGCCCTCGGACGCTTGCGCCCTCAGACCTCGTCGCGATGGAGACCGCGTGCATGCTCCACCGCGTAACGGATCAACTCCGCCTGCCCTTCGAGCTCGAGCTTGCGCTTGATGTTCTGGCGGTGGGTCTCGACGGTCCTCACGGACAGGTCGAGGGTGCGGGCGATCTGCTTGCTCGATTCGCCGCGGGCCAGCGCGGACAGGATCTCGCTCTCGCGCGGCGAGAGGATGGGCCGCGGCTGCTGGCTGCGGAACATGCGCTTGGAGACGCCGGGGCTGAGGAAAGTGCCGCCGGCCGCGACCGCGTCGATGGCCGCGACGATCTCGGCCGCCGGCGCGTCCTTGAGCACATAGCCGCGGGCACCGGCCTGCAGCGCGCGCTGCACGTACTCGGGGTTGTCATACATGCTGTACATCAGCACGCGCAGGTCGGGCACGCGCTCCAGCATCGTCTGCGCGAGCTGGATGCCGTTGTGCCCCTTCAGGCCGACGTCCAGCAGCACGACCTGCGGCTGCGTGGCGATCAGCATCATCATCGCCTCCTCCGCGTTGCCGGCCTCGCCGACGACGAGGTAGCGCGCCTCGCCCTGCAGCCGCGAACGCACGCCCTCGCGGACCAGCGGGTGGTCGTCGACCAGCAGGATGCGCACGGGCGCGGCCGTGCCGGACTCGGCGGCGCCGGGGGAAGGCTCGGAACTCATGGGACGGGATTGTCGCGCGCCAGGCGGCGGATCGCCGACGCGGGCACGACGGCCTCGACCTGCGTACCGTGGCCGGGGCTGGACTGCAGGTCGAGGACACCGTCGACCGACGCCATCCGCTCGCGCATGTTGCGCAGGCCGATGCCGTGGCTCGGATCGTCGTGTTCGGCGTCGGCGGGATCGAAGCCCGCGCCGTCGTCCAGCACCCGCAGCAGCACGGCGGCGGCATCGCCTCGCGCGTCCTCGGGCGCGAACTCAAGCGACATCTCCACGCGCGCCGCGCCCGCATGCTTGGCGACGTTCGTCAGCGCCTCCTGGGCGACGCGGAAGAGCACGGTATTGAGCAACTCGGGCAGCTCGCGCGGCGTGCCGGCCACGCGCATCGAGACGGGCACGGCGCCGGCCTCGTCGAACTCGCGCGCGAGGTGCTCCAGCGCCGCCGGCAGGCCCAGCGTGTCGAGCAGCGCCGGACGGAGGCGGTGGGACAGCCCGCGCACTTCGCTCAGGCTGGCGTTGAGCCGCTCCAGCGCGCGCGGCAGCAGCGCCGTCGAGCCCGCCTGCTGCGCCGATTCGATCAGCAGCTTGGTCGACACCAGCGTCTGGCTGACGCCGTCGTGCAGCTCGCGCGACAGGTGCGCGCGTTCGTCCTCCTGCGAGCGCACGACCTGGTGCGCCAGCGCGCGCAGCCGGGCCTCGGACTGGCGATGCTCGCTGAGGTTGAGCGCCAGCGCGCTGGCGCTGATCAGCGCCACGCCGAACACCGCGATCGCCGCGATGCCCCACATCGTGCGGGCGATGTTGGCCTGCGCCTCGCGGTCGAGCTGCTCCAGCGTCGCGCGGATGCCGTCCAGGTACAGGCCCGTGCCCAGCATCCAGTTCCAGCGCTCCATCGCGACGACGTAGCCCAGCTTGGGCGCCATCTCGCCGCTGGACGGCTTGCGCCAGAGGTACTCGACATAGCCGCCGCCGGCCCGGGCCTGGCCGACCAGCTGCTGGATCGTCGGCCGGCCCAGCGGATCGCGCAGGCCCCAGAGATCGCGTCCGAGCAGTTCCGGCTGGCGCGAGTGCATCAGCACCCTGCCCTGCAGGTCGTAGACGAAGAAGTAGCCGTCCTCGCCGTAGTCGAGCGAGGACAGCAGCCGCAGCGCCTCGCGCTTGTCGCGTTCGACATCGGCGTCGCTGGTCCGGGCGGCCGCGCCGGGCGAGCGCTCGTACAGCGGCTGCAGCGTACTGACCGCCAGCTCGACGTAATGGCGCAGCTCGTCGCGGCGCGCGTCCATGTAGGCGCGCTGCACGGCGGCGTGCTCGCGGGCGAGCAGCTCGCGCTCCTGCTGGCGCACCGCCACCGCGATCAGCAGCAGCGAGGCCACCAGCGGCAGCAGCGCGAGCAGCAGGATCTTCAGGCGCAGTCTCATCGGGTCCTCATGGGGTCCTCATGGGGTCCTCATCGGATCCTCAACGGGCCCGCACTGTAGCCGCACGGCGCCGGCGCGGCGGGCGCTACAGTTGCGGGTTCCGCGCCCGGAGGATATCCGCCGGGCACGCCCTTCCCTCCGCGCAGCATCCATGGCCACCAAGTCCCCGTCCTCGTCGAACAACCGCCTGATCCAGTGGCTGGCGATCGCCCTGCTGGTGATCGTGGCCGATCAGTTCACCAAGGTCCTGATCCTGCACAGCTTCCAGTACGGGGACAGCCACTACGTCCTGCCCTTCTTCAACCTGGTGCGGGTCCACAACACCGGCGCGGCGTTCAGCTTCCTGGCCGGCGCCTCGGGCTGGCAGCGCTGGTTCTTCGTCGGACTGGGCGTGGTCGCGACGATCTTCATCGTCTGGATGCTGCGCCGCCACGGCCACCAGACGCAGTTCGCCTGGGCGCTCAGCCTGATCCTGGGCGGCGCGGTCGGCAACATCGTCGACCGGCTGCTGCACGGCTACGTCGTCGACTTCATCCAGCTGCACTGGGGCGGCTGGTACTACCCCTCGTTCAACATCGCCGACAGCGCGATCACGATCGGCGCCGTCCTGCTGATCTGGGACGAGCTGCGCCGCGTCAAACGGGGCTGATGAGCAGCTGAGCAGCTGAGCAGCTGAGCGGCTGATCACCGGGCGCGCGGGAGCGCGCCCACCGCACACGCCCCCCCGCGCCGTTCGGACCAAGGGTTCCTCCGGAGAAACGAGGCTGGCGTCGCCACGTCCGCCCGCATAGCCTTTGTCCTGAAGAGGGAGGCCGTCACGCAGGTGCGCAGGGGTTCGGCACGCCTGGGCCTTCGACGTGACGAAGTGGACATCGCCGCCATGGACAGGACACGGCCCACGGCGACAATCCGCTGCGACCAAACGTAACCAAGAACAGGGCCGACAAGGGCCTCGTCTCCATGCTCGACTTCTCCTGCCTGACCCACTACGACTGGCTCGATGTGCCCATGTGGGTCTACGACCAGGAGCGTCAGCGCAACCTCTGGGCCAATGCCGCCGCGCTGGGTTTCTGGCGCGCCGACAGCGCCGAGGAATTCCTCTCCCGCGACCTCAGCGACATGAGCCCCTCGGTGGCCGAGCGGCTGGCGGTGACCGCCGCCGACCACACGCAGGGCAAGCTCGTGCGCGAGCAATGGACGCTCTATCCCAAGGGCCAGCCGGCGACGGTGATGCTGGTCTCCCGCGGCATCCGCACGCCCGACAAGCGCCAGGTGATGCTGTTCGCGGCGGACTCGCTGGTCAGCGGCGTCGACAAGAGCCTGCTGCGCGGCGTCGAGGCGCTGCAGCACACCTCCGTGCGGATCGCGGTGTTCTCGCTGCGCGACGGCAGCACGCTGATGCGCAACCCGGCCGCGGCGATGTGCTTCAACGGCCTGCGCAAGACCATAGGCGCGACCGACTTCAGCGCGATCTTCCCGGAACCCGACCTGGCGCGGCGCATCGTCGCGCAGGTGCGCGGCGGCCAGACCTTCGGCGCCGAACTTGAGATCAACACCGCCAACGGCCGCCGCTGGCACGCCGTCGACGCACGCCCGATGCGCGACCCGGTCAGCGGCGAAGTCGTGCTGCAGCTGAATGCGCGCGACATCGGCGACTTCAAGGCCACGCAGGCGCAACTCGAAGCCGCGCGCGAAGCCGCCGAAGCCGCCAGCCAGGCCAAGAGTTCCTTCCTGGCCAACATGAGCCACGAGATCCGCACGCCGATGAACGGCGTGCTGGGCCTGACCGAGCTGGTGCTGCAGACCGAGCTCAACGAACGCCAGCGCAAGTTCATCGAACTCGCGCACAGTTCGGCCAAGGGGCTGATGGTCATCATCAACGACCTGCTGGACATCGCCAAGATCGAGGCCGGCCGCGTGATCATCGACCAGGCGCCGTTCAGCCTGCACGACTGCCTGCGCGAGGCGCTGCACCCGCTGCTGCTGCAGGCGCACGAGAAGGGCCTGCAGCTGCATGCGCGCGTGCAGCCGGGCGTGCCGCAGCATCTGCTGGGCGACGCGCTGCGGCTGCGCCAGATCATGGTGAACCTGGTCGGCAATGCGCTGAAGTTCACCGAGAAGGGCGAGGTCCGCGTCGACATCCAGCGCGTGGACGCCGACGGCGGCGACGAACCTGCCCATGCGGGCCCGCTGCGTCTTCGCATCGCGGTGCACGACACCGGCATCGGCATGACGCGCGAGCAGATCGCGCAGATCTTCAGCCCGTTCACGCAGGCCGACGGCAGCATCACGCGCCGCTACGGCGGCACCGGTCTGGGCCTGACCATCGTCAAACGCCTGGTGGAGCTGATGGGCGGCGAGGTGCAGGTGGAGAGCCAGCCCGGCGCCGGCTCCTGCTTCAGCTTCGAGGTCAAGGTGTCGCAGCCGCTGGTGCTGGACGAGGTGCTGCGCACCGAGACCGTGGACGTCGACGTCCACGAGACGACGGCCGGATCGCTGGACGACGAGCCCGCCACCGACTTCGGCGCCGACACCGTGCCGGCGGACCTCGACGACCTGCCGGCGCCGCGCCGCATCGTCACCGACGACAGCGCCAACGACGCGCTGCTGGACGCGGAGACGGTGGCGGCGGATCTGGATCCGCCGCTCGCCGCCGCCGGGTCAAACCAGCAGCACGCCTGAGCCCGTCGTCGTGCGGGCTTCCAGCTCGCGATGGGCGCGCTGGACCTCGTCGAACGGATAACGCTGTTCGACCTCGATCTTCACCGCGCCGCTTTCGACCGCCTGGAACAGCGCGCCAGAAATCTCCTGCGTGACCGCCAGCGAGGACAGGTGCACGAACAGCGACGGCCGCGTCAGGTAGAGCCCCGACGCCGCCAGCGCCTTCAGCGACACCGGCGGCACCACGCCGGACGCGTTGCCGAAACTGACCATCAGGCCGAAGGGTCGCAGGCTCGCGAGCGAGCCTTCCCAGGTCGACGCGCCGACCGAGTCGTAGACGACCTTCACGCCCTGGCCGCCGGTGATCTCCTTGACGCGCTCCGCAAAGTTCTCGGTCGAATAGTTGATCGCGAACTCCGCGCCGTGGTCCAGCGCGAGCCGGCATTTCGCATCGCTGCCGGCGGTGCCGATGAGCCGGAGCCCCAGCGCCTTCGCCCACTGGCAGGCGATCAGGCCGACGCCGCCGGCCGCGGCGTGGAAGAGCACGTGATCGCCGGGCTGCAGCCCGCCCTGCGGCAACGTGCGCTGCAGCAGGTACTGCACCGTCATGCCCTTGAGCATCATCGAGGCGCCCTGCTCGAAGCTCAGGAAGTCCGGCAGCTTCACGACGCACTTCGCGGGCATCACGCGCGCGGTCGCGTAGGCGCCGATGGGCTGGCTCGCGTACGCGGCACGATCGCCGGGCTTCAGGTGGGTGACCCCTTCGCCGACCGCCTCGACGACGCCGGCGCCCTCCATGCCCAGGCCGGTGGGCGACGGCAGCGGATAGACGCCGCTGCGGTGGTAGATGTCGATGTAGTTGAGGCCGCAGGCCGCGTGTCGGATGCGGATCTCGCCGGGGCCCGGGTCGCCGACCTCGACGGTTGCTATCGTCAGGACCTCCGGTCCGCCGGGTTGCGAGATGCGCACGGCTCTGTCGCTCATCAGGGTTCTCCTCATGGGGGTGTGTCGCTCGCGCGTCGCCCGACGCGTCGATCGCGGCTATCGTGCCAGTCTCGCGTTTCCGGTGCATCGTCGCAATGACCTTGACCCCACGACTGGCCCTGATGCTGACGCTGCCGCCGCTGCTGTGGGCGGGCAACGCGGTCGTCGGGCGTTCGGTCGTGCCGCTGGTGTCGCCGCTGCTGCTCAACGCGACACGCTGGACGCTGGCCTTCGTGCTGCTGGTGTTGATCGCGCGTCCCGCGCGGGCGCTGCTGCAAGACCTGACCCCGCTGCGCGCGCGCTGGGGCTACTTCGCGCTGACCGGCGTGCTCGGCATGGGCTGCTACAACGCGCTGCAGTACCAGGCGCTGCACAGCTCGACGGCGCTCAACGTCACCTTGATCGCCGCGAGCCTGCCGGTCTGGATGCTGGCCGTCGGTGCCCTGCTCTACCGCGTGTGGCCGACGCGCCGCCAACTCGCCGGCGCCGCGCTGTCGTTGGCGGGCGTGGCGCTGGTGATCTCGCGCGGCCACCTCGAACGGCTGGCGCAGGTGGCGTTCGTCGCGGGCGACCTGATGATGCTGCTGGCCGTGCTGAGCTGGGCCTTCTACAGCTGGCTGCTGGCGCGGCCGCCCGCGCACATGCAGGGCGAGCGCCGGCCCGACTGGGACTGGTCCGCGCTGCTGATGGCGCAGATGCTGTTCGGCGTGGCCTTCGGCTGGGGCTCGGCGGGCGTGGAGCAGGCGGTCGGCGTGCCGCCGGTGCAGTGGGGCTGGCCGCTGGCGGCGGCGCTCGTCTATGTGGCGATCGGGCCCTCGCTGATCGCGTACCGCTGCTGGGGACTGGGCGTCGCCCAGGCGGGGCCGACGCTGGCCGCCTTCTTCGGCAACCTCACGCCGGTCTTCGCGGCGCTGATGTCGGCCGCGCTGCTGGGCGAATGGCCGGCGTGGTTCCACGGCGCGGCCTTCGCGCTGATCGCGGCGGGGATCCTGGTGTCCTCGGCCAAGCGCTGAGGATTCGGCAGAGGTTTCGGCAGAGGATCTCCGCTCGCCCGGTCAGAACGTGCCGGGGTACGACCCGCCGTCGAGCAGGATGTTCTGTCCGGTCAGGTAGCCCGCGTGGGACGAGCACATCAGTGCGCAGATCGCGCCGAACTCCGCCGCGCTGCCAAAGCGCTGCGCGGGGATGGCCGACATGCGCTTGGCGCGCACGTCGTCGACCGGCTGGCCCGACTTCTGCGCGCCGGCGGCCATCGTCTTCTGCAGGCGTTCGGTGTCGAAGGCGCCGGGCAGCAGGTTGTTGATCGTCACGTTGCGGCCGGCGATGCGCGACTGGCGCGCGATGCCGGCGACGAAGCCGGTCAGGCCCGAGCGTGCGCCGTTGGACAGGCCCAGCACGTCGATCGGCGCCTTCACCGCGCCCGAGGTGATGTTGACGATGCGCCCGAAGCCGCGGTCCGACATCTGGTCCACCGTCGCCTTGATCAGCGCGATCGGCGTCAGCATGTTGGCTTCCAGCGCGGCGAGCCACTGCTCGCGTTCCCAATCGCGGAAATCGCCGGGCGGCGGGCCGCCGGCGTTGTTGATCAGGATGTCCACCTGCGGCGCGGCGGCCAGCGCGGCGGCACGGCCGGCTTCGGTGGTGATGTCGCCGGCCACGGCCACGACCTGCACCGAAGGGTTGATGCCGCGAAGCTTCGCGGCCTGCGCCTGCAGCGCGTCCTCGCCACGCGCGGTGATCACCACGTTGACGCCTTCAGCAGCCAGCGCCTCGGCGCAGCCCGCGCCCAGGCCCTTAGACGCCGCGCACACCAGGGCCCACTTGCCCGTCAGTCCCAAGTCCATGTCGATCTCCGTTCTTCATTGCAAGAGGGCTGGCGCACTGCCGCCGCCGCTGGCCCTCACCCCTGCCCTCTCCCGCAAGCGGGAGAGGGAGCAAGAGGGGCGCAGGGCGTCAACGGCGTTGGCGCGCAAGCAGCCACACGCCGCCCAGCACCAGCACCGTGCCCGCGACGACCCAGCCGGTGAGCGGCTCGTCGAGGATCAGCACGCCCATCAGTATCGTGGACATGGGGCCCACCATGCCGGTCTGCGCGGCGATACCCGCCCCCATGCGCTCGATCGCCATCATGACCATCAGCACCGGCGCGAAGGTGCAGGCCAGCGCGTTCAGCACCGACAGCCACCACACCGCCGGCGCGAGATCCGCGAGCCCTGACACCGGCCGCAACAGCAGGAACTGCGCGATGCAGAAGCCGCACGCGACCGACGTGGCCAGCCCGGTGAGCCGCATGGCGCCCAGGCGCCGGACCCATTCGCCGCTGTAGACGAGGTACAGCGCGTAGGCGACGGCGCTGCCGAAGACGAGTCCGCCGCCCAGCCACACGTTCGCGCCGGCGACCTGCAGCTCATGGCCGAAGACCAGCAGCACGCCGGCGTAGCTGACGGCCAGCGCGCCCGCCTGGCGCAGCGTCACGCGGCGTCCGAACATCGCCCAGGACAGCAGCAGCACGATGGTCGGGTTGAGGTACAGGATGAGCCGTTCGAAGCTGGCGCTGACGTAGGCCAGACCGGCGAAGTCGAGGAAGCTGGCGAGGTAGTAGCCACTGAAGCCCAGGCCCAGCACGGCGAGCTTCTCGCGGCCGGTCAGGGCCGGCTTGCCGCGGCCGGCCCACCAGGCCAGCAGCAGGAACAGCGGCAGCGCGAGCAGCATGCGCAGCATCAGCAGCGTGACGGCGTCGACATCGTGGCGGTAGGCGAGCTTGACGATGATCGCCTTGCCGGAGAACCCGATCGCACCGCCGACGGCCAGCAGCAGGCCGCTGAGCGGCACGCGTGCCGAAGCCGGATCGGCGGGGGCGACCGGCGCCGCGGAGGGGGAACTGCTCATGCGGTCGATTCTAGGAATCGACACGCGGCACGCATTCGCGAAGGGGCAACGTTCGCTTGCAGCTCGCCCCACGAAACGCCCCGATGTCTCGAAGCCGGCGGCGCCGGTGCCCCTCGGAGCGAATTCCGAGCGGCGAGGAGGAGATTGAGCGAAGAGGGGCACCGGCGCTGCCGGCTTCTGCTCGGTGATCGCAGGCGTGTCCCTTCCCCTGTCCCATCCCGCGTGAATAGTTGTTCCCCTCACTCCCGATGTGCGGACGCGCCCTCAAGACCTGGCACCGGGACGCCGAAGTCCGGAGGCGCCGGCCGCCTCGAAGCGGCCGGTGGTAGTGGGGAAAAGGAAACGACAAGGGACCGCGCGTCGACGGACGCGACAGGTTCCGGACCTGAGAGGGACCCTGCCGATGAGATACACCGAGAGCATCGCCGCGAGCGCGCAGGCGCTGCGCACCGCCTTGCCGTTGATGTCCAGACAGCGCGCCGCGCTGCATCCGGTCACGTACGCCGTCTGGTACGAGCATGTGACCGCGATGAACGGCGCGTTGAGCCGCGAGCTGATGAGCCTGACCCAGGACGGCGGCACGCTGGACGAGCCCCAGACCTGGGCGCTCTACCGCAGGCACATCGCCGAGCTGGACGAGCAGATGGCCGTCACGCTGGCGCAGGACGTCGGCGACGTGCTGCGCGGCGTGTCCGACTGCACCGACCAGGCCGGTCAGCAGGTGCAGCAGTACGCACGCGCGTTGCAGGGCTGGGAGCGCTCGCTGCGCGAGGCGGCGCCGGGACAGCATGTCCAGGTGCTGTCCGCCGCGCTGCAGGGCACGCAGGACATGCGCCACGCGGTCCACGGTCTGGTGGCGAAGCTGGAGGCGAGCCGGCAGGAAGTGGCCTCGCTGCGCCAGGAGGTCCACCGCGCCCGCAGCGAGGCGCTGCTGGACCCGCTGACGGGTCTGAGCAACCGGCGCGGTTTCGACCGCGCGCTGGCCGACTGCCTGCACAGCCCCGAGGCCGGCACGCCGACCGCGCCCTGCCTGCTGCTGGGCGACATCGACGACTTCCCGGCGCTGCGCGAGCGCCTGGGCGAGGCGCGCCTGAACGACACGCTGCAGCAGGTCGCCAACGCCGTGCGCAGCATCGCGCAGAGCCACCACGTCGCCGCGCGCATCGAGGACGACGAGTTCGCGCTGCTCATCCCGGGCGCCGGCCTGCACGAGGCCTACACCCTCGCGGAGCAGCTGCGCCACGGCGTCGGCCAGCTGCAGGCGGAGACCGACCGGCGCCTGAGCCTCTCGGTGGGCGTCACGCAGCTCGGCCAGGGCGAGAGCGCGCGCGATTTCATCGCCCGGGCCGACCAGGCGCTGCAGGCCTCCCGCGCCCAGGGGCGCAACCGCGTGACCGTGCTGGCGGCGGATGAGCGTTTCGCCGCATGAGCCCGTCACCGTCGACCCGCATAATCGGCCGGAACAAGGGTGGGACAGAGGGACGGACGTGGCCCTGATGAAGACTTCTCTGCGCAACGCCGTGATCCTGGCGTTGGTGGCGGGCCTGGCCCTGCCGACCGGCGGCGTGCTGCTGTACGAGCAGCAGCTCAGCCGCCGCGTCGTGATGGAGGACCTGCAGCGCGACCTGTCGCGCGTGTCGGAAGTGCTGGCGCTGTCGCTGGCCGAGCCGATCTGGCAGGTCTCGCCCGACCTGGCCGAGCCCATGGTGAAGGCCCAGGTCGACGATCCGCGCTTCGTCTCCGTCGTCGTGACCGAGAACGCCGCGCAGCAGGCCTTCGTCGAATTCCACCGCGGCACGCCCGACGACGCGATGACGCTCACCGAGACGCGGCCGGTCCTGCGCGACGGCCGCGAGATCGCCAGGCTCACCGTCGTCATGAGCGCCGAGCCCCTGATGGCGCGCAAGCGCGACGACCTCTGGAACGCGCTGTGGCGCAGCCTGCTCACGCTGACCGTGTCGCTGGGGCTGATCCTCGTCGTGATGCAGCGTCGCGTGCTGCGCCCGATCGCGCGGCTGTCCGAGGCCGCCGACGAACTGGCGTCCGGTCAGCTCGACCGGCCGCTGGCCTTCGGCGGCGAGGACGAGATCGCCCGCGTCGGCAAGGCCATGGAACGCATGCGGCTCGCGCTGCTGAAGGCCTTCGACGACCTGCGCGGTCACGCCAGCACGCTGGAGGAGCAGGTGGCGCAGCGCACCGTCGAGCTGACCGAGGCCAACGTCGAGCTCACGCAGGCGCTGGCCAACCTCAAGACCGCGCAGCGCGAACTGGTCGAGTCGGAGAAGCTGGCCTCGCTCGGCCGCCTGGTCGCGGGCGTCGCGCACGAGCTCAACACGCCGCTGGGCAACGCGCTGACGGTGGTGTCCGCGCTCGAAGACCGCTGGGGCAAGCTCGACCGCATGCTCACCGACAACACGCCGATGCGGCGCAGCCAGCTCGAGGAACTCGTCAAGGACACGCGGCGCGGCCAGGACATCCTGCACCGCAACGTGCAGAAGGCGGCCGACCTGGTGCGCGACTTCAAGCAGGTCGCCATCGACCAGACCAGCGACACGCGGCGCGACTTCGAGCTCGCGCAGGTCTGCGAGGACGTGCTGGTGATGGTCGAGCCCAGCTTCAAGCACACGCCCTTCCGCATCGTCACCGACCTGCAGCCGGACCTGCGCATGAGCAGCTATCCCGGCGCGCTCGGCCAGGTGCTCACCAACCTGCTGATGAACACGCTGGTCCACGCCTTCGAGGGCGAGACGCAAGGCGAAGTGCGGGTCAGCTGCCACCGGCTCGACGACGCGATGGTGGAACTCTGCGTCGACGACAACGGCCACGGGATGGACGCCTCGATCGTGCGCCGGATCTTCGATCCCTTCTTCACGACCAAGCTCGGCAAGGGCGGATCGGGACTGGGCATGCACATCGTGCACAACATCGTGACCAACGTGCTGGGCGGTCAGATCGAGGTGATCTCGCGTCCGGGCGAAGGCACCTGGATGATGATGCGCCTGCCGGTCGACGCGCCCCTGCGCGCCGCCAGCGAGGACCGGATCGGTTGATCGGATCGGCCGATCGGATCGGTTGACCGGTCCCCGGGATCGGCGACGCGCGCTGCGTCGCCGAAGCCCTCGCTTACTGCGAGGCGCCGGAGGCGGCGACCGACGCCGCTTCAGCCGGCAGCGCCGCGGAGGCCGCCGCCATCGCCGCCGAGGCCGCATCGCTGGCGGCCTGGTCCGCGTGACCGCCGGTCACATCGTGCTTCTCGCCGGTCAGGTCGATGTTGCCGCCGCTCTTCATCAGCACGAACAGCGCGATGGCAGCGAAGACGATGAATCCAACGACGATTTTCCACATGGTTCCGAAATCCTCTTGAGGTTGCCGGTCGCGACAGACTGACCGGATCGGAGGCCATTGTGGGAAGCCAGCCTGACAGCAGGCTGAGCGCGGGCTGTATCCAGGCGTGAATCCCGCAAGATGCGGTGAGGAATGCGGTGAGGAATGCGGTGAGGAATGCGGTGAGGAATGCGGTGAGGCTCAGCCGATCTGCTCGATCGCATAAGCGATCGCGCGCCAGGTCGGATCGCTGCTGGTGGACAGCACGCGCTCGACCAGCGGCCGCCATGCGTGCTGGCCGCCTCCCAGACGATCGACCATCGCGAACACCAGCGTGGCGGCGTCGGCTTCGCCGGAATGCTGCTCGGCGGCCAGTTGCGCGCGGCCGACCGACACGTCCCCGCCCAGCAGCGCCCCGACGGCCATCAGCACCGTGACGGCGCGCTCGTCGCCGAGCTCGCGCGCGAGCGCCGCCCCGATCGCCGCGGCTTCGTCGTGACGGCCGATCCGGCAGGCCAGCAGCAGGCAGGCCGACAGGATGCGGCGCCCGGACCAGGACGCTTCCGGCGCGGGCAGCACGGAAGGGAAGCCGCCACCGCTGCCCGACATCGGATCGAAGGGCGCGGCGCTGTCGAAGGAAGGCGGGGACTGCAGGAACATGGTGGGGTGCTCACGGTGGCTGAGACGGGCCGCTCACGAACAGCCTTGCACGCGCCCCGCATGCCCGCGCCGCACTTCGCGAAGCAGCGCGCATCGACGCGAAGTCGCGGGGACGGCGCCCATTCGCCCCCGGCCTGCGTCACGCCTTCGCCTGTCTTCGCGGTTCCGGACGCTGCTTCGGATCTGGCTGGCGCCGCGCGGACCAGTGCCCAAGATGGCCTTTTGTCGTCAGCCACCCCAACCCTGAAGGAGACCTGCCATGTCTGTGAGCTTCCAGAACCAACCCCTAGGCGGACTCGGAGGCCCAGGCGGTCTCGACGCCCTCGGCGGACCCGGAGGCCTCTCCGGCCTGTCGCAGGCGCCGGGCGGCGCGGCCGAGATCCAGGCCAAGCTGACCGAGGTGATCCTCCAGATCCTCAACCTCCTGATCAACGAGATCATGAAGGCGCTACAGCAACAGCAGCAGGGGGCTCAAGGCGGCGGCGGTGGCGGCGGTGGAGGTGGCGGCGGCGGCGGTGGACCCTCGGCCGCTTCCGGCGCGGGCGCGCCGCAGGGCGTGGGCGGTCCTCAAGGCGCATCGGGTGCCTGCGGCCCGCAAGGCGCCTCGAACGCCTACCAGCCCAACAACGCCTATCAGGCCCAGCAGCCGTCGTACGCCCCGCCGGTGTCCGGCTCCGGCGCGCCGTCGAACGTGGGCGATGTGTCCTCGACGAGCGGCGGCAAAGGCCCGTCTGGCATGCCGGCGGAGCTCTGGAAGGATTGCCAGGAGGCCGGCAAGAAGACCGGCGTCGACCCCTACATCCTGGCCGCGCAGATGGAGAAGGAAAGCCAGTTCGGCAAGGGCCTCAACGGCAGCCCCAGCGCGGGCGACGGCCTGATGCAGGTCGAGCCGGGCACGCGTCAGGCGTACGCCGGCAAGTTCCAGGAAAAGATGGGACACGCCTACGACCACAACGATCCGAAGGACCAGATCGCGATGGCCGGCGTGATCCTCGCGGACAAGGGCGGCGACGCCACCAACATGCTGCAGAAGTACAACGGCGGCGACAACTGGGCGCCGGGCGCGACCGACTCCTACGGCCGCGAGATCAAGGCCGCCGAGTACGCGTCGTCGGTTCTCGCGAAGGCGCAGCAGATGAAGGCGGCGGGCTGACGCCGACAGGCGCGACACGCCACTCGGCCCGCCTCGCGCGGGCCGATCGCCGAAATGAACAAGGGCGGCCGAAAGGCCGCCCTTGTCGTTGGCGGCATCAGCGCCGGAGCGCCGATGCCATCGTGCCTGCGCTCGCTCAGTCGCGGGCGTAGATGTCCACGTCCTTGGTTTCGCGGACGAACAGCAGGCCGATCACCAGGGTGACGGCGGCGATGCCGATCGGGTACCAGAGGCCGTGATAGATGTTGCCGTTCTGCGCCACCATCGCGAAGCTGATGGAGGGCAGCAGACCGCCGAACCAGCCGTTGCCGATGTGGTACGGCAGGCTCATCGAGGTGTAGCGGATGCGGGTCGGGAACAGCTCCACCAGCATCGCGGCGATCGGGCCGTAGACCATGGTCACGTACAGCACCAGCACCGCGAGGATCGCGATCACCAGCGGCGTGTTGACCTTGGCCGGATCGGCCTTGGCCGGGTAGCCCGCGGCCTTCATCGCGTCGCCCAGGTCCTTCTTGAACGCGGCGATCTTCTTCGCGCTGTCCTCGTCGAACTTGTGGCCGCCGGCGGTCAGCGTGGCGGTGGGCGCCTCGATGACCTTGTCGCCGATCTTGACCTGGCCGGAGCCGGCCGCGCCGGGCACGGTCTCGTAGTTCGCCGCGGCTTGCGCCAGGGCGCGCTTGGCGATGTCGCAAGGCGTCACGAAGTCCACGTCGCGCGCGATCGGGCTGCCCTGGAACGAGCATTGCGCCGGATCGGTCGTCAGCGTGATCTGCGCGGTTTCCTGCGCGCGGGCCAGGTCCGGGTTGGCCGCGTTGGTCAGCGCCTTGAACAGCGGGAAGTAGGTCAGGATCGCCAGCAGCAGGCCCGCCATGATGATGGGCTTGCGGCCGATCTTGTCGGACAGCGTGCCGAACACGACGAAGAACGGCGTGCCGATCAGCAGCGCGACGGCCACCATGATGTTGGCCGCGGCCGGATCGACCTTGACCACGCTCTGCAGGAAGAACAGCGCGTAGAACTGGCCCGTGTACCAGACCACGCCCTGGCCGGCCACCAGGCCGAACAGCGCCAGCAGCACGACCTTCAGGTTCTTCCACTGGCCGAAGGACTCGGACAGCGGCGCCTTGGAGGTCTTGCCCTCGGACTTCATCTTCTGGAAGGCGGGCGATTCGTTCATCGACAGCCGGATCCACACGCTGATGGCCAGCAGCAGGATGGACACGATGAACGGGATGCGCCAGCCCCAGGCCGCGAAGGTCGCCTCGCCGAGCGCCGTGCGGGTGCCCAGGATGACGATCAGCGACAGGAACAGGCCCAGCGTCGCCGTGGTCTGGATCCACGAGGTGTACGCGCCGCGCTTGCCGTGCGGGGCGTGCTCGGCGACGTAGGTCGCGGCGCCGCCGTATTCACCGCCCAGTGCCAGGCCTTGCAACAGGCGCAGGCCGACCAGGATCACCGCCGCGGCGGGACCGATGGTGTCGTAGGTGGGCAGCACGCCGACGATGAAGGTCGACAGGCCCATGATCAGGATGGTCACCAGGAAGGTGTACTTGCGTCCGATCATGTCGCCGAGCCGGCCGAACACCAGCGCGCCGAACGGGCGCACGATGAAGCCGGCGGCGAAGGCCATCAGCGACGCGATGAACTGCGCCGTCGGATCGAGGCCGGTGAAGAACTGCTTGCCGATGATCGCGGCGAGCGAGCCGTACAGGTAGAAGTCGTACCACTCGAACACCGTGCCCAGCGAAGAGGCGAAGATCACCTTCTTCTCTTCGGCCGTCATCGGCGCATTGGTGGTCACTGCGCTTGCAGTTGCCATGGGATTGTCTCCTCGGGATTCCCAGGGCCATCGACCGATGGCCCTTGGGGGGCGACTATCCGAGCGCGCTCTGACCCGTTTCTGACGACTTGCTTGCCCCTGGCTGACAAACCCGGGTGCAACCCTCGCTTCGTATTTCTCGATGCGGAATTTCGGGGTCTTTGCGCCGCAGCAGAGGGTATGTCCCTACGGCGACATTTGAGGGGAAAGCGCCCTCGCCTCCCTCTGGTAGCGCCACCGTCGATCCGTCGTCGGCACCGTGTCGTCGTCACGACGACGGGTCGCGCTCAGCCGCGCTGCACGCCCACCGGCAAGGTCCTCGCGAGGTCCCAGGCAGGACCGTCGAACCACGCGTCGCCGTCGAGGTAGCCGGTGAGCATGTCGATCGCGTCGAGCCCCCAGAAGAGCTTGTCGTCGACGGCCATCGTCGGCACACCGAAGACGCCGCGTGCGACGGCGGCGTCGGTGGCCTCGCGCAGCGCGGTCTTGACCTCGGCGGAGGCCGGGTCGCGCATCGGCGCGAGGTCCGTTGTCAGTTCGGCGAGCCGCTGCGCATCGGCCGCGTCGAGCCCGCCGCGCCAGATGTGGTGGAAGACGCGCTCGACCGCATAGCGGCCCGGCGTCTGCCCGGTGGGCGCCGTGGCCCACAGGAGGCGCAGCAGCGGCAGCGGGTTGAACGGATGCGACGCCGGCAGGTCCAGCGGCACGCCGAGCCGATGCCCGAGCCAGGACACCTGGCGGTAGGTCCAGTCGCGCTTGCCGGGGATCTCCGCCGGTCCCTTGTTGTCGAGCGACTTCAGCAGCGCGCCGAAGAGCACGGGCACGTAGCGGACCGCGACGCTGCGACCGGCCAGCGCCTCGGGCAGCCGCTCGAAGGCGAGCGCGGCGTAAGGCGAGATCGGGTCGAAGTAGAAATCGATCGTGCGCATCGTCACTCCGTTCAAACCTTGGGCAGCGGCTCGGTGGCGAGGGCGCCGTGCGACGCCAGCAACGCGCGCCGCTCCGGCAGCAGGTTGAGCAGCCGGATCCGCGACTCGTCGTCGGACTTGCTCCATCCGGCGATCTCAGGGATCGTGCGCGCGCAGCCGCGGCACAGCGCGGTGGGCTCGTGCATCTTGCAGATGTTGATGCAGGGCGACGCGACGCGGCCTTCCGGCGTGCGCGCGACGTTGTCGGCGGTGATGGGTGCCAAGGTCGAGGTGCTCACGATTGCGCCACCTCGATCACCGGCGCGCCGGTCAGCGCGACGAGCTGCTGCGGCGTCATCAGGAACACCCCGTTCGGATGCCCGGCCGCGGCCCAGATCGCGTCGAAGCGGAACAGCTCCTGGTCGATGAACAGCTGCGGATGGGCGCCCTCCTCTGCCGGCTGGAAGCCCAGCGGCGACACGCCGCCGATCGAGAAGCCGGTGCGCGCCTTCACGTAATCGGCGTCGGCGCGGCCGAGCTTGCCGGTGTGGCTTTCGAGCTTGCGCTCGTCCACGCGCTTGTCGCCGGAGGCGATCACCAGCACGGCGGCGCCGTCAGCCTTGCGCTTGAACACGACGCTCTTGGCGATCTGCCCCAGCGCGACGCCGAGGGCGTCGGCCGCCTCCTGCGAACTGCGCGCGGAGACTTCCAGCCAGCGCGGCTCGTGTTCATGGGACAGCGCGCGCAGGGCGGCGCTCACACGGAGGAAACCGTCGGGGCGGGCGGTGTCCGTCGCTGCGAACGTCGCGGCGGTTGGTGCGGGAGAGGTCGTGTCGCTCATGCCACGCATTGTGCCAAGGCCGTCGGTGCGCGCTGGGCGCAGCGGCGCAAGACCGCAGCTCGCGCACATCGCCGTGGTGCGAAGGTATCGTGCGACGGTCCCCCTCCCGCCGGGGACGTCCCGCATCACCGGAGATCCTGTCGTGGAACTGCGCCAGCTGAGGTACCTGATCGGCGTCGCCGACGCCGGCAGCCTGCTGAAGGCGTCCAAGCTGCTGCATCTGGCGCAGCCGGCGCTGGGGCAGCACATCGTCGCGTTGGAGGAGGAACTCGGCGCGACGCTGTTCGTCCGCTCCAGCCGCGGCATGGCGCTGACGGACAACGGCCGACGCTTCGTCGAGCATGCGCGCAAGGTGCTGGCGGAACTCGAAGCGGCGAAGGCCTCGGTGCTGGCCGACGGTCAACACCTCACCGGCGAAGTGATCCTCGGTCTGCCCACGACCGTCGCGCTGGCCGCGACGGTGCCGCTGCTGCGACTGGTGCGCGCGCGGCTGCCGCTGGTGCGGCTGCGCATCGTCGAGAGCCACAGCGGTTTCCTGCGCGAATGGCTGCAGACGGGTCGGCTGGAGCTCAGCATCCTCTTCGAGGATCGCCAGGAGCCATGGTTGTCGCAGCGCCAGCTGCTGACGGAGCAACTGGTGCTCGTGAGCGCCGCCGGTGCCGGTGCGCCGCCGCTGGCGCGCGAGGTCCCGCTGCGCGAGCTGAGCCGCCTGCCGATGATCCTGCCCAATACCGAACACGGCCTGCGCCGCATCATCGACGCCGCCTGCCGCGCGAACGGCGTCGACCTGGACGTCGTGGCCGAGATCGACTCGCTGCCCGCCGTGAAGACAGCGGTCGCCGCGGGCCTCGCGTACACGATCCTCTCGCCGGGCTCGGTCAGCGAGGAACTGCGACAGGGTCACCTGCGCCAGGCCGTGATCCGCGATCCCGAGATCAGGCGGACCATCTGCAGCTGCTTCGCGCTCACGCGCTCGCCCGGCCCCGCGGCGCGCGCCGTGAGCGATCTCGTCGACGAAGTGATCCGGGAGCTGGTGCTGACCGGGCAGTGGCCGGCGACGCTGGCAGGTCAGCCGGTCTTGCCCTGACTCTTCGCCCTCATCGTCCAGCGCTCGCAGGCTTCGCCTTCGCATTGCGCAGGAAGAAGCCCAGCACCAGCAGGAGCACGATCGCCTGCGCCGTCAGGCCGATCACCGACGGATAGATGCCCAGCAGCTCCAGACGCGGCGCGGACAACGCGCTCGGCGCGATCCATCCCGCCTCCTGCAACGCGGCCACGCCCTTGCCCGTCAGGACGACGGCCAGCACGGCCACCAGCCACGAGCTCACCGAGAAGAACTTGCCGATGGGCAAGCGGGCGCTGTAGCGCAGCAGGAGCACCGTGATGACCACCAGGCAGATCACGCCCACGCCCAGACCGGCGAGGATCGCGCCGTCATTGCCCTGGCCCCACAGCGCCGCGTAGAACAGGATGGTCTCGAAGACCTCGCGGTACACCGCCACGAAGGCCAGGCCGAACATGAAGAACGCGGAGCGGCGGCCCAGCGCCGCGGACATGCGCTCGCGCAGGTAGGCCTGCCATTGACCGGCCACGCTCTTCTGATGCATCCAGACACCGACGCTCAGCAGCACGGCGGCGGCGAAGAGGCTGGACAGTCCTTCCGTGACTTCGCGGTTGGCGCCGCTGATCGAGACCGCGTAGGTCGCGATGGCCCAGGTGACGCCGCCCGCCGCCAGGGCGCCGATCCAGCCCGCGTGGACATACGGCAGGACATCCGGGCGCTTGGCCTGTCGCAGGAACGCGATCATCGCGACGACGACCAGCAGCGCCTCGATGCCTTCGCGCAGGAGGATCGTCAGGCTGCCGAAGAACGCCGCCGTCGCATCGGCACCCGAGGCCGCCAGCACGTGGTCTGCGTCGTTGAAGAGCCCGTCGACGCGGGCAGCAGCCGCTTCGACGTCCGACACCGGCGCCTGGGCCGCGATGAGCGAGCGGTACTGGCCCATGGCCACCTCGATCTGGTCCTTCAGCGCGCCTTCGCGGGCCGCCAGCGCCTGTTCGTAGGGCTCGACGCCGTCGAGATAGGACGACAACGCCAGCTCGGCGGCCTCCTTGGGATGGCCGGCCTTGAACGCGGCGACGCTCTCATGCAGCCGCTCGCGCGCCAGGGTCAGGCGGTTTCCGCGCGGCGCGACCAGCGCCTCGGGATGCGCATGGAGGTAAGCCATCGTGGCGGCGGCCTGCTCTTCGCCGAGCGAGGCGGCGAGCTCGGTTTCCGTAAGACGGACGAAGTGGTCCATCCCGGTGACCTCGTCGCGGACCTTCTGCGACTCCTTCCAGAGCTGCTGCCCCTGCTCGCGCTGCTTGTCGTCATGCGCGAAGCCGCCCAGATACATCGCCACGGCCCATCGATCCTCTTCGGAAAGCTGACCGAACGCCGGCATGGCCGTTCCCGCGATGCCTTGGCTCACCGCCTGGTACAGCGCGAACACGCTGCGCTGGCGCGCACGGTCGTGGTCGGTGAACGCGATCGGCTTGGGATCGAGCTGCTTGGCCAGCGGGCCGTCGCCGTTGCCCGACGCGCCGTGGCAGGCCGCGCAATTCGCCGCATAGACCGACGCGCCCAGCTTCAGGTCGGGCAGCGCCGTCGGCGCGAGCGGGACCGGGTAGACCGCGATCAGATGATTCGCCAAGGCTTTGGCCAGACCGCCGACCTTGGCGACATCGGACTTGGCGGCGATCTCGGCTTGAAGGGCCTCGCTCTCGCGCAGCAACGCGGCGCGTTCGGGCTTGTCTTCCAAGGCAGCGATCTTGTCGTGCGCGGTCTGCGCGAACTCGCGCATCTCGTCGTACTCGGACTGCGCCACGATCTTGCCGTCCTGCACCGCGCCCGCGTAGTCGACGGCCAGGTAGTCGAGGATCTGCCACACGCGCCGCACGTCGGCTTCCGCGGCGCTCGCGGTGCCGCCGACGACCAGGCCGAGGAAGAGCAGACAAGCCGTGAAGAGCTGGCGCACGATCCGATGTGCGGTCCGCGGATCGTCGTGAGTGCGACTCATTGTTGTTCCCGAACAAAGAAACGGCCCGTCGTCCGGGCCCAAGATGAACGTCAAACGCGGGGCGGCTCGAAGAGCCGTCCCGCCATCAGAAGACCGAGTATGGCCGCCCGGTGCGCCGGAAGGTTTCAGCAAGCTTGCAAGGCTTGACCCTCGTCAGGGTCTTCGTCGGGTCCGCCGCTAGTCCGGATCCGACTAGCGCCTAACCGACATCCGTATTTCCCAGCGAGGGCGCGCGTCCGTAGGCTGCTTCCATGAAAGGAAGCGCCTCCATGAGTTCTCCGCAGTCCCTCCCCGACGAGCGCCAGCCGCTGTCGGACGTCCTCGTGATCGACCTGTCGCGGTTGGTGTCGGGCAACGTGCTGACGCACGTGCTGGCCGACCTCGGCGCATCGGTCGTGAAGGTCGAGTCGCCCGAGCGCGGCGACGACCTGCGCGCCTGGCAGCGCCAGGGCGTGAGCACCTACTGGATGGAGTACAGCCGCAACAAGGACAGCGTCGCGCTGGACCTGCGCTCGGACGAGGGCATGGCCTCGCTGCGCTCGTTGATCGCGCGGGCCGACATCCTGGTCGAGAACTTCCGTCCCGGCACGCTGGAGAAGATGGGGCTGGGCTATGACGCGCTGCAGCGCCTGAATCCGAAGCTGATCGTCGTGCGCATCTCCGGCTGGGGCCAGACCGGCCCGTTCGCGAAGAAGGGCGGCTTCGGCTCGCTGATCGAGGCGATGAGCGGCTTCGCCGCGATGAACGGCCACGCGGACCGTCCGCCGGTGCTGCCGCCTTTCTCGCTCGCCGACTCGGTGGCGGGCCTGCACGGCTCGACCGCCGCGCTCGCCGCGCTGCACCGTCAGCGCGCGAACCCGTCGCCCACGGTCCAGGAGATCGACCTCTCGCTCTTCGAGCCGCTGTTCTCGATGCTCGGCCCGCAGGCCTCGGAGTTCCAGCTCACCGGCCAGGCCACGCAGCGTTCGGGCAGTCGCTCGCCGACCCACGCGCCGCGCAACGTCTACGCGACGAAGGACGGACGCTGGGTCGCGTTGTCCGCCGGCATGGCGGGCACGCTGCAACGGCTCTTCGCGGGCATCGGCCACCCCGACGCATTGAAAGATGCGCGCTTCGCCACGCATGAGGCGCGGCTCGCCAACATCGATGCGCTCGACGACCTGATCCAGGGGCATCTGTCGACGCTCACGCTGGCCGAGGCGCTGGTCTTCTTCGAGGACCGAGACATCACCGCCGGGGAGGTGTGCGACATCGAGGACCTGCTCAAGCACCCGTACATCCAGGAGCGCGAGCTGCTGCTGGACACGCCCACGCCGGACGGCCGCAGGGTGTCCGTGCATGCCGTGCCGTTCAAGATCAACGGCGCGCGGCCGCCCGTGCGTCGACCGGCGCCGACCCTCGGCCAGGACAACGACAAGTGGCTGAAGGATCAATGATGAGCGCCCGCGTCTATCGCTCCTACCTCTTCGTCCCGGCCGACAACGAACGCCTGCTGCAGAGCGCGCTGAACAAGACCCCCGACGTCGTGATCCTGGACCTCGAAGACGGCGTGCATCCGAGCCGGAAGGCCGCCGCTCGCGCCGGCGTGGCGGCCGCGATCGACCGCGTGCATGCCGGCGGCAAGGTCGCCGCGGTGCGCATCAACGGCGCGCTGAACACCGCCGTCGACGACCTGCGCGCCGCCGTGTCGCCGGGCCTGCGCCTGCTGGTGCTGCCGAAGGTCGAGCACGCTCGCGATGTGCAGTTGCTGGCCGGCATCGTCGACGACCTCGAACGGGCGGCGGGCCTGCCCGCGGGCGAGGTCCGATTCCTCCTCCAGATCGAGTCCGCCGCGGCCCTGCCCCGGCTCCACGACATCGCCGCGGCGTCGCCACGCGTGCATTCGATGATGCTCGGCAGCGAGGACTTCTCGCTCGATGTCGGCGGCCTGCCGACACCGCAGGCGCTGCTCGCCCCCAGCCTGATGGTGCTGTACGCGGCCCGCGCGGCCGGCGTGCTGCCGATCGGTTTCGTCGGCTCCATCGCCAACCTCGGCAGCGTCGAGGAATTCGAGGGGCTGCTGCAGGAAGCCCGCACGCTCGGCTTCCGCGGCGCGGTGGTCGTGCATCCGAAGTTCGTCGATGCGATCAACGCTTGCTACACGTCCACGCCCGAGCAGGTGGCGCAGGCGCGCGCCGTCGTCGCCGCCTTCGAGGTCGCCGATCGCGACGGCCTGGGGGCGACCAAGCTCGGCGATCTGATGATCGACAAGCCCGTGGTGCTGCGCGCGAAGGCCTTGCTCATCGAGGCCGGACTCGATTCCGCCAGCGACAGCTGAGCGCCCTCGCCCGACGACTTTCAAAGACAACAACAGGAGACAAGGTCATGCTGACGAAACGAGAGTTCTGCGCCGTCACGGCGCTCAGCGCGGTCCTGCCCGCGGCGCGCGCGCAGGCCTATCCGGGCAAGCCGGTCACGATCGTCGTGCCGCAGGCCCCGGGCGGGACGAACGATGCAGTGGGGCGCATCCTGGCGCAGAAGCTCACCGAGAAATACGGGCAGGTCTTCAACATCGACAACCGCGCCGGCGCGGGCGGCAACATCGGCACGGAGCTCGCGTCGCGCGCGCCCAAGGACGGCTACACGCTGCTGCTGACGATCAGCAGCACGCAGGCGATCAACCCGGCGCTGTACCGGCGCACCGGCTTCGACCCGGTGAAGGACTTCGATCCCATCGCGCCGATCGGTGTCGTGCCCAACGTGCTGGTCGTGCATCCGAGCTTCCCGGCGAAGGACCTCAAGGGCTTCATCGCGGCGGCGAAGGCGAAGAGCCCGTCCTACCAGTACGCCTCGGCGGGCAACGGCTCGCTGAACCATCTGCTCGGCGAGATGCTCAACCGCTCCGCCGGGCTGCAGCTCGAACACGTGCCGTACAAGGGCGTCGGTCCCGCGTTGACCGACATGCTGGGCGGACAGGTGAGCGTCGGGTTCGCGAGCCTGCCGTCCTGCCTCGAATTCGTGCGCGCCGGCAAGCTGGTGGCGCTGGGCGTGAGCTCCCCCAAACGCTCCTCGGCGCTGCCCGACGTGCCCGCGATCGGCGAGGTCCTCCCGGGCTTCGCGGGCGAACTGTGGGTCGGACTCTTCGCGCTGCACGGCACGCCCGACGCGATCACGAAGCAGCTGGCCGAGGACGTCACCCTGGTGATGAACGCGCCCGATGCGCTCGCCAAGCTCAAGGCGCTCGGCGTGGAGCCCCTGAGCGGCGGCCCGACCGCGCTGGCGGCCATGTTGAAGCAGGACATCGCCCGATGGGAGCCGATCGTGAAGGCGTCGGGCGCGCGCGTGGATTAGGGCGAGCGCTCTCCTACCGCGCGCAGCCTTGCGTTATGGTCCGCGCCCATGACCGACGTGAAGAGCCCTTTCGAGCCCGAGTTCACCACCGCGCTGTGCGAGATCTTCGAGCAGCTGATCACCTTCAACCAGGTGCTCGGCGTGAAGATCGACGAACTGCAGCATGAGATCGTGCGGGCGCACATCCCCATGCGGCCGGACCTGGTCGGGCACTACGCCCACAACCGGCTGCACGGCGGCGTGATCAGCGCGACGCTCGATTCCATGGGCGGTCTGGCGGTGATGGCGGCAATCGGCGCGCGACACCTCGACGAGCCGCCGCAGCAGCGGCTGCAGCGCTTCGCCAAGCTCGGGACCATCGACCTGCGAGTGGACTACCTGCGCCCCGCCATCGGCGCGATGTTCCGCTGCGAGGCGGAAGTGATGCGACTGGGCAGCCGCGTTGCCAACACGCGCATGGCGTTCACCGATGAACAGGGACGATTGCTGGCGACGGGAGCGGCGGCGTACATCGTGTCGTGATCCGCACTGCGACGACCCCGGCCCTCACCCCCACCCTCTCCCGCAGTGCGGGAGAGGGGGCCACCCCAGTGCTCCTGCTCCGAATGGCGCGCTCTTCCTCCTGCCCCGAATGCCTCGGTGCATTCTCACTCCCTCTCCCGCACTGCGGGAGAGGGCGGGGGTGAGGGCCAGCGGCCTGAGCAGTCCACTACACCGCGCTGATCCGATACGCACATCGCCGCGCGCCGGCGAGCAGATGCTCGGTGCGCTCGACGGTGAGTCCGGGGCCGAGGCAGCGCTCGAACAGCGCCAGCTCCGAACGGCAGAACCCCTGGCAGCTCTGCGCGGCCGCGCAGATCGGGCAGTGGTCTTCCACCAGCAGCCAGTCCTTGCCCACGCGCTCGGCGCGCGCCATGTAGCCTTCTTCAGCGCGGAGCCGGGCGAGCTCGCGCACGCGGTCGCCCGTCGTGCGGCAGCGGTCGATCGCCGCGCGGTAGCGCAGCTCGCTGTCGCGCTCCCGCGCGAGGATCAACTGATCGAGCCCCGCCTCACCGAAGACCGCGCGCGCCTGCTGGATCAGTTGCACTGTCAGATCGGCATGCCGATCGGGAAACCGCCCATGCCCCGCGGCCGTCAGCGACCACAGCTTGCGCGGCCTTCCCGCCTCGCCGCGCTGGTCGTCCTGCGCCTCGACCAGCCCCTGCTCCTCCAGCCGCGCGAGCAGCTTGTGCGCGCCCATCGGCGTGATGGCGACGGTCGCCGCCAATGCCGCGGCAGCCTGCGGCCCGCGGCTCTTCAACTCGAACAGCAGCCGTTCCTCGTTGCCCTGGCTCATGAATGTCGCCTCGCAAAGCGGATGAAGCCGATCGCCGCCCCCAGGCACATGGTCCCGCCCAGCAGCATGATCCAGCGCGCCGACAGCATGCCCAGCGCGCCGCCGATCAGCGCGATCAAGGTGTTGGACAGACAGAACACCGTCGTCAGCAGCCCCATCACACGGCCTTGTCCATACGCCGCGAATCGGTCCGACATCCACGCCGGCATCAGCGCGTTGTAGAACGAGAGCGGCACGCCGAGCAACGGGATCAACGCCAGCCCCATCCACGACGGCGCCAGGCTCAGCGCCAGCAGTCCGATGGCTGCGACGACGGCGAACCGCGCCGCCCGGTGCAGCGGCGTCGGGCCCGAACCGATGCGCGCGGCGAAGATGCTCGCCGCCGTCATCGCCGCGCACTGCACCGCGGTCACCAGCGCGATGCCACGGCTGTCGAGCCCGGCCTGCTGCAGCATCCACAGCGGCGCGAACTCGTACAGCGCGTTGACGCCCAGCGTGTAGGCCAGCTGCAGCAGCGCGAGATGACGCAACACCGGATCCTGCGCGATCAGCCCCAGCGACTGCTGTCGCCGCATCGCGGCGAGCATGCCGCCTTCCGGCTTCGCGGCCGGACGATCGTCGGGCAGGCCGAAGCCGAGCAGCACCAGGCACGGCAGCATCACGACCGCCGCGACGATGAAGGGCACCGCCTCGCCCCACGGCAGCGTCAGCCCGCCGAGCAGCGGCCCGACCAGCCAGCCGATGTACAGGCTCGCGTTGAGCCACGCGAAGCTGCGCGTGCGCTCCAGCTGCGGATGCCAGTCCGCCAGCAGCGCCCGCACGACGGCGACGTTCCCTTCGGTCAGCCCCGTCGCGAAACGCGACAGCACGAACAGCGGATAGTCCCGCGACGCCAGCGCGAAGGCGCTCAACCCGTAGCCGACGAGCGTCGCGGTGATGGTGACGCTGAGCACGCGGCGCCGGCCGTAGCGGTCGGACATCGGCCCGATCACCAGACTGCCGACCAGGATGCCGGCGGGGTTCACCGCCAGCGCCAGGCCCATCAGCAGCTCGGGCCGCAGACCGAGGAAGTGGGTGAAGTCGTCGACCGGCCCGCCGACGAAGATCGGCGCCAGGATCGGGTACGGCAACGCGACGCCGGCGGTGCTCATCAGCGCCAGCGCGCAGACGGCCCAGAGCAGCAGGTGCGGGTGGCGCAGCGGCGTCGGCGGCGCAGGGGTCGTGGCGGACCCGGAGGACTCGGTGGAGGACAGCACGGCGCTCATTGTGCGGCCCCTTCCCGGCGCAGACACAAGGCATAGCCGGGCCAGCCGCGATGGCGCCATTCCTCGCGCGCGGCATCGGCGACCTTGATGCGGTGGTCGTTCATCGAGGCGTGCAGCGACGACAGTTCCCGGGCCCAGTCGTCCTCCGACGCCTGGCCCGCATGCACCAGCGCCCAGGCCGGCGCAGGGCGGAGCTCGGACAGATACGTGCCCAGCCACGCGCGCCAGACGGTTCGCAAGACCTGGCCCTCGTCGATCCCGACCCCGCGCGAGGCGGCGGCTTCGAGCAGCACGCGTACCGCGTGCGTGCCGGTCACCAGGTGCAGCGAGGCGAACTGATGCCGCGACAGATAAGCCGCCAGCGAGGCCTCGGCCAGCGCGTCCAGCGTCAACCGGGGACGCTCGACGTAGCCGTCGAAGCCCGGCAGCGCCAGCGCATGCTGCATCCGGGTCGTGATCAGCGTGCCCGGCATGGGCGGCATCGCCAGCGCGGGGTCGGCGCGCACGGCGTCGATCACGTCGCGCAGACTCTCCCTGCCCTCCCCCGCCGGCACCGGCGCGCCCAGCGGGCTCCGTACGCCGATCGTCGTCTTCAGCGCCGCATCGAGTTCCCCACGATGCCCCGACTGCAAGGCGTACGCGAGCCGGATCGCGACATGGAAGGCCTGCGCCTCGGGCGCGGCCAGCACGGTGCGCAGCGCCTCCTCGACGGCGGGCGGCGGCACGCCGTCGTCGTCCGCGGGACGCGACAGCGGCGTCCAGTGGTCGATGTGACGCTGCATCGCCTCGCGCGGTGCGTCCAGCCGGGCCAGCGCGCCCAGCGCCATCGGCAGATGGTTGAAGAGCGGCAGCGCCTCGGTGCCATACATCGGGCCGAACTTCACCGACTGGTCCAGCGCCTCATGCAGACCGGCCGGCCACGGCGGGCCCTTGAGTTCCAGGGCGTTGCCGTCCGGGTCGAACAGGTACAGCGACGGGCCTTCGCCGTCCGCGCCGTAGCGCGAGCCGTAGGTGTCGACGGTCACGCCCTTGGCCGTCAGCCAGCGGCGCAGCGCGGGTTCGTCGAGCGTCTCCACCCGCAGGCAGAAGTGGTCCACGTTGCGCCCCTCCGCGCCGGGTCCCGCGCCGCCCATGCGTCCCAGCTTGCCGTCCAGCGGCACGAGGTCGATCAACTGCGCGCCGGCGCGCAGCTGCACCAGGCCGATCTCCTCCTGACGCCGCTCGACCGTGCAACCCAGCAGGTCCACGTAGAAATGCAGCGCGGCCGGCAGATCGCGCACGCGCAGCACGAGGTGGTCGAGTCCTTGGATCCTGATCATGGCGAGCTCCTTCTGCTTGCTTTGTTGTTGCCGCCATGATCGCGCCGACTTCCAAATAAATAAACTTTTAGTTTATTAACATCTCGATCAGCAGGGAGACCCGACAATCGGGACATGGCTTTCCGACCCCTCCCCCTCCCCGACGCCATCCCGGGCCGGCTGTGGCTGCAGTCGATGCCGGGCCGCCGCGAGTCCTGGGGCGCCTTCCTCGACGAGGCGCGCCAGAACCAGCTCAACGTGGTGGTCTGCCTCAACCCGCTCGAGGAAGTCGCCGAGCTCTCGCCGCCGTACCACAAGGCGATCGCCGAAGGCCGGCTGCCCTTCCGCTGGCTGCACGTGCCGATGCGCGATTTCGGGCTCGCGTCGGACAGCGCCGCCTTCCGGCAAGGCGTCGAACACATCGCGCAAGGGCTGCGCATGGGCGACCGCGTGCTGCTGCACTGCGCCGCCGGCATGGGCCGCACCGGCACGATGGCCGCGTGCGTGCTCAAGCGGCTGGGCGCGCCCGCCTCCGAGGCGCTTGAAGCGGTCACTGCGGCAGGATCGAATCCGCAATCGGCGCTGCAGTCAGGCTGGATCCACCAGTTCTGAGGTCTGAAGACGGAAGCCCCGTCGCCCGGCGGCGCGCTGACGCGCCGTCAACGCTTCAGAGCCTCAGGGCTTCAGCGCTCCGGCCAGCGCCACGGCGGCGTCTCGTCGAGCGGCATGTCCGGCAGACGCGTCTCGCCGAACTCCTTGCGCAACTCCCAGGAGCGGCATTCGGGCTGCGCTTCCAGCGCGCTGATAAGCCGCTTCGCGTGCGAGACCACGATCGTCTGGGTCTGGCGGCTGGCCGCCGCGATGAGCCGCCCCAAGGCGGGCAGCAGGTCCGGGTGCAGGCTGTTCTCGGGCTCGTTGAGCGCCATCAGCTCGGGCGGCCGCGGGCTCAGCAGCGCGGCCAGCAGCATCAGGTAGCGCAGCGTCCCGTCGCTCAGCTCGGCGGCTTCCAGCGGCCGCAGAAGCCCGGGCTGGCGCATCGACAGCCGGAAGCCCGCCTCGGTGCGGTCGACCTCCACCGACGCGCCCGGGAACGCATCGTCGAGGCAGCGCTCCAGCATCTCCACGTCGCCGATCGCGACGATGGTCTGCCATGCGGCCGCCAGATCGGCGCCGTCGCCCGCCAGCACCGGCGTGAAGGTGCCCACGCGCACACGCCGCGCCGGCGCCTCGGCGTCGGTGCGCAGGCTGTCGTAGAAGCGCCAGCCGCGCAGGCGCTCGCGCATCGTGATCATCTCCGGCGCCTGCGACGGATCGGCGTGCTGGGACAACATGCTGTCGAAGCTTGCCAGCGGCGTGTCCACCACGACCCATTCGCGCCCGTCGCGCACCTGGAGCAGCGCATTGCGCCGTTCCACCAGCGCGGCTGCCGGCCGGTAGAACGCGCCGGCCCAGAGCGCCTCGTGCTTGATCTGCGGGTCGTCCTCGAACAGCGCCGGGCCGCCCTTCTGCGGCAGCCCGAGCTCGATCGAATACCCGAAGTCGTCGCCGGCAACGCCGAGCTTGAGCGCCACGGGCCCCTTGCGCACGGTCGCCTGGACGGGCTGCTCGCCGGCGCGCATGGCGCGGGTGATCTCCTCCGGACCCGCCCAGCGCGTGGAGGCGAAACCGCCCTCGTTTGCCAGCGCGGGCAAGACCCGGTTCTGCCCCGCGTCGGCCAGCAGCCGCAAGGCACGATAGAGACTGGACTTGCCACTCCCGTTGGCGCCGGTGATCAGCGTGAGCTGCCCCAGCGGCAGGCGCAATTCGCGCAGGGAGCGGTAACCGGAGACGGCGAGGACTTGCAGCATGGCCGCCGATGATACGGAGGCGACGCGACAATGCGGCGATGCAGGCGTCGATGCTCCCGTCCTCCCTCCACCAGCCCGTGCGCCATGCCGATGCGTGGCGCGTCGTCGTCGACAAGCCGTCGGGCCTGCTGTCCGTGCCCGGCCGCGGCGAGGACAAGCAGGACTGCGCCTGGGCGCGCGTGGCCGCCGAATTCCCGGACGCGTTGATCGTGCATCGCCTGGACCAGTCGACCTCCGGCCTGATCGTCTTCGGACGCGGTCAGGCGATGCAGCGCGCGCTGAGCGAAGCCTTCGCCGCCCGGCTCGTCGACAAGCGGTATGAAGCGGTCGTGGCGGGCCTCGTCGAACGCGATGACTTCGAGATCGACCTGCCGCTGATCGTCGACTGGCCGAACCGCCCGCGGCAGATGATCGATCACGAGCGCGGGAAACCGAGCCTGACCCGCGTGCGGGTGCTGCATCGCGATGTCGCGGCGGGCACTACGCGCGTGGAGCTGGAGCCGGTCACCGGTCGCTCGCATCAGCTGCGCGTGCACCTGTTGGCCGCGGGGCATCCCATCCTCGGCGACGCGTTGTACGCGCCCCCGGAGGTCCTCACGCGGGCACCGCGCCTGCTGCTCCACGCGCGGGACCTCAGCCTGCCGGCGGCGCTCGACGCGCCGGCGCTGTCACTGCATTCCCCACCCGATTTCTGAGCGCGCGACGCGCACATCCCACCATCCGATCAAGGAGCGCTTCTCATGTCCACGACCGACGCCAACGTCGCTTCCAACGACGCCGCCCAGCCTCGTTCCCTCACCATCATCACCGGCAGTTCGCGCGGCCTGGGCGAGGCGCTGGCGCGCCAGTCGCTCGAAGCGGGCCATCTGGTCGTCGGCATCGCCCGCGGCCGCAGCGAGGCGCTGGAACGCCTCGCCCACGAGCGCAGCCTGCCGCTGCAGCAATGGCAGGCCGACCTGGCCAGCCCGCTGACGATCGCCCAGCATCTGGCCGACTGGCTGCGCACGCAGTCCAGCGACTGGGCCGCGGCGACGCTGATCAACAACGCCGGCGTCGTCACGACGCCCGGACCCATCGACGGCGAATCACTGGAGACGCTCTCCGCCGGGCTGCGCGTCGGCCTCGAAGCCACGGTGCTGCTGAGCGCCGCCTTCCTGGACGCCACCCGCGCCTGGCCGGCCGATCGCAAGGTGCTGAACATCTCCTCCGGCCTCGGCCGCCGCGCCATGGCCGGCAGCGCGCTCTACTGCGCCGCCAAGGCCGGCATGGACAACCTCAGCCGCGCCATGGCATTGGACGAGGAACACAAAGCCACCAAGGGCGAACGCGCCGCGCGCGTGGTCTCGCTGGCACCCGGCATCATCGACACCGACATGCAGGCACAACTGCGCAGCGGGGATTCGTCGAAGTTCCCGGACCGGGATCTCTTCGCCGCGTTCAAGGCGGAAGGACAACTCGTGAGCGCAGAGGACACCGCCACGCGGGTGCTGAAGTTCCTCGCCAGAAACGACTTCGGCCAGCAAGTGCTGGCCGATGTGCGGGACGCTTGAGATTGCAGTTGAGGCGTGCGCCGAGCTTGGCCGGGACCGGCGGCTCACGCCTCGCGAGGTCGCGCCAACTCGCTCTGTTCACCTTCGGTTCACGCCGCTCAGACAGACGGCGCTCAAGTCAGTCTTGAACGCTCGGCTTCGCCGCCGGTCCCGGCCAAGCTCTCGGATCCTTCAGCCGACGAGGTTGGCCAGCGTCAGGAGCGCCAGCAGCAGCAACCACAGCACCACGGAGCGCCAGACGAGTCCGACGACGCTCTGCAAGTGCCCCAGCTGCGGCGGCACGCCGCCCGTGGAGCCCTCGGCGCGCGTCGCATCAATGTCACCGCCGGAGTCGAAGGTCTTGCTGCGGTCCGGCGTGACGCCCGGCGCCGCACTACCGCCCAGTTGCACGCCGACCGCTCCCGCAGCGGACGCGAGGATGATGCCCTCGTTGTCATGCGCCCACAGCGTCGAGTCACGACGCCAGGAACTGACGGCCTCCTCGAAGTTGCCGACGATCGCAAATCCCGTCGCCGTCAGGCGCGCGGGGATGTGGTCGATCATCCCGAACAACTTGCGCGAGAGCTCCATCAGGCGCTCGTTGGTCGGCGCGTCCAGCGTGCGGCTCTTGAAGGCCCAGTAACGGCCGGCGAATTCGGCCATCCGGTACAGCACCGCGCCGGCCGGTCCCAGACCCAGCGTCGAGAACAGCACGAACCAGAAGAACACGCCGAAGACATGCCGGTGCGCCGCCAGCAGCGAATGCTCCAGCACGTGCCGGAGCAGCTCGGTGCGCGGCAGTTCGCTGGCGTCGAGGTGGCGCCATTCGGCCAGCAGGCGGCGGGCTTCGAGCTCGTCGCCGCGCTCCAGGGCGTCACGGATGTCAGTGAAGTAATGGCTGAACTGGCGGAAGCCCAGCGTCAGGTAGAGCACCAGCACGTCCATCGCCAGCGACAGCAGCAGGCTGTACGGACGCACGAGCGCGTAGATCGCCCCGACGAGCAGGGCCGGACCGACGACGGTGATCGTCCACACGACGGCCGCATGATGCGACCGCCCCGCGTCGAAGTTGCGCCCGGTCCAGCGCACCCAGGCGATCATGCCTTGGTGGACCGGGTTCCCGTGCGGCAGAGGCTTGAGCTGCTCGCACACCAGCGCCAGCAAGACCGCGAAGAAGTTCATGGCCCGGGATGATAGCGGCCCTCACCCCCTCCGAAGGGGGTTAGCCCGCCCTTGCCCCGTCACCAAAGGTCAGACCTGCAGGAAGCGGTAGAGATTGCGCAACATTGCAGCGGTCGCGCCCCAGATGAAGAACTCCTTCGAAGCCTCCGCGGTCAGCGTCACATCGGGGTCCGCGTTCGACACCGCAAGACCTGGCCCCGTCCACGGCATCGACAGGAATTGGCGACGCCCCTTCAGCGGGCCGCCATCGTCCGCACCATTGCCCGCGGCCTCGCCGGGGACGTCGAATTCATAGGTGTGGCGCTGGTGGTGCGCGGGGTCCATCAGGAAGGCCAGCGGCACCTCGAAGGCCTCGGCCACCTCAAAGGCGTCCAGTCGCAGCGAGAAGCCCGGACGGATCAGACCCACGACCGGCGTGACCTCGTAGGCCGTCACCGTGCGATAGACGGGGAGCTGACCGATCAGGTCCACGAAACGTTCGTCCAGGCCGATCTCCTCCTCGGCCTCGCGCAGCGCGGTGCGTTCGGGGGAACCGTCCTCCGGTTCAGCGCGGCCGCCGGGAAAGCTGATCTGACCGGCGTGGTCGCGCAGATGGGCGGTGCGTTGCGTCAGCAGCACGTGCAGGCCGTCGGGGCGCTCCACGAGCGGAATCAGCACCGCGGCTTGCGTCGTCGTGCGGCCCGGGAAGATGCCGCCGTCGCCCGGAAGCTCAGGTTCGGTCGTCGTCGGGTGCAGGAAGCGCTCGCGCAGGGCGGCGGGCGTCAGGTGCTCGCGCGCAACGGCGGGGAGATGCGCATCGGTGCCGGTGACGGGGATGGCGCGGGGATCCTGGATGGCGGGGCGGCTGGCGGGACGGCTGGCGGGACGGCTGGTGGGGAGCGTCGGCATGCGGCAGGAGCGTCCGGTGCGCCGGACTTGTTCGTGGGCGCCCGAGGCGCGAAGCCCCGATTGGACGCCAGAAACGACAAAGCCGCTCCGGGCAGGGCCTTGGAGCGGCTTTGGGGGTGGCGGACGCCGAGGATCAGGCGACCGTCTTGATGGCCAGCTTTTCCTTGATACGTGCCGACTTGCCCGAACGCTCGCGCAGGTAGTACAGCTTCGCGCGACGGACGTCGCCGCGGCGCTTCACTTCGATCGAAGCGATCAGCGGGCTGTACAGCTGGAACGTACGCTCAACGCCTTCGCCGCTCGAGATCTTGCGGACGATGAAGTTGGAGTTCAGACCGCGGTTGCGGCGGGCGATCACGACGCCTTCGTAGGCCTGCACGCGCTTGCGGGTGCCTTCGACGACGTTCACGTTCACGATCACCGTGTCGCCGGGGGCGAACGCGGGGATGGTCTTGTTCAGGCGAGCAATTTCTTCTTGCTCAAGGGTCTGGATCAGATTCACGAGGATCTCCTGTGATCTTGCCGGCGCGAATCAGGATGATTCCAGGACAGGACACCTTCGAAGGATTTCTTCGGCGCCGCCCGCGTGGGGATTCAACCAACGGTGTCAAAGCACCGCCCTTGCCCCATCAGCCCAGTAGAGGATCGGAAAACCGGCGATTATAGACGGGGTTGGACGATCGTCAAACTTCGCCCGAACCGCCACCCATACCGCCCCCCGTTTTGCGGGGCGCCTTGCCTGGCGCCCTGCTTGGTGTTTCGCCCGGCGCAGCCTCCAGGGAGGCGAGGAACTTCTCGTCCTTCTTGTCGAGCTTGCCCTCGCGGCGCGCGGCCTCGATCAGCTCGGGCCGGCGACGCAGCGTCAGCGCCAGCGACTGCTCGCGACGCCAGCGGGCGATCTCGGCGTGGTGGCCCGACAGCAGCACCGGCGGCACCGGCATCGGGCCTTCAGGCGTTTCGAGAACTTCGGGACGGCTGAAGTGCGGGCAGTCCAGCAGTCCATCCGAGAAGCTGTCCTGCTGGTGCGAGGCGGCGTCGTTCAGGACACCTTCCTGCAGACGGGCGATCGCATCGAGCATCGCGATGGCCGGCAGTTCGCCGCCGGACAGCACGAAATCACCGAGGCTGATCTCCATCGTCACGTGACGGTCCAGCACGCGCTGGTCGATGCCTTCATAGCGGCCGCAGAGCAGGATGGCGCCCTCGCCTTGCGCCAGCTCCTGGGCCAGCGCCTGATCGAGCTTGCGTCCGGTCGGACTGAAATGGATCACGGCGGGCGCACCGGGATGCGTGGTCGCGCGGTCGGCCTTCACCGCGGCCAATGCGCGCTCCAGCGGCGCGGCCAGCATCACCATGCCGGGGCCGCCGCCGAAGGGGCGATCGTCGACACGACGGTAGTTGTCTTCGGCGTGATCGCGCAGTTGCCACAGGCGCACGTCGACCTGCTTGCTCTCGTACGCGCGACGCGTCACGCCGACCCGCAGGAAGGGGTCGAAGAGCTCAGGGAACAGGGTGAGGACGTCAAATCTCATGACAGCAGTGTCGCAGCGACGAATCCGGGCTCGCCATCAGGGCGAGGGCAAGGCGCGAGGCCGAAGACAGTGCCATGGGCACGGCGAGGCCGAAGCAACGCCGCCATCGCCCTGATGGCGAGTCCGGATCAGTAGTCCAGGTCCCAGTCGACCGGGATGACGCGCGCGGCCTTGTCGACATCGCCGACAAACGCGTTCACGAACGGGATCAGGATTTCCTCGTCCGGCTTGACCGGCGCGGTCTTGCCGGCGGGCAGGATGCGCAGCACGCAGTGCGGGCCGGTGTCGATCAGGTCGATCACCTCGCCCAGCGTCTGGCCGTCCTTGTTGACGACGCTCATGCCGATGAGGTCGATCCAGTAGAACTCGTCCTCGGCGGTATCCGGGAACACGCTGCGCGAGACGAAGATGCGGGCGCCCTTGAGCGCCTCCGCACCGTTGCGGTCGGCCAGGCCTTCGACCTGGGCGACGATGCCGTCCGCGTGGTCGCGGACGGACAGAACCTTGAGCACGGGGGGCACGACATGCGGCTTGCCCGGCAATGCCTTCTCGCTCGGTTTCATGAACCAGCGGCGAGCGGCGAAGAGCGCCTGGGCATCCGGGGAATGGCTGAGGATCTTCAGCCAGCCCTTGATGCCCCAGGCGTCCAGCACGCGCCCGACCTCGATGGCGTCCTCCGGGAAAGCCGGGGAACTCTCGACGACGTCGTCAGGCGCTTGCTTCATCGACTGCGATCCGGAGGATTAGGCAGCGACGGCGGCGGCCGGAGCGGCAGCCGACTTCTTGGCCACGTCGACCAGACGGGCGACGGCCGGCGACAGCTGGGCGCCGGTGCCGACCCAGTAGGCCACGCGGTCTTGCGCGACGCGCAGGCCTTCGGCATTGCCGGTGGCCACGGGGTTGTAGAAACCGACGCGCTCGATGAAGCGGCCGTCACGGCGGTTGCGGCTGTCCGTCACGACGAGGTTGTAGAACGGACGCTTCTTGGAGCCACCGCGGGAGAGTCGAATAACGACCATGATCTATCCTTCAGGTTTTGAGCGTTCCACCGCACCAGGGAGACACACAGGGGCAAGCAGAGATTGGATCGACTCTTCGTCGGGTACGCGTGCGTCGCGCATCGATTCCCAACGGCAGGTCGACAGCTGGCTCCGTAGATACGCCCCCGGTCCGTCCTTCGCCCGCATGCTCCGTTTCAGGGAGCTTCGAAGCGTGACAGCCACACCCAGGGGCCAGCGCCAAAACCAAGCATTATAAACTCGCGTTTGACGCTTTGTCCTCCTCCCCCAATGACGACGACCACCAGCAGTTCCTCCCCCCTCCTGATCCGCCCCAGCCTGGAGGGTGACATCGCCGCCATCCAGCAGATCTACGAGCACGCGGTGCTGCACGGCACCGGCACCTTCGAGACCGACGTGCCCGACCGCGCCGAGATGGGCCGTCGCCGCACCGAGGTGCTCAGCCGCAGCCTGCCTTACCTGATCGCCGAGCGCGACGGGCAGGTGCTGGGCTTCGCCTACGCCAACTACTTCCGTCCGCGCCTGGCCTACCGCTACTTCGTCGAGGACTCGATCTACCTCTCGCCCCAGGCCCAGGGCCAGGGCGTCGGCCGCCTGCTGCTGGCCGAACTGATCGCCCGCTGCGAAGCCGCCGGTGCGCGCCAGATGATCGCGGTGATCGGCGACTCGCAGAACCTCGGTTCGATCGGCGTGCACCGCAGCCACGGCTTCGAGGACGTCGGCGTCATGAAGTCCGCCGGCTGGAAATTCGGCAAGTGGCTCGATGTCGTGCTGATGCAACGCCAACTGGGCCAGGGCGACACCAGTTCGCCCACCGGAGCGACGCCGGCGACCGCAGCGACCGCCTCCGCGACCGCTTCGCCGGCTGCCCCCTCCGCGCCCGCCGAGACCCCGGCCGCATGAGCGCCGTCGCCCCTGACGCCGGCGGCGCGGCGGACCTCAAGTCCAAGACCGTCGCCACCTGGCTGAGCTTCGCGCTCGGCAGCCTCGGGGCGCATCGTTTCTATCTGCACGGGTTCAGCGACAAGCTGGCCTGGCTGCACCCGCTGCCCACGCTCCTCGGCTTGTACGGGGTGCATCGCATGGACACGCTGGGCCAGGACGACGTCACCGCCTGGTTCCTGATCCCGCTGCTCGGATTGATGATCGCCCAGAGCATGCTGGCGGGCATCGTCTACGGCCTGATGCCCGACGAACGCTGGGCCGACCGCTTCAACCGCGGGGTGCTCCGCAAGACCGGCTGGTTGCCGATCCTGGGCGTCATTGCATGCCTGATGGTCGGCGGCGCCTGCCTGATGGCCACGATCGCCTTCTCGGCGCAGCGCTACTTCGAATCGCAGGTGGAAGCCGCCCGCGAGATCAGCCAGTAGCGCGCCGCACTCAGAACAGCGTGAAGCTGATCCAGTAGAACAACCCGGCGATGAACGCCGAGGCTGGGATCGTGAAGATCCAGGCCCAGACGATGTTCCCTGCCACGCCCCAGCGGACCGACGACGCGCGCTGCGTCGAGCCCACGCCGACGATGGCGCCGGTGATCGTGTGCGTCGTGGACACGGGGATGCCGAGCGCTGTCGCCAGGAACAGCGTGATCGCGCCGCCGGTTTCGGCGCAGAAGCCGCCGACCGGTTTGAGCTTGGTGATTTTCTGCCCCATCGTGCGGACGATGCGCCAGCCGCCGAACATGGTGCCCATGCCGATGGCGAGATAGCAGACGACGATGACCCAGGTCGGCGGCGAATGTTCGCCGGCGCCTGCGTAGCCCGAGGCGATCAGCAGCATCCAGATCAGGCCGATGGTCTTCTGCGCGTCATTGCCGCCGTGACCCAGGCTGTACAGCCCGGCCGAGACCAGCTGCAGCCGCCGGAACCAGTTGTCCACGCGCAGCGGCGAGCTGCGTCTGAACAGCCAGGCCACCGCCACCATCAGCAGCGATCCCAGCAGGAAGCCCAGCAGCGGCGAGACGAAGATGAACAGCACCGTCTTGCCGATGCCGCTCATGATCAGGCCCTTGGTACCTGCCTTGGCGATCGCCGCGCCGACCAGGCCGCCGATCAGCGCATGCGAAGAGCTGGACGGGATGCCGTAGAACCAGGTGATCACGTTCCACGCGATCGCGCCGATCAGCGCACCGAAGATCACGTGGTGATCGACGATGTTGGCGTCGATCGATCCCTTGCCGATCGTGGCCGCCACCTTCAGCTCGAAGAACAGCACCGCGATCACGTTGAAGAAGGCCGCGAACAGCACGGCCTGCTGCGGCTTGAGGACGCCGGTCGACACCACCGTCGCGATCGAGTTGGCCGCGTCGTGGAAGCCGTTCATGAAGTCGAAGGCGACGGCCAGCACCACCAGCATGGCCACGACCCAGAAGGCCACGTGCATCGTTCCCATGGGAGACGCTCCGCGACCGGATCAGGAATTCTCGAGGACGATGCCCTCGATGAGGTTGGCGACGTCCTCGCAGCGGTCGGAGATGGACTCCAGCTGCTCGTAGATCGCCTTGAGCTTGATCAGCTCGCGCACGTCCTCCTGCTCGCGGAACAGCTTGGACATCGCGGCGCGCATCACGCGGTCGGCGTCGGACTCGAGCTTGTCGATCTCCTCGCAGGCCTTGATGGCGGCTTCGGCGGTCTTGGGCTCGCTCAGCTTGGGCAGCAGCGTGACGGCGTGCTTGACGCGCTCGCAGCACTTCGCCGACAGCTCGCCCAGACGCAGCACCTCGTCGGGGATGGAGCGCACGTCGTACAGCTGCATGGTCTCGCTGGAGTCCTGCAGCAGGTCCAGGATGTCGTCCATCGCGTTGATCAGGCCGTGGATCTGCTCGCGGTCGATCGGCGTGATGAAGGTGCGGTGCAGCAGCCGGTTCACCTCGGCGGTGACGCGGTCGGCGTGGTGCTCGGCCCGGTCGACCTCGGCCGCGTACTTCTCGCGCAGCGTGAGGTCGTTGTAGTTCTGGATCATGAGCATGAAGGCGCGCGCGCCTTCCACGATCTGCGTGCCGTGCTCATTGAAGAGTTCGAAGAAATTGCCCTCTCGGGGCAGCAGCTTGCCGAAAAACATGGGGGAGGCTCCGCGCCGTGCGATCCGCGCCGGATCGCCATCGTTCGGCGCCGGATCGTCACAATTGATTCATTTCCGTGTCACGGAAAACCCGCGAGTGTAGCCGCCCATGGCTCGTTCGAGCCATTTCGACCGCTTTCCCGATCTCAGCTACGAAAGATAAAGTAGACCGCACCCATCAGGCAGAGGCCGGCCCAGATGAAGTCGGTCTTGAACGGCTGGTTCATGAACAGCATCGAGAACGGGACGAACACACCCAGCGTGATCACCTCCTGCGTGATCTTCAGCTGAGCGAGCGTGAACCCGCCGTCGTAACCGATGCGGTTGGCCGGGACCTGCAGCAGGTACTCGAACAGCGCGATGCCCCAGCTGATCAGCGCGGCGACGTACCACGGCTTGGACGCCAGCTCCTTCAGATGGCCGTACCAGGCGAAGGTCATGAAGACATTGGACAGCGTCAGCAGGGCGACCATCTGCCAGCCGGCGGCGGTTGCGAACATGAGTCGGACTCCCGGAAGAGGTTGAAGGGGGTGGGCGGGTCGTCAGGGCAGACGCAGCGGCGCGTTCTCGCGCTCGACGACCTGGTCGGCGACCGATGGCAAATGGCTTGCCAGTGCCGCCAGTCCTGGTGCTTCCAGCGTCGGGGCCAGCTCCAGCAGCGGGCGCAGCACGAAGGCGCGCTGATGCAGGCGCGGATGCGGAACGATCAGCCGGTCCAGGGCGATGGTCTGGTCGCCGTAGAGCAGCAGGTCGAGGTCGAGCGTCCGCGGCGCGTTGACGAACGGCCGTTCGCGACCGTGACGCAGCTCGATGGCCTGCAACGCCGCCAGCAGGCTCAGCGGCGGCAGCGTCGTGGTCACGCGGGCGACCGCGTTCAGGTAATCGGGGCCCTCGCAGCCGACCGGCGCACTGCGCCAGGCGGAGGAGACAGCCTCCAGGACCACGTCCGTCACGTCGGCGAGGTCGGCCAGCGCCGCTTCCAGCGTGCGCCGAAGGTCGCCGAGGTTGGCGCCCAGGCCGACATAGGCCGTGATCATTCGTCGAGCCTGCCGCGTCGAGTGTGTCGCGTCGAGGTTTACTCGTCGCCGGACGAACCGGTCTCCGTCGACGCACCCGTGCCGCCGGCAGCACCCGCGGCCTTCGGCTTGCGACGACGACGGCGCTTCTTCGCGGGATGGCCCACGCCGCCCTCGCCTTCCATGACGTCCACCGCGTCGGCATCGATCGGCAGCACGGCCGCCGATTCGCCGCTGACCGGCATCGTCGACGGCGTGCTCACGGCGCCGCGCGGCACCGAGTGCACGCGTCCGCCGCCCGCCTTGGGCTTGCTGCGCGGGCCGCCCTGGCGCTGCGTCTCGCGCGCCAGGTCCAGCAGCGCGCGGCGCTCGTCCTCGGTGCCCAGCGCGAAGTCTTCCCACCAGTCGGCCAGGGCCGGATCGATCTCGCCCGCCTCGGCGCGCAGCGCCAGGAAGTCGAAGCCGGCGCGATAGCGCGGCTGCTCGATCAGGCGGTGCGGACCGCTGCCGGTCCGGCGCTCGAAGCGCGGCTGCATCATCCAGATCTCGCGCATGTCCGCCGCGAGCTTGCCGCGGCCGGAGATGTCGCCCACGCGCGCATCGAAGACCAGGTCGATCGCCTGCTGCAGGGCCGCCACCGCGCCCTCGCCGCCGTCGATCAGGCGCGTCCAGCGCTGCTGGACCTCGCCCCACAGCATGCAGGCGAGCATGAAGCTCGGCGCGACCGAGCGGCCCTCTTCGACCCGCTTGTCGGTGTCTTCCAGCGCCAGGCGGACGAACTTGCCGTGCACGTTGTCCGGCAGCGCGCCGTCCTTGTCGAGTACCGCGTCCAGGATCGGGAACACGCCGCGCGCCAGGCCCTGCTTGCGCAGCTCGTCGATGCTGGCCAGCGCATGGCCGGTCTGCAGCAGCTTGATCATCTCGTCGAACATGCGCGACAGCGGCACGTTGGCCAGCAGCGGCGCCATCGCGGCGATGGGCGCGCGCGTCTTGGGCTCGATGGTGAAGCCCAGCTTCGCGGCGAAGCGCACGGCGCGCAGGATGCGGACCGGGTCCTCGCGGTAGCGGCTCTCGGGGTCGCCGATCATCCGCAGCACCTTCTTGCGCGCGTCGGCCAGACCGCCGTGGTAGTCGACCACCAGCTCGCGTTCCGGGTTGTAGTACATCGCGTTGACGGTGAAGTCGCGTCGCGCGGCGTCCTCGATCTGCGGGCCCCAGACGTTGTCGCGCAGCACGCGGCCGGACGCGTCGACGACGTGCGACTTGCCCTCCAGCGCGCCCTTGGACGTCTTCTCGTTGCCCTGCACCTGCTCGGCGTCGTCTTCCTTGAGCAGCGCGCGGAAGGTCGAGACCTCGATCACCTCGTGCTCGCGGCCGCGGCCGTAGACCACGTGGACGATGCGGAAGCGCCGGCCGATGATGAAGGCGCGGCGGAACTGGTTCTTGACCTGTTCCGGCGTGGCGTCGGTGGCGACGTCGAAGTCCTTGGGCCGGCGGCCCAGCAGCAGGTCGCGCACGGCGCCGCCGACGATGAAGGCCTCGTAGCCCGCATCCGTCAGCCCCTTGACGACCTTGACGCCGCGCTCATCGAGCAGGGCCGGGTCGATGCGGTGTTCCTCCGCGGTGACTTCCACGCGCTTGCCCAGCGGCGTGGCGGTACTTTCGGGCTTGCCCAACAACTTGTTGATGAATTTCTTGATCATTCGAACAGCTTCAGTATCGGCCAGCCGCGCTCGCGCGCCAGCGCCTCGAGGGCCGAGGTGGGGTTGGTCGCCACCGGATGGCTGACCCGCTCCAGCAGCGGCAGGTCATTCATCGAGTCGCTGTAGAAATGCACGCGCTCGAAATCCTCCCAGCGGCGCCCCTGCGCCGCCAGCCATGCGTTCACGCGCACGATCTTGCCCGCCTGGAAGGACGGGGTCCCGTGCACGCGCCCGGTGAACGACCCGGTCGCGTCGCGCTCCAGCTGCACGGCGATCAGGTGATCGACGCCGAAGGCCTTGGCGATCGGCGCGGTCACGAATTCGTTGGTCGCCGTCACCACGACCACCAGATCCCCGGCGTCCAGGTGGCGCTGCACGAGTGCGCGCGCATTGTCGCGCAACATCGGCGCGACGATCCGGGCCATGAATTCGGCGCGGGCCGCCTCGGCCTCGGCCAGCGGCCGGGCGCGCCAGACGGAGGTGGCGAAGTCGACGTACTCGTCCAGGTCGAGGTCGCCGCGCTGGTAGTCGGCGTAGAACTCGTCGTTGCGGGCGGCCCAGGCGGCGCCGTCGGCCCAGCCGATCTCCACCATGTAGCCGCCGAAGGCGTGGTCCGAGTCCTGCGGGATCAGCGTGCCGTCGAGGTCGAACAGGGTCAGGTCCACGGGTCTTGTCCTTGAAAAACCTTGAAAACGTTGCAACCGGCGGCGTCGCCCCTCAGGCGATCGCCCCCTGGTCGGCGAGCATCTGGCGCAGCAGCGGCACGGTCACCGCCCGCTTGCTGGCCATCGAGAATTCGTCCAGCCCGTCCAGCAGCGTCATCAGGTGCTTGAGGTCGCGGGCGTAGCGGGTGAGCAGGTAGTCGATGACCTCGTCGGTCAGCGCGATGCCGCGGCGGTCGGCCTCGCGGCGCAGCACGGCGCGCACCTCGGACTCGGACAGCGGCTGCAGCGCGAAGGTCGGGCCCCAGCCCAGCCGCGTGCGCAGGTCCTCGCGCAGGTCCAGGTCCACCGGCGGCGCGGTGCCGGTCGAGACGACCGCCAGTCCGAGCGTCGCCGCCTCGACGAAGAGCGCGAAGGCCGCATGCTGCTGGCCCGGATCGAAGCGCTGGGCGTCGTCGAGCAGCAGCAGGCTCGGATGGGTGGGCAGCTCCCACGGGAGGGGGGTGTCGGCGTCGTACCAGCCGACCTGCGCGCCGGCCTGCTGCCAGTGCCGCGCCAGCGCGCGCATCAGGTGCGTCTTGCCGCTGCCGGGCGGCCCCCACAGGAACACCGGCGGCGAGCCCGTTCCCAGCCCCAGCACATGCGTGAGGGCCGCGGTATTGGCACCGGTGAGGAGCGTGTCAAAGGTGTAGTCGGGCTCGGGACCGAGCGACAGCGGGATCTGCTTCAAACCACTTCAGCGTTGGATGGCGGGGCGACGTCGGCCAGGGGAAGGCCGCACCCTCGGAAAGAGGGGGATTCTAAGCGTCGCCCGAGGCGCCCTCCCCCGCTCGTTCCCTCAATGGAGGGTGGCCGGTCCGCCGCCGGCGTCGCGCAGCTGCTGCAGGCACTGCTCCAGGTCGGCGCGCTCGACGCGGTCGTCGGGCAGCAGGGCCACCAGCTTGCGCTGCACGGCCAGCAGCCGGGGCAGGTCCGCCTGGTCCATGTGGATCTGCTTCAGGTTGCGCAGCATGCGGGCCAGGATCTGCCGGGGCGGCGCCGTCCCCAGGAAGGTGTCCAGCGACATCGGCTCCTGCGGCATCAGGCCGGCGCGCTCGCGCCAGGGGCTGAGGAATTTGTCGAGCTCGCCGCGCCCCAGCGAGCGGCCGCTGAACGGGTCCAGCACGACCTCGCCCTGCGGCAGGCTCAGCTTCATCAGGAAGTGGCCGGGGAAGCTGACGCCCTTGACCCGCAGCCCGACGTGCGACGCCAGCTCCATGTAGATGATGGCCAGCGAGATCGGGATGCCGCGGCGCGTGGCGAGCACCTGGTGCAGGTAGCTGTTGCCGACGGCGTAGTAGTCGTTGACGTTGCCGGCGAAGCCGAGCTCGCCGTGGAAGTACTGGTTGAGCATGCGCAGCCGGTGGCTGGGCGGCGCGTCGGCGGGCAGGCGGTGGCGCAGCCGCTCGCCGAGCCGGTCCAGTTCGGCCATTACCTGCTGCACGTCCAGCCGGGGCACGTCGTCCAGCGCGATCGCGGCGGCGGCTTCGGCCAGGTTCAGCGTGTCGTCGTCGGCAACCAGCGTCGAGAAATAGTCCAGCGCCGACGGCACCGTCCACTGCAAGGGCGAACTCATGCGTCGAAGTCTACGCCCGCCGCCGCCGCTCCAGCGGGAGCCCGGCGCCCCTGATTTCAGGCCCGGCGGGCGAACTGGCGCAGCTTCACGCCCAGCAGCAGCAGCACGCCGAAATACAGCAGCGCGGAAGCGCCCAGGCTCAGCGCCATCCAGCCGGCGCGCGCCAGCTCGAACTGGAAGCCCTTGCCGCCGACCCAGCCGAAGTACCCGGCCAGCCACCACTGCAGCGCGCCCATGGCGGCGCTGGCGATCACCACGCGCAGCAGGAACAGCATCCAGCCGGCCTCCGGCGTGTAGGTGCCCAGCTTGCGCAGTCCGCGCAGCAGCAGCAGCGCGTTGACGACGGCGCCCAGGCCGATGGACAGCGACAGGCCGGCCACGCCGATCTTGAAGCCGAACACGAAGATCGCGTTGAACACCTGCGTCAGGATCAGGACGCCGACGGCGATGCGCACCGGCGTGCGCATGTCCTGGCGCGCGTAGAAGCCGGGGGCCAGCACCTTGATCGACACCAGGCCCATCAGGCCCAGGCCGTAGCCCATCACGGCCTGGGCGGTGTGGGCGACGTCGGCCGCCTGGAAGGCGCCGCGCTGGTAGAGCACGGCCACCAGCGGCTCGGCGAAGACCAGCAGTGCGACCGCGCAGGGCAGCGCCAGCAGCAGGGTCAGGCGCAGGCCCCAGTCGAGCAGGCCCGAGTATTTCTGCGTCTCGCCCTTGGCCGTGCTGGCCGCCAGTTGCGGCGTGAGCACCACGCCCAGCGCGACGCCGAGCAGCGCGATCGGGAATTCCATCAGCCGGTCCGCGTAGGTCAGCCAGGAGGCGGCACCCTCGCCCACCGCGATGGCGATCTGCGTGTTGATCAGCAGCGAAAGCTGCGCCACGCCCACGCCCAGCAGCGCCGGACCCATCTTGCGCAAGACCTGGCGCACGCCCTCGTCGCCGGCGGCGCGGCGCAGGCCGGAGAAGTTCAGCGAGAAGCGCGGCATCAGGCCGATGCGCCGCAGCGCCGGCACCTGCACGGCCAGCTGCAGGATGCCGCCGACCATGACGCCCAGCGCCAGCGAGTAGATCGGCTCGTAGCCGTGCGCCGCCAGCACCGGCGTCAGCCCGTAGCCGCAGGCCAGCGACGCGAGGTTCAGCAGCACCGGCGTCACCGCCGGCACGATGAAGCGCTTCCAGGTGTTCAGGATGCCGGCCGACAGCGCCACCAGCGACATGAAGCCGATGTACGGGAACATCCAGCGCGTCATCACGACCGCGGCCTCGTGCGCATCCTTGGACAGCCCCGCGCCCAGCGCCCAGACCAGCACCGGCGCGCCGATCACACCGATCACGCAGGTCGCCGCCAGCGCCCACAGCAGCACGGTCGCGACGGCGTCGATCAGGTGGCGGGTGGCCTCGTCGCCGTCCTTGGCGCGCGCGGCGGCCAGCGAGGGCACGAAGGCCTGCGAGAACGCGCCTTCGGCGAACAGCCGCCGCAGCATGTTGGGGATGCGGAACGCCACGTTGTAGGCGTCGGTCATCGCGTTGGCGCCGAACAGCCCCGCCACCATCTGTTCGCGGACCAGGCCCGTGATGCGGGACAGCAGCGTGAAGACCGAAACGACGGAGGCGGTGCGGAGCAGGTTCATTCAGGCGCGGCGCGGAGGCAGTACGGGAAACGATGCGGGGAACGAGGCGGAACGGCATGGGGACGCCCCCCCGGGGCTGGCGCCCCAGCAAACGACCGCGCATTATGGGTGCCCTGCCGCGAGCGCAATACCTCGGGTTTGGTTTTTCCAATCCTGGCTGCTATACTCGCCGTCTTTGCACCAACTGGACCAATAAGACAATGGCAAGCTCTTCCAAAGCCAAGAAGAAAACCGTGCGTCTGGCCTCGGGCCGCAAGCGCGCACGTCAAGACGTCAAGCTGAACGCCGCCAACTCGGCGCTGCGTTCGAAGTTCCGCACGGTCATCAAGAACGTGCAAAAGGCGATCGTCACGGGTGACAAGGCCAAGGCCGCCGACCTGTTCAAGACCGCCCAGCCCGTGATCGACTCGGTCGCCGACAAGGGCATCTTCCACAAGAACAAGGCTGCTCGCCACAAGAGCCGCCTGTCTTCGAAGATCAAGGCGCTCGCCGCCTGATAGACAGATCCAGCTCTGGTGCAGAGGAAGCCCGCCGCGAGGCGGGCTTTTTCATTGCTGAATCGGCCAGAGCGGCCGGTCAGAGCGGCATCGGCGTCGTGACCTGTCCGACGACCTCGCGCACGTGGAGCCAGTCCACGACATTGCGCGCCACCCAATCCCCATCGTCCAGCGGCAGGTCGTGCCCCGCGTGCCGGTGCAGCCGCAAGGGCGCGCCCCAGGCCCGGCTGATGGCCTGCGAGCAGCGCCAGTCGACCAGCGAGTCCCCCTGGCTGCACAGCAGCAGCATCGGCGGCTGCGGCTTGGCCAGGCTGGCGCGATAACGCGCCGCGGCCAGCAGCTGGCGCAGCGCATTGCGGCGCCGCACCGGATGCTTGCGCTGGATCGAGACCCAGCTGTCGATCACCTGGTCCGGCTGACGCTGCAGACGCGTCGTCATCTGCAGTACCTTGGCCTCGCGCCGGCGCAGGCTCAGCCGCGTCAGGCTCAGCATCAGCAAGGCCCAGTAGTTCGACGGGCGCAGCCGCCGGAAGAAGGCGCTGAACGGCCGCAGGCTGGTGTTGATCAGCACGATGCCGTCGAGCTCGCCCGGATGCCGGGCCGCCCACTCGCTGGCGACCATCGCGCCCAGCGACATCGCCAGCACCTGATACGGCGGGGCGACGCCGCGACGCCGGAGCTCCGCACGGCAGGCCTCCATCATCGCGTCGACATGGGTCGGACTGCTCTGCCGATGCTGATCCCCGTTGCCCGGCAGATCGAGCAGCTCCAGCCGCGCGTCCGGCTGCTGGACACGCAAGGCGCGTATCAGTCGCGTGGGGAAGTCGCCCCAATGGCCGCTCTCGCGCGTCAGTCCGCGCAGCAGCACCCAGGTGTGGCCGCTCATCCGGCGGTCCTCCGATACCAGCGAATCAACGCCTGCTCCCCGTGATCGATTCTTGTGTCCGGCCCCGGCAACCAGCGCAACGCGCCCTGTGTCGCGCGCGTCATGAAGTCCATCCAGGCCATGTGCCGTCGCAATACCCGCTGCTGTCTGTGTTCGATGAGCGGATTGAACATGCCGTGCCGGGAGAGTAGCTGGCGCGGGTTTTTCTTCACCCACAACCATGACCCCATTTCGAGCGTCATCGGCAGGAAGATCCCTCGATCAAGGGAGAGCGACTCATCGTAAAGGTGGTCCCACAGGTCCCCGTGGGTCAGGTAATGCCGGCTCTGCGGCTCCATGACGTAGGGATGCGGGGACAGGCATTGATCGAGCACCTCGCACAGCGCGTGGATCTCGGCGAGGTGGTGCATCGGATGGCGCGTGCGCGCATACGGGAACCAGATGCGGTCGCGCAGGCCGAAGCCGCTGTGGAAGTCGATGGCCATGGAGACCGGACGACCCAGCAGTTCCTCGCGGACGAAACGGCAGAGCGCATCGCTCTCCACCTGGAGCGGTTCGTCGGCCCGTCCGCGGTAGTACGGCAGCAGCCGCGTCAGCCGATGACCGCCGACCAGGAACGGCACGCCGCGGTCCGCGTCCTGCGGCGCGTTGCGCATCAGGTCGATGCCTCGGGGATTTGCCCGCGAGCCCGCCAGCACCCCGCCCGGATTGACGACCGGCAGGAACACGAGCCGCAGCGACTCCAGTTGCTGATGCAGGCTGAGGTCCCATCGCAGCCGCCGCACGAGGCTGGCGAGATAGGCCAGCACGACCTGCGCGCCGATGCGCTCCAGCCCGTGGACGCCGCCGATGAAACCGAGCGCGGGAACGGCAGGGTCGGGATTGCCCAAGGTCAGCCCGATCACCGGCAGCGTGCCGCCGGCCGTCGTCACCGTCGCGAGCTCGCGGGCGTTCAGCATCGATCCGCCTTGATCGATCAGGCGCAGCAGCTGCTGCAGTTCCGGCAGGACGGTGGCGGCCCGAGGACCCGCATCGGCGGTGAAGACGGCCATGTCCAGGAGCCCGGTGGGGAGGTCGCGGCGAACCCGTCAGCGTAGACGCATGGACGCAGGTCGGCGATGGCCCGATCGGGCCGGGATGCTCAGGTCTTGCCGGCCTCGCGCCCGTCGGGCAGCAGGCAGGCGTCGACGACCTGCAGCTTGTTGTCGCGGGCGAAGTTCATGACGAACTCCCAGGCCATCGGTTCGACGGACTTCAGCGCCTCGTTGACGATGACGCACTTGACCCCGTCGATGACGCGGGGCACGCAGTAGGGGGAGTAGCCGAGGTAGGCGTCGCGCCCGCTGCGGGTGCCGCCGGGCCGGAAGCAGGACATCGCGCCAGCCAGACGTTCGGCCCAGTCGCTCGGGCGGAAGGTGCGGCCATCCGTGGTGATCCCCTGGATGAACACTTCTCGCGGCTTGGGCTGCTCAGTCATTGGCTACGGTCTCACGCGTCCCGGCAAAACCGCTATTGTGCCTTGGATGTGTTGCGCCGCAGCACACGTGGGCTTCTGCTCGCCCCGCAGACCACCCTGCTGGTCAGGAGGGCTTGCATGCCTGTGCAGGAGGAATCTCCTCGCCCGCCGGGGTCGACCCGTAGAATCATTTGCTCCCCCAACCCCTCCCCTGTTTGGAGACTTGATGAACGCCCCGGACTCCTCGTTCGCCGCACCGACCGAACCCCACGTGATGCACACCTACGGCCGCCTGCCGATCGCCCTGTCGCACGGCGAAGGCGTCTGGGTCTGGGATACGGCCGGCCGACGATACCTGGACGGCCTCGGCGGGATCGCCGTCAACACGCTCGGACACAACCATCCGAGGCTGGTGGCGGCGCTGCGGGACCAGGTGGGCAAGCTCATCCACACGAGCAACTACTACCACGTCCCGCTGCAGGAGCAGCTCGCGGCCAAGCTCTGCGCGCTGTCGGGGCTGACCAACGCCTTCTTCTGCAATTCCGGCCTGGAAGCCAACGAGGCCGCGCTCAAGATCGCACGCAAGTACGGTCATGACCGCGGCAACGACAACCCCGAGGTCATCGTGTTCGAGAAGGCCTTCCACGGCCGCTCGATCGCGACGCTGTCGGCGACCGGCAACCCCAAGGTGCAGGCGGGCTTCGGTCCGCTGGTGCCGGGCTTCGTCCGCGTGCCGCTGAACGACATCGAGGCGATCCGCAAGGCCGTCGCCGAACATCCGAACGTGACCGCGATCTTCCTGGAAACCATCCAGGGCGAAGGCGGCATCAACCCGGCGCACATCGACTTCCTGAAGGCCCTGCGCAAGCTGTGCGACGAGCACGATCTGCTGCTGATGCTGGACGAGGTGCAATGCGGCATCGGCCGCACCGGCAAGTGGTTCGCGCACCAGTGGGCCGGCATCGTGCCGGACGTGATGCCGCTGGCCAAGGGCCTGGGCTCGGGCGTGCCGATCGGCGCGGTGGTGTGCGGCGACAAGGCCGCCAAGGTCTTCGGACCGGGCAACCACGGCACGACCTTCGGCGGCAATCCGCTGGCCATGCGCGCGGGCGTCGAGACGCTGGCGGTCATGGAGGAGGACGGCCTGCTGGCCAACGCCGCGACCGTGGGCGCCGAGCTGAAGGCCGCGATCGAGCACGGCCTGGCGGGCGAGTCCGGCCTCGTCGAAGTCCGCGGCCACGGCCTGATGATCGGCATCGAGCTGGACCGTCCCTGCGGCGTGCTGCTGACGCAGGCGATGGAAGCCGGCCTGCTGCTGAGCGTGACCGCCGACAAGGTCGTCCGCCTGGTGCCGCCGCTGGTCCTCACGAGCGCGGAAGCGGCGGAGATCGCCGCGCGCCTGGTGCCGCTGGTGAAGGCCTTCCTGGCCGCGCCCGCGCCATGAAACCGGGGAACACGCTCATGCGTCACTACCTGCAGTTCAAGGACCTGCGCGCGGAGGAGTACACCCACCTGTTCGAACGGGCGGCGACGATCAAGCGACGCTTCAAGAACTACGAGAAATACCAGCCGCTGCAGGACCGCACGCTGGCGATGATCTTCGAGAAGGCGTCGACGCGGACCCGCGTGAGCTTCGAGGCGGGCATGTACCAGATGGGCGGCTCGGTGGTGCACCTGACCACCGGCGACAGCCAGCTGGGCCGGGCCGAGCCGATCGAGGACAGCGCGCGCGTGATCAGCCGCATGGTCGACATCGTGATGATCCGCACCTACGAGCAGACCAAGCTGGAGCGCTTCGCGGCGCACTCGCGGGTGCCGGTGATCAACGGGCTGACCAACGAGTACCACCCGTGCCAGATCCTGGCGGACCTGTTCACGTTCATCGAGCAGCGCGGCATGGACCGACGCGGCGCGATCGACATGGACTGCCTGAAAGGACGCGTGGTGGCCTGGGTCGGCGACGGCAACAACATGGCCAACACGTGGCTGCAGGCGGCGGAGATCCTGGGCTTCACCGTGCACGTCAGCACGCCCAGCGGCTACGAGATCGACCCGGCGGTCGCAGGCATCAAGGACACGCGCTGCTACAAGGTCTTCAAGGACCCGAAGGAAGCGTGCCGCGGCGCGGACCTGGTGACCACGGACGTCTGGACCAGCATGGGCTACGAGGCCGAGAACGAAGCGCGTCGCACGGCGTTCGCGGACTGGTGCGTGGACAAGGACATGATGGCGCAGGCCAAGCCGGATGCGCTGTTCATGCACTGCCTGCCGGCGCACCGCGGCGAAGAGGTCGCGGCCGACGTCATCGACGGTCCGCAATCGGTCGTCTGGGACGAGGCCGAGAACCGCATGCACGTGCAGAAGGCGCTGATGGAGTACCTGCTGCTCGGACGCATCGGCTGAGCGCCCTGCCCCGCCCCTGAAGTGACAAGGCCCGCCGAGTGCGGGCCTTGTTCTTTCCTCAGGCTCGGTGGCGCTACCTCGGCGCCACGATCGCCTTCAGGCCGTCCTCGTAGGACCCGGCCGGGTAATGTTTCTGCAGCGTCTTCCAGACGGCGCCGGAGCGCGAGTTCCGCTCCAGCGCGTCGCTCAGCACCTCGCGGTCCTTCGCCGGCAGGTGCCGCGACAGGTAGATCCCGCTGTCCGTCCAGCCGAGCTCCGACATCGGCTCCAGCCGCAGCCGGTCCAGCAGCGGCCGCGTCTTCGAGTCCTGCAGCAAGGTGCCCGCGAGGATGGACGGCGCCATCACCGTCACGTCCGCCAGGTTGCGCTCCAGCGCGCGCACCACCGCCGCCACGTCGGCCTCCACCACCAGCCGGCGTTGCGCCTTCAGCGTCGTCAGCAGCTGCTGGTAGGGCTCGCCGTAATCGAAGCCGCGCACCACGACCACGCGCAGCTCGCGCCGTTCGCCGAGCTCGGCCAGGCTGTCGACCGTCGCGCGGTCCGACGAGATCGAGATCAGCATCGCCCGCGCCTTCATCATCGGGATGAAGTCGCCGTGCAGGTCGCGCTGCGTGGTCCGCGTCGCCGGCACCAGCAGGTCCGCGCCGCCGCCGGCGTACATCGCCTCGACCCGCGCCCGCGGCACGACGCCGAAATCGAACTGGCAGCCGGTCTCCGCCGCGACCTTGCGCAGCAGGTCCGGATAGACCCCGCTGACCTCGCCGCCGGAGGTCACCACGCTCATGCCGATCGGCGCCAGCGGCACCCGGATCGGCCGCGAGCAATCCGCCCGCGCGGCCGTCGCGGCCAGCAGCAGGCCCAGCGCCAGCGCCCCGATTTCCAACGTCTTCATCTTTTTTCTCTCCCATGCCGGAACTGCCGGCGGCGGTGCGCGCTCGTCACATCGCCTCCTGGCGTCCCGTGTCGCCGGCCAGATTAGCAAAGCCCCGGCCCGCCACAACGCGTCAAACCCGCGACTGCCCCCTTCCTCACCCATCCGGAGGGGACGAGCCCCTCCGCTTCGGGGGGGGGCGAGGACGCGCTTCGGGGCGTCCGCCGTCCGCCCCTCGCCAACTTGCGAAGGTTGACGTCAGCCGCGCGTGGCATCCTTGCCGTTCGCATCCGCCTGTTGCCATGAAGACCGCACTGATCTCCGACCTGCACGCCAACCGCCAGGCCTTCGAGGCCGTCCTCGACCATGCCCGGCGGCAGGGCGCGCGGCATTTCGCACTCCTGGGCGACTATGTCGGCTACGGCAGCGATCCCGGCTGGGTGGTCGATCAGGTGCGGGCGCTGCGCGCGGAAGGCGCGATCGCCGTCGCCGGCAACCACGACCTCGGCGTGACGCAGGGGCCCCGCCCCACGATGAACGAGGACGCCCGCGCCGCCATCACCTGGACCCGCGCGAGACTCACCGACGACCAGTTGGCCTTTCTGGCCTCGCTGCCGATGTCGGAGGAAGAGGAGGACTGCCTCTACGTCCACGCCAACGCGTTCGACCCGACCGGCTTCGCCTACGTGCAGGGGCGCCTGGAGGCGATGCGCAGCCTGCACGCGACCGAGTGCCGCTATACCTTCTGCGGCCACATGCACGAGCCGATGCTGTACCACCTCTCCGGCACCGGCAAGGCGGGCGACTTCAAGCCGCAGCCCGGCGTGCCGATCCCCCTGCTGCCCAACCGGCAGTGGCTCGTGATCCCCGGCGCCTGCGGCCAGCCGCGCGACGGCAACCCGGCCGCCGCCTACGCCTTGTTCGATCACGACAGCGAGGAACTCAGCTTCCAGCGCGTGCCCTACGATGTCGAAGCCGCCGCCGCCGCGCTGCGCGCCGCACCCGGCCTGCCCGCCGGCCTCGCGGACCGTCTCGCGCAACGGCTCGTCGCCGGCCGATGAATCGATGAACGACGCCCACTCGACGCACGCTTCAACATCAGTCCCGGTCCCGATCACCTCGCCGCTGCAACCCGGCCAGGTGCTGGACGGTTTCGTGCTCGAGGCGAGGCTGCACCAGGGCGGCATGGCCAACCTGTGGCAGGTGCGGCGACAGGATCCGGCGGATCCCGCGCATCCGGCGGAAGACTTCCCGCTGATCATGAAGGTGCCCCGCATCAAGGGCGGCGAGGACCCGGCCAGCATCGTCGGCTTCGAGGTCGAGCAGATGATCATGCCCGCGCTCAAGGGACCGCACGTGCCGCGTTTCGTCGCGCGCGGCGACTGGCGCCGGCAGGCCTACATCGTCATGGAGCGCATCGAGGCCGAAAGCCTGCGTCCGCGCCTGGACCTGGCCCCGCTGCCGCTGGTGGAGGTCGTGGAGATCGGCATCCAGGTCGCGCACGCGCTCACCGACCTGCACCGCCAGCACCTGGTCCACCTCGACATCAAGCCCAGCAACATCCTGCTGCGGCCCGACGGCACCGTGGTGCTGGTCGACTTCGGCCTGTCGCGGCACGACTTCCTGCCCGACCTGCTGGAGGAGGAGTTCTCCCTGCCCATGGGCACCGGCCCGTACATGTCGCCGGAGCAGGTCCAGTTCGTCCGCAACGACCCGCGCAGCGACCTCTTCGCGCTGGGCGTCATGCTGTACCACCTCTCCACCGGCGAGCGGCCCTTCGGCCAGCCGACCTCGGTGCGGCAGCTGCGGCGCCGACTCTACGTCGACCCGATCCCGCCGCGCGCGATCCGGCCCGAGCTGCCGCCGTGGTTCCAGGAGATCGTGCTGCACTGCCTGGAGGTCCGCGCCGAGCGCCGCTACCAGAGCGCCGCGCAGCTCGCGCTGGACCTGCAGCGCCCCGACGCGGTACCGCTGACGGCGCGCGCGCACAAGCTGCAGCGCAGCGGCATGGTGCGGCGCTTCAAGCGCTGGTTCCTGGCGATGGGCGAGGAACCGCAAGCGCCCGCCTCGGTCGGGGCGCAGGTGGCGCGCAGCCCGGTGATCATGGCCGCGGTGGACGTGCTGGGCGCGACGCCGACGCTGCTCGAAGAGCTGCGCGAGGTCGTGCGCCGCCTGATGCAGACCGAACCCGGCGCGCGGCTCGCGTGCGTCGGCGTGATGAAGACCAACCGCATCGGCATGGACGAGCTGACCGACGCGCAGGGCCGCAGCCATCACGTGCAGCAGCTGATCGCGCTGAAGAACTGGGCGCACCCGATGACGCGGGAACTGGCGCTCGAGGACGGCCGCCTGACCTTCCACGTGCTGGAGGCGCCGGACGCCGCCGACGCCCTGATCGAGTTCGCCGCCAAGACCGGCGTCGACCACGTCGTGATGGGCGCGCGCGCCAACTCGATGATGCGGCGCTACCTGGGCAGCGTGTCGGCGCAGGTCGTCTCGCAGTGCGCCTGCACCGTCACCGTCGTACGCGAACCCGTGCTGCCCGACGACCCGCCGCCGCCCGACAGCACGCTGATCAGCCCGTCGGCGTCGAACTGACCGCCATGTCCGCCTTCGCCGACAACCCCTGCACCCGCTGCGGTGCCTGCTGCGCGAGTTTCCGCGTCGACTTCTCGCGCCAGGAACTGCTGAGCGAAGGTGGCACGGTGCCGGACGGCTTGACGGTGGAGGTCACGGACTCCACCTGCCGCATGCGCGGCACCGACCACGCGCGGCCACGTTGCGCCGCCCTGCAGGGCAAGGTCGGCGAGCGTGCCGGCTGTGGCATCTACGAATGGCGGCCGTCGCCGTGCCGCGACTTCGGCATGCGCGCGCCGTTGGGCATCGGCGACGACGCCTGCGCGCGTGCCCGCGCGCGCCACGGACTGCCGCCGCTGAGCGCCTGAACCCTCGACGGTGGCGCGCTAGCGCATCACCTTGGCCGGCTGCATCTTGGCCTTCAAACTCTCCAGCTTGGCCGCATAGAGCTGCCGCTGCGGCGCGGTGACGCTGTATTCCTCGGCCTTCGCCAGCTCGGTGCGCACGACGTCCCACTTGCCCAGGCCCACGTTGGCCAGGGCCATCCAGAAGTGGAACTCGTGGTAGTAGGCCGAGCGGTCGATCTCCTTGGCGAAGAGGTCGCGCGCCTTGGCGTACTCGCCCGCCTTCATCGCGGCGATGCCGAGGTCGAAGAACTTGAACGGCGGATACGGCTGCAGCAGCGCCAGCTGCGCCTCGTACTTCTGCGCCTCGGCGAGCTGCCCCTGCAGGCGCAGCGCCTGGGCCAGGTTGGCCATGGACTGCACGTTGGCCGGCTCGCGCGCCAGCACGAAGCGGAAGGCCCGTTCCGCGAGCGCCGTGTCGCCGTGGCGGCGGTAGATCACGCCCAGCGTGTTGAGCGCCGTCAGCAGCCGCGGATCGTGCAGCCAGGCCGCGCGGGCCCACCAGTAGGCGCGGTCGATCTGGGCCTGCGCCATCAGTTCCGCGGCCCGGTTGTTCATGTACATCGCGACGATCATGCGTTCGTCCACCGGCATCGCGCGCTGGCGCTGGATCTGCGCGCCGGGCAGGAAGTCCACCACCAGCGAGGGCTCGTCGTTGCCCACCACGCGGAAATCCGTCCGCCGCCGGCCCAGCGCGATGTTGACGTGACCGGAAACGACCTGCAGGTCGCCGACGCGGCTCCACTGCTCCTCGTCGTAGATCTGGCGGAAGACGAAGGGCAGCCCCATCTCGCGCGCGAACACCGCCGTCATCATCGCCAGCGACAGGCAGTTGCCGGCCTTGGCGTCGAAGGCTTCGGCGGCGGTGCGCGTGGTCTCGGCGTCGTACTCGAGCTGCAGCTCGTTGCGGTTGTAGAGCGCGTCCAGCAGCAGGTGGCGCAGGTCGCGCGTGTCCATCACCAGCGCGGAGCCGGTCGCGTTCGGGATCCGCGCGCGGATGAACTCGCGCATCTTCGGCGTGATCGCCATGACCCGCTCCGGATCGATCACGTCGCGCGACGGCGCGAACAGCTCGTCGTGGATCAGCGGCGCCGTGTCGGCGCTGGTCACGGGGACCTCGGGCGCCGTGGCGCATCCCGTGAAGGCCAGCGCGGACAACATCGTCGCGCCCAGCATCAACGCCTGGCGGACCGAGTGGACAACCTGGATCGTTCCCATGACCGTCTCCGATGCGACCTCTGACAGGGCCGCTGACGAGTCATGCTACTCCGCCGCGCGGCACGTGCGGGCCCGTGCGACGGATGGGGTGATCCCGGGCTTGAAAGCCGTCCGGCGAAGCGTCAGCGCGGTGGCGCACGTCACGCCCGGGATGCGCGGCGCGCCGCCTCAGGCTCAACGCCGCTCGACGACGAACACCGCCACGCTGCGCGCCGGCACCCGGAATGCGCCTTGGGCGGCGTCGATGCGTGCCTCGGTTCGCACCCGCGCATCCGCCGCGCCGGCGGCGCGCTGTACCGGATGCAGGCGCCACGCGAAGCCGGCTTCGGCGGGCAGCGTCAGCGCGGCCTCCCCGGCGCTCGCGTTGACGACGTACAGCACACGCTCGAAGACCGCGTCCGCACGCCCCGCGCCGTCGAGCCGGCCGACGATCACGCCCGCCTGCTGGTCCGGGCCGGTGTTGTGGAAGACCAGCCGGCGCCGGATCTCTTCCGGATCGGCGAGACGGAACAGCGGCGTGCTCGCGCGGATGCGCAGCTGGTCGAGGAACACGCGCCGCGTCCAGTCGATCTGCGCCGGGCCGGGTTTGATCGCGGCATCGGCCAGCAGCGGTCGCAGCAGCGCGTAGTCCGACCCGCTGTCGCGCGCCGGCGGCAGCCCGGCGCCGAAGCCGTTGTCGCGGCCGGTCCAGTCCAGGCGGTTGAACCAGTCGCCGGAGTCATAGCTGTTGCGGTCCATCGACTTGGAACGCAGCAGCTCGCCGCCGGCGTGGAAGTAGGCGACGCCCTGGCTCAGCGCGTTGATGCCGAGCGCCACGGCCTGCGTGCGGGCGCGGTCGTCGGCGCTGGTGTGGCGCGGCAGCTTCAGCACGAGCGCGTCGAACAGCGTCTGGTTGTCGTGGTTCTCGACGTAGTTGACGACCTCCGCCGGCACCGACGCGTAGCCCGCCGGCTGGTCGCCGTAGGGCAGCTTGTCGCCGGCGACGCGGCGGCCGTCGACAGTCTCCAGCTCGAAGCCGCGCAGCGTGCCCGCCATCGCGAGCTTGAGCAGGTCGCCCTGACGCAGCAGTTCCTCGCGGCGTGCGGCGTTCCCTGCGCGGCCGTCGACTGCGGCGTCCGCAGGCACGATGAAGCCGGGCCGACGCGCCGACGTGGCCGCATCGTCGCCCGCCGCACCGCCGCGCACCGCATCGCGGCCGCGATCGCTGAAGGTGCCGATGCCGGTGCCGTTCAGCGACAACTGCGAGGCCTGCACGAAGCGCGCGCCGTTGGCGACCTCGCCGAAGTTCCAGCCCTCGCCGATCAGTTGCACTTCGCGGCCCAGCTCGCGCTTCAGACGCGCCTGCAGCTGTTCCATCACCGCGCGCGGCTGGTGGCCCATCAGGTCGAAGCGGAAGGACGCGATCTTGTATTCCCGCGCCCACAACACCACCGAGTCGACGAGCAGCTTGCCCATCATGCGGTGCTCGGTGGCGGTGTTGTCGCAGCAGGTGGAGCGCTCGACGCGGCCCAGCGCGTCCAGACGCTGGTAGTAGCCCGGCACGATGCGGTCCAGCACCGAATGCGGATGCTGACCCGACGCGGTCGTGTGGTTGTAGACCACGTCCATGCCCACGCGCAGTCCGGCCGCGTGCAGGCCCATCACCATCGCGCGCAGCTCGCGCACGCGGACCGCGCCGTCGTTGGCGTCGCTGGCGAAGCTGCCCTCGGGCGCGCTGTAGTGGAAGGGGTCGTAGCCCCAGTTGAAGCAGTCCTTGTCGGCGACGGCCATGACGGCCGCCTGCTGCGCGTCGCTGCCGGGCGCGGCCTTGGGCACGCTCGGGATCACGCAGCCGCGCTCCGGCACGGTGGCCAGGTCGAAGACCGGCAGCAGGTGCACGTCCGTCAGACCCGCACGGCTGAGCGCGCGCAGATGGCGCATGCCGGCCGAGCCGGACTGCGTGAAGGCCAGGTACTTGCCGCGCTGCGCGGCAGGCACGCTGCGGTCGTCGCGGGAGAAGTCCCGCACGTGCAACTCGTAGACGACCATGTCGGTCGGCGTCTTCACACGGTCGGGGATGCGACTGCTCGACCAACCGCGCGGCTGCAGACGCGGCTCGGACAGGTCGGCGACGTAGCTGCGCGCCGAGTCCGCCGACAGGCTCACGGAATACGGATCGGTCACGAGGTTGCGCACGCGGCCGACGCCCGGCACGAAGAGTTCGACGAGGTAGCGGTAGTACGCGCCGCTGCGCACGGCCGTAGCGCCGGAAGCCGCGGACACGGCAGGCCCGCTCGCCGTGTCGACGCTCCAGATCCCCGTGCGGTCGTCGCGCGACAGCGGGAGGCGCGCGCGGGCGGCGCTGTCGGGGCCGTCGTAGGCGCAGAGCTCGACGCGATCGGCCGTCGGCGCCCACAGCTTGAAGGCGGCGCCCTTAGTCGTCACCGTCACCCCGAGCGCCGTCTCGGCTTCGGCGGCGGCAAAGATCGCATCGAGCGCACGCGCCGTCTGCGACGGACTCCAGCGCAGCACGCGCCCCTGCGCGTCTTCGACCGCGATCAAGGCCTGCCCCCGCGGCATCGTCGCGGGATCGACGTCCGCCTCCAACGCGAACTCCGCGCCGGCGCCCAGGTAGGCGGCTTGGGCGGCCGTCTCCGCGCTCAACGGCTCGCGCGTGGCGTCGACCGTCCGGAGCGTGAGGCTGCGGTCGCTGCCGCTCACACGTCCGTCGACCAAGGCCAATCCGCCCGACGTCGAGTGATGCCAGCGGACGACCTCGCCGGCGACCAGCGACAAGCCCGGCCACCGCAGACGGCGCGCATCGAGCCACACGGGCTGCGGCGCGGCTGACGTCGCCGTCGCTGTCGCCGTCGCAGTCACCGTTGGCGTCGCCAACGTCGACGCCTGGGGCGTGAGCACCGTCACCGGCCCGACGTCGCAGGCGGCGAGCGACGGATCGACCGCCGCCATCGCCAACGGCATCCCGGCCACGCCGCTCAGCATCCATGCCGCCAGAAGCGGCCAGGCAGGGGACAAGGTCGAGCGCACGCCCATCGGATCTCCATCGAGGTGTTGTTCTGACGCCAGCACCGCGCTTCTTGGCGCGTGTACCGGCGATGTGTTTTAGATGGTAGCAAAACTACATACCAGGAGGATCAGGACTTCCCTTCATAGGTCATACCTTCTATGCTTCGGCGCGGCGACGCTTTCGAGATTCTTTCAAGCGTCACTAAAATCTGTACTTTTGCTACAGATCAGACAACAAGATCAGGAGACCCAGAGATGACGCGTCGCCCCACCGCCATCAGCGCAGCAACGGTGCTGGCCGCCGCGCTGGCCGCCGGACTGTCGAGCCCGACGGTGCACGCGGCGCCTGCCGCTGCCGCGTCGCCGGTCGACCTCTCGCCGGTGAAGGAAGTGCGCGGACGCAGCACGCTGCCCGAGGGCTGGCAGCACGGCGCGTTCATCGAGATCTTCGTGCGCGGCTTCCAGGACAGCGACGGCGACGGCATCGGGGACCTGCGCGGCGTGACGCAGCGGCTGGACTACCTGAAGGACCTCGGCGTGAAGGGCATCTGGCTGATGCCGATCACCGCGAGCGCCGACCGCGACCACGGCTACGCGACGACGGACTACCGCGCGATCGAGCCGCAGTACGGCACGCTGGCTGACTTCGACGAGTTGATCCGCGAAGCTCACCAGCGCGGCATCGGCGTGGTCATGGATTACGTCATCAACCACAGCGCGCGCGAGCATCCGTTGTTCCGCGCGGCGGAGGCGGATCCGGCGAGCCCCTGGCGCGACTGGTTCGTGTGGACCTCGCAGCCCTTGGCCGGGCTGAAGGGCTGGGACATCTGGGGCAAGACGCCCTGGTACCTGCCGGGCGAGGAAGTCCCGGATCTTCCCGAAGGCGCCAGCGCGCCGCCCAAGCCGGAATCGACCGCGCGGTCGCCGGCCGGATCGCCGCGTTACTTCGCGGTGTTCGGGCCGCACATGCCGGACTACAACATGCGCAACCCGGCGGTGGTGAAGTACCACGCGGACAGCCTGCGCTTCTGGCTCAACCGCGGGCTGGACGGCTACCGGCTGGACGCCGTGCCGCATCTCATCGAGAACAGCGCGAAGGACTGGAACGACCAGCCGGAGAGCCGCGCGCTGACCGGCGAGTTCACGCGGCTGATCAAGCGCTACCCGCATCGTTTCGTCGTCTGCGAGGCGACGGCCGAGCCCAAGGTCTACACCCGCGACGACATCTGCGGCAGCGCGTTCGCGTTCGGGCTGGAGCGCGCGGTGATCGACGCGGCCAAGGGCGGCGAGGGCTCGACCGAGGCGGTGGCCAAGGTCGCGCGCTTCTTCACCGAAGCGCCGACCGCCATGGCCACGATGCTGAGCAATCACGACATCTTCGCCGGCAAGCGTGCGTGGGACCAGTTCGAGGGCGACGAGGCGCGCTACAAGCTCGCCGCCGCGACCTATCTGCTGCTGCCCGGCACGCCGTTCATCTACTACGGCGAGGAGATCGGCCAGGCCGGCGTCGCCGGACTGCCGGGCGACGCGCCGCTGCGCGCGCCCATGAGCTGGAGCGCGACATCCGCCGGTTTCTCGACGGGCACGCCGTTCCGTCCTGCCTCGCCGAACATCGCCACGCACAACGCGCAGGCGCAGGCCGCCGATCCGGGCTCGCTGCTGAACTTCTACAAGGCGATGCTGGCGCTGCGCAACAGCCAGCCGGCCATCGCGCGCGGCCACTACGAGGCGCCGCTCGCGCAGGGTCAGGTGTTGAGCTTCCAGCGCGCCTACCAGGGCCAACGCGTGCTAGTCGTCATCAACTACGGCCGCGATGCTGTCGAGGTCTCGTTGCCCGGCCTGCCGGCAAAGGCAGGCCTGCGTCCGCTGTACCCGCGACAGCCGCTGCGCACGTCGTCCGCGGCGACCTCGGCGACTACGGCGAAAGCGGATGCTCGCGGACAGGTGACGCTCAGTTCCCCGCCCCTGTCCGTGCAGGTCTTCCGCGTTCGCTGAAGGGCGTGCACGATGTCGACCTTCGCCTCCCTTGCCTCATTCGTCTCATTCGCTTCCCTCGCCTCGAGCCTCCTCGTCATGACCAACGCCCCCGCCGCCGCCGCGACGGCCGCTCCCGCTGCTTCCGCCTCGCCTTCCACCGCGCTCACGATCGCTCGCGTCGAGCCGCCGGACTGGTGGGTCGGCATGAAGTCGCCCGACCTGCAGGTGATGCTGCATGGTGCCGGCATCGGCGCCCTGGAAGTTGAACTCGCCCCCGCCCCCGGCGTGACGCTGGTCGGCACGCGTCGCGGCGACAGCCCCAACTACCTGTTCGTCGACCTGCGGATCGAGGCGTCGGCCAGGCCGGGCACGCTGACGCTTCGCCTCAAGCGCGACGGCAAGGTCGTCCTCGAACATCCCTACGCCTTGCGCGAGCGCACGGCGGGCTCGGCGCAGCGCGCGAGCTTCGGCCCCAAGGACGCGATCTACCTGGTGGTGCCGGACCGCTTCGCCAACGGCGACCCGTCCAACGACGTCGTGCCGGGTCTGGCTGAAGGCCTGAACCGCGCCGATCCGGGCGGCCGCCACGGCGGCGACCTCGCCGGCCTGACGGCCCACCTCGACTACATCGCCGCGATGGGCTTCACGATGCTGTGGCCCACGCCGCTGTCGGTGAACGACAGCCCCAAGTGGAGCTACCACGGCTACGGCGCGACGGACTTCTACCAGGTCGATCCGCGCTTCGGCAGCAACGCCGACTACGTGCGGCTCGGCGCCGAGGCCAAGCGCCACGGCATCGGCCTGATCCAGGACATCGTGCTGAACCACATCGGCGTGCATCACTGGTGGATGGCCGACCTGCCGACGGCGGACTGGGTCAACACCTGGCCCCAGTACACCGAGACCCATCACGCGCGGATGTCGCTGCAGGACCCGTACGCGGCGCCCAGCGACCGCCAGCGCTTCAGCGACGGCTGGTTCAGCCCCGGCATGCCCGATCTCAACCAGCGCCAGCCGCTGGTGGCGACCTACCTGACGCAGATGAGCCTGTGGTGGATCGAGACCGCCGACCTGGCCGGCGTGCGCACCGACACCTACAGCTACTCCGACAAGGACTTCCTGGCCGCATGGTCGAAGCGCCTGAAGGACGAGTACCCGAAGCTGAACATCGTCGGCGAGGAATGGAGCCCGCACCCGGCCGTGGTGTCCTACTGGCAGGCGGGCAAGCGCAACCACGACGGCTACGTGTCGTCGCTGCCCAGCCTGATGGACTTCCCGCTGCAGGAGGCGCTGCTCGCCGGCCTGAACCAGCAGGACGCGCACGACGGCGGCTTCATGAAGATCTATGAGGCGCTGGCGCACGACTTCGTCTACCCGGACCCGGCCAACCTGGTGCTCTTCGAAGGCAACCACGACACGCCGCGCGTCTACAGCGTGCTGCACGACGACCTCGAGCTGACGAAGATGGCCTGGGCCTACCTGTCCTTCGTGCGGCGCATCCCGCAGTTCTTTTACGGCTCGGAGATCCTGATGACCAGCCCGCGCCATCGCGACGACGGCGCGGTGCGGGGGGACTTCCCCGGCGGCTGGGCCGGGGACGCGGTGAACGCCTTCACCGGCGCGGGGCTGGGCGAACGCCAGGCCGGCGCGCAGGCGTGGCTGAAGCGGCTGCTGAACTGGCGCAAGGCGGAGACGCTGGTGCACGACGGCGCGCTGATGCAGTACGCGCCGCTGGCGGAGACCTACGTGCTGTTCCGCTACGACGCCGCGAAGGGCCTGGGCGGCAAGCGCCTGATGCTGGTGATGAGCAAGGCGAAGGAAGCGCGCGAACTGGACCTGACGCGTTTCCCCGAGATGCTGCGCGCAGGCGACACGGCGGTCGACGTCCTGACCGGCGAGCGCAGGACGCTGGGCAGGACCCTCACGCTGCCGGCCCGCTCCGTGACGCTGCTGTCGATCGAATGAACGCGTGACCGCCGACCGGGCGGGTCGGCGACTGGGTGAGAATCGGCCCCGGTCCCCTCGACTGGAGCCGCCCATGCGCCCTGCCCTCCGCCTGCTGATGCCGATGTGCGCCGCGTTGGCGATGTGTCTGTCCGGCGGCGGCGCGGCCCGCGCGGCCGACTACGCCGGCCCGATCTTCGACGCCCACCTCCACTACAACGAGGAAGCCTGGAACGGTCGCGAGGGTCCGCATCCGCCAGCGGATGTGCTCGCGCGCATGAAGCGCAGCGGCGTGAAGGCGATCCTCTCCAACTCGCGGCCGAACGACGGCACGCGCACTCTCGCGCAGTGGCCTGAGACGCGGGCGGCGGGCGTGACCGTGGTGCCCTTCATCCGCCTCTACCGGAATCGCGCCGACTACGACAACTGGTTCCGCGACGAGAGCATCTACAAGATGGTCCAGGAGGAGCTGGCGCGCGGGACTGCTTCGAGTCCGTATCGCGGGCTCGGCGAATTCCACCTCTACGACAGCGCCAACGCGCGCGGTCCGGTCGCCCGCAAGCTCATGGCGCTGGCGGAAGAGAAGTCGCTCGTCGTCCTCGCGCACGTCGACGACGAAGCGATCGATCTGCTGATGGAGGCGACCCCGAGCAAGGGGCGTGAGGCACGCCTGATCTGGGCGCACACCGGCATCAACGGCGCACCGATCGCGCGCGTCGAGGCGCTGCTCGCGAAGTACCCGCGGCTGATGGGCGAGCTGTCCTATCGCCCCGGCCTCACTTGCGACGACGGCAAGCTCTGCGCCGAGTGGCGCGCGCTGATCCTGAAGTACCCGGATCGTTTCCTCGTGGGCTCCGACACCTGGGTCAACCAGCGCTGGCAGAACTACGAAGCGACGATGCAGGGCTACCGCGTCTGGCTCGGCGATCTGCCGGCGGATGTCGCACGCGGGATCGCGTGGAGCAACGCGGCGAAGCTCTTCGGCCTGCCCGACTGAAGCCCTTCACCTGCGCGCAGCGGCGCTGAGGCCAGGCCGGCCTGCAGACTCGACGCCGGAACACGGCATCACACGTAGCAGCTGCACCCCATCGCGCCCCAGAACGCCTGCGCCGACGTCGCATCGCGCGCCGCGCTGGCGACTGCCGTGTGATCGTGGCCATGCACGCCGCAGCCGCTCGCGCAGGCGCACTGCGCGGCGTACTGGTAGCGGCGCTCGGCATCGCTCAGCGATGAGGCCACCGCCGACTTGCGCGCCTGGTAGCCGCCGTAGGTCTTCACCGGCGACCAGTCCGGCATCGCGGGCGGCAGCGCGGGTGCGAGCGACGCATACGCGCCGCTGCCGTGCACCGGCTTGCCGGCCACCACGGTCAGCACGGAGGTGATGTCCTGGATCTGGTCCTCCGGCACGGTCAGGAAGTCGCGGTCCAGCACCGCCAGGTCGCCGAACGCGCCCGGCTTCAGCACGCCCTTCTTCCCCGTCTCGCGCGAGAACCAGGCGCCGTCGGCGGTCATCAGGCGCAGCGCGGCGACGCGGTCCAGCCGCCGCTCCTCCGGATACAGCAGCGTGCCGCCGATGGTGCGCCCCGACACCAGCCAGTACAGCGCCTGCCACGGGTTGTAGCTGTTGACGCGCGTCGCGTCCGTGCCCAGCGAGACGGGGATGCCCATCTCCAGCATGCGCTTGACCGGCGGCGTCTCGGCGGTCGCCTTCAGCCCGTAGCGGCGGATGAAGTACTCCCCTTGCATCGACATCCGGTTCTGCACCGCGATGCCGCCGCCCAGCCGCCTGATGCGTTCGAGGTTCTGCGGCGTGACCGTCTCGCAGTGGTCGAAGAACCAGCCGAGCTGGTCGATCGGATGGTCGCGGTGGACCTTCTCGAACACGTCCAGGCTGCGCGACACCGTCTCGTTGTAGGTCGCATGCATGCGCCACGGCCAGCCGTTGCCGGCGAGGAAACGCACAACGCCTTCCAGGTCGTTCTCCATCGCCGCCGGCATCTCGGGTCGCGGCTGGAGGAAGTCCTCGAAGTCCGCCGCGCTGAAGGCCAGCATCTCGCCCGCGCCGTTGAGCTTGTAGAAATCGCTGCCGTCGCCGGGCCTGCCCATCCTGGCCCAGCGCTGGAAGTCCGCCAGTTCCTGTTTCGCCTTCTGCGGGAACAGGTTGTAGGCGATGCGCACCGTGAGGCGGTTCTCCTTGGCGAGCTTGTCGATGATCGCGTAGTCGTCGGGGTAGTTCTGGAAGCCGCCGCCCGCGTCGCCGACCGAGGTCACGCCGAGCCGGTTCTCCTCGCGCATGAAGTGCAGCGTGGAGTTGAGCTGCTGCTCGGGGTCGAGCTTGGGTCCGAGGTTCAGCGTGTTGTAGAGGATGAAGGCGTTGGGCTCGGCCAGCAGCAGCCCGGTGGGCTCGCCGCGCGCGTCGCGCTCGATGATGGCGCCGGCGGGCTGCGGCGTGTCCTTCGTGTAGCCGACGGCGCGCAGGGCCGCGCGGTTGAGGAAAGCCTGGTTGTAGAGGTTGAGCACGAACACCGGCGTGTCCGGCGCGGCGGCGTTGAGCTCGGCGAGCGTCGGCATGCGCTTCTCGTCGAACTGGAATTCGTTCCAGCCGCCGACCACCCGCACCCACTGCGGCGCGGGCGTGCGCGCGGCCTGGTCCTTGAGCATCTGCAGCGCCGCGCCCAGCGAGCGCACGCCGTCCCAGCGCAGCTCCATGTTGAAGTTGAGCCCGCCGCGGATGATGTGCATGTGGGAGTCGGTGAGCCCCGGGATCACGCGGCGCTTCTCGACGTCGACGACGCGGGTCTTCGCGCCGGCGAGCTTCGCGATCTCCGCGTCCGTGCCGACCGCCATCACGACGCCGTCGCGCAGCGCGATCGCGGTGGCCTCGGGCTTCGCCGGGTCCATCGTCGTGATGCGACCGTTGCGCAGGATCATTTCGGGCGCGCCGCCCTTCCCCGACTGCGCGAGCACCGGTCCCGCCATCACGCTGATCCCGAGCGCGGCGGCGGCCTCCATGAAATCGCGGCGGCTGCCCTGCGGCGCGTCCTCGCGGCCGGTGCGGATCAGGTCGGTGAACATGGCAGGCTCCTGTGCGTGAGGACCGGCCGATTCTTCGCCGGATTGTCGCGACGGGCCTCTCCCGAAAGGGGGGACACCAATGGGGGATGCGATACCTACGTAGAGGTGATTGCGAGAGACGCCGAGGGCCGAATACGCTGGGTACCCAAGGAGTTGTTCATGAAGTCACCACGCGAGATACATGAGAAATACGGCATCCCCTATCACGAGCGGACGCAGATCTACCCTGCGAAGAATCTTCCGCCTCCAGGAGAAGAACACCGCTCCTCCGGCGGCGTGAGTCCGGAGTTCATCGCCACCGTCGATCGACTCATCGCAGAGCACCGAGACGTGCTGCGTGCCCTTGCGAAGCGCTGAAGCATGCTGGACGCAGACCAGGTTCTCCGAATCCACGATTCAATCCTTCGGGATGAAGGTGGATTGCCCGGTGTGCTCGGACCGGGCGCGCTGGAAAGCGCACTGGCGCGTGTCATCAACAGGATGCAGTTCGCAGGCATGACCGACGTCTTTGAGAGACCGCCGCCATGTATGCAGTGGCCATCGCTCGCGGACATGTCTTCAACGATGGCAACAAGCGAACGGCGCTTTTGAGCGCCTTGGCACACCTCGACTCGGAAGGAGTCCTGCTTCAACGGAGCAGGGATCTTGAAGAAGTCATGGTCGATGTCGCTCAAGGGCATCTCGACGAAAAGGACCTCGCAGCCATCTTCCTCTCGCTCTGTCGTCCCCCACAAGGACTCGCCGAATGAGCCGCGATGAGGCGTCGTCCCGACGCCTCATCGCATTCCTCTCGGCGCTCAGCGCTTTCAGGGCCGGTCGCGCTTCGGCACCCGCGTCTCGACCGCCTTCACCTGGTACTTCGGCTCGAAGCGGCAGGTCTGACCCAGCTTCTCCTTCGCCTTCTCGCAGCCGGCGGCGATGGACTCGGGCGTGGGCTTCTTCCCTTGCGTCGCCCAGGTCGTCAGCGCGTCCATCAGTGCCGCATAGGTCGGGTCGCTCAGGTAGCTGTGGTCCCGGTCGCCGGTGAAGGTCTGCACCAGCGCGTCACCGCGTCCCGCCGCGGCCATCGTGCGGCCGAAGCTCTCCTGCAGCTCGACCATCGCCGTCGGGTCGTGGATCGCGTGCACCGTCAGCACCGGCACCGGGATCTTCCCGCCCAGGTCCGCATCGGCGGACAAGGTCGCCACGGCCTTCGCGTCAGCCTTGTAGCGCAGCACACCGGCGTTCAGCGCCGCGTCGTCGCTGGAACCCGCATACACCGCGCCGACGTTGCCGAAGGGGCTCGCGCCGCCGGTGCGCTTCTGCGCGATGTCCTGGAAGTGCCAGGTCGCCCAGTTCAGATGCGACTGGATGCTGCGCTCCGGAATGTGGATCACGTCGACGATGGTCTTGATCTTCGCCGTCTGCTCCGCCGACCGCTCCGCCGCCGGCTTGTTCAGGCCCAGGCAGTCGTCGACACGTTTGGCCAGGTCCGCCTGCTTCATCGGCGAGTCCGCCGGCAGCCCGATGTTGAGCGGGTACTGCGGCTCGCTCGGCAGCGGGTGGTTGTGGCAGAGGTACTGGTAGACGACGCGCAGGTCCAGACGGAAGTCGTAGCTCCGCGTCCCGCCGCCCAGCACGCCCGAGGTCAGCAGCACCGCGTCATAGGGCTTGCCGTCGGCGAACAGCTCCGCGCCCTTCGCCGCGACGCTGGCGCCCCAGGACTGGCCGTGCAGGTACACATGCTTGGGCTTGGCGACCTTGTCGATGAACAGGCGGCGCAGGCGCTCGTTGTCCTCGGCCGCGGCGCTCACCGCGACGCCGCCCTGGCGGTAGCTCGACGACGCGAAGGCGTAGCCCAGGCGCGGCATGATGGTCCAGCGCTCGACGTCCTCCGTCACGCGCTTGACCGTCGGCGCCCCCAGGAAGGGCCCGCCGTGCGCGTGCACGACCAGGTCGCCGTTCCACTGCTTGGGCATCACGATCATGTAGATCGCTCCGGCGCTGTCCGTGCCCGACAGGCAGCTCGCGCCGTCGCCGACGCCCGACGGACAGGCCGTCGGGGTCGGCGCGGCTTCACGCGCCATGTCGAAGACAGGACCTTGCGGCTTCTTCGCCACGGCGACGGGCGCACAGCCCGTCAGGCCGAGAACGCCCAGCGCCAACGCGGCTGCGGCCGCCATCGTCGCCGTGCGCACAGCCGGTTTCCACGCGCCGCTGCCGGCCCCTTGTGTCATCAGCATCCTCATCCCTTCATCTCCCTTCAGGGTTCACGCCCGGACCGCGGTGGCGGTCATGCAGGCACTGCGGGCATCGTGCCCCCGGCCGACAGTCGCTGCTGGCGACCGCGGCGCATCATCCACAACAGGCCCAGAGCCAGGCCCGCCAACGCGAGCGTCTCCGGCTCCGGCACCGCCGCGGCAAAACCGAGCTGGTCGCTCGCCACGCGCTGCAGCAGCAGCGCCTGCGCCGCGCTGATGCCGAGGTCCCGCGCGGCGATCTCGTTCAGGCCCAGCACCGCCGGATCCAGGCCGGTGATGGTGCCAAAGAGCGTCAGCGCGCTCAGGTAGGAGCCGTACTTGCTCGCATGGGTGCCGTCGTCGAACCACAGGTCGAGCAGACCGTCCGTGGCCGCCGTCGACGCATACATGTCGGGCGTCGCGACGCCCGCGGCGATCGCGCGCATGAAGGCCTCGCCCACCGGCGCGACGCCCGCGATGCCGCCCGAGCCGTCCGCGCCCGCCATCAGCGCGGCGGCCGTGTAGGCCTGCTTGAGGTCGTCCGTCATCGCCTGCAGCGACGGGTAGAACGAGGGCGCGGGTTGCCCCGTCGGTGTCACTTCGCCGGTGTTCTCGTCGGTGACCGTCTTGCTGGGCGCGTTGACCAGATTGGGCCGCGCCCAGGTCTGATAGAGATAGACATCGGCATTCGCGTTGGCATTGGCGTTCGCCGGCACATTGCGCAGCAGCGAGCAGGTGCCCGTCGACGCGCCGGTGATCTCCGCGCACTTCGCGTTCGTGCCGCCGATCAGGTCGCGCTCGCGGTAGCTCAGCGCGTTGCCCTGGTGGATCCAGTTCTCGATCAGGTTGGTGTAGGTGTTGAAGTAGGCCGGGTTGGAGGCCAGACCCGGCTGCTTGGTCAGCGGCTCGTCGCTCTGCTCCTGCAGCACGACCTTGTCCCAGGCCTGCGAACCGATGTTGCCGCGCAGGTCCCAGCCGGCGTTGTTGGTGTTGAGGAACTGCCCGCGCAGCGAGGCCGCGTTGCGCGCCGAGATCGACACGTCGTAGTCCAGCCCGACCTGCACGGTGAACTGCTTGAAGATGCCGGCGACGCCGCCCCACGGGTGGGGCTCGAAGCTGTTGGCGCCGCTCGGGTTGCTGGCGTACATCGCGGCCGTCAGGTCGTGGACGTTGGCGGCGTTGTAGCTCATCACCGGATCGACGCGTCCGAAGGTGTAGCTGTTGCCGACGAAGAGGATCTTCGTCGCTTCGGCGTGGGCGCCCGTCGGCGCGAACGCCGCGAGGCCCGCCAGGGCGGTGAAGGCGAGCACGACCGCGCGGGTCCGGCTCAGGGGTTGGGAGAGCATGGTGGTCGACATGGTCGTGCTCCTTCGTTGCTGCTGGTTGAAGCCGAGGTGAGGCGACTGTCCGACCGGGGTCGGACAGGGATCAGGCAAGGATCAGAAGTTGTGGCGCACGCCGGCCTCGAAGCCGCCGCTGTCGCCGCCGGGCTGGGTCGTCGCCAGGCCGACGTTGAAGCGCACGCCGCGGCCCTTGTTATCGATCTTGGACAGGTTGGTGTACAGCGCCGTCCGCTTGGACAGGTCGTGCACGTAGCCGATCGCGATCTGGTTGGCGTCGCTGGCGACGTTCTTGGCCTTCAGCCAGGTGTAGGCGAAGCGGACCTCGCCCTGCGGCCAGACCTGCCACTGCGTGCCCAGCATGGTGGCCGTGGTGCTGCTGATGCCGATCTCGTTGCGGCCCCACAGCGCCATCAGCTTGGCCGGGCCCCAGGTGTAGGCCACGCCCACGTTGCTCTGCGTGTAGTCGCCGGTCGCGTAGCGGGTCTTGGAGATCGCCGCCGAGGTGTTGAAGACCTCGTTGCGCCAGCCGATGCGCACGCCCGTCAACTGGCCGTCCTTGCGCGTCGGTCCCGCGCCCTGCTCGCCCAGGGCCAGCATCGCGTGGCCGTAGAAGCCGTTCAAGCCCGAGGGCGTGAAATAGCCGATCGAGTTGGACGCCCGCACGCTGGTGCGCGCGGTCGTGCCGCCGGCCGGCACCGGGTAGAACAGCAGGCCCGAGCTGCCGACGCCGTTGGTCCCGAACGGATGCATGGACGTGGTCAGGTTGCCGAAGGACGGCACGTAGTCGCGGCCCAGGCGCAGCTCGCCCCAGTCGGCCGAGGAGATCTGCACCGTCGCGCGCCGGCCCCAGGTCAGGCCGCCGCTCACCGAGTCCTTGTTGTTGGTGCTGGTCGCGCCGCTGGTGCCGTCGTCGACGGCCACCGCCGACTCCAGCCAGAAGCCGACCTTGAGCCCGCCGCCCAGGTCCTCGGTGCCGCGCACGCCGAAGCGGCTGGACGTGTTGCCGTCGCTGTTGACCAGGTAGCGCGTGTCGGTGCCGCTGGACTTCAGCGCCTGCACACCGATGTCGAGCAGGCCGAACACCTGCACGCTGCTGCCGCTCTGCGCCTGCGCGGCGCCGGCTGCTCCCACCGCGGCGGCGGCCAGGACCAAGGCCTTGCGCACGCTCACCGCGTTCCTCGAGTGTCGTTTCGTATTCATCAACGTTGTCTCCGTCTGGTTGTCGTCGTGTCCTCGTTCGGGACCGCTCGTCGTACTGCTCACCCGACCGCAGTGGGACCGTTCTTGGACGGTTCTTGGATTGCCTTCTTGGCAGGTTTCTTCGGTATCCGGGCCGGACCTTAGTGACCGCCCTCCATAGCGTCAAATACACTGATCCGCAGAGTCCGAGACGTTTTGAATATGGGACGTACGTAGCTTCCGCAGAGGAAAGCCGCGGCGAGCCCGAGGACCAGGAGACAACGCAGACATGGACCTCCGACATCTGCGCTATTTCGTGACGGTCGCGGAGACCGGCCACATGACGCGCGCCGCGGCGCTGCTCGGGATGCAGCAGCCGCCGTTGAGCCAGCAGATCAAGACGCTGGAGCAGGAGCTGGGCATCGCCCTGCTGCACCGCCATCCGAAGGGCGTGAGCCTGACGGACGGCGGCCGCCAGTTCCTGGACGAGGCGCGACGACTGCTGCGCGATTACAACGACATGCGGGACCGGATGGACCGCCTGGCCGGCGGGCAGCACGGGTTGCTGGCGATCGGGTTCACCAGCTCGGCGGCGGCGCATGCGTTCACGCCGGCGGTGTTGCGCGAATGCCGCGGCGAGCACCCCGGGATCGCGCTGACGATGACCGAGAACCACGCCGCCGGCTTGATCGAGGCGATCGTGAAGTCGCGGCTGCACTGCGCCTTCCTGCGCGTGCCGGTCGCGCAGCCCGAGGGTGTGAGCTTCGAGACGCTGCTGACCGAGCCCGCGCTGCTGGCACTGCCGCTGGACCACCGGCTGGCGAAGGTGCCGCGCGCCGGGTCGACGCCGGTGCCGCTGGCGGAGCTGGAGGACGAGGACCTGATCCTCGTGCGCCGCCCCGGCGCGCCGGGCCTCTACGCCAACCTGCTGGCGCTGTGCGAGCGCGACGGCGTCAAGCCGCGCAGCTTCGTCGAGGTCGACCGGATGATGATGAACCTGAACCTGGTCGCGGCCGGCGCGGGCATCACCGTGGTGCCGGCGTCGATGCGCGGGGTGCATGCGCATTCAATCGTGTTCCGGCCGCTGGAGAAACACGCGCGGCTGGAGGCGCCGTTGACGATCGCCTACCGCTCGCACGATCAGGAAGGTCCGACGGCGACCTTCCTGGCGCTGGCGCGTCGCATCGCGATGGAGCACCGCGATGCGTAGGCGCGATCTGTTGAAAGCCGCGGTCGGCGGCGGCGTACCGCGCCTCATGCCGATGGCGACGGCACTGGGCATGAGTGTTGCGGCCCACGGCCAGTCGGCCGTGGCGGGAGACGCCTGGCCGACCCGCCCCATCCATCTCCTCGTCGCCTACCCGCCCGGCGGCGTCAGCGACGAGACCGCGCGCGCGCTCGGACAGCACATGAGCACCCGGCTGAAGGTGCCGGTGATCGTCGAGAACCGCGCCGGCGCCGGCGGACTGACCGCGCTGGAGTCGCTCGCACGCGCCGCGCCCGACGGCCACACGCTGGCCTACTGCGCCATCTCGCCGCTGGTGTTCGTGCCGGTCTCGAGCGCCTTGCCGACGCCCGACGTGGCCCCGGTCGTCAGCATCATGGACACGCCGGTCCTCGTGCTCGCGCACCCATCGTTCAAGCCGAAGAACTTCGGCGCCATGATCGCCGCCGCGCGCCGCGCGCCGGGTCAGTTGCGATGGGCCACCTCTGGCAACGCGACGGTCGGCCACATGGTGCTGGCCCAGGTGCGCACCGCAGCGCGCGTCGACATCATCCATGTACCCTACAAGGGCGGCGGGCAACAGCTGACCGATGCAATCGGCGGGCAGTTCGAGCTGCTGTCCTCGAACGTCGCCTCGCAGCAGCTGCAGTTCGTTCGCCAGGGCAAGCTCAAGGCGCTCGCGATCGGCTCGCCGGTGCGACTGCCGGTGCTGCCCGATGTGCCGACCTTGGCGGAGCTCGGATTCCCCGACGCGAACCTGGTGTCGACCTTCGGCCTCTTCGCGCCGAGAGGCGTGCCCGAAGACCGGCTGCGCCTGATCAACACGGTGATCAACGAGGCGCTGCGCATGCCCGAGATCCGCTCGAAAATCCTCGACGTCAGCAACCTGCCGACCGGTGGCTCATCAGCAGACTTCGCCGCGCGCATCGCGAAGGAACGGGACCGCGCGCTGCGCGTGCCGGCGGATTGAGCCGGGGCCATTCCACCTTCCCTGACTGAGCGCTTGGCCGCCAGGGCATGAGGCCCGGCCGGCAAGCGTCCAAACCTCACGCCCTGCCGTCCCTGAACGACCGCGAACTCACTCGAGACCGCAACGTGCGACGACTTCCTCGGCAATCGCCAGCGAACTCGTGAGCCCAGGCGACTCGATGCCCATCAGGTTCACGAGTCCCGGCACGCCATGCTGCGCGGGACCGTCGATGCGGAAGTCGGGCGCGGGCTCGTGCGGCCCATGGATCTTCGGCCGCACGCCGCTGTAGGCCGGCTGCAGCGCGCCGTCCGGCAGCGCAGGCCAGTAGCGGCGCACGTCGTCGTAGAACACGTCGGCGCGGACGGGATCGACGGCGTAGTCGATGTCTTCGGGGTTCTCGACGTCCAGCCACTGCGCATCAGGTCCGAACCGCGCCTGGCCGCCGAGGTCCAGCGTCAGATGCACACCCAACCATGCGTCCTGCGGCATCGGATACACGAGGCGCGAGAACGGCGCCCGTCCCTGCAGCGCGAAGTAGCAGCCCTTGCTGAAGCGCGCGGCGGGCGGCGGAGGCAGGCCCTCGATCGAGGCAGCGAGCATCGGTGCATGCAACCCAGTCGCGTTGACGACGATGCGGGCGCCGAGCGTGATGTCGTCAGTGTGGACCACGTGCCCGGCGCCGTCGCGACGCACCGCGGTCACCGCCGCGCCGAAGGCGACCGCGCCGCCGTGGCGTTCGAGATCACCCTGCAGCGACAGCATCAGCCCATGGCTGTCGACGATGCCGGTCGACGGCGAGAGCAGCGCAGCCTCGCATTGCAACTGGGGTTCAAGCGCAAGGGCTTCTTCGCGCGTGAGCCAGCGCAGGTCGTCGACGCCGTTGATGGAGGCCTTTGCCTGCAGCGCGTGCAGGCCGGGCAGTTGATCCGCCGACGTGGCGACAACGAGCTTGCCGCAACGCTGGTGCGGCACACCATGCGATTCGCAGTGCGCATAGAGCAGCTGCTTGCCGCGCACGCACAGACGCGCCTTCAGCGACCCCGCCGGGTAGTAGAGCCCGGCATGGATGACCTCGCTGTTGCGCGAACTCACGCCGGTGCCGATGGCGAGCTCGCGTTCGAGCACCAGCGTTTCCAGACCGCGCATCGCCAGCGCCCGGCCGACCGCGAGGCCGACGACGCCGGCCCCGATCACCACTGCATCGACTTGATCCATGCGAGCGATTGTGACCAGCCTCGCCCGTCCCGTCCGCGCTGGGTCGACGATCAGGCGCGCAGATCGGCGAGCGCGTGCGAATGCTGGAGCCCGAACGCGCTCACCGCGGCCGCGTCATGACTGAACTCGCCCGCGGCGAGTCGATGCGCGAGGGTCTCCAGATCCAGCGTCAGGAACTCACTGACTTCGCCGTCGCCGTTGCGCGGCGAGAAGCCGGCGGGCAACTGAAGACTGAACACGTGCAGCACCTCGTCGTGCAGGCCTTCGGGCTCCATGCGCGTGCTGCGCAACGCACCGCGCGCCTGCACCGCGGCGCTGATCGTCATCGGCACGCCCGCCTCTTCGCGCAACTCGCGACGCGCGCAGTCAACCAGGTCTTCATCGGCGGTCAGCCCGCCGGCGGCGAGGTTGTCGAGCTTGCCGGGATCGGTCGCCTTCGACAGCGCACGCCGACCGCACACGAGCCGCGCGCCGGGCAGGAAGCCGTTGATGTGCACCGCACGGCTCATGAGCCCGAAGAAGCGGAAGGCGGCGCGCTCCAGGCGGAACAGCACCTCGCCTCGTTCGGCGCAAGGATCGTCGACGGGCCGCTCGCAGGCGTAGCGCTCGCCGCGCCAGCCGGTGATCGCGCCGCGTTCCTTCAACGCGAGTGCGACCTCGCCGATGCGCATCGAACGAGCCTCGACATCGAGCGCCTCGGCATCCCAGCACAACGCCCCATCACGGCGCTCAAGTTCGGGCCAGAGCTCGGCGAGCAAGACCTGGCGCATCGGGTGCACGCGACCGATCGTGAGGCCGCCCATTCGCAACGGAATGAGTCCGTCCGGCACCGGCTGACTCGCGAGTTGCAGACAGCGCGGAATGACGACGATGAGCGATGGCGGCAGCAGCGAAGGCATGTGCTGATTCTCTCCGCGCCTCCCCCATCAATGACTGAAATGTGCGAGAGACGAGACCCCTTGAACGCAGGATGATCCCTGCCCACCCCATCCACGAACTCGCAGTACACAACGCGAAGGAGCCGCTCAATGACAGTGGAATTGACGGATTTGAAATCAGAGTTTGCTGGCGTCCGAAGCGAGATTGGCCTGCTTCGCACCGAGCTGAAGCAAGAGATCGCGGGGCTGCGCGGCGACATCGCCGACTGGCGAGGCGAGATGGCGCAGATGCGGAACTCGCTGGTCCTATGGATCGTTGGTGGGCAAGTCGCTTCAATCACGCTCATGTTCGGCATGATCAAGTTCATCCATCCTTGAGATGGGCACCAAAGAAAAAACCCCGCCAACTTGCGTTGACGGGGTTGATCTGGTGGGCGGTGCAGGGTTCGAACCTGCGACCCCTGCCGTGTGAAGGCAGTGCTCTACCGCTGAGCTAACCGCCCGGTATCTGGACCGGGTCTTCCTCAAACTTCCAACAAGAATCCAAAGCGACTCCGAAGAAAACTTCGATGAAGAGACTTTGGTGGGCGGTGCAGGGTTCGAACCTGCGACCCCTGCCGTGTGAAGGCAGTGCTCTACCGCTGAGCTAACCGCCCGGTCTTGTCGTCCTCAACCACTGCTCGCATTGCTGCTTGCGCTGCAGTTTTGGATGTCCGGGAAAGTCGAAGATTATGCCATGAGAATTTGACGCGATTCAAGAACTCTTTGACTCTCATCGCACGCGTCGTTGCACAGGCTCCTGTTCAGCCTGACGTTCAGGCCGCCGCCGGCACCTGCCAGATGCGCTTGCCGCCGCTGGCCTTGTCGATGTCCGCCAGCGACTTCTCGTGCAATACCAACTCCTCGGCCGTAGCCGGAATCACCGGCAGGTCGAAGGCGCTGAAGTCGATGGCCACGACCTCCAGCTGACCGCCCTCCCCCGACGACGAGGACGCGCTGTCGTCGATGACCAGCGAGTCCTGACCCCGCGTCAGGCGGATGAAGACCTCCGCCAGCAGCTCCGCGTCCTTCACCGCGCCGTGCAGGCCGCGGTTGCTGTTGTCGACCTCCAGCCGGCGGCACAGCGCGTCCAGCGAGTTCGCCTTGCCCGGGAACATGTCCCGCGCCATCAGCAGCGTGTCGCGCACGCTCTCCACGCATTCGTGCAGCGGCGCCTTGCCGCAGCGCTTGAGCTCGGCATTGATGAAGCCGACGTCGAAGGCCGCGTTGTGCGCGATCAGCTCCGCGTCGCGGATGAACTCCAGGAACTCGTCGACGATCTGCGCGAACTTGGGCTTGTCCGACAGGAACTCCGCGCTCAGGCCGTGGACGCGGAACGCCTCCTCGGGCATGTCGCGCTCGGGGTTCAGGTAGAAGTGCAGATGACGCCCCGTCAGCTGACGGTTCACCATCTCCACGCAGCCGATGTCGACGACGCGGTCGCCCGATTCGGGATTCAGGCCGGTGGTTTCGGTATCGAAGAAGATCTGACGCATGGGAAGTCTCAACGCGTCGCGGGCGACGCCTGCAGTCGTGCCGCGCGCCGGTAGGCCCACAGCATCATGAGGAGGCCGATGACGATCATCGGCGCGCTCAGCCACTGGCCCTGGCTCAGGTGCAGCGGCTGCTTGTCGAGGGTGAGGAAGCTGTCGGGCTCGCGGAAGTACTCGACGACGAATCGCGCCACGCCGTAGCCGACCAGGAACAGCCCCGACACCGCCGCCATCGGTCTGGGCTTGCGCGCGAACAGCCACAGCACGATGAACAGCAGCACGCCTTCGCCCAGGAACTGGTACAGCTGCGAGGGGTGACGCGGCACCGCGTCGTTGGCCTGCGGGAACACCATCGCCCAGGGCAGGCTGGGATCGGCCGCGCGTCCCCACAGCTCGCCGTTGATGAAGTTGCCCAGACGTCCCGCGGCCAGGCCGGTGGGCACGCAAGGCGCCACGATGTCGCCGACTTCCAGGAAGTTGAAACCACGCCGCCACGCGAAGAAGGCCAGCGCGACGATCACGCCCAGCAGCCCGCCGTGGAAGGACATGCCGCCCTGCCACACCGCCAGGATCTCGCCCGGATGGCTCATGTAGTAGCCGGGCTTGTAGAAGAACACGTAGCCCAGCCGGCCGCCCAGCACCACGCCGAGCACACCGTAGAACAGCAGGTCGTCGATGTCGCGCCGGGTCCAGCCGCGCGCCGCGTTCCAGGGCTTGCGGACCATGCGGTTGCCCAGCCATAGGAACAGGCCGAAGGCCGTCAGGTACATCAGCCCGTACCAATGGATCGGCCATCCGAAGATGTTGATGGCGACAGGGTCGAACTGGGGATGGACCAACATGAAGGAGCTTTACCGCGTCGAGAAGGCGCGAATCATAAAGCTGCCCGTCAGTTCCCCAGCGCGGCCAGCTGCTTGCGGCAGTCCTCGATGTCGCCGCTGCTGCCGCGACGGTTGTCGACGCAGCGCTGCAGCGCGGCGCGCGCGCCGGCCTTGTCACCCTTGCCCGCCAACGCACTGCCCAGGCGCCGGTCCAGACCCAGCTGCTCCGCGCCCGTCATGCCGCGGGCCCGCTCGAAAGCGGCCACCGCCTTGTCGTACTGGCCCAGCGCGTCGTACGCACGGCCCAGACCGTAGGCGCCCATCGCCTGGTTCGGCTGGCTCTTGAGCAGCTCCTCGAACCACGGCACCGCCCGCTCTTTCTGATCGCTGAAGAACAGGTTGCGGCCGTAGTCGCTCCACAGCACGCGCAGCTCCAGCAGCAGCTCAGGCCGCTGCGTCTTCACGGCGCGCAGCGCCTTCTCCATCGCCGGCCAGTCCTTCTTCGACGCCGCCACCCGCGCGCGCATCAGGCTCAGCTGCGCCGGGTCCTTCACGTCCTGCTCCAGCACGCGCGCCTTCGACTCCCCGCCGCCGACGAAGCTCGGCAGCGCCAGGTAGTACTGCTGCAGCGCGCTGCGCGGCTCGGGCGCATCCGGCAGCAGCGTCATGGCGCGCTGCGCCAGCTCGCTCACCCGGCCCAGCGAGCCCAGCGCCTTCAGCTTGCTGCCACCCCGCGCCTGCATCACCAGCGCGAGCGCCAGCGCGTAGTGGCACGCGCCTTCGTTCGGCGTGCGCTGCACGCATTGCTCCAGCCGCTGCGTGTTCTGCTTCAACACCGCGCCGTCGGCCAGATCCAGCTGCGCCAGCGCCAGCGCGGCCCCCGCCTGCGGATCGTCCGGATCGGCCTTCACGCGTTGCGCGGCGAGTTTCTCCAGATCGTCCGCGCGGCCCGCGTCGAGCAGCGCCTGCAGCTCGGCGTCCTTGAGCACGGCCGCGCGCGCCGGCGTCGCGAAGGCCACGCTCATGACCATCGAGAACCCGGTGATGACGCAGATCGCACCGATCAGGCGTCGCCAGATGCCGCGGCGGCGGTCGTCGTCGTTGTTGCGGGGTGCTGTCACAGGGAACGTCCTTTCATCGACGCATGGTCGCAGAAGTCCGCCGGGCCTGCATGCCCGCGGCATGCCGGATACGGAACTTCACCTTCGTGTTCACCATCGGCAAGCTGCAGGCCGGACCTGCCCCTTCGGCGCCGTTCCGGACGGGGTCACGCCTTGACTTTCACCTGCCCGCGGACATGGTCCACGAAGCGGTGCACCACCGGCGAGGCGTCGCGGCGCCAGATCAGGCTGGTGTCGCAGGCCGGCACACGCGCCGACGGCCACGGCCGGTAGCGCACGCCCGGCCGCTGCAGCGCGCAGACCGACTGCGGCACCCAGGCCACGCCCATGCCGGCCGACACCAGATTGACGATGGTCTGCATCTGGATGGCTTCCTGCGCGATGTGCGGCGTGGCGCCGTGCGCGCGGTAGAAGCCCAGCAAGGCGTCGAAGAGCGAGGGCGCGATCTCGCGCGGGAACACGACCAGCGGCTCCCGCAGCACGTCCTCCAGCGACGGACCGCCGCGTCGCGCCAGCGCCCAGTCCTCGGCATGCGCGAGCACCAGCGGCTCGGTCGACACGGTCAGGCATTCGAAACCGGCCGGCTCGGCGCCGGGTGCGTGGATCGCGAATCCGGCGTCGAGCTCGCCCGTCTCGAAGCCGCGCAGCTGCACGTCGAGCGTCGCCTCCCGCAGCGCGAGCTGCACCTCGGGCAGCGCCTCGCGGAACAGCCGCAGCCAGCGCGGCATGTCGCCGTAACCGACGGTCGACACGAAGCCCAGGCTCAGCCGTCCGGCCTCGCCGCTGGCGGCCGCGCGGACCCGGGCGGGCACCTGGTCGGCCTGCTCGATCAGCCGGGTCGACGCCTCCACGAGCGCCAATCCGGCCGCCGTCAGCGCCACGGTGCGCCGGCGGCGCTCCAGCAGCTGGACGCCCAGTTGCGCCTCCAGCTTCTGCACGGCCAGGCTGAGCGGCGGCTGCGTCATGTGCAGCCGCTCGGCGGCGCGGCCGAAGTGCAGTTCCTCGGCCAGCACCAGGAACTGGCGCAAGGGACGGAGCTCGATCATCGATACACGACATGAATCAAAACGGCGTCAACTATATATTGGACCCGCAGGAAGGGGCGACGCATACTGGCGCGCTCCAAGCCTCGCTCGCCAGGACGACACCATGACCGACCCGAAGAACAACGCCGCCACGGCACCCCACGACGACGCGCCCAACCGCCGTTCGAAGAACATCACCGAGGGCGTCGCGCGCGCGCCCAACCGCTCGATGTACTACGGCATGGGCTACCAGGAGGGCGACTTCGGCAAGCCGATGATCGGCGTGGCCAACGGACACTCGACGATCACGCCCTGCAACTCCGGCCTGCAGAAGCTGGCCGACGCCGCCGTCATCGGCCTGAAGGCCGCCGGCGCCAACGCGCAGCTCTTCGGCACGCCGACGATCTCCGACGGCATGGCCATGGGCACCGAGGGCATGAAGTACTCGCTGGTCTCGCGCGAGGTCATCTCCGACTGCGTCGAGACCTGCGTCGGCGGCCAGTGGCTGGACGGCGTGATGGTGATCGGCGGCTGCGACAAGAACATGCCCGGCGGCATGATGGGCATGCTGCGCGCCAACGTGCCGGCGATCTACATCTACGGCGGCACCATCAAGCCCGGCCACTACAAGGGCCAGGACCTGAACATCGTCAGCGTCTTCGAGGCGGTCGGCCAGTTCAGCGCGGGCAAGATGAGCGAAGAGGACTTCTGCCAGATCGAGAAGCGCGCCATCCCCGGCAGCGGCTCCTGCGGCGGCATGTACACCGCCAACACGATGAGCTCGGCCTTCGAGGCGCTGGGCATGTCGCTGCCCTACTCGTCGAGCATGTCCAACGTGGAGGACGAGGTCGTCGAGAACACCAAGCGCGCCGCCGACTACCTGGTCGCCGCCGTCAAGGCCGACCTGAAGCCGCGCGACATCGTGACGAAGAAGGCCATCGAGAACGCCGTCGCGGTGATCATGGCCACCGGCGGCTCGACCAACGCGGTACTGCACTTCCTGGCGATCGCGCACGCGGCCGAAGTGGACTGGACCATCGACGACTTCGAACGCATGCGCACGAAGATCCCGGTGCTGTGCGACCTCAAGCCCAGCGGCCGCTTCCTGGCCGTGGACCTGCACAAGGCCGGCGGCATCCCCGCCGTCATGAAGCAGCTGCTGAAGGCCGGCCTGCTGCACGGCGACTGCATCACCATCACCGGCAAGACCGTCGCCGAGAACCTGGCCGACGTGCCGGACCTGTCGCCGGAGCAGGAGGTGATCCGCGCGGTGGCCGACCCGATCTACGCGCAGGGCCACCTGGCCATCCTGAAGGGCAACCTCTCGCCCGAAGGCTGCGTGGCCAAGATCACCGGCCTGAAGAATCCGGTCATCACCGGCCCGGCGCGCGTCTTCGACGACGAGCAGTCGGCGCTGGCGGCCATCATGGCCAACCAGATCAAGGCCGGCGACGTGATGGTGCTGCGCTACCTGGGCCCCAAGGGCGGTCCGGGCATGCCGGAGATGCTGGCGCCCACCGGCGCGCTGATCGGCCAGGGCCTGGGCGAAAGCGTCGGCCTGATCACCGACGGCCGCTTCTCGGGCGGCACCTGGGGCATGGTCGTCGGCCACGTGGCGCCGGAGGCCTATGCCGGCGGCACGATCGCGCTGGTGCAGGAGGGCGACTCCATCACCATCGACGCGCTGCAACTGCTGCTGCAGCTCAACGTCGACGACGCGGAACTGGCGCGCCGCAAGGCCGCCTGGAAGCAGCCCGCCCCGCGCTACACGCGCGGCGTGCTGGCGAAGTTCGCCAGGAACGCGTCGAGCGCCAGCTCGGGCGCGGTGCTCGACAAGTTCGAGTGAGGGGGAAGCGCGGCAAACGCGCGAAGTGCGCTCAGCGCTTCTTGCGCGCCTTGTCGCCCTGGCCGATGGCGTCGAGTTGACGCTGTCGGCGCGCCTCCTTCTTCTCGTCCATCTTGTCCATCTCGCGCCGCTTGGTGTAGCCGGTCTTGTCGGCGAATTCCCACCACACGACGGCCACCGGGAAGGGCGACAGCACCCACCACCAGCTGAGCGTTTCAAACGGGCCGACATCCCCCAGCTTGAGAAGAATCAACAAGACACCGATCACCATCAACCACATCGTCGTTCTCCTCGTGCGCGCCTCGGGCGCCGCATCCCCCACCACTACAATCGCGCGAGCCCGGAGCCTCCCCAGCCACTCGACGACCTGCATCGCGACTTTTCCTGTCGCGGCGGCCAGATTGTGACGCGGATGGAGCGCCCGGCGACACCTGAAAGGATGCCATGAGAAACGCCTTGTTCATCTCCGCGGCCCTCGCCGCCATGCTGAGCGCGCCCAGCGCCTTCGCCAGCCCCGAGCTGGCCCAGAAGAAGAACTGCATGGCCTGCCATGCCGTCGACAAGAAGCTGGTCGGCCCGGCCTACAAGGACGTCGCGGCCAAGTACGCCAGCGACAAGGACGCGGTGAAGAAGCTGGCCGAGAAGATCGTCAAGGGCGGTTCCGGCGTCTGGGGTCCGGTGCCGATGCCGGCCAACACGCAGGTCAGCGCGGCGGAGTCCGAGCAGCTCGCCAAGTGGATCCTGTCGATCAAGTGAGCGTCGGCGGGCCGTCCCGCCGCACCCGCACGGTCAGGCCCCCAAGGGCCTGATCGCTCTCCAGGCCCTTCGGGGCCTGATCGCTTTCCAGGCCCTTCGGGGCCTGTTCTGCTTTCCGGGGCCCTTGCGCGGCCCGTCCCATTGTCAGGCCACGAGCTTGAGCAGCTCCTCCCGCCGCCGCTCGTCCAGGTGCCGGCTCTCGCGGGCGAGGTTGACGGCTTTGGCCACCGTCGCGAGCTCGAGGACCGACTCGTCGATCCGGTAGCCGCCGCGCCCCTGCATCCAGCGCAGCACGTCCCACAGGTGCCAGACCGAGGACGAGTTGCCCTCGTGGATCGGCGACGGGAAGCTCATCGGATGCGTGAGCATCAGCTTGCGCATGTTCTGGCGGGACACGCCCACCAGCGTCGCCACGTCGGTCAGGCCGACCATGTCGGGCCCCGCCTCGATCAGCCGCGCGCCGGGGACGGCCTTGCGGACCTCGCGCAAGGCGCCCAGCAGGGCCTGGTCGGCGCGTTCGGCGGTCCTGACGAAGCTCAGCATCAGCCTGCCGCGCAGGCCCACGGCGACCCGCGCATCCTTGCAGCCGATCGAGCCCAGCCGCTGCTTCAACGGCTCCTCCTCGCAGTCCTGCGGCGGCATCTGGTACTTGAGCGTGAACGAATATTCCACAAACGACTCCTTCTGTGAGGGCGGCAGCCGGCGCGCCGTGTCGCCCGGGCCCCGCCATGAACGCGGGCACCGCTCCTGGAGGAACGGAGCCGGCATTCTTGGCCCAGGCGCGCCCAAGCTCCACAACCCGAGCTTGCGGGGATGTGGCGCCTGTTGCCATGAGAAGGTCAGCCGCTCCCGCACTTCCGGGAGGGCGACTGGGTTGTCGACTTGCGCAAGCGCAAAAACTGACCCCCAAAAGGGGGAGGATGGGCGTGTTTCAGAGGAGAAACAGCCGATGAACCGATGACAACCGGGATGCCACGCGCATCCCGCGCGAGGCCTCCGGTGCCACGGTGCTCAATAGGCCTGACCCAGCTGCTCCAGGATCGCGGGGTTCTCGAGCGTGGAGGTGTCCTGGGTGACCGTCTCCCCCTTCGCCACCGAGCGCAGCAGTCGTCTCATGATCTTGCCGCTGCGGGTCTTGGGCAGGTTGTCGCCGAAGCGGATGTCCTTGGGCTTGGCGATCGGACCGATCTCCTTGGCGACCCAGTCGCGCAGTTGCTTGGCGATGGCCTTGGCCTCGTCGCCGCTCGGACGCGGGCGCTTGAGCACGACGAAGGCGCAGATCGCCTCGCCGGTGGTGTCGTCCGGACGCCCCACGACCGCGGCCTCGGCCACGAGCTCGGTGCAGCTGACCAGCGCGGACTCGATCTCCATCGTGCCCATGCGGTGACCCGACACGTTCAGCACGTCGTCGATGCGGCCGGTGATGGTGAAGTAGCCCGTCTCGGCGTCGCGGATGGCGCCGTCGCCGGCCAGGTAGTAGCCCTTGAGCTCGGGCGGGTAGTAGCTCTTCTTGAAGCGCTCCGGATCGCCGTAGATCGTGCGGATCATCGACGGCCAGGGCTTCTTGACGACCAGGATGCCGCCCTGCCCGTTGGGCACGTCGTTGCCGGTCTCGTCGACGATGGCGGCGGTGATGCCGGGGAACGGCAGCGTGCAGGAACCCGGCACCAGCGGCGTTGCGCCCGGCAGCGGCGTGATCATGTGGCCGCCGGTCTCCGTCTGCCAGAAGGTGTCGACGATGGGGCAGCGGCCGCCGCCGACGTGCTGGTGGTACCACTCCCACGCGGCCGGGTTGATCGGCTCGCCGACCGAGCCCAGGATGCGCAGCGAGCTCAGGTCGGAGCGCTTCGGATGCACGGCCTCGTTGGCTTCTGCGGCCTTGATCAGCGAGCGGATCGCCGTCGGCGCGGTGTAGAAGATGGTGACCTTGTGCTTCTCGATCATCTGCCAGAAGCGGCCGGCGTCCGGGAAGGTCGGGATGCCTTCGAAGACGACCTCGGTGCCGCCCAGCGCGAGCGGGCCGTAGGTGATGTAGGTGTGGCCGGTCACCCAGCCGATGTCGGCGGTGCACCAGAAGACGTCGGAGTCCTTCAGGTCGAAGGTCCACTTCGTGGTCAGCGCGGCGTGCAGCAGATAGCCGCCGGTGCTGTGCTGCACGCCCTTGGGCTTGCCGGTGGAGCCCGAGGTGTAGAGCAGGAACAGCGGATGCTCGGCCTCGACCCATTCCGGCTCGCAGCTGGAGGCCAGCCCGGAGACGGCATCGTGCAGCCATTCGTCGCGACCGGCGACCCAGGCGATGTTGCCGCCGGTGCGCTTGTAGACGATGACGTGCTTGATGGTGGGACAGCTGTTGTCGGCGAGGGCCTCGTCGACGATGGACTTCAGCGGCAGCGACTTGCCGCCGCGGGCCTGCTCGTCGGCGGTCAGGACCATCACGGCGCCGGCGTCCTGGACGCGGTCTCTCAGCGATTGCGCCGAGAAGCCGCCGAACACCACCGAGTGCGTCGCGCCGATGCGCGCGCAGGCCTGCATGGCGACCACGCCTTCGACCGACATCGGCATGTAGATGACGACGCGGTCGCCCTTCTTCACGCCGCGCGCCTTCAGCGCGTTGGCCAGCTGCGCGGTCTTGGCGAGCAGCTCGGCATAGGTGACGCGGGTGACGGTGCCGTCGTCGGCCTCGAAGATGATCGCGACGCGATCGCCGCGGCCGGCTTCGACGTGGCGGTCCAGGCAGTTGTAGGAGACGTTGAGCTTGCCGTCCTCGAACCACTTGAAGAACGGCGCGTCGGTGTCGTTGAGCACCTTGGTGAAGGGCTGCTTCCAGCTCAGCAGCTCGCGCGCCTGGCGGGCCCAGAAGCCCTCGTAATCGGTCTCCGCTTCCTTGCACAGCGCCTCATAGGCGGTCATGCCGGACACATGGGCGCCCTGGACGGCGGATGCGGGGGGGTTGTAGATCTTGTCACTCATGGCCTATGTCTCCGTACAGGCAGGGATCTTCGAACTCGGGTTCAGACTGGTCCGAACTCTCCACTTTCACACTGACGATGTGCTTACTCTTGTAGAAGAGCTGTCGTGCACCTCGCTCGTCCGGAGGCACCGGCGCCCCTCTGCGCTCAATCGCCTGCGCATGCTCGGCATTCGCTTAGAGGAGCGCCGGCGCCTCCGAACTCGGAACGGTTCGTCGGGACGATGCTCTCACTAAAATCACCCGGTTTGGCGGTTCCCGCCAGTTACGACTTGAAGGACTTACCCCGATGACCGACAGCCCGAAGCGCCGCCGCAATCCGATGGCCACCATCATGTTCGGCAGCCGCTGGCTTCAACTGCCGCTGTACCTCGGCCTGATCGTGGCGCAAGGCGTGTACGTCTTCCAGTTCTGGACGGAGCTCGTGCATCTGGTCGAGGCCGCCTTCGGCAACCAGGAGGCCCTGAAGCTGCTGGTCGACAGCGTGGGCTACAAGGCGGACGCCACGGTCCCCAAGCTCAACGAGACCATCATCATGCTGGCCGTGCTGGCGCTGATCGACGTGGTCATGATCTCCAACCTGCTGATCATGGTGATCGTGGGCGGCTACGAGACCTTCGTGTCGCGGCTTCATCTGGAGGACCACCCCGACCAGCCCGAATGGCTGGACCACGTCAACGCCTCGGTGCTGAAGGTCAAGCTGGCGACGGCCATCATCGGCATCTCGTCAATCCACCTGCTCAAGACCTTCATCAATGTCCAGAACCTGCAGGAACAGACGCTGATCTGGCAGACCGTCATCCACCTGGCTTTCCTGCTGTCGGCCCTGGCGATCGCGATGACGGACAAGCTGCTCTCGCACGGACCGAGCGAGAAGCACTGAGTCCCGGAGTGCGCCGGGGCACGGCCCTACGCCAGCACCCCTTGCAAACGACAAAGCGGCCCGCGGGCCGCTTTGTCGTTGCCGGATCCGCGCGCTCAGCCGCGCTTGCGCAGCAGGATCAGCGTGCCCGCGATGCCCGAGAGGATGGACCCGCCGAGCACGCCCAGTTTCACGCGGGTTTCCCAGTCCGGCCCGTGCCCTTCGAAGGCGAGGCCGCCGATGAACAGGCTCATCGTGAAGCCGATGCCGCAGAGCACGCAGACGCCGAAGAACTGGACCCAGTCGGCGCCGCCCGGCTTCTGCGCGAAGCCGGCGCGGATCATCAGCCAGGAGCTGCCGAACACGCCGATCGCCTTGCCCAGCAGCAGCCCGAGCGCGATGCCCAGCGACACCGGATGGAGCAGATCGCCCGCGTGCAGGCCGAGCAGCGACACGCCCGCATTGGCGAACGCGAACATCGGCAGGACGAGGAAGGCCACCCACGGATGCAGCGCATGTTCGAGGTCCTCGGCGGGCGAATGGCCGTGGCCGTCGCTGTCGGACGGGATGAACAGCGCGGTGGCGACGCCCGCCAGCGTGGCGTGGACGCCGGACTTCAGCACGCAGGTCCACAGCACGAGGCCCACGACGATGTAGACGTCGGCGCGTCGCACCTTCGCGCGGTTCAGCGCGAACAGGACCACGAGGCAGGCCGCGGCCGCGGCGAGCATCGCGAGCGACAGCTGGCTCGTGTAGAAGAGCGCGATGACGACGATGGCGCCGAGGTCGTCGATGATCGCGACGGCCGTGAGGAAGACCTTCAGCGAGGCCGGCACGCGCGAGCCCAGCAGCATCACGATGCCGATGGCGAAGGCGATGTCGGTCGCCGCCGGGATGGCCCAGCCGTGCAGCGCGACGGGATCGCCGAGGTTGAGTCCCGCGTAGATCAGCGCCGGCACGGCCATGCCGCCGAACGCCGCGACGATGGGCAGGACAGCCTGCGAGCGGTCCGACAACTCGCCGCCGACGAACTCGCGCTTGATCTCCAGGCCGACGAGGAAGAAGAACACGGCCATCCACAGGTCGTTGACCCAGACCAGCAGCGGCTTGGCCAGCACCAGCCAGTCGCCGCCGATGCGGACCTCGCCTTCGATGCGGGTGAAGGCGGCGTAGAGCTCGCGCCAGGGGGAGTTGGACAGGATCAGCGCGGCGACCGCGGCGATGGCGAGCACGATGCCACCGGCCGATTCGCTGGCGAAGAAGCGTTTGAGTCCTGGGGTCAAGAAGGGTCCTCCTGAAAGGCAAATCCAAGGGCGAACAGCGCGAATCCGAGGCTGAGTCGGAAGTCGCGTGAAGACGGCATCATTGTCGGTGCGCAGGACGCGCCTGCACGAGCGGCCGGTCGCGTTCTCCCCAAGGCTACCGCGAAGGGCGCGTTGCTAGCATCCCCCGCTTCATCAGCCGTCCGCGGCATCGACCCGGACCTTCCAGGGAAGCCCACCATGATCCGACTGTTGTTCGCCGCCGTTCCCCTGCTCGCGCTCGCCGCCTGCGCCAGCGACGGCGTCACCGCGCAGCCGACACAGACCGCGCAGGCCGAGCCTGCCCAGAAGGTGGTCTGCGAACGCGAACAGCGCACCGGCTCGATGCTGGGCAAGCGCGAGTGCACGCCGGCCGCGCTGAGCGACGAGGACCGCCGACGCCTGGCCAACGAGGTGGGCAACATGGTCAAGCCGCGCGGCATCACGGCGCCGGGCAGCTGAGCGTCGGCGCCTCCTGGCGCCAGCTTCAGAAGTTGACGCGCGTCCCGAAGTACCAGGCGCTGAGGGTGCGCTTGTCGTCGACATAGAGGTCGAACTGCCTGGCGCGACTCACGTCGGCGCCGAGTTCGACACCCCAGTACGGCTTGATGGCGACGGTCAGCCCCAGGCCCGCGTAGGGCTGCGCGGAGGTCCGCGAGAACGGGCCGAAGACGGGGTTCATGAGTTCCGCCTTCTGCCAGGACACGCCGCCGCGCGCCACCACGCCGAGCGTGCGCCACACCGGTCGGCGGTACGACACGCCGGCGGTGACCGCCGTGCTCTTGAGCACGCCCCACATCCAGTTGTCGGACGCGACATAGACGGTGCCGTAGTCCACGCGACCGATCTCGATGCCGAGCCCGTTGTCGAAGTGGTAACCCGCCAGCAGGCGGTCGAACCCGCCGCGCCGGTCGCAGGGATCGGCGCCCTGGCAGAGCGACTTCGAGAACTTGCTGCCGCCGACGTCGGCCTGGAGGCTGAACTCGGCATGCGCCGCGGGCACGGCAAAGGCTGACGCGGCCAGCACGGCCGCGATGGATGTCTTCAAGGGAACTCCCTCTGACCCCGCTCGGGCGGGATCGCTTGTTGTGGTGATCGTGGCCGCGTGGTGATGATCAACGTCTCATCCGTTGACCAGTCACTCGCGGCGGGCAACATCGTAGCCGGGAGCGGTGCGGACGCCCGAACGGTGCAGCCCGTTCGCACATCCGTGCGCACCGCGTCCCGCTGGCGCCCACGGCGCCGGGGATTTCATCGAGTAACGGATAATCGCGGTCTCCCGTGACCAGCCTGTCCACGACCATGACCACCATCCGCTACGCCGACCTCGTCGAAAGCGTCGCCGCCGCGCTGCAGTACATCAGCTACTACCACCCGGCCGACTACATCCAGCATCTGGCGCGCGCCTACGAGCGCGAGCAGAGCGTGGCCGCGAAGGACGCGATCGCCCAGATCCTGACCAACTCGAAGATGTGCGCCGAAGGCCGCCGTCCGATCTGCCAGGACACCGGCATCGTCAACGTGTTCCTGAAGATCGGAATGGACGTGCGCTGGGGCGACTTCCCCGGCTCGATCCAGGACGCCGTCAACGAAGGCGTCCGTCAGGCCTACAACCACCCCGACAACAAGCTGCGCGCCTCCGTGCTCAGCGACCCGATCTTCGAGCGCAAGAACACCAAGGACAACACGCCCGCGGTGATCTTCATGGACGTCGTGCCCGGCAACACCGTCGACGTGATCGTCGCGGCCAAGGGCGGCGGCTCGGAGAACAAGAGCAAGGTCTACATGCTCAACCCGAGCGAGAACATCGTCGACTGGGTGCTCAAGACCGTCCCGACCATGGGCGCGGGCTGGTGCCCGCCGGGCATGCTGGGCATCGGCGTCGGCGGCACGGCCGAGAAGGCCGCGCTGCTGGCCAAGGAAGCCCTGATGGACGACATCGACATGTACGAGCTGCTGGAGCGCGGCCCGCAGAACAAGCTCGAGGAACTCCGCATCGAGCTGTACGAGAAGGTCAACGCGCTGGGCATCGGCGCGCAGGGCCTGGGCGGCCTCACGACCGTGCTGGACGTCAAGATCAAGACCTACCCGACGCACGCGGCCTCCAAGCCGATCGCGATGATCCCGAACTGCGCCGCCACCCGCCACGCGCACTTCGTGCTCGACGGCTCGGGCCCGAGCTACCTGACGCCCCCCAGCCTGGACCTGTGGCCCGACGTCCAATGGGCGCCGGACTACAACAAGAGCAAGCGCGTCGACCTGAACACGCTGACCAAGGACGAAGTCGCCAGCTGGAAGCCGGGTGACACGCTGCTGCTCAACGGCAAGATGCTCACCGGCCGCGACGCCGCGCACAAGCGCATCCAGGACATGCTGGCCAAGGGCGAACCGCTGCCGGTGGACTTCACCAACCGCGTCATCTACTACGTCGGCCCGGTCGATCCGGTGCGCGATGAAGTGGTCGGCCCGGCCGGTCCCACGACGGCGACCCGCATGGACAAGTTCACCGACATGATGCTGGAGAAGACCGGCCTGATCGCGATGATCGGCAAGGCCGAGCGCGGCCCGGTCGCGATCGAGTCGATCAAGAACCACAAGTCGGCCTACCTGATGGCCGTGGGCGGCTCGGCCTACCTGGTGTCCAAGGCGATCAAGCACGCGACGGTCGTCGGCTTCGAGGACCTGGGCATGGAAGCGATCTACGAGTTCGACGTGGTCGACATGCCGGTGACGGTGGCGGTCGACGCCGGCGGCAACAGCGCCCACATCACCGGCCCGGCCGAGTGGCAGCAGCGCATCGCCGCAGGCAAGCCGATCAAGATCCCGGTGGCGGCGGGCTGAGCGGCCTGCTCCTCTCAACACCCACTCGATCACCTGCGCCCTTGCCGGCGCGATCAGCGGCGACAAGACCACCCTCGGGTGGTCTTTTTCATTGGCGATGCCTTCCGGCACTCCGCATCGCGGCCACTTCCCGCGTATCACTGCGGACATGAGCGATCACAACGACGGCGTGGCACGCCTTCCACGCCGGACCTTCACGGGCGCCGCCCTGGCGATGCTGGCCGCGCCGCTGGCGTCCGCGAAGGCGACGGCGTCAGCGACGGACGCCGTTCCGGCCGCACCACGGAGCCGACCGCGGCTGATCGCACCGGGCGGCCCCGTGCGCGTGGAGGGCGCGGACGAGCTCGTCGGCGAGATCCACCTCGCCTGCCCCGTCGGCGCGCCTTCACCGACGGCCTTGCGACTGGTCGACACCGATCGTGGCGACACCTTCGCGCTGTTCGACGAAGCCGAGTTGAAGCGGCGCCTCTCGCGCATCGACGACGACCGGATCGTTGTCCATGTGGAGTTGCGTTCGCGCCCGGGGCGACCGCTTCCGATCCGGTTGAGGCCCGTCGTCATGTGGAGCACGGAGCGGAACGCGGAAGGCGAGATGCACGTCGTCTCCGCCCAGGGCGCGACGGTCTTCGGTCCGCCGCTGCGGGACGGCCTGTGGGTCGCAATCCACGATCCCGCCTGGGAGCGCGGCCATCGACGCGTCGGCTTCCAGCAAGGAGACCGCCGGACGATCCCCGGCCGACACGCCATCGACTTCGTCCAGGTGGACGCGGACGGCCGCATCGCGCGAGGCGACGCCGATCGCCCCGACAACCACTTCGGCTACGGCGCGCCGGTGCTCGCCGTCGCGGACGGCATCGTGAGCACCGCGCGCAACGACATGGCCGAAGCGCCCTCGATCGCCGCCAACCGCCGACATCCGTTGATCGATGCGCCGGGCAATCACGTGATCCTCTCGCTGGCCGGCCAAGGGCACGTGCTCTACGAGCATCTGCGCCCGGGCAGCCTGACCGTCCGGCCCGGCGACCGCGTTCGCAAAGGCCAGGTGCTGGGTGAGCTGGGATTCACCGGCGATTCCACCGGCCCTCACCTGCATCTGCACCTCTGCGACGAAGGCACGCCGAACGCCGGTGAAGGCTTGCCGTTCGTGTTCGAGCGCTTCGAGCGGCTGGGCGGCTACGACGACCTCGCGACGCTCGGCCGCGCGCGGTGGCAGGCCGCTCCGGAGGGGATCACCACGGTCCGCCTGCGCGAGAAACCGGCCTCCCATCGGGTCATCCGTTTCACCGCGGCGTAGCCCTCCCCGACGCAGGCAGTCACTTCTCCGTGGGAACGACGGGCCCGACCGGAGCTTCGGCGACCGGAGCTTCTGCGACCGTGCGCACGACGCGCTGCGGGAACGGAATATCGATGTTCAAGCGATTCAGCAGCCGCAGGATCGCGAGGTTCACCTCCGAGCGCACCCCGCCCTGCCCGTTGTGCGGGTCCGAGATCCAGAACCCGATCGTCAGCTCCAGCCCGTCGGCGGCGAAGTTGCTCAGCGACACCGACGGCGACGGCTCGGACAGCACGCGCGGGACGCGCTTCACTTCCTCGATCAGCTGCGGGAAGAGCGCGTCCACGTCGGTGCCGTAGGCCACCTGCACCACCGTCGACACGTTCACCTGCGGGTCGGCGAGCGAGAGGTTCTCCACCCGCGTCGTGATCAGCGACTCGTTGGGCACGATCGCCTCGCGGCCGTTGAGCGCGCGGATCACCGTGTAGCGCGTCTTGATGTCGCTGATGCGGCCTTCGAAGTTGTCGACCTTCACCATGTCGCCGATGCGCAGCGAGCGCTCGGCCAGGATCATGAAGCCCGAGACGTAGTTCGCCGCGATCTTCTGCAGGCCGAAGCCCAGACCCACGCCGACCGCACCGCCCAGCCACGACAGCGCGCTCAGGTTCAGGCCCAGCGTGTTCAGCGCCACCATCGCGCCGATGACGAGCAGCGCCGTGCGCGTCAGGTTCACCGCGATCTTGCGCATCGACAGATCGAGGACTGACTTGCCGCGCAGCAGACGCGATTCGATGATCGACGACAGCCACAGCACGACCAGCAGCACCGCACCGACCTGCAGCACGCCGAGGAGAACGTCATAGACCGTGATGTACGCCTTCCCGTTCTTCGGGAGGAAGGTCAGATCCGCGTCTTGCAACTCTTCGATCAGGATCGGCAGCACGCCGACGATCCACAGGATCGAGCCCAGCCACGCCACCCACGAGACGCTGCGCTCCAGCAGCTTGATGCCGATGGAATCGGGCATCGTGGCCCGCAGTACGCGCGCCACCAGCCGGATCACGACCAGCGACAGCAGTACCGGGATGACGACGCGGAACAGCGCGACCGGCTCGCCCAGCAGCGGCATCACGCGCCGCGCGCCCAGCGCGAGCAGCAGCGCGATGACCGGGAACAGCACGCCGTCGAACACGCGGTGCCCCAGCAGCACCGAGTGATGCCCCGGCGCGGCCGTCACGTGCTTGCTGATGCGGTAGACGATCAGCCAGGACAGCGCCAGGCAGGCCAGCACCAGGCCGACTTCGATCAGCGCCTGCGGGCGGGCGAGCATCGTGAGCAGCGATTCCAGTTCGCGCAGGCTCAGGGTGTGGTTCAGGGGAGTGGTGTTGCCCAAGATGGAACTCAAGAAGGAATGCAATTCGGGAGCCGGTCCTGGCCGGGTCGTTCAGTCGTGGGACCGACTGTGTGCGCCCCGGTCCGCCGACGGTTGCGGGCGCGATTGTCGCGCCGGCCCGAGGTCGGCCTTGAATCCGGCTCAGGCGACCTCGGAGGTCGCCGCTCAGATGCCGGCCAGCGTGCGCAGGTGCACGCCCACGCTGCGCGCCAGCGCGCCCAGGTCGTAACCGCCTTCCAGGCAGGACACGATGCGCCCCTTCGCGTGGCGGCGGGCCACGTCCATGATGCGCAGCGTGATCCATTCGTAGTCCGCCTCGACCAGGCCGAGCTGCGCCAGCTCGTCGTCGCGGTGCGCGTCGAAACCGGCCGACACGAAGATCATCTGCGGCCTGAAACGCTCCAGCGCAGGCATCCACAGCGACTCGATCATCTCGCGCACCTCGGCGCCGCGCGTGTACGGCGGCACCGGCACGTTGAGCATGTTCGCGCCCTTGGGCTCGCTGCCGGAGTACGGGTACAGCGGGTCCTGGAAGATGCTGACCATCAGCACCCGGTCGTCGCCGGCCAGGATGTCCTCGGTGCCGTTGCCGTGGTGGACGTCGAAGTCGATCACCGCCACGCGGTCCAGGCCGCGCACGTCCAGCGCATGCCGGGCCGCGACGGCCACGTTGTTGAAGAAGCAGAAGCCCATCGCCTGGTCGCGCGTCGCGTGATGGCCGGGCGGGCGGACCGCGCAGAAGGCGTTCTCGGCCCGGCCGTCGACGACCAGGTCGGTCGCCGCCACCGCCGCACCCGCCGCGCGCAGCGCCGCGGACCAGGTGAACGCGTTGGCGCAGGTGTCCGGATCCAGCGCCTTCATGGGGTTGGGCACCCCCTGGTTCGCCTGCTGCTCCAGATCCTCGAGTTCCGCCTTCAGCTCGGCGACGTAACGGGCGGAGTGCGCGCGTTCCAGCGACTTGAGCTCGGCGCGCGGCGCCTCATGGCGGTCCAGCGCGACATCGACGCCGTGCGCGATCAGCCAGTCCTCGATCGCGCCCAGGCGCTGCGGGCATTCCGGATGGCCGGCGCCCATGTCGTGGCGGTGGCAGTCGGGATGGCTGATGAAGGCGGTGCTCATGGTCGGGGCTGGCGCGGTCGAGGGCACATTCAGGGCACGGTCGGGACACGTTCAGCGAGCGGTCGGGGCATGCACGGCGCTCCAGCGGAGCGAACCGATTCTGAGATATCGTGCGCCGATGAGTTCCGACGCGCCGACCCTCGCCTCCCAACCGCTGGCCGACCTGCGCCGGCAGATTAGCACGATCATCAAAGGCAAACAGGCGCAGACGGAGGACTGTCTGGCCTGCCTGCTGGCCGGCGGCCACCTGCTCATCGAGGACCTGCCCGGCGTCGGCAAGACGACCCTGGCGCACGTGCTGTCGATCTCGCTGGGGCTGCGCTTCTCGCGGGTGCAGTTCACCACCGACCTGATGCCGTCCGACCTGCTCGGGGTCAACATCTACCAGCCGGGCGCGCAGGCGGCCGGCGGCAGCGCCTTCCAGTTCCACCCGGGCCCCGTGTTCAGCCAGGTGCTGCTGGCCGACGAGATCAACCGCGCCGGTCCGAAGACGCAGAGCGCGCTGCTCGAAGCGATGGAGGAGTACCAGGTCAGCGTCGACGGCACGACCCATCCGCTGCCGCTGCCCTTCTTCGTCATCGCGACGCAGAACCCCAGCGAGCAGCTCGGCACGCACCCGCTGCCGGAGTCGCAGCTGGACCGTTTCCTGATGTGCATCAGCCTCGGTTATCCGGACCGCCAGGCCGAGCGCGAGCTGCTGATGGGCGGCGACAGCCGCGAGCTGCTGCGCGCGCTCAAGCCGGTGATGACGCCGGACCAGTTGCGCGAGCTGCAGCGCGAGGTGCTGCGCATCCACGCCTCGCCGGCGCTGCTGGACTACCTGCAGGCGCTGCTGGAGGCGACACGCTCCGGCGAGTGGTTCCAGGAAGGCCTGAGCCCGCGCGCCGGTCTCGCACTGCTGCGCGCGGCGCGGGCGAAGGCGCTGCTGAGCGGGCGTGACTACGTCTCGCCGGACGACGTGCAGGCGATCCTGCCGCAGACCATCGCGCACCGCCTGCGGCCGCGCGGCGGCAGCGCGCGGGGCGCGCGCGAGCAGGTGCGCGCGATGATGGCCGCGGTGCCGCTGCCGTGAAGCTCCCCTCGCTGAAGCTGCCGGCGATCCGCTGGCCGTGGCAGCGCCGCTGGGACGCGTGGTGGCAGGGCCGCCATCCCCCCAGCGACACCACCGCGCTGACGCAGCGCAACCTGTACATCATCCCGAGCCGGCCGGGCGCCGCCTTCGTCGCGACGCTGGGGGTGCTGCTGCTCGCGTCGATCAACGACCAGCTGAGCCTGGGCTATCTGCTGACCTTCGTGCTGGCGGGCGCCGGGATGGCGTCGATGAACGCGACGCACGCCAACCTGCGCGGCCTGAAGCTGGACCTGAAGACGCCGCCCGCGACCCACGCCGGCCAGCCGCTCGCGCTGGACATCCGGCTGCACAACACCGGCGCGGCGCGTTTCGGCATCGGACTGCGCCTGCCCGAATCCAAGTCGGCGGACACGGCCTACGCGGACGTCCCCGCGCAAGGCCACGCGCAACTGCACCTGCAGGTGACCTTCGCGACCCGCGGCCGGCATGCGCTGCCGCGGCTGCGCATCGAATCGCACTTCCCCTTCGGCCTGTTCGTGACCTGGAGCTACTGGCGCCCGGCGGCGCAGGCCTGGGTCTATCCGACGCCGGAACTGGACGCGCCGCCGGCCGCCGCGGTCGAGGAAGGCCTGCCGCAAGGCCAGGGCCAGCCGGGCCTGGGCGACGACCCGGGACTGCGACCGTACCGGCACGGCGATTCGCCGCGTCAGATCCTGTGGAAGAAGTCGGCGCTCGCGCTGGCGCAACCGCAGCCGCCGTCGGGCAGCGGCGGAGGCGGCGCGGCGCTGCTCGTGCGCGAGCGCCTGGGCAGCCGCGCCAGCGAGCAATGGCTGGACCTGGCGGCCACGCGCGGGCTGCCGTTCGAGCTCCGCGTCTCGCGCCTGACCGCCTGGGTGCAGCGCGCCGAGGAAGAAGGCCTGCCCTACGGCCTGAAGCTGCGCGACGTCGCCATCGAGCCGGACCTGGGCCCGGACCATTTCCGGGTGTGCATGGAAGCGTTGGCGTTGATCGCGGAGGACGGACGATGAACCCGGCGACCGCCGCAGGCGGCTCGATCAAGCACCGCAGCCCCCTGCCCCGCGAAGCGCGCGACACGCTGTTCCTGCTCGCCATCATCGCGGCCACGCTACTGCCGCATGCCGGCCATCTGCCGTGGTGGTGCAGCCTGCTCACCGCCCTGATGCTCGGCTGGCGCGCGCGCCTGGCCTGGCGCAGCGAGGCGCTCCCCGGCCGGTGGAGCCTGCTGGCCGTGCTGGCGCTCGTGATCGGCCTGACCTTCGCCACCCACAAGACCATCCTCGGCCGCGAGGCCGGCATCACGATGCTGGCGATGCTGATGGCGCTCAAGACGCTCGAGCTGCGCGCCAGGCGCGACGCCTTCGTCGTGTTCTTCCTCGGCTTCTTCCTGGTGCTGACTCAGTTCCTGTACTCGCAGTCGCCGCTGGTCGCGATCTGGATGATCGGCTGCGTCTGGGCCCTGCTGTCGGCCCTGGTGCTGGCGCAGATGCCGCAAGGCGTGCCCAGCCTGAAGCTCGCCGCGCGCATCGCCGCCCGCAACACGCTGATCGGACTGCCGGTGATGGTCGCGCTGTTCGTGCTCTTCCCGCGCTTCCCGCCGCTGTGGGGACTGCCCAAGGATTCGGGCGCGCGCACCGGGCTGTCGGACTCGATGACCTTCGGCGCCTTCGCGGAGGTCGCCAGCGACGAGACCATCGCGATGCGGCTGCGCTTCGACGGCGCGCCGCCCGCCCAGCCGCAGCTGTACTTCCGCGCCCAGGTGCTGTCGCGCTTCGACGGCCGGACCTGGACCGCGTCTCGCGTGAACTGGTCGCCCGGCGACGACGCACCCACGCTCCAGGGCCCCGTGTTCCGCTACGAGGTCACCATGGATCCGCTGCGCGTGACCGCGATCCCGATGCTGGAATTCGCCCCCGGCGCCTCCGGCGCGCGCCTGCCGCTCGGACGCCTCACCGCGACCCGCGCGCCGCAAGGCCAGTGGCAGGTGCCGACGCCCGTCGCGGAAGTGCTGCGCTTCAGGAACGAGGCGTGGCCGCGCGCGGCGCCCAGCACGCGGCTCAGCACCGCCGACCGCAATGAATCGCTGAGCCTGCCGCCCGACCTCAACCCGCGCGCCCGGGCCTACGGCGCGACGCTGCGGGAGCGCTTCGCCGCACTGGACGAGGACGCCCGCGCCCAGGCGGCGAGTCGCGAGCTGCTGACGAAGATCCGCCGCGAGAGCTACGGCTACACGCTCACCCCCGGCGTCTACGGCGAGACGACCCCGGATGCCATCGACGAGTTCTGGTTCGACCGCAAGCTCGGCTTCTGCGAGCACTTCGCCTCCGCCTACGTCGTGCTGATGCGCGCGGCGGGCGTGCCGGCCCGCGTGGTCACCGGTTTCCAAGGCGCCGATCAGAACCTGCAGGACGGCGACCTCGTCGTGCGCATGAGCCAGGCCCACGCCTGGGCCGAGTTCTGGACGCCGTCGGGCGGCTGGCAGCGCGCCGACCCGACCTCGGCCGTCGCCCCCGAGCGGGTCCAGGGCCGGCTGCTGCGTCCGGACCCCGGTCTGATCACCGGCGCGATCAACCAGCTCAGACCCGGCCTGCTGAACGATCTGCGCGCGGTCTGGGAAGGCCTCAACCACCGCTGGCGCGAAGCGGTGCTGAACTTCTCGACCGGCGAGCAGATGAGCCTGCTCAAGCGGCTCGGCTTCGAGAACCCGGACTGGACCACGCTCGGCCAGGTCGCCGGCGCCCTGCTGACGGCCACCGCGGCGATCGGCGCCGGCGCGGCCGCGTGGCAGCGCCGCCCTCACGATCCCTGGTCGCGTCAGCGCCTGCGCGTGCGGCGCGAACTCGACCGGCTGGGCCTGCCCACCCGCGACGACGAGACCCCGCGTCGCTGGGCGGCTTCGCTCGTCGAACGCCACGGCGCGCCTGCCCAGGCCGTGGCGGCGTCGCTGTTGCAATTGGAAGCGCAGCGCTATCGACAGGACCTCGCCGCGGCCACGTCACAATGGCAACGCCAGTTCGCGGCGCAATGCGCCGAGCTCCGGCAGGCGCTGGCCCGTTGATCGATCGATCCGCTTGCGCTCCGTCTTCCCGCGTCCACGCCTCACCGCCACGCCCCGCGCGTTGCCGCCCGCAACTCCGCACGCATGACCGCCCGCATGACTGTTTCCCGCCGTACCCGCAGTTCCTCCCCCCGCCGCGTGTTCCTGAGCACGCTCCTGCAGGCCTCGATGGCCGCCACACCGCTGATGGCCGCTCTGGTCGCGACGCCGGCGATGGCGCAATCCACGGCCCCGACATCGACGCCCTCGCCGGCCAGGCCGCATGCGGCTGCGCATGCCGCATCGAAGGCCAAGGCGACGAAACCGGCGAAGAAGCCCGCGAAGAAACCGGCTGTGCTGCCCGAGTACGGCGACCGCGCCGACGTGATGGCCTTCGCCGACGCGCAGGCGGAGTCGCTGGGCTATCGGCGCGAGGAACTGCGCGCGGTGCTGGCGCTGGCGCGGCCGCAGCCGACGGTGCAGCGGCTGATCCTGCCCGGCCCGCCGGGGCAGGCGAAGGACTGGGGCGCGTACCGGCAGCGCTTCGTCGAACCGCAGCGGCTGCAGGCCGGCCTGGCCTTCTGGGCCACGCATGAGGCGACGCTGGCGCGCGCCGAAGCGACCTACGGCGTGCCGGCGGAGGTCATCGCCTCGGTGATCGGCGTGGAGACCTTCTACGGCCGCATCATGGGCTCCTTCCGCGTGCTGGACGCGCTGGCGACCCTGGCCTTCGACTACCCCTCGCCGCTGCCGCCCGGCGCACGCGACCGCAGCCCGTTCTTCCGCGAGGAATTGCGCCAGTTCCTGATCCTGGCGCGCGAGAACGGCCTGGATCCGATGGCGATGAAGGGCTCGTACGCGGGCGCGATGGGCTGGGGCCAGTTCATGCCCGGCAGCTGGCGCCGCTACGCGATCGACTTCGACGGCGACGGCCACGTCGACCTGATCAACAGCCCGGTCGACGCGATCGGCTCGGTGGCCAACTTCCTCAAGGAACACGGCTGGCAGCGCGGCATGCCGACGCACTACGAGGTGCAGGTCCCCAACGACACGGCGGCGCGCGCGCAGCTGCTGATCAGCGACGTGCTGCCGCAGCTGGACGCGCGACAGTTCGAATCGGTCGGCGCGCAGCTCTCGCCGCAGGGCCGCGCGCACAACGGGCCGCTGGCGCTGATCGAGCTCCAGATGGGCGGCGCCGCGCCGGTCTACGTCGCCGGCACGCAGAACTTCTACACGGTGACCCGCTACAACCAGAGCAGCTACTACGCGATGGCGGTCATCGAGTTCGCCAACACGCTGGCGAGTTGGAGGAAGGCGACCGGGGCGACACCGGCGTCGGGATCGGCCAGCGGCGGGTGACCGCCCTCCGATGAGGGGCGCCGGCGCTGCCAGGCCGGGGGTCCGGAGGAAACACCAGCATCCACCGGCCTCGCTTCGCGATAGCGTCGGTCCATGACCTCCCTGCCCCGACTTCTTCGCCGCGTCTCGTGCGCCGCGCTGCTGACGCCGCTGCTCGCCTCCGGTCAGATGTCGTCGCCGCCGCGGGACGAAGCGCCAGCGTCATCGGCGTCATCGGCGTCATCGGCCTCATCGCCCGCCGCGGCGGCGCTGTCGCCCATCGCCGCCAGCCTGCGCTACGACTCGCGCCTCGCCGAGTTCAAGAAGCCCTTCGGCGCCCAGCCCGCCAAGACCTGGGTCGACTTCCAGCTGACCGCCCTGCCCGGCGTCGACAAGCTCGAGCTCGTCGTCGAGCGCCGCCGCGTCGAAGGCAATGAAGACCTGATCGCCTACGCCGAAGAAGCCCGCGTGCCGCTGCACAAGGCCGGCACCGGTGTCGGGGCCGCCGCCGGCCGCGACGTCTGGAAAGCGCGTCACCGCTTCGGCGGCCCGGGCGTCTACGGCTACTACTTCGTCGCCACGATCGGCGGCGCACGCTACGTCGTGCAGAACAACGCCGACCCCATCTACTGGACCAAGGAAAAGGGGTCGATGGGGCCGGCTACCGTCGCGCCGCTGCCTCAGGGTGCCGATGGCAAGGGTCCCGATGCCAAGGGAACCATCCCGCCCTTCGCGATCCGCCGCTACCGGCAGACCATCCACGCCTCCGACTTCGCCGTCCCGGACTTCGCCCGCGATCTCGTCTACTACTACGTCTTCCCGGAGCGTTTCCGCAACGGCGACAAGACCAACGACCCGGAGGTCGGGAAGGCGAAGTACCAGGACCACGGCATCGAGCGCCACCCGCGCTGGCTGGACCGGCCGTACAAGCCCGGCAGCGGCGACGGTTCGGACGCGGTCTACAACAACGACTTCTTCGGCGGCGACCTCGCCGGGATCATCGAGAAGCTCGACGACCTGCGCGACCTGGGCGCCAACGCGCTCTACCTGACGCCCGTGTTCCAGGCCGCCAGCAACCACAAGTACGACACCGGCGACTACAAGCGCATCGATCCGGCCTTCGGCAGCAACGCCGATTTCGAGCGCCTCACCAGCGAGGCCGGCAAGCGCGGCCTGCGCGTGATCCCGGACACCTCGCTGAACCACGTCGGCGCGGACTCGCCCTACTTCAACCGCTTCGGCAACTTTCCCGCCGGCGGCGCCTTCGACAACGGCAAGCCCAACCCCGCGTCGCCCTATGCGAGCTGGTTCAAGTTCGACCTCTCCAAGCCCCACCCCGACGACCAGTACGCCGCCTGGATCGGCATCAAGGACCTGCCCGAGCTCGACAAGTCCAGCCGCGCGTTCCGGGACTACGCCTTCGGTCGCGACGGCGTGATGCAGTTCTGGCTGGACCGCGGCGCGGCGGGCTGGCGCATGGACGTGGCGCCGTGGGTACCGGACGATTTCTGGCGCGCGTGGCGCGTCGCGGTGAAGCGCCATCAGCCCGGCGCGCTGACGATCGCGGAGACCTGGTTCGATGCGAGCAAGTTCTTCCTCGGCGACACCTTCGACGCGACGATGAACTACATCTTCCGCAACACGGTGCTGGACTACGCGGCCGGCGGCAACGCGGAGCGCCTCTACCAGAACCTCGAGCTGCTGCGCGAGTCCTACCCGGCGCCGTCGCTGTTCGCGTCGATGACGCTGCTGTCCTCGCACGACCAGCCGCGCGCGCTGCATCACTTCGGCGTGCGCGACGACAGCCCGCCGGAGAAGGTTGCCGAGGCCAAGCGCCGCCTGCTGCTGGCGGTCTTCTTCCAGATGAGCTACCCGGGCGCGCCGACGATCTACTACGGCGACGAGGTGGGCCTGGGCGGCGGCGAGGATCCGTACAACCGCGCGCCGTATCCATGGGCCGACGAAGGCGGCCAGCCGGATCTGGCGCTGCGCGACCAGTTCAAGCGTCTGGTGGCGATGCGCCACGCGCAGCCCGTGCTGCGACACGGCACCCTGTCGGCACCGCTATGGCTCGACGAGCACGTCATCGTGCTGCTGCGCCAGGACGGCCAGCGCAACGCGATCGTCGCGATGAACAACGCCGACCAGCCGCTGCGCGTCGAGCTGACGCTCCCGCCCGCGCTGCGCGGCACGCCCTTCATCGATGCGATGACACCGGGCGCGCCGATGAAGGCAGCGGCCAACGGCAAGCTGCTCGTGGAGATCGGGCCGATGACGGGGCGGGTGCTGGTGGGGGATTGATGTCAGCCGCCGTGCGCCGCGCGCTGCGAGGCGAGGTGCGGGCGATCGATCTGCTGGGCGAGCATATCGATGTCGCGTGAAGCGACTCCGGTCTTGCGGAAGTGTTCCTTCCATCCTGCAACAACGCGAGCAACACGAGCAACTTCCGCGCTGGCGTCGTGATCCTTGAGACCGAACAGTCGAGCCTCCGTCATTGCGTTGTCGATCGTCGCGTCGTGCCCCTCGGTCCCGACGCGCAGTTGCTGGTAGCCCAACGCCTGTCCCGACGGCAGCACGTCGAAAGCCGGCGACAGCCTGAGTTCCCCGCCCTGCGTGTTCAGCAGCACATGGTTCTTTTCATGATCGTCAGTGTTGTCGATCAGGATATTGAACACCATGCGACGGAACAGCTCGCGCATCTGCTCCATTGCCCTTCCATCCCCCGTCCCTCCTCGACGCCGCAGCAGTTGAGCCAGTTCCGGATAACCGAGTTCGGCTTTCATCGCCTTCAGCGCCACGTTGGCGGACATGGCATGTAGACGACGATCGCCAGATCGATCAAACCGACGAACTGCGACTGCATTCCCCTGCGGCATTCGAATCGCACGCGTTTCGGCGACTTCGATACCAGCCAATGCGCACAGCGTCATCGTCGCGTGCTCGACCAGTGGCATGTCGAAGTCCTCGCCTGGCTCGGAGAACTTGACGACCCATTGATGGCCATCGATGTTGATCAGACCTTTCGGCCGCGCGCCACCGAGGGTCACACCCGGGGCGATCAGACGCCGATTCGCCTCGTCCACAGGTTCCCCGACAAGGATTCGCCGTGCGAGGTCTTCCATCGTTGCGACGTCTGCCAGTTGCGGCAGGGGGCCAAAGCGGCGAGGGAGATAAACGTCGGGCGACGTGGAGACCCCGAGCGCGCCGAAGCGTTCATGGCCGGCGTAGTACAGGTAATCGAGCACCGACAGACGTTTGGGGCGATCGAGGAAGCGGATCACGCGCTCGCCCCAACGATCAGGTCGCGCGTCGTCAACCGCGCCGACCGCCGTTTCCTTCTCTGCAGGCAGGATCTCGCCCTTGTCCAGGCGCAGATCCTCACTGAGCGCAAACCCGTGATTGAGCCAGGCATTCGCGTAGGTCAAAGACACGCCTTTGAGCGAACGCACGAGGCGGAGTTCGCCAATCAACCGTGGCGACGACGCATTCGTGAGTTCCCACAGCCAAAGCATGTCGGTGGGTTCGTAATCCTCGCGGTAGACCGTCATGCCTCACCCTTCCCGTGTTTTGAGCTCGCGCGTGCAGCGGCATCCACAGCGGCAAGCCGCTCGTCGATCGTTGTGCGCTTCCTGACCGCCCTCTGCTTGGCGACTCGCACCGCTTGCTCCAATGCACCGCGGTCATGTTCGGGCGCAGCCAGCTCCGGCAGCGCCGTATCCCGCCCCATGAGCCACAGCGCTGTCGCGTAAACCGCCATCGAGACGGTGGGATCCCCCTTTTCCATGCGCATCAAGGTGGGCTGAGAGACGCCGATTCTTTGCGCCCAGGACTTCAACGGCTCTTGTCTGCGCTTGCGTGCGAGCGACAAGTTCTCCCCCAGTTCACGCAGATGGGCAAGTACTGCAACAGGCATCTGATCAATCGCAACGGGTCTCTTCGGCATAACATAGATATTAATACATTCATGATTTCATGAATATCTATGTTTTTTCAAGCGGGAGAAGTCTATCGTTCCACAATGAAGACAGCCCCACGCGGCTGACGCCGGACGGGGCTGCATCTTTCGTTGCGCGCAGCGTCGCGCGCCATTGAAGTCGCTGATCTCGCCGACGTAGGCGGCGGGTCAGCCGCCTTCGTGGGAACTGGCGAGCAACGCCTGACCCTGCCTGAGTTCTTCCAGCAATGCAAACGCGCGGAGCACCTCGGCGACGCTCGCCGGGTGATCGAGATCAATACGGGTTCGACGCGCAACCTCGACGAACACGGCGCTTCGGGGCACTCCGAGCTTGTTGGCGACATGCAGCGCGCAGGACCTCGCGTGCGAGGCCCGGTGCTCAAGTGGCAGCGACTCGTCAAACACTGCCTTCCGGTTGGAGCTGAACGACATGAGATCTCTCGTGGATCGCCGAAGCGCCAGCAACGGCGCTGGGCGGTTTCTCGCTGCACGAGTTTGCCTGATTCGCGAACATCGTTGTCAGAGGGCCGGCAGCCCGTGAGATGCCGTCGGACACCCTCAAGCAAACAGCCCCGCCCGGCTCACGCCGGACGGGGCTGTTTCATTCGCTGAGCCTGCGTTGAACCGGATTGCTCCGGCTCAGCCGTTCATCAGAACTTGTAGGTCGCGCCCAGCAGGAACGTGCGACCCCACTTGACGTATTCCAACGGCCGGTCCTTCGTGCCCGCGTAGGTGCGATAGGCCTCGTCGGTCAGGTTGTTGACCTGCGCCAGCAGGCCCAGTCCCTTCAGCGGACCGTCGGTGAAGTTGTAGCCGATCTGCGCGTCGACGATGCTTTCGCCGACCACGTAGCGCAGCGTGCGCGCGCCGTTGAAGTTGCCGATCTCGCCGATGAAGTCCGAACGCTTGCGCTGGCTGACGCGGAACTCGAAGCCGTTGGCCTCGTAGTACGCGGTCAGGTTGTACACGCGCTTGGACAGGCCCGGCAGCGTGATCGGTCCGCTGCCCACGCTGCTGGCGCTGTCGGGATCGCGGATCGTGATGTTGCTGCTGTTGAAGGTCCCGCTGGCCGTGATGCCGAAGCCCTTCAGCGCCGGGGTCACCAGCTCCAGCGGCAGCGACGCGGTCAGCTCCAGGCCGCGCAGCTGGCCGCCCTGGCCGTTGTACGGTGCCGTGAAGTTGCCCGTCAGCTGCGCCGGCGGCTGGCCCGGCTGCGGCACGTAGTCCGTGACGAAGCGCGAGAAGTCGTAGTTGTCGACCGTCTGCTTGTAGATGTAGCTGCGCAGGTCCTTGAAGTAGCCCGCCACCGCCACGTAGGCCTTGTTGCCGAAGTACTTCTCCCAGGACAGGTCGACCGCGTTGGCGCGCCACGGGTTCAGCGTCGGGTTGCCGCCCGACGCGCCCGGCTTGCCGGTCGCGCCGTCGACGCCGAACTCGATGCCCGCGTTCATCTGCTCCACCCGCGGACGCGCCATCTGCTTGGCCAGCGCGAAACGCACCGTCTGGTCGCCCGGCAGCTGCCACGACAGGTTCAGCGCCGGCAGGTAGTCGGTGTACTTCTTGCCGCCGTCGATCGGCTTGACGCCGCCCGCGCCGCCGTTGAGCGTGCTGTCCCAGTAGTTGGACTGCGAGGACTGGTCCGTGTGCACCGCCTGCAGGCCGACGTTGCCGCGCATCGGGATGCCGAAGGTCGACGAGTCGATGTTGGCCTGCAGGAAGACCGTCGTGCTCTTCTCCTTCACGTCCCAGGCCTTGGGGATCAGGTAGTTCAGCGACTCGGTCGGCTGGAAGGTCATGTAGCGACCCACCGCGCCCGGCACGTTCCACGCCGGGATCAGGCCCAGGCCCGCGAAGCTCAGGTCCACCGGGCTGTACTGGAACTCCGAGCCGATCGCCGTGTTGCCCTGCGCGCCGACGTTGATGTTGCCTTCCGGCTGGCGCTTCTTCTTCGAGCGGTCGGCGTAGTTCAGGCCCGCCTCGAAGTCCGAGAACCAGCCCGACATCGCCTCAGGCGCGGGCATGTTGCCCACCAGCTTGAAGCCGGCCAGGTCGTCCTTGACGCTGGGCAGCTTGCCGTAGCCCGAGCCGTAGATCGTGTTCTGCAGGTACAGCTGCGTCGGATCCGAGTAGCTGCGTCCCGGCACGATCTGCGAGAAGTCGCCCGAGCTGAAGGCCAGCTTGACGTTGTCCAGCGGGATCGCGCCCGGCGCGGCCAGCAGCTGCGTGTTGTTCTCCAGGCTCAGTTCCTTGCGGGTGGCCTTGGAGTAGTTCACGTCGGCCGTCAGCGTCAGGCCGCTCTCGAACTTGAGCTTGTTGTTCCAACCGGCGGCGACGATCTTGTCGTCCCGCTTGTTGTACATGCCACGCACCAGCGGGTAGGCGTTCAGCAGCGTACCGCCGGTCTGCGTGCCGTTGTTGTTGACCGTCGGGTTGGACCAGTCGAGCGGCGCGTTGTTGCCGTTCCAGGTCATGCTCATCTCGAACTGGTTGGCCGTGTCTTCCTGCTTGGCCTTGGTCCAGAAGCCGTCGACGACGCTGGTCCAGTTCTGCGTGGGACGGAACTCGATCGTGCCCATCAGCGCGTCGCGTTCGGTCTTGCCGGTGCGGCGCAGCGCCTTGATGCCGCCGGAGTTGTAGGTGCCCGTCGGCAGGCCGGTGCGGCCGGACTGGTCCCAGGGCTCGTACAGGCCGACCTGTTCTTCCTGGGTCGGCGTCTCCTGGTGCGCATAGCCCAGCGACACGCCCACCTTGCGGTCGGCGAACTGGTCGATGTAGCTGGCGCTCAGGCGGTTGCCGGTGGCGTCGGCGTTGGCCGCCTTGCCCAGCGAGTTGCGCTGGCCGCGCGCGTTCAGCGTGACGACGCGGGTGCTGAAGTTGAGCGGACGCACCGTCTGCATGTCGATGGTGCCCGACAGGCCCTGGCCCACCAGGTCGGCGAACGGCGTCTTGTAGACGACCACGCCGCTGAGCAGTTCGGACGGGTACTGGTCGAACTCGACGCTGCGGTTGTCGCCGGTGGAGACCACCTCGCGGCCGTTGAGCAGCGTGGTGGCGAAGTCGGGCGACAGGCCGCGCACCGAGATCACCTGCGCACGTCCCGCGACGCGCTGCGCCGACAGACCGGGCAGGCGCGCGATCGATTCGGCGATCGACACGTCGGGCAGCTTGCCGATGTCTTCGGCCGACACGGCCTCGACGATGGCGTCGGAGTTTTTCTTCACCGAAATCGCGGCCTCGATGCCGCGGCGGATGCCGGTGACGGTCACGGTTTCCAGCTGGCGGTCGGCGGCGGCCTTGGCGGCCGCCTGCTTGTCGGCTTCGGTCTGGGCCGGGGCCGGCGCGGCGGCCTGGTTCTGGGCCTGAGCCTGCTGCCCATGGGCGGCGCCGGCCATCAGGGCCAGCGTCACCAGGCAACCGGCAGCGACGGGCTGCATCCGGAACAACTCGCGCGAGGCGTGCGATGTCTTCATTTGTTTGTCTCCTGTATGAACGGCGGAACCCAACGTTCTGGAAGAATTCTGTACTAAAACTAGATCACGATCCAAGCCCTCGCAAACCCTGGACGCTCGAAATCACACCCTCCATGGCGCGAAAACGACGAAGTTACTTCGGGTTTCTACCGAGAAACCAGCAAATTAGGGAGATGAAATGAAAAACGGCGGCCACGAGGGCCGCCGTTCAGAGCACGTTATGTAGCTGGACTACAACCAGCCGACAACATCGACAACAGGTCAGCGCACCGACTGCTCCAGCGCGAAGGCGGCACCCGCCAATGCCGTCAGCGTGTCGGTGATCAGCACGCAGGGCACCGAGGCCAGATAGGGCGCGAAACGACCCTTCTGCTCGAAGCGTTCCCGGAAGGACGACTGGAAGAATCGCTCGCCCAGCCGGGGCACGATGCCCCCGCCGATGTACATCCCGCCGCGCGCGCCCAGCGCCAGCGTGACGCTGCCGGCGAAGCTGCCGAGGAAGGCGCAGAACTGGTCCATGGTCTTCACGCAGAGGACGTCGCCGGACAGCGAGCCCTCGACGATCTGCTCGGCCGTCAGGCGTTGCGCGGACGGTTGACCGGCCACGGCGGCCACGGCGGCATGCAGCGTCGGCAGACCGACGCCCGAGAGGAAACGCTCGGCCGAGACATGCGGGAAGTCCTTGCGGGCCGCGGCCAGCAGCTCGCTCTCATAGTCGTTGGTCGGCGCCAGCGTCATGTGACCGCCCTCGCCCGCCAGCGCGACCCAGCCGCCGGAGGTTTCGATCACGCCGCCCACGCCCAGGCCGGTGCCCGGCCCGATGACAGCGAGCGTGCCATGCGGCGTCGCCAGCTTCGGCCCGGGGACCGCCGCGACCTGGTCCGCGCGCAGACCGGGCAGCGACAGCGCGAGCGCCTCGAAATCGTTCAGCAGACGCAATTCATCCAGGCCCAGCTCGGCTTGCAGCTGGCTGCGCGAGAAGGTCCAGTGGCTGTTGGTCAGCTCGATGCGGTCGCTGTTGATGGCCGTGGCCAGCGCGAGCGAGGCCCGTTTCGGTCGCGCCGAAACGCCCAGGCCTGCGAGTTCCTTCAGATAGGCCTCGGCGGCGGCGCGCAGCGACTCGTACTGCGCGACCGGCAGCTTGCGCACGTGATCGACGCCCTTGCCCGGCCCGTCGACCCAGGCGAAGCGGGCGTTGCTGCCGCCGATGTCCGCCACCAGCCACGGATAACCCGCAGCGTCCGCGCCCTGATTCACCACACCCTGTTCTGCTTGCACTGTTCTTGTCCTGCTGGTTCGACGGGTTCGCCGGTTCGGCGAGATGTCTGTTGTCGGCATTGGCCGAGCGCCGCTGACCGCCGGATGGCAGTCTCCGCACAAGGTAGCAAAACTACACCACCCACACAAGAGCGAAGTCACCCGGTCGCCGCTCGCGCGCCGCACGATATCAGATCCAGTTTCCGCAATGAACTGCAACCGCCTGTCATCAATGAAGTTTTCATTCGATAGCAGAGGGCCGCCAGACTGCCCAATGACTGTAGTCACACTACAGCACCCAGCCACAACCCGCGCCATCCATCGTCTTTCGAGCCAGCCGGCGGCGCCTGGCGCGGCGGCACTGACGAGCTCCCCCCCTTGCGTGAGGCCGCCATGATTCCAGACGTCGATCCCCCTGCCGTCCCCCCTGTGCAAGCCGCCGTCGAGCGCGTGAGGACCGCCTGGTCGGGGACCTTGACCGGGCGTCTCGTCCGCCGGTTTCCTGCGGCGCGACCGGCGCCGCTCGCGCTGGCGCTGGACCACATGCTGAGCGGCATGCTGGGGACGTCCCCCGCGCCGCTGGAGCAGGCCTGGCAGTCCTTGCTGGACGCCTTCGCGACCGAGACCGACGCCGCGCCGCGCACGCGGGCCCTGGAAGCGTTCGGCCTCCTGAAGACGGAGGTCCTCGGCGCGATGGACCTCGACCTGGGATTCGACGACGCCCGGCGAGACGACGCCGCGCGCCGGGCCGACGCGTTCGCCGACGCCCGGCGCGCGGATCCGTCCCAGCTCGCCGAGCAGATGCCGAGGCTCTCGCCGCCTGTTGCGCACGATGATCCGCCGCCGCAGCCCTCCGACGAGATGCCGATGCTGACGCCGCCGCCCGCTCCGGTCCGGGACGCCGAGGGCCCCGTGATCCTGTCGCCCGAGCATCGTCGGGTCGACCTGATCGCGGCGATGCTGGAGGACGCCGCCCAGGGATGGCCGCCCCACCCCCTCGCATGGACGGACGATGTCCGCGCGCGTCTGGGCGAGGACTTCGGGCTGCATCCCGTCCCCGGCTTCGACGTGCCGCTGCCGTCCGCCGAGTTCCGCGCCATGGCCGACGGCCTGCTGAACGCCGTGCTGGACGCCTCGCCCTGGCAACTGTGCCGCGCCTATTCGATCCTGGTCGACGCGGAACTGGCGAACGGCGTGCCGCCCGCCGACATCGGCGAACGGGCCTCCCGCGCCTTCCGCGCGCTCTGCAAGGAAACGGCCAACTTTCTCGTCGCGCACGGCGATCTGCGCATCGTGCACCGCACCGCGCGCGGCCGCGCGATGGCGGAGCTCATGGCCGAGGCCCTCCGGTCCGGCGGCCGGAACCGACTGCTCACGATGAACCTGGCCCTCCTCACGCACGCGCGCGACGTCGCCTCGCCCGGCACCGCGCGCGAACGCGCGGGGCTGTGGTTCGCCTGCCTGGAAACGCTCAAGGCGCTCTCCGCGCAAGGCGTCGTCGGAACGCTGGCACTGGTCGCGGACCAGCCCGCGCCGGGCAGTCCCGTCGCCGCGTGGCGGAAGCTGCCCGACGGGCGCTTCAGCGCCCGTCTCGCGGATGTGGCGATGCTCACGGAGGGGCTGCGCTTCGACCCGGTCCGCCGCGTTGTCGTCGACGTGAACGCCGACATGTCCGCAGCCTCCGGCGACATCGGCGACATGGGGCCGCCCGCGCGGCCGTCCACGAACCACGTGGCCATGGAGGCCCTGGTCGCCGGCCGGCTCGCGCTCCAGGTCCGCGACGGCCCCCTCCTGCCGCGGTCACGGATCGACCTGCCCGCCAGTGCCCTGGCCGATTGGATCCTGCAACGCCTGTCGGTCGAACACGCCTCGACGCACACGATCGGACCCGCGCTGGAGGCTTTCCTGCACGAGCACTTCCCGGCCGTCCTGGGCGGCACCCGCCCGACGCCGGCGCCGGCCGCGGCGACCGCAACGACCTCGGCCACCGCCTTGACGCCCGCCGATTTCCTTCTCTTCCACCATGCGCTCCGGACCCTGATCGCCACGCTCGTGCCGGGACGTCGAGGCGGCGCGGATCCCGACATCGCCGGCCTGCTGGGCGCCGAGTCCGGACTGCTGCTGGCGGCCCGGCCCGGCGCCGTCCAGGCCTGGTCGTCGACGGACACGCTCGGGCTGCTGTCCTTCGCCCTGGCCTCCTCGGGCGACCGGGTGACCGCCTCCGCCCAGGCGACGCTGCTCGTGGCCAGGATCACGATGGAGGCGATGCGGGCGGCGCGCCAAGGCCTGCCCTTTCACATCGACGTCGATCTCGCGCGGCGCTTGACGAGCGGCGACGGGGCCGGCGACACCGGGCCGGGCGCGCACTTCCTCAGGCTGCTCCCGGCGCTGGAATCCCTGTCCGGGCGCGGGATCCTCGGTCCGCTGGTCGCGGTATCGCGCCGGCCAGGCGACGTCGCCCAGGGCTGGCGCCGCGCCGGCGAGGCCTGGAGCACCGACCGCGTGGCGGTGCGCGACCTGCTGGACCGCGGGCAGGTCGCGGCGCTGAGGCCGGCGCAACTGGCCACGATGGAATCGCCGATGCCGGGCTGGGCCGTGCTGCGTCGGATGTTCCCGTCGCCCGACGTCTCCCCGCCTGTCATCCAGCTGCTTCCGGCGTCCGGCCAGATCCTGGGTCCCGGGCAGGCCCTCCCGGCATCGAAGACCACGGCCCCGGGGGGCGCGCCGCAGTTCCGCCACCAGTTGCGCATGTCTCCCGGCGGTCCCTCGGCGGCGGATCTGAGCGCCGAGCTCGACGAGTGGAACCTGCGCCTGTTCGGTCAGGACGGGGCCCCCGGACCGCAGCATTTCCCGCAGTCGCTGGTGCTCGACGGCGGCGGCGATCTCCGGGTGTGCGCGGTGCCGCGCGGCACGTCGCTGCGGGTCGCCCGCCGGCGACCGGACGGGCGCCTGGAGGAAGACCCGGAGGGCGCCGCGCGCGTGCGCGCCTTCCTGTCCGAGGTCCGGGACCCGCTCGCGCGGCCCCTGCTGCCGGTGTCCGAGTGGCGCAATGAGCTCACGCCAGCGCACGCCTGGATGCCGGCCTGGCGGGACGCCGTGGAGACCACCTTCCATGGCCCGCCGTCCGCGGCTCGGCGACGCCCCGACCGCGTGCGGATCGTGCTGCAGATGGATCCGTCGCCCGCCGCCTTCGAAGCGGCCCTGCGGCTGGCCGTCCGCCATCCCCAGGGCATCGTCTGGATCCAGGCGGACGCCTCGGGCGGCAGCCGGGTCGTGGTGGGCCGCGACCTGCCGGCGCAGGTCCTGCAGGAGAGTCCCGCCAAGGTGATCATCGTCGGCCAGGCATCGACCGACCTGCAGCTGTCACGCCGCCTCAGCGGATACACCGGTCCGCAGCTGGCCGCGCGGGCCGGCCGCGAACTCTCGGGTCTGGTCGGGCGCGACCGGATCCAGGCGGTCACGCTGCTGTCCTGCGCCCTCGACACCAGCCTCTCGGCCATGGACTTCCCCGGCGAGTTCCTGCGCGAGTTCTCCAGACTGGCCTGCGTCGCCGACGGCGTCAAGGTCACGGCCTACCGGCGGCAGATCCTCTTTCCGGACGACCGGCCGCATGTCTCGTTGCGCGCGACCCGCGACGGGCCCGACGCGCCGTTCCTGCGACATGCCAGCGGCACGACGGTGATCCGCCACTGGCGCGGGGAGCCGGGGTCCAGGCGGGAGATCGAGACCGTCGACAAATACCCCGACGGACCGGTGCACCAGGACGGCGACGCGGGCACCGGCAGCCAGGCGCACGACGACACCGCGCTGGAGGTGCGCGACCGTCCCGAGGGGTCCCGGGTCGGAGCGGCAATGAACGAGTCGACGATGAACGGGTCGACGATGAACGAGTCGCAGAGGAGCGAGATCGAGATGGCCGCGCTGGGACGGCGCGTGCTCGCCGACGATCCCTTCGACCTGCCGGCGCTCGCCCGGCTGACGCCGGACTCGGCGCTGGCCGCGCTACGCGCCGCCGGCTACCTCGACCCCGACCTCCCTGCGGACGGCGGCTTCCTGATCCGGCCGGCGCGCCTGCTCGACGCGCTGTCGGACGCGTCGCCGCCCGGGGTCGCCACGATGCGGCTGGCCGCCTCGCTGATCGCGCTGGACGATGCCGGCTTCAACCGTCTGCGCGCGCAGGCGCGGTCCGCCCCGGCCGCGGTCCGGCGCTTCGTGCGGCAGGCCCGGCGCGTGCGTGCGGGGCTGACCGGGTTGTGGCACGACCTCGACGGGACGCAGACCGGCGTGCTCGCCCTGGGCGGCGTCAACACGGTGCTCGGCGCCTTCCAGCTGGCGCAGGGTTGGCGGCACATGGACACGACCCTGCGGGCGCTGTCCGTGGCGCAGATGACCGACATCGTCGTGTCGCCGCTGGCCCAGGCGGTGGGGCGCTGGCTGCTGTCCTCGACGCGCGTGTCCGGATCGGCCCTGCTGCGCCTGCCCGCGCGCGTGCTCGAAGGCGGCGGTGCCGACTTCCTCATGACGGGCCTGTCGCTGGCCATGATCGCGCTGCAATGGCAGGCTTTCCACGCGAACGACCATGCGGACGACCACGCCCGCGATGCCCTGATCGCCAGCACGGCGACGGCCGGCGCGCTGATGGGCGTCGCCGGGGTCATGAACGGCATCCAGCTGGCTGCGGCGCTCAAGGGCGGCCTGGCGGCGCTCGCCGGCACCTCGCTGGGCAAGGCCGCCGCGCTGGCCAACGGCGCCGGGCTGCCTCTTGCGTTGCTGTCCATGGCCGCCATGGGGTCGGTGACCACCGGCCTGTGGGCCGAGCAGTACGGCGACCACGTCCGCCGGGGCAGCGGCGCGCAGGGCTGGGCGACGCTGGTGGGCGCCACGATCGCCAAGTTCTTCGGTTTCGGGTCCGACACCTTCGACCGCGCGGAGACCGAGCATCTGGCCGTCCGGGCCGTCGGCGAGCGCGCGACGACCCTGGACGGCGAACGCGAGACCGCGATGGACTTCCGGGCGGATCAACTGGCCAAGAGCGGCTACACGGAGATCCGGCAGTCCCGACGTCGGCATGGCGCGGCCCACGCCACCTGGCGCGCCGGGACCGACGCACTCCCCTTCTCCTTCGCCCTGCAGGACCGGCCGCCCCTCGTCCTCGGGGAGGACCTGCGGCATCGCGACCTGGGCGCGCGCTCCACACCGGGCGGCATCGCCTGGATGGACATCGCCGACCTGCCGGGCGGCCTGGCCTGGCGGACGCCCGGCCATCCGCATCGCCAGCTGTTCGACCTGCACGGCGCGCAGGACGGTCCCGACGGCGGCGACGGCGACGACCTGTTCCTGCTGGACGCGCACAGCCGGGTCGCCGTCGACGGTCGCGCCGGCCGGGACGAGGTGCAGCTGGAAGCGGACGGACGCCACGTCGTGCTGCGGACGCTGCCGCCGGACGGCGACACGCCGCGATGGATCCTGCGCGTGGACGGGCAGCGGCTCGGCCTGGGCGAGGCGGCGGACGGGCACGACGCGACCGCGCTGCGCGAACACTTCGCCACGGAGCTGCACGGCATGGAAGCGCTCACCGTGCGCGGCGCGGCGTCGGCCGACGTCGTGGGCGGCCCGGCGGACGAACGCTTCGACGTGCAGGGGACCACGGGCCGGGTCGTCGGCGGCGCGGGCCGCAACGTCTACGTCGCCCGACCCGGCATCGAGATCGTCACCAGCTCCGGCCGGGACGCGGTGCTGTGGCAGGCCGGCACGCCGGCGCGGGTCCGGATGGCGCCGGGGGCCGGGCGTCTGCTGGTGGACGTCGACGTCCTGCACGAGACGCTGCAGCTGCGACGCGAGGGCCGCGCGCTGCGGCTGTCGGCCGGCGGCGCGCCGCTCAGCCTGGAGGACTTCTTCGGCGCCGACGGGACGACGGCGTGCGAGCTGGCGATCCGCGACGCCAGCGGCGTGTGGCTGATGCCTGAGGATCCGCGCCAGCTCGCCGCCGACGCGCGGTCCGCGAGCCGCTTCGCGCGGACATTGCACCTTCCCCGCGACACGCCGGTCGCGCGGCGCGCCCTGCTGACGGCGGACGCGCCCACGCGCTGGCATCTGCCGTCCGGCGGCGGCCGCTTCAGTGCAGGCACGCTCTCTGCGGTCCCGCTGTCCCTCCTGCTGGAGGTCCCGGTCGAACGGCTGCGCTACCGGCTCGACGAGGACGCGCTGACGATCCGGGAAATCGCCCCCGACGGCGCCGCGCCGGACTTCGCGCCGCTGGTCCTGGTCCTGCCCGGGCTGGGGATCGCGGGCCGGACCGACGCCGCCGGGTCGTTGCGGTCGGGCCGATGCACGGTCTGGGCACTGGCAGGCGGCACGTCGACCGGCCGGGCCGACCCGAAGCCGCTGCGCCTGCCGTCGCCCGATGCCGCACCCGAAGGGTCGATCACGGTTCAGGCGGAGCCCCCGCGGGGAGGGACCGATGTCGACGCCGAGGTGGCGACCGACGCGGACAACGGCCGGGAGGCCGAGGTAGCCCCGCAGGCAGAGGCAGAGGCAGAGGCAGAGGCAGAGGCAGAGGCAGAGGCAGAGGCGGAGGCAAACGGCGACGCGCCGCAGCCCGGACCTCGCCACGCCGAGATCCTGATCGATCCGCTCACCGGCACGCGCGTCCACCGGCCGCACGCCGCCGAGCGGGATTACCTCGTCGCCGGCGCCGGCACGCATCTGATCCGGGTCGCGCCATCGGCGCGGGCGCATCCCGGCACCGCCGCCCAAGCCCCCCGCACCGTCTGGCTGCCCGCGGACTTTTCCGCCTACCGGATCGCCCGGCACGGTCATTCGCTGGTGCTGGCGCCGAGGATGGCCGACGCGCGGGCGCCCGACGGGCGCGCCCTCGCCACCGTGTTCCTGCAGGACTACTACCGGCATGCGGAGACGATCCAGTTCCGCGTCCCGTCGAACCTGCGCGAGGTCTCACGGCGACTGGGCCTGGACCTGGCCCCCGAATACGCGGGCGACACGCGGACGGAGACACGCTACTTCGCGGCGACGCCGGACCGGTTCCAGAAGACGCTGCCTGCCCCCGACGCGGACGAGGCCGACGCCGAGCTGGCCCTGTCGCAGTTGCGCGCCGACCTGCGTCGACGCGCCGGTCCGCCGCAGCTGCCGGCGCGCGAGGTGGTGCTGGCCTGGCTGCGCCTGCGCGGCCTGTCCGAAGCGGTCGCGAAAGCGGTGCACCCCGCGCGCTTCGAGGAGCTGCTGCGCATCGACCACCTGCTGGCCTTCGCGGACGCCGCCGGGCTGCCGCCGCTGCCGGCGTCGTGGATCGCCGGCTATGCGGCCGCAGGCACGCCGCTGCCCTGGCGCGTCGAGCGGCAGGGACCGGTGCTGGCGCACCTGGCGGCCGGCGACCGTGCATGGACCGAGGTCGACGCCGCGCTGCGCCACGACCTGTCGCTCGCCGAGCTGAAGGCCTTCGAGACCTGGCGCGCCGGCCTGCCCCCCGCCACGGCCGCCGGGCCCCACGCGACGATCGCGGATTTCGTCCTGCTGCTGCGCCCGCCGGCCGACGGCGGGCTGTCCGCCGACCTGGCCGCCCGCCCCGGTCTGAGGGGCCTGCTCGAGGCCGTGCTGCACCTGCGCGGCCGCCCCGCCGCGATCGCGGCCGAGCTGGCGCAGGCCATGCTCGACGCAGGCACGCTCGACGAGGCCTGGACGGTGGGCATGCTGCAGGCCGGCGTGCGTGACGGCGCGATGCTGGCCGCGTTGCGGCATGCGCGGGTGTCGGCGCAGGACCTGCTGCTGGGCAACCTGAACCGGACGCGCTACGACGGCTCGGGCGACCGGTCGGGGCTGATCGATGTCGACACGGCGGGGCCGCTCGGCGAGGCGCTGCCCGCCTCGATCTGGCGCTACGTGTCGCGCAAGCACCTGAAGCTGGACGAATACGGCCTGCACTTCAGCCGCGCCGACACCGAGCCGGCGCCGGGCGTGCGCTACGACATCGCCCCGGGCGAACTGCTCTTTCCGCAAGGCCAGCCCCCGGATGCCCACGCCCGCGAGCTGGCAGCGAACCACGAGGTCAATCGCGTCGCGCAGCCCGGATCGATGATGGCCGAGCGACGCCACATCGACTTCTCGAAGTTCTCGCGCCGGCTGCCGCAGCGGGCGCTGCTCCAGGCGGGTCATGTCGAACTGGTCGAGACGCCGGTGCCGCCGGACCAGCGCTGGTGGGGACGCAGCCGGCCGGAGCACCTGGTCGACGGCGTCCTGCGGGCCGGCGAGGCCTGGGCGTGGCGACCGGTGCCGTCGCCGCACGGGACCCCCGAGACCCCGCCGGCGCTCACCGGCGACCCGGCCGGCCGGGCGGAACTGCGCTTCGACTTCCAGCACGCCGTGGCGCTGGGCGGCATGACGCTGCATGTCGCGCCGGTGCCGAAGGCGCCGCCTGCGCGCACGCCCGGCCGCTGGCGCCTGTGGGCGCAGGACGCGCAGGGCGGCCGTCGCGCGGTGTCGGGACAGGTCGGCATCGACGCACGCGCGGACACCTCCCTGGCGGTCGATACCGGCGGCATCCCCTACCGCCGCTACGTGCTGGCCGGCGAGGACGGCCACTTCCCGCAGGGCACCTGGCTGACCGAGGTGGCATTCACGACGGTCGAGGCCGGGCAGGGAAAGACGCAGCCCCCCACCCAGGCGGGCACGCCCGCGACGCCGCCGGCCGGGTTCTTCGCACTGCTGCAGGCCATGGCCGGCGCCGGGCCGCAGGGGGTGATCGCGTGCGTTACTCCTAAGGGCGAACCCCTTCAGGAAGCGACGGGGCGGCGCGCCATAATCGCCGCTTCATGCGTGAATTCGACAGTCCCCGGCTGATCGCCGACATCGGCGGCACCTTCGCCCGCTTCGCCCTGGAGACCACTCCCGGAGAGTTCGAGCACATCGCGCTGCTGCGCTGCGCCGAACATGCGGACTTCCATGCCGCCGTGCGCGCCTACATGGACCGGCTGCCGCGCCAGCTGAAGGTGGCGCACGCCGCCATCGCCATCGCCAACCCGGTCGAGGGCGACCAGGTGCGCATGACCAACTACCACTGGCAGTTCTCGATCGAGGAGGCGCGCCAGCGCCTGGGCCTGGACACGCTGGTGGTCGTCAACGACTTCACCGCGCTGGCCATGGCCCTGCCCCGCCTGCGCGGCACCGAGATCCGCCAGATCGGCGGCGGCGAGGCGCGCCCGCACAGCGTGATCGGGCTGCTGGGCTCGGGCTCGGGCCTGGGCGTGTCGGGCCTGATCCCGGCCGGCGAGGGCTGGATCTCGCTGGGCTCCGAAGGCGGCCACACCAACTTCGCGCCGCGCGACGAGCGCGAGATCGCGCTGCTGCGCTTCGCCTGGAACGAATACGAGCACGTCTCCTTCGAGCGGCTGCTGTCGGGGCCGGGTCTTGAGCTGATGCACCGCGCGATGGCGGACTACCTCAAGCAGCCCTCGGAGCCGCTGACCGCGCCCGACATCACCGCGCGCGCGCTCGAAGCCGCCGACCCGGTCTGCGAAGCGACGCTGGACCTCTTCTGCACCTTGCTGGGCACCGCGGCGGCCAACCTGGCGGTGACGCTGGGCGCGCTGGGCGGCATCTACATCGGCGGCGGCATCGTGCCGCGGCTGGGCGAGTACTTCGACCGCTCGCGCTTCCGCGAACGCTTCGAGGACAAGGGCCGCTTCTCCGACTACGTCACCGCGATCCCGACCTTCGTGATCACGGCCGAGCACGCGACCTTCAAGGGCGCGTCGGCGATCCTGGACGCGCAGCTGCGCACCTTGCAGAACAGCGGCGGCGCTTCCGCCATCGTCAGCCAGATCCGGCGTGCGCGCGACGGCCTGTCGCCGGCCGAGCAGCGCGTGGCCGACCACGTGCTGGCGCATTCGCGCAAGGTGCTCAACGACCCGATCGCCGAGATCGCCCGCGCCGCCGGCGTCAGCCAGCCGACGGTGATCCGGTTCTGCCGCTCGCTGGGCTGCGAGGGGCTGTCCGACTTCAAGCTGCGGCTGGCCTCGGGCCTGACCGGCACGGTGCCGGTCAGCCACACGCAGGTGACGCAGGACGACTCGATGGTGGAGCTCGGCGAGAAGGTGCTGGGCAACACCGCCTCGGCGATCCTGCAGGTGCGCAGCCAGCTCAACCGGGACATGATCGACCGCAGCATCGACCTGCTGCTCGCCGCCTCGCGCATCGAGTTCTTCGCGATCGGCCATTACGGCGTCGTGGCGCAGGACGCGCAGTTCAAGTTCCTGCGGCTGGGCGTCGCGTGCAACGCGTATGTCGAGCCGCGGCTGCAGCTGCTGGCCGCGCAGACGCTCAAGGCGGGCGACGTCGCCGTGCTGATCAGCAGCAGTGGCAAGCTGCCCGAGCTGATCGCGGTGGCCGACGCCGCGCGCGAACGCGGTGCGCACGTGCTGGCGATCACCGCCAGCCAGTCGCCGCTGGCCAAGAAGGCCGACGCGGCGCTGATCGTCGACCACGTCGAGGACGTCGCCACCCACCTGCCGATGATCAGCCGCATCCTGCACCTGCTGGTGATCGACATGCTGGCGGTGGGCGTGGCGATGCGGCGCGACAACGCCGGCGCGACCGGCCTCGCGCTGGGCGCCGCTCATCCGGACCTGGACGAGGCCGACGAGGACGGTCGCGCCAGCGCGCGCCGCGCCGCGCCCGGCATCAGCCTGGCCGCGCCGCTGGCCAAGCTGACGGCGCACAGCCGCTGACGAGGCCGGACGCCGGAAGGCCGGCGTCGACCGCCTGATCGGAAGACGGACAGGAAGGTCATGAGGCCGCCCGGGCCGCGGCACGGCAGCACAAACACCGACACATCGCTCCCCCACGGTCACTCACGGCGCTTCCCGCGTCCCGTGAGTGTCCGATGGCCGATCCCAACTCCCCGCTCCGTCTCCCACCGCCCGCGAACGCCCCGGCTCGGGTGTCGCCCTTCGCGGCGCTGTGCCTCATCGCGGCCTTCCACGAGATCGCCGCCGAACCCGAGGCGCTGGCGCACCAGCTCGGCCTGGGGCCCAACGATCCCGTCGAGCCCGACGACCTGCTCCGCGCCGCGCGGCTGCTCGGCCTCAAGGCGCGACGCCTGGACGCCGACGCCGCGCGTCTGGCGCGCGTGCCGCTGCCGGCGATGATCTGGCTGCGCGGCGACGGCGAGCCGCCCGACGCTCCGGCGCGGCCGGTGGTGATCGGCCGCTTCGGCGAACGCGAGGCGATCGTCGCCGACCCGGCCGCCGACGCGGGCCGTCCCGCCCGGCTGACGCGCGAGGCGCTGCTGGCGCGCTGGAACGGCGCGCTGATGCTGGTCGCCAGCCGCGCCAGCCTGGTGGGCCGGATGGCCCACTTCGACTTCTCGTGGTTCATCCCCGCGCTCGTGAAACATCGGCGCCTGCTCGGCGAGGTGCTGCTGATCTCCTTCGTGCTGCAGGGCTTCGCGCTGGCGCATCCGCTGTTCTTCCAGGTCGTGATGGACAAGGTGCTGGTGCACCGCGGCCTGTCCACGCTGCACGTGATCGTCGTGGGGCTGGTGGTCGTGATGCTGTTCGAGAGCCTGCTCTCGGGTCTGCGCCACTACATCCTCAGCCACACCACCAGCCGCATCGACGTGGAGCTGGGCGCGCGGCTGTTCCGCCACCTGGCCGCGCTGCCGCTGGCCTACTTCCAGGCGCGGCGCGTGGGCGACTCGGTGGCCCGCGTGCGCGAGCTGGAGCACATCCGCGCCTTCCTCACCGGCCAGGCGCTGACCGTCGTGCTGGACCTGTTCTTCTCGGTCGCCTTCATCGCCGTGATGCTGCTCTACAGCGTGCCGCTGACGCTGATCGTGCTGGCCAGCCTGCCCGGCTACGTGCTGCTCAGCGTGCTGATCGTGCCGGTGCTGCGGCGCCGGCTGGACGAGAAGTTCGCGCGCGGCGCCGAGAACCAAGCGATGCTGGTGGAGTCGGTCACCGCGATCCAGACCGTCAAGGCCGGGGCGCTGGAGCCCGCCTTCGCGCGGCGCTGGGACCGTCAGCTGGCGGCCTACGTGTCGGCCAGCTTCCGCACGCAGAACCTCGGCGCCTGGGGGCACGAGGGCGTCGGCCTGGTCGGCAAGCTGACCCAGGCCGCCACGCTGTGGTGGGGCGCACAGGAGGTGATGGACGGCGCGCTGACGGTGGGCCAGTTCGTCGCCTTCAACATGTTCGCGCAGCACGTCGCGCAGCCGGTGATGCGCATGGCCAACCTGTGGACCGATTTCCAGCAGACCGGCCTGTCGATGGCGCGCCTGGGCGACATCCTCAACACGCGCACCGAGGCGCCGCCGACCAGCGCGGCCCAACTGCCCGCGCTGCGCGGCGCGGTCGAGCTGCGCGACGTCACCTTCCGCTACCGGCCCGAGGCCGCGCCGGCGCTGCGCGGCGTCGACCTGGCGGTGCGCGCGGGCGAGGTGGTCGGCATCGTCGGCCGCTCCGGCAGCGGCAAGAGCACGTTGACGACACTGGTGCAACGATTGCACCTGCCGCAGGAGGGGCGCGTGCTGATCGACGGCGTCGACACCGGTCTGGTCGACGCGGCGCAGCTGCGCCGCCAGATCGGCGTGGTGCTGCAGGACAACGTGCTGTTCAACCGCACGCTGCGCGAGAACATCGCGGTGGCCGACCCGGCCGCCCCGATCGAGGCGGTGGTCCACGCCGCGCGCCTGGCCGGCGCGCACGACTTCATCAGCGAACTGCCCGAGGGCTACGACACGATCGTCGGCGAACAGGGCGGCTCGCTGTCGGGCGGCCAGCGCCAGCGCGTCGCGATCGCGCGGGCGCTGTTCACCGATCCGCGCATCCTCATCCTGGACGAGGCCACCAGCGCGCTCGACTACGAAAGCGAAGCGGTGCTGCACCGGAACATGGCCCACATCTGCCGCGACCGCACCGTGCTGATCATCGCCCACCGGCTCAGCGCGGTGCGCGGCGCCGACCGCATCGTCGTGATGGACCGCGGCCGCGTCGTCGAGCAGGGACCGCATCACGCGCTGATGGCCTTGCCCGACGGCCTGTACCGGCGGCTGTGGGCGATGCAGGACGGTCCGGGAGCGCCCGCATGAAGGCCCGCGAGAAGGCAGCCGGGACGGCCGGCACGACCGCCCGCATGACCGCCCGCATGACCGCCCGCACGACCGCCCGCATGATCGCCCGCTGGACAGGCGCCGCACGCGAGCGGCTGCGGCGCTGGAAGTCCGGCCTGTCGCACCGCTTCGGCGGCCCCGCCGAGCTCTGGCACCGCCAGCGCGAGGTGTTCGCCGCCGCGTGGGCCGCGCGCCGCGAGCTGGCCGGACCGGCCCGCCTCGCCGAGGAGGCCGCCTTCCTGCCCGCGGCGCTGGCGATCCGCGATACGCCGATGCATCCGGCGCCGCGCCGCACGGTCGTCGTGCTGATCGCACTGGCGGCGATCGCGCTCGTGTGGTCGCTGGTGGGCCGCGTGGACATCCTCGCCGTGGCGTCCGGCAAGCTGGTCGTCAGCGAGCGCAGCAAGCTGGTCCAGCCGCTGGAGCGCGCGGTGGTGCACCGCGTGCGGGTACGCGACGGCGAGCGGGTCCGCGCCGGCGAGACCCTGGTCGAGCTCGACCCGACGGCGCCCGCCGCGGACCGCGAGAGCCTGGACGAGCAGCGGCTGGCCGTCTCGGCCGAGCGCTGGCGGGCGGACCGGCTGCTCGAGACGCTGACCGCGCTCGCGGCGCGCGACGGCGGCGCCGTCATCGCCGCCGCGGTGCCGCGAGCGCCGATGGCGGCATCGGCCGACCTGCCGCCGGACTGGCCCGCCGCGCGCCGCGACGAGACGCTGGCGATGGTGCGCGCCGAGTGGACCGACCTGCGCGCGCGCCTGGATCGGCTGGACGCCGAGGCCGACCGGCGCCGCGCCGAACGCGACACGGCGCTGGCCGCGGCGGCCCGCCTCGACGCGGCGCTGCCGCTGGCCGCGCGGCGCGAGGAGGACCTGCGCGCGCTCGCCGGCGAGGGCTTCGCGTCCACGCACGCCTGGGAGGACCGGCGGCGCGAGCGGGTCGACCTGGGCGGCGAACTCGGGACCCTGCAGGCCCGCGCGCGCGAGACCGAGGCCGCGTTGAACGAGACCCGGGCGACCCGCGCCGCGCTGATCGCCGAGGTCCGCCAGCGCTGGCATGCGAGCCGCGAGCAGGCCGCGTCGCGGCTGTCGCAGATCGAGGCCGAGCACCGCAAGGCGGGCCGGCGCGAGGCGCTGACGCGGCTGGTCGCGCCGGTCGACGGCACGGTGCAGCAGCTCGCGGTCCACACGGCCGGCGGCATCGTCACCGAAGCGCAGACGCTGATGGTGGTCGTGCCCGACGACGCGCCGGTGACGGCGGAGGTGATGCTCGAGAACAAGGACATCGGCTTCGTGCGCGTGGGCGACGCGGCGGCGATCAAGCTCGAGGCCTTCCCGTTCACGCGCCACGGCACGCTGCCGGCGACGGTCACGCGCGTGAGCCCCGATGCGATCGACCACGAACAACTCGGACCGCGCTTCGCGGTGACGCTGACGCTCGCGGCACGCGACATCGAGGTCGACGGCGCGCGCGTGCCGCTGCGCCCGGGCATGGCGCTGAGCGCGGAGGTGCGCACCGGCAGCCGCCGCGTCATCGGCTTCCTGCTGAGTCCGCTGGAGCGCGCGGGCAGCGAGAGTCTGAAGGAGCGATGAGGCGATGAGGCGATGAGGCGGTGAAGCGGTGAAGCGGTGAAGCGGTGAAGCGGTGAGGCGGCGAGGCGGCGAGGCGGTGTGGCGCCAGGGCGCCGAGCGACGCGTCGCCGCGTCGCACTCAGCGTCTCCCATTGCTTCCTTCGCGAAGGCCCCATGACAGCTCCATTCCGCTCCGGCGTCTCCGTCGACACCTCCGCGTCGGAGACCCAGCCCGCCGGCCGCAACGCCCGTCGCGTGGCGGCATCCCCTTCCCCCGTCTGGGCGGACCATGTGGCCGACACACTGGCTCCGGCCGTCGTCGACCAGGACTTCCCGTACCGCGAGCTCACCAGCCCGGAATGGGCGTTGGCGGGCCCGCTGGACTCCCTGCTCGAGTCCCGCTACCAGACACCGCGCTGGCGCGACAGCGCCACCGGCGCGTTGCGGCACCTCCTGGACGGCATGGTCAAGGGCGGATCGCTCCCGGACTTCGTCGCGACCTACAAGATGCTGTCGCTGGGCTTCGACGGTTCAGCCTCGCGCGAACGGACGCCGCTCACCGTCCTGGTCGCGCTGAGGCGTCTGGTGCAGATCAGCGCGTACAAGGATCTCGGCGAATACCGCTTCATACGGGCCGACGCCATGCTGGATGCCTTCATCGAGGGTCTGTGGACGCCCCCGAACGAGGATCTGGCGCCGGTGACGTCGGCGTTGTCGCGACGGCTCCGGGACGTGCGTCTCACGGCGATCGCCACTGAGATCAAGACCGCCGTCCGCGAGTGGTCGCTCAGGCAGGCGGACGAGCGGACGCTGCGCGAAGCCGCGCTGCCCGAGCTGCAGAGCCTCGCGGCGCAGTCGACCGCCGATCTGCCCGCCGATCTGCGCGACCGGGCCTGCGCCGAGATCGTCGACGGGCTGCTGTCGGGCGATCCGGTGCATTTCCGGGATGCCTACCTGACGCTCGGGTCGGGCGGCGGCCCGGCGGCATTCGATGCGACCGCGGCCTCGGCGGGATTCAGGCGGCTGCTGAAGAAGGCCTGGAAGCTGCTGAATCCGAGGGCGCCGGGGTATGAGATCGCAACGACCCGCGCACTGGCCCGGCAGTTCATCGACGCGGTCGACTGTCCGCCGGGCGGTACGCTCGTCAAGCCGCTGGCGGAGCATCTGGTCGATCCGGCCGCGTATCCGAAACGGTCGGTGGCGGCCGCCGCCGGCGTCTCGTTGGAACTGCACGACGCGCTGCTGCGCCTGCGCGACGCCGGCGTGATCGGTCGCGTGGTCTGGGAGACCGACGTGCTGCCCACGTTCGGGCAATGGACCGGGGTCGGGTCGGGCTTCCAGACCGAGGACGACGTGCGGCCCCACGTCCGGCCGACCTGGCGGTTCGATGCCGGGAGGGGTTTCGTGCAGGAGGCCGCCAGGAACTTCGCGCCTGCCGGCGATGCGGTGGTGGCGCGCGTGGACCTGCCGTCTTCCGTGACGCCGGGCGCGACGCAGGACGCGAACTCGGTGACTCCGAAATCGACGTCCGGGACATCGGGCAGCAGGTCGTCCCTCGGCTTTTCCGTTCCGCTGGACGCGGGCAGCGACTTCAGTTTCGATTCCGATCTCCTGGACAACGGATTGGACCTCGACGAGGTCGACGGATCGACGATCGCGAAGAGCGCCGATGGACGGCCCCTGAGCCGCTCAACCGGTCGGAGCCCCGACCCCTTCGACGACGGCGATCTCAGCTGGCTCAGTCCGTCGTCCGACAGCAGGGGAACAACCCCCCCGGGCGCGGGTGCGACTGTCGGCCCGTCCGGATCAAAGGTCCTGCCGCTCTCGCCTGGGAAGGATCCCCAGGCCGGTCCGTCGACATCGTCGGGGCCCTCGCGCGTTGACTCACCGCAGGCACCGTTGGCACCGTTGGCACCGTTAGCACCGCGAGCGCCGCTGGCACCGACGGACGACGGGTCGACGCCTCCGGCGCTGCCTCCCTGGCAGAACCTGTTCGCCGCCGAGGCGCTGGTGGTGGGCCGGCTGACCGTGCACGGCGTGGGGACGGCGCCCTTGCGGCTGCCGGTCGTGCGTCTGGATGGCCAGGGCATGCAGCGCTGGATCCTCGACCGCCTGGGCGTGGCGACGGACGCCGATCCGCAGCTCCTCCAGCGCGTGCCCATCGAACTGGCCCCCCTCTTCCGGGGCTTCGACCAGAACAGCCGCACTTTCGAACACCTCCATGGCCGCAACATCGTGGAACCCGTGGCCTTCCTGCGTCTGCACGACCAGTTGCGACGGCTGGCGCGGGATCTGCGCGGATCGACACCAGCGCCGCAGCCGGCCGGTGTCGCCGGCCTGCTCGGCGTCGACACCCGGCAGGCGTTCACCCTCGCGACGCCGCCGCTCGCTGAGCACTGGTCCGTCGCGGACACGCTCGCTCTGCTGACCGCGTGGCATGCGCCCGCCGTCGGCGAGGTCGACGAGAACTGGGCGTCCTTCCGGCTGAGCGCGGAGGCGACGCTCTACGCCGCGCAGTCTGCCCGCCTGGGTCAGCCGTTCCACATCGACATCGACCTCATGCGCCAGGTCCTGGGCGCCCAGGGTCCGAAGGTCTTCGCGGACCATGTCCCCCGCCTCCTGCACGAACTGGAGCACCTGTCCCGCCGCGGGCTCATCGGCCCCCTGGTCGCCATCTCGCGCTCACAGCCGGCCTCCGAGCCGGGCTGGCGCAGCCAGGACGGCGTTCAGGTCAGCGATGCGTCGGTGCGCAGCCTGCTGGGCGTCGCGCCCCCGGCCCTTGCGGCCGGTCGGCAGCCGGCCCAGTTCGAGACCCCGATGCCCGGCCTGCAGGTGATGCGCCATGCCGCGATCTCCTACGCCCAGGGCAGCAGGGGTCCGAAACTGGACCCTCACCGCCGGCTGATCTCCTGGATGTGGCTGACCCCGAAAAACAGTCTCGTCACCGATTGCGCCGGACTGCGAATCCAGCTGTCGCCCACGGCGGCGATGCCGCTCAGCCAACTGGCGGACGACCTCGACGAGTGGTACCTGCGCACGATGCCCGCCGACCTCGGCGACGGCACCACGCGTTTCCTGCGCCGCATGGTCGTCGACCACGACGGGCACCTGTACGCCGCCGCCGCCGACGGCAGCCCGGCGATCCGCATCGCGCAACGGCAGGCCGACGGCAGACTGCGCGAGGACGTGTGGGGCATGGCGCAGGTCCGTTCGTTCCTGAGCCAGATCGGGCCGGGCGAGGACCGGTTCCCCCCGGCGCTGGCCCACTGGAAGCATCAGCTGACACCGGCGCACGCCCAGTCCGCCGAATGGACACAAGCCTTGAACGACGCCTTCGCCGGTCCACCCTCGCAGAAACGGACGCGCCCGGACACCTTGCAACTGGTGCTGCAGATGAACGACTCTCCTGCGGCGCTCGAAGCCGCCCTGCGACACGCCGTGAAGCGCAAGGACAGCACGGTCTGGGTCCAGTTGGACCGCCACGGCAGCCACAAGATCGTCACCGGCGAAGCGCTGCTGGCCGAACCGGACAAGTACCGCGCCATCAAGCTCATGGTCGTCGGCGACGCGTCGACCAGCCCCCACCACGATCGGCTCCTGAGCGGGTATGACGCCGATCTGCTGGCCCGCAGGCTCGCGGACTTTCTCAGATCCTGCCTCGGCAGCGCCCGCATCCACAGCGCCACGCTGCTGTCGTGCGCGCTGGACAGCCCGCTGGCCAGGTCGAGCTTCCCCAGGAACTTCCTGGAGCGCTTCTCGGACACCCACCTCACGGCGGCCGGCTTCGTCGTGACGGCGTTCAGTCGCGACGTGCTGTTCCCCGACGATTCGCCGGCATCCACGCGCCGCGCCTCGCCCGATGTGGAGGGCAAGTGGCGGCACCGGGCCCTGAATTCGACTTTCACGACCGATCGACGGAATCAGCGACCGCGTCGCCTCGACAAGTACGGCAAAGGCCGGCCGGGGGCGATCGACCCGACCAGGGATCTCACCGGCGACATCACGCCCGCGATCGCCGCGACCGCCCTGGGCCGTCTCGATGGCGCCAAGGCTGCGGCGTCCGCCGGCGACCTGCTCGCCACCGTCGGCCGACGCACGCGCTTCGACGATCCGCTCCAACTCGACGGATTGGCCGGGCTCACGCCGCGGTCCGCGCTGGACACGCTGCGCGGCGTGGGGGGACTCGCCTTCGGCGAGGACGGCGACCTGCGGCTGGACCTTCCGGGTCTGTCCGCCGCGCTGTCGCGCACGGCGACCGATGCCGCCGGTCTCTCCCGCTCGATGCGCGTGGCCGGATCACTGCTCGCGCTGGCGGAGGGTGACTTCGAACGCGTGGCCCGCCAGGCGGCGGACGATCCGGTCGTCGGGCCCCTCCTGGGCCGCGCCCGCGAGATCCGGACGGCGCGTCGCACGGTCCCGCCGTCCGCCGTCGCGGATCCGGTGCGAGGCGCCGGATGGCAGAAAGTCTCCGCCGCGCTCGACGCGTTCCAACTGTCCTACTACTGGCGGCAGATGGACGCCGCCACCAAGGGACTGGCCGTCGCCGGCGCGTCCGACATCGTGGCGTCTCCCCTGTCCGAAGCGGTCGGGGCGTGGCTGATCCGGAACGCCCCGCAGTCCGGCGGCGGCGCGCTGCGCCTGACCGGCCGCGCACTCCCCGCCATCGTCGACGTCGCCATGGCCGGCGTCGCCGTGGCGATGCTGACGCGGCGCTGGCAGCAGTTCCACGACAGCGACCTCGGCAAGGACAGCTACGTGCATCAGGCGCTGGTCGCCGATACCGTCACCGCGTCCCTGATCCTCGGGACCGGCCTGACCATGCGCCTGGCCGCAGTGGTGGCGGGCCTCCAGGGCGTGGCGCTCGCGGGCCGGCTCGCGACGGGACTGGGCCTGCTCGGACGCCTGGCGGGGCCCGCCGGCTGGGCGCTGTTCACGGCGGTGGCGGGCGGCGCCTCGATCGGCGTCTGGCTGGACGAATACGGCGACGATCTGCGCGCACCGCGCTCGGCCCGCGGCTGGTTCAAGTTGACGGGCGCCAGCGTCGCGAAGTTCCTCGGCTTCGACACGGACGTCTTCGTCCGCGCGGAAACGGAGAAACAGGCCCGGGAAGCGGCCGGCCGCCACGCCCAGACGCTGCAGGAAGACGACGAAGCGCGCAGCGCACATCGGATCGACCAGTTGGCCAAGCGCGGTTTCGCGCGATTCCATCATCCGCGCCTGCGTCACCATGTGGCGCACGCGACCTTCCGCAACGACGTCGGGGATCCGCCCTTCTCCTTCCTGCTGCAGGACCGGCAGTCCTCGGCCGGCACCGCCGTCGCCGTGCGAGATCTGGGCGCCAGGACGGCGCCGGGCGCCACCGCCTGGCTGGATCTTCGCAACCAGTCCTACTCGGCCGCGGACTCGTCGGACTACACGCCGCGACAGCTGTTCGAACTGGCCAGCTCGACACGCCCCGTCGCCGGGGGGCATGGCGACGACGTCTTCCTGCTGGACCGCCACAGCGCGCTGTCGATCGACGGCAAGGCCGGCCATGACGAAGCGGTGCTGGACGCGGCGGGCAGTCATGTCGACCTGCGCGCACTGGTCGAGCGGGACGGCGCCGCGCTGTGGGTCGTGCAGATCGCCGACACAAGGGCGGACCTGGGATCGCTCGATCCCTTCGGCCGACGCCTGGGTCGCCATCTCCAGCTGGGCAACCTCGAGTCGCTGACCCTGCGGGACGTCGCCTCCGCCGACATCGCGGGCAGCCGGCTCGACGAGCAGTTCGACGTATCGGGCGCCGGCGTGCGCATCGCCGGCGGCGCGGGCCGCAACCGCTACCTGCTGCGCGCCGGCAACGAGATCGTCAGCACCTCGCCGCACGACCAGGCCGTCTGGCAGGCGGGGACGCCGGCACGGATCGTGATGGAAGGCGACGCGACGCAGCTGCTGGTCGAGACCGACGTCCTGCATGAATCGCTGAGACTGCAGCGCCAAGGCGATGCGCTGCTGCTGCTGGGCGACCGTGGCGCGCCGCTGACGCTCGCCCGGTTCTTCCCGCCCGGCGAAGAGGCGCCGCGGACCCTGGTGATCCGCGATGCCAGCGGCGTGCGGGTCGCGCTGGAGGAGGCGCAGCAACTCGACGACACGGCGCAGCCCCTGTCGTCGCTGGCACATTCGCTGCACTTCGGCCCCGGTACGCTGGAAGGCCGGCGATCGCTGCTGACGGTCGACGCGCCGGTCCTGTATCACCTGGCCTCCGGCGCCGGGGCGTTCAAAGCCCGGGCGCTCGCAGGCATGCCGATGGTCTTCGTGCTCAGCGTGCCGATGGAACGCCTGCGTCAGCAGCGGCTGGGCGACCACCTGATGATCGAGGAAGTGGTGCCGGGGGGGGCGTCCTCAAGCTTCACGCCGCTGCTTCTGACCGTGGCGTTGTCCCGGGAGCAGGGATCCCTGGAGGCGGAGGCGGAGGCGGAGGCGGAGGCGGAGGCGGCGACGCTGCCGGACGGCGTGTCGATCTGGGCGTTGAAAGGCGGAGGAGGCAGGAACAACAAGGAGGGCGACAAGGAGGGCGACCTCTTCGTGCCGCTGCGGCTGCCGGATCGCAAGACGCCGGGAGGACCGGTCGAGGCGTTGCCCGCACCCGCTCGCGCAGACGGGAAAGGCGGCGGGAAAGGCGGCGGGAAGGACGTCGGAGATGGTCGCGACGATGGTGGGTCGCGCCCGGGGCCGCAGGCCGCGAAGACGGAACGCCGGTACGCGGAGGTCCTCGTCGATCCGGAGACGGGCGTGCAGGTGCACGATCCCCGCACGTTCCAGGACGACTACCTGGCGACCGCGCCCGGCACGCATCTGATCCGGGCGATGGTCCCCCCGCGCGCGCTGCCGGACACCAGGCGAGACCCGGCACGCACCGTCTGGCTGCGCAAGCACCCCGGAGACTACGACCGGCGGCGCATCGGTCATTCGCTGCTGCTCACGACCGGCGCCGACAAGGACGCGTCCGCGATCTTCGTCGAGGACTACTACCGGTACCCGGGCGTCCTGCAGTTCGGCTTCCCGCAGCTCGGCGGCGAGGCCGCGCTGGACCAGCAGGTCCAGCCCGTGGGCTGGCCGGGCGATCCGCCGCCGCCGGGCCGCGGTCTGAGGTTCGACGTGTCCCTGGGCCTGCAGGCGAGCGGCATCCACGCGCAGGACGTCATCAGCGGCGCGGCGCTGCTGCATGCCCGCGTGCGCGATCGCACCGGCCCCGCCGAACTGCCGGAGCGCGCGATCGTCGTCGCGTGGATGGTGCTGCGCGGCGTGCCCGAGGACGACATCGACACGCTGTTTCCTCGCGACTTCGAGGCCTTGCTGCGGGTGGACCAGTTTCTCGCGCTGCTGGACGCCGCGCTGCCGGACGCCGCGGGGGTGTTCCCGGTGCCGCCGGGATGGCTCTCGGGCTACGCGGCCGGCGACGTCGTCACGCCGCTGCGGCTGGCGCGGCACGGCCCGTTGCTGGTCGAGATGGCGGCCACGGAGCGCGCCTGGGTCGAGGTCGAAGCGGCCTTGCGTCACGACCTGTCCCGCGAGGAGTGGACGGCGGTCGTCGCCTGGCATGGCGCGCTGACGGGGGAACGCCCCGAGCTGGCGGCGGCGACGGCCGACTTCGTGCGCGTGCTGCGTCAGACCGGCGACCTGACGCTCGCCGACGCCCCCTGGATGCGCTCGCTGCTGGAGGCCGCGCTGCGCCTGCGCGGCCGCGGCGCCGACGCCGCCGGCGACATCGCCGGGGCGATGCTCGACGCCGGCACCTGCGACGAAGCCTGGATCCTCGGCATGCTCCGGGCGGACGTGCGCGACGCCCACGCGCTGGCCGCGCTTCGCCGCGCGGGGACCTCGCCGCAGGACCTGCTGCTGGGGAACCTCCAGCGCCAGCGCTATGAAGGGTGGAGCGACCGGTCCGAGCTGGTCAAGGTCGAGGTCGACGACACGCTCAGCGTGGGGCTGCCGGCGTCACGCACCTGGTTCCGATCGACGCGCTACCTGAAGCTGGACGAGGACGGCGTCGACTTCGAGCGCCGGGATGCGAAGCGCGAGTCCGGCGTGCACTACGACATCGTGCCGGGCGAGGTGCTGCTGTCGGCGCCGCCCGTGCCGGCGCCTGCGAAAGAGGACTGGGAAGGCAGGCACAACCTCATGAGCGGCCGGTTCCGGGTCCGCTATGGCGACCGCGCCCCGAAGGTCCAACCGTCCGTTCCCGAGTGGACGCCGGCCTTGCTGGAACGGGCGGGCGGTATCGACAAGATCACCGAGACGCTGCCCCCCGGCCGGCGATGGTGGGGGCGGAGCGAGCCGGCCAATCTCGTCGACGGCATCGCGCTCGACCGGGACGCTTTCGCCTGGCGACCGCCGCTGGCGGCGACGACGGACGGCGTGATCGCGCTGACGCCGTCGACCGCGATCCGCTTCGACTTCGCGCACAGCATCGCGCTGCGGTCGCTGACGATCCACGCCAAGCCGGATCCGCTGGCCCAGCGGCAACTGGCGGACAAGTCCACGGGTCGCTGGCAGTTGCAGGCCGTCGACGATCAGGGGCGGACGCATGTCCTGGCGCGGCGGATCGAGATCGACCGCCTCGGCGGCCAGCCGATCCGGGTGGACACCGGCGGCGTGCCGTATCGCTCCTACCGGCTGCAGGGCGAGGACGGCTACTTCCCGACGGAGAGTTGGTGGACCGAGGTGACGTTCATGACGGAGAAGGCCGGACGCCCTGCGACGACGCGGCACCGACGGGACAGCCCGTCGGTGGACGTCGACGACGCACCGGGCCGACAGGCCGGACTGCTGGCGCAGGCCGCGGCCCACGAGCGGCACGACATCGCCTTCGATCCGTCGACGGTGCAGACGCCCTCGGCGTCGAAGCCGGTGGGCTTGCTGGCGCCGTCGGTCCTCTGAAGAAGCGCGGCGGTGAAGGCGCCCTCTCCCGCATCGAGGGAGAGGGGGTGAGGGCCAGCGGCAGCGATGCAGCGTTCACCAGCCCGCAAGCACCTCTTCCGCCAATCCGAAGGCGGTGCTGGCGCCGGTGCCGCTGGTGACCATCACCAGCCGCGTACGCTCGTCCGGCGCCTCGACGAGGCAAGGCGCCGAGGCACTGACCGGATAGACGCCGGTCCAGCGCTCGACCACCTCCAGCGACGGCAGCGCGAGCTGCCGATGCAGCTCGTCGAGGATTAGCCGGTCCACCGCCTCGCTCGCGAACGGCGGCAGCACCGGGCCGTAGTGATGGGAATCGCCGACGACCAGCGTGCCGTCGGCGCTCTGCACCGCGATCAGGTGGATGCCGTGGGCCAGCGCGTCGCGGCGCTCGGCGGACAGCCGGCGCAGCAGCGGCTGCGCTTCGGGCAGCGCCGCGTAGCCCTCGTAGCGCACCAGGCTCAGGTCGGCCATCAGCGCGGCGTTCAGCCGGAAGCCCGACGGCGGACGCACGCGCAACATCTGCAACTGGCACAGCGACAGCGCATGCGGCGTCCAGCGGTCGGCGAAGAGACCGTGCAGCTCCGCGCCCGAGCACACCGCGACGCGTTCGGCGCGGTAGCTCGCGCGGGACGTGCGCACGTGCGGGGCCTCGACGTCCAGCACGGATTCGCCGAAGCGGAACTCGACGCCGTGACGCTCCGCCAACCACGCGGCAATGCGCGGGATCGCATCGCGCGACTCGACGCGGAGTTCATGAGGGCTGACCAGTGCGCCGCGCAGGCCGTCGCCGCGCAGGCCGGGCTGGCGCGCGGTCGCCTCCGCGGCGCCGATGCGCGCGCAGCCCTCGCCCATCTCGGTGGCGAGGAAGGCGTCCAGCAACGCCTCTGATTCGACGCAGCGCGCGGCCAGCAGCAGCCCGGCGTGCTCGATGCGCAGGCCGACCTGGGGCGCGAGCTCGGCCCAAAGATCGCGAGAACGGCGCGCGCGGCGCCAGTGCGCACCGCGCTGCTGCCCGGTCACGGTGACGAAGCCGAAATTGCGGATCGACGCGCCGATGCAGGCCGCGTCGCGCTCGACGACGACGACGCGCCAGCCGCGCTTCGCGCCGGCCCAGGCATGGGCCAGGCCGACGATGCCGGCGCCGACCACGAGAAGGTCACAGTTCATGAGGGTCCTATCTCGCACGCCACCGCTGCGTGCGCTGGATGAGCACATGCCCGACCAGCCCGATGACGCCGCGCCCCGCCGCCGCCGTGACGAACAGCAGCGTCGCCATCGCCGCGGCCGGCGCGGTGTCTCCGGCGTCGTCCATCGCGAGCACCGCGATCGCGGCCAGCGCGGTATCGGGCGAGTACAGGAACACCACCGCCGACACCGTCGTGAGCGCGCTGACGAAGAAGTAGCCCGCCACCTGCACCAGCGTCGGGATCGCGATGGGCAGGTGCACGCGGCGCAGATGGGTCCAGAACGGCAGGCCGAGCGACTCGGCGACGCGCTCGTACTCCGGATCGAGCTGTCGCAGCGCGCCGAGCTGCGTCAGATGCGCGACCGAGTAGTAATGCGCCACCGTGCACAACACCAGCAGGCCGAGTCCGCCGTACCAGCCGCGCAGCGGATTCCACGGCGCGTTGAAGAACAGGATGTAGCCCAGGCCGAGCGCAAGACCCGGCACCGCCATCGGCAGCGTCGCCAGCGCGTTGAGCAGCCCGCGCGCCGCGACGAAGCCGCGCGGCTTGTCGACCAGCCACGCGAGCACGAAGCTCACGCCCGCGCCGGCGAGCGCGGTCCATGCCGCCAGTCGCAGCGAATTCCCATAGCTGGCCCAGCCGCCGCCATCGCTCATGTCGAACTGGTAATGCGCGAGCGTCGGCGCGAGCTGATACGGCCAGTACTGCGCGAACGACGCGTACACCGCGATGCCGAAGACGCCGACCAGCGCCGTCGCAATCAGCGCGCAGTACAGCAGCGCGCCGAGGTCGCGCACCGTGCTCGGCGTCGGCACGTGCGGAACGGCCCGCAGGCTCAGCACGGCGCGCTGCCGGGCGCGCAGACGCTGCTCCAGCACGAACGCCCCCAGCGCCGGCAACAGCAGCAGCAGGGCGACGACCGCGCCACGGTCCAGGCGTTGCTGGCCGACGACTTCCTTGTAGATGTCGGTGGCCAGCATCGCGGTCTGCCCGCCGACGACCTTGGGCACGCCGAAATCGGTCAGCACCAGCACGAACACGACCACGAGCGAGATCAGCAGCCCGTAGCGGCTGGCCGGCAGCGTCACGGTGCGGAACACGCGCCAGCCCCCGGCGCCCAGGCAGCGCGCGGCTTCGATGGTGCGCGCGTCGCTGCTGGACAGCGTGGTGACGAGGATCAGCATCGCGTGCGGGAAGGTCCACAGCACCGAGCCCAGCACGATGCCGGCGGGTCCGTAGATGCTGTCGACGCCGACGGCCTGCATCGCCGCCTTCAGCAGGCCCTGGTTGCCGAAGGCGTAGACCAGTCCGATGGCGGCCAGCAGGGACGGCGCGAGCAGCGGCAACAGCGCCAGCGCGCGCCACAGCCCTTTCGCCGGCAAGGCGGTGTGCGTCAGCGCCCAGGCGTAGCCGTAGGCGAGCGCGACGCAGACGACGGCGGAGACGGCCGACAGTGAGACGCTGTGCCACAGCGCGCTCCACCGGCCGGTGGAGAAGTAGGCGACGAAATGCGAGGCACCGACGAATCGGCCCTGCCCGTCGAGCACGCTCTGCGCGAGCAGCGACACCAGCGGCAGCAGGATGATCACGGCCAGCACGACCAGCCCGACGGCCAGCAGCGCGCGCAGCACCCAGGCTTCGAGTTGCCCGCGACGCGGGCGAGGAAGCGGGATCTGCGGCACCTTGGCCGCGTCGTCGAACACCAGGCTCACGCCGCCCTCCGCATCGACAGCGGCGCATCGAAGAGCTGCAGCGCGTCGGCCGGCAGCCGCAGGCCGCGCATCTCGCCTTCACTGAGTCCGGCGGCTTCGCCGCTGGGAACTTCGAGCATCAAGGCGCCGCCGGCACCGGCTCCGGTCCCCAGCGCGTCGCAGCGCAGCATCACCTGCGTGACGGCGCCGTGGAACTGCAGCGTCTCGATGCGGGCGCGCAGCATCGCGCCCTCCCCGTCCATCAGCCGGATCGCCTCCGGCCGGATGCCCAGTCGCACGACGCTGCCGGTCTTGTAGACGCTCGTATCGCAACCCAGCAGCGTGGTGCCCACGCGCACGCGCCCTTCCGCGACGACCTGCCCGTCCATCCAGTTCATCCGGCCGACGAAGCCCGCCACCAGCGCGCTCGCGGGGCGGTCGTAGAGCTGACGCGGCCCGCCCTGCTGCGCGATCTGGCCCTTGGCCAGCAGCACCACGCGGTCCGACATCGCCAGCGCCTCGTCCTGGTCGTGGGTCACCATCAGCGTGGTGATGCCCAGCCGCTGCTGCAGCGAACGGATCTCGGTGCGCAGCTCCTGCCGCACCTGCGCGTCCAGCGCCGACAGGGGCTCGTCCAGCAGCAGCAGCTTCGGTCCCGGCGCCAGCGCGCGGGCCAGCGCGACGCGCTGCTGCTGCCCGCCGGAGAGCTGCGCGGGGAACTTGCCCGCCTGGTCGAGCAGCCCGACCAGCGCGAGCATCTCCTCGGCGCGGTCGGCGGCCTCGCGGCGCGGCAGGTCGACGAGCCCGTAGCGCACGTTCTCGCGCGCCGTCATGTTGGGGAACAGCGCATAGGACTGGAACACCACGCCGAAACGCCGCTGCGACGCGGGCCAGGCGGTGATGTCCAGGCCGTGCATCAGCACCTGGCCGAGCTCGGGCGACTCGATGCCGCAGACGATGCGCAGCAGCGTCGTCTTGCCGCAGCCCGAGGGCCCCAGCAGCGACACGAACTCGCCGGCGCGCAGCTCCAGGTCGATGCCTTGCAGCACCGTCTGCGTGCCGAAACGCTTGGTGATCTGGCGCAGATGCAGCATGGGAACGTCCGGCTTATTTCTTCTCGGCCTTGGCCTCGTAGCGGCGCGACCACTCGGCGAGGATGCGGTCGCGGTTGGCGGCGGCCCAGTTGAAGTCGTTCTTCGCCAGCAGCTTGTCGAGGTCGGACGGCACGTACTCCAGCTGCTCCTGCACCGACGGCAGCGCCAGCACGGCGAAGTTCTTCGCATAGAGCTCGTTGGCCTTGCGCGTGACGGACCAGTCGGCCAGCGCCTTCGCGGCGTCGAGCTTCTTCGTCGTCTTCATGACGGCGGTGGCCTCGACGTCCCAGCCCAGACCTTCCTTCGGGAAGACGATGTCGATGGGCGCGCCTTCCTTCTTGGTCTTGTTGGCGCGGTACTCGAAGGACAGGCCGACCGGGAACTCGCCGGCGCCGGCCTGGCGGCAGGGCTTGGAGCCGCTGTGCGTATAGACGCCCATGTTCTGGTGCAGCGCGTCCATGAAGGCCCAGCCCTTGGCCTCGCCCATCATCTGCAGCCACGCGGAGACCATCAGGTAGCCGGTGCCGCTGGAAGCCGGATGCGGCATCGTCAGCAGGCCCTTGTAGACGGGCTGGGTCAGGTCGTTCCAGGAGGTCGGCTTGGGCAGGCTGCGCCGGGCCGCCTCGGCGGTGTTGAAGCACACGGCCGAGGACCACAGGTCCATGCCGACCCAGGTCGGCTGCGGGCGCGGGTCGCGCATGGTGGCGCGGACCTGCTCCAGCCCCTTGGGCGCGTAGGCGGCGAGCATGCCTTCCTTGTCCAGCAGCATCAGCGAGGTCGCGGCCAGGCCCCAGACCACGTCGGCCTGCGGATTGGCCTTCTCGGCCAGCAGCCGGGCGGTGACGATGCCGGTGGATTCGCGGACGAACTTCAGCTCGATGGCGGGGTGGTCCTGCTCGAAGGCGGTCTTGTAGGCCTTGATCTGGTCGGCCTCGAGCGCGCTGTAGACCAGCAGCTCGGTCTTGCCCTGGGCCGCCTGGGCGTGGACTTCGGGGCTGGTCAGCGCGGCGATCGCGGCCAGGGCCAGCGCCGCGGCGGCGTGCAGGACGGTGGACAGGGGGCTAGACCGGGTGGTCGACAGGGAGGTGATCGGCATGGGCGCTCCAGCGGGCGGTGGTCGATGGGGGACACTGTAGGAATGGCATATGTCATTGACGCGTCAGAGCGCCCAAGTTCACCGAAACCGGTATTGGCCGATTTGGGGGATCCGTCGTGCTCGTGAACCAGCTGAAGGCCTTCTTCGCCGTGGCGCGGCTGGGGTCGATCACCGGCGCGGCGAAGCAGCTGGGGCTGTCCCAGCCGACGGTGACGACGCAGATCCGCGCGCTGGAGGAGCAGTACGGGGTGGAGCTGTTCCATCGCGGCGGCGGCCGGCTGAGCCTGAGCGACGCGGGCCGGCGGCTGATGCCGCAGGTGGACGCGCTGCTGCAGCAGGAGCTGGACATCGAGTTCGCGCTGCGCGATTCGGCCGAGCTGCGCGGCGGCACGCTGCGGCTGGGCGCGACGGCGCCGTACTACACGCTGACGCTGGCGCAGCGTTTCAGGACACGGCACCCGCTGGTGGAGCTGAGCATCTCAGCCGGCAACTCACGGCAGATGGTGGATGCGCTGCTGGCCTATGAGGTGGACCTGGCCACCTCCAGCCACCTGGAGGAGGACGCGCGGCTGCACCGCGTGGAGCTGGGCGCGGATCCGCTGGTCCTGCTGCTGCCGCGCGGCCATGCGCTGGCTCGGCGCGCGGCGGTGCCGCTGGCGGCGCTGGCCGGGGAGACGCTGCTGGTGCGCGAGCGCGGCTCGATGACGCGCACGCTGAGCGAGCAGGCGCTGGACGCAACGGGCGTGCGTCCGAAGGCGCAGATGGAGATCGCCAGCCGGGAGGCGCTGCGCGAGGCGGTGGTGCGCGGGCTGGGGCTCAGCATCTTCGCCGCGCACGAGACGGGCCGGCATCCGGATCTGATCGCCCTGCCCTTCGAGCAGGACATGCCGCTGGTGCGGGAGTACCTCTACTGCCTGCGCGAGCGGCAGGCCGCCACGCTGGTGGCGGCGATGCTGGGCTGCGTGCGGGCGGAGGACTGAGGCCTCCGCCGCCCGCGAGGGCGCGCCGTGATGACGCGCGGGTGAGGATCGTGGGCGCCGGCTTACTGCCCGCCCTGCTGCGCCGCTGGCGCGTCCGCCGCGTCCTTCAGGTGCTTCGCGAGGAAGGCCTCGACGCGCTTGGCGAAGTCGACCTTGTTGTCGAGATTCCCGAAGCCGTGGGCTTCGCCGCGATAGGTGACCCACTCGGGCGGACGGCCCGCCTTCACGAGCGCGTCGCGCATGCGCTCGCCGTGTTCGATCGGGACGCGGCGATCGCGTTCGCCGTAGGCCATCAGCAGCGGCGCGCGGATGCGGTCGGCCAGCAGCACCGGCGAGTTGGCCTTCAACATGGCCTCATCCTTCGCCGCGTCGCCGATCATCTGCGGCGCCATGTAACTGCGATAGGAGCTGCCGGCGTCATCGTCCACCCAGGTATCGCCCTTGACCAGCAGCATCAGGTCGGTCACGCCCAGCCAGGCCACGCCGCAGCGATACAGCGCGCCGTCCTTGGCCAGCCCCATCAGCGTCGAGTAGCCGCCGTAACTGGCCCCGGCGATGCAGGCGCGGTCCGTGGCCAGCTTCTGCCCCTGCGCCCAGCGCAAGGCGTCGGCGACGTCGTCCTGCATGGCCAGACCCCATTGGCGGAAACCGTCGCGGTAGTGCTTGTCGCCGTAGCCCTCGCTGCCGCGGAATTCCGGCTCGATGACCAGATAGCCGCGTGAGGCGAGGAACTGCGCCCAGCCGTTCCAGTTCCAGGTCCGTCCGCGCGAGAACGGACCACCGTGCACGAGCACGACGGCGGGCGCCGGTTTCCCCGGCGCGACGCCTTGCGGCAGGGTGAGCCACACCGGCAGATCGGCGCCGTCGCGCGCCTTGATGCGGTGCAGTTCCTGGCCGGCCATCGACCGCGTATCGACCTCGGGCCGCTGCCGGCCGACCGGCTGCCAGCGGTCGGCTTCCGGCGCGGAGCCGCGATAGATCCAGTACTCACCCGGTTCACGGTCGGAGAAGTTGCGCACCAGCGCCACCATGTCGGCCTTGCCGCAGCGCGCGCAGGAGACGACGTTGACGCCTTCGGTGAAGCGCGCGTCGACCAGCTTCTGGAACTCGCGCATCGCGGGATCGAACCAGGCGGTCGACAAGGCGTCGGTCTGGTAGCGCAGGCCGACGGTGCGGCCCGCGTCCTGGATCACGACGCCGTCGGCGTCGAAGCCCGGGGTGCTCAGCAGCGCTCGGGGTTCGGGCGCCTTGGTCTGGAAGTCGAAACGGGTCAGGACCTCGTAGCGCTGCGGCCCTTCCAGGCGGCTCACGAACAGGCGGCCGCCGTCGTCCACGGACACCGGCACGAACGGCAGGCCCATCAGCGTGCCGCGCGTCAGCTCCGACCACGTCTTCTCGCCCGGGCCGCGCCAATGGACGACGCGCTCGTTGTCTTTCTCGGTCACGACGAGGCGGGCCTCGCCGTGGCTGTCGAAGAGGAAGTTCACGGCGCCGCGCGGCTCGTCGAACGTGGCGGGCTGCGCCCGGGCGGTGTCGATGTTGAGCCAGTACGGCGTATAGGCGCTGGTGTTATTGGAGTTGTTGAGGCCGTAGCGGCCGACCAGCACGCGGTTGCCGGGTTCGCCCGGATGGGGGAACGGCACGCTCAGCAGCACGTGGTTGAAAGGCAAGGCGGCGCCGAAGGCCTGGCGTTCGCTCTCGGCGTCGTGCTCGCGCTGGACCAGTTGCCGCACGCCGGAGCCGTCCGCCGCCACGGAGAACAGCCCGCTGGCCTGGTAGTGCGTGCCGGAGGCGATGCGCCGGTCGGTGGCCGAGAAGACGAGCTTGTCGTCGTTGACCCATTGGAAGCTGCCGACGTCGTCGTTGCTGAACTGCACGACGCGCCGGGCTTCGATCTTGGCGCCGAGTTCGAACACATACAGGCCGACGCGCCGGCCCTCGGCGCCGGGTGCGGCGACGGCCAGGCGCTTGCCGGTGGGGGAGAGCCTAGCCTCGGCCAGCGTGGTGTCCTTGAAGAACACCTCGTAGGGCACGGTGGCCGGCGCAGGCGCCGGCTGGGCCAGCGCGACGGTCTGCAAGCCGGCCAGCGCGAGGGCGAACGACAGTGCGCAGCGGCGCGCGGCGGAGATCGGATGCATCGGTATCTCCCTGTTCCACCGCGCCGCGCGTGCGGCCGGGGATGCTCTTGTGATGGCGAGGGATGCTAGCTGCGCGAAAGGGGGCAAGGTCTGGGGGATGTCCCGGAGCAGGAGGGCCTACCTTCGGGGGGAGCCTCATGCCCAGACATCCCTCGACACCCTCTGAAGTCGGGCGCTCGGAGCCTTTGATTTTTCGCAAGGACGAACGTCGACCGAGGCCCGCAGGATTCATGTTCGCGGAACAAAAATCCTCCACTCATCATGAATCCATATAAATTTCTTCCCTCAGAGGAAGAAAAAATGATCGGCAACGACGTCGGATACAGTTTTCTGATGGCCAGCATGGCATTGGCGACGGTGCCCCTGGAGCGACCGGCCCGGGTGGCGCGGGTCAAGGTCATCACTCGTCAACTGCAGCAGTTGGGCATTCCGGCATCAGTGGCGCCGCGGACCGAGGAACCCGTTGAGCATCTGCTCTTCGCGCTTCGACACGAAGGCGTGAAGCTGCACATCGCGATGCCCGCGCTCCGGCGCATTCCTGCCGAGGCGGTGGGCGACCAGTTCGTGAAGACGCCCTCCAGCAGGTTCGCGCGGCTCGCCTGCTACCTCTGGGAGATCGCCAACGAGCAGGCGCTGGACGGTCTGCCGCCCGCCAGCGGCAAGTTCGAGAAGGTCTTCGACGAGTCCGAGCATCTGACCGACCGTCGACAGCGCAATCTGCGTTGGCGGATCGATTTCAACGGAATCGGTTCGCCACGCTATTGCGTCACCGTGCGACGCAGCCCGATCATCCAGACGCTGTTGCAGGAGGACCTTCTGGCACAGGTGGCTGAATTCGCCTCCTCACTCGACGAAGATCTGTTGAGCCGAGCACTCCATTGGGCGTATCTGAGCGAAACCGACAGCTCTTACGCCATCGAGCGGGAGCACCCTACGCACGATCGGTCGGAGACCTTCGTTCAGTTGCTGTCGCGCGCTCACGACCGCGAGCTCATCTCGGAAGACTATTTGGTGTCCCTCCAGAACCTCATGGTGGCCTCGCCGCTGAACAAGGCATTCTGCTTCCGCGCGGCACAGAATCGATTGAGGAACAGTTCAGGCGGTGCGCTCGGCATCACCTACCTGCCTCCACCACCCAAATGGTTGCCCGACATCATGGAGTCCGTCATGGCGATCGGCAACGACACGTCCGGCGATCTGGATCCGCTGGTGCGCGCGAGCATCGTGAAGTTCGCCTTCGTCTTCGCGCATCCATTCATGGACGGGAACGGCCGAGTCTCGCGTTTTCTCTTCCACAAGGTGGCATGTTCGGATCCTCGCCTCGCCAACGGCTTCGTTTTCCCGGTTTCCACTGCGATGTCGCGCAATGAGGCGGACTACCTGCGGGCGCTGCAATCATTCGCCCGACCGCTGCGCCAGCTATGGGACCTGCGGATGATCGGAGACGATGACTTCGAGGAGCGGTTCCTCGGGGAATCCGATGCGTATCGATATTGGGATGCCACCGCGTGCGTGGAGTTCTGTCTGCGCATGGCGCAGGAGGCGCTGCACAAGGATCTCTATGAAGAGAGCGAGTTCCTCAAACGCTTCGACGCGATCTACCGTGCTGTCAATCGCCAAGTAGACCTGAACAACAATGACATGGTGCTACTGGTCCGATCGATCGCGACGCATGGATCCTTGTCCCGCAACCGGTATCGACAGCTGGTGGCGAAGGGAAATCCGCCCGCCACGATCGATGCAGCCGTGCAGGTCGCCGCAGAGGTCATGGGCACAATCAAGCAATGAGTTCTTCAGCCTTCTCGCCGATCGCTCTGCGTGCTCCAATCACCTCCCTCGTGATCGGCGCGCTCAGCGCGGCGTTCTTCTTCTGGCTCGCCGCGGTGTCCTTCGCCACGGGCAAGCACCCAGCGGCGACGCTCGGCACCACGCTGTGCTTCGTCGCGCTCGGGCTGATGGCGCTGCCCATGGTCGCCGACTACTTCTTCGCCCGGCATCTGCTGTCCGACGACGCCATCGACTTCGGCCGCCGCTTCGGCGGGCGCGGCACGATGCGCTGGGCCGACGTGCGGCGCGTGCGGTTCTCGCCGACGATGAAATGGTTCGTGCTCGAAGACCAGGCGGGCACCCGTGCGCGCGTGTCGACGAACCTCGGCGGTCTGCCGGAGTTCGCCCGCCTCGTGCTCGCCCACGTGCCGCCCGAGGCGATCGACAAGAAGACGCACAAGCTGCTCGTCGACGCCAGCGTCGGCCGCCGGCCGCGCGTGTGGCTCTGAACGGCGCAAGACCTGGCACGCGGGGGCGCGTTCGGGAGCGCGCGCGCCGGATCAATCCGCCGTGATCCCCCGCTCCTTCACGAGCCTGGCCCACTGCGGCAGTTCCTTCTCCAGCCGGGCGCGCGCCTGCGCCGCCGTCGACGGCGTGGCCTCGAAGCCTTCCTGGGCCATCCGGTCCTTGACCGCCTGCGAGGTCAGCACCGCGTGCAGCGTGGCGTTCAGCTTGTCGATCACCGGCCGCGGCGTGGCCGCCGGCGCGAAGACCATGAACCAGGTCTCGAAGGAATAACCGGGCACGCCGGCCTCGGCGATGGTCGGCACGTCGGGCATCAGCGGCGAACGCTTCGGGCCGGTCACGCCCAGCGCGCGCAGCTTGCCCGACTGCACATGCCCCTGCGCGGCCGACAGCACCGGGAAGGACATCTCGACCTGACCGCCGATGGTGTCGCTCAGCGCGGGACCGCCGCCGCGGTAGGGGATGTGGACGATGCTCACGCCCGCGACCGCCTTGAACAGCTCCGCCGACATGTGGAAGGTGCTGCCCGTGCCGGCCGAGGCGTAGGAGAGCTTGCCGGGCTTGCTCTTCGCCAGCGCGACCAGTTCCTTGACCGTCTTCGCCGGCACCTGCTCGTTGACGACGAGCACGTGCTGCGAGCTCGCCACCATGCCGATGGGCGCGAGGTCCTTGAGCGTGTCGTAGGGCATCTTCGGCGTCAGCGCCGGATTGATCGCCAGCGAGACCGTCTGCAGGCCGATCGTGTAGCCGTCGCCGGCGGCCTTCGCGACCTCGGCGACGCCGACGTTGCCGCCCGCGCCGGCCTTGTTCTCGACCACCAGCGGCTTGCCGAGCGCCTTGCCCCATTCGTCCGAGATCAGCCGCGCGACGATGTCGGCGCTGCCGCCGGGCGCGTAGGGCACGATCAGGCGGACGGGGCGGTCCGGATAGGTCTGCGCGAACGCGACGGCCGGCAGCAGCGTCGCGGCCAGCGCCGCGGCGCCTGCCACGCCCGAGGCGATCAGGGATCTGCGAATCATCTTGTCTCCTGTGAGGCCCCGGTCGTGCGCCGGGGTCGCTCCATGCTAGGCCCGCGTCCAGCCCTCGGAATGTCGACCGGGATCATTCTTTCGTTCCTGGAGGTTATGAAACGCCGGCGCAAGGACCGGCCCCTCAGCGCGTGCCGAAGCTCTTCCTGTAGGCGCTCGGGCTGACGCCGGCGATGCGCTGGAACTGGCTCCGGAAGTTCGCGGCCGATCCGAGGCCGACGGCCTCGACGATCTGCTCGATGCTCGACGAGCCGGTCTCCAGCAGTTCCTGCGCGCGGCGCACCCGCGCCTGGATCAGCCATTGCACCGGCGCGACGCCGAACTGCTCCTGGAATCGCCGGTGCAGCGTCCGCGGACTGACGCAGCCCTGGCTCGCGAGCTCGATCGTCGAGATCGGACGGTGCAACTGCTGCAGCGCCCAGGCGACGACAGGCTGAAGGTCGCGGTCCGGCGGCAGGTCGGCCGGCTGGATGAACTGCGCCTGACCGCCCTCCCGCTGCAGCGGGACGACGGACAACCGCGCCATGCGGGCCGCGACGGCCGTGCCGTAGTCGCCGCGCACCATGTGCAGGCAGAGGTCGATTCCGGCGGCGGCGCCAGCCGAGGTGAGGATGTTCCCGTTGTCGACGAAGAGCACGGAAGGATCGAGATCGACGTCGGGGTGGTACTGCGTCATCAGGGACGCGGCGGCCCAGTGCGTCGTCGCGCGCAGGCCGTTCAGCAGTCCCGCCTGCGCGAGCACGAACGCGCCCGTGCAGATCGACGCGATCCGCGCGCCGCGCTCGGACGCGGCCACGAGTGCGCGCTTCACGGCTGGACTGATCGCCGTCGTCGGCGACTCGATGCCCGGCACGACGATGGTGTGTGCGCTCCTGAGCGTCGCGAGGCGGCGCTTCACGCCGATCGTGAAGCCGCCGGTGTCGATCTCGTCCTGCTCGGCGCAGACGGTGACCGTGTAGCCCTTGCGCCCGTCGTCCAGCACGGTGCGGCCGAACACCTCGCCGGCGATGGTCAGATCGAAAGGCACCACGCCGGGCAGAGCGAGCACGGCCACCTGGCGTTGGCCCTCACCCCCCGCCCTCTCCCGCGGTGCGGGAGAGGGAGTTCGAAGCGGCGAGCGAGGAGATCGCGAGGCAGGCATGGGGAAGTACTCCGGACATGGGACATCGACGGTCCGTCATTCTGCTCGCCCTTGGCTGAAAACAGTCGAACGAAGTCGATTCAGCCACTTTCGGCGGCGGCGTGCCACCGGAAGAATCAGCCCTGTTCTTCACGGATCACACGGAGCTCCTGTTGCCTCATTCGTCCCGTTCTCATCCGCCTCGCTCCGACGCCCTCCCCCGTCTCTCCTGGCTCCGGGTCCTCTGCCTGCTGGAGGCTTTCACGCTGCTAGCGCTGGTGCTGGTCGCGGTCCCGCTGAAGCACCTGGCCGGTCTGCCGATCGCGGTGTCCGTCATGGGCCCGGTGCACGGCATGGCCTTCCTCGTCTTCTGCTGGCAGCTCGCGCAGGCGGCCACGGAGCACGCCGTCGACCGGCCGACGGCATGGCGACTGCTGTTCGCCGCCTTCGTGCCGCTGGGCGGTCTCTACAGCTGGCGCATGCTGCGTCGCGGAGCCGCGACGTGATGTATCTCTGGCTCAAGGGTCTGCACCTTGCAGCCGTTCTCACCTGGGTGGGCGGATTGGTGCTGCTCGGCGTGACGACGACCGCGCTGCGCCCTGCCGCGGCTGCAGTCCTGCTCCCGCACGAAAGGCGCATCGCCGCCGCCGTGCTGAGGTGGGATCGCCGCGTGACCGTGCCGGCGATGTTGGCCGCCTGGGCCCTGGGCATCGGGCTTGCGAGCCGGGGCGGCTGGTTCGGCGCGCTCTGGCTGAGCGCCAAGCTGCCGATCGTCGTGGGGCTGTCGGCACTGCATGGCGTTCTGGCGGCGACGCTGCGCCGGCACGTCGAACAGAGCGAGCGCCCTGCTCCAACCTGGATCCGTCATGCGCCGGTCATCGCCATCGTGGGCGTCAGTACGATCGCATTGCTTGCGGTCATCAAGCCCTGAGACGCCTCTCTGAGGGCGAAGATGATTCGCCGACCGGGGCACCTCCGCCCACAAAACGTCGAGAGCCACTCATGGACCCGTGGGATCGCTAGGCGCTACGACGAGTAGACAGCGCCCAATCGCCTCCTCACACGTCGAATCCCGGACACTGCCGGCTCGCCTGCCGCAGCAGCGTCGGCCACACGAAAGCCCCGCCGAGGCCGCCGGTCTGCACGCGCATCGACTCGGCGGTGCCACGAATGATCTCGTCGTGGACCGGGGTCAGTTCGACGCCTCCGGCCTGCGCCGCGATCTGGATCTGGCAGGCGCTCTCGAAGGTGTACATCGACAGGAAAGCGTCGGCGATCGTCTTGCCGACGGTGAGCAGCCCGTGGTTGCGCAGGCAATAGAAGATCTTGTCGCCGAGGTCGTTCTGCAGTCGCGGCTGCTCGTCAGGGCGGATCGCGACGCCTTCGTAGTCGTGGTACGCGAGCGAGGCCAGCACGAAGGTCGACTGCTGCGAGATCGGCAGCACGCCGCCCTTCTGCGCCGACACCGCCACGCCGGCGCGCGTGTGCGTGTGCAGCACGCAGCCCACGTCGGGCCGGGCCGCGTGGATCGCGGAATGGATGATGAAGCCGGCCTGGTTGACCGGGAACGGCGTCTCCTGCAGCTTGTTGCCCGACGCATCGACCTTGATCAGGTTGGAAGCCGTGATCTCGTCGAACATCAGGCCGTAGGGATTGATCAGGAACTCATGCGCGTCGCCGGGCAGCCGCGCGCTGATGTGCGTGAAGATCAGGTCGCTCCAGCCGTAGCGCGCGACCAGGCGGTAGCACGCGGCGAGGTCCACGCGCAGCTGCCATTCGGCGTCGCTGACCTGGCCCTTGAGCGAGGGGATGCGGGCGGTGATGTCGTCCATGGTCGTCTCCGGATCGCGCCGGACCATCGAACGGGTCCGGTCAGCGGCGGATCGTGCGCCAGGAGGCTGGGTGTCGATGTCGCATTCACGACAGGTCGGCAGCACCTTTGTCCAGTTTGCTCAAGTACCTCTTGAGGCGATCGCCTTGTCGTTCCATACATCGCGCCAGCGCCATGTTCGCGGCCTTCAGGATCACCTCCCTGCTGGGCATCAGCGCGCGCACGGCAGGCGACGGTTCATGGTCGCGCCAGCCGATCGTCAGGCGCAGATTCGCGCGCCTGATGGTGTGCACGGTGATGTACTTGCGAGCAGCCGAAGAGGTCTGGTTCATGTTGCGGATTGACAGGTGAACGCGATGGGAGATTCTGGGCTCGCATCGCGTCACCGTCCCATGACATCAATGATCTAGCCGATCCGAGTTCTATCCAGGCGACAACCTTCTTCGCAAAATGGACCGCCATGTCGCCCCTGAATCGGGGCGCCCATCAGCCCTCGGAAGGGCTCATGGACGAGGAGATTGCCCAGGTCTCGGGCGGCTTCTGGGCGGGCGTCGCTGCTGCAGCGGCGTGGGACGCCATCAAGGGGTTTGGCTCCTGGGCGAGCGAGAAGGCCCCGGGCGGGGCTGATGACGGGACCTGGGAGCAGATCGGCGCCTCGCAGATGACGGCGTAACCTCGACAACGCGCCAGCACGGTCTGCTACCGTTTGCTGGCGCTCTTCTCCAAACATCGCCACCTCATGAGCCTGGACCCTCGGCCTATCAAGCAGGCGACGCCACCGATCCGGGAGCCCGGCGCGCAGCGCATGTCGCCGGTCATCACTGATCAGCTGCTTGTCTACTGTCTGAAGATCACCGTCCTGTCGCTGCTGGCGGCAACAAGCCTTCAGACCGTCGCGACATTCGTCGTGCACATGGCTGGGATGCCATCTCCGCCAGTCCCGCGCATCGGGTTGGAGGTCCGTGACTGGCTCGGCGCGGGACTTCTTTCTCCACTTCTGGAATCACTGTTCGTCTGGGCCGCCGGGTCGCTGATCCGCGGCATGACGCCGACGGTATGGGTGCCCAGTCTGGCGATTGGCCTGATCGCTGGCGTCGCGCACGGCGCGATCCATCCGATGTGGTTCTTCGGGCCGGCCGCGTCGTTCACCGTCTTCGCGTGGGCGTGGCTGCGATGGCGAGACGCGGGACGTTCAAGACACTTCCTGATTCTGCTCATCCCTCACATGCTCCAGAACATCGCCGTCTTGTCACTGCAGGTTCTCGTCGACCGCTTCTGAGCAGGATCCCTGCACGACAATCCCCGCATGGATCAACTGCACTCGATGCGCGTCTTCGTCGCGGTGGCGGAGGTCGGCGGATTCGCCGGCGCGGCGCGCAAGCTCAATCTCTCGCCGGCGACGGTCACGCGCGCCGTCCTCGACCTCGAAGAGCACCTCGGCGCGTCGCTCTTCACGCGCACGACGCGGGTGGTGCGATTGACCGACGCCGGCGCCGGTTACCTCGAGGACTGCAAGCAGTTGCTCGTCGATCTCGAGAACGCCGACGGCGCCGTCGCCAGCGTGAACGGCACGCCGCGCGGCCGCGTCACCATCACCGCGCCGGCGATGTTCGGCAACCTCTACATCGCGCCGGTGGTGACCGACTACCTCGGCCGATTCCCCGAGACCCAGGCGGTCTGCCTGTTCGTCGACCGGGTCGTCAACATGGACGACGAAGCGGTCGACGTGGCCGTGCGGCTGGGCGAGCTGCCCGACTCCTCGCTGCAGGCCGTGCGCGTCGGCACGATCCGGCGCGTGCTGTGCGCCTCACCCGACTACCTGGAACGCCGCGGCACGCCTCAGCATCCTGAGGAGCTGGCGCAGCACACCATCATCTCCGCGACCGGTCTGACCCCCACCACGCGCTGGCATTTCGCCGAACAGGACGAAGCCCGCGTCTACGAGCTGCGTCCCACGATGATGACGACCACCAACGACGCCGCGATCACCGCGGCGGTCGGTGGCCTCGGCATCACGCGCCTGATGTCCTACCAGGTGCGCGAGCCGCTGCGCGACGGCCGCCTGCAGACCATCCTGTCGGCCTACGAATCCGGCCCCGTGCCGATCCACGTGCTGCATCGACAGGGCCGGCGCCCGACCGCGAAGGTGCGCGCGCTGCTCGACCTGCTGATCGAGCAGTTGCGCGCCGACCCTTCGCTCACTTGAGCTTGCGCCCCAGGAAGTCGCGCATCAGCGCGCCGATGGTGGCGCCATCCTCCTCCAGCGCGAAGTGCCCCGTGTCCAGCAGGTGCAGCTCGGCCTTGGGCAGGTCGCGCAGGTAGGGGTGCGCGCCGGCGGCCGGGAAGATCTTGTCGTTCTTGCCCCAGACGATCAGCATCGGCGGCTGGTGCTTGCGGAAGTAGGCCTGCCAGCCCGGATACAGCGGCGGGTTGGTGCCGTAGCTGTAGAACAGCTCCAGCTGGATGTCCTTGTTGCCCGGACGATCCATGTAGGCCTGGTCGACGGTCCACGCATCGGGGCTGATGTGGCGCACGTCGCGCACGCCTTCGGTGTACTGCCACTTCGTCGCGGCCAGCTCGAAGGTCGGACGCAACTTCTCGCCGTTTGCCGTCGACTTGTCGGCCCAGTAGCGCTTGAGCGGCGCCCAGAAGTCGTTGTCGATGCCTTCGTCATACGCGTTGCCGTTCTGCACGACGATCGCCGTGACGCGCTCCGGATGCGCCGAGGCGATGCGGAAGCCGATCGGCGCGCCGTAGTCCTGCACGTACAGCGCGTACTTCGAGGCGCCCACCGCGACGGTGAACTTGTCGACCACCTTGGCCAGGTTGTCGAAGCTGTACTGGAACTTGTCCATGGCCGGCATGTCGCTCTGACCGTAGCCCGGATAGTCCGGCGCGATCACGCGGTAGCGGTCCGCCAGCTGCGGGATCAGGTTGCGGAACATCTGCGAGGACGTCGGGAAGCCGTGCAGGAGCAGCAGCACGGGCGCGTCCTTCGGGCCGGCCTCGCGGTAGAAGACCTTCACGCCGTCGATGACGACGGTGCGGTACTGGATGTCGACGCTCGCCGGCGCGCGGATGGCGCTCTCGGTGGCGGCAGGCGCCGCGACGGCGACCTGCGCGGGGAACTGCGCCGCGATGGTCACGGCGAAGGCGGCGCCGATGGCGCGGATGAGGCGGGTGGTGTTCATGGTGGTGGTCTCAGCGGTGGGTGGAAGGAGCGCCGTCGTTGCGAGCGGCGCGGGAATCGAAGGCAGCGCGGTTGGCCTGCATGTACTCGTCGGTCAGACGCGCGACCTCGTCGAGTCGCGTGTCCATCACGAAATGGCCGCCGTCGAGGATCTCGACGCGCGCCTGCGGCAGATCCCGCTTGAACGCCTGGGCGCCGGGCACGGTGAAGGCCGTGTCGTGCCTGCCCCAGACGACCAGCGTGGGCGGCTGATGGGCACGCAGCCACCGCTGCCACGCGGGATAGCTCGCCAGGTTGGTCTGGTAGTCGTAGATGAGTTCGGACTGGATCTCCGCCTGGCCCGGGCGGTTCAGGTAGGCGTGCTCGTCGGTCCAGAGATCCGGGTCGTAGGCCTCGACGTCGGGATCGGTGCCGACGTGCCGGGCTCGGGTGGTCGCCAGCGAAAGATGGCCGGCGCGGACTTCCTGTTCATGCGCGGCGCGATCCGTCCAGAACGCGCGGCGCTTGGCCCACAACGGTCCGAGACCGTCGTCGTAGACGTTGCCGTTCTGGAAGACCATGCCCTGGATCGCGCCGGGGCGCGCCTCGGCCAGGCGCATGCCGACCGGCGCGCCGTAGTCCTGCATGAAGAGGACGTAGCGGTCCAGCTTCACCGCGTCGGTGAACTTGCCGACGACCTCGGCGAGGTGGTCGAAGGTGTAGGTGAACTGCGCCGGCGACGGCGCGTCGCTGTGGCCGAAGCCGGGATAGTCCGGCGCCACCAGGTGATACCGGTCGCCCAGCCGACGCATCAGCGCGTCGTACATGCGGGAGGAGCTCGGCACGCCGTGCAGCAGCAGGATCGCGGGCTTGCTGGCGTCGCCGGCCTCGCGGTAGGCGACCTGCACGCCGTCGACGGTCACCGAGCGGTAGCGCACGGATGCCGAGGACGCCGTGCCGGTCGCAGCGACGGCGGCGGCGGCGGACAAGGTCAGTGCGGCCGTTGCGACTGCGACCCGTGTCGCGGTGGATTTGCGATTCATGGATGCACCTTCGTGGTCTGAAGAGGAGGAACTCTTCGGACCGGTTTGAAGGCGCATCAGGAGCCGCTTGGTGGCGGCGGTCCCCTTGCATCGACTCGCTGTTCAAACCCGTCCGATCGATGGGTTGAATGCTCGTCGAGAGGCCGGATCAAGAGAATCCGGGCGGCGTCGAAAGGACTCTTTCGCGAAATGAAATGGTGAGGCCCGCGCATCCCGCGCGGGCCTCGTTTGGCTCACACCGAGCGGCTCACACCGAGCGGCTGACCTCCAGACACTCAGTTGCCCGCGCCCAGATGCTTGGCGAAGAAGGCTTCGAGGCGGTTCGCGAAGTCCACGCGATTCACGTTCTTGGCCCAGCCGTGGCCCTCGCCCGGATAGACCACCCACTCGGGCGTGTTGCCCGCCTTGATCAGCGCATCGCGCATGCGCTCACCGTGCGCGAGCGGCACGCGGCGGTCCATCTCGCCGTAGGCCAGCAGCACCGGCGCCTTCATGCGGTCGGCCAGCAGCACCGGGGAATTCGCCCGCAGCATCTCGATGTCCTTCACCGGGTCGCCGATCATCTCGGGGATCGAGTACTTGCGCGCCAGGTCGGAGTCGTCGTCCACCCAGCGTTCGCCCTTGACCAGCAATTCGAGGTCGGTCACGCCGACCCATGCCGCGCCGCAGCGGTACAGCGACGGGTGTTTCGCCAGCCCCATCATCACCGCGTAGCCGCCGTAGCTGGCCCCGGCGATGCAGGCCTTGTCGGTCGCCAGCTTCTGGCCCTGCGCCCACAGCAGCGCGTCGGCGACGTCGTCCTGCATGGCCTGACCCCATTGTCCGAAGCTGGCCTTCATGTGCGCATTGCCGTAGCCGATGCTGCCGCGGAACTCGGGCTCGATCACGAGGTAGCCGCGCGAGGCCAGGAACTGCGACATCCCGTCCCAGCCCCAGACGCGACCGCGCACCCACGGTCCGCCGTGCACGAGCACGATGGCCGGCGCGGCATGACCCGGCTTCACGCCTTGCGGCAGCGTGATCCATACCGGCAGGTCGCGCCCGTCGCGCGCCTTGATGCGATGGAAATCGACCGAGGCCATCAGGCTCGGATCGACGTCGCTGCGGCGACGACCCAGCACGGCCCAGCGCTCGGCTTCCGGCAGCGCCGCGCGGTAGACCCAGTGCGTACCGGGATCGCGGTCGGAGGAGTTGAACACCGTCGCCACCATGTCGGGCTTGCCGCAGCGGCGGCAGCGGACGTCGTTGATGCCTTCCGGGAAGCGCGCGTCGACCACGGCCTGGAAGCGCTTCATCTCGGGGTCGAACCACACGGTCCCGGGGGCGTCCGTCACCAGACGCACACCGACGACGCGTCCGGCGTCCCGCAGGAAATCGCCCTGGTAGTCGAAGCCCGGCGCGCTCACCAGCGGACGCGGCTCCGGCGCCTGCGTCTCGCGGTCGTAGCGCGTCAACACGTCGTAACCCTGCGGGCCGGACGCGGAGGTGACGTACAGCTGACCGTCGTCGGTCACCGCCGCCGGTTCGAAGGGCATGTGCAGCTGCTCGCCCTCGACCAGCGGCGTCCAGTCCTTGCTGCCTGCCGGGCGCTGCAGGATCTTGCGCCGCTTGCCGTCGTCGATGTAGGCGACGCGGGGCACGCCGTGGCTGTCGAACAGGTAGCCGGTCGCGCCCTGCGGCGTGTCCATGTCGGAGGCGGTCCGTCGGCCGGTCTCCACATTGAGCCAGGCCGGCTGCAACATGGCGCCGGAGGTATAGCTGGTCTTGGCGACCAGCACGCGGTTGGCGGGCTCGCCGGGATGGGGGAAGGGCAGCGCCAGCAACTGGTCGCCGCGTTCGAACCGGATGTGTTCCACCGAACCGCCGGCAGCGCTGACGAGGTATTGATTGGCGTCGTCGCTGTAGCGTCCGGAGCCCAATCGCCGATCCCAGGTCCACACGATCATCTTGTCGTCGTTGACCCACTGGTAGCTGGACACGTCGATGTCGCGGAACTGCGCGGCGCGGCGCGCCTCGATCTTGTCGGTGAGGTCGAACACCACCACCCCGACGCGCAATCCGGCGCCCGCGGAAGATGCCACGGCCAGGCGCTTGCCCGTCGGCGACAGCGTCGTCATGTCGAGGTCGGCGCCGCGGAAGAAGACCTGCGGCGGCACGTCGCGTGGCTTCTTCGGCACGTCAACGGCGGTCTGCGCCGCCGCGGCCACCGTCGTGACGGCCATCGCGGCCGCCAGCGCCCACGCCGTCATCGGCTTCACGCGCGCCGTGGTCGGCGCGCCCATCCATCGCTTCATCGTCACTCCCTGGGAAAGCCGCCGCCCCGGCAGGGCGGCCTGTCGTTCTTGGTCGGGCGCGATGCTACCGAGGGTCGCCCCCTCGCCTGAAGCGGGAAAGCCACGATTCCCCCATGAGAGGGAGCGCCCCAACCCGTATGCAGAAAGACGCAGATCTGAAGCGTTCTGCGTATGACTTGGGGGGCGAAATCCGACAAGGCGCATCGAGTTCAACTGCAGCCTCACCTCGTGCCCAGGCGATCAATCGTCGACCTCCACTTCGCGATTCAGCACGATCTTCCATTTGGCGTCCGTCTCGTACTCCTCCCCCAACGAGTGGATCACGATGGCCGAAGGATCCAGCGGCGCCCGCGTCTTCGCGCTGGCAACGAATGGCTCCAAGGCCCTCGCCTGCCTGTTGTGATTGAAGTACTCCAGAAGGAATCCGAGGCGCCGCACACATGGCGTCTCGTAATGCGCAGCCAGCGCAGAGAGTCGCCGGGAACTGGCTCGGCCGCCGAGCGTCTTGGCCATCTGCGCGACACCGTTGATGCCGCCAGCCTTCCCGCAATATCGCGCCGCATCGAGAAGGTTCAGCTCGAGGCCGGCCGCCTTCGCATAACCGGAGCGCGACTTGATTCGAGTCAGAAATTCCTCTTGATTGACCGCATTGAATTCCCTCGCTGCCTGCGTCAGGAACTGGATGCGCTGCCGGCCGATCTCGAAGCTACGCAATTGCTTCGGAACGATCACCTGGAAGATCATCACCGCCTGGTGCGAAGAGCCATGAAGCGCGGCGGCCCTCAGCAACGAGACCCGATAGTCCAGGTCAAGGTGGCGCATCAGCGGGTCGATCCAACGATCCACGTCGGGGGCGCCCATGACGACGTCCTCGGGCCGCACGATGACGTAGAAGTTCTTGTAGGGACTGGCGATGCGCTGACGTGCCCGAAGCCGTGCCAGCGCGGACTCCAAACCCGAGGTCGTCAGCGTCAGTTCGGAAGCAACTTCGGTGCGCGTGAACGTCTCCCGCCCCGAGGCCAGGCGTTGATCCAGGAATTTCTCGATTGAGGTCACGCCCAAACCATATGCAGAACCACGCAAAATTGCAAGGTTCTGCATATGATTTGGGCGTAAAAAAGGGCGCCTCGGCGCCCTTCTCTTCCTCTGGGAACCGACGTTCTCAGAACGCCGCGATCCCCGTCTGCGCGCGCCCCAGGATCAGCGCATGGATGTCGTGCGTGCCCTCGTAGGTGTTGACCACCTCCAGGTTGACCAGGTGTCTGGCGATGCCGAACTCGTCGCTGATGCCGTTGCCGCCCAGCATGTCCCGCGCCGTGCGCGCGATCTCCAGCGACTTGCCGCAGCTGTTGCGCTTCATGATCGACGTGATCTCCACCGACGCCGTGCCCTCGTCCTTCATCCGGCCCAGCCGCAGGCAGCCCTGCAGGCCCAGCGTGATCTCGGTCTGCATGTCCGCCAGCTTCTTCTGCACCAGCTGGTTGGCCGCCAGCGGCTTGCCGAATTGCTTGCGGTCCATCGTGTACTGCCGCGCCGTGTGCCAGCAGAACTCCGCCGCGCCCAGCGCCCCCCACGCGATGCCGTAACGCGCGCTGTTCAGGCAGGTGAACGGACCCTTCAGGCCGCGCACGTCGGGGAAGGCGTTCTCCTCCGGGCAGAAGACCTCGTCCATCACGATCTCGCCGGTGATCGACGCTCTCAGGCCCACCTTGCCGTGGATCGCCGGTGCGCTCAGGCCCTTCCAGCCCTTCTCCAGCACGAAGCCTCGGATCTGCCCGCCGTCGTCCTTGGCCCAGACCACGAACACGTCCGCGATCGGGCTGTTGGTGATCCACATCTTGCTGCCGGTCAGCGCATACCCGCCGTCGACCTTGCGCGCCCGCGTCACCATCGAGCCCGGGTCCGAACCGTGGTCCGGCTCCGTCAGGCCGAAGCAGCCGATCCACTCGCCGCTGGCCAGCTTGGGCAGGTACTTGCGCTTCGTGGCCTCGTTGCCGAATTCGTTGATCGGCACCATCACCAGCGAGCTCTGCACGCTCATCATCGAGCGGTAGCCGCTGTCCACGCGTTCCACCTCGCGCGCGACCAGGCCGTAGCAGACGTAGTTCAGGCCGGCGCCGCCGTATGCCTCCGGGATCGTCGGGCCGAGCAGGCCCAGTTCGCCCATCTCGCGGAAGATCGCCACGTCGGTCTGCTCGTGCCGGAAAGCCTCCAGCACGCGCGGCGCCAGACGGTCCTGGCAGTAGGCCGCCGCGGCGTCGCGCACGGCGCGTTCGTCGTCGGTCAGCTGCTGGTCCAGCAGCAGCGGATCGTCCCAATGGAATGCCGCCTTCGCGGCCTTGGATGCGTGGCTCATGTGTCTCTTCCGTTCTTGAATGCGTTCAAACCGATCCTAGTCCCGTGCCGGCACCACCGCTGTCACCTCGATTTCAACCTTCGCACGGTCCTCGATCAGACCCGCGACCTGCACCGCGGTCATCGCGATGCCGTACTCGCTGCCGAGCACCTCGCGGTAGGCCTGGCCGACCTCGCGGCCGCGCGCGACGTACTCGCGCTTGTCGAGGAGGTACCAGGTCATCCGCACAATGTGGCGCGGCTCGGCGCCGGCTTCGGCCAGCACCGCCTTGATGTTGCTCAGCGCCTGGCGGCACTGCGCGACGAAGTCGTCGCTCTCGAACTGGCATTGGCCGTTCCAGCCGATCTGGCCGGCCACGCTCACCAGCGTGCCGGTCGCGGCCACGCCGTTGGCGTAGCCACGCGGCGCCGCCCAGCCCGCGGGCTGGAGCACGCGCTTGGCGCCCGTTCCGGCACCGGCGTCGGCACCGGTGCTTGTCTTCTCGTTGTTGTTGTCGCTCATCGTCCTGACTCCTCTACTGCTCTGACGATTGATGGGATTGCTGCTGCTGGACCGCCCGCACCAGCGCGGCGCGGACGTCCTCGGGAAAGGGTTGCGACTGGTGCGTCTCCAGCGAGGTGCACACCAGCACCTGGCCGAAGCTCACCCGCGGACCGTCGGCGCCGTCGAAGCTCACGCGCAGCGACAGCGAGCTGCGTCCGACGCGCTCGATCCACAGCCGCTGCGTCAGCCGCTCGCCCTGGCGGCTGATGCGCTCGAAGTTGGTCTGCAACTGCACCGTCGGCAGACCGATGCGGCGCGGGCCAAGCAGCTCCGCATACGGCACGCTCAGCCCCTCGTTGAACCAGTCCTCGACGAAGGCGTTCAGCATCTCGAAGTAGCGCGGGAAGAACACGATGCCCGCGGGGTCGCAGTGCCCGAAGCGGATCAGCACCTCGCGCTCGAAAGCAGCCGTCATGGGGTCCTCCTGGTCATGTCGTTGCGTCGTCGTTCATGCGTGGTCATACGCCCAGATGCCGATGCCACAGCCCGTGATCGGCCGCCAGCGCGGCCGAATCACCGCGCCACACCACCTGCCCGCGCTCCAGGATGCTGTGCCGGTCCGCGAGCCTGATCAGGCGCTTCACGTACTTGTCGACCACCAGGATGGTCTGTCCGCCCTGGCGCAGCGTGTCCAGGCAGCGCCAGATGTCCTCGCGGATCAAGGGCGCGAGGCCCTCGGTCGCTTCGTCCAGCACCAGCAGGCGCGGATTGGTCACCAGCGCGCGGCCGATGGCGAGCATCTGCTGCTCGCCGCCCGAGAGCTGCTGGCCCATGTTGGAGGCGCGTTCCTTCAACCGCGGGAAGAGCGCGAAGACGCGTTCCACGGTCCACGGCTCAGAAGCGCGGCAGCGGTTGGCCTCGAAGGCCTTCAGGTGTTCGAGCACGCTGAGGTTGGGGAAGACCTGGCGGCCTTCGGGCACGATCGCGAGGCCCAGGCGCGCGATGCGGTCGGCGCGCCAGCCGGTGACGTCTTCGCCCGCGAAGCGGATGCGGCCGCCGCTGGGCGCCAGCCAGCCGGTCAGGCATCGCAGCGTCGTGCTCTTGCCCATGCCGTTGCGGCCCAGCAGCGTCGCCACCTCGCCCGACGCGATGCGCAGATCCAGGCCGAACAGCACCTGGCTGTCGCCGTAGCCGGCCCGCAGGCCGTCGATCTCCAGCAGCGCGTCGCTCATGCGGCCTCCTCCTCCGCCTCGTCGCCGAGGTAGGCCTGCCTGACCGCCGCATCGCGGCGGATCTCGTCCGGCGAACCGGTCGCGATCACGCGTCCGCTCACCAGCACCGACACCCGGTCGGCGAGCTTGAAGACCGCGTCCATGTCGTGCTCGACCAGCAGCAGGGTCAGGTGTTGCGCCTTCAGCGCCGCCAGCAGTTCGACCATGCGAGCCGATTCGTCGGGGCCCATGCCGGCCATCGGTTCGTCGAGCAGCAGCAGGCGCGGCCGCGCGGCGAGCGCCAGCGCGAGCTCCAGCTGACGTTGCTCGCCGTGCGCGAGGCTGCCCGCGACGCGGTCGGCCATCGGCGCGAGGCCGACCAGCGTGAGCATCGCCTCGGCGTCGGCATACGCCGCCTCGTCCGCGCGCGCGGAGCGCCACCACGACGGCGCCGACGGACGCCGTGCGAGCACCGCCAGCACGACGTTGTCCAGCACCGTGAAGCGCCGGTAGATGCTGGTGATCTGGAAGGATCGCACCAGGCCCTCGCTCACGCGTCGGGGCATCGTCAGCGCGGTCACGTCCTCGCCGTCGAAGAAGATGCCGCCGCCGTCCGGCGCCAGTGCGCCGGAGATCTGGTGGATCAGCGTCGTCTTGCCGGCGCCGTTCGGGCCGATCAGCGCGTGGGTCTCGCCGGCACGAACGTCGAAACTCGCCTCGTCGGTCGCGGTCAGCGCGCCGAAGCGCTTGACCAGTCGATGCACCTGCAGCAGCGAAAGCTCAGGCAGCGCCGATGGCAGGGCGGTCGTCGCGATGTCACGCATGCGCGGCTCCCTTGGACTTCTTCACACCGAAGCGACCGAAGAGCCCCGTCAATCCACGCGGCGCGAAGAGCACCACGACGAGCAGGATGGCCCCGAGCGCGAACTGCCAATGGATGGTCACGCCGGACAGGAGTTCCTCGAGCAGCAGGAACACCGCCGCGCCGAGCGGTCCGCCCCACAGCGCGCCCGCGCCGCCCAGGATCACCATCACCATCAGCTGTCCCGACTGGGACCAGTGCATCAGATGCGGCGAGACCAGGCCGTTGAGGTTGGCCAGCAGCGCGCCGGCCAGTCCCGCGATCGCGCCGGCGACGACGAAGGCCGTCCACTGCACCGCGAACACGCGGCCGCCGGTCGCGGCGACGCGGGTCTCGTTGTCGCGCGCGGCCTGCAGCAGCCATCCAAGCGGCGAGTTGACCAGCCGCCGCAGCCCCGCGAAGACCAGCGCGAACAGCACCAGCGCGACCCAGAAGAAGGACGCGTCATCCGTGAGCGTCACCGGCAGGCCGTGCAACACCGACCGCGACGGCACCGGCAGGCCGTCATCGCCGCCGTAGGCCTTCAGCGAGACGGCCAGGTAATGGAACATCTGCGCGAAGGCCAGCGTGATCATGATGAAGTAGACGCCGCGCGTGCGCAGGCTGATGGCGCCTATCACCGCCGCCGCGATACCGGAGACGACCATCGCCGCCGGCCAGGCGATCCACGCCGACGCCACGCCGGCGTCCGCCAGCACACCCACCGTGTATGCCCCGATCCCGACGAAGGCCGCGTGGCCGAAGCTCACCAGCCCGCCGAAGCCGAGGATCAAGTTCAGGCTCGCCGCCGCGATCGCGAAGATCAGCACCCGCGTCGCGACCACCGTGTAGAACTCCAGGCCCAGCGCCTGCAGCAGCGGCGGCAGCGCCGCCAGCGCGATGAACACCGCCCAGATCCACAGGCCGCCGGCGCGGTGATGAAGCAGCGTGCGTCGCGGACGCAGGGACTCGGTCATCGGATCAGCCTCTCGCGGGGAACAGGCCGCGCGGTTTCCAGAACAGCACCGCCGCCATCAGCACGTAGATCAGGATGGCCGCGATCGACGGCCCGAGCGTGGAGGCGACCTCCGGCGAGGCGATCTGCCGCAGCGCCGCCGGCAGCAGCGTGCGCGAGCCGGTGTCCACCAGTCCCACCAGCAGCGCGCCGACCAGCGCGCCGCGGATCGAGCCGATGCCGCCGATGACGATCACGACGAACGCGAGGATCAGGATGCTTTCGCCCATGCCCACCTGCACCGCCAACAGGGGTCCCAGCAGGGAGCCCGCCAGCGCGCACAAGGCCGCACCGATGCCGAAGACCGCCGTGAACAGCCGGTCCGCGGGCACGCCCATCGCCGTGGTCATCGCGCGGTTGGACGCGCCGGCGCGCACCCACATGCCCCAGCGCGTGCGCGTCACCAGCAGGTAGAGCGCGACGGCCACGGCCAGCCCCACGCCGATGATCAGCAGCCGGTAGGCGGGGTACATCAGACCGGGCAGCAACTCGACGGGCCCCGACAGCGCGGCCGGCGTGTTGAGCATCAGCGGCTGCTCGCCCCAGATCATGCGCACGCCCTCGTTGAGCATCAGGATCAACGCGAAGGTCGCCAGCACCTGGCTCAGGTGATCGCGCTGGTAGAGCCGGCGCAGCAGCGTCACTTCGAGCAGCATGCCGAAGATCGCCGTGCCAGCGACCGCCGCGAGGACCGCCACCAGGAACGAGGCACCCGCCGCGATCGCCGCGGCGGCGAGGTAGGCGCCGACCATGTACAGCGAGCCGTGCGCGAGGTTGATCAGGTCCATGATGCCGAAGACCAGCGTCAGGCCGGCGGCCAGCAGGAACAGCATCAGCCCGAACTGCAGGCCGTTGAGCGCCTGCTCGGCGACGAGGATCAGATCCATGACGACGACGTGTTCCGCTCAGGTCACTTCATCTTGCACTGCGGCGCGTAGGCGTCCGCGTGCTGCTCGAAGATCTTGCCCAGCGTCCGGTTGGTCACACGGCCCTGCGGGTCCTTGGTGATCACGCGCAGGTAGTAGTCCTGCACCGGGTACTGGTTGTGATTGAAGCGGAAGGGGCCGCGCACCGACTCGAACTTCGCCGCCTTGAGCGCTTTCAGCAGCGCGGGCTTGTCCTCGATCTTCCCCTTCACGTCGCGCACCGCGGCGGCGATCAGCAGCGCCGCGTCGTAGCCCTGGCTCGCGTACAGCGAGGGCAGCCGGCCGTAGGCCTTCACGAAGTCCGCGACGAATCGCTTGTTGGCGGCGTTGTCGAGGTCGTGCGCCCAGTGCGAGCTGTTGAACATGCCCAGCATCGGCTCGCCGACGGCCTTGATCACGTCCTCGTCAGCGGAGAAGCCCGGTCCGAACAGGGTCACGTCCTTGGACAGCCCCGCGCCGACGAACTGCTTGATGAAGTTGATGCCCATGCCGCCGGGCAGGAAGATGTACATCGCGTCGGGCTTGGCCGCGCGCGCCTGCGCGAGTTCGGCGGAGTAGTCGAGCTGGCCGAGCTTGGTGTAGATCTCGTCGGCGACCACGCCCTTGTAGTAGCGGCGGAAACCGGCCACCGCGTCCTTGCCCGCCGGGTAGTTGGGCGCGAGCACCACGACCTTCTTGAAGCCCTTGTCCATCACCGTCTTGCCGATGGCCTCATGCAGGTTGTCGTTCTGCCAGGCGACGTTGAAGAAGTAGGGGTTGCACTGCTCGCCCGCGTACTGCGACGGGCCGGCGTTGGCGCTGATGTAGGGCACCTGCGCGGCGAAGACGCCCGGGCCGACCGCCAGCATCACGTTGGAGAACACGATGCCGGTCATCACGTCGACCTTGTCGCGCTTGAGCAGCCGCTCGGCGGACTGCTTGGCGACCTCGGGGTTCTGCTGGTCGTCGGCGATCACCGTCTCCACCGGCAGGCCGCCGAGCTTGCCGCCGTTCTGCTGCACCGCGAGCGCGAAGCCGTCGCGGATGTCCACGCCGAGACCAGCGCCCGCGCCGGACAGCGTGCTGAGCATGCCGACCTTGAGCTTGTCGGCCGCGCGGGCGGCGGGAACGACCGCAGCCAGCGCAGTGAACACGACAAGCGTCGTGAGCGCGGCACGGACGACCGTCTGGACGGGCAGGAACGCGGGGGACTTCGACGGCATCTTCATCGGCTTCTCCGGACAGGAAATGGGACGGTCGGGGGACGGTCGGTCGGAAGACTGCGGTTACTGCTCACGCAGGCGGAAACGCTGCAGCTTGCCCGTTTCGGTACGGGGCAGACTGGCGCGGAACTCTATCGCACGGGGGTACTTGTACGGGGCGATGGCGGCCTTGACGAAGTCCTGCATCGCCTTGACCAGCGCGCCGTCGTCGGCCCCGCCGATCGCATCGGGCTTGAGCACGACGAAAGCCTTCACGATCTGGCCGCGTTCGTCGTCGGGCACGCCGACCACCGCGCATTCCGCGACCGCCGGATGCGCGAGCAGCGCGGACTCGACCTCGGGACCGGCGATGTTGTAGCCGCCGGAGATGATCATGTCGTCGGTGCGCGCCTGGTAGACGAAGTAGCCGTCGGCGTCGATGAGGTAGGCGTCGCCGGTCAGATTCCAGCCGTGCTTCACGTACTTGAGCTGGCGGTCGTCCGCGAGGTAGCGGCAACCGGTCGGACCGAGCACCGCGAGCTTGCCGACGCTGCCTTGCGGCACGTCGTTGCCCTCGTCGTCGACGACGCGCGCCCGGTAGCCCGGCACCGGCTTGCCGGTCGCGCCGGGGCGCGCCGTCTCCTCGGTGTGCGAGACGAAGATGTGCAGCATCTCGGTCGCGCCGATGCCGTCGATCATCTCCAGGCCGGTCGTGTCCTTCCACAGCTGGCGTGTCGCGGCGGGCAGCGCCTCGCCGGCGCTCACGCACTTGCGCAGCGAGGACAGGTCGTGCGACGCGGCCTGCGCTGCCATCGCGCGATAGGACGTCGGCGCAGTGAAGCACACTGTCGCGCGATGCTTCGCGATCGCCGGCAGCAGCGCGTCGGGCGACGCCTTCTCCAGCAGCACGGCCGTCGCGCCGACGCTCAGCGGGAACAGCAGCAGGCCGCCGAGTCCGAAGGTGAAAGCCAGCGGCGGGCTGCCGATGAACACGTCGTCGGCGCGGGCGCGCAGGCAGTGCACCGGCCAGCAGCGGCAGATGGCGATGACGTCGCGATGGAAGTGCATCGTGCCCTTGGGCTGCCCCGTCGTGCCGGAGGTGAACGCGATCAGCGCGCAGTCGTCTGACGCGGTGTCGACGTTGTCGAAGCTCGCGGACTGGCGCTCAGCCAGCGCCTCGAGTCCGTCCGGCGCATCGCTGCGGAACAGGCAGACCCGCTCCAGCACGGGGAACTGCGCGCGCGCCGTTTCCAGTTCATCGGCCAGCGCCGCGTCGCACAGCGCGTGCGAGACGCGCGCCTTCTCGATGACCTGGCCGAGTTCCTTGGCGCGCAGCAGCGGCATCGTCGCGACCGCGATCGCGCCGGCCTTCATCACCGCGAACCAGCAGGCCGCCAACTGCGGCGTGTTGGCGCCGCGCAGCAGCACGCGGTTGCCGGGCACGACGCCGAGCTCGTTCACCAGCACGTTGGCGATGCGGTTCGCCTGCGCCTGCAGCTCGGCGTAGGTCCAGCGGATCTCCTCGCCGCGGCGCCCGACACCGCCGAGCCCACCGCCGTTGCCATTGCCACCGCCAATCACGGCCGTTCGGCCGCCCTGCCCTTCATGGACCCAGCGGTCCAGCAGATCCCACGAACAGTTCATGCGTTCGGGAAACTGCAGCTCCGGCAGATCGAAGATCAGCTCCGGCCACTGGTCCTGCGGCGGGAGGTTGTCGCGAGCGAAGGTGTCCTGGTGGGCGGTGCGGTGCATGAGCGCGTCCTTATCCGTTCTTCAACAGGTCTCGGCCGATGATCAGCTGCTGGACCTCGCTGGCCCCTTCGTAGATGCGCAGCGCGCGGATCTCGCGGTACAGGGACTCGACGATCTCGCCGCGCCGCACGCCGCGGCCACCGTGCAACTGCACCGCGGCGTCGATGACACGCTGCGCGCCTTCGGTCGCCATCAGCTTGGCCATCGCCGCCTCGCGCGTGATCGTGCGGCCCTGGTCGCGTTCCCACGCCGCGCGGTAGACCAACAGCGCGCTGCTGTCGACGGTGCAGGCCATGTCGGCCAGCTTGGCCTGCGTCAACGGCAGATCCGCCAGCGTGGCGCCGAACATCGCCCGCTCCTTGGCCTGGTTCAGACCTTCCTCCAAGGCCCGCCGAGCGAAGCCCAGCGAGGCGGCGGCGACCGAGGTGCGGAACACGTCCAGCGTCCGCATCGCCACCTTGAAGCCTTCGCCCGGGGCGCCGATCATCGCGGTCTTCGGCACGCGGCACCCCGTGAAGCGCAGCCGCGCCAGCGGATGCGGCGCGATCACATCGATGCGCTCGGCGATCTCGAAGCCCGGCGTGCCGGCGTCGACGATGAACGCGCTGATGCCGCGAGAGCCGGGGGCTTCTCCCGTGCGTGCGAAGACGACATAGAAGTCCGCGATCCCGCCGTTGGAGATCCAGGTCTTCTCGCCGTCGAGGACGTAGTGGTCGCCGCCCTCACGCGCGGCACATTGCATCGCGGCGACGTCGGATCCGGCCTCCGGCTCCGAGAGCGCGAACGCCGCCAGCGCCTCGCCCCGGGAGACGCGCGGCAGATACGCCTCGCGTTGCGCGGGTGTACCCATCAGCGAGATCGCGCCCGAGCCCAGCCCCTGCATCGCGAACGCGAAGTCCGCCAGGCCGTCGTACCTCGCCAGCGTCTCGCGCAGCAGGCAGATGGCGCGTGTGTCGATGGCCTCGCCCTCGCCCGCCACCGCGTGCGTCAGCCAGCCGCCAGCGCCCAGCGCCTTCACCAGCGCCTTGCAGGAGGCGTCGACATCGTCGTGATCGACCGCGCCGTGCGCGAGGTGGCGCGCGCACCAGCCGTCCAGCTCGCTCGCCAGCGCGCGGTGCCTGTCGTCGAAGAACGGCCAGTCCAGGTGCTTCAGATGATTCATGGCCGTCCTCAATCGCCCTTGAATTCGGGACGCTGCTTCGCCACGAACGCGTGATACGCGCGGTGGAAGTCCTGCGTCATCATGCAGATCGCCTGCGCCTGCGCCTCGGCCTCGATGGCCTCGTCGACGCCCATCGTCCACTCCTGATGCAGCATCCGCTTGGTCATCGCGTGCGCGAAGTTCGGACCGGCGGCGATCTCCGCGGCCCAGGCCACGGCTTGGGATTCCAGCGCGTCCGGCTCGGCGATGCGGTTGAAGAAACCCCACTGCAGCGCCTCTTCGCCGCCCAGGCTGCGGCCGGTGTAGAGCAGGTCCGACGCGCGGCCCTGCCCGACGATGCGCGGCAGCAGCGCGCAGGCGCCCATGTCGCAGCCGGCCAGGCCGACGCGCGTGAACAGGAAGGCCGTCTTGCTCCGCGCGGTGCCGACGCGCAGGTCCGAGGCCATCGCCATGATCGCGCCGGCGCCGGCGCAGACGCCGTCGATCGCGGCGACCACCGGCTGCGGGCAGGCCCGCATCGCCTTCACGAGGTCCCCGGTCATGCGCGTGAACGCCAGCAGGTCCGGCATGGCCATCTTCGTCAGCGGTCCGATGATCTCGTGCACGTCGCCGCCGGAGCAGAAGTTGCCGCCAGCGCCCTGCACGACGATCGCATGGACCTCGTCCACGTAAGAGAGCGTGCGGAACAGGTCGCGCAGCTCGGCGTAGGACTCGAAGGTCAAAGGATTCTTCCGCTCGGGACGGTTCAGCGTGACGACGCCGACCGCGCCGTCCTGGCGCCAGCTGAAGTGCTTAGGCTCGAAGCCCTTCAGGCTGCGCGTGTTGCCGCTGATGAGATGGCTGTCCATCGATGGGTACTCCTTCAATCGTTCATCAATCGTTCATTTGCGGGCGGCGTCGAGCTGCGCGAGGTGACCTTTCAGTCCTGCAAGCAGCTCATACACCTGGGTCTTCTGTTCGGGCGGCCAGCCGGCCAGCAGCTCGACGATCCAACCCTCGTGCGTCGCGGCCATGCGCTTGAACTGACGCCGCCCGGCCGGCGTCAGCCGCACCGTGACGCTGCGTCGATCCGACGGATGCGGCTCGCGCACCACGTGGCCCTCGGCTTCGAGCTGGTCGGTGATGCCGGTGACGTTGCCGCCGGTCACCATCAGCCGCTGCGACAGCTCGCGCATCGTCAGGCCGTCGGGACTGCGTTCGAGCTGCGCCAGCAGGTCGAAGCGCGGCAGCGTCGTGCCGAAGTCGTTGCGCAGGCGCTGGCGGATCTGGTCCTCGATGCGCGTGGTGCAGGCCAGCAGGCGCAGCCAGACGCGCAAGGCCTGGTGGTCGCCGTCGTGCATGCGGGACTCGATGTCCGGGGCGACCTCCGCGCCCGCCTCGTCGGCGGCATCCCGCGGCGCGCCCCTGGCGGCGGCGCGCGCGGCACCGTTGGTGGCATCTCGTGCGGCATCGCGCATCACATCACCTCCCCGCCGGCGACGGCGATCGCCTGCCCCGTGATGGAGCCGCTGTCGCGACGCGCCAGCCACGCCACCGAGGCGGCGACTTCCGCCGGGTCGACCAACCGTCCCTGCGGATTGACCGAGGCGAGCTCGGCACGCGCCTCCTCGGCCGTGCGGCCGGTCTTGGCGACGATGGTCTCGATCGCGCCGGCGACGATGTCGGTCTCGGTGTAGCCCGGGCAGACGGCGTTGACCGTGATGCCCTTGCGCGCCGTCTCCAGCGCCAGGGCGCGCGTGAGGCCGAGCACGCCGTGCTTGGCCGCGCAGTAGGCCGCGACGTAGGCGTAGCCCTTCAGCGCCGCGGTGCTCGCGACGTTGACGATGCGGCCGAAGCGGCGCTCGGTCATTCCGGGAAGCACCTCGCGGCTGCACAGGAAGCTGCCGGTGAGGTTCACGTTGAGCAGCCGCTGCCACGTGTCCAACGAGGTCTTCGCGAGCGGCGCCGTCTCGACCTGCCCGGCGTTGTTGACCAGCAGGTCGATCGGACCGGCCGCGGCTACTGCCGCTGCGAAGGCGTCGCGCACGCTGGCTTCGTCGCCGACGTCGCAGACCTGCAGCTCGACCGACGGGCCGCCGCCGACGTTCAGCCTGTCGCGCTGTTCCTTCAGTTTCTCGATGCGCCGGCCCATCAAGGTGACGCGCGCGCCGTCGGCGATCAGCGCCTGCGCGATCGCCGCGCCGATGCCGGAGCCTCCGCCGGTGACGACCGCATGCAGCCCTTCGAGCGGGTACCTGTTGCTCATGGAGATTCCTTGACGCTGTTGCCTGTCGCGCTATTGCTTGTCGTCATGACCGCCGCTTCAGACGCCGAGCGCCTTGTTGGCCTGTTCCTGCGCCGCCGCGCCGCCGCCCGTGGCGCGCTGACGTTCGAACTCGCGCTCCATCTGGCTCTTGCCCGACAGGTACTGCACCGGCCAGTCCAGGCCGGGGCCGGACAGGTAGCCGATCTTCGCGGCCTCGGTCAGCGTCCACGCCGGATTGGCCAGATGCGGACGCGCGATCGCGCACAGGTCTGCGCGGCCGGCCGCGATGATGCTGTTGACGTGGTCCGCCTCCGAGATCGCACCCACCGCGATCGTCGCGATGCCGGCGCGGTTGCGCACGCTCTCGCTGAACGGGGTCTGCCACATGCGGCCGTAGGTGGGCCGCTCCTGCTTGCTGACCTGCCCCGAGGACACATCGATCAGGTCGGCCCCCGCGGCCTTGAAGGCCTCGGCCATGGCGACCGCATCCTCGGTCGTCGTGCCGCCGGGCACCCAGTCGTTCGCGGAGATCCGCACCGACATCGGCCGGTCCTGCGGCCACACCGCGCGCATCGCGGCGAAGACTTCCAGCGGATACCGCAGGCGGTTCTCCAAGGAGCCGCCGAAATCATCGGTACGTTGGTTCGTCAGCGGCGACAGGAAACTCGACAGCAGATAGCCGTGCGCGCAGTGCAGCTCCAGCCAGTCGAAGCCGGCATCGGCGGCGCGCCGCGTCGCGGCGACGAAGTCGGCCTTGACGCGATCCATGTCGGCGCGCGTCATCTCGCTCGACCACTGGCTGACGCCGTCCAGATACTGCTGCGGCGACGCCGAGATCAACGGCCAGTCGCCGTCGTCCAGCGGCTGGTCGATGCCGTCCCAGGCCACGCGCGTCGACCCCTTCGCGCCGGCGTGGCCGAGCTGCATGGCGATCTTCGCGGTCGAACTGCGGTGCACGTGATCGACGATGCGCTTCCAGCCGTCGCGTTGCGCGTCGTTCCACAGGCCCGGGCATCCCGGCGTGATGCGAGCCTCCGGCGACACGCAGGTCATCTCGACGAACACCAACCCCGCGCCGCCCATCGCGCGCGCACCGAGGTGGGCCAGGTGGTACTCGGCGGGCTGGCCGTCCTCGCAGGAATACTGTGCCATCGGCGACACCACGACGCGGTTCTTCAGCCTCACGCCGCGCAGCGAGAACGGCGTGAACATCGGCGGCGCGGCGCGGTCCAGGCCCGCACGCCGCGAAAGCCACGATTCGTACTCGCCGACATAGCGCGCGTCGCGCAGCCGCAGGTTCTCATGCGAGATGCGCTGCGAGCGTGTCAGCAGCGAATACGCGAACTGCTCCGGCGCCAGACGCGCGTGGCGCTCGACGTTCTCGAACCATTCCGTCGAGTTGCGCGCCGCGTTCTGGATGCGCAGCACGTCGATCGAACGCGTGGCTTCGTATGCCTCCAGCGCGGCGGACAGGCTGTCCACGCCGCCGCCATGGCGCTCGATGTCGCGTGCCAGCGCGATGGCGTCCTCCAGCGCAAGCTTGGTGCCCGAGCCGATCGAGAAATGCGCGGTGTGCGCCGCGTCGCCCATCAGCACGACCGGCGCGCGGCCGTTGTGATGCACCCAGCGCTTGCAGACCACGCGCGGGAAGCGGATCCACTGCGCCGAACCGCGCAGGTGCGCCGCGTTCGAGATCAGCGGATGGCCGTCGAGCACCTTGGCGAAAAGCTTCTCGCAGAAGGCGATGCCCTCTTCCTTGCTCATGTCCTCCAGGCCGGCCGCCTTCCACACGTGTTCCGGGGTCTCGACGATGAAGGTCGAATGCGTGTCGTCATAGCGGTAGGCATGCGCCTGGAACCAGCCCCATTCGGTCTTCTGGAAATCGAAGGTGAACGCGTCGAAGAGCTTGGTCGTACCCAGCCACACGAAGCGGCAGTTGCGCAGGTCGACGTCGGGCTGGTAGGTCGCGGCGTACTTCTGGCGCAGACGGCTGTTGAGGCCGTCGGCGGCGATGATCAGGTCGGCATCGATGTCCGCGTCGTCGGCGACGTCGGTCTCGTAGCGCAGCACGACGCCCAGTTCCTCGCACCGCTCGCGCAGGATGTCCAGCAGCTTGCGCCGGCCGATGCCGCAGAAGCCGTGCCCGCCCGACACCATCGTGCGGCCGTCGATGTGGACGGCGATGTCGTCCCAGTGGTTGAAGGACTGCAGGATCTGCTCGGCGGTCTTCGGATCGGCCTCGCGCAGCGCGGCCAGCGTCTGGTCCGAGAACACCACGCCCCAGCCGAAGGTGTCGCCGGCGCGGTTGCGCTCCAGCACCGTGACCTCGTGCGCCGGGTTCTGCCGCTTCATCAGCAGCGCGAAGTACAGGCCGGCGGGACCGCCGCCTATGCAGGTGATACGCATGGTGGGAAGCCCGGCGAGCGTCGGGCGAGGACTGCTTGACGGGATCACTTTAGGCCTGGATAGTTGAGGTGTCAACGATATGGGCGACCGGCCTTTCCAGAGATAACCCTGAGCCCGTCGACGTCGCCGCCCGGGCGGCTTGCGCAAAGCACCCGGCCTTGTTGGAATTAACCGACACCACGGTCCGGGACCGCGCGCTAAGGTGCGCGCCGTCGTGCCGAAGGCCCGGCAGGAGCAGCAGATGAAGTCAACCAGCCCATCCTCCCAACGATCGTCCGAACGACCCACCCAGCGCTCGCTGTGGGACATCTCGCCGGTGGTGGCGCCCGACGCGCCGATCTTTCCCGGCGACGAGCCCTACGCGCTGAAGTGGACCGCGCGTCTTTCGCCGGAGTGCCCGGTGAACCTGAGCGCGATCACGATGTCGCCGCACGTCGGCGCGCATGCCGATGCGCCGCTGCATTACGCCGACGGCGTGGCGAGCGCGGCGGAGGTGGCGCTCGATCCCTACCTCGGTCCCTGCCGCGTGATCCATGCGATCGGCTGCGGACCGCTGATCCGCGTCGAGCATCTGGAACACGCCGCGCGGGACCTGCCGGCGCGCGTGCTGGTGCGCTGCAACGAGCGCGCGGACACCGCCTGGAATCCCGAGTTCAGCGCCTATGCGCCCGAGACCGTCGAATGGCTGGCCGCGCGCGGCGTGAAGCTGATCGGACTCGACACGCCGAGCGTGGACCCCGCGACCAGCAAGACGCTGGACAGCCACCAGCGGCTGCTGCGCCTGGATCTGCGGGTGCTGGAGAACCTCGTGCTCGACGAGGTGCCCGAAGGCGACTACGAATTGATCGCGCTGCCGCTCAAGCTCGCCGGCGCCTGCGCGTCGCCGGTGCGCGCGGTGCTGCGCTCGCTCTGACCCCTCTTCCGAAATCATCTGGACCATCGATGACGACAAGACAAGACTGCCTGGCCCTGGACGCCGCCGATCCGCTGGCGCCGCTGAAGGACCAGTTCTCGCTGCCGGCGGGCACGCTCTACCTGGACGGCAATTCGCTGGGCGCGATGCCCAAGTCCACGGCCGCCCGCGTGCAGCAGGTGATCGCCGACGAATGGGGCCGCGACCTGATCAAGAGCTGGAACACCGCCGGCTGGATCGACCTGCCCTCGCGCATCGGCGACAAGATCGGCCGCCTGATCGGCGCGAAGCCGGGTGAGACCATCGTCGCGGACTCGACCTCGCTCAACCTCTACAAGGTGCTGAGCGCGGCGCTGCGCATCGCCAAGGCCGGCGATGCCGACGGCCGACGCACGGTCGTCGTCTCCGAGCGCAGCAACTTCCCCACCGACCTCTACATCGCGGAGAGCCTGGCCGAGCAGTTCGGCATGACGCTCCATCTCGTTGATCAGGTCGATGAGATCCCGGGACTGTTGAACGAGAAACTCGCCGTGTTGATGCTGACGGAGGTCAACTACCGGACCGGCCGCAAGCACGACATGAAGGCGGTGACCGTCGCAGCCCATGCAGCCGGCGCGCTGACCGTGTGGGACCTCGCGCACTCCGCGGGCGCGATCCCGGTCGACCTGAACGCCGCGGATGCGGATTTCGCCATCGGCTGCGGCTACAAGTACCTCAACGGCGGACCCGGCGCACCGGCCTTCGTCTGGGCGCATCCGCGCCATGCCGACCGCTTCTGGCAGCCGCTGTCGGGCTGGCTGGGGCATGCGTCGCCGTTCCAGTTCACCTCGAATTACGCGCCGGCCGCCGGCATCAAGCGCTACATCTGCGGCACGCCGGCGATCCTGTCGACAGCCGCGCTGGAATGCGGCGTCGACACGCTGCTCGCGGCCGAGCCCTTCGGCGGCATGGCGGCGCTGCGCGAGAAGTCGATCGCATTGACCGAGCTCTTCGCGCGCCTGGCCGAGCAGCGTTGCGGCGCACAGGGCATCTACGTCGTCTCGCCGCGCGACGCCGCGCAGCGCGGCAGCCAGGTCTGCCTGGCGCTGAAGGCGCCGCTGCACGAGACGGCCGGCTACGCGGTCGTGCAGGCGCTGATCGAGCGCGGCGTGATCGGCGACTTCCGCGCGGGTGATCCGGCCCGGCTCGACGAGGTGCCGCACATCCTGCGCTTCGGCTTCACGCCGCTGTACATCGGCTTCGCCGACGCCTGGGACGCGGTCGAGCACCTGCATCAGGTCCTGGCCACCGGAGAATGGCGCGAGGCGCGCTTCAACAAGAAGGCGGCAGTGACATGAGTTGCCCGATGGGACACGGCGCCGGCACGGCGGACGGCACGGCGGACGGCAAGGCGGACGGCAAGGCGGGGAAAGACCTCGGACCAGGCGGCGAAGCCATCGTCCGCGAGGAAGGCGCGCAGCTCGACTTCTCCAAGGACATGAGCTACGGCGACTACCTCCGCCTGGACCAGGTGCTGAGCGCGCAACACCCGCTCTCGCCCGACCACAACGAGATGCTCTTCATCATCCAGCACCAGACCTCGGAGCTGTGGATGAAGCTGATGCTGCACGAGCTGCACGGCGCAGTGACGCACGTCGCATCGGACCAGTTGCCCGAAGCTTTCAAGATGCTGGCGCGGGTGTCGCGGATCATGGAGCAGCTCGTCCACGCCTGGGACGTGCTCAGCACGATGACGCCGCCGGAATACTCGGCCATCCGACCCTACCTCTCCAACAGCAGCGGCTTCCAGAGCGCGCAGTACCGACGCATCGAGTTCATGCTCGGCAACAAGAATGCGGCGATGCTCAAGCCGCATGCGCATCGCGCCGACCTGCTCGCCGAGGTCCAGGCGGCCTACGAAGCGCCCTCCCTGTACGACGAAGTCCTGCGCCTGATGAAGCGCCGCGGCATCGAGGTGCCCGCCCATGCGCTCGACCGCGACTGGACCCAGCCCCGCTCCGCCGACGACGGCGTCAAGGCCGCCTGGCTGGAGGTCTACCGAGATCCGAAAGCACACTGGGACCTGTACCAGATGGGCGAAGAACTCGTGGACCTCGAAGACGCCTTCCGGCTTTGGCGATTCCGCCACGTCACCACCGTCGAACGCGTCATCGGCTTCAAGCGCGGCACCGGCGGAACCGGCGGGGTCAGCTATCTGCGCAAGATGCTCGACGTCGTGCTGTTCCCAGAGCTGTGGGCGCTGCGCACAGAGCTCTGACGGAGCCTCCTACAATTCGGGCACTTCGAAGTGGGCGGCCTATCCGGCCACCCACGGTCCGCTCGCCAACCCGCCGAGGCCCACCATGGATACCCGCCTTTCCCAGATCAAGCTGCGCATCTCCAGATTGCGCGACGCGCTGCGCAACGCCGGCGCACACGCCATCCTGGTCCCCTCGGCCGACCCCCATCTCTCCGAGTACCTGCCGCGACGCTGGCAAGCCCGCGAAGTCTTCTCCGGATTCACCGGCTCCATGGGCACCCTCGTCGTCACCGCCGACGACGCCCAACTCTTCGCCGACAGCCGCTACTGGACCTCCGCCGAACGCGAACTCGCCGACAGCGGCATCTCCCTCTTCAAGATTCCCAACGGCGCGTCCAGCCAGCACATCGCCTGGATCGCCGAGAAACTCCAGACCGGCCAGACGCTGGTCGTCGACGGGCAGGTCCTCGGACTCGCGGTCGCGCAGCAACTGCGCGCCGCACTCGGCGCCAAGGGCGTCCTGATCAACACCGCCGTCGACCTGATCGACCAGGCCTGGGACGACCGCCCCGGCCTGCCCGACGCCCCCATCTACGAACACGCCTCGCCCCAAGCCACCGTCAGCCGCGCCGACAAGCTCAAACAGGTGCGCGACGGCATGGCCAAGCACGGCGCCTCGCATCACCTGATCTCCAGCGTCGACGACATCGCCTGGCTGTTCAACCTGCGCGGCTCGGACGTGACCTACAACCCCGTGTTCCTCGCTCACGCGCTGCTCGAGAAGAACGGCGCGACGCTGTTCGTGCAGCCCGGAAAGATCGACGCGGCGCTGGAGCAGCGCCTCGCGGCCGACGGCGTGCGCCTCGCCCCCTATGCCGACGCCCGCGTCACGCTGGGCGCCCTCCCCGCGGACGCGAAGGTGCTGATCGATCCGCGCCGCGTGACGCTCGGTCTGCGCGAATCGCTGCCCGCGTCGGCGACCGTCGTCGAGGCCATCAACCCCAGCACGCTGCTGAAGAGCCGCAAGAACGCCGAGGAATCGCAGTTCATCCGCGAAGCCATGGCCCAGGACGGCGCCGCGATGTGCGCGTTCTACGCGTGGTTCGAAGCGGCGATGGCGCGCGGCGAGGCGATCTCCGAGCTGACCATCGACGAGCGCCTGACCGCCGAGCGCGCCAAGCGCCCGGGCTTCGTCGGCCTGTCGTTCTCGACCATCGCCGGCTTCAACGCCAACGGCGCGATGCCGCACTACCGCGCGACGCCCGAGTCCTTCTCCCAGATCGACGGCGACGGCCTGCTGCTGATCGACTCCGGCGGCCAGTACCTCGGCGGCACGACCGACATCACCCGCGTCTGGCCGATCGGCACCATCACCGATGACCACAAGCGCGACTACACGCTGGTGCTCAAGGGCACGATCGCGCTGTCGCGCACCGCGTTCCCGCGCGGCACGCTGAGCCCGATGCTCGACGCGATCGCCCGCGCGCCGCTGTGGGCCCACGGCCTGGACTACGGCCACGGCACCGGCCACGGCGTCGGCTACTTCATGAACGTGCACGAGGGCCCGCAGAGCATTTCGAAGGCCGTTCCGGACGCGAACATGGCGATGGAACCCGGCATGATCACGTCGATCGAGCCCGGCCTGTACCGCCCCGGCCAATGGGGGGTGCGGATCGAGAACCTGGTGCTGAACGTCGGTCTCGACACCCCCGAAAAGGGGCAGTTCGGCGAGATGCTGGCGTTCGAGACGCTGACGCTGTGCCCGATCGACACGCGCTGCATCGCGGTGGGTCTCCTGTCGGAAGAGGAACTCACCTGGCTGAACGCGTATCACGCCGAGGTGCGCCGCCGCCTGGCGCCGCTGGTCGACGGCGAGGCGCTGGCCTGGCTGAACACCCGCACGCAAGCGCTGCATCGTTGAGGCGGCGACCGTCCCTGCGACGGACTGCGGAAAAGCGCGGCTGAGCCGCGCTTTTTTACGTCCGGGCCTGCTGGAAGCGCTCCGGGGCGCGACCTAGACTTGTTGCAGGTTGTCGACGAGGAGCAGAGACCATGGACACCCGACTCTCTCAGGCGTGGAACGGCTGGCGCGCACTGGCACGGCACAAGCCGTCGCCCAACGACGAACGCGAGATGCACCGCTTCTCCGACGGCGCGATGCATACCGCGTTGATGCTCGCGATCATCGCGGTGGCGGTGATGGCCGTCGTGCAGATGGTCAACGTCGCCGCGCCGATGTGGCAGCTGGAACCGGTCGTCGTGCAGGGCAAGACCCAGCAGGTGCCGCTGCCGGCCGCGCCTCAGCCGCTGGAGAAGGCGCAGCCCGCGCGCTGAGCATCGCAGGCGCCCCGGGACCGGCGAGGCCGGTCCCTCCCACCGTCCCTTTCACATCTGCCGGAACAGGTGCAGGTAGCTGCGGCTGACCGGCAGCACCTCCGGGCGGGCCTTCAGGTGGAGGTCCGCGGTCTCGTTGGGACCGCGCGTGACGTGGCTGATCGCGTGCAGGTTCACCACCACCGACCGGTGCACCTGCACGAAACGCTGGGCGTCGAGCCGCTCGATCAGCTCGCGGATCGGCGTGCGGATGAGCGCCTCCCCCTCCGCGGTGACGACCAGCGTGTACTTCTCGTCCGACCGCAGGAACAGGATCTCGTCGACGGGAATCAGTTTCAAGGTCGAGCCGACCGACGCGCGTATCCACTGCAACGGACCGGTGTCCGTCGCGAGGCCGCCGGCCGCCGGCGCGGGCGCGCCCGGCGGGCGGGCCATGCGGCGCGCGAGTTCGTCGATGACGGCCTCCAGCGCCGCCTGACTGCCCTCGCCGCGCGGGTGCCGCGGCTGCTCGGACAGACGTTCCTTCAGCCGACCGACCGTGTCGGCCAACCGAGCGTCGTCGACCGGCTTGACGAGGTAGTCGATCGCGCCGCGCTCGAAGGCCTGCAAGGCGTATTCCTCGAAGGCGGTCACGAACACGACGTGGGCCTGACGCGCGATCTGCCGCGCCGCCTCCATCCCGTTCAGGCCCGGCATGTGGACGTCCAGGAAGGCGATGTCGGGCCGGTGGACTTCGAACATCTCCACCGCCTCGCGCCCGTTGCGCGCCTGTGCGACGACACGCAGTTCCGGCCACAGCAGGCCGAGGCTGCGCTGCAGGCTGTCGCGCAGCAGCGGTTCGTCGTCGGCGATCAGCGCGGTGGGAGCGATGGGAGCGGTGGGAGCGGTGGGAGCGGTGGAGGACAAGCTCATGTCATTGCGGGGTGAAGCGCACTTCGGCGCGCAGACCGTGGGGCAGATTCTCGGTGAGCGCCAAGTCGGCGCCGAGACCGTAGAACAGCGTCAGCCGCTCGCGCAGGTTGCGCAGCCCGGTCCCGCTGCCCATGCTCTGCGTCATGCCAACGCCGGTGTCGCTGACCCACAGCCGCACCTGCCCGTCGTGCAGCGCGCCGCCGACCTCGATGCGGCCGCCCTCCTCGCTCGGGTCGATTCCGTGTCGCACGGCGTTCTCGACCAGCGTCAGCAAGGCCATGGGCGGGAAACGCAGGCTGTCGAGCTCGGGCGGCAGGTCGACCTGGTAATCCAGCCGGTCCGGCATGCGCAGGTGCATCAGTTCCAGGTAGGCGCGCACCAGCGCGACCTCGTCCGACAGCGCCGTGGTATCGCCCTGCAGACGCGGCATGGCGGCGCGCAGATAGGCGATCAGGCTCCTCAGCACGGGCGCGGCCTGGGGCGAACCGGTCTCCACCAGCGCGCGGACGTTGGCCAAGGTGTTGAACAGGAAATGGGGCTCGACCTGCGCCTGGAGCAGCCGCAGACGGGCATCCAGGGCCTGGCGCTCCAGCTCGCTGCGTTCGAGTTCGAAACTGAGCGCCTGGTTGCGGGCTTCCGCGTCGCGCTGCCGGTAGAGCGCACCCATCGCCAGCAAGGGGCCGACGACCAGGCCCGAGCCCGCGATCCAGAGGAAGCCGAGCATCCGGGACTCGGACTCGACGAAGCTGGAGAAGTCGCCGCCGACGGCGACCATGTAGACCGCCAGCGTGGCCAGCGGCACCGCCGCCGCAACGACGACGACCTGGAACAGCCAGCGGGCCCACCAGCCCGGCAGGCGCCGCGGCCATTGCCCGGCCGCCGAGAAGGCCAGCAGCGCCAGCATGCCCACGAACATCGTCCGCCCCAGCAGGACCGGGAACGGCGTGATGAAGATCGGTTGCAGCGCCAGCGCGAAGACGGTGGCCAGCGCGAGCGCCAGCAGGACGCGCTGCGGCGTCAGGTAGGAGACGAAACCGTGCCAGGCCGGATGCGGGGGCTCGATCGGGCTGACAGGGAGGACCGGGGTCGACATGCCCGCACGATAACGGGCCGGACACCGCGATCCAAGCGCGGGCGGGCGCTCACGCGACGAAGCACGGGATGAGCCGCTTGAGCCACGACCACCGGAGTCACGACCGGGGCGGCTGGGGCGGCCGGGGCGGCCTGCGCCCCCACGCGCGGCAGCGAACTGAGGAAATCCTCGAACAGTTCATCGTCGGACAGGTCGTCCCCGAACATGGCGGCTTCAGTCATGCCGCCTGAGTGCGTTGCGGCCCTCATGCGTACATGCCGATCCGGCACATCACGGCTTCCTTGCCGGCATTGATGGCGAAACGCAGCGCCTCCGCCGGTGTCGCCCAGCCGTAGCCGCCGGCGAGGTTCTCGTCCCGGAACGCCTCGCGCTTGTTCATCGCCTCGTTGAAGCTGGTCCTCACCACGACGACCGCCGCCACGTAGCCGAACTGGCGGGGGCGCTCGATCGCGCCCGCGTAGATGCGGTAATCCCCGGTCTCGATTTCGGCGAAGTGCATGGCTGACTCCTTCAACGACAGGCAGCTCGTCCGGAGCCGCGATGGAGTCCACTTTGCGCGCTGGATCGCGCGCTGCATACCCAACTGAGGAGGGCCCTCGGAAGGGGGAGTCCGTCCCGGATCCCCCCATCGGGTGATATCGGCCGAAGGCGGGCCAGCGGGGCGACCGCCCCGGCCCGACAGGCTCAGAACTGGTTCTTGGCGATCGACGCGTATTCGCGCAGTTCGGCGTCCACGACGCGCTTGGGCGGCACGTCCGCCGGGCGCTGGCCCAGCGTGGGGTGCAGAACGTCGTACGAGCGGCGCTCCGACGGCGAGATGACGCCGTTCTGGTCGGAGTCGGCCTCCGCGTAGACCAGGTTGGGCACGAGGCTGATCGGCGCAGGGAACTTCTCCTGCGTGGACACCACGGCTGCCCGGGCATTCGACGGCTGGAAGGAGGTGCTCTGCGCCGTCACCGTCACGGGGCTGGCGGGCGCCGCAGCCACCGGAGCGGGCGCGGGTGCGGGCGTCTGGGCCACCGACGGTTGAGCCGCCGCCGACTGGACAGCAGCCGATTGGGCTGTCGCCGATTGGGCCGCCGCCAGTTGGGCGGCCGGCGCGGCGGGCGTGGCGCTGACGGGCTCGGCGATCGCCGTGCGCACCGCCACGGCGGGTCCGGTGGCCGCCTGGACAGGCGCGGAAGCGCTGGTCAGGCTGGACGCGGCCAGACTCGCCGCCTGCGGCGACAGGCTCACCACGGCGGAGGCTTCGACCGGCGACGCCGTCGAGGATTCGTCCACGCCTGCTTCACGCACGCGCGCCGACTGCCCGGTGGTCGCACCGGGACCGTTCAAAGTCGTTGAGTTGTTGGAAACAGGAATCATGGCGAGCCTCCCGCGAGGTGTCCGCACATTTCGGCCAGCGGATGCCGGGCCGGGACCAGTCCCGGGCCGTCGCCCTTCCAGGGCATGTTCGGTTTATCGGCGGGCGATCTCCGGACTTTAGGCCTCGATCCGCACCTTTCGCACTTTCTTGATAGGGATAAACCCTTAAACCCGGGCCTGAAGGGGGGTCCAGGCGGCAAGTCCACTCGCCGGAAACCCCTCCCGCCATCGGTTAAATTGCACCGCATGGGTCTCCGCTCCTTCGCAACCGCTCACATTCCTGGCCTGACCGGCCTGGCCGGCCCCAAGGCCGCGCCGGACACCGCCGCCGAGGCGTCGTCGTTCGACGCGCTCGTCGATCGTCTGCACTATCTGCCCAAGGCGGACGTGAAGCGCATCCGGGAGGCCTACAAGTTCGCGGACGAGGCCCATCTGGGCCAGTTCCGGGCCAGCGGGGAACCCTACATCACCCATCCGATCGCCGTGGCCGGCCTGTGCGCCGACTGGCGCCTGGACGCGCAGGCCATCATGGCCGCGCTGATGCATGACGCCATGGAGGACTGCGGCGTCACCAAGACCGAGCTGATCGAGCGCTTCGAGGCGCCGACCGCCGAACTGGTCGACGGCCTGACCAAGCTGGACAAGCTGCAGTTCTCGACCCGCGAGGAATCACAGGCGGAGAGCTTCCGCAAGATGCTGCTGGCGATGGCGCGGGACGTCCGGGTCATCCTGATCAAGCTGGCCGACCGCCTGCACAACATGCGCACGATGCAGCACATGGCGTTCGACAAGCGCCGACGCATCGCCCGCGAGACGCTGGACATCTACGCGCCGATCGCCCACCGGCTCGGCCTCAACGAGATCTACCGCGAACTGCAGGAACTGTCGTTCCAGTACATCCACCCGTGGCGCCACGGCGCGCTGGCCAAGGCGGTGACCAAGGCCCGCGGACACCGGCGCGACCTGGTGTCGCGCATCGAGCGCGACGTGCAGAAGGCCTTCTCGGAGGCCAACCTGCGCGTGGAGATCCAGGGCCGCGAGAAGACGCTGTTCAGCATCTACAAGAAGATGAGAGAGAAGCACCTGAGCTTCGCGCAGGTGAGCGACATCTTCGGCTTCCGCGTCATCGTGCAGGACCTGCCGCAGTGCTACTGGTCGCTGGGCGTGCTGCACCAGCTCTACAAGCCGCAGCCGGGCCGCTTCAAGGACTACGTCGCCATTCCCAAGCCCAACGGCTACCAGTCGCTGCACACGACGCTGGTGAGCCCGCTGGGCACGCCGGTGGAATTCCAGATGCGCACCGAGGCCATGCACATGGTCGCCGAGAAGGGCGTGGCCGCGCACTGGCTGTACAAGAGCAAGGGCGACGCCAAGGGCGCGCAGCAGCTGGGATCGCGCTGGCTGCAGTCGCTGCTGGACATCCAGGACGAGACCCGCGACGCCACCGAGTTCCTGGAGCACGTCAAGATCGACCTGTTCCCCGACGCGGTCTACGTGTTCACGCCGAAGTCCAAGATCATGGCCCTGCCCAAGGGCGCGACGCCGGTGGACTTCGCCTACGCGATCCACTCGGACGTGGGCGACCATTGCGTCGCCGCGAAGGTGAACGGCGAGCCCGTGCCGCTGCGCACCGAACTGCGCAGCGGGGACGTGATCGAGGTGGTCACCGCCGCCGGCGCGCGGCCCAATCCGGCCTGGCTGAGCTTCGTGCGGACCGGACGGGCGCGTTCCAAGATCCGGCACTTCCTGAAGAACCTGGAGCAGGAGGAATCGCGCGAGCTCGGCCACAAGATGCTGGCGCAGGCGCTGCGCGCGGAAGGCCTGGCGCTGCCCAGCCTCCAGCCCGAGGACGAGACCGCCGCCGCGTTGTGGCAGGACCTGGCGCGCTGGGCGGGCAACCGCCATGTGGACGAGCTGCTCGTCGAGATCGGGCTCGGACGCAAGATCGCCACCATCGTCGCGAAGAAGCTGGCGCGCACGCTCTCCGACCAGGGGCAGCGACCCGACGCCGTGCTCCTGACGATGGGCCGTTTCGCCACCGACGACGCGCCGGCGCAGGGTCAGGTGTTGATCGACGGCAGCGAGGGCGCCTCGGTGCGGCTGGCCACCTGCTGCCGGCCGATTCCCGGCGACGACATCAAGGGCTACCTCGGCCGCGGCGAGGGGCTGGTGGTGCACACCGCCGAGTGCTCGGTGGGACGTCGCCTGTTCCAGCGCGACAGCGAGCACTGGATCGCCGTGGGCTGGGGCGAGGAACTGAGCCGCAGCTTCGAGGCGGAAGTCGGCGTGCTGATGCGCAACGGCAAGGGCGTGCTGGCGCAGATCGCGACCGCGGTCAGCAGCGCGGAAGCCGACATCACCCACATCGCCATGAGCGACGACTCGCAGCAGCGCGAGACGGCGGAGATGACGCTGTTGCTGGCCGTGCGCGACCGCCTCCATCTGGCCGATGCGCTGCGCACGCTCAAGCGCTCCAGCGCGGTGATGCGCGCCTGGCGCGTGAAACCCTGATCAGGCGCCCGGCGCCGGCGGCTCGGGGTATCGGACCTCGACGATCTCGATCGTCTCCACGCCGACCGGCGTGGCCAGCTGGAGCTCGTCGCCTTCGCGCGCCTTGATCAGCGTGCGCGCGATCGGCGACACCCAGCTCACCTCGCCCGCCAGGCTGTCCGACTCGTCGATGCCCTTGATGGTGATGGTGCGCTCCTCCCCCTTCGCATTGGCGTAGGTCACCGTCGCGCCGAAGAACACCTGGTCGCTGCCGTGATGCGCGCTCGGGTCGACGACCTCGGCGATGTCCAGCCGCTTCGTCAGGAAGCGCAGGCGGCGGTCGATCTCGCGCAGGCGCTTCTTGCCGTAGAGGTAGTCGCCGTTCTCCGAGCGGTCGCCGTTCTTGGCGGCCCAGGACACGATCTCGACGATCTTGGGACGCTCGACGTCCAGCAGCTGCATGAACTCCGCGCGCAGCCGCGCGTAGCCGGCCGGCGTCATGTAGTTGCGAGACCCCTGGGGCAACGCGGGCAGCGACGGGCCGTCGTCATCGTCGTCGCTCTCGGATTCCTTCGTGAATGCCTTGCTCATGCGCCTATTGTGTCGCGCCCTGATCGGGTCTTCGTCCTGCACGCCGGAGACCGCTGCGCAGGCACGCTATGGTGTGACGATCCCACATCTCCAAGAAGGGCGCGGCATGAACGACACGACGGACCAGGGCGCGCGCGGGCCTCTGAGCGGATTGAGGATCGTGGAGTTCGCCGGCATCGGCCCCGCACCGTTCGCGGGGCTCGCATTGGCCGACTTCGGCGCCGAGGTGACTGTCGTCGAGCGGCCGGGCGGCGAGACGCGGCTCGGCGGCGGCGCGGCGCTGAACCGCGGCAAGACCGTCGTGCAGGCGGACCTGAAATCGCCTGCGGGACTGGCCCGGGTCCGCGAGCTCGTCGCCGGCGCCGACGCGTTGATCGAAGGCTTCCGGCCCGGGGTGATGGAGCGGCTCGGCCTCGGTCCGGACACCCTGCTCGCGGCGCATCCGAAGTTGGTCTACGCCCGGCTCACCGGATGGGGCCAGGACGGACCGCTGGCACAGCGTGCAGGCCACGACATCAACTACGTCTCATTGAGCGGGCTGATGCCGTTTGCGGCCCGCCCAGGGCAGCCGCCTGCACTGCCGGCCACCTTGCTCGGCGACATCGGCGGCGGCGCCTTGACGATGCTCTTCGGACTGATGTGCGCGCTGTGGGAGTCGCGTCGCTCGGGGCGCGGTCAGGTCGTGGACGCCGCGATCGTCGACGGCGTCGGCTACATGGGAACGCTCATCCAGGCGCTGCGTGCCGGCGGACGCTGGGACGACGATCCGACGCGCAACCTCTTCCTGCATCGCTCCCACTTCTACGACTGCTTCGAGTGCGCGGACGGGCGCTGGCTGTCGCTCGGCGCCATCGAGGCGCCGTTCCAGCAGGCCCTCATGGAACGCCTCGACCTGGCGCAGGGCGCGTCGGCGGCGGCAAGGCCGGAAGACGATTGCGCGCAATGGCCGATCCTGCGCGATGCGGTGGCCGCGCGGATCCGGCAGGAGCCGCTCGCGCATTGGGTCGCCGTGTTCGAAGGCAGCGACGCCTGCGTCGCGCCCGTGCTGACCGCCGCCGAAGCGCCCTTGCATCCGCACCATCAGGCCCGGCGCAACTTCTTCATGCAGGACGGGATCGCGTGGCCGATGCCCGCGCCGAAACTCTTGCGCACGCCAGCCCGGCCGGGAGCCGCCGCGCGCGCCAGCGATATCCGGGAGGAGTTATCCGGTCCGGACGATATTCGCCCCGATGTCACCCGAGGCGATTGAAGCGGGCCACAAAGTCCCATTGGGAATGAATATCCGGAATCACCAGGAATTCATTCGGACAAAGAAAAAAGCCAGCGTCTTTCAACGCTGGCTTTCTATTTGGTGCGGCTGGCAGGATTCGAACCCACGACCCCTTGGTTCGTAGCCAAGTACTCTATCCAACTGAGCTACAGCCGCTCGACTTTTACTGATCAGGAATCGCCGTCGTGGAAGCGATCCCAGGTTTTTGTTGTTACTTCTTCTTTTGCTTGCCGAATCTCCGGTGACCCGGACATTCAACAGTTTTTCTGGTGCGGCTGGCAGGATTCGAACCCACGACCCCTTGGTTCGTAGCCAAGTACTCTATCCAACTGAGCTACAGCCGCTGAAAGACTGCGACTATAGCATGCGTTTTTCAGGGTCTGCAAGTATCTCGACGAAAAAACATTCCATCCGCTCGCCGCGTCACCGCGCAATCCCTCGTCGAGGCCCGGCAACACGGGCCTTCCTGCCAGATCCTCAGCCCAGACGCGCGGCCGCCTCGTAGCAGCGGGCGCGACGTTCCGAGTCCTCGTCCTGGTCGGCCATCTCCGCCAGACGCAGCCAGCTGCGGCGGCGGGCGTTGAGCGTCAGCTCGCGATCCTCGGCTGCCTGCTCCAGCATCAGGCGCGCCTTGCCCCACAGCTGGCGTTCCGCCAGCGCGTGTCCCAGGGCGAAGGCCATCTTCCCGTCGCGCGGGAAACGCAGGACCGCCCCCTCCAGACGCTGCAGCCATTCCGGTCCGAGGCCCGGCATGCACAGCACCAGCGCCTCCGCCAGCGCCTGGCGCTCGTCGGCGCCCTGCTCCGCGATCGATTCCCAGAAGGGGCGCAGCCAGCCGCGGCCATCTTCCGGCGCGCCCAGTCCGGCCGCGCAGTTCGCGGCCCGCGAGGCGACGAAGACGTCGCGCCGGTCCGACGCGTCCAGTTGCTGCCAGATGCTGCGCAACTGGTCGATGTCGCGCGCGGTGTCCAGCGCCTCGCAGGCGAGCGAACGCAGCAGGCCCTGGGCCGCCGATTTGGAGAAGCCCTGATGCTTGGCCAGCAGGCGAGCCGTGCGCAGCGCCTCCAGCGGTTCGTGCGCGAGACGGCTGCCCTGCAGCTTCAATCTCAGCGCCTGCGTGCGGCGCGCGACGCCCGGCGTCAGCTCGCGCAGCAGTCCGAGCGCGCGCGGCGCGTCGCGGTCGTCGAGCGCCCATTCGGCGGCCAGCAGTCTGGCGCCCTCTTCCTGCACGCGGGCGCCCGCCGACGTCGCAGCCACCTGCAGCGCCTGACGCAGGTGTTCGTCGCGATTGCGGCGGTCCTGCAGCTTGTGGGCGCTCTGCGCGGCCACCAGGTGCGCCAGCGCCATGAAGGCGCCGTCCTGCGCCAGGTCGGGCGTCTGCGCCTGGATGGCGAGCGCGCGTTGCGCCGCCTTCTGCGCGCGGCTGTAGCGGGCGCCGAAGTACTCCGCCCAGGCTTCGCGCAGGGCGATCTGGGCGCTGCGCTCGCGCTGGGCCATGCGCCACTGGCGCGCCCGCTTGGGCAGCGTCAGCAGCGCGTCCAGCGTCTGCATCAGCGTCATCAGCGCGAAGCAGCCCGCCACCAGCAGCAGCAGGAACAGGTTGAGCGACAGGTCCATGCGCCAGCCGCGCCAGTAGAAGCTGGCGAGACCGTCGTTGTTGCCCAGCGTGAGCGCCGCGACCACCGCCGCGACGAACAGCAGCACCAGCCAGATCACCATGCGCATGGCGATCTCCTCAACGCGCGACCGCGCTGAGCGCGGCCAGCGTGTCGTCGGGGCGCGGCACGCTCACCTGCCGGGACTGGCCCTGCACCTGGCGCAGCAGTTCCGTCGTCTGGGTCAGCTTGCGCGAACGTCCGTCGAAGTAGCGGTCCAGCATCGCCTGCGCCTCGCGCAGGTCGACCTGCGCGGTGTCGAACTGGCGGCTCAGCAGCGCGAGCCGGGCGTTGAGCAGCCGCAGCTTGAGGTTCTCGCGCAGGAAGAAGGACTGTTCGGGCGCGATCAGCGCGGCTTCCGGGTGGTCGATCCGGGTCACGCGCAGCAGCCCGCGGGCTTCGCGCCAGACGTCGCCGGACAAGGTCGTCCACCGCTCGCCGGCCTGGTCCCAGAGGCGGGTCCACCAGCCGGGTTCGCCGTCGGTACCGGCCTGCGATGCGCCGGCCTGGATGCCCGACGCGGCGACACCGCCGGAGGCGGCCCGGCGCGGGGCGGCGGCCTTCGCGGCGGGCGACGGGGTCGGGTGTTGCGCCGCGGACGCCTCGACCGGGTCCTGTCCCGGCTGGGCGACCGCCAGCAGCGGCAGATCGTCGACCTGGCGCACGACCTCGTCCAGCTTGATCGTCAGCGTCGACACGTCGACCACGCTGACCGCCTTGATGCGTTCCAGGTCGCGCGTCACGGCGCGGCGCACGCCTTCCAGGCGCGGCTGCTTGTAGCGCCCCAGCCGCTCGTCGGCCTGGCGCAGGGCGGCCACCAGCGGCTCGGCGCTGCCGGTGATCGTGCTCTGCTGCATGGCCACGCGCAGCGAGGCCTCGATGTCGCCGACGACGTTCTCGTCGCGCGAGCGGTTCATCGACTGCATCAGCCCTTCGAGTTGCTCGCGCTGCACCGCGACCTCGGCCAGCCGGGCGTCCAGCAGCGCGACCTTGGCCGCGGTGTCGCGGCTGAGGTCCTGCGCCTGACGCGCCTGGTCGCGGGCGATGTTGGCCTCGCTCTGGCTGGAGTCCTGGCGCCGGACGAGCTCCTGCTCGACCTGCTTGAGCCGCTGCTGGCTCTGCCAGGCCAGACCGAGGGCCAGCAGGGCCACCAGACCCACGCAGGCCACGACGGCCTGGGTCAGGGTGGCGCCGGATTGCCGGGCGGGCTTGTGGGGCGACGGAACGTCGGCCGCTGGGGTGGTGGTCTCGCTCACGTGGGCGATTCTAGGGTGGACCCTGACAGCATCCGGAACCCGGCCGCCACGGCCTCCGCCTCGGGTCGCACCAAAACCACATGCCCCACCCCGAGGGTTTGTGCGCGAACCGCGATGCGTTCGTGCGTGGCCAGCGCCCGCACGCGTCCCCAGGCGGGGGGTGTCAGGGGGGCCGGGTCCCCGACCGAACCGGTCTCCCGCGTCCCCTTTTCGAGGGCCTCCAGGTGGCCGATCGCCTCCGAACTGCTGAACAGCCAGATGTGCCGCTCCGGCGTCCGCAGGGCCGTTCGCAGCAGCGCACCGGTCTCCGCCGACAGCCTCGGACAGGCGCGGCGATAGACGCCGACCGCGCCCACTTCGGCACCGGCGTCGCGCAGCCGGTCGCCCAGCCATTCCCGCCCGCCGTCACCTCGCACCAGCAGCGCGCGGCGGCCGGACCAGTCCGCCCCCGCGACGCGGACCAGCTCCGGCCACAGGTGTTCCGAGTCGAGGCTGTCCGACCCCGCCGGCGGCTGCACGAGCCGCGCCGCGGGCACGCCGCGCTCGATCAGTGCTCGCGCGCTTCCCGGACCGACGGTCGCCGCCCAGGTCCGGTCCGGCCACGGAGCGCCGTCGGGCCGGCGGTCGAAGAAATGCTCGACGGCATTGGGACTGACGAACATCGCCAGGTCCGTGACCGGCAAGGTCGACCAGGCCGCCGCGATGGGCGCCGGATCGTCGGCCGGTTCGATGTCGATCAGCGGGAACGAGACGGTCGGCACGCCCAGGGTCGCCATGCGCCTGGCCCAGTCGTCGGCCTGGGCCTGCGGCCGGGTCAGCAGCAACCGGACCGGGGCGGCGACGCCCGCCATCAGACGTCCTTCAGGTACTCGGTGGCGCCGAGCTCGCGCAGCGCCGCGGCGGCGGCGATGCCCAGCGCTTCGGCGGCGGCCAGATCCCCCACCGCCGCCTGCGAACCCGCCCGCAGGAGCGCCCGCTCCGGCTCGATCGGGTGCCCCAGGGCGACGGAGAGCGTCAGTTGCCCCTCGGCCGTCCAGACCGCGTGCGCGGCCAGCGGCATCGAGCAACTGCCGCCGAGTTCGCGCGAAACCGCGCGCTCCGCCGCGACCGCCAGCCAGGTCGAGGAATGGGCCAGCGCTTCGAGATGCGTGGTCAACGGCGCCTGACCGGCTCGGATCTCGATGCCCAGCGCGCCCTGCCCCGCGCACGGGATCATCTCGTCGACGCCGAAGTACTGGCGGATGCGGCCGGCCAGGTCCAGGCGCTTCAGCCCCGCGGCGGCAAGCACGATCGCGTCGTACTGGCCCTCGTCGAGCTTGCGCAGCCGCGTGTCGAGGTTGCCGCGCAGCGGTTCGATGCGCAGGTCCGGCCGCAGGTTCTTCAGCTGCGTCACGCGGCGCAGGCTGGACGTGCCCACGCAGGCGCCCTGCGGCAGCGCGGCGAGGCTGTCATAGCTCGACGACACGAGCGCATCGCGCGGGTCCTCGCGTTCCAGCACCGCCGCGAGCACGAAGCCCTCCGGCAGTTCCATCGGCACATCCTTCAGCGAATGCACCGCAAGCTGCGCGCGACCGTCCTCCAGCGCCGTTTCCAGTTCCTTCACGAACAGGCCCTTGCCGCCGACCTTCGACAGCGTGCGGTCCAGGATCTGGTCGCCGCGCGTGGTCATCCCGAGCAGCCGAACTTCCAGGCCGCGCGCGCGCAGCAGGGCTTGCACATGTTCCGCCTGCCAGAGGGCCAGGCGGCTCTCGCGGGTGGCGATCACGAATTCTTGGTTCATGGGCCGGCATGCTAGCCGAGCGGCGCCCCCTGTCCCCGGTCCGACGGTCCCTCCATGGAGGGAAGCTCGTTTGCCGCGAAGCGTGGCTTGTGCGATCCCGGAGCTTGTCGCGGCGCCAGCGCCACGTCACGCCACCCCAACGGGCGAGCCGCGCACGAAGAAACTGCTAAAGTCAACCGAAGGTAACTTCGTTACATCACCCCCTCCCCTGGTCCCTGACGAACCTCTGACGCCGCCATGCCCGCCAGTACCAACTCCTCCGCCTCGAAGTCCCGCGCCAAGGCCCCCGCCAAAGCCCGCGCCAAGCCGGCCGCAACACCTGCCCCCAACACGCGTCCCGCGTCGAAGACGAAGCCGGCAGCCAAGTCCGCGGCCGGCACCCGCTCGATCCGGACCATCAAGGACAAGAACCAGCCGCTGATGGACGACATCCGCCTGCTGGGCCGCATCCTGGGCGAGGTGATCCGCGAGCAGGAGGGTCGCGAGGCCTACGAACTGGTGGAGCGCGTGCGGCAGCTGTCGGTCGCCTTCCGCCTGAAGCGGGATGCGCAGGCCGGCAAGCAGATGGACAAGCTGCTGAAGGGCCTGTCGGGCGAGCAGACGGTGAGCGTCATCCGCGCGTTCAGCTATTTCTCCCACCTGGCCAACATCGCCGAAGACCGTCACCACGTCCGCCGCCGCGAGGTGCACGAGCGCGAGGGCTCCCTGCAGCCGGGTTCGCTGGGTTACGCGCTGGAGCGCCTCTTCGACGCCGGCGTGCGGCCCGCGGAAGTGGCGAAGACGTTGGCGCACGGTTTCGTGTCGCCGGTGCTGACGGCCCACCCGACCGAAGTGCAGCGCAAGAGCATCCTGGACGCCGAGCGCGCCGTGGCCGAGCTGGTCGGCGCGCGCGACCGCCTGCACACCGAGCGCGAACTGGCCGCCAACGAACTCCTGATCCGCGCCCGCGTCACGCAGTTGTGGCAGACGCGGATGCTGCGCTACTCGAAGCTCACCGTCGCCGACGAGATCGAGAACGCGCTGAGCTACTACCACGCGACCTTCCTGCGCGAGATCCCCAAGCTTTACACCGAGCTGGAGGAAGCGCTGCCGGGCGAGGACGTGCCGCCCTTCCTGCGCATGGGCCAGTGGATAGGCGGCGACCGCGACGGCAACCCCAATGTCACCGCCGACACGATGCGCCTGGCGCTGCGCCGCCAGAGCGAACTGGCGCTGCGTCACTACCTGACCGAGCTGCACGAGCTGGGCGCGGAGCTGTCGATCTCGCTGCGCCTGGCGGGCGTCACGCCCGCCATGCAGGCGCTGGCCGAGCGCAGCCCGGACCAGAACGAACACCGGATGGACGAGCCCTACCGGCGCGCGCTGACCGGCATGTACGCGCGGCTGGCCGCGACACTGGAATCGCTGACCGGCACCGAGGCGCTGCGCCACGCGGTCGCGCCGCAGGATCCCTACCTGTCGCCCGAGGAACTGCTGGCGGACCTGCGCGTGATCCAGGACTCGCTGGAGAGTCACCACGCGCACGCGCTGATCGCGCCGCGGCTCAAGCCGCTGATCCGCGCGGTCCAGGTCTTCGGTTTCCACCTGGCGACGCTGGACCTGCGCCAGAGCAGCGACCAGCACGAACTCACCGTCGTCGAGCTGCTGAAGAACGCGCGCGTCTGCGACGACTACTCGGCGCTGGGCGAGCAGGAACGCCGCGCGCTGCTGGTCGACCTGCTGAACCAGACGCGCCCGCTGCGCGTGCTGGGCGCCGAGTACAGCGAGCGCGCGCTGGGCGAGCTGGCGATCTTCGAGACCGCGCGCGAGTCGCTGAAGCGCTTCGGCCGCGAGGCGCTGCGCCACTACATCATCTCGCACACCGAGGACGTCAGCGACCTGCTCGAGGTGCAGCTGCTGCTGAAGGAAGTCGGCCTGCTGCGCGGCACGCTGGACGGCGACGCGGTCAGCGACCTGATCGTGGTGCCGCTGTTCGAGACCATCGCCGACCTGCGCAACGCGCCCGGCATCATGCGCGGCTTCTACGAGCTGCCCGGCATGGCGGCGCTGGTGCGCCGCTCCGGCGGCGAGCAGGACATCATGCTGGGCTACTCCGACTCCAACAAGGACGGCGGCGTGTTCACCAGCAGCTGGGAGCTGTACCGCGCCGAGATCGCGCTGGTGCAGCTCTTCGACGAGCTGCGCCAGCAGGGCCCGCTGACGCTGCGCCTGTTCCACGGTCGCGGCGGCACGGTGGGCCGCGGCGGCGGTCCGAGCTACCAGGCCATCCTCGCGCAGCCGCCCGGCACGGTGAACGGCCAGATCCGCCTCACCGAGCAGGGCGAGGTCATCAACTCCAAGTACGCCAATCCGGAGATCGGCCGGCGCAACCTGGAGACGCTGGTCGCCGCGACGCTCGAAGCCACGCTGCTGCACCCGACCAAGACGGCGCCGCAGGCCTTCATGACCGCGGCGCAGGCGCTGTCGGACGCCAGCTTCGCGGCCTACCGCGGGCTGGTCTACGACACGCCGGGCTTCGCCGACTTCTTCTTCGCCACGACGCCCATCCGCGAGATCGCGGAGCTCAACATCGGCTCACGGCCGGCCTCGCGCAAGGCCACGCGCGCGATCGAGGACCTGCGCGCCATTCCGTGGGGCTTCAGCTGGGGGCAGTCGCGCATCACGCTGCCGGGCTGGTGCGGCTTCGGCTCGGGCGTCCAGGACTTCCTGGGGAAGGACAAGGCCGGCCGCGACGAGAAGCTGACCCTGCTCAAGCGCATGCACAAGCAGTGGCCCTTCTTCAAGACGCTGCTGTCCAACCTGGACATGGTGCTGGCCAAGGCGGACCTCGACATCGCGCGCCGCTATCTGGAGCTGGTCGAGGACAAGCGCCTGGCGAAGAAGATCTTCGGCGCGATCGAGGCCGAGTTCGCACGCACCGAGGAAGCCATCGCGCTGATCACCGGCGAGAGCGGCCGGCTCGCGGCCAATCCGGCGCTCGCGCGGTCGATCGAGCACCGCTTCCCGTACATCGATCCGCTGAACCATCTGCAGGTCGAGCTGATGCGACGCTATCGCGCGATTCCGGCGGAGAAGCGCGCGGAGGATCCGCGGCTGGAACGCGTCCAGCGCGGGATCCACCTCTCCATCAACGGGATCGCGGCAGGCTTGCGCAATACGGGCTGAGGTCGCCCGGCGGCGCGAGCGCCGTTTCAGCGCTGGCCGGCCAGCGCTTCGCGCACCGCGGCGACCTGCCGTCTGGAGACGGCCAGCCACTCGTTCACATGGGCGATGCGGACCGCCCAGCCGAGTTCGCCGCCGTTGTCGGCGTCGCCATCGGCCTGGCCGTCGGTCGGCACATGGCGTTCGAGTTCGCGCACGGCCGAGCGTGCCACCAGCGCATTGCGATGCACGCGCAGGAAACGGTCGCCCAGGCGCTGTTCCAGATCGCTGAGCGAGCCGTCCATCACGTGGCTTTGCGTCGCGGTGCGCAGCGTGAGGTACTTGAGCTCGGCCTTGAAGTAGAGGACTTCGGCCAGCGGCACCCGCAGCAGGCGCCCGCGTTCGGTGATGTTGATGACCGGCGCCTCGGCGCCCGGCGACGATTCCTGCCCGTTGACGTCGCGGTCCTCGCGCGCCTTGGCCGCCGCGCGCTCGTCCTGGCGCTGCATCGCCCGCGCCAGGCTGGCCTGCAGGCGCTCGCGCCGCACCGGCTTGGTCAGGTAGTCCAGCGCCTCCAGCTCGAAGGCCAGCAGCGCATGCTGCGCGTGCGCGGTGACGAACACGATGGCCGGCGCGAACGGCCGCCCGTGCAGCGCCTGCGCCAGTCCCAACCCGTCCAGGCCCGGCATCTGCACGTCCAGCAGGATCAGGTCGCAGGCATGGTCCTTGAGCCACGCCAGCGCCTGGTCGCCGCTGCCGGCCTCGGCCACGACCTCGGCGCGCGGCTCCTCGTTGGCCTCGACCAGCCCGCGCAGGCGCAGGCGCGCCAGCGGCTCGTCGTCGACGATCAAGACCCTCAGCGGCGGATGCGTCAGCATGTCCTTCCCTCCCGTCCCAATGCGCTGTCTGCGCGGTCTGCGCTCATCGCGTTCTTCGTCATGGTGAATCCCGGTCTCATCGCGGCATCACGATCCGCACGACGAAACGCCCTTCGCCCGGCCCGGCCTCCAGCCGCGCCGCCACGTCGTGCATCAGCCGCAGCCGCTGCCGCACGTTGCGCAGCGCCAGCCCGTGCCCGCCGCCGCGCGACGGCAGTCCGACCGTGTTGACGACGCGGATCTCGATCTCGCTGCCGCGCGCCCGCGTCACGATGTCTACGTCACCGCCGCCGTCGTTGGGCTCGACGCCGTGGCGCACGGCGTTCTCCACCAGCGGCTGCAGCAGCAGCGGCGGCACGCGCGCTTCCGCCGCATGCGGGTCGAGCTGCCAATGCACCCGAAGCCGGCTGCCGAAGCGCAGTTGCTCGATCGCCAGATAACGCCGCGCCAGCTCGACCTCCTGGTCCAGCCGCACGCCTTCGGCGGTCGGACCCGCGTCGGCCAGCGCCACGCGGAACAGCTCCGCCAGATCCTCCAGCACCTCCTCGGCACGGTTCGGATCGACGCGCACCAGCGCGATCGCGGTGTTCAGCGTGTTGAAGAGGAAATGCGGCCGGATGCGCGACTGCAGCTCCACCAGCCGCGCCAGCGCGTCGGCGGGCGCCTGCGCGCGTTCGCGCAGCTTCAGCCAGCCGAGCAGCACGCCCGCCGCCAGCCCGCCCGTGACGACCGCCGCGGCATGTTGCAGGGTCCCGAGCCTGCCGAACTCCACCGCCTCCAGCAGTTGCGCGCCGCCCTGGGCGCAGAGCGCGCCGAGTCCGATCGGCAGCACCCACTGCGCCCATTCCGGCAGACGCGCCAGCACGCGCTTGGAGGCGCACACGATCAGCAGCCAGGCCAGCACGCCGCTCAGCGTCGCGACGGACGCGCCGCCCATCGCCCAGACCCACTGGGCGGTCGTCTCGGAGGTCATCGCCAGGCCCAGCGACAGCACCAGTTGCATGCTCAGCACGGCGCGCAGCACGAGCCCGACATGGCAGACGTCGAAACGACGCTGCGCGTCGATCAGCCGCGGCGGTTCGACCGCTCGTGCATCCAGGCGGGTTTCCTCCCAGGCCGGCTGCAGCGGCATCGGCCGGCTGTCCGAGGGCTGGGTGCTCATCGGCTGCGTGCTCATCGGCTGCGTGCTCGCGGGCTGCGTGCTCGCGGGCTGCGTCGACGGCTCGGCCGAGCGCCGCGGGGCGTGCCCCGTCGTCTTCCCGTTCGTCGCCTTCGTGGCCATCGGATCGTCCCGTCCCCGCACTGTCCCGCTCCCTGTGCCGCGCCCTGTCCGGCGCACCGTCCCGCTCCCTGCAGCGGCCCCTCGGGCGCCACGGCGGCGCCCCTTTAGAATCGGCGGCTCATTCTCACCCAGGCGTCCGTCCGCTTCCTATGCGGACACGCCCGGGGCGCCGCGAAGTCGTAACGCCTTGCAAGCCGATGTCCTCCTCCCTCACTGACGCCTCGTCCAACCCCCCGGTCGCCCCCCAGGTCGCCGACAACCAGCTCGCCAACAAGACGCAGGCCTGGTCCGCGCTGTTCTCCGAGCCCGTGAGCGAGCTGGTCAAGCGCTACACCGCCAGCGTCGACTTCGACAAGCGCCTGTGGGCCGCGGACATCCAGGGCTCGCTGGCCCACGCGGACATGCTGGCCGCGCAGGGGATCATCGGCGCCGAGGACCTGGCCGCGATCCAGAAGGGCATGGCGCAGATCCGCGAGGAGATCGGCTCGGGCCGCTTCGAGTGGAAGCTGGACCTGGAGGACGTGCACCTGAACATCGAGGCCCGCCTGACCGAGCTGGTCGGCCTGGCCGGCAAGCGGCTGCACACCGGCCGCAGCCGCAACGACCAGGTCGCCACCGACGTGCGCCTGTGGCTGCGCGGCGAGATCGACACGCTGACCGGCCTGCTGAGCGAGCTGCAGCGCGTGCTGGTCGACCAGGCCGAGCGCCACGCCGACGTGATCCTGCCGGGCTTCACCCATCTGCAGGTCGCGCAGCCGGTGGCCTTCGGTCATCACATGCTGGCCTACGTCGAGATGTTCGCCCGCGACGTCGAGCGGTTGCTCGACACCCGCAAGCGCGTGAACCGCCTGCCGCTGGGCGCGGCCGCGCTGGCCGGCACGAGCTATCCGCTGGACCGCGAGCGCGTCGCGCGCACGCTGGGCATGGAAGGCGTGGCGCAGAACAGCCTGGACGCCGTCAGCGACCGCGACTTCGCGATCGAGTTCAGCGCCGCGGCGGCGCTGATCATGGTGCACATCTCGCGCCTGTCGGAAGAGCTGATCCTCTGGATGAGCCAGGCCTTCGGCTTCATCGCGCTGCCGGACCGGTTCTGCACCGGCTCCAGCATCATGCCGCAGAAGAAGAACCCGGACGTGCCCGAGCTGGCGCGCGGCAAGAGCGGCCGCGTGGTGGGCCACCTGATGGGACTGATCACGCTGATGAAGGGCCAGCCGCTGGCCTACAACAAGGACAACCAGGAAGACAAGGAACCGCTGTTCGACACCGTCGACACGCTGAGCGACACGCTGCGGATCTTCGCGGAGATGATGGCCGGCCTGACGGTCAAGGCCGACGCGATGGAACGCGCCGCGCTCAAGGGCTACGCGACGGCGACCGACCTGGCGGACTACCTGGTCAAGCAGGGCCTGGCCTTCCGCGACGCGCACGAGATCGTCGCGCACGCGGTGAAGACGGCGCAGGCGCAGGGCATCGACCTGTCGGCGCTGCCGCTGGAGGCGCTGCGTCAATTCGACCCGCGCATCGGCGAGGACGTGTATGAGGTGCTGTCGCTGACGGGCTCGCTGAACGCGCGCAACATCCTCGGCGGCACGGCGCCGGCGCAGGTGCGCGCGCAGGTCGCGCGTCACCGTGCCCGCCTCGGCGTCGCCGCCGGCATCGACACGAAGGCCTGAGCATGAGCGCGCTGGCCTGGACCGACGAGCTCGTGCTGAATCAGCCGGAGCTCGACCACACGCACGAGGAATTCGTGACGCTGTTGAACCGCTACGCCGACACGCTCGATCGCGGCGAGGACGCGCTGCCGGCGTTCAAGGAACTGCTCGCCCACACGGAAGAGCACTTCGCGATGGAGGAACGCTGGATGGCGGCGACCGGCTTCGAGCCGGAGAACTGCCACAGCAGCCAGCACGCGATGGTGCTCAACGTGATGCGTGAGGTGGTGCGCTACGCCGAGGACCTGGGCGACCGCGAGCCGCTGGCCATCGTGCGCACCGAGCTGTCGCAATGGTTCCCCGGACACGCCGAGATGATGGATGCGGCGCTGGTCTACACGATGGAACAGCGTGGCTTCGATCCGAAGACGGGCGAATGCCGCGATCCGATCAAGGCCTCGGGAAGTTCCGAGGCCAAGGCCGACGCGGTCGGAGAGGCCGAGAAGGCCGTGTCGGCCTGTGGCTCGACGAGCTGCGGACACTGACCGTCGCCGCCCCTGCTGACAGCGACTGTCAGCGCCGGGGCTCACAATCCTTCGCATGGCCGAGCCGACGCCAGAGCTGCCCGATCGCCTGATCGCCCATCTGGACATGGACGCGTTCTACGCGTCCGTGGAGCTGCTGCGTTATCCGGAGCTCAAGGGCCTGCCGGTGGTGGTCGGCGGCCGGCGCGCCCACACGCCGCAGGAGCGGCCCGACGGCACGCGCGAGTTCTTCAAGCTGGCCGACTACACCGGGCGCGGCGTCGTGACGACGTCGACCTACGCGGCGCGCGACCTGGGCGTGTTCTCCGCGATGGGGCTGATGAAGGCGGCGCTGCGCGCGCCGCAGGCCATCCTGCTGCCGGCGGACTTCGACTCGTACCGGCACTTCTCGCGGCTGTTCAAGGCGGCGGTGCGCGAGATCGCGCCGGTGGTCGAGGACCGGGGCATCGACGAGATCTACATCGACCTCACCGACGTGCCCGGCGCGCGTGAGGCGGTCGGTCACGACCCGCTCGGCGGCGTGCGGGCGATCGCGCGGGAGATCAAGAACTCGGTGCAGAGGGCGACCGGGCTGACCTGCTCGATCGGGGTGACGCCCAACAAGCTGCTGTCCAAGATCGCGTCGGAGCTCGACAAGCCCGACGGCCTGACGCTGATCATGATGGAGGACCTGCCGACCAAGATCTGGCCGCTGCCGGTACGTCGCATCAACGGCATCGGGCCCAAGGCCGGCGCCAAGCTCGAAGGCCTGGAGATCCACACCATCGGCGAACTCGCGGCCGCGGCGCCGGAGCTGCTGCTGCAGCATTTCGGCGCGGGCTATAGCGCCTGGTTGCACCAGGCGGCCTGGGGCCTCGACGAGCGGCCGGTGGTGACCTACAGCGAGCCGGTGTCCATCAGCCGCGAGACGACCTTCGAGCGCGACCTGCATGCCAAGCGCGACCGGCCGGAGCTGTCGCGCATCTTCACCGCGCTGTGCGAGCAGCTCGCCTCCGACCTGCAGCGCAAGGGCTACCTGGGGCGCACGATCGGCATCAAGCTGCGCTTCGAAGGCTTCCGCACGGTGACGCGCGACCTGACGCTGGACGCGCCGGTGCAGGACGCGGCGTCGATCCGGCACGCGGCGGGGCTGTGCCTCAAGCGCGTGGACCTGAGCCAGCGGCTGCGGCTGCTGGGCGTGCGGGTCGGCAAGCTCAGCCGGCCCGGGGACGTCGAGCCGGTGCGACGCACGCGCAGCGCCGCCAGCAAGAGCGACACCGCGAGCACGATGCCGAAGCCGGAGAACCTGCAGTTGTTCAGCTGAGACGCTCCGCCCCGTCGGTGAGACGCAGGTCGCAACGCAAGTTGATATTTCGCAAGGTTCTCGCCGAGGCCACACCTGCATGACCGTTTGGTTGCATTTTGAGACGCCCATTGGCGCGCAAAGTGATCGATCCAGCAGTCATGAAGAGCGATCCATGCGCAGCCCACTCATCCCTCTTTCCAGCCATTTTTCGTCCGGCGGACAGCCTGCCTATGACCGTTGGTTCGGCGTGCTCCGAACCTCCTTGGGAGGCGGCGGTTTCCTGAGCATCTGCGGCAGCTTGTTCTTTCCCCAGAGCTTCTATCGGGACCTCGCGGCGATCGCAATTGCCGCTGTCGTCACGCTCTGGCTGGACCGCAACGAGCGGAATCGGTGATCAAGCCGTCGGCAGACGCCAGAGCCAGATGCCGACCGCCAGGCAGCAGACGGCCGGTAGCCATGGCAAGACCGGCATGACGAATGCGGAAATGGCCGAACTGATCGCCATCATTCCCCAGGCCATCTGCTTGGCCCGAAGCGGCACCGCGCGATTCGCGCGCCACTGGACGATCATCGGCCCGAAGCGCGGGTGGCCGACCAGCCACGCCTCGCAACGTGCAGACCCGCGCGCGAAGCAGAACGCCGCCAGCAGGACGAAAGGGGTCGTCGGCAGCAGCGGCAGGAAGATGCCGATCACGCCCAGCACCAGGCTCAGCGCGCCGCCCACCATCCACGGCAGACGGCGCCACAGGGACGCCTGTTCCAGCACGCGCACGGTGGCGTCGTCGGCCGCGGCCTCAGCGGCGGTCAGGCTTCTCTCGGGAACTTCGGACATCGCGCCACTGTAGCTGCGCTCCGAGGCAACTCGTGCGCTCGCCATCCAGCCTCCCTGTCGGCCTGAGGGAAGGAAGGGCCCCGGACGCTACAGTCGCGGCCATGAGCGATCCCTCGCGCCACGCCCCAGGCGAGCCCATCGACGACTCCTTGCGCCTGCCTTCGATCGACGGCCTGCTGGCCTTCGAGGCCGCGGCGCGGCTCGGCAGCCTGGAGCGCGCCGCCGAGGTGCTCCACGTCAGCGCAAGCGCCGTCGGCAAGCGCATCGCCACCTTGGAAGAACGCCTCGGCCAGCCGCTGCTGACGCGCAATCCGCTGCGACTCACCGCCGCCGGCAAGGAGTACCTCGCGCAGGTCCGGACCGCGCTGGCGCTGCTGGCCGCCGTGCCGCTGCATCGGCGCGATCAGCAGCGCATCGTCCGGCTCAGCATCACCAGCCCGCCGACCTTCGCACGCCAGGTGCTGGTGCCCGCCCTGCCCGGCTTCGAGCTCGAGCATCCGGACATCGAGCTCGAATTGCTGCTGTCGACGCCGTACCTGGACCAGCCCGCACCGCCGGCGGACATCGAGATCTTTGCCGGCACCATCCCGGTGGGTGGCGAGGTCCTGCTCGACGACGTCGTCACCCCGATGGCTGCGCCGTCACTGCTCGCGCGACTGCCGGCCATCCATGCGCCGGCGGACCTGGCCTCCGCACCGCTGCTGCGCACGCCGCTGCAACCCTGGCAGCCGTGGCTGCGCGCCGCCGGGCTCGACTGGCCCGAGCCTGCGCAGGGCACGCGCTTCGTCGACCTCGGCCTGACGCTGGAGGCCGCGGCCTGCGGCCAGGGCATCGTGCTCGGCCGGCCCAGCCTGGCGGCCACCTACCTGCGCGGCGGCGCGCTCAAGCGCCTGTTCGATCTCGCGGTGCCGGCGGCCATGCCCTACGGGCTGGTGCGGCGCACCGACGGCGAGGCGGCGCGTGCCTTCGCCCGCTGGCTCGTCCGGCATTGTCAGACGCTCAGTGAGGGCACGAGCGCAGAGCCGGACGCGGGCACAGCGTGACCGACGCTCGCGAGACCGCAGCCCTCACCCCCGCCCTCTCCCGCGGTGCGGGAGAGGGAGCCTCGGTGGACCGAGCGTCATCGAGGTCATCGGAAGGATCCTCCGGCCCGGCCCGCCAAACTTTCCGGCCACGGCCCGTGCGGCTCGCCTAGCATCTGGCGAATGAGCGTCATCACCTCCATCGAAGACCTGCGCGTGCTCGCGCAGCGCCGCGTCCCGCGCATGTTCTACGACTACGCGGACTCCGGGTCCTGGACCGAGAGCACCTACCGCGCCAACGAATCGGACTTCCAGTCCATCAAGCTGCGCCAGCGCGTGGCCGTGGACATGACCGGTCGAAGCACCGCGGCCACGATGATCGGCCGCCCGGTGGCGATGCCGGTGGCAATCGCACCGACCGGGATGACCGGCATGCAGCACGCGGACGGCGAGATCCTCGGCGCCAAGGCCGCGGAAGCCTTCGGCGTGCCGTTCACGCTCTCGACGATGAGCATCTGCTCGATCGAGGACATCGCCGCGAACACCACGGCGCCGTTCTGGTTCCAGCTCTACGTGATGAAGGACAAGGGCTTCATCCACAGCCTGATCGACCGTGCCAAGGCCGCGAAGTGCGAGGCGCTGGTGCTGACGCTGGACCTGCAGATCCTGGGCCAGCGCCACAAGGACCTGAAGAACGGCCTGTCCGCGCCGCCCAAGCTGACGCTGCCCAACCTGATCAACATGGCGACCAAGCCGCGCTGGTGCCTGGGCATGCTGGGCACGCCGCGGCGGCACTTCGGCAACATCGTCGGCCACGTGAAGGGCGTCGGCGACATGAGCTCGCTGTCCGAATGGACCGCCAAGCAGTTCGATCCGCAACTGAGCTGGAACGACGTGCAGTGGATCCGCGAGCGCTGGGGCGGCAAGCTGATCATCAAGGGCATCATCGACGAGGAGGATGCCAAGCTCGCCGCCGCCACCGGGGCCGACGCGCTGATCGTCAGCAACCACGGCGGACGCCAGCTCGACGGCGCGGAGTCCAGCATCCGCGCGCTGCCGCGCATCGTCGAGGCCGTCGGCGGCCGCATCGAGGTGCACCTGGACGGCGGCATCCGCTCGGGCCAGGACGTGCTCAAGGCCTGGGCCCTGGGCGCGCGCGGCACCTACATCGGGCGCGCGTTCCTGTACGGCCTGGGCGCGATGGGTGGCCCCGGCGTGACCAAGGCGCTGGAGATCATCCATCGCGAACTCGACCTGACGATGGCCTTCTGCGGCCACCGCGAGCTGCGCGGCGTCGGCCGCGACATCCTGCTGCCGGGCACCTTCCCGAAGTAAGCCCCCTCCTCTTGCCCCTCTCCCGCACTGCGGGAGAGGGGTTGGGGTGAGGGTCGAGGCAGGCAGCGAGACCCGGAAGCAAAACGCCCCGCACGAGGCGGGGCGTTGACGGGAGCGACCGCAAGGATCGCTCAGCGGAAAGCGCGCGCGATCACAGCGCGTTCATTTCCTTCAGCAGGCGGTCCGCCTTGTCGACGACCTTCATCTGCCACAGCATGTAGCGCGCATCCAGGCAGATGCTGCGGTTCATGTTGTCGTTGAAGTCCCAGTCGGAGATCACCGCGTCCAGCGTGCCGTCGAACAGCAGGCCGACCAGTTCGCCGTTGCCGTTCAGCACCGGCGAGCCGGAGTTGCCGCCCGTCGTGTCCAGCGTCGCCAGGAAGTTCACCGGCACCGAGTCCAGCGCCTTCACGCCGTACTTGTCGAACTGACGCGCCTTGATCGCGGCGAGCTGCTCGGCGGGCGCGTTGAACTCGCCCGTGCCGGTGTGCTTGGCCACGATGCCGCGCAGCGTCGTGAACGCCGTCCAGGTCGTGCCGTCCACGCCCGGCGTGCGGCCCTTCACCTGACCGAAGGCCACGCGCAGCGTGCTGTTCGCGTCCGGATAGACCGGCTGGCCGCGGCTGGCCTTGAAGTCGATCTCGGCCTGCATCGTCGCGGCGTAAGCCTGCTGCATCTTGCCGGCCAGTTCCTTGTCGCGGTTCTCGCGCGCTTCCTCGTCGGCATGCAGCGCCACGGCGGCCTTGACCAGCGTGTCGGTGCTGCCTTCGAAGGCGGCGGCGTCGCGCGACAGCCAGGCGGTGCGCTCGGCCTTGTCGGTCAGCTTGGTGCCCGCATACAGCGCGTCCACGCGCGCCGTCACGGCCGCGGCGTCCATGCCCGCGCGCACGCCCAGCGCGCTCAGGAACGCAGCGTTCAGCTGATCCGCCGGCAGGGCCAGGTATTGCGTCAGGAAGTGGCTGACCACCTTCTTCTCGGTGACCTCGTCGAAGCGGCGGTCCAGCGTCTCCACGGCCTGCTTGCGGCGCAGCTGGTCGCGGTCCTGGTAACCGGCCTTGCGCTCCGCATCCGGCTTCTTGCGCTGCAGCGACTGCTCGTACAGGTCGCTCGCGCTCTTGACCAGCGCGGGCGTCGCGTAGCTCAGCAGGAACTCGCGGCGCACGATGCCCTGGCGCTCGGCGATCAGGCGTTCCACCTCGACCAGCGAGGCGCCGTAGGCGTCGCGGCGCTTGGCGTCGGCGTTCACCCAGGCCTTCATCTCGTTGAAAGCCGCCTGCTTGCGCGCGAGGATGTCGCTGCCCGCGTAGCTGGCCATCTGGCCCTGGTAGTTCTTGTAGTAGTTGTTGACGCCCGCGACGGTGTTGGCCAGCTTGATCTCGGCATCGCGGCGACCGGCGGTCGCTTCCTTGATCAGGTCGAGCTGCTCGCCCATCGCCTTGACGCGGTGCGGGAAGTCCCACGCGAACGCGAAGTCGACTTCCGACGGCAGGCGATGACGGTTGGTGCGGCCCGGATAACCGGCCACGGCGACGAAGTCGTTCTCGCCCAGCGGCGAGCTCGCCATCTTCAGGAACTGCTGCGGCTGGAAGGGCTTGTTGTCCTTGCTGAAGTCCGCCGGCTTGCCGTCCGGGCCGACGTAGGCGCGGTAGAAGCTGTAGTCGCCGGTGTGGCGCGGCCACATCCAGTTGTCGGTGTCGCCGCCGAAGACGCCGACGCCTTCGGCCGGCGCATGGACCAGCCGGACGTCGCGGATCTCGAGCTGCTTGGTCAGCTGATAGATCACGCCGCCGTAGTACGCGGCCACCGAGCAGCGATGGCCGGCGTCCTTCTCGCACTCGGCCACCAGCGACTTCTCGTTGGCCTCGATCGCGTCGATGCGGGCCTTGCCCTGCAGCGCGGCGGTCTTCTTGTCGATCACCTTGTCGGTCACGTAGGTCTGCGCGACCGTGACCAGGATGCGGCTGCCGGGCGCGGCCGGGAGCTCGTCGGCCAGCGACGCGGCCAGGAAGCCGTTCTTCAGCAGGTCCTTCTGCGGCGTCGAGTTGTACTGGATGCTGCCGAACGCGCAGTGGTGGTTGGTCACCACCAGGCCCTGCGGCGACACGAACGAGGCCGTGCAGCCGCCCAGGCTGACCACCGCGCCCATCGGGTACCCCAGCGGCTGCGACAGCCGCGAAGGATCGAACTTCAGACCCAGGGCCTTCATGTCCTTGGCCACCAGCGGCAGCTGCTGCGGCATCCACATGCCTTCGTGCGCCTGGGCGCCGGCCGCGGCGTACAACGCCAGCGCGGCCCACATCAGTCGTTTCATTCGCGGGACTCCTGTCCACCTTCTGAGAAGGGGCGAACCATACACGAGCGCGCCGGGCCGGACCCGTGCCGGTCGGCACCCGGCCCCCATGCCGCATGGCGGGATAACCCGGAGTTCCAGTCGGGCTCCACGAGCGTGGGATGGGGAAAACCTGACTCCAAACTTACACTTCAGCCCATTCGTTCCCGGCCCCGCCCAGGCCCGTCCCCGCCCCTCTCCCCGTCGTCCAGGAGCCCGCCATGACTCTCACGCAGCTCAGCCAGGTGAAGCGCTGGATGGTGATGCACAGCGCCCGTCACCCGGTCGAGCTGGCGGTCTGGAACATCGTGCTGACGATCTGGATGCTGGGTTTCATGGGTGTTCCGGGCGCGTTATTGATCCAGGCGTGGATCGCACTGCCGTTGTGTCTGGTGGCCTGGATGCTGCCGATGGCCTACACCGGCAGCCGCAAAAGACTGCACCGCTCGGGCCGTCTTCGCTGCGACTGGCTGACCGCGCTCTGAGCACGCCTGGGTGCATCGAAGCCGGCGGAGCCGGTGCCCCTCGGAGCGAATTCCGAGCGGCGAGGAGGAGATTGAGCGCAGAGGGGCACCGGCTCCGCCGGCTTGCGCTCGACCGCCCGAACGGCGTGTTGTCGCCTTGACATCATCGTCACTTCTGACGATGATCCGCCGCATGAAGTATCCAGGCGGCAAGGGCAAGACGTACCAGCACGTCATCAACCTGATGCCTCCGCACCGGGTGTACATCGAGACGCATGTCGGCGGTGGCGCGGTCCTGCGCCACAAGCTGCCGGCGGCGCGTTCGATCGCCGTCGACGCCGACGAACGGGTCATCGCGCGCTGGCGCGATCTGGCCCTTCCCGCCGTCGAGCTCGTTCATGGTCGCGCGGAGGATTTCCTCGCGCGGCATGTGTTCGAGGGGGACGAGCTGGTCTACGTGGACCCGCCCTACCACCCCGAGACGCGCCGGCAGACGCGCATCTACCGGCACGAATACGGCGCGGCGGACCACGAGGCGCTGCTGGCGCAGCTCGCGGCGCTGCCGTGCCGGGTGATTGTGTCGGGGTATGCGCATCCGACGTACGACGCCCTCCTGCGGGGGTGGCGCACGACGGAGTTCCGCGCGAAGACCCACACCGACGTGCGCACGGAAACGCTGTGGTTCAACTTCGAGCCGCCCGAGATGCTTCACGACAGCCGGCACCGCGGAGCCACCTTCCGCGAGCGCCAGACCCACAAGCGGCGTCTCGAACGCCTTCAAGAGCGTGTCCATGCCATGGATCCGGTCGAGCGCGCCGCGTTCGCCCAATGGCTGAACACCACCTATCCAGCCGCCCAGAGAGGCGGCGCTCCCCTTCTCCCATGACCCAGATCGTTGCCCTCGTTTCCCGACACGCTTCCCTTCAAAGAGAACTTCCCGATCCTCATCACCTCCTCCTGAGCGGCGTCCGCTGGGGCGCCCTGGAGGAGTTCCCCACCCCCGCCTACTGGATGCAGCAGGCGCTGGCACGGCGCCTCGATCGCCTCGACGGGCTGGATCGTCCGGACGCGGCGTGGCCGGCGGCGTCGGGCCGCTCGCTCGCCGAAGAGGTCGGCGCGTCGCTGCTCGGCGGTCCGGGCATTCCGGCCGCCGTGGGTCTGGCCGCGTTCGCGCGCATCCGCGAGCGCGGCGCCTTCGTGCAGCCGGGCGTCTGCGAGCTCACGCTCGGGGCGTGGCTCAGCGAGCCGCTGGAGGTCGAGGGCAAGGCACTGGCCTTCCGCTTCGCGGCGCAGAAGGCGCGACACCTGGCCGCGGTGATGCCCGCGCTGCTGTCGGCGCCGGACTTCGAAGGGGGTCAGGAGGTGCGCAACTGGCTGATGGCGCTGCCCGGCGTCGGTCCGAAGACGGCCTCGGCCATCGTGCGCGGCTGGTCGGCGTCCGAGGAGATCGCGCTGATCGACGTGCACCTGCTGCGCGTCGGCCAGGTGATCGGACTCTTCTCGCGCAAGCTGACGGTCGAGCGGCATTACCTCGAAGCCGAAGCGCGCCTGCTCAAGCTGTGCGCGGCGATGGACCTGCGTCCGTCGGAGCTGGAGGCCGTGGTCGCGGCCGAGATGAGCCGCTCGCCGGAGACGGCGCGTTTCCTGGTCGATCACCTGAAAGCGACGGAGCCCGGCGCGACAACGTCGAGCGCAGCGTCGGCCAAGGCCCGTGCCATGCGCGAGCCGGAGCAGATCGCGCTGGTGTTCACGGCCTGAGGTCGCGACCCGGCGCGAAGGCCAGGGTCTGGCCACACCCGATCAGGCCAGGGCCGTGGCCTAGTTCGCCAGCCTGAACCTCGCCACCACCTGGCTCAGCCGCGCGGCCTGCTCCTTGAGCGCCTCGGCCGCGGCGGCGGACTCCTCGACCAGCGCGGCGTTCTGCTGCGTCATGCTGTCGAGCTGCGTCACCGCCGCATTGACCTCCGACAGGCTCTGCGTCTGCCCGCCGGTGGCCGCGGCGATCTCGCGGATCAGCTGGCTGACCTGCCGCACCGCGTCGACGACCTGCGTCATCGTCGTGCCGGCGTCGCCGACGGCGCGCGAGCCGGTCTCGACCTGCTCCACCGAATCCGCGATCAGCGTCTTGATCTCGCGCGCCGCCTGCGCGCTGCGCTGCGCCAGGCCGCGCACCTCGGACGCCACCACGGCGAAGCCGCGGCCCTGCTCGCCCGCGCGGGCCGCCTCGACCGCCGCGTTGAGCGCCAGGATGTTGGTCTGGAAGGCGATGCCGTCGATCACCCCGATGATGTCGGCGATGCGCCGCGACGACTGCTGGATGCCGGCCATCGTCGACACCACGCGGCCGACCATCTCCCCGCCCCGGCCGGCCACGCCGGCCGCGTCCTGCGCGATGCGGCTGGCCTCGTCGGCGCTGAGGGCGCTCTGACGCGCCGCATCGGTCAACTGGTGCATCGCGGCCGAGGTCTGCTCCAGGCTGGACGCCGCCTCCTCGGTGCGGCTGGACAGGTCGTTGCTGCCGACGGCGACTTCGCGGCTGGATTCCGCGATCTGGTCGGCGCTGGAGCGGACCGTCGACACCGACGCATGCAGCGCGTCGCGCATCTTGCCCAGCGCCCGCAGCAGGTCGCCGAGTTCGTCGCGGCGGGAAGCCGCATCGATGTCGCGCAGGTCGCCGTCGGCGATCCGGTCGGCCGTCTCGGAGGCCGCGCGCAGCGGCTGCGTCAGCGACCGCGTCAGCAGCCAGCCGACCAGCGCGCCCAGGGCCATCGCCGCGGCGACCAGCGTCCAGATCGCCGTCAGCACGACGCGATAGTCGGCGCGTGCCTGCTGGTGGGCGAGGTCCGCGCCCTCGGCGTTGATCTTCACGAGCTCCGCCTGACGCTGGGTCGCGCCCCGGAACGCCGCGCGCGAATCGCCGCGCAGCAGGGCCACGGCCTCGTCCCGCCGACCCTCGCCGAGCGCGGCCACGTAGCGCTCCTGCGTGGCGCGATAAGCCTGCACCTGCCGCGCGAGGTCGCCGAAGACCTGCCGCTCCTTGTCGCCGGCAATGAGCTTCTCGTAGCTGGCGAGCAGCCCGGGCAGCACGCCCCACTGCTCGGTCAACCGGGCCGACTCGTCCGCCACCGTCTTCGCATCGCCGCCGACCAGCATCTGCAGCTCCGCCCGGCGCATCTGGTTCATCGATTCGCCCAGGGCGCCGAGCAGCCGCGTACTCGGCAGCCAGTTCGTGGCCAGGTCGTCGACCTTGGCCTCGACCTGCGCCACCCGGCTCGCCGAGAACCCGCCCATCGCCAGCATCAGCAGCACCAGCAAGGCAAAGCCCAGACCGAGCCTCACCCCCACCTTCAAGTCGGACAGCATTCGCATGTGATCCTCCCGTCGGCGCCGGATGCGGCGTCGCCCCCGCAAGCTAGCACCAGTCCGGCGACATGCCCAGCCCCGGTGACAGGGGGCAGCGCGGATCGGGCGCCAGGCGCAGGCGGCATCGGCTCGGCATCAGCCCAGCGGCATCATGGAGGCATCAGCTCGACGGGATCGGGATCCGCGGCGCTCTCGGAGGCGATTCCTGGCGGCAGGCGCAGCCAGTAGCGCCGGCGCTTCGCCCGCTCGCAGTCCTCGATCGGCGACGACCAGCGATCGCTGCGCCACAGCCACGCGCCGCAGTCGACCGTGTTGAGCAGCAGCGCGCCGACGGCGACGTACCGCGCCACGACGTCCGGCTTCGGGTGTCCGAAGCGGTTCAGGTAGCCCGACTGCACCGCCGCCACGCGCGGCGCGACGGTCCGCACGAACGCCGTCGTCGAGGAAGTCCGACTGCCGTGGTGCGGCACGACGAGGACTTCCGAGCGGAGCTCCTCCTCGCCGTCTTCGCGCACCAGCCGCGCCTCCTGCGGTGCCTCGACGTCGCCGGTCAGCAGCACGCGGCGGCCGGCGGCCTCGACGCGCAGCACGCACGAGCCGGCATTGGGCTTCACCGCCTTGCGCTTCTGACCCGCCGCGCCGGACTCACCCGGCTCGCTCTCGGCGATCGGCCACAGCACCTCGAAGCGCACGCCGTCCCAGGTCCAGCGCTGGCCGCGTCGGCAGCCCTCCCCGCCCGGCACCGCGCCGAGACGTCGTTCGACCGGCAGCGCCGCGAGCAGGCTCGCCGCGCCGCCAGCGTGGTCCTGGTCCGCATGGCTGACCATCAGCAGGTCCAGGTACCGCTCGCCCAGGCCGCGCAGCAGTGGCAGCAGCACACGCTGGCCGGCATCGGAGCCCGGTCCCCAGGACGGCCCGGCGTCGAAGACCATCGTGTGGCCCTGCGTGCGCAGGATCGCGGCGCCGCCCTGGCCGACGTCGGGGAGCCAGAGTTCGAACTGGCCCGGCCCGGGGCGGAAGGTCACGGGCCAGAGCATCGGCAGACAAAGAGCAAGACCACCCGCGCGCAGTCGCCATGGCCAAGGCATCGCGAGCGCGGCCCCGCCGATCAGTCCGAGCGCCAGCGTCCACGCCGGCGGCCACGGCAGGTGCCAGACCGCCATCGGCAGCACGCGCAGCGCTTCGAGCATCGCGTTCATCAGCGCGACGCACCACGCGCCCAGCGTCCACAGCGGTGGGCAGAGCGCGCCCAGCATCGCCAGCGGCGTGATCACATAGGACACCAGCGGGATGGCGAAGGCGTTGGCGATCAGGCCGACGATGGACAGCTGCTGGAACAGCAGCAGCGTCAGCGGCGCGAGTCCGAGCGTCACCACCCACTGCGTGTGCCAGGCGTTGCGCAGCGCGCCGCGCCAGCCCGGATCCGCACGGTGATCCGCGGCCATCAGCATCGCGACCGCGCAGAACGACAGCCAGAAGCCCGCCTGCGTCAGCGCCCACGGATCGGCGGCGCAGACGCCGGCGGCGGCCGCGAAAAGGCTCATCGGCCACGGCCAGCGCGCGCCGGCCTGGCGCAGCAGCGCGAGGATGACCAGCAGTCCGACCGTTCGCTGCGACGGCACGCCCCATCCGGAGAACAGCGCGTACAGCCAGGCGGCGATGGCGCCTATCCACATCGCCGCGCGCGGCGCGGGCAGCCGCAGGCACAGACGCGCGCTGCGCCGCCAGGCCCAGCCGGCGGCGGCCCCGGCGAGCCAGGCGAACATCGTCACGTGAAGCCCGCTGACGCTGAGCAGGTGCGAAACGCCAGCATCGCGGTACAGCGCCCAGTCGGCGGCGTTGACCGCGCCCTGATCGCCCAGGCTCAGCGCGGCGAGCACGCCGGCGCCGCGCCGGTCGCTGCGCTCGCTCAACTGCCGGTCGATCGCGTCGCGCATCGACTGCCGCAGTCCGTCGACGCTGAAGCCGCCGGACTCCAGTCGCTCCTGCCCCTTGCTGCGGCAACTGCCGGCGGCGGGCAGGTCCTGGTCGAGCATCCACAGCGCCTGATCGAAGCCGTGCGGGTTCATCAGCCCGTGCGGGCGACGCAGTTTCACGTCGAGGCGCCAGCGCTCGCCGGCGCGCGGCGGCGTCGGCATCTGATAGCAGGACAACAGCACGCGCGGTGGCGCGGCGGTCGATGCGGTCGCGGCGGGATCGACGTCGAGGATGAAGCGCCAGCCCTCGACGCCGCCGATGCCGGCGGTGCGTTGGGGAAGACTGTCGACGCGACCGGTGAGGGTCATGACCTGGCCCGCCTGCTCGACCGAGGGCATGTCGCTCAGGCGCGCCTCGGCGCGCGCCGCGGTGAGGCCAAAGCCGGCCAGCGCGGCGAGCAGCGACCAGGTCAGCCACTGGACCTTCGCCACGCGTGCGAACGGCAGGGCCATCGTGAACGCCAGCGTCACGACGACCGCGGTCCAGGCCCGCCAGGCGACCGGCCCGGGCAGTTCCGGCAGCAGATGGACCAGCCCCATGCCGAGCAGGGCCGCGAGCGGGACGACGGTCCAGCGCCAGGCCGGGGTGTAGGATTCGCGGCGAATTTTTCCACTTCCGCGCAGACCCTCATGAGCACTTCCGTCTACGACCGCCTGACCCAGCTCGGCATCGACCTTCCGCCGGTGGCGGCGCCGGCCGCGGCCTACGTGCCCTTCGTCCGCACCGGCAACCTCGTGTTCCTGTCCGGTCATATCGCGAAGAAGGACGGCAAGCCCTGGGTGGGCCAGCTGGGCAAGGACACCGACACCAAGACCGGCCAGCAGGCCGCGCGCGCGATCGCCATCGACCTGCTGGGCACGCTGCACGCGGCCGTCGGCGACCTGAACAAGGTCAAGCGCGTCGTGAAGCTGATGAGCCTGGTCAACAGCACCGGCGACTTCACCGAGCAGCACCTGGTGACCAACGGCGCGTCCGAGCTGATCGGCGAAGTCTTCGGCCCCGAGAAGGGCGCGCATGCGCGCAGCGCCTTCGGCGTGGCGCAGATCCCGCTCGGCGCCTGCGTCGAGATCGAGCTGATCGCCGAGATCGCCGACTGATGCGGGCCCTGACCGCCTCGCGCGTGCTGGCCTTCAGCGCGCTGGTCTCGCTCGCCGCCGTGGCGGCGGCGCTGGTGGCGCAGTACCAGTTCGGCGTCAAGCCGTGCCCGTGGTGCGTGATGCAGCGGGGGATCTTCCTGCTGATCGCCGCGGTCAGCGTACTGGGCTGGGTGCTGCAGCGCGTGGGTTTCGTGCGCGTGCTGGCGCTGCTGCTGTCGGCGGCGCTGGGCGTGGCGGGCCTGTTCGCCGCGGGTTACCAGCATGAGGTCGCCTCCAAGCTGGCCAGCTGCGACATGACCTTCGCGGATCGCGTGCTGACGATGTTCAAGCTGGAGGATCGGATCCCGAGCATCTTCATGGTCACGGCCAACTGCAGTGAAGCGTCCGCGTATTCGCTGCTCGGTCTGCCCTACGAGATCTGGAGCGGCGCCCTGTTCACCCTGATCGCGCTGCTGTGCCTGCTGACGCTCAAGCGTGGAGCGGTGCATCGTCGGTGAGACCACCGTCGATGTCTTTGAGATCGATCAACTTGTCGGGAGTTCCCACATGAAACGAGTCACGGGCATCGGCGGCATCTTCTTCAACGCCAAGGATCCGGCGGCCCTGCGCGACTGGTACAGGACGCACCTGGGCGTCGACGTCCAGGCGTGGGGCGGTGCGGCGTTCAGCTGGACGGACGAGGCAGGCAAGCCCACGGGCGGCTCGACCATCTGGTCCATCGGTGCGGCCGAGGGCGGCGACGGCTTCGGGCCGAACAAGGCGCCCTTCATGATCAATTACCGGGTGGCGGATCTGGCCGCGCTGCTGAAGGCGCTGCGCGACGAGGGCTGCAACGTCCTGGAGAAGAGCGACGACTCCGAGTACGGCAAGTTCGGCTGGGTCATCGACCCGGAAGGCAACAAGGTCGAGCTGTGGGAGCCGCCGGCGGGGCAGTGAGAACGGTCGGCTGACGCTGGCCGGTCACCTCCCCGTCACACCCTCCCGGCAGCATCGCGGGCTTCGCCCCTTCTTGCCTCTTCGATCTCGCCGGGAGACCCGCATGGACCGCCGCCGCTTCCTCCACGCCAGCACGCTTCTGAGCGGTGCTTCGCTGCTCTCGCCGACCGGCGCGCGCGCGCAGGCGCCCGCCGTCATCACGCGCGACGCGATGCGGCCGCAGATGCCGCACGGCATCCAGTCCGGCGATCCGATCGCCGACGGCGCCGTCGTCTGGGCCCGCGGCGACCGCCCGAGCCGGCTGTGGCTCGAATGGTCCACCACCGCCAGCTTCGCCAACCTGCAGCGCGTGCGCGGCCCCCATCTGCTGGAGGACTCCGACTTCACCGGCCGCGTCGACCTGCGCGGCCTGCCCGCCGGCCAGGAGATCTTCTATCGCGTCGTCCTGCAGGACCTGCACAACGAGCGCGTCCTCTCCGAGCCCGTCCCCGGGCATCTGCGCCTGCCGGCCTCGTTCGGATCGAAGAGCCTGCGCGACGTCCGCTTCGCCTGGAGCGGCGACACCTGCGGCCAGGGCTGGGGCATCAACGAGCAGTGGGGCGGCATGAAGATCTACGAGCAGATCCGCCGCATCAATCCCGACTTCTTCCTCCACAGCGGCGACACCATCTACGCCGACAGCCCCATCCCCGCCGAGATCAAGCTGCCTGACGGCTCGCTCTGGCGCAACGTCGTCACCGAGCAGACCAGCAAGGTCGCCGAGACGCTCGACGAGTACCGCGGCCGCTACCGCTACAACCTCATGGACGCCAACGTCCGCCGCATGTCGGCCGACGTGCCCCAGATCTGGCAGTGGGACGACCACGAGGTCACCAACAACTACTCCGACAGCAAGGACCTCTCCGGCGACGCCCGCTACACCGAGAAGAACATCCCGCTGCTCGTCGCCCGCGCCACCAAGGCCTTCCAGGAGTACGCGCCGATGCGCCGCTTCGGCGACGCCGAGAGCGAACGCATCTACCGCCACCTGCCGCAGGGCCCGCTGCTCGACGTCTTCGTCGTCGACATGCGCAGCTACCGCGGTCCCAACAGCGCCAACCTCCAGACCGAGGAGAACGCCGAGAGCGCCTTCATGGGGCGCCCGCAGATCGCTTGGCTGCTGGAAGGACTGAAGCGTTCGAAGGCGGTGTGGAAGGTCATCGCCGCCGACATGCCGATCGGCCTGCACGTCAACGACGGCAAGGACGCCGAGGGTCGCGACAAGTGGGAGGCCATCGCCAACGGCGACAACGGCGCGCCGCGCGGACGGGAACTGGAGATCGCCCGCCTGCTCAGCGAGATCAAGCGCCACCGGCTGCACAACATCGTCTGGCTCACCGCCGACGTGCACTACACCGCGGCGCATTTCTTCGATCCCGCCAAGGCGAAGTACACCGACTTCCTGCCCTTCTGGGAATTCGTCTCCGGACCGTTGCACGCAGGCGGCTTCGGCCCGAACAAGGCCGACGGCACCTTCGGCATGCAGGTCGCGTATCAGAAAGGGCCGGGCATTGCCAACGCCGCCCCCGCGCCCGACACGCAGTTCTTCGGCCAGGTGGACATCGACGCGAAGACGCGCGCGATGACGGTCACGCTGAAGGATCTGGAGGGCTCGACGCTCTACAAGAAGACCTTGGAGCCCCAGCGAGCCTGATCCCTCAGGCCCGCTCCATCAGGCCCGCTCCATCACCCGCAGCACGCCCTGCATCGGCGGCAGCTGCGCCACCATCGACACGAGGTCGCGGATGCTTTCCGTCGCCGTCTTCGCCCGGACGCTCGCGATCTGCGTGCGCACCGTCGAGATGGCGACGCCGTGGCGTTGGGCGATCTCCTGCGGCTGCAACCCCGAGCACAGCGACTGCAGCACCTGCAGCTCCGCCGCCGTCAGCTGGTGTTCGCGCGCGAAGGCGAGCATCGGCAGCTCTCCGCAGAGGTTGCGCTTGCCCAGCACCACCATCGCCTGCGACGGCCGCCCCTGTCCGTCCTGCAGCGGCAGCACCGACATCGACAGCCGACCCGGCCCGCGTCCCAGGCAGATGAGATGCCGCAGCCCGCGCTGCACGTCCGCAAGCGCGCTGTCCAGTCGCAGTTGATCGTTGCGTTCCGCCGCGATCAGTTGGCCGTCGACGATCTGCAGCGGCGAGTTCTGGTCCAGCTGTCGCCGCGCGGTGCTGTTGGCGTAGAGCAGTTGACCTTCGCCGCCGACGAGACAGACGCCGAGGTCGATCTCCTCCAGCGCGTGGCGCCACCACCGGTCCGGCGATCCACGCCGGCGTTCCGGCCCACGATAGGCCATGAGCCAACCCAACTCCGGGGTCCTCCCCAGCATTCCATCCATATCAGCCTCCCTGGTGGGCGAGCGTGGAACGCGGCCCTCGACTTGCTCACGGTCTTCATGCCGTTGTGGGTGCGTGGGGCCTCACCAGGATGTTAGGAGAACGTCAGGGTCTTGCGTAGTGGAACTTGACGGACGGTGCCCCCTAGGGTTGGGGGAAACGGCGATGTCGGTTTCCGCGCGGATATTCCGGGAGCCCCTCGAACGCGGAGAAACCCGTATCCATCGGGATCATGGGAGTTCCACGATGGTGCGCCGGAGCCCGGCGATCCGCCCGCGAGGGTCAGGCCATGAAGCCGAGATCGGGGCCGGCGAAGTTGCCGATGTTGGGCAGCACCGTGCGAAGCTCCGAGGCCGGTACGCCCATCCACAGCGCCAGCGTCGAGGCGAGCTGGTCCACGGACGTCGTGGGCAACAACCGGCCCTGCCCGACGTCGTCCGGCCCGTTGACGCTCACCGACGGCGCCGTGCCGTAGAAGCGCCCGCCCTTGACCGCGCCGCCCATCACCAGATGATGCGAGCCCCAGCCGTGGTCGGTGCCGTCGCCGTTGCTGCTCAGCGTGCGGCCGAAGTCCGACGCGGTGAACGCGGTGACCTTGTCCGCCACGCCGAGTTCCTGCAGCGCCGCATCGAAGCTCGCCATCGCGCCGCCCACCTGCTGCATCAGCACCGGGTGCCGCGACGGCAGGACGTCGTGGAGGTCGAAGCCGCCCATGGAGACGAAAAACACCTGGCGCGACATCCCCAGCGTCGAGCGCGCCGCGATCATGCGCGCCACCATGCGCAGCTGCTGCGCGAGCGAGTCGGCGGCGAAGGCCGTCGACATCGTCGCACCGCCCGTCAGCGCGCCGCTCAGCGTCGACTGCAGGTCGATCGAACGCGCGGTGACGCGGTTGAGCTCGCTCTCCATCGGGTGGGAACGATCCTCGGTGATCAGCGACTTCATCAGGCTGGCGCAGGCCGTCGAGCCGAACAGGCCGCCGCCAATGCCCGCGATCGCCTGCTTGCCGCCGACGCCCATCTGGTACTGGAAGGCCTTCTCGCCCGCCTGGAAGATGGCGTTGCCCGAGACGTTGATGCAGGTGAGCCCCGAGCGCCCGTTGGACGCCAGCATCATGTCGGCCATCCGCCCGCCCCAGCCGGTGCGCGCGCCTTCGACGTTCGAGGACTGCCAGAGGCTGGCCTGGTCGTTGTGCGAGAACAGCTTGGGCGGCAGCGTCGCCGAGCCCGCCTTGAACTGCGCGAGCGTCGTCGGCGCCAGCAGCGTGCCGATGTTCAGCATCACCGCGAGGCGGCCCGCGTCGAAGACCGGCTTGACCGCCGACAGCCCCGGCGCCAGCGCCATCTGGCGGCCGTCGGGCAGCGCGATCGTCGGCGCCAGCGCGGTGGCCGCGAGCGCGTCGCGGCCGATCGCCAGCGTCGGACGGATCGCCGTGTAGGCCTGGTGGCTCGCGTCGTCGTACGGGATCACCGTGTTGCCGTAATCGTTGCCGCCGTGCAGGAACACGCACACCAGCGCCTTGTAGTCGCCGCCGCCGGTGGCGGCCGCGGCGTCGCCGATCGCCGCCAGCTGCAGCGCCCAGGGCGCGGCCGTCGCGGCCACGGACGCCGCCGAAGCGCGCTTGAGGAACTCGCGACGATGCAGCGAGGACAGCTTGGAAACATGAGCCATGGGAGGTCTCCGATGACGGCCGCGCGATCCGCGCGGCGTCGGGTCATTTCTGGATCTGGTACTCGGGGCAGGCCAGCAGCAGCATCCAACCGGCGCGGGCGCGGTTGAGCTTGCCGGCGTCGGTCGCCGCGACAATCGTCCCGACCGCCGTCGCGATGCGCTGCTGCGTCGCGTCCGACACGTTGCCGCCGCCTAGCAGCAAGGCCTGGCGCGCCACCATCGCGCGCGCGTCGCCGGCCAGCGCCACGTCGGCGCTGAAATCCGCCTTCGCATCGCCGATGCCGGTCGTCAGCACCTTCTGCATGAAGTTGAGATAGCCGGTGACCGTCACCTCGTTGAGCAGCTGGAACTCCGGCGCCGTCACGCCCTCGGCCGTCATCGCCGAGTTGGGCGGCACGTAGCCCGGCCGGTAGAAGTTGAAGACGGACGGGCTGAAGAACGGGCTCTGGCCCAGGCTGTTCTCCGTGTCCATCGTCTGCCCGATGGTCCACTGCCCCGCCGACGTCAGGTTGACGTTGCGCGCGACCTGGACGAAACGCAGCGCCGGCTCGCGCAGCTTGCCGGAGCTGGTGACGCCGGCGTCGGTCAGACGGGCTTCAGGATCGAGCAGCACCGCGCGCAGCACCGCCTTCAGATCGCCGCGCACGCCCTGCCCGTTGTTGTTGAAGACCTCCGCGACCCGCTTCACGTACGCGGGACTCGGGTTCGAGCAGACGAAGCGCTGGATCAGCTGCCGGCCGAAGAACGGTCCGACGTTCGGATGGTTGGCCAGCGTGTCCAGCGCCTGGCGCAGCGCGGTCGGGCCGTCCACGCCGGCACCGATCGAGGCGCCCAGCACCGTCTTCGTGCCGGTCGAGAAGTTGGCCGCGCTGTTCACCATCGGCCGGCGCATCACGCCGTACTCCGGGCCGCCGCTGTTGCCGGCGGTGTCGTAGTCCCAGCCGGTGAAGGCGCGCGCCATCTGCGTGACCACCGTCTGGTCGTAGGTCTCAATCGGCCGGCCGCCGCTGGTCTGCGCGGTGCCGTCCAGGTTCAGCTGCACGAGGCCGATGGTGAAGAGCTGCATCACCTCGCGGGCGAAGTTCTCGTCGGGCTGACGGCCCTTGCCGTCCTCCTTCTTGCTCCCGCGCATCGCCAGGAAGGACCCCATCGCCGGCGACAGCGTCACCGCCTCCAGCAGGCCGCGGAAGGTACCGAAGGCGTTCTCCTCCAGCAGGTCGGCATACGCCGTCATCGTCATCGTGCGCCACGGGAAGGTGAAGCCCATCGCCGAGACGACGAAAATCTCCGACAGCGCGAGCACCATGCGCTGGCGCAGCTGGTCCGGCGAGGTGATGAACTTGCGCCAGACGCTGTTGTGGAAGCCTTCGTAGAAGGAATACTTGTTGGCGTCGGCCGCGTAGCCGTTGCGGACCACCCAGTCCCAGTGGGACTCGGTGCGCGGCGCGAGAAACTGCAGGTCCAGCCAGGCGTTGTAGCCGACGGACTTCAGCGTGGCGATGTCGGCCTCGGTCGGGGCGAAGCCGGCCTGCGCGAGGAAACGCGCGGCCTGGGCGTCGTTGGGCAACGGGAGCGCGGCACCGACCGCCGGAGCGGGCGCCGGGGCCGGCTCGGGTGCCGGTGCGGGTGCGGGGGCAGGACCTGGCGCCGGCGCGGGACCCGGCGCAGGGGCCGGTGCAGGCGAAGGTGCAGGACTCGGGGAACCGTCGGGCGTCGGCGCGGAGCCGGACGGGGTCGCCGGCGAATCGCCGCCGCCTCCCCCGCCGCCGCAGGCGCTGAGGGCAGCGGCGGCAGCCGTGACGGCTGCGGAAGACCAGGGGAAACGGAACATGGTGGGTGTGCGTCGGTACTGCTGACGGCCGCGACTCTAGAGAGTCCCGCACTCGAAATCAGCATCCAATCCGCAACAGCGGAAAGGCCCGGAAACGCATTCGGTTACCGTGCCTTTCGACCTCGACAGTCGCCCGTTTGACTCGTGATCATCGGCACTCGCGTCGACCGACCGGTATTCCTGCCGGTGTCGTCGAACGCCTCGTGCGACATCTCACGGCGCGACACCCCGATCGCGCCGACGCGTTCGAGACGCGTCCTTTCTCCACCCTACCCGGCCCCCTCGCCGAGCTCACCCGATGTAATTGGCCGGAACAAACCAGCCAATCCCGACGATCGCCGGCGAAGTGTTCGAAATCAGGCCGTGAAGAGCCCGAGGTCTTTCTGGGTGAAGTTCACGATCCCCGGAAGGATCCCCGGCAGGTCGGCCATCGGAACGCCCATCCACAACGCGAGCGTCGCGGCCAACTGGTCGACCGAGGTGGTCGGCAACAACCGACCCTGGCCGACGTCGTCGGGACCGTTGACGGCCACCGTCGGCGCCGCGCCGTAGAAGCGCCCGCCCTTGACCGCGCCGCCCATCACCAGGTGGTGGCTGCCCCAGCCGTGGTCGGAGCCGTCGCCGTTGGAGCTCAGCGTGCGGCCGAAGTCCGAGGCGGTGAAGGTGGTGACGTTCTGCGCCACGCCCAGCTCGACCAGCGCCGCGTCGAAGCTGGCCATCGCGCTGGCGACGTTGCCCAGAAGCACCGGCTGCTGCGACATCAGGTTGTCGTGCAGGTCGAAGCCGCCGATGGAGACGAAGTACACCTGCCGCTGCACCCCCAGCGAAGCGCGGGCGCCGATCAGGCGGGCCACCGTCTGCAGCTGGGAGGCCAGGCCGTTGCCGTTGGTCTCGAACGGCGTCTGCAGCGTCGAGGTGGACAGCGCCGTGGTGATGGTGCCCTGCGCGTTGACCGAGCGCGCGGTGACGCGGTTCAGTTCCTGCTCCATCCAGTGCTGGCGCTCGCCGGTGATCATGCCGCGCAGCGCTTCCGCGCAGGCCGCGGAGCCGAACAGCGAGCGGTTCGCGCCGTTGATGGCGACGGCGCCGCCGGCGCTCATCTGATACTGGACCGCCTGGCCGCCCGACATGAACACGGCGTTGCCGGACACGTTGATGCAGCTGAAGGTGGCGTTGCCGTTGCTCGACAGGAACTGGTCGGCCAGACGACCGCCCCAGCCCGAGGTCGCGCCTTCCGGCCGCGACGACTGCCAGAGGCTGGACTGGTCGTTGTGCGAGAACAGCTTGGGCGGCAGCGGCACGTTGGCGGCCTTGTACTGCGCCAGCGTGGTGGGCTGCATCAGCGGGCCGATGTTGAGCATCACGCCCAGGCGGCCGGCGTCGAAGACCGTCTTGAGCCGGTTCATCGTCGGCGCCAGCGCCATCTGCCGGCCGTCCGGCAGCGCGAGCGAGGGCGTCAGCGCCGTGGCGGCGAGCTGGTCGCGCGGGATCGCGAGCGCCTGGCGGATGTTGGCGTAGGCCTGGTAGTTGGCCGTGTCGTAGGGAATGACGGTGTTGCCGTAGTCGTTGCCGCCGTACATGAACAGGCAGACGATGGCCTTGTAGTCGCCGGGCGCGGCGGCCGCGGCGGCCTCGCCGATGGCGGCCAGTTGCAGCGCCCAGGGCGCGGCCGTGCCGGCGATGGACACCGCCGAGGCGCGCTTGAGGAACTCGCGACGGCGCAGCGCGGGAAGCTTGGAGATGTGGGTCATGTTCGGCTCCGCTCGGCTGGTTATTTCTGGACCTGGTATTCGGGCGCTGCCAGCACCATCAGCCAGGAGGCCTTGACGCGGTTCAGCTTGTTGGCGTCGGTGTCGGACTTGATGGTGGCGACGGCGGTGGCGATCGTGGTGATCGTCGTTTCCGAGATATCGCCGCCGGCCATCAGCTGCGCGTGACGACGCACCAGCGCGGGGGCGTCGGCGGCCAGCGCGAGGTCGGCGGTGTAGTCGGGCTTCATGTCGCCGATGCCGTTGCCGACCAGGCTCTGCATGAAGTTCAGGTAGCCGGCGACGGTGCTCTCGTTGCAGAGCTGGAACTCGGGCGCGGTGACGTTGTTGGTACCCAGCTGCGAGTTGGGCGGCACGTAGCCGGGCCGGAAGAAGTTGAAGACCGAGCCGCTGCGCAGCGGGCTCTGGCCCAGGCGCGAGGACGGGTTGCTCGTGTCGCCGATGGCCCAGAGGTCGCCGGGCGACGTCATGCCGACGGTGCGCACCCACTGGATCATGCGCTGCAGCGGCTCGCGCAGCTTGCCGCCGCTGGGGGCGGTCGAGCGCTGGCGGGCTTCGCTGTCGAGCAGGATGGCCTTGATCACGGCGCGCATGTCGCCGCGCACGCCCTTGCCGTTGTTGTCGAAGACGGCGGCGACGCGCTGCACGTAGGCGGGGCTCGGATTCGAGGCCACCAGGCGCTGGATCAGTTGGCGGCCGATGAACGGGCCGACGTTGGGATGCGCGCTCAGCGTGTCCAGCGCCACCTTCATGGCGGCGGCGCCGTCGGCGGTCGCGGGGACGACGGTGTCCAGCACCTTCTTCTCGCCGGTGGAGAAGCGCGAAGCGTTCTGACGCATCGGACGCTTCATGTAGCTGAAGTCCAGGCCGTTCACGTCGGCGGAGTCGATGTCGAAGTCCCAGCCGGTGAACACGCGCGCCAGGTCGGTGATCTGCTGCAGCGTGTAGGTGTCGACGGTCTTGCCGTTGACCATCTTCGGCGTGCCGTCGGGGTTGAGCTGGTTCAGGCCGATGGTGAACAGCTGCATCACCTCGCGGGCGTAGTTCTCGTCGGGCTGGCGGCCGGTCTTGGCGTCTTCCTTGCGGTTGCCGCGCATGGCCAGGTAGACGCCCATCGCCGGGGACAGCGTCACGCCTTCGATCAGCTCGCGGAAGGTGCCGAAGCAGCGCTCCTCCAGCATGTCGACGTAACCCGCGGTGGCGAACTGCGGCCACGCGATGGGCAGGCCGTTCATGGAGACGACGAAGATCTCCGACAGCGCGAGCACGACGCGCTGGCGCAGCTGGTCGGGCGAGCTGATCAGCTTGCGCCACAGCGTGGCGTCGGTACCGTCCAGGCTGTAGCGGTTGGCCTCGGCGCCCTTGCCCTTGGCCACGAGCCAGTCGTAATGGCTCTGCGTGCGCGGGGCGTCGAACTGCTGCTCCAGCCAGCGCGAGTAACCGACCGACTTGACGCTGGCGAAGTCCGTCGCCGTGGCGGCGAATCCGGCCTGGCCGAGGAAGCGCGCAGCTTCAGGCTCGGTCGGCGGGACGGTGTTCTGGGGATCGCTGTCCGGGCCGCCGGAGGCGCTGTCACCCCCACCGCCGCCGCAGGCCGCCAGCAGCGCCGCCGCAGCGGCAGCCGCCAGCGCGGCAGGCGCGCCGATGGACGTGGTGTCACCGGCGACGCGTTCGTCGTCGGGCAGTGCGGGCGGTGCAAAGTGGGTGTTGGCGGCAGCAGTCATCTCAGCATCGGCTCGTAGCAGCGGATGCGGGATGGTGGCGAGGACCGGCCGTTAAGACACCGTCATTCGTACAACTTGTGAAAGGCGCGGCAACAGGCCGTTGCGGCGTGACTTATTCACGCGCGGAAGTTGTCGGGGTCGGATAAGCGCGGGAAACGATCTGGAAACAATCGCCCGCGCGTTGGCAGGTGGGGTGCCCGGGGGCACACCTGGCGTGAGGCCAGGCGCGGGCACTCCACGGTGCAGGGGGCATCCCTCCGGGAACCCCCAGCACCATTCCGGCCCCACCCACGCTCGCTGCCCCAGGGCCTGGGGAGTACGAGTGGCAGGTCTTGCCACGCGCGGGGCCAGGTCTTGCTCAGACCAGCGTGACGCCGGTCTTGCTCTGGACGAACTCGCGGGTGACTTCGGGGGCGAGCTCGACGAGCTTCAGTCCTTCAGGCGTCACATCCATCACCGCCAGGTCCGTGATGATGCGGTTGACGACGCCGACACCCGTCAGCGGCAAGGTGCAGGACGGGATGATCTTCAGGTCCTCGGTGCCATCCTTCTTGCGGGCGACGTGCTCCATCAGCACGATCACGCGCTTGACGCCGGCGACCAGGTCCATCGCACCGCCCATCCCCTTCACCATCTTGCCGGGGATCATCCAGTTGGCGAGGTCGCCTCTTTCGCTGACCTGCATCGCGCCCAGGATGCTGAGGTTGATCTTGCCGCCGCGGATCATCGCGAAGCTGTCATGGCTGCCGAAGATCGACGAGCCGGGAATGGTCGTCACCGTCTGCTTGCCGGCGTTGATCAGGTCGGCGTCGACCTCGTCGTCCGTCGGGAACGGGCCGATGCCGAGCATGCCGTTCTCGCTCTGCAGCCACACTTCCTTGTCGGCCGGGACGAAGTTCGCCACCAGCGTCGGAATGCCGATGCCGAGATTCACATAGAAGCCGTCTTCGAGCTCCTGCGCGGCGCGTGCCGCCATCTGGTCTTGGGTCCAGGGCATGTCTCTCTCCTCAGGCAGCGGGGCGGATGGTGCGCTTCTCGATGCGCTTCTCGGGATTCGGGTTGTGCACGATGCGGTGCACGTAGATCCCGGGCAGATGGATGCTGTCGGGATCGAGCTCTCCGACCTCGACGACCTGCTCCACCTCCACCACCGTGACCTTGCCGGCCATCGCGCAGGCCGGATTGAAGTTGCGCGCGGTGCGCCGGAAGATCAGGTTGCCGCTCTTGTCGGCGAGGTGCGCCTTGACCAGCGCGACGTCCGGATTGAGCGCGCGCTCCATCACGTACTGCTGACCGTCGAACTCGCGGATCTCCTTGCCCTCGGCCACCAGCGTGCCGACCCCGGTGCGCGTGAAGAAGGCCGGGATGCCGGCACCGCCGGCGCGCAGCTTCTCGGCCAGCGTGCCCTGCGGCGTGAATTCGAGTTCAAGCTCGTTGGCCAGGTACTGGCGCTCGAACTCCTTGTTCTCGCCGACGTAGCTGGAGATCATCTTCCTGATCTGCCGCGTCTCGAGCAGCTGGCCCAGGCCGAAGCCGTCCACGCCCGCGTTGTTGCTGATGACGGTCAGGCCCTTGGCGCCGCTGTCCCGCAACGCCGCGATCAGCGCCTCCGGGATGCCGCACAGGCCGAAGCCGCCGACCGCCAGCAACTGGCCGTCCGCCACGATGCCGTCCAGCGCCGCCTGGGCGCTGGGGAAAAGCTTGTTCATCCGATGTCTCCTGCTTGCCGTTGAATCACGGGTTTCCAGAACTTGGTCGGCCAATCTACTACGTAAGGCATTACGTAAGCCGTACGTAGAATTGATTAAGCATCGCCGCTGCTGCGCAGCCATCCCGCCACCGAGCCACCCGAAGGAAGCCCGATGACCCAGCCCCTGGACGCGAAGTCCCCGGACGCGATGTCCCTGGACGAACTGCGCGCGCAGATCCCGAAGATCTTCGCGCCTTGGATCGTCGCACTCGGCCTGGATCCCGTCCACGCTGAAGACGGGCTGCTGCGATTGACGATGCCGGTGGCGGCGGACCTGGTCCACGTCGGCGGCGTGATGTGCGGTCAGGCCTCGATGGCCGCGGCCGACACGGCCATGGTTCTGATGATGATGCGCGAGCTGGGCGAGTTCCGCCCGATGACGACCGTCCAGCTGCAGTCGACCTTCCTGCGCCCGGTCTCGGGGACAAGCTGCACGATCGAGGCGCGCCTGCTGCGCCGCGGCAAGAACCTGGCGTTCGGGCAGATCGACCTGTTCGACGAACAGGGTCGGCTCGCAGTGCAGTCGACGACGACCTACGCGCTGCTGTGACGCCGACTGCGACTCCCATGAGCCTCGACTACCGCATCGCTTTCGACCAGGCCCCGATCGGGCTGGTGATTTCCGAACACCGCCTGATCAAGGACTGCAACCGGCTGGTGCTGGAGATCTTCGGCGCGGAGCGCGAGCAGCTGATCGGCCACAGCTTCGCGCTGCTGTATCCGAGCCCGGTGGAGTTCGAGCGCACCGGCGAGCGCATCGTCGCGAGCCTCGATGCCGCCGGCTATTACGCGGACGAGCGGGTGATGAAGCGCGTCGGCGGCGCGCGGGCGGGCGAGCTGTTCTGGTGCCACGTGTCGGGTCGCGCGCTGGACCCGTCGCAACCGCATGCGAGCGGCATCTGGAGTTTCGAGGACCTGTCCGCGACGCGACAACTGAAGGCCGACCTGACGCCGCGTGAGCGCGAGATCGCCGCGCTGCTCATCGAAGGTCTCACCAGCAAGCTGATCGGTCGCAAGCTCGGCGTGAGTCCGCGCACGGTGGATGTGTACCGCGCACGGCTGATGAAGAAGTACGGCGCGGCGAGCACGCCGGACCTTGTCCACCGTCTGCTCGTGTCATGAGTTTTGTTGCGTGACGTATTCCCGGGCGAGGCCCGACGTGGTCGGGAAATCACCTGGAATGCCCCCTTGGCAACATCGCGGAAACCTCGTTGCAAGCGCTCACAAGATCCTCAGAAGGACCGATGGATAGGGCAATCGCGCAAGACGTGACCCCGGATAGGCGATTTCATCGATGATTTGCGGGGCAACCCGGGGACGCGCAGGTGATTTCTCACGCACAATACGCGCCGTCCGGCGTTAGTCGGGCCCTAACCGCAGAGTCAAACGAATGAACAAGACCGAACTGATCGAACACCTGGCTTCCAAGCACGAACTGACCAAGGCCGAAGCTGGCCGCATCCTGGAAACGCTGCTGGACGCGGTGGTGTCCACGGTGAAGAAGGGTGGCGCTGTGTCCATCCCTGGCTTCGGTGCCTTCAAGCAACACGCCCGTGCTGCCCGCACCGGCGTGAACCCGAGCACCGGCGACAAGATCAAGATCGCCGCCGCCAAGCTGCCGAAGTTCACCCCGGGCGCCGGCTTCAAGGCCGCCGTGGACCCGAAGGCTGCCGCTCGCAAGGCTGCCGCCAAGCCGGCCAAGGCCCCCAAGGCCGCCGCTGCCAAGCCCGCCAAGAAGGCCGCCAAGAAGTAATCCACTTCTGGCAAACGCCGATCGCCTGGGTCGCTTGCGCGATCCCGGCGGTCCCGAACAAACCCGGCTTCTGCCGGGTTTGTTTTTTTGCTCCTACAGTTCCGCTATGTCCGCCCCCGCGCCCACCGCCGCGTCCATCGCCACGCCTGCCGCTGCGATCTCCCCGGCGCCCAGCCTGCGTGTGCTGTCGCTCATCCCCCCGATGACGCAGCTCAACACGCCCTACCCGTCCACGGCCTACCTGACGGGTTTCCTGCGCTCGCGCGGATTCCAGGCGGCGCAGCGCGATCTGGCGCTGGGCCTGGTGCTGAAGCTGTTTTCCCGCGACGGGCTGAAGCGCGTGCGCGCCGCCGTGCAGGCGATCCCGTTGCCGGACCGCGGTATCGCGTCGCGCCATTTCGACGAGTCCTTCGACCGCTACTTCGCCACGATCACGCCGGCGATCGCGTTCCTGCAAGGGCGCGACCCGACACTGGCGCACCGCATCAACACGCGGACCTTCCTGCCCGAGGGCGCGCGCTTCCAGACCCTGGAGGTCTACGTCGCCGAGGAAGGCGAGGATCCGCTGGCCTGGGCCTTCGGCGCGCTGGGTCTGCAGGACCGCGCGCGGCACCTGGCGACGCTCTACCTGAACGATCTGGCCGACGTGCTGCGCGAATCGGTCGATCCGCGCTTCGAGTTCGTCCGCTACGCCGAGCAACTGGCGACAAGCCAGCCGACCTTCGACCCGCTGCACGACGCGCTGAACGCGCCGCCCAACCTCGTCGACGACCTGCTGCGCGAGCTCACGCTCGCCGCGATCGACGCGGAGCAACCGGACGTGGTGCTGCTGTCGGCACCCTTCCCCGGCGCGGTCTACGCGGCGCTGCGGATCGGCCAGACGATCAAGCGCGAGCGGCCGCACATCAGGATCCTGTTCGGCGGCGGCTTCGTGAACACCGAGCTGCGCGAGCTCAACGAGCCGCGCCTGTTCGACTACGTGGACTTCGTGACGCTGGACGCGGGCGAACGTCCGCTGCTCGCGCTGCTCGACCACATCGCGGGCAAGCGCAGCCGACAACGGCTGGTGCGCTGCTTCATCCGCGAGGACGAAGGGGAACAAAGCGGCCAGGTCCGCTACATCAACTTCGTCGAACCCGACGTGCCCTTCGAGGACGTCGGCACGCCGACCTGGGACGGCCTGCCGCTGCACGACTACCTGTCGCTGCTGGACATGCTGAACCCGATGAACCGGCTGTGGAGCGACGGCCGCTGGAACAAGCTGACGATCGCGCACGGGTGCTACTGGAAGAAGTGCAGCTTCTGCGACATCACGCTGGACTACATCTCGCGCTACGAGGCGGCGTCGGCGAAGACGCTGGTGGACCGCATCGAAGCGATCGTGGCGGAGACGGGCCAGACCGGCTTCCACTTCGTCGACGAAGCAGCGCCGCCCAAGGTGCTGAAGGCGCTGGCGCAGGAGCTGATCGATCGCGGCGTGTCCATCAGCTGGTGGGGCAACGTGCGCTTCGAGAAGACCTTCACCCCGGAGCTCTGCCAGTTGCTGGCCGACAGCGGCTGCATCGCGATCAGCGGCGGCCTGGAGGTCGCGTCGGATCGCCTGTTGAAGCTGATGCAGAAAGGCGTGTCGGTCGAGCAGGTGGCGCGCGTGACGCGTGCGTTCACCGAGTCCGGCATCCTGGTGCACGCCTACCTGATGTACGGCTTCCCGACGCAGACGGTGCAGGACACGGTCGACGCGCTCGAATACGTGCGGCAGCTGTTCGAGAACGGCTGCATCCAGAGCGGCTTCTTCCACCGATTCGCGTGCACGGTGCACTCGCCGGTGGGACAGGATCCGAAGGCGTTCGGCGTGGAACTGCTGCCGCTGCCGCCCTCACCGTTCGCGAAGAACGACGTCGGGTTCGTGGACCCGACCGGCACGGACCACGACGCCATGGGGGACGCGCTCAAGAAGGCGCTCTACAACTTCATGCACGGCATCGGCGTGGAGCAGGACGTGCGACGCTGGTTCAGCGTGCGGGTGCCGAAGCCGAAGGTGGCCAAGCACTTCATCGCGGAAGCGCTGGACGCGTGAGGCCGCTTTCATCCGGGAGGATGAGCGCGGGCTCTCCACGGTGCATGGGGCCTCCCTCCGGGAACCCCAAGCACCATTCCGGCCCCACCGTCACTCGCTGACCCCGGACCCGCTGACTGCGAGAGGCTGCTGGCCCTCACCCCTGCCCTCTCCCGCAAGCGGGAGAGGGAGTAAGAGGAACGACGGACTCTCCAGGTCAGCTCGGTGCATTCTCACTCCCTCTCCCGCTTGCGGGAGAGGGCGGGGGTGAGGGCCAGCGGCCGTGGCCTAGCGCAGACCCGCCGGGGCAATCATCCCGGCGGCCGGGACCGCGTTCGTCGTCGGCCCCGCGCCCGGATCAGGCAGCCTCACCGGCCGGATGTCCAGCCGCACGTCGAGCAGCGTGACGTCCTGTCCATCGCCGTCGGCATCGATCCATCCCTGCGTGTCCGCACCGCGATAGAGCCTGAAGACGAAGCCCGTGCGGTCGCGATCGCCCTTGGCATCGGGCCGGATCCTCGCCGCCATCGCCCGCACCTCGGCGGCGGGTGAGCTCAGCAGCTCCGTCATCGCCTGAACAATGCGGTTGTCGCCGAGGATGTCCGGCTGGAAGCTGTCCACCGGCCCGCGCGAAGTCCCCGCCCCGCCCTGCGTCGAGGCGAGGACCGGCACCGCCGCGCCGGCCGCGGTCTTCCTCGGCGCCGGCATCGTGACGCCGGACCGCAGATCATGACGATCGCCGTTGTCGAGGTAGCTGATCCGCGCGCCGCGGACATTGAACATGCCCAGCGACGGATCGCTGCGCGCATCGCGCAGATCGACGAACAATGCCCCGCGCCCGCCGATGACGTCGATGCGATCGCCATGCACGACGGCGGCGCTGTTCTCCTCGACGCCGAGCCCGAAGCGATACCCCTTGGCCATCATCAGCGGCAGCATGCGCCCGATGCGACCGCGCTTGAGGAAGTGCTGGTCGACGAACAGCTCGTCGCCGACGAAGCCCAGGCCGCGGTCGATCTCCTGGCCTTCGCGCAGCGTGCCGCGCATGACCTCCATGACGTTGAGCGCATCGCGGAACATCACTCGGCTCATGATGGCCGCGCCGGCACTGGTGCCCGCGACGACGCCGCCGCGGCGGTAGACATCCCAGATGGCATCGAGCATCGCGGTGCGCTTTCCATCGGGCTGCAGCGTATCGACGATGAATCCCTGCGCGCCGCCGGAGAAGAACACCGCGTTGGACGCGCGGACCTTCGCGATCAGTTCGGGGTCGTTGAGGTTCTTCTGCAGGTCGGCGCCTTCGAGGCGCGGCGCGACGGGGATGTGCTCGGCCTGCGCGCCGTGCTTCTTGAGCGCGTCGATGATGAGCTTGGCGGAGAGTTCAGGATTGGCCGCGGCCGTGGCCAGCACGGCGAAGTGCGCCTTGCCGGGTCCGCCGGCTTCCTGGACGATGCGCGTCCAGACGGGATCGTTGTCCATGCGCAGGGCGCCACCGATGACGATGGCGGTCTGGGCCGAGGCGGCGCCGGAACCGAGCAGCGCCGCCAAGGCGAGCAGCGCGCGGATCCGGAACGAGATCAGGCGGAAGGCGTCCATGCCGCCTATCTTGCATATCGCGTGCCAGAAGTGAAGCAGGGTCTGCCTTCAACCTGGGGATGCGGATGGGGAATCTGACGCGCCCTCCCCTGAAAGCCCGCCTGCCGACCGGGGCGGACAGCGCACGGTAGTCTCACCACGACGGTGCCGAGCCGACTTCGGCGGCATCAAACGCGGATCAGGCGCGCATCAGGCGCGGTCGGCTTTGTTCTTGCGCTGCTTCTGCCGCGCCTTGCGAATGCGGTAGATCAGCAGCGGCACGAAGACCGCCAGGCCGACGACCAGCATGGACACGGCGCTGCCGCCCTTGCCGCCGGGCTGCGTCAAGCCGCGCAGGGAGGACATCAGCTGGCCGAAGCCGAAGGTGATGAGCCAGATGAAGAAGAGTGTGACCAGCGCGGAGAGCGCGAGGCCGAAAAGAGTGCGTTTCATGGAGACCGCGATGCTACGCGGTCTCGCGGCCCAATCGGATCGATCAGGCGAGGACGCTCATTCCTGATTCGCGAACGCGATCAACCGCGCGAACGCTTCGGCGACCCCCTCGTCGCTCATCGCGAGCAGGTTGTCGCCGACGTAGATTTCCGCCACGGCACGACCAGGAGAGCCCGTCGCCCGCGCCGCGTTGAACAGCCAGAGGCCGTCGCTCTCCGCGATCGCGTTCCTTGCGTCGATGAGGCGTTGCACTTCGCCGTCCATGTGCACGTGGAACATGTTGGCGTGCGGGGCAGCAGGATTGATGCGAATGCCGCTCACCCGACTCAAGGCCTCGACCACCGCGACGGTGCGCTCGAACAGACGTGGCATCAGCGCCAGGCGCTCGTCCAGGCGATAGGCCGCGGACGCTGCTAGCGGTGCCAGTTGGAAGATCGTCCCCCCCATGCGTCGGCGCCACACGCGCGCCTGCGCCATGGCGCGCTCGTCGCCCGCGAGCAGCGCGCCGGAAAAGCCGCCCAGGCCCTTGTAGGTCGAGACATAGACAGTGCCGGCGCCGGCCGCGATTTCAGCGTAGGTCTTCCCGTACCAGGCCGCGGCCTCCCACAGGCGCGCGCCGTCGAGATGCAATCGCGTGCCCGTCTCGGCGGCCCAGTCCTTGATCGCACCCAGCTCGTCCCAACTGGGCGACTGCCCACCGATCACGCGCGCCGGGAGTTCGAGCACCACCGACGACAAGGCCTCCGCGGGCTGCTCCAGATCGCGCCGGTTCAGCGTCCGATGCGCCTGTCCGAGGAAGGTCGCATGCAGCCCCATCACATGGGAGAACGCCTGCTCCTCTTCCGTCGCCAGATGGCAGGTCGCATGCATGCCGAAGCGCGGCAGCCGCTTGTCGTCCGCGTGCAGACGCAACGCGATCAACTGCGCCATGACGCCGCTGGGCATGAACACCGCAGCGGGTTTCCCGAGCAGACCGGCGACGCGCTGCTCCAGCAGTTCGACCGCGCCGCCATCGCCGTAGACATCGGCGGACACCGCGTTCGACCGCGCCCAGGCCGCGACGGACTCCAGGTCGTCGGCGAACGATCGCGGCGCGAAGCCCGACACCCAGCGGATACAGCGGTTCTTCAGGGCTTGAGTCTCGGCTGGCGTCATCGTGTGTCGCTTGTGGCGATGGGGAACGATCAGGATCGATCGGGTGGCGATTGAATCACGAGCTCCCCGTCGCGCGACAGTGTCACTTGGGATAGCCGACGTAGAACTCGCTGGCGATCTTCCAGTGACCGCCCACCTTCAGCAGGTGGAGGACCTTCCAGCCCTTGCCGCTGTAGTCCTCTTCCTGCAGCGCGGTCTCGTAGTCCAGAGAGACCTGCGCCAGCAGGCCGACCTGCTCGATCTTCACGTTCGAGAAGCGCTGCTTGTAGCGCCTGCCCGAGCCGAAGATCGCCTGCCTGAAGCCCTGGTAGTTCTGGACGTTCGCCAGACCGGCGGACGCGCCGAAGTCCTTTGAGACGCCGGAGAACGGGATGTTCAGGTCCAGCAGCTGGGATTCGAAACGACGGGCATCGCCGTCGGTCACGCTGCCGGTGTATTGCGTCAGCAGTTGCTGGATCAGGGCAAGGTCTTCGGTCGATGGGGCGTTCACGGTGGTGGTGTCCTTGAGGGGCTGGCTCGACGCCACCGATGCGCTGCCCGCCGGCGCAGCGTCGGCCGCGAACGGCAGGCTCGCCAAGGCGAGGCTCGCTGCGATCAGACGCAACGCGTCCCAGGGCTTGTTCATTCCGGGCATGAGTCTTCCAGTGGTCGAGAGATCGAGAGATCGAGAGATCGAGTAATGGCGAATGCGCCGATGCCAGGGGACATCGGCGCATCCGCAGTGTCAGGACCTGCCCGCCCTCGGACAAGCGCTGGCGCCGCAACGCTGCCATGCGCGCGGCGCAAGGAGGCGGTGTCGTTTACAGCTTCGTGCCGCCGCTCGCGTCCACGATCTGTCCGGTGGTCCACGCACCGTCCGGCCCTGCCAGGAACGCGACCACGCCCGCGATGAACTCGGGCTTGCCGACGCCCGGCAGCGCCTGCACCTGCGCCAGCGTCTCCTTGCCGCCCGGCTCGTTGATCCACGCGCTCATGCGGGTGTCGATGGCGCCGGGCGCGACGACGTTGACCGTGATGTTGCGCGGGCCGAGTTCAGCCGCCAGCTGCAAGCTCAACGCGTCCACGAAGCCCTTGCTCGCCGAATAGGCCGTGATGCCCGGGAAGGCGATGCGCGTCGCCGCCGTGCCGATGTTGATGACGCGGCCGCCATCGGGCATGACCGGCACCACGCCCTGGGTGACGTGGAACAGGCTGCGCATGTTGACGCTGACGAGGCGCTCGAAGTCTTCGACGCTGGTGTCGAGGAGTCCGGCGAAGACGGCGATGCCGGCGTTGTTGACCAGGATGTCGATGCGCGGCAACCCCAGCGCGGTCACGCGTTGGACCAGCTGCTGACCGCCGTCGACGGCCGACAGATCCGCCTGCACCACATGCGCGGTACCGCCGGCGGCACGCACGGCCGCGGCCAGCGTTTCCACTTCGTCGCGCCCGCTGCCGTAATGCAGCACAACCTCCGCGCCGTCGGCGGCGAGACGCTGCGCGATGGCGGCGCCGATGCCGCGCGACGCGCCGGTGACCAGGGCGATTTTTCCAACCAGGGACTTGCTCATCATGGGCTCCAAATAGACCGATCGGTCAAAATAAGGGGAAAGAAAAGCCGCTCGTGCGGCCGGTGGGGGAATCGGGAACGGCTCCGCCGTGCCTCAGCGAGGCATCAGCGCGACATCGGGGACAAGGACTGCGAAAGAGACGGTCAGCTCATATCGAGCACCGCCAACGCGAGCGCCACGGAGCGCTCCATCTGCGCGCGACTTCGCCCCGCCTGCGCGGCGACGCGGAGCCCGCTGGTCAGCGCGATCAGGAATTCGGCGAGTTCCGCCGAGGGCGTGGGACTGACGATGGAACCGTCGCGCTGGCCGCGTTCGACCGCGGTGCGCAACAGCTCGTGCGTGGCCTGCCAACGGCTGGTCAGCGCCCAGGCGAGCGGCGCGTCGGACAACCCTTCCAGCAGGCCGCTGGTGACGATGCAATGCTTCTCGACGGGGTTCTCGCTGGTGCAGCTCGCGACCATCGCGTCGTAGTACACCTCGATGGCCGCCCGGCCCGTCTCGGCCGCCTGCACGGCGGCGACGGTGTTCGCGGCGCGCTGCACCGCGCAGTCGATCGCCTGCAGGTACATCGCCTGCTTGTCGCCGAAGGTGTTGTACAGGCTCTGCTTGCCCAGCCCGGTCGCCTCCTGCAGGAGCGCCAGGCTGGTGCTCGCATAGCCGTGCGTGGCGAAGACGTCGGTCAGACGCTCCAGGACTTCGGATTCGGAAAAGCGGCGTTCGCGGGGCATGGGACGGATGCTACGGCGTATTTGACCGATCGGTCAATAGCCGCAATTTTCATCCGGTCTCCCCGCCCCGCGCGTTGGGGATCACGCCTTCGACAGGTCGTTGTCCTTCAGCGGCAGTTGCCGGATCCGCTTGCCGGTGGCCGCGAACACCGCGTTGAGCACGGCCGGCGCGGCCACCGCGATGGTGGGCTCACCGACGCCGCCCCAGAAGCCGCCCGAGGGCATGACGATGACCTCCACCGCCGGCATGTCGTACAGGCGCAGGACGCCGTAGGTGTCGAAGTTGGTCTCCGCGATGGCGCCGTCCTTGACGGTGTTGCCGCCGAAGAGCGCCGCACCCAGCCCGTACACGAACGAGCCCGCCACCTGCGCTTCCACCTGCTGCGGATTGACGACATGACCGGGGTCGGTGGCCGCGACGATGCGCAGCACCTTCAGTTGCCCGTCCTTGACGGAAACCTCCGCGACGGCGGCCGTATAGCTGCCGAAGCCCATGTACTGGGCGATGCCGCGGAACACGCCCTTGGGCGCGGGCTTGCTCCAGCCGGCGCGATCGGCCACGGCCTCCAGCACCGCGAGGTGCTTCGGGCGCCTGGCCATGTGCAGCTTGCGGAACTCGAAGGGATCCTTGCCGGCGGCGTGCGCGAGCTCGTCGATGAAGCACTCGCTGTAGATCGCGTTCTGGTTGGTGTTCACACCGCGCCAGTAGCCCGGACGCACATGCGGGTTGCGCATCGCGTGGTCGATCAGCAGATGCGGCACCTCGTAGCCGAAGTGCCCCTCGGGCGAGTCGGCCAGCAGCCCCTGGAAGACGGTCGCGTCGCCGTTGGCGGTGATCGCCTTCGGATTGACGAAGGACGTGATCGACTGACCGGCGATGCGCATGTGCAGCGCACCGATGCGGCCCTGGCCGTCGAGCGTCGCGCGCAGGCGGCACTGCGTGACCGGATGGAAGCGGCCCTGGAGCATGTCCTCCTCACGCGTCCACATCATCTTCACCGGCACGCCCGGGCGCTGCTTGGCGATGCGCACCGCCATCGCCAGATAGTCGGTCGCGAGGCGCCGCCCGAAGCTCCCGCCGATGCGCATCGGATGGACTTCGCAAGCGGTGATGTCGAGCCCCGCCGCATCGGCCACCGTCGCGAGCGCCGCCTCCGCGACCTGCGTCGGCGCCCAGACGTCGCAGCGCTGCGCGGTCCATTGCACCGTCGCGGACAGGGGCTCCATCGGCGCGTGGTTCTGGAACGGCGTGCCGTAGTCGGCCTCGATCACGCGGGACGCGCCCTGCAGCTGCGCCTTCGCATCGCCCTGCCGGTTGCCGACGAAGGGCGTGTCGCCTTGCAGGCCCTCGCTGATCATCGCGGCGATGGAGGCACTGCTGACCGACGCGTTCGGTCCCTTGTCCCAGACGACGGGCAAGGCGTCGAGCGCGCGCTTGGCCTGCCAGAAGCGGTCCGCGAGCACGGCGATCGTGGCGTCGTCGACCTTGATCACGTCGCGCACGCCGGGCATCTTCAGCACGGCCTGCCTGTCGAAGCTCACCAGCGTGCCGCCGTGGACCGGGCAGGCCTTGGGCAGCGCGACGATCATCCCGGGCAGGCGCAGGTCCATGCCGTAGACCAGCGAGCCGTTGAGCTTGTCGGCGGTGTCGAGCCGCTTCAGCGGCTTGCCGGCGATGCGCCACTGCGACGGATCCTTGAGGACGACGTCCTCAGGGATCGGCAGCTTGTTCGCCGCTGCGGCGACGGCGCCGAAGGTGGTCTGGCGCTTGGAGGCCGCATGGCGGATGGTGCCGCTGTCCACGGTGCATTCGGCGACGGCCACGGCCCATTGCTGGGCGGCCGCGCTGACCAGCATCGCCCGCGCGGCCGCGCCGGCCTTGCGCACGTAGTCCTGCGAGCCGCGGATGCCGCGCGAGCCGCCCGTGCCCATGTCGCGCCACACGCGCGCACGCGCCCGGTTCGCGCCCGGCTTCACCAGCTCGAAGCGGACGTTGGCCCAGTTGCATTCGAGCTCCTCGGCCACGAGCTGCGCGAGCCCGGTCAAGGTGCCCTGCCCCATCTCTGCCCGCGCGATGCGGATGATGACGGACTCATCGGGATGAATCAGCAGCCACGCCGTTACTTCGCCGGCCGGTGCTGCGCCCGTCGGCGCAACGCCCGGCGTCGGTGCCTGCGCTTGCGTCTGCGCCACCGCACTGGACATGGGCAGCGTGAATTCGAGGGCGAGGCCACCCGCCGCGAGGCCGGTTGCTTTCAGGAAATGGCGTCGGGTCGCGCCCGTCGCGCCCGTCGCGGTGGCGTCGGCGGTTGCGGCGGCCTGGGTGTTTGCGGCGCTCATCGCTGCGCTCCCGCGCCGCGCAGGCGTTGGGCGGCCAGCTTGGTCGCGGCCAGCACGCGCGGGTAGGTCCCGCAGCGGCAGATGTTGGTGATGCCCGTGCGGATGTCTTCATCGCTGGGATCGGGCGTCTGGGCGATCAGGGCGGCGGCGGCCATGATCATCCCGGGCTGACAGTAGCCGCACTGCGCGACGTCCAGTTCGGCCCAGGCTTCCTGAACGACCTTGAGCCGCGTCTGCCCCAGACCCTCGATCGTCACGATCTTCGCGGTGGCCGGCACCGCGCTGGCCGGCATCACGCACGAGCGCAGCGCCGCGCCGTCCATGTGCACCGTGCAGGCGCCGCACTGCGCGACGCCGCAGCCGTACTTCGTGCCGGTGAGCTGCAGCTCTTCGCGCAGCACCCACAGCAGCGGCGTGTCGCCGTCGACCTCCGCGCGCAACTGGCGGTTGTTGACGTTCAACTCGGTCATGGTCATGGCTTGCCTCCCTGTTCCAGGATCCAGGCGGAGAGCGCCTGGGCGTCCTCGGCGCTCACCTGCGGATTGGCGGGCATGGGCACGGGACCCCAGCGGCCCGAGCTGCCCTTGACGATGCGCGTGGCGAGGTCCGCCGCGGCGCCGTCCTGCTTCGCGTACTTGGACCCGATGTCCTTGAACGAGGGACCCACGAGCCGCTTGTCGACGGCGTGGCAGGCCATGCAGTTCTTCTTCTGCGCGAGCGCAGGATTGGCCAGGGCAAGACCCGGCACGGCGACCAGCAACGCGCAGCACGCGAGTGCAGACAGCTTCCTCATGAATGGCTTCTCCGGAGTGGCTTTTCGAAGCGGCGTACGCGCCGTGCAGGCACTCTAGGCGCGGCGGGAGCCGCCCACAATGCGCGAAAGCCTGCTTTGGGCGGCGGGCGCCCCGCACCCCGCACCGCCCGGCAGGCCGCTGCCGCCGGGGTGCACTCTAGGAGAGCGATTGGAAAGCCGATAGTCGTCGCGGCCTTGAAGGATTGACAAGCGAGGCTTGCCAATCGGACGCGCGTCCCGAGCCGGCCGCGGAGCCGCAGGCAGGGCTAGTCGCCTGCCGAGACCACCGGGGCGACCGGGACGTGAGCGCCCGCGGCCTTCCTCAGCCGCTTCATCGCCGCCTCCCGCTCCAGCCGCTTGCGGCCCAGGTACAGCCACCAGCCGGTGATGGTGAAGGCCGGCAGCATCAGCGCCGCGAGGAACATCGCGATGCGCCCGGGAAGGCCGAGCAGCGTGCCCATGTGCAACGGATAGATCGCCGCGAGCGCGCGGCCACCCGCGGGCTTGGCGTTGTAGCGCTCATCCTTGACGATCTCGCCGCCCTGCGCCTTGATCGTCGTGCGGTTGCGCGCGCGCTCATGCGCGGGCGAGGTGTCCAGCCAGGTGAAAAGGATGGGCGCCTTCGCGCCCGTCGGGACGCGGACGATCACCTCGCTCCAGCCGCCCGGCACCGCGGCGCGCTGGAAGGCCTGCCACGCCGTGTCGATGGCGACGACGGGCGCGCCGTCCGAAGGCTTCTCGGCCTTCTTCTCAGCCATCTTCTCGCCCATCGGCTTGGCCGGTGCGCGCGGCGGCCGCGGCTCGCCGAGCCACGCGCTCACCGGATCCCGCACGCCGTCGAAGGCCCAGAAGATCCCCGTCAACGTCACCGGCACATAAGCCGCCAGGCACGCTGTGCCGACGACCAGATGCAGCCGCCGCAGCAAGGCACGACCGCGCGTCTTGCGGTCGATGCGCCACCAGTCCGAGACGCTCTTCCAGTCGCGCGGCCAGCGCAGGTAGAGCCCGGACAGCGCCAGCACCAGCAGCCCGATCGCCAACACGCCGGTGACGACACGCCCCGGCTCGCGCGGCAGCAGCAGCCAGCGGTGCAGCGACTCGGCGACCTCGAAGAACACTGCGCCCTTCACGTCCGCCAGCGGCGCGCCGGTGACGGGGTTCAGATAGATCACGTCGCCGCGCCGCTCGCCGGGCGCGGGCTCCAGGATCGCCTTCGGCGTCCGACCGGGTTCCGCATACAGCGTGAGCGTCGCGATGCGTCGCTCAGGCTCCGCCGCCGCGAAGCCCTGCAGCAAGGTGTCCGGCGTCGCGGGGCGGTACGCGGGCGCTTCTATCCTCAGCACGCCGGGATTGATGAGCTCGGTGATCTCCTGCCGGAACGCGAGCGTCGCGCCCGTCAGCCCGATGAGCAGCAGGATCGAGCCCGCCGTGATGCCTAGCAGCCAATGCAGCTGGGTCCAGAACTTGCGCGCGGTCATCGCCTTCCTTGGGTCATCTTCCTGCCGCCCAGTCGACGGCGGCGTCGAACAGCGCAAGCCCGCTGGCCGAGAGATTGGTGAAGGTGTCATTGTCGAGGAACACCATGACGCGGCGCGCCGGCGCGAGGGACTCGTAATCCATGGTCGCGCCCTGCTCGTAGCCGAAGATCGCCGCCTTGCCCGGCTCGCCGTAGATCGTCGCGATCGTCGTCGCACCCGGGCCCGGCCGGCCCCAGCCCATGCCGGCCTGCTTCACGTAGACGTTGGCGATGCCCGCCGGCAGGCCGCCCGCCATCGGATGCGGCGCGTTGACGATCCACAGGTAGCGCTCTTTCGTCTCCGCGCCGAAGTCCACATCGTGCTTCTTGCCCGTCATGGCGAGGTCGTCGAGGACGTCGTTCTCCCAGGTCAGCAGCGGCACGCGCAGCTGCCGCCAGGCCGGATCGACGTCCTTGCTCGACACCGTCGACGAGATCACCACCAGCGCCGCTTCCGCGGCCACGGTGGGCGACGCCTTCTGATCCTCGAGCTGCACGATGAAGCCGCGTTCGCCCAGACGCTTGGCCACCGCGTCGTCGACCGCGCGGTTGGGGCCGCTCTTCTGCACGACGAGCACGACACGCTCGCCGGCGGCGAAGGCGATCGAAGGCGCGCCGAGTCCGATGGCCACGAGCATCGCGGCGCTTCTCAGGCTTCCCAGGAATGTCCGGCGTGCGCTCATCTCAGAACTCCATCGACGCCGACAGCAACACCTGACGCGCGTCGCCGACGGACACGAAGTAGGTGTTGACGCTGGACGAGTAGTAGGTGCGGTCGAACAGGTTCTTGACGTTGAGCTGCAGCTTCAGCGGACGGCCGCCGGCCTTCATCTCGTAGGTCGCGAACGCGTCCGCGACGCTGTAGGCCGGCAGCACGAAGCTGTTGGCGGAATCGCCGGGGCGACGGCCGATGTAGCGCACGCCGCCGCCCAGCCGCAGCGTGCCGGGGCCGATCTGCCCGAAGTCGTGGACCACCGACAGCGAGCCGGTTGCCCGCGCCACGTTCCACAGCCACAGGCCGGCGAACTGCGGATCCTCGGTCGTCTTCGCGTCCGTGTAGGCCAGCGCGGCGATGCCCTGCCAGTGGCGGGCGAACTCGCCGGCGATGTCGAATTCGACGCCGCGCGAGCGCGCCGCACCGTTGGTGCGCCAGTCGGTGAGCTTGGTGACGTCGTTGAACTGAGAGACCAGCACGTTGCGCTTCCTGATCTCGTACACGGCGAGCGTGCTGGTGACGCGGCCCGGCAGGTCCAGCTTCACGCCGGCCTCCCAGGACTTGCCCTCTTCCGGATTCACCGACGAGTCGATCACCACGCCCGACGACAGCGGCGCGATCGTCGACTGCGGCTTCAGCGAGGTCGAGTAGTTGCTGTACAGCGAGACCGAGTCGGTCAGGTTGTAGATCAACCCGACGCGCGGCAGCCACTTGTCGCCGCTGGTGGCGGTGTTGGCCTTGAACGGGCGGCCGCGGCCGGCCTCCTGCGTCCAGTGCTGGTAGCGAAGGCCGCCGACGACGGTCCAGCGCTCGCCCAGGCGCAGCGCGTCCTGCAGGAACACCGACTGGTTGTGCAGCTTGTCGGTCTGGTCGCTGTCGCTGGCGGAGACGGTCTGCGACGGCTGCTCGGTGCCGTAGACGGGGTCGAGGTAGCTGAAGGTCGTCTTCGTCGCCTGGCGCAGCAGGTCGCGGCGGTAGATCAGCCGGTACTCGGCGTCCGCACCGAGCTGCACGTCGTGCGTGACGCCGCCGGTCGTGAACTTGCCGTCGACATAGGCGGTGCCGTAGCTGTCGGTGCTGAGCGCGCCCTGGGTGCCGTCGTTGCTGCGCGTGAGCGTGCCCGTCTTCGTGTTCACGCCGTTCACGCGCAGCTGGTTGGCGTCGTAGGTCTCGCGGTTGTAGCTCGCGTTGACGTGCGCCGCCCAGCCGCCGACCAGCTTGTGGTCCACCGAGAGCTGCGCCAGATGCGTCTCGCCGTCCATCTGGTTGAAGGGCTCGTCCAGCCGTCGCGTCTTCGGGATCGGCAGCGGCTGCTTAGTGGCGGGATCGAGCGCGGTGCCGCGGTCGAAAGGCGTCAGGTAGTTGCGGTACTCGTACCAGAGCACCGCCTGCGTGTCGCGTCCGTACCAGGCGATCGAGGGCGCGATCAGGGTCTCGCGGTGGGTGCCGAAGTTGCGCCAGTAGTCCTCGTTGACCTGGTCGACGACGAGGCGGTAGGCCAGGCCGGTCTTGTCGGCGGGATCGACGCTGCCGATCGGACCGGTGGTGTCGAGCGTCCCGCCGACGCCGGTGCGGCCGCCCGCGTAGCCGGAACCCACGATGGACACGCTGGTGCGGGCGTTCAGGCGCGGCTTCTTGCTGACGACGTTGATCACGCCGCCCGGGTCCATGATCCCGTACAGCAGCGAGGACGGGCCCTTGAGCACCTCGACGCTCTCGGCGGCGGCGTTCATGCCGCGGCCCTGCACCAGCGGCATGCCGTTGTGCATCACCGAGCCGTCGCGGTTGCCGCCGAAGCCGCGCTTCATGATGGTGTCCTGCGTGCTCGCGAGCGTGTTGCCCTGCGTGATGCCGCTGACGTTGTAGAGCGCGTCGTCGAGGTAGCGCGGACGCTGGTCGCGGATCACCTGCGCGGAGACGACGTTGACCACCTGCGGGATGTCCAGCATCGAGTCGGTCGTGCGCAAGGTCGAGGCGTCGGGGGTCGGCTGGTAGCGGCGGTCGGCCTCTTCGGGCGCCGGCGCGGCGCGCGCGACGACACGCACCTGCGGGAGCGTGATGTCGGCTTCGGGCGCGGCGCCCGCCGTGACCGTGGCTGTCACGTCGGTGGCGCTGATCGACGCCGCGTCCTTGCGCAGCGTGTAGACGCCTTGCGCGTTCGCCACGGCTTGCAGGCCGGTGCCGCTCAGCAGCGCGGCGAAGCCGGTGCCGACCGTGTGGCGCCCTTGCAGGCCGCGCGAGGCGATGTCCTTCGTCAGCGCCGGGTCGAAGGCCAGCGTCACGCCGCTGGCGGCGGCGAAGCGGCCTAGCGTGGTCGACAGCGCGCCGGGTTCGATCCTGTAGTCGCGCTCGCCGGCGGTCGCGGTCGCGGTCGCGGCGGGTGTCGCCGACGACGCGGTCTGCGCGGTCACGGTCAGCGGCATCGCAGCGCCTGCGCACAGCAGCAAGGACACCGCCAGCCCGACAGGCGTGGGACGGTGAGCGCGGAGCGCGGACATGGGCAGCGGACGATGGGTCGAACGGGACGTCATGGAGTCGGTCTTTCCAGGGAAGGTGCGGAGCGGTTTCGACAGGTTCTCGAAGCTCTCTTCCCTGTTGCCGGACGAGCCGGAAAAACATGAAGCGCACGGACGTAGCGGTGTGCGCTATGCGCGCCGCACATGCCGAGCGCGTCGAGCGCGCCGTGATCGCTATGCGCCGCGCGGACGCACAGTCGCCCAGTACGCGTTCGCGCGATCCACGCGGACCGGCAGCGTCGCTTCCAGTGCGGCGAGCGCGCGATCGACGTCGAGGACAGGGAACGCGCCGGACACGCGCAGCTCCGACACGCGGGGATCGCAGCCGAGGCGGCCGCGGCGATAGCGGTCGAGCTCGGCGATCACGTCGGCCAGCCGCGCGTTGTCGACGATGAGGCTGCCGCCGGTCCAGGCCGAGATGTCGGCGGCGATGAGCTCGACGCGACCGATGCTCACGTCGTCGACGTCGACCTGCTGCCCCGCGTCGAGCCGCCGCACGGCGCCCTGCGTGCTGCGGACCTCCACGGCGCTGTCCATGACGGCGACGTTCAGGCGGCGGTCCTCGATGCGCAGCAGGAAGCGCGTGCCGAGCGCGCGCACGCGGCCGAAGCGCGTCTCCACGATGAGCGGCCGCGGATCGCGCGCGCCGCGGGCGCCGACGTCCACGCCCAGGGCGTGCGCGGTCTCGATGAACACCTCGCCCTCATGCAGGCGCAACGCACGCCACTGCCGATCGAATCGGACATCCAGCGCGGTCGCGGTGTTCATCACGACGACGCTGCCGTCGTCGAGGGCCAGCCGATGCTGCTCGCCGGTGGCGGTGCGGTGATCGGCGAACCAGGCGGAGCCGAAGTCGCCTCCGGTTTCCCGCCAGAGGCCGTAGCCCAGCACGCCCGCCGTGCCGGCGATCGCGGCCGACTTCAGCAGTTGTCGACGCCGCGGCGCGGGGCGACGCAGCGCCGACGAGGCCAGGTCCGCGGGAACGCCGGACATCATCCGCTGCACGCGTTCGACGCGGTCCCATTCCCTCTGATGTGCGGGGTCGGCCGCATGCCACGCGGCCCAGTCGCGCCGGTCCTGCGGCGTCGCGTTGCCGGAGGCGAGCAGCACGAACCACTCGACGGCGCGGGTGCGTGCGTCCGACTCGCTCACGGGGGAGCGCCTCGCGCGCACGAAGGCGGCGTCACGAGGCGAGCTCGATGCAACGGGACATCGCGGTCGCCATGTAGGTCGCGATGGTGCGTTCGCTGACGCCGAGCGACTGGGCGATCTCGCGGTAGGTCAGGCCGTCGAGCTGCGACAGCAGGAAGGCCTCGCGCACCGGGCGGGCCAGGCCGTCCAGCATGTCGTCGATCGCCTGCAGCGTTTCGAGCAGGACGGTGCGGTCCTCGGGGCTCATCGCCCAGGCGTCGGGTCGTGCGGCCATCGCTTCGAGCAGCGCGCGCTCCAGGTCGCGGCGTCGGTACAGATCGACGACGAGGCCGCGCGCGATGGTCGTGAGGAAGGCGCGGGGCTCGCGCCACTTGCCGGGTTCCCGGCGGGTCAGCAGACGCTCGAAGGTGTCCTGCGCCAGGTCGGCGGCGTCGACGGCGCAGCCCAGCTGCTTGCGCAACAGGGACTGCAACCAGCTGTGATGCTCGACATACAGCGAGCCCACCAGCTGCAACGACACGGACGGCGCGGACGTAGCGGACATGGACCGGGACGGGAGGCGGAAGGTTCGATCGCGGCGACCGTTCGCCGCGGAACGCGTTCAGGCACGCGAAGTCGCAGATGATAAATGCGAACCATTATCAACGGCAAATGTGCGGGAAAGGTCCAGGGCGATTGGTGAGCGGGAGGGTAAGCCGCAACGTCAACGAGTCCGATCTAATGCCGGCCCCAACGGCATATTCAACATGTATGACCTCTGAAGAATCTATCCGCGCCTTCCTTGCGGGCTATGCAGAGCTTTCACAAGCTGAGAGAGATGCCATGCTGGAGGACGCTATTGGATTGAGCCCGAAGACGGCTGCTGACAATCAGAGGGTTTGGGATCTGGCCACTCCGCTAATCGGTTTGCCCGTAGGTGAATGGCCAGACTTTGATCTTGCCTGGGACCTCAGGCTGGAGTCGCAACACCACGTGTATGACGGTGTAAGTTCCAGTGAGTTCGCTCAGTCACATCCGACGGGCTTGCTCGTTGCACACGTCAACCTCGCGGATCTGGACGCCAAGTTGACGCCACACTCGTATCGGACAGCCGCTGAAGTATGGGGCGTCGGCAATGATCGCAAGGCCGCCAAGCTCGTCGTCAGATGGTCGGAAGGGATGCAGATCACGCCTCCGCTCGTGAAGTCATTCTCAGGGCAGATTACGCTTCCAGGAGGAAATCACCGGTTGGCAGTCGCCCGTGCGAAGGGAGTGGCGACAGTGCCTGTGCTTGTGGTGCCCTCTGACCGTGAAGCTGTGCAAGCCATTCTCGAATCGCTCGTGTTTGCGTAGCCCTCAGACCTCGTTTCACCTGGCGATATGCGCCGCGGCGGATCATCTCCCGCAGTCTCAGATCAGACGATAGCCTCATTGCCCGCCGGCGGCGGCCCCAACCGCATCGAGACGGCAAATCCCCGCTTGGTCCGAAGCAGCATTAGATCGCCGCCATGCGCCCGCGCCACGAGATGCGCCATCATGAGCCCCAGCCCCATGCGCCCTTCGTACTGCTGCGCGGCCAGGGCGGCGTTCAGCGCGTCGCGCTTGTCCGCGGCGACGCCCTCCCCGTCGTCCTCCAGCGCCAGCTCACATCCACCGTCTTCGCTCGGCCGGATCCGCAGCGTCACGCGGGTCGCGCGATGCCGGCAGGCGTTGTCGAGCAGATTGATCAACGCCGCGGCCAGCAGATCCGGGTCGGCCTGAACCCGCCCGTCGTCCGGGAGATCCAGGACCAGTCCGTCGGGCAACGGCAGATGGTCCAGCAGCTCGGTCACATCCAAGGGCTGCCACTGCAGGCTCATCCCCGTGCGGAACAGCGTCAGCAGCGCCGTGACGACGCGACGCAGCCGATCGGTCGCCTCCCGCGTGCGCTGCAGTCGCGCGCGCTGGCCTTCGGGCGCCTCGCGCAGCGCCACGGCCAACTGCGCCTCCATGCCCGCCAGCGGCGTGCGCAGCGCATGCGCCGCATGCGCGCTGAAGGCCCGCTCATTCGCCACTCGCTGCGCCAACCGGTATCCCAGGTCAAGCACGGCGGCGCGGATCGCGGCGAGCTCCTGCCTGTGCTGCTCGGGCAGCGACTGCCGGCTGTCCAGCGGGTCGTACTGCGCCAGCGCGCGCGTCATGTCCGACAGCGGTTCGAGTTCCCGCCTCGCTCGCCGGTTCAGCCAGACCATGCAGAACCCGCCGACCAGCAGCGCCGACAGCGCGCTCGCCATGCCGACCCGGTCGCGCACTTCGCGCCGCTCGGCGCTGGTCTGCGCCACGATCAGCCAGCCGTCGATGTAGCTCGTCTTGAAGGGGCGCACCAGCACGCGCCAGTCGCCGTCATGGGCGCCGTGTTCGCTCCGTTCCCCCAACGCGGCATGCGGCGGCGACGAGGCGGCGTCGCCGTTCCAGTCGCTGAATCCGACCGGCAATTGCCACGGCGACGAAGGCGCCAACGGGGAACGGAACAGCAAGCTCCCGTCGCCGCGTACCAGTTGCCAGGAGAAGTGCGTCGACAGGTCGTCCTCATCGGCCGCCGCGCCGCCCTCCGGCGGCCGATCGCGCAGCAACTGCCCCAGCACCTGCGACGACGCCTGCATTGTCTCGTCCAGCAGTTCGTCGACCTCTTCCTGGACGACCGCCCACACCAGCACGCCGGCCAGGAACGCCCAGCACAGGGAGATGAGCAGCACCTGCCGACCGAGTCGTCCGGCGATGGAGGGCACGCGCGTCGCGGGCTCGGACATGGGTCTTGTCGTTGTCATGGTCCTGCCGGGGAAGATAGCAGCCTCGCGCCCCGCCTCGCGAGTGCGTGCTCACAGGAAAACCTTCAACGCCGTCTCGACGCAGCAGCCCAGACATTCAGGAGCAGGGTCAGGACGATGCCCACGACCAGCGCCGCGAGCGCCCACGGCGCATCGAGCCATCCCAGCCGCAGCGCCGCGCCGACGCCGAGCACCACGCCCAGCGCGCCCAGGCACAGGCCGGCGTCGGCCCAGAACATGCCGAAGAGTTCCTGGATGACTTCCAGCAGCAGGCTCATGCGAATCTCCCGGTGTCCGCGCCGCGCGCACGCAGCAGGCGCGCGGTGCTCAGGCCGATGACGGCGAACAGGGCGACCAGGGCGAGCAAGGCCAGCTCCGCGCCCGGCCAGGTCAGACCCAGCCCTTCGCCGGTCCAGAACACGCCGAAGGCCGTGAGCAGGATGCCGACGCCGAACTTGAGGCCGTTCTCCGGCACCCGCGCGAGCGGCTGGCGCAGGATCATGCCGATGGCGAGGACGAGCACGCACGCCGCGGCCGCGCCCAGCGAGGCCTCGAGGATCAGGTCGTGCCCCGCGCCGATGGCCAGCACGGTGAAGGCCACTTCCATGCCTTCGAGCAGCACGGCCTTGAACACCGTGATGACGCCGATCCAGTCGCGGGCGCTCGCGGAGGAGCCGCCGGCCCCGTCGCGATCCCCGTCGCTGCCGAGCTCGCGTGTCGCTTTCTCGTAGAGCGCGCTTTCATCCCGCAACGCCAGGACGCCGCCCGATCGCAGGATCGCCTTGCGTAACCAGCCCAATCCGAACAGCAGCAGCAGGACGCCGACGATCAACTGCAGCAGATGGATGGGCACGCGCAGCAGCGCCGGTCCGACGAGCGCGACGGTCGCGGCCAGCAGCGCCAGCGCGGCCAGCGTGCCGATCCAGGCGGCGCGCCAGCCGCGGGTGCTGCCGACGGCCAGCACGATGGTGAAGGCTTCGACCACTTCGACGAGCGAGGCGGCGAACGCCGCGCCGACGGCGGGCCAGGCGGTGGACAAAAGCGTCATCGTGGATTTCCCGGTGCGGGCCGCTGGTTCACATCGCGCGTCGCGCACCGGCGAACCGCTCGTCATCGAGGATGCGCGACATCGCCTCCAGCCGCACGAAGTTCGAGCGGACATGCCAGTCGAAGCGCTTGTCGGACAAGACCTGGAACTCGTCCAGGCGCGCCTGCGCGATGGCATCGCCGGGGACCCGCTGCGTGCTCGGATGGCACATGAGCAGATCGCCCTGCCGGGCCAGGTGCAGCCAGCGGCTCAGCAGGGACTCGTAGCGTTCCGGTCCGCCGGTGAAGTCGTAGACGCCGAGCAGGCGCCGGTTGTGCGCGAACGCCAGCACATCCGCCTCCGCCGTCAGCGCACGATTGCCCAGGCGGCTGATCACCATCGGCTTGAGCTGCCAGCTCGCGGACCGTGTCGACCGCAGCCACGGCTTCTGATACGGATACCGCCGCAGCAGCACGTCGACCAGCGCGTCGCGGACCTGGGGGAACTGATGCACATGCTGGTGGCCGTCGATGAAATCGGGGCGACGTCCGATGTTCTGTTCGAACAGGTCGAGCTGCGCATCGATCTCGTCGCGCAGGTCGGCCGGCGACAGACGATCCAGCGTTCCCCGCATCCAGAGCGAGGACCAGGACTCCGGCGGCAGCGTCAGCGGGTACTGGGTCAGGTCCAGGTGCAGGCCCAGGTCGGTCGGCCCGCCCGTGTCGCGCCTCAGCGCGGCGGCGCCCGAGGTCCATGCCGGCGCGCCGACCATGCACGACAGCGCATGCACGCGCCCGTCCTTGCGCAAGGCCAGCGCCGCCTCGTTGACGCCCTCGTGCAGGCCGAAGTCGTCGATGCACAGGCAGATGGAGCGCAGTCCGTTCATGCCGCCGCCTCAGCCGCCTCTGGCGCCACTGGCGCCGCAGTCCAGCGCCGCGGCGCGCAGCCGCCAGAGCGCCGTGTGCTTCTCGGTGCCGATGAGGTCCGCCTTCTCGAGCCAGGGATGCGCCTTGGCCAGCTCGATGTCGCCGATGGCCCACACCACCTTCCTGTCGCAGGCCAGGGTCTTGATCGAGTCCCAGGTCTGGAACGCGGACGTGTCGCGTCCGCGGTCGGCGAAGGCGCGGGTGTCCCACAGCTCCTTGCGCCAGCTGTCGCGCGCCATCAGGTCGGCGTCGTCCCAGTTCTCCACCACCACCATCGGATCCCGCAGACGTGCATAGAAAGGCACGTCGTACTCGAAGCGTTCCAGCATGACGACGCCGTCATGCGGCTGACGCAGCGCCGCCAGTTCCTTGGCCAGCAACCGGTTCGACTTGCCCGCGCCCAGGCTGTAGGCCGCCACGGCCGCGATGCCGATGAACGCGCCGACGGCGATCGAGGCATGGCCCCAACGCGTCCAGCGGGGAGCGATCGTCACCACGCGGTGCCAGGCCACGGCGATGAGTCCGGCCAGCGGCGGCAGGGTCGGCAGGATGTAGCCCACCAGCTTGGACTGCGGGATCGAGAAGAACAGCAGGATCACCGCGAACCAGACCAGCAGCAGCCAGTGCAGTCCCTGCGGCCCCTGCGCGGGCCGCCACAGCTCGCCCTTCCAGCCCTTGACGAGCCAAGGCAGCGCCGGCAGCGTCGCCGCGAACAGCACCACCGGATAGAACCACAGCGGCTGCACGTTGTTGAAGCCACCGCCGGCGAAGCGCTGCACGTGCTGGACGACGAAGAAGTAGTGCAGGAAACCGGGGAAGCGCAGCTGCATGGCGACGAACCACGGCGCGCAGACCAGCAGCATCAGCGCGATGCCCGGGATCCACAGCAGCGTACGGATCGTGCGCCACTGCGCCGAGAGGCCGAGCCAGAGCAGCAGCACCGCGCCCGGCAGCACGATGCCGATCAGCCCCTTGGCGAGGATGCCAAGTCCGGCGAGCGCATACGCCGCCGCCAGCATGCGTCGATGCGGCAGGCCCGCGTTCGCGCGCAGCGCGGCATCCGCGCCCGCAGCGATCGTGGCGGTGATCAGCCCGGCGACCAGCATGTCGAGGTTGGCGAACTGCGAGCCGACGAAGTACAGCGGCATCGCCAGCAGCGTCAGCAGCGCGGCCCAGGCATGCGCGGGCGTCATCCACCGCCTCAGCAGCAGGAACAGGCTCATCGCCCCGATCAGCCCGCCGATCAGCGGCGCCGCGCGCGCGGCCCACACGCCGGGACCGAAGATCGCGAGCGAGGCTTCCGTGATCCAGTAGAACAGCGGCGGCTTGTGGAAGAACGGCAGTCCGTTGAGCGTCGGCACCAGCCAGTCGCCGTGCTGCAGGCCTTCCCACGCGACGCCGACGTAGCGCCCCTCGTCGGGCAGGGACAGCGGACGGGCCCAGGCCGTGATCCAGAGCCAGACGAAGCTCAGGGCGAAGGCGATCAGCCCGTCGCGACGGAGCGAGGAGACAGGGCGACCCGAAGCGATCGAGGCACCCGGGGAGAGCAAGGACTCAGGACGATTCATTTTCTGGCGTTGGAGAGCCCGGTTCCCCAAGCGTTCTTGATGACGTAGAGCGGTCGGCCCTTGACCTCTTCGAAGATGCGGCCGACGTACTCGCCGACCACGCCGAGGAAGAGCAGCTGCAGGCCGGAGAAGAACATCAGCCCCACGACGATCGTGGTCCATCCGCTCACCGTGTGCCCGTAGAGGAAATACACGAGCGTGAGGTAGGTGCCGTACATGAAGGCCGCGAGCGCGAGCAGCACGCCCAGCGCGCTCGCCGCGCGCAGGGGCCAGGTCGTGAAGGACGTGAGCCCGTCCAGCGCGAGGTGCGCCAGACGCAGCGGATTGAAATGGGTCCTGCCGTGCGCGCGGGCCTCGGGCTGATAGGGCACGGCCACGGTCTGATAGCCGACCCACGCGTACAGGCCCTTCATGAAGCGGTTGCGCTCTGGCATGGCCATCAGGGCGTCCACGACGGAACGGTCCATGAGGCGGAAATCCCCCGCGCCCGCAGGCACCTCGAAGCGCCCCGAACGGTTGAGCAGGCCGTAGAACAGGCGGGTGCCGAGGCGCTTGTGCCAGGGCTCGTCGTCGCGCGTCATGCGCACGGCGTAGACCATGTCGGCACCGTGACGCCAATGCATGACGAACTGGGGAATCAGTCGCGGGTCGTGCTGCTGGTCCGCGTCGAGCATCACCACGACGTCACCGCTGGCGCGTGCGATCCCCGCCGTCAGCGCCGCTTCCTTGCCGAAGTTGCGCGACAGCTGCAGGGCCACGAAGCCCGGGCGGGAAGCCCATTGGCGCAGCAGCTGGACAGTGTCGTCGGCGCTGCCGTCGTCGACCAGGATGACCTCCCAGTCGTCGCTGCACTGCCCCAGCACCGAGGACAGACGCGGCAGCAGCTCCCGCAGGTTGGTGGCCTCGTTGTAGCAAGGCACCACGCAGGACACGCGGGGGCGGTGGTCCCGCAGCGGAGCGCCGGGATCGTGCAATGCGACGGCGGTCGCAGGCAAGGCCGGCGACGCCGCCCTCTTGGGCACGGCAGCCGGTCGGGCGTCGGACCAGCGGGACGCGAGGGGACGAACATCAGACATGTCCGTCAGTATCAAAAAGCGTCGCTTATCGCGTCCTTAAGAATCCTGACGCAACGCGGCGGCGTTCGCTCCGGATGCGGGTGCTGCGACCGGAAAACGAACACGCACTTCCAGTCCAGGCCCCTGCGCACGATCCATCAACCGAACCGTCGCCCCGTGACGTTCCGCGATCGCCTTCACGATCGTCAGGCCCAGGCCGCTGCCGACATCGCCGCCGCCGCCGCCGTTGCCGTTGCCGTTGACGTCGCGACGGACGAAACGCCCGAACACGCGCTCTCTGTCCGCAGCGGGAATGCCCGGCCCCGAGTCGCGAACGAACAGGACGGGTCGACCGTCGTCCATGGCCGTTCCGACATCGACCACGCCGCCCGCAGGCGTGTGACGCAAGGCGTTCTCGATCAGGTTGTCGAGCAGCATCGCCAGCTGCCCGGTGTCGCCGAGCACCGGCGCGGGACCTTGGAGCTCGGCGCCCAGATCGATGCCGGCCGCCTCGGCCGCCGACGCGAACGGCTCCAGTACCGTGCGGACCAGGTCGTCCAGATCGACGCGCTGCAGCGGGTCGAGGCTGCCCGCCGGGTCCGTGCGCGCGACCGCGAGCAGTTGTCCGATCAGACGCTGCGCCCGCATGACGCCCAGCTTGAGCGACGCCGTCGCCGCGGAGCGTTCCAGCTCGTCGGCGCTGCGCTCCAGCAGCGTGAGCTGCAGGCGCAGCGCGGCGATCGGCGTGCGCAACTCATGGGCCGCATCTGCGAGGAAGGTGCGCTGCGCGCTGAAGGACTGGTCGAGCTTGGCCATCAGGCTGTTGATGGCGCGCACCATCGGCAGCAGCTCGGCGGGCACCGCGGAGGTATCGATCGCTTCGAGTGAGCGCGCGCTGCGGCCGGCCACGTCCCGCGCCGCCGCATCGAGCGGCCGCAGCCCGCGGCGCAGCCCGTAGATCAGCAGGCCCGCCACGACCACCGCCATCGCGAGCAGGAAGGGCAGGATCTTGGCCGCCGATTCGCCGGCCATCTCGCGGCGCGACGCGCGCCGCTGCGCGGCCTGCACGATGCCGCGGTCATGGACGGCCGTGTAGACGATCCAGTCCTCGTTGCCAATGCGCGGGTGCGACAGCCCTTCCTTCGCGACGTAGCGGATCGGGACGCGCGGATCCGACGAGTAGATCAAGGTCCCCGATGCATCCCAGGCGAAGGTGGCGATCTCGCTGTCCTGCGGCTCGTCGTCGCGCGGGATCAGCACCGGCGCGTGGGCCTGCTCGTGCGGCGCGTTGCTGCGGTGATAGGTCGCCACGCCGACGGCGACGTTCCTGAGGTCGTTGTCGAAGACCTCGTTCATCTCGTCGAGCGTAACGACGTAGGTCGTCATCGCCACCAGCGCCGATCCCAGCAGCAGGGTGCCGACGATCCACGCGAGCAGCTCGCGCTCGATCGACCGCATCATGGCGCGTTGCCGATCCGGTAGCCGACGCCGCGCACGTTCTTGATGGTCTCGCTGCCCAGCTTCTTGCGCAGGTTGTGCAGGTGGACCTCGATGGAATTGCTGGCCACTTCCTGCCCCCACCCGTACACCGCTTCCTCCAGCCGCTCGCGCGAGAGAACGGCGCCGGGTTTCTGCATCAGGGCCTCCAGCACGGCGAACTCGCGCGCCGAGAGGTCCACCGCCTTCTCGGCGAGGGTGACCTCCTTGCGCACGGGATCCAGCATCAGATCGCCGTGCCGCATCACCGGACTGCCGCTGCCCGCATGGCGGCGCATCAGCGCCCGCACGCGCGCGACCAGTTCGTCCAGGTCGAAGGGCTTGAGGACGTAGTCGTCCGCGCCGGCCTCCAGCCCGGCGATGCGGTCCTTGACGGTGTCGCGCGCCGACGCGATCAGCACCGGCATCGAATCGCCGGCCTTGCGCAGGTCCTTCAGCAGCTCCATCCCGTCGCCGCGCGGCAGGCCCAAGTCCAGGATGGCCAGGTCGTACACGCCCGTGGACAGGGACAGCTGCGCCGCGCGCGCGTCCTGCACCCAGTCCACCGCGAATCCCGCGGACGCCAGGCCCTGCCGGACGGCACGGCCGATCATGTCGTCGTCTTCGATGAGCAGCAGTCTCATGCGTGTGTCCCTTCCAGACGCAGCGCCAGCCGGTAGATGGGCGCCCGCGCCCACCACGTGACGGCGGCCGCCGCAGCCGCCACCGGCAGGGCTGCCAGCACGTCGCCGGGCAGGCTCGCGCCCAGGTAGATGCGGGACCATCCTACGACCAGACCCAGCGTCAGCAGGAAAGGACCGGCCACGGACAGGCGCCCGTGCCCGAAGGCGGTGAACGCCGCGGCCCAGAGCATCGCCACGGAGCGTGACGGCACATCGGGCAGCCATCCCCGCGCCAGGTAACGCGTGCCCGCGATCACCTCCCGGTCGGCGGCGTGCAGATCGAGCGTCTGCACCGCCAGTGCCGCCGCGCAGGCGAACAGCAGCGCGATCGTCGCGCACATCGCGAAGCGCACCAACTCCGCCTTGACTTCGCGCTCCGCGACCAGCCAGCCCACGACCAGCACCAGGGCCGCGCCATGCACGCTCCAGCGCGCCAGCGTCATGGGCAGGAACAGCTGAGCCGGCGTCAGTCCGGGCGGTGCATTGATGAGCGAGAAGAGGTGGTGGTTGAGCATGGGCTGAGCCGTCGATGCTCGGACGGCCCCGCTTAACTACGCCTTAACTGCGTTGTTTTTTGGCCGGCTTGGCGAGCGCCGACGCGGCACTCGTACAGCGCCAATGCAAATTGTTATCATTTGCGACCTTTGCAGCCGCGCTCCTGCGCAGCCCTTTCCACCGCTCCTGCATCGCCATGCGATCCGATCCCGCCCAAGCCTTCAGCACGCTCTACGCCGACCACCATGGTTGGCTGCGCGGCCTGCTGAGCAGGAAGCTGGGCTGCCGCCACAAGGCGGAGGACCTGACTCACGACACCTTCGTCAAGGTGTGGGCCAGCAAGGCGGTCCAGGCGCTGCAGGAACCGCGCGCCTTCCTGACCACGGTCGCGCACGGCCTGGTCGTGTCGCTGTGGCGCCGGCAGGATCTGGAGCACGCCTACCTGGAGGCGCTGCAGGCCCAGGGCGTGCCGTACGCGGCCTCGCCCGAGGACCGTGCGCAGGCCGTCGAGGCGCTGGCGCAGATCGACGAGATGATGGCGGAACTGCCGCCCAAGGCGGCGCGCGCCTTCGTGCTCGCCCAGCTGGAAGGGCTGACCTACCAGGAGATCGCCGATCAGCTCGGCGTCTCCGAGCGCATGGTCAAGAAGTACATGGCTCAGACCATGGCCAGGCTGCTCCAGCTCCATGGCTGAGGCGAGCCCGGCCCGCGGCACACCCGACCGCGATATCGACCACGATGTCGACCGCGACCGCAACCAGCAACACCTGACCCAGGCGGCCGAGTGGTTCGCCGTGCTGCAGGATTCCGCCAGCGACGAGGACCACCGCGCCTGGCGGGCCTGGCGCGACGCCGATCCGGCCCATGCCGCGGCGTGGCAGCGCGTCGAGGCCATCAACTCCCGTTTCCTGAGCCTGGCGGGTCAGGTCGACCGCCGGGCCGCCGCCTCGGCGATCGACACGGTGCGCAGCGCGGGCGCCAGCCGCCGCCGCAGCCTGAAGCTGCTGGGCGTGCTGGGCCTGTCCTGCTCCGTCGGCGTGCTGACCTGGCGCGCGGCGCCCTGGCAGGACCTGATCGCGGACGCCCACACCGGCGTCGGCGAGCGGCGCGAATTCCGGCTGCCGGACGGCACGATCCTGCACCTCAACACGGACACGGCGGTCCAGGTCGCGTATGGGACCGATGAACGCCGCGTCGAGCTGCTGCGGGGCGAGGTGCTGGTCAAGACCGGCCCCGACGCCGCCGGCCGACCGTGGCGCCTGACGACGGCCGAAGGCACGTTGGAAGCCCGCGGCACGCGCTTCAGCGTCTGGCGCGACGACGCGGACTGCCGCCTGGCCGTGTTCGACGGCGAGGTGGCCGTGCGCTGCGCCGGGACCGGCGCGCAACGCGTGGTCGCCGCCGGGCAGCAGGCCCGTTTCGATCGATCTGCCGTGGGCGAGGTCCGCACGGCGCCGGCCACGCTGTCCGCCTGGGTGCGCGGCCTGTACGTGGCGGAAGGGCTCTCTCTCGCGGAGGTGAGCCGGGACCTGGCCCGCCATCGCCGCGGCCTGATCACCTGCGACGAGCGCGTGGCCGCGCTGCGCGTGGTGGGCACCTTCCCGCTCGACGACGACCCGCAGCTGTGGCGCGCCCTGACGCGCGCCCTGCCCATCAAGGTGAGCTCGCCGCTGCCCTGGTGGACCCGCATCGAAGCCGCTTGAAGGTTGCGCGCGGTTCCCTTTTTCTGTTCTCGTGCGGCAAAGGGTTGATGTTCCCTGTCCGTCTTTCCTCGCCGCGTTGTCTCGCCGGCCTGCTGCTGATCGCCGCCGTCGCGCAAGCTCAGCCGCAGGCATCGCCTGACTCGCCGAGCCGGCCGGGCATCGCGACGTCGGCATCGACGGCGCCTCTGCGCGCGCTGGACACCGTCCAGACTGTCGACCTGCCGGCGGGTCCGCTCGCGATGGCGCTGACCCGCATCGCGGCGGACGCAGGGCTGATCTTCTCGGTGGACCTGGCGACGGTCGCCGACGAGCGCCAGCCCGGCCTGCGCGGACGCATGACCGCACGCGAGGCGTTCGGCCGCCTGCTGGCCGGCACCGAGCTGCACCTGATTCTGGACGGCGACGTCTTCACGCTGGAGCGCCGGCCGGGGTCGACGCAGGCCGCCTACCGGGACGGCGACCGCGCAGCCATGACGCTGCCCGAAGTGCGCATCCGCGCGCGCAGCGGCGGCGAGCCGCGGTACCGGGTCGGCAGCGCCACGCAGGCGACGCGCGGCGACACGCCGCTGGAGGACCTGCCGCAGGCCGTGAGCGTGCTGTCCGCGGACCTGATCCGCGACCAGGCGCCGCAGAGCATGGCGGACCTGCTGCGCTACGTCCCGGGGCTGGGCGCCGCCCAGGGCGAAGGCAACCGCGACACGCCGGTCTTCCGAGGCAACCTGTCGACCTCGGACTTCCTGCTCGACGGTCTGCGCGACGACGTCCAGTACTACCGCGACCTCTACAACATCGACCGCGTCGAGGTCCTGCGCGGGCCCAGCGCGAGCACCGTGGGACACGGCGCCGTCGGCGGGCTGATCAACCGAGTGAGCAAGGTCCCGCGCTGGCGCGACGCCGCGGAGGCGTCCGTGGAAGTCGGCACCTGGGACCACCAGCGCGGCACCGTCGATCTGGAACACGTGCTCTCGCCCACGCTGGCCCTGCGCCTGAACGCGCTGAGCGAAGACTCGGACGGCTACCGCGACCACTTCCACCTCCGGCGCACGGGGATCAGTCCCGCACTGGCGTGGCGGCCGACCTCGCGCACCTTGGCGACGGTGTCCTTCGAGCACTTCCAGGACCATCGCACGGCGGACCGCGGCATCCCGTCCTGGCAAGGGCGGCCGCTGCATGTGGAGGCCTCGCGCTTCTTCGGCAATCCGGACGTCAGCACGACCTGGATCCGGCTCAACGCCGCGACAGTCCAGCTCGACACCGAACTGACCCCGGGCGTCACGCTGCAGTACAAGGCCCGCCTGGCCGACTACGACAAGTTCTTCCAGAACGCCTTCCCCGGTTCCGTGCGCCGCGACGCCGCCACGGGCCCGTTGCAGGTCTCGCTGCTGGCGCACAACAGCCGCATGCGGCGCCAGAACGTGTTCCATCAGGTCGACGTGCCGTGGACGACGCAGTGGGGCGGCATCGAGCATCGCTGGCTCGCCGGCGCCGAGCTCGGTCACCAGCAGGGCGACAACCGGCGCGAGACGGGCTACTTCGCCGCTTCGTCGACGGGCGCAGCGCCCACCACGGCGATCTGGGTGCCGATCGACGCGTCCGTCTCCCGGGTGCCGCTGACCTTCCTCCACCGCGCCAGCGACCCCGACAACGCCAGCGAGCTCCACCTCGGCGCGCTCTACCTGCAGGACCAGATCACGCTGAGCCCCGCGTGGCAGGCCACGCTCGGCCTGCGGCACGACGACATCCGGCTGGACGTCGACGACCACACGCTGGGCCAGCGCCTGCACAGCCGGGACCCGCTGTGGTCGCCGCGCGCCGGCGTGATCTTCAAGCCGACGCCGCCGCTGTCGCTGTACGTGAACTACAGCCTCGGCTACGCGCTGCGCGCGGGCGACCAGCTCAACGTGCTGACGCCGGCTTCGCAAGACCTGTCCCCCGAGCGCTTCGACAACATCGAGGCCGGCGCGAAGTGGTTGCCGAACCGCGCGCTGGAGCTGAGCCTGGCCGCCTACCAGCTCGACCGCCGGCACGTGGCCGTCGTGGACCCAAGCGCACCCACGCAGGCGCTGCTGCTCGTGGACGGCCAGCGGACCCGCGGGCTGGAACTCAGCCTCACCGGGCAGGTGACGCCGGACTGGCAGGTCACCGCGGCCTACACGCTGCAACGCAGCGTCGTGCGCGAATCGCTGTCGACGCTCGCACCCGCCGGCGCCTGGATGCCGCATGTGCCGCGGCACAGCCTCTCGGTGTGGAACCGCTGGGCCCTGACGCCCGCGTGGTCGGCGGGCCTGGGCGTGCAGATGCGCAGCGCCGTGTTCACGAGCACCGACAACACCGTGCGCCTGCCCGGGTACGGGCGTCTCGACGCCGCGCTATTCTTCACTCCCGACGCGTCCTGGCGCCTGCAGCTGAACATCGAGAACCTGCTCGACCGCCGCTACTACGCCTTCGCGCACAGCAACAACAACATCACCCCGGGCTCCCCGCGCGACATCCGGTTGGGCGTCCACCTCAAGTTCTGACGTCTCGCACGCCGCCCTCGCCCTCGCCTTCCTTCATGACCGACGCCGGCTCCGGCCACACCCGCCGCATCCCCCGCTTCATCGCCGTCGGCGCCGCCGCGGCGCTGGTGCACTGGGGCGTGGTGACCGCCATCGTCCAGACCGTGCACTGGCATCCGCTGGTCGCCAACGTGCTGGGCTGGATCGTCGCGCTGCAGGTGTCCTTCTTCGGCCACCACCGGATGACCTTCGAAGGCCACGGCGTGCCGCTGTGGCGCTCGGCGTCACGCTTCTCCGCGATCTCGGCGGGCGGCTTCGTCATCAATGAGCTCGCGTACGCCGCGATGCTCCGCTGGACCGACCAGTCCTACCAGGTGAGCCTGGTGATCGTGCTGCTCGGGGTCGCCGTGCTGACCTATCTGCTCAGCAGCCGCTGGGCGTTCATCGCACGCTCGCAAGAATAGTTTTCATTCCGAGTTCCCCTTTCCGGGGTTCGCGCGGCAGACAGGGAAAGAAACGCGCTTCCCGTCACCGTGCCCCGCTCGACCACCTCCGCCTTCTCCCGCGCCCGCGTCGCCAACGACGCCGGCGCCGCGTCGGTCTCCGACGTCGCGCAGCCCCTGTCGGCCGCGGGACAGGCGGCGGCCGCCTTCCTCGCCGCGCACCGCATCAAGCCGACGCGCGTGCGCGTGCAGGTCCTGGAGACCCTGCGCGAACGCACGCCCGCCAACGGACTGATCTCCGCCGAGGACATCTTCCGCGCCGTGCTGCTGCGCGGCGAGCGCATCGTCCTGGCCACGATCTACAACGTCCTGTCGCTGCTCGCGGACATGGACCTCATCGAGCGCTACCGCCTCGGTGAAGGGCCGGCGCTGTTCTCGCCGCGGCGCGACCAGCGCTTCGTGGCCCTGCTGATCTGCGCCGACTGCGGCCAGGTGCGGGGCCTGCACACCAGCGCGCTGCAGCTGCAGCTCGACACCCTGGCGCGGGACAACGGCTTCGCGATGACGGAGCCCACCGTGGTCCTGCGCGGACGCTGCGTCACGTGTGCCTCCTGCGCCTCCTGCGCGCCGCTGCCGGCGTCGATGTCGACGTCCTCGCGCCTTTCCTGAACCTCATGTCCACCTCCTCCACTCCGCGGCGACCGCCGCAGGCGCCCTCCATCCTGACCCCGCTGCAATGGCGCGGCGTCGTCGCCGGCGCGCTGGGCGCGCACGTGCTCGCCGGCTGGGGCCTGCTGCAGATCGACGCCGTGCGCCAGTCCGTGATCGAGGCCGCGCCGGTGTTCGTCAACATCGTGGCGCCGCCCGCGCCGACGCCGCCTCCTCCCCCGCCGCCGCCCACGCCGGTGCCGAAGACACCGCCGCCGAAGGCGCCGCTGATCGCGGCCGCGCCGACGCCGCAGGTCGCCGCGCCGGTCTTCGTCGCCGAGCCCGCACCGCCGCTGCCCGTGATGGCGCCGCCCGCGCCTCCCGCGCCGCCGGCTCCTCCCGCACCGCCTGCGCCGCCGGCGCCGCCCAAGACCATCCCGGCCTCGGCCGTGCAGTACCTCGTGGCGCCGCAGCTGGAGTACCCGCGCGCCTCGCGCCGCCTGCGCGAGACCGGCAAGGCGCTGGTGCGCGTCTACATCGACGAGGCCGGCCTGCCGCAGGCCGTGCAGCTGAGCCGCTCCACGGGCCACCCGATGCTGGACGAGGCCGCGCTCGCCGCGGTCCGCAAGGCGCGCTTCCGTCCCTATACCGAGAACGGCCAGCCCACCGCGGGCTGGGCCTTCATCCCCTTGAGTTTCGATCTGGAGAACTGAACGTGAACAATGACGCCTCCCTCGGCTTCGGCCACTTCATCGCGCAGAGCGATGTGGTCGGCAAGACGCTGCTGGTGATCCTGGTGCTGATGTCGGTGGCCTCGTGGTCCATCATCTTCATCAAGGGCATCGTCCTGCAGTTGAGCAAGCGCCGCAGCACGCGCTTCCTGGACTTCTTCTGGAACGCCACGTCGCTGGACGCGGTCGCGCACGAGATCGCCACGCACGGCGCGCGCGATCCCTTCTCGCACCTGGCCAGCCATGCGATGCATGCGCAGGCGCATCACGCGCGTTACGGCGCGGCCAAGCTGGAGGAAGCCGGCAGCTCGGGGGAATTCGTGACCCGCACCATCAAGAAGGTGCTGGACGAGGAGACCACGCGGCTGGAGAACGGCCTGACGGTGCTCGCCACCGTGGGCGCGACCGCCCCCTTCGTCGGTCTGTTCGGCACCGTGTGGGGCGTGTATCACGCGCTGGTGGCCATCGGCATGAGCGGCTCGGGCACGCTGGACAAGGTCGCCGGCCCGGTCGGCGAAGCGCTGATCATGACCGGCGTCGGCCTGGCCGTCGCGATCCCCGCCGTCGTCGCCTACAACTGGCTGACCCGCGCCAACCGCGTGATCCTGTCGCGCCTGGACGCCTTCGCGTACGAGATCCACACCTTCGTGGCGATGGGTCAGACGCTGGCCGGCGCCGGAGCAAGCACTGGCACTGGATCGGCCGGATCCCCGACGGCGTCGGCCGCCAAGCCGGTGGCGATCAGCGCCGCGCGAGCCTGATCGGGAGCCGGCCATGGCCTTCGCCAGCTTCGACTCCCGGCGCGGCAACGCGCCCACCGCCGAGATCAACATGGTGCCGCTCATCGACGTGATGCTGGTGCTGCTGGTGATCTTCATCGTCACGGCGCCGCTGCTGACCAACGCGGTCAAGCTGCAGCTGCCCAAGGTCGACGCCGCGGCCAACGTGGCCAAGGCCGAGAAGATCGAGTTCGCGATCGATCCGGCCGGCCAGTGGTTCTGGAACGGCGAACCCGTCGACCGCGCGGAGACGCGCCGCCGCTTCGCCGAAGCGGGTCGCCTCGACCCGCAGCCCGAGGTGCATCTGCGCGCCGACCAGGACACGCCCTACCGCTACGTCGCGCAGGTGCTGGGCGACGCCTCCAACGCCGGCCTGAGCAAGGTCGGTTTCGTCAGCGAGCCCGAGGCGCCCTGAGCGTCGCCTTCAGCCAGCCCTCCTCCCATTCATAACGATTCAGAACACGTCCCGGAGATCCCCATGTCCAAGAAGATCAAGAAACAGGTCCGCGCTCAGGAGAGCGCTCCCGCCGTGCTGCCGCTGGGCGCACTCGCCGCCGGTTTCGGCGTGATGCTCGTCGCGGGTTCCGCGATGGCGCAGTCGACCGCGCCCAAGGTGCCGGTGCCGCCCGCGCCGCCCGCCTCGGCCCCGTCCGAAGCGATGCTGCCCGAGGTGAAGGTCAAGGCCGCCGCCGAGGAGTCCGCCAAGGAGACGCTGCAGGCCACCAAGACGATGATCGGCAAGGGCAAGCAGGACATCCGCGACATTCCGCAGTCGATCACGGTCATGACCGAGAAGCTGATCGACGACGTCAAGCTCGACACGCTGAAGCAGGCGCTGCACTACACGGCGGGCATCACCTTCGCCGCAACCGAGAACGGCACCGACCAGGACATCCGCCTGCGCGGCTTCCCGGTGGCGACGACGGGCGACCTGCTGATCGACGGCATGAAGGATCCGTCGCAGTACGACCGCGACAGCTTCAACTACGACCGCATCGAGGTGATGCGCGGCGCGGCGTCGATGCTGTTCGGCCGCGGCTCCACCGGCGGCGTGATCAACCAGGTCACGAAGAAGCCGGTGCTGGCCGACATGAACGAGCTGATCACGACGGTGGGCACGGGCGACAACTTCCGCGTCACGGGCGACTTCAACAAGCGCATCGGCGAGGACGCGGCGATCCGCATCAACGCGATGGGCCAGAGCGCCGACAACCACGGCGCGCGTATCGACAAGCAAGGCGTCGCCCCGACGATCAGCTGGGGCATCGGCAGCCGCGACGAGTTCACGCTGGGCGGCTTCTACCTGAACTCGCACAACGTGCCGATGTCCAGCCTGCGCTACCTGAGCGGCAGCGTCGCGGCCAACATCCCGGCGAAGAATTTCTACGGCACCTCGAGCGACTACCTGCTGGGCGAGGCCATGTACGCGTCGGGCATCTGGACGCACCGCTTCAACGACGGCGGCGAGCTGCGCACGCAGTTCCGCACCGGCAACTACAAGCGCGACAGCTGGGGCACGACGGGCGGCTACTGCGGCGCCGCGCTCAACGCGGCGGGCGCCTGCCCGGCGGGTTCGCCGGCGGTGACCTCGGCCACGCTGAACGACGGCACCGCGATGACGCGCAGCGGCCTGTCGCCGCGCAAGGACGACATCGACGGCACCTACCTGCAGAGCGACTACAGCAACCGTTTCAGCTGGTTCGGCATGCGCCACGACGTGCTGACCGGCATCGATGCGTCCAAGGAGAAGGCGGACCGCTTCACCGCCTACGGCACCGTCGGCACCAACTACAACAAGGGCGGCACCTCGGTGGGCACGCCCAACGACGGCCGCGTGACGCCGGCCGTGCCGACCTACCGCAAGGGCAGCGACTACTCGGGTCGCGCCTTCGGCGCCTACGTGCAGGACCTGATCTCGGTCACCGAACAGTGGAAGCTGCTGGCCGGCCTGCGCTACGACAAGGTCAAGTCGACGATGCACAGCCTGGCCTACGCCAACACCACGACGGCCACGTCGCCCAGCGGCATCACGGAGTCGCGCCTGTCCTATCCGGGCCTGTGGAGCCGCCGCTTCGGCGTGCTGTACCAGCCGACGCCGTCGCAGTCGTACCACGTGTCCTACGGCACCTCGTTCAACACCTCGGCCGACACCTACCAGTACACCAACCAGCAGACGGCCGACGTGGGCGCGGAGAAGAGCCGCAACATCGAGGTCGGCGCCAAGCTGGACTGGTTCAACGGTGCGCTGTCGACGCGTGCGGCGCTGTTCCGTACCGAGAAGTACAACGAGCGGACCACCGACTCCGACTTCGCCGGCCAGTTCCCGGTGCTGTCGGGCAAGCGGCACTCGCAGGGCGCGGAGTTCGACGTGACCGGCCGCGTCACCGATGCGCTGGAGGTCTACCTGTCCTACTCGTGGATCCATCACGCGTGGATCGACAAGGTGGGCACGGCGGTGACGCTGACGACGAACGAGGTCGGCCTGAGCCCCAAGCACACCGGTGCGGCGTGGCTGAGCTACCAGCTTTCGCCGAAGTGGCGCGTGGCCGGCGGCGCGCGGGGCGCGTCGACCAACCGTCCGCTGCAGGGCGGCACGGCGGCGGCGTCGCTGACGGCGCGCGCGCCGGGCTACGTGGCCTACGACGCGATGGTCGAGTACACGATCAGCCAGGACATGTACGTGCAGTTGAACGCCAACAACCTGACCGACAAGGTCTACGGCGACCAGCTCTACCCGGGCTTCTACACGCCGGGTGAGGCGCGCACGGTCAAGGCCACGCTGGGCCTGCGCTTCTGAGCATCGAGAGGAAGTCCGCACCATGCTGCTGCACGTCCGCAACGTCCTCTCCGCCGACGAGCTCCGTCAGGCGCGCGAGATCCTGGCCCGGGCGCCGTGGGCCGACGGTCGCATGACCGCCGGCTCGCAGTCGGCCGTGGCCAAGAACAACACGCAGCTGCCCGAGACCTGCGAAGAGACGCTGGCCTTGCAGAAGCTGGTGCTGGACGGGCTCGCGCGGCACCAGCTGTTCTTCTCGGCGGCGCTGCCCAAGCAGATCTCGCCGCCGCTGTTCAACCGTTACGGCGGCGAGGCCAACAGCTTCGGCAATCACGTGGACAGCGCGGTGCGCTACCTGCGCGACGGCACGGGGCGCGTGCGCACGGACATCTCGTGCACGGTGTTCTTCGCCGATCCGGACGAGTACGACGGCGGCGAGCTGATGGTGGAGGACACCTTCGGCCAGCACCGCGTGAAGCTGCCCGCCGGCGACATGGTGCTCTACCCGGGGCACAGCGTGCACCGCGTGGAGCCGGTGACGCGGGGCTTCCGGCTCGCGAGCTATTTCTGGATCCACAGCATGGTGCGCAGCGACGAGCAGCGCCGCCTGCTGTTCGACATGGACCAGCACCTGATGAGCCTGCGCAGCCGCAACGGCGAGGCGGATCCGTCGGTCATCGGACTGACGGCGACGTATCACAACCTGCTGCGCATGTGGCTGGACTTCTGAGCCTGCAAGAAAGGTCGATGATGAAACTGACTTCCCGACTCCTGTCGATCGGCGCCCTGGGCGCTGCCCTCCTCTCCTCCACGGCCGCGTTCGCGCACGGCGACGTGGCATGTCCCAACGAGCCGAAGGCGGAATGGCGCCCGCAGATGGAGCTGCAGCGCCAGCTCGTCGACAAGGGCTGGCGCGTGCGCCAGGTCAAGACCTTCAGCACCTGCTACGAGGTCTACGGCTTCGACGACAAGGGCGAACGCGTCGAGGCGTTCTTCAATCCGAAGACCTTCGAGCGCATCCAGCCGAGCGCTGAGACGGCGCCTTCGCCCAAGAAGTGATCGGGAATCGCGGCGGCCGCAACGACGCTCGCAACAGCAGTGTCGCGGTGTGGGATCCGCTGGTGCGGATCGCCCACTGGTCGCTCGCGTCCACCGTGATCGCGGTGTGGAGCACCGGTCACTGGTTCCACCCGCTGCACCACGCGCTGGGCTACGCGGCCGCCGGCATCGTGCTGCTGCGCATCGTGTGGGGCTTCGTCGGCGCGCGCCATGCGCGCTTCGGCGACTTCGTCCGAAGCCCGTCGAACACCTGGCGATATGCCGCGTCGCTGCTGCGCGGCGAAGAGCCCGATCACCTCGGCCACAACCCGTTGGGCGGCTGGATGATCCTCGCGCTGCTGACGACCGTCGGGCTCACGAGCTTCACCGGATGGCTCTACACCACCGATGCCTTCTGGGGATACGGCTGGCTGGAGCAGACGCATGCGGCGCTGGCGTGGCTGCTCGCGACGCTGGTCGCAGGACACCTGATCGGCGTGATCGTGATGTCGCTGCGCGAGCGTAGGAATCTGGCGTGGTCGATGGTGACTGGGCGCAAGCAGGAAGGGAGAGAACCATGATGAACACGGAGTTCCGGCGAGCTGGAATCGCCTTGATGGCGGCCGCCGTGGTGGCCGTTTCGGCGTTCACCACAGGCTGCGCGACAGCGCCCGCGGAATGGCCGCGCGAGACGGTCCAGTTGGAGCAACTCCGTCCACTGACGCCGGTCAAGCTGCAAATGAATTGGATGTCCGGGGACGGACGTCCGTCGGGCAGTGTGTCGCTGCGCGGGCGTCTGTTGACGGATGGCTCTGTCGGAGCCGTCGAGATCATCGACACGAGCGGTCGGCGCGAGTTCGATCAGGCGGCGGTGATGGCGCTGCGCTCAGCGCGTTTCAATCCGCACCTCGTCGACGGCAAGCCGGTCGAGGCGACGGTGCAGGCGCGCTTCAGCGTGCCGGCGCAGAAGGCGGCGCCGTTTCCGCGGTAAAAGCGGTGCCCTTCCGCATGCGTGAGAACAGAACCTCGCATGCGCTGTAAGCGCGGACACCATCGCTGGCCGCGCGCTGCGACGACCCTCTAGCCGTTCGGAAGGTAGTAGAACTGGAAGCCGTGCGCTCTCAGGTTCAAGAAGTCTGCCGTTTCCCGCTCGCTACACAAGTCTCTCAGTTGCGCCAAGTCGACCTTGTCTGCGTCGAGATGGTGCTTGCCCATCTCAAAAGCGCCGACCCCGAACGCCTCCGCCAGCGCATGGCTGTCGGAACTTGTGGGAGCCAGGAAGATCGTCGTGATGACAGTCGCCCCGACCGGCACCCCTGCATAGCGCTGCGCAGCGTACTCAAGAGAATTGGCGATCTCCTGCGAGAACGGCCCGATCGCGATCACCTGTGCGTCAAGTCCCATGAGCTCAGTCTACAAGTTTGAGGGCTGAGACCGGCCGTCGGACTCCGCGGCCGGGCGCTGACGCCTCATTGACAATCCGCCGTGTGCACATGCTTTGCCCGGTTGCGAGTCTCCAACGGCGTCAGACTTCGCTGGACTGATACATCCATCGCCCATGGTTCTCGACCCCTTCACCCTGCTCGTCCTCACCGCCGCCATGGCCGCCGCCTCGGCGCTGTGCCTGGCCGCGGAATGGCGCAGCGTGCGCGAACGCTCGCTGCTGCTCTGGAGCACCGGTTTCACCATCATCGCCGTGGGCAGCGCGCTGGCCCTGCTGCGCTCCAGCGGCCATGTGCTGCTCGGCATCTGGTTCCCCAATGGCTTGCTGATCGTCGCCCACTGGTTGTTCCTGGCCGGCGTCGCAGGATTCACGCGCACCCGGTTGCCTCGCGCCTGGTGGCTGCTGGCCGTTGTCTGGCTGGCGATGCTGTTTGTGCCCGATGGGCCGTGGTGGTCCAAGGTGATGCTGGGCATCCAGTCGCTGCTGATCGCCGTGATCACCCTGCGCGCCGGTCTGCTGCTACGCCCGCATGGCGGCGTGCTGAGCCTGGGGGCGGCGCAGTTGCGCTTCGTCCTGCTGGCCCACGGCCTGTTCTACCTCGCCAAGGCCGGGTCGACCCTGCTGCCGGAGGCCTTCGTCAATCTGGCCGGCTTCCGCGGCGCGGTGATCCTGGTCTCGCTGGTGGAGGGCGCGATGGCGATCATGCTGCTCGCCATCTCGATGACCGGCACCGAGCGTCATCGCCGCGAGGAACGCATTGCGAAGATCGCCGCACGCGACCCGCTCACAGGCCTGGATAACCGCCGCGCGCTCTATCAGCGCGCACCGGCGCTACTGGCGCAGTCCTCCCGCGACCGCCCCAGCGCCCTCCTGCTGATCGACATCGACCACTTCAAGCAGGTCAATGACCTGCACGGTCACGACGCCGGGGACCGACTGCTGGTGGTGCTGAGCGAGCTCATCCGCGGCGCGCTGCCCGACGGTGCGCAGGCTGCGCGTCTGGGCGGGGACGAGTTCGTGATCCTGCTGAGCGGCGTCTCCGACGCCACGGTGCAGGCGCTGAGCCAGGAGCTGCGCGAGGCATTCGCGGAGCAGGCGCGCGCGATGTTCGAGACGCCGGAGCCGGTCTCCTTGAGCATCGGCGCGACCTTGTCCGATCAGCCCGACGAGGAGCTGTCGCACTGGCTCAAGCAGGCCGATGAGGCCCTCTACGCATCGAAGCGCAAGGGGCGGGATCGGATGGAGTTGGTCGCGCTGGTGCGTGGACCTGCGTGATGTCGCCTCGTCGTGGGCGAACCGCTTGAACCCTAGGCGCCTCCCGACGCCCGGTCACCGCCCCACCAGCTTGAAGTCGAAGTTGATCGACAGCTTGTTGTCCCCCGCCTTCACCGAGTCGATCTTGAGCGCCTGCACTTCCCCTTGCAGCTTGCTCCCTGAGCCCTTGAGCATTTCCTCGACCGCCTTCTTCACATCGAATTCAACGGCCCCGGGCACCGCCGGCGCAAGGCCCAGATTCAGCAGGTTGCGCGTGTTGGGATCCTCCACCTCGTCCACGCGGATCTCGGTCAAGCGCACGACGTGACCCTGCGCGACGGGCGTCGCCGACATCGTGGCCCAGCTCGCCAGCGCGACGCCGAGGCAGTCCCGCCCCGAGGGAACACCCAGCCGGCTGCTGAGGTGCGCCCGGATGATCACGCGCCCGTTCTGGAGCGTCACCTTGGGGTCCTCGAGATAGGCGTAGCAGGCGCCCTTCTGCAGATAGAGCTTCCCTTCTTCCTTGAACAGCCCTTCGATCAGCAGCGACTGCACCGCGGACTGCTCAAGCACGATCTCCGCGCAGCGACCCACACTGGGCAAGCCGAACAAGGCGGCGGCGAGGGTTCCACAGATGGCTAGGTTCTTCATGGTCTCCACCAACGGATGGCCGGCGAAGACCGCCAGCGCTGATCCGCCCCAGTCTGCCACGGGCCGCCAACTCGACCCCGGAACGAAAAAAGGCCGTGGCATGAGCCACGGCCTTCTGCTTGATGAACCGGCGCGCGAGGCGCCGTTCCTTCAAGGTTTCCTTACAGCGTCTTCAGCCAAGCCAGCAGCGAGTCGCGGTCCGCCTTGGACAGCTGCTCGAAGCGCTGACGCGACTTCTCGCCTTCGCCGCCGTGCCACAGGATGGCTTCGGTCAGGTTGCGGGCGCGGCCGTCATGCAGGTAGCCGACCGGCTGACCCTGGGCGACCTTCTCCGTGTAGCCGATGCCCCACAGAGCCGTCGTACGCCACATCGCACCTTGCGCCTGGCCTTCCGGCAAGTTGTCCGCCAGGGCCGGGCCCATGTCGTGCAGCAGCAGGTCGGTGAACGGACGGATCGTCTGGTCGCGCAGTTCCGCGAACGGATGGTTCTTGCCCGTCTTCATCTCCGCCGTGTGGCACGCCGCGCACTTCAGCGCGTCGAACACCTTGCGGCCGTTGGCCACCTGGACCGCATCCACGCGATGCTCGTCCGTCGGCGCCACACCCTTCGGGAATCCGCTCGGGATGCTCCGTTGGGCCGGCACGGCCAGCAGCTGCATGTACTGCGTCAGCGCGGTCAGATCGGCTTCCTGGATGCCCTTCTGCGCCGGCGCCGTGCGGCAACCCTGCGGGTCGGTCGCGCAGCTGCGGTTCGGGTACACCGGCGACGTCACCGACATGTCGTTCAGCAGCGCGTTGGCCACCTGGTGACGGATGCTGGCCTTGGACGCCTTCCAGCCGAAGCGGCCCAGACGCGTGGCGCCGGTTTCCGGATCGAACGTGAAGTTGGCCTTGCCCACCACACCGTCAGCGTCCGGCGTCGTGCGCGCACGGGCCAGGATGTCCGCCTCAGGCACCGCTTCCAGCAGACCGACGCCCAGCAGCGGCAGTGCGGCGCGAGCCGACCACAGTTGCGGCGTGGGACCGTCGAAGGCGAACTTCGGCTTGCGCAGCTCGACCTTGGAACCGTCCGCCAGCGTGACGCTGCTGGTCTCGAAGCCCGCGACCTTCACCGCGTTGCCCCAATCCTGCGGCGCACCGGTGGCCGAGGTCGAGTTCATCTGGATCGCCGAGCCGTAGCGCGGGTCCGGACGGATCGAACCGTCAGCCGCCTTCACCGCAACGTGGAAGGCCATCTTGTCCAGACGCTGGTCCACCGTGAACGGCGCAGGGCTGCGACCGTTGTTGGTGTGGCACTGCACGCAGGCCGTGGCGTTGAAACGGGTACCCGCCAGGTTCTGGATCGAGGTCATCGGATCGTTGCCCGGCTCGATGTGCTGCCCGGTCACGAAGCTGCTGTGCACCGCACGGCGGCCTTCAACGAATCGCTGCAGGTTCTGCATGCCGATGTTGTTGAACGGCTGCTGGAACATGCGCCAGCCTTCGTCCGAGTAGTTGTACGAGACGGAACCCAGACCGCCCGACAGCACCGCATCCGGCAGCGGCACGCTGTTCAGGCGCGGCTGGACGCCGTACCACGGACGCAGACCGGCACCCATGACGTAGATGACTTCGCTGGTGTAGTAGCGGATGTCGCCCTTGTCACCGATCGCATCCATCGCCGCACGGCTGGAGAAGAACGAGCCCGTGAACTCGATCGCCTGACCCACCTTCAGCGGGCTGGCCGGGATGTTGACGCCGTTGGGCACCAGCACGCCGTTCGCGTTCGGGGACAGGTCCTGGTGACCCGGCATGTTGTCCAGCACCACGGAGCAGCCGTCGTTCGCGCCGATGATGCCGTTGTAGCCCGTGTTGGGCTTGGCCAGGGCGTTCTGCGGCGGCTTGGGCACCACCGGGCAGGACGTCTTGTCGACGAACCCGTCCGTGTAGGTGGTCGGATCCAGCAGCTGACCCGGCGACATCCAGCCGTAGCCGGTGACGCCCACGTCGTCGATGCGGCGGAAGAAGGAATGACCGCCGCCGCGCTGCGCCTGCGGGAAGTACTGGTTGACGATCAGACGCGGCTTGGTGACGCCGGCCACGTTCGAGTTGTCGATGAACTCCACGCCCCACGTGCGATTCTTGAAGTAGTTCGCGACGAAGTTCATGTAGTTGCCCGGACCCTTGTCCTGCGGATTGCCGTTGGCATCCACGGTGTCATTGGGTCCGAAGCCGATCTCGTTCCAGTCCTCGCCGCGCTCGCGGCCGTGGCGGCCGACGCCGCGCTGACCGAAACGCGTCACCAGCGTGCCGTCCGGCAGCGTGAACTGGATCTGCTCGATCGGCGCCTGCGGCTGGAACAGCGGACCCGCGCCCGCGCCGTTCACCGGGAAGGAGAACGGGGTGGTCGTCGTGGTCGGGATGCTGTTGTCGCTGCCGACGGTCTTGAATTCGACCTCGAACAACGAATAGCCGTAGTTGGTTGCACGGGTCACGCCCTGGATACGGACGAAACGCGTCTTCACGCCGAGGTTGAAGTACTCCTCGGTGCCGCCCTTGCCGGCCGGCTGGTTGCGCAGACGGGTCCAGGTCTTGCCGTCGTCCGAGATCTGGATCTCGTAGGCCTTGCCGTACGCGTTCTCCCAGACGAGCTTCATGTAGCCCAGCGGTTGCGCCGTGCCGAAGTCGTACTGGATCCAGGCGCCGTCTTCAGGCTTGGAGGCCCAGCGCGTGGCCAGGTTGCCGTCGATCGAGTTCTTCGCCGACAGGCCGTCGTTCTCCGGAGCCGACGAGATCGCCAGCACCGGCTTGATGGCCACGCCCGGCTTGCTCGTGTCGCCCACGGGGTCCGTCGGCTGCGTGGGCGTCGTCGGATCGGTCGGGGTGGTGGGGTTGGTCGGCGTCGTCGGATCCGTCGGATTCGTCGGCGTGGTCGGGTCCGTCGGGTTGGTCGGCGGGACCGCGGTGCCGGTGAAGGCCTGGATCTCGAAGATCGAGTAGCCGTACTGCGTCGAGCGGGTCACGCCCTGCACGCGCAGATAGCGGCCCTGGCCGCCGAGGTTCTTGATGTCTTCGACACCGCCCGGGCTGTTCTCGATCGTCTTGATCGTGGTCCAGGTCTTGTTGTCTTCGGACGTCTGCAGCAGGTACTTCTTCGCGTGGGCGTTTTCCCAGTTGATGCGGACCCGCGTGATCGTGACGCTGCTGCCGTAGTCCAGCGTCAGCCACTCGTTGTCGGTGAACGCCGAGCCCCAACGGCTGTTGTCGTCCTTGTCGATGGCCTTGGCGCCGTTCAGATCGCCGCGCTCCATCGAGCTGCCGGTGGCGGAGACGGGCGTGAGCGCCGTCTCGGTGCCGCTGTCGCCGGCCATGCGCTTGGCGCGTGCCGCGGCATCGGCGCTGCCGCCGTTGTCGTCGGACGCGATCTGGACGCCGCCGTCCTGCTGACCGTTGCCGCCGCCGCATGCGGCGAGCAGCGCACTACCCAGCAGGGCAGGGACAAATGCCCTGCCCATCATGATGCCGAGTTGCTTGAACTCCATGGTGGTTCCCTCCCGTGCCTGTGGGTGCGATTGGTGTCGCGGGGGGTGGTGCCCGCGACCGCTTCGGTGGACCTGGCTTGGTCCGGTGAACGCGCCGCCCATCGACACGTCACACCGCATGTCCCTCCTGAGAGGGGCAAGCGGCGCGAGTGTCCGCGTTTGTTTTGCCATGCGGCAAGTTTTAATGTGTGTCGAATTGATGCCCCATCGGGGCCGGATGCGGCGGTATCGATACCAACGCACCATCTAGGGAAACATGGGCGATACGCAGCCGGAATACCAGGGCATCCGATACCTCCGGCGAGGTAGGAACAGTCGGTGACGAAGGCATGATGTCGGGCATGAGCACTCCGGATACTTCCACGCCCCGCCGACGCGAGCAGCAGCGGTCGGCCGACACGAAGCAGGCGATCCTGAAGACCGCGCTGAAGGAATTCGCCGAGCGCGGCTTCGAGGCGGCGAGCATGCGCGCGATCGCGGAGCAGAGCGGGCTGACGCATCAGCTGATCACCTACCACTTCCAATCGAAAGAGGTACTGTGGCAGGCGGTGGCGACGCTGGTCTATGAGGAACTCGCCCGGGCACGCGAAGGATTGATCAGGCAGGCGAAGCCGGCGACCGCGATCGAGCAGCTGCGGCAGGAGTTCATCGCGTACTTCCAGTTCACGCTGGACCAGCCGCACCTGCACCGCTTCATGATGCAGCGGCGCGAAGGCACGCACAGCGAGGACCGCCAGGAGTGGCTGGCGCAGCACTTCCTGCGGCCGCACTTCGACCTGGCCCGGCCGCTGATCAAGGCGGCGCAGAAGGCCGGGGACCTGCCGAAGGGGGAACCGGTGCTGCTGTACTACGCGATGGTCTCGCTGGCCAACACGCTGTCGGTGATGGGGCCGGACATCGCGGCCACCACCGGCGTGCAGGCCACGGACGCGAAGACGGCCAAGGGCTACATGAAGGTGATGGATGCGCTGCTGTTCAGTCGGGCCGGCCAAGTGGACTAAGTCAGATTGGCTTGACTTCCCACTCAGCGGCTCCAACAGTCGAGCCGACTCGAACTCGGTCAGTGCCCCGGCAACGGCCTATTGAGCGGGCTCGTCAGCGCACCAACAGTACTTGACCACGCACAGCGCCATCCAACTGCAGGCTGCCAGTTTAGAGATCATCCGGCTCAGCCCAATCGGCCGGACATGCGCTCCTGCTCCGCCTCAAGGTCAGCCCGATCCGCTTCCCTCCCATAGCTTTGAGCAATCTCCCTCAGTAGTTGAGACGTTCTGGGCCAAGCCCTGCAAGCCTTAGCCCAGTCCGCATACTGCGACTGGAGGTCGCGCTCCTGTTTCCCGCCTTCGCCAATGGCCTTCCAATAGGCGCCCCGCATGTTGTATCGCTCAACGCGTATGCCGCTCTCAACACGCTCGGAGGAATACCTCTCGATGAGATCTCGAACTGCGGCGTGTGGCCAAGCAGCATCAATCGGATCGATAGGGGCATGCGCCGCGATGGTTCCAATCCGATATTCACCTGACTCTTCCAAGCCTGACTCGGCGGACAAACGACGAACGTCATCGCACCAAGCATTCAGAGCCGCCGCATCTAGACCAGATTCGCTCTGACCGGGAATGACGTAAATGTCGCCAAGGATGCGGTAGGCAGCAAGCGCTGCGGATCGCTGGGCCTCAGTGACGTCCTCTGGCGATTGGGTGGAGCCAAGGTAAGCCCCCCGGACAAGCTCCATGAACAGCTCCGGCTTCTTCATCAGCACGCGATGCAGAGTAAGCGCCTTCTCGCGGTGTGAGAACAATGGGAAAAGCACGTACTGCAGCTTTGCCAGATGCTCTTCATCCAAATCTGGCCGGCTCTCCAACACCTCGAACACAGACATGAGGTAGTACTCAACCATGGTGTGGCCAACTTTTGGAACAACCAGGTCCAGCTGCTTCGCCACCTCAAACAACAACGCGAGCAAGAAGTCAGAGGGCACCTCTTCTCGGCGCATATGAAGCACTTCAATGGCCGACATTGGCCTTCCGGCTTCGAGGTAGCGAATCGCGGCCTTCAATGAAAGTTCCAGAGAGCCTTCAACGATGAAGGCGTGTTTGGACTTCCAGTACGCAGCGGCGACATCTTTGTCGAACTCTTCAACCGTGGCCCATGCTTCCTCTGAATCCCGAATTCCGAAGAACAGCTGGGCTGCTTGCTCCTGCACCAGTCCGTTGTCAACGAGGACCTGCTTCAACGTAGGCGGCAGTTCTCCGAGCCTCGAAAGGCTGTCCGACACAAGTTGAGACGCCAATGACCGGTGGTCCTCGCGCTTGAGATCAAGCCCACCCATTAACCCAGCAATTTGCTCTCTCGTGAGTGCGAGACGAACCAAGGCAGGACCAAGAAGATGGGGGACCTTCGCACGCGCAGCGATGGTGAGCAATCCTGCAATGCCATCACCTTCCGAGCTGGATCCCATGATGGCTTCGACAGCCTTACTGCGTTCGGCTTCAATGAGCTCCATCGTCGGGGCTTGGGAGCCACTTCGCTCGATATCTGGTACCCAGTCGTCGAACAGCCAAGTGAGTGCGAACGGCTTCTCCTTTGGCGAATGTTGCTCGACGAGCTTCGTCATCGCATTGAGTGCGTCGTGCCCACCCGCAAGTGGCGCGTCTGGAAAAGACTGATGACGACGAGCCTCTGCTCGCAACATCCCCCAGACCTTCTCGTGGTCTTCGGGGTCAGCATTCAGCAGATATGCATCGAGTTGGCGAAGCGCCGCCTTAAAGGAATTTTCGCGGTAGTGCCCGATCGTTCCAATAATTGATCCCCAACGATCAGCGATTCCGCTGACTCGTTCCAGTGCCAACTCGATGACCGTGTCCTGGCTCTTCCAGACAACACCAAAGGTTAGGGTCTCAGGCGCTTCAACCGTCTCAAGGTACAGCGGTTTCTCATGGACGTTGTTGCTGTCGTGATGCTGGGGAAGAAGCTTTGCAAGTAGCGGCCACGCGATAGACGGTACCAGCGCGACCACGCGACGTAGGACTGCGTCCCGCGTAGCGCCAGATGCATGAGTATTGGGGCTCCAGGAAAGGAGGATCGACCTGAGGCTATCGAGCGGTCGGTTTCCGGTTAGCCCCTCCGGCTCGATCGCCGCTAACTTGGCCAAGATGAGCGCCACCCGCGGCAGCAAGTTCTCGGCCCAAGCCAACCTCTCAAGCGACCATAGAAAATAGACGTGCGCACTTGTGCTGCCAAAGGTGGAATTACCTCGGGCGAAGATGGCAGACATGGTCGAGGGGTCGCCCTCGAGCATGCGCTCGAGGGCATCAAGAAAAGGGCCTGCCGCAGCCTCCGCGAGCATCGGTAGCTCTTCCCGGAAGCTCGCCATGAAATTTGGATCTGTGTTCAGGCCAGGAAGCTGACTCACCAGCTCACGGACCCAGTGGTCCGGCGTCGTTCCAGGGATCACGAGCCTTGCGGTTTGGTGATGGAACGCGAAGTTCAGTAAGGTACCCAAGAGGCCGCGACGTAACTCCTCGCTATAGGAATCGTTGGGCTGTAGCCAGGGTCGATAGGGCTGATCTGCTTGCGGTACGTCTGCAGGCGCTACAAATACGGTGGAGAACACAGCCTTCAGCCGCTCGAAGTGCTCGGCGCCAAGTCTATGCCCAAGGAGCATGAACGCATCCAACTGCGATCGCATCATCCAAAGATCTTCGAGCCGATCGATAGGCGGGTCTGTCAACTCCGTGAGTGAACGAAGCGGCCCTTCCCAAGCTTCGTAATTGGCGACAGCGGCGAGAGACGGAAGAACCTGCACATCGGCAGTGTTCGAGCTTCGCCATCCGCCCGCAAGCATCGCAGGAACGAGGGCTGGCCCATGGAGCATCCACGCCGGAGGCACGATGTTTCCGCTTGGGATTCGTCGAGCAAGCACAGAAAGCGTTCGGTTGCACCCGCGCGCATGCTCAAGCGCTTTGGCCTCTTCAAAACCCATCAGGCGTAAGGCCGCTGCGAATTCGGCGGTCGTTGGTCTGGCGAGGCGAACCGCGTCGTTGCGCTGCGGACCGGGGCCATTCGCGAGGACCGTAGGCCCGCGAGGCAAAAGCAGATGACTGTACGAAGCCGCTTTGTCCCGCGGCAAAAAGATGAGTCCTTCAATGTTGGAAAAGTGCTGCGCCGCGTCTTCAGATTCCACCACCATGGTCCGGTTCTCAAGGAACAGTCTCTCTACGGGGGAGGCCTTTCGGATGGCCGCAACGACGAAGGCAATCACTTCATCAGGAGAGTCGGCAGTAAAGGAGATCCGGCGCTCACCAGCGATCAATTTTCGAACCAGCGCCGCACCTTGCTCCTCTCGACCAGCCAGAACAACCTCCTCGCGAAGCCCGTGTTCATAAGCCAGCGAGAAATGATTCCAGAATTCGTCGGAGCTCTTCGCTCCCCTAGGAGGAACCAAGTTGAGATGGGTCTTAGCCCAATGCGAGGCAACTGCAGGCGCACGGGATAGCCACTCCTCAAGCGTTACGCCGTCGATGAAGCGGACATCCTTCCAGCCGCCCTCTTTTCTTCGCACTTCTACCCATGTGTGCGGCGTAATAGTGCCACGCAGGGTTCTGGGCGTCACGAACACGAATGTGGTCTTGCCGCGCTCTTCATCGCTAGTCGATGCGGTGCGGGTCCCATAGTCTCCATTCGCCTTTTCAACCGGCTTGTTCCCGGTACCTAGCTCCCAGACAGCAGAGCCCTCAGGAACAAACAGCGGCGCGCCATCCGACTTGAGCGTGCCGTCGAATCCAGGGATCCGGCCCACATCTCCGCTCGGAAAGCGTATGTCGCTGATGTTTCTTGCCGAAGCCGTGATGAGGTCTCGCAGAAGAAGAGGCAGGAGAAGTTCGGATGCGGCAGTGTCCGCCCATGCCTCAAGTTGGCTCGCGGTGATCCATTTCATTTGATGCCCTCCCCTGGGCTTGTTGCTTTGCTTGTCGTCCCGGCCAGTGACACCTGATCGTCGAAACGTGCACCGCATTTTTACCCTAAGGCTCGTCCCCGACGGGAGGTCAGTCGTCATCGCCGTCGAACGCCGACGCGAATCATCAACTTCGGGCCGTCCCACATGTTTCTCTCCAATGACGCCGGAACCAGCGGCATCAACACCGACTGTGCAGTTACCGAGCAGCAAGTCGATGAGAACGGACCGCTAGAGTCCCAGCGCTATGGCGAGGGCACGTAGAGAGCGACAGAGGCTGCGGCTACCGGCAGGCGGGCACGTGCGCGCGATCCGCGGGATCGCCGCTCACCGTCGCCTCGACGGCGGACTGCGCCGCCGTGCGCCAGGGCAGCTGCGGCCACCAGGGCGCGATCGACGCCTGCAGCGGCTCGACGATCTCGCCCGGACGAGGCGCCACCACAGGGACCTCATGACAGCGCGCGGCAGCCATCACGCGCTCGATGGGCTCCGTCCACGCGTGCGGCGCCTGCTGGATCAGTCCCCAATGCACCGGCACCATCACCTTGCCGCGGACCAGGCGGTGCGCCTCGACGGCCTGCTCCGGACCGAGGTGGGTATCGGGCCAATGCGTGTCGTACTGGCCTGACTCGATCAGCGTGAGATCGAACGGACCGAGGCGCTCGCCGATCGCGGCCAGGTCCGTGTGGAAGCCGGTATCGCCCGAGTACCAGACGCGGTGCGCCGGACCGGCGACGGCCCAACCCGCCCACAGCGTCTTGTTGGTCTTGCTCCACAGGCGTCCGGAAGCGTGGCGCGCCGGTGTCGCCACCAGCTCGACCGGCCCGAGCCGCGTCGACTGCCACCAATCCAGTTCGCGGATGCGCGCGGCGGGAATGCCCCAGCGCTCCAGGTGCGCGCCTATGCCCAGCGGCACGACGAACACCGTCGACCAGTCGCGCATCGCGACGATGGTCCGCATGTCCAGATGGTCGACGTGATCGTGCGAGATCAACACCGCGTCCACGCGCGGCAGATCGGACAGCGCGATGAGCGGCGGGTACCAGCGACGCGGTCCGGCCCACGACACCGGCGATGCGCGATCGCTCCACAACGGGTCGATCAGCAGCACCGCGCCGTCGACTTCGAGCAAGGTCGTCGCGTGCCCGAGCCAGGTCATGCGCAGCCCCGAATCCGGCGGCGTCAGGTAGGCCTTCGGATCCGGCCGGACCACCGGCACGGGAGATTGCGGCACGCTGTCCGGCGAGGCCTCGCCGAGCAGGAAGTTCTTCCACGCGCCGAAGCCGTCGGCCCAGATCGGCTGGCGGTTCTCGAAGTGATCGTCGTGCCATTGAGGCGACTGCTGCGTGCGCAGCAGCCGGTCGCCGGTCGGCGTGTCGCCGAGCCCCGAGGTGTCGGTGGCGGCCAGCAGGACGCCGATCGCGCTCATCAACACGAGCGTTGCAACGATGGCCACGCGGATCACCCGCGTCTTCAACGAGCGGGCCATGCGCGCAACTCGCTGTTGAGGATCAAGGGGTGGTCGGTCCCGCGCCTGGCGACGTCGAGCAAGGCGCGCGCCAGTTGATCGCAGTCGACGGCGTAGTCCGCGCTGAACAGCGACAGCAGCGAGCCCACCGGCGCCAGGAAGCGGGCGAAGTCCTTGCGCGCGCCGCTGACGGCGGTCGGTCGGATGTAGCCGGGACGGAAGACGAAGACCGGCAGCCCCGTCTCGGCGAGCTGGCGTTCCGCCCTCCCCTTGATCCGCGCGAACAGCGAGCGCCGTTGCTCGGTGGGATCGGCGCTGCGACCGCTGACGAAGCAGAAGCGCAGATGCGGGTTCATCGCCTGCAGCGCGCGAGCGGCGGCCAGCGGATAGTCGAGCGTGATGCGGACGTAGTCCTGCTCGCCGATGCCGACCTGCGATGCGCCCAGGCACCAGATGCAGGCCGCGTGATCGGACAGATCCAGTGCCGAGTAGTCGAGGAAGTCGCGCATCACGACCTCTTTCAGCTTCGCGTGGACGACGCCGAGCGAGCGCCGCGTCAGCACGGTGACCTGCGAGATCGTGGGATCCAGGAGCGCCTGTCGGAGCACCTCGCCGCCGGCGAAGCCGGTGGCGCCGGTCAGCACGATCTTCATGGGCGTGCGCGCGTGTTGTCCGCGTGTCATCGGGCTTGTCATTTGACCGACCGCTTCTTCGCCGCGATGAACGCGTCGAACTCGTCCGTGGTGAGACCGTCGGAAAGGATCGGACGACGCTCGTCCGCACGCAGGCCGTCCAGCATCACGGCCAGGTAGCGACGCCACAGTTCCGGCTTGCCCGGCGGGCTGAGATCGATGACGGTGCGCAGCATCACGAGCATCGGACCGACGTCGGTGGGCGCGGCATCCGGGCGGATCACGCCGGCCTTCTGCCCGCGCTGGAACAGCTGCACGACCGCGGACTCGAAACGCCGTTGCACCTCGGCGCTGGCGATGCCGTCGCTGGCCGACAGGTGGTGCAGCCCGCGATGCCGGGCCTGCGAGGCCACGACGGTCTCGAAGAATCCGACGAAGCCCTGCCACGGATCCGCGACGGCGAGCGCCGCCTCGGCATCGTCGGCCAGCCGCTGCATGGCGCCCTCCAGCACTTCGGAGGCCAGCGCCTGCTTGTTCGGGAAATGCCGGTAGGCGGTGCCGACGCCCACGCCCGCATGACGGGCCACGTCGTCGAGCGTGGCGGACAGGCCGCGTTCGGCGAACACCACATGCGCGGCGGCCAGCAGGCGCTCGCGGTTTTCTGCGGCGTCGCTGCGCAGGCGCTTGGGCGGCTCGGTCTTCTTCATGCGGCGTCTCCACCGAGGAGGCTCGGACGCCTCCAATGACTGCAATTCATAAACGGAGACTGTATCTCCGTTTATTGACTGGCGCAAATCGGCGGGTTTCCGGAATGACGGGATCGGCGCTTGCCTCCAGGGAGGGGATCTGTCCCACTGCATTGGAGTTCCGCATGGCTACCAAGAAGAAGTCCGCCCCGAAGTCCCCCGCGAAGTCCGCTCGCGTCGACGCCGCGCACGCCGCGACGACGCCGACGATCGACAAGTCCGTGAAGACCCAGTCACAGGAGACGCAGCGCTACGGCGAGGTCGTGAAGATGCCGCACGGCCTGGCCGAGTCGGTCGTCAAGAAGAGCGTGGCCTCGCTGAACCAGGTGCTGGCCGACACCATCACGCTGCGCGACATGTACAAGAAGCATCACTGGCAGGTGGTCGGTCCGACCTTCAACCAGCTGCATCTGCTGTTCGACAAGCACTTCGAGGAACAGGTCGAGCTGGTCGACCTGGTGGCCGAGCGCATCCAGGTGCTGGGCGGCGTGTCGCTGGCGATGGCCGCGGACATCGCGGAAGAGACGCGCATCCCGCGCCCGCCGCGCGGCCGCGAACCGGCGACCGTGCAGCTCAGCCGGCTGATCGAGGCGCACACGATGATCCTCACGTATGCGCGAGAGCACGCCGAGAAAGCCAGCGACGCCGGCGATTCGGGGACGGAAGACCTGCTGGTCAGCGACATCGTGCGGACCAACGAGCTGCAGGTGTGGTTCCTGTCGGAACATCTGGTGGCGGCGTCGCCGATCTGAGGCGACGAGAGACGGTCGGGCGGTCCGAAGCGGTGACGCCGTGATCGTCGCGACCTGGAACGTCAACAACGTCCTGAAGCGGCTCGACGCGTTGCTCGACTGGCTGGCGCGTCGCCAGCCCGACGTCGTCGCGCTGCAGGAGTTGAAGACGCCCACGGAGGACTTCCCGGAGGAAGCTCTCCGTGAGGCCGGCTACGAATCGATCGTGGTCGGGCAGAAGACGTGGAACGGTGTCGCTCTACTCTCCCGCGTGCACACGCCGCTGCCGGTGTTGAAGGCGCTGCCCGGCGACGCCAAGGACCGGCAGTCCCGCTACGTTGAAGCCGCCGTCAATGGTGTGCTGGTGGCCGCGATTTACCTGCCCAACGGCAACCCCGTTCCCGGCCCGAAGTTCGACTACAAGCTGGCGTGGTTCGAGCGCATGCGCCAGCGGGCCGAGGCCCTGTGGACGGCAGGCCACCCAACCGTGTTGCTGGGCGACTGGAATGTCGTCCCCACGGACGCCGACATCTACAAGCCGGATACCTGGCGAGACAACGCGCTGCTTCAACCCGAAGCGCGGGATGCGTTCGCGGCGCTGCTAAAGCAAGGCTGGACCGATGCGTTGAAGACGGCGCATCCGAAGGACACGCCTTTCACGTTCTGGGACTACCGCCGCAAGAGGTGGGAACGCAATGCGGGGCTGAGGATCGACCACATCCTGGTGAGCGGCGGATTCAAGGTTGTTGCCGCCGGTGTCGACCTGGAAGAGCGAGGGAAGGACAGCCCGAGCGACCATGCGCCCGTGTGGGCTGAGTTGGTGGTGGCCTCCTGGTCGGCGAAAAAGAGAAGCACCAGGCGCGCTTGATCCACCACCTGCCCGGTCACCTCATTCATCCACAGTCCCGTCATGGCTGTCAGCGGCATCGCTGGACGCGGCCTCACGAGCATGCAACATGAGAGCACCACTTCGGAGACTCTCATGGCAAAGTCATCTTCATTGGCCCCAAGCCAAGGCGGCGGCAAGCAGCAAGCACCCGGGTCGTCGTCTCCAGGCAGAAGCTCGAGCCATCCCGGTCCAGGCGGCAACTGGCCAAGTACCACCGGCCAGCCGTCAGGCGGGGACCGAGGCAACGCAGCGCCCGGTTCCAAGCGCTAGAGACGTAAGCGGGCCGTCAATCAATCTGTTGGCGCAACCACTCCGGCAACGGCACCGACTTCTGAACCGTCGCGTCCTGCCACACCGTCGTCGCCCCGCCCGAGGCATAGACAACGCCCGGCTCATCGACCCTCTCCAACGTGATCCACGTGTCGAAGCTGGAGCGCCCCGGATTCGACACGTAGTGCTTCGCCAGGATCTCGCCCGGATATGCGAGCTGCCTGTGGAAGTTGCAGAACGCGTTGACGATCACCGGCCCCTGTCCATCGGGGCTAGGCGGGTGGCCGAGGCTGTCCAGCCACTCCACACGCACGATTTCTAGGTAGCGGAAGTAGACCGTGTTGTTCACATGTCCCATCGCATCCATGTCACCCCAGCGGATCTGGATGCGGGTCTCGTGGACAAGCTTCTTGTCGTCGGGCAATTCGAATCGCATGCGGCTGACCGTTCAGAGGAAGGTGATTTCGTCGCAAGCCGCCACGCGGCTGATGCGCGGGAAGATGTGCTCGAAAGCGAAAGTGTTCATCGCGGCGGAGAAGGTCGTCGTCGCGTCGGAGACCACGACGACGTCGTAGCCGTGCTCGTGAGCGCTCCGGACCGTCGACTCCACGCCCATGTTCGTGGCGATGCCGGCCACCACCACCGTCTTGATGCCGCGTCGCCGCAGTTCCAGATCGAGGGTCGTGCCGTGGAAGCTCCCCCAATGGCGCTTGGTCACGACGACGTCCTCCGCCGGCAGAGGCTCGTCGGGAAACTGCGAGAAGTCGGCCGGACGCGCTGACGACGACGGCTGGTCCACGAGTCCCGACGGTGAGAGCTTGCCGTTGTCGCCGAAGTCGACTTTGACGCGCACGACCTGGCCCCCGGCGGAGCGGAGTCGCGATGCCAACTGAAGGCTTCGATCAAAGACCTGCTGGCCAGTCCACGGTGCCAACGACAGGCCCAGGATGCCTCGCTGCAGATCGACAAGGACCAACGCGGTGGTCTTGGCTGAGAGTTCAATCATCGGTTTTCTCCAGGACGAAATGGCAGCATTCCGCGCAGCGGTCGGAAGAACGCACGGATCTCCGCCGCCAGCAGCTCGGGCTGCTCCAACGCCGCGAAGTGTCCGCCGCGCGGCATCACTTCCCATCGTCGGACGTCGTAGGCGCGTTCCACCCACGAGCGCGGCGGCGTCGGCAATTCCTTCGGGAACAGCGCCATGCCCATGGGCGGCGTCACGCGCTCGCCGGGCTCGAAGACATGCGGGCGGGCGCGGTTCTCCTTGTAGAGCCGCAGCGACGCGGTGATGCTGTCATTGAACCAGTACAGCGAGATGTCGGTGAGCAGCTCGTCCATCGCCACGACGCTCTCGAGGTCGCCGCCGCAGTCGCTCCACGAGCGGAACTTCTCGGCGATCCACGCCGCCAAGCCCACCGGCGAGTCCGCCAGCGAATACGCCAAGGTCTGCGGCTTGGTGCCCTGCAGCGCGGCATAGGCGCCCTCCTCCGCGTACCAGCCGGCCGCCGTCGTCTGGAAGGCGCGCTCCTCGTCCGTGACGGGCGCGCTCTGCTCGTCGACATGCGGTCGGAAGCCGCCCGGGATGTAGTTGAGATGGATGCCGACGACGTCCTGCGGGAAGCGTCGCGCGAGCCACATCGACACGCCCGCGCCGATGTCGCCGCCCTGCGCGCCGAAGCGCTGGTAGCCGAGACCCTGCATCAGGCCGTGCCACAGACCCGCGATCTCGCGAGAGCCCACGCCCGTCGTCTTTGGCGCAGGAGAGAAGCCGTATCCCGGCAGAGAAGGCACGACCACGTCGAAGGCATCGGCGGGATCTCCGCCGTGCGCAGCCGGATCCGTGAGCAGACCGATGATGTGCGTCATCTCCACGACCGAGCCCGGCCAGCCGTGCGTCAGCACCAGCGGGAATGCTTTCGGCGCCGCGCTCTTCTGATGGATGAAGTGGACGTCGGCGCCGTCGACGGTCGCCATGAAGTGGCTGAGCTTGTTCAGCCGCGCTTCCTGCTCGCGCCAATCGAAGCGATCCCGCCAATGGGCCACGAGACGCTGCATGAAGGCGAGCGAGGTGCCGTCCGCCCAGCCGGCCTCGTCGAGCGACGCGGGCCAACGCACCCTCGACAAGCGCTCGCGCAAGTCGATCAAACGCTCTTCGGGAATCTGGATCCTGAAAGGAACAACGCGCATGGGATCTCCGCCAACCACAACGCCAGCAAATGGCGACGCCGATTGTGATCTCCCCGAGGGCCGCGCCGCACCCACGCCACCTAGAATGCGCTTGCACACAGAACTCAGTACGCGCCGTTGGGGGGCGCAGGCGATGGCGGAAGTGATCGAAATCTCCCGCGTGGGATTGCATGACCAGGTCGTCGCCCGGCTTCGCGCCATGCTCGTCGAAGGACGGATCAGCCCCGGCGCCAAGCTCAACGAACGCGAGCTCTGCGAGCTCCTCAACGTCTCCCGCACCCCCTTGCGCGAAGCCATCAAGCTGCTCGCAGCCGAAGGCCTGGTCGACCTGCTGCCCAATCGCGGCGCGGTCGCCGTCCGCCTCACCGAGGACGACATCATGGCCGCGTTCGAGGTGCTCGCCGGGCTGGAAGGACTCTCCGGCGAGCTCGCGGCCCGCCGCATCGAGGACGCCGAGCTCGCGGAACTGCGCGCGCTGCACTACGAGATGATGGCCTGCTTCTCGCGCGGCGATCTCTCCGGCTATTACCGCCTCAACGCCCGCATCCACGACCTCATCAACGAAGCCGCCAAGAACCCGCTGCTGACCAAGACCTACCACTCCATCAACGCCCGCGTGCAGAACCTGCGCTTCCGCACCAACCAGGACGGCGCCAAATGGAAGCAGGCGGTCAAGGAGCACGAGCAGATGATCGCCGCCCTCGAAGCGCGCGACGCCGACGCGATGCGCCGCATCATGATCGAGCACCTGAACCACAAGCGCGACACCGTGCTCGCGCTCATGCGATCGGGCCAGATCCAGACCGGATCCCCCGAGCAGCCGCCCAAGCGTCGACGCGCCGCCAAGGACGCCGGCGGCTGACACATCCCGCGCCGCGTCAGTCCCCAGGTCCCAGGTCCCAGGCCCCAGGCGTCAGGACGCCCGCCTCATGCTGCCGGGGCCAGAGGCCGGCGCCCGGCGACAGCCCGGCGCAGCCGGCCGACCAGCGGCCAGACCAGCATCACCAGGGCCAGCGTCGTGATGGTGCCGCTCAGGCCGTTGGCCCAGAAGATCCCCAGGCTGCCCTTGCTCGCCAGCATGCTCTGGCGGAAGGCGTCCTCCATCCGGTCGCCGAGCACGATCGCCAGCACCATGGGCGCCAGCGGGTAGTCCAGCTTCTTGAAGACGTAGCCCACCACGCCGAAGATCAGCATCATCCAGATGTCGGCCGTCGCGCCGTGGACGGTGAACGCGCCCACCGCGCACACCGTCAGGATGGTCGGCGCGATGATGGAGAACGGGATCCGCAGGATGGCCGCGAACAGCGGCACCGTCGCCATCACGATCACCAGGCCGGCCACGTTGCCCAGATACATGCTGGCGATCAGGCTCCAGACGAATTCCTTCTGCTCGGTGAACAGCAGCGGCCCCGGCTGCAACCCCCAGATCATCAGACCGCCGAGCAGCACCGCCGCGGTCGCGGACCCCGGAATGCCCAGCGCCAGCATGGGCAGCAGCGCCGAGGTGCCGGCCGCATGCGCGGCCGTCTCCGGCGCGAGCACGCCCTCCGGATTGCCCTTGCCGAAGCTGTCCGGGTCGCGGGCGAACTTCTTGGCCAGGCCGTAGCCCATGAAGCTCGCGGCGACCGCGCCGCCCGGCGTGACCCCCATCCAGCAGCCCACCAGGCAGGAGCGCAGCGTCGTCACCCAGTAGCGCGGCAGCGTCGCCCAGGTGCGCAGCACCACCTTCAGGTCGATGTCGGCCTTCTTGCCCTTGAAGGCCAGGCCCTCCTCCAGCGTCATGAGGATTTCGCTGATGCCGAACAGGCCGATGACCACGACGAGGAAGTCGAAGCCCCGCAGCAGCTCGCTGCTGCCGAAGGTCATGCGCAGCTCGCCCGAAATGGTGTCCATGCCGACCGCGGCCAGCAGCAGGCCGACGGCCATCGCCGCGACGATCTTGGCCTTGGGCTCCTTGCCCATGCCGATGAAGGAGCAGAAGGTGAGGAAGAAGACGGCGAAGAACTCCGGCGGACCGAAACGCAACGCGAATCCCGCCACCACCGGCGCGAGGAAGGTGATCAGCAGCACGCCCGACATGGCCCCGATGAAGGACCCCGTGAACGCGGTCGTCAACGCCGCGCCGGCGTGCCCCTGGCGCGCCATCGGATAGCCGTCGAAGGTGGTCGCCACCGACCAGGCCTCGCCCGGGATGTTGAACAGCACCGAGGTGATCGCGCCGCCGAACAGCGCGCCCCAGTAGATGCAGCTCAGCAGGATGATGGCCGAGGTCGGCGGCATGCCGAAGGTCAGCGGCAGCAGGATGGCCACGCCGTTGGGACCGCCCAGCCCCGGCAGCACCCCCACCACGATGCCCAGCAGGATCCCCACCAGCATCAGCCACGCATTGCCCCAGGACGCGGCGACGCTGAAGCCGTGCATCAAGGCGTTGAGTTCATCCATGGATACGCTCCTCGGTCGCGCCTCGCAGGCGCCATGCAGGGCCCTGGCAAGCGCCTCAGTAGCCCAGCCAGGCCTCCAGCGGCCCCTTGGGCAACGGCACCTTGAACTGGATCTCGAAGACGTAGAACATCGCCGCGTTCAGGGCGACGCCCATCAGCAGGGCCTTCCAGGCCGGGTACCGCCCCACGAAGACCATGAAGACCGCGATGAAGAGCGCGGAGGCGACGTACAGGCCCAGCGGCACGATCAGCGCGACGTAGATCGTCAGCGGCACCAGCACCTGCGCCACGCGCTTGAGCTGCGACCACGTGGCGAAGCGCGCCGCGTCCGGCGTTCGCAAGGCCTGCACGAAGACGGCCACGGCGCAGGCGCCCAGCGCGACGCCGATGCGCAGCGGGAAATAGCCGGCCTCGGGACCGCTGCCCGACCAGCCCGCGCCGATGCGCAGGTTGTCCCAGACGACGAGGACCGCCAGGGCCAG